>NZ_JABAEB010000001.1:0-314563 GCF_012584455.1 Shewanella oncorhynchi
CCGAACTCAGAAGTGAAACGCAAACGCGCCGATGGTAGTGTGGGGTCTCCCCATGTGAGAGTAGGTCATCGCCAAGCGCCTAATTATCTCATTGAGATGTAACGAAGCCAGCTGAATAAGCTGGCTTTTTTGCGTCCGCAATTTGTTAAATCCAGCCTAGTGTCTATTTAATTAGTCAGTTTTCCTCCTATTTTCTCTCGATAATCCCTTTTTTACCTTCCACGATACGAATAATTTGCACCATTTGGCTTTATATCAATTCTATTAATATCCGCGACAACTGTTCTATCAGATTCAGTTCCGGAGAATAAGGCTGCAGTTTTATCTCAGATTATAAAATCTTCTGCCATCTTTGTTTGATGCCACCCGCACAGTCCATCATGATCGCGGTATAGCGGCCAAAGAACGTAGCTGTAGAAGTTAAGGCTCCTATAAGCGCAGTTTGCAAAAGGCGCTATGATGGCTTTGGATGGCGAGTAAGGGTGGTTATTTAGGATAGCCCTGATGATGAAACAAGCGATAAATATTGGCTTTTTAAAATGTGATACCAAACTCAGACGGAGTGAATTTAGGACTGAGTGAACTTAGCAACGTTCTTTCCCATCAACTGATCACCTTATGAAGATAAGTTTTGCTGATGTACGAAGGCGTTAAGACACAATGGACAAACGAGCGTTTCGTATAAGCAATGATGGGAATTGGTATTGTGTGGTTTTCACGTATACACTTTTTTTACATTCCCCATCTAGCATCAGCTTTTAGGTTGACATTTCAATGGAATTGCGTGGCTTATTGAGGTTATTGTCGCTATTGCTGTGTATGCCATTACTGGTGAATGCTGATCGTTTCATGGTGTCTAGTGCTAAACTTGCGGATCAAGATGTTAGCGCCAAGTCTGCTGTGATAGTCCGTTATTGCGTTGATCCTGATTGGTTGCCCTATGAAGGAATACGAGAAGGTAAGCATCTGGGGATTTCATCGGACTATATTCGTCATGTTGAGTCACATTCTTCCCTTAAGTTTCAGCTAGTGCCGACATCTTCTTGGACCGAAACTTTATCTTTTTTGCAAAGTGGTCAGTGCGATTTAACCCCTATGTTGAATAAAACGCTAATACGCGAGACTTATCTGCACTTCAGTGATGTCTATTTCCGCTCACCCAATGTGCTCGTTTCACTTAAAGAACAGCCTTTTCTGCAAGGATTGGAGAATATCAATACGCGTATTTTAGCCGTGCCAAAAGGTTATCGTTTAGCGGAGTATATTCAGCATTATTATCCTCAGATAGAAATGCTTACTGTTGCCAGTGAACCTGCGGGATTGCAGTCGGTTCTGGATAAACGTGCAGATCTGTTTGTTGGGTCAATGTTTTCGGTTAACGCTTACATTCAACAAATGGGATTTGATCATTTAAAAATTGCGGGTTGGGGCGGGCCGGAAGATGAGTTACGGATGGGGGTCGCTTATGGTCAAGAGTCATTGTTACCTGTGATAAATAAAGCCTTAAACACTGTGAGTGAGCAAGAGCGGATCACGATTTATCAGAAGTGGAATAATGTGACTGTGATAGATGAGACTAACTATTCGCTTGTGTATCAAATTATCTGCGCGACGTGTCTGTTGCTCCTAATATTGGGGGCGAAAACTTACTTTATGAGTCAATATAATCGAAGATTAACCGATAAGAATAAACAGTTGGAAACTTTACGCGAACAGCTTGAAGCGTCAAATGCCGAACTCGAATTTTTATCTACCCACGACCCCTTAACTAAATTGTATAACCGACATTACTTTAATCGCTTTTTTATTAATAACGAGCAGCATGATAAATCTGCTGGGGCAGGCATGTGCCTTGTAATGATTGATATCGACTACTTTAAAGAGATTAATGACACGCTAGGGCATAACGTCGGTGATCGGATCCTTGAGCAAGTGTCACAGGTATTACAGCACTGTGTGCGTGATTCTGATGTGGTCGCACGTTGGGGGGGCGAAGAATTTGTGATCCTCTGCCAACAGTCATCATTGCCATTAGTTGAAAGCTTGTGTGTGCGGATTGCGCAGAGGATTAACAATTATCAATTTACTGACAATGTTCACTTAACTTGTAGTTTTGGTGTCGCTAAGCTCGCAGAAAACGAACCTATACAATTGTGTTTTGAGCGGGCAGATCGAGCCCTTTATCGTGCTAAAGCACAAGGGCGTAATCAAATGTGCATCGACACGTAAGGGTTTACTCAAGACTGATTTGTGGTTATTTGGCTAAAAGACTGCGATTGAAGTGAGTCGCGGATGTGATCTCTATTTTGAAGATAGGTATAACATGATTGTTCTAGCATCCATGCTTGCAGGTTAATGTTTGATGTTTGTACTGACGATATGATAGAAATCCCTTAAAAATCGTCTTATTCCATTAAAAGGAGGTTTATTTAACGGTTTTTATTGATTGAGTGAAAAATAAGCTAAAGTGTTTTACTTATCTGTTTTAGTTCGTGTTTATGGCTATTTACCTAAATTATTACGCGACTTTATCGTGAAAAAGTACTCTAGCCATTTGCGCCGAGCAGGGTTCCAATTTACAATATGCGCCTAAAATAATCTGATGTGCGGTGTGTCGGTGTTTGTCGCATACTCCGTCTACTTCTTAAACTACTCATTAAAGTTGAATCATGACCGAATTATCCAAATACAGAAACATTGGTATCTTCGCTCACGTTGACGCGGGTAAAACCACGACCACCGAGCGTATCCTTAAGCTAACCGGTAAAATCCATAAAATCGGTGAAGTTCACGATGGTGAATCTACCACTGACTTCATGGTACAGGAAGCTGAGCGCGGTATTACTATTCAGTCCGCTGCTGTAAGTTGCTTCTGGAAAGATCACCGTTTCAACGTTATCGACACCCCAGGACACGTTGACTTCACCGTTGAAGTTTATCGTTCTCTGAAAGTGCTTGATGGCGGTATCGGTGTATTCTGTGGTTCAGGCGGTGTTGAGCCTCAATCAGAAACTAACTGGCGCTATGCGAACGAATCTGAAGTTGCGCGTATTATCTTCGTAAACAAGTTAGACCGTATGGGTGCTGACTTCTTACGCGTTGTTAAGCAAACTAAAGACGTATTAGCTGCAACTCCACTGGTTATGGTTCTGCCAATCGGTGTTGAAGACGAATTCACTGGTGTTGTTGACCTATTAACTCGTAAAGCATACGTGTGGGATGACTCTGGTATTCCAGAAAACTTCGAAGTATTAGACGTTCCTGCTGATATGGTTGACATGGTTGAAGAATACCGTGAAATGCTGATCGAAACTGCAGTTGAACAGGACGATGCAGTGATGGAAGCGTACATGGAAGGCGAAGAGCCATCTATCGAAGACATCAAGCGTTGTATTCGTACTGGTACTCGCAAACTGGCATTCTTCCCAACATACTGTGGTTCTGCGTTCAAGAACAAAGGTATGCAACTGGTTCTTGATGCTGTTGTTGATTATTTACCAGCACCAGACGAAGTTGATCCACAACCATTGACTGACGAAGAAGGCAACGAAACTGGCGAATTCGCTATCGTTTCTGCTGATGAGCCATTAAAAGCGTTAGCGTTCAAAATCATGGATGACCGTTTCGGTGCCCTGACTTTCGTACGTATCTATTCAGGCCGTCTGAAGAAGGGTGATACCATCCTGAACAGCGCGACTGGCAAAACTGAACGTATCGGCCGTATGTGTGAAATGTACGCTGATGACCGTATTGAAATTGAATCAGCTCAAGCTGGCGATATTATCGCTATCGTGGGTATGAAGAACGTTCAAACTGGTCACACTTTATGTGACGTGAAACACCCTGTTACCTTAGAAGCTATGGTGTTCCCAGAGCCAGTTATCTCTATCGCAGTAGCGCCAAAAGATAAAGGCGGTTCTGAGAAAATGGGTATCGCTATCGGTAAGATGATCGCTGAAGATCCATCATTCCGCGTAGAAACTGACGAAGATTCAGGTGAAACCATCCTTAAAGGTATGGGCGAACTTCACTTAGATATCAAAGTAGACATTCTGAAGCGTACTTATGGCGTTGAATTGATCGTAGGTGAGCCACAAGTTGCTTACCGTGAAACCATTACTCAAATGGTTGAAGATCAATACACTCACAAGAAACAATCAGGTGGTTCTGGTCAATTCGGTAAGATCGAATATATCATCCGCCCAGGTGAGCCAAACACTGGTTTCGTGTTCAAATCTTCAGTAGTTGGTGGTAGCGTTCCGAAGGAATTCTGGCCAGCAGTTGAGAAAGGTTTCGCGAGCATGATGAACACAGGTACTATCGCTGGCTTCCCAGTGTTAGACGTTGAGTTCGAATTAACTGACGGTGCATTCCACGCAGTTGACTCATCAGCAATCGCGTTCGAAATCGCTGCTAAAGGCGCTTTCCGTCAGTCTATCGCTAAAGCTAAACCACAACTTCTTGAGCCAATCATGAAAGTTGACGTGTTCAGCCCAGATGACAACGTGGGTGATGTGATCGGTGACTTAAACCGTCGTCGCGGCATGATCAAAGACCAAGTTGCTGGTGTAACAGGTGTTCGCGTTAAAGCTGACGTACCGTTATCAGAAATGTTCGGTTATATCGGTACTTTACGTACAATGACTTCTGGTCGTGGTCAGTTCTCTATGGAGTTCTCACACTACAGCCAATGTCCAGCTAGCGTAGCTGAGAAAGTTGTTGCTCAAGTTAAAGAACGTAAGGCTGCTGAAGCTAAGAAGTAATTCTTAACTTACCTTAGCTAATAAAAACCGCTGTCGGCCCCTAGGCTCGCAGCGGTTTTTTTATGGGAGAGATCCAACTGTAATCACCCGCTACGGCTGACGAAGTTTCGTATCTCGTTGTTTAAAATAATATTAGTTCTCGCTTTATTTTCTCAGCCTTCAGTTTTTTGTTTACTCAATTCGAGCAAGGCCTTGGCTGCCGGTGTTAAAGGTAAACTTTGGCGCCAAATAAGCGCCAGATCCCATGTCATTGCGGGCTGCATAGGTTTAAAGACCAGTTTACTGGTGCTTAATCGATTGCAGATAGGCTCAGGTAAAATAGCGACGCCCATATCGGCTTCGACCATGGCGGCAAGGAAATCCCACTGACCGCTGCGAAAGGCAATATTGAGTTGAACACCTGCTTTGCGACTGAGGCGATTAATCAGTTTAGCAAGGGAGAAGTCTTCGTTGTAGAGGATAAAAGGATAGGGTTGGAAGTCCTGCCATTTTAAGTGGTCTTTCTCGGCTAAGGGATGTCCTTCAGGCAGGCATGCGAGTAAAGGGTACTTAGTCAGGGGTTGGTTGACGAGTTCTGTCTCATGGGTCGTGGGTAGCGCGGTAAAGGCGATATCGAGACTGTTATTGAGCAATGCTTGTTCGCAGCCGAATCCACCGTACTCATACATGTGTAGTTCAACCCCCGGATAACGCTTACGATAGCTAGTGAGCAAACCAATAATAAGACTGCTCATCATAGGACATACACCCAGTCGCAACCGCCCCGATTTGAGACCGCTAAGGTTACTCATGTCCTCCTGCAATCTATGCCATTGGCCGAGGATTTCCCGTGCACTGTGCTCAAAGAGCTGACCAGCTTGAGTTAACTCAACCTTTTGGTTATTCCGGATCAGCAAGGTTTCACCAAGGCTTTCTTCAAGTCTCTGGATTATTTTGCTTAGTGTCGGCTGGGTGATAAAACATTTCTGCGCGGCGCGGGTAAAGTTTTCAGTTTCCACTAAGGTCAGAAAACACTGTAAGGTCTTGATTGGGATGTTCATGCTCAAATGGAATCCATATTATGGAATTTATTCATTTTACTAATGATAGCCTAAGTATTACTTTGACCTTGTTAACAAAACAGGGGAATACCGATGAAATCAAGTTCAAGTCTGTGGGTAGGTGCTTTGTGGCAGGCGGCTATGCCTGTGGCAAAAGATGTGCAAAACGCTAAAGCGGCGCAAGTAACTAAAACGGCTCCAGCGGGTGATTTGCATAAAGCAAAACAACAAGTAAACCCAGCCTAGGCTGGGTTTTTACTTTTCTGTGTTTTAGATTCTGCTCTTATTTTCATTTCCCTCTATTCTCACTTTGCCTTTTTAACTTCTGCTCAATCCCTTCCTTGGTGAAAGTACTGTTCAGCAACGGACGCTGAACCAGCGATAGACGTTTAGTCTTATATTTACTTGAATACTTATTACTGGCTCTAAGCTAACTCATTAGGATTGGATGCTTAAATAGCAAAAAAGCCACCCTAATCAATTCGAGTGGCTTGGCTTTGCAGGGGATGGAGATTTACTTGCCGGAGAACTGATTCTCGACGAGTGGTTGCTTGTTTTCGGCCTGAGCGACATGGCATTGAGTACAGGCATAGTTATGCCCGTTCACTGTGCCTTTATCATCAATCACGTGGGACTTAGCTACTGGCGTGGCTTTCATGCGTTTTGCCTTGTCCCAACTATGGCAGCTTAAACAGCCATTTTTATCTAAGGTGATCTTGTAATCGTCCTTATGTGGGATGAGCGGGGGTTGTTCGCTAAAACTGCGCTCAATGGCGGTGCCGCGACTAGGATAAATCGCCATGGCATCGGCTGGGCGAATGTCGGTGATCGCCATGTTTCCTGCGAGGGATTGAATATTAACTGGTGCTACGTTGGTGTCGGTTTGCTGACCTGAACAGCCGGTAATGGCGACGAGTAACGCAGTTAAGGTGAGTATTTTTCTCATTGGTTATTCTCCGCCTTGAAGACTTTCACTGGGCATTTTTTAAAGTCAGTTTCTTTTGACAGGGGATCGGTTGCATCCAATATCAGTTTGTTGACTAACTGGCGCGCATCGAAGAAAGGCATAAATACTACGCCGCGTGGCGGTTTGTTACGGCCTTTGGTTTCAACTCGGGTTTTCACTTCACCGCGCGGTGAGGCCACTATGACTTCGTCACCACGTTGTACGCCGCGAGCTTTCGCATCTTCTGGATGCATGAAAATTTGCGCGTCGGGGTAGGCACGGTAAAGCTCTGGTACGCGGGCTGTCATCGAGCCTGTGTGCCAATGCTCCAGCACGCGGCCAGTCGACATCCATAAATCGTATTCTTCATTCGGCTCTTCGGCGGCGGGCTCATAGGGCAGGGCGAAAATCACCGCTTTGCCATCTGGCTTGCCATAGAATTTAAAGCCTTCACCCGCTTTGACATAAGGATCGCTCCCCTCAACGAAACGACGCAGAGTTTCTTTGCCATTAACGACTGGCCAGCGTAGGCCGCGGGTTTCATGGTAACGGTCAAAGTCGGCTAAATCATGGCCATGGCCACGACCGAAAGCTGCATATTCTTCGAAAATACCTTTTTGCAGGTAGAAACCGAAGTGTTCGCTCTCATCGTTTAATTCGGCTTTGCAATCGGAAGTTGGGAACTTGTCGATCACGCCATTGGCAAATAACACTTCATATAAGGTTTTATCCGCGTATTCCGGTTGTTTGGCTATCAGTTCGGCTGGCCAGACTTCGGAGACTTTGAATCGTTTCGAAAATTCGACTAGTTGCCACAGATCTGAGGTTGCGCCTTCTGGAGCTTTTACTTGTTGATGCCACATATGAGTACGGCGCTCGGCGTTGCCGTAAGCTCCTTCTTTCTCGACCCACATTGCCGTTGGCAAAATTAAATCTGCCGCCATGGCTGTGATGGTTGGGTAGGGATCTGAAACTACGATAAAGTTTTCTGGATTACGGAAACCTGGATAGATTTCATCGTTGATGTTGGGGCCTGCCTGCATATTATTGGTACACATTGTCCAGTAGCAGTTGAGCTTGCCATCTTTGAGCATACGGCTCTGGAGTACGGCATGGTAGCCAGGTTTGGCGGGAATGGTCCCTTCTGGCACTTGCCATAGCTTTTCGGTAATGGCGCGGTGCTTGTCGTTAGTGACTTCCATATCGGCGGGTAAACGGTGGGCGAAAGTACCGACTTCACGTGCAGTACCGCAAGCCGAAGGTTGACCTGTTAATGAGAAAGGACTGTTACCCGGTGTGGCAATTTTGCCCGTGAGCAAATGGATGTTGTAAAGCATGTTGTTCGCCCACACGCCGCGAACGTGTTGGTTAATGCCCATGGTCCACAGACTCATGACTTTAACGTTAGGGTCGGCATAGGCTTTGGCTAAAATCTCCAGCTTCTCTGGCTCGACGCCACTCATCTTGGCGGCATATTCCAGCGTATAAGTGCTGACAAACTTGGCATACTCGTCAAAGCTAATGGGCGTGGATTTACCATTGCCTGGATTTTTGGCTTTTTTCTCTAATGGATGTTCTGGACGCAGGCCATAGCCGATATCATCTACCCCAAGGGCAAACTTAGTGTGTTTGGTAACAAAGTCGGTATTAACGGCTTTATTTTCAATAATGTAATTGGCGATATAGTTGAGGATCACTAAGTCCGACTGTGGGCGGAACACCATAGGGTTATCGGCCAAATCGAAGCTGCGATTCTCAAAGGTTGACAGCACATGCACTCGGCACGTTGGACTGCTTAAACGTCTATCGGATATTCGTGCCCACAGAATTGGGTGCATCTCCGCCATGTTTGCGCCCCAGAGCACAAACTGATCGGCGGCTTCTAAATCGTCATAACAACCCATGGGTTCATCGATACCGAAGGTGCGCATAAAGCCGCCTACGGCTGAGGCCATGCAGTGGCGCGCATTAGGATCTATATTGTTGGTAAGGAAGCCTGCTTTATGAAGTTTAGAGGCGGCATAACCTTCCCAAATAGTCCATTGGCCGGAGCCAAACATACCCACTGACGTCGGACCTTTGGTGGTGAGACTGTGTTTCCATTTCGCCGCCATAGTATCGAAGGCCACATCCCAGCTGACTGGGGTGAATTCACCTTCTTTATGATATTTGCCGTCTTTCATCCGCAGCAATGGCGTGGTTAATCTGTCCTTGCCGTACATGATTTTTGATAGGAAATAACCTTTAATACAGTTAAGGCCACGGTTGACAGGACTTTCAGGATCCCCCTTAGTGGCGACCACTTTGCCCGCTTGGGTGCCCACTAATACGCTACACCCCACACCGCAGAAACGGCAGGGAGCTTTATCCCACTTGATACTGTCAGCTTGTTCGGCGGCTTCGACCATCTTAATGGGAAGTGTGACGCCAACGGCCGTTGCAGCGGCAACCGCTGCGTTGGCCTTGAGAAACTCGCGGCGGCTTATGCTCATAATATTTCCTCACTCTCTTGTACTAAGGGTTCTACTTGGTGGTAAATCAAGCTGGCAGATAACACGCCGGACAGGGCATTGATGGCTTCAATATTGTCAAGAATCGCTCTTTGGCTACTCCCTTCTAGGGTGACAACCAATTTTCCTTCGGGTGTAATTGCATGAATATCGGTACCCACTAATGCGAGGATATTGGCTTCAACCTGCTGTAAGGCTTTAGGCGTGGCATGCACCACAAGGCTGGTGACGTGGTATTCCTGACTCATATGGGATGACCTGTAGTAGCGTAAACTCGGTTACTTAAGATTAAAAAGGAGGGTAACCGAGTGCTGATACTGGCGAGTCTAGACCTGATAAAAAATGTGGGTATACCTCACAAGAGGTATTGAAAGCGATAGTCGATCCGGATCAAAGTTTTGCGAGTGATCTAACTCCCAGTTTGATATTTAAGCTTTGAGATTATTGTAGATGAGAGGCTTTGTACTTGGCCGTATATGGGATACGGCCAATGGAGCAGGATTATAAGTATTGCCAACCTTTAAGCACTATCGCAGGCGGAATAGCATTTTCACTGCCCAAATCGGCTTCGCCTAGGGCATTGTCATAATGGATCTTGCCATTGCCCGTGGCGGTGATGGATTTACCTCTTACTGAGCCGAAGATTTCGGGACCACCGGGCAGATTGACTTTGGATTTAGGCGCATAAAGCGCGGCGTAAATCGGTACGCTTCCACTGACAGTCACATCTTTATTTGAACCCGAATAAATCGCTAACGGCGGTTTATTGCTGCTGGTTAGGGTTTGGCTTTTAATGCTATTACCGTTATTGGTGCCTGCCGTAAAGGAAATCTCACCATTCACAAATAGCGTTAGGCTTGAGCCTGGGGCGATATTTAGTTGGTTTGCGCCACTCATTTTAAAGTCACCATTGATTATCAGTGTGACATCCCCACCGCTGATGTTTAATACACCATCGCTACTCATGACTAAACTGTCGAGATTAAATACTGGGGTTTCAGAACCGAAGATATTCTCTGAACTTGAGGACAGGGCCGGAAACGCATTACTGTTACCTGAACTCGCAGTCGAGCCCGTTGGGGAAATGGTTACATTCTGGGTTGATGCAATTGTTCTTACGCCATTGTTGGGCATTTTAAACCCTCCCATTACGGCACCAATATCTAATGGATCACAGGACTTAGTGGGAACGGGAGATACATTGGGTGCTAGATTCACCGTTTGGCCAATGCTGCTATTTTGATGAAAGGTGCCATCGCCGCCATATTGAAGTGTCCCATTCACTTTGGCACCGGGAGCTGTTGATGCATTCTGATTGGCTTGCACTGAGCCTTCAACAGTCCCACTGTTCTTTAGCTCAAAATTATGACCTGCTGCGATATTTCCCCCGACAGTTCCTGTGCCTACGATGACATCTTTATTGCTTTGAATATTCCCCATTAAGGAAGATGAGCCTGTTAACGTAACATTTCCCGTCGCACTGACATCGCCGTAAATCGGTGAATTGCCCGACAGCGTCACATCAGCATTTGGTTCAACCGTTGTCACATTGCCTTTACCATGCTTATTGAGTTGGCTGCTGCCTTGAGCATTGTTGAAGCTATCGCCGTAGGCGCCTTTACGTGAGTCGTAACCATCGATTGTGCTACTGCCGGTAAGATTGAGGCTCTCGCAGGAAACGATGGCATCGTTAAAAATATTATTTCCCTTTGCGCCCTTTAGGGCAAAGAGAGCATTGAGTTTCGCTTGACCTTCTAAGTGTTGTCCAGTGCTGTTGACGCTGAGTTCGGCGCTCAGGGTCACGGCTTTTGTTAACGCATAGGCACTGCCGTCGATGCTGCCTGAGGCACTCTTTGGCAGGCTGTCATTTAAAGAGGCTGCCGTGCTTTGGGGCACTTTAATTAAAGTCGCTTTGAGGGTGTTATAGCTTTCATACATGCCTTGTTCGGCGGTGAGTTGTGCATTGACTTGCTTATGGAAGTTCCCGCTCAGCCGCTCTTGTACTAAGTTATCTCGCAGTGATGTCACGACCAACAAACTGGCTAATAGGCTGAAGACTAAGACGATAAGTAACACTGCCCCCTTTTGCTTATTGATACTGCCGCGAAGTGGCGAAGCGTAAGCAAATGAACGTTCCGTGTGCATGTCTGTGCTTCCTCGTGCCTATGGCACTTGTTGTGAATTAATGGCTTGTTGCCAAAGAGGTTTACGCAGTGCGATCTGTAAGCTAATACCCTGATCATATTGGGTCGGTAAAGCTAAGGGTTTCAAATTAATACTGACGAGTTCACCAGTTTGAGAGAAGTGAGCCGCTTCTAGCCCAGTGAGAAGCGTTTGTGCGCCATCACCATCGTCGCAGGATAAGTTAGGTGCTAAAAAGCTAAAGGTTTCGGTGTAATCAGCGGTTTTACTTTGGCCTAAACAGCTAATACTCGGTTGGCTTGCGGAGGCATGCGTGCTTAGGACGAGTTCGTTAGCCGATACAAGGGCGACATTATCCGCCTGTTTGATGCTTTTACTGAGTGTTAGCGTGGCGTACCTTAAGGCGTCAGCGGCATTTTCTAGACGTTTACTTTCCTCAACAGTAGTCTTAAGTGGCGCAAAGAAATTGATCACAGCGATCATGATGATTAGCCCTAATACCATGGCAATCATCAGTTCGGATAAGCTAAACCCCGTTTGTCTTGAGGTGAGTTTAATGTGTCTCCGTTGAGTGCGATGAGCTGAAATCACAGTTAAACCTTACACAGATGCGGAAAGCTGGCGTTAAGACTGACGCTATTATTGGTATCGACTCGACCATCTTGCCAAGTCACAGTAATTGCCATGTTGTCTTGATAAGTGGCGGGTAATACTAAGTCAAAGCCTGCGGGGAAATCTTGGCTTAAACTGGCTCTAAAATTGATATCTTCGAAGCGTGCGGGTTGCTTTTGCACTTCGCATAACCTTGGCCAAATCTGTTCAATGACATTTTGCGCTTGCACTGTGGCAACTGTGTATTGAAAGCTATTGGTGGCGTGTTGTAGCGATGATAACTGTGCTTTCGCCAGTGCAAGCAATGAGGTGACTGATACCACGAGTGAGACTAAAACTTCTGTCATGGTAAAGCCAAGGTGCGTTTTACCTATGTGATTGAAGGCTTTCATGCACAATCCTCACTTTGAAGTTGACTTTGGCCGCTCGGTAAAATGCATAAATTCATGTTTTCACCTTGACTGTTCGCCAATGAAATACTGGTTTTGGCGGTATTGCCTGTGGCACTGATGCTGATGCTAGTCAGTCCTGTTACATCAATTCCATGTGTCGGAGGCGTAAATACCTTCAATTCGTTATCGTCGCTATCTTTAATGACCCAAAGACCCGTTTCTGTTGCCGTGAGAGTAATTAAAGTACTGCGTTTTACCGCTTCACTGCGGGCAAATTTATAGCTAGAGGCCAATTCATTCGCAGCGGCTGTTAGCTGTTCACGTGCCATAACGTCGCGGTACGAAGGGAGGGCTAAGCTGCCTAAAATACCGATAATCGCGACGGTAACCATAAGCTCAACTAAGGTAAATCCTTGATTCCACGTGCTCGACATTTAATTTGTCCAACAATTGGCAGCGGGAGTTCGAACACCTTTCTGATTAATGCTTAAGGTGCCACAGCTATCCGATTGGCGGCTGGTTGGGACTGCCGAGAGGGAGAAACTTAACTTGTCGTCCGCCGGTGTGTAGCTAAAGGTGTAATAAGGACTGTTGGTTAAGGTTTGCGCAGTAGGATACTTACCTTGACGGGAATAATTGCGCTCTAGTGCTTGCACGCTCGTCATCAGATATTGCTGGGCATCGAAACGACGACCTTGCTTTAGGTATTCGGAAAAAGAAGGGATAGCGATAGCAGCGAGAATGCCAATAACTGCAACGACGATCATGAGTTCAATTAAGGTAAAACCTTTCTCTATGCGGATGATAGAACTCATTCACAACTCCATTTGTGTCGGTTGATGCGCATTGCAGTCACTCATAAACGTGAGAGTTAAACTGTTATTTGTACGTTATGACAGCGTTGTCATTTAAATTTATGATACTGTATTTGGGTTGACTTTAAAATGCAACAATTGGTTGATTATTAGTCTTGAACTCGATCGCAAATAGGGTGTTATTGTGGGCTTGGTCACGTATTGCGTGTTGCTATGTCTTTATACAACAGCAGCTTAAGATCATTCTCTGAATAACTATCTTGTTATGTTACTTCGCGCTGACTTAGCATTTCTGGTTATAAGAACTATGTTTGGGCTCAATAGCCCGTTAGCTCCATATAACCCGTACCTGTATGGCTGCCAGAGAGATGCACTGGGCCTTCCCAGTAGGGCGTTGATAATGGCATAGCGCTATTGGGATTGAGCGGGGTGATAGTGAGATCGATATTTTCGCTGGGGATTTTGACTTGCCAGCTAACGGGATAGTCGCCATTGACTGTGTGTTGCCATTTAAGAGGCGTCATCTGAATGTCATTGGGATTGTCAGTGGAATTGATGTTGCGCCCAGTGCCATCGGCAAACATTCTTCTGGCGCTATAAAATGCTGAGATAGGTGCATTCTTTGCGGACTCTGCCGGAGACTGATCCCGTAGCTGAAACAACATCAGCGTCGAGCCATCATTTAACCTGAGCGCGAACCAATCCCAGCCCTGTTGCGTTTTAGTGAGGAATTGCGAGCTCCATTCCCTGTCGAGCCAACCTTGGCCTGTGACTTGCTCCACTTTGCCATTGCGGTTGATTTCACCTGAAATTTCAATAAAGGGTTGGCTGTAATAGTAAGAGGCTACTTGGCCGTCGCGGCTTTTAAGGCTATAGCCGTTAACGCCTTGGTATTGCAGTGGCGCTTGGCTATTAAGCTGAAGTCGATAGCTAAAATCAGAATTCTCCACCGTTAAGGTCGCGGGAAAGAGTGCATTGGTTTCGCTCTGCCAGTGCCAGTTATCGAGGCGGATTTGATAAGGATCTAATTTCACCTCGGCAAACTCGCTATGGCGGCGCGACCACTTTTCGTGAGCCAGATGAGTTTGACTCGAGGTTAATGCGCTGTGGGCCAAGTAAAGCTGCTGAGTCTCCCACGTGGATTCATTTTTGGGCGTTGCATCTGTTACTTGCAGAGTTGTTTCTTGCGGAGCAGGGGGTTTAAGGGCGACTCTAAACTGAGTCCACTGAGCGCCGAGTTGCTCACCTGTTTCTGTCGTTAAATTCGCGGTCAGATACCACCATTCCTGGCGAAAGCCATTGTGCGCCAAGTGATCCCGCGGAAATTCAAATCTATAGCCGGGAACAACAGGCGTAAAAGCTAAATCATCTTGATTAGTAGAGGTTTTCCCCACCACATTGGCCATGGATTTGGACTGAGTGTTTTGCGTCGATGGCGTTTTATCACAGCCGCCGATAAGCATTAACCCAACTACTGCCCATACAATACTGTTTAGATTGAGTGTTTTCATCACAGTGTCTCCTGTTGCAGACTGGCGACCAGTGGTTTGCGGGTTTGCCAATACAGCGGTAAGAGTACGGCTAAGGTGCAGGTGGTTAAGGCAATCAGTATTGCATGGCCGTAAGCTTGCCAATCCCAAATCATTTTTATCGTCCAGCCAAAGGCTTGCAAGGTGATCTTATTAATAAGCAGGTAACCTAATAGCGCGCCCGTTGGCATAGCGAGCAGGCAAGTGATCAGCACCACAATCAGCATCTGCATAAACACCATGCCGCGCAGAGCATTACGACTGACGCCGAGGGAATACAGCCGTGCCAGTGGCGCTTGCCTTGCCTGAGTCAACATTAAGCAGGCACTAAAGAGGCCAATCGCGGCGACAATCAAGGTTAAACTATTCAGCACTAAGGTAATGGAAAAAGTGCGTTTAAACATAGCGATAGCTTGGGTTTTAATCTTAGTTTGGCTGTAGATTTGTGCTTGGGATAAACCTAACTCAGTCGCCAGTTGGACTTGTAGTTGATCAAGCTGCGCTTCACTTATCCTACTGCCTTGCTCTTTACCGTGAAAACTCGCCGCTAAACTGACTGGCAGTACAGGTAACTGGGCCCGTTGCCAAAGTGGCTGGCTGATAATGACCTCGTTTCGGGTATTGCCGTGGTCATAATAAATGCCGCCAATAATGGCTTTGCTGTTTCCTGTTTTCTCGAGCACATCCAATGACACAGTATCACCAAGCTGTAATTGGTATTTGATGGCAAGAGGTTCGCTCACCAATACAACGGGTGCATTAAAGTAGGATTGCCACAATGTGGGCAGGCTTTCTTTAAGCGCACTGGTGTGCCGAGTCGAAAATTCATCGCGGCTGAGTAGGCTCACCGGAATCGTCTGCTCGCTCGGATTATCCGTCGAAACTGGCAGTGAAAGCAGGGCTTCAATTTGCCACTGCTGATAAAGACCGCTGACTCTAGGATCGTGCATCAATTGGGTTTGAATCGTGTCGATACGCTGGCTCGGTGGGCGGATATAGAGATCGGCATGCAAGCGAGTTTCTAGCCAAGTTCGCAGGGTTTGCTCGAAGCTTCCAACGAGGGTGTTCATTGACACATTGGCACTGAGCGCCAGTAAGATCGCCATCATAGCTAGGGAAAGCGGTGCAATAAGCTCACGGGTTTCGGCGAGTAGATATTGCCATAATCCAGGACGTGCCAAGGGCATTAACGCACTGACGCCCCAATGCAATAATTGTGGCAACAATAAGGGAATAGCAATAGCGACGATACCGAGCAACACTAAGCTGATGTTATAGCTTTGGCTGAAGGGAAACAGCAGAGCCGCTAAGGTCAATAAGCCACAGGCTAAGGCAAATTGAATGCTATGGGTTTTGCGGTGTGCCTGCATTTGCTGATAACGATTCGCCCCTTGTGCAAGCGCTTGGCGCGTAAGATCTAAATACAAGGGCAAGCAAGCTGCAAGCGCGGCAATTAAGGTGAGGACAATTGCCTCAAAAAGCCAAGTCCATTGCCAAATACCGGGGAGCAAGTGGGCGCCATACATTTGCTCTAAGGTCATGGCGACCATAGGTTGCAGCCAGTGGCTGAGTTGCAAACCACTGATAAAGCCCAGACTTGAGCCTATGACAACTAACAAAATTAATTCGAACATCAGTGCCGTCATCAAGGCGCGGCGCTCTATTCCCTGTTGTAATAACTGTACTAACAGTTTTTGCCGTTTCATTAGGCTGTAGCGCACACCGTTGTAGGCGATAAAGAGGCCGACAACGAAGGCTAACATGCTCATAGCATTAAGATTAAGATGAAAACTGCGGGTCAGCGCTATCAGCGCTTGACCTTGATCTTGCTGGCTAAAGCTGGCCTTTTGCGGCGTAATCCCTAAAGCGTCGAGTTGGGATTTTAGTTTAGGTAGGTTTTCTCGCTCACTGAACATGGCGATATAGCTCAATCTGCCTTGCATGTTTAGTAATCGCTGGGCGAGGGACATATCGGCCAATATGGCGCTGCCGAGACCAAAACTGTCATCAATTGCAATGACATCTAAGGTGCTATTTTCTAAAACAAGTTTACCTTCTGGTGCCACTTTGGCTGCTAGGCTGCGGCTCATGATTACTGTGGCTGCGCCGCTGAGGAGATCGGCAAGCGGTAAGTCATTCATCTGTGGTGAGGTGGCTGATTGTGTGTCAGTCGAGGCGTTACTTCTCGATTTTTGTAGTGTTAATGCAGCGATCAAATCGCTGCCTTCCAGTTGCCAGAACTGACCGTTTTTACCGGAGATTTTGCCACTCACGACAGCGAGACTCTGACTTAATCCGGCTCGTCTCAAGGCGAAATAGACGGATTCATCTAAAGTGTTTTGTCCAAGGGGCGGAGTGAGTAGCACATCGGCGCGTTGACTCAGTAACTCAGTCGCCTCGCTATAGCTGCGCACGGCATTGTCGTTGGTTGCCTTGACTCCAATGAGCAGAGTCACAGCTAAGGCGATACCGAGCAGAATGGCACCTGCTTGTATGGGCGCATGGCGATAATGGGCGATAAAAACCTTTAGGCTGAGCCACGTCAGCCTAAGCCCCGAGGGAGTCGCCTTAGTGAGCAGTTTATTGTTCATAGATAGCGACTGCACCTTGGGATAAATGCCAACGTTTTTGCATGAAGGCGGCGCATTCTTCGCTGTGGGTGACCATCAAGATACTAGTTTGGCTTTCCCGTGCCAGTTCACACAGTAGTGCCATCACTTGTTTGCCTGACACATCATCTAAGTTACCCGTAGGTTCGTCGGCCAGTAGCAAGGTCGGTTTATGGGCTAAGGCGCGGGCGATGGCGACGCGTTGTTGTTGACCGCCTGACAGGGCTTCAACTTGGCGGTGAAGTAATGGCAAGAGCCCTAGTTTTTCAACCAGATAGTCACACCAAGGCGACCATGGCTGCGCGGTTAAACTTAAGGAGAAGGCGATATTGTCTTTCACGTTGAGTGGCGTGAGTAAGTTAAATTGCTGAAACACGACACCTAAGGAATTACGTCTGAAACGGCTCCAATCTTTGTCTTGCCAAGTTGAGGTGGACGCTTGTTCTAGCAAGATTTCACCCGAGTCTGGCGTTTCAAAGCCGGCAATCAGGTTGAGTAAGGTGCTTTTGCCGCTGCCGCTGGGACCTGTAAGCGCCACGGTTTCACCTCTGTGGATTTGTAGATTGACCGCTTGCAGCACTTGATGATATTGCTCACCATCGCGAAAGCCTTTGGTGACTTGGTTAAGCTTAGCGACGTCGGCCATTGAGCAACTCCTTTATATCCATTGGCGGCGGGTGTGGTAGCAGTGTTTCAAACTGCGGCTGCAACTTACTTAGTGGCCGCAATTTAGCATTGCCATTCTATGTTCAAGGTAAAGCATTTTCTATTCAGATAGATACTGATTTTTCTTGTAATAGGATCATCCACGGAGTAACAAAACATAAATCGTCATTTGGTGTAAAAATAGTCAACTGGATTAAATCCTCCGCGAACTGTGAGCAAACGGCTTGAGCTGACGCCGCATTTGTTGCATTCTGTGCGTCCTGTTAGCTTGGGAGTAAATCTCAATCTAGCAATCCGTTCGGATGAAGGTAGCAGGAGAGTGGGGAATTGACCCCACACCGACGAGGCAACTTTGGTTTTACAGAAGCGAGTCTTCTTATGAAAACAAAGCACTCTTTCAGGTGCCGATAGGCGTGGACTGTTACTGGACGAGCCTCTGGAGAGACTACCAGTTGCACTCATTGTGCAATCAGGTGGCGCCGAAGGCGAAAGTGTCGTGGTGTTATTGTATAACCTGCGACGCGAAACGCTCAGGCAAAAGGACAGAGGAGAGGATGACTGCACAGTCCCTGTCGTTTGTCGTCGTGGGCTATTTTTACTCTTTTGCTTGAGATGGAGCACTTTTGCTCTTATTGAAAGCACTCGTGTAGAGCTCTCGCTTGCTACGCTTTTAGCGTTCAGCTTAGGCGATTCTCGGCCGAGATTAGGTCAAAATAGCTCGCTATAGCGTCCGACTGCGGCGCGTCACAGCCATTTCTTTTCCTCCTCCGTTTATTAATTTTGTTGTTTAATATTCGAGGAATATCATGAGTTTTCAAGCTTTACTTGCCAGTATTAATGGCATCGTCTGGGGCCCAATTACCCTTTGTTTGCTAGTGGGTACAGGGGTTTACCTCACTGTACGTCTCAAGCTTATCCAAGTATTTCGTCTGCCGATGGCGATGGGATTGTTGTTTAAACCTGCCAAAGGTCATGGGGATTTATCTTCCTTTGCCGCGCTTTGTACTGCGCTGTCCGCCACTATCGGTACCGGTAATATTGTCGGCGTGGCGACGGCAATAAAAATGGGCGGGCCAGGGGCGTTATTTTGGATGTGGCTGGCGGCATTTTTTGGCATGGCGACAAAATATGCTGAATGTATGTTGGCGGTAAAGTACCGTACCACCGATGCTCGTGGGCAGATTGCGGGTGGCCCTATGTATTATATCGAGCGCGGCCTTGGTCTACCTTGGATGGCGAAATTGTTCGCTCTCTTTGGGGTTGGTGTGGCCTTTTTCGGTATCGGTACTTTTGCACAGGTTAACGCCATCAGCGATGCGCTGACGATTGCCTTTGAGGTGCCGACTTGGTTGACTGCGACTGTGTTGACTGTGTTAGTTGCCGCAGTCACTTTGGGTGGCGTAAAGCGCATTTCAAATGTGGCGCAAAAACTTGTGCCTGCGATGTCGATTGGTTATGTGTTGGCCTGCGTGTGGATCTTAGTCGGTTTCTCCGAGCAGATTTTACCCGCCTTAGCTTTAGTGATTGAATCTGCCTTTACGCCACTCTCAGCTGCGGGGGGATTTTTAGGGGCGACAGTCGCGCAGGCGATTCAAATCGGTATTGCCCGCGGTGTGTTCTCGAACGAATCTGGATTAGGTAGTGCACCCATTGCCGCCGCTGCCGCTAAGACCAATGAACCCGTTGAGCAAGGTCTCGTCAGCATGACGGGTACTTTCTTCGATACCATTATCATTTGCACTATGACGGGGTTAGTGCTGATCATCACTGGGGTATGGAGTGGTGAGACGGCAGGTGCCGCGATGACGAGTGCTGCTTTTGCTCTGGGAGGTTCAGCGCTTGTGGGTCAGTATTTGGTGACGATTGCGCTAGTGTGTTTTGCGTTTACCACGATTTTGGGCTGGCATTATTATGGTGAACGCTGTTGGTATTACTTAGTCGGTGAGCGCGGGTTACGCATGTATCAAGTGGTGTTTTTGGTACTGATTGCGGGTGGTGCTTTTATCAAACTTGATGTGATTTGGTTGTTGGCCGATACGGTTAATGGTTTGATGGCTATCCCTAACTTGATCGCCATTGTGGGCTTGAGGCATATCATTATCGCCGAAACCCAAAGCTATTTTGCTCGTATCTTACCTAATCAAACCTTAGAGACGGCTTATTAGTGTTTTTAAAACAATAAATTACTTCACATTATTTTAACTTTGACATTGTCGCCACTAAATTCTTCGTTTACTTTATAAGTGCTATTTTTAAATGCAGTGCTTATAAAATCGGGGGCTTTAGGGCGACACCATGGAAAAAAGTAAACTTCGTACTTTTCGCAGTAGGATTTTATCCCACATAGCCTTGCCTCTCATTTTAATTATGGCGAGTGTCTATGGTGTAAACGCTTGGTTTAGTTATATCTCCTCAGAGAATCGGCTTTACCATAGCCTGACACAAGAGGCGAGTCATTCGGCTTCTCGTCTGCAGTTTCTGCTCGAGCATGCGGAGGCCAACACCCAAGGTCTTGCTGATTTTATTGGTTTTTTGTCAAGTAAAGAAGACATGAATGACACTGAGAGTGTTAAAAGTGTCTTGATGAATCGAGTCAAACGTAATCCTGATTTTTTTGGCTCCGCAGTCGCATTTAAACCGAACACCTTTCCTAATCGCAAGCTCTTTTCTCCCTATGTTTACCGCGACACCAGTGGCAGCGACGATCTCCATTATCTCGATATTGGCGCTGAAGGCTACGACTATACCGATGGCACTTGGGATTGGTGGAGCAAGGCTATCAATCAAGCGAACGGTTATTGGTCAAAGGCATACTTTGATGAGGGGGCGGGGAATATTCTGATGGTGACCTATTCGGCTCCTTTTGGTGCGGTAGGTAATTATTTTGGGGTTGCGACGGTTGATTTAGCCTTAGATGGATTGCCAAAACAATTGGGGATTGCACCAAATCGTCTGGTGGTTTTAGACGACCAAGGGCGGCTTATTTATCATATAGATAAAGAAAAAGTGCTGGCAACGACTTCAGCCCAGTGGCTCGATAAGAATAAAGATAAAAATGCCGATTTTTGGACGCTACAGGATAAAAGGCTTGATGGTCAAGCAAGGTTTGTTGATAACCAAGATGTTGTTTATCTTGCGAGTATTGCGACTGTCCCTCAATTAAAGTGGCGTGTGATTGTATTCGCGCCAGAACAAGATTTATTCAACTCCCTACTTGATGATCTAGCATCTATTATCCTCAATTTAAGTTTATTAACCCTCTTATTATTGCTGACTTGTTATCTGGCGGCGAAACGATTAACTCGGCCGTTAGAGCTACTCGAGTCGGGTATCTTGTCCTTTGGACAGGGTAAAGCTCAGCAGCTCATTGTACCTAAAGGTGCCGTGAGTGAAATAGTGACGCTGAGTACTACCTTCAATCAAATGGCGGAATTACTCGCAGAACGTGAACAAGCCATTCTTGATTCCCGTGGCAACCGCTTTGCGCGCCTAATTGATGGTATGAGCGATAAATCTTTCTACTGTTCCCTCGAACCCAATGGTCAACTCGCCCAGGTTAGTGAGGGGGTAACTAAGGTGTTGGGGATTACCCCTGATTTGCTCAAGCGCAAATATCAAAGGCTCTTCTCGGCTAATCCCCTCAATGAGAAGAACTGGGAATATACCGATTTAGCCTTAAAGGGCCAAAATGTGCCTTCGCACCAAGTGGAAATGCTGGATGAAAAAGGGCATTTAAGAAGACTCGATGTGTTTATGCAGCCGTTATTATCAGATACGGGTGAATTAATGTCTGTGGAGATGTTATTTACCGATGTTACTGAGCAGTTTTCAGCGGCAGTCTGGTCAAATGCCGTACTAGAAGCCGCTCCAGAGGCCATGCTCATCGTCGACGAATTGGGGAAAATCGTCTTTACTAACAGTCGCTGTCAGCAGCTCTTTGGATACGAAACGGGCGCTATGTTGGGTTTGCAGGTTGAGGCGTTATTGCCGCAAGAGTTAGGAAACGGGCATGTACTTGAGCGGCAAACATTCCTGCGCGAAGGCCGCGATAGAGGCATGGCAAATGCCCGTCATGTACGGGCGTTAAAAGCCGATGGTAATGAATTTATTGCGGAAATAGCGCTGAGTATTCTTCCCCCTGCCTTTGATGGACAAAGGCAAGTGGCGGCTTCAATACGCGATATGACACAAAAACTGGCCGTTGAGCAGAAGATCCGTGATAGCGAACAGCGTTTTCGTGGCTTAGTGACTAATATTCCCGGCGCCGTTTATCGGACTCGCATCGGGGATGTATGGTTCATGGAATATATCAGTGACAATATTGCTGAGATTACGGGTTATGCAGCGAGTCAGTTTATTGAAAATCGCCAACGTACCTTTGCTTCGCTGATTTTAGAGGAGGACAGGCCTACATGTCATTTGCATATTGATAGAGCGCTCGCGCAGCAAGAAACCTTTGAAGTGGAATATCGTATTCGCCACCGCGATGGCAGTATTCGCTGGGTACATGAGAAAGGTAAGGCAAGTTATACCGAAGAGGGCGTTCCACTTTGGTTCGACGGCAGTATTGATGACATCACAGAGAGTAAGCTTGCTATAGGACAGCTAGAGGCTTCGCGTCTGCAATTGACCAATATTACAGAGTCTATTCCTTGTACCGTGTACCAATTGTTATGGCACTCGCCTACTGATCGCAGATTTACCTTTCTCTCTGGTGCGGCAATGAAAATGCTGGGGCTGCATCGCGATGATCTAATTAGTAATTTTGACACCATAGCTGAGCGGATTTTTGATGACGAAAGGCCGGATGTCGTGCAGGCACTTTCAGGTAAGAGTGAAGATAGGTTTCAATGGATCCGCGAGTTTCGTTATCGCCATCCCAATGGCAGCATTCGTTGGATGGAGGCGGGTGCGAGCGGCCATGTAGAAGAAGATGGCGCCATTACTTGGAATGGGTATGTAATGGACATCACCCAACGCAAGAGCATAGAACAAGAGTTAGCCCTCAGTGAAGCGCACTTTAAGGCACTGTTCGATGGTGCGACCATTGGTATCGTCAATGTGGATGTTAAAGGCGTTATCTTAGATTGTAATGACCAATTCTGTGCCGATATGGCGCGGTCACGGGAGAGTTTACGCAATACCGCAATTTTTGAGGTCCTTAGCGCGCAAGATAAGCTTATTGCCAAGGCGCAATTTAAGGAATTGGTCGGTGGCAAAATTGACCATTATCGTGGCGAGAGAAGCTTTATTCGTCCTTCTGGTGCGCCTTTATGGATGACGGTCAATGTGTCGGCACTGTTAGATGCCCAAGGACAATTTGAATCGGCTGTGATCAGCATGGTCGATATGACAGAGCTTAAATTGCTCTCCGATGAACTGTTACTTGCCAAAGAGCAAGCCGATGCCGCCAGTAAAGCCAAAGGTGACTTCTTGGCGAATATGTCCCACGAAATACGCACCCCAATGAATGCCATTATCGGCATGTCCCAGCTGTGCTTACAGACCGAATTAGATAAAAAACAGAAGAATTATGTGGAGAAGATTGAGCGGGCATCGCAGTCTTTACTGTCTATTATCAATGACATTTTGGATTTCTCTAAGATTGAAGCGGGTAAGCTCGACATAGATTCAGTGCCATTTCAGCTCGATACTATGCTGGAAGATCTCAGCGATATGTTTTCTGAGAAAGCCGCCCACAAGCAGATTGAATTGTTATTTGCAGTCGCCCCTAACGTGCCGCGTTATTTATATGGTGATTCGCTACGCTTAGGCCAAGTGTTGATTAACTTGATGAATAACGCCATTAAGTTCACCGAGCGGGGTGAAGTATTACTGTCGTTAAATCTTGTTGAACAGCAAGATGATGATGTCGTGCTGCGTTTTAGCGTGCGTGACAGCGGCATAGGCTTAACTGAGCAGCAGCAAGCAAAATTATTTAAATCCTTTACCCAAGCGGATACTTCAACCACCCGTAAATACGGTGGTACAGGCTTAGGCTTGGCTATTTGTAAGCAACTCGTTGAACTCATGGGGGGCCATATTGGTGTCGAAAGTCAATTTGGTCATGGCAGCACCTTCTATTTCACCGTGAAGTTACAAATTTCCGAGGGGCAAAAATTAGTGCTTGAGCAAGAGCTTGAGGGCATGTCTGTGCTGGTGGTAGATGATAACGCGACCGCCAGAGACATAATGCGTACAACGCTCGAAAGTATGGGTTTTAGAGTCGATACGGTTCGTTCAGGTGAAGAAGCAATAAGCCGCTGCTTACTGCAGACCTATGAAGTGGCATTAATCGATTGGAAAATGCCCAATATGGACGGGTTAGAAACCGCCCGTCAGATCCAACTACAGGCTAAGTCTCAGCCTAAGATCTTGATGGTATCCGCCCATGCTAATCATGAATTTATCACTCAAATTGAGCAATTAGCACTGGCGGGGTACATCAGTAAACCCATCAGCGCCTCACGCATGCTCGATGGCATAATGAATGCGATTGGCCGTGAAGGCATATTGCCAGTCAGACGCCGCACTGAAGAGCTGGCTCCGCAGTTATTATTACCACTTCAAGGGAAGCGTATCTTATTAGTGGAAGATAACGAGATGAATCTTGAAGTCGCCAGCGAGTTTTTAGAGCAAGTGGGGATTATTTTATCCATAGCGACCAATGGCCAAATCGCCTTAGATAAGCTATCCCAACAGCATTTCGATCTAGTGTTAATGGACTGCCAAATGCCGGTGATGGATGGTTATCAAGCCACTAAAGCGATAAGGAAAAGGCCTGAGTTGGCAAATTTACCTGTCGTTGCTATGACTGCGAATGCGATGGCTGGTGATAGAGATATGTGTCTTCGGGCTGGGATGAATGACCATATTGCCAAGCCCATAGAAGTGAATGTGCTTTATCAAACCCTATTGAAATACCTCGGATCTTCTTCTGGAATTTCTGCAGCGATAAGGGCAGAAGCCTCAACTCAGTTAACTTCGTCCAGCGCACAGGGTGAAGTCAGCAATGGCGCTGATCAAACGGTATTGCTCAAGTGGCCAGAACACCCTGAGTTGGATATCGATAGAGGTTTGCAACTGGTACAGCATTCGACGCGTCTTTATCAACGAATCTTTGATCGTTTCGTGAGCAGTCAACGTAATGTCGTGGAGCAGGTTCGCAAAGCCATCGCGGCGAATCAAGTCGAAGATGCCGTGCGTATCGCCCACACCCTTAAAGGCTTAGCGGGCAATTTAAGTTCGGCAAAATTGGTGGAATTAGCGCGTTTGCTTGAGTTGCATTTAACAGAGAAAGCGCCCTATGAAGATGAATTAGTTCAAATTCAACCGCTAGTGGCCTCTATCTGCGATGCGATTGAACAGGCTAAGCCTGTGATAGTGAATCAAGCCGAGCCCCAAGCGGTGGACTTGCTATCAGATGAGGACTTGAGAGCCGCATTACGGGTCTTACGTCAGAATCTAGATGAAGCCGATGCCAGTGCTGTGGCAAAAATTGATGCGTTAAAGCCGAAGGTGAGTAGTGCAATGTGGCAAACATTAAGCCCCGCTTTATCTATGATTAACCAGTATCAGTTTGATGAGGCAATCGACTTAATTGACGATGTGATTTCACAGTTAGGATAGAAAGCGGTAGCGCGAATTTATAATGCGTGACATTGAGTGGAGTTGTTAATGGAAAAAGCAACAATATTAGTCGTCGATGACACACCTGAGAATATCGATATTTTGATCGGTATTCTAGGTGATGATTACAAAGTCAAAGTGGCGATCGATGGGCCAAGGGCATTAGCGTTAGTGACAAAATCGCGGCCTGACTTGATTCTACTCGATGTCATGATGCCAGGTATGAATGGCTATGAAGTCTGCAAGCTGCTAAAGCAAGAGCCGCTGACCAGTCATATTCCGGTGATCTTCGTGACCGCCTTATCTGAAATTGCTGATGAAGCCCAAGGTTTTGCATTGGGCGCGGTGGATTACATTACTAAACCTGTAAGTGCGCCTGTCGTTAAAGCGCGGGTTAAAACGCATCTTGCGCTCTATGATCAAAAACGTCTACTCGAACAACAAGTTAAAGTTCGTACTCACGAATTAGAAGAAACCCGCTTCGAGATTATCCGTCGTCTTGGTCGTGCCGCTGAATACAAAGACAACGAGACAGGTCTACATGTTGTGCGCATGAGCCATTACGCCCGCATATTAGCGATAAAGCTCGGCTTACCGACGACCTTTTGTGACTTGATTTTTAATGCGGCGCCTATGCACGATATTGGTAAAATCGGTACGCCCGATGCTGTGCTGAAAAAGCCAGGGAAACTTGATGCGCAGGAATGGGAAATTATGCAGCAGCACGCTGCCATAGGTGCAGAAATTATTGGTGAACATAGCGATCCGTTATTGCAAATGGCCCGTCGTATCGCCTTAACTCACCATGAGAAGTGGGATGGTTCAGGTTACCCCAATGGCTTGGTTGGCGAAGAAATCCCCCTTGAAGGGCGTATCACCGCGATTGCGGATGTGTTCGATGCGCTGACTTCGCAACGGCCTTATAAGCAGGCTTGGACGATTGAAGCGACTATGGAGCTATTTGAAAATCAAGCGGGAAAACATTTCGATCCTAAGCTGGTGGAGGAGTTCAAGCAAATCCTGCCAGAAGCAATTGCCATTCGAGATACTTATTTAGAAAATTGATGCTCGAAGTGCATTGACTAAGATAAAGGCGCCATTGGCGCCTTTATTCTGCTTCAATATTTTATACTAATCATATTAAATCAAAGTATTACGCTTCATCTAATGAGTAGGGCAGTGCTTGGATCGTTAAATGTGATTGTTCATCGTCGGCAAAACGCAGCTGAGTATCATTAGCCGTGTCATTAGGAAGTACGGCGGTTAACAAGACTTGATTGCCACGCTGCACAAACTCAATGATTTGGCCACCACGGCGAAAACTGTCTTCCATCGCGATTTCGAGGCCTGATGCTAGGGTGATTTGAAGACTAGTGTGACCGCGCAAAATATACAGGGCGCGTTTATTACCACCGCGATATTTCATGCGCGCTATGGTTTCTTGCCCCATGTAACAGCCCTTATTGAAGCTGATACCGTTAACCGCTTGTAGATTACACATCTGCGGTACGTACTGGCTGGCATGGCTGGCGGCAAGGTTGGGGTAACCTGCTGCAATCTCTAACGCTTGCCATGCACTGGCGTCAAATACACTCAGTTCCGATTGCGCAACTAAAGCTGCTGCGGCATCTGGTGTTAATACTAAAATAAAACGTTCAGCGTCTTTTAAAATCGCACCATTTTCAATGAGTGTGAGCTCTTGCTGAATGTCACCAAAATGTTTGTTCACGAATTGGCTTGCCTGTTCACCGGCAACCCCGAGCAGAGTCCACTCAGCGGATGCATTGCTTAGGGTGGCTTTACTAAAAACGGCATATTTTTGTAACTGGGGTAAATCGACTTCGATGGCATCCTTTGGCATCAACATAAAGAGTGCATCTTGAATGGCAAAGGTTCTGAAACTGGCCAGCATTTTACCTTTAGGATCGCAATGCGCGCCCCAGCGCCATTGATCTGTGGCCAATGAGCTGATATCTGTGGTCACTTGGCCATGGATAAAACTGCGGCCTTGTTCTCCAACGACTTTGATGAGGCCCAAATGAGATAAGTTGGCAAGCATAAGTGGAGGCAAGGTAGCGTCCAGATCCCAATGGGGCGTAGAAACTGAAATAGTCATAGCGAGATCCTGAAAATAAAGACGATGTGAGAGGCTAGATTGTAACGGAATTCCAGTTGGCTCAAAAGCATAAGGCGCACATATCTGTGAATGATCTGTGCGCCTTATTATGTGTGCTTTAGTCGATAGGCTTAAAGCGAGTGGAGTTTAAAGTTTAAAACAGCACGCGGGTACGCAATGTACCTTCAATGGCTTTGAGTTCAACTAAGGCTTCTTCCGCTTGAGTTGTGTCGACTTCCATCACGACATAACCAATTTCTGCGGTGGTCTGCAAATATTGGGCGGCGATGTTGATGCCTTTTTCCGAGAAGGCTTGGTTAATCTTGATCAACACGCCCGGACGGTTTTGGTGAATATGCAGCAATCGCGAGGTGCCTTTATGGGTTGGTAATGACACTTCAGGGAAGTTAACTGCAGAAACGGTTGAGCCGTTGTCTGAGTATTTAGCGAGCTTACCTGCGACTTCGATACCAATGTTTTCTTGTGCTTCGGCCGTGCTACCGCCGACATGCGGCGTGAGTAGAACATTGTCTAAACCGCGTAGGGGACTGATAAATTCATCGTCATTCGATTGTGGTTCAACGGGGAACACATCGATTGCGGCACCAGCGAGGTGACGTTCTTTTAACGCAACGGTTAAAGCTTCAATATCGACTACAGTACCGCGTGATGCGTTGATAAAGATGCTGCCCTTTTTCATTGCTGCAAACTCGGCAGCGCCTATCATGTCTTTTGTTTGTGGAGTTTCAGGGACATGTAAGCTTACTACATCAGCTTGTGCTAATAGGAGTTCTAACGAATGGACTTGTTGTGCGTTACCTAGTGGCAGTTTGTCTTCGATATCGAAGAACACGACACGCATACCTAAGGTTTCCGCCAGAATGCCAAGCTGAGTACCAATATGGCCGTAACCAATCACACCTAAGGTTTTACCACGCACTTCATAGCTGCCCGCTGCGGTTTTCATCCAGCCGCCACGGTGAGCGATAGCGTTGCGTTCAGGGATACCCCGCATCAACATAATGATTTCGCCAATCACGAGTTCTGCAACACTGCGCGTGTTTGAGAAGGGGGCGTTAAATACTGGGATACCAAGGGATTCGGCGGTGGCAAGGTCAACTTGGTTGGTTCCAATACAGAAACATCCAATCGCGATTAACTTCTCGGCACGTTTCAGCACCTCAGCAGTTAATTGGGTACGCGAACGAAGTCCCACAAAATGCGCATCTTTAATGGACTCAAGTAAGGCTTCATCGCTTAAGGAAGCTTTGTGGTATTCGATATTGGTGTATCCCGCACGTTCAAATACATCGACCGCAGATTGGTGGACGCCTTCCAACAGCAGGATCTTGATCTTATCCTTGTCCAGCGAATGTTTCGCCATGATATGGGTACCCTCTAATTAATAGAAATGTTTCTTATGATATGCTCACAACCTTCACCCACCAAAGTAGCACTTTTTTTGCTCAGTGTGGAGGGCTAGATGGCTAAAGTTAATATTCTAAATTTAGAACAATATCGCATAAGAGGAAGAAACATTGAATAACAAAATCGCATGGTGCGGTATTTACCTCTCAGTTTTGGTGTGGTCGGCGATAAAACCCGCAGATCCTTTCACGTGGTGGCTCGAAGCCTTGCCTGCATTGATTGCTGTACCGATTTTATTCTTTACTCGCAAACGTTTTCCACTGACACCTTTAGTGTATTTTCTCGTCTTAATACACTGCTGTGTGTTGTTTGTAGGCGCTCATTATACTTACGCTGAAGTGCCGTTATTCGACATGATTGCCGATTGGATGGGTTCAGAACGTAATAATTACGATAAAGTAGGTCATTTTGCGCAAGGTTTTATCCCAGCCATGCTCGCCCGTGAAATTATGTTGCGTAATCAAGCTGTCAAACCTGGGGCTTGGTGCGCGTTTCTTGCCACTTGTTTTGTGCTCGCTTTTTCGGCGTTTTATGAACTGATCGAATGGTGGGTTGCCGTGGCAACTGGCGAAGGGGCTGAAGCCTTTTTAGGTACTCAAGGCTATGTATGGGATACCCAATCTGACATGTTTCTTGCCCTCATTGGTGCAATTGTCGCGTTAGCTTTACTGTCTCGTTTTCAAGATAAACAAATCGCGAGACTCAAGCAGAGGATTTAGCGGCTAAAAGTGGGTGATGCTCTCTGTTCGAGTTGTAAGACTTTCTTCTCTGAAATATATGGTGTGAGTGTGATGACATTGAGTTGTCATACTTTAGTGTTGTTATTGTGTTTTCTTTGTGTTGCAACTTTGGATTGATAACGTCATAGTTGGAAAGTATTAGGTGCTGGGCGTTGGCCAAGTAAAACGGTATTTTTGACTGTTATTCCATTTTATTGTGGTGAGTTAGTCGAACCTACTAGCATTAAACAGGGAATAGTACATTTGGGTGATGTTTTTCAATCGTTAACTAGTCAGAATTAACTAGGTTAATGGAATGTTGAAAAATCTAACTAAAAAGACGAGTCAAACATACCATTTTGCAATAGAGAATACTTTTCAGGGAGGAGAGTCATTGAGCACAATTAATGAATTGGTTTTTTTACACCAAATGGCCGCGCCATGTCATTTAGCGTTACTCGCTGAATCCATTGGTTTGAAAACGCGTATAGTAAAGCATGCGGCTGAACTGGATTTAGACAAGAGTCGCCGTAGTTTTTATCTGATCACCCAAAAAGGTTCAGCATTAGATAACAAAGGGATACCTCTGTTAGCTTCGCGATTAGTGTCACATTTTCCTGTGGCGCTGTATCAAGTTGAGCGTGACTCCTTAGACCAAGAATCTGCAATGTTACTCGGCATTCGAGGTATTTTATTTGCCGATCAACGTATGGATCTGATGTTAACGGGTTTACGTAAAATGGTGGCAGAGGAACTTTGGTACGATAGAACTTTACTAAGCAAAATGTTCCGCCGTGTTGTACAAAAGTTAGAAGGTAATAATGAAATGCCCTCTGATACTGTAGCTATGCTGCAGATGCTGACATCCCGTGAACGCACTATCATTCAATTCGTATCGAGTGGTGCGAGAAATAAAGAAATCGCTCATAGGTTATGTATCAGCGAACATACAGTGAAGGCACATATTTCTTCTATTTTCCGCAAGACCCAGTCTCGTAATCGGGTTGAGCTTTTACGTTGGGCGCAAACCTATCAAACTCACTTTGAGCTGTGCAGTTAGTCAGTTAAAGATATTGGTCGTTAGCTTTTCGCTGTGAGTGGTTAATGTTAATGATTACTAGCATATCAACATAGAAAAGCGGGAATGTTTATTTAAACATTCCCGCTTTTTGTTTAACACCCTTTTTATAAACCACCACCAAAGAGTTTAGCTGTGGTGGTTTAACAGTATTGACTAGTATTGACTAGTATTGCACTACAGTGGCAACGTTCATATTGCCTGATTGGTTCACGTTGATGCTGTTGTTAGTGCCCGCTTGAGAACCTAACACTAAGTTGTCATTACCCGTTTGAGTGATTGACAGGCTGTTATTGTCACCGCTAACGCCAAATGAATTTGAAGCAAATGAAGTGTCGTTATCGCCGCCTACCCAGTTACCGTTACCTGATTGAGTAATTTGCGCGGTGTTTTCATCACCTTCAATAATCAGGTCAATAACGTTAAGATCGCCACTTTGAAGTGCGCTGACATCGGCATTGTTGTTGCCAGCAACAGAAATCAATGTTTCGTTCTCAGCGCCATCTTGCTCAACATCAACTTCGTTATCGCTACCCACGGCATCTACATAAGCAAAGTTCTCATCGCCTTCTTGGCTAACTTCAATACTGTTATCTTCACCATCAGCGAAGGCAATGATTTCGTTGTTATCGCCTTTAGAGGATAAATCGAAGTCATTATCTGTACCGTATGCACCAAAGGTTGCGAAGTTCGCATCGCCTTTTTGTTTCAAGTCAACGTCGTTGCTATCGCCCCATACTTGGAACTCTGCACCGTTGACATCGCCTTTTTGAGTGATAGTAATATCGTTATCATCACCTTGGATATCGGCCACTAAAGTATCACCGATAGTGTTGCCGCTGCCATTTTGGGTAATATCGACACTGTTGTCATCACCCGTAGTCATAGCAAGATAAGCCGTGTTGCCGGTACCTTTTTGATCCATTGAAATATCGTTTTTGCTGCCCGCCAGTGCGTAAACGAAGCCTACATGGTTATCACCCTTTTGGACCATGTCTACTTTGTTGTTGTCGCCTGCAATACCCTTAGCCGCGCCAAAGTTGTTGTTACCCGCTTGATTAACAGAAACGTCGTTGTTGTTACCCACGTTAGCGGTTAAGTCGAGAGCGATTAAACCCGCTTGGTTGTTGTCACCGATTTGTGTGATTTTACCGTCGTTGTTGCTGCCTTCAACGCGAAAAACTGCAAAGTTAGCATCGCCTTCTTGCTCAACAAACACGCTGTTTTCAGCGCCAGTGATTTCAACTTGGCTTTCGTTGACTTCGCCTAATTGGTTAACGAATACAGTGTTATCGTTGCCAGTAACATCGCTACTGCTTTGGTTAAAGAAACCATCTTGCGACACATTTACATTGTTGTTGTCACCTACAACATTTGCACTTGCCACATGCCAGTCAACTTGTTGCGTTATTTGGACCTTGTTATCATCACCCGTTGAATTAATAGCCGCTTCATGCCACACACCGTCTTGGATGACGGTTGCGGTTTGATCTGTACCTGTTTGCACAACCGCAGCAGCGTTAAGGCCACCCGTTTGTGAGACTAAAGTGTCTTGGGCTTGGCCTGACTGTACTACGCTAATTTCGCTCACTGTACTGGCAGCAAAAGCTTGACCGCTTAAACCTGTTGCAATGGCCAAAGCAATAAGTGATTTTTTAGCTTGTGATTTCATGTGACGCTCCCTGTTTAATATTGAGTTATTGAGATTGCAGCACCGTCCGCAATCTGTTGAATCGAAAAGTTGCCGCTTCCTAGTTGGTTCAGTTGCACGAGATTGTCATTGCCAATTTGTGTCACTGAAGCCGTATTTTGACTGCCGACTTGCAGTAGTTGGACTTCATTGTTTGAACCAATCTGTGTGATTAGCGCATCGTTATCATTGCCCACTTGTGTTACATCGGCCTTGTTATCGCTGCCTGACTGGAACAGTAATCCTTGGTTGGCAGTGCCTTGTTGAACCAGCTCGATAAGGTTATCGCGACCGGAACGTTCCAGTAATGCCTGAAGGGTTACGGGTAACTCGTTGACATTCAGCTCTTGTGCTGAAGTCATACAACTACAGAGCAAGATCAGCGGCACCAAAAAGCGTATAGAGGTATTTGGCACGGGTGACTCCTTGCATCAAATATCTTGGGCTGCTTAAAGCAACTTGCATCCCAAATTCAGACCTGAAGATACGAGTCCCGTTAATATGTCGCAATTGGCCAAACGGGTATTTATTCTAGAAAGGATTAACGGAAGGTAAATGATGGCTGTATTAATATCGTATTGATTAAATAGATTTTATATGTTTATTGACGTGTTTTTATTTAAGGGGTCTAGTCTAGTTGTCCTAGTAGTTAAGTCGTATTTGTTGTGAAGAGAGTATTTAATTTTTAAACAATGCAATAACAAGTGAAGGGAAATACATCGACTATCGCGTTCGCATTTTCTTGATAAAAAAGCACGCGTTTGTGCCAGCGAGAAACTGCTGAGGAGTTTAATTAACTGTAGCAACCTATGTCATTTACCCTGTTTGTAACAACAGGCTTCTTGTCCTTGCAGTAATGAATCCTAGGTTAAACAAAGGGACATTGCTGTGAGCGGAAGATTAACCATTATTATGATTAAATTCCTTAATGAGGTCGAGAGAAGATTAATACTACTGTTTTATGCGAGATCAGTGCTTTTCTGGTTTTTTTAACTCTTCATGGAATGCTTCGGTACTGATTTGGCTTTTACGGTCTTCCAGTTGTTGCATCGCACTGTTATTACTCACAGTTAACGCATTGAAGCGAGTATTGATATCGTCCATTTCGTTAATGTATTCAGGATCGGTTTTCTCTTTATTTTGCCAATAACGCTTACGTTCTAATTTCTGCAATTCACTGGCGCGCAGAATTTCAAAATAGCTATTTTCCTGCTTAAGACGATATATCTCGCCGTCGAGTAACTGCAACAATTTTTCTTTAGAAATGGTTCGGCTATTCAGTAGAGTGTGTAAAGGATCGACAGGAATGTCCCTTTTATCAGAGTCTACTTCAGTCGTTATCCCTAACTGGTATTCGATTTTATGTTGGCTAAATTCCTGCGGACAAGCGGTTTGGCTAAAGACAATTTTGTCATCTTTACGGCATTTATAAATAGTATTTGCCTGTATTGCAGTGGGCAAAATAACACAAATTAGGGTGAGTATCAGTCTTGCCATGAGGCCACAAATCCTTTGTACACTTGCATAGCTATTATGATTTAATTGTTTGATTAAGCATGATAAATAATGATTATGACGTTTACATTATTATGCCTTTATAACCGTTTTTATTAGGCTTAACCGGCTGTTAAGCCCAATAAATTAAAGGATTAGCCATGCATCATTAGAAGGTCAAATTCACTCGTCAATGTCTGCCGCTAATCATTTACCTTAAATTAACATCTGCATCATACTATGGCGTAAATTTAGGGATAAAACCAGTTTTTTGACGCTTCAAATTTTTGGCGCTGAGATTGATTCTAAAGAAGAAAATCGCTTCTGGTCGATCATTAGGTAAATAAAAAGGAGCGACTGCTCCTTTTTATTTATTGATAACGCTTAAGAGATTAGCGATCGAACCTTAAGTTATCGATAAGTCGCGCTTTACCTATATAGGCGGCGGCCAAAATGACTAAGGTTTGGTCTTGGCTCTGCGCTTTTTCAAGCGTGTGAGCATGACGAATTTCCAGATAATCCGGCGTAAAGCCCGCCGCCATTAAACTGATTTTCGCTTGCTCGGTGACAGCATCAACACTCTGACCTTGTTTGATCCCTGCAGCCATAGCATCTATTGCCTGTTTTAACGCTGGTGCCGCGGCTTTTTCTGCGGCAGTGAGATAACCATTGCGCGAACTCATGGCTAAACCTGAGTCCTCACGTATGGTATCAACACCGATAATCTCAATCGGTAATGACAAGTCTTCAACCATAGTTTCAATGACTAATAGCTGTTGATAGTCTTTATTGCCAAAGAGTGCCACATCGGGCTGTACTATGTTGAATAGTTTACAGACGATTGTCGCAACGCCACGAAAATGCCCCGGACGGCTAGCGCCGCAGAGCAGATCTGAAATACCTGGCACTTCAACATAGGTTTGTTGCGCTAAGCCCTTGGGATACATCACGGCTGGCGTTGGGGTAAACAGCAACTCAGCGCCAGCGGCGGTGAGGGCTTCGCTGTCGGCGGCGAGTGTGCGTGGGTAGGCATCGAGATCTTCGTTCTGACCAAATTGCATTGGATTGACGAAAATCGATACCACCACATGATCACAACGTTTAGCCGCTTCTTTCACTAAGGTGATGTGTCCCCGATGGAGATTGCCCATGGTCGGCACGAAGGCGACAGTTTCGCCCTTGGCACGCCATGCACGCACTTGAGTGCGAATATCATCAATATGGGCGCTAGTGATCATTGAGCCTTACCTTGCATAAATCTGTTATTTGTTAAAAGTGTGTTCTTCGCCAGGAAAGGTTCCTTGGGCAACTTCGTCGATATAAGCACGTACCGCAGAACGAATTTCACCGGTTTGTTTTAGGTAGTTTTTCGAGAAACGTGGAATGTAACCACTTGAAATACCTAACACATCATGCATCACCAATATTTGGCCGTCGGTCGATGCGCCTGCGCCAATCCCAATGACAGGAATCGTTAAGGCTTGAGTGATCGCCGCTGCGAGTGGTGCCGGAATGCATTCCACTACGAGTAGTTGAGCCCCTGCGGCTTCTAAAGCCTTAGCTTCGTCGAGGATGCGCTGGGCATTTTCGGCATCGCGGCCTTGCACTTTAAAACCACCAAACACATGAACCGACTGAGGCGTTAAGCCTAAGTGGGCACATACAGGAATACCGCGTTCGGTGAGCTTAGTGACGGTTTCGAGTAACCAGTGGCCGCCTTCGACTTTGACCATGTTCGCGCCAGCTTGCATTAACTCAGTGGCGTTGACCATGGCTTGTTCTGGCGTGGCGTAACTCATAAAGGGCATATCGGCGATCAGCAGCGCACGTTCGATACCGCGACGAACACAGCGAGTATGGTAAGCGATTTCTGCTGTAGTGACGGGCAGGGTATCGTCATGGCCTTGGAGAACCATTCCCAAAGAATCGCCGACCAGCAGCACATCGACACCTTCGCTATCGAACGCGCTGGCAAAACTGGCATCATAGGCTGTCAGTGCCGTGAATTTTCTACCTTCCTGTTTGTATTTCAACAGGGTTGAGCTAGTAATTTTAGACATATGGATGATCTTCAAACCAAATAGAAGTGGTGTTATAAGCTAACTGAGGACGGACTTCAATGATCAATGCCCAGTTGTTGTAACTCGGCCAACATTTTTGTATCGATAAGACTGTCGATGGCAGTGTTGCAAGGCAGAATCAGATCCGGTGCAATTGCGGCTAAAGGCACGAGCACAAAGCTGCGCGTTTTCATGCCGTAGTGGGGCACTTTGAGTCTAGGAATGTCAATGTTCTCATTACCATACAAGAGTAAATCGAGATCTAAGGTTCTCGGCCCCCAACGCTCTAGGCGGACTCGTCCTTGCGTGTTTTCAATATGCTGCAGTGCATCGAGTAAGGCTAATGGCATGAGATCAGTATCGAAACTCGCCACCGCGTTAATATAATCGGGTTGCACGACATCGCCCATGGGCGTCGAATGGTAATAGGGAGAAACGACGAGACTATTGCCTAAGGCTAAGGCGGACAATGCCATCACGGCATTGTCCAATTGCGCCTTGGGATCTTCAAGATTTGCGCCTAATGCGACGTAGACGCGGGGCATTATTCAGCCGTTTTAACTTTAGGTGTGCCACTCGCTTTAGGTGCGCTCGTCGGCGCTGAACCATCGGCATTCGGTGCACGAGGACGGCGACGACGTTGGGTGGCATTACGGTTGCGGTTTGGCGATTTACTGCCGCTACGTGCTATAGCTAAACGTTCTGTTTCATCGGCTTCGACAAATTGTTGCCACCAAGCGGCACTTTTAGCGACATTACCCGCTTCGACTTCGCCCCTGAGTAAGAGTAAATCGTATGCGGCTCTAAACTTAGGATGCTCCATCAGTTTAAAGGCGCGGGTGCCTTGGCTACGATCAAAGCGTAACTGCAACTGCCAAATGTCTTTTGCCGGCGTACTAAAACGGCGCGGAATACTAATGGTTTGGCATTGCTGCTCCATCACATCGCCCATGGCGGCAAAGAAGGCATCGTATAACGTCAGGCCACTTTCAACCGCGATATCTTCGGCGCGTTGACGCAGTGGATACCAGAGAAGCGCAGCATAGAAGAATGAAGGTGTGACCGGCTTATCTTCGTTAACTCTTTGATCTGTGCTCTTCATGATGGCTTGCACCATTTTCATGGTCGTACCTTTAGGATCATCTTTCAGCAGTGCTGCCACTTGCGGAAACAGCGGTACGAATAGCTTGTATTCTTGCATCAGTTCGAAGTTGGCTAAGGCTTTACCTGCAAAGAAGAGTTTTAACACTTCTTCGTACATACGCGCTGCCGGAATATCTTTGAGCAGCGGCGCTAATTGTTTAATCGGCGCGGCTGTCACGGTTTCGATACCCATGTTGAGTTTAGTGGCGAAACGCACTGCCCTTAACATACGCACCGGATCTTCACGGTAACGGGTTTCTGGATCGCCAATGAGTCTCAGTGTGCCCGCTTTGAGATCGGCCATACCGCCGCCATAGCTGCGAATCGAGTAATCGCTGATATCGTAATAGAGGGCATTGACGGTAAAGTCGCGGCGCTCGGCATCTTCATCGATTTCGCCATAGACGTTATCGCGCAGCAAACGCCCTTCGGCATTGGCTTTAGAGACTTTCTCATTACTCTCGCCGTGGTGACCACGGAAGGTTGCGACTTCAATCACATCGCGGCCGAAAACAATGTGCGCTAAGCGGAAACGGCGACCGACAACACGGCAATTACGGAATAATTTTTTGATTTCTTCCGGTGTTGCATTGGTCACTATGTCGAAATCTTTCGGTTCAATCCCTAAGAGTAAATCGCGTACACCGCCGCCGACTAAATAGGCTTTAAAGCCAGATTTATTCAGTCTGTATAATACCTTAAGGGCATTCTCGCTGATTTGTTTGCGCGAGATGGTATGGGCATCTCTTGGTACTAACTCTAAACTCAAAGCACCGGAACTTTGTTCAGGTGTTGTTGGTTCAATCTGAGCTGGAGTCGGAGCGGTCGTTTTAGGCGCGTCTTCAAATAGCTGTTTGCAGAATTGGCTGATACGGCGAAAAATGGGACACCTCGAAATATGATCTGTTATTTGATTAAAAATCTGGCGGCTATCATATACCAAATGCGGCCTAATGAGTATATCAGGGCTCGATCAGTATCTCAGATTGTTGCGGTATAGTGGATAATTGAAACTGATCCACGGCTTGAGCGAGCATTTGCGCCACAGAGCCGCGGGTTTCGACGGGGGGTTGGCCTAAAAATGTCAGTGCCGCATTGAGGCTCGCCTGTGGATTAAGTGTATCAATTGCCTGTGCATGATTCTGTTTTGAGAGCTTAAAGCCTTTACTTATGCAGGCGAGTGGCAAGTGCAGCCATTGCGGTGTGGCTAAACCAAAGCTTTGATACAAACTCAGTTGGCGACAACTGGCCTCGATTAAGTCGCAGCCTCGCACCACTTCGGTGATCCCTTGATAAGCATCGTCGAGTACCACGGCCAATTGATAGGCGTACAGACCATCACTGCGTTTGATGATGAAATCCTCTGCGGCAAAATGGCTATCAACGCAAATATGGCCCATTAGATTATCATCAAATTCTTGCACTTGCGCCGTGTTGACGATTCGCACCGCACCCGACCTAACAAGATTTGCAGACTGGGTTTGTGGCAATCGGTGGCAGCGGCCATCGTAGACGCCGCCCATGGCTTGAATTTGCTTGCGACTACATTGGCAGAAATAGGCTTTATCTTGGGCGAGTAGCGAGTCAATTTGCGCTTGATAAGCCGCTGTGCGCTGGCTTTGATACAGAGGCACATCATCCCACTCCAATCCATAGGCTTCTAAGGTGCGTAAGATATCATCGGCGGCACCTTTGACTTCCCGCGGTGGGTCTATATCTTCGATGCGGATCAGCCATTTACCCTGTTGCGAGCGGGCGCGCAGATAGCTGCCAAGGGCGGCGATAAGCGAGCCAAAGTGCAAGGCACCCGAAGGCGAAGGCGCAAAGCGGCCGACATAGGGCTGGCTGGATAAATCGGAATGTAATGGCTTTGACATAACAACTAGATGGCGTTTTAAAGTCGCGACGATAAAAGTGGATGTATTTTAGAGGGATGCCAAGAGAAAAGCGAATCGGGGTAAATTGGAGTTAGCTTGGCTTAAGCTCGTCGAGTTTACGAGTTGCTAGAAACAAATAGGCGGGGAAATCCCCGCCCAGTATGCTTGATTAACCAGCCATTTGTTTCTCTTTGATCTCTGCAAGCGTTTTACAGTCGATGCATTGATCGGCTGTTGGACGCGCTTCGAGACGGCGGATGCCGATTTCGATACCGCAAGAATCACAGAAGCCGAAATCGTCTTCTTCAATTTTTTGCAGTGTTTTTTCGATTTTTTTGATCAGCTTACGTTCTCTATCGCGAGCACGAAGTTCGAGGCTGAACTCTTCTTCTTGTGCTGCACGGTCAACAGGATCGGGAAAGTTTGCGGCTTCGTCCTGCATGTGGCTAAGAGTACGGTCGACCTCTTCACGCAACTGATTGCGCCAAGCTTCAAGAATTGTCTTGAAGTGACCCAGTTGCTTAGCGTTCATATACTCCTCACCCGGCTTTTCCTGGTAAGGATTTACACCTGCGATAGCGAGTACGCCAAGTTTTTTGGTGCCTTCAGGCATAACGCATCTCCTGTAATCATTTGCGTTTGTAGGGCGTCCTTAAGAACGGCCGCTATCTATAGCAGAATCTTCACATCGAGGCAAACTTTTCATTCTGCTTTGATTGAATTTTTTGACTATGTTCGCTAATTCAAATGAAATCAAATTTAACTCAGCCTTAACATCATACTCGTACATCGCAGGCTTGGGCTAGGTGAATCTCTGTAGGGGAGATTTTACAGCGATAGGCTAGCACTTCAACGCCGGCTAACACAGCCATTTTCAGTAACTTAGCATATTCAGGGTCGATATGTGCTGCGGGGGCAACACTGAATATTTCACTATGCTGCACCACAAATAGCAATACGGCTCTATGGCCTTGGCTCACCATGTGCATCAATTCACGTAAATGTTTTTGACCGCGTAGGCTTACAGCATCGGGAAAATAACCTTGGCCATCTTCGAGCAAAGTACAACTTTTGACTTCTATATAACAGGCGGGTTTTTGAGCACCCTGTAGCAGGATATCGATGCGACTATTTTCATCACCGTATTTAACTTCACGGCTGAGGCTATCATAACCCTTGAGTTCCTTGATGATACCTTTATTGATGGCTTCTTCGGCTAAGGTGTTCGCCTGACCCGAGTGGATACCGATTAAGCCTGCATCTGGCGTGGTCATCAGTTCCCATGTATGGGCGTACTTACGTTTAGGGTTATCAGAGGTAGAAAACCATACTGTTTCACCGGGATACAGGCAATTACGCATAGAACCCGTATTGGGGCAATGTAGGGTGATCTCACTGCCGTCGCTTAACTGCACATCGGCCAGAAAACGTTTATAGCGGCGCAGTAAAATGCCCTGTTGTAGTGGCGGTGTAAATTCCATAGGTAGACCTATCTCGGCTGTTCTAGGTCGCAAAGCCTAGCAAATTTCGCAAATGTTTACAGATTTTACCTGAGTAACTTCAGCCAATCGCTTTGCGTCATCGCCTGCTAGCAGTAAACTGCCGCCATAAAGTTTGTTCTGATTGCTGATTGATTGTTCTGATTAATTATTCTAAAACGAATCGAAAAATAAGGATCCCTAATGAGTGAACTAAAAGTAACTGAATTGATGAAAGTGCAATTAACCAAAGAAGCACCCGCCGCGCACTGGGGCAAGGCTGATGTGACTTATACTGCCGACGGTGCGCAAATTCATTTAGCGGGTGGCGATGAGCTGCGTCAAATTCAAATGGCGGCCCGTAAACTGCGCAATCAAGGTATTAGCTGTGTGGAATTAGCTGGGCAGTTTTGGGACCTCAATAGCCAGTGGGTGTTTGCCCAAGGTTTCGCGACGGCAAAACCAGGCTATCAAATCCATTGGTGTGGTGATGAGTCTGTGCAAGCAGAATTGCAACGTCGACTCGATGTGGCAACCTTTGCCCGTCAACTCATCAACGATACGCCTGAAAACCTGTCGCCAGTGAAGCTTGCCCAACAAGCGGCAAAATGGTTGGCTGACGTTGGTGGCGACAAGGTGAGTTATCGGATTATCGAAGGCGAAGCGCTGCTTGAAGAACAGTGGATTGGTATCCATGCCGTTGGTCGCGGCAGTGAGCGTCCACCGGCAATGTTAGAGTTAGACTTCAACCCATTAGCCGCCGATGCACCCGTGTCTGTGGCGCTTGTGGGTAAAGGGATTACCTTTGATTCTGGCGGCTACAGCATCAAAGCTTCTGAAGGCATGTTAGGCATGAAATGCGATATGGGCGGCGCGGCGACTGTGACTGCTGCACTTGGTTTAGCGATCAAGTCTGGCCTCAACAAACGCGTTAAACTCTTCTTATGCTGCGCTGAAAACTTGATCAGCGGCCGCGCCTATAAGTTAGGTGATATTTTGACCTACAAAAATGGTGTAACAGTTGAAGTGGTGAACACGGATGCGGAAGGACGTCTAGTGTTGGCCGATGGCCTACAAGCTGCTTCTGCTACAGGCGCACCTTTTATTATCGATGCAGCGACCCTTACAGGCGCCGCTGTGATGGCGGTGGGTTCTAACTACAACGCGATTTTCTCGCCACAGACGGATGTGTTGCAACTGGCCCAGCAAAAAGCCACGAGTGTTGCCGAGCGTGTATGGCCGCTGCCGCTGGATCCTTGGCACAAAGAAATGTGTCCATCTGCCTATGCTGACACAGCCAACAGCCGCGCAATGAAAGGCGGCGGTGCCGGTGGGGCTTCTAATGCGGCTGGTTTCCTATGGCGCTTTGTTTCACCTGAAGCTAAATGGTTACACGTTGATTTAGCGGGCGCTTTTGAAGATTCTGCTTCTGCTATGTGGGGCGCGGGTGCAACGACCCACGGCGTATTGACCATTAGTGAATTGATCAAAGGCTAAACCTAGCGCTAAGACTAAGTCAGATATGTTAGCTAAGATCCATTAAGGTTCTGTAGCTTTGATTAAACCGCCTACGGGCGGTTTTTTATTGGTTGAAAGATTAGAACACTCGGTTTACTTGGCGTTTTAGCGGCTTCATGGCATGTTATGGCTGAGCAATTTTTAATTGGAAAACATGATGATAACTATACGAAAAGCGACGAAACCGGATGCTCAGGCCTGCTGGGATATCCGCAATGCAGCCATCAATAAAGGCTGCGCCGGATTTTATGATGTGGGCGATCTGATTATTTGGACCGAAGGCGAACTGACCGAGCAATTTAGTCGTATCGTCGATGCACATTTTTATGTGGCAGAGTTGTCCTCTGACGAGTTGGCGCTTAAGACTGTGGTTGGCACTGCTATGTTGGATGAACCCTATGCCCAGTTAGAAGCCTTGTTTGTTTCCCCCGATGCTATGGGGTTAGGAGTTGGTAAAGTGCTGCTGCAATTTATTGAAACTATGGCTTTTAATCAGGGGATTGCCCAGCTCAGATTAGAATCAACTTTAAATGCGGTGGATTTCTATCGCCACTGTGGTTTTGGTGGTGAGGGTTTAGAGGAGGAATCTATCTACTGTTCGCCCAGAGGAATAGCCTTAGAGTGTATGGTGATGTATAAAAATCTAGGGCGGTCTTTGGCCTGCTAGGGCGCAGTAAAAAACGCTGCTGCTAGAATCTAGGGCGTTGCTTTGCAACTGCTAGAACGCCGCGTTGCGGCTACGGATAACGGCACGCAGCAAACTGCTACAGAACGTCACTTTTTGACTTACGATTTATGCAACGGACTTTGCTCTTACGGTGAGCGCAGCGTTCTGTGAGTGAGTTTACGAATGTTCTATTTTCCTAGAATCTAAAGCCTAGAACCTATTTTCTGAGATGTTGTTGACATACTCAAGGAAATCGACAGATCAAGTATGGATGTGGAATTAACTTTGAAGATTTAGAGTTTAAGATAAGGTTGCTGACATATTCGAGGGAATCAACAGATCAAGCATAGATGTGGAATTCATTCTTCATAAAAGGTTGCTGACATACTCAAGGAAATCAACAGATCAAGTATGGATGTGGAATTAACTCTGAAGACTTAAAGTTACGTTAAAAGGTTGCTGACATACTCAAGGGAATCAAGAGATCAAGCATAGATGTGGAATTCATTCTTCATATAAGGTTGCTGACATACTCAAGGAAATCGACAAATCAAGTATGGATGTGGAATTAACTTATAGTTTCGTTAAAAAGGTTGCTGACATACTCAAGGAAATCAACAGATCAAGATGGGGGAATTAACTCCCAAGAGTATGCCAACTATCGTTCTTTCGCCTGAAATCCCGATGCCGACAAGATTAGCGCTAGTGGCTTAAATAAAACTTAATCCATTGCAAAAAAAAGACTTTATTTCCTTAGCCTTTAGTCAAACTTACCCGTAAATCCTCAAGGTTTCAGTTCGCCTCTGGGGTATTAAGTTGCTGACGTTTTTCCATCAAATCTTTAATCAAAGGCGTTAGGATCAGCTCCATCGCCAGCGACATTTTGCCGCCGGGGACGACGAGTGTGTTGACCCGTGACATAAATGAACCTTGGATCATATTGAGGTAATAGGGGAAGTCGACATTATTGATACCGCGGAAGCGGATCACCACAAAGCTCTCATCTAAGCTCGGAATATCTTTGGCACTAAATGGGTTAGAAGTATCGACCGTCGGTACTCGCTGAAAGTTAATGTGAGTGCGGGAGAACTGCGGCGTCATGTGCTTAATATAATCATCCATACTGCGCACAATCGAGCCCATGACTTTTTCACGGCTGTGACCACGTTCCGAAGTATCGCGGATAATTTTTTGGATCCACTCTAAGTTGACTATGGGGACCATGCCGATCAGCAAGTCCACATGCTGGGCGACATTGGCATCACCAGTAACTACGCCGCCATGTAAGCCTTCGTAGTAGAGCATATCGGTATTTTCAGGTAGTGGTCGCCATTGAGTAAAAGTGCCGGGCATCTGGTTAAAAGGCACTGCCTCATCGAAGGTGTGTAAATAGCTGCGGGTTTCACCTTGGCCTGTGGTGCTGTAATCGCGAAAGCATTGTTCTAAACGAGCAAAGTTATTAGCCTCTGGGCCAAAATAGCTAAGATTGCGGTTTTCAGCTTGGGATTTGCGGATCATGACTTCCATTTCGGCGCGGGTAAAATGATGAAAACTGTCGCCTTCGACAAAGGCGGCGTTGATCCCGAGTTGGCGAAAAATATGGCTAAAGGCGGTGGTCGTCGTGGTGGTTCCCGCGCCTGATGAGCCTGTAACTGCAATAATGGGATGTTTTGCTGACATTTTTTCTACCTAGCTAGGAACCAAAAGAGCCGCTTATGGGGAAGCGATAAAAACGCGAGTACTATTTATACGGTACAGAGATAGGACTGGTCAATCTTGCTGCTGTGCTATTTGATCCGCCGAGCGTATCGCGAAGGACTCATCGTCCTCACTGTACTCTAATTTCAGCTTACCTTGTTTAAGTGCTTGTTGACATTGGACTATCGTCTGCATCAGTTCCTGTTCATCGAGACTGGCAAAGCTGCCATCCTCCACTTGACCTAAGAGATATTCGCGGATCACATTGGCGAGCGTTTCCTTGGGGAGTTGTAACAGGGTTTCATAGGGAATGAGCATCGGTGTTTCCTTGGGTAATATTGTCGCCGTTGATTGGGTCTGCAGTAAGCGAGTGAACACTTTGATCGCCTAGTAAAAAATGTAAAATCCGTCGCTCAAGGTAGAAGCGCGGTTTCCAAGGTGTACCGCCTTCAATAAAGCCGACATGGCCGCCATAGGGATGCAGTTCGTATTCCACATAGCCCGACAATTGACTTGATTGGGGGATCACTTCATCGGTCATAAAGGGATCGTCCTTGGCATGGATGATAAGCGTCGGTTTAGTAATGCGGCTGACAAAGGGTAAGCCACTAGCACGCGTATAGTAATCGTCGACGCCGTCAAAGCCGTGTAATGGCGCTGTGACTTTATCGTCAAAATCATAGAAGGTATTTAAACGGTCGACCTGCAACTGGCTTAGCGGCATAGAGATGGCTAAGTCGGGATCATTCAGTTTATGGCTTATCTTCTGTTGCAACTGTTTGATTAAATAACTTTGATACACCTTTGAAAAGCCATTTTCCAAGCGTTTAGCACAGGCTGACAATTGCAGCGGCGCAGAGACAACCACAGCGCGGGCTAATAAACTATCATCCTGATATTCGCCTTGATACTTAGTCAGCACATTGCCGCCTAAACTGTAACCTACGGCTAATAAGGGCGATTGCGGATACGCGCTTTTCAGTGTCGATAGACTAAACTGTAAATCGTCCGTATCGCCACTGTGATAACTGCGGGCGAGGCGATTGGCCTCACCCGAACAACTTCTGTGATGGTGCACGACGGCAGCGAGTTGCTGTTCTTTACAGGCTTGCAGTATCCGCCGCGCATAATGGGACTGAGCACTTCCTTCTAAGCCGTGGATGATCACCACGATCGGTTTGCCAGACTGTGGAACATCCTGCCAATCTAAATCGATAAAATCGCCATCGGGTAACTCTAAGCGCTGCCGCTGTAATGCTGGTTTGGCCACTTTAGTTAATACGGGTAAAATCGTTTGTATATGGGGACTCTTGGCCCACCAAGGTGGCATAAAGGAATTTGGCATAGATGTTTATCTTGGTATCGGCTATTGCTGAAAATTAAAACGTGTGTTTAATTTATACCCAAACCAACTCAAAATGCTGAAATTCGTATTTTGAGGTCGCTTGGGTATAAACTCGCGGCCATTGTAGCACAATTGTTTTTTATGCTGATATTTAGGCCGACATTTAGGTTGATAATTAGGAGATAGAGATGAAGCGACGAACCTTTATAATGGGTGCGTTTGCCGGTACGGCTGCGTTAGCCTTAGGGGTTAATCTCTATTCTCCTGAGTTTAGTTTGCCCGAGGATAGCGAAGGTAAAGATTATCGTTTGTTGTTTAGCGTGCTTTTGCCTGTGATGCTCGACGGCGCCTTGCCTGATGTGGCCATCCATAAGTTAGCGGCGCAAAACCGCACTTTAGATGCCATCAAACAGTCGATTGCTGTGTTACCCGATGAGCAGCAGACCGAATTGTTTGAGCTGCTCGATATGCTCGAAAATCGTCTTGGTTTACTGGTACTCACCTCGAGCATGACGCCGCTATTGATGCGCTCTCCCGCCGAGTTAACTGATATGTTAGAAACCTGGCGCCACAGTTATTTTGCTTTGTTACAAACGGCTTATCTCGGATTGCGGGAATTAGTGATGGCAAGTTACTACGCTTGTCCTGAGCACTGGAGCCGCCTGCATTATGCCAAGCCTGAGCTGTTCAAATAGCGAGTCCATTTTTAACCTAATTAAACGCCGAATAATAAGCATTTTACCCGCGACAGTGGAGCACTCAAGTTGGCAATCATAGATCCTATAGTGAATGGTTTAAACTCTGGTTGGTTGCACACTGATGCGAGCCAATTGCAAGAAAACCAGCAGTTTGAAGCTGATGTGATTATTGTCGGCACAGGTGCTGGCGGCGGTGTGGCGGCTGAAATCCTCACCCAAGCAGGGCTGAGCGTGATCATGATTGAGGCGGGACCGCTAAAATCCTCCAGCGATTTTAATATGGAAGAGCGGGTCGCTTACCCCAACTTGTATCAACAAGCTGCGGCGATGAAAACCGCCGACAAGGCGATTGGGATTTTTCAAGGTCGCGCAGTCGGTGGTTCAACCACAGTTAACTGGACCACTTCTATTCGCACGCCGACCGAGGCGTTAGCCTTTTGGGCGCAACATAAATCGGTTGTTGGGCTTAATCGCGAGAGTTTAGATCCTTGGTTTGAGCAAATGGAACAACGGCTCAACATTCATGAATGGAATTATGAGCCTAATCGCAATAATGCCGCCCTGAAGCAAGGTTGTATCAATCTTGGCTGGGAATACACAGTCATTAAACGCAATGTGGCGGGTTGCTGGAATACCGGCTATTGCGGCATGGGTTGTCCGGTCAATGCGAAGCAATCTATGTTAGTGACCACGATTCCCTCGGCACTTGAGAAAGGCGCGCAGCTGATCAGTCGCGCTAAAGTGACTAAGATTGAGCACCATAATGGCCAAGTGTTTGCGTTAAAGGCGCAGGCGTTGGATGTGAATTTACGACCCACTGACGTTGAGCTGTTATTTAAGGCTAAACATTATATTTTGAGTGCGGGCGCTATCCATACGCCGACGATTTTGATGCGCTCGCAAGTGCCCGATCCCCACCAACTTTTGGGTAAACGCACCTTTTTACATCCTACTTTGTTATCCGGCGGCGTATTTGCCGATTCGATCAATGGCCATAGCGGTGCGCCGCAATCTATCTATTCCGATGAATTTGTGTGGAACAATGGCGCCGATGGTGAGCTGGGTTATAAACTCGAAGTGCCGCCGGTGCATCCGATTTTAATTGCCTCTAAAACCTTAGGATATGGTACAAGTCATGCTGAGTTAATGTCACAATTCAATCAGTTGCAAGTGACTATCGCTTTGATCCGCGATGGCTATCATCCCGACAGTCAAGGCGGTGAAGTACACTTAACGGATAAGGGTTTTGCTTTAGATTATCCGCTGACCGATGCCTTTTGGCGGGCCGCGAGACGCGCTTTTGCCAGCATGGCGGAGTTACAATTCTCGGCGGGCGCCTTAAAAGTGTTGCCGATCAGCGATGGTATGCCTTACTTGTCCTCGTGGAAAGACGCCAAAGAGAGCATTGCGCAGATGTCACTCGCGCCACTGCGCACTATCGTCGCATCGGCGCACGTAATGGGTGGTTGTCCCTTCGGCGAAGATGAAAAGCTTTCTATGGTCAACAGTTATGGTCAGTCGCACTATTTAGAGAATTTATCTGTAATGGATGGGTCTATCTTCCCGACCAGCCTTGGCGCTAACCCGCAGTTATCGATTTATGGCATCACGGCACGTAATGCCACCGCACTCGCACAGAAGCTTACTGACGGTAAAGCCTGATGTTATCTTATCAAAATGCAGCTTAGCTTGATAAAGCTTGATGGGGTGTGAATGTCTGAAAACATATTACGGGAAGGTGGTTGCTTATGCGGGGCGATTCGTTATCAGGTTGAAGGTGAACCCTTTGATGCGGATTATTGCCACTGCCGTTCATGCCAAAAAAGCACGGGATCTGCATTTGGGGCTTGGATGGATTTTAAACTCAGCCAAGTGATTTGGCTTAAAGGTCAGGTGACTGAGTTCGCATCGTCCGAGTTTATTCGCCGTGGATTTTGTGATAAATGCGGTACATCGTTAACTTACCGACATACTCAATATCCCGATTATTCGACCTTGAGCATAGCGAGTCTGGACGATGCTAACCAAGTTCAGCCTAAGTACCATATTTATACTGAGAGCCAGTTGAACTGGTTGGTGATCAAGGATGACTGTGAACGCTATCCGCAAGGCCGCAGCTGTTAGCGGCTCACGTCAATTTGATTGAGTTTGAGCTAACATGGTTGAGCTTGTTCTAACTTGATTAACTTAGGTCAGGGCGCAATGAGGCCGATTTCGTTGGCGTCAATGTCACTGAGTCCAAACAGGCTTAAGTAGCTCACTAGATTCGTTGATTGGCCACTTGGGCTGAGTTCATTGAGTTTATTCAAGATGGTTCGTTGCGCTTTACGTTCCATCATCAGCTCAACGGCGAGCATCTGCTGATACTCTTGCTCATTCAGGCTGGACTTAGCGAGTTTACGTAATTTGCGATAGGGCATGAGAAACCTTTCATCCCATTCACCCACAGCATTCATCAGTGCTTGCCATTGGTCTGGGCTGTATTGCTGCGGCCCAGACACATCCATAGTGATATCTAAATATTGTGCCAGTAGCAGTAGATTGACGTTCACTTGACAGCTATTTTGCAATTCGAGACAGAGCGCTTTGTTTTGCGCATAGCTCATATCACACCATTGCCAGAGTTGACTGTCGAACTGGGTTAAAACCGCCATACTATTTCCTTGTATTGCCGCTGCTACTGACTTTTATGTAAAAGAACGCTGGAGTTATTGTTGCTCCATGACCTCTTGCTCCATTGCATCTATCTCTTCTTGCAACTCGAGCCATTGCATTTCACTGTCTTCTAAGGTTTGCGTCAAGCTCGTTCGCTCGGTTAATACCGAGGTTAGCTTGGCTTTGTTATCTTGATCATACAATTCGCTATCGGCCAGCAAGTGTTCTAGCTCGGCGAGGCGTTCGCTCAGCTTTTGTTGCTCGGTTTCTAACTTAGTTTGTTTGCGCTTGAGCGGCGATACCTTTTGGCGGATCTCGGCCTCGAGGCGTTTTTGCTGTTTTTTATCGGCGGCAGGTTTGATCTCGTCGCTGGTGCTGTTTTGATTCGAGTTGGCTTTCGCCGCATCGAGCAACCATTGGTGATAATCGTCTAAGTCACCGTCGAAGGCACGTACTTCACCTTGATCCACCAGATAATAATCACTACAGGTTAAACGCAGTAAATGCCTATCATGCGAGACGACAACCATAGCGCCTTCAAAGGTTTGCAATGCCATTGTCAGGGCGTGGCGCATCTCTAAGTCTAAATGGTTGGTGGGTTCATCGAGCAGCAATAGGTTAGGGCGTTGCCAAACTAATAGCGCTAACACTAAACGGGCTTTCTCGCCGCCAGAAAAGGGGCGCACAGGTGAAAGCGCCATATCGCCGTTAAAACCAAAACCGCCTAAGAAGTTGCGTAGCTCTTGCTCTCTGGCATTGGGTGCCAGACGTACTAAATGCTGCATCGGCGTATCGTCGAGGCGCAAAAATTCGATTTGATGCTGGGCAAAGTAACCGATATTGACGCCAGGGTTAGGTTCATACAAACCTGTCAGTGGTGACAATTGGCCCGATAACAGTTTGATGAGCGTCGACTTACCCGCGCCGTTACGGCCGAGTAAACCAATGCGCGCACCTGGTACTAAGTTTAAATGCACCTTGCTAAGGATTGGCTTATCGCTATAACCGATCGCGACTTGCTCCATCTTAATCAGCGGATTGGGTAGGGCTTCTGGAGCACGAAACTCCATATAAAAGGGGCTATCGGCTTGAGACGGCAACAACTCAGTCATGCGCTCTAGTGCCTTTAAGCGGCTCTGCGCTTGTTTGGCTTTACTTGCCTTGTAACGGAAACGGTCAACGAAGGACTGCATGTGTGCACGTTCTTTTTGTTGGCGTTCAAAGGCAACCTGTTGTTGCGACATACGTTCGGCACGAATGCGCTCAAAGGCACTGTAATTGCCTTTGTAGAAATTGAGTTTTTGATTTTCAACGTGGACGATTTCATCAACGATTTCATCGATAAAGTCCCTATCATGGCTGATTAAAATCAGCGTGCCTTGATAGGACTTAATCCAACCTTCGAGCCAGTACATGGTATCTAAGTCTAAGTGGTTGGTCGGTTCGTCGAGGAGCAATAAGTCAGAGCGGCACAGCAGCGCTTGGGCTAAGTTGAGGCGCATACGCCAACCACCCGAAAAGCTTTTTACTGGATTGCTTTGCTCGGCTTCACTAAAACCCAAACCCGCTAACAATGAACCCGCGCGCGAATGAATCGCATAACCACCGATAGCGTCGATTTTGCCGTGTAAGAGTGCGATGGCATTGCCGTCGTTATCTTCTTGGGCCTTGTGTAATAAGGCTTCTAATTGACGATATTCGCTATCGCCATCGATCACATATTCCAGTGCCGAGACGTCGAGCGCAGGGGTTTCTTGGGCCACAGTGGCAATTTGCCAGCCAGAAGGCAGACTAAATTCACCTTTATCTAGGCTTAAGTGACCTAAAATTAATGCGAGCAGTGAGGATTTGCCTGTGCCGTTAGCACCGACTAAACCGACCTTATGGCCGGGATAAATCGTGAGAGAGGTCTCATCTAGCAGGGTTTTGCTGCCACGGATTAATTGCGCTTGGTTGATGCTGATCATTGACTACAACTTGGTTAGAACGTGAATTCGTCAGGGCACAGATAATAGCGTACAACCCAGTTTCAAACCACAGCCTGACCCGATAACTCGGACAATTATTCGACTTTTCAGGATGATCTTTAGCGAATCGCATCACATCGGCTTAAGGCCTCATACTTTCAGGTAACACTGGCATTCAATCATCAGTGTGGCAAAATAGCGCCAATTTCTTCGGCCGAGTCCCTTGGCCCTGCTATCTGGTCCTTTATCTATTATGACAAACACTAAAATCAAAAAGCGTTTCGTAGCCGGTGCTAAGTGCCCCAAATGCAGCGCCAAAGACAGCATTTTACTCTACAAAGAAAACGGCATCGAAACCGTTGAATGCACAGAGTGTGATTACCGTGAACAGCAAACCGATGAAAAGGTGACAGAAAAAGCCACCGGCGCAGTGATCGGCGTGTTTAAACCGGATTAGGTTGAAGATTCAATTCAATTGGATTGCTTCGGCTGAGGACGCCTGTCCTATACCTTATTTTTCCGTTTGTAGCTTTGCGAGTAAAAGGTGCGCAAATCATTAACCACTCGCATTCCAGTGACACGCCGTGAATATATCCCTATAGGCTCGACGGCGGCATCCATGCCGCCAACGGTCACTTCCATGCTAGTGCTTAATTCGATTTATCTCTGAGTACACCTGTTTCGAACTGTAATCACGGTCTTTTGATAATAATCAGTCGGTAACGTCATCGCTAATTAACATCATAAATACGTTTGGCAATGGCGTGATAAGTGTTGTAGGTTATATGAACATAGGTAGCTTGAATTCTTTGTTGTCCCAGCTTACGGCGCTAGGTTTCTCTAAATAGATGGCGAATCTAAATGAATGTTTATGAATGTGAAGAACAGCTAGTTTCTCAAAGAAGAGGAAAATGGTCTGAATCCGGCGTACCTCATAAAGGATGGACTTGTGTTCACATTGAAGACTTAGAAGAACCTGATATTACTTGTGAAATGTGTGAATCTCAGAATGTTAGGTATGTTCATCATATGCAGCATCTGAACTATCCGATTATTCTTAAAGTTGGTTGTGTATGTGCCGGTCATTTGGAAGGTAATTTGAGTGCAGCCTCGAACAGGGAAAGAGTGGCGAGAAACTGGGCAAGTCGCAAAAAACGCTGGTTAACAAGAAAATGGAAGTTATCATATAAAGGTAATCCGCGTTTAAATATAGAAGGTTTTTGGGTAACTGTGTATAACAAAGAGGATAAATGGGGAGCTACGGTAAGTTCGAAAAATAGTAGTTTTTCAAAATATTTATATCGTAAATTTGACACTGAAAATGAGGCTAAATTAGCTGCATTTGATTTATTTACTTTAGCTTTAGCTACAAGATCTTAACTTGCTGTATGCGGACGAGATGCAGTTGTCGCTGGTGAGTAACCCGTAGGTTTATTAATGTTGTAAGAAACAATGTAAGAAACAGAGACTCCCAACCTTAATATTATATTGTTGATCTAAAATGGATAGCCAGATTTTTAATTTATGCGCTGCAAACAGCGCAGCGCATAAATACTAAGACGTTAGATAGCCATCGTAAGTATTGGAGTTGTAAATGGATAACAATGAAAGTCTTAACTATTTTATGAGGCTATTAACGGAAAGGCATAATAATTTAAAGAAAACCAATGATGCTCTTTTTGATGCTTTAATTGGTGAAAATAAAGACACGAAAGAGAAAACTTGCCAAGCTAATCTAGATGCTGCAAATAATTTATCTATGTCTCTTGCTACAGCAGATCGTCCAGACTGGCTGAAAATAACTTTACAGTGGTGCAAGTGGTACATCGATAATCTGAAAAGAGATGACGCAAACAAATATCTTTTTAGTAATATATCGCCAGTTAGAAATGATCTATTGCAACATAAATGGTCTTTATCTAAGGAGAAAGATGATGCTGACTTTCATTTTGATGAAATGTACGAAAGATTTAAAAAAGAAAGTAAGCTTCCTGAGTTTTTTGATGCCTTAATAAGTACTTTAGAGAAAATGATTGCTAGCGGTGAAATTGATAGCATTAAAACAATCAATAGTATTAAGCAACTATTATCACTTTTAAGGCAGAATAAGTCTGGTTCCTATTTTTCTGTAATGGCAAGTTGGGAATTTATGGGCGGCTTTATAAAGAATACTCTATGGGAATCTCTAGATTCACTCCCAGTGGTAAAGCAGCTCAAAAAAGGTTTTGAAAAGACTGTGAGTGAAATGGATATAGAGCTTGAAGAATTACACAACTCTATTGCTCAGGAAATGAAGAACAAATACAACACTACCGTTAATTCGTTAACTTACAAGAAGCAAGCTGAAAACATTCTTGAGCATAAAAAGGATATAGCCTAGTCGAGTAATTGGCTCTCCATCAAGCGCCTAAACTAAAGGAAGCACAACAGCAGGCTTGCACTCCTAAGTCGCTAATTTTAGACTGCTATTTTGCGTCGGTTAGGCAAGCGTTACCCATAGAAATCTTAATCCGAAACTCACTAATTCGAGCTAACGATCTAACTCGAAAATGTCCAAAAGCGTGCTGCGTAAGGCTTTTTAATCGACAGGTTACGCTAATGCTATGACAAACCTGTGTGAGTGGATATCAACAGCCTACCGTTCTATTTTTTCGAATGTTTAGGCCGTGATTTCGCGTTATTCTTTTGTAAACTTCCTTGTTATTCTGCCTTCATCAGCAAAGCGTTTGCGTCTTGTGTTAGCCGTACGGTCTTGGCGTTTCACGTATCGCTTTGCTCAACCGATAGGAGAGCAGCAATGAAAGTATTAAGTCAGTTTTCCGCCAAAGCCGCGATGGATGGCGATGGGGTCAATATTCGCCGTGTCGCCGATTTTGTGACGACTAAATTTGATCCTTTCTTGATGATCGACGAAATAAAATCCGATGATGAACAAGATTTTATTGGTGGCTTCCCCGCACATCCTCATCGCGGGATGGAGACCTTCACTTACATTCGTAAGGGCGGTTTTGAGCACCGTGACCAAATGGGTAATGTGAAGGCGATTCGTGCCGGCGATGTGCAGTGGATGAGTACCGGGTTCGGTGTAGTGCATTCTGAAATGCCACTTGCCGATGCTGTCGATGGTCTGCATGGATTCCAAATTTGGGTCAATATGCCCGCCAAAGACAAGTTGCGTCCAGCGAAGTATCAAGATACCGCGGGTAGCGCGAGCGTTGAAGTGACCAATAACACTGGCGCTAGCTTAAAAGCCTTAGCGGGTGATTGGGGCTTTAAAGAGCAACCGCTTATTAGTGCGACCATCCAAGGATTAGCGGGCGAAGCAGCCATTGCCGATCTGAGCCTAGCACCAAATGCTGAGGCCACGCTTGATTTGTCTCAACACGAGTTTGTCGCCTTGTACTTGTACCAAGGTGACTTATATAAAAGCGATTCGAGTAAAGGTGAAGATTCACAGTGGTCATCTGCTTCAAATCAACATCATCAGGGCGAGTTTTTAGTGATCGATAGCCAAAGTGTGCTTAAGCTTAAAGCCGATGAGCGCGGCGCTGGGATGCTACTGTTTGCGGGTAAACCTATCCGTGAAAAAATCGTCCAGATGGGTCCCTTTGTGATGAACACCCAAGCGGAGATTCAGCAGGCGATTCGCGATTACCAAGCAGGGCGTTTCGGCCAGATCGCGTAATTTGTTAAATCTGCCGCACTGAGCTAATTCTAAATCCAAGCCTAAGCCCTGTATTCCTGCAGGGCTTTTTTGTTGCTGTTTACGCCTGCTATGTCTATTGCTTAAGGACTTGAGGCAAAAGCTGCGCTTTGTTGCTACAATAGCCGTGCTTTTGGGTTGAGCGAGCCTAGCGCTTAAATCTAAACTCAAGCTAGCCCAAAGTTAACCTGAATCTTGATAGACCAGTTAAATCGATAAGTAACGCAATTTCAGTAACCTAGCAGCCGCTTCGTTACCCACCACAGGATATTCACCTTGAGCAACTCTGATACTAAGCCTAATCCATCAATGGCTTTTTCGACTCTTAAGCTAAAACCCGAACTGCTTGAGAACCTTTCTTCTATGGGCTACAACGAGATGACGCCAATTCAGGCGCAAAGTTTGCCACCCATTTTAGCGGGGCAGGATGTGATAGGTCAGGGTAAAACTGGCTCGGGTAAAACGGCCGCCTTCGGCTTAGGATTACTGAACAAGTTAGACGTTAAACGCTTTCGCATTCAAACCTTAGTGTTATGCCCAACCCGCGAGTTGGCCGACCAAGTGGCGCAGGAAATCCGTACCCTTGCCCGTGGTATTCATAACGTTAAAGTACTGACACTTTGCGGCGGTGTGCCTATGGGGCCACAGGTTGGTTCGCTGGAACACGGTGCACACATTATTGTGGGTACGCCGGGTCGTATCGTCGATCACTTAGATCGCAATCGCTTAGATTTAAGCAATCTCAACATGTTAGTGCTCGATGAAGCCGATCGCATGTTAGAAATGGGCTTCCAACCCGCTCTAGATGCGATTATCGAACAAGCGCCACGTGAGCGTCAGACGCTGCTATTCAGCGCGACGTTCCCTGAGCAAATTCAATCAATTGCCAAGCAAATCATGTATGACCCAAGCATGGTTAAAGTTGAAGGTAATCACGATAGCTTAAGCATAGCCCAACATTTTTATCACTTAGATGATGACAAGGCGCGTATGCAAGCGCTGCAATTATTGTTGTTAGAACATAAGCCTGAAAGCGCTGTGGTGTTTTGTAACACAAAACGCGAAACCCAAAAAGTGGCCGATGAGCTTGAAGGTTTAGGCTTTAGCGTATTGGCTTTGCACGGCGATTTAGAGCAAAGAGATAGGGACGAAACCCTGCTGCAATTTGCTAATAAGAGTGCCTGTGTATTAGTGGCGACCGACGTTGCCGCCCGTGGTTTAGATATCGATGCGCTGGATGCCGTGTTCAACTATCACGTCGCCTATGACACCGAAGTGCATATTCACCGTATCGGTCGTACTGGCCGCGCGGGCTGTAAAGGCGCCGCTTATACCTTCTATAACGACCAAGACGGTTATAAAATTGCCTTGTTAGAAGAGTATTTAGAGCGCGAAATCACCAGCGAATCACTGCCATCTGAAAGCCTGCTCGGCAACACGCCTGCAGCGCCAACCATGATCACTCTGCAGATCGATGGTGGTAAGAAGGAAAAACTGCGTCCAGGGGATATCTTAGGCGCGCTGACGGGCGAAAACGGTATCGAAGGCTCACAGGTGGGTAAAATCCAAGTGACAGATTACCGCGCCTATGTGGCCGTTAATCGTAAGGTTGCCAAGAAAGCACTGAACAAAATTACTGGCGGCCGGATCAAAGGAAAATCTTACCGCGCTTGGCCAATGAAGTAAGTTTGGCCTAGCTTGAGTTGAATCGTACCTCGATTTAATTCGCTCTATTTTTAAAGGGAATAAACTCAGGTTTATTCCCTTTTTTGTTGGGTTTTATCACCGCCGTTACTGTGCCTTTTGTCCACGTCACCGCTAATCTTATTGGGCGATTAAGTAACACTTTGTATTTGTCTGCTTAATTGATATGTCCCTCAGCTTGCCTGTGTTAGAAGTGATTCTGAGTAAAAAATAAATGAGCAGATAAACGGCTTTGTCAGGTGATAAGGCGTGCATCGGTTTGGAGTATTTATGTTTCGATGGACTATTTTACTAAGCATCTTTTTGAGCGCAGCGAGCGCTGCATCAATTCTGCCAGAGCCGCAACCGGAGTCTAAGTCAGAGTCGCAACCGTTACAGCACTTCATCTACATTAACCATCGTGAGGCCAACGGAGAAAACATTCGTGCCGACAAGGCGCTGCGCGATCCCCGTTTTGGCGGTGCGCAGATTGTTTATACTTGGCGCAGTTTAGAGCCTAAGCAGGACGAATATGATTTCAGCGCGATTAGGGCCGATATTGCATATCTCGATTCGATAGGCAAAAAATTGTGGATCCAGCTGCAAGAGAAATCCTTTACGCCCAGAGTCAATGTGCCGCGTTATTTGCTCGATGATCCTATTTATCAAGGCGGTGTGTTGAAGCAAAGCATGTTGAGTGCACCAGAGCGTGATCCCAATAAACCGGTGACGGATGACGAATACGGCTGGTCTGCCAAAATGTGGGAGCCTTCAGTGCGTGCGCGTTATCAGCAATTGGTGCGTCAGCTAGGCCAAGAGTTTGATGGGAAAATTGCGGGCATTAACTTTAGTGAAAGCTCAATTGATGTGGGGACTGAAAACGCCGATGGAACGACTACCTTCCCCAGTGATTTTAATCCTAAAGCCTATATCGATGCGATTGGCGAGAATATGCAGGTATTAGCTGAGTCATTTCAGCATTCAACCGCTATGGTGTATTTGAACTTTTTGCCAGACGAATGGCTGCCATGGAATGACAAAGGTTATATGCGAGGCTTATTTGCGCAAGCCAAATCGCTCAACATGGGTGTGGGTGGCCCAGATCTGATGCCTTACCGTAAAAGTCATATGGCACAAAGTTATGCCTTTATTAAAGAGTACCCAGCGACACTGGTGAAAGGTATGGCGGTGCAAGACGGTAATTTGCGGCAGATTAATCCTAAAACGGGTAAAAAGAATACTGTGCCTGAGCTGTTGAATTTTGCACAAAACTACCTAGGCTTAGACTACATTTTTTGGGTTGAAGATGAACCTTATTTTACGGATGAAGTCCTGCAGCAGTTGCCAGATACAAAGGCGAATTAATTTAGGTTGCCGTTTTAGGCTGTTTTTAAGGCAGTGATTGTTCAAGCCGATTATTGTTCAAAGCGTAGATAACGAGCTAAGCATCGATAAAGACAAACTAAGACAAACAAAAACGCCCAATTCCATGCGGAGTTGGGCGTTTCTGTTTAGGGCTTAATACGGCTAAATCGCTAAGCAAGTTCGCTTAGCTTTTGCATTAATCCTGTGAATGTCTTGGACGACTCGCACCATTATTTGGGCGACGGGTGTTTTTCTTTGGGCCATTGGCGTAAGGATTCTCACCCGCTTGGCCACGATTCTCGCCAGCACCTGAACGGCTTTCAGTTGGACGACTAGCGCCTGCGCTATTGGCTCGGCCATCGTTTGAACGTGGTGGACGAGGTTTGGCATCACTGCGGGGGGCGCTACTGGCTTCACCGCTGTGTCTTGGATTCTTGTCGTTTGGCTTGTGACCGCGCGCGACGTCACCGCTGCGTTGACCGTCTTTATGCTCGGCGCTTCTTGGAGCTCCATCGCGTGAGCTAGGTTGGTTTGAGCTGCGGGTATTTCTACGACTTGGTACTGATTTACCGCTACTTTTCCCACCGCCACCTAAACGTGATTCTGGCAATTCATGGTTAAAGCCTTCAACCATTTCTCGGTCTAATACGCGATTGATTAAACGCTCGATATCGTTCAGCAGTTTGATTTCTTCGTTACTTACCAGTGACACGGCTTGACCCGATGCGCCAGCGCGGCCAGTACGGCCGATACGATGCACATAATCTTCTGGCACGTTCGGTAAGTCGAAGTTAACCACTTGTGGTAATTGGTCTATGTCTAAACCGCGGGCGGCGATATCGGTCGCAACCAGTACGCGAGCTTGACCATTTTTAAAGTCGGCCAAGGCTTTAGTACGGGCGGTTTGGCTCTTGTTACCGTGGATAGCGGCGGCTTTGATACCTGCCTCTTCAAGGCTTTTCGCCAGACGGTTAGCACCATGTTTAGTGCGCGAGAATACCAACACTTGTTGCCAATCGTTTTGCTTGATGAGTTGGATCAAGAGTGCCGATTTTTGGCTCTTATCAACTGGGCAAACCCATTGTTTTACAGTGGTCGCCGCCGCGTTACGTGGCGTGACCGAAATTTCGACTGGATCATTGACTAGGCCTTTTGCCAGCTCACGAATTTCATCGGAGAAGGTGGCTGAGAACATCAGGTTTTGACGTTGCTTAGGTAAAATGGCCAAAATCTTACGGATATCGCGGATAAAGCCCATGTCGAGCATGCGGTCGGCTTCATCTAACACTAAGATCTCAAGCTGGCTGAATTTCACCGCTTTTTGATTATATAGATCCATCAATCGACCAGGCGTCGCGACTAATACGTCGACACCGTGGCGCAATTTCGCGATTTGTGGATTGATAGGCACGCCACCAAATATCACCGCTGAGCGCAGTGGTAAATTCTTACCATAGGTTTCAACACTTTCTGCAACCTGAGCTGCCAATTCGCGTGTCGGAGTTAACACTAATGCGCGCACTTGGCCTGCTTGGGCACGGTTACCTTTACTCAGGAGTTCGAGCATAGGTAGGGTGAAACCTGCTGTTTTACCTGTTCCTGTTTGGGCGGCCGCCATCACATCTTTGCCTTGAAGCACAGCGGGAATTGCTTGAGCTTGGATTGGCGAAGGTGTGTCGTAGCCTTGTTCGGCAACGGCTTTAAGTATCGGGGCCGATAAGCCCAGGGAGGTAAAACTCATAGATTGGTCTCTTGTGGCAACACTGTGCTGCATTTATGGTCAATAGCCAGGTCTGCTGGCGGGCGTGCAGCTTACAGGATCAGGGCTTTAAGTGCCATCTAATAAAGGTTTTTGGGCTGGGTTTCATTCATATTGGCACATAAATCGCTTGTCGGCGGCTTTCACTCGGCCTCGCTTATCTTTTAGGCGCAAGTTTAGATGGCAGAGTTTGAGGTTATGGAAGTTAATTGATTTCAAGGTACAAGATGACTATTAGGCTTATTTCATAATATCAATTGAAGTCATAGGCATTTTTTATCTAGAGTTAGAATGAGTTAGCGGTAGATCACGCTACAATAATGAGAGTGGTATAAACTAAAGTCGATTGGAGTAGAATTAATTAATGACGCAATTGGTTTCGCTATCTGTTCAGTTCGTGATTGATGTTATTCGCTGAATTTTTAACAATGAACCGAGCGAAAGAATTATTGAGTGTTTTCACGATCACGTTTAACTGAGTCATTCATGTTTAACTTAGTCATTTAGATGGAGTGGCTTAAGAGCAGTTCTCTGCATGCTTGCGATTTATCTCACGTTTATTTTAGGATGAGGCATTGTGGGAACGGTTAAACGCCTCTCATTTATAGGTGGATTATGACAGCGATACAGCATATTGAACGCCTTGCACGAGGACGCAGTGAACAAGCCGTCGCTGTGATTAAAAATGTGCAGCAGATGTCAAATATCCCCATGCATGAGATGCAACTCGCGCTTAAACAATTGCTCAACTGTGGCCGAATTGCGCTGCATTTTCACCCCGATAGAATCGATAGCCGTGGTATGACTGTTGCCGAAGGTTTACTGCGCGATGGTCAATACCGCAGCCAGTTTGAGACCCATATTTCCAATGGTCAGTTGTCACCTGAGTTAGGTGGCCCACGTGATCATTGGGAAAATCAGCTTTTTGGTGATGTATACAAGGGCACTAAATCTCGGCCTAAATACGGTGCACTCGATCTGGGCATGTGGCAGGACGGTCCCGCTCCACGTTTTGGTAGCTGTTATTTTCTGACTCATACGAGTGCGATGGCGCGCTCAACCTTTAGTTATCTCGACTCGTACCGAAATCCGAAAGAGAAGGGCACGCTGTCATGTTTCGATGATATTTTAGCGGCGCTGCTGACTGAGAGTTTTGAGCGTCACTATGCCTTAGGCAAAGCCGATTTTAAGCCGCTGAATGTGATCCATTACTTGGGGCATCAGCTCAATGCTTCCTTGCTGTCACGTTTCGAGCGGCCGCTATCGAATAATCTTGACCATTATATTGAGGCGCAGATCCACGGTGATGTTTCCCTCGATGAAGATATCGCCATGCTGGTGGCGGACCCCAGTTTTAAGGGTACTGATATTGGCGCAAGCTTAAGTAAAATTTGCGATAAATATGATATCGAGCTGCAATATCATGGTGGCTTTAGCCTGCATACGGCGCAGATCCCCAGTGATTTCCGTGGGCCAACTATGCCATCGCTGGCTAATCGGATTGCCATAGAAGACAGAGTCGATGCCTATGCCATAGGCGTGGCGGCGCGGGATTTATACCATTCGCCCCAGCATTGGCGTGACCGCGGTAATCGTGCGCAAGTCGCCCATGAACTTAAGTTGCTCTGGCATGTGCTAGTGAAATACGGTGGAGTGCAATAAGCGCGAACTCTTTAAAAATGCTTAATTGTAAACGTAAGCATTAACAACAAAATGAGTTTAGAGCGCAAATAAAACAGCGAGACAACCTCAGGTTAACTCGCTGTTTTATATGGATATTTTATCGTCAAGGTCGCCTAGCAACCAGTGTCGACTTTTTTATAAGTGGGAACGCCCGTTGTCTCCCATTTATAGTCGATATAGCAATTTGTCGCTTCGACTTGCGCTTCTGTGGGCGTGGCAAGGTTCAGTTTTTGCTTTGGCGTGGCGATAACTTCATAGGTACCGTTGGTGGTGTAAATTCGATAGGACCACTCATTCACATTTAGCCCTGCCGCTTTAAAAATTTCTGGCGGAGTCGTGTAAGCCGTACTTGGCGTTATACCGCTGGTACTGGCAGCCCAAGGCTGATAGTTTTCACCACGGATTTCGTCGTAAACGACTCTATTCGTGGTGCCGCTATTAGCAATTTCCGACTTTGATTTGAATAGGGTCACGGCGGATTTCATCGAAGCCAGTGCACCTGAGAGCTGACTCTTATAGGCATCTGATTGTAAATTAATGAATTTAGGCGCAGCTACTACGGCTAATACGCCAAGAATAATAATAACTACAACGAGTTCAATCAGGGTGAAACCAGCATTTTTATTTGGCATAGATAGAGGACATTTAATACAAAGAGCTTCATGCTACCTAAGTTTTTAAAATCAGGCTAGTACTCGGTAAAGTTCCGTTAACTCCTAGATTTATTTATCTTTAGCTCGTTTTTGTGAGTCCGCTAGCAAAAGTCTGTGATAGGGTTTCATCTGTTGTAGATGCCTGCGATACTGCGTCCCTATCGGAACTTTTTAGCTGTTGCAAGCCCCTTAAACTGAGTTGTTATCGATAGTCGATCCCCGCTACGAGTCGCTTAATTGTTTTCTTGTTGGAGCACCATGGATAAGTCGTTAGAAAAATCCCTTCTTGTTTGGCTTAAAGCCCAGAAAAAAGCCTGTGGCCTGTTCCTTAAATTGTCGTTATGGCTTGGGATGATAAGCGCCGTCGCTATGGTGGCGCAGGCTTATATTATCGCGACGATTCTGGATGGCGTGATCATAGGGCAAGTTATACCGCTAACTGACAATGCCCAAACGGTCAGTTCCAGCGTGAGTATTGATACCTATACACCTCATTTTATTGCGCTAATTGCCTTGATGTTACTGCGTGCCTTGCTGGCTTATGGGCGTGAACGCGCCAGTTTTGAGGCGGGTAAGCGTCTACGTGGCCATATTCGCGCGGCAGTGATGGACAAGTTGACTAAGCTAGGTCCGGCATTTATTAAAGGTAAACCCGCAGGGAGTTGGGCAAGCATAGTCTTAGAGCAAGTCGAAGATTTACAAGATTTTTATGCCAGATACCTTCCGCAAATTAGCCTTGCTGGTTTTATTCCCTTACTCATTTTAGCAGCGGTATTCCCGATTAACTGGGCGGCAGGCTTAATCCTGTTACTCACAGCGCCATTAATCCCTATGTTTATGATCTTAGTTGGCATGGGCGCTGCTGATGCTAATCGCAAGAACTTCAGTGCGCTTGCAAGATTGAGCGGCCATTTTATGGATAGATTAAAAGGCTTAAGCACGTTGAAACTCTTCCACCGTGGTGATGCCGAGCTTAAGGTGATCGCTACTGCTTCGGAGGAGTTTCGTAGCCGCACTATGTCGGTGCTACGCATGGCATTTTTAAGCTCGGCAGTCTTAGAGTTTTTTGCCGCGGTATCGATTGCAGTATTGGCGGTTTACTTTGGTTTCAGTTACTTAGGTCACTTAGATTTTGGCTATTATGGCGCCCATGCCAATATTAGTTCAAGTACAGATCCTGACATGGGCGGTATTCCTTTCAGCTTATTTACTGGGCTATTTATTCTGATTTTAGCTCCTGAGTTTTATCAACCGCTGCGCGACATGGGGACTCATTACCATGCTAAGGCGCAGGCTATAGGCGCGGCAGAAGCTTTGATTACCTTGCTCGAACTTCCTGAACCTGAATTTGCCGGCCACGTCCGTATCAATAGCATAGAGACGCTGAGTGCCGACAATCTTGAGGTGTTCAGTGTTGATGGTACGCGTTTACTTGGCCCGCTGAGTTTTGAGTTAAAAGAGGGTGAACGCTTAGCTTTAGTTGGTCCGAGCGGAGCGGGTAAAACCAGTTTACTCAACGCCTTATTGGGATTTTTACCCTACAAGGGCCATTTGTTGATTAATGGCCATGAGTTATCCGCATTAGACTTAGCCCATTGGCGACAGCACTTAGCTTGGCTTGGACAGGAACCGCAGTTATTTCACGGCACAGTGCGGGATAACGTTGCCTTAGCCGACCCAACTCTGCCCGACAGTCAAATTTGGCACTTGCTGGCAGAGGCCAATATTAGCGAGTTCGTTAAGGCGCAGCCATTGGGTTTAGATGCCCCAGTCGGTGAACAATCCTCCGGTTTATCCGTTGGCCAAGCTCAACGTATTGCTTTAGCAAGGGCGCTTGGGCAGCAGGCGAGTTTGTTTGTCCTTGATGAACCCACAGCCAGTTTAGATAGCCAGAGTGAGCAGGCGGTGAGTTTTGCGCTGAATCGCGCCATGGCGGGTAAAATGTGCATTATGGTGACCCACAGATTAGATCAGTTAGATCAAATGGATACTATTCTTGTGCTTGATAAAGGCTTGATAGTACAGCGGGGCGACTTTACCACTTTGTCTGACACACACGGCTTATTCCAAACTTTACTGCGTGAAAATGTTGAGTCCGTGGCGGATATTGAACTTGTACCGTTATCGGCAAGCGCAAGTGAGACGCAGCTTGATAGTGACGCTCCACTCGACATTGCCGCCGAGTCTACTAAAGGAGATGCCCAATGAAAGTGCTGATCCCCTTTATTCGATTGTTCTCGCGCCAGTGGCTAATGATGTCCGTGGGCTTGCTGCTGACCATTATTACTTTGATGGCTGGCATAGGTTTACTGTCACTTTCGGGCTGGTTTCTTTCCGCTACCGCGGTCGCGGGTTTGACAATAGTCACGGCACAGTCCTTTAACTTTTTCACTCCCGCTGGCGGGGTACGTTTCTTATCAATTGCCCGAACCGCTAGTCGTTATGGCGAGCGTTTAGCGACCCATGAGGCGACCTTTAAGTTGCTGACTGAACTTCGTGTTTGGGCGTGGCGTAAACTCTTGCCGCTAAGTGCTAAAAATCTGCAGGGGCTACGCCGTGGCGACATGCTCAATCGCTTGGTTGCCGATATCGATACCCTAGATCACCTTTACCTGCGACTGCTCACGCCTATGGCAGCATCCCTTCTGATGACGGGGCTCTTGTATCTGTTTCTTGCTTGGTTCGATGCCAAACTTGCCCTGAGTCTTTGCTTATTCTTAGTCGCTGTTTGGCTGGTGATGCCACTGCTATTTTATCGCCTTGGACACGCGCCAAGCCGAACTATGCTCGAGACCAAGCGTCATTATCGGGTGCAGTTGTTGGATATGTTGCAAGGCCAAGCCGAACTTAGCCTATTTGGCGCGAACGACAGATTCAGGCAGAAACTGAATGATGCTGAAATTGCACTTTTTCGTAGCCAAAGCGCGATGGCCAATATCACTGCTCTCAGCCAAGCCATGTTGATCCTCTCCACGGGCTCAGCCTTGATCATGATGCTTTATTTAGCCGCTCAAGGTGTGGGTGATGCCGTGCCGCCGGGGCCCATGTTTGCACTTATGGTGTTTGCGACTATGGCCTGCGTCGAGATGATGATGCCGATCGCGGGCGCGTTTCAGCATTTGTCAGGCTGCGTATTGGCCGCAACGCGAATTAATGAAATCACCGAACAAAAGGCCGATATTCAATTTGCTGTCGATACTGGCCTGAGGGCAAAATCTGGCGCATTACAGATTGAAGATATCCACTTTGGTTATCGAGACGATCAAAACGTGCTGCAAGGTTTGTCCCTTGAGATAAAAGCGGGGCAAAAAGTCGCGTTACTTGGGCCAACGGGTTGCGGTAAGTCGAGCTTATTGACGCTGATTACCCGAGAATGGCAAGCGCAGCAAGGGCACATCAAGCTCGATGGTCATGCACTTTCAGAGTACAGCGAGCGCGGTCTTAGGGATGCGATTACTGTGATTAGTCAACGCATCTATTTGTTTGCAGGTACTTTGCGGGAAAACTTAGTATTAGCCTTACCTGTTATCGAGGGCGAGAAACGCACGGCCCACGACGCACGCTTGATTGATGTGTTACAGCGGGTTGGACTTGGCGCTTTACTCACGGGTGATAAGCCGCTGGATATGTGGATTGGTGAAGGTGGACGTCAGCTTTCGGGTGGTGAGCAGCGCCGAATTGGTGTTGCTAGGGCGCTGCTGCGTGATGCGCCGCTGTTATTGCTCGATGAGCCAACAGAAGGGCTAGATAAACGCACCGAGCGGGAAATTTTAAGTTTACTGTTTGAATTTGCTCAGGATAAAACCTTGCTGATGATTAGCCATCGTTTAACGGCTATGGCGAAGATGGATCAAATTCATTTACTCGGTCAGGGGAAGATTATTGCGTCTGGTACTCACCAGAGCTTAATTGAAGACAGTGCAGAGTATCAGGCCTTGTACCAAAGACTCGCTTAAGGTTTTGGATTTAATCTTTTGGAATTAAGACGTTGGCGCTCAATATTATAAATAGCGATATATTTTACCCATTAAAAGCGGATATGAATCTATGAACCCTGCGATGCCGGAAGCATTAGCCCCACAAATTAATGCCCATTTTAATGGTAAGTTTGAGGTCGAGCTTAAATACCACTTACTGGATCGCCACGCTTTTTTCGCTGCCTTACAAATGAGAAATCCCGAGGTCATGCTCGAAGATAACCTTGAGCATGACTGTTACTTTGATCTGCCATCACAGTCACTTAAAGGTGAGCACAAGAGCTTGTGTATCCGTGAGATGCAGCCATCGGGGATAATGCTGTGGATAGTGAAAGGGCCAGAAAAAGACCGCTGTGAAGCCGTTAATATCACTGAAGCAACAAAAGCAAAAAGTATGCTGCAGACCTTAGGTTATGAATGCGTACTGGAAATTAAAAAGCGCCGCAGTATCTATTTTCTGGGTGAATTTCATCTAACAATCGATCATATCGAAGGTTTAGGGGATTTTGCTGAACTCGCGATTATGACCAATGATGAAACCCTGTTGCCTAAGTATGAAGTTCAATTGCAACAACTCGCCGTTGACTTAGGCCTAAGTGAAGTGCAGCGGGAGTGGTTATCCTATCGGCAGTTGCAGCAGGCTTTAAATAATAAGTAATGGTTCAATCTTTTGGATTAACAGCTTGAGGCTTAATAGCTTAAAGTTTCATCGCTTAAGTTTTATGGTTTACACCGCTAGATTTTGCCTAACCAATCCTTCGCAACAAACCGCTATGGCTAAGTTCAAATCCCTTTGAGCTTCACTGTCCATATCGCATTCACCGTTTGTTTTAACTCGCTATCGACGACTTAAACTTAAGCAGCGTACTTTAATTCGAGTATCACATTTCAATTCAAACCACCTTTACAAATTCAAATTCAAACGGCTTACATACTGATTATTCAGTTTTATTTGCCGTTAGTTACTTGATGCGTTTTAGCCTAAGCGTTGCGAAAAGGCGAGGTAGCGTTTAACTTCCGCTTCGGGGAATTTTAATTCGTCACCATCTTGAACACTTGAGAGTAAATTCTCCCGAGCGAAGCGTTTGATGGTCGCAGGTGTTTTATCTAGCATTTTGCACACTTCATCTAAGGTTAATAAGTTATCGCTCATGGCACTCTCCCAGTAATTCAATAGAAACACGACCCAAAGAGTATAGAACAATAATTCCAATCAAGATGACGCCAGCGGCCTAAACCGCCAAGGCTATGATTCTATTTTGTGGTTGCGGGCGGTTTCCCGCACTTGGCTCTCTATTTGGAGATGGCCTTTCGCTGCCGTGATCGCCAGAACGGCACGGGACTTGAATTCGCGGCGATATAAGGTTGCGACCACAAATAAGCTGGCCGAGATAAAGAGTATAGGGTGTACAAACCAGCACAATACCGCCATTGAAAAGTAATAGGCACGTAAACCATAGTTATAGGAGTGTGCCGCTTGATCTTGCACTGTCGCCATTTGTCTTGCATAAGCTTTGAGATTGTCATTTGAGCCATCGGTGTCCAGAGGACCCGCGCCTATCATCACGTTCACAAAGCCGTATTGGCGCATTGACCAAGTAAACTGGAAGAAGGCCATCACAAAAATGCCGACTAACAGAGCTAACTTGACTTGCACCAGCGCATGATTCGGTGGCGTAGCGAAGGGAATCGTCGCAATAACACTTTCTAGTCGTTCAACTTGTGCAAATAAGGTCAGTACACCCGCAAGCACAAACAGCGTGGTCGAGGCAAAAAAGGCAATATTTCGCTCAAGGTTGGCCAGTAGCGCCGCATCCCCCACACGCACGCCGCGGGTCATCACCTCAAGCATCCAGTAAATTCTATGCTTATGCAGACCACGGGCAATACAGTCGGTATCTCTCGCCTTGCTACGGGCAAAGGCGGTATAGCCAGCCCAAGAAACGATAAACCACACCAATGCAGAAATATCTAACAACGAAAATGTCATAGCCACCTTAGTAAAATGTAATATGGGGAGAAAGAGAGAGATTAGTCATGTGTAGATTATGAGGTCTATGAAAGATTTGGTGCAACTGAGAAACGATTCCCAGTAATGATTTTTTTGCATAGTGATTGTGACTTCACATTAGGATAAAACTGTTTTATGACAACTCCTGTGTCAGTCGCTTAAATATCTTCGATATAAAGTTGCTCACAAATTTCAGCCTTAATTAATATTTTGGTTACATCAGTATCAACTTTAGATTGACTTTTTAGGGCTAATTCCTTCTAATCCTTAACTTAATTTATTGCATCTAAAATTCAATTTTGAATTTTTAAAAAGTTAGGGATGACTATGAAGTCAAATTTGAAATCCATATCGCTCGCAGTTGCTGGCGTATTAGCGCTTAGCAGTTGTGCCATCACTCAATCTGTTGAAGATAATAAAGAAACTGTTATTGGTTGTGCTATTGGTACTGGTTTAGGTGTATTGATTGGGAATTATTTAGGTGGCAATGAAGGTATGCTTTATGGCGGTGCTGCTGGTGCTGCGATTGGTTGTACCGTTGGTTATGATTTTCAGCAAAAACGCGAAGCATTAGAACAGTTAGCGAAAACAGAAAATCTTGATATTCAATTTACTTCAATCAGCGCTTCAAAAGCATCAGATGAACAACAAAGTAGCTTACTGATCAGTTCAACCGAACAAACCATGTCGAAGGAAGATTCAGAAAAGTACGCTAATTATCAAGTTGTGGGTATGGCTGCGACAGTTTCGAGTAATAGTGAAGTGATGTTTGCTTCTGGAGCTTCAGAGGCGACGCCACAAGCTAAACAAAAATTTCAAAAACTCGCCGCTATCTATAAAGACTCTAAACAAAACATTTTGATTACAGGTCATACAGATGCCAGTGGTGCTGAATCGTTAAATCAAGAGCTTAGCGAAGCGAGAGCGCGTTATGTGGCAACCCTCTTTAATCAAGCTGGCATTCCGACTGAGCGATTATTCTTCCAAGGAGCAGGGGAGTCACAGCCTGTTGCAGCTAATAGTGATGACGCTGGCAAAGCAAAAAATCGTCGAGTAGAAATTATTGAAATTGACGGTAAACCGGATCAATTACTGGCCTATTCATACAAACAGAAGGCAAATTTGAGTTATTTATCCCGCCGATCGCAGGATAAAGTGGCAGCAGCCAAGCCTACGACTCAAGTGGAAAAGCAGCCTACAACTCAGCCAAATAAACCGAGCACTTCACCAGCTCAAATACAAATGACGGAGTCGGAAATCGTCAAGTTACTTGAGCCAGTGAAACTGCAAAAAGCCTTGGTAGATTTTGGCGGTAAGAAAATGCTCGACCCATCGACAAACTTTACCCAGTTAGTGGGTGCTAAAAAAGAGAGCGGTTTTGCATTATTTAGCAAGGCGTATGCATCTGAAGTCTCTAGCCTAAATTGCGCCGTTGAGGGACCGAGAGTCACGGGGGACGTGAAGAGTTTAGCCACAGGTGAGAGCTATAATCGTAAGGATTACAACACAGCAGATTATTTACCGGGTATGAATGGTACTGCTTGGGGTTATAAAGTGAATGGCCATTATATTGGTTTGACCCCTGTTGCTGTAATTAAGGACAGTGGCACGGCTGTTTCTGCGCCTAAAGTGAATATTTGGAAGAATTACAAAGGTTCAAGTAAAGATGATCCAAATTATCAGCTTACGAGCCATGTAGAGACTTATTATGGTGATAAAGGCTTGTTATATCGTGTTTTTACAACGGACAAAGACTCTCCTGTGCGCTGTATAGATGTGGTGATGCCAATCGATCGTTCAGCGACCGCGATTGCTGGCAAGTTGTACTACGAGAAGAATAAAACGGTTTATGAAGCCGATTTTGAACCCAAATTGTTATAAGCAATGTGCTTAGGAGCGGTAAATGGATTTTGTGTCTATGTTATTTAATGAGTATCGCACGTTAGTGTCGCTGTTACTTTCGTTGATGGTATTAGTGGTCATTATTACGGTTTGGTGGGATAAGGTCAGTTTCTGGTGGCTTAATACATGGTATGCCTTTCCGGTAATCGGTAAGGAGAGTCGCTTAGCGAAAGATTATGAAACCCAAGTTAAGATTTACGATAAGGATTGGTTGAATACTGAAGTCGCACTATGTACTGATTTTGCGGCTCATTATGAGAAAGTGAATAAGGACGAGGAGCTTTTCAGTAAAAGCCAAGACTATTTAGGTAAAGTGACTGAAAATGGTCGTAACAACTTACATATTTTGGGGTGGATATTGATTGCCGCCTTAGTGTTTGTTGAAGCAATGGGATTTAGTTACGTTCTTTCAGGTTTCACGATTCCCGGAGCATCGGAAAAACTACAGCAGCAAGGTGCTGTGGGTATCGCCTTCATCATCTCGGTTTTACTGGTAGGTTTAACTCACTTTACTGGACATGAGCTGCATGCTAACTCGCTCATTAAAAAGGCCAAGGTCTGGTGGAAAAATGCTAAAAACCGCGACAAATCGACGCCAGAACTGGCACCTAATACTCGTATTAATTTAGATAAAACCTTTGAGGATGATAATGAGCCTCAATATAAGCAACTCATTAATCGGATCTCTACTAACGCAGAGGTTAAGCCCCGTTATTTTATCACCACGGTTACAGCTATTGCGATCCTAGTGATTGCAGTATTGGCAACCTATGTGCGTGGTCAAGTGCTTGAAAAAATGCATATTGATGAAGTCAATATTCAGCAAACGAGTGGATTGTATCAAGAACAAGACCCCTATGCTGAAGCACCTCCAGCACTCTTACTCGATGAGTCTAAAAGTGCAGGTGATAAAGCAAAGGATGACGTGTGGGATCGTGAACAGAAAGGCGGTTGGGGAACTTTTATTTTTCTTGCTTTCTTATTCATCCTATTACAGATTTTCGGTATTTTGATTGGTTTTAAAACCGGATTTGCTGGCAAACATTCTAAAGATGCGCGCAAAGAAATTGGCAACTTTAAAAGTGAGCGTGAGTTTAAGACGCATTATTCTCGTTTAAAGCAGCAAGTCGCGCGCGTGGCCCAGAAGCGCCTAACTAACTTGCAGCAAAGAATGAATCAAAAAGCTGAAACTAATTGCCAAGATCCTAAGGTGCTAGAGGTGTTAGAGGCCTGTGGTGAGCGTTCATTCCTGATGTATATGGAAGATTTAGGTAATGCCGAAAATCGATATGATCAATCGGTACGTTTACGTGAGCATCAAACATTAGCCAGCCATCAGGCGATGAAAAGTGCCGCTGTGGTGGCAACGTCTCATGTTGTTGAGGTAGAAACTTCCGAAGCACCAGAGGCGATGGAAGCAAGATTGAAAGCCGAGTTTGTTGCTGAAGCGAATGCTAAAAAGGCTGTAGAGGCCGAAACGCCAGAACAAGCTGAACAACGTATTCGACAAGAGCTGCTTGCTGAAATAACTCAGCAAAAAAAGGTTGTTGAAACGGAAGAACAGATGCGCGATCGTTTACGCAAAGAGATACTTGGAGAGTTAAGTTCATGACAGGAATGACAAAGCTTGCTAAGTTGGTGGTTACTGGCTTGTTTGGCACTTTAGCTATTTCTATGTGTTTGCCTGCGATGGCCGCTGAGAGAAATGATATTAAAAGTTGCTACGAGTTTGCCAAAATTGATCCACTAACAGCAAAGACAGTTTCTGGCCGACATTTGTTTGTGGCGATCGATGGTACTTTTTCTCCGGACATAAATATTAAACAGTTAGTTCATGAGAAAGTGCATCTCTTCCTACAAGCTGGGGATAAAATCACTATCATTAGCTTTAGTGCTTATGTAAAAGATTTTTATACCGATGTTTTGTTTAGTGGCAGGCTGGATACTGATATTGCTGACAGGGATGACGTATCGAAGAAAAATCTAATGGCTTTTGATAATTGCATGAATAAGCAGGCTCAGTTCGTTAGAAGTAAAATTGATGCCCATATAAAACATGCTTTTAAACCTAATGATGTGGATTTGCCTAAAACTGAAATCCTCAGTAATTTATCTCAGGTTATTGCGCCGCAAGTGGCTGCCGATACCGAAGGACGCCGAGTATTGTTACTTGTGTCCGATATGGTTGAAAATTCAGATGTGACCAGCTTTTACAGTAAAAACACCTTAAAAGTTATCGAACCTGAGCAAGAAATGCTAAAAATACAAAAAGCGAACATGCTGAGTGATTTTAAGCAGGCAGATATTTACGTATTAGGTGCGGGTTGGGTTCCTGCTACATCAAAAGGATTTAGAGGCGGTCAAGTAATGTTGCCGTTGAAACAGTTTTGGCAGCAGTATTTTGAGTCCTCCCATGCTGAACTTAAAGGTTTTGGTCAACCCGTATTAATGACGGATATGTAATGACTGGGATTTTAATTAAGTTGTTACGTCATAGATAAGTACCGTTTTAGACTCTAATAAAAAAGCCAGACTCAGTCTGGCTTTTTTATTGTTATCGCGATGGCTAAAGATGCATCGCGATATTCTAAAGCAAGTTCAGTGTACTTATTCTTCGCTATCACCGAGTGACAGTAGGGTCGCATTACCACCAATAGCTGTGATGTTGTTGGTGCGAGTCTTTTCAGTCACAAAACGGGTTAAGTAGTGTGGGCCACCGGCTTTAGGACCTGTGCCTGACAGACCTTGACCGCCGAAAGGCTGTACGCCCACCACAGCACCGATTTGGTTACGGTTAATGTAGACGTTACCCACGTTCACTTTGTCGGCAACTTCCAAGGCATGGCCTTCGTTACGGCTATGGATACCTAAGGTTAAGCCAAAGCCTGTGCTGTTGATCTCATCGATCACTTTGCCAAGATCGGCGGCTTTATAACGGATCACGTGCAGGATTGGGCCAAAGTGCTCTTTCTCCAGCACTTTAATTGAATTTATTTCAACCGCAGTGGGCGACACGAAGTGACCGTTCTCAGTGCCAGCAGGCAGCGGCATTTGCTTGATAAGCTTACCGACTTGCTTGATATGATCGATATGCGCATCTAAGTTGGCTTTGGCGGTGGCGTCAATCACTGGGCCTACGTCGGTTTTGATTGAACTTGGGTTGCCAATCACTAATTCATCCATGGCGCCTTGCAGGACTTCGATCACGCGATCGGCAATGTCTTCTTGGAGGAAGAGCACGCGCAGCGCAGAGCAGCGTTGACCTGCGCTGGTGAATGACGATGAAACCACATCGTTAACCACTTGCTCAGGTTGAGAGGTAGAGTCCACTACCATGGCATTTTGGCCACCGGTTTCGGCGATTAATGGAATAATCGCGCCATCACGGTTGGCCAGTGTACGGTTAATCAGTTTTGCCGTGCCAGTTGAACCGGTAAAGCACACACCACCGATACGTTCATCGGCCGTAATTGCGCTACCCACTGTCGCACCAGTACCTGGTAGGAATTGCAGCACCTCGACAGGAATACCCGCTTGATGAGCGAGTTGCACCGCACGGTAACCAATAATCGAGGTTTGCTCCGCGGGTTTTGCGATGACTGTATTACCTGCAGCTAATGCCGCAGACACTTGGCCGAGGAAGATGGCCAATGGGAAGTTCCATGGGCTGATACACACGAATACGCCGCGGCCTTGGAGGAACAGTTCGTTCAGTTCACCCGTTGGGCCTGGAAGCAGTTCAGGTTTTGCCATCATCTTCTTGGCTTGTACTGCGTAGTAACGACAGAAATCAACGGCTTCACGTACTTCGTCGATACCGTCTTGAATGCTCTTGCCCGCTTCACGGGTACAAAGAGCGATCAATTCTTCGCGGTTTTCTTCTAATAAATCGGCTAACTTTTGTAGTGCAGAGGCACGGGTTTCTACTGGCGTGCGTGCCCAAGAGGTAAATGCCGCTTCGGCAGATGCGACGGCGGCTTCGATTGCAGCTTTGTCGGCGAAGGCGACTTGACCTACGGTTTGGGTAGTGTCGTATGGGCTAACAACCGTTTTATGTTCGCCAGTTAAGGTTTTACCGTTCACCAGAGGGCCAGCTTGCCATTGGGTATTTTTAAACTGTTCTAGTGCCGCGAAAAATGGCTCAGATTCGGAAATGATGTTCATATTGAGTCCCTTGGAATTTTTGCGCTCGCTACCGAAAATATCGGCAGGTAAAACGATTCTGTTGTTAGCCAGGGTTTTGTAACCCGTCAGTGTTGTTAGCGGATGTACCACTAATGACTCGATGGGGGTTTTAGGATCCACCAGTTTGTGGACGAACGAAGTATTCGCGCCGTTTTCCAGCAGACGACGGACTAAATAGGGCAGTAGATCTTTATGGGCACCGATGGGGGCATAAATACGTACCGCTTTAGCACCGGCTTCAGCCAGAATAGTGTCGTACAGCTCTTGTCCCATGCCGTGTAAGCGTTGGAACTCATGGTTACGATCGCCCGCCATATCGGAAATTGCCGCAACGGTTTGCGCATTGTGGCTAGCAAATTGTGGGTAGATAGCACCGCGAGTCGCATCCGATAACAAGTAACGGGCGCAGGCGAGGTAAGAAACGTCAGTACCGGCTTTGCGAGTGTAGAGTGGATAAGCGGCTTCGCCAGCTTGTTGCGCCCACTTAAGTTCGCTATCCCAATAGGCACCTTTTACCAGACGCACTGGGATTTCATCCCCTTGTTCTTTCGCTAGACGTGTTAACCAAACCAGTACGGGCAGGGCACGCTTAGAGTAGGCTTGTACTACTATACCGAGTAATCCCCAGCCTTTAGTTGCTTCAGAATTAAACAGTTTTTGGAACAGTTTTAGTGATAACTCGAGGCGATCGACTTCTTCAGCATCGATAGATATACCGATATTTAAGCCACGTGCCAGCTTAATCAGGCGAATCACTGTGTCGTACAGTTCAGTCAAGACGCGGTCTTCATTGGCCACTTCGTAACGTGGGTGCAATGCCGATAACTTGATGGAGATTGTTGGGCGCGGTGATTCATTTTCGTTATAGCTTTGAGCACCGAGCTCAGTGATCGCATTGGCGTAATCGGTATAGTATTTCTCGGCATCTTTGCGAGTTAACGCCGCTTCGCCCAGCATGTCGTAGGAATGGGTATAACCTAACTTACGTTTGTCTTCACTGTTCTTTAGGGCTTCTTTCATGTTGCGGCCCAGTACGAACTGCTTACCCATGATCTTCATCGCTGCCATCATGGCTTGACGGATCACGGGTTCACCGAGGCGATTCACTAAGCGGCTCAGCAAGTTGCTTGGGGTGCCATCGAGTTTTTTATCGAGTTTAACGATTTTACCTGTGAGCATTAAGCCCCAGGTCGATGCGTTAACCAGCACTGAGTCACTCTTGCTCATGTGCTCATCCCACTTAGCGCCTGAAAGCTTATCTTCAATCAGCGCATCGGCAGTGGCCGCATCAGGAATTCGCAGTAAAGCTTCGGCTAAACACATCAGGATAATGCCTTCCTGTGTTTCTAAGCTGTACTGTTGCAGGAAGGCATCTATGCCGACCATCAAACCTTTTTTATCGAATTGACGAACCTTATTGACCAGTTCGTGGGCACGACGAGTGACGCGCTCTATGGCTTCATCACTTGAGGGAACTAGTTTGATCAGCTCTGACAAGTATTGTTCTTCATCGACAATGTAGTTGTCGCTGACTGCTTTGAACAGTTCGTCGAGATTGGCAGAATCGTAGCGGCCTGCCAGCACTTCACTCGCTTTGAACATAGTTATCGCTTCCATCTTGGCCGTTATTGGGGCGCTATTGTTGAAACAAATTGGGAGGCGCCAAACGCATTTGATATTTTGTATACAATATGAAGGTTTGCGCGCGCAGATTATACAACCAAAATGTGACGGACAACACTATAGCGTGAAAGATTGTGAAGCTTGTTTGATTAGCTTGTTAATAAGTCGATGTAACGCTTGATTGACAAAAAAGCCAGTGTTTGAAAACACTGGCTTTTGGAAGGTAAATTAAGACTTTTGTGTGTCAGACTCACATCCAACGTTTTTTATTGCGACGTTGTGGTCTAGGTAAATACACTAAAATAATGCCTAGGATTAAGCCCATGCCTGCGATTAATCCACCTTGGCGCCAAAGTTCAAAACGCTCGTCTTGAGCTGTGCGATCTACCGCATTTTTCAGTTGATCACGTTCTTGAGTCGTTTTAGCTAGGTTGGTTTCTAACTCGCTTAGTTTAGCCTTTAATTCGAGCAGTTCGTCGGCATGATTATCCGTTGAACTTGATACTTCTGCTAACTTAGCTTTGGCCTGTGCGAGTTCAGTTGTTAACGCAGGGACTTGCTCACGGAAACTTTGAGTCGAACTGATCAAGTTAGTTTGTACCCAACCTTCACGGCCTTTATGATCGATTATTTTGGAATAATCACCTTGAGTTTCGTTGAGCAGTGTCACAGGTTGACCAGCCTCAATTGATCCAACAATTCGAAACTCAGTACCAGGGCCACCTAAAAGATAAAGAAACACGTTATCCGAGATGTAGCGGGATTGGCCTTCGGCCAGCAGGTTGGAAGACAGCAAGATCATTCCTACCAGAGTCAGGAGTCTAAACACTTTTGTATTCTCATCAACGAAATAGTCTGCACATGCTAGGGATTTGAGGCCTGTAATGCAAGAGGGAAGTCATAGACTTCCCTCAACTTTACGGCATCCATGCTATGACCATTCCAATTTAATTCAATCTTTCCTACGACCTTCTAGTCCTAGGCGCTAATACTGCTTAATGTCAGCAACACATTTAGCGAGACTTCTTAATTAAAAATACCTTTAATCATATAGAAGAAGATGATTGATAGGCCAGCACCTGCTGGTAGGGTCACAACCCAAGATACGACGATATTACGTACCACACCAATGTTAATCGCTGCGATACCACGGGCCATACCTACACCTAATACCGCACCTACTAAGGTTTGTGTGGTAGAAATAGGTAAACCAGTGCTAGAAGCAATAACTACAGTTGTTGCCGCGGCTAATTCTGCCGCAAAACCACGACTTGGCGTCAAGTGAGTGATGTTTTTTCCGATAGTTTGCATAACGCGCTGACCAAAAATCGCCAGACCCATCACAATACCTACGGCACCCAAAGGTAAAATCCACCAGACTAGAGGTGATTTCGCTGCAATCTCACCACCGCTATTGACGACAGAAACAACCGCCGCTAATGGACCAATCGCATTTGCTACATCGTTTGAACCATGGGCAAAAGCCATACAACAAGCCGTCATAACCATCAGGATCGCAAACACTTTTTCAACGTTTTTGAACTGGGTTTGACGATCTGCTTTATCACTCATTTGTAAGCGTGAAATGGCGATTTTACCTAAGATACCAACTGCAGCGGCAATAGCACCAGCGAGTAGGTAAGATTCGGTAATCGAGAAATGCAGACCAACGTGGGATAAGCCTTTCATAATCGTCATTAATGACATGATGAAACCAGCAAATGCCATATAGAAAGGTACGAAACGCTTAGCATTACTCAATGGGTCGTCAGTGTTGAAAATGAGTTTTTGAGTGCTTTGGAAGAGGATGAATGCCATAAAGCCCGAAATAGCAGGGGTTACGATCCAAGAGCCTACAATCCCGCCCACTTTATCCCATGAGACTGAATCTGCGCCAACACCCACGGCTGCGAAACCAATAATGGCACCGACGATGGAGTGAGTCGTTGATACTGGCCAGCCAAGAGCCGATGCGACGACAAGCCAAATACCTGCCGCCAACAATGATCCTATCATGCCGTAAACCAGCAATTCAGGAGTCGCAGTGAAATAGCTAGAATCAATAATACCGCTACGAATGGTATTGGTAACTTCGCCCCCAGCTAAAAATGCACCGGAAAACTCAAAGATCATTGCGATAATAATCGCTTGTTTAATTGTAATTGCGTTTGAACCTACAGAGGTTCCCATCGCATTGGCGACGTCATTCGCCCCAATACCCCATGCCATGAGAAAACCAAATGCAGCCGCAATGGCAATAAGCCACGGGCCATTGGTGACTAAGACGTTAGCCACCTCAATACCTGCATCAACCATATTGATACCTTGATAACCTTAATTTGTTAAACGCGAGCCAGCATAAGCTCAAGACGCGAACCGACGCGTTCGGCAAGATCTGCAAGACCACCGACCCATTCAATCGTTTTGTAGAGGAACATCACATCGACAGGATTCAATTCAGATTCCATAGCGAATAACTGACGGCGTAACTGAATTTGTAGATCGTCAGTATCTTCTTCGATGATATCGAGTTCGTTGATCATTTTTGCCACTAAGTCGACTTCACGGCCACGGAAACCTGTTTCTAACAGATCTTCGAGTTCATTAATGACTTGTTTTGCTAGTGCTACCGCATCGATACAGCGTTGTAGATAAGCAATAAATGGGACTTGCATGACCTGAGGGATTAACAGCTGACGGCCGATAACACGACCGGAAATATCTTTGGCTTTGTTGGCTATCTTGTCTTGTTGAGTTAAAAGTTCCAATAAATCTGTACGTTCTACTGGCATAAATAAACCGCTTGGCAGAGTCAGACGGATTTCACGCTTTAGTGAATCTGCTTGCTTCTCGGCTAAACTAATTTGCTTACGTAATTGAACTGCACTGTCCCAGTTGCCTGTGATAGTGGCTTCGAAAAAGGGGACGAGTAACGATGCGCAATCGTGTACTTTGTCCATGTGCTCTTGAAGAGGCTTAATTGGCGATTTTGCAAACACGCCCAAAATAGAGTTTACTGGCATTGCCGTTTACCTATTTAGATTGTTCCATTATTGGAAAAAGCGGGCGCATGTTAACCTATGCGTCCGCGTATTGAAACTGTGTTTTTTCAGAAAAAACGACAGGTTTATTCTAACGGGTTATATACCAACTGCAAAACCAAATCCTACGGGATTTTTATGACACATTTGTGACATTATGAACTAAAGATGACGCATCGATGAATATTTGATGACAAAGTGAGCGGTTACGCAATGAATGCTGAGATTGAATTAAAACTGTTTTTCCTGCCGATATATCAAGAATCCCTGATAAATAAGTTAGATAGTCTCGATAATGCCGTACCTCAAGGTCAACGTCGTTTGGCGAATGGTTACTTCGACACCCCTGACTTGCAATTACGTCAGTGGGACATGGGATTGCGGGTGCGCGGTTACGATGCGCACCGAGAGCAGACCATAAAAACCGCAGGACAAGTCGTGGGCGGCATTCATTCGCGGCCCGAATACAATGTGACTATCCAATCCGATAGCCCAGACTTAAGTCTATTTCCTATCAGCATTTGGCCCGCTGATGCCGATTTAGCAGCTACTCAAGCTCAGTTGACTTGTATATTTCACACCGATTTTTATCGTCGCGCTTGGCATGTTCAGATTGATAACAGCGTGGTCGAAGTGGCGTTAGACATAGGTGAAATCACCGCAAATGGCCAGCAAGAAGCCCTGTGTGAGCTCGAGTTTGAACTCCTCAGTGGCGATACTGAGGCGCTACTTAAGCTAGCGATGCAAGTGGCGAGTGTGGTGCCAGTGCGTTTAGGTAAGGCCAGTAAAGCGCAGCGGGGCTATCGATTGGCGGGCAAGGCTAAGCCGCTCGATTTAAAAGCATTGGAATTTCTGCCACTGGCCGAGTCACACGATTCTTCTTCACAGGATTTAAGTGCAAACTGCCTAATCCTGCTTGAAACCGCCCTTGAGCGCTGGCAATTATTAGAGAGCATGATCGCAGAGGAAAGTGACCCTGAAGCCTGTGTGGCACTATGGTGGCGGATGCGCGCCTGTATTCGTTTGCTGCGAATGACCTTAAATCAGTTCGAATTATTGAATGTGACACTGTCTAGCCAATTTATGCTGATTGAAAAGCAGCTCGATTTTATTGAGCAGGCACAGGCGTTGACCGCCTTGCTTGGTAGCCAAAAAGGCTTATTTGCTAAACTTGGCCAACATGCCCAAGTTAAGGCGCGACTTCTGGCGCAACTGACAGAGATTAATCTGACGGAACGTTTACTATCCCTATGGCAACAGACCGAATATGGTCAATTACAGCTGGCTATTGTTGAACTGTTGCTAAAGATCAGTGCTGGTGAAGTGGACATCACCCATCAGCCTAGCTTACGCCAGCATGCCGATCGTGCTCAGCAAGCTTCTTGGATGGCGATAATTGAGGTCATGCCACTTAATAGCGTCATGACAGCGGCGAATTATCTACAAGTGGCCACAGTGTTGGATGCGAGCATTCTTGTGGGTCATGCCTACGGCAGTTTATATGAGGCGAAATCACGGGACGCATTTCGTGCACCTTGGCAAGATCTCGCGCTTGGGATTAAAACTTTGGCTTGTTATCGCGCCTTACAGGATGCGAGTCGGGAGTTAGATATCAATTTAGCTGAGTGGCTGGAAGACAAGCAGCAGAGTTTGTTGTTTGCTATGGAATCGACACGCCGTAACGCGATGCAACAGCAGGTCTACTGGTAGTATTACTTTTTTATCGCTGATAAACGGAAAAGGCTCAATCTAATATAGATTGAGCCTTTTCATTAGTCCGTTTTCGCAACAAAGTCAGCTATTTTTTGTTTCGATAGCCTGCTTAAGTTCTGCAATTTGAGCCAGCATTTTCGCTTGATTTTGTTCTATTTTTTGTTGGTTCTCTTCCATTCTCGCTAAGGCTAATTCAAGCTCTGATTTGATTTCGGCTTTATGCGCATCTTGGCGTTCTTGACGTTCAGATTCATCTGGCGCGACAAATACCGACGCCATATAACCTGAAATCACACCAAAAAAACTCACACCGCTGACAATGACCACACCACCTATGATGTGGCCTGCTGTGCTTACAGGATAATAATCGCCGTAGCCGACGGTAGAGATAGTGACTAATGCCCACCAAATCGCTTGCTCAGCGGTCTGGATATTGGCGCCTTCGGTGCCGCTTTCGACAATGAGCATAATGACGGAAGCTAATGTCAGAATCGTCACCATAGCAACCAGTAGACTAGCTAAGGTGGCTTGTTTACGTTGTTTTACCAGTGGGAGCAGCAGTGAGCGACTCATGCGGATCAGGCGTATTACCCGTAGGATTTGAAAAAGCCGTGCCATACGTAGGGCTTCAATCGCCGGAATACTGGCAATAAAATCAATCCAATGGTGTTTAATGAAAAAGCGTTTATCGCGAGCACGGATCAACCCAACAAAGAAGTTGATCATAAAAATCATACAAATACTGGTATCGACAAAGAAGAGCAAGCGGTAGGTTTCGCTATCTAGGTGGCCGAAGGTCATGACAAGTACTATGATCACCGACAGCAAGGACAATAGCATCATCGCCATTTCGAATGGGGAAGGAGTGCCAAGGGTGCGAAGCGACCATGGGTTTTTATCTGTCATGCCAAACATGATCCCTGTTAAGTGCGGCGAATATCACTACTAAAGTAAAAGATTTTAGGCTGTGAGTAAATTGACTGAGTTAATAAAAGGGCTATAAATCGATTAATCGCGCCAGCCAATGGTAAGAAGGGTTGGCGCTTGAGCTCAGCGTTGCTTTAGGTTTCATCAACAAAGTGGACTAAATCGTCGAGTACACGACGTTTAATTTCTAGCTGTGAATCGGCACTTAAACCATATTTCTCTGCCAGTTGCACATAGTCATCTGCATTGAGTGACACGGTAAGACGCGGACGCGTTGGCCGTTTCGATACGCTAAGACCTAAAATAGTGCGAATTTGATCAGAAGGGCTAACGCCTGCATCTAACGCGGCTTTACGAATAGAGTATTGAAATTTTTCATCGAGATCGAAGGCAACCTGTGTCGCCTTAGCGGCTTGTTGGTTCTTTAACCATTGCTCGGGCAGAGGGTGTTTGGTTTTACTCATGGCGTATTACCTATTGCTATCAACCGTTTCTAGCGCTTATCTGTGAGATTGTATTGGGATTATTGATAAAGTGCGAGCACGCACTTTATCTTATTTTCGTGTTATTTCGCCGGCCAGTATTCCCGAATATCCGTTAGCGGGCGATATAGGGTCAAGACAACATCGGTATCACCCCCTTCGTAGACTTCCACTTCGACGGCGCAGCTTTCATTGTCATCAAGTAATAAATAGTACTCAAAGGGCTCACCTGTGGCGCCATTGGCATCCTGTGGCGGCTTTTGGCCACGATAATCCTGACGATGGAAATAGCCAAAAGCGGCAAAAGTCACTTGGTGGTATTGTTTTCCAAGCCATTGTTCAAGTTGTTCAGCTAAGTCGGCCGGTAATACTTGCGTAGTTAACTCGGCATGACCCGGTTCCTCGAACAGGGCGCTGAATTGCTCGAGATCGAATAATTGCTCCACTTGGGCGCGGGAAACCTTAATCGAAAAGGCGAGATAGGTTTCGTCGTCTTCTTCAATGCTCAAAAAGAGAGTATCGCTACCATGTCCCTTGAGTAACCACTCGGAGTGTTGTTTACGTTCAGACTCGTAAGTATGTACGGCTTCGACTCTTAATTGTTGACCACGGAGTTGTGGTGGCAGGGCAAAACTATCATCGATTGAGATCATGTCGCCGACATTGAGCTGGGACGGGTGATTGAGCTCGCGCTGTGGCGGGGCTTTCTTACCAAAAATACTATTGAAAAATCCCATAGTGACTCCTGCTGACTATGCTCGCGTGCGGCCTCATATTGATTGGCTGCGGATATTCACGGGCAATAGTGGTCATTTTTATTTAATGAGGATGAAACAAAAAAAATGCCGAGGTCAGTAGGGGGTGATGATCCCACTGAGACTCGGCATTCGGTCAATCATTGCTTAGCTTTTACGTGCTTTGATTCGATCTAGCACTGCATTTGCGTTTGACTTTTGCTCACCAATACCCGCTTCGGCTAGTTTGGCTTGCAACGACTTATCACTGTTTTCATCGGCTAAGGTTTCAGCCGCTTTTAAACGGTCGTCAAATTGTTGCTGACGTGCCTTGATACGTTCTAGTGAATCTTTAGCGTTCAGCAGCTTAGAGTTGCTAGACGCGAACGAGTCAGTAATGGTTGCCGTCGCTTTTTGTACGCTTTCAGTGGTTTTAACCATGCTCAACTGACGTTGATAATCAGACAGTTGGCGTTCGGTTTTCTTCACTAAGTCTTTCAAGCGTGCAGCATGGGCGCTAAAGCTATCGTTGGCGCTTTGTTGCTCAGACAACTCTTGGTCTAACTGAGCAATCTTTTCAGCAATTTCAATCGCTAATGCTTCATTGCCTTTGTCTAATGCTTGAGTCGCATAACCTTCGTGTTCTGCAATCGAACGTTTCAGACGGTCGATTTCACGGCTGGCTTGCATTTCTTTTGCCATGACATCGGTCAGTTCACGTTTAGCATTGGTTAAATGCTTTTCTGCATCACGGATTTCCTGTTCGAAAATACGGGTTGAGTTTGCGTCAACGATGCTTTGGCCAACTTCGGTGGCACCACCGCGAAACGCTGTTAAAATTTTATTCAGAATGCCCATTTTGTGGCTCCTTATTTCAGATAGTCGACCAATTCATCAATAACTTCTAAACAGTTATCAGATAAAACTGCTAATTCTTGCTCGATTTCGAGCATGCTAGATTGTAGTGATAGCGCACCGTAAACCACGTATTTGTCATCAATTTTTGCAAAAGCTGACAAGGGCATTGGAATGTTGAGCTCTAGCATGGTTTCAAACATTTCACTGCGACGTTCTTGATTTACTTCGTTCTCGCCCCACAGGTAGCTGATGCAAAGTACTTGGTTGTCCGTTACCGATACAAATACCGGGATTTCTTCACGGCCGACCACATTCACTTGCAACACTTCGACTTCACCATCGATTGGATAACAATCAAATTGAAAGCCAGTTTGGCTGTTGTTGCCAAGACTGTTGAGGTGATTGGCAATGGTATGGATATTCATATTTGTCCTTATTGACATATTATGTCTGTGTTCAAAGATAGCACCGAGACATAATATGTCAAGTACTATCTCATCCTATTAAAAAAGATCCAGTCCTTGATTCTCGGACCAATCTTGCAAATGGTAGTGATACAGCTGCAATGAACCCAATTCATTGGGTTTTATGTTGGCGGCATCTTGATAAAAATTGGCTGGAAACTCAAAGGCGCCATCCACTAAACCTAAAGTGAGCCAGTCATCTTTGATGGGCAACTCAGTTAACTTCGCTAATCTGTGTTGTGCATCGAGTCCGCCTAATGTTGCAATACTCCAGCCCCATTCGCCAAAACTGGGCACATTATGATGGTACTGCTTGACGTCAAATCCCGCCAATGCCAAGGTTTTTGCTACCGAAATAAAGGCCTTAGGGGCATGGTAAGGCGATGTTGACTGTACAGTCAGAGCGCCATCACTGCTTATAAGTTCCTTTAATTTACGGTAGAAATAGTCCGAATAGAGCTTATTAAGATCGGGATGGCTCGGATCGGGCAAGTCTACGATAATCGCATCGTATTTCACGCCTGTGGCAATCAGTTTATCGACACCATTAAATGCATCGTCGTTGATCACTGTGACACGGGGATCGTTCAGTGCGTTGTCATTGAGCGCCAACATAGCGCGACTGAGACTATCGGGCATATCTGTATCGGGCGATTTAAATAATTGCACTAGGCCTACATCGAGATCGAGCAGCGTGACTTGTTCAGGTTCCCAGCGCAGTACTTGTTTTAGACCGAGTCCATCACCGCCGCCAATGATCAGCACCTTGTTGTGACGGGCACTGGCCGCGAGCGTAGGATGAACGAGAAACGTATGGTAGATGTGCTCGTCTATGCTAGAAAATTGTAAGCGACCATTGATGTATAAAGCATAAACGGGCGGCAGACCGTTACCGCGCAACCGCTCGGTGAAGGTCAGCTGTTGGAAACGTGTCGCCTTGGCGTAAACCACTTTGTCTTTATAGAGCAAATTATTGAATTCTTGCTCCCAGCGTGGGCCGTGGATTGCTAATACGAGTAAGACACCAGTCACGATAAAATGCCCACTCAAAAGCAGTTTAGGGCGGCGGATTTTAGGCCAGAATCGCCAAATAAACACAAAACCTGCCAATAGATTGAAACTGGCGGTTAAGGCGGCGGCGAGTTGGATATCGATGGCGAGCATAAAGCCAACCCAAATGGCGGCACCTATGCCTGCGCCTATGTAATCAGCTCCGTAAATGGTGCCCGCGTTATGCAGTAAATGCTCGTCGGAAAGGGATTGGCGAACCCTCGCAATCAGCGGGATTTCCATACCAATCATCAGGCCCAATAACACACCCCACACATAGGGTAAGTATTCGCTGAGTTTTTGCAGCGAGCCTATCATGCCACCTTCGGGCAGTTGATCTGGCGGTAAACCTAAGGTGTTAGCAATGATCAATGGCAGTTGTTGACCAAAACCAATCACCGCTGCTGTGATTAAAATGGCGAGTGAGCCACAGAGTGCAACTGTGAGTTCTAAAATCACAAAACCGGTAAAGGCATCACGGATCTTACGGGCGGCGAAGGCACCTAGCCCCATGGAGACAATCATTAAGCCTATCATGGTGTAAATGGCGGCTTCTAATGCGCCTAAAATGCGGCCTGCATAGTGGGATAAAAGATATTCGTAGATCAGGCCGCAACCTGCTAATACGGCCATAATGCCCAATAAGAGAACATCGTCGAACCAACCTAGGCGGCTAGGTTTAGCCGCCGAGGGAGTTAAGCTAATTTCTTGCATTCGATTAAGCCATCAGTGCCGTAAGAATAAGTGCGATAGCGATACTGATCGCCATTTCTACTGCGGCAATACCGATATTGTGTTGTCTTTCCACTTCATCGGCTAAATCGATACGGGCCAATACCAGTTTCTTCACGACGAACAGCAGTAAGGAGAGCGCGATCAGCATAATGACTGAGAACACTAACCAACCGATCACGTTAGTCACATAAGCCGTTGGATTATAAATAATAAAGTGACTGGCGGCATTAAAGCTCAGTGCCATAGCAATCATATAACCCGCATGGCGTAGCGCTAACGCTGTATGACCTTGGGCTAAGGCTTGCTGCATAGATGAGTCTTGGTTGCGGCTTGCGAAACGGTTTTCACGCCAGCGCGTGAGTAGCACTAACATCAACTGCGAAATCGCAAAGGCGCTGAAGATGGCAATGAAGGTATCGACCGTTAAATCTTCTGCCCACAGCAAAACGGAGCGAATGATAATGGCGGTAGCAATAGCAACGCTAGCATCGACGATAGCGACGGACACATTACCTTTGATGATTTGCTCGTTCTTATCAAACTCATTTAGCGCTATTTTATCGTGGAGAAAACGTCCGAGTTTAATCAGTACTAAACCGAATAAACCATAGCAGCTCATGCCAATCGCTTCGGTAAGATAAGAGTGTGCCGCAGCGCCTGTGATAGCGCCTGTAAGCACTATGCCTAGGGCGGCAACTGCGCCAGCGGTACTTATGCCAAAGGCAAAGTTATCCCGCTCTGCCAGCTCCTTACTGCTATTGACCTTTACACTCCAACCTTGCAAATAACGCATTAGCGTTAGCAAAATTACGGCTATGGTGAGATCGATAGCCAGAATGATGGCTAGCTCTGGTGTGATACCGAAATCCTGAAATAATGTCATTGGAAATCCTTAGTTACTTGCCCCGGCGCACACTGCGGGTCGTGCGATTGCTGGAATTGCGGAAACTGCTGTCTTTAGCATAGTTAGATCGAAACTTACTGTTCGAACTCTTGCTCGCACTTGTCGTGCTGGCCTTAGGTGCGCTGGTACTTTCACGGGATAACGCCGTGCCACCAGTTCGCGGCTTAGCATAAGGGCTGTCAAAGCGCTTGCCTTGTGAGTCGAAACGTTTTTTCGTTTGTTCGAAGGTCTTATTTTGCGCATCCGCTTGTTTGGGTGAGGTATAGCGATAACGACCTACGTCATTGTAATAGCTATAACCTCGGTTACCCGACCAACGATCGTAGGAAACTGGGCGATTGAAGACATTCGAAAACATCGAATACATGCCATACCAAGCCCAAAACGAAGTGCCGCTCGAGTCGGTTTGCCAGTTACCGTAAGAGGGATTGCCGACCAGTTGACTACCAGGGCCGAAATCTTCACCGCCATTGGCTAATGTTGCGGCCTCACGGCTAATCGCATTTACGCGAGCTAGTTTGCCGTCGGACATATCGGCGACCACGTTGACGGGATCAGACAACATATCGTTAAACAGACTGGGATCTGCGGCTTGATAAAGATTTTCTGCTTCGGCCAGCTGTTGATCGAGATCAGCAAAGTTACTCGCCACTTTCGATTCATCTAAACGACGTTTTAGCGAGGTATACATGGGACCTTGGGTACCAGAATCCTTTGCTAATTCATCGAGTAAGGGTGCTAAATCGGGTTTCTGTTGCTTTAGCAGTGTCGTGTATTGGTTTAAGAGATTAGCGTTACGCAACTGGCCGTCATCGATCATCGTCGTGAGCGTAGCGAGACGTTGCTGTGTGAGTTGTTGATACTTCGCGATTTTATCCGGTCTGTCATCGCCACAACCCGTCAGCGATAGCGAAACGGCTAAAAAAAGTATCGATGTGAGAACACGGGTTAGCATTCCTGCCATGTTTTCTCCAAAAGGTAATGAAATAAAACTCAAATACTTGCAGGCAATAATAATCCGCTTGCCCAATATGCCTGCCGCGCAGGTTATAGTACCCTTAAATGCCACAGATAAAAGTGTAAACCTTTATTTGTGTGTTACATCAGGTAGCTGCAAGTCTCGTCGAACATAACATGATGTGGCGTCAATCTATATCATTTACGACATAATATGTCGATAGCTAAATTTGTTAGGGATTATTATGACCATGCAAAAAGGCAGTAATAAGTCATTGTCTATTCTTATTAATCAAACCGCTGAACGCAATTGGCTGCGATTAGAGGAAGCATGGTCCGAAGGACTTGCGCAATTAACGCCTGCTCAGCAGCAAGAACTCAAAACGGTTTTGGGACTCAGTGATTATGTGGCGGCTCAACTATGCCGACATCCCGAGTGGATCGCTATGCTGTTTGCGGGCGATTTAAGCCTGATTGATCGTAAAAACTTTGATGTTGATTTACATGAAGAACTGGCTAGCACGACCACTGAGGAGATGGCTAAAACCACCCTGCGACGGTTTCGTAACTATCAAATGGTGCGTTTAGCTTGGCGTGACTTTTTAGACTATGCCAGTTTAGAGGAATCCTTGCTTGATCTGTCGGCGCTAGCCGAAGCGTTAGTAATCTGCGCCCGCGATTGGCTCTATAAAGATATGTGCGCTCAATATGGCACGCCGATGGACAAAGAAGGGAATCCGCAACCGCTACTGATTTTAGGCATGGGCAAGTTAGGCGGCCGCGAGCTTAATTTCTCCTCCGATATCGATTTGATTTTCACGTTTCCTGAGCATGGCGAAACCGTCGGCGGTCGTCGCAGTTTAGATAATCAACAATTCTTTATCCGCATGGGGCAAAGGCTAGTGAACTTGCTCGATCAAGTCACAGTCGATGGTTTCGTGTTCCGCGTGGATATGCGTTTGCGCCCCTACGGTGAAAGTGGCCCCTTGGTGGTGAGTTTTAGTGGTCTTGAGGATTATTACCAAGAACAAGGGCGAGATTGGGAGCGTTATGCCATGGTCAAGGCGCGTGCGCTCGGGCCTTGGAACCATTTCTCCGATGAACTACACAGCCTCCTGAGACCCTTTGTGTATCGCCGTTATATCGACTTTTCGGCAATTGAATCCCTGCGGAAAATGAAGCAACTCATCGCGCAAGAAGTGCGGCGCCGTCATTTGACCGACAATATTAAACTCGGTGCAGGCGGTATTCGTGAGGTCGAGTTCGTGGTGCAAAGTTTTCAATTGATCCGTGGCGGCCGTGAGCCTGCGTTGCGTCAGCAGAGTTTATTCGGTGCTATCGATACGCTTTACAGCTTAGGGCAGTTTGAATATTTGGCGGTGGATGAGCTTAAACACAGTTATTTACTGCTGCGCCGGGTTGAGAATCTGCTGCAAGCCATTGACGATAAACAAACCCAAACCTTACCGAATAATCCATTGGATTGGGCTCGATTGTGCCATGTACTCGATATGGCTAATGAGGTTGATTTACGCACTCATATTGAAGCGGCAATGAGCAAAATCCATCGTCATTTTAAAGCCACAGTGGGCGGCGAAGAGGGCGAAGAAAAAGCTGAACATTGGACGACGCAGCTGTGGAACATGCAAGACCTTGATGATGGGATCGCGTTGTTGGCCGAACAGCAAATTGATGATGACAAGCTGTGCCCTATGCTCAGCAGTTGGCGCGAAACAGTGACTAAGCGTTCGATTGGTCCACGCGGGCGAGAAACCTTAGATAAATTAATGCCAAGATTATTGGAAGAATTGATTAATCAACAGAGTCCATCGTCAGCTTTTGAGCCCGTGTCTAAGGTGCTGGAGCAGATTTTAACTCGCACCACTTACCTTGAGCTTTTGTGTGAAAACCCTGGTGCGCGGCAGCAGTTAGTGAGCTTGTGTTGCGCCAGTCCTTGGATTGCCGCGCAGTTGGCTAAATTCCCCATGTTGCTCGATGAGCTTATCGATCCGTCGCAGCTCTATGACACGACCTCCATCGACGATTATCCGAGCGAGCTGCGTCAGTACATGATGCGCGTGCCCGAGGATGATATGGAGCAGCAAATGGAAGCGCTGCGACAATTTAAGCTTTCACAACAACTTAAAATCGCCGCAGCCGATGTCACGGGTGTTTTACCCGTGATGCAAGTGAGCGATCACTTAACTTTTTTAGCCGAAGCTATTATCGAACAAGTGGTGATGCAGGCGTGGCAACAGGTTTCAGTGCGCCACGGCGTGCCAGCATACCTTGAGGGCAGTGACACAGGCTTTGCCGTTGTCGGTTATGGCAAGCTCGGCGGGATTGAATTGGGTTACGGCTCCGATCTCGATTTAGTTTTCTTGTGTGAAAATAAAACAGAGAACGGCCTGACCAATGGTGATCGCCCGATTGAAGTTGGTCATTTTTACCTCAAACTCGCCCAGCGCATTCTGCATTTATTCTCGACTCGCACCACTTCGGGGGAGTTGTATGAAGTGGATATGCGCCTGCGTCCTTCTGGCGCCTCGGGTTTGATGGTCAGTGAGATTGAGCGTTTTGGCGAATACCAAGCTAATGAGGCGTGGACTTGGGAACATCAAGCTTTAGTTCGCTCGCGTTTTGTTTTTGGCGACAATAGTTTAGCGGTTAAATTCAGTCATATTCGCGCTTCAGTATTGGAAAAGCCCCGTGATAAAGCTGAGCTGCAAAAAGCGGTACGTGAGATGCGTCAGAAGATGCGCGATCACTTGCTTAAAGTCAGTGATGGCATGTTTGATTTAAAGCAGAGTCCAGGCGGGATTGCCGATATTGAGTTTATTGCCCAGTACTTAGTGCTGGCTAATGCTCACGAGTATCCAGAGCTAACGATTTGGTCTGACAATGTGCGGATTTTTGGTGTGTTAGCTGAGCTTGAACTTTTGCCAATGATGAGTGCCCAGCATTTAACTCAGACATATTGCTTACTACGGGATGAAAATCATCGACTGACTCTGCAACAAAAGGCGGGGCAGTTACCAGTGTCAGAGGTAGAAGACCATGCTGAGCGGGTGTTAAACATTTATCGTGCTGTGCTCGAATAGTGCAGTCTTTAAGGGGATTAAGGCTGATACGAATTTCAGCCTTAACACCGCAAGAATACACCATTTAGGCTAGAGTTTAATGAGAGCAGTTAGCTGAGAGTGCCATGCAATTACCTACAATTCCTGAAAACGAGCTGCAACGCTTGGCTACGTTACGGGCACTTAATGTGCTCGACACCGATGCCGAGGAACGTTTCGATCGTATTACTCGGCTTACGCGCAGAATTTTCTCCTTGCCCATCTGTGTTGTGACCTTAGTAGATGCCGATCGGCAATGGTTTAAATCCCGTCAAGGATTGGAGGTGACTGAAACACCTCGGGAAATTTCATTTTGTGGACATGCGATCAATCATGACGGCATTTTCATCGTGAACGACGCCCTCAAAGATCCCCGCTTTAGTGACAATCCTCTGGTGACTGAGCAGCCGCATATTCGCTTTTACGCCGGCTATCCCCTCACCATTCACGAGCAATATCGGGTGGGTACTTTGTGTTTAATCGGTACTGAACCGCGGGATTTTACGGCTGAAGACATTGAAACCTTAACGGATTTAGGACAAATGGTAGAGGCTGAATTACTCTCTATCGCGCAAAATACCTTAGATCCCTTGACGGCTATTTCGAATCGACGTGGTTTTGAATTACTGGCCCATCAGTCACTGGCGAGTTGTCGACGTACCGAATCTGAGGCGGCCTTAGTATTCTTCGATCTCGACTTTTTTAAGGAAGTGAATGACAGCTTTGGTCACCTAAAGGGCGATCAGGTGTTATATGATTTTGCCCATATCTTAATGACCGCTTTTAGGGAGTCGGATGTGATCGCAAGGCTTGGCGGCGATGAGTTTGTGGTGCTGCTAAGTTTTGTGCATAGCGATACAGTCAATCGGGTTATCGAGCGTTTTAAGCAGTTACTGGAGCAATATAATCAACAGCATCCTAAGCAACATAGATTGGCGACCAGCATAGGTATCGCCCATTGGACACCGGATTCAGATATGAGCTTAGAGGATCTGTTAGATTCCGCCGATAAAGCTATGTATCAGAATAAAGCTACACATCATAGTGATGCATCTTAAATTGTTTACGCTTATGCCAATGAAAAGGTGGCAATAATGTCTCCCTTTTCATTGGACTTTATTCGGCGAAGAAGTACTAAGCTGTAATGAGCGTTACCCAATGTTGATATAAGGGTAAGCCAATTAGCACGTTAACCGGAAATGTGATCCCGAGTGAGGCTAGCATAGCCAGCCCTATATTGGCTTCGGGGATTGCGGCACGAATGGCAGCTGGCGCTGCGATATAAGATGCGCTGGCACTTAATGCCGCTAACACTAAAATGCTGCCTGAAGGTAAGTCCAGCCAAACACCTACACCAATACCACACCAAGCCAATACAAAGGGCGCTACGGCGGCAAACATTAATAACCGCCATTGTTTAAGTGGTAGCGGCAAACAAACTTTGGCCGTTACTAAGCCCATTTCCAGTAAAAATAATGCCAGTAAAGTTTTGAATCCGCCTAGTAGCACAGGTGTAAGCGGCGCAAGTCCCGTTGGGCCGTAAAGCCAACCTATCACCACACCGCCAAGGAGTAAGACAACGCCACGACTGGTTAAGGCTTCGTGCAACACGCTCGATTGTGATTCATTCTTAGATGATGTTTCAATTGCTTTTTTGGCACTTAAGTATCTGTGTAACCAGAGCATTACGACAATAGCAGGTAGTTCCAGCAGCACGAGATACAGGGTCGTTTCTGGCCTTAAGATCAGCCCAGATTTTTCAACCATAGCCATCACCACCGCAAAGGTTCCCGCACTGACGGAGCCGTAATGGGCGGCAATACTAATTGCATCGGTATGGCCAATGCGAACCAGCCGGGTTAGTACAGGGTATAAGGCCAAGGGGATAATCAAACCTAAGGCAACAACTGCTAACAGCTCAGTGATCACTAAGTTTTGAGTGTGACCGTGGAGCGCCATTCCGCCCTTTAAACCTAAGGTAAGCATTAACAGTATGGATAGGGTTTCGTAGATCGCGGGTGGGACTTTAAGATCTGACTTCACAAGGCCAGCTAACAGGCCTAAGGCGAAAAATGCAATGACAATATCGGGCATGGGTATCTCATTAAGTTTGACTTTTAAGCGGTGTAAAACGCGCTTGCTTGTCGAGTGATCCTGATGGCTGGTGATTTTGGACCTAATTAGTTATATTGAAAAATAAATTGTTTACCACCTAGGTATAGATAATTGTCTATGGATAAGCGTTCGTCATCGACTCAGCTTAAATTGCGGCATTTGAGTTTTCGGTTACTGCAGGTGTATGTGCAAGTGGTGCGGTTAGGTAATATTTCCGCAGCGGCGAGGGCATTGCATTTAACTCAACCCACAGTGTCATTACAGCTTAAAAAACTGGCCGATGTGTTGGGCGAGCCATTACTCGAGAGTCGTGATGGCCGCATGTTACCGACCTTGATTGGTAATGAGTTGTACCGCGCAGCCTGCGATACCTTGAGTCGTTTTGAGGATTTCGATGCTTTTATGCAGCAGGCTAAAGGTGGCAGTGTCGGTCACATTAATATCGGTATTGTCACTACCGCAAAATACGTGTTACCACGGATTTTAGGGGCATTTTATCGGCAGTTTCCACAGGTTAAAGTGACCTTAAACATTGGTAACCGTGCCCATGTATTAGGCAGATTTGAACGTCAAGAAGATGATTTATACCTGTTCAGTCATCCTCCAAGTGGCGATAACGTGTTATCTGCACGCATCATTAAAAATCCGCTGCAACTGATTGCACCAAAGGAGCATTGGGCTGTGGGTCGTGAACAAGTGAATTTTAACGAGCTTAAAAATGAGCGTTTTATCGTTCGCGAACCGGGATCAGCCACCCGCTTAATGTTCGAGTCTTGGTGCAGCGGCCAAGGCATCACGCTCGGTGACACTATGCAAATCGAGAGTAATGAGGCGATACGCTTGAGCGTCGCGTCGGGCTTAGGTTTGTCGGTGATTTCGGCGCATACCTTGCAAGAAGGGCTCGAAAAACCTGCAATTCTAACTGTTACGGGTTTTCCGCTCGAAAGTAACTGGTATCTAGTTGGCCGTAAAGATCGCCGTTTGCCCTATGCCGCCATGCAACTGGTGGACTTTATGGCGGCGCATTTGGTCGAGTGTATCGAGCCAGAATGGGTTGCCACTGATATCAGTGAACTGGCTATGCACTTTAATCATGCACCGCAAACTCGGTCCTAGCACTCTTGAGTCTCGCTTGTATTATGGAAGCTTTATTAAACTAGATCATAGCGTTATGCATTGAGGGTAACTGTTGAACACATCTTGCGCCATTACCCTCAGATTCCATTATAAAGCGATACTCTAGACTTTAAATCGCGTCAGTAGATTGTTCAGTTCAACGGCGAGTCTTGAGAGTTCATGTGCCGAGGCACTGGTTTGCTGTGCCCCCGCAGCACTTTGGCTGGCAAGATCACTAATATTCACAATGTTTTTATCGACCTCACGTGCGACTTTCGCTTGCTCTTCGGCGGCGCTTGCGATGACCATGTTGCTGTTATTCATCGTACTGATTTGACGATTTATCGTGTTTAATGCATCCCCTGCCAATCTTGCGACTGAGAGTGCCTGTTCAGCCTTTTGACCGCTGTGCTGCATCGACTGCACAGCCGTTTCGGTGCCGTGCTGGATTTTGTTAATCATGTCTTCAATTTCACGGGTCGAGGACTGAGTGCGATGGGCTAGGGCACGAACTTCATCAGCAACAACCGCAAAACCACGGCCTGTATCGCCCGCTCGCGCCGCTTCAATGGCTGCGTTTAGGGCCAGTAAATTCGTTTGCTCAGCAATGGCGCGGATCACATCGAGAACTTTACCTATATCCCTCGCTTGAATCGCTAAGGTTTGAACAACCTGTGAACTTTGCGTCACATCCTGATTCATGTCGATAATGGCTGCGACAGTCTGATCTACCTGTTTTTTACCTAATTCGGTACTGCGGGCGGTTTCTTCAGAGGCTTCTGAAGCGAGCACCGCCGTATTGGCTACTTCATCCACTGCCGAACTCATTTCGGTAATCGCAGTTGCCGCTTGCTGTATTTCATCATTTTGTTGCTGTATGCCGCGGGAAGCATCTTCAGTGACTGAATTGAGTTCTTCGGCGGCGGAGGCGAGCTGGCTAGAGGAGTTTGCTATATGGGATAAAGTGTCGCGCAGATTTTGCTGCATTTCAGCTAATGATTGCATCAGTTGACTGGTTTCATCTTTACCCTCTGTGCTGATTTTCTGCGTTAAATCCCCCCTTGCGACTGCCACTGAAATGCCTACAGCTTCCTTCATTGGCTGCACGATACTGCGAGTTAAAAATATTGCCACTACAAATGCAGCGATTAAGGAGCCCACTATCATAATGCTGTTTAGCCATTTACTCTCGTCGTAGGCTTGTGCAGTTATTTGACCTTGTTCCTTTGCATATTCAGTATTCAAGCTGCCAATGCTAATGAGCGTCTTTGTCATTTTTTCGGCTTGCACTATCATGACATCATCCATGATCCGTTTAGCTTCGGCTGCATCATTCGCCTGTAGCTTGCTGATCATCTCATCTTGATGCTTTAAATACAGATCAAGGCTGCCACTAAATTCTTGATAGAGCTCCTGCTCACCTGGCAGGCTAATTAAAGGCTCATAGTTTTTTTGATCCGTTTTAATACTCTGGCGGATTTGCCTTAATGTATCGAGTCCTTTGTTAAGTTCTGCTGCCGAATTTGCTAATAACAGGCGAAATGTAAACACCCTAGCGCGCATCACATTGAGGTTGATGCTCGACAGACTGACCAGCGTAGGTAGGGTATTATCTTCAATTTCTTCTGCAGTGGATCGCATGGATGACATTGTCTGTAATGACATGATTCCTTGAAGTAGCAACACAAGAGCAAGTAATCCAAACGCAGCAATTAATCGTGAGCCAATCTTAAATTGTCGTAACCACATAAGTTAATCGTCCCTGTATTTAAAAGAGTTCCGTTTAAGGCTGTTCTTAATATTTTCTAGCGAATACTTCGAACTAAGTGTCATGGCGCTTATTCAGAATCATGAGTCTTTAGTTGATTGCATAAACTATAGATTATATTTTTGAGCTTTTATGTTGCAGGTTGTAAATTTGATCGATTTAAACCTATAGGCTGTAAATTAGAACAATTGAAACTAAGTTACACCGTACCTTAAAACTCAAGGTTAGCAACAGCTAGAAGCAAATTGAACGTAATGAGTCATTTGGTTGTGTGGATTGAATCGATTATGGAGGATGGGTTTTATATTTTATGTATTTGATTTTTAATTATTATAATAGTTTTTACTGTACTAGTTTGTCTATGATTGCAGATTTTCAATTTAGGTACTTATTCATCTTTCTAGGCTTGTATCTGCAAATAGCGTATTTGACTTGTTATATTCTTAATACATGAATTATCTTGTCACTAATTGTTCCTCGAATTTTTATCGTGATGGTTAACTTCTCGCTTATCAATATTAGGCTTTTGGTCTAACTCAACAGAGCGATAAATCGCTAATGTTTTACGGCCATTCACTTCGACTCATTGCTATTAATCGACTGTAGGTGCGGTGGAATTCAAAACTGAGTGCGCCACCTTGATAGAGTTCACTCAGTGGCACGTCGCAGCTGAGATATAAGCTGACATTTTGATCATATAACTCATCAATTAAGCTGATAAAACGCCGTGCTGGGTCGTCGTTGGCCGCATAGGAGAGTTTGCGCTCGCCCGTGGCTGCAGCTTGGTTATCACCTGTACCGTCCTCTGTACCGCGGGCACGGATCCAGCTTTTTACTTCGCCGCCTAATTTGGGAACGCCGCTCACCATTAAGATCTTAAATCGGCTGGCGATTTCGATATAATCGAGTTGAGATCTCGGGCCGTCACACAGGGCATGAAAGTCGAACCAAGCGACTGAGTTGCCTGTTGGTGCTATAGCGGCGCGGATCACTGGAATTTCACGGTTGCAGATGGTGAGGCTAGCATTACTCATTCTGCTATCACTAATGCCAATAGCGCTCATACTGAGTGTATTTGGCGTTAACCTATTCACTAGCTTATCAAAAATCTGCTCAAAATCGAGTGTTCCGGTAATGCCGATATTGCGGGAAATCGAGGCGTTCACTTCAGCGCTATCAATGCCAATCTCGTTGTTTAATGAAGCATTGATGGCGTGCATCCTATGGTCTTGGTTGCCATTGAGATGCAGCATTTGAGTGTGTGTTTGCAGCAGTTGGATGCAAGGTAAAAATCTGTGCCTAGCTAGGCCGTTCTCATATAAGCGCTCAATAGGAATATTTGAGGTGGCGACCAGCACCACACCTTGTTTGAATAGGCATTCAAAGAGCCCAGCGAGTATCATGGCATCGCCAATGTCCGAGACAAAAAACTCATCGAAACACAGCACCTTGCACTCTTTTGCGAGATTTTTAGCTATGAGAGTTAACGGATCTCGTTTACCCGAATGTTCGCGTAATGCTTGGTGTATCCGTGCCATAAATCGGTGAAAATGTAGTCTTAACTTGCCTTCACTCGGCAAACAATCGAAAAACAAATCCATCAGAAACGTTTTGCCCCGACCCACATCGCCCCACAGATACAGACCTTTGATTGCTTGTTTGTTGATAAGGGGAAAGTGTGCTGAATGTGGCCGTAGCATCAACTGCTTAAATAGTACATCGAGCGCCAACACCGCCTGTTGCTGCGCGGGATCCTCAATGAGATCTATGCACACCTTGGCGCGATACGCTTCAAGTGGTGTCACGATTGGGGCTATCGATTGCGAGCTAGCGGAGTTTGAATGTGCCATGTCGGGGTCTCGTTGGCGGTTTGTTTTCGGTGTTTGCTGCTAGTGTGTTCTTTAGCTTTGTTTTAGCGCGATATCAGTACTCACCTTTTTGAGGCATCCTGTTACTCATATTCAGGTACTCGGGAGCCATATGGCAAGATGCGCAGGGTAACATAGTCGCTGACGTGACTTAAGTCCCGCTCTGAGGCTTAGGTTAAATACTAAGCGAAACCAGTGCTTTATTCTCGAGGACTTTTACCATAACATCTTTGTCACAAAAATAATGATATGGAATGAATCCTATGGCGAGTAAGGGCAATGGCATTACGGTTATCAGTGCACAAACCTTGATTGAGGGCGACATTCAGTTAGAGAGCGCGGCATTCATTGCGGGTAAATTGCAGGGCAAGATTAGATCAGCAGGACAAATTAAGATCGAACTTGGCGGCGAGATCTCTGGTGAAGTCAGTTGTCATGAGCTGCGGGTTTGTGGCGTATTTCGCGGAAGAGTCTGTTGTAATAAGTTGATTATTACCAGTTCTGGTGTGGTTGACGGTGAAGTCGCCAGTCATCAGATGGAGATTTACGAAGGCGGGCAGTTTATGGGTCAGCGTATTAAAGGTCCTGAACTTGATGCCTTGCCGGACATACTACAAGCACTCGCGCCAATAGCTCAACGCTCGGATGCGCATTTATATGCCAGTGAAAGCACTTTACTAAGAGGTGAACATCTGGCGATTCGCCCTTGGCTGTATGTTGCTGTGGCAACTGTCGTCATAGCGTTAGGTTTTAGTTTTGGACCCGAGCAATTGCGTGAGTGGTTACCGAATCTTAGTGACAGCCCGCTGAAAACTGAGGTGTCTCCGGCAATCGAGGGGCTTAAGGCAGTAAATGGTATGGCTCCTGATCAACCTGCTACGCCAAATAGCGCGAATGCCGACAATATGGCGGTATTACCGGCAGCGGATCCTGATCCGCAGATCATGCAGCAGGATTCGGCGATGGAAGATTTACAACAAATGGAACAAGGCCATGAACAGATGACGCAGGGTGATAATGGCGCACCGCCTGCCAGCGACAATGCGACCAATAAGCTTTAATCTGTCGATCGCGCATTTGAATCTTTTAGAAGGATTATTTGGCTTTAGTTGTCAGTTAGGCCAACCTTGACCCTTTCAAACAGCCACTCTGGTAGCTTAGTTTTTAAGTCAGGAAGAATTCGATCAACATCGCCCCGCAAAATAATCAATGGATTACCACTAAAAGCCGCGTTTGCTAACTGTTGTAGCCTTTCGGGCGTTAGAGCCTGTAATCCTGCATTTAGCTGCTGAACTTCAATTTGAGTTAATCCTGTCGCGACTTGGTGGATATATTGGTTTTCACGTTGAATGCTGTTGTCTTGGCTGAGCAAATCTTCACCGATCAAATAGGTTTTAAGTGCATCGATTTCACCTTGGCTAACACCTTGCGTCTTAACGAGTGTTAGGTGATCTACTATCCCCACCACAAACGCGCCCGTGTGTTCTATGGCTGTACTGCCATAAAACTTGATGCTGCTGGAGAGCGGTGCATTGGCGCACTGGCCGTAGATGCCATAGGTGAGGCCGCGTTTTTCCCGTAAATCATAGTAGAGTCTGCCCGAAAAACTGCGGCCCATGAGTGCGGATAAACTGCGACAGCTTAAGGCGACTTCCTGTGGGTTCAGTTGCTGCTGAGTTGATGCATCACTTAGGACATGATCTATGGCATAACCTAGGCGGACTTGGGTTTGCACGCTGCCCGGCGCATCAATAAGGTAAATCCTCTTGATTTGCTGAGGCTTTACTGTCTCTGCTTTATCCGCTTTCCACACTGAATTAGGCAATATTGGCCACAGTTTAAGGCTAGCTTGAAGGTCAAATTTAGCTTTATTTGCCAAAGAGTTGGGTAGAAAAAGATGCCACTGTGCTTGTGTTACCGCCTGCTGTTGGATTTGTTGTAGTTGCCTTAGGCTGAGTGAATCGAACAATGCATTATTATTGATCACTCTATTGTAGGGATGTTCAGGGCCGAGCAGTTTATCGCGCCACACTTTATCTATCTCGGCGCCACTAAAGGCGTTTAAGTGTTTATTGAGCTTGAGTTGACGGCGAATATTGTCGACATCGACGGGGGCGGTTGTCGCATCAACAAAGGCATCTGGCTGCCAAAATTGCAGTAGTAAGCCGTAGATATGGTTAACATCGTCGGGGCAAGTGAGGCTTAAATTAATGCTGTGCAAGCTGACACGCATATTGAAAGTCTCAAGACAGGGATCTGCGCGGCTAATGGCAAGTGCGCGGGCCTTTTCTTGAAAGGCAATCTGTAAAATATCAGGATTATTGAAGGGAACTTGCGGGCTCACTGCCGCTAAACTGACCCTGTTGCTCACACTGTTATTAATTTGAACTGAGGCAAGGTGATGTAACTGATAGGGTAAATCCAATTCGGTATGGACTTCATCGGTAAAAATTTCATCCGTTACGGGGATAATGACGCCGCTTTTGGGTAAATGATTGTTCAAAGAGCTAGGCAAAGAATGGGCTAAAGAGTTTGGCGTTTCAAAATGGGCCAAACTCGGCGGTTCGCTCGGCGTGAAGACGATTTGCGTCTGCTGGCAGGCGTTTAGTGATAAAGCCACAGCGCAGAACATTAAGCCTTGTAGCTGCTTTGACATTGTCTGAGTCGTCATAATACCGCATCCTCTAAACTGTCACTCATATCGTTAGGCAGCCATTCCAGTAGCGTTTTACCCCAGCGAATATACCAAGGTGGCAGTAGGTCGACTCGGACATAATCTTGGTTGAAATACCGTTTTGCGACGCTTTGGATATCGTCGGCCGTGACTGCGTTGATCCGTTGCCACTGCGCTGTAAAGGGATGGTCTTTATCTTGAGCCGATGTTGCGGAAAGCTTGATGGCTAAGGCCTGCGTGTCATCCAGTTGTTGTAATTGATTGTTTAACCACACTTGTTTAAGTGTGCAAAGACTTGCTTCATCCAGAGCATCTTGCTGCGTTTGTGCCACAAGTCCCAACACTTTTTGCACTAAGGCATCGAGTGAGGTCCGTGCCCGTGGAACCAGGACGATATTCGCTATGCCATGATTTTCTAACTCAAAGGGCAGGGAGTAGCTGAGCATTTGTTCGGGATTATGCAGACTGAGTTTAGCGAGTGCACTGGCGGTGTTTTGAAATAAATAACCTTCTAGCAGCCGAATTGCCGCAGCATCGGGGTGATCTTTACCTACGGTATGCCAAGCGAGCAGTAATCCGGGCCAAGGTCCGCGCTCATCCACTAACTCAGCATGTACTTGTTTAGGTTGGATTGTTAACTCAGAAAATTCAGGTTCAGCAATCGTTGGCCTAGACCAAGCCGCAAAATCTTGCTCAATCCATTGTCGGGTTTGTGGGCTTAGTTTGCCGACAAGGGAAAGCTGCATCGCATCGGGACGATAATAAGCACGGTGAAAGGCCGTTAGGTTTTCTGGCGTGGCTTGCAAGATATCTTCGCGACTGCCAATAATACCGTGACCGTAAGGAGTACCTTTTACTTGCTCGAGTAAAAACGTCATCGCGCTGCGGATATAGGGCTGATTATCTATGGTTTGTGCCATTTCCTGCAGTACGGTTTCCTGCTGATTTTTAACCGTAGTGGCGTTAAGGCTAGGGCGGATAAAGCGCTCGGCTTCGAGATATAAGCCCAGTTCTAATGCTTGGTTTGGCAGCGTCACATAGTAGTTGGTGTAGTCAAAATGCGTGCTGGCATTAAAACGTGCACCTAAAGCACTGAACTGCTGAGCATAGGTATCGCCGGGGGCATTTTCACTCCCTTTAAACAACATGTGCTCAAACAGATGGGCGTAACCGCTCTGACCTTGGGCTTCGTTGCGGGCGCCTAAATTAAATTGGCTGGCGACTGTGACTGTCTGTTTATCTGCCATGGGCAGTAATCGCACTGTTAGGCCATTTTGTAGCGTATAGGTCTCTATATTCGCTTCGAGCGCATATAAGGCTTGCGCATCTTGCTCGGCGCGGCATTGGGCCTGTAGCGTATGACTGAAAACACTGGCCGAAATGGCGATAAAAAAGGTGATTTGAGTGTTCATAAGTGCGTCCTGCCGAGCTTATTTTTTAATTCGTTAAATGTCTTACTCAAGCTGGATACCATTAACGACAGGCAATTGATACATTCGCAGGTATCGATACAGATTGCACCACTGTCGACGACTGCTCGGATTTCATCGAAATCAGTTGAATAGCATTCAGTTTTTGAAAAGAACTGCTATGATGGCACAGTTCTTTTTCTGGCATAAGTACAAGATATGGTAAGCAGATCTCCGTTCGAATCCTTTCAGTGGAAAAGCGATATTTTTAACTGTGAAAGCACTGATATTGATAATTTCTATCTGCTGCTTGAGCAGGAAATGACCCGTTTGGGCATGGTTGAGAAAACATTGGGTGAAGTGGGTAAATACGATGTTAGCTTGTATCAGTCACCGGCCGCTAAGTCAGGCTTACCTTCTTTATTGATCAGCACAGGATTTCATGGCGAAGAATCTGCAGGCCCATGGGGTTTGTTGCATTTTTTGAGTGAAGCTTCAGCAGACCTATTTGAACGGGTGAACTTGAGTTTATTGCCTCTCGTCAATCCTACTGGATTCAGTCGTGGTCATAGATTTAATAAATACGGCGAAAATCCAAATCGTGGTTTTGTATTTGAGAACGGTAAACCTAAAGCGAATGAACATACATCGGTTGAAGGTAAGCTATTGTTAGAGCACGCACAGTTACTGCTTGCTGCGAGCCGAGACGGTATTTTAACTTGCCATGAAGATGTCTTGAGTCGTGAAGCCTATGTGTATTCTTTTGAGCCAAGCCAAGTGCCTGGACGTTTTAGTCTCGATCTGCGCGATACTTTAGGTGGTTATTTCCCGATTGCGGTAGACGGTGAGATTGATGGGTGTCCTGTTAAGGATGGTTTGATCTTCAATCATTTTGATACGTCTTTTGAAGCTTGTTTAGTACGAAGTGGTGCTCGTGTCGGTGCTTGTACTGAAACGCCTGCGTTGCAAAACTTCGATCAACGCGTATTAGCAAACAGTGCTGCTATGACTCACTTCTTGGCCCTGTGTGCACCTTTATGTGATTGATATTTTAGTCTATTACGTTAGTGAATAGCCTGACATGACAAAAAAATACCCGCAGATTGCGGGTATTTTTTTAGGTGATATTCGCCAGTGAATTATTGATTAATTCGCATTGGCACACCAGTACGTTCATCGAGTAGCTTCTTGATCACAGAAGAATCAGTGTCAGCTTTAGCGATAAACTTAGCGATCTCTTTTGGCAGTGATATCGCAACGGGCTCATTTGATTCAAACTCCGCCACAGTGCGAGACAATGGTTGATGCACGGCTAAGTAGCGTTTACCGTCTGGCTCTTCGGTTGCTTTAATCGGCTGGTTCACGAATTGTACGCGGGTGCCCACTGGGACATTCTTGAACAAGTGCTCGATATCTTCATGGCGTAAACGCACACAACCTTGGCTCACACGTAAACCGATACCGAAACTCGCGTTAGTACCGTGAATCGCATACAAGTTGCCGATATACAGTGCATACAGTCCCATAGGGTTGTCTGGACCCGCTGGCCATACTGCTGGCAGGATTTCACCCTTAGCAGCATATTCTTTACGAATGCGCGGTGTGGGTGTCCAAGTTGGATTCGCACGCTTGCGTTGTACAGTGGTCACCCAGTTTTCTGGTGTGTCTTTACCAATTTGGCCAATACCAATAGGCAACACTTCAACAGTCTTTTTGCCTTTTGGATAGTAATACAAACGCATTTCAGCCACGTTGATCACTATGCCTTCACGGGGAGCGTTTGGCAGGATCAATTGCAATGGAATGATCAGTTGGCTACCTGGTTTTGGCAGAAATGGATCCACACCTGGGTTAGCTTCGAGTAAGTTACTGAGACCAAGCTGGTATTTGGCTGCGATATCTTCGAGAGTGTGTTTACCCTCTGGAACCGTATAATACTGGTTCTCGCCAATTAGCCTGCTTTGGGCGGCTGGTAAAGGATATTCCGTTGCTAAAGCGGACAGACTAGGGAAAACCAAAGTCAATAATAAAGCTGTGGTGCGAAGCATACTCATAAGCGGATACTACGATTCCTGTTAATAAAAAAGCGTGTTTAACGCAGCTTTCTCTCTTAAAACGAGAGCGGCAATTTGATGAGCAAAATGCACTGGCGCGCGAAGCTCGCATCCTTCCTTATTTTGGACATTATTTCAACTGAAATATGATCAGTACGGCGTATTTATCGCTTAAATTTTTGTTTTAACGGTTTTCCTTGGCAGCGTCAATTGTCAGTATTTAGTCTTATCGTTAAAACCTGCTGTACTCAATTGTCTTGTGTATGCCTTCCTGCTTGATGAAAAAATTAACCAATCTAAAACGCGTCTGTTTGAATGGCGAGCATGTATGGCGTTACTGGAACTGAATTGATTTATTTTGGAAAACAGTGTGTGGTCCTTTTCTCACAAGGCTATTGCTCATCGGATAAAGTGAATTTAAATCATCTCATTGGCAAATAAATGGAGTTAAAACAATTAGCTTAAGGATAATGTTCAAATATTCACCCTTTACACGACATTATTTTATCTGGCACTAAATTGGCTATGATACCGTTAGTTTATACAGGTTTGTGAGCTGAGTTTTGCTTGAATGATTTGAGTTTACGTTCAGTTTGTTATTTTTAACTATTTGATATTCATTTATTTTAATGCTCATTAAGTCGTGTGGTGATGTTCTGCTATCCTTTAGGTTTTACGTTAGCCTTTATCTAAAGGTTAATAGAAAGTTGGTTTTATGACATTTTTTATGTAGATGATTGAAATTTAATATTTAACGCTCCAATAATTCGATATTTTTGTGCTAATATAAAATCATAAAATTGTGAGTTGAGTCATTTTTAACCTCGGTGATTTGTCTATCGTTTAACTAAACAACCTGTATTAAGGAGGCGTTTGTGGATGCAGATTCCATCAATAGTTTTTTTCTGATTGGCGCCTTGCTTACAGCAGTGAGTGTTTTACTTAGTCCTATGTCTTCCCGTTTGGGCATCCCTATTTTATTGATTTTCCTCGCTGTGGGTATTTTGGCTGGCGAAGATGGCCTTGGTGGAATCCAGTTTGATGATTATTCAACTTCCTATTTAGTCAGTAACTTAGCCTTAGCGATTATTTTACTCGATGGCGGTATGCGCACCCGCGTTGCCAGTTTTAGGGTGGCGCTATGGCCTGCATTATCGTTGGCGACCTTTGGCGTTGCCATTACGACCAGTATCACCGGCATGATGGCCGCATGGTTGTTCGACTTGCATTGGTTGCAAGGTTTGCTGGTGGGCGCGATTGTGGGCTCGACCGATGCCGCTGCGGTATTTTCCCTGCTTAAAGGGCGTAGCCTTAATGAGCGGGTTGGTGCGACCTTAGAAATTGAGTCCGGCAGTAATGATCCCATGGCGGTATTCTTAACCGTAACCTTGATTGCCATTCTTGCCAATGTCGACAGTGAGTTGTCCTTCAGCTTTATGCTTATTAGCTTTATAAAGCAATTTGGTCTGGGGATCTGTTTAGGTTTGGGCGGCGGCTGGATGCTGTGGAAGCTCGTCAATTTAAGCAAGTTAGCTGATGGTCTGTACTCTATTTTAGTTTTAAGCGGTGGTCTGATTATTTATGCTGCGTCCAACAAACTGGGTGGTAGCGGTATTCTGTCGATTTACTTAGTGGGTCTGTTCCTCGGCAATAAGCCAACCCGTGGCCGTCATGCGATTTTGAACGTACTGGATGGTATGACTTGGGTCAGTCAAATCGGCATGTTCCTCGTATTAGGGTTATTGCTTACCCCTTCAGATTTAGTCGATATCATGATCCCAGGTTTTGCTCTGGCATTCGGAATGATTTTATTTGCTCGCCCTGTCGCCGTATGGATCAGTCTATTGCCATTTAAGAGCTTTAGCAGTCGCGACCGCTGGTTTATTTCTTGGGTGGGGTTACGCGGCGCTGTGCCTATCATCTTAGCAGTATTCCCTATGATGGCGGGCTTACCGGGTGCTCAGTTGTACTTCAACTTAGCCTTCTTCGTTGTATTAGTGTCGTTGCTGGTTCAAGGTGCATCTTTGACCACAGCAGCGCGTTTAGCTAAGGTGGAACTGCCCCCAAAGCCGTTACCCGTTTCGCGCTCGGGAGTTGAAATTTACCCGAGCAGCGAATGGGAAGTGTTTGTCTATCGTTTGAGTGAAAGTAAGTGGTGTATTGGTGAGCCGCTAAAGCGCTTGGCTATGCCAGATGGGACACGGATTGCGGCGGTATTTAGGGATGACACTTTGCTGCATCCATCGGGTAGCACTCGTCTCGAGGCGGGCGATATACTCTGTGTGCTGGGTCAGGAGAAAAGTTTAGAAGCCTTGAGTAACCTCTTTAGCCAAGCGCCAGAAAATAAAGAAGTACAACGATTCTTCGGTGATTTCTTTATTGAAACAGACGTTAAGCTTGCGGATCTCGCGCCTATTTATGGTTTGAGTTTAGATAATCTCGCTGATGATATGACAGTCGCAGACCTTGTGGTATCTCAGCTTGGTGCTAATCCTGTACTTGGGGATCAGTTCCACTGGCAGTCGTTGCATTGGGTGGTGGCGGGGCTGTATGAAGGTAAAGTCACTAACGTAGGTATTCGTTTACCGACTGAGAATGCGCTCTAATCCTATGTGCTAGATGGTCCTTACTATCGAAAGTTACCATAAAAAATGCCAGCTTATTTGCTGGCATTTTTGTATTCAAAGCTAATTGAGCTTATTGATATAAAGATTTGTCCGTTGGGTCGGGACGGGTCTTAAAGCGGCGATGTAACCACATATATTGGGCGCGGTTTTTATCTATGATGGATTCAATAATCTTGTTACCGCGAATCGCGTCGGCTAATTCATCTTCGCCGGGAAAATTATCCAGCGGTGGCATCACTTCAATTCGATAGCCTTTATCATCTGTAGTACGTTCCACAAAAAAAGGCAGGACTTTGGCTTTGCCGAGTTTAGCTAACGTGGTGGCACCGGTAATCGTTGCCGCATCTGGCATGGCATAAAATGGGATAAATACCGCACTGGAACGGCCAAAGTCTTGATCGGCCGTGTACCAAATCACATCGGGATTGCGTAGGCAGCGTATCATTTGGCGCAAGTCGCGTTTAGAAACGAGACCTTTATTCGAGCGTAAACGGCCTTTGACCTGCAGGTATTCCATCACAGGATTATTGTGTGGGCGATAAACCCCCACGCCGGGTTGGAATTGGCCGAAGATACGTGCGCCCATTTCCAGCGGCAAACAATGCACGGCAAAGAGAATAACTCCGTGGCCAGCATTTAACGTGTCTTGTACGTGTTCTTCGCCTTTGATACTCATGTGCTGCTGCACTTTTTCATCGGGCCACCACCATGCATTGATGGTATCGAAAATGGCTTTGCCCGTTTCTTCAAAGTTACGCGTGAGTAAATCTTCTCGCTGTGCTTCCGTCATTTCAGGGAAACAGAGGGTCAAGTTACGGCGCGCTGTGTGGGTGCGGCCAGCTGCGAATTTCATCACTAAGCGACCCAATCCCTTACCCAGCGTCATCTGCCAAGGAAGCGGTAGAAGTTGAGTTAAACGCATCAAAAATACGCCAAACCACATGGGCCAATGCTTAGGATGATATAAAGAAGATGAAAACTCGGCTTTCTCGACCACAAAAATACTCACTACTTTTGAAAATTACTGCTCATTCTAACTCAATTTTTGCTGAAAATTAGGTACAATCACGGTTTAATTTCTGCATAAAGATAAGAGCACTATGAAGGTTTCTCTGCCAGCATTTGAAAAAGCCAGAGTGTTAGTCGTCGGCGATGTGATGTTAGACCGCTATTGGGTTGGCCCTACGGGACGTATCTCCCCTGAAGCCCCCGTACCTGTGGTGAAGATTAATCAAGTCGAAGACAGACCCGGCGGCGCGGCCAACGTGGCGCTCAATATCGCGACCTTAGGAGGGCAAGTCCAACTTGCCGGGCTCGTCGGCCAAGATGATACTGCCCATGCCCTAACGCTCGGTGTGCAAACTTTAGGGGTTGAACCCCAATGGTTAAGTATTGCTGATAAACCAACCATCACTAAGTTGCGGGTGTTATCACGAAATCAGCAGCTTATCCGCCTCGATTTCGAAGAAGCCTTCGACAAGGCCGATAGCGTGCGTTTATTGAAACAATCCGAGGCCTTACTCGATTCTGTCGATGTTGTGGTGTTGTCCGACTATGCAAAGGGCGCTATCGATCAGCCGCGAGATTTTATTGCATTAGCGCGTTCGAAAGGTGTGATGGTATTAGTCGATCCTAAGGGCAGTGACTTTGGTCGTTATCATGGCGCGTCGCTAATTACCCCAAATATGAGCGAGTTTGAAGCAGTTGTTGGCACTGTGACCTCTGAAGCCGACCTGCTGGAAAAAGCCCGTGGCTTACTCAAGCAACATCATTTTGATGCCATTTTAGTCACCCGCTCTGAAAAGGGCATGACCTTAGTGACCGCTAATGCGCCTGAGTTGCACATTCCTACCGTTGCCCGTGAAGTCTATGATGTGACGGGTGCTGGCGATACTGTGATTTCAGCCTTAGCAACCTCATTAGCCGCGGGCGCCGATTTACCGCAGGCTTGCGCAATTGCGAACACCGCCGCTGGCGTTGTGGTAGGTAAACTTGGCACTTCTACCGTGAGCCGCATTGAGCTTATTGAAGCCCTAGCTTTGCACCATGGAGAATCGGGTTTTGGGGTGGTGAGTGAAGATCAACTGGCCTACGCCTTAGAGCAAGCCAAACTACGCGGTGAACGTGTGGTGATGACTAATGGTTGCTTTGATATTTTACATGCGGGCCACGTGAGCTATCTTAAACAGGCGAAAGCTTTGGGCGATCGTTTGATCGTCGCGGTAAATGATGATGCCTCGGTTAAACGCCTCAAGGGTGAAGGCCGTCCAGTTAATCAGGTTGATCGTCGTATGGCTGTGCTCGCTGGCTTAGCTTCTGTCGATTGGGTTGTGCCTTTTAGTGAAGATACGCCGCAGCGCATCATTACTCGATTGCTGCCAAATCTACTGGTTAAAGGCGGCGACTATAAGCTTGAAGATATCGCGGGTGGCGCTGAAGTGATTGCCGCAGGTGGCCAAGTGCAAGTGCTGGGCTTTGAGGATGGCATATCAACGACAGCGATTATACAAAATATCATGGCGAATCAGTGAGCTTAGTCGCTCTGGCATTCGCATCTAGCCTGACTTGGACGCCCATTGCCGATAAGCAGGCTTTGATTTGCCCTTTACCAGAGCTTGGCACTTGCTTGGCATTATTGCCAGAGCAAGTGTTGGCGCAGCTTCCTGCAACACTCGAACAATTTAGGCTTGATTTAGGCCGCAGAAGTGCCATGGTCATACCCGTCGATGACAATAAGATTGCGGGCCTAGTCTTAGTGAATGAGCAGCGGACACCGCAAGTACAGTTAGCCAGTGTCGATATGGTGACCTACCAATTACCTTTGCTTGAACAGCCGCAATTAACCCTATGGCATGAGCTCGGTCATTTGGAGAACCTTGCTCTGCAAGGCTCTGTGTTACCGACTCACTTGAGTGCATATCAACATGAATGGCTAGCTGACATTTATTTGGTTTGGCGTATCGCACGGGAGAAAAATGATTTTGCCTTGGCGTGGCAGCAATACCACAGACGCAATCTTGATGCATTAACAAGCCCGCAATACTTGTCGCATTGGAGTTCGCCAATGTTGATACAAGTGTTGCATCGATACGATGTTGCTCAAGTGGCTAAATTTGCCGAATATCGGGACTTTTTAACGAATTTTTACCCTAAAGCCGAGCAATTAGAGCCGAGATTATTAGGTGAGTATTCGAGCTTAATGCAACGCACTTTTGGCGCGAGTGTATTGCAACCCCTTCCTGAATATCTATTTTGGCGAAAAGCTGATCTTGGACACTATCTCCAACCGACGTTCGTTTTACTCATGGGCGAAGAAAAAGCACATAACTGGTTGGTACAAAATTCAATGTTATGAATGTGTTAATTAAATCGGTGGTGAAGCCTGTTTTAAACTGAACCCTAGCTGAACAAAAGTGAAATACGCTGGTTACGGCCCAGTGAACAGCAGTAATCCCTGAGCGGCTTTGGTAAGCTTTCCCCCTAAAAATAAGAGGGGAGACATTACTATGGCTAAGCGCTCGCGAGTACAAACTGAGCAAACCATAAATCAAATTATGGATGAAGCGTTAAGACAAATTTTGACTATCGGCTTTGAGACTATGTCTTATACTACGTTATCTGAAGCAACGGGTATTAGTCGCACAGGTATTAGTCACCATTTTCCACGCAAAAGCGATTTTCTTGTTCGTTTAGATAGTCGTATCGGCAATCTATTTGTTGCTGCGCTGGATTTTTCTAGCCAAGAGGCATTGGAAACATCCTGGATGCAGGCAATGCAGGAAGAGCATTACCGCGCAGTATTAAGACTGTTCTTTAGTCTTTGTGGTGGTGCGAATAATGAAATTACCCTCTTTAGAGCGGTGAGTACAGCGCGTCAGCAAGCGATTGCTGAGTTAGGCTTAGCGGGCGATCGCACGATCAACCATTTATTAGGCCGTACAGCTGTGATGTTGCTATCCAATTTTGATGTGGCAAAAGCAGCATAATAGACTGACCAATGAATATAAAAATGGAGCCTAATGGCTCCTTTTTTGTGGGTAAAAATCGTGATTTGTACTGAGGTAAGTCATACCCCAATAGTGTAGGATGACCACTCAATAATGATTTAAGTTAGTGATATTGCCTTGTACTCTTGATTTGACAGGATAAAACATATGGACATGACACCCATCTCTAATGAGGCAGATATGCCTAAACGCACCATTAAGCTTGATAACACTGAGCTTATCAAAACCAGTTTTTGGGTGAGTCAGATTTTTATAATCATTGCGACTGTTGTTGGCGTGTATTTAGCCGCGCAAGAAGGGTTGTCACAGGCAATTAAATTTGATGCCCTGAGCAATATGCAGAATAACTATCATCTGCGTCATGCCCTATATGACGAAGTGAGTGACAATGTTGAAATCTTGAGTCATTACGCTGACACAGTTGAGACTATGAGTAGTAATAGTTTAGTGAAAATGCATCCGCAGATGGGATTATTTGTCTGGGATAACATGCGCTATTCTGCTAATGCGCTAGAAACACCGAGTGATATTTTGTCTGATATTCGTCGTTTGTATTTAGAGTCTGAGAAGATCATTAGCAATATTGAAACCCGTCACTATAGCGTTTCTTACGGTAAGGATCAGTTGCAAAATGTATTGAGTAAAATCAAAGAAGATACTTTGCCAAAACTCAAAACGAATTATGAAACCCTGTCAAAAGAGCTTAAAGATAACGATATTGCCGTCGACTAACGTATCTTGGCTTAGCTCCCCCCCAAACATCAGGGGTCATTCTTATCCCTGATGTTTGAATCCATTGATGAATTCAGTGTTGCTGACAACACCTTTGCCTGATCAGCTTTAGTCCCCCATTATTTTATGGCACTTAAGTTAATGATGAATCTAGCCAGCTTTTATTCGTCTGCATTTGTCATCAAAACCTTGTTGAGTTAGCTTAATTCCTGTCGATAGGCTTGAGTTAATTTTTGCTGTTGTAGATAGATGCGAATCGCCAAGAAGGTTAATGCGGCAGCAATCACGGCACTGATTGCGTGGTGTAAGACTAAGTGACTTATCAGGAATGTGGGCAAGTCTTCAAAGCTGTCGATAAGGAAAAGCTTAGTGATTAAGCCGATATAGACGAGAAGATGCAGAGCCGCACCAGTGATAAAGAGTCGTTTAAATTTATCAATCAGTTTGATATCTAAATTGATATTAAACCATCGACAAAACAGGTACCCACTCAGGCCGATGGTAATCGATATCCAGCCAAGCCCGAGTAATGAGGTTTTGATTAACACGGCAGACAGGATAAACAGCCCAAGCAACATTTATTATTTCCTTAAACCAGCTTTAGATTTAACTTACTGTTTTAGCTTACATTAAGCATATCAGCATTGTAGGCAGATAAGCCTCGCATCATATTGGCGTAGAGACTAGCTTAATAGGCTTAAAAAAATGTGAAAAGAAAGGGAGCCAGTGGCTCCCTTCATTTCTTTAGAATAGTGTTTATCGCCTAAGCGATTTCTACTCTGTTGATATTAAATCAAACTCAAAGTGCCTTTAAAATGGCTTCAACACTGGCCTTAGCATCCCCAAACAGCATTTGGGTATTTTCTTTGAAGAACAGTGGGTTTTGCACGCCGGCATAACCTGTGTTCATCGAACGTTTAAAGCCAATCACGTTTTGCGCTTTCCACACTTCCAGCACTGGCATACCTGCGATTGGACTGCCTGGATCTTCCATTGCCGCGGGGTTAACCGTGTCGTTGGCGCCGATAACGAGCACGACATCTGTGTCTTTAAAGTCTTCGTTGATTTCGTCCATTTCGAGCACGATATCGTAGGGGACTTTCGCTTCAGCGAGCAGTACGTTCATATGGCCTGGTAATCGACCAGCAACTGGATGGATACCAAAACGTACTTTCACGCCGCGATCACGTAGTTTTTGAGTGATTTCCGCAACAGGATATTGCGCCTGCGCCACTGCCATACCGTAACCCGGAGTGATGATGACTGAAGTGGCATTTTTCAGCATATCCGCCACATCTTCGGCGTTGGTTTCACGGTATTCACCCATTTCTTCATCGGCAGTCGAGGCCACACCATCTGTGCCAAAGCCGCCCGCGATAACTGAAATAAATGAGCGATTCATGGCCTTACACATGATGTAAGACAGAATAGCACCCGATGAACCCACTAACGCGCCGACCACAATCAAGAGGTCGTTCGACAACATAAAGCCTGCCGCTGCCGCTGCCCAACCTGAGTAGGAGTTCAGCATAGACACAACCACTGGCATATCCGCGCCGCCAATGGATGCCACTAAATGCCAGCCAAAGGCGAAGGCAATCAAGGTCATCAACAGCAGTGCTGGCATAGTGCCGCCTGTCTGTACGAAGTATACCAACAGGGCGAAAGACACTAGCACTGCGACTAGGTTTAGCTTGTGGCGATGTGGCAGCATCAGAGGTTTAGATGAAATCAGTCCGCGTAACTTACAAAAGGCAACGATAGAACCCGTAAAGGTCACCGCACCGATGAAGATCCCGAGGAAGACTTCGACCAAGTGAATGTTAAGCATAGCGCCAGTGAGGTGCTCTTTGCTGGCGGTCTTCACCGCTTCACTTAGCGCATCTTGTACTGCGGCGAGGGTCGTATTGATATCACCACCGACAGCCACCACGACTTGTGATACTTCCTGTGGGTGTAAGTCGATAAAGCTGTTGAAACCCACTAATACCGCGGCCATACCCACAAAGCTGTGCAATATAGCAACCAGTTCAGGCATTTCAGTCATTTCGACTTTTAGTGCTAAACGGATACCAATCGCGCCGCCAATCACCATAGCGATTAAGATCCACGCAATTCCGTTAGTATCGGGGTTGAAAATGGTAGCCAGTAGGGCGATTGCCATACCTAAGATACCGAATAAATTGCCGTGTTTTGCCGTCTCTTGCTTCGACAGTCCCGCGAGACTGAAGATGAAGAGAATGGCGGCAATAATGTAAGCTGCTGTTACCAGTCCTTGAGACACGTTAAACCCCCTTAATCCTTACGGAACATCTTCAGCATGCGCTGAGTGACGGTAAAGCCACCGAAGATGTTAATACTGGCGATCAGCACGGCGATAAACGCCAGTACAGTGACCAAAGTTGAACCCTGACCGATTTGCAGTAGGGCGCCGACCACGATAATGCCAGAAATCGCGTTAGTGACTGACATTAGAGGCGTATGCAGTGAGTGGGATACGTTCCATACCACGTAATAGCCAACAACGCAGGACAGCAAGAATACTGTGAAATGCGACAGGAACTCTGGTGGTGCTACCGATGCCACGGCAGCAAATCCTGCAACGCCTAAGGCGGCGAGCACGTATTTGAGCTTAGATGGTGCCTTCGGAGTGGTATTTTTCGGCTCGATTTTCGCCGCTGGTTTTGCTGGCGCCGCAGAAACAGAAATCGGTGGTGGCGGGAAGGTCACTTCACCTTCTTTAATCACTGTCATATTGCGCATGACTACATCATCAAAGTTGATGCTGGCTGTGCCGTCCTTTTCTTTACACATTAACTTCATCAGGTTGACTAAGTTAGTGCCGTAAAGCTGTGAGGATTGCGCCGGTAGACGACCGGGAAGGTCGGTATAACCAATCACTTTTACGCCGTTAGGAGTAACAAACAGCTCACCCGATTGCGTGTATTCGCAGTTACCACCCGTCGCAGCGGCTAAATCGACGATCACTGAGCCGCTCTTCATGCTATCAACCATGGCTTTGGTGATGAGCTTAGGCGCTGGACGACCAGGGATTAGCGCTGTGGTGATGATGATATCGACTTCTTTGGCTTGTTCGGCAAACAGTGCCATTTCGGCGGCAATAAATTCATCCGACATGGTTTTAGCATAACCGTCCGATGAACCACCTTCCTCGTTACCAAAATCCAGTTTAAGGAATTGGCCGCCCATAGATTCGATTTGCTCGGCCACTTCTAAGCGGGTATCGAAGGCGCGCACTATGGCGCCAAGCGAACCAGCAGTACCAATGGCGGCAAGGCCAGCTACACCAGCACCAATGACTAACACTTTGGCGGGCGGTACTTTACCAGCAGCGGTAATTTGGCCAGTAAAGAAACGGCCAAATTGATGTGCGGCTTCAACAACGGCGCGATATCCACCAATGTTTGCCATAGAGGAGAGGGCATCAAGTGACTGGGCGCGGGAGATGCGTGGCACCATGTCCATTGCCATCACGTTGATCTTACGTTTAGATAACTTCGCAACCAGCTCAGGGTTTTGTGCGGGCCAAATAAAGCTGACGATAGTCGCCCCGTCTTTGATTTGTTCAATTTCGGCGTCGCTTGGCGCATTGACCTTAAAGATCAGATCGGCTTGCCAAACGTTTGTTGTCACCTTCGCGCCTGCAGCTTCAAAGGCTGCATCATCGAAACTTGACAGTTGACCCGCATTGGCCTCAATAACAACTTCAAAGCCGAGTTTTTTAAGCTGCTCAACGGTGGCTGGGGTCGCGGCGACCCTAGTTTCACCGGCGAGACTTTCTCTCGGTATTCCAATCTGCATGACTACTCCCTGATGGTTTATATAATCGTTCCGCCTGCTGTTCTTCCTTCATCGTACTCAACTGCAAAATCTGTCGTCACCAGCGTTTATTCGGCGGGTGATTCGAGTCAGTTAGGGCATTCAATCTAGGATGGACACTTTTTGTTTTTAAAACAAACTATTCTGTGGGCAACAGAAATTATTGTTCGACAGGCTCATGACCATTGTGGCAATACTTTAGCTTGGCACAAGTGCATATTTCTCAAGCAGGCCGTTTCTGCACTGGTCGGATCAAAAACTTTTAACCAGTGCACACTTTTGTAGCTTAAATTTTGCACTTTGTATATTCCAAAATGGAATTAAAAATCCTATTTTATTCTTTTTTGCTTTTCTTAAACCGCGATAAGCTTGTGGACATTACACTGTCATAGGGCCGTCTCATGTTGTTAAAAGAACTTTCATCGCTGGCTTCGCCATTGTCTCAAGGACAAGTCGAGAAGCTAAAACAACTCACTTCTGAGTTAAGTGCTGTGCAATTGGCCTGGGTGAGTGGCTATCTTGCTGCCACAGCTAATGCGGGCCAATTAGCGCCCGTCGCACAGGCGCAAACGGCTCAAACTGTGACGATTCTCTATGGCAGCCAAACGGGTAATGGCCGTGGTGTCGCCAAAGCGCTCGCCGATAAGGCGCAGGCGCAAGGTTATGCGGTCAATTTGGCTTCAATGGGCGAATACAATGTTCGCCAATTAAAGCAAGAAGCTGTGCTTTTATTAGTGGTCAGCACCCATGGTGAAGGTGAAGCGCCGGATGATGCGATTGAATTACACAAGTTTTTAGCATCGAAACGTGCCCCTAAGTTAGACAATCTACATTACTCTGTGCTTGCGCTGGGGGATTCTAGCTATGAATTTTTCTGCCAAACCGGTAAAGACTTCGATGCCCGCCTAGCAGCACTCGGTGCTAAATCACTGTTACCTTTAATTGAATGTGATGTGGATTATGAAGCAGCCGCTGGCCAGTGGCACGCCGATGTATTAGAGGCCGTTAAGCCGCTAATCGAAACCTCGTCCGCCAGTGTGGTATCCATCGGCACCGCTAAAGCGATTGGCGAAAGTGAATTTACTAAGCAAAACCCCTATAGCGCCGAAGTGCTTGTAAGCCAGAAAATTACCGGCCGTGGATCAGACAGAGATGTGCGCCATGTTGAAATCGACCTTGGCGACTCAGGCTTAACCTATCAAGCGGGTGATGCCCTTGGTGTGTGGTTTAGTAATAACGAAGTCTTAGTCGATGAAGTCTTAGCGGGTTTGTCATTAGCCGCCGATGAGTTAGTGACCCTTGGTACTGAATCCTTGTCCCTTAAGCAAGCTTTGGTTGATAAGAAAGAACTGACTCAGTTATACCCTGGATTAGTCAAAGCATGGGCCGAATTGAGCGGCAGCGCAGAACTGCTGGCATTGAGCGAAGATAAAGAACAAGTGCGCCACTTTATCCTTAAGCATCAATTTGCCGATTTAGTTACTCAGTATCCATTATCAAATAACTCAGTAACCTTAAATGCAGCAACACTGCTTGAGCTACTGCGTCCATTAACGCCAAGACTTTACTCTATCGCCTCAAGTCAAAGCGAAGTTGAAACAGAAGTCCACTTAACTGTGGCCTTAGTGGAAGATGAGCGCCACGGCTCAGCACGTTTTGGCGGCGCGTCACACTTCTTAGCGTCTGCGCAGGAAGGCACGCAAGTTAAGGTTTATGTTGAGTCGAACAAGCATTTCCGTTTACCTGAAAATCCAGAAACACCGGTGATCATGGTGGGTCCTGGTACTGGTGTTGCACCCTTCCGTGCCTTTATGCAGGAGCGCGTAGCACAAGGGATCCAAGGTGATAGCTGGTTATTCTTCGGCAATCCTCACTTTGAGCAGGATTTCTTGTATCAAACTGAGTGGCAACAGTATTTGAAAAATGGCGATCTCAGCCGTATCGACGTGGCGTTCTCACGCGATCAAGCCCATAAGATTTATGTGCAGCACCGCATTAAAGAGCAAGGCCAAGCCCTGTGGCAATGGTTGCAAAATGGCGCGCATCTTTATATTTGTGGTGATGCTGAACGTATGGCCAAAGATGTTCACCAAGCCTTGATTGAGGTGGCAGTCGAAGTCGGTGGTTTGAATACCGAAGCTGCCGAAGCCTATTTTGAAAGCCTGCGCAGCGATAAACGTTACCAAAAAGACGTGTATTAATCTCAACCGTTGCACAGATAAGAAACGCATAAGCATAGCCAAAGCTGCACACGTGATGACCTGTGCAGCCAGCGAACCCAATTTTAAGAGGCAGTTGCCATGAGTGAGCAAAAGTTAGCGTTAAACGAATACCTAAAGACCGACAGTGATTACCTGCGCGGGACCATCAAAGAAGGTTTAGATTCTTCCGTGACTGGCAGTTTCAGTGACGGCGATCAGCAGCTGATCAAATTTCATGGCTTCTATCAGCAGGATGACCGCGATTTACGTAACGAACGTAAAGAGCAAAAACTCGAACCTTTATATAGTTTTATGTTGCGCGCCCGTGTACCTGGCGGTATTTGTTCTCCGCAGCAATGGTTAGGCGTGGACAAAATTGCCTCGACGCTCACCAGCTCGAACAGCATTCGTTTGACGACCCGTCAAACCTTCCAATACCACGGTATTCCTAAGCGTAACTTGAAGACCATTATTCAAGACTTAGATCGCGAAGCGCTGGATTCGATTGCTGCCTGTGGTGACGTTAACCGAAACGTCATGTGTAACCCCAATCCGGTGGAATCGAAACTGCACGAGCAGGCCTATGCAGTGGCGAAACAACTGTCTGATCATCTATTACCCCACACTCGCGCCTACGCCGAAATTTGGTTAGATGAAGAAAAGTTACTCTCGACCGAAGATGAAACCGTCGAACCTGTGTATGGCAAAACCTATCTGCCACGTAAGTTCAAAATGGCGGTTGCGGTTCCTCCAGATAACGATGTTGACGTTTACACCAACGATTTAGGCTTTATTGCTGTTGCCGAAAATGGCGAGCTAGTTGGCTTTAACTTAACGGCTGGCGGCGGCATGGGCTCGACCCACGGCGAAGTGGAAACCTTTCCACGCCTAGCAGACGACTTTGGTTTTATCAAAACTGAAGACGTGATGAAGTTTGCCGAAGCTGTGATGACTGTGCAACGTGACTGGGGCAATCGCTCTAATCGTAAGCGCTCGCGCCTTAAATACACAATCGTTGACCACGGCTATGAGAAATTTAAAGCCGAAGTTGAAGTACGTGCTGGGGTGAAGTTTGAACCTAAGCGTGATGTAGTGATTGGCGATCGCGGCGATCGTTATGGTTGGGTCGAAGGCGTTGACGGTAAGTGGCATTTAACCTTATTTATCGAAAGCGGTCGTATTAAGGATTTACCGGGCCAAACCCTGCAAACGGGGTTGCGTGAAATTGCTAAGATCCACAAGGGCGATTTCCGCATGACCTCGAATCAAAACATGATCATCGCAGGTGTAGCGGCAGAAGATAAAGCCACGATTGAAGGTTTAGCCCGTAAACATGGTCTGCTGGGCCAAGTGTTGACGCAAACCCGCGGTCACTCGATTGCCTGTGTGGCGTTGCCGACATGTCCATTAGCGATGGCAGAAGCCGAGCGTTATTTCCCTGAGTTTATCGATCATATCGATGCGCTGCAGGCAAAACACGGCATTAGCGAGCAAGCGATTGTGGTGCGGATGACGGGTTGTCCAAATGGTTGTGCCCGCCCATTTGCCGCTGAAATTGGCCTTGTGGGTAAAGCGCCGGGCCGTTATAACTTGTACTTAGGTGCAAGTTTTGAAGGGACTCGTTTGAACAAAATGCATAAAGAAAATATCCAAGAGGCGGACATTCTCGCCGAATTGGATACCCTGTTTGGCCGCTATGCCGTAGAGCGTGATGCAGGCGAAACCTTTGGTAACTTCACCGTCCGCGTGGGCGTAGTGAAGGCGGTGATCGATGCCGCTAAGGATTTTCATGGCTGATCTTGAGCAAAAAACCAGTGATAAAGTGCCGACTGTGGTCAGCGCTGCCGAACTCAAGGCATTATTGAGTGCGCCTAAGGCAGAGCAAGGGATAGAACTTGAACGTATTAATCAGTTCTTAGGTGGATTAAGCGCGCAAGAGCGAGTGCTATGGGGCTTAACTTATTTGCCCGGTAATCATGCGCTGTCCTCAAGCTTTGGGATCCAAGCCGCTGTAATGCTGCATATGATGAGTCAGGCACAGGCGAATATTCCGGTTATTCTCACGGATACGGGTTATTTATTCCCTGAGACTTATCAGTTTATCGACGAGCTGACAGATCGTTTATCACTGAATTTAAAAGTGTACCAAGCAGTGATGACATCGGCATGGCAAGAGGCGCGCTTTGGCCAGTTGTGGGAGCAAGGGGTAAACGGACTAGAGCAATACAACCGGTTAAACAAAGTTGAGCCTATGCAACGCGCTTTAGCCGAGCTTGAGGTAGGCACTTGGTTTGCAGGGCTGAGACGCAGCCAAGCCAGTACCCGTGAGGCGTTGCCGATACTGGCGATTCATGGCACGCGCTTTAAGTTACTGCCTATTATCGAGTGGTCGAATAAAGATGTGCACCTCTATCTGACTCAATTTGACTTGCCGTACCATCCACTTTGGGACCAAGGATATGTTTCTGTGGGAGATACCCATTCGAGTAAACCACTCGAATTAGGCATGACAGAGGAAGAAACTCGCTTTAATGGCCTACAACGTGAGTGTGGTTTGCACTACGATATCTAGTCATTTTATTGATTTTAAATATTAAACGCCTCAACTTAGTTTGGGGCGTTTTTTTTATCATTTTAAGGTAGGTGGGGTTTGGGGTGAATTTAATACTCTGGATTGCCGAGGAAGTTAAGTGATGTCATTTAAGCGTCATTTAACTAAGATAGATTGATATTCATAGAGTTAGTTTGCATTCATTTTTAAATGCTAAAAATGTTGTACATTTTTACTCACAGAGTTATGCACATTGGTTAAGCCTGCGCTATATTTTGAAGTTCCCGTAGATGGTTTTGAAGCGTTTTACTACGTTAATTGACATGATTCATGTCTTTTATGAGGTTAAGTTGTTGTATATCGGTATTTATGGGCTGGGTTTGCTGTGTATCGATATGGCTTAATTGGATGCAGTGAAAGTGTTGAAAACCTGACTCGCACCTGCGAGTATCAAGCAGTTTGATTGACTTGCTAGCTCTCGTTAATCAGCCATCATTACCTCGGTCAGCTGTCGTCAAAGCTGCCGAGGTCAAGTTAAGTCGACCCCAGTTAATCTCTAATAGTGATTTGTTCTTGTTATGGTTATTTCTCAACCTATCTTTGATTATCGAGTAAGATATCCTTGGTGTTTCCTTTACTCTCGTAGCATGATCAGCTTGCAACTCGCGTAAAGCTTTAGAATATTTTCTGTAAGCCTAGGTTGCCCCAAAGAATCCTTGCAATGGGATGGCTTGACTGGATAGATGAGAAACAAGAAATGAGAGTGTGTGGATGAGATGGTATAAATGACGGCCCCTTTATATGCGATGCGAGATCATGTCAGGCGTCCAAGTGTTCATAAGTCGAGTGACCCAGCACCTCAGAGACGAAAGCGTGGTTTTCGTCGTTTATTGTCTTGGTTATTTAAGGGATTAGTTTGGGCATTTATTTGCTCAATTTTATTAGTGATCCTACTACGATTCGTCGATCCTCCTATGTGGACTTGGCGTATCGAACGTGCCTTATTTCCACCTTCTCCTATCGGTGAGATCAGGCATCAATGGCGCGATTTAGCGCAAATTTCTCCCGAATTACAATTGGCTGTGATTGCTGCGGAAGATCAACGTTTTGTTGAGCATACTGGATTCGATTTAGCCGCGATAAGTTCGGCGCTGAAATACAATCAAAAAGGCACCAAAGTCCGCGGGGCAAGTACCTTAAGTCAGCAGGCGGCGAAAAACCTTTTTATGTGGTCGAGTCGCAGTTTCTTTCGTAAGGGATTGGAAGCTTGGTTTACGTTATTGATGGAGTTGACTTGGGATAAGTCGCGTATTCTTGAAGTGTATTTAAATATTGTAGAATTTGGTCCAGGCATTTATGGCGCCGAAGCGGCATCAAAGCATTATTTTGGAAAGTCAGCGGCAAAACTCACCCAATACGAGGCTTCATTACTCGCAGCCATTTTACCCAATCCTTGGCGCTATAAGGTGTCTCCACCGTCATCCTATGTGCAGCAGCGCTCAGCTTGGATCCGTAAGCAAATGCGCCAGCTAGGTGACGTCACGCTTAAAAAAGTTCATGAAGCACGATGACGCTCTGGTGAGGTAGTTTGAGTGAGATGAGCTTAATTTGTCATTGGGTTCTTTGCTTAATCGTCGATGACTTTGAGATGTTTTATTACCGAATTGAAATAAGATTGGAATCATGTTGAATAAACGTTAATTCTAATGCGTTTTTAATGCTGCGAACTCCTATCCTGTTCGCTTCTGTGTCGGTTTAATGTTAAATTATCGGGAAAATTTTATACCTTAGTTTCGCTTAGCCTAAGCATTTTAAACTGGGTTTGTATTGCGTAGGGCTGAGTCGTTGTGTTTTCTGATTTTGCATTATCTGCATAAGGGATATGTAAGAGCGGATAAATATTTAAATACCTAAGGTGAGTTCTTTAGGTATTGTTTTCATAAAATTGAATGTCATTAAATGGAGTTTCTTAAATGAAAAAGATTGTGATTGCCGCGGCAATTATTGCAGCAGGTGCTGGTGGTTATTGGTATATGCAGAATGGCGCGGGTTCTAGTGCCTCTGCTAATCCTTTGCTCGACTATGTGCCTGCCGATACGCCGATATTTTCGGGCCAGTTAAAACCCTTCCCGTTAAAAGCGTATTTACAGTCTATTTCTGGAAATTATCAGCAATATCCAAGTAATACGCTTGATGAACTCGGTGTGCAGGATAGCCCTATGGGCAAGTTCTTCGTTAGCATTTATCAGCAGTATATGGATGGGATGAAAGATCCTGCCTTACTGTTAAAAACCTTCGGTTTCCCCGATGAAGTTAAACCTTATATTTATACTTTAGGTGCTTTGCCAGTATTAAAGATTGATGTTAATCAGGCCGAAGCATTTTGGGCTGTATTAGATAAAGCCGAAAAAGACAGTGGTGTAACCCACGAAATGCGTAAAGTGGGCGATGTTGATTATCGCGCTTATGCACTATCGGATGAAAGCTCAGCAGAGAAAGCTGAACTGCTATTTGCCCAGAAAGATGGCATATTAACGATGACTTTCAGCACCTCTATTACCGAGCCTGAGTTATTAGAAATGGCATTTGGTATTAAGAAGGCGCCGCAGTCATTAGCCGCTTCTGGCATATTAGAAGATATTATTAAGACCCATGGTTTTAAAGATGACAGTATTAGCTTTATTAACCATGTGGAAATTGTAAAGGCATTGACCTCTGCAGATAGCAATATGCTAGCTAAGCAACTGAATCAATTTTTTGCTGATGAAAGTGCAGGTGAAGATCCATTAGCTCAAATCAGAACACCAGAATGTCGTACCGAACTGACTGCGATTGCCGCTAACTGGCCGCGTACCGTTGCTGGTTTAACGGCGTTTTCTGTGACGGAAAAAGAAAGCCATATGGCGGCTTCATTTGTTGTCGAAACGAAGAATCAACCTATTCTTGCGGCAATGCAAAAGATGCGTGGTTTTATTCCATCGCATCTGGCGGATATCGACAGCACTATCTTCTCCATGGGAATAGGCTTAGATATCAATGAAATTACCCCTTCATTAACGGCTATTTGGGATGATCTGCAAAAGCCACAACTGACCTGTGCACCATTGGCAGAGTTGCAGGCTGAGTTGAGCCAACAGAGCCCAGCTATGCTAGGCATGTTTACTGGCATGGCTAACGGTGTGAAAGGCATGAGCGTTTCATTGCTCGATTTTAAAATGAGCACACAAGATCAAGAGCCTAAGTTAGAAAGTTTAGATGCTTTAGTCAGCCTCAGCGCCGAAAACCCATCCATGTTGTTTAATATGGTGAAACCTTTCGCCCCTATGCTGGCTGAAGTGCAATTAGCCGATAACGGCGATGCTACTGATTTATCTCCAATATTGATGTTGCCTCCAGAGTTAGGTGTTAAGCCAATGCTGGCGATTAAAGGTCAACATTTAGTGGTGTATAGCGGTGATAAAGGCTTGGCCTTAGCTAACAAATTAGCAGGCGAGAAACTGTCAGCGAATGGCATGTACAGCTTATCTGCTGATTACGGCAAGATGTTTACGCCAGTGCTAACACTGTTAGAAATGAGCGGTGAGCCGATCCCTGAAGAAATGCAAATGCTTAAAGATTACAACATGCGAGTTCAAATGAGCTTCGATGTGAATAAGCAAGGCTTGGTCATAGGTTCAGTCGCCAATTCTAAAGCGACTGAAAAGAAGTAATGCGTTAGTAAACTCATATTTGTTTGAAATGAGCCAGCAGATTGCTGGCTCTTTTTTTGGCTTAATTTAGCTTAGCTTGAGCCAACTTAGTGTGCTGTGCTGGCAGAACAAGTTGCGCTTTGGGCTTGGCGGAGCGCATTAAACTAACGAGCCCTTGCCATTGAATATCACTGTTCTGAGGGAGCAAAATATCCGGTTCAGTCCCGATACCGGACAGGAGTCGCCCCTGTGCATCATAGGTTAACGAACTGCTGAATCTTATGTTTAATCCACTGTTTGGCAGTTTGAAATGATACTGACGTGCAAAGTCGCCTGAGGTTTTTTCACCAATCAAATTTGCCCTAGACCAAGATTTAGTACGATAGGCAATCCACTCGCATTCTTGGCGACAATGGGGACTCACGAGTAGCGCTAAGCGATTTCGCCCTTCAGGAGCCACCGCAGGCTTAGTGCGAACATACCAAGGGCTGAATTTCTCTTTATCGACAGAGGGTAAGTTACGGGTGAGAGATTTGAGCCTAGGAGGACTGTACTCTAACGCATCCAGAGGCATAAAATTGAGCGGCTGTAGATAATCATTTCTCAGCTCTGGTGAGCGGCGATAGTGCGCAAATCCCATCACGTTAAGTGCTAAAGTGTTATTTAAATCCGTATCTTGATATCGCGACAGCATAGTCAATAATTTTGGACTAAAGCCACTGGAATCACGTAAATCAATGATCAGTAAGGGATGTGTCATGCCTTTGAGCAGTTCTTGCTGTTGTTCTTTATCTAATTCAAAGGCGTAGAGATCGCTGATCTTAAGCTTGACCGTCGTATTGTTGACCGTCTCTAATTGATTTGGCATGTCTTGAAATTCGGTGCGCTCAAATTGAGATAATTGGTTAATAAATTCGAGCACATTAATATCTTGAGTCTCGTCTTTTTCACTGATAGTTGCTAATTGAGTTTGTGGGTTATGGCTTGGCAGGGCGAGAGTCACCTGCTGGCTTTGTTGGTCATCATTAATTAGCGTAATGACCACATAGGGCTTTATGCTGAGTCCTAAGTCTTCGCGCAGTAGGTTAAGTTTTTTCAGCCAAGGTAACTGCATTTCTTGGCTCTGTTTTGCCGGCTCAGGTAAGTAGGCTTGGCTGGTCGCTACCCATTTGCTCATAGGTAAACCATCGATATGAGTGATAAAGGGGAAGTCGTTGTTGACTGGATTATTATCGTTATCCAAGGCTAACCATTGGTCGTTGACTGGCCTTAGCGTTAACGGGAGATCGCCGCTTTGATCATCGAAGTTATGCACTTGAGCGCCTGGATCTTTGAGGGTATTGAGTAATTTAGTGACTTCAGCAGCAAAGCGATCATTGGGAGTAATATCTTGATACTGTTCAACAATAAGGCTAGCCATAAATTTAAGCTGCGGGTTGGCTTTGTCGGCCGTTAAGGCATAAAACGCTGAGTGTTGCTCGATTTGATCCAATAAGGCATAGAGATCTTGGCGTACCTCTTGTGCATTCAGCACTGGTGCAGCGCTATCTTTTGGCACAGCGAAAAACGCGAGCTTAAGTAAGCTCGCGAAAATAATGACACTGAGTAGCATGACTATGCTGCGGTAGCTAAAACTCATATTCCTCCATGATGTTAAGGCGCTGCTTCAGGGCACAAAAAGGTGTGCGACTATCGGCTTAAATGCCATTCGGATCAATGTAAATCGTCCTGCTGAGCCCTAAACTCAGGTCCATCTGAGCAATTTAGCAGCAGGTTTGGTAGATTAGCAGCAAATTATGGTCGATTTTTGTACTTAGTCACTTTATATACCCAAACAATCTTAAACAGCGGGATCAAGTGGGTATATCTTTCTTATAGAATATCGTTGAGTGAAATTCCGATACCAATACGTTGATTGTGATAGTTGTAATCGATTAGGCTTTCGCCATAACCATTAAAGTATTGAGTATAAAAGCGTAAGTTGCCGACGATAGGATGACTCCAAGTCAGTTCTGCTGAGCCTCTGTCGATATCTTCTAGATTCGTTTTAACGGTTAAAGTGAATCTATGTTCATCAATACCATAAACGCCAATAAACTCTGCTTTACCTATATAGTCATCAATATTCGGGTTATCGTCGCCGCTGGCTTTATATGGATCTGTTTTTTCATCTTCAGGAATACGCCACCACACTTTGGTGGAGAAGGCGAGTGGGCCTGCATCAAAAATCATAGTGGCATAGAGGCGATTCCAACTGCGGGAAAGTGGCCCTGCTTTACCATTCGATTGATGTACGGCACCAAACCCCCAAAAGGAATTGGTCACACTGCCAATTTTCCAATCGTTATTAAACAGCATAAAGACTTCAGGCTCGTGATTGGTTTCCCTAAAAGGTGATGAAGTGTCTTTGTTATAAACCTGCCAATAGGATTGATTGGTGTAAGCAAAAAATAAATGGCCATTATCACCAAACACATTGTACCAAATAGGAAATTTAAAACTGATTTGGAACTTAGCCTCAAACTCATCTAATGAATAGGGGTTGAGTATTGCATCTTCGGTGAAAGGTGCCATGTTGGGATCTGGGCTGTAGGTGACTGGTAAAAGGTAATTCACTTTATGTGGCGTAATCACAAAAGGTAGATCCGCCGTGGCAAGTTCATCTTTTACTCTTCCTTTTACTAATGATTCTTCGGCATTTATGTCCGTACAGGCTAATAGCCCTGCCAATGCAATACCTGAGTAAAGTGGTTTCATCTGCCCTCCTTGATGTGTTTATTTATTTGTCAGTCGTACTCAACAAAGATAGTTATTTCCAGCTTAACATTAGAAAGTGAATTTATGCTTATGGAAAAATCCTGTGTCACTTAATGACAAATCTTGTAGTCAGCCATTTTTAGTCCCATAGAGACATGTTTAGGTAGAATTTTTGGCAATAACATAGTGCCAAAATTATGCACTTAGCGGACAGAAATTAATTTGATGCAATTAGCTTAATCTTATTAAGTCACTTTTATTTCAATAGGTTAACCTGAATTTAGTGCATTTTTGATTTTGAAACCTAAGGTTTTCCCCACTTTAAGTGAGTGATCCCTCATTCTTTTATATCTAAATGATATAAAAACTAATTATTATCTATTTATTATGGAATATAAGACGCGCTATATTTCTACAGACTAAAGTGATCTTGGGGATTCTGATGGAAATTTTCTCTTTACCGGGCCAAGCGGCCAAAGGCAAAGTCTGGCTGGTGGGTGCCGGCCCCGGCGACGTTGAGTTATTGACGTTAAAGGCATGGCGTATCCTTAAAACCGCTGATGCAGTGCTATACGACGCTTTAGTCAGCCAAGATATCCTCGATCTTATTCCCAAAGACGCTGAGAAGATTGCCGTAGGTAAACGTGCGGGCAAGCATAGCGCCGCACAGGACGAGATTAATCAGTTACTCGTCACTAAAGCCTACACTCGTAAAAATGTGGTGCGCCTTAAAGGTGGCGATCCTTTTATTTTCGGTCGCGGGGGTGAAGAGTTACAAACCTTAGTTGAAGCTGGGGTTGAGTTTGAAGTCGTTCCCGGCATTACCGCTGCCAGCGGCACGTCAGCCTATGCGGGAATTCCCCTAACCCACAGAGACCATGCCCAAGGCGTCACTTTTATCACTGGCCATTGTCAGTTAGAGAGTCGCCCTATGGATTGGCAAGGTTATGCTAATCCTAACAATACCTTAGTCGTGTATATGGGGATTCTGAACGCAGGCATTATTCGCCAAGGTCTAGTCGATGCGGGCCGAAGCCCTGAAACACCCGTGGCGATAGTGTCAAAGGCAACCACTAAAGAGCAACGTCGTTTTATCGGCCGTTTAGGTGAGCTTGAACAGCTTGCCGCCGATCCAGAATTACAAATGCCAGCTTTGATGATCATAGGTGAAGTCGTCACGCTGAGTGACACCTTGCATTGGTTCAAACCTGAAGCGATTGAATCGACTCAGGTCAGCGATGAACAGACTCAATCGGTTAGAGTCTCGGGCGCGTCGATAAATTAAGCCGCAAACAGTTAAAGCTATTAAGCAGTTAAACAAATTAAGCAAATCCATGCTGTGGTAACACGGCGAATTTAAGGTAACGGAGAATAGTATGGCCGGGCGTGAACTAAGCCACTTACAACAACTGGAAGCTGAGAGCATCCAGATCATTCGTGAAGTTGCAGCCGAATTCGATAATCCTGTGATGTTGTATTCCATCGGGAAAGATTCTTCCGTTATGTTGCATTTAGCACGTAAAGCCTTTTATCCAGGCAAGATCCCATTCCCGCTACTGCATGTCGATACAGGTTGGAAATTCAAAGAGATGATCGCGTTTCGTGATGCGCAGGCAAAGAAATTTGGCTTCGAGTTACTGACGCACATCAACCCAGAAGGGTTGGCGCAGGGGATTAACCCCTTCGACCATGGCAGTGCGAAACACACTGACATCATGAAAACCCAAGGTTTAAAGCAAGCACTTAACCAATATGGTTTCGATGCGGCTTTTGGTGGGGCTCGCCGCGATGAAGAAAAATCCCGCGCCAAAGAGCGCGTGTATTCCTTCCGCGACCGTCACCACAGATGGGACCCTAAAAACCAACGTCCAGAATTATGGCGTACCTATAACGGCGCAGTAAACAAGGGCGAAAGTATTCGCGTGTTCCCATTATCTAACTGGACTGAGCTGGATATTTGGCAATATATTTATCAAGAAAACATTGAGTTAGTGCCTTTGTACTTTGCTGCTAAACGTCAAGTGGTTGAGCGCGGTGGTCAGTTAATCATGGCCGATGACGAGCGGATGAAGTTAGCCGAGGGCGAGCAGATTAAAGAAGAAGTGGTGCGTTTTAGAACCTTAGGGTGCTACCCACTCACAGCCGCCATGTATTCTGAGGCCGACAGTCTAGAAAAGATTATTGAAGAAATGCTGTTAACCCGTTCGAGCGAACGTCAGGGCCGATTGATCGACTCAGATCAAAGTGCCTCTATGGAGCAGAAGAAGCGTCAAGGCTACTTCTAATCTCTACAGGGTTAACCCTATTTCGCGAAGGTGGCGCTAATCAGCGCGACTTTCAGCCAAGCAGATCAAGAGTGAGAATATGATGGACAAAGCGGTCAATAAAACCAATCTCATGGCGGCAGAAATTACCCTCCATGGTGTGAAAGAATATCTAGCCCTGCAGCAGCACAAAGGCTTACTGCGCTTTTTAACCTGTGGCAGTGTGGATGACGGCAAAAGTACCTTAATCGGCCGCCTGTTACACGACAGCGCCCAGATCTATGAAGATCAATTAGCGAGCCTCAAGAGCGACAGCGCCAAGATGGGCACCACAGGTGAAGCCATTGACTTCGCCTTGCTGGTGGATGGCCTACAAGCTGAGCGCGAGCAGGGCATCACTATCGATGTGGCTTATCGTTATTTTTCAAGTGATAAGCGTAAGTTCATCATCGCCGATACGCCAGGGCATGAGCAGTACACTCGCAACATGGCAACGGGTGCATCAACCTGTGATTTAGCGGTGATTTTAGTCGATGCCCGCTACGGCGTGCAGACTCAGACTAAGCGCCATGCGTTTATCGCGTCATTACTGGGTATTCGTCACTTTGTTGTTGCTGTGAATAAGATGGATTTGCTCGGGTTTGACGAGCAAGTATTCAACCGTATTCGTGCCGATTTTACGGATTTTGTTAAAGATTTCGGTAATCTCGATATCCACTTTGTGCCGTTATCGGCGCTTAATGGTGACAACGTGGTTGAGCGCAGCACCCAAAGCCCTTGGTATCAAGGCGGTACACTGCTTGAACTGCTAGAAACCATTGATACTCAACGTGAACTCAGCTCATTGCCTGTGCGTTTCCCTGTGCAATATGTGTCGCGCCCTCACTTAGATTTTCGCGGTTTTGCGGGCACGTTAGCCTCTGGCATCATCAATGTCGGTGACGAGTTAGTCGCTTTGCCATCGGGCAAACGCAGCAAGGTTGAACGTATTGTGACCTTCGATGGTGACATACAAGAAGCGGTTGCTGGCCAAGCTGTGACTATCACGCTGGAAGATGAAATTGATATTTCCCGTGGCGATTTACTGGCAAGACCGGATTCTGCACCTGCCGTCGCTAACGTGATCAGCGCTGACATAGTGTGGATGGATGAAAAGCCATTACAACTCGGTCAGTTATACGACATCAAAGTGGCCGGTAAGAAGACGCAAGCCTCTGTGACTGCTATCGATTATGTGGTTGACGTTAATACCTTAGCGCGCAGTGCGACGGACACGCTTGGGTTAAACGCGATTGCGCGTGTGACCTTAGAACTGACCGAAGACATAGTGTTTGATGCATATTCGTTAGTGCGTGATACGGGCGGAATGATTTTAATCGACCGCCTGAGTAATGCGACGGTTGCCGCGGTTATGGTGGTGTCGGGTCAACATGTTAACAAGCAAACAGCGTCACAATTTAGTGCCTTTGAAGTCGAGTTTAATGCCTTAGTGCGTAAACACTTCCCCCATTGGCAAGCGATAGATATCACTAAGCTTGGAGCTTAATTTGTGAGTGACTTGTGGCTATTAGCGATTATTTTGATAGGGCTTGTGGCTGGCTTAATTAGCGGCCGTATCAATCCAGCGGTATTGTTTTTATTTGCATTTTTGCTCTGTTATTTGCTTGGCATGGTTGCGCTCGATACCGCATTAACAAGCTTTACCAATATTGGCTTAGTCACGCTGGTCCTCTTGGTGTTGGCCGCGACGGCGTTAGAAAAAACGTCCCTGCTGGGAAAGTTGAGTCAAGTCATAGGCAATAGTTCTTTGCCTATGACAATGGCAAAGCTCGGTTTTTCGACGGCTTTACTGTCGTCATTTACCAATAACACTGCAGTTGTGGCATCACTGATTGGTGTTGTGCGCCGCAATCAAGCACACGCGCCAGCTAAGTTATTATTGCCGTTAAATTATGCGGCAATTTTAGGTGGCACACTGACCCTGATTGGTACCTCGACCAACTTGATTGTGAACTCCTTTGTAGAAAACGCCGGCTTACCCGCCTTAGGGTTCTTCGAGTTTACACCAGTTGCAGTGGTGATCGTCGTCGCAGGCATCTTGTTACTGACCTTACTGGCGAACATTCTGCCCGACAGACGGGAAGAATCAGGTGAAGAAGCGCTGCCATATTTGCTCGAAGCCCATGTGGCGAAAGGTTCGTCCTTGGTCGGTCGCAGTGTGGTGGATAATAAACTTAGGGCGCTGAAAAAGTTATATCTGGTTGAATTAGAACGCAGTGGCATTTGTATTTGCCCTGTGCCGCCCCAGTTAGTGTTGCAAGCGGACGACGTGCTGCGCTTTAGTGGCGCGGTGGAATCGGTTGAGTTATTGCACCAATTCGATGGTTTAGATTGGTTTGGTAAACATCAAGCCAAAGGACAAAATTTAGTTGAAGCTGTACTCGCACCGTCATCCAGTTTAGTGGGCAGTTCGTTGAAAGCATCGCGTTTTCGTGAACAGTTTGATGCGGCTGTGATGGCCATTCGCCGCGGAAATCATCCGCTGAAAGGCGGACTCGGTGACATTATTCTGCAACCCGGTGATGTGTTGTTATTGACACCAGGTGATGGTTTTAGCAATAGCGCAAAGCTGAGTTCAGAGTTTGCAGCGATCAGTGGCTTAGATTTGAATGTGCGTCTAGACAGTCGTCGTGGTCGTTGGGTATTGCTGGGCTTTGCGGCAACGATCATCCTAAGTGTCACTGGCATATTACCCTTGGCTAAAGGTTTAGTGATATTGCTGCTCAGTTATTTTACCATAGGCGCAGTCACACTGGCTGAGCTTAAACGCCGTTTCCCATTGGAATTAGTGGTGATCGTGGGGAGTGCATTAGGGCTTGCCAACTTGATGATGAGTACAGGCCTTGCGAACAGTTTAGCCCAAGGATTACTCTCAGTTATTAACGGTTATGGGGTATTTGGCGCTTTTGTCGGCGTGTATTTAATGACTTTATTGCTGACTGAACTGGTGACCAATAACGCAGCGGCGGCGCTGGCGTTCCCTATCGCTTACGCGATTGCGCTTAATTACGGTGTCGATGCAAGGCCCTTTATTATGGCCGTTGTCTTTGGTGCCAGTGCGAGCTTTATTTCACCCTACGGCTATCAGACCAATTTGATGGTATTTAATGCGGGTAATTATCGCTTCAGTGACTTTGTCCGCCTTGGATTGCCGTTATCTGTGCTGTATTCCCTGATAGTGATATTTATGGTGCCGATCATCTTTCCATTTTAGTGATTAGCTTGAGTTTATTGCCCTTATGTTAGCGGTTAGTCAACATGGGGATTGAGGAGTTTTTATGACAAATATCGTGTGGCATCAACATCCTGTAGACCAAGCCGCCAGAGCCGAGCAGAAAGGCCAAAACCCAGTACTACTTTGGTTTACCGGACTTTCTGGCGCGGGCAAGTCAACATTGGCGGGTGCACTAGAGCGGGCGTTATTTGAGGCGGGATTCCACACTTATTTGCTCGATGGCGATAATGTGCGCCATGGCCTGTGTAAAGATTTAGGGTTTACGGTTGAAGACCGTGATGAGAATCTGCGTCGTGTGGGTGAAGTGGCTAAATTGATGGTGGATGCGGGGCTTGTGGTGTTATCGGCCTTTATTTCCCCGACCCGTGAAGAACGTGATGGTATTCGTGCCCGTTTTCCTGCGGGGCAGTTTATTGAAGTGCATGTAGCTACGCCTTTGAGTGTGTGCGAGCAGCGTGACCCTAAGGGGTTATATGTGAAAGCGCGTAGTGGCGAAATTAGCAATTTCACTGGTATTTCATCACCTTATGAAGCACCATTAGCCGCCGAATTAACCATAGATACCAGCAAAGGCGATTTAGTGACTCAAGTGCGTGCATTAATCGATTATTTAACGGCGATCAATGTAATTAATGCCGATAAGGCAAAAGCGCTAGCTTAATATTTAGCCCTTATCTTGCTTAAAAGGAGCCTTTAGGCTCCTTTGTTATTTCTGGGTTTTACTGCTTATACCATTGATTCATAATTTTTTATGGCGTGATAATTATTCTATTTTAAAGTCTTTAGCAAATAAGAGCTGTAGAGCCTTCAAGTATTCTTGATCTGGCTTAGGCTGTACTAGTTGGGCCAGTTCATCACCAATCGGTGTTAAGCGATAATAGCTAAAAAGCAGATTACCGCTCTTGGGCGTAAGCTTCATTTGTATGCCTTGCAGGGCAAATTGAATCGGTGTTTTGTTATTGAGTAGGCCGGTTTCGAACTCACTGCTGTGAAGTATTCCCGCATCGACTAAGGTCAAAATACTGGAATAAGGCAGCCCAAACTGGGATAAGCCTAAATTGACTGAGGTGGTTTTACGGAAATACTGGCCAATCCCACCTGACAAGCGGTAGCCACTGATGAGTTTTAGGCGCTGCTCGTTATTTACCTTCGCCGCCATGCCAAGGGCTTTTTCAAGAATTTGTGCTTCCCTGTGAGTCAGTTGCTTGAGCAGCGCTAGGGTACGTAGACTGAAGTTGCCCGGATTGACTATCTCGCTCGACAATATCCGAGCCCATAAATCTTGCATCTTACGGTTATGGATTTGTTCCGCCATCAAGAAAAATTGATGGCTCCAATCGGGATCAAGATCGACCCCAGTGACATCTGAGTGGGTATAACTGAGGGCTAAGGCAAAAATGGTTTCCACATTGGCCTGATATTCGCTCGATAACTTGCGTGCTCTATGTTGAGCTCGCTCGGCTATTGAGGCGTTCGCAGGGCGATATTCTTGCTCACTGGCGAGCCCTAATTGGCGACCAAGTAGCAGGGCTTTTTTGCGAGCGGATACCTCGGATGCTGACTCGCCTTCTTCTGCCAACAGTAAAATATCTGAATCCTTCATCGCGTTATTTATCCTTGAGCCTGCACTGTGGTTGAGGTGTGGGCTTAGTGAACTCTTACATTCGGTTGTAGCTCACTTTAGATGATCATCTCTTTAGTTTGAGCATCTCGTTAAGCCAATTCTTTGGTTCGTTATTATGCCGTTTTATTTAACGACTTTAGCGATTGATTTCGCACTTTTAGTTGGCCAAGACCATAAGGTTTCATTACCCGGTTCAGGATGGCGCGGAACATTCAGCGCTAGTATTAACGAACATACGGCAAAGCCCGCCCCTATGTAAAATACAAAGGCGGGATCGGTTAACCATAATAAGCCCAAAAGCACAGGAATAATCACAGCCGCTATGTGGTTTATGGTGAAACTGACTGACATAGTGGCGGCAATGTCTTTGCTGTCGGCGATTTTTTGAAAATAGGTTTTCATCGCAATTGCCATCGCAAACAGTAAATGATCGATGACGTAGAGTGCTGCCGCCATATGGGCTTGTTCGACTAGGGCATAGCTGATAAAGACTAAGATGAGTCCAATATATTCCACAGTAAGCGCATTACGCTCACCAATACGTCCAATCAAACGACCAATAGCAGGCGCAAACAGTAGATTAACGGCGTAGTTGATTAAGAACAGCGCAGTGATTTCACTGACGCTATAACCAAACTTTTCAACCATCATAAAGCCCGCAAATACCATAAAGATTTGCCGCCTCGCACCTGAAAAAAAGGTGAGCAGGTAATAGAGCCAATAGCGTTTACGCAGTATGATTTTTTTGTGTTGTATTTCCGTTGTCTCAAACTTGGGGTAATACCATGTTATGGTTAGCACAATGATGAGACCTAATACGCCTATAATCAAATACATATGCAGGTAGTCCAGCTTCAACCAAGTCATTACTAGCCAAATGCTGGCATAACCGACTAAAGCGGCCGCCGAACGCCACGCCAGTGCTTTCCCCATAAATCCAGCCGCGTCTTTTTTATCGACCCATTGCAGCGTTAGCGATTGGTTGATGGTTTCAAAATAGTGAAACCCGACAGACATCAACACAGTCGTTAGATACAGGCCTATGACCTGAGGAAAGAAACCTGTTACCGCTACGCCGATACATAAAATGGCGAGCGAGAGCAGGGCGAAGGCTTGTTCTCGAATGAGCAGCAGCACAAAAATTGCCGTAAAAGCCAAGAAGCCGGGGATTTCGCGCAGGCTTTGTAACATGCCGATTTCAGCACCAGTGAATTGGGCTTTCTCAATCACGAAGTTGTTGAGCAATGCCTGCCAAACGGCAAACACGAGTGACATAACAAAGGTCATCCACAGCAAGAGTGCTTTAGGATCTTTTGCTTGAATAGCTTTCATGGATAAGGGACTCAGGCGATAAGTGTTCAAATGCTAATGCTTTTTTCTTAGGTTGGCTATATAAGGTGTGACTTATCCCTTTCAATTTTGTAACAATGTTTAGGCGAATTAACTCCCTAGGTTACAAAGACGCTAAAGCGAGAATATACCTAAGGCGTTATTTTTGTGAGGCAGTTAAAACTACCGCATATACTTGGGGTGTTTGGCGCTAAGCCCGTGATCTATTTCATGTAAATTGGCGGGTAAATCACCTAGTATGAAATATCTTAATTGTCATTTTACTTTTGCATACCAAGTTAAATTCCACTGGAATGCCAATGACTCTGAGTGTCCATTGCTACTTTTAGCGCATTTAGTCTGAGCGTTGTGATGTCATTTGATATGCCAAACGGGCATAGAGAGTCGAAATTAAGTCGCCTACACCGTCTTTTCTAGGCCGCTTATTGTTATTTTGCTTGGGATTAATCGAGGCTAAATTGAAAAGAATTCTTATCATTTACTCTAGTGTTCACGGCCAGACCCAAAAGATTGCTAAAAAGCTCGCACAGCAGTTAATGGCTTTGGGTAATGAAGTGGTTACTGCCGATATCAAGGCCGCTCCAGTGCTCACTGAGTTCGACAAAATCATCATAGGCGCCAGTATTCGCCATGGTAAACATAACCCAAGTTTGTACGAGTTTATTGAAAAGCATCAAGCCGTATTGACGGATAAGGTCAGTGGTTTTTTCTCTGTCAGCTTAGTGGCACGTAAACCCGAGAAAAACACCCCAGAGACCAATCCTTACATGCAGGCATTTTTAAGTAAAACCACTTGGCGGCCACAATTGCTGCGCGTTTTTGGGGGTAACTTGAATTACCAAGGCTATAACGCTTTAGATAGAAATATTATCCGTTTCATCATGTGGTTAACAAAAGGACCTACGGACCCTGTTACCAATGTTGAATACACGGATTGGCAGAAAGTGACTGAGTTTGGTGAGCAGATCCACAGCGCTTAAGCTTGATATCAAATTTCGGTGCTTCATTTAGCCCTATTCTATTCGCGCCCTTAAAGCTGTGTGCATGCCTTAGTCACAAGGGCAAAGGAGCATTAAATATGATCAGTATGATGACTAAACTTCGCTCCTTATGCCGAGTCATTATGGCGCAACTGCATGTGTGGATTGTCGTGTTGACTATTTTACTCGTGTGTTCCAGTCCGTGGATTTTTATGGGCCGACGGATACCCGATAACGCCAGTTTTTGGGATTATTTGCATGTATATTTAGGTTTAGCGTGCACTGTGCTTGGGATTCTTTTTTTACTCAGCAATACCTTGCGTGGCAAGTGGCACCAATACTTTGGCTGGTTGGCGGGCGATTGGGTACAGTTAAAGCAAGATATTGTTGGACTTGCTAAAGGCAAATTCCCCGTCGCTGGTGGTAAAGGGCTGTTTAGTGCCATAGAAGGTATTGGCATGCTGTTGCTGGTGGCTACAGGGATTACGGGCCTAGTTTGGTTAATCGTCCAAGGGACGCCAACAGCACTGGCATGGCGTGGTTATCATCAAGTCTTTGCGCAGGCTTTTATTGGTTTCTTGATCCTACATCTCGTCTTGGCTGCGAGCCATATTCTTGATTTTATTCGGTAATAAACTTCAGAACCCATATTGAGCGATTATAACAATCACTTGGATTGAACACGCATAAAAATGGCCTCCTAATTTGGAGGCCATTTTTTATTTCAACAATTGTTTTGAATTAGCTAAGACGTTGCTGACGGGTCACACCAATTGCGGCGGCGAAGATTAGAAATAACCAGCTTAGACTGCCACCCGATGAGGTTTTAGCGGGGGCGGCATCTTTCTCAACAGCAAGGTAGTTAATTAACCCAATTAACTCATCTAAGGTTTTGATGCTATTTAAATTTACCGCATATTTATCGTTCACGATAAAGGCGGGTACGCTGTCGATTTTGAATTCATTCTGCTGGGTGCGCCACAGGGAAAGCTTTTCATTAGTGCTTTTGCTATCGGCTAATTCATCGTATTTAGCAGCATCGACACCAAATTGGGCGAAGACTTTTTTGATGTCATCACGGCTGTTAATTTGCGGCTCGTGCTGATGGCCAGGTGCACTGTGATCGTGGCCGTTTGCGCCCTCTGCACCTTGGATTGCGGTAAACATGGCATGGGTTAAGGCGTCTTTGTTATCAACGCTTTGGATCACGGCTAATGAACGCATCACTTCGGTGCCAATGTCGCTATTCATAAAGTCGACATGCTTATTGTCGAAACTTATCTGTTTGTTGAGGTTTGCCTTGATATCAGGCAAATAGTTGGTTTCCATATTGAAGCAGTTATGGCAATAAAATGAATAGAATTCAGTGAGTTTTGGTTCGCTGCTAGGCGCTTTGGTCGAGATTTGAGTGTAATGTGTGCCTTCAACAAAATTGGCGGCAAAGGTGCTCAATGGTGCAATCGCTAAGGTTACAGCCAAGGCTAATTGTTTAATCATAGTTTCCTCAAATTCGGTGGGATTGAATTCACAATGTCAGTCGTTGTTATCGTTGACATTCAACGGTCAACATAATAGATAGAGTGAGCTTCAACCTAGGAGTTAAGCTAGCCAAAATGCCAGCGTTGACACATAGGTTCAGGTTAAGTGGAAAGGCTTAATTATGACTGAATTGGCATAAAGCTAGTAGGCTAAATCTGTGATCTCAATGGAAGTTTTACCTTAGATTTGGCAGGACTGTAGGCAGGATCGCATCGCTAAGTCGGTGCATGTTGATTAAAGCCCAGTTCTGCATCATCACTGACTCAATTCTTACGCAATATCCCTAAGCGACTGCCAAGCTTCGCACACCTCGCGAAAACGCGCCGCATCGCCATCGGGTCTGTCTGGGTGCCATTTAAGTGCTAAACGACGCCATTGCTTGCGGATATCACGGGCGGTAGCACTCTCGTCTAATTCGAAAACTCGCAGCGCGTTACCTTTGTTCATCAGATTGATATTTAAGCCTATATAGCTCTTATAATTGCTCCAGAATGCTTCAAGTAATTCTCGTACTACGTTTTCGCTGGTGTCGTAGTTATTCCAATCGAGGTAATACTCACGCAGGGAAGTATCTTGCATTATCAGCAGGTTAACGTTTGATGGTACTAAGCGGAAGATTTGAATTTCCATGGCTTTGACTTGCAGCCATTGCTTGGGCAGTAATATTTCCTGCAGCTCAAACAGGGCGTTCATCAGCAGGAAGTTACGTTTGAATAAATCGTTACCCGGATTTTCATCAAGCTGGTGGATCAGCCCTTGGGTTTGTAATTCAGTGGCTAAGTGATGGATTTTCCAACTTTGATTTGAAGCTTGTAAAACCGTAAGCAACGGCCAAATCAGTGGGTTATCGCCCTTAGTGTTTGCAACTCGAATCGATTGAGATTCTTCAGTGAGTGAGGGTTTGGCAAATAACATACTGACTGTCCCATCCTAAATTGTGAGTGTTACCAATGCGCCGATAAAACCGCTGTGCTGCAACAAAGATGACTCGAAAGGCGACGATAAATGATCATTCACTAAGTTGAGCCGCAAACTATGCCACAGAGCCAAAGTGTAGGCAAAGATGAATTTTAGAGCAATACCGTGATGGTTTACTCCTACTTTAGATGGTTTCTCGGCGTAAATAAGCCGTTAACAGCAGTGAGGTTTTAGTGAAAGGCAGTTAAGAGATGGATAGTTTTAGACATGATGCCCTTGTTTATATCACATAAAATCAAGGGCATGATTATTTTCACATAGAGTGAAGGACTAGATCTCGGTGAAGATCACTTCTTGATCTAAGCGAGACTTAGGCAATTTAGCGTTGAAATCATTTTCTGAGTGATAACCCAAGGCGACAACCACGCAGGCACATAGACCTTGTTCTCTTAAGCCTAGGACTTGATTCATTTTAGTGGCATCAAAACCTTCGATCGGACACGCATCAATATCTAATACACTTGCACCGAGCATTAAAGTGCCAAGCGCTAAGTAGACTTGTTTTTCCATCCAATGCTGGGCATCTTTCAGCTCAAATTTATGCATATTAGCGAAGAAAGAACGGCCATTATGTTGGCCTTGCTTGGCTTCTTCATTAGCAAAGCGGCCATCCTTCGCTTCTTGCTCGAGCACTTGCAGTAAGTGTGCTTCATCTAGTTGAGCACGAGCACAGAGTACGAGTACATGGGAAGCATCGAGAATTTTTTGGGTATTAAACGCATAGTTTTCGGTCGCTTGGGCAACTAACGCTTTACCTTCCGCCGTACTCGCTAACACAAAATGCCAAGGCTGTGAGTTAGTCGATGATGGGCTGTACTGCAATAAGGTTTTGATTTCTGCTATTTTATCCGCAGGAATCGTCTTAGTTGGATCAAAGGCCTTAGTGGTGTAGCGCTTTTTGGCGAAGAAACTTAAATCACTCATGTAACGGCTCCAAATCATTAAGGAATACAAATTCAATGGCAGCATTTTAAGCAGGTTTAACTAAAAAACAATGTGATCAAGGCAGGTATTAGTTTCAAAAAAAATTTGAAACTGGGTGTCGGTTTAACATTGAAACTGGTTAGGGGGGGCAAGATAGCTTCATTGGATGATTGGAGTCATCCTAAGCTCCAGAAAGTAAGCCGGTATTTATCGCTTAAAGGCTGACTAAAATGACATTATGATACTGTTTTAATTTGGTAGTAGAGTAATCTTTTGTTGTCAATGATATATTTATAAATATTAGATGTAAGCATGTGAGTTTTAAATTGCGGCAGTTTAAAACTGCATTTTTATGAAATTAATAATATAAAACTTCGAAAGAAACTAAAATACTTGTTTGAAAAAATACGAATGGTATATAATTATATAAGTGTAATTTTACTGGGTAATTAAGCTGGCATCATGATAGTTTTCTTGGAAAAGCAAGGCAGTGATTGTTTTTTAATTGTTGGTGGTAAAAAATATAAATGTGCTTTATCAGAAATGATGATAATAGAAAGGCTATACTATAAAAAAGGTTGTGTAATTTCAAAATCTGATCTAGCCAATATAGGGTGGCCTGGTAGAGTTGTATCGTCTAACTCTGTTCCTGTTGCAATCGCAAATTTACGTAAAATAATAAGGGAACAACATAAAAGTGAAGTTATTATTACTGATAAAGGTGGATATTTTTTTGCTTTAAATTCAGATGTTACCCTTGTGAATGAAGAGTTGAATGACGTATTATTTACACATGAGATATCGAATAAAATAGAGGTTGGTAACAAAAATGAACAATTGGAAATAAATGTAGATAGGAAATTTAATAAATATACTTCTGCGGTAAAGGGTTTTTTTAGGTGGCGGATAATCTTAAATTTTAGGAAGAGATATATTGTAGTTGCTTTGTTATTAGTAGCAAATTTATTGTTACTCCAAAAGTATAATGACGTGAAAGTTAATTCTAAACCTGTTTTTGAAATTTATAAAAGTAGTGGTGATAAACAGTATATTATAGTTAGTGGTATGGGAGATTATGCAAAAATAAAGAAGATTTTATTAGAGCATGAGTTTAAGGAATACAGAAGTGGCTTGTTGAGTTTAAATGAAATTGTAGAGATATTAAACTTTGATAAATTATTTAGTTCAGTTTCGATAATAAAATTTTTAAATTTTAGAGACTCCGGAAAAAAATATATTCTAGAATGCTTAGATTTTCAAAAAAGAGAACATTCATCAAGGGTAATTAGCAATCAAGATGAATTGTTATATACGTTGGATTTTAAAGGTTGCAGATAATGAAGTTAATTATTTATTTATTTATTTTTTTAAATTTTTGTATTTTCACTTATATGTCTACAGAAATTTATTTAACCAGTATATCCTCTGATACTGGTATAGTAGAGTTGTATGAAAATGTACCGACCGGAACGTTTCAAAGGATAGAAAATAGTTATAATTTGGAAGGGACTAAAACAACAATAACTACAACATTGACACTTATGGATAAACATAATTACTATTATTCAATCCAAAAAATCCAAGATGAAACATATGGACAATTCCAAGTCATTGTTACAGGGAGTTATTTTTACTCAAAGGAAAACCACACTATACATGTAAAAACAAAGAGAGTTGATTTTGATAAATTGAAAAATGATGAGTATTATGAGCAGATTGTTCTAAACAATCCGCAGTCACCAATTATTAAACAATTAACAAAAGCTATGTTTGGTGATTATGAGTTATACACTGAAGGGGTTTTTTCTGTGCTAAATTTAAATTATTATTTCTGCTATGCTGATTTTAAATTCAATTCTATTCGCTGCTTTAAAGATATCTAGTACTCTATTTTATGCTTATTGATGGAGTATAACTAGTCTTTGATTGAACGTTAGTTACATTAACATGTACTTGACGTTGATGGTAATGTTTATTTACCAAGATATAAATTAATATCAACTAATAATATATAATATAAATTTTTTAATAGCTACTTTTCCTGTAATTCATCAATGAAAAAATTGAATGTCTCCGCTTTTCCCCAGAGCCAACCTTGCTGATAAATCACACCAAGCTCCCTTAACATGTTGCAGTCATGATTATTTTCGACACCTTCTGCAACAATTTTTAATTTAAGTTTAGAGCATAGTTCAACTAAGCTGCGTACAATATTTTGGTTTGAAATGTTATTTGATATGTTATTTATGAAAATCCTGTCAATTTTTAAAACATCAAAATAATCATTTTGTAAGTAAGAGTAAGATGAGAATCCAGTACCAAAGTCATCTATTGCTATTAATATTCCAAGTTCCTTTATGGAAATCAAAGTTTCAACCATTTCATTTGTAAATATAATGTTTTCAAATTCAGTTATTTCTAAAGTTAGTTCTATGTTGCTTAAATTGTGTAAAAATGATTTACAATCCTTAATGATGTTTTTATCGCCTAAATATGCTGGCGGTATGTTTATGTTGATTTTAAAATCTTTAGGGATTGTATCTATATTATCAATTAATAGAGTTTTTACCTCTCTTAATATATATTGACTAAATTGAACCGATAGTCCACATTTATCAATTAGTGGAATAAACTCGCCTGGCATCACTATGCCTTTTCCAGTTTTGTTCCATCTCATCAATATTTCACCGCCGATAGTTTCTCCATTTTCCGAAAAAACAATTTTTTGTATAAATGGTACAAATTCATGATTAATCATACCCTTAATAAGTAAGTATCTATCAATTAAATGCTTGTCAATTTTTTTTGTAATTAGAATTAAAAAACAAAATAATATTAAGAAAGGAAGACTATACTCTTTTAAGAAAAAGTAAATTTCGTTAGTTGGATTGTAAATTTTAAGCGTGGCTTCTAATTTTTCATTAGGTTTAAATTTTATTTCATTTGTTATTTTTACATTTTCTTTACTGTTAAAATCTTTATTGCCTATTATTTCGTTTATTATTGTTACATTGTTTTTGCTTTTAAAATCATTATTACCTATTATTTCAATTTCATTTTTAGTATCGCTGATAGTTAAGGAGTATCTGTATGGATTATCTTTGGAAATAGTTTCAAAATTTAAAATATTTTGAAGGTTATAGGTTTCTGCAATAGCTATAATATAGGAGTTTTTATACCTCTCTTTAAACACCAAAATGGGTTTTTCTGGTGTTAATAATGATTTTGATACCGAGAATCCACTACGGAAGCTTAGTAAAGCATTTATTGTATCCATGTCTTTTGAGACGTAAGACATGGATGAGCATACGTTTAAATTCTCACCAGTTTTGATAATGCTTAGGCTTCTGATTGTTGGGTTTTCCAAAACTGTTAAATCTAATAGATTAGTCATTTCATCGTTGCAACTAGCAGCTGAAGTCGTATCAATTTTTTTACGGATCACACTATTCATTTCTGTCTGTATTTCATTTATTTCATTTATTTCAATGTTCAGCATTTTCACAATTTGATCTAATTTTTCTTGTTTATTAATGGAGTAACTTAATAAAAAAAAGGAAATAAATAACAAAATGCAAAAGGTGTTAAATATTAAAAAGTAATATTTTTCTGGGATTTTTGAAATTATTTTCATTATGCTAAATTCTTATATTGTAATAAATTAATATTGGATATGGCTTTTTTATAAATTGATTCGTATTCCCTGGATATTCTTTGGCTGGATGGCATTATGTTAATAACGCAATTATGACAGTTTTCTATAATTTGAAAAACTGAAGATTGACTCATGCCATGAGGCCATGTATCAATAAGTAATTCCACTATTTTAAATGAAATCTCATGAAGGAATGGATTTCTTTCATGAATTCTAATCAATAATAATAGAGCTTTTTGTTTGTTTTTATTTTTTATAAAATAATTGCTTGTATGTAATAGGTTAAAAATTTTTTTATATTTTCTTGATGATTTTTTTTTAAGTTATTTAATATGGATTTTTGACTTTGATTAATAAAAAACTTTTCGTCTTCTATTGAGGTTGTATCAATTGATTTACAAGTATATTTAAAGTTTTTCTGGAAGTATTCTTCGAAAAATAATAAACTGCACAATAGGCATATGTGATAATTTGTCATAAAATCAGTATGTTCTATTGTGTTTAATGTGTTTAAAAAGTGTGGTATCGCAACTGAAAGATTTCCTTTCATTATACTTAAATGTATTATTAAAATCTCTACGCTATTTTTTTCAAGTTCAGTGCTGGATTCACTAATTAATTCATTTAATAAATTATTGTTTATAAATAAATTTTTCTCAAAATTTATTTTGTTATTGCACAGTTGACTCATCCTGAATAGCTTTAGTCTTATTGCATTTACTTTTGAATAAAAATCTTCTCTAAAAGTGTTTTTAATGCACTCTCTATATAATGAATATTTACTTTCTGCGCTGTAAAAATCCCCTGCAGCTATACATAGATTAGTAAGGACTAATTCTCTTGCGGCGTTACCGGGAGTTAGCTGAGATGCTAAAGTAAGGTATTTAATTGCAGCAGGTATATCCTCTCTGCAAATTTCTAATTTACTAGAAATATTAAGTAAGGGTATACTGGTTTCATTTTGAGAGTTTTTTATATTAGTTAAATAATTCTCTGCTTCATCATAGTTACCATGTTCAATATAGGTATTGCATAAGGCTGCATTAGCCCATTCATCTTTATCTTTGTCACTAAGCTCTTTATAAAAATCTATAGCAAGGCTATAGTTTTTTTGCATTCGCAAAAAACGTCCAGTAAATTGATTTACAACTGTCATATTCATATTTTTCTGAATTAATTCTTTACATAATGTTATTCCATTTGAAATATCTTGATTAATTTCTGCCTCATAGAGTGATTTATATTTATCTTTTTTTTCTAAAGCAGTTTTAATTCTGGCTTGTAGTTGTTTTTTACTAAATGGTTTTAAAATATAATCATCAGGTCGAAATTCTATTATTGACCTAACAACAAAAGATGATGAATCGCCTGTAATCATAATGAAAATTGAGTCGAAATTAAGTAATTTGTTGTGTCTAATATCATCCAGAATTTGTTTACCATTTAATCCTGAACCTAAATTGTAATCACATAGGACAATTTTAAACTTGTTTAATTTTAGAAGGTTTAATGCACTTTTACTTTCTTTGGCCCACATTATATTATTTTCTTTAACTCCCATTTCTCTAAGCATGCCTTTCAATGCATAGATAACGGTTTGGGAATCATCGACTATAAGGATTTTATGGTTTTTAATATTCATTGTGATAACTTTTTTTTGACATTTTATTTAAATAAAGCATTTTGTCTGCAGCTATTAATAATTCTTCGAAATTATTGTAATAAGCACTATCGGCTACACCAAAAGAGATTGAAAGTGAATATGGTAATGTAGCTGATTTTTTTGAAACACAATCCTGCAATTTAATGGCAATTTCATGGGCATTTATTTCATTGCAAACACTTAGGACTGCTAAAAACTCATCACCTCCTATTCTTATCAATAAATCGTTTTTCCTAAAACAATGTTTCATTGAATAAGCTATAGACTTTAAAGCTTTATCTCCTTCACTATGGCCATAATTATCATTGATTATTTTGAAATCATCGGCATCTATTAACACAATAGAATGTTGTTCTTTTATTGTAAAATTAAATGTATCGCTGTCATATATATGTTTGTTGTATAAGTTGGTTAGTTTATCAGTAACAGCCATGCTTTCTACTGTTTTTTTTCTTTTAAAAGTTTTTATAACAAATGGAATTGTTATAATAAATGTCACGCCGAAAAATAAAAGCAAACTAAGAGAGACAGTAAAACGCCTAAGCAATGCTTTAATTTTATTTACGGAAATTAATATGTGAAAGTTCTCATTGATTTCTGTTTTGTACTCGACGATTACATCAATTCCAAAATTATTTATTTGGTTGGTTGTTTTTTCAATAAAATAATCTATATATGATTTTTTTAGTGGTTTTTGAACTATTTTTAGTGTTGTTATGTTTTCTGATTTTTTGTTATCTTCTACTTCCATAGAGTATGTAGATAAGTACTTTTCAATGTTAAAATCAACTAATAAATAAACGTTATTTACATTTTCTTCTTTTTTATAGATTTTTTTTGTTTAATCGGTACCGAAATTGTAATTACATGTTTATTTGTGTAAGGGTCTATGTAAACTGGTGAGATTGATGCTTCTCCTTCTAATTTAGCTTTTTTAAAGCAAACATCAACAATTTCGCACCAATCATTTGAATAAATCCTTGCTATTTCAGCTTCTTTAATGAACTTTTCATCTAATTTATTAAAGGTATAGATTATTTCATTGTCATAAAAACTTAAATAATACAGAGATTCATTTTGTTCTGAAATTTTAATTGGTAAAGATTCGATGTGATTGATAATCTCTTTCTGAGAGGTTGTTATTATTGTTTCTTTAGACTTTAAAATGCTTCCATTATAATCCGTTTTATTTTCATATTGTTTGGGTATTTCAAGTGCTAGTTCTATGTTCTGCTTTTGAAGTTCTATTTTTTGTAATGTTAATTTTAAGTCAGTTGCAATCATATCAAGCATATATGGATATTTTTCAAATTGATTTGCTACTGATAAATATGCTTCCTGCGCTAACATGTATAATATTTTTTGGCATAGAAATAAATATAGTACTGCTACAAGGGCAAGTTTTAGGTTTATCTTTGCAGTAGTTGTTAGCGTATTCTTTAACATCACAATTATCTCTCTCTTTTTCCATTCCCACTGATTTCGGTTGAAGATTGCTTTGCGTGGCATGTATACCGTATGCGTATTTTTATAAGTCAATCTTAGACTAATATAATAATTTCAATGGTAAATTATCAATATTATCAATGGTAATCTAAGGAAGTCTAAGAATTAACTAAGAAAGTCTAATGGTTAATCTTTTTTATGACTGCCATTTTATGTTGTCCCGCCTCGTGTTAGTTAGTAATAAATAATAATAAATAATAATAAATGACTTTTATTTTTACTTTTTCTGACAGTGATTTTTTTAAGTTGTTGTTTTTTTGGGTTTAAATTGTTTGCATGGGCGTAAGTGTAGGGCCTGATCTGTTATCATATCGTTTTCGACTTATGCCTTTTTCTTTATTGTTTTTAACTATATAATAATTTATTTTTGTAATTTAAATATATAAATTTTGGGGTTGTATATAATTTGTGTCTTAATTTTTTTTGGTGGTATTGTGTGGTCTGTATATTAACTATTGGTTATTCTTTTTTAATTTATTAGCCATTTAATTATTAGGTTTTATGTTCTGTGTGTTGGGTTTTTTTGGATTTTTTCATATTTTTGATTGAGGTTCTTTTTTTATTGGGGGTTGTTAGTTACCGTTTACATGATTTATTGAGGTTGATGAATATGGTTGAGTTATTTTTATTGTTAGATAGTTAACTATTCTAACAATAGGTTTGTGGGAGTTGTTTATATCTTCAAGTGGCTATTTTTTAGCGAAAAAATAGCTGCCCAGCTTTAAAGGGAAATAGATACCTAGCTTTAATGGTGCGTAGTTAACCTCCGTCTATAGCTTAGGTTAAGCATTAAACAAGGAGGTTTGTATGCCACGTCCTCGTAGAACTCTGATAAGTCTTGAAGACACACCTTATTACCATCGTGGTTGAAGGCAAACCAAAAGTGCATTATGTTGTTGGTTTAAATGGATGGCTTGATTTATTATTCGCTAACGCGGATCCGCTTATACCCAACGTTATGTGTAAGGGAATCTTAATGATCGAAAGACCCAAAGTAATAAACCTCACAGAAGCCAGAACGATTCGCAAAGTCCATTGCGGAGAGTGTAACTGGGAGCAGGAAATAGCTGCTATCACTGAAGCTGAGATAAAATGTTGCCCCTGGTGCGGCTGGAGCGATCTGGAAATAAGTACTTTAAAAGCAGAAGGTGGCTTCCAAGAAATAGAATGTCAAAAGCACGGTAGAGTTACGGTTCTACTACCTAGCTCCAATATTGATCCACTAGACTTCATGAACAACTTATTTTGTCCATTCTGTGAGTAACACATAACAATACAAACCAGCCTGATGGCTTTTTCGTTCCTTGTTTTACTACGCTACCGCAAAACAATCCACTACAAAGCAGCTGTTTGCAGCTTATGCGTTAAGATAGATCGGATATATAAATGGAAAAAGCATTAATAGATATTAGGTATTACGCTAGCGACTCCCTATATGAGACAGGTAAGAGTCTACCTTCGAGTTGTTCTAGATTTTTCAAATTTCCTAAGCTGCTTCATTACTGGGGTGCTCGTATAGCCACAATACTTGGTGAAAATGGATTATCCCTCGGAGAATTCGATCACCTATATGTAAACTACACAAATGCTATTCCAGAAGGCACGATGGTTTTTTCCGATAGAACACCAGAAAAGTGGCTTAGGTATATAGACTGTGGTGTAAATTTTGAGAAATTAAAATCATTAAATGAGTCCGAACTTGAACAATTTGTAATTCGCAGTACCTTTGAGTGTCTTGAGCACCTTTGTAAGTTGAGCATAGAAAAAACCGAAAAAATCAAGCTTGCTTCAAACGAGGTGGAAAGATTTGGTTCTGCGGTCGAGCTTCCGGTTAAGGCAAAACATACTAAGTCATATTCGGTTTTGGTTTCATATAAATTGCGCCCAAATGGCGAAGCATCTCATGGGCTTGTAAAATACATTAACCACAAAACAGGTGCTACTTTCACTAAAAGGTTTGTTGATCTTAAGGGACCATCGGATATATTTCCTCTGGTCGGTACAATTTCAGTGAAAGATGGAAAAGTCCTGATCAAGCCGAGGGCATCATTTAAAGCTAGCCTTTACACAAATTCATATCAGATTCCAATGGAGATTGATTTAAGTGAAGCGGCAAGCGCATAACAAGGCGCTGCTAGGGACAAATCTGCGCTGTGCTTCGGTTTGTTCTAGAGCGCGGCGTTAATCCATAGAAAATTTAATCCGAAAATCATAGATTAGAGCAAGAATTCTAACCCATTTATGTCTACTAGCTTTTTACGTATATATAGCAAAACTGGTAGTTAAAATTGGTATTGGGGCACCAGTGACCGTTGGCGACATGGATGTCGCCGTCGAGCCTATAAGGACATATTCACGGCGTGTCGCTGGAGACACAATGACAATAAACTCCCTGAACAGATAAACGGCTATTTAGCTTTTGTTCAATACCTATTAATTCAAAGGCATAATTTTTATGGTGTTGTGAAAGATGATTGTATCCTGATTTGTCTAATTTAGTCTTTGTCATAAACGTTGAATGTTGGGATCCTAATTTGAATCCTTCACTCACTGCACGTACTTATAAAGGTCACGACAGTGAGCGTGAGTGACAGGACTTAAGCCGCTTAAGCTAGCGCAATACTTTGCTTAAAAACGCTTGGGTACGGACTTCTTTCGGGTGGCTAAATAGTTCATCGGGTGGACTAGATTCGACTACATAACCGCCGTCCATAAAGATCACCCGATCGGATACATCTCGCGCAAAGCCCATTTCGTGGGTGACAATGACCATGGTCATGCCCTTTAGCGCTAAGTCTTTCATCACGTCTAATACATCACCGACCATTTCGGGATCGAGTGCCGATGTTGGCTCATCGAACAGCATCAAGTCTGGTTCCATGGCCAATGCGCGGGCAATGGCGACCCTTTGTTTTTGGCCGCCTGATAAACTGGCGGGGTAGGCATTGGCTTTGTCACTTAAACCAACCTGTGCCAGTAGGTCGAGGGCTTTGGTCTCGGCTTGATCTGGCGTCATTAGTTTTAGACTAATGGGCGCTAAGGTGATGTTTTGGATGACGGTTTTATGGGGGAACAGGTTAAAGTTTTGAAACACCATGCCCACTTTTTGCCGCAGTTTATCTACGCAGGCGTTTGGCGCCGTGATCAATTGACCTTCAATCTCGATATCGCCTTGGCTTGGCTGCTCTAACAGATTGATACAGCGCAAAAAGGTACTCTTGCCACTGCCGCTTGGACCGATCACGCTCACCACTTCGCCCTGATGAATATGCTCGCTAATACCCTTGAGCACTTGGTTATCGCCGAAGTTTTTATGCAGGTTGGTTATTTTAATCACTTTGTTTCAACCTCTTTTCAAATTTCGACAGCACAAACGTGAAGCTGTAGGTCAGGAATAGGTAAATAAGGGCGCAGGTAAATAAGGGCACACTGTCCTCGAAGGTACGGCTACGGATGATTTCACCGGCGCGCATAAGGTCAACACCACCGATAAAGCCAATGACGGCGGTTTCCTTGAGGAGCACGATAAATTCATTACCAAGTGCGGGCAGAATATTCTTAATCGCTTGGGGCAGAATAATCGACTTCATGGTCATTGCTTGGGACAAGCCAAGTGAACGGGCCGCTTCGGTTTGACCTTTATCAACGGCTTGAATCCCTGCGCGGATTATTTCAGAAATATACGCGCCGCTATTGAGACCAAAAGCGATAATGGCGGCAGTGATCTTATCGACATCTAAGGCAGAAAGCACGATGAAGTAAAGGATCACTAATTGCACAACTACTGGGGTGCCACGGATCACGCCGACATAAAGATTGGCGGGGAAGCGGATATACCACTTAGACGACATCTTCATAAAGGTGGTGCCAATGCCTAACACTGCGCCTAATAACATGGCGAAGAAAGTGACGATTAATGTCACTTTCAAACCATTTAATATCAGCAGTATGCCTATCATGCCATCTTCGCCAATCGGGCTAAACAGCGAGGTATTAATTGCGTCTATCATGCTGATATCACTTTATATGGGCAGAAACGAGCGTCTGATATTGGCCGTCAGCTTTCATGTTAGCCAGTGTTTTATTGATGCTCGCCAGCAGTTCAGGCTGCTCTTTCGACACGGCGAAACCATAAAACTCAGCAGGAAAATCCAGTTTAATCATCTTTAATTCAGGATTTTTAGCCAGATAGTTAGCGGCAGGTTCGCTGTCGAATAACACTAAATCTACCTTTGAATTTTTAAGCTCCATAATGGCTTCGAAACCCGTATTAAAGGCGGTGATATTTTGGGTGTATTTCTTCGACATGATGTCAGCGGTTGTGCCTAACTGCACCGCAAAGTGTTTGCCTTTAATATCTTCAAGCGTATGAATGCTATCGTTATCTTTGTTGACTAGTACGACTTGAGTCGCTTCGTAGTAAGGCTCAGAGAAGTTTACGTTGGCCTGACGTTCAGCGGTTATCGTCATGCCTGAGGCGATAAAATCAATCTTGCCTGAGTTGAGTGCGACGATCAGTGAATCGAACTTCATGTTTTCGACTTTCAGCGTCTTGCCCGCATCTTTAGCGATTTGCTTGGCCAGATCGATATCAAAGCCTTTGATTTCATCGCCACTTTGGCCGCCAACATATTCAAAAGGAGGGAAGGCGGCATTGGTGCCAACGACTAACACGTCATCGCTTTTTCCGCATCCAGCTAACAACAAGGTGGCAGTTAAGGTCAGGCCGCCTAATAACATGGACTTTTTCATTTAAGACTCTCTTGTTCGATTTCACTATCAGTGTGGCGACTATAGGCAGATGAGCATTAAGTGTCAATAATTATGCTGTTAATTTGATTAAAAATTCATTTCTGTTTTGCGGTTTTCAGTCGCAAGATTGAGGGGCGCTGCTTTCCTGTACAAATTTGTGTGTAAGTTGTTTTTTCTGGGTTGAATTATTGTGCTTTGGTCTATAACTATTGTTACTGTTAGGTTTTTGGCTATCTATACTTCTGTGGTGTTTATTAGCGGCTTCTCAATGAGAGTGTCATAATTTGAACTATCGGCTATTATTCTTTGATTAAATTGGCTAGTTTAGCCGCTCTTTAACGGCAACCTTAGTTGGTGTTATTCCTATTTTATGCAGTTTAATCCTCTGGCTGATTTGATTATCAAGCTAGAAACGATGTTTCAGGAGTTAAAAGTGAACTATCTCAACTCAGCATTAGTGTGTTTAGCCCTGTGCTTATCGGGTGCACTGCAGGCCGAAGAGCAAACTCAGTGGCATTACAGCTTAGGCAGCCATGATTTTGTGGTCGAGGATTCTCACACCTTAGGGGTGAATGCGAGTCTATTGTTAGAACATAAAACCCAAAACGATATTTTGCTGACGGCGGCGCTGGATGCCTATATAGACGTAGATGTCGATAAACTCGACCCTGACCACATCCCTGTGTGGTTTAAGTCTGCCTATGCCGCGAGCGGTGAACTTTATCGTGTTAATCCCGCGTTTTCATTCGGTTGGCAGTTCGATTTACAGGGAAAGCGTAATACCGTTAGCTCGGTTGAGAAACAAGCTAAGGTATTTCCTGGGCTGACAGCTAACTTTGATGGGCAAGCATTACAGGCCCAGTTCAAGGCGGGTGCGGGTTATTACTATCTCGAAATCGATGATGATGTGCCTAGAACTCGAGGTTACGATCGTGGCGATTTTGGGAATGGTACGTTTGCTTATACCTTTATGGGAAGTGTAGGGGCTAATGTGACGCCTAAGCTACATATGCAAGTGGCCGCACAAACCTGGCAAGACGAAGACCAATGGTTAGAGAATCAATATCGCTTTGAGCTGAGTTACCAAACCGATTTTTGGCGGCCTGACAGCCTGCTCGTGCTGAGCGCCGAACACACGCAATACAATTTAGACCACTATGCCAAAGTCGATGTTAACTCGGCTGAGTATTTGCCTATTCTGCCATGGGATAGCGATACGCTAGTGCGTTTAAGCTTAGTGGTTCCTTGGTAAGAATAGGGTTATTTATGGGTTAAGTGCTTCTCGACTAAGGCGATCATGGCTTGAGCCGCGAAGGATAAAACTTGGTCTTTGCGCCAAAAGAGCGATAGCTCCCAGCGCAGCTCGTCACTCGCCAGCGGGATATTTACGACGCCGGGCACGCTGTAGCGCCGCGCGATGGAGCGCGGCAATACCATAACCCCTGTGCCCGCGGCGACTAAGGCAATCCCGAAATCGGCTTGGCTAACGCGGGTGATGTTTTTAGGGACAAATCCGGCGTGTCGGCAGGCATTGAGCACTAATTGATAGAGAGTGTATTCGGTTTCGAACATCACCTGAGGGTCGGCACTAAGATCGCTAAACGATAATATCTGTCGGGTGGATAACGGATTTTCCTTAGGCAGTACCACTACCATAGGATCGTTAAACACGCGTATGCCGTCATAGCCCTCATCAAAATCAATAATCCCAGTGGCTAGTTCAATTTCGCCCTTTTGGATTGCCGCGGTTTGCTCTACACCGCCACGGACGAGTAAGTGCATCTCTATCTGCGGATATTGCTGGCGATATTTGGCAATAATCGGGGCAAAAATTTCGGCACTCCCTAGAGGAGCCAATCCGAGATTGAGTTCGCCCGCGGTTAAACTGCGTTGGGCTGTGAGTTCAGCGAGCATGCGTTGTCGGCCAGCGAGTAACTCTTTGCCATGTCGATAAACAACTTCGCCCGCGGGCGTGAGTTTGACTTGGGTGCCGCGTTTACCGCGTTCGAGTAAGATGAGGTCGAGCTCCTCTTCCAATTGGCGTACGGCTTTTGATAGTGCAGGTTGGGTGAGATGGACTTTTTCGCTGGCTTTACCGAAGCCTCCAGCATCGACGATTTCGATAAAATAGCGGATAACTTTGAGGTCCATTAAGGTTCACCTTTAAATGTATTCTTAAAATTCATGCATTACATTCTTAATATTCATTTTTTTTATCAAATAGGCAAGCCTAGAATAGCCCTATAGAAAACTTTGTTCTAACCGAGAAAATCATGTCATTCCCACAAGCCGCAATACGTCAGTGTCGACATTGGGCTTTGTTATTAAGCCAAATCGGCCTCTTCTGTTTACTGTCCTTCGCATGTCACTGGTTCGCCACTTGGGCACATTCTCCTATTCCAGGGAGTGTGATTGGCTTAGGCATACTCTTATTTTTATTAGGTTTTAAACTCATTCCTGAAAATGCAGTACAACTGGGTGCCGCTTGGTTGATTGGTGAGTTATTGCTGTTTTTCATCCCGCCAGTGATATCCGTTATTAAGTACGAAGGTTTGTTTGAGCAATACGGCACCAATATATTGTTCACTTTAGTGATGGGCAGTGTGTGTGTGATGTTTGGTACTGGCTTTGTGGTCGATAGAGTGTTTCGTTTTGAGCGCCAACTGAACATCAAAAAGCAGGCCCGTCGCCACGCTAAGGCGGCTTAATGATGACTGACTCAAAAGTGATGGATTTTGTGTTGTCGCAGACGGGATTAGCCTTATTCAGCTTATTGCTGACGGTATTTTGTTACTTCGGTGCCAAGCGTCTCTATAAGTACCATAGAGTCTGGTGGTTAGCGCCCATAGTGTTAGCGCCAATAGTGATTACCTTATTGGTGTTTAATCTTAAGATCCCGCTGCCAACCTATTTTGAATACACCCATTGGTTAATGGCCATGTTAGCGCCCGCGACTATCGCCTTTGCTTTGCCGATTTATCGTGAGCGTAACTTGATCCGTCAGTATCCGCTGACGATAGGGTTAGGTGTAACGGCGGGATTGTTTTTGGGGATGATGTCTTCTTGGCTGTTGGTAAAGTTTGTGCCCTTGCCGGTGGAATTGTCTAAGAGTTTGCTGGTACGTTCGGTGTCGACGCCCTTTGCGATGGAGGCGACTAGTGCCTTTGGCGGCGTGCCTGAGTTGACGGCCATGATGGTGTTAATCACAGGCGTCATTGGCATCTTGGTGTGCGATCCCTTATTTAAATTTATGCGTATTCGTACTTCGTTAGGTAAAGGTGTTGCTCTAGGGGCATCTGCCCATGGTGCGGGCGCCGCAAAAGCCAATGAAATCGGCAAGCAAGAGGGCGTTATCGCCAGTTTGACTATGATTTTTATTGGTATCGCTATGGTGTTAGGCGCACCCGTTTTTGCATTGATTTTTATCTAGGCTTTGAATGCTATCGTGTGAGTTTTATGGCTTGAATTTACACACCTCAATTTCGGCAAATTTGCCTCTTCGAGCGCTAACTCCTTCTCGGTTATGCGCTTTTTTTTTGAGCTTACCTTCATAAAATGTGGCATGCTGTACCAAGTTGAAATACATAGTATTAATGGTGATACCTATGTCTAGTAAGTCAGACAAACAACCAAACACACAATACAGCGTGAGTTTACGCCCGATTATTGAAAGTGATCTTGAAGCTATTTTTGTGCATCAAAGCGATCCCATTGCTAACCAGCTTGCTCAATTTCCTCCTCGGGATCGAGAAGCGTTTTTTAAACATTGGCATCAAAATATTCTGGGACAAGTGAATGTATTACCAAGGGCGATAGTGGTTGATGGCAAGTTTGTGGGCAATATTGGGCATTGGCAAAGTGATGGACAAGCGCTGATAGGGTATTGGATTGACCGTGAATATTGGGGCAAAGGTATCGCGACACAGACCTTAGCGCAATTTTTGCCTTTAGTCAGTTTAAGACCCCTTTTTGCCCATGTGGCTAAACATAATTTAGCTTCACAGCGAGTGCTGCTCAGACACGGTTTTGTGCTGACAGACCAACTGATACAAGAGAGCGAAGATACTGAAGCCTTACTCGAATTTGTCTTACGCTAGCGGATAAGATGCTATAACGCGACATTTTATGGCGTATGTTAACGCTTTCATTCGCCTAAAATGACGTATTTAGATGCTTGAAATCACTGTTGTACAGGGACTTTTGTTAAAAGTGCAAAAAGTCGCCCATTATTTTCATTTCAAATTATTCTACTGAAAAAAATCTCTTTCTAAGATTTTGTCTCTACTGCAATTGAAAGGTCTAGAGCTAGATGCTTCATTGCTCTGGATTGGTGACAGGTTAAGCTGGTTTTACATAAAAAAATTGAGAAGAAAGTGCTGATCTTACTGATAAAAGTCTAATTGCATTCTATTTCTTTCACTGTAGAACTCCTATACTTAGCCAAAACCTGTGCCATAGCACAATCGATCCCTTATCTATTCAGTGAAATCTATATGAAGATCCGTTTTCTGCTCAGTAGTTTTATTCTTGCGTGCAGCAGTCTCACCGTTGCCACGACAGCGCATTCAGCCGATTCGGCCTCTGTCGCATATAAAAGCACCAAAACTCAATCGACAGCAAAAACGAAGCAAGCACCATTAAAGCAAGAAATTGCAGGACGTAGTGCGATAGTCGTGGACTTAAAAACCAATGAAGTGCTTTATTCCAATAATCCTAATGCAGTAATGTCAATTGCATCTGTCACTAAGTTGATGACAGCTATGGTGGTGCTGGATGCAAAGTTACCTATGGAGCAAAAGCTTGCGGTAAACATCCGTGATACCAAAGAAATGAAAGGTGTTTATTCTCGAGTTCGTATCGGCAGTGAAATCAGCCGTAAAGAAATGTTATTACTGACCTTAATGTCATCAGAAAACCGTGCCGCTGCAAGTCTTGCACATCATTATCCCGGTGGCCATAAAGCTTTTATTAAGGCGATGAATGCCAAAGCAAAAGCGCTGGGAATGAAAAATACCCGCTATGTTGAACCTACAGGTTTATCCTATAAAAACGTTTCGAGTGCCAGTGATCTGATTGTATTACTCAAGGCCAGTGAAAAGTATCCTATGCTAGGCCAGCTGAGCTCGACCGAGAAGAAGACGGTTACCTTTGCCAACCCAAGATACAGTTTAGATTTTCGTAATACCAATCGTTTGGTTTATAAAGATAACTGGGATATTCATCTAACCAAAACAGGCTTTACGAATGCAGCAGGGCACTGCCTTGTGATGCGTACTGAAATGGCAAAACGCCAAGTGGCATTTGTCGTGCTCGATGCTTACGGCAAATATACTCATATTGCGGATGCTAACCGTTTACGTAACTGGTTAGAGACTGGCAAAGTCACTCCTATTCCTGCTGAAGCTAAGCAATACAAGAAACAACGTAGCCAGCAGCAATTAGCTAAGTTGAGTGAGACCTAGTTTCTCGGTTGCAGCTTTATAAAAGTACAAACATAAAGGCCAGATGAGCAATCAATCTGGCCTTTATGTTTTAACGCTTTGAGTTTCTACTCAATTTTGGTAAATTTATGATGGATTTGAGCGTACCATAGTCGTTATTTTATGTTCTCAAGGATGACATTCGTGTGGATGTATTTTTAAAAAAAATTCAACTTATCTATTTTCCCTTCTTATTTCTCAGCCTGTTATTTGTTTCTGGTTACAGTTTTGTCCATTGGCTGTTGTTGGTTAACCTTGAGTTTTTTAGCCTAGATGAAGATATCGTTAATTTGTGGCTGCCGCAGATACTGTCTTGGGTATTGTCGATCATTTATATCCGACCTAGGCTAAAACGACTCAAGTTTGTTAAAGATAATTCGCGCTTTTTCTATTTATTGATCGCGGTGCAATTAATGGCTGTTCCTTGCATCGTTGCGCAGGAATATCTCAAGACTACCACGGGGAAGTTAACGCAATTAGCATCGATACAAGAATTATATCTCCATGAAAATACTCAGTATTATCAGTTACAACAATCTTATATTGATAAGACGCAAATTGGTTTGCAGCGAAGCCTAGAGGTTACAGGTAAACATAGTAGTCACTTAAATATGGCGCTGTATATCGCTATGCCGATTTTTGCAGAGCGTGCAGACAGTTGGCATGCTAATGCCCTCGCTTGGTATGGTAAAGTTTATCAGCAGGAGATCAGTAATCGACTTGAACCCAATGAGAAAGAAGCGCAATTCAAAGCGTTTTTGGCTAAATCCCTAAATGAGTTCAATGAGTTGGACCCCCAGAGTTTTGTTTACCTTGAACTATTAGCCCCATCCTCTCTTCGTTCAGAGTTGCTCAGCGCCGCACAAAAAAGTCCGCTTTATCAAGCTGAACATCAAACGATTTTTATGCCCAAATTTGAACCATTTGAGGCTCGTAATGGCCATAAGTTAGTGTGGATTTTTATCTGGTTTGTTGTTGGCGCTTTAGTTTGGTTTGTACTCTTACTGCGGGTCAATCTGGATGAGAAAAGCGTAAAGCCGAGACGCAAATAAATCACGCTCGGCCTTGGATTTAATAAAGTTTAGGCATGTTCAAACATTAAGAACAAGTAAACGATAAACAAGACTATATGAGTCGCGCCGTGCAATGCATTGGTGCGACCGCTGCTAAAGCTTACCTTACAGACCATTAAACTGGTGATTAACAGCACCATGTCGGCGGGTGACAGGCCTAAATGGACTTCTTGATCTATCACGCTGCCAATAATTAATACCGCGGGGACTGTGAGTGCAATCGTCGCGAGCACTGAGCCAAAATACAGATTCATCGCCCGCTGTAATTGATTGTTTAACGCGGCCTTAAAGCCACCCACAGCTTCGGGAGATAAAATCAAGCAGGCCACAATAAAGCCCCCTAATGCCTGTGGAGCGCCTAGGGTTGCTACGCTGTAATTGATGGGCATAGCTAAGGTTTTTGCCAACAAAATGACCACGAGTAAGTAGCCAATTAATAGAATTGTATGGTAAGCATTACTGCGTAGTATGCCGTGGTGTTCCTCATGGTCTTCATGATCGGCATCGACAAAGAAATGGCTGTGGCTCTTCGTCTGTACCACTAAAAAGACGCCATAGAGCAGAATCGAAATAATGATCAGCATCCAAGACATGGCTTTAGACATGCCGCCAATAGTGCCACCTTCGGTAAAATTGGGCAGTACTAAACAGAGTAGGGCGAGGGGAATAATCGCCACGAGATAGGATTTTACGCCATCTAAATTGAAATGCTGGGTATGGTAACGCCAGCCGCCAAGTAATAATGTAAAGCCCACTAAGCCATTGATGATCAACATGACTACGGCGAACATAGTGTCGCGCGCCATGACAGGGTTGGGTTCTCCGGTCAGCATCACGGAGGAGATCATCACCACTTCGAGTGAAATGACCGATAAAGTTAAGATTAAGGTGCCATAGGGATCGCCAAGCTTAATCGCTAGTGCATCTGAGTGGCGTACCACAGAGAAAATAGCCCAAGTCACTACACCCAATAGGGCGAGTGAAACGGGAATATAGGTCGAGAGGGTGGTGCCATCGGCGAGTAAGCTATCGCCACCGGTTTTAAAGAATACTAAGGTCAGTATTCCCAGTAGCAGGGCTAACTCGTCTTTCATAAATGTCTTCATAGGCAATTTGTCCTAAACGAAAAAAAGGCCGTTAGTATAGACACTGGTTATGGCACACTTTGCATGAAACTTCCTTTAGATTTGGAGTTAAGGATAAATGTTTGAACTAGATCGCTTTTTAATCTAAAACCCCATTTTTAAGCTAGCCATGGTGTTCTGTTTTAATCAGCTTGCCGAGTTGATCATAATGATTCCAATCCCCTGATTCTCGATCGCTGAGATAACTGCCTTCAGTGCGTTTTTCACCATTAGGCCAAAAACTTTGCCATAGACCTTCCTTGCGATCCCTAAGATAAGTGCCTTGTTCGGCTAACTTGCCATTGTTGTGGTAATAGCTGGCATCGCCTTCTTTTTGGCCTTTCACCCAAGTTTCAACGAGTTCTGGCTTACCGTTCTGGTGATATTGCTTAACTTGACCATCAAGCGACCCCTTAGCATAAATTGCCTCTAATTTGAGTTGGCCGTTACTGTAATATTCTTTCGTTTGGCCATGGCTTTGACCGTCTAAAAACTCAGTGCTAGCAGCTTGCATCCCATCCTCAAACCAGCTTTCCCACAATCCAGTTTGATTACCTTTATCCATAGCACCGCTAAGTTTTAGTTGGCCATTGTTGGGATAGTACTCGGCATACGGGCCTGTTTTGTCATTTTTATCATAGGTTTCTGAGCGGTAAACCACTTGCTTAAAGCTGTAAAACTCTCGAATTCCATGGCGCTTGTTTTCCTGCCAATGGCTTTTTTGCTGGATATTCCCCTCGGGGATTGTGCCATAGGTAGGGTCTTTTTCTTCGTAGCGATAATCTGTCCATAGACCGGTTTTTTGGTCGTCCAGATACTCCCCTGTCACACGGCGGCGTCCGTGGTAATACTCTGTATAGTTACCATTAAGTTTGCCATTGGCGAAGGTTTGCTCCCGTTGTTTCAGGCCTTCGCTGTACTGTATCCATAGGCCTTCTTTATTGCCGTTTTGATATGTGCCTTCTTCATTGGGATCACCATTGGCATACCAGCGGGCGAAATGGCCATCAAGAGGGTAACGACTGGCATTGTCTTTTTTATCCCGTGCGTAGTGAGATACTTCCCGAGGTTTACCGTTATCGTAAAATGACTCATATTTTCCGACCCATTGGCCATCGATACGTTCGCCGCGCTCACTCACTGTGCCGTCGTCAAAATAGGTTTCTGATTTCCCTGTTGGTTTACCTTCAACGTATTGATCTAGCGTCCGCAGCTTGCCATTGTTGTGGTAACGGCGTGATTCACCGTGACGCTGCCCTTGTCGCCATTGCTCGGAGGATTGCAGCTTGCCAGCGTGATAGCGCTCAAATTGGCCATCCTTAATTCCCATGTCGTAGTGGCTTTTTTCGAGCAGATGACCTTCGGCATCATAACGCTCCGATGGTCCATGAAGCGGGTATTGGCCATTGTCAGCCTGCTTTGAGTCTTGGTAGTTACGTAATTCTTTAAGTTGGCCGTTGTTGTGGAAATATTTTTGCGTACCGGCGAGTTGATCCTGTTTATAGTTGAGAGCACTAGTGAGAATGCCCTCGGCATTAAAATATTGCTGTGGCCCGTCTAATGCACCATTAACATACTGTTCTTCAACTTGTAATTTACCTGCATCATTAAATTGCTGGCATTTCCCTTGGCGTTGCCCAGCGCTATATTGGCAGCGGCTGGCGAGTTCACCATTGGGGTAAAATGTCCGTTCTTCACCCTCGAGCAGATTGAGATTAAACTGGCTGCTGCTCGATTTAGTCCCGTCATCGAAAAAGGTTTCCCATGCTCCTTGGCGACGGCCTTCGGCATCGAAGCGGCCCGTCACTGTGGCTTGTCCATTGGGATTTTGTTCTAAATAAGAACCTGAGAGTTGGTTGTTCGCATAGCTCTGGCTTTGGGACAAGGTGCCGTTTTCATAGAAACTTTCCCATTTCCCGTGGCGCAGGTTATCGAGGTAGCTTTCTTGGGCTTGCAGTTTGCCACTGTTATAGAAACGTTTTACTTGCTCCTTTTTACCGTCTTGATAGCGCGTCGTTTGGCTGAGATGGCCGCTGCTGTTGTATTCCTTCCATTCGCCCGTGGGCACGCCTTTGGCAAATTGCTGTTCCTCAGTAACTGCGCCGCTCAAATCGAACATATGCCAAGTGCCATCTTGATAACCCTGCTGATAGTTTCCTTCGACTAGCTTGCTGTTATTGGTATGAAATACTTGCCATTTACCATTAGGGATCCCCTCGGAAAACTGCCCTAAGGTATAGCCTTGGTTATCGCGCACTATTGCGATATCGCCATTTAAGGGCATTCCAGTGGCGAGATTGTAATAGCTGGGAATTCCGTCCTGTTGGCGGATTTCGACCATCATGGAGGAGAGATTTTGCGCTGCTTGTACATGGACACTGGTTAAGCTGGCTCCCGCAATCGCGAGGCTGATAAAGCTAAATGGCGTATTGAACATGCTGATTCCTTGCTCTGTTCTGGGTCTTAAGGCCGCGCGGTTTGCAGCCTATACAAGAATCCTAATTTTTTGCTGTTGAGTTTATTTATCGGGCTGTGCACTTATATACAGTGCACAGCGCCAAGGGTTAAGTTAATCGATTAAGCGAATATGCTTAGGCTAAAACATCGGGAAACCAGGGTCACTTGTGACCACAGGCGGCGGTGTTTCCTGATTTAAAAACTGCCCATGATTGTAGCTATTAATCACTTCAATCCAGCCATGCTCCTCAAACTCGTATTGCTTACCATGAAGCCTGCCCTGCTCATCATAATTCGCGATTTCGAGCACATAGTCCTCTGATGAGCGCAGTTCCCAATGGCCGACTTGTTTGCCTTGGTCGAAACGTCCATACCAATAGCGTCTTTCAGGATTGGGTATTGGGCGGAAACCGTACTCACCATCGGTAAATATCCAATCGCCATCCTGTTGACCATTGCGGTACTCGCCTTTTTCATACAATTGACCATTGTTGGCGTAACGTTGCACTAATCCATCGGGATTGCCATGGTTAAAATTTATTAATTCAAGCAGTTGCCCTGAACTTGTCTCATTACGAAACTCACCATGGAGTTCACCTTTGTCATCATAGCTAAAGGTGAGGCTGGTATCCTCTTGCTGCTTCTTCCATTTGCCTGAGGGCTTGTCATTGGAATATTGACCTTGCTCGGCCACCCAACGCTTACCGGTTTTATGGTCGATTTTCACCATTTCATAGGGGCCTTCACGCTTGCCCTCGTTAAAATACTCGCGGGAAACGGTGTTTACATCAGTTTGGTCGAAGGATTTAATATGTAAGCCAGTCAATTTTTTATCGAGTTCCTCGCGACGACTCACTAACTCGCCTTGCTGGTAGTCTTCGCTGAGTGACCAGTTTTTGAGTATGTCGTTTTCTGTGCTCTCAATCAGTTGGCCCTTGCTAAAGCGCTGCTGCTTACGATAAACCCAGCGATTACCTTGGTATTTGCTGTCGGTGGTTTTTTTTATTTGCCCTTGCTCATCGTATTCGATGGATTGGAGGGCATCCCCTTTGTCGTTAGTCACTTCCTTTAATTTGATCTGACCATTTTCATAATAAGTCAGTTGCTCACCGACCTGATAATCAGCTTGATATTGGTAGTGACGCTCGACTTTGCCATTGTCAAAATATTCAAAATAGTCACCTTGCCTTTTGTCTTTAACGTACTCTTGGGTCGATATGACTTGCCCATTCAGGCCCCAAGTTGTCTCTGTGCCATGCAATAGGCCATCAACGCGATGTGTTTCGCGGTTGAGTTTGCCAAGATTAAAATATTGGCTCACACAGGTCGGGTCATTGCAGATTTTTGCGGTGACTTCGCCCTCAGGACTAAAATGTTCGCTGATGCCGACTTCTTTGCCTTTTTGAAAGTTCACTTTGTAACGGATATTGCCGCCATTCCAATAAGCTGTTTCGAGGCCTTGTTTCACACCATTTTCATAGTGTGATTCAACATACAATTGGCCGGTGGCAATGTATTTTTTAAGCAAGCCATGAAGTTGGCCTTGCCCATTGCGAAAGCCTTGCTCGTACGGCTTGCCATCCTCAAAGTAACATTGATAAGCACCGCGGAATTGTTCGCTGGTGAGGGTTTTGCCAATTTTGTTATCGGCGAGGGCACTGGCGCAAAAAAGCATATCTTTGTTTTTGTAATAAACCTCAGCCTTATAATTGCCGTCGATCACTTCGGTCGATTGTTTTAGATAGTATTGAGCCTGTTTTTCATCTTTGACAACCTTCCAATGGGCATCGAGTAACACTTTTTGTGCATTGGCATGGGGGCTGATAAGTACGAGTGCTCCAAGGAGCAGTTTTACTGTAAATAGACGCATAACCGCTCCTTTTTATGGCAAAGGTTTAAAGGTGAATTCATAGGGGATGTCGACGGGGTCTTTAGAGATCGTCATATAACTCATCTTCGCTGCGGGGCCTGCGACACTTAAATAGCGACCATCGATCAGCACCTCGTTAATCCGCAGCTCAGTATTTTCGGGGAGTCGAATGGTTAACAGATTGCCTTGGGCATCTTCGACCTTAAAGTAATTTTTAAGATCGCTACTCGGCTCATTGCCATATCCGGTTTGCGTCAGCCAAGACTGTAAATCGATTAACCAAGGGCGGTCAGTCACGGGCAGTTCTAAAGGCTGCCAATGGATATCACCTTGGCAACGGATCTTGCCCTTGATCTGTTTATCGTAGAAGAACTGCCGCACGTGATCCGGAGTTATCAAAATATAGGCGGCACCGTTGGGGGCATTGGGATCAAACTGCCAAGTGACGGGGTTTTTACCCTCATTAAAACCTTGCTCTATTTCAGGTTTACAGGCGGTCGCCAAGGCGGCTGACATGGGAATATACAGATTATGACCATTATCAGTGACTGGTTTTATCTCTTGGATAGCACTGATTTCAGCTTTTGATGACTCAAGATCCTGATAGATGAAGCTATCAAGGCTTGAATTGCCAAACTCGCTTAGGGGATTGGCCAGATTTTGGTTGTAGTTGGTAAAGGTCATAAAGCGGATGTTCTTGGTTTGGCTTAACTCCGGCTGTGGCTGGTTCTCTACGATTGCAACGGTTTTAGGGATCTCATCTAGCTTAAGTAGCAGGGCGCGGGTGCTAAGGTGATGAGGATCATCGACACCGATTAATTCCCCCAGCAGTTCCTTATCCGTCACCGTTAACCATTGGGGATAATCACCATCGCGACGGGCTTCGGCCATCTTTCCTTTAAATTGCTGAAAAGGAAGGTTAATGTTTTTAGTCTTACTCTGCTTTGTCACGACTTTAAATAGCTTTGCCTCGGCGTCGAGCACCTGAATCGTGAGGCTCGCATCGCCAAAGGTATAGGGAGTGGCGACCAGTTCATCCCACGATTTTTCGACTATCTTATTGCTTTCGGGGATAAGGGTCAGCTTGGCGGTGATATGGTCTATCTGTTTGAGTTTATTGGCGGTGTTGTCCCAGCCTGTGGCGATAAGATCTACCGAAGACTCAATCGAGCGGTTGAAATTCATCGCCACACCTCTGCTGTGCTGCCAGAAGTGAATGTCTATCGGATTTCCGCTGGCATCAAAGGCGGCTAAGTCTTCATAATGCACATTAGCAACCACATATCGCGGGTTTATATTATGCACAAAGCGCAATTGCAGCACTTCTGGAGTGTCAGCGCCCCATGGGCCAATATTATCAAGAATACCTTGCTGATCAGGTAATAAGGATTTTATAAAGTCCTTATCATGGGCTTTATATTCCCGAGGAACATCGCTGATGGAGTACAGCTCTTTTTGCAGATCATCTATATCACGCTCGGCATCGTAGTTAGCGTCGGCATGCCAAAGCATGCTCATAATATAAGGGCTATCCTTGGGCGCCATGGCGATGCGGCGGGTGAGAGTACTGCCTTGCTGCACTTCCTGTTGAAAAAACGCCATGCTCTCTAACCAGCCGGTTTTGCGGTTAAGCTCGAACTTTCCATAGGCCTTAAAGTTGTCTTTCTCACCTTGTACTACTGCAAATAACTTATCTTCGGTCACTTGCTCAACCGTCCAAGTTAGGCGTGCATCCATGGGGGCGCTGATGCTATAACCGACCCTAGGCTCAAGTGCTACAGGCAAGGTTGGAGCTTGTTTAAACAAGCTATTAAGATTCACCCAGTGGTCAAATAATTCCTTGATATCTTTTTGATCCATCTTGGCAATGGGAGTCAGTTGGCGGACTTCACCATTGTTAAATTCCACATTAAAGCCATCTTTAACCAACTGAAAGATTTCATTAGAGTTACCTTTAGGGTCGATATTACTCACCGGAATCGGCATACCATAATCGCTAATTTGCAGCATATTAGGTTGGATAAAAAAACGGGCGTTATGGGTTAATGGCGTTGTTAAGTTGGCCGCCTTGCCCTCTGCGTCTTGTACTTGGTAATCCAGCAGTAATCGTGCCTGCAGCACTTTGCGGGTTTCAAAGCCATCATTGAGGTTTATGGTGGAGATAATCTGATATTCACGCTCTGTGGGTATGTTGGTATTAACTGAATTGGAGGGGGACGTTGAGTTATCGCAGGCGGCGAGCACTAAGGCTATGCCTAGTGCTGTTATACCGATTGCGGCGTTAACTGCCTTGTATTTCACTATGGCCATTCGTACTCCTTTGGCTACGCATGTTATTGAAATGTAAACTCATTAATCTTTTTCTGGCGACATTATACACAAAAAATATCTGAGGCATAAAAGAAAACCCAAACCAAGCTTGCTTGATTTGGGTTTGTGTTGATCGCGGTTTTGCTGCGCGCGAGTGGCTAACTCAATGGTGAGATGAGTGCCTAAAAAAGCCCAAGCTGATGGATTACAGCGAGAGGATCACGCTGGCAATTGCCGCACTCATGAGGTTGGCAAATACACCAGCGGCAATGGCGCGAAAACCATTACGGGCGATAAATTCGCGGCGCTCTGGCACCATGCTACCTAGTCCACCGATCAAAATTGCCATAGTGGAAATATTAGCGAAACCACACAGGGCGAAAGTCACAACGGCCTGAGAATGGGCGCTCAGTTGGTCTTCGACTTTCATTAACTGAATAAAGGCCACAAATTCATTCACCACGATTTTTTGGCCAATGAGTGAGCCTGCAGTAATGGCCTCATGCCAAGGAATACCCAGCAGCCACGCCATAGGGGCGAACAGATAACCGAGTAAAAATTCGAAGCTTAACTGGTAACCGAACCATTCACCCACAGCGCCTAACATGCCATTCAGTAGGGCGATAACACTGACAAAGGCCAGTAGAGTGGCACCAATCCCGACAGAAATCCGCATGCCAGACATAGCGCCATCGGCTAAGGCTTCAACCACATTGGTGGCGCGTGGCAGTTCGACTGAGGTGATTTCATCGGCACTATTTTTGTCATTGTCGCTAGGCGGCATGAGGATTTTTGCCATCAACAGACCCGCAGGTGCCGACATAAAGGCGGCGGCGATCAAATAGTTAAGATCGACACCTAAAGCGGCATATCCCACTAAGGTGCCGCCCGCGACTGAGGCTAAACCACAGCTCATGACCGCGAAGAATTGCGAATCGCTCATGTGCTTTAAATAAGGTTTGATCACCAGCGGCGCTTCAATCATGCCGACAAAGATGTTCGCCGTGGCAGATAAAGACTCGGCGCGGCCCGTGCCCAGTAAACGCTGCAGACCGCCACCAATAATGTTGATCACCTTAGGCATTAGACCAATATGGTACAGGGCTGAAATCAGCGCCGAGAAGAAGATGATGATACCTAAAACATTGATTGCAAATACGAAGCCGACTTTACCCGTGGCGAGATCGCCAAACAGAAAGCCAATCCCTTCGTTGCCGTAGGCTATCACGCTCGACACGCCCGCCGTAACGGATTGCAATACGGCCTTACCCGCGGGGACGTAGAGCACTAACAGGGCAAATATAATTTGTAAGCCTAGGGCTAAAATCACAGTGCGGTAGGGAATATTCTTGCGGTTCACTGACAGTAACCAAGCAAAAAACAAGATACTAATCATGCCTAATATCGCGGTCATAAGGGGTTATTCTTTTGAGTTAAGGAAGAAGCCGCGCATTGTAGGCCGAGTCGCAGTAAGGGCAAGTCGAGGGCGTTACTGGGCTGTTACGATAAAATAGTCGAAAATAGCAACAGTTTAAGTTGCTGTTTATGCAGGAGAATAAAAGCTATTTTAGCTACTGTTGCCCAGAGGAAATAATATTTGTGCCTGTGGCAATAATCGAAATCACGCCACAGACGACTTTAGGCTGGTGCAGTAGTCAGTGCTGGTTTGAAATGCAGCTTAAGTGACTGTTGCTTAAATGACAGTAGCTTAAGTGACTGCAGTTTAAGTGACTGTCTTACCTAACCAAGGTTTGAGCTTTTTATCCCAGTAGGGCGGGTGGCCGATATGGGACTTTAAACACTCGATTATCACCTTGTACTTAGTCGGTAAATGGCGCCGCCTCGGGTAAACCACATAGACGGGCATCTGTTGCAGTGGTTTCCAATCGGGTAAGAGCTGGATCAGTTTTCCGCTTTGAAACTCATCACTGAGTAAATACGTGGCCACATAGCCTATGCCGCGCCCGGCAATCACCGCATTGCGCACGGCTTCGGCTAAATCGACACGGTAATTCCCCGCCACATGCACGGTTTGTTCTAGGTCATCCTTAGCAAAACTCCAGCGATCATAATTACGGCTCTTGCTTTGATAGATAACGCAATTATGTTGCGCTAACGCCTGTGGATGGTGTGGCACGCCATGCTTGAGTAAATAATCGGGAGAGGCGACCACCACAAAGTTAGTCTCGGCAAGGTGCTGGGCGATATAACCTTCGTTCAGCTGTTCATGGTTAGTGATCCACAGATCCAGGCCTTCTTCTAGCATGTCGGCTTTATGGTCGAACAGGCTTAGCTCAAATCGCAATTCGGGGTATTTTTGCTGCAACACTTCCAGTGCGGGGATGATGTGTAAGGTGCCGAAGGACTGGGAGGAACCGAGACGAATCGTACCGCTAATGTCATCGCGGGCATCTAGCATAATCGCATCGGCATTTTGCGTCGCTTCAAACACTTGCTCACAGTAATGGGCAAACTGTTGGCCCGCGTCGGTTAGCACTAAGGTGCGAGTGGTCCGCTGGACTAATAGCAAGTTCAGCTCGGCTTCCAGTGCGCCAAGCTGCTTGCTGACATAGGAAGTCGAGGTTTTTAACTTGGCCGCCGCTTGGGTAAAACTACCACTGGTCACCAGAGTGTGGAATATCACCATCTGGCTAGCTCTATGTTGTATCACGCTAGGCCCTCTAGAATTTAAATCGCTATTTTAAGCTAGCCTTGCCCTAACCGACAGCCGTTTGTGCCGATCGTGTGCTATTTCAAAACAAACTTACCAAATGGCACACGTTAAAGTCAGTTGCCCTAAGTGCGATTCTTACTTTACTCTTGAGTTAAATCTTAACACCCACAAGCTAGGGAAGACGTGTTACCTGTGGTTAGCTTGTTCAATGGAGGAATAACGATGACACAACAAGACAAGCAAGCCTTAGCAGAAACAAGTCAGATACATGCCCAGAAAGTACAACCGATACCGCAGGAAGCCTTTGACTGGTATGACGAATATGCCCATGGCATTATCGATCGCCGTGAGTTTATGGGGCGGCTCGCAGGGCTGGTGGCGCTAGGTTTCACCATGACGATGCTCACGGGCGCACTCATGCCGAACTATGCCCTCGCTGAGCAAGTCTCCTTTAACGATCCCAGCATTCAAGCCAGCTATGTTAAGTTTCCTTCGCCAAATGGTTACGGTGAAGGGCGCGGCTACTTAGTCATGCCCGATGAGTTATTGCTCGCGGGCAGTGCCGCAGGTGAGCCGAAAACCTTAGATCCCACTAAAAAAGCCGCAGTGGTATTAGTGGTGCACGAGAACCGTGGCCTTAATCCCTATATCGAAGATGTGGCTCGCCGATTAGCCGCGCAGGGGTATATTGCCTTCGCCCCCGATGCGCTTTATTCCCTCGGTGGTTATCCGGGTAATGATGATGCGGGCCGCGCCATGCAAAGCAGTTTAGACAGAGCCAAAATCGAGCAAGACTTTATTGCCGCAGCGCAGTTTTTAAAAGCCCACCCCCAAAGCAATGGCAAACTCGGTGCCGTGGGTTTTTGTTTTGGTGGCTATATCGTCAATATGCTGGCCGCCACGATTCCCGATGAACTCAATGCAGGTGTACCTTTCTATGGCACACCCGCCGCTGCAGAACTGCGTAGCCGAGTAAAGGGGCCACTTATGTTACAATTTGCTGGGCTCGATCAGCGGGTAAACGACACTTGGGCCGAGTACGAAACTCAGCTAAAAGCCAACAAAGCCGATTATGTCGCTTATCTTTACCCTAATGTGAATCACGGTTTCCATAACGACTCCACTGGCCGATACGATAAAGCCACCGCCGAACTCGCTTGGGCGCGCAGCTTAGCCTTCTTCGATACTCGACTGCGTGGTTAGTGAGAATAAACGCCGTTGACTGACAGATTTTCGTGCTCTAAATCATTCAAGCAAAAGCCGACTCTAGAGTCGGCTTTTATTTTAAATCTCCCACATACCTATGTGGGTTAGTCGTGCTCGAGGATCACTTCTTTTAAGCTTTGGATGGTTTTTACATCGAGATTACCAGCTTGTGTGCTCCAGGTGAGTCTTAGGTAATTGGCTAAGTCTTTAATCTGCTCGTCGCTTAACTCATCAGCATATCCCGGCATAGCATAAAAGCTGGTGGTAGCGTTGTAATGCTGGCTCTGAATACCTTTTAGTATCACGGCGACGATATTGTGTGGACTCGCTTTATCTAAGGTGGCGTTTCCTGCCATCGCGGGGGCGACATTAGGACGACCTTCACCATTTTGACCATGACAACCGGCGCAGTAACCTTTGTAGAGCGTATAGCCTGGCAGTTCAGGTTTATGGCCGTTAAAGGTGAGGGCTTGTGGTGTAATATCTTCATCGGTATCAAGCAGATAGCTGCTAACCGCGCGCATATCATCATCGGTCAAGTGGCTAAAGCTGTGATATACCACGGGATACATGCCGCCAAAGACAGTGCCTTTACGGGAGTAGCCTTCGGTAAACAGCGACTTAAGATCCTCATGGGTCCAGTTCTGCCTGTTAAGCTCGGCGGGGCGAATGTCCGATGCCTCTAGCCCTTCGATAATCGCGCCCTCAAAGTGCTTGTCCTGCTCCATGGCAAACAGCGTGTCTCTTGGGGTGTGGCATTCACCGCAGTGCCCTAGGGCATTGACTAAGTAATTGCCGCGGTTCCAATGTTCGCTTTTTTCCTTGCTCGGGGTAAATTCCTTAGCATCGTGTGCGACTAAGTTCCAAGCTTTTAGGCCAAAACGCAGGTTAAACGGAAAGTAAACATCATTGTCACGATTGGCTTGTTTGATGGGTTTAGTACTCATCAAATAGGCATAAATCGCCTGAGTGTCTGCGTCCGTGAGCAGGCTGTAGGAAGTGTAAGGCATAGCAGGATAGAGGTTGCCGTTGACGCCAACACCGTGGTGCATGGCATCAAAAAACTCCTCGTAACTGTATTTGCCAATACCGGTTTCTTTGTCTGAGGTGATATTGGTCGAGTACACAGCGCCAAAGGGCGTTTCGAACGGCAAACCGCCCGCGAGTTCACGCCCGCCCACCGCAGTATGGCAGGCCACACAGTCGCCTATCTTCATCAGATACGCGCCGCGTGCGATGTCGTTATTCGTATTGCCGCCTTCATCGGCAACGCTGCTGGAACAGGCGAGTAAACCTAGCCCTAAACTCAGGAGTAGATTGTGACTCAACAGATTTTTTATCCTACTAATGTACGAGAAATTGCGCTGGAAATAGCGCAGATTGGCTGATGTCATCACAGGGTTAGCCCCTTAGTTTTGAGGATCAGATCTTTGACCGCCGCATAGTATTTTACGTAGCCAGTACAGCGGCATACGTGTTCACTCAAGGCATCTTCAACGACTTTTTCAACTTGATCTTTAGCGATAGGTTGTCGCTCTAATCGCTCAAGTAGTGCAGTCGATTCGTTGACAAAGCCCGAGGTACACCAACCACATTGAAACGAGAAGTGCTCTAAAAAAGCTTCTTGCACTGGGCTCAGGGCGGTGATTTCGCCAAGGGAGTTTTGTCTAGCATGACCTTCGACAGTGCGGACGCGTTTACCATTAAAACGCTCTACACCATTGATGCAGGTACGCACCACTTCACTCATGCCTTGCTCGTCGTCGACGATCACTGTACAGGCGTGGCATACGCCTGCGCCGCAACCAAACTTAGTGCCTGTGAGGTTCAAGTATTCATGTAGAAACTCAATCATCATCACACCATCGGCGACTTCAATCGGGCCTACGGCTTGGTTATTAATGGTCAGTTTAATAGACTGGCTCATGCCATGGCCTCCTTAATTTTTTTCGCTGTCATAGGTAAATCGTAAAAGCGGACATGGGTTGCTTGATACACGGCTTCAATCAGCGCCGCGACCACAGGGATCATCACCACTTCGGCGATACCACGGCTGGGATCGTTATCAGATAACTGCGGCAATATGGTATGACGTTGATCCCACACGCCCACATGCCGCGCTAACGGCACCTGATAGCGATTGAGGTTCCACGTACCATTGCCGGCGCCTGCTTCAAATGGCGGTAAGCCTTCATGCAGTGCATGGCCAATTCCCATCGCAAGGCCACCTTGAATTTGCCCTTCGACCAACTCTTTCACGATCACTTTGCCCGCTTCTAACCAAGTATGAGAACTCAGTAGCGTGACTTCGCCATTGCCTTCGTTTACGGCCACTTCAACCAAAGTGGCGCAGGGGGCGTAGTAAGTCACCATGGCATTGTTCAGTTCGGCCTTGGGATAACTCATGGCTTGACGATCGATCAAGTGATAGCTATTAGACTTCATGCTGGCTTGGCGCGCTTTGATACTCATAGTCGTGTCGGAAGTGGCCGCAAACGTCGCGTTCCCTTCGCCGTATTGCAGCGCCAGCGCATCCAAGGCTAAACGTTCTTTAGTGCCAAGAATGTCGAAATCGGCCTCGGCCCAAGCCCAGCGATTAAAGGCATGGCCCATCACGCCGACCACTAAGCCCATGTCGTGGGCGCGTTTCGCGAGAATATCGATCGACAGCGGCGGAAAGCCCAAGGCGGTTAACTTGCCATCGACCCAGCGACCATCGCGGGCGTTATGCAAATTAGTCGAGCCCATTGGGGTGTTAAAATACAACTCGTTCCAAATCGATACCGCCGCAGGCCACAGGCCGTGACGGTAGATCACGTCGGCGGCGATACGGGTGACATGGCTTTGATAATAGGCCGACATAGATGCCGACGATGCCATGGCTTTAACCGGTGTCCAGCGTGGATTGGCTGCCATTTCATCTTGGCGTTGCTGCGAAATAATATAAGGATTATCGGTTTGCACTAATTGCATCGCATCCCAAATATCCACTTCGGCGAGTTTTACCTCATCGGCAAAGTTGCCGAGGGCATCGCTGACCACCACAGCTTGGGAGGTTTGCGTGCCAGTGCCCATTTCGATAAAGCCGATTTCCAGGGTGATTTTACCGTCTTTCGCTAGGCGAACCGCCGCACTTGGCGCGGCGGCGCCCGTACCATAATCTTTGGTGGCGATACCAAAACCGACGCCGTAACGCATCCCTGGATGTTTGGCCTCATAGTCCTTTTTATTCACCGCGCGGTTTTGCCACACGGGAGCTTGCTCGGCCATCTCGAGCATTTCGCGGTAACGTAAAGTGCCGTTAGGAATCGCGCCTTGAGTATTGCGCTGGCCAGACTCCATCACGTTGGCGGCGCGCAGTTTAAAGGGATCAACCTTCAGCTCATCGGCTATCTCGTGGATCATGCATTCCATCGCCGTCATCGATTGCAGCGTGCCATAACCGCGCATCGAACCTGCATCTGGGTTACGCGACGCATAGGCGGTGGCGATAATATCGTTGCGCGGCGTGTAATAAATGCTTTGCATCGCTGTTGCGCCAACCGAGGTCACAGACGGGGTAAAGTTGACTCGTCCGCCGCCATCGACTGTCATCTGCGAAGTTAAGGCTTGGATTTTTAAGGTCGATTTATCCACCGCTAAGCGGCTTTTCATGATGAACGGATGACGCTTAAGGCCAGACTGGAATTGTTCGAATCTGTCATTGGCGAGTCGGATTGGTCCCTTGGCATAAACGGCCGCGATCACGCCGTAATAAGGAAATATCGAATGGTCTTTCGCGCCAAATCCACCGCCGATATAGGGCGAGTGCACCACAAGATGTTTTACCTTGCCTGCCAGTGGGCTAGATAACAGCATGTGCACTGCCATCTCTTGAAAGTCCTGCGGCGACTGCGAGGTAATCACAGTATGAAAGGTTTGGCTAGTTGCATCATACCAGCCGTTAAAGGCTTCGGGTTCCATCATCATAGGATCGATGATCTGGGTGCGATATTCCCGCTCTAACACTTGCCATTGTTGATTGGCTTGGGCGCTAGCAATCTGCTTATCTATCTCACCCGCATAATAAAGCCCGCGCTCAGACACTGTCCCTTTGGCATTCGGATTACCTAACCATTCTGGCTTGCGATCTTTTACGCTAGGGAAAAACAGCCCATCGTGGAGCGGGCTATATAAATCTTCCCGTGCGCCATTTTCACCTTCCACTCGAATAAGGCGCCAGCTGGCGTACGGGTCTTTCGAGTCCGACACAAACGGCGTTTGCTCACCAAAGCGCAGTAAGGTTTGGTCAAATTGCAGCAAGGACTTAGCTTGCTTAAAGGCGGGGAAACTGTCGAACAACAATATCGCCACCGCATGACCTAAGTAGTCGGCGGTTTGCCCCTCGGCTAGTAACATGTTGTCACCGTAAAAATCGGGCAGCTTGATTTTATCACGGGCCAGATCGGCGGCGGTTATCACTTTATAGGGCTTAGCCGACGCGGGCAGGTGGTCGAGGGAAAAGCCTTGATAAACATGGGATGCATCGGCAGCGCGTAGAATAAAAGCGTAACCTTGCTGCTTGGGCCAGCCCTCCATGTCCATAGCACGGTAATCACGGCCATAGACCTTTTGGCCTGTGACCTTAGCTATGCCGTCGTTACGAAACTTAGGTTTGGATTGACCATTAACCTGAGTTTGCCATTGGGCTGCCAGTTCAGGTGAGACAATCGCCGCATTAGCGCGACTCATTTCCCACAACAAAGGGGCCGAATATACGGCAACCCCGCCAATCACACATTGCTTGATAAAGGTCCGGCGTGACGTATTAGATGGTTCCATATCTCAACCTCAGTTGTGCTTACGTGTAATATCAGCCGCGCTGCATGGTATCGCCCGATATAAGCTTGTTGTCGATCGACTTTTTATTGATTGTTGCGACATAGCTTTGATAAACACTGAATGTAAATTTACATTAGCCACGTTAGCATGTAGGGCCGAAAATGCAAATTTAGGCGGTTAATCGTTGCAGTTTTGACCAAGCTAAATCAGAGTGTAAAACCCGTGTTATCAGGCTTCTACAGTGATGTTCGTACTGTGATTCAACTCAGTTACGTTTTGGCTGAATTTTGTTCAGCACCCTTTGCGCTGAGCCCTTGAGCAATGAGCTCAATTGGGGCTTATTCGCATGTCGAAATATGGCCATTTGCCAAAACAAGACCGCCCGTCACGGCAAGACTTCATTGCCACTGCAAGATCAAGAGATAGTGTTATTTGATGGCGATTGGTTTAGTCACATGCATTCATATCAACATTGTTAAATCAGTGCTTGCTTAATTACTTGATTTGTAATGCTAAAGTTATAGACAAGTGTACGCTATGTCGCTATCTTAGGTTTTTAACAAGGATGAGCTTTAATCGCGTACCCGCGATTCGAGTCACTTGCATCAGGACGATGTGTCTTTTCTCTTTCTTAGATACCCAACTCCTCCTGCAAATTCGTGAATATGCTTTGGCACTTATTTTCTTGTTGCCATAGTGCTTATTGGCATTGTACTCAATATTCAGCAGTGGACGTTTTGAGCTGGTGCGACCTTGTTTTGATTGATGGCTTGGCTGACGGATGTTGGCGAAGTGCGGTAGCAATGGGGAAGCTTTGTCGGTTCACAATTTGCCGTTTCACAAATTAGTGAACTGGTAATTTTGCGGCCTAGCGGCCGAGGTGAATCAAGGTCGTGGGTCTTCAACCCACACCCGACCAAGGAGGACTGCTCGTCCTATCCTCCTTGGATGCTCCAAGACGCCCCTAGCGAAGTTACATGCATTAGTTACTGGCCTAGCGCTTATTCGAAAATCACTAACGCTTCCGATGGTACATCCTGTACCCCGAAAGCTAGCTCGGCATCCATGCCTCGCTCACGTGATTTTCTTCAACGCCCGTCGGCAACTTCGCAGGGTATTGGTGTAACTCTTGGCATTAGTGTTTATTCAAAAAACTTTATTAAAATTCAGATTGTTACTTGTATGGCTACTATTTGGCTAAGGAATAAAATGTCTGTTGCTCTAAATACATTTAAGCGTGCAATCAATGATGCAAGAGCTTTGATCGAATGCTACGACGAACTAAATGTAAAACAGGAATCACAAGCATTGGGTGCATTAAAAAGAGCCGCTTTGATCATGACTATGACGGCTTGGGAAACCTATGTAGAAGATGTTGCTACAGAACTTTTCAACAACAAGTTTGGTGCACTAAAAGGGTGTCAAATTGGAAACTTTATGGAGCAGCAGTTTTCTACCCGCTTGAAAATGTTTCATAACCCAGACTCCGCTAAAACGAAGCAAATTTTTGAAGAGTTTTTCGGGATTGATGTTACAGAGCATTGGAAATGGCCGAATTACATCCCTAAACAAGCGAGAGAAACCCTTAATACTTGGCTAAGAAAGCGTGGAGATGCGGTTCATCGTGCGCAGGTTGAAATAGGAACACCTCAAATTATTAAGCGTGATGAAGTGGATAAGTGTATTCGGTTTATTACTGAATTAGTGACAGCAACAGATAAAGCATTAGGTTCAGTTTAGTTAGGGTTATGTGAGCTGCAATGAAACTAATACTACAAATTACCTTAGGTATCTTGCTAGCGAGTTTAGTCACTTTGTTGGTGCGAATTGGCTATTTGAGTTATGTCGAATACCGCCTGACACAAGGGCTTAATGAGTTTGCTATGCAACAAAAGCAAACGGAACTTGCTCGCCAGAAGGCAGCGAAAGATCGCCAGCTTGCTGAGTATCAGGTTCAGCAAGAGTTACAGCAAAATGCGGCTGAAAAATCCAGATTAGCCAAGCAAAACGAGGCCACTCGAATACGCAAAGCCGAAGCATGGCGCAAGTATTATCTAGTCCCCGAAGACTGTAAAAACTTTAAGTCCGACGAACACATGGTTAACTGCATCAATCACAAAGCCGATGCAAAAGCAGAATTTGATAGGGCGTACGATTCACGGGAATTAGTACTACCATAGTTAAGTAATGAGCATTGAAAATACAATTCATCTAGGGCGTTTTTTTAACTCAACCTATTTTTTATCTATAAAGGAATGTATAAATGACTGGCTTGCCAACAACGTTTGAACTGAAGTCTTTTGAAATAGATCTATCTAAACCTGCACCAACGCCCTCCACAGTTGCTGTTACATCGGAAGCAGATTTTGTATTTTTTGTTAGAGAGCTTGCTCGAAAAGTCAACTCTTCTAATTCAACAAGAAATTTCACTTTTAAGGACTCATCTAAAGTTAAAGATTCTATTGAAAAAATACTGAGTGCTGGATTTCTTCAAGTAGACGTATCTGATATTGCTAAATATTTATATGATGCTGAAACCACCTTTTCAAGTAGATATAAGATTTCTGATATAAAACAAGGCAATTTATTGATTTCTAGATTTAAAATTGAAAGTGATGATTTGTTGTTAATTGCAAAAGTTGATTTTGAATCATTTTTTGCAAAGAAATCATTTAAAAAAGAGGAAGGGTTACCAACTGAGAAAGGATTACTTAAGGCTGCGTTGTTTAAACTTGATAATGGAAAGCTTCCATTGTTATTTAAAATCGCAGATTCCAACTCATCTATATCCAAGTTTTGGTCAAATGAGTTCTTGAATTCATCACCATATAAATCTGATAGTGAAAATACATTAAATGCATTTTCTATGATTATTAAGTCGGTAAATAAAGTTTTAAAGAACTCAACTGTCGATAAAATTGCGCTGGCTAATAGTGTTATAACATATTTTACAACTAGGAGTGATTTTGATGCTGGAACTTTTATAAATGATGCAATTGGGAATTATAAATGTGAAGGAGATGTAGCCATAGCTGATGTAGTGTCTGAAATTGAAACCGTACTAAAGTCAAATAAGTTTGATGGGATTTTCTCAATAATATCTTCTGAAATAAAAGCAAAAATGAAGAAAACTTACAAGTTGGAGGATGATATTAGTATTGTTACCAATCAGGGAACAAAAGGTAGGATATATTCTAAAGATTTAGGTGGTAAAAAGTATGTTTTAATTCAATCCAATACGGGTTATGACCAGTTTCCAGAGCTAAAATAATGCATGCATGTCAATTCGAAGACTTTTATACTTATAAGGTTACATTTGATTTTTCCTCTAAAATTAGTCTTGAAGATATATTTTCTTCAAGTCTTTTTATAAGTGATTTGGCTGGTGTAAATATTAACTACGAGCTATATATTGATGGCGAAATTTCTTTTGAAAGTCAGTGTTTACATGAATATAAAAAGCAGTGTTTTGACAGTGTTGATGATGAGGATTGTTGTAAAGTATCATTAGTTATTGATAAAAGTAATTCTCCAGGTTTTGTCATAATTGAAAAGAATGTATTTAGTGATTATTTAATGGCAAAGAATTATATTGATTCTGCAACTTTGTTTTTTTCTGAAGTTATGAATCATGAATATAAACTTTTTATTCGTGATGGTAATATATTGAAACTTGTTGAGTTAGAACGTCCTCGCCCGATGAAACCTACTCCAACTATGGTTAGTAAATCAGCATTGCTTTTTGAGTTTTTTTCATGTGGTGGCGATCCAGATTTAATGTTTGATTGGTCTAGAATGTTTGATGATAGATTTAGAAATTATTTGAAAGAAGTATCATCATTATTGATGCTATCTCATCTCTGCTCTGATTTTGATGTCGTCAGAAAATGTTTTGTTTTTTCAGGCTATAAAGAAGTCGAAATATTTTTCGACAATGTTCTAAATGGTGAGGAACAACAGGATATATTGCAGACAGTGTATCAATGGGTTTATTCAGGGCAGGAAGATGCAGTTAAATTAGGAATATTAAGTAATGTTATATCTTTGTTTTCAGCTTCTGCCGATACAAGCTTATTTGATCAAAATTTAAAAAGAACTCTTTTTTCAAATTATAAAATATATTTGAAGGGTAATATTGAGAGGTATATTGAGGTTAAGAATAAAGTTTCTGAATTTGTTTTTGATTTGTCAAATAAAATTATTGAACATACAGATAACTTTAGAGGGGAGGTGAAAAAATCTGTTTTTGCTGTGTATAGCTTTTTCTTTATGTCTGTTGTTTTTACTGGTATTGACAAGGGTAAGTTGTCAAATATTTTTAATTTTGAAGTTTCAATTTTGACAATGTTGTTTCTTGTTGCGGCAATATTCTATATTCACGTATCAAAATCTGAATTGAATAGGAAAATAGATTTCGCTGAGGAACAGTTGAGTGACCTTAAATTTAGGTATAGTACGGTTCTTGACTTAGCTGAACTTGAAGAAGTATTTCAAAGAAATATTGTTTCCCAGGTTAGATTGAAATTTAATGAAGATGGGATATATTTTTTTGGTTTGGTCTTATGTTTTTCACTGATATTTTTTGTATTTGTTGGCTTGTTGTTGAATATCGGTTTGGAAGTCTTTGTTGGGAGGGTTTTGTCATTATCATCTGATTTATTTTATTAAATAAGCATGGTAACGAGGGCTGGTGTAGTGCTTCAATGCGAAAAGTTAACTCTAATGCCACAGAAGTTCACCGATCCCCTGCGAAGTTGTCGAAATACGCAGATAAAAATGCCGTGGCGACATCATGGATGATGGCGCAGGCTCGGGGGCACATGGATGTGCCATCTGAGCCGTTAGGCGATTTTTATTGGAGTATGAGACAGGTAACTAATGCATGTAACTTCGCTAGGGGCGGCAAGGGGAGATGCAAGAGGGGGATTGCTGTTGATCCCCTTCTTGCCCTGGTGTGGAATGGAATTCCACGACCTTTTCGGTCGCAAGACCGATCTTAGATCTCAAACCGCGTTAGCGTAATCTAAACCCCGATTACTCGGGATCATAATCTAACACTGGCGCCAGCCACTTCTCCGTTTCGGCAATGCTCATTCCTTTGCGCTTCGCGTAATCTTCCACTTGATCACGGCCGATATTACTCACGCCAAAGTAGCGGGATTTCGGGTGAGCGAAATACCAGCCCGATACTGCCGCTGTGGGGAACATGGCGTAGCTTTCGGTGATGTTCAAGTCGATGGTTTCATCGGGCTTGAGCAAGTCCCATAGCAAGCCTTTTTCTGTGTGGTCAGGGCAAGCTGGGTAACCCGGTGCGGGGCGTATGCCTTTGTATTTCTCGCGGATTAAGGCTTCGTTACTTAACTGCTCGTCGGCCGCATAACCCCAAAACTCTTTACGTACCCGTTCGTGCATCCGCTCGGCAAAGGCTTCGGCTAAACGGTCGGCTAAGCATTTGAGCATGATGGCGTTGTAGTCGTCGTGGTTGGCTTCAAAACGTGCCACATGTTCGTCTATGCCATGGCCAGTGGTCACCGCAAAGCCGCCCATGTAATCGGCGACGCCTGAGTCTTTTGGCGCAACAAAGTCGGATAGGCAGAAGTTGTCGTTGCCGACACGCTCAAGCTGCATCCGCAGGTGATGTGTGGTCATTTCAACTGTGGTACGCGACTCATCGGTATAGAGTTCAATGTCGTCGTAATTGACGGTATTGGCTGGGAATAAGCCGATAACCGCTTTCGCCGTGAGCCACTTTTCTTCGATGATTTGCTTGAGCATGGCCTGACCATCGGCGAACAGCTTTTGCGCCTCGACGCCGACGACTTTATCGGTGAGGATTTCAGGGTAATGGCCGTGCAGTTCCCACGAGCGGAAAAACGGTGTCCAGTCGATACGCTCGACTAAGTCTTCTAACGGATAATTATCAAATACTTGGCGACCGAGCACATTTGGCGTGAACGGGGTGTAGTTGGCCCAATCGTGTTGGCAGCGGTTTTCACGGGCGGCTTCGAGTGACACTATTTCTTTGCGTTTAGCTTGGGATAGGCGCTTAGTGCGCATGTCGTCGTATTCAGCATAGGTTTCGTCTATGGTCGCTTGGCGTGTCTCGTTGTTGATGAGCTTACTCACCATAGGTACAGCGCGGGACGCATCGGCGATATAAATGGCGCCATGGGGATAATGGGGCGCAATCTTCACCGCTGTGTGGATTTTTGAGCAAGTGGCGCCGCCGATAATCGCCGGAATGGTTAAGCCTTCGCGGTGGAAGGTTTTCACGTTATGCACCATCTCGTCCAGACTCGGCGTGATGAGGCCCGACATGCCGATGATATCGATATTGTGTTCTTTCACGGCGTCGAGAATTCGCTCCACCGACACCATCACACCTAAATCGAATACCTCAAAACCGTTACAGGCGAGCACCACGCCGACGATATTCTTGCCGATATCGTGCACGTCGCCTTTTACCGTCACCATCAAAATCTTGCCGTTAGATTGGCCTTCGACCTTTTCTAGCTCGATATAAGGGTTTAAGTAAGCCACGGCTTTTTTCATTACCCGCGCCGATTTCACCACCTGCGGCAGGAACATCTTGCCCGAGCCGAATAAGTCACCGACTACGTTCATGCCGTCCATCAAGGCGCCTTCAATCACATCCAGTGGACGTTTCGCTTCTTGGCGAGCGGCTTCGGTATCTTCATCGATAAATTCGGTAATGCCTTTGACGAGCGCATGGGATAAGCGTTGACTCACTGGCCAGCTGCGCCATTCTAAATCTTCTTTCTTACCGACCTGTGCGCTATCACCGCGGAATTTCTCTGCAATTTCAAGTAACTGCTCGGTATTGCTTGAGCCTTCAACTGGGCAGGGCAAGTTAAGCACCACGTTTTCGACCCGCACTTTAAGTTCAGGGTCGATATCGTCGTAAATGGCTAATTGGCCCGCGTTGACAATGCCCATGTCCATGCCGACTTTGATGGCGTGGTACAGGAATACCGCGTGAATCGCCTCGCGCACTGGGTTGTTACCGCGGAAAGAGAACGACACGTTCGACACGCCGCCCGAAATCATTGCGTGGGGTAGGGTGGCTTTAATCGCTTTAATGGCATCAATAAAATCGACGGCATAGTTGTCGTGTTCATCGATACCCGTGGCGATGGCGAAAATGTTCGGGTCGAAGATGATGTCTTCGGGCGGAAAGCCAACTTTGTCGACCAGCACCCGATAGGCGCGGGTACAGATTTCGATTTTACGCGCCTTAGTATCGGCCTGACCTTGTTCGTCGAATGCCATGATAATGGCCGCCGCGCCGTAGCGTTTCACTAAGGTGGCTTGCTCGATAAACTTGGCTTCGCCTTCTTTAAGGGAAATCGAGTTAACTATGCCCTTGCCTTGAATACATTTGAGGCCAGCTTCGATCACTTCCCATTTAGAGGAGTCGATCATAATAGGTACGCGGCTGATGTCGGGCTCAGAGGCAATCAAGTTTAAAAACTTGTGCATGATCTCGGCGCCATCGAGCATGCCTTCGTCCATGTTGATGTCGATGATCTGTGCGCCGCTTTCGACCTGCTCGCGGGCGACATCGAGCGCCTGCTCAAACTTGCCTTCTTTGATCAGCTTTAAAAACTTAGCCGAGCCTGTGACGTTGGTGCGCTCACCCACGTTAACGAACAGGGATTGGGCATCGATAGTCAGTGGTTCCAAACCGGCTAAGCGGCAAGCTACCGGAATGTCTGGCAAAATACGTGGATCGTGACGGCTCACTGCTTCGCGGATCACACGGATATGTTCAGGCGTACTACCACAGCAACCACCGATAATATTGAGCATGCCTTCGCGCGCCCAATCTTCGATCACATTCGCCATGTCTTCTGGGGTTTCATCGTAACCGCCAAACTCGTTCGGCAGGCCTGCATTCGGATGCGCCGACACATAACACTCACTGATGCGGGATAATTCTTCCACATAGGGGCGCAATTCTTTTGGCCCAAGTGCACAGTTAAGACCGATAGATAAGGGCTTGATATGGCGAAGGGAATTGTAAAAGGCTTCGGTTGTTTGGCCAGTCAGTGTGCGGCCAGAGGCATCGGTAATGGTGCCCGAAATCATGATAGGCAGTCTGTCTTTAGAATGCTGACCGAATAAGTCATCAAATACCGATTCAATCGCAAACAGCGCGGCTTTGGCGTTTAAGGTATCGAATATGGTCTCGACCATAATGATATCCGCGCCGCCTTCAATCAGCGCCTTAGTGGATTCTTTGTAAGCAGTCACTAACTCATCGAAGCTGACGTTGCGATAGCCTGGGTCGTTCACATCAGGGCTAATCGAACACGTACGGTTAGTGGGGCCTAACACACCGGCGACGTAGCGTGGAATGCCTGTGGCAGCAAAGGCTTCATCACAGGCTTCACGGGCGAGGCGAGCGCCGACTAAGTTAATTTCGGCGGACAGCGACTGCATGTCGTAATCGGCCATGGCGATGGTGGTGGCGTTAAAAGTATTGGTTTCAATGATGTCTGCACCGGCATTTAAGTAGTCGGTGTGAATTTGTTTGATGATGTGAGGCTGTGACAAGACCAAGAGGTCGTTGTTACCTTTGACATCCGTATGCCAATCTTTAAAGCGTTCGCCGCGATAGTCCTCTTCTTCCAGTTTGTAGCCTTGGATCATAGTGCCCATGGCACCGTCTAAGATCAGAATGCGCTCTGCAAGCTGTTTGCGAATGTCTGCTAATATTTGGCTGGCTTTGGTTGAGGGTATCGTCATAAATAATTACCTTAAATACAGCTAAGTTAAGTCCAAAAATCGGCCATTGTTATGCTAAGTGCATTTTATTGTCGTCAGCCGACATTTTTTGAATACTTGTTCTTAAAAATTTGTTTTGGACATTTAAACGTATAGACGTCCATAATACGCGACTTATGATTGTTAGGGCAAGATGAAAGTCAAAGGCATTAGGAGCGAGAATCGAGAATCAAGAATTTAGGCCCTTGGCTTGAGTTCCTAGCATCTAGTCCCTAACTAAAAAGGCATATATGAAACAAGTTCGGTTGTTATTGTTGCGCCACGGTGAGTGTGAAGGCGGCGCCATTTTGCGGGGTCGTGTGGATGTGCCTTTGAGTAAAAAGGGTTGGCAACAAATGTCGGCAGCAGTTGAGTCACAGGCCAGCGTGTGTAGTGCGATTTACAGCTCGACTTCACGCCGCTGCGCCGATTTTGCCCACGCTTTTGCCGCCGAGTTGCATTCGACGGCGGCACTGATATCTGAGTCAAGGCCATTGCAGGCGCAGTGTTTGTCGGGTTTACAGGAAATTGATTTTGGTGATTGGGATGGTTGTCGGCTCGATGAACTGTATCAACAAGAGGGCGAACGCTTAGCTGCGTATTGGCAAGACCCTTGGCAAACTCCGCCGCCTAATGGTGAAACTATGGCAAGTTTCGAGTCGAGGGTGAATGGGACGATTGACCAGATACTCGCCGCCGAGTTTGAACGATTGACCCTTGACTCACATAAAATGGGTAATGAAAACAGTGTTATTAATGAAACCACTGACAATATGCCAGCCACTCAAGTGTGGGTCGTGAGCCACGGCGGGGTGATCCGTCACTTAATGGCACGTGCCTTAGGGGTTGAACGGGCGGTGGGGTTTTATAGTCAACTCGATTTACCCGTGGCGGCCGTGGTGAGCATTAATGTGCTGCAAGATGAACAGGGTGCCTGCTATTGGCGTTTAGATTGGCCGAGTGGACGCAGGTGTTGAGGCCTTATTTCACGACCTAGGCGCTATGGTGTAGGCGTGATCGTTTGGCGAGAATAAGCTGACATGAAAATATTCTGATTTAAACAGCATTGCCTAATGGGATAGATGTAGGATAATGCTTTTCCCTGACGTTTGAACGAGATAGCGTATTACATGCGCAATGAGTGATAACGTCGCAGAAATAGGTGTTGGGAATAGACTCTCTTTGTTCGAATCGCTCCGTTGTTTTAATTAATAGTGGCGTTGTTAACAAAGAGCATATCAACCCAAACATAATAGGGAATCGGGGAGCTGCTCGTCAGTCAGCCCGAACTGTGCCCGCAACTGTGAGTAGTTTAAAGAAGCGCCTAGATTCTAGATTCTAGAGCCTAGCTCCTTCTTTTCTACGAGTCAGGAGACCTGCCTATTTCTGTTATCGCTGCGTGCAGCCTTAGTTCTCGAGCGGGTGACTCGAGGGAGCAGATGACAATATGCACAACCTTTTTTATACAGGTTTGGACTCGATAGGAGCGCCGCTTAGGTGAAACTTTCCGCAATCCAAACTAATAGCCCCGTGAATGACAGTGACACTAACCCATCATTGAGCCCGTCAGTCGCGCTCAATGTGAGTCATTTGAGCTGGTGTATCGATGGCAAAACTATTCTTTCCGATATTAACTTTACGCTGCCAACGGGGCAGATGCTGGGGCTGATTGGCCCTAACGGTGCGGGCAAGTCTAGCTTGCTGCGCTGTTTGTATCGGTTTGTTCGCCCAACTCAGGGCAACATTACCCTTTTTGATCAAGATATTGAGCGCTTGTCGCCCAAGGCGTTTGCCTGTCGCGTCGCCGTAGTACAGCAGGATACACCGCACTATTTTGACCTCACCACAGAGCAATTGGTCAGCATGGGCTTAACGCCCCACAAGGGCATGTTCGATACCAATTCGAGCTGTGATATTGAGCGTATTGCTAAGGCTTTAGAGAAAGTAGGCTTGAGCCATAAGATGCACCAACAATATGAGCACTTATCTGGCGGTGAAAAGCAACGCGCCTTGATTGCCCGCGCCATAGTGCAGCAGCCGCAACTTTTAATCCTCGATGAGCCAACGAATCACCTCGATGTGCGCTATCAAATTCAAATCCTCGAATTGGTGCGTAGTCTTGGCATTAGCGTGATTGCCTCTATTCATGATCTTAATTTAGCCAGTGCCCTGTGCGACAGTTTGTTGTTGATCCATAACGGGGAAGTCAGCGCTATGGGGACGCCAACCGAAGTATTAACCGAGGCGCGAATTGGCGATGTGTTTGGCGTGTGTGCTCAGGTATCGCCCCATCCACAACATAAAAAGCCCTTAATCAGCTATTTTTATGGTTACCACCATGTAGATCATGGCCTGAACGAGCGAGGCGAGGGTGGATGACTCAGGGGAGTAAACAATATTTCATCTCATATTTGGGGCGTATCGTGACACCGTTGACGAGACAACAACTGATGCTGCTCGTATTAGGTATCATCACTTTGATAACGCCTATTGCCGCGACGAGTTTTGGTGCGGCGAACATCAGTTTTACGGATGTTATTCAAGTATTTATCAATAAGGCGACGAACCTCACTCAAGCCAATGGCATGACTGAGCGCATTGTGATGGAGCTCAGGTTGCCGCGCATTTTACTGGCTTTTGTGGCGGGGGCGGGTTTGTCACTGGCGGGCAGTGTGTTGCAAACCGTGACTCGCAATCCGCTCGCCGATCCCTATTTGTTTGGCATTAGCTCTGGCGCGTCCTTTGGTGCTGTGGTGATGTTGACCTTATTCACTGGCTCTGGATTTTTTGATAATGCGGGCATGGCGGCACATTCTGGGCTTTTTAGCGGTTCGGGCGCCTTGTCGGGTTTGCTTTGGTTTAGCTTGCCCTTGGGCGCTTTTATTGGCGCCAGTTTGTCGGTGCTAATAGTGCTGGCTTTGTCTGGGCTTGGACTCAATAGCCAAGTGGAGCGCATGCTGCTCTCTGGTGTGGCGACCTCCTTTATGTTCGGCGCATTAACGAGTCTGTTGTTGTATTTCGCCAGTCCGCAGGCGACAGCCTCTGTGCTGTTTTGGAGTTTAGGCAGTTTCGCTAAGGCCAGTTGGTCCTTGTTAGTACTACCGACACTGGTGATTGGTGCGAGTTTATTCATTATTTTAGGCATGAAACGGCAGATCATGGCGTTGCAGGCGGGGGATGAAACGGCGCATACCTTAGGGGTGAATGTGCCTAAGCTGCGGCTCAATATGTTGCTGCTCTGCTCCTTGATTACCGCTATTTTGGTGGCTACCTGTGGCGGTATCGGTTTTGTCGGGTTAATGATCCCCCACACAGTACGCATGCTGTTTCCTGGTCGTCAGCCGATTTTATTAACGGCGCTGGTGGGCGGATTATTTATGGTGTGGATTGATGTATTAGCGCGCTGTTTATTGGGGAATCAAGAGTTGCCCGTGGGCATTATCACAGCCGCCATAGGTAGCATGTTCTTTTTGCTGATTTTGCGTAAGCGTAGAGTCATGCCGTAGGCACCTATTCAGGACGTAAACCCAGAGTTAAGTCGTCATCCTAGAGTCATGTCGTAAGTGCAGACTGACGGGATAATCAGTATTTCTGTTGATATCCCACCCGCGATTGGAAATGCACAATTGGACATGTTCGTCATAAACGCGGGATGCGTTGTGGTTATTTAATGTAGATTACAAAGTGGAGTGTGGATGTCTCAGTCAGCCGTGTCTTTTCAAATAAGCCCTGTGAGTAAAGCGCAGGATCTGGTGATTCTGCAGAAAATAGATCTTAAGACTAAGCCGCCCGGCGCCTTAGGTCAGCTCGAATCCTTAGCCTTGCAGATTGCCCGCGTGCAAACGACTGATTTGCAAAAAACGGAGCAGCCACAAACGGATGTGCTCAAAATAGTCCATCCAACCATGTTAGTGTTTGCGGGGGATCATGGCATTGCCGCAGAAGGCGTGTCGATTGCCCCTAGCGAAGTGACTCACCAAATGGTGCAAAACTTTGCCCATGGCGGCGCGGCGATTAACGTTTTTTGTCGGCAGGTGGGCTTTAAGCTCGAAGTGATCGATTGCGGTATTTTAACGCCAGTTGAAGGGGTTGAAGGCATTATTGATCAACGTCTTGGTGCTGGAACGGGTGCAATCCATTTAGAGCCCGCGATGACGTTGGAAACCGTCGATAAAGGCTTTGCTATGGCGCGCGATTTGATTGAACGTCACCATCAAGCGGGTTGTAACTTAGTCGCCTTTGGCGAAATGGGCATAGGCAATACCTCCTCTGCTGCGGCCATTATGGCGGCGATCATGCAGCTGGATGTGATTGATTGTGTCGGTCGTGGTACGGGCATTAATAGCGAAACCTTAGAACGTAAATTGATGCTGATTGAGCTCGCGTTATTGCTGCATCAAAGCGCCTTAACTGGGCCTAAGTCAGTGTTAGCTTGCCTAGGAGGCTTTGAAATTGTGCAGATGACGGGGGCTATGTTAGCTGCCGCTGAACGTAAAATGCTGGTGGTCGTGGACGGTTTTATCGCGACAGCGGCGGCATTAGTCGCGGTGCAAATCGCCCCCAATGTGCGTGATTATTTGATTTTTGCCCATCAATCCGATGAGCAAGGTCATCTGCGAATGTTAGAATTTTTGCAGGCTAAACCTTTATTATCCCTAGGGCTGAGATTAGGCGAAGGTACGGGGGCGGCCTTGGCATTGCCGCTTATTCAAGCCTCAGTAAATTTTTACAATCAAATGGCGAGTTTTAGTGATGCGGGGATTGAGGCTGTTGTATGATGTGCTCTGCTAAGTCGCTTATTTTACTTATTTAAAATAATAGCCTTTAGCCAACCGTTTTAATTTTAAACCTTGCAGCAAGTGTGAATTCACTAAGGATGCTTTATGTCAGAACGCGAAAGCTGGCACAAAGAGATAGATTTATTTTTAGTTGCCATGGGCTATTTTACCCGCATTCCTATGCCTAAGTGGGTCGAAGTCGATAGCGATAAGTTGAATAAGGCCAGCCGTTATTTCGGTCTCGTCGGTCTTCTGGTCGGCTTGTTAAGCGCCATAGTGTTTTGGCTGACGCAGAACTGGCTCCCCGCCGGCGTTTCTGTTCTTTTAGCTATGTTGGTTGGCGTCTTGCTCACGGGCGGATTCCATGAGGATGGCCTCGCCGATACCTTCGACGGTTTTGGCGGGGGTTGGACGGCTGAAGACAAGCTGCGGATCATGAAAGACTCGCGCCTTGGCAGTTATGGCGCACTGGCGCTGATGTTGGCCCTGCTGCTGAAATGGCAGTTGCTAGTCGAGTTGGCCCTGTACGATCCTGTCGTTGCGGGTTCAGCACTTATCGTCGCGCACACAGTGAGCCGTGTGGTATCAGCCAGTATCATTTTTAGCGAAAAGTATGTCCGCGATGACGAGACCAGTAAGTCTAAGCCGCTATCGCAACATCAAGGCATTAATGAGCTGCTTATCCTGATCGCCAGCGGCGTATTAGTGCTGTTATTCCTCAAGGGGTTAGCGGCATTGTCATTGCTATTGGTGATGATAGGACTGCGCCGTTTGATCATAGTGATCTTTAGACGCCAGATTGGCGGTTACACGGGTGATACCTTAGGCGCGGCGCAGCAAATATCTGAAATCGTGTGTTATTTTGTATTGCTTGTTGTGGGTAACATACTGTGATCCACCTCGTCCTAGGCGGCGCCCGTAGCGGTAAGAGTCGCTACGGCGAAGCCTTAGTGCGTCAGTACACTGCGCTTGGCTTCGATGCTTGCTATGTGGCGACGGCGCAGGCGCTAGATGATGAAATGGCGACACGTATCGCCAAGCATCAAGCGGGACGAGCGGACGATGGTATCGAATGGCAATTGTTTGAAGAGTCGCTCGCCCTCACTGCACTGCTAAAACGGTTAGCAAAACCTGGGCGAGTGATTTTAGTAGACTGTTTAACCCTTTGGCTAACGAATCAATTACTTGCATCGAACCTTAACATCGATGATGAACCCGCGCCGACTGAGTGGAATGCGACTGACTTTGCCACTTCCACCTTTGCCGTTTCAACCTCTGACGATAAAGCTCATGCGAGTTGGCAGGCCGAGAAAACCGCTTTTGTGGATTCCCTCGTCGAGCTTGAGGGAGTGGTGATTTTGATCAGTAACGAAGTCGGTTCTGGCATAGTGCCCTTAGGTGAGTTGAGCCGACAATTTGTCGATGAAGCGGGCTGGTTAAATCAAGCCGTGGCGACCTTAGCGGACAATGTCACCTTAGTGGTCGCTGGTTTACCCTTAGCATTGAAACCACTTTAGACTTTGGGCTCAGTCCACGTTTTAAGCTTAAGTTGCATACTTAAGTGATTTTTGACTGAGCTGTTATGTTAATGACTGCAAACTAGAATAAGCCTTTTAAACCTATGTCCTCTCCAAACACAGACAACACAGCCTGTGCTAATGCACTCGATACCGCTGACACTCTTGCAGTTAATACGCCAGCAATTAATACGCTTGCGGTTAATTCACCTCGGCGCGCGGCAGTCTTGATGGTGCAGGGCACAACATCGGATGCGGGCAAGAGCACCTTAGTCGCAGGCATTTGTCGTTTGCTCGCTCGTCAGGGGATTAAGGTTGCGCCCTTTAAGCCGCAAAATATGGCGCTCAATAGCGCTGTCACTATTGATGGCGGCGAGATTGGCCGCGCACAGGCCTTACAAGCCGTGGCCTGTTATCTTGAGCCCCATACCGATTTTAATCCCATACTGCTTAAACCAAGCTCGGACACGGGCGCGCAAATTATCGTTCATGGCAAAGCCCTGACAACACTCGAAGCCTCGGCCTTTTTTGGACCTAAATCTAAGGATTACAAGGCAATGGCGCTTGGCGCTGTGCTGGAATCCTTCGAGCGATTAAGCGGTCAGTATCAAACCATAGTGGTTGAAGGCGCGGGTAGTCCGGCGGAGATCAATCTGCGTGAAGGTGATATTGCCAACATGGGATTTGCCGAAGCTGTGGATTGCCCTGTGATCATCATTGCCGATATCGACAAGGGCGGCGTATTTGCCCATTTGGTCGGGACCTTGGCCTTGTTATCAGAATCCGAACAGGCGCGGGTAAAGGGCTTTGTGATCAACCGTTTCCGTGGTGATATTAGCCTGTTGCAATCAGGGCTCGATTGGCTTGAAGCTTATACTCAAAAGCCTGTTTTAGGCGTGTTGCCTTATCTGCATGATTTGCATCTCGATGCCGAAGATGCGCTGATAAGTTCGCCGACCAAAGGCGCTAACAGCCGCTTAAAAGTGCGGGTATTAGTGTACCCAAGGATCAGTAATCACACGGATTTTGATCCGCTGCGGTTGCATCCCGATATCGATTTTGACTATGTGTCATTGCAAACTCAAGCCGCGAGTCACACCACTCATTTGCCCGCCGCCGATGTATTGATCTTGCCCGGCAGTAAGAATGTGCGCGCCGATTTGGCCTTTTTACGCCAGCAAGGTTGGGATAAAGATATTGCCACACACCTGCGTTACGGCGGCAAAGTGCTTGGTATTTGCGGCGGTTACCAAATGCTAGGCCAAAGCATTGCCGATCCCTTAGGTATTGAAGACAGTGCGGGTGATACCGCTGGACTTGGCTACCTGCCGCTGAGCACAGAACTCAAAGCCGAAAAACAGTTACGGCGAGTGAGAGGTGAGCTAACGTTACTTGGGGAAAAGGTTGCTGTGAAGGGCTATGAAATCCACTGCGGTGAATCAAGCTATCTTATCCCTAGGCTTGAACAAACGAATGCGCCCTTGCAGTTAATCCCTGAATCCACCTCTGTGAGCTTTGCTGATGGCCTGCAAAGCGATGACGGGCAAATCCTTGGCACTTATTTACATGGGCTGTTTGATAGCCCTGATGCGTGTCAGTTGATTTTGCGCTGGGCGGGATTAAACGATGCTAAGGCGATAGATATCAATCAAATACGTGAGCAGCAACTCGATCGTTTAGCCGATGTGTTAGCCGAGCATTTAGACATGCAAAAATTACAGCCAATTTTAGAAGCATAAGTTTTAGAAGCAGACATTTTTAGCAGCAGAGTGAAGAGAAGACCATGACAGCACAGAACGACAACGAACAAGCGCAAATCAAGGCCGAACGCCACAAGGCTCGCCAACAGAAAGTGAAAGCCGGTGTGGATGCTAAAATTGCCGCTGCCCAAGAGGAGAAGGGGATTCTGCTAGTGTTAACCGGTAACGGTAAAGGCAAATCGACCTCAGGTTTTGGCACAGTGGCCCGCGCCGTCGGTCACGGTAAAAAAGCCGCGGTAGTGCAATTTATCAAAGGCACTTGGGAGTGCGGTGAGCGCAATTTACTCGAAGGTGCAGGGGTTGAGTTTCATGTAATGGGCACAGGTTTTACATGGGAAACCCAAGATAAAGAAAAGGATACCGCCGCAGCAGTACTCGCTTGGGAAGCCGCCGAAAAGCTGCTGCAAGATGAGAGCATAGATTGCGTGATGCTCGATGAACTCACCTATATGGTGAGCTATCACTATTTAGATGTAGAACGTGTGCTTAGCGCACTTAAAAATCGTCCACCCATGCAGCATGTGATTATCACTGGCCGTGCTTGCCACCGTGCCATCATCGAGCTTGCAGATACGGTCAGCGAAGTGCAGCCGATTAAACACGCCTTCGAAGCGGGTATCAAGGCACAGCAAGGTTTTGACTACTAATCGAACCTTGTAAAAGTCGGCGCATAAGTGACGCAGCATTGTTGGTTGCAATGTTAAGTAAGACGCGCGAATGGCTTTAGCACAGGCATAAAATGCGCTAAGTTTGAGGACTAGTAACTGCCTATTAGTGACTATGGGTTAGCTTCTAGCCGTTCAGTGTTCAAAGCGTTCTCAAGGATGATCCTATGAATAAGCGTATCGTGATTTGTGCCGATGGGACTTGGAATCGGCCCGAGAAAGATCTTAAGGTCGATTTCCCCACCAATGTGCTGCGCCTCGCGCGTGCTATCAGCCCGATAGCGGCTGATGGCAAACCCCAGCAGGTATTTTATGATTGGGGCGTGGGTTCCTATTACGATCAAGCCATTGGCGGTGCGACAGGGCGCGGTTTACATAAAAACATCATGGATGGGTATCGCTATATAGTGCAAAACTATTCCCCTGGCGATGAGATTTATCTCTTTGGCTTTAGCCGCGGTGCTTACACTGTGCGTTGCTTGTGTGGCTTGATTAATAACTGCGGCATACTTAAACGTCCCGATGCGGCGTTGATTCAACAAGCTTTCGACCACTATAAAAAAAGCAGTGCACCCTTTGCGCCTGATGGTGAAAAATCCCTCGAATTTAGAGCGAGATACAGTCATGAATCTCGGGAAATCAAGTTTGTTGGCGTGTGGGATACCGTGGGTGCTATGGGGATCCCTATCTCGTTTTTAGGCTTGTTCGAAGATAAAGACGAGTTTTACGACACTAAAATTGGCCGCAATGTGCGCGTTGCTCGTCATGCCTTAGCCATAGATGAACACCGTAGTGATTTTGAGCCGACCATTTGGCAACTACGCGACAATATGGACATGCAGCAAGTGTGGTTTGCGGGTGCCCATAGCAATATTGGCGGCAGTTATAAACCCGATAAAGACGGTTCATTGTTGTCGGATATTGCACTGTTGTGGATGATATCCGAGGCGCAGAAATTTAATTTAAGTCTAGAGCCACACTTAGCCGCGAGTGTGCATCCAAATCCGCTCGCGACCTTACATGACTCGAGACGCAGTTTTTATCGGATAAAACAGGAATATTTGCGACCACTCGACCCTGAGCAAGTCCCAGTACTTTTGCATCATTCGGTGAAGACCCGCTGGGATCAAGATCCTCAGTATCGCCCGAAGAATCTACAAACTTATATCGAACACTATGGCTGGCCAGAGCAGCTAGTTTAACTCTATAACCCCAAGTGACCTGAAGCTACTACGCCTGCATCTTCAGGCGGTTTGGGGATAAATACTAAGGCATATCATGATTAAGCGACACTTAGCTGGACTCGTTTTTGGGCTCAGTCTGTTTCTCCCTCATAGCGTATTGGCCGAGCCCGCTAAACGCATTATTGCGCTCTCGCCCCATGCGGTGGAAATGCTTTACGCCATAGGTGCGGGCGATACGATTGTGGCCGCAACCGATTATGCGGATTATCCCGAGGCGGCAAAAAATATCCCGCGTATTGGGGGTTACTACGGCATTCAAATGGAGCGGGTGATGGAGCTTAATCCCGATCTGATTGTGGTGTGGGATTCGGGTAATAAAGCCGAAGATATCAACCAGCTTAGGACGTTAGGATTTAACCTTTATGGTAGCGATCCTAAAACCTTAGAAGGCGTCGCCAAGGAGCTTGAAGAGTTAGGCCAACTTACGGGGCATGTTGAAGAAGCAAGCAAGGCTGCGGCCGCTTATCGCGCTGAGCTTATCCGATTGCGGGTTGAAAATGCTAAAAAATCAGAGCCTAAAGTGTTTTATCAACTCTGGTCGACACCTTTGATGACAGTCTCTAAAAACAGTTGGATCCAACAGATCATCAGTGTGTGCCATGGCCAAAATGTGTTTTACGATGCCGCCAGTGATTATCCGCAAGTCAGTTTAGAAAACGTCTTGCTGACCTTGCCCGAGGTGATTTTACAGAGTGAAGAAGAAGGTAATGTGAAAGGGGTTGATTGGCGCCAATGGCCAGAAATTCCTGCTGTGAAGAAACAGCATATTTATCAACTCAATGCCGATTTATTACATCGCGCGACGCCCAGAGCTTTACTTGGCGTTCAAGCCTTATGTGATGCCTTGGATAAAGCACGTTAAATAAAACGCCTGACAGATTATTCCGTCAGGCGTTTAGTCAGATGTTGCTATTTTCTAAGCGTTTAGAAAGGCGCGTTGATGTCGACCACATTAATCAGTTTGTGGTTTACAAACTCTTTCAATCCTAAATCAATCAACTCGCGGCCATAACCTGAGCGGCGCACGCCACCAAAGGGTAAGTCGGCCTTGACCATAGTTGGATGATTGACAAACATCATGCCTGTGGAAACCTGCTTAGCGACCGCCAGCCCGCGTTGGGTGTCGGCGGTAAACACTGAGCCACCCAATCCAAAGGGCGAGTCATTGGCGATGGCAATCGCTGCTTGCTCATCCTTCACTCTGTGGATGCTGGACACTGGGCCAAAGAATTCCCAATAGTAGGCTGGGTTATCTGGCGTCAGGTTTGTCAGTATTGTTGGCTGCACAAAGGCGCCTTGCTGCGGCACTTTAGGACCCACTTCGGTCGCGGTTGCGCCGTGTTTTACGGCATCACGGATCTTCTGCTTCAACTCATCGGCTGCGCCTTGGGAAGACAGTGGCGCCAGCGTAGTGGCCGAGTCCATAGGATCGCCCGCTTTTAACGCTTCAATCCCCTTGATATAGCCCTTCATAAATTCATCGTAAATGGCTTCAACTAAGATCATCCGCTTAGATGATGTACAGACCTGTCCCGCGTTCCAGTGACGGCCAAACACAGCCCAGTCGATGGTTTTAGGCAGATCGGCATCTTCAAGTACGATAAAGGCATCTGCGCCACCCAGTTCTAGGGTGGACTTTTTCAGTGCCTTACCCGCCAGAGCGGCAATGATCGATCCCGCATCTTCTGATCCCGTGAGCGCAACACCATGCACTTTGGGCGAATTGATGATCTGTTCTATCTGCTCTCGGGTGGCATACAGATTTTGGAATGCACCAGAGGGCAGTCCGGCATCGCGCATTAAGCCTTCAAAGGCCGCAGCGCACTGGGGCACATTGGATGCATGTTTGAGTAGTAAGGTATTTCCGGCGGCAAGCTGCGGCGCTAAGATGCGCGCAATTTGGTAGTAGGGAAAGTTCCAAGGTTCGATAGCCAATAATACGCCCAGCGGTTCGTTAACCAGTATCGCTTCACCTTCGGCGGGATCGGCAACCGGCAGTTTTTGCGATGCCAGCAGTCGCTCGGCATGTTCGGCGTAGTATTCGAAAATTTGCGCCGACAGTTCGACTTCAGCTTCGGCTTCTGCTGTGACTTTGCCCATTTCTAAGGTCAGTAGATTGGCGTATTTGGACTTGTTGTCTCTGAGGATCTTCGCTGCCTTAGACAGTATTGCGGCCTTGTCGGCAAAGGGAGTGGTTCGCCAGTTTAAAAATGCCTGATGGGCGGATTCTATCGCCTGTGTGACTTCGGTATCTGTTGCATTTGGAAATTCTTTAATGAGCTTTCCCGTAAAGGGATTGGTTGTTGCATAAGCCATATGTGCCTCCAAGCGTTTAACAAATAGAGCGTAAATGCCAGCTTTGGCATCGAGGGTGGAAATGTCTTGTTTGTTGTGGGCTCCCTTACCATTGATATGTGGCAAGGAAGCCTAGGATGAACGGTCAACTTGCGTGGCAGTAGGAACTATCTCAACAGCATTAATCAATTAAATCAAATGTATAGTTGATTTCTACCTACGATGTACACGTCATATTGTTACGGTTAACAAGCTTCAGCTGTTTTATAGCGTTCAGCCATGGCATTGGCGGCTATCATGGCTTGATAGACATCATCTGCGGTTAATTTCATCGGCATATTGCCCATAGTATCGCCCTCAGCACAGGCTATCTCAGCCACTTTGCGCCATTCGGTCTCGATAAAGGTTTTCAGCCCTAAATCTGCGAGTGTGAGCGGCAGTCCCGCCGTTTTGATGATGCGGATAACGTTATCGATTTCGGCTTTTGGGGCATTTTCGAGCACGAGCTGAGTTAGCAGCCCAAAGACGACTTTCTCGCCGTGCTGAGCTTTATGTAAGTCCGCCACCGCTGACATACCATTGTTTACGGCATGGGCGGCGGCTAATCCGCCCGCTTCTGCACCAACACCACTGAGATAGATGGTGGCTTCAATGGTTTGCTCTAGCGCAGGTGTGACTATTTTGTTTTTAACGGCGTCCATAGCAGCTTCAACATTTTCAGTTAGTAACTGATAGCAAAGTTGGGCCAATCCCAGCCCTGTGCGGGAAGGCTTTTTCAGGACTAGGTTGACGCCATCAGATTGATAGCAGGCACGAGCTTCAAAATAGGTTGCCAGTGCATCGCCTATGCCTGCCGCAAAAAATCGGGCCGGAGCCGCGGCGATAATAGCAGTGTCGGCAACGACAGCATCTGGGTTCTGTGGCAGAAACAGATAGCGTTCAAACTCACCTGTTTCGGAGTAGATCACTGCAAGTGCAGTACAGGGCGCATCGGTTGAAGCAATTGTGGGGTACAAGATGACAGGCCGTTTTTGATAGAAAGCGACGGCTTTGGCGGCATCTAAGGTTTTTCCACCGCCAACTCCAACAATAACGTTGGTATGATGCTGTTCTGCCAGCGCGCCTAAGCGCTTTATCTCGGCTTCGCTGCACTCATAGTTGAATTTTTCGAGGTGGCTGCTGATCCCATTTTGATCTAGCCCTGCGACCGCTTCATTCTTCACGCGGCTGAGGATAAATTCATCGCAGATGATAAAAGCATTGTCACCAAAGTCCTTAACATAATCATGCATTTGAGCTAATAGGCCCTTGCCGATAATGAATTTTTTAGGGGAAGTGACGGTACGTGGAACGACAGTGCTCATAGAGCCTCCTTTGCACTTATGACGGTTATCCTTTCATTCTTACCCTAGCATACGCCTAAATTAATGTCATAGCATGAATGGTGGTAATGTTTTTATTGCTAAGCGTAAATTACTACTTTAGTGCTTAATTGTTAGATTAATAATGTGGTTTATTGTTTTATTCTTCGAGTTAAATGCTTTGGTTTCTCCCTGATTTAAGGCAAGGATAGGGCTGAGAGGGCGAGGTGATCTAAGCGGGCGAAGAGATGTAATATCTCAAAAAAAGCTAACGGTGGAATGCGTAAATAGCGGTAAACGTCTGCTGTCTAAACACAGGATAGTCATTAATGTAATGGGATTTTATTACCTTAAACTCGTCCCAAGTCTTGCTCGGTGTTCATGCTTTATGTGATGCTCTGTACAGTCGTTCATTGGTGTCATAGCGAGTGAAATCGTCGGCTGAGATAAAAGACCAGTAATCAAGGAGTGAAGATGACACAGCAGAATGCGTTAGGACAATTGGTCAGTAAAGGTACGTTAATATTCTTTTGTGGCAAAATGGGCTCAGGTAAATCAACCTTATCGCGACAACTTTCTGAGGCCGAAAACTGTATTTTAATCTCGGAAGACGCATGGCTGGCGGCGCTATACCCCGATGAAATTAAAGATTTTGATACTTACTTGAGCTATTCCGCTCGCCTTAAGCCTTTGCTTAAAAAGCATGTGCAGGAACTGCTCTGTTCGGGTGTTTCTGTGGTCATGGATTTTCCCGCGAATACTATCAATCAGCGCCTGTGGTTTCGAAGCATTTTTACTGATTGCGCCGCCCATAAACTTATTTATCTTAATCACAGCGATGCGCTTTGTTTGAGTCAACTCGATAAACGCAGACAAAGCCACCCTGAGCGCGCCATGTTCGATACTGAGGCGATGTTCTGGCATGTGAGTGGTTATTTTCAGCCGCCGACTCTGGATGAAGGCTTTGAGCTTGAGGTGATAGAAAGATAAGTTCGTGAATAAAAACAATAGGAAATATCATGTACCAAGTGCTTGAAGGCGTTGTTTCTGCCAATGATTTTGTTCGCCTACGACAGATTTCAGGCTTAAGCCCTAGACCATTGGAGGGTGCCATTAAGGCCTTGCCAAGGAGTTTATATGGCGTGCAAATAAAGCTCGCTGAGCAGACTGTGGGTATGGGGCGTGTGGTTGGTGACGGCGCGCTCAACTTCGAAATTGTCGATATTGCAGTGGATCCTGAGCATCAAGGTAAGGGATTAGGGCGGCTTATTATGCAGCACATCATGGCTTATTTAGATCGTGAGGCTTTTAAGGGCGCGTATATTACCCTGATGGCGGATGTGCCTGAACTCTATGAAAAGTTTGGCTTTAAATTTAGTCGTCCCGCAAGTGAAGGCATGTATATGGTGAAATAACGCCGCTAACCAATACACTTGTAACTTAGGCACTTATAGCTGTAGAACTCAAACAGTAGAACTTAAAACAACAATCAAAGGAAGATTACCCCATGAATACCTTACTTATTTGCTTATTTGTCGCCATGTTATTGCCATATCTTGCGAAAGGTCCAGTGGCTTGGGCGATGGCAAAGGCGGGTGGTTACGATAATAATCATCCCCGTGCTCAGCAAGCACAGCTAACCGGTTTTGGCGCTCGCGCTTTAGCGGGACATCAAAATGCCTTTGAATCATTGCTGGTGTTTGGCCTAGCCGTATTAGTGGTGATTGCTACCGGCAAAGTAAATCCCACCACTGAGTGGCTCGCAATCGTCCATGTCGGCGCCCGCTTTGTGTATCACATCCTCTATCTTGCCAACAAAGGCACCTTAAGATCCCTCACATGGTTTGTTGCTATCTTCAGTGCTTTCGGGATTTTCTTTCAGGCTTTTTAAGCTTGGATATTAAAGGATCTGCGCCAGTTTTTTGATACTTTCCCGCAGATCATCAGGCGTATGAGCGGCATAGCCCAGTAAGATAGCTTGCCTTGGATAGGGCGCTTGGCAATATCGAGACAAAGGCTGTGCCCCCAAACGTATTTGGCGGCATTTGTTGAGCACTTCCTCTTCGGTCAAGTCGCCCTTCAGCCAACACATGAGGTGAATACCTGAGTCAGAGGTTTGAACGGACAATTTGTCGGGCAGATACTGCTCAATTGCCGCGATTAACGCCGTTTGGCGCGCTAAGCAGGCTTTTCGCACTCGGCGAACATGCCGCGCATAATGTCCTTCGGCGATAAACAGCGCTAATGTTGCTTGCTCTAGGTGAGCCGTGTGCGTATCGGCGTAATGCTTTGCTAGCTGGAAAGCCTGTATCAATTTAGGGGGCACCACCAAAAAGCCGAGTCGTAATTCGGGTAGCAGCATCTTGGAAAAGGTGCCAGCGTAGATCACCCTTTGATGTTTATCGAGCCCCTGTAATGCCTGTATCGGACGGGCGCTATAACGAAACTCGCTATTATAGTCATCTTCTAAAATCCATTTACTCTGCTCAGCGGCCCAATCGAGTAAGGCCAATCGTCGTGGCAGACTTAGCATACCGCCGAGGGGAAATTGGTGTGAGGGCGCGGTAAAAGCTAGTTTCACTGAGGGCCACCGCTGGATCGCATCGGCAATATTTGTGCCCTCATCATCAACTCTCACAGGACGAACTCGCATAGTTTGCGAGAGAAAAGCGCCTAAAGCCCCGTCATACCCAGGTTCATCAAGCCAGACTTCATCTCCCTGTTGGAGTAGTACCTGCGCTGTGAGGTTAATGGCCTGCTGAGTTCCATTGACTATGATGATCTGCTCAGGTGTGCAATTGAGGCCGCGGGTCGAACGCGCATAGTCACTTATCGCCTCACGCAGCGGCAAATACCCCTCGCTATGGTTTGATTTACCTAAGGTTTTACGCGATTGCCGCCAAACTCGGCCTAACAGCCGCCCCCAAAGTTGGTGCGGGAAAAGATCAATACATCCGACGCCAATATTAAACATGCTATGGCTGTGGTCCGTATTCCCCTTCGCTTTCAGTCGCGCCATTTCTATTAACTGTGGATTAATTTCTAAATTGGAATCAAAGGCTTGAGCGCTTTCTCTGGCACGGTTTGGAATATCGATCAATTCATCGGGAATGGTATCTGACACATAAGTGCCCGATCCCGGTTTAGTCAGCAGATAGCCTTCATCAATCAGGCGCTCAAACCCTTGCAGTACTGAGTTACGTGAAATCTGCATGGTTTCCGACAAGGCTCTGCTGGATGGGATCTTCATTCTCGGATGTAAACGTCCATCAAGAATGGCCTCTCTAAACGCATGATAAAGCTGATCTTTGAGGATGCCGTCTTTGAGTTGCAAGTGAGGGAAATTGGATTGAGGTTTTTTCATTTGCTAACTGGTACTGTAAAAAATACAAAAAGTGTACCTTATGCGGTACCACAATTGAATCTAGAATCTTGCTTCAGTAAAACTGAGACCATTTACTTAATTTCAAGGAGTGCGCTAATGTCCAGCCAATCACTAACAGTAACCATTGATATGGTTAAAGAAACAGACTATTCACTCTGGTTACCACACTGGCGTGATTACCAGACTTTTTACAAAGTGGCGTTATCAGAAGCGACCACCCAAGCCACGTGGCGCCGATTCTTCGATGACCAAGAACCTATTTATTGCGCCGTCGCAAGAGAGGGCCAAAACTTACTCGGTTTTGTACACTATGTTTTTCATCGTTCTACTTGGGCCGAAACGGATTATTGTTATCTTGAAGACTTGTTTGTTGCCCCAACGGCAAGGGGTCAACATGTTGGAAAACAATTGATTGAGTTTGTAAAGCAAGCGGCCATTGAACACAAGTGCGCGCGCCTGTACTGGCATACACAGGAAACAAATTTAACCGCGCAAAAACTCTATAACTGGATTGGTGAAAAACCGGGAGTCATTGAGTACAGAATGCCGCTGTAAGGAGAGGCCTTTAATAAATGCATTAACTGGTCAGCTTATTAATGCGTTTATTATCAGGTGCTTGATAGTTTCAAATTCTTTCAATCCTAATGCTAAAGGGCTTTTAGCATTAGGTTTTAATGCACGTTTTAATTGCGACTAATCGCAGCGATCACCGCATCGGTCAGCTCCCGAGTATTCGCCGTTCCGCCCATATCGCGGGTTAAAGACTGCTTATCTTTCAATACGTTTTCTATCGCGCTGAGTATCAGGTTGTGCATTGCGCCATAACCTAAATGTTGCATCATCATAGCGCCTGCCCAAATTGTCCCTAAAGGATTGGCAATACCTTGGCCTGCAATATCCGGCGCCGAACCATGAACTGGCTCAAACATCGACGGAAATTCCTTGCTTGGATTGATGTTCGCCGAAGGGGCAATGGCGATAGTGCCAGTGCACGCAGGGCCAAGATCAGACAGGATATCGCCAAACAAATTTGAGCCAACAACCACGTCAAAATGCTCGGGTTTCAGCACGAAATTTGCCGTCAGAATATCGATATGATATTGGTCGACCTTAACATTGGGATACTGTTTTGCCATTTCCATGACGCGACTATCCCAATAGGGCATAGAGTGAAATATGCCATTGGATTTGGTCGCCGAGGTTAAGTGCTTTGCTTTGCAGCTTTGGGCTAAATCGAAGGCATATTTTAAGATGCGGTCTGTTCCACGACGGGTAAAAATGCTTTGCTGGGAGACTATTTCATGTTCAGTGCCTTCATATTGAATGCCGCCGACGGCGGAATATTCGCCTTCCACGTTTTCACGTACTACATAAAAATCGATATCGCCGGGCTTTTTGCCCGCGAGTGGGCAGGGCACGCCTTCAAATAACCGAATAGGCCTAAGGTTCACGTATTGCTCAAAGGCTCTGCGGATCGGTAGTAGCAATCCCCAGAGTGAAATATGGTCGGGAACTCCTGGAAATCCAACAGCGCCTAAGTAGATGGCATCAAAGGATTTTAGTTGCTCAAGTCCATCCTCTGGCATCATGCGACCGGTTTTATGGTAGGTTTCACAGGACCAGTCGAAATAGGTCCACTCAAACGTCACACCTAAGATTTTTCCTGTGGCTTCGAGTGTGCGTATCCCTTCGGGGATCACTTCTGTACCTATGCCATCTCCGGCAATTACGGCGATTTTTACCTTAGACATCTTCGACTCCAATAGGGGATTCTGTATTTTTTGTATGTTATTCCATATTCGTATCGTGTATGAATAGGCTAAATGTTTTGTTAAGAATTACGAATCGTGAGTCAACTGCCACCACTTGAAGATTTACGGGTCTTTGTTATCGCCGCAACAAGCGGGGGATTTACAGCCGCTGCGGAGCAATTATCTTTTTCTCCAGCGTATGTGAGTAAACGCATTGGCCTATTAGAAAAAGCGCTCGGAGTACGCTTGTTTCTGCGCTCTGCCAGAAGTGTCAGTCTCACCTTAGAGGGTAAGATTGCCTTGGAATGGTCCGAACGTTTGCTCGATACCATGGATCAAATGAGCCTTGAAATTAGCTTAGAGCAGCAAGTGCCACGGGGGCGATTACGTATCGCAACTAGCACAGGATTTGGCTGCCACTGTATTGCACCGATTATTTCAGACCTCGTGTTCCACTATCCCGAATTAGAAGTTGATTTAGAGTTGCTCGACCGCCCGGTCGATCTGGTCTCTGAAGGTTTTGATCTGGAGATCCGTGTCGGTGGCGAATTGCCACCACAAATGATTGCTAAGCGTCTTGCGAGTAATTATCGGGTATTGGCGGCATCGCCGACCTATATCGACACGTATGGCATGCCTAGCAATCTCGGGGCATTAGCCGAGCATAAGTGCATAGGGATCCGCGAGCGCGATCAAAACCATAGAGTGTGGCGATTGGAAAGTGCGGCTGGCATAGCCTCGGTTGATTTAGCGGCTTCCTTGATGACCAACAATGGCACCGTCGCTAAGCAGTGGTGTCTTAAAGGCCACGGTATTATGTTGCGCTCCATCTGGGATTTACAGCAAGATTTCTTAAGTGGCACATTAGTCAGAGTACTCCCCGAGTATCATCAATCCGCTGAAATTCATGTAATTTATGCTTCACGATTAGAAACGTCTGCCAAACTTCGCACCTGCGTCGCCTATCTTGAAGAGGCTTTACCTCGTTTTGCTGGCACTGGAATAAGTTGATTTTATTTCGCCAATCTCTATTGGCGAGTGAACGCTCGCTATTTTCATATTGAGTTTAAATAAATCAAGGTGTTGGATTTAATTGCTGATATTGGGTCAAGAGGCGGCCAAGAAGGCGCTCGTCCTATTCTCCTTAATAAAATGATCGTAATAGGCCATTTTGTATATCTATTAAGCAAACTGTCAGGTTTTTACTGTTACCTTACGCCCCCGATGTATTGGCTAATCCCATTGCTACCGTTTTACCTCAGTTAAAGAGATACCATGTTTATAAAGTTTAAGCTTCCCGTTGCTATGCTCGCACTCATTGCTTTGTCTGTTTTATGCTCTTCGGTGTATGTGCAAGAAACGCGAGTGACTAAGCTGATTTCGAATAGGCTGCCAGTTGATACTCTTGGTTTTCAGTCACAGACGGCTTCCAATCCTTTAGTTGCCAGTCAGAGTGCTCAGCATCATATGCAGAGTTTGCCAAAACTGATGACGACTTCCCTGGTGCAAGCGAATCAAGGTGCTGTTGCCAATCCAACGGTTGCTGAACATTTCTCATCCCCCAAAATACTTGAGCAGTCATCCTTCGACAATCCTGAGTCTAAACAACTGAGCCTGAATATCAGTTCTCTCGATGAACTCATGGGCTTGTTTGACTCGCTTGATTACACGCCAGAAAGTTTTCGTGATGGTAATAAATCGGTCCCTAGATTGACCTTTGATGCCGTGGGAGAGGGCTGGAGTTCAGTGTCAAGCCAACTCCCGGTGAAGCAAAAGAAAATGGTGTTTCTTAGGATGATTGCCCCTTTAGTCTTATTGGCGAATGAGAAAATTTTACAAGAAAGACAGGTCATTATGTCTGCCTCCCTCGATGATATTGCGTTATTAGCCTTAGGGGTAAAGTACAAAGTAATAAGCAGTGAAGATAAACCGCTGTTAGAAGCCCAAAGACAAATGCTACTTGAAAGGGTGGATATCCTGCCACCATCGTTAGTGTTAGCTCAAGCGGCAAAAGAAAGCGGTTGGGGCACATCGCGATTTGCCCGTGAAGGTAATGCATTATTTGGGCAGTGGGATTTCAAGGGTAATGGTATGGAACCTAGGCAGAAGCGCCAAGGTTTAGGCAATTATGGTTTAGCACGATTCGATACACCATTTGCTTCGGTGGAAGGGTATTTGTTGAATTTGAATACCCATAATGCTTATCAGAAGATGCGAGATTTTCGTGCCCAATCAAGACAAGCTAATCAAGCTGTGACAGGCTCTGCACTCGCAGGGACGTTAGACCGATATTCGGAGCGTGGTCACGCCTATGTTGAGGCGATTCGTCAGATGATCCGTACTAATAAGCTATATTTGGTGGATGATATTTATTTAAGTGATGACGCACCATTACACCTATTAACAAGAACAAACTAAGTGATTGGTAAAATAACCATTTTCACTTAGCCTGAATAAAGCGCACTTTAATTAGGCTTATATAAGTCAATTTAATCAAGGGCAACCGCATTACCCTATATCCCAATTTTAAACTTTGCCTTTTTGCTGGTAATTGTCTTCAAGGTCTTGAGTTAACCATTAGGATAAAAGGATAAGCAGTGCCTGATGTTCGATATTAATGTTTACCTTTCTGCAATCGCATAACTGCCATCTGTGTTATAGCGGATGGTAAACCCCTTTTTGTCACCATCGTGGTAATACTTCAGGGACAGTAATCGATCCTTGTTATCGATTTCATATGTCCAGCCACGTTGCTCATTGTCGCTGTAATTGGACATTGAATAACCGCCATCCTTCTTGTAGCGGATGCTGATTTGACTGTCTTGCCCCTGTTCATTATTTTGCAGCTTTTGGACATGTCCCTCTTCATCGAATTCATATTCTTTGATGAGGTTGCCATGATGATAATCAGAAAATTTGTATAATTTTCCTTTACTATCATAATAATATTGTTTCCCATGCTTAATCGATGGTGTATTTCTAAAAGGGGGATTCAGTATGTCCTTACAGTCATTGCTATAGGGATTTTCTCGCATTATGCATTCGTCTTGAGAGGGCTTGACGGGCAGGGTTTCGTCATATTCATAATGACTTAACTCCATAAGCCGGTGATTATGGTTAGGATCAAATATCGCCTGCATGCCATGGTATTCACCTTTGCGATAGTGCCTAATGCCGTTGGCAACATCCTGTGCTGAGTACCAAATACTCTGGCCATCGAGCAGTCCCTGCTTATAATGCTTATTGGCAAAGAGCACATTTTCATCGCTGATTAGTTTTTCTTCACCTTCGCGTAATCCATTGAGATAAGTCACTTCGATCCGTGATTTCTTGTCAGTTTTAAATACCCAAGGGCCAGTGCGCTTGCCATCAAGGTAAGCCCCGTTACCCACATAGTTGCGGTATTCGCCAAGCGAGACTTTATCTACCCAAGGGCCTTGTTTAATGCCGTTTTGATAGTGACCTTTATTGCCATTGCTCTCAAGCCATTCACCGTCTTTGACACCATTGCGATAAATGCCTTTTTCAGACAATCGCTTATCCCCTGTGTCTGCGCCGTATTCGGGCTCATAGATTTCATAGGGACCATCGAGTACTCCTTGGTTGTAATGGGCAAAACCGTAGTTATCTGCCTCATCGAACATGGACTGTGCAATCCATTTACCTTGCTTTTTACCGTCAAGATATTCACCTTCCCAATAGCTTGCTTGGCCGTCAGCCTCCATCCATTTACCGACTTTTTTGCCTTGTTTGTACTGACCATTCAACATGATATTGGCATTACGGTTATCGTAGGCGATATAGGGGCCATCGAGCACACCTTGGGCATAATGACTTTCAAGCGCAAGTCCAGCCCAAGATCCACCGAGATTCATATAATCATAAGCTGGGCCCGTTTTTGGGATCTCACCCTCACCGCTGTTTAGCCAGTCCACATCATCGGCTTCAAAGACAACGCTCACCAACACAAAACTGCCCTGTTGTTCGCGATAATCATTGCGATAAAAGTGGGTCACTAAACTGTATTGATGCCCGCGGCCTTGGGCATCTTTATCTTTGCGGGTGAGGGGGTAACGTAATTTATATTCGTCCGCGGTTTTCACATCGGCGGGTAAACCTTTAGCATTGCGATAGCCGATTAAGGTTGGTTTGAGCTTGGTTGAACCATCGATAATCGCTTTAATGGCGGGATCTTCTATCGCCTCAACATCATAGGTCATGCGATATTGCTGCGGCGGAATTTGGTTTAACACTTTGCGGGTGTCGCTGACGGTAAATGACGATAACGTCGGGGCGACTTCATCCAGCACAACTTGAAGGCGTGGCAGCTTAGTGAGTTTTGAATCCTCAAAACCATAACCCCGTAAATGCTGACCATCAGCATCTTTAAGCATGACCACGACTTCTTTGTCGCCACCTTTATCAAAGTCATAGTAAAAAACGGCCACAATTTCAGCCGCACCATAATCATCAAGATGTACGCCGGGCGCATCGCCGTCGGACATTTCGCTCCACACTTGATTGTCTTTTTGGTGAAAATTAAGCCATTGGCCATTCGGTAAATCGACAGTGGGATGGACGGCTTTGCCCGCAGCGCTTGCCGCAGGAATAACTGTTAAAGAGTATAACAACACCATGCCCGCTGCAGTGAATAAACTGCGAATCGAAAGTTCCATTTAACTACACCTTTTATACCGATAACTTGCGCCTCATGCGCACCAGTAAACGGGCCGAATTTTATGCGAAGACAAGCACTTCAGGAAGTAGCTGATACAAAAAAGGCCGCAATAGCGGCCTGTTAAGATCTAACATTTAACAATCAGCGATGCGATATAGCATTTATTTCGCGGGTGTCTTTTAGGGTAATCATTTAGATTTCTTTGAAAACGGGTTTTAAAAGAAAATGAGCTAAAAATATTACAATAACAGCTGCTTAAATTTAATTGGGCACTGAAGCAGTGCTTCAATTTTGCTTTGTTTCGCTTGTTCTGAATCTACATTCCCTGTGGTGTAAAACGTTATTTCTGGATCGAGTATCGGGCTACATGTTTGGTGCTCGATTTTCAACAATGAGTGCGTTCGATTAGCAATGGCTAATCCAGAATCAATGACGGTAACCTGGTGGGGAAGGGCATTTTTGATTTCTGCATGGATAAGTGGAAAGTGAGTACAAGCCAGCACTAATACATCGGTATTAAATGCATCGGGTTTGCTAAAATACGCTGAATTTCCTGAGTTACAATGTCGGGATCAAACCCATTGCCGAGAAGTTTTTGCTCTGAGGCGAGAACCAGCACTTCAGAGTCTTCTACTAAAACCTTACATTCTGTGGCGAAATTCGTGATCAGCATCTTCACATAAGCTGAGTTCACTGTGGTGTGAGTGCCAAGTACCATCACTACCTTTGATTTTGATAACGAAGCGGCAGGTTTTATCGCAGGGACAACGCCGACAATAGGTATATTGAGTTCAGCGCGAAGTAAGTCTAGCGCAATGGTACTCGCTGTATTGCAGGCGATAACGATGATATCGGGTTGAGTCAGTGAGCTTGCTTTGGATATAACGTCTAAAATTCGCTTTTTTAGTATATCGTGTGGCTTTTTTCCGTAAGGGAAAAAGCCAGCGTCAGAGACGTAACTCAGCCGTATGTTGGGGATTCTCTTTTTTATTTCGGCCGCGACAGTCAGTCCACCTGAACCTGAATCAAAAACTAATATTGAGCTATCCATTGCACCTACCTTCACATAATCAACACATTTCATTTTGCCATAGACACAGGAGTGTTAGTCGAATTGGCATACGGCTTCAAGAGGCGCATTTTGCTCTTTCAGCCTATTTTGATCAATGAGGATATGTTTGGTTAAGACTTTTTCGTAAACAAAAAATCTTTTAGTGAGTTAATACAATCTACCGCAGCGTGAGATCATGAATACTCAGTTTTGTCCGCAGTTTAGTTTGGATGCCAACTTAATCCTTCGTGCGTTTGTAAATATAGGTGTAGCTTTAATTCCGCATATCCATTAAGCACTATCATTCCAGTGACACGCCGACTTTGGTTTTAAAATAGTCGTCCATGTATGCTCGAGCATGGAATCTGCTGTATAGGACATACTAATGTCGCGATCACATGTATGTGAATAAGTGACCATGCCACGGACGGTCACTTCCATGATGGTGCTTAATTTGGGTTAATCCCTGTGTATGTCTGATAGTTGATTTGATGTATTTCTAAAATCTAAATCAAAGTCGTGGGGCTTCACCCCACACCCGACCAAGGAGGACTGCTCGTCCTATCCTCCTTGGATGCTCCATGACGCCCCTAACGGAGTTGAAAGCCCCTTGTGCTCATTGCCAAATTTGCTATCGCTTTCGAAGGATGCGTCCCTGCACCTGCGAAAGCTAGCCAGCCATCCATGGCTGGACTCACGCAATTTGCCTATTCGCCCTGCGGCAACTCCGAGGGGATAGTGTATTCCTCAGACTCTGGTGTTATTGGTACATTATTAAGGCATAAAAGCTCTATAAGTTCAGTTTCTTAATTTAGAACGTTGTAAAGTGTTATTTAGCTAGAATTACCACCTTTGTTCAAACAGTGAATAGCTTTTAATATGTTTCGTTTGATATTCAAGTTCAGGAAATAAAGTTGCTTCGTATATTCCGCAATATTTAAGTTCATTTAATATATCTTCCTTGAGCTTAGCTGGGATAATGAAGGAATGTGAAAATTTATCAAATTCATCGTTAACTTTAACATATTGTTGGTTATACAATATTTTACCTGTATGGCAGGTAAAGCAACCTTGTTGTGTGACTAATCGTTTGTTAAGGCGTTTTGGTGTGTACATGAATCCAGCATGTTTTATCTGTTCATGGGCTCCTCCATTGATTGCTTTACAAATCAAATCAACCCCTTTGTCAGATAGCTGGCCATGATATTTCTTTTCTAATTCTAAAAAATCATCAAAACGTAATCCATTAAAGAGAATCTGGTTATTTAAGAATTCAAGATGATCTTCGCGGATGGAAGATGCGACCTGTTTAAAAATATTATCAAAGTCATCTGCATCATTATATTCTATTAATTTGGTGAGAAATATTTTACCAAAATCAAAGTTGTAATAATCGAAATCAAATATATCGTCTACAAAATCGGGTAAAAAAAAGAGTTTACCATCAAGGTTATTTTCTGTTGAGCACGCAAAATAAAGAGCAACTAATACATTTTCCGTCCAATCGAGAAGTCTTGTCGGTAAGCCATAGTGTTGGGCATAAGTAAGAAGCTCTAAAACATCGGTATGACGTTCTCTTGCTTCTGGATGCATCCTTACAAACTCATCGATGAGCATGTTCTCATCATAGTATTTTCCGTCTATTGGCCTAAATAAACTAGGTACAAGATTGTGGCGGGCGTTAGATTGTCCCCTAAACCACCATTTCTTAGAGTTATTTGAAGTTTCTGTCTTTGCTAATTTAATGGCATCAGCCACACACGATATTACTTGCTGGTTTTCTGTATCCGAGTTCGGCAATTTGCAACTCCATTTGTAGTGGTATATTAAACTTGGCTATTTAATAAGAAAGACTATGAATTTACTCATAGAACTCGACAACCTAGCTTTGCAAAAAGACGGTTCTGGTGCAACTCCTTTTGATTATTAAGATGAGTTGTAATCACCTTGCACTACAGGAATACGCTATTCTCTACGAAGTTGTTGAAATATATTGATAAAAATTACGTGGCGACATCATGGATGATGGCGTAGGCTCGGGGGCACATTCTGAGCCGTTAGGTGATTTTTATTGTAGTATGAGACTGGTTACTAAGGTGTTTACGGAGATATGAGTCATTTAGCTACAGACTACTCAAGTGTTGACGAAATTAAGCACTTGCATGTAAGTGACCGTTGGCGGCATGGATGCCGTCGTCGAGCCCTCAGGGATGAGTTTATGGCGTGTCACTGGAATGAAAGTGATTAATTCTATGCATACAAAATAAAGAACTAATCACTCTCTTAAAGAGGGAGTTGCTGTTAATTCCCTCTTGGTTGGCTCTTGATTTAACATCAGAGGTCAAGCTCACACGACTTTGACTTTTTTAAAATTATAAAAAAAAACCAATCAGTTGGTTGCAAAACTCCACATGGCTTGAATCAATTCATCATTAACCTCAAACACCATCACTTCAAAGAGATAATCTTTAATCTCACTAATGCGTTTGCCCAACAACGATGGCTCAGCACATCGTTGTTAGACATCTACTGAATGTTACTTCGCGGTAATTGAGCCTTGAGTTCCTGCATCAGTATCAATCCACGAGCTGTCTTTATTCATGCTTGCATCAGGATAAATGGTGAACTCCACCATGCCTTGTTTGAATTTGATTGCGCCATCACTATGGCTCGATTTTACGTGTTTACCATTAACCCAAACCTGATTTTTATCATCGATTTGAATGTTGGCAACCGTCGCGCCTGAGCTGGCGGTTGCAAGCCATTGTCGGGCATTGGGAATGATTACCTTAGCGTCATCTGCGGTTTGGGACATGGCGCTTGCCTTAGCATTTTCCTCTTTGGTTTTGTGGATATCGCAGCCTTGGGCTTCTGACATTTGGGTGCAGCCAGAGCGCTCGAGTAACTTGCGATATTCGTCGTTAATGGCGTAGCTATTTGCCGATATTAATAGTGCAATGCTTGCTGTGATGATGATTTTAGTGTTCATGAGTTCCCTCGTTAGTATCAAGTTGTTAATCGCTCATTGCTAGTTTGCAGTGTGAGCTGATGGTTAATTGTAGAGGGTGCTTAGCAATTTTCTATTGGGCAAAAGTACATTTAATTCTATGCCGGGTTTAGCCGTAATGACCTTACCGCTATTGCTGTTTACATTGCGGGGCATAAGCCATGCGCTGTTTACACGCAATCCTTGCGAGGTGATGCGTTAAAATACAGTTGATCACATCGATAAAATACTTTGCGTCTATTGGTTGATGCAGTTGCCCCCGTTTGCTCCATGTTTAGCGATTAATGCTCCAGCTGCTTTTCAAATTGTTCGAACAGAAAATCTAAGAATAATCGCAGTCGTTTGGGCTGATATTGGCGGCTGATGTATACCACGTTGAGGTCGGCACTTGAGACTGTGGTCGAGCTATTAAAGTTTTTCATGTAGCCATTTAAAACTGTCACTAAGCGTTGCTGATTAATGTCATTTTGCACATCGAGCAGTGATTTTAACGCGATCCCCGCGCCTTCTAATGCCCAGCAACGGATCACTTCGCCATCATCAGAAAACCGTTTTGGGGTGACAGTGACTGAGTTGCGGCCTTCTTGGTCTTGAAAGTGCCAAGTTTTGAGCTCTTCATTACTGCGCAGCATAGCGAGGCAATCATGATGGCTGAGGTCTTGCGGTTTAACGGGAGTGCCTTTACGCGCAAGGTATTCCGGGGATGCGCACAGCACCCGTCGACTTGGTGCGAGCCGCCTTAAAATCAGATTGCTGTCAGTTAAATCACCGTAGCGAATAACGACATCTATGCCCGATTCGGCAATATTAGACAAATTATCATTGAGATACAGATAGGGAACGATATCGGGGTAGCGGTCGGTGAAGGCGGACAAAATCGGCAGTATATATTGTTTGCCTATATCTTTTGGCGCAGCAATTTTTAAGGTGCCTTTGACCTCTTTTACCCCATTCTGCAGCAAATTTTCGGTTTCTTTTACATTTTCGATAATCCCCAAGCATGCTTGGTGATACAGGGCCCCAGAGTCTGTGAGTGACAGATGTCGAGTACTTCGATTGAGCAGCTTAACCCCGTAGCGTTCTTCAAGTGCTTGTAAGCGCGCCGTGACGGTTGCTGGAGAAAGTCCGAGCTCGCGACCCGCCGCTGCCAACCCTTGATGTTTCACTATGCTGATAAACAGCGCCATATCTGAAAATTTATCCATTTTCACTTCTATTGTTTGTCTGGGCTGAATAATGAATTCATATATTAATCAATTATCAAAATATGTCGAATGAATATACTGGCTCTACTAACCAATCAGCAGTACAGAGAGTAGTCACATGAGCAGCCATATCAGTAATCAGATTAGCAATCAGAGCAATAGCGATAAAGCTGTGGTTGTCATCATCGGCGGAACATCAGGAATAGGGGCTGCGCTTGCTAGGCAGCTAACGGCAGACAACCAGATTGTCCATGTCGCCAGTCGTCAAACAGGCGTAGATGTGGCGGACGAACAATCGGTAAATCGATTTTTTGAATCCATTGGTGCGTTCGATCACTTAGTGATCACCGCGGGTTCTTCTGCGCCAGCTGGCAAGGTCGTTGATGTCGATATTCAACAAGCTAAAGCGGCTTTTGACACTAAGTTTTGGGGTTCAATCAATGCTACAAAACAGGCGGTTCGTTACATTAAACAAGGTGGTTCTATCACACTAACCACTGGGATGCTGTCACGAAAAGTGGTCGCTAATACCTATGTTAAAAGCACAATGAACGCCGCCTTAGAAGCCTTTACTAAGGTGCTCGCTAAAGAGCTTGCCCCCATTAGAGTCAACGCCGTTAGCCCTGGATTAACAAGAACCGGGTCAATGCCAGCGCAAACGGCGATGTACGAACAAGCCAAAACCACATTGCCTGTGGCAAAAGTGGGTGAGCCGAGTGATATCGCTATGGCCTATTACCTTGCCATTAACAACAGCTTTATGACTGGCGCCATTATCGATGTTGATGGTGGCGCGCTGATTAACTAATGCGCTGAATAAATAGTGCTTTTACCCATGATTGCACCGAGCTGATAACACATCGCCGGTATGTTCCCTACACAAAATTTAAAATAAGCGAGATTACAATGAACAAGGAAAAAATGCCGTTACAAGTGTGGATACTAACGCTAGCAGCGTTTGCAATTGGCACCGCAGAGTTTGTGATTGCTGGTATCCTGCCACAAATTGCCACGTCTTTGTCTATTAGTGAAGGTCAGGCAGGGTATTTGATCAGCGCCTATGCATTGGCAATTGTGTTTGGTGGTCCTATCCTCACGATTTACTTGGCGCGGTTCAATAAAAAAACCGTACTGACCAGCTTAATGGTGCTGTTTATCTTGGGTAATTTGCTGTCGGCATTTGCCCCCAATTACACCTTGCTGATGATTAGCCGAGTGATTACTGGCTTAGTTCAAGGCCCATTTTATGGCATAGGTGCCGTAGTGGCGACCAGTTTGGTATCTGAAAAAATGGCCGGACGTGCTGTGGGTCAGATGTTTGCGGGTTTAACCTTAGCTAACGTATTGGGTGTACCAGGTGGCACTTGGATTGGCTTGCAATTTGGTTGGCAAACCACCTTTATCACAGTCGCGATATTGGGCGTTATCTCAATCGCGTCTATCTTCAAGTTTATTAATGCGACCGGCCATGGTGAAGCTAAAAATGTTTCGGCTCAGCTGCGAGCGTTTAAAAACCCTATGTTGTTGATTAGTCTTGCTATCACAGTGTTTGCTTGGTCCGGTTTTATGACTGTTTACGGTTATATTGCGCCAATTGCGATGCACATTACGGGTTTTAGTGAACATGCAGTAACGTGGATTTTAGTTATCGTCGGCTTAGGTTTGATATTGGGTAACACTTTAGGTGGGCGTTCATCGGATAAAAACCTGCAGAAATCGTCGATGTTTTGGGCGATAGCCATGATAGTGTCGCTGCTACTGGTTGGTTTCGCGCTGGACAGCAAAGTGATGTTTGTGATTGCCGTTTTTGTCTTTGGTATCGCTTCGTTTGCTAATGTTCCTGCGATGCAGTTACGGGTAATGAATCACGGTGGTGAAGGCCAAGAGTTGGCAGCAACCGCTAATATTTCAGCCTTTAACCTAGCTAATGCGTTCGGTGGATTTTTAGGGGGGATGGTGCTGGATAGCCAGATGGGCGCAGGCATGATCCCTTATGCAGCAGTGATTGTCCCTGTGCTTGGCTTAGTGTTTATTTCGATGGTAAACAAACGTGAGACACGTGCCGCGAATGCTGTAGCTGTGCCTAGTATTTAAATGTGGTAGAAGGTCTGATTACTTCTGATATAGGCTGCCATTTATTTTAGCTAAAATGCTCAATGTAACTCATTGAGCATTTTGTATTTTAGGCTCAAATGTAGCTGACCTTTGTGATTCTGCAAGATTGATTCATCTATCGTCTATCTTGCTTAATTTATATTCGGACTAGACACACTTTTAAATTCCACTTAATAACTGGCCATGTTAAGCATCAGAAATATGCCAACTCCCGGCGAAGCTACTAATCAATACCTGTAACTTCGCTAGGGTGAGTGCTGTGTAGCAGTGTTACGAACGAGAGTCAGGGATGGCGAACTGGCAGTTAGGCATCATCGCCATGACTGCTTTCTTTCCCTCTAGTATTTTCTCAGTTAAGTACACTATTCCAATAGCTTAAGTTGTGTTTGTCCCCATTGGGTGGCATAGGGCATCGTTTCTTGCGGGCTGAGGACAAACTCATTTTCACAGCCATCGCCGCGGGGCGTTTCCCAGAATTTGATCCCCTTTGGCTCAAGGGTGAGCTGGTAATATCCTGAGCCGTCTGATGTGGGGCATTCTGCGTCCGGTGCTTTGCCAGCAAACAATTTGTCCCTTAATGCAGGGGGTAAAGGATGACTCATACCCTCGAGCATGCTTTGTGGTTGAGTATCGGCGAGAAACCATTGCCATGGGTGGAAAGGTTTGCCGTCGGTAAGGGAGAAACTCACAAATTCTTGGCTGATACCATTGGCGCCATAACCTGCCGCCCAGCGATATAGGCGCACACTGAGCCAATGCTGATTAATAAAAATCGGTTCGGCAAAGGTTTCGTCAGTCACAAAACTGCCCATTTGTGCCAGCATTCTGCGGCGAGTATCAAAGGTTTGTGCTAGTTGGGCTTCATCGGTGAGCTTATGTTCAAGCCATTGATTAATTGCCAAGATACCCGTTTGTGGGCCTTTAAATTCGATACCCACATCTGTGCCAAAAGTCAGCGGGCGATACTCAATATTTTCGTAGCTTTGCCATTTACCTCGGCTGAGTTTTGGCGTGGTTTCTAGCGGTAGATTGTAAGCATCGGCACCACAATCCTCGACCTTATCTGGGCTGATTTCTCGCTCAAGTTGCACTGGTAATGATTTACTCGCGGTATCTTTAAACCAATGGCCGCTCAGTTTTTGTGGCGTGACACTATCAAACTGCCAATTTCCTGTATTGCCTTCTTCTTTCCACAGTTCATCTTGCTGCTCGAGTCTTATCGGCGTTAAGTAGCGTTGATAGTAATAACTGCCTGTTCCATATTGATTAAAACAAACTCTGACCTTGCTTTTACCTAACTGTCCCTGCCAGATCCCTGTGAGTTCATTGGCCGCAAAGGTCGGCAAAGAGATCGCGGCGGTCAGCAACAGGCTTGAAGATAAAACGGAGAATAACATCCTTGTGGGCATACTGATTTTCTCTTAAAAGGTGATAAGTAAGGGCCGTATTCTAAGCGCAGGATACTGACCGATTGTGGATTAAAAATCAAAATCTGATAAAAAAGTCGCCCGTAGGCGACTTGATGTTAAAGACTTAAGGCTTATTTAACTTGCCAATCAATGGCCTCTCCAGCACGAATAGGCACTACGTTAGTATCGCCAAGCGGGTAAGTTGCAGGGACATCCCATGACTTTTTGACCAGCGTGATGGTATCGGTATTACGTGGCAGGTGGTAAAAGTCTGGGCCGTTAAAGCTTGCGAACGCTTCGAGTTTATCCAGCGCATTGACCGACTCAAATGCTTCGGCGTACAGCTCAATGGCGGCATGAGCAGTGTAGGAGCCCGCGCAGCCACAGGCCGCTTCTTTCTTATCCTTGGCGTGTGGCGCTGAATCTGTACCTAGGAAAAACTTCTTGCTGCCGCTTGCCGCTGCACCTAACAACGCCTGCTGGTGGGTGTTGCGTTTTAAAATTGGCAGGCAGTAAAAATGCGGACGAATACCGCCAGCCAGCATGTGGTTACGGTTATACAGCAAATGGTGGGCCGTGATAGTCGCGGCCACATTGTCTGAGGCTTGAGTGACAAAATCGACTGCATCTTTGGTGGTGATATGTTCAAGCACGATTTTAAGTGCAGGGAAATCGGCGACAATTTTACTTAGGATATTTTCAATAAAGACACGCTCGCGGTCGAAAATATCAATAGCTGAATCTGTGACTTCACCGTGGACTAAAAACAGCATACCGACTTCTTGCATGGCTTGGAGTACGGGATAGATGTTTTTAACATCGGTTACGCCGGAATCAGAGTTAGTCGTCGCGCCCGCTGGGTAGAGTTTAGCGGCAACAATTTTACCCGAAGCTTTAGCTTTGCGGATTTCATCTGGGCTGGTTTTGTCGGTTAAATACAACACCATCAAAGGTTCGAATTGTGAGCCCGCGGGTACTTGCGCTTTAATGCGATCGTAATAGGCCAGTGCGGTTTCAGTATCGATAGCGGGGGGCACTAAGTTTGGCATCACGATGGCGCGGCCCATATAGCGGCTGATATCGCGCACTGTATCTTTAAGCTGGGCGGCGTCTCTTAAATGAATATGCCAGTCGTCTGGGCGAGTGATTGTTATTGTAGTCATAGGGTTTGGTCTTTTGATCGTTTTTGCTGCGAGGGTGGCGGGATCTTATGTGGCAAGGATTTTACTGTAAAGGGAAACTCGGCTGTTTTGGTTAATAAATCTTGATTCTAGACCCTAGAATCTAGGAACTGCTTTTTTTCAATCGGACACTTTTCATTTCTCTGCTGCGGACACTTTTAAATAAAAGCGCCAGTGTCCGCGGACACTTTTATCTGCAATTTTTTTGTTAACGTTTTGAAATAATATGATTTTACTTTTTTGGCATAGGCTTTGCTATCTCTAGGGTAGAGATTTCCAATAGTGTCCGTTGATGCGTTCCGGCACTGATGATTACAACAGGGAAGCGAGTAAAGCCATGATTAAAGATACTAGCGGCCAAGATACAGTACTTGTGCCATCGACCTCTAAACGTCTTAAGTTACCGCTGATCATTGGCGGTTGCGCCTTATTAGTCAGCGCCTTAGTGTGGGCAAGTTTAGGCTCTGATAGTGTTAGCAAATCCCTTAGCCGCAGCGATATCACTACCGCAAAACTCTTTGTTGGAACGTTAACCCGCGATGTGGCGACCACAGGTAAAATCGTGGCGGCCAATGCGCCTATTTTGTATAGCACAGAGGAAGGTACTGTGACCCTGCTCAGCAATCCTGGCGATACTGTTAATAAGGGCGATGTGGTCGCCAAACTCGATAGTCCAAGACTCACAAATCAGCTAGAGCAAGCCAAGTCCCTATTAGCGGGCATGGAGAGTGCATTAGAGCGCGCTAAGTTGGATGCAAGACGCGATCAATTACAAGCTTATCAAACCTTAGATATCGCAACGGTCGATCTTGAAGCGGCGGATAGGGAAAGCCGACGCGGAGAGGAGCTGATTCAAAGTCAGCTTATTGGCCAGATTGATTATGAAAAGGGCAAAGATGATTTACACAAAGCCAAGCTGAAGTTTAAGCATGCCGAACAAGAAGTTGCGTTAACGAAAGATACGTTAACCTTTGAAATTAAAAATAAAGCCCTAGAAGTTGAGCGTCAAACTCTCGCGGTGCGTGAATTAGAACGCCAAGTCGATGCCTTGAATATTGTCGCACCTGTTAACGGTATTATCGGTAACTGGATTACCGAGCAGAAAACCCGTCTTAGCGCTAACCAACCGATTTTAACCGTCGTGGATTTAAGCGCCTATGAGGCTGAGTTAGCCGTGCCTGAATCCTATGCGGACGATCTGGGTTTAGGCATGGAAGTCGAGTTGAGTTTTGGCAGTATTAAGTTAATGGGTAAGTTATCGTCAATTTCCCCAGAAGTGCGTAACCGTGAAGTGACCGCTAGGGTGCAATTTGACCAAAGCGACAGCCTAACACTGCGCCAGAATCAACGCATCTCGGCCCGAGTGTTATTAGAGCACAGACCCAATGTTCTTATGGTAAAACGCGGCGCCTTTATGACCAGCGGTGGGGGTAATGTGGCTTATCAAATCGAGGGCGATTTAGCCAGTCGTCGTGAGGTTAAGCTCGGTAGTACTAGCCTGAGCCAAGTCGAAGTGCTTGATGGTGGCAAAGCCGGAGATGAGTGGGTTATTTCAAGTGTCGACCCCTTTAATCACGCCGAACAGGTCAGAATTCATTGATGACCGATATTCGTAAATTATTAAACAACCAATCTGATGAATTTAACAGCGCAGTGATCAAGGTGAATGACGAAACCTGCTGCGACATGGATAAGAATAGGAGCCGGATATGCGTGATAAACAATTTGATATCAGCGTGTTGATGTCATCCAAAATGTTTGGAGTACTAGCCTTATTATTACTGGTGGTTGCGGTGGAACTAAGTATCGGTGAGGCCAATAGCTGGTTTTTCCTCGGACTCAATTTGTTGGAATGGAGCAATCCTTTGGATGAGTTTCGCCAAGTGGGTGAGGTTTCCACCGAAACTGCCAACCTTATGCTGGGCGCTTTTATGTGGTTTTTAGAGTGTGTTGTTGAGCCATTCTTTGGCTGATTACGGTCGTACATGAGTCGATGCCTAAGGTGTAGACGCAGAGTCTAGGCGCAAAAATAGATTTGATTATTTAAAGGAAATTAACATGTTATCAATGAAGAATGTGAGCAAGGTTTTTAAAACGGATTTAGTAGAAACCCACGCCCTGCGCGATTTTAACCTCGAGGTGAACGAAGGCGAATTTGTCGCTGTCACAGGTCCTTCTGGCTCGGGTAAAACCACCTTTTTAAATATTGCAGGTTTACTCGAAGGTTTTACCCACGGTGACTATTTTCTCGATGGGATTAACGTGTCTAACTTGAGCGATAACAAGAGCGCCACTATCCGGAATGAAAAAATTGGCTTTATTTTCCAAGGTTTTAACTTAATTCCCGATCTTAACTTAGCTGAGAATATTGAAGTGCCGCTGCGCTATCGTGGTTTTAATGCCAAGGAGCGTCAACGTCGTGTACAAGAGGCATTAGAGCAAGTGGGCTTAGCTTCACGACTTAAACATTTACCTACTCAGTTGTCGGGTGGACAACAACAAAGGGTGGCGATTGCTCGTGCTTTAGCGGGTGAGCCACGTTTCCTACTCGCCGACGAACCTACGGGAAACCTCGACAGCCTAATGGCACGTCAAGTGATGGAATTACTCGAAAATATCAATCAAGCGGGCACGACCATTATTATGGTGACGCACGATCCTGAACTCGCTCGCCGCGCCCAACGCAACATTCAAATTGTCGATGGTCAAGTGTGTGACTTTACTATGTATCATCAAGGTCATCGACATGTCAGTGACATCACTGCAGCGACTGATATCGACAAACTTGTCGCCAACGCCGACCGTTAAGGATATGCATTATGTTCTTTTATTATGTTGATTTAGCTTGGCGCAGCATTAAGAAAACCCCAGTGCTGTCGCTGTTGATGGTGTTGGCGATTTCGATTGGTATTGGTATCACGATTACTACGTTAAACGTGTACAAGATGATGTCATTTAATCCCGCGGGTGAACGCTCTGATGAGTTAAATGCGGTACAGCTTTGGAGCCAAGGCCCTGATTCTTGGGATGAGTTAAACTCGTTAGTGACTTACCAAGACGCGATGAATCTGCGCAACAATACCTTACCTAAACGCCAAGCTGCGATGTTTCGCACTGGGATGGCAGTGCAGACGGAGGATGCCAATTTTGCGCCTATTTTAGAAAGCATTCGGGTGACGGACAGTGACTTTTTCAAGCTGTTTGACGTGCCATTTTTGTACGGTAATGCGTGGGATAAATCCGTCGACACTGAGCCTGCTTATCAAGTGGTGATTAACGATAAACTCAATCAAAAGTTATTTGCGGGTCAAAACAGTGTTGGCAAAGTTATCTATCTTAATCGTAAACCTTATCAAGTGGTTGGGGTGATTGATGCTTGGGATCCTAAGCCTAAATATTATGATCCCACTAACGGTGCCTTCAACGACACGGAACAAATTTTTGTACCGTTTTCGCTGACACCTATCGAAGAGTTTGATGTATGGGGTAACACGTCAGGTTGGAAGTTTGAGACGATGAATAGTTACAGCGATCGCCTTAACTCTGAAAAAGTGTGGTTGCTGTATTGGGTTGAGTTGCCAAATAAAGACGCAGTAGCCAGTTACCGTTCTTGGCTCAGCAATTATGTGGCGGAGCAAAAAGCCCTAGGCCGTTTTACGGATAATAAATCTGCCGCTGACTCAGTCAAAGTATCCGATGTGGCAACTTGGCTTGAATACAATCATGTGGTGCCCGAAGACAATAAAATCTTGGTTGGCTTGAGTGCGCTTTTTTTAAGTGTTTGTTTAGTCAATATATTAGGTTTAATGCTGACAAAGTTCCTCAAGCGAGCCCCCGAGGTGGGAGTGCGCCGCGCAATCGGTGCTAGCCGTGGCCAAATCTTCGCTCAATATATGGTGGAAGTGGGCATGATTGGCTTATTCGGTGGTTTGCTGGGACTCGCTTGGGCCTACGCTTCGCTTTATGGGTTATCGGCCCAGTTTGAGGTCGCGAAGGGGTTAACCCATTTATCGGCGAGTATGTGGATTATCACCCCAAGTATTGCGGTAGGCACAGCCTTGTTGGCTGGCTTGTATCCCGCATGGGTGGTGTGTCGCACTAAACCTAGCGTTTATCTAAAAAGCCAGTAAGGGACTCATTATGTTGCATATTAAACCTATTCTCAGCAGTTTATTGCGCAGTAAAAGCGGTCCAGTCTTACTGCTTATTCAGATTATCTTGTCTGTGGCAATTGTGGCGAATGCGAGCTTTATTATTCAAGAGCGTTTAGCCCTGATGCAGCGTGATTCGGGGATTAAAGAGTCAGAAGTCTTGACCTTTAGCTTGTTCAACTTCGATCCATTGATTGATAAAACCGCGCAAAACAAAATTGATCAGCAAATTTTGCGGGGGCTAGCCAATGTGATTGATGCGACTTCAACCAATATGTTGCCGTTAAGCGGTGGCGGCTGGTCGAGCACGTTAAATCTGGGCCCCGACCCAGATAGCGCTAAATCGACACCGCAATTTGCCATGTATTTAGGGACAGATCACACCATTGAGACCTTAGGCATTAAGCTGATTGAGGGGCGTAACTTTTACCCCCATGAACTTAAGGATAACCTCGATAGCCCTAGCCGATTAGCGATCATCTCCAGTGTGTTAGCCAAAGCCATTTGGCCTGATGAATCCGCACTTGGCAAAGTGTTGTACGAGGGCAAGGATGCACAGATCACTGTAATTGGCGTAGTCGAAAAACTACAAGGCGCGTGGATTGACAGTTCTAGCCTTGAAAATAGTGTGATTCAAAATGTGGATTATGGCAGCAGTTCTTACATGGTACGGGCCAAACCTGAGTTTCACGCCGAGCTTAAAGACGCGATAAAAAAAGCGCTGCTGGCAGAGAATCCAAACCGAGTACTCGATGGCTTTAAGTCAATCGAGGCCTTAAAAGATAGTTCATACCGCGATCATAAATTGATGATTACTGTGTTAACTATGATGGTGGTGTTGTTATTGCTTATCACCTCGCTCGGTTTAACGGGCATGGTGATGTTTAATATCCAGCGCCGCACTAAGCAGATAGGTACCCGCCGCGCATTGGGTGCTAAAAAGCGCGATATTATCAGTTACTTCCTTGTGGAGAACTATTTGATTTGCTTAGCGGGAGGCGTGCTGGGCGGCTTGTTAGCGATACAGTTAGGCCAACAGTTAATGAAAATCTATAGCTTGCCTATGTTGGACTTAAGCTACCCACTAATTACTGTGGCAGGTTTGTTTATTGTCACCACGTTAGCGGTTTACTTGCCAGCGCGTAAGGCGGCAAATATTTCGCCAGCAACCGCAACTCGCAGCGTATAGCGGAATATTTGATGTCACTCAAGGTGCGATAAAAGCTCGACAAAAGTGCGATAACAATAGGATGTTATTGCACTTTTTGTTACTTTACGGTTAACAGTTTTACTTAGGACAACACTCACACTTATGGATACTATCCTTATCGTCGATGACAATCATGCCATCTGCCAAGCCCTAGGTTTGATGCTAGAACTCAATGATTATCGGGTGCTGATTTGTCACAGCCCAGAGGACGCCCTTGGGTTATTGACGACTCAAGATGTGGATTTAGTGATTCAAGATATGAACTTTACTCGGGATACCACCTCGGGTGAGGAAGGTCGGCAGTTGTTTTATGCCCTGCGCGAACGCCAAGGGGATTTGCCGATTATTTTGATGACGGCGTGGACGCAACTCGAAACGGCAGTTGAATTAGTCAAAGCGGGCGCTGCCGATTATATGGGCAAACCTTGGGATGACGCTAAGCTACTCAATAGCATCACTAATCTGATTGCGCTTTATAAACTCTCCCGTGCTAACCACCGCTTGGAGCGAGTGAATCATCAACGCCAAGTGGCGATCGCCGATGCGGATCTCTGCGGTATTGTCTTTGGCAGCGGTGCTATGCAGCGTTGCATTGATTTAGCCTTGCAACTGGCACGCTCCGATGTGTCGGTCTTGATCACTGGCCCCAATGGCGCGGGTAAAGACAAGCTTGCCGATATTCTCCATGCCAATTCTCCCTTAAAAAACAAACCTTTTATTAAGGTTAATGTCGGCGCCTTGCCGATGGATTTATTAGAGGCCGAGCTGTTTGGTGCCGAGGCGGGCGCTTTTACTGGCGCGACTAAAGCACGTATGGGCCGTTTCGAAGCGGCCGACGGCGGCACGCTGTTTTTAGATGAAATTGGCAATTTACCTTTGTCTGGCCAAGTGAAATTATTGCGGGTGCTACAAACCGGCGAATTTGAACGCTTAGGAAGCCATAAAACCCAGAAAGTAAAAGTGCGGGTGATCAGTGCGACCAATGCGGATCTGGCCCAAGATATCGCCGAAGGGCGATTCCGTGAGGATTTGTTTTACCGCTTAAACGTGATTGAACTGGCATTGCCACCGCTGAATCAACGCATCGACGATATTTTACCTTTAGTGCAGCATTTTATTGGCAGCGATTTTAGCTTGAGTAAACCTGCGTTGCAGGCGTTATTACAGCACCGCTGGCCGGGAAATGTGCGCGAGCTTGAAAACGCCTGTAAGCGGGCCGTATTGTTGGCGCAAAGCCATGTGTTGACTGAAGCTGACTTTGGTTTGGCACCTGTTGCGAGTGTTATAAAATCTGCTTCCAGTGTTTCGGCTGTATCTGAGTCGCGGCTATCTGGCTTGAGACAGTCTGATCCTCTGCCTGTTTATTCGCCCGCTTCCATCCCCGTAAGTACCGCGTTTTATCATGAGTCTGTTCGTGCCCAAGTGTCGGATGCCAATGAGGCGATAGATGTGAGCCGAGAAGATATCGAAGCGGCGCTAAAACAGCATCATGGCGTAATTGCTCGGGTGGCAAAAGCGCTTGGACTCAGTCGCCAAGCGTTGTATCGGCGGATGGACAAGTTTGGTTTAGATAAGTCATAGGCCAAGCGCAGATGCTAGGTCCCAAGTCCCAGCTTCTAGGCGAGAGAAAGGCTATTGATTAAGGAATCTGAGTGTTAATTCGAACTAAAATTATCATTTTTTCAATGGCTTGCTGCGCCTTTGGCGTCTTGCTGAGTTTTGCCTTGGTGAAGTATATCTCGCCCTATGCTTCGTCTGTTGCTACGTCTAACACGATTGAAATCCCTGATGTGAATGTGCAACTCGATTTTGCGGAGCTTGAGAAAACGGTCGCTTCCATCGAACTCGCCCTTAACAATAGTGAGCAATTGCAGGAGGCTGCGGCGATGCAAGCGCACCAGAGGGCCGAGCAGATTAAGGCCGAGCTGCAAAAGCTTGAACAACTTAAACAAGAGCAGTTACAAATAAAACTCTTCAAGTTAGAACAACTTAAAGAAGGGCTGTTTAATTCTATTCCTCATGTGGTTGAGCCTTTACGTGTAGAACCGCTATCCATTTTACCGCCCAAAGCACCTGTATCTCCTGCGGTATCCGCTGAGATAGCGAAGGGAGAGCGTGTCTCTCGTTTGACCTTAGGTGAAGGTTTGATCGTGTTATTTCTCGCTTGTGTTGTCTGTGGTTTAGGTATTGCTTGGTTGACTCGACATCTCGGCCGCAGTTTAGATTCCCTTGAAGTCGGCTTGCTAAATTTTAGTGATAATGACTTTAGTGTGAGTATTCCTGAACATGGCGAAGGTCAGCTCAAAACCTTAGCGCAGTTATTTAACCATAGCGCTGCTAAATTACGCCAAGAAAGGCAGTACATTTACCAGCGGGAGTTATTACTGGATAAGGTGATTCAAAGTTCTCCCAATGTGATGTTGTTACTGGACGATCATCAGCGGCTCATTTACGCCAATGATGCGGCGCGTCACCTATTCCATAAAAAGGGCAGAATGGAAGGCTTGAGCTTAGATGAATTGCTGGTGGATTTGCCCGAAGTATTGGCCTTAGCGCTTAAACATGAAAAGAACGGACTCTTCGCCATGGGTGAAGATGATGTGGAAACTTGGTATTTAAGTCGTGGTCATTTTTTATTGAATAACCAACAGCATAACTTAATTTTGCTCAAGCAGATGACCCGCGAGCTCAATCGTCAAGAGGTGGCAGTGTGGAAGAAAGTGATCCGCATTATTAGCCATGAACTCAATAACTCAGTGGCGCCCATCGCCTCTATGGTGAACTCGGGGCGGTTACTGACTAAAGATCTGGATAATCCAAAACTTAAGCTGATTTTCGATACTATCGAGAATCGCACCAGTCATCTAAGCCAGTTTATCTTTAACTATGCCCGTTTTGCTAAGTTGCCGCTCCCGCAACGGCGTCAGGTGAATTGGACGCAATTTACTGCCCAGTTGACTCAGCATTATCCCTTTAAACTCATTCATGAGTTACCTGAGGTTGATGGTTTTTTCGATCAAGGACAGATGGAGCAAGTGCTCCTCAATTTACTTAAAAACGCCCATGAATCTGGCTCAAACCCCGAGGATGTCACTCTATCGATTCGGTATCAAACCTTAGTGGATGGTGGAGGTTTTAGTATTGTGATTGAGGATCGCGGCGCAGGTATGTCTGGTGAAGTATTAGAACAGGCGCTACTGCCGTTTTACTCAACAAAACAATCGGGTACAGGCTTAGGTTTACCTTTGTGCCGTGAAATTATCGAAGCCCACGATGGCAGTATTAGCATGCATAATCGCAGTGACGGTGGCCTGTTGGTTCGACTATGGTTGCCACAATAATGCTAGCGTTTTGAATAAACACCGTAATGCGACTCTTAAGTCGCATTTTTATTGCTTATCTTATCCGCTTGTTTAAAGCATAACTCCTATCCTCAACTGCCTCTTGGCGTATTAGCCAAATGGGCTATTTTTGCCTTTTTACCTTAGCTCTTCGGGCTAATTTGCCCCCCAGCGTAATGACGGGAGATCTTTAACCCTGTTAACCTGTTTTACCGAAAATTTGCGTTAAAACTCACCTTGTTCTAACAGAGGTTAGCGCGGTTTTTAAGGTTCGATTAAAAAGGTTAAGGAGGGATAAGTGAAACAGTTAAAACAGCGTCTGCTTACTTACGTTTTATGTCCATTCCTGCTGCTGGCTTCCCCTATCACTATTGCCGATAACGACATTGAAATTAGTGGCTTAGTAATAGATAGAACCTTGACTCGGTTTGGTAAGGACTTTGGCTTTTACTACTCAAGCTATTGGCGCGAACTGCCCTTTACCCAAGGCTTTAACGTCACTCTATATGAGACAGTGTTTCCACAGGCTGGAACCGTTTTAACCTTAGAGGTAAACGGGACTCGGATTTACACCACCCATTTTGGTCGTCGTGCAAATCCGATTAAAGAGAGCGCAGAGCAGGCGATTTTGCTTACGATTGATTATTTAGCGCAAGTCAGAGCCAATGCAATAACAGGTGATTTTTCAGGAACATCGGACGACTTTTAGGATAATAATAATGACATACAGGACGTTACTTGCTCTTGTCACGCTATGTGTGGCAAGCAGTGGCCAAGCCACTGAATTGATTTATACGCCAGTGAATCCCAGTTTTGGCGGCAATCCACAAAATGGGGCTTTTCTATTAAATAAAGCCCAAGCCCAGAATGACAATAAATCTACCTCGACCGAGAAGGACTTTGTCACCCGTTTTAAAGAATCCCTAGAGCGTAATATCATTAACTCAATCACCCGCGGTGTTGCTGATGGTGAAATTACCGATGGTGTTTACGATACAGGTGATTTTCGGATTGAAGTGGCTTCAACGGGAAATGGCGTGATGCTAACTATTACTAATACTGAAACCGGTGAAGTCACTGTGATTGAAATGCCGACATTCGGAGGAGTCAACTAATGGCCCGTCTAGTGTTAGTGAGTTTATTACTGTTAAGTGTGTCGGCCTGTAGCCTGATCTCCAAACCCGATTTAAATATCACGGCTGCCGAGGTTAACCCCTTGAGTGAGGTGATGCGAGGGCTGCAAACTCAACCAGGACCTAAGTTTCCTATCCCTGTGGCCGTGTATTCCTTTCGCGATCAAACTGGCCAATATAAGCCGCAGGCTAACGTGAGTTCGTTTTCGACCGCGGTTACTCAGGGCGCAACATCGATGTTGATGCAGACTTTGCTCGACTCTAAATGGTTTACACCCGTTGAGCGTGAAGGGCTACAAAATTTGCTTACCGAGCGTAAGATCAGCAATAAACAGAGCGGTACTAAGGGCGATGAAGTGCCTGTATTATCCACCGCCAGATTGTTACTCGAAGGCGGGGTGATTAGTTATGAGACCAACACTAGCACAGGTGGTAGCGGTGTCGAATACTACGGCATTGGCGCCTCTGAAATGTACCGTGAAGATCTGGTGACCATTTATCTACGCGCCGTGGATGTACACACAGGTAAAGTCATGATGTCGGTCTCAACCAGCAAACGAGTCTTGTCCCAAGAAATGCGTGCGGGTTTGTTCCGTTACACGAGTTTAAATCGATTAGCCGAGGCTGAAGTCGGTTTTACTACCAATGAGCCAGTGCAATTTTGCGTATTACAAGCCATTGAATTGGCGGTCGCTGAGCTGATTGATAAGGGTATCAAACAAGGTTACTGGAGCCCAACTCAAGTGGCGCAGCCAGCAGAAAAAGCCCAGGAGTTGAGTCAGGGCTAGGTGCTTGAAAGTCGGTATTAGATGCTAGAGCAAAGCAGGCTTCTGCTTTAGCACTTAGTTGCGATAGCGAAAAAGAAAACCGAGCCAGTTAAGCTGACTCGGTTTTTTATTGCAGTTATTACAGCAGTCAGTTGATATTAGGCTATTTTAGTCCGCTTGCATGGCCTTCCAAAACAGTTCAAAACTGGCATCGCGGTATGTTCTATCTGTCCCCAAGTGCGGGTTATCGATAAAGAATCGGGTTGCAGCTAGATATTGGCCGTGGCAGTTTTCTAGCATCAATTCGACTGGATAATGGGCGATTAGCCCCATCATTTGTCCCTGCTTAATGAGTTCGCTAATAAAGCCTAAGATGCTATTCATCGCTTGATCGCGCACCTTAGCTGCAATCATGGGTGACATTGAATATTGCTGAAAAAACAGTTGTTTGACAGGGTTATCCAGCGACCAATCTATCGCACTTTGCCATAGTTGTAGGGCATTGTGTTTAAGATCGCTGCCCTTATGGGTGTTTAACAGTAAGGCATCGGCAAATTCTTGTTTTATGTTAAGAAACAAAGATTCCATCAAGGCTTCCTTAGAAGGGAAGTGATGGAACAAGGTGCCCGTTGCTACACCTGCTTGTTTCGCAATCGAGGCGGTAGACGTGCCATGAAATCCTTGGCTGACAAAGAGCGCTAAAGCAGTATCGAGAATAGCTTGGCGTTTATCAGTCATGGTTTTAATGGGTTGTGCTGTTGATGGTTTATTCAAGATTTATCCCCCAATGACTAGCGCAAAAATAGCTTCATTAAGATGCGCTGGATAAAAGTGCCGTAGGGCGGGTGAACAAATTTGCCTGTGTTGAATCGGCCACGGCTGAGTACCGTTTTAGCGTGGCTGAAGGTCAAAAAGCCTTCCTTGCCATGGTAATGCCCCATGCCCGACGGGCCTATTCCGCCGAAGGGCGCATCGTCGGCGGCGACATGAAACACGGTTTCATTGATACAAACACCGCCAGAATGGGTCTGCTGGAGGATCTTTTGCTGAGTTGGCTCATCGAAACTCATCACATAAAGCGCTAAGGGTCTGGCTCTGTGGTTGATGTACTGAATCGCTTCATCTAAGGAGTCGTAGCCAATGATCGGCAGTAATGGACCAAAGATTTCCTCTTGCATCAATAGCATGTCTTCACTGGTGTGAGTTATCAACTGAGTTGCGAGTTTACGATGTTGGCTATCTATGGCTTCGTCAGTTGCTGAAATAACACGGGCACCTTTTGCTTTGGCGTCTTCGAGCACTGTCATCAAGCGGTCAAACTGACGTGTATTAATGATGCTGCCATAGTCCTTATTGTGGTTAATGGTGCCGTACATGGCCTTAAACTTAGCTTGGTAGGCGGCGATAAAGTCATCCACCTTGGCTTTAGGGCAAAGCACATAATCAGGTGCGACGCAGATTTGTCCGGCATTCAAACACTTACCGTAAATCATTCGTTCTACTGCTATCTCAAGCGGCATATCGGGGGCGATAATCACAGGCGATTTACCACCCAATTCGAGTGTTACTGGGGTGAGGTTATTCGCAGCGGCGCGCATCACATGGCGGCCGACTGTGGTCGAGCCTGTAAAGAGTAAATGATCGAAGGGCAGGGCAGAAAATTGGGCAGCAATGTCCGCCTCACCTTCAACAACCGCCACGTGGGATTCATCGAAGACTTGTGCCAATAACTGTTTGATCACTTGGTTGGTCGCTGGGGTAAATTCTGACATTTTGAGCATGGCATGATTACCCGCGGCAATAGCAGTCACTAGCGGGCCAATTGACAGCATGACGGGGAAATTCCACGGCACGATAATACCGATCACCCCCAAAGGTTGATAATGCACTGTGACTTTGGCGGGTGCGAGTAAGATGCCCGCATGGCGAGCGCTGGGCTTGAGCCATTTTTTGAGGTTTTTCAAGCTGTAATTGATGTTGTTGATGACAGGCATAATGTCTGAGATCAGGCTGTCATCAATCGATCTATGGCCGTAGTCTTGGCTTAAGGCTTCGACTAAGGGTGTTTGAAATTGCAGTATGGCCGCCTTAAGTCGAGTTAATTGCTCCACTCGCGTAGCGTAATTAGGATTCGGCGCCGCTAAATAACTGCTGCGTTGGCGTTGGAGCAACTGAGTCAGTGGCGAAGTATTAAGGTGTTCGGTGGCCATATTCATAGTGGTTGCTCCAAGGGAAATGGTAGGCTGAGTCTTATTCGGTACTTTATTTAAGTAATCGTCTCGATTGAGTCTTTTATTAAATCAGTACCGACTGATTAGTCGGTTTATCATAGCTTGCTTAGTGAGATGGTGCAAGGTATCTGGTGAATTTTTGAGCAAGATCACGGCTTGTTGTGGCGTTAGCTTTTACACTAAATCAAGGGTTGTTACATAAGGAGTATGTATGGCATTGTTAAAGCACGGAATTTCGATTGGTATTGAGCGTTATGGTGATGATGATTTTTTCGTTACCTTTAAAGCTATCGGTACCTTAACTCATCAAGACTACGAAATGATGGTGCCTGTGTTGGAGTCTGCATTAGCTGGGGTGAAAGATCCTGATATATTCGCCTTGGTAGATGTCACCGAGTTGGAAGGCTTGGAACTACAGGCTGCTTGGGACGATCTCAAACTTGGGGTGAAGCATATTCGTCATTTCGAGAAAATAGCCATCGTCGGTAAGACGACTTTGCAGGAAGTGTTGGCTAAATTGGCAAACTGGTTTACGCCTGCTGAGGTAAGGTTTTTTGTTGATAATGGCGATGCTGTTGCTTGGCTGAGAGACTAAGGTTGTGAGATGAAGTTTGTGGTCTGCCAATGCGCTAAATCGGGCGTTATAGCAGCACAGTAAAGATTCACCCAGCAATCCATTCGCGCCATAGAAGGAGTACAAATTATGCGTACAGGTCAAATACTCTGGCCCACAGATTTTTCGGAAACTGCGGCCCATGCACTGAGTTATGCCATTGAAATGGCTAATCTATACCATGTAGGGCTAAAAATCTTACATGTGGTTGAACAGCCGATCGGTGATGAAAACTTTATGATTCTATCTATTACCCCTGAAGAGCTTGCTAAAAGCATGGAGGAAGCGGCGGCAACTAAAATGCGAGCACTGTTGGATGGATTGAATACTGAGCTTCCCATCACTACCTTGATCCGCCGTGGCGATCCTGTCTATCAAATTTTAGAAGAGGCCAACAGTAAAGACATTGGCATGGTAGTAATTGCTAGCCATGGCCGAACTGGGATTTCGCATTTTTTACACACCAATGTCTCAGAAGCGGTGGCGAATGGTGCAGCTTGTCCTGTGCTTGTGGTTAAGTAACTGGCTTTGACTCTATAAATCCAAAGGGCGCTTATAGCGTCCTTTCTTTTTGATTGATAAAGAATAATTAATTGAAATGGGTACGCAAGAAGCATAGCAAACTGCTATAAAATAGTGGTATTTTGGCCTTAATAATTAGCTTAATTAAAAACTCAAATGATGGATAAGCTTATGCGTACTCAAGAAGTGTTATGCCCTACGGATTTTTCATCCACTGCGGCCCATGCGTTAAAATATGCGGTTGAAATGGCAAATGTTTATCAAGTCGATATTCGGTTGTTGCATGTGACTAGCCCTGCCCGTGGCGCCCATTGTTATGGTATTGCGGTCGATATTCCCGCTACATTGGAAAATGAACTCAAAGCTTTCGTTGATGCAAAAATGCAAAGTTTGCAGCAGGAAATGCAGCAGAACCTTACCGAAGGGCTCAATATTAAGTTAGTCGTGCGCCATGGTGATGCTATTGATGAGATTTTAGCGGAAGCCGTTGATGTGGGCATGGTGGTTATCGCTAGTCATGGTAGCAGCGGTTTAGCTGACTTTTTAAAACCCCACGTTACACAGGATATTGTTAAGTATGCTAAGTGCCCTGTGTTGGTGGTGAAATAACACTATGAGCTAAGTTTAGTAGGAATCATTTTTGATCATTTTAGGTTCTGTTAACTTAGTCGACGCCTCGGCTTCATTGTCAAATGACATCAGGCGTCGATACTTTTCCTGCAGAGCCACTAAGCTACCATCTTGGGTAATTTGTTTGAGTCCCGCATTAAAATCATCCCGAATTTGTTCACTGAGAAACGCGAACTTGTATTCTGTAGGTGGGAATATTTGGTGGCAAATCGCCTGTTGTTTTAAGTCTTTCTCATTGAGTTTGCCCTCAAGATAGGCCTGCTTTAAGTAGTATTTGAAAATATTTTTATCCATCACAACGACATCGGCCCTGCGCTTCATCAGCATATAAACCTGCTGCACTTGCCTCGCTTGTTCTTGGTAGCCACTATTGGTTTTAACCATGTTGGCAAACTCTTCCCCCAGTAACGATGATGCACGTTGAAAGGCGACGACTTGTTTGTTGTTTAAATCGTTTATGCTATTGATGTTAAATTGATTACTCTCGAGGCTGATGGCGCAGTTTTGGTAGGTTATCGCAACGTTGGAATAAAAAACGTTGTTAATCATTCCTTCTTTGATGTTGATGATGCCATCGAGTTTACCCTCCCTGAGTTCATGGAAAGTGCGCGCCAGTGGTAAGTAGTGGATAGAAGCAGTATGGCCTTTAACGGCGAGGGCTTGGTTAAGTAATTCGAGTTCGATCCCGCTATTTGTTGCTTGGATGATATAGGGTGGGATAGACATGCTGACGCCTATCTTAATTTCAGCCGCTTGGCCGAGCTGAGCGCCGCATAGGATGAGTAACCCCATTAATTTGTAGCGGTTACGACGAGCCACTGAGCTATTTGGCTTATTTAGTTTATGCGCCATAAGTTACCAACACCTCCGCGGTATACACTTGTAACTGTGTTTGATACTCGCCAAATCATTCCATGACTTTCTTGAGTAAGTGTAGTGTGTCTGTGAACTCAGCACGGCTTTATTTATCAAATACACATTAACGCTTTAACCTATGACAAGCTCAAAAGGATGAGCCCGGTTCAGTCAGAAAAGCAATTTCTTCCGCCGTAGACTCCCTGCCTAAGATAATATTTCTATGTGGATAGCGGCCAAACTTGTCGATAATCGCTTTATGGCGCAGTTCAAACGTTAGGTTTGTTATCGCAGCTTCGCGATTAAACAGTTTTACTGCTACTTGGTGAATGGTTGCCGATTCGCTGTGCATATAGGGCATAAATAGAAAAGGGACTTGTTTGGATTTTAGTGCTGTATCGACCCGTTGGGCAACGGCCTCTTGGGCGAGCACTAAGGCTATCGCATCGGCTTCGAATGCGGCAGGCGTATCGCGGTAAATATTACGGGAGAATTGATCGAGCACTATGATCTCAGCTAATCGACCTTGAGGCGTGATTCGCCAATGTGAAAGCTCTCCCCGTTTAGCTTGAAGTAGTACACCTTCGAAGCGCTGTTTGATCTGGGTATCAAATTCAACATCTTTAATCCACCAGAGCTTTGGGTCAATGTCTTCAAACCAAAATGTCAGTATTTGGTCTGCTGTGATTGTCTGGCTCATTTTAGCCTTTCTTCATAGGTGTTGAGTGATATTAGAAATAACAGTTGTTGGGGGAGGATGACAAGTCGTTTCGTTTGATTTAAGTGCAGATTTGTTATCTGATGATCTTGTCGCGAACCGTAAGTATTTAGTATTGGCTATTGCCTTATTGACTGAATATAAAGTAGTTTTGATGATAATTACTTTTGTTTCCAGACAGGTCATCCTATGTCACTTTCAATGCCAGCATCCCAACAGGTTTCAAAGCAAAATAAGGCGTTTCTGCGTAAGTTATATTTGGCGCATTTAATGGATGATGACCGCCATAATCTATTATCACTCAATAAGTTAACCGGAATGCCTCGCCGAACTTTACAGGATGCTATCGCAGCTTTTGAGGATATAGGTATTCGAGTCGAGTTTGTGCAGGAAGGCAGCCGTAACAATTCAGGTTATTACCGCATAGTCACTTGGGGGCCAATCAGCAGCGCTTGGGTCGATACCCATCTAAGCGAAATCGCTGAGCTGATAGGATTTTACGAGAAGTCAATTTAAACGCTGTTTGTTACCAAGGACGAATTTGAGAACTCTTCAACTGTTAGGTTTTATTCTTGCCATCGCAGGCGTCATTTTGGGATATATAACGCTAGCATCTATTGACGGTCAAACATCTGAAGCTTCTGCTGGGGCTGCGGGTTTAGGCATGATTTTTATGGTATTACCAGCCTTCGGCTGTTCTGCGTTAATGTTGGTACCTTCTTCTTTAACATTATGCAAATCAGAAGTCAGGCTACGTACATATTTTAAAGGGAGTTTTTGGTTGAGTCTGTGGAAATTGAATTTAGTTATTTCTGCTGTATATATTCTTGTTACTCTTTATGTAGGCTATTTATGGCTATAAATCAGCATTGGTCGCTAACGAGTAAATCATCTTGTTCATAACGTGTTCATTTTTTAGACTTAACCTTCAACGCGAGTCTCACCCGAGGATATTGCATTCGTTTGCATAGATATTTGAGCATTTTCTCTTCGTTACTCCTTTGCCAATTTTCTGGCCTGACCAGCCTAAACTCCCTATAATCGGCGGCAAATGTCATCACGTTACATAGTGTTCACATCTAAATACCCTACATACTTAAAATAAAAAGGAACCTTGTTCCATGTTAGAAAAACTGTTCAAACTGAAACAAAATCAAACGAGCCTCAAGCAGGAAGCTGTCGCAGGTTTGACAACATTTATGACGATGGCCTACATCATTTTTGTGAACCCAATGATGTTAGCCGATGCGGGCATGGACCATGGTGCTGTATTTGTGGCGACCTGTTTGGCGGCGGCTGTCGGCTGTTTGGTTATGGGGTTGATGGCGAATTATCCCATTGCGCTTGCTCCAGGTATGGGACTTAATGCCTTTTTTACCTACACAGTCGTGGGTGAAATGGGTTACAGCTGGGAGACTGCGTTAGGCGCAGTGTTCCTGTCGGGAATTTGCTTTTTAATCTTGTCCTTAGTGCGTATTCGAGAATGGATTGTAAATAGTATTCCCATGTCGTTACGTATCGGTATTGCTGCAGGTATTGGTTTGTTCCTTGCACTGATTGGCCTTAAGAGCGCCGGTATTGTGGTGGCAAGTCCTGCTACGCTAGTGACGCTGGGCGATATCACGGCATTTCCGGCGGTTATGGCTGTGCTGGGCTTTTTCCTCATTATTGCTATGGTGCAGCGGGGAATGAAGTCAGCGGTGATTGCCAGCATTCTGATTATCACTGGCCTAGGATTAGTGTTTGGTGATGTGCAGTATCAGGGCATTGTATCAATGCCCCCTTCAATCGCACCTACATTTATGAAGATGGATTTATCCCAAGTATTTGAAGTAACTATGCTATCAGTCGTTTTTGCTTTCTTATTTGTGGATCTCTTCGATACCTCTGGCACCTTAGTAGCGGTTGCACAGCGCGGTGGTTTTCTCGATGATAAAGGCCGTTTACCACGTCTGAATCGTGCTTTAACCGCTGACAGTTTAGCAACGATTGCGGGGGCGGCTTTTGGCACTTCCACCACGACAAGTTATATCGAAAGCACCGCGGGTGTGAGCGCGGGTGGTCGTACTGGTTTAACGGCCGTTGTGGTGGGATTACTCTTTATTGCTGCGTTATTTGTATCGCCATTGGCGGGGATGATCCCGGCTTATGCGACTGCGGGTACACTGTTTTATGTAGCGATTTTGATGATGTCGGGACTGGTGCATGTCGAATGGGAAGATTTGACTGAAGCCGCGCCTGTGGTGGTTGTGTGTATATTAATGCCGCTAACGTTTTCTATCGCGACGGGCATTGCCTTTGGGATAATCTCATATGCAGCAATCAAATTACTCACAGGTCGCTTTAGCGATCTTAATGTGGGCATTTTAGTATTAGCCGCATTGTTTGTAGCTAAGTTTGTCTATGGTTGATGCTGTCGATTAATTCACCTGCACAGTAAAAACTCGCAGCGTAGATTGTTTACATTTTTTGAGGGCCATCTAATCGATGGCCCTTTTTAATGCGCGATTCTAAGCAAAAACGAAAATTTATCTCGAGTTAATAACTCCTTGCTACCAATTACTCAGCGGATTAGGTATAAGGATTGTTCGGTTATTTTGTTACAAATGAATAATGAACTTAAGTGAGATTGCGTATCGCCGCGTGGTAGTGAAGTTAGGGACGAGTGTGCTGACCTCTGGCAGTAAACAGCTAGATAAAGCCCACATGGTTGAGCTTGCTCGTCAAATGGCCGCACTGATGAAGTCAGGGGTCGAAGTCGTATTATGCACCTCAGGGGCAATTGCCGCTGGGCGTGAACATCTCCAATACCCGACGCTGCCCGACACTATGGCCAATAAGCAATTGTTAGCCGCTGTCGGGCAAAGTCAGTTGATCCTCGCTTGGGCACAACTCTTTAGTATTTATGGGCTGCATGTGGGCCAATTGCTGCTGACCCGTGCCGATTTGCAGGATAGGGAGCGTTACCTTAACGCCCGCGACACGCTCAATGCCTTGTTGGCGAATAATATTGTGCCGATCATCAATGAAAACGATGCCGTTGCCACCAATGAGATCAAAGTGGGCGATAACGACAATTTATCGGCGCGCGCAGCACTCTTATGTGATGCTGACTTATTGATTTTATTGACGGATCAAAAGGGCTTATTTGATGCTGATCCGCGCACTAACCCGAACGCTAAGTTGATTTCACAGGTGGTGAAGATTGACGATAGTCTGCGTATGCTGGCGGGCGGTTCTGTATCGGGTTTAGGCACGGGTGGTATGTCGACTAAATTGGAAGCGGCGGATATTGCTCGCCGTGCAGGCATTGAAGTGGTTATCGCCTCTGGCCATCACCCTGATGTGATCAAAAAGGTGGTCGCCAAAGAGTCAGTCGGTACTCACTTTAGTGCCATCGAAAACCCGCTCGAAAGCCGCAAACAGTGGATTCTAGCGGGACCTGCAACTCAAGGTTCTTTAGTGCTTGATGCGGGCGCGGTCAAAGCCGTGACTGACAAGGGCCGCAGTCTATTGTCTAAAGGTATCGTAGGCGTTAAAGGTCAGTTTGAACGTGGTGCGACGCTACAATTAGTTGATCAACAAGGTAAAGTGATTGCTAAAGGGATGACACGATACTGTGGCCAAGCCTTGAGTTTGATTGCAGGTAAGCATTCCGACGAGATCGAGTCTGTACTCGGTTACGATTATGGTGACGCAATAGTGCACCGCAACGACATGGTTGTCTTATAAGCGAGGTCTGTTTTGAGTCAAATGAATCAAGATCAGTATTTACAGCAACTTGGTCAAAATGCCAAACAGGCCAGTTATGCTTTAGCCAATTTAACGGCGAGCCAAAAGGCTGACTTACTCGAAGCTATTGCCGATGCGCTAACGGCAAACTCCGCCGCCATTTTAGCGGCTAATGCTAAAGACGTTGCCGCCGCTAAGAACGATGGATTAACTGAGGCGATGATCGACAGACTGTTGCTCGATGATGCGCGTTTAGCGGGCATTATCGGTGATATCAGCGATGTGATCCGCCTTGCTGATCCCGTGGGCGAAGAGTTTGGCAGCAAGTTATTAGATAACGGTTTAAGGCTGACTCGTCGCCGCGTACCGCTGGGCGTGATTGGGGTTATCTACGAGGCGCGCCCGAATGTGACTGTCGATATCGCGGTACTTGCCCTTAAAACGGGTAATGCGGTGATCCTCCGTGGCGGTAAAGAAACCCTTGAATCGAATAAGCTTATCAGCGAAGTGATCCGCGGCGCGATTGTCGCCCAAGGTTTGCCCATAGATGCGGTGCAATTTATTGATTCTTCAGACAGAGCCCTAGTGACAGGTTTACTTAAGCTCGATCAATATGTCGACATGATAGTGCCGCGCGGCGGTCAAGCATTGCAGCGCCTATGTGCCGAGCAAGCGACGATTCCAGTGATTTTAGGCGGCATTGGTATTTGCCACTTGTATGTCGATAAAAATGCCGACCTTGAGCGTGCCTTAGGCGTAATCGCTAATGCCAAAGTGCAGCGTCCAACTGTGTGCAATGCTCTTGATACCTTGCTGGTGGATGAGCGCGTGGCGAGCAGCTTTGTACCGCAAATTGCCGAATATCTGCATCGTCTAGGTGTGCGTTTTTCAGTTTGTGACACAAGTTTTAGTCTGCTGGATGGTTTAGGGTTCGATGTGACGCTTGCTAAGTCTGAGGATTTTGGCATTGAATGGTTGTCGTTAACCTTAGGTATCAAAGTCGTGAGCGATATCGATGCCGCCGTTAGCCATATTCGCCAGTATTCTAGCGGCCATTCGGAAGCCATTTTGACCGATGATATTCATGCAGCGGCGCACTTTATGAATGAAGTGAACTCAGCCGCCGTGTATGTGAATGCCAGTACTCGTTTTACCGATGGCGGTCAGTTTGGTCTTGGCGCTGAAGTGGCTGTGAGCACGCAAAAACTGCACGCTCGCGGTCCAATGGGGCTTGAGGCATTAACCACATATAAGTGGTTAGCTTGGGGTGATTACACTAGTCGTGTTTAGCGGTAAATACCGATAAACCCAAAGCCGTTAACTTACTACGTTGACGGCTTTTTTGTTTGCGGTATCCAACTGAATAGCGACATCAATGTGTTTGGCTAACGAGTTTAGCTGCTTATGGTGAGCGGGGTATAAGTAGCAAGTAACCAGATACAGAAAAATATCGTTGACATAACGACAGTGAATTTACGAAAGGCCTTGATGTATTCCAAGGTATAAATAAAGTACTTTTCTTGTACTCTGCGAGTGAGTAAAACCGAAGGCAGCATAAAACTGCAATAGAGCATGACTACCATAGTGGTAAAACTGTTTCCCCAGAAATGCTCATAAATAAATAAGGCGATGCAGAGTAGCATGGCACACCAACTGATAGGGCTGATGCTATTTTCTGGATTCCATTGGGTTGATTTTTCCATCTGACTATCCTTAGTCGATTTGTACCTCAGTACAATTTATAGACGGATATCTCGGGTTTATCAAACGCTTTCCACTTTAGACTCAGTACGCTGGCAGTTTGTTGCCGTTTGAGCCTTGTTCATCATTTATCTAATATGAGCGCGTACAACTTAAAGTGAATTGCTTACTTAACGCCGAATGACTTGTGCTTAATGTGGTCGAGATAGCTTAAAGCGTCTTGATATCGGCAAATTCGCCTTTGCAAAGCAGGGCTAAGTCTGTTGCCGCTAAGCTTATTTCTAAACCGCGTCTGCCGGCGCTCACATAGATTCTATCGAAGCCTTGAGCGCTGGCATCAATCAAGGTTGGCAATTGTTTCTTTTGCGCTAAGGGACTAATACCGCCAACCAGATAGCCTGAGGATTTTTGTGCTAGGTCGGCATCGGCCATTTGTAGTTTCTTTTGTCTTAAGCATTTCGCTACGGCTTTTAGATTAAGCTGATGATCGACGGGCACGAGCGCGACGGCAATAGGCGCATGGGCTTTGTCGATGGCAACTAAAAGGGTTTTAAATACTTGCGCGGGGTCGAGCCCTAAGGTGTTAGCGGCTTCTTCGCCGTAGGCGGCGCAGTGTGGATCGTGGCTGTACTCTAAGATATCAAATGCAATGCTGGCTTTTTTCGCCAATCGAACGGCCGGGGTCATTCTATACTCCTTCACAAAATGGGCGATATTAGCGCTTAATCTTGGCTTAGAATGTTAGCCAGCTCTTTTAATTGGCCCATTGCCATGAGCTAACATTATTTAAGGCTGTTACTCAACGATTATTCCGCTAGCTTTGTGCTTATCTTGTTTTTACGCTCTAAATAACGGGGCAGAAGTTGCTGTAACATCATCCCCGATAAAATAAAGGCTAGGCCGAGATAGGTCGCCATCGCAATCGTTTCCTGCAAAATCCACGCGATAAAACCAATCGACATCACAGGAGATAAAAACACCATAGTGCTGATATTCGCAGTGCGAGTGGCGGTTTTCAGCGCCATTAACCAGAGCACAAAGGTAATGCCCATCTCAAACAAGCCCACATACATACCTGCAAATATCGCCTTAAGACTAAAACTGGGCAGGGTATCTGTCAGCAATAAGGTGACGGCAATAAAAGGTAAGCCGATAAGAAAACTCAATAATAAACTGACCACGGGATCGCCTTGATCTTTAGTGTTGACGATCCAATATAGGCACCAGAGTAAGGTGCTGGTCAGCGCCAATCCGATACCGAGTGGGCTATCAAAACTAAAGCCGCTGATATCGCCGCCGGTGGCAATAATAAACACACCAGTGTAGGCAATCAGCGCGGCAGCAATATCGCTCTTACGCAAATGTTGCTTTAACAAAGGCGCGGCCAGTAACGGCAGTAATACCGCCCAAGTGTAATTAAGTGACAACGCTTGCTGCGCTGGCAGTAAGGAATACGCTTTAAATAGCACTACATAGTAAAGGAAGGGATTGATGAGTCCAGTCACCAGATAAAACATGGGGCGGCGTAAAAACTGTTGCTTGAGTAAGGAAAGCTTTTTTTGCCAAGCAAGGATTCCGGCAAGGGCAATAATCGAAGTGAGTACGGCAACAAACACCAGTTGCAGCGGTGTGTAGTAACTCAAGGCAATCTTAAAGGCAGTGGCCACTGTAGACCAGAGAAAGACCGCCGCCATGCCATACACGTACGCTAAATTCGAAGACTTCACTCTGCTACCTTACTAGGATAAACATCCGCCAAATGTGGGCAGATTGAATAACAGCTTTGGTTGATAAGCAAGACTATTTTATGTGATTGGATATTTTATCCCGCTGTAGATGCGAGAAAGATAAATCAGAAAATTTTTTTGTTCGCCCTTGTAATTAAATTCCCTGTCCCAATATAGGTATCAAGGCAGAGAAGGTGGCCAACGATGGACTTGATATTTAAACCGTCTAGCCCCATATCAAAACCAACTAAACAAATTTAGATTGAATGAAATTTTTCGGAGGACCTCATGGGTAAAATTATTGGTATCGACTTAGGCACAACAAACTCTTGTGTAGCTGTCCTCGATGGTGGCAAAGCACGTGTGCTAGAAAACGCTGAAGGCGATCGCACAACCCCGTCAATCATCGCTTATACAGATGATGAAACCATTGTCGGTTCGCCAGCAAAACGTCAAGCTGTGACTAACCCGACTAACACATTCTTCGCGATTAAGCGTTTGATTGGTCGTCGCTTTAAAGATGACGAAGTCCAACGTGACGTGAACATCATGCCATTCAAAATTATTGCAGCCGACAACGGTGATGCATGGGTTGAATCGCGTGGCAATAAGATGGCTCCACCACAAGTTTCTGCAGAAATCTTGAAAAAGATGAAGAAAACCGCAGAAGACTTTTTAGGTGAAGAAGTAACAGAAGCGGTTATTACTGTTCCTGCTTACTTTAACGATTCACAACGTCAAGCGACTAAAGATGCGGGTCGTATCGCAGGTCTTGATGTTAAACGTATTATCAACGAACCAACGGCTGCAGCATTAGCCTACGGTATCGATAAGAAACAAGGCGACAACATTGTTGCAGTATACGATTTAGGTGGTGGTACATTCGATATCTCTATCATCGAAATCGACAGCAACGATGGCGACCAAACATTTGAAGTGTTGGCAACCAACGGTGATACCCACTTAGGTGGTGAAGACTTTGACAACCGTTTGATCAACTACTTAGCTGACGAATTCAAGAAAGAGCAAGGCTTAGATCTGCGTAAAGATCCATTAGCAATGCAACGTCTGAAAGAAGCAGCAGAAAAAGCGAAAATTGAACTTTCAAGCACCAACCACACTGAAGTGAACCTGCCATACATCACGGCAGACGCAACAGGTCCTAAGCATTTAGTGATTAAAATCACTCGTGCTAAATTGGAATCACTGGTTGAAGACTTGATTATCCGTACATTAGAGCCACTAAAAGTTGCCTTGGCTGATGCAGATTTATCTGTAACAGACATCAACGAAGTGATTCTAGTGGGTGGTCAAACACGTATGCCTAAGGTTCAAGAAGCAGTGACAAACTTCTTCGGCAAAGAACCTCGTAAAGACGTGAACCCAGACGAAGCGGTAGCCGTAGGTGCTGCAATTCAAGCGGGCGTACTGTCAGGCGACGTGAAAGACGTATTACTGTTAGACGTAACACCACTGTCTCTGGGTATCGAAACCATGGGCAGCGTGATGACTAAGTTGATTGAAAAGAACACTACTATTCCTACTAAGGCGCAGCAAGTGTTCTCAACAGCCGATGACAACCAAAACGCAGTGACGATTCACGTACTGCAAGGTGAGCGTAAGCAAGCGAGCGCGAACAAGTCATTAGGCCAGTTCAACTTAGACGGTATTGAGCCAGCTCCACGTGGCCAGCCACAAATTGAAGTGATGTTCGACATCGATGCCGACGGTATTCTGCATGTGTCTGCGACAGACAAGAAAACCGGCAAGAAACAAAACATCACCATCAAAGCTTCTTCTGGCTTAAGCGAAGAAGAAGTGGCACAAATGGTACGTGATGCCGAAGCTCACGCAGATGAAGACAAGAAGTTTGAAGAGTTAGTGCAAGCACGCAACCAAGCTGACGGCTTAGTCCACGCGACTAAGAAACAAGTGGAAGAAGCGGGTGATGCATTGCCAAGCGAAGATAAAGAGAAAATCCAAGCTGCTATGGCCGCTGTTGACACTGCCAGCAAAGGCAATGATAAAGAAGCCATTGAAAAGGCAACTCAAAACTTGATCGAAGCATCTGCTAAGCTGATGGAAATCGCTCAAGCTAAGTCTCAAGCTCAAGGCGGCGACAATGCCGACGCGGGCAAACAGGCTAACGCTGCTGCCGATGACGTTGTCGATGCTGAATTCGAAGAAGTGAAAGACGACAAGAAATAATGACTTGTTTTCAATCAAATAGATTGATTTCAAAGCGTTAATTTCTAGGCGGGCGTTACGGGGCAACCCTAACGCCCGTTTGTTCAACACCAGCTGAGAAGCATGAGATTATGTCAAAGCGAGATTATTACGAAGTATTAGGTGTCAGTCGTGACACCAGCGAACGTGAAATTAAAAAGGCCTACAAACGTCTGGCCATGAAATTTCACCCAGATCGCAACCCAGGCGACAAAACCGCAGAAGCTAACTTTAAAGAAATTAAAGAAGCCTACGAGATCCTAACCGACGCCGACAAAAAAGCGGCCTATGACCAATTTGGTCATGCGGGTGTGGATCCTAATCGCGGTGGCGGTGGTTACGGTGGTGGTCAAGGCGATTTCGGTGATATTTTTGGTGATGTCTTTGGCGATATTTTCGGCGGTGGACGTCGTGGTGGCGGTCAACGCCAAGCGGCCCGCGGCTCAGATTTACGTTACAACCTAGAGTTATCACTGGAAGAAGCCGTTAAAGGCTTAACCAAAGAACTGCGTATCCCAACACTGGCGACTTGCGATCTATGTGAAGGCAGCGGCGCTAAAAAAGGCACCTCTGCAACCACTTGTGGCACCTGTCATGGTCAAGGCCAAGTCCAAATGCGCCAAGGTTTCTTTGCGGTGCAGCAGCCTTGTCCAACCTGTCATGGACGCGGCAAGATCATCAAAGATCCTTGCACTAAGTGTCATGGCGATGGCCGTGTTGAAAAGAGCAAAACCTTATCGGTTAAGATCCCAGCCGGCGTTGATACGGGCGACCGTATTCGTTTAGCGGGTGAAGGCGAAGCGGGTGAGTTTGGCGCGCCTCCAGGGGATTTATACGTTCAGGTTAGCGTGCGTGAGCATGCGATTTTCGTCCGTGATGGCAACAACCTTTACTGCGAAGTGCCGATATCCTTCAGTAAAGCGGCCCTAGGCGGTGAGATTGAAGTGCCAACACTCGATGGTAAAGTCAGCCTGAAGATCCCAGCCGAAACGCAAACGGGCCGTATGTTCCGTTTACGTGGCAAAGGCGTCAAGTCGGTTCGCAGCCATGCGGTAGGCGACTTGCTCTGCAAAGTGGTTATGGAAACCCCAGTTAACTTAAACGATCGTCAAAAAGAACTGTTACGCGAATTTGAAGCCACCTTAACAGGTGAGTCGAAAAAACACAGCCCAAAGGCTGAGGGCTTTTTCGATGGCGTGAAAAAGTTCTTTCAAGATCTGAATAGCTAACTTGGTTTCGCTGCTAATGATATTAGTAGCGCGCTAGATGAATAAAGCCCCGCAGTGTTTAGCACTAGCGGGGCTTTTTTATGTTCGATTGAATGCTCAGATTTTGAGGAGTAGTGCGCAGTAACTGATTAAGCACTGTCATTCCAGTGACTCGCCATGAACTCATCCCTGAGGGCTCGACGACGGCATCCATGCCGCCAACGGTCACTTCCATGACAGTGCTTAATTCTTGTTAAGTCCTGCGTATACCTGATAGTCCGTAAAATCGTCGATTTTCATTTGCCCTGCGGCAACTCCGAGGGGATGGTGTATTCCTTTGGATTTGGTGTTATTGGTAAATCATTAAGGCATAAAAGTTATGCCTGTCCGGTCTTTCTCGGTAAATTGTTTAGGCGTAAAAGTTATGTCTATCCAATTTTTCAATTTACATCAATTCATTAACAATCAATCTTGATAGCATGTACTTCCTAGTGTAAATTATCATCAATAATGATATTAGAGCTAAGTAAATGATATTACAGGAATACCAAAGATTTGCATTAGAGTGCACATTTGTTGTGGGCAAGATACCTGATGATGCGCCAGTTTTTACTTTAGAAAGGTTTTTACCAAAACTAAAAAAACTCGTCGATGAAAACCAAGCTATTCATAAGACAAAAAATGATTCAATCACGCTTAGGTTGAGCAAGCTCGATATTTGCGATGCTAAAATCACAATGTTGTTTAAGTATGCAGATAAAAATGCAACTGATCCGTCATTCACTCATACTGAGACAGGTAAAACAAGAACTGTACAGAAGGAAGATGGTGAAGGTGTTTCAGTTTCAGCGCATTTAGTCTTGTTAAGAGTTCCAAATGGAAAATTACTCAATACTTATCATGACGCTATTCTCGAAGAAGTACCTGGGTTGAGTCGAAGTGTCATTGAAGCTGGGCTAACTCATATGCTAAGTGTTTGTGCTACAGAGCATTTTGAACGAGATGATAATAAAAAGCAGCTTCAGTGTCGCCCTAAAATATCTCTTACCTTTGACGGTAATGATACCTTAGATGAACTACTTAAAACTGGTACAATAACTGGATTTGTCGCAGTTAAGACTAAGGCCCACAATAAGTTGGATGAAAAAGCAGAACTTGTAATTTCAGACGAAAGAATTGTTTTAAAAGTTAAGCGTTCTAAGGGGCAGGAGGCTATGAGATTGATTCAATTAGCGAAAAATTATGCTTCTGATAATGAGTACTCGAGACTGCAAATTCGTTATCAAAGTAATAACAAGCGAAATAAAATTCTTGAAGTTGGTTCTAGAGAACAAGATATAGCTGAAAAAATGTTCGCAAAATCAACAATCATATATGTAGGTGATAAAGTGGAGCAATGCCAAGAAGAGATTCATGTTGAACTAGAAGGGAAGTTGGTCAAAATTCTTCAAGACAATGTTAAAGAACGAAACTGATTATGCTTGATAAACTATTCAAGCCTTTGGGGTATATAGGCATTAAGCACTCAGAAAAGCGTTGGTATGACATATTCATTCCAGCGATTCTTGCTGTGCTTATTGGTACCATCATTTTTACTTTACCAAAGCCAATTGCATTGATCGGTAAAGATAGTCTTATCAGTTTGGTGAATGGGATTTTACAGATATTATCAGGTTTTTACATAGCATCGATGGCCGCTGTTGCTACCTTTCAGAAGGAAGGGATGGATAAGGTTATGGATGGCATACCGCCTACATTGAATGGAAAAGTATTAACGAGAAGAAACTTTTTGACATATCTTTTCGGTTATTTAGCATTCATGAGTATATTGATGTACTTCGTAGGGGGCTTCATACAACTATCTGCCTCAAGTATTTCATTTTGGATGATTGAAGTTCATCGGTTTTTCAAATTTTGTTTAGTTATTTTATATCTCTTTGTTGTGTGTAATATCTTAACGACTACAGCCTTGGGTATGCATTTTTTAATAGATAAAATTCATCGTTCAGAATCTAAATTTATAGACGAGTCTGCTGAAAAATCAAGTCAAGATAATGGTGATTAGTTTAATAAAAACATTGGCTTAACACTATTTTTTTTGGTTTTTATAATTATTTGATTGGATAAATTGGGTCAGAACAAGATAAATGTGAAACTTACTCTGACCTACATTTATTTTTTGTGGATTACTCTTCAGTAAATGCGGCTTCTACTTTCTCTAACTCTTGCTCGGTTTTAAGCTGAAACGCTTGCTGCTTTTTAAGCTTGGCTTCTTCTTCAAGTGCCGCTTCTCTTTGTTTAAATTCGTGTCTCTCTGGTTTAGTCAGAAACTTAAACGCGAGCTTGTTGCCTAGCACGTAGGCGACCACGTCTTCACCTTTTGTGCGGCGTTCATCGACGCGTTGTGAAAAACGGGCGTTATCGCGGGCTTTACGTTCTTCGGCATTTAACTTACTCATAATCTTTTCTCCTCATTTAGTTAATCACGGTAGTGTTCCACTACGTTCAGTTAAACAAATGAGTTGTGTTGCACATTCATAAAGCTGATTGGGCGGGATTCTACCATAAGCGCTCACGAAAGCTGTGGGATTAAAATCTACCATCCCATCACCTGCGTTAACTTTGCGCACATAAGAAAGATGCGGCTGGAGTCTCTTTTAAATACACCACGAACACCGAAACGACCGGAATACATCTATTTCTGCGAACTGGCCGTTAGACATGGACCTTGTCGGCAAGGGAGATCCAAGAGGGGATTACAGTTGAGCCCTCTTGGTCGACTCTTGATTTAACATCAGGGGGTGAAGCCTCACGACTTTGATGTCGATTTTGATTTGATATTCGGTTTAGAAATTCAAACGAAGTTTAAAACTTAGGCTTTCTTAGCGGCGTAACGCAAATGCCGTAGCAGTATTGTTGCAAACCGTACCGTTGCAAACAGTACCAAGGCTTGCGTAAAAGCCGAAACAACATTGGTATTCACCGCCAACTCTCAGTAAACTTTCGCTCCCATGTTTTGATCCGGTGTTGTGATGACCTTTCCCGAGCTTTCTTCTTCCCCTGAGTCGTTAACTTTTGCTGAGCTTGGCTTAAATTCTGCGTTACTTAAGGCCTTGCCTGCAACACTGGCGCATCCGACAAAGGTGCAGCAATTGGCGATTCCGGCCATTCTTGCGGGACGGGATTTGTTAGCCTTAGCACAAACCGGTAGCGGGAAAACCTTAGCCTTTGGTTTGCCACTCCAACAACAAATTTTGTTGCAACAGCAAACACAGTTGCAGGGTGCTAAGTCTGTGCCGCCTCCAAATGCACTGGCGTTAGTGCTGGTACCAACACGGGAATTAGCGCTGCAAGTGACTGAGGCGCTGCAAACAGTGGCGAGTCAGTTATCGACTTCGTTGAACATTCAGCTTCTGTGTGGTGGAGTCGCGCTGGAAGACCAATTAGCCGAACTTGCAGCCAAGCCGCAGGTATTAGTGGCAACCCCTGGGCGTTTACTGGATTTATGTAAACAGTCCCACGTCAGCCTCGATTCGATAAAACATCTTGTGCTGGATGAGGCTGACCGTCTGTTGGAAATGGGGTTTTGGCCCGATGTGCAAAAGCTGATGGCGTTTATGCCTAAGCTTAAGCAAACCTTGTTATTTTCCGCCACGTTGCCCGAGGCTTTGGATACATTAGCGGGCAAGTTACTGGTGAATAAGCCGCTACGGGTCGAAGCTCACAAGGTGAATTCAGTGGCTGGTGAAATCGAAGAACAGCTCTATTTAGTCAACAAGGGCAGCAAAGCACAGGCATTAATTGCTCTGTTAAAACAGTATCAATGGCCGCAGGTGTTGGTGTTTATCAGCGCCCGTGATGATGCCGATGCCGTCGCTAAACGACTCGCCAAAGCGGGGATGAAAGTTGCCGCGCTGCACGGTGAAAAAGAGCAAACCGTTCGTAGCCAAACCTTGGCCGACTTTAAAGCCAATCGGATCCAAGTATTAGTGGCGACAGATTTGATGGCGCGCGGCATTCATGTTGATGCCTTGCCTGTCGTCATCAATTTGGATTTGCCCATGAGTGCGCCTGTGTACGTGCACCGCATTGGCCGCACCGCGCGCGCTGGCGAAAAAGGGCTGGCGATTTCCCTCGTGTGCCACGGTGAAATGGCAACTTTAACGGCGATCCGCAGTTTAACTGCGCGGGAGTTACCGCTGGCATTATTGGCTGACTTTCCTGTAACGGATAAGCCGAGTGAAAAAATCACTGATGGCGCCACTGAGGGAAAAGTTGAGCGTAAGCGACCACCACGGGATAAGCAGGCGAATCGCCGTAGCATCAATAAGCACAGCGCTAAAGAGTTTAAAGGTAAGCGCTGAGTTTGAAGCTATTCATAGCGTTCAAGCTTGGCGTCCCTCAATCACTAAACTGATAACAGAATAAAGCGCATTGGCCGCTGTTATCACTTTCGCTCTGGGTGTAACTTAGTGACTTATTTACATTAAGGAACTAAGTCATGGGATCGACATTGGCGTTAAGCAAAGCACTTCATAAAGTGGTGAATAACGGTTTAACGACCGAGCACTTTGTACTTAGGCCATTCCAGCGAGCGGATCTTGAGGCTTTTACCGCCTATCGAGCCGACCCTAAGGTCGCTAAATATCAAAGCTGGACGGATTACAGCTATAGCGATGCACTCACGTTGTTCGAGAAGATGGATTATGCACAATTTGGTGCGGTTGATACTTGGTTTCAGCTTGCAATTGTCACTGTCACGTCGGGAATTACACCAACCCAATTAGTTGGCGATCTGGCGCTGCACTTTATTGATGAGCAGCAGGTGGAAATTGGCTTTACGATTGCGCCTGAACATCAAGGTAAACATGTTGCTTTTGAGGCCGTCAGCGCATTGCTGGATTACCTCTTTATTGAATTGCATAAGCATAGAGTTATTGCCATCACCGATGCACAAAATCTTGCCTGCTGTCGCTTACTCGAAAAACTCCGCTTTAGGTGCGAAGCCCATTATGTGAAAAACATCTTCTTTAAAGGCGCGTGGGGCGATGAGTTCCTTTATGCCTTGTTAAAGGAGGAGTATTAATTCCCTTTAGGTGCAAAGTATCGCTAACGCGCGCCGCCAGTGTTTCTCTATTTGGCTTATCTTGTCTATCTCAGTAAAATCTTTCCATTAGTTGAGCCCCTGTTGGCTCAAAGATCTTCACGCCCGTCATGGGATTTAAGGAGTGCCACATGAAATCAATGCGTTTAGGCTTAGTGGGGATGGCGGTCGTGCTCGGATTATCGGCCTGTGCGACCACGCAATCGCCAACGGGGCGAGGGCAGACCTTGTTGTATTCAGCGGCGCAAATGCAGCAGATGGGCGATTCCTCCTTCGAGGAAATGAAAAAACAGCAAAAAGTGAGTAGTGATAAAAAGCTGACACAATACGTCAATTGTGTCGCTAATCGTATTACCGCAGTGCTGCCGGACCAAACCCAGCGCTGGGATGTGGTTTTGTTTGACTCTGAACAAGTTAACGCTTTTGCTCTGCCGGGTGGGCATATTGGGGTTTATACCGGATTGCTTAAGGTCGCTAAGGGACCTGATCAGCTTGCTACTGTGCTCGGTCACGAAGTCGCGCATGTGTTGGCGCAACATGGTAACGAGCAGGTTTCCCGTGGACAGTTAACGGGCGTTGGGATGCAAATAGCCGATGCGGCGCTCGGGGCGAGTGGTGTGTCAAATCGCGACTTATATATGTCGGCATTGGGACTCGGTGCTCAGGTAGGGGTTATTCTGCCTTTTGGTCGCGCCCAAGAGAGCGAAGCCGATATTATGGGCGTAGAGCTAATGGCTCGAGCGGGTTTCAATCCGGCTCAGAGTGTTGAGTTATGGCAGAATATGTCGAAGGTGGGCGGTAGCCAAGGGCCGGAGTTATTATCGACCCATCCATCGAACAGTAATCGCATTGCTCAGCTACAACAATTGCAAGCACAGATGCAGCCACTTTATGCCAGTGCTAAAGCGCAGGTGAAGAATCAATGTGTGGCGCCGAAATAAGCTGAAGTCTATTTAAGATCTAAGTGCCCGTTTGGTGAGTGTTCGCTGTCGTTTGTGGAGAGATATGTGTCCTTAACCTATTTATGCTTTTGGATAAATACGCAATAAGTGTGTAAAAAAGCCTCCTTAGTTAAATAAGCAGTCAGTTTATCAGCATAGCTCGCTGAACTATGGTAAACTGGCGCGCAAAATTCCACTGATAATTGAGAGTCGTTAATTATGTCTGATAAATTCAGTACTGTTGAACAGCAAGCAAGCTACGGTGTAGGCCGTCAAATGGGTGAGCAACTGGCCGCCAATTCTTTTGATGGTGTGGATATTCCAGCCGTTCAAGCGGGTTTAGCCGATGCGTTTGCCGGTTTAGAAAGTGCTGTGTCTATGCAAGATCTGCAAGTTGCTTTCACTGAAATTAGCGGTCGTATTCAAGCTGCTCAAGAGCAAGCTGCTGCTGCTGCGTCTGCTGAAGGCGATGCCTTCTTAGCTGAAAATGCTAAGCGTGATGGCGTGACTGTGACTGACTCTGGTCTGCAGTTCGAAGTATTAGTCCAAGGTGACGGTGCTACTCCAACTTACGAAGATACTGTTCGTACTCACTACCATGGTTCTTTCATCAATGGTGATGTGTTCGACAGCTCTGTAGTTCGTGGTCAACCTGCTGAGTTCCCAGTTTCTGGCGTTATCGCTGGCTGGACTGAAGCACTGCAACTGATGCCAGTAGGCACTAAGTTGAAATTATTTGTGCCACATCACTTAGCTTACGGTGAGCGCGGCGCGGGGGCATCGATTCCTCCTTATTCAACTTTGGTATTCGAAGTTGAATTATTAGATATCATCTAATATTGAAAAAACGCCTAAGCCTGTCTTAGGCGTTTTCTTATGGAATACAAAGAAAGATTGAGGAGATTGAAATGAGTGGACAAGTGAGAGTGGCAATCGTCGGTGCCGGTGGTCGTATGGGACGCACTCTTATTGAAGCGGCCTACAATCACGACCATATTTTACTGGGTGCCGCCATTGAGCGTGCAGGCTCAAGTTTAGTGGGTGTGGATGCGGGTGAGTTAGCTGGTGTGGGTAAATTAAACGTCATGATCATGGATTCGCTCGATTATGCGACCGATGATTTTGATGTGTTGATCGATTTCACCGCGCCAGACGCCAGTATTGTCCATTTAGATTGGTGCGTTCGCCATAAGAAAGCCATGGTGATTGGCACAACGGGTTTCAATCATGCTCAAAAAGAACAGATCAATGCCTTTGCGGAGCAAACGCCGGTCGTGATGGCACCGAATATGTCTGTGGGTGTCAATTTGATGTGGAAATTACTCGAACTGGCTGCCGAAGTCATGGGTGATTACACGGATATCGAAATTATCGAAGGCCACCACAGACACAAAAAAGATGCGCCGTCGGGCACAGCCCTGAAAATGGGTGAAGTGATTGCTAAGACCTTAGGTCGCGATCTTGAAAAATGTGCCGTATATGGCCGCGAAGGGATCACGGGTGAACGTGACCGTGAAACTATCGGTTTTGCGACTATTCGTGCCGGTGATTTAGTTGGTGAACATACGGCCATGTTTGCCGATATCGGTGAGCGTTTAGAGATCACCCATAAAGCTTCGAGTCGTATGACCTTTGCTAATGGTGCTATGCGTGCCGCTCACTGGCTCGTGGAGCAAAAGCCGGGCTTGTATGATATGCAGCAGGTTTTAGGTTTGCATTAATATTAAAAACGCCGATATGGCGTTTTTTTTTGCACCCAGTTACCAGTGGGTGGACGGTTTCGCGTTTTTACTGTAAACTCGCTGGAATTTGTCAAAATTTCGTAAATTAGCGGAAATTGGTATCTTAACATAACATAAAAACATTATATTTCAGTGGCTTGGCTCTTTATGGAGGTCGCGTTGACAAAGTCTGCCTTACTCGTACTCGAAGATGGAACTGTATTCTCTGGCACAGCAATTGGTGCCGATGGTCTCTCTGTTGGTGAAGTTGTTTTTAACACTTCCATGACAGGATACCAAGAAATTTTAACTGATCCATCCTACTCACGCCAGATTGTAACATTAACCTACCCACACATAGGCAACACTGGTACCAATGATGAAGATATTGAATCCGATGGGGTTCACGCTTGTGGTCTTATCATTCGTGATCTTCCGCTCATCGCAAGTAGTTTCCGTAATCAACAAAGCTTAAGTGATTATCTCAAAGCGAACAATGTCGTTGGCATAGCAGATATCGATACCCGCAAGTTAACTCGTATTCTCCGTGAAAAAGGTGCTCAAGCCGGTTGTATTATGGCAGGTGCAGACTTAGACGAAGCAAAAGCGCTCGCCGCTGCCAAAGCTTTCCCCGGTTTAAAAGGCATGGATCTCGCTAAAGAAGTCACGACCAAAACTGCCTATCCATGGCGTAAAGGTAGCTGGCGTTTAGTGGGCGGCTTACCAGAAGATACGCCAGCAAATGAGCTTAAATACAAAGTAGTAGCCTACGACTACGGCGTTAAGCAAAACATTCTGCGCATGTTAGTGGACCGCGGTTGTGACGTCACCGTAGTGCCTGCTAAAACTTCAGCTGCCGAAGTGTTAGCGATGAATCCCGATGGTGTGTTCCTTTCGAACGGCCCTGGCGATCCAGAGCCATGCGATTACGCGATTGAAGCGATTCAACAAATTCTGAAAACCGATACGCCGATTTTCGGTATTTGTTTAGGTCATCAGCTACTCGCGCTGGCCTCAGGTGCAAAAACCTTGAAGATGAAGTTTGGTCACCACGGTGCAAACCACCCAGTGAGCAATATCGAGAAAGGTAACGTGATGATCACCAGCCAAAACCACGGTTTTGCTGCCGATGAAACGACCTTACCTGCCAACATTAAGGTGACGCATAAGTCGCTGTTTGATGGTTCACTCCAAGGTATCCATCTGACGGACAAGCCCGCGTTCAGCTTCCAAGGTCACCCTGAAGCGAGCCCTGGCCCGAACGATGCCGCCCCGCTGTTCGATCACTTTATCGAGCTAATCGACATATACCGTCAGAACGCCAAGTAGTACGCTAGCTAGGAGAAGAGAGAAGCAATGCCAAAACGTACAGATATAAAGAGTATTCTTATCCTAGGCGCCGGCCCAATCGTGATTGGTCAGGCATGTGAATTTGACTATTCTGGCGCACAAGCGTGTAAAGCGCTGCGTGAAGAAGGCTACCGTGTCATTCTGGTGAACTCTAACCCTGCCACCATTATGACTGATCCAGAAATGGCCGATGCCACTTATATCGAGCCGATTCACTGGGAAGTGGTCCGTAACATTATTGCTAAAGAACGCCCAGATGCGATTCTGCCAACCATGGGCGGCCAAACCGCACTGAACTGCGCATTAGAACTTGAAGCCAAAGGCGTACTGAAAGAATTTAACGTCGAGATGATTGGCGCGACTGCCGATGCTATCGATAAAGCTGAAGACCGTAGCCGCTTTGATAAAGCGATGAAAAGTATTGGTCTTGACTGTCCACGCGCGGGCATTGCCCACAATATGGAAGAAGCTTACGGCGTGCTCGATCAAGTGGGTTTCCCTTGCATTATCCGCCCATCCTTTACTATGGGGGGCTCAGGCGGCGGTATCGCTTACAACAGGGAAGAGTTCGAAGAGATCTGTTCACAGGGCTTAGAGTTATCGCCAACGAGTGAACTGCTGATCGACGAATCACTGATCGGTTGGAAAGAATACGAGATGGAAGTGGTCCGTGACCGCAACGATAACTGCATTATCGTCTGCGCCATCGAAAACTTCGATCCTATGGGCGTGCACACGGGCGACTCTATTACAGTTGCACCCGCGCAAACCCTGACTGATAAAGAATACCAAATCATGCGTAACGCCTCTATGGCCGTACTGCGTGAGATTGGTGTTGAGACCGGCGGTTCGAACGTACAGTTTGGTATCAACCCGAAAGATGGCCGTATGGTTATCATCGAGATGAACCCACGTGTATCGCGCTCTTCAGCATTAGCATCAAAAGCAACGGGTTTCCCGATTGCTAAAATCGCTGCTAAGTTAGCGGTTGGTTTCACCCTTGATGAGCTGATGAACGACATTACTGGCGGTCGTACGCCAGCGTCATTCGAGCCTGCTATCGATTACGTTGTGACTAAAGTGCCACGCTTTAACTTTGAAAAGTTTGCCGGCGCGAATGATCGCTTAACCACACAGATGAAGTCTGTGGGTGAAGTGATGGCGATTGGGCGTACTTTCCAAGAGTCACTGCAAAAAGCCTTACGTGGTTTAGAGGTTAGCCGTAACGGTCTAGATCCTGTCACAGATATGTCTAAACCTGAGGCTATGTCGCGTATTCGCCACGAGCTGAAAGAGCCTGGTTGCGACCGTATTTGGTACATAGCCGATGCGATGCGTGCGGGGCTGAGCTTAGATGAAATCTTTAAACTGACCAATATCGACCCTTGGTTCCTCGTGCAAATCGAAGAGCTGGTTCAGCTCGAAGGTGTTGTTGCTGAAGCGGGTCTGGCGGGTCTGGATATCGACTTACTGCGTAAGCTGAAACGTAAAGGTTTTGCCGATGCGCGTCTGGCCGATGTATTAGGCGTGAACGAAGCCGAAGTGCGTAAGCTGCGTGATAAGTTCGACCTGCACCCAGTCTATAAGCGTGTGGATACCTGTGCGGCCGAGTTTGCGACAGACACGGCTTACATGTACTCAACGTATGAAGAAGAATGTGAAGCTAACCCATCGACCCGTGACAAAATCATGGTGTTAGGTGGCGGGCCAAACCGTATCGGTCAAGGTATTGAGTTCGATTATTGCTGTGTGCACGCGGCGTTAGCGCTACGTGAAGACGGCTATGAAACCATCATGGTGAACTGTAACCCTGAAACCGTTTCAACCGACTACGACACTTCAGACCGTCTGTACTTCGAACCCGTCACACTGGAAGACGTATTAGAAATAGTCCGTATCGAGAAGCCAAAGGGCGTTATCGTGCAGTACGGTGGTCAAACGCCATTGAAATTGGCCCGTGCCTTAGAAGCTGCTGGCGTACCTGTAATTGGTACTAGCCCAGATGCCATCGACCGCGCCGAAGACCGTGAGCGTTTCCAGCAAGCGATTCAACGCTTAGAGATGAAACAGCCTGAAAATGATACCGTGACTACGGTTGAAGGTGCTGTGATTGCCGCTGAGCGTATCGGTTATCCGCTAGTTGTGCGTCCATCCTATGTACTGGGCGGCCGCGCGATGGAAATCGTTTACGACAAGCAAGATTTGCTGCGTTACTTCAACGAAGCCGTGAGCGTATCTAACGCGTCGCCTGTACTGCTCGATCGCTTCTTAGATGATGCGATTGAAGTGGATATCGACGCAGTATGTGACGGTGAAATCGTGGTGATTGGCGCGATTATGGAGCATATCGAACAAGCGGGGGTTCACTCAGGTGACTCAGGTTGTTCACTACCGCCCTACACGCTAAGCCAAGAAATCCAAGATCGCATGCGCGTTCAAGTCGGCAAGTTGGCGATGGAACTCGGTGTTGTCGGTCTGATGAACGTACAGTTCGCCGTGAAAGATAACGAAATCTATATGATTGAAGTTAACCCACGTGCTGCCCGTACTGTGCCATTCGTGTCCAAAGCGACCGGTGTGCCTTTAGCTAAGATCGCCGCGCGTGTGATGGCGGGTCAAAGCTTAACGTCGCAAAACTTCACTAAAGAAGTGATCCCACCTTTCTACTCAGTGAAAGAAGTGGTGTTGCCATTTAATAAGTTCCCGGGTGTTGACCCACTGTTAGGCCCTGAAATGCGCTCTACTGGTGAAGTGATGGGTGTGGGTGACACCTTCGCCGAAGCCTATGCTAAGGCGCAGTTAGGTGCGACTTCTGAGGTGCCTAAGTCGGGCCGTGCATTATTGTCTGTGCGTAACAGCGATAAGAAACGCGTTGCCGATTTAGCGGCTAAGTTAATTGAGCTCGGTTACCAAATCGATGCGACTCATGGTACTGCGGTTATCCTAGGCGAAGCGGGTATCAACCCACGTTTAGTGAACAAGGTACACGAAGGACGTCCACACATTCTCGATCGCATCAAGAATGGTGAATACACTTATATCGTGAACACTACCGAAGGTCGCCAAGCGATTGAAGATTCTCGTCAATTGCGCCGCGGTGCACTGCGTTACAAAGTTAACTACACGACGACCATGAATGCTGCATTCGCCACTTGTATGGCCCATGCCGCCGATGACCGTACTAACGTGACTTCAGTACAAGAATTGCATCTGCGCGTACTGGCTAAATAAGCCACAGGGTTAATGCCGTTAATTAGAGGGCCGCATAACTTAGGTTATGCGGCCTTATTATTTCGTCCATTTTGAGCGCTTCGTTCATTTTATCTTCTACTTAGATTGCCTGAGAAAACTATGTCTGCGCCAGCCGATAGCCTTGCCAAAGTCGATACTTTTATTGCGCCGCCTTGCCTCGGGCAAATACGTGTGCTTTATCAAGATAACGATATTCTACTGATTGATAAGCCAAGCGGATTATTGAGTTTGTCGGGGAAGAATCCGCTGAATCTCGACTCGGTGCATTATCGTTTAGTGCAGGATTTTCCGACGGCCACTTTGCTGCACAGACTCGATTTTGGCACTTCCGGTATCATGCTGGTGGCGCTGAATAAAAGCGTGAATGGTTTGCTGACAAAACAGTTTCAGGCGCGCACGGTTGAAAAGCGTTATACCGCCTTGCTGCACGGGCATTTAGCCGCTGACAGCGGGGTGATTAATCTGCCGATCGCTAAAGATGTTGAGCATTTCCCACTGCAGAAGATCTGCCATAGCACAGGCAAAGTTGCGATCAGTGAATATCAGGTGCTGGAACGATTAACCGAACCTTTCGCCACGCGGGTCGAATTTACCCCTGTTTCTGGTCGCACTCATCAACTGCGGATCCACAGTCAGCAATTGGGTCACTCAATACTGGGGTGCGATCTCTACGGCGGCGTGGGTGAGTGCGTGACTGATAAGGCTGATGCAGATGAAGCTGATATCACTAATACGACGAGCAACAGATTAATGCTGCATGCGACCCGCTTAGCGTTTAATCATCCTATCACGGGTGAGCGTATCGACTGGGTTTGTGAGTGTCCTTTTTAAGCGCTTTTAAAAGAGCAATAGAGTTTAGCTCTCAGCATTCAGCACTTAGAATTTAGATCAATGGGTTTAGTTGCTAAACCCGATACGTTCGGTTTGCATGGGCGGCGCATCGTTGGGGAGCCAAGTACGGTAAATCGTTGCGAAGGTGCCATCTGCTTTTATCGCTTCTAGGCTGTTTTTCCACAGTTCGATCACATCATTGGGCGTGCCTTGTGAGAAGGCAATGTAAAGATGATTAGCACTAATCGTGAAGAGCGACTCTACATCATCAATGCTCGCGCCTGCATCCGACAGAATACTCGGCGCGGTGAGATTGGCATTACACCAAAGATCGACACGTTGCTTCATCAATTGTTTTGCACTCAATAAGGGCTCGGATGAGGCCGCAACATTCGTAAATCCCAGTTCGAGCAATAGGCGTTCTTCCACCGAGGCACGATAGACACCAATTGCCTTAGCCGTCTTTGCATCATTTATAGTGGTTATTTTTATACCGCTATTTTTTAAGGCATAAAAATTAGTCGTGCCGACAGCAACAGGCCCAATCATAGTAAACATTTGCTCCCTTTCTGCTGTGCGCGTCATAGTAAACAACACAGTATTAGGTTGCTCGGTCAGCATTTTCCAGCCGCGAGCCCAAGGTACGACCTTGATTGGATCTGGGTTGTTTATGCGCTTTTGAATTTCTTGTACTACCTGTACAGCTAAACCATCGGGTTTGCCATCGACAGAAAAGCTGATTGGTGACCATTCTTCGGTATAGATGTTGAGCGGCTGTGCGCGAAGAGAAACTGCGCTGCTAAGGGTGAGTGATAACAATAAACTTGTGACTAATTTCATTAATAACCCTAAAAATTAGAATGTTATAATTGAGTCTCACTGCTTGCTCTTGAAACGATTAAAGATGAAGGCTGTGCTCAAATCAAGTATAGCTAGGGGTTCATTTTCTAAGATTAAATTTACTATACCGTTTTGAACGATAGAAAAAGAGCGCGAGTATGGCGCTCTTAGGTAGGCTTATTTATGGGTGATAGCTTATCTTTCTGTGCCTATATATCACGCTCGATATACATCTCGCATAAGGTTATCAATGCAATGCACAACACGCATACTGGCGTCTTCCATTGAGTGTAGTTGTTTGACCATCTCAGGCAAATTACCTTTTTGTCTCGCATTGAGCGCTGCTTTTCCTGCCTCGTGTACCGCTTTATGTGGTGCATCTAATGCTTTGAAGTTACTTAAATGCTGATAATTCTCGGCACCAAATCCTTTGAAATACCATTGCCCTAGGCGGCACTCAGTGTGTGAGTTCACATTGTGGTTATGCTGTGGTTTCTCAATTAATTGATAAACGCTACTTTTCCAGACTGCGTGGTCGAGCTTAGTGGTATTCAAGAATGACGCTGTGGCTGCGTTATGGATAACGTGCTGCATTTGTTTTGAGCGTTGCAGGACATCTTCAACGACTTGACCAATTTGGGTTGAGGAGGTGGCTACATCAACGGCACTGCTTTGATTGTTATGAACAATTTCTTTAATCTCAGCTGCTTGCGCGACGATTTGTTTCACGAGCTTTTCAATATGGCTACTGGCTTCATGGGCTTTGCTCGCAAGCTGGCGCACTTCATCGGCCACCACGGCAAACCCTCGTCCTGCTTCGCCTGCACGGGCGGCTTCAATGGCGGCGTTCAATGCCAGCAAGTTTGTTTGTTCTGAAATTCCTTGAATTGCCGCAACAAATTGATTGATTGAAGAGGTCGTAGCATCGAGTTCTGTGACAGCTTTCATGCTGTTCGATGCTTGATCATTAATATAAGTTGCTCTAGTGCCTAAATTGGCAATGGCCACACGGGTTTGATCAAAAACGTGATTGAGTTCAGACAGTGATTCTTTTTCCGCAGAGAGCAATTCGGCACTGCTGGCTAAGCCTTCGCGCACGGCATTAAGCATATCTCCGCCTAGGTTTTGGCAGGCGATCACTTCAGTGTAGTGATCTGCATTTTGGCGCGACTGTTGCTGCATAGTCTCATTTTCACGGATCATGCCACGCAGTTCATCTATTTCATTTTGGTGTTGGCGTTCTAGTTGGATGAGTCGCTCTTTAAGCGCCTGATTTTCAGCTTTGAGCTGGGAATTAAACCACATATAAAACCTCTCAAGTCGCTAGGACTATCACTATTGCTTATTGACTTACTGTGACTGGGCTCAGCGGTAAATACTGCAATGTTAATAAAAAGTAAAACGATTCAGGTATGGAAATATTAACTGATCTTTAAGCTTTATTCTTAATTTTTTTAAGGTTATTGAAGCTTTTATGCGTTGTCATAAATGGGTTAGTACTATCGAATGATAAGTGAACCACGCTAAGGTTAACTTAGCTTGGTTCACTTTGAGGTCTTAGGTCTTAGGCCTATGGCATAGGTAAGTCGAGCACCACAGTGGCTATGCTGAAATACACGAGTACACCTATGATATCGGCGATGGAGGTGATGAGTGGCGCACTAGCGGCTGCAGGGTCCATCTTTAACTTGCTCAGTAAGAAAGGCAGAGACATACCAATCAAGCTGCCAATAATCACCACAATTTGCATTGTGAGTGCCACAACCAGCGCGATTTCAGGTCCGCCGCGCCAAAATCCTAGCAAGGACACTGCCGCTGCCATGCTGGCTCCTAATAATCCGGCGACAAATAACTCGCGCCCTAGCATAGATAACCAATCTTTGAGAACCACTTCCCCTGTGGCTAAGCCGCGTACCATTAAGGTCGACGATTGTGAGCCCGCATTGCCGCCGCTATCGATCAGCAGAGGTAGGAAGAAGACTAAAGAGACATAACTGGCAATGATGTCTTCGAAGAAGGCGATCCCCGCTCCCGAGAAAATATTACCAAAAACCAAGATTACCAGCCAAACCACGCGCTTACGGTAAAGTAAGCCTATGCTGGCAGTCTTGAGGTTATGGTCAATATTGCCGATGGCCGCGGTTTTTGTGAACTCAAGATCCGCCTGTGAGCTGGCGATATCCATAGCATCATCATAGGTGACGATACCGACGAGCTGGCCTTTGCCATTGACTACTGGCAGCGCCATTAAGTCGTAATGGGCGATCATCTGCACCGCTTCTTCGCGAAAGGCATTGGCATCAAGCGCGACGGGATCGGGTTTCATAAAGTCGACCACTCGCTCGTGTGGCTGCGCCAGCAATAACTGCCTTAAAGATACAGTTCCTATTAAGCGGCCTAACATATCCACCACATAGGTTTGATAAATCGTTTCTTTATCTGCCGCTTCAGTACGAAGAGTATCAATGGCTTCTGCCGCAGTATGGCGGCTATTCAGTAATGTGTAATCCGAGGTCATGACCGCGCCGACTTTAGCTTTATCATAGGCGGCGAGGGTGCGCATATCTTCCCGTTTGGCCAATGCTAGCGCAGGTAAAATCGCCGCTTGCTGGGTTTCATCGAGCAGATTATAGAGGTCGGCACGTTCATCTGCTGCCATGTGAACCAGCAGCGCAGAAAGCGTGGTTTTATCTAATTGCTGTACTAAGCTGGCTTGCAATTCATCGGTCAGATAGCGAAACAAATTGGCGCAAACCTTAGGTGAGGCCAGTTGCAATAATAGGACTTGTTGAGCTTGATTAAAGATGTTAAATACGGCTGCAATATCGGCAGGGTGGCGTTTTTCGGCTAATTCAGCCATGGCGCTGGCACTGCGTTGCTCGATAATCATTTGCAGGTTATGGATGATTTTTTTAGTGTTGTTTGTGCTGTTATTCATGTTCATAGTTCATTCTCTCAACGATCTAGTGACCAAAGTAAAAGGTGATGTCTGCGCCAAGTTGCAGCGCGTTGCCACGAAGGGCATTGCCTAAGCTCAATTCCAGCTGTAGCTGTTGTTGTGGTGTGTGTTGATAGGCGAACTGATAGGCAGTCTCGCTCAATTCTTTTTGATAAATCTCGGCTATCACGCGATGGTGACTACTGAGTTCATACGCCGCCGCGATACCCACAAGCAATTGGGTTGATTGATTAAACTCATGGGTAAAACCTAAATTGGCATAGAGACTGACATCAGAATCGTCCAAGGTTTTACCAAAAATGCCGAAGACTTCGGTGGCTAATTCGTTACTGGCATCGAGGTTTTTCTGCAAGTTAATCACCAGTGCGCTGTGCCAATCATCCTGTTGCTGCTCTGAATCTGAGTGGGAGTTTACGTTGAGCGGTAGCTTAATGCCGACTTCTGCTTGCTCCTCACGAATATCGTCATTGGCATTGGACGCTAATCCTAAATGCCATTCCCATTGATTGCGGCTGCAAGTCGTGGCCGCGTTTAATTGTGGGCGAGCATGATCCGACCTAGATTGTTGCCAGCCCATTTCTAATTCACAGCGATCCGCGAGGGCGGGATCATCTACTTCGAGATGGGATGCCGCTGCACTCATGCTGTAGTACAAGCTGATACTTGCACAGGATAAAGATCGCAAAATTGATGTGTTGTTTATGTAAGCCATATTTAGGCTCCTCAGATGTAAACCCATAGATGTAAATCCATAGGGAAAACGAAGTCCACTGAGGCAAAAAACTTGCTTTGAGATGCAATAAATACACATAACTGAACCCCAGCAAAATGCTGGAATTGCTAAAGCGCAGCCATAGGCTCAGGCTTATTGTCTGTGATTGATATTTTGGGGGAGGCTGAGTGAAGAATGGTTCACACTACTACCCTGCTTAGCAGGTAGCAGCAAATATTGCGGGCTAGTGCTAGGCGTTAAATCCTGTCTTTTGGACAGGGCATCTACTGTCGCTTATGTGTGTGCCCACAGTGGGTCTCCGCAATGATTAAAGTCGCCACATTCTAAGGGACTGAAATGTAAAGTCAACCGCACATGTTATTACATATGTTTTTGTTTGAATTTACACTTTAAGTAAAAGTTAATTTTATGATCATTCTTGGGCGTGCGTGATTTTGTTGGGAGTGCTGATGGTTTTGCGCACCATTCATTGTTATTTGATTGTTTGTTTTTTGGCTGGTGGTGGTTGATTTTTGTTGTCGGATTTAACTGTGATATTGAATTGTGGTTTTTAACGGTATGACTTATCTCAGTAAGCTGTATTTGAGTCGCCAGAGATGAGTTAGCACTTTATCCATAATGGGGATTTGGCATTAGTGCACTTCGGGTATACCCTTGTCGTGCCTGCGGTGAGTCATTGTGCTCACTCAGATTAAGATAGTTTGCTGTATTCAGATTTGGGGGGATTAAGCTGTGGCACACAATATCGATGAGTTGGAATCAATGGCTGCACCTATCGATCATAAGTGCACCGCGAATATCAAGATCGCCAGTATCAATCTGTTTAACTTTATTGAGCCGCCTTTGGCTTACTATGATTTTGAAAATATCTATAGCCATGGGCAATGGCAGAAAAAGTGTCAGTGGTTGAGTGAGTTTCTCGCACATCGTCAGCCCGATATTGTGGGATTTCAAGAAGTGTTTAGCCCTGAACCGCTCAAACGAATCGCCAGTGAGCAAGGTCTAGGGTATTTTGCGGTCGTTGATGAGCCAACTCTTATCAGTGATTACATTTATCGCAGCCCTGTGGTCGCGCTTGCCTCCCGGTATCCCATAGTGGAAATCAGCAGTGTCGAACCTGATGCGCGTTTAGTGGCAGCCATGGGATTATCGAGTGAATTTGCCTTTAGCCGTAAGGTGCTGCGCGCAACCGTTGAAGTGCCACACATCGGCAAGTGTGACTATTATGTGGTGCACTTTAAGTCAAAACGCGCCGGATTAGCGCTCGAGCCTAAGCTATTTGAACATCAGTCCCTTGAACATCAACCTCTCGAACATCAGCCACTTGGGTTAGATAACTTGGCTCCCGCAGCGAGCATGAAACTGCATTCAGAAACCCAACTACTCACGGAGCAAGCCTTAGGCCGCTGGGCATCCACCATGCAGCGCGGCGCGGAAGCTGCGTTATTATTCAATGGCATATTGGTACGCAGGCAAGAGTCTAAACATCCCGTTATCGTGATGGGGGACTTTAATGACAGTCTGACAATGGGCGCCTTAGATGCGTTAACGATACAGGGCGAGAGTATCCACAGTAATGATATTAAAGCCGCGGGCCTTGGGCATTTATCGGATGCTGCGTTAGCGGCGGTGTTTGCTCAGTATCAACTTAAGGATGCCTATGAGTTATTTATTGAAGCGAACTTGAGGGACAGTTTGACGGGCAATACCGCTTACCATAGGGAACACAGAGCGGCGACCCATTACTATGGCCCTAAAGGTTCAGTGCTGGATTATATTTTGCTTTCGAGTGAGTTTGATGCGGGCCATGGCCGCAGTTTAGCGCAAGTCGTAGATTATCAGACCTGCGATAGACACTTAGTTAGACCTGAATATGAACGCGACGCCTACAGTACTGACCATGCGCCCGTCATTGTTGAGTTAGCGCTACGTAGCTAAGTTCTCGTGTTTACTGATTAATTCGTCTTATTTCAAATCATGTCAGTTGTCTTTACGGTTTTGTTAGCGTTGTTTTATTAACCATTCCTACATCATTTCGCATGAATATCATTCAGAATTAACCGTTAAAATAAGGTATGATCGGCCACCCGTGGATGATGGTAAATAAGCGCTTCGGCGTGTTCGGTACTCGCACTTAGGTGGCATTGGGTATATCATCCGTTTCCCATTTTTAGACAGCAGCCCTTTTTTAGTGGCGGCCCTATTTTTAAAGGCAACTATGGCTATCAGAATCAAACTTAAACCCGGCCGCGAGAAGTCACTCGAGCGTCGCCATCCTTGGGTATTTTCCAATGCTATTCATAACATTAAGGGAAAACCTGAAGCGGGTGAGACAGTCGATGTGGTCGCGCATGATGGTCATTGGTTAGGTCGTGGTGCTTGGTCGCCTGAGTCGCAAATTCAAGTGCGGATTTGGACTTTCGATCGCGAAGAAGAAATTGATCGCGCGTTTTTTGCCAGACGTTTACAGCGGGCGCAAATCGGCCGTAACGATCTAATCCGCGAGCAAGGCTTAACGGGTTACCGTTTAGTGGCTGCTGAGTCCGATGGTTTACCTGGGATCACCATCGACAGATATGCCAATGTGTTGGTGTGCCAGTTACTGAGCACAGGTGCTGATTTATGGCGCGATACCTTAGTCGAGCTATTAGCTGAGCAATATCCTGATTGCGCTATTTATGAGCGTTCCGATGTGGATTCCCGTAAGAAAGAAGGCCTGCTGCCTGTTACCGGTTTACTGCACGGCACTCTGCCTGAAATGCCGGTGATTATCGAAGAAAACGGCATCAAGATCGCCGTCGATGTGATTAAAGGCCATAAGACAGGTTTCTATCTCGATCAGCGTGATAACCGCGCCATTGCCGCCCGTTTTGTCAAAGATAAATCGGTATTGAACTGTTTTTGCTACACGGGGACTTTTGGTCTGTACGCTGCGAAAGCAGGTGCTGCCAGTATTGAAAACGTCGATGTGTCTTCTCTAGCCTTGGGGACAGCGCGCCTCAATATGCAAGTGAACGGTTTGAGTGATGACAATGTGCATTACAACGAAGCCGATGTGTTCAAGTTGTTGCGCCAGTACCGTGATGAAGGCAAAACCTTTGATGTGATTGTGCTCGACCCGCCTAAGTTTGCCGATAACAAGGCACAGTTAAACGGGGCTTGCCGTGGTTATAAAGACATCAATATGATTGCATTGCAGTTGTTGAATCCGGGCGGCGTGTTATTGACCTTCTCTTGCTCAGGATTAATGCCTGCGGATCTGTTCCAAAAAATCGTGGCCGATGCCGCGCTCGATGCGAAACGTGAAATCCAGTTTATTGAACGCTTAAGCCAAGCGAGCGATCACCCTATCGGTAGCGCCTTCCCTGAAGGATTCTACTTAAAAGGTCTAGTCGCCAGAGCTTGGTAAGCCAAGCGTTTGATATAAGCTGTCTGCGATGGGCTGCTGAGTCAGATAACATTGAATCCTAAAAAGAACCATAAAAAATGCCAGCCCTTTGAATAAAGTGGCTGGCATTTTTACAGCGTATTTTGACAGTGTTTTTTACATCTGCAGCCGTGTGACTGGGATGTGAGTGTTAACGCTTAACTTATTTGGCGGTAAAGGTTTTTACGCCATCAGGGGTGCCAACGAGTAACACATCCGCACCGCGTTTGGCAAACAGACCGTTAGTCACTACACCGACTATCTCATTGATCTGACTTTCTAATTCTTTTGGATTAAGGATCTTAAGATTGTACACATCGAGGATCACGTTGCCGTTATCGGTAACAACGCCTTCACGGTACACAGGATCGCCGCCAAGTTTAACGAGTTGACGCGCCACATAAGAGCGTGCCATCGGAATGACTTCTACGGGTAGTGGAAATTCGCCTAGTATGTCGACTTGCTTAGTGTTATCCACGATACAGATAAACTTCTCAGCCACAGCCGCTACAATTTTCTCGCGAGTTAATGCCGCGCCGCCACCTTTAATCATATCCATGCGGTCGTTGATTTCATCGGCACCGTCCACATAGACAGATAAACGATCGACGCTGTTTAAGTCATAAACGGGAATACCCAGCGCTTTCATTTTCTGAGTTGATGCCTCAGAGCTAGAGACTGCGCCTTCGATATCGGCTTTCATGGTCGCCAGTGCATCGATAAAGTGATTCACAGTCGAACCCGTACCAACACCAACAATGCTGTCTTTTTCAACGTACTTAAGTGCGGCCCAACCGGCAGCTTTTTTCATTTCATCTTGAGTCATGTTGACATCCTGTAACGGCAAATGAGTAAAAAATTCTGGGCTTAGTATACTCTTTTCCGATAAATAATGTGGCGCAATTCCACCGTGGGTGTGATCTAGATTGCTGGCATTTTCACATTAGCAAGCAGTCCCAATAACGTAAGTAACTTAAGCAGTTAAGTTGGAAAGCATTTCGCTATACGCAACTAATCTAACTAAGCTACTATGGCAAAAGCAGAATGGTTTATAGATGATTTGTAGAGGGATTTAGCATGGCAGGCGCGAGTTTATTAACCTTACTCGACGATATCGCATCGATTTTGGATGACGTAGCGGTAATGAGTAAAGTGGCGGCAAAGAAAACCGCGGGTGTATTGGGGGATGATTTAGCCCTCAATGCCCAGCAAGTGACGGGCGTAAGCGCCGATCGTGAATTACCTGTAGTGTGGGCGGTGGCCAAGGGATCATTCCGTAATAAGTTGATTTTAGTGCCAGCAGCAATGCTTATCAGTGCTTTTATTCCCTGGGCTGTCACCCCTTTATTAATGTTTGGTGGACTGTTTTTATGCTACGAAGGGTTTGAAAAACTGCATCACAGCTATAGCCATAGAAAAGGCCAGCAACAACACGAAACCCAAGTAGAGAATGAGTTACCTGAGATTAAAGATTTCGCCGCCTACGAGGCCGAAAAAGTCAAAGGGGCGATTCGTACCGACTTTGTGTTATCGGCGGAAATTATTGCCATTACCCTTGGTATCGTGGCGGACAAATCCCTATCGACACAGTTTTTTACGTTAGCTGTCATAGGGATAGTCATGACCATAGGCGTGTATGGCTTAGTGGCGGCAATTGTGAAAATGGATGATGCGGGTTTGTACTTGAGCCAACGTGAAGGTGCCTCTGTATTAACTCAAATGAACCGTAAATTAGGTTTTGGTTTATTGAGCGCAGCTCCCGTATTAATGAAAAGTTTAACGATTATTGGCACGGCAGCCATGTTTATGGTGGGCGGTGGGATTTTAACTCATGGCCTACACCTAGTCGGCGAGCAAATCCACCATGCTGAACAAGCGGTTGCTGCCATTGGTGTTGTTGGACCTGTGTTTGCTGTGCTGACGCCAAGTATTCTTAATGGCTTATTTGGTGTCGTTGCTGGCGCTGTTGCACTTATTGCGATGACAGGAATACAGAAATTGCGTAGTTAACTAGCTGCGCGCATCAACCATCAAGGATGAGCACAATGAAGTTAATGAAGTACTGTGTCTCCCCGAGTAAGCTGGCTTGGTTACGTAAAGAGTTTGGCAAAGATGCCGATGGGTTAATGGCGGCAATGGATGCTGCTGGCACGGCTTATCTTGATAACCTCAATGCCTCGACTGAGCCGCTGAAAAGTGAGCGGGTATCGGCCGAGGCTGAAAATGCGATTAAAGCTAAAACTCAGCTTCAAGCGCAGCGTCAGTGGGCATATTTGTGGCTGCAGCAACGTATCGCTTTGACTACACGTATTGATGATATTGAACTTGAAGCGTTAGCTGCTTTTGAATTTCAACATGTCCGCATCGAGGTAGTTGAGCCGTCGGAGTTTAATACAGTATTAGCACTATTACAGGCTGAGCAAGTCTTAGGTTTTGATACAGAAACCCGTGCAAGCTTTGAGCGCGGCGTGCAACATCCCTTGAGTCTTATTCAAATCGCGACAGTGGATACCTGTTATTTATTTCAGCATGCCATTTTGGGTGAGCAATTCACCCAGTTAAAAGCCTTATTAGAAGATGAAACCATACTCAAAGTCGGGGTTGGTTTACGCAGTGATGCACACGCTCTCAGGCGGCAATGGGGCATTAATGTCGCCTCAACTTTAGATTTAAATTGGGCACTGGCGCAACTTGGAGCGGAGAAGGAAATGGGGACGCGCCAGTTAGTTGCGGCGCTTTTGGGGGTTCGTATCGACAAACCTAAAAAAGTCACCTTATCGAATTGGCAGCTCGTGCCTTTATCCAGTGCGCAAATTCATTATGCCGCCGCCGATGCCTTGGCCGCACTCAAATGCTTCAACGCGCTAATCACTCAACTGACACCCTTTTATCATGCATCAAGTGCCGCAAAAGCCGCATTATTAATTCCTTCAAGTTTGATAGTGCCATTGGCGAAATATTTTAAGGATGCAGAATGAAACACAAAACCCAAGATGCCGCAAAAGTTAAAATCATGTCATTACATTCGGATGCGAGCTCGCAAGGCACCAGTACTTTAGGTTTGATTTACCGCGTACTTGGCATCTTGCTTCTGTTAAGTGTCATAACTTTTGGGATTAATGCTTGGGCATAGATAGCGGTATTGCCAGCAGTCGAAAATAAAGGACAACACTATGTTAGATGCTATTTGTGAACTCGAAACAGAGGATCATTTAATTGCGAGAACGACTTATAGTGTTTTTAAGTTTCAACAATTACCCGATGAGGATATCGAGCGTTTGCGGCAATGGTTAATTTGCCCCGCCTGCGGTGGTAAAGCATATTTCCGTAAAGCCTCAAAAGACGGTAAAGCCGCTTGTTTTGGCTCGCGATATCACCAAGCCGATTGCATTGAATTTAAACCTTCGGCACAAAAGTCCCGTGAGGAGCAAGATGCCATTGAAGTGCAGCAACAGCTGGTGGACGCCGATGCCTTAATGATCGATTTTAGCCGTAAACCTCGTCGCCATTCACCTGCAAACAAAGTTTCGACTGCACAGGCATTAAGCAGCAAGACTGAGCCAACGCCTAAATTGGCCTCTATGCCTGAGTCATCGAAAGCGTCTGTTGCATCGTCAGTGGATGATCGGATACAAGAGTCGAAAACAGGCTACCAAGTTAACACCGCTGAACATACCACTGAAAAACGCGTGCCCAGCCAAGGGCTCGAAAAGTTACTCCACAGTTTATTGCGCGGTACAGATTTAGCAAAATCGGATCTCTGGGTATACACAGACGCTGAGCTAAAATACCGTTGGCGGGCGAAGAACCTGTTTGTCAATTTTGCCGATGCGGACCCAAACGACAATAAACCCCACATGTATTGGGGCACGATATCCCACACTGACCCGACGATGAGCTGGCTTAACCCCGCCGACAGTAAAGATATCGGCATTCCTATCGATGGGATAAAACAGCCATTATTAGCGCAATTTGAAATAGAAGATAAACGCTGCTTTGAAGGTGCAGGTTTGATTTTATTTGGTAAATGTTTTTGGAATAAAGAAAAGACCCGTAAAATTATTCAGCTATGGAATAACGATTTGCAGCGGATTTTTATCTCAAAGTTGGAAGATTAGCTTCGGGCAGAAACTAAAAAGAGGGGGGAGAAAAGGGGCGATTCCCGACGCACAAAAGCGTTACAGCAAAAGTCCCTATCTATCGCTGATGAAAGCGCTTACTTGCCGCAGCACTTCTTGAATTTTTGACCGCTACCACAAACGCAAGGCTCGTTACGATTCGGTTTTTTCTCGAAAGTCGTGGTCTTAGGCTTATTTAATAAACCTTCTAATTCAACAATATCTTCAGCGACGTCGGCATTGACTTCGATATTGGCGAACAGCTGGTGTTCGGCAACAATCGCGGCAACTTCGAGTTTACGCGCTTCGTCGGCAACAATTAATTGTAATGGTAATGCTTCTGTACCCGGTTTAGCGGCACGCTTAGTGTTGTAGCCATAGCTTTCGTGCTTTGGCTTAGGGGTTTTACGACCCTTGAAGAAAAATTTGTCAGACATGAGTGGTTCCGTCGAGCTGTGTATGAAATTGACGATGCTTATACTATAAAACGCCGATTTTATAAATCGAACTCAGATCTTTTTTCGATAAATGTGCGTCTTTAACCCTTAAGCACCTCAAAATGGCCGAAACGGCACACTTATTCGACGTCATCAAACTGATTTGTTGTGGGATCATTTAGTCGAGTTACTATTAACCTATGGGCTCTAAACTAAGTATCTACTACGTCATTAAGCTAATATGCGATGGCTTTGTAATCTCAGTGGCAGTTAAATCAACAGCAATAGCCTAACTTGTTTGAAAAACCTTCAGTTAATGAGTTTTGCCATAAAAAGTACTTTACCTTTGGAAGTGCTTTTAGCATAATGCCCCACGTCAACAGGGGTGTAGTTCCAATTGGTAGAACAGCGGTCTCCAAAACCGATGGTTGCGGGTTCGAGTCCTGCCACCCCTGCCAAATAAAACAACGGCTTGCATAGAAATATGCGAGCCGTTTTATTTTGTGTTGAATAAAACGTAAAAAATGATTTTGCTTGGATTGAATAACTCGCCATTTTTTAACGCTACCAATTGCCGGTACTATTTCCATTTTTTTGTCGTAACCCTCCACATAACTGAGGCTTGTAGGCCTATTTACTGCCAATGCTTGTTCATCAAATAGGTTGTTGGCGAAGCCACTAATCCGTCAGTTTTTAGCCTGATAATCGACGCTAAAGCGAGTTACCACATAATCATCTGCAACTGTTATCGCCGTTATAAATCGAGCTGCCTGTGCTATCAAAGTCTTGGCTATGTTCGAAATAAGATAGGCCAATAAAGCCACGGTTATTTAAATCAAAACGGTATTTCTCCCATCTAAAATTTACCAATGTGTGACTGTTTGTGCCGTTACCTGTGTAAAAGTTTGCATTGAACCTTTGTCCGTCATGAACCCGCAGTACATTGATTAAGCCTATTAGCCGTCAGAAATGATTATTCCACGACACTTTATTTTTTGTTCATCTTTGGGATCTTAGTTCCAAAATCTAAGATTTAGTTTGAATTGAAGGTCATAACAGTACAATATAAGGGCTATATTGAATGCATCTTAAGTGTGTTCGTCATCGTTCTGCAACTCGGCTAACAACTATGCTAAATATTGATGATCCTACACAAACCGAATGTACTCACGCATTATGGCGCTTAGGCTTTAGACCTTTTTTCCTTGGGGGAGCCATATTAGCTGCGCTATATATCCCTTTGTGGCTATTAACTTGGTTTACTCCCCAATATAGCTTTTTCCCTTCATCCTTTTGGAGCAAGATACTGCCGCTATGGTGGCATCCACATGAAATGCTGTTCGGTTTCGCTATGGCAATTGTGTGTGGATTTTTGCTGACTGCCGTTCAAAATTGGACCAACCAACCCACATTAAAGAGATGGCCACTCGCATTGACCTTTAGCTGCTGGCTATTGGCACGATTATTACTCTTACTCCCAATGCAAGTTCCGCTCATTTTGCCCGCCGTGTTTGATTCATTGTTCCTTGGTATGGCAAGCCTTACCCTATGGCGCTGTATTTATAAGGTGAAGCAATGGCGCAATATTGGTTTTCCGATCATGTTGTTTGCTGCACTCGTGATTAACAATGTCAGCTATTACGCCCTTTTTGAGCGCGACTTTATTCTTGCCAACCAGATCTGGCAGGCGATGTTATGGTGGTTAGCCTTACTTATCACCATAGTCGGTGGGCGTGTGATTCCATTTTTTACCGCGATGCGCATTAAGGCCACTAAAGCAGATCCCTTAACTTGGATTGAATACCCGCTGATCCTGACGATGATCTTGCTCGTCATTCAATCACTCATCCACCTTATACCTCTGGAAGTCGAGCGAGGCTTACTGCTCATTGCGGGGCTTTTGCAGCTGGTCCGATTTGCACGCTGGTTACCCCATAAAACACTGAAAGAACCTATGCTGTGGTCCTTGCATCTTGCCTATTTAATGTTGCCACTCAGCCTGTTAGCCATGAGTTGGTATCTCGATAATGAATATGCCTATCGCAGTTTGCTTCACCTATTTGCTATTGGTTGTATGGCTACCCTGTGTCTTTCGATGATTTCCAGAGTGTCACTCGGGCACACAAGTCGAAATATTTATGAGGGCCCTAAGATGATCTTGGCATTTATTTGCCTACCGTTAGCGGCACTGCTCAGGGCGCTAATGCCCATCTGGTTTCCGGCCCACACCCAAGTCTGGTTATGGTTGGCTGGCAGTTGCTGGTTTATCGCATTTGCACTGTTTGTATGGCATTACTTGCCGATACTTTCTCGCCCCCGTATTGATGGGCGCCCAGGTTAATATTGATGTTAGGACAAAAGGATACAAAGTGAAAACTTATTTTAAAACAGTCACATTGCTAAAAATGATTTGCTTGCTCGCCATAACTACATGTACATCTGTAGCGGCTTCCGATACTAGCAATCAACAAAAATATCCTAACCAATATCAATCTTGGCAAGCCACCTCTGAACAAGTTGAACGCGAGGATATGCTCGCCAATTATCCCGCCAGCATCATACTCTGGGCAGGATCTTCCTATGCCAAAGAGTACCATAGCCCACGTGGGCACCATTTTGCCGTTGCTGATGTGACGCATACTTTACGTACAGGTGTCCCCCCTAAAGCAGGAGAGAAAGGATTATCCGCCAGTTGTTGGACCTGCAAGACACCGGATGCCCCTAGATTGATTGAACAACTGGGATTTGAAGGATACTCCGCTAAAAACTTTACCGATCTGGGCAAAGAGATCCAAAGCGTAGTGTATTGCAGTGATTGCCATGAATCTGGCACTAATAAGTTAACTTTACCTCGTCCCCATGCCCAAGAGGCTATGGCTAAAATTCACCTGCCATTCGATAAACAAGATACCGATATGCAAGGTGCGCAGGTATGTGGTCAATGTCATGTCACTTACTATTTTCGTCCGGGAAAAAGTAATGTTGTTAATATTCCCTGGATTTTTGGCAGCACCGCAGATGATATTGAAAAATATTATGACACTCGCCGCTTCTTCGAATGGATCCATCCTCTTTCGAAAACGCCCATACTCAAAGCACGTCATCCTGAGTTTGAACACTGGAGTCGCAGTAAACATGCCGAAGTCGGTGTCACTTGCATTACCTGCCATATGCCTACCCAGCAGGATGCAAAAGGTGTTGAATTTACTAGCCATAAAGTTGATAAAGCCTTACCGCATTTTGATAACAGTTGCAGTGGCTGCCATAGCAGTAAAACCAAAATTGAAACCAAGCTCGCGGCTAATAAATTAACGATTGAGACCAAAGCCCGCGAAGTTGAAGTTCTGCTCGTCAAGGCCCACTATGAAGCCAAAGCGGCATGGGATGCAGGTGCTAAATGGGAGAATATGAATGAGCCAATTATGGCGATACGGCACAGTCAGTGGCGCTGGGACTTTGCCATGTCTTCGCATGGTTTGTATGCACATAATCCACAAGAAGGTAAGCAGCTTTTAGATAAAGCCATCGAACAAGCGAACGAAGCACGTCATCTGCTCGCTGGAATATTGAAGCAACTTAACGTTACTCAAGTTAGCTATCCAGATATCAGTACTAAGGAAAAAGCCCATCAAGCGATAGGGTTAATTGAATCGGATTTAATCAAAGAAAAACAAAAGTTTATTGAAGATGATGTTAATAAAAATTGGCACCCTGCCGCAAAATATGGTTATTAGTTTATTAGCGGGTGGCTGATAATTTGAGGGATTTTAAAGCTCAAAAGCGAGAGGAAGTTCGAGTATTTATGCTTTGATTCAGTGAGCGTTATGCCAACAAGGCTTGGTCGGTTCTACAGCGATGCTCATCTTCCTTTGCACGAGCAATAACTGCAGCCGAAATGATTCATGTCATTTCGGCTGCAGTACATAACTCATTGAGATGTTGGTCTGTAACGACAAATTAATCACTGTAATCTGTGTCAGATATCTGTAATTCAGTTTTTTAATGCGTAGAAAGCCGATCTTACTTTGAGGTAACTGATTGATGAAATTCTATTATCTTGGTTGGATGCCAAAGTGATTGGTTTCGGTGCGAAACTAAAACCAGTGTGCAGCTTTGTTCGCAAATAGCTTTGGCTACACGCTTTTCTGTCTCTTCATCCAATGCAGATGTGGCCTCATCCATTATCAGAATCGGCGCATTTTTGATAAGCGCGCGTGCTAAGGCAAGCCTTTGGCGTTCCCCTCCCGATAACCCTGCGCCTTGCAGGCCTACTTCTTGGTAAATGCCCAGTTTTGATCTATCTAATACTTCATCCAATGCCATTTGACGTGCCGTTTTATCTACGGCTTGATCGTCGGCATCAGGGTTACCAATACGAATGTTACTGGCAATGGTGCCGGTAAAGATGAGTGGATCCTGTGGCACATAGGCGAAAAAGCGGGCAAGTTCAGCGGCGGGGATTGACGTGAGTGGCACCTTGCCCAAAGTGATCAGGCCTAGAGTGGGATCATCAAAGCGCATCAATAACTTAAGTAAGCTGGTTTTACCTGAACCGCTCGGGCCACAAATCAGCACGCGTTCATCTGGCTCGATAGTGGCATTGATATTTTGCACCGCAGGGGGAAATGTTACGTTATTCAATTCGATTGTATGATTGTTCGGTGTCTTTTGTTGCGCTTGGCTTGGCTCTTTGAGCGTTGGCGCATGAGTCGCTTGTCGATAGTGTTTAATAGCCGCTAACTGATCATTAATGCTTATTGCCGCCACGGCGAGAGTTTCAAGTGGCGCAGCCGCGCGCATGGTCAACATCAAAACAGCGAGCAGCATTGTCGTATTGTTTATACCGGATAGCACCAGATAGAGTGCCATGCCTGCAATAGGTAAAAAGCTGGCGATAGCCGACAGTAATGTTGCTATAGCTGCGGCGCGATTAGTTCGTTCCAATGCGATTTCTTGTGTTTGCCAGTTTTGCTCCACCCGTGTTGTTGCGCCGCTATATCCTGCTGCTGTGCGCAGTAACTCTAAGTGGTCGATCAGTTCAAGGGTTGACTGCTCTGCAGCCAATTCAGTGTTGTTTCGGTCCATATCTGCGCGGGCAAGGGCTCGTTGCGCCATACTCTGAATCACAAATGACACGAGCAACAAGCTAGCCAACATCAGTACCAGTGGTATGCCACCGATCAATCCTATGCCAAAGGTAATGCAGAGCGGAATAAGCGGTGCATGAATAAATACCTGAAATTGATGTGCCGGAATACTCATAAAGCCAGGAATGCTCCGGGAGACAGTTTCTATGAGTAGTGTCCTGACACTCGGTGTAAACCAAGAGAGTTTAGCTTGTTGCATGGTCGTGCCTAATGCACTGTAGAGCGCATTGGCCAGCCTTGCGCCAGCCCAAAAACCTGAACGCGAAGCCAGTATTGTAGTGAGTATGGTTATTGCGGCAATCAATAGCACTTTTTGCGGTGATTGCTGCTCAATAATGGCTAAAGCCAGTTGAATGTAGCATGCCGCTTCCAATATGGCCGCCACAGCCCAACCGCAGGCAACAGGTATTAAGTGTTTTATGGCTGCGTAATCTTGGGGACGATTTATCATTGGCCTTCTCCTTCCCTGTGATGATGCTTGAGTGCGAGCTTGTCATCCGCCAGCTCGGCAAGCGTTAAGTCATGGGTGACCATCACAATGGTTTTGTGGTTTGTTTTTGCGTGATGGCGTAGTGCTGTGAACACGTTAAACGCCGTTTCGCTGTCTAGGGCCGATGTGGGTTCATCAAGCAATATCACCCTAGCGGGTGAAAGAAACACACGGGCAAGATTAACGCGTTGTATTTCACCGCCAGACAGTGTGCTTGCATGAGTATTTAAGGGTTTATCCAATTGCGCACAGTGTAATGCTGCTAAGTAATCCTCATCCGTGGCATCAGGTGCGGTGAGTGCGAGATTGTCCGCGATGGAGGTTGCCAGTAGTCCCGCACTTTGTGGTAATAGCATGATCGCGCGATTAATTGAGACTTCATCCATCTCATTGAGTGCAATACCAGCGAGTCGAATCTCTCCGGTATTTAGCGGCTCCATGCCAGCTAATAAGCGCAGTAATGTGGATTTGCCAACACCACTGATCCCTGTAACTGCCGTCACTCTGCCAGATCTAAATTGATAGTTAATGGGCACAGATTGATTGCTTGTAGACATTGAAGGCACAACATTCGTGAGGGTGAGTGGCATAGGTGTATTAAGCTCAATATTACCGCTACCAACAGGAACTCTCGATTGCTCAAGAAAATCCGTTAGCCGCTGAGCGGCAGCGCGGCCCGTGGCAAGATAATCAAGCCCATGCCCGAGCTTTAGGGCTGGCGTGACTATGGCCAGACTGAAGAACAAGGCTGCAGCAAGGTTTTCTGGGGGCCATTCATACCCGATGGCATAGACAATGGCAAAAGTACAGACAGCCTGCAGTAGTGATGTGGCCACGGCGACCGAAGTTGATACCTTGCTTACCCGCTCAAGAATATCCCCAATAAAATGTGTCGTTGCATTTTGGTAATCGGCCATAGCACCCGTTTGTGCGCCATAAATGCGAAATACAGGCGCACCACGGGCGTAGTCATCTACTGCTGCAGTGATATTTCCCATCACATTAACTCGTGCTTCACCCTGTTTTGCAGCAAGCCTTGGGATCACCACCAAATAGAAAAGCGCGGCGACTAGACCTGGGATAAGGGCAAGTAATGCCACTAAGCCCGCACTTAAGATCAGCAAACCAATAGTGATGGCAGGGACAATGATAAAAGTCGCTAACTCTGAGGGTAAATGCGCGATCATATGATGCAATGACACTATGTCATCGACCATTAATCGCTTTAACTTTTCGCCCTTATATTTTGCCAAAGTACTTGGTGGCAGCCTGACAAGATGCGCTGCAACATGACGCCTTAATCTTCCTGAAAATTGCGCCTCAGCATTGTGGTTAACCCAAGATGCGCCAGCTGATAGCAACGCTGACACTACCCCAAATATGAGCGCCCCCGCTAACCATAGCGAGTGATGACCAGCAATAAGTTGAATCATGCACCAGAGTGCACCTAGTGTCGTTACGCCAGCACCTGCCGCTAGCAGCATTCCGAAAGTGAGTGCGGGAATCGCCGGACGTAGGGCGAAGGCTAATGTTGAAGTGGGACTGAAAAGTCGCTGCATTTTAATGTTCACCTAAAAAATCGAAGTGGAACAGGCTGGGCTTCGGTCTGGAAAGTGTGATTAACACAAGGCCAATGAAGCGATGAAGTCTTGATATTGCAGAGTAAAAAAGAGTCTGAGTGCCAGAGTTTATGGGCAAATGAACATCCACGAGCCAAATTCCTTGTTTCATAAAAATTGAACCGCCATGAGATGGCGACCATATTAAGCGGTCATTTTTATTTATCAACACGGTGTTGATAAATGTTTTGAACGGCGATAATATAATTGATAACTATTCTCATTGGCAACAAATCTTTCGTATAAGGAGTTATTACACATGCCCCGATTTGGTAAGTTTTACCCACAATCAAAGTGGGTTATCGGTTCTCTTGCGCTGGGGCTTAGCGCTATTTCAGGCTCAACTATTGCTGACAGTGGAACTGCTCCAGATAAGCAATCCAAGCAAAAAGATGCAGCGGGAAATATTGAAGTTATCACAGTTTACGGTCAGAAAATCGAGCGGACGCTGAAGGAAACGGCGAGCTCAGTGACAGTGATCACCGAAGAACAGTTGAGGAAAAATGCCGACCAATCAACGATTTCTGAAATTCTCGGCGGTACGCCAAACTTAATTTATGCCGGAAATACCGATGCGCCCATTATCCGCGGAACAGATACTAAAGGGCCTGTTGCAGCGGGTAATGCCTACTTATCTAAGCCTGTGCCCGGGGCAACTATCAGTGTTGATGGTAAATATCTGAGCCCCGCAGAACTGGATTTAGGTGCCGCTGGCGTGTGGGATGTGTCGTCTATTGAAGTTTACCGTGGTCCGCAAACGACCAGTCAAGGAGCCAACAGTATTGCTGGCGCTGTAGTGATCCATACCCATAATCCCACTTATACGCCAGAATTTGCAGCGCAAGCACTTTATGGCAGTCGGGATAAGAAGCGCTTTTCGGTCATGGCGTCCGGTGCGCTAAGTAATGACTTTGCCGCAAGAATTAGCGCAGATTACAGCGCTAGAGATACTTTTGTTGATTACGTTAACCCCGATTTTACTGCCCATGATTTAGATTTTGAGTTTAAAAACCAAAATCTACGGGCGAAGTTGTTATGGGAACCCGAAAAATACAGCAACTTTTCCGCCATGCTGACTTATTCCTCTACTGAGGCTAAACGTCCCAGAAACGAGGTGGTATCAGAACCCTATGATGACTTAGAAAATCGTTCAATTTTTCAGGATAATCAAGAAGTCAGCAATCATGTTGGAATTTTTGATCTTGAATATGTGTTCGACAATGGGATGAAGTTGCATAACCAACTGCAGTATTCAGAAGGGCAGTTTGATTATCGGTTCGCAGCACCTTATCAAGGGATCGCAAAACGAGATAATGAAAACTTTTCGAATGATATAAGGCTGAACTTTGGTGACAAAAGTTCAGAATTTAGTGGGGTTGCCGGTGTCTTCTACTGGGATGATAAAACCAACAACAAGCTGAACAACATATTTGGTAATGCCGACGCCGACCTGAGACATACCAGTTTTGCCCCCTACGGTGAAGTCATATGGCGCTTCTCACCCAAGTGGGCATTCACCAGCGCACTCCGTTATCAGTCTGATGAAATTAGCCACGATGGTATTGCCAGCTACATCCCAGGTGTGCGCCATCAATATGAAGAAACGTTTACGGCGTTATTACCTAAGGTTGCCCTGTCCTATGATCTGACAGATAACGTCTTAGTCGGCGCTATGATCAGTGAAGGTAACATTCCTGGGGGCACAGGCATTAACTTTCGCGGCGGCGAATATTATACATTCGATGCCGAATCGGCATGGAACTATGAACTTTTTACCCGTATCGATCTGCTTGAACAGCGCTTAATCATAAATAGCAATCTCTTTTACACCCGCTTTAAGGATTCACAACGTTCTGTTACTGATTACCTCGATGGACGTCCCTTTGGTTCTGTCATTATTAATGCCGATGAAGCGCAAAGCTATGGGATTGAATTAGATTGGAACTTTAAAGTGGTCGATAGTTTTAGCCTATATGGTGGGCTGGGTTTACTTGAAACTGAGATAAGTGAATTTAATGACTACCGTGGCGAGGAGTTTGTCGGCAACGAGTTTAGTAAAGCGCCGGGATATATGTTCAATATAGGGTTTGACTATTCAATCACAGACACTATCAAACTGAGCGGTGATGTGCGCCATACGGATGGATACTTTTCAACGGATACCAATGAGCCAGAGTTAAGAGTGGGATCTTACACTACGGTAAACCTGAATTCTTCCTATCAAATCAACCAATATTTTGAAGCCTTTGTTTATGCACGTAATTTGCTGGATGAACGTGCACCTGTGGCAAAAATGGCTGACAGAAGTACCGGAGGCGTGGATGCATATTTACTTGAACCTCGAGAAATAGGTGTAGGCGTCAGGGCGAAGTTTTAGCGGCTAGCTTCTACCCGCGGTATTGGCTATTGCCATGCAGCGGGTAGCAAGAGCGGTTAGAATGGCTTTTTTGCCTTGGAAACCTTATCGATATGACACAAGTACCGGATCAACCCACTCAAAAACGCCAGCGTGGTAGACCTAGCCGTATTTCCCGTGAGGCTATCGCCAGAGCTGCGTTGGAGATTGGGGTTGATCAAGCGACCATCCCAGCTATAGCGGCGCATTTAAAGGTCGATCATTCTTCCCTCTACTATCACGTAGCAGGTCGGAATGATGTTATCTCCATTGCCGCTGAGCTTGCAATTAATGAGCTGGACTGGCGAGCGCCAGCGGCCACAGATTGGCGGAGCGAATTGATCATATTGACCGATGCCATTTGGGCACTCTATGAGCGTTATCCTGGCCTCGCTGAGTCTATCCATCAGGCCAGTGTTACGCCGTCATCGGGTATACGTTCTTTTGCTGAATCGGTCGAAAAGCTGCAACAAAAAGGCTTCTCCCTCGATGAAGCAGTGCTGGCCGTTGATATCTTAGTTGACATGGTGGGGGAGTGCTTTTTGGGATGGTGGTCAACCACTAAACCAGAAGCCGATGGTCGGACACGTAAAGAGCGAATTATCGCAATTTGGGAAGATGAAGCCACCAAGCTCCCTGATAAAGCTGAGCAGATAAATGCGATGGTAGACATTATGAAGGTGGGCGCCCGCAAATGGTGGGAGCGAAAACGTGACTTAGTGTTAGCGGGTATTGCCGTTACCCATGCCCAAAAGGCAGGGGGATCTGATAAGGCTCAAACATAGCGCGTCGATATGAAAACCTCATAGCGGCTGCAGATTAGTACAAGATTTATTGCGTATAGGAAGTAACAGTTTGTGAAGGTGGTTTATGCACTGACGTGCTTTTTTGTGCTTTGTTTTGCCTCATTGCTGCTAGGTGCAAAGTATGCCTCTGTGGCGCAGATGCTGACGTTATCGGATGATGTCTGGTTGGTGTTATCTGCGAGTCGTCTGCCGCGGCTCTTTGCCTTGATTTGCTCAGGTGTAGGGCTCGCTGTCTGTGGCGTGATATTGCAGCAGATTGTGCAAAACAAGTTTGTTGAACCTGCTACTTGTGGCGGGCTTGATGCCGCCAAACTAGGCATATTAATTTCAATCATTCATGCCCCGAGTATGGGTGTCACCGCCAGAATGTTGGGGGCTTTGGTTTTTTGCTTGCTTGCGAGCTTAGCTTTTATTCTGATTATTCGTGGTATTCGGTATAAGAGTCCGGTGCTCATTCCAATTATTGGGATTATGTTTGGCAGTGTACTCAGTGCGATAGCGGAACTTTATGCTTATCAAAACAATATGATGCAAAATATGCAGGGATGGATGCTGGGTGATTTTTCAAAAATCGTGCAGGGTAACTACGAAATCATCTATCTGATCCTTCCCGTAGTCATACTGACCTACCTTTATGCACAGCGCTTTACCATTGTAGGAATGGGCGAAGGCTTAGCTACCACACTAGGCCTGAGTTATTTCAACCTAGTTATCTTAGGGTTAGTGCTGGTTTCCCTGACCATAGCGACCACAGTTATCACAGTCGGGAGCATTCCATTTATTGGTTTGATTATTCCTAATCTTGTCGCTATGCGTTACGGCGATAATTTAAAACGTACCTTGCCTATTATCGCCTTTGCTGGCGCAACACTACTGATTATCTGCGACTTACTTGGTCGGCTTATTTTGTATCCCTTTGAAATTCCGATAGGTCTAACGGCAAGCTGTTTAGGTGGACTCATATTTTTAGTTATCGTTTGGAAAATCAAATGAAAGACAGTGCATGGCGTTTTTTGAGCTGGGGACTGCCTATTATGTTGGCAGTCACATTTTTATTGATGGGCTCAGGCTTTGATTTTGACTATGTCATACCGAATCGATTGGTGCGTTTGGGCACTATTTGCCTTGGTGGTGTCTGTATTGCGTTTTCTTCGATACTGTTTCAGACCTTAGCCGGAAATCGCATTTTAACGCCATCTATCATGGGGTATGAAGGGATTTACTTGATTTTTCAGGCTCTGTTGATCCTTATCTTAGGGACGGGCAGCAGTATTCTGATCACCGCTAACAGCAATTTCTTTGTCTCAGTCGTGGTGATGTTGCTTTACTCAATGGCGATTCACCGCTGGCTATTTAGTGGAGATCGACATGATGTGTTCTTCCTACTGCTTGTAGGCTTAGTGCTCACTGTGGTGTTAGGCAGTTTTACTCAGTTAATCCAATATTCTATCAGTCCCGGTGAGTTTTCTATTTTCCAGAGCTACAGCTTAGCGTCGTTCAACCGCGCTCAACCAGAGCAATTGCTTATCTCACTAGTACTTGTCAGTGCCGTGTGTATTGCCGCTTGGAGAGTGCGTGCTGTGCTTGATGTATTACTGATGGGGCGGGAGCAAGCTATCTCTATTGGTATTGATTATCAAAAAGTGGTGCGCCTGCTATTGGGTCTTATCGCGGTATTGGTCGCAATATCAACCAGTTTAGTGGGGCCGACTGCTTTTATGGGGATATTTGTCGCGAACATGGCCTATGCACTGGCAAGGCATCCGTCGCACTCATTTACTTTGATAACAGGATGCGCCGTTGCTATCTCGGTTTTTCTGATCGCGCAAATGCTCGTTGAGCATCTGTTTAATTATCAAACCAGTGTTGGGCTATTAATTAATCTATTTTGTGGCGCCTATTTCTTTGTCTTAATTCTTAAACCTCGGAGCGCAGTGTGATAACCGTCAATAACTTATATCAGTCTTATGGCGCGAAACCTGTGCTAAAAAATGTCACGGCACAATTTCCAGAACATCAGATGACTTCTCTCATCGGTCCCAACGGTGCCGGCAAAAGTACCTTACTGATGTCGATTGGTCGGTTACTGAATATCCAGCAGGGCGAGGTATTACTCAAAGGTACTGCTATCCACAATATTCCCTTGAAGGATTATGCCAAGCAAGTGGCAACCATGCGTCAGTTTAACAGCCTCAATTTACGCCTAACGGTCAGGGAGTTAGTGGCATTTGGTCGTTTTCCCTATAGCCAAGGGGCACTCACAAAGGAAGATCATCGCGCCATTGATGAAGCGCTGTCGTTTTTAGCTTTACAGTCATTAGCCAATGTATTTATTGATGAACTTAGCGGTGGACAACGCCAAATGGCTTTTCTGGCAATGGCGATTGCGCAGCAAACGGATTATTTATTGTTAGATGAACCGCTCAACAATCTGGATATGAAACATGCCGTTAGCATCATGCGGGCACTTCGCCATCTGTGTGACGATTACAAACGAACGGTAGTGTTAGTGGTTCACGATATCAATTTTGCGGCTAACTACTCCGACTATATTGTCGGTATGAAGCAAGGCGTTGTGCACTGCGCTGGACCCGTTGAAGAGGTCGTCACAGCACAAAGGTTAAAAGCACTGTACGAACTGGATCTTGAGGTGCTGAAAACGAGTCAAGGAACAGTATGTAACTATTTCAACTTCAACTTACAAGGAGAATACAAGTGACGTCGAAATGTAGAAGTGGGACTAAAGTGATAGCGATTCTGTTATTTAGCTCGGCTTTTTTGCTGGCCTGCGACAATAAAACTGAATCAGTACAACTTGCATCATTGGATACGAGTGCTTCAACGGCTGAGTTGGATTTTGCCCCGATAGAGGTAGAGCATAAGCTGGGCACTACTGTTATTACAAAACGGCCAGTACGTGTTGCGGCCCTAGATATGAATGAAGTCGACTATCTCGAACAGTTGGGTATTCCCATTGTCGGTATGCCAAAGGATTTTGTTCCTTACTACCTGAAAGACTACAGCAACAATAGTGATATCGTTGATTTAGGTGCTATCGTTCAACCCAATATGGAACGTATTTATGCACTTAAACCCGATTTGGTGCTGATGTCATCCGTTCAAGCTAGTCATTATCAAGCGCTTTCCAATTTGGCACCAACCATTCATTTGGATATTGATTACCAAGACAGCAACAGCGATTACTTTGATATAGTCACAAAACACTTATTGATGCTGGGTAAATTATTCGATAAGCAAACCTTGGCAAAACATAAAGTGGATGAACTGGAAAGTAAGATCCAAGCCGCCAGAATGGTGATTAAGGACAGGCCAGAAAAAGCCTTAGTGGTGCTACATAATAATGGTGCTTTTCGATTTTTAGGTATTCGTTCTCGGTATGGGTTTATTTACAGTGCGCTAGGGGTTAAACCCGCTAGCTTATCAGAGCAGATGGGATTGCACGGTCAACCTGTATCAAGCGAGTTTATTCTTGAAAACAATCCCGACATTATTTATGTCGTCGACAGAACCGCAGTGATGGAGCGAAGCCCCGTATTGGATAAACAGTCCATAGATAACCCTCTCTTGCGTGAAACTAACGCTTGGAAGACGGGGAATGTTATTTTTGTGGATCCTGAGGCTTGGTATATCACAGGTGCGGGCATAACATCCCTTAATATCATGATTGATGATGTGTTAAAGGGTTATGTAAAGTAGCTGGCTGCAAATCGTCTATGGACGGCATAGCTAATGACTCATGGGATAAGTTACCTCTTGTAACATTTAAGCCCTACGGCTTAGGTAAATCGGTTTGCAACTTTAGTCGTGCTTAACATACAATCGCCTGCCAAATTATCTGAGGAAGTAGGGTTTGAATAGTGTGATACAAACAAGACGCACCCTAGCAATATGGCTTGCTGCCATATTGGTGCTATTGTCTGTTGCCATTGCTGTTCACAGTGTTTCCCATGCTAGTGAAGACTCCAAGGCCAATTGTTCGCTGTGCTTACATCAGCACCAGTTGCAACATGCGCTAACCAGCACCCCCTTTCATTTCCAACTCGCTCAACAGGGTTATATTTCGGTTGAGTTTCAGGCCGTTTCCTTTAAGCGACCTTTTAGTCGTTTCTTCAATAGTCGTGCTCCGCCCATAACAGCATAAGTTACTGTTTATTCAATTTATCTTAATTAACTTTGAGCGCCTTGGCTTAGCTAAGGCGCCGATGCTGTTTATTTTCGGAGTGAAAATGACTTCTTTTTATGTCCCTAAGCGCACTGCGCTGTTGCTGGGTGCCTTGTTTGTGTTCAATCCTATTTCAATGCTGTTGGCCGCAGAAAGCAGTCAATCGAGTTCACAAGCTATTGATACTGTGAGTGACGCAGTGCTTGACACTGATATTGAACGTTTAAGTATCCACTATCGCCAAGCCTATCGTGGCAATGTGTCCTCAACTGAACTTCCCCAAGCGATCAGTGTGTTAGACGAGCAATTGATAAAAGACGCGGGGCTGACGCGGTTTCAAGATGTACTGGACTATTCTGCCAGTGTGGCGCGGCAAAATAATGGCGGCGGCTTATGGGATAGTTTTTCCCTACGCGGCTTTCCGGGCAACGAAAACATGCCATCGGGGTATTTAATTAATGGATTTAATGGTGGCCGAGGTTTTAGTGGTCATAGAGATTTATCAAACGTTGCCTATGTCGAGATTTTAAAAGGCCCAGGTTCGGCACTTTATGGCCGCTCGGAGCCCGGTGGCACAGTTAATATCGTCACTAAGAAACCCCAATATGAAACCAGTGGTTATTTAAAAGCATCGGCTGGGAGTTTCGACCAATATCGGTTAGAAGGTGATGTGACCTCAGGTTTAACCGATAACTTGGCATTTCGGATTAATGGCGCTTGGCAGGAACACGATAGTTTTCGTGATTATGTGTTTAGCGATAAAAAAATCGTTACGCCGTCTGTGCGTTGGCAGATTTCCGAAAAAGCTTCCTTGCTGTATGAAATGGAATATCTCAAGCAGGAACAGCTATTCGATCGCGGCATTATTGTGCTCAATAACGATATTAATACCGTACCCCGCTCGCGTTATTTAGGTGAGCCTAATGATGGCGCAACGGAGGTGAATGCCACAGGGCATCAGCTGACCTATGACTATGAATTAAATGATGATTGGTCATTAACTGCTGGCTATAACTACCGAGACTCTAGCTTGAAGGGTTATTCGTCTGATGCTGAGTTAGTAAAGGGGCGGCAATCGCTATTTGATGATGGTCGCACGCTGACTAGGCAGCACAGATATCGTGACTACGCCTCTGAGGACAATTCGCTGCGTCTAGAGTTAAGTGGTCATGTGGATACGGGTTTTATTCGTCATAATTTGCTGCTCGGTGCCGATGCCTATCACTACAATTTGAAGACGGGACTGTATCGTTATCGGGGCAAAAAAGGTGAATACGCCATCGATATCTATACCCCTCAATACGGTGGGCCTCAGCCAGAGGTGAGTTTGTTGTATGAGAATAACGAGACTCAAAAGGCGTGGGGGACCTATCTGCAAGATCAAATGGATTTAACTGAAAAGTGGAAGCTGCACCTCGGGCTAAGGTTCGATAGTTATCAGCAAGATATCAGTGAAGTCGTGAAAGATACTCTGTCAGAGCAAACCGATAGTCGAGTCAGCCCCAAGGTGGGTCTGGTGTATTTATGGTCCGATGCCTTAAGTTTCTATAGCTCTTATTCTGAAGGCTTTTTACCGCTTTCTGGAACTGACTTTGCGGGTAAGCCCTTCGAAGCGGAAGAGAGTCAGTCGGTTGAACTGGGGATGAAGTTTAATGGTACTTGGTTAAACGATCTTCCTATAAACGGTAGTTTAGCCGTGTTCGATGCCCAAAAGAGCAATATCTTGACCTCAGATCCTATCAATGTTGGTTTTTCTGCCACCTTAGGTAAAGCTAAAAGTAGCGGGGTTGAACTCGATTTAGCCGCCGAACTGACGGAGGATTTACAAGCAAAATTATCCTATGCCTATCTTAATACCCGTACCGCCAATGACAGCTTGAATCCTGATTGGGGCGTGCTCATTCCTGCAGGCAGTCCACTGGTGAATGTGCCAAAGCATACCGCGAGTGTGATTCTGAAACAGGATTTGAATAGGCTTTCTATTGATGGTCATCTAGGGCTTAGCTGGCGTTATGTGGATTCGCGTCTCGGTGATTCTGCCGATCCGAGTTTTCAATTGCCTTCTTATCAGTTAGTTGGGTTGTTTATGAACACCCACTTAAGCGACAACTTAAGCCTTGGAGTGAATCTGGATAACTTACTGGATGAACATTACATCGCGAGTAGCTATTCCGCTCTTTGGGCCGTGCCGGGTGAGCCACGTAGCATTAAAGTGAGTGTTAGCTATGAATTCTAATATCAGCGCTAACCCAGCGTTATCTTCAGGTTTTGCTGAGCAAGAACTGGGTCGTTCTATTGGCCGCACCCGGATTAATAGTATCGATATGATGCGCGGCATGGTGATGCTTATCATGTTACTCGACCATGTGCGGGAGCGGTTTTTCTTTCACATGCAGGTGAGCGATCCTATGGATTTGAGTTCGACCTCTTGGGGGCTTTTTGTGAGTCGCTTTGCCGCCCATTTTTGTGCGCCGGTCTTTGTGTTCTTAACCGGGGTTTCTGCATGGCTTTATGCCAATCGTAGCCATGGCGAGCCACGTTCAGCACGTATGTTTTTGATTAAACGCGGGCTGTTTTTAATCGCGCTGGAAATTTTAGTGATTAACTTCTCTAACCTCTCTTGGATGGTCAGCTATTACACCCTTTGGTTGCAGGTGATTTGGGTGATTGGTCTGAGTATGTTAGCGCTCGCTGCGCTGATAAACCTGCCTAGACCTTGGATGGCCCTTTTAGGATTTGCGATTGTTTTTGGCCATAATCTGTTGACGCCAATTGGTTTTCAGCCCAATGAGTGGGCTTACGGTCTGTGGACCATATTGCACGACCGCGGTTATCTCGTCAGCGAAGGTGCGCTTAGGGTTAAGGTGAGTTATCCCGTGCTGCCTTGGATTGGGGTGATTTTACTGGGTTATGTTGCAGGGCCTCTTTTTAGTAATAAACCGAACGGAAGCCATCTTGATACATTGGCTCGCCAGCAAAAGCTGCTGTTTTTAGGGATCAGCTGTTGGGTACTTTTTGCGGTACTACGTGGGTTTAACCTTTATGGCGAAACCTTGCCTTGGCAGTCGGGGGCACATTTGGGTGAAACCTTAATGTCGGTATTCAATTTAACGAAATACCCGCCATCATTAAGCTTTTTACTGGTGACCTTAGGCGGCATGTTTTTTTGCTTAGTGGCCTTTGAGCGGTATTTTGCATCAAGTGGGAAAGTGGGTGGGAGATTAGCGCGAGTGGGCCATGGGTTGTCTGTGTTTGGCTCAGTCCCTATGTTCTTCTATATCTTACATTTGTACGTGCTGTTACTGCTTTATACTTTAGCGAAATTCATCTTTGGCGCAAACCATGGTGAGTACTTTGGCGTGAGCAATATAGGATGGGTTTGGTTTATCGCGGGCGTGTTAGCCATCGCATTGTATTATCCCGTTAAGCGATTTAGCGAGTATAAAAAACACAGCACTCAGGCTTGGATTAAGTACCTCTAATCTATTCTGTTTGATCAAGCTTTAAAGGCAAAAGTCGCCAAGTGTTTACTTGGCGACTTTTTTGCTTTGGTCAGAGCAATAATCTATTTAGCAATTATTCTGCGAGTAAGCTGCGTAGCATCCAGGCATTTTTTTCATGCAGTTGGATGCGCTGGGTGAGTAAGTCCGCAGTCGCCTCATCATTCGCTTGATTTACCAGCGGATACAAGGCTCTGGCATTGCGGATTACTAGCTCCTGATCGCTTAATAGTTCGCGGATCATGGTTTCGGCTTGAGTGACACCTTGATCTTCTTTTATCTCGGTCAGCGCGGCATAAGCTGAATATGAGCCGAGTGCTCTGGCGCCTAATGCACGTACACGCTCTGCGATAAGGTCGACCGCAAGGGCAAGTTCGGTATACTGCTGTTCAAATAGCAAGTGTAAGCTAGTGAACATTGGGCCAGTAACGTTCCAGTGAAAGCTATGGGTCTTAAGGTAAAGACTGTAGCTGTCAGCCAATAGTTGGTTTAGCCCTGCGGCGATTTCTTCTCTGTGAGCTTGATTGATACCTATGTTAATCATGGCGTTTTCCTTCTATTGTCTTACTGAGTGTGTTTAGTCTAATCTTCTGATATTAAATGTAAAATGAGTAAATTAGATTTTATAAATCTATAAATTCGATTGAACTTCCGAGTGTTAAATCTCGTAAGCGATAAAGCCAGATATCATCTCCTTTCGCCGTGCAGCAGTAACAATGCCATGGCAGAACTGCTATCCTAGCGGGATATTGTGAGTCGATACTTTAATTGAATAAAACTGACCTTAATGAATAAATCAGCCTATTTAACCGCCATGAATGTGACAACTTGGCGAGTGCGCGACACTAAGGTGAAACCTTATTTAGTGATTTGGGATGAAAACGGTGAGTTACCAGAAGCAGAGCCGCTTATCGACGCTGTGCTAACGCTTATCGACATACAGCGTGATGAATGTGATTTTGACTGTGAGCCCCATACGGGTAAACAGATCGTTTGGGATCTGCGACGTCACAAAGTCAGGCCACGTACCGCATGGTTAGTGTCTGAGCCGTTGGCCGATTTATTAGTGGGTTGGCAGGCTAAAAGCGCGCTCTGGCAGCAGATTTACCAATGGCGCGACCAAGTTAGCGGCCAAGCGCCAAGCAAGTCTTAAGCTTTACTCGTAAATACATTAATAACCAATACTTTGGAATACCAGCGTTGAACATCCCACCAGTAGATAGTCTATTCACGACACCATTCGCAGCACAATTGACAGTAGGTTTGCCTGTTGATCTTGTGGCTCTCACGCTTGAAGATGTTCCCCAAATGGCGCAGCTTGAATCCTTGGCCCATAGCCATCCCATGAGTGAGGGGAATCTTGCCGATTGTTTTGGTCACTTGTACCGTGTCCTAGGTTTAAAGCTGAGTGCTCACTTAGAGGTAGATGCAAATACTGAGGCAAATATTGACGTCGTTTCGGATTCAGATACTTATCACGTCGAAGGACTCTTAGGGTTTGCGATAGTGCAGCAAATTATCGATGAAGTGACTTTATTGGATATTTGCCTATTACCGAGTCAGCAGGGTAAAGGTTACGGTAAGTTATTACTCAAGGCTGTGATGGCATCGGCCAAGGTATCGGGCGCTGTGGTGCTTATGTTAGAAGTGCGAGAGTCTAATCTCGGCGCCCGTGCTTTATATCAAAAGGCTGGCTTTATTGAATCGGGACGTCGCAAAGGTTACTACCCGATAGAGGGCGGTAAAGAAGATGCTATCTTGATGGATTTAGCGATAACCCAAGAATGAGTCGAGTATTAGCATTCATGTCGAAAAACGACAGCTATACGAACCACTCTTCATAAACAACAGTCATAAATAACAGCCATAAACAACTGTCATAAAAACAGCCAATAAAAAACAGCGCCTAAGCGCTGTTTTTCTATTTTAATAACCTTGAAATCTACATCACCTAAGCTCTGCATCTAAGCAAGAAGGTTATTTCACTTCTTTACCTTGGGCTTGCAGGTCCGCATGGTAGCTTGAGCGCACTAATGGGCCACAGGCTGCATGGGTAAAACCTAACTCATCGGCTAAGGCTTTAAGCTCATCAAACTCGGCTGGTGGCACATAACGTTCAACCGGCAAATGGAACTTAGACGGCTGTAGGTATTGGCCTAAGGTCAGCATTTCAACTTTATGTTCACGCAGATCACGCAGTACTTGAGCGATCTCTTCGTTGGTTTCACCCAGTCCCATCATCAGACCTGATTTAGTCGGCACATTTGGATGACGTTCTTTAAAGCGTTTTAGCAGATCGAGCGACCATTGGTAATTCGCACCTGGGCGCGCTTTACGATAATGCATGGGCGCCGTTTCTAAGTTGTGGTTAAACACATCAGGCGGCTCAGTCGATAGAATATCTAAGGCAGCATCGATACGACCACGGAAATCAGGCACTAAGGTTTCGATCTTGATGTCAGGATTTAGTTTGCGAATTTCGCGGATACAATCGGCAAAATGCTGGGCGCCGCCATCACGTAAATCGTCACGATCTACAGAGGTAATCACCACATATTTTAGCTTCATATCGCGGATAGTTTGCGCCAATTTAACTGGCTCTTCAGCATCAGGCTTAAGCGGACGACCATGGGCCACGTCGCAGAATGGGCAACGACGAGTACAAATCGCACCCAAAATCATAAAGGTTGCTGTGCCGTGGTTGAAGCATTCCGCGAGGTTAGGGCAAGAGGCTTCTTCACAGACAGAGTGCAGGCCATTTTTACGCAGCGCTTGCTTGATGTCTAAAATGCGTTGATTCGATGCCGGCAGTTTAACCCGTAACCAATCGGGTTTACGCAACATAGTGTCGCGCTCTGATGGGACGATTTTGACCGGAATACGAGACACTTTATCGGCATCTCTTAGTTTTACTCCGGGTTGTAAACGTTCAGGCCTATTCATGACGCTGCTAATCCTTGATGATGAACTAGGTGTTGATAGCCCAGTAATTGGCTAAAAGTAATAGTAAGTTGCTCGCCCGCTTCAATCACGGTTTGTGGTCCGCCAAGTGCTTTGCATTGCACCATTTCAAGACCGGCATAACCACAAGGGTTGATGCGGCGAAATGGTGCTAACTCCATATCGACATTAAGGGCTAATCCATGGAATGAACAGCCTTTACGGATGCGTAACCCGAGGGAGGCAATTTTACGTTCATCCACATATACGCCCGGCGCATCGGCCTTGGCATAAGCGTTAATGTCGTACTTGGCGAGCATATCGACAATGCTTTGCTCTATATGAGTAACGAGTTGACGCACGCCGACTTTACTACGTTTTATGTCGAGAAGAGGATATACCACTAGTTGTCCAGGGCCGTGGTAAGTGACTTGGCCACCACGGTCCACTTGGATCACAGGAATATCGCCAGCATTCAAAATATGCTCGCTTTTACCAGCTTGGCCTTGGGTAAACACGGGTGGGTGTTCTACTATCCACAGCTCATCTGGGCTCTCACTATTACGCGTGTCAGTGTAGTGCTGCATGGCATGCCACACTGATTCGTAATCTTGTTTTCCAAGATGCCGAATGTGCAAAGTCGTGTCTTGCAAGGGCAACCTCTCCCCTTAGAATTGAGTGGCGCTATTATACGCCTCTTGACCATAAATGTAAGACAGATCACATTTCATGGCCTTGAGGAATATTTATAGTACGCGGCGTACGCCTTCGATGGCGGCAAGTTCAGTGTACAAAATTTCGATATGGTCTTTGCTGGTCACTGTCACGCGGATAGTAATGGAGTGATAGCTACCTTTGCTCGACGTTTTTGTCGAAGGTGAATAATCACCCGGTGCATGTTTTTGTACCACAGCCACGACTTTGTCAGTTAGCGTTTCGTGGGCTTCACCGACGACCTTAAAAGGAAATGCGCAAGGGAAATCCATCAGTTCATCAAATTTAGTGTCTAACATACTCAGTACTCTTAGCGGCTATATTGGGATATATATGGTGGCGATTATACCCGATTCAAGGGCGATGCACTCCCCAAAAAAATAAAGCCACCCTAAGGTGGCTTTATTTATGGGACTTAGCTTAGCTAAACCATCCAGAAAACATCTGTTTAAAGTAATCGACTAATTTACTAAACCAGCTACCTTCGTTGACTTCTTGCAACGTTACCAGTGGGAACTGGGCAATGTCTTTACCATCAAGTTGGAAGAATAGACGGCCTACAGTTTCACCTTTTTTCAACGGTGCATCTAATGGCTTAGTCAATTCGAAGTTTGCTTTCAAGTCTTTACCGCGGCCACGGCTGATTGTAATAGGTGTATCAGTTGCGACGCCTAAATCAACAGTGCTCTTGTCACCGTACCATATCTGTTGGGTTGTGAAGCTATCACCCGCTTTGTAAGGCGTGACAGTTTCAAAGAAACGGAAGCCATAGGTCAGTAACTTTTTACTTTCAGCTTTACGGGCTGATTCACTTTGAGTACCCAGAACCACAGAAATCAAACGCATGCCGTCTTTGGTTGCAGATGCGACTAAGTTGTAACCTGCACCAGAGGTGTGGCCTGTCTTGATACCGTCCACGCTCATGCTGTTATCCCACAACAAACCATTACGGTTATATTGTTTGATACCGTTGAAGGTATAAAATTTTTCGCTATAGATGCGGTATTCTTCTGGAACGTCGCGGATTAAGGCTGCACCTAACAATGCCATATCATAGGCAGTTGTTTTGTGGTTTTCTGAGTCTAAGCCATGGGAGTTTTCGAAGTAGCTATCACGCATACCCAGCTGTTTTGTCCATGAGTTCATCATGTCAACGAAGGCGCCTTCGGTGCCAGCGATATGCTCTGCCATAGCCACACACGCATCGTTACCCGATTGGATGATGATACCGCGGTTTAAATCCCCGACTTTAACGGTGGTACCGACTTCAATGAACATCTTCGAGGAGTCAGAGAAGTTTTTAGACCAGGCATTTTTACTGATAGTCACATCATCATCGACCGAGACATTGCCCGCTTTGATTTCTTGACCTATGACATAGCTGGTCATCATTTTAGTTAGGCTGGCTGGGTTAAGGCTTTCATAAGCGTTACTCTCAGCGATAATCTGGCCCGAATTATAATCCATCAAGACGAAAGCCTTGGCGGCCACTGCTGGTGCATCAGGTGTAATAATAGGCTGCGCAGCATAAACGGGGAGAGACACACTGGAAATTAGCAGCAATGTTTTAATGGGACTTTTTACAAAATTCATCATTAACTTGGCACGTCTTTTGGTTGTATTAAATGGAAAGGATTCGAGAAGATCTCCAACAGTGTACCACTTTCTGACTGTGGGTTTTAGTGAAGGTTCCTTCATCTCTATTTTTAAATCAATTCTGGTCCGAGCAAACAGTCATTACTCATGGACTATATAGCCCTCAGGAAACCCATTTTGCTGGACGTTATTGAGCAGTTTGTCTGCTAATTCAGGTTGGCCTATAGGGCCGAGCTGTAGTCTAAACATATTGTTTGCGGCTTGTACACGGGTCTTTACCTGATATTTTCGCTCCAGATTTTTCGCCATGGTATTGAGTTTGGCTTTATCTTTCGATGCGACTAACTGAATGTAATGATTACCTGTATCTTGCGCGCTGGCAATAGCCGAATTAGTGGCCGCGACACTGCCGACATACACCACATCGAGTTTGATCCGCGCGGTTCCTTTGCCGAGCATGCCGAGTTTATAGGCGGCAGCGTAGGAGACGTCGAGAATACGGTCTGAGTGGAATGGCCCGCGATCGTTGATACGAATGATCACTTGCTTATTGTTATCTAAGTTAGTGATCCGAGCATAACTTGGCAGTGGCAGCGTTTTATGGGCACCAGACATGGAATACATGTCATAGGGTTCGCCATTGGATGTCTCATAGCCATGAAATTTTTCACCGTACCATGAGGCACGGCCCGTTTCACTAAAACCTTGGCCTGTGTTCATCACAGTGTAAGACTCGCCGTAAACCGTATAGGGCTTGTTACCGCGGCGACTATAGGGCTCGTACTTAGGCGTGGCATTTGGCACATGGTCCACATTGGGTGGATTGAGTGGCAGCTTGTCATTCTTTAGCGAATAGCGCCCCTTGTTGGGGTCCATATTTTTTTTGTTTGTGCTGGAGCTAGCTTGGTTTGGGCTCGAAGAACACGCAACAAGTGTGAAGCACGCAACCAAAGCGACAAGCTGTAAAAGATTATTTCTTAGCGGCATGCTGTTCCTTTAATTGTTGGCTAAATTGATAAACGGCCATTGAATACAAAGGACTGCGATTATAGCGAGTGATTACATAAAAATTGTTTAAACCAAGCCAATAATCATCGTGATCGGCTTGTTCCAGTTTAATGAGTAAGGCTTTTTGCGAGACATCCAAGTCCCTCGCATCAGCCAAGGACAAGGTTGGCGTTAGAATATTGGCGACTTTATAATTGAGCTTTTCGCCTGCCCATACTTTCGCTTTTGGCGCTGTTTGGCTGCTATTGACCAGCGGTAAAGCAACAGGAGCATTGGCTTGCCAACCGTGTTCATGGAAATAATTGGCGACACTGCCAATCGCATCCTCTGGGCTTTGCAATAAATCGCGGTTACCACTGTTATCGAAATCGACGGCGTAATGGCGGTAACTTGAGGGAATAAACTGTCCATAACCCATGGCACCCGCATAGGAGCCTTTGAGGGTATTGATATCTAAGTGCTCTTCTTTGACTAATTTCATCAACTCACCAAATTCCTTGCGGAAAAAGGTGGCGCGAGGCGGATAGTGAAAACCTAAGGTATAGAGGGAATCAATTACAGGGTAATTACCTGTGAACTGGCCGTAAAAGGTTTCAATCCCAATAATGGCAACGATAATCTGTGGGTCGACTTGGTACTTAGCCGCCGCTTTAGCAATGGTTTTCTCGTGTTTTTTCCAAAAAGCGAGCCCAGCATCAAGACGTTTTTCTGTTAAAAAAATCGGGTAATACACATGCCAAGGTTTTGCTTCCCATGGACGGGTCATCGCATCGATAACCCCTTGGTTGTATTTTGCTTTGTCGAGAAAAGCGAGCACTTCTGTCCGAGTAAAACCTTGTTTTACTTGAGCTTGGATAAACTCTTCTTTGAGTTCAGCGGGAGTGGTGGGTACTAGTACTTTATCCACTGCGGGAGCCACTGGGGTGCTTGAAGCGGGTGCCTGCGCGGGTGTCGGTTCATTTGCCGTCGTGCATGCGACTAAGCATGAACTTAAACACAGTAAACCGAGTGGAGCCAAATAAGCTCGGAGAGTAGGCATAAAAAAGTCCCTAAAATTATCTATCTACGAAACGTCTATGGGTATGAATGCTCATAAGAATGCCAAACCCTGTCATCAATGTCAGCATGGAGGTTCCACCATAACTGACAAGGGGCAGTGGTACACCTACCACGGGCAGGATACCTGAAACCATGCCAATATTCACAAAAACATAAACGAAAAACGTCAGCGTGATACTGCCAGCCAGTAGACGAGCGAAACTGGTTTGTGCGCGGGAGGCGATGACTAAGCCACGGCCTATGATGTAAAGGTACATAATTAACAGTAAGATACTGCCAATTAAACCAAATTCTTCACCGATCACCGCAAAGATAAAATCGGTATGGCGTTCAGGGATAAATTCAAGCTGTGATTGAGTGCCTTCGAGCCAGCCTTTGCCCCAAAGTCCACCTGAGCCGATGGCGATTTTCGACTGGATAATGTGATAACCCGCGCCGAGGGGGTCTTGCTCTGGATCGAGCAAGGTTAATACCCGCGTTCTTTGGTAATCGTGCATCAAGAAATACCAAAGGATAGGCAGGAAGGCGAGTACTGCCGCGATAAAGCTGCCAACAATGATCCAGCTCATACCCGATAAAAACAGCACAAAAATCCCCGATGCGGCCACCAAAATTGAGGTGCCTAAGTCGGGTTGTTTAGCGATCAATAGGGTTGGTACGAGTAAAATCACTCCTGCGCCAGCGAGGTAACGTTTCTTGGGGGGAAGAGGGAACTTACTGATATACCAAGCCATTGTGATGGGGAAGGCGAGTTTAATAAGCTCTGAGGGTTGGAACTCCATAAAGCCTAAGTTCAACCAGCGCTGCGCGCCTTTATTGATTTCACCGAAAAAGTGTACCCCAAGCAGCAAGACTACCCCCGCAAGATAAATGGGTAATGCCCAACGTTTAAGCGCTTCAGGATTGATTTGTGCCATGGTAAACATGATGCCTAGCGACAACACCATACGGAATAGTTGTCGTTCCATCATCTCTAAATCTGCACCGCTGGCAGAATAGATGACAAACAGGCCAAAGCCCATCACAGCTAATAGTCCGAGCAATAATGGCAAGTCTATGTGCAAGCGTTGCCAGATGTTTTGATATTGGCTATGGGTACTCATGGTATGGGTTTCCAAGTATCTCTAAGCATATATTCATCGAGCATAGCTCGAGCGACTGGGCCAGCATTTGCGCCGCCCCAACCTGCGTTTTCCATCACGACGGCGAGGACGATTTTAGGATCCTCGAAGGGCGCATAGGCCACAACTAAGGCATTATCGCGGAAATGTTCGGCAATTTTACTCGCATCGTATTTAGTATTTTCCGCCACGCCGATGACCTGTGCAGTACCGGTTTTCATTGCGGCAGTGTAAGTGGCATCGGTAAAGCGTGACTTATTTGCAGTTTGGCGCATAGCTTCGTTGATGATGTTCCAGTTACGGGGGTTTTTAAGTTCAATTGGCGGTAACTCATTAATCGGTGAGTCAATTTTGGCAGTATTGTCTTTAATTGATCTCAGCAGATGTGGCGGGAGACGGCGGCCTTTGTTGGCCATAATCCCAACGGCATTAGCGAGTTGTAATGGCGTTGCCGTCCAATAACCTTGGCCAATACCGACGGAAATGGTGTCGCCTATATACCAAGCTTGATTGTACTTTAAGCGTTTCCATTCCTTGGATGGCATGTTGCCAGCCGATTCTTCAAAGATATCAATCCCTGTATTTTGGCCAAAGCCAAATTGCTCCATAAAGCGGGCGATATGATCGACACCGACCTTATAGGCTAACTCATAGAAAAAGGTATCGCAGGATTCTACAATCGCGCTATAAACGTTGACCCAGCCATGCCCCCAGCGTTTCCAGTCGCGGTATTTACGTTCAACACCAGGTATTTGCCAAAAACCGGGATCCCACACTCGGGTACTCTCGCTAATGGCTTTCTCATCAAGGCCTAACAGTGCGAGGTGAGGCTTGATGGTAGACGCAGGTGCATATTGACCTTGAGTCGCACGGTTGATCAAAGGGCGGGATTTATCATTGAGTAACGCACTGTAATCTTTGCTATTAATGCCTTGTACAAACTGGTTTGGATCATAGCTTGGGCTCGATACCATAGCTAATACTCCACCGTCACGGGGATCGATGGCAACAATAGAACCACGCAGACCTGTGAGTAGTTCCACCGCTTTTTGTTGCAGCTTGAGATCTAAGGTGAGGTAAATATCTTGCCCCGGCTCTGGCGGAACAATTTTTAAGGTGCGAATGGCGCGGCCGCGGTTGTTCACTTCTTCTTCTAAGTGTCCGGGTTTACCATGCAGCAAAGATTCATAAAATTTTTCAATGCCTTGCTTACCAATGTCTTTGGTTGCCGCATAGTTTTTCCACAGATCGCTGCGTTCAAGTTGGGCGCGATCTCGGGTGTTAATTTTACCTACATAGCCCAGCACATGGGTGATTTGCGCGCCGTAGGGATAGTTACGTTTAAGACCCGCTTCGACCGAAATCCCCGGAAATCTGTGTTGGTTAACACTGAAAATGGCCACTTGTTCTTCGGTGAGCTGGTTTTTCAGTGTTAGCGGTTTGAAACGGCGATGAAATTTCAGGGCGTCAGTAAAGGTTTCGCGCTCATCATCACTGATCTCAATTAACTTGCCGAGTTCATCTAAGGTCTCTGACATGTTACTGATTTTTTCGGGCACGAGATCGAGGGAATAAAAGGGTAAATTTTCAGCTAAAAGTATGCCGTTGCGATCGTAAATGAGACCACGACTAGGGGCAATTGGAACAACACGGATGCGATTATCATTTGAGCGAGTTGCATAATCTTTATAGGATTCAACCTGTAAATGATAAAGGTTGGTGACTAGTACGCTAAATAGAGCGAAAACGCAAAAAAAAGTGAAAAGCGCCCTGCGCTTAAAAAGAGACGCCTCGGCGGCGTGATCATGCATTGTTATCCGCTTTTTTGGCGACACTTATGCTATCTCCAGCTGATCCCATGACGGGTGGTTGACACTCGTTAACATCAAGATCCTGCTATTCTCTATGGTAGGGGTGATTCGTGTTCACGCTCCACGCGCGGTACAAACTTTCGGCAACCACCACCCGTACGAGTGGGTGAGGTAAGGTTAATGCCGAAAGACACCAACTTTGGTTTGCCGCTTCTTTGCAAGCTGGCGCTAATCCTTCAGGTCCACCAATCAGTAAACTGACGTCGCGACCATCGAGTTGCCATTTAGTCAGCGCGGTTGCTAGCTCGGGGGTCGTCCAGTTTTTGCCGGGGAGATCTAAGCTAACAATATGATTGCCTTTGGGAATGGCCGCCAACATTTGTTCGCCTTCTTTTTGAAGTATCCGGACAATGTCGGCATTTTTCCCCCGCTTTCCAGCGGGTATTTCGATAAGCTCCAGCGCCATATCACGGGGAAAACGGCGCTGGTATTCTTCGAAACCACGGGTAACCCAATCGGGCATCCGTGTTCCTACTGCGATGAGCTGTAACTTCATCAGTCTTGCTTTTCTGACCAGAGCTTTTCAAGCTGGTAGAAATCACGGGTTTGATCTTGCATAACGTGCAGGATCACATCGCCCATGTCCACAAGAACCCATTCGCTGCTTTCGCGGCCTTCAACACCTAAAGGTGGAATACCGGCTTTTTTCGCTTCAACCACAAGGTTTTCGGCGATAGCTTTAACGTGAGTCTTTGATGTACCTGAACATATGACCATGTAGTCAGTGATGTTAGATTGCTTGCTGACATCCAGAACAACAACGTCTCTGGCTTTCAAGTCGTCGATCTTGTCGACAACAAACTGTTTTAATTCCGCGCTCTGCACGCTGGCGTACCTCATTAATTTTAAATAGCGCGGTAGTATACCAGTGTTGCTGCTGGGAATACATTGTCATTGGCAGTTGAGTTGGCGATATCTGCTTACGGTTCGAGCTAAGGTAAGTAAAGTCGTTGATTTTTGATGTAATCTAGCGTGACTGGCATGAGTAAATCGGCGGGAATTTCGCCTTTTGCCAGTTGTTCACGAATGAGCGTCGAGGAAATATCCTGTGGTGTAATCGCTACAGGGAAAATCTGCCCACAGTTTTTATGGACACAGCTAGTACGACCTTCGTCTGTCCCTTGGGGCGCTTGACTGCGGGCCGTCAATATCTGCTGCATAGGATGTTCTGCATCGAGCTGCCAACCCGGGCGCTGGCAGACAACGAGATGGGCAAAGTCGAATAGGCGTTGCCACTCATACCAGCTTTTTAATTGGAGGAAAGAGTCCATCCCCATGATAAAAAACAGCTCGTCTTCCGGATGTAAGGCTTTCAGTTGCTCAAGCGTCACAACTGTGTAGGAAGGCGTGTCGCGTTTAGCTTCGATGTCGCACAGTGCAAATCCGTCGAGTTGCTGACAGACATCAGCTACCATTTTGAGGCGCTGTGTTGTGGTTAAGTTCGGCTGCTGTTTATGGGGCGGAATATGGTTCGGCATCAGCAGGATTTTATCCAAGGCTAATGCTTGCTTCACTTCAATTGCGGGACGGATATGACCATAGTGTATCGGGTCGAAAGTGCCGCCTAAAATACCAATACGCATATCAAGCCTTTGGTTAATCAATGATTAGTCTATGGCTATATGCGCCAAGTGCCGATGGGCTCTAGGATCAAATAACAGACACAGGTGGCTCAGACCAGTCCAATCCTCTTTCCCCTGTTGCTTTAAGTTGAGCTCAAGTTTCGAGGCGAGGGCGAGCATATGTTCGAGTTGTTCAAGGCTGAGTCGTTGCAGTGCCGCTTGATACAGTGGTTTACGTTTATCCCAAATTCGATGTTTACCCCAGAGTGCACTTAGCGCAACGCCTTGGGCTTGCTCGCATTTCAAATTGAATAACAAACCGAGTTCTTTAAACAAGGCCCACAGCAGGATAGGTAAGGCAGTGCCTTCGCCATTGAGCTGGGCTAGCATGTGCTGCGCGCTATCCTGTTTATTATTCAGCAATGCATCCGTGAGTTGGAATACGGTGAAGCGCGACTGATCTTCAAAATAGTGGCCCAGTTCGTCGGCACTGACGGGTTTTGTTGGGCTCAGGAGTTGCAGCAACTGCATGGCTTGATCGGCAGCTAGTAAATTCCCTTCATACAGAGAATGCAGCATAGCACGGGCATCAGGCTGCAGATTGAGCTTAAAGTGCTTGATGCGGCCATCGAGCCAGCGCATAAACTGCTCGCCCTCTGGCGTAGCGCAGGGCAGATACATGCCATGGGCATCTAAGGTCTTAAACCATTTACTGTTGGTTTGCTCTGTGGCGAGCTTTGGCCCTTCGATAATCAACAGCATATCGGGATTGGGCGTCTGCAATAGGGCTTGCAGTGTGTTTGAGCCTTCGGCACCGGGCTTAGCTTGGGGAAGGGTTAGCTCAATCAAGCGTTTACTGGAAAACAGGCTCATGGCCTGCCATTCCTGAGTCAGATCGTTCCAATTAAAGCCCGTCTCTTGAATGAGTTGGACTTTTTCATCGAATCCCTGACGCTTGGCGAATTGGCGGATCTGATCTTTGGTGGTTTCAATCAACCAAGGATCATCCCCAAAAATCAGATAACAAGGAAATAACTGGTTAAGGTGGCGGGAGAGTTGGTCTGGATAGACTCTCATTTAATGATAGCCCCGCATTAATTCACCTCAGTACTGGCCATTGCTTGCAGAATACGATCGGCAGCTTGGATACGCATTTCCTTCGTCAGCAATTCCATTTCACGGCTCTTTGCCAATGCGGTACGTGGATCGTCTAAGTAGTCGCGGCGAATTTCAACCTTGAAAGGCTGCGCTTCTTTGCCCGGCAATGCCACAGCAAATTCGACTAAATAAATCAGCTCATACTCGGCGACGTTACCTGTGGGGTACAAAGATAAGGTCGAGCGTTCAAGGGAGTCGGTGATTAATCTTAATACTGGAACATTATCTGCGGCGTCGACAACTTGGATATTGTTCAAGCGCAGGCGTTCACGCACCAAACGAGTGAGTTCACTGTATTCATCCACACTGCTCAAACTCAAATGATTGAGGGCATCAGGGATCTGATAACTGCGTTGAAGCTTAAAACCGCAACCAGCGCTGGTCATAATGACTAGTGCCATGATTGCGAAGCATATGCGTTTGATTAGCATAGATTTCGCGGTTTCCTATTCGTGGTATACCCTGCTGACTTGAAGTTGCAGCTATGCTGCAACTTCATTGGCTTTGAGTATAGCGAGTTATTAGCAGCCGTTAATTGGCCACTATGCTGAGCAGTTTGCCCGGCACATAGATCACTTTACGTACTGTCAGACCGTCTAGGTATTTGATCACGTGTTCATCACTCATGCCTAAGGCTTCTACTGATTCTTTATCAGCGTCGGCGGCTACTGTGATTTTTGCGCGAACTTTACCGTTAACTTGCACAACGATGAGCTTGCTGTCTTCAACTAGCGCAGCTTCATCAACGATTGGCCATTGGCTGTCTTCGATGTTGCTTGCATTACCTAACTCGTTCCACAGGTTAAAGCTCACATGCGGAATGATAGGGTACAGCAAACGTACGATGGCGGATAAGGCTTCGCCGATAATGGCGTTGTCTTGACCTGTCGTTTGTGGTGCTTTTTGCAGATGGTTCATCAGTTCCATCACGGCGGCAACCGCAGTGTTGAACATCTGACGGCGGCCGATATCGTCGGTCACTTTCGCGATAGTCTTGTGGACCTCACGGCGCAGCGCTTTTTGGTCGCTTGTTAACTTGCTGACATCTAAGGCTTCGCTATTGTCTTGGGTGATATGCTCGTTTGCAAGCTTCCACAGACGTTTAATGAAGCGGTGTGCGCCTTCAACGCCAGACTCTTGCCATTCCAGAGTTAATTCTGGTGGTGAGGCGAACATCATAAATAGGCGAACGGTATCGGCGCCGTATTTTTCGACCATGACTTGAGGATCGATACCATTGTTTTTCGACTTAGACATCTTGCACATGCCGGTATAAACCAGCTCGTTGCCGTCTTTGTCGATAGCCTTAGTAATACGGCCCTTGTCGTCTTTTTCTGTAGTCGCTACATCTAAAGGCGAAACCCATACACGGGCGCCTTTTTCGTTGATGTAGTAGAAAGCATCGGCCAACACCATGCCTTGGGTCAGCAGTTGTTTGGCTGGCTCGTTAGAGTTAACCAGACCCGCATCCCGCAGCAACTTGTGGAAGAAGCGGAAATATAACAAATGCATACAAGCGTGTTCGATACCGCCAATGTATTGATCCACAGGTAGCCAGTAGTTGGCTTTAGCAGGATCTAACATTTCGTCTGCATGCGGGCTGCAATAACGGGCGTAATACCAAGACGATTCCATAAAGGTATCGAAGGTATCGGTTTCGCGCAGCGCATCTTGACCGTTGACTTGGGTTTTCGCCCATTCTTTATCGGCCTTGATAGGGCTTTGAATCCCGTCCATCACGACATCTTCTGGCAGCAATACTGGCAGTTGATCTGCTGGCGTTGGGATCACAGTGCCGTCGGCTAAGGTCACCATAGGAATTGGCGCACCCCAGTAACGCTGACGTGAAACCCCCCAATCGCGTAGACGATAGTTGACTTGGCGCTTACCTTTACCTTCGGTGACTAACTTGTTAGCGATGGCATTAAAGCCCGCTTCAAAGTCTAAACTGTCGAACTCTCCCGAGTTAAACAGTACGCCTTTTTCGGTATATGCGGCTTCGCTGATATCAACGTCGCCATCAACTGGCTTGATCACAGCTTCAATCGCCAGGCCGTATTTTTTCGCAAATTCGAAGTCACGTTGATCGTGGCCTGGAACTGACATCACAGCGCCTGTGCCATAGTTCATCAACACAAAGTTAGCTGCCCAAATCGGGACTTGCTTACCAGTGATAGGATGAATGGCGAAAAGCCCTGTAGCGACACCGCGTTTTTCCATTGTCGCGAGTTCGGCTTCTGATGTTGTGCTGTTTTTGCACTCATCGATAAAGGCGGCAAGCTCAGGATTCGTTTGCGCGGCGATTTCAGCTAATGGATGACCTGCGGCAATCGCCACATAGGTCACGCCCATTAAGGTATCTGGACGTGTGGTATAGATATCGAAGCTTTTATCGTGACCTGCGACGCCGAAGGTCATTTCTACACCTTCGCTGCGACCAATCCAGTTGCGCTGCATGGTCTTAACCTGTTCAGGCCAGCCATCTAAGGTATCGATATCGTTTAATAATTCTTCTGCATAGGCAGTGATCTTAATAAACCACTGTGGAATTTCTTTTTGTTCCACAGGGGTATCACAGCGCCAGCAGCAACCGTCTTGAACTTGCTCGTTCGCCAGTACGGTTTCATCGTTTGGACACCAGTTGACTGAAGCTGTCTTTTTATAGACTAGGCCCTTCTCGTACAACTTAGTGAAGAACCATTGTTCCCAGCGATAATATTCAGGGGTACAAGTGGCGATTTCACGGCTCCAATCGTAACCAAAACCCAGCAATTTCAGCTGGTTCTTCATGTATTCTATGTTTTCATAGGTCCATGGCGCAGGCGCAGTCTTGTTGTTAATCGCGGCATTTTCTGCGGGCAAACCAAAGGAGTCCCAACCAATAGGCTGGAGCACGTTTTTGCCTTGAAGACGTTGAAAGCGTGCAACTACGTCACCTATGGTATAGTTGCGTACGTGTCCCATGTGGAGTCTGCCAGAAGGGTACGGAAACATCGAAAGGCAATAAAACTTTTCTTTGTTTGCGTCTTCAGTGACTTCGAAGGTTTTGTTGTCATGCCAGTGCTTTTGCACTAAGGCTTCAATTTCTGAGGGATTATATTGCTCTTGCATCACTCTATTTCCGGCAGTGCCGCCTATTATTGGATCTAACGCCATATCAGCGCGAGTAAGATCTGCATAGAATAAACTAGAAGCGATGCATTAAAAAGGTTCGTATGAAGGAGTATTGGTTATGAATGATAGAAGTAACGCGTTACTAGGACTGTATCAAGCCTTAATTACCGAAGTGAAATCTCAATTTGCAGAAGATAACACTATGACTGTAAAGAACTTATTCAATTCTGTCACTCAAGGTAAGGAGTATTTACGTCTTAAAGAACAGGCAGGGGAAGATGAACTCGCTTTAGTCGAACAATTCTTAAAGCGTGATATTACGAGTTTTCTCCGTGAGCAGAACGCGGATAGTTTGAGTCATAGCCCAACCGTGATTACTTTAGAGAATACGCTTTGGCATTGGCTCAGTGAAATCACCGACCGCAGCCAAGTAGAATGGCATGAGTTAACGCAAGATTTTAAGCACCAGGGCTACTACAAGAGTGGTGACATAGTGAATCAGGGCATCATGGTGTGCACTAACTGTGGCAATGAAATGAGTATTGAATTTCCAAGTCCCATCCCAGATTGTCCTGAATGTGACCATGAAGAATTTACCCGCGAGCCGCTAACGCCTTAATCAAGGTGATGAGGTTATGCAGCTAAAACGACGCCTCAGCGTCGTTTTTTTTTTGAGTTCTATTAGACCTAAATGGCTCATATCTGCATTAATTAGGCTGTTGTATCAATTGTTGGTACGAGAGTAGTTGAGGATTTGACCGCCAAAGGGCGCCAATAAGAATTCAGTGTGAATGGGTTTATGTTGTGTATGTTCGTAACCTAAGGTCACCATACGTTTACTGAATTTTGCATGATTACCACGGCCTGGATCGACTAAGACTACATCACAAATTGGTTTAGCATGCTGCTCAATAAATTGTGATAAGAGATCGGCATGTTCTTGTTCGTACAAGAGATCGCTGCCGATAATGAGATCAAATAAACCTAAATTAGTTTGTGCATCTGCCCACCCAGTTCGAACAAACGGGATCGCCCGACCATGATTTAAATCGACATTCTGCTTAAGGAAATTCTCCGACTCGGGGTGATAGTCGGTTGCTGTGATGTCGGCATGTCTGTGGTTCAGCACTAGACTTGCCAGCCCTATACCGCAGCCAACTTCAAGAATGCGTTTATTATCAATTTGATAATCGGCCATATGATGGGATAGCACTTGGCTAGACGGCCAAACTATGCCAAATAATGGCCAAGTTGCGGAGGAAATACCGAGCTTTTCAGCTTCGCCATCTAGGTCTTCAAATTCTTGGTTATTTCTTAGGGTTCTGACATGAATGTCGAGATCCCCAAATTCGTGGGTTTGGTAGCGCACGCGAAGCTGTGCCATAGAGTTGCCTTGACTGTGTACCTTGGTTAAGGAACGAGGTAATGGTACCAATCATATTGGCTATGCAGACACAGTTACTGTGATTGGTATAAGGCCACGTCTAATCGTTCACCTTAACGTGGAACGCGCAATCAGCCTAATGTATTCGCAGACAATTGCGGGATAACACAGGTTAACTGAGTGTCAGCCTAACAACCTTGGGTGTTGATATCATATTGTGGCGGAGTGTTGGCATCGCTGGCTTGGGTGTAGCGGAAATAGCATTGGTCATCATTCACTAAGGAATTGTTGTTAAGATCGTAGCCTATATAAGTGATATCAATGCCTTGATATTGGATGATAAATTTATTATCTGAGGTGATCCATTTTTCCACATCAGTATTATCGAGGTAACCCCATTTTAATCGTGTATCTGGAGTGCCATCACCATTGAGGTCGATATCAATAATATCATCGCGCCCAGCTACCGCTTGGCTCAGTAGGCTAGGCATTTGGGTTTTTGAGTAAGCTAGCATATTGGCTGTTTTAACGCTGGCCTGTACTTGGCTTAAGGTTTGTATCCGCGCTTCTTTACTTAAACCGATAAATCTAGGCGCGGCGATCACAGCCAAGATCCCAAGCACAATAATCACCACGACAAGTTCAATTAAGGTAAAACCTGCCACATCTTGTTTATTGACTTGGTAATGCATGGCCTAAATCCTATTGCGCTTTAAAACGTCGGGCAAGACCGAGTAGAACGATTAAACCACAGAGTATCAGTAGGGGCATTTGGCCTAATTTTGCAAACCAAGTTTGTCCTGTGACTAATGGAATGGTTGCACTTAGCACACCTATTTCAAACTGTGGCAATGACGCTGTGATATTGCCATGCTCATCGACTATGGCTGTCACGCCATTGTTGGTTGCGCGTAATAGAGGTCGACCCAATTCAACCGCGCGCATTTGAGCGATCTCCATATGCTGTAATGGCCCATTTGAGCTACCAAACCATGCATCGTTAGAGACAGTTAATAGTATATCTGTCCCTTGATTAACGTTGTCGCGCAACTGTTCGGGAAAGGCTATTTCATAACAAATTGCTGGCGCGATTTTATGGCCTAGTGCGCTGAGATTAGGCTGTTGATATTCGCCTCGCGTAAAGGACGACATGGGCAAATTAAAGAAAGGTGCTATCGGGCGCAGCAGCGCTTCAAAGGGGACAAACTCGCCAATTGGCAACAGATGGTGTTTCTTAAATTGATTGCTACCATCGCCCTCATAGTCTGGGCCTGCTTGTTGTTTCTGATTATGATTACCAAGCACAATCAATGAATTATAGAACTCATTGTTTTGATGGCTAATAATGCCTGTGATAATTGAGGTATGGTTTAGATTGGCGACTTTATTGGCGTTATCTAAAAAGTCCTGCACCATAGATTCTGGCGCTGGAATTGCTGCTTCTGGCCAAATAATGATATCGGCATCCAGATGTTCGCGGGATAAATCCATGTATTTTAACAGCGTCGGCCACAGGGCATCGGGTTCCCACTTCATGCTTTGGGGAATATTGCCTTGCACCAGCGCCACTTTAACATTTTCACCCGTAGGATGAATGTCCCAAAGTTTAGGCGCAGCCCACACGGCCAGAAGACTGAGCGGCAGTAAAAGCAGTAAGCTCTTATAACGCTTAGTAAAACAAAGCGCTAATGCACCAGCGAGCATGGCCAATACAAAACTTATTCCCAGTGTGCCTATGATACTGGCAAGGGGTTTTAGCGGCCCTTGAGTTTGTGAGTAACCCGCCCATAACCAAGGAAAGCCTGTCATTACCCAGCCACGAGCCCATTCGGTCAAGGTCCATAACGCGGGGAATAGGGCGAGATTACGCCAAAGACCAAATCGAGTTTCACCATCATGGCTCAGCGTTTTAGTTAACCAAACCAGCGCCAAACCAGTTAGCGCGGGATACAAGGCTAAATACAAGGCTAACAAGGCCATTAACCCAACGGAGGCAATGAGCGGCATACCACCAAAGGTATCCATGCTCACGTGAACCCAGCTGATCCCTACGGCAAAACAGCCAAATCCAAAGCTTAACCAATAGTAAAAGCTTGCCTTAGCGCTCAGCGTTCGGCTGTGCCAGAGGGCAATCGCCATGGCAAACGGATAGATTATCCAAATGGAATAAGGCGCAAATGAAAGCGCCGTACTGGCGCCAAGGGCAAATGCCAGTACGAGTCTCACAGCACTAGGTTGGGACTGTTGTTGGGCAAAAGCCCGGATTTTTTTTAGCACGAGTGATTATTCTACGTCTTCGCCAGTATTAGGATCGGGGAGTTTAACTCTGAGTTGGATTAAACGCCTAGTGTCAGCATTGATGACTTTAAATTCTATGCCTTCAATGATGATGCTCTCGTTACGTTCTGGCAGATGGCCAAAGGCGTGTGAGACTAAGCCGCCGACGGTATCAAACTCTTCATCGCTGAATTCAGTGTTGAATTCTTCGTTGAAATCTTCGATTGGCGTCAAGGCTTTAACCATATAAACCGTGTTACCAACTTTGCGGATCTCGGTTTCTTCAGTGCTATCGTGGTCGAATTCGTCTTCAATTTCGCCGACAATTTCTTCAAGAATATCTTCGATAGTCACAAGTCCCGATACACCGCCGTACTCGTCAACCACAATCGCCATATGGTAGCGTTGAGAGCGGAATTCTTTTAGCAGAACATCGACGCGTTTGCTTTCGGGCACAACCACGGCGGGACGGATCACGCGATCCAGTGAGAAGGGCTCATCACTGTTGGAGAAACCGTAAGGGATCAAATCTTTGGCAAGCAATATGCCTTCGATATGGTCTTTATCTTCGTTAACAACGGGGAAGCGCGAGTGACCTGAACCAATCACAGTCGCAAGTAACTCTTCGACCGAGTTGTCTATCTGGAGGGCGACAATTTGAGCTCTTGGGATCATGATATCCCGCACACGCATATCAGAAACGTCTAATACACCTTTTATCATCTCGCGGGTATCTTGGGTGATCAAATCGCGCTGCTCGGCACCATCAATCACATCGACTAGATCTTCGCGATTTTGAGGTTCGCCCTGAAATAGCTGACTTACTCTATCAAACCAACCTTTCTTGTGGGCGTTCGTACTAGGGGGGATATCGTCACTCATAGTTTTCTCATTAGCTTTTGATAGGGATTATCTTAGCTAATTATTGTTCCTTATATGGGTCAGTAAAACCTAAGCTTTCAATGAGTTGAGTCTCTAACGACTCCATCTCTTCGGCTTCTTCATCGTCGATGTGATCATACCCTAGCAGATGCAAGCAACCATGTACAACCATGTGTGCCCAGTGCGCTTCTAGTGGTTTTTGTTGTTCACGGGCTTCATTTTCAACGACTGCCGCACAAATGACAAGATCTCCGAGTAAAGGAAGTTCAATTTCTGGTGGTGCTTCAAAGGGAAATGACAGTACATTGGTCGGTTTGTCTTTACCGCGATAGGTATTGTTGAGCATTTGGCTCTCGCGGCTATCGACGATACGTATGGTTAATTCAGCTTCATCCATGCTATTGCCAATTGCGGTAGTGGCCCAAAGGGCGAATTGTTCGTCCGTTGGTAGCCACTCACTGGTGCTGGCATGTTGAATATCTAAGGCTAACTCAAGACTCATGTGTTGCGGCTTCCTGCTGTTGCTTTTGGTACTGGCTTTCTTTTTTGGCTTTTAAGGTTTGCTCTTTTAACTCGAAGGCTTCATAGGCTTCAACGATACGGGCAACCACAGGATGGCGCACTACATCTTGGGAGACAAAAAAGTTAAAGCTGATTTCTTCGACTTGGCTTAACACTTCAATCGCGTGACGTAGCCCCGACTTTTGATGTTTAGGTAAGTCGGTTTGAGTGATGTCGCCTGTGATCACCGCACGGGAATTGAAACCGATACGGGTAAGGAACATCTTCATCTGCTCGATTGTGGTGTTTTGGCTTTCATCGAGAATAATAAAGGCATCGTTCAAGGTACGACCGCGCATATAGGCAAGCGGCGCCACTTCAATCACGTTTTTCTCGATTAGGCGTTCCACTTTTTCAAAGCCAAGCATTTCGAACAACGCATCGTAGAGCGGACGCAAATAGGGGTCGACCTTTTGACTTAAGTCACCAGGTAAGAAACCGAGTTTTTCACCCGCTTCCACCGCAGGGCGAGTCAGCAGAATGCGGCGCACTTCTTGGCGCTCTAACGCATCTACTGCCGCGGCTACGGCAAGGTAGGTTTTGCCCGTTCCTGCTGGACCAATACCGAAGGTAATATCGTGACGCGTAATATTGGCCACATACAAGCTTTGATTCGGATTGCGTGGCTTAATGACACCGCGGCGGGTTTTGATATTAATACCGCTGTCGTCGTTAGCGTCTGCTTGCTCTAGGGCAATGGCTGCTTGAATAGCGATATGGACTTGCTCAGGCTCAAGATCGGGCGTGCTGCCTTTAACCGTTTGGGTCTCGATGTAGAGTTCTTTTAGTAAGTTGTTGGCGCTTAAACAATTGCGTGGTAGTCCGGTGATCTGGAAATGATTGTTCTTACGGACGATTTCAACGCCAACGCGACGTTCTATCTGCTTGATATTGTCATCGAATGGACCGCACAGTGAAGCCAAACGGCGTGTTTCTGCGGGTTCGAGATACAGATTCATGGTAGTTAATTTACTGGACAAATAGCACTCCCAATAGCGAATAAGAAAGCAAGGTACGAGGTTGGTTAACCATCGCAAGATAATTTTAGTTTACGAGCCATAGCCGATAATTGCTAACGGAAAATAGCAATTGCCTCGGTAGACTTAAATAAAAGTGCGTTAAAGCAAAAGGGCGACTAAGTCGCCCTTCTTTATATAGGTACCGATATCGGTACTGTTTAAGCCGATTTAACGCTTATGGCTTAAATTGAGTCACACCCAGTTCATCATCTTGCTTGCGCTTGGCCAGAATTTCTGCCGGACGCAGGCTACGACGTAGATCCATTTCATCTTCGCCGCGGATAAAGACACCGCGCAGTGAGTTAGTGTAAACGTCGACAATTTCTACATCCACGAAAGTACCAATGTGTTTTGGTTGACCTTCGAAGTTCACCACTCGGTTGTTCTCAGTACGGCCGCGCAGTTCCATAGGATTTTTCACCGATGGCCCTTCAACCAGAATACGTTGCACTGTGCCCATCATGTGGCGGCTGTAGCGCATGGCTTGCTGGGTGATGCGATCTTGCAGAATCGCCAGACGTTGTTTTTTCTCTTCCATATCGACGTTATCGGGTAAATCTGCCGCTGGCGTGCCCGGACGTGCGCTATAGATAAAGCTGAAGCTGTGGTCGAAACCTATGTCTTCAATCAACTTCATGGTATCGGCAAAGTCTTCTTTAGTTTCGCCAGGGAAGCCAATGATAAAGTCTGAGCTGATTTGAATCCCTTCACGGGCTTTACGCAGGCGGCGGATGATTGACTTATATTCAATCGCCATATGGCCGCGTTTCATCGCTGTGAGAATACGGTCAGAACCCGATTGCACTGGCAAGTGCAAGAAGCTTACAAGCTCAGGGGTATCTTCGTAAACGTCGATGATATCTTGTGTAAATTCAATCGGGTGACTGGTCGTGAAGCGGATACGGTCGATACCGTCGATGGCTGCCACGAAGCGCAGTAATTCCGCAAAAGTACAAATTGCGCCATCGTGAGTTGCGCCGCGATAGGCATTCACGTTTTGGCCGAGCAAGTTTACTTCGCGCACACCTTGCTCTGCCAATTGGGCGATTTCAAGGATAATATCGTCCGATGGACGGCTGACTTCTTCGCCGCGAGTATAAGGTACGACACAGAACGAGCAGTATTTGCTGCAACCTTCCATGATAGACACAAACGCGGTTGGGCCTTCGGCGCGAGGCTCTGGCAGACGGTCGAATTTTTCGATTTCAGGGAAGCTGATATCGATAACCGCTTTGTCGCCACGGCGCACTTGCTCGATCATCTCGGGCAGACGGTGCAAGGTTTGTGGTCCGAAAATAATGTCGACACATTGGGCTCTGTCTTTAATGGCTTTGCCTTCTTGTGAGGCAACGCAGCCGCCCACGCCAATAATCAAATTGGGATTTTTATCTTTAAGCGTCTTCCAGCGTCCTAGCTGATGGAACACTTTTTCTTGCGCTTTTTCGCGGATAGAACAAGTGTTGAGCAGGAGAATGTCTGCCTCAGACGCTTCTTCAGTCAAGGTATAACCTTGGTATTCGCCTAACAGATCAGCCATCTTGGATGAGTCATACTCATTCATTTGACAGCCCCAAGTCTTGATATGGAGTTTCTTACTCATCAGTTGTGTCGCCCTAAGATGACCAATAAAAATAGCGCGACATTTTACCTGCTGTTACGGCTGCTGACCAGCTTTGTCCACACTTTTAGCTGTTGGCTTTTACCAAGTACGATACCCTCACAAATGCTAGGTTTTTATTGTTCGGCTGCATTTGGGCAAGATTAATATTGTTAACAGGCTGAGCTTTCGTTATTTCCAGCAAACTATTCGGGCTTGAATGCCTATGTCTTCACGGATTTCGAATCGAAATGCGCTCAACATTTCCGTGGTATCTTGATATAAGGCATAATCGAGCGGGTTTGTGAAAAGTCGCTTGGGCAGAAATACCGAAGGGCTTAAAGGTGGTAACTAAGGTGGTAAGTAGGATGAGCCAGATTGAAGAGACACATGCACAGATGATATCCGACACCACAGATTCTAACGTGACTCATTCTGAAGGCACTGAGTTCGATGTCATTCTTGTCGGCGGCGGCATGGTTGGTGCGGCGACGGCAATTGGATTAGCCCAACAGGGTTTGCAAGTGGCGGTGATTGAATCCTTTGCGCCAGAGGCTTATCAAGCCGAACAGCCATTAGATGTGCGAGTCTCGGCCATCAGTGTTGCTTCTGAAACGCTGCTTGAACGTCTTGGCGCCTTGGACTCATTGCTTAAGATGCGTAATGTGCCTTATTTGGGCTTAGAAACTTGGGAGCTTGATGGCTGCATCACCCAATTCCACTGTTCACAAATTGGCGCCAGCCATTTAGGCCATATAGTCGAAAACCGTTTAATCCAACTTGCCCTGTGGCAACAGATGACACAATTAGCTGGCATCACCTTATATTGTCCCGATAAAGTGGTGGCATTTGCCCGCGATAGCGACGGTGTGAGCGTGCACTTACAGTCAAATAGTAAACTGACCGCTAAGTTGTTGGTTGGCGCCGATGGTGCTCACTCGCAGGTACGTCAATGGGCGGGAATTGGCATTTCGGGTTGGGATTACGCTCAATCGGCCATGTTGATTAATATCAACACCGCACAGGGGCAACAGGATGTGACTTGGCAGCAGTTTACGCCCAAAGGACCGCGTTCATTATTACCTTTACCTGGCAATAACGCTTCGCTGGTGTGGTACGACGATGCCAATCGAATTAAGCAGTTAATGCAGCTTAATAATAAACAGCTTGCAGATCAGATAAGAGTGCATTTCCCAGCGCGTTTGGACGCTGATTTTACCGTTGAGAATAAAGGCAGTTTTGGCCTCACTCGTCGGCATGCCCAGCGCTACTATAGTCAGAACGTGGTGATTTTAGGCGATGCCGCCCACACCATTAATCCCCTCGCTGGCCAAGGGGTGAACCTTGGGTTTAAGGATGTCGAAGCGTTTTTGGCGGTCATCAAGGATGCATTAGCCCAAGATAATATCTGGTGGTCGAATGAGGTGCTTGCCCAATATCAGCGCAAACGTTATCGCGATAATCAATTGATGATGACGGCGATGGATTTGTTTTACGCCGGTTTTAGCAACGATTTTCTGCCGCTAAAGCTGCTGCGTAATGGCGCGTTAAAGTTGGCAAACATCAATTCTCCGCTCAAAAAGACTGTCCTTAAATATGCTATGGGGCTTAATTAACGCTTTGTTGTTCTGTGTTCTGACCTTATGTTCTGCTCCTGTCCGATGACGTGGCATTTGTTGACTTGGGGTTTGAGTGCTAAAATGCCGCGTTTTTAGCTGGTATGGTCAGTTCAGTCGGCGCTTTGCGCGGCTGTCATCGACGAAATAACGATATTGAGTGTCATGAGCGAAATAAAATTAATAGTTGGTCTGGCTAATCCAGGTGCTGAATATGCACACACTCGCCATAATGCGGGGGCTTGGTACGTTCTTGAGTTAGCGAGAATTTGCGGCGTGACTTTAGTGGCCGACAGTAAGTATTTTGGCTTGACTGCCAGAGCCGTATTGCACGGTAAAGATGTCCGCTTATTGATCCCAACGACTTATATGAATTTAAGCGGTAAAGCGGTTGGCGCTTTGGCGAATTTTTTTCGTATCACGCCGGAAGAGATTCTGGTCGCTCACGATGAACTCGATCTGCCGCCCGGTGTGGCTAAGTTTAAGCTCGGTGGCGGTCATGGCGGCCACAATGGTCTGAAAGATATTATTGCTAAACTGGCTAACGATAAAAACTTCTACCGTTTACGCTTAGGTATCGGTCATCCCGGTGATAAAAATCAAGTGAGTGGTTACGTTCTGGGAAAAGCGCCAGCTAAAGAGCAAGAGCTTATCGAGGCGGCGATAGATGAAGCCGTGCGTTCTACCGAAATTTTGTTTAAACAAGACATGGTGAAAGCCATGAACAGATTACACTCCTTTAAAGCGGAGTAGGTTTTGCCTTTGGCGAGACTCAAGTGTTAAGTGATTCAAGTGATTTAATTATTCAGTAATGTGCTGCCATAGGGCAGGACGACTAAACCTCGCTGATGAGTGTGACTTGTCAGCCAATAATCGAGAGAAAGGTAAGCATATGGGTTTTAAATGCGGCATTGTTGGTCTTCCTAACGTAGGTAAATCAACGCTTTTTAATGCGTTAACTAAGGCTGGCATCGAAGCGGCTAACTTCCCGTTTTGTACCATTGAACCTAACACTGGTGTTGTACCTGTGCCGGATCCACGTCTGGATGCGTTAGCTGCGATTGTGAATCCACAACGTGTGTTACCTACCACCATGGAATTCGTGGATATTGCGGGTCTTGTGGCTGGCGCATCTAAAGGCGAAGGCTTAGGTAACAAGTTCCTCGCTAATATCCGTGAAACCGATGCTATTGGTCATGTAGTACGTTGTTTTGATGATGACAACATTGTTCACGTTGCTAACAAGGTTGACCCTGCTGGCGATATCGAAGTCATCAACACTGAATTAGCCTTAGCTGACTTAGACAGTTTAGAGCGTGCGGTTCAGCGTCAGCAGAAACGTGCTAAAGGTGGCGATAAAGACGCTAAGTTTGAAGTGGAAGTATTAGAAAAAATGCGCCCCATTTTAGACGAAGCTAAAATGTTGCGTTCTATGGATTTATCGAAAGAAGAGCTGGAAGCGGTGGCTTACTTGAACTTCTTAACCTTAAAACCGACCATGTATATTGCTAACGTTGCGGAAGATGGTTTTGAAAATAACCCGCACTTAGATGCCGTTCGCGCCATTGCTGCGACTGAAAACGCTATCGTTGTTGCCGTATGTGCGGCGATTGAATCTGAACTGGCCGAGATGGAAATCGAAGAGCGCGATGAGTTTATGGCAGATCTGGGTATCGAAGAACCAGGTTTAGATCGTGTGATCCGCGCAGGTTATGAATTACTGAATCTGCAAACCTATTTCACCGCAGGCGTGAAAGAAGTGCGTGCTTGGACTGTGCCAGTGGGGGCGAGTGCTCCGCAAGCGGCGGGCGTTATCCATACCGATTTTGAACGCGGTTTTATCCGTGCCCAAGTGATGGCATTTGACGACTTCATTGCCCACAAAGGTGAAGCTGGCGCGAAAGAAGCCGGTAAGTTACGCGTGGAAGGTAAAACCTATATCGTTAAAGATGGCGATGTGATGCATTTCCTGTTTAACGTATAACAAAGCTTATTCACGCTGTAAGTCTCGATAAATTAAGCTAAGTATGGGCAACAAGGTGTTATTTAGCACATCTGTTGCTCAGTTTGGTGAAGTAATAGCCGAACAGCTTAACCTAAGGGAAATAGCGAAAAAAAGCTGTTGACCTAGATACCTCGAATAAGCATAATACGCCCCGTTCCTCGCTGAGAGGGGCGCGTAATATCGATGTGGCAATGTAGCTCAGCTGGTTAGAGCACAGCACTCATAATGCTGGGGTCGCAGGTTCAAGTCCCGCCATTGCTACCATTTTATTTAAGATAAATTTCTTATATAAAATGAATCACGATTTTACTCTAGCATTGATTGCTAGCATCTCTTCACGATGTAAACATGAAACTGTGCGGGAATGGTGAAATTGGTAGACACGCCAGATTTAGGTTCTGGTGCCGCAAGGTGTGAGAGTTCAAGTCTCTCTTCCCGTACCATTTTTTAGATATATGAATTTAGAAACATCGGCGATAGCGGATGTTTGAAACAGAGTTAGTTGGG
>NZ_JABAEB010000001.1:314656-478700 GCF_012584455.1 Shewanella oncorhynchi
AGTTGGGGTATCGCCAAGTGGTAAGGCACCGGGTTTTGATCTCGGCATTCCAAGGTTCGAATCCTTGTACCCCAGCCATTTTTTCTCAGTTTCCAAGTTGATTGGGGTATCGCCAAGTGGTAAGGCACCGGGTTTTGATCTCGGCATTCCAAGGTTCGAATCCTTGTACCCCAGCCATTGGCAATGTAGCTCAGCTGGTTAGAGCACAGCACTCATAATGCTGGGGTCGCAGGTTCAAGTCCCGCCATTGCTACCATATTTAACTCTGTTAAGGTGATTTATCAGAGAAAAATCCAAAAATGTTGAATAGACAATTTTGGTACATTTTGATGCGGGAATGGTGAAATTGGTAGACACGCCAGATTTAGGTTCTGGTGCCGCGAGGTGTGAGAGTTCAAGTCTCTCTTCCCGTACCATCAAAATGCAATCTTCTATAGAAGATTAAACAAGTTTATTGGGGTATCGCCAAGTGGTAAGGCACCGGGTTTTGATCTCGGCATCCCAAGGTTCGAATCCTTGTACCCCAGCCAAAAAGTTAAAAAGCCTGTCTTCGGACAGGCTTTTTGCTTTTTAACTTTTAACTAATTTCAGCTTAGCGTTATTTTGCTTTCAATTTCCCTTCAATTAGCCCGTCCAGCCTTTCCCTTGTCTCTATAATTCCCGTTGGTTGTGGCAATTCAGCTATTTTCAAAGTTAATCCACAGTGCCATTTGAGCTGGCACTGTGGTGTCCGTTTTATTGCTTTTTGACTTCAGGAGCAACGGGTGGCGATTTTATTTCTGCTGCAGCTGCTTCAGTGATATTGATTGGCATTGCAGCATTCTTAATGACGGCATTCTCTGTGACCGCACTATCAATAACGGCACCTTGGGCCGCTTTAACATCACCTGTTGCAACGGCTTTGACTGCATCAGGTATTGCTAACTGTTGCTGTACTTGATTTGCGCCCGCTTCTAAGGCTTTTTGTTGTAACTTCTGTGGATCGGTATAGTCAGCTAATCCCTTCGGCCAACTTGGGACCCGTTTTTCTGCCTGATTACTGAATTGCTCAGAAATCACTAAGGGTGCACCGCCTTTCATCAGCATGACTGCCATTTGGTTGGTGTCTGAGTTCCAAACTAGACCCGCTTTTTCGGCCATTTCGGGGACAGGGGTGTAAGTCGACACTAAGTAGATGAGTGGACCTTCCTGTTGGATCTTGTCGGCCGTTTTGAGCAGGGACAGGGTGGTATCGTAATTTTTACCCAGCAATTCCTGCATACGGTTCTTGATGAGCGGTTGTTCGAATAATCCGACATCGTTCGGGTCTAAACCGACAAGGGGTTTAAGCAAGGCCCACATGAGCTGGCCTTGGGGTGACATTAATAAGAGTGGTGCAACGCAGGCATTGAGCATTAATGCGAGCCACACAATATGTAGGCAGCGCATTTTTTTGAGCAGAGATGTACTCAAGATGATATTTCCTTGGAAGTACCAGCAAGTCGCCGGCGGCGGATTGTAGCTGATTGGCATAAGGTAAACGAGAGGGTGGCAAAGTAAATTTTAAGCAAAAAAATTAACCCAAATGTTGGATTTTATCCTTATGAATTTGAAAGGTATTTACAGGTGATACAATAAATCATTTGCTGCTAATTTAATCGAAGGTAATGGTTTTTGAGTGCTAAAAACAGATTTACCCCTAAGTGCTTTATTTTTAGCACTTATTTTTCTTCTTACTTTTTAACTTCTTTTTCAGTATTGAATATGTAAAGTTTGTAAACTTTGTTCTGTTTGATAATCGATCTCATTTAATCTCGGCGCATTAAATTAGTTTAATGCAGCTCATTTCTATCTTTAGCTGCATAGGGAAAGCAGACTCTGGAGGTATTTCTCTTTGGTTTGTTTTTGAGAGTGCATCATTGAAATTAAGAGTCAGTAAGTCATCTTTGTCCTTTGCCCGCATTATTCATGTTTATGTGTCTATGGCTTTATTATTGCTGATGCTGTTTTTTGCGGTGACAGGTATAACGTTAAATCATCCTAATTGGTTTTCTCAAGCTGATCAGGAACCTAAGCGGGAACAAGTGCCAATCCCAGCCTATTTGTTACCCGTTAATGCCCAAGACTCACAATGGCGTCTGGCTGCGGGTCATTGGTTGAAAAGTGAATGGGCTATGGATATGGCGAGTGCCGATATCGATGAAGATGAAATTAGTTTAGTCAGCAAAGGACCTGGTACTTATCGGAGTCTGACATTGGACTTACTCGACGGGCAAGCCTATGTCGAAACCTTAGATTACGGTGTCGTTGCCGTAGTGAATGATTTGCATAAGGGCCGTAACACAGGCACAGCTTGGGCTTGGATACTCGATCTCAGCGCTGTGCTTATCATTTTATTTTCGCTCACTGGGGCTTATTTGTTGCTGCCTCAAACCAAGCGCCTCAAAAAGTCATTGTTATACATGGTACTCGTCAGCAGTAGTTGCGGGCTTGTGTATGTTTATTTTGTTCCATAAGGAGTGTAGGCCGAGTATGCGTCATCTTATTCGCACCATTGCGGTGAGTACTTTGTTTGTCAGTTCTGTGGCGTTTGCGACGCCTAAAATGACAGTCGATTTAACCTTGCCTGAAATTACCGAAGGGCAATATCACAGACCTTATGTGGCCGTATGGGTTGAGGATGCCAAGGGGCAAACGGTTAAAACCTTAAGCCTTTGGGTATGGGATGAAGGCCATAAATGGTTGAAAGATATCCGTCGTTGGTGGCGTAAAGCCGGACGCGAAGATATGAGCTTTGTTGACGGTATTGCATCTGCGACACGTCCCGCGGGTCATTACAAAATCGATTGGGATTTAAAAGATGAGGCGGGAAAAGTGCTTGAACCTGCCACTTACACTGTATTTATTGAAGTGGTGCGTGAACACGGTGGTCGCGATCTTGTACGACAAAATATCGATTTAGCTGCAGGAGATTTCTCTGTGCAGTTGCCCGCCACGACAGAAACTGGCGTTATCGACATACGCTTAAGCGGCATGGCTCGTTGAGTCAATCCATTAAATATTTAGCCCGTATATTAATCGTTAAACTTAAGGAAAAGGCATGAAATTACGTCTTATTACATTACTTGGCACACTTTGTATTAGCCCATTGGCAAGTAGCCACGACAGATGGATTTTACCTAGCCACTTCAACGTTTCGGCTGAAAGTGAAGAAATTGTGTGGATTACTTCAGATGTGTCTGCCAGCAATCAAGTGTTTATGATGGATAAACCTTTTAGTGCCAGTGATGTGCGTGTGTTACAGCCAAATGGAAAACCAACGTCTCCAAGCTCAAGTTACACGGGCGGACGTAAGTCGGTGTTTGATGTGCAACTGATGCAAGATGGCACTTATAAGTTTGAAAAAGAAGTTTCACCTCGTTATTTTTCTCAGTATAAAGTTAAAGGAAAAGAAGGGGTTGTACGCAGCCGTATGGATAAAAAAGCCACAACTGCTGCTATGCCAAAGGGAGCCTATGAACTTGAAAGTTCTTTAAATGTGTCGCGGGTTGAAACCTATGTCACACGTAATAAGCCAACTGAGGAAGTGTTAAAGCCTAAGGGGGAATATTTAGAACTAGTGCCTGTGACTCATCCTGCAGATATTGTTGAGAACGAAGCTGCTACCCTGCAATTTGTTTTCGATGGTAAGCCCGTTGAAGGCGTTAAAGTCGCCATTATGAAAGACGGTAGCTTATATCGTAACAAACCAGAGGAAATCGAATTTACCTCAGATAAAGACGGTAAAGTTTCAATGATCTTACCTTCAGCAGGACGTTATCTCTTACATGCGGCAATTGAGCGCCCTAATTCAGATAAATCCCTTGCTGATAAAACAGTTAGCGAAATCTTTTTGACCTTTGAGGCTGGGCTTGAATAAATGAGTTAACCTCTAATTTGAGGTTTTTGCTTTGAGTCTTTATGCCCACGGTCTAAATGGCGAGTGGGCATTTTTGTATTCATTTCGTACTAAAACGTGTGCGAAATTTCCTTAGGTATACAGATTTGAATTTGATTACTGGTAACTCTGCTTAAGGTTGGGTAAGCTGCGTCAATGCATTGTTCTTGGTGCATCAAAAGCGCATAACGATTAGAATAGCGCAATTCCACCCTCATTTGACTGTGTTGACCTTAGCGTTGGCACGGGTTGCTTTTGTTTTAAAGGAGACGAAAGAAGTTATGACTAAGGTTCCTATGACAGTTGTCGGTGCAGAGCAGCTGCGTAAAGAGTTAGATATTCTCAAGTTTGACCGTCGCCCTAAAATCACTGAAGCAATTGCTTCAGCGAGAGAGTTAGGCGACTTGAAAGAAAACGCGGAATACCATGCGGCTCGTGAGGAACAAGGTATTTGTGAAGCACGTATCCGTGATATTGAGGGTAAGTTATCTAACGCGCAAATTATCGACGTCACTAAGATGGTGAATAACGGTCGTATCATTTTTGGCGCTACTGTGACTATTTTAAATCTTGATACCGATGTCGAAGTGACTTATCGCATAGTCGGCGATGACGAAGCGAATATTAAAGAAAACCTGATTTCAGTGAATTCACCAATAGCCCGCGGCTTAGTCGGCAAAAATGAAGGTGATGAAGTGTCTATTACTACGCCAGGTGGTATGACAGATTACGAAATCATCTCAGTACAGTATTTATAATACTTTGCTTATAGTGTTGTGAGCGTGACTCATGCGATATCGCTAAAACCGTCCTAGGGCGGTTTTTTGTTATCCGCGAATTAAGTTTGTTTATGGCTTGAATTTAGGGCTTTAGCCAAGGATATCGACCGCGCTTCAGCGTTGAATTCGGGGTAAGATGGACAAAGTTTAATTTGTCTCTTTGTAGGTTTTTACCTAAGCTGCCATCCTAGCAAAATCAACATTGGCGAAATGTGTATGTTGTTTTTTTGCGCGAGTTTCACTTTATGGACCCACAGTTAAGCATCAAAAGCGAACAGTGAATAGGTTCATCTTTAGTTTGATAATGTTTTATAAGAGGGCACGCTTTGGTCAAACATTGGCGTACAGGATTGATGTTAGTTTGCGTGGCGATCATGTTGATTGCGCACTCGGCTAGCTATGCGCCAAAACCCTCAGTACAGCGCAGTGATGCAACTCGCCATTATGTTCAGATGCATATGGGTCAGAAACACACTGCTCTGAAACAAACGGCTCAGATGCATACTGTGAGTCTTGATAGCTCGACTCCCCATACAAAACTAAGCGCTGAGCCTCAAAGCTTGCCCAATGCCGATGTTATCGCCCAATCTAATGCACAGTCTGATGCGCAAACCGTTGAAAGCTGCGGCTCACCGAATAGTCATGATACCGATCTAGTCAGTGCAGACTCAGAATCACAGCCAGCACCTTGTCCGAGCTCTGACTATCTAAGTCATTCTGATGACTTAGATTTTGCCCCGATAAATTCGCCGCGATTTATCAGTCTTGCCCAGCACGATGTGCGTGAGGTCAAGCCAGTATATGTACTCGCTGTAGACTTTACTGCCGAACCGACATCCAATGTCGTTGAACCCACTGATCTTGATATCACATCAGATTGGACGCTTTCTGCTGTTTCTTCCCCCGCCCGAATTTCGGGTTGGAAAGTCTCAAATCTTCAATATCGATTTAGCCAACAAGCCGCTTAGCTCGCCTATTTAGGCATGACGTTGATAGGAGCCTACTCTTATCGATTTTTCATGCTGTTGCCTTTTTGTACTCACCGAAACTTTTTATAGCTGCTTAAGTAAGCAGTGATGATTTGAGCCTTACGAGCTTAGCCGCTGGTACTCAATCATGTGTTTCGGACTGATATCAATATGTTCGCTTAGCGATTTGATTCAAATGCTGAGCGTTAAATAGCGAGTTAATCCCATGGAAAGAAAACCCAATCAACGGCTGCTAAATCACTATTCAGCTTGGAAATACTTAGTGCTTATCGTCACTATTATCGTGATGCTATTCAGTGCCTTGCCGACATTTTACGGTGAGGATGCGGCGGTGCAGGTGGGCGCGAAGGCGGGTTTAACGCTCACACCTATTGCCCTTCGAGATAAGCTGCAAGCTGAAGGCGTGACGGTCAAACGTATCGACCAAAAAAATGGTGAAACCTTAATTGTCCTCGATGCGGATAACCAACAAACCTTAGTCAAAACTTTAGTCTCTTCTATGGTTGCAGAGCCAAAAGAATTGACTTTATCCCTTGCCAGTGCGGCGCCAAGTTGGTTACAAAACTTAGGCTTTCAGCCGATTAAACTCGGGCTCGACTTGCGCGGTGGCGTACAGTTCTTACTCGATGTTGATATTGATCCTGTTTATCAAACTCAGGCCGAGACGCTTGTTGATTCGCTACGTCAATTCATCCGTGAACAGAAAATTCGTGGTGCTAGCGTGCATTTGGACCAAAGTCATCAGTTAAACATGACGTTGCCCGATAATGATGCTCGTGCTGCCGTGCGTCAAATGATGAAAGAGTCCTATCCTCATTGGCAGCTATCCAATGCAGATGGCGCGGGTTTACTGATTAAGTTGAGCCAAGAAGAGCAAACGAAACTGCGTAATTTGACTGTGCAGCAAAACTTACAAGTGATGCGCAGCCGTATTGAAGAACTCGGTATCACTGAAGCTTTAGTGCAGCGTCAAGGGGAGCATCGAATTCGGATTGAATTGCCTGGAGTACAAGATCCTGCCGCCGCTAAAAACGTTATCGGTGCTACGGCGAGTCTGGCCTTTTTCGAGGTTAAAGAATCTGGCTCCGTTAATGCTATGGTACTCAATGACAAGTCTGGTAAGCCTATTTATGTGAGCCGCACACCAGTACTGGGTGGCGATCATATTGTCGATGCGAGGGCGAGTTTAGGCGAGATGGGCATGGCGGAGGTGAACATTAACCTTGACCGTGTGGGCGGGCAGAAAATGTCTGAGTTTTCCCGTACCAATATCGGCAAACCTATGGCGACGTCTTACAGCGAATACAGCCGTGATGAGCAAGGTAAGGCAAAGCAAACACAAGAGATTATCAGTGTTGCGACTATTCAATCCCAACTTGGAGATCGTTTTCGTATTACGGGTGCAGGCTCCTATCAAGAAGCACAACAATTAGCCCTGTTACTGCGAGCGGGCTCTATGACGGCGCCAGTGACTATTGTTGAAGAGCGCACTATTGGCCCGACGCTGGGTGCTGAAAACATTGAAAACGGTTTTGCGGCCCTTGGTTTAGGGATGGGGATTACCTTGCTGTTTATGGCGCTTTGGTATCGCCGTCTCGGCTGGGTGGCGAATATAGCGCTGATCTCCAATATGGTGATCCTGTTTGGTTTACTGGCGCTTATCCCTGGCGCTGTGTTGACCTTACCTGGGATTGCGGGTTTGGTGTTAACAGTCGGTATGGCGGTTGATACCAACGTACTGATTTTCGAGCGAATAAAAGACAAGTTAAAGGAAGGTCGCAGTTTTGCGCTGGCAATTGATACGGGGTTTGATAGCGCGTTTTCTACTATTTTTGACGCCAACTTCACCACTATGATCACTGCAGTGGTGCTTTACTCCATAGGTAATGGTCCAATTCAAGGTTTTGCCTTGACCTTAGGTCTAGGTCTGTTGACCAGCATGTTTACCGGTATCTTTGCTTCAAGGGCCTTGATCAACTTAGTTTATGGACGTGATGCTAGCCGTCATGTAAAGGTATAACCATGAAAAATATCAATCTAACTAAATGGCGTTATGTTTCGAGTGCTATCTCAATTTTGTTGATGCTAGTGTCGTTAACCATCATCGGCGTGAAAGGTTTTAACTGGGGCTTAGATTTTACTGGCGGTGTCGTCACCGAAGTGCAGATCGATAGAAAAATTACCAGCAGTGAATTGCAACCTTTACTCAACGCCGCTTATCAGCAAGAGGTGAGTGTCGTCTCCGCCAGTGAGCCGGGACGTTGGGTGTTGCGCTATTCCGATATAAAGAGTGCCGATACAGAGCAAGGTAATATCGATATTCAGCAGGTATTAGCGCCGCTTAACTCTGAAGTGCAAGTGCTTAACAGCAGTGTTGTCGGGCCGCAGATTGGTCAAGAATTGGCAGAGCAGGGCGGTTTAGCGCTGTTAGTCGCTATGCTGGCGATATTAGGTTATTTAAGTTATCGCTTCGAATGGCGACTCGCATCGGGTGCCCTATTCGCGTTAGTGCATGACGTAGTGTTCGTGCTGGCATTTTTCGCCTTGACTCAGATGGAGTTTAATTTAACGATACTTGCGGCTGTACTGGCGATTTTAGGTTATTCCTTAAATGATTCGATCATTATCGCTGACCGCATTCGTGAATTATTGATTGCTAAGCCAAAGCTTGCGATTCAAGACATTAACAACCAAGCAATTGTGGCGACGTTTTCTCGCACTATGGTGACATCAGGGACAACCTTAATGACGGTCGGTGCGCTGTGGATCATGGGCGGTGGACCGCTGGAAGGATTTTCGATAGCAATGTTTATCGGTATATTAACCGGCACATTCTCTTCGATTTCAGTTGGTACCTCATTGCCTGAGCTATTAGGCTTAACGCCTGAGCATTATAAGGAACAAGTGATTTCTGAAACACCTTAGGGCTATGCCAATCGCTTAAATTAACAGCGAAAACAAAAAGGCCACTCGATTGAATGGCCTTTTTGTTAACACGATAAAATCAAGAAAAATTACTTTGCCTTTGGCAAAGCAATTTTCATTTCTGGTGATTGACGATAAATCACCAGAATATGACCAATAAGTTGCACTTTTGCGGATTGAGTTTCACGTACTATGGCATCAACGATGGCATTTTTTAGCTCTCTGTCGGCAGAGGCTACTTTCACTTTAATCAGTTCATGATAAGCGAGTGCGCTTTCAATTTCAGCGAGTACACCTTCAGTCAATCCATTGGCACCAAGCAGCACCACTGGCTTTAGCGGATGCGCTAGACCTTTTAAATGCTGTTTTTGTTTGGTTGTTAAGTTCATTTCTACCAACTTTTGCTGAGTTACTGTTGAAAAACGGCTATTCTACCCTTATATAGCCTTTGTGTAACTCTCAATTGTTGCGGATTTTAAATGTCAGGTATAAAACGTACGGCCAGTTCTAATCGCTGGATGCTAGAACACTTTGATGATCACTATGTCAAACTCGCCCAAAAAATGGGCTTGCGATCTCGCGCTGCGTTTAAGCTTGAGGAGATCCAGCAAAAGGATCAACTAATTCGCCCAGGCATGACTGTGGTTGATCTCGGTGCCGCTCCAGGAGGTTGGTCTCAAGTGGCAGTTAAATTAGCGGGAGATAGAGGTAAAGTCATCGCCTGTGACATTTTGCCTATGGATCCAATCGTCGGCGTCGATTTTTTGCAAGGGGATTTTCGTGAAGATAAAGTCCTTCAAGCATTACTTACTCGCGTCGGTGATGCTAAAGTTGACGTTGTGTTGTCTGATATGGCACCCAACATGAGTGGTTCAGATAGTGTTGATCAGCCCCGTGCCATGTATTTAGTGGAATTGGCGTTAGATATGTGCCATCAAGTATTGGCTCCTAATGGCTGTTTTGCGGTAAAAGTCTTTCAGGGGGAGGGCTTTGACGAATACATGAAAGCGGTAAAAGCAGTGTTTAAAGTCGTTAAAACACGTAAACCAGACTCTTCACGGGCTCGTTCCCGCGAAGTCTATCTTGTGGCGACTGGGTACAAGTTGTAGTAACCTAGCGTTAATAATCGCAAGACTTAATGAGGTCTAGTAATTTGAGTGACATGGCAAAAAATCTAATACTCTGGGTTGTCATCGCCGTTGTGCTGATGTCAGTGTTTCAGGGTTACTCCCCCTCTTCTTCGTCATCGCAGAAGATGGATTATTCTACCTTCTTAGATAATGTCCGTGATGGACAGGTCGCAACTGTTGAAGTTAAGAGCGACCAACGTACTATTGAAGGTGCTAAACGAACTGGTGAAAAATTCACTACTATCATGCCGTTATATGACCAAGATTTAATTAATGATCTTGATCGTAAAGGCATCACTATGAAGGGCCAAGAAGCCGAAGAGTCAGGGTTCCTTACCCAAATCTTCATCTCTTGGTTCCCGATGTTATTGCTTATCGGGGTATGGATTTTCTTCATGCGCCAGATGCAAGGCGGCGGTGGCAAAGGCGCTATGTCCTTTGGTAAGAGCAAAGCCAAGCTGATGAGCGAAGATCAGATTAAAACTACTTTTGCCGATGTTGCTGGTTGTGACGAAGCAAAAGAAGAAGTGAAAGAGCTGGTTGATTACCTGCGTGACCCAACTAAATTCCAAAAATTGGGCGGCCGAATTCCAACGGGCGTACTGATGGTGGGTCCTCCAGGTACAGGTAAAACCTTGCTGGCGAAAGCCATTGCGGGTGAATCTAAAGTCCCTTTCTTCACTATTTCAGGTTCTGATTTCGTGGAAATGTTTGTTGGTGTCGGTGCATCCCGTGTGCGTGACATGTTTGAACAAGCGAAAAAGTCGGCACCTTGTATTATCTTCATCGATGAAATCGATGCTGTCGGTCGTCAACGTGGCGCGGGTTTAGGTGGTGGTCATGATGAACGTGAGCAAACACTGAACCAAATGCTGGTTGAGATGGATGGCTTCGAAGGTAATGAAGGCGTTATTGTTATCGCGGCAACTAACCGTCCAGACGTACTCGATTCTGCGTTATTACGTCCGGGTCGTTTTGACCGTCAAGTGGTCGTTGGTTTACCAGACGTTCGTGGTCGTGAGCAGATTTTGAAAGTGCATATGCGTAAAGTGCCGCTTTCTGAAGATGTGAAGGCGAGTGTGATTGCCCGTGGTACGCCAGGTTTCTCGGGTGCTGATTTAGCTAACTTAGTGAACGAAGCTGCCTTGTTTGCGGCTCGCGGAAATCGCCGAGTTGTAGGCATGGAAGAATTTGAGCGTGCAAAAGATAAAATCATGATGGGTGCTGAGCGCCGTTCTATGGTGATGTCTGAAGCCGAAAAAGAAATGACTGCTTACCATGAAGCGGGCCATGCGATTGTGGGTTGTTTAGTGCCAGAGCACGATCCTGTGCACAAGGTGACTATCATTCCTCGCGGCCGTGCGCTGGGTGTCACTTTCTTCTTACCTGAAGCTGACTCAGTGAGCCAGAGCCGTCGTAAGCTAGAAAGCCAAATTTCGGTCGCCTACGGTGGTCGTTTAGCAGAAGAGCTTATCTACGGTACTGAGAAAGTGTCGACTGGCGCATCACAGGACATCAAATACGCGACATCTATTGCGCGTAACATGGTGACTCAGTGGGGCTTCTCGGACAAGTTAGGTCCATTGCTGTATGCAGAAGAAGATGGTGAAGTCTTCTTAGGTCGCAGCATGGGTAAAGCCAAAGCGATGTCCGATGAAACTGCAACCATTATAGATGCTGAAGTAAAAGTCTTTATCGACAAAAACTACGCTAGAGCGAGACAGATATTGACGGATAACCTCGATATTCTGCACTCAATGAAAGAAGCTTTAATGAAGTATGAAACCATTGATTCACTTCAAATTGACGATTTAATGAAACGTCGTGAAGTGCGTCAGCCTGCTGATTGGCAAGTGGATGACAATGGTTCTAACGATAAAGGCAATGGTCATGGTGAACCAGCAGCGAAAGCTGAAGACAGTGTGACTGCACCTGCTGAGCCAGAACTGAAAGATCCTGATGAATCTCCAGCTAAGTAATGTGTTGTGAAACCAAAGAAAACCCCGTAAAGGGGTTTTCTTGTTTTACCTTGTTAGCAATTTGACTGCGCTGTCATTGATACTCTCTGCCACCATTGATATTTATCTTCTGACATTGGTCTTTTCGGATAGAAAATGAAGGCTTGAAATTAATGACGCAAGTTATGCCAGTGAGTAAAATCGTAAGTGTTCGTATTACAGGAGTAAATGCGTGTTTGAACTGATTGCTGGCACTAAACGCCTCGCGTTATCTTCGCCCATTGTGATGGGTATACTTAATGTCACTCCCGATTCTTTTTCTGACGGTGGCCAATATTCTTCCTATGAGCTTGCCTGTCAGCATGCCGATGACATGGTGGCTCAAGGCGCGGGAATGATAGACATTGGTGGTGAGTCGACAAGACCTGGCGCCGCCGAGGTGAGCTTAGCCGATGAACTTGCGCGGGTGATCCCGTTAGTGAAATATGTTGCGGCGCACCATGATGTGTGGATTTCGGTTGATACCAGTAAGCCTGAAGTCATGCGTCAAGCTGTTGCTGCGGGCGCACATTTGATTAACGATGTGCGCGCCCTGATGGAACCAGGTGCGCTTGAAGCTGCTGCAGAGTTGCAAGTCCCCATATGCTTAATGCATATGCAAGGTGAACCCAAAAGCATGCAATTTGCACCGACTTACCATAATGTTATTGAAGAAGTTTCTGCCTTTTTAACTGAGCGGATTGAAGCTTGCTTGCGAGCAGGGATCCCCCGTGAATTATTAATACTCGATCCGGGATTTGGTTTTGGTAAAAGCTTAGAGCATAACTATGAATTACTGGCGAAGCTCGACTGTTTTGCCCAGTTTGATTTACCGATATTGATAGGATTGTCTCGTAAGAGCATGATAGGAAACCTCTTAGCAAAACCGACCTCAGAACGTCTTGCTGGGAGCCTTGCTGGCGCTATGATAGCGGCCCAAAAGGGCGCTCATATCATTCGTGTGCATGATGTTACTGAAACTGTGGATATGCTCAAGGTGTTACAAGCGACACAAGCGTATTTTTAAGCATCGTTATGCTCTCGTTAAGCATTTAATTAATATTATGATCCCAAATCATTGGGACACATTTGAGTTTGTGGAGCGATATGAAAGAACGTAAATTTTTTGGAACTGACGGTATTCGGGGAAAAGTCGGTTCAGGTCAAATGACGCCTGAGCTCGCGCTTAAGTTAGGTTGGGCGGCGGGGCGCGTGTTATCCCGCAGTGGTACCAAAAAGGTGATTATAGGTAAAGATACCCGTATTTCGGGCTATATGTTTGAGTCAGCATTAGAAGCTGGCCTTTCTGCTGCAGGCCTTAATGTGATGTTAATGGGACCTATGCCAACGCCAGCAGTAGCCTATTTGACGCGCACGTTTCGCGCCGAAGCTGGGGTGGTGATCAGCGCGTCACACAATCCGTATTACGATAATGGTATTAAGTTTTTTTCCACCGACGGCAGTAAGTTAGACGATAACCTAGAGCTAGAAATTGAAGCCGAGCTTGAAAAGCCCCTCGTTTGTGTTGAATCGCATCTATTGGGGAAGGTATCGCGTATTGAAGATGCCCGTGGCCGTTATATTGAGTATTGCAAAGGTAATTTTCCTGCAGAACACACGTTAACTGGGCTAAAAATTGTGGTTGATTGTGCCCATGGCGCAACTTATCACATAGCGCCAGCTGTGTTTCGTGAGTTAGGCGCCGAGGTGATTGCCATTGGTGATAAACCCAACGGGATGAACATCAATGATAAAGTGGGCGCGACGTCCATGGGCAAAATTTGTGAAACCGTTCTAGCCGAAAGTGCCGATTTAGGCATCGCACTCGACGGTGACGGTGACCGTATTATGATGGTCAACAGCAAAGGCGAAGTGATCGACGGCGATCAAATTTTATATATTCTGGCCTGTGATGCGAAATCCCGTGGCGTATTACGTGGTGGTGTAGTTGGTACGTTAATGTCAAACCTTGGGCTTGATCTCGCCTTGCAAGCATTAGACATCCCCTTTGCGCGTTCGAAAGTGGGCGACCGTTATGTGATGGAACTACTTAAAGAACTCGATTGGCGCATTGGCGGTGAAAATTCAGGGCATATCCTCAATCTTGATCACGGCACAACTGGTGATGGCATCGTTGCGGGGATTTTAGTGTTAGCGGCTATGCGTCGTCAGAATGCCACGCTAGAAGAACTGACTTCTGCGATGGAAATGTTGCCGCAGGTGTTAGTCAATGTGCGCTTTGAAGGCGAGCACGACCCTCTTAAGTCAGATAAAGTTAAAGCGGCGCAGGCACAGGTTGAATCTCAACTGGGCGTGCGTGGCCGAGTATTATTACGTAAGTCAGGTACTGAACCTTTGATCCGTGTCATGGTTGAAGGTGACGATCATAGTGCAGTATTGGCGCACGCAAATTTGATTGCGGATGCGGTAAAATCGGCAAGCTAATATTTGCTAATTTTGTAATGAGTGCGGCTGATACCAATTTAAAATTAAGGTGTTAGCTGCACAAATGAACAGAAAACAGCTTTGGCGTGTAAAAAATAAGCATTCCAACCTGATATCTGAAAAAATTCGAATTTAGCTATTGTAACTTAATAAGTGGTTCGCTATTATTCACGCCGCTTTCAGAGGAGACAGTGATGGCACTCAGACGTCCTATGGTAGCTGGCAATTGGAAGATGAACGGCAGTGCGGCATTAGCCCAAGAGTTGTTCAAAAAATTTGCCTCTAAGCTCCAAAATGATTCAGCTGAAGTGGTTTTATGCCCGCCTTCTATCTATCTAGAGAGCGTTAGGCAACTGCTAGAAGCAAACAAGGAAGCGTTAGACGGTTCACTTGTTAGGATGGGCGCTCAAAACCTAAGTCAACATGACTTTGGCGCTTATACCGGAGAAGTTTCAGGTCAGATGCTCAAAGATTCAGGATGTCGATATGTAATTATCGGGCATTCAGAACGTCGCCGTATGTACGGAGAGACGAGTAATATCGTAGCGGAGAAATTCGCCGCTGCACAAAAGCATGGCTTAACCCCAATTTTATGTGTGGGTGAGTCAGGTCCAGCACGAGAAGCAAGACGCACCTTCGAGGTGATTGCTGAAGAGTTGGATATAGTGATCCAGAAAAATGGCACTATGGCTTTTGATAACGCTATTATCGCCTACGAGCCGCTTTGGGCTGTAGGAACAGGTAAAAGTGCTACACCAGAGCAGGCACAAGAAGTTCATGCGTTTATTCGCAAACGCCTCTCTGAAGTGTCTCCGTTTATCGGAGAAAATATCAGGATTCTCTACGGTGGTAGTGTGACACCGAGTAATGCTGCAGATTTATTTGCCCAACCTGATGTTGATGGTGGACTGATTGGCGGTGCTAGCTTAAACTCTAGCGAGTTTTTAAGTCTGTGTACCATAGCGATGAGCGCATAATATGTATGAAGTTCTAGTAGTTATTTACTTGTTGGTTGCATTAGGTCTAATAGGCTTAGTATTAATTCAGCAAGGTAAGGGAGCTGACATGGGGGCCTCTTTTGGCGCCGGTGCATCAGGTACTCTTTTTGGTTCAAGCGGTTCAGGTAATTTCCTGACACGCAGTACGGCGATTCTTGCCATTGCGTTTTTCACTTTAAGTCTGCTTATTGGTAACTTAAGTGCAAACCACGCAAAAAATGAAGATTCATGGAAAGATTTAGGTTCAGACACTGAACAGGTTACCCAACCAGTTGAGCAAGGAACCCAAAAGTCAGAAACGAAAATTCCTGACTAGTAAAAGGTGTCGCCGAGGTGGCGAAATTGGTAGACGCGCAGCCTTGAGGTGGCTGTGACCTAACGGTCGTGCGGGTTCAAGTCCCGCTCTCGGCACCAAATATAACTAAGATAGGCGAGATAAGTTCTCTCTTAGTTATTGCAAGAAATGACGATAGTCAATATACTTGCACACAGTTGACGCGGGGTGGAGCAGCATGGTAGCTCGTCGGGCTCATAACCCGAAGGTCGTCGGTTCAAATCCGGCCCCCGCAACCAGCTCCTAGTAACGAATGGTGTTTGAATTCGTTATGGTTTACAGGTTCTTGAAATTAATGACCTCGTGATTACGGGGTTTTTTGTTATCTGGGACTTTTAAATTTGTCGCATGCTTCGTATGTGGCGTTGTACTAGGGCTATTAAGCCCTTTTTTGTTTTTTCGGGGGTCAATCTTGGCAACGTTAGAATTCAGACTGGCAGAAATGCTCAAAGTACCTGTGGAAGCATTAGGCTTTCAGCTGTGGGGCATTGAATATGTTCAAGCGGGTAAGCATTCCACACTGCGAGTGTTCATTGATGGTGAGAATGGTATCAATATTGAAGATTGTGCCAATGCAAGTCGCCAAGTCAGTGCTGTACTCGATGTTGAAGATCCTATTTCTACAGAATATACCCTAGAGGTTTCTTCGCCAGGCGTAGATAGACCCTTATTTACTGCTGAGCAGTACGCGGGCTATGTAGGCGAGGATGTAAAGCTTCAATTGACTATGCCGGTTGACGGCAGTCGTAATTTAAAAGGCGCCATCACTGCGGTCGACGGGCAAATGCTCTCGCTGAAAGTGAATGGTAAAGAGTTAGTTGTCGCATTGGATAATATCCGCAAAGGCAACTTAATCGCTAAGTTTTGATGGTTTCAAGGTGAACGAGGCAAGACGAGATGAATAAAGAGATTCTGCTAGTCGCTGAGGCGGTTTCAAATGAAAAGGCCGTTCCACGCGAGAAAATTTTTGAAGCGCTAGAGATTGCTCTGGCCACAGCAACCAAGAAAAAGTACGAAGGTGATATTGACGTTCGTGTTGCTATCGACCGTAAAACCGGTGGTTATGATACTTTCCGTCGTTGGATGGTAGTTGATGATCACGGTGAAGCGTTAGAAAACCCTTATCGTGAAATCACGTTAGAAGCGGCACGTTACGAAAATCCGGACATCCAGCCTGGCGAGTTTATCGAAGACGATATCGAGTCAGTGGTGTTTGACCGTATTACCACTCAAACCGCTAAGCAAGTGATCGTACAGAAAGTACGTGAAGCTGAACGTGCGCAAGTGGTTGAGCAGTTCCAAGATCAGGAAGGTGAGTTAATCACTGGTGTGGTCAAAAAAGCGACTCGCGAGAGCGTAGTGGTTGACTTAGGTAATAACGCTGACGGCGTATTGTTCCGTGAAGACTTAATTTCACGCGAATCTTTCCGCCCTGGTGACCGTGTGCGTGCATTATTGTACTCAGTACGTCCAGAAGCTCGTGGTGCACAGTTATTTTTAAGCCGTACTAAACCTGAAATGCTGATCGAGCTTTTCCGTGTTGAAGTGCCTGAAATCGCTGATGAACTGATTGAAATCATGGGCGCTGCTCGTGATCCAGGCGCTCGCGCTAAGATCGCCGTTAAGTCGAATGATCGCCGTATCGATCCTATCGGTGCGTGTGTGGGTATGCGCGGTGCGCGTGTACAAGCCGTTTCGAATGAACTGGGTGGCGAACGTGTTGATATCGTGTTGTGGGATGATAATCCAGCACAATACGTGATCAATGCCATGGCGCCAGCCGATGTTGCCTCTATCATAGTCGACGAAGATAACCATTCTATGGATATCGCTGTTGAAGCCGATAGTTTGGCACAAGCCATTGGACGTAATGGCCAGAACGTACGTTTAGCAACACAACTGACTGGTTGGGTTCTGAACGTTATGACAGTGGAAGATATGAATAAGAAACATCAGGCAGAAAGTGCCAAGGTGGTTGATTTATTTGTTAACTCACTGGATGTCGATGAAGATTTTGCACAAGTACTGGCAGATGAGGGCTTTACGTCGCTCGAAGAAGTTGCCTATGTGCCTGTGTCTGAACTATTGGCGATTGACGGTTTTGACGAAGATCTCGTCGAAGCTTTACGTGAACGTGCAAAAGCGGCGATCTCAACTCGAGCTCTCGCTACTGAAGAAGCACTGGATGGTGTGGAGCCAAGTGAAGAGTTGCTAGCACTTGAAGGTGTTGAAAGACACTTAGCCTATGTTTTCGCTAGCAAAGGTATTGTGACTCTAGAAGACTTGGCTGAACAAGGCATTGATGATTTGATCGAAATTGAAGAATTGACAGAAGAAAAAGCAGGTGAGCTCATCATGGCAGCCCGCAATATCTGTTGGTTTGGCGAAGAAGCATAAGTCGATCAACAGGGGGATTTAACTGATGGCAGATACTACCGTAGAGAAATTGGCCACGGAAGTGGGTAAAAGTGTTGAACGTCTGATTGAGCAATTCTCTCAGGCTGGAATTAAGAAAGGCCAAGCTGATAAAGTGACTGAAGCTGAAAAGCAGCAGTTACTGGATTATCTGAAAAAGCAGCACGGTGGCGAAAATGCGCCAACGAAAATGACGCTGCAGCGTAAAACCGTATCGACCCTAAGTGTGGCCGGTAATGGTGGTCAATCTAAAGATGTTAAAGTTGAAGTTCGTAAAACACGAACTTTCGTTAAGCGTGATGCTAATGAGGCTACTCTGAAGGCTGAAGAAGAAGCGAAAGCCGAAGCAGAAGCTTTGGCAAAAGCAAAGGCCGAAGCAGAAGCTGCTGCGGCAGCAAAAGTGAAAGCTGAAGCAGATGCTAAGGCAAAAGTGGAAGCAGAAGCCAAGGCGAAAGCTAAAGCAGCAGCCGAAGTGAAAGTGGTTAAAGATATGTCACCAGAAGCAGAAGCGGCTCGTCTAGAAGCTGAACGTTTGAAAGCGGCGCAAGAAGCGGCAACCAAACGTAAGCAAGACGAAGAAGCGGCTAAAGCGGCAGAAACTGCTCGCTTACTCGCTGAAGAACATTCTAAGCGCTGGGCCGAAGAAGAGCGCCAACGTTTAGAAGCCGAGAAAAACGGTGATCATCACATCACGACATCTAAAGTAGCTCGTGCTGCTGAAGATACTTCTGATCTGGATGAAGAAAAACGCGGACGTCGTGCTCGTAACAAGAGCAACGCGAAAAAACGTGGCGGCAAAGATGCCCGTGACGGCCGTGAAAAGCACATGCGTAACCGCAGTACTGCACCTGAGTCTATGGCGCATGGCTTCAATAAGCCTGTGGCAGCAGTGAGCCGTGATGTGCGTATCGGTGAAACTGTTACTGTTTCTGAACTTGCGCATTTAATGGCAGTGAAAGCGACTGAAATCATCAAACAGATGATGAAAATGGGTTCTATGGTCACGATCAACCAAGTGTTGGATCAAGAGACTGCCCAGCTAGTTGCTGAAGAAATGGGTCACAAAGTTGTGCTTATCCGTGAAAACGAACTTGAGCACCAAGTGCTACAAGACCGTGATGATGAAGATGGCATCAAGCTAGAATCTCGTGCACCGGTTGTGACTATCATGGGTCACGTTGACCACGGTAAGACTTCGTTACTCGACTACATTCGCCGCGCTAAAGTGGCTGCTGGCGAAGCCGGTGGTATTACTCAGCATATCGGTGCATACCATGTTGAAACTGAAAATGGCATGATCACTTTCCTTGATACTCCTGGTCACGCCGCGTTTACCGCAATGCGTGCCCGCGGTGCCAAGGCAACGGATATTGTTGTGCTAGTTGTTGCTGCCGATGACGGTGTAATGCCGCAAACAATCGAAGCTATTCAACATGCTAAAGCTGGTAACGTGCCATTAATCGTGGCTGTGAACAAGATGGATAAACCGGAAGCGGATATCGATCGCGTTAAGAGCGAATTGTCACAACACGGTGTTATGTCTGAAGATTGGGGTGGAGACAACATGTTTGCCTTCGTTTCAGCTAAGACAGGTGAAGGCGTTGACGAACTGTTAGAAGGTATCTTACTGCAAGCTGAAGTTCTCGAACTGAAAGCGGTACGTGATGGTATGGCTGCAGGTGTGGTCATTGAATCACAATTGGACAAAGGTCGCGGCCCTGTGGCTACGATTCTGGTTCAAGAAGGTACGCTGCGCCAAGGTGATATCGTTCTGTGTGGTCTTGAGTACGGTAAAATTCGTGCAATGAAAGACGAAAACGGTCGTTCAATCACTGAAGCGGGTCCATCTATTCCTGTTGAAATTCTAGGCCTGTCAGGCGTTCCGTCTGCAGGTGATGAAGCAACAGTCGTACGTGACGAACGTAAAGCTCGCGAAGTTGCCCTGTATCGTCAAGGTAAGTTCCGTGATGTGAAACTGGCACGTCAGCAAAAATCTAAGCTAGAAAACATGTTTGCGAACATGACAGACGGCGAAGTGAAAGAACTGAACATCGTTCTTAAAGCAGACGTGCAAGGTTCACTCGAAGCGATTACTGATTCGTTAACAGGTTTGTCTACCGACGAAGTGAAAGTGAACATCATCGCTCGCGGTGTGGGTGCACTGACTGAAACGGATGCAACCTTAGCGGCTGCCTCTAACGCTATCATGGTTGGCTTTAACGTACGTGCCGATGCACAAGCCCGTAAGACTATCGAAAGTGAAAGTGTTGATTTACGTTACTACAGCGTTATCTATAATTTGATTGATGAAGTGCGTGCAGCGATGACAGGTATGCTGTCTCCTGTGTTCAAACAACAAATTATCGGTCTGGCTGAAGTTCGTGATGTGTTCAAGTCACCTAAGCTGGGTGCAATTGCTGGCTGTATGGTGACCGAAGGTACCATCAAGCGTAGCGCGCCAATTCGCGTACTACGTGATAACGTTGTTATCTACGAAGGTGAACTCGAATCGCTACGTCGCTTTAAAGACGACGTTGCTGAAGTTCGCAATGGTATGGAATGTGGTATTGGCGTTAAGAACTACAACGATGTTCGCGTAGGCGACCAAATCGAAGTATTCGAAACCGTCGAGATTGCTCGTACTCTGTAACGATAATAAGGGCGGCTTTAGCCGCCCTTATCAATTTAAGCTATGGTAAGAAATATTATGGCAAAAGAATTCAGTCGTACTCGTCGAATCGCTCAGCAGCTTCAGCAAGAACTTGCTCAAGTGCTACAGCGCGACATGAAAGATCCTCGTATTGGCTTTGTGACTGTGAATGACGTCGACGTCTCTCGCGATCTCAGCTATGCCAAAGTGTTTGTGACTTTTTTCGAAGAAGACAAAGCTGTCGTTCAAGAAAAGCTAAACGCTTTGATCAGCGCAGCTCCTTATATCCGCACTTTAGTGGCGGGTCGTATGAAGCTGCGTGTCATGCCTGAACTGCGTTTTATCTACGATAGCTCGCTAGTTGAAGGTATGCGCATGTCTAACTTAGTTAGCCAAGTGATCAACCAAGACAAAGCGAAGCAACAGCAATTTGGCAGCGAAGACGCATCGGTTGAAGATGAAGTCTTAGGTGATGATATTGCTGATGACGCAGATGAAACGGAAGGTAAAGATTAATGGCTCGTCGTCCAAAAGGTCGTTTTATCGATGGGATAGTGCTGCTGGATAAATCCACTGGCATGAGTTCTAACTTTGCATTGCAAAGGGTAAAGCGCTTTTTTAATGCGAATAAAGCTGGGCATACGGGCGCACTCGATCCGTTAGCGACAGGTATGTTACCTGTATGCTTAGGCGAAGGGACTAAGTTTTCTCAGCATCTATTGGATGCCGATAAACGCTATTTAGTCACTGCAAAGCTTGGCGAACGGACAGATACCAGTGATTCCGATGGTGAAGTGGTGCAAACCCGCGCCATTGATTTTACCGAGGCGCAGTTATTAACCGCGCTTGATTTCTTCCGTGGTGAAACTCAGCAAGTGCCTTCTATGTATTCCGCGCTGAAATATCAGGGTCAGCCCCTGTATAAATATGCCCGTGAAGGCATAGAAGTGCCGCGTGAATCTCGCCCTATTACGGTATTTGAGCTAAATTTCATCGGTCTTGAAGGCGATGAGCTGACCTTAGACATTCATTGTTCTAAGGGCACTTATATTCGCACTATCATAGACGATCTCGGTGAGATGCTCGGTTGTGGCGCCCATGTGATTATGCTGCGCCGCACCCAAGTTGCGCAGTATCCCTATGCCAGAATGGTCACTTTAGAACAACTTGAAGCACTAGTTGCTCAAGCACATGAACAACAGATAGATCCGAGCGTATTACTCGACCCTCTGTTATTGCCTATGGACACGGCCGTGGCCGATTTTCCAGAGGTGAATGTGCCGGATGCGATAGCTCCTTACTTAATGCAAGGTCAAGCGGTTCGGGTACCGGTTAATGCAGAATTGAAAACCGATGAGTTGGTACGTATCACTTTAGGTGAAATTCGCCGATTTGTGGGGATTGGCACAATGAACGAAGATGGCTTATTAGCGCCGAAACGACTCATTGTTATCCATGACGAACCTGCAGAAACGCATTAGCCCGCTATCCATCGACAAATGATTAAATTAGTTGATGCATTAGTCCCCGCCTTTTATTGCGCTAGGGTGGGTTTATGGGTAAAATAGCGCGCCCTCTGGCTGAGTTAGTGATCGGCTAGAGATTCATATTATTTATTTGGAGATATACATGTCACTAAGTCCTGAAGCAAAAGCAAAAATTTTGGCTGATTTTGGCCGTTGTGAAAACGACACTGGTTCAACTGAAGTTCAAGTTGCTTTGTTAACTGCGCAAATCAACCATTTGCAAGATCACTTCAAAGAGCACATTCATGATCACCACTCACGTCGTGGTCTGTTACGTATGGTTAGCTCACGTCGTAAGTTAACTGCTTACCTGAAACGTACTGATTTAGCACGTTACACTGCTCTGATCCAAAAGTTAGGTCTACGTCGTTAATTTCGCGTCGACTAACGTGAAAAAGGAGGCTTAGCCTCCTTTTTTATTGTCTAAAATTCAACAGAGTATTTATTGTGTAAACGAGAGATATAAAGAATTTACAGTCAAAATCAGTCTAATGTTTAGGTCCGTTATGCTTAGCTTGATGTGATTAAGCATCGAATCGAAACTTAAGTGCCAATGTAAATATCCTAAGCCCCACGTAAACCATCAAGACTGCTTATTGTTGCTGTTTGTGTTGCTATATACAGCGCTTCAAATTCTGCTTGGGGTAGAGGCTGACTAAAATAGAAACCTTGGCCGACTTGGCACTGATTTTCTTTCAACCAATCCAATTGCTGCTCATTTTCAATGCCTTCGGCCACAATGGTCAAATTAAGCTGCTTTCCCAACATTAAAATGGTCGATGCAATTGCGCTATCCCCTGGTAGATCGGAAACGAAACAACGATCGATTTTCATGGTAGTGATAGGCAAATGGCGCAGGTAAGAGAGTGAAGAATACCCTGTGCCAAAGTCATCGACTGCAATACCAAATCCGGCTGATTTCAATTGTTCAAGCTTAGCGATAGCGAGTTCAATGTCGTTCATCAACGAGGTTTCAGTGATTTCAATTTCCAGTAATTCGGGTTGGATTTGATAGCGTAATGCCATCTGTTTGATATCGGGAACTAAACTAGCATCGGCAAATTGCTGTGAGGCAACATTAATTGCAATTGGGATGGCATAGTTATATTTTTTCTGCCATTCCCTAAGTACTTTACAGCTTTGCTCTATCACCCAACGACCTATAGGAATGATGATACCTGTCTCTTCCGCGACGGGAATAAAGGAAATGGGGCTGATGAGTCGTCCGTCTTTTTGCCAACGGATCAAGGCTTCACAGGCGATGACTTTGCCTGTTTGCAGATCAAGTTTCGGTTGGAAATACAGTAAAAATTCATTGTTTTTTAACGCATCATGTAAAGATGCTTCAGTGCGTAAACGAACTGCTGCTCGCTCAGTCATCTGTTGTTTGAAGAAGGCCCATTGATTCGAGCCTGCAGCTTTCGCGCTGTACATGGCAATGTCAGCGTGACGGATCAAATCTTCAGCGCTGTTACCGTCTTCGGGATAAATAGAAATCCCAATCGATGCCGCAGGATGAATTGCATGTTCATTTAATTGAATCGGGACATTGAGCTGGAGCAGTAGCTTATCTACAAAATCTGCTGCTTGGTCTGGGGTGTGAACTGTATCGGCCAGAATAACAAATTCATCGCCACCTAAGCGGGAAACTGTGCCTTTATCACCAACGAATCGTTCGAGAATGCGGGCGATACGAGCGAGGAATTGATCGCCTAATGCGTGTCCAAGGGAATCGTTGATATTCTTAAAACGGTCTAAGTCGATAAACATCAATGCAAAGCTGCGTTTGTGTACTCGCGAGCGTTGGATAGTGACTGCGATAGTTTCAAGTAATAATGTGCGGTTAGGTAATCCAGTTAGCGGATCTCGGGTCGCCATTTTGCGCAGTTTGGACTGGGTTTGGCTAAATTGAATAAGAATTTGGTTGAATTTTGAGGTTACTAAGCCGAGTTCATCATCCTTGTGTGCGTTGGACATAGGTAAGAGATTTTCATCCGGAGAGTCGGGTTCGATCTTATCGATGGCCTCACTGATGCGTGCGATAGGCTGAGTCAGGAAGCGATGGAATACCACGGACAGCACTAAGGTGAGTAAGAGTGCACGAGCGAGAGTAGCAAAAAAACTAAATCTTAACTGCGAGAAGAGGGTGTTTGTGAGTTCTTGGGTATCGTAGAAAACCGTTAATGTACCAATGAGTTGCTGTTGTTGGGTACCTTCAAAATAAAAAGGCCTATACAAAGGGCGAGAAATTTCTTTGAGATCATCAAATAATTTATTACTTAAACTGATAAAAGTCTGTGAGTTATTCTGCTTATTATTACTGACAGAAACAAACATTGAGCCATCGTCCAGCTCAATCACCGCCGAGCCAACATGTTCGACTTTGATGGCACCCTCTAAAGTTTGACGGGCTAAATTATCATCTAATGCCCATACGGCATTTGCTGCAGGTTGTTCAACTGAATCAAGGAGTTCTTGCTGAGTGGTCGTGAGTTGTTGTTTGGTTGATACGACGACTAAAGCGATTTCAACAATAAAAATGGCAATGGCAAAAAATAGGGCAGTAAATACGACTAGGTTAGTTTGTTTCCACGTCAGTGACTTAAAACGGCCTGTCATCGGGCGCATCCTTCATGATAATTATTCACCATCGGCGAGATTTTCCGTATCAATATAAACCGCAACTCTTTGTTGATTTAACCACTTTAGTGAAAAGTTACGTATTTGTCATCATTATCTGCTCTTTATCTATTGATCCGAATTGCAGTATACTTACGCGCGTAATTCAAGGTCATTAATTAAGGAATGGGTCACGTGAATCCTATTGTAAAGAGTTTTGAGTATGGTCAACATACAGTCACCCTGGAAACAGGTGTTATAGCGCGTCAAGCTGATGCAGCCGTTTTAGCGAGTATGGGTGACACGACAGTGTTAGTCACTGTTGTCGGTAAAAAAGATGCAGATGCAGGCCGTGACTTTTTCCCTCTGACTGTTAACTATCAAGAAAAAACCTACGCAGCGGGTAAAATTCCTGGTGGTTTCTTTAAGCGTGAAGGCCGTCCTTCAGAAGATGAGACATTAATCGCTCGTCTGATCGACCGTCCAATTCGCCCTCTTTTCCCTAATGGTTTCAAAAACGAAGTTCAAGTTATCATTACCGTAGTATCTGTCGATCCACAAATCGAGCCAGATATCATCTCCATGATCGGTACTTCTGCGGCACTGGCTATTTCTGGTATTCCATTCAGCGGTCCTTTAGGTGCTGCACGTGTGGGTTACATTGATGGCGAATACGTGTTGAACCCAAGTGTTGCACAACTTGCAACCAGTCAACTGAACTTAGTGGTTGCTGGTACTGCTGGTGCAGTATTAATGGTGGAATCAGAAGCCCAAGCATTACCAGAAGAAGTGATGTTAGGTTCTGTAGTTTACGGTCACGATCAACAACAAGTGGTTATCAAGGCGATTGCTGAATTTAAAGCAGAAGCCGGTAAACCAACTTGGGATTGGACTGCACCAACGCAAGATGCCGATTTAGTTGCCCAAATCAAAGAGCTTGCTGAAGCTGGTTTAGGTGATGCGTATAAAATCCAAGTTAAACAAGATCGTTATGCTCAAGTTTCTGTTGTTAAAGCAGCAGCAAAAGAAGCTTTGTTAGCGAGCAATCCAAGCGTTGATTTACGTGAAGTTGACAACTTACTGGGTAGCTTAGAGAAGAAAGTGGTTCGTGGTCGCATCATCCGTGGCGAGCCACGTATCGATGGTCGTGAACCAGACATGATCCGTGCCTTAAGTGTGTTAGCGGGCGTATTGCCACGTACTCACGGTAGCGCATTGTTCACTCGTGGCGAAACTCAAGCGTTAGTCACTTGTACTTTAGGTACTGAACGTGATGCACAGAAGATCGACAGCATCATGGGCGAGCGCACTAACCGTTTCATGCTGCACTATAACTTCCCTCCATACTCTGTTGGTGAAACAGGCATGGTGGGATCACCTAAGCGCCGCGAAATCGGTCATGGTAAGTTAGCTTGGCGCGGTATTAACGCTGTTATGCCTTCAGCGGCTGAATTCCCATACAGCGTACGCGTTGTATCTGAAATCACTGAATCTAACGGTTCAAGCTCTATGGCGTCAGTATGTGGTACTTCTCTCGCGCTGATGGATGCCGGTGTACCTATCAAGACTTCTGTAGCGGGTATCGCTATGGGTCTAGTGAAAGAAGGCGATGATTTCGTTGTTCTTTCTGACATTTTAGGTGATGAAGATCATTTAGGTGACATGGACTTTAAAGTTGCTGGTACACGTGATGGTATTACTGCATTGCAGATGGATATCAAGATCGAAGGTATCACTAAAGAAATCATGGATATCGCACTGCAACAAGCCTATGGCGCACGTGTGCATATCCTGAACGTGATGGATCAAGCGATTGGTTCACACCGTGATGATATTTCTGACCATGCTCCACGTATCACTGTTATCAAGATCAACCCAGAAAAAATCCGTGACGTTATCGGTAAAGGTGGCGCAGTTATCCGTGCTCTGACCGAAGAAACGGGCACTACGATTGAACTTGAAGATGATGGTACTGTGAAGATCGCTTCTTCAAACGGCGAAGCAACTAAAGAAGCTATCCGTCGTATCGAAGAAATCACATCAGAAGTTGAAGTGGGTCGTATCTACAATGGTAAGGTTATCCGTATCGTCGATTTCGGCGCATTCGTGAACATTCTGCCGGGCAAAGACGGTTTAGTACACATTTCACAAATCAGTGATGAACGTGTTGCTAACGTGTCTGATCACCTTGAGCTGAACCAAGAAGTTGCCGTTAAGGTGATGGAAGTGGATCGTCAAGGCCGCGTACGTCTGTCAATTAAAGAAGCACAAACGAAAGAAGCTGCTGCTGAATAATGAGTCTTTGACTTATTTATAGGCACACACTTTTTAAGTGATTGCATCAAAAGGAGATCAAATGATCTCCTTTTTTGTTTTGGCATTAAGAAAGTCACTATTAATCTTAATTCCCTAATAGCGGTCCTGTGGTGGGATTGCTATCATGAAGATTCTTCTGCGTATGTTGGGAATCTAAAAAGGTAGAAATGGATGAGTCTTAAAATTAGAACCGCTGTCGTTGCTGTGCTGGCGAGTGCCAGTCTGTTGTTAGCCGGATGCGCAACCACCCAATCTCCTTTAGATAACCATAATGATGTTGAAGGTAAATTGGTTGTCGCGCCTGTCATGCCTGATTATAAAGTCGAAGTGACACTGGCAAAACTCAACGAGATTTTGGCTACGGTCGAACTGACGAATGAACAGAGAGCCAGATTTCATTACGATCGTGGTGTGATTTACGACAGTGTAGGCTTAAGACTGCTCGCACGGATTGATTTTATGCAAGCGTTAAAACTTCAGCCTGATCTTGCTGATGCCTATAATTTCCTTGGAATTTATTACACCCAAGAAGGTGAATACGACAGCGCCTATGAAGCCTTCGATGGCGTATTAGAGTTAGCACCTAATTATGATTATGCCTATTTAAATCGCGGTATTGCTTTGTACTATGGCGACCGTATTGATTTAGCGACTAAAGATATGCAGGCGTTTTATGCAGGCGATAATAAAGACGGTTATCGGGCATTATGGCTGTATTTGATTGATTTGAAAGCTGACTCTGTTGAAGCTAAAAAACAGTTAGCGCAGCATCGTCAGAATTTAGAAAATGATGCTTGGGCGACCGTTATCGTCGATTATTATTTAGGTAAAAAAAGCCGTGATGAGGTTTTTTCAGCCGCTAAAGTAGGCTTAACATATCCGAAAGAATATGCTGAACGTTTATGCGAAGCTTATTTTTACCTTGCAAAAATGGCGATAGAAACTAAGCAATATCAAGATGCTGCAAACTATTTTCGCTTAGCATTGGCAACCAATATCTATGATTTTGTCGAACATAGATATGCGCGTATTGAACTCGCCAAAGTCAAAGGTTTGCTCGAAGCCACAAAATAACCTCTCTCAGCCCGAGTTCATCTCGGGCTTTGCCTAGCCAAGCTCGAACTGAGGCGCTATAATTTGCGCCTTTTTAGCGATACAAGTGCATAGGTTAACATGTCAGGCAATAAAGTAGAGGTCGATAAACGTCGCACCTTCGCGATCATATCGCACCCCGACGCGGGTAAAACAACCATTACCGAAAAAGTGCTGTTATTCGGAAACGCTTTGCAGAAAGCGGGTACGGTTAAAGGCAAAAAATCGGGTCAGCATGCTAAGTCTGACTGGATGGAAATGGAAAAAGACCGTGGTATTTCTATTACTACGTCTGTCATGCAATTTCCCTATGGTGGCGCCCTTGTTAACCTACTCGATACGCCTGGTCACGAAGACTTCTCTGAAGATACTTATCGTACTCTGACGGCCGTTGACTCATGTTTGATGGTGATCGACTCTGCTAAGGGTGTTGAAGACCGTACGATCAAGTTGATGGAAGTGACACGTCTGCGTGATACGCCGATTGTGACCTTTATGAACAAACTCGACCGCGATATCCGTGATCCTATTGATCTGATGGATGAAGTCGAAAGCGTGCTGAATATTGCCTGTGCACCTATTACTTGGCCTATTGGCAGTGGTAAAGAGTTCAAAGGTATTTACCACATACTGCGTGATGAAGTGGTCTTGTATCAAGGCGGTATGGGACACACGATCCAAGAGCGTCGTGTAATTAAAGGCATTAATAATCCTGATCTTGAGAAAGCGATTGGCAGTTATGCCGCTGATTTGCGCAATGAGATGGAATTAGTGCGCGGCGCGTCGCATGAATTTGACCATGCAGCTTTCTTGAAAGGCGAGTTGACGCCAGTGTTCTTCGGTACTGCGCTAGGTAACTTTGGTGTGGACCATATTCTTGACGGCATCGTCGAGTGGGCACCTAAGCCATTACCGCGCGAAAGCGATACACGCGTTATCATGCCTGATGAAGAAAAATTCACCGGTTTCGTGTTCAAGATCCAAGCAAACATGGATCCAAAACACCGTGACCGTGTCGCCTTTATGCGTGTGTGTTCTGGCCGTTACGAGCAAGGCATGAAAATGCACCATGTGCGTATTGGTAAAGATGTTAACGTTAGCGATGCATTGACCTTTATGGCAGGCGATCGTGAGCGTGCTGAAGAAGCTTACCCAGGCGATATCATCGGTTTACATAACCATGGCACTATCCGTATTGGCGATACGTTTACCCAAGGTGAAAAATTCCGTTTCACTGGCGTACCTAACTTCGCCCCTGAAATGTTCCGCCGTATTCGTTTGCGCGATCCGCTTAAACAGAAGCAACTCTTAAAAGGCTTAGTACAGTTATCTGAAGAAGGTGCTGTACAAGTATTCCGCCCAATTGATACTAACGATTTGATTGTTGGCGCTGTGGGTGTACTGCAGTTTGAAGTGGTTGTTGGTCGTCTGAAGAGTGAATATAACGTTGAAGCTATTTACGAAGGTATTAGCGTGTCGACAGCTCGCTGGGTTTATTGTAAGGATGAGCGTAAGCTTGAAGAGTTCCGCCGTAAGTGTAGCCAAAACTTGGCTCTCGATGGTGGCGATAACTTAACCTATATTGCACCAACTATGGTTAACCTTAATCTTTCGATGGAAAGATATCCTGATATTGAGTTTGCGAAAACCCGCGAACACTAATAGGGTTCGGTTTAGAATAGTGGTTGAAATGGCGGTGAATTCACCGCCATTTTTGTATCTAACGAAAACTAAAAATCGGTTCTGGATGTGAATGATGGCGAATTGGATCACAAAAACATGGCAGGCTTATATTCATTGGTGCGACCGAATGGGGCTGACACCTGAAAATCGTCGCTGTTGCATGCCACGCCTTGAAGATCCTCCATTAGCGGTAAAATGCGTCAAAGCTTTGGTGGTTGACGAAACCGTATCACCACCTGAACCTCATTCAATTGGTAAATCGACCGCAGAGTGAGGCATTTACTGTGATTGATACCCACGCCCATTTGGATTTTGCTGAGTTTGATGTTGACCGCGACGATGTGGTGTTGCGAATGCACAGTGTTGGCGTAGATAATCTGATTATTCCCGGTGTGTCGCCGCAGCACTGGCACAAACAGCTCGCCGTTGCCGAACAATACCAAACTTATTTTGCCCTTGGTATTCATCCTTGGTTTTGTCCAGAGGATGTTGATGCTGGGATCTTAGCATTAACATCTCAAGTTTCTGCGTTACTAGAATGTCCTCGCTTTGTTGCTATTGGTGAATGTGGCTTAGATAAGCTCTATTCCTCAACGTGGCCTCAGCAGCTCGCATTTTTTGAGGCACAATTAGCTTTAGCTAAGTCCGTTAATCTGCCAGTTATTATTCATAGCGTAAAAGCACATTCAGAGGTTTTAGAGTGTTTGAAAAAGTATCAATTGCCTAGAGGCGGTGTGATACATGCTTTTTCTGGCAGTACTGAAATTGCACTGGAATATATCAAATTAGGTTTTAAGCTGGGAATTGGTGGTTTGATTATGAACCCTAATGCTAAAAAATTGCTCAAAACTGTCAGTGAATTACCACTTCAGCACTTCATACTTGAGACTGACTCTCCTGCAATGACACCGATAAATGTTACTGAAAAACGTAACCAGCCCGCTAACCTTGTTCTTTTTATAGACAAAATTGCCAATTTGCAAAAAAAATCAAGTGTTCTAATATCAGAACACTTGGTGTCGAATGTAATGCAACTGTTTGACCTTTAGCTGTTTTTAAATAAACAGGTGTAGGTCGCACTAGCATTCTGCACTAAGCGATTGAAATTAAACTCCAAAAATATGATCAAAACGACGATTTTCGACTTTTCCTCGGGTATAATCTGACTCGGAAATAGGTTGATTAACAACATAATTAAAAAGTGTTAACAATAGGGTGATGGTTAATGGATATATTAATGAGTTTAGTAGGGGTGGTCACCCTACTTGCGATAGGTTTCCTCCTATCGAATAACAAAAAAGCAATTAATTTACGTACAGTGGGTGGCGCGTTAGCTATCCAAGCTGCCTTTGGTGGTTTTGTACTGTATGTTCCAGTTGGTAAAGACATTCTGAAAGGGATGTCTGATGCGGTTTCTAGCGTTATTGGTTACGCACAAAACGGTATCGGTTTCCTGTTTGGTGATTTAGCTAACTTCAAACTTGGCTTTATCTTCGCAGTGAACGTGTTACCCGTTATTGTGTTCTTCTCTTCTCTGATTGCGGTTCTATATTACTTAGGCGTTATGCAGTGGATCATCCGTATCATCGGTGGTGGTTTACAAAAAGCATTGGGCACAAGCCGTACTGAATCTATGTCAGCAACTGCTAACATCTTCGTTGGTCAGACTGAAGCCCCATTAGTGGTTCGCCCATTCATTCCAACTATGACGCAGTCTGAACTGTTTGCGATCATGGTGGGTGGTTTGGCATCAATCGCGGGTTCAGTATTGGCTGGTTACGCGCAGATGGGTGTACCTATCGAATACTTAGTTGCCGCTTCATTTATGGCAGCACCAGGTGGTCTATTAATGGCTAAACTGATGCACCCTGAAACTGAAGCTGCTAAAAATGACATGAGCGATTTACCAGAAGATCCTGACAAACCAGCTAACGTGTTAGACGCTGCTGCTGCAGGTGCTTCATCTGGTATGCATTTAGCCTTAAACGTAGGCGCTATGTTGTTAGCCTTCGTTGGTTTGATCGCTATGGTCAACGGCATTATTGGTGGTGTGGGTGGTTGGTTTGGCGTTGAAGGTTTAACACTTGAACTGATCCTTGGCTATGTGTTTATGCCATTAGCATTCCTTATCGGTGTGCCTTGGAATGAAGCATTAGTAGCAGGTTCTTTCATCGGTCAAAAGATCATTGTTAACGAATTCGTTGCTTACTTAAACTTTGCTCCATATATCTCTGATGCTGCCACGGCTTGTACAGCAGTAGCTGCTGAAGTTGTTAAAGGCCTGCCGTTATGCGTTGCTGAAACTCAAGCTGTGATGACTCATAGAACACAAGCTATTATTTCGTTTGCTCTGTGTGGTTTCGCTAACTTGTCTTCAATCGCGATTCTGCTTGGTGGTTTAGGTGCTATGGCTCCTAACCGTCGTCATGATTTAGCTACAATGGGTATTCGTGCGGTTATCGCCGGCTCTTTAGCTAACTTAATGAGCGCAACACTTGCTGGTTTGTTCTTAGCTATCTAAGTAACAACAGCAGGGGGAAACCCCACTAACTGGGTCCTGACCATGCAGGGCAGGGCCTAAGTTAATTCAACCATTTTCCAGTAGTGATTCCTGTAGTGAATAGTTTCTCCAATTGAAAGACACAGAATGCAACCGAAGTGTAGCTGTCATTCTGTCTTAAATGTCGTGAGTCTACGCTTACGTTAATTAATCGTAATGCAGAAGTCGCGACTTTGTTCACAATTAAGAATTTTGTGTTTGTGATTTTACGCTAGATTATTGAGATTTTTTTTAATCTAGGTAGAATGCGAACGCCACAAAAAGAACGCTACCCTCGATGGTAGCAAACAAGATAAATGGGGTTGATGATGAAAAACGTTAAAACTTTAGCTTTAGCCGCTACTGCAGTAGCAGCAATCTCTGGCAACGCATTTGCTGCTGATCGTTCAGATATATATGCAACTGACTACAAGTGGATGCAGTTCAACGCTATGTATGCAATTGATGAACACCCAATTGCTCCAGGTGCCGATGCAGAACATAACTACCTTGAAATGGAGTTTGGTGGACGTAAAGGTGTTGTTGACTTATATGGTTATGTTGATGTGTTCAATTTAGCCAATAGCGGTTCTGGCGATAAAGTTGCTGGTTCAAGCAAGATGTTTATGAAATTTGCTCCACGTTTTTCACTGGATGCAATCACTGGCTTAGATCTTTCAGTTGGTCCAATTCAAGAAGTGTACTTTTCTACTCTATTTAACTGGGGCGGTGGTGCACTCAAAGGGCAAAGCATTTCTTTTGATGTAGAGGATCATCCTGGTCCACAAAAAATCAATAACCCAGGTGATGTAAACATGTCTTTCTGGGGTATTGGTGCTGACGTTATGGTACCTTGGTTAGGTAAAACTGGCATGAACTTATATGCCACTTACGATATCAATGCTAAGGATTGGAATGGTTATCAGTTCTCTGCTAACTGGTTCAAACCTTTCTACTTCTTTGATAACAAGAGCTTCCTGTCATTCCAAGGTTATGTTGATTATCAATTTGGTGCTGATGAAGTAAATGCTTATGACACAAATGGCATTTATCAGAATACGACTTTCACTACTAACGGTGGCAACGTGTTCTTTGGCCTATACTGGCATTCAGATAACTATGCTCTAGGTTATGGTCTGAAAGGCTTTAAAGATGTTTACCTGCTTAAAGACGGTGGCACTTTTGGTCTAGATACTACTGGCTGGGCACATTATTTCACTGCTACTTACAAGTTCTAATCTCTTGTAATCATTGCTTGTTGGAGCCGCATTATGCGGCTCCATCTTTAGTTTTACCATGAGTCTTTATCTAAGCCTATTAGGCTAATAAGTGGGTTTATATAAAGGTTTGTGTTTTTCTCGCGCTAAAATGGATTTTTCGCGGAAAAGTAGGAGCAAGATTTTATTCGTATCCTCTCTTCCGGTCTTCAAGGATTCAAGTCGTGGTCACTTATAAGTTATTTTAAGTGTCAGGATGCCTATTGCTCTTTATGACTTAGGCAAGATTGAATACCTACAACAAGGTAGTTTGTACAAGCAAATTACTCGGCACCGCCTGAAGGCCCGGCCATATAAAAATAATCAAAATAATGCCACCTCTCAAGCGTTGCTTTTATGCGACTGATTTCTATTCATTTAATTTTTATTTTGGAGAGCTATTATGACTGATTTAAAAAAAGCAGCACAACGCGCCATTGAGTTAATGGACTTAACGACTTTGAATGATGACGACACAGATCAAAAAGTGATCGACCTGTGCCACAAAGCGAAAACGGCTGCGGGTAATACTGCCGCTATCTGCATTTACCCACGTTTCATCCCGATTGCACGCAAGACGCTAGATGAAATCGGTGCTGAAGATATCCAAATCGCCACTGTGACTAACTTTCCCCATGGCAATGATGACATTGCCATTGCTGTGCTAGAAACTCGCGCCGCTGTTGCCTATGGTGCTGACGAAGTTGACGTGGTATTCCCATACCGCGCACTGATAGAAGGCAATGAAACAATTGGTTTTGAATTAGTTAAAGCCTGTAAAGAAGCCTGTGGTGAAGTCTTGTTAAAAGTCATCATCGAATCTGGCGTGTTAGCTGATCCTGCGCTTATCCGCCGTGCATCTGAGCTTTCAATCGATGCGGGTGCTGACTTTATTAAAACATCTACTGGTAAAGTGCCTGTAAACGCCACACTTGAAGCGGCTGAAATCATGTTAACTGTGATCAGCGAGAAGAATACCCAAGTAGGCTTCAAGCCTGCCGGTGGTGTGCGTGATGCTGCACAAGCGGCTGAATTCCTCGGTGTTGCTGAGCGTATTTTAGGTGCTGACTGGGTTTCACCACGTACCTTTAGATTTGGTGCTTCAAGTTTACTAAACAGCTTGTTACACACACTAGAATTAGCTGATGCGCCTAAGCCGACTCAAGGCTATTAATTGCAAACTATCGCTGATTAATACTATCAGCGTATAGCGAGCCTAATTAAGTGTGACCTAAATCTATTTGGCAAACTCAAAACTTCGATAGTATGAACTTGTAATATTGCTACAGTTTTGATGTTTCATTGCAAAGATAAGCACTAGCGACAGGGTTGTTAGTGCCTATCTTGGAGGCAGTATCATGTTTCTAGCTCAAGAGATTATTCGTAAAAAACGTAATGGTTTAGCGCTAAGTTCCGCAGAAATACAGTTTTTTGTTCAAGGTATCACTACTAACGCAGTGTCCGAAGGTCAGATTGCCGCATTAGGCATGGCTGTGTACTTTAATGACATGAATATGGATGAAAGAATCGCTTTAACGACAGCGATGCGTGATTCTGGCACTGTACTTAATTGGCAGTCATTGGGACTCAATGGCCCTGTTATCGACAAACACAGCACTGGCGGTGTGGGCGATGTGATTAGCCTTATGCTTGGCCCTATGGCTGCGGCTTGTGGTGGTTATGTGCCTATGATTTCTGGGCGTGGCCTAGGTCATACGGGCGGCACGCTCGATAAGTTTGATGCCATTCCGGGTTATCAAACTGAGCCATCAAGTGAATTGTTCCGCAAAGTGGTTAAAGAAGTCGGGGTGGCGATTATTGGCCAAACGGGCGATCTCGTCCCTGCCGATAAACGCTTCTATTCTATCCGCGATAATACTGCCACCGTTGAATCTATTTCCCTCATCACAGCATCGATTCTGTCTAAGAAATTAGCTTGTAATTTAGATGCGTTGGCGATGGACGTAAAAGTTGGTAGTGGCGCTTTCATGCCAACCTATGAGGCATCGGAAGAATTAGCTCGCAGTATTGCAGCTGTTGCTAATGGCGCGGGTACTAAAACGACGGCTTTACTTACCGATATGAATCAAGTGCTTGCATCTTGTGCAGGTAACGCGGTTGAAGTGAAAGAAGCCATCGACTTTTTAACGGGTGCTTACCGTAACCCGCGTTTATATGAAGTCACTATGGGTCTTTGTGCTGAGATGCTGCTTCTAGGCGGCCTTGCAAGTAATGAAGCCGACGCTCGCGCTAAACTGAATCGTGTACTCGACAATGGTCGCGCTGCAGAACTCTTTGGCAAGATGGTGTCGGGTCTTGGTGGTCCAGTCGATTTTGTTGAAAACTACAATAAATACCTACCGCAATCACAAATTATTCGCCCAGTTTTTGCCGATATGCAAGGTTATGCCTATAGCATGGATACCCGTGAGTTAGGTTTAGCGGTTGTGACCTTAGGTGGCGGCCGCCGTAAGCCCGGTGATGCACTAGACTATAGTGTTGGCTTAACTCAAGTGTGTGCTTTAGGCGATAAAGTAGATTCATCGACTCCGATTGCCGTTATCCATGCACAGTCTGAAGCCGCCTTTGCTGAAGCAGAACTTGCGGTGAAAAAAGCGATTCACATTGGTGAAACCGCTCCAGAAAAAACACCTGAGATCTATGCCTATATTCGTGCATCGGATCTTTAAGGAAGAATTATGAAACGTACCATTATTATGATGTTGGACTCCTTTGGAGTCGGTGCTTCTGCTGATGCAGCAAGCTTTGGTGATGTCGGTTCTGATACCTTTGGTCATATTGCTAAAGCATGTGCCGAAGGCAAAGCCGATATTGGCCGCGAAGGTCCGCTGAAATTACCTAACTTAGCGCGCTTAGGTTTAGGCCATGCGGCGATGGAAAGTACTGGCGCCTTTGCTTCCGGTTTTGGCGATAATGTTGAGCTGATTGGTGCTTATGGTCATGCACAAGAGTTAAGTTCGGGTAAAGATACGCCGAGCGGTCACTGGGAGATGGCGGGCGTGCCCGTACTATTCGAGTGGGGTTATTTCAGCGAGCACCAAAATTCTTTCCCTAAAGAACTGACGGATAAGATCTTAGCCCGTGCAGGTCTGGATGGATTCTTAGGTAATTGCCATGCCTCAGGTACAACCATTTTAGAAGAGTTAGGCGAAGAGCACATGCGCTCTGGCAAGCCTATTTTCTACACCTCTGCTGATTCAGTATTCCAAATCGCTTGTCATGAAGAAACCTTCGGTTTAGACAATCTCTATCGTCTTTGCGAAATAACCCGTGAAGAGTTAGAGCCTTACAACATAGGTCGCGTCATTGCTCGTCCATTTGATGGTACTGGTCCAAGTGATTTTGCCCGTACCGGCAATCGTAAGGATTATTCGCTCGCGCCACCGGCAAAAACTGTACTCGATAAGCTGAAAGAGGCTGGCGGTGAAGTGGTGAGTGTAGGCAAGATTGCCGACATTTATGCTTACTGTGGTATCACTAAAAAAGTGAAGGCGAACGGCTTAGAAGCACTTTTCGATGCGACCTTAGCTGAAGTGAAATCTGCGGGTGATAACACTATAGTGTTTACTAACTTCGTTGATTTCGACTCTCACTACGGTCATCGCCGTGATGTTGCTGGCTATGCCAAAGGGCTGGAATATTTCGATGCCCGTTTGCCTGAAATGCTCGCATTATTAGGTGAAAATGATCTGCTGATTTTAACGGCGGATCACGGTTGCGATCCAACATGGCAAGGCACGGATCATACCCGTGAATATGTGCCAGTATTAGCCTTTGGCGCTGGATTGAAAGCGGGATCGCTGGGTCGTCGTAATAGCTTTGCTGATATCGGCCAATCTATTGCGAGCCACTTTAAGCTTGAACCTATGGCCTATGGCGAATCGTTCCTTTAGGCAAATTAGCATTTATTTCGATTTGGCGGCTGACATTTGCCGTCAGTAAACAAAGACTTAAGTCTTAATAAAATAAACAGGGGTTATTTCGATGGCAACACCACACATTAATGCTGTAGAGGGCGCATTCGCTGAGACAATGCTGTTTCCAGGCGATCCATTACGTGCAAAATATATTGCTGAAACATTCTTAGAAAATGTTGAGCAAGTGACTGATGTTCGAAACATGCTAGGTTTTACTGGTACTTACAAAGGTAAGCGTATTTCAGTAATGGGTTCTGGCATGGGTATTCCTTCATGCTCTATCTATGCAACTGAATTAATTCGTGATTACGGCGTTAAGAACCTGATCCGTGTGGGTACTTGTGGTGCGATCAGCACTGACGTTAAAGTACGTGACGTGATCATCGGTATGGGTGCATGTACTGACTCAGCGGTTAACCGTTTACGTTTTAAAGGCCAAGATTTTGCCGCTATCGCTAACTATGAGCTGATGAATGCGGTTATCGAATCTGCGAAAGTTCGTGGCACTAAAGTTCGCGTAGGTAATATTTTCTCTGCGGACCTGTTCTACACTCCTGATCCACAAATGTTTGACGTGATGGAGAAGATGGGCGTATTAGGCGTAGAAATGGAAGCGGCTGGTTTGTACGGCGTTGCCCATGAGTTTGGTGCGCGTGCCCTGTGCGTTGTGACTGTATCTGATCATATCCGCACCGGTGAAAAGACTTCTGCAGAAGAACGTCAAACCACATTCAATGACATGATCATCATGACATTAGAAGCGGCGATTACACTCTAACTGTGTAAGAGTGTGCTACTGCAAAAAGGGTTCGCATTGCGAGCCCTTTTTTATGCTAATTTTTAGCGGCTGTTCTATTCGACTTTGTTATTAATGGTTTGGTTATTAGAAATTGGTTGTTTATGGCTTATCTAGAGCTTAGCTATCTAGGTGTAGTGATTTTCCTATCTATTGAGATCGAGATTAACCTGTTGAATCTGTGTCGAGATCACTTGGTTCACTGGGTGTTTTTGGCGTCGAGGTTTCGGCCGCAGCGGCTGTTGCTTTAGTCGCGTGTTTTACCCGACGGACACTTTTGACTTTAGGTTTAACCTTAACAGGTACCACTTGTTCCGCATCGTTTGCCGCGTTTTCAACTGTTGTATTATCCTGCAATTCCAATGATTTTTCTGACGTTTTTTCGGCCTTAGTTTGCACGCTGGTCTGAGTGAGCTTATCGGTATTTGCCTCTGTCACTGCTTTTGGTGCCTTAGTGGGCTTAGTCGCTTTCTCTTGTGGGTTATCAGTGGTAGCCACCGGTTGATCTTCGGTTAGCTCTTGCGCCAAACCATCATTAACACTTTCTGATGGCTCTTTAGCTAATGATCGTTTCTCAGGTTTTTTCGGCGCTTGACGCAACTTAACCCGAAAGCGACGGCGGTCGAAGTCGGCACGTTTGAAAGACAAAGAGCGCGAAAGTAACATACCAATCAAGCCTGCAACCAACAGCATGATTTGTTGTTGCTCCATGTTTAAATTATGGGCTTCTTTGATTTCGTTGAAAAATAACTTGGTATCAAGCCTGACTTCGACATAACCTAGATTTTTCCCTTCTTGGATCACGGGCTCTACATAGGGAGGATATTTGCTTAGCAGCAAATTCATTTCTTCCGAGTCAGGATCAACTACATCCTTAGTGATGCTTTGAGCGAAGGATAGCCGCATGCCTTGGTCACTGAAGATGGCGGCGGACATCACTTTAGGATCTTCCACTAAAGCGCTGGCGAGCCATTGCAACTGCTCATCATTTTGCAGTTGTAGCGCGGGCGCGGCACCATAAGCGGTTTGCTGTACCAGTAATCTGGCCATCTTTTGAGTTTGGGACTTTAGAAGCAACTGACCTTGTAGTAGGCTTGTCTGCCACAATTGCACTAAGCCGAATATTAAGGCGAAGGCGGCGGCAATTTGGATCAGTCTACTGATTTTATGGCTTTTCTTTAGCCCTTTAAGATATAACACTTTGACCCTTAAAATGTAGAGCGCTTGCCTAATCATAATTGATTCTGAGTGAGCCCGATAGTTGGAGAATTTAAGTCCGATGGAAAGCTTGAACCAAGATGCGCTTTTTTTGTGGTTAGTCTCTGACCATTCCCCAAGGTTTGAACGCCAAGGGCAAGTGTTTGAACGTTATCAAGAGTCAGCAAACCCCGCAGGTGTTTCACGTGTGCGAATTATTTATCAAGATGCCGTGGTAGAGGCGACAATATCGGCATGGATAGCGCAATTACCTCAGTCTAACGTTATCGGTATTGCTCATATCGAACGCCAAGTTGGTTTACATTGTATCGAGTTGGCACTGGTAAATTTGCCTTCTCAGGCGCAGTTAGCGGCATTCCCGCAATCTTTAGCTGAACTGCATGTCATCAATTTTGATTTGCCTCGCTTGAATCAGCCCGGTTTATTAGTGATGGATATGGATTCAACGGCGATTCAGATTGAATGCATTGATGAATTAGCGGCTATGGCGGGCGTTGGCGAGCGCGTGGCGGCGATTACTGAACGTGCTATGCAAGGTGAGCTTGATTTTGAGCAGAGTCTGCGTCAGCGTGTGGCACAGCTTAAGGGCGCCGATGCCAGTATTATCACGACCTTGTGCGACAACTTGCCTTTGATGCCAGGGCTTGAGCTTATGCTTTTAGAGCTTAAATCCCATGGCTGGCGTTTAGTGGTGGCATCTGGCGGCTTTACGCCTTTTGTTGGCCATTTAAGGCAGCTTCTAAACTTAGATGCGGCCTTTGCTAATGAGTTAGTGATCACTGACGGTAAACTTGCGGGGGAAGTAACAGGTAAAGTTGTGGATGCGCAGTTTAAAGCAGATGTGGTTGAGCGTTGCAGTGAGCAGTGGCAAATTCCAAAAGGCCAAAGAGTCGCGATCGGCGATGGCGCGAATGATATTCCTATGGTGATGGCAGCGGATTTTGGTATCGCTTTCCATGCCAAACCTAAGCTGGCAGCGGCGGCGGATGCCAATATTCGCCATCTCGACCTGCGGGTTCTACCTTATCTGCTACAAATCTAGGTTATTCATTTATTTAAATATAAGTCTGGATAGAGACTGAGTTAGAGCAATGACTCTTGTCTTTTATTGATGAGCTGGTAGTTTAGGGATATTGATAAACTACCAGTGACTTATTTTGACTCAGCTCGCCCAAGGCTCAATTTCGACCATTTCACAGTCTTCAATCTACCTGCCGTACCGCGATGGTCAACTGCATCTACGCCAGTTATTACCGGCTGCGCCTGATTTTTCTAAGACGCCTATCCTCATGCTCCATGGCGCTATGTCTAACGGTCGGGTGTTTTATAGCCAGAGTGGCCGTGGTCTTGGTTGTTATTTAGCGAAGGCGGGATTTGTGGTGTATGTGCTGGATACTGCAGGAAGAGGGCTCAGCTTGCCTAAAATTGATCGTGATTTTACCTTAGGGCAGGGTGAAGTGATCCGCGAGCAGTTACCTTTAGTGCAGCAGGCGATTCTCGATTTACATCAAAAAGTCTGCCAAGAGCAGACGACTCGTAAAGCCGTGGCGCCTTTGCAGGTGCATTGGTGTGCCCATTCATGGGGCGGTGTGTTGATGGCGAGTAGTTTGGCCCGATACCCTGATCTGCAGCAAAGCGTTCGTTCACTGCTTACTTTCGGTAGCAAACGGACAATTCGGGTTAAGTCCTTCAAAAAGTGGTTAATGGTTGATGTTTTTTGGAATCGTTTAGCGCCAGGTTTAGCGATGGGCCAAGGTTACCTCGCCGCCGATAAGCTGCGCATTGGTATGGACAATGAAAGTCGCGCCTCATTAGTTCAAAGTATCGATTGGGTGCGGGGTGATTGGATCGATCACGATGATGGGTTTGATTATGCGAAAGCGGCAAAGCACGCTCATTGGCCACCGGCTTGGTTTATCTCAGGGCAAAACGATACTGTGTTGGGGCACCCAGAAGATGTGGCGGATATGGTCGTAGAGTGTGGCTTTAAACGGGTTAAATCGACGCTTCTCTCTAAGGATAATGGTTTTAAGCATGACTATGGCCATGCAGATATGCTGACGCATTTAGATGCCACCAGCGATCATTTTCCTAAGATAAGGGATTGGTATTTAAGTTTTGATCTGGCGGTATTGAACAATTAAGACTGCTTTTTATGAAGTACTGGGTATCTTAATTCGACTTCTTGGGTAATATCTAACAGTTCGCCGACACCAATTACACGCCATAACTGTTCTTCTAACTGCTTAGCTTTATGGTTTGCATGAATATTAATGTATTCCAATTCACGGCGTAGGTAGTTCATGTCTGGCTTCTCTGTCGCGCCGCGATAAATGCGTAGGGCGAGGAACCTGCCTAATGCTTTGCTCTGATTGATAAAGGTTATCTGTGCTTCGACATCACCGATTTCAGTTGCAAGAGTGCACTTTAAAAAGATTTTTCCGCGAGATTGACGAATTAACTGAATAAACACTTCAATAAAATCCATGTCCTGTTGGGGTTTCATTTGACGGATAGGTTCGAGAATATCTCGCTTAAAAAAACCGTCTTTTAGCAGTGGCGCTAAATTATATTGCAGAGTATCTGAGGTGCCCGCGGCAAAAATATCGCTGATTTCATCCTGTTGTGTGCCAACGCCTAAACAAGCGACTTGGGCAGATTTTGTCGTTTTTTCAACAAAATAGGGCACAGAATGTAAATCATGCATCAAAATATTTTTTAAACCATCGGCAAGTTCTTTGATTTCACTATTGTTTTCGGTGAGTTGCTCTAATTTTTCTTTGTTATGGGCAATAAGTTTATTTAAAAATTCGACCCCAACATGGGGCGTATGGCCCATAACAGCGGTTAAATGCAAGGTTACACCATTCTTGCGGGTACGCACTAAGCGGTAGGGGAGGTTATCTAGCTGTGTTTTGCCTGCAATGGTTTGGAGCTTTGGGAAGCTTAACAGCAGTGGTTTATTTGATGAAAAATCTGCAGGATTATCCAAGGTTAATTGCATGCCTCGGCTTGAAATATCTAAAGTAATGCCCGTGGCTTTGTGCTTGTCTTGAGTCACATTGACTAAGGTTTTAAAGGCGAAACGCGCTTCTTGGCGTCGCTCGCTAAACTGCATGGAAACTAACTTAATTTGATTGGTGGTCAGTCGTAGTTGACCAAAGGTTTTTAGGGCGTTGGCATTACTATCGTCTTGCCAAGCTTTGTAATGGCCTCTGGTATCTTCGTTGCTGATTTCGATAAGCTGAAGCAAATGACTAAATTGCGATAATTGTTGTTCGACCAATGGGCTAAATTTTGCTTCATCTCCGGGGAGGGTCGCACGTCGATAACCCTTGTCATGATAAATTTTGTCTTGGGTGACTTTGAAGATCCGCCAGCTGGGCTTGGTCGATGCAAAGCCTAAAAATAAAGGCATCATGCCCTTAGCTTTAAGCTCTGCTAAGGTGGCAGAGTAAAAATATAAGCAACCTTGGGCATTATAGGTAAAGCTAAAAAACAGCCCATGGTCGGGATTTTCAGGATGATTAAGTAGCTCAGATAAACGGCTTGGCGTCAGCATAGCTGGTAACTGGCTCACATCATTTTCATCTTGAAAATAATGCACTATCTGCTGGTTGTCTCGGCTGAGTAGCATGTGGCTCAAACCTTGCGTTTGAGTATTGAAATATAAAGGTAAGTGCGGCAGATGGGGTAAGTAATGACGCTCAAATCCGAGTCCAGATGCAGTCACTATCACATCATTCACATCTACCTTGTAACGCAGTTTGTAGCCGCGGATTAAATTGCCAAGCATTTCACTTAAGGCTTCGCTGCCCCCAATGCGCTTGAGTCTTAACCAAATGTATTCGCCATTGGTTTGGCTATCGACAACCTCATAGTCAACACCGAGCTGGAGATCGGGATAGTAAAACTCTTCACTGAGTTCCAGTAACTTTATTTTTAGGGGATGGTCGAGATCGAAGGGATGGTTAGCTGCAAGGCGAATACGGGCACCACCTACGGATAAATCTGCAGTTATCCCTTGTATTTCACCACGGCCGGTTTGCGATGCTGCGATGCGAATACTGTAATTCATCCGCTCTTCTGTGCGGTTGAAATAACTGCCTAAAACCACGCCGGGCACCATAAAAGGCTCTGACTCAGCGGCCTCTACCTGCGTGACACCTTGGCGCAACTTTAACCGACGTTGTTGGTGAGCATTGAGCACATACTCGTATACTCCCAAGGTATATTGATTGCGAAACAGTGACATGGCCTCATGCATACTGTTTTTGGCGGGTTCATCTAAAAAATGTCGCTGTTGACCTAACATCACTTCAACACAAGGAAGCTCTGATTTATCCCTGAGATCGATAATTCGCGTGCATGGTGAAGCCAAACGACTGAGTTCCATTTTCACTAGAAAACGGGTCGAATTGGTTTCATCTATCGTCAGCTGCTGGAAAATCTCTTGGAAGTTAGGTTCCATGAGCAATGGCTTGAGCTGTTCGATGAGTGCACTATGGTTATCTAGACTCATGTAGGGTTCTTTTTAATGCTTATTTTGTATTGGGCTGTTAGTCTTATGTCGGCAGTATTCGCAGTTACTTAAATTGATTTTATACAGATTTTAATGAGTTATGGCAAAGAATAAAACGGCGTACGTATGTAATGAGTGTGGACAAGACTTTCCTCGTTGGCAAGGGCAGTGTAGCGCTTGTCAGGAATGGAATACGATCACTGAGGTGAGGCTCGGTGCAGCTTCGCCTGGGCGCAGCACTAAGTTTGTCGGTTATGCCGGAGCAAGCAGCAATGAAGTGAAGACATTAGATCAAATCGATCTTAATGCCTTACCGCGGATCTTGAGTCATTTTGGCGAATTAGACCGAGTACTCGGTGGTGGGATTGTACCTGGTTCTGCCATTTTGATTGGCGGACATCCAGGCGCAGGTAAGAGTACGCTTTTATTGCAAACTCTGTGTCATCTGGCCGAGCAAATGCCTGCACTGTATGTCACGGGTGAAGAATCGTTGCAGCAGGTAGCGATGCGCGCCCATCGTCTTGGTTTGCCAACCAATAAATTGCGGATGTTGTCTGAAACCAGCGTCGAGCAAATTTGCGAAGTTGCCCTTAAAGAATTGCCTAAAGTCATCGTCGTTGACTCGATTCAAGTGATGCACATGAGTGATGTGGCATCGAGCCCTGGCAGTGTGTCGCAGGTGCGTGAATCCGCTTCTTACTTAACCCGTTTTGCGAAAGAAAATGGCATTGCCGTGATTATGGTCGGCCATGTAACCAAAGATGGCAGTTTGGCTGGGCCCAAGGTATTGGAACATTGTATCGACTGCTCTGTGATGTTCGAAGGGGATAGCGATAGTCGTTACCGCACCTTGCGCTCCCATAAAAATCGTTTTGGCGCGATCAATGAATTAGGCGTATTTGCCATGACAGAGCGCGGCTTAAAGGAAGTCGCCAATCCTTCGGCAATCTTCCTTTCTCGTGGTGAAGAAGAATCATCTGGCTCGCTTGTCATGGTGGTTTGGGAAGGCACCCGGCCTTTGTTGGTGGAGCTGCAAGTGCTGGTGGATAACTCAGCCATGTCTAACCCGCGCCGCGTGGCTGTGGGTATGGATGCAAACCGTTTGGCCATGTTGCTTGCTGTAATGCACCGCCATGGTGGTTTGCAGATGTCGGATCAGGACGTGTTTGTTAACGTGGTGGGCGGCGTAAAAGTGACTGAAACCAGTGCCGACTTAACCTTGCTGCTTGCTATGGTATCGAGTTTTCGCGGTGATATTTTGCCTAGCGATTTAGTGGCCTTTGGTGAGGTCGGGTTGTCCGGTGAAATTCGTCCTGTGCCCAATGGGCAAGAGCGATTAATCGAAGCCGCTAAGCATGGTTTTAAGCGAGCAATCGTGCCCAAGGCCAATGTGCCGAAAAAGCCTCCTGCTGGGATGGAAGTGGTGGGTGTTTCTAAGTTATCCGAAGCGCTAGAAGCGATTTAGCATCAAATGCACGCGAGTGAGATTAACACCAGCAAGCAAAACAGCGCCATTAGGCGCTGTTTGTATTTGTGAGCTAGTATTTTAAGCTGTGATATTGTGTTTTTCGATAAACAACATGAGTTCACGATTCAGCAAAGAAGCATCACCTAGGTTCAGTTCCACCATACGTTTTAGGTGGCTGATACTATCAACATCGATAAAGTTACACTTCAAACCTAATTGGGCATTTTTTTGATGGACCAACTCAGTTTCCATACGGATCTCAATGTCAGATTCTGGTAAGGCAAAACTGAGGGTAATAGCATCACCCGAATTAATAAAATTTTGCGGTTCTTCAACCAAGGCACCATTTAGACTCAAATCGAGAATGGTCGTCTCCCACTGTGCACCACCTTGTTGTAGATGTGCGCTCGTGGCAAATAGAATCCGCGAAAACTTACGCCTTTCGTCCATACCCAATCCTTTTTCTTTCATAGTCAGCTAAGTGTAGTCCCATCAGTGCCTCTAAGCATAAGTCATATTGATGTGGCTGTAAAAGCAGAGTAATTTTTTGTTCAATAAAGCTACCAAGATCGCATATTCACGCAGGCGGTGTGAATGACGAGGTGTTCGTTACATAAAGCGTAAGTGTGGCTCCTTGTACAACAACCCCTGAAACGTTAATACGCCAAGTATCAATACACTAAGTATCAAGGTTTGGTTGACTTGCCATATTCTAATATTGGGAGATGAAGGAGGGGGTGAAGTTAGCGTACGTTTACGCGGCACTGGCAGACTCTTATCGTGATTAATGTGATATTAAGTAGCAGTTATTACATAGGTTTAGGCGTTTTTTTAAACAACAGATTTCAGTTTTTGCCGCTAATTTTTTATCGAAGTGTAGGCGATGTCTTAGCTATCTTTGGGAGATTCCAGTATCATCCGCGGCCAACAACGGCTGCGTCTACATGGTTAATGGCTTTTTAATCATCGCGAGGCATCACTGCTTGCAGATCATGGATTTTTCCCACAGTAGGAAAATGATGTGGATCTCTCACCCAAGTCTGATGGATTTGGGGCTCTAATCTGCCGCAGCCAGCGTCGCCAATTGCGTTTTAGGGTAATTGGTACCGACCCCATTTTAAGAGATCACAAGGTATAACAACATTATGTCTGAGCAATTGAGTTCAACAGCCGTATCCTCTGGTTCGTTTCTGGACCGTTATTTTTCTATTCAACAACGTGGTAGCACAGTTCGCCAAGAAGTGATTGCGGGATTCACAACCTTCCTCGCTATGGTCTACTCAGTGATTGTGGTGCCTAACATGTTAGGCCAAGCGGGATTTGATCCCGGTGCCGTGTTTATTGCAACCTGTTTAATTGCTTCATTTGGTTCTTTACTCATGGGTTTATGGGCTAACTTACCTATGGCGATTGGCTGCGCGATTTCGCTCACTGCCTTTACTGCGTTTAGCTTAGTCCTAGGTCAGGGAATGTCGATTCCAGTCACCTTAGGCGCTATTTTCCTAATGGGCGTGACGTTCACACTTGTGAGTGTGACAGGTATTCGCCAGTGGGTGCTGGCGAATTTACCTAAGGGCATAGCCCACGGTACAGGCATAGGTATCGGCTTGTTTTTACTTTTGATTGCGACTAACAGTGTGCAGTTGATTGTGGCCAATAGCGCAGGCTTACCTGTGAAGTTAGGCGACATTAACAGTTTACCTGTTATCGCTACCGTTATAGGTTTAGCGGCGACAATTGGTTTAGAGCGCCGCGGTGTACCTGGCGGTATTTTGTTGGTGATTATCGCGCTATCGGTATTTGGTTTAGTGTTCGATCCGAGCGTTAAATACCAAGGCTTGTTCGCTTTACCTGATTTTACCTCAGAGCATTCACTGATTGGTCAGCTCGATATTATGGGTGCCTTTAATCCTGTGGTCTTGCCTATCGTATTAGCGTTAGTAATGACGGCGATTTTTGATGCGACCGGCACTATCCGTGCTGTGGCTGGGCAAGCGAATTTACTCGATAAAGACGACAATATTGTCGGCGGCGGTAAAGCCTTAACCTCAGACTCAGTCAGCAGTATGGTGGCAGGTTTAGTCGGTGGTGCACCAGCGGCTGTGTATATCGAGTCGGCGGCGGGTACTGCAGCGGGCGGTAAGACAGGTTTAACGGCTACCATAGTTGGCGTACTGTTTTTATTGATGATGTTTTTAGCACCATTAAGCTATTTAGTGCCTGCCTATGCGACAGCGCCTGCTTTGATGTATGTGGGTTTGTTGATGCTGAGTAATGTGGCGAAACTCGACTTTGACGATAAAGTTGATGCCATGTCGGGCTTAACCTGCGCTGTGTTTATCATCTTAAGCTGTAATATCGTTACCGGTATTATGTTGGGTTTTGTGACACTGGTGGTAGGCCGTATTTGCAGTGGCGAATGGCGTAAACTGAAGTTAGGCGTGCTTGCCATCACCTTAGGTTTAGTGGTGTTTTATATGGGTGGTTGGGCGATTTAAGTTAGGTAAACTGAGTGATTTAAACTGAGTTATTGAGAACAGAAGCGAGTGCAGTCTTAGGATTAGCACTCGCTTTGATTTTGTGTCCTGTATTCACAATAGGCACGTAATAAGTCTTTCCAAGTAACAATCCCAACCAATTTACCGTCCTCTAATACGGGTAAGCAGCCGATATTGTTATCTAATAACATGCGGGTGGCCGTGTCTAAATTGATGTGAGGTGCGACGGTAACCGGATTACGCGTCATCACTTGATGTACACGTTTTTGTAGGGTTTCTAAGTCTCTTGCGGTTTCCGCGCTACTGCCCAAGTTCGGGCTAATCGCGCGCAATAGATCCCGCTCCGATAACACGCCTTCAAGTTGGTACTCATCGACGACCAACAAGTGATGAAAGCTCGCTTGGTCGAAGATTTCCTTCGCCACAGTTAATCGATCGTCCATTTCAACCGTGACGACTCGGGTACTCATAATATCGGCGATAATGATCGGCATGATGATCCCCTGTTAAGCTTGCGCATCCTAAGATGCGCTCTGTTAATGCGCTGCATTACAGTTACTTATAACAGAGTGGTGCAAGTTTAGCCAACACCCATTACAAAGTTTTAACTCAAAGATCTTGGACCTCTGGCTCATCATCCGCTGTGATTGGCATCCGCTCCGATTCGGGCAAGTGTGCACCTATGTAGCGTTGATACTTTTTACCTTTCAGTTTGTGGGTGTCCACCAGTACTAAGCCATCGATACAATCGCCAAAGTCGGCGTCGATACCAAAGGCGAGAAACTTAACCCCATCCGCTTTACACAGTTCACCATATTGTTTGTAGAGCGTAGGTACGGCCGCCCCCATACTCGCGAGCACTTGTTTGAGTTGCTTAAAGTTACTCTGATAATCCTCGGAGAAATACAAGTCATCTAACTTAGCTTTTTGGGATTTAGATAAGCCAAAGGGTGACATGGAAACTGCCATCTGCTGCGCAGGTGCAAATTCCCGCGCATAAAAGTGCACTAGCATTTCCCTAGCACTTCCAGGCAGTTGATTACTGATAGACACAGGGCCAAATAGATAACGATATTCAGGATGCTTGGCGAGATAAGCCCCAATGCCAAACCACAGATAATCTAAACTGCGTTTACCCCAATATTTAGGCTGCACAAAGCTGCGACCGAGTTCTAACCCTTGCTTCACAAAGGGCATAAAGCTGTCGGCGTATTGGAATAGGGATTGGCTGTAGAGTGCGTTGTCGCCATATTTTGCTAAGACTTGCTCACCACTGGCAAAACGATAGGCGCCGATAATTTCAAACTGCTCTTTATCCCACAACACTAAGTGTTGGTAGTAGGAATCGTATTTATCGATATCGCGGCGCTTGCCCGAACCTTCACCTACGGCGCGAAAGGCGATTTCCCTCAGGCGGCCAATTTCCCGCATGATGGGATTACTGTCGTGGTGTTGGTAGAGATAAATCAACTTGTTATCTTGCGTTTCCCCTAGAAGTTCACATTGTTGCAGTGCCGCTTGCAGTTCACGTCGCGATTCGGGGTGGGCGATAGCGCTCTGTGTGATAAACAGTGGATCTTTATCTTTGCCAATACGATACAAGTGATTTTTAAGCAGTTTTATCTTGGTCTTGAGTGGAAAGTCCATTGAGCGTACGGCTTCATTGGGAATGAGCTCGCCAATGCGGATCGGCATATTACGTTTAGCCTGCTTGAACATTTCCTTCACTAGCAGCAGTGTCGCAAGTGGCTTGTAAATCATAGATGCGCCGTAGAAAGTGGCAGAGTTTTTGGCATCTAAAAATATTGGCAGTAGGGGCGCATTGCAGGAAATCGCCATCTTTAAAAAGCCTGAGTGCCATTGGGTATCACGCACGCCGTTAGGGCGCAGACGCGAGACTTCGCCCGACGGAAAAATCAGCACTGCGCCTTCGTTACGCAGGTGCTGGTGGATTTTTTCTAAATGTTGTTTCGGTGTGCCACCAGTCATATTGCGCACCGGCAGTAGGATTGAGTGCAGCGGTTCCAGCGCCATCAAGAGTTCATTCGCGACGACTTTAATATCAGGGCGAACTTCACTGATGAGTTTGATGAGCGCTAATGCATCGAGTGAACCTATAGGATGGTTCGCGAATATGACCACTCGGCCTTCACAGGGAATATTTTCTATTTCGTTGGCGGGCACGGTAAAACTAAAGTCAAAACTCGCCAGCATTTGTTCGACAAAGTCTACGCCCTGTAAATAGGTATATTGACTGGCGATATCGTTGCACTGTTTTTCATTGAGCAGGTAACGCAGCATGGCCTTGGCAGGTTTAGCGAGCCAAGGTTTGTCATTGATCGCTGGTAGATTTTGTTCAACCACATTATCAACGGTAAAAATCATGTTATTCGCCTTAAACGGCACAGTATGCTTGTTATGGCTAAGGTTGCTGTTTAGCGTTTTTTCATTGTATTCCATAGCGTTATTTAATTGATTCATAGTGTTAGGCAACATCCCTTGGGCGAGTTTCGCCGGTATTTGTGTTTGGCATTTGCTGCGCTGCCGTTTTTTGTTGCTTGTCTTTGTGCGTCTCAGACGGCTGTTGTACCAGCGCTATACTGTTGAGAATATCGAGCTTGAGCGTTTGCTCGTTCCAGCGGCAAAGTTGTAATTCGCCGCTTAAGGTTTCTGTGATTAAACTGCAGTTTTCGACCCAGTCACCGTCGTTGGCGTAGATGATCTGCCTCTTTTCTGGGGGACTGAGTGGTGAGTAATATTGGGCGGCTCTGGGGTGAGTCGAGAGTTCGGGCTGATGGATATGACCGCAGATCACACCGTCAACATCAAAGTGCTGGGCATAGTTGAGTACTGCTTGACGGTAATGTCCAATAGCGGCTTGAGCCTTGCCCACTTTGGACTTGATATAACTTGCCAGTGACCAATAGGGGTAACCTAAGCGTTCCCGCAAGCTATGGAGATTGCGATTGAGGAACAATAATAGGTCATATAAATGGTCGCCCAATATGGCGTAGAAACGGCCGACACACACATCGGCATCAAACTGATCCCCGTGGAGCATCAAGAGTTTATGGCCGCCAATTCCGTGGTGAATATGTTGGCGGGCAATTTTAATATTCCACAGGCTTAGCTCGGCGTAGGGTTTAATCAGTTCGTCGTGGTTGCCCGGCAGATAAATCACTTGGGTGCCGTTTTGTGCCAGTTCAATGAATTTCTGCAGTACCTTATTGTGGCTATCGGGCCAGTGCAGCTTACGTTTCAACGCCCATAAATCGACTATGTCACCGACCAGATACAAGTGCTGACAACGCACGGTTTCAAGCAAGCTGAGCAGGTAGTCAGCCTTGCAATCCTTACAGCCTAAATGGATATCTGACAACCAGAGGGCGTTAACTGTGATGCTTGCTGTATGGGCTGAAGTTAATGCGGATGGGGTAATCGCGGCACAATTGAATTGATTTGAGGATGTTGGTGCTAATGTTGGCGTTTGTGTTGAGCGATTAAAGATGGGAGGAGAAAGGCTGGGGTCATTTATCTCTTCCCGCGTAGACCTCTCAAGTTTCCTGAAATTAAATCCTGTCATCTCGTATTCACCCCATTAGGCTGTTAACGAATATGAGCTTAGTGGGGGGCTTTGACCGAATGATGAAGTTTAGATGACATGCAGATGACAAAAGGTGAATTAGCCTAGACTGAACCTGCAAGATTCACATCAGGATGCAATTAGATCCGATAGGTTGGTTTAACTTACTTCTGCCCCAAAGCAAGATAACTTTGTTGTCAGTTTACAGCATGTTTCCCCTGTGACTCGCCGCCCTTGCATTTAACAAGAAGCGTCCCTGAGGGCTCGACGACGGCATCCATGCCGCCAACGGTCACAGTTGCAACAATGCCAATCTTAATTAACACTTCTGCTGTTCGTTTAGCTAAAAAGCTATTGCCCCGAAATGAGTTAGCAAGTTGTTAGTGGCGTCGCAACAAACGGACTTTTTGCCCTAAAAATTCTCATCTATATCTCTCGCTTGGCACAAGTCACCTGCGATTTGTCAAAACTGTACAAGTATACCGTCGTATTTAAATCATAAGTATTTTGAGCGATTTTAAACTCATTTGTTTGCGTGTTTATCCAGCCTAAAATTAATAAAACCCTTAAAATCATTTGTATATACTTTACCAAAATTAGTTAATAGGTTTGGGAAACGCGCATGCGCGTTTTTCCAGATGGTGTATTTGAAAAAAAGCTGATAAGTTCCTTTTATTACAAGTAATTAACAGTGCGCGTTTTTACTGGTCTAATGAGGTAAACGCGCATGCGCACTAATAAAATGTTAGGCAACAAGGAGAGTTCTGTGACCTGGCCAAATGATGCAGATGGGGATGTACTTCGACGGCTTGAAGCCGATGGCTTCGATTTTTCTAAATCCTACACAGTTGATTACAACATTGATTTTGATAGTTGGCCGCCAGCACTGGAGGCTCTTGAATTACTCAAATCTAAATACGGCAATATTGAGGTGTACGAACCAGATGAAGATTATGCTGGGTATGTGCAATTTCAAATAAACGCCCCTATTACTTATGAAGGCGTCACATCTACTCAAAGAAACGCTAGCTCCGCTATGCAACCTTTTGGTGGGGTTTGCGAGTCTTGGGGAATAATGCACTAGTGCACAGCCTAACAACTGGTTCAAACCGTTCGCTTCGCTCACTGGGACTGGCTAAAGCCAGCCCCTTAACCAAACGTTATGTGGCAATTGAGAATGATTAGACTTATTAGCATTTTGCTTTTTACCGCCCTGTGCGGATGTACTGCGACCAAGCCTACAGAAGTAGAATTAAATTTCTCATATCAGGACAACTACGACTATTTCGGGTACGTTACTTATTGGGTGAGAAACCCAGAAATTCCCCCGACAGGTGACAATATAGTCGGGGCTGAAAAGGACTTTGTACTCTGCAAAAGTGAGATAAAGGAGCATCTAATTGATAAACAATTTCCAAGTCGTGATATCCAATATGCATTTATCGTAGAATGTATGTACAAAAAGAGCTGGTTCTTGTCTGCCGAGACTTATATGGTTACAAAGTAGGCCACATAACAAACCAAGTCAGCGGGACAATTACATGCAGTCTCCCGTCACTTCGTTCCGTATTTTAGCCTGCATGTACTTGCCCTGCTTGGGGCGTTATATGTCATTTAGGAAAGTTCGATGAAATGTCCCGTGTGTTCTGAGGAGTTCGGTTACTTACTATTGAAAAACTTGGAAAAAACAAAAAAGGAAACATTATTTCATTGCCCTAAATGCTCGCAAAAACTTAGCAATTCATCACTATTAGAAATCCAGAGAAAGGTAGATTTTTTTCATCTATGGAGGACTAGTTTTCTTGATGGTAGTGCTTGGGATCGAATACATCATCCCAGGTGAGTCAATGAGCACAGTTTCTAGAATTTTAATAATGACTATTTGTCCTATATCGTTGTTTTTAGGTTACTTGCAAATTAAAAAGATGGATACAGCAGAGTATCGTAAAGCTGGTGAAAAAAATGCCATATAACAAGTTACTTAATTTCGTTCCGGCCACAAACAGCGTGGCCTCTACGGGACTGCCTACGCTGCGCTGCGGCAGCCCATTAGTAATGCGTTATGTCTCTGGGAGTTGATGGTGTTTGGCCTATTTAAAAAAAAGATGAACGTCGAAGAATTTATCTCGGGTAGCGTCGAAGGCCTGAGGATGACCACTGATGCTCACAGAGCAACGTGGCACCTAGGCGAAGAGAAATCCTGGAACGTAGATCAGGACAGCGGACAAATCATCTTTTCGTTTGAAGATGGCACTATTGCAGAATCACCAGTCCAAATTATTGGTACCTTCAATTCCAATGATGACACGTTCATGTGGGGCTGGGACCACCCTTCAATATTGCCTACACTTCAAGCCAACGCATTGCGGGTAAAGCAATTTGGCGAAGAGCATGGTTCAAAGGAACTAACGACTCAAAAGGTTACCTGCACAGAGATGAGAGCGTGGGAATATACTGCACTGGCTATGCGCCTTGCTGAAGCAAACGGCGCATATAGTGCTGAGGCCGCTCCAGGCACTTTCGTGTTTATGAATTTTGGAGAGGTACACCTTGCCAAAGAAACATAACCAGTGCAGGCACGGCGACGCCCATTACATTGCGCCTTCGGCTCCATTCCATGGGCGCGCATGCTGCAAGCGTTAGGTTAAAAACATGCCAGAATCAAATAATATGAATATAGAAGCGGCTTATCAAAAAGCAAAGCAGGTCTTTAATAAAGAATTAACTCAAGCTGGGGCGGCCAAGCAACTTTTTGAAAACCATGGAATTAATGAAAATTCAGCAAAAATAATGCTTGCTGTCTATAAGAAGCTTGTCTCAGGAATTGAATTTAAAAGAGCTTTAAGTGCACCTGACATGAGCTATTTTTTAGAAAGAATATTAGCTGAAAATGGTCCCAATAGTTTAATTAAGCCGCTATCAGCTTTATGGAAGCATATTGAATATTACGAACAAAAAAATAATGTTTCTCTTAATGCAATGCGCGAAGTCGCTTTAAGTTTTTCAAGCTCTGGCGAAACTGGGAACTCAATTGAAAATATTGAGCGTCAATTTCAAAATAAAGTTTTGCACTCTCTTAATAGCAATGCAGAAGAGAGAAGACGTCGCCTTGCTAGAGCAGAAAAAGCTCCAAAGGTACGTGTAGTTTCGGTTGCCATTTTTGAAAGAAATCCAGATGTTGTTGCTGAGGTTCTTTTAAGGGCTAATGGTCATTGTGAAAACTGTAAATTAGCAGCACCATTTACACGCCGAAAAGACAATACGCCGTATCTTGAAGTACATCATAAAAAGCGCCTTGCTGACGGTGGGCAGGACACTGTTGAAAATGCAATTGGGCTTTGTCCTAACTGCCATAGGAAAATGCACTTCGGAAATATATAACCTAACAAGTCGCTCAAGCACCAGTCGCTTCGCTCCTTGGACAGTTTTTAAGTCGCAGTTTTGTGGTTTTGCTGCGCAAAAGTCTTCCACAAAACCGCAACTTAAAAACTGCCGCTTAGCTCGGCGTTAGTGCTTTAGAGGAAGCCGATGAAATTTGAGTTTCAACAAGCCACAAAATCAGATCGAGATTATCTACTGGCTTTGCGCAAGTTAACTATGGTTGAGCATTTAGAGAAATCTGGACAATTATTGTCTGATAAAGAGCATGAAATTAGGCTTGATGATAAATATCATTGCTCGTATTTGGTGCATTATAAAAACGCATTAGTAGGTACTCTCAAATATGAGTCAACTGAACTCGAAGTTGAGATAATGCAAATTCAAATACACCCGGACCATCAAAATAAAGGTTATGGGCGATGCATTATTCAGCAAATATTGAACGATGCTCAGTCAAAGATCGTGTCACTCACGGTGTTAAAGGATAATCCTGCATTGCAATTGTATTTACGATTGGGTTTCAAAATTGTCGGTGAGGACATGTATGAGTTTCATATGCAAATCAAGCACTAACAAGTTGCTCAAACCGGATTCCATAAACTGTGGCGCTTTTTGCATTTCTGCTTCGCAGGCAAAAATCCCCCCAATTTATTCCACCGTTTAGCAAAGCGTTAGATTTCACTGGTGCCAGCATGAGCGCATACATTTTTGCCGCTGTCGCTTTGCTATTTGCAATTGCGTTTGTTTTTTCCGCTATAAGTCGAAGAGAAGATTAACTGAGATGAACTATTTTGAAGATTTGGAAAAAGAGTTGCCGACTCTAAGAGTCGCTGCGAATTCATCTGGCCCAGTAGGTTTTTTTGCTCAAGAAGCGCTGCGTTTCTACTCCGTTGCCGGGACAATCAAGGGTAGTTTTTCTCTGGACGAGTCCGCGAATTTCGAAGAAAGATGTATGACACACATCCTTTTCCGTTCACTCTTGGAAAACTATTTCCGAATTCTGTACATCTTTGATGAGCCGAGCGATATCCAAGCTCGGTATAACTCAGTTGTAGAAAATTTCAAGAGGGAATACGGAAAGCTCCTGAACGAACCGATGCTTCCTAGGAAAAATGAGCTAGAGCCTGCCGGGGCTGGATGGTCTCAACTCCCGCGCGGTCTCGACATGAACAGCATGCTCGCGCAACTTAGGAACGATTACGGAGACCGCCTTAGTTACCTTTACTTTACTTATAGAATTGCAAGTTTCGATACCCATGGAAACAATTTGAAAGGCGTTGCAGATGACGCTTTTGGAAAACCCTGCAATTTCCCTGTCCTCAAGATCGAATATGCAATAGAACTTGTTTTGAATCAGTACCTTGTAGTTTTTAGCGATATGCGAAGTCGAGGTGAAATCTAACAATCGCAGGCACGGCGACGGCTTTTTCGTTGCGGCTTCGCCTTCACTACAAAGCTGCGCGTGCTGCGGGCGTTAGTTTTTAAGGAAAGATCGTATGTTGTTTCCCCATAATATTATCGAGCAGATTGTAAGCTGTGCTCATTGGGCTGATCGGCTCGTTCGGGCGGATCTTATCGAAGGGATAGTGGTAAGTGAAAATGATTACACATCCAACTTTACCGGCGCATTTAGACGAGAAATACACGCAAGAGCAATACCCGGCCTGACCGCAAAGACTCAAGTATTGAATCCTAGTGCTGAGCGAGAATTAGGTGCAGATGCATGTGTAATTTTGCAAAATAACAGAGAGTTTAAGGCCGGAATTTTTGAAGCGAAATGGCCTCGCTTGAGTACCCATGTAAATACTTGGGATTCCAAGCAAAAATCTACCGGTGAGTCCCATTTTTATTCACAACTGCAAAGGCAGCATATACAAAGACATTATGTTGCTATTTGGGAAATGTTCTACTGTGAATATCCTTTTGGGAGACAGCCATTATTCATGCCAGATGAGGGCTCAGCTTGTGTTTGGCACGACCATGCTTATAGCTTTTCCTCATCAAGAACTAGCAATATTGACCCTTGGACTGATGATGAGTTAAAGGCGTTGTTAGAGTCGCATGTCCTTTCAATTGGGGAAGTGATAGAGGCTATGTGTAATTGCACTCAAGGAAAACCGGTTCCGAATGGTCGGTACGAAAAAGCATTTGGTGATATGGGAGCTCCTCATTCAGCATTGATTATAAGCTATAGCCCTGATGGCCAGTAATAAAACTAACAAGCGCATGTTGCTGGACTGGCTTTCTGCTGCGCTACAACCTACAACCTACAACCTACAACCTACAACCTACAACCCAGCCGCAAATGCGAGCGTTAGGCATCAGTAATGGCAAACTTGTACTTCGACGAATCAATTAGAGATAACGGAAAGTTTATAATCGGCGCCGTGGTCATATCTGAGGAGGACTTATCCACTCAAATAAGAGCGCAGTGGGAACTTATGGGGTTAAACCCGAATGATGAATATAAAAGTTCTGCTATAAAATCCGAGAATGAAGTATCGGTTAAGCAGCGAGAGTTCATTAGGTCTCTACTACATAGTTCCAAATTGGCCTTAGTTGTATTGCCTAGCCATGATCGAAAAGAGTTAGGTAATTATTGTGCCGAGTTGGTTCTCCAGCTTTTGAGTACAAAGAAATTATTCGGCAATACACACAATCTATTTGTTGATGAAAATGTGTTCATGAATAAAGATGTTCAGTTAAAGCTAGATAGCGTTGGAGTTAATTTATATTTAAACTCTGACTCCAAAAAAGAAGCCGGAATACAATTAGCTGATCACGCGTCACATGCTTTGGGTGGAATGCTTGAAGAAATGGGGCTAATAAAAAAGCAAGTAAAAGCCGGTGAAAACTCGGGGTATCACCCCGACGAGATGCTTGATTTGGGCTTTGAACTCTGGGCTAGCCTTCGATATGCATTGATCGGTGACAATCAATATATTGAGGGTCTGTCGCCGCCAGACGATCCAGCTAACCCATACTTTATGGTAAATGGTTACGGTTTATATATAGCTGCAAGCTGTGTCGAAAATCTTGAGTCCTGCGCTAAAAAAAGATTTGGTATAAATTACTTAGGCTGCATACATTAAATGGAAATTATGCCTAACAAACGCATGTTGTCGGACTGGTTTTCCGCTGCGCTCCAATCCAGCCGCAAATGCGGGCGTTAGCCATCTAGGAGAATCATGAGAAAAGCCCTGTCATTGATGTTTGGCCTCGCACTTATTATTGGAATGGTTTGGGGGACGTATTGGCTGCTTTCTCAAATCTGGGGCCAATTCAAGTCCTTGGATTCTACAGTTGCGCTAGCTGCGATAACTGCCTTTACGACTGTGTCTGTTTCAACCTTGACGGTTGTATTGGGTAAGTACTATGAGCGGAAAAAAGATATAGAGGCACATTATCGCCAGACTAAAACGGAAATATACGACGAGTTTCTGAAAGAGTTTTTCAAGGTTTTCTACTCAGAGCATGATGAAGATGATGCTGAAGCTAAGAGCCTTGTGGATTTTCTACGAGAATGGCAACGTAAAATGGTTCTGTGGGGCGGTCAAGATGCTTTGCTCAAATACATAAAGTGGATGACCCATCTGAAAAAGGGGAATCCTGATGCTGATTCAATATTCTTAATGGAAGACTTTTTCAGAGAGATTCGGAAAGATCTTGGTCACAAAAATAGCAAACTTGAAAAGGGTACTTTTGCCCATCTCATTTTGCAGAATTCTGAGCTTTTTCTTTCAATGGCAAAGGCTAACCCAAAGGTTACGTTGGCAGATTTAGCGGTAGCAGAGAAGGCACTAAAAGACGATGGCTAACAAGCCGCTCAAATACGTTCCGGCCACAAAAAGCGCCGCCTCCACCGGACTCGCTAACGCTCGCCTTTTAGCGGGGTGTTAGCTTGCAAAAGCAAAGTCGGTGTAATTGCGTATTTTCGGTACGTTCGGTGGTTTAATCCGTTCGTTACTTCAACGCCGGTTTTCATGGTTCAACTGGCTTGGCAAGGCGCTTAAAAGTAATTCAAACTGTTGGCGTCTTGCGCCAACGACCCGGGCGGTAGCATGGTGTTTTTATGTTATGCGGCCGCAAGTTTTTAAATTGCACGGCTGGTGTTGTTTGTTGCACGGGTTGCTAACAAGGCGCATCAGTAGCGGCCTGCGGCCGCGGGACGCTGCCTCTGTGCTTATAGTTATGTGTTCGGGAAATTATGACTCCAAGTAATCAGATAGTTTTTAAATCGCTGATAGGCTATGGCTTATTTTTCCTTGTTATTTGGTTTTTTTTAGTTGGCGTCCTTGTGTTTACTGGAGAGGCAAATCCGTCATTCAAAGGACTAAGCATTTCATTTTTCGCACTACAAATACCTACATTGGTACTGGTAATTAAAACCAAAGTAATGCTCAATAAAAAACCAATAAAATGAGATATACGCATAACAAACGCCAGCACACCGCGCCTGCGGCGCTGGACTCGCAACAAGTTGCTCGCCTGTGTGGCGGTAGTTATAGGTCAATCATGAAGAAGTGTATTTTTACTCTGTTAGTTATTTCTCTATTTGGTTGCGCTACAAATAAAGAGTCTTTGTCTAGCGACGCTCATGTATTTAACCTAAATGGTAAAAATATGAGCGTCTCTGAAGGTTTGCTTTCAGAGGTTCGTGAGAAATGGAAAGGTAATGTGAGTCGTATTGTTACAAGCAGCCTGCTAAACGAAGCTGATGTGCAATGGTCTCTAGACTACATCGCTCTAATGGAGGCCATTAACAGTAAAGAGTGCAATTCACTTCAAGTACTCCAAACTAGAAAATATGATCCTATCAAAGACATTGACTCAACAGGGGCCAATATAGAGCCGGGGTTATTCGACTATGTTTGGGTGGTTCAAGTCTGTGATGCTCAAAGAAATTATCGGTTAGTAAATCAAAAAGGAGATAAGTCATTTACACTTTATCCACTAAACCTATAACAAGTTTATCAACGAACGCCACTTCGTGGTTGGACAGCCTAAAGCGTGGCTTCGCCACAGGCTGCCCGTTATAAAGGCGTTATCTCCATAGATATTTTTATCCAAAACAGACACGTTAGAGTTAAGGCTTTAACTCGAAAATGTCCAAAAGTGAGTTGTGTGGTTACGAGTGGAGGTTGTACGATTAAGTAACACGATATAATCAAAACGGTCAGTTTGTGTATGAGTTACTACAAAAAAGGGGAGCCAGTTAATCTGACTCCCCTTTTAGCTGAGCTATTGTTGCCGTTAGCTTTTAGAACAATAAATGCGCTACACCTGCGATAACAGGCAGTGTCACTAAGGTGCGTAGAATAAACACCACGAAAAGCTCAACGAAGTTGACGGGAATTTTACTGCCGATAAGCAGTGCACCGACTTCACTCATATAGATCAACTGAGTCACAGATAAGGCTGCAATTACAAAGCGGGTCATATCTGATTCAATTGAGCTGGCAAGGATTGACGGAATAAACATATCCGCAAAACCGACCACGATTGTTTTAGAGGCTTCAGTGGCTTCTGGAATATGCAGTAATTCGAGTAATGGAATAAACGGCATCCCCAGATAGTTAAAGATGGGCGTGTGCTCGGCAATAATCAGTGCCAGCGTACCAATGGCCATTACCACAGGGATAATACCAAACACCATATCGACAACGTTTTTAATACCTTCATTTAAGACAGCTTTTATGCCACCAGCACTGGCGGCTTTTTCTAAGGCTTTATCAAAGCCCCAAGATAAGGCGCCATGTCCAGCAGGGATCAGCTCATCATCTGGCATGCGTGGTGTGTCATCTATGTAGTTGTCTTTCTTCCACGATAATGGTGGCAACTTAGGTACAATCACAGCGGCGGCAAAACCCGCGAGGCACACAGTCAAATAAAAGGGCACAAACATATGCTCTAACTTAACTTGAGAGATCACCACTAAGCTGAAGGTAATTGATACCGCCGAGAAGGTTGTACCAATAACTGCGGCTTCTCTCTGGGTATAAAAACGGGCTTCGTATTGTTTGCTGGTCAGCAAAATGCCGACACTGCCATCACCTAACCATGAGGCCATACAATCGATAGCGCTACGACCCGGTAGATTGAACACGGGACGCATGACTTTCGTTAAGAGTGTGCCAAAGAGTTCGAGTAGGCCGAAGTTCAGCAGCAGCGGCAGTAACATACCCGCAAAGATAAATACTGAGAACAACACAGGTAATAAGTCGTTTAAGACTAATGCGCCAGTGCTCGAGGAGTTGATGATCTCTGGACCTAAACCTAAGTAAGTCAGTACGATAAACACTGCACCTAAGATCCGAGTCGTCAACCACATAGGGCTGACATTCAATAAACCATTAAGGAAGTGATTTTGGCTAACGAATGTGGGCTTAAACACTTTTGACAGTAAAGAGGCCAGCGCCGTAGTCACAACAATAATAGTCACTATGAGGGTTAGCACACCGCTCAATGCGCCTTGCAGTGCTTTAGATATGATAGCGATAGGAATTGTGATCGCATCGTTGTAGCTGATAGGGGTCATAAATAACAACAGACCAATCAGCGAAGGGACGATAAAGGTGAGTATCGTCTTAATGTTTCGGTTTTTATTTTCAGTAGCCAATGTTGTACACCTTAAAGTACGAGTCGTACATGGTAAATTTGAATAAATAGCCGCACGTAACAAGCTGTCGACGCTAATTAAGGTGCATTTAAATTCAACTCAAAAACGAGAATGGGGAAGATTACTCGCTTAGCTTCTCTATGTAAAACGATTCGCTAGTTAGTTTGATATAAGCAGCAAAACAGCATAGTTATTTTACTTTAGTTGTCGATAAATTAAGAGTGGTTATATTGGATTGTATTACTGTAAAAGCATTATTAAACATGGTCTTACCATCAATTACCTTAGGTTGGTTAACGACTGGTTAATTACTTGTTTACTGATGTATGTGAAACTATCTAGATGTTATTTCTGCACAAAAAAACATCAGCAACTTTAGCGCTACTGCCATGTTGGCTGGTTTTCTGTTCGATTTGAAAGTGCAATAGAGATAACTCTGGCTATATAGCGTTGACGAGAACCTGTTGTGCATATCGCGGTAATGTTAAGGAGTCTTGGGTACTAGGACACATTTTTATGCGATAAGCCTTTAAATCGACTTATCTCTAAAAGTGACCTTCTCCACTATCTTGATGCTTTTGTGATTGACTAAAAAGTCGCAAATAACGATGAAAGTAAAAATATTATTCATAAAGCGGATACCCGCCGCTTTAAATCTTCTCATTTCCATGTAAGTTAGTATTACTCCCATCCAGCTCTAGTATTCATGATCGCAAAAGTACAGAAGGTTACGATTAAAGGCGGCTCAACACTGGCCATTAAGTTTGGTTTTTTTGGGATCTTTGGGCTTTTAATTGGCATTGTTATTACTGTTTTGGGGTTCGATGATTCTGAATTCCATCGCTTCAATTTTTTGAATCACACCCTAAGTGAATTAGGGACTTATGGTCATTCGTCTTTCGCTGTCATTCTTAACGGTGGATTGTTTTTTGGCAGTTTAAGCCTCGTTTTCTATTGTTTGTCTTCTTTGCAGCAGGTGACTTCTTGCTGGGGATACCCTTTCTTTATCAGTTTGGCTCTCACTTTTCTGGCTTTAGCGAGCGTGGGATTATTTCCGGTGAACGTGTATCACTTGCATGTTCTTGGGCTGAAATGGTTTTTCTATCTGGGGAGTTTGAGTTCGATCTTCTATTTAGCCTTGGTCTGTTTCGGCAAGTCTAACTTTGGCCGTTGGACTGGGTTGTTGGCGTTAATAGTCTTATGTAGCATGTTGACGTTTCTGTATGCACCACAGCTCAATTTAGGCTTGACCGAAGGTGATAGACCGTTTTATCAGGAGATGGTATTGCAACTGCCGCGTCCTACTTTGTGGTGGCCAGCCCTACTAGAATGGATTGGACTGGGAAGTTTATTGTGTTGGACAAGTGTGCTGCTTTTTAGCCAGTTAAGCTTCAGCCAAGATCCCAAAATCATTGGCTGAGTTATCTTTAAATTTAGGCTTATCTTCAGCTTTAGGCTATGGATTCACATGCACAGCAAGGCCCGCTTCACCAAACCAATAACCGTTGCACTGGGTTGTACCAAGTTTGCTATTCATCGAAAAATCCTGAGTATTTTTAGTCGCTTGAATCGTATCGACCAAAGTATTGGCTTTAGTGATGCAGTCAAGACTACTGGGTGATACTCGAAACACATCGACCCCCATCTGTGTCATTGCCGCTATTTCACTGCGTAAATCTAAACAGCTAGCGGATTGGGTTTGAATTCCATTGAGCCTGAGTAAAGGCTGCTGCTCTTGGGTTTGCGCGAGTAGTCCTTTACTGTATTCACGGCACACCGTTTCGCAATGATCTTTCGTGAGCTGTTTGTGTCTAGCGGTAAAGCAGCGCGCCGAATGGGCGAGTGGTAAATAGCCGTGGCCGAGCACTTCCACCTCAAATGATGGCTGCTCTTGAATTACTTGTTGTAACCAAGCCTTAGATAGCTCCACTGGCATCACAAATCTTTGCATTCCAAACCGCTGCAAGATATCTAAACTAGCACGATTGTAGTTATTGATACTCGCGCCGCAGACAAAGGGCAAATTACGCTCTTTGGCAAGATACACTGCCGCCATATCGTTTGCTTCGACGATAAATTCACCGTTATCGACCTGGCGTTTGAGCTCAGTATATTCAGATGGCGCTTCGATTAAGGCCAGCGTCGAAAGCACGACTTCTTTACCCGCCTGCTTGAGCATTTGCGCCAGCTCTAGATAATCGCCCCACTTGAGTTCGCGTCTGCGGCTACAAACCGCCTCACCTAAATACACTAAGGGAATTTGACTGGCGGCGACTTGCTGGTAAAAGTCAGCGACTTGCTGTTTCTGCCAGCAATACAACAGTGGTCCTAGGGAAATCTTCATAAGGTGTCCTTTGTCAATCTTGCTCTCTATTTACCTTTTATTGCCAATCGCGCTCGTAGGCGCCAAGCGTAGTGATCTGACCCTCGGATACTTTCGCTAGGGCTTGTTCCCAATGGGGTTGATTTTGGCTTTGTGAGTACAGCGCTGGATTATTTAGATAGGTGTCTATGGCTTGACGCCATACTCGAGTGACTTGTTCAACATAGGCGGGGCTGCGTTGACGTCCTTCGATTTTCAGCGACACTATGCCAGCTTTGGCTAGCTCTGGAAGTAAGCTTAAGGTATTCAAACTGGTTGGTGATTCGAGTAAATATTGCGGCGAATCTTGATCTGCTGTGATGTAACGGCCTTTGCATACCACGGGATAACCCATTTGTTCGTCGAGGGCCGATTTATCAATTAACACATCGTTGAGCCGGGTTAATCTGTTCTGTCCTTCTTCTTGCCAGCGTACGTGTTTTGCTGGTGAACAAGATCCACCAGTGTTGGGTGATTGGCCCGTTACATAGGATGACAGCTGGCAACGCCCTTCGGCCATAATGCACAGACTACCAAAGGCGAATACTTCCAAATCCACTGGGCTGACTTTAGCAAGATCCCGTACTTGTTTCATGGATAACACCCGTGGCAATACTACTCGGGCGATGTTAAAGGCTTCCTTATAAAAGCTCAGCGCACCCAGATTGGTTGCACTGGCCTGCACCGATAAATGCAGTGGCAGGTTTGGATAGTGCCTATGGGCATAATCGAGTAAAGAAAGATCGGCGACAATTAATGCATCCATACCCAGTTTTGCCGCTAAATCGATAGCCTGATACCAACGATGCTCTTCACCGGGCTTTGGAAAAGTATTTAAGGTCAAAAAGATTTTTTTGCCGTGCTTTTGCGTCAGCTCAGTGGCTTCTTGCAATTTTGCGGGGGTGAAGTTTAATCCTGCAAACGAGCGTGCGTTGGTGTCGTCTTTTAACCCTAGATACACAGCGTCGGCTCCGGCATGTAATGCCGACTTTAGCGAGGCCAGATTTCCTGCTGGACACAACAGCTCCATAGTGATGCTCCCGATAAAATGATAGCCGCTGAGTGTAGGTAAGATTGAATGGCGATGAATTGATTTAAAACAGGTTTAAGATCATAAAATCCCGATAAACTGGGATATATCATGTTTTATTCTTGTAGGGTTCCCGCTATGTCCGCTGTTTTTTTCGCAAAATTTGCTCAGCAACTTTTAGAGTTCACCCCAAAAGCCATCGGCTTTCCCCTTGCTAAGATGCCGTTTAGCCTCAAAGCAAAAGCCATCAGCCAATTGCTTGAACTCTTACTTGCCGAGCAAGCTGCTGACGATGAGCTTGGATTTTTGATGGATAAATGGGTCGCGATTCGAGTGGAAGATATAAACTTAGCCTTCGAAGTCAGTTTTAATGGCAAGTGGCAAGTCAGAGAGCTCACCGATGCGCAGGTGACCTTCAGTGCCAACTCTGCTGAGCTAGTGTTAGTGGCGGCGGCGAAGGAAGATCCCGACACGCTATTCTTCCAGCGTAAGCTGAGTATTCAAGGTGATACTGAATTAGGACTCGAAGTGAAAAACCTGCTGCTAAGTATCGAATTTGCCAGTATGCCAGCCCCAATTCGTCTTAGTGTTGAAAAGCTTGCCGCTGTGATTGAGCGTCTGCAAATTGAAGCGAAACCGACAATTATTCTCGCCAAATCCCCAAGCTTTTAACGTTATGTAGTGAGACTACACACTGCTAATTCCATAAAGAAGCCCGCTAAGTTGTTATCTTAGTGGGCTTATTTTTATTTAAACTTTATTGTATGGTTTGGTCAATGAGTTAGTAGCTTGCACTCAGTTGTAGTCCCGAGTAGCTCGAATAAGCGCGTAACATCACATGGTAAGTTCCCGCTTGAGTCACTGTAATCGAACAGCTTTCATTGTTCCCATTTTTATAGGGACGGCAATCATAGCTGGTGGTCGTTGGGGTAGTGCCTGCTTTAACATACAGGTCTACATCTCCAGTTCCGCCACTGGTGGCAATGTTGAGTTGGCTATTGGCTGGAACCACTATCTTATACAGTTTCTCTGTTGCCGTTGCCCCGCTTAAATTCGTGACAGGTACGCCATTGGTTAAGCAGTTTGCATCGGTGCAGCTTCCGCCGCCATTCAAGTTATAGCTGGCTGTCAACTGGGCATTGGCGTAATTATTATAGCCTTGCACCATCACATACCACCGACCCGCCGTAGGTGTGGTGAAGTTACAGCTCTCGTTGTTGCCATTTTGATAGGGGCGGCATTGGTAGCTAGTTGTCGTCGGTTTTTGCCCTTGGCTGACATAAATATCCGCATCACCAGAACCACCCGCTAGATTGATCCCTAAACTTGCCGCATTGACTGGGACATCGATGTAGTAATACGTCGCAGAACCTGTGGCACCACTGATTGCGACACCCACATTATTTTGCAGCGGTGTTTCATCGACGGGGCAATTATTGCCACAGCCACCATCATCGCCTGCGAGTGAAAAGAGTAATTTATTGGGTGAACCTGTTTTAGCGTCTGTAACTTTATTTGACGTGGCGCGTGTCGTAAGTAAGTTTGTCACCTGTGCGGGAGAGAGATTTGGATTTTCATCTAAGTATAATGCGGCAACGCCTGCCACATGTGGGGCTGCCATTGAGGTACCACTTATGGTATTAGTCGCTGAATTCGAGTTATACCAAGCGGACGTAATGCTCGAACCAGGCGCATAGATATCAAGGCAAGTCCCGAAGTTAGAAAAACTCGAGCGGGAATCGTTACTGGTGGTTGAACCAACTGTGATGGCGTTTACCGCACGGGCGGGTGAGTAGTTACAAGCGCTGCTGTTGTCGTTACCCGCCGCCACTACGAAAGTGACCCCTGCGGCAACTGCGGCATTGACTGCATCATCAGTTGCTTGGGAGGCTCCTCCTCCTAAACTCATGTTTGCGACGGCGGGGCCGGAAGCATTGTTTTTCACCCAGTTTATCCCTGCAATCACGCCAGAGTTACTACCTGAACCTGAACAGTTGAGTACTCTGACTCCCACAAGATTGACATTTTTAGCCACACCGTAGGTAGCGCCACCAACAGTTCCTGCCACATGGGTACCATGGCCGTTACAGTCAGTCGCATCGTAATCATTATCCACAAAATCATAGCCACTGCTGGCGCGACCACCAAACTCATTGTGAGTATTAAGCACGCCAGTATCGATCACAAAGGCGGTTACACCAGAGCCGTCGAAATCCGTGTGATAGTTACTATCCAATGGCAAGTTTCGTTGATCGATTCTGTCTATGCCCCAAGTCGGACTCGGTTGATTGGCATTGGCTTCAACCATAGGCGTTACTGACATGATTTGATCTTGTTCTATGTATTTCACATTTGGATCTTTACGCAGTGCTTTAATCTGTTGGGCGCTGGCCTTGATGAGTACACCATTGAGCACATTGCCAAAGTTTTTCATCACAGTGACATCATATTGGTTGACTAAACTCTCGGCTTGTTTCGTCGCGAATTCAGCTATGGTGTTGTTATTACTTAGATTAAGAACGCTTGGGGTATTGAATACAACAATGTAAGTATCTTTGATGGCTTTAGATTGTGGGACACTTACCATACTCGCTTGGTATTCATTAGCGTTAACAGGGAAGTAAGCAAGTCCAGTTGCGACCGCGACTGCAATTAAATGTTTCTTATGCATGTTGAACTCCATTTTCTTTTTATGTCTCCACGGACTTCGAGACACAATTCAATGTAGAAGGTATTTTCAACCTGCCCAGTTCGGTGCTTAAGGCGTATCTAATTTACAAGGTTAAAATGTAACACTTGATTTACAATTTGACCGTGGGTGACTTTTTACTTAGCTAAAGAGTGAGGTGTACAAATAAGCGTCAAAATAATAACTATTAGTCTATTAAAACAACCGAGTTTGTAAAATTGGTGATTTATCAAGCGACATTTAGTCCGAATCATAAACTGTGAAGCAGCGATAAATTCCGTCTGCTACTTTTTTGACATTCACCGCTGAAAAGAAGTCAGTCTAAAGTAGTGTTTTGACTAATGCTGAAATAAAAGCTTGGATTTAAGCGATTTAAAGGTTCCTCATACCGTTAAATGCATCATTATTGTGATTTTTTATGCGGGTTGTTTTGCGCAGGTTATGGCAGGTATTAGAGCAGATTTGACCGAGAGGCATTATAGCCACTCGGTCAGGTGACGTGATTAAGCTTTTTGCGTTAACACGGCAAATTTCACTAACAATTCGTCGTTAGATTCGACACGGTTTGGATCTGGGTCGATGCAATCAATGGGGCAGACAGATACGCAAGTCGGTTTGTCGTAGTGACCCACACATTCGGTGCAACGGTCTGGATCGATTTCATAGATTTCTTCACCCATAGTGATGGCCTGATTAGGACATTCAGGTTCACACATGTCGCAATTGATGCAGCTATCGTCGATCAGTAGTGCCATGATCTTAACCTAGTTCATGTGGGTTGCGAGTATCCTGACCTTGGGGCAAGTTACGCAGCAAAATACCGTGGCTCAAATCGACTTCTTTCGGCACGGGCAGATACACAGTGTGCCCCGAACCTAAACCGGCTTCAACTGCTTCAGCTTTGCGATTTTCGAGTTGTTCAATCGTCAAACTGATATTGCCCTGCGGCGTCATCAGTTCAACACTGTCGCCAACGGAGAACTTGTTTTTTACTTCAATTTCGGCCAATCCTGCAAGATTACGTTTTCCCGTCAGTTCACCTACAAATTGTTGGGTGTCACTAACTGAGTAGCCATAGTCATAATTTTGGTATTCATCATGCACATGGCGACGTAAAAAGCCTTCGGTATAACCACGGTGGGCTAGGCCTTCTAATTGATTCATTAGACTGCGGTCGAAATCTTTACCCGATGAAGCATCTTCAATCGCGCGGCGATACAGTTGTGCTGTACGGGCAACGTAATAGAAGGACTTAGTGCGGCCTTCAATTTTGAGCGAGTCTATGCCCATTTTAGTCAGGCGCTCAACGTGCTGAATGGCCCGTAAGTCTTTAGAGTTCATGATATAAGTGCCGTGCTCATCTTCGAAGGCGGGCATGTATTCGCCGGGGCGATTGGCTTCCTGTAGTAGGTAAATTTGATCTGTGGGAGCGCCTGCGCCTAAGGTCGTTGGCGTTTCAATTTGCACCGCATTTGGCATGGCAATGATGTCACCGCTGTCATTTTGCTGCGCTTCGTGTACATCGTATTTCCAGCGACAAGCATTAGTGCAGGTGCCTTGGTTAGGATCGCGTTTATTGATATAACCTGAGAGTAAACAACGGCCTGAATACGCCATACACAGGGCGCCATGCACAAACACTTCAAGCTCGATATCGGGGCAGCGCTGACGAATCTCTTCGATTTCATCTAAAGACAATTCGCGTGACAGGATCACGCGTTTGATGCCTTGGGTTTGCCAAAACTTTACCGAGGCCCAGTTGATGGCATTTGCTTGCACGGATAAATGCACCACTTGATCAGGAAACGCTTCACGTACCATCATGATTAAACCGGGATCGGACATGATCAGTGCGTCAGGCTTCATCGCCACTACGGGTTCCATGTCCTTGATATAGGTTTTTAGCTTGGCATTGTGGGGCGCGATATTGCTCACCACATACAGCTTTTTACCGAGTGCATGGGCTTCTTCAATCCCAGTGGCAAGGTTTTCCATTTTAAAGTCATTGTTACGTACCCTTAGACTATATCTTGGCTGACCGGCATACACTGCATCTGCGCCATAGGCAAAGGCGTAGCGCATGTTCTTTAAGGTTCCAGCTGGAGACAGCAGCTCAGGTTTAAACATAATCACTCTCAAATGGGTTAATAAATGACGCGGTGCGCGGGGGCGGCATTTTACACAATGAAAGTAGGGGTATGCAAATTGCCTTAGTTAACTTTAGCAGTACTTCACATTTTACGAATATAGTGAGTTTGGCTTAGATCAACTGGAGCGGAATATTTCAACTTGAGTGATGATTGAGGTCGATGATCAAGACAGATAAGTAAGGCAAAATTGATAACGCAATCATACAAATTATTAACGTCTGCAGTTTTTTCTACGCATCTAATGACAGCCAACTGATATACTCCAACAATCCAATGTTGATGTTTACAGATTGATGGGAGTTAAGATGTCTACCGAACATCTACTGTTAGTCAGTTTATTAAAAAAACTAAAAGACGATGCCTTAGTACTACCGACCTTGCCTGAAGTGGCGATGCGGGTGCAAGAAGTGGTTGGACGCTCCGATGCGAGCCTTAAACAAGTGGCAGAAGTGATCGGCCAAGATGCAGCGATTTCTGCGCGTATTATTAAGGTCGCCAACAGCGCGCTATATAGCCGAGGCGTGCCAGCTGAAAGTATCAACAGTGCGGTTTCTCGTATTGGTTTAATCCAGATTAAAAGCATTGCCACTTCGGTGGCGATGGAGCAATTATTTATTTCCACCAATGAAATGGTGTGGGAAGTCATGGACGAAGTGTGGCGTACCTCAATCGATGTAACTGCTGCGTCTTGTGCCATGCTGCAGATGTATAATAAGCGCCATTCAACCAGCCGGTTAAATTTTGATACCTTAACCTTAGCTGGACTCGTGCATAACATTGGCGCCTTACCTGTATTAACAGAAGCGGAGGCGCATCCCCATTTATTCACTAGCATTGATCAATTACGCGCGCTCGTACGTAAAATGCAAGGGCCTTTGGGTCGTGCTGTTTTGAAAAGTTGGGATTTCTCTACCGAAGTGATGGAAGTGGTTGAGCGTTGGGCTGATTTACCTTATCTACCCGATCATGTCACCTATCTTGACTTTATTCGTGCAGCGGCCTTTTATACCGGTGAATTGCGAGCGGGCACTGAACTAGAGCAACGTCTCGGTGTGTTTGTCGCCCGTGGATTACCTGTGACGACCGATGATTTAGCCAGTGATGAGTTTATGGAAAAATTCCATTCAATTAGAGAAAGTTACCAATAATCGTTAGGCCTAAATGGAATTCAAATGGCGCTGATATCTTTTATCGTGTCATTTGAGAACAAGCTTACGTGGTATGGCAGAGGCCAAGGTATGTTCGTAATCGGGTTAGTTGTCGCTTCTCTCGCTTTATTGATATTTTCATTGTATATCCTGCAGTCAAAATACAGATCTTTACGGTCGCAGCAAAATTTTTTAGCACAGCTTTGTACCCAGCTAGAGCTGCAAAAGGTTGAACGCCAAGCTTTAGACATTGGTATCGTCCCCCAAGCGTTTGTTCCTCTCTACCATACTTTAAATGAATTATTAAAGGCGTTACCGGCAAGTGTGGGTAAGGATAAGCTAACAGGACTTGTTAATCGTGTCGGCTTGAAACGTACTCTTACTGGCATGATGCCGCTGACTCAAGGGACATTAGTACTAATTGATATTTATCGATTTCGCTATGTGAATGATCTCTTTGGTTTTGTATTTGGCGATATCCTGCTGAAGCAATTTGCCGAACGCTTAAACAGCTTAAGTTTATCCCCGAGATTAATCGCACGCCTCAATGGTGATGAATTTTGTTTGTATTACGAGCAAGCGTTGACTGAGGAGCAATTAGTCCACTTAAGAGGGCGGTTGCAAGTGCCTTTTAACATTAAGAACACGCCAGTCAGCGTTAAGCTTCAAATCGGTTGTCTGCATTTACAAGAACACCACGCCGACACGAGTCAGATGCTACGTCGAGTCGATTTGGCGCTGAAGAAAGCCCGCCATTCTCGTAGCGCGATTGCATACTATGCCCAAAATGATGATATTCGTCAGTTAAGAGAACTGAAAATTATCGATAGCTTGCCTAAAGGTTTGCAACGTAATCAAGTATATATGGTGTATCAAGCTAAACAGGATATTGCCACGGGTCGATGTTTTCAGGTTGAAGCCTTAATGCGTTGGGAGCATGACGAACTCGGGATTATTTCTCCTGGAGAATTTATTCCCTTAGCTGAATATGCTGGCATGATTGATTTAGTCAGCCAATGGGCACTCGATCAGGTTTTAGCACAGCAGGCAAAATGGCGCGCGGCGGGGATACAATTGTGTGTTGCAGTTAACCTGTCGACACGGGACCTTGACAGTGAAACCTTACCCCAAGAAATTGCTGCAAGATTAGCCTATTACCAGCTCCCACCCGAATCCTTGATGATCGAAATTACTGAAAGCACTTTAATGGCGGATTTAACTAAGGCGGTCGAGACGTTAGGAAAGATACGTGCCTTAGGGGTTAGACTTGCAATTGATGATTTTGGTACGGGTCATTCTTCCTTAGCTTATTTAAAGCATTTACCCGTTAATGAAGTCAAAATCGATAAAGCCTTTTTAAAGGATCTGGAGCAGGATAAACCGTCGGAATACATCCTCGAAGCCAGTATTAATATCGCCAAAAAACTCGGTTATGAGGTAACTGTTGAAGGAATTGAAACGCTTGAGATTAGAGATAGGTTAGTGGCTATGGGGGTTGATACTATACAAGGTATGTATTACGCGAAGCCCATGAGTGCCGCCGAACTCGAAATGAACTGGGCCCAACTACATAATACAATCTAAACCTTGTGCTCATTAAAGTAAGCGCTCGTTAAATCAAATGTTCGTCAAATCAAATGCTCGTTAAATCAAGAGTACTAAGGCTTGCAGTCGAGCCTTAATACTGTCCAGTTATCGCTATTTGAGTTGTACTCCTTGAGTGATTTTTGTTGCCTTTGCTGATGTCAAAATAATCTCAGGAAATCGCGCGTACTTGTATGTAAGAGTATTAGCTTTGTTCGCTTGATGTGAAACCAAGACTTAATATGGCGATTAACTCTGCCGGCATAGGCGCTAATTGACGGGCTTGATTCATACACACCATTTCTATGGTTGCAGTGACAGCAGGTTTTTTGCCCTGAGGGCGCCAAATTTCCTGTAGCCACACAGTGCGATACTTGCTCTCAAAGTAAAATTTAGTCCGTACATCGATAATATCGGCAAATTCCACCCCCTCATGGCACAACATATCGCTACGATACACAGCAAAACCCAGTTGGTTTTGTTGCCATAATGCACTTAAACGCTCAGCACCAATCACATGCTCACGGGCTCGCTCGAAGTATTTCAAAAAGTTGGGGTGATACACCACGCCAGAAAAATCAGTATCTTCATAGTAGATTTGCACTGGGAAAGAAAAGGTCGGGCTAAATTGCGGCATGGGGTACGGCTATTCTAGATAGTTTTATTGCGCAATAGTTTAGCGGCTTATCTCTTAAAACAAAACCTCTAATGCGGAGAGACAAAAGCGCTGTTAAGGGAAATGTGCAGGCTACTTTAGGTCGGCAACGGCGATGCTTAATCTGGACATGATTGACAATGTGACGACTGAAATAGTTATTAGATTCGATTATGTGACGTTTTTCTGCTTATAGATAAAATGCTTGTTACCCAAAAAATATCACGCTAATCAGGCAGTAAAATCACACTATCGTGCCTAATTCATTAAGCCCTTCCTATACTGATAACTGCAATCCCTTTCTTACGTTGATTTGCTAGGTTGAGAGCTTTATATGAGCGAAATTAAAAAATCAGAAATATTGACAGAGAGTGGCACAAATGAACTCGAAATTATTGAGTTTCATCTACATAAGACACTTCCCAATGGTGGCCATAAAGTGTGCCATTACGGTATTAATGTCGCCAAAGTGAGAGAAGTAATTAGGGTGCCAGAAACGTCAGATTATCCCAATGCCCAGCGGCACATGGTTGGGGTGTTCTCGCTGCGAGAAAAGTTGATCCCTTTGGTCGATCTTGCCGGTTGGCTTGAAATATCGACACCTGAGGATTTAACACACAAAGTGGTCATAGTGACTGATTTTAATAAGATGATTAATGGTTTTTTAATCGATAGTGTTCGTAGCATCCACAGAGTGTCGTGGGAGCAAGTTGAATCGCCGAGTCAATTTTTAGAAGCGGGTGAAAATGATTGTGTCGTTGCCGTAGTGCGCCGTGATGGCATGCTCATTATGATATTGGATTTTGAGAAAATTATTGCTGACATTAATCCTGAACTGAGTATGGATAAGTACGATGTCACGCTCGATAGAAGTGTACTGATCAATGATAAAATGCTGGCGAAACGTGAAGCGAAAACGATTTTAATTGTCGATGATTCCGCTTTTATTCGTAAGATGATCGAAAATACCCTTCGCAGCGCAGGTTACAACATTATCACAGCCAAAGATGGTGGTGATGCCCTTGAAATGCTAATGGAATTTGAGAATCTTGCTGACCAAGATAATGCTTCGATCTCTGATTTTGTCAGCGCCATTATTACGGATGTTGAGATGCCTCGCATGGATGGCATGCATTTGGTGAAACGCTTAAGAGAATCCAAGGCGTATCGACAAATGCCAATTGTGATGTTTTCCTCTTTAATGAGTGAAGATAACCGCGTAAAGGCGATGGCATTAGGTGCTAACGATACCATTACTAAACCAGAAATTGGTCGTATGGTCGGTATGATAGATAAATACGTATTCGAAGAGTAATGCCATTTCATTTAGTGGCGATATTTGAATATGGGGTATTCGAGTCATCGCTATCAACGTCTTGAGTGATTCTTCAATGACAAACCATATCAAAGTAAAAAGCCATATTCACCGAGGCGAATATGGCTTTTTTGTAGGGTAAACGTTGTTTACTAGCGAATGATCATTTGATCGCGCTCTGGTCCAACAGAAACCATGCTAACGCGTACACCCATTAAGTCTTCAATACGTTCAACATATTGTTGTGCGGCGACAGGCAGGCTTTCGAAGGTGCGACAACCAGTAATATCTTCGCTCCAGCTTGGCATTTGCTCATACACTGGGCTTAACGCAGCAGTTTGTGGCCAAATTGGGTTCTCGGTGTGTTCACCTGCATAGGCAACACAGATTTTCAGATCTTTCATGCCAGAAAGACAATCAATCTTAGTCAGGGCAATTTCGGTTGCTGCTTGTAGCTCAACACCATTACGGGTGGCAACAGCGTCGAAGTAACCCATGTCACGTGGACGGCCTGTCGTTGCACCAAACTCGTTGGCATTTTCGCGGAAGGCGTCTTGCTCTTCCATTGCCGTCACTAACGTGCCAGTGCCGACTGATGAGCTAAAGGCTTTCGCGACAGCAATTACGCGCTCTGGACGCAGGGCAGGTAAACCGCTGCCGATACCCGCGTAAGCTGCAGTCACGTTTGAAGATGTGGTATAAGGATATTCGCCGTAGACTAAGTCGCGGCCAGCACCTAATTGCGCTTCAAACAGCAAGCTAGCATCTTGTTTTTGTAATGCTTTTAATGGCTCTGTCACGTTACAAATAAATGGACGCCAAGGTGCCGTCACTTCTAATAACCATGCGGTCATTTCGGCGGCGGTTTGATTAAAATCGCAACTTGGATAAAGTGCTTTTAACTGCGGTAATTTCCAGTCGAGCATAAATTGAATGCGCTCTTGCAGCACTTCAGGTTGGTTTAACCAGCCGACTAAAATGCCTTTTTTCATCACGCGATCGCCGTAGGCTGGTGCAATCCCTTGACGGGTTGAACCATAGGCGAGGTCGCCAAGACGTTGTTCTTCTAAGGTATCTTCTAATGCATGTAGAGGTAAGCACAAGGTAGCACGGTCAGAAATGCATAATTTGACTTCAATGCCAGCCGCTTGCACTTCAGCAATTTCTACACTGAGTTTTTCAGGACTGATCACCATGCCAGGGCCTAAAACTGCAACGCAGTTAGGGTTGAAAATGCCACTTGGTAATTGGTGTAATTTAAAGGTGCCATAGTCGTTGACGACGGTATGACCAGCGTTGTTACCACCTTGAAAGCGAATACTGGCAGCGGCATCCGCGGCTAAATAATCTACGATGCGGCCTTTGCCTTCATCACCCCAATTTGCACCCACAACCACGATCGACGGCATAACAACATCTCCTCATTGATTAAGACGCTATGCTAGACCCGTCATTTGAATAAGAGAAATTAATTATGGTTATCATCCCAATAAGAATTTCATATATCATTGGCTATCATTAACTCTAATACTTTGCAAAAGGTGGCGTTATGCTCGATATCCATTGGTTAAAGACCTTCGTGACTTTGGCTGAATACAAGCATTTTGGGAAAGCGGCCACAGCGCTGCACATGACGCAGCCCAATGTTAGCTTGCATATTAAGCAGTTAGAGCAAAGCACTCGAGTCAAGTTGATTGACCGTAATCCCTTTCGATTAACGCAAGCGGGATTTCGCCTGTTAGAGAGCAGTCAGAAGACGTTAATGGAGCTGCAAATTTGTCAGGCGGATCTCAATGCGATTAATGACCTTAGCAAAGGCACCTTGACCATTGCCGCCAGCGATATTATCTCGCGGTTATTGTTGATCCAGCCGTTTCAGCTCTTTAAGGCGGAGTTTCCGGGAATAGATTTCTCACTGCTCAACACAACCTCATCACAAGCCTCTGAATTGGTGAAAAATGCCGAGGCCGATTTAGGGTTTGTGATTGCGCAGAAGGAAAGTCAGCCACTGCATTTTACTGAGCTACAACAGATTAAATGGTGTGCAATCGGAGATAACTTACAGCAATGGCAGCAGGCAAAACCCTCTGTGGATACGCCCTTAGCCGAGCAACCGACGTTGATTTTATTAGGACACGATACGCGAACCCGCGAATTGTTAGATCCTGCATTGCCGTCGCTGAACTTATCGAATTACAGAATAATGGAAGTCGGCAGTGTTGACGCGCAAATCGATTGGGCTGAGGCGGGATTTGGTGTGGCGATCGTACCGGAGTTTTCGGTTTACACTAAGGCGAATCTCACCACTAAAGTCACTCCTCTACCGCAATTCCCTACTACGAGTTTAGGTTATATTGTGCGCCAGAATCAGATCCTGTCGAAGGCTATTAAGCAGCTGTTATATTGGGTGAATCAAGAGATCATTCGCTCGCAGCGGTAATCTATCATTCGCTTGTAGCGATAGTGGATTAGTCAGCGACTAAGAGCAGTTTGTCGTATTGGCCTGTGGCTTTTAGCTGTGATAAGCCAGCGTCGAGTTGGCTTGCTAAGGTTTGTGCTTGCGGATTTCCTTTCGAGAAGGCCAAAAAAATATCGCTGCTGTGGTTAGCAAATGCAGGAATAATCTCATCATCTACCCCCATTTTTTTCAGGTTTTCCTTGGCGACTAAGTCGAACATCAAGGCGGCATCTATGCGACCAATCAACAATAAATTGATGAGCTGTTGTTGGTTGGCGACGGTGACGATATTGAGCTGTTGCTGTTTAACTAATGTGGGAAACTCATCGCCATATTCATAGCTTTTAATCACGCCGATAACGGTGCCTTTAGGTAGCGCCCATTTATTGTCTGCCAGAATAGGTTTTTGTTTTTTTTGATAAAAAGAAGCCGTGGCGATAAATAATGGGGTGTTTCCAAAGATGAAGCGTTGCTCAGTACTGTTCTCGCGGGTGACGTTAAACACCCCATCAACTGCACCTTTTTCCGCCATCATTAAGGCGCGGGAGTAGGGCACAACTAAGCTATTCACTTCAATATGCGACTGTTTAAATGCGGCTTGGATTAAACGATGGGAAATACCTTGACCAAACTGATTGGCGAAAGGTGGCCAACTGTCTTCTGCGGCTAAGGTTATGGCTTGAGGTTGCGATTCTGCTGGTATTGCATTACTTTCTTTAGCGAGTGCCATGTTGCAAATAATGGATACGAGCAATAAAACGATGCTAAGTATCAATGCTGACGGCAAATTTAATGCCTGCTGCATCCTGAGCCTCATTCTGTTCCCTGCACGCATTTTGCTTCCATCTCCCCGCTTAATATATGGCTTTTATAGCATAAAGAATTATATCTAGACTAATGATTTGAATATTAATTACTGATAGTTAGTCCTTTTGTGATGTTTATAGGATATTTCAACAACCTCAGTTTACTGTGTGCGGGTCTATTATTTTTATGTACTGTGTTTAAGGGGGATTTTACGCTGGGCAACACATGAACTGGCTTAGCTTTCTTGCTAAGTAGAAGAAATTGAAATGGATAAGCTGCCATCAAACGAATCGCTAAATTGTTTAGTGAGGTTCGTTTGATGGTGATGTGTGTTGATCTTAGCTGCGCTATTTGACCTTAGTGGCTTGCATAGTAATCCAAGTCTTATAGGGCTGATACTTGTCATAGCACCAATGGAATAGGGTGCTGTAGAAGAAGAAAAAGATCAAAAAAACCGCTTCTAAGCCCATGGCTGCCAACCAACCTATCTGTAGAAACCAGGCGATGGTCGGTATGCTAATGAAAATAAGTCCCCCTTCAAATCCAAAGGTATGCAGTATTCTGGTTTTCAAAGTGCGTTGCTCTCGATTTGCCCCAAATACCCTGTCGAATCCTAGGTTGTAGAAGTAGTTCCATACCACGGTATAAAGACTCAAAGCGATACCAACTATGACAAGTTCACTGGTTCCCTTGCCTGATATAAGGGCAGAAACGGGGATAATAATAGCGAGTGCAATCGCTTCAAAGAGTAAGGCGTTAAAGATACGTTCTGTCGTTTTCATGGCTATTTCCCATTCATTTAATGTGACTATGGCCATGATTTTATCTAGTATAGGGATAAGTTATAGTTAGATAGTATCGGTAAAAGCGATATGTTTAGTCTCGAACAACTCGAAGCCTTTATGGAAACCGTAGAATCGGGTTCATTTTCGAATGCTGCAAGGCAACTTAAGAAAGCACAATCCGTGATTAGCCAGCATGTGATGAATCTTGAAATTGACTGTGGGGTTGAGTTATTTGACCGTTCGGGTCGTTATCCTGTATTAACGGCCGAAGGTAGTAAATTACTGCCCTACGCAAGAGCGACGATTCTTCAACATCGTAGGCTCAAACATACCGCCTTATCGCTCTTTAGTAGTCAATCTTCAGAAGTGTGCCTTGCGATGGATGAAGGCATTCCGATACAGAGAATATCTGAAATTATTCGGTTGTTAGAAGGTGATTTCCCTAATATCGAACTCGAGTTTCTCAGTGCCTCAAGTATAGATATTATCGACATGGTGCATTCGGGAAGAGCATCTACAGGATTGATTTTTAGTGAATTATCTATGCCAAGTAGTATAGATTTTGAGAGTATTGGGGTGATTCAATTCGATCTTTATGTGGCGAGTTCGCATCCCTTAGCAAAATCAGTTGCACCGAACATGGACTCATTGCGACTGTATCGACAATTACTCATCCGCTCACGGAATACTAAAACCAGTAGTTTTCAGCAGGCGTTCAGTCCTGATGTTTGGTATGCCGATAACTATTACGTGTTATTGGAGCTCGCATTACTGGGCCATGGTTGGTGTCTATTGCCCGAGCATATGGCGTCCAATTTAGTTTCATCGGGTAACTTAACTCGCGTCCCCATAGAATTTGAGCAGATAGGCTGGCATGCAAACGTCGATGTGATCCAGCATCAAGATAAAAGCAGCCTGCCATTATTGAAACGACTCAGGCAACTGTTTAGAGAACTCTTGGTTGGACAGAAATAAATGGTTGGACAGAAATAAAGCAAAGCATAAATAAAACCCCAGTTAAGTGAGTACTCTACTGGGGTTTAGTTTTTGTGGATCAGGATTTGTGAATCAGGATTCATCATTACGCGGAAAGTTAGCCAGCACTAGCTCGGCCACTTTGCGCAGTTCATTCGGGCAAATTCCACTGGTCGCTTGTACGGCCATACCTTGCAATACAGTGCCTATATAACGGGCAAGCAGCAAGGGATCGGCGTCAGCGGGCAAATCACCTTCATCTTTGGCGCGTTGCAGTCGTTCGCACAGGGCTATTTCACCGTCGCGGCGACGATTAATCAAAGTGTCTTTAATCGCTTGTCCTGCTTCACTACAGGTGAGTGCCCCTTGAACAATCAAACATCCCTGTGGATGGCTTTTATCCACCAAAGAGCTTGCCGCACCGAGTAGCATTGACTCGATAACCTGATAGGCGGTTTTTTGTTCCAGTGCCGGGTAGAAAAACGCACAGGGGCGCTGTTCATATAATTCTATCGCTTTGAGAAATAACTGTTCTTTATTACCGAAAGCGGCATAAAGGCTAGGTTTATTAATGCCCATAGCTTGGGTGAGATCTGTTAACGATGTACCTTCAAAACCTTTGAGCCAGAAGACTTCTAAGGCTTTTGCTAATGCATCGTCAGTGTCAAAAGCTCGTGGGCGACCAACACAGGGCGTCTGGGTGACGGTTGACATCATTAGGCTCCTCAATTCTCAATTGCCCCTAGGATAGACATGGGTTTAGTCCCTGTCCAGCCACACTTGCCACTGATGACGGACTTAGGGGGGATATGTCTACTTAGTCATTCAAGGTGTCACCTAAGTTCAGCATGTTATCTGCGTTAGTCAGTGTTTGCTTCAATATTCATCAAAATGCTTTGCCGTTCAAACTCGTAGCCTTTTGCCTCTGGACGCATTGCATGCCTAGGGTAAGTGCACACCTCTAGTTAAATACCGTTCGGTACATAAATTTGTTGACAGCATCATTTTACGCTATATATTACCGTTCAGTACAGAATATTTTTTACCAGTCGGTATTTAATTGGTTTGGTTTGTAACACAGCTGCATGTGTGTGGTTCGAACAGCGTGAAATGCCCGCCACTTTGAGGATAGTAATATGATGAGTAACAAACCTTTACGAATAATGATGTTAACGGCTGTGGCTGCTTTCGTCCTTTCAGCTTGTGGTGAGCAAACAGCGCAGCAGGGACCTGCACCGAGTGCACCTAAGGTGGATGTCGCTCAGGTATTGCATGAGCGAGTCACCGAATGGGATGAGTTTACCGGTCGTTTACAGGCGCCAGAAAGTGTCACCCTTATCCCGCGGGTGTCGGGTTATATCGACTCAGTAAATTTTAAAGAAGGCGCCTTAGTGAAAAAAGGCGAGGTGTTATTTCGCATCGATCCAAGCGTGTTTGAAGTGGAAGTGGCCCGGTTAAAAGCAGACCTTGCTAGCGCACTTTCTGCAGAGCAACTGGCTACTAATGACTTTGAACGGGCACATAAGTTATTTGACCAAAAGGCGGTATCGGCCGAATTACTCGATACCCGTGAGTCGAATAAACGTCAGACTGCAGCCGCAGTCGCTTCGGTGAAAGCAGCACTCATGCGCGCCGAGCTTGATTTAGCTTATACCCAAGTACAAGCGCCGATTGATGGCCGCGTGTCCTACGCCAACGTCACTGCGGGTAACTATGTCACTGCAGGGCAGAGTGTGCTGACCAGCTTAGTCTCTACCGCCAGCATGTATGCCTATTTTGATGTGGACGAGCAAACCTACCTTAAATACGTGAAGTTAACTGCGCAGAACAAACGTAACGATCCTCGTGCTGGCGATAACCCCGTGTATATGGCTTTAGCCAATGAGCGCGATTATCACCATATTGGCATGGTCGACTTTGTTGACAATGCGATGGATAAGCAGACAGGCACAATTCGAGTGAGGGCCACTTTTGACAATGAAGACAATAGTTTATTGCCTGGCTTGTTTGCGCGTCTTCGCACCGCGGGCAGCGGCGCCTATGAGGGGATCTTGATCGACGATAAAGCCGTTGGCACAGATCTCAATAATAAGTTTGTGCTGGTCGTCGGTCATGATGGCACGGTCGAATATCGCGGCGTGACCTTAGGCGAAAAAGTCCAAGGACTGCGCATCGTGACCCAAGGCTTGATGGCCGAAGACAAGATTGTCGTCAATGGTATGCAACGCGTACGCCCTAAGATGCAAATTGAGCCAAACATAGTGGACATGGTCGACAGCGACAAGCTCGAGGCGCTACGCCAAGCCCAGTTAATACTCGATAAAAACCAAGAGCATTTGACGGCGCAAGCGGTCGAAACGGCGAGCCGCGGTTAAGGAATAACACACTATGTTGTCGCAATTTTTCATTAAAAGACCGATATTTGCAGCCGTACTGTCATTGCTGTTTCTTATCACTGGGGCGATTGCCGTTTGGCAGTTGCCTATTACCGAATATCCCGAGGTGGTACCGCCAACCGTAGTGGTCACCGCTAACTATCCTGGCGCTAACCCTAAAGTGATTGCCGAAACTGTGGCTTCGCCGCTGGAGCAGGAAATTAACGGCGTCGAAGACATGTTGTATATGTCATCGCAGGCGACGTCCGATGGACGCATGACCTTGACCATCACCTTTGCGATTGGCACGGATGTGGATAAGGCTCAAACCCAAGTGCAGAGCCGAGTCGATCGCGCTATGCCCCGTCTGCCGCAGGAAGTACAACGTCTTGGTATTATTACTGAAAAATCATCGCCAGACTTGACCATGGTGGTGCATTTGTTATCGCCGGATAACCGTTATGATATGTTGTATCTGTCTAACTATGCGGCGCTTAACGTCAAAGACGAGTTAGCGCGGATTAACGGTGTCGGTGCTGTGCGTTTGTTTGGCGCCGGCGAATACAGCCTGAGAATTTGGCTCGACCCGAATAAAGTCTCGGTGCTGGGTTTATCGCCAGCGGACATTATTGCTGCCGTGCGCGAGCAAAACCAACAGGCAGCAGCGGGCAGTTTAGGCGCGCAGCCCAGTGGCAGTGCTGACTTTCAACTTTTGATTAACGTGAAAGGCCGTTTAACTGAACTGTCTGAATTTGAAGATATCATCATCAAAGTTGGTCAGAATGCTGAGGTGATCCGCCTTAAAGATGTCGCGCGGGTGGAACTCGGGGCAACGAGTTATGCGCTGCGCTCTTTACTCGATAATAAGGATGCGGTCGCTATTCCTGTATTCCAAGCATCGGGCTCTAACGCGATTCAGATTTCCGACGATGTACGCGCCAAAATGGCAGAGCTGTCTAAAGGATTCCCTGAAGGACTCGAATACGAAATCGTTTACGACCCAACAGTGTTCGTGCGTGGCTCGATTGAAGCTGTGGTAAAAACCTTGCTCGAAGCCGTGTTGCTGGTGGTGTTAGTGGTGGTGCTATTCCTGCAAACTTGGCGCGCATCGATTATTCCGCTGGTGGCCGTGCCTGTGTCTTTGGTCGGTACCTTTGCCTTTATGCATCTGCTTGGTTTCTCGTTAAATGCCTTGTCGCTATTTGGGCTGGTGCTCGCCATCGGTATCGTGGTTGACGATGCCATCGTCGTGGTGGAAAACGTCGAGCGTAATATTGCCGCAGGATTAAGCCCAGTTGCGGCAACACAAAAGGCGATGAAGGAAGTGACAGGCCCGATTGTGGCAACCACCTTAGTGCTGGCGGCGGTGTTTATTCCAACGGCCTTTATGAGCGGTTTAACCGGGCAGTTCTATAAACAGTTTGCCTTGACTATTACTATCTCGACCTTTATCTCGGCGATTAACTCACTGACCTTAAGTCCGGCATTATCGGCGCTGTTACTCAAGAGTCATGATGCACCTAAGGACGGCTTAACCCGTCTAATGGATAAGTTGTTTGGTGCTTGGTTATTTGTGCCTTTTAATCGTTTATTTAACCGTGCATCCGATGGTTATGGCTGGTTAGTGCGTAAGGTGATCCGTTTTGGCGGCATTATCGGCTTAGTGTATTTAGGCATGGTGGCGTTAACGGGAGTGCAATTTGCTAATACACCAACGGGTTATGTGCCCGGCCAAGATAAACAGTATTTAGTGGCCTTTGCCCAGTTGCCCGATGCGGCATCCCTTGAACGTACGGATAGTGTGATCAAGAAGATGTCTGAGATTGCGCTAAATCACCCCGGAGTCGCGCACTCGATTGCCTTCCCTGGCCTTAGCATCAACGGTTTTACCAATAGTCCTAACTCAGGCGTGGTGTTTGTTGCGCTCGATGATTTTGACTCTCGTACCAGTCCTGAACTGTCGGCGAATGCCATTGCAGGACAATTGAATCAGCAATTTGCTGCTATTCAGGATGCGTTTATTGCCATCTTCCCGCCGCCACCTGTGCAAGGCCTCGGCACTATAGGAGGGTTCCGTCTGCAAATTCAAGACAGAGCCAACCTTGGTTATGAGGCCTTGTATCAGGTGACCCAACAAGTGATGTACAAAGCGTGGGCCGATCCTCAGTTAGCTGGCGTTTTTTCTAGCTATCAAGTGAACGTGCCACAACTTGAACTGGATATCGATCGGACTAAAGCGAAACAGCAGGCAGTGTCGCTCGATCAAATCTTCCAGACATTACAAACCTATATGGGCTCGACCTATGTCAACGACTTCAATCGGTTCGGTCGAACCTATCAGGTGAATATGCAAGCCGATGAGGCGTTCCGCCAAAGTCCGCAACAGATAAGTCAGCTAAAGGTGCCGAATCTGAATGGTGACATGATCCCGCTGGGGTCGTTCATCAACGTCAGCCAAAGTTCAGGTCCAGACAGAGTGATGCACTATAACGGTTTCACGACCGCTGAAATCAACGGTGGTCCAGCGCTCGGAGTGAGTACAGGCCAAGCGCAGGCGGCGATTGAGAAAATTTTGGCTGAAACCTTACCTAATGGTATGACTTATGAGTGGACCGAGCTGACCTATCAGCAAATTCTCGCGGGCAATACGGGTCTTTTGGTTTTCCCGCTGGTGATCATCTTAGTGTTTATGGTGCTAGCCGCCCAGTACGAGAGCTTAAGCTTGCCATTGGCGATTATCTTAATCATCCCAATGACCTTACTTTCAGCCCTCAGTGGTGTGCTGATTTACGGTGGCGATAATAATATCTTCACCCAAATTGGCCTGATAGTGCTGGTGGGGCTGGCGACTAAAAACGCTATCTTGATTGTCGAGTTTGCAAAGGAGAAACAAGATCACGGTATGGCACCTATGGAGGCGATATTAGAGGCAGCAAGATTACGTTTACGTCCTATCTTGATGACATCTATCGCCTTTATCATGGGAGTGGTGCCTATGGTGTTCTCCACTGGCGCGGGCGCTGAGATGCGCCAAGCCATGGGGGGGGCAGTATTCGCCGGTATGATAGGGGTGACTGTATTTGGTCTTATCCTAACGCCGCTGTTTTACTATGCCTTAGCAAAGAGAGGCGGTAAAAAGCCGATGAGCATAAAGAGATAACCGTCGGTTAAGCTTGTTTTCTAGTTGAAAAACACATGAAAGGTCTACATTGAGTAGGCCTTTTTTGTTTATTCACGGCGAGAGCGATTAGATTTGACTATCTTTAGCTGGAGTTAATTAACATTAGGTCAATTGATGCTTAGTGATGGTATTGCTCGCTAGGTTAAAACTAAAACCAGAAATGAGGAATATCGTTGGTATTTTCTGGATCATCAATAAGAAACAATGAATAACTATTACCAGACCATTCTGTTAGTTTATAACTTATTGCCACTTGAGTGCGTCATTATCACAGTATGATTAGAATGGTTACTGTTTTACGACTTTTCTATATAATTTGATGATTATTCAATGTATTAGTAATGTACAATGCTAGATGAATCTAGATAGTTTTTTTACGCAGAACTCAGCTAAGGTACTTGTTGACCTTGCATCACTATGCCCGAGGTAACGGATGATCCTATATCGCGTTTTATATGCGTTAGTACTTTGCGTTTTGATCTATTTCACGCCTCAAGTCATGGCTGCTGAACTCAATATTAATGTAGTAGATCTGCAACAACAGGCCATTGCCGATACTGTTGTGGAGCTGATCCCTGCAGTGATGCCCGATAATGCAATACCTGTCGAGCATTATGAAATGTCGCAAAAAAATCGAACCTTTATCCCCTTTGTGCTGGCGGTGCCTAAAGGTGCAAAGGTGGATTTCCCCAACTTAGATCGTACTCGTCACCATGTGTATTCTTTTTCAGAAGCTAAACCTTTCGAACTTAAATTGTATGTGGGTCAGGCCGAAGCGCCGATTCAGTTCGATAAACCCGGTTTGGTCGCGCTTGGCTGTAATATTCACGATTATATGCAAGCATTTATCTATGTGGCAGATAGCCCTATTGTCGCGGTGACGGACGAGAAAGGTGAGATCCAGTTTAAGGGACTTATCGCCGGTCAATATAAAGTTAAGCGCTGGCATCCATGGCAGAAGGCGGCATCAGAGCCAACGGATTTACTGATAGTTAATGGCCCTAATCAACTCAGCCTGCCCTTAGACATTGAGCGTCAAGCTAAACCGTCGGCTCCGCCGTCGGGATTTGGTCACTACGATTCTGAAGGTAAGCCATTACATGCTAAATAGTTTTCGCGCTCGGCTGATTTTAGTTTTCTTTATTGTGCTGACGTTGGTGCAATTTGCCACGGCATTTTCCGTGTTGACAGCGACCGAAAAAGATAACTTTTTACAGCAACAGAAAAGTCTCGATATTGGCGCGAATGTGTTTCTCGAAGTGTTATCGAATCGCGGTATTCAGCTCAGTCAAAGTTTGTCCGTACTCAGTGCCGATTTTGGTTTTAAGCGCGCGATTGCTACTGGTGAGCAAGAAACCATTGAATCAGTGTTATCTAATCACGGCTCTCGTATTGGTGCCGACGCCGCTGTATTGCTATCACCTAAAGGGGCGCTCTTGACCTCGAGTTTGCCTGGACTCACTCAGGATGATATTCAATCCTTATTTAATATGACCACCAGCAATCATAATGCGTTAGCTATCCTTAATTTTGATCATGCTAGCTATCAGTTTGTGCTGCAGCCGGTGAAGGCGCCGACCTTAATCGCTTGGGTTGGCATGGGTTTTTTATTGGATGAGAAGGTCGCCCAACAAGCTAAAGCTATTACGGGCATCGATGTGAGTTTTGTCAATCAGGCAACGGGCCGCACTGAAATAGCTTCAACCTTATCAGATAATGAAAAGTTAAGCGTAATTGAGCAGGCGAGCTTATTGCCTAGCTTGCTGAAAATGCCTAGTGAAAGTATTCCCGTAGATCATCTGTCTATGGGCATCAAACTTTATGATCACAACGGCAGCCAATTAGCGCTACTACACCAATCAAACCTCAAGTGGCAGCAAAGTTATCAGCAACTACGCAATAATATGCTGCTGATTTTTGCTTTGACCTTAGCACTGGCGATTGCGATTGCGATTTGGTTGTCGGGCAGTTTGACTGAACCTGTTCATCAACTAGTGAATTATGCCCGCAAAATCGGTCAAGGTAAGCAGCCTGCCAATATTCAAGGTGCGCCAGCAGAGCTGAGGGTGTTGGCCAAGAGTTTATCCTTAATGCGCGATGATATTGAAGCGCGGGAAAAGGATTTAGTCTACCAATCTCGCCACGATAGCTTGACAGGTTTGCTCAATCGTTTTGCCGCAAAACAGCATTTGGCGGATCTTAACGATAAGTTATCCGGTGCTATGGTGTTGTTAGATATTAAACATTTCCGCCATATCAACGATATTATTGGTTTTGCCAACGCCGATACTTTATTACTGCTTTTTGCTCGCCGCCTAGAGCAATTAGCACCGACACCGGATTTACTGGCGCGTTTAGACGGTGACTCATTTTTACTTCTGTATAGTCAAGGCATTCGCCCCGAGCACTTGTTGAAATCATTGGATATGCTGGAGTCTCCCTTTCCAATCCAAGGCTCAAACATTTCTCTTACCGTGCGGGCGGGATTACTTGAAATCGATGGTAATGGTGCTGATATCGATGTGTTAGTGCGCCGCGCCGAAATTGCCCTCAATCAAGCCTGTCTCGAAGAGCAACGCATCGTCAGTTATCGTCAAGGCGCCGATGAAAAGTATCAGCGTGAGCTGACGATTATCCGTGATTTGCCCATAGGTTTAGCGCAAAACCAATTGTATTTAGTGTTCCAACCTAAAGTGGATTTACGCCTAAACCAGTGCACTGGCGCCGAGGCATTGATCCGCTGGCAGCATCCTACGCTAGGGTTTATTCCGCCCGATGAATTTATTCAACTGGCTGAAAATTCTGGCAACATTGATATTGTTAGCCAGTGGGTATTGAAGCAGGCAATTCAGCAATTAGTGACATGGCAGCGGCGGGGTATGGTGCTAAAACTGGCTATTAACCTGTCGGCCCATGATTTAGTCGATACTCGCTTACCAAATCAAATCGCCATTTTACTGAAAGACAATAATCTGCCAAGCGGTGCACTCTGTATCGAAGTCACTGAAGGCGCCGTGATGAAAGATGCACAGACTGTGGTGAGTGTATTACAGCGATTCCGTGACATGGGCGTGTCTGTTGCCATTGATGATTTTGGCACAGGTCATTCATCATTAGCCTATTTGAAAATTTTACCTGTTAATGAGGTGAAAATTGATCGCAGCTTTATCAAAGACATGCTCACGGATAGCCTGGATGTGATGATAGTCGATACGAGTATTAAATTGATCCACGGCTTAGGTTTTACCGTAGTAGCCGAAGGCGTTGAAGAACAAGAAGGTGTTGAGATATTGCGTAATCTTGATTGCGATATCATTCAAGGTTATGTGTTTTCGAAACCCTTAAAAACGGCTGAATTTGATCTGTGGTTCGAGGCGTTTAACCATCCAAATACCGCTGATGCATAAGCGCGTTTACTCAAGTCAATATGCAAAGACGCTAGACTAACGATTCATCGTCGACAGAATTAGAGCGGAGCATCAAGTGAACATTTCCATAAATGCATTGAAGTTGAATTCATTAACTTGGACTTATGTTAAGGCTTTGTCTTGCCTATTTTTACTATTGGGCACTGTTCCTACGTTTGCTGAAGGTAGCCGTGTGGTCGCGACTGGCGGCGGGACGATGATTGAAGGCAGTGCTGGCGGTGGCATAGTGCCATGGGCCGTGATCAACGGTTATGGTAGTAGCGGTGAATGGTCGGCAACGGCGATGGCGACGGGTGTCTATGTCGATGATTTTACGCTGAAAGTGATCGGCGCTTCTTTGAGTTTTGATAATCGATTCGAGCTGAGCGTTGCGCGGCAAACCTTTGATTTAGATACTATGGGCGGCGAGTTAGGCCAAGATATCTTCGGCGTAAAATACAAGCTTGCCGGAGAGCTACTTTATACGGCTATGCCGCAAATTACCTTAGGTGCCCAGTATAAAAGAGTCGATGACTTTGCGATTCCTCAGGCGGTTGGGGCGCGGGATGATTGGGGTTTAGATGTGTATGTTGCTGCCAGCAAAGTATTTTTTGATGCGGTAGCGGGACGAAATGTATTACTCAATGGGACCGTGCGCGCGACCAAGGCGAATCAAACGGGTTTATTAGGTTTTGGTACCCAAGCCAATCATGATTACCAGTTTGTGTTCGAAGCCTCTGCCGCGGTATTGCTGACGGATAATGTGGCACTGGGTATCGAATATCGCCAGAAACCCGATGAGTTAGCTTTTGCCCGTGAGGATGATTGGCAAGATGTGTTTTTAGCTTGGTTTATCAATAAGCATCTTTCCGTGGTTACGGCCTATGCGAATTTGGGCAGTATTGCAGGATTTGAAGAGCAACGGGGTTGGTACCTGTCGGTGGAGGGAGCGTTATGAGGCGTTTACGGGTGAAGCTAATACCTTTGGTCGCAGTGTTTTTTTTCACTGGCTGTGCTGTGCAAACGACCGAAACCTCAGCATCACAAACTCACTCGAGTCGCCAAACCGCAAGCCAGCAAACCTTATATCAAGAGCTCGGTGGTGAAGCCGGCATATCGGCGATAGTCGATGGCTTGCTGGCACGTATCGCCACAGATCCACGCATAGTGCATCACTTCCAAGAGACAGATATTGCCCTGTTTCGGGCGCGCGCCATCGAACATTTTTGTCTGGTTGCCGATGGCGGCTGCGTGTATCACGGCGAAAGTATGGCGCACAGCCATAGAGGCTTGAATATTACCCAAGCGGATTTCGATGCCTTAGTTGGTCATTTGATTGAATCGATGAAAGAGCAACATATTCCGCTATCGACCCGGAATGCCTTTCTAAAACGTCTCGCTCCTATGTATGCGGATATTACCTATCACTAGTGTGTTGTTTGTATTATCAAAAAGTGGCCTTTAAATATGGCGAAGGTGTTTGATGCGGTTAGTGTGATGAGTAGCCGCATTTTTTGTCTTGTGACTAGAGCAATAACGCCTCATCTATGGGATGGAACTGGCTCGCTGCATCCCTTAAGGATTTAGCTGTTAGGGTAGGGACGCCATACACTTGGGTTTCAACGCCATATTTTTGATGAATTTTTTGTAGCAATAAATCGAAGTCACCATCCCCAGACAATAAGATCACTGTATCCACTTCACTCGCCGCTTCCATAATATCGATAGTGATCCCCACGTCCCAATCGCCTTTGGCCGAGCCATCGCTGCGCTGAATAAACGGTTTTAACTTCACCTCAAAACCTATGTGCTTTAGTGCGTCTTGGAATTTCAATTGCCCATCGTCGCCCTTATGGATGGCATAAGCCACGGCCAAGGCTATGTCACCTTCGTAACCTAAGTGTTGCCACAGTTTACGATAATTAAATTGGCGACCATAGGCTTCTCGGCAGGTGTAATAGATGTTTTGTACATCGACAAATAAAGCGATTTTCTTCAAGGCGTTTTCCAACGGCTAGGGGAGTAAGGGCACTATAGCATATCGAGGCAATGGGGTTTTCAAGGATGTTAGAGTGTTGGGTTCAGCCGTTGATATGGTGAACCCAAAGCGTATGTTAGCTTCTATGGTATTTTTGATATTCGCCCGGTGACATGCCGCTGAGTTTTTTAAAGTAACGCCCCATATGACTTTGATTGGCAAAGCCATTATTGAGGGCGATCTCGGTCAATGATTGCGTTGAATGACTCAAGCTTTGTTTGACCTTTTCAATGCGCACTTGCAGCAAATACTCCTGCGGCGTCATCGCAAATTGGCATTTAAACATGCGACAAAAATGGTACTCACTCAGTTGGGCAAGCTCGGCCAACTCAGACAAGTAAATCTGCCGATGGGAATGGCAATGAATAAACTCTTTGATCGCTTTGGCCACTTTAGGTGCGAGCCCACCCTTAATTGGCCCTACCGACAAATTAAAGCCTGAACTTTGCAGCAAAGTCACCAGTACAGTGTCGGTTACTTGTTCCATCATCAGATGGTGATCCCTCGTCTGCCAATCGAGCCCCGCAACTTGGTGCCGAAACAGCGCCTCTAATCTCGGATTATCGACAAAGGTCAACTCAGGTAAACGCACTTGGCGTGGATCTTTATCAAAGACTCGCACCGCCAATTTTTTAAGATGTTCATCGCTAAAATACAAATGCATAAACTGCTGCGGTTGTCCCAGTTGCCAACGACTCTCGCTACCTTGGGGCATAAGACAAAACTTACTGGGCGCGCCATAGTCGGCCTTGATATCGGTTCTGTGGGTTTCGTAGCCGCCATCCAGATACATGCTCAGCGTATGTTGTGCATCGTTTTGGTAATACAGACGCTCGCTCGCATTTTGATAATGAGCCCAAGATAAATCCTCCGTAATCGCTTGTTTACGAATACAGGTTTTGGCGGATTTATCAAAACTGATGTATTTGGGCTCCATGGGTTCCTAGTGATCTCACTGGCTAAGCATTTTGTCTTTCCAAATTATCGCACTTATGGGCGTGGCTCAACGTCCGCTCGCGATTAAAACCGCAATATCGTGTTATGGCCAACAAGATGGTGACATAAGGACGAAAGCCATCGCTGTATAGTTTGCCTCATTAAGCATTTTATGAAGGTGTAGGAGACTCATTATGGCTGCTGTGATGTATTTGCTGATGATTTTTGTGTGGGGTTTTTCGTGGATTGCCATTAAGTGGCAGCACGGTGAGGTGGCGACGGAAGTCTCGATTTTCTATCGGTTTGCGATTGCGAGTCTCTTGATGTTCACCATTGGCTTTGCCTTTAACAAGCTGCAAGCGGTAAAGCTTAGGCAGCATCCTTGGTTTGCGCTACAAGGCGTGTGTCTATTTTGTTTGAACTTTATCGCGTTTTATACCGCAACCCATTATATCGCCAGCGGTTTAACGGCGGTGATTATGGCCACTGCCCCTATTTTTAATGCGATACATGGCCGCATTTTTTACGGTACGCCCACCAGTCGTAATTTTTGGTTAGGCGTCGGTGTCGGTCTGGGGGGCATTAGCTTACTCTTTGGTGCCGATTTGCTCGCGACTCAGTGGTCACAAAATTTAGTGTGGGGCTTATTGTTTTCGCTGCTAGGTACGTGGTTTTTCTCGATTGGTAACATGATCAGTATGCGCAACTCGCGCGATAATGTGTCGCCCTTTACTTCAACAGCGTATGCCATGTGCTATGGCAGTGCGGCGTTATTGCTCATCATTTGGTTTAAAGATTTAAGTTTTAGTTTACCGCTGACAACCAGCTATCTTGGCAGCTTGTTCTACTTAGCCGTTATCGCCTCTGTGGTTGGCTTTACCGCTTATTTGATCTTGGTTGAGCGAATTGGCGCTAATGCCGCTGCGTATCTGTTGGTGATTACCCCTGTGGTGGCGTTAAGTGTATCGAGCGTGTTTGAGGATTATCAGTGGACTTGGTATTCAAGCGCGGGACTTTTGCTGGTCGCGCTCGGAAACATGTTAACGCGCCGTCAAAAACCGCTTGCTTGGTTTAAGTCTTCTGCCACGCCAGCTTTGAAAGCCTAACGTCGCAGCTAGCGTCATGAAAGTGCATATGAGGCAAGGCTCGATTCGACGATTGTAAGTCAGTCGAGCCAGTACTTATTTGAAATATTGTGCCGGAGTAGTGCCGGTATATTGCTTAAAAAAGCTGATAAAGGCACTGTCGCTGGAAAATTGTAAATTAAAGCCCACCTGCGCCACCGAGGTTCCCGTTGCTAATTGTTCTATGGCCGCAAGTAAGCGCCATTGCTGGCGCCAGGCTTGATAAGCCATGCCCGTTTGTGCGCTAAAAATGCGGCTAATTGTGCGTTCACTGGCTCCGATTTCTACTGCCATATCCTTAAGATTGGCTGGCGGTTTCTGATGTTGCAGTAGTTGCGCAAGCCAGGTTGTTAAACGTTTATCCTGTGGGAGGGGTAAAGCCAGATTTTCTTCCATGGCATTGCCCAATTCTTCGCAGAGCAGCGAAAAAGCATTGTGTTGACTGCTTCTTGGTTTGTCCCAAGGCCAAAACGACATAGTGTCGATTAAGGCTTTGAGTAGTGGGTTTACATGGAAAATAGTGACCTTATCGGGCAATGAGCTGACGGTTTCTGGCTCAAAGTAGAGTGAGCGATAGGCGACGACATTATGCATTCTGACGCTGTGCTCGACACCTGCTGGCAGCCAAGCGGCTCGCGTCGGCGGTAATACCACCTGAGTCTGGGTTAGGGTGAATGTCATGCATCCTGCTGGAGCATAAAGCAGTTGTGCCTTCCTGTGGTGATGCATTCCCGAGTCGTGTTCGCCCATATTGGCGGCAATGCCAATAACCAGATTATCCAGCAGATCTGGATTAAATAGTTGTTCGGGTTGAATAAAGGCCATCTTGTCCTATTTTTGATGTTTTTTGTCTAAGTGTTGTTAATTGTCACATTTGGATTTTATCTATACTGCGCCATCTTTGACAAGTATGGAGTGACATTTCGGTAAACCAACTCATTTGTTGGAGTGCTGAAATGGACTAAAAATCATGAATATAAAACCCCCTTTAGGGCTCGCTGTGCTGCTAATGATGTTTCCGCAAATTATGGAAACCATCTATAGCCCAGCGTTACCTAATATTGCAGAACACTTTGCGGTGTCGATTGCTGGCGCATCGCAAACCTTATCTGTGTACTTTATTGCCTTTGCTATCGGCGTATTTTGCTGGGGCCGCTTAGCCGACATTATTGGTCGCCGGAAAGCTATGCTCGCGGGATTAGTGTGTTATGCCATTGGCTCAGCGTTAGCCTTGATGGTGAGCGATTTTAGCCTGTTGTTGCTGGCCCGCGTATTGTCGGCTTTTGGTGCGGCAGTGGGTTCTGTGATTACCCAAACTATGATGCGTGACAGTTATAGCGGCGAAGAATTAGCCAAAGTCTTTTCTGTGATGGGAATGTCACTTGGGATAAGCCCTGTCATCGGATTGCTATTGGGCAGTATCTTCAGTGCGTATTGGGGATATCAAGGTGTGTTTGCCGCACTCATGGTCTCTGCAATTGTGCTGCTGTTTTTGTCGGTAAAATCCTTACCCGAAACCAAACCCACACATACTCAGAAAATCGCGATAGGCGAGTTAGCGATTAAGATGCTTACCGACAGCGAGATTATTAAGAGCAGCTTGTTGGTGGCGGCGTTTAACCTAATGTGGTTTAGCTACTTTTCACTGGCGCCATTTATGTTTGAGGCGCAAGGGTTATCGACGCTCGCCTTCGGTTCCAGTGGCTTACTGTTAGGCTTTGGTGCTTTCCTTGGTAGTTATGTTAATAAAATAATGCTCGGTCGAGGCCACACCAGCGCACGACAGGTTCGCTTAGCCAGTGCTATTGCACTTGTCGGTGGATTGGGGATTTGGCTGATCCAATCGACCATTATAGGGCTGGATAATGTTTACTTTTTAGCCCCTATGCTATTGATTGTAATGGCTTACGGTATCGCAATTCCGAACATACTAAGCTCGGCTCTGGCAAACTACCGCACCTATGCGGGCTCTGCTGGCGCACTCTTCGGACTATTTTATTATATTCTGTTGGGGCTAGGTTTAGGCGGCGCGGGAATCATCCACCATTTAGGTATTGTGATTACGTTAAGTGCACTGCTTTGCGTTGGCTTAGGTTTACTTTTAGGCTTAGCCAATAAAGCAAAAAACGCTTAAGACGCAAATGAAAAGCCAAGATACTAAGTACCTTGGCTTTTCTATGTAATTTCTACATTTTGTATAGACGTGAAAAGCTAGGCTTTAGGTGCGAGTTCCTGCTGCTTTGCTGCCTCTTGGGCTGCAGTCGAAATCAATCGAGGCATGGCAGGAAGTTAACTTCATCATTGAGTAGACCACAGTCTATTCATAAGCAGAGAGTTATGAATGGTGACGTTTACGCATCTATTCTTTCGCTAAATCCCATCATCTCAAAGTTTCTATTGAATATTGTTACTACTGAGTAGTACGAAAAACGAGCATCCGAACAAAGGGAATCAATGTCTTTTCAAACAAACACTTTTCATTAGGCTTTTCTTAAGTAATTGTCATTCCATCATTTTAGATGTACTCAAAGTCACTTTCTGATTTTACGATGTGCGATTGTAGCGTTTTTATATCGACGACAGCCTAAGTGAGTTCTTGTCCTCACAAATCATATGTGGTTCTATCACACTAAATGTTATCTCTATGTTATTCGTTGTATGGGGAGATACGGATGCGTCGACTTTTTTCAGAAGATAGTGAAGTCTTATTATTCAAAAGTTTAAATTATATACCTATCCCAGTTCTATTATCTGAGGCCTTGGACGTTGAAGGACGTCGCCCAAGCACTCATAGGGTGCATAGATTTATGAATCATGCATTTATTGAGCAATTGGGTTATACCATGTCGGACATACCCGATATTGAATCTTGGTTTAATACTGTTTATCCCGAGCCAATCCTTCGAGATAAAGCGATGTTTGATTGGGATAGGGCTGTGTATGTAAGTGAAAAACAGAGGCTGAGCACCGCAGGTTTTCAAACTTACCTTCGCTGTGGCAATGGTGAATATCGTTGGTTTTTAATCACAGCTCAAATTACCACAGAAAATCAATCAAACTTAAACATAGTCACTATGAGAGATGTTCATCAGTTGCAGTTACTGATTGAGGATAACAAGCGACAGTCTAATACTGATTTACTGACGGGACTTGCCAATCGTCGTCAAGTGGAACAGCTCCTCGCTTTAGCCATAGAACACAGTGCCGATGCACAAGGTTCACTCTGTTTAGTGATGTGTGATATCGATTTTTTTAAGAGTATCAATGATAACTTTGGTCATTTGTGTGGGGATGATGTGCTTAAATTAGTAGCGGATCAGCTTAAGCGCTATGTCCCCTCTGCCTCCTGTGTCGCACGTTGGGGAGGGGAAGAGTTTCTGATCGTGCTGGAAAACACTGAACTTGAAGTCGCTATAGAGCTTGCCGAGAAGTTGCGTTGTGATATTGAATCCACGGATTACCAATCCTATGGCCAGCATATGCATTTGACCATGAGTTTTGGGTGTGTCGGGCATCAAGTTGCTGAAAGCTTGCATAGTCTATTATTTCGGGTTGATAGCGTTTTATATAAAGCTAAAAATGATGGCCGTAACCGTGTTGTATTTGATTGAATTCTGAATAAATTCAAACGTTAAATTATATTTTATCTATCATCTTTTAGCCCCAATTAGGTTTGGGATGTGATAACAGATCTTTGTCTGGAATTTGAGCGGAGAAGGTTAATGACAGCACGCAATACCAGTGAGGTAATTCTCTTTAAAAGCTTAGATTTCATTCCTATTCCAATCCTGCTTTCAGAATCACGCATGAATGAGATGTCTGGCCGTATACAGCGGATCCATCGTTTTGTTAATCATGCCTTTATCGAACAGATTGGCTACACATTAGTCGATATTCCCGATATGGATGCTTGGTTTAATACTGTGTATCCAGATCCTTTAGTGCGCCAAGCTATGGTTGAAGGATGGGCAAAAATTGTTGAAAGCAGTATCAATGCAGGAATCGATACGGCTGAAATGCAGGCTCGCATTCTTTGTCGTAACGGTGAGTACCGTTGGTTTTTGATCACGGCACAAATTACCACAGAGAATCAATCGGACTTGCATATAGTAACGATGAGAGATATCCATGATTTACAATTGCTTATTGATGAAAATCAAACTTTGTCTAATACCGATGTGTTGACTGGACTCGCTAATCGCCGTAAAGCGGAAGCAGTGTTGGAGAATGCCTTAAGTACCACAAATGGCTCTGACCTTTGCTTATTAATGTGCGATGTCGATTATTTCAAAGCCATTAATGACACGTTTGGTCATTTATGTGGGGATGATGTCTTAGTACAAGTTGCAAGGTTACTTGAAGGGCTACAGCAATCCGCTGCTTGTATTGCACGTTGGGGAGGTGAAGAATTCTTGATTGTTTTACAAGGTTACTCCTTAGATGAAACTAGATGAAACATATCAAATTGCAGAGCAATTACGTTTAGATTTAGCGTCGACGGATTTTTTCTATCAAGATAAACAACTGAATTTGACTATGAGTTTTGGCTGTATCTGTGTTCAAGATAATGAGAGTCTGCGCAGCGCACTTTTCCGGGTAGACAGTGCGTTGTATAGCGCTAAATCCGCTGGCCGAAATTGTGTTGTGATTGGATAGATAAATTCCCAATATCCTATGTAGGGCAAGGAAACTTGATTAAGACGCCAATAAAAAACCAAGGCACTGAGTACCTTGGCTTTTTGTTATTCGATTATCAAGAGCTATGATTCGCGTTAGGCTTTAGGTGCGAGTTCCTGCTTTGCGGCCACCTCTTGGGCCGCTAACTCTTGCGCTTTAATTGCCGCTTCGAGCTTAGCTTCAACATAACCCGGTGAATGGGTCGCTGCCGAGATTAATCGATACATGGCGGGGATCACCAATAAGGTCACAAAGGTAGCAAACGCCATTCCGAAGAACACCACAGTACCTACAGCGATACGGCTTTCTGAGCCTGCGCCCGTCGAGAAAATTAGCGGTACAGCGCCCACTAAGGTGGTGAAGGCTGTCATTAGGATTGGCCGTAAACGACGGGATGACGCATCGATAATGGCTTTATCGAGTTCAAAGCCGCGGTCACGCAATTGGTTGGCAAATTCGACGATAAGGATACCGTTTTTAGTCACCATACCAATTAACATGATCATGCCTATCTGGCTGTAGATGTTGATCCCTTGGCTGGTGATCAGTAGTCCTAAGAAACCACCGAATACGCCCATAGGCACAGTAAACATCACCACTAATGGGTTGATAAAGCTCTCAAACTGTGCGGCTAATACTAAGTAGGCAACCAGTAAAGCTAAACCAAATACGATAAAGATACTGCTTTGGTTTTCTTTAAAGTCTTTGGATTCGCCCGTGTAACCAATCGAAATATCCTTAGGTAATAATTCAATGGCTTTAGCGTCAAGGAACTTTAAGCCTTCACCTAAGGTGTAACCTTCACTGACGTTAGCCTTGAGGGTGATCGATTTTTGCTTATTGGTGTGGCTTAATCTTTGTGCCGAGGCAATTTCTTCTATATGGGTGACAGTATCGAGAGTGACCAATTCGCCCTTAGCTGACCGCATGTAGATTTGGCTCAGGTCACCGACATTGTTGAAACTGTTTTCATCACCGCGTAAATACACATCGTATTCTTCGCCTCGATCAACAAAGGTCGTTTCGGTGCGGCCACCCAGCATGACTTCTAAGGTTTCCGATACTTGGTCGACACTGATCCCCAGTTCTGCGGCGCGCTCTTTATCGACAGTAACAATGAGTTCTGGCGTTGTTTCTGCGTAGTCTAAGTCAGCCCCTTCCATCATAGGGCTAGCGTTAGCCTCTTCTTTCAATATCTGCGCCCACTTAAACAGTTCGGCATAGTCCGAACCACCAAGTACAAATTGCACGGGTTCGCTCGATTGCCCTCTAAAGCCTGGCATCATAGGGCGAACCATTACATCTGGAATATCCTTTAAGGCATTGCTAATAATTCCAAGGGCTTGCTGCGCTGTCACATCGCGGTGTTCCCAATCTTCTAGCTGCATGATGACAAAGCCAGTTTGATCGCCAGCACGGCCACCAAAGGCGGGAGCTTGTACGCTGAAGGATCGCAGCACACCTTTACCTAGCAAGGGCATGAGCCTGTCTTCGACTATGTCCATGTTGGCTGTCATACGGTTATAACTGGTGCCTTCGGCGCCTTTAATAAAGGCGAACAACACGCCGCGGTCTTCCTGCGGCGCGAGCTGTGTCGGTACTTGTTGCATTAACCAAGCACTGCCGCCGATACAAGCGAGTATGACTAGCGGTGCGAGTAGACGAAATTTAATCGCTCGTGTCACGGCGACACGATAAACGCTTTCCATGCGAGCAAAGCCGCTGTCGACCCAACGATTAAAGCGATTCGGTTTGACGTTGGCTTTGAGTAATTTACTGCTCAGTACAGGCGTAAGTGTGAGTGCCACTAAGGAGGAGAACAGCACTGACACTGCCAGCATCACGGAGAACTCGGTAAATAGTAGTCCGACCATGCCCTCCATAAAGGAAATTGGGAGGAATACCATCACCAGTACCGCCGTAGTGGCGATAACGGCAAAGCCCACTTCGCGAGTACCTTTATAGGCGGCGAGTAAGGGCTCTTCACCTTTTTCGATATGGTGGAAAATGTTTTCAACCACCACAATCGCATCATCCACCACCAGACCGATGGAGAGGATTAACGCCATCAATGTCAGTAGATTAATCGAATAACCTAGCATGTTGGCGGCGATAAATGCCGAGATCAAAGATACAGGAACAGTCACCGCTGGGATTAACGTTGCTCGCGCTTGTCCAATGAAGATATACAGTACGAGTACGACCAAGGCGCCCGTGACATAAAGGGTGCTATACACTTCGTTAATCGAGCGGTCGATAAATACGGTCGAGTCGAAGTCGACCACTAGGCTAGTGCCTTCGGGCAGGAAGTCTTGTACGCGATCAACTTCTTTATGCACTTCTTTGGCAACGAGCAGAGGGTTGGCATCGGACTGGGCAATAATGCCTAAACTGATGTTAACTATGCCGTCGCTTTTGAAGGTCGAGTTTTCGTTTTGTGCTCCAACAGCCACATCGGCGACATCTTTTAAGTAGATAGCTGTGCCATCGCTGGCGGTACGCACCACAAGATAGTCAAAATCCTTCGGCGTGTAGTACAAGCGTTTGGTACGCACCGACATCACTGTGGTGTCGTTGCGCACTTGGCCGCCGGGCGTTTCTATGTTCTCTTTACGCAGGGCGTTAATAATATCCGTGGCGGTGACATTACGTCCTGCCATTTGTTCGGGTCTGAGCTTGACGTACATGACCTTATATAAGCCGCCGGAAATGCTGATAGAACTCACGCCGCTGATTAAACTGAATTTGTCCTCGAGTACTCGCTGGGCGTAGTCCGTTAATTGAGTGCGGTCCATCACACTCGAGCTTAAGTTCACATAGACAGAGGGTTCGCCGGAGCCGTTGTCTTTTGAGACGACGGGATCTTTTGCATCTTCTGGAAGTCTGCGTTGGGCGCGGGCCACAGCATCACGCACATCGCTGACCCCTTCGGTTAAGTTCCAACCGAGGAGGAATTTAACTGTGATACGCGAGCTACCGTTACGTGTGGTCGAGGTGATTTCGTCAATACCACTGATCCCTGTTAGCTCATCTTCTAAAGTCTTAGTGATCTGGCTTTCCATAATCGCCGCCGATGCACCCGAGTAACTGGTGCTGATGGTGACCACAGGGCTTTCGACGTCGGGCATTTCTCGTATCGACAGTTTAGTGAACGACACTATGCCGAATACACATAGCAGTAAGCTTAAAACGATGGCAACGACAGGGCGTTTAACCGAAACATCGGATAACCACATTATTTCGTCTCCGTTGCTTTAGGACCTGAAAGCTCTGTCGCACGGGCTGAAGCTTTATCATCGAGCGTGACTTCATTGATTTGCAGGCCATCGCGCATATTGACTAAGCCCTGTACCACGACTTTGTCACCTATGTTTAAACCGCTTTCGATTAAGACTTGGTTATTGATACGTGCCCCGAGTGTCACTTCTGTGCGGTGGGCAATGTGGTCGGCGCTAACTACGTATACGTAACGTTTAGTTCCTGAATATTCAAGAGCTTGTACTGGCACCATAGGTGCTGAAATCGCAGGGAAGGTGATGGTTGACGACATCATCATGCCCGGTTTTAAGCGTTTCTTCGGATTATCGAATAGCACTCGTACTTTGAGGTTTAAGGTTTCCTCATTGACGCGGGGATCGATAGCTACCATTTTGCCAGTAAAGATTTCATTCGGCCAAGCGCGACTGGTGGCTGATACTTGCATGCCAATACTCAGTTGCGATAGGAAATGCTCAGGCACTTGTAAGTCGAGGCGCATGCTGGACAAATCATCTAGCGACATCAACTCAGTGCCTATGCTGACCATCTTGCCTTCGCTGAAATTAATCAGGCCAGTATTACCCGCAAACGGCGCTATCAGCGAGTGGTAATGTAAATCTGCTTGGGCGGAAGATAAGCGTGCTTGGGCGATATCAACACTGGCTTTTTGTGCGTCAATCTCGGTTTGGGTAATGGCGTTACGGCTGATCAGTTTTTCAAATTCTTTGAGTTTACGTTTTTCATCATTGAGGAAAGCATTGGCCTCGGCGACGGCGGCTTGGGCTTTCATATCATCGAGTTCGATCAGTAACTGGCCTTTTTTCACCGCTTGGTTTGAGGTCACTGCGACTTGTTTAATCTTACCTGTGACTTGCGGTGCAATGATCACTGCACGTTCAGCCGCGAGTTTGCCGATAAGAGAGATAGATTGCGCTAATGGATATTCAATCACTTCACCCGTGACCACAGGAACGGTACGCATAAGATGTGGCGCGTTCTCGGGTTTAGCCGCTTGAAGGACATCACTAAAACTCACCGCTGTGGCGATAATCGCAAGCAGGGCAATGGCAATAATGGTTTTTTTCATTGTAATTATTATCTCGCGCAAAGGCAGTTTAAAAAGGTAATCGCTCTAATGGCGCTATTCTAGTGAATAACGTACGCCAGTTGGGTAAAAGTTTGTAAAGGTAAGCGAACGAAAATGAAAGAAATTGTGTTTTTTGAGCATTGAGCACAATTCAACGAGAGTTTTGCTGTTTTTTTGTGCTGTTATTGCTTTTTAAAAGCTGTACGGACTTTAGGGATGGACTTCAGTTCGCGTTTTTTCAATCGGCGCTTGAGTCGTTTCAATCTGAGGATATTGGCTTAAAATTGCCGCTAATCGTCCATCGCGTCGCATACTTTCTAAACCTTGATTAAAATCCGTCACTAACTGCGGATGATCCGCCACAGCCAAAGAAATCCCTAAATGAAATACCTCAGTCGCTATGGGGTGGCCGACTTGCTCAAAGGCACCCTCATATTCACTTGGTCCTTTTTTAATTAAATACCTCGCTAAGTTATGGCCAATCAAGACTAAGTCAATACGCTTTAAAAACAGCTTTTTGAGATTCATCTCATCCGAATTTCCTTCCTCTGTGGTGAGCCCCGCGGCGAAGATTTCTGGTGGATTAGCGTAACCGCGACCAATGCCAATAGTGAAAGGTTTAAGATCTGAAAGTTGACTGAAACTCAGCGGTGAATCTTTGCGTTTATAAAACACAATTTGTACGGGTTGAATAGGCGCGGAATATTGGGCCCATTGTTCGCGCTCTTTACGATACCAGAGCCCAATGATGCCATCAGCTTGGCCAGTTTTAACGAGTAAAGCCGCGCGGGCGAAGGGATAAAACTTGAGGCTGGCAGTGTAACCTTTGCGTTTAAAAGCTTCTTTGACGACTTGCGCAACGCCGCCCTGTTCAGGTAAAGCATCGGCATAAAAAGGAGGATAGTTAGTGGCGACTAAATGGAGTTCTCGCCCCGCAAATGCTGGGGGATAGAAGCTGAATAGAAACAAGCAAAAGCTAGATAATGTGAGTAATTTCTTCCCCATTTCTACTCCAGCACTTAGGTGAGTCGCACTTGGCTTGAGTATAGTCAGAGTTAATTAGAACAGGCGAACTTATGGATATTAAGATGGGTGAATGTTGAGAGCCATACGATTGAGTGTTATGCCGATTTAGATCCATGGCGGGCGCCCGTTTTACCCTTGCTTATTCATGCCTTATTGCCCCAGCGCATTCGTGGATTAAGGCGCTAGCTCATGCACGTATTGGGGCAAAAGATATTAGTGAGGCAGGTTATAGCGAAACCTGCTCACCCTGATACAAACCTCGGCGGAGTTTGCCGGCGTCGATAAGTAACAGCTCACCGGATTTACCATTCTTAATACTGCTATCTATCGCAATGATTTTATTATGATAAAGCCCAAGTACTTGTTCCTGCGATGTGTGCCCTACGACGATATGATCGACCTTGAAATAGCTCAGTATGCTATCGATATCCGACTCTTTCAGTTCATCTTTAAAGTAGCCACGATACCAAGTTGGACCATTGGTAAAAAACAAAAAGTTGAGTAAATCGTCTTGCTTCAAATCGGCTTTTTTATCATCTAAATGCTGACGAAATAATTGGTTAGCATCGCTGATATGTAATTTACGCTCGACCCATTCAGGGCTGATGCCGCCGTGCATAAACAAGATATTATTGATTTTGACTAAGGTATGTTTGCTGCGAAGCCATTGGCCGATTTCGGTGTCTTTGTTGTAGAGCGCATCGTAGCTGCGTTTGAGTAAATCGGCCGCGACTTGGTAGCGTTCGTTGACGTAGCGTAAGTCGCCGCGAAACACCATTTGCTCGTGATTGCCCATGAGTAGATGTAAGCGTCCGCCCGCAGCTTGGGCTTCTTGGTCTAAGGAATATAAAAACCACAATACTTCATTGACTTGATGACCACGGTCAAACATGTCGCCCGTCATCACCATATGGCCGTCACCAAAGGCCCAGTGGTTATCTTTGTTGATAATCTGATGGGCTTTTAGCAAGTTAATCATTACATCAAACTGGCCGTGTACATCGCTAAGGGCGACAATTTTTCTGACCTGGGTGAAGGTATCTGGCTCAACCGTGACAGCTTGTGTATGAAGGTGCGGTTGGGGTAATTCACCGCAATTGGTAGGGCGAGTTAACTGCGCCTTCGCAATCCTTGTTTGTTTTAGCTCGCTTTGGCAAATCCAATAGGCAGTGTCCTTTTGAGTGTCATCTAAAAACACATAAGGGCCATCGGTGACGCTGCTTTCTTGAATGTTTAGTTCTGGCTCGGCTTCACTTGCATTGGCCGCTAATGAGGTCAACGCCAGTGAGGTAAAGGGGAGTGCGGTGACAAGCCATAACAGGGGCGTGAATTTTCTCTGTTGCTTGAGTATCCATTGGCTGGCTCGGCTAAGTCGCGTCATAGATAGCGTGATTGGGTGAGCCCCGACTGGCATCGAATTGATTTGCATTAGACCGCATCCTTGTTCTTGTTTTAGTTATTCATTTTGTCATTTTAGACACTTGAGTTGATGAGTCTTCGAACGTGCAGCTTGACGAATTCAATTTCAAGCGCTTAATCGCAAGTGCTTAATCTTAAGTACTTAATGTCAAGTGCTCAACCTATTGAAAATACTAAATCATACGGATAAGGCTTATCATCGGCAAGTCGTGAGGCGGGCTAAATTAAACTTGCCCGCCTCATTATTCAGTTATTCCATCATTGCATTTCTATTGTGCATGACTGTCTTTACATAGTATTGGCAGTTACATGGCATTGACGACGGTATAACTATCAACAAACTGCTCGAAACTGACGATTTTTCCGCTGTGTATTTTCCATAAATGGGCGACTCGGGCGCTAAAATACTTGCCCGTTTTGACATAAGTACCTGAATAAGTGCCGAAGGCAAAAACCTTATCACCCTGCGCCACATAGTCTTCGATATCGACACGATAGTTATTCCATTCTTTTTCGAGGCGGGCGAACACATTGGCGGCTATCGCGCTAAAACCTATGTAAGTGCCCGCATAGGGAAACCCTACCGCCTCTGTCCAGCGTGCGTCATTTGCCAGTGCATGCTCAAGATTTTTGGCATTTTCGGCAGAGCTGTGTCCTGCGTAAGTACTTTTGACAAGTGCAAGATTCGCATCAGTTTGCCTTGCTGTTTCGATAAGATTTAACTGAGCAGGCTCACTCACTAAAGAGCTTGTTGGAACACCATTAAGCGTTGGCATGATTACGACTCAAACTGTGCTTCAAGATGGCTTAACCACTGGGCGGGTTGGCCATAAAAGCGGTTGATATTAATGGCGGTGATGTTGCCGTCATTATCCTCTCTAGCCATTGAAGGGAAGCCTTGGGCGCCTATAAGATTCAATAATGCTCTGGATTCAACAATATGCTCATATAGCTTGTCTTCACCTTGGGCATAATGCTGCGCAAAGCCTATAGGGTCGAGCCCAAGTTCAGCGGCTAACCTTGCGAGATTACCTTCATCACTGGCGCTGTGACCATCACGGTAATGGGCCAGTTGTACTGAGTGTAGATAGGCCAAACTGTCGCCACCCATAGCATCGACTGCGAGCATGGCTTTAATAGGAGGCGCCGAGTCGAGTACGATTGTGGTATCGCGCAGCAGACCATCAAAATAGTTTTCCCCAAAAGGTTGTCCAGTTAGCTCGGCAATACGCAGATCGTGGGGCATAACATAGTCGCGCCAGTTAGCATCGATTTGTTTACGTCTTGGGCCAGTGAGCATACCGCCGCCGTGGAGCTTAATGGTAAAGCCTGCTTTTGCGGCGGCATCGAGTAACGGCGCCGCGGCATAACACCAACCACATAAAGGGTCGATAATCGCGTGCAGAGTGCGCACTTTGGTTTCCGAATTGCTGCTGGCCGTGCTAGCAGAATGAGTTGTTGGGGTCGTCATAGTGTTAAACCTTTTGGCTTAAGTTCGTCGCGACATTAGCGACTTAAGCCCTTTGAGATCATTGATTAAAATAGTTTGGTTGGTACCGTTATTTAGGTGCAGTCATTTAGCTAAAAATGGCACGCAATCGCTCACGTGCCTGTCTTTAACTGTTTGCACTTAACTATCTTTTACACCTAACTAGCTGTACCTAATCGCCGAGATAGGTATGGCTGGGCTTACATAGGCCAGGTCATTTCGCCCATGTAAACTTTGGCGCTGATCTCAAGCCCTGCATCGGCTGGCATTTGTGGGTATAGCGCCAGCATCTTTTGGATTAATTCGGCTGAATCTTTCGAGGCTTTTGCAGCAATTTCAAAGGCTTTTACATATTCACGGGTAAAACCGATGGCGTGGGTATTAAATCGCGCTTCGCCTAAATAGTGCCCTGGGATCACTGTGGTCGGCAGCAGTTTTTCCATTGCATCTAAATGGGTTAACCATTCCTGACGCTCAGAGGCAGTTTGAGTGTCAGCCATCCAAACATGCGTGTTATCAAATACTTCTACGCCACCTGTAATGGTTTTTGCCGATGGTACCCACAGGAAAGTGTGTTTAGGGTGTTTATCATTAAAACCTTTGATAATCACTTGCTCACCGTCGATAGTAAAAGTGTCACTGTGAATCGCCTTAGGTAACACTAATTCGCTTGGCGCATTATCTTTTAAAATCGGCCCCCAGTAGGCGAGTTTGCCTTCCATTGAGGCTTTAATCGCATCGACTGTGGTTTGAGTCGCGACGATTTGTGCATCGGGGAAATTCTTTTTAATCACGGCTAAGCCGAAATAGAAATCAGGATCGCTATGGCTGATATACACCTGAGTCAGCTTTTTACCGCTGGCTTTGATGGTGTCGACCAATTTTTGGGCATCGTTATTTTGAAATTGTGCATCGACTAGCATTATTTCGTGTTCGCCGCTGATAAAGCTCGATGACACGGCAAAGATGCTGTTTTCGCCCGGATTAAAATGGCTCACTTGTAATGGCGCTGCATTGACCGCGCTAAGCCCTGCCAGCAACAAGGTGGCGGCTAGGCTGATTTTAGACGAGGCCTTCAATGTGGCGTTAACTGTGTTACGTATTGCATAGGTCGATGTGTTCATTTGGGGCTCACTTATTTCAAAGGATGAGAATAAAGGGTCAATTAAGCATTCATTGATTTGCAACTGCTGCAAAAGTGAGTCAAGTATAGGTTGCAAAAATCAATAGATAAATGCGAGTATCTGCCCATGTTTGTTGCATAAATCGGACGAATGGCCGCGCGCACTCTTGCATTCTTAATTACTAGTTACTTAGTTATGTGGGTACGCGAGTATGTCATTGAGCCTTCGAATGATTGAAAGTGAGTGATTGAACGAGAGTGGAGATAAATCATGGACAGACTCGAAGCGGCTAAGGTGTTTGTGACTATTGTTGAGTGCGGCAGCATGATCAGCGCCGCCAATGCCTTAGATATGTCGCGTTCTATGGTGACCCGTTACTTGAGCGAAATGGAAGAATGGTCTGGTGCTAGGTTATTGCATCGCTCGACGCGTAGCCTCAGCTTAACGCCAGCGGGTGAGCAAGTGCTGGACTATTGCCATCGGCTGCTCGAACTGGCTAACGAAGTGCCTGCGGTCAGTCATGCCGCTGTGGCGATTCCGCGAGGCTTATTGCGTATTAGCTGCTCACAATTTTTGGCACATCAGATTTTAGCGGCCGTGGTACAGCAATATTTAGCCAGTTATCCGCAGGCGAGTGTGAATTTTCACGTGAGTAGCCAAACCGTCGACTTGGTCGCCGAGCGAATTGATTTGGCGATTCGTATCACTAATGAGCTTGACCCTAATCTTATCGCTAGGCGCTTGGGGGAATGTGAGTCTGTTGTGTGCGCTGCCCCGAGTTATCTTGCCGCGCGTGCGGCCGTGCTGCATCCCGAGGATTTAACTCAGCATAACTGTTTAACCTATTCCTATTTTGGCGATGTGATGTGGCGCTTTTATCAAACCGATGTAGGAGCGAAACAGGCTCAAGCGCTGAACGCTGATCCTAAGTCAAACCAAGGCCAAGCTTTTAATGTGCCTGTGAATGGGAATTTCAGCGCCAATGATTCAATGGTGGTGCTCAATGCTACGCTGGCAGGCGAGGGGATTGCGATGCAACCGCTATGGGCGGCGAAACCCTATTTAGACTCGGGTCAGCTAGTGCCTTTATTAACTGAGTTTAAGCCGCAGTCCCTTGGTGTGTATGGCGTGTATCAATCCCGCAAACACATGCAGCCTGCACTTAGGGTGATGATGGATATGCTGGTGGCTTATTTTGCTAGTTTGAAATAGTGGCAGTTTGGAATAGTGCCAGTTTGAAATAGCGCCAAAGTCTACGGCACTCATAGCGTAACTGGATGCCATAAAAAAGGAGCTTAACCCTTTCGAGCTAAACTCCTCAGATTTACACTTGTCTAGATTCTAGATTCTAGATTCTAGATTCTAGATTTACTTAATCATGCGCTTATATTTCAAGCGGTGTGGCTCAACCACATCGGCGCCATAGGTGTTTTTCAACCATGCCGAGTATTCTGTGTAGTTACCTTCGTAGAAGTTCACTTGACCTTCGTCGCGATAATCCAGAATGTGGGTCGCGATACGGTCGAGGAACCAACGGTCATGCGAAATCACCATAGCGCAACCTGGGAATTCCAGAATCGCTTCTTCCAGTGCGCGCAGGGTTTCAACGTCTAAATCGTTGGTGGGTTCGTCGAGTAATAAGACGTTACCGCCCGCCTGCAGCAGTTTGGCTAAATGCACTCGGTTACGTTCACCACCAGATAAAGTACCGATGACTTTTTGCTGATCGCCACCACGGAAGTTGAAGCGGCCTACATAGGCGCGGCTCGGGATTTCCATGTTGTTGATACGCATTATGTCTTGACCACCGGAGATTTCTTCCCAAATGGTGTTCTTATCATTCATCGAATCGCGGAACTGCTCAACCGAGGCCAGTTGCACAGTATCACCCAGCTCAATGCTGCCGCTGTCTGGCTTTTCTGCGCCGGATAACATGCGGAACAGGGTCGATTTACCCGCGCCGTTGGCGCCGATAATGCCGACGATCGCGCCCTTAGGCACAGAGAACGACAGGTTGTCGATCAAAACGCGGTCACCGTAAGATTTGGTCAGGTTATTCACTTCAATAACCTTGTCGCCTAAACGTGGTCCGGGCGGAATAAACAGCTCGTTGGTTTCGTTACGTTTTTGGTAATCGTTAGTGTTCAGCTCTTCAAAGCGCGCCATACGGGCTTTGCCCTTAGACTGACGGCCTTTCGCACCTTGGCGTACCCATTCCAATTCCTTTGCAATGGTTTTTTGACGGGCGCTTTCGGTGGCTGATTCTTGCTTCAGACGGGCATCTTTCTGCTCAAGCCATGAAGAATAGTTACCTTCCCACGGAATACCTTCACCGCGGTCGAGTTCTAAAATCCAGCCAGCAGCATTGTCGAGGAAGTAACGGTCATGGGTAATCGCGACCACAGTACCAGCATATTCCTGCAGGAAGTGCTCAAGCCACGCCACAGATTCAGCATCCAAGTGGTTGGTTGGTTCGTCCAGTAACAGCATTTCTGGTTTTTCAAGCAGCAAGCGACAAATCGCCACGCGGCGACGTTCACCACCGGATAATACTTCGATTTTCTCATCCCAATCTGGCAGACGCAGGGCGTTGGCGGCGCGCTCAAGGACGTACTCTAAGTTATGGGCATCTTGGGCTTGAATAATGGCTTCGAGTTCGCCTTGCTCTTTTGCAAGGGCGTCGAAATCGGCATCCGGCTCGGCGTAGGCTGCGTAAACGGCATCGAGGCGAGTCAGGGCATTTTTTGCCTCTGCTACCGCTTCTTCAATCGCTTCACGCACGGTTTGATTCGGATCGAGTTTAGGTTCCTGCGGCAGGTAACCGATTTTCAATCCCGGCATTGGGCGCGCTTCACCTTCAATTTCGGTGTCAATACCCGCCATAATGCGCAGTAGTGTCGACTTACCTGAACCGTTGAGGCCGAGTACGCCAATTTTGGCGCCGGGGAAAAAGCTTAAAGAAATATCTTTAAGGATCTGCTTCTTAGGCGGAACAATTTTACCCACCCGCAGCATGCTGTAAACAAACTGAGCCATTTTTCTCTATCTTAAGTGACTAATGATGCGGCTAATTCTACTCGATTGCGCGCCGAACTCAACTCGACAATGAGCCAAGTTCAAGCACTCTCTGCAGGAATTTCATGTTTCAAATACTGGGATTGTGACCGCGTTCCGAGTAGAATACCGCGCAACCCTACCTATAAGAATTGGCAGCTGGAGTAAGCAATGCTGAAAAAAGATATGAATATCGCAGATTATGATCCGGAACTGTTTAACGCAATTCAGAATGAAACTCTGCGTCAAGAAGAGCATATTGAGCTGATTGCTTCTGAAAACTACACCAGTCCACGCGTGATGGAAGCGCAAGGTTCACAGTTAACCAATAAGTACGCTGAAGGCTATCCAGGCAAGCGTTACTACGGTGGTTGTGAGTATGTGGACGTAGTTGAAACCTTAGCGATTGAACGTGCTAAACAACTGTTTGGCGCAACTTACGCTAACGTACAACCTCATTCAGGTTCACAGGCAAACAGCGCGGTTTACATGGCATTGTTAAAACCTGGCGATACCGTACTGGGCATGAACTTAGCTCACGGTGGTCACTTGACCCACGGTTCACCGGTTAACTTCTCTGGCAAACTGTACAACATCATTCCTTACGGTATCGACGAGTCTGGCAAAATTGACTACGAAGAGATGGAACGTATTGCCATAGAACACAAGCCTAAGATGATGATCGGCGGTTTCTCTGCTTATTCAGGTATCGTTGACTGGGCAAAAATGCGTGAAATCGCAGACAAAATAGGTGCTTACCTATTTGTCGACATGGCGCACGTTGCCGGTCTTATTGCTGCTGGCGTTTATCCAAACCCAGTTCCACACGCACACGTTGTGACATCAACGACTCACAAAACCTTAGCGGGTCCTCGTGGTGGCGTGATCCTGTCTGCTGCTGATGATGAAGACTTGTACAAAAAGTTGAACTCTGCGGTATTCCCTGGCGGTCAAGGTGGCCCATTAATGCACGTTATCGCCGGTAAAGCGGTTGCGTTCAAAGAAGCCCTAGAGCCAGAATTTAAAGTGTACCAACAGCAAGTGGTTAATAACGCTAAAGCTATGGTTGAAGTGTTCCTTGAGCGCGGTTACAAAATCGTCTCTGGCGGAACCAGCAACCACTTAATGCTAGTTGACCTGATTGGTCGTGACTTAACGGGTAAAGAAGCCGATGCCGCCTTAGGTAGCGCTAACATTACCGTGAACAAAAACTCAGTGCCAAACGATCCACGTTCACCCTTTGTGACCTCAGGTGTGCGTATCGGTACGCCAGCCATTACGCGCCGCGGCTTTAAAGAAGCGGAATCGAAAGAGCTGACTGGCTGGATTTGTGACATCCTTGATGATGCGAACAATCCTGCTGTGATTGAGCGTGTTAAGGGCCAAGTATTGGCACTGTGTGCACGTTTCCCTGTTTACGGCTAATTTGCCTATGCATCTACGTTTAGTAGATGAAGGGCCGAGATTGACCGCCGACTGACTTGATACTTGTCACATCAGGTACTTAGCATCAGGCACTTAACATCAAGTAGTTAACATTAGGTTGTTAAGCTCAGGTAGTTAACCTCAGCCCATAAATAGGATAAAATCTCATGGCCGCATCTCGCGGCCATTTTTATTGGTAAAATCTTAGGTTTAAATCCATTGCGTTTGACTGAGATTTAACAGGTAAAGCCATTAACGCTTTACCACCATTCACTGGCAGGAGGCTCAATGCATTGTCCATTTTGTAGCGCGACAGATACTAAAGTCATCGATTCCCGATTAGTGGCAGAAGGCCACCAAGTGCGCCGTCGCCGAGAATGCACCGAATGTCATGAAAGATTTACCACCTTCGAAGGCGCCGAATTAGTTATGCCTAGGGTGATTAAGCGCGATGGTTCACGCCAACCCTTTGATGAAGAAAAACTCCAAGGTGGCATGTTGCGCGCCGTTGAAAAACGCCCCGTATCTATGGATGAAATAGAGCAAGCACTCAGCAAAATCAAGTCTACTCTGCGCGCCACTGGCGAGCGGGAAGTGCCGTCAGAAATGGTGGGTAACTTAATGATGGAGCAATTGATGAGCCTAGATAAAGTCGCCTACATTCGTTTCGCTTCTGTGTACCGCGCCTTTGAAGACGTGTCTGAATTTGGCGAAGCCATCGCCAAGCTGCAAAAGTAGTCATTGAGTTTTGTCGCCGACAAGGCAGACGTGTACGAGCGATTGGCGTGAAAGCACAAATTTAAAAGACAGGTTTGTAAGACTGGTGAAAGCCGAAACCTTTAACAACAGGGTTGAACATGAGCTTGAACATAAGTTGGTCCGTACTCGATACCCAAATGATGAGCCGCGCGATTCAATTGGCGCGCAAAGGCTTTTACACCACAAGACCCAATCCCAGTGTGGGCTGCGTTATCGTTAAAGATAATCAAATCACCGGTGAAGGTTATCATCAAAAAGCGGGTGAACCCCACGCCGAAGTGCATGCGCTACGTATGGCTGGCGAACGCGCCCGCGGCGCAACGGCCTATGTCACTTTAGAGCCCTGCAGCCATTATGGCCGCACGCCGCCCTGCGCCTTGGCGCTGATCAATATTGGCGTTAAACGTGTAGTAGTGGCGGTGGAAGATCCTAATCCGCAAGTAGGTGGTCGTGGCATTCAAATGCTGCGCGACGCCGGCATTGAAGTGGATGTGGGATTACATCGCGATGAAGCCTATGCCTTGAATTTAGGCTTTATGAAGCGTATGGAATCAGGTTTACCCAGAGTCACTGTCAAATTGGCTGCCAGTCTCGATGGTAAAACCGCGCTGTCTAACGGTGTGTCTAAATGGATAACTAGTCCAGAATCTCGCCGCGACGTGCAGCGATTACGTTTACGTTCTTGTGCACTGGTCACGGGAATTGAAACCATACTGGCGGACGATCCCTCACTCAATGTGCGTTATCAGGAACTTGGCAGCTTAAAAGACAGTGTAACCGAGGCGCAATTACTGCAGCCATTAAGAGTCATACTCGATAGTCACGCCCGTTTGCCGTTATCTGCTGCATGTTTGGCTATTGTATCGCCGATACTCTTGGTCTCGACCGTGGCTTATCCCGCAGAGTTTCAAGCACAATTGCCCTCCCATGTGAGTTGCCTCCTGTTACCTGCAATTGAAGGTCGCGTCTCATTGCCTGAACTATTAAGCTATTTAGGCCAAAGCTGTAATCACGTGTTGGTGGAAGCGGGTGCAACCTTAGCGGGCGCATTTTTAGCGCAGGGGCTTGCCGATGAGTTAGTGCTATACCAAGCGATGAAAATCCTCGGTGGGCATGGGCGTAATTTGCTGCAATTGCCCGATTATCAAACCATGGCACACATTCCTGCACTCACTTTGGTCGATGAGCGCAAATTAGGGCCAGATACCCGTTTAACCTTGAGCGTTAAGCTTGATACCTCTTTATTTAAATCGAATTGGAGCAAGATAACCGTTTAACCTTGAGTCTTATGCCTTATTACTTCTTTATTTAATTAAGTGAGTTAACCATGTTTACTGGGATTATTGAAGCCGTTGGCACCCTGCGCAAACTGGAGCGTAAAGGCGATGATATTCGTCTTACCGTGGCGAGCGGCAAACTGGATTTAAACGATGTGCGTTTAGGCGACAGCATTGCCACTAACGGTGTGTGCTTAACGGTTGTGCAGCAATTAGCCGACGGTTATGTGGCTGATGTCTCTGCCGAAACCGTGAGTCTAACCGGCTTTGCTAATTACAAAGTGGGCACTAAGGTGAATCTTGAAAAGGCCGTCACCCCAACCACACGCTTAGGCGGCCACATGGTCAGTGGCCATGTTGACGGTATTGCAACGGTTGAGCAACGCTTAGTGCGTGGTCAAGCCATTGAATTTTGGTTAGCCGCACCCGCAGAGCTTGGGCGTTATATTGCCCATAAAGGTTCCATCACCATTGATGGCGTGAGTCTGACGGTTAACGAAGTGGACGGCAGTCGATTCCGCTTGACCATAGTGCCGCATACCGCAGGTGAAACCACGTTAATCGACCTGCAAGCGGGTGATAAGGTGAATATCGAAGTGGATTTAATCGCCCGTTATCTTGAACGCTTGATGAATTATGATGGCAAAGACAGCAAGAGCGGTGGCGTCACCATGGAAATGTTAGCCCGTGCCGGCTTTGTGCGTTAGTGCACAGGAGCAGATTATTTAACTTAAGCTTATCGGCAGCTTAGGTTATTTAGGTATAGAATTTCATAATAACAGCAAAATCATAAGGTCCTACAATGGCGCTGCACAGTATAGAAGAGATCATCGAAGATATTCGTCAAGGCAAAATGGTTATTTTGATGGATGACGAAGACAGAGAAAACGAAGGTGATTTGATCATGGCGGCCGAAATGGTCACGCCAGAAGCGATTAACTTTATGGCGAAATATGGCCGTGGGCTTATTTGCCAGACCATGACTAAAGCCCGTTGCCAGCAGTTAAATCTCCCCTTAATGGTGACGAATAATAACGCCCAGTTCTCGACTAACTTTACGGTTTCTATTGAAGCGGCAGAAGGTGTGACTACCGGTATTTCGGCCCACGATCGCGCTGTAACGGTGAAAGCGGCTGTGGCTAAGGAGGCTAAAGCGTCTGATTTAGTGCAACCAGGGCACATCTTCCCGCTAATGGCACAGGACGGCGGCGTATTAACCCGCGCAGGCCACACTGAAGCTGGCTGTGATTTAGCCCGTCTTGCGGGACTTGAGCCATCGGGCGTTATCGTTGAGATTTTGAACGAAGACGGCACTATGGCACGTCGCCCAGATTTGGAGATTTTCTCCGAGTTGCATGGCATCAAAATCGGCACTATCGCGGCTTTAATCGAGTATCGCAACACCAAAGAAACCACGGTTGTGCGTGAAGCTAAATGCAAATTACCGACCCGTTTCGGTGAGTTCGACATGGTGACCTTCAGAGACACTATCGACAATCAACTGCACTTTGCCTTAGTCAAAGGTGAGGTGAAAGAAGATTGTTTGGTGCGCGTGCATTTGCAAAATACCTTCAACGATTTACTCCACTCAGAGCGCGATCAGCAACGCAGCTGGCCACTCGAAAAGGCGATGGAGCGTATTTCTGCAGAAGGTGGTGTATTGGTTTTACTCGGGAATCAAGAACATCCCTGTGAAATCCTTTCTAAGGTGAAAGCCTTTGAAGCTGAAGATCAAGGCCAAGCGCCTGCTTCTGCAAAATGGCAGGGGACGTCGCGCCGTGTGGGTGTTGGCTCGCAAATTCTCGCCAGCCTTGGTGTGACTAAGATGCGCCTGCTCAGTTCGCCTAAACGCTACCACTCACTTTCAGGCTTTGGCCTTGAAGTGACTGAGTATGTGGCGGACTGAAACCCAAAGTTACACTGAAGTAAAATTAACAATTTCTGATAATTTGCATAGGGCTCTGGGCAATTGGCTGTGATATCATGTCGCCACTTTTCGCCCCGAGCTGGGTGCTTTAGCTAAATTAGGTAAGATAATGAACGTAGTTCAAGGTAATATCGAAGCGAAAAATGCCAAAGTTGCGATTGTAATTTCGCGTTTCAACAGCTTTTTAGTTGAGAGCTTGCTTGAAGGTGCACTTGACACGCTGAAACGTTTTGGCCAAGTCAGCGACGACAATATCACTGTTGTCCGTGTACCAGGTGCGGTTGAGTTGCCGCTAGCTGCGCGTCGCGTAGCTGCCAGTGGTAAATTCGACGGTATTATCGCATTAGGTGCGGTGATCCGTGGTGGTACTCCTCATTTTGATTTTGTTGCAGGCGAATGTAATAAAGGTCTAGCTCAAGTTGCTTTAGAATTTGATCTGCCTGTTGCTTTCGGTGTTTTGACCACTGATACCATTGAACAAGCGATTGAACGTTCAGGTACCAAAGCGGGTAACAAAGGCGGCGAAGCTGCTTTAAGCCTGCTTGAAATGGTCAATGTTCTGCAAGAACTTGAACAACAGTTGTTATAGTAGGAAAAATAATGAAGCCTTCTGAGCGCCGCAAGGCCCGCCGTTTAGCCGTTCAAGCCATCTATTCATGGCAACTAAGCGGGAATAATATTGCCGATGTCGAGCATGAGTTTTTAACTGAACAAAGTCTCGACGGTGTTGATGTAGCTTATTTTCGTGAGCTATTTTCAGGCGTTGCAACGAAGAAAACCCAATTGGATGAGCTGATCATCCCGCATCTGGAACGCCCGATTGATGAAGTGTCTCCAGTAGAGAAAGCCATAGTTCGTTTAGCGACCTATGAGCTGACTTTCCGTAAAGATGTGCCATACAAGGTCGCGATTAACGAAGCGATTGAGTTGGCAAAAGCTTTCGGTGCGGACGAGAGTCATAAGTTTGTGAACGGACTGCTCGACAAACTGGTTGCACGCAAGTAATAAAGACAAACGGTATCTTAGGATACCGTTTTTCATTGCTAACAAAGGTGGCCGATGTAAGTCGTGCCAAACTGTACAGTGAAAGAATTCCAATTAATTGAATGTTATTTTAGCAACCGCGGCCCCACTCGCCGTGATGTGAAGCTTGGCATCGGTGACGATTGCGCTTTAGTGCAACCTGCAGAAAACAAGTCGATCGCTATCTCCTGTGACACCTTAGTTGAAAATGTCCATTTCTTCCCCGATATGCCTCCTGCTGCCTTAGGTTACAAAGCCTTAGCGGTAAATTTATCTGATCTGGCTGCCATGGGCGCTGAACCCGCGTGGATGACGCTTGCCTTAACGCTACCCGAAGTCGATGAGACTTGGCTAAGTGGCTTTAGTGAAGGCTTGTTTGAAGCGGCCGATTACTATGGCATCGCCTTAATTGGCGGCGATACGACTCGTGGTCCACGGGCGATTAACATCACAGTGCACGGCCAAGTCCCACAGGGTAAGGCACTCACTCGTCATGGTGCTAAAGCCGGTGATTGGATTTATGTCACGGGCACGCTCGGAGATTCGGCCTTAGGTCTGGATATCATTCGAGGCGCACAACAGGCCAGAGCCGAGCATAAAGAATTCCTGATCAATCGCCATTATCGTCCAACACCAAGAGTCTTAGCGGGCCAAGCTTTGCGTTCGCTTGCCTCCAGTGCAATCGATCTTTCCGACGGGTTTATCTCGGATATCGGTCATGTGCTTAAGGCTTCGGCAGTTGGTGCTGTGGTGGATGTTAATTGCATCCCGCTTTCACGCGCGATGCAAGATACCGTCAGCGAGGAGCATGCCTTAGGTTATGCGCTGACGGGGGGCGAAGATTATGAATTGCTGTTCACCGTTCCTGAAGCGCAAAAAGGTGCGCTTGAGACAGCGTTGAGCCATGCAGGAGCAAAGTTTGTTCGCGTTGGACAAATTTGTGCGGGCAGTAAGCTCAAGTTGCAACTCAATGGTGAGCCGTTTACGCCGCCGTATCACGGTTTCGAGCACTTTTAAGCGAAGAGCATGTTAATGAAATGGTTGTCAAAGGATCAGGTGCTAACGCGCCTGTCATTAAAAAATCCTGTCCACTTTTTGGCACTCGGTTTCGGTAGCGGGCTCGCCGCTAAAGCACCTGGTACTTTCGGTACCTTAGCAGCCATTCCCCTCTATTTATTGATGGCGCCATTACCGCTCACTTGGTATATCGGCTTAACCTTATTGAGCGCATTTGCGGGATTTTATATCTGCGGTAAAGCCGCTCAAGATATGGGGGTACACGATCACGGTGCTATTGTGTGGGATGAAGTGGTTGGGCTACTGATCACTATGATAGCGGCACCAGCAGGTTGGGGTTGGTTGTTAGTCGGCTTTGGTCTATTTCGCTTTTTCGACATCATCAAGCCTTGGCCTATTCGATGGCTCGATGCCAAAGTTCATGGTGGCTTTGGCATTATGATTGACGATGTCTTAGCGGGCGTGTTTTCGTTTATTTGTCTGCAAGGGCTAGTCTGGTGTTTTAGCTAACATTATCGCTAACCTCACATGATAGTTAACCCGGCATGTTAGTTAGCATGGCCAACAACTAACCCTTAGTTTTTGATATAGCCCCTTAGCTTGTGATATAGAGTGTGTAGATTCAAGCGTTTAGCGATCTCATTCGTTATCTGATTCATACTACTATTGCAGCAGTTCCCTTGCGTTCGCTAGGGTATTGCTGGTGATAGTATCGCCACCTAACAGTCTTGCAAGCTCTTGGATACGCTGCTCACGATCGAGCGATTTCATTGTGGTCTCAGTACTGCCTGCCTTATTAAATTTATCGACGAACATGTGTTGATGACCATTGCCCGCAACTTGCGGCAAGTGAGTCACGCACAGTACTTGGGTCGATTCCCCTAAGCTGCGTAACATGCGGCCCACCACTGCGGCGGTGGGGCCAGAAATCCCGACATCCACCTCATCGAAAATTAATGTCGGTGTGGCAACTTTTTTCGCGGTAATCACTTGGATCCCTAATCCTATGCGTGAAAGCTCACCGCCAGACGCGACTTTCGAAATCGGTTGCAAAGGTTGGCCAGGGTTAGTGGTTACCATAAATTCGATATTGTCACTGCCATTGGCTGACATTTGCTCGGGGTGGAAATTGACTTCGATCGTAAATTTACCCTTAGGCATATTCAGTTCGTGGATTGACTGAGTCACCAGTTTGTCGAGTTCTTTAGCATAGCGGGCACGGCTTTGGCTGAGCTTTTGCGCATTGCTAAGATAAGCGGCTCTACTTGCCTCGACTTGAAGCTGAATTTCTTCAAGTTTACTTTCATCACTGTCTAAGGTGCTTAGCTCAGCCTTTAATGCTAAATGATGCTCGGCCAGTTTATTCGGGCTAACATGATGCTTACGCGCCAGTTGCATGGCTTTTGATAGCCGTTCTTCTAAATAGGCAAAGTGGGTTGGATCGAGTTCAAGCTTACTCAAATAGTGCTGTAATTCGCCTGCACTTTCTTGCACTTGGATTAAGGCATCATTGAGCATAGTGTTGATATTGCTTAATGCGGGATCGTAGCTTTGCAGATCTTCGGCGAGGGAAACGACTCGGTTGAGTAGCGACTCTATATTGTTCTCTTCGCCCTCTGTGAGTATATCTAAGCTCGCCTGACAGGTATCAATCAACTCAGTGCCATTAGCCAGACGTTTGTGCTCTTGCTCAATCTCATCGAACTCATCAACTTTAAGATCAAACTCATCGAGTTCTTCTACTTGATATTGCACTAATTGCTTACGGGCAATACGTTCATGCTGGGAGGCTTCGAGTTGTTTTAAATCGGCCTCAATTTGCTTGCAGCGTTGAAAGCTAGCGGCAACCGTATCGATAAGCAATCTGTGGTTGGCATAACTGTCGAGCAGGGTGAGTTGATGTTCACTTTTTAACATTGCATGGTGCGCATGTTGACCGTGAATACCGATAAGCAACTGACCCAGTAATTTGAGTTGCGTCAGCGGCACTGGATTACCATTGATGTAGGCGCGTGAACGGCCATCGCTACCAATAGTCCGACGTAGAATGCACTCATCATCGAGTTCAAGATCGTTATCTTCTAACCAACGTTTTGCCAGTGGAATATCATCCAAGGAAAAGCGGGCGCTGACCTCGGTTTTATTGGCTCCGGGACGAACACTGCTGGCATCGGCGCGATTGCCTAGGCATAGGCCTAGCGCATCGATGGCAATCGATTTACCTGCACCGGTTTCACCTGTGATGCTGGTCATACCGGGGCGAAAATCCAGTTCTAAAAAACGGACGATAGCGAAGTTATTAATGCTGAGTTGGCAAAGCATAGTGAATTCCTGTCGAAAAACATACCAAACCACTGTATTGATAAACAGTATATACTGATTTTATATACAGTAAAGTGGCTTGGGTGAAAAATCGGCATTATCGGCAGTGAATATTTTTAATTAACTGATTATGAATGGGTTCTTACTAAGCTTTCTAAGATAGGTAAACTGAAGAAAGTGACTAAGGTGCCAAATAGAATGCCCTGAGCACTGGTTGAAGCCTGAGTGTTATAACGCTGGGCGAGTAAGTACACGCTAGCCGCGGTGGGCAGTGCGCTCAAGATCACGCCCATGATCAGGTAGTCACCACTTACGCCAAAACGGTTAAGCATAAAGTAGACGAGTGCCGGTTGGATAGCCAGCTTGAAGAGATTGATAAGGCTCAGTTCGATAAAATTTTTGGGGCTAAATACGCTGCTATCTTTCTGGTAGCGCATCGCTTTGGCGAGTACCATGCCGATAGCAAATAGGGCGCAGGGGCTTGAGGTATTGCCTATTTGCAGGATCATTAGCGCCAGCCCTGACGGCAGTTTTATTTCTAGCGCCGAAATGCCGATGCCAATTAAGCTACCAATAACGATAGGGTTTTTACCGACCGCCATTGCCATTATGATTAAGGCGTGGTGTTGTCTTTGGGTGTTAGTGGCCAGTTCCATCGAGACTAAGGCGACGGCAAACATCAGCACGGATAATAAGCTGGCAATCGAGGCGGCGACTAAGGCACTTTGTTGCTGCGGAAAGAGGATGATGAGCAGTGGAATACCAATAAATGCCGTATTGCCAAAGGTGGCATTGAGGGCTCGAATGGCGGCAACCGCATGCTGTTTAGGGTTAGCGATCAGCGATAGCCCAAGGCAGACAAGATAAGTGATCACCATAGCCGTGCTGTAGCCCGCAATAAATCCCCATTGCAAAATCTCGCCAATCGGCTGCTGGGCGAGTGCGATAAGCATGATTGCAGGGAACGCAATATAGTAGACATATTGGTTCAGCACTTGATCCGTATCGACGGGCAAGAGTTTTAGTTTTTGCACTAGTGTACCGAGCAACATGATCCCGAAGACGGCAAACAGAGGGGTTAAAATGGTCATTTCCCTCACTCATCCTTACGATTAAATTTGAATAAACTCGCCCACCGTCGTCATTTTACTGTTGCTTTGATTCTTGGTGGCCAGAGTTACAGCACTTGCTTCTTTTTATGTCACTTTAGAGCCAGATTTAGCGCCAGCGCAGTAAAACTCGCCACAAAATAACATACCATTTCAATCTAAGGCTATTGCGCTATGGTCGTATAAGTGAATAATTCAATGTTTAAAACACAATCACTTAGTGAATTTAGCGTTTTAACGTCAATACCCAATATGTGAAATTAGGATATGCAATGAGTGATGATTTAGGCGCTGAACTACAACTTGTCTATCTTTTTGTGCATTTAGTCAATGCGGGCAGTTTTTCGCAGGCGGCGAAAGAGCTCGATATGCCCATCGCCACTGTGAGCCGCAAGTTAGCGAAGTTGGAAGAGAAGCTCGATAAACAGCTTTTTATGCGCAGCACCCGCAAGTTGCGACTGACAGAGGAAGGGCTGGCGCTCTTTCAACGCTACCAGAGTGTGGTCGCTCAATTTGATGAACTAAGTGGTTTAGGCAGTGATAAACCCGAGGGAACTTTGCGCATCGCCGCGCCGATTTCGATTATTTCCATTGTGTTTATTCAAGCATTGAATGAGTTTGGCCGTTTGTATCCTGATATCCGTTTGCACATTTCCCAGAGTAATGAGTTAGTGGATTTGATCGACAAAGGCATAGATGTGGCGATTGTTGGCGGGGCTCAGCCTGATTCTTCTTGGGTGTCGAGTACCTTAGGCGAGCTCGACTATTGCCTGTTTGCCACGCCAGAATATTTGGCTCAGGCACCTAAACTTGAGCATCCCGATGATCTTGAAGCCCATCAACTGATAAAAGTCTGGCCGCTGTTTAATTGGCATTTAAAGCATCCAAGCGGCGAGTCTTTTTATTTTAATGGCCCGACTAAGCTCACCCTCACGGATTTACACGGAGCGATTCAGGCGACCTTAGGCCATGGCGGGATCTTGTATGGTCCTGAACTATTTGTAAAACAGCAGATTAAAGAGGGAAAACTTAAAGTATTACTGCCGGAATGGATTGGCGAACAGAGGCGAATTTCGATTTTATATCATCAGCGCAGCCAGCAGCCGCTAAAGGTAAGAGTCTTTATTGAGTTTATGCAGTCAAAGGCGCCAGAGTTATTCTCTATGCGTTGATTTAACGAGGGGAACTGATTTTTAGCGTCTTTTAGGTTTTACGGTGTTTTTGCTCATAGTATTTTGCGTTTGTTTTGCGTCTTGCAGGCTGGAGCGTGTCGCGGGCAGTATGCCGAGTTCTAAGAAGTATCCCACTAAACGCCGCAGTTCGAATAAAGAACCGATACGCTGTTGATCTTTGATGGTCAGTTTCCAACTGTCGGTTCGTCCTTCGCTATTGGTTAAGATAAATCCTTGATAAACAATCTTTTTCATTGGAATAACTCAATATTGGCTGATGGAACTTGCTAGCCTTGGTCTTATTCGTTTTGTGGCTTGCATGAAAGTGATTGCAGTCGAGACTAGAGGCTTATTGTTTAGAAACATTGTTTAGAAATAAGGGTGCTTGAGTAACCCCAAGCACCCCCATCAATTAAGCGACGCTGATACCGATATTTGATACGCCAGCTTCGATAATGTCTTTGCGTAAACCTTTGACCAGTTCTGCGGTGATCTTCGGATTTTCTTCAATAATTTCCAACAGAGAATTTTGTAATTCTTTCTCTTCTTCCATGACTTCATGGGCGAAAACGAAATCATCTAATGCTTCATCCACCAAATCGACATCGCTGATCGCTTCGATGTAGTTAGCCACTGTGCTGGATGATAATTTGCTGATATTGACTATATCTTCTTCAATTTTGCCTTGGATCGCACCCAGTAAGGTCGATATGGCGACCACTGCATCCATAGCAGGATAGACGCCATAGGCTTCAAAATCAGCAGGATCTGGGGTGTTATCTTCCAAGCGTTGCAGATGCACATCGACATTGAATTTGAGCTTGGAGTCGTACTGGGATTGCCACAATAGTTCTAATGCGGTACTCAACACAGTAGGATCGCCAAACTCACAGACTTCGGAAAACAGTTGATAGTTGGGCAACATACGTTGGCAAAGTGCAGTGGCAAAGAGTTGTTTTTGTGGCAGTGTTAACGCCTTGAGACGTTTAAAGAAGCCCGTTTTTTTGGTCATCTGTTATTTCCGCTGATAGCTGTGATATCACTTGATTTGCCGCAGATTCTACCTTAGTTAACTCATCAAGTAACTCTAGTATTTCGGGTTCGAGATCTTCAACCGATGTTTCACGTTTTAGTGCCGATTCAATTTCTTGGCATAATCTTTGGGTTGTTGGCACGCCGCAGTAGCAGCTCGCACCATGCAGCTTATGGATAGTACTGAGCATGACTGAGTGATCGTTTTGACTTAGCGCCGTTTGAATCGTCGCCACGGTTTGCGGCAATGAGTCGAGCAACATTCTAAGCATATCTAAGGCGAGATCGGCCTTGTGATTGGCTTGGGTTAAGCATAAATCCCAGTTCAGCGTATGCAGGTCAAAATGGGTGAACTTAGGTCGAGTGATCCAGCGATGAATAATGTCTTTGAGCGCCGCTTCATCAATAGGTTTAGGCAAATATCCGTCCATACCACTGCCTAAAATCAGTTCGCGTTCTTCGGCAATGGCATGGGCTGTCACGGCAATTATCGGCGTGTTGCGGTTCATCGAGCCTTGGCGAATTTGCTTCGTGGCGCTAATGCCATCTGTGCCAGGCATTTGGATATCCATAAAAATCAAGTCGAAGGTGCGAGTCTTCGCCTGTTTAACTGCTTCATCACCGCTGTTGACGGCAACCACTGTCGTCACTAATTCGCTGAGTAAAGTATCAATCAGTTTTAAGTTGGCAAAGTTATCATCTACCGCGAGCACAGTTAAAGATTGGCGCGCAACCGGCGTTGATATTGTCGCAGGGGCTATGATGTCGTACTCCATCGGTGGATAGAGTAAGTTGCGCGCAAGCTGATGCTCACTGACTGGCAGAGACAACACCACATCGGCATTCGGGCGAATAAATTGGGTTAAGGCATCCTGTTCTTGGCAATCGTATAGCACGATAAGGCAATCTGTTTTGGTCTTCGCTAAGTTTAGTGTACTTACCAGTTGTGCTGAATCGCTAAACCCATGGCAACTCAGGAGAACATAGTCGTATGGCGCTTCAGCCGTGGTGAGCGTAGTCAACAAGCTTGGAATATGCTGATGATGGGTGACTTTTGTATCCCATTGATTCAATTGGCGGCTTAATACTGCGTGGGTGAGTACTCGCGGTTCGTAAAACAGTATGGTTTTGTCTTTGAGTTTTTCGAGCGGGAGTGAGTCACCGATTTGGAATTGGCCTAAGCCGAGCGGCAAACTGAACCAGAAGTTTGAGCCTTTTTCTGGGGATGAAGTAAAGCCGATTTGGCCGCCCATTTGATTCACTAAACGTTTAGTGATCACTAAACCTAAGCCGGTGCCACCAAAGCGGCGCGAAATCGACGAGTCTGCTTGGCCAAAGGCTTGGAATAAAAAGTCCTGCTGGCTTTCATCGATGCCGATACCTGTGTCGACCACATCACAGCGCAGTACCACTTGTTCATCCGATTGGCTCTGCAGTTCGATTTTGACCATCACGCTGCCAGAGTCAGTGAATTTAATCGCGTTACCAACCAAGTTATTGATGATTTGGCATACGCGCATGGCATCGCCATTGACATTGTCGGGCACGTTGGGGGCGATATCGACGACGAGTTCTAGGCCTTTGGCCTGGGCGCTGCCGGAGATCAAGGTAATCGTATCGCTTATGGTTTCCCTAAGGCCGAAGGGCATGTTTTCTAACACCATTTTACCAGCTTCGAGTTTAGAAAAATCGAGAATGTCGTTGATGATACCCAGCAGGTTAGTGGCGCTGCGTTCTATGGTCTTGATGTAATCGACTTGGCTCGAATGCAATGGTGTTTTGACTAATTGCCGCGCAAAACCGATAACGCCATTGAGTGGCGTACGTAACTCGTGGGACATGTTGGCTAAGAATTCTGATTTAATCCGGCTGGCTTCTAAGGCACGTTTTTTAGCTAAATCCAGCTCGACGTTTTGGATTTCAATCTGCTCTAAGGTTTCCCGCAGATCCGACGTCGCTTGGTCGATATTTTGCTGCATCTCATCATGGTATTCCGATAGCGACCCCGCCATGGCATTGATGCCGCGTTTGAGTAAGTCCAGCTCACCAATCAAGTTGCCATCTAAGCGGGCGTCTAATTTACCTTCACGGATTTTAGCGACGACGCGCACCATTTCAGTAATGGGCTGAGTGACGTTTTTCACTAGCCGGAAAGTAAATAGCAGGTTTAACTGCACGCCGATCAACACGATAATAAAGGCGGCGACTGCGGCTCTATGCTGCTCTAACAAGGCGCGTTCTTTATTGATTATTATCGAGATATAACCTAAAAGATGACCATCGTCTGTCTGGATATCGTAATTAGCGGGAGCAGCAATGGGGCCTGTGGCAAAAATGGGCGTCCGTAAAATAAGGCTGTCGTCCACATGTTCAATTTCGGTTTTATGCAGCGTGTTGAGGGCTTCTTTGTAGCGCATAATCTCAAAGTCTTTGTGATAGTGGGAGGTCACAAAGAGTTGATTATTGGCATCGAAAATCGCGATGGATTTTACTAAGGTGGATTTGTTGAGCTGTGCCGCCGCGAGTAAGCGTTTGGTCGCCTCGCGATCATTCGCCACTAAGCCGATTTCACTGGCAATCGACAGTGGCTCGATAATATTACTGCCCTGTTCGACGAGCGTATCTTCGAGCTCATAAAAACGGTTTATGGTAAAGTAGCTGCCCAGAAGGATACCGACCAAGATTGTTGGCGCGAGCGCCAGCACAAGAACCCAAGAACGTAGGCTGTATTTGGTCATGTTGTTGACAGGGTTCATAGCAGCGGCGGTGTTTCCTGTGACAGAGACTAAGATAATTTTATAAGACTGCCAGAAAGAGGGCGGTCTTTGCCAGTATTTTATTGATTTAGAGGCCGAAATGGCGCAATTTTTTAAAGCAAAACCAAATAGTTCCAAACAGTTGTCGGCTAAGTTATCGCTGAGTGTAGAACAGCTCGATCACTTAGGTGCTGGTATAGCACAACATCAAGGTAAAGTCGTGTTTATCCCTGGCGCTTTGCCCGATGAAACCGTAACGGTACAGCTCACCGAGCAAAAGAAAAATTATGCCCGTGCTAAGTTGATTAAAGTCGATTCATCAAGTCCTGAGCGCGTCGAGCCTGAGTGTCCACACTACCACACCTGCGGCGGCTGCGACTTACAGCATATGTCATTATCGGGTCAGCGTGAGCATAAAGAAGCCGCGTTGCTGGATATTATGGCTAAGTTTGCTGGCACTGAAGGCGGTGCTTTATCGCCTGCACTCACGGGGGAAGGTTGGCATTATCGTCGCCGCGCCCGTCTTGCAACTTTATTTGATAAAAATACCAAGCACTTAAGTTTAGGCTTTCGCGCCGCCAGTAGCAGTAATGTGGTGCCAATCAGTCAGTGTCTGGTGTTAGCTAAGCCGTTATCGGACTTGATCGTACCCTTTGCTAAGTTGCTGAACCAATTGTCGGCTAAAGCCAGCTTAGGTCATCTTGAGTTAATTGCCGCCGATAATGGTCATTTCGCCGTGCTGCGGATCACTAAGGCTCTAAACGATAAAGATCTCGCTAAGTTGTCAGCCTTTGCTGAGCTGCATCAGATCCATATTTGTCTGCAGGACAACGAAGGGCAATTCCAAGGCGTCGGCGCTGAGTTAGTGTTACCTGTTTATCAATTGCTAGATGAAAATGCGCAGTCGGATGCGGTGAGCTTAAGTTTCACCCCAGGTAACTTTGTGCAAGTGAACGGACAGATTAACAAGGCCATGGTCGCTCAAGCGATGGATTGGTTAGCGCCAGCGCCAGATGAGCGCATTTTGGATTTGTTCTGCGGCATGGGTAATTTCAGTTTGCCCTTAGCGAAAATGGGCGCGGATGTGATTGGCGTCGAAGGGGTTGCCGAAATGGTGACTCAGGCACGGGTGAACGCGAAAGCTAACAATCTGGATAAACTGACCTTTTACCACGGCGATTTAAGTGCGGATTTATCCCTTGAGCCTTGGATGGGCAAGATTGATAAATTACTGCTCGATCCCGCCCGTGCTGGGGCATTTGAAAGCTTGCAATGGCTAAAGAAAATGAAGCCGCGCAAAGTCGTGTATGTTTCGTGTAATCCTGCGAGCTTGGCCCGCGATAGCGCTGTACTGTTAGAGCGCGGTTACCGATTACAGCAATTGGGACTTATCGACATGTTCCCACAAACACACCATATCGAAGCCATGGCACTGTTTGAATTAACCAAGTAATTTGCGCTGGCAAAGTAAGCAAAGCGTTTGAATAACGTAAAAAATGTGATTATTACGTCGGTTGGGTTTGACAAGTTCGCGCCAATGCTGAAGATAGGAGAGCTGAAGTGGTGCCCACTTTCTCTCTGAGCACGGATAAGGAAATAAATTAGATGGTCTCTGTTCGCGAAGCGCACTTTAATGATCCCGATTTTCACTTAGAAGATTGGGTAGCTCGCTATGTTGGTCATGCCGATGAAGCGCAGATGCTGCTCTCTTTGATAGGGCAGATTGACGCCTTACCAGCCAAGAGTCCTGCGGCGAAGAGAGAACTGCTCGAACGTGCTCGAGAGATGATTGAAATCCTCGCCCCGCTAAACATGGACATTGAAACCCTGCAGGCGGCAATTTTGTTTGTGGTGCTCGATGCTGGGTTATTGACCGAAGAAGCCATCCAAGAGAAATTTGGTGAGCCGCTGGCGCGTTTAGTGGCGAGTGTCGTGACCATGAACGCCATCGGCGCGTTGAAAATCAATCCTAATAGTCGTTCAACCGAGCCACAAATCGACAATATCCGCCGCATGTTATTGGCTATGGTTGAAGATGTGCGCGCCGTGGTGATTAAGCTGGCTGAGCGTGTGTGTTTGCTACGGGCGGTGAAAAATGCCGACGAAGAAACTCGCGTGCTGTTGGCCCGTGAAATTGCCGATATTTACGCGCCGCTGGCTAACCGTTTAGGGATTGGACAATTGAAGTGGGAGCTGGAAGATATTTCTTTTCGCTATCTGCATCCTGATACCTATAAAGACATTGCTAAGCAATTAGATGGCAAACGACTGGATCGTGAAGTCTTTATCGATAAGTTTGTCAGCCAGTTGCAACAAAGATTAGATGAAGATCAAATTCGCGCTAAGGTCTACGGCCGGCCGAAACACATCTATAGTATTTGGCGCAAGATGAAGGGCAAGCACCTCAAATTTGATGAGTTGTTTGACGTGCGCGCCGTGCGTATCGTGACTGAGCGTCTGCAGGATTGTTATGGCGCGTTAGGTGTGGTGCATACGCTCTGGCACCATATTCCACGGGAATTTGACGACTATGTCGCTAACCCTAAGCCTAACGGGTATCAATCGATTCATACCGTGGTGGTGGGGCCTGAGGGCAAAACCGTTGAAATTCAAATTCGTACCCAAGACATGCATGAAGATGCAGAACTGGGTGTGGCCGCGCACTGGAAATACAAAGAAGGCAATCATTCCGGTAAGCAAAGCGGCTACGAAGAAAAAATTAACTGGCTGCGTAAAATTCTGCAATGGCAGGAAGACGTGGTCGAAAGTGGCAACTTGGTCGAAGAAGTCCGCAGCCAAGTGTTTGAAGATAGAGTCTATGTGTTCACCCCAAGCGGTGAAGTCGTCGACTTGCCACTGGGCTCAACCGTGCTCGACTTTGCCTATTACATTCACTCCCAAGTAGGGCATAAATGTATTGGTGCTAAGGTCGATGGCCGTATTGTACCGTTTACCTATCAGGTTGAAACGGGCGAGCGTATCGAGATCATCACCTCGAAACAGCCCAATCCTAAGCGCGACTGGCTTAACCCTAACTTAGGTTATATCCGCACCTCGCGTGCGCGTTCGAAAATCCAGCATTGGTTTAAGCAGCAGGACAGAGACAAGAATATTGTCGCCGGCAAAGAAATGCTTGAATCCGAATTGGCGCGGGTGAGCCTTAAAATTAAAGACGCGGCCATCGCGGTCGAGCGCTTTAATATGGCGAGCATGGATGACTTACTGGCGGCCATTGGCGGCGGTGATGTGCGTCTGCATCAAGTGGTTAACCATATTCAAAGCCGTCTGCGACTCGACGAAGTGTCAGAAGAAGATGCCGTCGAAGAGTTAGTTAAGAAAGGCCAACATAAGCCGACCTCCAGTGGCCGTGGTCAGGTTGAAGTTAACGGTGTGGGTAACTTGCTTAACCATATCGCCCGTTGTTGTCAGCCCGTTCCCGGTGATGAGATCTTAGGTTTTATCACTAAAGGCCGTGGTATTTCTGTACATCGTGCTGATTGTGAACAAGTTAAAGAGTTAATGCGGGTTCACCCAGAGCGTGGTGTCGATGTGGTCTGGGGCGAAAATTACTCCGGCGGTTATCGCATGCGTCTGCGGGTATTAGCCCACGATCGCAGTGGTTTATTGCGCGACTTAACCTCAGTGCTGGCTGCTGAAAAATCCAATGTATTAGCCATGAGTTCGTCATCGGACACTAAAAATCAGACCGCCGCGATTGAGTTGGAACTGGAGCTTTATAACCTCGATGGTTTATCGCGAGTGTTATCTAAACTGACCCAAGTCGATAGTGTGATCGAGGCAAGACGGCTTTAAGGTTAGCGATGCCTTTCGACGCGATTAGCCTCGAAATCACTAGCAATATAAAAGATACAGAGAAGCCATCTAGAAGCTAGAAAGTGATCAAGGATTGGGGCGGCAGGATGAATTTCACCTGCCGCCTTTTTTATTTGGTTTTTTATGGAAATTGAGCGGGATGGCCAGTTAATTTAGTCTTTGTATGTTTAGCTGTTGCTGCAAGCCATTCATAATGGCTTACCATGGCATTTGCTCACCGACGCGCAGCCAGTCCGTCCTTGGATGCTCGACCGCCCCGTCCGTGGGGTGGACGGTCGTCTCGCAAATCACCATGGCACGCCTTTCGAGTGCTTGCATAACCTGTTGGTTTTAAAGACTAGATCTAATCTTAACGATTATAGGCACCACTCTATTGGACAGTAATGAGCTACGCTTTGCGCGAAATTATCTTCATTTCGGATAAAAAAACAATTCTAAGCGCAGAATCGTCGGCCATGATGCGCTTAAGGATGTAATGCTTGGCTTGAGGCTTTACCTTTACACCATTTTCCGCAGTTGTGCTGCTTTTTAAACTCACACATGCTATCCCATTGACCACTTATGCCACTGTATTGACGGCGAAACTCTTTGGCTGAAGTGAGCCACGTATCGGGCGAAATGCCTAATTCATTGAGTAGTTTTGGCCGTTGATTATTGATATAGCCTTTTTTATCAAGGCGCATAGCTCGTCCAGTCCAATCTATTAACTCAAGATAATCTGCAAAATGAAACGGAATGCCTGTTTGCTGACTCAGAAGTGTTGAACCATCAAATTTTGCGAGGGCTTTATATAGAATTGGCTGTAGGTTATCTGCGGTAGTTTTGGCCAGTTGGGGCGCGTTGATATGAGGGTTAAGCGCATTCACGCGCTCCTGAATCGATGTAAAATCAGAGGATTGCACAGAGTTGGCAATCCCTGCTCGAATAGGATTTAAATCGACATACATCATGCACGCCAGTAGTGCTTGCTTATCTAACAAGGCTTGTGACTTAAAACGGCCTTCCCAAAAAGCGCCTTTACACTCATCTTCACGATTGGCCTTACGGGCAATTTCTTCATTTAAACAGCGCATAAACCAAGAGATACTGCTCAGTCGCTCATGCCACTCGGCGAGTAATGCATCAAGTAACATCACTTCACCGTCGATTAAAGTATCACCATTCATATACTTAGTGGCAACGGCATGGCCCTTAGTGACTTGACTCCAGCGGCTGATAATATCTTTTTGCGTTAGCGATTTCGCCTTGTTGACATCAATTTTAAGTACTAAATGATAGTGATTACTCATCACCGCATAGGCGCAAATATCAATGCAGAAAATCGCAGATAATACCTTGATTTTATCAACAATCCAGCCGCGACGATGCTCATAACTGCGACCTGAGAGTTTATCTTCACCGCACAGAAAAGCCCTGCGAACACAGCGATTTATCACATGATAGAAAGGTGTCGCATTAGCATCAATTAACTGTCTTCTGGCCGAGGTCATCACTAGCTCCACACAGACAAAATCAAGATAATGTAAAGCCTAGTAGAGGAGTGTGCAAAACACAAAAAATATGGCTGTCCTTACTTCTCTTTGCTTACTTCTCTTACTTCTACTTCTTACTTCATACTTTTCATCCTTACTTTTCATTAGAGAATAATGCCAGATATCCATGAATTTCCACTATAAATAAAAAATACGACAGAACTAATTGTTCAAAACAAACTAAAGTAACTCGTTACAATTCATGTTTCTGATGGGGCGGTTTTCGCTGATGCTTGTTAAGTGTTTCGGCTACTCTTCAGGCCAAATGTTTGTGTACATTGGAACAAGGCTTAGTGGCAATAGGAATAAATGTGGCGCAAATATGAGTATTAAAATTACGGCAATAACAGAACCAAATATAAAACCAAACCACAGAACAAAACCTCCAACAATTAATGCCGTCACAATGACGTTCCAGAGCAACCTGAATGGAAAAAGAAGTATATTTCTAATGTTCATGTGAGTCAGTATATTTTAATGTAAATACGTTCAATTGGGCGCGTTAAAATCATAACAATCCTACCATTTCGTCAATAGATTGTTTAAGTTCTGCTTCGGTGTATCTATTAGCTTGCATTGTTGCGTTTTCAGGATGATGTATATGATTCCGAATGAACGACTGCAATGTTGCTGGTCTTGGCGGACGTGGGATACCATTATTTTCCTGTATCCACTGTTTATTTGATGCAATGCCCTGAGCATTTAGCCACAGGTCAACTGCGGCAATGTTAGTTAAGTTATTTCGCTCTTGTAAGTATCCATAAAGTTCATTATGTAGATCAACAGTAGGTAGATCATATGCTCTATAGCTAATTTCGCCCCAAGACGGGCTCCATGGAAACATGGGGGATGTCGTGGCTGGTATGATGCTATTTTGATTATTTACCTTTTTGAAAATAAAAAGACCAGCATCTCTTAGGTTTGGAGATGAAAGCATAAATGGAGAGTGTGTGGTAACGAAAACCTGCTTGGTTTTTGAAATAACCATCAAAGCGTCCAATAGTTTTTTCTGCCCTGAAGGGTGCAGGCATATCTCGGGCTCATCTATGAATAAATAAAAGGGTTTGGAAACCTGAGCATTCGCCGCATTAGATGTTAATTCAGCATAAACCTGCAGCAGAGATATGGCTACAGCCCTCTGCATTCCATGTCCTTTTTCATTCATAGGCACGGATACGCCATCATCAATAACGATGCTGGCTGTTTTGAAAAAATTCTCTATTTGTAGCTCTTCAAATGAAAATGAAATGTTAGCCGCTCCGAACTGGGAGGTGAAAACATTCTGAACTTTAGTTTCTATCTGGGCTATTTTGCTTCTTAGTTGTGATGCTGGATTGTTAAATAGACCATGATAGCTAGTTTGAAATGCCTGATATTCTGGTGTATTCGTATGTCCAAGAGCTATTTCTTTTAAGAGTGAGCCGCAGATTGTTGATGCGCCAAATTTAGATTCATCACTAGGATTAGTGTCGGCCCATATAAAATTATTGTCGTAAAACTTTTTGAAAGGTGCATCTATTCCTGCTGGATTGGAATAGGTTTGAGTCGTATCGTCCCAAAAATTTATTTTCTTTATGTCTTCTGGAGAATTTACATCCCATGACCTTTTAACTTTGAAGCACTCGTGCCCACCGTCCATATAGATACAGGTTGTAAAAGAACGAACTTTGTTTGCTTGTACATGAGCGTTAACAGCTGCAGAGATGTTACCCGTGTATGTAATCTCAGCAAAAAAGTTATTACAGATTACCGCTGGGTCAGATTTATTTATTAGTGATGCAGGATCTTTCCTTGCGCCGTCTTTTATGAGGTTGAAAGCTTCAAAAATAGTAGACTTTCCTGAGTTGTTTTCCCCAACAAAAATATTTAGTCCGCTACCTTCTGTAACTCCGTCAGGGGTATTGAAATCTATATTTTGTGGTCCGTGAAAGCCTTTAAAGTTTTCAATAGTCATTGATTTTATATACACAGCTAATCCTTACTTTTGCATTTAGTCCTACAGGAAAATCCTTGGCGAATCTTAAGTCTTGCCAATAGTTACTAACTTACTGCAATCTTCAACCGCTCATTTTCACAAACCAACACACCTTTATCACACTGTATCTGTGCTAACTTCGCCATCCGTTCTGCCGCCTGAGCTGTGGCACGTTGGAAACCCAATAAGCCCAAAGCAGCTGATGCTGCGTCCGTTACGCTGATAGCGTGGGCGTCTTGCACTGTCAGCAATAAGGCGTTTGTGAGCTCGGCATCACAGACGTTTTCCAGCTTACGGGTGGCTGTGTCGACGCTGTTCCAGTTTCTTAACTTGACTGTACTGCGGCCATGCGGCCATAACACTTCATCGCTATCTAGCTGGATTAATCCTTTGGCAACAGCGCCTGTAATGGCTTGGTCTACAGTGCGCTTAATTTTGGCGCCAACCCTTGTCAGGCCTGCGGCGTTGGCTAAACGAGTAGCAACTAGGCTGGCGAATATTGGGTATTCGGTTTCAACAATACGTTCAACCGCATACACCAACATACTTAAAGGAATGGCGCTGAAATCATCGACATGCGGAATATTGAGCTTAGATACATCGGCTTTTTTATAGGGCGTAGTGCAGGCTTCAAATTCTGGTTGTTCTTCTTCAACCCGTATTATTGGCGTTGCAATGGCCTCTGGCGCAGCAACTTTGTGTTTCACTTGTCTGGTGCTAGTGGCTTGTGCAGCCATTGTTACCATCAGTTCGTCATGTTGGGTTATGGCTTTGTCTATGAGTACTTTCAGGCGATGTAACTCTGCCTCTGGATCTCGAAACCAGTCAGTAGACCAAATGCGTTCAAAGCTCCAGCCAAGGCCTTCCAGTACACTTTGCCGCAACCTTTCGCGGTCGCGTGCCGAAGTAGCTCCATAATAGCCTGCGCCGTCATATTCCAGCGCCAATACAAATTTACTTGGGTCTTCAGGATGCTTGATGGCTAAGTCGATGTAATAACCCTGACTGCCGACTCGGGTGGCTACCTGATACCCCAAACGCTGTATTGCCTGATGCAGCAGGGCGCCAAAAGCAAAGTTTTGTTCCTGCTGTTTTTCATAGGCTTTGTTCAACTGGCCAGATTCGGCAAACTGCAAAAAGATTTGCAGTGAACGCACACCAAAAGGGCTGTCTGCGCCAACTTTCAGTTCATCACCTTTGAAGTTGGCAAACACTTCCATTGCCAATCGTGCACGTGAAATCAATACGTTTAATCGCCGTTCGCCGCCCGGTTTGTTCAGAAGGCCAAAATTCTGGCTCAGCTGGCCTGTGCTGGTTTTTCCGTAACAAATGCTGATCAAAATAACGTCGCGTTCGTCGCCCTGCACGTTCTCCAGGTTCTTTACAAAAAACTCATCGCCACCTGCATGGCGTGCAAAGAATTCGTCAGTTTCTGGTTGTAGGCGGCGCACTTTTTCCAGCTCAAGCAAGATAGCATCTCGCTGCGAAAGGCTAAATGCAACCACGCCTAACGATAGGTGAGGTTTAGTTAAAGCGTGATTCAGTACTGCTGCTACAACAGCTTTTACTTCGCCAGTATTAGTGCGAGAGCTGCCTTTGTCGTAATGCGTTTCAGGTAAATAATGAAACTTCAGTCCTGTTGCATCGGGGTGAAAGCCTGGGCTTGGAAAGGCCACTAACTTGTTTTTATAAAACTGGTCGTTGGACACTGCGATCAGTGAATCGTGGCGAGAACGGTAGTGCCAGCGCAGCATTTTACTTGCCGCACCACGGGCTTCCATTAATGCCAGAATACTTTCCATTTCTGCGGTGGCGCTGTTTTCCAGTTCTTCCTCTTCCAGTTCAACAGCTTTACCAAATAGGTTGCTTGGTGGCATTTGCTTACTGTCACCTACCACAATCACTTGCCGCCCGCGCAGCATTGCGCCTAAGGCATCGGGTGCTGGAATTTGACTTGCTTCGTCAAAAATCACCAGGTCAAAATCTAACGCACCTTGTTTTAGGTAGGTGGCGATGGACATAGGGCTCATCATAAAAATAGGTTTTACTTGCTGGATCACGTTACCTGCTTCAGCCAGCAATTTCCTAATAGGAATATGGCGTTTTTTCTTACCTAACTCACGCAGTACTAATTCCATTTCACCTTTAGCTGTTTTCTTTGGCAAGCGCTCGTACAGGCTGTTTACTAAAAATTCTTGAGCGAAAAACAAACTGTTACCATCAATACGTTTAAAGTCGCGTAGGCTTTGTTCATGTTTATTGCGGTCAAAGTGCCGTATTGCTTCTGAGCTGTCATAGGCATAGTTAACCAGACCAGAATAATAGCTAAGTTCGAATACCGTCATTAGCAAGTCTGGGGCTGCATGCCATGAGTAAGCATGTTTAGTGAAGTCCTTGATGTTATAAGGCTCAAACGCCTTAATAATCTGGTTGTAGCGTGCAAAATCGTAAAGTAGGGCAGAGTTTTTCCAGCCTTCTAACCAGACATTTAGTTGCGTAAATTGCATTACTGCTAAGTCATGGTTTGGATTGCTGTCGGGGATTTGTATCAGCTCTTGCAGCGTTTGTGCCTGCACTGCAATAGCGTTACAAAGCGCTGTCAGTGAGTTCGTCTGGTCATGCAGCAGCTTTTTATCAATGCCCGTATCAATCAGTTCAGCCAATGATTGCGACAATTCAAGGCGGTTTACCTTTGTGTAAAAGGTGTTTATCCAGCTGTTTATTTGCGTTAATTCACTGTGCTCCGAAAATTCGCCTTGCCACTGCGCGCCAAAAGCTTCAGATAACAGGGGGTGGTAGCTAGTTAGCTCTTTTTTCGTGCTTTGGTAAGTTAAGGCAGTATCTAATGCAGTAAGCCAGTCGGTAGACGAAGCGGGCAGCGCGCCAAGCCAAAGCCCTGCTAACTGTGCTTTGGCTTGGCGATAGCTGGACGACAGGAAACGCCACCATTTATCTGTTTTGCCAATAAGCCCTTGCTTGATACTCAGTAAATCGGCATCCAGCGCCTGCGTGATAAAGTGCTGTTCGCAGCTGGCTTTGAGTGATAAGAAATTAGCTAGGCAGGTCAGGCCGTTATCGATTCGCTTTTTTTCTAAAGCCCATATGGGGTTATTTACTTTAACGCTTTTAAGATCTGGCACTTCGGATAGCCAGCTCGTTGTTGAAATCAGCGGCGTGACTTGTTGTAAGCTTTGTGGTTTCTCAAGCTTGAGAAAAATACTGACAGTTTGGGCTTGGGTATCAAGTTGGCTAAGCAACTGGCTTATTTCTACCAAAGTAGAGGTTAATGCCTGCTGCAATGCAGGTGAAAAGTCAGTGCGACCAGACATCGCAAATGGATGCGCTGCAGGTATGCCAATGCGTGCTAGTTGCTGTACTAATTCCGTAACCAGTTTCCTCGTATTACTGTACTCCTCAGCTGTCCATTGTTCGAAGTAGCTAAAGGGGAGGGCTGGTAAGGAGTTGTCGGGATCCTTTGTCTTCAATTGTAGCAATGAGCCCAACGCTTCAATGTAATTGATACCGCTACGCAGAATAGGGGCTCGGATGGCATGCACATAAGCATCCAGCGAGGCTTTTGATTCCGCTAAATCTGAAAACTCTTGCTCCCGGTTTGCTGTTTGTGGCCGACCTTGCTCAAGTGACTCAGCAATAGAACCAAGCACAGATTTCTTGGTACTTTTGTGACTATGTAGTTCGAGTACGGCGTAGCCCATATGAGTTTCATCAAGGCGTTTTTTCACCACCTCAAGTGCTGCCATTTTTTGTGCAACAAACAGCACCTTTTTACCCAGCGCAACTGCTTCGGCAATAATGTTGGTGATAGTTTGGGATTTACCTGTACCTGGCGGCCCTTGAATGATCAGGTCCGCGCCAGATTTCATCGCCAAGATTGCTTCAATCTGGCTAGAATCGGCGTCTTTTACCAAGTGGAGTTTTTCTGGATGATTCAGATCTGCAGGATTGATCTCTGCATCATGGGGAAAGCCATCACGAAATAAGCGGCCAATTAAAGGTAACTGTGATGGTTTTTTTCCTTCCGGCCAGCCTGTAGGGTCCAAGTCCATGTACATTTGAAACTTGCCAAAAGAGAACAGCCCTAAACCAATTTTATCCTGATGCACTCGCCATGAAGGTTGCACTGTAATCGCATCTGATACCGCCTGATAATAATCTGTGATGACCATCTCATCAGAATAAGCGGGAAGCATTAACTTAAATTCAGTCCTTAGTTTTGCAGCTAAGGTCAGGTTTGAACCCTGCTCTTCGCCGGTGTAGCGCAATTTGAAGCTATCTCTGGCTGATGATCGCATTAGTTGAACTGGGATCAGAATTAAAGGTGCATATCTTGAAACAGATGAGTTTGTTGGCTCATTCCACTGTAAAAAACCAAGTGCTAAATACAGAACCTCAACACCTTGTTCTTGCAGCATTGTATGGGCTTCGGTTTCCAGTTTCAGCAGGGCTTTATCCAGCTTGGCGGGCACTAATCCGGTTTGTAGGTATTTGTCGGTGAAGCGGGCCACTCCCTTTTTCTGTTCGAGGTATAAATCAAGAGGTGGCAATTCCAAATCATCGTCGGTCTGAAAGAATGATCCTTCATCTTCACTGTCGGCAATTTTTTGCTGATAAGCTTCTGGCAGTGGTAAAAAGCTGAGTGTGTTTTCTTGCTCAACGAGCATTTCAAATATCTTGGCAGATTGCTCATCAATAATGTCGAGGGCTTTACTACCACTGCGGTAATTCAGTTGAGGGTTGGATCGAAGACCCATATCAAGTAATTCCAGACGCGCACGTTCCAGTTGCTGCTCAACAACCATAAAAATCCATCTCCGAGATATGCTGAACAGCAATAGTTTTCACTAGGTTTTGCTGGTGGCGTTGTTTAAAAATCTACCATATCAACGGTTGTTTCTAAAAGCAATCTTGCTAATTATTAGAATGATAAGAATAAGTCGTGCAGAAAGTGAGTGGGCGTATATTGCTTTTATTGGTCGTTAATAAATTTAACGAAATTAGCTAAAGTTGATGGTGCAATTCGCCATGAGATTACTGCTCAACTTATGACTAATTAGGAAAAATGTGTTCCAGCAATTCTGGGTATTCCCTTTTGCAAGCAAATTATCTAATCGGCCAGCCTCCGAGGAGTTATTACGCGCTACGGAATGATTTAACCAACAACGCCATGCTAATCGATCATGAATATGGCTCATGTTGTATGTGAAATAAAACCGTTTTTGTTCATGTGCCGAACCACGTATAAATGACTCCAAGCGAAATATTAGACAAGCTTGAAGTTTCACCCTAGCTAAGCCATCAGAACTTAAGTTATTGGCACTTAAGTTAAATATAACCTCAGACAGAACTCGAATAATCTCTATCAGAGTCGGGTCTAGAAGCTAGAAGCGCAGGGCATAAACTCAGGTTTGAAATCAGACAATGGGATACTGGATCACTATGAATAAGCATTTTACATTTACGATTAACAGCATTTGTCTCGATGAAAATTATCATCCCTCAGACAAGACGCGTATCACCACCAACTTTGCTAATTTGGCCAGAGGCAGTCATCGCCAAGCGAACTTACGCAACGCGTTAAAGATGATTGATAACAGTTTTAATGCCTTAGCGCATTGGGATAACCCTAAAGGCGATCGTTATACTGTCGAACTTGAAATTATCTCCGTTAATTTGGATATTGACGGCAGCGGTCAAACCTTCCCATCGATTGAAATTTTGAAAACCAATATTGTTGATCATAAAACCAATAAACGTATTGAAGGCATTGTCGGCAATAACTTTTCATCTTACGTACGCGATTATGACTTTAGCGTGTTACTTGCAGAGCATAATAAGGGCCAAGCCAAATTTAGTATTCCAGATGATTTTGGTGGTCTACATGGCAAGCTATTTCAGTCTTTTGTTAATTCTGATGCTTATAAACAGAATTTTAATAAGCCACCTGTTATCTGTCTCAGTGTTTCGGATAATAAAACCTACCATAGAATTGAGAATCAGCATCCCGTATTAGGGGTTGAATATCAGCCAAATGAATCGTCTTTAACTGAGCAATATTTCAAAAAAATGGGCTTACAGGTGCGCTATTTTATGCCGCCCAATAGCGTGGCGCCGTTAGCTTTTTATTTCTTTGGTGATTTACTCAATGATTACACTCACCTTGAGTTGATAAGCACCATCAGCACTATGGGTACCTTTCAAAAAATCTATCGCCCTGAGATTTATAACGCCAATGCTGTTGCAGGAAAATGCTATCAACCTAATTTGAAAAACTTGGATCATTCACTGACTCAAATTGTTTATGACCGAGCTGAACGTAGCCAATTGGCGAATGAGCAAGGCAAATTTGCAGCGGAGCACTTTATCAAACCCTATCAAACGTTTTTTGAACAATGGTCTGCTAATTACGATTAGTTGCTCTGAGCCTAATCGTCACGCTCAATAATTAACCCAATACGGCATCATTATTATGACAACACGACTTAATAAAACCCTGATTAACAACAGACTGTTACCGACTTCAACTGCGGGCAGTTTACCTAAACCTTTATGGCTTGCAGAGCCTGAAACACTTTGGTCTCCATGGAAATTGCAAGGAGAGGAATTAATTACCGGGAAACACGATGCACTGCGTTTGTCATTACAGGATCAACAGCTAGCAGGGATTGATATTGTCAGTGATGGCGAGCAAACGCGGCAACATTTTGTCACTACCTTTATTGAGCACCTTAATGGCGTTGATTTTTCAAAACGTAAAATCGTTAAAATTCGTGATCGCTATGATGCGAGCGTGCCCACGGTTGTCGGCCCAGTGAGCCGCCAAAAGTCGGTGTTTGTTGAAGATGCCAAATTTTTACGCAAGCAAACTACGCAACCGATTAAATGGGCCCTACCTGGCCCTATGACCATGATAGATACGCTTTATGATGACCATTATAAAAGTCGCGAAAAGCTTGCTTGGGAATTTGCCAAAATTCTTAATGAGGAAGCCAAAGAATTAGAAGCGGCGGGTGTTGATATTATCCAATTTGATGAGCCGGCTTTTAATGTGTTTTTTGATGAGGTAAACGATTGGGGTATCGCGTGTTTAGAAAGAGCCATTGAAGGGCTAAAATGCGAAACGGCGGTGCATATTTGTTATGGTTATGGCATCAAAGCCAATACAGATTGGAAAAAAACCTTGGGCTCAGAGTGGCGCCAATATGAAGAAGTGTTTCCTAAACTGCAAAAGTCTAATATCGATATTATCTCGCTAGAATGTCACAACTCCCATGTGCCAATGGAGCTACTTGAACTCATTCGCGGTAAGAAAGTCATGGTCGGCGCGATTGATGTCGCCACCGACACGATTGAAACCGCAGAGGAAGTGGCTGACACCCTACGAAAAGCCCTTAAATTTGTCGATGCCGACAAGCTTTATCCTTGTACTAACTGTGGCATGACGCCTTTATCCCATCAAGTCGCAAGAGGTAAACTCAACGCCTTAAGTGCAGGCGCAGAGATCGTCAGAAAAGAGCTCTTGGCATTAAGATAAGACGCGTTAAGTGTTGCTGTCTGTTTTACAGCAGCATGTTTTATAGCAGCATAAGTCTAGCTTTGTTGAAAAGGTATCGACGTAAGTATTAAAAAAAACGGGATTGGCATTCTGATGCCAATCCCATTGTTCATTTCTAAACTCATGCATTTAGTGCCTGGGCTTATGCATTGTCTTAGCGCTTATTGGCCAAGCTTTGGCGTGCGTGGCGGTATCATGCGCCTGTTACCTGTTGACTCAAATGCACCTGCAAATTTAAGCAGGTTATTATCGTCATAGGCGCGGCCCGCGAAGGTCAAACCCACTGGCATGCCAATATCGGCCATCACACCCATAGGCACAGTTACAGTCGGCACGCCTAAATGGCGAATCGCAAGGTTTCCATTAGCGACCCAAACTCCGTTGCTCCAAGCGATATCGGCGGAAGCCGGATTCAAATGGGCATCGGCAGGGCCGACATCTGCCACGGTTGGGAACAGCACGGCATCAAGCTTAAGCTCGTCCATCCAGTCTTCGAGATCTAGCTTACGGGTCTTCTCTAAGCCACGCAGACCATCGGGAATGCTGTCGATCTGGTCATAGGATTTAAGACCACGCTTAGCCATGTTGACGTACTCTTCCATGCCTGCCGCTAAGTCACCTTCACGATTCGGCAGGGTGCCTAAGTCGTGTGGGAAAATCAGATAGCCGTTAACATCTTCAAGCTTGTTGAGTTTAGGGTCATTGTTAGCACGCAGGAATTCATCGAATGCCCAACCCGAGAGTTCCCATAATTCATCATGGAGGAATTGAGGCGTGACGATACCGCGGTTAAACACGGTCGGCGCGCCTGGGCGATCACCTTCACAATTTGAAACCAGCGGGAAATCGACTTCAATCACTTCGGCGCCAGCGGCTTCTAAGGCTTTGCGTGCCGCTTCCCATAGATCGATAACCGATTGGCGGGTATGAATACGTTGACCCGTTGGCCCCCCGATACCTGGGTTTTCGCTAGTGCCCGCCAATTCATCTTTATTGATGTACATGCGCGGCACGCCAAAACGCTTACCCTTAAGCGTGTCGGCTTTAGCGGCAAGCTCCAGATAAGATTCTGGGCGAACTGTCGATGCTTTAGGGATTTGTACCCAAGGTTGCAGACGCCAGAGATCGCCACGGGTGATAGGATCGTCGGCCACAATCACATCCAACACTTCAAGCATATCGGCCATAGTGCGGGTATAAGGCACGACAACATCCATGGTCGGCGTTAACGGCCAGTTACCGCGCACGGAAATCACGCCCCGTGACGGAGTGTAAGCACACAAACCGTTATTGGACGCAGGACCTCGACCGCTTGACCAAGTTTCTTCAGCAAGACCAAAAGCAGAGTAACTTGCCGCTGTGCCCGTGCCTGCCCCATTGGAAGAGCCCGAAGCGAATGGTGCAGTAAGATACTCAGCATTATATGGACTTTCAGCGCGGCCATAGTGACCACGCTGCATGCCGCCATTGGCCATGGGTGGCATATTGGTTTTGCCTAAGCAAATAGCACCCGCGGCGCGTAGGCGCTCAACGGCGAAGGCATCGTATTGCGCCACTAAATCCTTAAAGGCTGGGCTGCCAGACGCCGCCGTCAGTCCCTTCACCAAATAGCTATCCTTGGCTGTATAAGGAATACCCTCAAGTGGGCTCAGTGTTTCACCACGGGCGCGGCGCGCATCTGACGCCTCAGCTTCTTTGAGCGCATCGGGATTGTGTACCACTAACGCATTGAGCTTAGTCTTTGTCGCAGGGCCGTCATACGCCTCAACCCGCGCGAGGAACGATTTAACCAACTCTACTGCGGTGGTGCGGCCAGATTCGAGCGCAGCACGCAGCTCGGTAATGGAAACTTCAGTGACTTCAAACATCTTACGCCCTCCCGCAGAAAGCCAATTGTGGTGAAATAACAGTGACATCAATCGTCATTCTGTTCTCCTTGGGTTACTTTCCAGCAGGGATTTGCTGAGTAATACAATGGATATTGCCACCACCTAATAAAATCTCACGGGCTGGCACACCCACAATCTCATGCTCTGGGAAGATTTCCTGCAGTTTTTCGGCTGCGATATCATCGGTTGCAGGGTCAAGCAACGGGAACACGATGCGATTATTGGTGATTAAAAAGTTCACATAAGAACCTGCTAAACGCTCACCCGCCGTGCGTGGCACGCCAGTGCCTTCGGTCACACCTTTTGATTCTTCTTCGGTGCAATATAGCGGCCCCGGTTGAGGCAATAGATGGATTTTTAACTTACGGCCTTTGGCATCCACGGTATTTTGCAGCACTTCGAGCGCCGCTTTTGAGCGCGGATATTGTGGATCAGTCTCATCATCGGTCCAGTGTAGAATGACTTCACCAGGACGGGCAAAACAGCACATATTGTCGATATGACCATCGGTCTCATCCATATACACGCCATCTTGCAACCATATAAACTGCTTAACATTCAAATAGTCACGCAGTAAGTCTTCAATCTGTTCTTTTGTCAGTTCAGGGTTACGGTTGGCATTGAGTAAACATTCTGCACTCGTCATACAGGTGCCTTCACCATCGACATGGATGGAGCCACCTTCGAGGATCAGCGGCGCGCTGTAACGGGCAAAACCATGCTGCGCAAGCATTTGCTGCGCGACTTGCTCGTCCTTATCCCATGGGAAGTACAAACCACCGTTATGGCCGCCCCAAGCATTAAAACCCCAGTCAACACCACGGCATTCGCCATTATCATTCACAACTACGGTTGGCCCTGTATCGCGAGCCCAGCAATCGTTACTGTCCATTTCAACCAAGGTGACGTGCGATGGCATCACTTTTTGAGCTTCAGCTAAAAAGGCTTTAGGTACACCCATATACACGGGCGTTGCACCACCAATGGCATCGGCCACCATAGCAAAGGTCGCCTGAGCATAAGCACCAGCTGCACGCCAGTTATCAGGACGATAGGGCCAAATCATCCACACCGCTTGCTGCGCAGCCCATTCGCCAGGCATATAAAAACCATCTTGGGATGGCTTAGTCGTTAACTGCGTGGCATCCACTGTCACGTTTGTCATGAGTTTTGTCTCCAGTAATGCTTAAAAACGATAAGGGTGTGCGTCCTAACATCGGACGACAGAATCGAAATATACCTAACATCAATCAAATGAATAAATTGAAGGACCGCATTTATCATGTGCATAGTTTGGCCGCAATTGTCAGGTCTTCACTCGGTGAGTTTTAGCTTCATTGAAATATTGCTGCGTATCTTATCATTTAAGATGGCTTGCGCTAAATACTTGTATGCAGGACATAGATGAGAATTTGTAGGGGAGGAAGGTTGTCAATTTATTGCTCACGAGATGAGTGAATTACGAAATGGAGCGAATGCTCTTTAGTTAAAATAAGTCTTAGTTGAAATACGGCACTAAAATCTGATCTCAGCATCAAAATAGCGCTTTTATTTTACCTAGCTTATCATCATCGGTTTATTGTAGTCTTTTGCTAAAAAACACTGCGGAGGCGTATTTTTTGTTCTTTCTCAATATTCGCCCGTTGCAGTATTTATCTTTAAAGGATATCAGCATGACTTCCCACACGGCGCCATTAACCTCATTTTCTACTGAACCTTCTATCACTGAAATGTCTACAACGGAACCTTCTACAACGGGATTTTCTATAACAGATGTTGAGCCGCTGCTTAACATTATGGAAAAACTGCGTGATCCGCACACGGGCTGTCCTTGGGACAAAGCGCAAACGTTTCAAACCATAGTGCCTTTTACTTTAGAGGAAGCCTATGAAGTTGCTGATACCATAGAGCGTTTAGCCTGGGATGAGTTACCCGATGAACTCGGGGATTTGTTATTTCAAATTGTATTCTATTGTCAGCTTGGTAAAGAGCAAGGCAAGTTTGATTTTGCTACTGTGATTGAGAAAATTAGCGACAAGTTAACCCGTCGTCATCCCCATGTGTTTGGTGAGCAAAATCCGCAAATAGGCGATAGTGCCCAAGCGATGAAAGCCAATTGGGAGGCGATTAAAGCGACTGAACGTGAGCAAAAGGCGCAGCAAGTGGCGGGTGAAACTCAAGCAGATACTCTGGTTTCAGCGTTAGACAATATTCCGCGTACCCAACCTGCGTTGTCGCGCTCAATCAAAATTCAGCAAAGGGTGGCGCGAGTCGGTTTCGATTGGGCCGAACTTGAGCCCGTGGTCGCTAAAATCCATGAAGAAATCGATGAAGTCTTGCATGAAGTGAATCAACCCGAGCAAGACCAAGCTAAAGTGCAGTCCGAAATGGGCGACTTGCTGTTTGCCGTGGTGAATCTAGCTCGCCATCTTAAGGTTGATCCAGAACAAGCGTTGCGACAAGCCAATCTTAAATTTGAACGCCGTTTTCGCGGCGTTGAACAGTTGGCTAGTGACAGCGGTAAAAGCATGGAAGAGCACACATTAATGGAGCTCGATGCCTATTGGGACCAAGTAAAAGCGACAGAGACGAGATAAACGGCAAATTATCCCGATTGGTGTTTGTCGAATCGCGCCGCCTTTGGTATACTACTGCCCCGTCCTAGTGCTTTCTTACAAGCACGTATTTTCAAACTCATTTTCTCAGGTTCAGCATGACTACAAGGTATATCTTCGTTACTGGTGGCGTTGTTTCATCACTAGGTAAAGGCATTGCAGCAGCATCATTAGCTGCAATTTTAGAGGCCCGCGGTCTCAATGTAACCATCATGAAACTGGACCCTTACATTAACGTTGATCCGGGTACCATGAGCCCAACCCAACATGGCGAAGTATTTGTTACTGAAGACGGTGCAGAAACAGATCTCGACTTGGGTCACTACGAGCGTTTCATCCGTACGAAGATGAATCGTCGTAACAACTTCACTACCGGTCGTATTTACGAAGAAGTATTACGTAAAGAACGTCGTGGCGATTATTTGGGCGCAACCATTCAGGTTATCCCACACATTACTAATGCGATTAAAGAAAAAGTATTAGCAGGTGGCGAAGGCCATGATGTGGCTATCGTCGAAATCGGCGGTACTGTGGGTGATATCGAATCCTTGCCGTTCCTAGAGTCTATCCGTCAGCTCGGTGTTGAGCTGGGTCGTGATCGTACTCTGTTCATGCATTTAACCTTAGTGCCTTTCTTAGGTGCTGCAGGCGAAGTGAAAACTAAGCCAACTCAACACTCAGTGAAAGAGCTGCGTTCTATCGGTATTGCACCAGATGTGCTGGTTTGCCGTGGTGATCGTGCGATTCCTGCGAATGAAAAAGCCAAAATTTCGCTGTTCTGTAACGTCGAAGAGCGTGCGGTTATTTCATTAAAAGATGTTGATAGTATTTATAAAATCCCAGCTTTGTTACGTTCACAAGGTTTGGATGACTTAGTGGTTAAGCGTTTCGGTTTAGAATGCCGTGAAGCGGATCTGTCTGAGTGGGAAAATGTGATTTATCAAGAAGCTAATCCAAACGGCGAAGTCGTTATTGGTATGGTGGGTAAATATATTGAACTGCCAGATGCCTATAAGTCAGTCAACGAAGCATTAAAACACGCAGGCCTTAAAAACCGCGTATCTGTGACCATCAAGTATATTGATTCACAAACCGTAGAAGCCAAAGGCGAAGAAGTCTTACAGGGCTTAGACGGTATCTTAGTACCAGGCGGTTTTGGCGAGCGTGGTGTTGAAGGTAAGATACTGGCGGCAAAATTTGCCCGTGAAAACAATCTACCGTATTTCGGTATTTGTTTAGGTATGCAAGTTGCCCTAATTGAATTTGCGCGTAATGTTGCAGGTATGGCTGATGCACATTCAACTGAATTTAATAAAGAAACACCGTTCCCAGTGGTGGGTTTGATCACTGAATGGATTGACGAAGAAGGTAATGTTGAGCAGCGCCATGAGGCGTCTGACTTAGGTGGCACTATGCGTTTAGGCGCTCAATTGTGTCATTTACTCGAGGGTTCAAAAGCGGCTCAAGCCTACAAAGGCAATAGCTGTGTAGAACGTCACCGTCACCGTTACGAAGTGAACAACAAATACAGAGAGCGTTTAGAGCAAGCCGGCATGATCTTCAGCGGTTTGTCTTCTGATCGTAAACTGGTGGAAATGATCGAATTAAAAGATCACCCATGGTTTGTTGCAGGTCAATTCCATCCTGAATTCACCTCAACGCCGCGCGATGGTCACCCATTGTTCGAAGGGTTTATTGCTGCGGCAAGTGCGCATCAAAAACGTGATCTGAAGTAAGAATATTTGAGGCCGGACCCGCGACAGTGGGGCCGGCCTTTTGTTACACTCGTCGCGACTTGAAACATAAGAATTTAATACCTCTGGGTATAAACAGCATGCGTATCCGTTGCATCTGTATGGACGCAAACCGTAAATGGAATTTGGTTATTTTCTGCGGTATGTGACTTCCATTTATTCCCATAGGTATTGGTTTTTTCTTTTATCTTTAAACTTAAATCGAGGGTGTTATGGCTAAGATTATTAACGTGATTGGTCGCGAGATTATGGATTCTCGTGGTAACCCAACTGTTGAAGCCGAAGTGCATTTAGAAGGTGGTTTTGTGGGTATGGCTGCGGCGCCTTCTGGTGCATCAACCGGTAGCCGCGAAGCGTTAGAATTACGTGATGGCGATAAGAGCCGTTATTTAGGCAAAGGCGTATTAACCGCTGTTGCTAACGTAAACGGTGTCATCCGCGTTGCATTATTAGGCAAAGATGCGACTGCACAAGCTGAGCTTGATCAAATCATGATCGACTTAGATGGCACAGAAAACAAAGACAAGTTAGGCGCAAACGCGATTCTGGCTGTGTCTTTAGCGGCTGCTAAAGCAGCAGCAGCATCTAAAGGTATTCCTTTATACGCGCATATCGCTGAATTAAACGGTACACCAGGCCAATATTCTATGCCTGTGCCTATGATGAATATCTTAAACGGTGGCGAGCACGCGGATAACAACGTTGATATCCAAGAATTCATGGTGCAACCTGTTGGCGCGAAAACTTTCCGTGAAGCACTGCGCATGGGCGCTGAAATCTTCCATACGCTGAAAAAAGTATTGCACGACAAAGGCCTAAGCACTTCTGTGGGTGACGAAGGTGGTTTTGCACCTAACTTAGCGTCAAACGCTGATGCGTTAGCCATTATCAAAGAAGCGGTTGAACTGGCTGGCTACAAGTTAGGTACTGATGTGACGTTAGCGCTGGATTGCGCTGCATCTGAATTCTACAAAGACGGCAAATACGATTTAGCGGGCGAAGGCAAAGTCTTCGACTCGAACGGTTTCTCTGATTTCTTAAAATCATTGGCTGACCAATACCCAATCGTGTCTATCGAAGACGGCTTAGACGAATCAGATTGGGATGGTTGGGCTTACCAAACTCAAATCATGGGCGACAAGATCCAATTAGTGGGCGACGATTTATTCGTTACTAACACTAAAATCTTAACCCGTGGTATTGAAAACGGTATTGCTAACTCAATCCTTATCAAGTTTAACCAAATTGGTTCATTGACTGAGACTTTAGCAGCTATTCGTATGGCGAAAGAAGCGGGTTATACCGCCGTGATTTCACATCGTAGTGGTGAAACTGAAGATTCAACCATTGCTGACTTAGCCGTGGGTACAGCTGCTGGTCAAATCAAAACTGGTTCACTGTGTCGTTCTGACCGTGTAGCTAAATACAACCAATTGCTGCGCATCGAAGAGCAATTAGGTGAAAAAGCCCCATACCGTGGTTTGAAAGAGATCAAAGGTCAGGCGTAATTTAATATTTGATGTAAAAAGGCCACCACTTGGTGGCCTTTTTTGTTGTACTATCTGCTGTATATTTTTTTAATCCAAGATACTGACGCTAATTCCTCCATGAAATTTTTTGTCATTGCACTCATAGTGCTACTCGGTGTACTGCAATTCCGTCTTTGGTCGGGAGGTAATAGTCTTCCTGAATATTTCGTCCTGCAAAAACAAATTGCCGCCCAGCAAGAAGGTAACGCCAAACTCAATGAGCGTAACCAAGTGCTGAAGGAAGAAATCATCGATCTGAAAAGTGGTACAGAAGCCATCGAAGAGCGCGCACGCAACGAACTTGGCATGGTTAAAGAAGGCGAGACTTTCTATCGCGTCGTGGGTGGTGAGCGCTCGGTATCGAGTCCATCTCAGTAATATGGAGTTAGGATGACAGAGCTAGGACATTTAGATCTTGGATTAAATGAACAATCCAATCCCGATAGTCAATCTGATCTGGTAACACAAATTGAATTGCAGCGCCAAGCTGAGCATGTCACTCAAGCTGTGGTTGCCATTGTTCCCGCCGCAGGCATAGGTAGCCGTATGGGCGTCGACAGACCTAAGCAATATCTTGAGGTGTGCGGCCAGAGTATTCTCGCTCATACCTTAGATAAGCTCTTGTCCCATCCGCACATTTCTCAAGTGATCGTCGCCTTACATTCGAACGATACTATCTTCGATACCTTGCCACAGGCCGTGCACCCCAAATTGATTACAGTAATAGGTGGCGGTGAACGCGCTGATTCTGTGTTGGCGGCGCTGCAAATTGCGCCCGAGCACAGTTGGGCCTTAGTGCATGATGCGGCAAGACCTTGTTTAACCGCGACGGATATCGACAAGTTACTCGCATCCAGAGTGCAATTCCCCCAAGGCGCTATTTTGGCTATGCCTGTGCGCGATACCATGAAGCGCGCGAATAAACAGGGTGAAATCAGTGCCACTGTATGTCGCGATAATTTATGGCATGCATTGACGCCGCAGTTATTTCCAGCGCAGCAATTAAAAAATTACCTCAATGCGGCTATGGCTGCAGGTGCGGTAGTCACAGATGAGGCTTCTGCGATGGAATGGGCGGGGATATCACCCGGACTCGTTTCGGGCCGTGCTGATAATATAAAAGTAACGCATCCCGACGATTTAGGGCTAGCCGAACTGTTTTTGATGCGTGCCGTTAAATAGTCATAATCAAAGTAAAATAATACGTTAGGAATATTAAATGAAAATCCGTATCGGCCATGGTTTCGATGTGCATAAATTTGGTGCGGCGCGGCCATTGATCCTTTGTGGCGTGGAAGTACCCTATGAAACAGGCCTAGTCGCACATTCAGATGGTGATGTGGTACTGCATGCGATTTCCGATGCCATCCTCGGTGCTTTAGCGCTCGGTGACATAGGAAAACATTTCCCCGATACCGATGCCGCCTATAAGGGTGCCGATAGCCGCGTATTGCTGCGTCATTGCTATGCTTTAGCGAGAGCGAAAGGCTTTGTGCTAGGCAATCTTGACGTCACTATCATAGCCCAAGCTCCTAAAATGGCACCGCACATAGAGGCAATGCGCCAGATATTAGCCGCCGATTTAACCGCGGAACTTGACGATATTAATGTCAAAGCGACCACGACTGAACAGCTTGGATTTACCGGGCGTAAAGAAGGTATTGCGGTAGAAGCCGTGGTACTTATGGCCCGCAAACACGATTAACTTAAGAGTAAAAAAGTCCCATGAGCGAATTACATTATCTGTATGGTAAGCCTTTAGGTACAGCAGATCTAAGAACCCAAAATAGCGATTTTATCGTGAAAGAGATTTTGCCTTTTAGCCCGACGGGTGAAGGTGAACATCATATGCTGCATGTACGCAAAGAAGGGCTAAATACAGTACAAGTCGCTGAAATGATCGCTAAGTTTGCTAAGGTGCATCCGAAGGAGGTCACCTACGCTGGGCAAAAAGATAAAAATGCCATCACAGAACAATGGTTTGGTGTGCGTATTCCAGGTAAAGAAACGCCTACTTGGAAGGAGCTCAATAGCGATCGTTTGACTATATTGTCGAGCAGCCGCCACAGCAAGAAACTGCGAATCGGTGCCTTAGTCGGTAACCGCTTTATTCTTACCCTGAGAAATGTTACCCAAGTGGAAGACATTATCAGTCGTATCGAAAAGGTCGCTCAAGTGGGCGTGCCCAATTACTTTGGTGAGCAGCGCTTTGGTCACGATGGCAAAAACTTAGTGTTTGGTCGCCAAATGATGGCGGGTAAAAAAGTGAAAGACAGAAATAAGCGCAGCATGTATTTGTCTGCCGTGCGCTCAAATCTGTTTAACACTGTGGTGTCATATCGTTTAGCCAACCATGGCACTAAGCCTTTAGCGGGTGATTGTGTGATGTTAGCGGGCAGCAAAAGCTTCTTTGTTACGCCTGAATGGGATCTCATCGTATTGAAGCGTCTGATTGAAAAAGACATTCAACTTTCTGCACCATTGTGGGGGCGCGGCATGATGTTACCCCAAGGTGAAGCTGCTGCGGTGGAAACCTTAGCCATGAGTGAGTTAGCTGACGATTGCTATGGTTTAGAGCACGCCGGATTAGAGCAAGAACGCCGTCCGTTACTGCTTGAGCCCCAAGGCCTTAAATATGAACAAACCGCTGATGGCTTAGTGCTGGAGTTTGTGTTGCCTGCGGGCAGTTTTGCCACATCCTTGTTGAGAGAGTTGGTTAATTATCAAGATGTTAAAGAGCAGCAATGGCAAGCGACATTGGTGCAGGAGCCTGCGCCTGAGGTAATTAACGCTAACGTAGTGGCTAACATTGATACTGTTAAGACTGAAGCAGAGTCATGATCCGTATCCTTGTTAGCAATGACGATGGGATTAATGCTCCAGGTATCAAAGCCTTATCTGAGGCTTTGGCTGAAATTGCGACAGTGCTGACTGTGGGGCCGGATCGAAATTGCTCTGGTGCGAGCAACTCATTAACCTTGACTAATCCATTAAGAATTAATAGGTTAGATAATGGCTATATTTCCGTTCACGGTACACCGACAGATTGCGTCCATTTGGCTATCCGAGAATTATGTGATGGCGAACCTGATATGGTGGTGTCTGGCATCAATGCGGGGGCAAATATGGGCGATGACACCTTATATTCGGGGACGGTTGCCGCCGCGATGGAAGGACGCTTTTTAGGTTTTCCTGCAATAGCGATTTCGCTTAATGGCCGTAAATTCGAACATTATCAATCGGCGGCTGTTTATGCTCGGCGGATAGTTCAAGGTTTGTTGGCCCAGCCTTTGGCAAAAGATCAGATCTTAAATGTGAATGTGCCTGACTTGCCACTTGATCAAATTAAAGGCATCAAAGTGACTCGCCTCGGCGCTCGTCATAAGGCCGAAGGCATAGTGCGAACGCAAGATCCTGCCGGACGTGAAATCTTCTGGCTTGGTCCACCGGGACAAGAGCAGGATGCCACAGAGGACACTGATTTTCATGCTATCGCCAATGGCTATGTTTCAATTACGCCCTTGACGGTTGATTTAACCGCCTACGGACAACTAACGGCATTGCAAAATTGGGTAGATAAAATATGACTCGAGTTGCCTTAACATCGGCGGTGAATTTAGCTAAAAAGCTTCAAGATGCGGGGATCCGTAATCAAGCCGTGTTAAAGGCGATATCGCATACGCCGCGAGAAATGTTTCTCGATAATGCGCTAGCCCATAAAGCCTATGAAAATACGGCTTTGCCAATTGGACAAGGGCAAACCATTTCGCAGCCTTATATTGTTGCCCGTATGAGCGAACTCTTACTGCACAAGATGCCACAGCGAGTGTTAGAAGTGGGGACGGGATCGGGCTATCAGGCAGCCATTTTGGCTCAATTGGTGCCTCAGCTTTGTACTATCGAACGGATCAAAGGTTTACAAATTCAAGCAAGACAGCGTTTAAAACGATTAGATTTGCATAATGTGTCGTTCAAATATGGTGATGGTTGGTTGGGATGGGCTAATCGTAGTCCGTTCGATGCCATTATGGTGACTGCGGCGGCGGCGACTATACCAGAAGCTTTATTGTCTCAGTTGGCTGATGGAGGGGTGTTAGTCTTACCTGTGGGAGAGGATACTCAACAATTGATGCGTATTACGCGCACTGCTGACCGCTTTAGTTCTGAAACCATTGAAACTGTTAAATTTGTACCTTTAATTAATGGAGAGTTAGCTTAACCTTGTGTTGTGCTACTGTGTTAAGCGAAGTGCTTTTTTTGCACAGAAGGCGTCATTTTCTCATCATAAACAGTAATACAACCTTACCAAGGAGTTTTTATTGTTGAATGCGGGTTTACTCTTAAACCTTTGCTTTATATTTCTGCTTGTAGGCTGTAGCTTTCAGGCCAGCAGACCCGCACCCGTCGAAAATATTTCCCATAGCTACTCTAAAAATAGCAAAGGCCACATTAAATCGAATTCATATAAAGTTAAAAAAGGTGACACTCTCTACTCTATTTCTTGGGCTGCAGGGAAAGACTTTTCTGAAATAGCTAAACTTAATCAATTAGATAACCCTTATACAATTTACCCTGGACAGATTTTATATTTAACTAATGCTAAATCTAGTAACCAATCAAAATCTACGACTTTAGATGGAAATATAACGGGTAATTCAGATGCTAACTCAGGTAAAAGTGATAAAAAACAATTAGATGATAAGGTTTATCAGTCTAATGCTAAGTCAAGTGACGATCTGAAAAAAACACTTGATCAGAAAGCTAAGCCCGCGTACCTTGTAACAAGTTCCCAACAAAGTGTTAACCAACTAATGGTTCCACCCACCTCAACACTGCCAGCCAGTGTGAGTCAGTGGCAGTGGCCAGTAAGAGGGAAGTTAATCGGAACTTATTCTGCCAATGAGCAGGGAAATAAAGGTATTAAGATCGCGGGAAATCGGGGAGATATCATCAAAGCTGCTGCAGATGGGCGGGTGGTATACGCAGGAAGTGCTCTTAGGGGTTACGGTAATTTAGTGATTATTAAACATAGTGACGATTACCTTAGTGCTTATGCTCATACGGACAAGATCTTAGTCAAAGAAAAGCAACATGTCCTCGCAGGGCAGACTGTTGCAAAAATGGGCAATACAGGTGCCAATCGGGTAATGTTACATTTTGAAATTCGTTACCATGGACAGTCTGTAAACCCACTTACTTATTTACCTAAACAATGATTGTTTGGGGCCTTGTTGGCAAATGGAGGATAGGAAATTGCACTAATTCAGCAGTTTAATTAGGTTTGGGAGATTTGATCATGAGCCGCATAAATAGCACTGCCGCAGAAGCACTAGTAGATTTTTCCGTAGAAACCGTAGACTTTGATCTTGAAAAAGAAGAAGTTGCCACCGATCTAGTCCAAGAGCTAGGAATAGAACAACAGGTCCAAGATGACCTGCAAAAAAATCTTGATGCCACTCAACTTTATCTAGGTGAGATTGGTTTTTCCCCACTGCTTAGCGCAGAAGAAGAAGTTTACTTTTCCCGTAAGGCCTTAAAAGGTTGTGCAAAATCCCGTAATCGCATGATCGAAAGTAATTTACGTCTCGTCGTAAAAATTGCACGTCGTTACAATAACCGCGGCTTAGCACTGCTCGATCTTATCGAAGAGGGTAATTTAGGTCTAATTCGTGCCGTAGAAAAGTTTGACCCAGAAAGAGGTTTTCGTTTTTCAACCTATGCGACTTGGTGGATCAGACAGACGATTGAACGCGCTATCATGAATCAAACTCGTACTATTCGTTTGCCGATTCATGTTGTTAAAGAACTCAACGTATACTTGCGCACAGCCCGCGAATTAGCACAAAAACTGGATCATGAACCTACAGCGGAAGAAATTGCTGAAAAACTGCAAGTTTCTAGCTCTGATGTGAGCCGCATGCTTAAGCTGAATGAAAAAATTACCTCTGTTGATACGCCTTTGGGGGGCGATAACGAGAAAGCATTATTAGATGTACTGGCCGATGATGATAGTGTTGGCCCTGACTATAAAGTGCAAGATGAAGACATCTCTAACTCGGTGGTGAAATGGCTTAACGAGTTGAACACAAAACAAAGAGAAGTATTAGCCCGTCGTTTTGGTTTGTTAGGTTATGAACCTTCTACGCTTGAAGATGTGGGGGCTGAAATTGGTTTAACCCGTGAACGTGTTCGTCAAATCCAAGTCGAAGCATTAAAACGCTTACGTGATTTATTGGGTTCTCAAGGTTTATCTGTTGAAGCTTTATTTAGAAACTAATATCTGTCTTCTGGTGCCTTTCAGAGAAGCTATCCAGAAAATGCACTTAGTGTGAGATCATGTCATAAAGTAAAACGCCCACTATAGAGTGGGCGTTGTTATTTTTAGGCTTTTATTTAGATCACCTAGCTCAAGCGTTTCAGTTCATAGAGCAAATCAAGCGCCTGTTTTGGCGTTAAGTTATCGGGATTAATGCTACTTAATTTAGTCAAAGCTGGATTTTCAACCGGTTCAGGTAAAGCGAGTAAGCTTTGAATGGGCGTCCTCGTTCCTTCTGGTTGGTGATCGCGACTCTCCAATTGCTGCAATTTATGTTTCGCTGCTTTAATTACTTTGTTTGGCACGCCAGCAAGCGCCGCAACTTGTAAGCCGTAGCTTTTACTGGCGGCGCCTTCTTGTACTGCATGCATAAAGGCGATGGTATCATCGTGCTCTATGGCATCAAGGTGCACATTGTAAACACCTGCCACTAAGTCAGGTAATTGAGTTAGCTCAAAATAATGGGTGGCGAATAGGGTCATAGCCCCGACTTGCTGGGCTAAATACTCTGCTGCCGACCAAGCTAGCGATAAACCATCATAGGTGGATGTTCCGCGGCCGATTTCATCCATTAACACTAAACTACTGGCAGTGGCATTGTGCAGAATGTTGGCAGTTTCAGTCATTTCTACCATAAAGGTTGAGCGGCCAGAGGCCAGATCGTCTGATGCGCCAATACGGGTAAAGATACGATCAATCGGGCCAATCAGGGCGCGATCTGCTGGAACAAAACAACCAATATGGGCCATCAGTGTAATCAAGGCGACTTGACGCATATAGGTCGATTTACCGCCCATGTTAGGTCCAGTCACAATCAACATACGTCTTTGATTATGTAAGATTACTGGGTTAGCGATAAACGGCGTTTGGCTAACACGCTCCACCACTGGATGGCGACCTGCGTCTATTTGTACGCCGATATCTTGGCTCAGCTCTGGACAAGTATAGCCTAAGGTCTCGGCACGCTCGGCAAAGTTACTCAGTACATCAAGTTCAGCCGCAGCTCTAGCAAAGGCTTGTAACTCATGCAATTTGGGCAGAATAAGATCGAACAACTGTTCCCATAACTGCTTTTCGAGTGCCAGCGCTTTACCTTGGCTCGAGAGGACTTTTTCTTCGTATTCCTTAAGTTCGGGCGTGATATAACGCTCCATATTCTTAAGTGTTTGGCGTCGTTGATAATTGAGCGGTACTTGTGAGGATTGCAGACGGCTCACTTCGATGTAATAGCCGTGTACGCGGTTATAGCCAACTTTAAGTGTATTGATGCCAGTACGTTCTTTTTCTCTGGCTTCAAGTTGTACTAAGTAATCACTCGCTCCTTCGCTCAGGCCGCGCCATTCATCTAGTTCGCTGTTGTAGCCTTCACGGATCACTCCGCCATCGCGGATAAGCATGGGAGGATTATCGACTATCGCGCGCTCAAGCAGAGCTTGCTCAGCGGGGAACTCACCTAAGTGTTGACGCAATTGAGTCGTGTGCGGCGCGCTCAGTGTACTTAAACTCTGTTGTAATTCAGGCAATAAGCCCAGTGCTTGACGTAAACGTGCAAAGTCCCTTGGACGGGCAGTGCGCAGGGCTAACCTTGCCATGATACGTTCGATATCGCCAAGTGCCTTTAACTGCTCATGCAAACCTTCGTGGGCTGCGGTATCGAGGAGTTCAGTCACCGCCTGTTGGCGCGCCTTGATTTGCTTAGGATCCCGCAGAGGCTGATGGATCCAGCGTTGTAACATACGGCTGCCCATAGGCGTTGCCGTATTATCCAATACTGCCGCTAAGGTATTATCGCGGCCACCGGCAAGGTTTTGAGTTAATTCTAAATTTCGGCGCGTTGCTGCATCGAGCACTATGCTATCGGTTTGATTGAAGCGGATAATGGCATTGATATGGGGCAGTGCCGTGCGCTGTGTGTCTTTGACATATTGCATCAAGCAACCCGCAGCCTGCAGTGATAAACGTGCATCTGCGATACCAAAACCATGTAAGTCTTTAGTTCCAAACTGGGCCAGTAGTAACTTGATACTCGTATCGTAATCAAATTCCCACTCGGGGCGACGGCGTTTGCCTTTAAAACCGTTAAGTAGACCTAGTTCACCAAAGTCTTCACTGTAGAGAATTTCAACGGGATTAGTGCGTTGCAATTCTGCTTCTAATGACTCTCGCGTGTCGAGCTCTGCAATCACAAAACGTCCGGATGAAACATCTAATGTGGCATAACCAAAACCGACTTTACCTTGATAAACCGCGGCTAACAGATTGTCTTGGCGTTCTTGTAGCAACGCTTCGTCGGTTAAGGTGCCTGGTGTGACAATTCGCACCACTTTACGTTCTACGGGCCCTTTAGATGTCGCGGGATCGCCAATCTGTTCGCAAATCGCAACTGATTGACCAATTTGAACTAATTTTGCAAGATAGCCTTCCACAGCATGGTAAGGAAGTCCCGCCATCGGAATAGGATCGCCACCACTTTTACCGCGCGCAGTGAGTGAAATGCCTAATAGCTCAGAAGCGCGTTTAGCATCGTCATAAAACAACTCGTAGAAGTCACCCATGCGATAAAACAGCAACATATCGTGATGTTCTGCTTTCATCGTCAAGTACTGACGCATCATAGGAGTATGTTTTTCTAAATCATCGGTATCAACTACATTCATTAAATCGTTATCGTCCGTTGTGACTGCCTAAAGGCGATACAGTTTGTGTGGTTAAGGGTGATTAAGCGCTATGGAAGCGGAAGACTGCTGTACAATTTTCAGCTAAAAAGACCACGCAAAATTTGTTGCGCCAATCTTAGCAATAATTTAGCGAAAATTGAGCCCTTAACGATGGATATTGATCAAAGGGAGCTATTATCTGATTTGATATTCGCTAAAACCTTGGCCATATTAAAAATCCTATCAGCTAAAAATAATTCAGTCACAGGTCTTGATACTGTATGATTGTACAGTATACTAGTCAGCAGAATTAAGACAAAAAGCGCGGCTTTTTGAATTACCCGTTTGTAAATTAAATATCACTTTTGACAGCTTAATGCTTGTCTTGATGAGGGAACAGGAATGAAGGTCGATCCAAATAAAGAGAAAGCACTTGCTGCGGTATTGATCCAAATTGAGAAACAATTTGGTAAAGGCTCCATCATGAAGCTGGGCGAAGATCGCTCTATGGATGTTGAGACCATTTCTACCGGTTCTCTGTCTCTGGACGTTGCTTTAGGTGCTGGCGGTTTGCCAATGGGTCGTATAGTTGAGATCTATGGTCCTGAATCATCAGGTAAAACAACACTGACTTTAGAAGTGATTGCCGCAGCGCAACGTGAAGGCAAAACCTGTGCCTTTATCGATGCAGAGCATGCGTTAGACCCTATTTATGCTAAAAAATTGGGCGTAGATATTGATAACCTGCTGTGTTCGCAACCGGATACTGGCGAGCAAGCGCTTGAGATTTGTGATGCTTTAACTCGTTCAGGCGCTGTTGACGTTATCGTAGTCGACTCAGTGGCGGCATTAACGCCTAAAGCTGAAATCGAAGGCGAAATTGGTGATTCTCACATGGGCCTAGCGGCGCGTATGATGAGCCAAGCCATGCGTAAACTTGCGGGTAACTTAAAGCAATCTAACACCTTACTTATCTTCATCAACCAAATCCGGATGAAGATTGGTGTGATGTTCGGTAACCCAGAAACTACAACCGGTGGTAACGCGCTGAAGTTTTATGCTTCTGTTCGTTTAGACATTCGCCGCACTGGTGCCATTAAAGACGGCGATGAAGTGGTCGGTAACGAAACTCGCGTTAAAGTGGTGAAAAACAAGGTTGCAGCGCCGTTTAAGCAGGCTGAGTTCCAAATCCTTTATGGCCAAGGTATTAACCGTACTGGTGAGTTAGTTGACTTAGGCGTAGCCCATAAGTTGATTGAAAAAGCGGGTGCTTGGTACAGCTATAAAGGTGATAAAATCGGCCAAGGTCGTGCTAATGCTGGCAAATATCTGACTGAAAACCCAGCTATTGCGGCTGAAATTGACAAGACGCTACGTGAGTTGCTTTTGAGTAATCCGAGTGCCTTGGCTGCCAAAGCTGATGATAGTACTGAGGACAATATTGATTTAGAGACAGGCGAAGTATTCTGAGTCAGTCAGCCCATCAAATTGCGGTCGCGCTGTTAGCGCGCCGCGATTATTCCCGTTTACAAATCCGCGATAAATTGCTCGAAAAAGGTTTCGAACTTAACGATATCGAACCTGTACTCGATGCTTGCGAATCTTCCGGTTTTATTAATGATGCTCGTTATGCCGAACTGTTGGTGCGAAGCCACATCAGTCGAGGCCACGGTGCAATACGCATCCGCCAAGCAATCGCACAGAAAGGCTTATCTAAAGACTGTATTGAAGCCGCTTTGGTTAATTGTGATTGTGACTGGTTTGAGCTAGCAAAAGATAAAGCCACCAAAAAATACGGCATTCCCCGTGTGACAGAAGTGAAGGGCTCTAAAGCTCGGGATCTCATCGCAAAGGAAAAGGCCAAACGAGTGCGTTTTTTAATGGGCCAAGGCTTTAGCTACGATCAAATCACTTACGCACTAGATTCAGATCCCAATGATCTCGATGAAGATTATTAAATTTGGAGCTAAGACTGTAAAAGCTCATCTAAATATCATCAATGGGTATTGTCCATTTCGTACTTCACATTAGACTCACTTGCTTAAATATTGTCCGTGCCGCGATAAACTTACGCCGTCTTTATTTGTGCTTTATCCTGTCGTTTTGCTTCTAGTGACTCTGGTGTGGGCGATTCACGCTAAAATATTAAATTCCTGATGTGTATATCACCAATCAAGACTGGTCGTCCTTCCTTAGTCTGCTTATAATGCTGGGCAAATAGAAATACGGCTAGCCTAAGGCGTAGCTGGTAATGCTTACCCAATTCAGGATGATTTCATGTATCAAACTACAGCAGAGCTCAGAAGCGCTTTCCTCGAATTTTTCCGCAGCAATGGTCATCAAGTTGTGGACAGTAGTTCATTAGTGCCAGGCAACGATCCCACACTTTTATTTACCAATGCAGGCATGAACCAGTTCAAAGACGTGTTTCTTGGCATGGACAAACGCAATTATACGCGTGCGACCACTGCTCAACGTTGTGTACGCGCTGGTGGTAAACATAACGATTTGGATAACGTTGGCTACACAGCACGTCATCACACCTTTTTCGAAATGCTAGGTAACTTCAGTTTTGGAGATTATTTCAAAGAAGAAGCGATTCGTTTGGGTTGGACTTTTTTAACTGAAACGTTAAAGCTGCCTAAGGAACGTCTGTGCGTCACTATTTATCAGACAGATGATGAAGCCTTTGAAATCTGGAATAAAAAAATTGGTGTCGCTGCCGAGAACATCATACGTATCGGTGACAATAAAGGTGCCGCCTTTGCGTCAGATAACTTCTGGCAAATGGGTGATACCGGTCCTTGTGGTCCATGTACTGAGATTTTTTATGATCATGGTGATCATATTTGGGGCGGACGTCCTGGAAGTCCGGAAGAAGATGGCGATCGTTTCATCGAAATCTGGAACATCGTTTTCATGCAGTACAACCGTCAAGCATCGGGTGAAATGTTACCTTTGCCTAAGCCCTCGGTTGATACAGGCATGGGAATTGAGCGTATTGCTGCGATTATGCAGGGCGTACATTCTAACTACGAAATCGATATTTTCCGTACTTTGATTGCTAAAGCCGCAGAGGTCATTGGTGTTAGTGACTTATCTGAAAAGTCGCTGCGAGTCATTGCCGATCATATCCGTTCATGTGCATTTTTAATTGCCGATGGCGTTATGCCGTCGAACGAAGGCCGTGGTTATGTGCTGCGCCGTATTATTCGCCGCGCAGTTCGCCATGGTAACAAGTTAGGTGCGACCGAAGCTTTCTTCTACAAGCTGGTTCCGTCTTTGATTGCGGTGATGGGCGATGCAGCAAAAGGGTTAGCTGAGACTCAAGCGATTGTTGAAAAGGCACTGAAAGCGGAAGAAGAGCAATTTGCCCGTACGCTTGAACGTGGTTTAGGTATTTTAGATACGGCCTTAAACGAGTTGAAAGGTGACACCTTAGACGGCGAAACTGTATTTAAGCTGTATGACACCTATGGCTTCCCAATGGATTTGACCGCTGATGTCTGCCGTGAGCGCAACATCATTGTCGATGAAGCCGGTTTTGAAGTCGCCATGGCTGAACAACGTAGCCGCGCACAAGCTGCCGGTAACTTTGGTGCAGATTATAACGCTGCGCTGAAAATTGATGCTGAAACTGCATTCAGTGGTTACACCGAATTAGCGGGTCAAGCTAAGGTCACCGCGATTTATCAAAATGGTGAGTCAGTGACGGCGATCAAAGCGGGTGATGAAGCCGTTGTCGTGCTCGATGTAACACCTTTCTACGCGGAATCTGGCGGTCAAGTAGGCGATAAAGGCCAATTAGTTGCGAACGGTATTGAGTTTACGGTAAACGATACGCAAAAGTATGGTCAAGCAACGGGCCATCAAGGTGTTTTGGCTACAGGTAGCTTGAGCGTTGGCCAAGTTATTGAAGCGAAAGTGGACAAAAAACTACGTCACCGTACTCAGTTAAACCATTCTGTTACGCATTTACTGCATGCCGCACTGCGTCAAGTGCTCGGTACTCATGTCTCGCAAAAAGGGTCTTTGGTTGATCCTGAGCGTTTACGTTTTGACTTCTCCCATTTCGAAGGCGTAAAAGCTGCTGAATTAAAAGAAGTTGAAGAATTAGTTAACACTCAAATTCGTCGTAACCATGAGCTGAAAACCGCTGAAATGGGCATAGATGAAGCTAAAGAGAAAGGCGCGATGGCACTCTTTGGTGAGAAATATGATTCACAAGTGCGTGTTGTGACTATGGGCGATTTCTCTATCGAATTGTGTGGCGGTACACATGTCGGTCGCACTGGCGATATCGGCTTATTTAAAATCACCTCTGAAGCGGGTATTGCTGCGGGTGTACGTCGCATCGAAGCCGTGACTGGCGCTGCTGCTATGGCTTATGTGGCGCAGCAACAAGCTGAACTGGAAGAAGCCGCTGCCTTATTGAAAGGCGATGCCAACTCAGTGGTGGCTAAGTTAAAAGTGCAGCTCGATAAGATGAAGCAACTCGAAAAAGAAATGGCGCAGCTGAAAGATAAGCTAGCGGCCGCAGCGAGTGCAGACTTAGTGGGTGATGCCGTTGTAGTTAATGGCGTTAACGTACTGATCAAAAAATTAGACGGCGTTGAGGCAAGTTCATTACGCGGCTTGCAAGATGAATTAAAACAGAAATTGAAATCGGCCATTATCGTGCTTGGTACAGCGCAGGAAGGGAAAGTTAACCTGATCGCGGGTGTGAGTAACGATCTGATCGGTAAAGTCAAAGCGGGTGAGCTCGTCGCTATGGTCGCTGCACAAGTGGGCGGTAAAGGCGGTGGTCGTCCTGATATGGCTCAAGCGGGCGGTAGCCAGCCAGAAAATCTGGATGCGGCATTGGCTCAAGTATTACCTTGGATTACTGAGCGTCTAGCTTAAGAGGTTGCTGTGCCCCAAAAACGAAAGCTTAGTGGTAGCAAGCTTTTTGTGAAAAAGTTCGGCGGCACTTCGGTGGGTTCTATTGAACGTATCGAAGCGGTCGCTGAGCAGATTACAAAGTCAGCTCACAATGGTGAGCAGCAAGTCTTAGTTTTATCAGCTATGGCGGGTGAGACGAATCGCCTGTTTGCACTTGCAGCACAAATTAATCCGCGCGCCTCGGCGCGCGAGTTAGACATGCTAGTCTCGACGGGTGAGCAAGTGAGCATTGCTTTGATGTCGATGGCGCTACAACGTCGCGGCATAAAAGCGAAATCCCTTACGGGCGATCAAGTGCAAATTCATACAAATAGTCAATTCGGCCGCGCCAGCATCGAGCGAGTTGATACTGAATATTTGCAGTCTTTGCTTGCCGATGGTGTTGTGCCGATCGTTGCTGGGTTTCAGGGCATCGATTCTCAAGGCGAAGTGACCACCTTAGGACGCGGTGGTTCAGATACCACAGCAGTAGCCTTAGCGGCAGCGTTAGAAGCCGATGAATGCCAGATTTTTACCGATGTGGCAGGGGTATTTACCACAGATCCGAATATTGATAGCAGTGCACGTCGCCTCGATGTGATTGGGTTTGATGTGATGCTCGAAATGGCAAAGCTTGGCGCTAAAGTATTGCATCCTGATTCTGTTGAATACGCCGAGCGTTTTCGCGTACCGCTGCGAGTATTGTCGAGCTTTGAAGTTGGGCAGGGGACGTTAATCCAATTTGGCGACGAGTCGGAATTAACGATTGCCTCGTTAGTCCAAGGTATTGCGATTAATAAGGCGCTGGCAACGCTGACGATCGAAGGGCTGTTTACCACCAGTGAACGCTATCAAGCGTTGTTAGGCTGTTTAACTCGATTGGAAATCGATGTGGAATTTATTTCCCCATTGAGGATCCACGAGGATGATCCTTCGGGTCGAGTCAGTTTTATGCTCGCTGAAGCTAAGGTTGATACTCTGCTTAATGAGCTCGAAGGCTTAAGCGAAAGCCTCGCACTCGGGCCATTGATTATCGAACGGCAACGTGCAAAAGTATCTTTAGTTGGCAAAGGTTTACAGGCAAAAATGGGATTATTGACTAAGATGTTAGAAGTCTTGGGTAATGAAACTATTCATGCTAAGTTACTCACGACGTCAGAGAGTAAATTATCAACCGTTATCGATGAAAGGGACTTACACAAGGCGGTTCGGGCGTTACATCACGCTTTCGAGCTAAATAAGGTGTAATTAAATAACCGTTTGAGTATTGAATACTATTAATTTGTACTAAGCTGACCTTATAATAAGCCCATCTACCGGATGAGTGCCGTGTGTAAGCTGAATTAAGAAATAAAGGAGCTATCGAATGCTGATTTTGACTCGTCGTGTTGGCGAAACACTGATGATTGGTGATGAAGTCACAGTTACAGTGCTAGGGGTAAAAGGCAATCAAGTGCGTATTGGTGTGAATGCACCAAAAGAGGTTTCTGTTCATCGCGAAGAAATCTACCAACGCATTCAATCTGAAAAATCAGGTACACCATCGGAAGGTGGTAACTTTTAGTACCTTGTTTTGGCAAGCGTACTACGGCAACAGAAGAGTCAGTTTTTTAACTGGCTTTTTTATTTTTTAGACCGAAAGATTGGCGTAAATCAATACATTGGCTTGATATAACAGCAATGTGATTAAAAACAGTTCAAATGGAATCTGTTTCGGAAAAAGGGTTTGACTTATTTTCGTCAAACAGTAATATGTGCGCCAAGAAAACGGAGAGGTGGCCGAGTGGCCGAAGGCGCTCCCCTGCTAAGGGAGTATGGGCTTTAACTCCCATCGAGGGTTCGAATC
>NZ_JABAEB010000001.1:478798-549308 GCF_012584455.1 Shewanella oncorhynchi
GCGCGTGTAGCTCAGCTGGATAGAGTACCTGGCTACGAACCAGGCGGTCGGAGGTTCGACTCCTTCCACGCGCACCATATAGATAAGCCCTGCAAGCAATTGCAGGGCTTTTTTATTTTTTAATCTGTAATGGTTTAACTCATTATATTTTTACCCGCTTAGGTTTAACCTTAACTTTGCATCATCATCTTTTGCCTTACCTTAGCTATCTTCGGTGTCGCTATCTTTAGCCATTTCGCTTTAAACACTTCTCCTTCTTAGGTTCAACTCACTGAAGAATCTGCTTTTACCTGTGTTGAGAGTCTATGACGACATTGGATACCCATGTCAGTCTCTCAGAGCTGTCTCTAGAGGTATTAGCTATATAGTGATGTTTACGTATGTCGACAGTGATGGGCTACGTGCGAGCTCATGAGCGATAGATCCCGGGGAATGATGAGGATGAATGGTGAGGTGGTTTCAATACTGTGCCGTAGGTTAAATGGCAGTGTTTAGAATTGACTCGGGTTCAATGCGGCATCTGGATCAAGAGCGTAGATTAAGGCTCATAATTGTTCATAGATTGCAGCGATATAGATACAAGAAGGGCTGCCAAGTGGCTGCCCTTCATTCAGTTAGAACCAATCATAACAAGTGAATCAGAGTAAATGAGAAGCTTAAGCTTCTAACTTAGCAAACTCAGATTTTTGTTCATTGAGTTTGTCCATATCTCGCTTGAGATCGGCCATCTTGGCGCGCTCTTTGTCGATAACGTCGGCAGGGGCTTTTGCCACGAAGCCTTGGTTCGACAATTTGCCTTCGATGCGAGCGATCTCTTGGCCGATCTTTTCAAGCTGTTTGTCGATACGGGCCATTTCGGCGGCGACATCGATTAAGCCTGCCATAGGGATCAGCAGCTCCATTTCGCCAATCAAACCTGTGGTCGACATAGGCGCAGTTTCGCCATCGGCTAAAATGGTCATGCTTTCTAAGCGGGCAAGTGTGGTGAAGAAGGTTTGGTTCGCTTCAACACGAGCTTTATCCTGCGCGCTAACACCACGAAGTAGGGCATTTAGCGGTTTAGATGGGGCAATGTTCAGTTCGGCGCGAATGTTACGCACCGCGACGATCACTTGCTTAACCCATTCTAAATCGGCCATTGCTGCGCTATCGACTTTAGCGGCATCAAATGTTGGGAACGGTGCCAGCATGATGGTATCACCTGCGACACCGGCTAACGGTTTAACGCGTTGCCAAATGGTTTCAGTAATATATGGCATCATAGGGTGCATCAGGCGTTGCATAGCTTCGAGCACTGTCACTAAGGTGTGACGGGTGCCGCGCATTTGTGCTTCAGTGCCGTTTTGCAATACCGGTTTAGTTAATTCTAAGTACCAGTCACAGAACTGGTTCCAAGTGAACTCATACAGGGTATTGGCTGCTAAGTCGAAACGGTAGGCTGTCATGTGATCGTCAAAGGTCTTAACGGTTTGATTGAACAAGCCGATAATCCAGCGGTCGGCCAACGACAGTTCCATTTCGCCGCCTTTGTGCTCTGGTGAGCCTGGGCCGCAATCTTGATCTTCTGTGTTCATCAACACGTAGCGTGAGGCGTTCCATAACTTGTTACAGAAGCTACGGTAACCGTCTAAGCGCTTCATATCCCAGTTGATGTCACGACCCGTTGATGCCATTGCCGCAAGCGTAAAGCGCAGTGCATCAGTGCCGTGGGCTTCGATGCCGTCGGCAAACTCTTTGCGAGTGCTTTTTTCAATCTTGGCGGCCAGTTGTGGCTGCATCATATTACCGGTACGTTTTTCAACTAAATCTTCAAGTCCGATACCGTCGATCATATCTAATGGATCGAGTACGTTACCTTTAGATTTTGACATCTTGTTACCCGCTTCATCGCGGATAAGACCAGTTACGTACACGGTTTTGAACGGGACTTGTGGTTTACCGTCTTCATCTTTGATGAAGTGCATGGTCATCATGATCATACGGGCAACCCAGAAGAAGATGATGTCAAAACCTGTCACCAACACGTCGGTTGGGTGGAAGGTTTTTAAATCTTCTAAATTGTCAGGCCAGCCGAGTGTAGAGAAAGTCCACAGGGCAGAGCTGAACCAAGTGTCCAGTACGTCTTCGTCTTGGCGTAATGTCATTGAGTCGGCGATATTGTGCTTAGCACGCACATCGGCTTCGTTGCGGCCGACATAGACTTTGCCATTTTCGTCGTACCAAGCAGGGATGCGGTGACCCCACCACAATTGACGCGAAATACACCAGTCTTGAATGTCACGCATCCACGAGAAGTACATGTTCTCGTATTGCTGTGGCACAAATTTAATGCTGCCATTTTCAACTGCTTCGATAGCGGTTTTCGCCATTGGCGCAACAGCCACATACCATTGGTCGGTCAGCATCGGCTCGATAACCACACCTGAGCGATCGCCGTAAGGCACTTTCAAGGCGTGAGGCGCGATTTTTTCGAGCAGCCCTAAAGTGTCAAATTCAGCGACGATAGCATCGCGCGCTTTAAAACGGTCAAGTCCGGCAAAACGTTCAGGCAGGCTGCCATCGAGCGTTTTGTTAAAGGTACCGTCAGAGTTCACCACTTCGGCGCTTGCACGAATGGCGGCATCTAAGGTCAGCACGTTGAACATTGGCAGGTTGTGACGTTTACCGACTTCATAGTCGTTAAAGTCATGGGCTGGGGTGATCTTCACGCAACCTGTACCAAAGGCCATGTCGACGTAATCGTCGGCCACGATAGGAATGCGGCGGTTAACAATCGGCAACAGAATAAACTTACCGACCAGCGCTTGATAGCGTTCATCATCGGGATGCACTGCAACCGCACTGTCGCCGAGCATGGTTTCTGGGCGCGTGGTAGCGACTTCTAAATAGTCTTTACCATCGGCTGTCAGTTCACCGTCGGCCAGTGGATAACGCAGATGCCACATATGGCCCTGTTTTTCTTTGCTTTCCACTTCTAAATCAGAGATAGCCGTGTGCAGCTTTGGATCCCAGTTGACCAAACGCTTACCGCGATAAATCAACTCGTCTTCGTACAGACGTACAAACACTTCTTGCACGGCCTTGGACAAGCCTTCGTCCATAGTGAAACGCTCGCGGTCCCAATCAACAGAAGCGCCCATACGACGTAGCTGCTTAGTGATAGTGCCGCCCGATTGCGCTTTCCATTCCCACACTTTATCCATAAAGGCATCGCGACCTAGGTCATGGCGATTTTTGCCTTCTTCGGCTTCAAGCTTACGCTCAACCAACATTTGGGTGGCGATACCCGCATGGTCAGTACCGACTTGCCATAGGGTATTTTTGCCTTTCATCCGTTGGTAACGGGTCAAGGTATCCATGATGGTGTCTTGGAAGGCGTGGCCCATGTGCAAGCTGCCCGTCACGTTTGGTGGCGGGATCATGATGCAATAATTGCCTTGGGATTCATCGCCGTGTGGCTTGAAGTAACCTTGCTCTTCCCAGTTTTGGTAAAGCGTTTGCTCGATGGACTGCGGATCGTATGTTTTTTCCATGGGAACGTGTCTGTCTCAAACTAATTAAGTGGATGTGTTGCTAAGTCTTGGGTCTGTAAATTGACCCCTAAGCCGCGATACTGTCGATAACGTTCGCGAGCGACCGCTTTATGCTGATCGTCATTGGCAACAAAATCGATAATGTGGCCAAAGTTTACCGCAAATGGGGGCGCTTGGTCTGCAAGATTAATCAGAACTTGGCGACTTTTGTTGGCGCCGAGGCGATCAAAACCAATTTCTACCGGCGATCCCGTCATCGGGCCTTCACCTTTGAGGTTATGAGGTACAAAGGCACTTGGCTCAAACTGCCATAAAAGTTCATCAATTGCATGGGCTTGCTGTTTATCTTGGCAATGGATATAGACCCATTGTTGCTTCACAAAAGCCTGTTGCGCCAGTTGGCATGCCAGAAGATGCATCTCGCAAAGTGCAGGGTTCGCATTCGCGGTTTCAACAGGTGAATCAGCCTTGGCTTTGGCAGGCGATGCCACTGGCGGCATAAGATAAAACAGCACTTGAGTCATGATTTCAATGCCTTGCTTCACTTGTTTTAGTGGCGAACGAGAGCAGCAGTTTACACTAAAAGTCAGTATGGGTTAATGCTTAGGGCAAACCTTACGGTGAGGTTTTATCTATCACTGTCTGGCTGGACTTAATGGGATGCTTTCAAACCGTTGGAGATGAAGAGGGTAGAGCTATAACTCTTTGAAAAATTATTCTAAAACCATTAGTTGTTCAGTTTTTTATTCAAGTTCTTATTCAGGAAATCGATTTTCTGATTAAATTAAGAAAATAAAAAAGGCGAAGATTTTCATCTTCACCTTTCATTTATCGAGCCTTTAACACACTAAGGCCGGATAGTCGGTTATTCGCCGAGTTCAACGCCAGCACGATTGATCAGGAACTGAGTCAATAGTGGCACTGGACGGCCCGTAGAACCTTTGTTAGCACCGCTATTCCAAGCTGTACCCGCAACGTCTAAGTGAGCCCAGTTGTACTTTTTAGCAAAGCGCGAAAGGAAACATGCTGCTGTGATAGCTCCAGCAGGACGGCCACCTAAGTTGGTCATGTCAGCAAATGGGCTGTCGAGCATATCTTGATACTCATCCCACAATGGCATGCGCCATGCGCGGTCACCACTTTGCTCTCCGGCACTTAATAGCTCGTGTGCTAGAGGGTTATGGGATGAGAACAGACCCGATGCGTGTTTACCAAGGGCAATTACACACGCGCCAGTCAGGGTTGCAGTATCGATAACCAATTCAGGATCAAAACGCTCAACATAGGTTAATACGTCACACAAGACTAGACGGCCTTCCGCATCGGTATTTAATACTTCAACGGTTTGACCTGACATAGTGGTCAGAATGTCACCTGGACGGTAAGCATTACCCGATGGCATGTTTTCACAGCCAGCCAGAATACCCACAACGTTGATAGGTAACTTCATATCACAGATGGCTTTCATTGTGCCGATAACACCCGCTGCGCCACCCATGTCGTACTTCATTTCGTCCATGGCTTCGCCAGGCTTCAATGAAATGCCACCCGAGTCGAAGGTTAACCCTTTACCGACTAATACGATGGGTTTTTCTGTGCTATCTACAGCGCCTTTGTATTCCATCACCGTCATGATGGATTCGTTGGCACTGGCGCGACCGACTGCAAGGTATGAGTTCATGCCCAGTTTGGCCATTTGCTCTTCACCGATAGTGGTGACATGCAGAGTGTCGTGTATTTCAGCCATTTGGCGAGCTTGTGAAGCTAAATAGGCTGGATTACAGATGTTCGGTGGCATGTTGGCTACATCGCGACATAAATGCATGCCAGCAGATACTGCCATACCATGCTCGATGGCGCGCTCACCTAAGGTTAATTCACGGCGAGTCGGGACATTGAACACTAATTTACGCAGTGGACGGCGAGTTTCACCTTTGCGGGTCTTCAGGGCATCAAAGCTATAAAGACTGCTATTAGTGGTTTCAACCGCTTGACGTACTTTCCAATACGTATCGCGTCCTTTCACGTGCAGTTCAGTTAAGAAGCAAACCGCTTCCATTGAACCCGTTTCGTTAAGGGTGTTGATTGTCTTAGTGATGATTTGTTTGTATTGGCGTTCGTCTAGTTCTCGTTCTTTGCCACAACCCACTAATAATACACGTTCACTCAATACGTTAGGAACATGGTGCAGCAATAACATCTGGCCAGGTTTACCTTCCAGATCGCCGCGACGCAGTAGGTTACTGATATAACCTTCGCTAATTTTATCTAATTGCTCCGCGATACCCGACAGACGACGGGGTTCATAAACACCGACCACGATACAGGCTGAGCGTTGTTTTTCGGGGCTACCGCTCTTTACGCTAAACTCCATGAGCACTCCTAGATTCTTAAAGACAAATTTTTATATTTATTGGATAATGTCTGCTTGTCCCGAAAAGGGCCTAAGTTATTACTCCAAAGGTGATTTATTCTCGGCGCTTGAGTCACGCATTTCGTGACGTTAAGTTTACCTAGAACCCCTGAAGCTGGTCAGAAAACTATCAAAAGTAAACAGTTTACATGAAAGTTAGTCTGTTACCAGCAAAAAGATAAGTTTAGAGACCGGATCCTGCCTGTGATTGTATTTAAATACCTTATTCGAGAAGTTTTAAAGGCACAAATTGCGGTACTTTTAGTGCTGTTAACTATTTTTATTAGCCAGCATTTCGTGCGTATACTGGCCGATGCCTCCGACGGCGATTTTCCCGCCTCTTTAATCATGACTCTGATCGGGCTTAATTTGCCTTATCTGGTGATCTTAGTGCTGCCGTTAAGTTTGTTCTTGGGTATTTTACTGGCCCACGGCCGTATGTATTCCGAAAATGAAATGGTCATTCTCCACGGTGTTGGGGTCAGTGAGTGGTATGTCACCCGCGTAACGCTGATCCTCGCCGTGATCAATATGCTGTTTACTGGCTATTTATCCCTTTATGTTGCCCCCTGGGCAGAAGAACAGCAAAACCAAGTGCTCGAAAAAGCCCAGTCCGAAGCGGGTCTTGCCGCCTTAATCCAAGGGCGTTTTCAGGCGAGTCCCAATGGTCGCGCGGTATTATTTGTTGAGCGTATTGGTAAAGATAACGAGTTAGATAAAGTGTTTGTAGCCCAACTGCCAGATCCTGATGATGAAACTGGCGTGACCAATGTCGTGGTGGCTAAAGGTGGACGAGTACAGGAAGATAGTTCAGGTGCTCAACAATTGAACTTGAATGACGGCGTGCGTTATCAAGGCAGCCCGAAGGCAAAGGACTACCAAATGATCGAATTTGGTGGTTATAAAATGCAAATTAAAGAGCAGCAAGTTGATGAGCGTCGCCGTAAATTATCTGCACTGCCCGTTGATGAACTCGTGAAAATTGAAGGTGCTGAAGCCGCTGCTGAATTCCACTGGCGTCTTGCTATCCCACTCGCGATTCCAATTATGACACTGATTGCTGTGCCGTTAGCGCGGGTGAATGTGCGCCAAGGTAAGTTTGCTAAGATGTTCCCGGCAGTTCTTTTGTACCTTGGCTATTTTGGACTGATGGTCGCGGGACGTAAGGCATTGCAAGATGGGATTATTCCACTGTATTTAGGTATGTGGTGGATCCATGTTTCTGCGCTCTTGATGGGGTTATTCTTGCTCGGTAAAGATAGGCCTATTTTCAGTCGTATATCGTCCTTGTTTGCCAATAAGAAGGTGGCAGCATGAAGATATTAGACCTTTATATCGCCAGAATATTGTTAAGCACTTCAGCGCTTTGTTTGCTGGTGTTGACTGGTTTGTCGGGCATCATCAAATGGGTTGATCAGCTGCGTTTAGTTGGCCGTGGCACCTACAGCATGATGGATGCTGGCATCTATGTTTTATTTTTAGTGCCACGGGATATTGAAATGTTTTTCCCTATGGCCGTCTTGCTAGGCGCTTTGATTGGTATGGGAATGTTGGCATCGAATTCCGAACTTGTGGTGATGCAAGCTTCTGGCATGTCCCGTTTACAGATCACTATGTCGGCGATGAAAACTGCTGTGCCTTTGATGTTATTGGTGATGGTTTTAGGGGAATGGGGCGCACCGATTGCTGAGCAAAAAGCCAATGAGTTGCAAGCTGTTAAACTCTCTGGTGGGAGTTTAATTAAGTCCCATCGTGGAATTTGGGCAAAGGATGGTGATTTGTTCGTTAATATTGGTGAAGTTGAAAACATCAATAAGCTCAGCAATATCACGCTTTATAAATTCAATAGCGAACTTAAGCTCACCAACGTAGTTCACGCAGACCGAGCGGTATTTTCCCAAGATCGCTGGCGTTTATTTGACGTTAAACGTACTGATTTAAGCTATGAGAAAGTCGTGCTTGAGTATCTTGAAGAAGACCAATGGCAGTCGAGTTTAACGCCAGATAAGCTCAGTGTGGTTTCGATTAAACCCGAGGCGTTATCTATACGGGGTCTGGTCGGCTATCTTGATTACCTTAAAACTAACAGTCAAGATCCCAGCCGTTATGAGCTTGCTTTATGGCGCAAGGTGATGCAGCCCGTGACGGTCGCAGTGATGATGTTAGTGGCACTGTCGTTTGTATTTGGTCCGCTGCGGACTGTGACTATGGGCGCGCGCGTATTACTTGGGGTTGTAGCAGGTTTTAGCTTTTATATCAGTAATGAGATTTTTGGCCCCATGAGTATAGTGTATGAGCTACCCGCTTATGTGGGGGCTGTTGCGCCAAGCTTGTTGTTTACTGGCGTTGCCTTCTACTTTATCCGGCGATGATACGCAGCTTATTACTCCTTACTCCGGATTCCGTCAATTAAGAATAGTCCATAAAAATAGCCCATAAAAAACGACGCTTTTGCGTCGTTTTTTATATTTCGGATTTACTTAAGAATAAACTTATGCTCCATGCCAGTTACGCATTTGGTTGGCTTCTTTAGACAGCACGACCACTTCTGAGCGAGTCATCATATCCTGCAGTGCGCGTTTATCATCATTGATTAAAATCCATAAATTGCCAATGCCGAGCAGTGACCAAATGATGCGAGCGTAGGCAGTGATTAGACTTAAGTTTTGGCCATTAGGATGTTGAATTTTAAGCCGCCAAGCGCGCATCCCTAAGGTTTGACCGCCCTTACTCCAGAATAATGCGTAGAAAGTGCCGACACACAAGGCAAGCCAGAGTTGATAAATTCCCTGATAAACCGGCGTGCCATTGAGTGCATCTGAGACATGCTCAAAGCCATTCATGCCAGCCAGTCCTGAAGCGGTGAGGCCGTAGAAAATCCCAAAGCCCATTGCGCCAGCAACCATATAGACGGCCACGGCTAACATCGAATCGTAAACTGCAGCGCCTAGGCGGCGGAAGAATCCTGCGCGGGGGAAGTTAGCATGTTCGGTATTGAGCATTACAGTGTCCTGTTATTGAAGTGCTTACAGCTAATACAAAAAACAATTAATACATTAGCCTAGGCTTCAGGTTCTTCATCTCTGACAAAGTGGATATTGCTAAAACCAAAGCGGGCAAACTCTACTTTCCTGAATTCTTTTTCAGCCTTGGCACCTTTACGAGATGTCATGGCGACTTGTTGTTCCATAGCCAAAAATTTGGTCAGATCTATGCCTTCGGCTTCGGCCACAGCTTCATATAAATCATGGTGTTTGTCGTAGCTAAAGGCGATAGTTTTCGTCTTACCTTTGAAGGTATAAGTGACTTGACGGGCCATGGGGGGGAGCTCTCCTGAAATAAGTCTGAAATTAATTAAATTCACTTCTAAAAATAAAATACACAGCACCTAAGATGCACAGTCCTGCCCACAGATAATCGAGCTTCAATGGTTCTTTCATATAGAAATAGGCAAAGGGGACAAACAAACTTAAGGTGATGACTTCTTGTAAAATTTTTAACTGGCCGACATTCATTACTGTGTAGCCGATACGGTTAGCAGGCACTTGCAGCAAGTATTCAAATAGGGCGATACCCCAGCTCACTAAGGCCGCAATAATCCAAGGTTTTGAGCCTAGCGTTTTCAAATGCCCGTACCAAGCAAAGGTCATAAAAATATTACTTAAGCAAAGTAAACCGATAGTGGTTAGGGTTGGATTCATTTTTCATCTCTATGATTAAATTTATAAATCATATACATAGCATCGTCAGTATAGCTGCCAAGGCATTTATCGATTGCTTTAGGTTTAAAACCCATTTTAAGCCAATAGCTGTCGGCACCTTGTACGGCTACGAGGGATAAGGAATTGAGATTATAGCGATCAGCCAGTAGTGTTAGGCGGGTCAGCGCTTTAGCACCGGCGCCTAAACCTTGGGCTTTGGCTGAAATTGCAATATCGTGTAGGTATAGGGTATCAGCCTTGGGTAAATGGGTGATGGGCTGATATAGCGCGGGCGGCATATTGGCGGTCCATGGGTGAGCCAAGCAATAACCGACAACCGACTTATCCACTTCGAACACAAAACAGGACTGAGGTGATACCTGCCATTTACTTTGCAGTACGTGCAGTGGCTCAGGATCCAGTTGTGAGTAACACTCGTCTTGGATCGCTAAAATGGCATCCCAATCCTCTGGGGTGATTGCACGCAGTAACATGGCTGACATTTATCCTGTTTCAAGAGTCCTGATTCAAATAAGCTCGGCATTATAACCTCAAGCAGCGTTAAAATGCAGGCTCCAGCGGCAATATAAAGCGCTTTAAAACCCGTATAAACTGAGCTTTCAGCGCTTTTAAGCATTAGCAGCGGTTAAATGCCCAGATATCGTTGGCGCAGGTGACGCTCAAGATATTGGCCATTTAGGGTTTCACCCGTTGCTTGGCGTATCAGTTCATCGGTTGTGAGCAAAGATCCCTTAGACCAAATGTGTTCACTCAGCCATTGGAATACAGAGTTCAACTTGCCTGTATCGATTAGGGTTTCAATTGGCCCTAAGGCTTTTTCCATCGCAAAACGACATTGGGCGGCATACATGGCACCTAAGGTGTAACTTGGGAAATACCCTAGCTCACCGACAGCCCAATGGATGTCCTGCATGCAACCGTCGCGGTAATTGCCATCAGTATTGATCCCCTGCAGTTGTTGCATCTGCGTCGACCAAAAATCAGGTAAATCATCGACGGTTAAGCTGCCGTCGACAAAGGCTTTTTCCGCCTCAAACCGCAGTAAAATGTGGCAGGGGTAAGTGACTTCATCGGCATCGACGCGGATAAGTCCGGGATTTACGCGAGTGTAATGCTGGGCTAATTCTTGGGTACTGAAATGACAGTTAAGATGCTGCGCAATTTTAGGCTGCAATTGGCGTAAAAATGCCGGATTTGCCCCGAGTTGCATTTCGCAGAATAGACTCTGGCTCTCGTGGATACCCATAGAACGCGCCAGTCCCGCAGGTTGTCCACGCCACGCTTTAGGTAAACCTTGCTCGTATCTGGCATGGCCTGTTTCATGAACTATGCCCATGATAGCACTACTGAAATCAGCATCATTGTAGCGAGTCGTTATCCGCACATCGCTTGGCACACCGCCGCAAAATGGATGGCTACTCATGTCCAGCCTGCCGTGATTAAAGTCGAACCCCAAAAACGCCATCACGTCACGGCCAAGGGCTTGCTGCGCGCTGATATCGAAGGGGCCATTGAGCACAAGCTTAGGCTCGTTTGCCTGCTTAGTCAGCACTTCTTGGATGAGTGTCGGTAGCCAATCTTTCAGGCCGCCAAAGGTTTGTTCTAGCTTTGCCGTGGTCATTCCCGGTTCAAATTTATTGAGCAGGGCATCATAGGGGGAAATATTCTGTGCTTCGCCGCGGATCTGCGCTTCTTCCTTAGCAAGTGCAATTACCGCTTTGAGGTTTGGTTTGAAGCCTTGCCAGTCATTATTTTTACGTTGTTCACGCCACGCATTCTCACATTGATAGGCCATTTTAGTTTTGGCTTGCACGAGAGAGCCTGGCACTAAATTTGCCTGTTGATATTGGTACTGCATTTCCCGCAGGTTAGCTTGTTGTTCCGTTGTGAGAGATTCGTCCGTCGCGCCGTGTAAGTGTTCAGCTAATATGGTTGAGGTTTTGAGTGTGTGGATATGTCGCGCCAGTTCAGCCATTGCATCGCCGCGATCGCTATTACCGCCCATAGGCATCATAGCTGCTTGATCCCAGTCACCTAGAGCGCTGAAATGTTCAAAGTGAGAAATTTTTTGAAAATGTGCTGTCAGTTTATCGTAACTTGGTGTTGGTACTTTGCTCTTGGGTGAGTCCATGGAATTTCCCTTCTGGCGCATCAAATCCTGCGCGAATAAATAACAATAACAGGATGATCATACAATGACGTCAACAGTATACTCAAACAACCTAAAGATGCAGGACTCAGTGGGCTGATATTAACGCTATAGTAACGCACTTGAGGCAAGGCCATTTATTGCTCCTGAATAAATGGCATCCACGCCATATATGGCGATTGCGGCTATTTGCAGCGCTAGCGCTAAGCTAAAAAGGGAGTTGTAGTGTTAAAGTAGTTTTCGATAGGGAACTAGTAGCGAAGATGGTCACGCGATTTTGGCGCAGCAGAGCGATAGTCAAAATCCGTTTTAGGGACAATTTTTAGTTTGGAAATTGTGCTTGCCTTGCTATTCTGTTGTGGTTAAGTCGATAATTACAGTGAAATAAATGGAATGCTGTATTGTTCAAGGAGATGACTATGTGGGCGTTTTTAGTTGAACAGCCTAATTTACCTTACACCATAGCTTTTGCTTGTGTACTGGCCCTTGGTGTGTTTGAAGTCTTCGCATTATTCATAGGTTTAAGCATGTTAAGTGCGTTAGACCAATGGGTGCCTGCTGATGTGGAATATGATGCTGATGTGGGCACGGGTGGGCTCACGGGCATTGCCGGTTGGCTGTGTCTAAATAGACTCCCATTACTTATTTGGTTTGTGCTTGCGCTGACCAGTTTTGCGATTGCGGGTTATATCGTCAATTTTATCAGTGTTAGTCTTGCCGATTTTTTACTGCCGCAACTGTTCACGTTACCCATTGCTATTGTCGCCAGTGCATTTTCTTGCCGTTATTTTGGCCGAATACTTGCTGATCATTTGCCTAAAAATGAATCGAGTGCGATCTCGCTAGATGATCTTAGCGGCTATGTCGGCACTATCACCTTAGGTTGCGCAATTAAAGGCATGCCCTCTGAAGCTGTCGTTCGCGATAAACATCAACAAAAACATTACGTTTTAGTCGAGCCCGAAACTTCGGATATCGAGTTTGCCTCAGGCACTCAAGTCGTGCTGCTTAAGCGAGAAGGCCGAGTCTGGTCTGCTACGCGTTTTGATAATTAATCTTCCCAAGCCATAAATCAATTGAAAGGAAATCAAATGGATGTGTTAACAAACGTAGGTTCATCCGGTAGTTTTATTTTGCTCGTTGCGGGTATGGTGCTACTCGGCCTCATTGTGATCGGGTTAATTTTCGCCAAGTTATATAAACGTGCAACCAAAGAAATGGCCTTTGTGCGTACCGGCTTTGGTGGTGAGAAAATCATTAAAGATGGCGGCGCTATTGTGTTGCCTGTATTACATGAAACCATCTCGGTAAACATGAACACTCTGCGTATCGAAGTGGAGAAAACCCAGAAAGATGCGCTGATCACTAAGGACAGAATGCGTGTCGATGTGAAGGCCGATTTCTACTTGCGTGTAGCCCCACATTCCGATGGTATTTCAATGGCAGCGCAAACCTTAGGCACGCGTACAAACCGCGTTGAAGAGCTTAAAAAGCTGATGGAGTCTAAGTTTGTCGACGTGCTGCGTGCCGTGGCCGCCGAAATGACCATGACAGAGATGCATGAGCAGCGTGCCGATTTTGTGCAACGGGTGCAAAATAACGTCGCCAACGATCTGGAGAAAAACGGTCTCGAACTCGAATCGGTTTCATTAACGGGTTTCGATCAAACTGATTTGCAGTTTTTTAATGAAAACAACGCATTTGACGCCGAAGGTCGTGCGCGTCTGGCGAAGATTATCGAAGAGAAACGCAAAGAAACCAACGATATTCAGCAGGAAAACCGCATTAAGATCGAGCAGCGTAACCTCGAAGCTGAAAAGGAATCCCTAGAGATTGAAAAGTCGGAAGAAGAAGCGCGCCTGATCCAGCAACAGTCGTTAGAATTTAAACGCGCCGATCAAAAAGCGGAGATTATTAAGCAGAAAGAAAACAAGGCTCGTGAAGAACGCGAAGCCGAGATTGCCAAAGAGCGCGCCATTGAAACCGCTGAAATCGAAAAGACCAAAGATATCGAAACCCGTGAGATTGAAAAGTATAAGTCGATTGAGCAATCGCGCATTCAACAGCAAAGGGATATTGAAGTTTCTGAGCAGGAAAAACGCATTGCGGTTGCGGCCAAATCTGAAGAAGAATCTGCTGCCCGAGCCCGTGCAGCTGAAGCCGAAAAACTGAAAGTTGAAAAAGAAGAAGCGGTAATCACAGCGCGCCAAGTGGCTGAAGCTAATCGTCGCAAAGAGATTGAAGTGATTGATGCCCGTAAGGAAGCTGAGCGTGATGCAGTCGGCGTAACAGTGCAGGCCGAAGCTGAGAAACGTGCCGCTGAAGACAGATCGAGTGCGATTCTGATTGAAGCGCGCGCCAGTGCCGATGCGAAAAAACTGCAGGCTGAAGCGGATGAAAAAGTGTATGCCGTTGAAGCTGCTGGTAAACAAGCACTTTATGAAGCTGAAAACGTTTTAAGTGATGAGCAGATCGCCCTGCAAAAATCCTTCGCCATTTTGAAGGCCTTGCCTGAAATCGTGGCCCAAGCCGTTAAGCCGTTAGAAAACATCGAAGGTATTAAGATTCTTCAAGGTTATGGTGCAGGTCATCAATTTGCTGCGGGTGGCGAAGGTGCTCACCATCAAGGTGGTATCGCAGAGCAAGTGACCAGTGCAGCGTTAAACTATCGCGCTAATGCGCCTGTTATCGATGCCATGCTCAGGGAGTTAGGGTTAGTGAATGGCGACTCTGGAACCTTGAATGATTTATTGAACGGCAATAACACCTTAACCGCTGAAGCCTTAGGTGGTGTGACCTTGTCGAACTCTAGACCTAAGGACTATAGCCAAACGCAGGTAGTAGAGAGCCAAAGTGTGCTCAAGCCTTAATCTCAACGACATTAAACTAAGTCAAATCAAGTAAAGCGCTCGCCGTTGCTCTTTTGAGCCTTGTGCGGACAAAAGATTGATAAATAGGACGAATGAAATAAAACCGCTCACCATTATGGTGAGCGTTTTTTTTGGCATTAAATCAAATCTAACGGCTTATTTGTGTACCTTGTCGACCCCCGATGAGCGACCTTCGGCATGACAGGTTGCGCATGACTCCTGTCCTGATTGGTAAATTCGACCACCGCTGGCATCACTTTGGTAAACCCCGCCAAAGCTACGCGCATGGACGATTAAACTATCGATAAGCGTGTGACAAGCCGCGCAGGTTGCTAAGGTTGGTGAGTACTCGGCAATTTGCCCTAGGTTGGCGGCATCGGGTGTTGCAACTAACAGGGATTGCTGTGCACTTAGCCCCTCGAGACTGAGCTGTCCTGTGCTATGACAAACACTACAGTTATTTTTTGCATTAGGGTAAGTGAGTTCGGGACGTGGGTTATCAAAACCCACTACAGTGCGGGTTCCCGCATGCAGTGAATGCACCATTTCCCTGTAGCTCAAAGTGTTGTTGATGGTGCGATAGGGCTTGATTTGGCTGGCCCCAGGAGTATGCATCACATTGGCATTGAGATACATAATTGCATCATTACTGTGGCAACTTTGACATTGCCCATCGGTCAGTGCGGTTGCTGTTTGCGGTGCATGACAGGTGCCACAGCTGCTATTGGGTTCAAAAATTCCTTTCATTTGATGCGCCGACAGAACTCTATCTTCTAATCCTTGATCATGACATTGGCGACAGGCCTGTTCATCGACCTTAGCTTTTGCTGTAACAGCTTGACCTTGCAGGCTTAGCGAATTAATGGCACTGAGACTCACCTCTTGATTTGCGATATTACAGTTAACGGCAAAGCCGGTATTTTTATCGGCACAGAGCACTAGTTTACTGTAGAGTTTTGACTGACTCAGATCGCCAAAATCGGCAGCCGACAGGTTAGATATAGTGACTGTTAGCTGATTGGGTGCGGTAATTTTTAAGGCGACGTCGCTCGTGTTTGCTAATAAATCCCACACTTTACGCTGGCCGTTATTGATTGGCATGTTCGCGCTATTTGTTTCACCTGTGGCAATCAACCAGAAGGATTTTATCATAGGTTGACTGGCGGGCAGTTGCTCCATTTGCTGCACTTGCAATGTCACTGCAAGGGTCTTAGCTTCAACGCTTAGCTGCGAACTCAGTAACTTAACTTGGAAATCGCTCACCAGCTTAGTGGCTGTTTTCACGGCGGCATTGTGGAAAAGCCCGACACCTTCAGGATTAGTGCTATCAGGGTGGCAGCCGCTACAACCCAGTGCCCATGGGTTGGCAAAAATTTCCCTGTTGTGGAATAACCCCGCTACAGTGCCATTCCAATCAGCGGGAATTTGCGCTTTGTGACAGTCAAGACACGCGGTTTTACTGGGGATATTATTATTGCCACTTTGCGCCGTTGCGCCGGGAATATGGCATTGCTGACATTGGGCCATATCACCGGGAAAGGTCACATTGGCGTAGTCATATAGCTGTCCCTTGTAACCGACAATTTGATATTTGGCTTGGTGGATCTGGTGTGTCAATGTCGCCATATCAAGGCTATTACCCGTTTCAGGATCGCCAGAGTAAGTCGTGTGACAGACAACGCAGCCCTCAAAGGCAAAACGTTTATTGCCGTGCATCAAAAGGCGAGTATCGGTATTGGCTAAGTCTGGGTTATGGCATCGAAAACAGGCTTGTTCCGGCGCGACCACTTTACGGCCCATATCCGCCGCGACTGCCTGTCCTGTGGCGGGCACAAAATCGTACACGCTGTTGATCAACTTAGTGTCGATTGGGCTATTTGCGAACGGTTTTAACTCTAGGTAAATCCTGTGGGTGAGCTCAGGCGAGTACTGGGTATCTATCCCCGTAAATTGTGAGTAACCCGTGAGTGGTTTACTCAAAGTGTAACGGTATTGGCCCGCGCCTAAGGAGGTTAGACACGCCGTTTTACAGTTGCTTTCAATGCCTGCTTGCCACTGAGTCTGTGCATTTGCTTGGGCATTTGCGGCAGGTTCTACTTGATTATTGATGTAACTGGTCCACTGCAGTGCAGGGTCAGTTGTGCTCTTAGCCTCGGTACTTATGGCTGTTTGGGCTTGATAGTGCTTCTGCGGCGGTGCTAATTTGGCAATACCGACACCTAAGGTATCTAGCTCCTTCAGGTTTTCTAGTCCTGTGACCGCAATATCATTGGCATTGCTGAGGAAGAAATCGACCTGCACATGGGTTTGTGCATCGATAACCACATTTTCTATTGTCGCTTTGAGTGTATCCGCTTGTTCAATGCTGATACTCACAATCCCTGGTGGTCCTTCTTTCCCATCGTCACCATCGGAACAGGCTGTCATCAGACAGACTGCGACTGCCATTGGCGTAAAGATTTTCCATTGAGAACGGGTATTCGTTTTCATCATTTTCCATTCCTTTTTAATTAGATTCTGTCGGGACTCTAATCGGAATGTATGCGGTATAGATATTAACTTAGTTATGAGTCGAGTTGCACTTAATTAACCAAATTTAAAAGTTATTTGTTAATTATATTAAGGTAATTTGAAGTGAGGCATTATTTAAATTTGCTAGATGTTGAATTGTTAATTCTTGAAAACGTTACTCTGATGCATGTCGTGTAACTTGATCTAATAATGCCCCAATATGGGTAATTGTGACGCAGGTTAAAAATCAAAGACATAATTACTTTAGCATAAATTGTCGGGAATCAAAGTGTATGCATATTTTAATTATATTGCTTTGACTAATAAAGGATCAAATATGATTACCAGAAGAGGAATGCTTAAAGGCGGTATGGGCGTTGCTGTCGGTACAGTTTATAGCGGAACATTAATAAGTTTTCTGACCGGTTGTGGCAGTGACAGTAATAGCCAAGAGATAGTAGAAGTCATGCCTGGTGGACTCATGGTGGTGAACCCTACGGTTTGTGTTAGCTGCAGACGCTGTGAAATTGCCTGTGGTTGGAACCATGAAGGGGATAGCAGTCCGACACTTGCCCGCGTCAAAGTAGAAAGAAATATGAACTATGGCCCACATGGTGTGCAATTTGACTATGAAATACAACGAGGAGAATGCGGCGATAAAACCGTTGTTCCTTCCACTTGTCGCCACTGCGAAGTCTGTACTGAAGTTTGTCCACAGCAAGCTATTTCAACGAATGAACAGACTGGCGCCAAAGTGATTGATGAAGAACGTTGTGTCGGATGTGGTTATTGTGCAGATAAGTGTCCTCAGCAAGTCATTAAAGTTGTTCGCAGTAAAATGAAAGCCGTCAAATGTGATTTATGTAACGGTAAACCTGCCTGCGCGCAAGTTTGTCCTACAGGTGCAATTAAATTTTATAACTGGGAAGAGGCTGAAGCTGCATTAGAACAATACGAAAAATATACCGGCTTAGTTTCTTAAATTCAGGAGAAATAATATGAGTGATAAAATAGGTGGTTGGGCGGGTAAAGTCCTCAGAGTTAATTTAACAACTAATCATATATGGTATGAGCCAATCAATAAATATTATGACTATATCGGTGGTATGGGGATTGGTTATAAAATATTGTGGGATGATCATAAGGATAATATTACTGCAATCGACCCAGATAATATTATTGTCTTTTCTGCCGGGCCATTAACGGGTTCAGGCGTTATTTGTACTGGACGAACAACCATTACTTCCCGTAGTCCTGTAATTGAAAAACATCTGATTGCCGATGGTCACTTTGGTGGGCATTTTTCACCCGCAATGAAATTTGCGGGTTTCGATGCGATAGCAATAGAGGGGAAAGCGAGCAGTCCTGTGTGGCTTAAAATTGTGGATGATAAGGTCACGATTGAACCTGCCGATGCCCTATGGGGTAAAGGTATATTTGATACCCACGCTATGATCGCGCAAATGATGGGACCCAATGCACAAGTCGCTGCGATTGGCCAAGCGGGTGAAAACCAAGTGCCTCTTTCTGTCATTATGACTCAGGGCGGGCACTCAGCAGGTGGTCATGGCTCGGTAATGGGGTCCAAAAATTGTAAAGGTATCGGCATTATCGGCACTGGCGCCGTTAAAATCGCCGCCAATAATGAAAAGATGCGTGCCTTAGATGACCATATTTTAGGTATTATCGGTGCCAACAATAATGGTGTCGTTCCTTCAACGCCGCAATCTTGGGCTGAGTACTCAGCACCCATCAGCCGCTGGAAATCTCGGCCCGGTTTGAAGTGGGGCGCTGCCGATCAAGAAATCGATTTAGGCGAAGTGCCATGGAATGAACGCAATCGTATTGGGTTTCGAACTTCAATGGCAGAAAGCTACATAGGTGTGGAATATGCCAATAAGTGGATGAAGCGTACGGGAGGCTGTCATTCATGCCCAATACGTTGCTTCTGCGAGCTAAAAGTCCCTGAATTGAAAAGTAAATACGGTCGTAAAACCGAACATATATCTAACGTCTGTATGGGATTCCTCGTACCACAGTATTTAATGGGCACCAAAAATGGTACAGAAGCACATGCGATGGCGGGCGCTTTAGGGGCTCATATTCTCGATGACTATGGTATTTGGTGTAACTATGGCTCCATTTCTCATCTATTTAAATTCCTAAAAACAAAGGATATGTTTAAGCATTTATTACCTGAAGATGAATTTAACAGTATTCCTTGGGCGCTCTGGGATAACCAAGATCCTGCTTTCTTACTTGATTTTTATCGCCGAGTGGCGTTTAAAGAAGGTGAAATCTCCCATATGGCCGACGGCTTATATGATTTGATCAAGCGTTGGGGGTTAGATGGAACCAATCCCAAGTTAGGTAATTGGGATATTCATAAAGAAAGTGCCACTAAGGTATTCAACAAGAAAACCAATGCTGCCGTGCACCATGCTAGTGAAACCGCGGGTCAGGTGGGTACGTTAATCAACGTCGTCTTTAACCGTGATGCTCAGTGCCATTCCCACATCAACATAGTTAACAGTGGTTTGCCACACGATATGACAGTGGCGATTGCCGAGAAAAAATGGGGTGAAGGTGCATTCGATAAGGTGAATTGGTATACCCCAATCAATGCGGCTAAGATCCGTTTTGCAAAATGGTCGCTGGTGAAAAACGTATTACATGACTCTCTGACACTGTGTAATTGGATGTTCCCATTGTTGGCATCACCGGATAAAAATCGTAACTATGAAGGCGATAGCACCATTGAATCGCAGATGTTCAGTTTAGTGACTGGGATTGAAACCACAGAAACGGAATTGGACTTTAAGGCGGAAAGAGTGCTGCATTTACACCGTGCCTTAACCGTATTGCAAATGAATGAAAGCAATATGCGCGAAGAGCATGATGTGCTCAGTGACTGGGTTTATGATTTGAATCCAGATAAAAACTTCGGTCAAGAGGGCACCATCAAGATGGACCGCGCTGACATGCAAACGGCGCTGGACATGTTCTATGAAGCCTTTGGTTGGGATATTCAAACCGGTGCGCCAACTCGGGCCACGCTCGACAAGTTTAGCCTAGGTTTTGTTGCCGATAGATTGGCGGCGCGAGGCCTGTTACCCAGTTGAACTCTATAGTTGGACACTATGATTGAACTTGTCGGTTATATCAGGGTATTTAGCCAACACGGACGCTTAGTCACGGCGGAGCAAATCGCCGCCGTGGCAGGGCTCGAGTGGGATAGTGAGCAAACGGTTAACAGTTATATTCGCCTGATCCTCAATGAGGCTTACAAGGATGTGCAGATGCGTTTGTCGGATAAGCGGTATTTCTTCTATTCCGACAGAAGCATAGTTGAACGTTACGCTGAGCAATGGTTAGCATTGGAGCGGGGTGAAGCGTTTGAGGCGATTATTGCCCAGATCCGTCGCAATAGTTGCCGCCATACTGAGGTCTATCTGGAGAGTGTACTGACGTTTGCCCCCTATCTTTATGATGAGCCTACATTAGCCAATGTGCGTGAGCAATTACTACAACAGCTTGGGGCCGAGGATATCCATTATGCAGTGGACAATCAGGGGAAAGGTTATTACTACTCGACTCTGGGATTGAGTCACAGCTATGCGGCCGTCCTCGCTAATTATGATCCTTGCGAATGGTCAAACTGAGATTCTGCGACCTCATTGATATTGATTAAGCGCCTTCGGGCGCTTTTTATCGCAAATACCTCATATAGCTAGCGTGAGATTAGCTTGCCAGCGTTTGAGTGTACTTTTTGATGATTTCGTCAATTTTACCATTGGCCTTCAATGTCGCTATGGCTTGATTGATGGCAGGAAGCAAATCGGCATGTTCTTTTCGCAACCTAAACACTAAGTCACCATCAGAATGCACTGCCGCCAGTGCGACAGGGATCCGCAACTGAGTCGACCAATACAACGCCGGGTAATTACCAGCAATAACAGCGTTGACTCTGTGTTTATCTAAGGCTTTGATCAGCTCCTGCTCTGAGGTAAAGTCTGCACGGATAAAATCTTTATCGTCGTGATATAAATAACCGCGCACTGTACCTATTTCTTGGCCTTTTATCTGGCTGATATCTTTATATTTACTGACATTCTCTGGCAATGTGACCACATATTCAGTGATTTGCATTATGGGGGCCGATTTGACAAACAGCGGCCCTAAATCCTGCTTTTCAAACCAACTAGGGCTGACGATATCAAAGTCGAGTTGACCAGTTTCTAGCGCATTATTGGTGCGCTTTGGCGGCAGGGCGAGGATTTCACCTTTGATTTCAGCCATAGATAAAATCATCGGAATAAGCTCAGTGATCATCCCCGGCGCCTCGGCTTGATCACCGATAAAATACGGATACCAAGAATAGGAGCCAGTGATATTGTATTTGAGCTGTTCCGCAAAGGCGTGCTGTTGAGTCAAGCAAAGGGTGAACAAGGCAAATCGAACTAAGTGTTTATACTGCAAACATCGCTTAACCATATTGCTTTTATCCTTGTTATCTCTGCTTTAGCCAAGACCTATCCGATGGTCATTCTATCTAAACTGTGTGAATGAATTGTTTATTGGATCACAATCAGTCACATCCGCCATATTTAAGCTATTTTCAACTTTTCGCTATTACACCTTAAGCCAATAGCTGACACAAAGCTGGTTGCTGATTATTAGGGAAAATTTGATAGGTTTTATGGTGCTTAATCAAACTGGTTTTCTTGTTGCCTTGGCTGAGCAATAACCCATGGGACAGGGCGATACGCGTTAGTGTCTGTTCATCGGCGCGGACATATAAGTTGATTGGCTTGATCAGCTGATTGTCTTTAATATGTTGATTAAATTCTTTGGCATCAATCACTAAGCTAGATTGACCATCACCATCGAGTTTCAGCTTGGCACTGATTTCAGTGTCAGTAAAGACTAACCAATCGGCTTGTTTTAAGGTTTCTATCATAGCATTTAATGCCGTGCCTAAAGCGGGCTCTGATGTCTCAACTGATTGATATTGATACACTATCCTTTCTAGTAAACGCTTGAGTTCGGCGCCCGCACCTTGGCTGCGAGCCAAACGTATCCAAGCCGTGAGATCGTCGGCTACCAATTTAGAAAAGCGTTTTTCCTTTAAGGACTCGACCATCCAATTACACAAAAAATGACTTTCCTGCGCAGAGGTGCGCTGGGCTTTCTTGGTCTGTGCTGAAGCGGTTAAATCGGCAAGACCCGCAAGGGCGAGTTCGAGCACAGCTTGGTTATAGGTTTGAGAATTCATTATGACTCCGCCGCGGGCTGAAGTGATGTTATCTATTTGAACTTGGACGATATTGATTGCGGCGGAGCTAGTTTAGCAAAGCGGTCGTTAAACCGATATTTATTCTTGCGATCCCACCAAACTCGCGGCGGTTAAAATCAGCTTTGGCGCGGGCCTTACTTTGTAGTTTGGGTTGATATATTGAAAATGAATCAATCCCTTGTCGTCGCTGATATAAATGGCGGGTACAGGTAAGACTAAACGTTTGGCACCTTCAGGGGTGATCCATAAAGGATTCTCGAGATTAAGGCGTGCGGTATAGGTTTCAGTCACCTTTTCGCTAGTGTAAAAAGCTAAACCAAAGGCTTGGGATGCCAGCATTTTTTCATCGGAAAGCAGCAGATATTTAAGTTCATTTTTTGCCGCCGAAACCTTAAGTTGAGCTGGCGTATCGGGTGAAATCCCCACTAACTGAAAGCCCATTTTTAATAACTCAGGTTCAATGGCTTTTAGTTGTCCCATTTGATTGTTACAAAATGGGCACCAGCCACCACGGTAAAAGAAGAAAATGGTTGGCTTTTTCTGGGTTAATTCTGCTAAATCGACCGTTTTGTCATTGATATCTTGCAAGTTTACCTTAGGGATTTGCTGACCATTAAGTAGTGGACTGATGGAAAACTCATTCTTAGCAATGGGTTGCGCCATAGCCGTTAGACTTGTTAGTAGTAAGATGGTTGTGAAGTAAAACCTGTGTAACATCGAAGCGGTTTGCATATAAAGTCCTTAATTTGATTTTGTTTTCTTCGTTTTTTAAGTCGTTGTTGTTAATATTTCCCTCGTTTTAGACAAAGAGATATTGCGTAAATCTGTATTTGTTATGCCTTACTCGCTTATAGAGTGGTTCGAGTTAGCACTAAACGGGTATGAGCATTAAAAGAGCGGCAATTGCCGAACATTCTTACAAGCCAATGCAGATGATTGCACCAATGTGATACCGATGGGGTTTGTTGGTGAGGTATTTATAACGGTAACCATTTGGATTTTATCGCGATTACAGCGTAGTGTTAGAGTGGTTAAAACGAGTGAGCGACAAGCTGATGGGGCAAGCCTTAATTGATGCAGTGGTAAAACACGATATCATTACCGTAAAACAGTTGATCAAACAGGGTGTTGATGTCGAATATATCGACTCACAAAATATGACGGCTTTATTGCATTGCTGCCAACTGCAATTACTCGATATTCTCATGTTACTGGTTGAAGCTGGGGCCGATGTCCATCATGCCAATAACTTAGGTCACCTTCCTGTTGAACTGGCCCATTGGCATGGCGAGTTTCATATGGGTAGTTATACCGCCACGAGTCAAAAAATGGTGAAGTATTTGGAGCGCTATGGTGGCGTTCAACGTGGTCATCGATAAATTGTATTGCACTTCAATATTCAATCACGGGAGCTGTAAATGGATAAGGGATTATTTAAAATATTAAAGAAAATCTATTTTAAAAAGTCTTATATCAAAGACGAAAATGGATATATGCAAAGAATAGATAATGGAGACCAGTTTGATTGCGAGTCTGGGACTACACACTATTCTAATGACGGTTTATCTAATGCAGAAATACTAACAATTGAACAGAGTGGTTATCCTGTTAATCAGATAATCAAATATAGTCATGATGAATGTATTAACGCTTATAAAACGTTGCTTGAGCATCCTCACTTATCGATTGAGAATTTGATTTCGGCATATATATGTGGCTTTTCAAGTTTTCCAAGAGGAAGGCAACCCATATTAAGTTATTTGTTCGCTCAAGCGGTTCCTGAACATAAAATGGTCAGCGAAGGGGATGTTTGCCCCGTTTGCTCAATAAGAAGAAATGTTTGGATAGAAAAAGGACATAAAATATTCAGTTGCTATACCGGGAGTGTATGGAATGAAAGGTGGTGTGGTAATCTCGTTGAATTAGAGTAGTTTACTGCCATTCCCCCTTGTACTCCTACACCAGAGGATATCAGTATATTGATATCGTTAATCGATATGATCCGTCAAGCTCCTCAAGATGAAACACCCGGAAAATTAGAACAGCGCATCAAGAAAGCTAAAATTATTCCTAACTATGAGAAATATAGTTTTCGCGGACAATTAATGGTATTGGCTGAATTGGGGATTATGCCAAATCCTTATGTAAAACCTTTATATGATGGATTCACCCATTTTACCGATATCTGTAGTGTGAAGTACCCAGGAAGTACTCGATCGGATATTATACTTCCTCTCGCGGGGTGGCGAGGCGAAAATAGTATAAATGAAACAAGGCTTCAAGCGTTATTGGGTAACATAATACGGTGAGATAAAGGTTACCAAGGTTATTATTGAGTGAGTATAAAAAAGCGTCCGGTTATGGACGCTTTAAAATCGCTGTTTTATCAATATTGACAAACACTGATAATATCAATCAACGGATAATTACTTAAGTTTTTTTGCCTTGCTCGGTGCTTGACCAACCTTCATTTTTACGCGGCGGCCCTGCATGTTTTTCTCAGCAGCAACTTGAGCGCCGACGTTGTCGGTTCTTTGTTGCTTTTTGGCAAAACTGCGGCGGGTTTGCAATTGCTTTAATAGCAATTCGCGGCTGCCAACTTCATAACCTGGCACAGTGACGCGGCGAATCTGTTGGCCAATCAATTTTTCGATATCGGCTAAGGTACGTTCTTCTTCGCGGCTCACGAAAGAAATGGCTACGCCAGTTTTACCCGCGCGGCCTGTACGACCGATACGGTGGACATAGTCTTCGGCGAGGAAAGGTAAGTCATAGTTGACTACGTATTCAAGGCTTGGGATATCCAGACCACGGGCAGCGACTTCGGTGGCAACTAGCACCCGTACATCACCCGCCACAAACTCACGCAGGGCGCGGCGACGACTGCCTTGGCCTTTTTCACCGTGGACCACTTCAGATGGGATACCATCTAAGTTTAATTCTTTGACTAGCGTATCGGCGGCTTCACGGGTCGCAGTAAACACCAATACCTGTTGCCAGTTTTTCTTGCCGATAAGCTCAGAAAGCAGTTCGCGTTTACGGCGTTGTTCAACCGGATAAACTACTTGGCTAACGGTGTCGGCTGTAGTGTTTTGTTTATCAACGCTGATCACTTGCGGTTTAACCATCATGTCGTTGGCGAGTTTTTTCACCGCACTTGAGAAAGTGGCCGAGAATAACAAGTTTTGACGTTTCTTATTTACTGCTTGAAGGATTTTTTGGATATCGGCGCTAAAGCCCATGTCGAGCATGCGATCGGCTTCGTCTAGCACTAAAAAGTCGACGTTCGACAGGCTTAAGTTACAGGCGGTAAGGTGCTCAAGTAAGCGACCTGGGGTGGCAACAATCACATCGGCGCCGCGTTTCAGCTTTTGCGCTTGAGTCTCAATCTTTACGCCGCCGTAAATGGTTAAGACACTGAAGTTTAAGTACTTGCAGTAAGCCGTAACGTTGTCAGCCACTTGAGCTGCAAGCTCACGGGTCGGCGTAAGGATCAATACGCGGGCATTCGACTTTAGCGTTTCGCTTGGCTTTTCAACCATCTTTTGCAGGATCGGCAGCGCGAAAGCGGCGGTTTTACCCGTACCGGTTTGGGCACTGGCTAAAACATCTTGGCCGCGGCGGATAGCAGGTATCGCTTGCTGCTGAATAGGCGTCATTTGTTGATAACCGCAATCTGAGATAGCGCGCAAAATCTCGGGGGAAAAACTAAAAGATTCAAATCTCATTTTGGATTCCTATCGTTCACTTATTCAAACATTCAAGCGCCACTAGCCTCTTTATCACTCGTCTAAAGGAGAGAGGTGTACCGGCTGGCTCATTCTTCCACACAGATTTTATAAGAAAAATGGCGGGCGCGGAGTATAGCAAAAATTTCGGTTAAAACCTGTACTTTTTAGTGTTTTGGCATTTTATCTGCATCATTTCATCAGGAGGGGATAAAAGGCTTAGTACTGGTTCAGGTGGGCAAGGTCTTATTGATCTATACAAGGGTTGAGTAAAATATGGACTCAACAATACGGATTAAAGCTCGCTATATTAGAGAATACCGCAACCTAGGCTGCGGTATTTTGGATCTTGTACTTATGTTTAACCGAAGGTGCGCCTCAGGCCAAGGGCTTTTTCGGCATTGTGTTTAAGAAGATGGGCTGCATCACCAATCAGATGGGTTGCGGCTAAGTTCTCGGCGCTGGCATGGGTGATGGAGTGAATATTACTGGCGATCTCATTGACCACTTGACGCTGTTGATCGGCTGCCACTGCATTTTGTTGGGCAAAGGTGTGGATATCACTCACTTCTTGGTAAATGGTGTTTACATTGTCGGCGGACAATTGAATATCGCTGGCACAACGCTCCGCATGTTGACGGCTTTGTTCCATTTCTTTGGCCCATGCGTTGAGCATAGTAAACATCTTATCGACACTCTTAGAAATACTGTTGGTCGATAGCTGGGTTCTGCTCGATAGGGCGCGTACTTCATCGGCGACCACGGCAAACCCACGGCCTTGTTCACCCGCACGGGCAGCTTCAATCGCGGCATTGAGGGCGAGGAGATTAGTTTGCTCGGCAATAGAGTCAATTTCGCCCATCGCATTAGCGACTTGCTCGGCTTCTTTATTTAATTGATGGGCATTGTTGGTTGCATCGGCAACAGACTTTGCCAGTTGCTCCATTTTTTGAGTGTTGGCCTTCATGTTGGCACTGCTTTTAAGGCAAAGATCATAGGCGGTATTGATGCTGGTGGACGTGAGATGGGTATTCTGCGCCACTTCTGTGATGGTTGAACTCATTTCTTCCATCGCGCCAGAGAGCTGTTCTAGCTGACTTTTCTCTTGATCTAGGCTGACATAGGTTTGCTCGGTCGCGACCACTAATTGATCGGCAATTGCATGTAATTGATTGGCTTGATCTTGGGTGCGCCCAAGTACGCCATTCATTTTAGCCTGCAGCATGATGAGCTGGAAATCGAGGATAGAAGAGGTATCGGCACCCGAGTAAATATAACGACTGATAGAGTCATATTTGGTTTGCATTTCAATCAGTTTAGCGGGAATACGAAAGGCCTCATCGTAGAAAATGGCGAGGTTTAAGCTCATCAGAATCGCCCCTGCGATAATCACGCCCCAGCCCCAAAAGTAGCCAGCGATCAGTAAACCTGTGGAGGCTACAACCGCAGATACGATACGTTTTTGCATTAAACTTAAGGGTTTAGGAATGGATTTGTCCAATTTGAGTCTTTGGTAAATCTCATTAGCTTTCGTGACGTAGGCGGCTTGAGGCTGAATGCGCACCGATTGGTAACCGATAATAGTGCCGTTTTCAAACAAGGGCGAAACAAAGGCATCGACCCAATAGAAGCCCCCATTTTTACAGCGGTTCTTGACTATGCCGCGCCAAGATTGGCCCGACTTAAGCTTTTCCCACATTTCTTTAAAGGCGGCGCTCGGCATATCCGGATGGCGCACCATATTGTGGGCATTGCCAATTAATTCTTGATCGCTATAGCCTGAGACTTCGGCAAAACGGGCATTAACGTAAGTGATGATACCGCGAGTATCAGTGGTGGAAATGAGTTCATCTTGTGGTGTTAAGCGGATTTCTTGATCTGATCTCTGTGTATTAACTATTTTATTCGCTGAGGCGTTACTCTGGCTCATTTAGTGTGTCCATTCAGGGCCGATGTGGTTCATTAGGGTTCAGGGCGCGGTATTAGGCGCGAATTTTATTGTGCTGACTCTCATCGGAGTAAGCTTGTTATGTGATAAGAGTATCATTTTTGTGTGGGTATAGGAGAGCGGTTTCTCATGGCTGACTGGTGAAAATCAATCGTTCGTCGTATTTATAAGCTATTGCAATATATAAAGTTTTTAAGTAGCGAGAATGTGGAGTTAAACGAGCGTTTATCCTGTTAAATCGTTAATTCTAGTATTTTGTATAGGGTTATTCTTTTATGTCTTGAGTGGGTATTTGTCATTCATCTTAAATATAAATTATGTTCGATGATATTGGACTAATGTCGTTGATTCGGCTTGATATCGCAGTATTCATGGAGCGCTTTATTGGCCTTAGTCTATTCTTTAATTGGCAACAAAAGATGGCTTATTTTTCCTTGCTTCAGCGGTGTATCTTGATTTTGCTCTTCTAGTTCATTAGCTCACAGCGGGAATGCTACATAAGAGGAACTTCCCATGGCGATATCACTTAGGCGTGGTGTAACTAAATTAGCCACAGCGTCCTTGGGAACAGCGGCGGCACTGCCACATTGGCGACGTTTGATCTTTGAACGTTTATTTGGCTTTCTAGCGATTCTCTGCGTGCCTGTATATATCACAAGTGTGTATTTATGCGTCATCGCCGATCTCTGGTTTATGGTGGTATTTGATACGCTGGCTTATCTGTTTTTACTGCTTTTACTGTATTTTCCTAAGCTTGCTGATAGTACGCGTTTTGGCTGTGGCTGCTTGCTGGGTTTTGCTATCGGCATCGGTTTTTTAATTGCGATTGGCCCTTCGGGAGCTGGTTTTTTCTGGTTATTTATTTTCCCGCCGTTAGTCGGTATTTTTTTAGGAAATCGAGCCAGCTTATATGCCCAGTGTTTGAATGGGCTAAGTTTGGTATTGATTGGTTTTGCCTATCATTTTAATTGGCTCAATTGGCCTGAAACCCAAGGTTATAGTGTCGGTATTTGGGCCGTTGTCGTGGTCAATTTTATCGTGACCAATGCTATGTTGACGTTAACTATTACTTATTTATTAGGTAAGTTGGCTGACGCACTCGATTCAACCTTAGCATCACGCCAAGCTACCGTATTAGGCTTAGCTAAACTCGCCGAATACAGAGATAACGAAACGGGCGCGCATTTGCTACGTATGCGGCAGTATTCGAAAATGCTCGCGTCGCAGCGACTACTGGCTGCCAATCCTCCAGCAGAATTGAACGAAGATTATATTCAAGACATTAGTTTGTCGGCCATTTTGCACGATATAGGTAAAGTCGGTATTGCCGATGCGATTTTGCTTAAACCGGGTAAATTAACGCCGCAGGAGTTTGAGCAAATTAAAGCCCATCCTGTGATCGGGGGACAAGTGCTACGCAGTTTGTTGGAATATGCGCCCCAATGTACTTTTATTCAGATGGGCCGCGATATTGCCTCGGGTCACCATGAAAAGTGGGATGGTAGTGGTTATCCCCTTGGTTTGAAAGGTGAAGATATTCCGCTTTCGGCGAGGATAGTGGCCCTAGTTGATGTTTATGACGCGCTGACTTCTCCCCGATGTTATAAGCGGCCCTTTAGCCACCAAGAGGCTATCGACTTAATTATTGAAGGCAAAGGTCAGCATTTCGACCCTGAATTAGTCGATTGTTTTATTGAAATTCATCAGGACTTTGAAGTGTTGTCTAAAGCATCGCTGGATGATGCTTATCAGCCGATGGCACAACCTACTATGGTTTAGCGACTCATGTTTTTAAATCGTGTTTTTAAATCATGGTTTTGAAATAAGACGTGGGTTTTAAAACATACAGATAGCGCTAAAAAAACGCCCAATGCTAATTGCCTTGGGCGTTCTATTTTATAGCGCGTAAGTGACTAAAATAACGACTTAAATTGCTACTTATCAGCGGAGTGCTAAATTGCTTTAGTCACTTGAGTTAACCAAGCCAATTCATCCCCTGACATCAACGGAGAAAGTGTATTGAATACTTGCTGATGATAAGCATTAAACCAGTCTATTTCCCCTTGCGTTAACAGGCTCTTATCAATAAGGCGTGCATCCATAGGGATCATAGTCAACGCATCGAATTCATACATTTCACGCTCAGCCCCTTTAAGTGCTTCACAGTGTTGCACTACGACGAGGTTTTCTAGGCGAATACCGAAATCGTCGGCGCGGTAGTAACCCGGCTCGTTGGAAAGCACCATGCCTGGCATCAGGGCAATAGCGTTAACATTCTTGCCTATGCGCTGCGGACCTTCGTGCACACTTAAAAAATGACCCACACCATGGCCTGTACCGTGATCGTAATCAAAACCATGTTGCCATAAATATTGGCGGGCGAATGCATCGAGCTGCTGGCCTGAGGTGCCTTTCGGGAAGCGAGCTTGGTCGAGGGCAATATGACCTTTTAGCACCAGCGTAACCATTTTTTTATGCTCATCGGTCACTTCACCTATCGCAATGGTACGGGTCACATCTGTAGTGCCATCAATATACTGAGCGCCAGAATCCACTAAGTAGATGCTGTCCATTGTCATCATGGCTGGTGTGCCATTGTTGTGATTGTAATGGCACATAGCGGCATTAGGACCGGCAGCTGAAATCGTGTCGAAACTTGGCTCGCGGTAACGCTCATCTTCTAGGCGAAAGCTTTCCAATTTATCCGCAAGGGTGCCTTCATCGTGCATACGATTGGCTGCCACTTCGGCATCGAGCCATGCAAGGAATCGACTCACGGCGACGCCATCGCGGATATGGCAGGCACGCATGCCGGCCAGTTCTGCGGCGTTTTTCTGCGCTTTAGGTAAAGCGACAGGATCGATTCCAGCTATCAATTTTGCTCCTGCCTCACGGGCAATGTTTTGTGCCCAAGCGTTTGCAGAATTCGGATCGGCAAGTAGTTTTACATCCTGCATGCTGGCGAGTGTATCGGCAAGAGATGCCTCGCCCTTAAAGCTTACGCCAGCACCAACATGCTCCTCAATGCCCTCTGGGAGTTTGCTTAAATCGGTGAAAAGCTGCATATCGCCATTGGCGTGGAGCAGGGCACTGCCGAGTACAACGGGCAGGCGCGGTACATCATTGCCGCGAATGTTGAGTAGCCAGCAGAAAGAATCTAAGGCGGCGATTAAGGCAACATCACCACCGGCTTTCTTTACTAAGGTACCAATTTCAATGCGTTTTTGCAGGCTGGTTTTACCTGCACTCTCGTTGCTAAACAAAGTGATAGGCGCGTTCGACTGTGCTGGCCGATTCTGCCAATGCAAATCGATGGGGTTTTGTTCAACTGCAACTAATTCGATTTGGGATTTATTTAAGGTTGCTTTGGCATTTTCATACCAAGCTAAGGTGTGTAAGCGCGCATCGAAACCAACGCGAGACCCTGCTGGTAGCGTGTCACATAACCACTCAATTTGTGGTGTATCGGTTAGGCTTTCATAACTGAAAAGTGTGGCATCGACTTGCAAACGAACTTGAACCGTATAGCGGCCATCGGTAAATATTGCGGCTTTATCTTTCAATACGATAGCCATACCCGCCGAACCGGTAAAGTTGGTTGCCCAGTACAAACGTTCGTTATGTGCTGGCACATATTCGCCCAGATATTCGTCGGCACGGGGAATAATAAAAGCATCGAGATTAGCAGATGTTAATTCGTTACGAATAGCACCGAGACGGTTAGCGATTGATTGTGACATAAGGGCTCCAATAGTGACTGGCATGCTATGCGAGTCGGTAGGCGAAGATCACCTAAGGATGAGTAGGTTTATGTTGATTTGAGTTTTAACCGGCTCGGATTATCGCAAGTCTAGCGCGCTAGATGCAAGGGTAGCGAATAAAGGATTTTGTATACAATCGTGAATTTGTGCAGGTAAGACGCTTGAGGTTATGGGGTTTGTTGTTAATTTATTTATGTGATTTTGAGCATGAAAAGTGAATTAAATAAAAGGTTGGTCATGTTTTAATTAGGACTTGTTCCTTACAAATTAGCAACTTAAGTTTTATTCAATCGCTAACATTTGGACCCTATGCTAACATTTGCCATCTCTACTCGGGGTCAGAGTGGGGCACATGTATCAGTGGAGTAAGCGATGCAAATACTAACAATAGATGTGGGCGGTACCAAAGCCCTGTTCGAACTTCAGCTCGCGGGACATACAGAACAATATAAAATCCCCACAGGTGAAGGTTTTAAAATTGAAGAGTTAAATAATCAAATTGCGGCGTTTGAACGTGATTATGATTTACAGCATTACCAACTAGCGATTGCCGTACCTGGACTGGTACAAAATAATCGTTTGGTTTCTTGTAAATCTTTACCTGGACTCAATGGATTGAGCTTCGATACAGTCAAAACCCAGGGTGAGCTTAAGTTTATCTGCAACGATATCGATGCGGGTATGCAAGCGACTTGTGATGCCAAATATGCCTGTGAGTTATTGGTCATGTGCGGCACTGGGATCGGTATGTCTATTGCTTTTAATGGACAAGTCTTTACGGGAGCGACGGGCGTGGCGGGGGAGTTGGGGCCTTGTCGCGTGATGACAGAATCTGGCGAGTTTAGTTTAGAGCAACTGGCCAGTGGCGATTCAGTGCGCAGCCGCAAAATCTCCACTCAGGATGATTTATATCGCGCGGGCAGTTATCTCGGCATGGGATTAGCGTGGGCGGTTAATTTATTTAATCCCAATCGAATTTGGCTTGCTGGCGGTATGATGAATAGCGCTCCTTACTACAAAGGCTGTCTCGAAAGCTTAAAGCAAATGGCATTGAGCGCGCCCTTAGCTGAGATGAAAATCAATCGTGTCGATGATATGGAGACCTTGGTTTGCCGCGGTTTATCTGTGATGCTCGCAAGGGACTACCCCCGCGCATAAGAATAATAAATGCCCCGCGCATAAGGATCATAATGTTGCTCGACAATGGTTTGCGCCATGAATGTTTAGTGATTGAGGTTTAGCTGCATAAGCGACGTAAATTGTGAAATACAAAGCAGGACTTATGATGCCTTTGGCATATCGAGTCCTGTTTTTTTTATTCTTAAAGTATTCAGATAATCCTCATTATCCAAAGTAAATATTAGCGATAGTTTAATTTGCATAATTCCTTTCTTATCAGATGCCTAGTTCTATTTACGATTTTAGCCAATAACACAGTTGATAATATTTTGTTGCAATTTTATTGCGCTTACGCTTATGCTGATATTTGCAATGACAACGTTGTCATTGTGTGTAAAAGGCAAACCAGTTGAAAAACTGGGACGCAAAGCCTCCGGTCTAAGGGTTCGTCTGTACCTATGATAGCGGGGATACCACAGGTTTTTCTTCGTGCAGTTGTCAGTCGTTTTGCATGGTTTTAAGAGAGTGTTGTTTCCTGTCTACGCTTTGTTTGCCTTATTGATTCATATAAAAATTCAATAGGGATATCTCATGTTCAAGACTCAAATTTCAACATCAGCCTTGCTAGTGGCATCAGCGCTGGCATCTACCATCAGTGCCAGCGTTTTTGCAGCGGCGCCCGGTAAACCGACTTTAGGTTGGGGCGAAACTAAGTTCGCTATTATTGAAGTGAATCAAGCGGCTACCGCTTACAATCAATTAGTTACGGTGAAAGATGCCGCCGATGTCTCCGTCAGTTGGAACCTTTGGAGTGGCGATGTGGGCAATAGAGCCCAAGTGTTACTCAACGGCAATGTAGTTTGGGAAGGCCCATCTGGCGCGTCGGGAACCGCTAACTTTAAGGTGAACAAGGGCGGCCGTTATCAGATGCAAGTACAACTGTGTAACAGCGATGGCTGTACGGCGAGCGATGCTAAACAAATCCTCGTGGCTGATACCGACGGCAGCCATTTAGTGCCACTCAATGCTCCCCTAAAAGAAAACAACCGTCCCTATGCTAATAAATCAGGCAAAGTGGTGGGCGGTTACTTTGTCGAATGGGGCGTATACGGTCGTAAATTCCCGGTCGATAAGATACCTGCGCAAAACTTAACCCATATTTTATATGGCTTTACCCCAATTTGTGGTGGTGATGGCATCAATGATAGCTTGAAAGAAATCGAAGGCAGTTTCGAAGCGTTGCAACGTGCCTGTAGTGGTCGTGGTGATTTTAAAGTTGCGATTCACGATCCTTGGGCGGCGATTCAAATACCGCAGGCGGGAGTGAGTGAGCATTCAGATCCTTACAAAGGTAACTTCGGTCAATTGATGGCACTTAAGCAAGCACATCCAGATTTGAAGATTTTACCTTCGGTCGGTGGTTGGACCCTCTCGGATCCCTTCTTTTTCTTCGGTGATAAAACCAAGCGCGATATCTTTGTCGCTTCGGTGAAAGAGTTTCTACAGACCTGGAAATTCTTCGATGGCGTAGATATCGACTGGGAATTTCCAGGGGGGAATGGCGCTAACCCAAATTTAGGTAATGCCAATGACGGTGAAACCTATGTGACTCTGATGCGTGAACTGCGGGCGATGCTTGATGAACTAAGCGCCGAAACGGGTCGTACCTATGAGCTGACCTCAGCCATTAGCGCTGGTGACGATAAAATTCAAAAAGTCGATTATCAGGCTGCTCAGCAGTACATGGATTACATCTTCTTGATGAGTTACGACTTTAATGGTGGTTGGACTAATACTGAACTCGGCCATCAAACCAATCTGTATGAAGCGAGCTGGGATCCTAATACTCGTTACACCACAGCTAATGGCGTTAATGCGCTGTTAGGCCAAGGCGTGACCCCTGGGAAAATTGTGGTCGGTGCCGCTATGTACGGCCGCGGCTGGACAGGTGTCAATGGCTACAGTGGTAATAATCCTTTCACGGGAACGGCAACGGGCAAAGTGAAAGGTACTTGGGAAGCTGGTGTGGTGGATTATCGTCAGATAGCGAACGACTACATGGGAAGCGGTTGGACTTACAGCTATGACGAAACAGCTGAGGCGCCATCTTTGTTCAAGGCATCTACTGGCGATTTAATCACTTTCGATGATGCTCGTTCAGTTAAAGCTAAAGGGCAATATGTGCTTTCTAATCAACTTGGTGGGCTCTTTGCGTGGGAACTTGATGCCGATAATGGCGACATTCTGAATGCCATGCACGAAGGTTTAGGTCATGGTGAAGGCACCACTCCGCCAGTGAATAAAGCGCCCATTGCTAATGCGGGCACGGATGTGAATGTCACCGGTCCCGCCGATGTGACGCTCAATGGTAGCGGTTCGCGCGATCCTGAGAATAACGCGCTGACGTATCTTTGGACGCAAGTGTCTGGCCCAACAATTGCCATCGCAAATGCGGATATGGCGAGTGCGACTATTCAACTGGGAGCAACCCAAACCGATGTCGCCTATGGTTTTAGCCTTAAAGTCACCGATCCTGAAGGGCTATTTGCCAGCGATACTGTGCTGGTGACGAACAAGGCTTATACGCCTAATCAAGCACCTGTAGTGACTCTGGCTCCGACTGCGACAGTTGAAGCGGGTAAAACCGTCAGTATAGTAGCGAGTGCCTCCGATGCAGACGGTGATGCCTTAACCTACGCTTGGACTGTGCCCGCAGGCGTGTCGGCAACCGGGCAAAATAGTGCCACGTTAGTAGTTACTGGCCCCAATGTTACCGAAGCGACCCTCTATGGTTTGAGCGTGCTGGTTTCCGATGGTGCCTTAGATGCAAGTGCATCGACGAATCTGACTGTGACGCCAAAAGTGGTAGGCGGTGGTTGCGATGCAACCGATCCCAATGCCGGTAACTATCCTGCTTGGCAAACCAGTGTGGTGTATAACACTGGCAATACTGTGAGCCATAGTCAGTTGGTATGGAAAGCAAAGTATTGGACGCAGGGCAATACGCCATCTCGCACCGCAGACCAATGGCAGCTACTCAGCCAAGTTGATCTCGGTTGGGATGCGGGTGTGGTGTATAACGGCGGTCAAACTACTCGCTATAACGGTCGTGTTTGGAAGGCGAGTTACTGGACTAAAGGTGATGTACCGAGTGTTGCAGCAGTATGGGTTGATATTGGCGCGGCAACCTGCCAGTAATTATCCAAAATTTTGATATTATTGGTTAAAAAATAAAGCCCTGCGAAGATTCAGGGCTTTTTTCTTTATTAAGCGTTAGGTTTTTTTATGAATACAGCCGAATGCGTTAAGACAGACTCATTGAAGACTGATTTAATCAATCTTAAGCAGTTCCACATCAAAAATTAACACAGAACCACCACCAATCTTGCCCGTGCTACGGTTACCGTAGGCGAGTTCACTGGGAATAAAAAACCGCATTTTATCGCCAACAACCATAAGCTGTACGCCCTCAGTCCAACCTTTAATCACCCGATTAAGCGGAAATGCGATGGGTTCGCCGCGATCAACCGAACTGTCAAACACAGTACCGTCAATCAAAGTGCCATGGTAATGGACTGTCACTGTATCGCTGGCTTTAGGATGAACTGTGCCATCGCCCTGAGTTAATACTTGATATTGCAAACCTGAAGCAGTGGTGACCACATCTTCTTTGGTTTTGTTTTGTGTTAAAAACTCATTGCCTAAACGGATATTTTCTTGGGCGGCTTTTTGGCCGTTCATCGAGGTAAAGAAGTAAAAAATCACCCCAGCAATCACCACAACGGCAAGTAACATTTTCATATAAAGAGCACCTTAGTTAATTTTTGCCATATTATCAGTTTTTTAGCATCAGATGCTATCGGCACTCGCGTGTGCGTTGAGCGGGATATCTGGTGCTACCAGTTCAAACCGTTAAAAACTCCCTCAAGACTTTATCCTGCTTTAGAGATCGCTTAATCTGTTGGCTTAAGACTCAATTAAAATTCAATAAAAACAAATAAGAACTAGGGCGTGTTGACGTTTTAGTTCAGATAATAAACAAGGAAAGTCTATGTTAAACAAAGCGGCAAAACCTCTGGTCAAACTCGTCGACCGATATCTACCCGATCCCTATATTTTCGTGCTTTTACTTACCTTAGTCGTATTAATTGCTGCTGTGGTTGCCGAACATAAAACCCCGCTGGAAGTCATCAATTATTGGGGCGATGGCTTTTGGACGCTGTTAAGTTTTTCGATGCAGATGCTGTTAGTGCTGGTTGCAGGATTTATGTTGGCAAGCTCGCCGCCGATTAAAAAGCTGCTCGATGCCATTGCTGGATTGGCTAAGTCGGCACCACAAGCCATTATTTTAGTGACTTTGGTGTCACTGGCCGCCAGTTGGATTAACTGGGGTTTTGGGCTAGTGGTGGGCGCGTTATTTGCCAAAGCCTTAGCTCGCAAAGTAAAAGTGGATTATCGGCTGCTGGTCGCCAGCGCCTATTCCGGCTTTGTGGTTTGGCATGGTGGGCTTGCGGGTTCGATCCCATTAACCATAGCGACGGCGGGGCATTTCTCTGAACCGCAAATCGGTATCATCCCCACCAGTGACACCATTTTCGCGAGTTATAATTTATTGTTAGTGGCAATTCTGTTTGTGGTCATGCCCTTAGTGAATCGCTTTATGTTGCCTGAAGATAAGGACAGTGTTTATGTTGACCCAAGCGCCCTTGATGACAAAGACGCTGAACTTGATGCTTCGGCGTTAGAGCTTAACTCTGCAAATATGAGCGAGCGTCAGCCTGAAAGCCGTCCTGCGGATAAGTTAGAAAATAGCCGTTTACTCGGCTGGAGCGTTGGTGGCGCTGGGCTTGTATATTTAGGTTATTACTTTTGGGTGCAGGGCGGCAGCTTAAACCTCAATTTAGTGAATTTCTTATTTCTGTTCCTCGCCATACTGTTACATCAAACACCACGCAGTTTATTAACCAGCTTGAATGAGGCCATTAAGGGCGGCGCAGGTATTGTTATCCAATTTCCCTTTTATGCGGGCATTATGGCCGTGATGGTGCAATCGGGTTTAGCTCAAAGTATTTCGGAAGGTTTTGTGGCCATCGCTAGTGCCGAGAGCCTGCCATTTTGGAGCTTTATCAGTGCAGGAATTGTGAATATTTTTGTGCCATCGGGAGGTGGCCAATGGGCGGTGCAGGCACCGATTATGTTACCCGCCGCACAGGCTTTAGGTGCAGATGTCGCTCGGGTCGCAATGGCCGTTGCTTGGGGAGATGCGTGGACTAACTTGATTCAACCTTTCTGGGCACTGCCCGTGCTGGCGATTGCAGGCTTAAAAGCGCGGGATATTATGGGCTTTTGTTTAATGCAATTGATGATCACTGGTGTGATTATCAGTATCGCATTGAGCTGGTTTTAAAGGCAAAGTGGCAGCCAATTTTGCATTTTAGAGTAAAGTGTAGGGCAATTTTAAATTGCCCTTTTTATTGGCGATGAATGATTAAAACCACTTTTGTGGGTATTGTCGGCGGCAAAGTAAGTTGTGATACAGCCAACCAAAAGCCAGAATGAGTGCAACACCACTGGCGACGGGCATATACAGAAAATCCCAGTGCTGCGCCGTGAGCATAACGACCAGAGGATTTGCTCCCGCTGGTGGATGCACAGTATGAGTTAACATCATAACCGCTATGCCTAATCCGACCGCAAGCCCTAAGGCTAGCGGGGATACTCCTAAAGTATTTAGAATGATCAGTCCAACCAAACTTGTGAGTAAGTGGCCGCAGAAAATGTTTCTCGGTTGAGCGAGTGGACTTTCTGGCAAGGCAAACAACAACACCATAGTGGCACCAAAGGGGGCCATCAACCAAATGGTTTGCGGTGTTAGCTGTTCAAGCGTCGCTAAACTACTGATACACAACGTGGCTCCACACCCTGCGAGCAAGGCCATCTTTAGATTCTGTGGATTGATTCTTTGCATCTTTTCTCCCATTAATGGCTTGTGTTAAGCCCTTATTTTGATAATGAATTGTGGACGTGAATGTTCAGCAAACCATCGCCGCTAACATGCCGTGGTGTTCCGTGTTCACTCTTGATTTCACTATTAACTTAATTTAGTTACCGAAGTAGACAAATTTGTCTACCGATGTGAATGTTCTCACGAGTAGACTGACTTGTCTACTCGTGAGAAGATAGGACTCATATTTGTTAGCTAAGATTTGCTAACGAATGTTTACCAAAGAAGAGGAATGAGTTGATGCAGGGCACTGAGATTCAGGCAGGTACGCCATCGGATAAACGGCAGCAATTGGTCACTACCGCATTTAAACTGTTTTATTTTCAAAGTGTGCATGGGGTGGGGATTAACCAGATTTTGCAGGAATCGGCGATCGCCAAAAAAACTCTGTACCACCACTTTGCCAGTAAAGATGAGTTAGTTGAAGCCGTGGTTCGCTATCGTGATGAGGTATTTTATCAATGGCTTAGCGAGCGAGTGAACGCATTGCCAGCGGGACGGGAGGGCATTGGTGGGTTATTTATCGCGCTCGATGATTGGTTTAATCAAAGAGTGCCGCAACTGTGTGAGTTTCGCGGCTGTTTTTTTATCAATGTCAGCGCCGAATTTACTGAGCCGAGCCATCCAGTGCACCAACTCTGCGCCCTGCATAAACAGCGAGTGGCGAGTTTAATTGAACAGCAAGTATCGGCATTGGGGTTGCCAGAAGCTAAGACCCAATTTCTCGTTGCGGCAATAGGTTTACTCAAAGAGGGGGCGATAGTGTCGGCGCAACTAAAAGGTGACACTCAGTCAGCACTGTTGGCGTTGTCTGTGGTTGAGCAGTTGATCGATGCCGCGACTCATGCTGCTTAGAGTGCCACCCTCAGATGGCGATTCTTAGATAAGGCACCTCATATAAAAGCCTTTGTATAAAAGCCCTTACATAAAAGCTCTTACATAAGAGCATTAGATAAACATATCTACGGCGCCGGTTTTTATGCCATAACCCAGCACGGCTAAGTTAGCGACAACGGTGAGCCAAAAGACGTTTCTAAATGAGGCTTTAACGGACTTGTGTCTTAACAGGTTTTGGGCAAATAGAGCGCCGGGCCAACCGCCCATGAGGGCGAGCAGATGTAATGTGCTTTCTTTAGTGCGCCATTTGTTACGTTTAGCGGCGGATTTATCGATGGCATAGGCGATAAAGGTCAGCAGGCTTAGCGTGAGGTACATGCCCGCAATCCCGACTGGCAGCATATGTTGCTGCGCTGCGCCGATTAAGCCAGCAAGAAAAATTACCACCAATAACAGCGGCATAAGGCTTGAGCCTGAAGCGGCTGTATTGGATTTTTGAGTGCGGCTACTTTGGGCGCGATTGTTCTGTGTGCGACTGTTCTGAGCGCGACCGCTTTGTGCTCGATTCTTTTGCGGGCGATTGGTTTGAGGTGAAGCGCTGTTGCCCGTTTTGGTAGTTTTTTTGTTTGTCATTATCTGGTATCAATCTCGTGTCAGTGTTTTTAAGCTTGCTTGTGTTCTTGTGATGCCGTGTATTTTTTAAATGCGAGGTGGCGCCACAGTTTCTCTAGCGGCCCTTGTTTGAAATAGTGTAAGTACAGGCTGGCTAACAGTAATTGCACTACTGAATAAACCAGCGCCATGGCCATGTATCCCCATCTATCTAAGCTCAATAGCAATTCGGGAGCTAAGTGTCTAAACACTAACACGCCAACGATGGATTGCAGAATATAGAGACTAAACGCGAGTTTGCCAACATTTTGCAGCGGAGTCAGTATATTAGGATTATTCTGGCAAACTTTAACTATAATATGGATGTAAATCAGTGCCATAGGAATAGCACTTAGCATGATTAACACATCTGAAAACGCAACGAGAATGGTATTTTTCGTTAAACCTAAGATGGTATCAAGCAGTGATAGCGTTACGCTTGCTAGCACTAACTTCACCAGTACCGATTTGCTAAAACCTTGCTCAAAAATCCCCTGTTGATACAAAGCCATACCGAGCAACATCAAGCCAGCCGTAAACCACATTATGGTAAAAGGGATCACCAGTGCCATATAGCCAACTTGCATCAATTGCAGTAATAGTTGGTCGGCATAGCCAGAGGTCCATGCACTGTATTGCTCTGCAAATAGACTCGATTCTCGAGTGAAAGGTTCATCGCTGCCCGTAAGGCTAACCAGCGTAATGATAACTAAGGCGCTTAAAATAAAAATATTCGCTTTGCGCTTAAGGGCTTCAACACTTAAATCTTTGTAACACAAAGCTAAAAATCCGCTGATGCCATAGGTGAATAAAATATCACCTGACCAAATAAAAATGCCGTGGAGTAGGCCAAATACAATTAACCATTTTAAACGTGATCGCAGTAGGGGGTAAGCTTCTAGGCCTTTGGCGCTAAATCGCTGATATTGAATAAAAAGCCCGACGCCAAACAAGATGGAAAACAGACTGATAAAGCGTGCCTCGATGAAAAAGTTACTGAACACTTTGATAATGTGATCCGACAGCGGCTGTGTTTCATGGGGCGCATAGCCAAAAAAAGTAATGCCCATAAAATAGATATTCATAAAAAATATCCCCAACACGGCTAAGCCGCGAATAGCATCGAGGTTTGCATTACGCTGTGTGGGTATCGTCATTACAACAGGCTGTGTGGAGTCTGATCTTGACCAAGGGTCTTTAGGTAAGTTTGCTGACACGTTAGCTGAGTTCCTTTCGCTAGTAGACATGTTCCACTTTTCACTGGAATTTGGGAGGGCTAGCCTAGCAGGCGCTAGCCCCCAATGAAATACAGCCAACACAAAAAGTAAAATACAGGAAAGGTAGAAAGTGAAATAGCGCCAACGTAAAAAGTGAAATACAAAAATGCAGAAACGGATTGAGAAGACTGTCGAACCATTACTCGCCGATATCTTCGTTCCAGAGTGTGGGATTACTGGCGATAAAGTCCTGCATCAATTGTTTGCACTCGGCATTATCGACCACAGTGACATCCACACCGCGGGATTTTACATAGGCTTCAGGCCCTTGGAAGGTAGCGTTTTCACCGACGATGACTTTTGGTATGCCATAAAGTAATACTGCACCGCTGCACATATCGCAGGGCGATAGGGTGGAATACAAGGTCGCCCTTTGGTACTCGGCGGCGCTAAATCGGCCGGCATTTTCGAGACAATCCATTTCGGCATGCAGTACTGAACTGCCTTTTTGTACCCGTTTATTGTGGCCGCGCCCGACGATTTTGCCATCGATCACTAATACCGAACCAATGGGGATGCCGCCCTCGGCGAGTCCTTGTTTGGCTTCTTCAATGGCTGCCGCTAAAAATTCATCCATCTTGATATCCTTAAAATATGAACCCTGAGTATTGCACTCAGCATAGCACTCGTTTGGGAGACAATCTAAATGGTTTTGATTTGTTGCTTCAATAAGTTCCTCAGACTATCGAGAATCGGCAGCGAAGCCATTTCTGGCCGATAAATCAGGCAGATATCGGCGGGGATGGTTTGTTTTAACTTAATAAACTTTACTCTAGGCCAAGGTTGTGAAGCATAACTTTGCGGCACTATGGATACCCTGTTATCGGCAGCGATGATAGCCATCAAGCTATTGGGCTCGACCATTTCCTGTACTAATTGCGGCATAAATCCTGCGGCCTGACAGCTGGCGATAATCAAATCGCTAGAGGCGGAATTGGCACGGCTGAGTAAGGTAAAAGGCTCATCTTTGAGTTCACTCAAGTCGGTGCTTTTGCGTCTGGCTAAGGGATGCTTACTTGCCAGTGCTAACACCATAGGTTCGCTGGTGATGGTTTCGGCGAGAAGGTGCGGCAAATTTAAGGTGTCGGCGTAGCGCACTAGGCCAAAATCGATTTCTTGATGTGCTAAGGCGACTTTTTGAGTTTCAGGTGATAATTCTTGAAATATCAGGTCATTATCAGGGCATTGCTTGCGAAAGCTTTTCAGTATGTCACCAAATCCCATCCAAAACAGCGAGCTCATGATGCCAATCCGAATATGGTTTCTATCGAGTCGCCCAAGCTGAGCCACTTGTTCCAATGAGGTATTCACCAGCTCGAATATTTGTTCGCACTTCTCTCTTAACAATTGGCCATAGGGCGTGAGTTCGACCTGACGAGTGCTGCGGGTGAACAGCTCAACGCCAAGGAGCGATTCTAACTCTTTGATTTGTGCGCTCAGCGGAGATTTCGATAAATGCAGTTGCTCGGCGGCAGCGGTAAAGTTTTTCACTTCAGCCACTCGATGGAAATACCGCAGCATCTTCAAGGTGACGAGTTCAGGTGCGTTTATCTTGCTCATCTTAGGCTCACCATTTTCTAGTTATTGTCATTTTTATCAGCACAATAGTGCGATTAATCGCGATTATTTGCAACCCTAAGCCCGCTTATACTGAGGGTCGCTTACTCTTTCATTCCCTTGCTATGAGGTACCTTGTATGAGCCATGATCCCGTTATTAATGCCCTTGCGACGATTCGAGCCCGTAAACCGAATTTCTCACCCCGTGCTGCTATGATTTTGGGCTCAGGGCTTGGCGCGTTTGCCGATAATTTAGATAATAAAGTGGTGATCCCCTATGAAGAGTTAGACGGTTTTCCTGTGAGTACCGTCGTCGGCCACTCGGGAGAGCTTGTGCTCGGCAGCTTACATGGCATCGATATAGTGTGCATGAAAGGCCGCGGGCATTTTTACGAGCATCAAAGCATGAAGGTGATGAGGACGCCTGTGCGTACTTTCAAACGTTTAGGGTGTGAATTGTTACTCGTGACTAACGCTGCGGGGTCATTACGGCCAGAGCGGATCGGCGTGGGATCATTAGTGATTTTCAGCGATCACATTAATACTATGCCGGGTACGCCCATGACGGGCGCAAATGATGATAGCTACGGCCCACGCTTTTTTAGCCTAGCCAATGCTTATGATAAAGACCTGAGAGCAGAAGCCTTAAGTGTTGCAAAAGCCGCAGGCATTGAAGTGAATCAAGGGGTCTTTGTGTCTTACTCTGGCCCGTGTTTTGAAACCGCGGCTGAAATCCGCATGATGCAAATCATCGGTGGCGATGTAGTGGGTATGTCCGTGGTGCCAGAGGTGATTTCGGCGGCGCATTGTGGTTTGCCCGTGTTGGCTGTGTGCGCCATTACCAATATGGCAGAAGGGTTGGGGGACGTGCAGTTATCCCATGAACAAACCTTAAAATGTGCCAAGCTTGCTGAAGCCGACTTTATCCGTTTAATTGAGCAATTTACCGCAAGCCATTTCGCTTAATATTTTGCATAACGGTGCAGCTATATTGCGATAGGGCTGGGATTTTAAAAGCTCGTATCTAACAGTTCGTACTTAAACGTGAGCGAGCAAGGCGCCGCACAATTCATTTCCCCGAATGTTTTTGCGAAATACGGCTGAAGGTTAAAAAGTAAAGGGAGCAAAGCTCCCTTTTTAAATGCTGATATTAAGTGTAAGTCTTGATTCAAAACGTTTATTTTTGCGGTTTTTCTGAAATCCACAATTTGATATGTCCTTTCACCACAACCACTCCTTGGGTGTCGTAGGCGGTAACGGGGACCAGCATATCGCCAGGAGTCCATTGCTCTGGTGCCACTTCGGCGACACATAAAATATCGCTGCCTGCTTTAGCCGTATAATCCAAACTCATGCCCTTAGGTATCCAACGTAAATGTTTTGGAATTGAAGCTTCGGCCATCACGCCCATGGCCATTTCTAGACCATTACAAATCGCAATCACATGCACTGTTTTTATATGATTATGAACGGCATGGCGTTTTTTAATTAAACAGGCGCAATGATTAAGGCGTAATTCAGTGATCAGTGGTTTGATGGTGCCGAAATAGGGCGCCATGCGTGAAACCATGATTGAAAACAGTTTTTGGCCGAAGGGATAACGGCGAGTTTTGTGGTAGAGCGCGAGCACTTTATTAGGTTTTTGTTCTGCAGTGCTAGAAGAGTCTGTCTGGCTCATGGTCATCCTTAATAATGGTGCAAAGGGGTGTTGTTATCTTGAGCCTGTTCCAAGTTGAGCTTGGGTTGCTCTGGTCGGATGAGTGTAACATTAGGATAACAACAAATACCAGTCGGCTTAATTAAGTAAACTTCATTTCGCTGTTTTAAGTGTAACACCGTATAATTGCGGCCAATTTGTCGTGTAGCGGCAATGGCATGTTGATTTAACTACAAGGACTCACAGTGAAATATTTGCTGACGTATTTTAAGGGAATGGCCATGGGCGCTGCTGATGTTGTGCCTGGCGTTTCGGGCGGCACCATAGCGTTTATTACCGGTATTCTCGATACTTTGCTCGATAGTGTAAAACGCATTAATCCTTCCCTTTGGGGTGTAATCAAGTCGCAGGGCATAAAAGGGGCATTTGCCCATATTAATGGTGGCTTTTTAGTGAGTCTGCTGGCGGGGATCCTGACCAGTATTTTTACCTTTGCGAAGCTGATTTCTTGGTTGTTGGCGGTACATCCCATCCCGATCTGGTCGTTCTTTTTTGGGCTTATTCTTATCTCTGTCGTGCATATGCTTAAGCAAGTGAGTGGTTTCACTGTGGCACGTTTAGGTTTATTTGCGCTTGGTGTGCTGGCTGCATGGGCGATTACTGTACTGAATCCGGTCGCGGTAGAAGCCAGTTACATGAATATCTTTTTCGGCGGCGCGATTGCGATTTGCGCTATGGTATTGCCGGGAATTTCAGGCAGTTTCATCTTATTATTGTTAGGGTTATATCCTGTGGTCCTCGCTGCCGCTAAAAATATTCAGCTGGATATTTTGGCCTGTTTTGCTGCTGGTGCCGTGATGGGATTACTGACGTTCAGCCATTTATTGTCGGCGCTGCTGCGTAAATACCATGATGCCACTATCGTGTTTCTAACCGGATTAATGTTAGGTACCTTAGGTAAAATTTGGCCATGGAAAGAAATCTTAACTTGGCGGACTAACTCCCACGGCGAACAAGTACCTTTGCTGGAGCAAAATATTTCCCCGCTTAATTTTGAGCAAGTAACGGGTCAGCCTTCACAACTGCTGTTCGCCATTGTGTGTATGTTAGCGGCGATTGCACTGGTTTGGGGGTTAGAGAAAGTGGGCAAAAGAGATTAGCCCTTTGTTACCTCAACATCATATCCAATAAAAGCAGCGAGATACGCTGCTTTTATTTTTTTGCTCATATGCTCATCTTACTTGAATCTGGTCAGCTTTCGACTTTAGGGCAATGTCATTTTAGCCCTGTTTTGGTTACAATCACAGTTCACATTTAGCGTACTCAGTCGACGTTATGTTCTAGTTTAAACTCAGTGAGAGTTTGCAGTTACGATAAGGATATACTTGTGGATAAAAAACAGGTCTCGTGGGGCGGTGTAGCGCTGGCGATTTTTGCTTTGGGTCATGTGGTTAACTTACTCATAGATAAACAGGATTCTGATATATCGCCCGAATTAAAACAGCAAATTTCTGACACGATCTTGGCTCACAGATCACCATCCACCACGAATAATTCATTAACGTCCATCCCGAGCAATCTTGAGGTGGCCGACGATTCTACCAAAATCCCTATGCCTGCCCAGTTAGCCCAAGTGAGTCAAATCTACAGTAATCTCAGTGCATTTGCGGTACTCAAGCAAGACGGTACTGTGGTGGCATGGGGCGATGCTGAATGTGGTGGCGATATCAATAATGCCGCAGAGCCTCTGGTCAATGTAAAAGAGTTATACGCGGCGGAGAATACCTGTGGTTTTGCGGCCTTAACCCGTGATGACAAACTTATCCCTTGGGGGATGGGGATGAAGCAAGTGCTGACAGGCGTTCGTTCTTTTGTGTTGGCAGAAGGGCTTTATGCGGCCATCAAACAAGATGGTAGTGTAGTCAGTTGGTCTAATCTGGATTCAACACCAGCCGAACTGCTCTCGGGTCAATATGCGGCGCCTGCGATGACCAATATTGATTTTGTGTTGATTAATAAAGGTGCCTTTGCTGCCTTAAAGCTGGGGGGAGCAGTAGTGACTTGGGGCGATGCCGCTTATGGTGGCGATAGTCGCCACGTGGCCTCTGAGCTTAACCATGTCGATCTGCTCTATGCCAACAATAATGCTTTTACCGCGAGGACGGCGACGGGAAAATTAGTGTCTTGGGGCGGGGTCAGCGATGATCAAAAAGGCCACGAACAACTGGCAAAACTCAGCCAATTAGCGCCTGCCGTGAAAGTTGTCAACACGGATCATGGGTTTGCGGCGCTGCTGGCGGATGGCAGCGTATATACCTGGGGTGAGGGCGAATTGACTGAGTATCACGTCGCGTTTCCAGCGCGTTTATCTACTACAAAACGCGCCAATAAAGTGATTGATATTTATGCAAATCGTGGCGCGTTTGCCGCCTTAACCATCAGTCGTCAACTGCACGTATGGGGCAGTAAATTCAATGGTGCCGATACATCAGTCCTACAGGATAAGTTGCAAAAAGTGCACAAGGTTTATCCCTTTGAGGAGGGGTTTGTCGCGCTACGCAAGGATAATACGGCTATTGCTTGGGAAGGTTGGGACTTGGTAGACAAGCAACCACGTTATCAAGAAGTCACTCAGGTGAGTAAAGTGGTGACCTATGAGCGGGAGTTTGCCTTTTTAAAACAGGATGGCACTGTGGTTGATGGCCACTCTGGACCCAAAACTGAAATTACCCAAGCAACGGATATTTTCCCGACAGGCTTAGGGTTTACGGTTAAACGCCAAGATGGTTCGATTGCGGTGTGGATGGGAGGCGAGGCTGCGTTAACATTAGATAAACAAGCCGTTGATTTGAGCCAAATGCGCGACATTCGCAGCAATTTGCTCGATGCCATTGCCTTAATGGCCGATGGCACAGTGCAGGCATGGAATATGATGGGCTTTAGCGGACAAGCTGCGCAATAACAAGCGCAATCACAAGTGCAAAAATAATAAAACCAAAGGGCTAAGGTTATTTACACCTTAGCCCTTTCTATTTAGGCGAGTTTTTTCTCGCTTTAAGCTTGATTGGCTTTGATTTCCCGCAGATAGCGATAAATCGAATGCACCGAAATCCCCAATCGAGTGGCCGCGACTTGGGCACTGTCCTTGAGTTCGAAAATCCCTAACTCATGCAATTGATTGACGATTTCGCGACTCTTTTGTGAAGGTGAAATCGCGGGATTCGCGCGAACCTCATGGTTCACACTGTCGATAGTGCTATGGAGCGCTTCATCGATATTGCGGGCAAACACCTCGGGCGAGCTGGTCAGTTCGCTGCCAAGGAGTTGCTCTGGCATCATAGTGCGCAGTACTGATTGCAGTGGTGCATCCATGTCGCTATTAATACACAGTAACCCTATGGGTTGATTTTTACTGTTACGGATCACCGTCGTAATTGATCTTAGCGTCTTACCATTGGCACATTTAGTCAGGTAAGAGTTGGAAATATCCTGACCGGTTTTGAGCTTGAGCAAGGCAAGGTTGGTTATTGGAGCACCCACTTCACGGCCTGTGACATGGCCATTGGCAATTTTGACCACAGACGGATGTTTCGCATCTAGGCTGTGCAATACCACTTCTGTGTGTTGACCATACATGGCAGCGATGCCATCGACGATATTTTCGATGGATTTCAGAATATCCAGATCACTTTGCGTTAAATCTTGCAGTTTCACAATTTCAACCTTTAGTTATTAACCCGCCAATATTCAGCGGGTTAAAATCATTATGCCGACATAATATCGATAATAGTGACATCTGTGGATGACATGCCATTGAGGATCATTTTGCCAATGTTTTTAATGGTTTTCTCTACATCGGTAGCAATAATACCTTGGCCTGAGACATTGTGACTACTGAGCGCCATCAAAAATGAGCGCACGGCCGCACTGGATGAAGTGCTAACCTTCATGGCGCAGGACGCTTTAGCGCCGTCACACACCATGCCAGAGCTGTCGCTGATCACGTTTTGAATCGCGAAACAGGATTGTTCGAATGAGCCACCAGCTAAATACACCATGGCCATAGAAGCGGCTGCGCTGGTGACGGTATTGCCACAAAATGCCGACAGTGGTGGGTAATGGGACTTGATATAAATCGCCCCTAGATGGCTCATAATCAAGGCGCGGGCGAGTTTCTCTTCCGAAACCTTATAGCATTGTGCCGTCAATACCACAGGGATTGTTGCCGCTATGCCTTGATTACCACTACCAAGATTGCTCATGGCGGGCAAGTTCGCCCCGCCCATGCGAGCATCGGATGCTGCAGCAGTTAACATGACAATTTTATTCAGTAAGTCTTCTCCGATAATGCCGGCGGCTATGCCGCTTTTCATGGTGCGGCCGACTTCCAGCCCATAGGGATTCGCCATGCCTTCATCGGATAATTTGCCGTTTAGCTCAGAGGCTTCGAGGATGAATTTGATCTCTTCGAAGGGGACTTCTTCGGCGAAGCGATAAATGGACTCGATAGTGATATCCACGCCTTCACAGATGGAACCAGTGGCTTTAGCTTGCGTGCTATCGATACTGAAGACGGATTCGCCGTTGAGGCGCTTCTCGGCGATCAGTGTATGGCCGCCGCAGATTTTCACTAGGGCTTCGCGGTCGCCTTTTTTCGCGATGACACAACAATAGATAAATTCTGCTGTTTCGGTGCGCTCGACCGTCACCTTGCCCGCATCGATAAGGGCCTGTGCTCTGGCGACTTGTTCTGGCGTGATCACGGCCAATACTTCTAAGCCCGCATCCGGATTACCCGCAATGGCGCCTGCTGCAGCGGCAATTGCCAGACCGATTTTGCCTGTGCCAGGCACAAACACGCCCATAGAGTTTTTATAAAGATTGTCAGACACTTGTACTGCAATTGAATCGGGTTCAACACCCAGCAAGGCGCGGGCGACGGCGGCGGCGTAAGCGGCGGCGATGGGCTCTGTGCAGCCTAATGCGGGCTTAACCACTTGTTTAATGATTTGAATATACTGCTGCCATTGGGGTTTCATGAGCTTACAACCTTATGTTAATGCTTAAATTTTAACGTGTGCTATCGCTTCAACTTCTACTTTAACGCCCAGTGGAAGGTCCTTCACCGCAAAACAGCTACGAGCTGGGCAGTCGGTTTTAAAATAGGTTTTATACACTTCGTTAAAGGCGGCAAAGTCACTGATCTCTGCAAGATAACAAGTGGTTTTAAGAATCGTGTCTAAGCTGCCACCACCTGCTTCGAGCACGTATTTGAGATTCTCTAATGATTGAATCGATTGCTCAGTAATCCCACCGTCAACTACGCTGCCTTTCTTTTTACAAACAGGGAGTTGGCCAGAGGTAAAAATGAGGTTGCCATAGGCTGTGCCATGGGAATAAGGGCCAATGGCCGCGGGAGCACGTTCTGCGTGAATAATGGTTTTCATTGTCTCTCCAACTTGCAAATAAAATTGAATGCCTAGGTCGGCGTATGTGCAACATTATTTGTATTTTTATGTTTTATTGCAATTATTTTTTAATGAATTTCATTTTACACTGCGGTTTGTGCGCTATTTATCTCGTTTTCAGTCAAGTTGTGAGCTTTAACTCTTTGTTCAACAAAAGTTGAGTATTTTGATTGCTGAGTTTGTTTTGTTCAAATATATTTGCACAAAATAATACCAACTAGGTAAAGGTGAAATGATGGATGCAACAATTACTGCTGCACAGTGGAAAGCAGATACCCGCTTCGATAGTACGGATTGGGGCTGGATTATCATGAGTATCGGAATGGCGATTGGCGCGGGGATCGTATTCTTGCCTGTGCAGGTCGGTTTGATGGGGTTATGGGTTTTCTTACTGTCTGGCATTATTGGCTATCCTGCCATGTATATGTTCCAACGGTTGTTTATCAATACCTTAGCGGAATCTCCAGAATGTAAGGATTACCCGAGTGTGATTTCGGGTTACTTAGGTAAAAACTGGGGTATGTTGTTGGGTGGTTTGTATTTCATCATGTTGGTTATTTGGGTGTTCGTTTATTCAACGGCCATTACAAACGACAGTGCTTCATTTTTGCAAAGTTTTGGGATCACCAAAGCATTATTGTCAGAAAATCCTTTCTATGGTTTAGCCTTGATCTGCGGTCTTGTTGCTTTAGCCTCCCGCGGTGAGAATCTTTTGTTTAAGATCTCTACTTTTATGGTACTGACTAAGTTGGGCGTTGTCGCCGTGTTAGGGTTATTGATGGTGGATAAATGGGATATCAATAATATCGGCGCTATCCCAGCAACGGGAGATTGGTTGAAAGATGCGGTCGTTATGCTGCCCTTTACGCTAACATCGATTCTGTTTATTCAAAGTTTAAGCCCTATGGTGATTTCATACCGTTCGCGGGAAAAATCCCTTGCGGTAGCGCGCTTTAAAGCGATGCGCGCCATGAACATTGCCTTTGGCGTCTTGTTTGTCGTGGTGTTCTTTTATGCCGTGTCATTCACCCTAGCAATGGGACATGATCAGGCTGTGCGTGCATCGGAAGAAAATATCTCGGCTCTTGCTATGGTTGCCCAAGGTATGCAGGGACAAACACTGAAATTGCTGAGTTTAACCTTGAATATTTTTGCGGTGATGACGGCTTACTTTGGCGTATATCTTGGTTTTAGGGAAGCTTGCCAAGGATTGACCATGAACATGCTGCGCCGTTATATGCCTGAAGATCGTATCAACAAAAAGCTTGTTGGTTACGGCATCATGATTTTTACCATTCTATTATCTTGGGGCGCGATTGTGTTGAATGCGCCAGTGCTGAGCTTTACGTCGATTTGTAGTCCAATTTTTGGTTTAGTCGGTTGTTTGATACCCGCTTATTTAGTGTACCAAGTACCTGCATTACATAAGTACAAGGGCGTGTCGCTGTATATCATTATTATCACAGGCTTATTGCTGTGCGTATCCCCCTTCTTAGCGTTTAGTTAACACGGATAAAGTGGTACAAAAAGATAAGCTTTAAGGAATTAAAAACCGGTATTAAGTGTAAACTCAATACCGGTTTTCTATGTTTGGCAATCATCTCGATAATGCTCTATGGTCAAAGTTTGAATTGAGATGTGGCGTTTTTTAGTTCATCGGCAAAATCGACTAATCCCTCAGAAACATTGCGAACCTGCGACAGAATTTGCAATGTCTGTTCAAATGAAGCGTTCATATTGACGACGTTATCGACCACTTGAGAAGCAACCGAGGCTTGCTCCTCCGTTGCCGAGGCGATGTGAGTATTCATACTATTGATGCTGACAATCTGCTGTTGAATTGATTTCAGAGCGCTCCCTGTATTTTGAGCATTGGTTTCATTTTCCGATGACTTCGACATCGCCACATTCATGGTATTGACCGAGGAAATGGCCGCCGTTTTAAGGTTTTGTAACACATGGCGAATTTCAGTGGTTGCATCGGCTGTTTTAGAGGCAAGGGCGCGGACCTCATCAGCGACTACGGCAAAGCCTCGTCCTTGCTCACCCGCGCGGGCGGCTTCGATGGCGGCATTAAGTGCCAACAGGTTGGTTTGCTCGGCAATAGAGGTAATCACATTTAAGATAGAAGTGACATTTTCAGTATCTCTAGCGAGCTCGTTGATCGAGTTAGAAGCCGCCTGAATTCCTGTATTTAATTGCTGTGAAATATCGATTGTGCGCTGAACGACTGTCATACCTTGCATCGCTTCTTTCTCCGCGACCTGTGCTGCACTGGCGGCTTGGCGGGCATTTTGCGAGATTTCGATGACAGAGTGACGCATGTCTTCCATTGAGACTTGTACTGCGCTGGCATCATGGCTTTGCCGCTGGGTGGCATGCGTCGCATCTTCCATGCGCTGTTTGAGTGAGCGCGAGCTATCAAGTAAGGGATCGGTAACATTCACCACCCTTCGAATAGAATCTCCGAGCAAGCGAAGAAATCGATTGAAGTTACTTGATACTTGGCCGAGTTCATCGCTACCAGATACTTTGAGCTGATGACTAAGATCGCCTTTTCCATCGGCCAGCTCACTCAGTGACTGGGCGACATTACGCGCAGATGAGCTGATAGCGCGTGCTATGGCAATAGTGACAATCAACATCACGATCAGCAAAGCGATGCCGATGGAGAGGGTGAGCCACAAACTTTGCGCAGATCTGTCGCCAGCTTCTTTTATCGATTGTTTAAATTCGAGTACTTTGCTTTGTTTGTAATCTTGTATTTCATTAAGTACAGCTTCATAGGCTTGGGATTTTTCTTGGCTGATCTGGCCAATGTTTGCCATATCAATCGTACCCGCCAACATGCCTTTAGCCAGCTTAATCGTCATGTCGTTATAGCGGGTTAATTTAGCGGATAGATTGCTGAGTTTATTGGCTTGTGAGGGATCGACACTATCTAATTGTTGTAGGTTTTTACGTAAAGATTCATACATAGTACCTGCATTTGTTAACAGGTCTTCGTCGGCAAAAGAAACCGATTGAGTGTAAAGTTCATCGAGTCGTTGGATAAAAAACACGTTTTGATTGGCGAGTTCAACTCTTTGGTAAACTTGCTGCTCCATATAATTAAGTGTGGTGCGATTTTTATTTATGGAGATGACACTAATGCTTAAGTTTAAAGCGAAAATGATGACAGCTAAAATAAATATCGCGATAACTTTTTTAAAAATAGAAATATCATTAAAGAAATTCATCCCTTGCCCCCAAGTTGTGCCGAGCTTGAGCTCGGCACTCCAATCTAAAACTCGGCAATAACTTTTACCGAATCATTGGCCTCACTACTATCAATATAGCCAATAATATTGGGGTTCGATGCAACTAATTTTATCATCTCCGCCCCACTAGTGACTTCCTTGGGTGGCGTTCCTTTGCCTGTAAATACTTTTTGTGACCAATATGACTTAAGTTGGCTGGATGACTTGCCCAGCACTTTAGTATCAAAGGTTTCCCTTAAGGGCATAGCACTGTCAAGATTGACTGGCACGGCCTGCGCTCCACCAGGAAAGGTCTTTGTTTTCCCTAGAAAAATATTTTCAATAACCTTTTGGTCGACAGTGTCTGCATTACTGGGATGAACGATGACAACCACACCAGCAAATAGTGGCATTGAGACTAAGCTGAGTAGGATTAAGCAAAGTAACTTATTCATTTCTCTCTCCTAAAATACTAAGTCAATGCCAAGACTGATGGATTTCGAATCCCCTGCGACTTTCATACCTGGGCCACCGTCATCTTTAACGTCATCATACTGAATTTTAAAGGCCGCCGAAGGATGGAAATCCCAACGTATACCTGCAGAACTTGTATGGTGAACTTCACCGCCTTCACCATCATTGAAGTCCGAATAGGAAATGTAAGGCATCACTGAATCGATACGATAGCCGAACGAGAGAAGATAAGTATCTAGATTACTCCCATCGAGATCTAAGCGGTTAAGCTCAGATAAAAAAAGGAAATTCTCATAATCTATATTAACGGATAGGCCATAAAACTTACCCGTACGTTGGTTGCTACCATTCCATTCCTGCTGAATACCACCAATATAACGTTCGTTAGTGTATTGCATATGCGTGAGGCGAATATCTAACCAATCTTTATTGAATTGAACAACAATACCGCCTATATCCTTCCATACTTCTCGGGTATTTTCGAGGAAGAAAAAATCAGATAAAAGCTTATTAGGTTCGCTATCTTCGCTACCGTAATAAACTTGTCCAGACATAGTCCAGTCGCCAATTAAATAGTTATATAAGGCGCTGACACCTGTGTAGTTAAATATTTGCCATGTGTAATTATCTGCGGGTGGACGTATCCAAGGATAAGCATATCCAACATCAAAAAAGTCACTGTAATAGTAGAGCGGTAAGCGTTTTTTACCTCCTTGTACTGTCCAATGATCATTGATCTCATAGGACAGATAAGCCCATTCAAAACTTGCCGAAAAGTCATCAGCCCCGCGGGAAACAACCTGTGCCGTGGCAGATAAACCTTCGAGTAAATCCGCTGAGAATTGAATACCAAATAAGGTATCGGGTTTGAAACTAATATCTTCATCATAGGCGCCAACGAGTGGATAGTCGGCGAGAAAGGTGGGGCCTAAATCAAACTCTGCAACGCCCGAACCTTCGAGAACTTGACCAGCAACAACTGAGGCAAAACCTGAAATGTTGACTTCTGCATAAGCGGTGGAGCTGAGCAAAAGTGAGCAAAGACCTAATGAAAGCTTATGTTTCATAAAAAAGCCCTTTAAGTGAGTATATTCGTTTTTAAGCCTAGAACAGGTACAAACATACGCAAACTTTTATTAAACATTTTTGCAACATGGTGGTTTGGCTCTCATTTTGAAAGATAAGTTTGATATTTTATGAGTAAAAAGCGTTAGGTAATTCGAGCTAACTTAAGTCAAAACTGTAAGTTCAATATTCTAAATTTGGAATGATTACTCAGCCATACCATTAAACTGTTCAGGTGAGACTGTGTTCTCCCTGAAAATTGTTTCGAAAATTCGCCAAAGAATATTATTGATTTTGCTAAATGAGAGACTCAAAGCTTGAGTGAAAAGTGGTGAGATAATTATCTTTATTAACAATATTAGCCAAAGCTAAATGTGGTTGTTATTTAGCCTTTAGATTATAAAAATAACGCAATGGATACTTTTTATTAAACTAAAATTGGGCTTTTTACATAAAAATGCTCTAAATCTATCATTGATTATGCTTGTTAAGTCAACGTCGATATTTATTCCATTTTCATAAGTATGCTAGCGCTGTAGCATATTTTACTGAGTCTTTTTCTCCGATGTAGTGGTTTTATACTGTATGGTTAGCGGCTTGATTGCTGCACAGTGCTATAGCACCTATAATCTTGCTCTCTTATGTTGAGTTTCTCTTCTTTCTAAACATGATCCAATAAAAGGAATGTCATAATGCAAAGACGCAATTTTTTAAAAAGTGCGGCTATTTTGTCGACTGCGGGTTTTATCACGCCGGTACTGGCATCTTCCTCTAAATCGAGTGTCGTTGAACATAGCTCAAGCGATGGACGCCGCCGTTTTATCTTAACCAACACTTACCATCTTGTTGCCCCAGAAGGGTCTGAGGGCGTGGTTAAGTTGTGGATCCCTTTACCTGAAGACACGCAATTCCAATTGGTGAGTCAGTTGAATTTTACGGGCAGTTTTAAAGACGCCTATATCAGCTCAAACAACAGTTATGGCGCCAAAACCCTGTTTGCGACTTGGCCCGATGCCAAAGCGAACATGACAATAACGGTTGAGCTTGATATTGAAACGATAGATTGGGAACCCGTTAAAAGCGGCGCCTTAACCCATTACCGCACCCCAGAGCAGATACATTATCCTGCAGATGTTGAACGTTATTTGCTGCCGACTAAACACATGCTGATTAATGGTATTGTGAAGCAAACAGCAGATAAGATCGTTGGCAGCGAGACTGAACCACTGAAGCAAGCACGACTGATTTATCTTTGGGTTAGCGCTAATATGTTTCGCGATAATAGCGTGATTGGCTGTGGTACGGGTGATGTAGCAAGTATCCTCGAAAGTGGCAAGTTAGGCGGTAAGTGTACCGATATTAACTCAGTATTTGTGGCGCTAATGCGCGCAGTGGGGATCCCTGCCCGTGAGATGTTTGGGATTCGCTTAGGTCAGGCTATCAAGATGGGCGAATACTCTAAAAAGGCCTTTGGTAGTGCTGATGACAAAGGGTTTGCCGATGTCAGTGGTGGTCAACATTGTCGCGCTATGTTCTATTTAGCGGGTTATGGTTGGTTGCCAGCCGATCCTGCTGATGTGACAAAAATGCGTTTGACGGAGAAAAAAGAACACAGCGATCCCGCAGTTCAGGCCGTGAATGATTACCTCTTTGGCAATTGGGAAATGAACTGGGTTGGCTTTAACTATGGCCGTGACTTTGATTTATTCCCTACAGCCGAACAGACACCACTGAATAACTTTGGCTACCCTTATGCCGAAGTTGATGGCGATCCCGTGAACTATTATGAGCCTAAAGTGTTTGCCTATGACTACCAGTCAACCGAACAACGCTAAGGGCCTCTTCGCGACTATGGCCGCCGCAGTGCTTGCTGCGGTTGCTTCAAGCCTATGCTGTATTGCACCGCTTATTTATCTGGTGTTCGGGGTGTCGGCCGCAAGTCTGTCGGGGATTGAGCAACTGAGCTGGCTGCAAGTGCCCATGTTGCTACTGTCGTCTGGGCTGATTCTGATGGGATTTTGGCGGCTCTATTTTGCTAAAAAGCCACTGTGTACCGCGACGTTGAGTCGTACTCAGATGCTGTGGCTGTACTGGTTAACTGTACCTGTTGTGCTGGCATTTCAGTCATATCCTTTTGTATTACCTTGGTTATTAGAGGTGCTTGAATGAAGTTAGTGTTATTTCTCGCCTTAAGTCTGTGTTCAGCGTCGAGCTGGGCGGCAAACGTGCTGGTCACCTTAGATGTTAAGGGCATGACTTGTCCGCTGTGTGTCACTGTCGTGAATAAAGCGCTGCGTAAAACCGATGGGGTGATTAAGGCCAAGGCTTCGTTAAAAACGGAGCAAGCCTTAGTGACAGTGCCAGAGGATTTTAATCTAGATAGTTTGCTTAAGGCCGTCGACGAAACTGGGTATAAGGGCAGTATTAATAAGGTAGAAAAACAATCCTAAGCGTTGGTGTCTTTAGTAACGGATTGAGTGACATTATAAAATATCAGTCTAGCTTCAAATGATTAGACTGATATTTCACCGAGAAAATACACTCTGTATCCCACTTGTTACTTCCTTCACTGCCAATTTTTTCCTTTGCGGGTCATTTCTTCGTTAGCTGTAATACACCTCGGACTCGATACGACGTTGCCGCTCTTCATTTTTCTCCGATGATTCTTTAATCAGATCCAATTTTTGCGCTTGCAGTAATTCTAGTTGCTTGGCTTTTTGTTCTTCAGATAGATTTTCATCGGCTGCAACCTTCGCCATTTCTTCATCTATCTTATTAATTTTATCCCTATCGACTCCTGTACGGTTATCTAAAATAGCCTGCATGGCTTTGTCCAACCTGTTGATGCTTTTGTCTGGTTCAGGCGTGCCTGCAATGGCTTGCACATTACCCGTGTAGCCTTGTTTAGCGTTAGGGGCCAGATGGCTATAGGTATCGGCAGTCGTTACCGATGCTGCAGAGGAGAGCGTTACAGAATCTTGGCTTATTGATGAAGTTAGATTCGCCGCCGTCATTGAATTTGCACGAGTTCCTAGGCCATTTGTGCCCGGCTCGACTTGCTTGAGTGGCACATTGGCATAACTTTTCGCAAAGGTATTGGTATAACTATTGGGGTTAATTGTGCTCATATTCGACTCCTTTATATATGAATCTGTCCCTTGGCCACCTGCGGTTTAAAATGTTGAGCGGTTAACTAATGGGTGTTGCTGGACGTTTCAATATTATCTGATGACAACTTTGCAATTTGAATTAGCAAGTTATAGGCCAAGTTAGGTTTATTTGTGGTTGATTTATCAGGAGTCACTGTTAAACGATACTTTTAAAAAATATTTATACAAAAACTTGATCCTTGTACAACTATGGTCCGTAATTAGAAGCATAGTGATACAAGGAGTCGACTTATGTACAAGTTTAACCCGCAGCGAATTCAGATTGGGATCAGTGCTTGCTTATTAGGGGAGAAGGTTCGTTTTGATGGCGGACATAAAAATTCGACCTATTGTAATCAAGAGATTAAGCAATTTTTCGATTATGTGCCCATCTGTCCTGAAATGGCGATTGGCTTAGGTGCACCCCGGAAAAGTATCCGACTAGTCCGTGATGGGGAAACCATCTTAGTTCAGAGTGGTGACGGTAGCTTAGATGTGACCGATAAGCTCAATGAATACAGCGAAAACAAGGTTGAAGAGCTCGATTTCCTCGGAGGATACTTACTTTGCGCTAAGTCGCCAACCTGCGGCATGGAGCGGGTAACAGAGTATAAAATTGGCACTAACAATGGTTCTAAGTCTGGCATTGGTGTATTTGCTCGCAAATTGATGGAACGATATCCACTATTGCCCGTGGAAGAAGAAGGCCGCTTGCATGACATGGTGCTGCGGGAGAATTTTTTCACCCGCGTTTATGCCTATCACGATTGGCACCTGATGAAACATGAAGGGCTGACTAAGCATAAGTTAGTGAAGTTTCATTCTCGCTATAAATACCTATTGATGGCACACAGCCCGACATGGTATCGCGAGCTTGGGCCGATAGTGGCCAATATTGAGGATCTTGAGCAAAGCGCGACCCGCTACTTTGAAGGTTTTATGACGGCGCTGAAAATTAATGCGACCCGTAAAAATCATACCAGTACGCTGCAGCATATTCAGGGTTACTTTAAAAAGCATTTGAGCAAAGAGCAAAAGACAGAACTGTCTGAAGCGATTATGAAATATCGCCAAGGTCTATTGCCGTTATTAGTACCTATCACGCTCATTAACCATTATTTACGCGAATTTCCAACACCTTATATTGAAGAGCAAGTGTACTTAAACCCTCATCCTGAGGCGTTAAAGCTGCGCTATGCCTATTAACGTTTACCTAATCGCATTCAGTTGATTTTAGCTTTTGATTTAGTGAGTTATTACTGAAATATGAAACAAACTATAGAGAACACGGCCCACACAGAACCCAATGGTGAGATATTACTCCCCATTGGTGAAGTGTCGGCCTTAACGGGCGTGAATGCCGTGACCTTAAGGGCATGGCAGCGCCGTTTTGGCTTAGTGATCCCTGCACGTACACCCAAGGGACACAGATTATATACGAGCGAAAATATCCAAGAAATCCATGAGATTAATGCATGGCTAGCTAAAGGTGTTGCGATCAGTAAGGTTAAACCTTTGCTGATGAGTGCTGCTAAATCTTCGTTTACAGAAATAGTTCAAACCCAAGCCATTGATTTATGGTGCGAGCAAGTCACTGCGCTCAATACGGCATTATTCGATTTCAATCAGCACAAATTACAGCAGATATTAGATGATGCATTTGGCTTATATCCTTTCCAATTGGTGAAAGAAAAGTTGCTACAACCTTGGCTTAATCAACTCGAGGACTTAGTGAATGAGCGGCTTGATGCCGAGTTAATTATTGCTTGGTTAAAGAGCGAGTTACTTAACCGAGTGGGTGGACGTCATGCCTTTAATGGGCAGGCCGTGACGGCGAGAATCGCTGTGGTGAGTCTATCCCGTGGGGTACATACCTCGCTTAATTCCACCCGCACTAACATTTTGTTTTCTCTACTTCTATCGCTCGAGTTAGCGTCGCTGCGGGTATCGGTTATTGATCTTGGCGAGCAAGCCATGGGCAGTTTACCTTTGCTGCGAGGCAGGCTTAACGTCGATGCACTTTTGCTTATTCCCGACTCAAATCATTCGGGTTCTGAACAGACTGAAATGCTGACTGTATTGGAACAAATGACTTTCCCATGCTGGTTTATGGGGCCTTTTGCGCCAACGTTAAGCTTTTTATCTGCTTTTTTGGCGTCTTCGACGACGGACTTGATTGGGAAAATGCCATCTCGTTTAGCGGGGAAGGTGAATAGAAGTCGTAAGCACAGTGGAAAGATGAATACCGTGAATCAAAGCGAGCAGATAAATAGCGAGAAAAACAATGACATTAGCTAACGATTCAATGCAAATAGATTCAATTCCAATAAAAGTGCAGGGCAATAATGCACTGATGTGGTTTCGCCAAGATTTACGCCTTGCCGATAATCAGGCATTAACCGCTGCTTGCGATTGGGCGCGGGAGAATGGCGTGGCACTTAAGGCCATTTACATTGCTACGCCAGCTCAGTGGCAGCGCCATGACGTTGCGCCCATTCAGTTGGATTTTATCGAACGTCATATCAATTTACTTGCCCAAGGACTGGCGAGTCTTGGTATTGGATTCGAGTTAATTCAGTTAGATACCTTTGCTGATGTACCTGAGTTTATCGGTCACTATTGCCAGCAACTGGGGATTGGTCGAGTGTTTGCTGGTCGCGAGCCTGAGATTAACGAGCAACAGCGCGACCAAGCCTGTATTCAATCGGGGATTCCTCTGGTGTTAACCGATGAGCATTGTTTGCTTAAGCCGGGCACTGTGCTGAATTTGTCCGGCGACATGTACAAGGTTTTCACTCCTTTTAGCCGTAAGTGGCGAGAAATTGCCGCCCGCCATGCCATTTTGCCGCTTCCTGTTCCGGCGCCACTTGGACCTGTGTTGGCCGAGCCAAAGCCGCTTTTGTTTAACAATGTCACTAAAGTGTCGAGTGAACTTTGGGCTGCGGGAGAAGGGCAGGCAAAGCGTTTGCTCTCGGCATTTATTCAGCAGAAAGTGCAGGATTATAAGCAAGATAGGGATTTCCCCGCCATTGATGGCACTAGTTCAATTTCACCCTATCTGGCCATTGGTGTGGTGAGCCCAAGACAATGCGTTGCCGCGCTGCTGCATCAATTCCCTGAGGTGATTGTCGACGACACTAGCCCTGCTCGTACTTGGTTAAATGAGCTTACTTGGCGTGAGTTTTACCGTCATTTGCTGGTGGCATTTCCCGATTTATCTAAGAATCACAATTTCAATCGTCAAGCCGACCATGTGCAGTGGCGCAATAACCCGCAGGAGTTTGCTGCTTGGTGTGAAGGTCGTACTGGCTATCCGATTGTGGATGCGGCTATGCGCCAACTCAATCAAACGGGTTGGATGCACAATCGGCTGCGTATGGTGGTGGCGAGTTTCCTGACTAAACATCTGCTGATTGACTGGCGCTGGGGCGAGCGCTATTTCCGCCAAAAACTGATTGATGGTGACTTAGCCGCGAATAATGGCGGCTGGCAGTGGTCTGCGGGTTGTGGCTGCGATGCTCAGCCTTATTTCCGTATTTTTAATCCTATAAGCCAGAGTGAAAAGTTTGATCCAGATGGCAGCTTTATCCGTAAGTATTTACCAGAGCTCGTATCTTGGGGAATTAAGCAATTACATCAACCCAGTACAGCGCAGACACCGTCCTTGTTTGAACAGCCGTTATTCAACACTAAAACGGCTTATCCAAGTGCGATTGTCGAGCACAGTGCAGCAAGAGCAAGGGCATTAACCGTATTAGGCGTATTGAAAAAGGCCACGGCCCAATAAATAGGATCAGGAGCAATAGCAAGATGACAAACCAAGCGACGACTGAGACTAATACGCTTGTTGATGATTTTATTCAGCTTTATCAAGCTTTAAATAAAGATAACTTGCATCTGTTAGCTCAGGTTTATGACGACAATATTTGCTTTACCGATCCTATGCATCAAATCACAGGGCTAGCGTCGTTAACTCAGTACTTCGCGAAGTTATATAAGAATGTTAAGCATATTCAGTTTGAGATCAAAGAAGTGCAGCAGGATGCGAATCAAGCCGCGCTGTTTTGGCAGATGGAATATAGCCACCCTAAGTTGAATAAAGGTGGGCTTATCCGTGTTGATGGCATGAGCCAACTTAAATTTAACGACAAGATTTATTTTCACAGGGATTACTTCGACTTAGGGCAAATGTTGTATGAGCATTTACCTTGTATGGGCGGCCTTATCCGCTTACTCAAAGACAGGGCGGCAAAGTAATGGACGCTGTTAAGCCGATGAAAATAAATACAGTGCTGATTACAGGTGCAAGCTCAGGCATTGGATTGCAACTGGCGCAGGATTATTTGTCCCTAGGTTGGCATGTCATTGCCTGTGGCCGCTCGCTGCAAAGGTTAGATGCGTTAGCCTTGAATGAACTAGTAGGTGCTACGTTGTTAATTTTTGATATATCCCAGCGCGACCAAGTTCAACAAGCTGGCCAAAATGTAGCTGAGCTATTGGCGAAAACAGATTCTCAGCTCGATTTGGTCATTTTGAATGCGGGCAGTTGTGAATATATTGATGATGCTAAGGCTTTCGATGATGTGTTGTTCGAGCGCGTTATCCATACCAATCTAATTGCAATGGGATATTGCCTCGGGGCATTTTTACCTTTAATGCCTAGGGGGTCACGTATTGGCTTAATGAGTTCTAGTGCTATTTATTTACCTTTCCCTCGCGCTGAAGCTTACGGCGCCTCTAAAGCCGGCGTGCAGTATTTAGCCTCGAGTCTTGCGCTCGATCTTGCCAAGAACGACATAGGCGTGAGCTTGATTTGCCCTGGTTTTGTGGCGACACCACTGACCGCAAAAAATGATTTTTCTATGCCAATGCAAGTGAGTGTACAAACCGCTTCTAAGGCGATACGTAATGGGCTGAAAGGTGGCAAGCGCGAGATCCATTTTCCGCGACGCTTTACTTATCTATTGAAGTTGATGTCGTTTTTACCTGCCTTTGTGTGGCAAAAAATGATTGCAAACGATACTCAAGCCAAGCCGCTAAAGGACAAGAGTTTATGAAAAATATCGCCATCATCGGCACCGGCATTTCTGGATTAACCTGTGGCCATCTATTAAGCGAGTCGCACAGGGTTACAGTGTTTGAGGCCAATGACTATATCGGCGGCCACACGGCGACAGTCGATGTGGAGCATCAAGGGCAAACCTACGCTATAGACACAGGTTTCATCGTGTTTAATGACAGAACGTATCCACGATTTGAACGTTTATTGGCTCGCCTTAATGTCACCATATTACCGACTGAGATGAGTTTTAGCGTGCACAATGCTCTGACTGGGCTTGAATACAACGGCCACAATTTAGGCAGTTTGTTTGCCCAAAAGCGTAACCTCCTGAATCCACGCTTTTGGGCCTTTTTAAAAGAAATTTTGCGCTTCAATAAAGGCTGTAAGGCACTCTATCAACAGGATATTTATCCCGAAGGTAACTTAGGTGATTATTTAGACAGTGAACACTTCTCACCATTTTTTGCTGAGCATTACATTTTGCCTATGGGTGCGGCGATTTGGTCTTCGAGCATAGAAGATATGCGCGCGTTTTCGTTGAAGTTTTTTATTCGTTTCTTCCAGCACCATGGTTTATTGAATGTCAGTGATAGACCCCAGTGGTATGTGCTAAAGGGGGGCTCGCGTAGCTATATTCCTGATCTTATTGCGCCCTTTAAAGACAATATCCGCCTTAACTCACCTGTGACAGGTATTGAACGCCATGGCAATGGGGTGAAGTTACAAGTTCACGGTGAATGGTTGGAATTCGATGAGGTGATTTTAGCCTGTCATAGCGACCAAGCACTGCGTATGTTAAACGATCCTACGCCAACAGAACGCGCCATTTTAGGCGACCTCAGCTACCAGAATAACGATGTGGTGCTGCACATGGATACGCGTATTTTACCTAAGCGAAAAGCCGCTTGGGCGAGTTGGAACTATCGATTAGATGGTAACCTAAAACGTCCAGCGTCAGTGACTTACAACATGAACATACTGCAACAGTTGCCAGCCAATGCGCCGACCTTTTGTGTCACCTTGAATCAGTCAGAGTTGATTGATGAGTCGAAAGTGATACGCCGCTTCAATTATGCCCACCCAGTGTTTAACGAAGCCAGTCTTAAGGCTCAGGGCCGCCGTGAGGAAATATCCGGGCAAAATCATACTCATTTTGCTGGCGCCTATTGGCACAATGGTTTCCATGAAGATGGCGTTCGCAGTGCACTTGATGTGTGTGCCCATTTTGGTGTCAGCCTATGACAGGTTTAAATGTGACAGGTCTAAATATGACAGAGCTCAATAGCGGTATTTATTACGGCACTGTATCCCACAGCCGTTTTACGCCGATTAAACATAGCTTTAGTTATGCCATGGCGCTGTTGGCGATTGATTTAGATGAAGTCGATAAGATCAGTGCCATGGGGCGAGTTTTTGCCAGCCAGCATCGCGCTTTATTAAGATTCAATCCTAAAGACTATTTAACTTCTTTTACGACTAAATCCAATGACAGCGGTGAAGTGGCTGTTGTCGATCCGAGCGCAGCTGCACTCAAGAGTCGCGTATTGACTCAAGTGGCAGCGTTAGGCGCAGAGAAGCTGTGCGATCGAGTTTTGTTTGTGGGTCAGATCCGCCATTTTGGCGTGTATTTTAGCCCAGTAAATTTCTACTTTTGTTATCAGGAACAAACGCCTTTATACATGTTGGCCGAGGTGAGTAACACGCCTTGGGATCAGCGCCATTGCTATTTAGTCGATTTAGCCGCGCCCAAACCTTCTGACAAAGTGTTTCACGTGTCTCCCTTTATGACTCTCGATATGCGTTATCTCTGGCATGTGTCTGCGCCGAGTGAAGACTTAAACATCGGTATTGAAAACAAGTCGATGCAAGAGAATGGCAAAAAACTGTTTAATGCCAATTTAGTGATGAAACGCCAACCGATAACGGCGGCCAATTTACGGACGCTTTTGTTTCGCTTCCCTTTTATGACTCTCAAGATCTTCTTCGGGATTTATTGGCAAGCGCTAAAACTCTTTTTTAAACGTGTGCCCTTTGTGCCGCATCCAGCTCAGATGGAGAAATAACATGGAAAATACGGCTTCGCAAACCTCAGTCACCACAGGGAAACTGCCCGACAGTATTGCGCGTAAAGTCTTGCTTAAGGCGCTGGAAAGTCTCCCACATGGCTGCTTGACCTTGGTTGAGGGCGACAAGAGTTATCGTTTTGGTGAGAGTCATACCGACTTGCACGCCACGCTTGTGGTTAAACACCCGAGTTTTTATCGTCAAATCATGCTTTCAGGCTCCATTGGTGCGGGTGAAGGTTATATTCAAGGCCATTGGACGAGCCCTGATCTCACCAAAGTCGTACAACTGTTTGCCCGTAATTTAGCCTTACTCGATAAGATTGAAGCCAAATTCTCTTGGTTAACTGGCTCGATAAACCGTGTGAAGCATGTGCTGAATCGCAATTCTCAAGAGGGCTCAAAGCGGAATATTCTCGCCCACTATGATTTGGGTAATGCTATGTATGAGCAATTCCTCGACCGTGAAATGTTGTATTCGAGTGCGCTTTATCCCCATGAGGAAGCCAGTTTGCAGGAAGCGCAGTTGTTTAAGCTGATGACTATTTGTGAGCGGCTGGATTTACAGCCGGGTCAAACCTTGCTTGAGATTGGTACAGGTTGGGGCGCGCTGGCTATTTATGCGGCTAAGCATTATGGCGTGCACGTGACAACAACAACGATTTCAGATGCGCAATACGCCTATACCAAAGCCCGTGTCGAACGCGAAGGGCTAAGCGATAAAGTGACGCTGCTGACAGAGGACTATCGCAATCTCACTGGGGAATACGACAGGGTTGTTTCTATCGAGATGATTGAAGCTGTGGGGCATGAGTATTTACCAGGCTTCTTTAAAAAGCTGGAAACCTTGTTAAAACCCAATGGGCGCATGCTGCTACAGGCGATAACGATTGCCGATCAACGTTACGACAGTTATCGCAAAAGTGTGGATTTTATTCAGCGTTATATTTTCCCCGGTGGCTGCTTACCCTCAGTGAGCCAAATGGTCGGTCACATTGCCAAACAGACGGACATGGTGGTCTGGTCGCTCAATGATATGGGGCTCGATTACGCTAAAACCTTAAAACATTGGCATGAGAATTTTGATCATGCGATAGGCGAAATCCAAGCTTTAGGTTATGGCGATGATTTTATTCGGATGTGGAAATTTTACCTAAGTTATTGTGAAGGTGGATTTTTAGAACGCACCACAAGCACAGTGCATTTAGTGGCTGTGCGTCCGGACTATCGCATTGCTAGCCATCATCTCCCAAGCCATAGTCCTAATGCGATGTAATTTGTTTTGATTAAGCAGTCACTTTAGTGGAAATGACCATTTTCGTTGGAATGAGCCGCTTTGTTTGCAGCAAGATAAAAGTGAGGCAAAGATGAAGTCTATGTTAGCTAACTCTCGGGTTCCTTTTAAACATCAGGGCTTTATTCTCTATAACGCCTTGAGTTTTCAGGCTGTGTGGTGGTCTAGCGTACTTTGGCTTAACACCTCACTGTTGTTAACTATCCCTTTGTTATTATTTCACTTTATCCTGCTAGCTTCATTAGGTAAGCACGAGTATCGCAAAGTGGATTTGCTATTGATGCTAAAGGTTGCAGCCTTAGGAATAGGCGTAGATACCGTACTCTCTGTTTTAGGGGTGTTTGAGCTTGCTCTTTTCCCTTGGTGGCTTTGTTGCCTGTGGCTGCATTTTGCTTTGACTCTGAATCATAGTTTGGCCTTTATGCGACCTTTACCGCTGATATTTCAGGCGTTACTCGGGGGCATATTTGGTGGGTTAAGCTATTTGACTGGCGCACAATTTAATGCCGTGAGTTTGCCCTATGGCAATGTTATTTCTGCTGTGGTGTTATTTTTGGTTTGGCTAGTCTTACTGCCATTTTTAATCCAACTTGCTAATCCCTATGGATTTAATCGAAGCACTAAAGCGCGTTCTTTTACTGTGTTTGGGCGTTAATTATTGAGTTGTAAAAATTGATCGCGGTTAAGTCATTATGCCGTTTTTAGTTAAGTACCTGTTGTAAGACATCATGCAGTAAAAGGGGGATCCCATGTCGTCAGTTCGTAATCGTAGCCCAAATCTTGGTTTTTCATTTTTGAATTCAAGCTGCTTAAGTCTATTGGCCCTCAGTTTATTGGCCGCACCTTTAAAAGCGTTAGAGGCGAAAACGCCTGATTTTGAAAACATTACTATCGAACTGAATGATGCCGCCGATGTGACGCAGACTTTTCAGGAAGTGGGCCGCGGAGAAATGGATTGGCTGTGGTTTAGTTTGTATAAGGCCAGACTGATGACGGTAAATGGCCGTTATCAACAGGGGCAATATCCTCTGCTGTTAGATATTGAATATTATCGAGATATTGAGTCAGAGGATTTGCTCGAAGCGACAAAAGATCAATGGAAGCATCTAGCGTTTGCCGAAAATGATATCCAACGTTGGTTGGGTTTATTAAATGCGACTTGGCCCGATGTGAAGCAGGGCGATCATTTAAGTTTTAAGGTGATAGATGGACAAACGAGTCAGTTTTTCTTTAATCATCAACCACTCGACATTATCCATGATGCTAATTTTGCTGAAGCATTTTTAGCGATTTGGTTATCGAAAGCCACTAGTCGTCCTGATTTGCGGGCGCAATTACTCGGAGAAAAACCATGCGATTGTTGAAACGGCTTGTTTGCCGAAAGTTATTTTTAGGTTTAATAATGATAGGGCTGTTGTCGAGTTGTTCATCGGTGGAAGTGACTGATTATAAAGATACTCATCCGACATTGGTTTTGGAGTCATTTTTTAATGGACCATTAAAAGCCTCTGGGGTCGTACAAGATTTTAGTGGCAAAGTAATCCGCAAATTCAATGTCATTATGGAAGCCAGTTGGCAGGGAAGTGAGGGGGTCATTAATGAATGGTTTGTGTATGATGATGGTGAAACTCAAACGCGTGTATGGCGCATTAAGGCACTAGGGGAAGGGCGATACTCAGGAACTGCAGGTGACATTATCGGGACTGCCGATGGCCAATCTAGCGGCAGTGCGCTACGTTGGAAATACGATATGTTATTGCCTGTGGATGGTGAGGAATATCAAGTTCATTTCGACGATTGGATGTTCTTAGTGAATGAGAATACGATTATAAATCAGAGCGATATTATTAAGTTTGGCATCACAGTTGCTAAAGTCACTTTAGTTATTCAAAAATAGTCTCAGCAATTTTTAGTTAAGTTGGCTTACCCCAGTTTGTCTTGGATTCACTCTGTTGATTAAGGCTTAAATGTTGATTAAGACTTAAATTGGCTTAAACAGTATAGCTTGGCTAATAACCCCCTTTTTTCTGCATTAAAGTGTGGAAGTCAAACCAAAGTTGCAGCTAGGCATTTTTGCTAGTGGCATAAGCGATATATGGGGGTAAGGTTATTGCAACCCATTGTTTAAATTTAATTAATTTGAGCTTAAGTCTAAATGGATAGGGGTAGTCGATGAATAAACACGTTGTTTTATGGGGAGTATTTTTTAGTCTGTCGTTAACTGCTTGTTCATCTTTTGACTTTAAGTTTGAGGATCATTCTGAGAAACAAGTCGATCCTCATCAACCCGCAAGCGATCCTATGGTGCAAGATAATGAACGTCGTATTCGAGATGCGAGAAAAGACGGGCAGTTAGAATCCGATTTTCTAAAACCTAGGTATCCAGTTAAGTTTAAATAAGAAAATGCCTTAGGAACTCACTGCAACCTTAATACTTAACTATCAATAGCAAGTATTAAGGTTGCTAGGGGAGAGGCGAAGAACTAACACGCTTGACGACTGTTATCTATCGATTTTTTGTCATAATATTCAAACGGAAACAGATTACGAATCCTTTGCTTTACATTGTCACTCACGTTGGCAGAAATATGTAAGCGTACATCTCCTGATTTTTCAGCCCTAACAGTACAAGTCAGTTTTTCGGTTTTAGCGATTTGGCGGCATTCCCGTTCGAATCGTTCGGGGATCTTGCCCTTATGCTGAGTCATACGGCCATCTTTAAAATGCATTTCAAAAATAGTCAGACCTTTCTTGCCACCAAATATCAGTTTGTAAACGAGAAATATACCAATAGCGACAAAAATGAGTTTGAAAATATCGGCTGTCATAACGCCTCCTATCTTATGTTTATAGAACCAAGATACTCCCGAGTTAGTTGTTTTAACAGTGCGCTAACGCGCAATTTTGAATTGGCAATAAAATGATTCCAGCCTAGACTTAACTGGCTAAGGAAAAGTAACCCCTCAGTTAAGGAAAACGCCATGTACTTATCAAATGCAGATCGTTGGTCATTATTGTGTAAGAAGCAAATCGATGTTATCGAAAAACTTGCTACACATTTCCCAGAGAGAAAAGCACATCTAAGTGAGCTCACTCAAGGGTGGCGCCATGTTCAACATCAAGTTCAAGCAGGTGATAGGCCTATTCCACTCGAGCTCATCAAATAAGCACGATTGAGTCATTTGGAACTAGATAGTTTGTATAAGAACGCAAAGCCACTCAATAATGAGTGGCTTTTTTATGTGGCGAATATAAAACTATCATTTATAGGGGTAAAGGATTAAGTGATTGTCTGTTGCGTGATGTCAATAAATTATCTTATACGCTCAATTTGAGCGTTTATTGTGCCAGTATTGAGGGCGCTATCGTTATTATTGAGGAAAGTCAGTTGTGTTTTGCTTTGAAACGATTCAAATTTCATATACAAAAAAGCCACTAATTGAGTGGCTTCGTTGTTTATATGGTGCCGGCACCAAGAGTCGAACTCGGGACCTGCTGGAATTATCGAGAGTAAGTCAGTTGCGCTTTGTACTGAACACTTCAAATTTCAGATACAAAAAAACCACTCATTGAGTTGCTTCATTGTTTATATGGTGCCGGCACCAAGAGTCGAACTCGGGACCTACTGATTACAAGTCAGTTGCTCTACCAACTGAGCTATG
>NZ_JABAEB010000010.1 GCF_012584455.1 Shewanella oncorhynchi
GAGCGGTAGTTCAGTTGGTTAGAATACCGGCCTGTCACGCCGGGGGTCGCGGGTTCGAGTCCCGTCCGCTCCGCCAACATTAAGAGATAAGCCTCATCGAAAGATGAGGCTTTTTTCGTTATGGCGTCGCGGATATTTGGTCCCAGTGATGCTATCGCTTAAATGGTTATCGTCATAACCGGCCATCCCAATTCCTACGAGTGTACGTTATTGTTATTCGGATCAGTCCGAGATAATTTTAATCTCTTAGCTTGTAGCTGACGCTCTATCCCTACAGGTAACGTCTATCTTTTTCTTGTCCTAATTGACTTAATATCGTTTATATTGAAGTATTTATTATTAAGCAGATACTTAAATTCCAAGAATGATTGAAATTGAGTAATTTGCCCCAAGATCGTCTTAAGTGCTGCAGTTTTGTAGCGTCCATCAATGAGGTCCATGCCATGCTTTATGATTTAACGGTTGTACAATTTAGCAAGATGCTGAAAAATTTAAGCGTTATTCTTGAAAAAGGCGAATGCTTCGCAAACCTCAAGAAAGTTGATATGTCGGTTCTATTAAACTCACGTTTAGCGCCGGATCAATTCAATCTTATTCGCCAAGTTCAAATTGCCTGCGATACTGCCAAAATTGGCGTAGCACGTTTGACTGATAACTTAGATACAGTACCAAAGCATGATGATAGCGAGACGACGCTGGCTGAGTTGCAAGCGCGTATTAGCTCGGTTTTGGATTATTTAGCGACGTTTAAAGCGGATGATTTTGCTAATGCGGCCACGATCCATGTCTCACAACCACGATGGGAAGGAAAATATCTTACAGGTTATGAGTTTGCCATTGAGCATGCTATTCCGAACATTTACTTCCATGTAACAACAGCCTACGCGATTTTGCGCCACAACGGTGTTGAAATTGGCAAGAAAGATTACCTCGGCGCTATGCCATATAAGTCGTAAATCTAGGCTAGATGTAGTACTGTTGCGTAGCCTAATTGTTGCGCAGCAGCGCTTTGCCGCTCGAGCTTACCAACCTTTCTGCATTACTACCTGTTCTTTCTCTACCTATGTTATGCCGCTTTGTCGCCGGAAAATTTAGGACTCGTTAGGGTTCTGTTGCGTCGATGAAGTAAATCAATACTCAGTTTTTCATTTCGACCTTATGTCTCGATCGTCTTCATCCTATCAGCATGTATTTAATCTTGTTGGCTTAGGTGAATGATATGGACCGTAAGTTTATGAGTCGCCAAATTATCTGTTAATTAAATAGTGAATGGCGAATTGACTCATTATAGATGACCTGTTTGTTCGTTTTGAGCAGGGATTTACTGGAAGAGCCTATTTAAGGTTCTAATTAAAGGAGTTAGCTATGTCTATCGAATCTCAAGCCGTCGAGAGTCCTACGGATGCAACGACAACTGATTTACCGATGAAGAGCAAGAAAGCCAAAAAAGCCGCCATTACCAGTGGTTTGCGCCTCAAAGACAAGTTGACCCAAGATACTCGCCGCCGAATTGAAATTCTGCACGAGCAACGCCAACTATCCAATCGTTTCGGTGTGGATATTGAAATTGACTAAAGCCATTGGCTTGTCGCTAAGTATTGGATATCACATTTAGATATTTAGCCCGCATGTACAGCTTCACGACGTCCGTCGTGGAGCTTGCTTTCTTAACTTAGCAACTTTGCTGACTCAATTCATACTCCATTATCGTGACCATCTCGCCCATATAATCTTCCCGTGAAATCTTTGACCAACCAAGTGTCTGATAAAAGTCTGCTTTGTCTGCGGTAAACAAATATATTTTTTGTAATCCGAGTGCTTTGGCATAATCAACGACGGCATTGACTAATAATTTCCCTAAACCTTTATTTCGATAGTGTGGATTAACATATACATTGGCCAGCCAGGGGCTGAGGTCGGTTCGGGTATCCATATCTGCTGCGGTTAATGAGGAGGAGCCCATGACTTGGTTAGCTTCTTCACAGATAAACATCTTAGGAATGGCGGCGTCAGTAAGGTACTCGCTCATCTGCTCAATGAGTGTGGTGACTGTGGCGTCCGCAGAACTTAAATGTGCCCATTCTTGATGATGCCATTGTGCCAGCTGTGGAATGTGCTGCGGGGCCGATTTTAGGTCGATAACTTTCATATAAATCTCTGGACTTGTGTTATGCAAAGGGCTTAATGGTGCGACATAGTGGCACGAATAATTAAGTCCGTTCGCTGGTCTGAATGATTTGGCGGCAGGATTAATTAAGCACGGTTTGGCTGAGTATACCGCTTAACTCGGGAGCGGCAGAAATATGCTGGCTTTAAGTCCGCCTTGTTTCGCATGGCTAAAACCGAGTTCGCCTTGATAACTGTCGACGATATCTTTGCAGATAGATAATCCTAAACCATGGCCCTGGATGCTTTCATCTAGCCGAATGCCGCGCTCAATGATAACGGACAGCGCGGCATCGGAGACGCCTTCGCCATCATCACTCACTTCTATCCCATAGCCTGTGGTTGGCACGTTCTGCTGACTAATACGGATCTCAATGTTCTTGCGGCTATGCTTGCAGGCATTATCCAGCAAGTTGCCTAAGAGTTCGAGTAAGTCATCCCGATCAAACGGCATCACTAAGCCGCTCGCGTAATGGCTATGAATAATGCGGTCTGGGTAAATACGCTGCATTACTTTGATTAGCGGCGCAAGATCGTCATCGAGCACGGTATAACGCCCTGGAGTGGACAGGCCGACAATCTTAGTGCGCTTAAGCTCTCTCTCGATGATGTGGTGCAGGTTTGCGAGCACCTTGCTGCCCTCACTCCGCTGTTCTGGTGGAAGGCTTTCTAGGTAGGACTGCAGCCCTTGTAACGGACGTTTCATTTCGTGGGCTAAGTTACCCAAGGCATTACGGGAGCGTTGTACTCGCTGGCCCAATTGATTGACTAAACGATCTATCTCTTCAATCAGCGGGATGATTTCGCTCGGCATTTGGTCTGGATTGATTTCTTGCCCTTGGGTGCGCATCTGCCGTATGGCTTCAGGCATCTGCTCTAAGGGTTTAAAGCCGCGTTTCAGTAGCTGATACTGCGCCATTAATAGAATAACAATCGTGAGCAACACCGCCGCGCTGGCAAAGGCTAAAAATTGCACTTGGGTCTGTTCGAGCTCGCTGATGTCTTCTGTCACCCACAGGGTAACTAATTGATCATCTTTGATTACGGCCTGACTGAACATCAGCCAATGTTCTTTGCCGACAAATTCAGTGGCTTGGTGGTGCTCACCGGCGGTCAGCTTTAGCATGTTCACGTTATGGTCGAATAGGGAGCGTGAGCGCAGGGTTTGCTCGCCGATTTGAATCGCAAAATAATGCCCAGAATTAACCCTGTGGTACACATTGGGCAAGCGGTCGGTAGTAAGCGCCCAGGTGCCATCGGGATGGTTATTCAGGGCGGAGATCAGGCTGTCGGCATCGTGTTGCAATCGCGAGGCAACAAAGTCTTGGGTTAATATTTGGATACCTTGGTATAAGAAATACAGTAACAGCACCATGGCAAAGGTGAGCGTGATCAGCAGATTGCGCGTCAGATAACCCTTGAGTGAATACACGCCTTTTACTCCTTGAGTCGATAACCTTGGCCGCGACGGGTTTCGATATAATCCTTGCCTAGGCGCTGGCGCAGGCGGTTGACGTACACTTCGATGACATTGCTATCTTTGATTTGATCTTCTTCGTAAATGCGTTCACTGAGCTCTGACTTAGAGACGATTTTGCTGGGATTGACCATTAAATAATGCAGTAGGCGATATTCAATCTTAGTCAGCTCTATCACTTCACCATCAACATTGGTGACGGCTTGTTTGTCGACATCGAGGGAAACGCCCGCATGTTGCAACACATTGTCGGCGCGGCCAAAGTGGCGGCGGATCAACACTTCGAGCCTTGCGAGTAGTTCTTCAATATGGAAAGGCTTGCCGAGGTAATCATCGGCACCCGCCTTGAGGCCATCGACCCGCTCGTGCCACGCATCGCGGGCGGTGAGGATCAGCACTGGCATGGCTAAGCCTTTTTGTCGCCATTGGCCGAGGACTTGTAAACCGGGTTTGCCGGGTAAACCGAGATCGAGGATCACGGCTTCGAAGTTTTCTTCTTCGCCTAAAAAGGCGCCATCAATACCGTTATCGGCGTGCTCGACGGTATAACCCGCCTTGTTAAGGGCGGGAATGAGGCGCGCGACCAGATCGGTATCATCTTCAATCAATAGCAAACGCATCAGTCGACCTTTTCCTTTAGCCACTCGCCAGTTTTGGCGTCAATCTTGATTTCATACACTATGCCATCGTCACGGAGGATCTCGAGTTCGTAGATGATCCTGCCATGTTTTTGCTCGACTTCGAGATCGAGTAACCGTCCCTTTAGCCGTGATTCATAGCGTTGCATTATGGTGTCGAAGGGCAAAACCTTGCCCTCCTTAACCCACTCGACCACCTTGTTTGAAAGATCATCATCGTGGGCATCGCAGCTGGGGCTGCTAATCATCCCAACGGCCAAAGCCAGGAATATTAACGGTATCTTCATCGAATATGCCCTTCTCTGCGAGGTTGTGACAATTGCTGCATTGACTGAATGAGCCGACTTTGGGGTTATCTTGCACCATACGTCTTGGGATCTCATCGTGTTTGCGAATAAAAAATGCCTGTTCTGTGATCTTCTGCGGCCCAGCGCCTGCAAGCAGTGGCGTGCTGTTTTTCATCACCTTACCATTTTGCGCCGCATGTTGAACCAGATATTCCTCAATTCTAGCAGTGACTTGAGGATCTAGGCTGGCGTTGTCGCCAAAGTGATTCTCAAGATTTGCGGTAATGGCGCGCCACTTGTCGGCGGGGAGTAAGTTCGCGGGGTAAGCCATGTGGCAGCTGCCACATTCTGCCGTATATTCCGCATTTTGTGGAATGGCGCGGCTAAGCCCACGGCCATCGTCCGCATAGCCTGTGCCGGTTAAGGTTAGGCTGACACCGATAACGCCAATGGCTAATGCCGCAGCTGTGAGTGATGAACCTAAGAACCAGCTAATAGGGTGTGCTTGTTTAGTCATGACATCTTCCTTTTTGTGCCGTTACCTTCTGTGGAAGGTATTGAAATTAATTGATCTAATTGAATGAGCTATAAGGTCGAAATTTGGCGGTTATTGCAGGCTTAACCAGAGTAAGGCATCGCCTTTTTCCTGTGGCGTGCAGTCGCGTTTAAAGGTCCAGTTACAGTTACGGGTAAACCATTTCTCGATTTTGGCTGAGTCGGTTAACCGATCTGCGGTAATCGACGGCGCCATAGGGTCAATGGGTTTACGGGTATTTTGGTGCATCCCCATGTCGGTGACTTTGGCGGTATGGCAACTGGCGCAGCTGCGACCGTCCATGTCCTGTAGCCAAAGCTTTTGTCCTGCGGCGGCGGCAAAGGGTCCAGCACCTTGGGCTTGATAGCGTTGCAGTTGCGTGCCGATGCGCTCGGCGCTAAGTGGCAGGCTTTGCACTTTACTGTTGACGGCGCTAACGCTGAGGCTAGTCAGCAGCAAGGTTGAAATTGCGACAATGGCAAGGTGACTTTTATTCGTGTGTCTGGTTAATCTGTTCATAGGGCATTCCTTTTGGGCTGGATATCTTATTGCTAAGCAAAATGGCTAATGGATTAATCTTTTTGTTCCGCAGGGCGTTGTTTCTTGCCCGTGACCATGGCTCTGACTAAGTTTTCTTTGTGTAACAGGCTGCTGACGATGACGCCGCCAACATGGATGACCACAAGGAACACTGTGAAGTTGGCAAAGAATTCATGGACTTCTTTTATGGCGCCTTCAGGCCAAGTGGCGAAAAAGCTCGTGGCTAATGGGCCGTATCCGTCGGTGGCGTACAGAGCCATACCCGAGAACCCCGTGATGGCTATGCTGGCAATCAAGGCCACTATCATCATTGCCCCAGCGGGGTTATGGCCTATGTAGTCTTTGGCTTTGCCCGTGACGAGTCCTTTGAGGTACACCAGCACTTCTTTAGGGTGAGTGATAAAGTTGCTAAAGCGCGCATTGTGGGTACCCATCACGCCCCAGAGCAGGCGAAACACCAGTAAAATTAAGATGCTGTAACCTGCGTAACTGTGGATGGTCATCCACTCGTCTTCGCCTTCAGTGAGGTAGGCTAAGGTAAAAAAGCCGACGAGTGACCAATGGAATATGCGGATCAACAGGTCCCAGACTTTGATGGTTTGCAGTGTGTTTGATGACATGGTGTGACGCTCCTAAGTGGGTTTAGGTGTAGGCTACTTAACCCAAACTTAAACCTCGCTTAAATTTTGAGGGGCGAACATTTATCGAATTGATAGGCTTGAGTGCCGCGCTTGCTCGGGTGGTGAGCCTTAAATGTCAACGAAAACTCACTTGTTAACCTATTGGTATTACGGTAAATTCTGCCACCTCAACCGAGCGAAGGGATTAACTTATTTATGTCTACCGCCGTTATTCGCGCTTTTATCAGCCGCAATCCGAGTCGTAAATCCTTTTGTATTTATGCCGTTTTATTATTTTTGACTGAAGTCTTAATCGCTTTATATGCACCTGCGGGTTTTATTCGTGGTTTTGTGGGCGATGTATTGGTGGTGATCTTACTGTTTTGCATGGTGCGGGCTGTCGTTCCTATTGCTAATCCGGTAGAAAAAGCCGCAGTAAAAAACACAGGCGATGGCATTAAGCATTTATTTCAAACTCCTTTGCTGGCGTTTGCGGTATTGCTGTTTGCCTTTGCCATCGAGTTTGGCCAGTATTGGGGCTTAGTCGATAAGCTGGGCTTGGGTGGAAATCGCTTGGCGCGGATAGTAATAGGTAGCCATTTTGATCCACTCGATCTCGTGGCATATTTTGTCGGTTACTTGATCTTAGTGGGCTGTTATTGGAAAAGCCGCCAGTCCTAGTATTTGAATCCGCAAGAGCCGCGTGACGTGTGTTTTCGCGGATAAGTAGGCGAGATAGGTAGACGAGATAGGTAGACGAGATAAGTGGGGTAAGGGATGCAGCCGATAACGGGGTTTTCACTGCTAACAGAGCATGCCTATGGGTTTGATCCTAACCCACTGAAAATGCCTCTGTATTTCAATGGTCAACCTACTCATACCTTTATTGCTGGCTTAGTGATTGAAGGCCAATATCGCTGCGTTTTATCCAATAAAACCTTGGGGTATTTGGTCATCACTTCTTTTGATTGTCCCTTCGAAGAATCGACCGAGTTTAGTCTGCTTGATGAAGGGTTTAAGCTCATTGCGACAACCTCTTTGGCGCAAATGTACGATTCTTTTCTGCTTTATGCCCATTGGCCTATGAAGGATAACCGACTGAGATTGCACTATTACGGTCAGTTTGTGCTGGATTTAGTGATGACAACGGGCAGTTCTTGGTTACCTTTTCAGCCAAAACTTAAACTGGTTGAAGTTATCGATCCCCAAAGCGATCCACAAACAGCCTCCTCTCTTGCTGAATTAGCTCAGCGTTTAGCGCGGATTGATAATATAAACTGAGTGAGGTTTGAATTAAATTCAGTTAAAAAAGAAAGGGCTATTCGCCCTTTCATGTTTATCACTTGTATCTATTACTCATGCGGAAAGTTTTATAAGCTTGCTTGCAAAGACGTTTAAAAACCTAATAAAAGCTTCCTCACATCAGCTTGTTTGAACACCAAAACCTTAGAAGAAACCTAAAGGATTCACATCGTAACTCACCAAGAGATTCTTGGTATTTTGATAGTGGTTGAGCATCATCTTATGGGTTTCGCGACCGATGCCGGATTTTTTGTAACCACCAAAGGCGGCATGGGCAGGATAGGCGTGGTAACAGTTAATCCACACGCGGCCAGCTTGAATGCCACGTCCCATACGTTGAGCCGTGTTCATGTCCCGTGTCCACACACCAGCACCTAGGCCGTACTCTGTATCGTTCGCGATCGCTAAGGCTTCGGCTTCATCTTTGAAAGTGGTGACCGAAATCACAGGGCCGAAGATCTCCTCTTGGAAGATACGCATCTTATTGTGGCCTTTCATAATGGTTGGGCTGATGTAGTAGCCTTCACTTTGGCCGCCATCGAGTTGGCAAAGTGTGCCGCCCAGTAGCACTTCTGCACCTTCAGCCTTACCTATGGCTAAGTAGCTTAAGATTTTATCGAACTGTTCTTTAGAGGCTTGAGCGCCAACTTGAGTGTCGGTATCTAAGGGATCGCCTTGCTTAATGGTTTGCGCACGGGCGAGCACTTTTTCGATAAAGCGATCAAAAATCGACTCTTGGATTAACACTCGTGATGGGCAGGTACAGACTTCACCTTGGTTGAAGAAGGCCAGCAACATGCCTTCGACGGCCTTATTTAAATACTCGTCTTCATGGTCCATCACATCGGCAAAAAACACGTTAGGCGACTTACCGCCAAGCTCAACGGTTGATGGAATTAAGGATTCGGCGGCGCATTTTAAAATGTGATAGCCAATTTCGGTGGAGCCCGTAAAGGCCAATTTAGCGATGCGTTTGCTGGTGGCCAAAGCTTGTCCAGCTTCGGCGCCAAAGCCGTTGACTACGTTAAGAATACCCGCGGGTAATAGGTCTTCAATCAGTTCGAGCAAGACCAGAATCGTGACTGGCGTCTGCTCCGCAGGCTTGAGTACCACACAGTTACCCGCCGCTAGCGCAGGTGCGATTTTCCATGCGGCCATTAAGAGTGGAAAGTTCCAAGGAATGATCTGGCCGACCACGCCTAAAGGCTCTGGGAAGTGATAACTGACTGTGTTGCCATCGATATCGGCAGCGCTGCCTTCTTGTGCGCGGATACAGCCTGCAAAGTAGCGGAAGTGGTCGACGAATAAGGGCAAGTCGGCATTTAAGGTTTCACGCACCGCTTTACCATTTTCCCAGGTTTCGGCAACGGCTAAGTATTCGAGATTTTGCTCGACCCGATCGGCAATGCGCAGTAACAGGTTTGAGCGCTCAGTGACTGAGGTTTTACCCCATGCTTCTTTGGCTGCGTGGGCGGCATCTAACGCTAATTCAATATCTTGTGCATCGGATCGCGGGATTTGGCAAAAGTTTTGACCATTCACGGGGGAGCGATTGTCGAAGTATTTGCCATTGACTGGGGCGACCCATTTTCCGCCGATAAAGTTGGCGTATTTTTCTTTGAAGTTAACGATTGCGCCTGCGGTTCCGGGTTGAGCATAAATCATAGAATCATTCCTTCTTGTGGATGGCATGCTGGGCGTTGGCGATTTTTACGCTCTTGGCTTCAGCAAGGGAGTCTTGTTGATGCATCTCTGCTGGATGCCTTTTTAAATATTTTTCGTTTTGCTTTAAGCCAATCCTATTGATTGGCTTAGTGTTCTCTTATGCAACACCTTAGGCTTGCATACCAAGGGTGCATCGCAAGGAGAGTGCCAAACTGGCAGGAGTTGTACACTTGTTGTGCTAACAGTATGATGAAAAGCTAATTTTGCAGATTTGAATAAGTATGGGCACTCAGGGAGAGAAGTGTGTCCAGTGGTTACTTTGTCATTGAGTGGCACACAGCAATTGTGCCGAAACGGAACACAGCTCGGGGTAGCACGGCTATGACAGTTAAACCGCATTTACCATCGACACAGGCGTGGTTGGCCGATTCGTGGCAGCGCAGCATTGGCGCTGGCTTGTCAGAATTTCAGTTACCCCAGGAGCTAAGGCTCGATGCCTGCGAACTAAAGCAGAAACATGAGCAATATCAAATGCTCATTGCATTAGTGCAATCCCACGCCTTGCCTTTGTTTAATCAGTTGATGGCGCATTCTAATAGCCGACTCCTGCTCTCCGATGCCGAGGGTTATGTACTTAGGCATTGGGGCGTGAGCCGTTACTCCACAAAACTGGCGGATGTAGCTCTGGATATTGGGGTGAATTGGCTTGAGCAGCATAAGGGCACTAATGCGATAGGGACGGCGCTTACCGCCAAACAAGCGGTATCCGTGGTGGGTGAGCAGCATTTTATTCGCCAGAACCGTTTTATGAGTTGCACAGCTTGCCCGATATTTTCCCCCCAAGGTGAGATGCTCGGGGTGATTGATATCACCAGCGAGCAGCAAAGGCACACCCAGCAGACGCTGATGTTAGTGTCCAGTTTGGCGCAGCAGGTCGAGACCGCGCTTTTGTGCCATCTGCCCGATAGTCATTATCGAATCGATTTGGCGGCGCAGCCAAACCTGCTCAGTTCGGGTTGGCAGGGCATAGTGATTGCCGATAGCGATGGTCGCATTGTGGGGTGCAATCCCATGGCGAAACAATTGCTTAATCATGCCAAGGTGGGCGATGCCGTCGAACAGTACTTAGGCGATAATTGGAGCCGTGTGGGCGGTTTTAATCAACATTTAGCTTTGCATTTACAGACTCAATCCTTAAATATTCCCAGCGCTAAGGGTCGAGTTGCGATTAGCAATAAATCGCTCAATCAATTGGGGGTTAGGTTTCGCGATCCTCAATTAGAACGCGCTTGGCAACATGCCAATAAGGTGATCACCAAGCAAATTCCGCTGTTAGTGCTCGGAGAAACGGGCGTCGGTAAAGAGCAGTTTGTTAAAAAGCTCCATGCCCAGAGTGCACGTCGCACCGAGCCTTTAGTGGCAGTGAACTGCGCCGCATTGCCCGCTGAATTAGTCGAATCTGAACTTTTTGGTTATCAGGCAGGCGCTTTTACTGGGGCAAACCGCACTGGATTTATCGGTAAAATTCGCCAAGCCCACGGTGGATTTTTGTTTTTAGATGAGATCGGTGAAATGCCGCTGGCGGCCCAGAGTCGTTTACTCAGAGTATTGCAAGAGCGCGAAGTGGTACCCGTTGGCAGTAATCAAAGCTTTAAAGTCGATATCCAAATCATTGCCGCAACCCATATGGATTTAGAACAACAGGTGACTCAAGGGCTGTTTCGGCAGGATTTATTCTATCGATTGAATGGTCTGCAAGTACGTTTACCTGCGCTGCGTGAGCGGCAGGATATCGAGCGTATTATCCATAAATTGCATCGTAAACATCGTATCGCCGCGCAGGATATCTGCCCAGAACTGTTAGGGAAAATGATGCAATACGACTGGCCGGGGAATTTGCGTGAGCTGGATAACCTCATGCAAGTCGCTTGCTTGATGGCAGAAGGAGACAATACTCTCAATTGGCAACATTTACCCGATTATCTGGCGGCCAAACTCACATGCGAGCCGTTAAAAGTAGGCCTGTTACAAGCAGCCCCATTATTTGAAGAATTTAAGGAGGTAAGCCGTCAACATTCAGCATCACCCCTGCCAAGTGGCAAGTTCGTTGTGGAGCCGAATGCCACAAAGGTTCAATCGGATTCCCTAAATGAGGCGATTTATAGCAATGTGCTGCAGGCATACCAAGCCTGTAATGGCAATGTGAGCCAATGCGCTAAGCGTTTAGGGATCAGCCGTAATGCCTTGTACCGGCGATTAAAACAGATGGGGATTAAGGATTAATGCTAGCTTACGGCTCTTGTTGTGAAGCTCAATCAATTACTAAATATCTCTTAATCACCCCACGTTTATCCACTTCGCAATAGACTAAAACCGAGAGGTTTTAGTCCACAATATCTAGCTTCAGTATCTGACAATGTGACTTTTGTTGTTGCCAATTCATGTCTAATAGGTTTTATTGATTCGTATAATCGATAAAGATCGTTTTTTCTAATTACAAATTCAGAACTATACTGTGAGCAGGCAGAAAAGAGCTTGGCGTTATGCATAGAAGAGGAACTGTTATGCATCTTACTAAAAGCCTTTTAATTATTTCTATGGGTCTGACATTGAATGTACAGGCTCAAACTTTACCAACAAATACCCTGACACGTGACAATGGTGCACCTGTGGGTGATAACCAAAACTCGACCACAGCGGGCAGTAATGGCAGCGTGTTATTGCAAGATGTGCAGCTTATCCAGAAGCTACAACGCTTTGCCCGTGAACGTATTCCTGAACGTGTCGTCCACGCCAGAGGCACAGGTGTGCATGGTGAATTTGTATCGAGTGGCGATTTTAGTAACCTAACCCAAGCGGCACCCTTTGCACAAAAAGGTAAAGTGACGACCGTATTTGTGCGCTTTTCTACCGTGATCCACTCGAAAGGTTCGCCAGAAACGCTGCGTGATCCCCGAGGGTTTGCGACCAAATTTTATACGGACCAAGGTAACTGGGACTTAGTAGGTAATAATTTACCCGTATTCTTCATTCGCGATGCAATCAAGTTTCCTGACATGGTGCATTCACTCAAACCATCGCCAGTGACCAATATGCAAGATCCGAATCGTTTCTTCGATTTTTTCAGTCACGAAGCGGGGTCAACCCATATGTTGACTCAGGTTTACAGTAACTTAGGTGTACCTGCCAGTTATCGTGAAATGGACGGTTTCGGTGTGCATGCGTACAAATTTGTGAATCGAGATAACCAAGTTAAATACGTGAAATTTAACTGGAAGAGTCGGCAAGGTGTTAAAGGCTTACGTCCCGATGAAGTGGTTAAAGTCCAAGGGCAAAACTTTAACCATTTAACTGATGATCTTTATAGTGAGATCAACAAGGGTAACTATCCTAAGTGGGATCTGTACGTTCAATTACTCGACCCGACTGAGCTTAATAAGTTTGATTACAACCCGTTAGACGCCACTAAGGTGTGGCTAGATGTGCCAGAACAAAAAGTGGGCACTATGACGCTGAACCGCATGCCTGCAAACTTCTTCCAAGAGACGGAGCAAGCGGCATTTGCGCCATCGAATTTGATCCCAGGGATTGAGCCTTCGGAAGACAGATTACTGCAAGGCCGTATGTTCTCCTACGCCGATACTCAGCTGTATCGACTCGGCGCGAATTTGTCGCAATTGCCGATTAATAAACCCTTAGTGGCGGTGGCAAACCACAACCAAGAAGGTGCGGGCAATATGGGGTATACCCAGTCCGATGTGAACTATCAACCGAGCGTACATTTAGCCTTGGCCGAAGATAATCGTTATCGTGCGGTAACAACTGCGCTGACGGGGACTGTGCAACAAACGGCTATTAGCAAGCATGATAACTTTAGCCAAGCGGGCGTCTTTTATCGCAGCTTGAGCAAGCAAGATAGAGCAGATCTGATCACTAACTTGGCCGGTGACTTAGGTAAAGTGAACGATACCAATGTGAAACATCAGATGCTCAGTCACTTTTATCGTGCAGATCCAGAGTTTGGTGAGCGTTTAACCAAGGCCGTAAAGGGTGATTTGGCTGACGTTAAACAACGTTCAATCTAATTTTGTTATTTTTAGGACTATTTTGGTCGCAGAGATTTGCGCATTAACTGTCCGAACCCAGTAAGTCCCGCAAGACGTAAACAAGCTCTTTTCTGCCCAGTTTAAGAGGGCGTCTTGCGGGCATTTCGTCACGTCTCATTGTTTAAATCTCTATTTTAGCTGTGCTGGGAGCCATTGATGAAACACACTATTGCTATCTTATTATTGATTATTGTGGCCCTGAGTATGTCGGTGGCAATGGGGGCGGGTTCGCTTCAAGCACCATTGGTTACATCCGCAACTGTCAGTCCAACGGACGAGCCCGATACCGCACAAGTACAATTGCTGGTGGACTATTTTTTTGCAGCAGCGCGTACCGGCGATATCACAGTGCTTGAGCATTTTCTCGATGCTGGCTTCCCTATTGACCAGAGAAATAGTCAAACCTATACCGCGCTAATGGTGGCGGCTTATAACGGCCAAGAGGCTGCAACGGATTTATTGCTTGAGCATGGTGCTAATGCTTGTTTGCAAGATAAGCGTGGTAATACGGCAATGATGGGCGCTGTGATTAAGGCCGAATTCACTATCGTAAAGCGGCTATACGCGAAAGAATGCGATGCGAACCTAACGAATAATGCCGGAATGACCTTGACTGAGTTTGCCCGCTACTGGGGTCAAAGCGGCGCTTTACAGCAGGCGAGTTTAAAGCAATAAAGACGCTAGATCTTACCATTTCTTGCGCTCGATCACTCTGGGTCATTATCTTTAATCTGTTTAGATCTCAGCATTTACTATTAGCCATAAGTCTGCTTGTTAATAGCGTCTATGCCTTTTATGGTAACTTTTTGAATACCGTTTAATACGGTTTGGCCTTCGGAGAGCGATTTATGTTTGATGCCTTACTACTGACGCAAGAAGATAAACGTACGTTTGCTCAAGTTTCACAAATCACAGAAGCTGATTTGCCAGAAGGGGAAGTCTTGGTTGATGTCGCCTATTCCTCGCTGAATTATAAAGATGGTTTAGCTGTGACCGGTGCTGGCAAAATCATTCGTCAGTTTCCTATGGTACCAGGCATCGATTTTGCGGGCGTGGTGCGCGAATCGACGGATGCAAGATACCAAGTTGGCGATCGGGTGATTTTGACGGGCTGGGGCGTGGGCGAAAACCACTGGGGTGGTATGGCGCAAAAAGCGCGAGTTAAAGCCGACTGGCTGGTGCCCATGCCGCAAGGTTGTGATGCCGCTAAATCCATGATGATAGGCACGGCCGGGCTTACGGCGATGTTGTGCGTGCAAGCGCTGCAGCAGGCTGGGGTAACACCGCAAAGTGGGGATATTCTTGTCACAGGTGCCAGTGGTGGTGTGGGTTCTGTAGCGGTGACTTTGCTCGCCAATGCTGGCTATCGTGTGGTTGCCTGCAGTGGTCGAGTTGAACAGAATGCGCCTTTATTGAAGGAGCTTGGCGCCGCAGAAGTGATTGATCGCAGTGAACTTGAACAAGATGCTAAGCCGCTTGAGGCGCAGCGCTGGGCGGGTGTGGTCGATACCGTTGGTAACAAGATCCTCGCCAAAGCATTAGCGCAAATGCAATACGGTGGTGCAGCCGCTATCTGTGGTTTAGCGGGCGGTTTTGCATTACCAACAACCGTTATGCCGTTTATTTTACGGGGTGTGAGTTTACTGGGAATCGACTCTGTTTCTTGTCCATTTGAGAAACGAAAAGCGGCGTGGGAAGCTGTGATTAAAGCACTACCCGAACATTTTTATCAGCAAGCTTGCCAGCAGATATCATTGGCAGAGGTGCCTGATTTCGCGAATAAAATTATCCAAGGCCAAGTCACAGGGCGTGTATTAGTTAAGCTGTAATCCCGTTCCCTACGTTTTAACACGATGGCAACACTGAGGTGTTGCCAATTACGACTAATTAGTTCTGCCTCCTATACTTGTTCTTCATATCGGCTATTTCGGTAGTGTAATCGTCACTTTAAGGCCCGTTGGTATACGGTTCTCGGCTTTAATCTTACCTTTGTGGGCGGTAATCGCCGCTTCAGTGATTGCCAGCCCAAGTCCCCAGCCACCGCTTTCTCTTTGCCGTGCCGAGTCGGGACGGTAGAAAGGTTTAAAAATGGCATCGAGTTCGGCGGCATCTATGCCTGGACCATCGTCTTTTATGGTAACTTGTACTTGATCAGCTGTCGCACTCGCCTGTAGGTGTATGTCGCTTGCGGCATAACGGATCGCGTTACGCAGCAGGTTTTCAATCGCGCGGGAAAGTGATTTAGGAAAATGCGCTAACTCAATTTCTTCATCGATATCGATAGTAATGCTTTTACCTTGCTGTTCTGCTTCAAATTCCGCATCGTCTAAAACTTGGCTCAGGGATTCTGCCAAGCCTAAATGTACCTTAGTTTCGTTAGTGCTGAGCTTGACCCGCGAGAGCTCTAACAATTCACTGATAAGCTTTTCGAGTTGCTCAGCTTCATAACCTATGCGTTCCGTTTCGGTGGTCTGCTGACCTTTTTTACGGGCGAGGGCTAGGGATAACTGTTGCCGCGTCAATGGGGTGCGTAGTTCATGGGAAATATCCCCCATGAGCCGCTGCTGATTATTAACCATAGCTTCGATGGAGTCGGCCATGCTGTTAAAAGCCGTGGCGAGCTGACCAATTTCATCGTTGCGCTGAGTGGTGGACTTATCGACTCGGTGACTTAAGTCACCCTCAGCGAGGGCATTAGCACTCTTTTTAAGTGAATTTAATGCCTTACCTAAATGCCACGCGAGCAAGCCACATAATAATCCCGAAAGGAAAATCGCCAGACTTAAGGTTAATAACTTATTTTCGGCGAAGAAAAAGAACCAAGGCCGTGGATGGTTATCCGGTAGGCGGCCATAAAGTGAATAGGTTTCAGCGCCCAGATTAAATTGATAGGGACCAAACACCAGCTCATCTTTAAACTGATGGCTAATTGGTTGTTTTTCTTCATCTGCCATCAGCATAAAGCTACGTACACCGCGACTCACCCTGTGGGTGTTGATCACTTGGCCCTGGCTGTTGACGAGATAAACTCGTAGTGGCTTGCCTTCCATGTCTCGATGTCTTTCCCAGCGACGAAGAAAATCGGATTCTAGTAAGGCGGGGTTTTCTTGAATGCGCTTAGCTATAGTCGATAGGACTTTTTCAAGGTGAGGTGGCAGTGGCGCACGGTCGTGATTTTGTTGCAGCAATGGTAACAGACCCACTAAGGCAATGATTAACGAGCTGCAAAGCCAAAATCCGAGCAATAATTTGATAAATAAACGATTAGGCACAGTCGATACCGCCGTTATGGAAGCCAAATATAACCTTTGCCACGGATGGTTTTCACCCTTGGCCGACCATCGCTACGCTCGGGGAGTTTTTTACGTAGATTCGATAAATGCATGTCTAAGCTGCGATCGAAGGGCATGAGTTTTTTGCCGAGCACTTTCTCGTTTAACTCTTCCTTGTTCATCAACTCTCCAGCGTGCAGTGCTAGGGTGTGCAGCAGAGTGAATTCAGTGCCTGTGAGTATGATTAATTGCTCATTACAGTAAGCTTCTTGGCGCGATGGATCTAAGCGTAGATCGCCAAACTCTTGGGCGGGCGCGGCATGGATTTCTTGGGTTGTTAAGTTCGAACGACGAATAATGGCGCGGATACGGGCGATTAACTCTCTGTCATTAAACGGCTTTGGCAGATAATCATCGGCGCCGATTTCAAGCCCAACTACGCGATCGATTTCATCGCCGCGAGCGGTCAGCATTAATACTGGGGTTTGTTTATGTTGGCGCAGTGCGCGTAGCACTTCAAAACCGTTTAATTTAGGTAGCATGACATCGAGTAGGATCAGATCGTAATCTGCGGTCAGTGCCAGATCTAAACCTTGTTTACCGTCGTAGGCCAAGGTTAATTGAAACCCTTCTAACTCGAGCAGTTGCCCTAGTAGCTCAGATAACCCCAGATCGTCATCGATTAATAATATCCGACTCATACTGTTCCTTAATCTCTGTAATGTGGCCTCATGTGCCTGTTTATCATAGACACTTTTAGCGCTTTGGCTGAGTATACCTGTTTTGATGTCAATTGCTGTGTAGCAATGTAAGCCAAAGTAAAGAATAGAGTTATTGCCGCAACTTTACAGTGATTTACTCAGGCAACGCCCTCACTTACATATAGGGGTTTAGACTGGAAGGGTCGAAAGTGATTCGGCTTAAAAGGGTCGTCACTGTGTCTTATTACTTGCCATATTAAAGTTGAACCATCGAGGTTAACACTATGAAAACATTATCACCTTTGAAAGCGAGCCTGTTTGCCATTCTAGCGAGTTCTGCGGTTTTCGCGACGGCAGTTAATGCTGCACCTAAGGATGCTGGCTGCGACTTCTCTAAATCTGAATTCCATAAAGGCGACCGCATGGAACATGGCGGCCGACATATGGACCACGGTGGCATGCATCGTATGTTTGAAGGGCTTGATTTAACGGATGCCCAGAAAGCTGACGTTAAAAAGTTGTTTGCCGATCAGAAAGCCACGCGCGCTGATAATCGTCCAACGAAAGAGGAACGCTTGGCACATCGCACTGAGATGCAGGCCTTAATTACCGCGCCTAGTTTTGATGAAACACAAGCAAAGGCACTGATGAGTGCGCAGCAAGAGCAGCGTCAAACTCAAGCCATTGAACGTATGAAGCTGCATAATCAAATATTTAATCTGCTGACACCAGAGCAGCAAGCTAAGTTTAAAGCGCGATTTGAAGCACAAGCTGGTAAAGAACCTCGCGGTTAAGCGTCTTAGCTGATATACAATAGGGTCATAGCTTCCCAAGATAGATCCCTTATGACTCAAACTTCCCAATATGATTTTTGGGTCAAACTGGCTAGCCGCGCTTCCGTGGCTACCGCTTTGATCCTTATTCTTATCAAGATGTTCGCTTGGCTCTATTCCGGCTCTGCCAGTATGTTGGCATCTTTGACGGATTCCTTTGCCGATGCTCTCGCTTCTATTATCAATTTTATTGCCATTCGTTACGCGCTTGTGCCGCCGGATCATGACCACAGATATGGCCATGGTAAGGCTGAGCCGTTAGCGTCTCTAGCGCAATCCGCCTTTATTATGGGCTCCGCATTTTTATTACTTTTCTATGGTGGCGAGCGTCTATTAACACCTGTTCCGGTTGAAAATGCCACCATAGGTGTAGTTGTTTCTATCATAGCGATTGTGATGACGTTAGCTTTAGTCATGTTGCAGAAACGCGCATTAGCGGCGACAAAAAGTACTGTGGTTGAAGCTGATTCGCTGCACTATAAATCAGATTTATTCCTTAATGGTGCGGTATTGTTGGCACTAGTATTAGCGCAATACGGTTGGTGGTGGGCTGACGGTTTATTTGCGGTAATGATTGCATTTTATATTGGTCATCAAGCCTTTGGCTTAGGTTATCGCTCAATTCAAGCCTTGTTAGACAGAGAGCTAGACGAAGAAACTCGCCAGCAAATCACGCAAATTGCGATGGAAGATCCACGGGTGCAAGGGCTGCATGATTTACGCACTCGTCAAGCAGGCAAAACTATTTTTATTCAATTTCATTTAGAACTCGATGGCAATTTGAGTTTGAATGAAGCCCACAGTATTGCCGATACAACAGGGATAAGAGTCAAAGCCGCCTTCGAAGATGCTGAGGTGATTATTCACCAAGATCCGGTTAAACCTGAAGTCAACGAAACATAAATTAAGGACAAGCTATGGCATGGATGCAGAAGCAAAGTCACAGATGGGATCATTCCACTCGATTGATATGTCGCTATCATAGGCTATCGACTCGCTTTGAGTTGATAGCCGAATCTGTGATTTCTGACATTAGCATTCCTATGAGTACAGAAATCACGCTCCTGATGGAACAGAAACCTTCGATAGTAAATCAAGCGGATAGTACCGTATTTCCTGTGATAGCGGGGGCTTGGAGTCAGTTAGTCCTGCGTAAACATCTTTATTACTTACCGCAGAAAATTGATCTCGACATTGCTAACCAAGCTTATCGAGTCCATATCTGGCCATTATTTCTTTGGCGTACACGTATTACTTGTGTGGCGACTGGCAGAGTTGTCGTATCCGAATGTTTGGATGTGAGAAGGCGTCGTTCCCTCATCCGTTGGCTATATGCAAGTTTTATAGGATTGTTGCGGGTGCTAAGTTAAAATCGTTAGTTGTTTAAATTTAAAAAATAATACTTACAGTAAATATGGTTTTGTTACATAACGAATAACTATAACTTCCATTTTCCAACTCAAGCTGAATCAATGCTGTATGATTTGTATTTTGATAATTTAAACCATGACACTTCTGAATTGCTTATTGTAATATCCGCGCCGTCTAATACTTTCGTTAAATCATTAGGGAATTATGATGAATAAATTATCAATTGTTGCTATCTCTTTATTATCAGCATTAGCGGCCACTCAAGCCTCTGCAGCAACCGACACTACTGGATTTTATGTGGGTGGTGCATTAAATAGAGTCACAGCTGATGCTTTTGATGGTTCAGAAACCGGTACTGGTGTAGGCGTATACGGTGGCTATAACTTCAATGAGTGGTTTGGTTTAGAAGCTAACCTGTTTGCCACTGGTGACTTAGGCGATAAGGATGTTGATATTAGTGCTGGTGCATTAAGCTTCACACCTAAATTTACTGCACAAATTAATGATATTTTTTCTGCCTATGCCAAAGCGGGTATCGCATCTATGGCGGCGAATGTTGATGGCTATGGTTACGATGAAGACTTTACTGGTTTTGGTTGGACTTATGGTGTAGGTGTTAATGCCGCCGTAACAGAGCACTTAAATATCCGTGTAAGCTATGATGTCACTACAGGTGATTTAGATGCCGACCGTAGCTATTTAGGATTAAAAGATATTGACACTGATATTAAGCAATTCGCTATAGGTATGCATTATCAATTCTAATTTATTAGATTTGGCATATTTAATTCATGCCAATGAAAATTAATTTCAAATAGAAAGGGATGTGAAGATATCCCTTTTTATTGTTTGATATGAATAAGCTTGTATTGATATAACGAGTAGTAACGTTATTTTATCTACTCAATCCATCGACAGTTCTTTTAATTTCCGCGTTAAGGTATTTCGTCCCCAGCCTAAACGTTTCGCCGCTTCCTGTTTATGGCCTTGAGTATGGCGCAGCGCAGTTTCTAGCAGTATGCGCTCGAATGCGGGCTGCACCTCAGTTAACAGATCGCTGTTTCCTTCCGAGAGTTTTTGATCTATCCACTCAGTAAGTGCCGATTGCCAATCTTGGCTGCCTTTCGCCGTGTGGGTGACACTCACAGGGTCTTTCAGTAATTCTGGCGGTAAATCTTGGGGTAAAATTTCTTGCCCCGATGCCATTACGGTTAACCAACGACAGGTGTTTTCGAGTTGTCTGACATTACCGGGCCAAGGCAATTGGGAGAGTTTTACCGCGGTTTCCTTGGTCATTATTTTAGTTTCTACGCCAATTTCCTTTGCTGCAGAGGCGAGGAAATGGGTAGCGAGCTGGGGAATGTCTTCCCGTCTTTGTGAAAGTGGCGGCAAGTGCACGCGGATCACGTTGAGGCGATGGAACAAGTCCTCCCTAAAGCCACCTTTTTGTACTAATAATTCAAGATCTTGGTGGGTCGCCGCTATGATACGCACATCGACTTGTACCGCATTATGACCTCCGACGCGGTAGAACTGGCCATCGGCGAGCACTCTGAGTAACCGTGTTTGTACGTCTAACGGCATATCGCCGATTTCATCTAAAAAGAGCGTGCCACCGTTTGCTTGTTCGAAGCGACCTTGGCGGACATTGGCTGCGCCAGTGAAGGCTCCTTTTTCGTGGCCGAATAGCTCAGATTCGATCAAATCCTTAGGGATCGCTGCCATGTTCAGCGCGATAAACGGCTTATCTTTACGTGGGCTGTGCTTGTGTAACGCGCCAGCCACTAACTCTTTTCCCGTACCCGATTGACCATTGATCAGCACGCTGATCGATGAGCGTGAAAGTCTGCCTATGGCGCGAAACACTTCCTGCATCGCTGGCGCTTCACCTATGATTTCGGGTGTTTTGACTTGGGCTTCCTGCGCGGGTGCTGGGATCTGTTCAGTGGCATGGGTAAGTGCGCGCTCAACCAGAGAGATAGCCTCATCGATATCGAAGGGTTTAGGCAGATACTCAAATGCGCCCGCTTGATAGGCACTCACTGCACTGTCTAAGTCTGAGTGCGCTGTCATAATGATCACGGGAATATGGGGATAATGCACCTGCAATCGTTCGAGCAGGCTTAAACCATCCGTGCCGGGCATACGGATGTCCGACACTATCACGTGCGGTTGCGATATTTCTAATGCCTGCCACAGGGATTCGGCGGCGGCAAAGCTGGCGGTGCTGAGCTTAGCACCTTGCAGTGCCTTTTCGAGTACCCAGCGTATCGAGCTGTCATCGTCGAGGATCCACACTTGTTCACTAATTCGCATCTTGCTTCCTCATACGGTATGGGTAGGTACAGTCGAAATTATTTAGCGCTTAAAATTGGTAATGAAATGATAAATTCTGTGTGCCCAGCGCTGGAGAGGCAATCGATCCTTCCCGAGTGTAAACGGGCAATATTATGGGCAATCGAGAGGCCTAAACCTGAACCTTGCACACGGCTTGTCACCATAGGATAAAATAATGTGTCCATTAGCTCAGGTGGTATACCGGGGCCGTTGTCGATAATCGATAGGGTTAATACTAGCTTGTGGCGCTGTGAACCTATAGTGACTTGGTGTTGAGTGCGAGTGCGGATCAAAATCTCGCCCCCCGTATGCTCAAGTGCTTGCACCGCATTTTGTAAAATGTTCAGCACAGCTTGCTGCATTTGGTCAGGATCCATCTCGATATCGGGAATGGATGGATCGTAATCCCGTTTGAGCTGGATGTTAGCGGGCAGCGCCATTTCAACTAACTTATAGACCTTTTGCACCACTTGATGGATGTTGTGCAGACTGTGCTGTGTCGGCCTTTGGGGACCGAGCAGACGGTCCACTAAATTACGCAGCCGATCGGCCTGCTCTATGATGAGCGTAGTGAATTCCTTCAGCGCCGGATCATCCAGCTCCCGCGATAATAGCTGCGCCGCACCGCGAAGGCCGCCTAAAGGATTCTTGATTTCATGGGCTAAGTTGCGCACTAAAAACTGTGCCGCTTGCTGCTGTGCATCTTGACTCAGTTGCTGATGAATGCGTCTTTGTTGGTCAACTTGGCGCAGTTCGAGCAGGCTGAGTTCAGCCTCATCATCGAGGGGAATAAGGGTTAAATCAACGGTATGATGTTGGCCATCGAGCGTGACTAGTGCTGCCGTATTGACCGTTAAGCCTTGGCCGGCTGTTACTGCATCCATTAATAGCTGGGCGTCGACACCGAGGATTTGATAATGCTCAGGCAAAGTTTGTTCTACGAGTCTATGGCTACCAACACCTAATAATTGCTCTGCTGCTGCGTTGGCATAACAAGGCTTGAGATCCTTATCTATGACAAGTACAGCGGTAACTAAATGATTGAGCAGTGTCTCTTTATCCATCGACCGTTCCTAGAAATAGGGTTGCACCACCATGGTGCACCAATCTGGTGCAAGCTGCAACTTGTCTTCATCAAACGGTTCAGTCAGGAGGAGTTAATCTAACTTCATGTATTTAAAGTTTTTATACTAACTTTTACTATACAAATAGTGACATTAACGCTTAGCTGCTTGATGAAGAAATATCTTTCTTGGTGAACTTGATGCAAAGACTTTGCCGTTTTGAGTCAAAGCGTCAACGACTAAGGTATGTTCACCTCGGTCGATGTTTTTGAGTTTGAAGGTACCGCCAATTTGCGGCTGACCTATGGGGTTGCCATCGAGTTTGAGGGCCATCAAATACTGACTGTTTAGCTCTGGGGTGATAGTCGCAACGACGTCGAAATCGCCATTGTTATCTCTGACGGTTTCCTCTTCGGTCGGAGATGTAATATTGACTTGATATTTAATAGATTCAATTGCTTGATTTGAGCTGTTTAAGTCTGTTTTGGGCAGAGGAAGGGCAATTTGATTTAAGGTCTTATCTTTTAGCTCAACGACTTGGGCATTTGGCTGCGGCTCATCGGAGTAATGGACTTTGCCATCCTTATCGACCCATTTATAAACAGTCGCTTGCGCTAACATGCTAAATAGCACTAAGCCGATGAGTGTGAGTGAACGCATGCTAAAGTCCCTGTAGCCTTGAGATAGAGTTAATCAAGATTAGTCTCTTTTACATCAAAAATCATGGTGTTTGTTGCACTAAGTGGTTAAGGATGTCACCACAGAGAAGGTATAAAGTCGACAGAAAATGGGGCGGAAGAAACAGGGGTTAGTTAAAGTTGGTTAAGCTCGGGCACTAACATGTGCCCGAATTCGATCCATCAATTACAGGCTTGCGTCGAGTTGTTTCTCGATCTCACTCGCTTTGACCCAAGCAGCATGTTGGGATAATTGAGTGGCATAGCGTTCAATGTGTTCAAATTTCGCGAGATCGCCACTGTTAGCCAGTAGCTCCACCACGAAGGACATCATGATATCCGCACCCGTGAGCTTGTCTGCAACAAGATAGGTTTTATCGGCCAACATATCATTGAAGTAATGGCTTATCTTGCTGACTTCTATCGCCGCATAACCTTCAAGGAAATTGGTTTTACAACCGTCCTTTTGCACGAACATACGCAGTAACAAAGGCAGCATGGCTGAGCTTTCGGCAAAGTGTAGCCATTGCAGATAACTGACATAGTCAGCGCTGTCTCTGGCGGGGGCTAAGGTATCCGCCGCATATTTTTCAATCAGATATTCGGTGATCGCACCTGACTCTGCTATCACTTGACCGTCCATTTCGATAACGGGTGATTTGCCTAACGGATGAATTTGCTTAAGTTCGGGTGGCGCGAGAAAAGTCTGGCTATCACGTTGATAACTCTTAATTTCATAGGGTTGACCGAGTTCCTCTAGCAACCAGATGATACGTTTAGAGCGTGATTTATTGAGATGGTGCAAGGTGATCATGGGCTTTCCTTTGGACAGTGAGAGTACATTTTGGCTGTCGCACTATTATGGTGCGACAGCTCTTTTTAACGCATTTAGCACACTTGTGCGCCAGTCTTTGTTCATTTCAAGCTGAGCGTCGCGTATTTATCGCTTAGCCTCTCGCGTTCAATTGCGCAACTATGGTTTCGGCTACGGCTTCGGATGATCCCGGATTTTGGCCTGTGATCAAATGGCCATCTGCGACGACAAAGCTTGTCCAGTCATCACCTTTTACATAATTGCCACCATTTTTCTGCAGCATGTCTTCAACCAAAAATGGCACGACATGAGTGAGTTGCACGGCTTCTTCTTCAGAGTTGCTGAAACCGGTAACACGCTTGCCGCTGACCACTGGCTTACCATGACTGGTTTTAGGGTGCAGCAATGCAGCGGGCGCATGACATACGAGCCCTAGGGGTTTATTGGCTTGATAAAACTGTTCAATCAAGATGATAGAATGTTTATCTTCGGCAAGATCCCACAGTGGACCGTGGCCGCCCGGATAAAAAACCGCATCATAATCGGTTGCATTGATTTCACTTAAGCGAGTGGTATTCGCTAGCAGTGCTTGAGCCTCAGGATCTTTGCTAAAGCGCGCAGTAGCTTCGGTCTGAAAGTCTGGCTCATCACTTTTTGGATCGAGTGGTGGTTGACCGCCCAGTGGCGAGGCTAAGGTAATGTCAAAACCTTTATCTTTAAAAACATAAAAAGGTGAGGCGAATTCTTCTAGCCAAAAGCCGGTTTTTAAACCCGTATCACCGAGTTTATCGTGTGACGTGATTACCATTAATATATTCATTTTCATACCTTTACCTTAGTTGCTCACATCAATATGTGTGAGCTTTGGGTTTAGTTCATTTGACGTTATAGGGCTAAGGTCAAAATGTCACGGCTCATGGTTGGGTCAATATTGCCATGTTCGCCTAGTGCCACCATGCCGTGCAGTTCAAGCTGTTTCACTACAGCATCAACGTGGCTGGCATCGAGATCATAGGCAGATAAATGTGTCGGTATGCCCATGGCTTCGAAGAAAGCCTTGGTTTTTGCGATAGCGGCGTCGATACGCTCGTCATCTGTACCTGTGTTGATGTGCCACACACGGTCGGCGTACTGGAGTAACTTGTCGCGTTTAGCCTCTTTTGTACATTGCAGCAGGGCAGGCAGTATGATTGCCAATGTGCGCGCATGGTCGATATCGTAAAGTGCAGTTAGTTCATGGCCAATCATATGGGTTGCCCAGTCGTGGGGAACGCCGACGCCAATTGTGCCGTTGAGTGCCATAGTGGCAACCCACATTAAGTTCGCGCGAATGTCGTAGTCTTCGGGTTGAACTAGTACCTGTGGACCAAGCTCAATCAAGGTTTGTAACAGACCTTCGGCAAATCTGTCCTGCACGGCGGCGTTAACTGGGTAAGTGAGGTATTGCTCTGTGATATGTACAAAAGCATCAACCACGCCGTTGGCCACTTGGCGCTCTGGCAGGGTGAAGGTTTTAGTCGGATCGAGTATTGAGAATTGTGGATAAACCAAATCATTACGGAATGGCAGTTTAGCTTGCAGTGATTTACGGGTCACTACGCTGGCGTTGTTCATTTCGGAACCCGTCGCAGGTAAGGTTAACACTGAGCCAAAAGGCATAGCTTGAGTCACATTGGCGCCCCAGCTAGTGAGAATGTCCCAAGGTTCGCCTTCAAATACCGCTGCAGCGGCCACAAATTTAGTGCCATCGATAACCGAACCACCGCCAACCGCGAGGAGGAAGTTGATATTCTGCTCACGCACTTGGGCGACGGCTTTCATTAAGGTTTCATAGGTTGGGTTTGGCTCAATGCCATCGAACTCGACAACGAAACGATTACCCAATGATTGTTTAACTTCGTCTAACGTGCCTGTTTTTCTAGCACTGCTGCCGCCAAAGAGGATCATCACTTTAGCATCGCTCGGTACTAGAGAATCAATTTCGGCGATAGTGTCTTTACCAAAACGGATACGGGTCGGGTTGTAATAGTTAAAATTTAGCATGGATGATGTTATTCCTATTATTACTTTAAATGAGCAGCGTTAATTGAGCTGCATTAATTAATAGCCCGTTAAATTAGTAGACCAGTCGTCTAATTTTAGGACGTGAAAATGTATTCTTTAAAAATCTGGGCTGATCGATATCAGCAAATATTAGTTTTGAGTCGGTATTAGGTTAAAGGGCCGTTTTAGGCGTTAAAATGGATTCAGTCGTTACGAGTGCACGTTCGAGTGCCGCAGGGCTGTGGCCCAACTTGTTCATTAAGCTGGCGCCTAACCACATGTGATACAACATTTCTGCGGTCGATTGCGGATCTTGCTCGGCGATTGATCTATCGGTTATGCCCACTTGAACACAAGTCGTTAACCTCTCTATGATACCGGCGGAACCTTTAAGTAAGGCAACACGCATGGCTTCGGATAAATCGGCCACTTCGGCGCTGAGTTTCACGACCAGACACTTTTGATCTACGCAGCCATCGGCTTGTACGTGCAACCATTGTTGCCAGTATTGCATCAAGCGTTGATGTCCTGTCAGTGTCGAGTCATTGAATAATGCGTCTAAATCTAATTGATATTTTTCAAAATAATCAGTAATAAGCGCTTCGCCAAATTGTTCTTTGGATTTGAAGTAGTGATAAAACGAGCCTTTTGGCACTTCGGCCGCCTGCAGCAGTAGGGATAAGCCGACGCTGGAGAAGCCTTTGCGTACGATCAGCTTGTAGCCGATGTCGAGAATGTGCTGGCGAGTGGATTGAGTTTCAATTTTCATGTGGGATAGGATAAATCAAATTAGACCGGTCGTCTAGTGTTGTTTTTATCGGCGATTTCAACACATTCGATTTAGTATGCTTTGCATTGTGAGTTTTACGCTGCCTTGAGCTAGGTTAATAAAATTGCAAAATTGATAAATGTCAGATGGATAGGGCATTCTGATGGTGAAATGGTGAAATGGTTCGGTAGGACAACATACTCACAGTGCTGAGATAAACCGTCACTGTGAGCATTCTATTCACGATTGATGTGAAATATTAATCGTACTGCCACTCAATCGAGATGATTAGAGGTAGCTACAGCAATATTCGGCAATGGCAGTATTGCGGATTTTAAAGCTAACATTCGCAGCCAGCTCAAACTGAGTTCCTTCGCTAAATTCTTGCCAAGTCGTTGTTTCTGGAAGTAACACCTCAAAACGGCCGCTAGTCACTTCCATGATTTCGCCTTGGGAGGTTGAGAACTCATATTCCCCTGGTAATACAACACCTAAGGTTTGCTTGCTGCCATCGGCAAAAAATACGCTACGGCTAGCCACTTTGCCATCAAAGTAGATGTTGGCTTTTTTAGATACTGACACTTGCTCGAGTAAACTCATTATTAATCCTCTATAAATTGGCTTGATATGAATTTATATGCATATTTAATAAATTTCAATGCATCATTGTCGCATGGATGTGCGCATTCAATATCAGTTGATGCTAACGTTCGGTTTATCGCTTATTTCCCACTATATCATTTTATTTGAAATGGTCGGTATGGCGTGGCTGTCATTTAAAGTTGTTAATCATTTTTTTACTTAAAAATAATGAGTTGTCGGCATTTTAGTGAACTTTTGATGAAAATAGTCGGCACCGCTTTGTTTAGCTGAGATTCTTCTCCTATAGTTTTAAGGCAGGTTTGATTCTGCAAAGATTGAAGGAATGGAATTCGACGCGCGACAAGGAGTCTCACCATGGGTTTTACTCGTAAAATTCAGCTTATCAGTTTATTGATTGTCCTATTACCCCTCATATTTGCCACCGCAATAGTGACTTACATTGCTCGGGATGAATTGTTTGCCGAGGCTCAGTCTCGTTTAGTGGCTGTGCGTGAGATCAAGCAACGGCAGATTGTTGGTATGTTCCAGGACTTTTCCGATAACCTGCAGGCCGTCAGCGCCGTAATTGCCAGCCAAAAAAGCCTCGATACTCTTACTGACATAGATCAAACCTTGCAGTCATTAAATAAATCCCTCGGTTTTTATGACCTATTTATTATTAGTGACGATGGCACCGTTTTATATACAGTGGCGAAGGAGTCTGATTTCGGCACCAATTTGCGTACTGGACCCTTCCATGACTCGGGATTAGCACAGTTATTCAATAAGGCATTGGGATCGGCGGGCACAGTATTACTACAAGATTTTTCCGCATACGCGCCTTCAAATGGTCAACCTGCGGCATTTATTGGCCAGTCGATTCAGTTCAATCAGCAAAGATTGGTGGTGGCGGCTCAAGTATCAATCGATCGCATCAACAGAGTTATGCAAATTCGTGAGGGTATGGGGCAAAGTGGTGAAACTTATCTTATTGGCCCAAATAATCGTATGCGTTCCGATTCTTTTCTCGATCCCATTAATCGCACTGTTACGGCTTCGTTTGCGGGAACGGTAGCTCAGAATGGTGTTGATACGCTGGCGGTAAAGGAGGCGCTGGCTGGTAAATCGGGTGTGATGCAAGTGAATGACTATAACAATAATCCCGTTTTATCCGCTTATTCTCCTGTCGTTGAGCTCGGTTTACGTTGGGGTTTGATGGCTGAAATTGATGTGAGTGAAATAGCAGCTCCCGCCTACCGTATGATGTTTATTGGCTTATCTGTTTGTGCAGCAGCCTTAGTGTTGGCGTTCGCTGCCGCTAAGTTAGTTACAGGGTTTGTATTAAAGCCGCTCGGCGGTGAGCCTGAGGACATGTGTAACTTGACCAGTATGATCGCCTCTGGCGATTTAACTCATAATTTACCGCATGTTCAAACGGATAATCACCTGATGAGTTGGTTGGCGCGGATGCAAACTAAGCTCAAAGAAATCATCAGTCAGCTGGTGGGCGTTGGGCATGAACTTGAATCTGCCGCCGAACAAAACTCTGCCGCTATGACACAAGCCGATTGCAGTATTCAGATGCAGGCCAAAGAAACCGATATGTTGGCTACTGCAGTTGAAGAAATGAGTTATGCCGCAGCTGAAATCAGCACGAATACGATGAGATCCTCCGATGAAGTGTCCGCCTGTACCCATTCGAGTGAAATTCTTTCGCAAAACTTGGCTAGTACTCGTAAAAGCTTAAAAGTGACCTTGAGCAGTTTTGCAACTATTCATCAACAGGTGGGCAGTCTTGAGGCGGATAGTCAGAAAATCGGCTCAGTATTAGCTGTGATAAATGCGATTGCGGAACAAACTAATCTCTTGTCTCTTAATGCGGCGATTGAAGCTGCGAGAGCTGGCGAGCATGGTCGTGGATTTGCTGTGGTTGCCGATGAGGTGCGTCAGTTAGCGGTGAAGGTTCAGTTAGCGACTCAGGATATTGGGCAAGTGCTAAAAGGCATTCAGCAGCAGTCTGGCGTGCTGGCGTTGCATAGTGTGACTTGTTCCACTGAAGCCTCTAAAACCGCAGAAGATGCGGATGGAATGCAGACCGCGGTGGATGATATTGCTTTGCGCTTAGAAACCTTAAAGGCATTAATGATTCAAACCGCAACCGCTGCGGAAGAACAAACAACGGTTTCGGCGACGATTGCGCAGGGGATTGCGGGCTTAAGCGTGGCGGCGGAGGAAAATAGTGCTGCTATCAGCCAAGTGGCAGCGAGTACGCGGAGTCTGTTAGGGTTAGCGAATCAGCTTGGTTTAACAACGGCACAGTTTAAGGTGTAGATATTTTTCGCTGCATTTACAGTGTTCTCACCTTAGTTGGTGCTGTAAATGTGACTGAGCTGGATGTTACACATCCGCCAGAAATGGATTTCTGGCGGATATTTTTATCAGGACTTCAGTTGGTTATCCCATGAGTGAGCATTAACGTTTACGCCAAATTGTCATTTCTGAGATGGAATGTTGGAATTTACGTTTAGTCTCGCGGATCACGAAGGGAATTTCCTTCACTGCGACCAGCTCAAATTGGCCGATCAAGGTTTCGGTCAAACCATCTAAGGTGGTGAAGTTCTCTCCTTTGACTTTAACGCCACCTAACCATTTATCCTTGGGCGTATAATCTTCAAGCCAAGTGTATGGCGAGGCAATCACAAGGTATCCACCTTGATTAATCCGCTGGGCAATACTGGTTAAAAAGTGCTTAGGCTCGTTTAACCTGTCGATAAGATTTGAGGCATAAACCAAATCATAACCTGTGTAGATGGGCTTTAAATTACAGGCATCACCTTGCATAAAGTTGACCTTTTTCGCCTCAAGCTCATATCCCAGTTTCGCGAGACTCGCGCTCTTAAATTCCTGTAAGTCGCCTTCGGTACGTATGGTGTAACGTTTTTCACCTTGTTCTGTCAGCGCATAGGCCTGTTGAATAAAGCGCGCCGAGAAGTCGATACCATCAACATGATCAAACACTTTTGCCAGCTCGAAACTCGCGCGACCAACGGAGCAGCCGATATCAAGGGCTTTAGCTGTATGAGTCAATTGAATTTCACTCAGCGCTTGCTGCACACCATTGACGCAGAAGTTAGCAACCCCGAAATATTCGGCGCCATAGTGGAATTCAAGGTATTGGGAAATCAGTTCATCCGTTTCGTACACATTGACCTCGGCCATTTGAGCTGGATTTTGGGTGGATTCCACATAGCGAAAGCCCGCGTGTTGATAAAAATGTCGACGAAACGCATAGCGTGATGAAGCTATTGCCTCATTACCCGTAGAGATCCACGAGCCGCCTTTGATGAGATTATGTTTGCCATCGAAGGTTGGGGTGGAGAAATCATCGTAAAGTGGGTGTACGGCGAAGCCGTCAAAACCGTCGATTGCGGTTTCTGTCCATTGCCAAACATTACCGACAATATCGAAAAAGCCATTATGTTCGAAGCGATTCACTGGGCAAGAAGAGGCGTAATAAGCCAAAGCAATATTGCCCGGCACTTCATGCCAATCGGGCGCATCTGCAGGCACATTCTCGCGTAAGATGTACCATTCGGCTTCCGTCAGTAGGCGAATGTTGCTTTGCTTTTGTTCGGCTTTCCAATTACAGAAGGCCTTAGCTTCGAGCTGATTCACTTCAACAGGCCAGTTTAATGGCAGCGGGATTTCTTCTGCTAAGTTACGTTGCCACCATTTATCTTGTCTTAAGCACCAAAAACGCGGCATTTGTGCTTGGGTATAGGCAAGCCAAGCTTGGCCTTCTTCATTCCAAAATTGGGGTGAGCGATAGCCGCCAGCTTCGACGAATGCGAGATACTCTTGATTCGTGACTAAGAATTTAGCAGCCTTAAAGTCGTTAACGTTAAATATTTTATGGCCGTATTCATTGTCCCAGCCGTAGGTTTGGTCTTGTTCTGTTTTGCCTAAGGTCACCTTTTGCCCTTTTACAGCCAATAAACTGTTGGTTTCGGCAGGGGCGGTGTCTTGGCACGCAGGCCAGAGGTGGGTGGGCGCGACATATTCCAGCGGCAGTTGGCGGATGATCACCGATGAGGTTTCTAAATGAATACGCTCATGTTCAATGCCCATCAAAATGATCCAAGCTGGACTATTTTGAGTGATAGGTAACGCTAGAGGCATTTCATCGATAACACGATTGACGACAGCATTAACTTGTTGGCGATAGCTTCGCACCTCTGCCACATCCGGCCACGGATAATGTTGTTCGTTCAAATCATCCCAAGACATCTCATCGACACCAATGGCGAACATGGATTCGAAGTTGTCGTTTACTCGTTCATCGAGAAATTTACCGAGTTTGAGTTTGTTGATATAGAAAGTGGCCGTATGGCCAAAGTAAAAAATTAACGGATGGCGTAGCGGCTCGGCTTTGAGGTAATAGGCGCTATCTTCTTGGATCAAATCATACAGAGACTCGTATAAAGCCCATGTCTGATTAAAGTATTGCTTAAGCTCTTGACGCTTTCCGGCCTCAGTTTCACCAATGAGCTTAAGGGTTTGAGGGGGTTGCGTTATGGGCTTATCCATAGACAAGTAAACTCCGAATTTATCGGCCTGCGGCGCAAGCATGGGAAGATTAATCTATCGTGTGTGACTCTATACGCGATTACTGAGCTCAGGATCACTTTGTCAGCTTAATGTGTCGGTTTGAGGCAAAGTGTTTTACAAACTAACAGAAAGACCAATAGAGTCCAACATCAGTGCTGGAGCTTAAAGCATCTCAGGTATGACCCTTTGGTTTGGAATTATCTTACAAAGAAAGTGATGCGCTCAATTTAGTGATGCTATCCCTTACAGGGATTAAAATTATTTTATCCCTGAAGAGTATTTTCTCTGTCGGGGTTAAGGCAGAATGATCCCGTCCGTAAAATTATTATGCAGGATATAACGGGATGACAATTAACGCATTATGGATACCCGCCTGGTATGAGCTTGATCCGTCGATCGTAGTGGGTGTGACTGAGGAGTTTGTTTTTCACAAGACTGCCGCAAACGAGGCGTTAAAGTTTTACAGCGGTGCAAAGGAAAACGATGCCGTTAAGGCAACCGGAACTATTTCGGCCATTAAGCACAATGTCTTGGGGGACATTGAAAGTGTCGATGCGCAGGGGCTCGATTATACGCTTGTGTTGCAAGATGGACGGCGTTTGTTAGTCAACGCAGAGGAAAACCCTGGCTTGGTTTATGAGTGGGTTGATGACAGTTGGCAGCCTTCAGATATGGTCATTACAGATTGGACATTAGCAGTACAATTTGCGTCTTTATCACCATTGACGCCAATAAAGTAATTGAAGGTTTATCGTGAGTAACTAGATGGCAAAGTGCAGTTAGCGCTCGGGATCCGAGGTTGACTGCACTTTTACTTGTTCAGCAAGTTGTTGGTATTCTTGTTTGATTTCTGCAATATAAACATCGTGAAAATTCAATTCATTAAATTCTTCTATACAGAGCTGATAACGGCGTAGCTGCTCAGATTTTTCTTCGGCGGTATCCCATATTTCCATTAGCATAGCGTTTGATTCCATTCATAAATTTAATATATGTATCCTGCATGCATTTTAACTATGTCTACTGATAATTAATCGAGTCGGCTTCAAAATGGTTACGCTTCATTTTGTCCTGAGACGTTATCTTTTCTATAAATCGATTTTAAACAAAGTGTTAGAGTTAACAGCTATGTTATACCGTATGGGTGTATAACTGTTTTCCTCGTCTTCTTCGGGACAAATGCTTACATCAAGGCGCTGCCATATCCTTATAATGTTTCTATCTTGATGATTGGATTGTGCCTGTGAGCATTTTGCTCTAGATTGATATTTCTTTGTTTTTATCTTCTGGCCTTGATGCTTTTTTGCCCTTTGGAGCCGTGTAATGGCTAATATTCTGTTAGTTGCCAATCTCAACTGTGATCGGATCTTACTGCTTGATAAACCTTTAAAAACAGGTGGACGTTTCCATTATCAAGATGGCGGCCAAAGGCTCGGCGGCGGTGGGGCAAATACCGGATTAGGTTTAGTCTGGGCAGGGCATAGCGTCGCGCTGGTGAGTCAAGTGGGCCGTGATGACATGGGGGATTGGCTCATTGCAGAAGCCAGTACTCAAGGGCTCGATTGTCGTTTAGTGCAGCGCCGCGCCGGTAATACATGCGAAATGCTACTCGTGATGACGCCAGACGGCGAGCGCACCATTATTCGGCCACAAAGACCCATATTTGAATTATCTGTACCGCCAAAATGGCAGCAATGGGACGCGTTGTATTTTAATACTTCCGCTGAAGGCTCTGTCAGCTGGGCAAAAACAGCTTTAGAACATTGTCTTGTGGTCGCGCAATTAGCCAAGGACGACAGACAGAGACCTTGTCATATTTTATTGGCCTCCATGAGTGATATTCAGGGGCGTTGTGATGGCGCATCTTGGGAATATGGCAAAAGCATTGGCGGCGATTGTCTGCGTTACTTTATTGTCACCGATGGTATCAATGGGGCTAAGGTTTACACGCACGATCAAGTGCAGCATATTGCCGCTATCCCTGCCACAGTTGTTGATACCACTGGCGCGGGTGATGCCTATGCGGCAGGGTTGATCCACAGTCTCTGCATCGGCCAGTCGATTACTGAGGCCATGGCAGAAGGGGCGATTTGGGCGGCATTTGCGGTGGCAACTGATAGTTCTATTCCGGGTGAGGCACTAAAACAGTATTTAGAGGCGAAGCAAATCGCATGAAAATCTGCGGGCGACCAGTTTGAGTCATCTTTTTGTCATACGTCCTTGCTAGAGTATGTCTTGTGGCGCATAGCTTGTCCCTTAACGTTTTCTTGTACTTTTCTCCCATTTATTGGTTAGTATGTTTTTTGCCTCGTTTCCCCAACGAGGCATTTTTTTGCTCAAAATAAAGTTATTCCATCGTAGAACGCCAATACGACAGAAATCTTGTGCGGCCATGGCACAATTGCGTTAACATTTATTCAACTAAAATAGTTATCGTTAAATTAAAATAATAAGCCACTCAAGGTGTTCTGTAGTCTTTGGAGTTGAGAATGGGCAATAACGCTTGGAATGATAAAAATAAATTTATTTGGCTTCTGTCTGTTTTGCTTTTGGTCGCCTTTTTAGTGACCAGCGGTATCAGTTACAAAGTGGCTCATGATTCACTGAGCCAGCAAATAGAGAGCAATACCTTACCGCTCACAAGTGACAATATTTATTCAGAAATTCAACAGGATTTGTTACGACCCATCTTTATTTCATCCTTGATGGCGCAGGATACCTTTGTTCGGGATTGGACCTTAAGTCATGAGCAAGAGCCCGAAAAACTCATTCGTTACCTTAAGGAAATCCAAGAAAAATACGGTACTGTCACTAGCTTTTTTGTGTCTGAGAAAAGTCGAAATTATTACCATTCCACGGGCATTTTAAAACAAATCCAAGATGTAGAGCCTGACGATGCTTGGTATTTTCGAGTGCGTTCTTTACCTGAATCTGAACATTATGAGGTCAATATTGATGCCGATACGGCAGACCGCAGTAAGACAACCGTATTTGTTAACTATAAAGTTTTTGATTTTGAAGGAAAATTCATTGGTGTTACCGGTGTGGGGTTGGCGGTTGAAAAGGTTAAAGCCTTAATTGAGTTATATCAAAAGCGTTATAACCGCCGAGTGTTCTTTACCGACCGGCAAGGTAATGTCACTTTGCATGGCGATCAATATGACGGTACGGATTCGCTGCAAACGAGCGTAGGGCTTGATAATTTGGCTACGCGTATTTTAACCAGCCCAAGTGCCGCCTTCAGCTATCAGAAAAACGGGAAAACGGTTTATCTCAATAGTCGCTTAGTTCCTGAGTTTAAGTGGTATTTAATTGTTGAGCAGGAGGATGCGCCACAAGAGCGGGAACTGTTAAATACGTTTTGGGGTAATTTGGCGTTAAGCCTAATGGTGACTCTAGGTATTTTATTCATCTCAAACATGACCTTAGGTCGTTATCAGCGCAAACTAGAAATTATGGCGTCTACCGATAAGCTCACCGGCGCCGCTAACCGTCAGGTGTTTGATGAGTACTTTAGGCAGGCGTTAGATAAAGCTAAGCTGACACAATCGCCGATTTCAATACTCTTGTTGGATATCGACCACTTTAAAAAAGTGAACGACAGTTATGGGCATGGGATTGGTGACTTAGTATTAAAAACCATGACTAATATGCTGCGTGGTTTACTACAACAACAGGATATTTTATGTCGCTGGGGCGGTGAGGAGTTTTTAATTTTACTCCCTGAGATGGATTTATCCCGAGCGGCAGAACTGGCAGAACAGATCCGTGACCTCATTTCCCAGCGGGAAATTAAAGTGAATGGATTACACATTTCTATTACTGCCAGTATTGGTGTTGCTGAGCATCAAGTGCAAGAGCCCGCGGAGGACCTTATCAAACGTGCCGATCTGGCCTTGTATCAGGCAAAAGAAGCGGGCCGAAATCAAGTGGTGTTAAATCATTCATAGACTCTACTCGGTTCTTCTTGGCAGCAATGTTTAGCCTACCTTTGTGGGTTATGGCGCGGGTTGATTGTGTTATTGGCGTATCGCGGTTTACACTCTGACAGTAATGCGCGATAGGTCATTGATTTGGAGTTGCAGATGTCAAAGTTGTTGATTAATAAGTTGTCTGGATTGTACTTAGGAACCCATCTTCAAGAGATGTCCGGTGTTGCTACGGGGATTGATGGTAAGCAAGCGGCTCAACAACTGTTAGTGCATATCGACCATGTTGAAGGGGACGCGCAGGCCGATCCAAAACACCATGGCGGCCTTGATCGCGTGCTACATCATTTCCCCCGCGAGCACTACGGCCAATATCGTCGTTGGGACTTAATCACCCAGCTCGAAGATGCGCCCAGCATGGGAGAGAACATTAGCACAGTTGGACTGAACGAAACTCAAGTCAATATTGGCGATATCTTGCAAATTGGCGCAGTAAAAGTGCAAGTGACTCAGCCGCGTTCACCTTGTTTTAAATTGAATCTGCAATTTGGTCACAGAGAATTCGCCCTCGCCATGCAGCAAAGCCAATTATGTGGTTGGTTTTATAGAATCTTAACCCCAGGGATTATTCAGTTAAACGATAAGATTGAATTAGTTGAGCGTCGTACTGATATCAGTGTTGCCGAGGCCATGTCACTCTATTTCTCGCCAACGTTTAATGCCAGTGCCTATGATCGTTTAGCTTCCTGCGAGGGATTAGCGCTGAGTTGGGTTAATAGCCTACAACGCCGCTTAGCATTACAGACAGTAGAAGATTGGCAAATGCGTTTATATGGGCCGAGTGGAAAATAAGGCTTTATATTCAAAATGATAAAACAGGGATGACCTATGATTGAACCCGTTACAAAAAGTGATAAAGATTTTGGCTTACTGGTATACGCCTCAAGTTTTATTGGATACTTAGTGCCGTTGGGCTCTATTCTTGGTCCTTTGATCATTTGGCTGATGAAGCGTGAAGAGTCCGCATTTGTCGATCAATGTGGCCGTAGTTGTTTGAACTTTAAATTGAGCCTGTTGATTTATGTGATCATCAGTGGCGTATTAGCTTTGGTCGGAATAGGTTTCATCTTTTTAGCCATACTCGGCATATTCGATCTGGTGTGTACTGTGCTGGCGATTATTAAGGCCAGCGAAGGTAAAGTGTATCGCTATCCATTAACGATTAAATTTATTGCTATGGATTAATTGTCTCTGCGAGTTAAAGAAAAACGCCTTAGATGGAAACATCTAAGGCGTTTTTTATGGCGTAAGTTTTAAGGTCTTACACCTTAAACTTGGCCACTAAGGTATCTAAGCGGTGTGACAGTTGATTCAAGGCTAAACTCGCCTGTGCCGCCGCTTGTGCAGTATTGGCAGTACGTTGAGTAATGTCATTGATTTCAGTGACGTTACGGTTGATGTCCTCCACAACTGTAGATTGTTCTTCCGTTGCCGCAGCAACTTGGATGTTCATGTCGCTGATAAGACCAATGCGATCGCTAATGCCAATTAACGATTTGCTGGCTTCATCGACGGCTACAACGCCTTCGTGGGAGCGGGTACGACTCTGGGCCATCGCATTAACCGCGCGGCTGGCTTCCGATTGCAGCTTGTCGATCATGCCTTGCACTTCATTGGTCGATGCTGCTGTGCGTGAGGCTAAGTTACGTACTTCATCGGCCACGACAGCAAATCCGCGTCCAGCTTCGCCGGCACGTGCTGCTTCAATGGCCGCGTTAAGTGCTAACAAGTTAGTCTGCTCAGAGATAGCGCGGATCACATCTAAAATACCACCGATGGATTTAGTGTGGGTCGCGAGGGACTCAATCACTTCACCCACTTGGCCAACGTCTTTCGACAATTGGTTAATGGTATCGCGGGCACGGGTTACCACAACTTGGCCGCTGCTGGCTTCAGTATCAGCATCTCTGGCGGCAACCGCAGCTTGGGCGGCATTACTGGCAATTTCGTTAACCGTCGCGCCCATTTCATTAATGGCCGTTACCACCATCATAGTGCGATCTTTCTGCTCGTGGCTGTCTTCTAAGGTTTGCTGTGCCTGATTCGACACATCCTTAGCCGAGAAACCGAGCTGTTCGCTGGTTTGTGCCACTTCGATGACTGAATCTTGGATCTTGCTGATAAAGCTGTTAAATCCCTTGGCGAGCTGTGCAATTTCATCTTCACCATTGACAGGTAGACGTTGGCGTAAGTCACCTTCACCTTCGCCTATGTCGTGGAACATGGCGGCAACTTGGGCAATAGGACGACTCACAGAACCTGCCACCACGATGGCGAGTACAATAAAGCCCGCTGCAATTATCAGCGTCCAGATTAAGATCTGATAAGCCGCTTCGGTTAATAGTGCGAACACTTCGGCCTCTGGCACCTGTGCGACTAAGTACCAATCCATAGATGCGATATAACTACTGGCAACCAGCATGTTTTCGCCATTGATTTTGGTATTGATCAGATTGAAATCACTGCGGTTTAATAATGAGCTTGAACTCGCATCCTTGTATAAGTTGCTTAGGCTGCTCTTACCAATTTGGCTCGTATCTGGGTGGAGTTTTACCTCACCTTTAGCATCCACTAAGTAGACTAAACCAGTTTCTTCAATTTTAAACGAGCTCAGCAAACGCACCATGTCATCGAGTGATTTAGCGAGCCCGACTAAGCCGCGACCATTGGGTTGTTGGTAGTTAATGAAGAGTTTGACTTCGCCGTTGGCCTCAGTAAATACGTTCAACATACGTTCTTGGCCACTGTCTCGGTAACCAAAAAACCAGCCATCCTGCGCAGGAGTGAGCACTCGCAGAAAACCATCCTGAGTGTAGTAGGCGGCAGTTTGTCTATCAGCGTAGGAAGCTTGCGCTAGCTTATACTGACGAGTGATGTCTTTGAGTTGGGCTACGACTTGGGGTTCTTGGGCCTGTGGTCTACCGTCTTCGAGCCATTGCAGTAACATGCGGCTACTGGCCAATTGCTCTGCAGCATTCATCAAAGTGGAAATGTCGAGATCGATCTTATTGCGAATTTGCATCATTAAGCTCGGTAATTCCGAGCCTAACATCCTTTGTTGTACGACATTTTTCGCGCTACGTTGGCTTAATACGCCGACGAGTATGGTCGACAACAGTACTGCAAATGTCACTGTTAACAGAATTTTCTGCTTAATGGTGAGGTTATTAAATATCATAAATATCAATATGCCTGTGTTGGACTATTTTGAGTTATCGGTCAACGCACTCTTGTACGGTAAAAGATTATCGGACAGAAATGTTAAAAGTTAACCTTAGTCTAGGCCGGTTGCCGAATAAAACAGCGTATAGAACACTTATTTGGCCTAACCTGTTGGTCTTGCTGTAGATCTAATTATGTAGAGTATAGATGGAAATGAGATGGTGATTGAAAACGAACTCTTTTTTGTGTGGCAATTGTGGCCAATGTCGCGAGTAAGGGCAAGCAAAAAAAGTGAACTATTCGTGTAAAAGGTGAAAAAAAGGCGCTCCATTGAGCGCCATTATTTACATTTATCATCCAAATGTTACATGTTGGGGTAGTTTGGACCACCACCACCTTCCGGTGTAACCCAAGTGATGTTTTGGCTCGGATCTTTAATGTCGCAGGTTTTGCAATGAATGCAGTTTTGCGCATTGATTACAAACTTGGGTTGACCCGCCTCTTCGACGATTTCATACACGCCGGCTGGGCAGTAACGCTGTGCTGGCTCATTAAACTGAGTCAAGTTAATGCCCAGTGGAATGCTGCTGTCCTTGAGACGTAAATGGCAGGGCTGATCTTCCTCATGATAAGTGCTCGACAGATACACTGAGGACAGTTTATCGAAGCTAAGCTTGCCATCGGGTTTTGGATAATCAATCTTGCTGTAAGCGCTCACAGGTGCCATTTGCGCATAGTCTGGGTGCTCATCACGCAGTGTGATAGGGAACTTTCCGCCAAACCAGTTTTGATCTATATAGTTGAATGCGCCGCCTAAATAGGTACCAAATTTGTGCATCGCTGGACCAAAGTTGCGGGATTTATGCAATTCTTCGTATAGCCAGCTTTCTTCAAGGTGGGTTTGGTAACAGTCGAGATCTTTACCGCCTTCAACCCCAGCCATCATGGCTTTACCTAAGGTTTCTGCTGCAACAATTCCGCTCTTCATCGCAGTGTGAGAGCCTTTGATTTTCGCAAAGTTCAACGTACCCGCGTTGCAGCCTATGATAAGACCGCCAGGAAAACTCATCTTAGGTAGCGAGTTTAAGCCGCCTTTAGTAATCGCGCGGGCGCCATAACTAAGGCGTTCGCCACCAGTTAAATACTTAGCAATCACAGGGTGGGTTTTATAGCGCTGGAATTCGTCAAATGGGCTCAGATGCGGATTTTTGTAGTTCAAATCAATAATAAGGCCGACCGCAATTTGATTATCTTCCATGTGATAAAGGAAGCCGCCACCCGATGAGCCCTCGGTTAATGGCCAGCCACCTGTGTGAACGACTTTGCCTTGTTCGTGTTGCTCGGCGGGGACTTTCCAAATTTCTTTGAAGCCTAAACCGTAATGCTGTGGTGTTTTACCATTATCTAAATGGTATTTTTCGATAAGTTGCTTGCCTAAGTGGCCGCGGCAACCTTCGGAGAAAACGGTATATTTAGCGTGCAACTCCATGCCTGGCATAAAGCTGTCTTTGGGTTCGCCATCGGCACCCACTCCCATATCACCAATCAAAATACCTTTAACGCTGTTATCGGCGTTAAATAGCAGTTCACTGGCGGCAAAGCCGGGGAATATTTCGACACCGAGTTCTTCTGCGCGATTGGCAAGCCAGCGGGACAGATTACCGACGCTGATAATAAAATTGCCGTCGTTGTGCATGGTTTTTGGCACAAAAGCATTAGGCATGACTCTGCCGTCGGTGGCTGAGCTGAGTAGGTAGATTTCGTCGTGGGTGACAGCGGTTTTTATTGGGGCATCTTTTTCGCGCCAGTCGCTGAATAGCTCGTCTAGCACTTTTGTCTCGAACACTGCGCCTGACAGAATATGCGCGCCCACTTCTGAGCCTTTTTCTACCACACAGACGGTAATTTCTTTACCTGAATCCTGTGATATTTGCATTAATCGACATGCCGTGGCCAAGCCAGCTGGACCAGCACCGACGATAACAACATCGAATTCCATTGATTCGCGTTCCATCAGTTCACCTCTTCCTTCACGTTTCCCCGATTTTTATCGAGTGTTGTAGTTTGTAAACGGGCGTTTTATTGCTTGCACCACCTTACCTGAAAATAAGATAAGGTCACAGTGGATTAAGCTGCTGTTTAGTCTAATTCAATACAAATCTTTAGGTGAGGACTGTCACAGATTATTCACGCTAGCGTGATCTAGGTTAATAAATACCTGTTTAGGGGTATAGCTAGTGAGTACTTTCGGCCTATAATCACCGACGACGGTTCTCCGAGCTTGCCTGCCTAAGTCGAAAGATATGGAGGTGTAGCCGTGGTAATAATGCCACCGGGGTGGGATAAGAAATGCTCTCACCTCCCACACTTGGAAAGGTGATCATGTCTCAATTACAAGACAGCTTTGGTCGAAAATTTCACTATTTACGGATGTCAGTCACTGACGTTTGTAACTTCAAATGCAGTTACTGCCTCCCTGATGGTTATCATCCTGAAGGTAAACCAAAATTCTTATCTCTCAATGAGATAGAAAACTTAGTCTCCGCATTTAGCCAAGTCGGCACCCAAAAAATCCGCATTACAGGCGGTGAACCTACCCTGCGTAAAGACTTTACCGACATCATTCGTGTCGTCGCTGATAACCCGCGTATTCATACTATTGCGACGACCACTAATGGATATCGACTCGAAAAGCATGCCAAAGAATGGTTCGATGCTGGCTTGCGTCGTATCAATGTGTCCGTGGATAGTTTAGATCCCAAAATGTTTTACCAGATCACCGGCGAAAATAAGTTTGATGAAGTGATGCGGGGGGTTGATGCCGCCTTGTCAGCAGGTTTCGAGCGAGTAAAAATCAATGCCGTACTGCTTAAAGGTTTAAACGATAAAGATTTGCCACGTTTTTTACACTGGATTAAACACACGCCAATCGACCTGCGTTTTATCGAGCTGATGGAAACGGGTCTTGGTCGTGAGTATTTTGAAGCCCATCACCTCGCGGGCGCCGACATCAAAGCACAGTTACTGGCAGATGGCTGGCAATTAGATACGCCAAGTGCCTCCGATGGTCCAGCCCAAAATTTCAGCCGCAGCGATTATCAGGGCCGTATCGGCTTGATCATGCCCTATGCCAATAATTTTTGTGCTACCTGTAACCGTTTACGGGTATCTGCTAAGGGTAAATTGCACTTGTGCCTCTTTACGGAATCCGGTGTCGATTTACGTGATCTGCTACAGCATTCTAACCAGCAAGCGGAATTAATTGAGCGTCTGCACGGTCAATTAGCCCAGAAGAAAGAAACCCATTACTTGCATCAAGGCATCACAGGTGTCACTCAGCATCTTGCCTCTATTGGCGGCTAGACCTGATTTTAGGTCTGTTGCCATAGCCAATTTAGCGCGAGTATAAGCTCAATTTCCCTTGTACCCTGTTTTGACCTCAATTAAAGGATCGCTCCGATGAGCAATGTATTTACCCATATTAATGCCGATGGCAATGCCCATATGGTCGATGTAACTGAAAAAGCCGTTACCGAGCGCGAAGCCCGTGCAGAAGCTTTTATCGAGATGGCGAGCACGACACTCGAGATGATCATGAGTGGTAGCCACCACAAGGGTGATGTGTTTGCGACCGCGCGTATTGCGGGCATTCAAGCCGCGAAAAAAACCTCAGACCTTATCCCTCTCTGCCATCCGCTGATGCTAACGAAAGTTGAAGTCGATTTAGAGGCACAACCTGAACATAACCGCGTGCGTATTACTAGCCTGTGCAAGTTATCCGGCAAAACGGGCGTAGAGATGGAAGCGTTAACAGCAGCTTCAGTGGCGGCGTTAACTATCTATGACATGTGCAAGGCCGTGCAAAAAGATATGGTGATCTCCCAAGTCCGTCTGTTGGAAAAGCGTGGCGGCAAGTCGGGACACTTTAAGGTTTAGCGGATCAAAAACGAGATAAGACTATGATTAACGTGTTGTTTTTTGCTCAAGTTCGAGAATTATTGGGCACAGCTAAATTAAGTCTAGAGGCGAGCGAGCAGACTCAAACTGCCGAAGCGTTACGGGCAACGCTGGCGGCAACCGACGACAAATGGGCTAAAGTATTAACCTCTGACAAATTGCTGGTGGCGGTAAATCAGACCATTAGTCAATGGGATACGCCTGTAAACGATGGTGATGAAGTCGCCTTTTTCCCACCGGTTACAGGAGGTTAATATGCGTTTATTACCCGCAGTTCGAGTGCAAGAGGTCGATTTTAGTGTTTCTGACGAATATCGCCAGCTAGCTCAAGATGATAGCGATGGTGCCGTAGTCACTTTTGTCGGCAAAGTGCGTGATTTTAACGATGGTACCGCGGTGACAGACTTAACCTTAGAGCACTATCCGGGTATGACCGAAGCCGTGTTAGAACAAATCGTTGCCGAGGCGCGTAGCCGCTGGCCGCTCAATAAAGTGACGGTTATTCACCGTGTCGGTACTATGGCTCTGGGTGAGCAGATTGTGTTTATCGGCGTAACCAGCGCCCATCGCAAGGCCGCTTTTGCTGCCTGTGAATTCTTAATCGACTTTTTAAAAACCAAAGCGCCATTCTGGAAATTAGAAGCGGGCGAGCAAGGTAAAAGTTGGGTTGAAGCGAAAGATGCCGATGAACAAGCGGCTAAGCTATGGCAACACAAAGACTAGTCGCGTGGCAGAGATACTCGTAGTCGCAACGCAGCTTGCCAGTTTAAGACCCGCGCGAATATTGCACTAAGGTGACCCAATGCAGAGTTTGACCCGTTTCTTCCATACCTGTGTTTTTGCATTACTCTGGTGCTTGGCGGTCGCGCCATCGTTCAGTCGAGCGGCGGATAATACAGCGATTCCCGCAATTGCCGCTGCCTCAGATTTACGTTTTGCCCTCGATGATATTAGCCAAAAATTTACCAATGAAACTGGGCTAAAAGTAAAAATATCCTATGGGTCATCGGGCAATTTTGCTACTCAAATCCAAAACGGTGCGCCCTATGAATTATTTTTATCTGCGGATGAAAAATATATTCAGCAATTGCATCGCGCAGGCATCGCCCTTGATGCTGGCGTGCTTTATGCCCAAGGGCAACTCGCCATCGTTGTACCTAAAACAGGTCGTTTGTCCGTTGATCCTGAACTTAAGGGGTTAGCCGAAGCCCTCGCTGCAGGAAAAATTACCCGTTTTGCTATTGCTAATCCTGATCACGCTCCCTATGGCGAAAAGGCCAAAGAAGCATTGCAGTTTGTGCAGTTGTGGGATGCGATTCAACCTAAATTGATCCTTGGGGAAAATGTGTCCCAAGCAGGGCAGTTTGCGATTAGTGGTTCAACCCAGGGCGGGATTATTGCGCTCTCTTTAGCTATGTCTCCTACTTTTGCCAAACATAGTGATTACGCCATAGTGCCAGCAAAAATGCATAGCCCACTGTTTCAGCGTATGGCATTAATGGCCAAGGCGGGTGAAACAGCTCAGCATTTTTACGATTATTTAAGAGCCGATAGTGCTCGTCGTGTTTTGGCCGATTATGGTTTTTCATTGCCAGAGCAACCATGATGGATTGGCAGGCACTTTGGTTATCGGTCAAGCTGAGTGGCATCACAGTTTTAGTGTTGATTCCTTTAGCTATTTTGGCTGGACGAGCATTAGCCTATCGTCAATTTGTCGGCAAATCTTGGGTCGAGGCGCTGATCATGGTGCCCTTAGTATTACCGCCAACTGTGATTGGTTATTACTTGCTGGTGGGGCTTGGCAGTCAAAGTTGGCTCGGACAATGGATTGAGCAAGTCATGGGTCAGCAACTCGTGTTTCACTTTTCAGGTCTGGTTATCGCCTCCGTTTTAGTCAATATTCCCTTCGCTGTGCAGCCGATACAACGCGCCTTTGAAACTGTACCTAATGATGTTCGCGACGCAGCCGCTTGTTGCGGCATGAGTCGACTTAAAATTCTACTTAAAATTGAATTGCCTATGGTGTGGCCGGGTGTGCTAACGGCATTAGTTCTGTGCTTCTCCCATGTGCTTGGGGAGTTTGGCGTTGTGCTGATGATGGGCGGCAATATTGCTGGCGAGACCAAGACGATTTCGATTGCAATTTATGACAGTGTGCAATCATTCGATTTTAATGCCGCTGGCACTATGTCATTAGTCTTATTGCTGTTTGCCGTGACGGCGTTAGCACTAACAACCAGTCTATCGCGGCGTTTAGGAGGTCAGCGTGGCGCAAATCATCGCTGATCTGCAGTGTCAGATCCAAAATCATAAACACATTAAACTCAACGCCGATTTTCGCTGTAAAGCGGGTGAAGTACTTGCTGTGGTCGGGCCGTCTGGCGGTGGAAAAACCACGCTGCTACGGATGATCGCTGGGTTAAATCATCCCGATACGGGACAAATCCACTTTGGCGATCGGCCTTGGTTTGATGATAAAGCGCGTATCGCCTTAAGCCCGCAGCAACGCCATATCGGTTATATGCCGCAGCATTTTGGCTTATTTCCGAATCTCACTGCCTTAGAAAACGTAGTCGCTGGACTTGACCATATCCCCAAATCGGAGCGCATACCGCGCGCGAAAGATTGGCTCGAACGGGTCAATCTACAGGGATTACCCGATAGATTACCGGCGCATTTATCGGGCGGCCAGCGCCAGCGCGTTGCGCTTGCCAGAGCGCTTGCCCGTGAACCGTCGGTTTTGTTGCTGGATGAGCCTTTTTCTGCGGTGGACAGGGAAACTCGCGAGCGTTTATACCTTGAACTTGCGCGCCTCAAAGAGCAGTTACTTTGCCCAGTTATTATGGTCACCCATGACTTAAATGAAGCCTTGCTGCTGGCTGATTCGATGATTTTGATCAGCCAAGGCAAGATGCTACAGCAAGGTGCACCTTTCGAGGTGTTATCGCGGCCACGAAATGAAGCTGTGGCTAGGCAGATGGGGCTAAGAAATATTTTTGATGGTGAAGTGGTATTTCAAGACAGCACTAAAAATCTCACTTGGCTTAAATTTGGTGAGCAGCTAATTGCCTGCGACTATGGCAAAGATCGCCCTGTGGGAAGTCGAGTCCGTTGGGTTATCCCCAATCAAGGTATTCGTTTTAATTCGATATCCAAAGGGCGTTTATGCCGCAGTTTTAATAAATTAGATGTCACGATCGACGCTATGCTGGTGATGGGCGAATCTGTTCGGCTTATCTGCTACGTCACTGGCACTTCGTTACAACTTAACACTGAAGTCTCGCTGCATTTTGCCCAAAAGCTTGCTCTTACTAAGGGGATGCAAACCACAGTGGCACTCAAATCAGAACAAATTCATATTTTGGAATAGCTTAGTCCACCATGATAACTTTGAGTAAACCTGCCACCATATTAGGTGCGATTTCGCATTATTGCGTCTAGCTCAGTTATCAATTGGGCTATTGTCGTTTGAAATTGAGCCAATTCCGCTTCAGCATTATTATTTCCCTGTTGCCTCATTTTTTCTTCGAGTATCCAAGCGTGCTCTGCTATTGATGTGAGCCCTAACATACTGATAGTTCCAGCACATCTATGGATCTTATCCGCAAGTTGAGGTGTTTTAAGTTGAATATCCTGAAGTGAGGTTTCGAGCTCAGTTTTAAACATTAATAACATTTTGCTTAATGTCTCTTCGCGACCAAAGGCATCCTCTAATATTTTTATATCGATAAGTGCTGGTTTTGCAGACGGTAGCCATTTCAAAAGCATTTCATACAGCTCATCTAAGTGCAGTGGTTTTGCCAGTAAGTCATCCATCCCAACTGCCATGCACTTTTGTTTTTGCTCATTTAGCACGTTGGCCGTGAGTGCGATGATGGGAATATGTTGCCCCTCGATTTCCTGCGATCTCACTTGTTGGCAAAAAGTGTAGCCATCCATCACTGGCATGCGGCAATCGCATAACACTAAGTCATATTGAGTCTTTTGCATGAGGGCGAGCGCTTGGGCACCGTTATCTGCAATATCACATGTTAGGCGTAACTGTTTCAGCTGTCGCTGCACCAATATCTGATTAAGTTGATGATCTTCAACTAATAATATTTTGCATTCTGGCCAGTTAAACTTAAATTGAATATCCCTTTGCGGGGTTGAGACGATAGTATCAATCCACCCCATGTTGATGTAACAAACATCCTTCACAGCTTGCGATGTTAAGGGATTTGCATTCAATAAACATTGCTCATTTTGATATCTATAACCCAGTGCTTCATTAAAGTGAGTGCAGAGTATGTGTTGCCGATCATCCGAAGCATTATCAGTAAACAACAGGTCTGCATTGGCTTTATTCTCTGTTAATACAATACCTAATGAAGCTAAATGCCAAGATAAAGTGTGACGTAATTTTATATCGCCGATGGCGATATATGCTTTTAATCCCTGCAATTGTTCATCAAATTCATTCTGAGCCACCACAGGTAACCGAATGCGTAAACCAATAAATGTGCCTAAATGAGGGGCGCTATTCAGGATGATGTCGCCGCCCATCATTTCGGCGAGTGTATGGCTAATGGCAAGGCCCAAACCTGCACCACCATAGCTACGTGTTGTCGAGACGTCAGCTTGCTCAAAAATATTGAATATTCGCGCTTGAGTCTCAGTGTTCATGCCGATACCCGTATCTTGTACGCCAATGAGCAGTAATTGTTGACCTTCTTGTTCGGCTTCAAGCTTGACTGAGACTTCAATAAACCCGCGTTCAGTGAATTTAATGGCGTTATTTACCCAATTGAATAGGATTTGCTTTATGCGAAGACTGTCTCCTGTTACCCGTGCTGCTACGCCTTGGTCAACGTGTAAATAGAGGCTTAAGCCTTTAGTACGTAAATCATTCATGACCATATTAAGCGTACTATCGAGAACTTCACGCAATAGTATTGGTGTCGATTCTAGACGCATTTTTCCCATGTCTATTTTAGAAAAATCGAGAATGTTATTAATGATTTGGAGGATTTCTTCCGCGCCATTACTAATGATTTGCACCATTTGTTTTTGTTCTATGCCAAGAGGGGTAAAGCTGAGTTGCTCTGCCATACCCACGAGTCCATTCATGGGCGTGCGGATCTCATGGCTCATGGCTGCGAGAAATTCAGCTTTTCTTTTAGTGGCTTGCTCGGCGTTTTCTTTTGCGATGGCTAGAGCATTTTCGACGATGCGCCGTTTATTGATTTCTTGCCTGAGTTTTAAATAGGCTATGGTTAAGCCGCCAATGAAAAGCAGTAAACCTATCGCAATCGGCAGTAGTGTTTTGAGTAAAGTGTGCCAAGAGATGCCTTCACTGTAATTTACGGCTAGCCAAGTATTGCGGATCTGCTGTTTTTCTTTCTCACTCATACTGGAGAAAACACGGTTAATTAATGGGATAAGTGGCCAATAAGGTTCACGAACGGCAACAGCGAGTTCATCTTTATAAGGCGTTGGTGCCGCTACTCGTAATTCATCGTCAAATTTGTCGTCGATAAGCATAGTCACAACGGCCAAATTACCTATGTAAGCCGCTGCTTTGCCCTTTGCGACTAAGGTCAGACCTTCGTCGGGATTGGCAGAAACTACAACATCGATATTCGGATAGGCTTTTTTAATGCTTGGCAGCAGTAGATTATCTGTGATGACCACGCGTTGAAAGTTCAGTTCTGACAGCCCCGCGATTCGCGGACTGTTGCGGGCAGTGGCTATAACAATAGGGAAAGACGTAAACACTTCGCTCATGTGCCAGTCTGGATATTGTGCTTTCAATCGTGTTGGAATAATGGCGAGATCAATCTCATGATTAACGAGTGCGGTTTGGATTTCATCCCACGTTCTGGTTTTTTGTGCCGCATAATCAAGCCCTAGTTTTTCTCTGAATTGTTCAAGATAATCAGCAAGTAAACCAACCAAGATGCCTTTATTGTTAACCGAAGAGAATGGCATCCAATGACTTACAAATCCGACTCTGAGTGAAGGTAAACCTGCCAGCCATTCGCGTTCATTGGGTCTAAGTAGAAAATTACTGTGGCCTAAAAAATGAAGATCACCCATACCCAGCCAAGTTACTTCGAGAGCATTGCGCTCTTCTACACTCAGAGCCATTAAGGCGTTATCGAGTTGTGTTACAAGCAGGCTATTGTTCTTCGTGATCCCTAAATGTAAGTTTTCCATCATCAGGGGGGCTTGGGCAACGATAAGAAGTTCAGGGTGTGCACTAATGTATTGGTTAGCAACATGAAGATTACCGATATAGGCATCGGTCGTTTTATCAATGACGGAGGAAAGTGCTTGTTCTGTATTAGAAAATGTTACTTCTGTTACGGTTGGATAATGCAGTTTGACTAATTTCTCCGTCGAGAATCCTTTTTCAACGGCAATCCGAGCTTGGCCAAATTCACTCACATCGCGAAAAAATCGGCTGTCGTAACGAATAACGACAACAGTGGGGGAGGTGTAGTATGAGCGGCTAAACATAAGGCATTGAGTACGTTCAACAGTACGAAAAGCGTCAAGCAAGACATCGACTTCCCCATTACAGCCAGCAGAATAGAGGCTCATCCAATTGGGATAAACCTTCCAGTCAATTTGGTAATTAAGATTTTTGGCGAGCAGTTGTATGAGTTCGACACTAAATCCCGTTGTTATCTGGTCATTAATTTGTTGAAAAGGTCCCCAGCCATTGGCGAGTACGCCTACTCTAATTGTTGTGGTTTTGGGCTGTTCGGCATGAGTGATAAAAGTCATGCATAGCAGGGATAAGCAACTGAAGATGCAAAGAAGTTGGTAACGCATTTTTTGAGTCGCACTCATCTCTATGACCAAAGTGTATTAAGTCTCGAAAAAAACACCGATGCCAAGTAGTATAGATAAGGCATCCATAAGTTCACATTATCACGAGGAGTTATATATGGCTTTTAAGATCATCCTTGCCGACGATCACCCTATTATACTCACTGGCGTGCGTAGTTTGATGGCTGAAATGCAGCCAAGTTGTGACATTGTTGCTGAAGCAAATAATGTTTCCGAATTATGGCGTACATTAGAACAACATGAATGTGACTTATTGATCACAGACTTTAGTATGCCTAATGATGACAATGTCGACGGTATGGCCATGATTAAACAGCTAAGACGAAAATATCCAAATTTACCCATAATAGTATTGACCCAAGTACATAATTTAGGTGTATTACAAGCGCTGTTACAGATTGGAATACAAGGCTTATTATTAAAAAAATCAGTCATTGCCGAATTAGAGAAAACAGTTAAAAAAGTATTATTAGGTTCTGTTTACATTGGCGAAACTGTCCGTGAATTATTAAATGAACAAGGTATTAATCAATATACCATCCCAGTTGAACTTTCACTGAAAGAAATAGAAGTGGTACGTTTACTGGCAAACGGCATGTCAGTGACTCAAGTTGCCAGCTATTTACACCGCAGTGTAAAAACCATAAGTACCCAAAAAACCAATGCGATGCAAAAACTCGGTTTAAAAAGTGACAGTGAATTGTTTCATTATGCACAGCAACAGGGATTATTTTAATGTTAAAATGGAGGGATTTCAGCCTCGAACATAATAGTTACATCCCCTTGGTAAGTGCTTCCTGGATATTTCATCATTTCAGTTAAGTTGGTTTTGTTAATTTCAAACAATAGCTTTCTTGCAACATTGATATATTCCCCATCTGTATTTGTAAAATGGTACTTTGATGTCGATAGCGGCACTGATTTTCCTATACCATTTATATAACTGATTTCTATATTTGTTTTGTGACTGTTTTTAATGTTTTTAAGTTGGCACTGGCCATTGTTTTGATATTGGCAATAACTCAATGAAACATCAAATGGTGCGCTAAACCAAAACTTAAACGGCAATTCAGCCTTTAAGTTGGGCGGTGTTTTTCCGCTGTTCATCCATGGTGCCCAGCCCTTAGGCGGTTGCAAGATTACTTTATTGCTGCCAGCAGGGAATTCTAACTTAAGTTGATGCGTGACCCTTAAGGTAAATTCTATGGTTACGTTTGAGTCTGAATAGGTTGCATCACCAAAGTCGAGATCTTTATTGCGTCCAAGGCTCAGGGTTATATTGCCTTTATAAGTACCATTTTCCATTTTTAAAGGATCGGGAGGTTGCAGTTTATAACCAATATAAATCCTTTGAAGGGTGACATTCTTTGATGATGTGAATTTCGGGTTAAATTTATTGTTGTAACAAATGCCTCCAGACTGTTGGTTAGCGTTTTTTATGTCATAAAAATAATCTAAAATGCTACTGCTTGCCCAGGTATTTAATCTGAAGTTGCAATCTCCTTGAACATAATATAACCAAAAATTATCGGTTTCTCCTGCTTCTTTTATTAAGTTCGGGGTTTGAGATGCTCCAATTTTCGTTAGTTTAAATTTCATTTTGTGTGTTTTACTACTCCCTTTTTTTGTCAGCTCTACAGTTTTTTCGCCAGTAAACTTTTGATAAGTAATAGCATGTTCTAGTTTTCCATCATTACTAATTAGTTTTGATGATATTGTCGTCTCTATTTTTATTGCTTGCTCATTTTCTAAAGATGCGGTGCCTTTACACCAGAAATCACCAGTCATATTTTCAGGAACTGAACATGGTGTAGTGTTAATAAACTTACTACCATTAATATCATAGGGCGCAGGTTTATATTCAGCAGTAACCTGAATGGTAGCTGCCTCTGTTAATGGGCTGAGTAGCAAATATCCCAACAATGCATATAAAGCGTAACGATAATTCACTTGGCTAGGTTCTCTGTTAATGTTTGTTGTGCCCATGTTTGGGCATTACAAGTGATATTGCCTAATAGCAATAGGTTCTGTTCACGTTTCACTCGGTGTAAATCGAGTTCAAGGTTGCACTCTTGTATACCTTGATACTCCACTTGCAAGCTCGGATGGTGTTCACTCATTTCGACGGCAAAAAAGCCATCGGCCTCACTCAAGCTGCGCCCCGCATGGTTGGCGATAAGTGCGCCTTTAAGCGGCAATCCCTGTTGATTCACTAAGCGGCCAATCACAGTGACAGTCTTCATGACTCTGATTTGTTGGTAACTGACGCCGCCCTTATTGAGGTGGTAATGCAATACGCTCGGTTGGATAACTGAAGGTGTGTCATCAAAGTCCTGTATGGCGAGCTGTACGCTACCACTGCGATAGGCGGTCACTGGCACTAAGTTGCGCCCAGGCTTTAAGGTGACACTGCCACCGTGCTCATCTTCTGCTTGTAAAAGGATGTCTGGGGTATCAGCCATGACATCGATTATCATGCCCGCATCGTGGTTTTGGCTTTGGCCTGAGATGCTGAGTTCACCCTGTTGCCCTAGTGCAACCATGCTATCGAGGTTTATGCCGCTTGTGATGCCACTGTTATAGGACGATGACTGTGCATAGGCATCCCCGCTAACAATATTGTTGCTAAAGCGGCTATTGGCGGTTGCGCCAACACCATAGCTATCCGTGTTTAGTCCCATCCCTATGGTTTCAATGCCACACCAGTCTAGTTGCTGTTGGTAATCAACATAGGCATGCTGTTCTTGCCCGCCAGAACGTGAAGTTCTGCTGCCTAAGCCACCACCCATTCGACGCGTTTGATCGCCTAAGTTCATACTGAAATAAAGTGCTCCGCCTTGGTCGCGCTGGCCTGAAGTGTTAATGCTGCCGGGACGATCGAACGCATTTAAACTCCAGCTCATTTGGCGTCCCCAGAGTTTGCCGTTGTACTGCCAACCTAAGTCAATGCCTTGACCTTGCTCAGATTGATGTGACAAATAGGCCGAAACAGAGTGACCTCTCCCTAGGTTATGTTGCAGAGATGCACTCGTCTTTTTGGGATTAGAGTTCGTAATATCACTGCTTTGCGATTGGCTGAGTTGTTGCTGATGGCTGAGTACAAAACTACCTTGCCTGTAGCTATAAACTGCTTGCAAATCAAAATCGCTGCCCTGTTGTTCATTCATCACCCAATTACCAAAAAAGCGCAGTTGTTGGTTCCAGTCCCAATCAGCCGAAATGCTGTAGTGCCAACCTTTATCCATAAATTGAGCTGCAGCGCCAAGGATGATCGCCGGTGTTAATAAGTAGTTTGCGAGTGCCCCCGTGCTGAGTCCGCGTCTGCTTTCATCATCCCAATTCGTTATTTCTTGTAACTTTTCTCCAGCAAACAAGTTCACCCGAAAGGGCTCTTCAGTGTTTTGCCATTGAATGGGTTTGTTAATGATTTCTCGACGACGTTCAGTGACTTGGCCATCTTCTAGAATCCGAATTTCAACTTCATATATGCCAGATGGTAATACTTTAGTATCAATGGCTTGTAAGCCTGCGTTAATCTGTTGCGAGTTGATCAATTGCCCATTTTGGTAGATTTCTACCACACCTGCACGATTCGGAGTGACATAAATGGGTGTGGCACTGGCATAGGCTTGAGCGACCAATAACTGATTAGAGTCACCCAACATCACGCCCATCACTGCTTGTGAGCTGCCGCTATAAATGATGGGCTGACGAATTAAACCTTGGGCATAAGGGGAGAAATACCCGAGTCGATAGAAGCGTCCTTCGTTTTGACGTTCTGTATACAACTGTTGAATAGTCGAGTTGAGTGTCTCTTCATTATTTTGAGTGACTTCACCTTCAAGTAGTGTGGTCCACTGGCCTAAACTTGCTTGGGCTTGCAAATTATAACGGCCTGCGTAATCGCTCTCATTGGATTGACTCCAATTGAGTTGTTGTCGAAATAGCGCGCCGTAGCTTCCCTGTTCAGGCAAGGCATAGTAGTGCGAGCTTGATGGTTGTTTTTCGATATTGGCCGTTAAAATAGATAATTGAGAGTTCTCCAAATTATATTCAATCGCTAATATGCCGCCCTGACAGCCTTTTGGGCACAAACCCAACTTATGTTTTTGGTTTAATTGTGTTACCCATAATTGTTGCTGACGTTCGTCAAGATCGCTTTCGCTCACGTCAATAAGTTTTAATAGTTGTACACTGGTATCGAGTCCTAACACTATTTCACCTTCGCCAAGCAATTTATTATCAATGGTGATTCTTACTGTTAATGGGGCATTGAAAAAATGCTCAGAAAATCCATCAGGCAAGTCTTGATATTGCTTTAGCAGCTTGAGCGAGTCCGATGGCGTGTTATTCGCCAAAGAGCAAGAGCTAAAGATTAGCGTTGCGATCAGAATCGTCAGGATCAAAGATGACAAGTGTGTTGCCTCATATCGAAAAAATGAAAAGCATGAGTCGTTAACTTGAAAATTAATAAAGCTCCCTTCGCGGGAGCTTTTTTGAAATTTAACTTAATAAATCTCTATGGTTTTTTAATTGGCGCTTCCGATTCGAAAATCATATTGACCATGCCTTGGTAGTTACCTGCTACATAGCCGCTTGCTGGCGCAGTAGGAATGATCTCTAGTGCAAGGGTTTTACCCGTTTTAGCATTGTCGACATCGACTAATTCAGTCGCAGATGTCTTCAGTTCAATACCGCCCACTTTAACTGTTAGTGCAATATTATCATTGCCACTGGCGATAATGGCTGGGTTTGATAAGTAACCCGTAATAGCACCAATAGTACTTTTAACTTCTAGTTGCTTATTTAATTGATCTAGCTTTTTTGTATGGGCGTTATATGCTAACTTTTGCTGGCTGTTGATCCAGTTATCATTGCCTGTTGGTTGCACAAAAAAGTTCTCTGACGGAATTTGTGCAATCACAGTGACTTGATGTTCAATCTTTTCAGCCGCAAATGAGTTCATGGCCACTAATAAGGTTATTGGGGCCGCCTTCCATATTTTCATTACAGTCTCCTTTTAGGGATGCATTAGTTACCAATAACTATGCTTTTGGTTTTATCACCTTCAATCAATTGAAAGTGATAGCTTTCGTTACTATTTTTTACCAGTTGTTTTTTTGAACCGGGTAAGATGTGCAATTTGGTCGCTGTGGAACACTCTTTGGTTTTTTTGTTACATGATTCAAAAAAATCTAAAATAATAGTTGTATTCCCGTTATTTTTTATTTCTGCGTTATTTGTGTCTTCCGTTATTTCAGTCGAGTATTTAGGTTCTTCTGGGGTGATAAATAAAAATGCCCCATAACCTGTTAGTATTTGTATTCCGGCAGTGAGTTCTTCATGCGTTTTTTCAGTTTTTTGCTCATCAAATCCATCATTGTTTTTTGGCTGCACTGGTACAAAGCGAACTCTAAAGTAACGTTCTGTGTCTTTTTTATCTAAGAACAACAATCTCGTTGCTTGTACTCCCTTGGCTGGAATAATTAAGCGAGACGGGCTAGCTATCAAGGCGCGGTTTTCTGTCTCTTGTTCAGGTACTTCATAGGGCAGGCCATTTTCATCATATTTTATTTCGTTAATCGATATTTTAATAAATGCAGTTGAATCGCCCATGTTCATTATTTTTTTCAAATAAGTGGTTTTATTGCTAGGCATATAGTCAAATAAGGTGCCTATGCTTATTTCTGCCGCAGCATAAACTTGAGAGCTATAAAAAATAATACCAAAAAGCGCTAAATATAATCGCATTATTATTGAGTTACCTTGTATTGAGTTGCCTTGATTTCATTTTTGGTTGATGTTGCTGTTAGATTGGAAAAACATTTTAGCTGTATTTTATATGGGTGATTTTTATGCGTTAATAGGAATAGTCCTATAATTAAAGTGCAGTGATTTTTTGTTTTTAGGATTTATCTGATAGAAGCGAGTGCCAATTTAGTTAAAAATAAGTCAGATATATTAATATTCTGTAGGTATCTATGCTGTCAGTTAAGCGTAAAAAAGTGAGTGAAGATATTGCAAGCTGCATTATGTCTGATGTGGTTATGCCTTTTTATCAGCCTATTATCGGGGTTGATAAAACCGTTATAGGATATGAAGCACTTGCACGCCGTTGGGATGCCAAGCGTCATGCATATACAGGTATTGATTTTTTATTATTAGATAAAAATGCTGCTTTGCACATTGATATATGGATGTTGAGGTCGATTATCAAAGACTTACCTCGATTGGCCGATCAAGGCGTTGGCATACTGTCCATTAATTTAAATCCCATGCCATACAGTGTGACTTACCAAAATTTATTACAAATGCTGTTGCTTCAAGCAAAAGTGCTGTGCATCAAAATTTGGTTTGAAGTGTTAGAACACACTTTATTAGATGATAAACAGCATGAATTGATTGAAATGTTACGGGCACGAGGAGCCAGCATCGTACTGGATGATTTTGGCACCCAAGAATGTAATTTCTTGCGTATGATGGTATTGCCCTATGATGTCATCAAGTTAGACCGTTCCCTTTTGCTGCAAGCTTGTCGCTCTTCACATTCAATGCGTATGTTGACGAGCTTAGTTGAGTATTTACAGCGATTAGGAATGCAGGTTGTTTGTGAAGGTGTGGAGACTTTGACGCACATTGATGTGGCAACTTTATTGGGATGCGATTATCAACAGGGGTATGCCCATGCTATGCCTGCGCCGATTTCGCACTGGGCTCGTTAGGGCGAATCACGCATTAGCTGCAAATTAACTGAGGCTGTTTATTTCGTTTTTCGCTTACCGAGTAATCCAATCCAAAATGTCCCTTCCAATAGCATACCTAAGATGATGAACACCAATGCACTGGTGGCGCTGCCATAGGCATAAGCGCTTAATGCTGCTATTAATAACAAGCTTAAGCTTATCCATCGTATGACTGGTTTCATTTGCGCTCCGATTTAAAAATACCGTTACCTGACACTAAGTTATCTGACTTTAGTCGAGGGCGATTTATTTGCCAATTCCACTTTTTAATGACACAGATAGACTAAAATAACCGCTAAAATTCAATCCTCTTGATTCTAAATGGCGAAATTGAGGGTTATCACTGAAAATGTCATGTTTAAAAATCCTCAGATGATCAAAGCTTAATCTTGTTTCCATCGGTGTTTAAGCTGGTATTAGGTAGACTTAACACATTAGCCACAAAATGATTGAGTGTTTGGCTTATCAGCGATTTAGGTTCTGTTGACGTTGGATTTTAGATCAATTGATGGCCGAACCTGAGTTAACGCTGACACAGTGTGATGCTATATCCAGTGGTAAATTGTGAGGGATTAGCTTGGAATTGCATACAGGCGCAATAGGTCCATCGACTTCTAACTGATTGTCTCATAAGATACAAACTTAGCTGATTTATATGGAGGGGCCATGAGACTATGGTTGCTAGGATTCATGTTGGTATCTGGTGTCGCAACGGCGGCTCAGAGCATGTATTCGATGTTTGCGGGTGGAGACTATGTACCGCCGTTGAGCGTTATGCAGCAGATTGAAAAAGGGTTCTCCGGTGTGATTGCCGAATTTCATATGGAAGAGCAAGAGGGTGAATTAGTCTATCAATTTGAGTTGATTAATCCTTTAGCAAACTCTATAACGCGGTTTGAATATCGTGCCCGTGATGGTAAGTTACTGAAACAAAAGGCGAGTAAAGTAAGCGCCGATGATCTGGGTGAGGTTGAGGCAACGCGTATGATCGCGGCAAAAGATCAAACCTTTTCAGGTCTAATCATTAAGGCCACTAAAGATCATAAAGCCTTCTTAACCGAAGCAAAGTTAGACCACGACTTAGGTATCAGTTACTTAGAACTTAAGCTGCTAGACGATACGGGTAAGTTTAAGTTGGCCTTTGATGTCGAAAATTTACGACCGTTACCTTTACTCAAGTGGGATTGAAATATCTAAGTCAATCGAGTGCTCACACGAGTGCTTAAGATTGAGGAGCGCAACATACAGATGAAAATACTTTTAGTTGAAGATGATGCGACGACGATTGATTACATCGTCAAAGGATTTCTTGAGCAGGGCCACAATATCGAAACGGCGAGCGATGGCCATCAAGGTCTGTCACTCGCGACGAGTAGTCAGTACGATCTCGTGATCCTCGACCGCATGTTACCTCAGCTCGATGGCTTAAAATTGCTGGCCGCCTTAAGGGCAACGGGTAATCAAACACCAGTGCTGATTTTATCCGCTTTAGCGCATGTCGATGAGCGAGTAAAAGGCTTGCGGGCAGGTGGCGACGACTATATGACTAAGCCGTTTGCTTTCTCCGAGTTATTAGTCCGCGCTGAAAAACTGATGCACCGTGGCCAATCTGTGCCTGTGACAACTGATCTCGTTGTTGGTGGTTTGAAGATGGAGCTACTGACCCGTAATGTCACTTTAGACGGGCAGGAGTTGATGCTACAGCCGAAAGAGTTTCAGTTACTTAAGTATTTGATGGAACATGCTAATCAAGTTATTAGCCGCACCTTATTGTTCGAAGCAGTGTGGGATTATCACTTTGACCCGCGCACGAACGTCATCGATGTGCATATCGCAAAATTACGCCGTAAATTTGAAGAGTTAGGCCATGGCGAGCTTATCGAAACCGTGAGGGGAGCGGGTTATCGCTTACGACAAAGGCATTAAGCCTTACCAAAGCAGCGCCTGGCGCATCACAATCGTTTTTTCGACCTTAGTGATAGTGATCATCGGGGCGTTGCTATTTGCCCTCTATCGGCAGTTGATTATTGAGCAGCAGTATCAAGTGACTCAATATTTAGAGTCAGAGACCCAACGTTATCAGCAACTTGCCCTAACGGTTGATCGCCGTAGTTTTGCCGCTCAAATCCGCGCCGCCGATCCACAAACGGCCCTGATCGCTTGGCGTAACAGCTACGATATGGTCGGTGCCTTGAGCTTTATGCCCGAAGGCATGCCCATGCTGCCGCAAACGCGGGATTTTCCTATCTTAACCGGTGGCCCGGATAAGCTGCATATTCTTACTGGCGGTCTGGTGATGACCCGCTACGGCCCAGTATTGATTGCGACCCGTACCGATAACTTAGCGACGTTAATTGATAAGTTTATCAGTGCCGCTGCAACGGCTGTCATGCTTACCGTAGTGTTGACTTTAGCGCTCGGCTATCTGTTTTCTAAGGCGATTTTACGTCGATTAGTGCAATACAACCGCTTGAGTGAACAGATTGAACGCGGTCACTACGACACCCGCTTACCCTTGAGTTGGCGTCAGGATGAGTTCGATATGTTGGCGCTGCAGTTTAATAATGTGCTGGATATTCTCGAAAATAACCTGATGGCAGTGCGTGGTGCGACCGATAATATCGCCCATGATTTACGTACTCCACTGTCACATATCCGTATTGGTATTGAAGAGTTAGCGAGTAAGCCGAGCAACGAGATTAGCGAAGGTTGCGCCATTTTGACCGAGGAGCTCGATCATTGTTTAGCGACGTTTGATGCCATGTTGTCGCTCACGCGTATCGAAGAAGGTCAGCAGACACTCGATTTGCAGGAGTTAAGCCTAGCGCAACTGTGTACTGACTTATTGGATATGGCCGATGCTGTGGCTGAATCTAACGAGCAAACCTTGAGTTTATCGTTACTGACAGATCATAAGGTTTTTGGTGATAAATACTTATTATTCCAAGCTTTATATAATCTTGTCGATAATGCGATGAAGTATTCTGGCCAAGGTGCGCGGATTGAGATTATTCAGTCAGGCCCACAAATTCAGATCCGTGATAATGGCCCTGGTATTCCAGATGAGAGTAAAGAAAGAGTGTTCGAACGTTTAGTGCGCCTCGACCCTAGCCGGCATTTACAGGGCACTGGTTTAGGATTATCTATGGTCAAAGCGATTCTCTCACGGCACAATGCCAAAATTAATCTCACGGATAATCATCCAGGCTTAGTCGTCACTATTCAGTTTTAAGTCGATGATCCGCATTACAACGTCGAGTACTCCATGTATCGAATCATAGCCGATGAGGCTGATTTTATTGTTATTTCCAAATCAGCCAAAGTGCATTTCCACAGCCAGGATGGGACTGCAGGCGTGGTGGCGCAGGCTGAGCAAGATTTAGGGATTAAGCTTTTTGCTGTTCATCGACTCGATACACCCACGTCCGGTCTGTTGATTCTGGCTAAGAGCGCGGTCGCCGCCAAGCAATTTACTGAGCTGTTTACCACCCATAAAGTGCAGAAATTTTACCTCGCCCTCGCGAAAGGCAAGCCGAAGAAGAAGCAAGGCTGGGTGATTGGTGACATGGCAAAGTCGCGTCGTAGCATGTTTAAGTTACTGCGGACTAAAGAGAATCCAGCGATTACGCAGTTTTTCTCCTTGAGTGTTGGTGAGGGGTTGCGTTTATATTTGCTTAAACCCCACTCAGGTAAAACCCATCAATTAAGAGTTGCCTTGGCGAGCTTAGGTGTACCCATTTTAGGGGATGATTTATACGGCGGTGAGGCAGCTGATCGGTGTTATCTGCATGCCTATTGTCTGCATTTTCGCTATGGTGATGACGTGACAGGTTGGCATGATTACGCTTATCGGGATTTGCCGACTCAAGGTGAGCATTTTGGTGCAGAAGGTGTCACTGAGGCGCTAGTTTCATGGCGTGAGCCCGATACTTTGGCTTGGCCTGCGAAAGGAGATTAATCTTTGCAGCGTTATGTTGCGAAAGCCTAGCAAGCTTGGCAAATACGGTCTCGGCCTTCGGATTTGGCGCGGTACATGGCTTGGTCCGCTTGAATGAGTAGCTTGTCGGGCTGGCATCCTTGATAGATAGTGGCGTAACCTAAACTGGCATGGATTTTTATCGTAACACCTTGCCAGATAAATGAATTGTCCTTAAGTACTTGATGCAATTTCTCGGCAACGGCTCTGGCGGCGGGTGCATCGGTCGCGGGTAAAATCACCAGAAACTCCTCTCCACCGTGACGACATAGGGCGTCATTTTCTCGCAATACCGATCCAAACAGTCTCGCCGCCGTCAGCAGAGCGAGATCGCCCGCATCGTGCCCGTATTGATCGTTTATGTCTTTAAAATGATCAAGATCCAATAAAATCATACTGTAAGGTACTTTATCCCGCAGCCAGCGTTGATGGATATTGTTTAAAAACTTATGCATAGCACGGCGATTCCACAGGCCTGTGAGTTGGTCTCGCTCCGCTAACAGGCGGATTTTACTGACAAGCCGCGTCATGGCATTACCTATCATCACGATATTGATCAATAGGGCCAGAAAGACATAGAACCAAAGCACAGGTATGGCTTCTTGCGTGTGCATGGCGATAAACATCGGACTTTCTTCGGGAGAAAGCAGGGCGATAAAGATACGAATGATAAAAATACCCACCATGGCGACTAAAGGCATGACCATAGCGATGGCAACTCGATTTCCCGTATCGCGTTTGATGGCAAGATAGTTATCTCGAGTTAACATGGCGAAAATGAGCGCGGCGCAGGCTGAGAATGCGATGGCCAAAATGCGTTCGGAGCTGAAATTAGGTGGAACCAAGAGCATCACACCAGCGGTGAGTGCTAAAAGAATAAGATCCGATTTTACGCTGGGCTTGAGTCTAAAAAGCGCCTTCGTTCCCCAACGCGCTAGAATGAAGCCAAATAAAATCGCCATATCCGAGCAGAACCAAAAAAAGTAACTGGAGGCTTCGGTGCGTTGGCTGTTGAGTATGATGCCAAGGAGGACGAACAAGTTCGCCAGAGAAAAGCGCATACTGGCTTGAGTGGCAATTTTTAACGGTTGTGCAATGAGTCCCCATGCGATGGCAGCCGTGCTAGTAAGCAGGCAAATAAACTTGATGAGTAATAAGGCTTGGGGATCAAATATCATTCTTTTACTTCATATTTTTCTTTAACTATAGATGCTTTTAGGGATTTTCGGTTGGAGTTTAGTGGATATCTTAGTCTACTCTGGACAGATAATGGGTTGAATATCCTTTTTCATTTTAGGGAATGGTAAGGGCCTTCATTTAGGCTGCGGCTGGGATTATTTACGCCCTGCAAACTAAAAGGTTTGCAAATTCTGAGTCTTCCTGCGAAGTTAGATCTTGTTGATTTGCCTACAATCTCCGTTTTGAGGATGTTCTGTTATGGATACAAATAAACTACTTTTAGTCATTATTGCGATTTTATTGCCCCCAGTTGCTGTATTTTTGAAGGCGGGAGCGGGTAAAGATCTGCTAATAAACATCGTGTTATGTTTACTGTTCTGGTTCCCTGGTTTATTACACGCACTCTGGGTCGTGACCAAGGCATAATTTGCTTTCTTCCACACAATAAAAAAGCGCAATTTAATTGCGCTTTTTTATGTTTCAAAATGGGCCTTTCACTTAGAAAGGTAAGGTGTAGCCTATTGTTGCAGTACGTCCCATCCCTTTGAAATAACGATCATTCGTACCCATGGTTTGTGAGTAATAATTGAAATAATCCTTATTAAATAGATTTTGCAAACCTAGGCTCAGGGTGCCAGTGTAAAGCGGCATTGAGAAGGAAGCATCGACTGTCGTGTAACCATCAAACTCTGCATACTTATTGCCCGCCGCGTTTTTAAAATCGCGGTCCATGTAGTAATTGGCTTGAACGCGGGTCGACATTTCATTATCGAAGCTATGGGTCCAGAACAGGTTGATACGGTTTGGTGAAATATTTGCACCATCGAGATCGGTATCGACTTGGCTATCACCATTTGAATCGTATTCGCCCTGCTGGAAGGCGATATTCATGCCGAGATCATCATTGCTGGTAATGTAGGCGGTGACATTGGCTTCAATACCATCGATCACACTCTTTTCGCGCTTCACGTCGTAGAAACCATCACTATTTAAGGCCAAACGTGAACCAAAATCAGTGGCGGAACGATAGTAAGCTAGCTTAGCGCTTAAGTATTTACCTTGGTAATCGGCGCCGACTTCAACGTTATCTGTGACTATCGGCGTGAGTGCCAGTGAGCCATCTATGCTGGGATTGTCGCCGGGGAAGCTTTTACCATCACGCAGAATTCGGCCGATATCCGGCATGCCAAAACCTTGGTTATAGCTGGTATAAACACGAATGTCAGGAGTGATTTTATAAGAGATACCGACGTTAAATAAGGTTTCATCGAAGGTGGCTGAACCGCCCGCAATTTGCTTATTGCCTGCACCCCATAGGGTTTTGTAGTCATCTACACTTAACTCGGCATGTTCGTAACGAACACCAGTCGATAAGGTTAAATTTTCAATTAAGTCATAATCTAACTGCAAGTATGGCGCAACGTTGTCATAGGTACTTTCGGGAACCCATGAAAAGCCTGTTTTTACTAAATCTTGCTCAGTGGTGTCGCGGAAAAGGTCGACACCGTAGGCCGCATCAATTCCTGAACCTGCAATATCCTTAGCGATTAAGGCGCTTTTTAAACCCCATTTAACCGAAGAGTTACGCGATTGCTCGTAGTACAAGCTTTCACCTTTACTGCCGACACCGCATTGGATGACTTGGTCGCTGCCTTCGAAGGATGGATCGTAGAAGCTATCGAAACAGCCGCCACCATAAACCGCTTTAAAATCTTGATTAAAGAGTTGCAGGCTAAGTTGCTGGCCACCAATGTTGGCGTGGGTGTAAGTCAAACTTGTGGTGGTCACTTGGTTGTTGGCGGCTTCCCATGGCTGAGTTTCTTTAACTGCACCTGTGGGTACACCATTGGGCTTGTCACCTGCAACGGGCATCCAATCGCCATTGTTGTCTGCATTGTAATGGTTAACCATTAATTCAAGGCGTGACTCATCGAAGTTATGGCCAAGCTTGATGAAGAAGTCTTTGCTTTGACTGTCCATCGACTCGCCTTGAGTCGTGTCGACACCCACTACGTTATGATTGGCATCGTAATAGACGCCATTATTGCGGTAGCTAACCGAACCTATCATGTCGATAAATTCTGACTCGCCAGAAAACGCATAGCTAGCACCAAAGCTTAAGCCATTGGATTTCATTGAATCAGGCACTGTGACATCGAAACTAGCAACCTGTTCGCTGTCGCCTGTAGGCTTTTTAGTGATGTAGTTGATGATACCGCCCTGGGCACCGAGACCGTGCATGGCATTGGCGCCGTGAATGATTTCGATGCGCTCAATCATGGCAGGATCTATAGTTTGTCCCTCTCTACCACCACTGCGAAGTGGGTTCGATTGAGGCACGCCGTCGATCATAATCAATGGCGGACGACCACGCAGGGTTTCACCTGTGTTACTCATCTTCTGGCGGCTCGGTGAAAAGCTAGGCGCTAAGTTACCGATAATAGTCGATAAATCTTTAGTGGTGCGGAACTGTTCTTCTAATTGGGCGCGGTCGATGATAGTGACAGTATTGGGGATCGAGCTGGGGGATTTATCCATTCGACTCGCGGTGACAGTGATTTTTTCTATGTCTTTATTTTTGTTGTTTGGACTGTTGTCGGTGGCATCTTGGGCCGCAGCGGATTGGGTTAACGCTGCCAATACGGCTAAAGCAACAAACGAGGTTTTGAATGTCATATAACTTCCTGCTAAGGGCGAATGAGTTTGTTACACCGGCTCCCTTGGCATAGGTTAATATTCCATTAAATTGTATTACAAATGATAACGATTTTTATTATTCGCGATTTTAGGGGAGGAATTACAGCTTGTCTAGTCACGCCATACAGGAAATTGCATGATTTGACGACAGTATGAATAAATTGCGACACAGCACTCGGTATCGAGAGGTTTTACTGTAAAGGCCATGCATATAGTGCGAGTTCATGTCGGTAAGGCATTACCTTGTTTGGCATTTGTCTTTGATTTAGGAGACCTATGCTTTAGTCGCAGGTTTGATTATTTGATTGGATCACGCGTTTGCCTTAGTGCTTTCGATTGTCTGGCGTGTTGATGGAAGGCTATAATCGCGCCCCCTTTATACCGTATCTCGCATTGGTACTCTGATGAACCGTAAAAAGAAGATTAATCAAACCTTGAAGAGCAAGGCAAAAAAGGCCAATGCCAAACTGCAATCTAGCAATAAACCTAAATATATTGCGAAGGCAGAGAGAGAAGCATTAGCTGCGGCAGTTGAGCATGAAACCCCATCAAAAACCGCAGAACCTCAGCTTGATATTGCACTGCCAATAAGCTGATTAAAGTAAGTAGTTAAGCCTATAGTGCAGTTAAATACTCGATAGGGTTTTGATAAAAGGCCTTTTTATAACCTTGGGTTGAAGTATCCATCAGCCAAGGTTTAGGCAATAAGCTCAAAATGGAATAGTGCAAATGGGGCGGTTTACCTTGTGCATTACCCGTATCGCCGACAGTGCCCAAAGTGTCACCTTGGTAGGCAATCAATCCTGTGGCTGATTCAATTTGGGCTAAATGGGCAAAGTAATGAATTTGCCATTTAGGACCTAAACCAACCACCACATTTCCTCCTTTGAAGAAGTCACCTCGATACAAGATCAGCATAGGCGTAGGCGCAATCACTGCGGTGTTTTTGGCGGCGAAAATATCTATCCCCTTGTGAACGCCCGATGGACCCCAAGGTTCATACCAAAAGGTTTGGCTGTTCCAATCTTTACTGCTGGCACCTTTTACTGGGATCGCGGGTGACTCAGGGATCAGATAACCACCAAGTAGCAGTAACGTCAGTGCTAATCCAACATATTTCAATTTCATTTTTTATCCTGCATTAAGTGTTTGCGTACCTTAAGTTTTAATGAAACTCGCTAAATTCCCGCCAATTTTCAGGATATTGCAAGCGCTCAGTTTCTGAGAGTGATAGCCAATAGGGGCGCCAAAAATAGCTGCACCAAAAGTCGATATTACCTTGAAGACTGCCGAGGGTATCGGGATCGATATTAGGAAAGCTTTCCCATGGATTGGGCGGGGTGGATTTGAATCTGATTAATGCTTCTAGCAAGGGTTTGTCATTGGTCACTAAGGTTATGCACACACCCGCAAAATCGTCATATTGGTTCAGTAATACGCAGGTCGCTTGGGTTGGATGTTCGATAAAACCGTTAAAGTTGACCGTTTGCTCGGGCAATGTGTTAAAGCCTGCCTGGCTAAGTAAAGTGTTTAAGGCCTCTTTCCCTTGGTAAGTCAGCAAGCAATGCAATTGATAAGCAAAAATATCTGCTCTGTCCATAGGTACAACGAGTGGATAGGTTTGTATGATTGGCAAGCTGATATTGGGCATCTGGGCTTGATGAAAAACAGTGTGTAACTCAGTTTGTGGCCTAGATTGCTTGAGGCTATTACTGTTGCGCGCAAAGCGTTGTTTAATCCAAGTTAATACTGACATTATTGTTATTTCTCAGTGAACTTTACTGGTGAATGGCGTATTTGCGGATTCTGCAATCGGGGATGCCGTGATTTCCGGGGCCTGCCATCTTAACCAACCTTTTACTCGAGGCGCATCAATATACCAGAGGCCGTTTTGTTGAATTAATGCCAACCGTTCGCGTGATGGGCCAAAGGGGCCGGGATTTTGTTGGGCAATTTCAATACTGCTATCGGTAACTGAGGCAATGATTGCAACGTGACCGTAGGGGTTAAATATCCATGGAGAAAACACGAGTAGATCATCCTGCATAGGTTTGGTCTGACTCGCATTAGTGTATTGCCGCATAGCGCGTTTTTCATTCCACATGCCATCGCTTAACTTGTTATCAAAAAAGTCTCTAGCATGGCCTAAAGCGTCAGGCATTTTATGCTGGTAGCGTTGGTAAAAGTAGCGCTTAACAAATTCAACACATTGATATTGAATACCTAAGTTATAACCATCTATAGATAGGTTGCGTCCTGAATGGGTATTAACTCCTCCGTTATAATAGATATTAACCCCGTTTAGAGTGTCGATGACCTCTCCTACTTGATGGTGGGAATTAAAGTTAATCCGAGTTATCAGACTGTAGGCACAGTATACGAGCCCCATCAGTATCGCGAAAAAAGCTAATAGAATGGATAAGCGTCTAATCATCTTTAGTACGACAAGCTAAAAAGAGTTGTTGAGTAAGATACTTATCTCACTTTCGGGCTGTGTATTTTATGTTCTGAAGAATATGGGCGTCTAGGGTATGGGTTTTATATTGGCACAGGTTAATACTTTTGTGTGATCTAAGGTTATCTAAAACAAAGGCCGCATCAGCGGCCTTTGTTATTTTGGCGGTTAGAGTAAAGCGGTTGCGAGTAGATAACCGACAGCCGATGCTGTCGCTACACCGATAAAGCCTGGAATGATAAAGCTGTGGTTAATAATGAACTTACCTATTTTAGTCGTACCTGAACGGTCAAAGCCGATACAGGCCAGATCACTTGGATAGGTTGGTAGCACGAAATAACCGTAGCTTGCAGGGAGGAAGGCGATTAAGAGTTTTGGATCGACCCCTAAGGCGAGTCCCATAGGTGCGATTGCAGTGAGTGCTGCCGCTTGGCTATTTACAAGCTTAGAGATGAGAAACAGCACTAAGGCATAGGTCCAAGGCTGGCTTTGTACTACATGGGACAGGTTTTCCTGCAGTACATCCATATGGCTGATGAAGAAAGTATCACTCATCCAAGCCACACCAAATACTGAGAAAATTGCTACCATGCCCGCTTTAAAAACGGGACCGTTAGAGATGTTGGTCGGTTTGACTTTACAGGTCATCAGGATAAAAGCACCTGCAATTAACATCATCATCTGGATCACTAAGTTCATCGAGAGCAAGGTCGACTTACCTTTAACGTCAAAGGCGGGACGCAATTCACTAAATGAACCTAACAGTACCACTGCAGCGATAGCGGTGAAGAAAATCCCCGTTGCCCAGTAAGCTTCCTTCGGATATTTTTGATTTAACAGGGTTTCGCTTTTGTCATAGATAAAGGCTCTTTGGACTGGATCTTTTATGCGTTCTTGAAATTCTTCATCTTTATCTAAATCTTTACCACGACGCAGACTCCAAAGTGCAGCGGCCATGACACCGCAAAGCGATGCTGGCACTGACACCATTAAAATTTCGAGCAGATTGTAAGCGCGGCCTACACCCTGTTGTGATGCCAGAATCGACACCATAGACACCACTGCTACCGACACAGGCGAAGCGCAAATCGCCATTTGTGAGGCGACAGAGGCCACCGCCATTGGGCGCTCTGGGCGAATATTTTTCTTCAGCGCGATATCGGAAATAATCGGGAACATGGTGTAAACCACATGGCCAGTACCGCAAAGGAAGGTCAGCGTCCACGTGGTCAGTGGCGCCAGAATCGTGATGTATTGTGGATGACGGCGCAGTAAGCGCTCGGCATACTGCATCATCACATCTAATCCACCCGCGGTTTGCAATACGGCTGCACAGCCAATGACTGCAAGTATGGTTAGCATAACTTGCACTGGCGGTTGTCCCGGCGCTAAACCGAAAACAAAAATCAGTAAAAATAAGCCAATACCGCTGATGAGGCCGAGTCCCATGCCGCCGTAGCGGGTACCTAGCAGTAGGCAGCTAAGCACTACTATAAATTCCATTAAAATCATCCGATTTACCTCTGCGGAACTACCGCTTAGCTATTAGTTGAGTGATGAGTGTCTTCAGGAACATTCTGCGGAGTAAAAGTGTTTGAAAAATTGCGCTGGCGCATGGTGTAAATAAAAAATGGCATTAGTTTTTTCGGAAATTTGACCTAACGCTAGAAACACGTGGCGATAAGTTGCATTCTGGTTACGAGTTTTACGGATTGGGCTAACGCTTTGAGCTCACTCCGTTTAAAAGAACGATAACAATACTCAAGGATAAGCCCGTGAAACCTGCCACCTTTAATACCGAAGCCTTTGATGATTGGATCCGCAGCCGCTTTGTGGAACTCAATTCCGAGCTAGAACAGCTTTACTACCAACAAACAGATCGGGCCAATGTGCTCGATATCGGCGCAGAAGCTAAGTTGGCGCTGGAGAGCGAAGGGCGAGAGTTGATTAAGACCTTGCTCGATGAGGGGAATACAGATGAAGGTTTCGACAGTGCCTTCGATTTACTCGGCAATGTGGGCTTGTATATGGCGGCCTGTCGGCGCCATGAAATTACCGAGCCCTCGCGGGAAACGACATCGCCATTAGCTGAGGCTTCTGCGCTCGCCATGCATATTGGCGCTTCAATAGGCGTCACGCCGCGCTTTGCCACCGCACATTTAACCACGCACAATCGTGCCCACAATGGCATTTATAAGCGCTTTACCGATCTGAGCGCCGAAAAGCTGTTTGTGGATTACAACACTAAAGGCATTTTGGCCTATAAACGCGCCGCCGATGCGCTATTGAAGATCCAGCCTTTGGGCATTTCCCATCCCATCAGTCACGATTTACTGCGAGTCGCGAAACAAGCATTACAGGATGTGATTGAGTCGAATACCCAATTATTTAATCGATTAGATACGGACCGTTTCTTTTACTGTGTTCGCCCTTACTACAAACCTTATCGGGTGGGCTCAGTCATTTATCGCGGCGCCAATGCAGGGGATTTTGCTGGGATTAATGTGATTGATTTAACGCTAGGTCTCTGTTTTGCAAACGAAGCTTCTTATTCGCAAATGCTGGTGGACAAGTTTTTATACATGATGCCAGAGGATCAGCAGATATTGCGCGAGTGCATGCGTCGGCCGAATTTGATGGATGACTTCCTGCAGGCAAAAGACTGCTCAACCCAAGATTGGTATCAAGAAAACTTGCGACTCTTCATCGAAGTCTGCGAATTACATGGCGAGACTGCGATTCAGCACCATAATGAGTTAGTGACTAAATATATTGCTGAGCCTTCGACAAGTATGGAGCAGCAGCATTTAGCTAAAGTTACCGCCAGTGGTCCGCCACTGCATGTGCTACTCGGCTCATTGGAGCGACTCAGAGACAGACGCGCCGCCGCTCAACGCAGCGATATTCGGACTCGTTATTGTGATATTAAAAAGCTAAAAGAGAGTTTGAGATAACACTATGTTTGAAGATTTTAAAAAGGACTTTTACCTAGCAGGTCCAGGATATCTATTAAACCATTCCGTTGGCCGGCCATTAAAATCGACCGAGCAGGTCTTTAAAGAAGCCTTTTTTGCGCCTTGGCAGGAGTCGGGGCGTGAACCTTGGGGCCAGTGGTTGGGTGTGATTGATGATTTTACCTTTGCTTTATCTAAACTATTTAACGGCCACCAAAAGGATTTTTGCCCTCAGGTCAATCTTTCCAGTGCGCTGACTAAAATTGTCATGTCCCTCGACAGATTGAACCGCGAACACGCCGTTGTGTTAATGAGTGAGATTGATTTTCCCAGCATGGGTTTTGCCCTTAAAAAAGCGTTGCCTGCCAGTTGCGAAGTACGCTTTATTCCTAAAGGGCTCGATATCACCGACCCTAATGTGTGGGATGCGCATATCAGCCGCAATGTGGATCTGGTGTTTGTCAGCCATGCTTACTCGAATACGGGGCAGCAGGCGCCATTAGCCAATATTTTCACCATAGCCCGTGAGCGAGGCTGTTTGAGCTTAGTGGATGTAGCGCAATCGGCGGGGATTATTCCGCTGGATCTCGCGCGCCTACAACCCGATTTTTTAATCGGTTCGAGTGTGAAATGGCTCTGCGGTGGCCCTGGTGCTGCCTATCTTTGGGTTAATCCCGCCATATTGGATAGTTGTCAGCCTAAAGATGTGGGTTGGTTTAGCCACGAGAATCCGTTCGAATTTGATATCCATGATTTTCGTTACCAGCATTCCGCGCTGCGCTTTTGGGGAGGGACACCATCAATCGCGCCTTATGCCATTGCCACCCATAGCATTCATTATCTTGCTGGTTTAGGTACTCCGTTGCTGCGTAAATACAATCAGCAATTGATTGATGCTGTGGCGCAAGAGCTCGACCATGAGTTTGTGTCGCCGCGGGATACTGAAAAGCGCAGCGGTACGCTTATTCTGCAGTTTGGTAAACAGCAGCATCAAATGATGACGGCATTAGCGAACGCGAATATTAGTGTCGACGCCCGCAGTATGGGGATCCGGATTTCTCCGCATATTTATAACAATATGTCTGATATCAAGTTGTTACTTGATGTGATTAAAGCCAATCGCTAACTTAAATGATTTAAAATGGCTTACTAGGCTAGGTTGTACTACGTAATTACAACTAACAAGGCACAACACTCTGGGAGGAAAACCGCGACATGGTCGTTCCCGTATGCCGGCGTTAATTCACCGCCACACGGGCAACTTGAGGTTATTTATTGGGTGCGATCATGCTTAAATCTTATAGTCATAGCGGCAGACCATGGGTCGCGGGGTGTGGAGCTTGGGATCGCTGGGCGTGATCGCTAAATCTGCAGGTAGCATAACAGTATCGATGATCAACGCACTGCTCATATCAACGAGTGTCAGCGGGATGGTAAAGAGCAGCAAGGGCGGGGCCGCCAACGCGGAGATAATCATACACTCCTCGCCATTATCAACAGCCGTTTGCACACTTGAGAAAGAATGACCCCAAGTTGAACCTTCTCCCATTCTCGATGTTATCGTTGCACATCCCGTGAGAGAACAGCACATGACCAACCAAGTCAACCAACGCATAACCACTCCATTGTTTATATGTGAAAAACTGCATTGCTTCGGTATGATCTACTCACTTGATCAACTGAGAGCGTTAGTGATGTGGAACCAGATCTGGTTTCATTTGACGCCAACCTGTTCTGTTTCAACAGCTTGGCATTCTAACTATATGATTATATCTGTCAATTATTCATCAACAGAAACGAGATACAACCAAGCTCAATAACCTAGTTGTTAACGGCGACTCTTGTTTTGGATAAGTATTAAATATTGAGGTTTGTATGCCGTGCTCTTGCAGAACTCAGATAAGTTTTGAACATACTCTTTAAAATCAGTCTCCACTTCCCTCGCTGGCCATCTAGCTACTTTTATTACTTTCCTTAAAACTGCTTAAGTAAATATTCGCTTGAGGGTAGGCCGAGAGCATATTATGTTGCTGATTTAAAATGGATGACTGGATTTACTGCTTGGCGATGGCCACGCTACAAGTAGAGTCTACCGAGAGGTAACAGGATGAACAATAAAGCAGCGCCGCCGCAGTTGGCGTCGACAGAGCAAGAGACACAACCGTTGGACGACAGTCGGTATGAAGACCTGCCGCGCAGTGAGTTCCTGCAATTACCCCAAGAGGAGCAAGACTGGCTCAATAAGCTACGTCAGCAGCGGGTGCGTGAGGCGCCCACCCTTTATGAGTGGGATATTAAGGTAGCGACCGTGTATGGCACGGGGTGGCTCGTTGTCATTATTCCCTGCGGTATAATGGTGCTGATTGGCTTGGTGGCGCACTGGTATGAGTCTGACCAATGGTATGGTTTTTTTTTCATGGCACTGATTTTTGCGCCATTTATCCGCTACCTCTGGTTGGCCGACAAACAGTACCACTATCGACTCACCACCGAGGGTTTAGTGACCACCTATCATGATGCTATTCCGGATGCAGCCTACGCGGTAGTGCGGGGGCTGGCTTGGTTTGGGGTAGTGGTTTGCATCGTCGGTGTGGCCTTTTTAGGCCCAGCAGCGCTGATTGGTGCAGGCGGAATGGCTCTGGGGGGCATTTTTTTTTACTGGTTTTAAAAATGTAGAAACCACCTCAATAAGTGCTATCAAGCGTGGACATCCCCACATGATAAAAGTGACCCACAAGAGGCCATATATATCGTGTGATACAGACAGGTTTTATTTCGGATATTATTCAAATCTCGACTGTTATTGCCATCCCGAAGATATGCATAAAGTGTTGTCGCTGCTGATGAAGCAATTACCGGGGTCGAAACTCTTTTTATTGAAAAATGAACGAATAGTTGGTCTCTCTAAAGTTGGCACCCGTGACGGCGAACCAGTCCAATTGTCAGATTTTGCCCCTGAGAATACTCAGCCCAGTTAGCGTTTTTTCTCGCGCCTGTTATTGGCGCTAATTACGACCATTATCTGGATACAGGCTAACAGACCTTTAGCGGCGAGGTCGTCAAGGGTGAGAAGACATTAAGTACGAGCTGTGTGGGTAGGTTAACGATGACCATGCAGTACCGTGGGCACAGCAAAGGAATAGCTATATGAATAAGAGGGCAGCGCCGCAGTCGGCGTCGACAGAGCAAGAGACACGACCGTTGGACGACAGTCGGTATGAAGACCTGCCGCGCAGTGAGTTCCTGCAATTACCCAAAGAGGAGCAAGACCGGCTCAATAAGCTACGTCAGCAGCGGGTGCGTGAGGCGCCCACGCTTTATGAGTGGGATATTCGGGTGGCGACTGTCTATGGTCTATTTTGGTTAACCTTCCTGATCCCGTGTGGTTGCTTAGCACTTATAGGGTGCTATTTGCTATCTGGCGATACTAGCTTGGGTATAGGGTTAATTATCATGGCTTTAATTATGTGCTTATCTGCTCGTTACCTCTGGTTTGCAGACAAACAGTACCATTATCGGCTCACCACCGAGGGGTTAGTTACCACCTATCATGACGTTATTCCGGATGCAGCTTACGCGGTAGTGCGTGGGCTGGCTTGGTTTGGGGTGGTGGTTTGTATTGTCGGGGTGGCCTTTTTAGGCCCAGCAGCGATGGTTGGTGTAGGTGGAATGGCTCTGGGGGCATTTTTCTTTACTGGTTTTAAAAATGTAGAGACAACTTACGAGAGTCCTATAAAAAATGGGCATCGCCATTTGATTAAGATAACGCGGAATCGTCCATTTATTGCCTGCCAATCGGATGTACGAACAATGGGCTTACGTGCAAGTATTCGTCTTCATTGCCCATTGGATAAGATGCACATTATCTTGTCATTACTGATGACGCAGTTACCTGATTCTGAAATCCGTGTATTTAAAAATGAGCGCGTGTTAGATGGCGTACCATTTGCGTCATTTGAGTTAGGCGAACCTGCCCAACTGTCAGATTTCGCCCCTGACAATCCCCAGCCTAGTTGAATAAAGCGTGGACACTTAACAATAATGGCGCGGTAGTTAACTTCCGACTATATAGGTGGTTTTTCTGCTGCATCCATGTTTAGTTTAGATCGGTTTTTAACCATCTATCTCTATTGTTGCTGTTGCCGCGGTGTCTGGCGTGCCTTCTCTGAATGATAAAAGAGTGATTGGCGATGATGCCTATTTAGAGAACAATGCGATGATTGAATCAGAATAAAAGTTGTATATACCTTCAAAATACAAAAAGCCCCGATAGCGTTGCTATCGAGGTTTTTATATTTTCTGTATCAATTAGATAAAGCGAGCCGGTTGTATAGCGCTAGCCATTACAGGCTGTAGTACATTTCAAACTCAAGTGGGTGAGTTGTACGTGCTACGCGCTCAGCTTCTGCTGTTTTCAGTACGATATAAGATTGGATGAAATCTTCACTGAACACGCCGCCTTTAGTCAGGAACTCATGGTCAGCTTGCAGATTTTCAAGGGCGTTTTCTAATGACGTTGCCACTTGTGGGATTTCAGCCGCTTCTTCTGGAGGCAGATCGTACAGATCTTTGTCCATCGCTTCGCCTGGGTGGATCTTGTTTTGGATACCGTCAAGACCCGCCATCAGCAGCGCTGCGAAACCTAAGTATGGGTTTGCATGTGGATCTGGGAAACGTGCTTCGATACGACGGCCTTTAGGGCTTGGTACCACTGGAATACGGATTGATGCAGAGCGGTTACGGGCAGAGTAGGCCAACATAACAGGTGCTTCAAAGTGTGGCACTAAACGCTTGTAAGAGTTAGTGCTTGGGTTAGTGAAAGCGTTCAGCGCGCGAGCGTGCTTGATGATACCACCTATGTAGTACAGAGCCGTTTCACTTAAACCTGCGTATTTGTCGCCAGCGAACAAGTTAACACCGTCTTTCGCCAGAGATTGGTGAACGTGCATGCCGCTACCGTTGTCACCAACGATGGGTTTAGGCATGAAAGTCGCAGTCTTACCGTAAGCGTGAGCCATGTTGTGCACTACGTACTTCAGAATTTGGATTTCATCCGCTTTCTTAGTCAAGGTGTTGAAGCGAGTGGCGATTTCGTTTTGACCTGCAGTCGCCACTTCGTGGTGATGCGCTTCAACCACTTGGCCCATTTCTTCAAGCACTAAACACATAGCGCTACGTAGGTCTTGTGATGAGTCAACCGGTGCAACTGGGAAGTAACCGCCTTTAACAAATGGACGGTGACCTGTGTTGCCGCCTTCGTAGCTAGTGCCTGAGTTCCAAGCCGCTTCTTTAGCGTCGATCTTAACGAAACAACCTGACATGTCAGTACCGAAACGGACATCGTCAAATAAAAAGAATTCTGGTTCTGGTCCAATCAATACAGTATCAGCGATACCAGTAGAGATCAGGTAAGCTTCTGCTTTTTTAGCAATTGAGCGTGGGTCACGGTCGTAACCTGTCATGGTACCTGGTTCAAGAATGTCACAACGGATCAGCGCTGTGGTTTCTTCGGTGAAAGGATCCAGTACGAATGTCGTTGGATCTGGCATCAGTACCATGTCTGATTCGTTAATGCCCTTCCAACCTGCGATAGAAGAACCGTCAAACATTTTGCCGTCTTCGAAGAAATCAGCATCTACCTGATGAGAAGGAATAGATACGTGCTGCTCTTTACCTTTAGTGTCGGTAAAACGTAAATCAACGAACTTAACTTCTAATTCTTCAAGTTGCTTTAAAACTGATTCAACTGACATTCTCAAGCCTCCGGTAGGGTAAAGGGATGCCCCTTCTATAATCTTTTAACTCAAGTGATTTATCTTGAGCCAAACTTACGAGCTATAAAGCGATATCCATGCCAATAATTTAACTTACTGATTAACATGATTTAAAATCTTTGTTGCACTTAATTGGATTCGCGTGTGCACCATAGTGGTGCTTTTGTCTGTGGCATTTTGGTGCATTACTCCATTTTGGTGCGCACTGAATTGATTCATGCAAACCTTAAGCTGGGATGCACTGCGATAACATGCACCGCTTATATGGCACTGAGATGGCAATAACGCTTTGGCTTTCACTATCTCAGTAAGTACCGCCTCTGTGAAGCTCACACATACTTGCAGCACTGCACGAGACTATTTATCACCACCATAACCGCCGCATAATTGTCATAAAACCACGCTAGTCTGTCCAACTATGCCACGCATTATCAATCCAATAGTGGTTTATTATCATATTATTAGGAAAGAGTTCGTTCTCATGTGCGAAATGTCTTTGCTGTTCACAGGCCAAGTGAAATCAGTGATGCGTAATAAAGGTATCCCGTGACAATGAAGTGAGTCTTAATGTCATCGGATGTAAACGCCAACATGAACGTTAGATTAAGTGTGCCGCAGAATTTATTGGAGTGTGTTCACGTGGTAATTTCTCTGTATCTAAGTCGATTTTGCTGATGCTTAAATCGACATTAGCAGTGCTAACATTGAATACGAAAAATAGCAAATTCAGCTGCTTAACTCGGATTTTTCCTATGAATATGGCAATTAAACAGAGCGTTAACTCTGGCTACAGAGGATTTCATTCAGTGGATGATTGGCGGAAATTACCCAAGGATTGGCGGATTGTTTTATAAGTGTTCAAAAATAATCCTGTGCGCCAAGGCCGCTCTGGAGTAGAATGGCACGCTTTTTATTGTGGCGGATCGAGCTAGATCGCCATAACGAATTACTGAAATATCCCTATTTTTGTTTGATGGTAAGAGGTTTATCCGTGCTAGAGAATTTACGTAACATCGCCATTATTGCACACGTTGACCATGGCAAAACGACCCTGGTAGACAAGTTGCTGTCACAGTCTGGCACCCTTGCAACCCGAGGAGAAGCCACTGAGCGGGTGATGGACTCCAACGATCTTGAAAAGGAACGTGGGATCACGATTCTGGCAAAGAATACTGCCATCAAGTGGAACGACTACCGTATTAACATCGTTGATACCCCTGGCCACGCCGACTTCGGTGGTGAGGTTGAGCGTGTTCTGTCTATGGTTGACTCAGTATTATTGCTGGTTGATGCCGTTGACGGTCCAATGCCACAAACTCGCTTCGTAACGAAGAAAGCGTTTGCTCAAGGCTTAAAGCCAATCGTTGTTATCAACAAAATTGACCGTCCAGGTGCACGCCCAGATTGGGTTATTGACCAAGTATTCGACCTGTTCGATAACTTAGGTGCAACTGACGAGCAGCTAGATTTTCCAATCGTTTACGCTTCTGCGTTAAACGGTTTTGCAACTTTAGATCCGGATGTAGCGAGCGATGATATGACGCCGCTGTTCCAAACTATCGTTGAAAAAGTATCTTTCCCAGATGCTGACGCCGAAGGCGCGTTCCAGATGCAAATTTCGCAAATCGACTACAACTCATACGTGGGTGTTATCGGTATCGGCCGCATCAAGCGTGGTAGCGTTAAAACGAACCAACAAGTGACTATTATTGGCGCTGATGGCAAAACTCGTAACGGTAAAATGGGCCAAGTATTAGGTTACATGGGTCTAGACCGTACTGAAGTTGAAATTGCTAACGCTGGCGACATCGTTGCTATCACTGGTTTAGGCGAGCTGAAAATTTCTGACACTATCTGTGCCGTTGGTGCAGTAGAAGCTATGCCACCTTTGACTGTTGATGAACCTACTCTGACCATGACTTTCCAAGTTAATACTTCACCTTTTGCAGGTAAAGAAGGTAAGTATGTGACTTCACGTAACATTCTGGAGCGTCTGCAAACAGAATTAGTCCACAACGTGGCACTGCGTGTTGAAGAAACAGAAAGTCCAGATCGCTTCCGTGTATCTGGTCGTGGTGAATTGCATTTATCAATCTTGATTGAAAACATGCGTCGTGAAGGTTACGAGTTAGCCGTATCACGTCCAGAAGTTATTCTGAAAACTATCGACGGTGAACTGTGTGAACCATTTGAAACGTTGACTGTTGACGTTGAAGAAGAAGATCAAGGCACAGTAATCGAGAAATTAGGTACCCGTAAAGCTGAAATGAAAGACATGCAGCTTGATGGTAAAGGTCGTGTACGTATCGACTTCATCATCCCAAGCCGTGGTTTAATCGGTTTCCAAACTGAGTTTATGACAGCGACTTCTGGTACTGGTCTAATTTATCACTCATTCGACCATTATGGTCCGCACAAAGGTGGCGATATCGGTCAACGCGCTAACGGCGTATTGATCTCTAACGCAACGGGTAAGGCATTGACCTTCGCACTGTTCGGTCTGCAAGATCGTGGTCGTCTCTTTATCGGCCATGCCGCTGAAGTATACGAAGGCCAAGTGGTTGGTATTCACGCTCGCTCAAACGATCTGACAGTTAACTGTTTGAAAGGTAAGCAGCTGACCAACATGCGTGCTTCTGGTACTGACGAAGCCCAAGTGCTGACGACGCCAATCACAATGACACTTGAGCAAGCGCTTGAGTTCATCGATGATGATGAATTAGTTGAAGTAACGCCTAAGAACATTCGTGTTCGTAAGAGACACTTGACTGAAAACGATCGTAAGCGCTTTAACCGCGGTTAATGCCAGCCTATTAATTCAGGTGATTCGCCCTTAAGGTGAGTCAATCGGTTTAAAAAGCCCTGCATAGGAAACTGTGCAGGGCTTTTTGTTGGGATAAATTGAGTAATGGGTATTATACCAATCACATTAAATATCTAATCAGTTCAGAGCCTCACAGGCATCTCAATCCAAGGCGCATTGACGCAGAAATGGTTATTCCCTTTTAAGTCAATGCAACACGGGAGTGGGATGCCTGTGTGACTCCCGAAGGGCGGCTGATGTTCACTACATGGCAACGCGCTTTATACTGCGTTTAAGGCTTTCGACAGAGCACCACTATGCCTTCAGCCTTCGCCTTGTCTAAATCCCGCGGAATGAACAGATATTTAATACGATTGGTATTAGTAGTCCTCATCTATCACCCGTATGCAATTGCGGCCAGCGGATTTTGCGCGGTAGAGGGCGGCGTCCGCTTGGCGAACGAGTTCTAAAGCATTTTGTTTGTTAGAGGGTTGCAGATAGGCGACGCCTGCGCTCACTGTCACAATCCCAAGGTCGGTATTTGCATGCGGAATGGCAATGGCTTGGATCAGCTGATGTATATGCTGCGCTGTATCGAGTACCGTTTGTTTGTCGACATTCGGTAATAGAATGACAAATTCTTCGCCCCCGTAGCGAGCGACTAATTCGCCCGCTCTGCGACCGGACTGGGACAGTGTACTCGCTAATTGTTTAAGGCAATCGTCTCCGGCGAGGTGGCCATAGTGATCGTTAAATTGTTTAAAGTGGTCAATATCGAGCATGATGAGGGCCAGTGAGGAATTACTCCTTTGTCCTCGACTCCACTCTGTTTGTAACATCATGTCAAATAGGCGGCGATTGCCTATATTGGTTAAACCGTCGGTATTGCTGAGTATTTCAAGTTGCCTATTGGCTTCTGCCAGTTCACTGGTTCGAGCTGTGATCATGGATTCAAGTTCGACGTTACGTTCCTCTAATCGCGCGATCGGGTAAATTTCCCCTTTGTGGGCTAAGCCGTAGGGGATGGATATGCCACTGTGGACAATCATCCAGTCGTTGTTTTCTCGGTGAAATATCAACACTAGCCGTGCTGTCTCGCGGGAAAGCATAGGATTAGGGATAGGTAAGTGGATATGGAAAAAGGCAGTCACAACCACGAGGTTGTCGGCAAGATCTTGTAAAGAAAGATCTAACATTTCGATGTGGATTCGCTCAGGCACTTGTGCAAAGTCCTGACGAGTGATTCGCACCCATTCTTCCCTGCTGGTGACAAGCTGGTCACTGCTCCCTGCATAGCCGCTAAAGTTATCACTAAAGCGACGAGTTAGCCTGTCATCACGGGAGGCATACATCTCAATATATTCGTCAAATAACGAATGGATCAATTGCTGTCGGTCGGGTCGCATAGGTTAGCTCCGTTGGGGAACATAAAACTATTTTCCTAATATCCGTATAGGAATATTATCTGCGATAAAGTCTAGCTGTTGCCTGATTGTAATCAATTTTATGACGTATATATTAAAAATACTGCAGAGAGTGATGTAAGCCATTATCTGCAGTATGGTCTGTGAGACAAAATTGTTTTGCATTCACTTAATGTATCATTTAGCCCAAGTATTATTTAACACAGCCTGTTGGGATAGTTGGAATTCAAGTTTTAGTTGTTCTGCATACTTAGGAGCATCATTTTGAGTAAAATCTGCACTATCACTCTCTGATATGATTTTATCTCCCGCAATTAAAAACGAACCTGAGTTAGTAAATGCGCCTAGTAAGTCCCCTTTTACTACTATGCTGTAGGGTTTTCGGTCTCTATAAAGTGATCGTCCAACAGATGCGAACTCGTTATTAAAACCGAGTAAATCAAAAGCTGTAGGTAAAATATCTAGTTGGCTTGCAAGTATTTTATGCCGTTTAGGGGCTATGTTTTGCCCTGGACGGTAAATCCATAACGGAATATGGAATGCACTTTTTAAGCCCGGCGTTTTCGTATTGAACAAGGTATGATCTGCTAAAATCATGAAAGTCGTATTTTCGTACCAGTCCTGCTTTGAAGCTTCTGTAAAAAATGCTTTAAGAGCTTCATCTGTATATCTAACAGTGTTCAAAAAATCTGTAAATGTATCTTGGCCATACGGATAAACCTGTAAGTGCTTCGGTGTTTCTACGTATGGCATGTGGGTGGTGCCTGTAAATGAAAAACTGATAAAAGGTTTGTCACTTTTATTGGCCAGTTCGAGTGTTTTCATTAGCATTTCATAGTCCCAACCAAATTGAGCACCATCGGGATCGGGATAATCTGTGCGGGTAATGGGGATATCACTGCGACCTAAATATTGCTGAAAACCCGTATAGTTAGCGATGGAATCTAGGCGAATGGAATCGCGTTTTGAGCTTTGCAGCATTTGGGTTTGGTAGCCGTGTGATTGGGCGATATTACCGATTTTTGTGAGGCGTGATAATTCGAGACCACCACCAATATAGCCCACACTTTCTAGGGGCGGTAGGCCGAATAAGCTGGCTTGAACCCCTAAATTACTGCGCTGACCGACGGCGTAAAAATTGTCATATACTTCGGCTTTTTTAGATAATTCATCTAAAAATGGTGTGACTCTATAATCTGATCCGGATAGGCCATCGACATAGGCGTAGCTCAATGCTTCAACTAAAATAATGACTAAGTTACGACCATTGGGGCTATTTTCTGGGAATTGACTGAGAAATGGATATTGATACGCTTCAGCTTCAGTTTTGTTCAGATGGGCTGCAAGCTGTTCTGCGTTGAAATATTTGTAATCTGTGCGTTGGTAGCTCTGTGCTGTTCCTTTGGCCCCCGTGTAAATGCCATTTAATATCAAATTAGCTTGCTGCTCATTTTGGCTATCATAGGCATCGATAATCCCTAATGGCTTACCGTGTAAGTCCAATCCGCGCATGCACAGGATCAATAAGGGTAATGCGAGTAAAAATGTACCACATTGAGCTAGAAATGATTTATGCGGTTTGGTGACATAGAAAAGGGTACGCCATTTTTTTAGCCAAAAAAGGATGGCTGAAATAACTAACACTAAGCTAAATATGGTCAGAGCAAGATGATCTTTGACTAGAAACGGAATAATAAATGATGTCTCTGTCATGAGTAGAGGCAGATCATTAAATGTGTGTCTGTTTACTACCCCAAAATAGATGAAATCACCCATCAGTGCGATGGTTGATAGCATCAGCATAACTAGACCCAGTTGCAGTCCAGTTCCTTTTATCATTGAGGCAATTCGGCCCTTTGCTGGGGTTAATATGAGTAAGGTCGGCAATAGCATCACATAGCTTGCTGTCATTAGATCAAATCTAACTGAAGTGAACAGTATCGTCATGACATCGATACTTCCCGCAAAATAATCGTGATACGCAATGTAATTGGCTAAGCGGAAACAGGCGAGAATGAATAACATTGAGACATAAAGAAACAACACACTGCGAAATTGACTTAACTTCATACGATTAATTTGATCATCAGACATTGAGAAATGGCGCATAATAGCACAGCAGTCGTCACGAGTTCAAAATCAGGCAAAGCTTGTTGGTATTGCTTAGCAGGGGTTGCTGATGAGAGGTTACTGGATTGCGTTAGCTGAGTGTGTCACTAGGCGGCACGTGAGGTTTTTCTGGATAGTATTACTTGGCAGTGGCTTTATTGCTGACGCCTATCATCGCTGTGGTGCGGCCGAGGACATCGGGATACTCGATAGGACTTAGAGCCCTATCGAGTGAGCAGTCAAGCTTATGACTTAGCTTTATCTGTCAATTTTACCGCATTGACACTTTCACCTTTGAAGCTGATAGTCACATTTTTCTGAGCGACTTCATTATCTTTTAGCAAAGTCTTAGTGGTTTCTGCCAGCATTGGAGAAGCTGCATTTAACGCACTAAGATCATAGGCCCAAACTTCTAGATCCGCTTCATTATAAGTGCTAGCAGGCGCACCTAATTTTTCAGTGATTGTTTGCTTGGTTGAGCCTTCTTTAATGCCGAATGTATTTTTAATCGCTTCATTCGTTGCGCTGTCTAACGCATTGGTTGCCGTATCATTCACTGTGTCAGTGACAGATTGAGTTGCTGATTTAACGATTGAATCGAATGGGCCAGCATAAGCAAATAATGGCAGAGCAGTAAGAGCGATCAATAATGATTTTTTCACACAATAATTCCTTTGGTTAATACATTCCTTTATTAAATGCGCGCGAATTAGACCAGTAATTAGATTTTGTGTCAATTAAGCATCTGTTCTATATGATTTTATTTTAATCCTTTCATATTATTCCTACTAAGCGTGTCAACCTTTAGTTGTACCTAAAGGTTTCCATTTTGAGGTTTTCTAGTCTTATCTGCTGCTGTTTTTCAATTTCGTTAGTGTTTTATTCCATCGCAATTGGATCCCGTCATATGTGTCATTTTAGGTGTTCTAGTGATGTCGCGTGTTCTAGTGCCCAATTCTATTAATCACTTGGATCAATTCCATGCGGATGTTGTCTGGTGTTTGGCTATGCCAGAAACCTGCTAAGTAAGCGCCCAGCGGTAGGATAAATAATGCGATAAGCACTAATGCGAGCAATCCCTTATGACCGAGTCTGTGGCCGGATTTCAGCCCAAGGCCGAGGGCGGCAGATTTAGGGCAAGCCGCGACACAGCGCATGCAGGCTTGGCACTCGTCAGTGCGAACCGTGGTTTTAGTGTGCACTATGATGTTTGCTGGGCAAGCGCGGGTACACTTGTCGCATTTCATCCCTTTTGCTTCGATAAGGCAGTGCTGGGTATTGCGGCGGATTTTTAATGGGCTCGCAAAGCTTAAGATCCCAAGCATTGCACCATAGGGACACAAGTAACGGCAGAATCCCTGACGACGCCATGCAGCTAAAGCGAGGATCAGCGCAAATACCAGTAGCGTGATTAGGCTGGGTGTTAGGAAGAACAATGCCATCTTTAAGTCGGCAATCTTATGATAATTACCTTCAAGATAATGGGGGATGGATTGTGCTGGCATACCAATGACTATGTAGCAAAGTGCTAGGAGTAATAGATATTTCAACATTCGCAGTGGCCAATCTAGCCAAGAAGGTGGTGTAAGCTCTGATTTAATAAAGCGTTTTCTAAAGGAATACAGGTATTCCCCTGCCAGACCTAATGGGCAAGCCCAACCGCAAAATGCCCGCTTGCAGAGTAAACCTGTGAGTAATACCGCCGCTAGCATGACTGCTGCCGCAGGATGGGTTTGATCCCACAAATTGAGGCTGATAATGGCTTTAAGCTCAATGCCACCCGCAATCGGTAAAAAGGCATCGACTACGTCTGGGCGCATTAGCCAAGGTGTGATTCCTTGCTTAAGCAGTACGGTATTGATTGTGTATTGTATGGCAACCAGCAAGAGCGATAGCGCTAAGACATGTTGAGTCCCTTCACGAAGGGTATTGATTTTAATTTCACCCTTGAGTGCATCAGGCGCAAATTTATGCCCAAGTAGCATCAGTGGCAGTGCAATAAGAAGCCCGAGAGCCAGTGGCCAATAAAGACTCATTGCCACCGCACCGATACTGAGCAACAGTGTGGCGACCGCGCCCCATTTCTGGCCGCTCCAATAGCTGAGGGAGGCGAGATACATGAGTGCCAACATCAGCGTGAGTGATTCGATAAAAGTCATAGTGATGAATACAGCTAATAAGTTACAAGTACAGGCTCTGAGTGGTGAACTGAGGATAAGTTTTTGAGTAATAAGTGAAATTGTGCGTCAGATCTAAGATTCGCACTATCAATCAATTAAAGCGCGCCATAGCTCACAAAGCTAAGTGTTTTAGTCTTGCACAAATAAAGTATGGCTTGCAGGGACATAGGGCGAGGTCACACAAAGAATAAAAAGCCCCAGCAATTTATTTTGCTAGGGCTTAGGAGTTCAGTGGGGCATTTGGATTAATTTTTTGATTTTTCGAGTGCTTCGATAAATTTGCTCGATTCGTTAATCGAGGTGTTCATCTCTTTAATCAGGCCTGAAATATCGGTTTGCAGACTCGCAAATTCGCTTTTAATCGCACCAATGGCTTGGGCGTTCAAGTTATGCTTGAGATACAGCATATTGTCTTTCATAGCGGTGAGAATCGGCGGCATTTTCGACTCGGCACGGCGCATACTTTTAATCAATTGTTCATAGGCGCGGCGCGTTTCTTTGAGTTTAGTTTCACTGTTGCGGCGTAGGTTGGCTTTACTGATCTCGCTAATTTCATTTTGCCACTCATCGAACAGTGCTTCGGCTACATCTTCGACTTTATTGATGCGGTTGCTGACGTTGTCGGCGGCACTTTGAGCCGATTCGTATTCATCTTTGGCTCTGCTATAGGCTTTTTCTAAGTTGCCATCACTGTAATTGAGCAGCGCTTGCATTTCTTCTAGGGCTGAGCTGAACTCTTTTTGAGCATCCTGTTGGGATTTTTTCGCATCTTTAACTCTGTCGACCATAATATCGCGTTTATGGTAACCGACCTTTTCCATTGCGCCGTAGTAGGCACTCTGGCAACCACTAAGCAGGAGACTTGTGGCAATCAGCCCTGAAGCTATCAGTCTTTTCATTGGGTATTCCGTCGCTGAATGAAATTAATTAATCGGCTTTAAATCGCGCCGCATCGATAATGCTCCACAGATGAAAGATAGCACCTATTACCGCGGGCACAATCAGCCACCAGAGGGCATAACCCACCACTGTGATAATGAAAAATAACAGTGCGGCCATTATTCGGCCTTGCAATAATTGGCCTAGCCCAGGAAAAAATAGGCTAGCAATCGCGGAAATAACGTTACCTGCAGATCCTTGTTGAGACATCAATTCACTCCTTAGACTTGTAAATTAAGTGTTTATTGTACGAAGATAACGAGTCTATACCAACAGAATCAAGAGAAACCCGTGACTAAGAAGATAGAACTGGCACAAATTCGCGCCTTATTCCTCGGGATCTGGCACTTCCTGCTGCATTTGAGACGGCGTTTAGTTGAAGATCAAATCAATATCCGCGCCGGACATTTAGCCTATGTCACACTGTTGTCACTCGTGCCTATGGTGGCGGTGACTATGTCTATGCTGTCAGCTTTTCCGGTATTTAAGGGGATACGTGGACAGATAGAAGGTTTCGTTTATCAGAATTTTTTACCCGCCGCTGGCGATACTGTGCAAGTGTATATCAATGAGTTTGTGGCCAATGCCTCTAAGGGGACTGCGGTCGGGATTGCGGCCTTAGTCGTGGTTGCCATTTTGCTGATTTCTGCCATTGATAAATCGCTTAATAACATTTGGCGCACTAAAGAGAAGCGTTCAGTGGTGGTGGCTTTTTCTATGTATTGGATGGTCATCACTTTGGGCCCGGTATTGGTGGGGGCCAGTTTGGTCGCCACTTCCTACGTGGTGTCATTGAAGGTCTTTGACGGTCAGTTGTCGGGTGTGGTGCCTGTGTTTCTTGAGCGTTTACCTATGCTTTTCTCTGTGGCGGCATTTTTGTTGTTGTATATGGTGGTGCCTAATCAAAAAGTGAAGTTTTTACATGCACTATTAGGGGCGATTGTTGCCGCAATCTTGTTTGAGTTAGGTAAAAAAGCCTTTGCTTTGTATGTCACTCAGTTTCCGAGTTATGAAGCGATTTATGGTGCTTTAGCCGTGATCCCCATTATCTTTGTCTGGGTGTATTTATCGTGGATGATAGTATTACTCGGCGCGGAAATTACCGCCGCTATGCCTGAGTATTTAGATTATGAGTCGAGCTCAGATGATGACGAAACCGTTCTGAATGCTAAGCCCCTAGAAAACGCCTCCCAAGATAATTCCGCTGCGGTGTTAACTTCGGCTGAGGTGACGGCACTCAAGGCGGTGGCTAAATCTGAATGACCCCATTAGAGGATTATTAATGGCGATGACACTGAATGCCTGAATCCTTCCCATCTTTTATCCGTCGCGACTGGTTTAACGTTGGCAATGGTCAGCAATTGCATCTGGCGCAATACGGTAATCCACAAGGTATCCCACTGCTGTATTTGCACGGCGGTCCAGGAGCGGGTTGTGATATCGGTGATTTAGCTTTATTTAATGGCGATCAATATTGGATTTTGCTTTTAGATCAACGCGGTTCTGGACAATCTTTACCCTTTGGCGATTTAGCCAACAACCATCTCACTGGTTTGATTAGCGATATTGAGGCGATTCGCCTCGCATTGGGTATTGAGCGTTGGTGTTTAGCAGGTGGCTCTTTTGGGGCCACATTAGGCTTAATTTACAGCGGATTATTCCCAGAGCGGGTGATTGCACAGGTACTGTGGGCGTTATTTATTCCATCCAAAGAAGGTCTCGACTGGCTCTATGGCGCTGACGGCGCTGCAAAATTGCAACCTGCTGCTTATCGACTCTTCAATGACATTTTTCCGGTTCAGTTATCGCTGACTGAACTGCTGGATTCGTACCATCAAGGTTTGGCATCGGCAGATGAAAATGTGCGATACCATTTTGCGCGGCGTTGGGTACAGTGGGAGTTGCAGCTTGCGGGGGCGAGGTTAGTGCTACCAAGGCTGTTACCCGAATCCGTATTAGCATTAGCCAATATCGAGTTACACTTTGCTCGACATAATTACTTCAATGCCATGAATGTGTTACAGCGCGTGACGCCTAGAGTGAAGGCGCGTAGTGTGTTATTGCAAGGAATGCAGGATGCGATTTGCCCAGCGACGCTATTACGCGATTTTTTGGCTGGGTTGGAGCATGCTATTACAATTCAATCTGTTGTCGATGGCGGACATATGCTCAATAGTGAGTCTTTGTTTTTGGCGGTTACAGCAGAAATCCATGCTATGTGGTCGTGGATACATCAAAGGGAAATACAATGAAAACATTGCTCATCAGTGCCAGTTTACTCGGATTAACCGCCTGTGCCGCTACGGCGCCCTCGCAAACCAGCGCGATTGATCAAGTGGCGACTCAGGAGGTCGTGAGTGCCCCTGTCGCGCCCAAAGTTGTTGAACTCGGTGGGTTGACCAATGAAACTGCCGCTGATCGCTTGTACCAAGCGCTGATTAACGCAAATTATCTGGCCACCCAAGTTGCGCCGACTAAAGTGGCTGTGCAGTTTGGCAATAACCAATTCTTGCTTGAGCCGAGTATCAATTCGGCGGGCATTGACCGTATTTTAATGAATCGCTTCTATGCAGTGCATCCGCAATTGCAGGCCAGCCAAGAGTTGCCTGCCGTGATTGGCACCTTGAATCAGAAGCTTAATTTTGCCAAGTTTGTGTTGCTGGACCAAGGCGCAGTGATCCAAGTGCAAGGTACAGTGACCTTTGCCGACCGTATTGAAATAGAAGAGTTACGTCGTTTTATGCTGTGGACTAATGGCGGCTTAGCGCAGGTCGTACAATCTTTGCCTGATGGCGTAGAGCAATATATCCGCCCGCTCCCGCTAATGCCGCAAATGGTTCCCGTTAAGCCTTAATCTAAAAGGAAAAGTTGTGATTGCGTTAATTCAAAGAGTGAGTCGCGCCAGTGTAGTGGTTGATAACCAAACCCTAGGTGAAATCAATAAAGGCTTGTTGGTTCTGCTCGGTGTCGAGCAAGAAGATACCCGCGAGAAGATGGAAAAGTTGGCGACTAAAGTCATGAGTTATCGCGTTTTTTCCGATGAAAATGGCAAGATGAATCTCAATCTAGAACAAGTCGGTGGGTCTTTATTAGTCGTGTCACAATTTACCTTAGCCGCTGATACAGGCCGAGGCTTGAGGCCGAGTTTTTCAGGGGCGGGTACGCCGGATCAAGCCTTAGGCTTGTATGAAGAGTTTGTCGCATTCTGCCGCGCTAAGGGCGTTCACACAGAAACCGGACAGTTCGGCGCCGATATGCAAGTGTCCTTAGTCAATGATGGCCCAGTGACCTTTAATCTGCAGGTGTAGCTTCTATCGTGATGTTTATCTAGGGGTCTAGGTGATGGGGGGCTAGGCATAATCAATGTCGCTTGTACCAAGAGGGAGTATTAAGGGAATGCACATGGATCAATTACTCATTAAATTACGCCAGACTTGGCACAGTACGATCCCCGTTAGCGAGTTTATGCAGATAATGCCACTCGATTACAGCGAGGGAGAATTTCGAGTCACAGCGCCGATGACGCCCAATATTAATCTGCATCAGACAATGTTTGCGGGCAGCATTTATACCTTGATGACCTTAACAGGCTGGGGTGCAGTCTGGCTAAATCAGCAGTTGGTGGGCGTGGCGGGTGATATTGTGCTCGCCGATGCCCATATTCGTTATCTTGCTCCTGTGACTTGTGACCCTGTGGTAAAAGTACAATGGCCAGATGTGGATCTCAGTCCGTTACAAAGGGGGCGCAGAGTTAAGGTGAAGCTGGAAGTGCAATTGTATTGTATGGATTCATTGTGTGCGGTTTTTGAAGGCCTGTATGTTAGTACGTCGAAAGTATGAATGCGTCGAAAACAACTTAGTGTATCTGTACGTCGAAGGTGACGTATAACCTTTCTAAAAAATCGAAGCTAATCTCAGATTTTATCCGCTTTATTTCTTTTTTATGGGCTAATACACTAGCGTCATAGAGTTGAGATATTCCATCTGACTCTGAGTCATTTACCTATTTTCGGAGCAGATTATGTCTAAAGTCTTAATTTTAAAATCAAGCATTCTTGGCGGTTATTCACAATCTGCCGTGTTAATTGACCACTTAGCGAGCCACTGGGAAACCCAAGGTGCCGCTATTACAGTACGTGATTTAGGCGGTAAAGACGTACTGCCTATGGTAGACGGTGAAATCGCTTCTGGGTTACGCGGTGGTGCAGAATTATCCGCACGTCAGCAAGAAATGCTCGCCTTATCAGATACCTTAGTCGCTGAATTAAAAGCGAACGATACGATTGTTATCGCTGCACCTATGTACAACTTCACGATTCCGGTTCAGCTTAAAAACTGGATCGATTTTGTCGCCCGTGCCGGTGTGACTTTTACTTATACTGAAACGGGTCCAAAAGGATTAGTGGAAGGTAAACGCGCTGTGTTAGTGACGACCCGTGGCGGCGCTCACAAAGATGGCCCAACGGATCACGTTGTACCTTACTTGAAAACGGTGTTAGGCTTTATGGGTATCACCAATGTTGAAGTGGTTTACGCCGAAGCACTGAATATGGGCCCTGAAGCACACGATAAAGGCATGGGCGAAGCGAAACACAGCATAGATCAGTTGCAGGCTTAATTGTCCCATTGATTAGCTGAGTCATTTGATTTAGCTGAATAAATAATGCCAGCCTTTAATAGGCTGGCATTTTTGTATGTCCATTTCAGCTAAGCACGCTTGGCTTAAGTGGCTAGGTTTGAGCAACTAGACTCGAGCGGCTAGGTTTAAGTGGCACGCTAAGCTGTTTATTCGCAAAGGCTGCAGCCTTTGGCTAGGGTGCTTGTCTCAACATAACGCACCTTAGTGCTGGCTTGGTCGCGATTACGACTGATGCTAAAGCGTGCATGGCGCTCAGTTTCAAGCGGCTTTTCAGCAGTGTTACCCTGTGTGGCTTCAAACTGTAACGCTTTGGCATGATTTGTTTTATGCATACACCACCTCGCAGATATTTAAGTCATCACAATGTACAGACTGGCCTGATTAGCGCCGCACAACCAAGGCTTAAATTAGCTCGGCTGGCAGCAGACTAAATCTTTAAGCGAGCCACCATTTACCACACAGCTAAAGCCATTGGCCTTGAGAATGTCGCAGCCTTTTTGCGCTCGAATACCCGCGCCACAATAGAGCACGAAGGGATGTTGCTTATTGTCGACTTGGTGCAACCATTGGTCGAGCGTTGGCAATGGCACATTAATGGCTTGGGGCAAATGACCGGAGGCAAATTCCTCTGGTGAACGGACATCAATCACCCGTGCGCCTTGTTCAATCAATTGCCAACATTTTTCGCCTGAGTGGCTGCCGGATAACTTAGCCAGTAAAGATTGAAACATAGCATTGCCCCTACTATTAGAAAATTTTCAATAAGTTTATTCTAATGAATTGGCGAGTGCAAGCGCTGCAGATTATCGGCAGTGAATGGTTTTTGGCATTGCCGGCACTAGGCAAGTAGTCAGAGGCTAGACACATTAGCTCTTTGATAGTGAATGATGTCGTGGAATACCACGGCTTGCTCGTTTAGATTGCGATAGCCATGGGGTTTGTCGGCCGCAAATCGTACTGCTTCACCTTGGTTGAGTGTTTGCCACTCGCCATCGACTAGCACTTCCATAGTGCCGCTCAAGACAATGACATGCTCAGTGACACCCGTTTCATGGGGCTCAGAAAGGCGCTCATAGTTTGGCAGCAGCGTGAGTTCAAACATCTCGAAACCGAAGCGCTCTTCAAAGGGGAAGAGTGAGGCGACTAGCATGCCGTCGGTGGCGGGTTGTTGGCGTAACTCGTCGGGTTTACGGAATACTGCGCCTTGGCTCTGTGGTGTGGGTTCGAGAAAGGTCGACAGAGAGATATTGAATCCACTGGCTATTTTCCACAGCGTCGCAATGGTTGGGCTTGATTCACCGCGCTCGATTTGTCCTATCATGGCCTTACTAACGCCCGTCTCTTGGGCGGCTTTATCTAAACTCCATCCCTTTTGGTTGCGAAGTGCTTTAAGCGTGCTGGCGAGATAGCTGTTTATCGTTTGCACAATGGCCCCATCATTTTTATGAAAATTTAGTTTGTACGTTATAACGCACAGGTGTTATCTTGTCCATCTCGTACGTTATAGCGCACAAGGTAATGGCGACATCAATTGCAGAGAAAGGGAGTGGATATGTGGCGAGATGCAGGGAGTTTATCAAAAATATCAGCGGGTTTTATTGCGGTATTAGTGGGTTATAGCAGCTCGGCTGTGATCATCTTTCAAGCGGCGGAGGCTGTGGGGGCGACACCAGCACAGATCAGTTCATGGCTGTGGGCTTTAGGTGTGGGCATGGGTGTGACCAGCATAGGGTTATCGCTTTACTACAAGAATCCTATTCTAACGGCTTGGTCTACACCGGGCGCGGCGCTGATGGTGACTAGCTTAGCGGGGTTAAGCGTCAATCAAGCCATAGGCGCGTTTCTGGTGAGTTCTCTGCTAATCACACTTTGCGGGGTGGCGGGCTGGATGGATAAGCTTATCCGCATCATGCCGCAGTCGGTGGCTTCCGCCATGTTGGCGGGGATTTTACTGCAATTTGGCCTAGGGCTATTTCAGGCGATGCAAACCCAGCTGAGCCTAATATTAATCATGCTGTTGGTGTTTGTCGTCGTTAAGCCTTTTGCGCCGCGCTACATCATCTTGCTGACCTTGCTGGTGGGCATAGGCATGAGTTTTCAATTAGATTTGCTCAAGCTAGATGCAGTTCAGTTGCAACTGGCGATGCCGGTGTGGACGACACCTGAGTTTTCGTTGGCGAGTGTGATTGGCGTGGCGCTACCGCTGTTTGTAGTGACTATGGCCTCGCAAAATATGCCGGGCGTTGCTGCGCTGCACGGTAATGGTTACAGGCCACCCATTTCACCTTTGATCACGAGCACAGGATTCATCGGGGTTATTCTCGCGCCCTTTGGCGGTTTTGCCTTTAACTTATCCGCCATCACAGCGGCGATTTGTATGGGTAAAGAAGCAGATCCGAATCCCGCGACCCGTTACTGGGCGGCAGTGTGGGGCGGCGTATTTTACTTTATCACTGGGTTACTCGGTGCCACTGTGGTTGGTCTGTTTTCCGCTTTCCCGAAGGAATTAGTACTGGCCATCGCCGGATTAGCCCTGCTCGGCACTATTGCCAATAGTCTGACCGCCGCATTGGCTAAAACCGAAGAGCGTGAAGTGGCGGTGATCACTTTCTTGGTCACGGCATCGGGTTTTAGTGTGCTGGGCATCGGCAGTGCATTTTGGGGGTTGTTACTTGGGTTTATTATCCATTGGTGGAACTGGCACAGAACTGCATCAGTAGTTAAGCGAGCGAATACTTAACTGCAGCAAAGCGCCTTAGAGATGAATTTCAAAGACTAAGGCGCATGTGTTTTAGATTCTCTTCGTCATAAACACGCTATTGGGGTCGAGTTGGTAGCCGTCGAAGGGGCCACAGATTTCAAAACCAAATTTGCAGTAGAGCAGGCGGGCAGGATTGAAGAAGTTCATCGAACCTGTCTCTAGACTCAGGCGTTTGACACCAGCGCTTTTGGCATCGTTAATCAAGTGCTGCAATATCTTAGACGCTATGCCCTGTTTTTTATAGGGCGCGGCGGTGCGCATGGATTTGATCTCCGCATGCTCGGTATCTAACCATTTTAGTGCACCACAACCCGCTAAATTATTGCCATCCCAGAGGGTCCAAAAGCGAATATTGGGCTGACGCAGGCCGTCAAGATCTAATGCGTGAACGCTTTCAGGTGGTGAGGTTGCCCGCATATCGTCGAGGTGTTCTGTTAAAAGTGCTGCAATTTCAGGCCCTTTTAGATCACTAGTATAATTTTCATCGTCTTTCTCAAGATTGAAACTCTCTCTGTTGTTGCTTATCCATCATAGTGTTATCGCGTTTAGTTCTTTTTAGGGGTAAACGCTGCGGTGGATAAGCAAAGGGTAGGCCAAGAGTTTTTATCTTTAGCTAAAGCTAAACCCAGAATCAAAGTCGTGGGGGTTCACCCCACACCCGACCAAAAGGGGAAAAGCGCCTGTTCCCCTTTTGGATACCCCCCGGCGTCCCCAACGGAGTTGAAAGCCCCTTGTGCTCATTGACAAATTTGCTATCGCTTCCGAAGGATGCGTCCCTGCACCTGCGAAAGCTAGTCGGTCATCCATGACCGAACTCACGCAATTTGTCTATTCGCCCTGCGGCAACTCCGAGGTGATGGTATATTCTTTTGACTTTAGAGTTGTCTGATCGTCCTTAAAGCATAAAAGAGTAGTTGTCCTGTTTCTGCCTGTAGTAGGAGTTTTAGCCTGAATTTAGGGGCGGAGTGCAGTAAATCAACGTCATGAATTTCCCCAAATTTAGCGCGGCGAATAACTACTAATACGTTAGCAATAATTATAATTAACAGAGGTGGATATGGGGTGGAAAGGTACTGTTAGAGCAATCAATGCAGCAGCTAAAAAAGCTGAACGAAATGCTAAAAAGTCTCAGAGAGAGCTAGCACTTAGACATAAAGAATATGCAAAAATGCAAGAGTTAGAACAGGCCGCGTATGATGTAGAATTTTTTGAAAATTATATAGAAATTGTTCAATCGATGCACAAAGAGTGTGGTGATAGCATTAATTGGGAAAAAGTTGCAGTTATAGCAGAACCGAATAAACCTATTTTCATCAAAGGATTAGAGTCGGAGGCGATTAGTCAAAAAGAACAATATCAACCGAGTTTTTTTGACCGTTTATTTAAACGTATTGAAAACAAGCTGAGAGTTCTAGATGTCGCAATTGAGTCTGCTAAAAAGCAAGATCAAATTAATTTTGAGTTGTCACTTGAAAAGTGGCAGCAGAATTATAAAGAGTGGGCGGAAAGTGTTGAGCAAGCTAATTTGCTTATAGCTGGTGAGCCAGAAGCAAGAATTAACACGATCAAAGAGCTTAATCCTTTTAGCGAGTTAGACACTTTAGGTTCTAGTTTGCATTTTTCAGTATTGGAGAATTATCTTCTAACCATAAATATAAATATTCGTGGCGCAGATATTATTCCAAATGAGCAAAAATCGTTGCTTAAAAGCGGTAAGTTGTCAGTTAAGAAAATGCCTGTAGGTAAGTTCAACGAATTGTATCAGGACTATGTATGTAGTTCAGTTCTGCGCGTGGCTAGAGAAACTTTTGCAATTTTGCCTGACGAGTTTGTGTTGATTAATGCTACCGATAAGCTGTTAAACAAGGTTACTGGATATCTTGAAGAGCAAACTATATTGTCGGTGTATGTATCAAGGAGCACTTTGGATAGTTTGAATATGGATTTAATAGATCCTTCTGACAGCATGCGAAATTTTATCCATAACATGTCCTTTAAGCCTACAAAAGGCTTTGAGCCTGTTGTGCCAGTAGACGTGGTAACACTTGCGTAAATTGAATGACTAAAAGGGAACTGTTAATGTGTGGTATTGGCATTTGTTATTTTTTTAAAATCGCCATCGCTAAATGTTAGCTCTAGTCTTTGAACCTAAGGTTACGCAGATGCTCGAAAGGCAAACCATGGTGATTGGTGAGACGACCGTCCGCCCCATGGACGGGGCGGTCGAGCATCCAGGGATGGACTTGCTGCGTGTCGTCGAGCCGGTACCATGGTTGGCCTCACTCTGAACAATATCTATGTTTAACTGCCTCTTCGCCTTCCGTAACTTTCGTTTATCAACTTAGATTCCCTAAGTTTCTTTCACAGTGTTGTGAGTGAATGTCATGGCAAGCCTGTATAGGCGAATATCAGCAAATGCTAAGGACAATAGCAAATTTTCTTTTAATTTAAAAAGTGATCCAAACGGATATAAAAATGGCCGAGTATAAGCTCGGCCATGATTTGTTCTATTAAGCTTAAACGGGTAGGTTTAGTAGTATTTCTTCAAATAACTCTCGGCGTAGTTTTTGAGTTTTTTGTTTGAGCTCGTGGTTGCCATATTTTCAATCACATCGCGGTAAGCGGTATTCCCCGAACTAGCTAGCGCTTTTGCCATGTTGGCATAGGTATCGATGGCGAGTTTGTCATCGGCCATTAAGCGTGGTGTTTTTAATTCGTTACTGAGTACGGCCAGGATAAAATCATCGTACTGGCGGTCATCTATGATGCGTTTAGCCGCGAGACGCATTAATTCTAAATCATTGCTGCGTAGGGCATTGGCAAAGGCTTTATTTTGCTGACTTTGATCGGCAGTATATTGGCTTTTATCCGCAAGAATCGCATTCCATTTTTTATATATTGTTATGTTTTCTAAAGCTTGACCTGCATATTTTTTGAGTTTTTTAGGATAATCACCATTAACAATTTTGTTGATGGTTTCGCTGTACCTATCATTGCCTGAATAAGCTAAGCCTTTGACTAACCAAGCACTGTAGTCAATGGCATTTTTTTCAGTGGCTTGGGGCAAAGATGCGAGTAGCTTTGCTTCAAGCGCATCAAAAATGGCAGGATCGGATAAACCAGCGATGGTGAGTGATTCAATGGCTTCTTTTTGCTTGAATTGGTTATCACCCTTGAAAATTTCTTGATAGGTTTCAACAGTGTAATCTTGGGCAAATGTGGGTGAACTGAAAAAGCCGATGCTAAGCAAAATACCTGCAAATAGTGGTTTCATGGGTATGTCCTTATAGGGTTTGTATCTGTTGTTAATCTTTCCAGCGTTTAAAAATCAGCGAGGTATTAATGCCGCCAAAGGCGAAATTATTACTCATGACATAATCTGTATCGATTGGGCGCAGTTCGTTACGGATATAGTCCAAATCAGCGCATTGTGGGTCGATACTTTCAAGATTGAGTGTTGGCGCAAACCAGCCCGCATTCATCATCTCAATACTCACCCAAGCTTCTAACGCGCCGCATGCGCCTAAGGTGTGGCCCGTGTAGCTTTTAAGGGATGAAATCGGCATACCAGCACCAAAAACTGCATGGGTCGCGTGGCTTTCGGCGATGTCACCGCGATCCGTTGCCGTACCATGGGCGTTCACATAACCTATGGCACTAGGCTCAAGCTGCGCATCTTTGAGCGCCAATCTGATGGCTATCTCCATGGTCTGCGCATTCGGTTGGGTAACATGTTGGCCATCTGAATTCGTGCCAAAACCGACTAACTCAGCGTAAATTTTAGCGCCACGCGCCTTGGCGTGTTCTAGCTCTTCGAGTACCAGCGTACAAGCACCTTCGCCAATAACGAGGCCATCACGGCTCGCATCGAAGGGGCGTGGCGTGAGTTCGGGAGTGCTGTTTTTAGTGCTGGTGGCAAATAAGGTATCGAACACGACAGCTTCTGTGGGGCAGAGTTCTTCACCGCCGCCCGCCAACATTAAGGTTTGATGACCGTATTTGATGGCTTCATAGGCGTAACCTATGCCTTGGCTCCCCGAGGTACAGGCGCTGCTAGTGGTGTGAATTCGGCCCTTTAAACCGAAAAATACCCCCACATTTACCGCTGTGGTGTGTGCCATCATGCGGATATAGCTAGTGGCGGTGACGCCCGACATATCACCGGTTTTCAACATATCGCCAAAGGCGATGATGGCATCGGTACTGCCAGTGGACGAGCCATAGGCGATACCCATTTCACCCGAGGACACGATAGGATCGTCCAATAATCCCGCATCGATTAATGCAAGTTCACTGGCGCGGGTCGCCATGATAGAAACCCGACCCATAGAACGAATTTTCTTGCGCGAATAATGGCTTGGCACTTCAAAGTCGGTAATGGGGGCGGCTAAGCGGGTATTGAGGCCATCGTATTTATCCCATTCGCCCATAGTGACGATACAGTTTTTCTGCGCCTTAAGGCTCGCTGCTATCGTCTCCCAATCATGGCCCAGGGCGGTAATGCCGCCAATGCCAGTGATAACCACTCGTTTCCCTAAGCGGGTTTGATTTGTCGCTTCGCTCATTTAGATCATGCCTCCATTGACCGATATCACTTGGCGAGTGATATAGGCGGCATCGTCAGACATTAAAAATGCGGCTAAGGCGGCGATTTCACTGGGTTTACCCATGCGGCGCATCGGCACTAATTGCTCGACCATATCCTTAGGAATATCGGCCACCATGTCGGTTTCAATCAAGCCGGGAGCGATACAGTTGACGGTAATTTTGCGTTTTGCCAGCTCTAACGACAATGCCTTAGTCGCGCCGATAATACCCGCTTTTGAGGCGCTGTAATTGACTTGGCCACGGTTGCCCGCAATCCCAGAAACTGAGGCTAAGGTGATGATGCGACCGCCCTTGCGGCTTTGTACCATAGGCATCACACAGGGATGGATGACATTATAAAAGCCGTCCAAGTTGGTATGGATGACGCTGTCCCACTCGCTTTCTGTCATAGCAGGAAAGGCGGTGTCGCGGTTGATGCCAGCATTGAGGATCACGCCATAATAGGCACCATTGGCCTCGATGTCGGCTTCAATGGCGGCTCTGACGCTGGCGCGGTCGGCGACATCAAATTTCAGCAGGCTCACATTCACCCCAAGCGCGCGGATTTGCGCGGCAGTGTCATCGGCAGCTGTTTGGTTACTGTGGTAATGCAGGGCGATATCGAAACCCGTCGCGGCGAGTTTTAGGGCGATGGCTTTACCAATGCCGCGGCTCGAACCGGTAACTAATACTCTGTTATTCATCTGTTTTCTCCACCCCATTTTATCGTTATGTGTCGGTATGGGGTTTCATGTATTTATGGTAAAAAGGTTGCTTGTTAAGGCGCTTTAATGCTTTTTATCTACACCATAGCTTTAGTGCCCAAGGCTTCTATTTGCCGCGTCTTGATTGCCTGCAAGGTAGGCTTGTGTGTCCTGAGGCTGGAACACATTCACATTGGCTTGGGCCACTAAGCTCTTTTCTAGCTCAGTGCCGGCTTCGGGCAGCAGATAAATTTGGCAATCGAATACCGCTAATCCCGATTCCTCCTGATAGAGGCGGCTGACTTGGGTGCGATAGGTGCGCCCGAGCTCATATTGCTTGGCATACAAGGTTAATTTGCGCGATCCCAATAGAAAGCCCACGCGGATTTTATCATTGCGAAGCTTTGCCTCAACCCCAGCAAGGGCGGCAATACTTTGAGCCATATATTCGATACCCACATAATTGGGTACGGCTTGATATTTATCATCGAAATAAGGGCTCTTGGCCGTGATAGTGACTTCGGTCTCTAGGTTATCGCGCCGATAGCCAATGATTTTATCGAGCAAAATCATCGGTGCCCTATGGGGAATAAAATCGGCAATATCCTGTTCGGCAAAGGGTTGGTTAATCTTAAGTAACTGCATGGTACTAGGCCTCGTTACGGCAGAAAATCAGGCTGGCATTACTGCCGCCAAAGGCGAAGGAATTGCTCATCACATAATTAAGCGCGCCCTTAGCGGCGACTTGATGGCGCTCGACCAATGCAATGGGCGGATCCTGTGGATCGACTTGTCCGTCCCATTGATGGGGCGGCAGGGCTTGGCGGTGATTATGTGCTGAAAGTAATAAATAACAGAAGGCGGCTTCAATGGCGCCAGCGGCACCTAAGGTATGGCCGACTAAGGGCTTGGTCGAGCTACAAGGGGGCGTGTTCACGCCAAACACTTCAACTACGGCGCGGCTTTCCATCGCATCATTTTTAGGCGTGGCTGTACCGTGCAAGTTAATGTAACCAATGTCTTTTGCTGCAATGTGTGCATCTTGCAACGCCGCGTGCATGGCTTTGATCGCGCCTTCGCCTTCGGGGTGTGGCGCCGACATATGGTGGGCATCGCTCGACTCGCCAATACCCGCTAGCATGACCTCTGACTCGCCCAAAGTCAGGACGAAAAGCGCCGCGCCTTCGCCGATATTGATGCCATCACGGTTGATGCTAAAAGGATTGCAGTGGCCTTTCGAGACAGACTCTAAGGCGTGAAAACCATTGACTGTGAGTTGGCATAAACTGTCGACACCGCCGACAATCACAACATCACAGAGATTCGCCTGTAATAGGCGTTTAGCGCTGGCAAACACTTTAGCGCTGGATGAGCAGGCGGTCGAAATTGTGTAGCAAGGGCCGTCTAGCTCAAAATATTGGCGTAAAAAGTCGCTAGTGCTGCCGAGCTCCTGCTGGAAATAGTGGTAATCCGCCGGAAAGTATCCGTATTGATTGCGGTAGCTCAGCGCGGCTTCACCTTTTGAAATCCCTGACGTGCTTGTGCCTAGCACAACACCAATACGGGCATGACCAAAATCCCGTTTCGCTTGTTCAACTGTGGTCGCAATTTGCAGTGCGGCGCACAGCAGTAATTGGTTGTTACGGCAATCGAACTGAATGAGTTTTTCGGGAATGGTTGGTAGCGCTGCCGTCACGGGGGCAACTAAGGTTGGGTGCTCGAACAGGAGAGTGTCACTGCGCAGCATCGCACTGGTATCACCGGCGATCAGGCGGTCTAAAACCTGCTGGGGATCTTGCCCTAGCGGGGTACACAATCCAATCTGTGTAATAGCTACTCTGTTCATCATTGTGTGTCTTTTTACCATGGCACAGTTAAGTGCGGATGCTAACAGATTAAATAGGTTCGATTTCTAGCTCAAATTTAGCTTGTGGCATAGTTAAGCTGATGTGGGCTTGCCAAAGAGCATCGCCGATATTTTGCTGATAACGGATTTGCACCACATGGGTTTGCTGGCCGCTTTTACTGATCAAGGTATCTTGACTATAGATCTGGCGACAGGGGATTGTATTCACTCGGGTGCCTTCAAGCGTATCGCCCTGATTTCTCCCAACCGTATCGCAAAGACCTGTGACTAAATGACCACCTTCTAAATGGGCGCGAATACTCTGCTCAGGCCAATAGATCAGTTGCATCATCGCCATTAAATACTCAGCTTTAAAACTGTTCCCTAGCAGCACGCTTTGTTCACTGCTGAGTGTATTACCATCATAAACTAAGGTAAACAAAGCCTGTCCGAGTGGCGCTAAGCCAACGAGCGTCATACGCTCATCCTCTAACTCTAATTGAGTGAGCAGCTCGTGGGACTTATCACCCACTTTAATGCTGACCTTTTGGCTAAAGGACTGGGGCGAAGTTAGCTTAACTTTGCTGTCGGTTTGCGGGCTGCTTATGATTGCGGGTTTTGCCGTCGGCTTAGTCAGAGGCTTATCGGCTGCGGGGGCAAAATCATGGGGCAGTGGCGCCAAGCAATAACGCATGTCTTTAGTGAGGCCGACACAGGTTTGCCTGAACAGCAGTTCGCTACATCCCGTCAGCCCCAGACTGATGATCAGTAGCGCGGGGAACACTCGCCATTTCGCGTTAAAGTTGAGCGACATGCGGTTACGCCTCTGCAAATTCAGGAATGGCAACTTGGTTTTGGCACAATTCGACCACCATGTTCAGGCGGCGCTCCGAGTCTTTAACGAAGGGATTATTGAGGTCCCAAGCGTAGCCCGCCAGAATCGAGCAAATCATTTGCTTGATGCGTGGATTCGGTTCTTCATAGAAGATCACATCCTGAAAGCGGCCATCATACCAAGCTTGCACATAGGTGCGGAAGGTATTCACGCCCTGCATTAAAGGCGCTGAGTAATCGGCTTGCCAGTCAACCGTTTCGCCATTGAGTTGTTTAGTCACACATTTTGCCGCCATCGATGCCGATTGCATGGCGATAGTGACGCCGGAGGAAAATACCGGATCGAGAAACTCGCCCGCATTGCCCAGTAGGGCGAACTTGTCGGTCGCAAGGCGTGACACATTGGCTGAATAACCCTTGAGTGTGGCGCATTCTTGCACCACTTTCGCCTTTGCCAGTAGGGCTTTTAGTCCTGGTTCTTCATTGACTATGCTCATCAATTGTTGCTCAAGCGAACCTTGTAAACGCGCAAGTAATTGCGGTTCTGCCACTACGCCGAGTGAACAACGGCCATTGCTAAAGGGAATGAGCCAATACCAAATGTCTTTATGCTCTGGGTGGACGCTGATTAAAATCTTATTTCGATCAAAGTGAGGATCGCTGATGTTGTCTTCCACATGGGTAAAGATGGCGCTGCGCTGTGGTAGGCAAGATGGACTTTCTAAGTCGAGCAAGCGGGGTAACACACGGCCAAAACCACTGGCATCAAGCACATATTGGGCGCTGATTTGATAAAGCTCGCCCTGTTCATTGCGCACCATTAAGCATGGATTCTCGGTTAAATCTATCGCCTCGACGGTTTCGCTGTAGCGGATTTCGACCCCTTGGCTTTGGGCGGTATCGGCTAACAGTTTATCAAAACTGGCGCGCTGCACTTGGAATGTGGTGCCAGGCCCGGGGGTAAATTTATCGGTAAAGTCGAAGGTAGTGTAAGTGCCATTGCGACGAAAGGCGGCGCCATTTTTATGCTGGAATCCGGCGGCATTGAGTGCGTCTAACATGCCGGCTTCTTCGATGAATTGCATGCAGCAGGGCAGTAAACTTTCACCGATGGAAAAACGGGGGAAATGTTGTTTTTCTAACACCAGCACGCGCTTACCTTGTTGGTGTAGCAAGCTGGCGGCGATGGCGCCTGAAGGTCCTGCGCCGATAATAGCCACATCGACGGCAAGTGAATTTGGCATAGCCGATAAATCGTGAGCGGGTGTAGGCATGTAAAGTACGTTCCTTGTCGTTATCAGGACTTTTTAGTCGTTAAAATAAGTGGCGAAAGTAAAAAGGTTAAACCTATACCTAGCGACAGGGTTAAACCAAAATAATGAATCGCTTGGGTCTGGCTAAAGGCGAGTAAACCAAAGGCTAATAGGGTCGAGCAGGCGGACATAAATACCGCCATCATCACTGCCTTGCCGTGGTTTTGAGCAGAGGCAAAGAACAAGCTGTAGTCTATTCCAATCCCGAAAACTAAAATGAGCGCGAGTGCATGGAACAGACTCAGCGGCGAGCCTGTTAAGCCTAAGGTTGCAAGCGTTAGCAAGGCCGCAAGGGCTGGAACGGCAACGACAACCGCGGCTTTTTTAATGCCAAAATTCAGGCTAAACAACAAGAGTGCGATACCGAGTGCGAGCGCTAATAGCTTTAGGGTTAACAGTCGGTAATGGCCCATGACGGCGGAGATATCCGCGACTTTATCGATAAGTTGTACGCTTTCATCATGGGCAAAGCGCGCCTTGAGCGCGTCGATCTGTTTAATGCCGCCAAGCAAGACAATGGCACCATACTCAGCACTCGCGCCACCATCATTTAGCGCTTCATAGTCGGTGGTCTTGCCATTTGGTGCTAGCCACAGCGGTGCGAGTTGCTTGCCTGCCTCTAGCGTAAAGAAATCCGCTGGGGCGATATATTGGTCTTTAGCCGCTAAGTAGCTTGCTTGCAGCTCTGGCTTTAAGTTCTCATCCAACCCAAGGCCTGTTAGTACAGTATCTATCTGAGTTTGATAGATTTCACCCTGTAAGCGATAAGCCGTGTCTTGCCTTTGATGGCTGGGCAGATACCGGCTGAGGCTGACGTAGTTGCCTAACTCTTGGTTCGCAATAGCGGCATCGAGCAGTGGCGACACTAGCTCAAGCTGTTGCAGCAGTGCTTCTTCACTCGCGGCGCGTACCAGTAAGAATTGATTATCTGTGCCGCCACTGAGTAGCTGCCTGAGCTTATTTTCAGGTTCAGTCACGCTCGCGGGGCTTTGCTGTAAATGGCGAATATCGTCATCGACGGTTAACTTGGTTACGCCAACCAGACACCACACCACTATCACTAAAGCAAACATGCCCATGCCTAAAGGCGTGGTCAATCTGTTGGATAATTGAGTGAGGTTGGCAAGGTATTTCCCCGCTAACGCTAATGGGCGGGAGCCCGATGGCAAACGACTTCCCGCTAACAGTGGGTAGGCGAGAATGAGGGTGAGATAGGCCCCGAGCAGCCCCGCGGCGCAGAAAATCGCCACTTGCTGCATCCCAGGAAACGGCGCTAAACCTATGCCCACATAAGCTAAGGCACTGGTGATAAAGGCAAGTGTCACAGTGGGGAATATATGCGCGACCGTCGCCTTTGCGTTGCGATCGGTATCGCTTAAGCGCTCGCAGTAAAAATGAAAGCTGTAGTCGATGGCAATGCCAATCAAGCTAGTACCAAACACTAAGGTGAGTAAATGCAGTTCGCCAAACACGCTTAAGGTAAAAGTCACGGCCAGCAACAGCCCGCTGGAAATGGTAACGATGGCCAACAGTAGCGGCATCACAGAACGAAACGCCAGCCAGACTAAAGCTATTACCCCAAGTAAGGATGCAAGACCAAGGATCGAGATTTCACTCTTAGCCGTTTGTGTCGCCGCAATCGCGTGAAACAGGGCGCCAGCTTTGAGCACGGTAATATCTGGGTAGTTTTTTTCAACCGCATCCAACCCTAGGGTTAATGCCGTCATCTGCGCTAATTGCGCATTGGGATTAAAGGCACTTTCTTGGCCCTTTGCTATAACAACCGCAGCGACATTATCGCCTTGATTAGCCAGCAGAATACCTTGGCTGGCTCTGACTTTTGAACTTGGCGTGAGGGCGAGTAAATTGGCGGGGAATAACAGTAGTGGATCTTGGGCGAGCAAGTTGCTATTGGCGTAACTAAAGGCGTTGTAAAGCTGCGCTGTGGCCGCTTCAATCAGATTTCCAATGTCTTTCGTTGCTAACGCCTCAGCTTGTGGTGCTGTCAGTAATTTAAATCTGTGGGGGAAATAGAATTGCCCTAGGGCTTCGCCGAGCTGCATATCTGCGCTGCGGATATCTGTGAGTGCAGCATTTTTGCCAGTAGCAATAAGGTCAGCTGCAAGCTTTCGCATCAACAGCTTAGCCGCAGCGATGGCCGTGGTTTCATCCTTGGCGACGAGCGCAATATAGACTTGGTCGGCGAGCGTGGCTTCAACTTGGTTAAGGGCGCGTTCTGTGAGTTTGTCCTGCTGTAAATGGGGCAGCATGGCGAGAATATCGCTCTGCACCCTTGCGCCGTTTTGCCAAAGTTGCAACGTCCATAGACTAGCAGACAGCATCAATAGCAACCAAATGGCGAGGCGCCATTTAGGGGATGATTGTATTAGCGCTTGATTGGCGCGCGCGGTGAAATTGGCGGCCATGGTTAAGGTTTATTCGCCTCTATCGCCACAGCATACTGCGTCAATTCGGTTTCGCTGAGTTTACCTTGGGAAAGCGCACTAAAGTCGATGCGGGTCATATCCTGTGGGCTCACATTCGGCGCCGCGCTCAGCAGCACTAAGGATTGCAACATATCACTCCCCTCTAACACCATATTGGTGATGGCTTTTTTCATTAAGGGATCTTTGGGCGTTAGGCCCAATTGCCATTGGCCGTCTGTGCTCAACCTCTCTGGGCTTAACTTGTCTGTAATGAGGAAGTGCAGTTCAAAGTTTTCACTTAAACCGGAAATATCACCGCCGAGCATAGCGCGCACTAGGCTGGGTAATAAATCGCCCATAGCGGCGGCGCTCGCCGAGGCATCGGCTTTGCTGACTTGGACTCGACCTTGGCTATCGCGCTGAATAAGCTGCTTATCTTTTAAAATCAGCAGGGATTCGAAGGGCTTTATCTGCTGCCAAATCAGTCCTTGGGTCTGATCGAAGATAAACTGACCTTGGCTGATTAACGGCTTTTTGAGCACCTTTAGTTGCCGAGATTGCACAAACTGGCCTCGCACCGTTTTGCCCAAGTTAAGCTTTTGGCTCAGGGCGACAAGCTGCGCGGTATCCGCACTTTGGCTAAAGAGTGTTTGATAAGCGCCGGGCTCTGCTAAGGTTTCTGCCTTGAGTGGCAGGGTTATCAAAGCACAAGCCAAGCCGCAAGCAAGGCAGAGGAGTAATGCACACTTTGCCAGCACAGGATTCTTCGTCAGCGCAGAGCTCTTGGCGAGTACTGATTTCATTAGTCTTCAACCTTAGCGAGCAGGGTGGCTATTTTGTCACGGAACACCTCTGGGGTAACAAAGCACAATTCTTGGGTGCTCATATCGACCGCCGCTTGAATGGTATAACCCTTAGTGATGCGCGCACCGGTTTCGACATCGCGAATTTGATAATTGATTTTTAAGCGGTTTTCCCACTCGACTAACTCGGCGCGCACTGTGATTTTTTGCTCGAAGGTGCTGGCTTTGACGTATTTAATCTGTAAATCGATAATAGGCCACGCATAGTTAGATGCTTGCATTTGGCGGTAGTTATAGCCCAGCTCATCGAGCAGTTTGCAGCGAGCAACCTCGAAATAACGCAGGTAATTGCCATGCCAAGTGATCCCCATGGAATCCACATCGTGGAAGGGGATTTGCATTTCCATATCGATAGTGAGCAATGATTTCATCGGCACACTTCCCATTCACCCGCTTGGATTTTAGCTATGGTTTGGCGCAGCACGGCTTCAAGCGGTCGGTCTTCGATTAAGGTCTCAAAATCACCGCGCACTTGGGCTAGGGTTTTCGCCAATGAAGGGGTGAGCGAGGCTTCGTCCAGTTCATTTTGGGCGATACGTAAACCAATACCTTGGGTCATGGCGAGCAGGGCTGCCGCCGCGACTTGTTCGGTCAATTGCAGCACGCGCATACAGTCGCGGGCGGCAATGGTGCCCATGCTCACCTTGTCTTGGTTGTGGCATTCGGTCGAGCGCGAGAACACGCTGGCGGGCATAGTGTGCTTGAGCGCTTCTGCTGTCCACGCCGATACCCCAATTTGCACCGCTTTAAAGCCATGATTAATCGCGCGGCGCGGGCCGGTTGAGCCGGATAAGTTAGCGGGTAAGCCATTATTAAACTTAGGGTCCATTACCAGTGCCATTTGGCGATCGATAAGATCGGCTAAGTTAGCCACAGTATTTTTCAGCGAATCCATCGCAAAGGCGATATGGCCGCCGTAAAAATGGCCACCGTGGAGAATATGCTCGCCTTCGCCGTCGACAATCGGGTTGTCGTTGGCGCTGTTGACTTCGGTTTCGATAAACTGACGCATAAACGGCAGCGCATCCTGCAACACGCCGATAATGTGCGGTGCGCAGCGGATGGAATATCTGTCCTGCAGCCTGTCCGAATTGCGCGGATGTTCGTGGTGATTTAAATCTTCCCGTATCCAAGTGGCGATTTGGTTTTGCCCCGGATGCGGTTTAGCGGCAAATAAGATTTCATCAAAATGGTTCGAGTTGCCCTTCAGCGTTAACGAAGCCATAGCGGTAATGCGGCTACTTAATCGGGCAAGATATTGGGCGCGATCGAAGGCTAAACAGGCCAAGGCCGTCATCACAGCCGTGCCGTTCATCAGGGCTAAGCCTTCTTTTGGGCGCAGTACGTGCGGGATGATGTTGAGCTTAGCGTAGACATCTTGAGTCGCTTGGCGTTCACCTTGATAGATTACTTCGCGCTCACCGACTAACACGGCGGCTAAATATGACAGCGGCGTTAAATCACCACTGGCACCGACCGAACCTTCCTCTGGGATTACAGGGACTATGTTGAGATTGAGCAAAGTTTCGATGCGCTTTAATAGCTCATAGGTCACACCAGATTTGCCAATGGCTAAGGAGTTTAAACGGCAAGCCATCACAGCGCGGGCCTGCATTGTGCTTAAGGTCTCGCCTAAACCGCAGCCGTGGAAGCGGGTTAAATGCAGTGGCAATTCGTGGACCAGATCTAAGCTCACATTGACTGTGCAAGAGTCGCCATAACCAGTTGTTACGCCATAGACCACGCCTTCTTCGTGCAGCAGGCTATCGATAAAGCGCGCACCTTTTTGGATATATTCTTGATAATCCGCATCATCACAGAGCTTGACTGGTGCGCCCTTGGCGACGGCAACCACTTGTTCTAAGGTAAGAAATTGACGGCCGAACTCAACAGTCTTTAAGTCTGATTGATTCTTCGAGTCGGCGGCTTGGGTGTGGCTCATGAATGACTTGTCCTGTCTGTCTTACGATCCTGCTCTGGGATCTGCGGTGATGTTGATTCTGTTGTTGGTACAGCATCGGCTTGTACTGAATTGGCTGATACGCGTTCTAACTCGCTGTCTTTACGCCAAAAATCGAAGAAGTTAAACCATTGCAAAGGCTCGCGTCTGGCAAAGTATTCTAAGCGTTCGCTGTAGCGATTTACCGCCTGCTGTAATCTGTCCATTCTGCCCGCTCGCGGGCCTTTTAGTGTTTCGGCGAAGCGCTCTAAATGCACCCGATAACGGCCCTGTTCCCGCAGGCAAAACATTAAAAATACAGGGTAATCGAGTAAACCTGCCAAAATAAACGGCCCTTGGGGAAACGCTGCGTCTTGCCCCATAAAGGGCGCATACATGACGCGACCTTGGGTATTCGGCGAGGTTCTATCGCCCGCGATCACCACCAGTTCACCGGCTTCTATCTTTTGCTGCAACAGTATAGACGTCGCGGGGTTAAGCTCGGTCACTTGAATAAGATTAAGCGTGCTATCTGGATTTAACTGTTTGAGTACCTTATTGAAATTTTCCGCATGGCTCGTTAACACCATGACATTCACTTTGACTTTGCGCTGGTGGATCGAAATGGCGCGGCAGAGTTCTAAATTGCCAAGGTGCGACACCAATAACACGGCGCCTTTACCGCTTTCGAGTTGGTCGGCCAGCACTTGGCGATCGGGGAAATCCACTTGGCTCAATTGGATGCGATCGCACCATGCATCGATTCTATCGAGTGCGGCATTTCCAAAGGCTAAAAAGTGATTCAGGCTATCGCGCCAGCCTATGGGCTGATTGAGCTTAGGATGTTGCGGCTCAAGCATTTGCACGCGGCGCAGGAAATCTAACGAGGCTTCGCGGGTGACTTTGCCCGTGAGAAAGAAATAGCAAATCACCGGATACATAATGGCGCGGCACAACCAATGGCCGCCAATACGATAGCTCTCGGCGAGGAGTTTGATGCCCCAGTAACTGCCGCGCTCCTTCATGCCCGACCAATGGGTGGCTGAAGTCGATGATGTTGCTGACGAGCAATGGGAGTTTTGCGCGGCTTGTCGCTGTGATTTACGCTTCAATAGCCAAGGCAGGCGTTTGAGCATGCCGAAAAACAACTTGGTATGCAGTTTAGTGATGCGCACATTGTCGGCCACACCTTGAAAGTGACTAACACCACCTTCGGGATAAATCACCTTAGTCGGCTGGAATAAAATTTCCACCCCTTGCCAGTAGAGTTTAACCAGGATTTCGATATCAAAATCCATTCGCTCCGTTAATGCTTGCTGGCACAGTAATCGCTCTGTGGCGGCGAGGGGATAAACGCGAAAGCCACACATAGAATCTTGAATATCAAAGCTTAAGGTTTCGACCCACACCCAAAAATGGGTGAGATAACGGCCATAAAGCCTGCCCTTAGGCACGGATTCATCGTACTCGGGTTTGCCTGAAATCAGTGCATCGGGTTTAGCCTGCGCCCTTGCTACCATAGCTGGAATATCGGCCAGATTGTGTTGACCATCGGCATCGACCTGCAGTGCATGACTAAAGCCATCGCGGTAGGCTCGGCGTAGGCCCGTCATCACAGCTGCGCCTTTACCACGGTTGTAAGGATGCAGCAGCAAAGTCACCCAAGGATAGGTTTTAGCTAAGGATTGCAGTAGATAACGGGTTTCGTCATTGCTGCCATCATCAATCAAATAACAGGGCAGATTAAATTGGGCGAGTTCGGCCAAGGTCTGGGCAATTGCGGCACTGTGATTGTAATTGGGGATCACTAAGGCGAGCTTAATGGGCGCCGACTCAACTAAGTCGCTGGGAGGTGTTAGCACTGGCTCGCCCCATCGCTGCTGTTAACTGGCGAGATATCGAAGGCGATACGACCTGACGCGTAGCGGTTTTCACCATCGCTATAGGCGAAGGTGAGTTTCCCCTTAGCCACATTGTTGCTAATGCTCAAAGTGACTTCTTGCCCCGGCAGTATGAGTTGCTGAAACTTAAGCACTTCTAAGTTGGCTACGGCTTCGCAATAGCCGAAATATTGGCAGCCTAAACGCACCGCCCAATCTAATTGCGTCACGCCTGGCAGTACGGCTTGCTCGGGAAAATGTCCCTTAAAAGATTCAAGGTCGGCCGCCACTAACAGACGTAATTCAATGTTATCCATGCCGATATTGGAATGCAGGATCGGCGGTAAACTCGATTTAATCATGGTCAAATAACTCGACTAACTGGGCAGTGACACGCTTACCCTGAGTGTTAAGCGGCAAAATATCGGGATAACGCCAGCGGCGAGGCAGCGTGACTCGCTCAAATTGCGTCAGTAAATGTGCTTTTAACGCATTGTTGATACTGAGTTTTCCCTGCTCTTGATGCACACTGCGGCCAAGTGCGGAGAGGGTCACTACCGCGCCCAGTTGGGATTTAAACTGCGGCAATACGACAAGTGCCGCTTGCTCAACATAGGCGTGACTGCCTAACAGCGTTTCCATTTGCGCCAGTGACAGGCGTTTCTCTTCAATCTTAACGATGCGATCGAGTCGGCCCTTGAGTCTAAACTGGCCATTTTCGGTCGGTTCGATTTTATCTTCGCAGCGCAACCATTCATCGTCGGCCAAATAGGGCGATTTAAGTAGCAAGGCTCCGTCGTTAGGATCTTGATCTATCGATATTCTGTCAAACACTTGCCAAGGTTCATCGGCCTCATGCTGACGGCGATAGGCGATGCCGCCCGTTTCTGTGCTACCAAAAATTTCGATGGGCAGATGGCCATAGCATTGGCTGATCCCTTGAGCTGCCGCAAAACTTAAGGGCCCGCCAGAGCTAAACACTAAGCTCGGTGAGCGCAGTTGCCGTTCGTGCTCTAAGGCCTTAGGTAAACGCGATAACTGGGCAGGGCTACTGATCAAACACAGGTTTGGCAGTAAGGCGGTGTAATAGCTTAAGGTTTCTGGATATTCAATCTGCTCGCTTAAAAACGGCCGACTGGCGGCGAGTGGCCACAAAATCTTGAATAACAGGCCATAGATATGCTGGTGGGAAACCGTTGAAACCACACTGCAATGGGGTAAATGTTCGGCAAAGGTATGTTCGAGCACTGAGACTTCAACGTCTAATTGCTGAAGTGTTTTACGGATCGCCTTAGGTTCGCCACTGCTGCCGGAGGTAAATAGCACAAGTTCACCGATAGCCTCGCTCGCCGGCCAAGGCTTGCTCGGCAGGCTCAGCTCTTTTCTCAGTAGAATAAAGGCCTGACTTTCACACAATGGCTTGTCCGACAATATGCCTTCAAACTGGTGGGTTAACTCGCTCAGCGTGCCCGTTTGGGTGTTGGCTGGTAAGATAATTTCCTTGCCGGCTAACAGCGCCGCACACAAACCCACAGCAAACAGATCGCTGGTATCACTCGCGAGCAGCCATTTTTTCTCTGGCGCGGCCAGTAGTTGCTCGTAAAAATACGCCACCTGATTGGTAAATAATGCACCTGTGACTATGTCGTGGTGATTAAAGCTGATCAGTTGTTGGGCAAAGGGCCCTTGGGTTAACCAGTTTTTGAGTAGCTGTGTCATGTTTTCTTCAACCAAAAGCTGCGATATAACCACTCCCCACCGAGGAGCAGTCCCATGAGTACGTATGCAATCAAACCGTTATACAAGGTCCAGGTTGCTAAGCTAGTAAAGCCAGCGGTGTAAGCCGCCATAGTGCCATTGAAGATAAATAAGCCGCACCAAAGTAGAGTGACTTTTTTAAGATACCCAGTGGCTTCTTCCGGTAAATCGGGTTCTTTCAAACGGGCTAAACGTTCGATCATGCTAGGGCCAGTGTGCAGTGAATAACTGAACAGCGCCAGCATAGTGAGATTTATCACTACTGGGTAATACAGCAGCCAGTCACTGCGCTTGGCAAGATAACTGCCTGCCGTGAGCACAATCCCCACCAATAGTGGTAAAACTAATGTCTTAACCTTTTGCTTTTGTAGCATTAGCCGCACTATCAGCAATAAACACAGCACGAGCGCTATGGTGCCAGCAGGCAAGTAACTGAGCCCTAAATACACGGCAACGGGGTAGGCCAGCAAAGTTAGGGCGGTTAAGACCTGTAGCAAGGCTCGCATTAGGTTTTAACTAAACCTTCGATAGCATTAATCACATCATTGATTGTGCGAACTGATTTAAATTCATCGGGTTGGATCTTTTTACCTGTCAGTTGCTGCAGCTTTATCACTAAGTCGACTGCATCAATACTGTCGAGATCGAGCTCTTCATACAGGTTGGCCTCAGGCGTAATCGCCTCGGCATCAATTTCGAATTCGTCCACTAAAATAGTGGTCAGCATAGCGAGGATTTGTTCACGATTTTGCATATTCCTCTCCTATGGACGCTGTGATTCGATAAAGCGAGCTAAGCTGGCAACACTGTGGAAATGGGCCTTAGTGGCATCCGAATTGGCTTCGATTTTGACATCAAATTTTTTCTTGATGGCTAAGCCGAGCTCGAGGGCGTCGATAGAATCTAAGCCTAAACCTTCGCCAAATAGCGGCGCATCGGTTTCAATATCATCAATGCTGACGTCTTCTAGATCGAGACAGTCGATGATTAACTGCTTTATTTCATTGTTTAAGTTCATAATTATTTTCGAGTTGTTGTTTATAGTAATGTTCAAGATCCCGCGTCAGCTGCCGGGCCATTTTTGCATGCTCACCTAAAGCCGCTTGGTACTTCTGGTAAGAAACGATTGTGCCGATTTCAACGGCCATTCCCATGGTTTGCCTTGGGATTTCATACCAAGGTTGCTCCTTTGTCAAACCACGCACATTGGTACGTAGCACCACAGGTAAAATATCCGCTTCGGCCCTTAAGGCGATATTGGCAGCGCCGCGGGCAAAGTGGTTAATGGTCGCACCGACCACCGTACGCGTGCCCTCGGGGAAGATAATTAAATTGGTGCCTCTTGCGAGCACTTCGCGGCAATCCTCTAGCATGAGTTCGGCGCCGCGATTGGGAATATAACCCGCGCAGGACACCACACCACGCAAAAATGGATTACGCCACAAAGCTTGTTTGACTATGCAGCCCGCATTGGGCATGAGACTTATCAATACCACCACATCCACTAAACTGGGGTGGTTGGCAATGACGATAACGCCTTTGGCATCATGTAATTTTTGGGCATCGTGGCTGCTGACCTTAATCACACCAGCCCAAGTGAGCATGGCGACAAAGCCTTTGAACATTAAATGCACGGCCTTTTGTACCCGAATAATCCGCGCCTCTGGTGTGCCTGGCCAAAAACGCAGTAGCGGCAGAATGGTCAAGGAGCTTAATAAGCCGCCTAAGCCAAAGGCGATATAACAACTCACGCCACCTAGCCAACGTGGCACATAATTCAGCCCTTTGCGGCGAGTTTCCGGCAAGGTATAAGCGGCATTGAGCATTGAATCTTGATGATCCTTAGCGGCGTCATGGCTGTGGGCTGCATCAAACATGCTCAAGTCTCCAATGCCATTGGGATAAGCAGCCTGAAATATTTTGCGCCGTTGCTAGGGCGTGGATAAATGCACCATAGGTCAGCGGATTTAAAGCTGTTGCCTTAGAAATGTGGCTCACCGTGAGCTTGGCCGAAGCGGGTGTATCGAAGGGCGCGAGTTGTAGGCCTAGGGCCAAAGGTAATTCAAATTCTTGGGTAAACTCATCGTACACAGGAGGCACTGGATCATCACCGAAGACCAATAACAATGGTTCTGGCGATTGATGTAATTGGGCGAAGGCTTCGACCATAGCTTGGGACAGGGTTTCTGTGCCCGCCGCAACTGAGGTTGAAGGCGCGGTATTGGCCGCCACTATGCCAAAAATGCCGCTGGCGGTGTTGTGCACTGACTGACTAAAACCTAAGGGCGATAAGGGTTGTTTGGCGATAATGTCTTCGAGTAGGCCAATGGTGCGCTGCAACTCTCCATGGCGCGAGGCAAAAATAGAGCGACAATTTGCAGGCATTTCGCACTGAAAACTCACCTCTAACATCATCTTAGTCAAGCGACTAAAACGGCGGCGCTGCATAGCGGGAATTTGTTTGAGTGCGGGAGCGGTGGTATCCGACTGTGGTGGCGTATCGAGATTGAGCTCAGCCGAACTCTCGCACCAAGTTTGCCAACTTTGATGGTGCTGATATTGGGGGGCCCAAGCGCCCCAAGAGAGAATGCTGAATGTTAGTTGCACTACTTTGCCTCGACACTAAATTTAAGCTGTCTTAGTTATCCCTAACTAAGTTAGAACATTAATGGATTGTCATACCATAGTGAGGAGTATACGCGTTAGAAGAATGACGCTCGAAATGCCCTCTACAGCGTGGTTATTCTACACTATGCCCCTTCTTTTTATGAAGCCATTTGCATTGTGCGGGTTAACGGAATGGGATCAAGTGCTGTGATTTGCAGCGCTTATTTGACATTGAATAACAAATATCGCAGTGGCTATCTGATTTCGCAGACACTTTAACTTACAGGTTAAAATGAAAAAAGGCGCACTGAGCGCCTTTTGGCATGAGCTTGATAACCTATTGCGACAATTGACTCTCGATTTTACGCAGCGCTACTTTCAACTTGCGAGTATTTTCTGGACCCATACGGATCAACAGTTTTTGTGCACTGGGTAGTGCCTCTAAGTTAGGGTCAACGAATTGATAGTTAACGCTAATTGAATTCAGCTCAATCGGATCTTCAATAATAGGTGCTGCGAGTAACATTTTAATCGCTTGCAGCATTCTGTCGTTAAATTTGGCGTTGCTGTAGCCGAGTTCGGTAAAGGCTTCCTCTAGGAGCGGCGTCAGTTGCTTGTAAGTTGTGATTAAGCTCTGTTCGTCCATTTTGGCAATCGAGTCAACATAGGCATCGTATCTGTGGAAACCCTCAGGATTTAAATACACTTTGTTGGTGATTTCTGAGACTGAGAACAGCTTCTCTGGTCCTTTAAGTGGGCTAACTTTACGGGTTAATTCACCCTGAGCTAGGTTATCCACGAATACCACAAATTGGCGGACGAGATCTTGCTGCACTAACGAAGAACTCAGCACATTGTTATTGATCATGGCGAGAGCTTTTTGTTGCACAAATGCATCACTTTCAGCCAGCACAGGCACAGGTTCTACGACAACTTCAGGCTCTGCCACTGCAGTGGTTTCAGTGCTATTAGTGTTCGTTTCTGTAACGGCAGGCGTCGTCTCAGTGGTTTCAGGCTCTGGCTCACTTTCGAGCGTCATAGGTTCAGATGGCGGTGTTTCAGGCAATACAATAGGGGCGTTAGGAATGAGTTTAGGTGAGTCAGAATCACCGCTGTAGTAATAATATCCTCCGGCAGAAAGTAGCACGACGAGCACTATCGCAAAAAGCGCAAAGCGATTGCTGCTAGAAGAAGTCTCTTGAGGTGTTATTCTATCATCTTGATTAACTTGCATTTTACATCCTTCGCTTGAGTGTCAAGGTAACTTGGTGAATACATGCAGCTAACATTAAAGTGCAAGAGCGGGCTATTTGAAGGCCGCAGGTTCATTTTGCAAGTTTCCATGCGCTTGTCTATAGCGCTTAGCTGAACATAAACAATTTATTTCGAGTAAAGGCTGATGTTACGCCTCGTCCTTTACCCTTTAATATTTACGGCTTAAGCCTGCACATAGTGCTGCCTGTGCCCGAGCCAACGTAAAATAATTGCATCGACCTTTTCGGGGGCTTGCACCATTACATGGCTCGCTAATTTCTGAATGTGTGGGATCAAAGCTTGATCGCGCACCAGATCGGCAATTTTGAGCTCAGCCAGTCCCGTCTGCTTAGTGCCAAGCACTTCACCCGGGCCACGAATTTCTAAATCTTTCTGCGCTATGATGAAACCATCATTGCTTTGTCTGAGTACACTCAGTCTTTGGGTGGCGGTATGGCTCAACGGCGCCTTGTAGAGTAACACACAATGGCTTGCGATGGCGCCTCGACCGACTCGTCCGCGCAGTTGATGTAGTTGTGCTAGACCTAAACGTTCAGGGTTTTCAATGATCATCAGGCTGGCATTAGGCACGTCGACGCCCACTTCAATCACGGTTGTCGCTACCAGTAGATGAATAATGCCTGCCTTAAAGTCGGCCATGATTTGCTGTTTCTCGGCGCTCTTCAACCTGCCATGCACTAGGCCAATATTGAGCTCGGGCAGGGCGAGGCGCAGTTCTTCGGCTGTGTCTTCGGCGGCTTGGCATTCGAGCACTTCGGATTCTTCAATCAGAGTACACACCCAATAGGCCTGACGTTGGTCGCTGATGACGGCGTTACGCACCCGTTCAAGCACTTCGTTACGGCGTAAATCAGCAATCGCCACTGTGGTCACTGGAGTTCGCCCCGGCGGCAGTTCATCGATAATGGACGTGTCGAGATCTGCATAGGCCGTCATAGCAAGCGTGCGGGGAATAGGTGTGGCTGTCATGATCAATTGATGCGGGTGGAAACCTTGGTTCACGCCCTTTTCCCGCAGGCCTAAGCGTTGGTGTACGCCGAATCTGTGTTGCTCATCGATAATAATTAACGCGAGTTTGCTAAAGACTACATGCTGCTGGAAGATGGCATGGGTCCCAATTACCATCTGGGCTGCGCCAGATTCAATATCCGCAAGGGATTGGGCTCTGACCTTACCTTTGAGTTTGCCCGCCAGCCAACCGACCTTAAGCCCGAGTGGCTCAAACCAAGCGGCAAAGTTAGTCGCATGCTGCTCGGCCAATAGCTCGGTTGGCGCCATCATGGCAACTTGATAACCGTTTTCAATCGCTTGCAATGCCGCCATCGCCGCGACTAAGGTTTTACCTGAGCCAACATCCCCTTGCACTAAGCGCATCATAGGGTGCGGCTGTTCTAAATCTTTGCCTATATCAGCCACGACTCTTTGCTGGGCGCCAGTCGGCTTAAAGGGCAAAGCCGCGAGGAAGGGATTGAGCAACTGCCCCGTGGCCTGCATGGTGACAGCGGCATCTAAATTACTGCGCTGCCTTAGGCGTAACATACTGAGATTGTGGGCGAGTAATTCTTCCTGCACGAGTCGTTGCTGGGCTGGGTGTTGGCCTAGCTCTAAATCGAACTGAGAGATCCCCGCAGGAGGACGATGTAGCGTCTGTAGCGCTTGTTTAAGGCTGATGTTATTAGGTTGCAATTGTGGTGGCAGAAGTTCAGTTAAGCCACCCTCTTCTAGCAATACCAAGGCTTGCTCGGTCAGCTTTAGCCAACTCGCCTGTTTTAAGCCCTCAGTCGTGGGATAAATCGGCGTTAGGGTATCACTCAGGTGAACATCTTCACCGGGATACACCACTTTATATTCTGGATGCACTATCTCAGCTTGATGACTACCACGGCGCACTTCACCATAGGCGCGGATTATCAAACCATTTTGCATGGCATTACGCTGAGCAACGGAAAAGTTAAAGAAGCGCAGACTTAAGCTGCCCGTATCGTCGCGCACATTGCAGACCAGCATGCGCTTGCGGCCTTGGATGATTTGTGTCGATTGGATTTCAGCTTCTATAGTGCCATAACCGCCTAGGCTGAGGGCGGCAATGGGATAGATTTGGGTTCTATCTTCGTAGCGCAGGGGTAAGTGAAACAGCAGATCTTGTACTGTTGTGATGCCGAGCTTTGCGAGTTTCTCCGCGACCTTTTTGGCGACGCCTTTGAGGTCGGTGATCGGAACAAGATCCAATTGCTGCAAGTCGTTAGCACTCAATCACTGTGAATTTATACATATATTAACAGAGAATAAGCGTAAGGCAATCTCAAGGGGAATTAGGGTGTTATCAAATTTTGTTTGGAAGCATAGCTAATATCCTTCTGTAGCCTTAAGACCACAAAATTGTTGATAAGATATCGTTAGGCTGAAAGCGTGGTTAACTGTGAGTGTTATTACAACCAGCCTTTTTGTTTGGCGATGCGCGCTGCATCGATTCGATTGCTGGCATTGAGTTTGGCTATGGCTTCTGAGAGGTAGTTGCGAACAGTCCCTTCGGCGATAAAAAGAGTTTCGGCGATGTCGGAGGTGGATTTGCCTTCGCTAGCGAGGCGAAGAGCGCGGCGTTCTTTGTCGTTGAGTGGGTCGACATCGCCAATCGCCATCATCGCAAGTTCAGGATCGATCACTCGTTTTCCCGCCATTACTTGTTGAATCGCGTTGACTAAGGTTTCCGAGGGCGCATCTTTAAGCAGAAAGCCGCCCACACCCGCTTCGATGGCACGTTTAATATAGCCCGCACGGCCGAAGGTGGTAATGACCACTATCTTGGTTTGGCTATGTTGCTCCTTTAACCATGTGGCCAGCTCTAAGCCTGTGCGGCCGGGCATTTCGATATCCGTTAGCAAGAGATCAAAGCTTTGCTGTTTGAGTAAGCTTAGAGCTTCGTCACCGTCACTCGCTTGGGTGATACTAAAACCCCCTGCAAGCGTAAGGAGTGCGGCGAGTGCTCCTCGCACCATAGCTTGATCTTCCGCCAATAAAATCTTCATTAATGTGTTGCTCCCTGCAAAGGTAAACTGACGGTAAAGGTATATCCCTGTTCGAGATTATAGCTCAAGCTGCCGCCTAAACTGTCGAGACGCTCGCGTATACCAGTGAGGCCATTACCTTCTATAAAAGGTTTGGCCGCGGCATTGTCTTTGACTTCTAGCAGCAGGCGGTCTGATTGCTTAGAAAAGTGGATAGAGCATTCACTTGCACCGCTATGGCGAAGAATATTATTAATGAGTTCGGTGAGGATCAAACTCAGTTGGCTTTCTGTGCTTGCACCTAGCTTGGGTAGCTCACCACTGAGCTCGACACTTAAGCCTTTATCCCTTAAGGATTTACAAAGCTGCGTCACGCAACTCTCTAGACCCTTGTGTTTGTAGTCTGACACTGTGTGGCGGATCTGGCTTAAACTTTCCCTCGCAATTTGTCCTAGCTCAGTCAATTGGGTTGATGCGAGTTCATATTCTTGTTTTGCGATAAGCTTTTCGGCTAGCTCAGCCTTAAGGGCGATGGAAGATAGGCTATGCCCCATAATGTCGTGTAGATCCCGCGCGATACGTTCACGCTCAAGCATAGTGGCCAAGGTGGTAATTTCTTGGGCACTTTGCTGTTCTTTCAATTTATGCCGATAACGTCTGCGTTCGGCGACACCAAACATGCCCACGCCGAGCACTAATCCCGAGCCGTAAAGTGGAAAGTAGTAACTGTTAAAGTGGTAAATCTCATTGAGGGCAAACAACAGGCCGATGAGGGCTGCAATAGCCAACAGACAGGTCCGGAGAGGATAAAAAAAGCCAATGAAGAAGGCGGCAAAGGTAAATAGCGAGATAGAGCCTGGGTTGATTGGTGTGATCGCTATTGCTATGGCCACCATAATGAGAATGGGCAGATAGGCGCTACGGCTATTGCACTTATAGGTCCAAAAATAACTGGCAATAAAAGGGATTAACACGGCAAAACTGAGGGCGATTTTCCAGCTTGGATAGGGATTTATGGCAAGTGGGATAAGATAAAACACTAAGTTTATCAAATACACCCAAGCAAGTTTTCGTTCGAGCTGAAGGGGAGTGCTTATCATGATGCCTCTGTGTCACTGAGTTGGTTGTTGAATGCCCACCGATGGCATCTTGTTTTAATTTATTCTTTTTAGGGATTGGCGCTATCGTCAGCGCCATAGATCCCCGTTAACAACTTTGTCTATTTTGCACTTAATTGCTGATTTTGTTGAAGCAAAAATTTTGCCCAACCGTAATCTGCTTGTACTTTGATCGCTTGTTGCCAATCTTCAATCGCGCCTTGGCTATCGCCTAATTCCTGTTTAGCGAGCCCGCGCCACGTGTAAGCTTCGGCTTCACCCCAGCAAATGTTGTCGCAAGGCTGGGCGAATCTTTCTATGGCTGTAGTGGCTAAGGTCTTAGCATTTTGCATGCTGCCGCCAAATATGGCTGGCGTGTTATAGGCGGCGATGGCTTTAACAAGCGCTACCCGTGGATTTTGTGGTTCTAATTGTTCGGCACTGGCAATCGCCTTGGCGGATTTCATGCCGAGCGTTGCACCTTTGCTATTGTCTAAGGCGATTTGCATGCCATAAACCGACGATAATAGCGCGAGGGATTCTGCATTCGCTTGGCTGGTTTCGAGTGCTTCTAATGTGGTTTGCGCTGCACTCAGTGCGCTGCTAGCGAGTGTTTTCTGCCCCATTACATTGGCACTGATGGCTAAGCGATAGTTCGCATAGGCTTTATCATAATCTTGAGTGCTACCGCTCAGTTGTTGTAATTGCGTTAGATTCATTGCATTCGAGGCCGCGTCTACGTTGGTGATGCTAGTGTTTGATGGCGTTGCTGCAAACGAGTGAGTACTGATAAGCACAAAGCTGGAGGCGAGGAGTAATGTTTTCATGGTATTTCCTTATTGAGTGAGTTTCCCAATGTTTGGGTACGGGCTCATTATCAGAAATTCGATAGAAGAAGTGCAGACACAAAGGTCATGGCTTTGGCATGACAAATGTCATCAGTTGAGTTGTGTGCTTATATTTTTTATGAGGTGTGCTTTAAAGAAAGTGCGTGATGAATAAAGGACAGCAATACCTAGAGAGCAAAACACCGGAGAGGCTCCGGTGTTTTTTATCGTAAATGAGCAGCTAAGTGTTATACCACAGCTTGAGTGCTCGCTTGGTTTATTAGGTAGCCCAAGTAACCTAAGTAGCACAGTAGTAATACTGAACCTTCGCGGCGGCCAATACGAAATCCTGTCCAAGCGAAAGGTAAAATCATGATGGCAAATGCCAACATCACGATGAAATCAAAGGGTTGGAAGCCAAGTGATGATACTGGCTGTACTATTGCAGTAATACCTAAAATACCCAAAATATTGAATATGTTAGAACCGACAACGTTACCTATGGCTATGTCACTCTGACCTTTCAGTGCCGCTAGAACAGAAGTTACTAACTCTGGCATACTGGTACCAATCGCCACGATCGTTAAGCCGATAATGACTTCACTGATACCGAAGGTCTTGGCTAAATCTACTGCGCCGTTGACAAACAAAATACCGCCACCGACTAACATACCAATACCGACTAAGATAAATAGTGCTGAAAGTAGCGGATTATTTGGACCTGCTTCAATCTCTTCCTCTTCATTACCATTTTTCGAGCTGATGTAACTAAAGGCTAAATAACCGAACAGTAGTGACAGCAATATCACTCCGTCAATTAGGCTGAGCTCGCCATCTAACAAGAGTGCCCAGAACAACATGGAAGCCAATATCATCAAAGGGATATCACGCTTTACGACTTGAGATTGCACTTGAATAGGGCGGATAAGTGCCGTGATGGCTAAAATCAAACCTATGTTAGCAATGTTAGAGCCAATAACGTTACCTAAGGCGATACCGCTGTTTCCTGCTAGAGCAGATTTTACACTCACAGCCAGTTCTGGTGCGCTAGTACCAAAGGCTACAATAGTTAAGCCTATGATAAGTGGCGTAATACCTAAACGTAGAGCGATTGAACTCGCGCCACGAACTAGGGCTTCAGCGCCTAAGGTTAAAATAATAAAACCGCCAATAATCGATAGTGTAATTAGCATCGTTAGACTCTGTTAAACCTAATATTGAATGGAAAAGTACAAGGGAATTGCCCCTTGGCCGACTGGCGCACATGATACGTGGTTTTATCGGATTTTGACAGAATATGTCATAAAAAAGCACACCCTAGGCGTGCTTAGTTTTAGCTGATGACCATACTCGCCAACTGATTGTTTGGCCTAGTTATTTTTGAGTTAATTCATCTTCCCAGCGGACTTGGGCGCCACGAATGCCGTCAACTCGTTCGCTAAAGGCTTTTTCAAGCACATGGCGTTTGATTTTGAGGGTAGGTGTGAGCGCATCATTTTCAATCGTCCAAGGATCACTAACCACGACAATCGCATCGACATGTTCGTGTGACTCTAAGTGCGGATTAACGCTATCGAGTGTCGCTTTGAGTGAGGTGCGGACTTCTTCACGGGCTTGTAGATTTGCCCCTTCGGATAACTGCACTAGTGCGACGGGATGTGGCAGACCAGAGCCAATCACGCAGATCAGTTCAACATGGGGATCCTGTGCCAGTTTACGTTCGATAGGCACGGGCGCTACATATTTGCCCTTGGCGGTTTTAAAGTTGTCTTTCACTCGGCCAGTAATAGTGACACAACCATCGGCATCAATTGAGCACAGATCGCCTGTGTGGAAGAAACCATCAGCATCGAATGCCGCTGCAGTAGCTTCAGGCTGTAGATAATAAGCAGTCATTAATCCTGGGCTCTTGAGCAGTAGCTCACCATCCTCGCCTTGGCGGATCTGGCAATCCTCAACTGGGCGGCCAACAGTACCAATTTTACGCGCATCAAAAGGATAGTTGATGATCGAATAGGCACAGTTTTCTGTCATACCCCAAGCTTCGCAGATATTAAGACCAATACTGTGATACCAGTGGATCAGTGATGGCGGAATAGGCGCCGAGCCAGAGCCGAGTAGACGACAATGGTTTAAACCTAAACCCTTATGGATTTTGTATTTCACAAAGCTGCTAAGCAGTGGGATTTTCAGCAATAGATTAAGTTTACTGACCCCAATTTTGTCGATAATGTTTTTCTGAAACAGGCTCCATAACCGTGGTACCGAGAAGAATACCGTTGGTTTTGCCCGTTGAACATCGACAACGAAGGAGTCGAGACTTTCAACGAAAGCCACCACACTACCTGAGTAGAAGGATGAGCCTTCAATCGCAACGCGCTCTGTGATGTGGGCTAAGGGTAAATAGGATAAAAGTCTATCATCGCCATCGGTGCGCAGGTCACGGACTACCGCTTGGCAAGTCCAGCCATAGCTGGCGAAGGTTTGAATCGCGCCCTTAGGTTGGCCAGTCGAGCCAGAGGTATAGATGAGTGTCATCACTTGATCTGGAGTCGGCAGTGGGGCGTTAATTAAGGGATAGCCTAGCTTAAGCAACTGTTCCCATTGATATTGGGCTGGCATCGTATCATAGGGCATGGCAAGGCGTAGTAGCTCGCCGCCGACACCAGCCTCTTGGTCTGCCCAATGGTCAAGCTTGCCGAGAAAAATGGCTTTTGCGCCACTGTGTTGCAGTACATAGCGAATCGTGTCTGTGTTGGCGGTAGGGTAAATAGGTACGCTGACATAGCCGCCGTGCATCAACGCGAGGTCGGTGATAAACCATTCGGCACAGTTTTTAGAGAGAACGGCAATTTTATCACCACGCTCTAAGCCTAAGTGATGTAAGGCTCCGGCAAGTTGTTGAACTTTTTCTTGAACTTCAGCCCAAGTAAAATCAAGGAATTGACCCTTGATCGGTTGGCGTAAATAGACTTGGTCCCCCTGAGTATTAGCCCAGTGCGCCAGCATTTCAATTGGCGTCTTAATCGCTGTATCCATTGGCAATTCCCTGTTATTTATTGTTCTTTTGGCTGTACCCAGTATGGCGAGTTTTGTGAGCTCGCGCAAATAGTTTACAAGATTGTAAAATATGAGAATGGAGCGCAAAGCCTACAAGTTGAGTGTTATACCAATCGTATTAAATATCTGTTCATTCAGCGGGAGTTCAACGCGCTTTAGACAAGGCGAAGGCTTGAAGGCATAGTGGTGCTCTGTCGAAAGCCTTAAACGCAGTATAAAGCGCGTTGCCATGTAGTAAACATCAGCCGCCCTTCGGGAGCCACACTGGCATCCCACTCCGGTGTTGCATTGACTTAAAAGGGAATAACCATTTCTGCGTCAATGCGCCTTGGATTGAAATGCCTGTGAGGCTCTGAACTGATTAGATATTTAATGTGATTGGTATGAAAGCAAGATGAAGAGAGTGGCGAGCGGGGGGGATTGTGTTGGCAACAAAAAGGCGCCGTAGCGCCTTTTTGTTTATAGAAGGTGAAATGCTAGCGCTTACAGCTCCATCACGCCGTCCATTTCAACTTGAGAATCCTTCGGCAATTGCTTCACGCCGATAGCAGCACGGGCAGGGTATGGCTGGCTGAAGTAACGGCTCATGATTTCATTCACTTTAGCGAAGTGGCTTAAATCAATCAGGAAGATGTTGAGCTTAACGATATCGTTGATTGAACCACCCGCAGCAGCACAAACCGCCGTTAGGTTTTCAAATACTTGCACGACTTGTGCTTCAAAATCATCGCTGACAATTTGCATTGTGCTTGGCACGAGCGGGATCTGGCCAGATAAATACACTGTGCTGCCGACTTTAACCGCTTGTGAATACGTGCCTATGGCCGCTGGGGCGTTTTCGGTCGCTATGATGATTTTTTCTGCCATGACGCTCTCTTTAGTGTTGAGTTAATTAACGGTTACGGGACGTGCGCAGTACTTCGGGCAGTACCCTAATTCGGCGCATCACGTTGGCTAAATGGATCCTGTCTTTCACCGAAATCCGCAGGTTGATCAAATACACGCGACCATCACGTTCTTCAGTGCTGAGGTTGTGAATGTTTGAACCTTCGGCGGCAATGATCGAGGTGATCTTCGCCAGTGCACCTTGGTGGTTAACAATTTCCACCCGCAGATTGGCTTGATAATCAACGCCTTCAACATTATCCCATTGTACGGGAATATACTTGTCTGGCTCGCCTTGATAACCACGAATATTGGCGCAGTTTTCCATGTGTACCACTAAGCCCTTACCTTGGCTCACGTGGGCTATCACGGCATCACCTGGGATAGGGCGGCAACAGTTAGCGAAGGTAACGAGCATGCCTTCGGCGCCACGAATTGGCATCATGTGGCCGTCGCGACTTTCTTGATTCTCAAGATTATCGCCAATCAAACGCTGGGCGATAACAATACTCATGGCATTGCCAAGGCCGATGTCGGCGAGCAGCGAATCGAGCGTCGTATGTTTAGTATCGCGGATCACTTTTTCAATCTGCTCAGGCGCAATGCTATCGAGTTTAGTTTTGCCTAGCGCATGGTTGAGCAGGCGGCGACCAAGCGCAATCGCATCATCACCCTTAAGGCTTTTCAGCACTTGGCGGATTTTAGCGCGAGCTTTACCGGTTACCACAAAGTTCAGCCAAGCGGCATTAGGACGGGCGCCTTTAGCGGTAATGATTTCAACGGTTTGACCTGAAATTAACGGTTGGCTAAGCGGATACGCTTGGCGGTTAACGCGGGCACCGACGCAGGTATTGCCCACATCAGTATGCACTTCGTAGGCAAAGTCTACCGCGGTGGCATTGACGGGTAATTCCAGAATGCGACCTTCAGGGGTGAACACATAAATCTCTTCAGGGAAGAGTTCAGTCTTCACGTTTTCAACGAATTCGAATGAGGTGCTAGCGCTTTGTTGTAGCTCCAACAAGCTTTGCATCCACTTACGGGCACGCACTTGAGTCGTCGTGCCTTGGCCTGTTTGTGCACCGCCTTTGTAGGCCCAGTGTGCTGCTACCCCTTTGTCGGCCATCTGGTCCATATCTTCGGTACGAATTTGGATCTCAACGGGCACGCCATGTGGACCAAATAAAGAGGTATGGAGAGACTGATAACCGTTGGCTTTAGGGATAGCGATATAATCTTTGAAACGACCGGGACGAGGCTTGTACAGTCCATGCATGGCGCCGAGTACGCGATAACAAGTGTCGATGGAATCGACTATCACCCTAAAGGCGTAGATATCCATCACTTCTTGGAATTGCAGTTCTTTACTCTGCATCTTGTTATAGATGGAGTAGAGGTTTTTCTCGCGACCTTTGACTTTTCCTGGAATACCCGCATCGTTTAAGCGCGTATACACAGCGGCTTCGATGCCTTGGATCAATTCTTTGCGATTGCCACGGGCGGCTTTAACGACTTCTTTAAGCACTCGATATCGCATGGGATAATAAGCTTGGAAACCTAAGTCTTCTAACTCTGTCTTGATGTTATGGATACCAAGACGGTTAGCGATGGGCGCGTAGATTTCTAAGGTTTCGCGGGCGATACGGCGACGTTTGTCGGGACGCAGTGCACCTAAGGTACGCATGTTGTGGGTTCTATCGGCAAGCTTGATGAGGATAACGCGGATATCCTGCGTCATCGCCATCATCATTTTACGGAAGTTTTCAGCCTGAGCTTCTTTCTTGTCGCGAAATTTAAGCTTATCGAGTTTTGACACGCCTTCGACGAGTTCGGCCACCGCGACACCGAATAGTTCGGCTAAATCGTCTTTGGTGACATGGGTATCTTCGATGGTGTCATGGAGCAGTGCTGCCATCAGCGTCTCATGATCAAGACGCATGTCAGCAAGGATGCGGGCAACCGCAACCGGATGAGTAATATAAGGTTCGCCACTCGTGCGCATTTGCCCTTCGTGGGCATCGCGCGCAATCTGGTACGCCTGCTTGAGCAATTCTACCTGTTCAGGTTCTAAGTAACCGGAAGCAGACTCCTTTAGACCTTCAAACAGATACAAGTGGCAGCTCTCCTTTTACCTAAATAGGTTTTTACTCAAAAACTATAATGAACGACCTTCAGCAATGGCTGCAACCGCTGCAATTTCAGCGGCTTCACGTTCACGTACCGTTTGACGCTCATCGGCATCTAAGGTGTGAGCATTAACTAAACCTAGTTCGATTTCACGCAGGGCGATAACCGTGGGTTTGTCGTTCATCTCTTCAACCATAGGGTCTTTACCCTGCACGGCGATTTGGCGAGCACGACGCGCCGCAACCAAGATCATATCAAAACGGTTGCCGATTTGTTCTACGGCGTCTTCTACAGTTACGCGAGCCATGTGTTGAAACTCCAGTTTATCTAGGGAAAAAATGACGCAAAATTGTACACTATGACAGCTATCCTGCCAACAGATCGTGAAGCATATCATTTTGCGCGTGGATCTGACTAGCACCTGTTAAGCGCTGACTGCGAATGATGGCACGCAAATCGGCTAAGGCAGTGTCAAAATCGTCGTTGACGATAATAAAATCATATTCTTTATAGTGGGACATTTCCGATACGGCTTGTGCCATACGGCTGGCGATAACATCGCTACTGTCTTGTCCGCGACCTGTGAGGCGGCGCTCTAGCTCGGCTTTCGAGGGTGGTAGAATAAACACACCAACGGCCTCTGGCATCACGGCTTTAACTTGTTCGGCACCTTGCCAGTCGATATCGAGGAAAACATCGATACCTTGGGTGAGCGTATGCTCGATCACATGGCGCGAGGTACCATAGTAATTGCCAAACACTTCTGCCCATTCAAAAAAGGCATTTTCAGCAATTAAGGCTTTGAATTGCTCAACATTAACGAAGTGATAGTGTTGACCATCAACTTCACCTGGGCGTGGTGCGCGGGTGGTATGAGATACCGAAACCTGCATGTCGGCTGGCTTGTCTTTAAGCAAGGCTGAAATCAACGAGGATTTACCTGCGCCACTTGGCGCCGACACAATAAATAAATTTCCGCGTGCGGTCATGAGCTAAATATCCAATGGGTTAACGCAAGAAGGGCCCAGAAAGCCGAGCATTATACCGATTTTGACCATAGAAATACTAGGGCTTGTTGGCTGGCAATTTAAGCCTATTTTAGATTTACTTCGATATTATGTGCATTTTTATCCGACTTGGGTCGTAGGCACTGACAATTGCGGGTAAATTGGTTACGCTCGTGCGAATAAGGCAATGAGTGTCTTTTTGTATCTCGTTTTTACAACAATAAAGGAAGGGTCGTGCTGTTAAAATCTCTTTTCTGCCTTCACGGGCGTGATTCTCGTCCCCGTTTTGTCGCAATCAGTGTTGGCGTTTACGTCTGTATTGCATTTGCCGCCGCTGCTTTTGGGGCTAATTTTCTGATGTATTTGCTGGCATTGTTGGGTCTACCTTTATTAGGGCTCACCAGCTTGCGTCGTTTGGCCGATGCCGATAAGTCAAAAGGCTTGATTGGCGTATTTCTATTGCCGTTAATAATTTTCATCGGCCTGTTAGCGGCCGATGTGCATATTGCCTTAATTGGATTGAGTTTAGTGTTAGCCGCGGGACTGACATTTTGGGGCTGGCGCTTTCCTGCACCAACGATAGTGGATTATCGCTACGGTTATTTCGGTCCTGAGCTGGATGCACCAACATCACAGGCAATGCCTAGGCGCCGTGTGGAACCGACTATCGTTCCTAAAACCATCGCACCTAAAACCATAGATCCTAATACTATAGACCCTAAAGCCATGGCATCTAAAACTGCCATAGATCCTAACATCATTGACCCTAAACCTATTGTTGCTCAAGACGTTGCCGTAAGACAATCGGCAAAATCTACCTCTCACATTCAAGCACAACCTCAAGCTGAAAGGCATGAGCCGCATGTTGATCAGCTTCATGCCCAAACCATTAGTGCTGAGACTGTGTCTGAGCCAGAGGTCGATTTGTCTACCCATGTTGAATCTGTTTTAACATCGCCGAGGGTTGAGCCGAGTGTTAGCGCGGCGGAGGCAGAGCGAGAGGCGTTGCGTCAAGATGAGCTGCGCTTTGATGCGTTAACTCGAATGACGCAGAATCCTGCCGATTTTGTGATACCAGACAGCCATGCGGATTTCCGTCCTGCTAATACTAGCCGCGTTGAACAGACCCACATTGAGTTGATTGATGTCGATGTGGACAATGTTGATTTGAAACATGTCGACTTTACTGCGGCGCAATTAGATCCTGCCGAGCGTAGTGTTGAACCCGGTTGGCGTTTTACCGCCGAAGAAGATGACGAGCCTGACAGCTTTAACGATAGAGATCATGCCGAAGAAGTGCGTCAGCGCCGCGCCGAAGCAAAAGATTCTGGTTCGATGACTGAGCTATTTCGCGGTTTATTTGAGTTTTTGGCGCCACTAAAGCGTTTTTTGGTGTTGCCTAAGATTAAACTGCCGAAAGTGGAACGCCGTTATTGGCGCCCAGCAGGAATTGGCTGTTGCGTGGTGCTCTTGATTGCCTTGGTGTGGGGCCTTTGGCCAAATGGCGACGCAGAAACGGGTGATGGTGCAGAAGTTGTCACGGTTAACGCGATTGCGCCCTATGCGGGTGAGCGGGTGACGCTCGCGTTACCGGACGGTTTTTCTGTGGCGCTGGAGGATGACATCTTGATCATGCGTTGGCTCGGTGAGAAAGGTAAAGCACAAAACCTGTGGTCCTTAGCGACGGCAAAGGGAGATAAAACTTGCAGCGTCTTATCCTTTAACAATGGCACTGACTATCGCCCTGTGACTGTGGATCTGAAAGCGGATTCCGCTTCAGAGGCGCGATTCTCACCACTCGACACTCAGGCCATCATTATTGACCTCGCCCGTCGAGGTAATATTAGCCTGTGTGGTTATAAGTTCAGTCTTAAGGGCAGCCAAGCGATATTGGAACAAAATCGCACCTTTGGCGATTATATTGCTCGTTAAAAAGTCTGCTGCTAAGTCGATAAAAATTCTGCTTAAATGCTAGTCACAATTAGAGGGGTAGATTACACTTTTGCTCCTCTTTTTCTCAAACCGTACTTTAGGTTGTTTAGGTCACTGCGGTTTGGGGAAACATCTTTAAATTTGAACTGAATATATCAATCCAGCATGAATACAGAATTGACCTTAGTCATTATGGCTGCGGGGCTAGGTAGTCGTTTCGGCGGCGATAAGCAATTGGCGGCACTCGGCCCCGCGGGTGAACCCATGTTGGTGCTATCAATCATGTCGGCCATTCGCAGTGGTTTTCAGCGTGCTGTGCTGGTGATCCGTCCAGAGTTAGAAAGTGAATTAACTGAGATCCTGACACGATTTTTGCCAGCCGATTTTGAATATCATTTTTGCTATCAAGTCTTAACGGATTTACCCGAAGCGGCGCAGTTGGCGGAACTTAGCCACAGGCTTAAACCTTGGGGGACGGCCCATGCACTCTGGAGTGCGCGCCATCTTGTTAAAGGGCCAATGGCCGTTATCAATGCCGATGATTTTTATGGTGATAGCGCTTTTGCTTCCTTAGCCAAAGGCTTAAGCATGAGGCCAACTGAGTGGATGATGGTGGCCTATCCCATAGAACTCACGTTGTCGGAACACGGTGGTGTTAACCGTGGTCTGTGTCAGGTTGAAAATGGTCAGCTTAAATCGGTCGCCGAATGGCTCAATATCGCCGAGCAAGCAGGCCATTTAATGGGTGATGGCCCACAGGGTCATGCTAATTTGCCGGCGCACTCCTTGGTCTCTATGACATGCTGGGGCTTCTCCCCAAACATATTTGATGTTATTAAACGTGAATTAACCGAATTTATCGGGCAACAGGGTCAACAACCTAAGTCTGAATGCTATTTACCCGCCATAGTACAAGCGGGAATTGAGCAAGGTTTGCCTGTGTATGTCGATGTTGCCTGTGAGCCATGGCTTGGCGTGACTTATCCGCAGGACACTGTCTGGGTAAAACAAAAATTAACGGAGTTATTGAGTGATTAAACTCATCAGGCAGTCAGTGTTGCCTCATTTTGGTATTGAATCTGCCGAGGCGAAAATTTCTGCCCTCGGTAATGGCCACATCAATGACACCCTTTTAGTGCGCTGGCCTGCGGGCGAATTGGTATTGCAGCGAATTAACACTGAGGTATTTAAAACACCCAACGCTTTGGTCTGCAATGCCGATAAAATTAGCCATCATTTATGCGCTAAGTCATTACAGCAACAATACGGCCTTAAAGTCGTTAGCCCATGTTTAACCCAAGAGGGTGAGCTGGCTATCGATTTAGGCGAGCAAGGATTTTGGCGTGCGATCAGTTACTTGCCCCATAGTCTTAGCATTGAAGTGGTTAAGTCGGAACAAGAAGCGGAAATGGCGGCTAAGGCCTTTGGGCATTTTGCCTCTGCCTTGAGTGATTTTGATGCGACAGAGCTTGAAGATGTGATCCCTCAATTTCACCATTTACCGGGACGCATGGCCTTACTAAAGCAGGCCGCTGAACTCGATAGTCAACATCGCTTAGCGCTCTGCCGTCATTGGGTCGATTACGCGTTATCTCAGCAGGCTTTGCTGGATGAACTTGCAGAAATATCGCCAAAGCTGCCGCTACGAATTTGTCATAACGACACTAAAATTAATAACATGCTTTTCGATAAACGCGACATGTCCAGCATGGCGATTATCGATTTAGATACCTGTATGAAAGGTCATCTGATGTATGACTTCGGCGACATGGTACGCACTTTCTGCTCGCCAGAGGAGGAAGACTCTACGGCCTTGGATAAAGTCCAAGTTCGCCAAGACATCTTCGCCGCGATTTGCCGTGGCTACTTGAGCGAGTTGGGTGACGTTTTAACGGAAGACGAAAAGCGCAGTCTGTGGCTCGGTGCTCGGGTGATTTGTTTGATGATAGGTGTGCGTTTTTTAACGGATTATCTTAACGGTGATGTGTATTTCCACATCCACCGCGAAGGCCATAATTTAGACCGCGCCGCCAACCAGTTTACCTTGTACCAAAGCTTGCTCGACCAAGAGGCTGTGCTTAAAGCTAATTTTTAATTCAGCGCTTGGATATCTGTGCATTGGTATTTGTGTACTGATCCAATGCATTGTTAAAGCGTGTAGTCGAAAAACTTACGGCTTTGTGGGCCTGCGCTATTGGTGTTGACCTTGTTGGGGTGTTTATATTCGCCCCAACTTGCCACGTTGCGGCCCACGTTAAGTTTAGGGAAACTCAGCGGCTCGCTTAAACCTAATGTAACATCGCTATTCTTCGCGTTTGCTTCTATTCCCAAAAATTGCAGTAACTGACTTAAGCTTCCTGCATGGCTAACATCGATTGAAATAAAGTCTTCCCTCCCATTAAAGTAAGCGAACACTTCTTGCTGATGCTTTTGATAACAAGCAATTAAGTGCTCACTGCTGGCAGGTTCCGCCACTTTATCTATGGCGAAAGTATGCCTAAAACTGCGCTTTAATATTGGATGGAAGCGGCCCGTTTTTTCATCCAAATGGGGCGCCATTTTACCAAGTAACATCTGCATTGAAGGCAACCAAGTATTGATATCGCGGTCGAGATAGACAAACACAGCCTCGGGAAATAATAAATCCAACTGCTGATAATCGCTGAAACAAGGCGTGTCAGACACTGCATCGGCCAGCATAAATGCCTGTTTAGTAAAGGCCATGTGCGCCACTTTTAGCCCTTGCTCCAACAGCGCCACACTCACACTCGTGGTGCCCGTACGTGGCAAACCTATGATAAAAACCTTCTGTTTTTGCTCGGCAACAACCGACTCATGCTTAATTGCATTTGGCTCGACTGCACTAGGCTTGGTTGCATTCGGCGCGAGTAAGCTTAGCCTGATTTCATTTGGTTTAGTCGAATCGCACTGTGGCTGATTGAGCTGCACATCTGCACGATGTTTATGCCCTTGAGAATCGGGAAGGGTGGCAATAGTTGCGTTATCAGGCATGGATTTGGCTCGGCATTCTTGTCAGCGTGGTCGCGATGGGTAGGTAAATTGGGGTTTAACATTAGCGTTTTATCAACGTTGGCAGTATATCGCAGTGCACAGGTTTTGGCAGCGCAAAGCTGGCGTTGCGTCGGTATTGGGTTGTAGAGGCAATCAACAGCATAAATCCCTTTATGCTAGAAGCAGTTGGGCAAGGTGAGGCGATTACTTGTATTATTTGCCTCATTTTGTGAGGCGAATAGGTTTGTTAATTGACTCATTGTGTGATGCTCATAATGCTGTTCTTACTTGGGGCATGTAGAAAATCAGTGGGTTGATGGTTACCTATACCCTCAGAAAGCTGCCAAGGTTGGCGTAAACGGAAAATCACCTTGCGCTACTATCAGCAGTTGATAAGATATGCCGCTTATGTATAAGCGTACAGTCTTTTGATTGGCAAAGCGCTTTCGATACACTCATAGACTCTGGGGCGTTGAGCTTTAAATGAAGGCCTCAGTAAATGAAAACGCAACGAGTGTAAAAAGTGAATGAGTGCCGCTTATGTAGGGAATCAAGCGAGCACAGTATTCGAGTAAGCTATCCGAGTAAACAATGAAAAACGTCAAACAATCGCGTTGCGTAATAGGCATTAAAGGTCAAATGCCCGATCCCGATTTCCCTGTTGATATCTGGTTCGATTCGCTTAAATCGGTTGCCAATGTGCTATCAAAAGAAAACCAGCAGCTGCTAAAAGTGATTGCCGAGCAAGAGCCGCAATCGGTTACTAAATTGGCCGCGCTTACAGGACGAGCGGTAAGTAATGTGTCGAGAACACTGAAAACATTGGGCAAGTACAACTTAGTTGAAATGCAAAGCACAAAAACCATGCTTCGCCCTAAAGTCATCCATCAAGAATTTATAGTAGTAGTTAATAATGAACAATAAAACCAACGTCCTTCTACAAGCCGAAGTACTTATTAAGCCAGTAGCACTTGAGCATGTTCCACAAGGCAGTGACGTTGAAGCGGTAATTGATCAATGGTTACATGCCATTGCAACCGATAGCCAGTTTTACTGTAATCCTAAATTAGCAAAGCCAGAACAGCTCAAAAAAGTCGTAATAAGCCAGTTACAAAAAAATGGTTTATACACAACGCGAGACGCATTTTTTAATGAAGTGTTCGGAACGCTAAAGTTAAAGCCCGATTTTGACAGTCAATTTCGCTTTATCGACTTATTTGCGGGGATCGGTGGCGTAAGGCTCGGTTTTCAACAAAATGGCGGTGTTTGTGTATTTTCTTCAGAATTTGATAAGCATGCTCAGCAAACCTACAAAAATAATCATGGCGAGGTTCCATTTGGTGATATTACAAAGATCCCCGCAAGTGAAATCCCTGAACACGACGTTCTTTTGGCTGGCTTCCCATGTCAACCATTTTCGCATGCAGGTCTTAAACTAGGGATTGAAGATACCCGAGGCACTCTATTTCATGACATAGCCAACATTCTAGAAACGAAAAAGCCTAAGTTTGCACTGCTAGAAAATGTGAAGGGGTTAATTAGCCATGATAAAGGTTACACGCTCAAAGTAATTTTAAAAATGCTAACCAAGATAGGATATAGCTGTAATATTCCGAAAAATGTTATTGAGCATGGATCTACAAAGGAAATTCAAACCTTAGCCAAAGAAATGGTTCTTAAATCAGTGGACTTTGGAATTCCTCAGAATAGACAGCGCATCTATATTGTTTTATGGCGTGATGGCGAGGTTGATAAGTTTGAATATCCAAAACCACTAGGCATTGAAGTTAAAGTTGGTGACAAGTTAGAGGAAAATCCAGATCCTAAATTAACTATTTCGGATAGGCTATGGGAAGGTCATCAACGTAGAAAAATTGAAAACAAAAAAAATGGCAAAGGCTTTGGTTTTGGCTTAGTTACAGAAGAATCACCTTACACCAATACTATCTCAGCAAGATATTACAAAGATGGTAGCGAAGTTTTGATTGATCAGGTTGGAAAGAACCCTAGGAAGATTAGTCCAAGAGAGGCTGCTCGATTACAGGGTTTTCCTGATGAATTTGAGCCTAGCTCTTCAAAAGTTCAAGCATATAAACAGTTTGGAAATAGTGTTACTGTTGATGTTATTAGCGCAATAGCAAATTGCATATCAGAATATCTATAAGGATGCTTAATGTTAATCGATTTAAGGAAATATAGTGGTAACAGCTCTTACGTTGTAGTGAATACCAATACTCTGAAAGAAATTAAGCTACCTGCAAATCTTAGGGATAAGATAGAAGGACGAATTTTAGCAGGAAAACTTACTGTTAATCCTTACACTGCATTTTCTAATACAAGTGCAACAAATTACGCTGTAATGCCAAATCAGATTTTTCGATTTGCTTGTGAAATTTATGATGCTGCTTTCGATGTTATGGCTTACTTTAACGTTTTGGATGAAATTAGAACATCAATAAATTTGACAGACCTATTTTCTGAAAATGTAGAAGAGATTGAAGCAAAATTACTGGCTTTAGGTTTACTAGATGAATACGATGTTAAACTACTTGCTCAATTTATCTCTTTTCCAAAGAAAAAAGGCGAAAAAAACGAATATAGACTTGGTGGAAAATCAATCTTTAATAAAAGTGATGCTGGGAAAGTAAGCGTCCGCTCAAATGAGGATTGCTTTGGTTCTATTGTTCTAACTATGGTTAATCTACCAAATTCCTCATCTAGCATTTTTGGTGACTTAGTATATTCGCTTGTACAAAATAAAGATTTATATGATGAAATTCGAACGTATTTCTACACATTATCTAATTCAATACCTTCAGAACAAATAACGCGACTAAGTGTTGAAGTTTCCAAACCCTTCCTCCTTCTAGCTGGCATCTCAGGCACAGGTAAAACCCGTTTTGTGCGTGAGCAAGCTAAGGCTACAGGTAGTCTTGCTGAAACCTATTGTTTAACCTCGGTACGTCCCGATTGGCATGAGCCTAGCGATTTGCTGGGATATATTTCGCGCTTAAATGGCGCAGCCGAATATATTACCACCGATGTATTGCAGTTTATCGCTAAAGCATGGCGTGGTATTGCTGATCGTGGCTTAAGTATTGAAGTTCAGGACATTGAAGAACAGGGTAAACGTTTAGTCGTAACCGGTGAGCGTGATGCTCTTGAACAGGTGTTGCCCTATTGGCTGTGTTTGGATGAAATGAACCTAGCCCCTGTCGAGCAGTATTTTGCGGATTACTTATCAGTACTTGAAACCCGTGAATGGCGCTGGGCGGATGACAGTTTTACCTACAGCAGTGATGCGTTATTAAAACCCACCACCATTAACGACGTGGCTGATAAAGATAAACTACGCAAGGAATTGGGTTTTGGCAGCGAAGAATATAACGAGCTGTGGGATATTATTTGCCAATATGGTTTAGGTATTCCATTTAACCTGATGGTAGCAGGTACGGTTAATATGGATGAAACCACTCATGGCTTTTCGCGTAAAGTAATCGATCGAGCATTGAGCTTTGATTTTGGTGAGTTTTTTCCAAATAAAACGGAAGAATTTTTTGCGCCTAAACACAAACCAAAGGCGTTAAGTTATCCGTTATATAGCCAAGCCAAGTTGCCAATGTTTGCATCGGTTACTGCCGATTGTGATGCATCGAAAACTACAGCGTTCTTTAATGCGATCAATGCTGTATTAAAGCAAACCCCATTTGAATTGGCTTTTCGTGCTTTCAATGAGCTTTGTCTCGCTGTGATTAGTTTTTCACCCAAAACGGAGCTTGAATTAACCGCTGTGTTTGACGATTTTTTAATGTGCAAAGTGTTGCCGCGCATTGAAGGCGATGATGACAAACTGGTCGGAAATAGCGAGCAGAATCTATTGGAGCAGCTAGAAACGGTGCTCGCAGATAAATTAGCGAATATTTGGCAGGGGACGCGGCCTGATTTGTTGCGTGAAGTGATCGAGCAGCCTGATGAAACTGTCATGGTGGCCTGTCGCTCTGCGACTAAATTAGTGCGCATGAGAAAACTGCTAGAAAGTGGTTTTACGTCTTTTTGGCCTTAACCTAAACGGATTGTTGGGTGGTATTGATTAATGGCGCAACAAACGCGTGAAACCTTGCATGTAACCCATGATGACTTTGAATTCTATGTTTCTGCGGAAGGGTTAGATAAGCCAAGAAAGCAGCTGGCCAGCACTTATGCGAAGCGCTCATTCAGCCTGCCGACTGAGGATATTGCTGTTTTCGTGGGCGACAAATTGGTGGCAACGGATACAGAAGCCAGCTTGGTTGAGCCATTCTTTTTTGAGAATCGTCAGTATTGGTTTGAAATTGAATTTAAAGACAGCGTTGACATCAATACGGCAGCAGTAAGTCATAAGTACAATCTAATCGAGCAAGGTTTTATGCTCAGCCCGAGACGAAAAATGCTGCAAGCCATGATCAATTTTGGCAATGATATCGGCCGTTGTGCATTTCAAATTAAATATATCGTTGATGGCGTGCATAAATCGGTGCCTGTACAGTTTACCGTGCTGGCAACCAAAATGGTGCAAAGCCAAGATCTTACTCTGATGAACAGGCAGATTGATCAGATTTATCCACTATGGCGATATACCATTAGTAGTAAAACCAGTCAGTCCCAAGGCAAATTGAGCCATAAATCTGAGTCGTTCGAGCTATTTTGGTTAGCGCAATTTGAGCGATTAGTAGTTGATTTTAATCAAGGTATTAATCGAATTCTACATGCGCCACACAATCGTTTGCAGTCTTTTACCCTGCAAAAGCAGCTAGATCGCATTCACAAAAAACTCAGTGCTAAACAGCAAGAACAAGCAAAAGAATTACTTGCTTCAAAACGTCTATCAAGCCGTATGGGGATTGCCCAGCAGCGTCTGAATATTAACACTCCTGAAAATCGCTTTATTAAAATGGTACTAAAGCGAACCCAAGCTAATTTGACGAAATTGATAGCAGGTATTCGCACGAGTAAAGAGGCCAAAGCGTCAGACTCTTTTTTGCAAACTTTAGATGCTTGGCTTGGGCAGGTATCAAAACATGCTAAGCATCAGCTATGGCAAGAGGTTGGGGCGTTTGCAGGGCAAAGTAGTGAGTCAAAGGTGTTACAGCAGGGCGCTGGCTATTCGAAAGTCTATAAAGTGTGGCAACAGTTAAGGCATTATTTAGATAACAATAATGGTGAGGCGCAGTTGTCGATTAAGTCTGTAGCAGATATTTATGAGGTTTGGTGCTTCCTAGAAGTAAAAACCGTGATTGAAAGCTTCGGCTTTCAGTTGCAAGAAAAGAAGTTAAGCAGCTTGAAAAAGGTGCAGTTTGAACGTCAATTTCCTGAAGACATCATGGCTGCTGCTTTTGTTTATTATCGCCAAAGTGATGGCATGATCATTGAGCTTGCCCATGAACCTTCTTTTTCACCAGAAGGGAAAGAAAATCGTACTTGGTCGGCAAATCAGCGCCCTGATATTGTGTTAAGGGTGACACTTGCTAACAGTGAATCATTTTTGATTTTGTTCGATGCTAAGTATCGAATTGATACTAAGCAATTGGGTAAGGAACAAGACGATGTACCAGAAGATGCGATTAATCAAATGCATCGTTACCGTGATGCCATTATTCACCAGCAAAAAATGATGAATGAAAGGCCACTAAAAAGCCGCCCTGTAATGGGAGCATTTGCTTTGTATCCTGGCTTTTTCGACCAAACTACTCAGCAAAATCCTTACGATGAGGCTATTAAAGAGATTGGCATTGGTGCATTTGCTTTATTACCATCAGCGGAATCATCAAATTCGCACAATCAATGGCTGCGAAGCTACTTAACGAATAAGTTAGGTATCAAAACAAGTTACCGAGATCCTCGATCAAATGATTATTACTTTGTTGAGGACTCTGCACGGATAGCGCCATATGGCGGCAATCTGGTTCGTCATTATGGGCTGACAATGGTGGCGCCGATAAATGAGATTGGACGTGATGCTAGTTATTTAACTAAGGCTAAAACAGGTAAATTATTGGGCTATCATACTCAGCTTTTGGCGACTAATCGGCAGAATGTCCATCGTAATATTGTGCGTGAAATTCGCTACCTGTTACTGACAGTACGTGTTAATCCATCAGACCCGAATCAATTGGGTAAATTTCTATATCGTGTTGCGAATGTAAAGTTACTACCAAGGCATGATATTGATCGGCAGTTAACTGGAAAGCTTAGTAATGACAATCACCATTATTGGGTGTTTGATTTTGTTGGTGAGCCTGAAGTGTTAATGACTCCAATCCAAAAACTGTATTCGGAGGATTTCCAATTTAAGCTTACTAAAGCAGAGTATTTGCAACAAATTAGCCATTGGGATGATGTGAAAGAAGCTTATCAGCTCTATACCGACCTAGACTTGAATTGGTAATACTTTGGCATTCAGTTGTAGTTTTATCTGCTCTAGATAATCAATCAGTTCACTTGGCAGTTCAAATTCAAGCTGCAGTGTTGGCTGAGAAGCGGTACGGATTTCTGGGTGTAGATTGTCGCCGTCATTTACGGCTGAAATGATGGTGTAGCGGGGATAATCCTCTTCGCGACAGATGGGGTCGGCATAGTCTACCCAAAGAATAAAGTAGTCGCTTTTTCGTTTGAAATAAAAGCTGGGGCACATGTCATTTTGGTAGCTTTTGTCGATAAGAAATGGGTATTGGCTCAGGTCGAAACCAAGATCGAATTCATAGCCAAATGTTTGATGATAAGCGCTCATATTTCTGCCTTAAATTGCCAGTTAGACTGACTATAATTATAGTTGGGCAGGCTATTTAACGTGCTGCTTTATTTGATTTAAGTCCATTTTAAGTTAGTCTTTTTTCGCTTTGTGTTTGTATTCGTCATAACCCTTTTTTAAAGCCGTTTTTATCGTTAACCCTATCTAATCATTGCCCAATCTCTTTACTAACAACTCCATCAAAAACTCAATTAATACACTCACCTTAGTCGGCAAATATTTCCGCTGCGGATAAACCGCATAAATGCCATGTTCGGGGAGGGGATGGTCTGAGAGCAAGGCTTGTAGGCGGCTTGCTTGTAAGTCGGCGTCGATCATGAAACAGGGTAGGTTGGCTATGCCTACACCATCGAGTGTGGCTTGGTGGATGGCATCACTATTTGAGCGCTGTTATAGCAGTCGCCTTACCCTATGCTCTAACCCGTTCAGGATGCTGTGCTGGATATGTGGGGGGAAATCATCTGGCAGTTGCGCTTGTATCCGTTGGATAACCATAGGCGTTTTTTCAACAAACTCCTCAAGAAGCTCGTTCATGGCTTGTTGACTAAAGCCGACTCGATTTGCCGTAGCGAGAAAATGGCGGGGAAAGATTTGTTCAATCTGGTATTTTTTCCCTTTAGTGGCTGTCAGTCCCATGGCCAGTTTCGCATCGCGGATGTTAAGTCCTGTACCACCCAGCACTGGATAAACGGAGATGATGTCGTAGAGTGGGGTAAGCTCGTATTTTCCTTCGGGCCTGATAAATAGCGAAAAGTTTTTAGCGTGGCCGTCTGTCGCCGCCAGTAACCAAAATAACACTTGTGCTTTCATGAAGATGCGCCGATCTCTTTCTGGGGCAAGCGATCCCATCAATACGTACATTATCTCGCTAATGCCTGGTCCCTCTTGGTTCTCGTATTTCCTCGCTGAGGGGATATTGAGGGTTTGGCAAAAATCTTCCTGTGGTAGACGCATCAGCCAACTATTGTCCGCTGCGTAGCGGCGATCGAAGCGTTCAACAGCGAGCGCCTTGATATTCCCAACCTTAAGGATTTCGCAATCGGGAACTGGTAAACCATATTCTCGAGCAATAGACATGCACAGGTACTCGTTTTCGACACTGTCCGATAGATCTAAGGTGTGGGAATGGGTGACTATCTGGCCGATAGGGAGTTTGATTATGTGACTGGTTGGCGTTGAACCATGGGGTAAACACCACTGACCATCATATTTCAGCAGGGCGGTTTTTTCCTGTGCTCCAGCAACTGAGATCCGAAAATCGTCATATTCTTCGAGCATGCCTAATGGGATCTTGGATTGGTAACCTGCTAAGACCCGTACTAGGGCTGCGTCATCAAGTGGTTCACATTCAATTTTTTTAATGTCTTCGGGTTCAATACCTTGTGGTACCAGTTGCAAGGCTCCGACACTATCTTGGCCGACTTTCGTCAGTAAATCGAATGGTTGGGTTGAACTAGCTTGATAGCGTGCGAGGATACGCTGGCGAATTTCCGGTGAGTCAGGCAGTAAGTTATCAAAGAAGTTATAAACTTCATTGCCCTGATAATGGCGTTGGCGTAGAGGCATAGACAACGATATGGGGCGATTTCCTGGAATAGTCAGCCAGTCGCTATTGTATTGAAATCGATGGGCTCCTGTCTCTTCTTTAGAGAAAGTACCGACTAGAAAGCCATTCATATAAACGTCAAGTGCTGCCATTACCACTCCTGAGCCCATTGTTTATTGTTAGATGGGCCTGTATCACTGTCACTCGCGTTGCGAGGTTTGAGTTCTATTTCGAGTTCGAGGGCTGATAAGAGTTTGAAAAATGTATCAAGTTTAGTGCTGTCGGGATTCTGTTCGAAGTTGGAAATTGTGCCTTGGCGTAAGCCAATTTTCTCACCAATTTTTGCCTGGGAGAGTCCCTGTGATTGGCGAACATCTTGTATATAAGCGCTAAGCTGTTTGGTTGTGGTGATCTTCATCTTGAATTCCCATTATTTCCCAATACGCTTTAAAGTATAAACATAACTTAACACGCTATAGCGTATAGTCAATGTTTAAGACGTTACAGCGTATAATTTGTTTGTATACGTTGTAGCGTATAAATAGTGGCTAAAAATGCAAGTGTAGTCTTGATTAAAAACATAAATCGGATTGTTCAAATGATCCGCTTTCAGCCGCTCGAGAGAGTCAGTCTGATGGTCTCTGGTCTATTGTTTATTTTTCATAGGGGGTGAAAGGGAGTTGTCCTTCCTCATTACTGACAAGTGAAAATTTACCCTAACTTGCCACTCGCCAGCTTCTCTATCAAAAATTCAATCAATACACTCACCTTAGTCGGCAAATGTTTTCGCTGTGGATAAACCGCGTAAATGTCATGTTCGGGGAGGGGATGATCTGTGAGCAAGGCTTGTAGGCGGCCTGCTTGTAAGTCGGTGTCGACCATGAAATGGGGCAGGTTGGCTATGCCTAAACCATCGAGTGTGGCTTGGTAGATGGCATCACTATTGTTGACTTGATAGTTACCGTTCGGCTGGATACGAGTTGGGCCCTGCGGGCTTAAGAAGGTCCATTCAACACCATCACGAAAATATGAGTAGAACAAACAGTTATGTTGGCTGAGTTGCTGCGGCGTTTGTGGCGCAGCGTGGCGAGCAATATATTCGGGTGAGGCGCAAATCACACTTAAACAAGGGGCAACTTTACGGGCAATCAGGCTTGAATCTGGCAGTTCGCCGATGCGAATCGCCAGATCGAATCCGCCAGCAATTAAATCGGTTGTCTTATCATCCATCTGCATTTGTAGCTGTATTTTCGGATAACGGCGTAGAAACTCGGGGATTAAAGGGGCGATATGTAAGCGCCCAAATACCATAGGAACTGCGATGCGCAGACTGCCCTTAGGCGCTTGTTGTAGCTCAGAAATGGCGTCCAAGCCGTCTGCTGCGAGTTTAACGGCAGGACGAACATAGTCAAAATAGCGGGCGCCCGCTTCGGTAAGGCTTAAGCTGCGAGTGGTACGGTGCAAAAGTTGAATACCCAGACTTTGTTCTAATAGGGTAATGCGTTTACTCACCGCCGATTTACTCAGTCCAAGCTTTTGACTTGCAAGCGAAAAGCTACCGCATTCCACGACCGTGACAAAGATAGGTAATGCCGAAAAGTGCTCCATGGTGTCCTTAGATTATCGCGTTCCCCTGCCATTATTGTTGATGATACCTCAACAGTCAGTTTTTATTATCGTGGTTATCATCGCCCTTGATGCAAGGTAGACTAATGCACTTGCTGATTGCGGGTGTTGACTGTGAAGCCTAGTTATTTTCGCGCTCATCGCTCATGTTTATCGCTTATCTTGATTACTGCTAGGTAGTTAGCCACAGTGTTGCCGCAATCGCCGATGTACCATTCTCGATGCCACTGAACGGCATGGGATGGGTCTTAGCTATTTTGTCAGAAAGAGAGTTCCTATGTCCTTGCCTTACCAATGGATTTTGTTCGATGCCGATGAAACCCTATTTTATTTCGATGCCTTAAAAGGGCTTAAATTGATGTTTAGTGAGTTTGGGGTCGATTTTACCCAAGCCGATTTTGATGAGTATCAGTTAGTTAACAAACCACTTTGGGTTGATTATCAAGATGGCAAGATAACTGCCGCCGAGTTACAAACCATACGTTTCGAGCCTTGGGCTGCCAAATTATCTGTCACGGCCATGACACTCAATAGCGCTTTTTTATCGGCAATGGCCGAAATTTGTTCACCGCTACCTGGTGCCCGCGAGTTATTAGCCGCGCTCCAAGGTAAGGCCAAATTAGGCATCATCACTAACGGTTTCACTGAGCTACAAACCGTGCGATTAGAGCGTACAGGCTTACAGCATCATTTTGATATTTTAGTGATTTCAGAAAAAGTCGGCATAGCCAAACCTGATGTTGGCATCTTCGAACATGCTTTCGAACTCATGGGCCATCCTGAGCGCGATGCTGTGCTCATGGTCGGTGATAACCCGCATTCAGATATCCAAGGCGGCATCAATGCAGGTATTCATACTTGTTGGTATAACGTCCACGGCCACGATGTACCCGCCGGTATCGCCCCGCACTATCAAGTGAGCTCGCACCAAGAGCTGCAAAAAATCCTGTTACCGTAAGCGGCTTATCACTGAGCCTAGTTCAGCACTTCGCACTCGATATTTTTGGCTAAGAGTGAGTGCTTTAACTGATATTCCCTCAGTGCCATAAAATACAAAAAGCCCTTAAATTAAGGGCTTTTTGGTATCTAAAACGCGTTAACTATCATTACTCAACGTTTTGGATCTGCTCGCGCATTTGCTCAATCAGCACTTTAAGTTCAACTGCGGCTGAAGTGATTTCAGTGCTGATGGATTTAGAGGCGAGTGTGTTCGATTCGCGGTTGAATTCCTGCATCATAAAATCTAAACGGCGACCTTCGCTGCCGCCTTTTTTGAGGATACGGCGAGCTTCGGCTACATGGGCTTCGAGTCTGTCCATTTCTTCGGCGACATCTTGTTTCTGAGCCAGAAGCACCATTTCTTGCTCGATGCGGGCTGGGTCGAGTTCACCTTTGATTTCTGCAAGGCGGTTGGTGAGCTTTTCGCGTTGATACAGCATTACCGTTGGCATGTGCTCGCGTACGACGGCGATTTGCTCGCTGACTCCGTCTAAGCGGCTTAACAGCATGTCTTTGATGGCTTCACCTTCACGGCCACGGGCTTCGATGAATTGATCTATGGCTGAGTCGAAGGCTGTCATCAGATCTGCGCCGATGGCATCCATATCTTGTTCACCGCTCGCTAGTACGCCCGGCCAGCGCAGGATGTCGGTCAGATTGACATCGCCTTGTCCCGCTTCTTGCTTGAGCCAAGTGGCGGCGCCTAATAACTGTTTTGCTAGCGCTTGATTCAACTGCAGCTCGTTATTGCTGTTGTCTGCCAACTCGTAGCGCAAATTGACTTCAACTTTGCCGCGGCTTAAACGTTTACGAAGGCGGTCGCGCAGTACGGGTTCGAAGCTGCGGAATTGCTCGGGTAAACGTAGGTAAGTTTCGAGATAACGTTGATTGACTGAGCGAATTTCCCAGGAGGCAGTGCCCCATTGTGCTTTGTGCTCGATGCGAGCGTAGGCTGTCATGCTTTGGATCATGGGTTGTCCTAATGGTGTAATCGTCATAATGAGAGGCGATTATAGAGTCAATGGCTTTAGGATTAAAGGCATACCGCCAATAGCGACCGGGATTAGGTGTTTGTGTGATGAGTTTGCCAGAGAATCACCCTAAGCATGGCATCCTAAGGCTCAAGCCCTTATAATATGCAGCCAAAATCGGTCAATGACTCAGAATACAGGAATCTCGCATGCGTCCAAGTAACAGAACGCCAGCACAAACTCGTCCCATCACTATCACTCGCCAGTTTACGGCCCATGCCGAAGGTTCTGTGTTAGTGGAATTTGGCGAAACGAAAGTGCTTTGTACCGCCAGTTTTACTGAAGGTGTGCCACGTTTCCTTAAAGGTCAGGGTCAAGGCTGGGTGACGGCGGAATACGGCATGTTGCCACGTTCGACCCATAGCCGTATGGATCGTGAAGCCGCTCGCGGTAAGCAATCTGGCCGTACGCAAGAAATTCAACGTCTTATCGGTCGTGCCCTACGCGCCTGTGTGGATATGAAAGCCCTAGGCGAAAACACTATCGTGATCGACTGTGATGTGATCCAAGCTGACGGTGGCACACGCACTGCCTCTATCACTGGCGCCTGTGTGGCCTTAGTGGATGCGTTGAACTGGGCGCGTGGTAAAGGCATCATTAAATCTAACCCGCTGAAATTCCTTATCGCTGCTGTCAGCGTCGGTATTTACAAGGGTGAAGCGATAAGCGATCTAGAATATATCGAAGACAGCGCCGCTGAAACTGACATGAACGTGGTGATGACAGAAACGGGCAAGATCATCGAAATTCAAGGCACCGCCGAAGGCGAGCCATTCAGCCACGAAGAATTACTTGAACTGTTGGCATTGGCGAAGAACAGTATTCGTGAAATCGTCGATGTGCAGAAAGCCGCACTGAACTAATATTGTGGTGATGAAAAAGCCCCGTCATGTTATAGAGTGCGGGGCTTTTTATTAACTGCAGCTTTTTATCTGCAGCAAGATGCTAGTGTAGTGCAAGCCCTGTACCGAATAAAAATTACCAATAATAAAAAACCAATAAAAGACAAAGTCGTAAGGAGATATTGTGAAAGCTTATCAACGTGAGTTTATTGAATTTGCCCTAGAACGTCAGGTGTTGCGATTTGGCGAATTTACCCTTAAATCGGGCCGTATCAGTCCTTATTTCTTCAATGCGGGTTTGTTCAATACTGGCCGTGATTTAGCGCGTCTGGGCCGTTTTTATGCCGCTGCGTTAGTGGATTCAGGTATTGATTACGACTTGCTGTTTGGCCCTGCTTACAAAGGTATTCCGATTGCGACCACTACAGCAGTTGCCCTGTGTGAACACCACGATATCGATATCCCTTACTGCTTTAACCGCAAAGAGAAAAAAGATCACGGCGAAGGTGGCAGCTTAGTCGGAAGCGAGCTGAAAGGCCGCGTTATGTTGGTGGATGATGTGATCACCGCAGGTACTGCAATTCGTGAGTCGATGGAAATCATCGAAGCCCATAAGGCACAATTAGCCGGTGTGTTGATTGCTTTAGACAGGCAAGAGAAAGGCAAGGGCGAGTTATCGGCCATCCAAGAAGTTGAGCGTGATTTTGGTTGTGGCATAGTGGCAATTATTAAACTCGCCGACCTAATCAGTTATCTGTCTGAAAAGCCAGGGATGGAAGTGCAACTTGCCGCCGTGAGCCAGTACCGCGAGCAATACGGGATTTAAGTCTAGTGTTTGGCCGCTGGTATTGATCAAGCGGCTATCGCAGGTTTGGTGAAATCAGTTAATCAGCCAGCATTGATCTTAGCTAGGTTGAGAAGGGTTTGATTGAGTGGGTATGAAAACAAAAAACGCTGCGATTCTATAGAAGGAATCGCAGCGTTTTTTTATTGAGCTGTATTGATTGCTATTGATTTCGACACGTTTTAAATAGCGTTAAGTTTCAATACATTTATTTGGACTGGTGCAAAAACTCGGCGCGGGTCGCGGGGTTAGATTTGAAAATACCACCCAGCGCTGTGGTAGTGGTCGAACTGGTGGAGTCCATCACGCCACGGGATTTTACACAGTAATGCACGGCATCCATTTTAACGGCAACGTCTTTGGTTTCGAGTAAGGTTTGCAGCGCGACTAACACTTGCTGAGTCAAACGCTCTTGTACCTGAGGGCGTTGAGCAAAGAAACGCACAATACGGTTAATCTTTGATAAACCAATGATTTTTTTGCGTGGTAGATAAGCTATGGTGGCTGTGCCATCGATCGTCACTAAATGGTGTTCGCAGGTGCTGGTGAGGCTAATGTCTTGCACTCGCACCATTTCATCGAAGCCCATCTTATTGTCGATAACCGTGATCTTAGGGAAGTTCGCATAATCTAAGCCGGAGAAGATTTCATCGACGTACATTTTAGCAATGCGGCGCGGCGTATCGGCAAGGCTATCGTCTGACAGATCCAATGACATTAATGTCAGGATTTCTTTCATATGATGTTCAATCTTGTCTTTACGTTCTTCACTGCTGTAAACGCTTGGGAGCATTGGGGTTTCAAGTCCACGTTCTAATAACGCGGCTTGTACTTTTACTGCTGCTTCACTTAATGCCATCTTATCCTCCACTACGTCGTAGCGGCTATAACAGAAAACCTATGCTGATCATCGTGTAGTACTAGGGCTGTTCAGCATCAGATACAAATTATTGTTATTCTCGCTAGGGCAAGAATAGGGGGAGGAGGATAGCGCGAATTGCAGACAATTCATACCGAAAAACGCGCATAGGCCATATGAAAAAGCCGATAGTCCTTATCGGATATCGGCTTTAAATCTGCCACTGCCAATCGAGTTTAGCCTAGTAGTGTCGGCAAGTTTGAGTCAATTCTAAAGTTTCAGATTGGTTTTTAGGAAACTGAGCATTTGTTCATAGTATTTCGCTCTATGCTCATCGTTATAAAAACCGTGGCCTTCATTGTCCATCACCAGTTTTTGGTAAGGATAATTGTGAGCTTTTAGGCCTTTTTCGAGGGATTCGAGTTGTTCAATTGGCGCTCGCTCATCTTCACCACCATGCACCAATAGTATGTTTGCTTTGAGTTTATCGACGTTTTCAGAAGGAGACATTGCTTTAAGTACCGCTTTATCTTGGCCAAGCACATCCTTGAGATAGCTAGTACCAGAACGGCTGTTGGCGACATCGCCTTCATTAAACATCAATTCAAGATCATATACGCCAGCTACACCTATGGCGCATTTAAACATATCTGGCGCAAGCACAGCGCTCTGCAAGGCGCTGTACCCACCAAAACTGCCGCCAACAATACAGATGCGTTCCTTATCGGCAAAACCTTGGTCAATAACGTACTGGGTTGCGTCGATAATGTCGTGCTGAATATCTGAGCCCCATTTTTGATAGCCTGCGCGTTCAAATTGATCGCCATATCCACCTGAGCCACGGAAGTTGACCTGTAGAACGGCTATGCCTTGGCTTGCTAGAAATTGGTTTTGTGGGTCAAAGCCCCACCAGTCACGGATACCGTGTGGACCACCGTGTGGATTGACGACTAAGGGTAGGTTTTTAGCTTCTTTACCAAAGGGGAGCGTTAGATACCCATGGAGTTGTTTACCATCACGGCTGGTGAAACTGATGGGTTTAACATCAGCCATTTGCTCTGGGTCGAGCCATTTTTTAGCGGCGGCTAGATATTCAAGTTTTAGTTTTTTCGTATCAAATATGTAGTAATCGCCAGGGTTTCGATCGTTAAACGCAAGTACGACGAATTTTTCAGCATCTCGGGTTTCGCTAACAATTCGTACTTGGTGACCGGGGAGAGCACCCAGCAGATCTTTTAGCAATTTAGCGTGCGAATCCTCATTATCGACAAAGGCATAACTTGGGTAACCATTTTCAAACTCGACGGCGTAAAGTTGTTTATTGGTGCCGTTAATCCAAAAGTTGCTAGGGTCAACGTTTTCATCCTGAATGATTTCAGTTTTATCGCCCGTTTCGAGATTAATTTTATAAACCCCTAAGGTTTCACCTTGGGAGCGTCCCGCTGCATAAATCGTATTTTTGTCATCGGCAAAGGAGAGTGGTTTAAAGTCAGTTAGACCTAGGTTGAGTTTGTCAGTATTTATCCAGTTACCGTCTTTGCGATAGAAGACTTTAGTGATGTTTTGTTTGTCTTCACCTGCAACGAAGCGAACCTCTCCATCATGGTCTGTCATAAAGCGAGCTTGGCCAATAGGTGAGCCTGTGATGCGTTTGCGTGTGCCATTGAACAAGTCTACGCGATAGACATCTTGTGATAGTTCAAAGTCAAGATTGATCCTATCATTCCATGGAATAGCATTAACTAACATGTAGCGTTCATCATCTGGCAGAGGATCGAGGATAAATGCGCTTGCCCGCATAGGGGTGTTTTTCTTGATATTTGAACCTGTTTGTTGCTCGCCACTCTCGAAACCGAATAGATACGCTTTTCGTGAACCATCGGCATTTACCGCCATCAATTCACCGTAGTAGATAGGTGTGTCTTGCCAGCCTTTTAGGTATTCTTTTGCCAGTACCAGTCGCTCACTGTTGGCCCATTCATAGTCGCCGACTTGAGCATTACCGGGAAAACGTATCGCATTGAGGAGTTTTTTGGTTTGGGTATCTAAGACTAAGAGAACGTTTTTACCTTCGACACTTGTGATAGCGCTTAAGTATTTACCAGTAGGCGATATTTTTACATCCGAGTACTCATCACCTTTGCTGAATAACTGTGCTTGCGATAACGCATTCGCGTTGGAGCTATTGGCTGCAAAGGTAGATATTGGAAGTATTGGTAAGCAAAGTGTCGCCAACATGGCTAATCGGAAGAGTTTCATCTGACATCCTTGTAAAATCATTGTGTTTTTTGTTCTTAAAATGTTTTTCGAGGATAAAACAAAAGATGGAGCGAAACAAGGAAGGAATATCGAAAATAAAGGACGATAGTTACCGTCCTTTATGTTGAAAAATCATTAGCTTTGTAAAAGTTGGTGCTGGATAAAACGCCACTGTTCATCGAAGTGTGTCGTCGGTTTGAGTTTGAATTCACTTCGTACAAATTGGGCGATGCGGCCTTCGGCAAAGGCTAACAGTAAATTGGCTAATATGGCTTCGTCTAAGTTGAAGCCTTTACCTTCTCGTAGGGTTTTTTCCCGTAAAATTTGCTTTAACTGGGTTTCAATTTTGGCAAATAAGTTACCAATACGACTTCGCAGGCGTTCATTTTCACCGAGTAGAGCATCACCGTTGAGAACGCGGGAAATTCCTGGGTTACGCTCGGCAAAGATCAGCAGCAGTTGCAGTACCAACTGGCAGCGCTTCATGGTGTCTTTTTCGTCATCCATGATTAAATTGATGCGCGACAATAACGACTCTTCGATAAATTCGATTAGGCCTTCGAACATCCGCGCTTTACTCGGGAAGTGGCGATACAGTGCGGCTTCCGATACACCGACTTCTGAGGCCAGTTTCGCTGTGGTGATCCTTTGTCCTGGGTTGGTTTCTAGCATCTGCGCTAGACATTGCAGAATGTGTTCACGACGATTAATTTTTGGGCTTACAGCCATTGCAGTATCCTTGGCTCAATAACGACTTAGGGGATTATTTAGTGCCTGAATGGCCAAATCCGCCTTCACCACGGTCTGAGCTGTCGAACTCATCAACGAGTTTGAATTGTGCTTGTACCACAGGAACAAACACCAGTTGCGCGAGACGATCGCCCATTTCTAAGGTGAATGGACTGTCACCACGATTCCAACAAGATACCATTAAGGGGCCTTGGTAATCTGAATCTATGAGTCCGACTAGATTCCCCAGTACGATACCGTGTTTATGGCCCAGGCCTGAGCGCGGTAAAATCACCGCTGCAAGTCCTGGGTCGGCCACATGAATGGCAATCCCCGTTGGAATAAGCACGGTTTCACCCGGTGCTATGGTCAAAGTCGTGTCGATCATGGCACGAAGATCCATGCCTGCACTGCCCGGCGTGGCGTAGGCAGGTAAAGGAAATTCTGAGCCGATACGGGAGTCGAGAATTTTTAATTCAATCGGTGTTTTCATGTATTTGTTTTTTCTTTCACTATCAACGAAAGTAATTGCCGTGCCAGCGTGAGTTTGTCAGTGGCGGGCAAATCTTGGCTACCTTGCGGCCAGAACACTCGCAGGGCATTGGCATCGGCATTAAAGCCAATACCTGCAACGGAAACGTCGTTTGCGGCGATCATGTTCAAGTTTTTACGTTTGAGCTTATCGCGGGCGTAGGTTTCTACATCATGGGTTTCTGCGGCGAATCCCACCACAAAAGGACGGTTAGGTAAGCTCGCAACCGTGGCTAAGATATCAGGATTCCTCACCAGCGCAAGTTGCATTTCTTCTGCCGATTTTTTGATCTTACAGGTGGCGATGTCGCTAATTCGATAGTCAGCAACGGCGGCGCAACCAATAAAAATATCTTTTTTATCAACGTTATCCATCACAGCATCGAGCATATTTTTCGCCGATTCAACATCGATGCGGGTCACGCCTTCTGGGGTGCTTAGATTCACTGGGCCAGAGACTAAGGTGACTGCTGCACCCATATCTGCCGCGGCTTTGGCGAGTGCAAAGCCCATTTTTCCAGAACTGTGATTTGAAATGTATCTGACGGGATCAATTGCTTCACGGGTTGGTCCGGCGGTGATCAGCACCGACTGTCCTGCGAGTGGCTTAAATTCAACGGCGTCAGGGGTGGCAAAAAATTGTGTAGCCAGTTCCGCTATGTCTAATGGCTCTAACATACGACCAGGGCCGACTTCACCACAGGCCTGACTGCCACTGGCGGGGCCCCAAAGTGTAAAACCACGTGATGCGAGGCTAGTTAAATTCGCTTGTGTAGCCAGATTACGGTACATCTGCTGATTCATTGCTGGACACAGGGCAATTGGCGCCTCAGTGGCAAGACATGTGGTGGTGATTAGCTCATCGGCCATGCCTGCATTAATCCGCGCCAATAGGTTTGCGGTTGCAGGGGCGATGATGACGAGATCTGCCCAACGAGCAAGTTCTATATGACCCATGGCTGCTTCTGCTGCGGGGTCGAGCAAGCTAGATGCCACTGGATGTCCAGACAACGCTTGCAGCGTCAGAGGCGTGATAAATTCCATCGCACTTTGGCTCATCACCACGCGCACATCAAAACCACGCTCCTTCAAGCGACGTACTAAATCAGCACTTTTATAGGCCGCAATACCGCCGCCAATGCCCAGCAGGACGTTTTTATTTGTCAGACTCACAGACATCATCCGAGATAGAAATAATGCCGGCAACAATATCACAAAGCGGTGAATTTTAGTGACTATCCCAGTTCAAAAAATCTCGTCCATACTCAGTAAAGTGAAAATATGTGAGATGACAGGGAGGTCACATGGGGATTAAAGATTGGCCTGAGGGCGAAGGTCCCAGAGATAAACTGTTACAAAAAGGAGCTGCGCATCTCTCGGATGCTGAATTACTGGCAGTATTGCTGCGTAACGGTTTAGCTGGATTAAACGCGGTTGACCTTGCTAGGTCGCTTATTTGCGAGTTTGGCGGCCTCAGAAACCTGCTCTGTGCCCCAAGAAATCAGGTGTGTCGACTTCCGGGCGTAGGACCTGTAAAATACGCCCAGCTTCAAGCTGCGGCCGAATTAGCGCGGCGTGTAGCGCAGGAAAATCTGCAAAGAGGTCAGGTTTTGACAAATCCCGATTTAACTCGGGACTATTTAATGCGACAATTGGCCGATCGCTCCTATGAAGTGTTCGCAGTTTTACTGCTGGATAGCCAGCATAGAGTGATTCAATTTGTCGAATTATTCCGCGGCACAATAGACTCAGCCTCAGTATATCCACGTGAAGTGGTGAGCTTAGTGCTGGAGAAAAAGGCCGCAGCAGTTATAGTTTGTCATAATCATCCGTCTGGTATTGCCGAGCCCAGTCAGGCTGACCGACGAATAACTGAGCGATTAAAAAATGCGTTAGCAACCATAGACGTATCCTTATTGGACCATATGGTTGTAGGTGATCGAGAGATAGTTTCTTTTGCAGAACGAGGCTGGATTAATTAATCTAACACTTGATCTTCACTCTGTGATCGTGTATAAAATGCGCCCTCTTTGTGCCTCGGGCGACGGCCATACGAGGCACATTAATGCTCGAGCGTTAAAATTGTTTTTGGAGAAGATTGACATGTCAAGAGTATGCCAAGTTACTGGCAAGAAGCCGATGGTTGGTAACAACCGTTCGCATGCAAAAAACGCGACCCGTCGTCGTTTTTTACCTAACCTACAAAACCACCGTTTTTGGTTAGAAGAAGAAAAGCGTTTCGTACAGTTACGTGTATCTACTAAAGGTATCCGTCTGATCGACAAAAAAGGTATCGAAGTTGTTGTTGCTGAACTTCGTGCCCGTGGCGAGAAGGTATAATAGATCATGGCTAAAGCTAAAGGTAATCGTGAGAAGATCAAATTAGTTTCTACAGCTAAGACTGGTCACTTCTACACAACTGAAAAAAACAAGCGTAACATGCCTGAAAAAATGGAAATCAAAAAATTTGATCCAGTTATTCGTCAGCACGTTATCTACAAAGAAGCCAAAATCAAGTAATCCTTGGTTAGTGTTTCGAGAAAAGCCCCTTATTTAAGGGGCTTTTTTTTGCACTTTTTTTAGTGGCTAGTCATCAAGTTGAGATAATTGCCTCGCAAACTTAAGCAACTGAATCATCCCCTGTGAAGTTAAAAAAGTGTGAACACTTGCTGAAAATATAAAACAGTGCGGTTCTAAGCACTTTAAATCATTAAATCTGCACTTTAGTGAGAATAAATTCTTTATATGTGAATTAAAATGCAATACCATACGCGAAAGTTAGCGATTCATTCCTGGTGTGTCATAGTGACGCTGCCAGCTCAAAAATGAGGTGTAAATAACGCGTGCGTACCACTGAACTGGTTGATGGATTTCGTCATTCTGCCCCCTATGTTAATGCTCACAGAGGTAAAACTTTTGTGGTCATGCTTGGCGGTGAAGCTTTGGCTCAAAATCAATTCCGCGCCATCTTAAATGATGTCGCCCTGCTGCACAGTTTAGGGATCAAAGTGGTGTTGGTATATGGCGCTAGGCCGCAGATTGATGCTGCATTAGCCGCCAACGGTATTGCGCCTGCCTACCACGACGGTGTGCGTATCACGGATGAAGATTCGCTCAAAGTGATTAAGCAAGTTGCGGGTGCACTGCAATTCGATATCACAGCGCGTTTATCCATGAGTTTAAGTAATACGCCGATGCAAGGTGCGCAAATTAACTTAGTGAGCGGCAACTTTGTGATTGCTCAACCACTGGGTGTGGATAATGGTGTGGATTTTTGCCTGAGTGGCAAAGTGCGTCGTATTGATGTGCAAGGCTTAAAACGTCAGTTAGATAATCACTGCATCGTATTGATGGGGCCGATTGCGGCTTCGGTTACTGGTGAAAGCTTTAATCTCACCGCTGAGGAAATCGCGACTCAAGTGGCAATTAAGCTTAAAGCAGACAAGATGATCGGCTTTAGCTCACAGAACGGTATTCTCGATCGTAATGGCGATGTAATTGCCGAGTTGATGCCAAATGATGCGCAAAACATCATGAACAAGCTGGCCGAGCAAGGGTCTGCTTGTGTTGGCACTATGGCGTTTCTCAAAGCCAGTATCGATGCTTGCCGCAATGGTGTGCCACGTTGTCATTTAGTTAGCTACCTTGAAGATGGTGCTTTACTACAAGAGCTGTTTTCCCGCGAAGGGATTGGTACACAAATCGTCACTGAGAGTGCTGAGCGTTTACGCTGTGCGTCGATCGCCGATATTGGCGGTGTGTTGAACCTTATCCGTCCATTGGAGGAACAAGGCATTCTGGTGCGTCGTAGTCGTGAGCAGCTTGAGATTGAAATCGAACAGTTCATGTTGATTGAGCGCGACGGTTTAGTGATTGGTTGCGCTGCGCTCTATCCTTTTGAAGAGGACAATGCGGGTGAGTTTGCTTGTTTGGTGGTGCATCCCGATTATCGCGATGCCGATAGAGGGAGCTTACTGCTGAAGAACATTATCAATCAGGCTAGAAACCGTGGTTATTCACGCTTGTTTGCATTGACAACTCGGAGCATTCACTGGTTCTTAGAGCATGGTTTTGTGATTGAAGATGTTGAAGCACTGCCACAGAAGAAGAAGCAGTTGTATAACTATCAACGCCGCTCAAAAATTCTTGCGCTCGATCTTTAAGCCGTTCTAAATTAATCCAATCAATGCCAGCCTAGTACTCATATTAGCGCTGGCATTTTTATTGACATAATATGTCTTTATTGGCAGATTAAGACTTCACTGCACGGGAGATACTGCCAATGAGTCCTCAATTTTTTGAACTCGCCCCTTTAACCCAAACCTCTATCTTTAGCTTTATCGTCTTATTGCTCGGTTTAGCGGGTATCTTGCTGATGTTATGGCTAAAAAATATGCCTAAGATAGCGAAATCGGCGAGTGTAGGTATATTGCTGGTGATGATGGGCGGATTTTCTTGGGTCTTCTATCAATCGAATAGCGCCGAATTAGTGTTAACCGATACAGAGCTCACAGTGGATGTTCCCTTCTATAAAGTGCAGTTATCCCGCGTGGATTTATTGCCCGCCGAGGCACGCATAGTCGATTTGCAGCAAGAGGCAGATTTAACGCCGAGATTTAAAACCAACGGTATAGGCATGCCAGGATTTCAATTGGGTTGGTTTAATCTACAAGGGAAAGGCAGGGCATTTTTGGCGATAACAGATAAATCGCAGTTAGTGTTAGTGCCAACGACTAAAGGCTACAGTTTATTACTGACAGTACCGCAAGGGAGTGAGTTTTTAGCACAATTACAGAAGTAACCATCATATGTCATCACTTCTGCCACTGTGTTTATCGGTGTGATAATGCTTACGCCGTTTTGCGTTTATAGGCCATATCTAAGGTAAAGACGAGCAGCGCGCTCCAGATAAATCCGAAGGTCACGCCTTTTTCGGCATCGAAGGGCTCATTGAATAGACTCACCGCGAGGATAAACATAATACTCGGGCCAATATATTGGAAAAAGCCGAGCATAGACAATGGAATACGTACCGCTGCCCCTGCAAAACACAGTAAAGGAATGGTAGTCACTATCCCAGCCGCCATTAACATCAGATTCAGTTGCCAATCATTAGTCAGCATGCTCGCTGTGGCTGTGTCTAAGGTTGCGAGGAGATAAATCAGCGCTACCGGTAATAACACTGCGGTTTCGACCAATAATCCGGCCTTAGCATCCACATTGACCTTTTTTCGCAGTAGCGCATAGAAACCAAAGGTGCCCGCGAGTGCCAGTGAGACGATGGGAATTGAGCCAAAAGAGATTAACTGGATCAATACGCCAGCGCTGGCGAGTGAAACTGCAAACCATTGCAGTTTACGCAATCTTTCGCCTAGAAATAACATACCGAGTAAGACGTTGAGTAAAGGATTGATGAAGTAACCTAGGCTGGCATCGAGCATGTGATCGTTATTTACCGCCCAGATAAATAGTAGCCAGTTTCCCGCGATTAATATGGAAGTAATGGTGAGAACCATCAACTGTTTAGGCTGTTTAAACAGTAAGCGTAAGCGAGAAAAACCGCCGATAAACTGCATCATGATCAGCATAAACACGAATGACCAAATCACTCGATGGAGCAAAATTTCGGTGGCGGAAACATGGTTGAGTAATTTGAAATATAAAGGCGCAAAACCCCACATACAGTAAGCACTGACGGCAAGTAGGATCCCTTTGCGGTATTCAAGATTTGGCATGAGACATCTTCGAAGAACAACAAGGTGGCGATTGTAGGTGTGTCTGACCGCTGACTCAAGGGATTCGCCGCGTTCTTTTCGTTACAGAATATCTCCACAAAAAATTGAATGGGCGATTAAAGTCAGTAAACATCCTGTTGATCAAGACGTTTACCTTAGTCAGTTTTGAGCCCTAAGGCAGTAATACACATCTAAATTTAACCGCCTAACCCACCATATAAGTCCCTGTTCCAAAAGCGATATGCGTGCCTTGCTCATTATGTAGTTCCATACGGCATACTGATACTCGATTACCCGCACGAATGACGCTGCCCGTCCCCGTAAAGGTGAGGCCGCGTCCCGGCCGCAGATAATCGACGCGCATATCAATCGTCCCTAAAGTTTGGAGGCGTTGTTGTAATTCTTCAATCGTCCAATCTTCACGGCTTGCGACCAGTCCTGCAAATGCGGTAAGTCCGCCGACCACATCTAGTACTGTAGCTGTGACACCGCCGTGGAGGATTTGCTGGTGGATATTGCCAATAAGTTCAGGTTTCATATTGATGACCACTTCGACACCGTCGACATCGTAGCGTTTAATATCGAGCCCGAGCAGATTATGAAAAGGGACATGTTGATCAAATACTGCTGCGACTCTTCTCAAAGCTTCGGCTTGGATTGGGCTGGTCATTTTGGGGTCCTTGTCACTGAGTGACGGTATTAGGCGTAATTGGATTTGTTATCAACACTTAGATTAACAAAGTGCGGCTTAGAGCAATTAATCTACAGTGAAGCGTGCGCAGAATGCAACTTAAGCCAGATTGAAGATAAATTGGCTATGGGCATTATGGTTAGTTGAGGGAGGGCGATCTTAGTCGATGACATTTATCCAGAATGGGTTTACGACAAGATGGCGCAAGACAGGAGCGGTTCAGTCCTTTAGAATAGGCCCCCTCACTTTTGACATAGAAGATCCATGGAAAAGCTCGTACTCGACACGCATGATGATCCGCTCTCGCAACGCCTCGCACAGGTGTTTGGTTACCGTGACTTTAGGGACGGTCAGCGGGAGGTGATAGAACGTGTCTGCGGCGGGCAAGATTGCTTAGTGATCATGCCGACTGGCGGCGGTAAGAGTCTGTGCTATCAGTTACCCGCCTTGATGATGAATGGCATCACTATTGTCGTCTCCCCATTGATTTCTTTGATGAAAGATCAAGTCGATAGCTTATTGCAAACCGGTGTTGCTGCGGCTTATCTGAATTCTTCTTTGCCGCGCGAGCAGAGTGCCGAAGTATTAAGGCAGCTACGCCACGGTGAGTTAAAACTGCTTTATGTGTCACCTGAGCGCTTATTAACCGCTGATTTTATTGAGCGTATGCAGTCTCTCCAGCTGGCGATGTTTGCCATCGATGAGGCGCATTGTATCAGTCAGTGGGGTCATGATTTTCGCCCTGAATATGCGGCGCTCGGCCAGTTAAAGCAACTCTTCCCCTATGTGCCTATGATGGCGCTGACCGCAACAGCAGATCAGGCGACTCGACAGAGTATTTGTGAGCGGCTCGGTATTGAACCGTTCCGTTTACTTTCAAGTTTCGATCGGCCCAATATTCGCTATACAGTCGCTGAAAAGCTTAATGCAGCTAATCAGTTACGACATTTTTTAACGCAGCAGAATGGCACTAACGGCATTATTTATTGCAGCAGCCGTCGCCGTGTCGATGAAGTGGCTGACCGTTTATGCCTGCAAGGTTTTAATGCCAAGGCCTATCATGCGGGAATGACGCAGGAAGACCGTGGTGCAGTACAGGATAGTTTCCTTAAAGATCAAATCGATATTGTGGTTGCTACTGTGGCTTTCGGTATGGGGATTAATAAGTCAAATGTGCGCTTTGTGGTGCATTACGATATCCCGAAAAGTATCGAAGCCTATTATCAGGAAACGGGCCGAGCAGGACGTGATGGGCTCGATGCAGAAGCTTTTATGTTGTTCGATCCCGCCGATATTGGTCGGGTGCGACATTTGATTGAACAGTCCGAGCCAGGGCCGCAGCAACAGGTCGAATTCCACAAACTTAATACTATGGCCGCCTTTGCTGAGGCGCAGACCTGTCGCCGCCAAGTGTTGCTGCATTACTTTGATGAGAGTGCATTAGAGCCCTGTGGTAACTGCGACATTTGCCTCGACCCGCCTAAGCGTTATAACGGCACCGAAGATGCGCAGAAGGTGTTGTCATGTATTTTCCGTTTAGGCCAGCGTTTTGGTATCAATCATTTAATTGAAGTGTTGCGCGGTTCGAAAGGTGCGCCGATAGTCGATCGAGGGCATGACAAACTCACGACTTGGGGGATTGGTAAAGACAAGAGCCATGAATATTGGTTGAGTGTGATCCGTCAACTCATTCATCTGGGACTGGCGAGTCAAGATGTGACTCGCGGTTCATCTATTACCCTAAACCCATCGGCACGGCCTGTTCTCAAAGGTGACGTAGCGTTAATGCTCGCCGAACCGCGTATTCAGTTAACAACCACAAAACGTAAGGCGAGTCAGTCTAAAGCACCGTTGAATTATGACCGTAAGTTGTTCGCACGGTTGAAGTTATTGCGTAGAACCATTGCCGAGCAACAGGATGTGCCGCCGTATTTAGTCTTTAACGACGCTACCCTCGCAGAAATGGCCGCCATGATGCCAACGAGCGCGGGGGAAATGCTCGCCGTCAACGGGGTTGGCGAGCGTAAACTGAGTCGTTTCGGTGACGCTTTTCTCGATGAAATCGCGGCTTATTTAGCGGGAGAATAATGGTTTGGATTATTCTCATTGACTTTAACCTTGCCCAATTGATTGATACTGGCTCGCTTAATTAAAGACTCTAACGTATCAAACTGTTGCATCGCCGCTATACCAATATTGACCTTACTTGAACCCTGCCAAGGCTGAATGCAAGCAACTAACTGACTAACGACTCTTTTAGCACCAGTTGCCGAGGTATGCGGCAGGATAATGATAATTTCATCCATAGAATATCGGATTAACTTATCTTGCTCCCGTAGTCTGTGTTGCAGCTCATCCTGTAAGAGAGGTAGGTCAACTTGACGGATCTGACTCGCATTAAACAATAATAAAGACAGCGGATAATTACCTTGTTTGGCACTGTTTAATGTTGATGTGACTTGTTGGAGCAGCGTTTCCGCAGGTTCATTACCTTCAATATGTGGGGCACGATTATTCTGTTTATCAATTAAATACCAAATAGCTCCGCCCAATAATGCCATTGCGATTAAGAACAGTGTGCTATAGGCCCAATCGACATTTAGCTCTTGTAGGATTGAATCTTTTTCTAGCGCAGTGCTATTTGGCTCCTGCTGCAGATCTTGTTGATTTAGACGGGCCTTAAACTGCAATATCCGAGCATTATTCATCGCTTGATTGGTGAGCTCGGCCGCTCGATAACGTTTGAGCAAGAAAGAATAGGCTTGTTTAAAATCCCCTTTTTCTAAGTAGTGATCGCTCATGATCCCGTAAAACCCTTTGAGATCTGAGTATTGTTTTAGGTTTTCAGCTTGCTCAATAGCGTGATTCATGAGGATTAAAGCGGCATCTTCTTGATGCTGAGCAAAACGAATTTGGGCGAGTAGGCGAGTTGAACGCATTGTCGCTAATTGTTGATTTTGTTTTTTAAACGTATTAATCGCGATAGAAAGATATTCTTCGGCATTATCGATGCGGCCTTTATCGAGCGCGATTGAGGCCAAAATGGCATAACTGTAGGCGAGTTCAAGTGGCGAACCGAGCTCAGGTAAAAGCGCTTTAGCTTGTTGTTCGAGTTTATCACTGTAATCAAACTCTTGATTATCAAGCGCTATCCGAGCTGCATTGCGTAAAATAAAGTGTAAAACTTTCCCTTTTGCATCGGCACTTTGTATACCTAAGTTGGTGTAATACATGGCTTGGGGGAAATCATGGGTGGCATAAAGTAAATTTCCCATCGCGGCATACACATAGGCTTGTGGTGGCCAAATCCAATTTTGGTTTTGAGTATGAATATCCGGATAAATATCAATCGCGAGGCGTAAATCTTCGATAGCAGAGGAGAAGTTATCAGTGTCAGTATCGAGTTGGCCACGTAAGCGTAAGGCATCGACTAAGGCTTGTGGTTGCTGGTAACGTCGCGCTAGGTTAATGGCTGAATCAAGCAAAGGTAGAGCATTTTGAACATTGTTATAGCTAAGGTTGGCATCGGCTTGGCAGATCAAAAAGTAAGGTCGTACTTGATCTAGCTTAAGTTGTTTAGCGTTTGCTTCGCCTAATTGAGCGACGTTGATAGCGGCTTCATTTTCCCCTATTTGTAGTAGGTTTTGGCATTTCAATACACTTAATCTGAGTCGATTGATATCTGAGCTTGCACTGGTCGCAAATTGTTTTTCTAACGCTGTTATTTGAGTGAGTGCTTTACTGGGATATTGGTAGACGAGTTCAGTGAGTTCATCTAATTGGTCTATAGCACTGGCCCCAAAGGGAAACAGCCATAACAACAGGCTCAGTACCAAGACGCGAAAATCCATTTTGTGCTCCATATAAAATGCGTAAGTTCTAATATCCCTAATCACTAAGGCGGGATTATAACTTTTCTTAATCGTTTTTTGCATAAAAAACTATTTTTTTCTAAGGGGAATAAGTTAACACATCACAGTGATTTCTGAATCCAAACAGCTGGTTAATTCTGTGGAATCGATCACTAATTTGGGGATGAAACTCACCGTTATTAGCCTTAAGACAGGTTGAATGAGTGGAACATGAAAAAATTAGGGTTGACACTATCGGCTAGGCAAGTTAAATATTAACCGTCCTCAATAATTCAAACAGAATAAATATACAGATTAAATGAATATTATTAGCCGCAAACTCGACCTCCTCCTTCTCTCTCTCGCGGTTTATACGCGGAGGTCTTAGTGTTGCACGCTCGATAAAGAGGCAAAGCATTCACAAACCCCGCACCGATGTTGCGGGGTTTTTTGTATCTGAATACGGCAAAAATTAACTAACGAACGGTGACGTTCCATGGAGAAGCGAGATGTCTAACAGAGTCATAATATTTGATACTACCTTGCGTGATGGTGAGCAGGCGTTAGCCGCAAGTTTGTCGGTCAAAGAAAAACTACAGATCGCTATGGCGCTGGAACGTCTGGGTGTGGATGTGATGGAAGTGGGTTTTCCGGTTTCTTCGCCCGGTGATTTTGAGTCAGTGCAGACCATAGCGCGCACCATCAAAAATAGTCGCGTTTGTGCCTTATCCCGTGCATTGGAAAAAGACATAGATGCCGCGGCGCAGGCATTGTCTGTCGCTGAGCAATTCCGTATCCATACCTTTATCTCGACCTCGACTATCCACGTTGAGAGCAAGTTGAAGCGCTCCTTCGACCAAGTGTTAGAGATGGCCGTAGGCGCGGTGAAATATGCCCGCCGTTTTACCGACGATGTGGAGTTTTCCTGTGAGGATGCGGGGCGTACGCCCATCGATAATCTATGCCGCATGGTAGAAGCCGCCATTCGTGCGGGTGCGCGCACCATTAACATTCCCGATACGGTCGGTTACACAGTGCCAAGCGAATTTGGCAATATCATTCAGACTTTGTTTAATCGGGTGCCGAATATCGACCAAGCGGTGATCTCAGTGCATTGCCACGATGACTTAGGTTTATCTGTGGCTAACTCGATTACCGCTGTACAGCACGGTGCGCGTCAAATCGAATGTACCATCAATGGCATAGGTGAGCGTGCGGGTAACTGTTCATTGGAAGAGATCGCTATGATTTTAGCGACGCGCAAGGGCATGTTAGGGCTAGAAACGGGTATTAATGCCAAAGAAATTCACCGTACTTCTAATTTAGTCAGTCAGTTATGCAATATGCCAGTGCAGGCGAACAAAGCGATTGTCGGTGCCAATGCCTTTACCCATTCGTCGGGTATCCATCAGGATGGCATGTTAAAAGCGCAAAATACCTATGAAATCATGACCCCAGAAAGCATAGGTTTGAATCGCAATAACTTGAATATGACCTCGCGCTCGGGTCGCCATGTGATCAAGCATCGTATGGAAGAAATGGGTTATAGTGAGCACGATTACAATATGGATACTCTGTATGAAGAGTTTCTAAAATTGGCAGATAAAAAAGGCCAAGTCTTTGATTATGATTTAGAAGCCTTAGCCTTTATGGAGGCGCAGGCCGAAGAAGACAATCACTATCAATTGCAGCAATTAGTAGTGCAGTCTGACTCTACTGAAGGCGTTGCTACAGCGACTGTGCGTATCGAAGTGGGCGGCGAAGTTAAAACCGAAGCCGCAACCGGTAATGGTCCCGTCGATGCCGCCTATAACGCCATTGCCCGCGCAACCGATCGTCGTATCGACATCATCAGCTATAAGTTAGGTGCTAAGGGTGTGGGCCAAAACGCCTTAGGTCAAGTGGACATTACCGCCGTTTACCACGAGCAAAACTTCCACGGTGTAGGTTTAGCAACCGATGTGGTTGAAGCCTCGGCACGCGCTTTAGTGCATGTGATGAACTTAACGTGCCGCGCAGACAAGGTTGCCGATTACAAACAAAGCATGCAAAAAAATCGAGAGCTAGGCGGCGTCTAGTCGCTAAAAGCATCCAAAGAATAGCAAGGTCGAGCATAAAGCATTCACATTTAAAGGAGTTGGCTGGCGTATGAGTTATCAAATAGCAGTATTAGCAGGGGATGGGATCGGTCCTGAAGTGATGGCAGAGGCGCGTAAAGTGCTGCGTGAGGTTGAAGCACGTTTCGATTTGAATATCGAATACACTGAATTCGATGTTGGCGGTATTGCCATCGATAACCACGGTAGTCCCTTACCCGATGCCACACTAAAGGGCTGTGAAGCGGCCGATGCGATCCTGTTTGGCTCGGTAGGCGGCCCTAAGTGGGAAAAGTTACCGCCAAATGAACAACCTGAGCGCGGCGCGCTATTGCCGCTGCGTGGTCACTTCGAACTGTTTTGTAATCTACGCCCAGCTAAATTGCACGACGGCCTAGAGCATATGTCACCGCTGCGCAGCGATATTTCCGCCCGTGGCTTTGATGTTTTATGTGTACGCGAGTTAACCGGCGGTATTTATTTTGGTAAGCCAAAGGGTCGCCAAGGTGAAGGCGAGAATGAAGAAGCCTTCGATACCATGCGTTATAGCCGTCGCGAAATTAGCCGTATCGCCCGTATCGCCTTCGAAGCCGCCCGTGGTCGCCGTAAAAAAGTGACCTCAGTGGATAAAGCCAATGTGCTCGCCTGTTCAGTGTTATGGCGCCAAGTGGTTGAAGAAGTCGCGGTAGATTTCCCCGATGTCGAGCTTGAACACATCTATATCGATAATGCGACCATGCAGTTGCTACGCCGCCCCGATGAGTTCGATGTGATGCTATGTTCTAACCTGTTTGGCGACATTTTATCCGACGAAATCGCGATGTTAACGGGCTCTATGGGCTTGTTGTCATCGGCGAGCATGAACAGTAATGGCTTTGGTTTATTTGAACCAGCGGGTGGCAGTGCGCCGGATATCGCGGGCAAAGGCATTGCAAACCCTATCGCCCAAATTCTGTCGGCGGCATTAATGTTGCGTCACAGCTTAAAGCAAGAAGAAGCCGCCTGTGCGATTGAGCGTGCCGTAAGCAAAGCATTAAATTCTGGCTACTTAACTGGTGAGCTATTGAGCAGCGACAAGCGTAGCCAAGCTAAATCAACCGCCGAGATGGGTGACTTTATCGCCAATGCTATAAAGGAAGGTGTGTAATGACGACTGTGCCAAAAAACGCGGTGGCAAAAACGCTGTATCAAAAAGTATGGGATGCCCACGTTGTAGCGACTCCTGAAGGTGAAGCGCCGATCATTTATGTCGACAGACATTTAGTCCATGAAGTGACTTCTCCTCAAGCATTCAGTGGTTTAAAGGTAGCGGGCCGCAAACTGCGTGCACCGGAAAAAACCTTTGCCACTATGGATCATAATACTTCGACCCGCAGCGCCAGCTTGGATGCCCTAAGCCCGATGGCACGCACTCAGGTTGAAACCCTAGCGCAAAACTGTAAAGACTTTGGCGTGCGTTTATACGACATTCACCATCCTAATCAAGGGATTGTGCATGTAATGGGCCCTGAATTGGGTATCACCTTACCCGGCACTGTGATTGTCTGTGGTGATTCCCATACCGCGACCCATGGCGCCTTTGGGGCATTGGCGTTTGGCATTGGAACATCTGAAGTTGAGCACGTTTTAGCAACCCAAACTTTGCGTCAGTTAAAAGCTAAAACCATGAAGATTGAAGTGCGTGGTCATGTCACCGATGGCGTGACCGCCAAAGATATCGTACTCGCTATCATAGGTAAAATCGGCATGGATGGTGGCACGGGTTATGTGGTGGAGTTCTGTGGTGAGGCGATTGAAGCCCTGTCGATGGAAGGCCGCATGACAGTGTGCAACATGGCGATTGAGATGGGCGCTAAGGCGGGCATGGTCGCGCCGGATCAAACCACTTTCGATTATTTAGCAGGCCGCGAGTTTGCACCCAAGGGCGAAGATTGGGCAGAGGCTGTCGCTTATTGGCAAGCCATCAAAACCGATGATGGCGCCGTGTTTGATGCGACTGTGGTACTCGATGCCGCCGATATCGCGCCGCAATTGACTTGGGGCACTAACCCTGGCCAAGTCGTAGCGATCGATGGAAAAGTGCCAAATCCTATTGATGAAGTAAATCCAAGTACCCGAGCTAGTATGGAAAAGGCCCTAGAATACATTGGCCTGAGTGCGGGTACGCCTATGACAGACATCAGTATCAACAAAGTATTTATCGGTTCTTGTACTAATTCTCGGATTGAAGATTTACGCAGCGCTGCCGTGCATGCTAAAGGTCGTAAAGTCGCGAACGGTGTCACTGCGATTGTCGTACCCGGTTCTGGCCAAGTGAAAGCGCAAGCCGAAGCCGAAGGCTTAGATAAAATCTTTATCGAAGCGGGATTTGAGTGGCGTTTACCGGGTTGTTCCATGTGTTTAGCGATGAACGATGACAGATTAGAAGCGGGTGATCGCTGCGCTTCGACCAGTAATCGTAATTTCGAAGGTCGGCAAGGCCGTGGTAGTCGTACCCATTTAGTGAGCCCGGCGATGGCCGCCGCCGCTGCGGTGGCTGGGCATTTTGTCGATATTCGTAAACCTTACTAATTACCGTAAACCCAAGAGGAGAAGTTAATGCAACCTTTTACGACCCATACCGGGCTTGCGGTCATGATCGACAGCACCAATATCGATACGGATCAGATCATTCCGAAACAGTTTTTGTCTAAGGTGACGCGCGATGGTTTTGGCGTGCACTTATTTCATGACTGGCGTTATTTAGATGATGCGGGCGATGTGCCCAATCCTGAGTTTTCATTGAACCAGCCTCGTTATAAAGGCGCTTCAATTCTTTTGTCGCAGGAAAACTTTGGTTGTGGTTCAAGCCGCGAACATGCGCCTTGGGCGCTGGCGGATTTCGGTTTGCGCGTCATTATAGCGCCCAGCTTTGCCGACATTTTTTACGGCAACTCAATCAATAACGGCCTATTGCCTGTGGCGTTAACCCACGCGCAGGTGCGTCAGTTGATGGATGAAGTGGCGGCAGAAGAAGGCGCGCAAATCACGGTTGATCTCACAAGCTGTAAAGTGATTGCACCGTCAGGTGCTGAGTTTAGTTTTACGCTGGCAGAGTCGGCGAGACATAAGTTACTCAATGGGTTAGATGCTATTGGGCTGACCTTGTCCCATGCTGCGCAAATCAGTCAGTACGAAACTCAAATCCAAGGTTGGCGCCGCTAAACTTTCAGCGCACATTTGTACTCGTGTTGAGTCTATATTTAAGCGCCTAGGTTAATACCTAGGCGCTTTTGTTTTGAATCTCAATACACTCTTAATTTAATTAATTGTATTTTAAAGCATAAATTTTTATTGTCGTTTTGATACTAGAAAATTTTATTCTCTGCAGTGATTTATGCTGAATTTGTCGAGTTTAAATGACTTACAGGTGTTCCAAAGTTTTAATTTTTTATCTTGTTGTTTAATATTGGTATTTGTTGGGTTCTTCATTTAAATCTCACGACTGTTGTGAATGATTTTTGAGTGTTTAAAGGTGGTTTTTTGTTTTAATGGTGATGTATGTCACTAAATCTGTTTTAAACTTGTATTTCTTTAGAGTTTTTGTCTGTTTTATCTCCTTTGGTTGCAAACATCTTCTGCATAAGTAAACTGCTGCGCATTCAATATGGAGTGTTTGCTCTATTTTGCCTGAACGCCGCAGTACTCATCTAAGTAGTACAGATAACAATAATATGATTAGAGAATAACAATGCAAAAACGTCTTCTGACATTGGCTGTCACTGCAGCCTTGTTAAGTTCAACGACTCAACTCCATGCCGCAGGTTTTCAACTTGCGGAATACTCTGCTACAGGTTTAGGTCGCGCCTTTGCGGGTGAAGCCGCTATGGCGGATAACGCTTCGGCTCAAGGTCGAAATCCTGCAATGCTCACTTATTTAGAAGGACGTCAGTTGTCCGCGGGTGGCATTTACGTAATGCCAAACGTCGATGTGACAGGTGATGTCAGCCTTAGCTCACCGTTAATTGGTCCTAATCCTGTAGTTATGAAAGGTGGCGACGCACTAGATGTGGCCGATGACGCACTCGTGCCAAATTTTTATTATTCAAATCAGCTAAATAATCAATGGACTTGGGGCCTAGCGGTAAACTCTAATTATGGTCTAGCCACTGAATTACCCGCGACCCACGCAGCGGCTATTTTTGGTAACAAGACTTCGGTTACGACCGTTGAATTTAATCCAAACATCGCTTATCGCATCAATGATGCTGTCAGCGTTGGTGCTGGTGTACGTATCGTTTATGGTGAAGGTGAAATTGGTGCTTCATTACCCGGTTGGGTCGATGGTATCAAACCTGCTCTGCCGGCTCCTGTGCAGGCTGTGTTACCTCCAGGTGGCACTGAGCTGAAAAGCATGAAGGGTGATGATGTGGGTTATGGCTGGCAGTTAGGTGCGAGTTGGCAGATCAATCCGGCTCACCGTTTGGGTTTTGCTTATCACAGCGGCGTGCAACTGGACTTGGATGGTCATGCTTCTGGCGTCTTGTACACTGGCGGCCAAGATGTGTCCATTGAAGGTTATTTACCGCTTGAATTGCCCGCCTTTGCAGAGATAGCTTCCCATCACCAATTGACCGATAACTGGGCCATGCATGCGAGTGTGAACTGGACCGATTGGAGCGTATTCGATCAACTAGTGGCTTATTTCCCTGGTGAAGTTAAACCTAAGGGCGGTTTAGAGTCTGATTTAGTTAAAGAAGAGCACTTCGAAGATAACTGGCGCTTCGCGCTAGGGACTACTTATCAAGTGAATAACGACTGGTTAGTGCGTGCCGGTGTTGCTTTAGATAAAACGGCGGCAAATGACGAGTGGCGCACAACCACAATTCCAGACTCTGATCGTCTGTGGTTCTCTGTCGGCGCAGGTTATCAGGCAACTAAGAACCTGAACGTTGATTTTGCTGTGACTTATATTAAAGCGACTGGCGATGCGCCAATCAACGAACAGCAAAACCTATTGAACCTCGCGACTGTTAACTTTAACGGTGAAGCAAGCGGCGATGTATGGCTTGCGGGTATCCAAATGAGCTACAAGATGTAAGTTCAGTATGTTAAAAAAAGCCCTGAATCTTCAGGGCTTTTTTATGGCTATAGCATGGTGGCGTTATCTTGTTTTACGGCTTGCTTGCTGGTCACGGCGGTAAATTCCGAATATATTCACTGCATAAGTCGGTGGATCATGTTAATTCTCGCTAGCATAAAAAGGCGGCGGAGAGTTCAGATAGGATAGTAGCGTGCAGAAAAAATACGTGGTGGCCTTAGATCAAGGCACGACCAGCTCAAGGGCGATAGTGTTCGATCACGACGCAAACATTGTCAGCGTGTCCCAGCGGGAATTTACCCAGTTGTACCCTAATCCGGGTTGGGTCGAGCATGATCCTATGGAGATTTGGGCAAGCCAAAGTTCAGTGTTAATTGAAGTATTGGCGCGTGCGGGTATTCACAGCGATGAAGTGGCCGCCATTGGCATTACCAATCAGCGGGAAACCACTGTTATATGGGAGAAGGCCACAGGTAAACCTATTTATAACGCGATTGTGTGGCAGTGCCGTCGCAGCGCTGAGATTTGTGAGCAACTCAAAGCTCAAGGGTTAGAAGAATATGTGCGTGAGAATACCGGTTTATTACTCGACCCTTATTTTTCAGGCACTAAGATCAAATGGATTCTAGATAATGTGCCCAATGCCCGTGAGCAAGCCGAGCGTGGTGAGTTGTTGTTCGGCACTATCGATACTTGGCTCGTGTGGAAGTTAACCGAGGGCAAGGTACATGTTACCGATCCCACCAATGCTGCCCGCACTTTGCTATTCAATATCCATAGTCTGACTTGGGATAATAAGTTACTCGAAGCCTTAGATATTCCCTTGTCTATGTTGCCTGACGTTAAGCCCTCCTGCAGCGTGTATGGTACGACACGGATTGCTGGCGAAGGCAGTGAAATCCAAGTTGCAGGAATGGCGGGCGATCAACAGGCTGCACTTTTTGGTCAGTTATGTGTCGAGCCCGGCATGGCGAAGAATACCTACGGCACTGGTTGTTTTTTGTTGATGAATACAGGGACCAAAGCGGTGCGCTCAAACCATGGCTTATTGACTACAGTTGCCGTGGGGCCTAAGGGTGAAGTGAACTATGCCCTCGAAGGTTCAGTCTTTATGGGCGGCGCGACCATTCAATGGCTGCGAGATGAACTGGGGCTTATTCGTGATGCCAGTGATACTGAGTACTTTGCCTCTAAGGTCGCCGATACTAATGGCGTGTATCTGGTGCCCGCTTTTGTGGGACTCGGTGCGCCCTATTGGGATCCCAATGCCCGTGGTGCGCTATTTGGTCTGACACGCGGGGCGAATCGTAATCATATTATTCGGGCAGCGTTGGAATCTATCGCTTACCAGAGTAAAGATTTACTTGATGCCATGACCAAAGACAGTGGCGTCAGCCTTAAGCGTTTAAAGGTGGATGGCGGCGCGGTCGCTAATGATTTTTTGATGCAATTTCAAGCCGACATTACCGATGTCGAAGTGTTAAGGCCAAGCGTTTGTGAGACAACCGCTTTGGGCGCGGCATTTTTAGCTGGGTTGGCCGTGGGCTTTTGGGAGAGTGTGATAGAGCTTGAGCACAAAGCCTGCATCGATAAGCATTTTATCCCTAATATCGATGCCCAGACTCGAGTACAGCTATACGCAGGTTGGCAGGACGCGGTGGCCAGAACTCGAAATTAAACAATACGGCTTGAGGCGGCATTGGTTTGAGATAAAACTTAATTTGAGGTATCGCATGATTCGAAATCTGGCCTGATTTCAGGCATGCTCGATAGTGCTGCTAAAAAGAGGCTAATAAAAAGGCGCTAATCCAATGGGATTGCGCCTTTTCCGTTTTATATCAGTACGGATTTATACTTCTACATCAATGATATGTTGGCTCGGTGGCTTCTTGATTTCTGCGGAATCATCGGTCACTTCAAGTACGACACCTTCTTTTAGTTTTAGCGTTTCGGTTTCATCCGATGCACGGCGTTTCTTATTTTTATTGTTATCTGATTCTTTGCGTCTTTCCCTGACTTTAGTATTGCGGCTTTCTAACGCTGGAGGTAACTGCGACTGCGGTGTTTCATGGCTATCGGGGGCATTTGCGCTTGCACTGCTGACTTGGTCAACAACCCGTTTAGGGTGAAACACGGCTTTTACTGGCTGTGCCAGCATGGCATAAATGCTATCCAATCCACTCATAACGCCTCCTTGTTATTACACCTCTTAATATGATATCGGCTGAAGTCGGTCAATATTTAGACTATACGCCGTTTAACTTGTTAAGGCGAATAGGGCGAGCCATTAGGTAGCTAGTGCGGGTATAAGGTGAATGTGTAGGGATAAAGTGGTTCTTTTGGTGGATTTTACGTGGGATTTTTGATCTTTCTCGCAATCGCGACATTAATATTCAGCCATTAGTAAAAAGATGAACGTCTTTATTTGGAATAAAAATTTAGATTTTTATGCTGATTTCAACTCTTTTTTGACTGTCGAATAAGGATGGACGTAAGTTTGTTTTGTTGCGTTTTTGAGTTTGACGTTATTTCTCGACCCGTAAAATCCCACAAATACAGAAATAATTCCCCATTTTTTTCATCGCAAGCACCTGAAAGCAAAAGGTTGCTGAATATATCGGCGCTATTTATTCCTGTTGTTTCCTCTGTTTAGTCAATCTCTAATGGTTTTTCTTGTCAAAAGTTTGTCGCGCGGTTAAGTGCTCAACATGCGGCTAACCCGCTTGCCGACTGGATTTATAAAAGGATCCCATCCCTTGACAATGCTTGTCGACTGTCCCTAAACTTAGCAGTTGTGGGAAATAGTGGATATTTGTGGATCAAAAATCAAAGGATAGGATGAATTAGCGTGTTTCGTGGAGCCAGTGCTATCAACTTAGATACAAAGGGACGGATCGCTATTCCAGTGCGATACCGCGAACCTTTGCAGCTTGAGCACCAAGGCCGCATCGTGATTACCGTCGATATCCAATCCGCCTGTTTACTCTTGTATCCCATTCACGAATGGGAATTGATCGAAGCTAAGTTGTTGAAGCTTTCAGATACCGATAAAACCCAGAGATCTTTAAAACGCCTGTTACTCGGCTACGCCCACGAAGTGGAGCTCGACAGTAATGGGCGCATATTACTGCCGCCACCGTTAAGGCAATATGCCAATTTAGATAAGCGCATCATGCTGGTGGGGCAATTGAATAAATTTGAGCTGTGGGATGAGCAATCTTGGCTGCAGCAAATTGATGAATGTCAGGAAACGATTCGAAGTGAGGATCTCGTTAATAACGAGCGCCTCGCGGATTTTTCACTTTAACGAGTCGCGATAACTAAATAAGAAGAGAGTAATGAGTCAAGAATTTGCCCATTTATCCGTACTGCTAGCAGAAACGGTTGGCGGTTTAAACATCAAAGACGATGGCATCTATATCGATGGCACGTTCGGCCGCGGTGGTCATTCAAGACAAGTATTACAACAACTCGGTGAACATGGTCGATTGATCGCTATCGACCGCGATCCTCAAGCGATTGAAGCGGCCAAACAATTTGCTGACGATCCACGCTTTCAAATCGTGCATGGTGGCTTTGGTCAATTAGCCGATTACGTCGAAGAGCTTGGGCTTGTGGGCAAAATTGATGGCGTATTACTCGATTTAGGTGTGTCTTCACCCCAGCTCGACGATGCTGAACGCGGTTTTAGTTTTTTGCGCGATGGTCCACTCGATATGCGTATGGATAACAGTCAAGGCCAAACGGCTGCACAATGGTTGGCTCGTGCCGAAATTGAAGATATGGCTTGGGTATTTAAAACCTACGGTGAAGAGAAAAATGCTCGCCATATTGCCCGTTGTATTGCTGCCGATCGTGAGAAAACGCCGTTTTTACGTACTAAAGATTTAGCCGATTTAATTGCGCGTATCACTAAAAATAAAGAACGCAATAAGCACCCTGCGACTCGGGTGTTTCAAGCGATCCGCATTTATATCAATAGTGAATTAGATCAAATTGATCAGGCACTTGAAGGAGCCGTCAATGTGCTCGCTCCCCAAGGACGTTTGTCAGTCATCAGTTTCCATTCTTTAGAAGATCGTATCGTGAAGCGTTTTATTCGTCGTCATAGCCAAGGCGAAAGTGTACCGCACGGTTTTCCGGTTACTGAAGATCAAATTAACAAGTCGCGTAAGTTACGTGCCGTGGGCAAGGCGATTATGCCATCCGACGAAGAAATCGAACGCAATGCCAGAGCTCGCAGCTCAGTGTTACGCATTGCCGAGCGTTTAGATTACTAAGGGGCGCACTGTGAGTAAGCCCTCGATTAATCTGCCACGGATCGTTTTACATGATTTATGGCTGCACAAATGGATCTTGTTATTAGCCTTGCTTGTGCTGAGTAATGCGGTTGCCGTGGTTTATGGCAGCCATGTTAGCCGTCAACTGACAACCCAGTGGGACCAGTTACTGCAGGAGCGAGATAGATTAGATATTGAGTGGCGCAATTTATTATTAGAAGAGCAATCGCAGACTGAGCACAGTCGTATTACGCGTATTGCCTCTAAGGAACTCAACATGAGTCGTCCGTTACCCAGCGAAGAAGTTGTGGTAAAGGTGCCGTGAGTATAGGGAAGATATGACTAGGCAAGCGAAAATCAAACGGGTAAGCAAACCGCAAAAACCTCAATTGATCCACTGGCGTTTATACGTAGTGGTCGGGTTTGTGTGTGCGTTGTTTTGCAGCCTAGTGGGACGCGCAGCTTACATTCAAATTATCGAGCCCGACAAATTACGTCACGAAAGTGACATGCGAACATTGCGGACCACAAGTCGTGAAGTGCAGCGTGGCTTGATCACCGACCGTAATGGCGACATGTTGGCCGTGAGCGTACCTGTACGAGCCGTCTGGGCCGATCCAAAACAAGTCAATGATAGTAATGGTTTTGCCGATATGCGCCGCTGGCAAGCCTTAGCCGATGTGTTGCATGAGCCCCTCGAAGATTTGTTAGAGCGAGTGCGCAGTAACCCCACCAAACGCTTCACCTACTTGAAACGCCAAATTACCCCTGCGGTTGCGGACTATATTACTCAGCTTAAATTACCCGGTGTATTTCTAAAGTCTGAATCTCGTCGTTATTATCCTGGTGGTGAAATCACAGCTCAGTTAATCGGCATCACTAACATAGATGATGTTGGGATTGAAGGTGTTGAAAATGCTTACAATAGTTGGTTAACAGGTACGCCTTCCAAACAAAAAGTGCGTAAGTCACGCGATGGTCATGTCGTCGAGCGTCTGGATATAGTGCAGGAAGGTGAGAGCCCTAACGATCTCGTGCTGAGTATCGATCATAGGATCCAACAATTAGCCTATCGCGAATTAAAACGCACCACAGAGATGAACCAAGCGACTTCGGGTTCGATTGTCGTCCTCGACATTCACACTGGTGAAGTCTTGGCTATGGTGAATACGCCTTCGTATAACCCCAATGCGCGCGACAATCTGCAAACCTTCAGAATGCGTAACCGTGCTATGACAGATACCTTTGAGCCGGGTTCGACCATTAAGCCATTTGTGGTTGCCGCTGCGCTTGAAGCTGGCACAGTTAAATCGACCGATATTATTGCCACTTCACCGGGTTGGATGCGTTTAGGTGGTCGCCAAGTACGTGATCCTGCGAACTACGGCGATATGAGTTTGGCGCGTATTTTGGCTAAATCCAGTAACGTCGGCATCAGTAAATTGGCTTTGTCTATTCCGGTGCAGCAACTGCTCGGTACTTATCAATCCATGGGACTTGGCAGTTTTTCGGGAATTAACCTCACGGGTGAAAGCGCTGGCTTGATTCAAGATCGCCATCGTTGGTCAGACTTTGAACGTGCCACCTTGTCGTTTGGTTACGGCTTAACGGCAACAACACTTCAACTTGCGCGCATGTACGCCACCTTAGGCAATGGCGGTACTTTGTTCCCAGTCTCGATAATGAAACTGAAAAAGCCACCTGTCGGTGAGCGAGTCATTTCTGAAAATGTGGCCCACGATGTAATGCAAATGCTGGTCGGTGTAACGGAAAAAGGCGGCACTGGCACTTTAGCGCACATCGACGGTTATCCAGTTGCAGGTAAGTCTGGCACAAGTCGCAAGGCAGTTGCTGGTGGTTATGGTGATGATTATGTTGCTTTATTTGCGGGTGTTGCTCCTGCGAATAATCCTAGATTAGCGATAGTGGTGGTAGTGAATGAGCCTAAGGGCGATCTCTATTATGGTGGTTCAGTGGCGGGGCCTGCATTTGCCAAAGTCATGTCTGGCGCACTGCAAATGTTAAACGTTGAACCCATTACCGATAAAGAACAAGTGCAATTGGCGGGTATCGCCGCCGGGAGAGCAGAATGATGTTATTACGGGATCTGCTCGCGCCTTGGCTGCATTATGCCGGCGCGCAGTCCTTCAATGATCTGACCTTAGATAGCCGCGCAATACGTCGCGGCGATGTGTTTTTGGCGCTGCCAGGACATAAGGTCGATGGCAGACAGTTTATTGAAAAAGCCTTAGATTTAGGTGCCGTAGGCGTATTAGTTCACACGGATGATGCTGACCAACATGGCAAAGTACTGCTGGGCGATAATGCCGAGCACGGTGTGCAGATTTATTTCTTTCAGTTAAGTCGTCAGGTATCGGCAATTGCCGCCCAGCGTTATCCCTTAGCGCACAAGTCTGCCGTTATGCCATCCCTTGGGGTTATCGGTATTACCGGAACTAACGGTAAAACCTCTACGAGTCAACTCATTGCACAACTGGTGACTTCATTGGGGCGCAAAGCCGCCGTCATGGGCACCCTTGGTAATGGTCTATGGGGGGCTTTAGTCGATAGCGGTAATACCACAGCCGATGCGATTACCTTAATGCGTCAGTTGCATGAGTTTGAAGCCCAAGGCGCGAACGTCTGCGCCATGGAAGTGTCGAGTCACGGCTTAGTGCAAGGCCGCGTCGACGCAGTACCATTTGATGTTGCCGTGTTCACTAATCTGACGCGCGATCACCTCGATTACCACGGCGATATGGAAAGCTATGCCGCCGCTAAACAAAGCCTATTTCGTTTCAGCACTTTAGGTCACGGTTTATTGAATCTCGACGATGCAGTTGGCGTGTCTTGGTTGACTGAACTTAAATCTGTGCCTGCGCAGATTTGGGGTTTTAGCATTGAAGGTCATCAAGCCGCGGCTTTTTATACTAAAAATGCCAAGTTTGACGATCAAGGTGTCAGTGCAACCTTAGTGTGGCCCGAGGGCGAGACTCAAATCCACTCGCCACTTCTTGGTGCCTTTAATCTCTCTAATTTACTCGCGGCGTTATCGGCCTTGTATCTGCAGGGTTTTGATATGAAAGCGTTAGCCGAGCAAGTGCAATATTTAACGCCCGTTGCAGGTCGTATGGAGCGTTTCACTACAGCGGATAACATCACCTTAGTGGTCGATTATGCCCATACACCCGATGCGATCGAACAAGCGTTAAACGCGCTACGTCGCCATTGTGTCGGTGATTTATGGTGCGTATTTGGCTGTGGCGGCGACCGTGATAAGGGCAAGCGTCCTTTGATGGGTCAAGCTGCAGAACAGTATGCCGACCGTATTATGGTGACCAGCGACAATGCGCGCAGTGAAGATCCCGCGCAAATTATTACCGATATTATCCAAGGGCTTGCAACACCAGAGCAGGCATTGACTCAGGTTGACCGTATCGCAGCGATTAAAGAGGTTGTGGCATTGGCTAAACCTGGCGATGTGATCTTGCTGGCGGGCAAGGGCCACGAAACTTACCAAGAGGCGGCAGGTGTGCGTCATGACTATGATGAACGCGCCCTGGCACGCCAGTTATCGGAGCAATCAAGATGATCCCTCTTTCTCTCGAGACTCTAAGTCAACACTTAGGCGTGCATCGAGTCGGTGACGACGTCACCATCCAAGATTTAAGCAGTGATAGCCGCAAAATCGGCGCTGCAACCCTGTTTGTTGCCTTAAAGGGTGAGCGCTTTGACGGCCATGATTTTGCAGCTACAGCTATTGCGAACGGCGCCGCGGCGTTAATGGTTGAGCGTGAGTTAGCTTTTGATATCCCGCAGCTCATAGTGGCTGATTGTCAAAAAGCCATGGGTGCGATTGGTGCTTATGTTCGTGACCAGATTAATCCGATTTGTGTTGCTTTGACTGGCTCAAACGGCAAAACCAGCGTGAAGGAAATGATCGCGACCATTCTGTCGGCAAAGCATCAAATCCTCTATACCGCTGGCAATTTTAATAATGAGATTGGTGTGCCGCTCACTTTGCTGCGTTTAACGCCAGAGGATGAGTTTGGGATATTCGAGCTCGGCGCTAACCATAAAGGTGAAATCGATTACACCTCGGGACTTGTGCGTCCAAACGTCGCGCTGGTGAATAACGTCGGCAGCGCCCATTTAGAAGGATTTGGATCACAAGCAGGTGTCGCACAGGCGAAGTCAGAGATTTTTAATCATCTGCAGGCCGATGGCACTGCCATCATTAACGCCGATGATGCCTTCGCTGATTTTATGAGCGTTAAGGCAAGACCTTATAAGCAACTGAGCTTCTCCCAGCAAGATGGCGCCGCTAAACGTCATATCGACGTGATAGCGACAGGCCATAAGACTAATGCGGATGGTTGCTATCGTTTTATGCTCAATTATTTAGGTGAATCTTGCCAAGTGGTATTGCCGTTGGCGGGTCGTCATCAGGTGAGTAATGCACTCGCCGCTGCAAGTGTTTGTATTGCTTTGGGATTGAGTTTGACTGAAATATCTGAACGCTTGAGCCAATTAACGCCAGTGAAAGGACGTATGCAGCCGAGTCAATTGGGGCGCGTGCGTCTAATCGACGATAGCTATAACGCAAATCCTGTCTCCGTTGGCGCGGCGATCGCTTGGTTAAAGGAAATTTCTGAAAATCGCTGTCTGGTACTGGGAGATTTAGGAGAATTAGGCGACAATGCGCCCCTTTTACACGCTGAACTAGGGCAACTGGCCAAGCAACAGGGGATTGATGCCTTGTTTTGCACCGGAACTTTAAGTCAGCACACGAGCCAAGCTTTCGGTGCGGAGCACTATGACAGTGTGGCGACGTTAGTAGAAAAACTTATAAAGCATATAAACCAGTTGCCGGGACAGGTAACGGTTCTCGTTAAAGGTTCACGTAGCGCCGCCATGGAGCGGGTCGTGGATGGCCTAACAGTAGCCTTCGGGCGTGGGGAGTTAGTGTAAATGCTGGTATATCTGGCCGAGTATTTAACCCGTTTTCATACCGGGTTTAACGTGTTTTCCTATGTGACATTTCGAGCCATTTTAGGCTTATTGACCGCATTGGTTTTTAGCTTATGGTTTGGCCCTAAACTGATTGAACGTTTGCAATTACTGCAAATTGGTCAGGTTGTGCGTAACGATGGTCCAGAATCACATTTTAGTAAGCGTGGCACGCCGACTATGGGTGGCTTGCTGATATTGGCTGCTATTTTCATCAGCGTATTGTTGTGGGGTGATCTGGGTAGCCGCTATGTGTGGGTCATGCTGTTTGTGCTCGGCAGTTTCGGTTTGATCGGCTTTATCGACGATTACCGCAAAGTGGTGCGTAAAGACACTAAAGGCTTGATCGCGCGCTGGAAGTACATTTTGCAATCTTTGGCTGCGCTGCTTATTGCTTTTTTTCTGTATGCCACGGCGGCCAATCCAGGCGAAACCCAATTAGTGGTGCCTTTCTTTAAAGACGTGATGCCGCAACTCGGCGCCGTATTTATCGTATTGGCGTACTTCACGATAGTGGGTTCGAGCAATGCGGTGAACTTAACCGATGGTCTCGATGGTTTGGCGATTATGCCGACGGTAATGGTCGCGGCGGCGTTTGCGTTGATCGCTTATTTGTCGGGTCACGCGCAGTTTGCGAACTACTTACATATTCCGCATTTACCCGGTTCGGGTGAGCTTGTGATTGTCTGTACCGCCATTGTCGGTGCGGGTCTGGGCTTTTTATGGTTCAACACTTATCCCGCGCAAGTCTTCATGGGCGATGTGGGTTCACTGTCATTAGGTGCTGCACTGGGCACGATCGCAGTGCTTGTTCGCCAAGAAATTTTGTTAGTGATTATGGGCGGCGTGTTCGTGATGGAAACCCTGTCAGTCATTCTGCAGGTGGGTTCGTACAAGTTACGCGGCCAGCGTATTTTCCGCATGGCGCCGATACACCATCACTATGAGTTAAAAGGCTGGCCTGAACCTCGGGTGATAGTGCGTTTTTGGATTATCTCGATATTCCTCGTCTTACTTGGCTTAGCCACGTTGAAGTTAAGGTAATTGGTTATGCAAAATCAGTATTCACACATAGTGTTAGGTTTGGGGGCCACGGGCTTGTCCGTGGTGCGCTATTTGTGTGGAAAGGGCATTACGCCATTGGTGATGGACAGTCGTCGGCAGCCTCCGGGTGCCGAAACGTTAGCGACGTCTTTTCCTGATGTGAAGCTGATTTCTGGCGGATTCGATTGCCGTTATCTCGTGCAAGCGACGCAGATCATTATCAGTCCCGGCATTGCCACTTATACCCCAGAGGTGCGTGCCGCTGTGGATATGGGCATCGAAGTGATTGGCGATGTGGAGCTATTTGCCCGTGAGATTGCTGACCGTAAACCTTGCGTTATCGGTATTACTGGCTCTAACGGTAAATCAACTGTCACTACGCTTGTGGGCGAAATGGCAAGGGAAGCGGGTATTGCCGTTGCCGTTGGTGGCAATATCGGTGTGCCTGCGCTGGATTTACTGCATGAAAATGCCGACTTATTTGTGCTTGAGTTGTCGAGCTTTCAATTGGAAACCACCCATAGCCTTAAGTGTGTGGTGGCGACCTGTTTGAATATCAGCGAAGACCACATGGATAGATACAGCGATATCGCTGCCTACCGCGAAGCTAAATTACGTTTATACAAACAAAGCCGCGCCGTGCTGTTTAATCGCGACGATAAACTGACCGTACCGCCAGAGCCAATGAACCAAAACAGTTTCGGTTTAGCTGCGCCAGAAGCGGACGAATGGGGTATCAGCGACAGCAAGATTTATCACGGCAGCAGCGAAATCATGCCGATCACAGAAGTATCCCTGATTGGCAGCCATAACCATGCCAACCTACTCGCAGCAATGGCGCTTGTGGATGTTGTCGGTGTTGATAAACAGATTATGGCGAAAGTGGCGCGTAGCTTTACCGGCTTATCCCATCGCTGTGAAGTGGTTGGGATTAAGAATGGCGTGACCTATGTCAATGACTCGAAAGCGACGAACGTCGGCGCCACCGTTGCCGCGCTCGATGGTTTGAGTGATCACTTAGGCGATATTATTTTGATTGCTGGCGGCGACGGCAAAGGTGCTGATTTTAAACCTTTAGGCGTGGCATTAGCGAAAGTAACACACCTCATTACCTTAGGTCGTGATGGCAAAAAGATTGCTGCATTGAAAGACGGCTCGATAAGAGTCGACACTATGGCTGCTGCGGTAGCGAAAGCCGCTGAATTGGCAACCTCTGGTGATATCGTTTTATTATCGCCAGCCTGCGCCAGTTTAGATATGTACAGTAACTTCATGGCTCGAGGTGATGATTTTAGAAACCTCGTGGGACAACTTAATGGCGAGTGATGCAAGACAACTTAGCCTATTTGGGCGTTTGCGTTTAGCAATACCCAATTGGCAACGTGATACCGAAGTCCCGGGCGTGCAATTGTACGACCGTGCTTTGCTCGCGGCTGTGTTGTCTTTGATTAGCTTCGGCTTTGTAATGGTGATGTCAGCCTCTATGCCTGAAGCGCAAACGCTCACGGGGAACCCATTTTATTTTATGACTCGCCATGTGGGTTATTTAGTGGGTTGCTTATTCATTGCGGCATTTGTGCTAAGAGTAGAGATGCAGACTTGGCAGCGCTGGAGCCCCATGTTGTTGTTGATTGTGGGTTTGATGTTGTTGGCTGTATTGGTGGTTGGCACTACGGTAAACGGTGCAACGCGTTGGTTATCCATAGGCCCTATTCGCATCCAGGTGGCGGAAGTCGCTAAATTTGCCTTCGCCATCTATATGGCGGGTTACTTAGTGAGGCGTCATCAGGAAGTGCGCGAGAATGCTAAAGGCTTCTATAAGCCGATTGCAGTATTTGCGATTTACGCTGTGCTGATTTTGATGCAGCCCGACTTAGGTACTGTGGTAGTGCTATTTGTGGGAACGGTTGGTCTATTGTTTTTAGCCGGTGCGCGTTTACTCGATTTCTTTGCCTTGATTTTTGCGGGCGTATTGGCGTTTGTGGCCCTAGTGCTATTGGAACCGTATCGTATCCGCCGAGTGACCTCCTTTATGGATCCTTGGCAAGATCCCTTCGGTAGCGGTTACCAGTTGACTCAATCTTTGATGGCCTATGGTCGCGGCGATTGGTTTGGCCAAGGGCTAGGTAATAGTATTCAAAAATTAGAATATTTACCCGAAGCGCACACAGACTTTATCTTTGCCGTGATCGGGGAAGAATTGGGCTTTATCGGCATTATTGCCGTGTTATCTGTACTGCTATTTGTGGCGCTGAGATCGATTCGTTTAGGTAATTTGTGTTTAGCCATGGATAAGCCATTTGAAGGTTATTTAGGTTATGCCATCGGTATTTGGATTTGTTTCCAGACTGTGGTGAATGTCGGCGCGAGTATCGGCATGTTGCCAACCAAAGGGCTGACATTACCTTTTATCAGTTACGGTGGTAGTAGTTTATGGGTCATGACTGCGGCAGCGATGATGTTGTTGCGCATTGATTACGAGCGGCGCATGACATTAGTTCAGGCCGTGCAAGGGAGATTGAAGTGATGACTCCAACAGGAAAACGTATTTTAGTCATGGCGGGTGGTACGGGAGGACATGTGTTCCCGGCGCTGGCGGTGGCTAAGTATTTAGCTCAACAGGGTTGGCAAGTGCGTTGGTTAGGCACGGCTGATCGTATGGAGGCACGTTTAGTGCCCCAGTATGGATTTGATATTGATTTTATTGATATCAAAGGTGTGCGCGGTAATGGTTTGATCCGAAAACTCGCGGCGCCCTTTAAAGTGGTGCGTTCAATCTTGCAGGCTAAGGCCGTGATTGCGGAGTTTAAACCCGATGTGGTCCTTGGCATGGGCGGATTCGCCAGTGGCCCAGGTGGTGTTGCGGCAAGATTAGCCGGTATTCCACTGGTGCTGCATGAACAAAATGCCATCCCAGGGATGACAAACAAGTTGTTGTCGCGGATTGCGACGCAAGTGTTATGCGCCTTTAAAAATACCTTTACCACAGTGAAGGCCAAGGTCGTTGGTAATCCGATTCGCCAAGAACTGATTGCCTTAGGTGCAGAACCTAAGCATGAGGCTGATGAAGCCTTAAAAGTGCTCGTGGTCGGTGGCAGCCTTGGCGCCAAAGTATTTAACGATCTTATGCCAGAAGCTGTCGCGATACTGAGTCAGCAGCAGTCAGTGACGGTTTGGCATCAAGTGGGTAAAGATAATCTTACGGGCGTGAAGGCGGCATATCAGCAACAAGGACAAGATGGTGGCGTGAATATCGCTGAGTTTATCGACGATATGGAAGCCGCCTATCGCTGGGCTGATGTGGTATTGTGCCGAGCTGGCGCCTTGACTGTGTCTGAGTTAGCAGCGGTGGGGCTACCGAGTATTCTGGTACCTTATCCCCATGCAGTGGATGATCACCAAACCCGTAACGCTCAAGTATTGGTTGAGGCTGGCGCAGCTTTCCTATTGCCACAGGCCATCTTGGATGTGAATAAACTGGCGAACAAATTACAGTTGCTCGCCAATGACAGAACAGAATTAGCCCGTATGGGCCAAAGAGCGAGAGACGTTGCGGTACTGGATGCGACTGAACAAGTTGCCGCAGTGTGCATCAGCCTTGCTGAGAAAGGATAAGCATGACTAAGACAGAAAGATACGCACAACTGAGAAGCATGATCCCAGAAATGCGCCGTATTAAGCGTATTCACTTCGTCGGCATTGGCGGCGCGGGCATGGGCGGGATCGCCGAAGTGTTAGTGAACGAAGGCTATCAGGTGAGTGGTTCGGATATTGCGCAAAATGCCGTGACCGACAGATTGTGTTTACTCGGAGCCAAGATCCAAATTGGTCATGCCGCTGAAAACGTGCAGCAAGTGGATGTGGTCGTCATATCAACCGCGATTAATCTGGAAAATCCAGAAATCCTTGCCGCTAAAGAATTACGTATTCCTATTGTGCGTCGTGCTGAGATGTTAGCCGAGTTGATGCGTTATCGACATGGTGTCGCGATTGCGGGCACCCATGGTAAAACCACGACAACGAGCCTTATCGCCAGCGTTTATGGCCAAGCTGGGCGGGACCCAACCTTTGTGATTGGTGGCTTGCTCAACAGTGCCGGTACCAATGCCAGATTAGGCACCAGCCGTTATTTGATTGCCGAAGCCGATGAGAGTGATGCGAGCTTTTTGCATTTGCAGCCTATGGTCAGTGTGGTGACCAACATCGAAGCCGATCATATGGATACTTATGGCGGTGATTTTGAAAAACTGAAATCGACTTTTGTGGATTTTCTACACAACTTGCCGTTCTACGGTGTCGCTGTGGTGTGCATTGATGATGCCGTCGTGCGTGAGATTCTGCCGCGTATTGGCCGTAAACACGTGACCTATGGTTTCAGTGATGATGCGGACGTGCAAGCACTTAATTTTAGCCAGCAAGGTCATCAGTGCCGTTTTACTGTCAGACGTAAAGCTAAAGAAGATCTCGATCTGGTGTTGAATTTACCGGGTCAACATAATGTGCTCAATGCGTTAGCGGCCATTGCGGTGGCGACTGAAGATGAAATCGACGATAACGCTATTACTCAGGCTTTAGTGGAGTTCCAAGGTATAGGGCGTCGTTTCCAGCATTTAGGCAAATTCGCCACGCCGAAGGGCGAAGTCATGTTAGTGGATGATTATGGTCATCATCCCAGCGAAGTTGCGGCGACCATTAAAGCTGCGCGCGCAGGATGGCCTGATAGACGTTTGGTCATGGCGTATCAGCCGCACAGATACACTCGTACCCGTGATTTGTATGAGGATTTTGTGGAAGTGTTATCACAAGTGGATTGCTTATTGTTACTCGATATTTATAGTGCGGGTGAAGCGCCGATCACAGGTGCGGATGGTCGCGCATTATGTCGTTCAATTCGCTTGCGTGGTCAGCTAGATCCGATCTTTATCGCAAGCCCAGATCTGCTTGCAGAAGTGCTGCCCGATGTATTGCAGGACGGGGATTTATTACTCACCCAAGGTGCGGGTAATATTGGCGCACTGTCACGACAGTTAGCGTCGTCTGGATTAGGGTTTGCTGTGGTGGAATTACCTGCGCAAGCAAGCTGATCTTTAGCGCTTGATCTGCGAGAAAAAGGAAATTTTGACCAAAGGATTTTGGTCTATATAATGGCCGGTTTTCTGTGGTTTTTAATGGGTGTCGTTAAAGGTGGGATGAAGCGTGTCTTGGAGTGATAAGAGGCGGCACTGGCGGGCAAGAATGTCACGGTTTAATTGGTATCAATGGAGCGGGGCTGGCTTTTTATTCTTCATCGTAGCCAGTTTTGTATTTGGTGGCTATCAGTTACATAAATTTTTGAATGATGCCAGCAACTTGCCGATTGAGGCCGTTGCCATCAAAGGTGAGCGGGTTTACACCACAGATAAAGATATACAAGTAGCACTACAGCATTTAATGCAGCGCAGTTTTTTTAGTGCTGACATTACCTTAGTGCAGCAGGCGTTAGAAGCTTTACCTTGGGTGTATCGCGCATCGGTAAGGCGTGAGTGGCCAGCGAAACTCAGGGTGTATTTGCAAGAGCAACAACCCGCAGCTCATTGGAATGGTGACTTGTGGTTGAACGTGCATGGAGAAGTATTCGAAGCGCCATCGCACCCAGAGCTTGAGCATTTACCGCAGTTATCTGGACCAAATGATATGGGCCTTGAGGTGTTGACTGTCTATGCACAGATCAACTCCCTACTAAAGATTAATGGCTTTACCTTAGCCAGTTTGAATTTAACGCCACGACATGCGTGGCACGCGACCCTTGGAAACGGTATCGTTTTAGATTTGGGTCGAGAAGATAAAATTGCACGGATACAACGATTTATTACTGTTTATCCGGTTTTGGCGAAACAAGAGAAATCCGTTGCCAGAGTAGATTTGCGCTACGACACAGGGTTGGCCGTAGGCTGGGGCGATGCACAAACAAGAGAGCCGATAATTAATGATCAAAAACCAAGATAGAAACCTTATCGTCGGATTGGACATAGGAACCTCTAAGGTCGCAGTGATCATAGGCGAAGTTCTGCCCGATGGCGAAATTAGCATAGTCGGCCTTGGTAACCATCCCTCAAGGGGAATGGATAAAGGTGGCGTGAACGATTTAGATTCGATAGTTCGCAGTGTGCAACGTGCGCTCGATCAAGCGGAATTAATGGCGGATTGCCAAGTGTCATCGGTTTACTTGAGTATTTCGGGTAAACACATCGCCTGCCAAAATGAAAACGGCATGGTATCGATCAACGATGAAGAAGTGACACAGGAAGATGTTGATAACGTGATCCATACGGCTCGCTCGGTGAAGATCCCGACCGAACGTCGCATTTTACACGTGCTGCCGCAGGAATATGCAATCGACGTTCAAGACGGTATTCGCAGCCCAATCGGTATGTCCGGTATGCGTATGGAGGCCAAGGTACACATAGTGACCTGCGCCAATGATATGGCGAAGAATATTACTAAGAGCGTTGAGCGTTGTGGCCTTAAGGTCGACGACTTAGTGTTCTCTGGGATTGCTTCAGCCGATGCTGTGTTGACCTTCGATGAGAAAGATTTAGGTGTGTGTATCGTCGATATCGGCGGTGGCACCACGGATATCGCGGTATATACCAATGGCGCCTTGCGTCATTGTGCGGTTGTACCGGTTGCAGGTAACCAAGTGACGAACGACATTGCGAAGATTTTCCGCACGCCGTCGTCACATGCTGAACAAATTAAAGTGCAGTTCGCCTGTGCTCGCAGTTCTATGGTGAGCCGCGAAGACAGTATTGAAGTGCCATCGGTAGGTGGTCGTCCATCGAGGAGCATGTCACGTCACACGCTCGCCGAAGTGGTAGAACCAAGATACCAAGAGCTGTTTGAGCTTGTGCTTAAAGAGTTGAAAGACAGTGGATTAGAAGATCAAATCGCCGCAGGTATTGTGCTCACAGGTGGCACAGCGTCGATTCAAGGTGTGGTTGATATTGCGGAAGCGACTTTTGGCATGCCAGTTCGCGTAGCGTCACCGCTACCGATCAAAGGTTTATATGAATACGTGGACCAGTCTATTTACTCCACAGGAGTCGGACTGCTTCATTACGGCGCACGACGGGTGATCGAACGTCAGTTCGAACGTCCTGAGCGCCAAGGGGTAACTAGCGCTTGGAATCGGGTCCAAAGCTGGTTTAAGGGCGAATTTTAATTTTCATAACGCAGGCAACACGGAGATCAGACAATGTTTGAGATCATGGATACTCACTCAGACGACGCGGTGATTAAAGTCATCGGCGTTGGCGGCGGCGGCGGTAACGCTGTCGAACATATGGTCAAACACAACATTGAAGGTGTTGAGTTTATCGTTACCAATACAGACGCTCAGGCCCTGAGAAAATCAGGCGCTGGCTCAACAATTCAATTAGGACGCGATGTCACTAAAGGTCTTGGAGCAGGGGCAAACCCAGATGTGGGTCGTGCTGCAGCTGAAGAAGACCGCGAAAACATTCGCGCGGCAATCAAAGGTTCTGACATGATCTTTATCGCTGCCGGTATGGGCGGTGGTACAGGTACAGGTGCTGCACCTGTTGTGGCTCAAATCGCACGTGAAGAAGGTATTCTGACCGTTGCGGTTGTGACTAAGCCTTTCCCATTCGAAGGGAAAAAACGTATGGCTTACGCTGAGCAAGGTATTGCTGAGCTGGCTAAGCACGTGGATTCGTTAATCACGATCCCGAACGAAAAATTATTAAAAGTATTGGGCCGTGGTACTTCTTTACTCGATGCGTTCGCCGCAGCGAATAACGTGTTACTTGGGGCGGTACAAGGTATTGCCGAGCTTATCACTCGTCCAGGTCTGATTAACGTCGACTTCGCCGACGTGAAGACTGTGATGTCTGAAATGGGTAATGCCATGATGGGTACTGGCGTCGCTCGCGGTGAAGACCGCGCTGAAGAAGCGGCCGAAGCTGCTGTTGCCAGCCCATTATTAGAAGACATCGACTTAGCCGGTGCGCGTGGTGTGTTAGTTAACATTACTGCGGGTATGGACATGAGTATCGAAGAATTCGAAACTGTCGGTAATCACGTTAAGGCTTACGCCTCTGACAACGCGACTGTGGTTGTTGGTGCTGTCATCGACCCTGAAATGAGTGATGAGCTGCGTGTAACCGTTGTTGCGACCGGTATTGGCGCTGAAAAGCGTCCAGATATCCAATTGGTTTCTAAACCTGCACCTCGTCCAGAGCCTGTAGTTGTTGAACCAAAAGTCGAAGCCTATGTCGAAGAAGCTGCACATGTGAACTATGCAGCGCCAAAAGGCAACGTGTTGCCAGCGGCTCCGCAGCCAGCTCCTACGCCTGCACCATCGACAAAGCATGAATTGGATTATCTTGATATTCCAGCATTTTTGCGTAAGCAAGCCGACTAGCGAGAGCGTTTGAGTCCAGCGTAATATGTGAGGTGTTGTTCGTTTTGGGCAATACCACAACATAGCTGCATTTGTGTGACATAATAAAGTTATGTTATTATGTTGAACCAGTGCGGCTCGATTTGCCGACGCTGAGTGTACAAATATTAGGCTTTATAATTGGCATATAAACGGGTAACTGAATGATATTTCAACGAACTGTTCAGAAAATGGTGAAAACAACTGGTGTCGGATTGCATTCTGGCAACAAGGTCACTTTGAGCATTATGCCCGCGCCCGTTAATTCAGGGATCGTACTCGTGCGCACCGATTTGAGTCCTGCCGTCGCCATCCCAGCGAAGGCGGAGCAAGTTCGTGAAACCACTATGTGTACGGCACTTGTCAATGACGAAGGTATTCGTATCTCGACCATTGAGCATTTATTTGCAGCACTTGCGGGTTTAGGTATAGATAACGCTGTAATCGAAGTGGACGCGCCTGAAATTCCTATTATGGATGGCAGTGCAAGCCCATTCGTCTTCTTGTTGCAGTCTGCGGGTATTAAAGAGCAGGCCGCGCCTAAGAAGTACTTAAAGATTAAGCGCCCTGTGCGCGTTGAAGATGGCGATAAATGGGCCGAGTTAAAACCGTTTAAAGGTTTTAGAGTCAATTTTAAAATTGATTTTGCGCACCCAGAAATCGCTCGTAGCCAACAGCATGTGGTGATGGACTTTTCAACTTCTGCTTTCGTGAAAGATATCAGCCGCGCCCGTACTTTTGGGTTTATGCGTGATATCGAATATTTGCGAGCCAACAACCTAGCGTTGGGCGGCAGCATGGAAAACGCTGTTGTACTTGATGAATATCGCGTCCTTAATCCCGACGGCCTGCGTTATGAGGACGAATTTGTTAAGCACAAAATTCTAGATGCGTTTGGTGATTTATATGTAGCTGGGCACGCTATTTTAGGTGAGTTCACTGCTTATAAAACTGGTCATGCGTTGAACAACCAATTGGTGCGTGCTTTACTCGCGCAACAAGATGCGTGGGAGTTGGTCAGCTTCGAAAAAGAAGCCGATGTCCCAGTCAGCTTTACCGTACCAGGTGGCGCTGTATTTGCTTAAAAAGCGGTAAGATTATTTATTACGGCTGGCCAATGAGGCCAGCCGTTTTAGTTTTTCACCCAGTGAACCGCCAATATTTTCCGCTAATGCTGCAATGTGCTCTGCTGCTGCTGGGCTTAATTCTTTATGTCCCTGTTTAGGCTTTGCGTCATACATTGCTAATCTCGGGTTGACTTTAACTTCAATTGCGGTAAGGATTGGGAGCGTTTCTGCTTGAAGCTGGGTTAATAGCTTCGGCTTTTGGAAATTAATTCGCGCAGCCCAAGCTGCCGAAGTGGTTTCAACCACAAGAACACCCTGGCGGAAATTAGCGACTTTTAGTTGCTCCGCAACAGGACCTGCAATAATCTGCTTCACATGCTGATCCAGATACATAAGTAGTTCCGCTTTCTCAGCAAGGTCGGGTAATTTTCCCGATTGATGCAGTAATTGGCTGAGATCTTGAGGGGGCTTTTTCATATGATAATAAGATGGCTGAATTAGGCTATGAGTGTAACAGTATTTATTCAAGGTCGGAATGGCGTCACACGCTGGCAGCCCAGTAAACGCTGGTTGCTACTTCCAATACTATTGTTGGCCACTGGGTCCGGTATTTATCAACACAACTCCGCTCGATTTCAAGATCAGCAAGCCAGTGTCGATAACGATCGTCTCGTGCGCGAACAACAAAAGAAACAAGTCTTAGAGCTTAAAAGTGCTACTGAGTCTCAACTGGCTATGCTTGTGACTCATGTTGCACGTATGCAAGCCAAGATCACCCGTCTCGAAGCTTTAGGTCAACAGGTCGCCCAGCAGAATAAGTTGGATGAAGATTTTGATTTTTCATCCGAGGTTGGTGTGGGTGGTTTGAGCGAACTAGGCACTAACATCGAGCTCGGACAGCTTATCGACGATATGGATAAGTTGGCATCTCGAATTGACAATAATAATGTTCAGCTTTCACTACTTGAAACAGTGTCATCTAACCACCATATAGATGATGAACGTTATATATCAGGTATCCCGCTCGATAAAGGTTGGTTGTCGTCGCCCTACGGATTACGTAATGACCCTTTCAACGGTCGCAGGTCTGTGCATAAGGGGATTGATTTTACCGGTCGAGAAGGAGCTAAAGTTGTTGCGACTGCTGCAGGCGTGGTGACTTTTGCTGGAAATATGTTCGGTTATGGCGAATTGGTTGAAATCGACCATGGTAACGGTTTGCATACGCGTTATGGCCATAATAAAGCTTTGTCAGTGACTGTAGGTGATGTGGTCGCAAAAGGCGATGCTATCGCCAGTATGGGAAGCACTGGGCGCTCAACTGGGGCTCATGTGCATTATGAAGTGTTGCGCGGCGGACAGCAGATAGATCCACAAAAGTTTGTCTACCGCAAAGCAAGTTAATTGAAACATTGGCTTCTAGTTTCCATCATGGACTTGGCCTACAGAGAATAAGTGATTCAGATGTTTGGTAAATTACTGACAAAAGTATTTGGTAGTCGCAACGACCGCACCCTTAAAGGGCTTCAAAAGATCGTTATTAGCATTAACGCATTAGAAGCTGATTATGAAAAATTAACCGATGAAGCATTAAAGGCGAAAACCGCAGAGTTCCGTGAGCGTTTAGCTGCTGGAGCTTCATTAGATAGCATCATGGCTGAAGCCTTTGCGACAGTACGCGAAGCGTCTAAGCGTGTATTTGATATGCGTCATTTCGACGTACAGTTACTCGGCGGTATGGTACTCGACAGCAACCGTATTGCTGAAATGCGTACGGGTGAAGGTAAAACCTTAACGGCAACCTTACCCGCTTACTTAAACGCATTGACAGGTAAAGGCGTCCACGTGATTACAGTGAACGATTACTTGGCACGTCGTGATGCCGAGAATAACCGCCCACTGTTTGAGTTCCTTGGTTTAACCGTAGGAATCAACGTCGCAGGCATTGGCCAACATGAGAAGAAATCTGCGTATAACGCCGATATCACTTACGGGACCAACAACGAGTTTGGTTTCGATTATCTGCGCGATAACATGGCGTTTTCACCGCAAGAACGGGTTCAACGTCCGTTGCATTACGCCCTAATCGATGAAGTGGATTCAATCTTAATCGACGAAGCGCGTACGCCGCTGATCATTTCTGGCGCTGCCGAAGATAGCTCTGAGCTATACATCAAGATCAACACCCTGATCCCTAATCTTATCCGTCAAGATAAAGAAGATACGGAAGAGTTTGTGGGTGAGGGCGACTACAGCATCGATGAAAAAGCCAAACAAGTGCATTTTACCGAACGTGGTCAAGAAAAAGTAGAAAACCTGTTGATCGAGCGCGGCATGTTAGCCGAAGGCGACTCACTCTATTCTGCAGCTAATATTTCCCTATTACACCACGTCAACGCGGCGCTTCGTGCGCACACGCTGTTTGAACGTGATGTGGATTACATAGTACAAGACAACGAAGTCATCATAGTCGATGAACACACGGGTCGTACTATGCCAGGTCGTCGTTGGTCAGAAGGCTTACATCAAGCTGTCGAAGCCAAAGAAGGCGTACACATTCAAAACGAAAACCAAACATTAGCTTCGATCACTTTCCAGAACTACTTCCGTCAATACGAGAAGCTGGCAGGTATGACAGGTACAGCTGACACTGAAGCGTTTGAATTCCAACACATCTATGGATTAGACACAGTCGTTGTGCCTACTAACCGTCCAATGGTGCGTAAGGATATGGCGGATTTAGTTTATTTGACCGCCGATGAAAAATATCAAGCGATCATTAAAGACATTAAAGATTGCCGTGAACGTGGTCAGCCAGTATTGGTGGGTACAGTATCAATCGAACAGTCTGAACTGTTAGCGAGCTTAATGGTGCAGGAAAATATCCCGCACGAAGTTTTAAATGCTAAATTCCACGAACGAGAAGCAGAAATCGTCGCGCAAGCTGGCCGTACTGGCTCTGTGACTATTGCGACGAACATGGCAGGTCGTGGTACCGATATCGTGCTTGGCGGCAACTGGAACATGGAAATCGATGAACTCGATAATCCAACAGCAGAGCAAAAAGCTAAGATCAAAGCCGATTGGCAAATTCGTCATGATGAAGTCGTTGCTGCGGGTGGTTTACATATCCTAGGCACAGAACGTCACGAATCACGCCGTATCGATAACCAGTTACGTGGTCGTGCGGGTCGTCAAGGTGACGCGGGTTCATCACGCTTCTACCTGTCGATGGAAGATAGCTTAATGCGTATCTTCGCCTCGGATCGTGTTTCTGGCATGATGAAAAAGCTGGGTATGGAAGAAGGCGAAGCGATCGAGCATCCATGGGTGTCACGCGCAATCGAAAACGCTCAACGTAAAGTTGAAGCCCGTAACTTCGATATCCGTAAGCAATTACTCGAATTTGATGACGTCGCTAACGATCAACGCCAAGTGGTTTACGCCCAGCGCAATGAGTTGATGGATGCGGAAAGTATTGAAGATACTATCCAAAACATCCAAGACGATGTGATTGGCGCAGTAATTGATCAGTATATTCCACCGCAATCAGTAGAAGAGCTGTGGGATATCCCAGGTTTAGAGCAACGTCTACACCAAGAATTTATGCTCAAATTACCTATCCAGGAATGGTTAGATAAAGAAGACGATCTGCATGAAGAGAGTCTACGTGAGCGTATTATTACTGCTTGGGGCGATGCGTATAAGGCAAAAGAAGAAATGGTTGGCGCACAAGTGCTACGCCAGTTTGAAAAAGCCGTTATGCTACAAACGCTCGATGGCCTGTGGAAAGAACACTTAGCGGCGATGGACCATCTGCGTCAAGGTATCCACTTACGTGGTTACGCGCAGAAGAATCCAAAGCAAGAATATAAGCGTGAGTCGTTTGAGTTATTCCAACAACTATTGAACACCTTGAAACACGACGTCATCAGTGTGCTGTCGAAAGTACAAGTGCAAGCTCAGTCAGATGTGGAAGAAATGGAAGCGCGTCGTCGTGAAGAAGATGCCAAGATCCAGCGCGACTATCAACACGCAGCGGCAGAGTCGCTTGTTGGCGGTGGTGATGAGCATGAAGCTGTCACTGCGCAAGCACCGATGATCCGTGATGGTGACAAAGTGGGTCGCAACGATCCTTGTCCTTGTGGCTCTGGTCGTAAGTACAAACAATGTCACGGCAAGTTAAGTTAATCTGCTGACAGATTAAGCCTACTGAATAAGTAGAATAAAACGTACACTAAAGGCAACTTATCTAAGTTGCCTTTTTATTTCTTCCATTAATTAAGAATTAAGCCTCACGTTTACTCCCATGTCATCCGGATTACATTCTTACTCTTCTTTATATAGCTAATTGTCGTTATTCTCCATTGAACATCATTTCATTCTTATCGATAGCCATTAAAACAAAGCCATCGCTGTAGCAAATTTAACCGTAAAAACCCATTTTGTGGATAAGTCTGAGGATAAAGTGGGGGTATTGTGTGACTAACTGAAAGTATTAAAAAAAGATCCATTTTTCTCAAAAAAGCCCTTGCGGACTTTCTCAATCTCCCTATAATGCGCATCCACTGACAGGGCAGACAGCGTAACGCAAGTTAAGCAAAGAAAGCCAAGCAGTTCATCGGTTAGCAAGCTAAACGATGAGTGTTGAGAAAGTTGAAAAAAACTACTTGACGCACTAACGGGAATGCGTAGAATACGCAGCCCTGACCCGCTGAAAACTCAGTGTGTGGTCAACGCTCTTTAACAATTTATCAAGCAAATCTGTGTGGACACTCACAGGTGTTGAGTTAATCGAAACTGCTTAACCTTCGGGTTGGCAGTCAAAAATTTAAAT
>NZ_JABAEB010000011.1 GCF_012584455.1 Shewanella oncorhynchi
GGGTTAACGCCAAATGAGTCAGAACGTTTATATTGGAATGACTCTAAAACCGTGGCCAATTTTACTTGACCACTACAGACAGCATTTCTCAATCAAGCGTGGGTTCAAACGCTACTTCTGATAAGAAAAAAGAAATCAGTACCTATATCGAGAAACAACGTATTGCCAGAGAGATCACTCGGCTTGAGGGTGATCGTAAGCGGGTTATTGCGGCGCGTGATCAGCGCTTACGTAATCTTCGTGAAAGTCGGCAGTATGCGAATAACAACCTAGCCGGTGCGACGTGGGAGCAAAGCTTGGCGCAGGAAATGACTGCCACAGCTCAAGAGGCTGATACGCAGGTGTCATCTATCGATCGGCAGATTGAGCAGCTTAAAGACGAGTTAAAATAGTGCATGCACGTTTTTCCTGATTGTGTATTTGGTAAAGTACTGATAAATTTCATGTATTACAGTTAATTAGCTGTATCGCGTTTTTTATTGGCTAATGAGGTAAACGCACATGCGCACTAAGACGTTATGTTTCCAAGGAAATTGTGTGCCATATATGCTTTTCAAAAAATGTGTATTTATAATTTCTCTTTCAATAATATCTGTCTCGTGTGCGCCAGTAGTTAGAGATTACTACAAGCCAATATATAGCGAAGGAGTTACACACAGTAGTGGCTGCGGAAGTTCTGGCCCTGCGAATAAAATATCAATACAGCTTAGTGGGGGAGTTGAGCTCGAAGTATCTAGCTCTAGTTCTGCAAAAAACGAGAGGTTTAATAATTTTTATTTTACAGCTTCAATTCTTGCACCATCTGGAACATATTTTCAGTTTGAGAGTGACGAAATTGTCATTACTGACAATACAACAAACAAAATATGGAATGTAAAGATTGCTGAATTAATTACACGGACAGAGAATATTTCAAATGAAAATTCTGGAGAGTCCACTAATAAAGATGAATATCTCCGTGTAATTCCAACATCAAAGATAATTGGCAATACCTTTTTTGGCTATAACACATTATTTGGTAAAAAGTATTTTAATTCGGGTGCGTCAATAAGTATTTTTTCAAGAGATATTGAGTATAAATTGGAAAATTACTCTATCCAGTTACCATCCATTATTATAAATGGTAAAAAATACATTATTGAACCTATAGGATTTTTACATGTGCGAAGCATAGGAATAGACCCACTAAATTGTTAACATAACATGCTGTTCTGGCACTTCGTGCCTGCGCTGGACGAGTTTTAAACTCGCGGTTTTATGGTTTTGCTGCGCCAAAGTGTTCCATTAAACTACAATTTAAAAACTGCCGCTGAACTCGGCGTTAAGCGGCAATAGGAGAACATCGGATGTTCATAAAAACAAAAGAAATTTTAGAAGCTTCTGAATCAGCATTGTTAGGGTTTACCTCAAATCGAAGTGTGCTGAAGCCGGTTCAACGATTTGTTATTTATCCACTTGTATATCTCAGGGTAGGCTTTGGTGATTTTACAAAGCCAATGGCAATCTGGTCATTGGCGAGTTTTATTTTGCTACTTGTGTTGACATTGTTTTCTTCAAGCTTCGAAATGCCTAACGAAATATTCCTTGTGTCATTCAATGTGTGTATTTGGGTCGTACTGCTATTAACAATGTTTTCAACGCCTAGTAGCTATGCGTTTTATGGGGCTACTGAGGCAAGTGTAAATAGAATTGTTGAAATCCTTGATCAGAACAATGTTCACAAGGAAGTAGACGTAGAACTTCTCGAAGAGAACATGGAGAAAGTAGAGAAACGCATTGAAGCTAGAGTTGATTTTTACAAATGGATCATAGGATCATTTTGGGGGCTATATATTCTTTTGGTGAACTTCGAGTTGCGCTTTGTAAGTTTATCAGGCAAACCAATAGGCGATGATTTCCTACAAAGCACATTTGAAAGCTTCCTATATGTAATTCTATTTACTGCATTTGCATTGCTGGCAATGATTAGCTATAAACGTGCATCAAAGATGCTTATGGCGAACCTTCACTATGCTTGTGTTGAGCAAAGGGCACGACAACAGCCGCTAAACAAGTCAAGGCAGCATGACGCCAGCGAAGCTGTCGCCTCTGCTTAAAGCATTAGGCACAAGTTCAGAGATAATAATATGACAATTAATTCTATACGGTTTGACTTATCTAATTGGTTAATACACTTTTTTCGGGATATTGATTTCGAAAGTGAGAATTCAGTTCCATATGTTGAACATATGGGGTGGAGTAATGTAACGGAAGATACGCATTACTCTGCACTATTCATGCTTCGGTGTGCTATTAGGTCTGGACGGTTATGGGCAACGTGGTCCTATAGGAATGGTGCTAGGACTATATATGGGCCAGATCCTGCTGTTTGTTTTACCGAAATGCCAATAGCTGCGTTTATTGAATCTGGTGAAGCTCGTCACCGACGAGGGGAAGCAATGAGCCCTTTTGCCCTTATTTTCCCTAAAAATGATATGTTTATTGCAGGGGCTAACCCTGTCATATATGGCTTAGATGACAAAGATTATTGGCTCCCTTCTAGACGAGGGGGAAGAGCAAGAATTATTGATTCCAGTGTATTACCTGAAAGGGAACAATATAGGTACGTTACTTATAATCCAGCGTCAAGAGTGCCAATTGATTGGAGCCATGAGCGAGAGTGGCGATGGCCATACCGTGGTGATTACAGCATGGTGGAAGAAGAAATCGGAGAGTACGGATTAATCGAAGAGTTGATGGATATTCCTGGCTTGGATTTTTATCAAGAGTGTATAAATGGAATAGGCGTAGTTGTTCGTAATGAAGCACAGGGAAAGAGAATTGCACACGATATTTTAGTTCTCGTTGATAGGGGGGATGTAGTTAAGAATACTTTTGGTTTTATTCTTGTTGCCGATGAGTTACCTAATGGAGATAGGCTTGTTCATCCGGAAGATACACAAAATGCAATAAGCGCCTCACTAATTGATTTGTCTCCATTCTTCTCACATAACAAAAATAAATTACGTTTATTAGCTGAGGAATTTTCTTCTTTGGTTATACAAGTTGAAAGTGAAAGCTCTCCTCCAGAGGTAGGTATGTATGGTGGTTGTTGGTTATGGGTGCTTGACAACACTTCAATGCTGGTTAGAGCGTTAATTAAAGAGCATCGCATTGTAATCACAAAGTCTGGAAAGTATCTGGTGAATCTTTTTGAGTTTAGTGATTCACGTAGCCTTGAACAAAGAGAGCAAATGACCAGAAAGTTAGCTCGATTGGTCAACAATAAATATGAAATCGAGTGTGGATATTTTTCTGTCCACAACTCTGATAATCCAAATGAACTGCCATTTTATAATAGTGACCATCTGGATAACTACTTGCATTATAACGTTTCTTGGGAGTACTAAGGTCGAAAAGTGCCTAACAAACTGTTTAAGAGTGATTCGCAACGCATGGCATTTTTACTATGCGTTGTGTTTAGTGTTTTAGGTGGTATGCGGCAGCTTTTCTATTGCGTTGCTCACACCTTAACAGGGCGTTAGTCCCCACAAATCTAAAAATCGAATCCGTACTGTGTCCGTACAAGTTGCGCTGTGGTTGTTTAAACTTTATACTCCAATCCATTACGGATTCACTCCGTACGATAGGAGGTTTTATGGCGACTGCAAGACTTGATATCCGATTGGATGAAGAGATCAAAGCTAAGGCTGAGAAAGCATCGGCTTTGCTCGGGTTAAAAAGCTTAACTGAATACGTTGTTCGCTTAATGGACGAAGATTCAACTCAGGTGATTGCTGAGCACGAAAGCATTACGGTTAAAGCTGATGTATTCGACCAATTCATAATGGCTTGTGATGAGGCTAAGGTCCCGAACAAGGCATTGCGTGAAGCGGCAGCATTTACTAAACGTGGTGAGTTTAAGTGAGTTATTCCAAGACTTTTAAAGAATTGGATAAATCACAACACGATAGAGCATCATTTGACTGTGGCGAAGCAGAGTTAAACGATTTTATCCAAACTCAAGCAGCGAAACACATGCAAGCAGGTATTAGCCGCACAATGGTTTTACCTGCTGCTACGCCATTACCCAATCAAAAATACCCAATTTGCTCATTTTATACTATCGCACCAAGTTCAATTTGCCGTGATACCTTGCCGCAAGCCATGGGTAAAAAGTTACCACGTTATCCCGTTCCGGTCTTTCTGCTTGCTCAACTTGCTGTCCATAAAGAGTTTCATGGCAGTGGGTTAGGTAAAGCTAGCTTAATCAAAGCGCTAGAATATCTTTGGGAAATTAACGCTCACATGCGAGCTTATGCCATTGTGGTCGATTGTTTAACTGGCCAAGCTGAATCATTTTACGCTAAGTATGGTTTCGAGGTTCTTTGTGAAATCAACGGTCGTGTAAGAATGTTTATTCCAATGAAAACAGTCGGTCAGTTGTTCACTTAGATGCTTCATGCAGTCTCCTTGCTCTTCGGTGCGAGGAGCAGCTCTTACGTAATCGGGGTGAAAGTCGCCGGTAAGCAAACAACAACTTAGCTGATGCAACTTGGGAGCAAAGCTTAGGGCAAGAAATGGCAGCGGTGGCGCAGCAGGCAGAAACTCAGGTGTCTTCCATTGATCGGCAGATTGAACAGCTGAAAAGCGAAGTAATAAAATAAAGTTTTTTACAGTTGCTCTTGATGCAGAATTGCGCAAAACATATATCTGAGTAATAATTCAGCTCTTTGATTGAAATAGTAAGCAACTTAGAAAGCTAAGATGACATTACAAGTAGGGAGTTTTGATTGACTCAGCCGGTTCCGAAATCTTCGATTTACTTTGAACAAATCAGTCGAATGATAAAAAACAATTTAAAATTCAATGAGTTGGATTTTAAAAGGTTTCAATTTGAGATATCAAAAATAGACTCTATTGCCTCTCGTTTCGAGTTGTTAGGGTGGGCTCACGCTATCCAAGGTAATCAAAGTGAAGCCATATCAAGCTACAAGAGCGCTTTATCAAGCACCTTTGCAGGGTTCCATACGAATGGTAACTATTACTTGCTGCTTAAACGCTTTGGCTTATATCGTGAAGCGCTTGAATTTGGTAAGACTATTTCAGTTACTTACAATGATCCTGACTTCCTAAATGATTTTTTCCTAGAAAATATCGTTGCATTAGATGTTGATGGTGCACAAACTGTTTTTGATAAGCTTAGAAGAATGAACAAATTAGATCTAAGAGAGTTCATGACGGAGGCTTCGAAAGAAATGGATTTAATGCATAATTTATCTAGTGGTTTTATTAGCAAAGACCAGTTATTGGCTCTCGGAAAGGTAGTCCTTGAAGTAGCCGAAGAACATAAGTGCATACTAATCGGGAATAGAGTTCGTCATAACAAGGAAAGTAATCACTTATCTATTAGCTATGCTCTTGACTGCAAAATGGTCACTTCTGATCAACTTTTTGATGTAAACCTTGCATTATTTGAAAATCTAATCAGTAGTAATTTAGATAGCCTGCCTGCGGTAGTGCAATTTGTAAGATTGAACAAGTCTGAATCTAACATTTCTGATGTAAGCAAGGTATTAAAAGCTGAAGGAGTAACTGATGCCAGTTAGTCATAATTGTTTTTTAGTATCTGCTATTGACTCAATGGCTACTGAAACTGAAATCGGGTATAGAAATTGTGTAAGTCGTTCTTACTACTCAATGTATCATTCTGTTTTAGCAATAATTAAGAATGATATTCCTCATTATACTCAAGGTGGTGTGCATTCTAACCTTATAAAATATCTAGAGCTTTCAGGCAGTAGTGAGCCACACTCTTCACAAAAGCTTAAGGTTATCGCGTATATTCTAAAAGCCGCTAAAGATGTACGTTGCATGGCTGACTATGATTTGAAATGCACAGAAATTATTAAAGAAACTGCAGAGGATTCAATTACTAGAGCTAATCGCGTTATTGATATGTGTGATAAGTTAGACGCCGCTGCATAGTTTTATATGAACGAAAACTAAGGCGCAAATTTGATGCCTTAGTCGTATTACAAGTATAAATAACTAATCTTGAACCTGTCTTAAACATCCTTCGTTTTCATCTTCAACCCACTCACCAGAGTCGAGCAGTTGCTTGGCGCACTCACTGCAAATTTGATGTGTATTTCCACAGTGTTCAGCAAAGGTTGGCCTATGGATTTCACAGAAATAACCTTCGCAGCTGATTTCATCTGCGCCATGCATACCGCCACACGCATAGGCAAGGCCGCGGTCGATTTGTTTGTGGCAACCCGGATGATCACAGGTTGCTTCGAAGGCATAACCAATGGGTCTGCCGTTACTATCCTCACCACAATTTGACCAGCTCATTGCTTACCATCCTCAATGTAACGATGAAAATCATCCTCGCCACACGTTGCAAACTCCTTTTCGCAATGCGCCCATGAACAGACAAATTCGTTTTCGCATAGATCTGATGCGTAAATCGTATTTTCACCGCCACAGTGTGGACATGAAACTATTAGCCCTGCAGGCTTTGCCATCTTCTTCATTGCTCATCCTCATCATTGACTGAAATAGGCAGCGTTTCACCGAAGGTTGCCATAGCAACATGCAATCCAACCTTGAAGCCTTGGAGGAATTTTTTATCAGTAATTGTTTGGTCGCCTAAACCCAAGCTTTCAGTGCCTTTATATTGCTCAAGCTCATCACGCCGCATCTGAAACCATTCCTCAAGCTGTTCTATTAACCTTGCTGCATCGCCAGATACAAATGCTGATTCAACGGGGGCAATTTCTATCTCTAACTGTGTATCAGTCATCACTTCGGCTCCTTGTCCTTCGGCGCGAAGAACAGTGCGACGGGGCCATCTTCGGTGTCGTGAATACTCAGCAAGAATGAGCCGGCTTTGTCGCAAACGGGGTGCCAGTCGCTGATATCGGTGTCGCCCTCGTCAAAGTAGCGCTCGATCTGATGTTCAGTGGCGTCGAGCTCAAACCAAATCGCCACAAACTCGCCGCCGTTTTCAGCTGCCCATGCTTCACACTCTGCGCGGGTCACACTTTCATCCCACTCGGGCATATCTGGATGGGTCCAATAACCTTCTTCACGTTCTACTGTTGCTGCTTGTATCGGGTTCATGCTGCTTCTCCTTTTATCCTGAGTTTTGATTCTGCGTTGAGTGCGAATACTTCGGCGTCGGCTTGGCTGAAGTCGCTGCACTCGATGGCGTTAAAAGACTTACAAATGCCCCAGCCGTGGTAGTTATTGGGGGTGTACTTCACTTCGATTTGTTGCTGATCGCACATCAAGGTGAAGTAGGGCTTAGATAACGTGACCACGCCATCTTTAGTGCTGAACGTATTCATGCCGCCTCCTTGTTTTGGTTGTCGCTGGTTTGGCTGACTGGCGGATGGCAGGGCAGGCGCATTGGGTGATATCGGTACGAATACACTATGGTGCGGCTAATGCCCTTGGCGAGGTTGGTTAAGCCGTTGCCCAATGCTTGCCAGTACAGGCAATCTAGCGCGCCCAGTGCCAGCGCGATTTTGATGCTGTCGCCCGTTGTGGCCTTGAGTAACAGGCTCAACTTATGGCTGCGGTAATGATTTAGCAGATGGCGAAACGCCGCTGATTGAGTCATTTAGGCCACCTGCTTCGGTTGCAAAGGGTTTGATTGCAAAGGGTTTGATTGCAGCTTGGCCCAGTCGATGGCCTTAATGGCCTCGACCGTGGCGGCGATTTGCTCTAGCTTCTTTTGCCCGCGCATAAAGTTCGACAGTTCAATCCCGTGGCGAGCGGCAGCGCGTTCGGCGGGCAGGGCGCTGGTGTAATGCAGCGTTAATGCGGCAATCACCTCGGGCGAACTAATGCGGGTAAGCGATAGCAATAACGCAACGCGTTCTTTTGATTCAAAGCCTGGGAGTAAGTGGTTCATACGCTATTCCTTCCTTTTGAATCAGCAGGGCTAAGCTGCGGCTTCGCCGTTAAACACCACCAGATTGATGATGGGTTTCTTAGTTTTGGGGTTCACCTTGTCCGACAGCTTGTGATAGCGAATATGCACATCGCGGTGGGCTTCTTGGGTCATGGCTAACACGATATATTGCTGGCACAGCGCGGGCGTCGATAACGAATGCGACAGGCGTTGTGGCTTCATGGTTTCAAACAAGTGCTGCGCCATATCATTCAACTTAGCTTGGTACTCGTCGGGGCTCAGTTGACGGCGGTTAGGGTGCGCGCCTACTGAGGTGCTGCACTTTTTGGCCGCTTGATTTTTCGCTAAGGTCATGGACACGCCGTAAACAAAAAACATAGATACCTCCCCACTGAGCCGCTGATTACGCTAAGTTGATTTGATCTTGCTTGGCGGCGTCGCGTTGCTTGTCGAGGTATTCGGCAAGGTCGGTGACATTGACCATCCAAGGCGCTTTGTTGCTGTTGCTGGTGCGAAAGGCGGCTAAGGGCAAGCGGCCGGCTTTGGCATAGTTAGCCGCGGTACGCGGTTCGAGGCCAAAATACTCTTTGCTGATTTGATCCAGTGGCACTATCACTTTGTTGAACTGGGCCATAAGCAAAAACGCGGTGTTGATGCCATTCATGTTGGTTGCTCCGCTTGGGTGAGTTGCAGCGGATGCACGTTAGTGGCCGCCTGTTCGTTACGCCACACCATCACCTTGCCGTACAAGCCTTGTTGGGGCTCGGTAAAGCGCAGGCAGAAGTTGAGCCCGAGTTCGCCCGTATGGCGAATGAACTGGCGGTAAAACGCAGGGCTTGGGTGGTGATAGGCAAAATGCTTTACCAGCTCGGCACAACGGGCTTGCACTCGTGGGCAATCCATCGGGTCGGTGTGGCCCTTAGCCAGCGCCATCAAGCAGGCAAAACGTATCGCAACCAGTAGACGAAACTCATCGCGTTGCTTAGGTGTGGTGTGAACTTTCGCTAGAATCATTTCCTTGTCCTCGGTAGTGGGTACAAGGCAAAAGATAAGATAACTTATCTTTGTCGTCAATTGAAAAGTTAACTTATTTTTGAGTGTTTTTGTTTTGGTGATTTTTTGAACGAGTACTGAAGTGGGCTAAAATATTGAAATCAGATGAATTCATAATGGCTTAAACCATAATTAGCTCACTATTAGTTATGAATTGAGGTTCAAAGACCTGCACTTTTATCAGTTCACTTTAATTTTAATAAAAACTAAAACTTACATTGTTAGTGTTACTTATTTTCTTCCTTAATGTAGAGTAAAATACGCCAAATACAGAGATAAATTAGTAAGTGTGGGATAATACTATCCGCAATATTTGTACATGTAGAGAAAGAGTGAAATGAATAGTAATGTCTGTGACAATCAATGGCTTAGGTGTTTTGAGCCTCCGAATTATAATCAATTCGTACATTCAATCAACATCGTAGATCTATTCGCGGGTTGTGGTGGGTTAACCCTTGGTGCTTTGGAAGCAGCGAAAAAACACGGATTGTCAAGCAACATCAAACTTGCAGTAGAGTTGAATACGCAAGCTGCAAATACCTATGAAAGCAATTTTTATAAAAGTTTGTCAGCTATTCATAAAGGTGACATTTCAGAGCTGATTTCGAATTATCCAGGTGATATTGTTTCTGCTACAGAGAGAGAGATTCAGCTAAATAATAGTAATATTGACGTACTTTTAGCTGGTCCTCCATGTCAAGGGCATTCTAGATTGAATAATCATACTAGATCTAAAGACCCTCGAAATAAATTATACTTAAAAGTAATTCGTTTTGTTGAATTGTGCAGACCGAAGTTTGTTGTTATTGAGAATGTATTAAATATTAAATACGATTCAGATAACATTTTGCAAGAAAGTGCTAACTTTCTGACGAAGTTAGGTTACACAGTTGAAAACTTAATAATTAAAACTGTTAGCTTTGGTATTGCACAAAATAGAGTTAGACATATTCAAGTCGCTTCAATAGAAAAAATTGATTTTAATCTAGATGCCTATCGTTCCAGCTCCGTCTTGTCTGATGTTATTGAAGACATTATTGATAATGGAGAAAATTCTGACTCTATATTTGATACTCCTTCCGTAACTGCGCATTCAGAACGCATTGATTACCTTTTTGATCATGAATTATATGATCTTCCAAATGAAATGCGACCTGATTGTCATAAGAATAAAAAGCATACTTATAAAACTTCCTACGGTCGCTTGAAATGGGATCAACCGTCATCAACAATCACAAGAGGTTTTAGCACCATGGGCCAAGGTCGATTTGTCCATCCATTGAGAAGACGAACTTTAACTCCTCATGAGGCCGCTCGTATCCAAGGTTTTCCTGACTTCTTTAGTTTTAAAGATTACAAAACTCGTGGCAATTTGCACTTGATGATAGCAAATGCAGTTCCTCCGAAAATTAGTGCAATGCTTGTTGATTTATATTTGTCTCAAAGTAAAAGGAATTAAATATGTTAGCTCAGTCTGATGAAAAAGTTGCAATTGAAAATCAAATAAAATTATGTATGCAGTCGTATGATTATGATACTACGGAATATCCCGTTGGTGTTATTATTGAAATGTACCAAAGAAGTTTAGATTTTCTTTTTCTAGAAGAGGAACAAAATACTGGTGATATTATTTATATACCAGATTATCAACGAGAATTTGTTTGGACCGATGAGCGTCAGTCTAAATTCATAGAATCAATGATAATAGGTGTTCCAATCCCTTATCTATTTCTAGCTGATATATCAGGTAATATGGAGGTTGTGGATGGTTCTCAACGGTTAAGAACACTGTATAGTTTCATAGTTGGAGACTTGAAACTTAAAGGACTTAAACAATTAACATTATTGAACGGTAAAAGGTTTAATGATCTACCTTTAGTTCGACAGAAAAGATTCCGTTCTAAATCAATTCGAGCAATATTATTAGGAGAGAAAACAACCTCTGAAGCAAGATATGATCTTTTTGAAAGGCTTAATACTGGTAGTGATGAGCTCAAACCAGCTGAAATTAGAAAGGGGGCTTTTGCAGGACCTTTTGCTGATTTTCTTTCTGAATGTGCAGAGGAAGAACTCTTCAAAAAACTTTGTCCAGTAAGTGTTAAAGTAGGTTTACGTCAAGAGAATACAGAAAGAGTCTTAAGATTTTTTGCTTATTCGGCAAGCGATCCAATAGTTGGCTATAGGGGAACAGTCAGTCCTTTCCTAGATACCTATATGAAGGGTATAACAAAAACTTGGAATGCTGATATCGAACGTGAGATGAAAGCTAAGTTTCTTGCTATGCTTAATTTTGTTGACCAAAACTTTCCTTATGGTTTTAGAAAATTTGAAGGAGCTAACTCAACTCCAAGAGTTAGATTCGAGGCAATATCGGTAGGTGTTGCAAATGCTATAGCTTTAAATCCAGATCTTAGCGTGAATAATGTTGAATGGATCGATTCAGAAGAGTTCCATATTCAAACTCGTTCTGATGCTGCGAACAATAAATCAAAATTAGTTGGACGAATTGATTTTGTAAAAAATAAGTTGTTGGGGATTTAGAAATGGATTTAGAAATGGAGGATTTTGAGAGTAGAGTTAATGAAATTGAGCTTTATTTTCAATTTATGGAACAAATAACCGCAACTAATGCTTGTATTGGCGATCTTTACGATGTTGAATTTGAAAAAATTAAAATTGATTCAGAAGTTAAAAAGATTTTTAAGGCAAATTTATTTTTACTATTATATAACTTGATTGAATCTTCTTTTAAGAGTGCTTTGGTAAAGCTGATTCAAGATATTAATGGTTCTAATAGTAAATATGGAATGTTAATTCCTGAGATAAGGAAAATTTGGTTTCAAGATAAAACAAAGTTTTTTTCTGAAAAAACACCAAGAATTTCTGGTAAAACTGTAAATAAATTAGAGTATTATTTCCCTATTGTTGATGATATCTTCGAATTTGTTTTAAGTATTCCAGAGAAACCTGAGATATCTGGAAATTTAGATGGACAGAGTATTCGAAAGTTATTAGAAAAATATGGTATTTTGTCTGAAGAAATAAAAAGTCTAAAATCGGAAAAGTTAGTTAAAGTCAAATCCAATAGAAATGATTTAGCGCATGGTGATATTTCTTTTTCAAACTGCGGGCGAGATTTAAGTGTGCCAGAATTAAAAGAAATAAAAGATCAAGTGATTAATTATATGCGAGTAATATTAAATGAATTCAATAGAAAAATTGAGAATAAATATTATTTAATTAGTTAGTAGTAATTTAGAATTTGTTATAAGTTTTTATTTTTTCTATTGAAGTCAGCATTAGCTGAATTCAATAGATTTTAAATTAACACTGAATACCAAAACACTTTACCAATCACTTTAATGTTTTTAAGTTGTTCGTTATTGATGTGCTCGTCTGGCCACTCATCGGTGTTGTAGCTACGTAGGCGCAGGCCACCACCGGGGAGTTTGTAGAGCATTTTGACACGCATCATGCCATCGTGGTTAATGGCGTACATTTTACCGTCCACTATTTCGGTGGCTGAGGTATCTACACCGACAGTTGAACCGTGGGGTAATACTGGCTCCATGCTGTTGCCATTCACTTTGACACAGGCCGCATGATCTGTGTTTACACCTTGACGCTTAAGGCTACTTTTGGCAAAACGGAGCTTAGGGCCTTTATATTCAACACCTTCTGCAATGCCTTCACCCGCCGAGAGTTCGATATCCACGTAAAAGGGAATTTCGACTTCATCCTCACCCAGTGGACTATCGTTGTCCCATAGATCAAAGCCGCCAGCCCATTCAGCATTGGATTCAGGTTTCGCAGCGACTTGTCCATTTAGAAGCCAGCTGAGATCACATTTCAATGATTTCGCTAAAGCAAATAAATTTGCGCCCTTTGGGGCTGTCTCATCTTTTTCCCACTGAGTTACTGCAACAGCAGAAACCCCAACTAAAGCACCAAGTGCTTTTTGGGTGATACCTAATTCTTTACGCTTTTCGCGTATGCGCTGACCGAGTGTTTTCATGTAAGTGATCTTATCTTTTGTTGACATAAGTTTCCTTTCTTTCTATTGTGTAAGAAAACTTATTTATTCGGTATGGAGATCAACCCATGACAAAAGATGATGCTGTCAAATTTTATGGTTCTCAAACCAAGCTAGCTCAGGTTTTGAACATCAAACCTTCTGCAATTAGCCAGTGGGGTGAAGACGTTCCCGAACTCCGTGCTTATCAAATTGAGCGCCTAAGCCATGGTGCACTCAAAGTTAACCCCGTCGTTGTTTTAGATAATCCTGAGTCGGCGAGTGTGGCTTAGGTTCACTGTAGGTTGAAGGAGGACAGTACACATGAAAACCCATTCACGTAAAAATGACAGCCGTTTGAATTTGTTGATGAAAACGATTCATCGGGTGTTGGAGTTACCCAAGATGACACGTTTTGCGCTGGCGATAGATTTTGTCGCGGCGGTTGAACGCCTTGGGCTAAGCGAGGTGTTAGCGGCGGAGGGCATTAGCTTTGCCCGCACTCAAGACGTGCACAACGATGCGCGGATAAATGCGCAAAAGCTGTTCCGTTGGCTTGGCCAGTACGAGGGCCAGCATCCGCAGGTGGATCGCTTGTTTCATGTTGAGCAAGCACTGGTGGCGGCACTGCCCGAGCATTTGCGGGTGCAGTATCTCAACGATGTATTTGGTTGCACTGGGGTGACGGTCATTGCTGATCGCATGAATGATGGCCATGTGTTGCATGTGGCCGATATGGCGGCATCGTTAACCAAAGAGAACGCCGAGGCGCAAGTGGCAGTGATCCATTTGGGCGAGGAGCCCAAGCGCGAGCAGTTAGTGGCGGCGCACCGTGAGTTAAAAGAGTCGGCGGCGACCACGCAAGCGAGCATGGCGGCGTTAGAGCTGGCGTACCCGTATTTAGCGAGTCATGGCGGTAAGGCGGGTTGTTGATGACGGTACACGAACACGCATCGATTACTTATCGAGAATAAGAAAGCCCGCAAAAGTTTGGCGACAGGCGCGGGCTTAATACCTAAGAGAGGCGATTACATGTTACGAAAGCATGGGGTTTGCGTCAATTCGGCTTTGTGGGTTACTCCGTTTGGGGGTGGTTTATGAGCATGGAATTGATGGTAAAAGCGATGAAGGCCAAGGTGGGCAATCCACTGAGTAAGCTAGTGTTGATTAAGCTGGCCGACAACGCGAACGATAATGGTGAATGTTGGCCGAGCCATCAGCATATTGCAGATCAGTGCGAGATTGGTCATAGCACAGTGAGAAAGCATATTGCGGCCTTGGTTGATATGGGTTTTGTGACGATTAAAAATCGTAAGGGACCTAAGGGAAATTTAACCAATATTTACACGATTTCAATCTGCTACGAGGTAGCACCCCCTGTGCTAGCAGATAGCACCGAAGGGGTGCCACCAGATAGCATAGGTATGCCACCAGATAGCACACCCCCTGTGCCACCAGATAGCACCGGAATCTATCACTCTTTTGAACCTATCAAGGAATCTTTAAAAGATAGTTGTCCAGCAACGAGTGCTAAGTCGGTTTTCAATGCGTTTTTCAAAGCGTATCCCGCCCATCGCAAAGGCGGCTCGGATTCGGCTGCGTGGAAAGCGTGGAAGGCCGAAAAGCTGACCGATGCCGATTGTGTGTTGGCGGTGACCTGGTTGAAGGACGCTGCGGCGCTGGATACCAGTTGGGGCTTTAGCGCTAACGGCCAGTTTGTGCTCGGCATTACCAAGTTTATCCGTGAACGCCACTGGCTGACGCCGTTGCCAAGACCGATGGCCGCGGCCGTTGGGCAAGTGGATTGGAGCCATGCGGTGTATGACCCTGAGGATCCTTTGATATGACTGCCAAGCAAAATACGAGCATGAAATCACTGCAGACCTTAATCCGCCAGCCGCTGGTTGGACAGGGCGCGCGGGTGACACAACCTGAGCCGACGGCGATGGATATGGCGATTGTGGACAGCGTGTTTAGCAAGTTGCGGGTGTTGTTTCCGGTGAGTGCGCCACGGCCTGAGGACGAAGCGACCCACAAAGGTGAGTGGCTTAAAACCTTGGCGGCGCAGGGGATTGCGAGCCGCGAGCAAGTGCAAGCGGGGCTGAATCGCGCTAGACGCGAGCAGGGCGATAGGCAGTTTTGGCCGACACCGCGCCAGTTTGCGCTATGGTGCCAACCCACGGCCTGTGATTTAGGGCTGCCCAAGTTAGAGGCGGCGTTTAAGGAGGCTACGCGCCATTACCATCACCCCGACAAGCATACGTGGAGCCATAATTTGGTGCGCTTAGCGGTGCGCGAGACGGGCAGTTGGATGTTTGCGACTGGGCTTGAAAAGGATGTGTTGATGACGTTTGAGCGCAATTACAAAGTGTTGTGTCGGCGCTTTAGTCGTGGCGAGTTGACCGATGTTGAGTTGCCAAAGGCATTACCTGAAACGGTGACGCGGCCCACTGAGGCGGCAAAGGCGAAATCGATTATTGCTAATTTACGGGCAAACCTTGGGCTTAAGGGGGCAAACGATGGCTGCTAGCGGGGTTGAGATTGGTAAGTTGAACGATGCCGCGCTGCGCCGTTGGTTACGTGGCGGTTTGACGCGGGACTTTAGGGACCCGCAGTTTCCTGAGCTGCGTTTACGGGCGACGGCGGATAGGACGAAGGCGAGTGTGCATTTGGTGATTAATGAGGGGGATAAGACGGTTTGGAAGAAGCAAGGCGTGTGGCCGAGCATGTGTATTAAGACATTTTTAGCGGATTTACCTGTGATGCTGGCTAAGCGTAGTGCGGGTGCGGATGTGTTGCGCGGTGAGTTTGCGACTGTGACTGATTTGCTGTTGTGGTATGGGGATTATTTGGATGGTAATACGACGTTAAGCCCGAGCTGGCGCGATAACTGTAGGTCGATTATGCGTAAGCAGTTGTTGCCTAAGTTGGGGGATGTGGCCTTGGCTGAGTTGTCGTTTTTGGTGGTGGATAGTGCGTTGGTGAAGCTGATGCTGAATGAGGGTTATGCGCCGCATTATATTCGTTTGAGTGTGAATGTGCTTAAGCGGGCGTTGAGTTTGGCGGCTGATTTTAGGTTGTTATTGCTTAATCCTCTGATGGGGTATCGAGTGACGATGAGTTTAACCTTATCACCTAAGCCTGATACGCGCTTGATGGAGTCGGACTTAGGGCCGTTGTTTATCGCTTTGCGGGATGCATTTATGCCGGTGGCGATGTTGTTTATGTTGATGCTGATGTTTGGCACGCGCATTGGTGAAACCCGTTTGGCACGATGGGAGCATTTTGCGGGTGAGTTTTGGTTTATTCCTGCGGCGAACGCGAAGAACCGCCAAGAGCACCGGCTACCGTTAACGCCTACGGCTAAGGCGTTGATCCAACATTATTTACAGTGGCAGCTTAAAAATGTGGGTAAGCGGGCATTTTTGTTTGCGGGTGATGTGGGCGCTATTAGCCAGCGCACTGCGCATTATTGGAGTGAGACGATTCGGTTTAAGGAGTTTACCTCGCATGATTTGCGCAAGCTTTGCCGGACGATTATTCAAGACATGGGCGTAGATACTATGGTGGGTGAGCGGTTGCTTAATCATGCCTTGCCTGTGCTTTTGCGTACCTATGTTCATTCGACTTTGGATAAGGGCATGTTGAGTGCGCTTGATGCGTATCACGCGCATTTAATTTCGCTCGGTTTTAGTGAGGTTGCGCCCGAGATAATCCCTAGATCGTCTGCGAATGTTGGGAGTGCTCAAACCCTTGGTGCGAGTGGGTGGCTGTGATGATCGTTGCATCAGCCTTACAAGAGTATGCAATAGCACAAATTAAGGTGGTTTTATGAGCAATCGGTCAGCAATCATTCTAAAAACTGGGCGTGGTATTCGGGGCTTTAGTCAGCATGAAGTGGCTGAGATTTACGGAGTGGATCGCCGTACTTATCAGCGATGGGAAAGCGGCAAAAGCAATGTTCCTTCTAACCATTTTCTTGCCATCTTGGATGATGTATTTCATTTATCGATTGAGCAGATCACGGAGGTAGCGAATGAGGCCAGCTAATTTAAGAGTGACATTGGTTGCTGATGGGCGAGATGACTTGGTCAACATGAAAGCCCTTCGTGCTGGGCTCAATGCCTGGGGGCGTTATTGGGCGTTCCAAGAACTCGGTAAAGGTTTCACTAATCGCAGTGCTTGCGATAAGTTAGGTGAGGTGCAAGTTTATGGATGTGCGTTGGTTAGGGAGTTGAGCGTTCCTAAGCAGGTGGTCCAGTTCGATAGGATGATTGAGCGGTTATCGCCAAACTGTATTAGGGCGATTCGTACCTGTTACGTGTGCAAAGGCCAGTGGGCATTGATGGGGTTCGACAGTAAGAAGTCGTATGTGTATTGGTTGAGAAGGGCAGAGATGGAATGCATTAATAATTGATTTTTAGCTAGCAATTAGTATTTTGGTGATATCAAATTAATTTAAGCATGAAGAGGATTTGTTAAGGGTATACCTATGAAGTATTTAGTAATTCTGTTATCACTTATTATTTCTAGTGTTTCTGTGGGAGTGGATGCGACCACTTTCTCTAGGGATGATCAATATATTCGCTTGGATTTGGCTCCGTTATGTACAGCTGATGGACAAGTTACCCTTACTCTTACTAATACATCTGGTCAAAAGTTATTTGTTGACCCTCACATAGCTGATCCTGCCCTTTTTGATTTAGCTAGAGCAAGGATGTATCTCAGAGGTATGAATGATAATAAGCTTGTTAGTTTGAGTCCGTTAACTGAATATGTAAGAACTTCTGATTGGAGTGCATTGGCAGCTGGGGCAGTAATAACATATCCAATTGATTATACCAAACACGCAATTTTAGATACTTCCAAAGCTTATAAATCTGGTGTTGAAATTCGGATGGACATTTTGCTTGAGAACGGGAAAAAAGTTGTCGTAAAAATTGATTCCGCATCTCTTAATAAATATGCCGATATTCAACCGGATTGCTTTAAGTAATTTGCTGTCTTGGTACATCGATGAGTTGGAGTATGCTCATTAGGCATACACTCAATGTTAATACTCAATTGGTCTTTATCTTGGGGTGATTGCAAAACCATGATGATGTATGAAGCTATTTGAGATTAGATTAATGCCGATTGTGCTGAGTGGAGATGGACTCAATGGTGATGAGAATCGATATCATCAGGTCGGAGCGCCCCACATTTTTTCACGGGTCCTTTCGGCTGCCTTCACTGCGGGGGCGGTGACGCGCAATGCTTCACTACATATGAGAATTTTGGGGAGGTTGGTTGTTGTTTTATGAGCCCCCTAAAATCTAAAGAAATTCAAGTAACAAAATGTTAACCTATCATTTTGATTTATCTTAATTTTATTAAGTGTGTGCCTAGTGATGTTTGATGGTCATTTTTGCCGCCGAATATAACAACTTTGTCAGATCGTTTTTTGATCCTTCGATCATCCAGTTTCCCCTTATCTGAATTTTTTACGTGATGACCATTTTCTTGGCGTTGGGAATATGGTTCTCATGGTTCGTGTTGCCTACCGCTGAAAATAGCTAAATCAGTTAAGTGATAAGTAAAATGTAAATTCAGCTAAATGCTTTTATCACTCAAATCACTTAAGCGATAAGTAAAACGATAAATCCTCTGTGATTAAGTTTTCACGTATCACATATTTACAAATTCCGAAACGGCACTTTTGTCGCTTTATGCGGCACATTTGCCGCTTTCAAGGCCCTTAAAATCGAGTACATTTGTATACGCTTGCTAAGGTTACATTTATTCAGTCGCACGTTATTTCTCTGCCAAGGGCTCCTTTTAGGGGCCCTTTTTATTTGGCGCTATTTCTTGTTCGCAAACATCCAAATAGCTGTTCGTTAGCTAACCCCCGCTGAAAAAAAAGCGGCCGCTGCAATGGTGGTCGTGGTGGGTATGTGTTGCCGTGGTGTTTGACATGACCGCTGCGGACGTTGAAGGACACTAAAAACATCAGCTGTTAGAGGCGGCTACCTCACCGTTGATCTAACCGTTGGCCGCGCTAAGGCTAACCTCATTTTAAAGGAGACTGACCTATGTCATTAAAGCAAAAGCTCATGGCACTGGGGCTTTCTTCTGCTGTCGCGCTGGCGGGGGCTAATTTGATTGCCCCCGCTGAAGCGCCGAACGGCGAGCCCATTCTGCACACCTATCTTGATCCTGTGGATATTATCACCGCTTGCTTTGGGCACACTGGCACCGAGCTTGAGCTAAACCAGTTTTTTAGCGAGCAGCAATGCATTGAAATGTTCGCCAAGGATTTAGGTAAAGCCGATCGCCAGCTGCGGCGGCTAACGTATCCGGTGCAACTTACTGAAGGTGAACACGCTGCTTACCTCAGTCTGATTTACAACTTTGGTGCGGGTAACTTTCAAACCTCCACCTTGCGCAAGCTGTTACTGCGCGGAGAAAGGGTGGCCGCTTGTCTCCAGCTCACCGATGCATGCGGTAAACACGGCTGTAATGGTTTTGTCTATGCCGCTGATATCAAGTTGCCTGGCTTAGTCGAACGCCGCAAAAAAGAACGTAAAATCTGCTTAAAGGATTTATATGTGGAATAAAATCATTAATGCCACTGGCTCGCTGCACCTGTATTTAATCGCAGCGCTCATCATAGTGATAACGCTACTTGGCCTTAGCCTGACCGCCGTTAAAGCTGACCTCGCGTTAAAAAACTCGCAGCTAGAAACCGCCGCCGTTAACCAGCGCATGCTGCAAGATGATCTCACGGTTGTTACCGATGAATTGCAAGTGCAGGCCATCGAACGTGACAGGCTTGCTAAGGATTACGCCTTTGCCTTAGCGCTCAATGAAAAAGCCGATAAAGCCAAGGCCGAGATTGATCGCCAGCTTGCTGATCAGCGAGAAGCCATTAAAAAACTAAGGACCTCAGCCAATGAACAAACCCGAAGTTGGGCTAATACTGTTGTGCCTGATGATGTTAAGCGGCTGCTCAAACACGCCGCCTATTGCGCGCACCGTAGTCACCAAGCAGACCCAATATGTACTACCGCCGCAATCATTAATGAGCCAGTGCCTGCCAGCCGAATGTAGTTCAGACGCTAATGCCGATCTGCCCGATTGCATCATTCAACTCTTAGCCGTGATCACCAAGTGTGATACCGATTTGCATAACATCGAAACATGGCGAACGGAAAAACAGCATGAACAATCCATACATTAATGATGTGACCACTCAAAAATCGCTGACGTTTAGCGCTTATGTATCGTCGCTCATGAGCACAATTGGAGGTGCGTTTACGTTGAATGAAATCGCCATTTTGCTCGGGATATTCTTCGCGCTCGTCACCCTATTAGCCAACGTTTTTTATCAGGAGTTGCGCCGCCGCCGTGAGCAACGTCAAACAGATAAGGACGAACTACGCGCCCAAGAGTTACACCGAGCGGAGATGCAGCTGAAAGCTGCACTGTTAAAACAGGTAGATGAACACCATGGCACGCATTCAACCATCACCACCCGAGCCTGTTCTACTGAGTAAAACCGACCTATGCAAAAGCCTTGAGATCAGCACCCAAGCGTTTGATAAGTGGGACGTGCCAGTGCACAGCAAGCTCGGTCGCGTGTGTTTATACAAGATGGCCGATGTGGTGGGTAACAGAGTCGCCAACGAGCGTAAAAAAACCATCACTAAACCCGATGAAGATGATCCCGATAAGCCAGATATGGACTACGAACGCTGGCGCTTAATCCGAGCCCAAGCAGTTGGGCAGGAGATTAAAAACGAAAAAGACCTCAAAGAAGTGGTCGAAGTTAATTTTGCTACCTTTGTGCTAAATCGCATTGCTGCGCAAATTGCCCCAGTGCTCGATCAAATACATATACGGGTAAAACGCAAATTCCCCGACATTCCAGAACGCACAATCGACGCTATCAAAGCGGAGGTGATTAAAAGCCAAAACACCGCCGCCGATCTTGCGGAGGGCATTGAGGGTTTATTAGATGAGTATATCGGCCGCGCAGATTAAAAATCTGAAAGCCGCCGTTGCTGCTGGGCTGCGTTCGTTCTATCGCCCACCCATGCTCACCTGTTCTGAATATGCCGACGAGCACTTTTACATGTCGTCGGAGTCCTCTTACACCGAGGGTAAGTGGGAAAGTTTACCGTTTCAAATTGGCATTCTTAATGCCATGGGTAACGACCAAATCAGCACGCTTAACTTAATGAAGTCAGCGCGTGTCGGTTACACCAAAATGCTGATGGCTAACGCTGCTTACAAGATTGAACACAAAAAGCGCAACGTGTTGATCTATCAGCCTCGTGATGGTCAAGCCAAAACCTTCATGAAAAAGCACGTTGAAACGGCGATTCGTGACATCCCTGTTTGGCGCGCGCTTGCACCTTGGATGGGTCGCAAACATAAAGACAGCACGCTAGAAGATAAAATATTCACCAATGGCAAAACGCTGATGGTGCGCGGTGGTACCGCTGCAGCTAACTATCGCGAAATCTCCACCGATGATGTGATCTACGATGAGCTAGCGGGTTTTGATGAATCCATCGAGCACGAAGGTAACGCCACATCGCTCGGTGATACTCGTATCGAACTGTCGATGTTTCCTAAGTCGATTCGCGGTTCAACGCCTAAAGTGCTCGGTACCTGCCAGATTGAAAAAGCCTGCAGCGAATCACCGCACTATTTTAGGTTCAACTTGCCTTGCCCACACTGCGACGAACTGCAGGATTTAAAGTGGGGTGGCCCTGAAGAACCCTTTGGGATTAAGTGGCATAAAAATGCCAAGGGTGAGCACGACCCAAGCACAGCCTATTATCTGTGTGAGCAATGTGGTTGCTGCATCGAAAACAATCAGCTCGACGATATGGAGCTGCACCCAAGCGCAGTTTGGATATGCGAAAACACCGGCATCCACACTAAAGACTTTTTAGACTTTTATGATGCCGACGGAAACGACATCACCACGCCGCCCAATATCTCGATTCATATCTGGTCGGCCTATAACTCGCTCAACAGCTGGGCGAAACTGGTTACTGAGTTCTTTAAAGCCAAAGGCGATAAAGAAAAGCTGCAGACTTTCGTCAACACTAAGTTAGGCCAACCGTGGGATAACGACAACGGCGAACGCTTAGAGTGGGAAGAATTAGCTAAGCGCCGCGAAATGTACCCGAGTGGCAAAGTGCCTAACTGGGTGGTGTATTTAACTTGCGGTATCGACACCCAAGATAACCGTTACGAAGGCCGTGTTTGGGGCTGGGGTGCGGGTAAAGAGGCGGCGCTAATTGACCGCTTTATTCTCCATGGTGATCCCGCTGATCAAGTGCTTAAAGACAAAGTGGCTGAGCGTATTGCGCAAAGCTATGCCCGTGCCGATGGCGTTGTGCTCAATATCGGCGTAGTGGGTTGGGACTCTGGCGGCCACTACACCGATGACGTTTACGCTATGAGTAAAAAGCTTGGGCTAATGCGGGTTATACCCATTAGAGGTGCCAACGTTTACGGTAAGCCGATCGCCAACTTCCCCCGTAAGCGAACCGCCAAAGGTGTTTACTTAACGGAGGTTGGTACCGACAACGCCAAAGAGCTGTTGATGTCGATGTTGCGGATTGCCCCTGATGTTGATGTGCGCAAGCCTGGTGCGATTCACTTCCCGTTAAACGAAGCGGTATGTGATGACGTTGAGCTGCAACAGCTCACCAGCGAACGCAAGGTTCCGGTGCGCCAAAACGGGCGGATCATCTATAAATGGGACAACCAAAAGCGCCGCAACGAGGCACTAGATTGTTTCGTTTACGCCCTAGCCGCGCTGTATATCGCGATAGAGAAATTCGGCATCAACCTCGACAAGCTTTCAAAAGTTACCCCGATCGCCATATCAAGCGACCAACCCAAAGAACCTAAACCCAAAGCCGCAAAACAGGCCAATGCGAATGCTGCTTACCTAAACGGTGGCGGTGGTGGCAGTTCTGGCGGTTGGCTGTAGTTAATGCCAATAAAGCCAAGGATAACAGCATGACCAAAACCCAATGCCAACAGATGATCGATGCGTACTTTCAGGCTGAGCTTGATGTGTTGGCAGGCAAGCAAACCACGATCAACGGCAAGTCGATGACCACAGAGGACCTAGGCGAAATCCGCAAAGGTCGGTTTGAGTGGGAGCGCCGATTAAATTGCTTTAGTCGGCCACAGGGCGGGGTTAAGTACGCCAGTTTCAACAACTAAGGCCGCATTAATAGGGCACTTATAAAAATATAAGTCGGAGCAACACATGAGCATTATCAATGATGCGCTGGCGATATTTGCCCCGCGTTTAGCATTACAGCGTGAAGCGGCTGCAATGAGCTATCGCAACCTGAAAGGGTATGAAGCTGCCAGCCCAAGCCGCACTCATCGCGCTAAAAAGGAAAGTCGCGGGGCCAACCAAGCGGTATTTGCTGCAGGTAAAAGCCTGCGTGAGCAAGCGCGCTGGTTAGACGAAAATCATGATCTCAGCATTGGCATTCTCGACCGCATGGAAGAAAGGGTGATCGGTGCCCAAGGGATTGTGGTTGAACCGCAGCCGCGCAGTATTAGCGGTGAAATCCTTGATGACTTAGCCAACGATATTCAACGCCGTTTCGGTGCATGGTCGCTTAAGTGTGACGTTACGGGCCGCTTTAGCCGCCCTGAATTAGAGCGTTTGGTGTTACGTAGCGCCCTGCGTGATGGTGATGTATTCGGCCAGCATGTGATGGGTAAAGTGGCTAAGTTCGCCCACCCCAACGAGCAAGGCACCCAATACAGCATTGAAGCGTTAGAGGCCGACTTTATCCCCTACGAGTTAAACGAACCAGCAAAGCGGGTACGCCAAGGGCTTGAGGTTAACGGCTGGGGCCAAGTTGTTAACTATCACGTATTGCTGGATCACCCCGCTGATCAAGTTGGCTTTCGCTACAAAACTAAAGTGGTACCCGCATCGTGCATGATGCACTTAGGCTTATTTAAACGCTTGCACCAACTGCGCGGCGCTTCTTTATTCCACGGCATTTTAACCCGCCTTGGTGACATTAAAGACTATGAAGAATCCGAGCGAGTAGCCGCAAGGATTGCGGCCGCGCTGGCGTTTTACATCAAGCGCGGTGATGCCGCCATGTTTGTTCCTGACTCAAGTGGTGAATCGTCAAGCCGCGAAATCCCCATTGCACCTGGCATGACCTTCGATGATCTCAAGCCCGGTGAAGATGTGGGCATGATTGAATCAAACCGCCCTAATGTGCACTTAGTTGATTTTCGTAACGGTCAATTAAAAGCCGCCGCAGCTGGTACCCGTGGCAGCTATTCCAGCATTGCCCGTGACTACAAAGGCAGTTATTCAAGCCAGCGCCAAGAGCTAGTTGAGCAAGACGAATCCAACCGAATTATGCAGCAGTGGTTTTGTGCTGGCTGGTCGCGGCCTGTGTTCCGCAATTTTCTCAAAATGGAAATGCACAACAAGCAGGACCCGTTAGTGCTACCGCCTGATCTCGACATGCGCACTTTATTTGATGCCGTGTACTACGGGCCCACCATGCCATGGATTGACCCACGCAAAGAGGCCGAAGGCTGGGAAATGATGATCGCTGCCAACGTCGCAACCGAGGCCGATTGGACTCGCGCCCGTGGCCGTAATCCTGCAGAAGTAAAACGCCAGCGTAAGCGTGAGGTGGATTACAACCGCGAAAACAACATGGTCACGGCCAATGACCCCGACCCCTCGCTAGGAGATCCTAACAGTGAAAAAGACCCCAATAGCATCAGTAATGCTAAGCGCAATGCTGCCAAGCGGAGCGCTGAGCGTGCCCGTCGCAACGCTGAACCAGAGTAATAAACCCGCCAATAGCTGGTATAGCCTCAAAGCCCAAAACGGTAATGCCGAGTTAATGATCTATGACGAGATTGGCGGCTGGGGCATTAGTGCGCAACAGTTCGCCCGTGATCTACAGGCCCTAGGCAAAGTGGGTACCATTACCGCCCGTATTCATTCGCCAGGCGGCGATGTATTCGAAGGTATGGCGATTTACAACATGATCAAAGGCCATCCAGCGCACAAAGTTTGCTACATCGATGGCCTTGCTGCTTCGATGGCCAGTGTGATTGCCATGGCTTTTGATGAAGTCATCATGCCTGAAAACGCCATGATGATGGTGCATAAGCCTTGGGGCGGAACTCTCGGTGATGCCGAAGATATGCGCAAATACGCCGACTTGCTCGATAAGGTTGAAGGCAATTTAGTGGGCGCCTACCAACACAAAACAGGCTTGTCAGAAGATGAACTTCACGCCTTATTAGCCGCTGAAACTTGGTTAACAGGCCGCGAAGCAGTGGAAAAAGGTTTTGCCAACACCCTCACCGATCCGCTGCAAATGGCGGCATCACTTAATTCAAAACGTCTTAAGGATTTTACTAATATGCCTGAAGCTCTCAAAAACCTGTTTGCACCGCAGGGTAACAGTGCTCCCAACCCACTCGTGCCAGCACCAGCAGCACCTAATGCTCAGTTGCCTGCGCCTGCAGCAACACAACCTGATACCACAGCTATTCAAGCGGCTGCGATTGCGTTTAATACTGAGCGTATGAACGGTATCAATGCGGCATTTACTTTCTTTCCTGAGTTAGCAGAGTTACGTAATCAGTGTATTGCCGATGCCAACATCAATGCTGATAAAGCCAAAGACATGATCTTGGCAAAGTTGGGTGAGAACACTACACCGTGCGCTACGTTACCTCGCACGACTATTTATGCGGGTAACGGCAATATCGTTGGTGACTCGATTCGCGCTCAGTTAATGGCGCGTTCCGGCCATGCAAAAGCTGAAGCTAGCAACAACTATTCGAGCTACACCATGCTTGAGTTGGCGCGCGCCTCACTGTTAGATCGCGGTATCGGCTGCGCTGGATTCAACAAAATGGATATGGTCGGCTTAGCCTTTACACACAGCTCAAGCGACTTTGGCAATATCCTGTTAGATGTCGCTAATAAATCAGTGTTAATGGGCTGGGAAACCGCCGAAGAAACCTTCGAGCGTTGGACCAAAAAAGGTCAACTAGGCAACTTTAATATCGCCAAACGTATAGGCCTTGGTGACTTTAATAGCCTACGCCAAGTACGGGAAGGTGCGGAATACAAGTACGTCACCGTTGGCGACCATGCACAACAAATCGCGCTGGCTACCTATGGCGAGTTGTTCAGCATTACTCGTCAGGCCATTATCAACGACGATATGAGTATGTTGACTGATATCCCAATGAAAATGGGCTTTGCCGCCAAAGGCACCATTGGCGATTTGGTATATGCGGTATTAACCAAAAACCCCGCAATGGCTGATGGCAAAACGCTGTTCCATAATGAACACGGCAACTTAGGTTCCGGTGCGCCAAGTGTGGCGGCCCTCGATGCCAATCGCATGTTAATGCGTAAGCAAAAATCGGGTAATCGCCCTCTGAATATTCGGCCTGAGTTTGTACTGTGCCCTGTAGCGCTTGAAACCACGTTTAACCAGATCATTAAGTCTAGTTCTGTTAAAGGTGCCGATGTGAATTCAGGTATTGCTAACCCAATCCAAAACTTTGCCGAAGTGATTGCTGAGCCTCGTTTAGATGATAACAGCGCGGTTCAGTGGTTCCTTTCTGCGGGTCAAGGCCGCGACACCATTGAGGTGGCTTACCTTGATGGCATCGACACGCCTTACATTGAGCAGCAACAGGGCTTCACTATCGACGGCGTAGCCACCAAAGTGCGTATCGACGCGGGTGTTGCACCGCTTGATTACCGTGGATTGGTGAAATCAACAGGCGTGTAAACAGCGCTAAACCGACATAAATGGGCTATCAAACGATAGCCCTTTTTTATTCAGTTTTGTTTTTAAGCAGGAATACTCTCATGAAAAATTATGTACAAGATGGCAAGACCATCAGCTTTACGCCCACCGCCGCAGTTGCCAGTGGTGAAGCGGTATTACTGGCCACATTGTTAGTTGTGGCGATTGGCGCCATTGCCGCAGATACCGAAGGTACAGGTGTAACTGAAGGCGTGTTTGAACTCCCTAAAAAATCCACAGATGTGCTAGCAGTTGGCGCAGCCGTGTATTGGGACGACACCGCTAATGAAATCACATCACTCGCCACGGGCAATACCTTAGCTGGCAAAGTATGGGCTGCTGCGGCAAATCCATCAACGTCGGTCTGGGTGAAGATCAATGCCTAACGTTGGCAACCACTTTGCCGAACGTGTGCGGGGTAAAATGGTGCGGCTGTTTCAGCGTTTGGCTGATCCGTGCCTTTTTACCCCAAGCGATGGTTCTGCGCCATTTACTCGTCTTGTGAGTTTGGATGATAACGGCGCTGAAATTGCGGCCTCGTCTAATGAATATGTCCCCGAGCTAATCAGTCGTGCCGAGTTTTTACAATCCGAAGGGGCGGTAAATTCTGGTGATGAGTTTGCGATAGGTGAGGGTATGAGCGTCCAGCAAGGACGGCTCACCCAAAGGGTAAGCATGGATTCAGTCAGTGTAACCTTTATCTATATTCCGCTTGAGGCCTAGCCAATGGCACGCATAAAGATTGAAGGCATGGAGGCGGTAACAAAGGAACTTAACCGCATTCGTGATGCACAAGCGCCAGCGATTAATCGGGCAATTGAGGACGCAGTTAAGTTTGGTAAAAAGGCAGCGGTTGACGGCATTTTTAACAAATACGGTTTTAACTCAAAAAGCTATGTTGAAAAGTTGTTTAGCTACAGTATCGACCCTAGCAATCTTAAAGGTTATATCAGCGCAAGATATCGCCCAAGCACCTTAACTCGCTTTGCTCGTCCATTGTATCGCACGGGTAAAAACGGCCGATCTAGAACGAACGGGCACATGATCAGCCCAATACGTAATGAGCCACATTGGTTTAAAGGCACATTTACCTTTATTGGTAAAAATCGCAATTTTTTAATGTATCAGCGTTTGCCCGGGCAAACGTGGCGCACATTTAAACAAGCCAAAGCGGCAGGTAATACATCTATGTATGGCCCTTCAGTTGCGGGTAGTTTTGGTTCAATACAAAAGGATATTGAGCCACCAATTATTAAGCATCTACGCGAACGCTACGGCCACCACGCTAGCAGTTAACTAAGAGGCAACTCCATGATCCAAGCAATCTTAGACCGTCTCGGGCTGGTTGACGGCGCAACTGTACGTGAAGGTTTTTATGTGCAGTCCATTGCCAAAGAAAGCAAGTTCATCTTTTTGCAGCCGTATACCGATGCCTTTGATGCTAAAAATGGCATCGATAAATACAAGGATGATCTGGTGCTGCAAGTGGTTGCTGGCGTAAAACTCGCTAAAAATCCGCAACCAACCAGTGAGCTAATCAACCTCGTGCGCGCTATCCGAAGTGCATTCTATAAAGATGAACGCTTCCCTGAAAAACCTAGCTGGTTGCCCTCGGTGATCAGCTTTAAAGAGACAGAACCCTGCAAGTACATCATGCCCGAAGCCCATGAAGAACACGGCCTAGCGGTGTTCACCTTATCCCTTGTTAATACCATTAAATTTGGAGACTCACTATGAGTGAAATAGTAACCGAAAGTTACATCGGCTCAGCGATCGTCTATATCGATGGCCGTGACTGTGGCAACGTGAGCGGCGTAAAACTCGCTATCGAGCAAGAAACCAAATCCTTGCCCAACTACCGTGGTGGCGGTGGTTATGCCGATGAAGTAACGTTGATTAAATCCGTAAAATTAAGTGCTACCTTTTACGATTTTAACAACGAAAACTTAGCGTTAGCTATGCGTGGTAAGATTGATGTATTAACTGCAACGCCCGTCGCAGATGAAGAAATTATTGCTGTGCTCGATGGCTTAGCGCAAACCGCAAAAATGATTGATACCAGTATCGCCCCTGTTGTTAAAAATGAAGCGGGGGATGTGACTTATGTACTTGATGAAGATTATGTTGTCAGTGCCGCAGGTATCCGCGCGTTATCTACTGGCGCCATTACAGCAGGCCAAACATTAACCATTGGCTACACCAGCCAAGCGGGTAATGCGTTGCAGGCATTAACGGAATCTGGCAAAACGGTCAGTGTGGTCGTTGACGGTATTAACGACTCAACCGGCAAACCGTGGATGCTGAAGTTTTATAAGTGGAAGCCCACACCCACATCAGGCTTAGACTTGATCGGTACCGATTACGGTAGCTTCGATATTGAAGGTGCTGTACTCGCTGACAGCTCAATCGTTGCCACGGGTAAGTCTAAGTTCTTCGTCCGTAGTGCTGCATAAGTCGAAAGATTTTCCCCTATAGCCCACTGCATGTGATCCATGTGTTGTGGGCTTTTTTATTTTGGTTTGTTAATTCCTATCAATCGGTGATGCCATGAGTTTTAAAGATCAAGAAGTGAATTTAATTATTCAAGGCAAAGATCTGTTTTCTGCTGAGGCCAAAAAATCTGAGCAAGCGTTGCAGGAGTTGGGGCGCGAAAGCGAAAAGCTCAATGAGCAACTTGATGATTTAAAACGCCAGCAAGAGGCTATTAAGGCGATTGATTCGCTTACTGAGTCTATCAATAAGGGTGAACGTGCCTATGTTGATAACGCCCAAGCGCTCGATAAGTTAAAGCAAGAGCAGAAGCAGGCTAATACTGAGGCAAAAAACCTTGAGAAATCGCAGCAAGATGCGGCTGCCTCAACCTCTAAGCTTGAAACTGAATACAGCCAAACTGCGGCGCAGTTGGCTAGCTATGATAGCCAACTTGCTTCCGCTCGCGCCGAAGTTGAGCGTTTAACCACGACTCAAAATAAAGGTGCACAGGCCAGCCAAGCACAAGCAAAGGCATTATCCGCGGCTAAAACCGATTTGCAGCAGCTTGAAGCGGCGCAAAAAAATACCGCCACCAGTGCGACCACGTTGGCAAACGAGCTTGAGCAAGAACGTAGCGAATTAACGCGCTTAGGTACCGAAGTTGAAAAGGCTGGCCGTAATAAAGCCGAATATGCACTTAAAGTTAAAACGGCCAGCAATGAACTAACTAACCTTGGCAGAAGCCTTGGCAGCAATAAAGCGCAATTAGATAAACAGCAAGCTGTGCTGAATAAAGCCGGCATTGATATGGGTAAGCTGGGCGATGCCAGCCAAGAATTAAAAACCAAACAAGCTGGCGCAGAAGCCGCGCTTAAAGGGGTTAACGATAAATTAGCGCAGCACGATAGGTTATTGGTTGAGTCAAAAAACTCGGCCAAGGTCGCCAACGCGCAAACTGACCTCACCACCAAGGCGGTGAGCACGCTGGCTAAGGCTTATGCGGTATTGCTGTCGGCACAGCAGGCGGTGCAAACGGTAAAAAGTGGCGTTGAAAACTACGGTGAGTTAGAAGCCGCGATTACTAAGGTTGAAAAAACCACCAACCTTGCCCGTGATACTGTGGTGAAAATGGCCGATGAGCTTAAAAACCTCAGCGAAAACGTCACCCCTACCAGCACGAATGAGCTGCTGCGCATGGCGGAAGTGGCGGGCCAGTTAGGCACTAAATCGACTGAAGATATTCTCAGCTTGGTGGCTGCGGCTGATGCGTTGGGGTTATCAACCAACTTAGCCGGCGATGAAGCGGCAACCATGCTGGCCAGAATTTTAGGGATGACTCAAGAAGGTATCCCTGAGATCCACAATTTATCCTCGGCTGTGGTAGCGCTTGGTAACGACTTTGCGATTACCGAAGCTGATATTGTGCAGATGACCAAAGAGATAGTTTCTGGTACCCGCGAAATTAACTTGGGCAGCGCTGCGGCTGCGGCGTTTGGTACTACGCTGGCAGAGTTAGGCCAACCAGCTGAACGTTCGCGAACGGCTATGCAACGCCTTGGCGCTGAGATTAACGAAGCGAGCAAAAAAGGCGGCGATTCACTTGAGCGATTAACTAAGATTACTGGGCTAACTGCTAAGCAGATTGAGCAAGATCTCGGTGATGCGCCTGAAAAGGTATTGGTTAAATTCCTTGAGGGCTTACAAAAGGTTAAGGCCGAAGGCGGATTAGTCTCTGATGCCCTTAAATCTATGGGCATTGATGGCACTGAGGCGACAGGCGTTCTCAGTGTATTAGCGGATGGTACAGATCGTCTAAAAGTTGCATTAGAGCTAAGTAATAAAGCCTATGCTGCTGGCGATTACCATATGAAGGAAGCGATTAAAGCTTATGCTGATCAAGAGTCAGCAATCGGTCGCTTACAAAACAAATTCCACGGTTTAACCACTGAAATAGGTGAGACTTTTTCTGCCGAAGTTGATAGCTCTATCCGAGGAACGGGTCGTGCTATTGATAGTGTTCGTGAGTATGTTGTTAAGTTGGCAGAATATTTACCTGAACTGATAGGTGGTTTTAGGGATGTATTAGAGGCGGCTAATAATTTTACCAGTTTATTCACGGACGGTGCGTTTGATGTTGTCCTGCGTAAAATTGATGAAATGTCATTAAATGCTAATTATCTTACCTCTGTTTTTAATACTCTCACTTTGGGTTTGCAAGGGACTACTTATGCAGCCTTATCTCTGGCTGAAAATATCGAATCTTTGGCTGGGATTGACACCACAAATTTGCAGAAAAAAATCGCCGATATTGGCGTGCAAATGTCGAAAACTAAGGAATCAATTAGCAAAGATGTTAAGGACATTGAGGAAACCAATAAGCGCTTAGCGGGCGAGTCATCCATTGCCTATAAAAGCTTTAATGACACTATGGATAAGTATGGGTTTGCGATGAGCAGGCTTAGTGCTGAACAGCAAAAGCAAATCCGCAGCATCATTGAGACCAATAAATACAATGCTGAACAAGAAGACTTATATCGTAAATTAACCAATGCGATAGTTCGTGCTAATAACGAACTTGAGGTCGAAGCTAGCCTTAAAGTTACCTCGGCGAATGCCAGTAATAATAAAGCAGAAGCTGACAAGAAGGCGGCTGAGGCTGCTAGTGCGCTTGCCGTTAGTCAGTCAAAGGTGAATACCTCTACAGATCAGTATTCTGTCACAGTGAAGGAGGCAATGGCTCGGCAAGCTGAACTAAATCAGCTGCACGATAAAGGGCTTATTTCAACAGAAACATTGAATAACATGACCAAACTGCTCAATGCATCGGTCAAGGATTACAACGTAGAGGTTGATAAAAGTAATGTTAAAGCCGTCACTCAAACGGAATTAACGTCGGCATTTATCACTAAGCGTAAAGAGCTCCAAGCGCAGTACGAAAAGGGTTTGCTGACCGAAAAAGAACTGAATATTTCACTGCAAGAGTTAGCGGCATCACATACTAAAGCCGTTGAGCAGTCGAATAAATCCATTGCCGCGACAGGGTTGTTGTCTGATGCACAGCTAGACTTGCAAGAAAAAATATTAAGGACCGAGAAAGAGGTTCGTGATCTTGAAGCGGCTTTAAAAGATGACAGTAAGGCCTCGGCTGAACTCACCCTTATAAAAGCTAAGTTGGCAAAGGAAGAAGCCAACCTTGCTGATCTGAAGCGCGAGTCTGTTGAGCTATCCAAGATAGAGAACGCGACCTATGTTGAACTGTTGATATTGCAGCGTGACTATGAAGCGCAGCTTGAAGCATTGGATCGAAATTTCAGGGCGGGTTTATTAACTAAGCAAGAGTACGATGCTCAATCACAAATACTCAAAGGGACGTTGAGTGAAGTCAATAAAGTGGTGGGTGAAAGCAGTAAAAAGACAGATGAAAATACCGAGGCAACGAAGGAAAACACTAAGGCCACTAAGGATAATACTGCCGCTGGTATTGAAAATGCTAAAGTTATCGCGGAACAATTAAGTACGATTGATGACTTTAGGGGAAGTGCTGCCGCCACTCGTGATGTGATTGTTTCGCTTAATACCGAATACGATTACTCAAATGCCACTATCCAAGCAATGACCGAAAGGTTAGCGCAATTGGATAATCAAATAGCGGGTGCTGACCAAAAACGCGAACGACGTGAAATCAATAATGCCATTCGGATGCGTGATTGGGTCACTCAAATCGAGAGTGGATCACTCAGCTTGCAAGAGCTAGGTGAACTTGCTGATCTCGCTAATAACTCTGTTGTAAGGCTTTCTGACAATCAGCTTGTTCCGCTCAATAAAGCAATCGATGAAGCCCGTTCACGCTTTAGAGAATTGGCCGATGAAATCAATAAAACCACAATGGATATTCAAGATCGGCTCGATACCGCTTTGGGTAACCAGAAGGATATTGCTGAGCGTAAGTTTGCTAGTGAGCTAAAGGAAGTGAACGATTTAATCACCACAGCTCAAGCATACGGTGATAGTCAGCTCATCAATAAACTGCAAAAAAGTCTTAGTGATCTTAAGCAGGCACAAGACTTAGAACGTAAGGCCCTGCAGGCCCAGCAAGCAACCGATAAGCAAAGCGCTGCCGAGGCGAAGAAGCAAGCCGACGCTAGTGCTGCGACTGCTAAGGCCGCGGCTCAAACTCAAGCAACCGCTACCGTTAACACGCAAGTCAACACCCAAACCAGCACGCAATCTGTGGCTAACACTTCAGATATGCAAGTGCTGCAACTGCAGGTTGGCAATAGCACCTTTAATGCCCAAATGAAGCGTAGCCTCGTCACCGAATTGATGAACGAGATCAAACGTCTGCAATCTGTTGGCGGTTAGCCAATCCTGTTATTCGCCCCATTTAATCAAAGGTCCTTATGACAACCATCGATGAGAACGATATCGCGGTGGATTTGCTGTGGCTAAACCGCGACAACACGCCCCGCGTTGCGGCCAACATGAAGCGCGCCTTAAACGGTGCGCCATTGGTGCAGCAAACCATTATCCCAGCCGGTATTGCCATGGAGTTAGGCACCAAATCTGGATGGATGCTGCGCACTGAGTTTGAACAATTAAAAGCCCATGCCGCCATTACGTTAACCGCCTTCACGTTGGCCTATGAAGGCACCAGTTATAACGTGGTTTGGGATAACACTGCAGGCTCGCCTATAACGGGTGAGGATTTATTTGACGAAGTTGGCGGGTTTGAAAAGCTCACTAACGTGGTTCTTAAGTTTCTGACTTTATAGGCCGTTTATGACTATTTCCCGTTTAGATTTAAAAGTATTTAAGCCTGAGCAATTGGGCTCAAGCGATGATGCGGGTGGACAACGTACCAAGCTGGCGGTGGAGTCTGGCAAGCTAAACGAACTATTTCGCGCCATTTCAGACATAGATCACGCGCAATCAGCGGTTGATATTGTGAAGTGTTACCCTGCACTCAATACCCCTGATACATCGATTTTGCTCGATGGTCATGTGTTTATCAGCCAAAAGCCCACCGATGATCTGGTCAGTTTATTGATCGCCGAAGCCGCTACGCTTGATGATGCCGACCGCATGACCGATATGGTTGAGATTCTGGAATCATCCGTTCGTGCTGGCCAGTTGATCCGCAATCGACTGATTGGGCTACTTGCTGGTCAGGATACATTTCCTCGGCCATATTTGCAGAGCATATATCAATTCAATGGCGTTGATTTTTATGAAAATATAACACTTGTGCAAGGCCAGACCGTTGTTATATCTGTGGAGTACCCAGGTGCCGAGAATGCGCTATATCCTCGATTCGAACATTTTTGCCAAATTCAAAAAACAGTTACTGGTGGTACTGGTGGATTGGTGCAATTTAAACCTGCAATACCGTTTGATACACCTAACTACGATATAACAATCAATGGTGAGTCAGGTTGCACCAAATTACGTTATACATCTGAAAACGATGGGATCAAATATCATGGTGTCACTCAATTAACTGCAGCAGCAACCACTGAGGTTTTGGCTGTCGAGTCAACTCAAGTCGAGCTATTACCGAAGGTAAAAACGATTTCAGTGAGTGCAGGTAATGCACTTGATGGTGTGTCTGATTCGCATGGTGGTACAGTGGGTGGCATTAGCAGCCTGCCTTCAATGTATTATAAAACGGTATCGCTACCATCCGTTTCAGGGCAAAGCACGTATATTTTTGAATTACCTGATTTATTGATATCAAACTGGTTCAACGATAATGGTATTCAAAATGTGAAATATACTGGTGCATGGTCTCAAAATGCCAGTGTCACTGTTACAGGTACGACTGTCACCGTTATATTCACGGGGTATACCCCGCCAGTTGGTTACAGTATTGGTATCAATTACATAAGTGATGACAAATACGACATTTACTACACCCCCGCATCATTCCCAGCGAATAGAGTCATGGTCGATAATCGACTGTATGGTGAAGTTACATTTTTAAATCCAACCTACGGTAAAAGCGCCATTAAAATGGGGCAAGGTAAATCTGGTGTCAACGCATCACTGGTCGAGCCCAATGGCAATATTATTGCTCAGATTGACGCTACTACAGGTGTGCTTACTAAAAACCCTGATTTCAGAGGCGATTTCACTTACACCTATAACTGTATGTTGGTTGAAACAGTACCAGGTGAAGTAACCCCGCCAGGCGATTTAACAGTTGAGTTTATTCTCAAATCGAATGAGCCGATTCTCGACACATTTTATCTTACCGTGTCTACCACTGCAGAAACTGTGCTTAGCGCCAGTGCTGATAGCAATGGTGTTGTATCTGGTTCAGGCGTTAGTGGGACAATCAACAATGGGACTGTATCGCTCACCTTTACTCAGCGCGTGTATTTAAGCACGCTGCGCTATGACATTAGTGAGACCGTCACGCTATCACCGCCACCCGAACTATACGGGCTTAATCCACTGCGGATTAAAAACGGCGGTGTGGTGAATGCGTTTACTGCGTGGAACACCGTATCTGTACAGCATACTGAATTGCAAGTGGTAAGCAGTCCCGCGCCAGCCCAAACCTACAACGCTCGCGCTAATGCGCGCTTTGTCGATATTACCGATGCTGAGGGTAAATCACTTTGGACGCTGACTAATACCCATTACACATGGGTTAAAGCAACAGGTGTTGTCACTATCAATAGCGATTTTACGGGCTTTACTGCGCCATTCATTCTCACCGATACCATTGGCGAAATTGCGCTAGTGACAGACGTACAAGCACAGGCGCTAATACTGGCATCGCCATTAAGCCAAACTTATCCAATCGGTGCCAATGTATCGAGTGTGCAAAATTTGGGTGACTTACAGGCCCGTATCGGCACGGTACGGGATATGAGTGCGTGGGCTAACAATTGGGACCTCGATGGCGCACCCGCCACTGGCAACATGAATACTGTTGATTTCCCAATCGAGGTCCGTAACGACACTGCAGTAAATGAGGACTGGGTGTTGATTTTCACCTCAGCAACCGCATTCCGTTGTGTTGGTCGTCGCCTTGGTCAAATTGCCACGGGCGATACGCTGAATGATTTTGCCCCCGTCAACCCGCTAACCCTGCAGCCTTACTTCATTATTCGTTCCGGCGCATTTGGTGGTGGCTGGCAAGCAGGCGAGGCCATTCGTTTTATGAGTTATGCCGCGAGTAAACCCGTCATGTTATTGCGCACAGTGCAAAGCGGTCACAGTCAAATCACCACAGACCGCGCAGTGCTTGCGTTCCGTGGCAACGAATCTTAATGGGGGTATGTAATGGGATTACCAGTAACTGTTTATCGTTGGGATGATGCGGGTGCACCTGTCATATCTTCCAGCGGTAAACCATCTGAAATGATTAATGTTCTAAAAAAATGTTTAGTAGATGGTTATGGTACAAAATCACCCCTAGGGTGGAGTGTTGCTTTCGAAGATGCGGCGTCCTTCAAAATAGCGTTTAGAAATTCCACGGCACAAGGTAGTGGTGGTTATTTTTCAATTCGGTCTGTTACTGGTGCTGATACAGCGAACGGTGTAATGCGAATGCAGTCTGCACAAGCTATGACTGATATCGACACATTTGTAAAATCTATATATTTTGCATCTACAAAACTAGATACTGTTAACACAAAGTGGATTGTCATAGGTACTAGCCGTGGTTTTTATGTGGTTTTTGGTAGAAATAACATATCTACGTATTTACTTGGCACCAATGTAGAGCCGATGTTTTTTGTTGGTGACATAGACACACTGATAACAAATGATGTAGATGCGTTTAAATTAATAATGTCTCCTTATGCATCTGGGGACGTTACTGCGACTGGTTATAACTACAGTATGACGTACATGTTTGGCAGTGCAGTTTCAACTTGTGCACTTTTTTATAACACAGATGGTAGCGCTGGTTCACAACTATATCGTTGGCGTATGCCTTATGACGTCATTAACACCGTTAGTGCATTAACATCCCCCACCACTAAATTTTTAAGCCAAGTAATTATAGAAAGTAACAATCCAATATCACTTGATTCCGCAGGTACAATACAACATTGCAGTTTGAAAATGCCTAGTGTAAGGGGTGTTATGCCGGGAATGCTAATGGCAAACGCTAACGCAGATTCATCCCTGAGTTGGCCTAATTTTGAGTTGTTAAACGGTGTTTCACACTTGAAAATGCGGTGTGTGAACAATAATCAAATGTGCATAAATGCGGTTTCTTGGTATGAGTAAAATCAATAATGCAGTGTTTGCTAGAGGTATCCACTACGTTGGTTTATTGGTTGTCGATCTCGATGCCGATGCTGAACTAATGTTTGTCACAGATCGTACAAATTGTGAATTATTGCTGGTCTGTCAACGTTCACCAACGGGCATAGTTAAAAAAATATTACCAATAGGGTTTACTCTAGTAAATAGGTTAATTGTGACGATTGTCGATAAAGATATGGTGTACGGTGCCAAATGTGTCGATGGTGTTATGCTAGAACAGGCTGATGCTAACACTGTGGATATGAGCCAATGACAGCAATCGTGGTAAGGTTTGACACACCTTTTTCGAATGCAGTTAGCCCAATAACAATCAGGTTTATTGACACACCCATTGTTGTTGATAATTCATTTGGTATCGAGTGTGGATTCAGTTGGTTTACGCTCGATGCTGTTGAACAATCATTATTGTTGGCTGAGTTTTCAAATGATATCGAATCTAAAATTGAATCACCGTGGGAAAACTACAACGCGGATGAGATTAAATTTGATGCAGTATGGTTATCCAATATTGCAAACGATTCAGTTTTATCAATCAATTGGTTATGCAATCTAGGTACCCAAACAAACACTAGCGTTAATTGGTCGCTGCCAATCGATCACCAAATCACATTAAGCGTTAACTGGGTTGTGCCTGATGAGCATCAAATACAATCCTTAATAAACTGGCTAGATATTGCCGCGCACCAGTTGCACACTGTGGTCGCATGGATAGATGGTCAAGAACAAGAAAGCTCGTTGATGATTCAGTACCGTGGCATTGTGGTCTATGATGAAAAGTCGATTAAATGGGGCTTCCACGAACCGCGCTGGGTTTGCTCTACCAAGTACCGCCCACCTGTTGGCAAGGTCACGCTTCGATTCAATGAGCCATTATCTACACAATCAAACCCTATTGTCTTACGGTTCACGGCCTCACCGAACTATTGCTACTGGGACGATGGCGGCGGCCTCATCGATGGCAACCCGACATTACCCAATATCGATTTTAAAATCCCGATTGAACCACAAATCCGCAGGTACTACTTAATGCAGCCAACGATCACATGCGTGCGAGTATCAGACAGTTTACCGATTGTGATTACCAGTGTGAGCATTAGCCAAAGCCGTGGACAGTGGGCAAGGTCGGTTAGCCTTGAGTTCTCAAGCCGTATCGATGCGCAGCGCGCCCACAATGAGCTATTGCTGATCACCATCAACGGTTATGAGTTTTATGCCATTGCCGAGCAGCCTAGCGCCAGCAAAGCCTTTGGTATTGAAACTCACAGCAGCACAGGCCGTTCACGTGCCGCAGAACTGTCATCGCCTTACCTTTTGCCAATCAGCTACACCAACACCGTCTTGCGCAGCCTTGGCGGTATTATCGGTGATCTATTGCAAAACACTGGCTGGACTGCAGAGCTAAGCGGGATACCAGATTTTAGCGTCCCTGCAGGCGCGTTCAGCGTGGGTAACAAGTCACCTATCGACGCGATTAACGAAGCAGCAAGCCAACTGGGCTGCATGATCTTAGCGGATGATGCCACCCGTAAATTAACTATCATTCCGCGCTGGCCAACCGTGCCGTGGGAAATGGCAACAGCGGTACCCGACCTAACAGTGCACGATGCCGTGATCACCAATTACAGCGAGTCAGTCTTCCGCAATCCGTTGTGTGATGTGGTGTGGCTGCGGGGTGAACAACAGGGGATTAGCGCTAAGGTGAAACGCACCGGCAGCGCGGGCAATATTCCTACCGCTGATATTAGTGCTCAGTTGATCGTCGATAACCAAGCGGCGCGCATCGCTGGCACCAATGCGCTGGCAGATACAGGCGATAAGCTGAACGTCACGCTATCCTTGCCCGTTATGGTTGATTTGCCACCCGCAACGCCTGGCATGTTGATTGGTATTCGTGAAGGCGCCGAAGTCTTTAAAGGAACGTGTGACAGTTGGAGCATCCGCGCCAGCGTCAGTGATCGCGGTGATATCGATATCGAACAATCCATTACAGTTATCCGCTCAATCGCGTAACCCTGCTAACAGCCAGCGAGGCATCATGCTTAAACAACTTCAAACAGCGTTAGTATTGCCACGGATGATCATGACAGTAGCTGCCGTAAACGCCGATGGCACAGTCACCGCCAGCAGTGCCAGCGGTCACACTATCCGCGCCATTGGCTCAGGAACGGTTGGGGATCATATCTATGTACAAGACGGCAGGGTGCTAGGGACTGCACCAGATTTGCCATTTGTAGAGATAGAGGTTTAAGGCACTCCACCTATCTGACCTCAAAAACGACAATACAGAAGTATAAATACCTCTGTATTGTCGTTGTGTTGCTTACGTCACTAAAGTTTTTTAGTAGTCAGGCTGTTGACCACTTCCCCAATTCCATGTGCATTTTTGGGTAGTATCACGTTTGATTCTCAAGAAATGTTTTCCTGAAAGATGGACTTCTGCAATGTTGTTAGACCAAGTAACATTACTGGGTTCAAAGCAGCGATATGGCATAGGTTCAGGCGTTAAGGATTGTTGATACAACGTCACTTCAATATACTGTTTATCCAGCAACCCTGAGAGTGACTCTTTGATAAATTGTCCTACATCAATGTTGTTTACGATGTATTTATTAGGCTGGACAATCTGATCCAGTCCTAAAATTTTAGTATCACTATTCTGAACAGATAATAATGTCTGTGTAATGACTTTAGTTACACCAATTGAGATTATATATTCTGCTATTTTATCAATAGTCAACATTTCTAATGGTCCAAGGAATGGGCCAAAGTTGCTATCAACATCAACAGATTTAGTGGCAGAAAACTGCGGGTTGTCAATTACACCAGTAATCAAATTATAATCACCAGACACAACGATATTACTCATGTTAAGTTTTGCTTTTACATCCAGATACCAACTTTTTTCTGCCTTGGCGACAATATTGAGATTTGGGATGGTGACTTTTACTTCTATACCACCATTACTTTTACCAGTCAGCTTGAATTTAATTGGGGCTGAATAAGTTGCCTGAACACTTCTTAAATGAATGCTAGCTTTTTCAACTATTTTGCTTATTTCAGGTATTAATCTAGTTGTGGTTTCTTGCTGAAGTTTGAGATAGATATTGTTTATGTCGAAGTGCGTGATGTTTAATTTGTTACTCACGACACTGCCATTGATAACGATGGGAGATGTATAGTTTGCATTTCCTGCAATACTCAGATCATAATTTTTTGAAATTATTTCAGCATCCCATTTGTATTCTTCAGAATTAACAGAAAAAGTACTTAGACATAGTGAAGCTATTAAAACCGATAAACTTTTTTTCATAATTACACCTTCTAATATCCATATTATTGACGTAAGCGAAATGAGCGTACTACACAAGCATTGTTTGTACAATGATGCTTTTATGTGAATTTATTAATTCACCTTAGTTGAACTCTAGACTTATTTTACCGTTGTTAGTTCTAATTGGTGGATGTATCTAATTAAATTCAATAAATTACGGATGTAAAAATTTTGATGGTTATCCCACGTCTTTGACTTTCATGGTTGTCATTCAAAAGTTGTAATTTAACACGTATAAAAAGATGTCTTTATAAATGTAAGAACAAGATAAGATTTATCAAAAAATCAGGAACTATATAATACCGTTAGCTCTCTGTATCCGTTAGAGATATGGATATTCACATGTAACCATGTTTCGTGTACATCATCAGGTTAATCAGTATTTAGAACTAAAGGTTGAAATTTCATTTTAACTTTTTAGTTTTAATTTAGTTTATTAAAATTCTTCCTAATTAAAACTAGTTCAAGTCCTTATCATGCAACCGCTTAGGGAATAGCTCGGTATACACCTGCCACAGAGTATTAACATTCCTATGCCCTGTCACCTGCGCCACTTCATCAATGCTATAGCCCTTCTCAAACAACCGGCTTGCACCTTCACGCCTTAGGTCGTGATAGCGTAAATCTTCAATTCCCAATTCGTTACGCACCCGCTGAAACCCTGCAGTAACACTGCGCTCGTTGTAGGGGAAAACCCGCGCATCATTCCTCGGCTGCTTTTGCAGTATCTCCCAGGCACCACCTAACAGCGGTACCAACATGTGGTTGCCTGCTTTTTTACGCGGGTCCTTACGGTCACGAACAATCACGGCCTTTTGTGCCTCATCTACATCGTCCCATGTTATCCGGCACACTTCACCAATACGCATGCAACTCAGTATCGAGAAATCGAGCAAATCAATATAAGGGATGTGTGCAGCCCGTTGATCTGCTCTTGCAGCTAATCCAACTTTTAACCTCTCAATCTCATCCGTAGTCGGTCTGCGCGAACGCTTCCCCGATTTAGCGATCAAGTCTTGGCTATACAGTGCATCGTAAGCCTCAATAACCGAAATTTGTGAAACCTCATGCCCAAAATTTGATTTAGCGATTCGTAGCAGCCATCGGATCACGCTTACATCAACTGCAATAGTAGATGGCCCAGTGCCTGCGCTGCGTCGCAATTTACAGTGATCGATGATGTGGTGCGGCTTAATATCAGTCAGATTCAATTTAGCAATATCGCAATCAGATAACAGCCTTAAACAAAAACGCTTCGAACGACCAATGCTGCTGTCGATATTTTCATCTGTCAGGGCTTTGTTGATGATGCTGCCCAATGTAACAGGAGCCGTATCCTCAGTAGCAAACCCGTTTGACTCAATATCAATCACCCGATCTTTACCCCATGCCTCGGCAGCGGCATATTTGGTAAAGGTACGTTGCTCCGTGTATAATATTTTGCCGTTTTTCTTTACACGAACTAGGCAGCGATGCCGCACAGTGCCGTCGGCTTTTTCGCGTTTTTGAATGCTATATGATGCCATGTTTTTGGTTCCCCGAACCCTTCAGTCCAATCCATTGTGGATCACTATAGGTTCCCCGAGCAATGCAAAACATGCAAAAACGTACAAAAATTAGCAAAAATATTAACTTTTCGGATTGCAATGAATTTAGATAAAACCCAGCAACACCAAGGTTTAGCGCCTAAAACCCTCGATAGAACCTTTTCCATTGCGCCCATGTTGGATTGGACGGACCGTCATTATCGTTATTTTGCACGTTTGATGTCGGCTAATGCTTTGTTGTATACGGAAATGGTGACAACAGGAGCGATATTGCATGGTCGTGGTGATTACTTGGCATATAACCAAGAAGAACATCCTTTGGCGTTGCAGTTAGGTGGCTCTAATCCCTTAGATTTGGCTCGTTGCGCTAAACTCGCTGCTGAGCGAGGCTACGATGAAGTTAACCTCAATGTGGGTTGTCCTTCCGATCGAGTGCAGAATGGTCGCTTTGGCGCGTGTTTGATGGCAGAACCTGAGTTAGTGGCTGAGTGTGTTGACGCCATGAAACAAGTCGTTGATATTCCTGTGACTGTGAAAACGCGTATCGGAATTGATGAACAAGATAGTTATGCGTTTTTAACCCAGTTTATTGATGTGGTCAGTGCAAAAGGGTGTACGGATTTTACTATCCATGCGCGTAAGGCGTGGCTTCAAGGGTTAAGCCCAAAAGAGAATCGCGAGATCCCGCCGCTCGATTATGAGCGTGTGTATCAACTTAAGCGTGATTATCCTGCACTTAATATTGGTATTAATGGCGGCGTAACAACTCTCGAGCAAGCACAAGTTCATTTAGTGCAGCTCGATGGAGTAATGATGGGGCGCGAGGCTTATCAGAATCCTTATATTCTGGCGCAGGTGGATCAAATATTGTGTGGCAGTCAAAAAGCAGTGATCAGCCGCGAGGCAGTGATTGAGGCTATGCTGCCTTATATTGAAGCGCATTTGCAGTTTGGTGGCCGGCTCAATCATGTAACTCGTCATATGATAGGTTTATTTCAAGGTTTACCAGGTGCCCGCGCTTGGCGTCGTTATTTGAGTGAAAATGCCCATAAAAACGGCGCTGGGATAGAAGTGGTAAAACATGCTTTTCAGAGTATTCAAACTGAAGTCACTGAGTGATTTCTAATCAACTTAAAAGATGGTGAAATTTACTAGTTTGAGTAGTATTTTTCACCACTTGTTATTTACCTATTCATTTCCATATCTCATTCCGTTCACTTAAAATACTTTAAAATGATTATAATCATGATGTTAAAAATATTATTATAAGTTGGCACGCAGTTTGTAATAGTCCCTTCGTCAAGTTAATTAATCGAAAGGGATGCCATCATGTTTATGTTAACCATTAAAAAATCAGTACAAATGAGTGTGTTATTAGGCGCGTTAGTCGGTAGCGTTGCAGCACACGCAGAAGCCGCACCAATATCAGATGTTGTGGGAACTATTGAGCAAACATTAACTGCGCAGACACAAGAATTGTTCGTCAGTGTAAAGCGTGAATTTGTGATGTCATTGCAAACACAACTGGCTGAAAGTATTTATGACTTCAACAGTCAACTTAGCTTAAACGCTGAAAATAAAGGTGAATCGGCAGGTGTCGATGAATATAGCGCTAAGTAAAGGATCTGCTTATGTGGTTTGTAGCACCTTTGATGACATTGCTACTGTTACCTGTAATTAGTCTTGCGTTGTTTTCAGGCATTATTTGCTGGTTTCAGTGGCATAGTGTTAGTGATAAATAAGTTCGCGATCAACTGAGCCGAGGTTTTAGATGAAACGATTAAAAGTGCGTATGGAGAGTCCAGAGCGGTTAGTGTGTGGTGTTGCTGCAGGCATGGCGTGGAAATTTGATTGGTCTTGTTTTTGGACTCGTGCGGTGTGGGCTGGTGCAGTTGTATTTATGCCGGGTGTAAGTTTGCTAATTTACTTTGTTTTAGCATTGTTAGTTGACCAATGGAAAAAACCAGCCTAAGCATGCAGTGATGGCTGGTGTTGATGAGCTAATAAGTGGCTTGTTTTGATTTAAAATGATGCAGTTAAACCTATCAAGAAGAGGGCACTTTGACCCTCATGCGAAAATGTATGTGCATACTGCCTTGCAGACTACTTTTTCAAAAAAGCCTGAAATCTGCTTTTGGCTTCATCACTTTTTAGCCTAGCGCTAAATTGTTCAAGTTCTTGGTGCATTTGGTGTTGTACACGATTTTTATGCGGACGCATTAATTGACGTGTGATTTGTAGTGCTTGTGGCGGTTGATTGGCCAATTTTTTTGCCTGAGATAATGCATAACTGAGTAAATCTTCATGGGCCACAATTTCGTTGATCATATTGAGTCTATGGGCCGTCTCGGCATTAAAACTTTCACCAAGTAGCAGTAACTCTGCCGCTTTTTGATAACCAATGAGTTCAGGTAAGAGTAGGCTAGCCCCCGCTTCCGGCACGAGAGCCAAGTTGACGAAGGGAAGTTGAAATTTCGCCGTGTTGTCAGCGTATACCAGATCGCAATGTAGCAGTACGGTTGTCCCTATACCGACGGCGGCACCAGAAACAGCAGCCACCAGAGGTTTTTTGAGTTCGAGCAGACAAAATAAGAAACGTACTGCGGGATGATTTGGCCCTAAGTCACTATTTTTCAAAAAGTCAGCAACATCATTGCCTGAGGTGAAACAATTATCTTGGCCATGGAGCATAAAGGCACGAATGTCGTTGTCTGCTTCACCTTCGATCAGGTATTCTGTCAGTTGTTTATACATATTAAGATCAAGTGCATTGCGTTTATCAGGGCGATTAAAGCTAATAATACGCACGCCCTGATCATCCTGAACCTGTATATGACTCATGGGTTGTTTCCTTTACGACGACATTGGGTAGACATGGAGTTTAAGACATTGAAACCAATATTCAAACAGCTGTTTAATTGTCTAGTTTTATCTTGTGCATCATTTTCAGCGTTGGCGAACGTAGTCATGACTGAAGGTCATATACGCGCCATGCCTGAGACAGTACCAAATACTGCCGCTTACTTTACGCTTGAAAACCACACAGATAAAGCGATTCGTCTTATCGGTGTCAGTACGACTGTGGCAAAGGATGCCCAATTACACACGATTATCGAAGACCAAGGCATGGTGAAGATGCGCCATGTTGAAGGTTTTGACATCCCCTCCCATGGCACATTAACGTTAACGCCGTCAGGGGATCACGTCATGTTGCTTGGCTTAAAAGCACCATTGGTGTTAGAGCAACAAGTTGAACTGCAATTAGAGTTTGACGGTGGCGAGAAAATGGCAATTACCCTGCCTGTTAGTAAAGCAGTAGAAAACGCCGCAGAGCAAGAGCATCATCACCATCATTAAGGAGTCGCTTGATGCAAATTACATGGAAAAAAGTTACCGGGGTCGGTTTATTTTTAGTATTAATCGGTTATGGCGTGAGTGTATGGTGGAGTATCGAACCGGATCCGATTAGCCCTCAACAATTAACAGCATCCAATAAGAATATTGTTGGGTACGCTACCACTACATCGCTAATCCTCACAGTCGAAAATTTACTCGATAAGCAAGGTGGTTGGTTATCAAACGATGTGATGCCACCTTCCATCTTCATGGATAACATGCCCGCATTTGAATATGGTGCTTTGGAGCAAGCCCGTGATTTAGCCTTGATTATGCGTAAAGAGTTTAGCCGCTCACAGTCACAATCTGCAGCGGACAAAGATTTAGGCGAAGCCCAATCTAAGCTCAATATTGACCACACTAGCTGGTTAGTACCGAGTGCCGAAAGCGAATATCGCGATGCAATCAAATTGCTGAAGCTTTACCGTGCCCGCATGATGGACCCTAATAATCAAGATGCACAGTTTTATGCCCGTGCTGACAACCTTAATGAATGGTTGAAAGAAGTGCAGAAACGTCTGGGCAGTATGTCGCAGCGTTTATCTGCCAGCGTTGGCCAAGAGCGCTTAAATACAGACCTAGCTGGTGACAATTCGGCGCGTCAATCAACCCCAAATTTGACCAGCCATCAGGTAAAAACCAGTTGGTGGAAAATTGATGATGTCTTCTATGAGAGCCGTGGTGCTTCATGGGCGTTGTTGAACTTTATGCGCGCAGTTGAAGTTGACTTTGCTGACGTATTGAGGAAGAAAAATGCTGAAGTAAGCCTAAGACAGATCATTCGTGAGCTGGAGGCGACTCAGCAAACTGTCTGGAGCCCTGTTGTGCTGAATGGCAGCGGTTTTGGCTTAGTCGCTAATCATTCATTGGTTATGGCTAACTATGTATCCCGTGCGAATGCCGCGGTGATTGATTTAACGAACTTGCTATCTCAAGGTTAATTATGAAAAAAACTCTCCTCGCCAGTGCGGTATTAGGATTCTGTATGGCCACATCTGCCCAAGCGGCAACTGTGGTTGGTTTTACGATTGGTGGTGATTACTGGCGCGCCGATACTAGCGGTACTTTTGCTGATAAAGGTCAACCACAACAAACATTTGATTACAGTTCATCTGCTCAAGGCAGTTATTGGATTGCAGTTGAGCACCCATTGCCATTTGTCCCTAACATTAAAATCCGTGAAAATAGCCTAGATCAGAAAGGCGGCATGTCGGATGCTGATTTCAACTTCAATGGTCATGATTTTAAAGGTAATGTTACTGCTTATACTGATTTGAGCAACACAGACTTCGTGCTGTATTACGAAATATTGGACAACGACATAGTGTCATTGGACCTTGGTGCAGCATACAAGTTAATGAATGGTTCACTGCGTGTTCAAGACCCTGGCCATCCAGAAGAGAAAGATGTCGATAGCGGTATTGTGATGGGTTACGCCAGTACGCATGTAGGTATGCCTGGCTTAGGCTTGTACGGTTTTGCTGATTTGATGCAGGGCGTTAATGAGTCAAGCGTGCACGACTATGCTATTGGTTTAGGTTGGCAATTTGATGGTTTGGCCGTCGATACACGGGTACGTGTAGGCTACCGTGAATTTTTATTCGATGTGAGTAATTTCTCGGGTGTGAGTGCTGATACTAAATTTAAAGGTTATTTTGCGGGTGTTGAAATCAACTTCTAATTTTGTTGATTTTAACTTCTAAGCATAAAAAAACCGCCAAATGGCGGTTTTTTTATATTTAATGACTGAGAGCGTTGTTACTGTGCAATCAAGCCATTATTGATGGCGATAACATCATCTTCATTCAATGTGCCCGCAGCTTGCTTTAGTGCAACTACTGAGTTGATGTAGCTATAGCGCGCATCGGATAATTTACGTTTTGAGTCGTACAAGTCACGGGTACGGTTCAAAACATCAACGATAGTACGAGTACCCACTTCGAAACCCGCTTGAGTGGCTTTTAGGGCACTTTCTGATGAAATAACAGATTGCTCATAAGCTTTGATTGAGCTGATAGAAGCGCCTACGTTGTTGTAGTTATTACGAACGTTTTTCACTACACCACGGTAAATTTGCTCAAGCTTTTCACTTGCTTCAACATACTGGAATTGTGCTTCATTAACTTGTGAGCTGACTTTAAAACCTTCGAAAATCGGAATGCTTAAGTTGACACCAACGCTGACATTATCAAAATCAGGTTCGTTGAGATTCCCCATTTTTTGCTCAAGACCTTTGTTGTAACCGGCATTTAAGCTTAAAGACGGCATGTGGCCTGCTTGATAAAGCTTAATGGTCTCTTGAGCAATATCTTTACCAATACGTTGAGTCATTAAATCAACACTATTGGTTTCAGCAATTTTTAACCATTCGCTAGATGACGTTGGCGCTGGCGTAACGGCTGAGAAACGGTTGGTATCTAACACATTAATCGTCTTGTGATCGATGCCGGTGATTTCACGTAAGGCTTCATAACTATTGGCGAGCGTGTTTTCGGCTAAAATTTCAGTGGCTGAGGCTAAGTCATATTGCGCTTGAGCTTCATGCACATCGGTAATCGCGGTTAAACCCACTGCGAAACGTTGTTTAGTTTGTTCAAGTTGACGCTCGATTGCGCGTTTTTCTGCACCTTGGAACTCGTAGTTGTCTTTCGCCGTTAATACATCGAAATAGGCTTTAGTGATACGAGTAATCAAGTTTTGTAATGCTGAAGCATAAGCGGAATCAGCTTGAGAAGCGGCTTTCTCAGCAAGACTTAAACCAACCCAAGCACTGTGATCATAGATGACTTGATTTAATTTCAGGCTACCTACTAGACCACTTGCATCATCCTTCGGATCATTCCAAGCTTTGTCATAACCGACGTTTGCACTAATGGTTGGCAACAGCGGAGCGCGGTTTTGTTCGATTTTCTCAAACAAACCATTACGCTGGGCTTGGGCTTGCAATACGAGCGGGTCGCTGGTCAGTGCTTGCTGATAAATTTGCAACAAATCATCTGCTTGCACCGCTGAAGCGGAAGCCGCAAGTGTTAATGCTGCGCATAAATTATGGATCTTAAATTTCATTTGCTGTCCTTATTAGACAAAATCCCCCCACGGAGGAATATTTTAACTTCGTTTAGACTAAGTAATGCCTTTACCAAGGCGGTTTGCGCTTCCCGACGCTTCCCGATACAGCTAAAACTTAATGACCTAGAGTCTAAGAACTCTGACACTTTCAAGTCAAATTCGAAGTGTAACAGATTTTATTTTAAAAATGTGCTCAAATTGCCTTGATTATAGGCGCAAATTTAACTTTTAAGGATAGAGTATGAAACCCCCTGTTTTTTCGCAAACGGATATTGAGATCTTAGGAAAAAAATCCCTTTATCAAGGTTTTTTCTCAATGGACGAATACACTTTCAAGCATAAATTATTCGCTGGTGGCTGGAGTAAGCCTGTCACTCGCGAAGTGTTTGAACGGGGTCATGCTGTGGTCGTTCTTCCCTATGATGCCAAGCAAGATAAAGTCGTACTCATCGAACAGGTACGTTTTCCTGCATTAGCAACTGCTAAATCTCCTTGGCTTCTTGAGTTAGTCGCGGGTATGATTGCGCCCGCAGAAACGCCTCTGGATGTTGCACACCGAGAATTAATGGAAGAAACTGGCTTAATGGCTAAGCAAATACACAGTGTAAATAGCTATTTAGCGAGCCCAGGTGGTAGTACAGAACGTTTCTATTTCTATTGGGCTGATGTCGATTCAAACGACGCCCGTGGATTGCATGGATTAGCTGAAGAGCACGAAGATATTCGATTGCATGTCATGAGCCGCGAGCAAGCTTATGAGCGAGTGGTTGCGGGCGAGATTGATAATGCGTCGACCGTTATTGGATTACAATGGTTACAATTAAACTATCAGCAACTGGTTTAAGTTGGGATGAATTTGGCTACTTCGAGTCTAAAACGGCGCTATAAACCCAACGTCAGTGATTTTTTAGCACTGTGCGGGCGTAATTATGGCTACATGTTGAAATGGTTACCGTTAGAGATAGCTATCGGTGAGTCATGGCGACTCGAAGGTGAGTTTGGTATATTAGTAGTGCGAATTTTAGAAAATACCAAATATACTCAGCTAGTTGAGATATCTCGTCCCATCGAAATCAAGGAGTTTATTAATACTCCCAAGGTGTTAGTGAGAATTTATCACGATGCTAAATTAGCAGAAGTGTTAACTGGCCAACAGATTTATCAATTACGCCCAGTGTATGATTATCCCAATGTACGCATGTATCAAAGTGATGAAAAGTACCAGGTGAATGCATTCCTGGAAGAGTTATTAAAGATTGGTTACCAACACAGTGTCGTGTGCCAGTCTTAGAATTGGGTATTCAATGTGCTGAAAGAGGCTGTCTCTTACTCCATAGCTGAAGGGGAAAGCGTGCGTATCGTGCAAGTCACAGATCCGCATCTTTTTGCCGATCCTGAAGCTCAGCTATTAGGAGTTAATACTAGCAAAAGTTTTGCTGCCGTATTAAATACGATTAGAGCTGTGGACTATCCTGCTCACTTGATGCTCGCCACGGGCGATTTGAGTCAAGACTATTCGGCTGAGTCCTATCAGCAATTTGTGAAAGCAGTCACCCCTGTTGGCTTACCTTGCCATTATCTTCCTGGAAATCATGACGATCCACGGATCATGTATCTGCACATGCAGGGTGAACAGATTTTTGGGCAGCAGCGTATTCTGGCGGGAAACTGGCAAATCCTCATGTTGGATTCAACCGTGCGGGGAAAGCCTGGCGGCAATATGGCCGAGACTCAGTTCGAATTAATTGATGAAGCCATTGCCGCACATCCTGAATGCCATACTTTACTGGTGATGCATCACAATCCCATCGTTGTGAATTGTACTTGGCTGGATCAGCACTGCATGGATAATGGCGCCGAGTTTATCGCGCGAGTGGCAAAGTATCCGCAGGTCAAAGGATTGCTCTGGGGACATGTGCACCAATGTATTGATACCCATCATAATGGGCCCCATGGCACGTTGCAGTTGATGGCGACACCTTCCACTTGTATTCAATTTAAGCCGTTATCGCCTTATTTTGCCTTGGATGGCGTTCAACCGGGTTATCGTTTGCTGGAGTTGAAAGCCGATGGTAGCATCAACACTAAAGTGTATCGCGTACCGGGTAACCATTTTTCCCCCGACAACAACTCTAGCGGTTATTAACGCGAATAGCCGCAGCCTGAGGAAATATGCTGCTTTATATTCACGGTTTTAATAGCTCTCCATTTTCAGATAAAGCTGTGATGACGGCTAAGTACATGGCGCTGCATCACCCTAGTGTGGCCTTCCATCAGCCCCAATTGCCTAATACACCTAAGGCTGCGATGGTGCTCTTAACCGCTTATGTTGAGGCGGCGATTGATGCCAACGAGCCATTAGCTTATATAGGCTCATCTTTAGGCGGGTATTTCGCCAGCTATTTAGCCGAAACCTATGGTGGCAAAGCGGTGTTAGTTAATCCTGCGGTAAAACCCTTTGAGTTGTTCGATGAATTTATGGGGCCGCAATTCAATCCTTACACTGAACAGCATTATCTTGTCTTACCTGAGCATAAGTCTGAAGTCGCTGAATTTAATACGGCTGTGATCCGCAATCCGGATCGTTTTTTGGTATTATTGCAGACAGGTGATGATGTGCTGGATTATCGCGAAGCGGTCAATAAGTATCATCACTGTCAATTGCGAGTTGAAGCGGGTGGTGATCACAGCTTTGTTGGTTATGAGTCGCATCTGCAAACTGTAAGCCAATTTTTACACTTACCTTGACAAACTGACATGCCGAGCCGCAACATGGCCGGATATAACAACCTATAGCGTGCCCTATGACAAATCAATACACCTCTGACGCCATTGAAGTTCTCAACGGACTCGATCCTGTTAAACGCCGTCCAGGTATGTATACCGACACCTCCAGACCGAACCATTTGGGCCAAGAGGTCATAGATAACAGTGTCGATGAGGCATTGGCTGGTCACGCGACAAAAATTGAAGTTGTTCTACATACAGATAACTCCCTCGAAGTCACTGATGATGGCCGTGGTATGCCAGTGGATATCCACCCAGAAGAAGGCATTCCTGGGGTTGAGTTAATTCTGACCAAATTGCATGCCGGCGGTAAATTTTCGAATAAAAACTACCAGTTCTCCGGTGGTTTACACGGTGTCGGTATCTCGGTGGTTAACGCTTTGTCGCGCCGTGTCGAAGTCACGGTTCGCCGTGATGGCCAAGTGTATGACATCGCTTTTGAAAATGGCTTTAAAGTTGAAGATTTACGCCCAACAGGGACCTGTGGCCGTCGTAATACGGGGACTCGAGTGCATTTTTGGCCCGATGCGAGCTATTTTGATTCGGCTAATTTCTCAAATTCAAAACTGATTTATCTGCTTCGTGCTAAAGCGGTACTGTGCCCAGGTTTACGGATTAAATTTACCAATAAACAGACAAATGAAGTCCATGAATGGTTCTATGAAAGCGGCCTAACTGATTATTTAAAGGCGGCTATCGGTGACAATTTAAGATTGCCCGAAGAGCCGTTTGTGGGTTGCTTTAAAGGTCAACTAGAAGCCGCAGATTGGGCCATTACTTGGTTGCCTGAAGGCGGTGAATCCATTGGCGAGAGTTATGTTAATTTAATTCCGACTCCACTCGGTGGTACCCATGTGAATGGTTTCCGCCAAGGTTTATTGGAATCGATGCGGGAGTTCTGTGAGTTCAGAAATTTAATCCCCCGTGGTATTAAACTTTCACCCGAAGATATCTGGGATCGCGCCGCGTTTATATTGTCGGTGAAGATGCAAGAACCGCAATTCGCTGGTCAAACAAAAGAAAAGCTTTCTAGTCGCCAATGTGCTGCTTTTGTGTCTGGCGTTGTGCGTGACGCATTCTCACTCTGGTTGAACTCAAATACCGAGTTAGCTGAATCCTTAGCCGAAATGTGCATTAATAATGCCCAGAGCCGCTTAAAGGCCGCCAAAAAAGTGGCCCGCAAAAAGGTGACTTCGGGACCTGCACTGCCGGGTAAGCTGACAGACTGTAGTGGCCAAGATCCGATGCGCGGAGAGTTATTCCTCGTGGAAGGGGATTCTGCGGGTGGTAGTGCTAAACAGGCACGCGATCGTGAGTTTCAAGCCATCATGCCGCTGCGTGGCAAAATCTTGAATACCTGGGAAGTCGATGCTTCGCAGGTGTTAGCTTCACAGGAAGTCCATGATATTTCGGTCGCGATTGGTTGCGATCCCGATAGCAGTGATATTTCTGAATTACGTTATGGCAAGATTTGTATCCTTGCTGATGCCGACTCAGACGGACTGCACATTGCTACCTTGTTATGCGCGCTATTTTTGAAGCATTACCGTATCTTGGTTGAGCAGGGTCATGTGTATATTGCTATGCCGCCGTTGTTCCGTATTGATATCGGCAAAGAGGTTTATTACGCCTTAGATGAGGCAGAAAGAGCGGGTATTTTAGACCGTATTGCCGCTGAGAATAAAAAGGGTAAGGTACAAGTCACCCGCTTTAAAGGTTTGGGTGAGATGAATCCTTTACAACTTCGTGAAACAACGATGGATCCAAACACCCGTCGTTTAGTACAGTTGACGATAGATGACATCGAAGAAACGGATGCTTTGATGGATATGTTGCTCGCTAAGAAGCGTTCGCCTGACCGTAAAAACTGGCTTGAAGATAAGGGTGACATGGCTTTACTTTAATGTTGTGCACTATTGCCGATAACAATAAAACATAGGCATAAAGAAAATTACAATGTTGTATATTAAAACTAATAATTATAATTGCTTAAAGGTGTTTTCTGCCGGTTTTACGCTCTTAGCGAGTGTGACGTTATTGCTCTGCAATAGCGCCTTTGCGGGTTCCCAATCGATCATGATTACCGTCGCTAAGGGGTTTGGTTTATCGCTTTATGCCTCGGATATTGGCGATGCTAAGCAGATGGCGATGGGGGCTAATGGCACTTTGTTTGTCGGTTCCAATAAGAGCGGCACTATCCATGCTCTCGTTGATAGTAATCAAGATGGTCGTGTCGATAAGCGCTATGTGATAGCCAAAGGGCTTGAATCACCCGATGCGATTGCATTCCACAATGGTGACTTGTTTGTCGCCACTGAAAATCAAATAGTGCGCTTTGTTGATATTGAGCAAAGATTGCGCCGCCCGAGTCGACCCAAAGAGATTTACAGTGACTTGCCTTACTCAGAGAAGAAAAGTTCTCGGGCAATTAATTTTGGCCCAGATGGCCGTTTATATGTGTCTATTGGTGCGCCCTGTAACGTCTGTGAAGCGCCAGTGCCTTACAGTAGTATCATAGCGATCAATGTTGATACAGGCGCGAGTGAGCAGATTGCGGCTGGTGTGCGAGATGCAAGTGGATTTGATTGGTCGCCAATAGACAAAAAATTATGGTTTGCCGATCAAGGCCGTGATTGGATGGGGGACAACTTGCCACCCGATGAGATTAACCGCATCGATGTGGTAGGGGGTCATTATGGCTTCCCTTATTTACATGCCAGTAGTGTTGTCGAACCTGCCTATGAAAAACCGAAAAATTTAAAAATCACTCTGCCAATGTATGAGTTGCCAGCCCATGTTGCACCCACGGGACTTGCATTTTATCGCGGCAGTCAATTTCCCGATATTTACCATAATCAGTTGTTTGTCGCCGAAAATGGCTCGTGGAATCGTTCGAGTAAAGTTGGCTATCAAGTGGTGATGTTGAAGATTGAAGATCAAAAAGTGGTGAGTCGTGAAACGGTTGTTAGTTTCCTTGACGGTGAATTTCCCGTTGCTCGACCCTTTGCGCTGTTATCGGCATCCGATGGTGCTATGTACATCTCCGATGATTTAAAAGGTAACGTGTATCGCTTGTTTTATAAGGGCGATAGTACTGAAGAAACACAGGAACTAGAAGAAAATGAGTGACGCTATCAAGTTAAGTCTCGATGGGGTAGAGCAAATGCCATTGCGGCGCTTTACCGAAGAGGCTTATCTGAACTATTCCATGTACGTCATTATGGACCGAGCCCTGCCACACATTGGTGATGGACTTAAACCGGTACAGCGTCGAATTATCTATGCGATGAGTGAGTTAGGTTTATCGGCTCAATCTAAGCATAAAAAGTCGGCCCGTACGGTTGGTGACGTATTAGGTAAATACCATCCTCACGGCGATAGTGCCTGTTATGAGGCTATGGTATTGATGGCGCAGCCATTTTCATATCGCTACCCGTTAGTCGATGGCCAAGGTAACTGGGGTGCCCCCGATGATCCTAAGTCATTTGCGGCTATGCGTTATACCGAAGCACGTCTCTCTAAATTCTCTGAAGTGTTACTCAGTGAACTGGGACAAGGTACGGTTGAATGGGGTGCTAACTTCGATGGCACTTTGAAGGAACCTAAAGTACTGCCTGCACGTTTACCGCATATCTTACTCAATGGTATTACTGGTATTGCCGTAGGTATGGCGACGGATATTCCGCCGCATAACGTGAGAGAATTAGTCTCCGCCTGCGTAGCATTGCTCGATGATCCTAAGCTTGAACTCGAGCAATTGATGGCCTTTGTACCAGGCCCTGATTATCCAACTGAAGCCGAGATTATTACCCCGTCTGCCGATATTGCAAAAATTTATGAGTCGGGCCGTGGGTCATTAAGAGCACGTGCGGTTTACACTGTCGATGGCGGTGAAATCATTATAACGGCGCTGCCGCATCAAGCCAGTAGCGGTAAAATCTTAGAGCAAATCGCCGGTCAAATGCAGGCGAAGAAATTGCCTATGGTGGCCGATTTACGCGATGAGTCGGATCATGAAAACCCAGTGCGTCTTGTGGTGGTGCCGCGCTCCAATCGCGTCGATTGCGATCAACTGATGGCGCATTTGTTTGCCACCACAGATTTAGAAAAGAGCTTTAGAGTTAACTTAAATGTGCTAGGTCTCGATGGGCGTCCGCGAGTTAAAGGGTTGAAAACCTTATTAACTGAGTGGTTAGAGTTCCGCGTTGATACGGTTAAACGTCGTTTAGAATATCGTTTAGACAAGGTGGTATCGCGGTTACATATACTCGAAGCCCTAATGATCGCTTTCCTCAACATTGATGAAGTGATCGAGATTATTCGTTTTCACGATGATCCTAAAGCCGAGTTGATGGCCCGTTTTTCACTCAGTGATAAACAAGCCGAATCGATCCTCGAGTTAAAGTTACGGCATTTAGCTAAGTTAGAAGAATTTAAGATCACGGCCGAACAAAATGAGCTTGAAGCCGAACGCGAAAAACTGGAGCAGTTATTGGGCTCAGAGCGTCGCTTGAAGACGTTGATCAAGAAAGAATTAATTCAAGATGCGGAAACCTATGGCGATAATCGTCGCTCGCCAATCGTATTGCGTAATGAGTCCAAAGCATTAACTGAACAAGAGTTAACGCCGACAGAAGCCGTGACTGTTGTCTTATCTGAAAAAGGTTGGGTGCGTTGTGCTAAGGGCCACGATATCGATCCTTTGTCGCTCTCCTATAAGTCTGGCGACCAATATCTATGTAGCGCGATGGGACGTAGCAATCAGGCTGCAGTGTTTATTGATTCGTCTGGGCGGGCTTTTGCGACTGATAGCCATACTCTGCCATCGGCTCGCAGCCAAGGTGAGCCTATTACTACTCGCTTCAATATGGCACCTGGCGAAACCATGCAGCATGTGTTGATGGGTGAGGAAGACCAATGTTACTTGTTAGCAACGGATGCGGGTTACGGTTTTATTTGTTCATACAACGATATGGTGTCGCGCAATAAAGCGGGTAAAGCCTTGCTGAGTCTACCAACAAACGCTAAATCATTAACGCCTAAGTTGATCGACCGCACTAAAGAAATGTCACTGCTAGCGATCACAAACGAAGGGCGGATGTTACTGTTTTCGCTAGAAGCGTTACCGCAATTATCCAAGGGTAAAGGTAATAAAATTATTGGCATACCAACCGAAAGGGCCAAGAGTCGCGATGAACTTATGACACATTTACAATTAGTGCCGAGTGATACGCCGGTTACCTTGTGGGCAGGTAAGCGCAAACTCACACTGAAGCCAAGCGATCTTGAGCATTATCGAGGTGAACGTGGTCGTCGTGGTGCAAAATTGCCTAGAGGATTACAACGTGTCGATAGCGTTGAATTAGGTGACGGTGGTGATGCTTTAGCGAGCATCTAATGCTTTGTAATGGCTTCAATGCTATAAAGAATTAAATGGGTTAACTAAAACCACCTCAGTTTGGCTTAGGTGGTTTTTTATTTTTGGCGCTTTTGGATTAGATTTGAGACATAAAAAAACCTACTGTATTACTACAGTAGGTTTCTATTATCTCTTAGGTAAGAGATTAGAAGTCGTAACGTACGCCTACAGAGAATACGTTGTCATCTTGTAGATCAACTTTGTTACCTGCAACAATATGGTCACCGCGGTACATAGCGTATTGGCCGTATACCATAGTTGATTTAGCTAAACGATAGTCAGCACCCACGTTGAAGTTTTGTACGTTGATGTCAGTACCTGTAGCAATAATAGCTTTACCATTAGCATCTTTGCCTATGGTGTTTACGTTTTTGTAGTAATTACCAAAGCCAGCTTCGTCAACACCATACTCTGCTTTAAGGTTCACACCATTCAAGTCATAAGAAACGTTAACAAAGTAAGTATTACCTTCGATGTCATTGTTCACAACATCTTCAGAGTTTTGGAATAAACCGCCGACTTTGAATTGACCGAATTTTGCTTGGCCCACTAAACGGTATGCATCAACACCCGCGATGCCTTTGTTATAGGCTACAGCAGCATAGTAATTCTGTTCTTTAAACTTGCTGTCACCTAGAGTTGCGCTTAATGCATATAGGCTTTCAGAAGTCTTAGCTGTAGTGTCGTTATCATCAAATTGATAGTTAGCGTTTAATGTTACTAAGCCTGCGATTTTTGGAGAGTAGTACCAAACACCATCAGCGCTTCGTGTTTGAGCACTAATTAAACGGTCGATATCGGCGTTAGTGTTACCGAAAATATCCACAGCGCCTTCGGCTTGTTTAAATACGGTATCATTACGGCCGACTAACACAGTACCTGCGTTAGTTTTTAAACCTAAGAAAGTGTTACGTGCTTTGAAAACATCACCAGTAGTAGATGTATTTTCAACTTGGAATTCCATTTGATAGATAGCTTCAAAGCCATCAGCGATTTTTTCTGAACCTTTAACACCTAATAGAGAGAAGTTGTTTTCTAAATAAGTACCTGCGTTATTTTCATCGGCATAGTTTGCATTTAAGCCGTTAGTACCTGATTGTAGAGTGGCACCTGTGTCAGTATGGGTTAGAGCAAGCTCTAAACGACCATAGAAGCTTGGGCCTTCGGCTAGCGCACCGAATGAAGCCAATGCCAATACTGATGCAACTGATGCAGAGATGAATGTCTTTTTCATGTTTTGTGCTCCCTCGAACCTAAGTTCTTATCCATTTTTCATGGTTTTTGTGTGGTTTAACGCATTTGCTACCTGAGTCGGTAACAAAGTTGCCGCCGATTTTTACAGTTTTACGACTCGCAGGCTGTGGCGCAGATCATGTTTTTGGCTCTCCTTGCCTATATTCGGGCCATTTCTGGGATCTTTCCTTATATCTTGACTGCAAATTTACCTGAAAGGGGTAAAACTCTATTTTTCACTTACTACTTAAGTGGTAGGTAAGGCGGATTGCCTTAGATAGTGCGTCGGCGAGGGTAACTGTAGCATATACTAATGCTGTAGCAAGTCTGTCATATTGGTTATAGATTTGTGTTTGGGGGCGATATCTAAGCAGAAAAAGCGGCCGAAGCCGCTTTTTTATCAATAAATAACCTTGGGGTTAGTTGATTAATCTATTTAAAAATCAACGCGTAAACCGACAGTAAAGATGTTGTCATTCAGGTCTTGCTTTACATCGGCCAACATAAGATCGCCATCGAAGCGTGTGTAGTGACCATAGACCATAGTCTTAGTGCTCAGGCGGTAATCAGCTCCCGCACTGAACTGTTGCAGGTCAACATCACGGACCAGTTCTAGGCCACTGTTGTCTTGGTCACCAACATAACGGCTCACGTACTTGCCTAGACCTGAGTCATCTTTGCCGTACATCATCTTTAGTTTTAAGTCGCCAATTAAGTAGGCTGCGTTGACAAAATAGGTATCGCCTGAGAGATTGGCAAACTTATCATCCACATGCTCACTGTGTTGATATAAGGCACCTAAGATTACGTCACCGAATTTAGCTTGGGCCACACCACGATAGGCTTCAATGTTATCAATACCATCACTATAGGCGGCAGCGACATAGTAGTTTTGTGCTTTAAAGGCTTTATCCCCTAAGGTGGCGCTCAGAGCATACATTTGATCTTTGCTATACACGTCGTTGCCATTGCTATCCACTTGGTCATAGTTATCACTCATCAGATAAGTGGCATTAAGCGTCACGAGATCGGCAATTTTAGGTGAATAGTAAGAAATGCCATCGGCGGAGCGTGTTTGGCCTGCAACCAGTAAGTCGATATCAGCATTGGTATTACCGAAAAGATCGAAGCTACCTTCAGCTGCTTTAAATACGGTATCGTTACGACCCACTAAGGCCGTACCTGCGGCACTTCTGATACCTAGGAATGTATTACGGGCATTGAAGGTTTTATTTGAGTTATCAAAGTTTTCGACACCAAATTCCATTTGATAAATGATGTCAAAGTAAGGGCTTACAGCTTCAGAACCTTTTACGCCTAACCAAGAGAAGTTGTTTTCAAGAACAGTGCCCTCCTTTTGGTTTTGAGTTGCATAACCTGTGTCTGAATTGGTAATGGCAAGATCAGCATGACCATAGAATTCAGGGCCATCGGCGAGTGCTGTGAATGAATAGAGTGTGAGGCTAGAAATAATAGCCGTCGTCAGTAGATTCTTTTTCATCTTCATTTTCCTGTGCTTATCGCTGTTATATGCATTGATAACTTCAGTATCTATGCATGCTGTTGAGCTTTTATGCGGCAAAGTCTGCACAGACTTGAAATGATAAAGTGTGATCTTGATCAAGTTTCATATAAAGGATGGCTTATTCAACATATTGTTTTACAAGTGAAATACATGTTTTTATTAAGTCGATTACCAAATGACTCGGTGGTAAATGATGGGCCTTTGCTTTTATTACACTCATTTAGTATTCGTATCCCTTTGCATCTAGTGTTTGGTGGCTGAGGATCTGATTTCGGTTTATGTCGATATCGTTTAGAATCCACGGCACATTTCTGGTGTTGCTTTTAAGCTGTCCCAGCTGGTATCTACTGGATGCTAGTGCAAGCGCTCCTGCTGTTATTGGGTAATATAAGGTAAGTATTTATGACTGAGGCCTATCAAAATCGATTTGGCGGAATTGGCCGTTTGTATGGACAAAAGGCGTTGGCTAAATTTGCCACATCCCATGTGATGGTAATTGGTATTGGTGGCGTCGGTACTTGGGCGGCTGAAGCCTTAGCGCGGAGCGGCATAGGGCAGATAAGCTTGATAGATTTAGATGATATCTGTGTCACTAATACTAACCGACAAATACATGCTCTTAGCTCCACCATCGGCGGTTCTAAAGTTGCTGTGATGGCGCAACGGATACGTGAAATTAATCCTGATTGCCAAGTGAATGAAATTGAAGATTTTATTACATTGGATAATCTAGGCGAGTATTTACTTGGAGCTAAAGAGGGCGGCAATATTGATTATGTTATTGATTGTATTGATGCCGTTAAGCAGAAGGCTGCGCTAATTGCTTGGTGTAAACGTCAAAAAATTAAGATAGTGACAGTGGGTGGTGCGGGTGGACAGACAGATCCGACGCAAATTCAGTTAACTGATCTCGCTAAAACCTACCAAGATCCTTTGCTAGCCAAAGTGCGTAATATTTTGCGCCGCGAGTATAACTTCTCTAAAAACGTGCAACGCCGGTTTGCTATCGATGCTGTTTTTTCCAGTGAGCAGTTAGTGTATCCCCAAGCCGATGGCTCAGTGTGCGGTACTAAAGCGGCGGCTGATGGCAGCATGAGGATGGATTGTGCTTCTGGTTTTGGGGCTGTGACTATGGTCACTGGGACATTTGGTTTTGTGGCGGCAAGTCGCGTATTAGCGCGATTGGCACAGCAGGCTCAAGAGGCGGTTTAAACTCTTAACCTAGATTCAGCCAAGATATCACCGCTTTCAAGGGCGGTGATACCCCTTCAATATTATGTAATTTCATTAGGTTATAGTTAGATATAAAAATCTTGTTGATTATTGACTGGTTCACATTGAGTGTATGGAAATTTAATATCAAATTGTGGGCCGCCTAGTTTTGAGTCTGCGCGATAACTCATAGTGCCTTTCAACAGTGTTGCGGCATTAAAGGCCGCTGATAATCCTAAGCCAGTACCACCTTTATTACGATTTGTAGTAAAGAAGGGTTCGAACATGTGCTCAGCAACATCTGCTGGAATGGCTAAGCCATTATTTTGAATGCTGATTTGAATTGATTCTTCATCCAAAGTCGCATTAATGTGGATAAGATTGTCTTCATGTCCTTGGAATGCATGGGTAAAGGCGTTCGAGAGAATATTACTAACAATTTGATTTAACAAACTGATATTGGTTTTGATATTGAGTGTAGGCTCCACGTTGATCTCCGTTGAGGCGTTAACATTGGGATGCATAATTAATGTCGACTCTAGGATTTCATGTAGCTGCTGGTTTAGATTACAGCATTGGTGTTCTTCATGACTGCGATCGATGGCGATCGTTTTAAATTTTTGAATTAAGCTACTGGCTTTAGTGATATTACGGACAATGAGTTCACAGCTTTCTTGGTACTCATTAAGTATTTCATTTATCTCATCTAATGTAGCTTGATCGCTGTGGATCAGGTCGATCAGTTCTTCAATATGGCTGAGCTGCGCACTCGCCGCCGTCAAACAAATGCCAATTGGGGTGTTTATCTCATGGGCAACCCCTGACACGAGTCCACCTAAGGCCGCCATTTTTTCTTGCTCAACTAAAACCTGTTGTGCTCGTTTTAGTGCGCTAAGGGATTGTTCTAACTCTAGTGTTCTTTCTTTAACTTGTCTTGCTAGCTCTTCTTTATAGCTACGTTCGAGCTTGAGTAGCCGCTCTCTATCTTCTAAGGCTATTTGCAGTTCCGTCTTAGAATTCTTTAAGGCGCTAAATGAGCTTCTAAGTTGTACTTGCATGCTATTGATGGAATCGGCGACTTGTTTGAATTCATCAATTTTTTCATGACGGTCAAATTGTAGTGGCTCATATTCATGGTCTATGTCGATATTTTTGCAGTATTGGCTGAGTTTATCTAAGTGTTTAGTAATGTTGAACCACACTAAAAATAGAATAAAGCCAGCCACTAAGAAGGTTTTAATGCCATTAGAAAGCAGAATGATAATGGCCTTATCATACAAGCGTTGATAGATAGCATCGACATCGACTTGTATTTCGAGTGTGCCGACATTGATGTTTTCAGTCGGTGATTTATAGACTAAAGGAAAGGTTTTATCTAAGGAGTGTTCTTGTTTCTGCTCGCCTGCATTCCATGCTTGGCCGCTGTCATCTTTAATCGAAATATAGTTAATATCGGGCAGCTGAATTAGCCCATTGAGCTGAGTGTTAATGAGCCGCTCGTCAATAACCCAAATACTGGCGGCGAGCACATCTAAGTTCACCTTTTCCATGTTGGAAAATACTCTATCGATACGTACTACATCATTGCGATAATCACTGATCAACTGATATGCAGTGGTGATTAAGGTGATAACAGAACTAAAAAGTACAATAGACAGGGTAAGGTGCCTGCCTATGGGGCTTTTGATAAGTTGGCTAAAGAATGTCAGCATCTTAAATTTTCTTTATGCAATAGCGGCTTGAGATGCTTATAAGCATAGACCTACAGATCCAGAAAGTGCATTTTCTCGCAGATAAAATCAACGAAATATGTCTTCATTTGTGGCATTGAATTTGCTTGTTAGCCGATAAGTTCAATTTTTTGTCACTGGGATAGCACTATGTTTAAACTCAAGCTGGATTCAGTTAAGTTTTTTAGCCCGAAGAAAATGATGTTTAGAGTCATGTTGTGGCTTATGGTGAGTTGTTCTGTCTTACTTCTTATTCCCCCTAATGTGCTGGCAGTGCTGGCGCTCGATAAATTTGTGCCAGAACATGCACAGTTTGTTGGATTAGGTCTAATCGTTTCTATCGCTTACTTTTTGAGTCAATTAATTAACTTAGGCTTAGATGAGTCTATCCGTCATTTAAGTGATAAGCGCGTTATTGAGACGATTGAAGCTAAAGTGAATCTACTTGATCCCGCTGAGCGAGCTTTAGTGAGGGAATTCTTTCTTCAAGGCGCCACGATTTTGACTCTGCCGCAAAATGAACCCGCTGTAAAAAGTTTAGTGAATGCCTGTATCTTAGAGAAGCTCGGTAACGAGCGCCATTATGCAATTCAGGGACCGACCGCTGACTATAAGATTGCCATGAAAGCGCGTATGTACCTTAACCGTGATGTGCTGCGTTTGCCAGCAGGTGAGCCGAGCCAAGAAGAAATGCAGTCGTTGATTAAGGCGCGCCCGCAATTTTTGAATGGATTAGTACAAAACAGAAAACACGCAGCATAGGCGTGTTCAGCCTCACTCGGATGAGTGCTAGCTATGTTTTAGTTAGCATTTTTAACATGCGAGACAACAAAAAATGGGGGTGATAAAACCCCCTAGATTTTGCATTTATACAAGAAACATGAAGAACAACTGGAGCAAAAACTATGGTTTCGGTGCCGACTTCACAATGAACATCCAAGTGATATAAGACACTATCCCTATTGTGCTAAAGATAACGATCATTGAAAGTAAGCCTATGGGGTTACCAAACATCAGATCTAACCAAAATGCCATGACTGAAATCCTCTTTCCTGTGAAGTCCTCGCTAAATTAGCGGTATTCGATAGCTAAAATACTGATCTCGATCAATAAAAAATCGACATAGGAATACAAAGTCATAACCCTTAGTTAACTCTGTGATCTTGGTCAAATTTAAGGGTATGCTTAACAGCGGCGAGTTCAAATAATTTAGTTTTGTTTCTTCTTCCGTTAGCGTCTAGGATTAACCTATTCAACTCGATCGATATTCAGTTAACGCGCTATTCCATTTATTCGTTCTTGTTTTTATATGAAGGCGCGATATCAGTTTTTTAAAGGAGTAAAAAATGGATTCTAAAAAAAGTCACAAGGATTCAATGGGATATAATTCTATCTTTGCGCCACTATTGTTGCTGATTTATCCCCTCTATTGTTTGGTGATCACAGGGCACTTTGTTGCCATTTTGTGTTTAAGCGCGCTCGCCGCCATTTTAATGTTCAACATCAATAAATTAATCCGTAATTTGAGACAACTTGAGCGTGCAGCACACCACTTAGGCGAGGGAGATTTGAGTTATCAATTGGAAGAGAAAGATGCGGGTGTGTTCATTAAGGTAGTACATAACATTAATCGCATGGGTGAGGATGTCAGCCGTACGATTTTGTCTTTATCTGATACCTGTGAAGGGATGAAAAAAGTCGCCTCGGATATCAAGGTTATCAGTGAACAGGCAAAGCAAGGCGTGTTAGAGCAAGAGCATCAAACTGAACTGGCAGCCAGTGCGATGACGCAGATGGTTTCAAGCGTACAAGCTGTATCGCAAAATGCGGTGAGTGCTGCGCAGGCAGCTGATATTGCCCAAAGTTCTGCTAAGCGCGGTGATCAAATCATGAATGGCATAGTCACTAAAATTGGCGCTATGTCGCAACAGATCCATGATACTCGAACCGTGATCGAGCACTTGGCCGCCGACAGCAACAATATCAGTAGTATTATTGAAACCATTTCGCAGGTGGCCGAACAAACCAATTTACTCGCTTTAAATGCTGCCATTGAAAGTGCGAGAGCGGGTGAACATGGTCGCGGTTTTGCTGTAGTCGCCGATGAAGTACGTAATCTTGCTAAACGAACATCCGAAGCCACGGTTGAGATCCAGCAGCAAATCGCCGCATTACAAAAAGGCGCACAACATGGTGTTGAAGTCATGTTGAAAAACGTGGCGATTGCCGACGAAACGGCTGATATGGTTGATCAAGCTCACAGTGCACTCGGGCAGATTGTCGCTCAGGTGGAGACCATTACCGATATGTCCCATCAAATCGCCACGGCATCGGGACAGCAACATACAGTAGCAGAGGAAATTAATAAAAATATCAGTGTGATGGCTGAGCTAGCCCTGAGTAATGCCTCCCACACCAACAACACTAACTTATCGAGTTTGAAAGTGTATAACATGTCGCAGGAAATAGGCTCCTTGCTGCATAGATTCCATGTGAATGCGGCATTTTTTAATTCGAGTCAGGCGCAAAATAAACTCTTTGTAAAATGGGGGCCTGAGTTAGACATAGGAATGCCTGAGATCAATCGTCAACATCAACGCTTAGTCTCATTGATCAATGAATTACACCGCACATTAAATGAAGAGTATGGACTTGAAGCCATCAAACGTATCGTACAAGGGTTAGTGGATTACACCGCCAATCACTTTGCCTATGAAGAGGAACTCTTTGCGCGTTTTGGTTACCCTCAAACTGACAGCCACAAGGAAAAACACGGCAAGTTAGTTGGGCAAGTACTTGATTTTCAAAAGCGGGTTGTTAGAGGTGAAGATGTTGCCGACGAATTAATGGCTTTCTTGAAAGCTTGGTTGGTAAACCATATTCAAAAAAGTGATAAAGAATATACCGCTTTTTTATTATCCCATGGCGCAGAATAACCCCAAGAGCATGATTTTTGAGCGGTTAAATGCAATTTGTATTAAAGTCGCGGCAAAAGACTTGCCATTGTCATAAGCAAAGGTATAATTCCCAGCACTTAGAGACAGACAGTTGTTTTGATTGTTTCTAAGTGCATATTTGATATGCCAGTGTGGTGAAATCGGTAGACACAGGGGATTCAAAAGTCACAGTGTTTACAGCTTAATTTTCACTAAGCTGATGATGTAAAAAGTTAATTTGTAAAAATTAACGTGCAAAATCCTTGCAAAGATTTGCAAAGTTTTTGAGATTGAAGATAATGCCAGTGTGGTGAAATTGGTAGACACACGGGATTCAAAATCCCGCGCCCTTAAAAGCGTGCCGGTTCGACTCCGGCCACTGGTACCACTTCAAAGCCGACCTTAGCGTCGGTTTTTTTGTATCTAAAATTCAGTCATGTTAGATACTTACCAACTCGCTACTTTGCTAGAGTTCATCATTCACCTTCCAGCAAAGCACCACACTGGGCATGCTTGCCTAGGTCAAATCTTTGATGGTGGTTGTTTTTCCATTTTCCATCACCGACTTAATCCCGTTATCTCTTGCAGCTGTGCTCGAATACATTTGGCTGGTGCCTATGATTTGATGGTTGGCTGCTTTGAGGTTGAAATACGGCTTCTCGTTTTTAGCCACTTCTTTGGCATATCGGGCTTCGATTGGGGAGTTGGTTTGCACGGATTCAATACCGTTCAACGCACCACTCTTACCTGTGTAAAGCTCGCTGGAGAGAATGACTTCTCCATTTCCCGCCTTTAATACAAACTTAAATTGCTCATTACTGCTTTTACTTAATTCATACCATCCTGACATGGGGTTGCTCCTTATTCTTTAAGACCGTGCATAGCGCAAGCAAGGAAGACATTTCCTGCTTGAGCATCAGTGTAGTCGACTTTAGCGTGTTTAATAGATGACTTTTGCGGCGGTTTTGAGTGTTTTGAGTGTTTTGAGGGTTAATCTGGCGACACAATGACATTAAAAACGTCTAACTCTTGCCAGTAGCACAGGAAGTTTTGCTCCCATATCGGGTAAAACTCTACTGCCGCTTCAATGACGAGTAGGCCACTGATGCTCTGAAATACGCCGCTGCTAAAGTCAAAGTCCAGTTCTTTAACCAACTCCCATTGCCCCATTTGGCCGACATAGCAAAAGTCGGTGATGTAGCATAACTGCCATTGTTCGGCGTGTTTCTCTAGCCTTATCTCCACAGGATGAAAGCCACCCCGTTGTGGGCTGTAATCTGGATCACGAAAGTTAATCGTCACGGCATTGTCGGCTTGGTTACTGATAAATGGGGTTAATGCCAATAGCAGTCTGTCAGAGACAGGCAAGGCCAACTCTTGATTAATGGTATTCATTGTGTGTCCTTAGTTGGTGTTAGAACAAATCGCTGTGGGTTTCGCGAAGGCTGGTAAAGCGGTTAAGGCCAATAATCACATGGTCGAGGACATTGATATCCAGCACTTTGGCGCACTCAATGACTTTACGGGTGAATTGAATATCGCTAGTGCTTGGTGTTGGATCGCCTGAAGGGTGGTTATGAACAAGGATAACGCTGGGCATATTGAGAATAACGGCCGTGCGTAACACTTCGACGGGTCGCATACTGATGCCATTCACTGAACCTGTCGCCACGACTTCCACGCAATTAATGGTGTGCTGGGTTGTCAGGTTTGCCACGATAAACATTTCTTTGGTTTCATGCTTAAGGTAGTCAAATACCTGCGCGGTATCTTCAGGCCGTGTGATGGCTTGCTCGGCCAAGGCGCACTGGGTTTCTTTGAACTGATATTTGACATTGATTTCTCGGATAATCGCCATGGTCTATCCCTATTGGTGCTAAAGACTTCAGGAGAGAAGAGACTTCCTTCTGCTCCTGATAGTGTGTGCATTACTTGGTGGTTTTGGCTGAGGTATCGCTTTTAGCCTCACTCTTTGGTTCTTTACTGGCCTCAGCACTAGCCTTAGCCTTCTTGGTCGGGAACTTGGCGGCCTTGAGGATGAACTCATCTAGCTCACCTTTCTCTACGGCATCGATAATCAGCTTGATGGTGTCAGGTAGCAGGGCTTTATCACCGACATCAATGGCGGGTTTATCCTTTACCAGCTCGATAGGCTTAATCCCGATACGGACTTCGAAGTAATAGTGACCTTCACTGTCGTAGTACCATGGGCGCACTGTGATACGGCGGCGCACCTTCTTACGCTCTCCTGTCTCTGGGTCTTTCACACTTTTCTCGCGGTAGGCTTCAAACTCGCTGCCTTGGATAAAGCATTCGGCCATGTCCAATTGCTGCTTCAGCTTGTCAACCAAGCGGGTTCTTTTGCCGATGATAGGCGGCTTAACGGCGATTTCAGGGCGAGCGATAACCTTGAGCGAACTCAATAATGTTGTCATGGGGTGTTCCTTTTCGTGGTTTAGTGGGTTGTATTGCTGGGGTTAGTTGATAAAGCCAATGCGGCGCGTGGCTTGTTTACGGTTGTTTTCTTGGGTTAACAGAGCAATCGCGGTGGCTCTGTGGTTGTGGTTAGGTTGAAATAACATACGCCTTGCTACGATAGCGAAGTCGCCGGGCGTTAATTGTTGTAGTGCGTGAAGTTGGTCAACCTCTATTACTGTGAGTTTGTTAATCCCTAGCACCTGTCGATACAAGGTCTGGCGCTGGCTTTCAGTCAGATAGTCACAGGTCAGTTTAAAGTCAAAGCGGCGCATCACTGCGCTATCGATTGCGCTGAGTGCATTAGTTGCTGCAAACACGGGCATTGTGTTGCATTCAAGCTGTGACAGCAGTTCGTTGATGAGCTGCACTTCATACTGCGCTTGAGCGCTCTCACGCTGACTGAGCAAGCTATCGACTTCATCAAAGAGCATCAGCTTCTTTGTTCTGTGCGCTTCTCTAAACAGCGCTGCAATGTTCTGCTCGCTCTCACCGACATACTTGCTCAGTACATCAGAGCACTTGATGTGCATGATATCCATGCCGTGGGTTTCAGCTAAGTGATGTACCCAGCCTGTTTTACCTGTACCTGGGGGGCCATTGAGTAGCACCCTAACAGGGAGGCTGTTGGCTATCGCGGTATCGATATCACTGATAATGGACTGTGTATCTTGTCCGTCGATGGCGTTAAGGTTTAAGCAACTCGGGTCAAAGCTTAGCTGGCCTTGATATTTAGCCGCTGGCGGCTCTTCACCACAGGCTTCAAGGGTGGCATCAATAACATCCAATACCACGATTTCAGCCTCATCCCCCGTTAAGGCTAAGGTACTCGCCACATGGGCGGCGTTCGCAATATATGCCGGAGCGGCATTAGATTTACTGGCTAACACCAAGCGAAATGCATCCGACACCTTAAGTGATTTCAGCATGGTTTTACTCATGGCAAAGCTAAAGGCTTCATCGGGTACAGGGATTTCCATTACTAACTTAAAGCGGCGTATGTAGCTTGGTTCAAGTTGCGATACATGGTTGGTAATCCAAATAGCAGGTACAGGATTGGTTTCCAGTAAGCGCATTAAGCCTTCTTTGGAGTAATGCTCATCGGCATGCTTAAACACGCTTTCGCATTCATCAACCAATAACAGGCTTTCATCTGAGCCATCGAGCAAGCTTTGCAGTAGATTAAGGTAGGTTAAGCGTTGGCTAGTGGGTTCTTTACTCAAGAACTCATCAGTCACTTTACCATCCTCAAACTGCACACTTTGCACCTCCACTAAGCTGCGCCGCAGTGCCTTTGCTAAGGTGCGGGATAGTTCGGTTTTACCTGTTCCCGCAGCCCCATAGAGTAAAATGTTAACGCCTTTCAGCCGCTGAGCCATGGCAGCTCTTAGATAGCGATACACTAAATCGGCATTCACATGCTCAAATTGCTTAAGCTTGAACTGTGCTGTGGGGCTGTGCTTGATAATCGGCGCGAGCATGGCTTCACGGCGAGTGAGCTTTTCAGTCACCAGCAATACCCTAAACGGCTCAGGTATTCTCAACAAATGCGGTAGGAGTAATGCTGCTCCCTCAATAAAGCGATTACGGGCTAAAGGTTCTAGCTGCCCATGAATATCATCACTGCTGAGTCCTGTTTCTTGCTCTAACCAATGAATGAGGATATCCGCATCATGGTCAGCTAACAGATTAAGCAACTCTTTGAGCCCTGCATTGGCATTGAGCACGATGATGAGCACCATCATGGGTTTCATCGCGGCATCAAGCTTAAACAGTTCACACAGAAACCGCGCATTGTGCTGCACCGTTTCTGCCATGACAGGGTAATTATCCTTAAGCGGAAACAGCGCGAGGGTGCTGTCGATATCATGGTTAATGCCATGTTGTAGCTTGATACCCACGAGCGAGTTAATCGCATAGGACGGCATATACTCAAAGCCATAATTGACGGCTGACAGTAATAAGTCTTCGGCGATTTGAGTTGCAAGGTAATAACAATGCTTAGCGTGTTTAGCGATGGGTTTGACGTTTATCATCGATTGCCGCGCCCCCGTTTAGTGGGTTTATCCGGCGGGATGTAATCCAGCATCGCAGCGGCTTGCTTCATAAACGCATGGTCACGTTTATCGTAAATGGTGGTAGTACTGATATCGGCGTGTCCTGCCATTTGGCGCACGGTATTGATATCCACGTTCTGTTCAAGCAAGCGAGTAATAAAGGTTCGGCGTAAATCATGGGGTGATACGTTATCTACCCCTAGCTCATACAAGGTATCTTTAACTAACCGATATAAAGCCGTTGGGGTGGTTGGCTCGGTAAGTTTAAGCTTGCCAGTTAGCGTCGATTTGCACACTAAATACCCCTGCTGGCGCTGACGTAACTTAAGCCATGCCAGAAGATTTTGCTCTACCCACTCAGGCAAGAACAAGGTGCGACTCTTGTTACCTTTACCCGCAGCCACTGTCAGGGTATGCAAGTTGGCATCATAGTCGTGCAGCATCAACGCCGATAACTCACTGCGGCGCAATCCAGTACCCAAGAACAGGCTGAATATCACCAGATTACGGGTAGCGAAGGTGCCTTTTTGCGTTTTACAGTAATCCAATACTGCGGTCACTTGCTCTGTGCTTAACGGCGTACCTTGATGCTCACCGTGCTTCACTTGATTAATGGTCTGCAAGTTTGCGACCTGCGATAAATCGGCTTTGTTCATCAAGGCCGCCACTTTGACGATATTCTTAATCGCTATCATGGCGCGGTTGATGGAACGCGCTGACCACTGCGCATGAGTCATCACTGCGCGTATTTGCAGCGCTTGTTGATAGTCTATCTGACATAGCTTGTCATCGAGACCGTCTTCTTGCCACTGCATGAGTCGCGCAATACTGCGCATTTGTGAGCTGATAGAGCGCTGACTATTAATAGACAGGCGGCTCAAATACAGCGCATAAGGGGTCGCTGTAGTCATAGAGAACTCCAGTAAGTGTATTAAGTTGAATTGTGTTTAGAGGGTTGAACGAGAAGGGAAAAGTGATACTAGAAACACGTTCATAATATCACTTTTAAGCCTAAATTTCAGCCACTGTTTTTGACACGGTTAGCGAGGCTCAGCCTTGGAGGGCAATATTATGCAGTCTTGTAATATCTGTAGCACCTCATCTTGCATCGACTTAAACGCTTTGCGATTGATAAACATCGCGTGGCGCTGAAGCATGTCAATTCGCGCCTTAAAGGCGGCTTTATCAAGCTTCTTTTTGAAGTACACCATCAGTCCATCTCTAAGTGCTAATTTGCGCTCTGCCTCATCTAAGTTGCCGAGTATGTCAGGGCGATAGATTTCGACAGACTTAAACAGGAGACTCATCTTGTGCAGGTTTTGTAGTAACAGAGCGCCACCTGACTGTTGAGTACGGTAAACATTTTCGAAACGTGTTACCGCTAACGGATTACCATCTTCATTAATGAGCATAGGAAGCCGATCCTTTGCCTTTTTAGAACTCATCTCTAATAACTTCTCAGGTTTGCTGTAAACGGTGATATGGCTTTTTTTCTGCTGGCAAATATACATTGTTTGGACAAAGCGCATGTTCTTGAGCGCATGATCTTTGTGGTTACTAAAATGCTTGACCTTTGGCTTATCGACAATCACCAATGGCGTAGGAATGCACAATAAGTCAATGGCAACATCGCAACGTGTGACGTTTGCCTTTTTCATGCATTTTTCGTAGTTATTAATACACTTCGAGCGCTTAATCAAACGGAAGAATGCTTTTATCTGTTCAGGCGTAAACCGCGCAGGAATAAACTCAATTCTTAGCTTGTTGTGCTTGGTTGTACGATCTTTAGCGTAATCACCAAAGAACATGCGTATCTGCGCTGTCTTATCAGTCTTTAATGAGAATGTCAGTACATCTCTATAGAATTGGCCTTTCTGGCGCTTGGGCTTTGTCTTAGAGCACTTAAATTGGCTATTTTCAAAGATAGACGGAGATTGACTGTATAAATCATCAATCTCATCTTTAGCCACATCCACAGTAATATGCAGCTTATCGATGATGGGATAACACGCCCATGCCTGTGGGTTGGCTAATTGAGATTCAAGCAAACGGCCCTGAAGATGCAGACCTTTAATGCTATCAGTGACAGCACCTACAGTGGCACGTTGCAATGCGTATTTGAGCGCTTTAGTGTCCATCACGTTTAGCGCTGTATGCTCGGCTAGACGCTGATGTATAGCCTTAGATACAAACTTGTTATGACTAACACGATACTGAATGACAGCTTCTAAATAGTTATCTATTGTAATGTGAATATCATTGTTACTGTTATCTAAGTACTTATAAATATTAAACATAGTACTATTAATAGTTGGTGTAGATAATTCGTTTTTCATAATAATTCTCTCTGTAAACGGTATTAGATGCAGGGGAGGTCATCCTCCCCATCAGGAGCTCGATTAATCGACGATTTTGACGATTAACTGCCATTTTTCAGATGGACGTCCGGTCTTCTTGTTATCATTTACAGATTTAATAACCCCTTCATCGACGAGTATTTGAAGCGCCGCTTTTGCTTTATCATTTTCCTTGTTTATACCAGCCCAATTGCGTTGGGTGATATCACGAGTGGTGAAGCACTTATTTTTATCTAACAGTGATTTGATGTTCTCTAAAATCTTGAGCGCATTTTCTTTCTTAGCGCTTTTGGATCCCCACAGCTTTTTCAGGTGTTTAAAGTAGTATTGCGTCCATTTACTCGCCATTTTAAGGTCAGTGCTTTTGAGTGTTTTGAGTGTAAAAATTGACGAAGGGTCCTTTTCAAACGTACGAAGCACAGCAATAACCAATGCAATACTCAGCATCATGTCGGGGTATTTCGAGAGTTTATTCTTTACATGTGGTGATATTTTCTCTGACTTTTGTAAGTTACTGAGTTTCGTTTTATAGCTTTCAAACCGTTTTTTAGCATCATCGTTTATTGTCACTTTGATAGGTGCTTTTGAGCTTTTATAAAGCAACTTTACAAGTGCCATTAACGCCCCTATTGATTGTTCATCTACGTACTCAAGGCTGGTCGAGTGCTCCAACACATAATTGGCATTTGGAAATGTGACTAGTTGAAAGCGATCTAAATAACCATCATCGACAATTTTTTCTGCTGCAATCTTACCTACCAGTTTGTAAATTACACTTGGTTGAGTTGTACCCATCAACGAAATAATTGGGGGTTTAACCGTTTGTATTGATTTGTGAGCCGTGACATTGGTGTAGCTATTTTTTCCATCCATTGCTTCAATTAAATAGCGTCTGAAGCCACTATTTTTTGAGGAATAGACTTCTTCTAAAAAGGGAGCAAGCTCATCCTTATAAATCAACACAGGTTCAGACTGGGCTTCAGCAATTTGCAGTAACCCTTTCAGTGTAGGGTCTTGCACCACTAGCATTTTGGGTGCCTTCTTTTGTGGAATTTCTTGATACTTTTCCAGAGCATCATCAAGCTGCTTTTCGATGTCTTTGTATTCATCAGAGGTCGATGAGTAATCTACGAGCTCAACAGAAAGAGACCTTGCCTTCTTCTCGTATGCAAGATTTTTAAGCTTCTGTTTTGAAAGCTGTTTAGCATCATCTTTCGCATTTTTCATTTGCGATTTTGCATAAGCCTTTTCAAGATTAGTGAATGGCTCCGTGACCAAGCGGACGGGTGCAGATTTACGGCTTCCGGGTTCAGCGATAATCATGCCTGACAAGTTCGGAGTAATAATATATGCGGTATTGTTCTTATCTGGTTGAATGCGAAAACGGTTAGCAATAGCAAGGCTCAGCGTTGTTAGTAAGGCGGTGACCGCGAAATCGGGAACCGACTCTGTTTTTGCGGCAATGGTACACACCATTTTTAATGCCATCCGTGGTAATAGCCCGTCAAATGCAAGTGGCTGAGTGGGATCGTTTACACGTCCAGTAAAGGCTGAAATAGAGTACTCCGGCGTTTTAGCGTCTGCTTGCAGTGCCGTGGTTTCCTTTGAGTTCTGAAGAGGTTCTGTGGACATCTCCTTTGTTGTTGGTTGGTTTACTACATCCTTAGTCGTTTTTGTAGTAGGAAAAGCTTTTTTAGCCTTTTTGATAGGTTTGGTCGTCACTTTTTTCTTAGCATAAGTAGTTTGGGTTTTGGTTGTATTGAGTGTTGGTTTTGACATGGTTTAGTCTCCTTTTTGATGAAAGAAGGAGTGTGACTGATCATAAACAACAGTATTAATGATAAAAAAATTCATTTTACCTGCAATTTTGTTTATCAAGGAAATGGGGAAGAGGGATTTTGAACTGATTGTATCTATATGTTTATATTTGTTTTTTGTCTGGTTTATTGTTTTTGTATTTTGTGTGTTTTTATGTCAAGAAAAAAATTAATTTTTTTGTTTTACGCTAAATAGGTATATTCGCCACAAATAGGATACTTTTTGTGTATTCTACTTTCGCTAGTATGTGTGCATTTCAAAAATAGAATACGTTTTATGTGTCCTATACTTAAAAGTTAATGCAAGGATAATAAGTGTGATAAGAAAAGTTGGAACCAAACGTAATCCGGTTGTATTGACCCCAGAGATATCAACTTCGAACAAATCATTATACGAGTCCCGAGTTAAACTTATTGAGTATACTTCAGTGAAGTATCTATCAAATGAGCAGACTCTTCGTTCTTTAAACCTCTATAGTGAAGGCGGGAAGTTCTTGATGAATGTGATTACAAATCCCCATTTTAACTTTGCAGAAACTAGGATCGTTCTCTTTTTATATGATTATCTGAAGGGGTACACGGGAGGGTTCTTTACAGTTTCAGAAAGAAGAAAAACTATAGGGAACTTCCCTACATTAGGAAGTAAAGACAGTTTTTATAGTTGTTTTTACCACCGACAAACCACGACGGAGGAACATTCTAAAGATGACATTATATCTCTGCCAGATGTTCTGTTTGAACATCTCAATATCGTTCTTTCACCGCCTCGCTTAACCGGTATTATCAGAAAACTGCACAGTTTTTCATACATAACGGTCACGGATGTTAACTTTCATAATACGATCTTTGGTCTTGCCACTTTGCGTGAGTATGTTAAGTCTGAACTTGAATCTGTTGAGTATTGCCGAAGCTTGACCAGCGGGCGTTCAAATTTAAAGCACATAAGGATATCTGAATATATGGATAAAGTTGATATTTCCAATAAATGGATATGGGATAAATCAGGTATTCAAGAGAGTGGAAGTGGCTCAAATGAAGAATGCCCGTAGCGTGATCCATTTTATTCATTATGTTACAAGTTGAATAAATGACTTAAGGTGATCATAGCCCCCTAGAACGAACTTTAGAACTGTGAAAGGTCGGCACAAACTGCTGCATTAATACGTCTTAAAAGGCTTATTTTAGAAGCGTAAATGTGATCTTTAGACACTTTCAATGCTTGCCGTCATAGTTACAAATGATTAATGTGTAAGAGTATTTTATATAGTACCCGTTATAATAAAGTCGTAAATCATTAAAAATGGAGTTTGCATGTTACCAACCTTTTGGAAGTTATCTCAGGGAACTGAATATTTTTCTCTTATCGATATATCATCGTCAATAGAACATAGACTGGTATATGTTCATATTAATACAGCCGCGAAGGGACAATCCTCGACAACACAAGGTGAGCATTTCATTAACGCTGATGTTGGTGACTACTTTTATCTTACTCACGGAAATAATGGTATTTGCTTACTTGGTCAGTTCACTGGACCTGTAAACTTTTTTTCATCTAAAGGTGATGGTTGGGCAGATAGACCATTCAGGCTCATCAGGCTAGCGATAAGTAATGTGGGCTATGAAGGACCTAATAAGTGGTGGGCACCAAATCATCGTTCTACCTTCATTCAAGTGCCTGAAGATGAAATTGCAGAGTTTGAAGAACATATTTTAGAGCCGTTTTTTGGTATCAACCTTGAAGAATATGGTCTCTCGTATTAATCGATAAATTCTATCAGTTAGGCAAGTATGTAAGCATTCTGCCGTACATTATGTACGGCAGAATGCTTAATTAAAGAGCTGTACTGGTACAATTCAGGGAGTAATCGATGGCTCTAACACAGATGCAAATCATCCAGTCTCTAGGCGAAGCTATGTCTTGGTTTGAGCGTGAGTTACAGTGGGGTGTAGAGCCAACTGAACTTCGTCACTTGATTGGACGCATTGGTGAGCTATATGCAGCACTTATCTCTAATGGTCAGATGGCCACAGAGGTAAATCAAAAGGGTTATGATGTTGTTAGTGAAAAAGGGGAAAGGATCTCTGTAAAAACAACGGCAATGATGGGACTTGGTGGTCACATTTCATTTAATTCAAAAACTCTCAGCTTAGTAGACAGAGTCATAATTCTCCGTGTTAACACTGAAGAAATGCAAATTGAATTACTGTTAGACGTCAGTGTGACTGAGGCTTTACGGTTAATGAGTGTTAATGGCACAGGGAAAAATACTATTTCTTTATCTAAGTTGATAGACCGCCCTAAGCGGTCGACTGAGTTAAAGCATATTAAGACAGCTTCATACGGTAGTCGTGTAATTAAAGAACTTGAGAACGGTACTATTGAAGTTTATGTCGACGAAAAGCTGATGCCTATAGCAAAACCAGAATTGAGAAAACTGGCTGCTGAGCTAAATCTAAGTATTTTCAATGTGAATGGCAATCCATATAACACTCGACAACTTGGTGCTGTTGTTATGAATGCACTAGGTGCTATAAACGATTAAAACATCCCCTTTTGTGAATGAGATATGATTACTCAAGATAGAATAAAAATTTTATACGATAAATACCTAGAGTTGATTGCTCTTGAAACCCGTGAGTTCGGAGTTAAACCTACAGAGGTTAGGCATTTAATAGGTAGACTTGGTGAGTTTTTTTGTGCTTTAGAAACTAACGGTACATTAGCCCATACCGCAAATCAGCATGGGTTTGATGTGCTCTCGTCATCGGGTCGTAGGATTAGTGTTAAGACTACTGCCCAGAAGACTGGTTTTGTTCCCATATCAGCTTCAACGATAGATAGAGCTGATGATGTAATGATTCTTCAATTCATAGATGGTGCCCTAAATATTGTTTACTACGGTGTAATATTGAAAGCAGTTGAAGCTGCTAGATTCTACGAAAGTGTAGGTAAGTATGAACTTGATATTTCAAAGGCAAGGAAGTTAATATAATCACTTGGTTGCATTTTTATCTCATGTTTCCATACCATCGACATGCAGCTTCGTAGAGTGATATTTAAAATATCGGTGAAAGATAAAAAAGCGAGCTAAGCAAGTGAAATATTTGCTTAGTCTATTCGCTTTAATGGCATATTAACCTTTTATCCGAAATTGGTTGGAATATAGCATTTGGGAAAATTCCTATTTTTAGTGCTACAAGGTAACTTATGAAGTACAAGGTGATTTTGGTATTTATTCTTTTTCTACCTATAACAGCTTTAGCTCAAAATCTTGAAAGAGAAGCATACGATCAGGTTGTGGCGAATGCGAAAAAATGTTCTGAAGGGGTAATCTCAGGGCAACAGAGAATTAATTGTTGGGTAAAAGCTGCTCCTGAAAAATGTGAGAATATAGTGTTAGATATGTTTCACGACAGAATGAACAGACTAAAGCACAGAAAGAAGCTGTACTCTTGTGTTGCAACTTGCGTTGATGCTGGTTTTTTATCTAGAAAATTTGGTCAGTGCTCTACTAGTTTATAGCATGTTGGTATTGCAGCAGCTAAAGCGCGTAAGCAAGGCTCAGTCTGCAAGACTTATGTTTTTATTTGCCACAAATTCACCCCATGATGAACGCCCTGTAAACTATAAAACAGTGGTGCACTTCCCTTGTCCAACTAACTGTACGGTCGAGCTGACTAAGGCTATATGTGAAGTCGCACCCAAGCTATTTCGTGAAGGTGTACGCTATTACAAGATAGGCGTAGGTTTGATTGATTTAGCGAGTGAGAAACACAGCCAATTAGACTTGTTTAATCCTCCCACCGTAAAGCCAGCGCTAATGCTTACACTCGATCACATTAACCAACGATATGGTAGTGATACCCTGTTTATTGCTGCTCAAGGCATAGAGCATAAATGGGCAATGCGGAGGGACTTATTGACGCCCCAATACACGACTAAGTGGCGAAGTGTGCCGCGCATCAAGTGCTAAGGAGGTTTTGCTCCATTCCGTGTTTAGGCTCATTAGCTTGCGCGTTTTCCCAGCTTGAAATTAATATAGTCTATTAGAATCATGTGGATATAATTTTTACAAGTGAGTTAATATATTTGGAAAACGCGCATGCGCATTTTTCCAGATGGTGTTTCAGATAAAAAGCTGATAAGTTCTTTGCAATACATGTAGTTAACTGTGCGCGTTTTCACTGCTCTAATGGGGTAAACGCGCATGCGCACTATACAAAGGTTATGTGCTTTTCAGAATTTGAGTTAACTTTCAAGTAAGGAGGCTACATGGGTGAAGATGAGTCAAATAGAAGAATAAAGTTTGCCTATCAAATGGAACATTGGAGCTACGAAGAGGGTAATCCTGCATTACTCAAAGCTAATGCAAAGAAAATTATTCCGTCTGAATATAAAACGGATATGGATGGAAGCTTATTCTGCCCAGGTTGTTTTACTAATCTTAACCGTGTGCCAAAAGAAAAAGAGCATTTTACCAATGGGCGAGAAGCATATTTTGCTCATATTAGAACTTATAAAAACGTGAAATGCGATTTAAAGTCGATTAAACCAGAGGGTAAAAGGTACGAAAACTGGGAAGAAGCTAAGAAAGCAATTGACGATGAAAACTTGGTTATTATAAGTAGTTTTTTAAAACACAAACCTGAACCTAAAGAAGATCAACCTGCGATTTACGATGAAACTCCTGTAGAAGATCAGGCAGGGCCGACTACAGAGGTAGCAATTGGCCGCCATAATGGCGAAACATTTGCCTTGCCTAGTCGGATCAAAACTGTAGCTGGTCTCTGCCGAAATTTTGACGAAAACTTATATAAATACTTCCACCTACCTGATAAAAAATACGCCATTCGACTTATAGATCTTTTGAAAAGTGTTAAAAAAATTTCAGAAGAAACTGACGTACCGAGTTTTTATTACGGAAAAATTGTAAGCACAGCACATTTAGGTGAGCACAAAAGGCCAACTAACTTTAGAATGACTTACCTTGAAAATAATGCAGAAGGTGTATGGGATTTTTGTTTAAAGTCTCAAGATAAAGATCAAAAAGCACATGGCATTGATGACAATTCAGTTGGTCGTATATTAATCATTTACGGCACAGTAAAACAAAATGGAACAGGCTTGTGCTTTCAAAGTTTAGGTTGGGGAGAGTTTAGTTTACTTCCTGAAAAATATAACCATTTGTTGGATTAAGCACATAACGAACGCTTCAACAAAGGACGCAAAAAGCTTGGCTTGCGTCACTTCGTTCCTAATTTTAGCCAAACTTTTATGCGCCTGTTAAGCGGGCGTTATAAGTATGAGGTCATAATCAGCAGTACTATCGCTAAATCCAAAAACGAGTTTAGCTGGTTGTACGATTACATTAGTTAGTTCAAAAGGTACTGAAATGGATGATTTAATAACAATTGGTTTAATCGCTGTAGCTATTCTGGCTGTACTAGGGCTTGGAATTAAAGTTGTAATCAGCTTTAAATCTGGAAGTAAAAGCAACTTTAAAAATGTACAAGCCGGCGGTGACATTGTTGGTCGAGATAAGGTTCAAAAGTAAATGTTTAGCTGGCTCAGAAATATTACTGCAGGCGGCGATGTTATTGGACGTGACAAGATAACAAATATCTTACCAGCTCCTACACAGATGGACTTGCTGTCTAAAATGTATGTCGAAGAAAAATCAAATCAACAAGTAACTTATGTAATTATTGATGAGCTGACTCACTATAGTAATGAAAAGTACGATATTCGCGATTTGACTGAAAAGCTTGAAGATGCTGGGTTTGGTTATTTGATTGATGTCGGAGAGGAACTAAAAGAAGAAGTTAGTAAGTTAATTATTAGGAATCAGCATTACAAGTCGGCTCAGAAGATAATTACTTATTTATTGGCCGAAGTTGAGTCGATTTTTAACGCAAATATTAAGAATAAGTTACTTGATGTAAGGGAAGAAGCCGCATTGAAGCTGCTTTTCAGGACTCACCTTGAGAAAGAAATTCAAGCTCACCTAGGTGATAATGTTTTGGAGATTTTTAATCGTCAAATCAATGGGATGGTTTATTTCCTTACAGGGAATTGCCACTTGGAGTGGAAGTAATGCTTTTATACAACAAAGCGCTGGACCCAAACCATACACTGCTACGAATGACGGCATTACTAATTTATTGGAAAGCAGAAATTTTAGAAATTGATGCGCTGCGCTTATTTGACTTCTTAATCGCAAACCCTGCGCATATTCAAAAGTTGTCTGTACCAAGAAATAAATTTACCGATAAGAATGAGTTTAAAAGTTACATGAACCGATATCAGAATTTCGATCCGAAAAGCCTCTTTAATGCGATGAAAGAAATACATTTCCTTGCTATAGAACGACTAGTTGTTCTTGGGGTGTTGCAAAAAGACAACAATTCTTCGGAATATCAAGTCATCCTCGAAAATATTCCAGAAGGATTAAAGAGCTTAGCTGAATCAAAAGAAAACAGCATATCTAGCCAGGCAATTGATTTTATCGTGGAAAACCTAATATCAATTTCAATTACAGGTTCTGATGGACTAAAAAAAATAACGAGTTTAATGGATTATAGATACGATGTTAATTAAACCCACTTTGAAGGTTGAGAGGCTTCATGTAAAAAGAGGCTCTATAATCGTTTTTGATGAAGCCTTTCATGATGGCGTTAATATATTGGCAGGAAAGAATGGTTCTGGCAAAACCTCCATAATACAACTTTTAATGTATGGACTAGGTTACGAAGTCTCTAACTGGAAAGAGGAAGCGGGCCTTTGTGACAACATTTATGTGGAGTTAAAAGTCAATTGCAGTCCCGTTACCATTAGGCGTAAAAACAATGGTTCAGAGAAGCAATCAATGGACTTTTGTTTTTCAGAAATGGATACGGCATTAGCCTCCCCTCTCACAAGCTGGTTTAATTATCCGTATGCAATAGGAAGCAAACCTAGTTTTTCTCAAAAAATGTTTGACGTACTTGGCTTGCCTGAAGCAAAAGCAGATGCAAACAATAACAATGTAACTTTGCATCAAATCTATCGACTGATTTATGCAGATCAATCAAACACCTCTAGTGCCATATTTAACAATGAGCCGTTCGATTCTGCATTCAAAAGAGAATCTGTAGGTAAATACTTATTAGGCTTATATGATAATGAGCTTTATGACGCAAAGATAAAACTTGTTGAAGAAGAAAAGAATTTACAAAAGATAATTGCAAAACTTCAGGCAATTCAGTCGGTTGTTGGAAAAACTTCTTTTGGTGAGGGTCTCGAGACAATTGAAGAACAGAAGAAACATATATTAGATAAAATAGCATCTATTAATGTCGAAATTATAGAAGTTAAAGAAAAATCTTTAATTTCATACAGTTCTGATAAAAAAGAAACAGAATCCTCAGCAAAAGATAGCGTAGTAATTCGGAACAAGTTGCTAGAAGTAGAAACTGAAATTCAGCAATTGAATTACAACATACTTGACTCTGAAGAGTTTGTATCTGAGCTTATTGACAAGCAGTGTGCATTATCAGACTCAATTAAAGTTGGAAGTTTGATTGATGGATTCGAATTCTCATCGTGCCCAAGTTGTCATAAATCACTCAAAGAAAAAGTCAAGGACTGCTGTGGCTTATGTGGTGAACCGATAGAATCAACAGATAGTTCGAATAGTCTCCTAAGAATGAAGAATGAAATAGAGATCCAGCTTCGTGAATCTGAAAGGTTGTTGGAAAAGAAAAAACAAAAACTAGCTGAGCTTATAACTAGGCGAAAGGAATTAAGAGTCTCATTCAGAAAGCAAGTTAGCAGAGTTACTGCAACTATGAGTTCTGTTGATGCAAGCAAAGAAAAGCAGCTATTTGATCTTTATCGACTAACAGGCGAGCTCGAAGAAAAACTGCAAACATTAGATAAAATTGCTGAGCTTCATCGGTCTTTAATCGAATTGCGAGGTGAAAGAGACATTGTTCAGTCTGAAGTTAACAGGCTTAGTGACAAAATCGAATTGATAGGGAAGCAAAGATTTACGCGTGAGCCTGAAGTTCAGGCGCTTATATCCGAGAAGCTTTGTGAGTTGCTTCGAAAAGATAATGGTTCAGAAAAAGAATTCAAAAATGCAGAGTATGCTGAGTTCGATTTTGCTGCCAATAGTGTATCCGTGAATGGAAAAAGAGCTTTTTCAGAAAGTGGAATAGTCTTGTTAAATAACGCGTTTCATGTTGCTTTGTTGATGGCAGCGCTTGAAAAAACATATATACGTCTCCCCAGATTCTTGGTTCTCGATGGCATAGAAAATGGCGGGATGGAAGATGACCGATCGAAGAACTTTCAAAAGGTGGTAGTTGAGGCTCTATCTCGTTACAAAACAGATTTTCAAATTGTTTTTGCGACAAAAAACATTGATGAAAGTTTAAAGTCAAAGAATTATATAGTTGGTGAGGTATATAGTGAGTCAATTAAAAGCCTAAAATCTTTTAATTAACGTTTCTATATAGACTGCAGAGGAGAGGCGACTTATAACAAGTTGCTGCACTCGGAAAAATTACTGCTGCGCTCCCAATTTTCCGGTGAGCAAAGCGTTACACATCAATGGATATATCGAATGACATCAAATAGATTCTGTGTTTTTTGTGGAAACCCACCAGAAAAAAAGAATCGAGAGCACATACTTCCTCAGTGGTTGCTTGAGTTAACTGGAGATCCAAAAAGAGTTGTAAATTTTGGTACCAATTTTAGAGACGGGCGAACTATTAGATTTGATTGGTTAAATTTCTGTGTTCCAGCGTGTGAGAGCTGCAATACGGAATACTCAAATCTGGAAGGTAGAGCTAAATCCTATGTTCTGACGTTACTTGATAGAGGCGCACTAACAAGCATTGAATACATAGATTTTATGGATTGGATGGATAAAGTTCGAGTAGGACTTTGGATTGCATATCATTTCATTCAAGGCAACCCCACTAATATTCAGCCCAGCTTTCATATCAAGACGAGAATAAGTCAAAAAGATCGAATGATTGCTATCTATCCGATCGAGGGTGACGGGGTTGGCTTAAATGCCTTAGGAACAGAATCACTAGTATTTCATAGTCAGCCATCTTGTATGGGATTGAGAATAAATAATATCTTAATCATTAATATGTCCAGTGATTTTTTGTTTTCCGCACGCTGTGGTTTTCCGTTTCCAAAAAGCTGTTTCACTATGCTTGATGGAGAAAACCCTTACATGATGCATACTAGTGATTTTTCGATAGCTAGAAAAATTAAGCACCCGCTTATAAGAAAACCAATAATTAAACCCTCCATACATCTTTATCAACCGATTATGGATAGGTCCGTAGATAAGAGGTTTCAATCAGGTTTCATAGGCGATTACAATAGATTTGATTCATATTTGGCTAAACATACACTTCCGCCTTATCCTTCGGGTAAGGGTATATTGTACTTTCAGCATTTGGATCGAGTCGAACCAATATATGATATTAATGAGCCGATAGAGTTTCAGAACTGTACAGGAATACATTCAAAACCAATGTATAGTCTCGTGAAACAGGTCTATGAATTTCAAAATTATATCTACAAACAAGAGAAATATTTAGCAGAAAATCGCGAGCTAGTTCTGAATCATGCAAAGAGAACGAAATTACTCTTAAAGTGGAATGACAAGGTCATTGCACATTACTCAGGCATGAAAAATGTGTAATCGGGTAGCCGGAGGTATCTAGCCCCCACACTATCCTGCTGTTCTTAGCCCTTAGAGTACGCTTTTACCAAAGTGTACTTAAGTTAACATCGTTGCTATCAGGTTTACTTTCGTCGCTTAACTCATCCACTTGGATCAGCATAGGCAAATTAAACGAAGTTCCAGTGATTATACAAGAGCCTCTTGATAGGTTCGGAATCAATGAGCGGGAAACACCATCTAATGTACTGATGGTGTTATCCAGCAAGAACAAATCACGGTCATTAACTAAACGATGAATAAAGAAATTGTGCAACTGAGACATGATTGTTGCTGAGATATCAGCTGGTCGTTGACTCGATAATGTAAGGAAAATACCGAACTTTCGACCTTCCTTAATTAATTCCTCAAACAACTCTAAACGATAGTCTTTCCAATTAGCCTGTTCACGTACTGATTGCTGAGAAAGGATGTTATGTGCTTCATCGATGATTAGGTGTAGCGTCTTTTCTGGTGGGCTTTGCTTAACTTGTTTTTTGTGAGAATTGTAATAATGTTTCGTGACAAGAAGGGGAATGATTTTCTTCACGTCTTGGTTGCAATTGCGCAGCGAAATGACAGTTAGTGCTTTATCGTCAGTCGCAACACTTGTCTCCACTTTAATTACCTTAGACAACCCTCCTAATGAGGATTCAGCACGCTTTAATAGAGGTTGTATGTGATCGAATTGAACGAAATTGTACATTAAATCATTAATTAACTTCAATTTACACAGGATTTTAAATTCCTGAAATGCATCAAGTTCATTTATATTTACCATATCAACATGACTTTTGAGGTGAAGATTATATTGGTTTTCGTTATTGAAGAATTCAAAACCTGACCCAACACGGACTTTGAAGTTACTTCCATGCCAACTAACATCTTTGAGGATATCTACGCTATCAGTGCACTTTAGAATGCTTTTGAGGAGATCAAGTACCTCTGGTTTTTGAGATGTAGAGGTGAAACAGAATTTTATCGTGTACTTTAAGTAACTTAGAGCACTCGCTTTACCTGTGCCATATTTTGAGCGCCCTTGCAGAACTCGATTAATGAAAGGTTTCTGTGTGTTGGTGGTGGCTTGAAAAAGAATTGAAAGGGTCTCTGCATTCCAGAATTCATCTTCTGCCAACGGGAATTTATCGACTACAATATTCGTATTCAGATCGATTGCGTTTTTCTTATTCAACGATACGATTTGATCTTTGATGTACTCACCATTGAAATCGAGCAATACAAATTTACTGACAGGTTTGATTTGCTCATGCTTTTCATCAAATAAGGTAGTGAATAGTTTCGTCAGAGTATTCGATTTACCGCTACCAGTGTTACCAAAAATACCTATGTGGGTATTAAACAGTTTCTGCCAAGGTAGAGATATTTCAATCCCTTCTTTTAACAATGATCCAATACAGAAATCTGATTCAGCACTAGATGAGTAAACCGTTTTTAGGGCTTGCTCAGGCAACAGGAATGCAGGGTCACGGATTAACGGTAAGAATTTTATACCTTCAAAGAACTTAGCATTTTCAATGTAGCCAATAGGGCGAACATGTACTTTTCTGACGTACTCGATTTTATCTGTGTTCTCTTGGAAACGTCTTTCATCTAAGTACTCACCCTCAACGATACATACAATGTCACGGAAACCACGCTGAATTGAAACGTACTCTCTGATAGAGATGCCTTTGTATCGCTGACCTTCATAGAAAATAGTGTCTTTGTTTGATGTCTCATCAACAGTCAAGGTAATTTGAATACCATTTACTGCTGTAACCTCACCAATAAAGATGCTCATGCCTTATCCTCATCAAGTGTTAAGACATGAGAATTGAAGTAAGTGAAATCTAAAGTTTTGCCTTCTTCATGGACAACGTACTTGATGTTATTGAAGTCAGAGAAATACTTCTGCAACTCTTGGATCATGCTCTCTCTGTAGCAACAAATGTATACCTGTAGAGTAGGGTTCGTTAGGGAGCGCTTAATCAAGTTCCTGATGTGCTCATCAGCAAAAGAGAAACCGAAGGCGATCAATACGCTATTTGGCTTTTCTAGCTCGTAACTAAGGTGGCGCAGCATTTGGTAATAGTGTTCTTCAAATACTGTTTCGTGGAACTTCCATTTTGTAGGATTCACGATAGGTAACTTTTTATATTCCCGATAGAAGTCATCTTGTTTACGTTGAAATTCCACTTCGTTTTCGTCATCTATTATCATTGAACACAATTGATCCACGGTGTGAAAGCCGCTTTCTAGCATCTCTTTAAAATCATCGTAGTACATGCTGTCGATTGAAGATTCAGAAACGATTTTATCTGCAGAAGAATAATCAATAAGAATAGAATCGTTGTGCTTTCGCCAGAAAGCAGAACCATGAAGATGAATAAGATTGATTTGTCGTTGGACTTCTTTGCTTCTATCGAATATGCCGGATTCAGTAGTCATGCAATCGAAGTTTCGGGCCTCAACAATTTTCTTATGGAAACCACGCGAACCATCATTGATGTTGAATCGAATAGATTTTTCTTCGTAAATTTCATCTGCTGCATAGGAAAGGCAGGAATCATAATTCGTAGTAAAGAAATTAACCTTTCTGTCGTAACCTCGCTTTCTACGAAGTATTTCAAGGTTCAATTTTATGAACTTTTTGTAATTATCGATGACTACTTTCTTTTCATCTTCTAAGTTAGTGAAATCAACGGAACTAACAGGCTTGATGCATTCCTCGTAATAATACATGAACAGCAAGGCTTTTAGATGTTTAGCATCAATAGCATCGAATTCGGTAGCCAAAGTTTCAATGGTTTCCCATTTACCTTCTGTTTGCATATTCAATGCAAGGGTTGGAAATAGACCTGCTGATGCACCTGCACCAATCAAATAGTTTATGTTCTTATCGTGTAGGTCGTTCAGATCGATTTTGGAAGTTGTCATAGGATCGAATGCTCAGAAGAATTGTTAAACTTGTTGATAGGCAACTGATTGATTACAGAGATTATAGGGAAATGAATTATCGGTCAATTCCTGATAAATAGTGCGGACTTAATGGTGACCTGTGTGGTCAGGTCTTGCCTTTTACCTATCGGAGATTTCCATACTTGAATTAATTTGTATTTAGCTAATTCAGCGAAATCACTGACTCACTTTTGTCCAAAAGCGAGTCGCTTACTATTCAGTCATGCTATTGCGTTTTCTTTGCTGATTAAGAGTAAAACAATAAATACAGTTAGATATATGACTATTTATGCACATTGTGCTGCATGAACTGAGTTTTTGCATAAGTTTGTCACGATAATGCGCAAAACATATCGTTTAAGCGCTATAACTCGCGAAAACTGCACTTTAACAGTTATTAAAAATGAATTTATTTGTGTATTCATTACAAATTGAAAATCAGCTATATTGTTGCGATACAAACTTATTAGGGAAATACAATGTCTGAATTTTTAGAGATCTTAACTCATGCTCGTCGTTTAAAAGCTTCTGTTAAAGAGTTATCTGTTGCTGAACTAAAAGATGTGTACGAAAAATTAGGCAAGATCGTTGCTGAAAGAGAAGAAGAAGCAAATGCTGAAGCTGAAGCAAATGCTGAGCGTATCGCTAAAATTGCAGAACTTCAGAAGATGATTGAGTCAGCTGGTTTATCACTTGATGATCTTGGCGGTGTTACTGCTAAAGTAAAAAGCGCAAGAGCACCACGTCCAGCTAAATATTCAATCGTAGTTGAAGGCGAAACTGTCACTTGGACAGGGCAAGGTAGAATGCCAACTGTATTCAAACAGCAAATTGAAAATGGCCGTTCAATCGAAGACTTCTTGATTTAAATTCCACGCTCATAACAGAACAGACTATCATCAGTCTGTTCTGCCTCCATTGTGTGTTACGACTACTTCAGCACTATAATCATAGAAGTAGATTTTGACTGAAATTTAATAATTCCAAAGAGTAGAAATAAGACCAGATAAAACCTGTAATCTAATTCCTAGATACATTGTGCATTACATTTAATTGATAATCATTTGCATTAGTGGATTAGTTTGGGATATAATTATAATAATGATATGGACTAATTCTAGTCTTCTTTAATCTATTCAAGAAATAAACTACACATCGTCATTACTGATGGTTATGGTTATCAATTCTCTTATTCTTCTCAAGAAATTATTCTTCTTAAATAAGGAGGTATTTGTATGCCTAAATAAAATACACATAAAAATATTTACCCTATTGAAAAAATGTTGAATTTTATGTTTTATAAAACCACTAGTTATACCCTTAATTTATGAGGAAAACCATGAAGAACCTATTTATTGACCACCTGTTCAGCAAGATTATCGAAGGTCGATATGAAAAAGCACTATCTACAGCAGCTGTGAAAGCAAAGTTAGATCAACTTGAAAATGTTAGTGAAAAAATTAGATCGGTGTATGGTGATGATGCTGTTCAAAATGTTCTTGGATACCGTGAAGTGAAAAGATGCTTAGAAAAATGTTTAGATTTTATTCAGAATTCAACTTCAGAAGTTGAAGATGTCGATTTTACTATTTATCTTGATTATTCGAGATTTAGGTTGGAAGAAGGTGAGCGTATTATCGATTCAGAACTTGCGGATCTCGGCTTATAGCAATTCATTAGGGATTTGAGCGGAACGTAATTTAATTACGTCTTCATAATTCAGAAATGTCCAGAGACTGTTCGACATTGCTTTGTAGCACTACAGTGCCCCATTTTTTGTTTGTAGTACTTTTACTCATTCGTATTTTTATTCATGTTTCATACCCATACAATTGCTCATGCGAGGAACAGTGTAGCAATTTCAGCATTACATTATTTATAGGAATGAATCAAAAATAATGGCCACTCTTATATTGGCACAACAGTCATAATGTCAAGCTAGGGAAATAATACATTAGAACAGAGGATTACCAGTAAAACCGCTCAAAAAGTGACTACCTAAAAAAAGTAAACTCCTATAGCATGTAGCATACTGTTAATTTGGTTTTGGTATCGGCCAAACCCAACAAAAGATTTATGCTTTGCAAACAGCAAAATGCATAAATACTAAAATGTTATATTTAAGGAGTCGTGTATGAAGTTTACAGGGAAATCCGTACGGTCATTAACCAAATTCATAAAAGTTGCAGGTTCTGCGACTAAGGTTCGACTCATTATTAATCTGTTAGAGCTTTCTACAGAACTTATACTACAATTAGGTTTTGACGACAAACCTATAGCTGGTGATTATCTAATTCCGTCAGTGTTAGGGAAGCATACACGTTTTAATGTCAATGGAGCGATTAAGGTTAGGAAGGATCTACCTTTAGAACCTGAATCAGTAATGTTTTATGGCTCATCAAGAGATTGGCATGGTGGGAGGCATTCTGGTATTAGAACACGAACGATAAAAAAATATCCTCGTGAGAATATTTCAGCACCGTCTGAAACTTTCGAGATCATAGAAATGAATGGATACTTATTTTTGTCTTCAGCTGAATTAAACCTCAACGACAGTGATGAAACAAGAAATATCCATGTTACGAATATAATGCTTGAATGCTTTTCTGAGTTTGAAATATATGATGTAGATAAAGAAAGTATAATAGGTCCAAAACTAAAACGATTACAATGGGATATTTTACCTCCTGGTGAATGTCCATGGATTAAAGCTAAGCCTATAATTTTAAAAAGAACTGAACATCTAGAAGAAAATGATAAAAAAGTTATAGAACACAGAATGAAAATCATCTCGAGAAAAAATCCTGATTTTTTAGCTACAGGTCGTGCTGGATTTAGTGGGTACTTTGTTTACGGATTTAAATATCAGAATGTGTATGTTCTAGAAAGTATGGAGTTTGATAATGCAACTTATGTATTTAATAGTGAATGGGAAAAAATATCACAATTAACAAAAAGCCAAATAATTAATAGTGATTTACCACATAAAAGAATAATTCATAATAAAAAATGGAACTTATCTGTAGTGAATGCAATTTCAGGTAAATAAATATAATCAAATAGCTGGAGGTGTCTAGCCTCCAGCCCCATACTGTATGCAACTTGCCTAAGGAAGTATGAATAATAAATTAAGTAGCGATCTCATCTTTATATTAAGTTTATGGGGAGGCTTGTTAATTGGATTTTTACTGTATCTATTTTTGATAATAAATAATGATCTAGTTTTGTGTTTTGATCTAAGTTGTTACAGTAAAACAATGGACATATTCTCTCTTCCGCTTAGTATGGTAGCTGGAGGAATGGGGCTCGCAGCGTTTAGGGCTACCATTTTCAGAAGCAATCAAACTAGAATTCAAATAAGTGAGACGATTTCACAAAATACATTTAAAAATTACATAGATCATAAAAAAGAAATGATGAATTTATTGGATATGTTTCAGTCAGCACATGATGTGAAAATCATTAACAGACCACACTTGTATAAAACCCTCTTTCCCAAAAATAGTCCAGTTTGCGTATTGTTCGACTCAAAAGAACTAGATTGCGATAGATCGTGGTTAGATTTTCAACTAGATGAATTCAATGAACTAATTGATAAGTATAATGAGATCGGAAAAATGATTTGTGTGGATGATAAATCTCTTTCAGAGACCGAGGTTGCAAGATGGTTAAGTAACTATCTTTTTCTTTTATTTAAACTTGATTTGACTTTCTCCAGCACTGTGGTTTTTTCGAATAAGTATAGGGGCTTATTCCCTAATATTGACGAGCTAAATCATATACCTTCAAGCATTGGAAGTAGTTTTTATGTTGTGTCGGAATACTTTGAGCATCTAGCATCATTTGCTTTGCCTAGTAGAACTGATGGTATAAGCATTAACGGTATAGCTAGTTTTGACATTAGATTTGATCAATGGTTGGAAGTTTTTACACGTGATAGTGCATAACAGAAGCATTAAAAACTACGCTAAATACTCCAGTTGCCTTGTATTTCCGCTTAGCTCCAAATTTAACACAAGACAACTCCTATATTCTGCTCGTTTTATGCGAGTATTTTCGATCATGCGATTGCAAAACTTTTCCTAATAAAAGTCTTATTAGTTAGAGTTTTGGAGCTATCTTGCTTCTGTCCCAAAGTGAGTCGCTTACTACTCCGTCATGCTATTGCTTTTTCTCTTCTGATTAAGAGTGCAATATTAAAGACTGATAGATATGTGACTATTTATGCACATTATGATGCATAAACTGATTTTGCATGAATCAGTTACGATAATGCACAAAACACGTCGATTAAGCGCTAAAACACGCGAAAATTGCACTTTAATACATATTAAAATGCAAAAAATGAAGCAAGAGCTCAGAATACTAAGTGTTGCGATTGCAGTGGCCAAATTGTTCAGCTATTACATATCAAGATAGCAATAAAATATGGATGAGCTAACGTACATAGAGACATTGGGCATTCATTTTATAAATAGGAAAATTAATGAGAAAAATCATTTTAGCTTTATTTATTTTAACCACTTATTCTCATGCGGCAACAATTCAGTGTGGGGGTACTGTTGAGAAGGTTGGTCTTCATGCACCAGATGGTATAATGCTGAAGTTAAGCAGCATGAATAACGCCGTATTTATATGTAATCCTAACTCAGAATGGAGTGTATCTGGTACTCCTTATATAACAAGTGCTGAAACATGTAAGTCAATGCTATCTATGCTTATGCATGCTAAGGCGACTCAAGCTGACATGGGGAGTGTGTGGTTTGATGGGGATGATGTTCCTGCGACTTGCAGCACTTGGGAGGCTTGGAAACACACAAATGTTAGATATTTTTTGTACTAAAAATTTTCACCGCTTTGAACAGGATATAAAGATGGTATCGGCGTGTAGTTGCATATTGAAGTTTGTCACCTATTAAGAAGTGTAAGACCTCACTCATGGCTATTTTGGAACCCTAGAGATTTAAAACTGCTAAGCGATATTTTGTTCAGAGTTCAGTCTGAGTTTTGCACGAGCTCATTAAGAGAATGCGCTAAACACGTCGATTTAGCGCTAAAATGCACTGTAATTATCATTAAAGTACAGATCTTTTTTCGAATCAGTAATGCGCACTGTATCATATAGCATCTATCAAACTGACCAATTCATGTTGTACACTGTCAGGCAACCGTTTTATTTTTTATCCTTACAAGGAAGTACCTGAATGAAAATTACTATGTATATCGTTTTTTTTCTAATTATGTCAGTTTGTGGTTTTGTAAATGCAGCATCTGGAGGCAGCACTGGCAAGATCACAATAATAACATGGTATGAGGGGCATACCGGAGTCCTTATAAAACAAGAGGGGATGTCAGATTTAGGTGAGTGTGGGCGATCAGATTATTATATTTTAGATGATAAACATCCATATTTTGGTGAAATATATTCACTGATTCTTTCCTCTCATATTACGTCTCAGTCACTTTCTTTACATTTGGATGGTTGCGTCCAAGGTCTTTCAAGAATAAGACACATAACTAGTAGCAAATAAAATCTTGCTTAAGTTATAAAGACTATTAACTTAAAAAAATCCAATAGAATAAAGGGCTATAGAGAATATGAATCGAAATCGTTCTGTTGCCATTATTATATGCGATAAAGCACTAATTTTATTTCTTACCTGTTAGCTATATTTTAAATAATAGAGAACTTCTATTTTAAATGCTTATTTAATCGTCAGATGACTGGAGTGAGAAGCTAATTTTTAGCATGTAATAAGAGTCGTTACGGGAATAATTGTAAATTTTTTGAATGAAAAATGTCCACAGTTCTCTTCGCTTTATACATCACTCCTAGGCTCTTGCTAATCAACTCATTTGGGATAAGCATTATTCTACGTTGCTTCATGTGTTAACTGGCTATCAGGCGAATAGACATGTCAAGTCCTATGACTTCGTTATGATAGCCTTTTTTCTAGAGCAATCAGCTTCCCTCATAAGCCAACTACTGAGCTGATGAAGCTTTTCAGTACTCGCAAGGGGACGAACTGTCCGCATAAATATTAATACAGTTTCAATTGTAGAGTCTTTGAACTGAATCTCCTTGTTCGGTGTTGTGCTTGTGGCCTATTGTCTGCTGGTCTATCCTAAAAGTCAGTATTCCTCATTTGATTAAGGTTCTGTTATATTCTGTTTAATTGTAATGTGATGCTTGAATTTGCCAATTTAGTATCGGTTTCTGTGAGCTGTTAGAAATGCTCAATTATGTAAAAAATCTAAAGTGAATAGTTCACTGCAATTCGACTAAAAATCAGGTAAAAAACTCAAAAGCGGATAACTTTCTTAGTTTTATAACGTTTAGGCTACTAGTGAATGTGCATGATAAATAATATTTGTATAAATTTTATTTATCGTTTTTGTTAGGTAAATAATTGCACCGGTGATTATTTTCTTCTTTCTATTATCTATTGCTGCTTATTGTATTAATCGACGCCTCATGTTTTAGGTATTCATGTATTAAATTATACTAATTAATAATTCATACGCATTTGCTTGAATAATATTCAATAGCTGATTTTGTTTAGTAATTGGTGTGGCATGCGGTATTTACGGCTCGCAGTAAAAAAGTATTATTTAAGTTGAAACATGGTTGATACATTTTGGTTTTTTGTGTTAAAGTCTCGCCAATTTTTTGGTGGCATTAGTTCGTTACTTCTAGGTAGTAGGCTAGGCTCAATCAAAGTCTAATGAAATGGGATGTTATGAAAAGAACTAAATTTACAATATTGAAGGGCTTTTTTCTCTTATTATTAACTTTTTATCTCAGTTTGATGGCGCCTGCATTTGGTTCGGTATCCGTGCTTGCTGGTAATTCTGAAACTAATTTTGTACAGCAAGATGATTCGAGTTTTGATACATTAATTATAGACAAGCCTGTAAAGGGAATTTCATATAATGAATTTTCAAACTTCTCAGTATTATCTAAAAAATTAGTGATTTTTAATGGTTCAGATAGCGTCAACCACTCTATAACACCCGCTAATACAATTATCATTAAATCATCGAATATCTCAATCTCAAATGAAGTAGAAATAATTGGTGCTCCAGCAAATATTTTATTTATATCGTCTTCAGCATCAGCCTGTAAAGAATGCTCATTTAATAATGTTGGGCGAGTAACTTTTGCATTAGCATCGATTGGCACTAAGCAAGCAATTCATGCTTCTGGTGTTGTAGGTAAGTTAACGACCTTGAATGCTGGGCGTATGCAGTTGTCAAATATTAAATCTCCAGGTGTCCAATCTTTAGAGTTTATTGCTGATAAAGTGCTCTTGTCTGGAGATATCGATCTTAATTTAAGGGCTGATATTCATTCTGAAGGCGGATATGTAATTCATCCGCAAGGAAGTAAAATTGTAGGTTCGGGGGGAGTAAGTTTTTACCCTGGAAAAATGGTCATTAATTACGAAAACTTGAGAGTGGATTCTGCTGAAGTTGTTAGTGATGAATTTATTTTAAGTAGTAGAATTCGCGCAGCGTCAGTAGCCATTCTTACCCCTCAGAATATTAAAATCACATCTACTGCGGATATCAGTACTATTTCTGACATACTCTCGACTAGTACATTAAATGGTCAGTTCTATGCGCCTATAGAAGGTATATTTATTCAAGGTGCAGGGAATGAAGCATTCAGCTATAAAAAGAATAATATTGTAATGTGGGGGAAGTTATCAACAGATAATAAGATTGTTATAAAGTCAATTAATCGACTAGATGTTGGTAACTCAATTGTCGCAAAAGATGTATCTTTAATATCAGGCTATGACACGTATGTTACGGGCTATATCCAGTCTGAATTGATTGAAATTGCTGCTCGAAATTTGATCAATAGTGGAAGGCTTTCGTCAAAAATAATCAATGTTGAAGCTGAACATGGTATTCATAATAGTTATGGTGGTGATATTAAAGCAAGTCAAATAGTACTTAAGGCTAATGCTGGCAATGTTACAAATGGCTCTAGAAGCGATAAAGTGCCTTACACAATAGCTACAACTTGGTTGCCTATATCTTCAGATTTAACTTCTCTTAAGCATGGGATTTTTTATGATGTCTCAGAAACTGGTACCATATCAAGTAATTTATCTGCTCACATATCAGGAAATAATATATCGATTCAAGCTAAAGCGTTTGAAAATATTAACCCATATTCAATTGTAAAATCATCATCAGATGATTGGAGTGCTGGGATTTCAATTAATAATCAACTAGCTAATCAGGTTTCTGTTCGAGCAGAGCATAAGCTTGAGATTAAAGCATCAAATTATGTTCTTAACTCATCTGCAATAATAGGCTTAAATCAGTCTGGTACTCTGGTTATAAATTCCCCTAAATTTAGTAATGAGCGTTATCGAATGCAGATGGAAAGTTACGTTTATAATCAGGCTGTTATGAGCTCAGATAAGAGCAGGCAGTATGACTCTGCAAGGATCGGCACTACAACGAAAGTTATAGCTTACTCCCCTCCTGCACGATTTTATTCTTTCGGTGAATTTAGATTCAGTGATGGCAAAGATACTGATTCTATAGACGAAGAGTTTATAAACGAGTTGTCTTATTTTGAAGTGTTTTCTGATGCACATTTTCATCAAACAGAAATTAAAACGATTGGACTAGAAGTGTCTGAAAACTACGATTTTACTGCTTTGCATGATATTCGAAATTGTTTAATGTTTCGAACTTGCGATGGTGAACATGTAACGACGCTTGCAGAGGCTGAAACTTTATTTTCGGTTAGTGGTAGTATTTATGGAGTAGATGAAAGTATAGCATCTCAATCTGATTTAGATATCGCAAACATCAATATTAGACAAGCTAAAGAAATCGATGTTATTAACCAATACTTAGCACCATTTTTTTACAAAAATAATGATTATGACTATGGAACTGTAAATAAATCAGAGGTACAAGGCGATATGCTTACAGGTGTGCGTACTCAATGTAAAATGGTGACATTTAAAGGTTGGGGACTCAATCGTGAGTATAGTAAGTGCGATAATTACAGTTTTCAGGTAAGTATTAGTTGGTTATTGAGTGAGGAAGCAAAAGACCGTGAGTTGGGAAAAACTGGCTATACGCCAGCGCAATTTGAGGCGGCAAGTAAAATATATGTCTCATCTTTGCCGAGTAAACCCGTTACTTGGCCCGCTTCTGTGAAGCAGGGATTTCAAGGTGTTACTAGCTTACTTACCTATTCTTCTTATTCAATTGATGGTTGTTATGTAGTCATTGGTTATACACAAACGAATACATTTCATGGTAGCACTTACGGGGCTGCTTATACGCATATTACTGCAGAGAAATTTAATAATAGAATACCAATAAAATTATTAATGAAGTTTTTACCAGGAGCTCCAGAAATTAATGTATGTTCATTAAATACAGTGGTTCCTAAAAATTATACGGAAAAACAGTACGATGATGCAGCTAAAGCTTATGTATCTACCCTTACTGTTGACGCGAGTTTATGGAGTTCATATTTTAGACAAGTTCATGATAAAAAAGCTAAAGTAACTGGAACAACTTCAAATGTTATCAGCTACATTTCATTCTCATTGAATGGCAATGATGTGATTGTTAATTATAGACAAACTGATCACTATACTATAAGTGCTCCATATGCAGGGACTAGGAGTTTCTCTGAATCCCATGATTTAACTAAGCGTATTTCCGTTGCTGAATTAATGAATTATTTGCCATATTAGAATTGTAGGATTACATGATGAGTATCAAAACTAAAGGAAAAGTTACCTACGTAAAACCTATTTGGCAAAGGTTTACAGCTTATCTAATGTCATGCTTAATGTTGTTGCAAATCTGTTTGCCTGCAACGGTACAAGCTGTGGAGTTAATATCTGATTCATTTATTGAATCTGATGTTAACTCAAATTCACAGTTTGAGCGTGTCTATAATAGTAATAGACAGTTTGAAAAGGCATTTTATATAGAAGATGCTATCGGTACAAATACACAAACAATAGAGTTGTTTCATCAGAAACTGTTAGCTTTCAGGAAAAGTGCACTGCATTCTCCTCAGATGATCCCGATTATCAATAATGGTATAACTATTATTATCCCTAACTACCCATTAGGGAAACGTATTGGAGATCAATATGTTCAGGCTCGTTTCGTAAGATCTCAAATATTTAACTTACTGAATAGGAATTTACTTAATGACTCTTATTCGACTGAAGTTGAACAGATAAATGATCTCTATAATCAGGCTTATCAATTCAGCGCTACTTCTTCCGCTAAGTTTGGCGATAAAATTACCCGCGCTCAAGTTAATTCATTTGGACATAATTTTATTTGGCCTGAAACTCGACTGGTAAATAATGAAGCTGTCCTTGTGCCTGTCGTTCATCTTACTGATGCTACTGTTACAGAGTTGTTAGTGAATAGCCATAGAGTCGAATTCTCGGGGGCTGAGGCCAAGTTTAATACTATTACTGTTAATGCTGGCACAATTTATACTCGTAGAGGGACTTTTATCAGTACAGCGGGTAACTTTACCGTTAATGAAGGCGCAAGTGTTGTTGCAAAGGGCGATTTAAACTTACTTGTTGGCGGTACTTTACAAAACTTATCTGGCCGTTTTTCAGCTAAAGACAATGTCAACATTATTGCTAATCAGTATCAGCAAAAAACAATGGTGCATAGATATGCCACCAAATACGAACAAGGAACACGTTTAGGACAAATTGCCAGTGTTGATGCTGTTAATGGCAACATTTCAATTCGATCCCATGGCGATCTAGTTGTTGCTGGAGGAACCATCTCCGGAAACAATATTGTATTGGCCGCTAACGGGAACATTCAGCTAACTACGCAATTCACTACTTATAATCGTAGTGAACCCGTTGGAGGTTACCACGAGACACAAAATATTATTGAGCACATCGGCAGCCGTCTAAGTGCAAAAGATAACATAATGTTGTTGGCTTCAGGTGCAATTGAAATTACAGCTTCAAAGTTGATTTCTGATTCAGGATATCTTCGCATACTTGCAGAGCAAGGTGTTTATATTGGTAATGAGTTTAACCAGTTTGAGTCATCACGTTCAGGTAAAGTACGTAAGGTTACTCTGCAGGAGCAACAATTTCAGACAATTGCAATTCGTACCGCTTTAGAAGCTGGGCGCGATGTTCTCATATCGTCCGACTTGGGAGATGTAACACTAAAAGCTACAGAAATAAAGACGGTAGATGGAACTCAACTAAACGCTAGAAACGGTAAAGTCAATTTATTACTTGCAAAAGAACAGGATAGCTATTTCTACAACTGGATTAAAAAAACAACTTGGAAAATAAAAACAGAAACGATACAAAATCAAACAGATACAGCTGTTTATAATGCAATCGTTGGTGGCATAAAAATCCAAGCTACTCATGGTGTTACTCTAGATATTGCCCAAAAAGAAGGTCAAACTCTTCAAGATGTGCTTGCCCAAATGGCCGCAACAGACGATCTCGCATGGATGAATGATCTCTATAACGACCCTGACTATGCCGAAAATATTGAGCTTATTTATCAAAAGCTAGAAGAGCTACGAATTCATAAAAAGACCAGCAACTTAAGTCCTGCCGCTATGGCTATTATAGCAATAGCGGTTGCTGTTGCTATGGGGCCAGCCGCATTTGGTCTTACGGGTACCGGCGCAGGAGCTATAGGTACAGGTACTATTGGGTCTGCGTTAACTAGCATAGGTATTCCGGCTGTGAGCCTTCAAGCTGGGGCTGTTGCATTAGCAACGCAGGCTGCAACGGCACTGGCAAGCGGAAAGGGAATTGACGGTGCAATTAAACACCTAGTAGCGGAAGATAGCCTCCGCTCACTTGCTACATCTATGGTTACCGCAGGTGTTGTTAACGATCTGATTAACGATGTAGGTGTTGATTTCTTTGGTAAAGTGAATCCAGATGCGGCGTTGCTAAGTAAGGATACACTTGTCTCTCTTGGCAACCAAGCAACTCAAGCTGTAGTCAGAGCCACAGTCACAGCGGGTCTTTCTACCGTGATTCAAGGTAGAAGCCTCGAAGATTTTGGTGATAGTTTCACTGCCAGCTTAAAATCTACAGGCATTAATACGCTTGGCGAGTACATGGCATCATCGATAGGTAAGGCATACAGAGCTGGAGATATCAATAATGTTATGCGTTATCTCGCTCACGCAGGTAGTGGATGTGTGCTTGGTTTAGCCTCAAGTTCAGCAGGAACAACCAATGGTAATGCACAAGAAAGCTGTATTACGGGTGCTGGTGGTGCAGTTGCTGGTGAAGCTACGGCAGATATTTACAAAGCCCAAAAATTGGAGCAGTTCGGCAAAGAACAGACCCAACTTGTTGAAGGATTTAAAGCGGCTGGTTTATCAAACGCTCAGATTGAAGCTGTATTCCTGTCTGATTCAGCACAGAATTACTTCAATGCCCGTGTAGCTGAGTTTAGTGCTGCAGGCGTCGATCTTGCTAAATTATCCGGCGGTCTGTCAGCGTTAGTGGCTGGTGGTGACGTTAATTTAGCTGCATTGTCAGCAGAAAACGCGGCACAAAATAATGCATTTTTCCTGATTCCCATTGCCCTGATGTTGCTAAAAGCAATTGATTTAGCTCTAACAGCAAATGAATTGCATGATATTTATACGGAACTGCAAAATAATCCGGAAAATGGGCAAAAGCTGCTGCAGGAATGGCTGCTGGACCAAGCTGGTGGGGCAATCATTGGAAAGGTTATACCTGGCTTTAAGTCTATGGAGGAAATGCTCGATTGGCTTAAACGTAATGATGTATTGACTGCTGATACTGTCTCTAAAATTACCTCGCAAGTTCATCATTCCGGTGGTTCAACAACCACCAATAACCGGATTGATGTATATGATGCAACGCATAATAAGCTGGACCTAAAGGATGTAACCAATAAAGAGTTCATCACTTCGATGGAGATTGGTCATTGGACGCCAAATGGAAAAAACGATGGTTTTTTGGGTGAATATATTGCCTTGGATGTCATGAACAATGCTACTGGCTTGCAATTTACTGATATTGTACGCAACGGTTCCAATAATGGACCGGATTTATTGGCGATTGACCATGTGAATAAAACCGTATGGTTGGTAGAAGCCAAATCCAGTATAAGGGACAAATTCCCTAATCCCAATTCGCTTAACTTATCTATTCGTGGTCAACAATGGTTACAAGAAGTCAAAAACAATGGGACAATTTCCGGTAAAAGCGTCACGCCTGCTGCACGAGAAATGGTACGAGAAACTTTAAAAACTGGCTACCCAATAAAACCGTTTTTGGCCACGGTCAAGGTGCCACTGGTAGGCACGTCTGGTACTGTTACGGTAAACTTGACGCCAGCCAAGTAAGAGGATGCACATGATGTTAGACAAATTTCTCAATAAGCGCAGTCGCAGTCGTAAACATATGCGCGATTATGCCAAAAACGTCTTTGAATATGACCAGTATTTACTGACCGATTATATCGACAGTGGGATGACAGATGGTTTCGAGAGAGTGAAACAATATCGTGAGTTTGATGAGGATTTTCGCCAGTGGGAATTATTTGGAGCTGAGTTTGGTGTACCCGAGTGTCATTGGGGCTATGTAGCCCAGCTTACCTATATTGAATCGGGCTTGCTTGAGCCTAAGCCGCTTATGTGCTCGCTTGCTTACGGCTATTTTAATACCGCGATCGACTACTATCGATACTACACAGCGGTTGAGAAAACAGGTGAGATAGCCAATGCCGGATGGATGACAACCAGTGCTTTTCGGCTTGTGCTTATGCTGTTTTCTGGACTGAAGACTGAGACTGACGAACTGTATCACGCCTTGGCGACCGCCTGGCGTTCGGGCTGGGTCATTCGCTCCCACGGCTTTATCGGCGATTTTTTGGTGCTGCTGTATGGGCGCTATTTGGGCGTTATTGAGCCGCCTTTTGCCACGGAAGTGCAAGTGACACTGCGAAAAACGTCTCCTTTCCCCTATGCGCCATTTTTAGATAACTGGGATACACAGGATATCGAATTCATCAGCACTATGCTGCAAACCCTCTGCGATGATCAGGTAGAACAAGCGGTCATCGGGGATAAAAAGTGCTTTTTTGAGTTCAATGGTGGGCCGCACACATATTTACCTTTGACAGCGTTAATGCTGCTGAAACTGCGATCCCTTAGGGGTTTGCCTAACCCGCAGTTCAGTCACCCAGCTTTTGGCGATATCATAGCTTTGTTTGAACAAGTCTCCACATCATTTAGTGATTATGTTGCAACGTTAGGGATACAGCGGATTGAAGATGCTGCCGATGAGGTGTTAACCAAAACGCTTGCACGGATGCAAACCCAAGATTTTGACGCTCATGCTATTTTCGCTAAGCGGCCTTAATATATACAATTTTGCTAAGTTGGATTACATGCCATGGCAATGGTTAAGGGGTATCATTTTAGGCAATCGGAGTCTACTAATCTCACGAGATTACGGCTGGCAAAAAGCCTAAAAATAAGGTTGTGGTGCCTACTATTCATTATTCCGCTGTTGACCGCTTGTGCAAGCCGAGATTATCAATGTTATCAGTTGATAGGTGGTGGGTATAAAGAGCAAGTACTGGAGGCTAATCGATACAGAGTTTCATATTTTGGGACTGGAAGTATGACTCTTGAAATAGTTAGGGACTATGCCATGTTGCGTTGTGCTGCGCTGGCGCATTTACAGCAGTTTGCTGCATTTGAATTGGTTAGTGAAAGAATTCAGTTTCGAAGAGAATCCATCCTAACTTCAACGGTACCACTTTATTTTCCAGAAGCTGAAATTGAATGTAGGTTTGTTAGTGATAGCAAAATAAGTCAATCACCCTTGGTAAGGAGAACTGACTTTCTAATTGTTACTATGCAACATAAATATGGTCTTACTGATAGCGCGGTGTATGGAAATCATCATTATTAGCTGGGCGATTAATTATGAGAAAGTATAGGAAGTACTTTATGACTAGAATATTCATGTTTGGGTTTATGTTAATTATTTTTACTACATCATCCAGTTACGCCGACTATCACTGCGAAGTGGATGTGCATCGAGTTTTAGTATATGGAAATGGTTCTGTAAATGTGCTCCACACTGGACGTGGCGATTTCACGGTAATCTGTAATACCAAAGGAACTTGGAAGGATATAGATACTGTAACCTGCTCACTTTGGGTCGCCACTTTACAGTCGACTCAAAATAATAACAAAAAAGCAATTTTTTATTATTCAGGTGAAGGTAGTTGTGCAATATTGCCAACTTATGGAAATACACCTGCCCCAGTTTATATAGGTTCAATAAAGTGATATGAATATAAAATATAAATTGTACATTATGGTCTTTGTCATGCTGTGTTCTGTGTTTATCTCTGGGGCTGCATTTGCTAGCAATATTTGGTGTGCTGGAAAAGTAACTAACGCCTATATTGATAGCAACAAAAATGTAATCCTGAAAGGGAGTTGGCGAAATGAATATACACGGATTTGCAGTACTGATGGTAGTAATGGTGTCGATACTATCACTTGTAGCCTATGGTTTTCGATTATAACAACCTCTATGGTGCATGATAAAGAAGTTATCCTGATGTATTCAGATCAAAATGGCACTTTGAATTGCTCTAATATCCCTACTTACTCTAGTTCACCTCGCCCAGGATATGTTATGTTGACGAAATGAATTATTAGTCATTTTTTCTCGGTCATTATTTTAATCAATATGGTTTTAAGGTGTGGGTTATGAACTCCAGATTAATATGTTTTTTATTTTTAATTGTAACATTATGTTTGTTATTATCAAACGCAGAAGCTAATAGATACTGGCCCTCAAAAACATTAATCGAATGGTCTTTAAGCTTGAATAATGGTGTCGCTTATATTTCATCTCCACAGTTTGCCGAACATTGCCTTTATGGTCGTGGACAAATAAATATGGATGGAACGGAATTTAATAAGTCTATGTATGCTTACGCGATGTCTGCTAAGGCAAGAGGATTGAAACTAAGGTATGTTGTAGATAACTCTCAAAGTATCTGTATCATCACAGGACTTGAAGAAGTGAGTTGATACCATTTTAATATGCAACTTAATTAAGTTGGTTAGCGATTTAAGTATTTTAATGTTGACTAGTTTACGGAGTGGACTATGAATAGTCATTTGTTTTTAAATTCGTTCAGATTTCTCGTGTTTTCTTTAACGCTCTTACCCTTTAGCACTATTGCATGGGATGGAATGGTTTATGGTAAAGTTAAAGCAATCCATGTAACAGGTCATAATAATTATGATTTTAGAATTGAGCTGGAAGACTCGCCAAAGCTTTGCGGAAATGAACATCAATGGGCCTATGTAAATCAATCTGATAGTAATTATCAAACTTATTCTTCTGTTTTGATAGCTGCTAATCTAGCCGGTAAGAACATTACTATTTATACAAATCAAGAAAAGGTTTCAGGTAATAATTATTGTCATATTGGCTATGTAGTGCTTAGTTAAGGGTTCTATGAAATATTTATTTGTACTCTGTTTGTGTATGTTTGCTGGACATGCTTGTGCTGCATGGGTTAATACAACAGGCAAGATAACTAGTATTGTCAATTATGCCCATCGGGATACCATTTTAGTCGCATTGAGTGATAATGGTATGGCTGTTTCACAATGTAGTGATAGAACTACTTTTGCTGTGGGTGATAAATACACTCCAGAACGTCGCGCAAGAATGTATGCAATGCTGCTCGCCGCTCAAGCATCTGAGCGTAGTATTACTATATCCTATAACGATGTTGGAAATTGCGAGCCCTGGGATAGCAATCCAGATGTTTTCCGACTTATCACTCGTTTAACATTAAAAAATTAATAATGTTAAAAATGGATTTTTATATAATGAAATATACTTTTCTTTTAATTTTTTGTTTCTCACCTTGTTGTTGGGCTAATAGCTCGTTTACAGCCGACTCAATCAATAGACTTGTTGTTCATGACTGGGGGGGGCATATTTTGGTTTATTTTTCCAGTGATGTGGCAAATGCTGAGCAATGCGCAAGTAACAATGGCGTTGCCTTAAAAAAAGAACATCCACTTTTTAATGAAATGTATGCAGCATTACTATCTACTTTTCATGGGAATGGACGATTATCTGGTTGGGTTAATGGTTGTGAACCTATCTTTAATACGCCGATATTGACTCGGGTAGATCTAACTAAGTGATCAAATCTCTATTGGTGTAAGAGTCAAACTTCAATCGTATAATTTAATTGCTTTATGAGGTTGTAATGAAAAAGATTTTGTTTCTATTTCAAATGTGCATTTTAGTTGGAGTTTGAAGTGAGGTATTTGCAAGAACAGATTGTCAGGTTGCAAAAATTTTGAACATTCAGCTAGAATTTGAAAAAATCATGTATTTTCAAGAGGGTGCTCCATGGCGTACGCTTAGGTATGTGAATAAAAATGACGGTACAAAGGAAAGGTATGCTGCACTTCTTACCGCACAAATGGCCGGGGAAAAAGTCGTCGTAGGATATAAAGAAAATGGATATGACTGTAATGTGACTAATTACGGTGTGTCAGCTTTTATTGTGAGAACATTTAATGAATAATCTTCTAAAAGTATTTTTATTAGGCTTAGCTTGTATTCCTTATGCTGTTAAAGGTGAGGAAGTGTGGAGTTCGGAAACAAAGATTAAGATATTGTACCCCACGTCAGGGTCGTTGATTTTCATGACTGACTATCGCCATAATTTAAGTCAATGTGATAATGGCACAAGATTTATGCTCGACACTACTGCTGCGGATTATTCTGTACTTGCTTCAATATTAATTGCCGCATTTATGGCCGATAAACCTATTAGGTTTAATTTCAATCTTTCGCAGAATCCTACTTGCAGTCCAATAGTCAATAGATTTATGGTTTTTAAATAAATTTAGGTGTTCAATATGCGCACATTTTTTACGCTTACTCTTGCTTACTTCTTATGTTTTAATTGTACCGCAGCAGGGGTTACACCTGCTGTTGTTCCTAAAAATTTGCATATCTATGATGTTCAAGGTTCTACTTATGTTGATATGGTTGCACATGATTGTTCTGGTTCTAGATATCATTTAAACCCTAACCATCCTAAATATGATGCGATATTTTCCATATTATTATCAGCTCAGTTAGCAGAGAGAAAAGTGATGGTAAAGTTTGGTGATTGCATTAATGGAAGTAATCCTCAGGGAGAAATCGTTGGAGTTTACTTACCCTAGGTTGTTGAATTATTTTCTGAAAAGTGGTGCCGTTATGAAATTGTTAGTAACATTTTTTATGTTGTTTAGTTTCAATGTTTATTCAGCTGAGTATGCTTCGAAAGTTGCTCAGATCAACTTGTACAGCAGTAATTGGACTCATGATACATGGAAAGGGTCATTGATTTTTAAATTACAGACCATGCCATCTGGTGTGTCCCATTTTACGGTGAAGAGAGATGATATTGCATTATCTAGCTTTTTATCATTGTTACTGGCAGCGAAAAAAACCGATACTACTGTTAATGTTGTTTATGACGCAGCTGTAGATGCCAATGGCTTTGCAACTACTTTAGCGATATTTGAACCTTAGCTGATAAAATGATTATTTGGTTGTGCTCAAAAACAGACTTTTATAGTTTTCGATGTAATTTAAATGTATGTAGATAAAGAGGGCGTTATATGAAAATAATCATGTCTATCGTGCTATTTATGTGTTCCGTGTCTTGGGCGTTTGCAGGTGGGCAAACTGGTCTTATTACACAAATCAATGTCAGAACGGATGGATTACATTGGGTTGTTTTATCCGGGGAACGTGGGGAAATGCCAGCTTGTACTCAAGGTCACTATAAGTATTGGATGATAAAAGACGAAAACGCTACCTACGGGAAAAGCCAATTTAGTATGTTATTAGCAGCTTATCTCTCAGGCAAACCGGTGACAATTATTGGTACTGGCAACTGCAGTCGATGGGGAGATGGTGAAGATATAGGCACACTGCTACTATAGAGTTGAGTTGTTATATCTGACATTGTTAGCTTCATTTGCTTAACTTTACGGTTTAAATTTAAATGGAAGATGTTGATATTGTTGGTTTTTTATAAGGTCGAGAATGCTATTAGCGTATGCTATGGCATATATTTGTGGGGAACCAGTTTGTTAGGGAATACTGAGATAAGATATTTATCATGTTTATTGAGTTGCATTGTTATAATATTGAGTATGTATGAAATTTAATAAAAGGTTACTACTAAGTTTTCTACCCCTATTTGCTAGCAATGTTTGGGCCGGTGGTTTCACCGCATTTGCTATTCCTACTCGCATTGACATCGATCGCGGAAATGGGCTGATGGTATTCGGGGCGTTTGGTAATCCTGGAGGATGCACAGTTGGTGATAGAATATACATTAATATTAATCATCCTCAGTATCAGCAGATTTATGCTGCTATATTGGCTGCCTTTGCCAGCGGCAAAAAAATTCAAGCCTATTCACACGAATGTAAACCTGCTTCGTGGTATTCTGTTCAAGCTGTGACATATAACCATGTAGAACCTTATTCTGCAGTGAATTTGATGAATTAACTCTAAACTAATTCTGGATGTTATATTCATTTTTAGCAATGTTGCCCCAAAAGTCTTTGCAAGTGGATAGCATCAAACTCTTAGTTATCATAGGATTTGTCTTAAGTTGGTTTAAGTTAGCGGTTTCCCCCAACGCTCTTTGGCCATGTTCAAAGGTTTTATCCTGTCCATTTTGATTCAGACTACCTGAAATAGTGGCAAAGAAACCGTTATCTCTTGGCACTATTGCATAGCTTTCTATTGTTACTCGACTGATATTCGTCTTGGATTTGGTTAGTGATTCTTGTTTCATGCATGTGAGTAGAAGTGTTTGGCTATTTTCACCGGTAGATATCAGCCCCTCTTCAAGTTCTTTCGCGATGCCTTCATCTATAGCTACTCCTATTGCAATGCCTGTAATCCCTATGGTTGACATCATCGCAGCACTGTTCCCCTTATACAAAAGGCGCGCTTCTTTAGATATTTCAACTTTAGCTGGTGCAACTTGTTCTTGGCTTGCACAACCATTCAAGGTTGCGGCAAAAAATACAGTAACAATGATTGGTTTACATGGAATAAGCTTGAACATTTATTTCCTCTTTGGTTTGTATGGCTTCGAGTAGGATAATACTTTTTCAAGCTATTTTTATAGTTTTTTACAAAGTTACATTTTCTAATTATGTTCTTCATTAATCATAGCTATAATAATTCAACTGGCTGCCTAAGTGTCACTCATTTTTAATTTTTATTATTAGCCCTGAAAATGTATGAAGATGTTCACTACATTCTTTCTGTAGAGGTGGAAGATAGGAGGGTTTTAGTTTCTGGTTGATGTGAATCTAGGCTTAGACTAAAGTGCAGTTGTTATAAAATTAGGTATATTAAAAGCGTGGAGGTTGATAAAGTCGATGGAAGTATAATATTTTTTATGCTTTCAAGATGGGTTTCTCGTATAGTGTAATAGGTTAGGTCGTCAATTTATAATAATCGAGAGCACTCGTTGGAGTTCTTATCATTCGTTAGCGGCTCGTCTTTAATTACAGTTTTTTAATGAAAATTCAGTCTCTGTTCATACATGCTTGCTCAAGGGTTGATTAATAATCACATAGTACGTTTCTTATGCTTTAATTAGAAAAATTACATATATGAAAATTTATAGAAAAGTAATTCTTTGTTTGATGTTCGCTCTTGCTTGCAGTTACGCCACTGCTAATGAGCCAAGTGTTGAGACCATAATTACAGAAATACACTCATATCCTGAATATGGGAATGGTGACGTAATTTTTAAAGTGGCTCATCAGGGAGATATCTGTAAGGGCTATTGGTTGGCACCATCTACTCCCGGCTTTGCTGCAAATTTGAGCTTGCTGCTTTCTGCTTTTCACTCTGAATCTAAAGTAAGAATATGGGGACAAACACAAAGTGATAAGAAGTGGGATGGTTCTGGTACTCATTTTTGCAAGCTCTATAATATAAGTCTAATCAAATAGCCTTCTCAACTTAATCTGATTTGAGTACATTCTGTCTCTAATTTACAGGAGGTTTTAGTCATAGCGGTAGGCATTACTGGTAAAGAGTTGTAATACCTACCCAATGGTGAGAGCCGTTACTTTTGTTTTCCTCTCACCATCCTGACGTATAGATAAAGGACTGGTCCATTCCAGCGGCCATGGCCATCATAGAATTGGATAAGCCACTTACCACCAAACTGGCTATTATCGCTGGCAGTAGATGTCCAATACCCTGCATAGTCAGGTGTCTGCGGAAATGCTGCTTGCGCTAATGTCGGGCTTTTATAGTTACCTTCACACACATTATCATTTGGTTTCCAATAAGTTGGTTTACCTGATGAACAATAAATCAGTGAACTTAATTCCTCTTTTGCGGGTAAGCGCCAGTCGGTGTGGTTACCATCAGAGATAGACATTCCCATGGCATATGGCCAGATAAAAGTATTAGGACTGCCTTTACAGCTACCGTCTTGCCATGTCTGTCCTACGCTACAGCGCATCCACATGAGCTTGGTTTGCGTGTCGGTGATGGTGCCATTGCCGTTATCAATATACCGCTCTGCAAGTGTACCATCTCCAATTTTGGTAAACGTGGCATTGATTTGGCAATCTGATGTCACTGTGCCTGTGGTGTACTCATTGTTATTGAGCGTACCGTTACAGCCTGTGACGGATTCAATTTGATAGCCGATGTTCGTTGAGATAGTAAAGCTGGTATTGGTGTTGTAACTGACATCAATACTCTCGGGACTGATTTTGCCTCCGGTTGTTGCTTGCGTGGTGATTTTGTACGTGCTGAGTTTGAAAGATACGGTGACTGCACACTGGGCATTTATGACCGCCGTTTTATAGCTGTTTTGGGTTAATGCGCCGCCGCAACCACTGATATCATCGATTTGATAGCCGGTATCGGGTGTCACAGTGAAAGTCGTTGCATGACCCGATTCAACCATGTTGATTGCTGGGCTGATTTTTCCGCCAAGGCTTGCCGTTGCTGGAATGCTGTAGACCGTTGGGGTGACTTGTCCGTTGTCATCGCTGCTGTCACCTTCCGAGCCGCCACAGCCAGCGAGTAATGTTGCTGCGACTATGCTCAAAAGCAGTGTATTTGCCTTTGATGGCGGTGTCTTTATTGACGTTATGGCGAGTTTGATGCTTGCGTGAATGCACTTATTCATAGGTGTTCCCTGTTATGTGGTCCTGATTAAAGCAGGCGGTTGGTTGTGATGATTACTTCGTTACTTGATTGAGGAGGATGTTTTCTGGTGTGAATATTTCGCCGATAGCCTTGTTGAGTGAGTTACTGTAGATGTCATCTAGGGCATTGTTGGCGGTGATATACGGGGTGTACTCTTTACCTTCTCCCAATGACAGTTGCCACCTTGCGGTATTCACTTCAAAGGTATCGTCGAGATTGATGAGAAACTGAATCGTCAATGATGCGCGTGTGACCTGAGAGATAAAGGCTTCATCGACTTTTCCTGTTACCGCTTCAGAGGCTTTTTGACCCACTTGCTTGAAGTGTTTCAGCTTCATATTGCAGGTATAGACAACAGTGGTAATGCCATTGCTGGCTTCTTGCTCTACCCAAGCCGTGTTGGCGCAAGGCGACCATTTATCAAACGCCTGACCTATGTTGGTTTGCTTGTAGTCTTCGAGGAAACCCTCTTTTACATAGATAATATTTAATGGTTCACCGAAACGAATGCCGAGAATGATTAAGACGATAAGGAACGCAACAAACGTAACAACCGCAGAGGATATGATACCTAACCAACCCGTCATCCACTTTGGCATCCAAGGCCATATAGTTTCACCGAGCTTGTAATAGCGGTAATAGTCATAATTAGCCGTAAGACTAAAGACAATAGAATTGATGATAAAAGGAAGCTTGCTCAGGTTCTTGTCAGTAATGAGTGATGCAACTGCTATGATTATCAGGTTCAGCAGCATTAGCATGAGAAACAGATAAATGCCTTTCTTCCACATGCCCTTAGCGAAGTAGTACCCCGAGCCAAACACAAAAGCGAGCGCATTCATGTTAACCACATTCTGCCCCTTTAATTGCTCCTTTTTAGGCCTTGAGGTATGTGCAGGACTTTTTGCTGAAGCAAAATAGCCCAACTTGTCAGCTTGTCTAAGGTCAAATTCAGCAAACACCTTTTGCCAGCCTTTACTTAAATCATCATAGGACTTCACGGTAGGCTTGGTGGCCGTAGACGGCTTAGCTTCAATCGATGGCTTCGCTACTTGTTGTGGTGTTACAGGTGTTGTGGCTACAGGGGCCGCAGTTGTGGCTTGAGTTGTCACGGGCTTGATGTGGGTAATGATACCCACACCGTTCAACTTGGCTTTTAGTGCGTTAGCTTCACTTTCGCTCAGAGCTTTCTTAATGCATATCGGATTACCCGAGAACAACAGATGTGCTTTTTCCTCGGGGACTTTTAGAAACTTTGCCAGTGCCTGACTCAGCTTATGGCGGTCTTTTCCTTCTGCTATCTCACCTTTAAAAATGACGTTGTAGGAGTTCATTACCTTTCCTTGTAATACGGGTTGAGCTATAGGCTTTACTAGGTCAAGTAGACCTATGTTTGCTCAAGGGGTTAAATGAGGATTATACGCACTAAATGCGGATTATAATCCGTGGTTAGTTGGTAAGCAAATTCCCATAGTGGTTGCCTTGTGACGAAGGAGACACTATGAAAACATTAGCGACTGAATTTGGTCATGCGATGCGCAAAATGAGAAAGCACAAAGGCTTATCTCAGGATGAATTGGCGTTACGTGCAGAGATTGACCGCAGTTATATCGGCCGTATAGAACGAGCTGAGGCGAACATCACGCTCGATATGTTGTACAAGATTGCAGAGGTGCTCGACTGTGAGCCACATGAGTTGCTACCGAGTCGAACATCACTAAAAAGTTAGGGATTGTCTAAGGCTTAAATACAGCCTCGCTGTTTGTAGTTGAGGTGCCACTCTTTAAAGAGTGCCGAACGCTTGGTGTCAATTATTCTCTTCCGAGTGATGCTTTTCTCTTTTGCTACGGGGCCACCCTTACCAAGGTCAACACCCGACAGCTCTTTGCTGTACATCTTTGGTGTCACATGGCTGTAGTGCTGTTCAATCATGGCAATGCTGGTGCCACATTGTTTAGCCAACACTTCCATGCTGACGTTGCCTGACATCAGTTGCCACGTAATGTAGGTATGGCGTAATGAGTAAAGTGTTCTAACGCCATGCGGAGATGACTTTAAACCTGCTTCGGATATGGCTTTTTCAAAAGCTTTACCCAATTCATTGGTGGTTGAACCATCAGCTAAGCGAAACAGCTTGTCAGAAGGCTTTCTGTTCGGGAATCGGTCACGTAATGCATTAACACTGGAAAAGATTTCATCGCGACATATCACCTCCCTTGTGCCTGTGTGCTTAACCGTTTTACCTTTGGTAACCGTAATAGAAAAAACAACATCGTGTTCCTTGGACTCCATTTGAATATCACCCCACGTAAGATGTTCCATCTCAGTCCCAGGTCGAATACCTGTATAGACCGCAAACTCCATGTAATCGATGAGCAGCTCACGAATTTGGCGGGTTTTCTCCTTACGGCTATTTTGCTCAAGTGCTAATACGGCATCGAATGCCTTTTCATATTCTTCATGTGAAAAATGTGCTCGACGCTGTGACTCTGCCCCTTTGGTCGATAAAGAGGGCACTTGAGCCGCTAACATCCATTTATGGTCAACCGCTTCTTTAAACACTAGTTGCATAGCGGCATTGTGGTTTAACAGTGTCGATTTGGCTGGGACTCTATCAAATTGTTCAATACGCCATTTATCAAATTCACGCAGCTTCTCACTATCAATTGAGGTAATGTAAGTGCGGTCGAAAAAGGGGATATGGTACTTACGTAATACCTGAATATAGGTTTTGTAGTTAAGTGGTGCCGTCTCGTTATCGAGCGCTTCTTCCATAGCGCTAATGGCTTTTTCAGCCACATCACGAAAGCGTTTGGAACTCACCAGCAGATTACGGTCTGCCATGAACTGGAATTCCATTTGAATCCGATAGGCCATGCCAATGGCTTTCTCTTTTTCTTTCTGCTTGGTGGCTCTGGCGTGCCACTTACCCGCGACTTTAGTGCGAGCATACCAACGTTCGCTATTGTCTTGCAGGTAGATGTATAATTCGTCGGAAATATCGTGTCGTTCGACCTGTTTGCTCATAGTCAATTTCTGATGTTGTTTTGCAAAGAATTTGCAAAGTGGTGCATTAGTTAAATCTAATGCAGATAGGTGTATGAAAAATAATAACAAAAAATGTCAGATTTAGTAATAAATTTGACGCGCTTTATTCAAAATCCCCCGCCCTTAAAAGCGTGCCAGTTCGAGTCTGGCCACTGGTACCAAATCCTTCAGATGAAGGAACTAAAACCGACCTAGAGTCGGTTTTTTTGTGCCTGAAATTTGGTTTTCGCTCGGTGCTCTAGGTTGAGCTAGTGGGATTCGGCGATATCCATTTGCATCATAGTCACGCCTTTGATTTGTGCATAAATCGCTTTGCCATGAGTGAGTTGCAGTTCGTCGCAGGCCCAAGGGGTGATGTTGGCCCAAAGTTCATCGCGGCCTAGGGTGATTTTTAATTGGATTTGCTCGCCGTTATCACTGGGGTATAACTCTTTAATTTCTCCCTTTAGCAGGTTGCGGATACTCGATCCTTTGGGGAGCTCAGTGCAAACCGAGACATGATTTGCCTGAATACGCACTTTGAGTTTCTTTGCCGTTTCAGCCAGATAGCCACTTACCCACAAATAGTTTCCATCATCCATCACGAGTCGCGTCATGGGGTAGCCGGGATGTCTGTCGGCGACCTTTGCACTGAGGAGTGAGCTGAGTTCCTGCAATGGCACCCAAGGCCGCATTTGCTCGCTATTCCACACTTCACTTAAGGCGCCTTGGGCAATCAATTTTCCCTGATGCAGCACCAGCATATAATCTGCCAGTTGTAAGATCTCATCTAGGCTGTGGCTCACATACACTATTGGCAGTTTTAGTTCCTGCGATAAGGTTTGCAAGTAGGGTAGTAACTCGCGTTTACGGGGTAAATCGAGTGATGCCAGCGGCTCATCCATCAGCAGCATGTCAGGTGATGTCAGCAGGGCACGGCCAATGGCAACCCGTTGTTTTTCACCGCCTGATAGCGTGCTGGGATAACGACCGAGCAGTTTTTCAATCCCTAGTAGTTGCACAATTCTATCGAACAAGACTGGGTTAGCTTTATGCACACCATAGTTGAGATTGCCCTTCACGCTATAGTGCGGGAACAGCCGTGCTTCTTGAAATACATAGCCAATTTGGCGCTTCTCTGGGGGAAGGTTCACTTTGCCTTGTTGATAAAGCAGTTTGTCGCCGAGGCGGATTTCACCGCTATCTGGGGTCGAAAGCCCGCCAAGTAGGTTCACTAGTGAGGTCTTACCCGCACCCGAGCGGCCAAAAACGGCTGTCACGCCCTGCAATGGCAATTGGGTATCGACTTTCAGTTGCAGCTGTCCGAGCCGTTTTTCAATATTGATCCTTAACATACGCTTGCTGTCCTCTGCAGGGCTTTTTTACTCAGCCATTGGGAGGCGAGTAAAGATGCTAGTGCGATCACTATTGAGATAATGCACAGACGCATGGCCTGATATTCGGCTCCCGGAGTTTCAATAAAAGAGTACATAGCGAGCGGAATTGTACGGGTTTCACCGGGAATATTAGAAACGAAGGTAATGGTCGAGCCAAATTCCCCTAGGCTGCGAGCAAAGGCGATAATCATGCCTGACACTATCCCCGGAGAGGTGAGCGGCAGTGTGATGGTGAGAAATACCCGCCATCGACTGCTACCTAAAGTGCGTGCGGCCTGCTCGAGTCGAATATCAACTGTATCAAAGGATTGGCGTATGGCTCTGACCATCAGCGGGAATGACACAATCGCCGCCGCGAGGGCTGCACCGCGCCAACTAAAGCTAAAACTGATGCCAAACCAATTAAATAACCACTGGCCGATAAAACCTTGGCGGCCCATGCTGATCAGCAAGAGGTAACCCACTACCACGGGCGGTAACACCAGTGGTAGATGGAGCACACTGTCAAATATAGCCTTGCCAGGAAACTCGACTCTGGCCAGCACCCAAGCGCACAAAATACCCAAGGGTAAACTGGCGATAACGGCAACGGATGACACCTTTAAGCTGAGCAGCAGTGCGGCAATTTCATAGTCGCTCAAAAGAGAGCCACTTAGCAGAGAGCCGCTTAACAAAGAACCACTCAGCACCCTAATTCACTCCAAAGCCATACTTCTCAAACACATTTTTTGCGCTTGGGCCCTGCAGATACTCATTAAACGCTTTGGCGCTTGCGGTCGATTCTTGTTTGACTAAGGCGACAGGGTATTCAATTGGGCTGTAACTCGTTTCTGGGAAGGTGCCAACGATTTTGATCTTTTGGGCGACTTTCACATCGGTTGAATACACTATGCCAAGCGGCGCTTCACCCTGTTCAACCAAAGCGAGGGCGGCACGGACATTGTTAGCACGGGCGAGTAAGGGCTCAGCGGCTTGCCACAGCTTGAGGTTTTCGAGGGCTTGCTTGGCATATTGTCCAGCGGGTACATGATCTGGATCGCCAACAGCTATACGACTGCCTTTTAATGCGGCTTTAATATCCCAATCGCCATTGAGCACGACTTCTGTGATGGGACTATTTTTCTCGGCAATCAAGACTAAGGTATTTTTTAACAAGGTTTTTCGGCTGTTAACATCGACCGCTTTTGCATCGACCAGATAATCCATCCACTTTTGATTCGCCGAGACAAACAGATCGGCGGGCGCACCATTGGCCACTTGTTTTGCCAGTGTTGAAGAAGAGGCGAAGGAGAATATCACCTTAGTATTGTGTTCTTTTTCATATTGCTGGCCGATTTCGTTAAGTGCATTGGTGAGCGATGCCGCTGCAAAAACAGTCACTTGCTCATTGTCTGCCGCAAAAATTGGGCTAGATGTCAGTACCATTGTGAATAACGAAGCCGTGGTAAAACGCAGTAATTGCTTAAGGTAAATGGATTTCATTGTGTTCCTCCGTGATAAAAAGTGATCGCTATATACCAATCTATATACCGATCATTCAAGCCCTAAGCAATCAATTAGTGATCTGTGTGCGGTTTCTTGCGGATTAATGGCATTCATCCGCTGAAATATCTCGGCAATCTTATTGGTATCCTCAAGACGATGAAGGACAATAGGACTCAAGTCAGACTTGGGTGCTGGATAGACGATGGATTTACATGCATTACTTACGCTTTCCCTCGGCGATAAGCCCTTCGCCAATCCTAGGCGGATAAGCCTGCTTGAGCAGGTTGCCAACACAGGCTCGATCAGCCAAGGCGCCAAGCTTGCGGGGATCAGTTATAAAGCGGCGTGGGACGCGATCAATGAGATGAACACCGCCATGCCCGAACCCGTAGTGTGTAGCGAAAAGGGCGGGAAAGGCGGTGGCGGCGCTAAACTCACCGAATTTGGCGAACGGTTGCTTAAGGTGTATTCCATCACCTCCCAAGTACAAGAAATGGCTTTGGCTGCCTTGCTCGATGAGTCCGTCGATATGCACAGTTTATTGGATGTGATGGCGCATTTCTCTCTCAACACCAGCGCCCGTAATCAGTTAACGGGGCGTATCAATAGCATTGATTCATTTGGATTAAATGACAAAATTTGCGTGACCTTAGCGGGCGGACAACAGATTCAGATTTCAGTGACCCATTCGAGCCGCGAACGCTTGCAGTTAGCCCTAGATAAATCTGTGTTGTTACTGTTTAAAGCCCCCGCTGTACTGGCGACGACTTATGCCTGTGAAGTGGATGGGCAAAATTGCTTAAGCGGTCGTTTGCTGAGCGTGACTGAACTTGGCGATAAGGCCGAATTAGCCATAGATATTGATGGCAAAGACATCATCTATTCGGTGATGCCACTCATCCAAATGCAGAGTTTGGCTGTCGGCGAATCATGTTTCGCCTGTTTTGATGCCACGCAGGTGATCCTCGCCAGCATGAATTAGTCGAATTGAGTGATTAATTCGGTTAATCATTGGGTTATTCTCTGGGGATGGCCAGTGACTTGGCGTTATTGTTGTCGAAGTGGGATCGTTCGTTTTTGTATTTAAATCAAGAGTTGACCCAAAGGGGGAGCAACAGCAATCCTTTCTTGGCTCTCCTTTGCCAAACAATGTCCATGTTTAACTGCCCAGTTCACCATCTCAGGCTCTCGTTCGTTACACTGCTACACAGCACGGTCGCTTATCTATTCATCAACACTGATAGCTTCACTAACTTAACTCATTTAGGACGGCACATCGATAGCCTTGTTGGTGTAACAGGCATTTTTGTGCGTAGGGTTATACGGAGAAATGCAGTAATTACAGCGGCACTTCCAAGCAAACACGGTGAAGAAACTGAATGTGTTATCGACAGTCAGGATGGGCAAAGAACTGTTACGGCGACGGCATGACTATTCCATATCAGCAGATGACGCGCTTTGTGCTGTGAAGAAATAGGCGAACTCTCATTAATTCATGGCTGTTGGGTTATGAATTATTAGGGGAGCCTACAGTGCTCTGCTTATATACCCTCTTTCGCGATTAACCGTGTATTAAAATGTAAGCTCTGGCTGTTCGGCTACTACACGTTTTTGCGAAGTTTTATTGATACAGTAGATTAGCCTTGCTAAATCTTCAAGTGTTAATCATTGTGCTAGCAATGACTCTTGAGTTTCTTTAATTTTGGCCGTTTCCCCTACATCCTTTAATATTTTTCAGTTACTTAGGGTTTTAGTGTGGTAGCGATTTTTAGTTATAGTATTAGCTTGGATCATTTTTATCTCCTCAAGTTAAATAATTTGGCATCAAAATATTACCTCAGAAAAAGAGTTATAAAGGTTTAAAGTTAAAGGTGAAAGCGTATCTATGATGAGTGTCATGATTCTATAAATACATCACTAAAACACTTTTCCTAAAACAGTAACTTGCTTTAACTCTTAGATGAGTTGAATAAAAATTGACCAGCTTGAAAGGTGTTAGAGTAATTAGACTGTACATGATAGATTAAAAAATTAATTTAATAATGGTTAAGGTGTAATGTTAATAGGGTTAATAGTTAGCTATTATATAACTCTCTTGGCTTTAATGGTTTATTTTATATCCAGGGTAAATGTTAATTGTCTTATTTTAAATAATTGCTGATTAATGTGAGAGTGAAGAGCTATAAATAATGGGTAAGTCTGAACTTAGATAATTAACTACTAAAATATGCCTAAACGACTGGCCATACATTATAAATTTTATCAAATAGCAACTATTCTTTATTTTGGTTAAATGATTTGTTGTTGAGTAACCCGATATCATTTTTTGCAAAAGCTTCTCTACCAACTATACTAAAGCCCAACCAGTAAAAATGTCGGCCATTACCATCAAGTGTTTTGTATCCGTTAAGGTACACATGTCCATATATAGAATAAGCTATCAATCCTTTAGTAGCATCATTCCTTAAAGTTATGAAGGAAAACTGAGTTACCTGAGAGAGAAAAACTAATCCTGTTGCTATTCAATTTTTATTTTTATACATTAAACTTGCACCATGATTACTATTTTTGTATAACTATTTTAGCTGATTAATTCATTATTTCTTAAATATTAAACGGGTTTTAATGCTGTTAAATCATTTTTTCATCGATGGTTTTAAAAACTTTTTATGATTTTGAGTATTAGAGTCTAGGGACGTATATGGCATTTAGTCATGGAAAAGTGATCAATATTTTAGTGGTCGATGATCATTCGTTGATTTTTGATGGATTACGGGGCTGTTTAGCCCCTTATCCTGAACTTAATCTGATTGGCTCGGTTGAAGATGGGCTTGCGGTATACGAGAAATGCCTCAAACTCAGGCCAGATCTGGTCTTTATGGATCTTAAATTACCCGGAATGGGTGGATTGGACGTGATCCGTCAGCTCAGACAACGTTGGCCAGAGATGATGATTATTATGTTAACGGCGACGATTGAGGAAAAAAGTGCACGGGAAGCGCTTGATGTAGGCGCCAATGGTTATGTATTAAAAAATAGCCCTAAGAGCACACTATTAGCGGCAATTAAGTGTGTGAGTAAGGGCAAAAATTTTATCGATCCTAGTTTAGATGAGCAGCAAATAGCCGCTTTGAGTGGAGTGGTCGATGGGGATATCCCTTTGCTGACCCCCCGCGAGCAACAAGTGCTAAAACTGATCTGTGAGGGGCGCCGCAACCGTGATATTGCTGAAGATTTAGTGATTGGTTTAAAAACGGTAGAGACTCACAGAATGAATTTAATGCGCAAACTTAATGCGCATAATGTCGCCGAGTTAATGCATTGGGTGCAAAGACTCGGATTATAAAGATGGATGTGGCGCAAGCACAGTTTGTGCCGTGCTTGCACTTTTAGTCTAAGATCAACTTTCAGCGTCTAATGCGTGAATTAAATTATCGAGTGCGCTAAATTCTGCTAGGCTCAAACATTCTTTCGTTTCGAGTGCTACCTCTAAATCTGCCGCTTCATTTGCAATGTTTTTTTTACCTGCTAAGCCAGCGCTACCTTTGATGGTATGCAGTACATCACTCAATTCTTTCCAAGCTTGATTCTCTATATGTAACTTGGCCTGATGTGCCATATCGGCCAGATGCACAGCGAGTCTATGATTAAGATCTGTATGCGAAAAATCAATCATAGGCGCATCGATTTCATTGTTTATCACGAGCTGCATATCACGATCTAACTGCATATCAGCCGCGGCTTCGAGTGCATGGTTAAGTTGCTTCAATGACACTGGTTTGGTGATATAACTATTCATACCCGCGGATTCTATTGTGTCATGCTCTTTAGGATTGGCGTTGGCAGTGAGTGCAAAAATTGGGCAATCACCATCGAGAATATCTTCACTATTGCGCCATCGTTGCGTTGTTTGATAACCGTCGAGTCCTGGCATGCGAATATCCATAAGGACAAGATCGAAGATATGTCGAGTACCTTTTTCTAACGCGGCTTCACCACTGCTAACGGCAATGACTTGTTGTCCTAATTCAAGCAACATTTTACCTATGATATCGCGATTAGTTTCGACATCGTCGACTAAGAGGATCTTTAACCGCCAAGGGAGAAGTGTTGGGGTATGTTGACGTTGCTTATGTGGCAGGTTGTGGCGAATTTCAAAGAGCCTCTGCCATAAACGAGCCGGCAAGTGAGCCAGTTCAGGAGATGCTAATGCCGGATTATCCCCTTCAATGGGGCAAGCTCCCCAGAGTGTGAGTTGTGGATGTAAGGCTAAAGGAGCGACAATCACCGTATTAGGCAAACATAGGGGCGCAGTTGGATCAACTAAGGGTAAATCGAGAATAAAGGTACTACCTTCGCCCAAAGTGCTAAACATTGTGAGTTTGCCTTTCATTTTGCTGGCGAGTTTCGCTGAGATAGGTAAACCAAGCCCTGTGCCCGATTTATGATGGCAAGTTTGTGCAAAAGGTTCAAAAATACGCTGCTGATCTTGAATAGCAACACCCCCCCCCGTGTCCTCCACGCTAAAATACAGATGCTGCTTAACCACTTCGATACGTAATAAAATCTGGCCAGCTTCAGTAAATTTAGCCGAATTACCGAGTAAGTTAACCAGAATTTGCCTGACTCGCAGAGGATCCAGTAGTGCTTTCTCGGCGACATTAGCATTGACTAAGCATTTCAGGGTGATGGGCTTATTCACGATCCGAGATTGGATGGTGATCATTGCATCATCAGCCAACTTCAAAATGGGGTAAGACTGTAAGTTCATTTCAATTTGGTCGGCTTCTATACGGGAAAAATCCAACAAATTATTGATAATGGCGAGTAAAGAATTGGCACAATTATATGCGGTATCACGCAAATCCATTTGTTTAGGTGTCAGTTGGGTATTACGTAGTAATTCGAGCGACCCAGTAATACCATTCAATGGAGTTCGAATTTCGTGGCTGATAGTTGTTAGATGCTCGGTTTTACGTTCATTGGCCTTTTCTGCTTCTTGCTTAGCCAAGGCTAATTCATTGGTACGAAGGGTGACTTTTTGCTCTAACTCGTCATAGCTTTCTTTTACTGTATCGAGTAGATGATTATAGGCTTTCGCAATTTGTCCCAGCTCGTCATTACGATCCTGTGGTAGTCGGTGTTCGAAGGTCGACTGACTGGCATTATTGATGATATTTACGAAGTTTCTCATAGGTTTGCTAAGGTTAATCTTTAATATATTCAGCAGGATAGTTGCTGTCAAAACTAAGACCAACAGAGCGCATGGCAGCTCTTTAAAAAAAGGTATTAACGCCATATCTTTAAGATAGACATCTGAAATTAATGTGATGTGCTGCCAGCCTGGCCCATGAATATGCTCTTTTATGACATAGTAATCGCCTAATGGGTGTGCGGTGTTCTTAGCATGTGGGTGGTCATGACTAAATTCATCTTTGAGTTTAACGAGTATCGACGGAGTTAAGGTTAAGGTAGATTTAGAAAATAACTCCCCCTTTGGTGTCATGAAAAAGCTAATGTCCCCAGGTCCTAAGGCATTATTTAGTGACATTGCTGACGCTAAATTGATACTAAAACCGACTTGTGGGGATAGGGGATCCTGTGGGTCACTCGAGTAACTGAAACTTAAGTGGTAGTCCTCAGAATTCTTGTCCTTGAGCGGTGTTCCCCAACGATAACCTGTAGTCGACGCTTGCACTGAGAGCTGTTTTATCTCGCGTAGACGAATTTGAAAATATTCATCATTGGCATCGGATGCTGCATAAATCGTAATACCTTCGTTAGGTTTCAAGATGAAAGTATCTAAATATCTGTGTTGCCCAGCACTGCCAAATGTTTGCGCGACCCACATGGTCAAAGTATCGTCATGGCTTTTCGCTTGGAATGGAAAATAATGAGACACAATTTCCTGGTCATTCACTTTGTCTATTGAAGCGAACTGTTTGAGCTGTTTATCGAGCTGGCGCACATCATAACTGGCATCGGTGAAAAGTGTATTACTCACCTCGGCCCGTAATCCGCTGAGCTCACTAAAGGCAACTAAGGAGCGTTCGAGTGTATGGCTGAACGTGTTGTTATAGGATAGATATTCCATCATCAGCCATAGAGCTACGAGCACTGACATAAAGGAGACTGTGAGCTTAGTAACTAAGGAAAACTTCCATTGGATCTTCATCTATGTTCTCTGCTCATCTTATTTCGGCCTTTGTCAGTTAAAAATACGCTATTCATCTTGTTCTTGCATGAACTTCGAAATCCATTCGAACCATTTTCTCATCTTAACCACATTAACGGCCAGTGCTATCAGGTGAATAACTGAGGCTTGGTATTTTTCATCTACCTACCTTAAGTAGTTAAGGTGTTCACCTGATGGGCGCTAGGCTTAGACACTTACATACTGATCCCATGAAAGTGAAACAGGGTGTAAAAATGCTGACGAGATTGATTGAAAGTGGCTTCTTGGCTAGCCAAAACGTCGAAGGAAACACGACTTGGACCTTAGCCGAAAGACAAGCCCTCGTTCTCGAAACTGACACCTCTGTATCTATTGCAATAGTGCTAGCGATTTCGACCGATATTGCTGTGGATTGGCTAACACAAGCAACGCTCGCATTAGCCGCTAGTGATCACGCCTTAGATTGTGGCCTTCAGCTTAGAGGTGAACTCTGGTTGTTATGGCGTTATTACGATGAAATTCAAGATGATGAAGCTTTATCTCAAGGGATTGTCATGCAACTTGCTATAGCGAGGTTTCTCGAAAAGAGCCTGCTTAAACCTGTTGATAGCAATCGAGCTTCACTTATCGGGAGGACAGTATGAAAAAACTACTCAGTCTACTGTTACTTTGTCAGATTGGCCTAGTTCAGGCTGCACCACTGACAAACATTAAATGGCAAGGTGAACCCTTTGTAATGATCAGTCGAGGCACTGCGCTAGCCTCCGTCATCCAAGACTTTGCCAACAATTACGGCGTACCAGTCATTGTCAGTAACAAGGTCAACGACAACTATATCGGCCAAATCCAAGAACAAGATCCTAAATCCGTTATTCAAGATCTGACCCGTCGCTATGGCTTAGTTTGGTACTACAACAACGAAGTCTTATATGTTTACAAAGCCAGTGAAATTAATAGTGAAGTGCTACCGTTAACTAGCTTATCCGCGACTAAGGTCGACCATTACCTGCGCAGTGCAGGAGTGTTAGATAAGGGGGTCTGTAACATTAAATCTATGGCAGGGATCAGTGGCTTACAAGTCACAGGTGTACCCGAATGCATTAACAGTGTCACCAAACTTACGGCACAACTTGATGCCAATGCTAAACAAACCACAGAAAACCAAGAAACGGTTAAAGTCTATCCACTGAAATACGCATCTGCCACAGACTCTATTTATGAATATCGTAGCCAACCTGTGAGTATTCCTGGATTAGTCACGGTGCTAAAAGAAATGGATCAAGGTACACAAGTCGCCAATGCAGTGGCGGGTTCTGTGAGTAATATTAGCGGTCCAGTCTTTGCCGCTGATCCTCGTCAAAACGCCATCATAGTCCGTGGAAGTGCCCGTGATATGGCCACTTATGGCTCTTTGATAAGACAACTCGATACTAAGCCCACCATGATTGAAGTGTCTGTATCGATATTCGATGTGGACGCCTCTGACTTTAAACAGTTGGGCATAGATTGGTCGGCGTCAGCCAAATTAGGGGGGGGTTCCGTCAGTTTCAACAGTGGTGATAGCAGTGACAATTTTTCCACTGTCATAGGCAATACTGGCAACTTCATGATGCGCCTCAATGCACTAGAGAAGAACTCTAAGGCCAAAGTGCTCTCACGTCCCTCTGTGGTTACGTTAAACAATGTGCAAGCAGTACTCGATAAAAACGTGACATTTTACACTAAGTTGGAAGGGGATAAAGTCGCTAAATTAGAGTCAGTGACCACTGGTTCTCTATTACGAGTCACACCAAGATTGATTGATGAAGTAGGTCATCAGGCTGTGATGTTGGATCTCAATATTCAGGATGGTCAACAGAGCCAAGCAGTGAGCCGTAGTGAACCATTACCACAAGTGCAAAACTCCGAGATCTCGACTCAGGCGACGCTGAAATCGGGGGAGAGTCTGTTACTCGGCGGCTTCGTACAAGATAGAGATGAAACGACCCAGAACAAGATCCCGTTACTAGGCGATCTACCATTACTGGGCGGTTTGTTTAGAAGCACAGATCACCACACTCAAAGCGTGATGCGTCTGTTCCTGATCAAAGCGGAACCCGTTAACCAAGGAGATTAATATGTCTTCAGGATACAAGCTCTTATGGTTAAACGGTCCATTGCAAGGACGAGAGTTATCTTTGCCTCTTGGTAACTTAAGCATCGGACCCGATGGTGATGTGTTAGCCACACTTGAACACGTAGAACAAGTGGATTTATTGATCGATGAAGCGGGGGTTCGGCTGCAGTCTTGGGTACCGACTTGGATAGCTGGACAGCCTATAAGCGAAGTCAATATGTTGCCATTGGGGCAAGTTATTGAACTCGCTGGTGTGGGTATCCTCTTAGGCCATTGCACCGATGAATTACAGCAACAGGCAATACCATCACATTTTCAAACAAAGGCAAAGAAGTCGTGGTGGTTACTGGCGACAGTTTCAATGCTCTCTATGGTGCTATTAGCGACAGTGTTATTAGCTCCTGCAAAGATGCCTATCGCCGAGTTGACACAAGCACAATGGTTATCGCAGCAGCTGCAGACCGACGGTTTAAACGGAGTTCAAGCCCATTGGTCAAAAGATGGCGTGGTGACACTGAGCGGCTTTTGCCAAGATTCACAACGTATGGCGCAGTTTCTCGGTGATATCAAAGGACAAGGTATTTTATTTATAGAGCAGACCACTTGTGGCGATCAGTTGATACGTAATGTCAAAGATGTCTTAGTCCAAAATGGATTTGCCAATGCCCTTGTGACCTTAGGTAGTGAGCCCAGCAATGTCATTATCTCAGGCGCCATTCAGTCAGGGGAGCGCTGGGATAAAGCGGTGTCTAGCTTGAATAACTTGCCCGGACTTGTTAATTGGCAAGTTAGCAATCAGGTTGACAGTCAGCTCAAACCGTTAATCTCCGCATTGCGAAACAAAAATTTACTGGTTGGTCTCATGATAGAGCGGATCAATGATGCCATCGTCATGACAGGTAAAGTCAGTGAACAACAACAGCAACAGATTATGACTGTTGCGCAAGGATTAGAACCAACGCATGCCAATGGATTGAAGTTAGTATTTCAAAATATTCCAGTACAAAACGAACTTAATCATTTATTTAATGCTTCTGTGGTGACCTATGGTGGTAATGCTCAGTCTCCATTCATAGAGTTATCGAGTGGTGTTCGGTTATCAACGGGTAGCAAATTAGATAATGGTTATGTCGTGGAGTATATGAACATTCATGGATTAGATCTCAGTAGAGCCGGTGAGTTAATTCATGTACCACTTATTTTTTAGGAGGCATTATGTCAAGAATTACACAGCTTGAGGATGATATTAAATCACATAATTACAAACAGGAGGCTTACCATAATAGACTAGCTAAAATGCGCAGTAATATCTTATCTGGTAATAGTGGAACAATTCCATTGTTGGATGAAGCTATCAATGCGGCAGAAATAGTTATAGACACACTTTTTTCACGTTATAAAAAATAGCTTTAAATTTTAATCTGGTGGTTTGACCAGTTTTGTTTTATTCCCATCGTTTTTAGGTATCTTCAATACATAATAGTATTAATATATAAGTCAAGGAGTTAGTTATGGATATGTTCAGTGATATAAAATCAGTTATGCAAGATCTTCAGCAACGTAAAGCAGCACTTGGAGAACATATTAAAGAATTTCAAGCGCTACAAGAAGAAATAAATCTTCTAGTTGAACGTTCTGATAGGGATCCTGAAGCATTAGCTAAGCTGATTAAGTTAAAGAATGCATTCCCTGGTGGATTTGAATTACAGCAAAATACTGTTATGAATAAAGTCAGTGAATTGGAACATCATTTCAAAAGTCTCGAAACACAATTTAATTTGTTAGGTAAAATAGAATCTGGCGAGGTTGATAATGATATTGACTCAACTTCTAAAGAAAAGGTAATTGACAAGGTTAAAAAAGTTAGAAGTTATATGTAAGTTCAATAAAAATCATGCTTAATTTAAATAATCAATGAGGTGTTATTATGGATATTTCAAATGTAGGTAATCAAGGCACTAGCATTATTAACTCTCAACAACCTGAAAGTGTCAAAAATCAAATTGCTTCACGCGGTGATTCAGTACTCTCAGGGGGAATTGCAGTCTTATATATGTTTATGAATCTGCTTTCTGAATTAGCCGATGCCAAATACAGTCAAATGCAGCAAAAAGCTGATGTTTCTCGTCAAGCGCAAGATATGGCAAATCAGGTTGATGAGGTCATTGCAAACGTCTCCAAAGATGGTGATAAAGCCGTAGGTAAACTTCCTGATGATGTCGTGAAATACATGCATGACAATGGTTTCACCATAGATGGTATGACCATCGATAAGTACCTGGCCAAGAATGACCCCGACGGTAAAGGGTTAGATAAAGGTAAGTTACAAGCGGTGAAAGCGGCGTTGGAATCTGTATCTAACCGTGCCTCTGACTTCGTTTCACAATCTCAGTTACAGCTGCAAAAAATTATGCAGACTTACAACGTTACCGTCAGTTTATTAAACAGTATGCAAACCATGCTAGCGGAGATGAACAAGTCGATTGCACAAAACATTCGTTAATTTAGTGCGATATCGTTTTTTGTTGGAGGTCATCATTGTGGAAATTACAAATGTAGCAACTCAAGGTACCAGTATTACCAACAGTCAAGCGTCGGATGAGGTGAAAGCTCAGATAGCGTCTCGCGGAGATTCAGTGCTCTCTGGAGGTATTGCAGTACTGTATATGTTTATGAATTTGTTGTCAGAACTGGCCGATGCTAAGTATGGCCAAATGCAGCAAAAGGCCGATGTGTCGCGCCAAGCTCAAGACATGGCGAATCGCGTCGATGAGGCGATAGCTCAAGTCGCGAAGCAAGGGGATAAAGCCACGGTAAATCTGCCTGCTGATGTCGTTAAGTATATGAGTGACAATGGCTTTGAAGTTGATGGCATGAGTATCTCTGCTTATCTCAGTCACAATGATCCCTCCGCTGTTTATTTGAAAAAGTTACTAGACAAAATTGCCGCAGCTGGACCAGAAGGAATGCAATCGGCGAGTTGGCAAGATGTGATCAGTTATATGGATGAACACGGCATAAAGGTCGATGGTCAGCGTTGTTGTGATTATATCTGGGGTCTTCCCGAAGTCGGACAGCAATCATGGCAAAGCATCAGTAAGGTACATATGCAACAGATTGCCAATGCCCTTGGCGCTGCTGGAGGACTAGATAAAGGCAAGTTGCAAGCGGTGAAATCGGCTTTGGAATCGGTCTCAAATCGTGCCTCTGACTTTGTCTCCCAGTCACAATTGCAACTGCAGAAAATTATGCAGACCTATAACGTGACCGTCAGTTTACTCAATAGCATGCAGACCATGTTGGCCGAGATGAATAAATCCATCGCCCAAAATGTCCGTTAGGGAGTCAGTTATGAAACAGGAAGAATTTGAAGTAATTGAACACTTTCTGCAACGGGGAGGCTCACTGCGTATGTTGGCTGACGTCGAGCAAAGTGACTTGAATGTGTTGTACCAATACGCGTTGCAGTTAATGGCTTGCCGTGATCAACAAGGGGCGAAGCGGATCTTTTACCTCTTAATGCGCATAGACCAATGGAATTACGACTACTGCTTTTCTCTAGGAATATGCTGCCAGCAGTTACACGAACATGAAGAGGCCATTTTCTGTTTGGGCCGGGCTGGAATGATCAAAGTCGATAATCCGTTACCCGCTTATCATGCTGGTTTGAGTTACTTGGCGTTAGGTAACCATGATTATGCCCAGAGAAGCTTTAACGCCAGTCTACGTTGGTGTGAAGGCCACCCCGAGAGCACAGGGATTGCCGCCAGTGCACAGCGCGGGCTAGCCACACTCGCTAAGGAGAATTCCCATGTCAATTAACAGTGTGACAGAAAGAGGCCCTGAGAATGTGTCGGCCAATTATGCTAGCGCCCAGGCGCATGCTGTTAGCAAAGCAAGTTTGCCCGACTGGTCCATGCCTGTGACGCTCACTCAAACTGAGCATAAAGATCAGCATCAAGGTCCAGTCACAATGAAAGATGCACAAAGGGCATTGCAGCGTATTTTAACGCCCTTTTTTACCCCAGATCCTAAGACGGGCACTGTTGGTGGATTGGGATCATTGAATTCATTAGAAAAAGCGTCCATGGATTCCATGGTCATGATGGCTGCGAATCTCAGTATTTCGACCTTCGCAGACACAGCAAGCTCGGCCATGAAAGCTAGCAAGATAATGACCGATACTCAAGAGTTCCTGCGCGATAAAAAGGTGAAGGAATATCAAGAGCAACTTGCAAAAGCCATCGAGCAAGCTGATAAGGCCCACAAGGGTGGAATTTTCGGAGCCATTTTCGACTGGATTGTCGGAGCGGTTGAGGCCATTTACGGTGTAATTAAGTTGGTCGAAGGCGCCTTACGCTGTGCGGTTGGTGATGTTGCGGGGGGCGCATTAGAAATTGCCGGAGGTGCTGCCTATCTCGCTGCAGGGGTTGCTGGCATGGTTAAAGCCGCGGCAGAAACCGCCATCTTATGTGGGGCAGATAAAGATAAATGCCAGAGCGTAATTGATGTGGCAGGCAAAGTGCAATTAGGTTGCGAAATAGTGGGCATGGCACTGGATATCTTCCAAGCAGGGCGGGCAATTTCAGCGACACGTTCAATTGCCAAAGGTACAGAAACGGCGATGAAGGAAGCGGCTCCTAAACTCGTTGATGGTATTACTAAAGGTTCTACCGAAGCGGTCACTAATGTCGCGAAAGAAGTTGGTAAGCAAGTTGCCGAACAAGTTACTGACCAAGTTATGGCCAACTTAGGCAAGGGTTTAAAAGAAGCCGCTGAACAGGGGGGACGTAAACTTGCCAGCGGTCTGATGGATGCCTTCAGTAAAGAGGCGATTGAGCAACTCGTGACTCGATCTGTCGAAGAAGTCGGCAAACAGGCTATTAAGAAAGGCGTCCAGGTCACTGCCGAGGAAATCACTAAGCAAGTGGTGAAAGAGGTTAGCCATGAAGTGATTAAAACGGCAATCAAGGCATGTACTTTTACGACCTTAGATGTGATCCGTGCGACCGCTGGTGCAGGAAAAGCGATTACCGATGGCAGCATAGCCGTTGAGAAAGCCAAACTGCAAAAGCAAATTGAAGAACTGATTTTAAAACAGAATTTCTTAGAGTTTTGCTACGAGTGGTACGACAAGGCTAAAGAACAGCAAATGAAAACTGTAAAAGATCTGATTGAAAAACAAGGCGACAGCTTAGACGGTGCCAGTAAGGCGATCAGTCAGAGTGGCGCACTACAAGCTCGTATCGCAGGTTCAACAGTATAAGTGAGGTTTACCATGACAGATATCAACATTATTTCGGGCCAAGGCCACACTCCAGCGCCCGTTAACACAGACAAGACTGATCAACTGAATGACAACTGTGCCAGTGACGGTATGGATGCTATCTCGCAAATTAATGATCTTATGCTGAAATTGGCCGAGATGTTTAAAAAATTACGCAACGTATTACAGGACTACAACGTTAAGCAGCAACAACTCGGTTGGGACGTACAAATTGCCTCTATGGACGATAAACGTTCCGCCATTGATAAGGCCTGCGAAGCGAGTATCTGGACTGGTGTATTAGAGATCGCCGGAGGCGTGATAGGTATGGCAGGGGTTGGGTTATCGGGCAAGTTTGGAGATGCTGCGACTCACATGAGTGGGGCGTTTAGTAAAGGGATTGAAGGCACTGGCAAAGTGGTCGGTGCCAATATAAGCAAAGAGGCTGAGCTAGAGCGCACTATCGGTGATTTTAAGGCGAGTAACGCCCAGAGCTATATCAAGGGTGTTAATGATCTGAATGATAAAGCAAAGCAAATTTCAGAGCAGATGCGCTCCTTGATCAAAGAGCTCGTCGAATTGCACGGCCGCATTAGCTCGGCAGTACATAACTAGCAGTGCTTCTATTCAACATCATTAAGTGTTAGGTCGAACTGGCCTAACACTAAGGAGATCAATATGGATAGTGTAAGTCAATATCTTGCCCGTCAAGGGGTGACAGTCAGTCCTGCTTATTTTGAAAACAGCCAGTTTGAATGGGGAAAATGTTGGGATAGTCCCCATTGGTCGATGGTGTATCGCGTCGACGAAAACACACTGACCATTTGTGACTTTTGCAGTAAAGGCAATACCTCGGGGGTCAGCAGTGCGGTTTTACAGTTAGTGGAACAATTACGTCATTTAAGGCGAAGTCTGCCGGATATTCAGCAGATCCGCGGCATGGTAATCCATGATGCAGGTAGGCCTGCACAACGTCTCGCCCGTCAGGCACTGAGAGAGGTATTGCTCAAACAAGGCGCCAAGGAAGTTAATCAGAATGGCGAGACTTGGTTGGTGTACTAGGGCAAACAAAAGCCGTTCATGGGCATGGTCAATTAAGAGGTAAAGATTATGACTGTCGAAGTCGCATTAGGTAGACAACATACCTATCACTTTAACGAGAGCCGCTTAGAGCGGGTTCTCACCGCCAACACTTTAGATGAAGCGGGGAAAATGGGCTTACTGGACAAAATTCTTGATTGGTTTCGTGGTGGCGTGAAACTCGAAGCGATACAAGCTTTATACCAGCAAGTAACCCAGCCTGGCGTGCTCACTCCTTCCCAAGTGGCACAAAGGTTTTGTGCATTACGTAATTTAGCGGTCGATCAACATCAAACCAAATTTAAATTAGCTCTAGGCGACAATGGTGAGCAATGGCGTATGTTGCTAAGTATTGGTGGCCGTACAATTTATCAAACGGATAACCGCGATATAGACACACATTTCTATCAAGTTGCCGCAGTGAAAACCACAATAACGGCCAGTGATGACTTACGAAAAATGGCCTCTTCACTCACGCTGGAAAAGTATATTGAAGGCAATATTCAATGTATGTCTGACAATCAAGTTGTACAACAAGCCTTGCGAAATAGCTTGACAGATCCTCGCTTTAGCAGTGAAAAGTTTACTGGGATTCTCCCTAATGATAGCGAAGCTGCGACCTTTGTCGCTCAATTTGGCGATCTTCAGTGGACCTTCTCTAATCGCGCTGAAACAAATGGTGAATTTCGCGGCGGTTTACTTAAAAATGCTTTATCTTCAAGTGATTATAAAAATATTGGCGACTTGGTGGCTAAAGGTTTTATGAGCTGTGAGGATAATTTTCTGCGTTATGCCGTCACACCATCTCGTTACGAATTACTTAATTACGTTACTGCTCATGGCATGGAGGATGAAGGGCTAATACGAGTGCTATATCAGGCCAAAGTCGGTAATACCAATTTAGGGGCTCTTTATGGTTTACCCGCCCCCAAAGATGCACCGCAACTAGACAATTTCGATGATTTTGTTTTATGCGATGAGGATATTAATCTTGGCGAATCCCAAGCGGATGTTTATGCCGATGAAGCTACATTCTACCAAGGTATAGGGCAGCACCAAACCACCACCACAGGTGATAACTGTTATAAATTACTTCAGTTGGATATCAATGAAGGCCTGCATTATCTCGCGACTAAAGCTAACCCGTATAAATTTCACGGAGGCATGCAGAACGCGTTCGACTACCTTGTTGGACGCAACTCAGGTGCGATTGCATTACGTAATTGTATAACATGCGCTAAGGCTATCGATGTCAATATGGGACTCATGTTGGCTCGACAAAATGATAGCGTCGTTCCGCTCAAGTTTTGGGAAGCGATAGACACGAGAGCAGGTGTTATCAGTCAAGTTACGGCTCAGAGCCAAACGATAGGGTTATCGCCTGAACAGTCTGTCTCATCATTACTATTTAGCGCCTTGCCTCAAGGAAAGCGGGCCATAGTCACTGTCCCTGTCAGTGGGGGGAAAGATTCCCATGCCATGAATTTTTTTCACTTCGATTCGGGTAAATGTTTTTTGGTCGATGGACAAAATGGTAAAAGCTATGATCTTCAGCACCCTGAGGATCGCACCGCGTTAGATAGCCAATATAATGCTCAGGGCCGAGACCTAGCACCTATCACACTCCATACCACAGGAGACTTGCCGAAATTTTAAGTAGATAAGGCATTCAATCGGATAGTTTACGATTTTCTCGTTATTCAGATACAGGATAGCAATCCGATTTAAGACACTTATTCGTGAACATTTACCTAGCCAAAAACGAATGAGCATCATCTTTTTTTCATACTAATGGATAGATTTTCGCATTGTCGAGTGGATCCCCGTAAATGCATTTAAATTGAACCGCTAAAGGCACCTCAAATGGTAAATAAAGAGATTGAATTAGATTTTGAAAAGCTTGAAGCAGCCTGCAAGTTAGCCTTAGTCGAACAACAGACCTTAGCTGAGCAAGCTGGCTTAACGAGTCAAGATCTCGAGCTAATTTACCTATCAGGTACGAGTAAATATCAGGCAGGCTTACCCGCAGAAGCGATTGTCGATTTTACCTATTTGGTCATGCATCAGCCTTGGGATAGACGTTTTCATCTTGGACTGGGGTCTTGCCTACATTGGCTAGGTGAATACCAGCATGCCTTGACCTTCTATGGTTATGCACTCGTGATGGATGCTTGCTCTCCCGACGCGAGTTTCCGCATTGCGCAGTGCTTTCTGAGCTTAGATGATGACGCCTCGGCAATCGAAGCGTTACAGATGGCCATCTCACAGAGCTACAGTAAGCCAGAGCACCATTTTGTGGGGGAGCAAGCACAGCAATTGCTTAGTGCTCTCAATAATCAATAGACAATAGGATTTGCAATCTTCATTTATATTATTGAAAGAGGTTTATTATGAATGAGTTAACACATGTTCCTTTATCATCCCCGACTTTAAGTAGTTTAGATTTAGTCAGTTCGGCCCGCGCCTTGTTAAAAACACAATTAGGCAGCTTTGATCCCAAACAAGTGCCCCTGAGCTCTGAAGTCGACGGTAAGGTCACTGATATTCAATCCAAGGCACAACTGACTCGGGATGAAGCTAAAGTGGCTGCCGATGAGGCTAAAAAAGTGGGGGTAGATCTGGCCAAGTCCGGCTTTTTTAGTAAGCTCGCTTCGGTGGCTTTTGCTGGTATTGCGCTTGGCGTGTCTATCGCTGCCACAATACTCACGGGGGGCGCAGGGGTTCCCTTATTGATAGCCTCTGGCGTTGCTTTTACCTTAGCGGTCGCCGATGCGGGTTGTGCTTTTGCTGACTGGCGCAGTAAAGCGGCTGGGGGAGAAGGACTCGCCATGGGCAGCGATTCCATTGCTAATGCGCTAAATATCTTGTTAAGCAAGATGGGGGTAAATGATGATAGAGCACAGTGGTGGGGCAAAGCCGTTTCCATTAGCTCAAGAGTTGCGCTAGCAGTAGGCACTTTATGGAGTGCGGTGGTATCTCCTCCCTCTCTTCCCGCGCATATTGCTGGCACAGTTAATATGGTGAATATGGCCCGTAGAAGCGCCGAACCTGTCGTAGAAGGGGTTATCGGTTTAGTGAACCATACCTCGACCAAGGTACTGGATAAGTTAAAAGGCACTTCTCAAAATAAATCATTCGAAGCAGAAGTGTCTAGCGTAAAAGCATACCAACTGCGCCAGTTACAAGCCTCTGCCCTTACACAGCAAGGCAATATGAAACTCAGTGAGGCGCAGTTAGCACTGAAAGAGAGCCAAGCCAATGAAAAAACGGCGCAATTTGATGCTGAAATCCGTATGAAACAGAGTGAGCGATTCAGAGGAACTAATCAAACATTACAGCAACAACTTGCAGAGAAAGAGGGATTGCTACTGCAGAGTCAAAATCAATTTGAGCAACTACAGTCACGCTTCGATAAATCCAACGTTCAACTATCAGGCGTGATGCAGCAGCTACAAATGCTACAGCAGCAATTGGCAGAATTACAGCCTGCGAGAGCTAGAAATAATAGCTTTAGCTAAATCAATAACAGTCCTTAAACAATATAGCGAGGAGACAATATGTCAAGCAGTAACGCCTTTAACGCTAGCATAGCGACTGGGTTAGGCCGTTTTTCTCCATCAGAGAACGCAAGGCAAGCAATTCGGTTATCGCCAGATCAAGCGATAACTCAAAGACAAGCGATTAAAGACCAACACATTACGCAATTATCTGATGCACTATGGCTTAGCAGAGACGGGGATACTGTGGTGGCAAAAGCATGTAAATCCGCGTTTAATGCCCTGGGAACGCAAGCTGATAAGCAAGATGCCGCTAAGCAGCACATCTTATGCTATGCAGCCCTAAAGTTAGACAAATTGATCCAGCATGGCAGTTATCTTGCGAGTCCTAAGGTGAACAAACAGGTACTGGCTGATATCGCTACTATGCTCGAAATCGATAGACACAGTGCAGGCAAGAGTGCCCTTGAGAGCGCTGCAAGGGTCCTAGTCGATAGAGTACATCTCGATCGAGTAGAACACGTAGATCCCGCAATAATGACCGCAGTTAGAGATAGATTAGTCTTAAAAACACTCCATTGTTTGACCGAGAAAATGAATCGGGTCGTCGATAAACATATTGAAAAAAAGGGGTTATACGGAAAGGAGGGCCATAGTTTCAGTTCTGCACAAATTGACCATAAAGTGTATGACCTCCTGCTAATTCATAAACAAGTTCAACGGGGTCAAGATCTTAATGCATTACGCAGTGGCTTAGTCTGAGTCATTACGGACCGTCAGCAAGGATGCTGGCTAGTGTATCAATCGTTTTCTTTTTCAGTCGTTCCTTCGATTCTTATCCCACGGGTTAGTTTCTCATAAGTCGTTGTTGACGCAGCTGCATTTAAGCTAATTCAGATCTCAGGTTAACACCTGATGTCAACCTATCCGCTCGCGTTTCACAATGAATCATAGTTTGCAGTAAGGGTTAATCCATATGAGTGCAATACAAATAATTTTGTTTCGACAGCCAGGGAAAATCCACTATCAGGGTGAAAACCTAGCGGTCGGCAGTAATCAGTTAGTTGTAACCACTGAGGAGGCAACAGCTTCTGCTTTGAGTCGTGACAATTGGATGAGCATCTTTTGTTATCCAGGTGAGCTACACGCATTATTTCACGAAATTGCCGATCTGATTGGCCCGAGTGCTGAGATGAATCGATTTCAACCTGAATCAACAAAAATACTCCCTGTATTTGATGAGTTAAGCAATGTCATTGAACAGTTGAAAGGTAATCATAATTTATTGATTAAGTTTATTTTTATGTACTGTCTTGGCATGGATAACCGTTACTTTTCCGGTTTAATGCGTTATTTCTTAGCCCATAACGACAAGATGCTGAGCTATCTTGAGGGCAATTTTATGCAACCTTGGCCAGTCACACGCTTTGCCGAAAATTTAGGCATTGAAGTACGCCGACTCAATTTCTTGTTTTATAAAAACTATGGTGTATCGGCAAAGCAATGGTTGTTAGAACGGCGCTTAAGTTATGCCCGTCAGCAACTGATAGTGACTGAGAAAAAAGTCGCCGATATTGCCTTAGATAGTGGTTTTAGTAATCACGCACATTTTACCGAATCGTTTAAGAAACGTTATTTATGCAGCCCAACCGTACTGCGTGCAACCTTTGTATAAGGAGGTCCCATGGACTTAAGTGCCATAGTTAATCAATTGTCTCAGCTATCGACGCGCTCAGCTCAAGAGGTACAGGCCAAGATGTCTGCAGGCGATTTGACCGATCCCGACAAGATGATCAAAGCCCAATTTGCCATGCAGCAATACTCTAACTTTGTCGGCTATGAGAGTGCCATGATAAAAGCGATTAAAGACATGATCCAAGGGATCATTTCTAAGATTTAACCCCCTTCGATTGCAAGGATAAATTATGTTAACCAGTGCCGATAAACAACTGTTAGTAGAGGCTGCCATTGCCGCCTCAAACCATGGTCTAACATCGCAAGCCTATGCTTTGCTAGCCATTTTTCCTCAACTGATTAGCGATGATGAAGACAGACATATTTGTGCCAGCCTTATTTACTTTGGTTTAAATGAAAATACTAAAGCATTAAGGGAATTAGCCTCTTGTCAGACTGAAGCAGCCCAAGGATTAAGGTTTTTATTTTCAGGTTCAGGCCCAACAGCTGGGCGGAGTGAAATTATTTCACAGATGTTACGTGGAGGTTCCAATGGAAATTCATAGCCTAAGTCAGCTTGCTAAAGTCACCCAGCAAGCCAGCAAAACTACAGAAGCAGACCCTAACTTAGCAAGCCAGTTTTCACAATTAATGCAATTAGGGGGATCGGATATAAGTCAGGCGGTGAATATAGCAACTCAGCCACAGGCTTCGGGTTCATTGCAAGGTGTGATACAGAGTGCTGAAAGTCACGGAGTCGGCCACTCACCCTCTCCAGAGGCCATGTTAGGCGGACAGCTTTTGATGGGTAAAGCCATAGTTGAGGTCGATCTGGCGGCAAAGACTGCGGGCGCCGTCTCCCAATCCATAAACAAATTGGTGAATATGCAATGAAACATTTTAAATGGTCAATATTGTTGCTCGTCTTCGCATTGACTGGATGCAAAGTCGATCTCTATCGAGATCTTCCACAAGATGAAGCGAATCAAATGGTCGCCCTGTTGATGCTTAATCACATAGATGCCAGTGCTGAAGCGGATCAAAAATCAGGTAATGTGTCCTTAAAAATAGATAAAGATCAATTTATCAATGCCGTTGAATTACTGAGACAAAATGGCTTTCCTAAACCTCATTATGCCAATATCGAGGATTTGTTCCCTTCGGGTCAGTTAGTGACTTCACCCGCCCAAGAGGAAGCGAAAATGGGTTATCTAAAAGAGCAACAACTTGAGCGTACCTTGTCGAGTATGGATGGGGTGATTAGCGCTAGGGTGTCTATTGCTGAACCTGCACCCGACTCAGGGCGTCAGATTGCACAGACTAAGTCGGCCTCCGTATACATTAAATATTCACCTCAGGCTAACTTAACAAATACGGAAAATCAGATTAAGAGCTTAGTGCAGAATGCCGTTCCAGGACTGAGTTACGACAATATCAGTGTCTTTTTGCAAGCTGCGAGTTATCGCTATCAAGCAATTACCCAGCCCACTAGCAGTAGTTCATCTCAATTTTTAGCCCAGGTCGAAGCGTACAAGTTACCATTAGTGATCAGCTTATCTGGAATAATGCTACTCAGCATAGGCGGTATGTGGTGGATGAGACGTAAGTAACCATAACAATTGTTGTTTCTGGAGGAACTATGGAGGACTTGACCCCTAATCTACCACTAATACGGGTCGAAGCTACTGGCCAAAACAAGTTAAATCGAGTTGTATCACCAGCATTATTGGCCTTCAATCGTCTCGTTTGGCAACCTGTTGCGACTATGCATCCGAGCTGGTGGCAAGAATTACAATTAACTCTTTGGCAGGCACAGTATCAAGCGGGTACCCGATTAGCGCAGCGAATCGAAGCAGTTGTGGTTTCCCGTTATGGTTTGGCAGGTCAAGATTTACCAAAGGAATTTAATGAGCTCGAGGCTAACCTGTTAGCCTGCCGGCATAAACTCAGTGCCATAGTGACGGCGTTGGGGCTCTTTCTCCTCAACCGCCCTGATTATGTGTCATTACGTGAATATCGTGATGCCTTGCATCAAGAGTTAAGCCAAGCACAAATTCAACAAATTTGGAATTTGTGGCCCCAGAGGCCCCAACTTACAACATATGTCTATCGAGACGAAGTGACTGCGACAGAGTTAGTTGGCGTAGCCCAGACCTGCGCTATTAACCTGATAGGACAATTATGGGGAAACAAACCGTTCTGGCGGGCATTAGCCTTGACCTTACCTGTGCAAGCAACATTGCCATGTAAAGCGGACTCCCTAGCACCTATTTCCTTAGATATTCCTCGCTGGTTAATGAGATTGGAGCGACTACTATGAACCCATTTTTAATTGAGGTACGCCCTTGCGAGCTCCGTCGTGAAGGCCATCATTTGATCAGCGCCACAGCGTTACATCGGGCGAGTGAGTTAGCGGATATGGAACACTTAGTTCGTACGCGAATTGCCAAAGCACTCAAAAAAGCCCGCCGTCAACGCGATGCCGCGCAAACTCGTAGTGAGCAGATACTAGAGCAAGCACAACAGGATGCCCAAGCGCTTAGCGCACAGTGGCAACAGCAAGCTAAAGCTGTGGCCATCGATGAGGCCATTAGCTGGCATTATAACGAAGCCCAGTTAATTCAATCGCTTACCGATAAATTACATGCCAATATTGCCGAGCAAATTAAAAAAGTGCTGACGACTTGGATGCAAGAACATGAGTTGTCTGCATTTCTAATCAAACGGTTATCCGATCAAGTCTGTGAACGAGTAGGGCAAGGTGCCTTAACACTGCTGGTTTCAAATGATGATTTTGCCGCGCTAGCCAAGGCATTCGATGGCCGTATGACACTGCAAGTATCAGCGGAGTTAGTCTCTGGACAGGCCGAATTAAGTTCTTCGACTATGACAGCTAAAATTGATCTTAATGAACACTTACAGCAATTACTGGCGGCGTTTGTCCCCGAACCATTAAAGGGCGTTGGCTAAGGAGCTTATTATGGTGCGTATCGATGGTGCCAACGCAGTGGATTTTCATAACACAGCGAGTGTTAACGAAACCCATGGACAAGTGTTTCCGGCAAACAATGTAACAGACATGGCGGCCGCAGAATTAGCGGAAGTGCGTTCTGAAGCATTGGAAGAGACCATGGAAGGATTAAGTCTCGGATTAAGCAGCCATTTGAAAAAGTTAACCTCAGGTAAAGAGCCAACTGATCCCCGATTTACAGCACTCGAGCAGTTACTGCAACAACTGGGAGACACGCAAGCAAGCACAGTCAATAAACTGGCCGAACAGTTTGCGAGCTTAGGCGATGGTGATGAGATCCTCTTGCAACTTAAACAATTGGGTTTAGACAGCGGTAACATGATGCTATTAATGATGGCGCTAGTCATGTCAGGAAAATTAGGTCAATCCGCCCATAATAAGCTACGCAAATTACTGACAGAATTACTCTCGCAAGAAGGAGCTGAAATAGCATTATTTGCCGCCCTTGAAGGCGTTGCACTCGATCATGCTGGTCTGCAAGCCTTGCAACAACTTTATCAACAAGCGGTTCGAGGCGATGCCGGCCTAGCCAAATGGTTTGAATTACTTCAGCATCTTCCTGACCGCCGTAAGCGGATCCGTGTGTTGCTTAGAGCACTATCTGAACCTCTGAGCGATCAGCACAGCGGGAGAAACATGGTCAAAATAGCAGCAGCGGTAGATGACTTACGTCGATTGCTTATTTTTCTTACGATAGAGGAACATTGCTATATGCTCGCCCGTGCGAGTCAGCTTGATGGTGAACAAGTGTTAAAAGTCACGTTACAACTGACAGAACAAGCTTGGGTGTATCCCCAATGGATAGATGAACAAATACGACTATTACCTTTAATGCCCGCAAGACGATTGGGATTTCTGCGGCGCTGGCGGGAACTACTGAGTATTATTCCTCTGGCATGTTTTCGCGATCCAGAACAGAAAGAACATATTGAAGAGGCCATGTTGGGCTTACTCGATGACTGGTGTGATCAGGGATAATGAGCATCTGCTAATGTTAGCGTAACGCAGAACTCAGGCAACTGTGATGATATTACAGGAAAGATCTACATTCAGACCATGTGCAATACCTATACTGTCCATTCGCTGACGCATGGTTGCTTGATTGACCTGCGAGATTTTTTTTGCCGCATAAGACTCGAGACTGACCCGTAATACAACAGGTATTTAAGTTAGAACTCGATTAGTCTCAGGTGTACACCTGATATTCATTCCTCCTGACTCAGGACAAACTTTCATCAAGGTCACACTTTCACCAATTGAGGGGACGCTAGATGAATGTACATGACCAATTATTAGCTCAGCTCGGCCAAGCACTCGGCTTACCATTAGTGTTTGATGCTAATGGACAATGTCTGCTAATGCTAGATCAAAAATTAATGATCTCTATACGTTACGGCGATGCGCAATGGACCTTTTATTGCATGCTCGCTCAGAAGCCGCAGCTGACTGAAAACCACTATTGGCAAACTTGTTTGCAATTGAATCTCAAACTTGCCGAACAAGGTAAGGGCTGCATCTGCTATGAGCCTCAGTCCGATGCTTTGTTATATTTAACATTTATTCCTATGCCAGCTAGTTCCCCCCTGCTCAGCGAATTTCTCGGTGACTTAGTCGACACGTATCAAGCTCTGCAGAGCCATGTTGAAACCGAAATGACTGGGACAACCTCATCAATAAATACCATAAATCTTAGTGCGGGGGGGCAATAATATGGCCTTAGATATCAGTGCATTTAGTCATGCGGCTAAGCTTGACGGCCGTCTTTCCTTAGTCGATACCCCCGAGGGTATACCGACGATTATAGTTGCCAAAGAAGGCTTTAAAGAAAAATTACTTAGCATGCTGAGCCATATTCCTTTACTCAAAAATACCCAAGCGGTCCAAGATTATGTCAATGGCTTGTCACTCGATAATAAGCAAGTGTTGGGCGTGTTCTTGCAGGCATTGGCGGTAAGATTTGGTCATGATATTGCACTGGATATGGTAGATGCTGTCGATTTGTCCGGTCATACTCCATTAACTCTGCGCACGATCGAGCAACTCACCGAACGGTGTGAAGCATTTATGCCGCTCCCTCCTTTAAACATATGCGAGACTAATGAAGATACGCTCAAAGTTCTTGCTTTACCTTCCCAGAGCGGGATTGAGTCCAAATCGTCGGAGAAGCAAACGCTCAGCCCATCAGTGCTTAAACCTTCAGCAGAACCTATATCCGTCGATAAAGACATCAGGGGAACGGCTTTCCATATTTTAAGCCAGCAGCTTATTACGCCACAGGATATTTTACACACACAGAATCAATGCCTTAAGCAGTTGTTAACTACACCAGTACCTCAAAAATTAACTATGCCGACCACTCAAACTTGGCTGGCGTCTTGGGTGTATTCAGAACCTGAACCCATTAAAACCTTACAACAAGCTATTAAAAATTATAATCAAGTACTTAGCGACACTCAGCTAGCGACATGTATACAGAACTTAAATCAGAGTCGAGATCCCTTGATTAGCAGCGATGAACTGACTGCAATGCGTGATCATGTCAAATTTGGGCTAGTGCAAATTAAGCAGGCTTTAACCCTAGTCGCTGAATTGAAAGCTAATTTGTCGGTGGAGCAGAGCAGTGTTCTGTCGCCGCTACTGGCCGAAGTCAATCTGGGATTATCGCAATATGATGTGTTAACTACGGCAATGCAGACATTTGAGCAAGCCTTATTAGCATCGACCCCGATGCGCCTAGCCTTATCTGAGTTTCATGCCCAGCTTCCCTATTCACTACAAAACAAACTGACAGCGGATACTTTAGTGAGTAGTTATCAACTGTTTTCCCCTTTAATGCAAAATGAACTCAGTCAGACAGAGAGAGTTGAATATATAGCGGCAAGCTTAGTTTCTATGCTCAATGAGGAGAACATCAGCGAAGTCTCAGGGCAAAAAAAAATAATGCCAGAGATCAAAAGCTTAGTATTACTTATTAACCAGTTTGTGCTAAACCCCATACAAGAACCTCTAGCCATGAGTTCGTCATTTAAGACTCCATTTGAAGCGCAACAGGCTGAAGCCGAGCAACATCTAATCCAGCTAGAACAAGCACAAACCTTACTGGCCGACTGCCTTACTCGGGCCAGTAATCTTAGCGAACAAGCGCTAATCGCTGTCGGCAAGCAAGTGAAAATCGAAGATCATTTAGCTGCAGTGAAACAGGCTGGAACCCAACTCAGTACTATATTGTATAAGGCTATCAACCCTTCTGGGGAAGAGGTCCATTTCGAAGATCTCACCGCAACATTACTGTATCTTGGCGGACAAGAATATGTCGAGAAAGGCAGTCGTTTACAGTTCGATGAGCCTGTTAACTTTGATGATCTCGATCTTGAGCAGACACTAAGAAATGAGCTCGATAGCTATACTTTACCTCCTCAAGTGGCAAGTTTAGCGCAGCAAGTTCTACAAACTCAGCATCATCTTAATTGGTTCGAGGGAGTGAGCTCCATCAGCTTTAGCCCAAATAATTCGCAAGATATTTCGTTGTTTGATGATGTTAACAACCTGCAACTAGTCTCACAGATTGAGCAAGATCAAGCTCGTTATCACAGTTTTCTGACCGAACGTCTTGCCTTGTGTAATGATTATCACCGAGCCGTGACCGAGTTGCTGTCGGCTGTTCCCTCTGAGACGGTGCGCAATCAGCTAACCCAAGAGCTAGTGCAAATTAGTGCGGATCAAGATGCGACCCGAACTTTAGTTGAGCGACTCAATCGACTGCAGAGTGCACAAGATGTGCTAGTGATAGCGGGAAATAATGTCGCTAAATTGTCGGCGTTAACCCAGCAACTCGCGCAAGTTAGGAGGGAAACAAATGCTGAACGTGCCGAGGTCAATTTAAGTTATTTTCTTAGCCATCTTCCTGAATTACAAACTAATAATGAAAAAGTGCGCGCCTTAACTCAAGAGCAGCATCTTTTATCGGCTAAACTGGAAAAATTGACCGCACATTTACAGCAGTTATATGGTGAAGGGCTAGTACTCACTTTAGCCGAACCTGAGGCAAGTTCCCCTGAACTGCGAGCTTTTCACACTGTGACTCACCAGTTAGCCGAAGTTAATCGCTCTATTGAAGATCTCGATGATGCCTACCAACATGGTTTGTTACAGCTGAAAAAGGCCACAATTGCAGCAAAAAATAATGGCGGCTATCCAGATCAGGGGGGGATGGCGAGTGGGCATGCATGGCAAAGTTGGTTAGTGCAAAAGTTTGCCGGCAATTGGTCTTCCCAATATCGTCCAAGTTTAGAAGAACTTATTTTATCTAGACAGCTGGCCAAAAATAACATGAGCAGTGTCGCGGAGGCTTATCTCGCTTTAGCATCAAGTGTTAAAGACTCGAAAGCTAGCGTAGCAAATGTGTCAGCTTTAACCTCGCCTCAAAACATGATGGCTGCACTGGGCGACCTGCATAATTGGTCGATGGCACATCCGATCGAGGCACGTGAGCTCGCAGGCAATTTAACGCAAGCCTACAATATTATTTTGGCCAACCCAGGGACCTTTGGAATGGAACTGGTTAACACTGTCACCACAGTGTGGCAAACCGGGACGGTACAAAACCAAGTGCACGATATTCTGCAAGGCAAGAGAGAAGAGCTGCCGGATAAAACGAATTTCGCTATGACACCGCAAATGATTGCGTTATTACACATGGCACAGTTAGCGCCGTATATTGCGGGTGGGGCGAAAGGGGCTGCTAATACAGGCATAGGTGGGCCTTTAGTAAGCGGTGTATTTGGGATGATGTTTCCTGGCGCAGGGATTGCTACACCTGTCGTCGGCTTAGTTGGCGGCGTCCTGCAAACTTGGTCAGAACGTCAGCTTGCCAATAACATGCGTGCGTATCGTAGCAGTGAAGTTATGGTGAATGCTTTAATTAAAGGCATGCAGGCAGAAGGCGGGCTTAGTGCTCGTGGTGAGGCCATCGCTGGCTATATGCTACAGCGGCAGGCCCTGCAAGATGTTGGTACAGTCTCCCGTGATTGTTTTGAAGTCGGTAAAGTCGGTGCAGTTAAGCGTGCACTCACAGATATCGTTAATTGGTGGAAACATGCTTCAACGGGAGCCAAAGTCTTTGCTGTGGTGACGACACTTGTGGTTGCCTCTGTGGTATCGGCGGGAGCGATCGCGGCGGCATTGTTTACCTTAGGGACTGGTGGCGTCGGAATAGTGGCAGCTGTGGGGCTTGGATTGGGAGGATTAATGGCAGGCGCCTATTTTTCTAAGGCTGTGGTGTCGACATTGCAAGGGGCTAATTTTTTAGGCATGGCCGATACTGCCCGCGCGGCCGAGGCTGAAATGACAGAAAAACGAATCGAGCAAGCGTTCGCGCAATTGGCTCATACTCCCGTATCTCAAACTTCAATAATTAAGACAATTGCTCACAGCGTATCAGGAACCCCAGAAATCCCCAAATCGATGGCGGATGTATTGGGGCTTGAACAACACCAAGCCGCGCTAAAAGCACATTTACTGCCGCAATTAGTCGGCCTCGATAGTGATGCGCAGCAGGCGATCTTTATTCAAAGCATGCAACAATATGCTAATGATAAAAGTCACGAAATAGAAATTAATCAAGCAATAGACAGGGAGAAAGCAGTCGAGCGGGCTATGAAATGGGTTGCTGAACTTGACATAGTACCAGCACAATTACAGCAATGTATGGAAGAAATCGATGCGGCCTTATTGATGGAGAACTCTTCTCGATAATCCATAGTGGTTGAATCGCTGTTGACTTAGTACTTGCGGGTATTCAGGTGTTCACCTGATACCCGCTTTTTATTGTCTGGGAGATGATAAGACCGAGAGTTAATGCTGGAGAAGCGATATGGATTTACTACTAATGCGCAACCTCGAACAATTTTTTCGGTTAGTGAATCGCTGGCCTGTGAAGCTTGAGGAACGCATTGAATGCCATTGGCCTCCACACGGAGTGTTACTCGAGTGCCATCAAGGACGATTATTGATGACGACTTGGTTGCTTAACACTCCCGCACGTGATCTCAAACCTTATTTATCACGTTGGCATCCAGAAGCTTTTGCGGGCAGAGTTCAGCGATTGTTCATCGTCAAAAACCGTTTAATGATCAGTTGCCTCTGTCCATCGACACACCAGGGTCATGATTGGTACCACTTGTACCAACTGCAACAAAAATTCCTAAATCGTATGCTCATAGGAGGTCAATGATGAACCTCATCAGTCGTTGGTTAAGTAAAGCCGCAGGGCGTCACGATATCATCTTAAGTGCCATGTTAATGGTAGCTGTATTTATGATGATCTTGCCTCTACCGACACCTTTGATCGACGTATTAATTGCCTTAAACCTTGGCTTGTCCATAGTGTTATTGATGATCGCCATATACATCCGTGACCCTTTAGAGTTCTCAGTATTTCCATCCCTACTATTGATCACAACCTTATATCGTCTGGCACTTACTATCAGTACCAGTCGTTTAATTTTGCTGCAGCATGATGCTGGAGATATTGTATACACCTTCGGTAACTTCGTGGTCGGCGGCAACTTAGCGGTCGGAATTATTATCTTTGCCATCATCACCATAGTGCAGTTTATCGTTATCACTAAGGGGTCTGAGCGGGTGGCGGAAGTGAGTGCACGTTTTTCCCTCGATGGTATGCCTGGTAAGCAAATGAGTATCGATGGCGACATGCGTGCTGGCATCATTGACGCTAAAGAGGCAAAGCGTCAACGTGCACAAGTTCAAAAAGAAAGTCAGCTTTATGGCGCGATGGACGGCGCGATGAAGTTTGTAAAAGGCGATGCCATAGCCAGTATTATTGTCATTTTAACTAATATCATTGGTGGTATCGCTGTCGGTGTCATGCAGCACAATATGTCGGCTGCTGAAGCATTAAATACCTATGCAGTCTTGTCTGTCGGGGATGGTTTGATAGCCCAAATACCTTCGTTACTGATTTCAGTCACTGCAGGCTTAATTGTGACCCGAGTTCCTGGAGAGCAGAGACAGAATTTAGCCAACGAATTAGTGATGCAAGTAGGGCGTCAACCTGCATCATTGCAAATGGCCGGGATAGTCATGTTCATCTTTGCTTTAATCCCTGGCTTCCCAATTTTAGTCTTCGGCACTCTCGGGTCGGTCGTTTTAGGGGCTTCATTGTGGTTGAAGCGTCAGCAAAAACGAGCAAGTGCTCAAGGAGAGGAGAGCCATTTCACTGAAGCAGGCAAAAGTGACACGGCCAATGTCGACAATATGGCACCAGGGGCTGTACCACTGATTTTATATCTTGGAGCCGATGTGCCTATCCATGGGGTTAAAGAGGCACTGCAAAAACTACGTTGGCAATGGTTTGAACAATTGGGCGTGCCATTACCGGAAATCCAATTACAAATAGCGAAGAAAGGAAGCCTAGGTTGTTGTGATGTGCTCTTGTACCAAGAATCTGTATTGCAATTGCAGCTAGTACCACAGGAAGCCCTTTTGATTGACTCCATCGCAACGATTCCATGCCGTGTCGAGTCCATCCCTTTTAGTAATCAAAGATTGCATTGGATCAAAGGTAATGCGCTTGAACAGGCGGAAGCCCAAGGTTTAGCTGTTTGTCGTGATGAGCAAATTCCCGCTTATGTGATGGGTAAAGTGATCGACCGCTATGCAGGGGAGTTTATTGGTGTACAAGAAACCCGGTATTTAATGGATGCTATGGAGGCTCGCTACGGTGAGCTCGTCAAGGAACTTCAACGCCTCTTGTCAGTAGGAAAGGTCGCCGAGATCCTACAACGCTTAGTTGAAGAGGGGATTTCGGTGCGCGATTTACGAACTATTTTTGAAACCTTAGTCGAATGGGTGCCAAAGGAGAAAGACATCATCATGTTAACTGAGTATGTACGGATTGCGCTTCGCCGTCATATTCGCCGCAAGTTTGCTACCCCACAAGGTTGGATCGCTGTGCTCATGGTTGGAGAAGGAATTGAAAATGTGATCCGTGAATCGATACGACAATCGACTGCTGGCTCTTATTCGGCCTTGGACATGGCACAAACTCAGCAAATATTAACCTGCATTCAAGAACAGCTGCCACCGGAACAAACCTGTGTACTGTTGACTTCGCTCGATGTGCGCCGTTACCTGCGAAAAATCGTAGAACGCGAGTTATTTAGCACACCCGTTTTGTCGTTTCAGGAATTAGGCGACGATGCAGAAATAAAAGTCATAGGCCAAGTGGACTTAGTGGGTGAGGTACTCGATGCCGCACTGGCGAGCTAATGGAGGCGATAGATGAAATTACCCAGTAAAGAAACACTTTATGCACAACTCGAACCTAGTTTATTCGCCACTCAGAGTTTGTTGCCTGTTCCATCGGTTCGCTATTTCGGCAAAGTTCAAGAAGTGGGGGCCACACTCGTGCGTGCAACTTTGCCCGGTGCACATCAAGGAGAGCTTTGTCTCATTGGTAATCGCCTCAGCGCCGAAGTCGTTGCGGTAAAAGGCGATGAAGCCCTGTTATCGCCCTTCGACGTTACGGCTGGACTATGCAGTGGAGAATTAGTTGAAACCTTAGGCCATGGGCATCAAGTCCCCTTAGGTCAAGGCTTGCTTGGTCGAGTGGTCGATGGCCTTGGTGCTCCTATGGATGGCTATGGACTGACTGCAACGTCATTAAGGCCTAACCAAGGTTCTGCACCTAATCCATTATCACGACAACTTATTGATACTGTCATGCCCATGGGGATCCGCGCTATTGACAGCGCCCTCGCCTGTGGCATCGGCCAAAGGATTGGTATTTTTGCCGCTGCAGGAGGGGGAAAGAGTACCTTACTTGGCATGATCGCCGCGCACTGCCAAGCGGATGTGATTGTACTGACCTTAGTCGGCGAGCGTGGCCGTGAAGTCCGTGAGTTTATCGAATATAACCTCACGCCAGAGGCAAGAGCGCGCACTGTGATGGTGGTTGCTACATCGGATCGTCCTCCGCTTGAGCGAATGAAAGCCACACTAACGGCAACGACCATTGCTGAGTACTTTCGCGATCAAGGTAAAAATGTGCTGTTGATGGTGGATTCACTGACCCGATTTGCCCGCAGTGCGAGGGAAATTGCGTTGGCGGCTGGCGAGAGCCCAGTGTCGAGCGGTTATCCTCCAAGTGTCTTTGTCAATTTATCGGCCTTAGTCGAACGAGCTGGCCCTGCAGCCAAAGGTAGTATCACTGGCATATATACCGTACTGGTTGAAGGGGATGATATGAATGAGCCTATCGCCGATGAAGTTCGTTCCTTACTTGATGGACACATAGTGCTATCACGTCGACTCGCGGGAGCGGGCCATTACCCTGCAATTGATATCAATGCCAGTGTCAGCAGGGTAATGGATCAGATTGTTAGCCCTGAGCAGCGGTGTCATGCCGCCAAGATGCGCCAGTTACTGGCATTGTATCAAGAGGTTCAATTACTCATCCGAGTGGGTGAATACGTGCAAGGTGAAGATCAAGAAACCGATGAAGCAGTGGCTCGCCATCAGGATATTCAGCAGTTTTTGTGTCAATCAGTCAATGAATTCAGTCCCTATGAAGAGACACTACAAAAATTGAAATTATTGCTTTTAAGCCATTAATGGGAGGAACTCAATAATGAACCCATCCCAACTTACAGCGAAAGACGAGCAATTATTACAGCGATTACTCGCAATTCGTAGTGACAAAGAAGCTAAATTGCGCCGAGAGCTAGCCTTACATAGGCAAAAACTCAGGGAGCTACTTGACAGGCAAATCCTCATCAATCTCGAGCGGCAAGCGCAAACTAATCGGCTGCGTCTGCAGCAGATGCCAGAACAAATATTAACTCCAACTGAGCTAATCACTTTTAAATTGACCTTAATGAAAGAATACCAAAAAGAAAGGACATTAGCCGAAACTGCTGAGATGTTGGTAATAGAAAAAGAGCAGTTGGAGTCCATTATGGTGCATATGCAGCAGGCGATTCTTCAGTTAGTTAAATCCCAACAAAAACTGCAGGAGGTTGTCGATGAATAATCCTATGGCGATAGTGCGAACATCGAAAATATCTTTCCCCAGTGTCGAAGCCAGACAAGAGTCGGATCCAGAAATGCGTCGCTTGTTTAACCGTTATTTCTGCGGTCAACAGGAAGATGACAACACTCTATCTACCAAAGATCGGCTTACCGCTAAGGCACTACTCAGCCGCGATGGTGGTGTGTACCGACAAGGAGCGGCCGAAGTAATCCGGCAAGGTGAGCAACTATGCTATCGCTTGCTCAATGGCCCTATGATGGGATTAGTGATCCAAGCCTGTTACCAACCTCGAGGAATTCAATTGCAGTTGTTTCCTAAGACAGCGCGTCAATCGGAACTGCTCGCAAGACTCTTACCTCAACTCAGCGAGCAACTACAAGGGCGACGCTTTGCTATTCATTTAGATCTTATGCCAACCAACACAGCAGTGACGAGGTAGATGAATGAACATCAATAAACTGATCAATGCTAGCCAAGTCATAGGCCGTGGCCTAGCACAGCAAGCTTGCCAAATCGAACTGACGCGTATCGGGGGCGATGGAGTATTCTGGCAAAGACGCAATGCTCCATCAGGATCGGGTCTGTGGTGTTCTAAACAGGATTGGCAACTGTGGGTAACCGCAGTGACTGGCGTAACTTCCTCGGCTGAGATTGCTTGTGATTTATTGCCCTGTGTTAGTGCGGCAGCATTTGATGTAGCGGGTGAATGGTTGGTCGATTGCCTTGAAGAAGTCCCTAAGCCATTTGGATTGGTGCCAGATATTTATCCCGTGCTAACGCTTCAAACTACGCAATTGGAACAAGGCGACGTGGAGAGTGCCACTCAATTGGCTTGTGTCTTAGTTGATTGGCCGCAAGAGGACTGGCAGAGCCAAGTTGAGTCATGGTCAGCATTCTCTGGTAAAACGGTGGATGTTAGTTTGAGTTTAGTGGCCGGTTTTGTGCCCCAAATAACCCCTACACCTGACTTACCCGAAATAGGCGGGGGTTTATGGCTCGATGGTGATGTGCAAATCGAGCAGGGGGAAGCGCTGTTATGGGCGGATGGACCGTTGGCTAAGATCAAGTTCATCACCCCTATTGATGGTCCTCAAGCACAACTCGAAATTGTGTCTTTATTGCCTAAGATGGACGCTATTCAGCCCCCTTTGATCGCCGATATTGGTCGAGTGAGTCTGCCTCTGGCTAAGCTCGGCGCTATGATGACGGGTGACAAGTTAACGCTAGAGGTTACGCTGAATAATCAAGTGCGTTTAGGACGGTTCAGTCATCAGTACGGTCAAGAGCTGTACCAAACTCTGGCAAGTATTAATCTCCTGCGTGGAGAGTCGGGATTACTCGCACAAATCGAGGCTCTAGTATAAGGGGAATGGTGTTGCTTTTACGGATATGTCAGCGGTTTTTAGTTAGCTAAGGTCTTCACCTGATACAGGTCAATCACAAAGCGCGCCATGATGGAACCCTAGCCACAAAGGAGGTTTCCATGACCTTACTCGATCATCCAATCCAATTGATCATTATGTTGTTTTGCTTGTCACTGCTGCCGCTGTTCGCCGTGATGGGCACTTCATTCTTGAAATTGGCAATTGTGTTCTCTATGTTACGTAACGCCTTAGGGATCCAGCAGATCCCACCCAATATGGCAATTTACGGCCTCGCATTAATTCTTACTCTGTTCACCATGGCACCCGTGGGGATGGCAATCAATGACAATCTAAAAGCCACCCCTATAGTGTTCGATGCACCCAATGTATTTGAGCAAATCAACACTGAAGCCATAGCACCCTACCGCGCATTTCTCGAAAAAAATACCAGCAATACTCAGATTGAATTTTTCGCCAATATTGGCCATAAGGTCTGGCCCGAAAAATACCAGCAAGTGCTGACCAAAGACTCACTGTTAGTGATGGTTCCTGCCTTTACTATGAGTCAGCTCATAGAGGCATTTAAGATAGGTTTACTCATTTATCTTCCCTTTGTCGCAATTGACCTTATCGTCTCCAATATTTTACTGGCAATGGGCATGATGATGGTGTCACCCATGACGATAGCCCTACCGTTTAAATTGTTGATTTTTATCTTGATGGGTGGATGGGAAAAACTGATCAGTCAACTAATGATGTCATTCTCATGAGTGAAACTATCATAGTACATTTCACCTCTGAACTACTGTGGATGGTGTTACTGCTGTCGCTACCTGTTGTTATCGTGGCCTCAGTTGTCGGAGTTTTGGTTAGTCTTATTCAAGCCCTGACCCAAATCCAAGATCAAACATTGCAGTTTCTGATCAAACTCATCGCCGTGTGCGTGACACTTGTGGTCTGTTATCACTGGATGGGTAGTTCACTGTTGAATTACGCCAGCATGGCTTTCGATCAAATTAGCCAAATGGGGGGGTAGTGATGACAACTCTGCTACCCAACCTATTAACAGCACAGCTTCCGGTGTTGGCACTTTGTATGATGCGCCCTTTAGGCATGATGCTGCTATTACCCTTATTTAAAGGGGGGGCAATGGGGAGCGCATTAATCCGTAATAGTCTGATTTTAATGTTTGCTTTACCTACTGTGCTGGCAATGGATGAAATGCAGCCGATACTGCAGCAGGCCGACACTTGGATGCTCATCAGCCTATTTGGCAAAGAAATTATTGTAGGCATGTTACTCGGTTTCTGTGCCGCCATTCCCTTTTGGGCCATAGATATGGCGGGATTTGTAATTGACACAATGCGGGGGGCATCCATGTCGACTGTACTTAACCCATTGATGGGACTGCAATCATCGATTTATGGCATGCTGTTTACTCAAGTTCTTACCGTGCTGTTTTTAGTCTCGGGTGGTTTTAATTTTCTGCTAACTGCACTTTATCAGTCATATCAACAATTACCCCCAGGATTTAATTTAACGCTAAGCCAGCCCTTGATGGTGTTTATAGCCCATGAGTGGCAATTGATGTGCCAACTATGTCTCAGTTTTGCCATGCCCGCCATGGTGATTATGATCTTAGTCGACGTAGCCTTAGGGCTAGTAAACCGCTCGGCGCAGCAGTTAAACGTCTTCTTTTTGTCTATGCCCATTAAAAGTGCTTTGGTCTTACTGTTATTGATCTACAGCTTACAGTTTGCTTTGTCCCATTACCTGCAGACCATTTCTGGGGTAGAGCAGCACGTAGATATTTTGTTTGGACTCTTAGCAGGGCACTAGTGCCCCTGGTGGATATGACCTATGGCCGAGAAAACAGAAAAACCCACAGAAAAACGTTTACGAGAAGCGAGAAATCGCGGTCAGGTCATTAAAAGTGCTGAAATTGTCACAGGGTTACAGATGGCGATCATTCTCGGTTACTTTCTCTACGAAGGGCCTGCACTCGTCCAAGCCATTATGGCGTTAATCGACTTAACCATTCACGCCATCAATCTTCCCCTTGAAACTGCGGCCGAGCAAATCGTTGGTACCTTCGCCATGCTGGCATTACGTTTTTTAGGTGGGCTGACATTAGTACTCGTGTTTACCATTGTGGTGGGGAACTTAGTCCAAACAGGTCCCGTTTGGGCGGCTGAGTCTATAATGCCGAGCATGGATAAACTCAATGTCATGAATAATGCTAAGCAACTTATTTCACTGAAAAGTCTGTTTGAGCTTGCTAAAAATCTCGTTAAAGTCACAGTGCTGAGTTTAGTGTTTTACTATCTGCTCCATCGTTACGTTAACGCCTTTCAATACTTGCCTTTATGCGGAGAAGCCTGCGGTATCAGTGTGATTTCGACCATGATCACTTGGCTCTGGGGCAGCTTTTTAGGATGTTACTTAATATTTGGGATCGCTGATTATGCATTTCAACGCTATAGCCTAATGAAAGAACTCAAAATGTCTAAAGATGACACCAAACAAGAATACAAAGATTCTGAAGGTAACCCCGAAATGAAACAAAAACGCCGCGAAACCCAGCGAGAAGTGGCGTCTGGTAGTCTTGCCAGTAACGTTCGCAAAGCCACAGTGGTTGTGCGTAATCCAACCCACATTGCCGTGTGTTTGTATTATAGTGAAGGTGAGACACCGTTGCCTAAAGTGCTTGAAAAAGCCGAAGATCACATGGCCTTACACATTGTGGCATTAGCTGAGAAAGCTGGGGTGCCAATTGTCGAGAACATTCCATTGGCCCGCGCCTTATTTAAACACGTTGAGGCAGGAGACGTGATTCCAGAGAGCCTATTTGAACCCGTAGCAGAGCTTTTACGTCTAGTGATGACAATATCCTATGATAATATGGAGTAACATGTCTTACTGTAATCAAATAGAATCCTTGATGATAATTGTCTCTTACGAATCCCATAATGAATCTATGAAATTCAAATAAGTAGCCACGCATAATATTGTTTGAAGTAATCAATTTTACCAAAATATTACTCTGAATTTGCACTAAGTTAGGTTTACGCACGCCGCAGAGATATGGTATCTGCAAGTGTGGGGTGAAGCACCACGACGTTGATTTTTCTTGAAAAAGAATCAAATGAAGTCTGTATCTAGATTCGTTTGAATGGCTGAACTACCACAAGTGGCACAGTCATAGAATGTAGACAACAACAATTTATCACCTGACGATTTGGTATCGCACTAAATTGGCATGGCAGTCTAAGCACCACTCAATCGTGCTTTCCTTGTCAATTTCTACACAGATATTTGCAAATCTTTACCTGTTAACGACACTTCCTTCGTCTACTGTCTTTGGCTAACTCTATATACTGTTGGAACAATTTCAGTTCCTTAGCAAGATGAATGCTTGCTGTCTTTAGCATTGATGGACACGACAATACCGATGAAAAAATCCTCAAAGCGTAAATTGCTGCTCGCGTTAAGCGGCTTAATACTCCTTAGTGGCGGTGCTTATTTTATGTGGCATAAGCCTGAAACGGCACCTACCTATGTGACTGAAGCGGTGCGCCGTGGCGATATCGAAAACTCAGTGCTGGCCAATGGCATGTTGCAGGCATCCAAACTGGTGAGTGTGGGCGCACAGGTATCGGGGCAAATCTTAAGTTTGCCGCTGGCACTGGGTGATGAAGTAAAGAAAGGCGATTTGATTGCTCAGATTGATAGCCTAGCGCAGCAGAATAATTTGAAGGATGCCCTCGCATCACTCAAGAGTATCAATGCTCAGTTCCGTGCTAAACAGGCGCAGATCCGCCAAGCTAAATTGGAATTTAGCCGCCAGCAGCAAATGCTTGCCGATAAGGCCAGTTCTCGTGCCGATTATGAAGTGGCCGATGCTAATCTAACGGTTTATCAAGCCGAGCTTGAGCAATTAGAAGCGCAAAAACAACAGGCTGAGATTAACGTCGACAGTGCCAGAATCGATTTAGGTTATACCAAAATTACCGCGCCGATGGATGGCACTGTGGTGTATTCCGCGGTGGAAGTGGGGCAAACCGTTAACGCCAATCAAACGACACCGACCATAGTTGAAATGGCGCAGCTGGATACCATGACAGTTAAAGCGCAGATTTCCGAAGCGGATGTTGTCAATGTCCATCCGGGTCAAGCCGTGTATTTCACGGTTCTTGGAAAACCGAATCATCCCTACCGTGGCGTTTTGAGGGCGATTGAGCCTGGGCCGATTTCGATGGATGGCGACGATAGCAATATGAGCTCTAGCGACTCAGACGCCATTTATTACCATGGTCTGTTTGATGTAGAAAACCCTGACCGTACCTTGCGTATCGGCATGACGGCGCAGGTGTCTATAGTGTTAGCTAAGGCCGATGATGCGCTATTAGTGCCTGCGCAGATATTGCGTATAAAGCCGAGGGAGAAATCCGCGGCGCCAGAGGCTAAGCCTGTCGAGCGTAAAGCCCGCAGCGGCCCGCAATATCAAGTGCCTGTATTAGTTGATAACCAAGTGCAATATGTGGATGTCACTGTGGGGATTAACAACAAAATCAATGCTGAAATCACCGCGGGTTTGAAGGAAGGCGATCAGGTTGTGCTTGGCATGCCGTCTTCCGATGATGGCAGCAGTAAATTACGTCGCCCACCTAGCGTGAGGTTTTAACAGTGACAACGGCATTACTTGAAATTTCAGGTTGTTATCGCACTTTTCAGGCGGGTGAGCAGCAACTCACTGTGCTGAAAGATGTGAACTTGTCGATTGGCCGTGGCGAGATGGTGGCGATAGTTGGTGCTTCTGGCTCGGGTAAATCGACCCTAATGAACATTCTTGGTTGTTTAGATAAGCCGTCAAAGGGCGCGTATTTTATCAATGGCCAAGATACCTCGACTATGGACGTTGATGAGTTAGCACAGCTGCGCCGCGAGCACTTTGGTTTTATCTTTCAGCGTTATCATTTACTGGGCGATTTGACCGCCATAGGCAACGTCGAAGTGCCTGCTGTGTATGCGGGTAAAGAACGCACGGTTCGTAAAGACAGGGCCGAGCATTTGTTAACGCGTTTAGGCCTTGGCGACAGGCTTGACCATAAACCCAATCAGCTCAGTGGCGGACAACAACAGCGGGTCAGTGTGGCGCGCGCTTTGATGAATGGCGGCGATGTGATCCTTGCCGATGAGCCGACGGGTGCGTTGGATAGTCACAGCGGCGAAGAAATGATGCAGTTGTTGCAGGAGCTGCACAGCGACGGTCATACCATCATTATCGTGACCCATGATATGCACGTGGCCCAATATGCCGACCGCATTATTGAAATCAAAGACGGCGTGATCATCAGCGATGAACGCAGTCAGGATAAACAGACGGCTAAGCCACAAAGCTCGACGTCGCAAAGCTCAACGTTACAAAATACGGCGCCACAAAAGCCTAACGATGCAGTGGCAGCAAAAGATGGCTCGCGTGCGCGGGTGGCTTCGTGGGACAGATATGTCGAAGCGCTTAAAATGGCGCTGGTGGCGATGTCGACCCACAGGTTACGTACCTTCTTGACTATGCTCGGGATTATTATCGGTATCGCCTCAGTGGTTTCTGTGGTGGCCTTAGGTGAAGGCTCGCAGCAGGCCATTCTCAAAAGTATCAGTTCGATGGGGACTAACACGATTGATATTCGCCCCGGTTCTGGTTTTGGCGATAGACGCTCGGCGCGGGTGCGCACCTTAACCGCAACGGACGCCAATGCCCTTAAAAATCTGCCCTATGTTGATAGCGTGACGCCAAGCATTGGCTCTACTGCAACGGTTCGTTTTGGTAATAAAGCGGTATCGGCATCGGTGAATGGTGTGGGGCCTGAGTTTTTCCGTGTAAGAGGGTACGAGTTAGCGCAGGGCCAATTTTGGGATGATGCAAGTGTCGCATCGCTCGCCCAAGATGCGGTGATTGATGACAACACCCGTAAGGAGCTTTTTCCTAACAGCGCTGCCGACAATAACTCGGCGATAGGGCAAGTGATTTTCCTTGGAGATTTACCCGTACGTATCATAGGTGTGACTCAACCTAAAGAAAGTGCTTTTGGTAACAGCGATGCGCTTAATGTGTGGGTGCCTTACACCACAGTTTCTGGCCGTATGGTGGGTAAAAATTATTTGGATGGTATTACCGTTCGACTCGATGAAACTGTGCCGAGTAACGCGGCGGAGCAGGGCATTATCGCGCTGCTTAAAATGCGCCACGGCACGCAAGATTTCTTCACCATTAATACCGATACCATTAGGCAGAACATTGAAAAAACCACGGCAACCATGACCTTACTGATCTCGGCTATCGCGGTGATTTCCCTTGTCGTTGGCGGAATTGGGGTGATGAATATTATGTTAGTGTCTGTGACTGAGCGAACCCGTGAAATCGGTGTTCGTATGGCCGTGGGTGCGCGCCAGAACGATATTTTGCGCCAGTTCCTTATCGAAGCCATTTTAGTGTGTTTGTGTGGTGGCACCTTAGGCATCGCCTTGTCCTACTTAATTGGCGTGGTGTTTGCTCAAACGGGAGGCAGTTTCCAAATGATTTATTCCACCACCTCCATCGTTGCCGCCTTTGCCTGCTCGACCTTAATTGGTGTGCTATTTGGTTTCTTACCCGCCCGCAATGCGGCGCAGTTAGATCCCGTTGACGCACTAGCTAGAGAGTAATAACACCATGAATAATAAACTATTTAATCGACCATTTTCACCTCGTAGCTGTGCTATTGCTGTTTGCACGGCTTTGGGATCAGCTCTGTGCATAGCGCTACTGAGTGGTTGTGGCAGTGTTATGCGTTCAGACTTTGAACCGCCTGCATTGGCTATTCCCGAACAGTGGCAAAACACCACAGTGAACGAGCAAGTGAGAGTTGATCCTTGGTGGCAGCAGTTTCATCAGCCCGAGCTCGATAAGCTGGTCAGCCAAGTATTGAGCACTAACAATGACTTAACCCTAGCGACCTTAACGCTGCGTAAGGCACGCTTGCAGGCAGGACTAACGCGGGATGATCTATACCCACAGTTATCGGCAAACCTTGACGCTTCCCGTAATCAGCCACTTGAGGGTGGCGATGCGACTAAGAGTTATCAAGCAAAATTGTCCGTGAGTTATGAGGTGGACTTGTGGGGCAAAGTGTCGGCCAATATCGACCAAGCTCAATGGGCGGCGCTGGCGAGCGCCGAAGATAGAGAAAGTACCACCCAAAGCCTAGTGGCGACCACCGCATCCTTTTATTGGCAGATAGGTTATTTAAATCAACGGATTGATTTAAGCCAAAAGAGTATCGAGTACAGTCAGCAAACGCTGGCATTAACCCAAAGGCAGTATGATTCTGGGGCCGTGACGCAAGTGAATGTGCTTGAAGCTCAGCGCAGTATGGCGGGACAAGAGGCTGCCCATAGCCAGCTTATTCAGCAATTAACTGTGGCTAAAAATGCCCTCGCGATATTACTGAATCAGGCACCTGCAGCTGTTCCTGCGCAGAGTTTAGTTTCAGGGGGAACTTGGGTTGAGATTAAGCAACTCCCAGACGTAGCAGTGCCGGACGTTAGCGTGGGTGTACCCGCAGATTTATTAGTGAGACGCCCAGATGTGAAGGCCTCCTTGTATCAACTGCGCTCCGCCTTGGCGAGTAAAGATGCGACCTATGCGAGTTATTTCCCAAGCCTGAGTTTAACCGGCGGTGTTGGGGAGTCGACCTCTGAGTTAAAAGAGTTGTTACGTAATCCCGTTGGCAGTTTAGGCGCTGGGCTAGTCTTACCCTTTTTGCAGTGGAATCAAATGCAAATCAATAATGACATTGCCGATATCGATTATCAAACCGCAGTGGTGAATTATCGCAAGACGCTTTATTCCGCCTTTGAAGATGTCGATAACGCGATTTCGGCTAAGCAGCAATATCGCTATCAAGGGGAGAAATTGGCGCAGCAATTCAGTGCCGCGGCAGCCGTTGAAGCCATTTATGAGAGCCAGTACCGCAATGGCGCTATCGGTATTCAGAATTGGATTGATGCCCAAGAGAATCGTCGCAGCGCCGAGGCGGCTTTACTCGAGAATCGCTATAACCAACTCACCGCCCAAGCGACGCTTTATCAAGCCCTTGGCGGCAGCGATATCGCTCCGCCTTTGGCAAAGGAATAGCGCATTTTTGTAAAAGCATCACAGCGCGACAGAAAAATAAAAAACCGCTATTAATAGCGGTTTTTTATATTGCTCAGGGTGAGTGTTTGAATCTGTGCTTAGCCGTTAAGCGGATTAGCTGCGTAATATTTGCAGCGGCAAGCTGAGCATATCATCGCCCGTTCCCGCTAAGTGCCAGATGATGCCGACTAAGGCACCAACCGTGAGCAAATACCAAATGACCGAGAAGATTTGCCCGTATCTGTCTAATGGCAGCAGATGGCTTTGATGACGAGTTCGCCATTCGAAAATGATTTCTAAGCTGCCAATCAACAGTAAGAAGCCCAATAGCGCTAAGCCTAAGGTGTAGCTGATATACACTCCGAAAGCGGCACCGGCGGCGCAGGCGACCAGCCCCATGATGCTGTTCATCGAAAAACTAATGCTCTTTAAAATATGGCCGCCATCGAGTGGCAAAATAGGCAATAAATTAAATAGGTTAAGCAGCGCATTAAAGGCGGCAAGGCCAGCAAAAAACACATTGCCTGTTGCGTGGTAAGCAATCAAGGAAGCGATGGACATCAAGAGCCCAAAGGTTGGCCCCATGATGGAAATCACCACATCTTGCCAACGTGTATTTATTTTTTCATCGGAGAGCGCGAGTCCGCCCATAAAGGGAATAAGGTAAATCCCTTTGGTTTTCATCCCAAAATATTTCATTGCGCGAATATGGCCATATTCGTGAAATACCAAACAGGCGATAAGTGCGAGGGCGAATTGGAAGGAGAATAGCCAAGAATAAGCGGCAACACTGGCGCCCGCTAACACTACCTTTATGACTTTAGCGCTTTTTAACAGCTTAAAGCCGAGGGAGGCGAGTCCTATCATGCTGATTTTTTGCTGTTTAACGATGGGCGTTTCTGGTGTTTGGCGTTCGATATCTTTCTCTGTCCGTCGCCCTTGGTCGATAATCTTGTCATCCATCAGCAAGCAGTAATCGAGGCGGAAAGGCTGCCAAACGAGATCGGTTTCGAGGCGAACTTGGATTTTAGCTTCTGTTATGGCGATGGCTTGCTCACCACTTTCTGTCACCAATGGGCTGCTGTGGTGGGTGAGTTCAAAGACATGGACTTTGAGGCCGCCATTATCGACGGAAGCTTCTTTTTGTGAGACTAAGGTGTTGTCCCAGTAGAGTTGTTGCCAGCCCGCGAGCGAGCCTTCTAAGCGCAGTTGTTTGCCTAAGCAGTCAATCTTAAGTAGTTCCAATTTCGGTTCCATCTGTTTGTATATTTAGTGCCAACTTAAACGTCATCCCTTGAGTCGACGCAGAAAACGGTTATTTTGGAGTGCATCTTAAGCGCTTTACCGTCTGGCTTAGCGCTGTTACACCGCGGCAAATTATGCCTGTGAATTGATTATGAGGATATTAGCTTTTAAGGTCATGTTGTTTTTTATTGATTAACTGAGTCATTGATAGCCATTTATTATGGCTTATCATGTGTTTGCTGTTTATTCATCGAGGGTACGAACAATTTCGATGCCTTGGGCAATTGTCGTGAAAGCCAGTTTAGCGACACAACATTGTCCTAGTGCTTGGGCATGATTTTGAACCCATTTGATAAATTCATTGAGTGGCAAATCCTGTTTTTGGCGCAGTAATCGAGGTAATTCGCCAACAGGATCTTCATGGATTTTTTGTGGACAGGCACTGATAAGGTATCGCTGCCCTTTGGAGTCTAATAATTGATCGGTTTCGATGAAGTGATGCTGATAGAGACAGGCCAGTTCGAGCCAATCTCTTTGATGTTCTAGGTAAAGTAATTCGTCATTTTGAGTCAGTTTTACAATCGCTGGCCATTCAATACTCGACATCTTAACGCTAGTCATTTCAGATCCTTAGGAAGTTTAAAATGGGCTCTGAGGTATTCTCTGAGATCAATCGGCGGCAGTAGACAAGGATTAGGATTTTGCAAGAAGGTGACTTGGCATACTGCTGCGTGCGTTTATCTGTGAGCAGTATGCCACGCTTGGAGAAGATAGATAGAGGCCTGAACGAGTTCAGAGGTTTGGCTGCCGAGCGAAAGCCGCCTCAGCACTGGCTGAGCGGGCAATAAGTTAAGAACCCTAGTGAACCTTATGTGCTCGGTACAGCTTTTGCCTTGGCGTTATAGTCAAAGTTAATCTCTTGATTAACATTGGCAATACAACAAGTGCCGTGTTCACGTGCCGTACGGTGATTTGCTGGACCTATATGCAGCTCAACGTTAAGGAATACGTGTTTAAGCACTTCGATGCGGTATTTTTCGTAGTAGCCTTCGACTTCTTGTTTAAAGGTATCGAATTCAAGCTCTTCACGGGTACGTTCGTCCATGATGCGATTCTTCTCATCAAGCATCATCTTGATTTGCTCAATCATAACCGCGTCAGCTTGCCATTCTGACTTGGGGGGCAGTTTATTGAGGCGAGCCTCGATATCTAAACTGGCGACGACCATAGCTTTAACGCTCTCATCGAGTAACTTGAGATCTTGCTTGAGTTCAGCCTGTCCCATTGCGCAGTAAACGTCAGTTTTAGTCCCTGCCGTTGCACCTATGACAACCGCCGTGATGCCTTTTTCAGCGTGTGCTACTCCGCCAACCAGATCGCCACGACGACCGCTAGGATCGCTGACCGTTAAACTGCCGGCGGTTTTGGTATTACTGTGCAGCAACTGTTTAGTGACTAAGATATTTCCTTTGGCAACTAATTGAGAATATTGCACAAATTGGGCGCTGATCTGCCCTTGAGAATAGATATTGGTAGAGTATTCATTGGCTTTAATCTGGCGGCCAATGATGCCTTTACTCACAGTGACATCGCCTTCCGCTTCAAGGGTGGCGGAGTCCACAAACCCCATCACGGTAATATCGCCTGAGCTTTTAACTATCATGCCCTCGTGGACATCACCTGTGATTAAAATACTGCCCTTGAAGGTGACATGGCCTGTACTGATGTCGACGTCTTTAAGTTGCAGTACATCATCGACATTCATACCTGTACGGGTTTCGACGGGTTGTCCCGGCACTGTGGCGATCAGTTTATTGGGATCTTTGGGATGAAAGGCTGTGCCTGTACCCGCTTGAAGCACGGCATCCTTACCTGGTTTTTGTTTAAGGACTTCGCCCTTGATGTTGTAGCCCGGAGTGCCTTCGGTGGCTAAATGTTTAACCATCAAGAGATCATTGGCTTTAACAACGATCATTGCGCCTAAATTGCGCATATCGACACTGCCATCTTCGCGCTCTTGTGGCTGAAGCAAGCGCTCCCGCGCAAGGAATACTTTGCGTTCTAATACCGCATTGAGTCCATTAACAGGGGCTTTGCCTTGGGCTATTTCACTTTGGCAGATTTCCCCTGGCTTGAGTGTGCTGAGTTGCTTTAGTAGAGCTTGAATTTTGAGTTTGCTTAGCCCCATGCAGACGTTGTTTTTTTTGAGGTGAGTGAGGATCTCTGGCAAATCTATCTGTTTACCACCCCATGCTGCGGTAAGTTTAAGGCTGGCTTGCATTTTATCGGGACTAATCTCGATAGCTATGCTGCCATCGCGACGTTCGGCCAAAGTAGTATAGAGCTCAAATTTTCCATCGTCTTGATTACAAAGAGAGTTGATTTTAGCGACGGTTTTAGTAATGGCTGGCTCTAGCGGAAACAGGGCGGCGAATTCAGGTAAAGACAACAGGCGCATTATGTCTTCATGGGTGACTGGACCATGGACATTAGGGATCAGGCGCAATTCAGCTTTTGTCTTATCGCTGTTTAGCTCTATGAGTTCAGGGTCCAGCATAGGGGCATTCCTAGTAATTGCGTTTTATTCTTGTTTAAGAAGCTGTTTTGAGTATAACAGTAGAAACTTAGGGTAAAGAAGCCTTTTTGGCTGCAAAATCAGCAAATGTTGTCATTTTGTTGTTAATGGTCTATGAGTGAATTTTAAAATAGTTTTTTATAAAAAATTGAGTCTTATAATCAGTGTTATCTCTGGTTTTATAACAAAAATTACTGAATAAACCACAACTTATATTGATTTTGGGTTTAACCATTATTTTGATGTTTTAAATCGAATCCCTATGTTAGGGACGGCTGTTGAGTGACTATAAGTGGGGGATTGTCAGAATCGCTGGCATGCGGCAGATCACAATATTGAATTTTGTAACACGATGAAAGGGAGGTTTTATCTAAAAACAAACAGGGATTGGGATAAGAGTGAGTGGCTGGGTTGCCAATAACGCGCTTCAGCGAAAGCATCTGCGCGTTTTAATCAAACATCTATTTGTGCTGGAAGTAATACAACTTGTACTTATTGTTATCGGCAACCACTTTCAATTGGCCAAATTCGGCGGCGATAATATCGGAATAGGGCAGGTGGCGATTGGCGACTATTTGCCAAATACCATTATGTTGTAATTGCTTAGCACTATCGGTGACAAAGTTCTGCGCTATGCTGGTGGTGCTGGCGAGGCCATCATGAAACGGCGGATTAGAGATAATGCCGTTAAATTTTCCTGTGGTTTGCGTGAGCCCATCGGATGGATACACTTTGGCTGTCATGCCATTGGCCGCGAGGGTGAGTTCACAAGAAGCTAACGCCATGGCATTAATATCAACGCATTCTAGGGATAGGCTCGGTTGTGCTTTTAGTAGAGCGGCGGTGATCACGCCTGCGCCGCAACCAAAATCGAGCACTCGACCCGAGAGTGTTGGTAGGTGTGACAATAATAATTCAGTGCCGAGATCTAACCGTTTTTCGCTAAATACCCCGACTAAATTACAGATACTGATCTCGCCTTGCGGCGTTATGAGTTGATACTGACTGACCCAGTCGCTAAGTTTCATTGCCGGGGCGCTGCCCTCTAAATTGCTACCAAACAGCAGGCAGTGGCGGGCGTTATCGAGTTTCATCCCCGTCGCAAAATACTCAGGCAAAAGCTTCACTAAAGACTTAATCCCGCCTTTGTTTTCCCCAACGACTAATAGCTGGCCGTTAGGCACAAGATGGCTGGCGGCGAGGTTAAACAGATAAGGTGCGAGGGGTTTAGCCTTGGGGAAATAAACGATAACCGTATCGTACTTTTCTGGTTTAATTGGGTCTTGATGTGGCAGTTCGTGGCCGAAGTAGCAACGCAGTTTTGAATTCGCGTGCGGCGCTAAGTGTAAATAATGGTGGTAATCCAAGGCGAGGGCATCGACCGAGGCCGCGACATCGAGCAGGGCTTTGGGCAGTAGATCGGCTTCATGATTGAGCACTAACACCTTATGTTGGCTTAGGCTGTCTTGATTACGAATAATGACTTGCGATGGATTAGTTAACACAGTTACAGGCACCTATAAACTTAAGTGTGGGCATTATACCCGTTATTCACGCCCGAGCCAGTTTGCATCGAATCACTGCGCTAAGACCTAATAAAATCCCTAATAAAAAGACCCAATAAAAAAGGCAACTGCATTATGCGGTTGCCTTATGTGATTGCCTTTAATGAAAGGAATCGATTAACGCTTAGCTCTTAGGTTTCTTCGGTTTTGGCAATAAGCTGAAAATCTTATTGGCGATATCAGTATTGTCTTGATGGCCGTTAAACAGCTCAGATGCGGGACCTGCGGCAAACACTTGTACGTCTGTGCCTGTATGGCCGTCGGTTGTCCAACCTGTATCAGTTCGCTTATCAATAACATGGCGAATTGCAACCGCGATGGTTTCTAATCCCTGCATTCTGGCGACCGTTAATTTTGCGATTTCTTCTTCGTTGAGCTCAAAACCTAAACCGCGGGCGAGATCGGCCTGCCATTGTTCACCGCTGATGGCGGCTAAGGCTAATGTGTCGGTACTGGCTGAAATGTTACGTAGGATTTCAGGGTTCCAGTTGTACTTTCCATCGACGCCAATCGATAGGCCACCGGTGTTATGGTCGGCGGTGATCACCATCAGGGTATCAGGATGTTCACGCACGAATTGCTCAACCACTTCAATGGCATTGGAGAATTCATCCATTTCACCCATGGCAGTGGCAATGTCGTTATTGTGACCCGCCCAGTCGATGAGGCTTCCTTCGACTAACAGTACAAAACCTTGGTCATTCTGCGACAGTAAACGGAGCGCTTTTTGGGTTAAAGTGCTGAGTTTTTTCGCATCTTTTTCATCAATCGCCCAAGGTAATTGGACTTCGGCAAACAAGCCTAGCACTTTAGGTTGGGTGATGCTGGCGAGGTCTTCAAAACGAGTAATATGTTGATAACCCTTGGCTTTAAATTGCGCTAATAGTTCAGGGGTAAAGTATTTTTGACCACCGCCTAAGAATACATCGGCGTTGGTTTCTAGATAGCTGAGTGCTAAGGCGTCGTAGTTTTTACGGCTCTCATTGTGGGCTAAAAAGGCTGCAGGCGTGGCGTGGTTTATCTGGGATGTAACAGCCACACCTGTGCTGAGGCCAAGGGATTTGGCTTTTTCGAGTATGGTCGGCAGCGGTTGCTTTTGGGTATCGACCGAAATCGCCCCATTGTAAGATTTAACGCCAGTGGCGAGCGCAGTTGCTGCCGCGGCTGAGTCGGTAACATAACCACTGACACTGGCGGGATAAGTGCTCGCCATCCCTACAAGTAAACGGTCGAATACGGTTTGTTCGACTTCCTCTGTGTCAGGGTTATCTTTGTAGTAACGGTAAGCGCTAGTGTAAGACGGTCCCATACCATCACCTATCATGATGACAATGTTTTTGGGACGCGACGGTGCTTTCGTTGGACCTGTTTCTATGTTGGCCCAAGTCGGAGTCGATAGTAATAAACCTATGCCGAGTAACAAGAATGGCGCTTTGGTGAAACTCATATCACATCCCTAGAAAGTGGCTAGGCGCTTGTGATGTCAAAGCGCCTTAAATCAACAAACTCGTTGGTAAATTTTTATGCTTTGGTGTTAATGCGTGCTTCAATAGCATCCATTAACATGCCTGTGATGTCGACATCAAATGCTGCTTGGATCTCACGGATACAAGTTGGACTGGTTACGTTGATCTCAGTCAGCTTGTCACCAATGACATCGAGGCCGACAAAAATCAGTCCACGCTTTTTAAGTTCTGGACCAATGGCGCGGGCAATTGCCCAATCGCTGTCGGATAAAGGTTGAGCCACACCGCTTCCGCCTGCCGCTAAGTTACCACGGGTTTCGCCTTTCATTGGGATACGCGCCAAGGCGTAGGGCACAGGCTCACCATCGACCACTAAAATGCGTTTATCGCCTTTGGTTATCTCAGGGATAAAGGCTTGCGCCATGGCATATTGTTGGCCATAGCTGGTCAAGGTTTCTATGATGACCCCAAGGTTTGGGTCGTCCTGCTTCACTCTGAAAATCGAGGTGCCGCCCATACCATCAAGTGGCTTAAGAATAATATCGCCCTTCGCTTGGTGGAAAGCGCGGATACGTTTGGCATCACGGGTTACGATCGTTTCTGGCGTGAATTCGCTAAACCATGCGGTAAACAGTTTCTCGTTAGCATCACGTAAGCTTTGCGGCTTGTTAACGATCAACACGCCTTGTTCTTCGGCGCGTTCAAGCATGTAAGTTGCGTAGATAAACTCAGTATCGAATGGCGGGTCCTTACGCATTAAGATCACGTCGAGTTCGCTCATCGGCGTGTCTGTAGCTTCGCCGAGTTCAAACCATTTGCTCGCATCATTGAAAACAGTTAACGGACGCATATTGGCCATAGCCACACCGTTGACCATGGCAAGATCGGCCATTTCCATATAAAACAGCTGATAACCTCTTTCCTGCGCGGCCATTAACATGGCAAAACTGGAGTCTTTCTTAATGTTGATCTCACTGATGGGGTCCATCACTATGCCGAGTTTTATCATTAATCTGTTCCTTATTTGTCGCCGTTTGCAGGCAAAAAAGCATTTATTGGATAATGGGGTGCCATACCACCGCAGTGTGCGGTTGTGGACGGTCTAGCCTAAATCACCAAATCTGAGTTGCAGTGCCGTAATGGCGGTGAGCGAGGCGGTTTCGGTGCGTAGCACTCTGGGGCCAAGCAACACATCGGTAAACTGATAGGTTTCTGTCATGGCGATTTCTTCCGCCGACAAACCGCCTTCTGGGCCAATTAATAGTCGCACGCGGGTATGCGCCAAATCTAAGCCATTGATACCGTGTGCGGCACGTGGATGCAAATTGAGTTTAAGCGCTGAGGTCGGCTCACTGCACCAATCGTGTAAGTCCATCGCTGGGCGAACCACGGGCACTTGGCTGCGTCCCGATTGCTCACAGGCGCTCACGACGATCTTCTGCCATTGCTGAATTTTTTTCTCTAGGCGTTCGCCGTTGAGTTTCACACCGCAGCGATCTGAAAACAGCGGCGTAATCGTATTGACGCCAAGCTCGACGGATTTTTGAATGGTGAACTCCATTCTATCGCCACGGGAAATCACTTGGCCTAAGTGCAAGTTGAGTGGCGACTCAGATAAATTGGCCTCACAGGAGATCAGTTTTACTGTGACATGCTTCTTACCTGCATCGACAATTTCAGCAAGATAATCATTGCCATCGCCATTAAATAGACTGATATGTTCGCCGTTGCCCATGCGTAGCACCTTGCCGATATGGGCCGCGCCATCTTCGTCTAAGTTCAACTGTTGATTGATGGCTAATGGCTGAGGTTGATAAATTCTTGGGACTCTCATTGTCGACCTTATTCGGCTAATTGTTGACGCTGTGGTGGCGCATTACAGGCATTCTGCACAAAGGGGTTATGGTTACCTTGGGTTTGCGCTATGGCGTTATCACGTTTGCACTCAATAGTATCAACTGGATAGGTTTTATCCCATGCCTTAAATAATTTTAATTGGCTAGAGGCGATTTTAAGACCATAGGTCTGCTGCATATAGAGGTAGGTTCTGGCTATCTTACCGCGGGTATTCGCGGGAGGTTGTGCTTGACGATTCTTAAAGTCGACTACCATAGCACATTGGCCATATTGGTCGGCCTTACCGTTCCATTGGCTAAATCGGAAGTTGCTGCGATCGCCATTGACCTCACCAATTGCGGGCACCAAATTATGCATGTCCGATTCCATCTTATTAAATTCATTACTGTTATCGGCACAGTTTTTACGGCCGCCCTTTTGCCAGCATTGGAGTTGATGGCCAAATTCCCAGGCGGGGACTATGTGTTCCCACTCGATACGGTTGGCGCGGGTTTCCTGTTTACGGACTTGATAACCACAGCTGGCGAGATCGGGTTTCCACGATTTACCTTTGATCTGAATTTCACAGCCACAGTAAAAGCTGACTGCGGGCAGAGTACCTTGGCGACTGCCTGCGTAGAGCGCCTGTGACTTGGTTTTCGCTTGGCTGAAACTGCTGGGATGTGACACTGAGGCACTTGCGGGCACAGATAAGGTCGCCGCCCAAGTGATTAGGCACAACAAAAGTCGCCGTGAATTAACGGTTAAAGAAGCTTTGTTCAAAATTTATCCCAAAATAACAAACACTACGCGAGCCTTTGGCTCATCTTTTATGGCGTGATGGTAAGGGAAATATCGCTGTTTATGCAAATTGAGTCGTACTTAGGTGGGGGTTTTGTTTGCTGAAAGTCGCTAGATCGCAGTTAAATGGGTCTTACAGCGTTTACAGATATAACGACTTTCACCACGCAGCACCTTGTTATGGCGGCGAATACTCAGTCGAATCGGTCCACAGGCGCAGCGATACTCAACATCGCGACTCGTAACTGAAGTGGTATTAAAGCTATGTGTGGTACTCGGATTGACCTTAAATACCGTTAACATCAAAGATTGCCATTCTTTACCGTGGGGCTTGGTTTTGCCAAAAAGCTGAAAACACAGTAAATGACAAATTTCGTGGGGGACGACCTCAGTCAGAAATGCCTCGCTGTTTTCGCGTAGCAATACAGGATTGAATCGCAAGCGATTCTGTTGCAGATGAGCCGTACCCGCACTCTTACCCCTTAGACTAAATTGAGTGACTGGGCGTGGAAAAGTGCGCTTAAGCGATATCTCGGCCTCTTGATAACAAGCTTCAATTCGCTCTAGTACTTGAATTTGTAGTGACGAGAGTGGGCGTGATGAACCAGTGAAAATATGCGCCTGAGTCGGATTGGGTGCTGGTGGACTCGTTATCACCTGCGACTTATCTTGGCTTTGGCCTAAGGCTGCGTGCGTCGACCTTGACAGCGGGGCAAGTGCTTCACTGCTGCGACGGCGTAAGGCATTGAGTAAGTCAGCGGGTTTCAGCATAGGGTTAGCGTTGGATCTCGTCGGTTAAAGATAAAATTGAGTGCTTAAAACTTATCGGTGATTAAGCCTGCCTAAGCGTTCACATCAGAAGCGTTCGCATCATAGCGAACGCTATCTGACAATGCCAGTTTCAGCCAGTTTCAGCCAGTGTGACTTGGCTATAAACTCGCTGCCGCCTGCATCACCATAGTGCGTACTTGTTCGACTATGGCTTGCTCAGTATCTGCGTCATAGCCTTTGACTCTTGGTGTGTGAATGTGGCCGACCTTGGTATGGCTATTAAACTTTTGCTGCAAGACTATGGCGCGATAGGAGATTTCATTAGAGAGATAACCGCCGCCTGAACCTTCGACTGAGGTTTCGTTTTGCAGTTCGTTTAATGATGTTGCACTAAATTCGCCGCGGGCAAGGGTAGTGACAGTATGGTTATCATTGACTTTCCATTGACCATCTTTGACTTGCATAGCCGAAACAGGCAGTGAAAATTCCACAAATTCGGGGCCGATAAAATCTTTACCATTAAGCTTTGGGGCAACCGGTGCGGTTTTAGTGCCGCCAGTTAGTACGTTTTGGTTATCGGGCGCCGCTGCACTGCGATTTCGCCCTGGGAAACGTTCAATATCAAAATCAGTTCGGCCCATGCTAACGGTGAACACAAATTGGGTTTTGGGATCGCGATAAATCGGGCTCAATAGCGACTCGATAAGTCCTTGATCAAAATCTGCAAAACGCACTGGCACCATAGCGGTTTCTATTTGCGCCGTTTTACCATTAATTTCAAAGCGAAAACCATCCAAGGCGAGGGCGACTAAACCTGAAGTATTACTCTGGGTGATATCTTTGTCGAGGAAGAAAGGATCGAAACCAGTGAGAAATATTTTGATTTGGACATCATCACCATATTGAATATCGCTAAAACCCCGTGAGGCCTTTTCAACCGCACTCATTAATATGTCTTGTTGCCAATCGGCCATTTTAAAGTTGGCGCTGGTGGTTTCTAGACTATTAAGCATGGCAAGGCGAGCCCAGTATAAAGGTCGGTCGTCAAAATGCCCTGACTGTACATCGCGGACAGCTTGTTGCCACAATCTGTGTCCTTGGCGCGCCGCTAATTGGGTGGCGTCAACTTCGTTTTTCTTTGAGCTCAGTTGAGCCAGACCATCGTCAAGTGCTTGATAGCGAGTGACTACGTCGCCTATGGTTTTTTCGGCTGCTGGTAGGCGGGAAACTTCAACGTCACCAAATAACTGCACGGCACTGGCTGTAGTCATTAAGCTGGTGGTGAGGATGAGTGTTAACACTGGCTTCAACATGTTTGGCTTCCCTGTAGTGATTAGACGTTATTCATTGGAAATAATGATTATTTTTTTCGTGCGGATAGTCTCTTATGCCAAAAAGTATGCACTACAAGCTGAGGGTAATAAAGTTAAGCTCAGTGATCTTTGTCATCTTATGCCAATATCTTCTATCACAAATCATGTGGCGCTGGCATTAACCCATCTGCAACAGTGCAATAGGGTCTAGTTTGCCTCTTTTTTGCCACAATTGGTCAGCAGTTTGCTAGGGCTTGCCAAAACCCTAAGTGATAGCCTTAATCACTTTTTTAGTTCATTGGATTGTTTGTTTTTCTACAAGGAGACTTTATGCGTTTGTTCACCATATCGGCTGTGCTGGTGATGTCGTCTATTTTAGTGTCGTCAAGCTTAGTGGCGCCGACTTTTGCATCTACTACAGCTAAGGAGTGGCAAGAAACCCGCAGTTGGGATGCTAGTTTTACTCAGCACCAAACTAAAGGCGTAGTGGTGTTATGGAATGAAAACAAGCAACAGGGATTCACTAATAATCTTAAACGTGCCAATCAAGGTTTTTTACCTGCATCGACGTTTAAGATTCCTAACAGTTTGATCGCGCTAGAGCTTGGCGTGGTGAAGGATGAGCATCAAGTCTTTAATTGGGATGGTAAAAGTCGAGATATCGCAACTTGGAATCGTGATCATAACCTTATTACTGCAATGAAGTATTCGGTTGTGCCTGTCTACCAAGAGTTTGCTCGCCAAATTGGTGAGGCGCGTATGTCGAAGATGATCGCCTCGTTTGATTATGGTAATGAGGATATTTCGGGAAATTTGGATAGCTTTTGGTTAGATGGTGGCATACGAATTTCGGCTACGGAGCAAATCGATTTCCTACGTAAGCTTTATCACAACAAGATACACGCTTCTGAGCGCAGTTTACGTATTGTTAAGCAAGCCATGCTGACTGAAGCGAATTCTGACTATATTATCCGTGCGAAAACCGGTTATGCAGTCAGAGCAGAACCAAGCATTGGCTGGTGGGTAGGTTGGGTTGAACTCGATGATAATGTATGGTTTTTTGCGATGAATATGGATATTCCCGACGCCGCAGGTTTACCATTGCGTCAAGCCATTACTAAGGAAATCTTAAAACGGGAACGCGTTATTCCTTAGCCCATGCTAGGTAGCGTAAGCATAGCGTATCCAAACCTTGCGAGAATTGCGTATGAAGCTGCCTACTTAGCTGACATCAATCGTGATACTGAAAGCCTAGACTCAGATCTAGGCTTTTTTATTGGGCTTTCTTGAAACAGGCTTCATTGATGCGACGGGAAACATTAACCCATTAGGGATTGCAGGCTTTCTTGGCTGCTGAAGCGTTTTACAAAGAAATCTAAGAAGACACTGATGTTGGTGGCCAGTTGGCGTCGGCTCGAATAAACCCCATAAACCTTAAAAGGTTCAATCGGCCACTCCTGTAAAATTGGTACTAGCTGTCCATTAGCAAGTTCGGTCTTACAGGCTGAATTGGATAACATGGCGATGCCAAAATCATCTATGGCTAATTGCTTCACCATTATCGGGCTGTTGACCCTCACTTTACGCTGAAAGTTCGCCATGGTTTTACGCGAACCTTTACCCAGTGGCCAAATTGGTGCTGAGCGAGAAGTCCCCAATAAAATCCCACTGTGCAGGCTGAGTTCCTTTGGAGTCGCGGGTGTGCCTTTGAGTTTTAAGTATGCAGGGCTTGCCACTAAAATTGGCTGGCGTTCAAACAGTAATCTTGCGACTAAGTCCGACGATTGAAGTGGGCCATATTTGATGGCTATGTCATATCCTTCACCGACTAAACCAATATCGTTGTCGGTAAACTGGACATCCAATTCAACATTGGGATATAAACGCATAAATCCGCTACAGAGGTTAGCGATAAGTTCTTGGCTAAATGACACTGGGATTGCAATGCGTAATGATCCTGACACATCATCGTGAGTATTCTCGATAACTGCCTTGGCCGCTTCTACCTCATTGCGAATCGAATCACAGTGTTGATAAAAGAGTGCCCCGATTTGGGTCAAACTCAGATTACGGGTGTCGCGCTGTAGTAATCGCACGCCAAGTTGTTCTTCTAGCTGCGCGATTTTGCGACTTATGGTGGATTTTGGGTGGCCGGTTTCACGTGCAGCTTGGGAGAATCCCTTCGCTCTAACTACGGCTGCAAATAGCATCATACCGTTTAAATCTGGCATGTTATTCCCACTGTCTCATATTTGGAACAAAGCGTCCTATGCAGTTTAATGGCATTTGACGGGATAACAAAGTTATATTTATTGGCTAAAAATTTTCAGAGGCTAAGCAGAGGATCTTTTGATGACCAGCAATAATCAGCCCAAACACATGACTCAAGCCCAAACGCCCGATCCGCTTTTTTTACAGGCCGAGCATTTGGCAAAAGATTTTTCTCTGTTTCCTAAGCACAGTAAACAGAGTTTATCGGAAGAAATTAAAGGTCTTTTAAATGAGGATGCTATTCAAGCAAACTTAAAAGACTTGGCATCTTTAGATGTCGACGGTTACGTTGCTAAAGTGATCCAGCCGACCCAAGATAAAGGTCGTCCTGGTGCAAAACGTATTATTGCCGATCTTAAAGGTCGTTTGATTACGGAAACTCACTTGGGCTCTTTTTACAGTGCTGAGGTCGAGCTGAACTTTGGTTCACGCACTCGTCGTATTGGCTTTATTGCCCAAGAACGCACTACCGCTAACGGTGCTTGGATGCCTGAGCATCATTACGCCGCTTGTAAGGCAATTCGTCATTTCGCCGAATTGTCTATGCCTATTATCTATTTAATTGATACCCCAGGGGCGGATGCTGGCGAAATCGCTAACAGCCAAAACCAAGCGCATTCAATTTCTAAAGCTATCGCAGAAAGCGCCAATGTTGACGTACCGACAGTCGGTATCGTAATTGGTGCTGGTTATTCTGGTGGCGCAATTCCATTAGCGGCGGCGAACATTCTGTTGTCGTTGCGTGACGGTATTTTCAATACGATCCAGCCACAAGGTCTGCAAAGTATTGCCCGTAAGTACAACTTATCTTGGCAAGAATGTGCGAAATCTGTGGGTGTATCACCAGAAGAGCTTTATACCTCAGGTTGTATCGACGGTATCATCGACTTTTCACCTGGCGATCGTGACGAGCGTCAGCACAATCTGCGCCGCGCTATTATTAGCAGCGTAGAAGCGGTTGAGCGTGCAGCGATGAATTTTGTGCGTGAATCTAAAGATTTACGTGAGCATTATGATCGCAGTTTAACTCGTTTCCTTAATCCATCTAAAAACTTGATGGCTTTGGAACTGAACGCAGAATTGGCTGTGGCAACGAGCCCGACCAGTCACCATAACTTGTTTGGTAGCGCCTATCGCTATTTGCGTTATTTAACGCTACGTAGCCGTATCCATTCTATTTCTCAAGAGCAATATGGTCGTCTGTCACGTGCTAGCGTGCCAGAAGGTGATCTGTTGGCACGTATTCAACAGGAACAAGACCGTGTGTTCCAAGCTTGGTTGTCTAACCCTGACAAGCTAGTTTATGACGAAGATTTGAATAAATTATGGACTAACTTTGTCGCTAAGCGTGACGAAGTCTCGACCGAGCGTAACATGCTGACACGTTTGATTTTGGGTGAGCCAAAAGAGAACTATAAAAAAGCACGTAAGGCGCTGTTATTCAACATCAGTTGGTCTTTATATCACCGCTGGAAAAGCAATGCGGCTAACAACTTCAAAGGGCTTATTCAGCACTTAGAAAATTTGCCAAAGTCTGTGACTCAAGCTAAATGGCCTGAGCTGAATCAACTGACTGTGCTGGATGTGGTGGTAAATGAAGAACTGCGTGAAGACTTTATTTGGCAATGCCATAATATTCTGATCTTCAATGCCTTGTATGACAACGTTGTGGGCAGCTTAGCGTCAATCGCTAAAGAAGCCATGATGTCGAAGAGTTTGTCACGTAACTCAGTGAATAACCTGTTGCACAAGTCAATTGACCATGCATTGTCGACGCAAGATACCTCGAACGACAAAGCTAAGTTCTATAAGTGGCTCAAGTATTTTATGGGTCAATCGAACCGCGCCGATTTGTTGGTGCGAGTAGAGCAGTGGAAGAGTGTGGGTTTCCCACAACTTAACGACAGTCTATTCGTGGTACTGACTTACTTCTTCGAGCGTTTACTGCCTGAGTATTTCGATAGTGAAAGCGATACCAGCAAGTACACTGGCGCGATCAACCCTGTGCGTATCGGTCGTCGTAAGGACTTCTGGAACCGCTTGACCATGGGTTATCAAGATCTATTGATCCAAAAAGTGCTACGTGACGAAAAACGTAAAGGCAACATGACTTGGGAAAATGTGGTGAAGCAGTTCTTTACCCATTTCGAAGAGATCAACGGCGACAAAATGTCGGCTAACTTGCTCAACTTCCCAGGCTTCCGTTTATCGATTGAAGACGCATTAGATAAAGGCATTCGCCCATGTGGTTTGATCACAGGTATTGCTGACTTTAAAGAAAAAGGTCAAAAAGTGCGTGTGGGTGTGGCAGTGTCTAACACCGCATTCCAAGCGGGTGCATTCGATATGGCCAGTGCTGAGAAATTCTCTGCACTATTAATCGAGTGTGCTAAGCGTAAATTACCCGTTGTGTGCTTTATCAGTTCAGGCGGTATGCAGACTAAAGAAGGCGCCGCGGCGCTATTCTCTATGGCTGTGGTGAACGATCGTATCACGCGCTTTATTCGTGATAACGAATTGCCAGTACTGATGTTTGGTTTTGGTGACTGTACCGGTGGTGCGCAGGCGAGTTTTGTGACTCACCCATTGGTGCAAACTTACTATCTGTCTGGTACTAACATGCCATTCGCAGGTCAAATGGTGGTGCCAGCTTACTTACCATCAACGGCAACGCTGTCTAACTACTTGTCAAAAGTACCTGGCGCAATGGCGGGCTTAGTCCATAACCCATTCAGCGACAATTTAGACTCTCAGTTAGCAGGTATCGATCCTCTGATGCCAATGCCTTCGGCAAAAATTAACGATGTGATCATCAATGCACTGTCGACCTTAGTGGTTGAAGCTACTGTTGAAGAAGAAGTGATCGTGCAGAACGATCCACGTAAGTTAATGAAGCCTATTAACAAAGTATTGGTTCACGCCCGTGGTTGTACAGCTGTAAAACTTATTCGTAAGGCGCATGACAATAATATCAATGTGGTATTAGTGGCGTCGGATCCTGATATGACATCAGTGCCCGCGGACATGCTCAAAGAAACCGACAAGTTAGTTTGTCTCGGTGGTAACACATCGGATGAAAGTTACTTGAACGCATACTCTGTGCTGAAAGTAGCCGAATATGAACAGGTTGATGCATTGCATCCAGGTATCGGTTTCCTATCAGAAAGCCCGCAGTTTGCTGCATTGTGTGTGAATAACGGTGTTAACTTCGTCGGTCCTAGCGTGCATTCAATGACGACTATGGGTAACAAGTCGAACGCAATTAAGACATCGCAAGCGCAAAACGTACCTGTTGTGCCTGGTTCGCACGGTATTCTGACCAATGCTGAACAAGCCGTAAACGTGGCGAGCGAAATCGGCTATCCAGTACTGCTTAAAGCGGTACAAGGTGGTGGCGGTAAAGGTATTCAGGTTGTAAAACGTCCTGAAGACATGATTGGTTTATTCCAAAAAACTGCAACCGAAGCGGCTGCCGCCTTTGGTAACGGTGACTTGTACTTAGAGAAATATGTGACATCACTGCGTCACATCGAAGTGCAGTTACTGCGTGATAAGTTCGGCAACGCGAAAGTATTAGGTTTGCGTGACTGTTCGGTTCAACGTAACAACCAAAAAGTGGTAGAAGAATCTGGCTCAACTATGTTGCCAGATGAGCTGAAGCGACAAGTGCTTGCTTATACCCGTGCCTTAGGCGACGCGACCGATTACATGGGCGCAGGTACCGTAGAGTTTATCTATAACTTAGATGCGAACGAAGTCTACTTTATGGAGATGAACACGCGTCTGCAGGTTGAGCATCCAGTCACGGAAGCGACTTCAGGTATTGATATCGTTAGTGCGCAGTTTGATATTGCCGCTGGCCGTTCAATTGCAGCGTTAGAGCCTAAAGAAATTGGTTATGCGATGGAAGTACGTGTGACGGCTGAGAAAGCGGCGCTCGATAGCCATGGCATACTGCAGTTGATCCCAAATCCGGGCAAGATCACTGAGTGTGTGTTCCCAGATCATCCAGATGTGGAAATCATTTCGATTGCTGCGCCAGGTAAAGAAGTATCGCCATACTACGATAGCTTGATTGCGCAAATCATCATGCGCGGTGAAAACCGTGAGGATGTGATTGCCAAACTGTACGAATACTTAGACAGTGTAGTGCTGAAAGGCATCGCGACTAACATTCCGTTACTCAAGCTGATCTTGAAAGATGGTACCTTCAACGAAGGTGTTTACGACACTAACTATCTGCCACGCTTAATGGCCGAGCTCGATATTCCTGCGTTGATCGCAGAAATGGAAGCTGCCGCTGAAACTGTGGAAGTAGATACTGAGTCACTGCGTGTTGGCGAAAGTAACGAACTGAAAGTGTTAGCCCAAGGCGCAGGTATCTTCTATACCTCTTCTGCACCGGGTGAAGCGGACTTCGTGAAAGAAGGTGACATAGTCACAGTCGATCAAACACTAGCACTAACAGAAGCGATGAAGATGTTCTCGCAAGTGACCTTAGCCGGCTTTAACCGTCAGAGTGCGATTCTGTACCCTGAAGATAAGAAGTATCGTATAGAGCGCATCCTGAACAGCAATGGTCAGCAAGTGTCTCAAGGCGACTTACTGTTCGTGGTCTCGCCTGTTGAAGAATAAGCTCAGCGTTTAACTCCATAGCTGAATGAGAAAATACCCGCCATTGGCGGGTATTTTTTTGCTTCTAAATTATTGCCACTAAATTTTCTGTCACTAAATTTCCTGTCACTAAATATAGGTAAGCGAACATGTCACTCTTAATTTGCATTACGTCTTTGATAAATCGACTTAGCTTTATATAGATAAGCTCATCGCTAACAAGTGGCCAATATCAGCTTTGTGCAATACGGCCTGTATCTCTGATTAAGTCGGCAAAGAGTTTCTTTAATCTATCGTTCGCCCATTTATTAGAACAAGCTGCATCAAGAACCCACCTCTGGCCTCGAGAATCAACGGAATCTCCGTGCTTTATTCGTAGTAATAGAGGTTCATCAAACCTCATTTTAAGTTGAAACTGAGTCTAAAATGAGCGGAGTGTGGATAACTTTGGGGGTAAGTGGTGGGTATGGTGTGGCTAGATTAGATAATTAGAATTAACTGCAAATTTCCTTAAAATAGGGGTTGCGGACTTTCTCAATCTCCCTATAATGCGCATCCACTGACACGGCAGACAGCGAAAGCCAGCTGACGAGTTAGGTTGAATTGAGTAGCTTTTAAGCACTTAATTCAAGCGCAGCAAGAAGTTGTAAAAACTCCTTGACGCGAAACGGGAAATGCGTAGAATACGCAGCCCTAGCCAACTGGAAGCGTTCGGCGCTCAGTGT
>NZ_JABAEB010000012.1:0-48379 GCF_012584455.1 Shewanella oncorhynchi
GGGTTCGAGTCCCGTCCGCTCCGCCAACATTAAGAGATAAGCCTCATCGAAAGATGAGGCTTTTTTCGTTATGGCGTTGCGGATATTTCGTCCCAGTGACCACATGCTTCGGGCTCGAAGTATGTGGTTATCCTTATACTCGGCCATCATGTAGATGAAATCCTTATCAGAATATGACGCTTTCGCTTCAATGTTAAAAATCAAAACCTACTTTTTTGTCGATCTTGATTCCACTTTATCGATAGTGTTTCTTTCACGTTCTGAAAACCTCCAGTGCGCGACTTGGCAGTATTGACCTGTGACACTGATCTCGGACAAATTAAACGGTATAATGCCTTATGTCTTTCATGAGTAACGAAAATGAATTGTCGTCTTGGGTGTGGTGCTTGTTGTATTGCACCTTCAATAAGCAGCAGTATTCCGGGTATGCCAAAGGGTAAGGCGGCGGGTGAGCGTTGTGTGCAATTGAGCGATGCCAATTTATGTTTGATTTTCGGCTCGCCCGATCGTCCTGCGGTTTGTAGTGATTTCGATGCATCTGAAGATGTTTGTGGTCATTCGAACGAAGAGGCGATTTGGTTGATTACCCAACTCGAATCTCAGACCTCTCATTAAGTTTATCGCTGACAGGTGAAATATGCAGTTAACTCGTTATACCGATTTTGGCGTTCGTACCCTGATGTATTTAGCGGTTCAGCCAGATAGAACAACTTTATTTAGGATTGCTGAAATTACGCAGGTGTTTGATCTGTCACCAAATCATGTTTCTAAGATAGTGCATCATTTAGGCAAGATGGGTTACCTTGAAACCATCCGCGGTAAGATGGGCGGTTTCCGTTTGGGTAAGCCTGCGAGTGAGATTAACCTAGGCCAGTTAGTTCGAGTGTTAGAAAATTCACTCGCACCGATTGATTGCAGCAAACCTTACTGCCGATTTACACCAGCCTGTAAGCTTAAAGACGTGTTAGCTCAGGCAGTTGAAGCTTATTTGAATGTGCTTGATCAATATACTTTGCTGGATATTGTGAGTAACCGTGATGAGTTAGTTGCCTTGCTGCCAGACTTTTCTATTTCAGTACTGCAACTGGATTAGTACCACTTTTAAGTGCAATACCGATGGGGAGCAAACTCGATGCTGGCACCAGATCAATCCCCTCGGTTTTAAGTCTGTGTAGGTTATCCCCTAAGAAGCGCATAGTTTCTGGATAGGGATGGGCAATCACCACCAAGCTACCTTGGGTATGTGCCTGACTTATCATTAAGTTAAATTGTCTCTCGAGTGCATCGGCACTGGTATCATTGTCTAGAAACAGTTGGCGTTTTAGTAAAGGAATGCCTAGCTTATCTGCGTTATCCCCTGCCTTAGTGAATCGTGTTGTCATACTATCGACAAAATACAGCTGCTTTTGTTTGAGTGTTTCCATGACCCAGAGCATGGGATCGTCTAGTTGAGTTAATAGACTCCCCATGTGGTTATTGGCACCTTTGGCAAAGGGAACGCTGTTAATCGCATCAATAACACTGGTGCGAATTTGTGCCTCAGTCATCGTATTGGTTAACCCCCCCAGCCCTAATGTCTTACCATTAAGCGCCTGCATGGGAAGATGTAGCATAATTTCGTGGCCTTTTTGGTGTCCTGCGTTAGCGAGTTCTTTGCCAAGTGGGGTATGAGGTAATACAGCGAGTGTTACTGTATTGGGCAGTGCCAGTACGGCTTTATCTGTATGACGATAACCTATGTCATCAATAATGAGTGCAAGCTGGGCTGCATAGCTTTGAGAAATGCTTAGGGCCAATAGGGCCAAGGAATAAAGTAAGCGCACAATTTCTTCTTATTCGTCATGGTGCTGTATCCATGCAATGGCAGAGGTCACTTGATGATCTTGGGCCAGTGATGCATGGGCTGATAGGGCGTCGATTATAGCTAAATTACCAACGCCGGAACCAGTTTCGGCGGCAATTTTTATGTCGGGGATGATCCCTATGTTATGAATATTTTCACCTCTAGGAGTATTGTACTGGGCAATTGTGAGTTTAATCGCGTTACCATCTTCTAAGATGGGGATCAGGCTTTGTACTGTACCTTTGCCAAAACTGGTCTCACCTAAGAGTTTGGCACGACCATTTTCTTGTAATGCGGCGGCGAGAACTTCGGATGCAGAGGCCGAGCCTTTGTTGATTAACACGAGCATAGGCACGTTAGTCAGCATGGTTTGCGGTGAGGCATAGTAGTCAGAGTTGGCGTCGAAGAAGCGGCCAGAGGTCGAGACTATGCGTCCTTTGGCGAGAAATAGATCCGCAATTTTAACCGCTTGGTCGAGTAGGCCGCCGGGATTATTACGTAGATCTAAGATAAGTCCTGTGAGCGGTTTGTTTTGCCATTGGCTGAGCGCGCGAACCATATCTTCGGTAGAGTTTTCTTGGAAGTTGCTTAATCTGACATAGCCAATATTGCCATCAAGCAGTTGAGTGCTGACCGACTCTATAGTGATATTGCTTGGCTTGAGTGACACTTTAAAGGTGGCGTCGTCATTACTGTGTTTTAGCTCTAAGTTAATACTCTGATTATTGAGACTATGTCTTTTTATTTCAGTAAGGATATCGGCTAGATTCGTTTCAGTCGCCAGGGTGTCGTTAAGTTTAATAATAATATCGCCCGCACGTATTCCCGCTTGCTCTGCGGGAGAATGGGCAAAGGGGGCTATGATGCTAATGTGGTCTTTTTTGGCCGCGACTTCGAAACCGAAACCAAAATACTCGCCGCGATTAGAATCTTTAAGATCGAGTAATTCTTGATGATTCAGGAAGCTGGAATAGGGGTCGAGATGTTCAAAAATGCCTTTGATGGCGGCCTGCACTAGCTCTTCTTTTGGAACGGTTTTGATATAGTAAGTTTCAACCGTTTCAAGTACATCTTGTAGTAATGGATAGTCAAAGTTGTCGCGGTAGGATTTCGCGTTTTCTTGGCTGGAGAGGCTGATGGATAGGCCTAAAGTGAGACCTAATCCAACGCAACTGATATAGCGGATCATGTATTTCATAACGGTCCCCTGTGATAAGGGGACCGTTATGATTAGCGACAGTATTTCGCTGGATCGACGGCTTGCCCTTTATGCCTTATTTCAAAGTATAGGCCAGGCTCGCTCTGTCCACCTGAACGTCCGACTAAAGCAATCGCTTCACCGCTTTTTACCATCTCACCAGGGCTTTTTAGTAGGGTTTGAGCGTGACCGTAAAGACTCATATAACCTTTACCGTGATCGATGACCATGACAAGACCAAAACCGCGTAACCAGTCGGCATAAATGACTTTACCACCTGAAACGGCTCGAATATTTTGCCCTTCTGGTGCAGACAACATAGTGCCTTTCCACACTACTTGACCGGAACGTTGGCTACCAAAGCTAGCACTCACACGACCTTTTGTTGGCCATTTAAGTTTTCCACTTTGTTTACCAAAGCCTTCCATGGAGGGGTTATCTTTCATGGCCCGCAGCGCTTGTTCAACGACGCGCTTTAAGCTGGCCTCTTCAATTTGCAACTGCTCAAGCTCTGCACCCTTAGAATTTAAGGTGCGTTGCAGCTCTTTGATGGTCAGTTGACGCTGATCTTGCTCTTGGCTCAAACGTTTAGCTTGTACTTGTTGTTCGGCCACGAGTTTCGTTAATTGCTTTTGCTTACTCGTTTGCGACACCTTGATCTCATCTAGCTCGGTCAAGGTTTGCTTTAATTCGTTGATCGACTTCATCCGCGCTTTATTGAGGTATTGGTAATAAGCCAACATACGCTCGATAGTGGCGGGACTTTGCTGATTAAGCATCATCTTAGTGTAATCGTGATTACCGGCAAGATAGGCGCTCGACAGCTGTTTCGACAGTGTTTGTTGTTGAGTCACCTTAAGCGTTTCTAACTCATCTTGACGTTGTTTTAGCTCGGCAAGTTTAGTGTCGATTTGCGCTAAGCTATTTTTGGTGCTGTTGACTTTTTTGGCCGCTGACGCAATCGCTTCTTCATCGCTACGCAGCAATGACAGCAGTTTTTCTCTTTGTTTACTGGTGGTTTTTAATGCGCTTTGTTGTTGATTTATTTGCGTTTGGATTGATTTTAACTCGGACTTACGCTTCTCCAAATCAGAAGCGTGTGCCGAGAAAGATAACATCATAAAGCCAGCAATAATGCTGGCTTTAACAAGGAGTCGAGTGCTCACTAGGTAACGGTTACTCTTTTATGTGGATTAAGGGTTTGCCCGTCATCTCAGCTGGAATGGCTTCGCCGATCAAGGTCAAGATGGTTGGTGCAACATCGCTGAGTTTACCACCTTCATCTATGGTCGCATCGCGTCCAACAAAGACGAAAGGCACGAGTTCACTGGTGTGGGCCGTGTGAGCCTGACCTGTGGTTTCGTCGGTCATTTGCTCGGCATTGCCGTGGTCGGCGGTAATAATACATTCTCCGCCCACTTTCGCCAGCGCATCAACCACACGGCCGATACAAGCGTCGACAGCTTCACAAGCTTTAACGGCGGCATCGAAATTACCTGTGTGGCCAACCATGTCACCATTGGGGTAGTTACAGATGATCACGTCGTACTTAGTTGATTCAATTGCTGCGACTAACTTGTCAGTCAGCTCTGCTGAACTCATCTCAGGCTGTAGATCGTAAGTTGCCACTTTAGGCGAGTTGATTAGGATGCGATCTTCTCCCTCGAATGGCTCTTCTTTACCGCCGTTAAAGAAGAAAGTTACATGGGCGTATTTCTCAGTTTCAGAGATACGTAGCTGAGTACGACCTTGTTTCTGCAGCACTTCACCTAAGGTATTCACTAAGTTTTCAGATGGATAAGCGATAGGTGCTGTGATGTCGCCAGCATACTCAGTCAAAGTGACGAAGTGCATTTTCGGCATAACAGCGCGTTCGAAACCATCGAAGTCTGGGTGAATAAAGCTACGGGTGATTTGACGGGCGCGGTCAGCACGGAAGTTCATAAAAATCAGGGCATCGCCGTCTTTTAAGGTTGCAACTTGACCGTTGGCATCTGTGATCGCCGATGAAGAAACGAATTCGTCGTTTTCGTTACGTTCGTAAGCCGCTTCCAATGCTGTAACGGCATTGTCGTATTGGAATTTTGATTTGCCTTGGGTGATTAAATCGTAGGCTTGTGACACGCGATCCCAACGATTATCCCTGTCCATAGCAAAGTAACGACCAATAATCGATGCGATACGGCCATGGCCTAATGTAGTAAACAGATCATCAAAATGACTCAGGCTACTCTTAGCGCTACGCGGTGGCGTATCGCGGCCGTCGAGGAAAGCGTGCAGATAAACCTGAGTTGCACCGCGCGCAACGGCCATACGGCACATAGCTTCGATATGCTCTTCATGGCTGTGGACGCCACCGGGGGAAAGCAAGCCCATAATGTGCACTGCTCCGCCAGCTTTGATGGCTGAGTCTACCGCATCACATAGCGCAGGATTTTTTTCAAACTCATGATCTGCAATGGCTTTACTGATACGAGTGAGTTCTTGATAAACCACACGGCCAGAGCCTAAGTTAATATGGCCAACTTCAGAATTTCCCATCTGGCCATCAGGTAAGCCAACATCTAAGCCAGAACCTGAAATCAAACTATGGGGATATTTAGCGTTGAGACGGTCGAGTACCGGAGTCTTGGCGTGGAAAATCGCATTATTATGCGTGTTTTCACGGTAGCCCCAGCCATCGAGGATCAACAACGCGAGCGGACGTTTAGCTGTCGTCATAGTGATACCTTTAAGTTTTATAGAAGCGATAGAAATCTGAAATTGGTCAAATATTACTACGTTAGCGGGGTATGAAAAAGCGCTTTACCCCGATTAAGGTCATCGAATCACTAATTCGCCCGATTCTGTGAGTGGCTTGTGACAAGTACAGAGTCAATTGCACTAAAAGTGCGATCTCGAACTGTGACTAAACTGCTGCATTCTGCCAAGGCAATCGGTATACTCTGTGCCCTTATCGAATTTTCGCCATTTATGCGGGCAATCATCATGCAAGAATATATCGAATTTTTTAAAGCTCACTCAATGCTCAGTCTGGCTTGGGTGGGATTATTTGTTGTGCTTGTCGCGAGTATCATCAAATCGAGCATGTCAAAAATCAAAAGTATTTCTCATCAAGAATTAACGATTATGGTGAATAGACAGGACGCTAAAGTCGTTGATGTGCGCTCAAGTGATGAGTTCCGCAAGGGCCATATTGTTGATGCAATTAACGTTACGCTAGCAGATATTAAAAATAATCAGATATCTGCCCTTGAAAAGTATAAAGCGAGTCCCATTATATTGGTATGCAATGCTGGCATGACCTCGTCTCAAGCCGCTCAGCTTTTGAGTAAGCAAGGTTTTGAAAATCTGTACAACTTGAAAGGTGGTATGGGTGAATGGCAGGCAGCAAATATGCCTGTTTCAAAAAGCAAAAGATAAGTTGTCGGCGGCAGTTATGATTTCAGCTGCACTCAATCCACAGGATAGTGCAGTAATAAAGTCATCATTGTTTGGCATACTGATCCTACGGTCGCTAAGGGCTTAATGTAAGTTTTTAGACTGGTTCGATCGATACCCGAATATGGGTACAAGTTGGGATGATACCGAGATCTGATATAGGCCTTGAGTAACATAAGCCCCGAGCCAATTTACGTTCAAATGGTAATTGGCTTTCAAATAATAATTGGCTTTCAACGAAAAGCCGATACAACATTGATAGGATAGGTAGGAAATTATGGCTGAAGTAGCAAACAACGAACAACAAGCCCCACAATTCAACATCCAACGTGTTTACACTAAAGATGTGTCTTTCGAAACGCCTAACAGCCCAGCGGTATTCCAAAAAGAATGGAACCCAGAAGTTAAGTTAGATTTAGACACGCGCAGCGCTAAATTAGCTGATGATGTGTATGAAGTTGTCCTGTCTTTAACTGTGACTGCACAAAACGGTGGCGATACCGCTTTCCTATGTGAAGTACAACAAGCCGGTATCTTCTCTATCACTGGTTTGACTGAGCCACAATTGGCCCATTCATTAGGTGCATACTGCCCTAACATCCTATTCCCATATGCTCGCGAAACCGTGGGCAGCTTAGTCGGTCGTGGTACTTTCCCACAACTGAACTTAGCACCTGTTAACTTCGACGCGCTGTTTGCCCAATACGTGCAACAACGTCAAGCTGCTGCGACTGCACCAGCTGCCGAAGAAGCTAACGCTTAATTACATGAAAAACTCTGCCGATATCACGGTATTAGGGGCGGGCTCTTATGGCTCCGCCCTTGCCATTTCTTTAGCCAGCAACGGTCATAAGACCTTGTTATGGGGACACGATCCTGTCCACATGCAAACGCTCGCTCAAGACAAGTGCAACCAAGCTTTTTTGCCTGGTATTGCGTTTCCTGATTGTTTACAGATCGAAGCCGATTTAGCCAAAGCTTTAGCCGCCAGCAACAATGTGTTAGTGGTCGTGCCAAGCCATGTGTTTGGTACTGTGCTTGAGCAAGCTAAACCGTTACTCCGTAGCGATGCGCGCATCGTATGGGCAACGAAAGGGCTCGAGCCTGAAACCGGACGTTTGCTGCAAGATGTGGCCCGTGATGTGTTAGGTGAGCAATATCCGCTGGCGGTGTTATCTGGGCCGACCTTCGCGAAAGAATTAGCCATGGGTTTACCTACGGCCATTTCGGTTGCGGGCACTTGTCCTACGTTCACTAACGATCTCGTCGAGCTGTTACATAGCCCTAAACGTTTGCGGGTTTACGCCAATGACGACTTTACCGGACTGCAACTTGGCGGCGCGGTAAAGAACGTGATCGCGATTGGTGCGGGTATGTCCGACGGTATCGGCTTTGGTGCCAATGCCAGAACAGCCTTGATTACCCGTGGTTTAGTCGAATTGACGCGTTTAGGCGAAGCCTTAGGTGCCAATGCGGCCACTTTTATGGGCATGGCGGGGTTAGGCGACTTAGTGTTGACCTGTACCGACAACCAATCCCGTAACCGTCGTTTCGGTTTAGCCTTAGGTAAAGGCTGTGATGTGATGACTGCACAGGCTGAAATCGGCCAAGTGGTTGAAGGTTATCGCAATACCAAAGAAGTGTTTACGCTTGCGAAACGCCTCGGGGTTGAAATGCCGATCACTGAGCAGATTTACCAAGTCTTGTATCAAGGCAAAGCGCCGGTCGATGCTGCTAAAGAGCTGCTCAGCAGAGAAAAGAAATCAGAAACGCCTACGCAATAAACCGCGAGCCGTGATGATGCTGTAATGCCGAATAAAGGAAAGGGTGCTAAAATAGCGCCCTTTTTTGTGCCTAGCGTTTGAGCTTATCTTTGCTCCGTTTAGCTGTTGCATGATTTGCTTGCTAAAGGTTCGCGAGTCAGCAAATTGCCCGTTGGCAGTCAATACCAATCAATTTATCTGTGTGGAGTAAGAGCGTGAAACATCATGATGTCATTATTATCGGAGCCGGCGCCGCGGGATTAATGTGTGCAGCGACCGCGGGTTACCGAGGCCGTGATGTACTCGTACTCGACAATGCCAAGCAAGCCGGGCGTAAAATCCTCATCAGCGGCGGCGGGCGTTGTAACTTCACCAACTTGAAAGTTGAGCCCGCTAATTTCCTTTGTGGTAATCCCCACTTTGTTAAGTCGGCACTCGCACGTTATCCGTCGCAGCAGTTTATTGAACTGGTCGAGCGCCACGGCATTGAATACCACGAACGCGATCACGGCCAATTGTTTTGCAATGACTCGGCTAAAGAGATAGTCACTATGCTATTGACCGAGTGTGAATGGGCGGGCGTGACGATTAAGCTGCGTACCGATATTCTGGCCGTTAAAAAGACGGAGGCAGGGCGCTTTGAGCTCAACACCTCTAATGGCGAACTAAGCTGTGACTCACTGGTTATCGCCACGGGTGGCTTATCCATGCCTAAACTCGGTGCCACGCCTTACGGTTATCAACTGGCCGAGCAGTTTGGCCTAAAAGTATTGCCAACTCACGCGGGTCTGGTGCCTTTTACTTGGCACAGTGAAGATAAAATTCGTTTCGAACCCTTGTCGGGAATTGCCGTACCGAGCCGCATTACCGCCAAAGATGGCACTGCGTTCAGCGAAGCACTGTTATTTACCCACCGCGGCTTATCTGGCCCTGCAATTTTGCAGATTTCTAACTATTGGAAGGCGGGCGAAACCATAGAAATCGATCTCTTGCCGAATATGGATTTGGCGCAATTGCTAGAGCAACAATTCTCCGCGCACCCTAAGCAAAGCCTGCGTAACACCCTCAGCCAGTGGTTACCTAAACGGCTGGTGGAAGTGTTATTCGATGAAGCCCTGTTGAACAAAGCCTTAAATCAGCTAGTGCACGCCGAGCGCGCAAAACTGGTGGATGATCTCCACCGCTGGACAATATTGATGAATGGTACCGAAGGCTACCGCACCGCCGAAGTGACCTTAGGTGGTATTGATAGTAATGAATTGTCATCTAAAACCATGGAAGCCAGCAAAGTCGCAGGACTCTACTTTATTGGTGAAGTCATGGACGTAAGTGGTTGGTTAGGCGGGTTTAATTTTCAATGGGCCTGGGCATCCGGTGTCGCCGCAGGAAGAGTGGTTTAGAGAATCTGGTTTATTATCTTTACGTTTGTAGTTGGATCAACTTTGAGCAACTAGATTATGTTAAAGTAACTATTCTAAAGTGGTATTTGTCTTTTTTGGCTCTTGAAGTGTAAATATTTGCTTGGAAACTTAAATGGTATTCGAAATTCTGAGTAATGCTATATTTCATCATGGCTAGAACTTATTCAGGGACGTATAAAGTTGGCAAATTACTCAATTATTGATATTTCTGATCAAGATATTGATGGTTTTGAGCAGATGGGGACCAAATCAAAATTTTGGTATACCGACTCACAAACGGGAGAAGAGTTTCTCTTTAAGTCCATTCATACCGAAGATCGTCAAGGAAACCCCATTGAAAGAAAAGGTGAAGACTGGGCTGAAAAAATTGCTTGTGGTATTGCTAAAGCTTTAGGTATTCCACATGCTCATTATGATCTAGCAAACTATCAAGGTAAAAGAGGAATTCGAAGTAAGAAATTCACCGATACCGGAGATAATATGTTTTTTGGTAATCAGCTGATTGAGCATGTAGCGAATAGAATTAATATCCCTTTAGAGATTGGACAGCGTTCACAAAAAATTGATCGTGTAGCGGTAATTTTGGCTCGACTAGTTGTAAACCCTCCCAAAGAGTGGGTCCCTACCGATAATATAAAGTCGGCTTTTGACGTATTTATTGGTTACTTGCTATTAGACACTTTGATTTCTAATCAAGATCGCCATAACGAGAACTGGGCGATGATTACAGATGGTAGCAAGAGTTTCCTTGCACCGTCCTTTGACCATGCCGCTAGTCTTGGAAGAAATGAATCTATTGGAAAAATGCGCGAAATTTTGGCTAGTAAGGATGAGGGCCGACAGATTTCAGCTTATGTCAGCAGAAGTAAGTCTCACTTTTATAGTGGAAATGAGCGGCTAAAAACTCTTGCAGCCTTTTTGAGCTTTGGGCAATACAGGAAAAAGGCAACTATGGAGTGGTTAACAAGGCTTGAAACATTCGATCAGGATTCAATGTTTTTAATTGTAAATGGCGTTCCAGAGGCAATGATGGGAAGCATTGAAAAAGAGTTTTGTATGGGTATATTAATTGCTAATAAAAACCGTATATTGCAGAATAAAGAATTGTTTATATAGAAAAAATTAAGAGGATAAGGGAACTATTTCATGAAAAGTGTGTTTGTCATTTGGAAAGATAGCGAGGATGGAATGTGGCATCCTGTAGCTAAGCTTACTCGTTCAGAAGATGGGTATCGTTTCTATTACACCAAAGGCGCAAACAATAAAAATTTTATAGCATTCCCTCGAATGGATGATTTAGCAAAAGTCTATCATTCAGCGTCAATGTTTTCTTTCTTCACCAACCGTCTCATTCCTACAAATAGACCAGAATTTAAAATGATGTTGGAATGGTCAGATATTCATGCTCAAGGCTATGATGAACTTGATTTACTTGGTGTTTCTGGTGGCGCAAGAAAAACGGATGAGTTTCGTATTATTCCCGAACCAGAGGTTACTCTAAGTGGTCTATACAAAATTCGTTTTTTCATTAGTGGCGTAAGATACTTGACTGCAGAAGGTGCGGATCGTGTTAAAAAGTTAGAAGAAGGAGAAGAGCTAACGTTAGTTTATGAGGATACAAACTTACATGATTGCAAAGCTATTTTAGTCGCTACTAAAGATAATGTTCCCGTTGGCTACTGCCCTAAATATTTCAATTGCGATATCCGAGCTCTTCTCGAAGATCCGAAGCTGAGCTCCCACTCTTTGCGAGTTGTGAAAGTAAATCAGGATGCGCCAAGTCAATTTAGAGTGTTATGTGAGTTCGTTACTAGATGGCCTAAGGGATTTAGCCCATTAGTTTCTGAAGAGTATTTAACATATACAAGCCTAAGTAACGTCAAAGCGTGTGACTAGCTGCAACTGTCTGATTATGATGGTTTTTAAGTCTTCCTGTAGATCTTGTACTAAGGTTGATTAACATATTTAAATGTCGAAATAAGCCACTAGTCAAGTGGCTTTTTATTTCCTTTTTTTCAAAAAACAGCGGTTTTATTCTAACAACGCGATATGTCCTATGACTTAGGATCTCTTTGACTCTTCACCCATTTTTGGCTTTCTAGGTCCTTGATGTCAAGAATACTAACTTAACCAATCGCCAGTTTGGTTTCTGCGTAGCGCAGTTTCTTGGTCCTTGGGCTGGCGAGGAAGTAGGCGAGTACGAGTGGGCCTAGGCGACCCATGAACATTATAAAAATGATGATGGCTTGGCCTAGAGTAGTTAAGTTGCCTGTCAAACCTCGGGACAAACCGACTGTGCCCAGTGCTGATACTGCCTCAAAGACGATATCAACTAACGGTGCGTTTTCACTTAATACCAGTGCGAAGATTGCTAGCCAAGTGACACCAATGGAGATCATGGTTAGCGCCAAGGCTTTGCTGACGGTATCTTTGGGGATTTCGCGCTTAAACACATAAATAGCTTCATCGCGGCGTAAATAGCCATAAGTTGCCAAGATGAGCACCATAAAGGTGACGACTTTAATACCACTGGCGGTGCTTAATGAGCCGCCGCCAATAAACATCAATACCAGCATGAGTAGCGTTGTACCATCTTCGAGTTGGTCAATTGCTAGTGTATTAAAGCCTGCGGTGCGCGGTGTAACGGCTTGAAACCATGAGGCTAACCATTTCCCGAGTTCGCTTAAGGGCGCCAAGGTATTGGGGTTGTTGTACTCAATAAAGTAAATCGCAATTACGGCGACGGCGTTGATAATTATAGTGCCTGTGATCATCATGCGGCTGTAAACGCTAAGTTTTGACCAACGCTTGTTCCTACGAAGATCTATCCACACCGAAAATCCGAGGCCACCTATGATGAGCAGGCCCGTGATGGTGAGGTTAATGACAGGATCGGCAACATAGGGCATTAGGCTGTCGACACTGAGGGCAAAACCTGCGTTGTTAAAGGCGCTGATGGTGTAGAAAAAACCGTGGAATAAGCTGGTTTGCCAACCGAGTTCCTGACTCCAGTACACGGAAAGAATGGCCATGCCTACGGCTTCAACCAGTAAGGAAAACACTAACACTGATTTTGCCGTTGAGACTAGAGTCGATGTATCTGTTTGATTAAAAGCCTCTTTTGCGACTGTTTGGTGCAAAAAACCAATTCTGCCGCCAATGGCGATCAAGGTGACAATGGCAAAGGTCATCAGCCCAAGTCCACCGCATTGAATTAACAGCGCTATGACGATTTGCCCAAAGGGCGTAAAAACAGTGCCAGTATCGACAACGACAAGTCCTGTCACTGTTACCGCCGAGGTGGCCGTGAACAGACTTTGTAGCCACGTAATAGACGATTCGGTTGCTACCGGCAGTTTGAGTAAGCAAGTGCCTAAGATGATCAACAATGCAAAGCTCACGCTTAGGATAAAGGGCGGTGCGCCTAACAACTTTTTACTCGATTTGGGTTTATGCTCAATCGCCATGATGGAGGGATGCCATTGAACCAAATTACACCAACCTTGGCGCTAGGTATTTGAGCTCAGTACGGCTACCGCAGAGCAGTAAGGCGTCATTCGCTTGCAGGATAAATTGACTATCAATTTTGCTGAAAACCGTCAGATCCCGCTTAACCATAATGGCGGCGACTTTGCCTTTAGGATTACGTATCACATTGCTTTTTGCATCATCTTTAACATCATCCTGTGCAGCGCCGAGGAGTTGGCTGACAGTGGTTTGATCAAGGTGAGGCTTGATATGGATCTCGACCACATAGAGACCATCACCAATCGGCAGGAAATTGTTCACCATAGGATAGTTGAGCGACTGGGCGACACGTATGCCCATTTCTTCCTCTGGATGTATGATGCGGGCGACGCCGAGTTTAGAGACGATAGTGTGATGGGCTTTAGTGCTGGCCTTGACCCAAATGACTTCTACACCTAGATTTTTCAGTGCCAAGGTGCACAGCAAACTTGATTGCATATCTTCGCCAATTGCGACCAGTACGGCTTCACTGTTTGCGAGGTCTAGCTCACGAAGTGCGGCTTCGTCGGAACAATCACAAATAACCGCTTCGGTTAAGTCTTCTACGTATTTTTCCACCATTTTAGGGTCACTATCCACGCCAGTGACCGTGTGGCCTAAGTGGATCAATTCTAGGCTAGCGGCGACACCAAATCTCCCTAAGCCAATAACGGTAAAATGTGCCATTAAAATATCCTTTTCTATTTTATAACAAATGCTTATCTATTGTTTGTTAAGCGATAACCTAGGCCCGCTTCTGTCTTAATGAGCTGTTGCTCGCTGCTGTCATTGAGTTTTTTACGTAACTGACTGACTAAGATCCGTAGATAATGACTGTCTTCTTGATGGGTTTTACCCCAAATATCCCGCAGTAATTCAGTTTGTTTAACGAGCTGACCAGGGTGAGACATTAAGGTCTCCATCAGGGCAAACTCCTTTTTGGTTAAGGCGATTTCTTGCTGATCGAGCCAAAGCTGGTGGGTACTTTTTTGCAACTTAAGTGCGCCAAACTGCAGTAAATCACTTAATGGCGGTTCATCGACTAAATCGCGGACTAAAACCTTGATGCGCGCGATTAACTCCCTGATCCCAAATGGCTTGCTGAGATAGTCATTGGCGCCAGCTTCTAAAAGACGAATTTTTTCTTCCTCTTGATCGCGGGCGGTTAAGATAAGCACCGGCACTTTGTCACTCTGACGTAGGGTTTGCAGCAAGCTGATGCCATCACCATCGGGTAGGCCAAGATCAAGCACTAACACATGTGGCTGCTGCGCATGATATTGCGCTAGGGCTGACGCAATCGAGGCGGCGCCATGATATTCGAATCCTTCCGCTTCTAACGATATCCGCATAAAAGTGTGGATTTGCGCTTCGTCATCGACAACCAGCACCTTATAAGCCATTTATTCCTCTCCCTTTTTTATCGGCAATGCGATACGAATAAGGCTGCCATGAGCGACAGGTTCGGCGCTGATCTGGCCATCATGGGCGGTAATTATGCCCTTAGCAACAGCAAGCCCAAGGCCCGAGCCGCTATCGGTTGAGGGATGCTGGCGATAAAAGAGTTCAAAAATTGCCTGCGCTTGAGCGGGTTCTATGCCAAGACCCTCATCTTGGATATCTAACAATAATGCATCGCCCTGCTGATACGCCTTTACTATGACTTGCTTATCAGAAGGCGAATAGCGCAGCGCATTATCCAATACATTAAAAATAGCTTGCTCAATCAATGAGCTGCATATCATCAGTGACGGTAGATCGGCGTCACTCTTGATGATAATACGCGGCTGCGTGGCTGGAAAACGGGCAATAGCTTGGTGCAATACATTCATTATGGCGTCTTCACTCAAGCTAAACTTGAGTGCGCCGTGTTGTAACTTAGTGGCTTGCAGCAGGTTTTCGATATATTGGTGCAGGCGATGGCTTTCGGCTGCTGCGCTATCAATCAGCTCATCCTTTTGGTCTGGGCTGAGCTTAGGCATGTATTCCTTTAAGGTGGTGAGCGTGCCAATGATAGTGGCTAGTGGGGTGCGTAAATCGTGGGAAACCGACAGCAAAATACTGTTGCGTAACTGAGCTTGTTCGAGAGCATCTTGCTGGCGTCGATAGTGTTCGGCTAATTTGCTGGTGGTGAGGGCGACAAGCAGAAACACACTGAGATTGAGAATGTCCTCAAGATTAAACATCTGTAGTGAATAACGTGGTGTGGTAAATAGAAAATTAAAGCTGGTCGCCTCAAATACTGCTGCAAAATAGGCCAAGTTGGCGTTGCATTGTAGGGCTACGGCCACTACGGCCAATTGTAAAATCAGCAGTACGGCGATAGTCGAGTTTGAAAAGTGATCGATAAAGGCGCTGCTGAAAATGGCCGTCACTAGCACTATGAAGGTAAATAAAGTCGGGTGCGAACGCCAGTATTGTGTCATGGGAGCCGCTATGGATGAAGTCATGAATAGAAAGACGCATATAAAGAAAGTGCCTGTACTTTAGCAAAGGCATTTTAAGATAGCGCGTAAAAATGTCGTAAAATTTGTAACCTTGTGAGTGGCTTAGCTTGCACTTAGCTTAGGAAAATCGAGCTTGTTCACATCACACTTTGGGTAAATGATAAGGCTTACCGCATACACTCATGTTGTAAGCCTTAACCCTTGCGCAGGCCATTACGTATGATGCTAAAGTGCCTATCCAACCACTAACCCTGAGTTATTGACCTGCCCGCCATTGAGTTAAGCATCACCAAGGTATTGGTGGGGGCACTAAGCGTTTGCCACTATAGCCAGTAACGGCGGCGAAGCGGGGATCTTCGGCTTCCCAATCTGCCTGTGCTTTGGCTATTTCATCTTTGCTATGGCCGACAAAGTTCCACCAAATGCTGACAGGATCAGCCAGTGGCGCGCCGCCAATCAGCAGTATGCGACAACCCGCCTCGAGTTTTATGGTGATGGTTTCGCGTAGCATGCCAAGGTAGGCGAGGTGGTTATTATCAAAACTGTCATCCTCGATTTGGAAGCGGCCTTCCAGTGGCATGAGGGCATATTCGAAACTAGGGTCGAGATTCAGAGTGAGTTCAGCGTCATGGGCGGCAAACAGATCTATGGCAACGATAGGTGAGAAGTGTAATGTGGGCGCCTGTTTATGATGCCAACTGCCAATCAGTAGGGTGAATTCGACGCCTGACTCGTGCCAAGTCGGTAGCTCTGGGTAGTGATCGAATCTCGGAGTGGTATCTTTGTGTTCCAGTGGTAAGGCAATCCATAGTTGGGCTGCGTGCATCGTGTGATGGCCCACTATCGACTCTTCGGTGTGGGCTATGCCGTGTCCGGCTGTCATCAGGTTAACTTGTTTTGGGCGGATCACTTGAGCACTGCCTAGGCTGTCCCTGTGCATGATTTCGCCTTCGAGCATCCAAGTAAAGGTTTGCAACCCAATGTGTGGATGTTGGCCGACGTTTAACTGCGGGCCGTCGGTGATTGGGCCAATATGGTCGAGAAAGCACCAAGGGCCGATAAGGCGGCGCTCTTTTTGTGGAATAGCCCGTGCGACAGGTATGCCGCCGACATCACTGATTTTAGGGGCTATCCGTTGAGCTTGAATGCGGCCATTTTCAATAGGACATTCCTTAGGGCCACCATAAAACTGTGCTTGTAGTTCACTCATGTTCGCTCCTTATTCCATTACTAGGGCATGCTCAGTTCAGTTTGGCTCGGTTCAGTGCTGCTAAGTGTGAACCTAGAATCTCGCATGGGGGTGATCTCATCTTGCATTCGAGCCGAAGGTTTTAGCTTCGGGTATTCCAGTCGATTTTGCAAATTGTGGCAGTGACCTGATGGAGGGCAACTGCACTTTTTAGTGGTTAACTTAACGTGTTTTAGGTTCTTCAAATTCTCCTTCGATACACTTTGATAGCCTAATTCAAGTACGAATGTGTGACTGAGCCCGCGTGAATGGGACTTTTATCTGTCCTTTACTTTAGCAAGCCTGTATTTATGTGGGCATTAGCGTTTGATGTTTTACTCGAGCCTAAATACGAGTGTTTGACAAGTTTGGGGCTCGGTGATTTTTATCATCCATGTCTTACGTTGGACCTGCAAAATCGAGTCTATCTTTTATGGGAGCTTGTGTTGGCGGCAAAGCCTGTCTTCACCCTAATCCATTCAGCGTACAGGCTTAACACTCATAAATATATCATTGGTAAATATAACGTTGGGCTGTGATTCAGCGTAATAGATCAAGGAGAAAGCGTGCTCGAAAATCAAATGATGTTACTGGCGGTATTTGAACGGGCGGCCTTGATGCTGATGACCTTGTTCTTTTTAACTCGCACTCGACCGTTTCAGCGTTTATTCCAAAAGCGTAATCATACCCCCGCAGAGTTGGTTTCTGTGGCGGCGATATTTTGCTTATTTGCAGTGTTTAGTACTTATACCGGCATTGAGGTTGAAGGCGCGTTGGTCAACGTGCGGATTATCGCAATTATTTCTGGCGGGATTCTATTTGGCCCTTGGGTTGGTATTCCTGCGGGCGTGCTGTCGGGGCTACATAGATATCTGATTGATATGGATGGTGATACCTCTATTCCGTGTTTAATCGCTAGCATTATTGCCGGCCTTATGGCGACGTGGATTTATTACAAATGTCCCAAATCTAAGTTGTGGATTTATGGCATTGCGGCGGGCATGTTGTGCGAAACGCTGACCATGTTGTTGATTTGGTTGCTGACAGATCCACACGAGGTGGGCGTTGAGATTGTGAGTCATATTGCCTATCCCATGATTGCGGGCACTGTGTGTATCGGACTGATTATCAAGTTAGTGCAGGATCTCGACGATGAGAAAGAGTTGATTGCCGCTAAGCAGGCAAAGCTCGCGCTGGATATTGCCAATAAAACCTTACCCTTTTTCCGCAAGATTGACCGCAATGCCTTAGAGCAAGTTTGCGCTGTGATCCGCAATGAAATCCATGCCGATGCCGTGGCGATTACCGATACTCGCGATGTATTAGCTTATATGGGCGTTGGCAAAGATTACTACGAGGTCGATGGTCATCAAGCGATTAGCGAAATGACTCAAAGGGCGATAGAGCAAGATCAAAACATTATTAACAATGACTTACGCCAATATCATTTATCTGATTTTCATTCGGTCATCATAATCCCGCTGCGCGAAAACGGCACTGTGAGTGGCACGCTGAAGATTTACTATCGCAATACCTATCGTATCACTAGCTCGTTGCGGGAGATGGCTGTGGGTTTGTCGCAGCTGATTTCGACCCAGATGGAAGTGTCGCGTATCGAGCAACTGCAAGAGATGACCCGCAAGGCGGAGTTTACGGCGTTGCAGAGCAAGATTAATCCACATTTTTTATTTAATGCCCTCAATGCGATTTCTTCTTTGATCCGTATTCGGCCACAGCAGGCGCGACAGTTGATTGCTAATCTGGCCGATTATCTGCGCTATAACTTGGCTAAAGGTGATGAGCTGATTGATATCCAAGAAGAAGTGAAACAAGTCCGTGATTATGTGGCGATTGAGCAGGCGCGCTTTGGCGACAAGCTTGAAGTGATCTTCGATGTCGACGATGTGCATTTTTGTGTACCTTGCCTCTTGTTACAGCCGCTGGTGGAAAACGCGATTTTGCACGGCATTCAGCCGCGTAGTGCACCGGGCAGAGTGACGATAGAAGTGAAAAAACTTGATGCAGGCATTCGCGTCGCCGTGCGCGATACTGGCTATGGGATCCGCCAAGAGGTGATTGATGGCGTCGCTGCTGGCCGTGTAGAAAGCAGCAGTATCGGGCTGATGAATGTGCACCAGAGAGTGAAGTTATTGTACGGCGAAGGTTTGCAGCTTAAACGGCTCGAGCCGGGGACTGAAGTCAGTTTTTACTTACCGGAAAATGAGGCGCAAGTATGTTAAAAGCCATCATAGTTGAAGATGAATATCTTGCCCGTGAGGAGCTAGAGTATTTAGTGAAGAGCCACAGTGAGATAGACATAGTGGCTAGCTTCGAGGATGGCTTAGAGGCCTTTAAATATTTGCAGGATCACGAGGTCGATGTGGTGTTTTTGGATATCCAAATACCGTCCATTGATGGCCTCTTGTTGGCGAAGAATCTGCATAAATCGACCCATCCTCCCCATGTGGTGTTTGTTACTGCCTATAAAGAATTTGCAGTAGAAGCATTTGAGCTCGAAGCCTTCGATTATATTCTCAAGCCCTACAATGAACCGCGGATCATCAGCTTATTGCAGAAGATTGAACAGGTGGGACGACAAGCACCAAAGCCACAACATGAGGCCGCGAGTAATACCAGTCGAACCGTGAATTTAGTCAAAGGTGAGCGGATTATCGTCACGCCCTGCGAGCAAATTTATTATGCCGAGGCCGATGAAAAACTCACTTATGTGTACACCCGCACCGACCGTTATGTGATGCAGATGACTATCAGTGAGTTTGTGAGTCGTTTGCCTGCTGAAGGTTTTTTCCGCTGTCACCGTTCCTATTGCGTCAATATCAACAAGATCCGCGAAATCGTGCCTTGGTTCAACAGTACTTACCTGATTAGGTTGCATGATTTGTCGTTCGAGGTGCCCGTTAGCCGTAGTAATATTAAGGCTTTTCGACAGCTGATGAGGCTGTAATTGTCATTCATTCCTGCAGATCTGTATTTCATGCCTTAATTGATCGGCGCGAATCGCATCTCTCTTATAGTGGACTCAATTCCTGATCCCCTAAAGCGAGATGCATCATGACTAAAGAGATGAATCGTACTCGGTACCTGACCTTAGTTGGTACTATTATCACCCAGTTTGCACTCGGCTCAGTTTACACTTGGAGCCTGTTCAATGCGCAGTTGGCCGTTAAGCTCGACGAACCCGTCAGCCAAGTGGCGTTTGTGTTTGGTTTGCTGAGTTTGTCTTTGGCCGTGGCATCTTCCATGGCGGGCAAATTACAGGAACGCTTTGGCGTACGTAATGTCACCTTAGGCGCAGGCCTGTTACTCGGCGTTGGCTTCTTACTCACTGCCCAAGCCAGTAACTTGATGATGCTTTACCTGTGCGCAGGGATTTTAGTGGGCTTTGCCGATGGCACTGGCTACTTGATGACCTTGTCTAACTGCGTGAAGTGGTTCCCCGAACGCAAAGGGCTGATTTCGGCGTTAGCGATTGGCGCTTATGGTCTAGGTAGCCTCGGATTTAAATACATTAACGTGCTGTTACTCGAAAACACTGGCCTTGAAACCACCTTCCAACTGTGGGGCCTTATCGCCATGGCGTTGGTCTTGTGTGGCGGTATGTTGATGAAAGATGCGCCTGCACAATCAGCCGCAAGTCAGCAAGCCGAAAGTCGCGACTTCACCCTCGCTGAAGCCATGCGTAAGCCGCAATACTGGATGCTGGCGCTGATGTTCCTGTCGGCCTGTATGAGTGGTTTGTATGTGATTGGTGTGGCTAAAGATATCGGCGAGAAGATGGTCGACTTGCCTGTACTGGTCGCCGCCAATGCTGTTGCTGTGATTGCTATGGCGAACCTCAGTGGTCGTTTAGTGCTGGGTATACTGTCGGACAAAATCCCCCGCATTCGGGTTATTTCGCTGGCGCAGATCATCACCTTAGTCGGTATGGTGTTACTGTTGTTCATTCCTTTGAATGCTAACCTGTTCTTCGTTGCGGTCGCCTGCGTTGCCTTTAGTTTTGGTGGCACTATTACTGTCTATCCATCACTGGTGAGCGACTTCTTCGGCCTGAATAACCTGACTAAAAACTATGGGGTTATCTACTTAGGTTTCGGTATCGGCAGCATTATCGGTTCGATTGTCGCCTCGTTATTTGGTGGATTTATTGCAACCTTTAACGTGATTTTAGTGCTACTGGTGGTGGCGTTAGTCATGTCATTAACCATTCGTATGCCAGAGCCCAAAATTCCTGCGTCAGCTAAGAGAGCGACTAAGAGTACGCCTCGCTTAGTGAATATGACGGCTGAATCGGCATAGGCGTAAGCTAAGCTTTTCTTCTTTAGCCAAAAGCTAACATAAAAAATCCGCAGTCAAATGGCTGCGGATTTTTTACTTTTTATCCCGTGTTTTATGTGCGAGGTTGTTATTCATTTAAGGCTCACTGACTTATCTATGTGATTGCACTTTTGATGTTAGCTAAGTGCAGCCTCTTTTTTATCACACCAACAACAGGTAACTTGATAGCCATAAAGCGTTATTCAGGATGTGTTGATGTTAACGGACCCTCTTTTTTGGTTGGTGGCGATACCCGCAGTATTGATTACTGGGATTTCTAAATCCGGTTTTGCGGGTGGCGTGGGCGGGTTAACTGTCCCGCTATTGGCGCTGGCCATTAGCCCTGCTACAGCTGCGGCAGTCATGTTACCACTGCTGATTTATATGGATTTTTTAAGTGTTCGTTCCTGGTGGGGGCAACATAATCCGCGTCATTTATGGATCCTCTTACCCGCGGCGATTGTGGGCATAGTCATAGCCTATTGGTTGTTCGATCGATTAAACGAAGATTACTTACGGGCGATTCTAGGCTGTGTGTCCCTCGGTTTTGGTTTGTATGGTTTGATCCTTGGGGATAAAACTCAATCATCACCTTCACCTTTGGTTGGGCGCTTGTGTGGTCTAACCGCCGGATTTACGAGCTTTGTTGCCCATGCGGGCGGGCCGCCACTCAACGCTTATTTGTTGCCATTGCGTTTAGCTAAGACGGAGTTTTTAGCCACTGCCGTGGTGTTTTTTGCGGTGGTTAATCTGGTTAAACTTGTTCCTTACAGTTTGCTTGGGCAGATTAACCAAGAGAATATTATCGTTTCTCTGTTATTGGTGCCGCTTGCATGGTTAGGGGTAAAGTTAGGTTTGTTCATTCAAGATAAAATTGACGATAGGTTATTTAAACGCATCATCTTGATTTTAATGGTGCTGGTGGGTGTGCGTTTATTGTGGACGGCGTTATAGTTTTAAGCTTTAGGTTATATTAGTCTGCTAGAGTGCGCGGGTGTTGGGGCGTTTTGATCCCCAGCCGCCCTGAATTTACCTGATAAAAACTCAAAATTACGTTACTGTGAAATCTGCCTGCAATGAGTTTGAAGCTATGAAACGATTACTGATAGTTATCTTAGCCTTAGGCCTTGGCGCTTGTGCTAGCGCGCCAGAACCTAAGCCTGTGGTAAAGCAAGTTGAACCCGCCACAGTTTGGAATGATAGCAATATCTCCGAACTGCATTCTGAATGGCGTGGAGTACCTTATCGCCTTGGTGGTGGCACTAAGCGGGGCATAGATTGCTCGGCCTTTGTGTCTGTCGCCTATCAGAAGATGTTGGGTATGACCTTACCGCGCACAGTCGAAGAGCAACAAGCCTTAGGTAAACCCGTGCCGAGAAATCAACTGCGCAAGGGTGACTTGGTATTTTTCAAGACGGGCTGGAGCACACACCATGTCGGCATTTATGTAGGAGGCGATAATTTTCTACATGTTTCCACTAGCCAAGGGGTAAAGATTTCGAGCCTGCATAACAGTTATTGGGCGTCTAAGTATTGGAATGCACGGCGGATTTAGCCCTTTGATCGTTTTTATCTTTTGAATGGCTCAACTTGCAGTGTGAGTGCCTGAGCTAATCTCCCTTTATGGCATGTTTTTATCGGCCCAATGCTGCTTTGCTTTGGGGAAGGCGTTTGTCATCAATGAACAATTTTTAAATTCCGAGTGTTTAAACGGTGTTGCGAGAACCTCATCACGTTTTAGTCGCTCCATTGGTTAGGCATTTATGCTATTTTAGCTGCGGCTTAAGGTCGAAGCTGTCGCGGCTTCTTCCATGCTTGATGTCGACAATTTTCACTTCGGCATGTTTCATTTCAACATCATTGGGGATTTCCTATGAGCAAAGCAAAAATCGGTATTGTGACGGTCAGTGATCGCGCCAGCGCGGGAATTTATGAAGATATCTCAGGCAAGGCGATTATCGACACGCTCAACGACTATCTCACCAGCGAGTGGGAGCCGATTTATCAAGTGATCCCCGATGAGCAGGATGTGATTGAAGCGACGTTGATCAAGATGGCCGACGAGCAGGATTGCTGTTTGATTGTCACTACGGGCGGCACTGGCCCAGCGAAACGCGATGTCACCCCAGAAGCGACAGAAGCCGTCTGCGATCGCATGATGCCAGGCTTCGGTGAGTTGATGCGCGCCGAGTCATTAAAATTTGTGCCTACCGCCATTTTGTCTCGTCAAACCGCAGGGTTACGTGGCGATTCATTGATTGTGAATTTGCCCGGCAAACCAAAATCGATTCGCGAATGTTTAGATGCCGTGTTCCCCGCTATCCCTTACTGTATCGATTTGATGGAAGGCCCGTATTTAGAGTGCAATGAGTCGGTTATCAAAGCATTCAGGCCTAAGGCTAAGTAATCTTGCTATCAAGCCTGTAAAAAACAAAGCCACTGAAAATCCAGTGGTTTTGTTGTTTGAGGAGCTTAGGGTTCATAACTGATTAATCTGCTGCTTTAGTTCGTACTCTGGCTCTGTCACTATTTTTTCAAGCACTTGTACTCGCTCAATTAGTGTTTGGTTTTGTAGGCTGAGTTGAGTCACTTTGTCCTCAAGGTGCCTATTGTCTGCGGTGCCCACTCCAAGTTGGCGCGCCTTTAGATAGTGTTTAAACATTTCAGTGGCGCTGAGGCCAATAATGAAGGTGACCATAATCACCATTAAGACAAATTCGTTTTCCATAACAAACTCCCGTAGCTACTGAGGTTTTCAACTTGGGAACGACTTGGTTATCGTCCCAAGTTTATCAATCGAAGCGCCCTATAAACCGAAGATCACTTTTTCACTCTTGAGCGACCTTTCCATGCCAAAGGCGAGCAATATCGCAATGGCGAGTGTGCCTAAGGTCGAAACCAGTAACTGCAACATGGGCAAGTCTTTACCTTTGATAAAGTCCATTAATGCCTGTTGCTGACCCGAGACGGGCAACCACTGCAGCATATCTGGCGCTATGTTGTAACTGGCGGCCATCGACAGGGCTAAGGGCACAAATAGCACCATAGTCAGATAGGACTGAGCCTCCTTAAAGGTTTTCGCCATAAAAGACACAAACAGTTGCAGACAAGCGGCCATTAACGCGACGGGGATGCCGACCACTAACATCAGTGCCATAAATTCCGTGGTGATGTTGACGCTAAAGCCTAATTCCTGCCATGGCACGAAGGCGTAGGCGATTTTAGACACCAGCAAGATCAGCACTAAACCGAGCAGAGCGAACAAGCTCACCGCAATAATTTTTGACAGTACTAATTGGCGAGTGGTCAGCGGATGGCTCAATAGCAGGGCCAAGGAGTTGCGTTCGCGCTCACCGGCACTGGTATCGATAGCTAGGTTCATCCCCGAGATAAATACCGAGTAGATCATAGTGAAAATGGCGATACCTAAGATCATCCCACCCTTAGAGTCTGTGGTGGCTTTGTCTTGCACATTCACCTTGAGCGGTTGCACCACTCGCGGGTCGATACCGCGGGCAATTAAACGTAAACTGCCCATTTCTGCGCTATAGGCCTGCAGTTGTTTTTCGAGTCTACGAATCGAGTTCTGCAGTTTCTCCTCAGAGTTATCGGCCACGATAGTGATCTCAGCGCTTTTGCCTTGGTTCATTTGCGCGGCATAGTCGGTGTTGATGATCAGCTCTATGGCTTTAAGGTCTTTGGCGTCAGAGCCATCGGCTGCGCCTTGAGTGATGCCCTTATTTGATAAAAATCTTACTAAATCCGGTGCTTTATCGGGATTTTTAATGGTGATTTTCAAATCATCGGGGCTGGTTAATTGGCCAATTAACACCATAAATAGGCCGCACATGATCAACGGTGTGCCTATGGCGTAGTACAGACCCGCCATCACAGAGCGCTTATCGCGGGCGGCATCGATGAGTTCTTTACGAACCATAGCGATTATTTTATTCATGCTGTTATTCCCTTATCCATGATCTTATCTATCTGAGCTTGTACATCATTGATGCTGCCTGCATTCTTGTTAGTTTGAGTCATCATGCCGCTATCCCTTCATCCGTGCCGATAAGTTGAATAAAGGCTTCTTCGAGCGAGTCTTTGCCTGTTTGAATGCAAAGCTCTGTTGGGCTACCAATGGCGACGACTCTGCCTTGGGCCATGACGATCACTTGGTCACACAGCGCGGCGACTTCCTGCATCACGTGGCTCGAGAACAGCACGCAATGTCCTTGATTTTTAAGGTCGATAAGAATGTCGCGCAATAGGCGAGTGCTCATCACATCCAGCCCACGTGTCGGCTCGTCGAGGATAATATTGCTCGGGCTGTGGACGATTGCCTGTGCGAGGGCGGTTTTCATTCTTTGTCCTTGGGAAAAGCCTTTGCAGCGGCGATCGCTAATGTCTTCGAGGTGCAATTTTGCAATCACTTGGCTGGTGGCTTCCTTGGCGTCCTTGGATGATAAGCCGCTTAGCTCGGCAAAATAGCGAATGTATTCCCTTGGTGTTAAGCGTTCATACAGACCAAAAGGGTCGGGGAATAGCCCGAGTTGCTGCTTAGCGCCAATAGGGTCGATGGCGACATCTATGCCTTCGATTTCAGCCTTGCCGTTATCGGGTTTCAGCAGGCCAAAAATAGTGCGTAAACAGGTCGTTTTACCTGCCCCGTTCGGGCCGAGTAGTCCTGTGATTTGGCCGTTTTGTGCAACAAAACTTAAGTCATTCAGCGCCTGCACGTCACCGATGCGCTTGGAAAGATGGGATACTTTAATCATGGCTTATTCCTTAGCTCCAGTGCTGGCGTGATCATCTGTTGTCGTGGTTTTTGTGCTGGTCGCATTAAGTGGTTCCACCGAGCTGGCATTTAAATAAAAACTGCGGCGAACATCTTTGTTTAAACACTCGCCGTCGAGATTGTTGACTGAGCCCGAGCGGACGAGATCGGCAATCAGGTTATTGGCGCAGGATTGATAGGCCACACCGTGGGTCGCATAAGGAGCGACAAAGTGCTTGGCATTGGTGAGTTTTTCCATCGCTAACTCGCCCCAACTCGGTGGTGTCGCGGGGTCGATTTCGCCGGATAACAACAAGGTTGGAATGTTGCTGTTAATGGGCTCGCTAAAGTTGTTATCGACCGCAGGCACTTTCCATATTGAACAAGTCGCCTCTAAGCCATCGAGCATGGTTCTGCCCATAAAGGATTTTTTGGCCTGCTCGCGCATGGTTGGGGTAATGCGGTGCATATCTTCGCCACAGACCACAGAGGCGTGCATGCCCATCGCCATGTCAGCATTGTCGATAGTGAGGGCATAGAGGCCGAGTATGGGTTGGAAGTTGTTTTTCGATGCTTGATGAATCGCATGGGGCAAGAGGGCGCGCACATTGGCTTGATACAGCGCCATGCGGATCGAGCCAGAGAATTTACCGCGCGTCATGGTTAACATGGTTTTTTCGCCCGTGACGGGATCGTAAACGTTTTCCATCACAGGGCCTGTGGCGAGCTTAGCGTCGACTCGCTCAAAGTCTGCCTTTAACTGGGGGAATTGACTGTTACAGGCGGCGGTTGCTTGGCAATCCTTAAACAATAAGTCGAAGCCACGATCAATCGCAGAGCCGATTTCTAATACGCTTTGCTGCATGGGCACTATGCCGTCTAAGGTCACTGTGGCTAAGTGCTCTGGATATAAACGCATGTAAAGTTGCGCCATGCGAGTGCCGTAGGAGATGCCGTAAATATGCAGTTTTTTATAGCTTAAGTGCGCACGTACGGCTTCGAAGTCTTTAATCGCATTGAGGCTGCCATATTGAGTCACGTCGGCATCAATTTTGGCTAAGCATTTTTGCGTTTCGGCTAAGGTATCGACATTATCGTCATCGAAGGGCAGTGGAGATTGAGCACCTTCATCGCAGGCCAGCACATTCGAACGGCCTGTGCCCCTTTGATCGATCAGTAAAATATCCCGCTGTTGGCGGACTTTGCTCAGCATGGCATCGAAACCTGCCGCGTTCTCTATGGCCGATTGTCCTGGGCCGCCTGCAATCGCCAGCAAGGCTTCTTCATGGTTGGCATTTTTCACCGCAGGCAAAACAACGTAATGCACTTGGATCTGTTTGCCATCGGGTTTGTTAGGGTTTTCTGGCACAGTCACAAAACCGCAGTTTAGGCGATCGGAAACGCCTTCCACATAACAAGTGTCGGTGTCATTCGCCATGTTCCTAGCTATATCAGCCGTCGCTTGTGTCTCTTGGCTTTTCACATCACTCGCCCACGTCGCTGTACTTGCCATTGCCAGTATGAGGGCGCTCATTCTCAAAGTACGCGTGTGCCATGTGGCACTAGTCGCACTATGGCGTGGCTGAGTTGGCACAAGGCGTTGAACTGTGTTGCTTAACTTCCTGTGTGTCATGCTATCTATCATGCGCGCTTTCCTTTTTGCATTTCAGGACGAGTGTGTTAATTTAAATACCAGTGTATCGGTGTATCAATGTATTAATACAGTGTGTAAAGGCTAATGTTAGAACTTTTAAATGTCAACCCCAGCAGTGGTGAACCCATTTACAAACAATTACACGAACAAGTCGTGCGTTTAATTGTGGGCGGTCAACTGCAAGTGGAAGACGTATTACCCTCAGTGCGCCAGATTGCTGAGCATTTAGCGGTGAATCCCATGACCGTTTCCCGCGCCATTCAACAGCTGGTTGACCAAGGTTGGCTCGAACGCCGCCGTGGCCAAGCGACAAAAGTTGCGTTGCGAACTGAGACTATGGCATCGGGTATTAGCCTGCTCGAACCCCAGCTCGATGCCCTGTTGTCGCAGGCAAAGCAGTTAGGTGTCAGCTTGCCCGAGTTGCTGCAATTGCTAAATGAGCGCTGGCAAGATTAGAAAGTAATGTACCGATAAATAGCATAAAAAGGATGAAATTCGATGGACCAAAAGCGCACGCCAATACTTGAATTTAACCGAGTGAATAAAGCCTTTCGCGGTAAAGGCGTGGGTGAAAAGTGGGCGCTTAAGGATTTATCGTTAACTTTGTCGGCGGGTATGGTGGTGGGGTTATTGGGGCAAAATGGGGCGGGTAAATCGACCCTAATGCGCTGCGCCTTGGGTGTGCTCACACCGGATTCTGGCAGTATTGTTACTTTAGGCGAAACGCCCGAAAATTTAACCTCAAAGGCAAAGGAGCGTTTAGGTTATGTACCGCAGCAACCTTTTGGTTATGAAGGTTTTACCATTGAACGCGCCCTCGATTTACACCGCAGCTTTTATCCCAATTGGGACATGCAATTAGAGCAAGATTGGTTGGTACGTTTCGAGTTAGATGTGACCCAACAGGTGCAGCGTTTATCGGTTGGGCAAAGGCAGTCGCTAGCCTTGATTATGGCGATGGCCTATCGCCCTGAGTTGTTAATCCTCGATGAACCCGTTGCCAGCCTCGACCCTATAGTCCGGCGCAAATTTATGGTCGATTTGTTCGATCTCGCCCTTGAATCTGGCTCTGCCGTGCTGTTTTCATCCCATATCACCTCAGATCTAGAGCGAGTTGCCAGCCATGTGGCATTGATTAAACAGGGTGAGTTAGTGCTGTTTAAGGAAATCGATGCCCTGCGTGAAGAAGTGCGCTTACTCACTCTCGTGCCCGAAACTGTGTTGCCTGAGTCCATTACAGTGCTGAGCCGTGTTGGCGATTCGGTGCTGGTGGATTTAGGTGAGCACAGCGCGTCAATATCAGGTGTGTTAAAGAATGAAGCTTTAAACTTGGAGCAACTGTTTATGGAGCTACACAGATGAGTGTGGCGCACCATAAGCAGATACAAGTCGCGAAGGGCGAAAGAACGAGTCCACGAATGAATCCTTTCAAGGGCATGCTGCGCTTTTGGTGTTTTGATATCGGCAGTGTGAGCTTTTTAGGTATGGCTATACTGGGGGTGATCTTAGCTTGTATCGCCGCAGTTTATGGTAAAAATGATAGTGCTGAACTGTTATTTTCTATGGGGATTATCTCAAGCTCGGCGGCGGTTGCATGGCAACTCATACGTCTGATGGCGAATGAATGCGCACAGTTAATTCCCCATTATCGTCGCCATATCTACATTCAAAGTGTCACTGTTTTAGCTAGCGTTTTTGGCATAGGAGTCTTGTTCTGTTTAGCTTTAGGTTTGACGGCTAGCCTAGCGAGCTTAGTGCTGGCTTTGGTGATGAGTTTAACTTTTATTTGGCTTTGTTTACTCAGTACTCAGTGGTTTTATGCTTCGTTTTTACTTTTTGTCTTAATGCCATTTATCCCATTGATTGTAGAGCACATTCCCCTTTGGCTAAGTGCTATTGCCCTGCTGATTTTAGGTATGCTGATTGCGCGTGCATGCCGTATTTTACCTTGGCGCGCTGAGGCGAGGACGGTATATCTCAATGGTCTCGAAATGGGGTGGTTTTGGCTGCCGAATCTGCAATCCATGCGTATCTTGAGTCGCTTCGAGCGTTATTTGCATCCCACCAATTTTTTTATTGGCCCTATGTTGACGATTTTACTGCTGCTATTGCCCGTAGTCTGCTTAGTGCTTGGGCTGTTGTCGCATCAATTTCATTTGAATATCCCTGTATTATTGTTTTTGGCGCAGTTCAGTGTGATTAGTTGTTCGCTGGTGCATTGGAGCCGAGTGCAACGCTCGCGCTCGACAGAAACCTTATTGTTGATGCCAGGGTTTGATGGTCGAAAAGGATTCATAGCGGCATTTTGCCTTGGACAGCAAAGACTCCTGAATGTGGTCGTCGGCATTATGCTGGCGTGTAGTCTGCTGTTGGGCTGGCTCAATGGTGATCTGAATATGCAGTTAGTGGGTCATCTGGTGCTCAGCACTTACTGGGCCTGCGCCTTGACGTTAGGTTTTGGCTGTATGTGTCGCCGAGTTTTGCATATCACGCTCACTATGATGGTCGTCGCGGGGCATTCCCTGTGGGTGTCTATCAGCCTTACCTCTTTACGTGATGGCGGCAATTTAACTAATTGGTTGCTATGGGATCTACTCTTAATACTGCTGGGGCAAGCGGTGCTGATTTGGGGCAAGAGAACCCTCTGGAAGGGCGATGTTATGAGGTCATGTTGACGTTCTGAGATTAAATTTTGTTCGCCCTGACAAGTAAGTGAAACTAAGAGTGGTACGCCGCTAAAGCCTATTTACAGCGTGATTTGGGCGACATTTGCACAACATTAGAGCAAAAACTCTTAGTTTTTATTTGGCCTTCAGGTAGAATGCTGCAAAAGCGGTACACTTGTAAGCTAAAAAGGTGAGTCTCTTATGTCTCTCGATCAATATCATGTTATTCGACTACTACAGCAGCAAAGCGAGTCTTTAAAAGACGCAGTAGCGCTGGAAGGTTTTGAAATGGCCGCTCCTTGGTATCAGGTGAGTTGGCAAGCCTTCGACCAAATCAGCAGTAAAATTGCACAAGTGTTGATCGAACTTGGCGTACAAGTGCAAGACCGTTGCGTTATTCTGGCGCAAAACTGCCCGCAGTGGACTTGTGCCGATGTCGGCACTCTCAAAACTCGTGCCGTTGTAGTGCCAATTTATCCCACCAGTACCGTCGAACAGGCGAGCTTTATCGTAAACGACGCCACCGCTAAAGTGATTTTTGTTGACGATGCTAAGCAATACGCCATGGCGTGTGAGTTGCAAGCCTTATGCCCAAGCCTAGAGCATGTGATTGTATTCGATGCCAGCGTGACACTCGCTGCCGATAATGCCAATCAGCATTGGCATCTAGATACCCTACTGGCGGGTGACACTCAGTTAAACATTGAGCAAGAAGCCGAGCTTAATCAGCGTTTACAAGCTGCAAATCTCGATGATTTACTGACCTTAATTTATACCTCCGGCACGACGGGCGATCCTAAGGGCGTGATGCTGGATTACCGTAATATGGCGTCTACCATACGCCAGCACGATCAAAAACTGGCCTTCCATTCTGGCGATGTGTCTTTGGCATTTTTGCCATTGAGCCATGTATTTGAGCGCAGTTGGAGTTTCTACGTCTTGTGCCGTGGCGGCCATAACGTCTATCTGCAAAATACCCAAAGAGTGAAAGAGGCGATTAGCGCCGTGCGTCCACATACCTTGTGTGTGGTGCCGCGTTTCCTCGAAAAAGTGTATAGCGCCGTACAAGATAAAGTCGCCAAATCAGCCGACGGTCGTAAGAAGTTGTTTGCTTGGGCGATGCGCGTCGGCCAACATCAGTTCGAAGTTGGCCAAGGTCGTGCTAAGGGCGGATTGTGGTTGTCGCTGCAATGGCGTTTGGCGCACAAGCTGGTATATAGCAAGCTGCAAGCCGTGCTTGGTGGCCGTTTGAAGTTTATGCCTTGCGGTGGCGCAGCCTTAGATGTGAATGTCGGTAGTTTCTTCCATGCGATTAATATTCCAGTACTTTGTGGGTACGGTATGACAGAAACTAACGCGACTGTGACCTGCAATACCTTAGGTAATCGAGTGCCGGGTTCCAATGGACAACCTTTGCTGGAAACCGAAATTAAGCTAGGTAAGGACGATGAGATTTTAGTCCGCGGCGCGACTGTGATGCGCGGCTATTACAATCGTCCTGAAGATACCGCCGCTGCGTTTGAAGATGGTTGGTTAAAAACCGGTGATGCAGGGCGTTTCGATGCGAACGGCAATTTATTTATTACCGATCGTATTAAAGAATTGATGAAGACCTCCAACGGTAAATATATCGCGCCGCAAAGGGTTGAAGGCGCCGTGGGCTGTTGTCCTTTTATCGAGCAAGTGGCGATTATTGCCGATGCGCGTAATTATGTGACCGCCTTGATTGTGCCAGCGTTTGAGTCACTGGAAGCGTGGGCGAAGGACAAAGGGCTGAAGTATGAGTCACCTTTAGAATTGCTGCGCCATAGTCATGTGGTTGAACATTTTGAACAGCGCTTAAAGCAGTTACAGCATGAGTTGGCCGGTTTTGAACAGATTAAAAAGTTCACTCTGTTGCCTGAAGCGTTTTCGATGGAAGCGGGTTTAATCACCCCAACGCTCAAGCTGCGCCGCAAGATGATTTACCATAAATACGCCCATGAAATAAATGCTATGTACAACAACTAATTGTTAAGTTGTTGTTGCTAAAGGCCGCAGGAGCGGCCTTTTTTTTATCTACTACTTCCTGAAGTGCTTTTCTTCGCTTAAAATTCGCCCCGTTTACTGGTGCGCATGAGGCGCGAGGCGTCGGTATAAAAGGTGTAGTTAAATGGAACTTTCGATTCGTAGTTTATTCACTGCAGTGAGTGCGGTGTTGTTATCTTCTTTAACTGTCATTCCTGCAGCTGACGCTGAGGATTACGACAAAATCGTCCATGGCCCAGTGGACTTGCCTAACGGGCAATGGCTCAATTTCTATCAAAAAGATCATAAAGTGTGGGGCGAAATGCTCTATGGCGATGCGCCCGGCGTGCGTCTTGATGATTATGGTTCTGCTGAAGTGGTTGCGGTTTTTTACCTCGATTTTGATAAAGGTGGCACCAAAGAAGTGGTTGTCATGCTGAAAGATGCCGATGGTCAGCATTTACGGGGCTATGGTTTTGAAGGAGATGATCTTACAAAACTCCCCCGTCTACAGGTTGTGCTCGATGAAGTGGCACCAACCTTAACCTCGTTTACCGTGGGTAGCGTTCGTAAAGTACTAAGCCAAATTCCGCCGCAACAATACCGTATGACCTATGATGTTGACGCGATTGAAGATCCCGCTATTAAAGCGGTTGTCGATGGTTCTACTAAGCTCAAGCCGACCTTAGTGGGTTATCGTAATTCCGAAGGTTCACCCGTCGATGTGAAGACCGCCGTCGAATATAAATTACGTTATCCACTGACTCGTAAAGATAAAGATGCCCAAGGGATTGAGCGCCAATATAGCTTAGTGACCACCTTTGATCGCAGTGGTTATAGCGAAGAAGACGGCAGTTTTGTATTGGTGAGCGTGGCCTTTGAGGCCGATGACTTTGATTGGCTTAAAAGTGGTGGTGCCGTGATCCCTAAAACAGGCCCATCCTATGATTTTATGAGTATGGGCATGGGGAGCACTTGGGCAGGGCTTGCCAGTGAAAGTCATTATGCCCAAGGTGTGCTCGATGGCCCGTATGCAGCCTACGATGGTCGCAATGGTAGCGTGGTTTACTCTGGTAACTACAAACAGGGCAAAAAAGTCGGTAAGTGGATGGAGACAGAGAACCAAGCCATTTATTGGGAAGGCGAATATCTTGACGGTAAAAAGCAAGGTAAATGGATTGCACAGTCGATGTTCGATGAGGCAGATAACTTTGGTTTTGCCCATTACAATCAGGATGTGCTCGACGGCCCCTACGAAGTCTATGAGCCCGATTATGACTCCAGTGCAGAAGGCGATAAGCGATTAGTGGCAAAAGGTATTTATCTTAATGGCGTAAAAGATGGCGAGTGGCTTGAGGCTGATGGCAGCAAAGGCCAATATCAAAAGGGTGTGAAGCAAGGCGCTTGGGTCGATAAAGTGACGAGCGGACATTTCCGTGATCAAGTAGGTGAAGGCGCCTATCTTGCAGGAAAACGCACTGGCCTTTGGGCATTTAAAGCCGAAGATGGGACTCGTACCGAAGTGAACTATGTCAATGGCTTACGTCAAGGAGAGTCTAAATCATTCGACAAAAATAATCTGATGTTTAATACCCGTCATTATGAGCAGGGTCGCCTTAATGGTCAGAGTATTTGGTATTCAAGTCCGAATGTCGTGGTGGATATCGCTAACTACCGCCAAGGAGAGTTGGATGGTCAGCAAATGCGCTTTAATCCCCAGAACGGTGAGCTGACTGAACTAACGAGTTATAAATTCAATGAAGCGGTGACGCTTAAGCCTTCGCACGATGAATGTATTATGCGTGAGAATCCCTACTCAGATGATTGTGAAGGGGTGATTAATGGTAAAAATGAAGAAATTTCATCGATAAAACACGGTGAGCAGCGCGAATATCATAGCAGCGGCTCCTTGTATAAATTGGCTTATTACACCAATGGCGCTGTAGATAAAGAATATCAGTTTGATTCCAATGGCCGTTTATTAAATTTAAAAACGTACAAAGCGGGTAAGGAATACGGCCCAAGTATCAGTTATTCCACTGATGGTGGTTACTCACTCTCCCGATATGGTCACCAAGTGAATAACCGTGTCTCTGGCCCCCATTACAGTTTCTATCCTAATGGCCAATTAAGAAGCCTGTGGAACTACTGCCAGCAAGAAGGCGAAACCTGGAACGGTGAACCTTATTTCTGGGATAACGCCATTGCGCGCTGCGGCATACAGCGCGAGTACTTTGATAATGGTGCCGTGAGTTGTATTGAAGACCTCGATAGCAATTATGCCGTGGATAAAGTGTGTTACGACATGAATGGCAAGATAGCGAATGAAATGCTGCGTATCGATGAACAGCATGTGATCCACAAGCGCTACATTAACGGTGTCATCTATTCCGAAGAGCCGGGTTTTGCCGATTACTCACATATCACTAAGGGCCGTAAGATTTATCACTTAGAGAACCCAAAAACTCATGGGGTGTATAAGTCTTATAAAAATGGCAAGTTAGAATACGAGAAAATGTATGATATGGGTAAGGCTGGATGCCTTAAAAAGTACGATGCTAACGGCAAGCAAACCCCAGAAACGGCGAGTTGTCAGTTTTAAAATGCTAGGTTTGGGCTAGTGGCTAGAACCTGTTTGGCTTAGGATAATGGATGAGTTTGGTGGTTTGGTTTCATTGCGATAATCACCACGCTCTTCCATTCATAAAATAATAAAAAGGAAGTTTGCATGTCAGCCACAGAATACAGTCTCGAAATCAATCCCAGATTTACTGAAACCGACGGCCTCGGCCATATCAACAACACTGTGATCCCCGTATGGTGTGAAGCGGCGCGCACGCCAATCTTTGAGATTTTTAATCCCGAGTTAGATTTGCATCAGTGGAACTTAATCGTCGCGGGGTTTACCGTGGCATTTATCGCGCCGACTTACTATGGCAAGAGTGTCACAGTAAAAACCTATGTCAGCCGTATCGGTAATAGCAGCTTCGAGCTGACCCAAACCTGTTGGCAAGCGGGCAACAAGACCGCCGAAGTAAAAACTACACTCGTACATTACGATTACAGCAGTGAAAAAAGCCGCCCGATTCCAGAAGATATCCGTGAAATGCTCGCTAATCTGAATGGTGAAAGCGCTTAGTCTACTTACTCTTTCGGTCAGCGTAATTGCAATTGCGCTGCTGAAGGGTTAATTTGTCGACCCGCTAACTGTGATGCAGATCACTTATCTGTATCACTTAATTTTTATCGGTTCGGATTAACCATGAGATTCTATTTTACCCGCATGCGTTCGAAGGACATTTGTCCACCAAGACAGCCACTTAAAAAGATTGTGTGGTCATGGATTGGGGCTTTCTGTGGCATTTACTTGGTCGCGAGTCTCGCAAATTATATGAGTGAAAACCTCGTCGACACTATGTTTGTCATTGGCTCGTTCGGCGCGTCGGCTGTGCTAGTGTACGGTGCACCGCTGGCGGAGTTTTCTCAGCCGCGTAACTTGATTGGTGGCAGTGTGTTATCGGCCTTAATTGGGGTCGCAGTGTACCAAGTGTGTGGCGATTATGTGGTGCTGGCGAGCGCCTTAGCGGTATCCCTGTCTATCGCATTCATGTACCTGACTCGCACTCTTCATCCTCCGGGCGGAGCAACGGCATTGATTGCCGTGATTGGCGGTGAAAACGTGCATCAACTCGGCTTTCTTTACGCGTTAATGCCAGTGTTCCTCGGCTCAGTATTACTCTTACTGGTCGCGCTGGTGGTCAATAACCTCTCCACCGATCCCAAGCGCCATTACCCTGTTTATTGGATTTAGTTTTTCAAAAACTTCTGTACATACCAGCAGCTGGCTTTGATAGTAAAGTCTTGGCCTTTGGCCCACTTTAAGCCGTGGCGAACTAAGCGTTCGGCAAGGCCTTTACCGCGCAGCTCGTTGGGGACAAAGGTGCGGCTAAAATCGATATTCTCGCCAGATAACTGGTATTCCAACACGGCTTCATAGCCGTCGACAGGGATAATAAAACGCTGTTTATCCTGTTGATGTTCAATGGCTATCTCGATATTTTCGTTATCTGACATACATGCTTCCCTCAAGGTATGGCCTAAAGTGTGCTGGCAATTCGTTATCGATTTGAATAGCTTAAGCGACTTCGTGCTGTTTGAGAATCGCCAGCAGTTCTGCCGGTAACTCAGCTTTTTTGCCCGTTTTAAAGTTAAACATCACCGCGACTGAAGTGCCTAAGGTGGTTACTGCCTGCTGCTGTTTACTAAAAGCCTGATAATGCATGGTAAATCTATCGCTGTGAATATCGCTAATGCTGACACTTACCAATAAAGTATCGGGGAAAGTCACTGGGCGTTTATAGCGAGCCTGATTTTCGCTGATTACGGGGCCAATGCCGGATTTATACAGGGTATCTAGCGGGAAGAGGCGATTGAAAAAGTCGATACGTGCCGTTTCAAAATAGCGGAAATACACCACATTATTAACATGCTGCAAGGCATCCATTTCGCCCCAAGCAACGGGGATTTGGGTAACGATAGGGTGCTGTGCGAGAAACTTTTCCATTGCCTGTTCTTGAACATCTTTTTGCAGCTGTTCTTGTTTAAATCCCATGATAAAAATCCTAAGTTAAAACGCTCGTTTAAGCGGCCAGACTAGCAGCATAAGATTGCTGCGACAAGTCTTGGCCTAAGCTGATACTGTGGCTGATAATGGCAAACAATGCAGATATGAGTAATGTCTTTAACGAGTTAGGTTGAGCTATGTATATTGGACAAGCGGCAAAGCAAACAGGGCTGTCGATAAAAGCGATTCGCTTGTATGAGGAGTGGGGGCTTATCGACACTCCCGCACGTCAGGGGCGTTATCGTATTTATAGTGCGGCGGATATTAGGCTGTTGTTGCTGATCAAAGAGGCCAAAGCCCTCGGTATTAAGCTTGTCCAACTAAAAGATTTACTCGAACAAGGCGATAAGCATGCTCAGTTAGCCACAGTGCAGGCTTTTTTGTTGGGTATAAAAGCAGATTTTTTACGCCAGATAAGTGAGTTAGAACATAAAGTCACTCAGTTAGATGCCTGTATTGATGGGCTCACCTCCTGTGAGTCGCAGCTGTTACCTTAGGTCTTGACTCTCCCCTTAGGGGCAGAGTTTATGCTATTTGCCACATTGACTGTTATGGCGTTTCATCGTGGCAAAAAAGATTTTAGTGATCTGTGGTAATCCTAAGGCGCAGAGTTTTTGTGAGCATCTGGCTGAAACCTATGTCCAAGCGGCGGCAGATAAACACTCAGTTAGAATCGTCAAACTAGCTGAGCTGAATTTTGACCCGAATCTGACCTATGGTTATCGTCAACCTCAGCCACTCGAAGCCGATTTGCTAGCGTTTCAAGCGAATATCCAGTGGGCGGAGCATGTGGTGATTATCACACCGATTTGGTGGGGCGGTATTCCTGCTAAGTTTAAAGGCTTAATCGATAGGACATTTTTATCTGGGTTTGCATTTCAATATGAGAAAGGTAAATTGATACCCGCTAAGTTGCTGCGCCATAAAACCTCGCGAATTATCATGACCATGGACACGCCGCCTTGGTATTACAAGTGGTTTCAAGGCGCTCCCGCGCTGAAACAGCTTGATACCGCCACCTTAGTTTTTAGTGGTTTTAAGCGGGCTAAGTCCAATATGTTGGGGCCAGTGATGAGTGCTAAGGAGCCGCAATTGCAACAATGGCGAGCGTTGGTGCAGCGGCTGGGGAATTTAGGTTTATAGAATCTAGCGAAACAAGGAGTGGGGTGTGATTAAACAAGTGGGCAATACTCTTATTCAGCCAAAATACAGAGCGTCCTGCCATTGTGGTGCCGTGGTATTGGAGTTGTCATTGCCTAATGGCATCGAAAATCCACGCCGTTGCGATTGCTCTATCTGTCGCCGTAAGGGCGCAATGGTTGGCTCTGTGCCGCTGGCGGGGATTAAGATCCTCAAGGGTGAGGATGCGCTGAAACTCTATGAATTCAATACCAAAACTGCCAAACACTACTTCTGCTCTATCTGCGGTATTTACACCCATCACCAGCGACGTTCCAATCCCCATGAGTATGGTTACAACATTGGTTGCCTCGAAGGGGTTAACCCATTCGATCTCGAAAATGTGCCCACGAATGATGGCGTTAACCATCCTGCGGATCGTTAGATTATGAACATAGGTCAGTTTGCTGCGCTCACTGGGCTGTCGGCGCATACGCTCAGGTATTACGAGAAAATTGGCCTACTGCAGTCTGTCGTGCGAAATGGCAGCGGGCATCGTGATTATGCGGCGAAAGAAGCGGAATGGATTGGGTTTATCAATCGCTTAAAAGAAACGGGCATGCCGTTAAAGCAGATATTGACCTATGCCGAGCTGCGTGTCCAAGGCGATGCAACCGCTGGCCAGCGACAGCAGTTACTCGAGCAACATGCAACACAATTGGCTGAGCGTATTCGCCAAGAGCAGGAGCATTTGGCTGCCCTTAAGCAAAAAATTCACTATTACCAAACTCATTTTAGTGGCTAAGCTCAGTCGCTAACATTTGTGGTTAAATGCTAAAAAGCTAATATTATTTACTTTTCTATTTGCTTTCGCCTCTAGTCGGCGAGTTAAACAGAGGGTTAGTTTTACTGATCCGCATTGCCTGTGTCATCCATCAATGAACCATTGACTTAGAGTTAACTCTAAGGTTTAGGCTGCTTGCTGTGATTTAATCCAACAGGAGCTAAAAATGAGTAATCAAAGATATGTGCAGGGCCTCGCTAAACTGACTGAAATTGACGGTGAGGCGGGGGAGAAAGTCATCCGCAGTCTTGCCGATATTTGCCCTGACTTAGGCAAGTACATTATTGAATATCCTTTTGGGGATATTTATCAGCGTGAAGGGCTCGATCTTAAGACGCGGGAGCTAGTGACAGTTGCTGCACTCACGGTGCTAGGGCATTGCCAGCCACAGTTAAACGTACATATTAATGGCGCATTGAATGTGGGTTGTACGCCGCAGGAAATTGTTGAGGTGATATTGCAAATGTCGGTTTATGCTGGCTTTCCTGCTGCACTTAATGGCATGTTTGTCGCTAAAACCGTATTTTCTGAGCGGGAGTTAAGCGTCGTTTAGTTAGTCCTGAGTCAGGTTTATCGATTTGCAAAAGTGACCATAAGGCCGCTTTGATTTCCTCTCTCAAGTTCATTTTAGTTGGATTTAAACGGGCGATGGGGTGTTGCAGAGCTTTCATTCGACTCTAAACAGAACATTCGACTTTGGCTAGAGAATAGCCAAAGTGACCAATGTACCGAGATTGAGTGGCACAGTTACCATCACTGTGCTTTGCACATTACCGTGGCAAATGTTGCCCGTCTTACTATTTCAATGGAATGTAAAATAATAATGAATTTAATCGGTTACATTGTGACGGCTCGCCAATACTTGCGAAAGCTCAGTTTACCATCACTGAGTGACATCCGTTTAGGTTTGGGCAAGTTCTGGCGCTGTCTTATCCTAGGGGTTGCTAAGTTATCCTTTGCGCAAAAGCTGTATCTTATTGCTTTGATATTGGCTTTTAGTAGCGAGTTAATGGGGTTGGTCGCTGTGATTGCCGTAATCGCTATGGCCATCGAGTTTTGGCCTGTGTTCGAGCGGGTTTGGCACAGTTTGGCGGGCAAAGCTGTGTTGTTGCTGTTTTATGCGATGATTGCCAACTTTGCTTTGGGCTGGTCTGGCGCGATAGTCAACGAAGTGGTTGGGGTCTCAGCAAGCGATCTCAATTACACCCATAACTTAGCGATTTTACTCTATATGCCCGCTTGGTTTTTGATGGTAAGCGCGATCGTGCTGCTGGCATTACAGTTGATTATTCCTATCTATTTAATATTGATCTTTTTGCTTAAACCTTTAGGTGTCAAATCGTTACGGCTTACCTCGCATACTTCATTCCGTAAAACGACTTTTTTGATCCGTATCGTGCTAGCGACTGTGGTTTTGTATCACTTGAGCCTGTTAATTGATTTAGAGACTCGCATTGAAACCTCGTTTGGCAACTTTATTACCTCTCCCCAAGAAGCCGCTAAGCATGCGCCTCGCGAGCCTAAATCGGGACGGTTGCCGGATGCGACCGATGTGCTGACGGTACCGATTGTAGAGCTAACTCAGACTGCTCTTGACTCTGAAAGCGATAAATCGAGCAAGGCTGAGAATAGTAATGATGACAGCGAGCTGGAAGAGGAAGATCGCAAAAAGGCCTACGCCTCAGTGCGAACTCAATATCAGTACTTAGTGCGGCAATGGCTAGCTACGTTCGCATTTTCACTTGAAGCCAATGGCCGCTCGCGTTGTAAAAAGCCTGCCGAGTCGAATGTGATTGAATTAAATGATTACGAGATTTTGTTGATCACACCCGATAAGAATGCGGATTATGGTTATCGTTTTGAGGTGGAAAAATGTATCTCGGCCGCGTTTCCGCTGGCGGTGAAGGGTAATTGAGTCAATTAATAAAAAAGCGACCACAAGGTCGCTTTCGTTTTATCGGCTAAATCAGCTTAAGCTGACTGAGTCGACTATCGTGTTATTCAACAACCATCACGTTATTCAATAATCGCATTATTCAATCAGCAGCTCATCGAAGCTGCTGATTTTGCGGAACTCGCCAGTTCGTTGCTTGCTGTCGCGAACCATTTGGCAGGTCATCATACCCGCAGCGTCAGCAGCCTTTAATTCTTCAATAACATCAGACACAAACAGCACTTGTTTGGGGCTTAAGCTGATAGTGTTGAGTATATTGCAGTAAGCCTGCTTATCTAATTTGTTGCCCGTACGGGTGTCGAAATGGCCGTTAAACATTTCAGTTAAATCGCCGCCGTCACTGTGGCCGAACAACAGTTTTTGCGCGTCGACAGAGCCGGATGAAAAACTGTAAATACGTAGATTTTGTGCGCTAAAACGTTTCACTGCTTCAATAAAGTCCGGGAAGATATGGCCCTTAAATTCACCGTGTGCATAGCCTTGCTTCCAAATTAACCCTTGTAAGGTTTTAAGTGGCGTAGCTTTACGGTCTTCGTTGACCCACTGTTGCAGTATTTCAGTTACACGCGCTAAGTCAGCCTCGGGCTCTAGGGCGATATCTTTAGTGTCACAAATACAGTTTTCAACCAATACATTGTGTTGGTTCTGTTCTAAAAAGTCTGGCAAGGCTTTGACAGAATAGGGGAATAGTACATCTTGGATAAAGTTTAGGTCTGTCGTGGTGCCTGCTGTGTCTACGACTATGGCTCTGATACCCATAATGTTTTGATACTCCACAATATGTTGGCTAAAAAATGCAACTCCGATCCTAAGCGTTATTGGTGAAATTGGCTAGTCTATTTCACCCAAACACATGGGCAAATTGTGGGTGATATCACTAAGCGATAAGATTGAAATTTGATTAATCTAGTAATTTTAAAAGCTTATCCACTGATTATCCGAGAAAACACTAACTTGATACTGGATTTCATCTCGTTTATTGCGCACAAGTTTGTGGTAGACATAAGACTATGGTCTTAATAGCTAAGGGAAATTTAGGCTGCTATTGTAGTTAATGTATCTTTACTCCTTTATACCTTGCATGCTGTGGTTTTCGGGAGATGAGACAGCATATTTCACCTGCGAATAGAGAGACCTTACATGAAATATTTACCCGCACTTGGCTTTGGTATCCTATTAGCCTTATTGAGTTTTATCAGTTTCTCATTAGTCGCGAGCGCGGGTTATATGTTGGACATGTTGAGTGCGGTGCCTCACATCTCGCATAACAGTGTGGAGTATCTTTTATTGGCGGCTCATGATGCGAGTTTGCTGATATTGCTTGCAGGTTTAGTGCTTTATGCTTACCACAGGATCTTTCCTAAACTTCCCTTCGATTGGTTTACCGCTGTGCTTATCCAAATGCCGCTTGGCTTGGCGGTACTGGTGTTAGATGGTTTTACTTTAAACCTGTTTTCATTCAAAGGTTTTGCTCTAACGTTGACCACTTTAGCCGCTTCATTTGGGGTGTTAAGCCTCTTTTGGTTGCTCCAACGCAGAGCTAAGCGCTTCGAGGCGAGGTTGAGCTAAAAAATTGAGAAGACCAAAAAATAAGGCCATTAAAGTTGTTTTCAATGGCCTTGATTTTGTGAATTTACAATTTAGTCAGTAGAGAGTGTTTGTTGATGTATGTTCTAGAATTGATAGCTGAGGGCCAGTTTGTAGTTACGTCCCGGTAAGGTTTTTTCTTCATCATCAGGCCAAACCGAGTAAGTCTCATCCTGAGTTCTAGGCTCGCTAACCAAGGGGCTTGATATGTGAGATATACGCTGTGAAGTTGATAGCCTTCTGCATCCATTCCTCTTTTGAGCTGAGCCTCCGGAAGACGGGTCATATCCATGGCAGTCGTAATGCTGAGATCAGCTGCCAGCTGATCCCAAGATTGATTTTATCTTGTGGAGTACTGTTATAGGGCTGGCGAATATCTTCAATAGTGCAAAGGTAAAAGTTGGGCATGCCCTCGACATTCATTTTCACTTTGCTGTATTCTGCTTCGATACCGCTCGAATAGAGCATGCCAATATTTTTACTGGAATAATCTCTATGTGTGGCTTCTGTTGGGGAAGCTGGTACTTTTTGACCATCGACAATGTTGTACATATAAGGTGCGGTGTCGATATAATTTTGCATTATGGCGGTGCCGGGCAAACAGCTGAAACATTGGCTGGCGAATTTGCAAAATAACAATGCCCAGGGTGAGTTTTATCTAACCGATATTATTGCGATGGCACATCGGGATGGCGTTGAAATCGCTACTGCCCATCCAGCCATGTCGGTAACTTTGTTGAACTGAAAAAAACCGTGTTAGGCTAAGGTTCTAAAGCCAATCATCTGACTTATCTGGGGGATGCGGTGATCGGCAGTAAAGTGAATGTCGGTGCTGGCACTATCACCTGTAACTACGATGGCGCCAACAAATTCCAGACCACGATTGAAGATGGTGTGTTTTTTGGTTCCAACAGTTCACTGGTGGCGCTGGCTCTGTGGTGACACATGACGTCGCTGCCGACGAATTGGTGGTCGCACGGACCAAACAACGGCATATCAGCGGTTGGCAAAGACCGGTCAAAATCAAAAAATAAGCTGATTTAAGCGCTATCGTAGCAGCACGACTGGTTTAGCGTGCTGTTCCTTCTTTGATGCCTACTTCCGGCCATTCCTGCACTAATAAGTAGCCCTGATTACGGTAAGTCACCAGCAGTTCTTCCGCTTGACCACTCAGCTGCACTAACTTTTTCCGCAACCGGCTGATGGCAATATCCAGTGCCCGGCCTGCCAGATAAGTATCTGTTTCACCCAATGCCAGCGCTAATTCTGTTCGGCTGATAATTTTTCCCTGATGGGCAATCAGTTTAATCAGCAACTGTTGCTCGTTTTCACTCAATTGCAGTGCATGCTGTTGATAGCACAGTTGACGATTTTCCAGATTAAGCCGGAACTGTAAAAACCGCAGATCGGGTACAGTCACAGCGTGCGGCGGCAAGCGACGCAATAAACCCTGGATGCGAAGCAATAACTCCTGCGGAAATACCGGCTTGCAAATGTAGTCATCAGCACCAGCGCCCAGCCCTTGCACCCGGCTTTGTTCCGACGCGTTGGACGAGATCAAAATTTTACCGATGTGGGGTTTGCATAGCTGGCGGCACAGTTCAATACCACAACCATCCGGTAATTGCACATCGGCGATCAGCAGTCGTAAATCTGGTTGTGACAACATGGACATGGCGGCAGCCAGCGAATGTGCCAGGCTGACCTGGAAACCTTGTTGTTGCAGGAAGGCACTGAGCGCCAACCCAAGCCATTCGTCGTCTTCAACCAACAACACCCGGATTTGTTCAGTCATGCCGCACTCCTTCGATTTTTTGCCGTAGCAACTGCGCACTGCGGCTGGCAAGCTGACTTAATGGCTGTTGTGATGCGGACACTCGACTGAGCTGGGTTTCTAGTGCTGCCAGCCGCTCCGCCAGCAATTCCAATCCCAAAGTAGCTGCCATACCACGCAATTGATGCAGATTGGCCTGCAGTTCAGCGCCATGCAAACTGGGCCACTGGCTGATCTGCTGCTGTAATTCGGCAGCCAGCCCGGCTAATTTTTGTTGCACCAGTTGCGCCGGTAAATAACAGGCGAAACTTTGAAAGGTCTGGCTGTTGGCTATTAACGGCCAGGGCAACAATTGACGAATACTTTGTTGTAACTGTGCCAGCTCTACCGGCTTAGTCAGCACTTGTTTAATGCCTGCAGCCAAACAATCCTGCTGCAATTGCCGGCTGGTATCGGCGGTTAATGCCAGCACAGGTGGCAGTGTGCTTGGCAGGGGGCCGGCCAGCTGTTGTTGCAACTGACGGAACAAACTCAGGCCATCACTGTCTGGCAGATTCATATCTAGCAATATCAGCTCAAAGCTGTGTTGCTGACAGAGACCAAGCGCCTCTGCCGCAGTGGCGGCCACCAATACCAGATGGCCATCGTGTTGTAGCAGTGCTTTGATAATCTGCTGATTTAGCTCAACATCTTCGACCAATAGAATATGTAGGGGCGGTATGGTACTGCTAGCGACTGTCGCTATAGGATCCGAAGCGCTGATCGGTGTCAGCGGTAACTGAAAGTAAAAACAGCTACCAACACCGGGCTGGCTGGTAAATTTTAATTCCGTCCCCAATAACTGCAGTGCTTTTTGACATAAAGATAAACCCAGGCCAGTACCTTCCCGCAGTTCCTGCTGCGAAGCCCGGATAAAAGGCGTCAGAATATCGCGCTGGTCGTCAGGGCTGATGCCAATGCCACTGTCTTCAACGGCGAACCTGATGCTGTGTTGTGGGGCGCTCTGATCAGTCAGTTGCACCTGCAGCCGGACAAAGCCATGATCGGTATATTTAATGGCATTGCCCAGCAAATTAATCAGCACCTGCCGTACTTTGCCCTGATCAAAACGATAGATGTGCTGCGAATTCAGCTGTGCTGTTTGCAAACTTAACGCCAATTGCCGTGCTTGCGCCAGCGGCTGCATCGTATCGAGGATGCTCTGCAACCAGGGGAGTAATAAGGTGTCCTGAGGTTGGATTTGCACCTCGCCATGCTCCAGACTGGCGTGCTCCAGCACTTGTTGCGCCATGGTCGATAATGCCATGCCTGCGTCAATAATAATGCTGCAATCCTGCTGCAGCTGCGGATCCTGTTGTTGTAACCTCATCAGTTGTGCTTTGCCGACGATGGCATTGAGCGGCGTGCGTAATTCGTGGCTCAATGACGCCAGAAAGCGGCTTTTTAACGCGGCTTCGGCTTTGGTTTGTTGTTGTAACCTATCCAGCATCTGGATACGTCGTTCTGAGCAGAGTAGGAAATAACTCAGCGTCAACCCATAAACCACAAAATATGATAAAGCCGCCACCGCCACATTTAATAGATTAAAGCTAAAGATACCGCCTAAGTCACCGACCAACATGATATAAGCAATACGGTAGCTCATCAGCATGATTAATAACATCAGGACCGCCTGAAACAGTTTGACCCCTAATGAAAATCCGGCTTTTTGTTTGGCTCTCAGCACCCGGATACTCAGCAAGCTACAAAGGGAAAACATCAGACTGACCAGGATAATGCGGCCATCGGTATAAGGCGTGATATAGGTGAAATACAAAAAAGGCAGGCTAAAGCTGAGCGTGAGTACAGTTAACAAGCTTTTGTTGCGCTGGTAGCCGAAGAATAAGCGGGTGCCCCATAAAATGGCTAACACTGCGGCCAGCAAAATATGGTTGGCTAACACCACTCCCAGCCAAACCGGTGTCTTGCTTTGAGTACTGAGTAATAACAAACCCAGCGGCAGCAGGCTATTGCCAATCGCCCACTGTTTCGGGCCAGCAAAATCTTTATTCAGCAGATATAACGGCCAGATAAATAAAGCACAGGCCAAAGTCACCATGACCGAAGCTAACGAATGCGCGAGCGGATCCAACATTACCACACCTGGATTGCCTTCAATCGGCATCTCTGAGTACTACAACCTAGCTATTTTACCCTGTTTAGTGAGGAATAACAGGGTAACTTTTGTACCTTTTATAGGGTGTTGTGACGAACCTGCGCTGCCGTGACTTTTCTACTTTTCCGACAGCCACATCATCGACAGCTGTTACATGACGTTACACAGCACCAGGCCTTTTTGTTCAGAAATTGGAACCAACATGTTAGCATCCGGCGATTTTTTATTCTGGTGAATGACTCACCACTGATTATTACTTTGCTATGGAGCAGATATGATTCGCCTCTTGCAGTTAGCTATTTTGTGTATTGCCCTGACCGCATGGCCCGGCTGGGCGATGCAAATTTTTGTTGAAACGCCGGCTGGCAAAACTATTACGCTAGATGTGGAAGGGTCTGACACAACTGAAAATGTGAAAGCTAAAATTGAAGATAAAGAAGGTTATCCGCCTGACAGTTATGCTTTGTTTTTTAAGCAAACTAAAATGGCAAACGACGTTTACACTTTAGCTGATTACAACATTGGCAAAGACAGTAAATTAATTATGCTGTTGCCTGATAGTTACCTTTTTCAAGGTCCGGCCGCCGTAAACGGTTACTGTTCCAGCGGTTTCTATCCTTCGATCCCGGGTGGCGGGGTTTTAATTTTGGCGCTATCGGGACCAGGCGGTTATTGTGCAATCAATGAAGAAGGGTTGGTGAGTCATTCAAATGCGTTCAATACAACTGGATTTCTCATCAGAAATCTCAGGGCCACATTTACCCCGAAAAATATTATGTTAGTTAACAAAGCAAATAAGCCGCTCGTTGCTACTGTTACCTCTCTGGACAAAGATAATACTGAAATTTTTCATGAAAATTTTACGATTGAGCCCGGGACTAATGGACTAAGTTTGAGCGCTGCTCATGGTTATACTGGCGACTTATCAATTCAATTGAGTCAGGGCGCCGAGGTTTACCTAAAAGGTTTTAGCATTATTCCAAAACCAGTCAATACCGCGCCGAGTCTTTCAGGTCAGCCAGCAACAACGGTGTTTGCAGGCAGTTTGTATAGTTTTACTCCAACAGCATTCGATGCTCAGGGAGACAGGCTAACATTTTCAATTGCCAATAAACCCGTTTGGGCGACTTTTGATACAGTCACTGGCGTCCTCTCCGGCAGTCCAGATTTTGATCATGTTGGTGACTATCCCAATATCCGAATCAGTGTCAGTGATGGTTTGTTGAGTGCGTCATTAGCAGCATTTTCTATTCAAGTGAAGGCTCCTGTTTACCAGGTCAGTTTTATCGATGCCGATGGCAAGCCATTATCGACCCAGCAAATCACTCATGGCCAAGCGGCGACAGCGCCTGCGGCTCCGGTGCGAGAAGGTTTTACCTTCAGTGGTTGGGATGTGAGTTTTGTCAAGGTCACTGCGGCGATAACAGTGAAAGCGCAATATAGCCAGAATATCTATGCGGTCAGCTTTGTCGATGCCGATGGTCAGCCATTATCAACTCAGCAAATTACTCATGGCCGGGCGGCAACAGCGCCAGCTGTGCCGACGCGGGAAGGGTATACCTTCACCGGTTGGGATGCCAGTTTTGTTAATATCACTTCAGCTTTAACAGTTACAGCGCAATACAGCCAAAATGTGTATGTCGTCAGCTTTGTTGATGCCGACGGTCAGTCGTTATCGACCCAGCAAATTACTCATGGCCGGGCGGCAACAGCACCAACAGCACCGGTGCGGGAAGGTTTTACCTTCAGTGGTTGGGATGTGAGTTTTGCCAAGGTCACTGCGGCGATAACAGTGAAAGCGCAATATAGCCAGAATATCTATGCTGTCAGCTTTGTCGATGCCGATGGTCAGCCATTATCGACCCAACAAATCATCCATGGGCAAGCGGCGATAGCGCCAGCTGTGCCGACGCGGGAAGGGTATACCTTCACTGGTTGGGATGTCAGTTTTGCTAATATCACTTCAGCTTTAACAGTGACAGCGCAATACAGTCAGAATGTGTATGTCGTCAGCTTTGTTGATGCCGACGGTCAGTCGTTA
>NZ_JABAEB010000012.1:48474-171000 GCF_012584455.1 Shewanella oncorhynchi
CGTTATCGACCCAGCAAATTACTCATGGTCAGTCGGCAACAGCGCCAGCTGTGCCAGCGCGGGAAGGGTATACCTTCACCGGTTGGGATGTCAGTTTTGCGAACGTGACTTCAGCTTTAACAGTGACAGCGCAATACAGTCAGAATGTGTATGTCGTAAGCTTTGTCGATGCCGAAGGTCAGTCGTTATCGACCCAGCAAATTACTCATGGTCAGTCGGCAACAGCGCCAGCTGTGCCAGCGCGGGAAGGGTATACCTTCATCGGTTGGGATGTCAGTTTTGCTAACGTGACTTCAGCTTTAACAGTGACAGCGCAATACAGTCAGAATGTGTATGTCGTAAGCTTTGTTGATGCCGAAGGTCAGTCGTTATCGACCCAGCAAATTACTCATGGTCAGTCGGCAACAGCACCAACGGCACCAGAGCGGGAAGGTTATACCTTCACTGGCTGGGATGCGGACTTTAGTAAAGTCACTGCTGCCTTAACGGTAAAGGCCCAGTACAAAGATCGTCTGTATCAGGTCAGCGTCAATACGGTCGCAGGGGTGACGATCAGCCCAGCGCAACAAGCAATTCCCCATGGCCAATCTGCGGTGTTTAGTCTGACGCAAACCGATCCGGCGCTTTATCTGCAAGTGCATGGTTGCAGTGCTGTGCTGCGACAACAAACCATCCACACCGCCGCCATTACGGCAGATTGTATGGTCGAATTGCAAAGTTTCGCTGCTTTTGCGGTGCAAGCAGCCGTCCAGACGAATCTGGTCACTGCCAATCAGTCGGTTGCGGTAACTGTCAGCGGTGGTAGTGGCCAGTTCCGCTGGTTGGATGGTGAGGTGTTGCGGGCGAACCAGCTGCAGCAGCTATCGCCGGAACAAGTCAGCACTCTCTTCAAGGCGGTTTCCGCCACTGAATTTATCTTTAGCAGTCATCAAACCGGTCGTTATCAGTTGCAGTTGCAGGATGAACAAAGCCAGCAAATTCAGATACTGACGCTGGAAGTGCATCCATTTGTTGCTTTTACTGCCGCCTCACAACAGGTTGCACAGCAAACGGCAGCCAAAATCAGTATTTGGCTCAGTGATGAAGCGATCAGCTATCCGGTGACGGTAGAGTTTAGCGCTGAAGGCGTTCAGCTTAGCGAAGAGAAGCTGTTGATTGATCTGCAGGACGAGCGACGTCGCAGTTATCAATTATCGGAGCAAACCAGTAATAATGCCACGATCAAGCTGACCGCAGTCAGTTCAGGCAATGCGGTTTTGGGCACACCGGCGATCCATCAACTGCAGACTGGCGCTATGGCCAGCACTGCTGCGTTGCAGGTCAGCATAGAACAGGACGGTTTATCTGGTTATGCCGTCAGGCAGGAAGCTGGTTTGATCAGGTTGCAGGCTGGCAATAGTCACGACAAAGTGCTGGATTATCGCTGGGAGTTAGGCGAGTTAGCTGCCGCTGCTGTGGTGGAAGCTGATGTGGTGATGCTGGATCCCGCCAAGTTACAAGGCCGTTATCAGTTTAAGCTGCAAGCGACTGACAATAATCAAACTCTGGAAACGGATCTGGTGTTGTTGGTGGTGGCTGGTTGCGCGCATGATCATTGTGGCAGCGAGCTTGACCAGAGCGGTCTGCCAGCGGCAGCGAATTTATTCACTGCCCAGCCTGGCCGATTACCACTCTGTCCAAAAGTTGAGCAGGACCAGAATGGCCGAGTCAGTAGCTGTACCCCGGCCGAAGCAGGCGTTAGTTATTTGGAAATTCCGGCGCAATATCAACTGACGCTGGGTCAACAAAGTGAGGCCAGTTCCTGGGCCAGTGGCCAGTTTGGCGTGGCGTTGAATGACGGCGCTTTACCTGATCAAGGCTACCAGCAACAAAGTCAGTTGGTCGATTTTGAGATCCGAAACCTGAATAATCAGGGTGAAAGTGTGCCTGTTGTGATCCCGTTGCCGCAAGGCCGTCAGATCAATACTGAAAGTGTCTGGCGTAAACATCACAATGGCCGCTGGTTTGATTTTGTGCAAAACAGCCGTAATCAGTTGTTTAGTGCAGGCAAAAATAGTGAAGGCCGTTGTCCGTTGGTGTCAGATGTGGTGTGGACACCGGGTTTAACTGCGAAGGATGAATGTGTGCGGTTAATTATTGAAGATGGCGGTCCAAATGATGCTGATGGTAAAGCCAATGGTGTCATTGTTGATCCCGGAGTACTGGCGCAGGTAGTACGGACCGATAAAGTCTATAACACTGCGGGTGGCAGCACCGGCTGGTGGTCTTTGGTCGGTTTGTTGGCATTGGTGCTGCGGCGTCGGGTAGGACTGCTGTTGCTAGTGGCGGGTTCTGCACCTGTGGTCGCAGAGCCCATGGCGCTGGATAAGATGTATCTGCGTGCGACTGTTGGTCAGATGGATACCGACAGCCGTTTTCAGTTACAAGGTCAGCAATTCAGCGCGGAGCAGGAGCAGCGGCTGGCCTGGCAACTGCATGGGGGCTATCAGTTAAATACATACCTGGCGCTGGAAGGCGGTTGGTTGGATGCTGGTGAGTTAACGGTGCGCCTGCCTGGTGTGTTGCAACAGACTGAGTTGCCTGATGTTGCACGACTGGTCAGCGGTTCAGGTTATGGTCCAACATTGGCGGTGCGCTTGTCTTATCCTCTGGCTGGCCCGGTGTCCGTGTTTGGCACTGCTGGTGGCTGGTATTTAATGCAGCGGCAGCAGTTATTTGATACTGCTGCTGAATCACGCTCGCAGCAAAATTGGCAAGCTGCCTACACCGCGGGTCTAAGCTGGACCTTGTCAGAACAATGGTCCGTTCAGCTTAGTTATGGTAGCTATCAGACATCACCACAAGTCAGTAATCTGACCGCTGTCGGTATTCAGTGGCATTTTTGATCTTGTTAACTGCTGGCAAATTACAGTTTTAGTCGCTGGCAGCTTTCTATTGTTGACCCCGCCTTTGTTGCGGGGTTTTTTATGTGTGCGCAGTTATCTGACTGTGTCCGCGCCGAAAATCGAGCTACTCAGCTTAAATCGCATTATTTAGGATCCTCGACTCAACAAAAGTCTTGATGTGGAGGACTTGCTATGCCGCGCCCAAGAAGAACTCAGATGAGTGTCGAACTGCTTATTTAATATCCCCCATTTCTATCATTACTGCAGTCGTGTCATTTGGCGTGCACTCTTTTGTAGATAAGGGGTATGGGGTAATGATGCTTTTTCGGCTAAAAACTATGACCATCGCTGAGCTTGGCAAGTTGTTTCATGGCCATGTTGAAACCTTGCAAGAATTTACCCCAGAATTCAGATAATCATTGCGAACACTTAGAAAAGTGACGACGACACTTTGCGCTTTGTTGCCAGTACCTCAAAGTGGCTGACTTCAAACTTAGTCATTGGCTTTACCTTTTTACACAGTCAACCAAACAATGGGCTAGGTGACTATGGCTAAAAATCACTATTTTTCAGTTAAATAGCACTATTTAGCCATCATCCACTTGAACTTTACCTTGTCGGTTTATTCGCGACTTAATGACTGGTCGTTGCTTGAATCTAAACTCCGAGTGAATGATGTTGTTTTAACTTGGGTGGCCGGATTTCTTGCACTAACGCTGACCACTTTAGCCGCTTCATTTGAGGTGTTAAGCCTCTTTTGGTTGCTTCAACGCAGAGCTAAGTGCTTCGAGGCGAGGTTGAGTAAATAAGCAGAATTTACAGAACATAGCGTAGGCGCAGCGCCGTTTGTTCAACAGGGGATAACGCGAGCCACTGTTCTCGGATTTCCACGGCCTCCTGCGGATAGTCGGTAATGAGCACATCGGCTCCCAGCGCCAACATGCGCAGCATTTGCCGTGGATTATTTACTGTCCATACATGCACTTGCTTACCTCCTTTGTGTGCACGGGCGATAAATTTTTCGTTAGTAATCGATTGATTGACCGCTAAGAATTGTGTATTCGCCTTAATGGGATCGCCAATGGATTGAGTGACGATAAGGCCAGTGTGAATGGAAGGGTCGAGTCGTTGCACTTCTTCAATGGCTCTTGCTTCGAGCGACGTAATCACCACTTGTTGTGTCATTTTCTCTTGTTGCAATAAGGCGACAACGGCCTGCGCCAAGCTGGGATCGGCTTGATTATATTTAAGCTCAATGTTCAAACCGATTTTGTTGCGTGCCTCATTAAGCATCTCTAGTAGTGTCGGTACGGATTCCCCTGCAAAGGTGGCACTGTGCCAACTCCCCGCATCAAGTTGTTGCATTTCACTCGCACTGAGGTTGGCAACTCGTCTTGGATCGCCCGCTATGCGCATCAAATCAGCATCGTGCAATACCATTAAGGTGCCATCGGATGCCGTTTGCACATCGATTTCGGCATAATCCGCCTTTTCTGCAATAGCTAAACGCAAAGCCGCAAGGGTATTTTCTGGTGCCCTAGCTGCGCCAGCACGGTGGGCAGTAATCAGGATGTCATCCCTTTGTGGTTCACTATTGAGGGCATATACCCCTAATCCCAACATGATTAAAAAAGTGCCGATCAACACCCCGCTTATTGTATAAAGCGACAGTTCAGACGTTCTTTTTACCGTTTGTCGCCCAAGGCGTTCTAACCCTGCGGGTTTTTCTCCCAGCTGACGGTATAACAGCAAGATGATAAAGGCTTCGCCAAACATTCCGAGTAAGGACCATGCCGCGCTGAGCATAAAAATCAGTGCAGAGACGAGGGCCAAAATAGCTAATTCTGCCGAAAGTGTCAGCGTAACCCTATCGAGTAAAGTATCGGCTCCCCAGGAGATCAGCAGTATTAAGGGATACACCAAAGCACCTATCCTCAACCACCAACCCGCAGCGTGCCACATAATCGGGCGTTCATTGCCTGCGCTTAATTGCCAACTGCGTTTGAGTGCCGTCAAAGCATCGGTCGTTTCACTCACAATAATCGTCAGTGAAAAGGCCGCTTTGGCCCACAGATATAAGGCAACAAGGACATAGATTATCGCTAAGAACGCCATACTCGTTAAGGCGAGATACCAGTCTATAGGCTTGAAATACAAGTAGTAATTGATGTCGTGTCCCTGTAGAAACACGCTGAAAATCAGATATCCTAACCCGATAAAAGGTACGCTGAGCAGCAATAAGCAAGCCGCATAAATGCTACCAAGGCGAATAAATACGGGTAAGCGCGCAGTTGCGAAAATTAGCGCTCGCACTGGGCCAATGGGAATATCGTATAACCCAGATGCTGCGAGAATCGTGACTCCAGCACGTTGGGTAAAAAACACGGTAAAGCTGCTGAATAGAGTAATGACCATAAACAGCAAGCCATAGGGAGACATGGCAAAGGCGATTAAGTCGTAATTGGTGATGGTGACATTGCCCGTTTTGGCAATCAGATGGCGCAGTAGCCAGCCAAAAGACGGGACGATAATACCCGCCGACACTAGGGTGAATAACAGTTCAAATTCAATGAGTTTTCTACCGCAGCGACGAATGGCTTTAAGCGTGTCATGCCAGTAACTGTGTTCAGGATTGAGCATGCCGCTTCCTTATTCGTGCGAGTTGAGGACTGTAATTTAGCAGCGTTTCAGGTTGACGGTTAGTCATTCGTGCAATGTTTTGAGCTGGTGAGTTGGTTGTTATTATCCATAAAGCAATAAATACATTGATTATTTCAAGTTTCCGAGCTGCGCCTATGTCGGGTCGTTTGTCATTGAGCTTTCTTCAAAGTGTAATAATAGATAGCTCGTTAAGTTGGTTCACTCGATTTAGTATCGTCGCCAAGTTTATTGGTATCGCAATCTTTCTCTATTTTAAACATTGGGTTGGGTATATTCGGCTGTGAGTGTGCTGATGGTGATACCTTCTATTCTTATTTTTGATATTTAATATGTTTTAGTGAGTCGACTTTATAAATAAATTACTTATCCCAGAAGTGCACAATATCGCAGATTAAGCCTATCTATGTTTTGTTGCTTATTCAATATTTTGATTTTTTTGTGGATAAAAATCAAAATATTGAGATGTAAACTTGGTGATTAATCTAGGTAAGACCTGCGTATACATGTTTGCCTCGTTAAAATCCGTGAATCAGATTTACCTCGTCTGGTTTACATACTAAAATTTCACGCAATTTACCCGTGTCAAAGGGATTGCGTTGGTAACAGTCGTTCTTTTATGTAGTTCTACATGATAAGAATTTGCTTATAAATAAAAGAGTAGTAATAAATTGTCTTATAAAAAATTTAATGCATTTTTGAACGCAAACATGCGGACCTTTGAAATGGTTGGTGTTCTAATGCGCATATTTAGTTTCTCACTTGTCAGTTGGCTTGGCCCTGAAAGTCCTTTTATGTTTGTTTGGATTTTCAACACGATAGATGCTGTTTTGCTAACATGGTGTGCCGCTTTACGCAAAGATGCCGCTTACACGTTACTCAATGGTTTTTGGATTTTGATTGGTATTGTAGGGATCGCAAGAGCTGGCGGATTGATTCACTAAGTTTTCTGGTTCATGTCAGTGAATCACTCAACCCCAGACTGATTCATCACACCGCCAAAACATGCCCTTAAGCCCTGTTATCGGGTATTGGAGGGCATTTTTTTACCCTAAAATGAATCAAATTCATTAAGAACTGATTCAAGCCATCTTGATGATGCCACATTATCAACATAACGAGTTTGTGATGGCGGCGCAGTTTCCTGTAACTCAAATTGCATAAGGCTAATGGCTAAATTAGATCGTTAATATGCGCGGGAGTTGATGAGATTAAGCACTGGCATGTAAGGGACCGTTCGTGACAGGGATGTCACGGTCGAGCCCTCAAGGATGAGTTTATGGCGCGTCACTGGAAAGCCAGTGCTTAATCATTTTCTGATTATTTGCACATTGCCGCACACTCAGTACAGGGTTGCTTAGTTGACATAATCAACCAATCTCGATATTGTTGATACTATCAACTATATCGAGAGCCTCTATGTCGTCATTGTCACTCAGTGAAACTTTGCACAGATTAGTGCATGCCTACAAAAAGCAATTGCGTAGCGATATTGCTGCACAAGAGATTGATTTACCTGTCACTCATATCCGTGCCTTGAAGGGCGTGTGTCGCAATCCTGAATCGACGGCCCAGTCTATCGCCCTGCGTATGCAGCGGGATAAAGCGCAAATTACCCGTGTTCTCAATGAGCTACAGCAGAGTGGGTTGATCACTAAAATCGATAACCCTAAGGATGGCCGCAGCCAGTTACTGCGACCCACGGCTGAGGGGGAAAAGATCATGACTCAGATCAATGCCTCAGAACGTAAAACCGTGGCGCGCATGACGCAGGCGCTCAGTTCAGACGAAGTTGATACTTTTATTAAACTTGCCAATAGGATCAGTAAAAGTGTGGATGATGCCGCTGCCGCCAAAAGTGAAACTGATTGCCTTACTCAAAAAAGACCATCTAGTAAGCCAAAAGATACGGCTGTAAAAGGAGCCATTGAGTTGCGCTTAACGGCAGAAAACGCAATAGGAGAAAATCATAATGAATAAACCTGCACCACGTGAGCTAGAAGTGATCCGCTCGACTTATATCACTCCGCATATGTTACGCATCACCTTAGGCGGTGCGGGATTGGCTGGATTTCCTGTCGATCAAGAGAGTGCCTATATCAAGTTGTTATTCCCACAAGCGGGTGAGCGTCCATTAATGCGAACTTACACTATCCGTCAGCAACGCGATGATGAAATCGATGTGGATTTTGTGCTGCACGATACCGACGGCCCCGCATCGAGTTGGGCGAAAACGGCGCAGGTGGGCGAACTCATTCAAATTGGCGGACCCGGACTTAAAAAACTGATCAACTTTGAGGCGGATTGGTTTTTACTCGCAGGTGATATGACAGCCTTGCCCGCCATTAGCGTGAATCTGGCAAAATTACCAAACAATGCAGTGGGTTACGCTGTGATAGAAGTGCTGAGTGAAGCTGATATTCAACCTCTGGTGCATCCTGAACATGTCGAGCTGCATTGGGTGATCAATCCTGAAGCCGATCCCGAAGGTCGCCCTTTGGTTGAGCGAATTGCCCAATTACCTTGGCTTGCTGGCGAGCCAGCCGTATGGATTGCCTGTGAATTTAATAGCATGCGCGCGTTGAGAAGGCATTTTAAGCAAGCGCATTCATTGCCTAAGAGCCATTTTTATACCTCGAGCTATTGGAAAATCGGTTGTAACGAAGGTGAGCATAAGCTGGTAAAACAAGAAGATGAACAGTTAGAAAATACTGCAGAGTAGTGGTTTAAAAGTGATTACTCGTCCTGCCAATGTAAGTGCTTATCTTAGTCCATATAGGTTCTATCGGACCTGCATGGTGTGAAGGGCTGCTATTAGGTGGTATTACGTAATTTAAAATACTTATTAAGCATGCCATATTATATAGGAACCCATATTCATATACTTTATGGCACTTTAATCAAGATAGGGTAAGGCGATGATTCAACTTGTGCTCACCCTGCATCTGTTTAATTGTCATCTATTGGGACATATTGAATTCTTTTACTAACAAAATATTATCTGTTAAATCACGTAAGGTTAGTATGTAATTCCCCGTTGATTGATCAGTCGGTAGTATTTTGTGAGTACAACTCCACTCATTAATATCATTATCACTCCATAGTAAATGGTTATTAAGGGCCTTGGTATTTCCTTCGGCGTCAAGGTAACTCCAGTTGCAGACTAAACCAACTTTATCTTTTTTAGAGATTTTATCTAGCGAAAATACGACCCCAATCACATTGCCTGGATTAAACTTTATAATTTTTGTTTCTTGGACCTCGCTTTTATCTCTTCTCCCGCCGGATTTAATTATAATGCCTGCAGTTATATCATCGAGAGTAAATGGTTTTAATTTAATATTAAATTCGCTATCGATCACATCCTGAAGTAACCGTAATTCACTCGAATTAAAGTCTGACTCAGCAAAAATTTCTGCAATTACCTGCGTCTGTAAAGATAGGCTTGACTTGTTAACTTCATTTTCTTGTAAGTAAGTTGATTTGGCTTTCAAGTCGGACAACTTAAGTAGCTCTGCACATCGGCTAACGTCTTTGTTAATACCAGAACCAATGCATAGAGCTTTCGCCATCATCAGCCTTGCTTTTGCATCTGCTCCTTGTTTATTGGCTAATTCAAAATAGTGGAATGCTTTGGGAAGATCAGATGGGATTCCATCCTCACCATTAAAAATAATTCCTAGCATATAGTTAGCTGGTGCAAAGCCTGCTAAAGCCGCTTTTTCAAACCAAGAAATGGAAGTCAGTTTCTCATCATTTTCATAATGTTTCATACCAACTATATAGTTTGCTCGGCCGCTGCCCATTTTGGAGGCTCTAAGATAATAACTCATAGCAAGCTCTTTATTGAGCTCTATTTTACTTTCCCAATTTCTGGCATCACCAAGCTGTAAATAATCTTCTGCGAGGGAGGCTAACTGGTTTTTGTCCTTTTCAATTACGGACTCATATTCAGGTAAGGCCAATGTGCGCTGTAGAAAATCTGCTGTTGAAATAATCTCATGTTGCTGCCAATATCGACTATTGTGCCCGTGTCCAGTTTTCTTGTAATACAAAGTTTCCGGCGCTCGATCTCTTGCCTTTAAGACGTATTCTAGTCTGTGACTATGTTCTAGTTCAGCAGTCATATCATTTGCACCAGCAATTAATAATACAGGAAAATTGATTTTTTCTGACAAATAAACTGGCGACGTTTCTTTTAATTCAGCGCTATATTTACCGACAGTATTAGCCGTCATTTGGCGATATTCTTCGGTTGTTTTTACATTGTTAGAATTAAACAGTAAAGGTAGATCGTAAATACCGTATGCACCAACGACACACTGGTATTGATCTGGATGTTTAATTGCGAGCATCATTGAAGAGTAACCACCATAGCTGGCGCCTATAGCGCAGCTACGACTAAAATGATGGGTAGCTCGAATATTTTCTACCGCCGCGGTGATGTCCTTTTCAATGTCTAATCCAAACTGGCCCACACCACTTTTAAGAAAGGCTTTACCGTATCCAGTTGACCCTCGGAAGTTAACCCTTAATACTGCAAACCCTCTGCTAGTAAGGTATTGACTCTCAGGGTTGAAGCTATCGTAATCTCGGACACCAACTGGCCCGCCGTGGGGCATAACTAATAACACACCATTTGCACTCTCTGGCAGAGGGAGAGTCAAATATGATTCTACAGAGACGCCAGTATCTGATTTAACGGTAAATGTTTCCGTTTTACTCAATGGATAGCCTTCGAGGTTTGGTAGTACTTTGGACAATAAAAATGCTGTATTTGTCTCATTATTGTATATGTAGCGAGTACCTGGATCATCAGAAGCATAAACATATAATGCGCTGAACTTGCCGCTTGATGATGTTGTTGTTACTACAGTATGTTTATTCGGAAATGAATTACGAAATTTTGCTTGCTGAAGATTAGCTTGCTGATCGAAGTATTGTATATTTAACTGACCATTCTCATAATAGGAAACAGATTGTAACTGATTATTGTCATCAAATGTACTGTCTATTAAATCAAATTTTGGATTTTCATAAACAAGTTCGGTAACTTGCTGTCGTTTGATGTCAAATTTATGCAATGCGACTTTGTCTGTGCTTTGATTACTTAGTACAAACATAGTATTACTATCAATAATATGTTGTGGAATGAAGGTTTCCTTGCCTGAAGAGATACTAAATAAATGTTGCCAGTTAGTATTTTTAAGATGACGATAATGGAAGTCAACTTTTTTTGCATCGCTATCCACAGTTAGTGCAAATAGCATTTCTTTATTTTTGTCAAAAAAATAACCATAAGCATTTTTAAGCTTATCATCAATTAAGTTTTTTGACGAAAATAAACCATTTTTTAGTTCATTTACTGTTACTTCGTATAGTTTTTCATATTCACTAGTGCGGCTTTTGTAACCGTATAACACTGCTCCTGAATTATGGTTTCCTCGGACAAGAGAGCCTTGAAACATCAGTCGATTTACTTCTGATGAAACGGCGCCATTTTTCAGCGTGATATTTAGCATAACTTGAAAACTGCTTTGTCCTCGAGAATATTTCACATAGATATTGTTGTTATCAAGCCATGAATATTCTGTAATGTTTTCATCTGGATCTAATTTAATGATGTTAGTATATTCATTAGTTTTTATATCAATCAAGGATAAGAATTTACCTTTATCTTCAACTACTTCACCTGAAATGTATTTCTCGTTTGGTGAAAACTGCAGGTTACTTAATGCAGGGGGGGCGTATAATTTATTTGCAGGAATTGGCGATGCGATGGAACTGGTTATATTTATTCCAAATGTAAAAACGAATATCACAAGCAGTATTTTCATAGTGCTGATCCTTTCTTGATTTTACGGGCGTACTCAAAAAAATGGTCTTCTCCTGGGCCAGCGTAGTTCAGTTCCCTAACTTTATAAATTTGAGGGAAGTTAACCTCCAAATATTCAAGTGCACTAGTTGATTGGTTTTCCAAAATTGCTTTAACACCGTCAAATGAGTAAAGGCTCCAAAGCGCATCAACACTCAAATGACCTATATAATTTATTTTACCAGGCTCTATATGAAAATTCCACATATCATCAGTCAACTCTATTTTTAAATAACGATTTAATTTTATATCGTTAATATCATAGTCACCAGCAGGCACATCAACCATTATATAGTTTGAACCCCATTTTAGATCTTGCTCAGTAAGTTTTAGAGACTTTGTGCCGCCGATAATTATGCTGTGCAAGTCTATATTGGTATCGACCGACATGAGTAAATAGCCTGTATTGGCATCAAGCGGGATATCCTGATCGTTTTTTAACTTTGAAATGGGCTGTATGCAACCACTTAGCAACCAGCAGACGCAGATTGGCAGTAAAAATTGCTTCATGAAGAGTGCATCCTTACGATGAATTTCCTTTAAAAATGGTTTATAGATTAGTCAACCAAAAGCCACAAAAAACTGGTCGCCTATATCGATAACTACATACATTACACTTAATTGTCACAATATTGCAATGTCAGTGTTGAGTTAAACGAAATCATTGAAATGCGTGGCAAAACATAGTTGTGTAAAGGGTGACCTTATCGTCATACACCTGAAGACTATCGTTCGATGAAATCGGTTGGTGTATTAGTAATGTAATGACAGAACTAGCTTGGAAGCTAAAGTGGAGTATTCAAAGAGGTGTTAAATTGGATATTCCTCATTGTAACTGTATTAACAGCATGCAAGGGACTTCAACTGGATGCATATATTATGCTAGAGATGGATTCAATGCGTGCTGTCATGGGGCTGGCGATTAATTGGAGGTGGTCATTAATCACTAGTTCAGTCGTTTCCTAGTGTATTTTCGCGTTCTGGACTTAAAATGAGGTTCAAGCGGGAATGCCATTTTTTCCCCGCTTGATTCGGTACGGTTTATATCGTTAATGTATGGACAGGTAAAATATAGCTCAGACTTAGTTTAATTTTTTTAGTGCTCATTGATGAACTAGCTTGCCATTCTTTACTACATCTTTGCAGGGATTGACGCCGTAGCTGTAGGCCAACTGCGCAGGCGTGGCGATATCCCACAGACAAAAATCGGCTTGTTTGCCAACGACTAAACTGCCGACGTTATCTTCAATTCCGAGTGCTTTGGCGGCATTTAAGGTGAGTCCTGTTAGGGCTTCTTCTGGCGTTAAACGGAACAAGGTGCAGCCCATATTCAGCATCAACAGGGTTGAGCAAATGGGGGATGAGCCTGGGTTGAAATCGCTGGCGAGCACCATAGGTACGCCGTATTGGCGTAATAAATCGATAGGTGGTTTTTGGGTTTCCCGCAAAAAGTAAAACGCGCCTGGCAGCAGTACGGCGCAGGTGCCGCTTTCACTTAAGGCTTTAACGCCTGCCTCATCTAAATATTCGATATGATCTACAGACTTAGCACCAAGACGTGCGGCCAGTGCGCTGCCGCCCATATTAGTTAACTGCTCGGCATGGAGCTTAATCTCTAAGCCCGCTGCTTTGGCTGCGCTGAGTACCCGTTCGGTTTGCTCAAGGTTAAAGGCGATATTCTCGCAGAACACATCCACCGCATCGGCAAGATTTTCGGCGATCACTGCGGGTAGCATCTTATTGATAATTAAGTCGACATAGCCGTCGCTATTGTCTTTATACTCAGGCGGAATTGCATGGGCACCAAGGAATGTGGTCTTCACATCTACGTGGTGATGTTTGCCGAGCTCGCGGGCGACACGCAGGATTTTCAATTCAGTTTCAGTATCTAAGCCGTAACCCGATTTGATCTCAACCGTAGTCACTCCTTCTTTGGCGAGCGCGTTTAAGCGCTGGCGGCCGAGTTCAAATAATTCTGCTTCATCCGCTTCGCGGCAGGCCTTAACGGTCGAAATAATGCCGCCACCTGCACGAGCAATGTCTTCGTAACTGGCGCCCTGTAGGCGTAACTCAAATTCATTGGCGCGATTACCGGCAAAGATTAAGTGGGTGTGGGCGTCAATTAATCCTGGGGTGATCCAACCGCCTTTGCCCCTGTAAACGGGAATTGACAAAACATCGAAGGCGGGCAGTTCGCTGCGGGGGCCAAGCCAAGCAATTTTACCATCTTTTACTGCGATGGCCGCGTTGGTGATCGCACCATAAGGTGCTGATACGGAAGGGTCCATTGTGGCTAAGTTAACGTCTATCCAAACCTGATCCCAAGACATGTATTCCCCTCGCTGTGCTGGCAGATGTTAACCAAGTGATTAACGGTTTATTAAATTTATGTGAGCTGGCTTGTATTTACTTGTATATACAAGCTAGGATTGTAGCCGCAATTTTGAACGTTTGAAAGAGTGAATAGTACCTAGATTCTAGCGCTTTATATTGAGGAAATGTTTTGGCTACACCTAAGTTCGCAGAAATTAAGCAATACATTATCTCCTCTATCGAGTCGGGTGAGTGGGAAGAGCATGCTCGTGTGCCTTCTGAGAATCAGCTTGCCGATTTGTTTACCTGCAGCCGAATGACGGCGCGACGTGCGCTAACCGAGCTGACGGATAGCGGTGTGCTTGAGCGTTCTCAAGGGCTAGGCACCTTCGTCGCTGGGTGTAAATCCCAGTCGTCTATGTTGGCGATCCGCAATATTGCCGATGAGATAAAAGACCGCGGCCACGGCTATAGCGTGCAGCAATGGGTGTTAGAGCAAGTCGCGGCGAGTACGAGTATCGCAATTTCCCTTGGACTTGAGCACGGTGCGACAGTATTCCATTCGATCTTAGTGCATTGCGAGCAGGGCTTACCGTTGCAAGTCGAAGAGCGTTATGTGAATCCCGAGTTGGCGCCTGATTATTTATTGCAGGATTTTACCCAGCAGACACCCCACGAATATTTGTCCCAAGTGGCACCGCTGACCGAGGCGCATCACACGATTGAAGCGATTATCGCCAGTGAAGAATTACAGCAAAGGCTCGAAATCCCCGCCACTGAGCCCTGCTTACAGATTTTACGCCGCACTTGGTCACGCCAAGGCGTCGTGAGTTTCGCAAAATTAGTTCATCCAGGTAGCCGCTTTAAACTCGGCGGCCACTTAACCTTTAGCAAGTAACGCCAGTGGCGTGATTAACAGATGTAAATCAGTAACTTTGATAGCTGTACCCTTATAAGTTAAAAGATAAAAACACAATAAAAACAATAGTGCTAACCCGTATTAGCGACTTAGCGACTTAGCGAATATGAGTTAGCACCACAGGTTGAAAGAGGAAAATTCAATGGATAAGCGCCACGACCCAAGCCGCCGCATTATTGCACCGCATGGCACACAATTAAGCTGTAAGAGTTGGCTCACTGAAGCGCCAATGCGTATGTTAATGAACAACTTACATCCCGATGTCGCCGAGCGCCCAGAAGACTTAGTCGTCTATGGTGGTATCGGCCGCGCCGCCCGCGATTGGGACTGTTACGACAAAATTATCGAAGTTTTACAACGCCTCGAAGACGACGAAACCTTATTAGTGCAATCGGGCAAACCTGTGGGCGTATTTCGCACCCATGCGGATGCACCGCGCGTACTGATTGCTAACTCAAACCTAGTGCCACATTGGGCGAACTGGGAACATTTCAACGAGTTAGATAAGCTAGGTTTGGCCATGTACGGCCAGATGACGGCGGGTTCTTGGATCTATATCGGCACTCAAGGCATAGTCCAAGGCACTTACGAGACCTTTGTGTCGGTCGCAAAACAGCACTTTGAGGGTATCTCTAAAGGTAAATGGATCCTCACTGGCGGGTTAGGCGGCATGGGCGGCGCACAAACGCTGGCAGGCACTATGGCTGGCTTCTCAGTGTTAGCCTGTGAAGTCGACGAAACCCGCATCGATTTCCGTCTGCGCACTCGCTATGTTGACAAAAAAGCCACTTCGCTCGATGAAGCATTAGCCATGATTGAAGCAGCGAACCAAGCTGGCAAGCCAGTATCAGTGGGCTTATTAGCGAACGCCGCCGATGTGTTTGCTGAATTAGTTAAACGCGGCGTTACCCCAGATGTCGTGACCGACCAAACCTCTGCCCATGATCCATTAAACGGTTATCTGCCGCAGGGGTGGACTATGGCTGAGGCTGCGGCCATGCGTAAAACCGACGAAGCGGGCGTAGTGAAAGCGGCGAAAGCTTCGATGGCGGTGCAAGTACAAGCCATGCTCGACCTGCAAACCGCGGGTGCAGCCACGCTCGATTACGGTAACAACATTCGCCAAATGGCGTTTGAAATGGGCGTTGAAAATGCCTTTGATTTCCCAGGTTTTGTACCTGCTTATATTCGCCCACTGTTCTGTGAAGGCATAGGTCCGTTCCGCTGGGTGGCGTTATCTGGCGATCCCGAAGATATCTACAAAACCGACGCTAAAGTCAAAGAACTGATCCCAGATAATCCACACCTGCACAATTGGTTAGACATGGCGCGCGAGCGTATCGCCTTCCAAGGTCTGCCAGCGCGTATTTGCTGGGTTGGCTTAAAAGATCGCGCTCGCTTGGCGTTAGCTTTCAACGAAATGGTTAAAAATGGCGAGTTGTCGGCGCCCGTGGTAATTGGCCGTGATCACTTAGATTCTGGCTCTGTTGCCAGCCCGAACCGGGAAACCGAATCTATGCTGGACGGCTCAGATGCGGTATCCGATTGGCCATTGCTGAACGCACTACTTAACACCGCTAGCGGTGCAACTTGGGTGTCGCTGCACCACGGCGGCGGCGTTGGCATGGGCTTTAGCCAACATTCGGGTGTGGTGATTGTGTGTGACGGTACCGATGCGGCGGCAAAACGGGTTGGCCGCGTGTTGTGGAACGACCCAGCGACAGGCGTGATGCGCCATGCTGATGCGGGCTACGAGATTGCGAAAAACTGCGCCAAGGAGCAGGGCCTCGATTTACCTATGCAAGACTAGCCGATGCTAACGACTCAATAACAATAATAACTAAAAGCTTGGAGCTAAAAATATGAAATCTGTGAATCACTTAGTGTTAACGCCGGGCAGCTTGAGCCTAGCGCAATTGCGCGAAATCAGCCGTCATAAGCTGACACTGGAACTCGCACCAGAGGCTATTACTGATATCAACACCAGTGCGCAAATCGTGCAGAAAGTGTTGGATGAAGGCCGCACTGTTTATGGCATCAACACGGGCTTTGGCTTGTTGGCCAATACCAAGATAGCGCCCGAAGATCTGCAATTGCTGCAACGTTCTATCGTGTTGTCACATGCCGCAGGTACGGGGCAATACATGCAAGATGCCACAGTGCGCTTGATGATGGTGTTAAAAATCAACTCATTAAGCCGTGGTTTTTCAGGCATTCGTTTAGAAGTGATTAACTTCTTAATTAGTTTAGTGAACGCCGAAGTTTATCCCTGCGTGCCAGAAAAAGGTTCAGTCGGTGCCTCGGGTGACTTAGCGCCACTGGCGCACATGTGTTTGCCTATGCTGGGCGAAGGCGAGATGAGCTATCGAGGCGAGTTAATTTCCGCCGCCGAAGGTTTAGAAATCGCTGGTCTCAAGCCAATCGATTTGGCGGCCAAAGAAGGACTCGCTTTGCTTAACGGCACGCAAGCGTCGACTGCGCTGGCACTGGAAGGGTTATTCCACGCCGAAGACTTGTTTGCGGCGAGTTCAGTGATCGGTGCCATGAGCGTCGAAGCCGCTATGGGCAGCCGTAGCCCGTTTGATCCTCGCATCCATGCGGCGCGTGGTCAGAAAGGTCAAATCGATTCGGCCATGGTCTTCCGTCATCTACTGGGTGAAGAGTCTGAGATAAGCTTAAGTCATGCTAACTGTGAAAAGGTGCAAGATCCTTACTCACTGCGCTGTCAGCCACAGGTGCTGGGTGCTTGCTTGACCCAAATTCGTCACGCGGCCGATGTGTTAGGCACAGAGGCCAATGGCGTAACCGATAATCCACTGGTGTTCCAAGATACAGGCGATATCATTTCGGGCGGTAACTTCCACGCCGAACCCGTGGCTATGGCGGCGGATAATCTGGCGATTGCGATTGCTGAACTGGGCTCCATTGCCGAGCGTCGTATTGCGTTATTGATCGATTCTAGCCTATCTAAACTGCCGCCATTTTTGGTAAAAAACGGCGGGGTGAACTCGGGCTTTATGATCGCCCAAGTGACGGCGGCGGCATTGGCGTCTGAGAACAAGACCTACGCTCATCCGGCATCAGTTGACAGCTTGCCAACATCGGCAAACCAAGAAGACCATGTTTCTATGGCGACCTTTGCGGCGCGCCGCTTGCGCGATATGAGCGAAAATACCCGTGGTGTACTGGCAATTGAATTATTAGCGGCGGCTCAGGGTTTAGATTTCCGCGCTCCTTTAGCCCCAAGTGTCGCAGTAGCTAAGGCTAAAGCCGAATTACGTGAAGTCGTCGCTTATTACGATAAAGACAGATACTTCGCGCCAGATATCGAAGCCGCGACAGATTTGTTGTATACAGCGAGCTTTAACACTTATCTGCCTGCAGGAATGCTAGCCAGCTTTTAGGCGTTTGTTTTAGTTTAATGGCTGAACAGGTGTTTACTTTGCGAGAATAGGCTGCACTGAGGCGCTTTTGTTATCGCGCCCAGATTTTGCGCCTCAATGTGCTAAAAATAAGCGTTAAAAGGCAAAATTTAAGGTGCAGGCAGATTGCTTGTGCCTTTTTCTTTGGTTTTTATCTGCTTTTCCTCGATCTTTGTCTTTGCCATTTTGGTGTGTTTAACACCGCAGACTCTGCACTTTTTACCCTAATCTTTACATTGTCAGTTTTTGTGGCTGTCTATCCATCTAGAAACCGTTACCTTTGTGTTTTTATCCGCCATCATTATGCATATTTGAATGCATATAATCATTTTTAATAACCATAACCCTATAGTGTGGGACAATATGGGTATGTCATGTTGGACAAATTGTCTTTTGCGGTTTATTGGTTTTTAATTCCTATTTTTGTGCTTTTATCATTGATAAGTAGTTTTTTATACTTTGTTGTTAGTGTTTTTTGTGGTTAAGTTCTGTGGTTGTTTATTTGAGATCTTGATCTCATGTCATTATTTGTTATCTATTTCTTCTTTGGGGATAATCTTAAATTAAGTGTGGTCTTTAGTAGGACTCACTCAATCGGTTGCCATTTTTACCACAGCAACCACTAGACTCATAACGACAAGAGTGTGAGAGGACGCAATGAACAGACGCCAGTTTTTTAGACTGTGTGCTGCCGGAGCTGCCACCTCAGCAATTTCAGCGTTGGGATTGATGTCCGAAAAGGCCTATGCGGCCGTTCGAGAATTCAAACTCATTAGCGCGAAAGAAACCCGCAATAACTGCTGCTATTGCTCAGTGGGTTGCGGATTGCTGATGTACAGCAAAGGAAGTAACGGCAAAAACGCCGAACAAAGTATTTTCCATATCGAAGGGGATGCAGACCATCCAGTTAACCGCGGGGCCTTGTGTCCTAAGGGTGCTGGTCTAGTGGATTATGTGAACAGCCCTAATCGTCTTAAATATCCTGAGTACCGTGCGCCAGGCAGTAATGAATGGACTCGTATCAGCTGGACTGAAGCTTACCAACGCATCGCCCGTCTGATGAAGAATGACCGTGATGCTAACTTGATTGAAAAGAATTCTGCTGGGATGACGGTTAACCGTTGGCTTAGCACTGGGATGATGACCTCGTCGGCGATGCCGAATGAAGGCGGCTATATCACCCAGAAATTTGCACGGGCACTGGGCCTAGTTGCAATCGATACTATTGCGCGTAACTGACACTCTCCAACGGTAGCAAGTCTTGCTCCGACATTTGGACGTGGTGCCATGACCAACCACTGGATCGATATTAAAAACTCTAATTTGATCATTATTATGGGCGGTAATGCTGCAGAGGCTCACCCTGTCGGATTCGGCTGGGTTACAGAAGCTATGCAACATAACAACGCTAAACTTTTGGTGGTCGATCCTCGCTTCACCCGTAGCGCCGCTGTGGCCGATTACTATGCGCCGATCCGCTCGGGCACAGATATCGCCTTCCTGCTCGGGGTGATCCGCTATCTTATTGAAACCAAACAAGTGAACTACGACTATGTGAAGGCTTATACCAATGCCAGTTACATCGTGCGCGAAGACTTCTCTTTTAGTGAAGGTCTGTTCAGTGGTTTCGATGAAGAAACAGATAGCTACAATAAAGAGTCTTGGTACTACGAGTTAGACGAACAGGGTTACGCGAAAATCGATCCTAGCTTCGAACATCCACGCTGTGTGTGGAACTTAATGAAGCAACATGTAGAACGCTATGACTTTGAAACAGTAAGCAATATTACCGGTACGCCGATTGCGGACTATGAGATCGTTTGCCAACAAATTGGTAGCACTCATACCCACGATAGAGCCGCAACCTTTATGTATGCCTTAGGTTGGACTCACCACAGTAAAGGGGCGCAGAACATTCGCTCTATGGCAATGGTGCAGTTGCTGCTGGGTAACATTGGGGTGTTGGGTGGTGGTGTTAACGCTCTGCGAGGACACTCGAACGTGCAAGGCGCGACCGATATGGGTTTATTGTGTCAAAGCTTGCCCGGTTACCTCAAGTTGCCGAACGAAAAAGACATTAATCTTAAAACCTATCTCCACAACTATACCCCTGTCGCTCTGCGTCCGGGTCAAACCAACTATTGGCAAAATTACCCTAAATTCTTTGTTTCGCAAATGAAGAGCTTTTGGGGCGATAACGCTACGGTTGAAAATGACTTTGGTTATGACTGGTTGCCGAAATGGGACAAGCAGTACGACTTTACTAAACACTTAGATATGGCTTTCCACGGCGAAGTGAATGGCTACATTATCCAAGGTGTTAACGCCATTAACTCTATGCCAAACCGTAATAAGGTACTCAAAGCCTTGAGTAATCTTAAGTACATGGTGGTGTTAGATGCCTTGGCAACGGAAACTGCAACCTTCTGGCAAAATGCCGATGGCTTCAATGAAGTCAATCCCGCTGAAATCATGACTGAAGTGTTCCGTTTACCTACGACATGTTTTGCCGAGGAAGAAGGTTCCATCGTCAACTCTGGCCGTTGGATGCAGTGGCATTGGAAGGGAGCTAACCCGCCGGGTGAAGCCAAGCCAGATGCTGAGATTCTCTCTGGCGTCTTAATGGCAATGCGTGAACTGTACAAACAAGAGGGCGGTAAGCTGCCTGAGCCTGTACATGCGATGAGCTGGAATTACCACAATCCTCACTCACCGCACGCTGAAGAAATCGCTCGCGAGCTTAACGGTAAGGATCTCGTGACTCAACGTCAGCTCAGTAGTTTTGCTGAACTGAAAGCCGATGGTAGTACCGCCAGCGCCTGTTGGATTTATGCGGGTTCTTGGACCGAAGAAGGCAACTTGATGGCTCGCCGTGACAACCATGATCCTTCGGGTAAAGGTATTACTCCGGGTTGGGCATTTGCTTGGCCAGCAAACCGTCGTGTGCTGTATAACCGCGCTTCTTGCGATATCAACGGCAAACCTTGGGATCCAAAACGCACTATCGTCGAGTGGGTTGACGGTAAGTGGCACGGTATCGATGTGGGCGACTTCAATATGAAGTTAACACCACAGGAATCCGCTGGCCCCTTCATCATGCAACCCGAAGGTGTGGGTCGTTTCTTCGCCCTTAAATTATTGGCCGAAGGTCCGTTCCCTGAGCACTACGAGCCGATGGAGTCGCCTATTGGGTTGAACCCGTTACACAAGGTCACCAGTAACCCTGCGGTACGTATGTTACCGGGTGTGAAGGAAACCTTAGGTTCCCATAAGGACTTCCCTTATGTGGCAACTACTTACTGTGTAACTGAACACTTTAACTTCTGGTCTACGCATGCTCGTTTAGCTGCGATTTCTATGCCTGAAACCTTCGTCGAAATCGATGAAATGTTAGCGGCAGAAAAAGGTATCGCCAATGGGGATTGGGTCACTGTCAGCTCTAAACGCGGCAGCATTGAAACCAAAGCCTTAGTGACTAAACGGCTACAGCCGTTAAAGGTAAATGGCCAGTTAGTCCATACCGTCGGGTTACCCCGTCACGGCAGCCATAATGCACTCACTCGTAAGAGTTACTCCTGTAACGTACTCACCACGGAAGTGGGGGATGCAAATACACAGGTGCCTGAGTTCAAAGCATTTTTGGTTAACATCACTAAAGCGGAGGGGATCTGATTATGGCATCACAAGACATTATCCGCCGCTCCGGTACTTCAGCGGTGACGCCTGCGGCAAAGGGGCGTAATTCGTCAGAAAAGGTCGCTAAGCTGTTCGACGCCACTAAGTGTAATGGCTGTAAAGCCTGCCAAGTGGCGTGTTCTGAGTGGAATGATTTACGGGAAGAGGTGGGCACCTTCCAAGGCAGTTACCAAAACCCTATGTCGCTATCGGGCCAATGTTGGACCCTGATGGAGTTCCATGAGGTTATGGAAAGCAACAAGCTGCGTTGGCAATTTACCCACTCGGCCTGTATGCACTGTGCTGACCCTGCCTGCTTAACGGCCTGTTCGACCTCGGGCGCGATTATCCAGCACGCCAATGGTGTGGTGGACTTCGATTCGGACAAATGTATCGGCTGCGGTTATTGCGCCAGTGCTTGTCCCTTTGATGTGCCCAAAATCGATCCTAAGGATAACAAGGCCTACAAGTGCACTATGTGCTCTGACCGTTTGGCTGTGGGATTGGAACCTTCCTGCGTTAAGTCCTGTACCACAGGGGCGCTGCGTTTTGGCACCCGTGAGGACATGTTGTTCTACTCGCAAAAACGGGTCGAAGAACTGAAGGAAAAGGGCTTTGCTAAGGCAGGACTTTATAACCCTGAGGGCGTAGGTGGCACGGGTATGATGATGATATTACACGATATCAATCAGCCCGAAAGCTACAACATGCCTGATAACCCGCAGATCCCACTGTCACTCACTCTGTGGCAGGACTGGGTCAAACCTTTAGGCACTATGGGCATTCTTGCCACTGCCGCCGTCGCTTGTCTGCATAAGATCACCGTCGGTCGCAACATAGTCGAAGAAGACCAACCGGGTTATCAACCGCCAGAGGAAGAGGCTAAGCAGGAAGAGGGGGCCGACAAATGAGCAAGCATGATAAGCAAGAAATGATAGTGCGTCACAAGCTGTTCGATCGCATCTGTCATTGGTTCATTGTGGCGGTTGGCCTAGTGACATTTCTCACTGGCTTTTCCTTCTTCTATCCATCGTTTCAATGGCTTGGTGCGATAGCGGGCACACCGCAATTGGCGAAGTTTATTCATCCCATTGCGGGCTTGATGATGTGCTTACCTCTGATGTTGATGTTGGTGCGTTACTACAAACACAACAAATGGGAAAAGCACGACCTCGCTTGGATGCTCGCCATTAAGGATGTGATGTTCGAGAACGAGGAGAAAATCCCGCCTATCGGCCATTACAACCCTGGGCAAAAGGTATTGTTTCGCGCCTTCGTGCTGACATCTATCACTTTAACGGTGACGGGAATCATCATGTGGCAGCCTTACTTTGCGCCCTATTTCTCAGCCACTGTGGTGGGTTGGGCCATTCTGTTGCACGCCATTTGTGCGCTCATCATGTTGATTTTTGTGATGGTGCATTTCTGGATGGCGACGTGGGTGGAAGGGTCGGTTACAGGCATGCTTTACGGCAAAGTCTCTAAGGCTTGGTGCCGCAAACATCACCCTGTGATGTTGGATGAACATTCGGACGTGGAGAAACATTAATGAGTCATACAGCCGAGATACCTCTGGCCCAAGGCAGCGAATCGCCGCTGGAACTTAAACCGTTAAAAGCGGCAGATCCCCAAGCTGTGTATCACAGAAGGGCGCAGCGTTTGCTGTCATTGGCCAAGGACTCGCCGCTGGCTGACTACTTTGAGCTATGTCGCCGTTTGGTCTCTATACAGGCCAGGTTAGCGCAGGAGGCTGACTTCGGTAAGCTTCTCGCTTGGGGGAAAGATGAGGCGACTCCGCTTTCCCTTTTGGGCTCAGAGGCAGATAGCTATTGGCAAGGACTGCTACAGCAACTGTTAAGTGATTTGTTGCCGCAGGTGGATGAATCCATAGCTCGGGTAGTGCGTTTGTTGATGCAGCAATCACCCGAGCAACTGAGTTCTTGGGGGCGTTCACTACGCCAAGGGCATGTCAGTGAAGTGCCTGCCCGTTTTAGCTTATTCATCTGGGCAGCGATGGGCGTTTATTGGTCGCATTGGGCACCTATGGTCATCAAGCGGATGGATCAGCGCAAGGTGGCGCAGCAGAGTATGTGTCCCGTGTGTGGATGTCATCCCGTGGCGAGTGTGATTGTCGATCAGCCTCGAGCTGGTTTGCGCTACCTGCATTGCAGTCTGTGCGAGAGCGAATGGCATTACATTCGCGCCCATTGCACCAGTTGCGGTCAGGACAAAGAGATGACGATTTGGTCGCTAGATGATGCCAAGGCTCAAGTGCGGATCGAAAGCTGCGATGAATGTCATGGCTATACCAAGATGATGTTCGTCGAAAACTCGCCGTCTATGGATGTGGCGGCAGACGATCTCGCAACCTTGATGTTAGACAGTGAGCTAAATGCTAAGGGCTTTGGGGCAACAACACTGAACCCACTGCTACTGGCCCACGAAACCACGTAAGCCACATAGCTTAAACAAATGCGGGAGGGAGTCGGGTTGCTGATCCCTTCCTGCTTTTTATAAACCAATGGCAATAATATAAACAAAATGACACAGATGATGACCCAAGCACCTGAAACACTACAAGTTCTGTACCGAGCTTTGCCTTCAATGGATAGCCTACTTGCAGAGCCTAGTTTTGTGGTATTGCAGCAGTCCTACGGCAAAGCGGCGGTAAAGGCCGCACTGGATACCCAGTTAAAGGCGGCGCGCAGCTTAATCGGCCGCGAGCACCGTTTGCCGACATGGTGTGGTGAGCTTGCGCAATTGCATAGATGTTTGGTTGATCAACTGTCTAATGATTACAGCCACAGCTTAAAACCCGTGTGGAATCTCACTGGCACCATATTGCATACCAACCTTGGCCGAGCGCAACAGTCAGAAGCGGCAATTCGAGCCGTGACTTCTGTTATGCGCTACCCCACACCGCTGGAGTTTGAGCTTGCGGCAGGTGAACGTGGTCACAGGGATAATGCGATCAGTGCTTTGATCCAGCGCTTAACGGGTGCCGAGGCTTGTTGTGTTGTGAATAACAATGCCGCAGCTGTGTTGTTGATGCTGTCAGCGGTGGCTGCGGGGAAAGAAGTCATAGTCTCCCGTGGTGAGTTGGTGGAAATTGGCGGCGCGTTTCGCATCCCTGACATTATGCGCCAAGCGGGCTGCACCTTAGTCGAGGTCGGCAGCACCAATCGGACTCACCTTAAGGATTATGAGCAGGCCATTACTGAAAATACCGCTGCGATAATGAAGGTCCACACCAGTAATTATCATATTAGTGGTTTTACTGCCGCAGTGGAGGAGGCAAGGCTGGGTCAGTTATGCCGTGAGCGTGGCATATCACTCATTTCAGATCTTGGCAGCGGTTCACTTACTGATCTGCGCCGCTTTGGTCTAAAGCAAGAACCTACGCCCCAAGCCATGCTAGCCGATGGGGTTGATCTAGTCAGTTTTTCCGGCGACAAACTATTGGGTGGCCCTCAGTCTGGTTTGATCGTTGGCAAACAGTCGCTGATTAAGCAGTTACAGAGTCATCCACTAAAGCGCGCCCTGCGTTGCGATAAGCTGATTTTGGCGGCGTTAGAAGCGACATTGATCCACTATCTTAACCCTGAAACCTTAGACATTGAGCTGCCTATTATGGCGAAATTTGCCCGTAGCCAAGAGACGTTATGGCAGATTGGTCGTCGCTTACAGCAAGCTTTGGTTCCACATTTTGAACCTTGTTATCGCATTGAGTTAGTCGAGTGCCAAACACAGGTCGGCAGTGGCTCACAGCCCGATACTTTTTTACCCTCAGTGGCGTTGTGTTTTACCGCACTCAATGGCGGTAGTTTAAGTTTGTTAGAACAACAATTTAAGCAGGCGGCACGGCCTATCATAGGTCGCATGAGTCAGGACCAACTCAGGTTAGATCTGCGCGGTCTTGATAGTGAAGCTGAACTCCTCGCCGAGTTGAGTACGTTAGGTGTGCAGTTGTGATCATTGTGACTGCGGGTCATGTCGATCATGGCAAGAGTACGCTTATTCGCGCTTTGACTGGGATGAATACCGATCGTCTGCCGGAGGAAAAACGCCGTGGTATGACGATCGATCTTGGCTATGCGTTTATGCCACTTCGAGATGGTTCGCGGCTTGCTTTTATTGATGTGCCCGGCCACGAAAAATTTATCAACAACATGCTGGTGGGCGTGAGTCATGCTCGACACGCCCTGTTGGTGATGGCCTGTGACGATGGCGTAATGCCGCAAACCCGTGAGCATCTGCAAATTCTTGCGCTCTTACCTTTGCACAGTTTGACCTTAGTGCTAACTAAACGGGATTTAGTTGATAGTGGTACGGCGGCACAGCTTGTCGCCGATGGACTTACTTTGCTCGCCGAGTATGGCATTGAGGCCAGTGGTGTTTTTGAAGTGTCGGCGAATGGCACCGCCGACTTAGCATCTCATGGCGTGGCGGCGCTGAAGGCGCATATTCTTGATTTAGGTGAGCAAGAGTCAAAGCGGGCGGAGGATGCCAGCAGCTTTAGGATGACGCTCGATCGCGCCTTTAGTGTTAAAGGTGCGGGGTGTGTCGTAACTGGCACAGTGATCAGCGGCAGCGTATGTGTGGGGGATAGTCTTTTTAGCTCAGGGCAAAAGGCCAAACTCAGAGTGCGAGGCATACATTGTCAGGGACAAGAAGCCCAAAGGGCTGTCACAGGTACACGCGTAGCACTCAATTTAACGGGTGTCGATAACCATAGGGAGCCAGAGCGTGGCGATTGGCTGAGCAGTTTGCCTCAAGCAGAGCTCTGTAGCCGCCCCGTTGTGCACATTCGAGCCTTCGATTTTTTAGGCTGTGAGTCATTAGTGCATTGGCAAAATGTCCACTGTCATCATGGCGCCGATCATACTTTAGGTCGAGTTTCCCTTTTAAATGAAGCTGATGAAGAAGGCTTCTGTCTGGCTGAGTTGGTACTCGAAAAGCCACTACTCCTATGCCAAGACGATCGAATTGTCCTGCGACACATTGGAGGTAAACAGACTTTAGGTGCGGGGCGAGTGTTGGCGCTGAAAGTCCCAAATCGTAAGAAACGTACACCTGAACGCGTCGCGAGATTACTGCAATTAGCACGCTTGGATAATCCTGCCCATGTGGTGGCTTTACTCGGCCAAACTCAGGCGCTAGAGCTTGATGAAATCGCGTGGCGTTGGCAATTAACCGACGAAGGGCTGGCAATGCTGTTAGCCCAAGCGGGTTTAGTTCGTTTTGGGGCATTTGCTATAGCGACAAGTTTACTTGAGCAAGAAAAACAACAGTTTATTACTTTACTTAGCGAGTTCCATCAACAGCATCCCGACCAACTTGGGCTGGGACGTAATCGCCTGCAACGCATGAGCCATAGCGCTTTGCCGCCCGAATTAGCCAATAAAGTGCTCGACACGCTTTGCCAAGAGGGACGCATGGTATTGCGTGGCGCCCTGTTGCAATTGGCCGAGCACAAAATAGTGCTAGATGCTGAGGCGCAGCATTGTTGGCAGGCACTTGCGCCTTGGCTTGCCGAGCAAACCGCTCCTGTATGGGTCACCGAAATGGGCGAATACCTTGAGCTTGAACCTGCCAAATTAAGGTTGTTGTGTTTCCAGCTGGTGCAGCAGGGGTTTATTACTGCTGTGGTGAAGGACAGATATTTGCTCAGCGAGCAAATCTGTTACTACGCCAGCTTAGTACGTACTCATATTGCAGAACACGGCAAGCTCGAAACGGCAGAATTTAAAGACATGGTTGGGCTTGGGCGTAAGGTGAGTATTCAACTGCTTGAGTTCTTTGACAGAAGTGGTTTTACCCGTAGGAAGTATCGCAGTAATAGCCGAGAAGTTCGGGATGCGGAGTTGTTTTTTTCCCATGAGAATTGGCGGAAGAACATAGGAGTCGAACCTACCCAGGACTGCTGGCAGCCCTACCCGGATTTGAAATCCGGACGCCTCACCGGAGACGACGTTCTTCCAATAGAAGACCTAGGGATAGTAGAAAATGCGTAAAGATGATTCAAGGCGATTCTTATTTAGTTTATGGGTTTGTGATACAAGTCTTAAATTGTCATCAAACTAATTGTTTTTATTTGGTTTTATAGTTTTAAAGGGGCGCTATGGAATATCATTCACATGAAGTGGTGACAGAAAGAAACGTGATCTTGTTAGAACATGGGCACGCATCTGAGCTGACAGACTACTTAGCTAATGAAGTGCGGGTCGCACTGGTCTATAACGGCATAGCGCATACCGTGATGTTGGCGAGCCCTCAAGATTTAGAAGCCTTCGCTATTGGTTTTACGTTATCTGAACGTATCGTTTCCCATATCAATGATATCAAAGGGGTGGAGCTCGAGTTCACCAGTGAAGGCGTGTTGATCCAAGTGGAAATCAACCAACGATGCTTTATGGAACTCAAGCAACAAAGGCGCAATATGGCGGGGCGCACAGGTTGTGGATTGTGCGGTGTTGCCCAGCTCGAAGAGGCCGTCAAGCCTGTGATGCGGGTGGACTCAGATGCTAGATTCGATATCGAACACTTACAGGTCGCACTTGGGCAAATTAAAGATAATCAACAACATTTTAAGCTGACGGGTGCCACTCATGCGGCCATGGGGCTTAACCATCAAGGACAGATCATCGCCGCCTATGAGGATATAGGCAGGCATATCGCACTAGACAAGCTAATTGGCGCCTTTTCCGCTCACAATGTGGAACGTCCAGTGGCCGTATTGCTCACCAGTCGCGCGAGTTTTGAGATGGTGCAAAAGGCCGCTAGTGCCAATATCCAAATTCTGTTTGCTATGTCCGCCGTGACTTCACTGGCGTTGGAATTAGCAGAGAAAAGCAATATCACGCTTATCGGTTTTTGCCGTAATGGCAGGGCAACGCTTTACACCCACGGTTATCGCCTGTTGGGGCAGCAGTGTGTCAGCTTAGCTAAAGCCATTTAAGCGTGAGGCCACTTGAGATTGAAGTTGTCGAACGACTTCAATCATTCTGGCACACAGGTTATAAGCGCATTGCGCTTATTTTTTATAGTCTCGTTCATTAGGGTAATGACATGACATGGCAACAATTTAAACAAGAATATTTAGTCCGTTTTTGGGCGCCTATGCCAGCGGTTATCGCTGCGGGTATCCTTTCTACTTACTATTTTGGTTTGACCGGAACCTTCTGGGCTGTTACTGGGGAATTCACTCGTTGGGGTGGTCATTTACTGCAGTTTTTAGGTGCAGAGCCTGAAACCTGGGGTTATTTCAAAGTGATAGGTCTGCAGGGCTCTCCTCTAGATCGTATCGACGGCATGATGATTATCGGTATGTTTGGTGGTTGTATTGCCGCTGCGCTTTGGGCCAATAACGTCAAACTGCGTATGCCACAGAGCCGTATCCGTATTGCTCAGGCACTGATCGGCGGCATTATTGCTGGCTTTGGTGCCCGTTTAGCTATGGGTTGTAACCTTGCCGCCTTCTTCACGGGTATTCCGCAGTTCTCTTTACATGCTTGGTTCTTTGCTTTGGCGACCGCAGCAGGCTCTTACTTTGGTGCAAGATTTACCTTACTGCCGATGTTCCGTATTCCGGTAAAACTGAAAAAAGTCGATAAAGCGACTTCAATCAAGCAGGACGAAAACCAAGCTAGACGTCGTTTCCGTATCGGTATGTTGGTGTTTGTAGGCATCGTCGGTTGGGGGTTATTGACTATGTTCAATGCGCCAAAACTCGGCATTGCTATGCTCTGTGGTGTTGGTTTTGGTTTATTAATCGAACGGGCCCAAATCTGCTTTACCTCAGCGTTCCGCGATATGTGGATCACTGGTCGTACTCACATGGCGAAGGCGATTATCTTAGGCATGGCGGTCAGTGCGATAGGCATTTACAGCTATGTGCAACTGGGTGTGCCACCTAAGATCATGTGGGCTGGCCCTAATGCGGTGATCGGCGGCTTATTGTTTGGTTTTGGTATTGTACTGGCTGGTGGTTGTGAAACGGGTTGGATGTATCGTGCAGTCGAAGGCCAAGTACATTTCTGGTGGGTGGGCTTAGGTAACGTGTTGGGTTCAACCTTACTGGCATATTACTGGGATGATATCGCTCAGCCATTAGCAACGAATTGGGACAAAGTTAATTTACTGACCAGCTTTGGCGATAAAGGCGGATTATTGCTGACCTATGTGCTGCTGGGGCTCTCCTTTGGCGCTATGTTGCTGTGGGAGAAACGTTTCTTTGCTCGTAAGGCGAAGCGTGATGAACAATTGCTAGCGGAGGCGGCGTAATGGCTCAATATATTCCAGATTATCAACTCGATATGGTGGGTGAACCTTGCCCTTATCCCGCAGTGGCTACCCTTGAGGCTATGCCAAAGTTAAAGCCCGGTGAAATTCTCGAGGTGATTAGTGACTGTCCGCAGTCTATTAACAACATTCCCCTCGACGCTAAAAATCATGGTTATAAAGTGCTGGAAATTGAGCAGAATGGTCCGACTATTCGTTATCTGATCCAGCGTTGAGGATAGGACTATGTTGACTATTCTCAGTGGCTTAGGTATTGGCTTAGCCATGGGATTTGTGATGCAAAGGGGTAGATTTTGTATGGCGGGCGGGATCCGCGATACCTATCTGCAACGGGACTTTACCATGGTGATCGCTATTTTGATTGCCATCAGCATCCAAAGTCTAGGGCTGTTCCTGTTTTACGAATGGGGTTGGGTTAAATTGCCAGAAGGGCATTTCCCTTGGTTGGCAACCTTAGTCGGTGGTGTATTGTTTGGTGTGGGTATGGCAGCAGCGGGAAGCTGCTCCACTGGTGCCTATTACCGCGCTGCCGAAGGGTTGGCTGCCAGTGTGATGGCCGTTCTCGGTTTTATTGCTGCCAGTAAATTAGTGCGTCTCGATGAGTTGAAAGGTCTACTTAAACCTTTTAAACAGCATCAACTTGAGGACCAAACGCTCTATCAAACTCTGGGCGTTTCCCCTTGGGTGATCGTGCTTGTCCTCGTATTACTCACATTGTGGTTGGCATTGGGTTATCTCAAACGCCGCAAACGTCCGGTTGCACTGATGGCACCCCGTAAAACGGGTTTAGCTCATTGGTTGTTTGAAGCGCGCTGGCATCCCTTTGTAAGTGCTTTGCTGATTGGTTTACTGGCGCTACTTGCATGGCCTGCAAGTCTTGAAAGTGGCCGTGTAGGCAGTGTTGGGATCAGTGGCCCGAGTGCGCATTTATGGGATCTTGTCACCACAGGTAACACTAAGTTCTTTAGTTGGCCGGGATATTTTCTCTTGGGATTATTTGTAGGCGCCTTTATCGCTGCTCGGGGCAGTGCTGAGCAGCGCTGGCGCTACCCAGGTCATAAAGTGGTGTTATATGGGTTTGTTGGTGGCCTGTTGATGGGCGTGGGGAGCGGGCTTGCCGGAGGTTGCATGCTTGGTAATGCGCTCGTTGGCACGGCTTATTTGTCGTGGCAAGGCTGGCTATTTATCCCTGCTATTTTATTTGGCAGTTGGTGCTTTAACTATTTTGCGCTACTGAGGCCAATGCGTCTTGCGCAGATTTAACGTTTATAAAGGAGCTGTATATGGAACAGTATCTCGACACAACGGGTAAGCTATGCCCTTTTCCTTTAATTGAGTTACAACGCTTAATTGCGAGTCTTGAGACTGGCGATAAAGTGGTACTGGATTACGATTGTGGCCAAGCAACTGAGAATATTCCCCGCTGGGCGGCTGAAGCCGGGCATGAGGTGACCCACTTTGCCCAGAAGGGCGATGCTGCTTGGACTATGACGATTCAAAAGGGCTAACTCGTCCTCAACTAAAAAGCGCTGCATTTGCAGCGCTTTTTGATCTTAGCCTTGGCAATCTACTGGCAGATATTCATCCGGAATACCGTTGCTGCTGCAAACCCAAGTGATATTATTTTGCTCATCAACTTGAGGCGATAGATAGACTTCATAGCCTTGATAATCCCCGAGCGCTTCGCTTCCTATAAAACCGACTATGCCATCTGTGTACAGATTAAATGTCGCAATCTGCTCGTCCGTGAGTCCAAGCACATCCAATTCGGTTGGCCAAGCTTTGTTGGTTTGATAGTAGCCGACTAAGATGTCAGTGATCGGTGCCAGTGCTTGATGTTGCTGGTCGATACTGGCAATGGCCAGTGCCGCATCGGGTACATTCAATGCTGCTGGTGTGGCTTCGGTCGTGGTTGGTGCCTCATAACTCGTGGTGGCACCCATTTTCTCTTGATAGTCCTTATACGCTGGCAACGCGACTGCTGCAGCAATACCAATAATCGCAGCGAAGATTATCAATCCACCGCCCGCTGTACCTAAACGTGGCATAAAGAAGCTGAGTACATAGGCCCATGCACTGCGTGATGGCGGTGCATATTCCACTCCTTGTGCTTTGGCTTGGACTCTTGCCATGCGCTTAGTCAACCAAGGATAGCTGCCATTAAGCTCGTGCAGCGACATCCAAAAACCACTCGACTCACTGGCTTGGCGGATATATTGATCCACATTCATACGTTTCCATTGCTCGACACCTGCGGCTAACACAGCAACGGCATTTGTGGCTGAACGTAAGCTGTTGCAGCAACGTAATCCGTGGAGATCGCAGGTATATTCACAGGCGCGAGAATAAGCCGCACCTACTAAAGGTAACCAAGTGGCGAAGACTAAGAAGGGCGCTTTACCTATATGATTGCGGCGAATATGGCCTAACTCGTGGCCGATATAGAAGTTGAGCGCATCTTTATCTGACTCAAGCGCATCCACAATCGATGAAAATAGCACTATATAGTTGCGACCGAGGAAGCGTGTCGCCAGTGCGTTTAACATGCCATCGGCTGCCAATAAGTAAGCGCGTGGTGGCTCGCGCATTTCTAAACGTTCGCAACACGCTAAATATTGTTTATGTAATTCAGGAAACTGCTCTGCATTGATTTCGACAGCCGTGCCTTTTAAGTAGCTGATAAAGGCGGAGTGGCTAAAGAGATAAATAATGAAAAACATCAACACATAGAGCAGCGCCATGCCAAAAGTGCCTATGATCAATGCCGCCCAGACGATCCCAGAAATAATAGCTAACAGAGTGAACAGCGATTTTTCCTTCGAATAGACAATATCTGTCATTTGAATGGGATTCTCGTTCCCTGCGGTAATAACTTGTTCCATGTTGATCCTTTTCCTTGTGAAGAGACAAACGGCGTGAAAGTAGTCAATTTTACTCGAAAATTCAACCACTATCGCGTGCAAAGCAAAAAATTAACCGTTTTGTCATTAGTTTAATCAGCTATGCGCAAATTGGAGTAGGTCGATTTCATCAGAATTTTGTGGTTTTTAGCGCTAGAGAGTCCGATTATGCAGGCGGACACAGATTGGTAAGTGGCTCTTAGTCTCTGGGCATTTTCCTCGCAGCGCACTAGAATTAGGTGTTTTCGCAGCATATCGGCTGAGGGTTAAGTCTTAAGTTAGAACCGAGATAAAAGTAAATCACATCACTATGAGTGCACTTTAAGGCATGGTTCTTCAAGGCATAGTGCTTTGAGTCAGGCTCGGTTAAGCCTATATAGGGTTAGCTATGGCAAGCGTTGAAACAAACCACAGAAATACAAAGGAATTGAGATGGCTAAGTTAACAAATAAGATGATAAGTAATCGATTGGGTTTCAAATGGTACTGTGCCGCAGGCGTGATGGTTAGCGCGTTAAGTGCGGGAGTAATGGCGGCTAATGCACCTTCTTTTGACTGCACGAAAGTGAATGCTGGCAGTATTGAAGACATGGTCTGTAAGGATGCGGGGCTGAACCAACTTGATAATCAGTTAGCTAAGGTCTATAGCCAAGCGCTTGAAAAAGCGAAGAATGAACAACCTCCTACTTTAAAGACGATGCAACGTGGTTGGGTGAAAGGCCGTAATGAATGCTGGAAGAGCGACGATAAGCACGCGTGTATTGAATCTAGCTATCAAACCCGCATTGCCGAACTGCAGGCGCAATATCGTTTAGTCGACATGACCGGCCCAGTGTTTTATGCCTGTGACGGCAATCCTGCTAACGAAGTAGTGGTGACTTATTTTAAAACCGAACCTGCCACCCTGATTGCTGAACATGGTGATAGTACTTCATTAATGTTTGTGCAACCCAGCGGCAGCGGCGCTAAGTATCAAGGCCGCAATGAAAGCCTATGGGAACATCAAGGCGAAGCTAAAGTGGTTTGGGGCTACGAAGCACCAGAAATGACCTGTAAACTGGTGACTAAATAGGATTGATTTAAGGTCGCCATGAAACAAGCTCTCGTGCATATCGCCTTGGTCGTAAGAGATTACGACGAGGCGATTGATTTTTATGTGAATAAATTAAAATTCGAATTAGTCGAAGACACTTATCAAGCCGAGCAAGATAAGCGCTGGGTCGTTGTTGCCCCACCGGGTTCTAAGGGCGCTTCTATCTTGTTAGCGCGGGCGTCTAAACCTGAGCAGTTCGATTTTATCGGTAATCAGGCGGGTGGTCGGGTGTTTTTATTTTTAAATACCGATGACTTTTGGCGTGATTATCGCCGTATGGTCGCCGATGGCGTGGAGTTTGCGCGCGAGCCGCAAGAACAAGACTATGGCACAGTCGCTGTGTTTAAAGATCTCTACGGTAACTTATGGGATTTACTGCAATTGAACCCGAATCATGTCATGGCTAAGCGAATGAGTTAAGATTCAGTATTTCGTATGAATTACCGCGCAAGCTATTTAATGGGGTCAAACACTGGGAATACTCTTTGTGTTTGACCTCTGTTAAGTTCGTTTAAAATTCTCAGTTATTGATCATTTTTATTGGGAATTCACTGTAAATTTCAATTTATTCTTGTGGAACGGATAGATTTTATAATGGATTGGTCAATGCCACTATGTTTTTATTCAAAATTAAATATCTATCGAATAAATTATTCTTTGGTTTTTATAATTACCCATTCACTTTTTTCGTACTTTAGTATTTAACTCACATTTAAATTAATGAGCGTCAGTTTTTGTTGACAGTTTTATACGTCACTTATTTGCATAGGCGATTATTGTCACTTAGCTTCTTTAATGTTCTCTAGCTATAAAAATTTAGTCGTGAATATCATTACGTCTAAAGCAAGCTGGCATTTGAAAATAATATTTAATCTGAGTGACTTACTAAAGGAATCTGATAAGTATGAATTTTTTTAAAATACGTTGCACGGCATTATGGATAGGCCGCGCGTTAAGTGTCTCCGCGATAATAGCGTTACCATCGTTCGCATCTGATATGCCAACCAGTCAGTATCATATTGATGCAGAAGAAATGAAAATGGTAGATATGCCTAGTGTGTTACTGCCATTTAATAATCTGATGTTTTTATATGGCGTAGATGCATCGCAGTTTGATTTAGCTGACTTTATTTACGTCAATGTTCCTGATTTAATCGATAAAGAAGAGGCGATTACGCATTGGGCTGGATATTATAGTATTAACCCCAAAGTCATACTGACTTTGATGGAAATGCAATCTCAGTTAATTTCGTCTCCGACAGCTGAAGCGCTTAACCGACCTTTGGGAACATTATCGGATAAACAGGGTTTTGAGGAACAACTCCAAGATGTATTGGCTCAGCTATCACAACGTTTTTATGCCTATGAAGAGTCTCAATTAAAAGGCCTATACCCGCCAAGTACCGACGCAGTTAATGCATCGAGTTTCGCATTATTGGCTTTGTTAAACGGTCGTAGGATAGAGCAACAGCAACATGCCGTTATGACGGGTGAGCACGCTTTGGGATTGGACCTATTCATTGAGCTGTTTAGATTATTATTTGGCAATACTGACCGTGAGTTGTTAATGAGTTCAGTTGCTAAAAATCCGCTTGTAGCTGATTCAACTCAGTCGATGCAACAAGTCGTCCCATTGGCGAGTAGTCTGCCACCCAGTAACATGCTGCAAATGCCTTGGCGACAGGGATATTCATGGCAATCCAATGGTGCTCATTCGCATACTGGGTCTGGCTATCCGCTATCATCAATCGATGTATCCTACGATTGGCCGCAATGGGGAAGTCCGACTTATTCGGTTGCTTCCGCACATGCTGGGACTGTCAATGTGTTGTCTCGCTGCCAAGTACGGGTGACAAATGCTAACGGTTGGGCGACTAACTATTATCATATGGATCAAATTACAGTGCGTAATGGTCAATATGTAAACCAGAATACCGTGATGGGCATTTATGCAAATAATAAAAATGCAGCCTTGTGTGAAGGTGGGAGTTCAACTGGGCCCCATTTGCATTTTTCTTTATTAAAGGATGGCCGCCATGTGTCGTTGCAAGATGTACATTTGGGGCAATATAGAATCAACATTGGTAGTTACAACTATGACAATAACTGTAGTCGTTTCAATCTGTTTGATGTAAGTAACAATCGTACAATGTGCGCTTGGGCGCCGCTGTATAATGCTGGAAGTCTCTAATCCATGATAGAAAGCCCCTCAATCGAGGGGCTGATATAATGCGAGGAAACCGTTGATCGATAAGCTAGCTAGACCCTCAAATTATTTGGATATCCCCCTACTTTATTTCTTGAATACCGATGACTTTGGCGTGATTATCGCCGTATGGTCGCCGATGGCGTGGAGTTTGCGCGCGAGCCGCAAGAACAAGACTATGGCACAGTCGCTGTGTTTAAAGATCTCTACGGTAACTTATGGGATTTACTGCAATTGAATGATGAACATCCTATGGCTCACAGGTTAGCGTATCGGGAGCCAGGATTAGAAGTTAACCCCTAATCCTAAGGTGTAGCTGGTATCTCTCGTATTGCCTATCACTGTTTTAGTGTCATTGAAGTCATATTTAAATGACAAATAAATCCGCTGAGTTAGCAGATATTTAAGTCCTAGGGTCGAGTTTGAGATGTAATCAATCGAAGGCATATCTGGGAAGGCAATTTGCAGATCGGCATAGGACTCTAAAATGCCACCAAACCAATATTGTTTATAGTTAAGTGAGGCCGCCCAAGCATTTAGTTCTAGTTTAAAGGACTGTTGTTCAAGCCAAAAATGGTTGTAGGTTACGACGAAGTCTAATTTATCGCGCCCAGCACCCCAAAAGCGATAACCAGGACCTAGCCCCGCATAATAACTATGGCTATCGATGCCGAGTTTATCTTCTTCATAAAAATCTTCCTGACGTAACAGCCAATGCTCATTGAGCAGATAGTCTAATGAATAATGTCCTTCGAGGGTGTTGCGCTTAGTCACGTCATCTTCGGTTTCGTAGCGCACTTCGGTCTTGATATTATGTCGCCATTGCAAGGTTTCCGCTGTGATATCGCCTTTGATATGTAGCTTCTGACTATTTTTCTTGTTTTTGGTGACATCAAGTGTGGTTTCTACACTACCGTTAAAATTCCAATCTGAGTTTGCATAGTGCTGCGAGAATCTCAACTCACTCACGGGAGTGTGCTGGTTATTAATTAATACCATGCCATGTTCATTAGAGGCTTGAATACTTATGTCCTGTATGGAACGACTGACACTCCAAGGTCTAGTATCTGTGACTTCGAGGCTGAGAATGGCACTGCGTTGAATGGTAATTTTAGGGGTATAACTGGTGTTGATGATGAGATTTTGATCGTTAAACTCTTTAATTTCACCGCTAATTTTATCGCCACTGAGCAAAAAAACTGTGTCGGCATAACACAAGGGGCTGACACTACAGAGCGTAGCAACAAGGTACAATGCTGGATTGGATATCAGATTATGCATCTTGCTCGTGGGCTCAAAATAAAGGGAGAGTAAGTGTTGTCATTCTACTCGAACACAGGCTCTACAAAGCAATAACATTTGATAAAAGTGTTGATAAGGGATTGAAAACGGGTTCGCAATCCCTTACTTCTTTGCCTGTTAGCGTGAGTTAATTTCGGTTATTTTGAGGTTAATGAGCTGCTTCTGCCATTGGGATTTATCTATGCCTTCGACCCAAATGACGCTGCTTTTACGCTGTTCGCCTTTGCGTAGATAGGTCTCAGGCATGCGGAAAATGGCTTCCCACACTTCGAGTTTTTCGGTTTTGAGCAAAGTACCATTATCGGCGAAGAAGCTAGCTTCAACTTCAACTAAGGTAACGTGTTCATTGCTGGTGCTGGCGAGATCGAAGCTGAGTCCGAGTTTGTCGCCTTTCCATTGACCTTCAGCAAAGCTGACTTTGATCCCATCTTTTGCCGTTGAGCCTAATAGCTCAGGTTGGGTAATCGCAGTGGCGGTCAATGTGGTGACTGGCGCAGCAACAGTTTGAGTGGTAACTGCGGCACTTGGGACACTGGCAACATTGCTCGATGCACTTGCTACGGCTGCAGCGGCTAGGGCATTGGGCGCGGCTTTGGTTTCAGTGATCACGTATTCCCAGGTAAAGTCGTCTTTGAGTCTGACTTGGGCGCCATTTTCTAGGGTGATATTGGCTACGTCGGCCGCCATAACCGATGATGTTAGCAATAACAATGAGCTAAGTGCGCTAAGGCGTAATGAAGTGTGCATTAATTTTCTGGCTCCGATATCCGTCTGAGTCAATATTCTGCCCTAACATAAACAATTTGCCGCATGTTAGTCACTGTCTAAGTCGTGTTTTGATGAATAAAGTGGATTAAAGGCGAGATTTTAACGCTAGTACAGATTGAGCTAGCTGACTGTGGCACTATTAGATAGGTGTACATGAGCGGTATGCTCAATGAATAAAGTAACAGGAGATTAAGATGCAGATGAAACATGGAATTTATGGCTTAGTGATTGGATTGGCATTTAGCACTGTCACTTTGGCTGCTGAAGCACCGAAAGTGGGTTGCGCGGCGAAATTAGATGCCATTAGTGCCGAACTTGCCCAAGCAAAAGCGGCAGGTAATAAGTATAAAGTCGCGGGACTTGAAAAGGCCTATGACGAAGTTTCAACCCATTGCGACGATGATAGCTTATACGCCGAGCGAGTCGCTAAAGTTGAAGCCTTAGAGGAAAAACTCACCGAGCGCCAAAACGAATTGGCCAAAGCCATAGAAGAAGGTCGTTCTATGGATAAAATCAACAAGAAACGCAATAAAGTCGCCGAAGTCGAGGCTGATCTTGCTAAGGCGCGAGCCGAGCTAACGCAATAAATAGCTCAAGCCCAATCGCTAGGAGCTTAGCCCGCGTAACCTATGCTTAAAATAGTGGATTCTGTGCTGGAGTTATAACCGGCACTCAGTATGAAGTGCTCAGTGATTCGATATCTTAGCCCAGCTTCTGCGCCCCAACGGGTAGTTTTATCTTCTTCCCATGTGGGTTTGCCATCGACAATTTTGGGTGAAATGTTATTCGTGTAAGACACTGTGCTGATATAGCCACTGCCGCCGGCATAAAAGCTTAAATCTGCCGTTAAGCTGTAGCTTAAGCCTAAGCGGAAGAGGCTTTCTTGGCGATAGGACTGCGCGGGTTCTGGCACGATAATATCGGTTTCACGACTGCGGGCATAGCCTAGGTAATAACCCCATTGCTGGTAATTATTATCGAAATGATAGGGGGCGATTGTAATGCCATAGAGATTATCTGTGGCGGGAATATAATCGAGCATAAGGGCGATATAAGGTGTATTGGCAGTTTCGTCTGATTTATCTGGCCTAACTAATTGCTTAGAAGTGCTATATTCGGCCGCTTGAAGCGGTTGGCATAGGCTCAGGAGTCCAATGCTCAGACAGGCTAGCGTATATGAATGACGACACATGGGATGGTTTCCTTAGGGGTAGGGGAAATATTGTTCATTTTCCTGTGTGCAGGGTCAATTCAAAATGCTAAAATCTCTTTTAAAATAAGTATTTGTAAATATTTTGTGTTTTGATTTGAGTGTTTTCTAGGGTGACATTTAACCGAGGTCAACTCGGCAGTTACCTTTGTATGGGTTTGTTGCGCTAGCACCTACGTTGGAGTGAAATTGTGGATCAGGAAATAAGGCTCGAAATTTCGGCATGGTTAGCGGGCTTTGGGATTGATAGCCAACCCTCTGATGGAATATCGACCACAGTTATGGTCATTGCTTGCTTACTGTTAGCGAGCATCGCTTATTTTATTGTCCGACGCGTGGTGATTCGTGCGGTGAATATGGTAATCCTGCGCTCTAAGGCGACGTGGGACGATGTATTCATGCGTTATAAGGTGCTTGAAAAGCTGGCCATGCTTGTGCCCGCTATCGTACTTAATCTATTAGTGCCAATCGCGCTGACTGAGCATCCACTGCTAAGCGGGCTAGTCGACCGATTACTGAGTATTTGGTTAGTGGTGCTGATTATCCGCGCTATGTATGCAGGTATGGATGCGGTTGATGAAATTTCAGATGTGAATCTGGTGAGTCGGCGCTTGCCTGTTAAGAGTTTCGTACAGTTAACTAAGCTATTTTTATTCTTTGTTGGGATTATCGTTTCTATCTCAATCTTGGCCGATCAATCACCTGTGTACTTCCTCAGCGGCTTAGGTGTGGCAACGGGTTTTGTGATGTTAGTGTTCCGCGACACTATCTTAGGTTTTGTGGCGGGCATTCAGTTAGCGGCTAACCGTATGGTGAGTAAAGGCGACTGGATCCAGATGGATAAATACGGCGCCGACGGTGCGGTAGAAGAAGTCTCGTTGACCACAGTGAAAGTGCGTAACTGGGACAAAACCATCACTATGATCCCTGCTTATGCCTTAGTGTCGGATGCGTTTCGCAACTGGCGGGGTATGTCTGAGTCGGGCGGTCGCAGGATCAAACGCGCGATCAATATCGATATCAACAGCATAAAGTTTTTGACCGAGGAAGAGCGCGAACGTCTCAGTAAGATCAATTGCTTAAAAGAATATTTTCCCGCAAAAATAAACGAAATTCGTGAGTCGAATGCCAGAGTCTCTGACCTTGATATGAAAGTGAACGGCCGCCATTTGACTAACGTCGGCACTTTCCGCGCTTATCTGCAGGAATATTTACAGCGTCATGATAAAGTCCACAAGGAAATGACCTTAATGGTACGCCAATTAGCGCCGACCACTGAAGGGTTACCGATTGAGATTTATATCTTCACCAATGATACTCGCTGGGCGTTTTATGAGGCGATACAAGCGGATATTTTCGACCATGTGTTTGCTGTATTACCTGAGTTTGGTCTGCAGGCGTTCCAAGCGCCCACCGGCAATGATATTCGCAGTTTAAAGTCAGTTAAGGTCGACTAGTTTGATGGCTGTCGATGATTATCGATTTAGTTTCGAGAGACAAGAATCGCGGCTAAGGTGATAAATACACCGCCGCTGGTTCTGTCAAACCAATGCAGCTTGTTGCTCGCCTTTAGGCTGGGCGCAAGTACATTGGCCATGCAGGCATAAATCATCACAAAGCTAAAATCCACCACGGCCCAAGTGACTGCAAGAATGGTCAGTTGCGGTAATTGCGGCGCGGCAAGATTGATAAATTGCGGAAACAAGGCGGCAAAAAACAGTAAATCCTTCGGATTACTGATCCCCACTAGAAACGCCTGCTTATAAAGCTGCGCAGGCGTACCTTTGCCCTCTGACGGGCTAACTTCAAGGGCTTGCCCCTGGTTTTTCGTCAATAACAGCTTAATACCTAAAAATACTAAATAGGCCGCGCCGCACCATTTGAGCAGGGTAAAACCGTATTCTGAGGCGCTAATAATCGCCCCCAGTCCTGCCGCTGACGCCATCATTAAGATTAAAGCGGCGCTAACACTGCCAAGGCCTGTAGCTATGCTACGCATCTTGCCGAAGTGGATCCCATGGGACATAGATAACATAGCGATAGGGCCGGGTGAAATCCCAATCAATACAATGGCAAATAAATAGAGTAACCAAGTTTCGGGTTGCATATTTGCTGCTCTAAATGGAATAAATGTTAATGTTTAGCACTCGCTATAAAATCAGGGATCACCTTGGGATGACGGCCTTTAATGGTGCGATAGAAGCTCAAAATCTCTTGCATGTCGGTCACGATATCGTCACTGGGTTGCAGTGGTATACGGATAACGACAGTGCGGCGGCTAAAATCTAAGCCAACGGGTGTAATGGGTACTTGGGCCTTGCTGGCGATATGATAAAAGCCGCACTTCCAGCGCGTCACTGGGCCGCGGGTGCCTTCTGGCGCTAGCGCTAACTTGTAATCGGATTTTGACTCAAACAGCTGCACGGCGGCATCGACTAAGTTGTTATTCTTGCGCCGATCCACCGGACTGCCGCCAATGGCGCGGAAAAACCAGCCCCAAGGCGGGATAAAGAGTTGGTGTTTGCCGAGAAAGTGAATGCGGATACCTAGGGCGCCACGGGCTAAAATGCCGACAATGAAGTCCCAGTTACTAGTGTGCGGCGCAACTATGATGATGTATTTAGCACAGTCGGGCAGTTGGCCTTCTATCTGCCAGCCTGAAGTTTTAAGTAGCCAACGGCAAAGTGGTGTAAACATAGTTCGGTGCCCAGAGTCGAAAAATTAATAATATCATCAGCTTTTTTAGATTTTAAACTGGCTTAAACAAGATAGTCTGTACTTAATTCGTTATAGTACAGTTTAACCTGATTGATTGTGGGGGAACGATACTATGTTGAAAAATGGACTATTAAACAAGGTTATCTGGCAGCGTGTTTTTGCGGCACTGTTACTCTTGCTGACTTGTCATGTTAATGCTGTGCCGACGGATGAAATTACGCAGATGCTCAAAGGCCAAGAAGACGCCTGGAATCGCGGTGATCTCGATGCTTATATGCAAGGCTATTGGAAGAGTGATCAACTGCGTTTTGTCTCTAATGGTAAGTTTCGTTTTGGCTGGGAAGAAACTCTCGCTGCCTATAAGAAAAATTATCCAAATAAAGAAGCGCTTGGTGAACTGAAGTTCACTATCAAAGAAATAAAAATGCTCAGTAATTACGCCGCTATGGTTGTTGGGCGCTGGGATTTACGGCGGATAAAAGATGCCCCAACGGGCGCGTTTACTCTGTTGATTGAAAAAATCGACGATCGTTGGGTGATCACTATGGACCACAGTTCAGACTAAACCGTGTCCTTTACATTCAGTGCTGCACTGCAGTTCAAATTATATTTGCGATAATAAACAGTCTGGTTTGGCTGGCGGCTCGGCGGGCAGAGTTAAATGGAAATCCTGCTGTCCAAGCTGTCTACCTTTGCCATCGTATCTCACTTCGGTGAAATGCATACCGCCCTCAGCATCTTCGAGCAGAATGCTGGTGGATCGGGTGCCATAGTCGGGGTGACGAATATAAATCGCAGCTAAACGCCGTTCCCACTCGATCCCTACTCCCGTATTAGGCAGCTCATTATCTTGCGGCTGGGAATCGTCTTTCATTAGTTGTAACAGTACTTGCACTTCTATACTGCTGGACTGGCTGATTGCCGCTTCTAACGCCTGCTGTCCCTTCGCCATTTTCGGCCAAATATCATCGAGTGCACCATTGCTAATGGCATGAAATCCATCGGCAAGTTTTACTGTGTCTTTATTGATACTGTTAAAACAATATAAGTCAGTACCTTGGCCGAAGATGAGATTGAACGGCTGATAATTGTCGCTATGTTCAACGAGCCAATTAGGGCACACGAGCGACCCTGAGTTGAGCGTCATAGTAATCAGCTCGCCACGACTCCGCATGGCTTCAGGGTTCTTTTGCGGAACGCGCAGATTGGTTACGCCTGCGATTTGTCCTTGTCTATTGATGCCAAACCAAGTGCCACCGGCCTGCAGATCTTTACCCGCGAGTATGTTTTCTTCCGGCGGCCAAAAATGCGCTGGCGCAGTTGGTCTATGATGAAACTCATCGCGGTTGGCGCAGATGATTAAGGGATACTTAGGATGGGCATTAATGGCGACAAAGAGTATGCACATAGCAGGCTAAATTAATCCAAAGGTAGATTAACTTAGCCTGTCTGCTCACAAATGAACAGCGTTAGTGGTGCGAGTGCTTATCCGTTTTTGCGTGTTCATGTGCATGTTTATCGGCACTAGGCGTCACAACAGGTTTCTGCTCGTCAGTGTGCGAAGCGCTAGATTCGTGAGTATGTATATTCTCGTGGGAATGGCTATGCGCATGAGCTGCCGGTTTGCTAAGCATTAAGCGGCGTAAAAATTTACGTGGACCTAAGCGCAGTAAGCTGGCGGCAAACACCCCTGAGAGGATCAGTAGAGCAATTAAGTTCACGACTTCAGGCAAGGTAAATAAGGAGAACCATAGTGGCAAGCGTAATGCTGCGGCTAAGCTCAGCGCAATAATACTCAGTAATATCGCCCTTTGCGTCCATGTCATTAACTTAAGCTGAGCTATGTTGAGTACAGGTGCTGCAATCAGCGGCATCATAATCGCAATAGGACTCCAGCCACTATAAGCCAGTGCAAGAGCGAGTACGGCGGCGCCTAAGTTGCAGAAACGCATAGGTAAAAATACAAGTAATAGCACAACAACCTGTAGCAATGGATTGCTTAAGGGCATTGAAGGGTGGCCAATTAAATTCACTAATACTAGGCTAAGTAAAATCCAAGGTGCGCTGCGATCGACTAAATGAGCAAAGCCGAAACGCAGTGAATTGCTGGGTAATTTAGTGTGTGGATCGGTAATGGTGACGTTAGCATGGCTTAAATACGCACTCAGAATAAACACTACAAGCAATTGGAATAATGCTAACCAAGGACCAAGAAGTAGAGCTGTGATCACTAAGGCTTCAGGCCCAGCTAAGCGTTGGAACCAGCGACGGGCTAAACTACTATCCTGCGGCGTCAAACCTAATTTAAAGCGCAGCGCAGCCGCACCATAGCTCAGCAGCAACACGGGTGCGAGCTTTAATAGCCAAGTTATTAATTGCTCTGTGCTGTGATCATGGTGGGCATGTTCGTGGCCGCCTGAATCCATTAATAGCAGCATCACGAGTAAACCGATGCCGAGCAAACTACCTATGCCAGCTTGGTATTCATATTTGCCTTGCGTATCACTTTCATGCTGACCATGGGGTTGATGTAGTACCACATGCAGAATTGTGCCTGTAATAAAGGCTTGTAAGTAGACAGTGTCATCGATATTTAAATAAGGAAGTAGTTGCTCACCGGCGAAATAGCCTATGCCTGTAAATAGCATCTGGGCTGCAAAGATCATAAGTGTCCAACGTGTTCCGAGATGGGGTTTAAGTATCCACCATACTGCAAAACCGACGGGTAATTGGTGGAGTATGACACCAAGAGCTAGCAGAATGGAGTTATCGTCTTGCTGCGCCAAAACCATAGCGGTGCCATCGGTGATGGTATGCAGTAATAAGCCACCAATACCCAAGAAAAGCGTAAAATTATGGGTGACTTCTGAATAACGGTGAAATAGGCGTTCGCTGGCGGTAGGCCCCCAGATGCCGAGGAGTACAAAGACGATCGCAAGCATGCCACCATGCTCGAGTAATTCTGGCAAGATGTGGATCAGCACTAATCCGCCTAATGAGACGAATATAAAACCATCGAGCCCCTTTTGTAAGCCACTACTCGATGAGAAGTAGCGATAAAACAGAGGGCCAATTAAGAGTGCGATACAGCTAGCAAGAAGATAGAGCATGGATTCCACGGAAAATTTGCTGAAAAAACGCCATAGTATACCAGCTGTAAAGCAAAGTGAGCAGTGACTTGCAGGCAATTTACTCAACTGACATTTTATACTGTGTTTTGAAGGTGAGAATTTTATTCACTTTGGCCATTCTGCGGAGAAATTTTCAGATCTAACTCGAGAAAAGGTACTATACCCAAGCTACCTGAAGATACGAGTTTCAGAGCGCCTAGGGTGCTTCAATTCAAGGCGCATCAATGACAGAATGTCGGCCACCTTTTGAATTGTTGCAACACGGAAGTGGAGCTCCCTAGGCGCTCCGTTCCGGCGGGTTGTAACGTACTTTATGCCGTGTTGGTTATTTTTAACTTAGCCCACTAGGTCCGCAAATAACCGCCTTGCCTAAAGTGCGTTACATTCCCGCTGAATCCTGCATCTTCAGGTTGTTTGGGTATATAATATGGGCTTATTTGGCTTGGGTGTTGATACGTTAAATGGATATATTTTCTGCTGCGGTAATGTTGTTTCTGATCATGGACCCTTTGGGGAATTTGCCGATTTTCGCATCGATTCTGCGGCATATCGATCCCAAGAAACGTCGTAAGGTACTGATCCGCGAGTTACTTTTCGCCTTAGTGATCATGCTATCTTTCCTTTATGCGGGTGAGGCTATTTTAAGTTTCTTAAATCTTCGTTCTGAATCTGTGAGTATTGCAGGCGGTATTATTCTGTTTTTGATCGCGATAAAGATGATCTTCCCACAACCCGGTGGTGTCGTTGGATTAGCCGCGGGAGAAGAGCCTTTTATCGTGCCTATGGCTATTCCCTTGATGGCTGGCCCATCGATTCTTGCAGCCTTGATTTTACTGGCGCATACCGATAGCTCACGTATGGGCGATTGGACCATAGCGTTAGTGTCAGCTTGGGGGGCGAGTGCGGTGATCTTAATGTTTTATAAACTTTTCACCCGTGTGCTGGGGGAAAAGGGGCTCACAGCAGTCGAGCGTTTGATGGGTATGGTGCTGGTCATGATCTCAGTGCAAATGTTCCTCGACGGTATTTCAAACTATCTGAAAACCGCTGGCTAACTTTATCTAGTTTGATCAAAACGAAACCGTATTAACGTTGTTAATGCGGTTTTTTTATGGCTGAGATTTGGCTTGGAATTGAGTCAGCACAGAGGTTTGCTGAATATTTGCTGACAAAAGTGCAAATCTTACCTGCGAACAGGTGTATCAAGTTGTTACTGAGGTGCAGTGCTGCTAATGTCAAAAACTCTGTCTCTATCACTTGAAGACAGATAAACCCTGAGCAGGTTACTAATTAAAGGTAATTTGTCTTAATACAAAGAGACACTAGTCTTAATAAATAGAATGGCGTTGGCTGTTACAGTAAGGATGTTAAAAATGCGAAGTACAAAAGGCGTAACAGCGTTTGGACTGATGTTGGCATTGATTAGCGGCGCGAGTATTGCCGCTCCGAATCATACGCCTGCAGATGCGGGTGTGATTAATAAAGATCGAATTTTATATTGGTTGATTAAGCGTGGCGAAGTGGCCGCCGATGCCAGTGATAGCGTAAAGCAGGAGGCGATAGAAGCTTATATTCATCGCGCCACTTTGGCACAACCCAAAGCGCCGCGCATCGAAGTTGAAGCTGAACATGCGCGTCTACAAAGAGCTAAGTCATCGCAAATGATGCGCTCATCCGCACAGCGTTTACAGGCCGATGCGGATGTAAAGAAAACCGTAAAAGTGCTCACGGTATTAGTGGATTTTGCTGATCTAAAACATGATAACAATGGCTTAAAAGCGGGGGATACAGACATGTATTACCCGAGTTATCCTGCGTCCCACTACAAGGAATTACTCTTTTCGCCTACGGGCTTCAAAGGTCCACAGGGGCAGACGTTAGATTCGGGGTATCAATATTATCAAGCGGTTTCTGGGCAAACCTTCTCCTTTACTGGGGATGTGAAGGGCTGGTATACCGCCTCGCAAAATGCTGAATACTATGGTGTTAATGATCCAGATACCCGTAGTGATTCACAGGTCGAACAATTGGTAAAAGAAGCCGTATCTCAAGCTGTTGCAAATATGTCTGCAGCTGAGTTGGCGAGTTATGATGTTGAAGACCAAAATGATTTGAACAATAACGGTAATTACGATGAGCCCGATGGCATTATCGACCATGTGATGATTTTCCACTCTAGCGTAGGCGAAGAGGTCGGCGGCGGAAAACTAGGATCGAGTGCGATATGGTCGCATCGATATTATGTCGACCAAGCAACCAATGGTTATGCGCTTCCTGGTACGAACAAAAAAGTATTCGGTTATACAATCCAGCCTATCGATGCGGCAACGGGCGTGTGTACCCACGAGTTTGGCCATGATCTAGGTCTGCCTGATGAGTACGATACCTCTGAAAATGATAAGAAAGACGGCTCGCCTGTGGGGCTATGGTCTTTAATGTCTGGTGGTAGTTGGGCTGGTGCTATTCCTGGCGCTCAGCCGAGTGGTTTTAGTCCTTATGCTCGATCTTATCTACAGAAAAGATACAAAGGTAAGTGGTTGAATGAACGTGAAATCACCTTAGATAGCATTCCCAAATCAGGCATGGAAGTGACGTTGAATGAGGCGGTTAATCATCAGGCGGTTAATCAGATCTCTATTCCGCTCCCTCTTGTATTAATTCCTTTTAAAACACCTTATCAGGGCAGTTATCAGTATTATTCTGGCCAAGGAAATATGCTGAATAACAGCATGAATTTTAATGTTAATTTACCTGCCGTAACCACAGATAAACTGATTCTGAGTATGAAGGCTAGTTGGAGTATTGAGCCTAACTATGACTACATGCAGGTGAAAGTGGATGGTGTGGCCATTGCGGGTAATTACACTAAGTCGAACAATGCAATGAATAGTGCTCGTCATATCATCACTGGTGAATCGTCTGCGCTTGCTCAGGCGGAAGGTCGCGATGCTTGGGTAACATTAGAATATGATTTATCAGCATATTCTGGAAAATCTGTTGCTGTTGAGATCAACTATGTCACCGATGATTATACCTCTGAGTCAGGGATCGCTATTGATAACATCAGCGTTAAACAAAATACCACTGAGTTATATAGTGATAACGCTGAAGTCGCGGATAAAATGACGTTTAACGGCTATAGCCGGATTAAGGATTCTCGTCCGGATCCCAAATCTCAGTCTCGTTATATTATCCAGCTGCGTAGCCATAATGGTGTCGATGCGGGTTTGAAAGCAAAAAGCTTTGATCCCGGAGTTTTACTCTGGTTAGAAAATTTTAGCTACAGTGACAATAACGTTTCAGACCACGCTGGCCATGGCTTGATTGGCGTGATTGATGCTGACCAGAATATGATTGGCACTCGCTCTACCGACGTACAAATTCGTGATGCGGCCTTTAGTACAGTAAATCAAACCTTCTATTTGGAGGACAATCATCGCGATGCTGTCAGCCTGTTCGATGACAGCTTAGATTACAGCGCGCCACTACAGCCACAGTCAGGTATGGTGTTGCAGCAGCTAGGGTTGACAATGCAGGTACTATCGCAAGCCAGCAATAATGGTACTGCGGTTATTCGTCTTGCGAATGCGAACTCTGATGCTATAGCGCCGTTAACTGTCAGTTTTGGTAAGACAGTTAGTCAATTAGCGGTGAACTTCACCAGTAACGTTGATGGTGGTATGGGAGTATTAACCTACGCTTGGGATTTTGGTGATGGCACGACAAGCACTGTCACGGCGCCAACCCATACCTATGCGAAGGCGGGCACTTATACTGTGAAGCTTACAGTGACAGATGCGCAAAATACTAAGGCGATTAGCAGTTCGACGGTAACGGTTGTTGCACCTGTTACGCCTCCAGTAACTCCGCCGGCCAGTGAGAGTTCAGGTGGCGGCAGCTTAGGTTGGTTAAGCCTTGCCTTTCTTAGCTTATTGACTTGGCGCCGCAAGTTAAATGTGCACTAAGTTAAATGTCCACTAAGTTGATTGTTTGAAACCCGAACAAAAATGCCTCTGATCTAGAGGCATTTTTTATCTGTCTTGAGGCTAAATTCTGACTAAGCTTTGAATGAAGTCTAAAGTTTACAACTGACGGATAGCTTGCTCGGCCGCTGGAAGAAAGATTTCGCTGACGATCATTTCATGCTCACCGTGATGGAAATAGCGGCGGCGTCCCCAGAGTGCATGTTCGACACTTTGATCTAAACTTTCAGCTAAGTGGGCAAGGCGACTACAGGTTTCGAAACTGGCCACTTCGATTCTACCGGGGATGAAGTTATCTTGGCTAAACAGTAATTCACCTAAGGGGCGAGTACCCAAACTAAGGAAATCCATTTTGCGCTCGGCCATTAATTTTTCAGGGATCAAGGTTCTGGCAAATACCCAAGGTATCGAGTCGAGGCAAAGCAAGACTTCACGGATCCATACAGCACCTTGCTGGGGATATTCGCCCTCTAAGGGAGCATGCAGTCCTTCGCCTAGTATCTTTACTTCAAATTGAGCGCAGCAAGTTTTGAGTTTTTGCGTTAGGCTGCCAGTGGCAAGCAACCATTCTTTCAAGGGCGATTTGGGGAGTTTGTCGGCAAGATCGGCTGAAAACCACTGAATAGATTCACCATAGGGAAAGCTTAAGCTAGTCACATTCATTAAATACTCGTTACAATATAAACAAACGTCGGCAGTCTAGCATGTCGCGACGCGAGCATATATACCCAAGCTACTTCCAGATACGGACACTGCATCTTCAGGTTGTTTGGGTATATACCCAAGCTACTTCCAGATACGGATACTGCATCTTCAGGTTGTTTGGCTATATAGATTGGGAAGTTTCTTCCATTATCATTATTGTTTTAGGGAGCCGTAAGTCGCTATGAAAAAATTACTTTCAGTCTGTCTTATCTTGGTTACAAGTATTTTCAGTGTTTATGCGGCCGATGAAAAAGAAGCTGCACCTGCAGCAGCAACCCCACCTACGGGTGAGTATGCCTACTATGGTTTCGAACCCGAAATTGTCACTAACTACATTTCTAATCGCAAGAAATTGGGTTTTGTGAAGATTAGCGTTGAGTTAATGGTAAAGAGTCCAGATGATCTAGTGACAATTGAGCTCCATAATCCATTATTACGAGCCGCAATTGTTGAAGTGTTAGGCAATCAATCGGAAGAGAAGATTAAATCACTCACGGGTCGTGAAGAGATTCGTCGAGAGTGCTTTGAAATGGTCAACAATTTGATCACCAAAGAAGCTGGCAAACCCTTGATCGTAAACTTATTGTTTACCTCTTATCTGTACGATTAATTTACTGCCCCATTCCATGGGCTGACTTAGGTCGGCCCACTGCGTTACAAGAGCTATTATGTCAAAACCTGCCGTTAAACCCGTCCAATTAGTGACTGCGAAACGCCTAACGAGTACAGCCAACATTGGTCATGCAAAAACTAAAGCACCAAAGCAGGCTAGAACTGAGGTGAAAGGCAAAGTGAAGTCGGTCAAAAACAGGCCTAGTGCTGAGATCAAAAAAGCTTTGCATCCTCGAAATGTACACTTGAACGGCTATGATTTTCCGGCGCTGATGAGTTCATTCCCTAAGCTAAAAGCCTTTGTTCGACCCACGCCTTATGGGGCTTTATCGGTCGATTTTGCCGATCCGTTAGCAGTTAAAATCCTTAATGCGGCGCTACTGAAACACCATTATGGGATTGAATCTTGGGATATTCCTGATGGAGCGTTATGTCCTCCTATTCCCGGTCGAGTCGATTATTTACATTATTTAGCAGACCTTTTAGCCGAAGGCGATAATGTATTTGCTTTGGATAAAACTAGGGTATTAGATATCGGCACTGGCGCGAACGGTATTTATCCCATATTGGGTTGCCAAGTATACGGTTGGCAATTTGTCGCCTCGGATATTAATGCCCATTCACTCAGTAATGTGCAGAGTATTATTGAGCAAAACCCAGTGCTGCAAGGGCAGATAAGTTTACGATTACAGCCAAATGACAAGGCGGTCTTCAAGGGAATCATTCAAGCCGGAGAATGTTTTGCGTTAACCCTGTGCAATCCGCCATTTCATGCCTCTATGGCTGAGGCGAGCGAAGGTACAAAGCGTAAGGTGAATAATCTGCAGCTCAATCGGGGTGGCTTGGTAAAGATTGTACCTAAGCTGAATTTCGGCGGTCAAGCGGCTGAGCTTTGGTGCCAAGGTGGTGAACGACAGTTTTTAGCGACTATGATCCGTGAGAGTCAAATATTTGCAGATCAATGCTTATGGTTTACTAGTCTAGTGTCGAAGAAGGAAAACCTGAAACCTTGTTATCAAGCCTTAGCGCAGTTGAAAGTCGATACTGTGAAAACGATTGAGATGCAGCAGGGTAATAAAATTACGCGGGTTTTAGCGTGGAGCTTCCAGTCAGCAGCTAAGCGAAAAATCTGGCGCGGTGAACACTTAGCCCGTTAAGGCTTTTTGGGTATGACCCAATTAAGTACTATTAACAAAACAGGCGCTAATGGCGCCTGTTTTTATTAAAGGTAAAAATAGCCACTGTTACTGCGGCTTTTCTTCCTTATGATCGCGACGGAATAACGCCCACTCTTCAATGGCTTCACCGCTGGGTAAGGTGCAGATCCCATGTTCACCTTCGGCGGTTTTCTCAATTGTTAATTTTCCACCAATGGAGACACAATACTCAGAGGCGGGATTGGCTATTTTTGCTTGTTCAGTATCACTGCATCCGACGAATACCAGACTCGCCAGAAGTGGAGCAGTAACAAGTAGGAATTTGATTTTCATAGACACTCCTTGGTGAGTTATTTTCGCCCTAAAATCCGCAGGATCCGTAGGAACAAGTTGATGATATCCATATACAAAGCGGCGGCGCTATCGATGGCATTATCTATAGTTTTAGGGATTTGATTCGCTCGTCCCCAGTCATAACCAATATAACCGCAGAAAATCAGCACGACTATCCAATCTAAAATGCCGTGGTGAGTATTAAAGATAAACACTTCAATCAGTTCGACGACGATAACGAGCAATAAAGCAATCGTGAGTGCGCCGGAAATTTTTTGGAAAAAGGCGGGGAAGAGTGTGCCTAAACACATCATGGCTATGGTCACTAGCCCTGTAATACGAATGGCCTCAGTCACCAATTCGGGATCGTATTGACTAACCACCATATTGATTATTAAGCCGAAGGGCACGACCACAAAGTTGTAGCCAATAAAACTGACAACGGGGTTAGTCGATTTTTGGAACAGATAAATCCCAAAGAAACAGGAGGCGAAATAGCCGATAAAGAAAATCCAAGGATTAACACTGGCAATCGCCTCTGGGTCGATATTGGTGACCATCCAATAGTTAACGGCAAAACCCCAAATCAGCGTGAGGCCGATAACGAGGTTGTAAATACCTGCGCCAACTATGGGGTCGTCTGTGGTCATGCGGTCAAATACACTGTTTTCCGAATCCATATGTTTTCCTTATGATTTCCTTATTTTAACGGGCCATTAAGCGTCATCAGTGTTGAGCTATATGACGGCAAATTAAGCGGTGGCAATTAAGCTAGTGTAAATAAAGCCGTTTTTCAAGCGAGAACAACCTAAGCCTCTTTAGTACCACAAACACTGCAGCGGACTTGTTTCGGTAACTTCATCTCGCGAAACTCCATCGTCATCGCATCTATCATCAAAATGCGTCCCGCTAAGGTTTTACCCATGCCAGTAATCACTTTGATGGCTTCAACCGCCTGCAAACAACCTATCATGCCGACCACTGGTGCGAGGATACCCGATTCAACGCAGCTCAGTTGTTGCTCGCCAAATAGGGCGCTAAGGCAATGATAACAAGGCGTTTCGCTGTGATAATCGAACACAGTGACCATGCCTTCCATCCGAATTGCCGCGGCAGACACTAAGGGCACTTTATGCTTAAAACAGCTGAGATTAAGTTGCTCGCGCACACTGACATTATCGGTACAGTCGAGCACTAGGCCGTGATCGGCGACTAGGGCGTCAATCTCATGATCATCTAATACAGCATTGATAATATTGATCTTAATAAAGGGATTGAGCTGGCTGAGGCTCTGTTTAGCCGATTCGACTTTAGGCTGGCCGACATTGGCATCTTGATGAAGCACTTGGCGCTGCAAGTTGGATAATTCAACTGTATCAAAATCGACCAGTGTCAGTTCACCAATACCCGCAACCGTGAGGTACTGGCTAGCAGCACAGCCTAAACCGCCAGCGCCTATCAACAGCACTTTGGCTTGTTTTAAGCGTTCTTGACCGTCGATATCCATAGCCTTGATGGATATTTGGCGGCTGTATCTTAAGAGTTCGCTGTCGCTGAGAATATCTTCTGGCACATTCATTGGAATTTTCCTAGCAAAGCACGCTGTTAAATGGCTCGACCGTCACTTGGGTGCCAGCGGGAGTATCACCTTGGAATTGCTCCAATAAAACGAAACAGTTTGCTAAGCTCATCGAAGTCAACATGCCAGAACCTTGGCTACCGGTAATGGCAACTTCAAGTTTACCTTGTGCATTACGGCTTAAAACGCCCCGTTGATATTCGACGCGGCCCGGTTGTTTACGCACAGGCGTGGTGAGCGTAGCGTCTAACATCAAAGGTGCAACTGGGGTTAACCCCTGCATCTTGTTCAGTATTGGCCAAACGAGTTTGTAAAACGTCACCATAGAAGACACGGGATTCCCCGGTAAACCACAGAATATCGCTTTGCCTATTCGGCCCATGGCAAAGGGCTTGCCTGGTTTGATGGCGAGTTTCCAGAAGGTAATTTTGCCTTCCTCATCAAGAATTTGTTTAGTGAAATCCGCTTCACCGACCGACACGCCACCCGAGGTTAATACCATGTCGGCTTGGCTGGCAGCATGGCGAAATGCCTGACGTATGGCTTCAGGATCATCGGCTATTACGCCTAAATCGAGCCATTCCACATTAGCGCGGCTGAGTAAGCCTTGGATCGAGTAACGGTTTGAATCGTAAATTTGTCCTAGGGCTAATTCGCTGCCAACGGGACGCAGTTCATCGCCAGTGGAGAAAAAGGCCACTTTAAGCTGACGATAAACTCGCACTTGGCTAACGCCAATCGTGGCCAACACCCCGAGTTCGGCAGCACCAATTTGAATGCCAGCACTGAGCACTTTAGTGCCTTGGGTGAGTTCTTCACCGCGGCAACGCACATTGGCGCCTTGCGCCCTAGGGTGGCGGATATGAATAATCTCACCTTCAACCTCGGCTTCTTCCTGCATTTGCACTGTGTCATAACCTGTAGGCACAGGTGCGCCCGTCATGATCCGCACGCAGGTATTAGGTTTGGCTTCACCTTTAAAACCATGGCCAGCGAAGGAACTGCCGATAAGGCGCAATGCGGTCTGATTGGTTTGCGTATTTAAGTCGACAAAACGGAAGGCGTAGCCGTCCATAGAGGAGTTGTTAAAGGGCGGCAGGTCGATGCAGGAAGCTAAATCTTCTGCTAGGACGCGGCCAAGGGCATGGGGAAGCAATACGACTTCGGTGTCTGACACTGGGCTAACTTGCTCGAGCAAAAGGGGAATAGCTTGATCTGGATGCATTAAGCTAGGTTGCGAACAAGGATCGGCTGTTACGGACATTAGGGTCTGCCTTATATGCAATGGGTCGTAATGACGCTGAATGAATTTCCACCTGATTATGACTGGCTATTATGCCACGGTGATCTGGGATGGCTATGATTTGCATGTGAGTTTCTGTGATAGGCCAGTCAGTTTTTTCTGCCACTTTGGGCGATAACCTCGCTAGAAGTCACACAATTTACTGCGCTAATTCGAGGGTTGAACGCGAGTCGATGAACAAATGGAAATCATTTTTATCAATGAATCATTAACTTAGCAAGAAATCCAAAGGTAAATTTTGTTGCTTTTGTCGACCCCCTTGATGACAATGTCCCCCATGATTCAGTTCGAATGCAAAAGAGGATTTACTATGCTGTCTGCAGCTATGATCGAAAAGTTGAATGAACAAATTAATATGGAGTTCTTCTCCTCAAATTTATACCTGCAAATGAGTGCGTGGTGTGAAGATCAGGGATTTGAAGGTGCAGCTAAGTTTATGCGTGAGCACGCGGATGAAGAAATGGGCCATATGCGCCGTCTGTTCACGTATGTGAGTGAAACCGGTGGCTTACCTTTGTTAGGTGCGATTGCGGCGCCGCAGTCACAGTTCGATTCTTTACTGGCGTTGTTTGAATTAACCTATGAGCATGAGCAGCTGATTACCCGTCAGATCAATGCCTTGGCCCATGCCGCATTTTCGAATCAAGATTACTCAACCTTTAACTTCTTACAATGGTATGTCGCTGAGCAGCATGAAGAAGAAAAGCTGTTTAAGTCGATTGTCGATAAGATACGTTTAGTGGGCGAAGATGGTAAGGCACTGTTCTTTATTGATAAAGATTTAGCTAAGCTAGCCTCTAAGGGTGGCGAAAGCATAATGAACGGCCAAGGCCAACCACAGGCTTAAGTCCGTTTTATTTGCCACAAAAAAGCAGCCTAGGCTGCTTTTTTGTTCTTTATCATTTTATTTTTTATAAGCTTAGATATTCACGCATTTATCTTGATAGCCATCATTCAACAGTGCTGTGTGCTTGATGCGTAGCAAGGGAGTGATTTCATTGAAGGGGAGCGGTTTGGAGATCAAATACCCTTGAGCGAAGTGACAACCTAAATCTCGTAGGAAGTGCCACTGTGCTTCGGTTTCTATGCCTTCAGCAACTAACTCCATTTCTAGGCTTTGCCCCATCATGACAATCGCTTTGACTAAGTTGGCGTTCGAGTTATTTTCGAGGGCATTTTCCACAAAGCTGCGGTCGATTTTAATCACTGAAATCGGGAATTTTTTCAGATAACTCAGGGAAGAATAACCCGTACCAAAGTCATCGATATAGATTTGCGAGCCTAAATGACGAATAGACTCGAGCGTGCTCAAGCAATGGCTGGCATCGCCCATCAGCATGCTTTCAGTGATCTCAATATGCACATTTCGTGGATTGACGTGGTGGCGGTTGAAGCACTCCTGCAACACTTGGTCGAACCCCATACCGCGTGTATTGATACATTGGCGGCTGGAAACATTAATCGCGACATTGATATTTAAGCCACTTTTCTGCCATTGTCTCAGATCATGCATGGCTTGGTTGAGCACCCATTCGCCCATAGGCTCTATCAATCCAGTCTCTTCGGCTAATGGGATAAATTGATCCGGCGGGATCAACCCAAGCTCGGGATCTTGCCAGCGGATAAGGGCTTCGACGCTGCAGACACTTCCGGTTTGCATATCCACGATAGGTTGATAATGCAGGGCAAATTCATTTTGTGCCACGGCACGGCGTAGACGTTGTTCTAACTCCATCCGAGCGAACATGGCTTGATTCATACCCGCGGTGAAGTATTTAAAATTGTTCCGCCCTGCGTCTTTGGCTTGATACATGGCGGTTTCGGTATTGCGGGTGAGTGAGCCGGTATCTAACCCATCTTCGGGATAGACGCCAATACCAAAGCTGGCCGAAATCTGGATCTCGCGGTCATTTAAGTTAAACGGCATACCTAAGGTTTCAATGATTCGGGTTGCCATGTGTTCAATGGCGAGTTCGTTAGTCAGTCGTGGCAAGATAAGTACAAACTCGTCGCCACCGATACGTGCGATAAAATCGGTTTTCCCCGCAATGCCTTCTAAGCGCTTTGCGACATCTTTAAGTAATAAGTCGCCAGTGGCATGGCCTTGTACATCATTGATATATTTGAATTGATCCAAATCAATCAGCAAGATAGCCAGCTTGCGAGAGTCATGCTGTGCCACATGGATTTCGTGCTGCAGTCGTTCATTGAACAGCTTACGATTAGGCAGCCCAGTTAACCCATCGAAGTTGGCCTGATACCAAAGATCCTGCTCATATTGCTTACGCTTACTGATATCCATAAATAAACCAATATGTTGGATTATTTTACCTTGCTCATTTCGCACCACAGTGATCGCTAGATACTCGGGATACACTTGGCCATCTTTGCGTTTATTCCAAACTTCACCCTCCCATTTCCCTTCTTTTTGTAGTGACTCCCACATGGCGGTATAAAAGTGCTTAGGATGACGGCTAGAGCTGAGTAGGGAGGGGCTGCGGCCTTTCACTTCTTCCAATGAATAGCCCGTAATGTGGCAAAAAGCGGGGTTGACCAGTTCAATATGGTTGTCGGCATCTGTCACCACTATGCCTTCGGCAGAATAGTCAAACACTGCTGCTGCGCGGCTTAGGGCATGGTTTGCTTTTTGCCGTTCGCTAATCATACGGTTCATGGCACGGGCCATGCGGGCGAGTTCATCTGTGCCTGAGACTTGGATATTAATATTGAGCTGTGGATCTGCTGCCATTTGCTGCATGTCATTGGCAATCTTAGTGATCTTATCCATAAAATTGCGGATGATCTTTTGTCCAAGCCAAAGTGTGATGGTTGCGGTGAACAAAGCCGAGAACAAGTATAAGCCGAGTAAGATTAAGGTGTGGTTTTGTTGATATTCGCTCTGCTGCGCCATGTTCTTGGTGATATTTTGCGCCAGCAAATGTAGTTGATTGATACGCTGAGTGGTGAGATCCCACCACTCCTGGCTATCAATTGGATGTGGCGGCATTAATAGTTGGCTCATCGCTTGGCTTAATTTGTCCTCACTGGCTGGGACTTGCGCGATGGCTTTGATCTTCGTCATCGGCAAACCTTGTTGCTGCAGTTGCTGCAACTTGACCATGCTGAACTGGTATTGATTTATGCTGTCTTCAATGGTTTTCAGCGCTGCCTTAAATTCGGGCAGAGAACGAGTCTCGTGACTGAGTTCATCCAAATTAAGCTGAATCGTCGCAAGTGCTGCATTAAATTTTTGCAGTGAAATCTCATTGCCCTTAAGCAAATAGTCCTGAAAACTGCCCATTAAGCCACCGTAACCTAAGAAGGCATTAATATTTTGTGCCAGAGCGCTAATGCGAGTTTGTTGTTCAATTTGCTTGCTGATTTGCAGAATGCGTTGATTTTCTGGCGAATCTTGTAGGTTTTGTAGTAAGGACCTTCTATCGGAAATTGATGCATTACTCGCGTGCATCACGGCTCGCTCATATTCATACATAAAGGAGATTATGGTGCGGTAATCATTAATATTGAGTGACTTGCTGAGCAGTAATTGATTGATGGCACTTCGTTCTTTTACGGCCAACTCCTGCACCATAAGCAGGTTCAATAGATCGGTATAGGCACGGGACTGACTGATTTCATTGGTTTGTAACTGTAATAACTGGATGAGCTGTAAAAGCTGAGTGTGGAATTGATTATAGAGTTCCGTAAACTGACTCAGTGTTTCGTCTGTGTGGTTTTGGTGAACGTTAGCGAGTTTGTTGCCTGTGAGTTTGAGCGCATCCAACAATGCGTTCATTTTGTTTGCTTCAATACTTTTAGGGTCGAGCGCCTCCAGAAGATGCTCTAAAGGCTCACTGTTCAGTAATGCATCGAGTGCTTTTGACCTAGTCGCTTGTTGCTGTAATAGCACTTCATCGGTTGGTCGCTGATTTGTACTTAGACCATATTCGTTTTGCAACTGATAGAGTAGCTCAGTGATTTGTACCGTCGTTTGTACCGCAAGATGATTGTGCTTGGCTGAGTGTGATTCCTTTATCAAGTCATGCATGCGCGTCAGAATGAAAAAGCTCATCATTAATAATGGGACTAACGAAAACAGAATGAGCTTTTGCTTCAAACTGAGATGGTGTAGCGCTGACGGCATTAAAGATCACTCCACTCGTTCACCTAGGCAGAAAAAGAAAATTCAACGTAATAACGTTGAATCCGAGTTACAAATAGGACTAGGCACAGGGTGAGGATATTTAACATAGGCGGCCAGCCACCGCGACCTTTAGTTTATGGATATCTAATCTAGGTCACGAAATTAAGCAAATTGTTATATATCATGCTAAGAGACTATTTTTATTAACCTATTTTGCACCTATCAAACAAGCATTTGTCTTGTCTGTGATGTGAAGCAGTATTTCATCATTCGAAAGAATGACTTGTTTAACTTTACCTTTTATCGGTTTTTTTAGTGCATTAGGTGGAACGCGATTGTTAACGGTAAATCTACTTAAATAAAAAGGACGTTTGCCGCAGCTAAACGTCCTTCTATTTAAATCAATGCCCTAGATTCAGGCGATTGGCATGTTATCTAGCCGACATTGGCCAGCAATGATTTGCGATAAACGACAATATCTTCAATCGTCAACACGGGTATATTGTGCTGAGCACCGAAGGCAATAATTTCGGGTAAACGCGCCATAGTGCCATCGGTGTTAGTGACTTCACACAATACGCCAGCGGCTTTTAAACCCGCGAGTTGCATTAAATCGATAGTGCCTTCAGTGTGACCACGGCGGGTCAATACCCCACCCGGTTGGGCGCGAAGTGGATACACATGGCCAGGACGAGCGAGATCACTTGGCTTAGCGCCATCGGCAATCGCCGCTTTAATGGTGGTCACGCGATCGGCGGCAGAAACCCCTGTAGTCACACCGACTTTAGCTTCAATACTCACAGTAAACGCAGTGCCGTATTGGCTCGAGTTGTTTTCCACCATAGGGGGCAATTCGAGGGCTTTGACTTTTGCATCGGGTAAACACAGGCAAACAATACCGCTACATTCACGGATGAGCATGGCCATTTGCGCGTTAGTCAGCGTCTCGGCAGCGAAAATTAAATCGCCTTCGTTTTCTCTATCTTCGTCATCGACAACTAATACACCTTGGCCTTGACGCAGGGCATTAAGACCCGCTTCAACGCGTTCGATAGCAGTACCAAAAGGAGCAAGTAAAGACTGATTCATGGTTAATATCCTTAAATAAACGACATTGGAATATCCAGAATCAGGGCGTGCAGAAATACAACGTAATCAAACCAAAAGGCTCGATTTTGCTGTAGCAATATCACTTCACTTGGGGTGAAGTTATTGCAAAACATGAGGCTAACACTGCAATACATAAGCGCGTTGCACTTAAATACCGCAAGGTGTTGTCTTACATTCTCTTCCATCCGGACTCAGCACTGTTGCCATTAAAGCAAACAGTCCATTACCGTCGGCTCTGGAATAGTCAGTTTTGCACTAAGCAAAATCTAAGGCACCAGATCTGCTGACCCCGAAAGTGATTTCGGGCGCTCGCGGGCTTTGGGTGTCGCTCAGCAAAATAATCACTTAGTCGTTACCCATTTACCGCCGGTGGGGAGTTTCACCCCGCCCTGAGAATTTGCTTTTGAGCCATTTGCGCTCAAAAACGCGGTTATGTTGCTCTTATTTACCGCGAATGGCAACTTCTCGCGTTCAATGTTTGCGCTAGTGCACACCTGACCACTATCATACTGAACACATAAGCTAATTGACTTGCCGTCGCATTCTTCGACGGTCGTTATGGACGTCACAAGGACGTATAAATGCGCTCTCTGCTACTCACTTTAGGTATTGCTATGCTGTTATCCGCTTGTTCGACCTCCAAAGGGCAAGTACCCGCCCCGGTTGCTGAAAAAATTCCCCATGTGATGACTTTACATGGCGTCACGCGTACCGATGATTACTATTGGCTGCGTGATGATGAGCGCAAAGATCCTAAAGTGTTGGCCTATCTCAACGTTGAGAATCGCTATACCGCGGCTTATTTCAAACCATTAAAGCCGCTGCAAGATGGTCTTTATAAAGAGTTAACCGAGCGTTTAGTCGCCGATGAGTCGAGCGTGCCGTACCAATGGCATCAGCACAGCTATTATCACAGATACCAAGAGGGCAGCGAATATCCGCTGATCAGCCGTAAGGGCGCCGATGGTGTTGAGCAAGTGATGCTCGATGTTAACGAGCGAGCTAAGGGCCATGAGTTTTATGGTTTAGGCGGCGCCAGTGTCAGCCCAGATGAAACCATGTTGGCCTTTGGTGAAGACGTCCTCAGCCGCCGTGTATATCACATCTATTTTAAAGACTTGGCTTCGGGCGACATGATCACCGATGTACTTGAAAATACCGAAGGTCGCGTAGTGTGGGCGAACGACAACAAGCATGTGTTCTATATCGCCAAAGATCTAAAAACCTTGCTGGGCTATCAAGTGTATCGCCACGAGCTGGGCACTAAGCAATCGAGCGATGTCTTAGTGTATGAAGAACAAGACGATTCATTTTATATCTCGCTCGGCAAAACCTTAGATGAGTCGCAAATTGTGTTGTTCCAAGAAAGCACCACGACGAGTGAAGTGTCTATTCTCGATGCCAGCGAGCCTTTAGGTTTATTCAAGCCAGTATTAGCGCGGGAAGAAGGCCACGAATACAGTGTGTCTAAGCTGGGTGATACTTATTACATTCTCACCAACTGGCAGGCGACTAACTTCCGTTTGATGAAAGTTGCCATCAAAGATGCGGCGGACAAATCTAAGTGGCAAGAAGTGGTTGCGCATAATCCCAATGCCCGTATCGAAGACGAGTTAGTGCTCAAGGATTATCTGATTATTCAGACCCGTGAAAACGGCCTGACGCGGATTAAAGTGATGCCGCTCAATGGTCAAAAGCCCTTCGAGTTGAGCTTTGATGAACCTGCCTATGTGATGGGTTTAGAGATTAATTCCCAGCAAGACAGCAATAAGTTACGCATTTTCTACTCCAGCCTAACGACGCCAGAAGCCGTATACGAATATTCGCTGGTGAATCCCGATAGACGTGATTTATTAAAACAAGATCAAGTCTTAGGCGGCTTTGATGCCAGCCAGTATCGTGCAGAACGGATATTTGTGACGGCCCGCGACGGTGCGAAAGTGCCCGTCTCTTTGGTATATCGCAAAGATAAATTCAAGAAAGATGGCACTAACCCTCTATACCAATACGGTTATGGATCTTACGGTTACACAGTAGAACCCGATTTCTCTTCATCCGTTATCAGTTTGCTCGACCGCGGTTTTGTGTATGCCATTGCCCATGTACGCGGCTCAGAAATGCTAGGTCGCCCTTGGTATGACAATGGTAAGTTGTTGAATAAGCAGAATACCTTCAATGATTTTATTGACGTAACAACGGCATTAACGGCGCAAGGTTATGGCGACAAAAACAAGGTTGTTGCCTCTGGCGGCAGCGCGGGTGGTTTACTGATGGGCGCGATTGCTAACCAAGCGCCGGACAAGTATTTCGCCCTTGCAGCCCATGTACCTTTTGTTGATGTGGTGACGACTATGCTGGACGAGTCGATTCCGTTGACGACCAATGAGTACGACGAATGGGGCAATCCGAACGAGAAAACTTACTTTGATTACATGTTGAGTTACTCGCCCTACGACAATGTCACCGAGCAAGAATACCCACACATGTTAGTGACGACTGGTTTGCATGATTCCCAAGTGCAGTATTTTGAACCTGCAAAGTGGGTCGCTAAACTACGCGATGTACAGAATAAGTGGTACAAGATGGATGATAAGGTATTGTTATTCAATGTGGATATGGAAGCTGGCCACGGCGGTAAGAGTGGCCGTTATCGCCAATACCAAGATACAGCCCAAGAATATGCCTTCTTCTTGAGTCTGTTAGGTATGTCGAAGTAGGTTATTCGCAAGTGACTGAATCAGTCGTCAGCTTAGGCAATACGGACATAGAAGCTGTGCAGCAACATGAGTCACTGGTGGCAGACACACTTGCCCCAGTGACTAGCGCTGTCGTTACCAAAGATGCAGTGACAGAAGCTTCGCTGAATCCCGTACCATTAAATCCTGCACCACAGAAGCCTACACCCATAAAGTCAGCACCCCTCTGGTATTTGTATCTAGTCCGCTGCGCCAACGGGCATTTATACACAGGCGTCACCACAGATGTCACACGACGCTTTAGCGAGCATCAGTCAGGTGGCATCAAATCCGCTAAGTATCTGCGCGGTAAAGGTCCATTAACGCTGATGTATCAAGAGCAGGTTGGCAGTCACGGCGATGCACTGCGCCGTGAGATTGCAGTTAAAAAGCTGAGTCGCGCTCAAAAGCTGACGTTGATTGAGTCAGAGCGTGGATTAGTAGATCGTTAACACTGCATCATACTTGTTCTGTGACTAGTAATGATTAAGCACTGTCATTCCAGTGACTCGCCGTAGATATATCCCTATAGGCTCGACGACGGCATCCATTCCGTCAACGGTCACTTCCATGTCAGTGCTTAATCTGGCTAACTGCATAGTATCCTGTTACCTAGAGCATTCTCTTAAGCCTAATGTCAGACAGAACTATCTATCTTAGTTGGCATGATCCTATTGCAATATATGATAGGTTTGTAACTCGCACATGGGATATTCTGTCTGATAGATTGTTGTGTAAGGAAAGTGATAGAAATCTGATTAATTTATTTTGATACAAATAGTTAACGATGCACGCTTTCTCTGCTCTAATGAGGTAAGCGAGCATGCACACTATTCAAAGGTTATCTTAATGGAGGTCTTTTTTATATGCATGGCGTTTGCAAATTATGTAATCAAGAAGCGAAGCTTGAGTTGAGTCATTTTATTCCAAAATTTATAGGAAAGTGGCTTAAGAAGACTTCAATTACTGGTTATTTAAGAGATGGAAATCAAGTAAGTAAACGACAGCAAGATATAGCCAAAGAATATTGGTTATGTGGAGCTTGCGAAGATTTATTTTCAACATGGGAAAGAACTTTTTCGGTTAAAATATTCCACCCTTATATGAAAAACTCGAGTTTAGTAGCAGTGTATGGAAATTGGTTGTCAAAATTTGCCGCCTCTTTGTCTTGGCGAACACTTACTTATGTTCGCAGCAAAAATAGCCATGAAACTAAACCGCAAGAATACCTAGAAATGTTGGCAAAAGCTGAAGAGGGGTTAGCCAACTTCTTACTTGGTAAATCTTCAAACTTATACGAATTTGAGCAACACATATTTCCTCTTGATGTTATTGAGTCAACAAATTTCGATAATCTTCCAACAAACATCAATCGGTATTTCCTTCGTGCTATTGCCATGGATATTGTGGGTAACTCACAAGGCACGTACATTTATACGAAGTTACCTTCGTTTATTGTTATAGGTGTAATTAAGTCAAAGCAATCGAAACAAATGCGATCTAGCCGTGTGGCTATTAGCGGTGGAACAATATCCCCAAGACAGTACGTCTTTCCTGACGGTTTTGATGGTTATATCAGGGATGCTGCAAATAAAATATCTGAACTATACGAGCAAATCCCAGAAGAACAGCTTGCAAAGATTGAAAATTATGTGATTGATAATGTGGATAAAGTGGTAGGTTCAAAACTGTTTGAAGCTATTGTCCATGATTATGAGAGGTTTGGTCGAAAGTCATTAAGATAATAAAGCATTTAAGAGTGATTCCTAAAGCTTGGTATTTTTAGTTCAAGGTTGGGGGCTAGTGGCAATGTTGCTCATACTTGAATGCAACATTATATGTGAAGTTTATCAAGGCATTCATTGTTCAATTTGGCCACAGGTATACTCAAAGGTTAATGAGATTAAGCACTGTCATGGAAGTAACCGTTGGCGGCATGGCCGCTCTTTCACATCCATGTGATCGCGGTATTTGCACTTCTGTATGCAGCAGATGCCGCCGTTGAGCCTATAGGGACACTTCTTGTTAAACGACAGGGCGGCGAGTCACTGGAATGGCAGTGCTTAATAGCTTAACGATTAATTTCCATAATAAATCAAGTGGTTAAGATTTTATCGCCACCAGAGACTGGTCTGCATTGGGGTTAGAGAAGTAAGAATTGAGAGTTAAAAAATGCCACTGGCCGGTTTATTGCCGGATTTATTATTGGGGTGAGTCGATTTTTTCTTCTGCTGAGTGATAAGTTTGTCTGCTATTGGTATTCTGAACTCCATTCAACAATTTAAGAATGCCACTTACACAGATCTTTTTGCGCTCTCGAACTACATGTCCGGCCTTTTTCTATGCTTAATTTACAATCCCTGGTAGGGCTTCTCTTAAAAGTTCCAACTCCTTTTTGTTTGCTTTAATCCAAAGTTTTTTCAAGTTTGGTATCGAAGCCAATATTTCTACTGTCTCTTTAGTCTTAATTACATTTGTTTCAACAAGATACAACGCAAAAATATTTTTATTTCCACGCAATTCGTCAATACTGGACAACTGTGGGTTTCCACTGAGGTCTAAAATTTTTACGCTGTCCAGCGTTGAAATGATAGAACCAAAATCTAACTTTTGACATTTATTTAAAGATAAGTAACTTAAATTCTGGGTGTTTCCGGTAATTTCAGAGAGTTTGCTTGCATGGGACACACTTAATGATTCAACTGAGTCTGAGCATAAATTAATTGACTCTAATGAACGAACAATGGAGCAGTTTAATGAAATTGCGACATCAACTTTTAGATTAATAACTTTGGAGTTGAATATATTTACATGCTTAATCCCGTCAACCAATTCAGATGATTCATTTTGCTCAACATAACCTTTCCGAATGAATGCCATTATGGCTTTCCAATCATGTCGCTGCCACTCAGCGTTATATACATAATCCAATATTGGTAATATAGAATCGAAGGTAGGTAATGAATTTTCCCACCTCTGCCATTCTGAAACATTTTCTGGTGCTAACTTTATATATTTCTTAAAAGATGAAATGTCCATGTTATCACTTAATTAAAATTGGGTTGCCGAATTCAGAACGTTGATCTCTTCCGGTATATTTTTGCATTTCTTTTGAGAAGCGGCTCTAAATTCTGATGATTTATTTTGTCACGCTATCCCTTTACTCACTCTTATTTGAGCTGACTAAAGCTTTAAAGCGAAGGTCACTCTTGCTCAGAGGGGAAAGTGCCTCGGCTTTGGTGAGATATTGCATAGTGATGTGGATAGCGTCTTGATGGTGACTCAATTCCCTAAAAATACGCTTTGCAATCAGCAGATTTAATTGATGTGCGGCTAATGAGGCATGCTCATGCTTTATCTGTAAAATAGCCTCTTCTAGGGAGATAGGGGGAATTTCTCCCAAGGTTATAAGAAAGGCTTTTGCAACAGTTCTGGCGTGTGAGAAATAGTCTGAGTGCGCATCTAAGGCGTAAATATGCTTGAAAATGTGTTTGGCTAGGGCTTTATTGTCGTTGCGATAAAAAGATTCGCCATCAAAACAAATATCCCCTAGTCCTTCCATTATCTGCCTAGGGTTATCCGATAGGGAAAGCGATTCAATTGCTTTTTGGTATTCCGAAAACTGATCCATATTCTCGACCTTACTGGCACTACAGTGTGACTTTTCGACTATTGAAGTGGGAAGGCCGACAATCTTAGCAAATCCACAAGGTTAAAGCGTAACGATCTGAATAAAATCAACGTCATTTCTGCAAACTCAAGCTTTATTCCGGTATAAAAAAATGCCACTACAAGGGGTTAGTGGCATAAATGCATAAGTCGGGCATACGCTTAAAAGGGTGGGTAGAAGACTGACATCTTGGCTGGGAACCGTTGCAACATCAGCCTCTACGCCGGGAAGTGGGTAAAACCTTTGGGAGTAGAGTGGTAAAACGGCGCGTTATTGCATGCTCACTGGGCCGTCGATTTTGTTAAATGTCACATCGCCAGAACCTGCCGCAAGAATCGTTAATCCCTTAGTGTTAAAGACATTAATATTGCCTGAGCCATCTGTGATGGTCACAGCACTTTGCACATTGGCGACCTCTATGTTGCCCGAGCCGTCATTAATTGCGATATTGCCGCGAATATCGGTCACCTTGATGGCACCAGAGCCATCTTCAATGGTTAGGCTGCCGTTGATTTGGCTGATTTCAATATCACCTGAGCCATCCTCTATGTTGATATTGTTACCACCGTTGATAGTGAGTTCACCCGAACCGTCTTTGACGTTCATGTCTGACGTCATCTTGCTGATCAAAATAGCCCCTGAGCTGTCAACAATATCCAGTGTAAAGTTCGCAGGGACTTGGAGTTTTAGGTCTATATAGGGCGAGTCATTGTTAGAATCTGTTTGCTCAAAGTTGGCCTTGAGCTTGGCTTTATTGGCTTTTTTCTCAAGGGTGAGAATGACTTTGCTGTCATCGTTGTCGTCCTTATTGCTATAGATGTCGGCGACGAGTTTAATTTGGCTGAGGCCTTCGACACCGATAATTTCCAAGCTGCCTGCGCCAGTTTCTGCAATCAGGCCTTGTAAGTCTTGGCTATCGAGTGTGAGTTCGCGTTGTTGGTGGTCTAAATCTGGCATGCCTGCTGCGTTCACATTAAGAATGCAGCCAGTGAGCGATACCCCAGCAGTAAAAAACACTATAAAAGCGAGGGTGAATATAAATGGGCGTAGTGACATGTTAGCTTCCTTGTTTATCTGGCACTCGATTTTTTGGGTGAGTGCTGAGTCGTCTTGCGATGTGTAAGACATTGCACAGCCCATGCCAATTTTAAGTTTCATTTATAATCAATTGGTTAAGCTGAAAAGTGTCCGAGACTCACTGTGCGGACATGTCCGCTACATGGGTGATTTACTCATAGATTAGTGAAATTGCTCATTTATTAAGTTAGTTTAAGCTCCGTAAGTCACGCGGAATCAAAAATACAAAAAACATAAGAAGGGATGCAGATGGATTATTTAACGACGAACAAGACGGCTTGGGATGCGCGCACTCGGGTACATTTAACTTCTGATTTTTATGATGTGGCGGGCTTTCTTAGTGGTAAGACTTCGCTGCGGGAAATTGAGCTAGGTGAACTCGAGGTTGCAGGTAAAAGTTTGCTGCATCTGCAATGTCATTTCGGCTTAGACACCTTGTCGTGGGCGCGAATGGGAGCCAGAGTCACAGGCGTCGATTTGTCAGAGGTGGCGATTGTTGAAGCGCAAAAGCTGGCAGAACGGACACAGTTGTCCGCCGAGTTTATCTGTAGCGATGTTTACAGTGTGGCGAGCAAGGTTGAGCCTCACGATATTGTGTTTACGTCCTATGGTGCCATTGTGTGGCTGCCGGATTTAACCCTATGGGCGCAGACGGTTGCCGACTGTTTAACACCCGGCGGACAGTTTTACATGGCCGAGTTCCATCCTGCGCAGCAGTTGTTCGATGGTTATAGCTATTTTAATCGGGGTGAGCCAGACATAGAGCTGGAAGGCACATATACCGAAAATACCGGTGATGATCAGCAAACCTTAATGTGCTGGTCGCACAGTTTATCTGAAGTGATTAATGCGTTATTGCAGGCGGGCTTAGTGTTGGAGTTTTTCCACGAGTTTGATTTCACCCCCTATAACTGCTTTGAAGGGCTCGAAGCGCAAGCCGATGGTCGTTATGTGTTAACACACCAGGGGCAGAAGGTGCCCTTGGTGTATAGCATCAGTGCGCGTAAGCCAGCGTAATCACAGCCTTTTGTAATCGCGATGATCAACGACTACGGTAAACCGGATACTTAAGGTATTGGTTATCGTAGTAAGGGCTACGTTCATAGAACCAGCGTAGGCGTGCCTCAGGATCGGCGGCAAACTCTGCATTGGCCAGTGCTTTGTCGAACTCAGCTTGTAGCTTAGGATCATCTTTTAGCATCTTGGCTGCCAGTGGCTCTACCGCATAATCTTCAATGTATTCAGTACGAGTGAAGATAGGATTGAAGAAACCCCATTGCAGTAAAGAATCTGGTGATTGCGGCTCAAGCAGTAAAATCGCCAGATCGCCTAGCGGTTGATCTGTACTGATTTTAATGGTGCCAGCGGGCAGAGTGGTGCTGATTTTGGTTAACTCTGACTCGGCTTTGACCGTTTGGCGGCCCTCAAAATCCTTAGTGTTAAACACGGGATTGCTGAGGGTATATTGCTGCAATTTCAACTCGGTTGGCTTTTTGAGCGTGGTCATGCGAATGCCATGCACGTTAAGACGATCAATCACTTGAGTCCATTGAGCGGGAATATAGTAAGCACTCGGACGAGTAACCTTAATGTCGGGCACTGTTTCAGCCATCACAGGCAAGTTAGGGTAAAGCTTAGGTTCACCTGTCCAGCGCACAACTTCAGCGCCACTGATGGGGCTCTTTTCAAGTTGATAATCTATGCCTTTAAAATCCCAGCCTTTTTCTAATGGTGCTAATTTCCAAGTAAGGGTGATTAGCGGTGAGGCGCGGTATTTATCTTCTTGAATTGCACTCTTAAGTTTCGTCGCCTGTTCACCCACGGTTTTGAGGGTTTGCGCTAACATCACATAAGTGCCGAGCACCCTTTGCTTAAAGGGCTTTAGGCTGTGGTTTTCAACCAGAATGGTGGGCAAATGGCGAGCATCGCCATAACCGTTAGAGAAGCGCGGGCTTGGATTCCACAGCGACATGCCTTTGTTAATATCGGCGTTATCCACGGCAAAAATCAGTGCGCCGGGAATATGGCCTTGTTCCGTTAATGCGGCTTCAACCGCAGGTCTGTAGCTGTTTTCGAGCCAGCGGTAGCTCGCAGGGCTTAAGCCTTGGGCAAGGTTATAACCAAAGGTAACATCGTATTGATAGTCGATGCCGTCGGTAACATGCACGTCGATATACAGATCCGGTTGCCACACGTTAATGGCGCGCAGCATGTGCTGCATTTCTAAGCTGTCGGCCTTAGCATAATCGCGGTTAAGGTTGAGATTATTAGCCGTAGTGCGCCAGCCCATATTCACAGGGCCACGTTGATTTACACGATTAAATTCGCCGCTGCGCTCATGAGCATCAACACTAAACATAGGCACAAACAAGAGGTTGGTTTTATCGAGCAGGGCACTTTTATCGCCTTGGATAATGTCACGTAGCAGCATCATGCCGGCATCCTTACCGTCGATTTCTCCCGCATGAATTCCCGCCTGCACTAGCACTGTCGGCTTAGTGTTTTGTTTGAGGCGTGCCGATTCATTAATGCCTTCACTGCTGGCGATATACATCCAAATATCGCGCCCTTGTGGGCTCTTACCTAAACTCACCTTTTGTAATTTATCTGTCTCGCCCGCGAGTTTGTCAAGCCAAGCGATAGTGGCATCGTAGCTTGGACTTTCAATACCGCCACTTTGCTCAAAGGGCGTCGCCCACTCGCTATCAACACTTAGCATGAGCGATTCGCTGGCGCCATGCCAAGTGATGCTTGGCGGTAAAATCGCATCGTTGACAAAGGTGTTGGCTCGTTTAGGAATGGGCGCTGGTTGTGCTTCTGGCGCTGCAACTGTGGTATCGGCCAGTACATTAGTCGCAGTTTCAGTTGCTTGGCTATTCGCTGCTGGACTTGCATCCTGTGACGTTGTGATTACTGGGGAGCCAACTGCCAATGTTTCTGTGGTAGAGGCTTGCGCCATAGTGGCTGCCGGAGTTGTTTGGGTTGTGGTTTTCGCATCATTGGCAAAAGCATTCCCAGGGTACAGATTGCCCGTAGAGAGACAGGCAATGGCGATAACGGAGAAAGAAAACAAGCGCATGAAAAGAGTCCATCTATCGAATTTTTATTAGGACGGTATCTTTTCATTAAAAGCCCCGTTAACGCAAGGGCGGCTAAGGGTTATCCGGCATTTCTGACATGGATTTAAGCACTAAGCGGAATGGTAAAATCGACTAAGCCGTTTTGTTGGGCGTTATCTGAGAAGCTGGCCGCTTGTTATAGGCAATGTCGATAATGGCAATGTCTTTATAAAGTGCTTCGACGGCAATCGCGAGCTGATAAATCAGCCAGCTATAACCTGTGAGCGCAAATCCCTGCGGCACTTGGTCGTTTACGGCAGTCACTGGATCAGCAGTTGATGCTTGAGTGGCTGCAACTAGGGCAAGCTGGAGTCTGTGTTGTAATTCTTGATCTAAGCATTCTGGCAGTGTCGGCAATTGTTGAGCTTTACCCGCTACAAATTCTGCAAGTTGTTGCAAATAGAAGGCAAGCTCAGAGGCAACCGCATTAATCTGCAGATAGGCGTCTTTGTCTTCTTCCTGCCAGCGGGTTAAGGGTAAGAGTTCAAGTAAGGTGATTAAGCGCACTTGTTTATTGGCTAACTGCGACAGTAGCACTTTGTGTTTTTTGAGGGTTTGACTTTCCCATTCCAAGGAGAAAAATAGTTTCTTTTGAGTGAGTACGGCTTTCATCGCAGCCTCCAGTCTAGCGCGAAAATCGAGCTCATGATTGGCGGGTGCCTTAAGATGCTCGGCTAATACTTCGGCCATATTGTCGATGGCATGGGCGAGTTGGGAGCGCCAATCTTGTTTAGCTTTAATCGGAAAAATGAACAGTGAGACCAAAATAGCAATCACGCAGCCGGAGAGGATGTTGGCCGTGCGCCATAGTGCCTCAGAGGTGTCATGGTTGGCGTCGCCGACGACGATTATGATGGTAAATCCGGTCACTAAATAGGCATAGCTGTAACGTCCGGCCGAGATAAAACAAATCAAGCTAACGGCTAAGATCAGCAGGCTCATGATTAGCCAATAACTGTCCACAGTGGCAACTAACATCACCCCATAAGCTGAGCCTAAACAAGTGCCTATCGCCCTTTGTAGCGACTTTTCAATCGCGCCGCCTACTTGAGGTAAGCTCATCATAATGATCACTATCGTGACCATACTCCAAATAAAATGCGGTGGCGCCCAAATGGCATTAATAGTGACAGCAACGAGTAAGGCTAGCCCGAGCTTTAGGGCGTGGATTGAGCGGAAATGGCGATAGATAAAGTCGGCAAAGGGTGTGGCTGGGGCAAATACAGACATAGGGCAAAATTCCTTTGAGCTAACTTAGCGATGTTAATCTGGTGGCAGTATCGCAGAAAAACCGTGTCACTTGCGGCCATAGCGCCATAAAGAAATGTAAATTGCGAAATCTAGCAAATTGAGCTTAGTGGATGGCGCGGGAGAGATCACATTAACACTCAGATTAAATAGGCTTAACTGATGCGTGTAGAGGCAGGCCATTATACCGTGCTGCAGATATAAAAAAGGCTTGAATAAGCGTTGCCTATTCAAGCCTATATTCAAAGTGTTTGAGTTAGCTTAAGCTGCGCTCACTATCCGCTTTAACGTCAACTTCTGTATATTTATCCATAATCAAGGCACAAGCCGCATCGCCAGTGATATTGAGTGCGGTACGGATCATGTCAAAAACCCTGTCTAACGCAAACAGCAAAGGTAAACCATCGATAGGAATTCCCGCAGCTAACAGCACTGCCACTACTAAGAAGGATGGGCCCGGCACACCTGCTTGACCAATTGCGCCTAAGGTTGAGGTGAAAATGATGGCCGCATAGGCTGTCATCGATAGATCAACGTTATACATTTGGGCGAAGAACATGGCCACTAAACCATAATAAATCGCGTTGCCGCTCATATTAATGGTGGCGCCTAACGGCAGTACAAAAGCCGTTGTTGCCTTAGAGACTTTAAGATCTTCCTCGCAGGTTTCCATATTCACTGGCAGAGTCGCCATTGAAGAGGCGGTCGATAAGGCCATCACCTGCGGCTTCTTCATTGCCGAAATAAACTGGCGCGCCGACACTCTTGAGAAGAGTTGCACTACTAATGGGAAGAAGATAAAGCCGTAGATCAGAATCGCAGCCACAAATACGGCGAATAACTTAAACACGACTTCTAGTGCATCGAAACCGAAGGTGCCGACAGAATCGGCCATCAAACCAAATACACCGATAGGGGCAATGATCATCACGCAGTTGATCATCCACACAAAGGCATCAACGACTGTGTTGAGTGCGGCCAAAATAGGTTTAGCACCATCGCCTTTAACTTTAGTCAGTGCGATGCCGAAGAAGATACTAAAGACTAAAATTTGTAATATGTTACCGCCGTTCAGTGACTCGAACACATTGGTTGGGATCATGCCGATAAAGGTATCCATTACCCCGGGCAATGCGCCATGTTCCTTGGTTACTTCCATCAAGTCTGTGCTGCTGTGGGCGGTAAAATCAACGCCTGCACCCGGTTGGAACAGATTACCCATCAAGAGTGCAAGCACAACGGCAAAGCCCGACGTGACAATAAAAAAGCCGAAAGTGCCAATACCAATTTTACCCGCCGATGGGCTATCACCTAAGCTCGCCGCGCCGCTGATGATAGAAACCAATACCAGTGGTATCACTAGCATTTTGATTAAATGGATGAAAATGGTTCCGAGTGGTGCAAACACACTTGCACTCTCGCCCATCATAAAACCCACCAGTGCGCCGATAATCATGGCAATAACCACTTGCACACCAATGTTACCTAATAAACTCTTGCTCTTCATTCTTGCGAAACTCCCCAGTTGCCGCAGCATTTTGTGTCATGCACAGACGATTTGAACCTAGACGACTCAAGCTTTAGTGATTAAGCCTTACTCTAGGCTAAAGGTTCACTCTATGTTAAAGGCAAATGCCCGACATTTTTGACCGAGTAAAGTACCACAATTGCATAGCAGGGGATTGTGAAACATCACTAACCTTGGTTTCAAAATAACCAAAGCCTAAATCATGTTAACGTTAAATGAGGAATGCTTAAATTTATGCGCTTAAAAATGAATAAAGCTTATTTAATTATGGAATTTTAACTGCCGAATTGATGAATTGTGATTTTTACTTTGATGGGCGCAGATATCCTCTCGTATTCTTGGGGCGGCTTGAGTCGTTAGTTACCCATCTTTTACTTGTATGAATCATGAGAGTGGTTAATAGCTAAAAAACCTCCATGACCATTCAACTCTGTGACTCACTCAGTTTTCCCTATGACAACTCCATTTCGAGGACATTATGAACATCACCTCATTTTTTGGCCCGCCCGAATCGTTACAGTGCTGGATAAGAAAGTGCGTCGAACAACCTGGATTAAGTTATTGGCTGGTTTATCAAGATCTTGATGAAGGTGAATCCCTGCAACTGATCACTCCATTATTCCCGATAGTGAATGATATGAGAGACCTATCGGATGACGAAATCGATGCCTTTGAGGATAGCTTAGGCCGGAGTGACTATGGTTATCTGCTAAACATGGATCAAATCGAGGATGTGATCGATAACCTGATGCAGCAAAAAGCCCAGCCAAGTGAACAGGAACTGCTTGAAGCTATTATCTTTTACTATGAGCGAGATGCGTTTATAGATATTTAAGTGTTTATTTTTATTTTGTTGTTTCTATATAAAATAAAATTACGTGTTGTTAGCGGTAAAATACCGACGGTTAACGTCGGCATTTGCGTTTAAGGCGAGGTAATAAGTTGTGCATCATTTAGTGGTTATTGAGGTATTGAGCGCCTGTTTATTATGAATTCAATTTCGCAAGCACTCTAAATACCTCTTGAACGCCCTAAGGCATTGCGGGGAAGGAGAGCGAGCTGCCAATCCCTAGAGGCAAGCCTAAGGCCCAATATGCCAGTAAGAAACCGCTCCAAAGTAAAAGAAAACTGATTGAAAACGGTAACATCAGTGCCACTAAGGTGCCGATGCCTGATTCCTTAACGTATTTTTGGCAAAACACCACAATTAACGGAAAGTAAGGCATCAGTGGGGTGATGATATTAGTGGATGAGTCGCCCACTCGGTAAGCGGCTTGAGTCAAATCCGGTGATACACCCAGCTCCATTAACATGGGCACCATAATGGCACCAATCAATGCCCATTTGGCTGAAGCGGAACCCACTAATAGATTGACGAACGCCGTGAGAAACACAATTCCCACCAAAGTCACACCCATAGGAAGGGCTAATTCCTTTAACGCCAACGCGCCTTTAATGGCCATTAACGCGCCTAAATTAGATTGACCAAAAGCATAAATAAACTGGGCGCAGAAGAAGGCCATCACGATGTAATAACCCATGCCGCTCATGGATTTGCTCATGCCTTGAATAATGGCTCTGTGGTTGTTTGCTGTGCCAGCGGCATAGCCATACACTATGCCGGGCACGAGGAAGAACACAAAAATAATCGCCACAATGGAGCGCATTAAGGGGGCTGAAGCACTGGTTAAGGCGCCGTCAGTAGCACGCCAAGCAGAATGTTCACCATAGGCGGTTAATACTAATCCTAATGCACACAACAACATGGCGGCCATGGCGAATTTGAGTCCGCGGCGCTCATGGGGTTGCAGTTCATCTAGGGTTGGGAGCGTGCTGGGATCGCCATTCACCGCAGTGTTTTTTAGGCGCGGCTCGATAACTTTATCCGTTAAGAACCAGCCAACTAAGATAATTAAAATGGCAGAAGCCGAAGTAAAAAAGATGTTATTCAGTGGGTTAATCGTTAATGTGGCGGCCGCGGGATCGGCCGATAATCTTGCCGCTGCCTGAGTTAAGCCCGCTAACATAGGATCAAGACTCGATGGCACGCCAACGGTTGCAGAAAAACCGCCGGATACGCCAGCGAAAGCGGCGGCAATACCGGCTAAGGGATGACGACCCGCGGCATAGAAGATCACCGCGCCGAGTGGGATAACGAGTACATAACCCGCATCAACCGCGACATGGCTTAGAATACCCACGGCTATCAATACCGGAGTGAGTAACATCTTGGGGGTAATAGATAAAATGGAGCGCAGCCCTGCATTAATAAAGCCAGTATGTTCAGCAACGCCTAGGCCCAGCATGGCCACAAGCACCACACCTAGCGGCGGGAAAGTGACAAAGGTCGTGACTATCGCCGAGGTAAAAGCGGTTAACGCACCACCATCAAGCATATTGACGACTTGAATCGGGTTGCCAGTACGAGGGTCGATTTCATCAAAACTGACACCTGATAATCCCCAAGAGATCAACCAGACTAAGCCCAGAAACATCGCAAATAATACCGCCGGATCAGGCAGTTTATTGCCGACGACTTCGACGCCATTGAGAAATCGCTGGAATCCAGTGACAGGTTTATGATTTTCCATTTGGGTGCCGCTTCCTAAAAAATGATGATTGTTATCGGTGATTATAAAAACGCAGCATTAATTTAAGCTTGGTTTAACTAATCGATAAGAAATAAAATACATAAAAATCTATCGTAGTGGCTTTAGTGTGGGTGGATTTAATCATCACTAAATCAATTTAGCCGCAAATAAAAAGCGCGGGTTCATGACTGAACCCGCGCTTTTTTACTCAACAATGTGTTTGATTATATTATCCGAATAGATCCGCTACGCGCTTATGCCTTTGGACCTGCGTTACGGATAGCGTCTGACACTTGATACTTAGCGAAGTTTTTAGTGAAAGCTTCGGCCAACTTCTGGGCGTATTCGGCATATAGCGCTTTATCGCCCCAAGTGTTGATTGGGTTGAGTAAATTGCTGTCTACGCCTGTGACTGCCACAGGAACGGCGAGGTTCAAGGTGTCTAAGTGGACAGTTTCCACATCTTTCAATTCACCGCTGACAATCGCATCGACGATGGCGCGGGTGGTTGGGATGTCAAAACGTTTACCTACACCGTGTGGACCGCCAGTCCAGCCTGTGTTGACTAAGTACACTTGGCTACCGAATGACTCAATGCGCTTCATCAACAGTTCTGCGTACACGCCAGCAGGGCGAGGGAAGAAAGGTGCGCCGAAGCACGTTGAGAAGGTGGATTGAATCGCCGAGGTTGAGCCGATTTCAGTCGAGCCCACTTTGGCGGTATAGCCAGATAAAAAGTGGTATGCCGCTTGTTCTTTGGTCAGGATAGAAACCGGTGGTAATACGCCAGATACGTCGCAGGTTAAGAATACAACCGCATGTGGCTCAGCGCCGCAGTTGTCTTCTTTACGTTGGGCGATGTGCTCCAGCGGATAGGCTGCGCGAGTATTTTCCGTTAGGCTGCTGTCTTTGTAGTTAGGTACGCGGTGTTCGTCCATAACGACGTTTTCAAGTACAGTGCCGAAACGAATCGCATCCCAAATCACGGGCTCATTCTTCTGGCTTAAGTCGATACATTTGGCGTAGCAACCGCCTTCGATGTTGAATACACCGCCGGGTGCCCAGCCGTGTTCATCGTCACCAATCAGGAAGCGTTTTGGATCAGCAGAGAGTGTGGTTTTACCTGTGCCAGATAAACCGAAAAATAGCGTAGTGTCGCCATCTTTACCCACGTTGGCTGAGCAGTGCATTGGGAGCACGCCTTGGGCTGGCAGTAGGAAGTTTTGCACTGAGAACATAGACTTTTTCATTTCGCCGGCGTATTTAAGGCCAGCGAGCAGCACTTTACGTTCGGCGAAGTTTAAAATCACGGTCGCATCTGAGTTAGTGCCATCACGTTCTGGTACGCAAACAAAGTCAGGGGCATTGATGATCTGCCACACTGGTTTGTCTTTACGATTAAATTCTTCAGGAATGATAAATAGATTGCGGGCGAACAGTTGGTGCCAAGCGTATTGTGTGGTGACTCGTACTGGTTGGTAATGTTCAGTGTCGGCACCGACTTCGAGATCAGATACAAACAGTTCTTTATCGGCTAGGTAAGCTTCAACCCGTGCCCATAAACCTTCAAAAGCACCTGGATCGAAAGCTTGATTGACTGTTCCCCATTCGATATCAGCTTCTGAACTGGGTTCTCTTACAATGAAACGATCGCCAGGTGAGCGACCGCTGCGAGCGCCTGTTTTAGCAACTAATGCGCCATTGGCTGTCAATTCACCTTCGCCGCGTAGCAGGGCAAATTCGACAAGTTGTGCTGTTGAGGGGTTAAAGTGAACGCGGTTTAATCCATCCGCCATAGTAAGGTCTCCATTTGATTTGTAAGGTTATTTTAATATCGATCGTCTGCCGATTTAATTTTATTTATCGCCTGAGTCGTGCTAGGTGACAAAGTGAGGGCGATTGTAGCCTAAGCCGAGTGCAATGTGTGAGGGGATTATAGGTATGAATAAAAAATGGGCGCCAAATAGGGCGCCCATTTTTTAGGGGGAGTCGTTTTACTGCTGGGTTGTTGATGTCTGACCGTTAGCAAATAAGGTTGCTACGTCTATGGCATCAAAGGTGTATTTAGCGTGGCAATATTCGCAACCCATTTCTATCTTGCCATCTTCGGCCAGTATGGCTTCGATTTCTGCTTGATCTAAGGTTTTGATCGCGCCAGCACTGCGTTCATGGGAACAAGTGCATTTAAAGCTCACATCGATAGGATCAAATAAGCGTACTTCTTCCTGATGATAGAGGCGATGTAACACGCTTTCTGCATCAAGAGTAAATAGCTCTTCGGCCTTGATGGTCGACGTCAGTTGGCTCAAGTGTTCGAAGTCGGCGTTGTGATCTTGCTGGCTTGGCAGAATTTGTAGGAACATGCCCGCCGCTTGTTTGCCGTCGGCAAATAACCAAATTCCCGTAGGTAACTGCTCAGATTGATTGAAGTATTCTTCAACACAGGCAGCAAGCGTTGGCTTGTCTAGTGCAACGACACCTTGGTAGCGTTCACCTTCCTCGGGTGTTAAGGTGATGACCATATAGCCTTGGCCGAAGAGTTCTGTGAGGCTCGCATCATCGGCGAGTTCAGCATTCCAGCGAGCCACACCGCGTAACTCTTGTAAATTGTTACCGTTGATCACCGCTAAAGATACAGGGCCGTTGCCTTGTAACTGTACGCTGATATCACCGCTAAATTTCAATGTAGCGGTTAATAGTGAGGTGGCTGCCATTAATTCACCCAGTAGCACTTGCAGTACGGCTGGGTATTCTTGGGCGCTGATCACTTGTTGATAGCTGTCTTGTAACTGCACCAGTTCACCGCGCACATCGGCATTATCGAACAAGTAGCGGTGTAAAGTATCTTGGTTCATCGTGTATCTCACTGTTAAAGGTCTTTAAAGCGCATGAGCTGGCGTCGTTGCTTTTTATCTGGTTTCTGATCGGGTATCGGGTTATTGAGCATGTGGAGGCGTCGTTGCTCAGCATTAATGGCCCGTTTAGCCAGACTTGTCGCGGTTTCTTCGTACAATTCTTGTGCAATCGCACCACTTTGGCGTAATTGCGATAATTTTTTTATGACGATCTCTTTATCGTCATATCCTTGGCGTATCTTAAGGACGGCGCCTATCTCGGCATTCCTACTAGATTTGGCACGCTGGCCGTTGTAATGTACTTTGCCGCCGTTAATCATTTCTTTGGCGATGGCGCGGGTTTTATAAAAACGTGCAGCCCAAAGCCACTTATCGAGTCGAATGTCTGTTTTATCGCTTTGACCTTGAGTCATAGTGTCTCCAGCTAAAAGATCGATGAGTTCACATGCCGAGCAAGAAAATGCGTGAAGAGCATTTCTATTATGTTAAAGGGTGGCGTGCTTCACACCCTTTTATGGCGGGCAAAGTTAGCATAATTGGCCTATTTTCGCCAATTTGAATGCTGTTATGGGCTTGTTGCCAAATGCTGCCTAGGTTAGCATGAGACGGTAATCGCCTAATTATTATAATCAGAACAGAGACCTGTATCGAGGGTCCACATAAAATATGGATTTATTAGATAAAGTTATCGCAAAAGCCATTGGCATGCCCCATAAGCCCTTAAGCCGGATAGTCTTCTGGTTGGGTTTTATTGTGATCATGTTGTTAGCCGCGCAAATTACATGGAAATTAGTGCCTACTAGCTCATCACCCAGCGCTTGGTCGCCAACGCCCGTTAACCTGACGGGTAAAGGTGCTGGGCAGGTTGATCTTGCGGGTTTACAGCAGCTTGGTCTCTTTGGTAAGGCAGATGCTAAATCTGAAAAGCCAAAAACTGAGGTTGTTGAGACTGTGACCGACGCGCCTAAGACCACGCTCTCTATTCAGCTCACTGGCGTTGTTGCATCGACAGCAGATCAGAAAGGCTTAGCGATCATTGAGTCAAACGGCAGCCAAGAGACCTACAGCTTAGGCGATAAAATTAAGGGCACTTCGGCATCACTGAAAGAAGTCTATGCCGACCGTATTATCATCACTAACGCTGGCCGTTACGAGACATTAATGCTCGATGGCTTAGTTTATACTAGCCAAAGCCCAGCCAATCAGCAGTTACAACAAGCTAAGACTAATAAGACTGGCTCGGCAGTGAGCCGTGTCGATCAACGTAAAAATGCCGAAATCTCCCAAGAACTCGCCGAATCCCGCACCGAATTGTTAGCCGACCCCAGTAAGATCACCGATTATATTGCCATTTCACCTGTCAGACAGGGTGACGCTGTGGCGGGATATCGCTTGAATCCAGGGAAAGACGCCAATTTGTTTAAGCAGGCGGGTTTTAAAGCTAACGATTTAGCCAAATCGATTAATGGATACGACTTGACCGTAATGAGTCAAGCGTTAGAAATGATGAGCCAATTACCCGAGTTAACCGAAGTTTCTATTATGGTTGAGCGGGAAGGACAATTGGTTGAAATCATGTTTAGTTTGCCGCAATAACACGCGTTAGAGGAAAGAAAAAGAATGAATAACAAAAGGATTCGACGCAAGCTGATTGCTGGGGTTGTTGCGGGTGCAGCCATGTTCTCCTCCCAATTCGCTTGGTCTGAACAGTATGCGGCCAACTTTAAAGGCACGGATATTCAAGAGTTTATCAATATCGTTGGTAAAAACCTGAATAAGACCATCATAGTTGACCCGACAATTCGCGGCAAAATCAACGTTCGCAGTTATGATCTGTTGAACGATGAACAGTATTACCAGTTTTTCCTCAACGTCTTACAAGTTTACGGTTATGCCATCGTTGAGATGGAAAATAACGTTATTAAAGTCATTAAAGACAAAGATGCCAAAACCGCTGCAATTCGAGTCGCTAACGATAACGACCCCGGCCTTGGTGATGAAATGGTGACGCGTATCGTGGCCTTGTATAATACTGAGGCTAAGCAATTAGCGCCGTTATTGCGCCAACTTAATGATAATGCGGGTGGCGGCAACGTAGTGAACTACGATCCCTCCAATGTCTTGATGTTGTCTGGCCGTGCTGCTGTAGTGAACAAGTTAGTCGAAATTATCCGTCGAGTGGATAAGCAAGGCGATACCTCGGTGCAAGTGGTGCCGTTAGAATTTGCTTCTGCGGGTGAAATGGTACGAATCATAGATACCCTTTATCGTGCTACCGCTAACCAATCTCAATTGCCAGGCCAAGCGCCAAAAGTGGTTGCTGACGAACGTATCAATGCCGTAGTCGTGAGCGGTGATGAGAAGAGCCGCCAACGTGTGGTCGAGCTTATCCATCGTCTCGATGCCGAACAAGCCAGCACAGGTAACACAAAAGTCCGTTATCTACGTTATGCCAAAGCAGAAGATTTAGTTGAAGTGCTGACCGGTTTTGCCCAAAAGTTGGAAGGCGAGAAAGATCCGAGCGCTCAGGCTGCGGGTGGTGGTAAACGCCGTAATGAAATTAATATCATGGCGCATACTGAAACCAACGCCTTAGTGATCAGTGCTGAACCCGATCAGATGCGTACTATCGAGAGCGTGATTAATCAACTCGACATCCGCCGTGCTCAAGTGTTAGTTGAAGCGATTATCGTGGAAGTGGCTGAGGGCGATAACGTTGGCTTCGGGGTGCAATGGGCGGCTAAAGCGGGCGGCGGCACTCAGTTTAATAACTTAGGCCCAACCATAGGTGAGATTGGCGCGGGTGTATGGCAGGCACAAGGGGAAAAAGGCTCTTCAGTGACGACGATTGATCCGAATACAGGGCAGCCCGTAGTGACCACCAACCCAGATAAGCGCGGAGATGTGACGCTACTCGCCCAAGCCTTAGGTAAAGTGAACGGTATGGCTTGGGGCGTGGCCATGGGCGACTTTGGTGCCTTAATTCAAGCAGTGTCGAGTGACACTAACTCAAACGTACTGGCAACGCCTTCTATTACGACCTTAGATAACCAAGAAGCCTCGTTTATTGTGGGTGACGAAGTGCCTATTCTGACAGGTTCTACCGCCAGTTCGAGCAACAGCAACCCATTCCAAACCGTTGAGCGTAAAGAGGTTGGGGTTAAACTGAAAGTGGTGCCGCAGATCAACGAAGGCAGCTCAGTTAAGCTGACGATTGAACAGGAAGTTTCTGGGGTTAACGGTAATACAGGCGTGGATATTTCCTTCGCGACTCGTCGCTTAACCACTACCGTTATGGCGGATTCTGGTCAAATTGTGGTACTCGGTGGTTTGATCAACGAAGAAGTACAAGAAAGTATACAAAAAGTACCGTTCTTGGGTGATATCCCTATTCTAGGACATTTGTTTAAATCTTCTTCGAGCAAAAAAACGAAGAAAAACCTCATGATCTTCATCAAGCCAACAATCATACGTGATGGCATCACGATGGAAGGGATTGCTGGACGTAAATATAATTATTTCAGAGCATTACAGCTTGAACAGCAAGAGCGTGGCGTTAACTTAATGCCTGATACTAAAGTGCCTGTACTAGATGAATGGAATCAGTCTGAGTATTTACCACCTGAAGTTAACGAGATTTTAGAGCGTTATAAAGAAGGTAAAGGCTTAGATACTCAGATGCGTAAAACGGATCCAACGCTCAAAACGCTCGATGAAAACAAAAACAAAGATAAAACCAATGAGTGAAATTCAACTATCCCAAGTCGATGACCTCAGCCAAGTCTCTAATGAGCTAGGCCTTGAAGCTGAAGGTGATGAGGTATTTCGTTCGAGCAGTAAAGAGCGTTTACCTTTTGCCTTCGCACACCGCCACGATGTGGTGCTCGCGCTGGGTGAAACGGGCGAGTTAAGCTTGTTCTATACGAGTAAAACACCCTTAACGGCTATGCTCGAAGCGCGGCGTTATTCGGGTATTGATTTGCCTTTGGTTAAGCTCGAAGTGGCAAAGTTTGAGGCCAAACTCACTCAAGCATATCAGGCGAACTCGTCTGAAGCGCAGCAGTTGATGGAAGACATAGGCAACGAGATGGATTTATTCACCCTTGCCGAAGAGCTGCCGCAGACCGAAGACTTACTTGAAGGTGATGATGATGCGCCTATCATCAAATTGATTAATGCCTTGTTATCTGAAGCGATTAAAGAAGAAGCGTCGGATATCCATATCGAAACCTACGAGAAACAGCTTGTGGTGCGGTTCCGTATCGATGGTGTGCTCAAGGAAGTCCTCAAGCCAAACCGTAAACTGTCGTCGCTGTTAGTGTCGCGGATTAAGGTTATGGCTCGCCTCGATATCGCCGAAAAACGTGTGCCGCAGGATGGCCGTATTTCGCTGCGTATCGCAGGTCGTGCGGTAGATGTGCGGGTATCGACCATGCCATCGAGCCACGGTGAACGTGTTGTACTGCGTCTGCTGGATAAAAATACTGGCAACCTCGATTTAGAACAATTGGGGATGACAGATAGTATTCGCGTTAAGTTTGAAGATCTTATTCGTCGCCCTCACGGGATCATTTTGGTGACTGGCCCAACGGGCTCGGGTAAAAGTACCACTTTGTATGCGGGTTTGACGGAGATCAACTCCAAAGACACCAACATACTCACAGTAGAAGACCCTATCGAATATGAGTTAGACGGTATTGGTCAGACCCAAGTAAACACTAAGGCCGACATGACCTTCGCCCGTGGTCTGCGCGCAATTTTGCGTCAAGATCCCGATGTGGTGATGATAGGTGAGATCCGTGACCTCGAAACCGCGCAAATTGCGGTGCAAGCGTCACTTACTGGTCACATGGTAATTTCAACCCTGCATACCAACACAGCGTCTGGCGCTATTACACGTTTACAAGACATGGGCGTAGAGCCTTTCCTCGTGTCTTCAAGTTTACTCGGCGTGTTGGCTCAACGTTTGATCCGAACCCTTTGTCCTAAATGTAAAATCGAGCATGTGCCCGATGCGCGTGAGCGTGAGTTACTGGGCATAGCTGCCGATGACGACAGACGTATTTTCCGTGCCAATGGCTGTAAATCCTGTGGTAACAATGGCTACCGTGGTCGAACCGGTATTCATGAGCTTTTACTGGTTGACGATAATGTGCGTGAATTGATCCATGGCGGCCGCGGTGAGTTAGCCATCGAAAAGTATATTCGTCAGTTTGTACCGAGCATTCGTCACGATGGCATGAGCAAAGTGCTCGCGGGCATCACCACTCTCGAAGAAGTGCTACGTGTGACTCGCGAGGAGTAATTTATGCCAGCATTTGAATATAAGGCACTGGATGCCAAGGGAAAGCAGCTTAAGGGTGTGATTGAGGCGGATACCGCCAGACACGCCCGCAGCCAACTGCGCGATCAGCGCATGATGCCCTTGGAAATACTGCCTGTTACTGAAAAAGAAGCCAAAGCTAAGAGCAGCAGTTTTTCGTTTTTCAAACGTGGCATTTCAGTTGCTGAATTAGCTTTGATCACCCGCCAAATTGCGACCTTAGTGGCCGCGGGTTTACCGATTGAAGAATCCCTTAAAGCCGTTGGTCAGCAGTGCGAGAAAGATCGTCTCGCGAGCATGATCATGGCGGTACGTTCTCGGGTGGTGGAAGGTTATAGTCTGGCCGATTCCTTGGCTGAATTTCCGCATATTTTCGATGATTTATACCGTGCCATGGTGGCCTCGGGTGAAAAGTCCGGTCACTTAGAAGTGGTGCTTAATCGGTTAGCAGATTACACAGAGCGACGCCAACAGCTTAAATCTAAGCTGACCCAAGCCATGATTTATCCCGCGGTTTTGACCACAGTGGCGATAGGGGTGATTTCAATCCTGCTAGCTGCGGTTGTACCTAAAGTGGTCGGACAGTTTGAGCACATGGGCGCCGAGTTACCCGCTTCGACCCGCTTCTTGATTTCTGCCTCTGACTTTGTTCAAAACTATGGTGTGTTTGTGGTCATCGCCTTAGTGCTGCTGTTCGCACTCTTTCGGCGCATGTTAAAGTCACCTGCGTTTCGGATGAAGTACGATAATTTTTTATTGAGCATGCCAGTTGTTGGCCGTGTGAGTAAGGGATTAAATACGGCGCGTTTTGCGCGGACGTTAAGTATCTTATCCGCCAGTTCAGTGCCTTTGCTCGATGGTATGCGTATCGCCAGTGAAGTGTTGCAGAATATGCGAGTGCGGGCCGCAGTTGACGATGCGACCGCACGCGTGCGGGAAGGAACTAGCTTAGGTGCAGCGTTGACTAATACTAAGTTGTTTCCGGCTATGATGTTATACATGATTGCGTCGGGCGAGAAGAGTGGTCAACTTGAGCAGATGTTAGAGCGGGCCGCCGATAACCAAGACAGGGAATTCGAAGGTAACGTCAACATAGCATTGGGTGTATTCGAGCCTATGCTGGTGGTCAGTATGGCGTGTGTTGTGCTCTTTATCGTGATGGCAATTTTGCAGCCAATTTTAGCCTTGAATAACTTGATTAGCGGTTAATTTTTGAATTTATGGATTATGACCAAGTCGATTGGCATAGGATTTTTTTAGGAGAAGTAGTCGATGCAAATGAACAAGAAACATCAAGGTTTTACCTTACTCGAAGTGATGGTTGTTATCGTGATTTTAGGGATTTTAGCCTCTATGGTTGTGCCTAACTTGATGGGTAACAAAGACAAGGCTGACCAACAAAAAGCCGTGTCTGACATTGTTGCACTCGAAAATGCCTTAGATATGTATAAGTTAGATAACGGTGTTTATCCATCGACCGAACAAGGCTTAGAAGCATTAGTGCAAAAGCCTACGATTTCGCCTGAGCCACGTAACTACCGTGAAGATGGTTATGTAAAACGTTTGCCAGAAGATCCATGGCGCAATAACTACCTGTTGTTAAGCCCTGGCGAAAACGGCAAGTTAGATATTTTCAGTGCAGGCCCCGATGGTCAACCAGGTACCGAAGATGACATCGGTAACTGGAATTTACAGAATTTCCAATAAGATGCTAAAGCTGCGTCACGCTGGTTTCACCTTAATGGAGGTGATGCTAGTGATTTTGTTGATGGGGCTCACGGCTGCGGCCGTGACTATGTCTATCGGCAATTCTGGGCCGCAACAGGCCTTAGATAGAACGGCGCGGCAGTTTATTGCGGCCACTGAAATGGTGCTTGATGAAACTGTTTTAAGTGGCCAGTTTATTGGTATTGTGATTGAGAAAACTAGTTATCAGTTTGTTTTTTATAAAGAAGGTAAGTGGGAGCCTTTGGATAAAGACAGACTCTTATCTGAAAAGCAAATGGAGCAAGGGGTTGAGCTGAACTTAGTGCTCGATGGTTTACCTTTGGTACAAGAGGATGAGAAAGACGATTCTTGGTTTGAAGAACCGCTGATTGAACCCTCTGCCGATGATAAGAAGAAACACCCTGAGCCACAGGTCATGCTATTCCCGAGCGGTGAAATGAGCGCTTTTGAGCTGACGTTTATCGCTAAAACTAACAAAGGCCAGCAGGCCGAAACGTTAGTGGTCGGTGATGCGCTGGGCAGATTAACCATAGGGCGCCCCGATGAAACGCGTTAAGGGCATGACCCTACTCGAAGTGATTGTGGCCCTTGCCGTATTTTCGATTGCGGCCGTGTCTATCACTAAAAGTTTGGGCGAGCAGATGGCAAACATGCCGATTCTGGAATCGCGCACTTTGGCACAGTGGGTGGCTGATAATCAGATGGTCGATGCCAGACTTGATCCACAGTTTCCTGAAATCGGTAAAAAAGAAGGTCAAGTTGAGCTCGCAGGAAAGGATTGGTATTGGCGTAAAGAAGTGGTGAAAACGACGGACGATAATTTTCGTATGATCCGCATTAGTGTGAGTGAAGACGAACGATATCAGCGTATTGCCGCACAAGTGAGCAGTTATGTCCTTAAAACTAACTAGTGCGCAGCGGGGATTCACCCTGTTGGAAATGCTGATCGCCATCGCGATTTTCGCCATGATAGGTTTGGCTTCTAATGCGGTACTCAGCACAGTGCTGACTAACGATGAAGTGACGCGCGCTTTTTCAACTCGGCTTAAAGCTCTACAACAAGGCTTTGGTGCGATTGAGCGTGATCTCGCGCAAATGGTGGCGCGCACGCCAAGATTACTCGAAGGTGGTCGAGGTTCGACCGTCTTCCAAACGGGCAATGATATCTTAGATTCGGAATCAGAAGCCTTAGTGTTTTACCGCTTAGGCTGGTTAAATCCCGACGGTTTATTACCGCGAGGCAGCTTGCAGTCTGTGGCGTATGTGGTGCATGAAGGGCGGCTGGAACGTTGGTATTTTCCTTATCCTGAGCCTGAATTTGGCGCCGAGCCGATTAAGACAGTGATTATCGACAAAGTGCTGTCGGTGGAATATTCCTTCTTCATGGAAGACAAGTGGGAGCGCAAAGTCGAGGCGACTAAGTTGCCTAAAGCGATCGCCATGGAGATTGAGATTGAAGGTTTAGGCAAGATCCAACGTAAGTTCTTGTTGCCGCTGGGTGCTGTTGCACCAGAAAAGTCTAAGGATGACGATAATAAAGACGAAAATCCGGACGATACGAACAAAGATAAAGACAAAGATGGAGTCGATGATGGCTCGGGGAACGATCCAGGTGACGGTTCTGGTGATCCAGGTGATGGTGACCCTGAAGATGAGGGCCGCGAATGAGAACCCAATCTCGGTCTAAACAGCGCGGTGTCGCACTGATAGTTGTGCTCTTGATAGTTGCCATGGTGGTGATCATCGCGACAAACATCACAGGCCGTAATCAGTTATCCATGCGTCGAACGTTGAACTTGGCCCAGTACGATCAAGCCTATTGGTACGCGATTTCTGCCGAAGAACTGGCGAAGAAAATTTTAAAACAAGATTTAGACGACTCGGAAGGTCGGGTCCACAGGCAACAATATTGGGCCATGGCCGATGTAGTGTTTCCGGCGGAATACGGTGAAATTGCTGGCAAGATCACTGATATGCGTGCCTGTTTTAACTTAAATGCCTTGTCTGTGACCACGAAAGAGGTGGAAAACAGTCAACCTAAGCTGCCGCTGGCGGCTAAGCAATATAAGGCCTTGTTGGTGAGTTTAGGGATGGACGACTTTAGTGCGGACCGTCTGACCCAGACCTTAAAAGATTATATCGACGAAGACACCACTGCTAGCCCTTATGGTGCCGAAGATGCGGAATACGAAGCGCGAAATGTGCCTTACCGTGCGGCCAATACGCTGATGAATCATCGCAGTGAATTACGGGCAGTGATGGGATACACCCAAGATATCTATTTGAAACTCTTGCCCTATGTATGCGTTATCCCAGGCAATGACAGGCAATTACTGAATGTGAATACCTTGGAAGTCGAGCAAGCGGCACTGTTAGCTGGCATGCTCGAAAATCAGATTTCGGTAGGCGAAGCAGAAAGTATCATCAACCAACGCCCAGGCGATGGCTTTGCCAAGATAGATGACTTTTATGAAAGCTCATCCATGGGATCGATCAAGTGGGAAGGTGCCATGAAGTCGAGCTTTGTCATCGATAGCCAATATTTTTTATTGGCCTCGGGGGCGAAGGTTGATAACGCCGTATTTAGAATGGAAAGTGTGCTCAAAAAGAGCGGCGGCAATAAAATGGAAGTGCTCACCCGTCAGTTTGGTGGCCAAAAATAATGGCAGTGCTCACCCGTCAGTGTTTGAAGTTGGTGGCTAAAAATAATGGCAGTGCTCACCCGGCAGGGTTTGATGTTGGTGGACAAAAATAATGGCAGTGCTCACCCGGCAGGGTTTGATGTTGGTGGGCAAAAATAATGGCAGTGCTCACCCGTCAGGGTTTGATGTTGGTGGCCGAAAATAATGGAAGTGCTCACCCGGCAGAATCTGGTGGACAAAAATAATAGCAACGAGCTCAGTCACGCTTTCTTGACTGGGACTGGTGGAGAAAAACTGTGAGTGAACGGCTATTTATTCGCTTAGGCAGAACAGCAGAGCAAGCGTGCTCTTGGCTCGTTTGGTCGGAGCAAGAACAGGAAATTATCGCCTCTGGCGAGCTCGCCAATGCTCAAGGTTTGTCGACCTTAACTGAGCGTGCGGGCAATCGTCCCGTCGATGTGTTAGTGCCCGCCGCGGCAATGACGCTCACTAGTGTGCATTTGCCCGAAAAAGGTCAACGCCAAGCCTTGAAAGCCTTGCCTTTTATGCTCGAAGAAGCCTTAGCCGATGATGTCGATGCTATGCATTTTACTGTTGGTCCACGTGACGGTGATGCCTTAAGTGTGGTCGCAGTGGCCCATGAGCAAATGCAGACTTGGCTGAGTTGTTTGACCGAAGCGGGTTTAAAAGTGAAGCGCATTGTGCCTGATTGTTTAGCCTTGCCATTGCAAGAGTGCCAATGGGCGGCAATGAATTTTGGCAATGAGCTATTGCTGCGTACCGGATTAGCTTCGGGCCAGAGCTTACCTCTGCCTTGGTTGCCAATTGCGTTAGAACAACTTAAGCCTGCACAGGGCGAAGTCTCTGTCGCCAGTTATACCGAGATGCAACTCGAGGGTGTCGAGCTTAAGCCGCAGTCACTCGAGCTACCTATGTTAGTGTTAGCCCGCGGTATTTTGCATGCGCCAGTGAATTTACTGAGCGGCGTTTACACGCCGAAGCGTGAATATAGCAAACAGTTGATGATGTGGAAAAGTGCGGCCATCGTTATTGCCATCGCTTGTGTGCTGGCCTTAGTGAATAAAGGGCTGACTATACATCAAGTCAATGGTCAGGTTGCCGATCTTAAAGCCCAGAGTGAATCCATTTATCAGCAAGTGATCCCGGGAAATTCGCGCATTGTTAATCTACGTTCGCAGATGGAAAGTCAGTTACGTGCATTGCAGGGACAGGGCAGTGGTGCCGAGTTTTTTGCCATGCTCGATGGTTTACAGGATGCCTTTAAGCAAGTGCCTGAACTTAAACCTAATAGCCTAAGATTCGAAAGCGCGCGTAACGAGATCCGTATGCAAGTGAGTGCGAAAAATTACGCGCAGATCGAGAAGTTTAAAGAGATTGTCGGTCGTCGTTTTCAACTCGATGGCGGCACTATGAATAGCGGTGAAGAGCAAGTCACCAGTACCTTAACTTTGAGGAGCAAATAAGATGGATAATTTGCGGACTTGGTGGCAAGGGCTCGCATCGCGCGAGCAGCAATTAGTGGGCTTTTGCTCGGTATTCTTAGTTATAGGTATTTTTTATTGGGGTGTTTGGACGCCGATTGCCAATGCTGAAGCCGATGCATTACGTAACCTCAATGCACAGCAACAGACGTTGAACTATGTAAAACAAACGGCGAATAAAATAGCGAGTCTTAAGCAGAACGGTGCTAAGCCAACTACGTCGGGCAGTTTAAGCTCAGTGGTTAACCAAACTGCGGGCAATTATGGGTTAGTGATTACTCGCATGCAGCCCCAAGGCGATAAGATCCAAGTGTGGATGGACGATGTTCCTTTTGATGCCTTGTTAGGTTATTTGAGTGAGTTAGTACAGAAGAAAGGACTTTCACTCGAAAGTGTTGATTTGGCTGAGGCCGATGTACCTGGCTATGTCAAAGTGAGACGTATCCAATTAGCGCAATAAATTAAGGTGTAGCTGTGAGTTTGATAAAAAAAGTCATCATAGGCGTACTGATTTATTTAATATTTTTAGTCGTTCTATTCCCCGCTAAGATTGCGATAGCGTTAGCCCCATTGCCCGCGAATATCAGTGTTTCGGGTGTGAGTGGCAGTATTTGGTCTGGCAGCATAGAAACCTTAAGTATGCCGCAGCGTCAGGTAGAGCAAGTGCGTTGGGATCTGAGTCCTTGGGCGCTATTTTTAGGTAAAGTGAAAGTTGATTTTCAAGTGGGCAGCCGCGCAACACCTGTCAGTGCTAAGGGATTAATTTCTTGGTCTATGGGAGGCTTAAGTGCGCAGGGGCTACGTTTCGAAGCGCCGGATAGTTTTTTACTCGGCAATGCAAAACTGCCCTTTAGAACCGAAATTACCGGTGAAGTCAGTTTGTTGGTTGAGACGCTAGAGCAAGGTAAGCCTTGGTGTGAACAGTTGTCTGGTAAGCTGTTTTTGAATCAAACCAATGTTAAGAATCAGTTTGGTAACTATCCTCTAGGTAATATTGAACTCGGACTGAGTTGTGTCGAAGGCAAAGTGCAATTGGCCACAGATGAAACCAAGAACCAGCTTGGTATTGTTGGTACCTTACAGTTAGATGAAGGCAATATGGTGAAGGTTGAGGCTAAGATTAAAGAAACGGCAGAGCAACCGGAAGATATGCGTGAGTCGCTGAATATTTTAGGTAAGCGTGGTGCGGATGGTTATTTCCCTGTGGTATATCAGGGGCGGATCCCTGGGTTATAGCGCTGTTTTAGATGAGCATTTAAACTTAATGTGAGTGCTCAGATGTGAAGGCCGTAATGCGAGAGTTGCGATTAAATGTCCGATCATAAAACAATGCGATGAATAGAAACGAAGGCACCTTAGGTGCCTTTTTTATAGCCTTTTTATCGCGTTAGATCAGTCAGTAGTGAGTGATAGTCGGTAATCGCGGGGAAATCTTGAAAGACTTTGATTGGTTTTTTACTGTCTGGGTTAGCAATCCCCAATTGATGACCCACACCGGCAAGTTTTGCGGCCTTGAGTATGGGTTCGCTATCGTCGATAAAGAGACAGCGACTTGGTTCAAGGTTGAATTGCTTAAACAAGGTCAGCCAAAATTGTGGGTGTTCCTTAGGGTAACCTGTCTCGTGGCTAGAAATCATGTCATCGAGCCCTGCGGCCAGCTCGGTATGTTCAAGCTTTAGGGCAAGACTCTTGGGATGCGCATTGGTCACTAAGATGCGCCGTTTACCTGCAGAGGCCAAGGCCGCTAAAAATGGCATGCTGTCTTGGCGCAGTTGAATACGATCCACTAAAGTGCGGTGCAAGCCCATAATGTCGAGCTGCAGTTGCTCCTGCCAATAATCAAGACAGTACCAATCGAGCGTGCCTACGACTTTCTCATAGGCGTTCACAACTAATTGCTGCGCTTCGTTGTGGCTCAAACCTTGTTGTCGACTCAATTCCTGCGGTACTAAATTCAGCCAAAAATGATTGTCGAAGTGCAAATCCAATAGGGTGCCATCCATATCGAGCAGAACCGTATCGATAGTCTTCCAGTTAAACATGGGTATTTCCTATTTTTGCAAAACTGAATCACGCTTAGCATTGATTGTTGCACTGCGTAATACTCAGTGATGACGATGATTCGAGTCACTTGTATGCTCAAATCTTTGTGCTAGTCTTGGATGATTAATTATTTTTAGTCTGAAAATTAAGCGGTTGGATATGGATATCTGTTCTTTTGCCCTATTAGCTCAAGTTTCAAACTCCCTTAGTTTACAGCAAGAGTTGAATGCTTTGCTGCAACAAGACTGGTTACCCCATGTAAATCAGCGTGATTATATGGGGGGTTGGGATGTTCTCGTCTTACGCTGTGCTGCAGAGTATCGCGGTGCTCATCCTATCTTGCAAGCCTTCTCAATTTCTACCGGTCAGCACTGGCAAGATTTGCCTCAACTCGAATCGAGCCCTGCATTATGCGATTTTCTGCAATCCCTAGCCTGCCCAGTGAAATCCGTGCGTTTGATGCGCTTACATGCGGGGGCAGAAATCAGACCCCATAGAGATCAAGGACTCTGCCTAGAACAAGGCGAGGCAAGACTGCATTTGCCACTGCAAACAAATGAGCAACTCAACTTTTACGTGGACGATAAACGTGTACCCATGCAGGCCGGAGAGCTTTGGTATATCAATGCCGACCAAGTCCATTGGGTTGAAAATAAAGGGCAGGATGCGCGGATCAATTTAGTGATTGATTGCGAGGTCAATACTTGGTTAAGGGAGTTAATCGATGCTGCAAAGATCAGAGCTTGAATTAGGGCATAGTTTGGATATAGCTGTATTAACTCAGTTTGCTAATGCGCTACTGCTGTCAACCTCAGCAGGGGAGTCTAAACGGCTCATTGATCCCATGCTGAAGCAGTTGTGCCAAATAGCGGCAGTGGAGTTACACCCCGAGTCTTTTTTGGATACTGAGGCGAGCCATACGCCTTTTGGTAAGGCTGTGTCACTCACTACCGCGGCGCAGTGTGCCGAAGATCCCGAGCGGGGTCGAGTCTTTATACAAGGGATTTATCAAGCAATACAAGATCGTCTAAAGGCTCATCCCGGGCAGATTGTGAACATCTTATATGCGGGGACTGGACCTTTTGCTTGGTTATTATTACCTCTGCTGCCGTTATTTTCTGCGAGTCAAATTCAAGTAACCTTGCTCGACATTCATCAAGCCTCGTTAGATAAAGTCACTAAGCTTATTGAACACTTTGATTTGGCTGATCGTGTGGTGGAGAGTGCCTGTGCGGACGTCACGCTTTGGCAGCCAAATACAGTCGTAAAGTTTGATGTGATTCTTTCCGAAACCATGAAGCACTTTTTGCAACAGGAGCCGCAAGTGCAAATTTTTACCCATTTACAGGCGTATCTTGCAGATGATGGTGTGCTCATCCCGCAAAATATTGAGTTAGACGCTTGGCTTGAGTGTCGTACTGTGCAGGATTTTGTGGAGACGCATTATTTAGGGCCGTTATTCGCGCTCAACCTACAAACAGCACGCTTGCTTGCCAGTGGAGACCGCAGTTTCTTGGCTGGTACATTACTATTGCCCGATTTCAGCCCGAGTGCGGTAACGCTTAAGTTCACGACTTCCATTCAAGTTTATGGTAATTCCACGCTGAGCGAATACCAATCTCAACTCACGTTACCTCGATATCGACGTGAACATTGGCTTAAGCCACTCTCATGCCTTGCTTTTCGATATGAGCAGGGTACTCATCCCGATTTTGTGTTTGATGTTATAGAGCAAAAACTTGTGCTGGTGTCGAGTGACGATCTGAGCTGCTTAGGCATTTATCATTTGCAGCGGCTTTGGCAAAAGATACAGCTACGCAAACGGGGAGTGCCATTCACTGAACTGGCTAATGAATGGCACTTAGATAAAACCTTGCTGGATCTTTGTGGAATAGGGCTAGAGCCGGGTCTAAGAGCTTTATATCAAAATGATCATCAGTCAGCTTTTGTTGCTTACATTCAGCAAATCGCCAAGCTGACAGCCGCGGATATTGCTGGGATTAATCAGCAATTAGGCACTATTTTCCATGGATTAACGCCATCGGTCACAGTACCAGAAGTCGAAGACTTCAATTCTGCAGAGGTTGAAGACTCAAATCCGGCGGCAGTCCTCAGCGAGTCACAACTCAATTTTTGGCAAAGTGAAGGCTACTTAGTGATCCCGCAAGTACTCACGGCAGAGCAATGCGCCGCAACTCGAGATTTTATTTGGCAGCAGTTAGGAGCCAATGAACAAGATCCCACCACTTGGTATCAACCTCATGAGTTTATGCAGAAAATCATGCTGCAACTGTTTCGCCATCCGCAACTGGACGCGAATCGCCAGGCTCCACTAATCCGCCAAGTATTTGAACAATTGTGGCAGCAAACGGATTTAGTCATGACAACCGATAGAGTCAGCTTTAATCCACCTGAAACGCCAACTTGGCATTTCCCCGGTCCGGATATGCACTGGGATATGCCACTACAGCTACCCGTTAAGTTTGCGACTCAAGGGTTAATTTATTTAACCGATACCAGTGCGGAACAAGGCGCATTCTGTTGTGTCCCCGGATTTCATCTCAAGATAGAGGAGTGGCTTCTCGAACAGAACAAGCCTGATATTGAGCTTCAGCAACAGGATTGGCATCGCTGGCAAGTAAAACCTATAGCGGCTAAAGCGGGCGATTTAATCATTTGGCACCATGCCTTGCCCCACGGCGCCAGTCCTAATCGTGGGACGTTACCGCGTATGGTGCAATACATTAACTTTTACCCTATGGCTTCCTAATGGTTGATTTTAAAGAACAACAGCAACGCTATTGGTTGTTAGTTCATAATCCAGCCGCCCTGAGGGAGCTTGGCAAGGTTATGACTCTCACCAACTTTTGCCAATATTTGCGGCTTTTTTGGCACTTACCAGACTGTGGCGATGATACGTTACTGGCCATCTTGCATACTGGTAATCGACAAAGGATAGAGCCGGATTATTCACTCTTCTGCCAGTTTTGGGCGCCAGCAGACTATGACCCTAAACGCAGAGTATTAGAGTGGATGTCCGCCGCAGAAAAACCGATTCATCCTTTCTACTCGGAGCATATTTCTGCCGTGCGGGGTCAGTTATTGTCCGCCTTGATCAAACCCCAAACTGCTCTGTTACCTGCGCCAAATCTTTCTGGGCTAGTAGAACAAGTGCAGCCTGCCGGATTTATATTTCACCTCTCTCGCTGTGGATCTACCTTAGTGTCGCGCAGTTTTGCGGGGTTATCTAAATGCAGGGCGTTATCTGAATCGCCTTTACTGACTCAAGTGCTATTGGACAGGAGCCTATCAGATACTGAAAGACGTGCAGCTTTAATATTTTGCATTAATACCCAAGGTCAGTTGTTTCATCCTGAACAGCATTTGTTGATTAAATGGAATGCGTGGGATTTGCAGTTTTGGCCATTGATCCTATCACTTTATCCTCAAGTTCCCGTGTTATTGCTACTTAGGGACCCCGTCGAGATCTTAGCCTCACAGCAAAAGTCTGCTGGATATCATATGGTGCGACAACCGTCTCGACCTTTATTCCTTGAATTATCAGTACCAGAGGAGGGGGAGTCGATACTGGATTATCAATGTAAGGTATTGCGCTTGTTATTGGGTTATGGGTTAGAGATGAGTCAGTGTAACCAAGTGATGGTCGTGGATTATCAGGAGTTGTTACCCGCGATAGCGAATAAAATCGCAAACTGGTTTTCGTTGGCTCTCTCTAAAGAAGAGTGCAGCCAAGTCGAACAATGTCAGTTAATACACTCTAAAACAGCCACGCAGCCCTTTGTAGCAGATTCACAATCTAAACAAAGTTTTTTTTCGGCTAAGCAAAAAGAACAGATCCACCGTTATTGTAACTGGTCTAATCTTCACCTTTTTGAAACTAAAGGTTAACATAAATCTTGTATTTTTGTGTGATGTGAACTAGCTTTAGCCAACTATCTATATTAAAAAATATCAGCAAGTTAACGTTTTTATTCTAGGGATGGAAAATGCAATCATGTACTTCAAAGTCGTTAGCCTTTTTTATTCTGCGAACGTATTTCCCTGAGTCTCTCTTTAAACCTGTCATTCGATTTGTTGAGTTTTGCCCGTTAACCCTGAGCTGCCACGACGAATTAAAGAACTATAAAGCGCTGTTAGAGTTACTTATTACAGGGAATGTATTTGATGGTAGAAGACATAGTATTACCTAAAGCCTATTCATTGCGTTATGCGTATAAAAATGACGATGCTTTTGTATTTTCACTATTTTGTTCTGCAAGGACGGAACTGTCTCTATTACCGCTTCCCCCACAGCAACGAGAGCTGTTAGTGCAACAACAATACCGCTTACAGCAAGCGAGTTACGCTGCCCAATACCCTCAAGCGGTGACTCTAATCATTGAATATCAATCAATTTCTATTGGCAAAATCATACTTAATCCCTCTGTTAACGGTGTCCATATCGTCAATCCCTCTGTTAACGGTGTCCATATCGTCGATTTTGTCATCGCACCGCAATTTCGTGGCTATGGTTATGGTTCAGTCATTTTGGACTCGGTAAAAGCCTATGCCCAAGCAAAAGAGGCGAGTGTGAGTCTGAGTGTTGATCGACAAAATATGCGTGCGAAACAGTTATATCTTCGCTTGGGTTTCTTACCTTTTGAAATATCACCTACCCAAGAGTGGCTATCGTGGCCATCACCATAGGTAGTGTTGTTTGAGGGAAGAGGAAAGCGTGTGTAATCAAAAAGATGATGTATAGATAGGTTTATTTTTATTAAGGAGTCATGGATGTCTGATTTTTTTCTCGGAGAAATTAAGCTTCTCCCATACAACTGGGCACCTAAGTATTGGACTTTGTGTGCAGGGCAATTATTGCCCATCAACACCAACCAAGCGCTTTTTTCACTCTTGGGTACGACCTACGGTGGCGACGGTATCAATACTTTTGCGTTGCCGGATTTACGTGGTCGCGTACCAGTTCACCCTAATGTTAGTGCAGGTTTGCCTCAGGGCAGTAAGGCGGGTGTTGAAAATGTAACCCTAGTACCTAACAACCTGCCAGTACACAATCACCTTGTGATGGCCAGTTCTACTGCCGGCGATACCACGTTGTTTGCAGGCAATAATATTGCTGCCGCCAAAAATGCAGCAGGTGAGGTCAATTTGTATGGGTCCGCTGCAAGTTTACAAGCGTTGGACCCTGCAACGGTATCCAGTACCGGCGGCAATCAAGCCCATGAAAATTGTCAGCCTTCACTGGTAATGAATTATTGCATTGCCACTCAAGGCATTTACCCTTCACGTAACTAGAGGAGAATCACTATGGATCCTTATATCGGTGATATCCGTCTTTTTGCGGGTAGTTTTGCACCTAGAGGTTGGATGTTGTGCGCTGGTCAGCTATTAAGTATTAGTGAGCAAAGCACTCTTTTCGCAATTATCGGAACCACTTATGGTGGTGATGGGGTAACAACATTTCAATTGCCGGATTTGCGCGGTCGCCTTCCGGTTGGGCAGGGTAATGGCCCTGGTCTGACTCCCCGTGTTATCGGTCAGCAGTTTGGTGTTGAATCCGTTACCTTATTAACGCCGCAAATACCTTCACACAGCCATAGTTTGTCGGCGAGTACTGCAAGTCCCTCCACATCACCTAGCCCTATGGGTAATGTCTTTGCCCACAGTAATACCGATAATATTTATGCTCCTTTGCCATCTAGCGGTGCCGATCCCCAAGTTATGAATGCACTCAGTGTGCAAGCCTCAGGGGGAACACAACCACATAATAACATCATGCCTACTACAGCGATAAATTACATCATATGTATTGAAGGCATTTTCCCATCGCGTAATTAAGGAGCGAAATTATGGATCCATTTATAGGTGAAATCCGTTTGTTGCCATTCAGCTTCGCTCCCCACAATTGGGCGCTGTGTAATGGCCAAATATTGTCAATCGCAAGTAATACCGCGTTGTTTTCAATTATCGGAATTACTTATGGTGGCAATGGTACAACCACGTTCCAATTGCCTAATTTGCAGGGGCAGACCGTAGTTGGTGTAGGTCAGGGCCCTGGGCTGAGAACCTGGGATTGGGGCGAACAGTTTGGTGAAAATGGGGTGACGCTGATCTCCACTGAAATGCCAGCACACAACCACACGCTGACCGGTTTGAATAATCAGGGGACTTTGCCTTCTCCGGCAGCGAATACCTATCTTGCGAAGGATGGACGTGGTGGTGGCATAGTCAACTATATGCAGGCAGCACCAGGTACGTTAAATACCACTATGGCACCACAGACTTTAGGTCTAAATGGTGGTGGTCTACCCCATGAAAACCGTCAGCCATTTATCGCATTGAATTATTGTATTGCCCTTTATGGTGTATTTCCGGCACGCAATTAATTGATGAATGATCCCGGCATGTTTGTCGGGAAGTTTTTAATAAATATTTTTAATTAGTAAGTCACATTAATGCCAAACAAATTACATTTTATTTCAGGTTTACCGCGTGCTGGCTCGACGCTGCTCGCAGGTATACTTCGGCAAAATCCACGCTTTCATGCGGCTATCAGTAGCCCTGTAGCGGGGCTTGTGAATGGTGCCCTCGAACAAATGGGGGCTGGTAGTGAGTCCTATTCATTTTTCGATGAACATAAACGTAAGGTCATTTGTCGGGCATTAATTGATGCTTATTATCAAGATAAAAATCATCCGGTTATTTTCGACACAAACCGTCACTGGACTGCCCGTCTACATCAATTGGTAGAGTTGGTTGATGATTTTAAAGTGATTTGTTGTGTGCGCAATCCGGCTTGGATTATGGATAGTTTTGAAGTGATTTACCGTAAAAACCCATTTGATTACAGCCGTATGTTCAATGCGGCCTCGCGTCAGACGGTTTATAGCCGCTGCGAGTCATTAATCAATGCTGGTGGTGCGGTTGGAAGTGCATGGACCGCACTCAAGGAAGCCTATTACGGCGAGTTTTCTGATCGCTTGCTATTAGTGGATTATGATCTGCTTACCCAGCATCCGGCACGCACGCTGGAGTTAATCTATCGTTTTATTGGCGAACCGCAATTCGAACACGATTTTAATAATGTCGACTATGCTGAAAATGAGTTTGACCACAATCTTGGGGTCAAAGGTTTGCATAGCGTTAAGCGGAAAGTGGAATACAAAAGTAGGCGCAGTATTTTACCGCCTGACTTATTTATGAAGTATCAAGAAATGGACTTCTGGCTGGATAGTACTGGCACTGCAGCCAATATTATTGCAAGTAAAAAACCTGTAGCACCTAACGCAAAAAATGAAGGGAATCACTTATCATGAGACACGCACTGCTTAGTGGGCTTTCCTCGCTGTTATTACCATTCGGACTCTATGGTGCTGGTGCTATTGCAGCGCCGAGTTATCAGCGATCCTATTTGAGTTCATCAATAAGTGCATCGACCGATCTATTATTGCGTTCAGACACCTCTCTACCACAGGATCTAATTGATTTATCTGGTGATCAACTGGATATCCAGAGTGCACATCCGGTGCGTGAGCTGGTGATTGTTGATGGCGCAGTGGCTGAAGCTGATAAATCGGTATTGCGTCGCGCCCTTAAACCTAGTGTTCAATTGGTAGAGTTAGATTCTTCTATCGCTGGATTACCGCAATTAATTAATGTACTTGATGGTCACAAAAATCTCGCAGCTATTCATGTGGTTTCCCACGCACAAGCTGGTGTGATACTGCTAGGCAATTCACGTATTACCCCAGAGATAATCCAGCAAGAAGTGCAGGCATTTGCTGCGCTAAAAGGCGCGGTGCGTGAAGGTGGCGATTTATTATTTTATGGTTGTGATTTGGCCGCGAATGAAAGCGGTGAAGCGCTGCTGGATATCATTAGCAATAACACGGGTTTGGATGTTGCCGCCTCCAATAATTTAACCGGTAATGCCGAGTTGCAGGGCGACTGGGATTTAGAAGTTACCCGCGGAAATATTGAATCTACTTTGGTGTTTTCTGAAAAAGCATTAAGGGATTTTTCAGAGGTGTTAGCGCCAATTGTAGATGGCACTTATGATTTTGCAGGTTGGAGTGGACAGGGAACTGCACAGCTCAGCACAACCCATTTCAGATTAACCGCTAAGGGGGGGGATGGAGTCACTCAAAATCTAGGTAATGGCCTTGGCAATTTTGCTTACATGCATGGTGGTGCGACTAGCACTAACCATTATTTTTATTTGCGCGCCGATGGTACCAATACTACTGCATTTGAGTTAACGGGATTAACGGGAGGCGAGTACGCTGGCTACTCTAGTGAATTTACTAATCTGCGTATTGTCGGTTACTTGCAGAGTGGCGGAACGGTTACGTCATCTGTTGTTAACGGAGTCTCAGGTGCTCAAAACTTCGCCTTTGGTGCTGGGCAGTTAGGATCTTTTTCTGGCGTTAAGCTAAAAGGGTTCAAATTATTTTTTGATTGTGCAAGTGCTTGTACTTTGCCAAATGATGGGCCGGAGAACTTTGAGTTTCGTAGCTTCACAGTCGCGAATGCAATAGATACTCCTCCTCTACCTACAGTAAGTGATGCCCGTATCGGTATCTCCGGCGCGTCAGGTACGAGCGGGGCATATAAAATTGGCGATATAGTTACCGCAACTTGGAATAATACAGCTGGAGGCGACAATAACTCAGGTGTGACGGGGGTGACTGTTGATTTCTCTCAGTTTGGCGGCGGCGCCGCAGTGGCTGCAACGGATAGCAGCGGAACTTGGACGGCAACTTATGTTATCACCTCAGGTGCGATTGATGCGTCCAGTCGTAATGTCAGTGTGACCGCAACCAATGCCCAGGGGGGAACTACTACTGCTGACACTACTAATGCTGTTGTGGATAACGTTGCGCCAGTTGTCACGGATAACCGTCTTGGCCTCAGCGGAGCCACTGGTACCGGAGGTGCCTATAAAATTGGCGATACCGTCACCGCGACCTGGAACAACACGGCCGGTGGTGATAACAACAGTGATACGATTAGTTCAGCTACCGTCAACTTTTCACAATTTGGTGGCGGTGCCGCCGTTGCAGCAATTAACAGCAGTGGTACTTGGACTGCAACCTACACGATAGTGGCTGGTGCGATTGACACCACCAACCGGAATATTTCCTTCAGCGCAACCGATAACGCGGGCAACAATACGACAACGGCAGACACCAGCAACGCGACACTCGATAACGTTGCGCCATTTGTGTCCGATGTTTATATCGGCATTTCCGGCGGTACTGCTGGCACTTTTATCGCTGGTGATACAGTCACTGCCAGCTGGGACAATAGCGCCATTGGGGACGATAACAGCGATACCATCAGTGCTGCGACGGCTGACTTCAGCCAGTTTGGTGGTGGCACTGTCGCGGCAACCAATAACAGCGGTACTTGGACGGCGATTTATACCTTAGTTGCGGGCGCTATTAATACCACTAATCGTAATGTGTCAGTCACTGCAACGGATAATGCAGGTAATACCAGAACTCAGGCAGATAGCAGTAACGCCACTGTGGATAATGTGGTGCCAGCGGTAACGAGTGTTAGCGTTCCGGCCAATGCGACTTATATTACCGGGCAATCCCTCGATTTTACCGTCAATACTAGCGAAGCTATTATTGTTGGTGGCACGCCGCGTATTACATTGACGCTCGGTGCATCCACTGTGTATGCAAGCTATCTTTCAGGTACTGGCAGCAGCGCATTGACTTTCCGCTATACAGTGCAGAGTGGCGATTTCGATACCGATGGAATAGCGATCGCGGGATCGATAGAAGCCAATGGCGGCACTTTAAAAGAGGGCTCGGGTAATACTCTGAACTTAGTGTTAAATTCGATTGGCAGCACGACGGCCGTATTAGTGGATGCGGTACCACCAACTGTGAGTAGCGTTACAGTGCCCACAGATAATACTTATGCAGTTGATGATACCTTGATTTTTACGGTGAGCAGCACTGAAAATGTGACTGTTAATACGGGCGGGGGTACGCCGCGTATCGTCTTGACTATTGGTGGAACAACCCGTTATGCCTCATATATCAGTGGCTCCGGAACCTCAAATTTAGTCTTTAGCTACACAGTGCAGGCCGGTGATAACGATACCGATGGTATTGGCTTGGCATCTAGTATTGATGCCAATGGGGGCGCATTGCTTGACGGCGCGGGTAATAATTTAGCGCTTACGCTGAACTCGGTTGGTTCAACTACCGCAATTCTCGTGGATACAGCCACGCCAACAGTACAGAGTTTTAACCCCCTAGATGGCGCTATTGGGGTGGCAGTTGGTGCCAATTTTGTGCTGACCATGAATGAAGATATTCAACTCGGTAGCGGTAATATCGTTATTTACAACACCGACGATGTGGCCGTAGCGACGATTGATGTGGGTTCACCTGTTGGACAGTTAACGATAACGGCGGGTGTGTTGACTATTAATCCAGCCGCTAACCTAGTTGAAAATACCAGTTATTACATTCAAATCGCTAATGGGGCTATTACCGACTTGGCGGGTAATCTTTACGCCGGAATTAGCAATAAAACCGATTGGAATTTTACCGTTGCCGATGTTACACCTCCAGTGGTTACTGGGATTGTCGTGACGGGATCGCCAGCAGCGAATGGGGCTAGTCTAGTATTTACTGTGAGTTTTGATGAGGTAGCGAGCAATCTATCTACCGATGATTTTGTGCTCACGGCAACAGGCTCGGCAAGTGGCAGTATTGCCAGCGTTTCTGCGGCATCTGGAACAAGTGTTGATGTGACGGTGAATACTGTGAGCGGCACTGGTAGCCTGAGACTCGATGTCAAGGCGAATTCCAATATCCAAGATGTTTCCGGTAACGGTAATGGAACCAATGGCTATACTGCCGCTTATACCGGTGGCGCAAATCACACAGTCGATCGCGATGCGCCTTTAGCACCTTCGGGACTCGATCTTGCCACGGCTTCCGATTCTGGGATCAGCAGCACAGATAATTTAACCAGCGATACCACTCCGACACTCACAGGCAACGCTGAGGCGAATAGTACAGTGACGCTCATGAGCAGTATCGATGGTGTATTGGGTACCACAACTGCAGATGGTTCTGGAAATTGGTCGTTTACCACGCCACTATTAACCAGCAATTCCGCGCACAACATTACGGCCACTGCGACCGATGTTGCGGGCAATACTGGCGCGGTGTCGACGGCACTTGCGCTTACGCTCGATACACAAATCCCCACGATAACCAGCTCGGCTCCTGCAGTAGGTGCCGCGGCCGCGGATGCCAGTGTGATATTCAACCTCGCTTTTAGCGAATCTGTGAATAGTCTGACGACGGATGATTTTGCTCTGGCGAGCACAGGCACTGCGTCTGGCACTATTTCGAGCGTTTCTGCTAGCTCTGGAACTGGTGTTGTCGTCACTGTTAATGGCATATCGGGTACGGGTAGTCTGAAGGTAGGCCACACAACGAGTGATATTGTTGATGATGCGGGTAATGCACTCGGTACCTATAGTGCTGGCACTGCACACTCTGTCGATACGGATGCACCAACTATTTCGGGTGTCAGTTTTGACCAGACGTCGGTGACTCAGGCAAATCAAAATGCGATTAGCCTGACCTTAGCGAGTGCGGAGGTGGGAACCAGCGCAAATTACACTATTACTGGCAGTTCAGGCACGCCTGTTACAGGATCTATTGCGGTCGCAAGTGCGTCACAACAGATCGTCAATATAGACGTGAGCGGCTTAGGGGATGGCACTCTGACAGTGAGCCTTACCCTGACCGATGCGGCGGGTAATGTTTCTAGTCCCGCAGTGACCGATACCATATCGAAGGATGCTGTAATTCCCGCAGTGAATGTGGTTAATGTTAACGATGGCCATTATGGGGTCGGCAGTGCTATTGATATCACTCTTACTCTGACCGAGGATGTGACGGTTTCTGGCACACTTTCTACGCTGTCGCTCGATATCGATGGTGTGGCTCGTCAGGCTGTGTTTGTGTCTGCGGCGAGTGGTGTGCTGACCTATAGATATACTGTCCAAGCGGGTGATAACACGGGGGCGAGTGGGTTAATTGTCGATGCCAATGGCATAGTCCTTAATGGCGATACTATGCGAGATGCGGGCAGCAACGATGCTGACTTAAGCTACAGTCAGTGGAACAGTGTCAATGTGATTGTCGATACGACGGCTCCCGTCGATCCAGTGGTTACTACACCTGCTGGCGCCATCAGTACCAATCAGGCAACGACATTGGTCAGCGGTACGCACGCTGAAGATGGGGTGACAATCAGCCTCTATGCCGATGTGAACAATGATGGCGTTGCCGATAATGCGACTGTGTTGGATGATACTATTGTGGTGGCGGGCGCTTGGACCCTGAGCGCTGCATTATCGACGGACAGTGACAATAATTTTGTCGTGGTTGCCAGCGATGCTGCGAGTAATGTTTCTGCGCCTCAGAATGTCCCTACTATTACTCAAGACGCCACTGTACCTGTCGCACCTTCTGCGCCTGATCTCGATGCGGCAAGCGATTCAGGTGTGAGTTCAACGGATAATATCACCAAGAATACGACTCTCATACTGACTGGCACGGCAGAGGCCGGCGCCAGCGTTGTCCTTAGCAGCCATCTTGATGGAGTGCTTGGTACAGTCAATGCGGATGGTAGTGGTGACTGGAGTGTCAACGCAACGAGCGTGAGCCCTGGAACCCATAGCATCACAGCGGTTGCGACAGATATTGCAGGAAATAGCAGTGTTGCATCGAGCGCCCTTTCTGTAACTATTGATACGAGTGCACCCACTTCCTCGGCAATTACTCATCAAAATATTCAACCTGGCGAGAGCTCATCTATGCTCGCATTTACTATTGCAGATGATGTAACCGCTGCAACGGATATCCTAGTGACGCCAGCGAGTTCTGATACCACTGTGGTTCCACTTGCGGGTGTTGTATTGGCAGGAAGCGAAGCTGATAGAGGTGTGACTGTGACTGCGCTGGGATCTGGCACGAGCACCATCACCCTGACGCTAGTTGATATTGCGGGTAATACTAGCACTCGGACCTTCGATGTTGTGGTGAATAGTGTACCCACTATTTTAGGGACACCTGCGACCAATGTGGCTCAAGGTACACTTTACAACTTTATGCCCATCGCAGCAGACGCGGACGGTAATAGTTTAGTCTTTGATATTACGAATCGACCTTCGTGGGCTGGCTTTAATACAGTTACGGGGGCATTGAGCGGTACGCCGAGCAATGCAGATGTTGGTATGACGACGGCAATTGTGATCAGTGTGAGTGATGGGGTGCTCAGTGCGAGCCTGCCCGCTTTCAATCTCACAGTGACGAACGTCAACGATGCACCGACGATTAGTTCGACGGCGATGACGGCAGCAACTCAAGATGCGGCGTACAGCTACACCTTGACTGCAATTGATTCTGATGTGGGTGATGTATTAACGCTGAGTGCCATCAATAAACCGAGTTGGTTAAGTTTCAACGCGACTACAGGTTTACTCAGTGGCACGCCAGGCAATGCGGATGTGGGCAGTCATGCGGTCACCTTAAGAGTGACGGACACGGATGGCTTAACGGCTGAGCAAAGCTTTAGTATCACGGTGACGAACGTCAACGATGCACCGACGATTAGTTCGACGGCGGTGACGGCAGCAACTCAAGATGCGGCGTACAGCTACAGCTTGACTGCAATTGATTCTGATGTGGGTGATGTATTAACGCTGAGCGCAGTGACCAAACCGAGCTGGTTGAGCTTCAACGCTGTGACAGGGTTACTCAGTGGTACGCCGAGCAATGCGGATGTGGGCAGTCATGCTGTGTTACTGCGAGTGACGGACACGGATGGATTAACGGCTGAGCAGTCCTTTAGCATTACAGTTACGAACGTCAACGATGCGCCGACGATTAGTTCGACGGCGATGACGGCAGCGACTCAGGATGCTGCGTACAGTTACACCTTGACTGCAACTGACGCCGATACCGGCGACAGCTTAACGCTGAGCGCAGTGACCAAACCGAGCTGGTTGAGTTTCAACTCGGTGACAGGTCTACTCAGTGGTACGCCGAGTAATGCGGATGTGGGCAGTCATGCTGTGTTACTGCGAGTGACGGACGCTGACGGATTAACAGCAGATCAATCGTTTAGTATTACAGTCACTAATAGCAACGACGCACCTACCATCACTTCAACAGCAACTACGGCCGCTGTGCAAGACGCTGTTTACAGCTATACCTTTGCCGCTACAGATGTCGATGTGGACGACGTACTGACATTTAGTGCGGTGACTATACCAAGCTGGTTGAGCTTCAACGTGGCGACGGGTTTACTCAGTGGCACGCCTGGCAATGCTGATGTGGGCAGTCACCCGGTCACCTTACGTGTGACGGACACGGATGGCTTAACGGCTGAGCAGTCCTTTAGCATTACAGTGACTAACGTTAACGATGCGCCTGTTGCGACGAGTGCAAGTGTGACCTTAGAGGAAGATAGCTCTGTAATGATCACGCTTACTGGGGAGGATGCAGATAGTGATCCTCTTACCTATGAAGTGGTGAGCCAACCTGAATCGGGCACTTTGGAGCAGCATGGAACTGTGTGGTTATACACACCGGAGAAAGATTTCAACGGTGCAGATCAGATAAGCTTTATTGCTAAGGATGCTGAACTGAGTTCTGAGCCTGCAACTATCACCATTAATGTCACGCCAGTGAATGATGACCCACAAGCTGTCGATGATAATTACACTCTAGCCAGCACCGCGGATGATAAATACACACTACCTGCGCTAGAGAATGATGTTGATGTGGACGGTGATACTTTGACTATCGATGGCGCGGCGGCAGACATAGGTAGTGTGCAGATTACTGCTGATGGACTCATATTTACTGCCCCTGCAGCTTATGTTGGTCCGGTCGCACTTCGTTATACCATTAGTGATGGTCAGAAAGGGCGCGCAAGTGCAAAAGTCAACTTACTGGTAGAAGGTGGGGAGGCTGACAATTTACCTGTTATTACTGTACCTAGTGATGTTGAGGTTAATGCAACAGGCTTGTTCACTCGGGTGGATCTAGGGTTTGCGAAGGCCGTCGATCGTAATGGTCATCCACTGCCCGTTTCTTTGGTCGATAAGCGTTTATTCTTTGCCCCTGGTAGTTATCTTGCTTACTGGCAAGCCGTAGATCGTGATGGCAACAAAGCGACTAAGGCTCAGAAAGTAAAAGTGCATCCATTAATTTCCTTGAGTAAAGATCAAGTCGTGGGTGAGGGTAATGAGGTTGTTGTTAGTATTCACTTAAACGGTGTAGCGCCTGAGTATCCAATATCAGTTCCTTATACGGTTGCAGGTTCCGCGGACAGCAATGATCATGACTTAGTCGATGCGGTAGTGGAGATTACTTCAGGTACATTGGCCCATATTCACTTTAGAACCATAGAGGATGGGGAAGTTGAGGCTGAAGAAGAGGTGTTGATCAGCCTAGATCCAAGTTTGAATTTAGGCAGTAAGAAGCAAACACAAGTGTCGATCACTGAGGCTAACATTGCCCCGAGTGTGACTCTTGAGGTGACTCAAGCGGGTGAACGTCAGTTGATCGTGGCACAAAATGGTGGCGAGGTTTATATTCATGCGCAGATTAGCGATGCTAACATGAACGATACTTTGACATCTGTATGGTCGAGTGGCGCGCTGAACTTGCAGTCCGATGATGAGGGGATGTTCTTCTTGCCAACAGAGATCTTGCCGGGCATTTATCCTGTGAGCTTGACTGTGACGGATAGCGGCTTACCCGCGCTGTCTACCACGGAGAAAGTTTATATTGTTGTGCGCCCATCTCTGCCGGCTCTGACTGGGACTGATACCGACGGTGATTTGATCCCTGATAACCAAGAGGGATTTACCGATACAGACCGCGATGGCATTCCAGATTACTTGGATGCAATCAATGAGTGTAACGTGATGCCTGAAGGTGAGTTGCAGCCTGTGTACTTCTTGGCAGAGGGGCAAGCGGGCGTGTGCTTACGCTTAGGTAATATTGCACTGATGCAAGAGCAAAGTGGTATTCAACTATTACCTAATCTGGTTCCTGAAGACAGTATCGCGGCCAATGTGGGGGGGATTTTTGACTTCATTGCTACAGGACTACCGCAACAAGGGCAGAGTTACAGTCTGGTGATACCACAACGTTCGCCAGTTCCTGCCAATGCAGTATATCGTAAGTATCAAGCCCAAAATGGTTGGAAGGATTTTGTGATTGATGCGCGCAATAGTGTCGCCAGTAGTGAAGGCGAGCGTGGTTTCTGCCCTCCTCCTGGAGATAATCGTTGGACTTCTGGATTAACTGAAGGCCATTGGTGTGTTCAGTTAACCATAGAAGATGGTGGGCCAAACGATGACGATGGCGTCGCTAACCGAACTATTGTCGACCCAAGTGGCGTGTCAGTAATACTCAATGGTAACCATTTACCTGTGGCGAACCCAGATACGGCTTCTTTACCTTGGAATCAGAGTCTCGATGTCGATGTGCTCGCCAATGATACGGATAGCGATGGTGATGCCTTGACTGTAACACAAGTCACCAGCGAGTTCGGAACCGTAGTTATCTTGGCTAATCAGCAGTTAAGTTACACGCCAGCAACCGATTTCATCGGTACAGATGTGCTGGTGTATAGCATTACCGATGGTAAAGGTGGTACTGCGAGTAGTGAGTTGACTGTGATTGTTAATGGCAATACGGCACCTACGACAGTGAACGATAGTGCTGCCATAGATGACAGAACGAGCTTGTTACTCGATGTGTTGAGTAATGACAGCGATCCCGATGGCAACGTTTTAACCTTAGTCAGCGCAACCGCGCAGCAAGGAACGGTTTCTGTTGAGTCTAATAAACTACGTTATATCCCTAAAACTGGATTTGATGGAGTAGATACTGTGAGTTATCAGATTAGTGATGGATTGGGCGGCGAAGCAACTGGGCAAGCGTTAATCACAGTTAAGGCATACCAAGATGTGGTGATAGATAACAAGTCGGGTGGAGGCAGTATGTCCTTATGGGCATTAGGTTTGATTCTTACAATGGGTTTAATTCGCCGTAAGGAATTACATAAATTAGTCTTGGGCACTGTGTTGCTCGTAGGCTCCGTTAATCAAGCAAATGCGGCTGATAACTGGTATGTCGAGGGATTTGTCGGGCAAGCTCAGGTTGATAGCAGCAGGCGAGATCTACAGCCACAAGCGGGGACAGGCTTTGTAACATCGGTTGATGATAACGATACTGCTTTGGGTGTGAGTATCGGTTATCAATGGACTCCCTATGTTGCCATCGAATTAGGCTATGCCGACTTTGGTAATGGGACTGCGAGGATTGAGGGCGCAAGTCTCACCCCTGAGCAATATCATGAGCAGGTCAAAGCCGTGACGCCAGTTCTGGCCGATGGTGTCATGCTGGGATTACGTTTCACTTTACTCCAACATGAATCTTGGCGGTTTGAAGTACCCATCGGGTTGTTTAGGTGGCAAGCGGATATCAGTAGCACTATGGGCAATAGCCGTTTAACTACAGAGCTTGATGGTACAGATTGGTATGCGGGCGTGCGTTTTAGCTATCAATTTAGTGAGTCATGGTCTGTAGGTTTGGGATATCAATATGTGGATATCGAGCCTAATGATTTCCTCAGTTACCAGCTCAATCTACGATATCAATTTTAAGCGTTAGCATATCAAAAGGGGCATTCGCCCCTTTTTACTATCCAATAAAAACATCATATTTGAGAATATTTTGAAGGTGTTCACTTAAGGCTGGGCTGGGTTTGTGATGCATATCGCAAAGGATTTGTGGCTTACCATTAGGAGCATGTAATAAATTCAGGTTGTAGATTAAAGACAGGATAGTAAGATTGTCACTTACCTTATTTAATTTATCGCTTTTTTATCCAGAGGCAGTTATGTCGCAACGGCAGAATAAGCCGGAAATATTGCATACCGAAATTGTCGCGAGAAGCCGATTATTTCAAATTGAGCAAGTGCATCTTAAGTTCTCCAATGGTGTAGAGCGCCAATATGAGCGCATGAAAGGCGGTAGTCGTGGCGCTGTGATGATAGTGCCTATTCATCAAGGGAAAATGCTACTGGCACGCGAATATGCTGCAGGAACTGATAATTACGAACTCGGTTTCCCAAAAGGTTTGATCGATCCTGGTGAGACAGCAATAGAAGCTGCTAACCGTGAATTACAGGAAGAAATTGGCTTTGGATCGAATAAGCTCACCTTACTGAAAGAACTCAGCCTAGCTCCGGGTTATTTCTCTAGTAAGATGCAAATTTTTCTTGCAGAAGATCTGTATGAGAGTCGCCTTGAAGGTGATGAGCCTGAGCCAATTGATGTGGTGCCTTGGGCGCTCGCCGATTGGGAAGCCTTGCTCGATGATGTCGATTTTTCTGAATCCCGTAGTGTGAGCGCGTTGTTTTTGGCGCAAAAATATTTATACCCAAACAACCTGAAGATGCAGGATTCAGCGGGAGTTTAACGCACTTTAGGCAAGGCGGTTATTTGCAGACCTAGCGGGCTAAGTTAAAAATAACCAACACAGCATAAAGTGCGTTAAAACCCGCCGGGACGGAGCGCCTAGGGCACTCCACTTCGGCGTTGCATCAATTTAAAAGGTGGCCGACATTCTGTCATTGATGCGCCTTCAATTGAAGCACCCTAGGCGCTCTGAAACTCGTATCTTCAGGTAGCTTGGGTATATAACTTAAATAATCTTTTTCCTTTTAAGCGTTCAGAGTTTGCACGCTTGCAAAACATTCGCTCAGCAGGCGATTGGAGTTGTTATGAAGCCAGAAGAGTTGATCGACGAAGTTATTGCGATTGCGACCGATGCAGGGATAACTATCCGTGACATTTATCTCAAAGGTAATTTTGAGCGAGAAATGAAGTCTGACAATACCCCTGTCACTTCCGCAGATTTAGCGGCGAACAAGATCATTTGTGACCGATTAACCACCTTAACGCCTGATATTCCTGTGTTATCTGAAGAAGCCGCTGACATTCCGTTGAGTGTGCGTGAATCTTGGAAGCGCTATTGGTTGGTGGATCCGCTCGATGGTACGGGGGAGTTTATCGCCGGCAGTGGTGATTTTTCAGTCATTATTGCGCTGGTGGAACACAATCGTCCCGTGATGGGCGTAGTTTATGTGCCTATGACGCAAGTGTGTTATTACGCTATTGCTGGTTTAGGGGCGTACAAACGCACGGATAAACAAGAAGTGCGTATTAGCAGTCGCCAAATTGAGCACCGTGAAAAGGTATCCCTAAGATTGGCCGTAAGTCGCCGTCAGGACCCCCAATCTGTGTTGACCCTATTCAACCATCCCAAACACTGCGAGTTAGTCGTGATGGGGGGCGCAGCGTTGAAGAGCTGTCTTGTCGCCGAAGGTCGTGCTGATTGTTATGTACGAGTCGGACCAACGGGTGAGTGGGACACGGGAGCGGCGCAAATTATCGTCGAGGAAGCGGGTGGACAGCTGATGGATACTGAGCTGCAACCGTTAACCTACAATGAGCGCGAGAGCTTAGAAAACCCTAACTTCATCGTAGTTGGCGCACCCAACTTAGAGTGGGATAAGATTTTAATAGGTGAATGATTTTCAAATGCAGTCTATACGTCCGGTGTTAAAGTCAGAGTTATTCGCAGTTTATCAGCTCGAACAGGCCATTTTTGGTGAGCACAGCTATCCTGATTTCTTCTTCCGTCAGGGATTTGATTGTTGGCCAGAGCAATTTTTAGTGGCCGTGGATGCAGATAATCAGCTACAAGGCTATTTGCTCAGTGCCCAGAGTAGCGATCCTAACTGCATGTGGATATTATCTGTCGCAGTGAGTGAAAATGCTCGCGGGAAGGGATTCGGCAAACGTTTGATCCAACAATGTTTAGCCGAGTTGCCAGTGTCAGTTGAGCGGGTGTGTTTAACCGTTGATCCGAGTAACCCTGCCCATGGCTTATATCAGCATTTAGGTTTCATTGATTCAACTTTTGAGGCCGATTATTTTGGCGATGGCGCAGATAGGGTTGTGATGACTTATCGCAGGCCTTAAATCGCGTGCTTATCTTTGAACCAAAGATTATCCTCAAATAAAAATCACCTTTGAATTAAGAACGATTTTTAAATCAAAATAATGGACGGTGTGCTGACTGAGCGCGCCGTTTTTTATGCTCTTTTAGGTGATGTCATCCCACAGAATCCTGTTCGGCTTGCTGAGGGAGTCTAATTCGAGTGCCTATCTTTATCCATCATCTTCAATAATATCCTTCATTATTTACCCTCTTCTGTACGTAAAACAAACTTATTTTGAACGTTGTTTTTTATTTTAACTACTGTTAGTCTCTTGCTATTCAACAGGGGATGAGACCTATGGCCAGACGAAAAGAACACAGCCATGATGAAATTCGCGCGATGGCAATACAAGCGGCAACTGAGTTACTGATAGATCAAGGTGCCATAGGGCTCAGCTTACGCAAAGTGGCCAGCCAAATTGGTTATGTCCCTAGTACCTTGATTAATATTTTCGGCAGCTACAACTATTTATTACTGGCGGTTTCTGAGTCAACGCTTAGGACTTTGCACGACCGATTGACGGGTGTTCGTGCGGCCGACAGTTTAGGTAAAATTATTGCAATGGCTTGGGAGTATAGTCAATTCGCCCATGAGCAGCGCCAAGCTTTCAAGCTGGTTTTTGAGCTGCAATTACTCGATTCTGAACCCTTGCCTGAATCACAAGGGCAATTGATTGCGGGGTTATTTACTCTGATTGAGCGTGAATTGGCGCAACTATTTCCCGAGGTTACGCAGGCGGAGCATCTCAGTATGAGTCGGGTATTATGGGGGGGAATTCATGGGCTGACCTCTCTGTCACTCGATAATAAGCTCTTCGCTGAGTCATTATCACTGCGGGATTTACTCAAGAGTCACGTACAAGCTTATTTACAAGGAATGGGTTACCAGAAGGAACTATCATGCTGCTAACAAAACGTTTTTTACCCTATTTTTCGACTCAGTGCTTAGGCGCATTGAATGACAACATCTATAAAAATGTGTTGCTGTTATTAGTGACCTTTAGCCAAGTGAAAGACCTACCCATAAGCGTCGATATGTTTGTGAACTTGGCGGCTGGGGTGTTCATTTTGCCATTTTTCCTCTTTTCGGCCCATGCGGGTGTGGTCGCCGATAATATGGATAAGGCTAAACTCATTCGCCGATTGAAACTACTCGAAGTCATCATCATGTTTAGCGCCGCGATTGCGATTCTGAGCGAGAGCTACATGATGATGTTATTACTATTATTTTTAACGGGTAGTCAGTCTGCATACTTCGGTCCGGTTAAATATTCCTTGTTACCCCAAGCGTTGAAAGAGGACGAGTTAGTCACAGGCAACGCTTGGGTTGAAATGGGCACTTTTCTCTCTATTCTGGTGGGCACTTTGAGTGCGGGGATCTTGGTTTCTAATGAAAACGGTACGCTTTGGTCGGCGATTACTGTTGCTGTATTAGCCTTTGCAGGATATTTATCGAGCCGAGCGATTCCTGCATTACCTCCGCAGGGCGTCATTGAAAAAATACGTTTCAGGCCGTTATCGGGCACTTGGCGTAGCATCAAAAAAGCCCGTCAAACGCCTTCAATCTGGATGGCTATCCTCGCTATCAGTTGGTTTTGGTTTTTAGGTGCGACCTATCTGACTCAGTTTCCTAACTTTGCTAAGCTGCATTTGCATTCTGGTGCGACTGTGGTGTCATTATTATTAGGCATGTTTTCCATTGGGATTGCCGTTGGCTCCTTCGTTTGTGAACGTTTCTCCTACGGCCATGTGGAACTCGGTTTGCTGCCATTTGGGGTATTGGGATTAACTATCTTTGGTGTCGATTTGCTTTGGGCTATTCCACCTGCGCCAGTGGATGCTGGTTTTGTCTATGGATTAAAGGCCTTTATTGGCGAGTCGCAACATTATCGGGTGATGCTGGATTTCTTTATGATCGGCGTTAGCGGTGGCTTGTTTATCGTCCCCCTGTATGCGTTTATTCAATCTCGTTCGCCTAAGGGCGAATGTGCTCAGGCGATTGCTGCCAATAACATTATGAACTCATTGTTTATGGTGGTTTCGGCACTGTTATCTATGCTGTTGCTGGGCGTTGCAGGTTGGACTATTCCACAGTTATTTCTGCTACTCGCCGTGATGAATGCTGTAGTCGCACTCTATGTTTATTCACAAGTACCAGAATTTACACAACGATTTATCAGTTACTTACTCAGTCATGTTATGTATCGAGTGACAGTAACAGGCCGAGAGAAAATTCCAAAGGAAGGGGCTGGCATCATAGTCTGTAACCATGTGAGTTATGTGGATGCATTAATTATTATGGGAGCGTCGACACGGCCAATCCGCTTTGTGATGGATAAATCCATCAGCGAAATTCCTCTGTTGAAGTATTTGTTCCGCCATGCAGGTGTGATCCCTATCTGTTCGCCTAAGCAAAGTGAAGAGACCTATAATCGTGCCTTCGAGGCAATTCATGAAGCGCTCGCCAATGACGAGTTGGTATGTATTTTCCCTGAGGGTCGACTCACACCTGACGGTGAACTTGGCGATTTTCGTCCCGGAATTGATAAGATTTTGGCCAGAGATCCAGTGCCAGTCATTCCTATGGCACTGCACGGATTATGGGGTTCTTACTTTAGTCACAAGGGCGGACATGCCTTGGCTAAAATGCCCAAGCGTTTTTGGTCAAGGGTGTCGGTGGATTTAACGGATGCCGTCGATGGTAAGCTTGCGAATAAGGAATCTTTGAGAGTCCAAGTGGCGAGCCTGCTGGGCAAGTCTTAAATTCGTTAAGGCATGAAATAAAGTGATAGCCGCGGATCTAATGTTCGCGGTTATCTCATTTATGCGTGGGCAATTTATCGAGTTTGATAACTATCCAACCACTCATGCATCGCTTGATGTGAGCCTTTAAAAAGAACACGTTCGGACTTTTTCTGTAATTGGTATTGATACATAGGATCGTAATACTTGTGCAATAACAGGTTTATCCAGACTAAATGCTGCGAAGTGTCATTCTGGTTAATTTGCTGATCGAGTGCTTGTTGCATCAAATCTTGCAGTTCTTGATGTTGTTTTCCGCCTAGACGTTTGCGAATGCTCACTAAACTCTGTAATAGATATTCACTGAAAGCCGTAAAACCTGCTTCCGGCCCTAGGCGCTCACAGAAGCCGCTATACATTTTATGCACATATTCATAGCGTAAGCGTTCGAGCCTCGCATCGTCCGGCTCTTCTAGCACTAAAACATTAGCGGCTTGCATGGCATTGTAAAATGTCTGCGGCAGCGCCGAGCGCCCAATCAGGAAGCTTTCATCCTCGAGCAGTAAACACGCCGCGCCACTTGTTTGGTGCTGTAGCAAGGCAATGGCGAGTTGATTTTCAAAGTTAATCTGCGTTGGCTGTGGGTCGATATTCTTTCCAAAACTAGAGCCTCTGTGATTGGCTATCCCTTCAAGATCAACCGCTTCTTTACGCTGTAGTAGAAAATCGGTTTTACCGCAGCCCGTCATCCCGCTCAAACTCAATAACGGTTGCTGAGTCGGTGCCGCTTCAATCACGCCAATCAGATATTGGCGCATGGCCTTATAGCCACCCTGAATATAAGGGACTTCGATCCCCGCTTCTTTGAGCCATTGTTGCGTGAGTTGCGAGCGCAGGCCGCCGCGAAAGCAATAAATGTAAGCATTAGGATTGGCTTTAACATAGCTAGCCCAAGCCTCGATTCTCTGTTGCTTGATGGGACCATTCACTAGTGAATGACCTAATGCAATCGCGGCTTGCTGACCAAATTGCTTATAACAAGTACCGACTTTTTCCCTTTCACTATCCAGCATCAAGGGCAAGTTGGTCGAGTTGGGAAACGCACCTCGAGTAAACTCTATGGGCGCTCGCACATCCATTATGGGATGTTGGTTGAGGAAAATTTCCCGATATTGCTCTGCGGCTATAATAGCGCTTGGCATCAGCACAACACCACATTCGCTGCTGTGGTCGGTGTTTCCAGTGACCCAATGCAGATTGGGGTTATGTGGTTCGCATCGAGTAGGGCGATTAATTCCGCTTCAGCTGCGGCAGAGACGGCAACTAACAGGCCACCACTGGTTTGCGGATCGCACAGTATCGCTTTTTGATGCTCGCTGAGTTCAGGGAGATGCTCGCCATAACTGTCGTAATTACGGTGAGTCCCACCAGGAACACAACCTAAAGCTAAATAATCTAAGGCGCGTGGTAACAATGGCACTGCATCAAATTTAAGCTTCGCAGTGAGGTTGGCGCCTTGGCACATTTCGAGTAAGTGTCCCGCCAGTCCAAAACCTGTGACATCGGTCAGGGCATTTACACCGCTAATTTTTGCTATGGTCGCGCCTATAGTATTGAGTTGGCACATGGCATTGACCGCAATGAGACTATCTTCATCGCGGAGTTTTTTCTGTTTTTGCGCTGTGGTTAAAATACCAATGCCGATAGGTTTAGTGAGATATAAACGATCGCCGGCTTTAGCGGTATCATTCTGTTTTAAATCACTTAAGGCAATTTGCCCGGTAACCGCGAGACCAAAAATAGGTTCGGGTGCGTCTATGCTATGACCACCGGCTAGCATGATCCCTGCTTCCATGCAGGCTTGTCTGCCGCCATCGACCACTTGCTGTGCGATTTCTGCGGGTAGTTTATTGATTGGCCAACCTAAAATTGCAATCGCCATAATAGGCGTGCCGCCCATGGCATAAATATCGCTGATCGCATTGGTCGCTGCGATACGACCGAAGGTGAATGGATCGTCAACTATTGGCATAAAAAAATCGGTAGTGCTAATGATGCCTATGTCATCATTGAGTTTGTACACTGCAGCATCGTCGCGGCTCTGATTACCAACCAGCAGATTTGGATCGGTAAATACAGGTAATTGCGAGGCTAAGATAGTGCTGAGCACTTTAGGGGATATTTTGCAGCCACAACCTGCGCCATGACTATATTCTGTTAGCTTGATTGATTCTGGGAGTGTAACTAGGGAATCTGACATGATCTCAACAGCCTATTTAAGTGATTAAGGCATCATCATAATCAGATACGGCCACCATGCAAGGTGGCCGTATGACTTTCGGGTAGAATTGTGGCTTAGCTATAAGTTGCGGTCAGGCTGTGCCAATGTTTTTGCTGGACTAAGAAACGTGCCTTTAGCTCTTCAACTTGTTGCAATAGTTGCTGATCGACAAGTTGCTTACGCTTGGCCTCAAGCAAGGTTTTCTGTGCTTGATAGTAATCCATTAAGTGCAGCTTTAATAACTCATACTCTGCTTGAATTTTTTCAATAATTTCATCAGCATTAGGCAGGTTATTAACCTTCCGCTTGGTACGTAATAACTGCATTTGTAAGCGTGCGCTCTCGATACGTTCCTGTGGACTCGTACGCAAATCCTTAGCTAAACCTAACCAAGATAATGACTTAATCAACCATTTGGTTGGATCGTAGTGCCACCATTTAATGCCATTACGATAGTCATTTTCGAAAATATGATGGAAATTATGATAACCCTCACCGTAGGTCAACATGGCCAAGAAGCCATTATCGCGGGCGGTATTCTTATCGGTATAAGGCTGACTGCCCCACACGTGGGCTAAAGAGTTGATAAAGAAAGTGCAGTGATGCACCACCACTAAACGCAGTAAACCCGCCATCAATAACATAGACAGCACGTCACCATTGAGCCAACCAAGCAGTGCAGGCAGACCAATGTTCATTAGCAACACGAGTGCGAGGTAATGTTTGTGTTGCCACATGACAATACGGTCATTTTGCAGATCACGCACATTTTGATAATCGTGATAGCGTTGCGACTGATACTCACGCAGCATCCAACCGATATGGCTGTACCAGAATCCCATTTTGGCTGAGTACGGGTCCTTGTCGTTATCATCTACGTGCTTATGGTGGACTCTGTGATCAGATGCCCAGTGCAATGCACTGTTTTGTAATGCTAAAGCACCACCAAGGGCATATATAAAACGCACCGCCGGATGGGCTTTATAGGCCTTGTGTGACCAGAGTCTGTGATAACCTGCGGTGATTGACAGGCCACTGGCAAAGGCTAAAACAATAAAAGCGATCCATTCACTGGCACCATAGCCATGAACAATACCGCGCCATGGAACTAAAATTACCGCACTGAGGAAAGTGATGGCAAACAGACTGACATTAAGCCAGATGATAGGGGGTTTTTTCATTATAGGTTTCCAAAATTCGCTTTTGAGCGTACATCTGTAAGCTAATTTAGCTTAGCTATATTGTTTGGTCAAGGACGATGGGGCTGTGTTTAATGCCTAAAAGCGGTATTATCGCGTTATTACATTCAGTTAGCGGATTTAAGAATGGGTATTCGAGCACAGCAAAAAGAGAAAACTCGCAGAGCTTTAGTCGATGCGGCCTTTAATCAGCTAAGTGCTGAGCGCAGTTTCTCAAGTCTGAGTTTGCGAGAGGTTGCTCGGGAAGCTAATATCGCGCCGACATCTTTTTATCGCCATTTTAAAGATATGAACGAACTCGGTCTTACTATGGTGGATGAGGGCGGGTTAACCCTAAGGCAGATGATGCGTAAAGGCCGTCAGCGAGCTGAAGTGGGTGGCAGTGTGATCCGTATTTCCGTTGATACCTTTATGGAAGTGCTTGATTCTAATCCAAACGTATTCCGTATCTTATTGCATGAACGCTCTGGAACCTCGGCAGCATTCCGTGCGGCAGTTGCCCGCGAAATTGAGCATTTTATTTCTGAATTGGCTCATTATACCGAAGCCAAAGCGGGGCGAACCCCCTTGCTAGCTCGTGCACAGGCTGAAGCTTTAGTGACACTGGTGTTTAATGCCGGCGCTTCCGCATTAGATATGAAACGGGCTGACCGTAAGATTCTTGCCGATCAATTAGTCATGCAATTGCGCATGGTCGCCAAAGGCGCCGAGGCTTTGCAGCATAAGGTTGAACACCGCTAATCTGAGTGGGATGCAGATTTACTAAAATAATGGAGCCTAAGGCTCCATTATTTTTAGCGAATTTACGTTTAAGTGTTATGCAGTCGAGCTCAGTGTATCTGAAGTGATTAACGACGCTCGAGTAGTACACCTGTTTCCATGTGATCTGTGTAAGGGAACTGATCAAACAAGGCAAAGCGGGTCACTCTATGGGTTTCGTTCAGTTGTTGCAGGTTATCTTTTAAGGTTTCAGGGTTGCAGGAAATATACAAAATCCGCTCATAACCTTGGACTAACGCCAGCGTATCAGGATCAATCCCCGCGCGTGGTGGGTCAACAAAAATGGTGTTGCAAACATAGCTGTCAAGATCGATACCTTCTAAACGTCTAAAGCTGCGTTTCTTCGCCATGGCATCGCTAAAGTCTTCGGCTGACATACGAATAATCTGCAGATTATCAATACCATTCACTTCGATATTGTATTGCGCCGCATCGACTGAAGGCTTAGCGAGTTCGGTGGCCAATACGCGATTAAAGTTTTGCGCCAGTGCGATAGAGAAGTTGCCATTACCACAGTAGAGCTCGAGTAAGTCTCCCTTACTGTTTTGAGTCGCATCGATAGCCCACTCCAGCATTTTTACGGAAACTTTGGCATTGGGTTGAGTAAAGCTGTTTTCGATTTGCTTATATAAGAAGGTTTTATCATTTACTTGTAATGACTCAACCACAAAGTCTTTATCTAAATCGATTTTTTGCTTACGGGCACGGCCGATGATGTTGACGTTAAACTGGCTACTTAACTTGGCTTTCAGTGCAGTCGCATCGGCGCGCCATTGGTCATCAAGCTGCCTGTGATAAAGCAAAGACACTAAGATCTCGCCGCTTAAAGTCGACAAAAAATCCACTTGGAACAGTTTGTGCCTTAGACTCGGATTCGGTTTCAGCTCGGCGATTAAGGCAGACATCATTTGATTGATGAGCACGCTAGCTGGTAAGTATTGATCGCAACGTACCTTCTCATTCAATACTTTATCGAACATGTAATAGTATAAGTCGTCACCATCATGCCACATGCGGAATTCGGCGCGCATACGGTAGTTAGCTGGCTCTGAGGCAAAAACTTCAACACTCGGTGTTTCAAATTGGGCAAAGGCTTGTTCTAGCTTGATACGCTTGTGTTCTAACTGCGCATCATAAGTCTGAGGGTCCATTGCTGCTAAGTTCATTGTTTGATTCACCGTTGCTGTAAATTGGGGCGCAAATATTATACTAGGTGACACGAATGTCCAGTATCTTGCTTTTGCTGTTTTCGCAAAGCTATGGGAAAATCCGCGCACTTGAATGTGGTTCTATGGTATTTGGCTGGATTCCGTCGGTAAAGCAGCCATCGAATCGTTAATGCGTCCAATCTGTATAGTTTATTTATATATCCGAAACTGGAGATTCGCTTGTCGCGACCTATATTAGTGTTTGATTCTGGGATTGGTGGTCTATCTGTACTGGCTGAAATCCGCAAGAGTTTGCCCCATAGCGACTATTGCTATCTTTTCGACAACGCTAGGTTGCCCTATGGAGAGTTGGAAGAGCAGGTATTAATTTCTGGCTGTGTCGAATTAGTATGCGATCTAGTGGCTCGTACCAATGCAATGATAGTGGTCGTTGCCTGCAATACTGCAAGTACTGTTGTGTTACCGGCATTACGTGCACATCTTACAGTCCCTGTCGTAGGTGTTGTCCCCGCCATTAAACCCGCCGCTCTAATGTCTAAGAGTAAACGTATTGGACTCTTGGCTACACCAGGCACAGTTAAGCGTCATTATACCCATGAACTCATCAGCCAATTTGCTGATGATTGCCATGTCGAACTCTTTGGTTGCTCTGAATTAGTGATGATGGCAGAAAAAAAAGTGGCGACTGGAATGTTGGATATGCATAGATTGGCGCAGTTACTGGCACCAGTCGTTGCCGCACAATTGGATGTTCTCGTACTAGGTTGCACTCATTTCCCTATGATCAAAGCTGAATTACAACAAGTGCTCGGTGCGGGCGTAAAACTAATGGATTCTGGCGCTGCTATTGCTAAGCGAGTTGTCACTCTTTTAACGCAACAGAATCTTATTGTGGACGAGCACAGAGTAACAGATGAGAGAGAAGCAGTAGGGCAGTCAGTAATGCAGGCGTTCTATACTAAAGCGGAAATCAGTGAAGGGTTAACAACAACATTAATTGATTGTGGCTTTTCAACTATCGAACGAATCACCACAACCAACTAAATTACAAAATAAAGCAAAACAGTTTAAGCGGTAATGCTACTCGTCTGTCCCTGTACGGTCGGCAGCTTCCGAATCTTGTGTTTTTGCTTCTCTTACTTTTAAGGTTCTTTCTTGGAAACTATAGTCATTCAGTTTAACCATGGCTTTCTGAGCGCCTGATTCTGACATTTCCACAAAACCAAAACCTTTACGACGACCCGTTTTACGATCTCTGACTAAACGCACAGAGTTTACTGGACCAAATTCGCCAAATAGTACTTTTACTTCACCCTCATGAACACGATAAGGCAGGTTACCTACATATAAGGTCATTGTAGGGCCAACATATTGTTCTTCTGAAGCATGAGATGATGAAGTCTCTGGAACAAATTTAAAAACAAGACTTGCAATGATAGCGCCAGCGACAAAAGCAATAGCTGATAATGGCGTTGCGAACTGAGATAGTGCTACTGCGCCAATAATGGCGACAATCAAGACAATAAGAAATGACTTTTGCATAAGAATGCTCTCTGATGAATGGGAAATTGATAAATAACTGTTAACAGCAAGTATATGGTAATGAATTATTTACTTTTACACTAGACCATTGCTGAAATATTGAGCGTGAATTATCAATTATTAGATAAAAAACCTTACTTATCTCCGATAAATAGAGCTTATAAGCTAAAAAATGGTCATAACGTTTAAAATATCGACGTGCGATTCAATGATCGATAAAAAGCCCTTGCGGACTTTCTCAATCTCCCTATAATGCGCATCCACTGACAGGGCAGACAGCGTAACGCAAGTTAA
>NZ_JABAEB010000013.1 GCF_012584455.1 Shewanella oncorhynchi
CATGTTTTCACCTAAAGTCATCTACGAGGTAATAATATCACCTCTATTTAGGTGGCCAAAATTAGTGTGCCACTACAAAGCTCAATAGCGCAACTGCATGAGATTGAATTGTTTTATCTGAGGATATATCAGGGTCTGCCAACAAAGAGTGAAGATATAGATTAACCGGCACCACATTGATGCCATCGAGGTCTATTAAAATTGGAAGTTCATGAGCAAACGGTTTTGAGTTATCCCTAACGTCATGGATGATTTCGCCACTGTCAGGGTGTGGCTTACTGATAAATGAGGGATATTTATCACTATTAATCCATATAAGACAGTAGTCAAAACCGAAGTCATCTGGAAACGACTTATTCTGCTCAATCATATTAACACCTAAATCATCCGTTATTCACACTGATAAGCCTTGCCCCAAGGGGTACGCGTTCATCCATCTACTTTTTCAAGATATCCAGACAAACAGTAAAACTGTAACGACCTCTCTTCTCTTCGTCTAATTTATTTATCATGAAAAATTCCAACATGTGGCATCTAAAAAAATTCCCAACTGTAGTGCATAGTTGGAGGAGAATACCGCAACCTGATGCTGGCGGAGTTGGTTTGCTATTTGATATACAGGCACCGCCATCTTGATGCCAAGTTGTTTGGCTTCTACGGAGCGGGCGACGACGCAGCCATCATTGTTGGATAACACCACAATCGGCTTGCCAACCAAATCCGGCCTAAACATCCGCTCACAGGAGGCATAAAAATTATTGCAATCGACGAGGGTGAATAGTGAGGGCGTCATTTGAGCTTTTTCACCACGTTGGTCACTACCCCAAAGATGTTTAACTCAGACTCATCATTGATGGCGATCGGGGAGAATAAGGCATTACGTGGTAGCAATTGCACCACAGGGCGTAGCTGTAATTGCTTTACGGTAAACTCACCGTTCACCGCTGCGACAACGGTATCACCGTGGGCTGGCTGTAGTGAGCGATCTACCACCAAAATATCACCGGAGAAAATCCCCGCTTCGATCATCGAATCCCCTTGGACTTTGACAAAAAACGTGGCGGCAGGGTGTTTGATGCATAACTCATTGAGATCTAATGTTTGTTCTACATAGTCTTGGGCAGGTGACGGAAATCCTGCGGCAATCAAGGAGCTAAATAGCGAGAGCCGATATTGGGTATGTTTGGCGAAGCGGCCTAGGATCATCATAATAAATCACAATATACTGTACATATAAACAGTATAATCTAACTATGAAACTTATCGAAAGAATTTATGTGGGGAGAGTTGTGTTATCGACCCAAGCGCTGTCGAGTGCTGAGCAATTGATGATGGCTGCTTTAAAGCACCCTTGACGGCTTGAATATCGCCAAGGGTGAGCGTTTCGTCCATTTAATTCAGTTAACGCACTTTAGTTAACCCGCTTTAGTTAACGCAATTTAGTTAATCCAACCGAGCCATAGCCACCACAGATAATCCAGTGGAATAAGTGCAACTAGAGTTATTGCCGCTAGAGGTAAGGTGATGCGAAGTAGTTTAGTTAATGGCTCTTGGGATAATTGCATCGCCAAAATCAAAGGGGCCACCTGATAAGGAAAAATCACGGTTGAAAAACCGATCACCTGCGTCATTAATACCGCAGGGGTGGAGAAGCCAGTTGCATTGGCAAAGTCTGCTGCCATGGGGGATAACACAGTCGGCACGCCTGGAACCGTTGCCACTAATCCTGTTAGCGTCGCGATTAACGATAACGACATAAAATTCAGGAACGATGCCCCTTGCTGCAATGGTAACCATTCACTGAACAGTTGACCTAGCGCAGTGCCGAGCCCGGAATAATTGACCAATGCTCCCAGACCTAAGGCCGCCGCGACAAAAATGACGGTCGACAAATCCACTGAACTATTAAAACTCTTAGGCTCAAGCACTCCCCATTTTGGGAGCAATAACAAGATAGCCGTTGTTAATCCTACCCAAGCGGGGTTGATGCCGTGCAGCGAGTCAGTCACCCAAAAGAGCAAAGTAATCGCCAGTAACAGTGCAACTTTCTTTTGCATACCAATATGATAGGTTTCTTTTTCAATGACGTGTTTAGGCTGGTTGTTATCAATATGGGCAGGAAATAGAAAGATAACTAGCGCCACAATCAATATCGATTTGAGCAAACCAAGGATTGGAAAATGCAATAAGAGATACTCGGTATAACCAAAATGGATATTGAATAGATTCTCACTGGAACCCGCTAATATCATGTTGGGAATATTCGCGGGCAATACGGCAAAACTGGGCATGTTACACGCCAGTGCCAAGGCGGTCGCAATGCCTATCCGTCCATGGCTACCACGAGCAAAACCGACTTGCTCAGCTAACGCCATACCAATTGGCACCATGACCACAGCACGGCCAACGGATGAGGGCATCACAAAGCCAAGCAGCACGGCACTAAAGACTAAACCCGCAATCAAGCGTGGATAACTTGTGCTCAGTATGGGGGCAATCAAACTGGCCATTCTGCGACTTAAGCCAGACTGAGTGATGGCACTGCCGATCACAAACCCTGAAATGATTAACCACACCGCAGTTGAGCCGAATCCGGAGAAAAGTATACTCGGCTCAATGAGTTTAAAAATGGTGGCAAGGGCAAAAAAGATTAATCCCGCCATAAAGGGCGGGAAGAAACCTGTGCTCCAAAACATCAAGGTCACTAACACTACGCCTGCGCTGTAGGAAAACACCGCGGGATGCTGACTTAGCGGAAAAAGCGCAAGTAAAGTAGCGATCAACAGTGCACTGAAAAACGCTAGTTGTTTAACGCCAATAAAACGTTTCATGCTCACCGACCTATTGGGTTGAATACGTAAAAGATGCCTACTAAGATAGCTGACTTACTTTGGCGTTTTAAGAGGGTAATATGTCAAAATATGTTCCTAAAGCGACATTGTTAACACCCAGTGATGCGGCGTTTATCATAGATGGCAATCGGCCCGTGCTGACCCATACTCGCAATATGGCGGCGGAAGCGGGCATCGAACCTCACTCGCACCCGCGGGGTCAGCTACTTTGGGCCGCCAAAGGTTTGTTACGTGTTCGCAGTGAAAATGCCGTCTGGGTGGTACCCTCAACCCATGCCGTTTGGATCCCTTGCAATCTGCCCCATCAAGTGAACAGTGAAACCCACGCCCATACTCGCAATATTTATATTGACCCTAGTTATGGCGTTAGGCCACAGGATACGCAAGTGGTGATGGTGACTATGACAGCGCTGATGCGTGAATTAGTGCTTAAACTTTGTGAAAGTTCACATCTTATGGACAGTGGACAACTGCATCGGCTGGGTTTGGTTGCCATCGATGAGCTCCAAACTCTGGACAGTCTGGATGCCCATTTACCTGCTGGCTCAGATCCAAGACTCAGCCGCTTGATCCAAACGCTGATCCGACGTCCAAAAGTGAGTTACTCACTGACCGAGTTAGCCGAAATGGGCGGCGCGAGTGTGAGAACGATTGAGCGACTATTCAAAGCTGAAACTGGGCTTACTTATCGACAATGGCGACAAAGATTTCGTTTGTTAAATTCGCTTGAGAGCTTAAGCCAAGGGGAGAGCACGACTATGGTGGCCCATAGTTTAGGTTATTTGAGTGTCAGCAGTTTCAGTGCCGCCTTTAAAATGCAATTTGGTTGCACGCCGCAAGATTACCCGCAGCATAAGCCTATGAAAAGCGGGCGCTAAATCAGGCATCATAAAACCGTCTATAAAAAGCTAGAACAACATCTAGGATGCTGTTCTAGCCTGCAATTTATCAAAGTATCGTTAAGCTAATGCGCTATTTTAATTGGCTATTTCAACTTGTCATTTCAATGCCGCTGGGACGATAGGGTAATAATCCCAGACTTGGCCATCGGTCATTGAGCGCACCAGTTTGATGTATTCGGCATGGGTCCAGGCAAGCGGTGTGGCAGAGTTGGTGCCTTGTCCGAGTTGGTAATGATAACGGGTGGCGTCGCCGACACCGTCCCACGCTTGCTCGGGTAACATCATGCCCGCATTCGCAAACGTTTCCATGCCCTGCACATAGGTGTTGATCAACTGCAGCTTGGTTTGCTGGGCGTTATTGCCTGTTAGCTCGCCTTTCGCTTGGGCGAGTGCTAATTCAAAATGACCGCGCTCGCCGGTGAAGAAGGGCCAGACTCGGCCACGTTGATTGGCGCTGTTGCTGCCCGACTCCGCATAGTTATGGCCAGTCACCGTATCCTCACCGTAGCCGTCGTTGCCATAACGTCTAAAGCCTGGGATAGTGCTGCCATCTTTGGCGGTAAACTCGTATTTAAGGCGTAGGTTGTGCTCAAGCTCTGTATTATCAATCAGTTGAAGGCTTTGATTGATGAGCTTGTCAGTTGCACCGCGCACGCCATAACGCACTAGTTCTAAAAATCCGCCATCGAGGATCTGACGTTGATCTAAACCTTGCTTACCGTTATTTGCCGCCAGTGTATCGCTAGTATTTGGCTTTCCATTCGGGCTTAAACGTAAATAGTAAGGCGCGCTGACATCTGCGCTGTTTTTCAATAGCCCTTGGGTGGTGACTAAGTGTTTTTCTAAACTATGACTTAAGTCTTTGGCGGCGGTAAGATAACGGGCGCTTGAAGTAATATCTTTAGCTTCTTTGGCAATTTCACTCGCGGCAACAAGACCGGCGATCACGGCAGCCGTTGTCGAGGGTGAGTAACCCGCTTGTTCTTCCCAACGTTCTTGCTGGGTTTTGGGCGGGGTGATTTGGGTGTGATTCCAATCCAGATTGACGTCACCGCCGCTGATCAAAAAGTCCGCTGCACCTTTGAGCATCTCTTGATACCAGTGACTGATCTCATCAGGGGTGAGTACGCCCGCTTGCCAGAGTTTCCAGCCGAGCATGATAGGCATGGCAGTTTGATCGAGTTGCACGCCGACCCATTCAATTTGGCCATCCACATGGGTCTTTTGCAGGAACCAACCGGGCGTACCCGTAAAGCCTGGCGTCTTTTCGGTCACTTGCACTTTTTTCAGGTATTCGAAGGCCACTTTGGGCGTTTGTGTGTCACCCATGGCGAGGAATGCCATGGCGCATTGGTAAAAGTCGCGCGGCCATACTGCTTTATAGCCAGTGCTCGGCACGGCTGCCGAAACCGTATCGCCCCAAGGGTTAGAAAGCGAAGCTATCAGTGCGCCCGCATAGGTTTTATCTTCCTGCGCTTTCAAGACCATAGCGCTGGTATACAGCAGCTTGCCGTTATCTGTGGTGTTGTTAGCCATGTTAGCGATGGCGGGAAGTGAGTTTAAGTAATCGTGCCAGCTGGTGTTGTAATTGCTGAGCACAGCATCATAACCTGCGGCTAAGCTGGCATCGGCATTGGCTAAACTCTGTGTTTCATCTTTACCAAAACCGATGGCGAGATTAAAAGTGACGGGTTTGGCTTTGATAAGCGTAGGGTAACTCGCGGTAAAGGCGATATTGCCAACGGTCGATTTATCTTGCGCACTGGTCGTTTGATAGGGCGTATCGAGTTTGCCGTTATCGGCCAAATCGGCTAGGCCATCGGAAACACCGACAAACCCAGTGGTTGCTTGCACAAAATTGAGATCCGATTTTACCGTCATCACGCTGCTGTCTTTGGCGGCGGTATAGGCCACCAGCGCCTGATTATTAGCATGAGTGTTGGCATGATTGTCAGCATGATGGTCGATGCGACCGATATCATTGGCGCCTGCGTTATCGATATGCGGGTTGACATACAAATGCGGTGTAATGCCGTCTTCAAAGGCGGTAAAGGTCACGCGCATCATCAAAGTGTCGCGGTCTGGATCGGTAAAGATATGCTTTTCAATCTGATACTTACCTTCAACATCTTTATTGATAATTTTATAGGCAAGGGATTGCGGGCGACCATTAGCATCTGTATCTAAATATTCTATGCTGCTGATGGTGTTCTCTTTTTCGGTATCGACAAAGCCATTCCCCGTGATCACAAATTGCAGTTCTTTGAGCTGCGCATTGTGAATAAGACCATACATGGTTTCGGTTAAAATACCTTGGGCGAGGGAGAACCAAACGCGGCTAATGGGATTTTGCTTGGCATCTTGATATTGACCTTGGGTATAAGGCTCGTAAGACGTCCCAATACCAGTTTTACCCGAAAATGCCCAAGTCGGCGCTTTACCCGGTGCGCCGGGCGCAACCCGCTGCACACTTGGCGCGGCATTCACACTTGTGGCAGTTGTTGCTGAATTCGATGTGGGTGAACAGGCCGCTAACCCTATTATCCCCAATAGGCTTGCGGCGACGGCAAGCGCTAGGCGGCTGCGTCTTGTTAACGCTTGTGTGTGACGGTTTTTGCTTGTGTGCAGATCCTGCTGCGGCGTAGGACTCGATTCCATCTCGTTCTCCCCAAATAATGGTTTTATTTTTATAGTGATTGAATTGATAAAGATATTTTATGCTGCTGTGATTAGCCAAATGACCGAATTCACCGCGCTTAACATGCATTGCTGCATGTCGCCTAATGTGTATCGCTGTTATAAAGAGCTAACTTTTATTCGTTAATTTGCTTGTGGCTTTCGTGATTGAGTGGGTCTTGCGGTTCATCGCTGCACTTTGATTATTTGAGTTATTTTGTTCGACAATGTCTTGGTCGACAAATAATACGGCAATGCCTGCACACATCATCAAGACGCCACCAGTGATCAGTGCATAAATAGGTTGACCATCGAACAGACCATTGAGCACTAAACCCAGCACACTGGCGGCAAGAAGCTGCGGGATCACGATGAAGAAGTTAAAAATCCCCATGTAAACGCCCATTTTTTGCGGGGGTAACATGCCCGACAACATGGCGTAGGGCACAGATAAAATTGACGCCCACGCGATACCGACACCTATCATAGGCAGCCATAACAGGCTTGGGTCTGTAATAAAAAAGAAACTAATCAAACCTATACCACCACAGAACATATTGACTGTATGGGTCAGCTTGATGCCAATACGCTTAGCCAGCATAGGAATAAAAATCGCGGCAATGGCGGCAAAACCATTGTAAGAGGCGAATAGTACGCCGACCCAATCTGCGCCGTCGTTATAAGCTTGGGACAACACATCGCTGCTGCCAAAATGGTAAGACGTCACGGCGGCAGTGGTGTAAATCCACATGGCAAACAGTGCGAACCAAGAGAAAAACTGCACGATCGCCAGTTGATGCATGGCTTTGGGCATATGGAACAAGTCATCGACCACGCTAAATACCATGCCGAGCTTATTGCGTTCAGCGGGTTGTGAATTGCCCAAACGCAGCGCGCAATATAGTTGTAATGGGCCAAAGGCGAAAATCCCTAAGCTCAAAATATACAGCTGCTTGTCTAAATCCTGCGCCCAAATAGCGAAGGTTAGCAGGGCGCCGAGACCCATCCACACGAAGGAGGCAAATTGATAGTCCTTGCGGGTACGAGTGCGGGCTAAGGTTTCATCTTCAGCATCGACTTGTTTTGCGTTAAAGGCGGCTAATTCTTCAGGGGAATATTCTCTTGACGATACGACAGTCCAACTGACGGCGAGCAATAACACTGCGCCACCGAAATAGAAGGCATAACGCACTGAATCGGCAATTTCACCCGCTGGTGCAGTATTCGCAACATCAAAAAAGTGAGTCAAAATATAGGGTAAGGCCGAAGCGACCACAGCGCCAATGCCGATGAAAAAGCTTTGCATTGCATAGCCTTGGGTACGCTGGCTTTTCGGTAAATTGTCACCGACGAAGGCGCGAAACGGCTCCATGGCGATGTTGATCGAGGCATCCATGATCCATAACATGCCGGCGGCAATCCACAGGGTAGGCGAGTGCGGCATGATAAAAATGGCAAGGGTAGTAAAAATCGCGCCAATCAAAAAATAGGGGCGGCGACGGCCAAGGCGTCCCCAGGTGTTATCACTCAAATAACCAATAATAGGTTGAACCAATAAACCCGTTAGCGGCGCGGCAATCCACAGTATGGGGATTTCATCGATAGATGCCCCTAAGGTTTGGAAAATGCGGCTGACGTTGGCATTTTGCAGGGCAAAACCAAATTGAATGCCTAAAAAACCGAAGCACATATTAAAAATTTGCCAGAAACTCAGCTCAGGTTGTTGCTTGAATGCATGCGGCAACTGAGGCGCTGCGGCTTGATGGGGGTCTTGCTGGTAATTCGAAGACATTGAACTTCCTTTCTGTTGCCGGCAGTCGTTCTGCCTTGAGTGCTTATTGTTTTAATTGTTTTGCCTAGCAATGGATTGGCACTGTACTTTGCTTTTATGTGGTGAGCTATTTCATCACAGCCAAGAGCATACAATAAAAGCTAAGAGTCAGATTCATGGCTTATTCATGGTAGTTTCGCGCATGCCATGAATGAGTGTACTCTGTGAAAAAATGGCGAATATACTCCTCCCTCAGAAGCATATTCGCCGATAAATTCATTTCAAATTTGGGCTAACACCTTAATTCAAAGGGGTTAGCCCAAGTGAGTGGCCTAAAGCCAGTCAGCAGAAAGAACTTAAGTCTGATAGCAATCCTTGTATGTAACCCTATCAGAAACGACCTCACAGATTTCAAACCCCACAAGCAGAGGGTGAAACGAGCGGATTTATAGTAGCCTCGGCGTAGATTTTTGCACAACTGCTTACATACGTATTCATCATGGCTTAGTAACTGGATGGAAACATAGGTGTAACGCATCTAGACGGTTTATCAATAGTCATAGGCTTGCTGGAATGCTCAAATAACTCTCTCATATTGTTAGAATACTTGATGATCAGTCATTGCATTATTTTTCAGATAAAAGTGTATTGTTATTGCGGATGTTAACTGAGTGATAAAATCAACCGCAGCATAACTGACGGCGAATTCAATGCGCTTAATAAGAGTCAGCATGCAATAAATATCCAGTACGGATGCTGATAGCTTGACTCGAAAGTCGCGCACTCTGCACTATGATAATAGCCAGCCTAGATATGGTGGGATCAGATAGGTACTTAGCTTATGATGATCGCCAGATTAAGCGTTTTTCGTTCGATTATTTTAAATTTTTTCAGTTGATTAAAGGATCCCTATGTTTGTTGTCTCGCTTACTTATAAAAAGCCAATTGCAGAAGTGGAGTTACATTTTGCCGCCCATATTGCTTATCTTGATGAGTATTATGCCGCAGGGACTTTTGTCGCCTCGGGTCGTAAAGTGCCACGTACCGGTGGCGTCATCCTCGCCAAGGCTGAAAGTCGCGCGGCGCTAGAGGTTATTTTGCAGCAAGATCCTTTCTGCATTGCCGATGTCGCTGAGTTTGAGGTGATAGAGTTTGTGCCGACTAAAACGGCGCTAGGGTTAGAACAGTTGCTTGAAGTGATTTAACCTACATCTTTGTTTGAAAATTATTCCGTGCACTTGGTTATAACAGGCTTGGCGGGTTGGGGGATATAGAGTTCCCCCATTTGGGTGTTAGTCGGTGTTTATGCTGTTTTCGGGGCGAACTTTTCCGATATTCTGCGACCTAGTTTGGTATTATGCCGTTTTCCCTCTTGAAACCTTACGCAGGTTTCCGCTGCGCGAGTCCCGCTTTTTATGTCTATTCAAACGCTGTTATCGACGGCTCTGGCGAAACGCCATGATTTTTTACAACAAGCTGAACAGGATCAAACCGATTGTTTTCGGGTGTTCCATGGGACAGTCGAAGGCGTGAGTGGCTTGAATGTCGATCGCTACGGCGATGTTTGGCTAGTGCAGAGTTTTCATCAAACCTTAACCGACGAAGAATTGGTTGATGTCGGCACTGTTTTGTTGCAACAGGCCGATTTGCCGATTGTGTATAACGATCGTTCATTAGGCCATTCCCGTGTATTGAATGCCTTATCACCCGCACTGACAGAGATTGCGAGTTCTGAGCGAGTAATGCAGGAAAATGGCATCAAGTTCAGCACTAAACTGCGCCACGAAGGACAAGATCCGCTGTTATTCCTCGATATGCGTATTGGCCGCGAATATGTGCGGGCACACAGCCAAGATAAAACCGTGCTGAATTTGTTTTCCTACACCTGCGGCATTGGTACTGCGGCAGCCATCGGCGGCGCGACTCAGGTGATGAATGTTGATTTTTCTTCCTTTGCTTTAGCGACGGGTAAAGCGAATGCGGCATTAAATCAGGTGTCGAATGTATGTGAGTTTGTGCAGAGTGACGCGTTTCCGGCATTGCGCCAATTGGCAGGCTTGAGTGTGGGAGGGCGTCGCAATCAAAAATTACCGAGTTATCCCAAATTGGCGCAAACCCAGTTTGATCTGGTGTTCCTCGATCCGCCGCGTTATGCCAAGAGTGCTTTTGGTATTGTCGATTTGGTCAATGATTATCAAGGTTTGTTTAAGCCCGCATTAATGGCGACCAAAGTCGGTGGCACTATCGTTTGCTGCAACAATGTGGCGAAAGTCGAGCGCCAAGCATGGTTCGACAGTTTAGTGCGCTGCGTTGAAAAACAAGGCCGTACAGTCACTACGTACACTTGGCTCGATCCCCATGAGGATTTCCCTTCGTTCGATGACAATCATCCACTTAAAATAGTGGCGCTGACGTTAAACTAATCGTGTCACAGTAAACATAAAGGGCGCTTTTTAGTGCCCTTTCTTTATGGTGTGACTTTTGTTTATAGCGGCTTTGTTGCTCGCAACAAAGCCGTTAAAGCACTAAACCTAAAGCACTTTGAACCTGATTGCCGTGCCGCCACTGCTGGCGAGTGAGAGGTTTAGGCTATCTTTAGCACTCACCTCTTTTGTTTCAATCACATAATCATAGGGGTTGGTTTTCCAATCGGCTTTTGCGCCATCGCGGTAAATCTGCGCTTGATAACGTTTATTCGGGGAGAGGAAATCCAGTTTGACCGTGACCTTGCGTGCAGTTTCATCCGTGAGTGCGCCTAAGTACCAATCACCTTGATCCTTCGCTTGGCGGGCAAAGACAATATAGTCACCGACTTCACCGGCAAGCGCGACACTTTGATACCAATCTGTGGGCACATCGCGGATAAATTGGAAGGCATCTAAGTGCTTTTCATAATTGCGCGGCAGATCCGCTGCCATTTGGATTGGACTGTAGAGCACAACGTACAAGGCAAGCTGTTTGGTCAATGTGGTTTGCACACGGTTTTCAGCATCCAACCCCTTGGGCGCTAAGTCAAAAATCCCCGGGGTAAAATCCATTGGACCCGCAAGCATGCGGGTAAAGGGTAACATGGCCGTGTGTTCAGGGCTGTTTGGTGGGCTACCCCAAGCATTGTACTCTTGGCCGCGGGCACCTTCGCGGGAGATCCAGTTCGGATAGGTTCGGCGCAGGCCTGTGTCTTTAATCGGCTCGTGGGTATTGATACTGATGTGGTGTTTCGCAGCCTCGGTGACATTGTGTAAATACTCACCGACCATAAATTGGCCGTCGTGCCACTCGTGACGGGTAATGCCTTTGTCATCTATGCGCTTGATCTGGCCACCATCGGCGACATAGCCCGTTTTGACTTGAGTAACACCATGCTGCTCATACAGGGCGAAGGCATCAGCCATTTGCTCGCGATAATGCGTGACTGAACCTGCGGTTTCATGGTGGCCGATTAAACGTACATTTTGTTTTGCACCGTAGGCTGTGATGGCGGGCAGATCGAAATCAGCATAGGCCTTGGTAAAGCTAAATTGATCGCCGTTGTGGAACCAGTCGCCATCCCAACCTTCATTCCAACCTTCTACCAGTACGCCATCAAACTGATATTTAGCGGCGAAATCCATATAACGCTTTGTTTCACTAGTGGTTGCGCCATGGGTTGGGCCCGAGCCCCAGGTATTTTCGTTTAAGTGCATTCCCCACCAAATACCGACGTATTTCCCTGGTTTTACCCAAGTAACATCGCCGAGTTTATTGGGTTCATTGAGGTTTAGGATGAGGTGCGAATTGAGCAGCCCAGCTGCTTTGTCGGCAATTTGAATGGTGCGCCACGGCGTATAAAAACCCACTTGGGTTTTGACGCGAATACCATCTGACCAAGGCGTGAGATCGGCCTTAAGTTTGCCATCGCGCTGTTGATCTAAGGTCATGGCGGCAAAGTCCACCAAGGCGGCTTCGTGGATACTTAAGTGCGTACCATCCGCGAGTTTAAAGGTGAAGGGGGTATGGGCTCTATCGACGTCTTTAAGCGCTGTGGTGCGATATAAATATTCGTAGCGATTCCAGCCGCGGGCAGGGATCCACCATGCAGTGGCTTTATCGCTCTTGCCGACATTGAACTCGGTTAACTCGTCAGTGATTAATAGCGGCGAATTGGCGGGCAGGACAGCTTGTGGGGCTAAGTGATAGCGAAAGCCAATCCCATCGTCAAAGGCTTTAAATTCGATTTCGAGTTGCACCTTGCCATTACTTAATACTGCAGTCAGTTGATTGTGTTGATCGCGGATCCATTCCTGTTCGCCCCAAGGTTGTTGCCACTCTTCATCGGCACTTTTTTTATCGCTGTTTTTTATATGCAATCCTTGACCGAGTTCGCCAATGGATTGAAAAACTAAGCCTAAGCGGCTCGGTTCTATGACTGTTTTACCGCGAAAATCGATTTTATATTCGGGGCGACCAGTATCGTCACTCAAGCTGATTTGAATTTGTTGGTTGGGTGAGCTGACGGTAACGGTTTTAGCAAATACGTTGGCACTAAAAAGACTCGTGACAGCAAGGGCGATGGCTGTAGGGCTTAATAGCGCTTGCGATAGTTTTTGTCGCGATGAGCTCTGGCGAGTGTGGCTGTTTGTTAAGTGGCAGTCTGTTACGTGACGGGCAGTTAAGTCGCTGCGAGTGAACTGAATAGGGTTGGTCTTGATGAACATTCCTTGATCCTTGTTTTTATAATGAATGTGACTCACAGCATACTAGTGGCGATGGCTTTTTAATCGCAACGGCCTGCATACGTATTCACCACATTAAGGCGTGGCGTAACAGACGTGACGAGAAGCACTGTGAGGGCACGAACAAAAGATGTGGTTTGCTTTTGACTCGGGTAAACTGCGCGCTTTCTTTTTGCTTAAAAATGCAATCTAGCGTGGGATTTACAGTGGGATTTACAGTATTTGGAGCCGCAGTAGTAAGGTCAAACCGTGAAAATTAGCCAACGTTTACAACAGATAAACAGCATGATCACTGGTCATTACGATCATATTTGGGATTGCTGCTGCGATCATGGTTTGCTTGGTATGCTGTTGTTAAAAAGGAATGCTGCTCGCCAAGTGCATTTTGTCGATTGTGTGTCTTCGCTAATGCAGGCGCTTGAAGTGCGTTTACAGCGTTTCTTTCCCGCTGACATATCAGGCCTAAATCCTCACTTAAACCCAGGTATAGACCCAAACTTAAGTTGTCATACTCAGTGGCAAGTGCATTGCCTCGATGTCGCGGCTTTACCGCTCGAGCAAACCAGTGACAAAGATAAACAGTTGATTATCATCGCTGGCGTGGGTGGTGAATTACTGGTGGACTTAGTGCGGGCAATTCTAGCGCAACACCCACTGCGGCCCCTCGAATTTATTTTGTGTCCCGTGCATCATAATTACTATGTCAGGCAATCACTTTCGGCCTTAGGGCTAGGGCTCAAGTCGGAACTCTTATTGGAAGAGAATCAACGTTTCTACGAAATCCTCCATGTCAGTACAATCGTTGCTCCAAATGGTTTGCCTATCACTGCTACGGGGTCGTTAATGTGGCAGACGTTAGATGAAGTAAGTTTGCCGCGAGCACACCGCTACCTGTCGCAGGTAATTGGCCATTACCAACGCATGTCGGTGCACAAGCAAACTCCTGAAATTATTCACGCCTATCAGCAGCAATTGGCCCAGCTCTTGAGTGAGCATAGTGAGTTTGAATGCGCTTGAGCATTTTTCCGCTTGGGCATTACGCTGAGAACTAAGATGAGAACTAAGATGAGAACTAAGATGAGAACCAAAGATGAGAACCAAAGATGAGCAGCTAAGATGAGGATCAGGCGAAAGAGCTGATGCATCGCGATCTCGTTGTTAATATTATGGGTAAAATAATTTTGGCATAAACCGTTAACAATCAATCTTGTAATCGTTAAAATCTATTAATCACTCGGACTGGACTGAGTGCGATTATTGCCTCTGTGGCAGTTTTTGATCTGCATTTGGCGCATTTTCGTTTATGCTGCGACTCCTTTTCGGCAAATGGCTACGACGATGCGTTTATTGAGAACCACCCAAGATCCTGCGGTTAACCTACAGACGGCACGCGTTTTTTATCGCAGAGCTGCCCGCGCGATAGTGTTATCGGGTGAAGACATTTTGCTACTTTATACCCAAAAATACCGCGACTACAGCTTACCCGGAGGCGGAATTGACGATGGCGAGAGTCTCGAAGATGGACTGATCCGCGAGCTTCAGGAAGAAACCGGTGCCTTAGACATTCAAGTGTTAGCGCCCTTTGGTCGCTATGAAGAGTTTCGACCTTGGTACCGTGAAGGGGCGAATGTAGTGCACATGGAGTCATTCTGTTATGTGTGCAGCATTGACACCGCACTGGGCGAGCGTGGTTTAGGTGAGACTCGATTAGAAGCCCATGAGATTAAAAATGGCATGCGACCTCAATGGCTCAATATTCATCAAGCTATCGCCCATAATGAAGATATTCAGCGTAATCATCCCCATAAAGGCCAATCAATAGAGCGTGAAACTTTTCTGCTAAAACAGATAGTGTTGGAATGTTTGTAAGTTTTACCATTTTTAAATCATAACTTTAATCTATGATTTTATTTCACGTCAAACTTAGTTGGCTTGGTTTGTTGGCGATTGAACGCCGTTATTTTAACCTGATTTTTTAAGTGGATGTGCTTCGAACCTGTGCCTGACTTAGTGGATGTTTAAGACAATTTCTCACTCTTTTGCCGCAGCAAGGAAGACAATGCAGATTATTTTATTGACCCACGAACGCGAGTTAACTCGCAAAACGAATACTGGCCAACTTGCGTTAGCCGCATTCCCTGAAGAGGTGAAAAGCATCGTCTGGTCGAGAACGGCACCTGATAACGATTTAGTGGCTATGTTGGCATCGCAGCAGGCTAAACTGTTGTTTCCTGCAAGTGATACTGAGCACACTGGGCCCATTGATCATAATGCCTTAGATACGGTTTTAGCTGAGCCAGCGCTCTCGAACGCACAAGCCTTGTTAGTGCCTGCGCAATCTACAGTCATAGCAGCACAACGAATGCCGAACCAAGTGGTGATTTTAGATGCGACTTGGCAGGAGGCGCGTAAGATGCTGCGCCAGAGTCCCTATCTTAAAACAGCCGCACGAGTCAGTTTGCCGCCACTTATGCCTGAATCCGCCTTTATATTGCGGCGTAATCAGCAAGAAGGGGGCTTGTGTACCGCAGAATGTATTATTGCGCTTTGGCGGCACTGTGGCAGAGCAGAACAAGCGACGGTATTAGCGTCGCTGTTTACTGAATTGAATAGCCGTACTTGATTGCGATGTTCGAGAGAACGTTTGAGGAAGTGCATGAATAGATAATTAACGACTTTTAGCTTTGACCCATAGATAAATCACCGTCAGCTGAATCACCATCTGTTAAGTCATAGTCATTTAAATCAGAGTCAGTTAAATCACCATCAGCTAAATAATAGCCATTTAAATAACAGTCAGATAAATACACAGAAAGTGGCTCATGGCACCGCCGAGCACAAACAAATGCCAAATGGCATGGTTGAATGGAATGCGTTTACCGACGTAGAATACAACCCCTAATGTGTAAAATAAACCACCTAAGATCAATAGATTAAACCCTACCTCTGACATCGCCTTCGTTAAATCGCCCATCACAGTGACACATAGCCAACCCATAGCGAGATACAAGACTAAGCTTAACTTTTTGAATTTGTGAATAAATAACGTCTTAAATAGGATCCCACCAATTGCAAGCGACCAAATGGCCGTTAAAATCACTATCGACTGCGTGCCTTGTAAGCTTATCAGCATCAAAGGTGTGTAAGTTCCTGCAATTAAACAGTAAATAGCGCAGTGATCGGCGATCTTCAGTTTATGTTTCCAGCCTGAATGGCTAACGCTGTGATATAACGTCGAGCATAGGAAAAGCACTATGATGCTCGCACCATAAATGGTTACGCCCGTAAGTTGAATTGGCGTTAGGTGATCTTGACCTTTAAGCAGCATGAGGACCAATGCCACAATCCCCGCAATGACACCTAGGCCATGGGATACACTGTTAGCGATCTCTTCTTTGATACTATATGGTCCAGATTTTACCAGGTTTTTAACTGTATTTGGCTGTTCGGTAACACTTTGACTCGACATGGTAGATACACACTCGTAAACGATAATGACTGAGTCTATCAGTTAGAAAAATAAATCACCATATTTAAGCGTACACTTGTAAGCTTAAATATGGTTGGCTTCTATTTTTCATCTTTTAGATTTTTAACGCCGTCTTGCACTCCCATCAGTGCATCGCATTGATGATGCTACTCGCTTCAAGACGTGAGATTTAACATTCAATTTAGCGCGATTATGATCCCAATTCCCAGCCTTATTTGTCTTAACTGGCAAGTGACTTATCAAGCACTGGCGTAAAGTACTGTGCTTGTAGCAGGTTGCATTCGCATTGAACTTTGCTCTGTTTGCCTCCTCTAATCTGCGTTGAGCACTCGTAAGTAAATGCAATTATTGGGTAATTCGCTTTCAATATTCACCAACCCGATATTGGATTGATATTGAATTAGAGTGCAATCGTTCCACGTTAAGCATCATTGAAATCAATGGATACTATACAAAACCTAAGGATGGATTTTGCCTTTTCAACATCAACCCAAGGCCGCGCCTTTATTTACAGCATCTCCTACAGCGATTGGAGATGATGCTGATAGTGCTTTGCTGATTTCGGTCACATCGCCAGAAGGTGAGACTTTTATCGCATTTGATCATCAGCTCGGTAAACTGGATGCTGCTCAAACGCCTGTTTTTACCACTAATGCGGAGCCATTAGCGTTCAATAGCGGTGCAGGCTTTTTAGTCACTGAGCATGACACCCAAGCTATAGACCAAGAGCAAGCCCAAGATTTGGTACTGCAAGAAATCCGTGCTGAACATCAACATCAACATCAAGATAAATTGGTTCCTGAGTCTGAATCCAAATTTGAACTGTCTTGTACGGCACAAACCAGTGCTCAGGCATTAGGGACGGGATCAGTTTTGCGTGCTCGTCAGCCATATTTCAAAGGATTAAGTCTGTTATTTTTTGTGATCTTAGTGCATGTGTGTTTATTTTTACTTATCTGCATTTTGTGGCGTCCGCAGCTAAATCCCTTTGGATTGAAGGAAATAGAAAGCCGTGGCCCTAAAGTGGCAGCGATCAAGGCTTACTTTATTTATGCTCCCGCGGTAGAGAAAGCCAAAACCTCAGAGTCCGAAACTGAGATCAAGGCCGAGGATAAGACTGAAGCGACAAATTCTGTTACGCCTACAATTGTTCCCACACCTCAAACTCAAGTGAAGCCTCTGCCAATACTTGAAAAGGTCATGCCTGAAACAATAGCACCAGAAAAGGCCTTCTCTGAAAAAGTAGAGTCGGAAAAAGTGAACCCAGATACGGTTAAACCGGACATCACTCAATCGAGCCAATCTCAATCAAGTGCCCAAAGTGAAGTACAGCCCGCTGAAGTGACGACAAAAAAACCAACTAATACGCTTGATACCACAGAAATAAAGCCGCAGCTTGGCGCTAAGAGCTCGCCTGCAGCAGAAGGTGAGAGCACAATAGCGACAAGCTCAAGCATGAGTTTATTCACCCAGCAATATTTTGAACGTCAGCGCGAGCAAGCGCTCGATGCTCTCGTCATTGAACAGGCCGATAAGTTCACCCGGAAATCGAATATGAGTGAAATGAGCCCAGAGATGGAGGTGCTATTTGTCCCTAATGCTGATGATTTCGGTGGCACAACGAGTCTAGATTTACCCTTAGACCCAAATCGTATTGTGCGTAAAGGGGATACTTGTTATCGCGTGGTACAAGTCGGCACTCAAGTTAATCCTAACGCCGAAAATTTAGGTTTTCCCATTAACTGCAGTGGCAAAAAAATCAATCAAGCTATTGATGATGCCATTCAATCTCGATTAAACAAAATGATACTCAAACCCCATAAATAGTGACTTTCTTTTATGATTTATTTTCATGCTAATTATATCTTTTTTAGTTTAATTTTATTTAATCAATTAAAAACAATTAATTATGAATCTTTATTTTGGATTGGTGGTTAAGATTTTTAATTGCTTTTTTCCTTGTTTGTTGCTGCCGCTTCTGTCTATACTGCGCACTCATCTTGTCGGAGTGCCTCTTGGCTGAGACCGTTTATTCGGGATCCGTTGAACCTGATCAGGTTAAAACCTGCGAAGGAAACAAGCGTAATAACACACATTAAATCGCCAAAATAGACTGCTTGAACACCTGTTTACTCAGCTGTGTTTTAAGCCTTAATTTTTAGATTTAATCGTTATTGAGCAGGGTAACTCAATTTTTGAAGCCAGTGTTGGCCACAAAAGTTGATTGCCATGTCCAGCTATCAACAACTCAATTCTCCAGACAAGCAACTCCATTTTTTAACGTGAGATTGCTTATGTCCAGTTCAAACTCAAACCCTGCTGTAGCTGCCAATGCGATAGAAATCACAGCGCCAGAATCGACAATCCCTAATAAATCGGCTGAGTCTAGTCAATCAATCGTGCCTAAGGCGCCGAATCGCCGCGAAACTCGCGCGCAGGCTCAAGCCTTTATCGATACGTTAGCGCCACTGCAACATCCTAATTCACAAAAGATTTATCTTGAAGGTCCCAGTGCCGATATACGCGTTGGTATGCGGCAAATTCTGCAGACTGACACGCTTGTCGGTGGTACAGATGATGCGCCTATCATGGAAAAAAATCCGCCAATCCGCGTGTATGATTGCGCCGGACCTTATTCCGATCCTGAGGCCGACATCAATGTGCGTCTAGGCCTTGGTAAATTAAGACAAAACTGGATCCTAGCCCGCAACGACACAGAGCAATTATCCTGCGCGACCTCAGACTTTACCCAACAAAGACTCGCCGACGACGGTTTAGATCATCTGCGTTTTGAGGCAGGCTCGAGTGCCATTGTCCGCCCACGCAGAGCGCTGCAGGGCAAACGAGTCAGTCAATTACACTATGCCCGTCAAGGGATTATCACGCCCGAAATGGAATATGTGGCGATCCGCGAGAACATGGCACTTGCGCAAGTACAGGATGAAATCCTCAATCGTAAAGCCAAGGGCGAAGCCTTTGGTGCCTTAGTTGGTGAGCCGATTACCGCCGAATTTGTTCGCGCTGAAGTTGCCCGTGGCCGCGCGATTATTCCGCTGAATATTAACCATCCCGAAGCCGAACCTATGATCATAGGGCGTAACTTTCTGGTGAAAGTGAACGCCAATATCGGTAACTCGGCGGTGACGTCTTCCATTGAGGAAGAAGTGGAAAAGCTCGTCTGGTCAATCCGTTGGGGCGCAGATACTGTCATGGATTTATCCACGGGTCGTTATATCCACGAAACCCGAGAGTGGATTATTCGCAACTCGCCCGTGCCCATCGGTACTGTGCCGATTTATCAAGCGCTGGAGAAAGTGAACGGCGTGGCAGAGGATTTAACCTGGGAAGTGTTCCGCGATACCTTGATTGAACAAGCTGAACAAGGTGTTGATTACTTTACGATTCATGCTGGTGTACTGCTACGTTATGTGCCGATGACGGCTAAACGCGTTACTGGGATCGTTTCCCGCGGCGGTTCAATCATGGCCAAATGGTGCTTGAGCCATCATAAGGAAAACTTCCTCTACAGCCATTTTCGTGAGATCTGTGAGCTTTGCGTCGCCTACGATGTATCCCTGTCTTTAGGTGATGGTATGCGTCCAGGCTCGATTGCCGACGCTAATGATGCCGCCCAGTTTGCAGAGCTTGAAACCTTAGGTGAGCTAGTCAAAATCGCATGGGAATACGACGTACAAACCATTATCGAAGGGCCGGGACATATCCCGATGCAGCTCATTAAAGAGAACATGGACAAGCAGTTAGCTCACTGCGATGAAGCGCCGTTTTACACGCTTGGCCCGCAAATCACCGATATCGCACCTGGGTATGATCATTTCACCTCCGGCATAGGCGCGGCCATGATCGCTTGGTACGGCTGTGCCATGTTGTGTTACGTCACGCCAAAAGAACACTTAGGATTACCGAATAAACAAGATGTTAAGCAAGGTTTGATTGCTTATAAGATTGCTGCCCACGCCGCCGATGTGGCCAAAGGTCATTCGAGTGCGCAAATTCGTGACAATGCGCTGGCAAAGGCGCGGTTCGAATTCCGCTGGGAAGATCAATATAACTTAGGACTCGATCCTGAAACCGCGCGTGCTTATCACGATGAATCTTTACCGCAGGAATCCGCGAAAGTCGCGCATTTTTGCTCTATGTGCGGCCCTAAATTTTGTTCGATGAAAATCACCCAAGATGTTCGCGCCTATGCCGCTGGCTTAGATGCGGCACAAGCGAAGGCAGAGCAAGTTGAAGCGGCTGACCAAGCCATGCAAGTCACAATCAAGACGCCGCAGGATTTGGAAGCGGCAATGGCACTAAAATCGGCACAATTTGCCGCCTCGGGCGCCGAGATCTATCAGGTGATAGACAAGCAGGTAAAAGACAAGCTTGTCGCCGAAGCTGAGGAAGCCTAATTATGCTGGGTATTCATGGGGGTAATTCGCCCATGAATACCGCTCGCCCCGCATTTGTTTGGACCATAGCCGGTTCAGACAGCGGCGGCGGTGCCGGTATTCAGGCGGACTTGGCGACAATTCAAGATTTGGGCTGTCACGGTTGCTGCGTGATCACCACTGTGACGGCGCAAAGCTCAGTAGCAGTCACTTTAGTCGAGCCCGTATCAGCGGCGATGTTAATGGCTCAGCTGACGACTTTGCTTTCAGACTTGCCACCCAAAGCAATTAAAATCGGCTTACTGGCAGATCAAACTCAAGTGGCATTGCTGGCAGATTGGATCGCGAGTTTTAAAATCCACTATCCATCTGTGCCTGTGATTGTCGATCCTGTGATGGTCGCCAGTTGTGGCGATGCATTAGCAGCAGATAACTGTCAGGATATAAAAAGTTCTGCCAAATCAGCTTTAGATTTTAATCCTTTCAAAGGCTTAATCGAACTTATCACGCCCAATGTGCTTGAACTTGGGCGGTTAACTAACAGTGATGTTTCGACCAAATCGCAGTTCGTTGCTGCAGCACAGGCTTTATCCCAGAGTTTAGATTGCAGTGTGCTCGCTAAAGGGGGCGATGTGAGCTTTGGCAGCACTGATATTCTTGATGATACTCATGCTAAAACTCAGGCTAACGTTCATGTTAGCACTCTCGATAGCAACGGCTGGGATCATGGGCTTGCCGAGGATTATCTGGTTTGCCATCAAGTACGTGCGAGCTCTGAGCTGCATCGAAATGGGCGCTTCTGGTTAGCAAGCCCGCGGGTTAATACCCGTCATAACCATGGTAGCGGCTGCACTTTGTCATCGGCCATTGCCGCCGTGTTAGCGAAGGGTTTTGTATTGCAAGATGCGGTGGTTGTTGCAAAAGCCTATGTGAGTCAAGGCATAAGCTCGGCGATTGGTTTAGGGCAAGGTCCAGGGCCGTTGGCCCGTACGGGTTGGCCCAATGATTTGTCCCGCTATGCCAAGATAAATTTGTGTGATGGCAATTTTATCAGTCATCAACTCAACCAACACCTTGATGTTGGTAATGATTTAGTTGCAACAGTTTTATCTGCAACAGATCAGGCACCTGCTCAGGTAAGAATAGCCTCGACGCCACCTCAAAATATTTTATCCCACGGTTTTAAAGTGCTCGATGCCGATCTTGGGGTTTATCCCGTGGTGAGTGATTTAATCATGCTGGAAAGTTTGTTAGTTGCGGGTGTTAAAACCGTGCAGTTACGGATAAAAACCGATACCAGCGAGTTAACTAGTGCAGCGCCAGCCGAATCTGATTTAGGCAAATCTAAGTCAGGCGAACCTGAGTTAATTGGTTCCGAATTAGAAGCACAAATTCAAACGGCCATTGCCTTAGGTAAGCATTTTAATGCACAGCTTTTTATTAATGATCACTGGCAGTTAGCGATAAAATACCATGCCTTTGGGGTACATTTAGGCCAAGAAGATCTCGCCGTTACCGACTTAGCGGCCATTCAGTCGGCAGGGCTCGCATTAGGTATATCCAGCCACAGTTATTTTGAGTTGCTACTGGCGCATCAATACTCGCCATCCTACATAGCGCTTGGGCATATATTCCCAACCACGACGAAGCAAATGCCTTCGGCGCCCCAAGGGCTCGCAAAACTTAAACATTATGTGGCGTTACTCCAAGACCACTATCCCTTGGTCGCCATTGGCGGCATCGACTTAGTTAATCTGGCAAAGGTGAAAGCCACTGGGGTCGGCAATATTGCTGTGGTGCGCGCAATAACCGAGGCTCAGGATCCAGTCGCAGCATTTGCAGAGTTGAGCCAAGCTTGGGAGCAATGTAGCTTGTCTGAAGAACTGGCTGTAAAGCATGAGTTGGTTGCTAAGCATGAGTAAAAACCAACCGCTTTCTCACGCAGAGGTTCTTTGCGACGGTACACAAAGCGCTCATACACTCAGTGATTCAGATTTCATGCGTTATTCTCGGCAAGTCTTATTGCCAGAGGTCGGTGAGGCAGGGCAATTGCAATTGGTCGACGCCAGCGTTGTTATTGTAGGGCTTGGCGGCTTAGGGCAATTGGCGGCGCAGTATCTGGCTTGTGCTGGCATTGGCAACTTGACCTTAATCGACATGGATAAGGTTGAAGTATCAAATCTGCCAAGACAATTGTTATTCAACGATGCCGACATTGGACTCAATAAGGCCCTAGTTGCCAAGCAAAAGCTCAAAGGCTTAGCGCCACATTGCACTGTTACTGCCCATGAAACAGCATTTAGTGCTGAGACATCAGCTCATCACTTCGCTGAGGTTTTACAATTAAAACAACAGGGTAAAAGATTACTTGTGCTTGACTGCACAGATAACTTTGCGACTCGCCAATCTATTAATCGCTGCTGTATCGAAGCAGCTTTGCCCCTAGTCAGTGCATCAATCGCAGCATTTAGCGGTCAATTGTTTGCGGTCGATCAAGTGCAGCTCCCTTCTGGCGGTTGCTATCACTGTATTTTCCCCGCACAGACGAGAGTGTCGCAGAGCTGCAGTACACAAGGTGTACTCGGCCCCAGCGTAGGCGTGATGGCGTCAATGCAATCTTTGGTGGCAATGCAACTCTTGCTGAGTGTGAATAGCTGTGGTGATGAACCGAAAAATGCCTTGTTGGGGCGTTTTTGGCGCTTTGACGCTAAATCGCTTTCATGGACAGCAGCTGCATTAACGCGGGATCCCCATTGTGACGTGTGTTGTCCCAAAGGGGCTTATCTATCATCAAATAAAGATAGTCTTGAGGTTTGATATGATTTTAATTCACATAAACAATATCCCGCAGTCGTTATCTGAACCGACGTCACTCGCGGCTGTGATCCTCGCGCAAGATATAGCCCTCGATTCGGTTGCTATCGTGTTGAATGCTGAGGTGGTTCCGCGCAACCGCTGGCAATCTATTCTCTGCCAACATGAAGATAAATTAGAATTTTTTTCAGCAGTGGCGGGAGGCTAATATGTTAAAGATTGCTGATGTGGAGTTTGAGTCGCGGTTATTTACAGGAACGGGAAAGTTCAGTAATAGCCAAGTGATGATCGAGGCGATAATGGCTTCAAAATCGCAGTTAGTGACAGTTGCGATGAAAAGAATTGATTTTAAAATGGGGCTTGATGATTTACTCACGCCGTTACGTCAAGCGGGTGTCCGGCTATTGCCTAACACTTCGGGGGCGAGAAACGCCAAGGAAGCGGTGTTTGCGGCTGAGCTTGCCCGTGAAATGCTGGGAACTCATTGGATTAAGCTCGAAATCCATCCAGACCCTAAGTACCTAATGCCCGATGCGATTGAAACCTTAGAGGCGGCCAGAATCCTCTGTGAGAAAGGCTTTATCGTGTTGCCCTACGTGCATGCCGATCCTGTGTTCTGTCGCCGCTTGGAAGAGGTGGGCTGCGCTGCGGTTATGCCACTGGCGAGTCCGATTGGCAGTAATCAAGGTTTAGTCACTGAAAGCTTTTTAAAAATCATCATAGAGCAGGCGCGGGTGCCAGTGGTGATCGATGCCGGCATTGGCGCACCTTCACAGGCTGCGCGGGCAATGGAGCTGGGCGCCGATGCGGTGCTCGTCAACACCGCCATCGCCAGCAGCGCGTCGCCGATAGTGATGGCCGAGTGCTTTAAGGAGGCGGTGCAATGCGGCAGACGGGCCTTTGAAGCAGGGCTTGGCCGAGTACAAACGGGCGCGGTACAGACCAGTCCTCTGACAGGATTTTTAAACCAATGAGTTTTGTAGCGGAATTTGCCAACATCCCACGGGATAAACTGTTACTCGATTTGTATTCTTGCACAGCCCAAGATGTCGAGCGGGCGTTAGTGAGTCCAGTAGGGGATTTACGCAGCTTACTGGCCTTGTTATCACCTGCGGCTGAACCTTATATCGAAACCATGGCACAACATTCAGCGGCGCTTACGCGGCAGAGATTTGGCGCGAATCTGGGCATGTATTTACCGCTATACGTCTCGAATCTGTGCGCTAATGAGTGTGATTACTGTGGTTTTAGCATGAGTAACAAACTCAAACGCAAGACCTTGAATGAACAGGAGTTGATGGCTGAAATAGCTATTATCAAAGGCAGAGGTTTTGATTCTATTTTACTGGTGTCGGGTGAGCATGAAACTAAGGTCGGCATCGATTATTTCAAGCAAATGTTGCCGTTGGTAAAGCAGCAATTTAGCCATGTGGCGATGGAGGTCCAACCCATGAGTGAGGACCATTATCGCCAGTTAGTCGCGCTAGGTTTAGATGCTGTGATGATTTATCAGGAGACCTATCAGCCCGAGACTTATGCTCGTCACCATTCCCGAGGTAAAAAAATGGATTTTGCCTATCGCTTAGCAACACCGGATAGAGTTGCGGCGGCGGGGGGGGATAAAATTGGTCTTGGGGTATTACTGGGGCTGGATGATTGGCGTTTAGATGCGTTAATGATGGGATATCATCTTGACTATTTAGAGCGTCGCTATTGGCGCACTCGCTTTAGTATTTCGCTGCCAAGGTTAAGGCCTTGTACTGGCGGGATCACCCCAAAAGTTATGCTATCGGATTTAGGTTTAGTGCAAATGATTTGTGCATTTAGACTTTTTAATCATCAGCTTGATATCAGTATGTCGACAAGGGAAAGCCCTGAGCTGAGGGATAATCTTTTGCCACTTGGAATTACTCAAATCAGTGCGGGTAGTTCGACACAACCGGGCGGCTATCAAGCACCCGACAGTCAACTCGATCAATTTGAGATAAGCGATGATCGCAGCGTCGAGCAAGTCATCGAACAGATGCAACGGCAGGGTTTTAATCCCGTATTTAAGGATTGGGAAGCCAATTGGATCACAGGATAAATAAGACCGTAAATAAATGGTGAGAATGCGGATAAAACCTGTACTTTTGCAGGTGGTTGGTCAATAATTGACCCATTAATCACAGCGTGCAGGAATACCGTTATGCAAATCCAATCTGCTTATTCATCCGGTCTGCAAGGCTTGCAAAGTGCTCAATCTGGGCTCACTCAAGCAACAATAGATGTGGCTAAACCTACACCGACTCAAAGTGCGGCTCCGGCTGAATCTACAAGAGATGTTGCGCAGCCTGATAAAACCTCGGCATTACTTAACGCTAATGAGTCATTAAGACAAGGGGAAGCGTCAACAGAAGTGATTGAAACTGATTCTGAAACTATAGGTTCGATCATTAATATTAAGGTGTAAATATCATGTCGGTTGTGGCGCTATCACCTAAGGTTGGAGCGCCATCCTCTTCATTTTCGGCACATGATAAGATGCTCAGCTCGAATCTAAGCCAGAGTCACACTAATAGCACTTATCAAGGAGCCAGCGCTCACACTGCAGGCTCCGCAAAAATTGAAGCGAGTGGTGTCCATGAACTACAGGTTACTGGAACTTCATTTACTCCAGTTCAAGCCACGCCTATTACTTCATTAGCTGCTAACGTTTCCCAATCTCTCCACTCATCACCAAATGTGTCTTTTGCAGCTTCTAGTGCTGTTTCATCAACTGCTGCATCTGTACTTCCTGTACTGAATGGTGCAAGCCAAGCACTCGAGGTCGCTCCTTTTTCCGTACCAACGCCAAGGAGCAATCCTCAGGTAAATACGTTAAATGATCGAGCGAGCTTACATGCCGATGCGAGTTTTAGTTTGTTAACAGGACCAAGATCCATTTCTGGTGTACGCGGGGGACAGATTGCGGCACCTATTTCTACTCAGGTATTTTCGCCCGTGGCTACAATAAGTCCAAATCTCAGTGTAACGAGCAATATTCCCGTTGATATTTTTACGCCTCTGAGTCCATCAATTGGCACTAGGGGTACTGATATTCCTGCTTTCAATCCATCTAGCACGGGTGATGTTTCTCCAATAATGCCTGATTTAGCGGCAGTGTTTGGGCCACAAACTGTCTTTACTGGAGCTGCGTTAGTTGATCCCACTACGTCCGATTCTGCAATTAACAGTTCTGTAAATAAGAGTGTAGCAACGAGTGCAGGGCCTGTTGGTCAGTCAAACTCTGCGCAAGCCGTAGATCAATCCGCTAGCAATGATGTTGCTCAACCGACTGTGTTAGAACAATTTACTCAAGTTTTTGGTGAAGCTCAGGCTCAAGCTAGTCCTGTAGATGTTCCTGCGACAGTATCTAACCCAGATGATAGTCAACAAGTCTTAGCTGCTGTCTTTGCTCCAAATGATAATCAGCTTGAAAAGCAAGTACAGGAAGAAGAATCGCGGAAACAGCAAATAGCAGCAGCGGAAGAGGCAAAGCAGCAATCACGGGTTCAACAGGCTCAAGAACAAGAGATACAAGCCCAAGAAAAAGTGCAGGCTCAACAGCAACAGCAAGTCGATGAACTTAAAACTCGAGATTCAGAGGTTAAAGCCCATGAGCATGCCCACGCAACCGTCGGAGGACAATACGCTCAGAGCCCGAGTTTTAAGTATGAAAAGGGTGCTGATGGCCAACGTTACGCCACCGATGGCGAAGTGCAGATTGATGTCTCTCCAGTGGGAGGCGACCCGCTTGCAACGATAAACAAAATGAAGCAAGTTTATGCCGCAGCAATGGCTCCTGTTGACCCGTCATCAGCGGATATCCGTGTTGCCGCGGAAGCCTTGCAAAAAATGAATGAAGCTAAGGTGATGCTGGCAGAGGAGCGACAAAAACAAATTGTTGACTTGCAAACGACTCAAACATTAATAGACGCAGATGCAAAAATCAAAGAGTTGCCACCGTTAGAAAAACATACACCTGTAGTGACGGGAGATGTTGATGAGTCAGGTAATATTGCTCAGCCCCAAGAGGCTGTATCCACCCCCGCATCTACTGCGCTTGATAAGCTAAAACAAGCGATCGAGGCGCAAACGGCCAATACGAGAGTCATTGATACGGGTTCGAAAACCTCTTCTGATATCAGTGACTCAGTCACTACATCGACCACAGTGGAAACGATTGAGCCACCGACCGCAACTTTAGCATTTGGATATGCTTCAACTTCAGCGGATTTAGCGACGGGTTTTATCTCAAGATCCGATAGTGCTGCAAGCCGTTATTATACTGCAGTTGCACAAGCCAGTGCTGGGCCTTCAGCTCGTGTCGATATGACGCAGCAAGCGAATATTCCCCCTTCGTATCTGGCATCTTCAAATGAGCTGCCTAGCAATTTGCAATCTACGGATGTTTTGTCCACAAACGATGTAAATGAGCAGTCTTCAAATATCAGTGCTAGCGCGAATACGAATGTGTCTTTGCAGAGCGAGTTATATGTGGAGGATGACCTCTTGCAGGAGACGGGATTTATTCAGCCGCAATATTTGGGTGATCAACAAGCGCGCTATGTCGACTTTAGTGTGTAAGATTAGGCTTTAACTATTCCCATGATTCGCTGTTCATCATCTTTTTCGAAACAACCTCTCAGTACCACTAAGAACTAACCATTTAATCAGCAGTTGGCATTTATCGTTTTGCTCACTCGAATTGATAACTCGTTTGGTATCTTGCTGTTAATGACTATTCGTCGTTTCAATTCCGTGCTGTTTTAAAATCAAGGAAGCAAGCAGTTTTGATGCAGGCCCTTGTTGATCTCTTTTAGGGATAACTAAGCTCAACATGATGCGACGTTTTTGGCTGCCCTCAAGATGTAAACGTACTAGATTACCCGAAGCCAATTCTTCTTGGACTAAGAAAGAGGGGATCCAACAGAAACCAATGCCTTGATTTAAAATGACTTTAGCTTCATGGAAGTTAGAGACTGTCCAGCGCTGCTCAGCTTTGAGCCAGCCGATATCAATGTTGGATTGCACCCCAGTATCTTTAATCACTAACTGTAAATATTGTGCCAGTAGTTTATCGTCTTCAATTGTGCCTAAGTCAGCGAGTGGGTGATTTGGATGACAGACGAGGTAGAGTTCTTGTTCACATAAGGGTTCGGATAAATACCCTTTAGGCGGCACCCCTGCACAGATAGCAATATCGACTTTACTCTGCAGAATGAGCTCTTGAGTGCCGGTGATCACAGAGTCCAGCATGATGATTCGAGTGCCACGACTGTGGGGTAGAAACGCATTGAGGGCACACACTAAGCTTTCCATCGGATAGATAATTTCACGGGCAATCGTGAGTGTCGGCTCCCACCCTTGCTCGAGATTACTCGCAAGCTGTTCTAACTCGTTGACGGCTTGGGTGACATGCCGTGAGCGGCGCAGCAGCACTTCGCCCTGCGGGGTGAGATAGGCTTTACGGCCTTTGACTTCGAGTAGCTCGATACCTAACTGATGCTGTAATTTGGCAACGGCATGGTTAAGTGACGATTGACTCTTGTTGAGTTTTTCGGCCGCTTGGGCATAGCCGCCAAAATCGACCACCGCTTGCAAAATACGCCATTGTTCTAAGGTAGATTTAGCTCGAGTCATTATAATCTCAAAAAAACGATAGATTGAGGCTTATAGTGGCCACTTCTTACGACTTTTTCAATTAAATATCATAGAGTCAGTCATTCTCACGACATATAGATAGTTATGTCGCGCTAAGTTATGAAGGTGATAGAGAGGCTAATCATGACGATTTTCAGTGTTTGCGCCCGAGCGAGTCACAAACACATCCTAAGCATTCACACTTAAAACGCACAAGAACCTATTGCGTCGAAAGCTTGGGTGTTGGAGCTGTCAGCATGTTCTGAAGCGGCGCTATTTGAGATCCTTTGGATCAGCGCAGCACTATCAACGGGGGCGCCAATGACCGCTTTTAATTGGTCACTGAAGCTTAAAGCGTCTTCATTGATGACTAATACATTGAATAATTTGAGTTTTTCTTGGCAGTTGAATGTGGATTGAGCTATCAGCTGGGCTAGCGATGCTTGCCAGAGTGATTGGTAGTAGAGCGGTCCTTCGTTGGCGATAGCATTGAAGCTATAAGGATAATCCTGTGTTTGTGGCCAGTCTTGACCAAAGCTGGCATTAAACTCTGCACCGAGATCGGGGTAGACTTGTGCACTTGAGTTTTGGTAAAAGTTGACTGCAACCTTAGCGCGAAAGACTTTAAGCTGCTTCGAATAAGCTTTAGCCAGTGTTTCACGCTCCTGTAAATAGGTGTGCTCAAATTGCGGAAAGAGTTGATGGCGCAGCACTTCAGCTAACCAAAGACTCGCCACAAAATAGCTATCTTGACTCTGTCCCATGGCATTGTTGAGGTAGAAATGACTCGCTTTAGCAAGGGAAGCGACAGCCTCTGCGATGGACTCGGTTAATTGCTCAATGTCTTTGTAGTTAATCAACTGTGGCTTGAGATCTAAAGCTTGTTGTCCAAATTGCTGGCCGAGTACACTTTGGCGCAATGTCTGCTGTTGACTACTTTGCTGTGGATTTGGGTTATACGCCACATAGATTTCACCTAACAATCTTTGCTGGTGGTAGACCCTAACGATATGCGGCCGATTAGGAACGGTTGGTATTTTCTCGACCTTAGCGGTTTCTATGGTCTCAAAGTGTAAACCAAACACTTGCAGATAAGTAAAGCTGCGACTCAAGACGTCAGAAGTTTGCCAGATGGGACCTTTGGCAGATGCTTGTTGTGACAGGGTTCGCCCAATATCCCAGGGAGCCACTTGCAGATCTTGGGTTTGGCTATCAAGAAAAGCTTTGACTAATTCAGGGGACGATAACTGCTGCGAACTAAGCACTAAAGCGCTGTAATCGGTAAAGCCTGCAGCAGTGGAAGCTTGTTGGCGCTGCTCAGTAATTCGCTCTAATGCCGTTTGATTGGTTTCACTGGCTCTGGCTTGGTAGGCCTGCCATACATTTTTGCGACATACGGCGTTTTCTTGCGTCAGTAAGTAACTGGCGATAGTGCCAGAAAAGTCGCTCTGCTTTGAACTGTCGGGCTTCGGCTCGTCACTTTTATCCTCTTTTGTATGCAGATGATGTTGCTGAGTCACTTCAGGTTGGCATTGGCTGTCATTGAAGGCAAGACTAAATTGTTGACTGCCTAACCCTTGGCCTATACTGGCTTGCGCTGTATGTAATTTCGCTTTCTCCTCGGCGCTCCAATGTTGTTGTAGCAATTGTTTAAGCTGTTGGCTCAGCAGTATTTGTTCTGCATTGCCTTGGGCTAAGGCGTAGGCGAGTTGGCTAAATTCTGCTTGGCTGAGAAGTTGCGACAGGGTGTCGGCGAGGTGTAACTGGCATTGCAGTAAACCTTCGCGCTCTTCACTCGGTAAGTTAAACCCACGGTAATAGTTGAGTCTGTCGTTGATATTATTAAGCCCTAACATCTGTTGCTCAAAAATAAGCGCGCGCTGGGCCAAGGTTAATTCAGATGCCGTTAAACGCGCATTGGCGAACACAGTCGCGAGATTAATACTTGGCAAACGCAGGCATTGTTCAACTAAAAGGGGAACAGGGCTTGGCGCCGCATAGGCGGCATTCGTAACATAAAGGCTCAAGCCAAACAGGCTAACCAGTAAAGTGGGTTTTAACATGGGTTATGTGTTCTGCATCTGTGATGGAATGAGTTAACTTTGACTTAGTATCCAATTGAGTTAGCTTCAAGTCATTGTTATGCATGAAACCCTGTTCTGTTCTGGATGTCAACGATAAGGGTGGGAGTCGCAAATGTATTGCTATTCAAGGAAGGAGTTACACTGAGCTGCTGAACACTTACATATTCCAGATTAACTAGATGAATGGTGATCTTTCGGCTTTTGATATCAGCCATTACCAACTCAAACCCTGAGGACGCAATGACTGATATTCGCTTGCTTCAGACTGAAAAGGTTAGTTTAAATCCTGATTAGGTTGATTTTTCACTGCGATAATCGTGGCACGTTTTGGCGCAGGATAACCTTCAACCGTTTTGGTGATGTCGTTAGGATCTAAGTATTCAACCAGTGACTCGTTAGGCATCCAGTCGGTACGGCGTTGCTCAGCAAGGGCTGTGACATCGGTATCGACACAACGGATATCAGTGAAATCACACTTTTTTAACCATAGCATGAGCGCGGCAACGGACGGAATGAACCATACATTATTCATTTTGCCATATCTATCTTGAGGCACGAGTACGGCATTTTCGTCGCCATCTATCACCAAGGTTTCTAGCACGAGCTCACCACCGGTGCGCAATTGATCACGCAGCTGTAACAAGTGATCGATAGGCGAACGTCTGTGATACAAAACGCCCATGGAGAAAACCGTGTCAAATGCATCGAGCGGTGGCAGCTCTTCAATGCCAAGAGGCAACAAGTGCACAGGATGATGTATGCCCGCTAAACGTTTGATGGCTTCAAACTGACATAAAAACAACGGCGAAGGGTCGATACCGACGACACGTTTGGCACCTGAGCCCAACATGCGCCACATGTGATAACCACTGCCGCAACCGACATCGAGCACAGTGCGGTTTTTCAGCGGCGAAATATGTTGCTTAACGCGGTCCCATTTCCAGTCACTGCGCCATTCGGTATCGATGTGGATGCCATGAATGTGGAAGGGGCCTTTACGCCATGGCATAAACAAACGCAGCAGGTTTTCAAGCTTCTCTTTTTCGCCTGGGCTAAGTTGCTCGCCGCTACCGACGGTCACGCTATCAACAAAATCCACTTGGTCGGGTGCTTGATAGTGCAGCTTGTTGAGCACTTTTTCCCACTTTGGCAGGTTGCCGTGTTTATGATCTCGTTGCCACTTGCCTAAAATGCTCGGCAGGGTTTCGAGCCAGTGCTGTAGATTCGAATCGGCGATTTGTTGGTAAAACGAGCTAAAGCTGATCACTTGATGGCCACCATAGAAGCAAAGTTAAAGCATTGGAACCAGAGACTAAAGTGACTAAAGCCTTGGCTGGTGAGTCGTTGTTGATGCGTGGTTAAGGTGTCTGGCTTCATGACATTTTCCAGCGCACTGCGTTTTTGGCTGATCTCAAGTTCGCTGTAACCATTAGCGCGTTTAAAGTCCAAATGTTGCTCTTCCAATAAGGTTTGGATAGGAGCATCTTCGAAGCGAATTTTTTCTGACAGCACTAATATCCCGCCGGGATTCAGACCTTGATAAATCTTTGCTATCAGGGTTTCTCTGTCTTCTGGCGGTAAAAACTGCAATGTAAAATTGAGCACCACCAATGACGCATTTTGAATATCGATATCGCGGATATCACCGCAAACCAGATCGACATCCGTATCGCTGACATAGGCATTCAGGTTCTCTTGGCAGCGTGCGACCATAGATTCACTGTTATCTACAGCAATAATGCGACATTGGCGGCCTTGGATTTGGCGACGAATACTTAAGGTCGCGGCGCCGAGTGAGCAACCCAAATCGTAAATTTGAGTATTTGGCATGACGAAACGATCTGCAAAATCGCCTATGGTATTGATAATTTGCGTATATCCAGGCACGGAGCGGCGGATCATGTCACTGAATACGCCTGCTACACGGTTATCAAACTGGAAATCGCTAATATGCTCGCTCGCTTGAGCGTAGATAGTGTCTTGAGAAACGTTCATCTGAGATTTTTCATGGGAATTCAACTGTGCATTTTAACGAATCAGAGCGATTAGCAGCAAGTCTCATGCTAGTAATTTGCGATAAATTTTTGTCTAATACTTAATAGATAACAAAATCGTTACATGTACATCAAGTACTAAGGGCTCAACTTGAAGTTTGTGATCCACTTAATTGTGATCTTGTGCAGCTGTTTTTTGAGCATAACAGGGCAGGCAAGTCCGTTGTCCTCTGAGCCATTAATCATCGTTATGGGTGAGGATAGCTTTCCCTATCAATATGTCGACAACGATGGCGAGCCGACTGGATTACTGGTTGACTTATGGAAAGAGTGGGCTAAACAAAGCCATACCCAAGTCGTTTTTGTGGCGCGCCACTGGCATGAGTCCCTTGATCAACTGCGGCAAGGTAAGGCGCAAGTGCATATCGGCATGGGGAAAACCCCAGAGCGAGAGCAAGAATTTGATTTTGCAGTGCCCATTGCGGATGTGGGCACTTTTTTGTATTTGCATAAATCCTTGCAGGGCAAAAAATCCATCAAAGAACTGATCCCCTTTCAAATTGGTGTGGTAGCGGCTTCATCCCATGAAGCGGAATTACACCGTATCGAACCGCAGCTTGTGTTTAAACGTTACGAAAGTCGTGAGAAATTATTGGCAGGGGTCGCCGCGGGCGAGATCGTAGTGTTTGCGGGGTTAGAAGGCTATTTGAAAGATCCCGACTCATCCCAAGAGATTGCCGCAAACTTTCCCAATACTGCCCGCCTTCAAATTAAGGGGATGCAGTTTGTACCCGCAGTTCAAAAGGGCAATCTTGCATTAGTCGATAAAATCAATAAAGGTTTCACTGCGCTCGATGCGCACTTTATTCAGCAAACGGAGCGACGTTGGCTTGGCTATGAACGTCAACAAGCTGGACTCGTTATTTCGATGCAACTGGGCGTCGAGCCTTTTGTGGACCTAGGGGTCGATGGTTTACCCCATGGTTTGTATGTGGACATGTGGCAGCTTTGGTCTGAGAAAACGGGTATTGCCGTTGATTTTATTTCTGGTGATATGAACTCCAGCGTGGACGATGTTCGTCGTGGTCTCGCCGATGCCCATATAGGTTATCCTGAAAGTGATGATGTTAAAACGGGCCTTACTCAGGCTTGGCATTTATATACGGTGAAGAGTCGACTCTTTCTCTATCAGCAACAGTTAATCGATTTAGACAGCTTAAAAGGTAAACGTATTGGTGTGGTGCCGACAGCGCCTTATTTGGTGGATTTGCGTAAAGCATTACCCCAAGTGTCACTGCGTTATTACGACAGTATGGATGCCATGGTGGCGGGGGCGAGGTCTGGAGAAGTTGTCGGTTTTATCGCCGCGGGTGCATGGACATCCCATTATTTACTGCTCAATAAAGGCTGGTCTGACTTTAGCCAGTATCCTGATCTCGAATTTAGCACCAACATTTATGTGCTGACCCGTAGCGATGATGCAGGCCTTACACAGAGGATAGCCAATGGGTTTAACAGTATTAGCAATCAAGAATTTGCCGAGATTGAACACAAATGGATGCTCAATCCTAAAGATCATGTTTTTACTCAAGCTGAGCGTCATGTCAGCTTAAGCCCCGCTGAGCAGGCCTATGTGGAAAGTGTAGGCGAACTTAAAGTCGGTTATCTAAAACAATGGCCACCGATGGAGTTTATGGATGAACAGGGTGAGTTTGCGGGGATCAATAGCGATATCGTCAAATTACTCAAGGAACAACTCAAACTTAAGCTTACGCCAGTTGCCTTTGATGATTGGCATTCGTTAATCGAGGCGTTGCAAAAGGGCGAGGTGAGTTTAGCTGGCAGTGTCGCGCAAACGGCGGAGCGCCAGCAGCGTTTAGCGTTTAGTGAAGCCTATTGGCCATCGCCGTGGGCCTTAGTGTCGCAACTGGAACAAGTCTCGGTTTTTAATATTGCTCAGCTCGCAGATCAAAGGGTGGCCGTGGTTGAGGGATATCATTTAGTGGCGCAATTGATGAGTCTGGAGCCTTCGCTCAAGTTAGTCATAGTGCCAAATACGCAGGCCGGATTAGCGGCCGTGACGAATGGCAATGCGGATGTGTTTATCGATAAAGTGGTGACTTTAGCTTCTGAGCTTAAAACCAGCCACTATCCGACATTAAAAATGTCGCTGCTCAGTGATCTCGCCGATCAACACAGTCATATTGGTGTTTATCCTCAATTTGCGCCGCTGGTGCCGCTAATTAACAAAGCTTTGGCTTTGGTTGATGCTCAACATCAGCAAAAAATATATACGCGCTGGGTGTCATTTTCTGTGGCGACAGAGAGTGCTAAATATCTGCAATGGCTGCGTTATATCGTGTTTGGCGTGATAATCTTGTGTTTAGTGATGGTGGCTGTGCTGTTAGTGAATCGACGTTTAAATCGTGAGATCACCCAGCGATTGGTGGCAGAAAAACGTTTGCTGCATGTGGCTAATCATGATGCTTTAACTCAGTTGCCCAATCGTGCCTTACTTGATGACAGACTAACCCAAGCTTTGCTATCTCATCGCAGAGAACAGGCACATTTCGCTTTGTTATTCATCGATCTCGATGGTTTTAAACAAATCAATGACCAACACGGTCATCCCATTGGCGATGAATTATTGGTACTGGTCGCCCAAAAGTTAACCAAGGTTATCCGTGGCTCAGATACCGTTGCGCGATTTGGCGGCGATGAGTTTGTTATCCTGCTAAATCGTGTGCAAGATCTCGATGCCGTTACCCAAGTTGCTGATAATATTCTACAGGCACTGTCGAGCCCTTTGCTTATTCAAGGCGTCAGTGTCAGCATAGCCGTTAGTATCGGCGTGGTGATTTACCCCCGCGATGGTGACACCGCAATAGGTTTGTTGAAAAAAGCCGATCAGCTGATGTACCAAGCAAAAAGGAGCGGCGGGCGTTGTTATCGCTCAGCTTGATGTTTTTTTGAACGCTCATGCTCAGATAGTGCGTTCGCCTCTAGTCAAGGGCGTAAAACTGTTTGATACTTCACCGCCTAAGTGTGAAGTACTTTGGTAATCGGCATTATTTTACTATAATGCCGCTTTTATCTCGTTTTGATTATTTCCAAAGCACCGGTTTCCGGATAAAGGATAGAGTTAGATGCGCAGTCATTATTGTGGAGACGTCAATAAGTCTCACGTTGGACAAGAAGTTACCTTGGTAGGTTGGGTTAATCGTAGCCGTGATTTGGGTGGCGTTGTCTTTTTAGATTTAAGAGACAGAGAAGGTCTCATCCAAGTGGTCTATGATCCAGACTTACCTGAGGTGTTCAATGTCGCTAGCACGCTGCGCGCCGAATTTTGCGTTCAGGTCAAAGGCTTAGTTCGTGCCCGTCCTGATAGCCAAGTCAATGGTCAAATGAAGACGGGTGAGATTGAAGTCTTAGGTCAAGCCTTGACGATTATCAACGCTGCCGATCCACTGCCATTGAGCCTGGATAACTACCAGAACAACAGCGAAGAGCAACGTCTTAAGTATCGTTACTTAGATTTACGTCGTCCAGAAATGGCGCAGCGATTAATTTTCCGCGCTAAAGTGACCAGTTCTGTGCGTCGTTTCCTCGACTCAAACGGTTTCTTAGACATAGAAACCCCAATCCTGACCAAGGCAACCCCAGAAGGTGCCCGCGATTATTTAGTACCAAGCCGTACTTATAAAGGTCAGTTCTTTGCCTTGCCACAATCACCACAGTTGTTTAAACAGTTGCTGATGATGTCAGGCTTTGATCGTTACTATCAAATCGTAAAATGCTTCCGTGATGAAGACTTACGTGCCGACCGTCAGCCAGAATTCACCCAAATCGATATCGAAACGTCTTTCATGAGCTCTGAGCAAGTGATGGCGAAAACCGAAGAGATGATGCGTGGTCTATTCCTTGAAATGCTGAACGTCGATCTCGGCGAGTTCCCGCGCATGACCTACAACGAAGCGATGCGTCGTTTCGGTTCAGATAAGCCAGATTTACGTAACCCATTAGAGCTGGTGGACATTGCCGATTTACTCAAAGAAGTCGAATTTGCGGTATTCTCTGGTCCTGCGAACGATGAAGAAGGCCGTATTGCTGCACTGCGTATTCCGGGCGGCGCTGCACTGTCTCGTAAGCAAATCGATGATTACACTAAATTTGTTGGCATCTATGGCGCTAAAGGCTTAGCGTGGATGAAGATTAATGACCTAAGCCTTGGCTTAGAAGGCATTCAATCACCTGTGCTGAAATTCTTAAACGAAAGCATAGTCAATGAAATCGTGAGCCGCACAGGCGCGCAAACTGGTGACATTATTCTGTTTGGTGCTGACCAAGCGACTGTGGTTGCCGAATCCATGGGCGCACTGCGTCTTAAAGCGGGTGAAGATTTCAGCTTATTACAAGGCGAATGGCGTCCACTGTGGGTGGTTGACTTCCCAATGTTTGAGAAAATCAACGGCAACTTCCACGCTGTTCACCATCCGTTCACCGCACCGCGCGGCGTCACGGCGGCAGAACTTGAAGCTAACCCAGCAAATCGCGTTTCTGATGCTTACGATATGGTATTAAACGGCTGCGAATTAGGCGGTGGTTCAGTGCGTATCCACAATCAAGAAATGCAGTCTGCGGTATTCCGTATTCTGGGCATTACTGACGATGAAGCTAAAGAGAAATTCGGCTTCCTGTTAGAAGCGTTGCGTTACGGCACACCGCCACATGCAGGTTTAGCGTTTGGTTTAGACCGCATCATCATGCTGATGACGGGCGCAAGCTCAATCCGTGATGTGATGGCGTTCCCGAAAACCACCACTGCCGCTTGTCCGCTGACTAACGCGCCTGGTTTTGCCAATCCGCAGCAATTAGCTGAACTTGGTATTGCCGTGGTTGAGAAAGCTGTTAAAGCTGAAGACTGATCTTTTGTAAGAGGGCTTTGTAAGGCGACTTTTGTAAATCGACATTATGTAAGTCGATTTGGGTTAACCCTTGTCAGTTATTTTTAGTCGTACCGAAAACCGAGGCATGAGCCTCGGTTTGTTTTAGTGAACCGTCATTCCACCGCTTATCAATATCTGTTAGTTCAATCCTTTAAGTAAATAGCCGTTATTTAGTCTTATTCCACCTTCGGCTCTTGATAAGCTTTGCGATGGCACCTAGATGATACCTAAGTAGAGGAGACTTCCCATGGCAGGTCACAGTAAATGGGCCAACATTAAGCACCGTAAAGCGGCTCAAGATGCTAAACGCGGTAAACTCTTTACTAAATTCATTCGCGAGTTAACCGTTGCAGTCCGTGAAGGTGGCTCAGATCCCGACTCTAATCCACGATTACGTGTCGCCATCGATAAAGCCCTCGGTGGCAATATGACCCGAGACACGGTTGAGCGTGCGATTAAACGCGGCGCCGGTGAATTAGAAGGCCAGCAACTCGAAACCATTCTCTATGAAGGTTATGGCCCAGGCGGCACTGCTGTGATGGTTGAAACCATGACGGACAATCGTAATCGTACTGTGAGTGGTGTACGTAATGCGTTTAGTAAATCGGGCGGTAACTTAGGCACGGATGGGTCGGTTTCTTATCTGTTCACTAAGCGTGGGGTGTTATCCTATGCGCCGGGAACTGATGAAGATGCATTGATGGAAGCGGCGCTTGAAGCGGGCGCGGAAGATATTGTCAGCTATGATGATGGTGCTGTGGATGTGTTTACTGATCCCGTTGATTTCTATACGGTGAAAGAGCAGCTCGATAAAGCCCATTTTGTGGCGGATAATGCCGAAATCGCGATGATAGCCTCGACGAAAGCTGAGCTTGATCTAGAAACCGCCGAAAAATTTATGCGCCTTATCGACACCCTTGAAGATCACGATGATGTGCAAGAGGTGTATCATAATGCGGAAATCTCCGATGATGTGATGGCAAGCCTAGGCTAGATAGAGTGTGAGCTGAATTGGGGCTTCAATTGATGCCAATTTCAACTCGCAAATGCTAACGTAGGAACAGGGACGCAAATGTAGATCCCATATTAAGGTATTGAATGGCAATTATTTTAGGTGTTGACCCAGGTTCACGGATCACAGGCTACGGCGTGATCCAATGTCAGGGACGGCATCAGATTTACCTCGGCAGTGGTTGTATTCGCACTTCGTCTGAAGAGCTGCCTGGCAGGCTCAAGCAAATATTTGATGGGATCACTGAGATTATTCGTCAGTATCAACCGGACGAATTTGCGATTGAGCGCGTATTTATGGCAAAAAATGCCGATTCTGCGCTCAAGTTAGGCCAAGCACGCGGCGCGGCCATTGTTGCTGCCACAGTCGCCAATTTACCTGTGGCCGAATACAGTGCGACTCAAATTAAGAGCGCCGTCGTGGGTACGGGGCGAGCACAGAAAGCCCAAGTACAACACATGATCCAACAACTACTTAAATTACCCGCTGCCCCACAAGCTGACGCCGCAGATGCACTCGGTGTTGCTGTGTGTCATTATCACACCAGCCAGAGTTTAATTGCATTGAGTGGCCGGGCAACGGCAAGAACATACGGACGGTACAGATGATAGGTCGTTTACGGGGCGTGCTCGTTGAGAAACAAGCACCAGAAATTTTGATCGATGTTAATGGTGTTGGTTACGAGTTGCAGATGCCGCTTACTAGCTTTTATGAGCTGCCTGAAGTTAATCATGAAACTATGGTCTACACCCACTTTGTGGTGCGTGAAGATGCACAGCTTCTCTATGGTTTTATCACTAAGCAGGAAAGGGCGTTATTTCGCTTACTGATCAAGACCAATGGTGTCGGTCCCAAGCTCGCACTGACCATTTTATCAGGCATGACAGCCGCAGAATTTGTGGGCTGCGTTGAGCGCGATGACATAGTGACCTTAGTGAAATTACCGGGTGTCGGCAAGAAGACCGCCGAGCGGTTACTGGTAGAAATGCGCGATAAGCTCAAGAGCTTGATGGAAGCCTCCGCAGGCTCAGAGCGTGAGTTCGTGCTGCAATCCAATTACTCACCCGCACCGACAGTCAATAGCGCCGAAGAAGATGCTATTTCAGCTTTAATTTCACTGGGTTATAAACCACCGCAGGCGAGCAAATCGGTTTCTGCAGCCTACAAAGAGGGCATGGATTCAGAAACCCTGATCAAAGCCGCCCTTAAATCGATGCTTTAATTGAACAATGATGATAATTAAGATGAAAGCTGCGATAAGGAATAATAATGATTGAGGCAGACAGACTCATCCAGCCGCAGATCCAAGCTCAAGATGAATCCATCGACAGGGCGATGCGCCCTAAAATGCTCGATGAATACACGGGTCAAGATGACACTCGGGCACAGCTTAAGGTGTTTATTCAAGCGGCAAAGAATCGTAATGAAGCCTTAGATCATATGTTGATTTACGGTCCGCCGGGATTGGGTAAAACCACCTTAGCCATGATTGTGGCGAACGAGATGGGGGTGAACATTAAATCCACCTCGGGGCCTGTGCTGGAAAAAGCGGGCGATCTCGCCGCACTTTTGACCAATCTCGAATCCGGTGATGTGTTATTCATCGATGAAATCCACCGATTAAGCCCAGTGGTAGAAGAGATTTTGTATCCAGCGATGGAAGATTACCAGCTGGATATCATGATAGGTGAAGGGCCAGCGGCACGTTCTATCAAGCTTGATTTACCACCGTTTACTCTAGTGGGCGCGACAACACGGGCAGGGGCTTTGACTTCACCACTTCGGGCGCGTTTTGGGATCCCGCTACGGCTTGAATTCTATAACATCAAAGATTTAAGCACCATAGTCACGCGTTCGGCGCAGGTGATGGAACTGGATATTGATGCTGAAGGTGCATTTGAAATCGCACGCCGTTCACGTGGTACACCGCGGATAGCTAACCGACTGCTTCGCCGCGTGCGGGATTACGCGCAGGTGAAGCATGATGGCGCTGTCACTAAGTTTGTTGCCGATCATGCACTAGACTTGCTGGATGTCGATAATGAAGGTTTCGATTACATGGACCGCAAGTTACTACTCGCCATTATCGATAAGTTTATGGGTGGCCCAGTTGGACTCGATAACTTAGCAGCAGCCATAGGTGAAGAACGCGAAACCATTGAAGATGTGCTAGAGCCATTTTTGATCCAGCAAGGCTTTATCCAACGCACGCCCCGCGGCCGTATTGCAACCGCACGGGCATATCAACATTTTGAGTTGATCAAACCCGAGTAATCATCATTTTGATGATACAGACTATAAGAGGCGACCTAAGTGGTCGCTTTTTTTATAAAGAAAATTTGTCCTTGAATGTGGTCCGTATGAGATGTAAGTCATTTATTTAAGAATAAGAAATAGGGAGTGTTTAGAGGGATTGGAAGCTAATACTTATATTTAAAATTAATATGCAAGATCAGTAACAAATAGTCATTTCAAAGACGTGTAGAATTATTTGTACCTTAATTGTTAAACCATAATTTTAGACGTTGTTAAAATGCATAATTAGCACAATTGATACATAGTGTATCTCTGTTTTAATGCAATTTATCTATGTTTATCGGTATTTTAGCGCTTTGGCTATCTGTGGATATTGCTAGATATGCAGATTTAACAATAGTTAATCAATACACTGTTCTTCTAGATAGCTTTGATAAGGATTAAAATTTGTGATCCGCATCACATTTTTTAATGTGCGAAATGTTTCATTTATGTTTCTTATTAACAGGCTTAAAGCTTGCCTAATCCACATATTGTGGTGATTAACTCTGCGTAAGTGTGGTTAATAAGGGTATTAAAAAATAACCGTCAAATTAATTAACCAAATAAATCACAATAATTAACAATATGTTTTTATTGGTTAAAATTTTGAGCATTGACGGAGTTAAAGTGAATCCTCAGTATCAGGTGCAACACTAGTACAGCAATAACTGTACAAGCTGTAAGCATAAAAATAATAGTAAGATCTAGGGAGCATTCATACATGATCAAAAGAACTAAAGTAGCGTCAGCTATTAACTTAGCTATCGTTGCATCTATCACTACTGGTGCATTTGTTACGTCAAGCGCATTTGCTGCTGAAGAAAAAGCAAAAGTTGAACGTATTGAAGTGACAGGTTCACGCATTCAACGCCAAGATATGGAAACAGCATCTCCTGTGACCGTTATTGATGCTGCTGCGATTAAAGCGGAAGGTTTTACTTCTGTTGACCAAATGCTGCAAGTACAGACTTCGATGGCGGGTGCGGCAGTGGGTTCAACCACAAACAACGGTGCTGACGGTGTTGCCCAAGTTGACTTACGTGGTATGGGTTCACAACGTACGCTTGTGTTATTGAATGGTCGCCGCATGGTTAACTCAGGTTCAGGCGCCGATAGTGCAGTGGATCTTAACTCGATTCCAGTCGCTATGATTGCGCGTGTTGAAATTCTGAAAGACGGCGCATCAGCGGTTTACGGTTCTGATGCCATTGCTGGTGTAGTGAACATTATCACGAAGAAAGATTTTGAAGGTTTCCAGTTCGATTTTAACGGCAGTGGTACAGACAAAGGCGATGGCGAAAGTGGTGATGTCAGTGCACTATACGGTTTTAACACCGATGGTGGTAATTACACCTTTGGTGCCGCTTTTTCTGACCGACGTGGTGTGATCCAATCTGATCGTGATTGGACTAAACCTGGTGCGAGTGGAATTATACCAACGGGTTCACTAGATGGTATGGTTCAAGATGCTAATGGTAATTGGGTAGCACAAACAGAGACTTATGATTTCACCCAAGATAGCTACTATCAAACACCAAGTGAACGTCGCAGTTTATTTGCTAACATGACTCAAGAGCTGGGTAATGATGTTGTGTTAACTGCAGATGCTATTTATACCAACCGTCGTTCTCATCAGCAAATGGCAGCTCAACCTGCACAGCTATATCTTGATGTCTGTGGTCAACCAGATGCAGATCCATTAAAGTGTTTAACACTTGATAGTGATATGATTGCTGCAGGTATTAAGCCTGATGATCATGGGCAAGTTTTCTATGCTAGACGTATGAATGATGTAGGTCCTCGTATTTATACTCAGGATACTGATACTTGGCGTTTATCAGGTGGTCTAGCGGGTACTTTAGACGTTCATACAGGTATGAACTGGGATGTTACTTATACATTTGGTAAGAACAAAGCAGAAACCGCAGTAGAGAACTCTATCAATGCTAGCGATATGCGTAACGCTATTTATGCTAATCCTGATGCTTGGTTGAGTGGTGCACCACTTACACAAGCGATGAAAGATGCTGTTGGTTATACAGAGGCTGCAAATGGCGGTAATGAACAACAGACATTATCTGCGGGCTTGAATGGTGAGTTGTTTGATTTAAAAGCGGGTGCCGTTGGTTTTGCGATTGGTGCTGAATACCGCCGTGAGAGTGGTTTCTATAATCCCGATCCAATTGTTGTCGCAGGTGAAAGTACTGCAGCACAGCAAGACCCAACCGATGGTAACTACAACGTTATTTCGATTTTTCAAGAAGTAAGTGTGCCTTTCACCGAGAAATTAACGGGTGAATTCGCGCTGCGTTTAGACGATTACTCAACATTCGGTAAAGCGACCACTTGGAAAATTGGTTTAACATACACTGCAACAGATGACTTAATGGTTCGGGGTGTTGCGGCTACAGGCTTCCGTGCTCCAAGTGTTGCTGAATTATATGGTGGTAATTCGGGATCGTTTGATTACCTTACAAATCCTTGGTTGTCAGATGATGAACAGCCAGGACAAATTTTGGTAAACCGTACTTCTGATCCAGATTTGAAGCCTGAAGAGTCAGAGTCTTATACTGCTGGTTTAGTGTATTCGCCAAGCTATCTTGATGGTATGTCTCTGACATTAGACTACTGGCGCTTCAAAGTGGATAACGCGATCGCCCGTTTAGATACTCAGGCTGGCTTAGATGATTGTAAAGATGGCATTACGTCAGCTTGTGAAACGTTTAATATTACCCCAGAAGGTGACTTGCGTAATCTAACGAATGCGTTAACCAACGTAGGTTATCAAGATACTAGCGGTATTGATTTTAACTTAGCCTATAACTTTGAAGGCTTAGGTTTGGATTGGAAAATCAGCAATGACACGACATATTTATTGAACTTTGAGCAGGATAATAAAGATTACACTGATACTATCGACGGTAACTTCGGTGCTTATGCTAAGGTTCGTAATAACTTCAGTCTCTCAGCTGGTCAAGATGATTGGAGTGTTATGTACTTCAACCGTTATATTGGTGAGATGACAGACTTGGCGAAAGGCTATGATGTTGACTCAGTGCTATACCACAATATTTCTGGAACATATCACATCACTGATATGACAACTGTTAGTTTAGGTGTGAAAAACTTCACTGATGAAAAACCATCACGTGTTTCTAACGGTAGCGATGGTGGTACAGTTCCACAAGTATATGACACAATCGGCCGCGTGATTTACGGTGGTGTAACGGTTAAATTCTAAGCTAAGTTCAGACTCTTAGTTTCTAAAAAGCGCCTTAGGGCGCTTTTTTATTGGGAGTTTACGAGATGAATTTAGAGTCGCTAATCATCCGTTGATTGGTTGTTAATATCGTATTTTGTTCACAGTTTTCAACATCACACTTCTTAACTAATGTAATAGCGCTAGAGTCGTCTCGATTCGCATGGTAATATAAATGATATAGATTCTCGTTTGGGCTTTAAGGATGAGTAAAATACTCTTGGTCGATGATGATCCATTGTTTAGCGTGTGGTTAGCTGATGCCCTATGTACGCAAGGGCATGAGGTTAAGTGTGCGGTTAATGGCATTGAGGGTCTGGCATGCATTGAAAGTTTTGCTCCAGACATCATAGTGCTTGATTTAGTGATGCCACAGATGAATGGATTTGAGTTGCTAAAAGCGCGTGAATGTTCAACGCCAGTATTGATGATTTCAGCACGTGATAATGAAGATGATCGCATCACTGGTTATGAATTGGGAGCAGATGATTTTCTGAGTAAGCCGTTTAGCATAAAAGAGATTTTTGTCCGCTTACGAGCCTTAGAGCGGCGTCTCTGTGCTGGTCACTCTCACTCGCCGCAAATGGCGACTGTGGCGGCTAAAGTGATTAACTTCGATGAAATGAGTTATAGGATCACTATTGGCACCCGCTATGTCGATTTGACCCAAACCGAGTTTAAATTATTTAAATATCTTTTTGAAAGAAAAGGCCAAGTCATCACTAAGCAAGAGTTGCAGCGCTCAGTGCTACAGAAAGATTTGGGCCGATTTGACCGTAATCTGGATATGCACATTAGTAACACTCGCCGAAAGTTAGCTAACATCAGTTTGCCGCGTAACTTGATTAATACAGTACGAGGCCAAGGTTATAGTTTTATGGTCTAATATCTTCATTAACTTATAGTGAAAGGCTCATTTTTTGTGGATTTTAGGTGTGTTAACTGGTCAATTAAAGGCCGATTGCAAGTGTCTTGACTGAATTTAATGGCTTTCGTTTTCCCCTTGGGATGTTTTGGTTTATTCTATCGGCCATATAATAAAATGTGCCGTGTGCTATCTGTCGCACGCCATTAAATTGCCCTTAGTTTTAACAACCTATTAGGAATCATTATGCGGATCAGTGCCAACTTTGATGGCGGAAATATCCAAGTCGTCAATCTTGATAATAAAGACGATATTCAACTTGCTATCCGCCCTGATGCGGGTGGTGAGTTTTATCAATGGTTCAATTTTCGATTTGAAGGTGAGGTGGGTAACCATTACACCTTGAATATTATCAATGCGGGAACCGCTTCTTATACCAAGGGATGGGAAGATTATCAGGCGGTGGCCAGTTATGATCGCCAGCATTGGTTCCGTATTCCGACTCAATATCAAGACGGTAAACTGAGCATTAGCATAGAGTTAGATTGCGATGCCATTCAAATCGCTTACTTTGCACCCTACAGCTATGAGCGTCATTTAGATTTACTCAGCGGCGCCCAGTTACACCCAGATGTCAATTTAGAGCATTTAGGCCTGACCTTAGATGGCCGCGATATTACTCTGATGAAAGTAGGGAATGGCGATCCTTCTAAACGCAATATTTGGATCACCGCCAGACAACATCCGGGTGAAACGATGGCTGAATGGTTAGTTGAAGGCCTAGTGAATCGTTTACTCGATAATGACTGTCCCACGGCAAAGGCGCTGCTTGATAAGGCCAATTTCTATATAGTGCCCAACATGAATCCCGATGGCAGTGTCAGAGGCCATCTGCGCACTAACGCGATTGGGATTAATCTTAACCGCGAGTGGCAAACACCGAGTTTAGAAAAAAGCCCTGAGGTATATCACGTCGTCAACAAGATGCAGCAAACGGGTGTTGACCTGTTTTATGATGTGCATGGTGATGAAGGCTTACCTTATGTGTTTCTAGCGGGTTGTGAAGGCGTCCCCGCTTATAATGATAAACTCGCGCAGCTGCAAGCGGACTTTAGTCAAGCATTGACCTTAGCCAGTGCCGATTTTCAAACTCAGTATGGGTATGATAAAGATGAGCCCGGTCAAGCGAATCTGACCGTAGCGTCTAATTGGGTTGCCCAGACCTTCAAGTGTTTATCAAATACCCTTGAGATGCCGTTTAAAGACAATAACAATCTGGCCGATCCTTTTGTGGGTTGGTCACCAGAACGCAGTATTTATTTAGGTGAAGCATCGCTAATTGCCATGCTCGCCGTTGTTGATAAGTTACGTTAGGGCGAGGCTGATATGGCATTAATTGAATGTCCGGTGTGTCGTAAACGTATGTCGAGCAAAGCGCCTTCATGCCCCCATTGCCAAGCAAAAACCGATGGCGACAATGAGTCCTTATCGCGCATTAGCCATATTCAAAAGTCCAGCAGCTTAATGAATCAGAGTTTCGTTGCTATGACCTTGTTTATTGCTGGTGTGGTGATTTGGTTTTGGGGTGGGGAACCCGCCGAAGGTATGCGTGCGAATATCGCCGGAATATGCTTTGTGTTTGGTTTTGTAGGTTATCTCATTACACGAGTCAGAATCGTGTTACATAAGCGGAAAAGTGTATGACGGATATCAATCAAGTGATCGATCAAATGCCCATTGAAGTTTATGAAAGGCTTCGCAGTGCTGCTGAGCTGGGTAAGTGGGAGGATGGCACTGTGTTGAGTGAGACTCAGCGTGAATCGACTCTGCAGGTGGTGATGTTGTATCAAGCGCGTAAGCTTGAGCAAACAGAGCATTTCACTATTGCATCTGACGGTAAAATTAATGAGCTGTCTAAGGCCGAGCTGAAAAAGCAATTCCGCGGTGAGCCAATTGCTGGCTTTAAAGCACAGGATTTATAATTTCTGACTGGCCGCGCAGATCGGCTTGCAAGGTGTGCTTTATTAGGAATTAGGCGTAAGTCTGAGGTTGGCAAGGGGAGCTAGCATTTTATCTTTTGTTAGTGATATCAATGCTAATATTGATTTGATATCAAATAACTTCAATGCAAATCTTGGTCCGCAAAGTCTTAAAATAAACACTCATTTAGTGCTGTTAAGTCTGAGCTAAAATCTAGTCTGAGTTTAAATCAAAAAAGCCCATCAAATATGGGCTTTTTTGTTGCTAGCGTTTGAGGGCAACAAATAGATTAGAAGACACTATCTTTAATCTATGCTCAGTTCACCGACTAGATTTTGTAACATGGCCGCTTTTATCTCAGCTGGTTGCAAATTTTTAGATAGCAAATAATGCAGTTTTGCTAAGGCCGCTTCTATAGTCATATCGGCGCCACTGATCACGCCTGCTTTGGCTAATGCATTACCTGTGGCATAGCCGCCCATATTCACTTTCCCTTGGAAACACTGGGTTAGATTCACTAGCACTATGCCACGTTCATCTGCTTGCCTTAAGGTTTTGAGTAAGGCGGCATCCTGCGGCGCGTTACCCACACCAAATGTCAGCAGTATGAGGGCTTTAACTGGCTGTTGCAGAATGTTCTCAAAAATCTGTGTCGATATCCCAGGATACAAGGTCACCACACCGACAGGTTGTGGGCTGATATGAGCGACTTCTAATGGGGTATCGTAAGCAACGGTGATCTTGCCTGCGCGCAGATTGATTTTGATCCCCGCCTCAAGCAGTAGCGGGAAGTTGGGTGAGGCGAAAGCATCGAAGCCGTCGGCGTGGGCCTTAGTCGAGCGATTACCCCTAAAGAGTTTGTTATTGAAGAATAAACACACTTCAGCGACTGGATAATTCGCCGCAATGTAGAGTGAGTTCAATAAATTAGTTTGGCCGTCTGAGCGCAACTGGGCGAGAGGAATTTGCGAGCCCGTCACTATCACAGGTTTTGACAAGCCTTGCAGCATAAACGATAGTGCCGAAGCTGTGTATGCCATGGTATCTGTGCCGTGAAGGATCACAAAGCCATCGTACTTATCGTAATTAGCTTGTATGTCGTCGGCGATCATCTGCCAATCGGTTGGTGCCATATTGGAAGAGTCGATAAGCGGGCAGTATTCGTGGATGACGAATGTCGGCATTTCTTCATGGTAAAACTCAGGCATAGATTGCACGCACTGAGTCAGGAATCCCGCGACGGGGACAAAGCCGTTATCGGTCTTTTGCATACCGATGGTGCCGCCAGTATAGGCAACATAAATGGAGCGTTTAGTCATTCTTGTCGTTTTCTTAGCTTCAAGTGGCCGAATTATACGATTTTACTGACATAAACCCAATAAAAAAGCCCGGAGATCCGGGCTTTGTCTTTGTCATCATCTTGAAGTTGCGAGCTGCAACCTAGACGCTGGCAGATTTAGTTCATCATATTGCAACTATCACAGTAGATGTAGACGTTATTTGGATCATCAAAAGAGGTTAACGTTTTCAAACTGCTAGTCCACTGTTGTAGCATTTGCTCTAACATCGATGACTGACTTAGTGAGGCGGGCAGGTAGCTCGATACTGAGGCAAACATCTGCTGCATGAATTTTTGTTCGGGTGTCAGCTCTTGCTCGATGACGCGGGTGTCAAATAGCGTCATATCCGCGAGTTTAGCGGCTTTAGCTATGGCTTCATCTATATCACCCAGTTCATCGACTAAGCCAAGCTCAAGAGCTTTTTTACCGCTCCACACACGGCCCTGAGCAATCTTATCGACTTGTTCTATGGTCATCTTACGTTCTTTAGCGACCAGGGAGATAAAGTCCGAATAGCCGCGTTCAATATGACGTTGGATAATCGCTTCAATCTGGGGGGAAAGTGTGCGGGTAACAGATAATCCTGCCCATTCTGAGGTCGATACGCCATCGGTATGCACGCCTATACTGGCCAATGAATCTTCAAAGGTAGTGATCATACCAAAGATCCCAATCGAACCCGTGAGCGTCGTTGGCGTTGCGAAGATATAGTCGGCACTGGCTGAAATCCAGTAACCACCGGATGCAGCTAAACTGCCCATACTCACAACCACGGGTTTACCCGCTGCTTTAAGTGCCAGTAATTCTTGACGAATCTGCTCAGAGGCAAAGGCGCTACCGCCAGGGCTATCAACGCGTAATACTAAGGCTTTAATGTGTTTATCAAAACGTGCCTTACGTAGCAGTTCGGCGGTGCTTTCGCCGCCAATTTGGCCCGCAGGTTGAGTGCCGTTCAAAATTGTGCCACTTGCCACAATAATACCAACACTGTCTTGCTCTACAAAGCTGGGTAATGGTGTCACTAAGGTTAAGTAATCATAAAAACTGACTTGCTTGAAACTGTCACCACTGCTGGCTTTTCCTACGGTTTCTAGCATGGTTTTACGAAAATCTTCTGTGGTCGCTAGGTTATCAACCCATTTCATGTTAATTGCCATTGTGGCTGAATCGCCATTGGCTTTATCGAGCTCTGCCAAATAAGTGGTTGCGTCGGGCACCAGAGAATTCGGTTCGATATTGCGATTGCCAGCAACCGTTTGTGTGTAGCTTTGCCATACATCGGCTAACAGTGCACTACTGGCTTCCCGCGCAGCATCTGACATATCGTCACGTATGTAGGGTTCAACTGCAGATTTAAAGGTCCCCACGCGGAAAATATGCGCTTTGACTTTGAGTTTCTCTAAGGCCGATTTGAAATATTGGTTGTACATACTCAGGCCATCAAGCGAGACACCGCCTTGGGGATTGAGGTAAATGGTGTCGGCAAAACTGGCGAGGAAATATTGATTTTGCTCGTAGTAGTTGCCGATGGCGATGACTTTTTTACCACTCTCTTTAAAGCGATTGAGTGCATTACCGATAGATTGTAGTTTGCTGATCCCTGCACGTTTAAGATCGACCAGATCGAGCACTAGTACGCTAATACGTTGATCTTGTGCTGCATTGTCAATGACATAAAGCACATCAGCGAGTAGGATTTCACCATCGGCGTTGGCATTTTGGCCTTGTTTGAATGCGGCTTCTAAGGGATCGACTTGTTGTTTCTGATCGACAATAGAGCCGGCTAAATTAAGCACCAGTGCCGAATTATCTTCAACTTGGATATCTTCGCTACTGCCAATGGAGATAATGATCGCGGCTAAGAGTCCAAAAAAGATTAGATTGAGGATGAGTTTACGCGTCCCGTTCAGGGTGTGCCAAATAAACAAACATATTCTCTTGAAAAACGATGGGTTAGCGGACATCTGCCACTCCTTTATAAGTCCAATCTGCCAATGCTAACTGAAAATGGCGCTACAGGCTAAACACAATTGTAAAGGATTTTGACTGATGGCCTCGATCCAACGGTTGAGCTTAGATTTGACACAAGGTATGCTGATTTAAATCACTTGTTTTAAAAGGATGTTTGAATGTCGTTTCCCCATTTATTAGAACCCTTAGATCTGGGATTTACCCAGCTCAAAAACCGTGTACTTATGGGCTCAATGCACACAGGTTTGGAAGAAGAAAAGGGCGGATTTGAGAAACTGGCAGCGTTTTATAAAGAACGCGCTCTGGGCGGTGTAGGTTTGATTGTGACGGGCGGTATTTCCCCCAATCTTCGTGGTCGCCTTACGCCCCATGCCTGTCAGCTGAGTTTTCCTTGGCAAGTGGGTAAGCATCGCGTGGTAACGCGGGCGGTGCATGAGGCTGGCGGTAAGATCTGTATGCAAATTTTGCATGCGGGTCGCTACGGTTATCATCCTTTTTCCCAAGCACCAAGTAAGATTAAATCACCCATTACACCTTTTACGCCGTCTGCTATGTCTAGTCGCCAAGTGCGCTCGACCATTAAGGATTACGCCAGCTCCGCCGCCCTTGCCAAGAAAGCGGGTTACGATGGTGTTGAGGTGATGGGATCTGAAGGATATTTGATCAATCAGTTTGTCAGTGCGCGCACCAACACCCGCACCGATGAATGGGGCGGTGCGTTTGAAAAGCGGGCGCAATTCCCAATTGAGATTGTTAACGCGATACGGGCAAAAGTCGGTAAAGATTTCATCATTATCTTCCGTTTATCTATGCTCGATCTGGTGGATAACGGTTCGACTTGGGATGAAGTGGTGCAACTAGCCCAGTGGTTAGAGCAAGCTGGCGTGTCCATTCTAAATACGGGCATTGGTTGGCATGAAGCGCGTGTACCGACCATTGCGACAAGCGTGCCCCGCGGCGCCTTTGCATGGGTGACTGAAAAGCTCAAACAATCTGTTTCCGTTCCCTTAATTGCGACTAACCGCATTAACACCCCGGAGATTGGTGAGCAGATTATCGCCTCTGGTCAAGCTGACATGGTGTCGATGGCGCGGCCTTTCCTTGCTGATCCTGAGTTTGTGAATAAGGCTGCGGCGAACACGCCGGAGCTTATCAATACCTGCATTGGCTGTAACCAAGCTTGTCTTGATCATACTTTTTCCCTCAAGCGCGCAACTTGCTTAGTGAATCCTCGCGCCTGTTATGAGACTGAAATCAACTTCTTACCCACAGCCAATAAAAAGCGTATTGCGGTGATGGGTGCAGGTCCTGCGGGCATGGCGTTTTCTGTCTATGCCGCTATGCGAGGCCATCACGTTGTTTTGTTTGAAGCGAAATCTGAGGTGGGTGGTCAGTTTAATCTCGCCCGTAAAATCCCTGGGAAAGAAGAGTTTAACGAGACTATTCGTTATTTCATTAACCAAATTAAGCTGCATAAGGTGGAGCTGAGATTAAACACTCGCCTCGATGCCAGTGTGTTGGCGACGGAAAAGTTTGATGAAGTGGTAATCGCCTCAGGCGTTGTGCCGCGTGATTTAGTCTTACCTGGTTTTGACGACCCACGGGTGGTCGATTATCAAAAAGTGCTCTCGGGTGAAGTGACTGTCGGTAATACGGTGGCCTTGATTGGCGGCGGCGGTATAGGGTTCGATATGGCGCACTTTTTGTGTGAGCGCCAGTCGAGCACCTTGAACCCCGATAAATGGCTGCAACAGTGGGGCATAGATAAAACTTACCAGCATGCGGGCGGCCTAACTGAACCTCATTCCGACAATACTGATCATCGTAAGGTGTTTTTACTGCAACGTAAAACGTCGAAGATGGGCAAGGGCTTAGGTAAAACTACCGGCTGGATCCACCGTCTTGTGCTTAAGCAACATGATGTGAAGATGAAAACGGGCGTGAGTTACGATAAGTTTGATGATGCAGGACTGCATATTCGTGTGGGTGAAACCGCTGAAGTGCTGGCCGTCGATAACGTCGTCTTGTGTGCTGGGCAAGAATCGAATCGCACGTTAGTGGATGAGATGAAAGCGACGGGCCTGCCTGTGCATCTGATTGGTGGCGTAGATGTCGCGGCAGAGCTTGATGCTAAGCGTGCAATCCGCCAAGGCGCTGAACTGGCAATGCGTTTATAGAAAGTCGATAAGCCTTACGTTTTAAACCTTAAGTATTCAATGTTAGATCCTGAAAGCCTGAACCTGTGTTCAGGCTTTTTTGTTTTAGTTTTTTTGTGTGAATGCATTGAAAATAGAGAGAAGGGAAAATAGTGGGTTTTAAAACGTTTGGTATCTAATGGCGCGGATTGAATAAGGCTGTATTGAAAGGGGCTGTTTGTTTTAAAGCGATTTTTGCTTTTAACGCCACATCTTGTTTAAAGCAGCTTATTGAACAATCGAGTCTTACCGTTATGAGTCTTCAAACACTGCCTGTTTCTGCGTGCGTGTGTCACTTGCTACATTTTGTGTTTGCTTTGACTTAGCCAAACTGGCTTTATTCTGATGAGATTGACACGTATAGGTGACCACAGTTGCACCTTCAGGTGATAGATCCAGCTCTAAATCTTCTGTTGGTACACAGCAGCAGGGCAAACATTCATCATGTTTGAGTTCGGCTAAGGGTTCGTTTAAGTAGCTGACTTTTCCGCTGATGACGCGTGTTTTGCAGGCACCGCAGAAACCGTTGCGACATTCTGAGAAGATTTTGACTTTTTTGGCTTCGAGCGCTTGCAGCAAAGTGCCTTGTTGCTCGGTAAAGAGCAACACAGGTTGACCTTGAAGGCGCACGATTGGCGCCTTCGCAAACAGATTTTGTGGCCGTTTTTTTGATGTCACTGTTTTAATGCCATTTTGTAACGTCACTTTTAAGTGTCTTATAGATCGAAGTCGAGGAACTCATCACCATCAACCGCGGAGTCGATTTGGCCGACAAGGTATGAAGAGACTTCAACTTCCTGTGGTGCAACTTGCACTGCATCGCTTTCTAACCAGTTTTTCATCCAAGGTAATGGATTGGTTATTTCTGGGTATGGTTGCGGTAGATTCACCGACTTCATGCGTTGATTAGTAATAAACTCAACGTATTGGCACAGGATCTGTTCATTCAAACCTATCATAGAGCCGTCTTTGAACAGGTATTTGGCCCATTCTTTTTCTTGCTCTGCGGCTTTGAAGAATAAATCGAAAGCTTCCTGTTGGCATTCTGCAGCAATTTCACCCATTTCTGGATCGTCTTTACCGCCTTGCATTATGCTTAAAATATGCTGAGTGCTGTTTAAGTGTAAGGCTTCATCACGGGCGATTAAGCGAATGATTTTCGCGTTACCTTCCATGAGCTTACGTTCAGCAAAGGCAAATGAGCACGCAAAGCTAACATAGAAACGAATCGCTTCTAGGGCGTTGACTGACATCATGCACAGGTACAAGGCTTTTTTCAGGGTGCGGGTATTGACTATGACTTCTTTGCCATCGATAACATGGGTTCCTACACCGAGTAAATGGAATATCTGAGTCAGTTGGATCAAGTGATCGTAATAAGCGGCGATATCGGTCGCACGGCTTAAGATTTCTTTGTTCACAACGATATCGTCGAAGATCACTGAAGGATCGTTAACGATATTACGAATGATGTGGGTGTATGAGCGCGAGTGAATCGTCTCAGAGAAAGACCAAGTCTCAATCCAGGTTTCTAATTCAGGCAGTGACACCAGCGGCAAAAAGGCCACATTGGGCGAGCGACCTTGAATCGAGTCGAGTAGGGTTTGGTATTTCAGATTCGAAATAAAGATGTGTTTTTCATGATCAGGCAATGCACCGTAGTCAATCTTATCACGACTGACGTCTACTTCTTCCGGGCGCCAAAAGAAAGATAACTGCTTTTCTATCAGTTTTTCGAACACTTCATATTTTTGTTGATCGTAACGAGCCACGTTGACCGATTGACCTAAAAACATAGGTTCACGGGTGGCATCGTTGGGTGTTTGACAGAAGGTAGAGTAGGCCATGGTGCTATTTTTCCAATGGATAGGGATCCACTAAATAGGGATCCCTATAAAACCGTTAACGTTAAAGTTAAAGACTAGATTTTACATGCGCCACCGGCGCAACCGTCATCTTCTTTCTCTAAATTGGTGATGTCATCGTGTGAATCCGACGCACCATCGCGAGTGTTATGGTAGTAAAGCGTTTTAACACCTAACTTGTAAGCATTGAGCAAATCTTTCAGCAGGGTTTGCATGGGTACTTTACGGCCTTCAAAACGTGAAGGATCGTAGTTAGTGTTAGCCGAAATCGCTTGGTCAACGAATTTCTGCATAATACCCACTAGCTGTAAGTAACCGTCGTTGCTTGGCATTTTCCACAGCAATTCATAGCTATCTTTCAGTGTATCGAAATCGGGTACCACTTGTTTTAGCTGACCGTCTTTGCTCGATTTCACGCTGATAAGTCCACGTGGTGGCTCAATACCATTGGTCGCATTGGAGATTTGCGACGAGGTTTCTGATGGCATTAATGCCGACAGCGTCGAGTTACGCAGGCCATATTGCTTGATATCGCTACGCAGTGATTCCCAGTCTAAGTGCAATGGTTCAGCACAAATTTTATCTAGGTCACGTTTGTAGGTATCGATTGGCAAAATACCTTGAGAGTAAGTGGTCTCGTGGAATAACGGACACGCACCTTGCTCTTTGGCTAAGTTCATTGAGGCTTTCAGTAAATAGTACTGAATCGCTTCGAAGGTTCTGTGGGTTAAAGCGTTCGCACTACCATCAGAATACTTCATGCCATTTTTCGCTAAATAGTTAGCGAAGTTGATCACGCCTATGCCTAAAGTACGGCGATTCATCGAGGCGATTTGCGCGGCCTTGATAGGGTAATCTTGATAATCCAATAGATTATCCAGTGCGCGTACGGCGAGGTCGGCTAATGGCTCAATATCAGATAATTCTTTGATAGAACCTAAGTTAAGTGCTGACAGCGTACAAAGCGCGATTTCACCTTCTGGATCATCGATGTTGTTCAATGGTTTAGTCGGCAGAGCGATTTCAAGACACAGGTTAGACTGTCTGATCGGCGCGACTTTTGAATCGAACGGGCTGTGAGTGTTGCAGTGATCCACGTTCTGAATGTAGATTCGGCCCGTTGAGGCACGCTCTTGCATCATCAGTGAAAACAGCTCAACTGCTTTTATCGTTTTCTTACGAATGCTGCTGTCTTGCTCATATTGCAGATATAAACGTTCGAATTCGTTTTGATCTTCAAAGAAAGCATCGTACAAGCCAGGTACGTCAGATGGGCTAAATAAACTAATGTTTTCGCCTTTGATCAGACGTTGATACATCACTTTGTTCAGCTGCACACCGTAGTCTAGATGACGGATACGGTTGTCTTCGACGCCGCGGTTATTTTTTAATACCAGCAGAGATTCGACTTCTAAGTGCCAAATAGGGTAGAACAGGGTCGCAGCACCGCCACGCACGCCGCCTTGAGAACACGACTTCACTGCGGTTTGGAAATACTTATAGAAAGGTAAACAACCTGTGTGGAAGGCTTCACCACCACGGATTGGGCTACCTAAGGCGCGAATACGACCGGCGTTAATACCGATACCCGCACGTTGGCTGACGTATTTCACGATAGACGAAGCGGTCGCGTTGATGGAATCTAAGCTGTCACCACATTCGATCAGTACGCAAGAGCTAAACTGACGCGTTGGGGTGCGCACACCGGCCATAATTGGCGTTGGCAGCGACAGTTTAAAAGTTGATACCGCGTCATAGAAATCTTTAACGTATTTCAGGCGCGTCTCTTTTGGATAACGGGCAAACAAGCAAGCCGCGACCAAAATGTAAAGGAACTGCGCGCTCTCATAGATTTCGTGGGTCACACGGTTTTGAACTAAATATTTGCCTTCAAGCTGTTTTACCGCTGCGTAAGAGAAGTCCATATCGCGCCAATGGTCGATATAGGTATCCATCACATCCAGCTCTTCGCGAGTGTAATCTCTTAAAATGTGTTGATCGTATTTACCTAGCTCAACCAACTTAGTCACGTGAGCATACAATGCGGGCGGCTCAAACTGACCGAAGGCCTTCTTACGCAAATGAAACACCGCTAAACGGGCAGCGAGGAACTGATAGTCCGGTGATTCTGGAGAAATTAAATCCGCCGCAGCCTTGATAATGGTTTCATGGATAGCTTCGGTTGGGATGCCATCGAAAAACTGTAGGTGCGAGCGAAGTTCAACTTCCGAAACAGAAACGTTTTTTAATCCCTTGGCTGCCCAAGTAATTACGCGGTGTATTTTTTCGAGATCGATATTCTCACGATCGCCACAGCGTTTTGTGACTGTCATAGTGCTATTCATTTGGAGATAGGCCTTGGTTCTTATATGTATTTAGGTGAGCAAAATCACCGTACGTATCCTTGTAAAACAATCAACAATCGTCCCTTAAATACAGCTGACTGGTTACAAACGAGTCAATTAAGCGGCGAGCTTCTAGTGTGTCTGATTGTTACCTATACACAAGATATGGTGTTTTAAATTATATGGGATACAAGATAGTGAGGTTTGCCCCTATTTGCAAGTCTGAATTCAGGGGACATCTTGTGGATAACATGAGGATAAACTTTTGCGTTAGTAACGACTAACCTTGAAGCTCAATTTCAGGTTAGCGTGTCACACTCATGGGGGATTTTTAGGCGATCTTTTTCTTTAGATCGCGATTGCTCACGAGTGCCGATCTTTTATGCGCCTGACTTTTTCCGTGGGTCATAAATAGTATGCTGACACACTGATTTCCGTCAGTGAAATTATGTATTGGATGCCTTATTCGTGAGCATTGTAGGCGCTGTTTTTGGTTGATGTTGTTAAGCCAATGCTTCGATTAGTGCTTGATGTAGCTCAGTTGGGCTTGCAAAATGCGCGTGCGCAGGCCATTGCAACGGCTTGTCGTTCACGCCCAGATAACCCCATAGGGCCACGCCGCCTAACATGCCAGCAGCCTTGGCCGCGAGCAAATCTCGCTCGGCATCCCCAAGATACAAAATGTGCTCTGGAGCACAGTTCAGTTGTTGTGCGCCTAACAGCATTGGTGCAGTGTGGGGTTTAGCGTGTTTTGTAGAATCGCCACTGATGATAACGGGCATACGCAAGTGTAAATTCAGTTTTCGCAATAAGGGACGGGTAAAGCGCGCAGGCTTGTTGGTGATGACCCCAAACGGCAGCTGAGTTAACTCGAGCCAATCGAGTAATACCGCTATGCCTGTAAATAGCGCACAATGATCGCCATTAATGCGCTGATAGTGGGCGAGCAGCCCTTGCTGTACTTGAGTACGAAGATCATCCGCTGCATTGGGGATCGCGGCATCGACTAAGGCAAAACTGCCGTGGGATGCGGCGTAGCGCATGGCCGCTAACGGCTGCGCGGCGATGCCGACGTCTTGAAGACTTAAATTGAGGGCTTGCACCAGATCCGGCGCGGTATCGGCTAAGGTGCCGTCGAGATCGAACAGCACGCCTTTGATCTGTGCCAGACTCATATTAATCAACCTTACGCGTCGCTATCATGTAATTCACATCAACCTTAGGCGTGTACTTAAAAATGCCCGTCAATGGGTTGTAGCTTACCCCTAAGGCATCGGTACAGATAAGATCGGTATTATCTACTAGCTCAATCAGCTCCGAAGGCTTAATGAATTTTTTATGCTCGTGGGTGCCAACTGGCAGCATTTTTAGCAAATATTCCGCACCTAAAATGGTGTGCACGTAGGATTTAATGTTGCGGTTGATGGTGGAGAAAAACACATGACCACCGGGTTTGACCATGTCACAGCATGCTTTAATCACAGATTGTGGATCGGGTACATGTTCGAGCATTTCCATGCAGGTCACCACATCGTAATAGGCTTGATGATCTTGGCTGTGGGCCTCGGCAGTATTTTTTACATAATTAATGCTCACGCCTGTTTCGAGGGCATGCAGGCGGGCGACTTCTAAGGGCTCATCACCCATATCTAAGCCATCAACCTCGGCGCCGATGCGGGCCATGCTTTCAGACAATATGCCGCCACCACAGCCGACATCGAGCACTTTCTTGCCGAAAATACCGCCAGCGGTTTGATCGATATAGTTTAAGCGCAGCGGGTTTAATAGATGCAGCGGCTTAAATTCGCCGTTGAGATCCCACCAAGTTTCGGCCATACGTTCAAACTTTGCGATTTCCTGTGGGTCTACATTGGTATTTTGATGCATGCTATTACCTGAAGAAGCTGTATTGTGCGGCTATTATAACGACTATGTTTGATAAACAAAGTGCTCGACTGAGCTAAGCCCTTGTGGTTGAGTGAATTTCCAGCAGTTATCTGCTTTTATGTTAATTGTTGTGCTCCGTATCGACCTTTTACTTTATCCCTTTGACGATTTTTCCTCATCGTAAGCCGTGAATTTCAACGCTTGTTTATCGCACAAACGACCAAATTGACAGTGTTTTCATCTATTAAGCCTCCATACTCTCAATTCGATAATGATAGGTCTGGCGACATTAAATAACTGTGTTAGAATGCCAAATCACGTTTTTGGGCTAGGCAATGATACGGATTATACGTTGTCGGCTATTTTTCAGGGGAACGAGCAGTTTATGACTGATCTGGCATCATCTATTTCGCCAATTAATATCGAAGACGAACTAAAGAATTCGTACCTTGATTACGCCATGAGCGTTATCGTGGGACGTGCATTACCAGACGTGCGCGACGGCTTAAAGCCGGTTCATCGCCGCGTTCTGTTTGCCATGAGTGAATTGAAGAACGATTGGAACAAGCCTTACAAAAAATCTGCCCGTGTGGTTGGTGACGTCATCGGTAAATATCACCCCCATGGTGATTCTGCTGTTTATGACACTATCGTCCGTATGGCCCAGCCATTCTCACTGCGTTACACCTTAGTAGACGGCCAAGGTAACTTCGGTTCGGTCGACGGTGACTCAGCGGCGGCAATGCGTTATACCGAAATCCGTATGGATAAGTTAGCGCACCAATTACTGGCCGATCTTGAAAAAGAGACAGTGGATTTCGTCCCTAACTACGACGGCACAGAACAGATCCCAGCAGTATTACCTACACGCGTACCTAACCTGTTAATTAACGGTTCATCGGGTATTGCAGTGGGTATGGCAACCAACATCCCACCCCACAACTTAACAGAAGTGGTGAAAGGCTGTTTGGCACTGATTGAAGAACCCTCACTGTCGATTGAACAGTTGATGGAATACATTCCTGGTCCGGATTTCCCCACTGCAGCGATTATCAATGGCCGTAAAGGCATTATTGATGCCTATAAAACTGGCCGTGGCCGCGCGATCATGCGTGCTCTGGCTGAAGTGGAAACCGAAGATAATGGCCGTGAGCGCATTATCGTCACTGAAATCCCGTATCAAGTGAACAAAGCCCGTTTAATCGAGAAGATTGCCGAGCTGGTTAAAGATAAAAAGCTTGAAGGGATCAGTGGTCTACGCGACGAGTCTGATAAAGACGGTATGCGTATCGTTATCGAAATTAAGCGCGGTGAAGTGGGCGAGGTTGTACTAAATAACCTTTATGCTCAAACGCAAATGCAGTGTTCTTTCGGGATTAACATGGTGGCCCTGACCAATGGTCAGCCTAAACTGTTTAATCTTAAAGAAATGCTCGAATGCTTTATTCTGCATCGCCGTGAAGTGGTGACGCGTCGTACCGTATTTGAACTGCGTAAAGCCCGTGAGCGTGCCCATATTTTGGAAGCGCTGGCGGTTGCACTGGCTAACATTGACCCGATTATTGCACTGATCAAAGCCTCACCAACGCCTGCGGATGCCAAAGTGAAATTGGTTGAGCAAGGTTGGGAGTTAGGCCACGTTCAAGGCATGCTGGAAAAAGCGGGCGATGACGCCGCGCGTCCAGAGTGGTTAGAGCCACAATACGGTATTCGTGACGGTCAATACTTCCTGACTGAGCAACAAGCTCAGGCCATTCTGGAACTGCGTTTACACCGTTTGACCGGTCTTGAGCACGATAAGATCATCGCCGAATACGAAGAACTGCTCGAATTTATCGCGGGTCTGCTGTTTATTCTGCGCAGTCCTGAGCGTTTGATGGAAGTGATCAAGGAAGAATTAGTTCAAATCCTTGAAGAATATGGTGATGCGCGCCGTACAGTGATCAATGCCAACGAAGTCGATATGAGTCTTGAAGACTTGATCAACGAAGAAGACGTTGTGGTAACACTGTCGCACTTAGGTTATGCCAAGTATCAACCGTTGACCGATTACCAAGCCCAGCGCCGTGGTGGTAAAGGTAAAGCCGCGACGAAAGTGAAAGATGAAGATTTCGTCGAGAAACTGTTAGTTGCCAATACCCATGACACCATTTTGTGCTTCTCTGACTTTGGTAAGATGTACTGGCTCAAAGTGTATCAATTGCCATTAGCGAGCCGTACGGCCCGTGGTCGTCCAATTGTTAACTTGCTGCCGTTATCCGATGGCGAGCGCATTACTGCGATTCTGCCAGTACGTGAATACGCGGCTGACAAGTACATCATCATGGCCACCTCACACGGTACTGTGAAGAAAACCGCACTAACTGCTTATAGCAACCCACGTGCAAACGGCATTATCGCCGTTAACCTCAAAGACGGTGACCAACTGATCGGTGTCGATATCACTAACGGTGATGACGAAATCATGTTGTTCTCGAACGAAGGTAAAGTGGTTCGCTTTGGTGAGAAAGTTCGTGATTCTGAAACAGGCGAAGTGAAAACCGATCCTGAAACCGGTGAAGAAGTCTTGTCCTTACGCCCTATGGGCCGTACTGCAACAGGCGTTCGTGGTATTCGTTTAGAAGAAGGTCAAAAAGTCGTGTCGCTTATCGTACCCAAAGGCGATGGCGCGATTCTGACTGTGACTGAAAACGGTTACGGTAAACGGACGCAACTGTCTGAATATCCTGCGAAGAGCCGTGCGACTAAAGGTGTGGTTTCAATCAAGGTGAGCGAACGTAACGGCGCTGTTGTTGGGGCTGTTCAAGTCGGTCTTAACGACGAACTGATGCTCATCAGTGATAAAGGTACCTTAGTGCGTACACCTGCGAGCGGCGTGTCTATCATTGGCCGTAACACTCAAGGTGTAACGATTATCCGTACTGCGGGCGACGAGAAAGTGGTCGGCCTACAACGTATCGACGAAATCCAAACTGAAGAAGATGAAGTCGAGCTGGATGAAAACGGTTTACCGATTGTTCCTGTCATTATCGAAGGCGAATTAGCCGACGAGGCGCTTGAAGAAGCGCTGGATGACGAAGAAGAGTTGGACGAAGATGAAGACGAACTTGCTGATGATGAGCAAGACGAAGAGTAATTAAGTGTCATATTAACGAGCGTCCAATTGGACGCTCGTTTTTTTAATGGCATTGATGTTGATAGCATTGTTCGTTTTAGAATGGTTTCGTATTTATCAATACCTACATCATGGTTGGGATTAAGGAGAGTGTCAGTGAGCGCGATTTATAATTTCTGTGCTGGACCTGCAATGTTACCCGCAGCGGTAATGAAAAAAGCACAACAGGAATTACTTGATTGGAATGGCCAAGGCGTTTCCGTGATGGAAATCAGCCACCGAAGTAAAGAGTTCATCGCGCTTACACAACAAGCCGAGTCCGATTTACGTGAATTGATGCAGATCCCCACAAATTACCATGTGCTATTTATGCACGGCGGTGGTCGTGGACAGTTCTCCGCTGTTGTGAATAATTTTTTAGGTAATCATGGCAGAGCCCTGTATTTAGTCAGTGGCCAATGGTCATCAGCCGCGTTAGCAGAAGCGCAGAAACTGGCGGGTGAAGCACAGATTGATAGTCTGAATATTGTTGAAAAACACAATGGACTCAATGCGGTTGTCTTACCTGATTTACATAAAATCGATGCCGATTATCGCTATGTTCACTATTGCCCTAATGAGACAGTAGATGGTATCGAAATTTTTGATGAATTAGACTCACCTTGGCCAATTGTTGCCGATTTATCGTCAACCATTATGTCACGTGAAATCGACGTCAGCCGCTACGGTTTGATTTACGCTGGCGCACAAAAGAACATAGGTCCATCGGGTCTGTCGATAGTGATAGTGCGCGATGACATGTTAAAACTGCCGAGTTTACCGCAGTCGTCCATCATGGACTATCGTTTAGCCGTTGAGCATGACTCTATGTTCAACACACCGCCAACCTTTGCTTGGTATCTCGCCGCTGAAGTCTTTGCTTGGCTTAAGTCCATTGGCGGCATTGCGAGTATTGCAAAAATTAATCAACAAAAAGCGCAGATGTTATATCAATGCATTGATGGTAATGCTTTCTACCGTAATGGGGTTGTTGCAGCGAACCGCTCACAAATGAACGTGACTTTCCAATTAGTCAACGAAGCGCTCGATAGTGAGTTCCTAAAGCAAGCCCAAATAGCTGGACTCGTAGCCTTAAAGGGCCATCGTATCGTAGGTGGTATGCGTGCTAGCCTCTATAATGCAATGCCACTCGATGGTGTAGTTGCTTTGGTCAAGTTTATGAATGAGTTTGCAAACAAGCATAGCTAGGCTTAGCTGTATTGAGTCACTCATTAGCTTGCGACGCTTAGCGTCTAGGCTTTTCTGCCTGAATATCAACGTTATGCTTATTGAATGTTGATCATCAGTTAGCCATCCCAAAAGCGAATGCTCAAATGCATTCGCTTTTTTGTTAGCTTTAATTTATCGACAATGGCGTTAAGCAAGATGACGTTGAGACCAGATGCCTTCAAGAACACTCGCTGTGAGAAAGCCTGTGAGCTGACGCGCATTACTGAGTAAGATGCTGGGTTAGTTGTATGCTATTGTTTATCATGATTAAAAGAACGTATCTTTAAATGCGTGTACACGATAAATCAATAGGATGTCACCGATGGATTTGGCCAAGCTTTCGCGGATTAGTATGAAGCATTTGATCACTTTGCATGTGATGCTCGATACCTTGAGCGTAACCGCCAGCGCCGAACGTTTATGTTTAAGCCCCTCATCCGTCAGTAAAACCTTAAGCCAGCTCAGGGACAGTTTGAACGATGAACTGTTCTATCGTAATGGTAACTCACTGGTCGCAACCCCATTGGCAAGACGATTAGGCCCAAGCGTGCAGCAAATGATCAATGATATGAATCAGATCATGAGTCAGGATGCGTTTAACCCTGCTCATTTTGAGGGGCGTTTTTCGCTTGCGATGCGCGAAAGTACCTTTGAACTGCTGGCCGCTAAGCTCAGCGCCCATATTCTGAGCTTGGCTCCTAATATCCGCCTCGATATTTACAGCAAAGACAATATTGGTTTTGATGGATTGCTTAAAGGTACATTAGACTTTGTGCTGTTACCCCACGATCTGAGTCAACCTAATCCTCTTCAAGACGATCTGGTATGGGAAACCTTGTTTAGCGATGAAATGATCTGCCTGATGAATTCATCCCATCCCTTGGCTAAACAGCCGCATATCAGCTTCGATGATTACCTGAGTTTTAGCCATATTGGCATTACAGACACAGATCTGAGCACGCCTTTTTTTGATATTTTGCTCGCCCAACAATCTAAAAAACGGGCCGTCCCCATTTCGGTCCCAGACTTTGGCAGTGCGGCGTTAATGTGCCATCACAGTGAGTTGCTCTTTACCTGCTCACGCCGCTGGGCATCCATCGCCAGCCAAGCTCAAGGCTTAACGATTAAATCTTTACCCATAGAATATGGCAAAGTGGCTTACAGCCTAGTTTGGCATAGTCAAAGCATGAAAGATCCCGCACTGCGCTGGCTTTATGAGCAAATTTTGCTTTGCAGTCGTTAAAGGTATATGGAAGGTAACACGAGATTGGTTACGCCTCGCTTTGCAAGCATTGCGGCTAAGCGTTCAATATCGGCTTGTTTACAGCTTGGCCAATTGAGTGCGTCATCGACAACACCATGATGGTGAAAGGCATTTAACTTAACTCGCGTATCTAGGCCTAGCAGAAGTAAATAGGTCGCTAGCGCTTCTATTTCGTCCTCGTAATCCGTGATGCTCGGAATGTGCAGCAATCTCACCTCATACAGTTTTTGCTGTTTAGCCAATAACTGGATTGATTTGAACACTGCATGGTTATCACGACCAGTAATGTATCTATGGGTATCTTGCTGCCACGCTTTGAGATCCACCATAGCGCCATCTAAAAAGGGCAGCAGTTTATGCCATCCCGTTAGACTTAAACTGCCATTGGTGTCGAGCATGCAAGTTAAGTGTGATAACGACTCTGTCGCCTTAATTCCTTTAAACAACGCAAGAATAAATGGCAGTTGCAGACTCGCTTCGCCGCCGCTCACGGTAATACCATTAATAAAGTGACGCTGACTATGGAGAATCGTCAGTATCTCCTCGACTGTGTAACGACTGACCTTAGGGCTCGCTTGTTTCGGGCATACGGCAATACAAGTATCGCATTGGCTACAACGCTCACTATCCCAGTGAATGCGAGGCTTATCATTGAGGTTTATTAATGTCAGCGCATTGTCAGGGCAGGTGGCGACACAATCGCCACAGGCATCGCATAAACCTATGGTATGTGGGTTATGGCAGTTTTTGCATTGATAGTTGCAGCCCTGCAGGAATAATACGAGCCTGCTGCCAGGCCCGTCGACGCATGAAAAGGGCAATAGCTGACTGACAATAGCGTGTCTATTTAAAGACACAAGGGGAGTGTTCATGGGCGATAACTCGTGCTTGTCGTTGCAATATTCCCGTATTAACCGAAGCTTCTGCGGCTAAGCCTGTGGTATTGAGACGCGAGCCGCACTGTTTAAACGCTTCAATATCTGAGCGTTTTACCATATAGCCAGTCACGCGCATTAAATCGTTAGAGGCGACATTGGCGGTAAACTCCCTAAAACCTAACTCAAGCGCGGCTTTACACAGTTGGAACATGGCTTGAGGATTGGATTTCACGGTTTCATCTATGGTCAAAATATCGCTAATCCCCGCCGTATAATACTGATGATGTTGCGCTAGGGCTTGAATATGGGCGATGGGATTCGGTTCAGTGCCATAGGGAATGCGAACACCAGGAGTCACATCGTTGTCGATACTAATACCGCCCTGTGAATGCAGTAGTGCCCGCCCATGGTAACCATGTGCTACGGGTGTGGATTTCACTATGGCATCGAGCGTGGCAGAAATACGGTAGCCAAGTTGATTTGCATCTGCCTGATGACCATAGCCAGTGTGTTGATCTCGTTGAGATAACTTCGTTGCATCAGTTGCAGTGAATGTCCGCAGAATATTCACGGCTTCTGCCATGCCGTAAATACCAAACATGGGTGCAAAGCGCGATTCATCAATCAATTGCTCTTTAACTAAAAAGCTGTCAAAGAAGTGTGATTCTTGATGCAAAAATGCCGAGCGCGCTTCAATGAGCTCGAAGGTGAGTGAGCAGTAATTTGGCAATACAGTATCAAAAAAATCGTTTATAGAATTGGCCTTTAACGCAACTTCTTTAAGATTAAGTCGAACTAAGGTATTGGCGCCGCCCGCTAACGGCAACGCGTTGTAGCAACTGACAATACCAAAACCGCGCTCATCAAACGCACTGGCATGCAGAGGGTAATTCGCGATATGTGGCTTACTGCACTGACAAATATTGGTGGTCGCAAGTAACAACAATTCATCTGGCGTGACGGCGGGGTTGTACATAAAGGTCAAATTGGGGGCAACTTGTTTTAACTCGGCATCAATGCGCAGTAGGGTGCGGCAAACGATGTTATCTGTAGGGCCAATATTCACATGCATAAAGGCATCGGGCAGGGTTCGGTCGAGCATGATCCAGAACAGTTTTAATTTACGATAAAGGACTTCCGCATCCATTCCTTCAACGAAAGGCATCAAAATGTCATCCAGCTGACCTAAATACACGGGGATATTGGTCACCGATGGCACGTGATGATACAGAATCGTTAAGGCATTGATGGCTTCGTCCAAGTTTTTTGCCGCAGATAACTCTAAGTATTCAGAGCCTTGTTGAAGGTAGCGGGCATAATCTGGCAACACATAGCGTGGTTTAAACGGCGCATGGCCTTCAAACATGTCGCAAATAATACCGTCATTCATCGCCGCTTTTACCTCGGGCGATATCGACATATAGGGCAAACTGGCTTCCGCTTCTAATGCTAAATAGTTGGATTTTTGCTTGGGTGAAAGCAGCGGGTTGGTGACGATTTGCACTAATTTATCTTGTAATAACATGGCTGAACATCCACAAGTTCTATGATGACCACTAATCTACTCAGTGGCGTTGGCTTTAAAAAGTGAAAATAGCCGCAGTCCTGATTAATGAAATGGAAATCCGCCGACCGAGGTCACAATTTGTGGCTTATTGCGATAAAGCCGCGATGTCAAAATCACTAGAATGTGGTTTTACGATTAAAAATAAATGCTTGAACAGTGAGACGTGGCCTTGCTTGTCATATTGTGGATATGAAACTGAGGTTAATGAACTGCCAAAACTGATCGGGTGGGATGATTGAAAAATTTAACACTTGAGGCGGTAAATGAACTCTGCTGTATTCCTTTATTGCGGGAATACAGCAGAGTGAGCGGTGCAGATAAACTCAGCGGCGCTTAGAGCACTTTAGCAATTGATTGGGCTAAGTAATCGACGTTATCTTCACTGATCCCAGCAATACTGATGCGGCTTGAACCTACCATATAGATGCTGAATTCTTTTTGTAGGCGCGCCACTTGCTCTGGAGCCACCCCAAGGAAAGAGAACATACCTTTTTGGCGGGCGATAAAGCTAAAGTCACGGTTTACGCCGTTGGCTTTAAGTTTGTCCACTAAAATGGCGCGGTTGCCGTTGATGCGATCGCGCATTACTTTCAGCTCATCAAGCCATTCTTGGGTTAATTCTTTTGATCCTAAAATCGTCTCAACAATCGCCGCGCCATGGGCAGGTGGCATAGAGTAAAGGCAGCGAACCACATAAAGCAGTACCGATTGCGCGATAATGGCGGTATTGGCATCTTTGGCAATCACAGAGCAGGAACCAATACGCTCACGGTACAAACCGAAGTTTTTCGAGCATGAGCTGCACAGGATCATATTATCGACCGCTGCCGCCATATGACGCACGCCGTAGGCATCAATATCAACGCCATCACCAAAGCCTTGGTAGGCCATGTCAATCAGTGGCGTAAAGCCTTGCTCTTTTGTAAGGGCAACCACTTTATCCCATTGCTCTGTGGTTAAATCCATTCCGCTTGGGTTATGGCAACAGGCGTGGAATAACACCACATCATCAGTACTTACTTGCGATAATGCAGCAAGCATCTCATCAAATTTCAATGATTTGCTATCGTAGTCATAGTAAGGATAGGTTTTAACAGTAATGCCAGCCGCTTCGAATAAACCGATATGGTTTGCCCAAGTTGGATCGCTTACCCATAACACGGCATTCGGGTTGCAGCGTTTGATAAAGTCACCCGCCACGCGCAGCGCGCCTGTACCACCGGGTGTTGAAACGGTGCGGATACGGTTAGCGATAATGGCACTGTGGCCAACACCAAAGGCTAATTCCGTCATCAAGGTGTTGAATTGTGGTGAGCCTGTTGGGCCGATATACACTTTGGTGGTTTCGGTATCGAGACGGAATTTTTCCGCTTTTTTCACGCAGCTTAGAATAGGGGTAACGCCGGTAGGATCTTTATAAACGCCCACACCTAAATCCACTTTTTGTGGGTGAGAGTCTTCGCGGTACTGAGTTAACAAGCCAAGGATGGGGTCCGCTGGCATTGCGATGAGTGAGTTAAACATAGCTCCATCTACCTTTCTGGTTATAGTGCAAACGTGATTGTTCGTATCAGATATGCGTTATTTATCGTTTAAAGGGTAGAATAGCGCGGAAAGGTAAAGTAATTAAAGTGAAAACTGTGATTACACGCCAGTTATCTTGGCAAAAAAGCCTGCCCAAAATACGGTTAAATCATAAATTAACCGCTTAAATTTTGCGTTTTTGTTATTTTTACACTGATCTCAGCAAATAATCTGACCAAAATGCCATTTTTCTCGAAAAAACGGTTGAATCCTTAGCGACAATCGGTAATTTTATAACGACGAAGCACCAACAAGGCCCCAATCTCCTCTTATTTGTAATCTTAACTTGACGCGCTATAGCGTGAAGTTGCCATTTTGCGTATTCAGTCCGCGTGATCGTGATGATGACGCCCTATAGAGAAAGAAGATTTATTCATGAAGCAATTACGTCTTGAACCTGTTGTGCAAGTCCGCGGTGAAATCAATATTCCGGGCTCAAAAAGTATTTCAAATCGAGCCTTATTATTGGCCACCTTAGCCCAAGGTACGACCACGCTCACCAATCTGCTCGACTCAGATGATATCCGCCACATGTTGGCCTCCCTCAAGCAGTTAGGGGTGAACAACCGTTTATCGCAAAACAATACTGTGTGTGAACTCGATGGTTTAGGTGGTGTGATTTCCTCAGCATCCGCGCAGGAATTGTTTTTAGGCAATGCGGGTACCGCAATGCGCCCCTTATGCGCCGCCTTAACCTTAGGCCAAGGTGAATTTACCCTCACGGGCGAACCACGTATGGAAGAGCGTCCGATTGGCGATTTAGTCGATGCCTTAAGGCAACTCGGTGCCAATATTGTTTATCTTAAAAATGACGGTTTCCCGCCATTGACGATTAATGCCACTGGCCTTAATGGCGGTGATGTTGAAATTGCAGGCGATTTATCGAGCCAGTTTTTAACGGCTTTGTTGATGGTGGCGCCGCTTGCTAAGGGCAGCGTCAATATCCATGTCAAAGGTGAGTTAGTCTCTAAGCCTTATATCGATATCACTATCGCCTTGATGGCGCAGTTCGGCGTTAACGTCATTAACCATGACTACGCGCGTTTTGAGATTGTTGCAGGCCAGCGTTATATATCACCGGGTAAAGTACTGGTAGAAGGCGATGCGTCATCGGCATCGTATTTCCTCGCGGCAGGGGCGATTAAGGGCGGCGAAGTCAAAGTCACAGGTGTGGGCCGTTTGAGTATTCAAGGCGATGTAAAATTTGCCGATGTGCTCGAAAAAATGGGAGCAGATATCGAGTGGGGCGATGACTATATTATTGCACGTGGCTCCCAATTAACGGCCGTCGACTTAGACATGAACCACATTCCCGATGCGGCCATGACCATTGCAACCGCAGCCTTATTTGCTAAAGGCACGACGGTTATTCGCAATATCTATAACTGGCGTATTAAAGAAACCGACCGGTTAGCGGCTATGGCAACTGAACTGCGAAAAGTGGGCGCCGAGGTTGAAGAGGGGAATGACTACATTAAAATCACTCCGCCTGCCGTGATTAAGACCGCTGAAATTGATACCTACAATGATCACCGCATGGCCATGTGCTTTTCTATGCTGGCATTTGCCGATTGCGGTATCACCATCAATGATCCAGATTGTACTTCTAAAACATTCCCTGACTACTTTAAGCAGTTTGCGAGCCTGCAAGGCTAAGTCTGTTTGTTTCGTCATTGTGACAACCATCGATGCCAAGAATAGCAAGCCGTATTTGTGCGGCTGCTAATCTTCATAAAAAATCCACGGATTTTGTTTGTCTTTTGTTGTACAATGCTGCGCGCTCATTTTCGGGGGCTCACTTGATGAACTCACGGATGATGGTTATTTTTTGCGGAGGAATGTATGTCTGAACGGGCTCCTGTAGTCACAATCGACGGCCCAAGTGGTGCTGGCAAAGGTACAATTAGTCAATTATTGGCTCAGCATCTAGGTTGGCAACTACTTGATAGTGGTGCCATTTACCGAGTTCTTGCGCTTGCAGCAATTCATCATAACGTTGAACTGGAAAATGAAGAGTCTATCACGTTGTTAGCGGCACATCTGGATGTGAAGTTTCTAACAGGCAATGATAAAGATCCGGTTCAAGTGATATTGGAAGGTGAAGACGTCACCAACGACATTCGCACCCAAGAGTGCTCGAATGCCGCTTCAAAAGTCGCTGCCTTTCCACGGGTGAGAGAAGCCTTATTACGTCGCCAACGGGCCTTTAAAACGGCGCCAGGATTAATTGCCGATGGTCGTGACATGGGAACAGTGGTTTTCCCAAGTGCGCCGGCAAAATTATATTTAACCGCCTCAGCTGAAGAGCGTGCCCAAAGACGCTATAATCAGTTGCAGGACAAGGGCTTCGATGTTAATATCGAGCGCCTTTTAAGTGAAATTATCGAACGTGATGACCGCGATATGAATCGTCCGGTGGCTCCTTTAGTCCCCGCCGAGGACGCGCTCATTATCGATACTAGCGGTAAGGGTATTGATGAAGTGCTAGCGCTTGCGCTTAACTTTATCAACCAAAAATTATCCGGCACTAACTAAGTTAGCCCACCGGATAGGTATTCGTATTAAGGATGATACGGATAATTTGACTGACTCCACGTCTAGGACGGACAGTGGTTTAATAAAGAAAGTAACCTAAACATGACTGAATCTTTTGCTGATCTATTTGAACAATCCCTTCAAACTCTGGAATTCCGTCCAGGCTCTATCGTTCGTGGTACTGTTGTATCAATCAAAAACGGTATGGTACTGGTTGACGCGGGTCTGAAGTCTGAAAGCCCAATCCCAGCTGAACAATTCAAAAACGCTCAAGGCGTTTTAGAAATTCAAGTTGGCGATGAAGTTGACGTAGCTCTTGACTCTGTTGAAGACGGCTTCGGTGAGACTCAACTGTCTCGCGAAAAAGCGAAACGTCATGAAGCTTGGATCGTTCTGGAAAAAGCTTATGAAGATGCTGAAACTGTAATCGGTATCATCAATGGTAAAGTTAAAGGCGGTTTCACTGTTGAATTAAACGGTATCCGTGCCTTCTTACCAGGTTCTCTAGTTGACGTGCGCCCAGTTCGCGACACCGCTCACTTAGAGTACAAAGAATTAGAATTCAAAGTTATCAAGCTAGACCAGAAGCGTAACAACGTTGTTGTTTCTCGTCGTGCAGTTATCGAATCAGAAAGCAGCGCTGAGCGTGATGCACTGTTAGAAAACCTGCAAGAAGGTCAAGCAGTTAAGGGTATCGTTAAGAACCTGACTGACTACGGTGCATTCGTAGATTTAGGTGGTGTTGACGGTCTGCTACATATCACAGATATGGCGTGGAAACGTGTTAAACATCCATCAGAAATCGTCAATGTTGGCGATGAAATCAACGTTAAAGTACTGAAGTACGATCGTGAGCGCACTCGTGTGTCTTTAGGTCTGAAACAACTTGGCGAAGATCCATGGTTAGAAATCAGCAAACGCTACCCAGAAAACACACGTTTAACTGGTCGCGTTACTAACCTAACTGACTACGGTTGCTTCGTAGAAATCGAAGAAGGCGTTGAAGGTCTGGTTCACGTTTCTGAAATGGATTGGACTAACAAGAACATTCACCCATCTAAAGTGGTTAACTTAGGTGATGAAGTTGAAGTTCTGGTTCTGGACATCGATGAAGAGCGTCGTCGTATTTCTCTAGGTCTGAAACAATGTAAGACCAATCCATGGGATGACTTCGCAACTCGTTACAACAAAGGCGACAAGGTTTCTGGTAAGATCAAGTCAATCACTGACTTCGGTATCTTTATCGGTCTTGACGGCGGTATCGATGGTCTAGTTCACCTGTCTGACATTTCTTGGAACGGTACTGGCGAAGACGCAGTTTCTGAATACAAGAAAGGCGATGAAATCCATGCAGTGGTTCTGTCTGTAGATCCAGAGCGTGAGCGCATCAGCTTAGGTGTTAAGCAAACTGAAGATGATCCATTCAACGCATACTTGGCTGACAAGAAGAAAGGTACTATCGTAAACGGTACTGTTTCTGCTGTTGATGCTAAAGGTGTGACTGTTGAACTGGCTGACACTGTTGAAGGTTACATCCGTGTAGCTGACATTTCACGTGAGCGTATCGAAGATGCATCTACTGTCTATAATGTAGGTGATGCAATCGAAGCTAAGTTCATGGGTGTTGACCGTAAGAACCGCTCTATCAGCCTGTCAATCAAAGCGAAAGACGAAGCTGAAGAGAAAGAAGTAATGGCGACTCTGAACAAACAAGATGACGCTGTTATTAGCAATGCAATGGCTGAAGCGTTTAAAGCAGCTCGTAAATAATCGCCTGTTGTTTGGGGAGACATCTCTCCCCATTAGGCGACTGTGTTTGGCTTGATAATAGGGGATAGCTAGGATGACGAAATCTGAACTTATCGAAAAACTCGCCACCAGGCAGTCGCAGCTGTCGGCGAAAGAGGTTGAAGGCGCAATCAAAGAAATGTTGGAGCAAATGGCAACAACATTAGAAAGCGGTGATCGTATTGAGATCCGTGGCTTTGGTAGTTTCTCGCTTCACTATCGTGCACCGCGGACTGGCCGTAATCCAAAGACTGGTTCATCAGTCGATTTGGAAGGTAAATACGTCCCGCACTTTAAGCCAGGCAAAGAACTGCGCGAGCGTGTTGACGCCGTTAATGTGTGATTGACCGCATAGTAAAAAGCCTCCGTTAGGAGGCTTTTTTGTATCGATTGCAAGGCAATGCTGGTCAGCTTAGTAAATTTCTTGGATAATCATTAAATTGAAACGCGTTTAGGGAGTGCAGCGTGAAATCATTTGTAGCAACTGTGCTTGTGGCACTGTTATTTATTCTGGCGTTGATTTTTGGCGCGCGCAACGAACAAGTGGTGACCATCAGCTATTTTGTCGCACAGGGTGAATATCGTTTACCTGTTGTCTTAGCGATTGTCTTTTTTGCTGGTTTTATTTTGAGTTGGTTATTTGCTAGCTACTATATTGTTCGCTTGAAATTAAGTTTAGCGGCAACTAAAAAGAAACTAAATCAAGTGATCGCTAAAATCCCTCAGGATGTAGACGCCTAATATGCTTGAGATCCTCTTTCTGTTGCTTCCCATTGCTGCCGCCTATGGTTGGTATATGGGGCGACGGAGCATAAGGCAGAATCAAAGTAATCAACGTAAACAATTGAGCCGGGATTATTTTACTGGTCTCAATTTCTTACTGTCGAACGAATCGGATAAAGCCGTCGATTTGTTTATCAGTATGCTAGATGTTGACGATGAAACCATCGATACCCATCTGTCACTCGGTTCGCTGTTCCGTAAGCGAGGCGAGGTCGACCGCTCTATTCGTATCCATCAAAATTTAATCGCGCGGCCTACATTAACCAATGAGCAGCGTGACATCGCTATGATGGAGCTGGGTAAAGATTATCTAGCAGCAGGTTTTTACGACAGAGCTGAAGAAATCTTTATCAACTTGGTCAGCCAAGACGATCACAGTGAAGAATCTGAAACACAGCTTATTGCTATTTATCAAGTGATTAAAGAGTGGCAAAAAGCGATTGATATCACTAAGCGTTTGAGTCGTAAACGTCAGCAAGTTTTAAAGCCGTTAACGGCGCATTTCTATTGCCAGTTAGCCGATGAAGCCAGTGATGACACGCAGAAAATTAAACTGCTACAGCAAGCGCTGAAGCAAGATCCCCAATGCGGTCGTGCATTATTAACCCTAGCGAAAAAATTCCTCGATATTCAAGATTATGCCCAGTGTAAGCAAATGCTGCTGCAACTGAAAAAAGCCGATATCGAGCTTTTTGCCGATGCAATTCCAACGGCCAAACAAGTTTATCGCGACACTCAAGATAAAGAAGGTTTTCAAGAATTACTCGCGGGCGCCATGGCCGATGGCGCTGGAGCTTCTGTGGTGGTCGCCTTAGCGCAGCACATGATAAGTCTTGATGAGATTAAAGCGGCAGAGAGCATGGTACTCGATGCGTTATATCGCCATCCGACCATGAAAGGTTTTCAACACTTGATGCAGATGCATTTGCGCCAAGCCGAAGAAGGGCAAGCTAAGCAAAGTTTAACTATGCTAGAGCAGCTCGTTGAACAACAAATTAAATTCCGTCCGAGTTACCGTTGTAAGGAGTGTGGTTTTCCTTCCCATGCGCTTTACTGGCATTGTCCTTCCTGTAAAAACTGGGGCAGCATTAAACGGATCCGAGGCCTAGACGGCGAATAATCTATTAAAAGAATACACAGTTTGTGTAACCCCGTTGGAGAGATGATGACGACTAAACCTATCCTCGTAGCGCTTGATTACGATAATAAAAACCATGCTTTACAACTGATAGAAAAACTCGATCCCAACATGTGCCGCCTTAAAGTCGGCAAAGAAATGTTTACCTTGTTTGGCCCGCAACTGGTGAAAGATATCCATGATCGTGGTTTTGATTTATTCCTTGATTTGAAATTTCACGATATTCCCAATACTGTCGCCAAAGCCGTGGCCGCAGCCGCAGAGCTGGGCGTATGGATGACGAACGTACATGCCAGCGGTGGCTTAGCCATGATGGAAGCGGCTAAAAAAGCATTACTGCCATACGGCGATAAAGCGCCTATACTGATCGCGGTCACGGTATTAACCTCGATGAGTGATGACGATCTTAAATTACTCGGCATCAATGTTCCTGCGTTTGAGCATGTGCAACGTTTGGCGAAGCTCACGCAGCAAGCGGGACTCGATGGCGTGGTGTGTTCCGCGCAAGAAGCGACAGCGTTAAAATCGCTGTTAGGTCAGAATTTCAAGCTCGTGACGCCGGGGATCCGCCCAGTTGGCAGTGATGCTGGCGATCAACACCGCGTGATGACGCCACCTCAAGCGATTGCCGCCGGTTCAGATTACCTAGTGATTGGCCGCCCGATCACCAAAGCTGCCGATCCGTTAGCAGCATTGCAAGCGATTCACCAATCATTGGCATAGACGCCACACTAGCCGTCTAAAGCGCGGTTTGAAAGCCGTTTGACCGTTGTTTAAATAAAAAAGCTTGAAATCGCTCGTTGGTATCCTTGAGATGATGGATAAAAATTGAAATAGTATCTTGAATGACAACATAAAATAATTAATCACACCCTGAGTACATATCTCACTGTTCACGGAGAACGCCCATGTTTAATGCTACGATGTTTAACTATCAAGGTAAGAATGTTGTCGTTGTTGGTGGTACCAGTGGGATAAATCTCGCGATTGCCATTGCGTTCGCACAGGCTGGCGCAAATGTGGCCGTTGCGAGCCGCAGTCAAGATAAAATCGATGCCGCGGTATTGCAGTTGCAACAGGCCAATCCTGACGGTATTCATTTGGGGGTGAGTTTTGATGTGCGCGATCTTAGCGCCCTTGAAGTCGGTTTTGATAAAATCGCTTCTGAGTTTGGTTTTATCGATGTGCTGGTAAGCGGCGCGGCGGGGAATTTCCCTGCCAGCGCCGCAAAGCTTTCGGCCAATGGTTTTAAGTCGGTGATGGACATTGATTTGCTCGGCAGTTTTCAAGTGTTAAAGCAGGCTTATCCTTTGCTGCGTCGCCCCAATGGCAATATTATCCAGATTTCGGCGCCGCAGGCTTCGATCGCTATGCCAATGCAAGTGCATGTGTGTGCGGCTAAAGCGGGTGTGGATATGCTGACGCGAACTTTAGCGTTAGAGTGGGGCTGTGAGGGGCTGAGAATTAATTCGATTATGCCTGGCCCAATCGCCAATACTGAAGGTTTTAATCGCCTTGCACCCAGCGCCGCATTACAGCAAAAGGTTGCCCAATCCGTTCCGCTAAAACGCAACGGCGCAGGTCAGGATATCGCCAATGCCGCGCTATTCTTAGGCTCTGAATTAGCTTCCTATATTACGGGAGTTGTGCTGCCGGTTGATGGCGGTTGGTCACTTGGCGGCGCCAGTATAGCGATGACAGAGCTTGGCGAACTGGCCGCAAAAATGTAGTTTGGTTTTAGATTATTGATATTCAAAATCGAGAACTTTGATTTTATAGAAATTAAGTAGGTAATGATCCATGGCTAATGCATTACAAGAGCAGCTACTCAAAGCAGGGCTTGCCAGTAAACAAAAGGTTCGCGACGTTAAGACTCAAAAACGCCGTGACAAAAAATCACGAGTTGATGATGGCTCAAGTGCTTTTAAGCAAGAAGTGGCCGAACAAAAACGGTTGCAGGCGCAAAAAGATAAAGCGCTAAATGAGCAACGTTTTGCTGAGGCATCAGAGCGTGGACAAGTGCGCGGTTTAATCACTGAGTTCACTAAGTCTGCGATTAAGATCCCAGCTTATGCTGAAGTGAAATTTAACTATACTCTTGATAATAAAATCTATTCTTTGTACATAGATGAAAAATTGCAGGCAGAATTGCTTAAAGGGCAGTTAGGCATAGTGCGTTACGAAGATAAGAGTTACTTAGTACCACATAAGTTAGCTGAACGAGTGAAACTGCTGGTGCCGCAGTGGTGTGGTTATCTATGGCAACAGGATGAATCTAAAGCTGTGGTCGTTGAAGATGATCCCTATGCAGATTACGCAATTCCTGATGATTTAATGTGGTAATTGCCACAAGCCTGTGAGCTAACGCTGCGACAATCCTGTGGTAAAGCTTATAGAATAGAGACCCTTAAGTTCAAGCTTAAGGGTTTTTTTATGGGTTGAATTTATACTTTGCTCACGTACCTCCATATTATTCGCGGCTGTATTTGTAATGAGATTGTTTTCTACAGTGAACTGGTATAAATTAAAACAACTGTTTTAATTCTACGTTTAAGAGTCTACCAATGAATCCTTACCAAGCCCCATTGACGGATATGCGTTTCCTACTGGAACAGGTATTTGATGCTCCAAACACTTGGGCACAATTGCCTGAGATTGCAGAAATGGTCGATATCGACACGGCTAATGCCATTTTGGAAGAAGCAGCCAAGATCAGTTGTGAGTTGATCCATCCGCTGAACCGGACGGGCGATGAGCAGGGCGTGTTGCATCAAGACAATCAAGTGATTACCCCTGATGGCTACAAAGCCGTTTATGAGCAGTATTCCCAGGGCGGTTGGATTGGTTTGTGTGGCGATCCTGAATTTGGTGGCATGGGGATGCCGAAGATGCTGGGGATCTTAGTCGACGAAATGGCTTACAGTGCTTGTAATGCGTTTACGCTTTATGGCTCGTTAACCGCGGGAGCGGCTTTATGTATCAATGCCCACGGCAGCGAAGAATTGAAACAAGCTTATTTGCCTAAGTTATATTCCGGCGAATGGGCGGGTGCTATGGATATGACGGAGCCGCAAGCGGGTTCTGATCTGCGTAATATTCGCACTCGAGCTTTACCGCAGGATGATGGTAGTTATGCCATCACGGGCAGCAAGATTTTTATCACGGGTGGCGATCATGATTTAACTGAAAACGTCATCCACTTAGTGCTTGCCAAGCTACCGGATAGCAAAGGGATTTCACTCTTCCTTGTACCTAAAATATCGGTAAATACCGATGGCAGCTTAGCCAATGCCAATGGTGTATCAGTGGGGTCTATCGAGCATAAGATGGGCCTTAAAGGTTCTGCGACTTGTGTGATGAATTTTGATAATGCCCAAGGTTTCTTGATTGGCGAGCCTAATCGCGGCCTCGTATGCATGTTCACTATGATGAACTATGAGCGTTTAGCGATTGGTATTCAAGGACTTGGCAGTGCGCAGGCGGCGTACCAGATGGCGGCCGATTACGCTAAAGAGCGTAATCAAGGCATCGCCGCTGGCGGCTCACCGACGGGCAGTGATTCTGATCCCATTATTGTCCATGGCGATGTGCGCCGTATGTTGTTGACCATTCGTGCGATGACAGAAGCGGGCCGTGCTTTGTCTGTGTTTACAGGACAACAGCTGGATTTAGCAAAATATGCCCAAGATGAGGTTAAGGCTAAAGCGGCGCGTTATGTGGGTTTATTAACGCCAGTGGCGAAAGCATTTTTAACCGATCGGGGTCTAGATGCGACTATCATGGCGCAACAAGTCTTTGGTGGACATGGTTATATTCGTGAAACAGGTATTGAGCAATTAGTCCGTGATACCCGTATCGCTCAGATTTATGAAGGTACCAATGGCATTCAAGCCATTGATTTCCTAGGTCGTAAAGTCACTGGCGATAACTTAGCCGCATTAAACGAATTTGTGGCAGACTTGAAGGCACAAATGCGGGCATTCACCCATGTTGATGCGGTGAAAGTGGCGGCAGTATGCGCACGTTTAGATGCATTAGTTATAGTCGCCGAGTCAGTTAATGATCGCAAAGTGGCTCAGCCTGCACTTATTAATGCGTGTGCGGTCGACTTTTTAGATGCCTTTGGTTACACCCTGTATGGTTTCTACTGGTTGGCTATGGTTGATAAGGTTGCGGATCATGAAGATAAAGCTTTCGCCGAGCAGAAAGTCTATTTGTCTAAGTTCTATTTTGATAAGTTATTGCCAAAAGCGGATTACCATATCGCTCAAGTCAGAGCTGGTGATGCGACGACTATGGCGATGCCTGCGGAGTTGTTTTAACAAGGCTTCGGTATATTCGTTTAGATAAAAACTTAAAAAGCACTGATGACTCAGTGCTTTTTTGTGCAAGTTTTTTACTCTGTAGCAGTTAATTAATGACTCTAGTGAGCCGCAGTATTCACAGTCGCAGTGGTTGATGACGGTTGCAGCACTGAAATCAATTGTTTAAGAAACTCGGCATTGAATGAGGGTTTATGTTGATTTTTCAATTCAGAACTCATGCCATTCTCAAGGATTACAAACAGGGTATCGTTATGCTGGGGCAAACGGATAAAGCCCGCTAAGTTAGACACGCCTTGCATCGAGCCTGTTTTAGCGAAAATTTGCTGTTTAAGCGGCGGCTTGTTGTAGCCCATACGATATCTTAAGGTGCCGCTGATCCCCGCCTGTGGCAGACTCGTGATTAACGGACTAAAGCGGCTATCTTGGTGGATTAGCGCCAACACCGCGGCTAACTGCTTGGCATTGAGCAAGTTATAGCGTGACAATCCTGAACCATCCACAATATTGGCGTTACTCAAATCTATGCCTAAATTCGTTAAAATTCGCTGCATGGCAGCGGCACCATTGGTAAAGCTGCCTTGGGTTTTAAAATAACTTTTACCAAGTTGCTTAAAAAGACTATCGGCAATCAAATTATCTGACTTGAGCAGCATAGTCTCGAGCAGCTCAGGTAAGGGCGCCGAGCTATGGCTGGCAATTAGTTTTGCCTTTTGGGGTAAGCTAGTGCCGAGTTGTACTTTACCCGCAAGAGACATCTCGCCTTTAAGTAGGGAGGTGAGGTTATCTTGGGCAAATTTGAACGGATCGCTGATCGCAATCGCCAGTGGTATCGCCTCACCGCCAGGGTAACAGCCGCGTAAATGGTAGTTATTTTGACCTAATCTGACCATATCAAGTTGGCAAAATTCGCGGCTCGCCTTTTGATCAAACACCGCATCGCTGCTGATTTTGACCCCATAACTTCCTGCACGCAGACTTACCTGTGAAGGTTTGCTGGTAGAGCTGGGGCTAAACTGACCATAGACACAGTTTTGATTGATAATATAGCTAGATACAGGCGCGGCAAAACAAATACCTAAGTCATCCCATACCCAACCAGGACCTTGCAATTGTTCCTGTTTATCGCCGAGCAAATACAGATGTCCATCAATGCGATTAATGCCTTGTTTTACGAGATTGGCAAAAATGGCCTTGAGATCGGCTTGAGTTAGCGTGGGATCGCCACTAAAACGCAGATAAGCACTGCCTGCGATATGGCCCTTGCGTATCGGTGCATCTGTCCATAATTCCGTGACATAACGAAAATCAGGCCCAAGCTGAGCCACAGCACTGACTGCCGTGAGCAGCTTTTGGGTACTGGCTGGAATAAACAAGGTCTCAGCTTGTTGGCTATAGATTACTTGATTGTTCGACATATCCATTGCCAGTAAGGCGATTTGTGAATGTCGAGGGCTGATCTTGCTGATTGCTTGGCTAAGCGAAGTGGTTTGAGCACTTATCGGCCTAGAATCATGTTGCTCTGCATAGGCCATATTATGACTTGCGGTTAGGAGCAGGCCGGCATATAGAGTGGTTTTCAGTAACGTTTCCATGTTAGCTATTGGCCATTTTTATCAAAACATCATTAAGATTAGGTTGGTATTGTGTGTGGTTAATCCTCACTGCTGCCGTCATCCTTTTCCATCAAGCGATATAAACGTAGGGTAACAAACAATACCAGCCCAATAAACAACGGCAGGATGAGTAACCCTAACTGGGTTTTAAAATGGAAAATACCCCAAGCAAACAGCAATGTCAGTGCTAACGTCAGCAGAATTTTTTTGTTCATAGTCTTAATCTTGTATCGTGTGGTCTAATCGCAAATAGGCGGTTTAGTTTACGCTAAATCACTGGATTCGGGGTGAATGAAATGGGTTTGAAGATTATTTTGTGATTTGGCAGACATTTTGGGTGCAGTTCAGTGAAATTTGGACTGATTTGTAGCGTTAAGAATCACCCTATTTAGGGGCAACATTATTGTGTGGACGGGCAAATAATGCCGAAAATATCCGTCGTAAAATGCGATTTCAAGCAAGGGTAAATGAAGATGATTTTTAGGTAAATTGGTGCACTGAAGTGGAATAAAATCGCGTGAGGTCAAATTACCAGCAAAACCGTTAGGTTTAACAAGACTTTTGGGAGAAAAGTCTTGCCGAGACGAGGTGAAGTCGGTAATTTCTACCCCTTACGATTTTAGGTTCTTAGGTAACAACTAAACCATGCCACATATTAGTATGCGCGGCTTACCACAAGCGGTCGTTGCAGCGTTCAGCCAAACATTACTGCAGTCATTGGCGGATATATGTAAAGGTAATGCAGAGAGTTTCACATTAGATTGGATCCCAAGCATCAGTTTTCGAAATGGAAAAATTGATCAACGCTTTGTCCAAGTTGAGTTACTCTGGTTCCCTAAGGACCCTGATATACATCTTAAAGTAGAACAAACGATCAGGTTGGCAGTGACAGAGGCCTATCCAGAGTTAACACATATTGCTGTGATGTTTTTATCACTGAACCCCAGTGCTTCCTATCGGGGTGGTCAGCATGTTTAAAGGAGGATGCCTTGCTAGATAAGCTTGGTGGAATAGCCGTTCAACCCGAGGCTTTAACGTGGTTGCTCACGCCATGCCGTTTCAAGGCAGAATTACTCGCTCGTATTGTGAGCGCCAAGCACAGTATTTATATTGCGGCGCTGTATTTAGAAGATGACGAAGCGGGTCGTGAGATATTACAAACCCTCATGGATGCCAAAGCAGCAAATCCAACGCTTGATATCAAAGTGTTAGTCGATTTTCACCGTGCGAGACGTGGCTTGATTGGCCATAAAGGTGATAGCGGTAACTATTTGATGTACCGTAGAGTTATGGCTGAAGCCGAACATCCCATCGATATCTTAGGTGTACCCGTCAAATCCCGTGAATTTATGGGTGTGTTGCACCTTAAGGGATTTATTATCGATGATGCCGTGATTTATAGCGGTGCCAGTCTCAATAATATCTATTTGCAACAACACGATAAGTACCGTTTCGATCGTTATCACTTGATTGAGTCTGCCGAATTAGCGCGCAGTATGCGCGCGATGATCCAGAAAAATATTATTTCTGATCCAGCTGTGTGTTCATTAACGCAAGATGCTGAGCAAGAAGTGCTACCACCAAAGACGGATATGCGTAGCTTTAAGCTGAGACTGTCTGACGCTGAGTATCAGTTTAAGGAAACCCGTGATGGCAATCGCATCACGCCGTTACTTGGGCTAGGACGTAAGAAAAACTTGCTCAATAAAGTGGTTGTCGCCTTGGTGGAAGAGTCAAAAGACTCGCTGTTTATTTGCACACCCTATTTCAATCCGCCGTACATTTTAGTGCGCGCTTTAGCTAAGCATTTACGCAATGGCAAACGCATCGATATCGTTGTGGGCGACAAGACGGCTAACGATTTTTATATTCCGCCTGAGCAGGATTTCTCGACCATAGGTGCCTTGCCCTATATGTATGAGCAATCATTGCGTAAGTTCGCTAAACGCCAACAGTGGGCGATTGATAATGGTCAGTTGAATATCCATCTGTGGAAACACGGCATCAACAGTTATCACCTCAAAGGCATCAGTGCCGACGGTAATAAGCATTTGATCACAGGTTCTAATCTGAATCCAAGAGCTTGGGCGCTGGATCTTGAGAATGGTTTGTTGATCCAAGATGAAATTGGCTGCTGGAAAGTCCAGTTTGAAGCCGAGCAGGCGCATATTCTTGAACACACACAGCGGTTATATCACTATAGCCAAGTGGATACCTTACAGAGCTATCCTGCGCCAGTGAAGAAGATCATGACTAGAATTCGTCGCCTTAAAGCTGATTTTTTACTGCGTCGCATTTTGTAACGATTAAAGCTATCGAAGCTATAAATTAATCGGTATTTTTGATTTATTACAGTGTCTTATCGATTTTAAAAGCCCACAACAATGTGGGCTTTTTATTGACTGATGGTAATAGATTTGGCTTAAACCAAGAATTGTCGCTTCAAATCATATCCATTAAATCTGTGGCATTAAATTCTGGTGAGTATCATTTTGATCTTTGGCGTAATAAAGAGACAGAATCACTAAAACCACCATTACAGCACTTAATAAACCTATGCTCAACTGGCCGCCCATAGGCACTAAAGACATAGTTAATGCGGCAAGTCCGGCACCAAAATTTTGTAATCCCCCCAGTAATGCGCCCGCAATCCCCGCCTGACGTGGAAATGGCTCTAACGCAGCAGATGTTAGGGTAGGGAACAGCATGCCTGCGCCACTGAAGAATAAAATTGATCCAATAAGTAAACTCCAGCCAACCACTAAATTAAAAAGACCTGGGATCAACATAAATAATGCGCCAGCACCGAGTAACGCAACACCTTGGTAAACAACCCTTTGTGGCTTATTCTGTCGGCCCGCGATGAGAGCCCCCAGTAAGTAGCCAGGAATTGGCGCAACAAAATAACAACTGACCATAAAAGGTGTCAGTCCGAGATATTGGCCATAGAGTACGCCAGCAATTGCTTCAAACGCCGCAATACCGGCAAAGGTTGCGATCAATGAAAATAAATAAGCGCGAAACGCTCTATGGCGCAGGACATGCTTATAGGATTTGAAAACGGCTTGATGTTCCCGTTGCGCCTTAGGTAAAGACTCTTTAAAGAGGAATATTAACAACAGCCAGACCGCGACACCGAATCCCGCTAATACCCAGTATACGGCTTGCCAGCCAAAATAGGCCGCAGTGGCGCTGCCGATAAATGGGGCAAGCAAAGGTAAAAACACTACAGCCATAGAGACATAGCTATTAAATTTTACCAGTCGGTCACCAAAGTAGTGATCGCGGGGAATGCTACGACACAATGCGCCTGCGCTGGCGGTGCCTAATCCTTGGATAAGGCTTGCCATAATCAGTTGGTTAAAGCTTGTGGCCTTAGCCGCGAATACAGCGCCTAGAACGAAAATAGCGATACCCACGACGAGTGGCATTTTGCGGCCAACGCGATCTGACACTGGGCCATACACAAATTGAAACATCCCGTAGGAGAGTAAGTAACATGCCATCACGGCTTGTAGTTGGCTGGCGTCCACATGGAGCCCGAGTGCGATTTGTGGAAGGGCAGGTACAAAAATCGTCTGCGCCATTTGGCCACAGGCGACCATAAAGACAATCATTAACAGTAAGCTAGACTGACTCGCCGCTGGAGCGACATCGTGATGAATAGGAGAATGTGGCGTGCCTGACATGATATTTCCGAAAAAGGTCACTTAAGGTATTTGCGCGCATCTTACTCCCTAAAAGCGTAACTTCAAGTGTCAATCATGTTGATTTAACGAAATAATTTTTAATGTGATGCATAAGTTTTTATCCTGATTTTAAGCTGTAAAGCTAAACTTACGATAGGTTATTGGCCTGTTAATTAGGTCGATGAATTGCAAATGAATTAACGTAAGGATTAACCCTGCGGTGCATTTTTTCTTACAAGCCGTCATGAGAAAAGGGAGATTGCAAGGAAGCTGTGAGTTAGCAGCAAGGTGTCAGCCATAAATCAGTAGCGACAAGAATATTGTTAAGAAAAAGGAGATAGCACCAATATACTTATCTCCTCCATTCTAGCGCATGGCTATTTTTGCAATTTTTCGATCCCAGTTAAAATCTGATACCCCACAGTGACCCTTGGTGGAACGGGGTAGTTTTTATTACTCAGCAGTACAATGCCGAGTTTTTTTGCAGGAATAAATGCTGCATAAGCGGCAAAACCGCCAGTAGAACCTGTTTTATTGATCCACACATTTTGCTGCGGCGCGAGAGGCGGCACTATGGGTTTAACTGGTGTACTGCCAAACACGACTTCCTGAGTATGGCCCATAAGTATTTTATCAAGATCAATAGGATATGAGTAATGCTCCCAAATCATATCTTGGGTCATCATGCCCACATCAAAGTATCCCGTGTGGGTCTCATCGAGTGCCGTTTGCAGTGGTTTGGCAATCGGGTGCATTTGCATATTGGCCTCAACAAATTGCAGTAAATCCTTTGCTGAGGTTTTAACGCCATAGGCTTCATCGGCTAATACACCGGGATTGACCCGCACTGGCATGTCTTGCTTATCGTAGCCTTGGGCATAATCGGCCATTTTGTTGCTCGGAACGTTAATGTAGCTGCTTGTCATACCCAATTGTGGAAATAGTGTTTGCTCAAGTGCTTGTGGAAAAGTTTTTCCTAAACTCTGCGCGGCAATCATACCGAGCAGCCCAATACTCGGATTGGCGTAATTCCTATGGGTCCCCGCGGCAAATGATGGTTGCCAATGCTTAAGGTAATCCATTAACTCTGCGTTATTAGTGACCTTATCAGGAACTTGCATCGGCAAATCACCCGCTGTGTGGGTGGCTAAATTGATGAGACTAATCTTATCAAAATGGCTGCCTTTTAATGCTGGAACATAATCACTGGCCATATCCGTGAGTGTTAATTTACCTTCGCCCTGTGCATAGTTAGCCAGTGTTGCGGTAAAGGTTTTACTGATAGAGCCAATCTCGAACAGGGTATCTTCAGTCACACTTTGCCCAGAGGTTTTAGAACTGACGCCATATTGGTAAAAATACTGTTTACCTTCTATGGTGATGCCAATTACTGCACCGGGAATAGCATACTCGGCCATCAGTGGTTTAACTGCGGAATCTACAATTGACTGGATGTCTTTGGTATTAAGCGTTTGGGCCGTAGTGACATTAGAAAATAGCGTAGCAGAGAGCAGTACGCCGCTTAATAACGGTATAGAAGCGATCGGGGCTTTTGGGTGCATAATTGACCTTTCATTGAGACTGTATTTGTAGAGTAGATTTTCGCATGATATTAGGGCAATTCCACACGAAGTTAAGTCATTACTGATATTTAGCTTAAATACTCCCCCAATAAGTAAGTTAAACGTTAATTTAGTCGGTTTAGTGTTGCACGCTATTGCATACTAAGTGGTAACACAGATTAATACATTACAGTTGTTTTAAGAGATAATTGCTCTGTGCTCTTAAATTATCTCACTGGCGTTAGGCTGCATATGAAACCATCAACCACTGACACCGGCCTTTTATCACGATAATGTATTACGCGATTGCACCATTGATGGCCAAGGGATAAACTGCGCCACCGCGATAAAAAAGTGCTAAATGATGTGGTCGCGATCCTTAATAAGTTTGATAGAGAATTGGTTTTTATGGCTTTAGCCCCCCATGCAGTGCACCATTTATATCAGTACCGTAAGTCTATTTCGACTAAACCCTTTGGTGCCCGCGGTAAAAAACTGATCCGCTGTCCATTATGCCTCTTAGGTGAGCAGTTCTGTACCTGTGCGCTACGCCGTCAGTTAGATACTCACGCCAGTTTTCTGCTGATTATGTATAACGATGAGGTGTTAAAGCCGACTAATAGCGGACGACTCATAGCGGATCTTATTCCTGATACTCACGCCTATATTTGGTCACGTACAGAACCTGAAGCTGAGTTGCTTGCTTTGCTTAATTCGCCGCAATATCAACCCTATTTAGTGTTTCCTGCCCAGTATGCAGAGCAAGGGCAAACCGTACTGAACCAAGTGCCGATGTCGACATTGGCCGAAGGCAAACGGCCGCTGCTTGTTCTGCTTGATGGCAGTTGGCGTGAAGCGATTAAAATGTTCCGTAAGAGCCCTTACTTACACTCGCTGCCGTTGCTTTCCTTCGATCCCGACACGCTCGCGACCTATGCATTGCGTAAAGGTAGTCATGATTTTCAACTTGGCACCGCCGAGGTGGCATCATTGGCTTTAGGAGCGATTGGCGAAGCGGCTAATGGCAAAGCCTTAAGTACTTGGTTTGATTTGTTTGTTGAATCTTCCTTACTTGGCCGCAATCGCCGTTGCCGTGAGGACCTTCTGCCAATTACAGATTTTACCGATGCTTTTGAACTGGCCTTTGAACAAGCAAGTCGTAGTAAGAGTTAATAGATGTTGGATTTAATCTATTATGAAAAAGGCTAGTTAACTATCTTCTTAAATAACAAATCCCCTACAGTGAGGGGATTTGTTATGTGTAGCAATTAACTTATAGGAACTTCATATTAAGAAGATACCTTGCACAAGCATAATTGTTTATACCGCGACTTCTTTACCATCTAACTTACGGATAACGACCGTAGCGGCGCGAGGGCGTAATGTCGTGCCCGCAGGCGTTTTTTCAGCGGCATTGGACGAATAAGGCCAATTACCGGGATGCTGAATGTTAGCAAAAACAGAAGTATAATCAGGGCTAATAGCAAAACCCGTAACCTCACAGTCGTTTGGTCCAACGAAGAAACGCTTTAATTCCATTTGGTTATCAGCCGTTACACCTAGCTGTTTCTCTTGGTCATCAACAAGCGTTGAAGGCACTATCGCTAGCATCTGATCGTTGGTTTCTTCTGCGACCTCCTTGGCTCCATTGTCGGTTTGAACCCACAAAATACCGCGTTGATCGAAGGCTAAACCGTCTGGGCTGGCAAATTGGTTAAGATCCGTTAAGCCTGATAAGTTTGTCTCTGCGTTACCATCACTTGGTGATCCGAATACGAAGATATCCCATGTAAATTCAGTATCTTTGTCATTTTCATCCCAACGAATAATATGGCCAAAGTGGTTTTTCAATCTTGGGTTCGCTGGATTGGTTTCAGTTCGTTTTGAGTTGTTGGTCAGGGTCAAATAAATTGAACCAGTGAAAGGATCGACAGCACACCATTCAGGGCGATCCATAGGTGTTGCACCAACAAGATCCGCTGCGCCTGCGGTGTTCAAAATAATCTCGGCTAAGCTAGCGAAAGTATTGCCTAGGGTTTTTCCGTCCGTAGTCTGGCTATCTAAGGTTAAAGGCAACCAAACACCACCATTTGCATTAAACTTAGCTGCATATAAAGTACCTTCATTCATATACTTATCGCCAGTTTGTATGCGATTGCTGCTGTCAGCATCTTTTGCATCCCACGCCGCGGCCGAGACAAATTTATATAAGTATTCGAATTGTGAATCGTGACCAGAATAGAATACTACTGGCTTACCTTCAGTTAATTTGCCAAAGGTACATCCTTCATGGCGGAAACGACCAAGCGCGGTACGCTTTACTGCGCGCGATGTTGGATTGAAAGGGTCAATTTCAACAATATAACCGTGACCATTCGCTTCATTACGATAGTCATCTTGAGCACTTGCACCTTTTGGCGTGACGTCAAAACGTGCGAATTCATCGAGACGTTCCTCATCATGACCTGCAAGATCATCCCAGCCATAACGTGTGCTGGTTTTGCTGATCCCAATGCGATTTTGCTCGGCAGTTAACGTACCACGGTTTGCGAAATAGCCTGGCCAGTTTTCTTCACAGGTCAAATAAGTGCCCCAAGGTGTGTAACCATTGCCGCAGTTATTTAATGTACCGCGAGCCTGACTACCGTCGGGAGAATAGCGGGTTTCGAGTAGAGAAGAGTAGGCGAGAGGACCGCTAATATCCATCACAGTTGCACCGGTAAATCGGCGGTTATGGCTATCATTACTCACGACTTCCCATTGATTATTAATCAGTTTTATACGTACAACCGATACGCCATGGGCGTTGATTTCTTTACGTACCTCATCGATAATTGTGCGCAAACCTGAAGTAGGATCAAAAGTTTGTCCTGCAGGATGTAATGCAACTTCATCAATGTATTCATGGTTAATGCAAAGTAAACCGTCATTACCCGAATCATTTAATGGAAAGAAATGCATGCCATCATGGTGCATACCGACTGAGTTCGCTTGGTCATCGGCAGTGTTACTACCATCACTTTTCCATGGTGCTGCTTTTGCATTTAATGGCGTGCCCCATGGTGCAAGTACCTGCGCTGTATAGCCTTCTGGCACAACGACGGCATCTAAACGAGAACCCGCAACTGACGTAAAGTTTAGCTTGGCGGTACTTTTTGTCGGTGGTAAAGGTGTCACTGGATCAACAGGTTTTGTAACGGGTGTGTCATCTGATCCGCAAGCAGTTAAGCCTACACTGGCAAAAGCTGTCATAGCACTGAGGCCTAAACCACTTTTGACGAAGTTACGGCGAGATAAATGTTTATCCAACACTTGGTTAAATGGCTCGTTATTACTTTTATTATAAAGTGTAGGATCAAAGGTGGCCTTACTCATATATTACTCCGGCTAGTACGATGGATTAAATTTCGTGACTAAGGCTAAAGTATCAATATGACAATAAAGATGATTTTATATTACAATAATACTGCAGTGAGCAATAAACCCGATATGCTATGAAAATGTTAACCAGCAGTTTGCTATGCATCTAAGATGCTGAGGTCAAAGTACCTCAATTAGAATTTTTATTCTGCTATAATGTCAAATCTTGTATCCAAGATAAAAATATATAATGTGAAATTATTGCTTTAATTATTTTCAAATTAAAATTTGGAAATAATTTTAATATAAATTACTGAATATCATTTTTATTCATAAACATGATAGGTTTATTATAGCGTTATAATTGCTATTTTATTTTAGGTAAAAGACTAACTGATTCTTACCGAGTCATGATCTAGTTTAGTCTCTTGGTTTTAAATAATGGCGAAGTGAGCGCGGATCGGTATGGCCAGTTCTGGCCATAATGTATAAATGATCTTTATTATTTTCATGGAGTTGAGTGACACAACCACTGCGCAAACTGTGGGCACCATAAAACTTTGCAGGTAGGCCCGCTTTTGTGCAATATTTTTTAATGATGCGATAAATATCATCCCCCGTGAGAAAACCACTATTTTTATGTAAACTTGAATTAGCTTCAGAATGATGTTCTACTATTTGATAAGGGCGTAAATATTTCCCATCACGGGAAAGCGATCTAAATAAATGCCCATCCTCTATATTGGCTAGTGATAACCAATTTTTTACCGCGTTGAGTGCTGCAAAAGGTTCATGATCCGGCAGGTCTTTCCATTCCCGTTGACCTTGCTGATTGCTCTTCGAATAAGGTAGGCGCACTTTTAGCTTATTGCGTAAAAAACTGACATATTGAACTTTTATATCTGCAAGTTCAGAACGGCGAAACCCACCTTGTAATCCTAACTGAATAATGGCTTTGTCTCTTGCTCGGGTTAATGGCTGCACTTGTTCATCGATAGCTTGAATGAGCATTTCCACTTCATCATACATAATCGGTTGTTGATCATAATCACTCACATGGCGAGATTGATTTCTACTTAAACCGCGCATCACTCTGATCACCAGAGGGTGCTCGGTAGGTGAGTGGAATCCCGCTTGAATATGGTGGTAGCGAATCGCCGCGAGTCGAGTCGTTAATGTCTGTTTAGAAAGTTGTACTCCAGTACTCTCTTGGATCAATTCTTTCTGATAACCAATAAATGAAATCACGCTACGGGGATCTGCGGGCAGAGCCTGCAGTTGGTGTTCGGCACAATAACGGCTAAATAGACTAAAGCTCGTATTATAAACACGGCGGGTGTTGGCTGAAATTTCATATTCAGTTTCTTCGGCAGCACTTAAATAATCACTTCGAACAGATTGTGGCAGGAAAGTCTCTTCAAAAAAACGTGGCTGTTCAGCACGGTTATTATTGTGATGATCTGATCTAGTCACTCTTTCATTCGATACATTGGTGTTATTTTGAGCATTACTATTTGTCCGGATCATTTTAGACATGCCGTTGAAGTCACCTGATATCGAATTAAGAAGGCGTAATTATACGCAAATCACGCCTACATCTACCAGTGATAATCGTCATTATCACTGGTAGAGTGCTTATTTGTTTAAATAATCCTCTTTTATCAGAGGAGGGGGCATTAAATAACATTTAGCTGGATTATTTAGTTTAAAAAACAGCCAAGATAAACCTATTCTAACAATGGCGATTAATTAAGCGGATATAAAATTAAAGGCAATGATAGTATGAAATTCGTACTTTCTCTATGCAGTGGTTTCGAACTTAGTTAGTCACAGATGCATAATTTTAAAGAATGGTTTAACCATTTTATTGGTTTTCTTGAATGGAATGCCGCTAAACTAGGCTTGAGTGTTGGGTGAAATTTAAGCTAATAACGACAACCGCTTATCGGGTTCTTAGCCTGTTATGAGTTGAGCTATTTCTGCCAAAGGCAAAATGAAGCATAAGGGATCGATTCCCAGTCAATAAAATGGTTGAACCATATATTAATACTTGTCGATTTGTACTAGCATATGAGGTCCCATTTATTTCATCCGCATTAAACGCATGCTTAACTAAAGAAACGTATTTATGGAACCGCAAGCTTGGATATATCAACAAGACAAACCGACAGCAGGAAGAAAATTATTATTGCTTGAGGAAGCAGAATTAATTTTTGCCTTACCCTTAATTTATCGCCTTATCAATCCTGAAGCTGTGGCATCTAAACCAGATTGGTTTTGTGACGCTGAGTTACAAACGGTTTCCTATACTAAGTTGGTAACACAACTAAATGAATTAGTCCGATTACGCAAAAAGGCACAGCGGATCGACAACGAGCTTACTAATGTAAACAAAATGCTCAATCAGTATTTTACTGATTTTGGCTGGCGTATGGTTCGCAAAGAATTATCTCAAATAAAAAAACGGCAAAAAAAGTCTCATATTGAGCTAAGCAGGGATATTATTTTGAGGTTAAAACGTTATATGGAAACTCAAAAGTTAGACAGTTTTGACCAAGCCATTGATACCCTATTGTCAGAGCATAATGAAAATATTTCGCTTAATGTTTTACAACATACTGATGAGGATGTTGTAGACGACATTGTTGATGAATAGAAAAAAAAACGCGGATCTATATTTTGAAGAATATGATTTTAAAGTTGTTTTATTGCCTAAAATGGATTATCTAATAAGGGTAAGTTAGCCGTGACTTATCTGTGCAGACACGTAAAATTACTGTTAAGATCTTATGTTTACGACTAGATAACGTGGGGCATTAGAGATGAGTTTAAGTATTGCAAACGATAGGAAAATTGCGGTTTTATGCCGAATTGAACCTGGCTGTCTCGGACCTGATGGCGTAGATCATATTGAGGCTTTTTGTGCTTTAGCCCAGAAAGCGATGCAACATTTTGACGTCGATGTCGGCACTTGGGTGTTGATCCCAAGATATGATAAAACCTTAGAAGAGATGCAATATAGTCTTGCAAATAAGCTGCTTTCGCGTGAGCAGGCAACTAAATATTTAGTTTCTATAGGGCGTGACATTGATGGTTTTGAAGAAAGATTTCAGGACAAACTGACGTCGCTGATCAATCTATATCTTGCTAGAAAACCTTAAATGCTCAATTTATCGGAGATGTATTTTTTGCTGAGATTCATCTGACGTCTTGTTTTTTCATAGGAGATATCGGATCGAATTTTTACAAATCGGTTTTATTTTCATATTTAATTGCTGACTAAAAAAGTAAATTAATTATATATTAATCATCGTGTTGCAATGAAATCTGCACCTATAATTACGCTCCTGATGAGCAGTTAAGTTGGCTTGAAAACTCAGTTGTTGCTAATTAACTCCGTAAAGTACGTCAAAATTTGCTAGACTAGTCGACTCACTTAATGCTGAATCTTTTTCTTGCGGTATGCCCGAATTTTGTGGGTGGTAAGGATAAGTGTAAAGGACGGTTGATGTTCAATCCCATTCCGGAAACCAATCCATACGTTAGTTTATTGCAGCAGGATTTCGGGTTTTCTGAATTTCGCCCTGGTCAAGCGCAAACGATAACACAACTTTTAGCAGGGAAGTCGAGTTTAGCGATTTTCCCGACAGGTTCTGGTAAATCCCTTTGTTATCAATTTACAGCATTGCAGTTACCCCATTTGAGTTTAGTGATTTCGCCTTTACTCGCCTTGATGAAAGATCAGCTGGAATTTTTGCAATCTAAGGGAATTCATGCGGCCAGCATAGATTCAACCTTAAGCGCCGAGCAGAGTCAGCAAGTGATGACAGATGCGCGCTCTGGCAAATTGAAAATTTTAATGGTCTCGGTGGAACGTTTCAAAAATGAACGCTTTAGGCAGTTTATTCAATCTGTTCCGCTGTCTATGCTGGTCGTCGATGAGGCGCATTGTATTTCAGAATGGGGTCACAATTTTCGGCCTGATTATCTTAAATTACCCGATTATCGGCGCGAGCTTGAGATCCCGCTGGTACTGTTACTGACGGCCACTGCGACACGTAAAGTGAAACTGGATATGGCCAAGCGCTTCGATATCGCGCCCGAACACATAGTACAAACGGGATTTTATCGACCCAATTTAGATTTGACAGTTCTGCCCGTGTCGATGCAAGAGAAAAATGCCTTACTGGTTAACCAGATAACATCATTCTCAGGTGCTGGTATTGTGTATGTGACGTTACAGCAAACCGCCGAAACGGTAGCACGACTCTTGTGCCAACAAGGCATAGTCGCCAGTGCCTATCATGCTGGATTTGAAGATGAAAAACGTCAACAAATTCAAAATGATTTTATGCAGAATAAGCTGCAAGTGGTGGTTGCTACCATCGCCTTTGGTATGGGAATCGATAAGAGCAATATCCGTTTTGTGATCCACTATGATTTGCCTAAATCCATTGAAAACTACAGTCAAGAAATCGGCAGAGCAGGGCGTGATGGTGCATTATCTCATTGTGTGACTTTAGCCAATCTTGACGGACTCAATACCGTTGAAAATTTTGTGTATGGCGATACGCCTGAGCGGGAAGGTATAGCGCAAGTCATTGAAGCTATTCGACTTGAACAAGATTCTGCTCAGTGGGAATGTCAGCTTAATGGCGTGTCGACGGCGAGTAATATTCGCCAGTTGCCGTTAAAAACGTTACTTGTGCAGCTAGAAATTCTAGGTGTGGTTAAGCCGTTATTTGCTTACTACGCCGATGTTAATTACAAATTTTTAGTGGACAAACACGCCATTCTGAGCCGCTTTAATCCAGAGCGGCAGGCCTTTTTGACGCAAATTTTTAATCATACGCAGATGAAGAAAATATGGGGCGCGTTAGATTTTGATGCCTTGTACAGTGTGACGGGCCATGAACGCAGTCGTGTATTGGCCGCGCTGGAATATTTAGCAGAACATCAGTTAATTGAATTAGAAACCAAACGAATTACCGATGTGTATCGGGTGGATGTTGCCGCATTAGCGCGTCCGGAACTCATCGATGAGTTGTACCATTATTTTATTGATAAAGAGCAGAAAGAAATTGCGCGAATAGCGCAGTTAGTCCGCTTTTTTGAGCTTGAGACGTGCTTAAGCCACAATTTATCCCGTTATTTTGATGATAATGAGACACCGGCGGTCTGCGGTCATTGCAGTGTCTGCCGCGGTCATTTCGCTAAGTTGAGTTATTCGACGGAACCGACTTGGCCGACAGATCAGCAGATGTTGGCTGATTTGCGTGAGTTGAAGCACCATTTAACGGCCAAAGGCATTGATGCTTTATCACTTGATACCTATTGTCGTTGCCTCGCTGGCATGTCAGTGCCTTTGGTGAGTCGTTTTCAAATGCGTAAGTTGAGTGGTTTCGGCCGCTGTGAAAAATTGAGATATGCTGAAATTAAACAGAAAGTTGAGTCACTGTTGTCGCAACTAGATGATAAAAGAGTTGAACATGAATAAGGCCGTAAAAAAGATGTTAGCCACCCATGAACATTTGGTTCACTCTGAAGGTGTGACTGTGGTTTCGCATATGCAAAGGGAAAAAGCGGAGTGGATACAACATACTGTTATGATTGAAGATTGTGACGTGCCATTTAAATTTAGACGGGTTAAAAAGTATCGTAATCTGCAAGGGCAAAAGATCAACGTCATCTATTACCCAGAGACAGAAACTGTGGCAGGTTTTGAAATAGAAATTATGCAAGTTGTTAGAATCAAACGATTCTAGTTAATGCGCTTCGAGTCTTTGCTTTTATCAATCAGCAAAGACTCGAAGCGCATTTGATTGATGACGCAAGAGTTAAATTCGGCTATTTACTTGGAATATTGATAGGTTGAATCTACTTTCCAAGTTCTGAAACGCAGTTCAGCGCCTTCTGGTAGATAAAACACCTTAGGCAAGCGACTGTCATATCGCATTTTTAGTTCACCCGGAATACGTACAAAAGCTTCTTTCTTCGCCAATTCGAAACAGGCCATCATAGTGCTTGGGCCTTCAGCGATTTCATCCACTTGATAGTAGTTATAACCCCAACCTTGCACTGTCAGTTCCTTCAATTCCCCGTTTAATCCATGCTTATTGCAATCAACCATTTGAGTCTGACCAATTTGGATTTCGACCATGTAGTCATCTTCGTTTTCTAATTTAGGTAAACTTAAAATGTGCTGCACCATACCAGCTGCCGGAGCAGGGAACATCTTAGTGGCTTCCTGTGCGCTGTAATCTTTTGGATCGAAACGTTGAATACTGATCATAGGCGCATTTAACCCTGTTGGATGTGGTGGGCTCACCGCCGCGGCATTGAATGACAATAGTGCAAATGCAAGGTGAACAGTGCTAACGCTAAATAAGGTCTTCAATTTCATTTTGTTTCTCCTAATCGAACTGAATTGATGTCGATAAATTTGTCTGTGTTCTGCTCCCTATAAACGCAGCAGAGGTAAAAAAGGGTTAAATTATTCAATAAAAAATCGATTTTTTATTCAAATAATTCTTTATCAATCTGAATAATAAGGGTTAATTACACTTTCCAATGACTTATTTTGTTAAGTTCGCAGCTATTTCAATTCTTTGCGGTGGCTGTTTTATGACTCATATCATGCGAAAAATATACGAAATAGCCTAGATAAAAACCTTAAAACTTGGATTTCAACTTGCACTGAAAAGCCACCGCTGTGTCTGTCTGTAACTGCATAAGGCTGTAATAAAGCCAATCTAACTCAGCTATGTGAGCTGTTTTTACTCATAAATCAAGCGCTAATCCATTAAACCTTGCCTGATATCCTTTGCCTAGTCTAGCTGCCTATCTTAATTCACATATCAGTGTCTCGACTGATGGCAGGAGAGCAGATGCATTATGGGGATTCAAATACACGTTTAAAAGTTTGAAAACAGTATATCTTGATAAATAGTTAATTTGATCTTCATATATTTTGATTTTCAAACTATAATTCAAGCGACGAGTTTTTCACCATTAATAGCGATAGAAATGGAACAGGGGCCATACAATGAAATCAATGACAGCCGAGCAAGCGACAGGGCATCAAGCTACTACGGGAAGCCGCCAAGGGCACTCACTCGCCCAGTGGCAGCACGCCCATGAGTTTTCCAGTCAGAACCGCGATGGCGAGAAGAACACTCGCTATGTACTGTATTTAACCGTGATCACTATGGTGGCTGAAATTGCTGCCGGAACCATCTACGGTTCTATGGCACTGCTCGCCGACGGTTGGCACATGGGAACCCATGCCGCGGCCTTTATGATCACGCTATTCGCCTATTCGTATGCCCGTAAACACGCTAACGATCCTGCATTTGCTTTCGGTACTGGCAAAGTGAGTGTGCTTGGCGGTTATACCAGCGCAATAGCGCTAGGACTTGTGGCACTGGTGATGTTGATTGAATCGGGAATGCGACTGATTAACCCTGAGCAAATCCATTTTAACGAAGCCATATTTGTGGCTGTTATAGGTTTGAGCGTGAATGTGCTGAGTGTATTTTTACTCAAAGATCACCATACCCACGACCATGGGCACACTCATGGTCATAGTCACGATCATGGACATCAAGATGATCATGAAGACGAGCATGCTCATCACAGCTGCGAAGCACACTCCTCCCATGACGATCACGTCCATACGGCTCATTCACATGGTGCGGGTCCACATACACATGATGACTCACATGCACACGATGAAAGTCATCAAGATCATAGCCATTGCCATCATAAACAGGAGCACCATGTTGCTCAGCATGAGCATGAGAGTCAGAAGGCACACGGTGGTCATGATCACAACCTACGCGCCGCCTATTTTCACGTATTAGCCGATGCGTTAACGTCAGTGCTCGCCATTGCGGCCTTGTTGTTTGGTAAATACATGGGACTGACTTGGCTCGATCCGGTTATGGGTATCGTGGGTGCTGTAATTATTAGCCGTTGGTCATGGGGACTCATTCAGCAAACGAGCCCTATCTTACTTGACGGTGGTGTTAAAGCGTCATTGCAGCGTAAGGTCGTGGAAACTCTTGAGGCCGTACCGGATCATCAAGTGGCCGATTTACATCTTTGGCGAGTGAGTGCCGATCACCATGCTATTATGGTGTCTATCGTGTCCCATTCACCGAAAGATGTCAGTTATTTTAATCAGTTACTGTCACAATTTCCTGAATTGGCTCATATTACTATTGAACTCCATACTTGTCGTCAGCGCGAGTGTATGGCTAAGGAAGCCTAAATGACTGTTGAACATCATCATTCATCAAACCTGAATTCAACGACTGCTCATTCAACGGCCGCACATTCAACAGATCATGCATTAAATCATGTGATTATTGAATTTTACGAAAAGCTGTCGTCTTGGGAACACGCCATTGTACGTGACAAAGGTTTTAGCCTATCGCAGGTGCACACCATTGAGTTACTCGGCGTGCACGGCGCTATGAGGATGAAAGAACTGGCGGATAAAATTGGTGTCACAACAGGCACACTAACGGTTCAAATCGACAAAATGGTTGAAGCTGAGTGGGTTGTACGTCGTCCCCATGAAACCGATCGTCGTTCAATTCTGGTGGAGTTAACCGAAAAGGGCCAAACTTTGTTCCTCGAACATGATGCATTACATCTACAACTCACCACAGATCTCACCGCTAAAATGAGCAGTGAGGAACGAATCGTACTGCTCAATTTGTTGTCTCGTATGAATAACGAGTTTTAATTTACCCTATTTCATCCACTAAAAAGCGTCCCTCGTGGACGCTTTTTTATAGCATGACATTTTTAAAAACGCGATTCATTCTAGATTAATCATCAGCTATTACAGTACCTTACCTTTTGTTACATTCTTGTTGGATTAATAGTTGAACTGGATATTAATTAAGGTAATGTAAGGGCAGATCTCAAGATGGACTTTGTTTAAAAGGAATAGAATGAATAATAAATTACTGCCTTTGTGCATTGCAGGAGTGCTCGGTATGAGCGGTCAACTTCACGCAGAAGAAGATAAATACATTTGGTTAGAAGATGTTGAAGGCGCTAAGCCTATGGAATGGGTGAAAACCCAAAATGCTGCATCTGCCGCCGAAATTAAAGCGTTTAAAGGTTTTGATACCTTAGTGGCGAACAGTCTCGCCATCCTGAACGATAAAGAACGCATTCCCTACGCGACCCATATTGGCGACAAGTTATACAACTTTTGGAAGGATGACACCCATGTGCGCGGTATTTACCGCCGTACTACCATGGAAGAATATGCCAAGGCCGATCCTAAATGGGAGACTGTGCTTGATATCGATGCCTTAGGTAAAGCTGAATCCGTCAATTGGGTATTTAAGGATATTAGCTGTCAGTATCCCGAAAATGAGCGCTGTTTTGTCTCACTTTCCCGCGGCGGTGCCGATGCGGTGGAAGTGCGAGAATTTAATTTAAATACTAAATCCTTTGTTGCCACCAAAGATAAGCCATTCTTTTTAAAAGAAGCCAAATCAAGTCTGAGCTGGATAGATAAAGACCACGCCTTTGTCGGTACTGATTTTGGTGATGGTCAAAGCATGACTGACTCAGGTTATCCACGGGAGGTGAAACTCTGGCAACGTGGTACAGCACTCGAGCAAGCGAAACCGATTTTCACTGGCGACAAAACCTCAGTTGCTGTATCAGGCTGGGTTTTATTCGATGATAAAACGCCGCTGAGTTTAGTCACTGAGGCACATACTTTTTATACCGCCAGCCAATATGTCTATCAAGATGGCAAACTCATAGGGTTGCCATTACCTCAAGATGCTGAGATTAAAGGTTATTTTAAAGGTAAGTTATTTATTGAGTTAAAGAGCGATTTAACCAACAAAGACGGTAACTTTAAGCAAGGCGCGGTCGTGTATGCCGATGTGGCGGATCTTATCGCCCAAAAAGCCAAATTCAGTTTATTTGTGAGCCCGACTCAGACCGCATCGATAGCGCAGCTCAGTTTTAGTAAGAGTGCGATTTTCGTTAATTGGCTCGATAACGTGAAAAGCAAATTAGTGCGGTATGAGCAAGACGAAAAGGGCGCTTGGCAAAGCACCCAAGTCCCATTCGAAGCGAATGGCGCCCTGACGGTAATGGACGTTGAGCAAGACAGTGATGATTTTTTCGTGAATTACACCAGTTTTCTTGAGCCTTCAAGCCTCTATACGGTTAATGCAAAAACCTTAAATCCGAAGAAAATTAAAGGTATGCCGCAACAGTTTGCTGCGGCTAAGTTTAAAACTGAGCAATACTTTGCGACGTCTAAAGATGGCACTAAAGTACCGTACTTTGTGGTGATGGCTAAGGATCTTAAGTTAGATGGCACTAATCCTACGCTACTTTATGGCTATGGTGGGTTTGAAGTCTCACTGCGTCCATCCTATTCGGCCACCATTGGTAAGAATTGGTTAGAGCAGGGCGGCGTATATGTGTTATCTAACATTCGTGGCGGTGGCGAATATGGCCCAGCTTGGCATCAAGCGGCGTTAAAGCAAAATAGACATAAAGCCTATGAGGATTTCGAGGCAATAGCGGAAGATTTGATTGCCCGTAAAATTACATCAAGTAAACATTTAGGCATCCAAGGAGGCAGTAACGGTGGCCTGTTAATGGGGGCGGCATTTACCCGCAGACCGGATCTGTACAACGCTGTCGTGTGCCAAGTACCTCTGCTTGACATGTTTAGATTCAATAAGTTACTCGCCGGTGCTAGCTGGATGGGCGAATACGGTAATCCGGATATTCCTGAGGAATGGGCTTACATTAAAACTTACTCACCGTACCATAATCTGCATAAAGACGTGCATTATCCAAAGGTCTTTTTCACCACATCGACCCGTGATGACAGGGTTCACCCAGGTCACGCCCGTAAGATGGTTGCTAAGATGAAAGACATGGGAATTGATGTTTTGTACTACGAAAATATTGAAGGTGGCCACGCCGGTGCTGCAGATAATAATCAAGCCGCGGAACTTAATTCAATGGCGTTTGCCTACTTATTACAGCAATTAAGATAATTACCGCTGGGTTAGCATGAATTGTTAACTCTTCACTGGTAAAACCGAGCAAGACCCTAATAGGTTGGGGAGCAGAAAACGGTCGAACTTATTGAGGTTCGGCCGTTTTTTAAGTTTATTATTTAATGTTAACAATACCCACAGATAATTTGAGCCATTGCCAAGAGCTTGCTACTATTGCGAAAAATTTCACTGTCAAAGGCCTAAGACTACCTTAAGAATACTAAGTTATTCTCGACAAACAACTAATTTGAGTGAGAGCTATCAGTGTTAGCAAGATTTAAGACTCTATCGGTGAATCGATTCACTTTTATCACAGCGTTATTTTACGTCTGTATTTTCAATATCCCATTGTTTGGCATCATTAAGAAAGGCATTGAAAAACAACCTGATGTCGATCCTATCTTCATCGCTACTGTGCCGTTGTTTTTAACCTTTGCACTCAGTTTTGTATTTTCCTTATTTACGGTGAAGTATCTCGTTAAACCGTTTTTCATTTTACTCACCTTGTTATCATCGAGTGTGTTCTTCGCTGCCTACCAATACAATGTCGTCTTCGATTACGGCATGATAGAAAACACTTTTCAAACCAATCATGCCGAAGCGTTCATGTATGTGAATTTTGCTTCGATAATGAATATGTTACTGACTGGGATTTTACCCGCGTACCTTATCTTTAAAGCGGATATTCAGTACAAACCTTTCCTAAAAGAACTACTGCATAAAGTGCTTTTTATGCTAGCGATGTTGGCAGGACTGGGCATTATTGCTTTCTTCTATTTTCAAGATTACGCTGCCTTTGGCCGTAACAACGACGAGCTAAAACGTTATATCGTGCCGACGTATTTTATAGGTGCTGTGTCTAAGTACATCAATGTGCAGTACTTGCAAACGCCAATGGAATATCAGCAACTTGGCCTTGATGCAAAAAATGTCAGTGCCAACTCAAATGGTAAACCGAATTTATTAGTCCTCGTCGTGGGGGAAACCGCGCGTTCAATGAGTTATCAGTATTATGGCTACGACAAGCCAACCAACGCCCATACCCAAGACCAAGGATTAATAGTCTTTAAAGATACCCATTCATGTGGCACGGCAACCGCGGTATCTTTGCCTTGCATGTTTTCTCGCATGGGACGGGAAGATTACGATTCACGCCGTGCCTATGCTCAAGACACCGCCGTTGATGTGTTGGATCATGGTGGTATTAAAGTGCAGTGGTTTGACAATGATTCTGGCTGTAAAGGGGTGTGTGACCAAGTTGAAAACATAACCATTGATTTGAACAGTGATTCTAAGTTGTGCACTGGCCAATATTGTTTTGATCAAGTGTTACTGAACAAATTAGATGAAGCCTTAGCCAACGCAGAACGCAAAGATACCGTGATTGTATTGCATGTTATTGGTAGTCATGGCCCGACTTATTTCTTACGTTATCCAGCAGAACACCGTAAGTTCACACCGGATTGTCAGCGCAGTGATATACAAAACTGCAGTGAAGATGAGCTGATGAACACCTATGACAATAGTATTTTGTACACTGACTATATTATTAGCGAAGTGGTTAAAAAGTTAGAAAACCAACAAGATAAATTTGATCCAGCCATGTTGTATCTGAGCGATCATGGCGAGTCTTTAGGCGAAAAAGGCATGTATTTACATGGCGCACCTTACAGTATCGCACCGATTGAGCAGACGAGCATTCCTATGCTTGCTTGGGTGTCAAAAGATTTTAGCCAAGATAATCAATTGGATATGGATTGTTTGGCTGAGCATGCGGCGAAAGGTGGTTTCTCCCATGACAATTTATTCGATAGTCTATTGGGACTAATGAATATCAAAACTGAGGTATATCAGCCTGAATTAGATATCTTTGCTCGCTGCCGCGGTTAATTGTGGACTTAATTGTCGCGAGGTTTCGCTCGTTCTAGTTGGTTCAACACCATGATGAGGAAGAGGATGGCAACATCCTCTTTTCTTTTGCTCCCTGTCATAATAATTGATTTCTCCCATATCCAAATCGAACCAGTTGAGTTAACTTAATATATACAAAAACATAACAAATCTATGGTTCGCGATTTATGTCTTCTACTGCAGAAAATAAAGAACTTGATTCTGCCGCGCAAATTTTGCGTTTGGCCGTGCCGCAAATGTCTGCCCTCGATATTCCTGTTACTCCTGAAAATTACACTGTTTGGTATGAATATTTTGCAGGCACAAATCTCGATTTAAATCGCGCGATTGATGGTTTTTTGGCGAATTCTGTCTCTTTTACCAAGGAAGTTAATACCAGTCTTTATAAAACCTTTATCCAAGAACAGTCACCAGAAGTGATTGAAAATGTTCAGATTGAAACACAAATCTTGATCAATAGCCTGTTGAATAAAATCAGCCAGTTGAGTCAAGGAACCGCGGCATTTTCTGGCTCATTAGCCGAGTTTGGTTTGCGATTACAGACTAATCCCGATATCAATACCTTGAACGAGCTGGTTGATGGTGTGGTCGATGAGATGCAGATGCTACTTATCAACAACCGTGAGATGGAGCAAAGTCTGTGTACCATGGGTCAAGAAGTACAAAATCTTAAGTCGGAAATGGAAAATCTTAGCCTCGCGGCTATGACAGACCAATTAACGTCTCTGCATAATCGCCGCGCCTATGAATTGAGTATTCAGGATCAAATCTACCGTTCACAAGATCACCAGACCCGCTGTAGTCTCTTACTGATTGATATCGATAATTTTAAAGCCTTTAACGACACCTATGGTCATTTAACGGGTGATAAAGTATTGGCCTATGTCGCATTAGCCTTAAAGCAATGTGTGCGTGGGGATGACTTTGTTGCGCGTTATGGCGGCGAAGAATTTGTGGTGGTGCTACCTAACACCCATTTTCACGACGCATTGCAAGTGGCTGAAAATTTGCGTGAACGTATTTCTGAGCGGCGCTTAACGGTAGGGAAAGACAAAAAGCTTTCCCTTGGCGCGATTACTGTCTCGATTGGGATGGCCTCATTGCAACAGGGGGATGATGCTGAAACGCTGTTTAGTCGCGCCGATAAAGCACTGTACCAAGCTAAGTCTGAAGGCCGTAACTGTGTTAGAGGCTGAGAATGTGGGGGCGAGTGTCGATTTTTCAAGGCGTTAAGTATTAGCTCGGTCGCTATTTCGTTAAATAATCATTTACTTAGGATAACAAAACGCCGCAATGATTTGCGGCGTTTTTGTTCGTCTGGGTAGGTGCTATTGATCACTGGGCGGTTTTAAATCCATGTGCATTTTGATCAAATGCTCCTCCATATCGAAGGTCACTTTAAAACCGAGACTCTTGGCAAGACTGGCCATATTGCGATTCTCAAACATGGTAAAGCCGGTGAGCACGGGCGTGTCGTTGGCCTGATAATATTTGATTAATTTTTCGAGTAACAACTTGCCTAACCCTATACCTTGATGATCGCCACGCACCGCCATGGCAAACTCGGCCTCGGTATTATCAGGGTCAATAGATGCACGCACGGCACCTAAGGTGATGTCATCGCCATCGGGTCCCTTAGCCGTGGCGATAAAGGCCATCTCACGGGCGTAATCGATTTGAGTTAATACCGCCATTTCTTCATGGGTCATTTTCGATCGCACCCCAAAATAACGTTTGTATCTGTCTTCATCGGATAACGAATTATCGAAGGCCAAATGTTTAGGCTCATCTTCGGGTAAAATCGGCCTTAGCATTACCTTAAGGCCATTTTTAAGCTCGGCGAATTCTTCTAATTCCTTCGGATAGGGCATGATGGCCATCCGCGATGAACTGTCGGCATTGGCATCATGCAAACGGATATTCACATCAAGCAGAGTGATATTTTCACCCGCGGCCAGTACTGGGTTTAAATCTAACGAGGCGATTTCAGGGCAATCAATAATAATATGGGATATTTGCGTTAACATCACGCACAGGGCATTCATGTCTAGACCCAGTGGTAAATGTCTGTCCTTTAACTTATGGGTCTTTAACGCTTGGATCACCATATAACGCGCCAGTGCCATATTCAGGGGAGGCAGGGCAACGGCAGCATCATTGGTGGGGTCCCATTCTGAGCCACCTTCGCCAAGGCAAATCGCCGGACCAAAGACGGGATCGCTTATCACGGCCACGCGGATTTCCTGTGCGCCAGCGGTCAACGCCATTTTCTGCACTATCATGCCTTCAATGATGGCTTCGGGATTGGCTTGATGCACCCTCTGGGTAATCGCATTCGCGGCGTGGCGGATATCTTCAGCCGAGGTTAAATTGAGCATCACTCCGTGCACATCGGACTTATGCAAGATGTTAGGGGATTGCACTTTTAACGCTAAGGGATAGCCCGCTTCATTCGCAATGGCCACCGCTTCATCGGCATCTTTCACAAACCAAGTGTCTATGGTGTTAAGCCCATAAGCACGCAAAATAGGGCTGGCCTCATGGGTTTCCAGTACCGATTTTCCTTTAGCTTGAGCCGCTTGCAGTAATTTGCGCGCAGTGAGGCTATCTGTCGGAATATTATCGGGGATCGATTGCGGCACTTCTTGCAGCAGTTTTTGGTTACGACGGTATTCAACCATGTGCATAAAGGCCCCCACAGCGCCTTCGGGTGTACGGTAGGTGGATATGCCGCCCTTAGTGAAGCGTTTTCGTGCCTGATAAGCCGAGTCTTCACCGCTCCAGTTCGTCAAAATATTGAGGCGATTCTTTTTGGGATGCGCGTGGATCACACTCACCAAAGCATCAGCTATCTCAACACTTTCACCGAGTGCTGAAGGGGAGTGCAAGACCAAAATAGCGTCAAGTTCATTGGAATCCATCAAGATAGTCAAAGCTTTAGCATATCGTGATGCGTTCGCATCACCAATGATATCGATGGGGTTTTGCCTTGACCAAGTATTCGGTAACACGGCTTCTAATTTGGCTATGGTGTCTTCTGATAACTCCGCCAGTTTACCGCCGCGCATAATGAGTTCATCTACCGCTAATACGGCAGGACCGCCACCATTACTGATAATCCCTAAGCGCTCACCTTGCAGCGGATTGGAATGCGCTAAACTTTCAACCGCGGCAAACAGTTCAATTAAATCGTTAACCCGCAACATACCTGCACGGCGAAACGCCGCTTCATATACTGCATCGTTACCGCCAACACCGCCCGTATGCAATTTTGCGGCGCGGGCACCTTCGGCGCTACGGCCCGATTTAATCACTAGAATTGGTTTATTGCGTGAAGCGGCTCGAGCGGCCGAGAGGAAATGGCGCTTCTCATTCACCGAGTCGATATAAAGCATGATGGCGCTGGTGCGGCTATCGCGGCCGAGGTAATCGAGCAGTTCGTCAAAGTTAATGTCGGTGGCATCACCGAGGGAGATAAAGGAGGAAAAGCCAATACCTTTGTTATTAGCCCAATCGAGTACCGTTGTACAAATGGCGGCAGATTGAGACACAAAGGCTATTTTGCCCGGTAGTGCGCTGGCGTGGGCTAAGCTGGCGTTTAATCCCAACGGAGGTAATAGCATTCCTAAGCTATTTGGCCCCAGAATGCGCATCCCATAACGCTTAGCATTTTGCATGGCAAGGTCGAGCAGGCTCACGCCATCTTCGTTAAATTCCTGTGCCATTCCCGCTGCCATAATAATGGCCACCTTACAGCCAAATTGCGCAAGGGTTTCAACGATGGCGGGCACACGGCAAGCGCGGGTACAAATAACCGCTAAATCGGGTTTGATGGGTAAGGCTTCAATATTGGGATAGGCGAGCACGCCCATCACTGCCCGATACTTAGGGGTGACTGGCATGATAGGCCCCGAAAAACCACTCGATAGTAGGTTTTTCATCAGCACATTACCCGCGCGTTTTTCGGTATTCGAAGCGCCGATAATAGCAACGGAAGTCGGTTTAAATAAGGAGTTTAATGTACGTTGACTCATAAGCGATCCCATCCCAATCCATGACGCTTCCAGTGTAACCTAGGGTATGAGGACTGCACAGTTAAGTTTCGGGTTCCATTAAGACAAGTTTATTAGCAAATCATGAATTTACGGCAATTTACTGAGAATTAGCGCTCAATGATAGGGATTTCTATCGCGATAACTGCATTTTCCGCATTGCGACACGTAACAATGTGAATAATTTCACTTTCGTGTTTGAAAATCACCCAATATGAAACTACTTTTTAATCACTGTACAATTATTGTGAAGTCCATATGACATACAAGGATGGGGTCGTTGCGGTGCTCGCGGCAGGCGTTGGATATGCGCTGAGTTTGATGACATTGTGGGCTATTGGTCCGGTTATTTCTGTATTGATTATGTTGCTGTGGCAATTTTATCAGCACCAGCAAATGCAGTCAGTTCAACAGCATGATGATAAGTCCTTCAACAACCAACTTGCCGCAGATTGGCAAGCCCATGTCAGTCTGTACCAAGAGTCAATCACGACGCTTAACGGCTGCGAGGCTAACATTGACAGTGTGCTAGCGGTGCAAGGTGACGCAGTCAATTTGCTCGGTGAGTCATTCGATGGTTTAGGGCGGTTAATGACGGAGCAGACAGGATTTATTTCAGCGCTTGTCCAAAGTACGGATGATGCTGAGTTATTCCATTCAGATCAAATGAAGCAATTTGCCAACAATACCTCAATGACGTTAGAGCGCTTTATTCAATCCACCATAGAAATGTCGGCATCAACTATGGAATTGTTGGAAAAAGTGAATCTCATCTACGAGTCTATGCCTCAAGCAATGAAAGCCTTGCAAGACATAGATCAAATCTCGTCCCAGACTAATTTGCTCGCTTTAAATGCGGCAATTGAAGCGGCGCGGGCGGGTGATGCAGGTAGGGGCTTTGCTGTTGTGGCAGATGAAGTGCGCGCTTTATCCACTCGTAGCGCAGGTTTTAGTGAAAGCATACAAAAACAGCTTAAATCAATTCAAATTCAGATTGAACAATTGACGGTACACGTGAGTAAAGTCGCCGCTCAAGATATGACTTATATTATTGATGCCAAAAAGGATATAGATACTGCACTAAGGCAGATTATCGTTAAAGCAGAGAAGGATTCTCAAGTGATTGAACGTATCGATTCATCGGCACATGAACTAGAACAAGCCATCTCGGATACTATTCGGGGATTGCAGTTCAGTGATATTACTTCCCAAAGCCTGATTTACACAAATCAGTCCCTAAACCATTTAAAAGAATCGCTCAATCGTGTCACCACTATGTCACAACAGGAGTTTGGCATTAAGGGTGATGACATCACAATACAAATGAGTCGCCGACGTCAGGAGACTCATAATCCCGTTTCAAGGGATCAAATTACCTGTGGTGAAATTGAACTCTTTTAATTAGGGATAACACAATGTCAAATATTAAAGTTATTTCATTGCCAGAGCGCTTTGACTTTTATTACCACAAGAAATTCACCAGTGATTATCAAGATGTTTTAACGCTTCCAGAGGTTAACCATATTATTTTAGATTTTAGTCGAGTGCTTTACCTCGATAGTTCTGCTTTAGGCATGATGGTACTGCTGCATCGTAAGGCGCAGGAGTTACATATTTCTACGTCTGTAAAAGGTGCACATGGTCAGGCGAATGAAATCCTTAGTATTGCCAATATGCAGAAAATCTACATCATAGAGTAACACTCATTATGGTATCGCTTACTCAGCCGGAACATTTTATTTTAGTTATCGATGATGACGCTATTGCTAGTCAAAGGATCAGTGACTTTATTCACAGCAAAGGTTACAACGTTATTGTTTGTAGTGAGCTAGAAGAAGGTTTATTTGAAATAACGCAAAATACGGTTGATTTAATTCTGATTAACTATTGGTTAAAGGATGGTACCGCACTGGCGTTACTAGACAAGTTGAATAAGGACAAAAAAGAAACTCCTGTTATCGTCATGAGCGAGACAAAAGAAAATCAATCCGTGTTAGCCTGTTTTAGAATGGGGGTTTTGGATTTTGTTGTTAAACCGATAAATGTTGAAATATTTTGGTACAAGGTTGAATGTTTACTTACCCGGGTGCAACTTCAGCATAAAGTAGAGCATCAAAGAATTGAACTTGAAAAAATGCTTTATGAAAAGGCCCGAGAAGAACACATGGCCCGGCATTTATTTGAGCACTTAGTCAATATTGATAATACTGACTTTGATTTTGTACATACTTACTGCCAAGCCAGTGCTAATTTTAGCGGTGATATTATCCTCAATGGCATAGCGCCTAATGGCAATTTTTTCTTAATTCTCGCCGATTCAACGGGTCATGGCCTGAGTGCAGCCATGCCCATCATGCGTGTCGCCAGTACATTTAGAGCCATGGTTTCAAAGGGATTTTCTTTAGTTACGTTTATTTATGAACTGAATGCTAAGCTCCACCGAGAAAACCCTGAAGACAGATTTGTTGCCTGTATTATTTTAGAAGCCGATTTTAATCGTAATAAATTACACATTTGGAATGGTGGTATGCCACCCGTGTATATTCAAACGGGGGGAATTGACTGTTTAACAAACCACAATATTAAAGAAACTGACCTTCCTCGTTCAGTCAGTAATCAATCAATTGATAAATTTAAATCGACAAATATGGCCCTTGGTATTTTACCTCCGCATACTTTTATCGCGGATATTGTTACGGTTGATTTACCATCCCATGGGCATGCTTGCCTTTTTAGTGATGGTTTAATAGAGCAATATACCCATGACGGTAATCCATTTGGCATTGATAAATTAAAAGATCTATTTATTCATTTGTCAGGTGGTCTAGTCAAATATTTAGAGAACAATATTCATGAGTACTGTTCTGCTGAAAATATTGCCGATGACATCACTATTTGTACCTTAGATTTTGAACGATTAAACACTTGGCATCAAGATCGTGATGTTAGTCGTATTAAAGCCATTATGGATGGTGAGTTCTGCTGGGATGTCAGTATTGCAGGGCCTATGTTACTCAGCGCTGATTATTTAAGTTCATTGAATCAGTTTCTCAGTATATTGGGATTTGCGACCAATTTCTGTCAACGGGTTTTTACTGTTGTCGCAGAGTTATTTAGCAACGCTATTGATCATGGTGTACTAAAATTAGATTCTCGACTAAAAAATGATCCAGAAGGCTTCGAACTGTACCATAGTATTAGGGACAGTTTTGCAGATAGGCTCACGGAAAATGATTGGGTAAAAGTAAGCATCATCTGGCGTTCATCGCAGGATGAATTACATATTAGCGTGGCTGACAGTGGCAAAGGCTTTGAGGGTGATGAAAATTTGATGGCGGACATTCCTCAGTTGTCTGGGCGCGGTCTCTCACTGGTGAAAACATTATCTAAGACCTACGAATTAGTACCGCCAGGGAATATAACTAAAGTCATAATGGAATAGCGCATGAGTAAAAGAATATTAATTGTTGATGATTCCGCAGCGATCCGACAAATGGTCGAAGCGACACTTAAATCGGCTAATTATCAAGTAGTACTGGCCAAAGATGGTCGAGAAGCCCTCGATATCTGTAATGGGCAGAGATTTGACTTCATTCTGACAGACCAAAACATGCCTCGAATGGATGGGCTGACCTTAATTAAATCCTTACGTACTATGTCGGCATTTATGCGTACGCCGATCATTATGCTCACCACGGAAGCGGGCGATGATATGAAAGCCCAAGGGAAAGCCGCGGGTGCGACGGGATGGATGGTAAAACCCTTTGATCCTCAAAAGTTGTTGGCTATTACGGCTAAAGTGCTGGGTTAACTGCAACGGGGTGCGCTATGTCCATCAATATGGCCGAGTTCCATCAGGTCTTTTTTGAAGAAAGTCATGAACATCTTGAAAATATGGAACAATTGCTATTGGCATTGGACCTTGCTTCTCCCGATCCTGAAGAACTGAACACCATTTTCCGTGCTGCACATTCTATAAAAGGCGGCAGTGGTATTTTTGGTTTTACTGCATTAACCAGTGTCACCCATGTGATGGAAAACCTGCTGGATAAAACGCGTAAGGGTAACTTCCAATTAACGTCATCCATTATCGATTTACTACTGAGTACTGTGGACACTTTATCCCATATCTTGAGCTTGTACCGCGAAGAAGAGCAGATTGATTGGCAGGAGGTCGAATACAGTAAAAGCCAGTTGGTTGCAGCGTTAAATGGTGAGCCTTTTAGTTCATCAGTTGCGATACGTAATGGTACAGACGCCGCTAGCACTCCCATCATAAATGCAACACTGACCGCACCAGTGGAGGCAGAAGATCTGGGTTTTGGATTTTTTGAAGATGAAATGGCACGTGATATTGCCATCGAAGGTGAAGACTTTGGATTTTTTGATGAGGCTTATCAAGCGGAAGACATCAGCGCTGACAGTGTGGCAAATAATAAAGAGTGTAATGCTGAGCTGTGTGATGTGACAATTGACGATGATGAGTTAGGTTTTGGTTTTTTTGAAGCATTAACGCCAGAATCCTTCGCCAATGAAATCGAGTTATTAAGTTCGAAATCGCTAGTGCAGAAGGTTTATAAGCCAGCGACCACTCGAGCACATCAAGCCAAGGAAACTGGAAGTAGCCAATCCAAAAACACCTTATTTAAAGCCAACGCGACTGAGCCTACCGCACCTGATTCAACCGTGCCCACGAGTCCTTCTGTGAAAGCAAGCTCGCCTGCAATACTGAGTTCAAACGCAACATCAAACTCATCCGTTGCCCCAAAGCCCAATACCACAGAGGTGAAAACAGCGACAAAAAAATCAGCCACGTCAGCCCAAGATGCCACCTTAAGGGTCGAAACCTCCAAAATAGATACCCTGGTTAATCTCGCGGGCGAGCTGGTGATCACTCAGTCCATGTTGACTCTCATTGGTAACGAGATGACGGGCGATTTAGGTGAGCGACTCAAGACCGCACTCAATGAATTGGAACGTAATACCCGTGAGATGCAAGAGGCAGTGATGTCGGTGCGTATGCTGCCGGTATCCTTTGTGTTTAACCGTTTCAACCGTTTAGTGAGGGACCTTTCTGAGCAACTGGGTAAAAACGTCAATCTCGTGATTGAAGGTGGCAACACAGAAATTGACAAGGGCATGATTGAAAAGCTCGTCGATCCGCTGACCCACTTAGTGCGCAATAGTTTAGATCACGGTATCGAAAAACCTGAAAAACGGCTCGCAGCGGGTAAATCTGAAGTGGGTGTGTTATCCCTTAAAGCCAGTCAAAGGGGCGGCAATATCGTTATCGCTGTGCACGATAACGGCGCAGGCTTAAATCGTGAACGCATTATTCAAAAGGCGCGGGAAAATGGTTTGCAAGTGGCTGATAACAGTAGCGACAAGCAAGTTTGGCAATTGATTTTTGCCGCAGGATTTTCAACTGCGGAGGAAGTCACAGATGTGTCAGGCCGCGGTGTCGGTATGGATGTGGTGCGCCGTAATATTGAAGCCTTAGGTGGACGCATTGATATTGAGTCCACTGAGGGCCAAGGCTCAACCTTTGAAATCCAGTTGCCACTCACGCTCGCCATTGTCGATGGTATGACGGTTTCTGTGGGAAATCAGATCTACATTCTGCCCTTAGTGCACATCATAGAATCTATTCAGCCGCAAACGGAACAACTTAAATTTCTCGCCAAAGAAAGACTCTTAAAAGTACGTGAAGAGTACTTACCTCTGCTCAATCTTTATCAGCTGATGGAAATTGAGCCCAATGCCCGCTGCCCAGAAGAGGGCATAGTCGTATTGCTCGAAAGCAACCACAAGCGCTTTGGCCTGTGCGTTGATGCCTTAGTTGGCCAGCAGCAAGTGGTGATTAAAAGTCTTGAAAAACATTATCGCAGGATCCCCGGTGTTTCCGGCGCCACCATCATGGGCGATGGCAGCGTCGCGTTGATCCTCGATGTCGAATCGCTCGCTCTGCACATTAAAAATTAAGGAAATAGCCATGGAGAGTCGATCAACTATGACCGCCAAAGTGGAATACAACGCCCATGATGAGGTGGAGTTTTTAAGCTTTATGTTAGGCGAAGAGCACTATGCCCTCGATATTATGTCCGTCAAAGAAATTCGCGGTTATGAGTCGGTCACTAAAATCGCCAACGCCCCCAGTTTTATAAAAGGCGTGATTAATTTGCGCGGTGACATAGTGCCCATAGTGGATTTGCGGATGAAATTTGCTGTTGGAACCGCCACTTATAACGAGTTCACTATCGTTATTATGCTCAATGTGTTTGAACGTATAGTCGGCATAGTGGTCGATGCCGTCTCCGATGTGATTAAGCTGTCGGCGGAGGAGATCTTACCTGCCCCAGAATTTGGTGTGGCGTTCGATAGCCGCTACCTCAAAGGCTTAGCCACAGTCGAGGATAAGATGATCATTTTAGTAAATATTCAGGCTCTGATCAGCAGTGATGAGCTGGGTCTAATTGATGCAAATAGTCTGACTGATCAGGAGTAACAATAATGAGTATCTTCAAATTTTTTGGCAATGATGAGGCGCGTGAGCAAAGGGATGAAGAGCGTCAGCGCTATTTTCAGCTACTTGATAACAGTGGCAACAGCTTTATGATTGCTGACAGTCAGCGCAATATTATTTATGCGAATAAAGCCGTTGTCCGTTTGCTGCAAGAGGCAGAGGACGATATTCGTAAAGAGTTACCTCAGTTCTCGGTTGCCAAACTGATCGGCAGTAATATCGACATATTCCATAAAAATCCTGCACATCAGCGCAATTTATTAGAGCGTCTAACTCAATCCCATACCGCGCAAATCACCATAGGCAAACGTACTTTTAGGTTGATTTTGACGCCGATTATCACCGCTGAAAATAAACATTTAGGTACAGGTGTTGAGTGGATAGACCGCACCGAAAGTATCGAAGCCGAGCGAGCAACCCAGCGCATCCTCGAAGCGCTCAATAATACCAGTACCAACGTCATGATAGCCGATGCTAACCGTACGATCATTTATATGAATCGCTCGGTTGAAACTATGTTGCGCCATTCTGAAAGTGAGATACGACAAGCCTTACCTCATTTTTCCGTAGATAAAATCCTCGGCAGCTCGATGGATATCTTCCACCGCAATCCTGCCCACCAAGCAAGTTTACTCGATAAATTAGACCGTAAATATGAATCGCTTATTAAGGTCGCGAGTTGCCATTTTCGCTTAACTGCCAGCCCCATTGTGTCTAAAGAAGGTGAGCGCTTAGGGACTGTGGTTGAATGGCTCGACCGCACCATTGAAGTCCAAACCGAACAGGAAATTTCCCGCATAGTTACAGCCGCAGCTGCGGGTGATTTCTCCCAAAGGGCGGAAACAGATGGCAAGCAAGGTTTCTTTTTAATGCTGGCGAACAATTTAAATTCGTTAATTGAAACCTCGGAACGTGGATTGCAAGATGTGGCGCGGGTGCTGATGGCGCTAGCGGATGGCGATTTGACCACTCGCATTTATAACGACTATGAAGGCACCTTTGATGATTTGAAAAATTACTCAAATCAAACTGCTGAAAAGTTATCCTTCATGATCCAAGATATTCAACGAGCCGCGGATACCATCAATACCGCTTCGGCAGAAATAGCCCAAGGCAATGCTGATTTATCCAGCCGCACCGAAGAACAAGCTTCGAGCCTAGAGCAAACCTCGGCCAGCATGGAGGAACTCACAGGTACAGTGAAACTCAATGCGGATAACGCCAGTCAAGCCAATGCCTTAGCCTCTAAAGCAGCTGAAGTCGCAGTGGATGGCGGTGAGCTTATTCAGCAAGTTGTCCAGACCATGGCATCGATTAATGAATCGGCGCGTAAGATTGCCGACATTATTGGTGTTATCGATGGCATTGCTTTCCAGACCAATATCTTAGCGCTCAATGCAGCGGTTGAAGCGGCGAGGGCGGGCGAACAAGGCCGCGGCTTTGCGGTGGTCGCGTCAGAAGTGCGTAGCTTAGCCCAACGTTCGGCCAATGCCGCTAAAGATATCAAGGCACTGATCTCTGATTCTGTGTCTAAAATCGAGAGTGGCAACAGCCTTGTTGGTAAGTCCGGCGATACCATGAAGGAAATCGTCATCGCCATTAAACGGGTGAACGACATCATGGCGGAAATTGCCTCAGCCTCTAATGAACAGGCCATCGGTATCGATGAGATCAGCAAAGCCGTAGTGCAAATGGATGAAATGACACAACAAAATGCGGCATTAGTTGAAGAAGCGGCCGCCGCAGCGGAAAGCATGCAATCCCAAGCGCAGCAACTCTCAGACAGTGTCGCCAGTTTTCGCGTGGACGACGAAGATGAAGCCCCAAGACGCAGCAACGCGAGATTAGCGGCGCCCAAAGCGAAGGCGATGAAACCCATCAAACAGCAGCTTCAACCTATGGCAAGAGCCAGAGTGACAGAGAAACCTAAAACCAATGCGATGAAGCCCATTAAGCAAGATCAAGATGAATGGGAAGAATTTTAATTGAGTGAAAACAAACCATTGGAACGAGAGTTTGCCTATACCTCGGTGCACTTTAATACCGCGAGGACGACGCTGTACCGCTTAGCGGGGATCAAACTCGCCGATAGCAAGGATGCTATGGTGTATAGCCGTTTAGTGCGGCGGATCAGAACATTGAAATTAGCCGGATTTTCGGCTTATTTTGAGTATCTGCTAAGCCATGAAAACGAACACCAAGACTTTATCAATGCGTTAACCACGAATCAAACGGCATTTTTCAGGGAACCGCATCACTTTGAGGTGTTAAAACAGTATTTAATCGATAACCCTGATACTCGCAGGATCTGGTGTGCGGCCAGTAGCACAGGGGAAGAACCTTACTCGATTGCGATTGTCGTCGCTGAACATTTCAACAGTTTTAAAACGCCTATCGAGATCATTGCTTCCGATATTGACAGCGGGGTACTTAAAAAGGCTGAAATGGGCATTTATCCTTTAGAGCGTATCGATACTGTCAGCGATATTCGCAAGAAACGGTTTTTTCACCGTGGAAGGGGTTCACAGTTGGGCAATGTGCGCGTGGTTCCCGAATTAAAGCAGATGCTCAAGTTTACCCGCATTAATTTGCTCGATTCTTTTTGGCCGCTAAAAACGCCAATCGATGTGATTTTTTGCCGTAATGTAATGATTTATTTCGATAAAGAAACGCAGGAAGTCATATTAAAACACATGATGAACTCCCTTAGCGAGGATGGGCTTTATATTGCGGGACATTCGGAAAATTTTAATATGTTCCCGCAAATCATCACTGCCGTTGGTCAAACAACCTATCGGCCAGTGAAGGGGCTCATGAGTGCTAAAACCTAATATCGAATATGCTATTACAGAGCCGAATCGCTATCACGATCATCATTTTGGTTGCGATGCGGTAAAAATATTACCCGGTGAGTATTTTGCAACCCGTGAAGATACCATGATAGTGACAGTGTTAGGCTCCTGCGTCTCAGTGTGCTTGTATGATCCTAAGCTCAAAATCGGCGGAATGAATCACTTTTTATTGCCAAGTGACAATAGCAATTGTACTGGGGTGCTCGCCGATTCTGCCCGTTACGGCGTGTATGCCATGGAGTTGTTAATCAACGACTTGCTCAAGCTTGGCGCACAGCGCAACTCACTCGAAGCTAAGGTGTTTGGGGGCGGCAATATGTTACGCAGTTTTACTGTGCACAACATTGGTGAGCGTAATGCTGAGTTTGTGATTGAATACCTCAATCTTGAAAATATCCCTATCGTTGCTGCCGATTTACTCGATGTGTATCCGCGCAAAGTGTATTTTTTCCCCCATTCGGGCAAAGTGAAAGTCCGCAAAATTAAATCCATGCATAACAGCACAATTCTTGACAGGGAAAGTGAGTACCGTTTACGGGTTCGTAATTTACCTTCGGGCGGCGACGTTGAACTATTTGGTGATTAAGTTATGACGATCAAAGTGTTAGTTGTTGACGATTCTGCGCTAATGCGCAGCTTGCTCGGTAAAATGATTGAGGCTGACTCTGAACTGTCTCTGGTTGGGCTTGCTGCCGATGCCTACGAGGCCAAGGATCTGGTGAACCAATTTCGCCCCGATGTGATTACCTTAGACATCGAAATGCCCAAAGTAGATGGTTTAACATTTTTGGACCGCTTGATGAAAGCCAGACCCACTGCGGTAGTGATGATTTCATCGTTAACCGAGCAGGGCGCTGATGCGACATTTAACGCCTTGGCCTTAGGCGCGGTGGATTTTATCCCTAAACCGAAATTAGACTCCCCCCAAGGTATCCATGATTATCAGGATTTGATTTTAGATAAGATCAAATCTGCTGCGAAAGCCAAAATCATCAAGCCGCAGAAATTTGTTGAGCCAGTACGCCCTGTTTCAAGTAAGCGGCCAGTATTGGCCAATACAACCCTGACTCAGCATTTAGTCGCGATAGGCGCATCTACTGGCGGTACTGAAGCCATTCTTTATGTATTACAACATTTACCCGCGGCTATGCCGCCGATAGTGATCACCCAACATATGCCCGCGGGGTTTACCCGCACTTTTGCGGAACGTTTAAACCGACAGTCACGGATCACTGTCAAAGAAGCCGAACATGGGGAACGACTCTTACCCAGTTATGCCTATGTTGCACCAGGGGATCATCACCTTGAGATCATCAAAGTGGGTGGTAGTTATAAAGTCAAATTAACCCAAGATGAAAAGGTCAGTGGCCACAGACCTTCGGTCGATGTGATGTTTACGGCCTTGGCCCAATGTGCCGCGCCCAATATGAGCGCGATGATTTTAACCGGCATGGGCAAAGATGGCGCCGAAGGCATGGTGGCGCTACACCAAAAAGGCGTCACTACATTTGCCCAAGATGAACAAAGTTGTGTGGTATTTGGCATGCCACGAGAAGCAATAAAGTGCCGTGCAGTAGATTATGTGGTGGAGTTATCGCAGATGCCGAGCAAGCTCATTAACCATTTAAGCTCACTGTGACCGCCCACGCTGAGTGGGATTAAAAAGTAACGAATAGAGCGTGAGTCTCGCAGGAAGAGCATTACGCCGAACTGATTTGTGCGCTGCAGTGGCTCATTCTGTTTAGGGTTAGTCAGTCGTAGAAACCACGAGCTGATTTCTACCTAAACGCTTAGCTTCGTAAAGGTTTTTATCTGCCAGTAACAGGCAATCTTGAAATTCCTCACATTGATCCGAAAAGGCTAAACCGCCGCTGAGCGTCACCTTAAATTCGACGCCATCTTCAACAAATACGATATGGCTAAAGCTTTCACGGATCGCATTCAACTTGGCAATCGCCAGTGGTTTTTGCATATCTGGCAGCACTAACATAAATTCTTCGCCACCGTAGCGGCCGGTAAAGTCAGTTTGACGTAAGGATTGTTGTAACAGATGGGCAAATGCCAACAACACCTTATCACCACCGGAATGACCATAAGTATCGTTGACCTTTTTGAAGTGATCTAAATCGAACATAGCGATACAAACTTGAGAGTTAATCCGTTTCGCTACGTTAAAACAGCGTCTCGCAGCCACCAGAATTTGGGTATGGTTTAACAGCCCAGTTAAGCTGTCGCGACTAGCCGAACTGCGAATGTCATGACCCCGCTGAGCACGGGAAATCACCTGCGCGACGAATAAACTCGGCGCGGTTTGCTTTGAAATTAAGTCATCAGATCCCGCTTGTATGATGCTGACCTTATTCTGCATCGTATCGTCTGAGCTCAACACGAGAATTGGGCTCGAGGTGTATTTATCCAATTGGCGGATCATCTTTGCCAGCTCAAGCCCGTTCACTTCGGGCATGTACAAATCGAAGATAAACAAATCAGGCTCAAATTGCTCAAGGGCAGGCAAGACTTGCTCGGCACTGGACAACCCTTTTACCATCAAACCATGGCTGCGTAACAGGCTTGAAAAGTAATCCACCATAGATTGTTGATCATCCACCAGTAACACCTTAAGCGGCTGTTTCTCTGACATCTTGAGGGATTGATGGATTTTGCGCACCAATAAAGTGGTTTCCGCAGGTTTAACAAAATATTCGCTGACATTGGCACGAATGGCCAATAGCCGCATGTCAAAATCCCCCCGCGAGGATAAAACAAACACTCGGGTATTGTTCTTCTCAAACTCAGTGGCGGCTTCGAACAAGGCCTCTTCAGTCCAATCGGGTAGAATTAAATCTAATAAAATCAGATCAAAGGGCGTTTTATTTTGCACTACCAGAAAGCTCGTGAAATTCAAATAATGCTGCACACTAAAACCGAACTCTCGCAGCTGCTTTGTGATCATAGCGCCGACATTCCCATCGTCTTCTATGATGGCAATATGGTGCTCATGGCGCGCCTTTGACGGTTTATAGGGGCTTTGCTGCATTTGCGCCTCCACTACCGGCGCCGACGGTTGGCCGCGCATATTGTTTTGTAACAACTGGTGGAAGAGGGTATCTAAGCCTTTGATCGTAGGAAGTTCGGGGGCTGGCGCATTGAGCAGCCCCTTAAGCAGCAACTCCAGTTTATCGACTATGTGTTTGGTATCTGACAACCCAAAGGTCTCGCTCGACCCTTTTAAGTTATGCACCTCTCGGTATACGGCAGACAGCATGTGTGCGTCCCAATTTTTACGCAATGAAATCCACAAGGTAATGATTTGTTTCTTTTTATCCGGCAGTGCATGTAGAAACTGTCGTTTAAGTTGCTCTAACGAATCTTCAAAACTCATAGGCAATAGATATCCTAAATAATTGAGCCCTAGGTCTTAATCTCTATGTAGACGCTACGCCAAGACGTTAAAACCCGTTTACTCCCACACTGAAATGGAAACTACTCTGGAGAAGCATGTAACAGATTCAATCAATTGCACTTATCTTTACACTCACTCATAGAGTGTAAACCACTGCAAAAAAAACGATGGGGAAATGCTGAGATTGCATAGGCATTGATAAGAATATTGGGTCGAATAGCCGAAATCAGCACAGTGATCGCGAACAGTATAATGCTAAATATTTTATGCAAAACAGCATGATAATGATGGCATGTATTTTTTATCAAATACGATTGTGATAAGTTAGCGTCTGTAAAAACAATCACTTGTTGCAAAAGGATCGTTGTCAGTGAGCACAGTGTTTTATAATGACTACGCCGAAATACTCGCGGCACAGTATTTGTCTAAAACCTTTGAAGAAGTGCATTCGAGTTGGTTGCATCATCTTTTGCCTCTACTTACTAAAAATACATTGTCGATATTGGATGTAGGAGCTGGTTCTGGCCGGGATGTGTATTATTTAGCCGAAAAAGCACAGGGCAAAGAGACACAAATTATTGCAGTCGAACCTGCGGTTGTTTTAGCGAAAATGGGGCAGGTGTTAACGCGGGATCTACCCGTGCGTTGGATTGAGGATGGTTTACCTCAGTTGCAAAAAGTGGTTGGCCTAGCGCAACAGTTTGATCTGATTTTACTCAGCGCAGTGTGGATGCATTTATCTCCCTCAGAACGCCCACTTGCACTAGCAACACTCTCACGCTTACTCAATTCGACTGGACTTTTAGTCATCAGTTTGCGCCATGGCCCAAGCCCCGATGCGCGCGTTATGCACCCAGTCAGTGCCGATGAACTGCTCACACTGGCTGCAGATTGTCAGCTACAACTTTTAGATTTGAGCCAAGATGAAACCGATAAACTCGGTCGCTCACAAGTGCATTGGCAGACGCTAGTTTTCACACCCAAACTGATGCCAAACGTAAATGCACCTGAAGCAAGCGTTATTATTCAGGAGCGACTGAATGCCGATTGATGCGAGAAGACAAGTTGAATTTATTAGCTATTTACAACGTCTGCTAGTTGAAGGGGATTTCGTTGCAACATACAAATTTGCCTTACTGCATGCGATCGCCGATATCTGTATCGAACGGCCATTAATACTCAATGCCGAGCCTGCGCTGAAAACTGCGATCAGTATTGATGATTTGGTAGAGAAGTTTATTGAACTTTACTGGCAACACTCTTTGCCTTTTGGTGCCAATGATGGGTATTTTGTCCTGATCCAAAATAGTGGAAAGCAATCAGCCTTGATCAACAGTTTGATTGAACTACGCCATCAAGGTGTTAACAGTCTATCCCAGTTAAAAGCGCATCTTAGTTATCCAGCTTTATTGCGTAAAACGCGCTGTACGTTTAAAGATGGCCCCTTATGGCGCTTACAAAACTTGTCTCGTAATGAAGAATGTTTCCTTTATCCCCATGATAAAACGAAAAATTACATCGAGTTGAATCCGGGTATCGCATTTTGCTTCAAGCGATTTCACGATTTAGTGGTGTCATTGGCTCGTACTCAATGGGTACAAAAAATCGCCGAGTTTCCAACAAATCAGGTCATTATAGGCAGTAAAGGCAATTTAAGTGAGTTTCTGTTTGGTAGCGACAGACAGACGATCACCCATGCTAGACCTGTACTGCTTGATATCCAAAAAGGCCAATGCTTCTATTGCCAAAAATCATTAAAAGAAACAGGCGAAGTGGATCATTTTATCCCTTGGGCACGATATCCTAATGATTTAGGCCATAATTTTGTCCTCGCACATAGCAGTTGTAATAATCAAAAACGCGATCACCTTGCCGCTCAGCACCATAAAGATAACTGGTATGAGCAAAATATTATCCAGCATGGCCAAACGTTACACTCTGAACTCAGTCGATATTTCGTCTGTGAGAGTGATCGCTCTGAAGCCATTACGACTTGGGCTTATCAGCTTGCAGGACAAAATCGCTCGCCTCTCTGGCTCGATAAAAAGACCTTTGTGCCTTTTAATGCATTAGACAATGACCTGTCAAATACAGCAATTTAGAGCATGCTCACAGTTTTATGGCACTTATTTTTAGCACTCGCCAAGGTCGAGTGATCTTAAAGCATTTGTTCCTGCAATTGAGTGAGCAACGCTGCCAAGCTAAAGTAATCAATGAACTATTTACATGTTATCTTGGTGGCATTACATTTTATCTTCATTGATTTTGTTACCTGTTGATAGTAAAGGTTTAATTTCTGACAAGGTAATTGATTTCAAAGAGAATAAGGAGTATTTGGTAGACATATATGGCGCACTCGTTCAGTGACAACAAGCAGATGAATGCACCATGGAATTTATTGATAATACATGTCTAGTTTTGGAGGTTTGATGATGAAATCGATTTTCTTACTGCCCATATCTGTGCTTGTGCTGATAGGTTGTACAACGCCTAAATCGCCGAGCGAAGTCTATGACGAGTACAATACTAAGGTACAGCAGGGGATGAGTTATCAAGAGGACAAGGCTTACTATACCCAACGTAAGCAAGCGGATGTTGAGTCTAAGTTCCCACAGTATATGCAGCAGATGAAGCTGTCCCGCGATGAAGTGATCGCATCTTATCTTTCATTTTCAAAAGCGACTGCCAAGTGCAAAGCACTCACCTTAGTGTCGCAGGTGATAGAAGGGGATACGGCCGTCCTTGAATATGCACAAAAAGATCTCTGTGGTAATGCATCGGAGGCGAATGAAAAACAAAGAATTAGCATGATAAATGAAGGTGGTTGGAAAATTGATGAGCTCCAAATTAGTCTCTAAATCATTTGGAATGTCATATCAATGACAGGATTTTATGAGTTTTTTAGCCAGCCAAACGGAGTTGAGGTTACTTGCCCCCATTGTATTGGCTGCGCCACTTTTACCTTTGCCCATGTTTTTCGTTTAGAGAAAAAAGATGTGCATTTATTTGAGGGTAGGCAGTTTGAGATCAAGCAGTTTAATCAAAGGTTTGCCCATAAATGGCCTGGTGTGCTGTTTTTCCCTCCGCTATTGGATGCTTCTTGGCGGGAAAAATTGCCAGAAAAATACCAAGGTACTTCGACTTGGGAACATAGGGCGAACAGTGCTTTTACAGATGGTACAGATCTTGGTCTTATTTGTTGTTATCAGTGTATGGCAAAACAGAAACATCGACTTGAATGGCCCAATGACGCATTTTATTCCCTTGAGTTTAAAGGTCATTCACTTTGGGCATTTAATAAACAGATGATGCTTCAGATCCGTGATTATATTCAGGCCAAAGATCGCAATGCAGTATTCGAGTCTGAGCCGATAGTCATTCGACATTTGCCGACAATTTTTAAACTGGCTAAAAATCGCGAGATATTGGTTAAAAAAATTAATAAGCTAATTTATAGCCCATAGTTTCTACATACCTATTTCAAAGACTTGTGTGGTCAATCTCATCGAGTAGTTGTGTTAAGTTTTCTGTGACTCGGATATTTGCTTTTCTATTAGTTATTACAGTTAGCGGGTCTATTATCATGTCGAAATATCATATTGGCACTACCAAGGATGAATTCGAACCCGGTTCTGGCGGCCATATACTTCGTAACAAACTCGCGATAACCGATGAAGAGGATATGGCAGAGGTAGAGACACAGTTGTTACTAAAGCTTTATGAGTACGTGTTTCAATCTGGTGTTATTGAAAGTGAGCATCTATCGGTTGGTATGCTCTTTGAGTGGCATCGAAAATGGTTCGGTAATGTTTATTACTGGGCTGGTGAGCGGCGTACAGTCAATATGGGAAAAGGTGGTTTCGAATTTACGGCAGCGGCTCAAATACTTAAGTGTCTCACTCAATTTGAAAAGGAATATTTAAGTAAGTTCAATAGGTTAAATTCATTTTCTAGAGACGAAGTTGTGAGTTATTTGGCTGAAAGTCATGTGGAATTTATCCTAATTCACCCATTTAGGGAGGGAAATGGACGTTTGTCACGTTTGATACTCGATGTGATGGCAGTAAAGGCGGGTTATCTCCCACTTGATTATGGGATTTGGGAACAACATAGAGATTTTTATTTTAAGTCAATTCAAGCAGGGTTGGGTGGGGATTATCAACATATGGCTCGTTTGGTAAACGATGTGCTCAGCGCTAAAAATGAATGAAGTTTATGCTAAGGTCAAATGACTGAAACGGCTTTTTTGGGCCTTCAATTTTGCTTCAACTTCAGCCGTAGTTTTACCCGTCTCAATAGCGGTTGAACTGGCCACAGCGCGATAGAGTCGATTTTGAGTCACTTGTGTGTTTTTTGATTTAGTTTTCATAGGATCAACCTCAATTAAGTGCATGAATTATAGCACTCTAGATAACGAATAGACAGCTGTGTATCCAAGGCCCAAAGCAGCAATACTTCATGTTTTACCAATCATATCGCTCTTTAGATATCGATAAAAAGTCGTCAGTAGGTTCTCCAATGACGACTCTTTTAATCAAGCTGACATAGCCGATTAAGGTTTATCAAAGCACAACATTACGCGCTTTTTCTCGCTTCCATTTCTGCTTGGCTTGAAAGGTACTCATCGAAAGTGCCTTGGAAGTTAATCACTTTTTTATCTTTAATATCAATGATACGTGTTGCGAGTGACGATACAAACTCACGGTCATGACTGACGAATATCAAAGTGCCTTCAAAGTCTTTCAACGCATTATTGAGTGCTTCGATGGCTTCCATGTCCATGTGGTTAGTCGGTTCGTCCATGATTAGCACATTGATGTCTTGCATCATTAACTTACCGAATAACAAGCGGTTTTTCTCTCCGCCTGAACAGTTACGGGCTTTCTTGTTCGCGTCATCTTCAGTGAACAGCAGACGGCCTAACATGGCGCGTACCATAAGGTCGTTGTGCTTAGGTTGGCGCCACTGTGACATCCAATCCATTAATGTATAGTCATTATCAAATTCGTCACTGCTGTCTTGTGGACAGTAGCCGATTGATGCGTTTTCTGACCACTTGATCACGCCTTTATTATGTTCTAAATCATTGACTAAGCAGCGTAGGAAAGTGGTTTTCCCCACGCCGTTTTCGCCGATAATCGCTAATTTTGCACCGGCTTCGAGGATTAAGTCGCCGCCTTCGAATAGCAGCTCACCATCAAACCCGTGGGCCAAATCTTCGAGGATCAGTGCTTGGCGATGCATTTTCTTGCCAGCATCGAAACGAATAGAAGGGTGAATACGGCTTGATGATTTCACTTCATCAAGCTTGATCTTGTCCATTTTTTTCGCGCGCGAGCTGGCTTGTTTTGCCTTAGATGCGTTGGCACCGAAGCGGTTAACGAAGTCTTGCAGTTCTTCGATTTCAGCACTCTTCTTGGCGTTGCCCGATAATAATTGTTCACGGATCAAAGACGATTGTGCGAGGAAGTATTCGTAGTTACCAGGGTAAATGCGCAGTTCGCCGTAATCGATATCGGCCATGTGGGTACATACGGCATTCAAGAAATGCCTATCATGGGAAATAATGATCATGGTGCATTTGCGTTTGTTCAACTCGGCTTCTAACCAGCTAATGGTATGTATGTCCAAGTTGTTGGTTGGTTCGTCGAGCAGCAAAATATCTGGGTTGGCAAATAGTGCTTGTGCCAACAATACCCGCAGTTTCCAACCCGGTGCTACTTGTTGCATTAGGCCGTAATGAAAAGATTCTTCAATACCCGCTTCGAGCAGAATTTCACCGGCGCGGCTTTCGGCGCTGTAGCCATCCATTTCGGCAAATTCACTTTCAAGATCGCCAACGCGCATGCCATCTTCTTCGGTCATATTCGGATTGGCGTAGATTGCATCGCGTTCCTGTTTGACTTTCCACAGGGCAACATCCCCCATGATCACCGCATCGATCACACTGTATTGTTCAAACGCGAACTGATCTTGGCTTAGGGTACCGACTTTTAAGCCGGGCGTGATGGACACATTGCCAGAGGTTGGCGCTAACGCTCCGCTGAGGATCTTCATAAAGGTCGATTTGCCACAGCCATTCGCGCCGATCAAACCATAGCGGTGACCGTTGCCAAATTTCGCTGAAATGTTTTCAAACAATGGCTCAGGGCCAAACTGCATCGTGATGTTCGCGGTAGAGATCAAAGGAGCTTTCCTAGGTATTTGCTAACGGGGATTGTGACAAACAAGCCTCAAAATGAAACATGCGCTTCACCCACTCTAAGCCAAAACATTAAAGTTGGGATAATAAGGTCGCGGAGTATACAGACTAAGGGCTAAAGATGCGAGCAAGGATGTGATGCGCAGCTATAAATCGAGCCGTTTCAGTTGCGTTTATTTTGAGGTTGACCCAAGGCATCAGCGGATCATAGGTAAAATTTAGAAACGGGTTTGAGCTTGATGCTGAGTTCATACCTGTTAGCGTGATATCGCGGATATGCAGATTAAAACCGTCGGCTGCGGCGTATTTTCTTTGCCCTAAAGCCGATGCCAAACCTCGCTAGCGCAAATAAAAGAAGGCGTTTAGCTTATTTACCGTTATTATTCCCGCAGTTTTGTCGAGCAGCAGATTTTACGGCTAATATTTAATGGCTCAGTTTGGAGGCTTCAGGTCCTTAAGATTTAAGATCTAAGCATCGCGAGCAATAAGGCTTAACGCCCTATGCTATTGCCGTAGCAACGTCAGTGGCTCATGAATTCATAACTTGAGTGATTTCTCTAATCGCGAATTTTAGTAGCGAATTGAGTCACTCGTTTAACAACTCAAAACCGTAAACTAATACAGTAAAATCAGCCAATAGGGCTGAACTTGGAATTCCCATGATTGAAGAGCAACAGAACAACCCATTACACGGCCTCAAACTCGAGACAATGATCACTGAGTTAGTCGATTTTTATGGCTGGAAAATTTTATACGCGGCATTAAAGCTAGGTTGCTTTAACACCAACCCGACCATTGAGGCCTGTATTATTTTCCTCAAGAAGACTGAGTGGGCGCGGGAGAAAGTGGAAAACTTTTACCTGTATCGATTCAAGCGTATGCCTAAAGCCGTCGGTGAGCAGTTTGATCTTAAGCCACGCGAACGAGGTTTTGCCTCAGGTATCGCGCCGCGTAAACCGATGGAACTCACCATAGAATCTATCGCTAAAATGCAGGCACAAGCCAGCGCCGAGTACGAAGCGGGTAATAAACGTCCTAACTCTGGTTATGGTTCAGGTAAGAGCTTTGGTAATGGCTCAGGTAAAAGCTCAGGCAAAAAACCTACGGGTGGACGTGGCACCGGCTCTGGATATGGTTCATCGAATAGCAACTCACAGCGCCGCAGCGAACCCAGAAACGAGCCAAGAAACGATTCAAGAATGGCTGAACGTTCAGGACCAAGCCCATCGACGGATGATAACGATCCGTGGGGCACTAAACGCGGCTAATCCCATGTCTGTCGAATTGAGTGGGCATGGTTTTTCACAGGCGTTAGTTTTACATTCGTGATTTACAGTGACTAGACTCAACTTGCTATTTTCGTACCCGTAAAAAATTAGCTCTGGTATGAGTTAGCTTTTGTAAGAGTCGTTTTGAAGTCATGGCTCTGGTTGTATGATAGAACATCTGATTTATCGCCTGATTTAAAGAGAAGAGGTTAGCTGTTGAATACAGCTAACCTCTTTTTTATGATTAACTATTCACTTTATTGCACTGAGGTGAGAAAAATATCGGGGATTATAGTTTTAGATTTGCATATCAAGTGCATAACTAGTTAATTCATCAATTTGCAATCAGATGGTGCCGGTTGCTCATGTTTACGAGCAATACCAGCGCCTTCTCTAACTCCTGTGCTTTATACTTTGTGCCTTTTGTTCATCTTAGTCTGCTAAATGTCCAGAGTTAACGTCAAGGTGTTTGACGATACAGCTCCAAGGTAACCATTTAAATGTTTGATTATCATTGGGTAAGTAGTTTTAGCCGTCTTGCTCCACCAGCATTCTCTGTTGCCAAACGCCGCTGCCGACTTGCAGATGCGTAATGGCCAAACCATAGGTTTCGGCGCTGCCGTCATTCCGCGCTAAGGGATATTTCAATCACTACTATATGCGAACTGTGGTTAGGCTTAGCGGCTGGTGTTCGTTTGTGTCTAATGCGGGATTACTTAAGTTTGTCTGACATAGCTGAAAAACTGACAATGAGCCCAGCCACCTTAAAACGGTGTTTGCCCGAGATGGATTTAAACTTTGCCCAACTCGCTGATACTTGCTGATGAGACCCGTTTAATCAAAGCACTGTATTACTTGGCTACACCTGTGCAAGATGTATTGCCACTTCTTTATCCTTCAGCGACGCCAGTGATTATAGGCGTTCCTTTAAACGCTGGACTGGCCAATTCCCCACTTTTTCGCAGCTGGCTTGCTTAAGCCATAAGCTATTAAAAACTATCCTAGTAATATCTCTAAGCTGATACTGTCGCGGTTTGCCTATTCCAAACGTGAATAACCATGCGTGAAAAACGTGGTTCAGTGAGAAAAACCCCGAAGTTATATCCCGTATTTTGAATTTTTAGCGCATAAATAATCAATTTGGCGTTTTGTGGCCATTGCTGGTGAATCTTATATTTTATGCGGTTTTATAGGGGGTTCTGTTGATTGCGGTTTTATCTATGATGCAATGATTTAACCGAACGAATAACTAGACACTTTTTTCCATCGCTTTTTTGACTGTGCCATGGTCTCAGATAAACAATGGCATTTATACTCGTTTTCCTATTGCAAAAAACGTGGTGAATAAAAGGCTGAGATGGAGGAACTGAGTGATGAGTGACGAAAAAATCACTGGACTTTATTTCATCGAGAAACTTCAACGCATTTGGATTACTTTTACATTTAGACATCCAGAGCCAGTAGATGACATCGACCATAAGACGTATATGGAGCTGCTAGATAAAATAAAAAATTCAGATGGAACGCGATATGATTTGTACACCTATCTCCTATCAAAGCAAAACAAGTGCACAGACATTCTCCAATTTCTTAAAACACACCCGCAGTGAGAATAATTTATCTCAAGAAGATTTATGTAGTCTGCTCAGGCAAAAAAGCTGCCTGTTCGATATGTTAGATTCCATCACTATTAGCCGTTGGGAGCGGGGAGTTAACATTCCATCCCTAGCTAAACAGTCTGAAATCGTTGAAATATTTGGCTCTGAACTGTTTGATATTTATCGGGAGGACAAAAAATTCATCAACGAAGGTTTAGCGTTAATTAACCTTTTTGAATCGACCATAGAACGCAGCGATCATCCGTACTACCGTAATACTCCTTATCGTGTCGAGTTTATCGAAAGCCACCATCAAAACTTTATGACTCTGCTGCAACTCAGCTTGGTTTATGAAAGTAACCCGCGTTTATCCTTTGTGAGCCGTAAGTTGTCTCAACCTTTTTTTCGTGGACTCTCATTGGTGGTGGCTTTTAGCTTTGGGGATCAAATCATTGGACACAGTCTATTCTGCCGCACTCAAGGCAAAATTGCCCTCGAATTTATGAATGATGAGGTGGACTTGTTTGAGGTCATTAACCATAACAGTCAAGCTTTGCCAGATACCTTAATGGTGTTCTCCTCCTTTGGTGTAACGCCTTATATTGAAAATTATATGATGTCTGTTTATCTCAATGAATTGGCCACGAGTCGCTCACTTAAGTTTTTGAGTTTTAATATCTGTGATGAGTCACTAAAACGAAAATTGACGCAATTTAAGTTGCCCATATTTAAAGTAAGAACGATAGAAGGCGGCTTCAAACCAGTCAAAAACTATTCGTTTTTCTCCAGTCGCACAGAAGTCATGGCGAATCGTAATTTACTTAAGCTTTCTGTTATCCCTACATCCAAATCCCAGACGATCGATCCCATTTTCTTTATGCAGTTAGAGACCAATATATGAATATTCTCATCATAGATGATCAACGCTTTATTAGAGAAACCATGAAAGCTGATATCCATAAGTACTTAGCAGAGGACAATGTGGAGATCTATGAAGCCAGTAATGGTAATCAAGGAATTGAACTGATCTTAGCTGTAGAAGCAAAACTTGATTTAGTCATTTTAGATTTAAAAATGGATCAAGGTGACGGTATTGCGGTGATTAATATGTTGGCCTCCGAGCCCCGATTTATTGCCATTCCGATTGCGGTGATAAGCTCCTCGGATAAACGGACTTTAGAACTGGTGGATAGCATTATCACGGGTTTGAAACTCAACTTGCTTGGCGTATTTGCTAAACCTATCAATGTGAATGACATTTTAACGCCATTGCTAGACGCCTCCGACGATAGAAACCGTGCCCATCAAGATGAGTCTATCGTGCAAGACATGGCGGCGAATATCAATGTGCGGCAATTGCTCAAAAATGAACAATTAATTTTGTGTTATCAACCTAAGATTAACCTTAAAACAAAGGAGATCATCGGTTTTGAAGTGCTTTCGCGGCTTTGCGATCAATCCAATGGCTATATTTATCCCGACGTTTTTTTGCCACTGGTGAATCAGCAGGGGCTAAATAGCTTGTTTTCGCGGATGGTTATTTCCCAAGCATTGCAATGTTGGTCGCGCCAACCGTTATTAATGGCGTTTGCCTTGTCGATTAACATTACCGCAGATGATTTGACCTGTGATGAACTCATTGAGTACATCATCGAATGTGGTCGTGAGTATAAACAAATCCATTTGATTTTAGAGCTCACTGAATCACAGGAAATCATTAACCAAGATAGAGTACTTAACTCAATTGCACGGCTGATCATCAATAATATTGATATTTCCCTCGATGATTTCGGTAAAAGTTATTCTACTTATGATCGTCTTGATGCCATTCCCTTTAAAGAGATCAAAATTGATAAAAGTTTTGTCTCCGATATGGATATCAATCACCAACATTATCTCATCGTAGAGTCCACCATCGCGCTTGCGCAGAAGATGCACGTAAAGGTGGTTGCAGAAGGCGTTGAGACAAGTGCAATAGAGTTAATTCTCTCTGAGTTGGGGTGTGATGTTGCCCAAGGTTATTTGTACAGTCCCCCGATTGAAGGTCGTTATCTTATTGATTGGATTGCTCAATATAATAGGAGTGCCTAATGTATGAATGCTAATACTGAGTTACTCAAGGCCTTATCTGTATTCTTTGAGCAATACGGCCAAGAACAGCAATCGCGACTGCGATTGACACTGATTGCTGAATTACAGCGAATGCGACTTGAGCTAGAACAATATGAGTCCTCTGACAGTATCGAAGGCCTGAAACATCAATTTACGGGTATTGCGCGCTACTTGCAGCTTAAAGATATGCTGTCTGTCATGGATGTTTGCGAGCGAGAGCAGTTTGAGTATCAGTTATGCAGCTTGCTAAAGGCCGTAATGGACTACGCTAATGAGCTTTAAATATAGCGCTTGTATCAATATGTTCAGTGGTTTATGGGTCACTCTGTTGGTGCTGTGGTTAACCTTGTCCCACTCACGTTATGAATTTGACTCCATTTACAATAAAAAAGCAGAAGCGGTTTTTACTTCTTCACGGGATATGTTCTTACAACATGAAATTATGTTGGATGCGCTAAAATCGTTTTTTTATGCTTCGAGTGAGGTAACGTCACAGGAATTTGAGGTTTTTGCTAAGGACTTACTGAAGATCAAATCTGCTGTCGCTTTTACACTGACCCCCGAACTTGAACTGGCCTATATCTCTGATCAGACAATGGCGCCAGAACTTAAGCCACTTAAATTAGCCAAGAATAGTAAAGGGGAACTTCAGGCTAGCCTTGCCGATTACACGTTAGCGGTTGTTAATATCGATGGGCCTAATACGCTTTATTTAGTCTATGCCATTTCTCATCAGCGGATATTAGCGCGGATTGAGCAGGAGCAGGGTGTATGTATTAGCTATCAATTTGAACAATCGTTATTGCAAAGTTCATCCTGTAACCATGAGTTTTCCACAGGCATATTTTCAATGTTTAGCTACTCAGATAGCCGAACTTTGGATATTCCTGGATACCAAACCCGTGTGAATTTACGCATAGAATATCAAGTGCCACAAAAAGAGGTTGTCGAGCTAATCGTGATTATCTTACTGATTGCTTCTCTTGGTATTACTCTGTCTTTTCTTTTGTACTTTAAGTCTAAAAATCAGCATATTGTAGAGCAGATTAAGCTCGATAATCGATCTAGATTAGCAGTGCTTTCCAGCATAAATCATGAGATCCGCACTCCTATCAATGCCATTCTTGGCTACAGTCGCATGTTAAAAAAAGCGCGCTCACAGCCACAAAAACTGGACGAAATTATCGATAAAATGACCTGGTCAGCTAACTTACTTTACTCGGTTGCCGAAAATACGTTGAATTACAGTAAGGCTGAAGCTGGGCAGTTAAAATTGAATCGGCATTTAGTCAATTTGCACGAATATCTGAGCAATATTGAGGATTACTATCGTGCTTTTAGTGCGACATCGGGTAAACGTTTACAGGTTGTCGTGAATGAGTCTCTGCCGAAGTTTATCGAGCTCGATGGGACTAAGTTATTCCAACTCATGACTAACATTATCAATAATGCCTTTAAATACAGTACGGGTAGCGAAGTGCATTGTTATATGGACTTACGCCTTAAACGTAACCATAAAGACCATAGTCCTATGCTTAGGGTACTGATCCGCGATTTTGGCGAGGGTATGTCAAAGGAAGCGCAGCGCGCTTTAGTTGATCCCTTTATGCACGCATCTAACTCATATACAACAACATCGGGCATGGGATTAGGACTCTATACTTGTAATCGATTGCTTGAGCAAATTGGCGGTAAGTTTATGTTGCGCAGTCAAAAGGGCAAAGGCACCACAGTGCTGTTACATTTTCCCTGCCAACTTACCGAGGTGAAAGAACGATTAACGATTCAATATGATCAACAAAAAGTGTTAATCATAGATGATAATCTGTTTAACCTTGAGATTTGCAAAGCCATGCTAGAGCACTATCATTTTCAAACCTTCAGTGTTGATAACGCAGCGCAAGCACTTAAGATGTTGATTCACTCATTGCCACATATTGTTATTGTGGATTACCGTTTACAAGATATGAATGGCTTGCAACTTATCAAACAGATGCAACAAACATTACAAAACCTTGCCAGTGATACCCTGCTTGAGCATCACTGTCGCTTCTTTTTGCTTTCAGCTAATGATAGCGATGATATTCCTGAGTTAGCATTATTCCCTGAGGTACATTTCATGCAGAAACCTTTTAGTGCTGAAATATTTCTCAGTAAATTGGCCGTAAAATCGTAAATTATCAAAGCATTGGATCTGGTTTTTAAAGCTTATTTGCCGAATGTGTGGGATTTACATCGCGGTAGAGCCAATCCCGTTGCGGTAATATGGGGGTAAAGACAAAGACGCTGTGATTAGTGTAGAACGCTGCTAATCTAAACATGTCGGAGATCTTCTCTAAAAGCGTCATTGCTAGGAATAATCGATGGAAAAAGAATCTCTTGAGTCTGTTTACCCCTTTTTAACCGAAGCCTTACGGCTAAGCGAGAATGGCCTCGCTGTTTTGGACAAGCACAATCATTTTATCTTTTATAACCATACCTTTGCGAAAATGTTTGGTTTTGTTGATCAAGACATGGCTGGCCGGCATTTTGACGACATGATGCACTTTGCCTTTACCCATAAGCAAGGGCCTAAAATTGATCATGAAACCATAGAGGAATGGCTTGAACTTATTCATGCGAATCAACGTAAATCAGCTTTTCGACGTTTTGAAGTGGATCTGGTCGACGGTAGCTGGTTGCAACTTTCTGAGCAGGTTTATCACAATGGCGATATGGTCATTGTTTGCACCGATATTACCCAGTTAAAACAGGTCGAATTTGCCCTAAGGAATGCGCAGACTGAGTTGAATCGACTCGCACTCACCGATGAATTAACCGGTATTGCCAATCGACGGCATTTTTTCCAGCAGTTAGAGCATGAAATCAAACGCTTGAGTCGTCTACAGTTACCTTTGTGCCTTGTCATGATGGATATCGATTATTTTAAACTCGTTAATGATCGCTATGGGCATCAAGTGGGTGACAAGATATTGCAGCATTTTACCCAATTTATCAGTGCTCGCACGCGCCCATACGATATCTTTGGTCGCTTCGGCGGTGAGGAATTTGCGCTATTACTGCCAGAAACGTCGGTCGATGTCGCGCAGAAAATTGTGACGCGTATGATGTTAGCGCTTGCGAATGAAGATATTTCAGCGATAGTCGCCGATTTTCACTATCAATTTTCGGCAGGAGTGAGTGCGTTAACACCTGTAATTACTCATCATGCCATCGAAGAAAACAGCGGTATTTTAGCGCTTCAGTCTGTGCCTTCACCGATTGAAATAGGAAGTCAGTGCCGTTCAGATGCTGAAAAGCTGGTGGCCGAGGCCGATAAAGCCTTGTACCACGCTAAAACTACGGGGCGAAATCGTGTCGTGGTTTGGGATGATGTGATATTAACGGCTAAAGCTTAACGAACCCTGTGGTTGTCGAAATCTAAGCATCGCGATACCAAACCAAGAGTAAGCGCTGGTTGGCTCCTATTCTTAACTTGATATTGTACTTAATGCAGCGTTTTGTTCCTCTGTCTTTTAACCTAAAATAGCCAGCTTAATGTGTCTCTCACTGCATAGGGTTCAAGGTAAGCCGTGTTAATCAATCAGCAATATAACCGCTATGGACCCGATTATCGATTTGGTGAGCAAGTCACTTTTCTTGATATTAAACAAACCTTTGGTTTTAGCCATGTCCGTGTTGGCCGCTGGGTGACGCGGGATGAATCGCGCATTGCTGCGGATTTAGTGTTTGATTCGCTCGCCGATCTGGCCTTTATCTTAAAATTGCCACCTTTGACTTTAGGGCTGCGAGAAACCGTCAGCCTGGCCTTTGGTCATGGCGGCCAAAAGGGCGTTCAGGCCCATTATGCTCCCGCGACCCGAGAGTTAGCATTGGCTAAAAATGCAGGTGCTGGTGCTTTAGCCCATGAGTTTTGGCATGCGTTTGACCATTATATTGCCGCTAAATCATTCAAACCCACTAATAAGCGGTTTCAGTGTGCGAGCGATCTTTGGCTATCCAATCTGCCCATCATAGAGCATCCATTAAATGCTCGATTATCTGAGATCTTCAAAGTGACATTGTTGAGTGGGCAGGGTGATGAGCCCCATGATTATGTTCGCCGAGCGATTGCATTAGATAAAAAACATGGGATGCAGTACTTCTCTCGGCCAACGGAGATGATGGCGCGAGTATTTGAAGCCTGTATTGAATCCTATACTGATATTTCGAATCCGTATTTAGTGTCGGGAACCAGTTTCTCAGCAATGGCAAAGGAGGGGGCTTATCCCGATGCGGCCCACAGACAAGTGATTTTTCAGGCGCTGATCAATTACTTTGAACCGTTGGGGATCGCATTGGGTAAAAATCCCTTAACTAGGGCGTGTTGACGTTTTGAGTCATGCATTTAAACAGAGGTTGGTTTAGCATCGCTAAAGGGCAAGGCAAAATGTAAAACGACATTCGCCTTAGGTATTTTGAATGTGTTTTGAATGCGAATGGTAGTGGACAGGGGGAGGGTCACGAGCCGTTTGAAGGCTCGTTGCCAATTAAGCTCGTGTGCTTAGTTGACAACGTTTGCCAACAATAGGCCAAACTATGGCGAATCGCATCAAGATATTGAGATGCCTGAGTATCCATTAAATACCAATAGCTGGGTTTTGATTCAGGCATGTGGTTGAAAAATAAAGTTTCAGCATTGATGATCTGGCTAGGGTGAGCAAGTTGTAGCCAAATATTAATGGGTGTATGCGCCAGTGTGATTAGCCATTCAAGTTGCATCTGCCGCGTGGCTGGATTTAGTGCATCTGCGATTAATGAGCTCGATTCCTGTAAACGCTCAAGCAAATCAAAGGGATTATATGCGTTTATCCTAGGTGTGACTTGGCATGGTTGCATTTGGTTTATTGCGGATAGGCGAGGTGAAAATACGGACGCTAAGCTAAATTCAGGCCAGTCGAGCGATGGTATCAAAGCCTGGGCAATCCGTCGTTCGCCTAACCAATTATGCACCATGCAAGGTAAGTGATCGTCAGGCGGTAAATCATTGGGTCTTGCTAAACTCGGAAACAGCGACATACGCTGCACTTGCACATGCTGAGACAACTGCTGCATCAACACGATTGTGGTTAACCCAGATGAAGGCCAGCAGCCAAGCTGAGGCGTTAATTCAATCGCAACTTGCGTTAAGGCTTGGGTAAGCAGACCACTTTGTGGATGACCTTGTACCACAAAGGCATATTTTGATTCAGCAAAACCACCGTTGGCGATATTTACTATCTGATTATTTACATTGCTGTTTTCAGCCCATTGAGTACCGTTAAAAATAAATGTCGTACCTGTGGTCGCAGGCTGCCAATCGCCGGAAGCATTACCAATAATGGTCACTTGCTCAAAGGCAAGGGTGTCCACTAGAGCTTGCAGATCTAATTTAGCATGTGGCATTTGCAAATGTTGATGCATGTGGGTGTGAGACTTAGGCATAGGCGGAACATCTGTTTTACGAACTCAAAATGGACTTCATTGTAATGGATTACCCCCCTGAGCCCAAAGGGTTAATCCATTGAAGTTTACCGGATGCTGTTTTAACGCAGGATAGTTTAGCTTTAGGTATACCGCGCATAAAAGTGATGCGCGGTCTTTGCGATTAACAATTAGACTAAAAATTATAGCTCAGGCTAAGTTCGACATTTCGCGGTTCGCCGAAGAAACCTTGATTGTAGAAATCAATACTAGAGTAGTACTTTTCATCAAACAAGTTTCGAATATTCAAACGGACAATCGCATCATCAGTGAGTTGATAACTTGCCATAAGATTGGTAAGGAAATAACTGGCTTGTTCAGAGCTTTCGCCATTAGGACCTGCGTTTTCTACATAAATCTTGCTCTGCCAGCTTAAGTTGCCACCTAATGTGAGATCTTCTAGAGCGCCATCAAAGTGATAGAGCGAAGATAAGCGTACTAAGTTTTTAGGTAAATGTGTGCCAAAGGCCGAACCATCGGCTTTTTCAGATTCACTGTAGGTGTAACTGAAGTACAGATCCCAATCCTCTGTGGGTCTACCCGTTAGTTCCATTTCAAAACCACGGTTACTGGTGCCATCCACAGCGCGCATTGGAAAGCTACCATCAGGAAGTGGGTCTTTAATGTTAGGATCTTTTTCCGCCACATTTTCTTTTTGAACTTTAAACACTGCAACACTGGCGGTGAGTTTTTCGTCGAAAAAATCGGCTTTACTGCCAAGTTCAATATTATTGCCAGTTGTCGGGTCTAAGCGTTTGTTATTAGCATCTTTGGCATCTTGAGGCTGAAAAATCTCAGTATAACTGGTATAAATCGACACACTGTCACTGATATCGTAAATCAATCCTGCATACGGCGTAATGACATCATTGTGCTCATAACCTGGATCGACTTTATATTGGCTGATACGGCTACCTAACAGCAGTGTGATCTGATCGTGCAGATTGAGTTGGGTAGCAATATAGGCACCTTTTTGGATCTCTTCAGTCTCTTCATTGGTGGGAATCGATGGATAATTTGGCTCTGCAATCGAGCCATCCCACTCAAAGAAATTGCCTACGCTTAAAACATCTGTGGTGTAGAAAGAGTCGGCGCTAATATCTTGTTTTGAATAGAGTAGGCCGGTTGTTAGTTTATGTTCTCGACCCAATAGTTCGAATGGCCCTGAAGCAAATATTCGCGCCGCATCTTGCTTACGGGTTGATTGGTAGATCATAGGCAATGCACTCATCCCCAAACCTGTGGTTTTATCTGGGGATCCATATAAATATAGCAAGTGTCCATCCATCTTATCCTCACGATGTTCTATGTCGAGTTTGAGTTCCCAGTTATTATCAAAGTTGTGTTCTAAAGTAGAAAAAACGTTCGCACCATGGCGTTTCCAACTAGACCAAGATGCTGCAGTGGTAGTCGAACGGGGAAGGTCACTCGCTAAACTGCCGTCGGCATAAAACAGTGGCAGCGCTCCCCAAGTGGAGCCTTTAGGATCGCGGTCACTATAGTCCGCGCCCAAAGTGAATAATGTGCTATCACTTAATCTTGCAGTAACGACGCCATAAATTTGCAGATTTTCATCTTCGGCTAGATCGGTAAAACTATCTGATTTTTCATAGGCGGCGGCAAAACGTGCTTGGACATCGGCATCTTCTGTTATGTCCACTGAACTATCACCTTCTACACGATAACTGTCCCATGAACCTACTTTTGCACTGAGGTAACCCCCTGGTGAAGATTTTGGACGTTTTCGAATGAGATTGATGGCGGCCGAGGGTTCTCCTGCACCCGTTAATAATCCGGTTGCACCACGAACCACTTCTACTCGATCGAAGATAACCGTATCGGTCGAAGCATCATTGAAGAAACTAGAATAGTTAACGGGCACACCATCAAATTGGAAGTTAGTGATTGGATTACCACGGGCGCTGAAAAAGTAGCGGTTAGTTTCTGCTTTCTGTGCAGAAATACCCGGTGTTAAAAACATTAAGTCAGCAACATTGTTAAGAGAAAAACTCTGAATAAATTCTTGATCTATAATCGTCACTGACTGCGGCGTTTCTCTCAGTGTTAAGGGTAAGCCCGTTGCTGTAGCAGCTTTATCTAAACGACTACCTTTAATACTGATCACTTCGATATTGGCGTCTGCGTCAGATTGAGTTTCGTCGGCGTAGGAATTCGGCGCTAACAATAGGCTCGAAATGAGCGCTGCTAACAAGGTTTTATCCATCATGATTCCCCATCATAGTATTTTGTGACCGGCATTCTAATTGAAAATAATTCCCAGTACATCGTATTGATAACAATTTGCATTACCTTTACACTCGCGAAATACGATAAGTGTTAGGAAAGTCACAAATGGCGAAGATCAGTAACCGATTCTGGTTTATGTTGCATGGTTGGGTGTCGCTCCCAATTTGGTTGTTATTTTGTTTTATCTGCTTGACGGGGACGATTGCAGTACTGAGTCATGAGATCACTTGGTTAACGAATCCTGCATCGAGGGCGTTGAACCCTAATGATTTACCCGTAAAACCGGTTAGTGAATTGATGACGATTGTTGAGGAAGCCTACCCAAGTGCGGCAGTCTCTGGTGCTATGACCTTAGAACCTTATATGGTCAATGTGATCATGTTCAGTGACGCGGATAAACCCTATGCCATGGCCTATGTCAATCAATACACTGGTGAGATCCAACAGATTAATGAAGGCATGACATTTGCCGGTTTTATCAGATCTTTGCATGCTTGGTTATTATTTCCTTGGCAAAGCGGTTACAGCTTGGGCTATTACCTTGTCTGTTCGATGGCGCTGTTTATGCTCGCGTCTTTAGTGACGGGACTCATTGTTTATAAACGTTTTTGGCGAAGTTTTTTTGCTCCGAAATTGCGTGTGAGTCAAGGTAAAAAGACACTATTGGCCGATTTGCATAAATTGTCTGGTGTGTGGTCAATTTGGTTTATCACGATTATGGCCGTTACCGGATTATGGTATTTAGTCCAAGCCATTTTTTGGCATGCAGATATTGATATCGAGCCACATGCGCCATTGGTTGCTGCTGAGCAATTGCCCTTTATCCAAAAGGGTGATGTGAATCTCGCAGATCCAAGCGTGTCATTTGCACAAGCCTTAACATTAGCACAAACGCACTTTCCTGACTTTCAACCAAGCTATGTGATGAAACCCGAGCATAATCGTGACATGTATCATCTGAGCGGTAGTGGCGAGCACATTTTTTACGATCAGTATTCTTACAACCTTAGCATTAACTCTTGGACGGGGGAGATTGCAAGAGCGACATCACCCGAGACGATGACAGGAATACAAACGCTAATGCATATCGCAGATCCTTTGCATTACGGTACCTTAGGTGGTATCTGGACAAAAATCATTTGGTTTATTTTTGGGGTGATCCTATCGGGTATGTCAATCACGGGATTTATGATGTGGGGACTGCGTAATGTGCGTGCAATTAAAAAAATGGAATCCCCCAGTACTGTGGCAGATAGGCTAGAGGAGGTACGTTAATGGCTTTCATTCATTCAACTTTTTGGCAAAAAAATAAATATAAACTGAGTGGGTTTATTCTATTGCTCCCCCTATTGTTTTTGTATCAGTCGCTAACACCTACATTTCCGCCGGCCTGGCAGGCTCAAGAGTTAGGTGAATTTAAAATAGCCCCTTTACCCTTAGATCTAAAAGATCCCTATGTGCATCATGATGACTATGTGAAAGATTTCATGTTGGTTTTTGAAAAAGGTGAGGTAGGCAATATACGCCAAGGCTATGCCAATATTGGAACGCAGGCTTTGCCAATAGTAGATTTACAGCGCAGTGAGAATGGTATTTTGCATGGTAATAAGCATGGCCAACACGTACACGCCATCGCAACTAAGACGCTAACCTCCGCCGATAGTCTATGGATATCGATAGAGAATTGGCAAGGTGAGTGGCAAGTGGCAAAGTGGCCTCTGCCTGCCGAGCTAATAGTACAGACACACTGATGAGATAAAAACTAAACACTAATGGCGATCCTATGGAGTAATAATCTCAGGGTCGCTTTTAGTGGCGTAGATTAAGAATGATTAACCGAATACGGGTAAAGAATAACCTTTTTCGCCGTAAACGCTCACTTTTGAAGGCATAAACACAACGGGGACGTTTATTCCTCATTAATAAATGATGAATTTGTTATATATATCACCAAAATACAAATGAAAGTGATTCGCAATAGTGTTACCGTATATCCATCCTAAATAAACTCCCTAAATTACTATGCGCTTTTATCTACTACCTCTCGCGTCTGCCATTACTTTGGCATTAAACCCTTTGTCAGTCTTGGCTGCAGAGCCGTCTTCTGCAGCAGATGCAAATGATCAAAATATTGAAAAAATAACAGTGATGGGCAAGTACACTGTGAGTCGAACCATTGATACCGCCACAGGTTTAGGGCTGTCACTGCAGGAAACGCCACAGTCAGTGAGCATCTTGACCGCTGAACGGATCCAGGATCAGGCACTCAATACCGTTGTTGATGTGGTTAATAACACAGTAGGTTTGTCTTCATCTAAAACAGATAACGTTCGAAATGGCTTTATGGCCCGTGGTTTTGCGGTTCAGAATTACCAGATCGATGGCGTACCTTTATCTTGGAGTTTGGGGGGCGATGCAGGTGAGACTGTGTCAGATATCTCTTTGTACGAGCGTGTAGAGGTGGTGCGTGGTGCAACAGGCTTACTAACGGGAGCAGGTGATCCTTCTGCTTCAATCAACCTAGTGCGCAAACATGCCGACAGTGACGAACTTAAGGGCTATGTTGATGTTGCTACGGGTAGCTGGGATAAAAAACAAGTTACCGCAGATGTTTCTAATGGCCTCAACGACAGTGGCAGTGTGCGCGGTCGCATGGTCGCTAAATATGTCAATAGCGATTCTTATCAGGATCTTTATCAAGACAGTAAGACCATTCTTTACGGCGTAATTGATTCAGACATTACTGACAACACTATGCTGCGCGTTGGCGGTAGTTACAATAACAACAACCCCAAAGGAGCGATGTGGGGTGCGTTACCAGCAGTATTCAGCGATGGTTCGGCTACTGATTGGGATGTTTCTACTACAACAGCGGCAGATTGGAGCCGTTGGGAAACGACTAACATCAACTATTTTGCTAACTTGAACCATTATTTCAGCAATGGTTGGCAGTTGGTGGCGAACTATAATCGCATGGAATATGAAACCACCACCAAAATGATCTATATGTCTGGCTTGCTGAATAAAGAAACCGGTGCAGGTTTGAGCGGTCAGCGTTATCACAGCCATGGTGAAAGTAACTCTGATAATTTCGATTTTCAGTTGAAAGGCGATTACCAACTCTTTAACCGTGAGCATCAATTTGTGACTGGTGCCTTATACAGCAAACAGAAATCCTATGCTGATACCTATGAACCCATCCGTGAGAATATGACAGGCTGGGACTCAAAGGCAGTTGAAAACTTTTATGATTGGCAAAGCAACGCCTTTGAAGAGCCTGAATGGTCAACAAACGCCAATCGCCAGTTGAATATGGATACTGAGCAGAAAGGTCTCTACGCAGCAACTCGGCTAACACTTACCGATGATTTAAAAGTGATTGCCGGTGGCCGTATTTCTAGTTGGAACCGCGAAGGGATCAGTTATGGTACTGATACCAACTTTGGTGATGATGGCGTGTTCGTTCCTTATGTTGGCGCCTTGTATGACATAAACGAAGAGCATCGTGTTTACGCCAGTTATACCGAAATATTTAATCCGCAGAACAGTAAGGATATTAACGGTGATTATTTAGAGCCACTCGAAGGTAAAGCCTATGAAATCGGTTTAAAGAGCGCTTATCTAGATGATCGTCTGCACACCGCAGTGGCACTGTTTAAGATTGAACAGGATAATCTGGCAACACCCGCTGGAACTATCATTGTTGACGGTACTCCAACCACTTATTACAAAGCTGCTCAAGGTACTGAGAGTACAGGCTTTGAGTTAGAAGTGGTGGGGGAGTTTATCGATGGGTGGAATATCACGGCTGGCTATTCGCAGTTTACAGCGGAAGATGCTGACGGAAAAAAAGTGGCGACTACTAGCCCTCGTAAACAGTTTAAACTATTCACAACTTATCAGTTTGTCGATTACCTGCCTGAGTTGACCGTGGGTGGTGGTATTAACTGGCAGAGTGATAGTTACTCTGAAGGGGGGACAGTAAAAATCGATCAGGATGCTTACTCTTTAGTCAACCTGATGGCTCGTTATAACCTCACTGACAACATGGATCTGCAACTTAACGTAGAGAACCTATTAGACGAAAAATACTATGCTTATATGTCTGCCTCTGCCTCAATGTCCGAAGCATATAGCGTGTATCATTACGGAACCCCACGTAATGTGACCCTGAGCTTTAATTACCGCTTTTAAATTTTCCGCTAAATAAAAGGAGTAGCCGATTTATCGGCTACTCCTTTTTTATCTTCTATTATTGTTATTCTAAATATTTTGATGGCTTGTTTAGTGCGTATTAACGACTCAGTACTAATATCGGTAAATATTGGGCTAGCTCACCTATGGTTCGTTCCCAAATCTAATACTGTTATTAACTGAACGCGGGAAGATGATGCCCTTCAATCTAGTTATGGAAGTGCAACATATTGTATTGGTAGTTTTCCCTCTTTCTTGTGCGCATTGTATTGTCAAGAATCAGTGCGGCAACGAACAGAGTCAATAGAAAAATATAGGTATACTCATGCTATTAGCCTTATTACAGGTTGTGGCTTATCGCCAGCCTTTTAAGCTAAAGACCAGATGCTACATAGATTAATCCGTTGTTGGACTTATAAAGTATTTTATGTTGATGACAAGTTATCAATAATTCATATCATCAATAATAGACATCAGCGTTTGACAATTTAGTCAATAATCATTTAAAAACTGCGCTTTTAATGAGAAATAATACCATTGTAAATATGGGCTTGTTTAGTAAATTTATTTTCATCAATGCATAGAAAAGTGATTCATTTTTCACAGTAAAGACCAAGGACTCCCATTTTGAGGAGAATAATATGCAAATAGAAACGCTTTATGATGTTATGCAATGGACTAGAAATATACACCAACAGCTGCATGCATTTGCGGCACATTGCGCACTTACAAATGATAGCGAAAGAAGCGGATTACTGTTGGAGTATATTTCAGCCCACGAGCAAAAAATGGCACTAGTTATCAGACAGTTCGAAGATAATGGCAATAGCAATGCACTTAACACTTATTGTCGGCATTATTATGAAAAAACCGCTATTCCTTTTAACACCATAGGTGAACATCCGTTTAAGAGGATGGATACGGATGAGATAGCGATGGCCACACTTGAGTATCATAAAAATATTGTAGGGCTGTTTGAATATCTACAAAATTGCAGTTCTGCACCTTCCGTAACTGAATTTCTTAGCAATATACTGTCTCTTGAAGAAGCTGAAAAGCGATTGCTGGCACGTAATATGAAACAAATCGATGACTTCTAGTATGTCTGCTAAAAATCACATCCTTGTACCTATTGCTCGGTGTAGCCTCGGTATTTATTCTGTAGTTCAGATATTGAAATCTTGACTTCTGTGGGTAACAAGTAGATCTGCCATCACAATAATTATTGATTAGCCTTGAAACTAGAGTGTATGACTTAAACTGCCACCTTATTAAGGATTAACATGAATCAACCCCTGATCATTGATTACTACTCTGATATTCTTTGTGTGTGGGCTTGGGTTGCACAACAACGTATTGAGGAGTTAAATCAAAAGTTAGAAAATAAAATTCATGTTAAATATCATCATCTTGATGTATTTGGTGATGTTCACACAAAAATTGAGACACAGTGGAAACAGAAAGGTCAATATAATGGTTTTGCAGAACATGTACATAAATCTGCATCTATCCGTGATGACGTTCCCACGAACTCAAAAATATGGACTGAAGTCAGACCGACAACGTCGGCCAATGCTCATTTAGTGCTCAAAGCCATTGAACTTATCTATGACAAAAACACCAGTATCAATATGGCATTGAAATTTCGGAGTGCATTTTTTATCGACGCATTGGATATTGGTAAGCTTGAAATACTTTATGATCTGGTTGATTTCTATGGGCTGGAACAGAAAAAAATCATCTCAAGCGTTCATGATGGTTCTGCTATAGCCGCATTAATGAGCAACTACCAAAAGTCAGCACAACAAAATCTACAAGGCAGTCCAACCTATATTATCGACAAAGGTAGACAAATATTTTATGGTAACGTAGGTTATCGTGTTCTTCTTGCGAATATAGAAGCATTATTGTAAAAATCAGCAACCGAGGCTAGTTGGTGCTAAAAACCTTAGACTACCAGCTGTGGTTTTCTAAGCTCTACAAGATGCTATGAACACTTCTAGACCATTTTAACGTTTTAGAGTTATACCTCTTAGTTCCTTCTGAGTTTATCCACTGAACACTCATATACATATTTTTAATGGCATCGATGACATACCAAAATGTAGCTACATTAGGTATCAGCTGATGTTTCATTGTGTTTTAAGTTAAATTGCGGATTAAAATATTTATAATGTGTACGCTATCGCACAGACACACTTTTAGATAAATTATAAATTGGATACAGAGTTTAGATTGATATGCCTTTAATGGGTAAGCTTTATCTTAATAAGATGGTTTATGTTGTTTAGCTTGATGTTTTGGCTCATCATTAGGATGTCAGCTTTAGCTGAAAAAATCACTAGATAATTAAATAATGGAATTCAGTCATGATTAATACTAAATTTTCAGTAAATAAAATGATCACCACAATATGTTTAAGGTAAAATTCAAGATTGCTACAAAATATTTTCCTATTCAAACCAATGTCATATTGTAGCGTTAATACCTAAGTTGACGCGGCGTGATTGATGTAGAGCCAGTCACACAATTTTATGAAAATACCGCGGAATTAATTTTAGTCTAATTTTTATGTCGCTTTACTGATATTTTACCAACTAAGATATTTACTAAAAATATGTAGATGTTTGCTAAAAGCTATTTACTAAAAATGAACAATAACTCATAGCTGATTGTTAACGCTCATTATTATTTAGATGTTATATCAACAACAAAAGGAAATTGACCATGAACAAAGACCAGATAGAAGGTTCAATAAAAGACGCTGCAGGCAAAGTGCAGCAAAAAATTGGTGAGATCGTTGGCAACCCGAAACAGCAGATGAAAGGGGTTCAGAAACAGATAAAAGGTAAAACTCAAAAAGCAATTGGTAATGTAAAAGAAGCGGCTAAGGATGCCGAAAAACACAGTTGATGTCAGAGGCTTTTACAATTAAGTAAGCACCTTAAGCATAAAGTTTGGCAGCTTTATGTGGGTATTTAAAAGGATCTTAGTCATATTGATTAAGATTTCTGGTTCGAGTTATATCCATAATGTCTAGGAGACTCTCATGAGTATAGGAACAATATTATTGGTGGTTTTGATTCTGATGCTGATCGGTGTGGCTCCGACTTGGCCACACAGTAAGAGCTGGGGGTACGGCCCGAGCGGTGGATTAGGTTTGGTAGTATTGATCCTCGTTATATTCCTTCTACTCGGTAAAATTTGAGCGATAAAGCCTAAGTGATGTATGACCTCAATATTGAGTCGTCATTTCTAATTGCCGTAGGTAGCTAAAAATAGTGAGTGATGTTTTTAGTCGTTCAAAAATGGCTGACATCGCTCGTTTTTCTTGCACGGCAGTGCTCGCCATACTGAGATTGAAAGGTCCTGTACGTCTAAGATTTACACGCAAGATATTTCGTTAAGGTGGCATTAGGTGAAGTCCTTCACGCTAAAAATGAAAGTCACTAAGTCCGTAGAATACAGTGTCCGTAGTAATACATTTGCACGCTAGTATTCTGCAAGGCTGTATGAAATGAGCTAAATGGTGCAATAACACATGCAGAGGTTTGTATTATAAGAACGGCAACTTAGTGACTAAAGGCGTTTTCTCACGAAAATGGCTTGCTCAAACAGCCAGATTGAATACTTATTTGTGAACAATAGGTGTGTGAGCAACAGGCGTATCTGTAAAAAGGTAATGTTTTAGCTGTTTATCAAAGCTCGGATCTTGTCTCCTTATCCATTCTTGTAGCATTGCAGCATGTTCTTTTTCTTCGTCTCGATTATGTATAAGTATCTCTCTCAACTCATTATTTTTGCACGCATCAACTCTTTGGTTATACCAGTCTATTGCTTCAAGCTCTTCCATCAGTGATGTAAGTGCACGGTGCATGTCCTTGGTTTTATCGGTGAGTTCAGTAATGGGTTCATGATAACCTTCATTCGACATTGGGATTTCCTCGATAAATGCAGATAGGATCGCTCACTATTGAGCGGTGATGATAATTGCAGATGATTGTCTTAACGCTATTTTCAACGAACAGACTTTGAATGCATTATTCTGCGACCTTAACCTTCGAGTGTCTGTTCGATGCCGTACTTAGTCAAAAATTTTTAGGCCGCTCGTTTAAAAGGATTGGAGAGGGTGCAGAAATACCACTGCGAATATTTGATTTATGTAGTGGCATGTAGTGGCACACTAATTTTGGCCACCTAAATAGAGGTGATATTATTACCTCGTAGATGACTTTAGGTGAAAACATG
>NZ_JABAEB010000014.1 GCF_012584455.1 Shewanella oncorhynchi
TCACAGACGGATGGCGTGCCTACGGAAGACACCCCTGCAACAGTGGTGCCTGAGGCGAATGCTGCGCAAGGATACACCGGCCGTAAATGGGAGGTGAGTAGTTCAACACCTGTGAATCTGAGTCAGGGTGCGCAAACGGGCAGCAATTACACCCCAGGACCTAGACGTAATCAGGGGACAACCCCAGATGCAGTGCCGAGTTCAGCGATAGCTCATCCTCGTGGTCCTGTTCCTGCAACGGGTAATGGTTCGCCATCGACGACAGATGATGGCCTGCAAACCGATGCGCCTACAGCAGTCGCAGATACACCAGCTCGTCTGCCTGTCGCGGCGAACACCACAAACACGCCAGTTACGGCACAGACGGATGGCGTGCCTACGGACGACACGCCTGCGACAGTGGTGCCTAATTCGGATGCAGCACAAGGATACACCGGCCGTAAATGGGAGGTGAGTAGTTCAACACCTGTGAATCTGAGTCAGGGTGCGCAAACGGGCAGCAATTACACCCAAGGACCTAGGCGTAATTTGGGGACAACCCCAGATGCAGCGCCGAGTACCGCGACTGGTCATCCTCGTGGTTCCGCGGCTGGCAATGGCAGCGGTACAACCCCACCTGTGATGGGCAACGGTTCGCCATCGGTGGCGGATGTGACTGATGGTGAAGTCGGTGTTGCTGCAACGTTAGTTAATACATTAACCCCAGTGTCGACTGAGACAGCTGGTCCTGTTATTGCCGCTGAGAGTCAAAAAAGTACTGCTAAACCACAACTTGACCTAGGTAAGATCGAATCGCGCATAGTAGGTCGAGCGGGGGGACATATTCAACATAGGGTACCTAAGTTCTTAGATCGTCCAGAGGCTGGCACGTTAATGGGATCTTGGCGACCTATACCTGAGTCTTTACGAGGTAAAAAAGATTCTGCTGAATTTGAAGAGTGGCGAAAACAAGATTTAGGTCAGTATTTGAAAAGTTTGAATTCGAAGGTCCTGTTGACTCAAGGGGCTACCAGTATGCGGGGACAAAATCATTTTGCCGGTAAATTAAATAATTTAAGGGATCGGGCCGAGATTAAGTCGCAGTTAAATCCCGTTAATCGAATGAATAAATCTGATTACCAGCAAATTTCAGGGTTGGATCTAGTGTCGACTGGACGCTCATATTTACTCGGGACTGCCAGTGGAAAACTGATTGTTACCTCTCCGATTGTTCGAAGTCATCTGGTTTTAGCGCCTTGAATCAATAGCTAACCTCCAGACTCTCCATCAATTGAAAAGATTAAATCATAAGAGTTCAGGTTTAATCTTTTTTTTTCTTTTGTAGTGAGATTTAAGGATTTAGTAAGCTTAAATTCTAAACCAGAATGAGGTATGTCTTGTATATAGAAATCAATTCATTGCATCGATTAGTTCCACAGATTGCATTTAAGAAAGAGCGTCACTCAAACGTAATAAAGAAGTCTGATCTTCTTATTTATAACGAGGCTAAGGCGTTATTATCTGCTTTAGAAGAGAGAGTCGAGCAATACCAGCAAATGCTTGAAGAGCAAGTGGTGCAACTGATCGAGGAGAAAGAGCAGGCGCTCAATCTTCACGCTAATAATTTATATAATGAGATAGAAGAAGAATTTCAGGTTAATCAAGAGCGTTGGTTTGACGAAGCCAATCAACAGCTTGTCGATATTGTTGAAGAACAGTATCAAAGTCTTAGTTTGTTGAAAGATGAATTGAAAAACCGACTCGCTGAAACCGTAAAATTGCGTTTAACAGAACTGAGTCTTAATGAGTATTTAATCGGACATCTTGTGGACTTACTCCATGCTGAAATAGACGATCAGGCAAGACATTTGTCTGTAGAGCATACCTATGTCAATGGATTCGCCGTGCTGACGATAGAGAATGACGACAAGATTATTAGCATAGAAACTCAGTCGATTGTTGAAGCACTACGGACTAGCTTGGAGACGGTATGATTAAGCGTCTTCGTCGGTTTCCTATCAAGTTTAATCCCAGCAGTGTGATTATCGCATTTGCGTTGCCAACTATTATTTTGTTCACCCTTCCCGGAGTGGTGATCGATCTGTTTATTTTAATTAGTTTTATTAGTTCAGTGTTGCTGCTGGTTATCATGCTTGAGAATGATCAACCTCTAATGGTGACATTTTTACCAACGGTCGTATTGTTACTGACGACCTTTCGCTTGTTATTGTCTATCGCAACGACCCGAAACATTATTGCGAATGAAGATGTAGGTAATGTGATTGAAACCGTGGGGGAGTTTGTGATGGGAGGGAACCTTATTTCAGGGTTACTCATCTTTATCATTATCACCATAGTGCAATTTTTAGTTGTTACCAAAGGTGGCGAAAGGGTCGCGGAAGTGGGGGCCAGATTCTCTCTGGATGCCTTACCTGGTAGACAAATGACGATTGACGGCGATTTAAAAAGCGGTCTTATTACAGGTGAACAAGCACAAAAGTTACGCTCTGATTTAAGCACCGAAAATCGGCTATTTGGTTCGCTTGATGGGGCAATGAAATTCGTCAAAGGTGACGCTATTGCTGGTATTTTGATCAGCTTGGTTAACCTGTTTGGTGGCATTTATGTGGGGGTTAATCAGTTTGATCTCTCGCTATCTGAAAGTGTTAGCCGATTCTCTGTACTGACGATAGGTGATGGTCTTGTCTCGCAGATCCCCAGCTTATTGTTATCAATCGCTTGCGGTGTGTATCTCACGCGTATTAAAGGGGATGAAGAATCTAGTTCATTTATGGGGCAGATGGCAAAGCAGGTTAGCCGTTTTTGGAAAAGCCTGTTAGTTATTGGAGCCTTGATTTTACTACTCGGTCTACTCAGTCCAAGTCTGTTCTATGTGTGTATGACGTTATTTATCTTATGTACACTGTCAGCGTTCTTACTGTGGCGAGTGCAAGGCAAGCCAAAAACTGTCGTAAATACAGGCATTGCCGGCAGTGGACTATATGAATCTCTTACATTTGTGCTAAGGGAACATCAGCATTGCACCCTAGTAGAAACTAGTCTTGTACAGATTGAAAAAGCACTTTGGGGCCAAGCCCTCGGCGCCCCTATTATCACAGTAGATGAGCAACTTACTGTTGATATAGAAGTTCATATTTCGGGTATTCGTATTTATAGCTTCTCACATGATGAGTCTGCAGAGCTAATCGAAGTACTTGGGGACGAAATTTTTGTTAGCGATGCTGCCACCCAAAATATCGCTACGATTGTGCAATATTTTTTACGGAAATGCTTAGTTGAAAAGTATAATCTTCAATACACCAGCAATATTATTGAAGGACTTGCAAGCCAAAGTGAAGTGATTAAAAACGAAATCGACTCGGCACTTGGTTTGAACCGTGTCCATGATGTGATTAAAGAAATGATCCGTGCTCGCGAGTTTTATCTCGATAGGGTGACTTTCTTTGAGGCATTAATTTATTGGTCTCGTATCGATAATGAGTCTAAAAATTGGCTCAATCGGATTCGAAATCAAGCAAGATATGAAATCACCTCACGTTTAATGAATTCTGAGGGAAAAATCTATGTTGCGCTGTTGAGTTCTGAACTAACCGAGTGCATTGAAACCTTTGTCATGGGAGAGAGTGAGGATTTAGATAGCCTAATTGAGCTTCAGTCAGCATTACGCCAGGAAGTTCTGCGAATGACCTCACTATATGGAAGTAAGCCGACTTTAGTTGTGAACGATAATGAAATTAATTCGGTTAAATCTTTCTTCCAGCAGGTGGTATCAACTATTTCAGTATGTAGCCATGGTGATATAGCTGATCCAAGTTGTGTTGTGAGTTCCGAACCACTACAAGTTTTGATCTAAATTTATGTCAAACGAATCAACTGAACCCAAAAAATATCCGCCAACGGAGAAGAAGCTTCGGGAGTTAAGAAAAAAAGGTCAGTTTCCAAAAACTGAACTAGCAGAACCGACTATGGAGTTAGTGGTATTTGCAGTGATATTTATTGGTACAGTTTATTTTATTTTTGATTCGTCAAATGATTGGTTTGAGGTAATGTTATATGCAGATATACAGACAGGCTTAGACATTATTTACAGTGTGATTGCGTGGGGTATATTCATACTGCTAATGATTAAGCTCGTCATGGCAGCTATTAGTTGGGTAATGCTAAATAAGAATGTTATTAATACTGAGTCATTAGGTCTTAAAATGGAAAAGATTAGCCCAGTTACTGGGGCTAAAAATATATTTGGCATTGAGGCAATATCCCGTTCATTACGTAAGGTGCTAGAGTTAACGTTTTTGTTGTTTTTGCTTAAATATGTTTTTGATATTGGTGGCGCAGAATTAACTAGGTTGGCACAAATAAACAATGTGTCATACTTTATTTATAATCTAATGCTGTATGTGGGTTTGGTTTCCTTATTATTTTTTGTTTATGGCGTAAGTTTAGGTTGTGTAGATTTTATGGCTGAGAGTTATCACTTTAATCATAAAAACCGTATGACGTTTACTGAAATGAAAAATGAAATGAAAGAAACTGAAGGCTCGCCAGAAATGAAGTCTGAACGCAAACGGCAAATGCGAGAAGTCATGGATGCGCCAATGACTAAAGGGCGTACACCAACTTTTGCTATTGCAAATCCTACGCATATCTTAGTGCCTATTTGCTATGACTGCATGATAGATAAAGTCCCTGTCGTGCTCAAGATTACAACTGAATCATTTGCATTGGATGAACGCCGTAGATTAGAGGCGCTTAATATTCCTATTTTGGAACATATAGGGCTTGCAAGGGCATTCTATAAAAGTATGCGTACTGGTGAAGACTATATTCCTAAAGAGTTTTACCGCCATATCGCTTTTATTCTCTTAGAATTAAATAAGCAGGAAAGTGCAAAAAATGTTTAGAAATTGGCTTTGGATAGGGGTGATAGTTGGACTCACTTCATGTGCCCAGAATGTGAAAGATGATTCAATAATATGGGATCATGAGTGGAAACAAGATATTTATAATTTACTGTTTTCTGAGATTGATGATGTAGATCATCTACGTTATTGGGTAAAGAGAATACCTGAATATGTAGATGGTTCACCGCATCAAACGACATGTATTGAAGTTTCTACGCCTTCTCATCCAAGTAGGCTCTATCTCGCTAATTTACATACCTATGCGTTAAGCGAGGTAAGCAGTTGTCAAGGTGACTATTGGCTCTATTCAAATCTTATTAATGTAGTGAATGGTAATAAATTTTCTGGCAGTGACCGTTCAACTGTAGCTGATACCGGTCGATCTATAGCGGGTGATCGTTGGAGTTCGGACGATGGGAAATATTGGATAGTAGACGATAAATCATCATGCGCATTAGATAATATATTCGATATTTGTCGTACTCAGTCTAAACACGTACGTTTAGTATTTAATGAGCTATTTATGGTGAATGAATCAGCTCTGACACCAGATGGTAGAAATATGTTGGTTCGCATGATTGAAGATCTGCGTGGAAAGCCAATAGAAAGCATATTGGTTTATGGCATTGCTGATTCATCAGGAGCTTATGAGAGTAATCGACGTCTAGCTGATGCGCGCGCTAAAAGCGTGAAATACTTTTTACAAACTGAAGGTATGAGAAATACGCCCATTTTTTTACGCGGTAGTGTTGAAAATGGTTTACCAACTGCTGAACAGCGTATTACTCAGCGCCGCTTTATGATTGAGATGAAGTTTAATTACGATGAAAAATAAAAAATTTACCTTATTTATAATGGAATTTACTCACTTAGTGCAAGCTTCAAGCCTATCGCTAGATGAACACCAAGCATTATTGTGTCATTTTGGTGATGTAAGCTGCCGCATTGAAGATGGTGCTCGCGTTGGTCTTGCTAACACTATCTTGATTATGGTTGAACTCGATATTGAGCATTTCCCTGCAGATACTGCGTTAAAGATAAATGCTAATTTTTCATTAACATCGGGTGGATATATTGCTAAGTTTAAGTCGAATGATTATTTCTATGTGCGTAATATGCCTTTACCGGACCATCCTCAAGGTTTATTAAAAGCGTTGAGTGATACTGTGAGTATTGCAAATACATTGAGACAAGAGTTGAACTTGCATGTGGTTAGTTGAATTCGTTGATGGCCACCTGCATGGCGTAATATTACCAGTCGAACCAAAACTAGTTATTACAGGGTCAAATAAAGATATAGATGCAGAAACGCTTTATGTTCCAGAAATTTTGCCTGTAAGTACTCGTTGGGAGTTTTGCAATGATAAAAATATCATCTGTATTAGAGGATCAAGAAAAAACGATCGATTAAAAAAACTGAAGTCAGGCCGTATCTATTGCTTAAGAGGCATAGCCTTTTTTGTTTATCAAGAAGGTAAACGTAAACCACAATGGTTAAGCTATCTAGCACGAAAATATCAAGCACTCATTATGTTAACTTTGTTGCTTAATGCTGGATTGGGTCTAGGTATGTGGATGGTATATCAAGCTAACCAGTACACGCAAATTGCAGAACACTTAACTCAACTCAATGGTAGTTACGTTAAGAATGGCAAGCTTAAGGTGCCCAATAGCGCCTCCTTTTTGTTGTTGCCTGAGGCTTTGCAAGCAAATGCTGAGATTGTTGAAGCAAATAATTTGCAAATTCTCTCACAACCTGTTGTGGAATTAGTCTCAAGCGATTCGAAGCAGCCTGTTAGTTATAAGGTAATAAATAAAGTCGATCGTGATCAAATCCAGGTTGAGACCTTTGAAACTGATAATCGAGTTATGGCTGTGTTAGGTGAATATGGTTTGTCGTTTAATAAGATAAATGATACTTGGTTTGTCAATGATAACGCCAAAGCTGCAATTGTGCTAAGAGCTAATGGGCTACAGGATATTATCCCATCCGTTTCAGTTAGGAATGATAGCACTCAAGTTATTGATAATGCCAACTTTCCATATTCAATCTTTTACTCATCGACATCAAGAGGGTATTTATATGACGACAAGTATCGGTATTGGGTTGGTAGTAATGTACCACTTCTAGGCGTGATTCAGTCTATTTCACGTAATAAGGTCATTTTTAAAGACAGTAATCAAATACGCGTTTATTTTATTCAACAATAATAGGAAAACTCATATGGCAGACATCCAAGCTAGATCTATGACCAACGTTATTTCCGCGCCTGAGACAGAGGCTAAGACTAAGTCTCAGGCGTTCGAATTAGCTTTGAGCCAGCTTCCCATCGCAACTAAAGCGGTTAAAGCATCATCTTCAAACTATTTATTTTCAGCGGGCAATCGAGACCCGTTGAGTTTGATTGATACAATTCTTTCAAAATATATTTCAGAACAGACAAAAAGTGCTGAAGCTAAAGCCGACAATATTTCATTAAAGTCAGAGGCCATTGCTGAAATTAACCGCCTATGGGGGTTAATTATGAGTGATAGATTACCTAACACTAAACCTGGTGATGATAAAAGCACTAAGTTAAATGGAGGCAGTGCAGCGGGATTTTTGAGTCAAATAGACGACATCATTAAAACTAAACTTGGCAATCCTCAGGGCGTTGGAGAGATCGCGGGTACTGATTGGAGCACTAAAAACGTAACTTATGATCAACTCCAATCCATGAATGCAACTATGACAGCATATTGTGACACCATCCAAGTCGATTTAGATACTGAGCAACAAAAGTTTAAAAATACGATGACAGAAATTACCTCAGCTCAAGAAGAGATCCGTGATGTCCGTCGCTCAATTATTTCTATTTCTCAGGGAGGCTAAATGATGCGCATCGCGATAGATGTTGTTATTGCAAATTGCACTATGACATTGGATGAACTTAATCATTTACAAACCAGTCAAATTAAGCCAGTAAACGACTTTGTTCAATCTGAAGTATTATTAAAAAGTGGTAATGAACTGATAGCAACAGGGACACTGATTAAAGTTGATGATCTGTTTTATGTTTCAATTGAACAAGTAAATAATATTAGTCAATGATTTTCAATTGTAAGTTAGCATTTTGTGGTTATAAAATATAATTATATTTCATAACAGTTTTAATCTGTATTTTACTAGGCTAAGTACATCTTTGTATTTGGATGTTTTAGTTATGTTTTTGGTTGCTCTGTAATGTAGTTATTTTATTGCGCCTACTAAAATAGGCGCAATAATGATTTATATTTTTAATTGTCGTTAATTTAAAAGTGATTTGAAATTGAAGCGACTCATTAGAGTTAATAATATTTTTCGTGCCTTTTGGTTTGGATTAACTTCAATATTAAATTCATGCCTATGTGCAGGGTAAAAATATTTACTCATACCAAATTTAGTTGACCACTACATGTAGATATAAAATCTGGCCATAACAAGCCATTAGAAAAACTTCCATTGTGATATTATTTTGAGGAAAGCATTATTTTTAATTTTTCAATTGCAAGCAGGATGAAAATCGAGTCAAAAAATAGCTAGGATTTGTTAGAAGTTGGTTTACCCATTTAGCTAGAATAACATAAATAATCTGCACTATTACCAATAGGATGCGAGTTTATAACTTTAAGGATAAAACTAATTTTGTTTAACAAACGTTACATTCATGAAATCGATTTATTAAAATCGCAGATGCAAGCAATTAATGAGCAGAGTCAGTTCCAGATTGAAGAACTTCAAAATACTATCGAAGATCTCAAGCTTGAACTCTCTACCGCTTTACAAGCATATGATAAAAAAAGTGAAATGATGATTAACTTGCTCAGTGGTGCTATGTTAACCGAGTCTGTTCGCAATTCTATTGCGCAAAGGGCACAAGCGCTTGGTGATGAAGCTGTCGCTCTGAATCAAGTCAAAGAATTGGTATCAAGTACTTCGCAGACATCAAAATTGCTGGAAGATAAAGTGCTTATAGTACGCTCGGCAGCTGAACAAAGCAGAGCTTGTGTAGGTGACCTGAAAAATAGCAGTGGCCAGATTTTTCGTTTGATCGGCTCTATCAAGGAAATCTCGGACCAGACAAATCTGTTGGCTCTTAATGCTGCAATAGAAGCTGCTCGAGCAGGAGAAGCTGGACGAGGTTTCGCAGTTGTCGCAGACGAAGTACGGCAATTAGCAAGTAAAGCGCATATTGCATCGACCGAGATAGAAAAACTTATTAATTCAATGCAAGTCCAGACAGAGCAGATTGCGCTGCGGGTGAGTGACACCGTGACATCCACCGATGACATTACACATTCGGTTGCAGATATAAGTACAGTTATTGATAAAATGAGTGGTTGTGCACTGCATATGCATGACGTGATTGATACGTCATCTCAAGTGTCGTTTTTAAACACAGTTAAGCTGGATCATGTTGTGTGGAAAAATGCAATTTATTTAAAAATTGCTAATCAGCAATTTGGCGAGACTGTGAATAAACATACTGAATGTCGTTTAGGGAAATGGTACTTTCAGGAAGCTGGGGCCGAACTATATGGTCAATCCAGATCATTTAAAGCGATTGATGCTCCACATAAACAAGTACATGACATGGGAAGTGCAGCACTTGTAGCAGGCGCTTATGGCGATGTAGATAAAATGAACGCGCATTTAGTGGTTATGGAAAACGCATCTGTTCAGGTCGCGACTGCGATTGAGAGGCTCATAGATGAAATAAAGCAATCGAAAGCAGCAGCTTCATCTAGTTTAGTTGCCTGATATGAACTAAGTCGCTTCAAGCGGCTTTGTTTCCTAAATAACCTGAACTCGGGATAAGAAATGTTGAACTAATAGCCCTCCAAGTGATCGGATCTTTCGACCAAGAGAAACCCCATCACACCGGAGGGCCTATGCATAAATTAGTGGAAGTGTTTTGCGATGTCGATGATTTTTGCGCTGTTTTCATTCCAGAATGGAAAAAAACGCTGTTAACCGATGGTACACGCAAGCGTCAACGCGCTGGCCGTATGACGATGAGCGAAGTGATGACCATCATCATACTTTTTCAGATGTCCCACCACCGTGATTTCAAGAACTTCTACATCGGCTATCTGGCTCATTTCTACAAATCTGCTTTTCCTAATTTACTCAGCTATACCCGCTTTCTTGAGGTGATACCCACTACTTTAGTGCCGCTTTGCAGCTACTTTGCCAGCCTCAAGAGTGACCCCACTGGCATCGAATTTGTTGATTCAACCAGCATCAAAGTGTGTCATAACCTACGTATTCATCGCCATGAAACCTTGGCGGGACTGGCGTGCAGAGGTAAAGGCACCATGGGGTGGTTCTATGGCTTTAAGCTGCATTTGATTGTGAATCATCAAGGCGGAATCGTGGCGGCCAAAGTGACGCCTGCGAATGTACATGACACAAAACCGGTGAATGAGATGGTGCACAGTGACATGAATAAACTCTATGCAGATAAAGGGTATATCAGTAAAGCGCTGTCCAGTGAATTGCTGGATAAAGGCGTGAAGTTGGTGACGAACGTGCGTAAGAATATGAAAGCGAAGGCAATGTTGTTGTGGGATAGATCGATGCTGTCGAGACGTTTCATCATAGAAACCATCAACGACCAGTTAAAAAATATCTCTCAAATAGAACACTCTAGACACCGCAGCGTGCATGGTTTTATGCTAAATATGATTGCCGGACTCATCGCCTATCAATTGAAAGACAATAAGCCACAACTGAACCTCACTAACGCAGAGTTTAATGCTATTACAGTTATGGATTGTTAAAACGATCTCAGATTATTTATTGAGATTTGGTGTGTTGTCGCGCTTCAAGCTTGGCTTTCAGCTCAGCCATCATATCTACTGAGCCTGTTTTCTGTGCTTGATTGGCAGCGTAATCAGAAGCTTTGACTTTGTTAGCAGCTTTATCTTGAGCCTGTGCTTTATTTTTTAGATCAAGCTGTTGCCCATCAATGTTGTCCCAGACTCTTTTTTGGGGTGGTGGTGGTGGTGGTGGTGGTGGTGGTGGTGGTACCAGCTGAGTGCTAGTTGTAACCACTGTTGTTGGATGTTCAGTGTAAGATAAGTTCTGTTGCTTGAGTTCCGTAACTTCTGTATTTGGAGTAAGTTTGGGTTGCGCATTTTTTTTAGGAGAAACGGGGCCTGCACCTAATTTTGCATTTAATAGCAGCATAAACGCCTGTTTATTTTGCTGCTGTTCAGCCGTTGCTTTAACACCAATATCAATTTGCGGTTTTGCGCCACTCGTTGGTGCACGAGATTCCATAGCCCTATCTCTATTATTAAATAAGCTATCAGATACATTACGAATTCTTCTAATCCGCAAAGAACTCTGAGTTTTTTTACTTTCCGTATTCAAACCTTCAAAAAGTGACGCTATATCATTAACTTTCAAAAATACACCTCATCGTTCGTTTAATATATTTCTAGTGCATAGAATAAATACACTGCTGTAAGAGGATGACCACATAAATGGTTTCACTCAAATTAAATGTCTATTTAAAATGGTAATGACTCAATATTTGCATCCATAGCGTTTCGCTGGTGAAGTTCAGATCGCTTCTGTTTATACAAATCACACATAACTTTTACATACGTATGATTAGCTCGTCGAGCGCCAAAACAGTAGTGACAATATTCTTTATTTTTTTACTTTTATAAAGTGAAAAATTGTGAATTATTAATAAAAAACCTAGGGATCCACTCAGGGCAAGAGTGTGAGTGTTTTTTAAGCATTTATTATCTTACCAAAAACGCTGAATTCATTGCGGCTTGGCGTCTCTTGCGGCGTAGACTTAATTTGCTTGGTTCTTTTTCCAGTATATTGACGGTAGTCTGCCGCATTCTTGCTAGATTTTCTGCACCATCACCTCAAGATATCTAGCAAGCATCCTCAGGCTTTGTGTCCTAAATAGGTTGAACTAAAATCGTAGCCGCAGATCTGATCGGCATCGCCTATCAACTTACCCATCAACCGTGTCAAAACCTCGCTATAAAACAACCCACTGGAAGCAATACAACCAAGCCTTAATCAACCGCGGTTCACTTACCTTCTGGATCGATGAGGATGCAATTACTAAGTGGAAAGCCAAGGTCGAGCAGCCAAAGAAAGGTCGCCCTCAAGTGTTTAGCGACTTAGCCATTACCACTGTGTTGATGGTTAAGCGTATTTTCTCTATGCCACTGAGAGCCTTACAGGGCTTTATCAATTCGGTGTTTAAACTGGGTGACATCCCATTATCTTGCCCGCATTACACCTGCATCAGTAAACGCGCGAAAACGGTCAATATTGCTTTTAAAACCAAGACTCGCGGCGCCATTGAGCACTTAGCTATCGACTCGACAGGCTTGAAGGTCTATGGCGAAGGTGAGTGGAAAGTGAAGAAACATGGCACAGATGGAAAGCGCCGAGTGTGGCGTAAACTGCATATTGCCGTAGATACACATAGCCATGAAATTATTGCCGCAGAACTCAGTTTATCAGGTGTAGCAGACGCTGAAGTGATGCCCAATTTACTTAAGCAAACCCATCGAAAAATCCGCAATATCTCGGGTGATGGTGCTTACGACACGAAAGCCTGTCACGAAGCCGTTCGTCGAAAACGCGCTTTAGTGCTTATTCCACCTAGGGAAGGTGCTACGCTATGGGAACAAGGGCATCCACGAAACTTAGCCGTCAGTTGGCAACAGCTTCATGGCTCAAATAAGCAGTGGAAAAAACGGTATGGTTATCATCGCCGTTCAATCTCAGAAACCGCCATGTACAGGATAAAACAACTGCTAGGAGGCACGTTAAGCATGCGGAGTTATAACGCTCAGGTGGGAGAAATTTACGCGATGATTAGGGCTTTGAACAAGCTTACTGGGCTAGGTATGCCTGAAACCCACTATGTAGCTTGATATTTGAACAATGATGAGAGTTTTGTTCGCTGACTCGATTTAGGGAACAAAGCCCCTAATTTCTACTCGTTCGTTAAATAAAACAGGCATGTCAGGTATTTCCTCTGCTATACGATTGGCAAATTCGGCCAGTTTTTTTCTGCAAAGATGTATCGCTAAGCTTGTTAGTTCGTCGAATTATTTGTGCGTAAAATGCAGTTTAATACCAGTCTAAAATCTAGCTCGGTTTTCATTCTACTGAGGTGACAGTGCACTTACGCATTCCCCTACATTGACGAGCCCGTTAGTCGCACTCTGTCTTAAAGTAAGGGTTATCTTCTTTGAAATATGAAAACCATATATGGCTTGATTTTGAGGCTGTAGCACGAGAACCGCCAGCTTAATGATGGGCAATACAGCTATTGTATTTATTGGATTGATATTGATAGAAAACAGTAATGTATAGTCGATCGAAGCTGAAATGGTTACTAAATTGGCATCAGCAAAAGAGGTGATTTAAAAGCCATTATGCACAGAGATGATTTAGTGAGTTAACTTTAGCGTCCAGTCTGAGTATCATCAGTCCAATATATTATCCCGCATCAATTGTGGTCGTTTAATCCAACGATTGAGTAATGAGTATGAAAGCGCATTTGATCACCCGTCAGGGGTGGCAAACTTTAGATAAAGAATTGAAGTATTTGTGGAAGGAATATCGGCCGCAAATCACCCTTAAAGTCCAAGAGGCCGCGGCGCAGGGAGATCGAAGTGAAAACGCGGATATACATACAATAAAAGGCTTTTACGTCAAATAGATAGCCGTGTTCGTTACTTGGTGAAGCGGCTTGAAGAATTAAAAATCGTCGATTATTCGCCGCAGCAGGAAGGCAAAATATTTTTTGGCGCTTGGTTTGAGCTTGAAAATGAAGCCGGTGATCGCGTGCGTTATCGGATCGTCGGTAAAGATGAGCTCGATACAAAATTAGGCTATATCACCATCGACTCGCCCATGGCGCGTGCCTTAATCGGCAAGCAAGTGGATGATGAGGTGCTAGTGCAAACACCCTCGGGTCCAAAAGAGTGGTATATCAATCAGATCCGTTATACCCCTTTTGAAACTACTCTCGCCAGCGAGGCGAATTAACCACAGACTTGCCGCTCTTAAAATAGCGGCGGTAGTCACGGGATTGCGGGAAAGATCAAACTCTCTGATTTGACCTAGGCTTTAGCATGAAACATACGGGGCGCCTGTGGTATCTTTGGCGCAATAACGACTTACTTTACAGTTAGGCACGACACTTTATTTATGCAAACTAATGCACATAACATCGCTCAGATTATCGCTCTAGAACTGAATGTTCGTGAGCAACAAGTTGCCGCAACCATCACTCTGCTTGACGATGGTGCGACAGTTCCCTTCGTTGCCCGCTACCGTAAAGAAGCCACGGGCGGTTTAGACGATACACAACTGCGTACCTTGTACACGCGTTTAGGTTACCTGCGTGAGCTGAACGACAGACGCCAAGTGATCCTGTCTAGCATCCAAGCTCAGGGTAAGTTAACGCCAGAATTACAATGGGCGATTGACGAGGCAGACAGTAAGACACGCCTCGAAGATTTATACCTGCCCTTCAAACCTAAGCGTCGTACTAAGGGCCAAATCGCTATCGAGGCTGGGCTTGAGCCATTAGCCGATGCATTACTGGCTGATCGTAGCGTAGATGTCGAGACTACAGCGGCAGGCTATATCAATAGCGAAGCGGGTTTTGCCGATGTTAAAGCTGTGCTCGAGGGCGCGCGTTATATTCTGATGGAGCGCTACGCTGAAGACGCTGAATTACTGCGTAAAGTGCGTGAGCATTTAAGCCAAAACAGTGTGTTAGAAAGCCGTTTAATTGCAGGCAAAGAGAAAGAAGGCGCGAAGTTCCGCGATTATTTTGAGCATACAGAACAGTTAGCTAAGATCCCATCACACCGTGCACTGGCTATGCTGCGTGGGCGTAATGAAGGTTTCTTAACCTTATCTATGAATGCTGACCCAGCCGCTGAAGCGGGCCAAGGTAGTTACTGCGAAGTGATTATCTGTGATCATTTAGGGCTGAAATTAGGTGATAGCAGCGTTGATCAATGGTTGAAAACCGTGGTGACGGCGACATGGCGTATTAAGATTGCCCTGCAGATGGAAACTGAGTTTATTTCGCAAATGCGCGAACGCGCTGAAGCCGAAGCGATTAAAGTTTTCGCCCGTAATCTAGGTGATTTATTGATGGCCGCTCCTGCGGGCGCGAAAGCCACCATGGGACTCGATCCTGGTTTACGTACCGGTGTTAAAGTCGCTGTGGTCGATAACACGGGTAAGTTGTTGTGCCATGCGACTATTTTCCCGCACGCACCGCAAAATCTGTGGGACAAGTCGATCCGTACTTTGGCTAACTTAGTCAAAATGCATAAGGTTGAGCTGATTGCGATTGGTAACGGCACTGCATCACGGGAAACTGACAAGCTGGCCGCTGAGCTGATTGCCGAAGTGAAAGATACCCATCCACATTTGACCAAAGTGATGGTCAGTGAGGCGGGTGCGTCTGTGTATTCTGCATCGGAAATGGCGGCGTTGGAGTTTCCTGATCTTGATGTGTCGATTCGTGGCGCTGTGTCTATCGCCCGCCGCTTGCAAGATCCATTAGCCGAATTGGTGAAGATTGAGCCTAAGTCTATCGGTGTCGGTCAATACCAACACGACGTGAGTCAAAGCCAATTATCGGGTTCGCTGGAAGCTGTGGTGGAAGACTGTGTAAACGGCGTGGGTGTAGATCTCAACATGGCCTCAGTGCCGTTATTGTCACAAGTGGCTGGTTTAAATAAGACGTTAGCGAAAAACGTGGTCGATTATCGCGATGCCAATGGTCAGTTTAAGAATCGTAAAGAGCTGCTGAAAGTGCCGCGTTTAGGGCCTAAAGCCTACGAGCAAGCAGCGGGCTTTTTGCGTATTCGAGAAGGGGACAATCCACTCGATGCCTCGTCTGTGCATCCAGAGGCTTATTCGCTAGTGGAAACTATCGCTAAGACTAAGCAAGTAGAGTTGGCGAGCCTGATGGGTAACTCAGATTTACTGCGCAGCATCAAGGCAGAAGAGTTTATTACGGCGGAATTTGGTCTGCCGACGGTGACGGATATTTTAGCCGAACTGGATAAACCAGGACGCGATCCCCGCGGTGAGTTCAAAACTGCTAAGTTTAAAGATGGTGTTGAAGAACTTAAGCATCTGAAACCCGAAATGGTACTCGAAGGCGTAGTGACCAACGTGACTAATTTTGGTGCCTTCGTCGATATTGGCGTACATCAAGATGGGCTGGTGCATATCTCTTCTCTAACCGACAAGTTCATCAGCGACCCGCACACTGTGGTGAAAGCGGGAGATGTGGTGAAAGTCAAAGTAATGGAAGTTGACGTTGAGCGCCGTCGCATCGGTTTGAGCATGCGTTTGGATGAAGCTATTGACCAAAGCAAGCCGCAGCAAAGACCGCACAATCCTGCCAGAACTAATCACGGTAAAACACCGCAGTCAGCGAAATCGGCTGCGCGTCCTGCGCAAAAGCAAACACCTAAAGCGCCAGCAAACGCGGCCATGGGCAATGCCTTTGCCGATGCCTTCGCTAAGCTGAAAAAGTAGACGCTGTAATGTTAATACTCGGGCATACGTCATGTCCGAGTCGACTTTTTAACCTGTTACTCACAAAATTGTTGCATAAATGTCGTCTTAGGGAATATAAAATCGGCATTTAATGCAACGTTAAGCAAAATCGGTTGTCATAGCACAGCTTATTCACCGATTTTTTCAAATTGACACTCCAAAGCAGAGTGGCTCTTTTTACACGTTTTGGGGTAACACATGCAATCTGGTTTATCACCTCGCGGGCGAAACAATGCCCATGGGCCTTTTCGCGTCATCTTTATCTTTTCGTTATTAGTGCTTTTCATTGTCACTGTGAGCCGTATCGCTTTAGGGCTGTGGCAAGCGGATCGCGTGGCCGCTGTGGATGGCTGGTCGCATCTATTAATTCAAGGTTTTCGCGTCGATATTGCAACTCTGTGTTGGTTATGGGGTATTGCTGCCTTAGGGACTGCATTATTTTCAGGTGATCATTTTATTGGCCGTCTATGGCAGCCGATTTTACGGGTGTGGTTAACTGTCGGCTTGTGGATCATGCTGTTTTTAGAAGCATCGACCCCCGCATTTATTGAAGAATACGGTTTTCGTCCGAATCGTTTGTACGTGGAATATCTGATCTACCCGAAAGAAGTGCTTTCTATGCTGTGGGCGGGTCGTAAGCTTGAGCTTATTTTCTCAATATTATTAACCATAGGTACACTCTGGGGCGGTTGGGTTCTCAGCGGTAAACTGACGAGAAACCTGCGCTTTCCACGCTGGTATTGGCGTCCAGTATTAGCGTTAATCGTTATCGCAATTACGATATTAGGTGCCCGTTCAACCTTGGGTCATCGTCCGCTTAACCCCGCTCTGGTGGCCTTTGCTGACGATCCATTAGTGAACTCTTTAGTGATTAACTCTGCTTATTCCTTGGTGTTTGCCATCAAGCAGATGGATAGTGAAGAAGATGCTTCTAAAGTGTATGGCAAGCTAGATAACGCGGAGGTTATTGCAACGATTAGGCTGGAAAGTGGTCGCCCTGAAAGTGCCTTTACTTCAACGGATATCCCATCACTGAGCTTTAACCAAGCCAGTTATACTGGTAAGCCAAAGAACTTAGTGATCCTACTGCAAGAGAGCTTAGGCGCACGTTTTGTCGGCAGTTTAGGTGGGTTACCCCTGACACCGAATATCGATGCCTTGTCTAAAGAAGGTTGGTACTTCGATAACTTGTACGCTACTGGTACACGATCTGTTCGCGGAATCGAAGCCGTGACAACAGGTTTTACGCCAACGCCAGCTCGTGCTGTGGTGAAGCTAGGTAAGAGCCAAGTTGGCTTTTTCAGTATTGCTGAATTACTTAAAAATCATGGTTATACAACGCAGTTTATTTATGGTGGTGAGAGCCATTTCGATAATATGCGTAGCTTCTTCTTGGGCAACGGCTTTAGTGACATCATAGATCAGAAAGATTACAAATCTCCGGCCTTCGTGGGTTCGTGGGGCGCGTCAGACGAAGATTTAATGCGCAAGGCGAACAGTGAGTTTGAGCGTCTGCATAGTGAAGGTAAGCCTTTCTTTAGTTTAGTGTTTAGTTCGAGCAACCATGATCCATTTGAATTCCCAGATGATCGTATCGAACTTTATGAACAACCTAAGCAAACTCGTAATAATGCGGCTAAATATGCCGACTATGCGGTTGGTGAGTTTTTCAAATTGGCGAAAAACGCAGACTATTGGAAAGATACGATTTTTATCGTGGTTGCCGACCATGACAGTCGAGTGGGTGGTGCGGATCTGGTGCCAGTATCGCGTTTTCGTATTCCGGGATTAATTCTTGGGGATAATGTTGCGCCAAAACGCGATCATCGTATCGTGAGTCAAATTGACTTGCCGCCGACTTTGTTATCCTTGATTGGAATATCTGACTCTTACCCTATGCTGGGCCGTGACTTAACTCAGGTCAGCGATGATTGGCCAGGGCGTGCTCTGATGCAATACGATAAAAACTTTGCGCTGATGGAAGGTAAAGATGTGGTCATTCTGCAACCAGAGAAAGAGGCACAGGGTTTCGAATATAATGAAAAAAACGAGCAGTTAACGCCTCATCCACCCGCTGCTGCCGCGCTAGAGAAGAAAGCCTTAAGTTGGGCATTGTGGGGCAGTTTGGCCTACCAGCAAGAGCTGTATCGTTTGCCTAAATAAGCGTTAAACAGAATGGAAAATGCCGCTATTTTTAGCGGCATTTTTGTTTATCATTCCTGCTAATTTTGTGCGCAAACGGATTCATACAATTGGAATAGGTTAAATCCACGTCGACATAATAGATTCTTGCTCTGGCTGAGTCTGTTGTTGATAGAACTGACTAATGCGTTGCCCAAGTTGTTGATAAAATTGACTCGATTCGCCTTGAAGCGATTGCCTTGCCGTACTGCTGGTATTCGCTTTGGCGTTACTGCTGGCATAACTTGCCGCACCTTGACTGACCTTTAAGCGTATATCCTTACGTTGCAGCGCCGCTTGGCCTCTTGCAGCAATTTTTAGCGTTTTAGGTAAAACACGCTCGGCCACTACAAGGGGCGCTTTTTTCTCTTGCTGTTGTTGGTTCTGTTGCTGTGAGGATTGCTGTTGCTGCTGTTTTTCTTGAACTTGTTGCTGATTATGCTCGAGCGTTTTCGCCTGTTGTTGAGCTTGATCCGCAGTGCGTTCATTCTGTGGATTAAAGGCGCGTTCTTCGTGACCTTTAGTTGCCGCTTGTGGTGGGATGACCACAGGTTTCAGTTGGTTGTCGACCCGAGCCGAGTCCGTCGCGACATTACTGGTCGCTAGCGGAACTTGGGGGTAGTTACTGACAACTAACATTGAAAATTCCTTGGCACATTAATGGTTAAATACTAGCCATTAATCGCTCAAAGATAAAGCGTTAACGTGTCTGTAACGTTAACCAAGGCATAAATACCTGCAAAAACTCCTGCTGATGGGAAATAAAGGGCGCGTGGGAGGCTTTGGCTAGCATCACATCCTCACTTTGAGCAGTGATGGGCATTTTAGGTGGTACGCGTTTGGGCACTAGCCCGTCGAGTCGGCCCCAGATCCTTAGCCAAGGTTGTTGCAACTCTATCAGTTGCAGCCTTAAGTCGACGTCGGTCAGCATATTTAGGCCTTGAGTTAAGGCTCTGGTATTGGGTAAAGGACGTGCGAGGACAAGATCGCGTAGTTGTTTGATATCTTTCTTGGCGGTTTCGCTACCCATGGCTTGAATCGCCAGAAATCTCTCTATAGTTTTAGGTAAATTTTGGCCGAGTTGTTCTCTAAATTGATTGAGGACTTGTGGCGGAATGCCCGGCCATGCTTCGTCTTCCCTTGCCATAAAGCAAGGGGATGAGGCAATAGTAATCAAGCCTTTGATTTTTTGTGGATAACTTAACGCTGCCTGAGTCGCAACGAGCCCACCGAGTGACCAGCCGGCCCAAATAGCGTGTTCAGGCAATGCAGCGACTAAGGTATCGACCCAGGTTGATAGGCCACCTTCAACCATTTGGCTATGGCCGAAGCCCGGCAAGTCTACATAGTGCACCCTATACTGAGACAGTGACTCATGTAATGGCGTAAACACAGCGCTATTCACTCCCCAACCGTGAAGCATCACCAGATCTGGCCCTTGGCCGCTGATTTCAATATGCAAATTTGCTTGGTTTGTGGATGTCACTTGGCTCACTTGAGTGCCTCAAAAATGGATTAGGTGAATGTATGCCGCACTTTGTCAAAAGGATTTGGCCGCAATCTGCTTTGCGGATAATGCGTTTAGGCTATCAACTCGGTACAAGGTGGTTGGCGGGCAGTTTACCTAACCGTTGCCTGCTGTGCCACCAATCCATATCACTTCCCGAGACTGGCATTTGCGCCATTTGTCTTCAATCTGGCTTATATCATGGGCCTATTTGCTTAGGTTGCGGTAAGTCGATGCAAATAGAAGTCGATTATTGCGGTGAATGCCAAAAGCGCCAGCCACGTAAAGTTATTGCGCCTTGTAGTTATCATCAAGGTTTGGGTGCTTGGGTTGGTGCGATTAAATATCAAGGTCAACTTGCCGCTTTGCCCGTGCTGTGTCGCGCCTTAGTGGCACGACTTAAGGTATTAGAACAGCAAGGATTAATCTCGCTGCCTCAAGCGATAGTGCCAGTTCCATTGCATCCAAAACGTTTGCAACAACGGGGATTTAATCAGGCTTGGTTAATTGCCCATGAGTTATCGCAGCTCTTGCAATTGCCGTTAGTGAGCGAAGGGTTAACGCGTCAACAAGACACTCGACCGCAGGCGGGGCTTTCGGGTGCACAGCGACGACGCAACTTACATGATGCCTTTATGTTAGCGGATGATTTTGCGTTCCAGCGTGTTGCATTGGTGGATGATGTGGTCACCACTGGCACCACAGTCTCTGAAATTGCTCGCTTATTCGAAGCGCGTTATGTACATGTTCAAGTATGGTGTTTGGCAAGGGCTGAAGCGCCAGGCTTGTTGGATGACATTTAAAAACGGTTAAAAGCATTGCTCCATTATATGCTCCATTATATCTTTGCGTATGTCAAAATTATGTCAAAAATACTGCGTAAAAATGAATAAGTTTTAATTTTGCGACAAGCTGTAAGTATCTGTATCAATGGGTTTTGTTTATTTTTTGTATTGAGATACCTTCCTATGTTATTTCGTTTGGAGGGTATTTATGGACGCTAAACTGGCGCGATCAAATGCAGATACGGCATCAACGCTGAAGGACGTTATTCAGGCGATAAACTACTCTTTGAAGCTACATGGTTTTTGTGGTTTCTGGTTTCAAGGAGTTCCACATTGTGCGTATGAAAATTATCACTTTCCAAAAGATACCAATCTGTTCTCTCCTACGGCACTAAGAAAACCTATCGCCAGCATAGCTTCTTCCCCTGTTATGGCTGAATTACAGCGTTATTATTTAAATCAGATAGCCTCCCATGATTTCAATTTTGGTTTTTCATTGGATACTTCAAAATCTTATATGTATAGATTCACGAGTGAAAAAAATGATAAGACCAGCCTACTGTTTAGTAAGCATAATATTCAAAGTGTTTTGAGCTGGCCCATCTCATTCCACTCTAATCGTCATTGGGCAGGCCGGTTTATACTACTTAGCCATCTTAGTGCTTCGGAGGTGGTGTTAGAGGGATTGGCAGACACTTTAAAAGAAGCTCAAAACAAGCTTTTTGAATGTAATAAACAATTGTTCAATCCATTTCTACAAAGCTCTCTGCTTAAAGATAATGCGAGAGATATCCTACTTATGGTCGCAAACGGTCTTCAAAACGACGAAATTTCAACTCAGCTCCCGATAAGTGTCAGAGGAGTTGAATATCATATGGAATCCATGCGTAAGAAATTTGGTGCTACAAATAGAGCAAATTTAATCCATTTAGCCCATCAATATGAGTTGATCTAAATATGTTGATATTACTGGTTGAAGATAATCGACTTCTTTCTAACAACATCATTCAATATCTTGAATTGAGTAGTATAGAGTGTGATTACGCTTTCAATCTGGCACAAGCGGATATGCTCATTAGTCAGCAGCAGTTCGACGCTATTATTCTCGATCTAAATTTGCCGGATGGTGATGGGATTGAAGCGTGTGAACGCTGGAAAGCACAGTGCATTACCTCACCAGTAATCATGTTAACTGCACGTAGTAGTCTGAATGATCGCTTGAGTGGTTTTGCTGTGGGCGCGGACGATTATTTAGTAAAACCATTTGCAATGGAGGAACTGGTCGCGCGATTGAAGGTGGTTGCTCAGCGTCGTCCCGCGCCCCAAAGGTTGACTATTGGCGACCTAGAAATCGATTTTGCAAACCACATGGTGTATCGGCAAGGGCAACAGCTGGCTTTGTCTAAAACCGGATGGCAGATCCTGGCTTTATTAGCTAGGCGTAGTCCAGAAACGGTGAGTAGAGAAGAGATTGAGCGAATGCTTTGGCCCGACAGCGTACCTGATAGTGACAGCTTGCGCAGCCATATTCATCTTTTGCGTCGAGTGATCGATCGCCCCTTTGAACGGCAAATATTACATACGATTCGTGGCGTCGGTTTAAGCCTTAGAGATGATATCAATGCAAGCGCCTAAACTTAGCCTCAAGCGTAGTTATCAAGTGTGGGGAGTTATTTTTCTATTAATAACCTTAGGTGTAAATAGTTTTATCCCGCTTTGCATGATGTGTGCAGGTATGATTTCTATGCATGAAGTCACAATGCACAATGCAGGGCAAGCGGCCGAAGCATTACTGAAGCTGGCGGAGTCAACTCAGCAATCATTACTTCATCAACCACTTCTAAAAACCGATAACTTAACTGTCTATCCTCATTGGCTAGATATTCCGCTGCAAATTCGTGAGTTAAGTAACAATGAAGTCTTAACTGATGCGAGCACAATTCGCTATGAGCATGCAGAAGGTCCCATTGTTAACGCGTTAAGTGTGTACTACACCCAAACTGGCCAGCCGCTATACGTTTGGCTGCAGTTTAGTGTTACCCATGATTTGCAATTTGCCCCTAAAAATATGACGGCGATCTTGCTGCTTGTTTTGATAACCTTTTGTGCCAGTGCAAGTTTAGCGTTTTATATGCAAAGTAAAGTGATTACGCCTGTTCATCAAATTAGTCATGCGATTAAACAACATGATTGGGAAAGAGGAGGGAAACTGAGTTTACCTGAACAAGAATATGCTGAATTAAAGGCAATTGTTGATGCTCTAGATAACTCGATTTTACAACTTCAGGAGGCTCAGCAGCGAGAACTCAATTTTTTACGTTTTGCTAGTCATGAGTTACGTACGCCAGTCGCCATATGCCAGTCTTCATTTGAAATCCTCGCTTTACAACAAGGCGAGCTTGCAGGGCCAACGCTGTATGCTTCCCAAGCGACCAATCAAATGAAGTCACTCATTGAAACCCTACTATGGTTAACTAATAAAGAGTGTTCCAGCTTAGAAAATGAAAATGTCGCGTTATCGCCTCTACTTGCCTGTATTATCGAGGAGCAGCAACGGGTACATGGTTATGAGCAAAAAATTCAATTATTGTGTGATGATACTTGTTTGCCCGTTCAGCTTCATCCGCTAAAAATAATATTAAGTAATTTATTAAGGAATAGTATTGAGCATGGTGGAGTCGATATTACTGTTACTCAAGAAGGTCATTGTGTTGAAATTACTAATTCTTACAATAGTAACGGTCATAATGGATTTGGTTTAGGGCTTTTACTGGTGAAACGTCTCGCGAATCAACTGGGTTGGACTTTTACTAGCTCATCTGCAAATAATGTATTTGTCGCTAGATTGGAAATATCTAACAGTTAAGTAATAGGAGCTGTAAATTTACTGCATTAAACCACACACTTTTAAAATGCAAAAGCGCCGTTGGGCTTAGATCACATAGTCATCATGCTATTCGTAGTAACTTTATTATATAAAGTTTACTGGTCGATAAGTATTTTAAAATACTTCCTAGAATACATGGTTGAGAGGGGCTCTATGTGTAAAAAAAGTGTGGCATCTATTTTAGTCAGTGCAATTATTTTTAGTGGTTCAGTATATGCTGATGTGAATAAAACGAGCGTGGATTTAGGTTATAAGTTTTATACCAGTGACGCAAAAAATGATAACCCAGGTGTTTTTAATCAACCTTTTGTAAAGTTGAATCATTTAGGAATTGCTGATTGGGGTACTTACTTTGCTAATCTTAAGCTCGAAAACCCTGCTGAAATCGCGGAAAATCAGAAGAACCTTGATGGTAAAACTACCATTAAGTCATTATTGATACTTGAAAATAAGCTGGGAGAGTCGCAGTTCAACTTCTGGACTCAGAACTTTATCTCTGCGAGTGAAACGCTAGTTGAAGATAATCTTTACTTAGGTATTACCCATAATGCAAAAATTCAAAATTTATCACTAAACTATGGTGTCGGTTTAAATTATACCATTGGTAGCTTTTCCCCCACATCAGAGAAGTTTAATGATCTGTCAGGTTATGCCGTGGTTTTAAATGCAAAGTACCCATTTGAGTTGCTAGGGTTAAAACATAGTTTAAGTTTGAATTATGAAGCACAAATTGATAGGGATGCAGCGCATCAAGCATTATTTTCATATGACAGCTATGGCCATCAGATAATTACAACATTACAAACAAGTCTCACGGATTCAATATTTTCAAAGTTATATGTCACTCATTATGATAGCTGGGGTTCGCAATATAATGATGGGGTTGAATACGGTATATCTGTTGGTTATCAGTTTTAACAGTTTATCAAATAGGTTGAAATTTTGATAAGTAGAATCTCATTTAATTTGGTGCTGTTCTAAATTTTATCAAAAATAATAAGGGAATTGTAATGCATTATAAAAAATCCATTATTGGTATTGCTGCAACGGCAACAGCAATTATTGTCGGCTGTCAAGTTACCCATCAAATAGTAAAAAGCCAGGGAACCGCTCAAGGCAAGCATGGCGAAGTGCAGGTCGAAACCACATTCAAAGACGGACACATTGTGGCGATTGATGTACTAAAGCAAAAGGAAAATAAGGTCCTTGCTGGTGCCGTATTTAAAGATGTTAAACAGGCGATTATTGATAATAACTCTATCGAGGTTGACGGTATTGCAGGCGCAACCGTAACGTCTAAAGCGCTTAAAGAAGCCGTGGGTAAAAGTATTGAAGCCGCAGGTGTTACGTTAGTTGCTGTCGCTTCAGCTAAAAAAAATGAAGCATTAACACCAGCAGAATATACCTATGATGTGGTGATTATTGGCTCGGGTGGTGCAGGTTTCAGTGCTGGTTTAGAGGCTATGACTGCGGGACGAAGTGCAGTGATTATTGAAAAGATGCCTATTATCGGCGGTAATTCTTTGATTTCTGGCGCTGAGATGAATGTGGCCGGTAGTTGGGTGCAAAAAAATATGGGGGTGACCGATAGCAAAGAGCTGTTTATTAGCGACACGCTAAAAGGCGGCGATTTCAAAGGTGACCCTGAAATGGTTAAGACCATGGTCGATAATGCGGTTGATGCTGCTGAGTGGTTAAGGGATTACGTCAAAGTAGAATTTTACCCAGATCAATTATTTCAGTTTGGTGGACACAGCGTGAAACGTGCGCTAATCCCTAAAGGTCATACCGGAGCAGAGGTGATCAGCAAGTTTTCTATTAAAGCTGAAGAAGTAGGCTTACCAATTCATACCAATACTAAGGCTGAAAAGTTAATTCAAGATCAAACGGGCCGAATTGTGGGTGTAGAAGCGATTCATAATGGCAAAACGGTAACCTACTATGCAAAACGCGGTGTTGTGATTGCCACGGGTGGCTTCTCGTCTAACATGGAAATGCGTAAAAAATATAACCCAGAGTTAGATGAACGTTATGGCAGCACTGGTCATTCAGGTGGTACTGGTGACGGTATTGTGATGGCAGAAAAAATACATGCAGTAGCTAAAAATATGGGATATATCCAGTCATATCCTATTTGTAGCCCAACCTCGGGCGCGATTGCCTTGATTGCAGACTCTCGCTTCTTTGGTGCGGTGTTAATCAACCAGAATGGTGAGCGCTTTGTTGAGGAATTGGAACGCCGAGATGTGATTTCACAGGCCATTCTAGCCCAACCAGGCCGTTATACTTATGTGCTCTGGAACCAAGCTATTGAAGATGTTGCCCATACTGTTGAAATGCATCAAGGTGAACTGAAGGAATTCACAAAAGACGGGCTAATGTATAAGGTCGACACCCTAGAAGAAGCCGCTAAAGTCTTTAATATTCCTGAAGACAAGTTGTTATCAACGATTAAAGACGTTAATCGTTATGCCGCAACAGGAAAGGATGAAGCCTTTAATCATCGCTCAGGATTAGTCGATTTAAGTAAAGGACCTTATTGGATTTTAAAAGCGACACCTTCTGTGCACCATACTATGGGTGGACTAGCGGTTGATACACGTACTCGTGTACTTGATGAACAAGGAAAGGTGATTCCGGGCTTGTTTGCTGCGGGTGAAGTGACTGGTTTAACCCATGGAACCAATCGACTCGGTGGAAATGCTTACACTGATATCATTGTCTTTGGTCGTATCGCGGGACAAGAAGCGGCTAAATAGTTTGTATTTTATGTCTGGCTTAAAGCGACCCAATTGGGTCGCTTTTGTTTGTAAATGATGCAGTTCACTCGCGTACAACACATTCGTTTAAAGCTTGTTTATGATGAATAAATCGTGATCGCTATGGCAAAAATCCATAAACTTGCTATCCAAAGGACTACAAAGCGAAGGTGAGTCGGAGTATCATACGGCTAATTCTTACTAAAACACTCAGGTATCCCCTGACGGAGCAGGTTTTCATGATTACCATTTCCGATGCGGCTCAAGCCCATTTTGTTAAGTTGTTAGCAGATCAACCTGAAGGCACTCATATTCGCGTATTTGTGATCAGTCCTGGTACCTCGCAAGCCGAGTGTGGTGTGTCTTATTGTCCACCGGATGCAGTGGAAAGTGATGATATTGAAATCGAGTTCACTGGCTTCAATGCTATGGTCGATGAGAAGAGTGCACCTTTCCTTGAAGATGCCACTATCGATTTTGTGACTGACCAATTAGGTTCACAACTCACGCTCAAAGCACCTAACGCAAAAATGCGTAAAGTGTCTGGTGATGCACCTTTAGTCGAGCGTATCGAATACGTGATCCAATCTGAAATTAACCCTCAGTTAGCTGGCCATGGTGGTAATATCATGCTGGTTGAAATTACCAAAGAAGGCGTAGCCGTACTGCAGTTCGGCGGTGGATGTAATGGTTGTTCTCAAGTTGATATCACCCTGAAGGATGGTATCGAAAAACAATTGTTAGACATGTTCCCAAGTGAGTTGACTGGCGTACGTGACGTGACAGATCACCAACACGGTGAACATTCTTACGCTTAATCTTGTTTGTTAAGCTGAATGAAAAACGCGACCTTGAGTCGCGTTTTTTATATTTGGCTTTCGCTTTAAGTGCAGTTGTTAAGTTATAACTTAGGGTTGAGATTATCAGCTAAGAACTTATCTAAGGCTTTAAAAGTCGCGAGTCTGTTGTCGTTATTGCTCAGGTAATGATCACCATTTTCCAACTCAATATACTCCACTGGTTTATTTAGTGATTTGAGCTCGTCATACATTTCTCGGCTATGTTGAACCTTAACGACCCTGTCTTTATCGCCATGAAGCAGTAATACTGGGATGTTAATTTTATCTGCTTTACTGATAGGTGATCGCTCATAGAGGGCATCGAGATCATCTCCTATTTGCTCTTTAACCACTTCATAGTTGGTATGTCTGCGGCTTGATTTTACTAGGTAGGCCACATCGGTCACACCAGCTACACTGATGGCGCAACGGTAAAGATCGGGAGTCATGGCAGCCCCCATTAAGGCCGCGTAACCACCATAACTCGCACCGGCAATACAAATGCGTTTGGGATCGCTAATCCCTTGCGCTATTAGGTAACGAGTCCCGTCTTCAACATCGTTTTGCATTTCGAGCCCCCAGTTTTTTAGGCCAGCCTTCATAAACTCATAGCCGTAACCTGCCGACCCCCTGAAATTCATTCGAAATACTGCATAACCCCGATTAGCGAAAAACTGTGCCCAATAGTCAAAGTCGTTACTGTCGTAACTGATCGGGCCGCCATGGGGGAAAATAATCGTCGGTAGCTGTTTAGCTTCGAGTCCCTTTGGCACTGTTAGGTAAGCATCGATTTTGAGCTTATCCCTTGCTTCGTAAGTTAGATGTTGGGTGTTGGCGAGTAGCTCACTATTGAGCTTGCCGTATCTGTTCGCGATGGGATATAACGTTTTTTCGTCCCTATCGCCGAAATAATAAGTGCCAGGCTCGGTTGAGCTGGTGGAATACACTATGTAGCGGCGTTCATTTGCACTGAATTGAGTAATATAGTTGTGAGCATCGGGTAATACAGCCTTAAGACCATTTTGTAGTCCGACATATTCTGTTTCCCAGAAGGTGTATTCCTCGCCGTCGCCTTCACTGATACCAATGACTTTTTTCTTTAATTGCGAGTAGAGTAAATCCCCTTCGACGTCAGTTGCTTCATTGGCGTAAACCAACTCTTTTGTAAGATTAGGGTCGGTCAGGTTCACTTTAAAAATGGCTTCGAAACCTTGGTGATAGGCGCGAACGTAGAGGATATTAGGGTCTGCATCAAAACCTAATGGCCAAACAGTGTCCTCAGAAAAAGCTTTAAAGGTCCAAAGCAAGCGTGAATCACTCTTTTGCTCGGCCTGTTCATAAATGCGGTACTCAGTATCATCGTTGTAGATAGAAATTCGGACTTTGTGCTGCCTGTCGGTAATCCAACTGATGATCTTCTTTTTAGCATTTTGGGTGTAACTGGATTTCCCCTGCGCTAAATTGACTTTCAGAACGCTGTCTTCGCCTACGTTTTCTCCCATTCCGTCTAATGACAGTAAAATATTATCGGGATCATCTGGCATAAGATCGATAATTTGTCCCTGATGTTGCGGGATCCAATTAAGACGGTCTAAGACGCTGCGCGGAAGGACACTCGAGGTCTTTTTCGTGGTCAAATCATACTTAACAAGGCGGGTTTCGGTTGTAGGTGTCCCGTAACGGTTAGCCGGAAACTTAGCACTGATCAGTAAGATATTATCGTTTGCCCACTGCAGAGACAGGATGACAAATTTTTGGTTATCTGTGTGCAGCGGAATGCTTTTTTCGCCTGTTTCTATATCTTGGATACTAACGACAGTACCTTTGAGTTTGGCTTGATCGACCCGTACAACAGAAGCGATTTTTTTGCCATTAGGCGAGAGCTGCACAGAGCTAACATCTGGGATGCTTGCAAAGGCTTCAACGGGTAATTGTGGCGCAGTGTTGGCAACCGTATAGTTACATAGCCACAGCAATAGCAGCGGTAAAATCCTTTTCATTATCGATTCACATCTTCGTTACAATTGTAAAATCAACATAATAATGATTTTGAGATTAGTAAACTACTGTCTTTACAGATTTATTTATGTAAAAAGGCCTGACTGAAATAATAATGCCCTGCGAGCGTTAGGCTTCTGACGATCATAAAGACACTCATCGCGGCCCAGAGGGCATGGTTGCCTTGCTCTGGTAGTAATAGCAGCTGCAGTAAATACCAGGTCGGGAAAAACGCGCCAAAGGTGGCGAGTATCATGCTATTGCGCATCACTTTTCCTTTAGCGGCACCTATGTAAACACCATCGAATAAATACGAGCTAAAGGACCATAAAGGCAAGAATATTAGCCAGATAAGATAGGTTTGCGCAGTGGCTCTGACCTCATTAATGCTGGTCAATAACGCGATAATATTACTGCCAAAAAGACTAAATACAGCGCAGAATCCTAGTGCCGTTATGGCCGACCAGCACCAAGCTAAGATCACAGCTTCCCTTAATTGTTCTGCCTGTTTTTGCCCATAGGCTCGACCGACTTCTGCCTCGGCATAATAGGCTATACCATCTAGAGCGTAGGAGATTAATAGCAGTAAATTCAATAACACGGCATTGGCCGCAACGGTATTATCACCTAGACCTGCACCATGGAATGTCATAAAGGCAAAAGCTGCCTGCAAACAGAGGCTGCGGACAAAAATATCTGTGTTGAGCCTCAGTAATTTGCCATAACCCGTTAAGGTGACATGGGGGAATAGCTGAGATAAGTGAAACTCGGGTGCGCGCTTGAGTTGTTGTAACACCATAGTGAGTGCGACTGAGAAAGCGGTGATATCGGCAAATACTGAGGCGAGGGCAGCGCCTTTAACGCCCCAACCCAAGCCGAGGACAAACACCACATCGAGAATAATATTGGCAAGGTTGGCTAAAATCAACTGCCACATGGCGGCTTTAGGTTGTTGTCGCCCTAAGAGCCAACCTAACATCACTAAATTGAGCAGGGCGAAGGGCGTTGACCAAATTCGTACCTGAAAATACTCGCGGCAATAGCGCTCGACTTCGCTACTCGCTTCGGATAATCCTAACGCTAAATCCAATATCGGGACTTGCAGTGCGATAACGCCTGCGCCCAATAACATCGCTAGCATAGCGCCTTGGACTAAGAGCTTGTGCTGGGCGTGAAGATCGTCAGCACCAAAGGCTTGCGCGACTAAACCTGTCGTCGCCATACGCAAAAATCCCAATAACCAAATGATTAATGTGATAATCGTTGACCCGACAGCGACTCCCCCTAAATAATAGGCCTCACTCAGATGACCTATAACAGCCGTATCGACTAAGCCCAACAGCGGGATAGTGATATTGGAGAGTATCATCGGCAGGGCGAGCGCCAGTAACTGGCGATTTTTCGCGCCGTTGAGCATGAGGTCGAGCCAAGTTGATTTAGCAGTATTCATTAATTTCAGAGGTGTTCACATTATGGTTAAACGTGTGCTGTTGGCACTCATAGGGCTAATGACGTTTTCTGCCCATGCCGTGGTCATTCTGCAATATCACCATGTGTCAGAAACCACTCCGGCGGCAACCAGCGTTACGCCCGCGCAATTTCGTGAGCAAATGCAGTTTCTCGTCGATGACGGCTTTAAGGTGATCCCGCTTTCTAAAGTGGTTGAAGCGATCAAGCAAAAACAAGATTTACCCGCTAAAACAATCGCAATTACCTTCGATGATGGTTATCGCAGTATAGCGACTACGGCGCATCCTATCCTAAAGGAATTTGGATTCCCCTACACCTTGTTTGTGGCAATTGAGCCGATTAAACAAAAGTTTACCGAGATGATGACTTGGGATGAACTCATCACACTATCCAAGGAAGGCGCCGATATTGCTAATCACAGTTGGGCGCACGAACATTTGATCCGCGCCTTAGAAAATGAATCACAGGCGCAGTGGTTAGCGCGGATAAAAGCCAATATCTTAGATACAGAAAAGGCGATTGCAGATGCCACTGGGCACAATTTTAAAATGCTGGCGTATCCCTACGGTGAGTACAATCAAGCGTTGCAGGATATGTTAACTGAGAACGGCTTTGTCGCTTTTGGGCAACAGTCCGGTGCCGCCGGGCCCTATTCGCCATTAACGGCCCTGCCGCGTTTCCCCGTTGCTGGACAATATGCTGACCTAAAAAGCCTTAAGGCAAAGTTATACAGCTTAAATATGCCTGTGATTGCACAAACCCCAAGTGATCCTGAGTTAAAGGGTGGCCATTGGCGTCCTGAGCTTAAAGTGACCCTCGATATGAGTGATATCTCTGCTAAGCAAGTGATGTGTTACATCCAAGGTCAAGGCTCAAAACAGCCGACTTGGCTCAATGAAAACGAGTTTAGTGTTCAAGCGGATTTAGCCTTGCCCGCGGGGCGCTCGCGTTATAACTGCACAGCGCCGAGTAAGGCGCGCAATGGCTACTATTGGTTTTCTCAGCCTTGGGTAAGACCAAAGGACGATGGCTCTTGGGTTAAAGAGTGATCAGCGGCTAGGTTTGTATTGCGCCACTATTTTTTCAAAATCGTTAATCATTTCATCATTTAACACCTGCGGCGGTTTGCCTAACGCTGCCGTAGGTTTAAATACCGCAACTCGCGTTCCCTGCGGCGACACCAACACATAACCCGCACTATGGTCGACTTGGTAGTTTTCCCCTTCACCGACCATGGCATAGGTCAGCCCTAAGCTGCGGGTGAGTGGGAAGATTTGTGTCTGCTCGCCCGTGACCGCTTTAAATTCTGGATTGAAAAAATTAACATAGGTCAGGAGTTTATCCGGTGTGTCCCGTTTGGGGTCGACGGATAAAAACACCACCTGCAATGGCGCTATTTTGTTTAGATCGGGATAAGCCGCCGCGAGTTTATTTAAGGTCGTAGGGCAAATGTCGGGACAAAAGGTAAAACCGATAAAGAATAAGCTCCATTTTCCCTGCAAACTGGCATTGGTAAAAGCTTGCTTGTGTTGATCAACCAATTCAAAGGGCGCTAATTCATAGGCCTGTGGAAACAGAAAACCGCTCTCTAACTCGATAGGTTTTGGGGGATTAAATTTCACCGCAAATAGGCCGCCAAGACCGAACAACAAAATGGCGATGACTAAAATTCTTTTCTGCATTATTCGCTCCATAAATACAGGTTAGCGCGACAAACTCGTTCCATACACTAGTTCCACAAATAGTGGTCTAGCAGTAATGCCATAAATAACAACATTAAATGGTAGATAGAGAAGCGGAACACTTGCATCGCCAAGCCATCATGATCCCGATATTTAAGTTGCCATGCTTTATAGATAAATCCCGTACTGAGTAAACTCGAGCTGACGAAATACACTGGCCCACACATACCAACCAGCACAGGTAACAGGCAAGCAATCGCCAGCAATACTGTGTAGAGCAAGATGCAGGTTTTCGTAAATTCGACACCGTGGGTGACTGGTAGCATGGGAATATCTACTTTGGCATATTCGGCGCGTCTGTGAATGGCCAGTGCCCAAAAATGTGGCGGCGTCCACGTAAAAATGATGATCACTAGCAATAACGCATGGCCGTGAAATTCGTTCGTCACTGCCGTCCATCCCAGCAGGGGGGGCATGGCTCCCGCAAGGCCGCCGATCACAATATTTTGTGATGTTGCGCGTTTCAAATAGGCAGTATAAACCAAGGCATAGCCAATCAGGCTGGCAAAGGTCAGCCAAGCTGTGAGTGGATTGACTAAGGAATATAAGACGATAAAGCCAAGACTACCTAAGCTAGCGGCGAAAATTAACGCGCGTGTGGCCGAAATACGCCCTTTGGGTAGCGGGCGATTGTAGGTGCGTGCCATTAAGCCATCGATACGGCGATCGATCAGATGATTCAACGCCGCCGCAGAACCCGCCATCATAGCAATACCCAGCATACCGGCGATTAAAGGTTGAACGGGGACTGCATGGGGCACAGCAAGACACATGCCGACTAAGACTGTGAGCAGCATCAGTGCAACCACTTTAGGTTTGGTCATTTCAAAATAGGCGCGCCATGTTACGCTGAAAGTGGGCAGGCTACTGGTGATTGAGAGTGGTTTTGCCATCTTGGATCCCTCGCTTATGCTTTGCGCCATAAAAAATAGTTGATTGTGACTAAGGTCAGTAGCAGTAGTGCCGCACCACCGTTGTGAGACACGGCAATACCGAGTGGCAAATGCATCACTACGTTAGAAATACCTAAGCTCACTTGTAGTATGACTAGTCCCACTAATAAAAGGCTTAAAGCCTTAAGTCCCGTAGCGCCCACAAATAATCGGTAGGCGAGCACGAGTAACAAGCTGGCAGTGACGATAGCGCCAATTCTGTGGGCTACGTGGATAGTCATTCGTGCAGGGTAATCGAGCACCCCAAATTCGAAGCTAGGGTGTTGGCCTTGGAACGGTGAAAATGCCTCGGCTATTGCTAAGTTATCTACCCAATTTCCCTCACAGATGGGTAAAGAGGTGCAGGCGAGCGCCGCGTAATTCGATGATGTCCAAGCGCCCAGCATGATCTGACCCACAAGGACGAATAGGCTCACCAATGCTAACGGTGCGAGATGTCGAGCATGAGTTTCGCTATTAAATATACGCCGAGGTCGGGTTCGCAGGTAAAGGAGTAACAGCAGCGAGATTAGGCTAAAGCCACCAATAAGATGCGACATCACAATTATTGGCATAAGTTTCATGGTCACTGTCCACATGCCTAGCGCTCCTTGAAAAAGGATCAGCAGCACTATGATGATCGGCAACTTTTTGGGTGCTTCCGGTGTTTTTAAGCACAAAATTAAGATGAATAACACCAGTAAGCCAAGTCCGCCTGCGATATATCTGTGGATCATTTCCAGCCAAGCTTTCTCTGGATTGATATCGTGATCTGGGAATATAGTTTGCGCATGGGCGATTTCATGGTCTTGGGTGGGCACTTTAATATGGCCGTAGCAGCCTGGCCAATCGGGGCAGCCGAGTCCTGCATCCGATAGGCGGGTGTAAGCGCCCATTAAAATCACCAATAGGGTAAAGACTAAGGTTAAGCGTAGGATCCAAGTTAGCTGCATCAATCCACCCTCGACAGTTTTAACAACTTACGCAGATCCGCAATCAGCGCCTTGCCTTGAGCTAAATGTGCTTCTTTGCCCTGCACTTGAGGATAGCGCAGTACTAAGCTGCCTAAGGGATCGACTATGATTAGCTGCTGTTCATCTAACCATTTGCTTAAGCCTGCATTGGCGGGACGAGTATTGAAGTTAAAGGTGCTTAAGGCGTTAAGATCGCTGTCGGGATGAGTGAGTATCAGCGGTTCGACTCGCGCCTGATCTGGCCCTAGCGCTGTGTGGCTTTGGCGCAAAATATACAGGCGTTCGCGGCAAGCATCGTTGCATTTGGCGGGCAATAAATACAGTAGTTGCCATTCTTTGGGATTAGAATTTTCAACCCCAAGGCTGGCATAACTGGTTTCGGGACTGATCAGCTCGCCATGATTGGTGGCACCGCCATGGTATAAATTCAGGCTCAGCACTAGCTTAGCAATCACTACGGGGGCAATAAACGCCAGCAGTAATAGCCCTAATGCTTTGTGTTTAGATTTGTTCTGGGAGTTCATGCTTGCTCCTCTCATTCAAATTATCCCTAAATTATTGTTTTATATTTATTTAGTTTTATTAGTGTCTTGCGAAGTATGGTACGAATTTCCCTATTTGCTCCTTGAGTTTGCGACTGTTTGGGCGCTATGGCGTTTTACATATTTAATCCCTTGCCACAGCATTAGCCCTGCAAATACGGCTGCCATCGAAAACCACTGCAACGCATAGCCCCAATGTTTTTGTGCTGACAGTGGGAAAGGTTGCCAAGGATGGGGCAATGTGAGGGAAGGTAATTGCTCTGGTTGCAACACGACAGGTAACACTGGGTGCCCTAATACCTTAGCCATTTCGGGTATATTTAAATTTTGAAAGCGAATACTTGTCCCTCTTTCTGCCATTAAAGCTTGGCTCAATGGATTGATTTGCTTTTGATAAAGCCTGCCTTCGATATTTAATGCCCCGCTTAGGGGAGTAATGTGAGGCAACTCATCCCGATGGGAACCCGCGGCAACAAAGCCTAATTCGACCAGCAACCAAGGTTTTTCAACTTCTACTTGCAGGGGTTGAAAGGCTAAATAGCCCACTTGACCTTGATAGATTTGATTATCCAGCAGCCAGATTTGTGAGCTCGCGGGAGTGGCGCGTACTTGCAGTCGATAACCCGTTACGCCTTCTTTGCCGACCTTGAGTTGGAGCTGCTCAAAACTTAATGGCAGCAAAGCTTGCCTTGCTTCCATTTGGGCTAAAAGTGTCGTTTTATCTTCACCACGGGCTAACTGCCATAAACCCAACTTGACCAATATAGTTAATACAGCCACAGTCAATATCAGTAGAAAAACCGTTAATTTATTCAGCAGAACATGAGGATATTGTATGAATAGCCTGTTCATTTTTAAGTTGGTCTTAGTTCTGCTGTTGCTATTCATCATTTTTAATCTAGGTCGCGCCTTGTTTATTATGGTGAAAGGTGATGAAAAAGTGCCTATGAGCCGTTATCTTGGTCGGCGAGTGATTTTCTCCGTGCTCGTTATCTTGTTATTGCTGGTGGCCTTAGGGACTGGGTTAATTAGCCCCAATCCCACGCCTTACTAAAGCACTAGAGAACGTAAACGAAAATAAACAAACACAGCCAGACCACATCCACAAAGTGCCAATACCAACTCCCCGCTTGGAACGCAAAATGTTTATCTGCGCTAAAGTGCCCCTTCAACACTCTGAAAAACAACACGAATAAAAAGAGAGTCCCCAGAGTGACATGCATGCCGTGAAAGCCAGTTAACAGGAAGAAGGTGTTGCCATAAATCCCAGAGGTTAGGGTGAGTCCCATTTCCCGGTAGGCATGCATATATTCTTCTGCCTGTAAGGCAAGGAAACCCATACCCAAGAGTATGGTGATACCAAGCCAGAGAGTAATGGCAGAACGTTTACCTTTTTCTAGGCTGACATGGGCGAAATGTAAGGTAACTGAGGAGGTTAGCAGTACGATAGTGTTGATTAATGGCAGTCCAGTCCATGGCATAGCTTGGGTTTTAGTGCCATCTGGCGTAGTAATGAGCGGCCAAATAGCTTCAAACTGAGGCCAGAGTACTTCGTGGGTCATGGCATTATTCGATGCGCCACCGAGCCAAGGCACTGCGAACATGCGGGCATAAAATAGTGCCCCGAAAAAAGCCCCGAAAAACATAACTTCCGAAAAAATAAACCAGCTCATACCTTGGCGAAACGATCGATCCATTTGGCTAGAATAGAGCCCTGCCATCGACTCTTGGATCACGGTTCTAAACCAACCTACCAGCATGAATAGGATCACAGCTATCCCAACCAGCAGCACATAACCGCCACCGGATGCACCTGATTTCAACTGTTGCACGAAAAGGCCTGCACCAGAGGCGATTAAGAACAAGCCAATGGCACCTACAATAGGCCAGACACTTTGGGATGGAACGTAGTAAGACTGATGTTTCGTTGTCATTTTGCAGCTCCTTGCTCTATGGCAGACGCTAACTGCTTGTCGGTAATGTCGTAGAGAGTGTAAGAGAGGGTCAGAGTATGGATAGACTCAGGTAACTGAGGATCCACATAGAAAATGAGCGGCAGCTCAGCGCTAGTGTCCGCCGCTAAGGGTTGTTGATTAAAGCAAAAGCATTCTGTTTTATTAAAATAAGCGGCACCTTGGCCGGGCGAAACTGAAGGTATCGCTTGGCCAATAGTTGCTTTAGCGGACATATTGCGCGCTAAAAATGCCGTATGGATTAGCTCGCCAGGGTGAACTTCGAGCCGTTTGGTTTGTGGCGCAAATGTCCATGGCATGCCTGTTTGTACCTGAGAAATAAATTCCACAGTCACTATTCGGCTTGTATCTACTGTGATTGCTTGATAACTACTCGCGGTATTGGAGGGTTTTCCATTGATACCGAGTTGCTCGCACAACACATCGTAGAGCGGCACCAGCGCGAATCCAAAGCCAAACATGCCAATACAGCCGATAACTAACATGCTGATAAGTTTACGATTTGACTTAGGTTTATCTTGCTGGTGTTGGGTTGCCATTTCATTTCACCTCAGGTGGTGTCGTGAAGGAGTGGTAAGGCGCAGGGCTTGGCAATGTCCACTCTAAACCCTCGGAACCTTCCCAAGGTTTAGCGGGAGCTTTTTCGCCGCCACGGATGCACTTAATTACTAAAACTAAGAAAATCAATTGCGATAAGCCGAAGGCAAACCCACCAATCGAGACTATTTGATTAACATCGGCAAATTGAATCGAGTAGTCAGGGATACGCCTTGGCATTCCTGCCAGCCCAAGGAAATGCATCGGGAAAAACAGCACGTTGACCGAAATCACTGAACACCAGAAATGCCATTGTCCCAGTCGCTCGTTGTACATGTGCCCAGTCCACTTAGGTAGCCAGTAATAGGCCGCTGCCATGATGGAGAAAATCGCACCAGTTACGAGTACATAATGGAAATGTGCCACAACAAAATAAGTATCGTGGTACTGGAAGTCGGCGGGTGTAATGGCGAGCATTAATCCCGAAAAACCGCCAATAGTGAAGAGTATGATAAAGGCTACAGCAAACAGCATGGGCGTTTCGAAACTGAGTGAGCCGCGCCACATAGTGGCAACCCAGTTAAACACTTTCACCCCAGTTGGCACAGCAATCAACATAGTGCAATACATGAAGAACAGCTCGGCAAACACTGGCATACCTGTGGTGAACATATGGTGCGCCCATACGAGGAATGACAGAATTGCAATACTAGCCGTAGCATAAACCATGGATGCATAGCCAAATAAGGGTTTACGACTGAAGGCGGGCACTATGGCAGAGATGATGCCAAAGGACGGCAAGATCATGATGTAAACTTCAGGGTGGCCGAAGAACCAGAAAATATGCTGGAACATCACAGGATCGCCGCCGCCAGCCGCATCGAAGAAACTCGTGCCGAAAAACTTATCGGTCAGCACCATAGTCACTGCGCCCGCGAGTACGGGCATAACCGCGATCAGTAGGAATGCCGTGATAAGCCAAGTCCACACAAATAATGGTAACTTCATCCATGTCATGCCTGGCGCGCGTAAATTCACTATGGTCACAATCACGTTGATCGCGCCCATGATCGAACTTATCCCCATGATGTGAATAGAAAATACAAAGAGCGCCGTGCTATCTGGGCTATAAGTTGTTGATAGTGGTGCGTAGAAGGTCCAACCAAAGTTTGGTCCGCCACCTTCCATAAACAGCGAACTGAGAAGGATAGTGAAGGCGAAGGGGAGTATCCAAAAACTCCAGTTATTCATCCGTGGCAGCGCCATATCGGGCGCTCCTATCATCATAGGGATCAGCCAGTTAGCAAGCCCTGTAAAGGCTGGCATTACCGCACCGAATACCATGATCAGCCCATGAACAGTTGTCATTTGGTTGAAAAAGTTGGGCTCGACCAATTGTAATCCAGGTTGAAAGAGTTCAGCGCGGATCACCATGGCCATAGCGCCACCGGTTAAGAACATAATGAAGCTGAACCATAAATACAAAGTACCTATGTCTTTATGGTTGGTGGTTAGCAGCCAGCGCATGATGCCCTTTGGCGCACCATGATGATGGTCATCATGGGCTGCAGTTTGATCTTGAGTCGTTGTGCTCATCATTATCCCCTACTGTCCATGACTTGCGATATCAGCAGGTTGCACTGTATCGCCGGTATTGTTGCCCCAAGCATTGCGTTCATAGGTAATGACTGCTGCAAGTTGCTGTGGGCTAAGCTGTTTGCCAAATGCCTGCATAGCCGTTCCTGTTTTACCGTGCATCACAATATCGATGTGATTGGCGACTGGTCCAATGGCGATAGCACTACCCACTAGCGCGGGGAAGGCGGGTGGTATTCCTGCACCTGTCACTTGATGGCAGGCAGCACAGAAGGTCGCGTAGACAGTTTCACCTTCGGCCATGAGGGCGTCATGGCTGAGTGTGGGGAGGCTTGCGGGATCGATTGCAGCTGAGACGTCTGCAGGTGCGGGTGTCGGGGTTGTACTGCTTGGTACCGCGGCGGATGTTTGTGCAGAATTGCCGTTCATGTACTCGTTGACGTCTTTGGCTTGCACTGCATCGCCAGTATTATTGCCCCAAGCATTCCGCTCGTAGGTAGTCACTGCCGCGATTTCTTGTGCGGTCAATTGCTTACTAAACGCTTGCATGGCAGTACCCGTTTTACCGTTGAGCACAATTTCAAGGTGACCGCTGAGTGGTCCCGTTGCAATCGGGCTACCTTTAAGGTGCGGAAATACGCCTTGCAACCCTTCGCCATTGGGCTGGTGGCAGGCTGCGCAGTGCCCGAGGTAAACTTGTTCACCTTGAGTCATCAACTCTTCTTTACTTAGGGTTTGTGATAAAGCGGCTTGAGCGGCTTCAGCCGCAGCACCTGCGGCTTGTTTCTGCTCTGTTACCCAAGCCTCAAACTCGGCTTCAGGTAACGCTTGTACTACGATAGGCATAAAACCATGGTCTTTTCCGCAAAGTTCGGCGCATTGACCGCGGTAAATGCCGGGTTTGTCGATGCGAGTCCAAGCCTCATTGATAAATCCAGGGTTGGCATCTTTCTTAATGGCAAAGGCGGGTACCCACCAGGAATGGATGACATCCTCTGAAGTCATCAGAAAGCGGATTTTGCGGTTTATCGGTAGAACGAGCGGTTTATCGACTTCCAATAGATAGTTTTCACCCTTGGTTTCGGTGCCTTCAATTTGTGCTCTGGGTGTTGTCAGTATGCTATAAAAATCAATATCTTGATCGAAATAGCTGTAATGCCATTTCCATTGGGACCCCGTAACTTTTACGGTGAGATCGGCGTTGCTGGGATCTTCCATTGCGATTAAAGTTTTTGTCGCTGGAATCGCCATTAAGATCAAAATGATAAATGGCAGAATCGTCCAAGCGATTTCAACTTTAGTGCTTTCGTGAAAGTGGGACGCGACAGCGCCTTTGGATTTTCTGTGGTTGATCATGGCGTAAATCATGACGCCAAAGACCACTAGGCCTATTGCGCAGCAGATATACAAGATGGTCATGTGCAAGTGATAAACCTTGCCACTGATCTCGGTCACGCCAGGGGTCATGTTGAACCGCATGTCCGCGGCGGTCAACGGTGGTGCGAAAAGCACCACGAGTAAACAATACAACAATTGCTTCACAAGACTTCTCCTCTGCCAATTGCGAATAGCAACTACAAAGAAGAGCAACACAGTAAGTCTCAACTCTATGCAAACTCTTCAGTTCCCAAAAAAGCTTTTTTGACTTCAACGTGCGTTGGCGGCTGTTACTTTTAATCAAGTATTGTTACTGCTGGTAATTAGCCACGCTGGCACATACTGCTGAAATAAATCTGTTCTCTATTTTTAGTGGCACTTCGAGTTCAATAAATACTCGATTCATTGACCACGGAAGGTGATATATCATCACCGACTTAACCAACCATACTTGCTGTTTAAATATTGATCAAGATCACTTATTTATCTAATTATCTGAAAAATTGCCAAAAAAAAGCCTCACATTCATAGGTGAGGCGGCTTTCAAGGTAAAAAATTAAATGAATATTTAGTGTACAGAGCTAAAAAAAGATTGCTGACAGAAGAGATTGCCTTGCTCAATGCGTACGTCGGCATGTAAGTGACTGTTTACGTCTTCAAGCACTATGCCCATAGCTCGGGCACTTTTAGCCACGATTTGTAGGCGTCGATTATCCCGCGCATCCAATGATTGAGTCCAAGTAATGACTGCACTGGACGTACCACTTGTTAGGGCTTTTTCCATCGCCCACAGGGTTTCGACTTCATCTTTAGCATGTACCAGCAAAACTCTATCCATACGCACACCTGCGCTGGCGAGCATTTGCTTGTAGCCAATACTTGGAGGGTTGATGAGTACTAACCAACGGCCCTGTTGGCTTAACTGAGCGAGTTGTGCACTCAGATGAATTAATTCTTGGCGACCTTGAGTCTTAGTTGGCATGCAGGCGATGGGCGCATGGTGCCAGTCATAGTCAGCATCACGGACTTCATCGAGCCACAAGCCCGGATGGCGGGGGGCATTGCCAAGTAGTTTATTCATAGCCAATCTCCATTACGGATCACACCGACGGCGAGTCCTTCAATTGTTAAACTTTGGAAGCCTAAATCCACTTTAATCGGGGAGTAATCTTCATTTTCGGCATGTAGATAGACTACATTACCTTTTTTTTCGAAACGTTTAACAGTGACATCGTCATCGACTCTAGCGACAACCACTTGACCATTCCTAGCTTGTTCTACTTTATGAACTGCCAGCAAATCACCTTCGAGAATGCCGATATTTTTCATGCTGTCGCCCTTTACTCGCAGTAAAAAATCGGCGGCGGGATGGAACATGCTTGGGTCGACTTGGTAGTACTGTTCAACATGTTCTTGGGCGAGGATAGGTTCACCCGCGGCCACTTGGCCGATGAGCGGTAAACCTGTTTCAGTCAAATCTTCGATTTCCGCAGGCAGACGAATGCCCCGAGATGTGCCAGGCATGATCTCAATGCAGCCCTTTTTCGCCAACGCTTTAAGGTGTTCTTCAGCTGCATTGGCGCTCTTAAAACCTAAACGTGTTGCGATTTCTGCCCGAGTGGGTGGCATGCCAGTATCGGCAATATTTCGTTTAATTAGCTCTAAAATTTCAGCTTGGCGTGGCGTCAAAGGTCTCATGGTGTTTCCTGTTTTTCTATACAGTTACTGTTAGTATATACAGTATTATTTGCAGCGCAAGTATTAACCACTTTTTAGCTATGTTGGAGAGAATTAGCGAATATTGCCCATAGTCTGGTATTCTATCGGGCTAGTAAACGCACTTAATTGCATAAGAATAATGCCTAAACACGACTCTCTTTGGTTGAAATCATTACGTTGGATCCAAAAACACTTAGTGCACACTATTGTGGTGCCTCAGGATCCATTTGCCGATCTGAATCTGGATGCTTCCAGACCCCTTGTTTATGTGATGAAAACAGAATCCCTTAGTGACATAGCTGCTTTGAGCGAAATAACGGCTAAGTTAGGTTTACCAAGCCCTTATGAGCCTCTAGTGGCTAATGGTGTGACTGCGCCTCGGGTTGTCTGTCTTCAAGGACGTAAGCCACTGTTTGGCGAACGTGCTGGTAATGAGCCTTTCCTCGAATGCTTTATGCGTTTGTTAGCCGTGCATAAGGAACGTCCTGAATTGGATATTCAACTGGTGCCCGTGAGTTTGTATTGGGGTCGCACGCCAGGGAAAGAAGACGACACTATGAAGGCGGCCGTATTTGAGCGGGAAAACCCGACTTGGCTACGCAAGTGCTTGATGATTCTGTTCTTAGGTCGACATAACTTCGTGCAGTTTTCGAATGCCGTATCCCTGCGTTACATGGCTGACGAACATGGCACCGACATGGGGATTGCCCATAAGTTAGCGCGGGTTGCGCGCGTGCATTTCCGTCGTCAACGTAAGGTAATGACAGGGCCTGTGCTGCCAAACCGCCAAGCACTGTTTCATTCGTTGCTCAAATCTGAGTCGCTGCGCAAAGCGATTCAAGAAGAAGCCGCCAGTAAAAAGATTTCTGAGACCCAAGCGCGCGAGACGGCTATTGAGTATCTCGATGAAATCGCTGCCGATTACTCAGATAGTTTAGTGCGTATTGCCGAGCGTTTCTTAACTTGGCTGTGGAACAAGCTTTACAGCGGGATCAACATTAAAGGCGCCGAGCAAGTTCGCCAGCTGCACCACGATGGCCACGAGATTGTTTATGTGCCTTGCCATCGCAGCCACATGGATTACCTGCTGTTATCGTATATTTTGTATTATCAAGGCATGGTTCCGCCGCACATTGCTGCTGGCATCAACCTCAACTTCTGGCCCGCGGGACCTATGTTCCGTCGCGGTGGTGCCTTCTTTATCCGCCGTAGTTTTAATGGCAACAAGCTATACACCGCAGTATTTCGTGAGTATTTAGACCAGCTGTTTGCTAAAGGTTATTCGGTGGAATACTTCTCCGAAGGCGGCCGTTCACGTACCGGTCGTCTATTGGCGCCAAAAACCGGCATGATCGCCATGACGATGAACAGCGTACTGCGCGGTATTGAACGTCCTGTCACACTTGTGCCTGTGTATTTAGGCTATGACCATGTGATGGAAGTGGCGACTTACCATAAAGAGTTAAGCGGTAAGAAAAAGAAAAAAGAATCTGTGTGGCAGGTGTTCGGTGCCATTCGCAAATTAGGTAATTTTGGCCAAGGTTATGTGAATTTTGGCGAGCCTATTACCCTGCAAAATTTCTTAAATGAGCGTGCGCCAAACTGGCGTGCTGAGTTGGCCGATGATCCCGAGCAGAAACCAAGTTGGTTAACGCCAGCGGTAAACGTGCTGGCTAATCGGGTGATGACGCGTATCAATGATGCCGCAGCGGCGAGTTCGGTGACTTTGACCAGCTTAGTTTTACTGGCGACAGATCAAAACGCCTTAGAACGTAGTCTGCTGGAGCGTCAGCTTGATTTGTATCTGACCCTACTCAAAAAAGTGCCTTACACTTCTTATACATCTGTTGCCGAAGGTGATGGTAAGCATTTAGTGCAGCAAGGTTTAGAGCTGAACAAGTTTGTTGTTAGTGCCGATCCTTTAGGGGAAATAGTGTCTATCGAAGCGAGTCAGGCTGTGTCTATGACTTACTATCGTAACAATATCATTCACTTATTTATCATACCGTCATTAATTGCGAGTTGTTTAACCCACAATGAACAGATCCTGCGCCAGCAAGTGGTTTCAATCGTTGCCGATTTTTATCCACTGCTGAAAGCCGAACTCTTCATGGGAATTAAAGACTTACCAGCCTATGTTGAGCAAGTGCTGGATTTCCTGATTGGGCAAGGTTTAGTGGTTGAGACAGATACTTTAGCTGTCGTGCCTGAGCACTCAAGCCAATTATTGTTGTTAGCCAGTTCAGTGAGTGAAACTTTGCAACGCTACGCTATTATTTTCAATCTGTTAGCGAACAGACCTAAGATGGAGCGCTCAGAACTTGAGTCTGAGAGCCATTTACTCGCTCAGCGTTTAGGGGCTTTACATGGTATTACCGCGCCTGAATTCTACGATAAAAAACTCTACGGTACTTTGAGCGTGAAGCTCAAAGAATTGGGATATCTGGCGGATAGTGAAGATAAGTCCAATATCAATCGCATACGAGATCAGGCCAATAGCTTATTACGTCCGTCAGTGAGACAAACGATAGTGGCGAGTGTCACCGCGGAGCACACAGTTTAATGGCAAATCATATGAATGCGGCTAAGCATAAGCCCGCAGGTAAGTCCTTGCTTGGTGGTGCCATGATTATTGCTGGCACGACCGTAGGTGCTGGGATGTTTTCTCTGCCCGTGGTCGGTGCAGGTATGTGGTTTGGCTATTCGATTTTAATGTTATTGGGTATTTGGTTTTGCATGTTGATGTCGGGCTTATTGTTGCTCGAAACCAATTTACATTTCGAACCCGGTGCTAGCTTCGATACCTTAAGCAAGCAAACTCTTGGGCAGTTTTGGCGGATAGTGAACGGCGTTTCTATCGCTTTCGTGTTGTATATTTTGACCTATGCCTATATCAGCGGCGGTGGTTCGATTGTGAATCATAGCTTGCAGGGCATGGGAATTGAGTTACCGCAAAGTGTGGCAGGGCTGGTGTTTGCCATAGTATTGGCGAGCATAGTGTTGATCAGCACTAAGGCCGTGGATCGGATTACCACGATTATGCTCGGCGGTATGATCATTACCTTCTTCCTCGCTATCGGCAATTTATTGATCGAAATTGATGTGACTAAGTTGCTCGAACCTGATGGTAATAACAGCTTTTCACCTTATCTGTGGGCGGCGCTGCCCTTTGGTCTCGCTAGCTTTGGTTACCATGGTAACGTTCCCAGCTTAGTGAAGTATTACGGCAAAGATTCCTCCACCATTATCAAGGCGATTTTCGTCGGCACCTTTATCGCGCTGGTGATTTATGTCTGTTGGTTAGTGGCGACTATGGGCAATATTCCCCGCAGCCAGTTTATCGACATTATTGCCCAAGGCGGCAATATGGGGGTGTTGGTGGGCGCTTTGTCTGAGGTGATGGCGAGTAGCTGGTTAAACAGTATGTTGACCCTGTTTGCTAACTTAGCCGTGGCTTCATCTTTCTTAGGGGTGACCTTAGGTCTGTTCGATTATCTTGCTGATTTGTTTGGTTTTGATGATTCACGCTCTGGCCGAATGAAAACCGCGTTAGTGACCTTTGTGCCGCCAACGATTTTAGGATTACTGTTTCCCGACGGCTTCTTAGTGGCGATTGGCTTTGCGGCATTAGCGGCAACTGTGTGGGCGGTAATCGTCCCGGCGCTGATGGCCTATAAATCGCGGCAGTTGTTCCCCGATAGCACAGGTTTTAGAGTGATAGGCGGTACACCGCTGATTATTCTTGTGGTGTTATTTGGCATAGTCACAGGTGCATGTCATCTGCTCGCGATGGCAAATTTACTGCCGCAATATTCCTAATTTGTTGTGATGATTTAAGCCCTCTATGTGAGGGCTTTTTTGTCTTTAGTGGTTGAGTTTTGTCTTGCAGATCTTTTTAACCTGAATACTGGACAGAAATACAAACTCAGGCTTAACTCGAATGATTGTTAAGACAAAGGAGCCGATAATGAAAATGACTCAGTACGCACAAGGACATGCATGTTGGGTTGAACTTGCAAGCCATGATTGGCAGGGAGCAACAGTATTTTACCAAGCGTTATTTGGTTGGAACGCGGTTGAAATGCCCATCCCTGAAGGTCACTTTTCGCTATTTAATTTAGCGGGAGATGACTTAGGCGCCATGTATCAAATCCCTGAGTCAGAAGCACATATCCCCAGCCACTGGCGTATCTACTTTGCCGTCGATGATATCGATGCCAGCATTGCAGCGATTCAAGCGGCGGGCGGCCAAGTGCACATGGGGCCGCATATTGTGGGTGATGCGGGCGTGATGGCGCAGGTCAGCGATCCTGAAGGCGCACGTTTTGCCTTATGGCAAGCGAAGAACCACATTGGTGCTCGCCGTCAGGGTGAACTCAATACCCTTTGCTGGGTCGAGCTGGCTTGCAAAGAGCCGCGTACTGAAGAAGCCTTTTACTGCAAAATCTTCCCTTGGACCAACATGCCGAGTGACATGCCTGACATTGAATACTCAGAATGGCAGCTTGATGGTCAATCCATCGGCGGTATGATGACGATAATGCCCGAATGGGGTGATATTTCTCCCCATTGGTTGCTTTATTTTGCAGTAGCGGATTGCGATGCGTTTGCTGAGAAGGCCCAAGCCTTAGGTGCGCAAGTGTGCATTCCGCCTAGTGATATCCCTGATGTGGGACGATTTTCTGTCATTGCTGACGCCCAAGGCGCTACCTTTGCGGTGATCAAGCTTAATCAGATGTGACAGCCATATTAAGGACTGTCATTAAGGTTAAAAACGGCGACGCTAAATCGCCGTTTTTATTTGTCTAACTATTTGTTTAATTAGCGTTATCAATCATGATTGTTTCAGGGCAGGAGCCTTTTGAGGCCTTATTAGCTTTGGCGAGTAGGCTAGGTAAGGAGTCAGAAGTTTTAATGACTTCGGGTAAGTTAATGCGGATTTCACTCAGTAATCCCTTGCCACATTCAAGACTCATTTTAGTGTGAGCGCCTTGACCGAAGCTGCTATCAAAACTTTGGTTTAACTCACTTTTACTGACACTCTTACCTATGTTGTCATGAATAAATTTTTGTACCCATGCCGAGGCATTGACCGCTTGGGTCAGCTGGGTTGCCAATAAAAAGTACTCGTTAGGGTCTTGGCTACGGCAAGTGCCGTGTTTCCACCATTCGTGGCGTTCTAAACAGGTGCCATATTGGGCGCTAGGCATGACTTCTTCTAAATTTTTGCGCACCGATGGATTCAGTTCAAACTCTGGATAAGTACAGAAATCATTCGGTTGCAGTTTGACTGTGCTGCAATAGCCATATCGCGTGCCGCATTGTTGTTTATTCGGCCACAGTCCGTGCAGGCTGAAGTGTTGCCATTGGCTCGATTCTGGCGTTTGGCTGAGGGCGCGGCATTCGGCTTTACGGCGGCCATAGAGTTCACAAAAGGTGCTTTGCCAGCTTAATGCGAGCACGTTAGCATCGAATTCACCGCCGATTTGGCATTGATTCCCTTGGCGTTTCTCTGGGGTACCATGCTCTTTAAGGCTATCTCGGCTTTTTGCTTTGATGTCCGATGCCGTGGTGGTTTGTGCCGGTTCCGCCGCCGTTGCAGGTGTTGATAAATTACTGCCAGCAACATTAGATAGATATTGACCACAATCGCCGCTGATCCAACGCATGGGAGACTTCACCGCATTGGTGCGCACTCTTAGCCAATCAGGTTTAGCGCTATTGCCGAGGATTTCAAGTACAGGGTAGCGCTCACCAATATTGCTCTGCCATTGGTCTGGATTCGTCTGCTTATTTTTCGATTGAAATAGCTCACAGCGTTTGTCTGCAACGAATTCACCAGTTGCAGATGCGGCAAAGGTGGGTGCTGTAATGATGAGCGCAGAGCATAAACCGAATGCGGCAAGTAACGCACGTGATGGGGTTTTAAGGGAAAGTGCTTGCGGCCATATCCGGCTGATGGTTAAACAAAATGACTTGGTCATGTGATGGGATCCTTCCTACGGCAGTGAATTGAGTCAATTCTGTGTGGCACTGAGTCAATGGTACACATAAGCGCTATAAACTTAGAGGCTTATTTTACTCAGAGTTGTGTATGGCACTGTTGCAAAATTAGATTTTTAATCTGATTGAATGAAAAAATCCCCTCAAACTTTAATGGTTTGAGGGGATTTTTATCGGTGTTCTAGCGCCGTACACTCAATTACGCCGCGTCTTTCTTTAATTTACGCGAATAAATCAGTAGATAAAGCGCGGGTAGTACAAACAGTGACAGTAATGGGGCCGTAACCATGCCGCCGACCATAGGTGCGGCAATTTTCTGCATCACATCGTTACCCGATCCTGCACCCCACATAATGGGGAGTAGGCCGAAGAAGATGGTCGCTACTGTCATGGCTTTGGGGCGGATCCGCATAACTGCACCTTCCATTAACGCTTCTTTTAAGTCACTGACGCTGTGGTAATTATTCTTCTCTTGCCTGTGCTTAATGGCGTTGTTGAGATAGATCAACATGATCACCCCAAATTCAGCGGCGACACCAGCCAAGGCGATCATACCCACGGCGACCGCGACTGAGATGTTGTAATCCAGTAAATACAGGAGCCAAGTGCTGCCGACTAATGCAAAGGGTAGGCTCAACATGATGATGCTTGCTTGCATTGTGGAGCCGAATGTCATCATCAGCAGAATGAAAATGACTGCTAATGCCATAGGGATCACTTGTTTAAGTTTTGCATCGACTCGCTGCATATACTCGTACTGCCCAGCGAAGCTGTAGCTGTAACGCGGTGGTACCTTGAGTTCGGCATTTAAAGCTTGCTTGGCGGTCGTAATATATTCGCCGATAGACGTACCTTCAATATCGATAAACACCCAAGAGATTAAGCGACCGTTTTCACTGGTGAGCATAGGTGCGCCATCGGTGATTTCTATATCCGCTAAATTTCGCAGTGGTAGATAATTTCCCGATTTAGTGATCACAGGGAGTTCGCGCAGCTTTTCGATATTATCGCGTAGCTCACGGGAATAACGCAGGTTAATCGGATAGCGCTCAGCCCCTTGTACCGACTCGCCAATATCCATACCGCCAATGGCGTAACGCACGACATCTTGAATATCTTGTAGTGACATACCGTAACGTGCGGCGACATCCAGTTTGGGGGTGATATCGATATAACGCCCGCCACCACTGCGTTCAGCATAGGCTGATTTTGTGTGTGGCACTTTGCTGAGAATGGCTTCTATCTTAGCTCCTATGCTTTGCAGTTCGTTGACATCGGCACCAGTGATCTTAATGCCGACGGGGGTTTTTATTCCCGTCGAGAGCATGTCAATACGGGTTTTGATAGGTTGTACCCAAGCATTGGTCATCCCAGGTACTTTCACCGTTTGTTGTAATTGGGCGATGATGCCATCTAAGGTCATACCCTCGCGCCATTCTTCATGGGGTTTAAGCATGATGGTGGTTTCGAGCATAGTTAAAGGCGCAGGATCGGTTGCAGTCTCGGCGCGGCCCACCTTACCAAATACGCGAGCGACTTCGGGGACGGTTTTAATCAAACGATCCGTCTGCTGTAACACTTCGGCGGCTTTGCCCGCACTGAGTCCTGGTAACGCGGTTGGCATGTAGAGTAAATCGCCTTCTTCTAACTCGGGCATAAACTCACTGCCCATGCGCGTCATCGGATACCAAGCGCTGACTAAGGCAATCAATGCTAATCCTAGGGTGATTTTAGGAAACCTAAGTACCAGATTAAGCGAGGGCTTATATAAAGCGATCAGCACGCGACTGATGGGATTTTTATGCTCACTCGGAATTTTTCCCCGAATAAAATAGCCCATTAAGACTGGCACTAATGTGATTGCTAATAATGCGGAAGCGGCCATAGCAAAGGATTTGGTATAGGCCAGCGGTGCAAATAAACGGCCTTCCTGGGCTTCGAGTGCAAACACAGGTACAAAACTTAAGGTAATAATAATTAAAGAGAAAAATAGTGCTGGACCAACCTCAATCGAGGCTTCGGTGACGATCCGCCAGTGTTCTTTGGTATCGGGTTCTCGGTTGTGTTCTGTGTGAAACTGCTCCAAATGTTTGTGCAGGTTTTCAATCATCACAATTGCGCCGTCCACCACCGCGCCTATGGCAATCGCGATACCCCCAAGACTCATAATGTTGGCGTTAACCCCCATCTTATTCATTACGATAAAGGCAATCAGGATTGAAAGCGGCAGGGTGATGATGGCGACGAGAGTCGAGCGTGCGTGCAGTAAAAACAGTAGGCAGACCAGCCCTACGACTAGCATTTCTTCGACAACTTTGCTGAACAGGTTATCAACGGATTTTAGAATCAGTTGCGATCTGTCGTAGGTGGGGATGATTTCAACCCCATCGGGTAAACCAGCTTTCAGTTCTTCAAGCTTAGCTTTTACGGCATCAATCGTGGATAAAGCATTTTCGCCGTAGCGCATCACAATAATGCCGCCTACGACTTCACCTTCACCATCGAGTTCGGCTATACCGCGGCGTGAGGCCGGGCCTTTGCGCACGGTGGCGACATCCTTGAGTAATAGACCCGTGCCAGAAGGGCTGGTAATACCCAGTGGAATTTCACGGAAATCCTCAAGGGTTTGACGATACCCTTTGGCGCGCACCATATACTCGGCTTCAGCCATTTCGATGACCGAGCCACCCGCTTCGCTATTAGATTTTTCTATCGCATCTTTAATGCTGGCGATATCCAGTTTATAGATCGCCATTTTGTCGGGTTCGAGTACGATCTGGTAGGTCTGCTCCATGCCACCGACGGTTGCGACTTCAGACACGCCAGCCACGCTTTGTAGCTCTAATTTAAGATACCAGTCCTGCAGGCTTTTGAGCTGTGATAAATCTAAACTGCCGGAGCGATCAACCAACGCATATTCAAACACCCAACCCACACCTGAGGCATCGGGGCCAAGGGACGGTTGTACGCCTTGGGGTAAACGGCTACTGATCTGACTTAAGTATTCTAATACCCGTGAGCGCGCCCAGTAGATATCTGTGCCATCTTCGAAAATCACATAGACATAGGAGTCGCCGAACATGGAATAGCCACGTACCGTTTTGGCACCGGGTACAGCTAACATGGCGGTAGATAAAGGATAAGTGACTTGTTCTTCTACCAATTTAGGCGCTTGCCCAGGATAGGACGTTTTAATAATCACTTGCACATCCGACAGATCGGGCAAGGCATCGAGTGGCGTTTTACGCAACTCTTGTACGCCCCAGACAGTGATCATGATGGCAATGATCAACACCATAAGTCGTTGTCTGATGGAGGCTTCGATAATGTACTTTAACATGATGCGCTCCTAGTGCTGATGACCGCTGCTTAAACGCATTAAACTGCCCTTGAGGCTGGCTTCGGAGTCGAGTAAAAATTGCCCTGAGATCACCACGCGCTCGCCCTCGGTTAAGCCCGAGACAATCTCAGCTTTACCCTGACTCATCATGCCGACGGTCACGACTTTAGCGGCAAAACTATTGTCGTCTTGTTTGACTATCACGCGATTCTCTTTACCCGTTTGGATTAAGGCTTCCTGTGGGATTACTAGCGTGTCTTTATTGGGGCCGCCAAAAAGCGAGACCTTGGCGAGGGTTTTAGGTCTAAGGGAAACATGGGTGTTATTGAGCACAACACGCACTCGCAAGCTACGCGTGACAGGATCAAGTTCCGGATAGATATAATCTATAGTGCCTTTTATCCCGCTTAAGTTCATGGCGGGCACAGCCACTTCAGCCTGTTGGCCTTTGACTATCCAGCTTTGTTCATTTTCAAACACATCGGCTATGACCCATACCTTAGAGAGATCGACTAACGACATCACTTCGGTGGATGGCTCAATATACATACCATCGCGGATAGACAGTGTTTCGACTACACCATCCTGTTGTGCATAAAAGGGTACCCGATATTGGGTTTGGCGCGAGTCGGCTAATTGCTTGATTTGTTGCTCGGTAAATCCTAAAAATGACAGTCTTAAGCCTGCTCTACGAACAAGATCCTGATATCTCTGATTGCCTGCTGTTTTGGCGGTATCTAAGGCGAGTAAATAATCATCCTGAGCATTGACTAAATCGGGTGAATAGATTTCATAGAGTAGCTGCCCTTTTTTGACTGTGTCTCCCATGGACTTTACCATCAGTTTTTCAACCCAACCCGTTACTCGAGCATGGATATGCGTTATTTGGCTTTCATCGTAATCCACTTGTCCAACGGTTTCGACAAATTTCCACAGTGTGTCGCGTTCAACCTTGGCGACTTTGAGTGCCAGCGCTTGCTGCATACTGCCGGAAACATTGATATTGATTTCTTGGGTATTGCCACCCGTTTCGACTTTTTCTAAGTTCATGCCGCAGATAGGGCAAGTGCCGGGCACATCGCTGATGATGTGAGCATGCATAGGGCAAACGTACTTGATTGTTGTCACGTGGTTTTGAGCTTTGACTAAACTGTCGGCCTTAGGTGTTGGGGTATCGAATACCTGGCTCGAAGCTTTCGCTGCCAAGGTTTGCCCATGCTCAGAGGCTTGGTGATCTGCGGCTTGATGCTGCGCATGCTCGGCCGCGGGGTTCGCGGCATCTTGTTTCTCAACTAAAAACATATTGCACTTAGGGCAGCGACCAGGCTCATGGCTGAGCACTTCGGGATGCATAGGGCAAGTGTAGGTTTTTACTTGATTTAACGGATTATTCTTAGGCACTGTTGCAGAATTTACTGCAGCTTCGGTCGCCACGGGCTCTTGTGTGCTCGCCAGTTGGGCATGGCTCAACCAAGGCGTACCTAAGAGTAAGCTACTCAAGATCAGTACTGTTTTAGGGGTCTGCTTTTTTACGGTTTTAAATGAATTCATATGCCTCATCTCCAGCCTAACTTAGTGGTGTTTGTGGGCGTTTTTTGCCGCACCTTCAGCTGGTTTTGCTTCTACTGCCTTTGGCTCTAAGTTCATACCACATTGAGGGCAAGTATCCTCTTTGCTGCCAGTCACTTCAGGGTGCATAGGGCAAACATGGGTATGGGCTTGTTCCTGTGGATTGGCATTGTCGTGTTGATGTGCGTGCGGCGCTGCCGTCGCAAACACGCTTGTGCTGGTCAGCAAGAATGCGATTAAGGCGAGATTAGTTAGTGTTTTCATATTATTCACTCCATCGGATTAACGGCCGAATACGAGCGCATAAACGTCAGTGAGCACAGTGGATCAAAGCGGTTCGCTTCGATAGACGGATGGATGCCACAATTTGGCATTCGGCTCAGTAATCAACGTTTTGCTAGACTCTGGTGCACGATTTAATGATAAGGCACCACAATAAACGGCTAAATAGGGCGTTAGCTTAGGGCTAACAGCATTGTCGTTTTAGCTTGGTCGTTTGGCTTTTTTAAGGGTTGATTTGCCCAATAAGCACAAAGTAGGGCTAGGCTATCGGTGGTTTAAAGGCCGAAGACAAAGAGATAGAGTGGAAATGAGGCATAGGAGTGGCCATTGCAGTATCGCTCATGCTCACACTTGGCCAGAGGTGTGGGCTGAATAGAGTGCCAGCGACTGAAATCGTCAAACAATGACCACAATCATTTGAACATGATGTGGTGCCATCACAGCAATGCTGTTTCGCGCCGGGAAGCATTTTATCGTTGCAGCAATCCGCGTTGGCCATTGAATGTGAGTCAGAACTGTTCTCCGTGTCCATCTGCATCATTGTAGCGTGGTGCATTTGGGAGGAAACCTCATGATTCATCGCACTCATATCCATAGTGTGTGGCACCATGGCGTGACCATTAGACACGACACTTTGCCCGACGAGTGCGAGTAGAGTGAATATGACTAAAAAATAACGACCGAGTGTGTGATGCATAAGTCTTCCAAATGATGAACGGCTCGATTCTAGCATAGCGATGTTTAGCTGTAATGATTTAACTCACACTTCAGTTAATGCCTCAATTTAAATATCTAATTAATCTAAATTAGCAAATAGAATTTTTGACTCGCAGTTTTGTCTTCAACGGGCTTATCATGAATATGACTGCGTATTCTAAGAGACTCAAATTGATCGTAGAAAGTTTCATTTCGAACAGTATTATTCGGCTTACCTGCGTTTTACCATTTATTTCTGCTTCACTCTCAAGGTGCAATAAACATTGGCACGATCACATTTCTGTTTTCTAGAAAATAAATTTCTAGTTCTAGATTATCAAGGGGGAGCCTAACTATAAAAAATCGGTAACTTGCGATTATCGGGTGATTGCATTAGCTTTAGTTAAAGTGCATCACAGTTCAGCTAGCGGTTTTTACCAAATGACGTCCAAATAGTTAGAGCTAAGTCTCATTTTGCGCTTTTAAGGTTAATTTAATCAGCAAATTTCGGCTTAAAATCAAATTTCTAATAAATGAAAGAGCATAAACTAGTCTTATAAAAACTAATTTTGACAATTTTGGAGATAGAGTGATGAACTGGCGTGCACTATTTAAACCTAGCGCGAAATATTCAATCCTGGCGCTACTGGTCGTCGGTATTGTAGTGGGTGTTGTGGGATACTTTACCACTCAACAAACATTACACGCGACCAGTACAGATGAGTTCTGTATGTCTTGCCATAGCAATCATTCGCTGAAGGATGAAGTGTTGGCTTCTGCCCATGGCGGCGGCAAAGCAGGGATTACGGTTCAGTGTCAAGACTGTCACTTACCCCATGGTCCAGTCGATTATTTGATCAAAAAAATCATCGTATCTAAAGATTTATATGGTTTCATGACAATTGATGGCTTTAACACTCAAGCTTGGTTAGATGAAAATCGTAAAGAACAAGCGGATAAAGCGCTGAATTATTTCCGTGCGAACGATTCTGCTAACTGTCAGCATTGCCACACTCGTATTTACGAGAATCAGCCAGAAACTATGAGTAAAATGGCTGTAAGAATGCACTCAAATAACTTCAAGAAAGAACCAGACGCGAGAAAGACCTGTGTTGACTGCCATAAAGGCGTAGCACACCCATATCCAAAAGGATAAGGTTTAGCTATTCAGTTTCTTAATTGATAGCCATTAAAAAGCCCTCTATTGAGGGCTTTTTGCTGTCTGTGTCTGAGTGTTCGGTTAATTCGCTTGAGCCATCACCCGTTGCCGATAAGCTAACAGGCTGAAAATTCCGAAGATAAACACTTGTAGATAATCTTGTTGCGTTAATGGTAGCAAGGTCTTAAACAGCATGTGGAAAATCGCGACTTGGAAGCAATGCATCATGCAGGTAATGGCAAACAGGATATTTAAAGTAATCGCCACATTGCCTTCAAAGGGGATGACTAAGTTGTAGGCCATCATCAACCATGCAATCAGAGTGATGACTTTACCTAAGTTAATCAATAAGGGCATGGTTTTCATCTTCGATGGGCTCAACAGTGGTTTCTGAGTGATATTGATATAAACGGTAGCTCACTTGCCCTGCATTCTTTTCTTTTAAGGCGTGCCAGCGAGAAGGGATAGCAAGTTGCGGCAATTCAGACTCGATTTCGACATAAATCAGCGCACCATCATTGAGCCAACCTTGAGTATCTAGCAGTTGAATCGTCTTTTCTGCCAATCCCTTACGAAAGGGTGGATCGATAAACACCACATCGAAACCTTGCTCGCAGCCCCTTTGCAGTACCACTAACGTATCAGCATTGAGCACTTCGGCCTTACCGCATTTAAGGGTTTGTAGATTTTCTTTTAATTGCATGGCTGCGCCTCGTTGCAACTCGATAATTTTGGCGAAACTGGCATAGCGGGACAAGGCTTCGAGAGCTAAAGCGCCGCTACCGCCAAAACAGTCGAGTACACGTGCATTGACTAAATCATTCGCAAGCCAGTTAAAGAGTGTTTCGCGAACCCTGTCTGTCGTTGGGCGTAAACCTTCGAGATCTTGGATAGGTAGACGACGCGAGCGCCATTGGCCTGCGATGATCCGCACTTGTCCACTGCCGGGTTTATTTTTGGCTGTTTGACCCTTGGTCACATTATTTTTGACCGTTCGATGATTAACCAAAGTGCCCCCGTGATTTTGCCTGAAGAAAGAAAGTGGTAGACTGTGCCACCTTAATAAAGGCCGCTATTTTATATCAAAGTCTCACTAAAAGGTGAGAAGGCTAACTGAGCTTAGCTAATTGCCGACTTTTTGGGCGTAATTGCCGAGGCAATCTGGTATAACATCAGGGTCTTATTCAAAATTCAATACTGAAGTAGAGCGCTGGAATCACACATGGCAAAGAAAGGTTTTTTCTCTTGGTTTCGTAAAGATAAGTCACAAGATGAGGTCGTCGCTGAAACGCCAGTTGTTACTCCAACACAAGATAGTGATGCAGCACAGCGTGTCGCGCAGGAACAAGTAGAGACACAAGGGGTCATCGAGGCCGAAGCTCATGCTGAAAAACAGGCAGCAGAACAGTTAGCGGCCGAACAAACACAGGCAAAAGCCGAAGCCGAGCAATTCGCCCTTGAGCATGCCCGAATCGAATCGTTGCATTTTGCTAATCAGCAAGCTGAAGCGACACGTTTGGCTGCAGAACAACTTAGTGCACAAAAGCATGCTGCAGAGAAGTTAGCCGAAGCACAGTTAGAAGCAGAGCAACGCATCGCAGAACAATTGGCAGCACAGCAGTTAGCGGTTGAGCAAGCCGCCGCAGAGCAATTAGCTCAAGCAGAGGCGGCGCGTGTAGTTGCCGCTCAGCTAGAAGCAGAATTACTCGCAGCGGAACAAGCTGAACTTGCCCGTTTGGCCGCCGAACAGCATGCTGCTGAAGCCTTAGCGGCAGAACAACTTGCTGGCGAAGCACTAGCACGTGAGCAAGCAGAGGCTTTAGTTCAGCAACAAGCTGAAACTGAGCAAACTGTTACAGCAGTTGCTGAATTACAACCTGAGCCTCAGGCGAGACCCGTTAAGGAAGGCCTCTTTGCTCGCCTGAAACGTGGCTTAATGCGTACCAGCGAGAATATCGGCAGTGGTTTTATCGGCCTATTTCGCGGCAAGAAAATCGATGATGATCTGTTTGAAGAACTCGAAGAGCAATTATTAATCGCCGACGTTGGTGTTGAAACCACTACGCGATTAATCAAGAATTTGACAGAGCATGCCTCACGTAAGCAGCTTAAAGATGCCGAAGCTTTATATGAATTGCTGCGGGATGAGTTGCAAAAAACACTCGATCCTGTCGCTATCCCGTTAGTGCCAGACAATGCTAATGGCCCATTTGTTATCTTAATGGTTGGCGTTAATGGCGTGGGTAAAACCACCACTATTGGTAAATTGGCCAAGCAATATCAGAGCCAAGGTAAGTCAGTGATGTTAGCCGCGGGTGATACCTTCCGTGCTGCAGCGGTTGAGCAGCTACAGGTTTGGGGTCAACGTAATGATATTACAGTGATTGCCCAGCATACAGGTGCCGATAGTGCCTCTGTGTTGTTCGATGCTTTGCAAGCGGCCAAGGCGCGTAAAGTGGATGTATTGATTGCCGACACTGCTGGTCGTTTACAGAATAAAGCGCACTTGATGGAAGAATTGAAGAAAGTCGTGCGAGTGATGAAGAAACTCGACCCAGATACGCCACATGAGGTCATGCTGACATTAGATGCGAGCACGGGGCAAAACGCGATTAGCCAAGCACAATTATTCCAGGAAGCCGTAGGTGTAACGGGTATTACCATCAGTAAGTTAGATGGAACGGCTAAGGGCGGCGTGGTATTTGCGATTGCTGATAAGTTTAATATTCCGATCCGTTACATAGGTGTGGGTGAGCAAATTGATGATTTGCGTACCTTCAATTCGAAAGAATTTATCGATGCCTTGTTCACTCAAGAAAAAGCGGATAGCTAATTTATGATTGATTTTCAGCAGGTCAGTAAGATTTATCCAGGCGGCCAAATGGCGCTGGAGGATGTGAATTTTCATCTACAGCAAGGTGAAATGGCATTTTTAACCGGCCACTCGGGGGCGGGTAAAAGTACGCTGCTGAAATTAATCACGGTAATCGAGCGGGCAACAACGGGGCGCGTCGCGATTAACGGTCACGATATCGCCAAAGTCAGCCCTAAACATGTGCCTTATTTGCGCCGCAATATCGGGATGATTTTCCAGAACCATCACCTATTGATGGACCGAAGTGTGTTCGACAATGTGGCTTTACCGCTAGTGATTGAGGGATTCTCACACGGTGAAATCCGTAAGCGTGTTGCGGGTGCGCTCGATATGGTGGGTTTATATGGCAAGGAGCGGCATAACCCAATTATGTTGTCCGGCGGCGAACAGCAACGTGTTGGCATTGCCCGTGCGATTGTGAATAAACCACCTTTACTGCTCGCCGATGAGCCGACGGGTAACTTAGATCCTAAATTATCTATGGATATTTTGCGTCTGTTTGAAACCTTTAATGATGCTGGAACCAGCGTATTAATTGCCACCCATGATTTAGGTCTTATCGCACGAATGAAATATCGCACTTTTACCCTCAAACAGGGCCGTATGTTAGGTGCACAAGAGTTGCATCCTAATGTGCACACTCGCAGTGCACCGACGAATAGAGGTGAAGGGCAATGAGCGATAGCGCAAAATTAACTCGCAGCAAGCTGCCTCTGTCTGGTCGGATTGTGATGTTTTTTATTCGCCATGCGCAGCAAGCAATGGCGAGCATGGGAGAGCTCTGGCGCAACCCAATATCCTCTGTGATGACCATGGCTGTCTTAGGGGTGAGCCTAAGTTTGCCTGCAGCATTGCAAGTGTTAGTTAAAAATGCCGAGACCATTACCAGTTCCTGGAACAGCGCGGCAGAGATCTCCTTGTTTATCGACGATAATCGTAGTGAACAAACGATTCAGAGCCTGCTGACGCGCATTCGGACATATCCCGAAGTGGATAAAGTGCAATACATAGATAAAAATCAAGCGCTAGAAGAATTCCAACGCTTATCTGGGTTTGGTGAGGCCTTGGCCTATTTAGATAAAAATCCTTTGCCCGCGGTCATTACCGTTACGCCTACGCCGCGTTACTCAACACCAGTGGGCGCCCGTGAACTCTTAACTAAACTAGAGCGCGAGCCTGAGATTAGCTTTGGCCGCTTAGATATTGAATGGTTAGAACGGTTACAGGCGGTAGTGCGTCTACTCGAACGTACTGTGATGGCGATTGCTGCGTTACTTGTTCTGGCTGTGGTCTTAGTGATAGGTAATACGATTCGCTTGGCAATTATAAATCGGCGCAGCGAAATTGAAGTGATGAAGCTAGTCGGAGCAACTGAAGCCTTTATCCAGCGCCCATTTCTCTACACAGGGATTTGGTACGGGGTTATTGGCGGCATATTGGCTTGGCTTATCATCAACTTATTAGTGTGGTATCTCGATTCCGCCCTTGCCGAACTTTTAGGCTTGTATGGCAGTCAGCTTGAAATGAAATCACTCACTTTTATTGAACTGCTGCAATTGGTTGGACTTGCCTCATTTTTAGGTTGGTTAGGTTCGTATTTGTCTGTACGCCAGCATTTACGGTCGATTGAACCTTCATAATAATCAGTCGATTAAACTAAAAAAAGTGACGAAAAAAATGCTGAGTAATGAACTTTTGTTCACTTGCAATGTCTACTTCAGCGAGGTAAAAAGGGTATCTGCAAATGAGCTGAGGTTGACATACTCTGTCAATTAGCCGATAGTTCGTGAGCTTATTCTTAGGGTATTTTGTTGTTGAACTTAAGAATGCACTCGTTAAGTAGTCTGATAAATGTAGGAGAGCGAATGACCTTTCAAACGCAATCAATGGCACTGACAGTCCCACAGGGCGCCAGTAGTCTAGAAGCTTATATCCATTCAGTGACTAGCATCAGCATGCTGGACGCTGAGGCTGAGTATGAGTTGGCCAAGCGTTTACAGGAAACTGGTGATCTACAAGCTGCGAAGCAACTGATTATGTCGCACTTACGTTTTGTAGTGCACGTTGCAAAGGGCTATTCAGGCTATGGTTTGCCACAGGCTGACCTGATCCAAGAAGGCAACATAGGCTTGATGAAAGCGGTTAAACGCTTCGATCCCGATGTTGGCGTGCGTCTAGTGTCTTTTGCTGTGCACTGGATCAAAGCTGAAATTCATGAATATGTGCTGAAAAACTGGCGCATTGTTAAAGTCGCGACCACTAAAGCACAACGTAAGTTGTTCTTTAATATCCGTAAAGCGAAAAAACGCTTAGGTTGGTTCAGCGATGCAGAAGTCACTATGGTGGCTGAAAATTTAGGTGTATCTAAGGCCGATGTGACCGAAATGGAATCACGTATGGCTGCGCAAGATCCGGCATTTGATTTAACCAATGATCAAGACGAGGAGCATGATTTTGCCCCCGTCCATTATTTGGAAGATCATTCATCGGATTTAGCGGAAAATATTGAAAACGACAACTGGGAATCCAATGCTCAAGGTCGTTTATTATCGGCCATCAAAACCTTAGATGAACGTAGCCAGCATATTCTGCGCGCCCGTTGGTTAGATGACGATAAAACCACACTGCAAGAACTTGCAGAGACTTATCAAGTGTCGGCCGAACGTATTCGCCAACTTGAGAAAAATGCCATGAACAAGCTAAAAGCTTGCATGGAAGCCTAAGTCACATCACGTGTAAAATGATTGTAACTTAACCATAAAAAAACCTGCTGCGGCAGGTTTTTTTATGGGAGAAAGAATGGATTTAATCGCGCTATTTAAAGTGAATTTCGCTATAGCTATAAAGCTCAATCGTATTGAAACGTACGCGACTATGGCTGATTTCACCACGAGACATCGGATTTATCCTACATTTAGAGCTGTTATAAATAGTTAATATATCGCTAACTTTTGAGCCTCAATTCGAAAGTTATTTTCGATGCTTATTATCGAACGGTTTGTTCCTCCGCATTTTGAGTATCGCCTTAAGCAAAGTTGATATGGATATTGAGCACGGAAGATTTGGTCGGGTAGCGATGGATTATGTACCAAGGAAAGCATTTAAGTTAGAAGGGATACCCGCCAATTTACGATAGATACTCATTATGCGTTTTTTTTAATGCTTACAAAGGTGGGAAGTTATGTTCTCAATGATCACTAAGTTAGCCCTATCATCAGAATCTGGTTGGGGTACTGCATTTCGTGTCAATGGGGGCGTCGAAGTATGTCAGCAGAGCTTGTTTTGGTTAGTTTGCAAGGGTATCGCTTTTGAACGCGAGGACTTAAAGCTTAGTTATGTATTGGGAGCTGAGGTCATTCTATGCCAATTTGAGACGAGAGTTTTAATTGAGTTGCTTAAAAAAAATAACATTCATTATTTTCAAGACGATAGCCAAGTGCGATGGTTGCTGCCCCGTAATGTATCAACAATCTACTATGCGCAGTGGAAGAATAGTATAGCGGTTGATCTTAACCAAACCTGTGTTGACTACTGTTTTTTTTAAATGCTTATTCTTGCCATGACATTTTTATATGAATGAGTAGTGTTTTAAGCTAGATAAGTGTGATTAGTTAGTTATAAATTTTTAACTTATCAATAAGTACATTTATTGCCAGTAAATATACTTCAGAACATCCATTCTTGGTCGATAGTTAGGAGGTGTCCTACAAATCGAAATGGGTGATGAGATGTTAAAGGTATCGTTATTCGGCGTAACTACAGTCATGTTGAGCGCGGTGATAAGCTGTAACGTGATAGCAAAAACTGAGTTTAGAACTCTTTCTTTTCAAGGTGAGATAGCAGAACCAAGTTGCAACTCCGATCTATCTACCATTTCTTGTTATGACCAGAATTTTAATCAATTTCTTACCCAAGTTATACAGCCTAAGATATTTCCGAACGCTATGTATAGTGGCGAAAAACGTGTTTTATTAACCCAGTTCAAACAAATTAATAATCTGGTTTTTAGCCGAAAAAATGAGAATGAAGTTATTCTTGCTCTTCATTATAATTGATGCACAATTTTGCTATTAATAATGGCGATTTCATTTTTTGAAATCGCTTTTTCATTTTTATCTTTAGTATATTCATTGTCAGAAATTTCCTACAAGATCGCAAGTCTAGTCCTATATGTAATTGTTAGTGTTGTTGCTATTGTGTGCTCAGCTTTGATGAGCCATAACCTTAATATTTCCATATAGTAATAACAGTAGGATGTCTGATGAAAAAATTAACGCTATCTATTTTAGTTTTAGGTGCATTGTTTGGTACTAGTGTTCAAGCGAATAATACTATTACTTTTTTGGGTGATGTATCGGACCAAACTTGTGAAGTGGCGATTAACGGAAATGCGGCTAATCCCAGTGTCTTGCTACCAACAGTTTCTACGGCTCAACTTGCCACTGCAGGCTCAGTTGCTGGTGAAACACCTTTTACCATTTCAGTCAGTGGTTGTACTGTCAATGCAACGCAAGCTTTACCTATTAAAACTGTATTTTTGGGTAACAATATCACAACCGCAGGTAACTTAGGCAATACTGGTACGGCAACGAATGTAGCATTACAGCTTCTTGATTCAGTTGGTGGAACGAGTATCAATTTAACAGCAGGAAGTGCTGTTGATGGATTAAATGTTGCTGCAGGTGCAGACTCTGCCTCCCATGATTTTGCTGTGCAGTATATTTCTGAAACTGGTAGTGCAACAGCAGGTCGTGTGATTAGCTCTGTCCAATATTCAGTTTCTTATCTTTAATATACGATAAATTATGATTATTCGCTCACCCAGCCCATGGGTGAGCGCTGCTGCTTTTTGGGGCTTCTATGATTTTTTCTAGCTTACTTCTTCGTTTAATATTTTTGACTCTACTCATGATCGGTTTTTCAGTTAATGCGAGTGTGGTCATGACCAATACGCGAGTCATTTATCCTAGTGATGCTAAAGAGCGCAGTGTTCAGTTAACAAATAACGATGCTTTTCCAAATGTTGTTCAGGTCTGGACTGATATTAATAACCCAGAGTCGGCACCTGAGTATGCTGATGGCCCATTTTTGGCCTTACCCGCTATTTTTAGAATAGAGCCTAAGCGAGGGCAGTTAATTCGCTTAATTTATAGCGGCGGTGAGCTGCCAAAAGACCGTGAGAGTGTGTTTTATCTTAATTTTCTACAGATACCTCCATTATCGAAAGAAAATGCTGGTGAAAATCAGATGCTAGTGATGCTCAAAAATAGAGTGAAAATATTTTATCGGCCTGTAGAGATTGAATCTAATCCAGATGATGTAGCAAAAGAGATTGCCTTTGATGTTCAGTATGCTGACGCTGGAATTCACCTTGATGTGAAAAATAATGCGGCTTTTTTTGCCTCTTTTGTTGAGGCAAAAATTAAATCTGGAAAACAAGAGTTAATCATCCCTATTACCATGCTTGAACCTAAGTCTAATCAGTTGATAGACATTCAGAATCAGCAGTTTGTCATCACATATCCAATGACGATTGAATTCACTTTAGTAAATGATTACGGCGGATTTGTAAAAAGTGAATATGTCATTGCATCTGAACATCATTGATAAGATTAGTTATGAAAAAATCCATGGGTTTGATGAGCCAAATTTACTCTTTGCTGCTATTGATTGGTGTGATCTTTTGCATGTCTTCATCGTTGAGGGCTGATGACTTACAGGATTTCACATTTGATGACAGCCTATTACTTGGTGGTGGTTATGGCGATAGTTATCTTTCTCGCTTTAACTCGACTGCAGAAACTATTCCAGGTCAATACCAAGTTGATATCTATATAAATGGTACTTACTTAAATAGGGAAATTATTAATTTTATTAAGGTTGGCTCCCAAGGAGTTGTGCCTTGTCTCGACCTTAATTTCTGGAACAAGTCGAATGTAACTGCAATATACATAAACGAAGATGCATTATTGCAGGCTGAATGTGCGGCCCCTGATACTGTGGTCAAGGGGGTATCGACGCAATTTGATGCCGAGAAATTAAGATTAGGGATTGCGATCCCACAAGCTTATTTACGGCAGATTCCGCGTGGCTATGTTGATCCGTCATCTTGGAGTGAGGGAGAAAATGCTGGATTTATCAGTTACAACAGTAACTACTATCAAACTAATAGCCGCAGTGCTGGTAGCGATATGCGTGCCATTTATACGGGCCTTAATTCAGGTGTCAATTTAGGATTATGGCGCCTGAGAAATCAATCGAGTTATCAGTACAACGATGTTGGCCAAAATACCCAAGAAAGTTTTAATTCTATTAGAACTTATATCACCAGAGCCTTGCCGGATATGCAGAGCGAACTCTTGCTTGGTGATGCCTACACTCGAGGAAATATTTTCGGTAGTTTAGCTTTTACCGGCGTACAGTTGCTGACTGATAATCGTATGTTACCAGAATCCCAGCGTGGTTATGCACCTGTCGTCAGAGGACTCGCTAACTCAACCGCTAGCGTAGCGATTAAGCAAAATGGTGTGAGTATTTATCAAACCACAGTAGCGGCGGGGCCTTTTGTTATTAATGACTTATTTCCCACAAGTTATGAGGGGGATTTGTTAGTTGAAATTAGTGAAGCCGATGGAAAGGTCTCTAGTTTTACTGTGCCATTCAGTGCTGTGCCTGGCTCGTTGCGTGAAGGAAGTTTCCAGTACGGGTTATCATTTGGTGAAGTAGATCAAGCAGAGTCTGGTGGGTACTTTGTAGATTTAATTTCTGAATATGGTTTGAGTAATATGCTGACGCTAAATAGCGGTGGGCGTGTCGGAGATGATTATTTTGCTTTGAGTCTAGGGACTGTATTAGGTACAGAATGGGGGGCTCTGGGGTTAACCGCAGTACATTCTATGTCTCGTATTTCTCAGTCTTCAGTATTAAATGAGTGGAAAAATGGCTGGCGTGTTGGACTTAATTATAGCCATTCGTTCGATTCGGGGACATCAGTGGCACTTGCTGGATATCACTACTCTACTGAGTCATTTCGGGAGTTGAATGATGTTTTAGGTTTGAGGAGGGCATTGGAGAGTGGGAATATTTTTGAATCTGAGACCTACAGTCAGCGGTCTGAAATGAGTTTGAGTGTGAATCAGAGTTTAGATGACTTTGGCTTTGTGTATTTGAGTGGTTCTAAACGTCAATACCGTGATGGGCGCGATGATGACGATCAACTACAGTTCGGTTATACGGTGGGTATTGGTCGTGTGAATATAGGACTCACTTTTTCACGTCAATATACCAGTCAAGTTCCGCTACAGAATGGGTTTGGTGGTCAGCTATTAACTGAAATGAGCGGTTATTCCTCTGATTGGGTGAAGGAAGATCTTGTGAGTCTCACCGTGTCCATTCCATTTGGTAGTCGCCAGTCAAACATGCTTAGCAGTGGGTTTAGTCACTCATCTAGGGGTAATGAACAGTATAATCTAGGGCTCGCAGGCACTGTGGACGATGATAATACTTGGACATATGGCCTGAATGCTTCATTGCAGCGGCAGGATAGTTCGAGTGAAAGTGTCAGCGTTAATACGCAAAAGCGTTTTAGCCAAGCGACTTTATCGGGCAACTATTCTATTTCTGATACTTATCAACAGGTTGGCGCTGGTTTGAGTGGTGCTGCAGTGGTGCATTCTGGCGGCGTAACATTAAGCCAAAACCTCAGTGATACTTTTGCGATTGTTCAAGCTGAGGGAGCTTCTGGCGCAAAAGTGACTAATAATTGGGGTACTGAGATTGATGACTTGGGATATGCAATTATCCCATCTTTGACGCCTTATCGCACAAATAGTGTCACGCTTGATACGGGATCTATGTTAAGTGGTACAGAACTTATCGAGACACAACAGCAAGTTGCGCCCTATGCCGGCTCTATCGTTAAGATGAAATTCGAGACTAGACACGGGATAGCCGTCGTCTTCATGACTCAGCAAGCCAACGGCGGCGTTATTCCTATTGGCGCCGAAGTCGTGGACGAAGATGGCCTAGTATTGGGCATGGTTGGACAGGCTGGTATGGCTTATGTCAGAGCTTCTAAACCGAGTGGTCAGTTGACCGTTAATTGGGGAAATAAACCCGATCAGCAATGTCACTTTGACTATACCCTCGAAAGCAGTCGTGATAACACTTTATTAAGAATGCCCGCGCTATGTGAGCGGATTAATTGAGATAAAAACTATGATTGAGTTCAACCTAGGTCGGCTATTGGCAGTGGTATCTTTTGTGTTTGCCACTTTAGTTAGTGGTCAAGCTATGGCGACTTGCTACCGTATATCGACGACTACAACAGATCCGGCAAATTTTTATTATGTCGCACCTGCGTATGGTAAAACAGCTATATGGTCTGGTGGTCTCGATCCTAATAGGGGCATACTTAATCTGCCTATTATCAATGTTACCGATGAAAGTTTTCAGCCCAATGGCACGTTATTGGGATCGAGTGTTGTGCCCTTCAGTACCTATGGACAGACTGGCGGGTATGATCCTGATCAGGTACTTTTTCGTTGCGATGCGGCGGATGAGCACCAACTAAATGAGATCTACTCAGTAAACGCTGATAATGCTTATGGCGGCATGTACGAAGATGGCGTGGCTTATGGTATTAACAAAGGTTATGCCACTTACCATCGAAATGTTGTGCTCAGGGTTAAGAATAATGCCACCGGTCAGTATTTTTCGCGCTTATGGCAATATCGGCCGCTGCGGGGGTTAGACCGTGATGCTCAGGGAAGAATATTAGTGAAGGCGAAAAACTTTACTGATGTCACGATAGAGCTGTTCCAGATTGGCAATATCAGAGGTGTGACTGAGTCTATAGCATACAGTTATAATCAACCTGCAGCTTATATTGCTTTTGGTGGGCCTGGCCTTGCCTATCCTACGGAAGGGGTTGACCATATTAGTCATTATCCAGGCTGGTATGCGAATTGGCCTGGGAATATCAGCTTATATCAACAGTTGTATACGCGAAGGGCTGGAGGTTGTGCGGTAATGAATGTCACGCCTTATGTGTTGTTCCCCACTGTGACTATCGCGGAATTAAACAGCGGCATTACCCGAGAAGCTGACATCCAGATTAATTATCGTTGCCAACAGAAAGCCAATATCAATGGCCCCGCAGTTAATGCGAACGCTATCGCCTTTAAGATTGAGAGTAATAATTACCAGATGGCGAGACGGTTGGGGTTTACTACTCAGGATGCTGTGACATATCTAGTCAGTAATGCCTATGGTGCTAATATGGTTGCTAATGGTGTGGGGATAAAGCTACAACGCAATGATGGTGTGATTCAACCCTTTTTAAATTTTGATAATAGAACCAGCTTAGACTCACAATATAATGCATGGAAAGACGGTTGGCGGCCATTACAGGGGAATCAGACAGGTATTGTCGGTACGAGTTATCAATATATGGATAATTACAGAGTTGTTTTTGGCAAGTTGCCCGGAATGAGTCCAACGGCAGGAAAATTTTATGCAAAAGCGGAAGTGCTTATTCGGGTTCAGTAGTTTAGTTTTATGGCTCCTAATGCTGCAAAACGCTCTGGCTGGCGTAGTCGCCGATCGTAGTCGAATTATTTTTGCGGCTTCCGATCGGGAGCAAGGGTTGTCACTGGTGAATATTAATGACTACCCTGTGATGGTGCAACTGTGGGTGGATGACGGCGATCCAGACTCTGGCCCTGAAACGGCAAATGCGCCAATTTTGCCCTATCCTGGCTTGTTGCAAATTGCCCCAAAGGAGCGCAAGCACATAAATCTGCTTAATATTGCGGAGCAGGAACCTGAAAAACAAGAACAGTTATACTGGCTGAATGTATACGAAGTTCCACCCACCCCCGCCAAAAATATTGATGAAACTGAGGGGCAACTGTTGATTGTCGCTTTACGTACTCAAATGAAGGTTTTTGTGCGGCCCAATAAGCTAGCTATTGATGTTTTAGACTTAGCAAAGTGGCAGTCATTTATATTGAAAGACAATATGTTATCAATAGAGAATAAGTCACCTTACTATGTGACCTATCAGAACCTCAGTTTGAGTTTTAAAGGGAGGGATTATGCTATTTTTCAAGGAATGCTAGCCCCTTACTCTGCAGAAACTGTGACTATCACTGAGAGCGAGTTAATCGATCAGCTTGGGCTTATCCTAAAGGCCGAGTACATAGACGATGAGGGGAATGCTCAGCCGCTTGCTTTGACAGTGAATTGAACATAAGGCTCTGTTTACAACAGGGCCTTATGTATATGCATTTATACAGCGTGACTTGAAGCTATGGGCTTGGGCATTATTTTGAGGCTGTTTGGGTATAAGAGATCACTTCTGCCTCGAGTGAAGCAATAGCCTGAGATACGGCTTCAACATAAGTATTCAACTGCTGATGGCTCGCATTTTCCAGCATTTCACAGGCAGACATAAGCTTCTGTGCATCGATAATTCTCGCAGCACCTTTGATCTTATGGGCGAGATCTTTGATGGTACTCAAATCATTATTTTCGAGGGCTACATACAGGGACTGCAAGTCGCTTTGATTGCTTTTAAGGAGTTCTTTAAGCAATTTATCGACTAACTTTGCATTATTTCCTGTGAGTTTTTCTACTGCGTCAGCGGCAAAATGTGTGGCGGTTATGGTGATTTTCTCTGGGGTAAACCGTTTAATCATACTTTCTAGCTCCATTAGGCTGATGGGTTTGAATAAACAGTCATCCATCCCTGCAGTTAAACAGGCATCCTTGGCTTCTTTTTGGGCATTAGCGGTATAGCCGATGACGATAGCATGCGTGTGACGTTTGTGTTCGAGTTGGCGAATTTTCTGACAGAGTTCATAACCGTTCATTTCTGGCATATTACAATCGGTGATCACCACAGGGTACTGTTTACTTTCGAACATGTTTAAGGCAATTAAGCCATTTTCTGCTTCATCAACACTATGGCCTAAATATTTAAGCTGCTGGGCTAATAGCAAGCGATTCGCAGGGTGATCGTCAACAATTAAGATATCGAGGGGATTACTCACATGCGATTCTGGAATGGGTTGTGAAGGGTTATGGATTGCTTCGGCTTCAAGCTGGGTGAGGGTTAATTGCATGCTGATCTGAGTTCCTTGATGCAATTTACTTTCAAGGGTTAAACTCCCACCCATCATTTCGCACAGAGAGCGGCTAATCATGAGCCCAAGCCCTGTACCACCATGGGTTGTATGGGTCCCTTGTGCTTGGCTGAAAGGGGTAAATAGTTTCTGTTGGTCGTCCCCCGAGATGCCAATTCCTGTATCCGTGACAGTAAATAGAATCGTGTGGGTTGTATTGGTGAAACTTTCTGATTGAATTTTCACTTTTACTCCACCGCTGTCAGTAAATTTAATGGCGTTGCCAATTAAATTTGACAGTATTTGTTTAATCCTCATAGGGTCAACGAGTACATCATTCGCAATAACAGGATCGAAATCCAACTGTAAAGTGATTCCTTTTTGCCTTGCTAGTCCATCAAACACTCTCACGACAGAGGTTGCAATTGTCTTAAGATTGGTTCTCATGGGCGAAAGTGACAGCTGACCCGCTTCAATACGAGCAATATCTAAAATATCACCAATAAGTTCAAGTAAGTCATTAGCGGAATCATAGGCAACTTTAATTGAATTTAAATCAAACTGTTGTGAATTTGTACGTTTTAGTACCAGTTCTAACATTCCTATGATGGCATTCATTGGCGTACGGATTTCATGACTCATAGTTGCTAAGAAAGTACTCTTTGCTTGGCTTGCACTGTCCGCAGCTTCCTTAGCATATTCTAATTCTTCAATAAGCTTGACTCTATCGCTGACATCTATCCAACCACCAATAATCCCTTCTATATTGCCAGCTTCATCGCCATAGGATTTAAACCAATGATAAATATTATATTTATGTCCATTTATATGAAGTTCTCTATCCTTAAATACGGCAAGACCATCCTCTAAGGCTTGTACATATTCTTTATCTACAATAGGAGCCTCTTTAGAGCGACTGGCTCCTTCCATTGTGGTCTTATATAGCAAATCTTCGCGTGAGGCGTTGAAAGCATTAAGGTAACTCTCGTTACACATAGTCAGTTCACGCCGCTTATTTCTTACATAAATAGGATGAGGTATGGCATCAACAATGGACTGCATAAATTGCAGTTGTTGATTAAGTTCTTTTTTGGCTAATAGCCGCTTGCGATAATGAGTTCGAGTGTAAAGAGCCCAAATAATTGAGACTAAAATCATGATCGTTGAGGCAATCACAATAGTGTAAATAGTGTACTTATAATCCTTCCAGCTTTGGCGTGCAGGCAGTGCATTACGGCGCCAGCGATTTTCTGCCATTTGTAATTCATCAGGAGGAATAACAGTTAATGTTTTATTAAGTATACTCTTAAGTAGTTTATTTGAACTCGCCATTCCGAATGCCACAGACGCTCTTGGCATTTCATCTATGATCTTACTTACTTCTAAAGTATCGCTGAAATAACTATTTACATAGAAGTCGGCTAAAGCCAGTGGCACAATAGTGGTATTTGTTGCACCAGTCGCTATATCATTCAATGCCTCAAGATAATTGTCAGCGATTATAATGTCTGCATTAGGATTTATTTTTCTGAGCATGTTATCATTAAAAGTACCATCGGGAACAACTATAGCGTTAATATCTAGGTCTTGTGCATTTTTCTGTGTTACAAAAACATAAGGTGAATTTGAAAATTCTTTAGTAAAAATAATATTTTTATTAAGATCTTCACTTGGTGAGAATATTGTCATCATAGCTTTATGATTGAGGACGGAACTAATCTGTTCTGAAAACCTATTGTTAACAATATAGTCAAACTTTAGCCCTGAATACATTTGTATTAGTTCCAAAACCTCAATGCCAAACCCTTCAGCGTTATGTGTATCGTCAAGGTATGTTAGCGGTGCCGCATACTTATTAATTGCCACTGTTATTTTAGGGTTTTTTTGTAACCAAGCCGTCTCATCTGCTGTAAAACTGGGGAGTTCTGAGGTAAAAGGAATGGTGCTTCCACCGCCACTCCAGCGTTTTCTAATCAACTTTCTCTGTTCGAGTGAAATATTACTAATAGATTTATTAATTATATCTATTAAGGCCTTATTTTGTTCTGTTGCAGCAAAGGCGCTGCCATAGGAGTTTAGAGACAAGTGAGTGTCTAATTTAAGTTTTCCAGAGAAGTTGTTGTTTATTAAATAGTTGGCGGAGACTTGGTCGACTATCACAGCATCAACTTGTCGAAATGCAGCTGCAGCAACGGCCGCCTGTCTAGAGGAGAATTTGAGTAATTTTCTATTTGGATAAATATCTGTTATCGCTTCATCTGGTAAGTACTCATAGGCCATAGACATCGACTTGATTTGTTCATTATCACCTAAGTTAGCATTTCTGAATATAGAAGGCTTATCAACGGTATAAGGTGTGCTTAGTAGAAGACCGTGCATTTGTTCAAATTTATTTGCTGTAGTAATTAGATCTACTTCTCCATTGAGCGCTGCGGTAATTGTTTTTTCCCGAGATGCATAACGTTTTATATTGACTTCAATGTTGAGCATATTAGCAATAATATGTATATAGTCAGCACTAATTCCTTTATAAAATTCTTGTTCACCATTTACTGTCATGTCAAATGGTGGATAGTCAGGCGACGATATGCCAATATTCAGCAATCTATATTTTTTAAGTGTATCAATCTCTTCTAATGATAGCTGGATAGGCAATGCAGCCTTCTCTTGATAGCCGACCAAATGATAATGGGTGAATTTACTTTCATGTGCTAGTGAATAAATTGAATTTAGGCTCAATATAAGAATGAAAATAACATTTCTCATATTAAGTTTTGCCTCTTTGCTATTTCAATTATATCTACCAAATTTTTTGCATTTAGTTTATCAAGTAGTCTAGTTTTATATGTGCTAATGGTTTTGTTACTTAACAGCATACGCTCGGCTATTTCTTTATTAGATAAGCCTACTGCTAGCTGCTGCAATACCACCATTTCGCGAGTTGAAAGCTTTTTTACGAGTTCAGCCTCGTCCTGACTTGATTTAGCAATCATGTTGTTATTGCTTATAATCGGAAAATAGGAGTGGCCGGTGAGAATTGCTCTAAGCGCGCCAGTGACTTCATTCATATCCTTTTGTTTAGAGACAAAACCTGAAGCTCCGGCTTGAATACAACGGGAAACAAAGTGATCAGATGGTTGTGCCGTCAAGACTAAAATTGGCGGGCTCTTTACGAGTTTTCTTGACCTTTCTATCACTTCTAATCCATCTAATTGGGGGATGCCAATATCGAGAATAACAGCATCGGGTGAGAGTTCTTTAATAAGTTTTAATGCATCAACACCATTATTGGTTTCTGCTATCACTTCAAAGCCACTTTGTTCTAAAATGATTTTTAGTGCTAAAACAACAACTGGATGATCATCTACTATTAATATTTTTCTTTTCATTCATGTAACTCCGTAACTATTGAGTACAGATTTTATCCTTTGTAAGTCGCTACAGTGAAATAAAACTATGTGATTAAGATTTTTCCTACATATTTTTCAGCAATTTCTTTTAAATAATAGTCGTAAAATATTTGAAGGCAGATGAATTTAATCATAGGCATTCTCATTGTTTTTAATTCATAAACATTTGTATATATTTGTATCTCGAGTTTTGATCCTCTAGTGATTTAAATTATAGCTGACTATCTATATCTCGGTGTTGCAGCTTTTTTGCGGCAAGGGCGTAACAGGCATTTGTCTATTAGTATTTTAATTTTAAAGGGTATTCAATGGGTAAGGTTAGAGTGATTGTCTTAGAAGACCACCCCTTTCAACGTGCAGTACTTGAGCATAATCTTGCATCTCTTAGCAACGTTGAGGTGTTTGCTTTTGGGGCAGCACAAGATGCGCTTGTTTGGCTCGATGAGCATCATAGTGCGGACATAGTGATATGCGATCTCATGATGGCAGGTATTGATGGTCTATCGTTTTTGCGCAAAGCAAAAGCAAAATACGATATAGCTTCAGTTGCATTATTTAGTTGTATTGATAAGGAACTCAGGCGGTCTGTATCGCAGATGATTAAAATGCTTAATTTTGAATATCTTGGTGATTTAAGTAAGTGCCCTTCAGTGGATAATTTGCAGCGTATGTTAGATAGATTTACCAACAGTCGCATTCAAAGGAGTCAAATTTCTTCGGGTTTTATCGCTGCTAGGTGCCCCGAAAATTTTGTATTTGAGGATTTTGAACAAGCATTGAAGCAAAGGCAGTTCGTGGGTTTTTATCAGCCCAAATTTGATGTTGCAGGCTTTAGCTTGAAAGGGGCAGAAATGCTCGCACGCTGGCATCATCCTGATTTTGGATTGTTAAATCCCAGTACTTTTATTGACCGGTTAATTTCACATGGCTTACTTGACGATTTATTCTTACAGTTATTCGAGCAAGGCTGCGCTTTACAACAGCGTTTACAACAACATGAAAGCCTAATTTCTCTCGCCTATAATCTCGATATCTCTCAACTTAATTCGACTAAATTAGTGTATCAGATTGTCGATATGGTAAAGAAATTTAACATTCTTCCTCAATGCATTACCCTCGAAATTACTGAGACGGGTTTGTTGGCTGCGCCAGCAGTGAATATGGAGAATTTAATCCGCTTGCGAATGCTAGGATTTGAATTGGCGATTGATGATTTTGGTGCTGCACATTCTTCATTGGCACGTTTATGCGAATTGCCTTTCTCACAAATTAAATTAGATGGTTGTTTTGTGCGTGAACTTAGTGTTGAGCCTAGGTGCCAAGCCGCAATATCCAGCGTGATAGCGTTATCACAAGCACTTAATATGGAGTTAGTGATAGAAGGTATTGAAACAAATTCCCAATTAGTATTGTTGCAACAGCTTGGCTGTACGATTGGACAGGGTTTTTGTTTTTCTCGTCCTATTGATGAGCAAACATTTATCCAACGTTTTTTCCCTGCGAGTTTACAGCTTAAAGAACTACAGGAGCTTAGCCTTGAGTTTTAGTGGACTAACTTGTTTTTGTTAGCTCACGGATCAAGGATTTTCGGTTCACTTTCAGTCCTATTTGTTCATTATTTTCTGGCCATGAATAATATTGTCTTGGACGTTTGAAGCGGGCGATTTTGTTGGCAAGGAACAGTTCGAGCGTATTTGCAATCGACTCTGGGTGGTGGGGTAAACTGCCGCGAATGATGGCGGCTGGGAGATTGCCAAATTGTACATCTGGTATGGCGAAAACGATTGCATCGTCTATTTGTGGGTGCTGTTTAAGCGCGGCTTCGATTTCTTCTGGCTGGATGTTTTCGCCGCCGCAGATAAACATATTATCGACGCGACCAAGAATACGCAGATTACCATTTTCGTCCCATTCGCCCATGTCTTTGGTGTAAAACCAGCCGTCTTGTTCAACGCACTTTTGTATTCCATCTGCGGTGAGATAGCCCATAAACAGGCATGCGCCGCGCACCAAAATCACACCATCTTCGATTTTAAGCTCACGCTTGGGGAGTAATTTGCCACTGCTGCCGTCGCTAAAAGCGTGACCTGTGGTGATCTGCGAGCCCATTTCCGTCATGCCGTAACTGGTGTAACTGGCGATATTGCGTTGCTTAAGTTGTTGGAGTAAGTCGATTGATACTGCGCCGCCACCAAGTAATAAGGCTTTGATACTTTTAAGCTTGCTGCTCGTATCGGCGAGTAACTTGCTCAGTTGTGTGGGAACGAGAGATATGTGAGTCAACTGATCTTGGTCAATCTGCTGACCAAGGCTAAGCGCTTGATCTGGCATGACAACACTGGCACCGACTAAGGCACAGCGGTTTAATATCGCAAGACCGCCAATATGGAATAAGGGCAAGGAGAGTAGCCAGGCATCACCTTGTTCGAGTGGGATTAAGCTGCGGGCACCTTCGGCATTGGCAATATGATTCGCTAAGCAATGCACCGCCGCTTTGGGAAAGCCACTAGAGCCTGAAGTTAAAATCACATTAGCTGGACGAGTAAAGTCGACAGTCAGGGCTAAGTCACTGCTAACGCGATTGAAATTTAAGCGCAAGTGATGGCAATTCTGTAGTTCACAAACCTCAGCACTCCAAACATAGCGGATCTGATGTTCATTAATTAAGTCTTGGATCTGCGCGAGGGGGAAACGTGGTGAGATAGGAAAAAAGATTACTCCTATATCGATGCAGGCCCAATAGAGACAAATGATCTCGAGATTATTGCTAGCAATACAGGCGAGCGGCTCACCGTTTGAGATCCCCGCAGCGCTTAGCTGCTGAGCCAGTGCGATAACGCGCTGGCTAAGCTCTGAGTAACTAATGTCTTGCCCCGCCAACTTGATGGCTGTCTGCTGTGGAAACGCAAGCGCAGCTTGGTGCAAGGGTGACAGTGCAAGCGGTTTTGATAGGCTGGCATTAGACAAACTCGTTTCCCTCACTTGTAGCTGTATCATCATTTTGTTGAATTGAATCAATGGTATGCAGTGCAATGGGCTCAAGTTGCGCGAGTGTGAGGCAGTATTTTTTACCCGATGACACGACTAAATCTTGGCTAAAGGCGCTGAGGGTATCGAGCCCAGGGATTTCATCCGGAGTGAGAATCGCGGCTAAATGGGCCAGATCATTAATGCCTAAACTGCTCTCTAGACTTGAACTGATAATGCAACGTACGCCATAGCTTTGCGCCGTATCGATTAAATTAGCTAGCTTTTCGATACTGCCGAGCAGCATAGGTTTGATAACAAGCGCAGTCAGGCCATTTTGCATTACAAACTGGTATTCTGGATCGTTGAGCGATTCATCGAGGGCGTAGGGTATACCAATTGCTTGATAAAATTCATGATTATCATGAGGATTCAGGCAAGGTTCCTCAATGTACTCTATGGTCTCTAGGGGCAAGCAAGCGGCAAATTCGATTGCTTGCTCAAGTGTAAACCCTCGGTTCGCATCCAAACGCAATTTGAGATCGGGGCGGGTACGTAAAATGCCATAAATCAGGCTTAGTTCATCTTCGATTGAAGTTTGCGCGACTTTGACTTTAACCGAACGAACATCCCTGCCAAGGGCGGCAATTTTGCTATCGAGCAAGTCTTTGCTGGCATCCGTTGGATGATAAATCAAAGGGACTGTGGCCGTTTGTGGACGAATGGCATCGAGTTTGCCCATTAACTTGGCATGTAACAGACTTAAACCAAAGGCCAGAGAAGGGTAAGGGCTTTGCTCGGCGCATTCCAGCAATGTATCAATATGCCGACCGCAGAGTTGGGGTAATAATCCAGTCAAAGCCGTTTGCACTTGAGTGAGTGTTTCACGGCTGAACCCCATCAAGGCTTGTTCATCGACATCTATGCCAGAGAGTGGGGCTATTTCAACTTCGACTTGTCTGTGCTCGCCACCAACATTACCGCTGGCACTGACACTGGCTTGTAGTACTAATCCCGCTCTGTGATCGACACGTTGCTTGCCTACGGGCAATAATACGTCGAGCGGTAGTCGATATTGATACAGGTTAAGCGAAGTTAATATCATATATTACCTACATTTTAATTCTGTCATTACCCTAGCAACTTCACTATTTTTGAGGTTAATGCCTCGGGAGCGGCTTGGTGTATGTTATGGCCGGCGCCGTGAATACTATGGACGAGGATGGGCGCGTGTAATTGCCACTCTTGGGCGAGTGCGTGGAACTTAGCATCTTGGTTGCCCGCAAAGAAATGGCACTCACAGGTAAGCTGCAAAGGTACATCCCACATCGATGCTTGGTGTGCGAGTGAGGTGGCTATGAATACCTCTTTAAGCCGCTGTTTAGGATGCAGATCTAATGCTGCAGAACGATGCTCTATTAAGGTTTTTCGTTTGGTAGCCGTCATATCGGCAAATACGGGCTGCTGATACCACAAGCTTAAAAAGTCTTTGCCATTCAGATGCAGTAAACGCTCGGCCCACTGGGTATCATTTTTGGTTCTGGCAAGTTTTTCTTGCGGGTCTGTAAGTCCAGGATGGCAGGATTCGAGGTTTAGGCTCAGTAGTCTTTCTGGATAGGCTTTGGCAAGGTGCAGAGCAATACGGCCACCGAGAGAATAACCGTAGAGATGGAATTGACCAATATGAAGGCCATTCAGGTGTGCCAACACATCTTCAACACATTGGTTAAATCCATCTAATTCGGTTGGCTTCAACTCCTTTTGGTTATCCCCATGGCCCGGCAGATCTAAGCAAATACAATGAAAGTGCTGGCTTAGCACAGGCATTAACGGCAACCAGTCTGTCTTAGTGCCTAAAAAGCCATGCAGTAACACTAAGGTCGGTAGTGAAGAATTGCCGTAACGGGCCATGGTTGGCATTAGCTTTGTTTCACCCACAAGTTGAGCTCGGCGATTTGGTCGCTGGCTTGTGTTTGACTTACATTGACTTCAATGATCGAAGCCCCCTGAAAATCCAGCGCTTCATTATAGCTATCTTGAAAATCGGCTAAATTATCCACTTGATTATAGGGCAAATTAAACATAGCTGCGGCGTAGCCAAATTCTAAACCGTGGCTGAGTCGATAATAATCGCTACGGACTTGTTCATTGGGAACGGGCAATAAGTTGAAGATATTACCGCCATCGTTATTGAGGATCACGATCACCAGCGGGCTGGTTAAGCCTTTAGCGATGGCCAGCGAGTTAAGATCGTGCAGTTGTGATAAATCACCGATGATTAAACTCGTGGGTTTGCCTTCATGGGCCGCAATACCGCAGGCGGTGGCGAGTAATCCGTCAATACCCGATGCGCCACGATTAGTATAAGTGGTTGCCGTACAACAACTGACAGGGGCATACATGTCGTACAAGCGTACAGGCAGGCTGTTGCCGATAAAAAGCTGCTGTTCTAGCGGACGAGTATTGGCGATGGCCCGCACAACTTGTGCTTCACCAAATTCCCCTTGGTCGATATTGCGCACAAATAAGTTATGCAATTCATCGTTATAGGTAATGAGGGTATTCGCCCAGTTTGCCGAGGATGAGCGATACCAATTTAAGGCCGCAAACTGCTGTGCATTCGCGTGCCAAATGTGTTTAGCATTGTGGCTAGGGTCAAGCCTGTCTTGTTCTGGTAAAACCTGCCAATAGCTGTGCCAATTTTGCTCGGCGAGATAGCCTATCAAGCGTTTTGATAATAAACGGCCGCCGAATACGAGTACACGATCCGCTTCCTGCAATAGATTGCGCGCCCTTGGATGTTGCAACAGTTGATCAATATTACCTATCGCCGCGGGATGCTGACGCAGTTGCGACTGGGCATCGGTAAGTAATGGCCAGCCGATTTTTTGCGATAGGGCAATTAGTTGCTGTGGATCTTGTTCAGGCGTGAGAGTACCGACAATGATCACCCCTTTACCGTGAACGAACCGCATAATGGCATCATCACTTGGGCTGCTCACCTGTTTGCTCTTACCGTATTGGGTATACGGGCGTGCGAGCTGCAGCCAAGTTTGCAATGGTTTGAGGTAGGGTGATTCGGCATCGAGAATCGCGCCACCGAGTTCACTCGGATACAAGGGCTCACGGTACATACAGTTGATGTGCACTGGACGAGTTTGATTCGCCACTGCTTCATCCACTGTGGTAAGCAACGCCTGCGGTGCGATATGTGTATCCGGTGTTGGCAAATTTACTTGAGTGGCATAATTCGCAAAAATTCCCGGTTGGACTATGGCTTGATTGGCACCGCAGCCGAGTAATTCGGGCGGACGATCGCCACTTAAGACGATTAAAGGTACATGGGTCAGCCACGCCTCCACAATGGCAGGGTACAAGTTGGCGACTGCTGTGCCTGAGGTCGTAATGATAGCGACCGGTGCGCGGCTAGCTTTTGCTAGACCTAAGGCCATAAAGCCGAGCCCACGCTCGTCGAAATGTAAGTGACGCTGGAGTTTAGTTTGCTGGGCGGCGGCGAGGGTTAACGGTGTTGAGCGCGAGCCCGGCGCCATACACACATGTTGCACGCCAAGACGTGCTAACTCCTCAAGAATAAGGGCGCCCCAAATAAGATTAAGAGTGGCTGTATTTTCGGTCCGCATAGCTGAATCTATTAGGATAAAGATGGGCTTAGTGTAACGTGTTTATGCTCCAAGATGTATGCTTGGTTTAACAATTCTCGAGTGGATCGCATGGGGGCTGAGGTGGAGCCTAAGCTAAGGCAGAGGATGCCTGTCACCTCGTGTATCGGTGGTTTGTTGTTTGGATATGTTGAGCTATTGCTTGGCTAGATAATACGATCGACGATTTTTTTAATCTCTCCGCTTAACCATTTTAAGTCCTCATTGATTGCATTAGGCTGATTTTTTTGCACTAAGAAAATCGTTGGGGTTTCTGTATCTGCATATAAACGTTCTGCTTCATACTGCGATAGTTGACAAGTATGCAGTTCAGGAATATCGCTCACCATTTCGTAAACTATCCGATAAGGCAATAGGGAGACTGCATTACTTTCGCCTAGATATTCAAACAAACTTGAAATACTGGTAATGGTAATTTCAGTATTGAGTTTAATGCCATTTGTTATGCAAAACTCTTGGTATGGACTCAATTTGGTGCTGGGATTACCAAGATCCGTATTGACATAGGGGTATTCCGCAATCGTTTCTAGGGTGATTTCCCGTTTAAAAATAGGATGATGCCTGCTAGCAATCAGGTAGAGTTTGTCCATACGTTGCAATTCAGTCGTTAGCAGTTTATCGCCGAAGGCGGCAACATCGGCAGCACTTTTATTGCAACAAATACCTAGGGTTGTATCACCATTAATAATGTCTTGAGTCGTATGCATAGACCAAGGGTTTATATTAATGTGCATGGGTTTTTGCTCTTCTTTAATAGCCTGCATCAAGGCTTTAGGAAAGGTGTAGGCAATTAACCCTGGCGCTGCAATTTCGACATGTGTCTTAACTTGGCGAGTGTTTGCTATTCTGGCTTTTTGAAACTTATCAGTACACTCAATTGCTTCTTTTGCAATTGGATATAAATGAGTAGCAAACTCATTTGGGAATAAGCCATATTTACGACGAATAAATAACTCATCACCAAAAATTTCCCGTAGATTTTTAAGGCTACGGCTGATTTTAGGAGCTGGAATGTCTAGCGCTTTCGATACATAGGTTGCTGACTTGTTCTCATATAATGAAACAAGTATTTTTAAACTCAGAATATCGAGGCCATCCATGTTACTAATGTGCATTTTTTATATTCCTTAATATTGAGCAAATACTTAAATCAACGCCTAATTATGGTGCTAATTAATAATTTTAATGTGAAACTAATCCCAAGTTTTGGATCTAGATTTTATCTATGTGTATCAAAGGTTTTTTTGTTTTATTTTTAATATTTAAAATGGTTTTTCATAAAATTTAAAATTTCAAAAACTGATATTTACATATTTAAAATGCAAATACTGAATTATCAAGTATCAATATTTGTATTAAAGATTTGCATAATTCTGCAATGTGATGCGTGATGTAAATCATTGTTTATATTTAAGTTGTTATTTGCAAGTGTGACATGCGTCAAGAAAAGATAAGTGTTTTCAAATAATACTAAAGTTGCTTTAAAGGAGATAGCAAAAAATAAATTAGTTTTTGGAGGCGTGTATGAATACTTCAGTCATTCTCAGCTATGCGTTTATGTACTTCGTACTATTCGTAGCAGTACCATTCGTGTTTGTGATGTTTGTCATGACTTGCATTAAGTTTTTTAAAGCAGGTCCTGATGAAGCCGCACATCATGAGATGAAACTTAAACCAGTATTGTTTGATAAACAAAGCTTCAATTTTTTTAAATCATTAAAAACAGTTGTTGAAGGTAAATACGATGTTTGTTGTAACGTGCCATTAGACACTGTATTTGAGATGGACAAACATGATACGGAATTAAATCATGAATGCCGACTCGATTATGTATTGATCGACCATGATTCATCTGAAGTGAAAATGGTTATCAGTGATTTTGGCAAAGAAACTAACTCACCACTGAAAAAACTGTTTAGCAAGTTCAATATCAGTTTCATTGAAATGAACCAGCATAAACAGTGGGATACTCAGAGTCTTAAGCAAGCCTTGGCTGTGTGATCTTGACCGTCGGGTTCGGAATTATCCGAACTCGACCCCTTCTTTACCTTCCTACGGATAAATGTGAGGACTTCCTATGTCCAAAAGACAATGGCTGTGGTCGTTACGCTTAGGTGCTGCTGCGTTGCTTTTAAGCTTTTCTGCAATGAGTGCTGAGCCAGCCAATCAAATTAACAGTGATGCTTGTATGAAGTGTCATAAGCGTAATGGTCAAATGTTAGGGCATCATGGTCAAGATGCGATGAAAATGAGCTGTTCTTCCTGTCATGGAGAAAAGGGCGACCACCCTAAGAAACCGAATGATATGGTGGTCTTTGGTATGGAAGAATCGTCGGATCTGACGGTTCAGCTGAGAGTGTGTCAGAAGTGTCATACCAAGAAAAAACTCAGTGGAGCAGATTGGACGCATAACGTACATGCTCAAAAAGTGCCTTGTGCCGCCTGCCATAAATTACATAGCCCAACGGATCCAATGGCGGATATGACGCCGAAGGTTCGCAGTGAGCTATGTAGCAGTTGCCACACTGGCAAGCAGGAGTAAGGTTATGGAAAATTCAAAAAGAAGATTTCTAAAAGGCACCTGTGCCTTATTTGCCGGCGCTACAGGTGCATCATTACTCGCCACAGTGAATGCATCGGATAGCGTTAAAGCAGAACCTGATGTCAAATATGCACTTATTCATGATGAAACTAAGTGTATAGGTTGCCAAGCGTGTGAGGTGGCTTGTCGTGAAGTGAATAATGTACCCGAAGGTGTTTCTAGGCTTCAAATTAAGCAAGCGGGTCCCTTTGGCGAATACCCTAATCAGTTTTATCACTTTAGTCGCAAGTCTTGTCAGCATTGTGAAGACGCACCCTGTGTAAATGTATGTCCAACGGGAGCTGCATTTATTGATAAAGAAACGGGTATCGTTTCTGTCGATGCATGGAAATGCGTAGGTTGCCAATACTGTATTGCAGCTTGTCCTTATCAAGTCCGTTTTATTAATCCTGTCACCCATGCGGCGGATAAGTGTGATTTCTGCCGAGAAACTAACCTAGCTCAAGGTAAACAACCTGCCTGTGTTGCTGCTTGCCCAACAAAGGCACTCGTGTTCGGGAATTTAAAAGATCCGACTTCTGAGGTTGTTCAAGTTCTGCGGTCTAATCCAACCCAGCGCACTAAGGTTGATCTTGGAACGAGACCTAAATTGTTCCGTATCGTTGCAAAATCAGGGGAGGTGATACTATGAGTGCCCTACATTTTGATACCTTAGTGTGGCATTGGCCGATTGCAATTTACCTGTTTTTAGCGGGTGTATCTGCGGGAGCCATGTTCTTCGCCGTACTGTTGAAACATTTTGTTTTGAAGCAAAACGCCTATCAGTCTGGTTTTGTGCGAGCCGCTTGTATCGTCGCGCCTGTAGCTGTGATGGCCGGGTTAGGGATATTGGTCGCAGACTTAACTAAACCTCTCGATTTTTGGAAGATTTTGGTGTTCTACAACCCTAAATCTGTCATGTCGATGGGCGTGCTTATTCTGCTGATTTACCAAGTATTTATGTTTATGTGGATTGGTTTAACCTTCCGTAAACCTGTTGATGCTTGGTGTGAAACACGCTTTCCTATTGTGCTTAAGTTGACCGCATTATTGGCTCGATTTGAAGCGACAATTACAGGATTGCTCGTGATTCTATCCTTGGCATTGGGCGCGTATACAGGCTTCCTGCTCTCGGCCTTGCCAGGCTATCCCATGCTTAAAAACCCTGTGTTACCTCTGCTGTTTTTGGCATCTGGTTTGTCTTCCGGTGCGGCATCATCTTTACTCGGTGGCGTGTTGATGAATGGCAAACCTAATGACAAAGAGGTGCACTTTATCCACAAGGTTGAAATCCCACTGATTTTAGTTGAAATCGTGCTGATTTTTACCTTCTTTATGGGCTTAGTGCTAACAGGTGGACAGAGTAAAATAGCCGCCTTTAATGCCTTAGGGTATGGCTTCTGGGGATGGATTTTCTGGCTTGGTATTATTGGACTCGGTTTGTCTGGACCATTGGCGATGAATCTGTTTATGACGGCGACATCTAAACGGAAATGGGCCTACGTGGCGGGGACGGCTTGCTTGAGCTTGATCGGGGTATTACTGCTACGTAACTTCATACTCTATACAGGACAAATGACGATCGCTTAAGGCGTATCGTTAATTAATGACGAAAAAATCATAATAATCAATGGAATCGACGGATCGCGGAAACAATGTCAAAGGAAAACATTGTAGATGAGGCCCTTGCGGCGCTGGCTGAGCTCTCAAGGGTTAAGTCTAGCCGCGGTTGGTTGTGTAACAGGGAGGTCGCTGGGCAAGGATGCCATATTTTACACTTCAATATTTTGCCCTGCCTCCAAACGGGCCTCGCCACCTTATTCCTAAGGGTGGCGTTTCTTGTTTTAGGGAGGCACGATTTACTCGCCGAGGTTATTAATCCATTCACTCATTACCACATGGGTTTTGATCTTGATGATGTCAGTGTGAGTGTCGATATACTCACGGATCTCATGCAGGCGGCGCATCGAGGGCGCATGCACGTACACGAGTAAATCCATATCACCAGAAATACCACGGCAGGTAATCACTTCGGGAATCGCTTGGAATACGTGTACCACGTCGGCGCAACGTGGACATTGATGCTGGATTTCGAAATAAGCCGATACTCCTTCTTTTTGCGACTCACTCAAGAGCACTTGATAGCCACGGATCACTCCAGTTTGTTCGAGCTTTTTTATGCGCTCGGCAACCGCACTACGGGATAGATTGACCTGTTCGGCGATATTCGACACGCTCTGGCGTGCATCCTGACGCAAACTATGAATGATGGCCGTATCGAATTTATCCAAGGGTGACTCCAGTGAAAATGGCTATATTGAATCTGTGTGTTATTTTGCCATTGGTTTGAATAACCACAGAATTTGCTGAGTATTTTTACTTAAAATTGCATCAAATCTTAAACTGGCCGTTATTTTGATGGAAATAACGCTATTTGCCGCGATTTTGCCGGTGTTGGACGTGGAGAACACTGAAATTAACGGCAGATTGTAGGGCGAAATCTCATTATACTGACAGCTCAAAAACCACAGAATATTAACAGATGAATTCAAATAGCGGAACTATAGGTCGTTGGCAAGGTGCGGGTTTAATGGCGACCACTTTGCTCGGTACAGGGGTATTTATTTTGCCTCAGATGACTATTGAAAAAGCGCATTCTGGCGCCTTAGTCGCATGGATCTTGTTAACCTTGGCCATTATTCCTGTGGCACTGGTCTTTGGTCGTTTAGCGAGTGTATTTCCCCATGCCGCAGGCCCCGCTTACTTTGTCGAAAAAGCCTTTGGTCGCACTGCTGGTCGAACAATTGGACTGATCTTTTTACTGGTTGTGCCCATGGGGGCGCCGGCCGCGATTTTGATGACCTTTCAGTTTGTGAATGCCTTAATACCGATATCGGGTTGGTCCAAGGTTGGTGTTGAAATACTCGTGATTTTTGGCTTGTTTCTGATTAATTTAAGAGGCATCCAAGTGTCGGCTAAACTGCAATTTGGCCTGACACTTTGCATAGTCGCCGTTGTTGTGGTCTTGTTTGGTGCGAGTAGTCTTCAGCAAGGTCATCTCACGACACTTGCTAGCCATGGTATGCCTGAAATGCCGACCGTGATGATTGCCGCTGGCATCGCTTTTTGGAGTTTCTTGGGTATAGAAGCTATGACCCATCTTGCCGATGATTTTCGTCGTCCGCAGCAGGATATGATCCCCGCTATGATGATGGGCACAGTGCTGGTGGGCGTGATTTATGTGGCTTGTACACTTTTACTGCTATTAGTGCCGACAGATAAAAGTGTCGCCATGATCGGCGTGTTTGACCAACTACTCGGTGGTTACGGTGCGCAAGTGATTGGTGTGTTAGGTATCGCAAGTGGATTGGCTACCGTTAACGTGTATGCGGCCAGTGCGGCACGTCTGGTCTGGAGTTTTAGTTGTGAAGGCATTTTACCGCGCTTCTTTGCCGTTAAGAATGCCCACGGTGTGCCCATTCGAGCACTGGCTGCGCTGTTATCTGTGATGGCAAGCGTGATTGTACTGACTTACCTTACCGGGCAAGAGTTAGAGCACCTTATTGCATGGAGCAACGGCGTATTTGTGGTGATCTATTTGATGGCTATGCTCGCTGCCGCTAAGTTATTACCACGGCACAATTGGCCGCTGGTGGCGCTGGGTTGTGCGTTTTGCTTAGTATTAGGTTTTGCCCTAGGTGCAAGTATGTCCTACGTGCTTGTGTTGATCTTAGTGGTCGCACCATTTTTGTGGTGGCAAAAGACCCATATTAGTCGCAAACAAAGTTTGGCGTTACCTGAGTAATATTCGCACCCTCTGGGGCTAAATCAACATGATGGGTTAATTAAGAAAGCCCCGAACTTTTTATTGTCATAAGAGTTTGGGGCTTTTTTGTGTGGCTTAGTGGATTTCGAAACTGGATATGATTGAGCGCGATTAAATTGAATGAAATAAAGAGGTAAACCTTAAGTCTGATGGCCGCCAAGCTTTGTTGCCGAAGGACTGCACATTACTGATATTTAATGTATCTCGGTGAGCGAGGCGATAACTTGTGTTCTATATTTTGATCATTCATACGGAAGGAGAATAAATATGGATTCAGCTGCGTTGCTCAATCGTGTCGATGAGTTACCTAGGTTACCTAAGGCGATCAGTGAATTGTTAGATGCGGTCAATGATGACAATGCGACAGTAAAAAGCATTGCCACTAAAGTTTCACACGATCCCTTAATCAGCGCTAGGGTGTTACGCCTTGCTAATTGTGCCCACTATGGACGTAGTCGAGAGGTTGGTACTATCGATGAAGCTGTTGTGCGTCTTGGGATGCAAACCTTACGAACCTTAGTGCTCGCATCGGCGGTGATTGGTGCAGTCCCTAAGTGTGAAGGAATAGATTTAGCCCAGTTTTGGGGGCAAACCTTTGAGATTGCGCTTTATAGTCAAGAAATGGCAAAGCGTTGTGGTGCTGTCCCAGAAGAAGCTTTTACTTGCGGTATCTTGCATCGTATTGGCGATCTATTGATTGCGGCAGTATCGCCTGAAGATGCGGCGAAAATTGCCGAAGCTGTGGCGCAGGGTAAAGATAAGCATCAGTTTGAGCGCGAGTTACTCGGATATGATTCCCCGGATATTGGCGCATTGCTAGCGAAGAATTGGAAGTTTACACCAGCGTTAGTGCAAGGCATTTTGTATCAAGACCACCCTAAGGATTCAAACCCATTTTCAAAACTTGCTGCGTTATTATGCTTATCTTACAAAGTTCTAGATGAGTGGGATACGATTGAGGATGAGGAGAAAACCAGTTGGTTATCTCAATTAGCGACTAAGAAAGGATTGAAGATGGAGATGGGCGGGCTAAGGACTAAGTTGACTGAATTACACGGTTCGGGATATGAAATCGGTAAAGCGTTAGCTTAGAATTTTGTTTCGCTTAGTTTTTTGGTGAGTAGGGCGGCAGTAAAAATATTTTTAGCCAAAGAGTGATATCAATTTAGTCTTAAGAAGACCATCGCGTGAATGGGGAACGGGTGTTTCGCATTCACGCTTTTTTATTGGCTTTTGTTGATTTGCACTTTGACTGAATAGTGTATGTGGTTAGCCAGTTTGTTGGGTTGCAGCGATGGCAAGATTACGCATTTGGATCAACTCGCTGTGTTTGAGGTGCAACAAATCGGCGGTGCGTCGAATGATCTGGTCTTCATATTGGGATAGCTGGCCATCGGCGTAGGCCAGTTGCCACATTGCGAGCAACAATTGCTGCTTTTGCGCTAGGCTAAATTCAGCGTTAATGGCTGATGTGAATTCAAAGAGTGAGGTCGCGCTGCCTTGTACGCCTTTAGCCTCATCAATCAGCATCTTAGCGTCTACGCCTGACATTGATAAGGTATCGGTTAGCATCTTAGGTAATAAGGCTTCTTCCTCTGCCGTTAAGGTCTCATCGGCAAATACGACTTCAAGTAACATACTCGCTGCGGCCAGCTTAAGTTGATGTGCCTTGTCTTCAGGGGAGACTGCTTGAGTATGAGCTTCAAAAAATCGTCTTAATTTCGCAATCATATTTGGCGGTTCTCATGCTGGAGGGAATATAAAGTAGAGTCGATTGGGAAGTGAAAGTTCACCCTAAACCTTGTATTGCTTAGGGTGAGGTAAGACTGAATTACAGTAGCGAGTTCAGACCTTTCACCAGTAAGTCTGAGGTGCCTTCAGTGCCATTGGTATCTAAGTAAGACTTAGCTATGTTGATCATTGGCATTGCTAGATCTTTAGAAATACCCAATTTTTCAAAGGCGTCTAATACCATAGCACTGCCTTGCAGTGATGAACCTAAATCACCCGCTTTGGATAATAAGCCAGAAACACCTGATTTTGAGTCCAACTTAGGCGCAGCGGCTAGCAAGCTATCGGCATTAGGAATGCTGGCAGCCAGTTTTGAGTAGTCGGTTGTTCCTAGGCTTGATTGCGCTAAGCCTAATAAACTGCCTAAGCCACCTTCGGCTTGAGTTTGGTTTAAACCCAATTGTGACATTACGCTGCCAACTAAATCATTCGACTGAGTTGCCGCTGCCGTAGTGGTCGCTTTTTCAGTTTTGGCTTGAGTTCCTGCCAAGTTATCTAACCAGCCTGCACTGGCGGGCGCCGCTAAAATACAAGTGCTGAGGAGGATAGAGAAGGTCAGAGTGTGTTTCATATGGAAGCGTCCTTGATGGTTTGCGCACGAGTTCGCTGGACAGTTTAGCGGGTTTGTCACTTTTGTTGCAGTAGTTTTCTGTGATTTACGGTTCACACTGGTGATTTCTACTGTGCATTGCCAAGGGATTTTCGGTATCCTTAGCGGCAATTCTAAGTGTTAATTCATTTCAATTATTTGGAAAGTCGCATGTCACTATCCGCAATTTTGTCAGAAGCCTATAACTTCTTCCGTAATCATCTGGCGCAACTCGCTATGCTGACGATCCCATTACTCTTGATCCAAGTGGGGATCCAGTTATGGCTTGGTATAGAGATGAGTAAAGTTGATCTAGAAAACCCACAGTTTGGCGCACCGCATATGATCGCCATGATGCTGTTACTACTTACTTTTTCGGTATTAATTGCCGCTTTGACTCTGTTTTTAGAACTGCGCTCACAAGGGCATAGTCCTTCAGCGGGCGTGGTGTTGAAGGCGAGTTTACCGTTTGTTCCACCATTATTATTGGCTGGGGTGTTTTCTGGTCTAGCGATTTTAGCACCAGTGATGCTGTTTGCCGCCTTCGGTCCTGTGTGGCTGGTAGGATTGGTAATTAGCTTCTATCTCTTTGCGCGTTTAGCCTATGTGAACTTTATGGTTGTGGTTGAGCGCTTAACACCGCTAGAAGCGATTAAGGGTAGTTTTAGTTTTAGTGGCCCTATCGTACTGAAAACCATTGCATTATTGATGTTATATTTACCACTCTCAGTCATAGGTAGCCAGCTTTCTGGGTTAGCGTCCATGGGCGGATTACCTGTGCAAATGTTAGCGGATACTTTTATGTCTTTTATTGGATTATTCGTTAACGTCGCTTTGTTCCGCTTATATATGGTGTCGAAAAAACCAAGCGTCGAATAGTGCAACATCAATTCAGCCTGTAGGGAATCACTCATGGGGACGAAAACAGTCATTAAGGATAGTGAGTTTATCCACGATTTTTCGGTCTCCTTGAGTGATGATTACCTCAAGGCGAAAAGCTATGTGCAGGATGTGCCGACACAGTCGCTGCTGCACATTCGCAGTTTTACCCATAAACTTACAGAGTTACTGGGGCAAGATAAGCAAATCGCGTTTTCCAGTCCGAATTTATACGATAGGATCGAACAGCTAAATCAGCGGCGCGTGATTGATGTGAAGACCACTCGTGCCCTGCATCGATTGCGTGCCGACGGTAACCGCGGCGCTCATCCTGAGAAATACCATCTCACCCAAGAACAATTACTCGCGCTAGCGCAAAAATCCATTAAAGATGTCCTGACTTTAGTCGAGCACTTGTATCCTAAGGTTAAAGGTCGAGTTGCCCCTGACTACTGTTATGAAGCGACTGACGCAATGACGGTGAGGGACTTATGTTACCGCGCTGTGATGGAAGATGACCCGCAAGCGCAGTATTTGGTGGGGATATCGTTTAAGACCAAGGCTTTGATACTGAAAGAACAAGAACTGCTCAAAGAGCAAGAGCTTGCGGCAGAAGCCGAAGCTATATCAAGCCAAGATTTATCCATAGTTTCACCTCTAAATGCCATTTCTCACATTAGCGCAGCTGACAGTTTTGCCCGGGCGGCCTATTGGTTTTCCCTTGCGGCACCTAAGCACATGGAAGCCTTACATGAGCATGGCGTAGCACTGATCCACGGTTATCAAGGCGCGCCAGAAGTGGCTAAAGGTGAACAGATCATTGCCACTGCAGCAGCAGCAGGTGTGGTCAATGCGATGGCGTTATTGGGATATTTTTATCTTGTAGGCAGTGAGTCGTTTCAACCCGATAGTAAGTTAGCACAGCAATATTTACAAGGTGCTGCAGATGGCGAGCAAACCGAAGCGATGGCGAATTTAGGAGTGTTGCATTACCAGCAAAAGAACTTAACTCAAGCCTATCATTTTATAAGCAAAGCCGCACAAGCAGGTTATCCCCATGCCCAGTATCATTTAGCATTAATGCTTGCCAATGGAGATGGTTGTACTCGAGATATGATTGCCAGTGAGCATTGGATGGCCGAAGCTGCCGAGCAAGGACAACTCGATGCTATGCTCACGCGGGCGCAGCATATGCTCAATGATGACAATGCCTTTGGCAGTGATTTGACTCAAGCTGAGGATTATTTGCGCCAAGTGATCAAATATAGCCACAGTGTGCCTGCGATGATTGAGCTGAGTATGGCACTGGCCGACGGTATCTTAGGGCGAATTGATGTCGTTGGATCTGCGGCTTTACTTAAGCTGGCACGGCAAAATGCCAATAAAAAAGAGGCGGATATTATCGAGCCTCTGTGGCGTTCACTGGTATTACAGATTGAAAATGTGCTTGAGGTAACCCAAGATCCCGCCGAAATTCATAGCCTTAAACGCGCCCAGACCTTACTCGCTTGAGCGCAGTTTTGCTTCGATTGAACTAGTGTTCATCCTCTTTATGCTCAAAAGTGCGCCCTTGATGGCGTGTCGCATTAGATTCCCTAACAATAGTGTCAGATCCATAAACCTGACTCTGCGGCTCCTCTGTCGCGTGGGCATGCTGCGTTGCGTTTGCCTGAGCCTGATTAAACTTAGCCAACTGACGTGCCATATAAAAGCGGCTAAATAGGACTAAACAACCGAGCGCCATTGCGCCAAATAAGAGCACGAAGGGCAATAAAAATAGTGATAAACAAATTAGGCTAATGCTAATTGCCATCGCTAACCAAGCCCGTGGGCCAGAAATTCGGGTCTGCAGTGGGCTCTGTTGGAACTGTTGAAAAATCATAAGAACTCCTCGATAGGCAGTGGACATTTAGTGTGCAATAGCGAGTGCGTCTAGGTCACGTTAATCTTGATTAATTTACTTTATTTTACTCCATAGACCATTTTGGTGTTGCGCATTGCTTTGATATGTAATCGCATGCCTATCTATATGTTGTTGCTCGAATAGCGGTTGGTTAATTATATGTGTTTGCTAAAATCTTTTTGATGTAAATCTGAGCAATTTCTTTGCTAACTGTACATAATATGAGAAAATTCAGCTCAAATTTAACTGCAGTTTTAACTCAGTTAGCCGCCTTATTATATTGGTTGTAAATGTTCGTTCGACCCGCTCAAACACCCTCTTGTTTCACTGCTTTGTTAATTAATTAGACGCCAACATGAACTCATATTCGCTCAAGCAAAAAATTCTGTTCTCTGTCGTGGCAGCCCTTTCACTCGTGATTGGTTTGTTGTCATGGCAAAGTTATTCCAGCCAAAAATCCCAGCTGTTACAAAACAGCCTAGAACAAGTGCAGCGCTTAGGTGAACAGCAGGCTGAGCGGATCCAAGAATGGTTGGCTGGCCGCCAAGATATTATGGGAGCCCTGGCGAACAAAGTTGAAGGTGACAGCCTCAATACACTTCAACAAGCACAGGCATCGGGCCGTTTTCAGCTGACCTATTTTGGCTCTCAAGCAGGGCAAATGTTGGATTCTGATCCGAGTATTGATCGTACGGGCTATGATCCTCGCAGCCGCCCTTGGTATCAACAAGCCATCAGTGAGCGCGGTCTTATTTTGACAAAACCTTACGTGGATGTTGCCTATAACATTCTGGTTGTGACTATGGCGCAGCCTACCGCACAAGGTGTTGTGGGTGGTGACTTATCTATCGCAAGCCTAGTTGACGGTGTTAATCGGATGAAGTTACCGGCAAACGGTTATGCCATCATGATGCACAAAGACGGCACTGTGATCGCTTATAAAGATCAAGCTAAGACGATGAAACCTATAGGTGAAATCGACAATGAGCTTAATCGCAACTTACCAGAACAGAGCCGTGCAGCGGGTACTCTGTTGCCTATGTATTTTGAAAATGAAGGACGTGACAAGTTAGTTTGGAGCGTTGATATCCCTAATACAGATTGGGAATTAGTGTTAGTGCTTGATAAGGAAACGCTAGAAGCGCCACTCTCGAGCCTGTTACTCACCCAACTGGGGCTATCGGCACTTGTATTGCTCTTGAGTGTGTTAGCTATTTCTTGGTTAGTTGGCATGTTACTGGGCCCATTGAGCCGAGTATCGCAGGCATTGGCGCGTATCGCCGATGGTAACGGTGATTTAACTCAGCGTATTTCTGTCGACACTCAAGATGAAGTGGGCGTGCTTGCCGACAGCTTTAACCGCTTTGTGGGCAGTCAACATCAGCTGATCAGCCATATTCGCCAATTAGCGAATGAGTTAGATGCCGATGCTGAACGTAGTCTTGCCACCACGCAAACTTCAGTTGCCGAGTTACAACGTCAGCAGCAAGAAGTCGCTATGGTCGCGACTGCGGTAACTGAAATGGCGAGTGCGACTAATGAGATCGCAGCCAATGCTGAGAACACGGCAACAGCGGCTCAACAGTCTGCAGCGAGCAGTTTACAGGGCAAAGAGTTAGTGAATAAAACTCGTAACTCGATTAATTCACTCGCCGATGAAGTGACTCAAGCAACGGATGTTATTGGCGATTTAAGTCGTCACGCTAAGTCTATCTCGAGTATTCTGGCGACAATTCAAGGGATTGCTGAGCAAACTAACCTGTTGGCGCTTAACGCAGCCATTGAAGCGGCGCGTGCCGGTGAGCAGGGCCGTGGTTTTGCGGTCGTTGCCGATGAAGTTCGAGTATTATCGCGCCGCACACAAGATTCGACTCAGGAAGTACATACCACGATTGAAACGCTACAACGCACTACCGCTCGAGCAGTCAGCTTGATGGAAAGCAGCCAAGCCTTAGCGGGTCATAGCGTAGAAGATGCCAATGCGGCGGCGAAAGCCCTTGAAGAAATTACGCAAGCGGTCAACGTGATTTCAGATATGGCAGGCCAAATTGCTACCGCAGCGGAAGAACAGACTCAAGTGACGGGTGAAATAACCCAGAATACGGTTGCGATTAAAGATGTGACTGATGAGATTACCGCATCGGCCATGGCAGATTTGGCACAGGCGAGGGGCTTAAAAGCTCGCGCTAATGACCTGAATGCGCAAGTCGCGACATTTATTCTGTAGCCTAAGCTTAAAATAGCGAATGATTTGATCTTGATATAAAAGTGCCATGTAATAAAAATGGCACTTTTATTACTTTCATCTAAATGCTTTTATAACTCATTTCTATTTAAGTTGAATTTAATTCGTAACTGTGAGCATTAAGATAAGAGTCATTTTAAATTAAATGAGATTTATAGTGCATATTTAAATATGCATAAATTAGGCGTCCTATTAAATAAGAGACCGATGCTCAGATACATACGTTGATTTATCTTGGGTTTTATTTTGCGTTTGTTTATTCTTGCGGTCAAAAGTAAGTGTATTCGCCGTCATTTTTACGTATCTAAGTAAACTAAGCGCTACTAGGAATAGTTATTATTTTTGGTCAGCATAATTATCCAGTTTTTATTCGTGAAATATATTATGAAATCATATTCATTAAGACAAAAAATCCTTTTTTCCGTAATTCTCGCTCTCTCATCGGTAATTTTACTGTTATCTTGGCAAAGTTATACAAGTCAGAAGAAAGTACTATTAGACGTGAATTTAGAACAGGCTCAACGTCTTGGAGACCAGCAAGCGTTACTGATTGGTGAGTGGCTTGCAAGTCGTCAGAAAATTGTTAAAGGTCTTGCTGGGCAGCGCAATAATGACATTGTGCAAGCAATGAAACAGGCTAAGCAATCGGGAGGGTTTGAATCGACATATTTTGGTGAGTCTAACGGTAATATGAGAGATTCAGAGCCTGCAACTGACTATACAAATTATGATCCTCGTACACGACCTTGGTATCAAGAGACTATGCGAACTGGTGGAAGTGTATTTACTCGACCTTATCTTGATACTGCTTTTAATATTCTAGTGGTGACTTTGGCCGAGCCTGTTGCAGGCGGAGTTATTGCTGGAGATCTATCGATTAGTAATCTTATCGAAGAGGTCAACCGCATGAAATTACCGGCAAACGGCTATGCCATCATGATGCACAAAGACGGCACAGTGATCGCTTATAAAGATCAAGCTAAGACGATGAAACCTATAGCTGAAATCGACAACGAGCTTAATCGTAACTTACCAGAACAGAGCCGTGCAGCGGGCACTCTGTTGCCTATGTATTTTGAAAATGAAGGACGTGACAAATTAGTCTGGAGCGTTGATATCCCTAATACAGATTGGGAATTAGTGTTAGTGCTTGATAAGGAAACGCTAGAGTCGCCACTGTCGAGCTTGTTACTCACTCAGTTTGGGCTTTCTGCACTCGTGTTGATCTTAAGTGTATTAGCCATTTCTTGGCTAGTAAGTGTCTTGCTGGGTCCTCTGAGTCGAGTATCGCAAGCACTGGCGCGTATTGCCGATGGCAATGGTGATTTAACTCAACGTATTTCTGTTGATACTCAAGATGAAGTGGGCGTGCTTGCCGACAGCTTTAACCGCTTTGTGGGCAGTCAACATCAGCTGATCAGCCATATTCGCCAATTAGCGAATGAGTTAGATGCCGATGCTGAACGTAGTCTTGCCACCACGCAAACTTCAGTTGCCGAGTTACAACGTCAGCAGCAAGAAGTCGCTATGGTCGCGACTGCGGTAACTGAAATGGCGAGTGCGACTAATGAGATCGCAGCCAATGCTGAGAACACAGCAACAGCGGCTCAACAGTCTGCAGCGAGCAGTTTACAGGGCAAAGAGTTAGTGAATAAAACTCGTAACTCGATTAATTCCCTTGCCGATGAAGTGACTCAAGCAACGGATGTCATTGGCGATTTAAGTCGTCACGCTAAGTCTATCTCGAGTATTCTGGCGACAATTCAAGGGATTGCCGAGCAAACTAACCTGTTGGCGCTTAACGCAGCCATTGAAGCGGCGCGTGCCGGTGAGCAGGGTCGTGGCTTTGCGGTCGTTGCCGATGAAGTTCGAGTACTGTCACGTCGTACACAGGATTCGACTCAGGAAGTACATACCACGATTGAAACGCTACAACGCACTACCGCTCGAGCAGTCAGCTTGATGGAAAGCAGCCAAGCATTAGCGGGTCATAGCGTAGAGGATGCCAATGCGGCGGCGAAAGCCCTTGAAGAGATTACGCAAGCGGTCAACGTGATTTCAGATATGGCAGGCCAAATTGCTACCGCAGCGGAAGAACAGACTCAAGTGACGGGTGAAATAACCCAGAATACGGTTGCGATTAAAGATGTGACCGATGAGATTACCGCATCGGCCATGGCAGATTTGGCGCAGGCGAGGGGCTTAAAAGCCCGCGCTAATGACCTGAATGCGCAAGTCGCGACATTTATTCTGTAATCGCTATTCTTAATTGTTTGTCTCGATATTAGCCCGATAAAGCCTTTGCTTTGTCGGGCTTTTTACTAGCCGTTTTTGTCGTGTTAAAGCATTTCTGTGGGATTGAATAACTTAGCCACACTTTGACAAATGGTTTCTCTAATCCATTTATGCCCTTGATCTTCATCATTTCTTTGATGCCATAACAGCACATAGGCCATTGGCATAAATTCGAAAGGCAGTGGCAGTTGTTTGAGCGGATAAAGTTGGCAGGCGTGGCGGGCAAAGCTCGACGGCAGAGTGAAGATTAAATTGCTGTGGGCGCAAACGCTGGCGGCACCATAAAAGTCGGGTACAGTCGTGCTGATCCGGCGTCTATGCCCAAGATCGGCAAGAAAGTAATCCAGTGCCCACCAATCACTACCTTCACAACGAACCTGCACATGGGCCATATCGAGGTAAAGGGGTAAATTCCATTGTTCTGAGGTGAGCGCCGCCATCAGCGGGTGATCCTCTCGCACTAAGCAGACTTGTTGATCGGTAAATAATGTTTGATAGGCAATCCCTTCTGGCAAGCGATCCACTTGAAAATCCGACAGTGGATGCAAATCCCGCCCTGAAATGCCAAAGTCGATTTGCCCTTGCTGCAAATCCTGCATCGATTTTTCGGTCCAGACATAGGAGTCGAGTTTGACGTTGGGTGCCGTGGTCAGCATAGGGCCGATAAAATATGGGATTAAGGTTTCATAGGCGCTTTCCACCATGGCAAAAGAAAATTGTCGATTGCTACTGGCAGGATTAAAGGTCGGAGGCTGAGTGAGTTGATACAAGTCTTGCAATATATTCGGCAGTTTTTGCCCAAGAATGAGGGCGTGCGCGGTGGGTTTTAAGCCATGTGCCGTGCGCTGAAATAGGGGATCATCTAAGGTTTCTCTGAGTCGATTTAAGCTCTTACTGAGGGCTGACTGACTTATATGTAATCGGCTGGCGGCGCGAGTGACACTCTGCTCCTCTAGCAGCACTTTGAGTATGACCAGCAAGTTCAAATCGATTCTGGCTAAGTTGTCGATATTCACAGATATTCCTCAGAGGAAATTTACTTTGGAAATTATACCATTTCTGTTCATACCTTGAGTTAATTAAAATAGCGCCCACTGAAATACCTTTCCCTGATCAACTGAGATTATTTATGCGGCGCAATCTGTTACCTATCCTGATGTCTATGGTGCTGCTCAGCCCATTAGCCATCGATATTTATTTACCTTCAATGCCAACTATGGCGACAGAATTCGCCGTATCTGCCAGTGATGTGCAATCCACGCTCGTATTGTTTTTATTCGCCATGGGCTTAGGCCAAGTGTTGATTGGGCCATTAGCCGACCGTTATGGCCGCCGTCCTGTGGCCATTTTCGGGGTCTTACTCTACGGCGCAAGTAGTCTTCTCGCTGCCGCGGCCATCGAGTTTCATTGGTTACAGATTGCTCGTGTGCTGCAAGGTTTAGCCGCCTGTTCAACTTCTATCGTGGTGTTTAGTGCGGTGCGTGACTGCTACTCACAAAAAGAAGGCGCTAAAATTTACAGCTACTTAAATGGAGCGATTTGCGTGATCCCAGCTTTAGCACCAACCTTAGGTGGCTTGCTAGCGATGCAATTCGGCTGGCGTTCAACTTTCGTTTTCATGACGTTATATGCCATGTTGATGATGCTCGTTGTTGGTTATCGCTTACCTGAGACTCGTCCAGTTAACACTGTTACTACTGGCCCACTTTACCGTTGGGGCAGATTCAAACCTGTACTCGGTAACACCCACTTTTTGTTTTATGCCTTTGCTTGTATGTCGGCTATGGCGGCTATTTTGAGTTATGTGTCTTATGCGCCTGTGTGGTTGATTGGGCATTTAGGGGTTTCTGAGCTGGCGTTTAGTGGTTTATTCGGGCTCAATGCTGTGTTTAATATCGTGGCCTGTTTTGCTGCACCGATCGTCATTCGCAAACTGGGTAATCGTCCAACGGTTATTTTGGCTCTGTCTTTACTCGTTTTGTCTTCAGTGGCGACAGTGGCGGGGCAACAGTTTGGTCCAAATACAGGGATGGCAGCAGCTTTTAACTTTATGTTACCTATGATGTTGTTATGTGTGGGATTTGCCTTCTTACTCGGCCCCGCGACGAGTATGGCGCTGTCAGCTTTCGGTGAGCGAGCGGGGACTGCCGCGGCTATGCTAGGTTTTATTCAGATGAGTGGTGCATCCGTTTTAGCTGGACTTATACAGCAAACGAATTTAACTGCACCTTACGCAGTGGCACTCGTCATGGGTGTGTTTTCTATCGGTTTATTGTTGATGATGGCGCTGAGTCGATTCGACCACTGGCACCAAGAGCAGTTAGTTGGCGAGCATTAGTTCGCGGCACTGATTAATTACAGAGTACACCCTTTACCCACAGTTTGTTTGACCGCGAACTGTGGGTATTTTTTATTGTGTCTAATACCCTTTTATCCTTTGGTATACTCGTAAAATAACTCACTAAATCGAGGGTAAAGCTTGTCCCGTCACTATTGTGCTATCTGTCGTTATCCGCAAAATGCTTGCTTATGTGCGAGCGTTCAGCCTATCTCTCCAATAACTCAGTTGGTGGTTTTACAGCACCCGAGTGAAGTCGAGCATAAGAAGAATAGTGTGCGGGTATTGAGTCTTGCTGTACCTAAAACGCAAGTTTATGTGGGCGAAAGCGAGTCTGATTTCAACGGTTTACGGGAATATTTAGCGGTGTGTAATAAGCCTATTTATCTCGTCTATCCCTCTGCGTTAAGTGTAAGTGTTGAACAGCAAAGTATTAATCCTGATTGTATATTGCTGTTGCTCGATGGCACTTGGCGCAAGGCATTCAAAATGCTGCAGCTGAATCCTTGGTTAGCCCAGTATCCTGCGGTGCATTTGGCTGAAGGTTATGAATCGCGCTATCGGATCCGTAAATCGAGTCGTAGCGATAGTTTATCGACCTTAGAAGCTTGTGCTTATATGTTAAGCGCCCTCGATCCTACCCTTGATGTTCAGCCGTTAATGATGGCATTTGATACTATGGTGGAACTGCGGATTAAGGCGATGCCGAGTACAGTGCAGGCTCGTTATCAGAACTCAAATGAATCCAATGGTAAGGTATAGTTGATGGGGTTAAGGCTATTGAGTCTTAGATGTTTTAGGTATGAATTAGTGCTTTTAAGTTATTGAGTTTTGAGACTCCGTACGAATTAAAATAGTCAAAATCTTATTCAGATCACGCTAACGTAATGTGAAATACGGTTTAATAACTGGGATTCATTTGCGCAGCAAATGATGAGATAGCTTTGCCAGCCAATTGCTTTGCAGGGGAGTAATTCCATTCATTACTATTAGTAAATGGCGTGCTGGCAGGGCTATCGAGCTTAAAATATGGTTTTTTTATTGATAATGATGAGAGCGCTTTGCCAGGCCATCATTGGCTTTGCAGGGGAGTAATTCCATTCATTACTATTAGTAAATGCGTGCTGGTAGGGCTATCGAGCTTTAAATATGGTTTTTTTATTGAGAATGATGAGAGCGCTTTGCCAGGCCATCACTGGCTTTGCAGGGGAGTAGATTCCATTCATTACTATTAGTAAATAGCGTGCTGGCAGGGCTATCGAGCTTAAAATATGGTTTTTTATTGATAATGATGAGAGCGCTTTGCCAGGCCATCACTGGCTTTGCAGGGGAGTGATTCCATTCATTACTATTAGTAAATGGCGTGCTGGCAGGGCTATCGAGCTTAAATCATATGTTTTCTGCAAGAAAATCTTTCCACTTCGTTCGCGCCCCATCAAAATATTTCGATAAAACCTTAGCGAAATCTTTCGTTTTCCGTTGTAAACGTTGAGAGCGATAATTTGGTACGCAAGTCGGATTATCGAGCCGATGCGAACATCGGCAGTCCTAAATCTGTTCTAGGCTAAGCGTTTTTCAGCAAGAAAGGCTTGGGTGAAGTTTTCAACTGAACTCGGGTAGCCAAATAGAAATCCTTGGGCGAAACCTTGGCCCATGTTAGTCATTATGTCTTTTTGTTGTTGAGTTTCAATACCTTCTGCGACGAAGTGAATGTCGAGTGCTTGTGCGAGTTGCACTATAGCATTGCAGAGCTTTTGTCCTGAGACTTCGTTTAAGCGCAAGGCAAACTCGGCATCAATTTTGACGCTGTCTATTGGCAAAGTCCCTAAGCGACTGAGTGACGATAACCCAGTCCCAAAATCATCGATGGCTATGCTGACACCTAACGCTTTGATACGATTAAGTGTGAGTCGTGCTTGCTCCGGTTGTCGTAACAATGCCGATTCGGTAATTTCTAAAATCAGTGCATCAGCGGGTAACTTCGCCATTTCTAAGGCATTTATCACTTGGTCGATAAAATCTAAGTGTTCCAATTGCAGTGGTGACACATTGACTGAAATTCTAAAGTCGGGTTGATAATGTGCTCGCCAGAGGGCCGCTTGTACACAGGCCTGTTCTAATACCCATTGGCCAATGCTGACAATTAATCCTGTTTCCTCAAGCAATGGCACAAAGTCGGCAGCTTCATAATATTCTGTCGGTGACTTCTGCCAGCGGAGCAGGGCTTCGGCAGCAATAGTTTGATTTGTGTGTAAATCGACTATGGCTTGATAAGCGAGAGTGAATTGTTTTAGGCTATGCGCATGCCTTAGGTTATTGATTAACTGTAATTTTAACTCGGCTGCTAGGCTCATTGCCTTATCGTAAAACACGAGATGCGGTAAGCTCTTTTTAGCGCAATACATGGCAGTATCGGCAAGACTAATCAGCTGTCCCGCTTGGTTACTGTGGGTAGGAAATAGCGCAATGCCTATGCTGGTGCCGAGGAAGAACTTTTGGCCTTCAATTTCAAAGGGGCTCTCAAATAGGCTAAGAATTTGCTCTGCAAACAGCTGAATTTCATCTTTACAGCTACAGTCTTGCAGCACTAAGGTAAATTCATCTCCTCCCATACGGGCTATATCGGCCTTTTCGATACAACCTGCTTCGAGTCTGGCTGCGACGAGTTGTAATACTCTATCGCCCATGGAGTGACCGAAGCTGTCATTGATATTCTTGAAACCATTGAGATCTAAAAACATCAACGCCCCCAGTGCGAGGGGATCTGTTTTAAGTTTTTCGAGGGCACTATTGAGGATCTGCTTGAGATGGAACCGGTTAGGTAATCCTGTCAAGGTATCGTACATAGCCCGAGTTGTTAGCTGGGTTTCTAATAGTTTTTTAGTACTAATATCACTGAAAATATTCACATTATAATGAGCATTATCTTCAGTGACGATTTTACGACTGCTCTGCCAAGCAGGAAAGTTACTGCCATCTGAACGTCTTTTCCACGTTTCGCCCTGCCAAAATCCCCTTTGTTTCAAGGCGATTTGGCATTCAGTTTCTTCCCCCATATTATGGGTTCTTACCTCTAAAAATTCAGGGGTTTTACTGATGAGCTGCTCAGCGCTATAGCCGCAAATACGGCACATGGCTTTATTGACAGCCAAAATTTGATTATCAGTGTCAGTGATATACACAGCTTCGGCACTTTCTTCGAGCGTGGTCGACAAAATTTCTTTGGGAATATGAGCAAAACCATCAGAAATCGTTTCGCGTATTTGATTGCGGCGATTAAGAGCTTGTAATTCAACGAGTACCACGGGCTGTTGTTGCAGATAACAGCGATAGAGATTAATTCGAGTCGGCAGTTCATTGCCTTGTTGGCTCATGTGCAGCCAGTTGAATTCAACATTATTGCCAGCAATGGCTTCAAGGATCATTTCCCGCGCAAATTCAACACTATTGCGGCCTGAAGATTGGATTCTCGGAGAAAAATCATAGGGAGTCGCATTCACAAAAGCATCGTATTCAGTCTCAAAATAACTGAGGGTGGCTTGGTTGGCACTAATAAAGCTAAAGCCTTGAATTAAGGCTAAGGGGGTTTTATGGGGATGTGCTTGCCAGAGAGACAGCTTTTCTTGCAGTACAGGATCATCTGTACTGAGTTTCTTAAGTAAGTGTTGCCATCTGATCATTCAGGATACTCCCTTGTGACGCAAAATAGTCACATCCCATTTTAGGTCTTCGTTGAACACGAAGTTGCCCAATAGTACATCATTCCAATGGGGTTAAAAATAAACCTAATTGTTGTTTCACTCAAATAGAAACTTAAAAAGTGTAGTTTAAGACTTGTATTCAAGCATATTTTTTAAGAACACCTGCTGCATATTTCAAGCTTAGGCAGATTTTATGCTATGTTTTGCACATCTTGCGTGAATTGGCTTTTATCATTGATTCATTCAATTATCGAATACAAGGAGATATGGAATGGCGTATTTATTTAAAGTGTTAATCTCTAAAATATTAATATCGCTAGTCCTCATCTTTAGTTTTCATCTCGCGTTAGCGAATGCCGCCGAGGCGCCAAAGCCTAGATTGACCCTAGAGCAAAAAGCCGATAAGGCACGCATCGATTCACAGCGATTAGAACAGGCTCAATTAGAAAAGGCCCGTCAAGCCACTAAAGAGACGACAGAGCGGGAAGATAACATTAAGCAACAATCCCAAACCAACGATTGGGAAGCGCAGCAAAAACTTAAGGCACAAAAACAGTTCGACGAAAGAGAAAGTCGCGAGCAAAAATATTTACGGGAAGCAAAAGAAGCCGCCGCAAAAGAGCGTAAAATCCCTAAACCTTAATCAGGCCATCGACATAGTCGATTTCAGCTGGTCAGTGCTAGCATTATTTGTGGGCATTATGACTATTCTCATTACTATGCACCTTACTATCACTAGGAATTGTTGTTGAATATCTGCCCCTTATGCCATGGCGTTGAATTACTCACTTATCATCAAGATAGGAAGCGCAGTTACCAGCAATGCCAAACCTGCCAACTGGTGAGCGTGCCTTCTGAGTTTTATCTTTCGGCCGAGGCAGAAAAAGCCGAGTACGATAAGCACGAGAATCATGCCGATGATCTCGGCTATCAAACATTTTTAAATCGCACACTCGAGCCACTACTTAGCCGTGTTAGCACTTCGGCCCAAGGGCTCGATTTTGGCTGCGGAGAAGGTAAGGCATTGAGTCTAATGGCAAAGGCGCGCGGTTATCAGATAGATAATTACGACCTTTATTACGCCAATAATCCCGAAACGTTAGCCCGCCAATACGACTTTATTACCTTAACCGAAGTCATAGAACACGTGAGTGGTGCCGCAGGTTTGCTTACTCAGCTCGATAGGTTATTAAAACCCAACGGCATTTTGGCGGTCATGACCAAGCGCGTGCAGGATAAAATCGCATTTGCCCACTGGCACTATAAAAACGATCCCACCCACATCAATTTTTACGCTGAAGCGACCTTTGAGTGGATCGCGCATCACTATGGCTGGCGACTCGAAATTATTGATAAGGACGTAGTCTTCTTGCATAAAGGGAGGCATAAAGAGATGCATAAAGGAATTCATCAGTCGAGTTAATGCTGTTGTCGCTTAAATGTACTTATCATCAATTTGTGACGCTATAGATGCCTGATTTTCTATGGGCTTTGTTGCAATGCCAGTGGCTATTACTAATACCTCAAGCTCTGACTCAAGATTAGGGTTAGCCGTTAGCCCGATAATCACTAGGGCATCGTGGGGGAAGGTGTTTGTTTAGCACGCCTATCTGATTGTATTAACTGAGTTCTATGGTGTTCCTCGCGACTACACTCACAATTGCCGCCAGTGCTTGGTCTATATCATCGAGTAGTGGATGTTGCACCGAACGTTTACTCGTATTCTGCGTGTGGTTTTCAAGACGCTCGATTAATTCATTCACCGATATTTTGCGGGGCGAGCGAGGGTTCAAACTGAGTAAGGGTCACTTGACGCTGAAAATTAGGCTGTATATCTAGTTAATAAGGTATGGCTGGAATAGCATTCTAGTAATAGAAGGCTGCGACAAAATCTGTCGCAGTAATATGAAAATAGAATTTATGTGGTTAATTCGATTAAATAAGTTCGCCAAGTGTATATGTTAGCGGTATAAAGCAAACGGATTAACACTGCGGCCAAGTGTCAAGATGAAGGAATAAATACAATGGATGTTAAGACGTATCTACAAGCATTGAGTGCTATTTACGCCAACATGAATCAAACATTAGAACTGGATCGTGGCTTATCAAACTCAGTCTTAGATGAAGCCGAAAAACAATTAGGTTTTAAATTTGTTTCTCCGTTAAGGGAGCTTTGGGGATATGCCAATGGCGGCAATGAGTGGAGCACAGTCTTTGCCCGGAAAGATTACTTTTGCCGGTATGATTTTTTGTCATTAGCCTCATCTCTTACATATCGTGACCGAATGAAAAAACGGGCCCAGCACTACGCTGATTACCAAGAGCCAGAAGTGCGGGATCCCAAAATCCAATCGGGATGGTATCAAGAAGGTTGGCTGCCCTTTGCCCAATTTGGGGGTGGCACATTACTCTTGATTGCAGATCATTCGCCCTCGGCATTAGGTAAAATGGGACAAGTGATCGCATACACCCATGACCCCGATATGATGGACTTTATCAGCCCAAACCTAAGCCAATTTTTTGCACAATCCTTGGCGCAAATCGCGCTATATCCATATGAATTAATTGAGGATTAAGGATAACAAAAATGTACGATCCATTATTCAACAAACCGAGTGAACTGATTATTGAAGGTGAGCTTCAGGGCAACGATAAGTTACGCATAAAAATGCTCGAAGACGTTTCTCTGATGACACCAGAAACGAAGCATCAAATTCTAAATGCTATGCTCAAAATGCATAAGTACTTTGAAGATTATTGTGGTGATTTGGAGGTTTCTTTAAATACCATCAATGAAATAGCCGCAAATACCCAGCCGTTGTACATTATATTGGATGACACCAGCACAATGGAGACTCGGGCAATTCGTTATCATTACGCCTGCAACTGGGAAACCGATCATGGGGTAGAAGTGATGGTACTCAATGGTAATCAAGTGATTTTTGTGGGCAACTGCGGTTACACCTATGGTGTGTTATTAGCCTCCATTGATAGTGCTTTATCCCTTCAAGATGAAGAGCTTAATTTTCTGTGAGTTGCTGACTAAATTTTACTACTATTATTCCCGCGCAATACTGTGTTACTCAGAAAGGCAATTTTAGCTAAGCATTTTAGCCAGACATCCACATATGATGGCTCTTGTTCAAGTAATTTTAGCCAGTACAGGTGGTAGAGAAACCGAAAGTGCATTATGTTGTTGATTTAAAATGGGTGGCTAGACTTTGGCTGGTAAACTAAGCTAAGGAGCCAAAACGTAACAAAGCGTTTAAAATCCTTCGCTTTACTCACTGGAAGTTCAAACTGCTGCTTCAGTTTGAAACTCCTTTAACACGGCGTTAACCTCCTATGACACCTGAATATCTAGCCAAACAAGTTGAATTTATTGACTGGCTCTCGGCTGCAAGTCCCATTGAAGGCGTATTGGGTTCTACATATGGATGGGAATGGCTGCCTACAAGCAGAGATCAAGAGGATCCTTTGTAGTGGTCAAGTAAAATTGGCCACGGTTTTAGAGTCATTCCAATATAAACGTTCTGACTCATTTGGCGTTAACC
>NZ_JABAEB010000015.1 GCF_012584455.1 Shewanella oncorhynchi
GGTTAACGCCAAATGAGTCAGAACGTTTATATTGGAATGACTCTAAAACCGTGGCCAATTTTACTTGACCACTACAGGAATAGGTTTTCACCGTGGTTAGAATTACGCTGTTTCTCGATAAGAGCCTTGCAAGTTTCCTGTAAAGGAGTGTCTTCTCTTTCCGAATGTCGGGACATGCCATATATAAAATAAACTGAAGAATGACCAAAGTGAGAAGAGAAAATCTCTTTCAGATATTCAAGTAAGTTAAAACTATATGAGCCTGAGTGATAAGGCATTTTAATCTGATGATATTGACCATATGTAAACTGATTATCCGCATATTGTTGTGGGTCGAGTTTCATTTCAATAAGGCGGTTATGGTAATTTGTTGGTATGTAGCTTTCTATCCACTCCGCTAAATAGATAGTTTTAGTACTATCACCTTTCTGGATAACTCGTTCAAACTTACCATTTACTATTTCTTCAAAAAGATGATTATCCTTTTCTTTAATACAAAGCAAAGCCGTCAACATCAATATATCGAGCTTGGAACCTCTGGGCATGTTTGAAATGGTCGCCACGATTCTATCGGCTATTTGAATTGCGGTGCGCGGAGAGGCATTAAAGGCCTCAAGAACAATTGATATATTTTTAAGTGTTATTTTAGCATCACTATTCGGAGGGAATACTTCAATGTTGACTCTCTTTAAATAATCCTCTGAAAGCTTGCTGGCATCGCTGTGTACGTCTAAAAAGTTTTCTAAATTAGGTGACTTGAGGCTATAACGACTATTGAAAAAGCGGCCGAGGTAAATTTTGGCGTCAAATCCCTCGCCATATACCGCTTTAACGGCATGCTGCAGCTGCTCTGTGTCTGTTGCAACCACAAATACAACCCCATCAATATCAAAAATATGTTTAATGGTTTCTAGCATTTCAACAGCATAGCTAGGCCTGCAACGGTCTAGTTCATCAATAAAAATGAAAGCGGGATAGCTATTTTGTTTATGACCAACAACAGCTCCAACCCATTCAGACACACTTTTTTTTAGGCTATCAATCGCTTTGGATTTTGCATCATGTTCATCAATAAGATACTTAACCGCTTCTGAAGCGGCAAAGCTCATATCAATTGGCTTTCCATCTGTATCTAGTAGATCTTGGCCATCTTCCCCCTTGATGTGACCGATATTTTCATTGTCGTCATCTGCATTCATAATTTCGACAGGATCTATGCCGACATATCGCTTAAATAATCCTCGACCAATACCTGGGGCCGCTGCCTTTAATAGGCCGATCAGTGTACGAGGAGCTTTGAATACTGGAGAATCTTTATCTTTTCCTGCTTGCTTTCTTAATTGGTCAATGATGGATGAAATGACAGTCATCAAAGGGTCATCTGAGTAGTCCTTTTTCCATGCATCTACATATACGACAGGGTAATGCTCTTTTAGGTCTTCGGACCAGCGCTTAAGAAAGTAGGTTTTGCCTGCTCCCCACTCAGCATTGAGATTAAGCACATAATTCCGTTTTTTGTCACCATCAGTTCTCTGGTCATCATAACCTTGAGAGGCTAGAAGTTTAGTTAGAAAAGTAGCGTACTTTTCTCTTCCTAGCTTATCTTCTGGAAAAAATTCATCATTAATATTTTTTCCTTGAGACCAATTCAAGACAACTTGCTTAACCATTTAATTATCCGAGCGTTATTATTTAATAATTTCAGAGTGTACGACTATTTATAACAGGCTGCAAAAGATGTTATTGGCAGCAGTTTGATACTCATTGCTGTTAAATCTCCCGCATATATTAAAACGGTTTCGTTCATGTGAATCTAAGAGAAAGCTAAATTACTAAAAAGGAGGTTATCTAGGAACAGAAATATTTTACTACTAGTAACTGCGTTGCTATCGTCATTTTTTCCAGTTTATTCGATAGCATTTATTGATACATCCATTGCTAACTTTTGCAATGCTGATGGCTATTGGTATTAACAGCTAAAGCCGAAGTGACAGAATACACCTCCCCTCGGAGTTGCCGCTGGGCGAGTAGGCAAATTGCATGAGTTCAGTCATGGATAATTTAACGAGCCATCCATTGTTAAATTTGCAGAGTGTGTGCTTGTAAAAAGGCATACAGATTACTGGATAGTTGGTTGGATTAAGCATTGGCATGTAAGTGACCGTTGGCGGCATGGATGCCGCCGTCGAGCCTATAGGGATATATTTACGGCGAGTCACTGGAATGACAGTGCTTAATAACTACATTATTCGCTGACTTGAAAATTTCTAGATCTTTAGAACACACCAATAAGTGAAATACGGCGTAATGTAAAAACAAAACCCCAGTAAAAACTGGGGTTTATTATTTAAGCCTATGCTGGCAAAGATTAGCCAGCCAAGCTAACCAATTATCGCGTTATTTGATAAACGCGAACGCATCACCGTAGAGATGCGTTTCCTCTACACCAATCTCGCGGAAGATTTCCCGTGCTGCACCCACCATGTCGAAACGGCCGGCGATATAGATGTCGTAGCCATTTAAGCTGACAAAATCTTGCTTGATTTGCGCTAACAGATTGGCGATTTTACCTTGCACATAAAAATGTGGCTTTCCCCGCTTTTTCCCGCTTTTGTTTACTCAATGACGAGGGGATTTATCAAACCGCACTCGCCGAACCCGTATTACGTGCCGGCGGCCCATCGGCCTATTATGGGATCTCCGAAGATCTGCGTTTTGATCTACATAGACCACAAGTGTAGAAAGCTTAGACGCCAACAAGACAAGACTAACTCTGTAGGTTCTTGTTTCACAATGGGCCTGATTTATTTCAGCCAAGAGATTAAAGATCGGCACACGCTTTCAGAGCATCAATGTCTGCATTCACTATGATGCCCAAGTGCTGAAAGATTTTTTCAATTGGCCAGTCCCACCAAGCGATTGACTCAAGTGCGGATACAATTTGCGGGGAAAAACGTTCTCTGATTAATCTTGCGGGATTTCCTCCAACGATAGTGTAAGCGGGAACATCACTGACAACCACAGAGCGGGAGGCAATAATCGCCCCATTGCCAATTTTGACACCTGGCTTGATGAGCGAGTCATAGCCAATCCAGACGTCATTACCAATAATTGTGTCTCCCTTGTATGGAATATCTTTTATGGTTTTGCCCCAAGCTTCACCAAATATCTGAAACGGATAAGTGGAAAACCCCGACATCTTGTGGTTTGCACCATTCATAATGAATTTCACTCCACAAGCTAGGGCACAAAATTTTCCAATGATGAGTTTGTCCTTGCTAAACGAGTAGTGATACAGAACATTTCGTTCAAAATTTTCTGAATCTTCAGGATCATCGTAGTAGGTATAGTCTCCGATGATGATATTTGGATTGGATACACAATTTTTAATGAAACACACCTGAGGAATATCTACCATCGGATGTTTGCACAACGGATCTGGGCTGCTCATATACACTCCATTTATAAATGTTGACCAACCGTAACGCCAGTCATTTGATCATGTTTTAGCTCACAATTTTTACTAATGAGATACTTCATGTTCGCCTCTGAATTTACGAAGAGAGGGACCATGTGGGTACTTGATTACATTGATTATTAAAAATATAGATTTGAATGGATCACAGCATGAATTATGCAATGCACAATCCGAGCTCTCCTAGGAGTACGGCGGCCTGCTTATGTGAAATGGTAGCTCCCCGAAATAGTGTCGTATCCAGAAGCTTCAGCCCACCCACATCCACCTCTCGCAGATCTGCACCGCCAAAACGGGCTAACTTAGTATGAGCATTGCGCAGGCTTCCACCCATAAAGATCGCATCACGGAAATCACATCCCGACAGGTCCGCATCAGAGAAGTCGATTTGTTGAAGCAGCATCTTGCGAAATGACATCCTGCGAAGGTCAGCAGCTACAAGCAATGTTTCTTCAAATGAAAGTCCTAGATGTTCCACTTCTTCAAAGGAGGCTCCGGTTAGCTTACAACCCTTATACAATGCAGATGACAGCTGCGTTCGACGCCAAGTTGTATTGCTGAAATCGCAGTTTTGAAATTGCGCATCGACCAAATCTGCGGCTTCGAAGTTAGCATAGCTCCCTCGACATCTAAGCCAAATTGTCTGTGACATACTAGCGGCGTACAGAGAAGTTCCCATGAAAGTACAAGATTTGAACTCGAAACCATCCATGTTTAGTCGAGACAAATCAATTCCTTCAAAATTACAGAGTTCAAAGACGAGTGGTTTTGTTGAATTTTTGATCAAAACTTCCATTTGAGATCTCGAAACCGTTTTGCCGACAATGTCAGCAGAATCTGGCATAGATGTATTTATCATGTGATCGCCCCTATTGAATATGGGTATTGGTGGCACAGTAGCTTTAATTTATCAGACTGACCGTAGTCATTGATAAGATAGTATTGAATTGAATTTATTCCAACTGGAACAATTATTCCACGTGGACAAATTTGGTGTCAACAGTTATATTTATAATTTTACGGTGAGGATCAAATGAGTTCGATCATGCGCAATTCGAAGCTTAGGTACGTAGCAGGCGCGGGATATGCTCGTGGTGAAGATACGCGTGCCCGTATCATTAATGCGGCGTTAAAAATCTTTGGCGAATTAGGTTTTGATGGAGCTTCGACACGCGGTATCGCTGCAGCGGCTGGGGTCAACGCTCCTGCGTTGCAGTACTACTTTAACAATAAGGAAGGGGTGTATCTTGCATGCGCAGAGTATATAGCTTCACGCGTGTGGGAGCATATGGCTCCAGTGGTTGACTACGGTGAACGTATGCTCACTGAAAACGCAGGTGATGATGAGTTGATTGATGCTTTTTGTGCCATACAGGTGCGGACAGCAGAGTTTATGTTCGAGTCTCGCGAGTCTCCAGAATGGCGATTGTTTATTGCACGGGAGCAGGGAGGGCTGGAACCCGCTGCTGGTTTTCAGATCATGTATCAGATTGTTAATAAACCAATTTCGAACTTAACTGTCGAAATTGTCGGTCGTCTGCTTGGGCGGCCAGCGGATGATGAAGAGACTCGAATCCGCTCGATCGTGCTAAATGGCCAACTTGCTTTGTTTCAGATGATGCGCCGTACTGCAATGGCCTCATTGGACTGGGAAGACATTGATGCGAAGCGGCTTGATTTGATCAAACGAGTTATCACTGAGCACAGCCGAATTTTGCTTCGTTCAATGGTCGCAGAGCGAACATCAGCTTGAACTACGCTCGTTACGTAACAATTCAATTTAATGACCCGCCCATAGTTAAACTTTTAGGAAGCATGGCAGTAAAAAGAAGACTTTCAGGTTTCTGAGGAGGTTAGGGAGATTAAGCACTGGCATGTAAGTGACCGTTGACGGCATGGATGCCGTCGTAGAGCCCTCATGGACCACTCTTTTTAAATCAAAGTCGGCGTGTCACAGGAATGACAGTGCTTAATGGCTTAATTTGATGCTAAATCAGTTGGTCAAATTAATCAGCTATTTGGTTAAATGATTAAGCAACAGCCAGTTAGTTCAAAGCTGGATTCCCGCTTAACAGCATTGCGGGAATGACGCTGATGAGTGGCTGGCTTTGGAGACTACAAATCCATGCGTTATTTGATAAACGCGAACGCATCACCGTAGAGATGTGCTTCTTCTACACCAATCTCGCGGAAGATTTCCCGTGCAGCACCCACCATGTCGAAACGGCCGGCGATGTAGATGTCGTAGCCATTTAAGCTGACAAAATCTTGTTTGATTTGTGCTAACAGATTGGCGGTTTTGCCTTGCCAATTAGCGGGCGCTTCTTCGATGACTGGGACGAAGTGTAACCAAGGGTGAGCGTCGTGCCACTCGCGGGCGATGGCTTCAAAATACATGGCATCTTGGGTGCGACAACCCCAATACAAAGTGGTTTCAACTTGTTGGCCGAGGGCGATTTGGTGCTCGACGATACTCTTAATGTAAGAGAAACCAGTGCCGCCGGCGATTAACAGGCGAGGGCGTTGGCTTTCGTGACGCAGGTGGGCTTCGCCGCCTGGGGCTTCGATATCGATAGTGCTGCCATCAATGGCGCAGGCTTTCAGGCGCTCGACCACTTGCATTGGGTAGCTTTCACTCACAGCGGCGCCAATGTGTAATTCGATCAGCTCGGCGTTTGGCGCTGATGCGATAGAGAAGGGGCGTTTATCTTTTTCACCCATGACAACACATAAGTATTGCCCCGCTTGGAAATCGAAGGCGGTTTCAGGCCTTAACAATACTTGATATACGGCATCGTTAAATGGGTTAACTTTCTCTATCTTACAACGTATGGTTTTCATCAAACTTCCTTTGCACCTTTCTTCAACAGTATGTGTCTAGGTGTCGCTTTAGAGGCCTGTTATTGGCCTATTCTCTTGGCTTAAGCCGATACTTGAGTAATAGCTTAAGCTGAATTATAGGGTTGGGCTGTCGTCTATGCCTAACTCATCCCAGATTGAGTCGATCTTTTGTTTTACTTTTGGGTCCATCACGATTGGCGTGCCCCATTCGCGGTTGGTTTCTCCTTCCCACTTATTGGTGGCATCGAGTCCCATTTTTGAGCCTAAGCCCGCAACGGGTGAAGCAAAATCGAGGTAGTCGATCGGGGTGTTTTCGATCATCACAGTATCGCGTTTAGGGTCCATGCGGGTGGTGATCGCCCAGATCACATCCTGCCAGTCACGGCAGTTCACATCTTCATCCACTATGACAATAAACTTAGTGTACATAAATTGGCGCAGGAAAGACCACGCGCCCATCATCACTCGTTTGGCATGTCCCGGATATTGTTTGCGAATGGAGATCACTGCCATGCGGTACGAACAGCCCTCAGGTGGCAGATAAAAATCAACGATCTCAGGATATTGCTTACGCAAAATCGGCACAAACACTTCGTTTAATGCGACCCCCAGCATGGCGGGCTCATCCGGTGGACGGCCAGTGTAAGTGCTGTGGTAGATGGCATCTTTACGCTGAGTGATGTGAGTAACGGTAAATACTGGAAACTTATCGGTTTCGTTGTAGTAACCCGTGTGATCGCCGTAGGGGCCTTCTTCCGCCAGTTCCTCAGGATCGATATAGCCTTCGAGGATGATTTCACTGGTGGCGGGCACTTCTAAGTCACAGCTTAATGCCTTACAGACTTCGGTACGTTCACCGCGCAGTAAACCGGCAAAAGCGTATTCGCTCATGGAATCGGGGACTGGGGTGACGGCACCTAGAATGGTCACAGGATCGGCGCCGAGTGCGACCACAACAGGATAACGCTCACCGGGGAATTGTTGTTTAAAATCAGCAAAATCTAACGCGCCGCCACGGTGGGACAACCAGCGCATGATCAGCTTGTTTTTACCCAGTAATTGTTGGCGATAAATGCCTAAATTCTGACGACTCTTGCGCGGGCCTTTGGTGATGGTTAAGCCCCAGGTCACCAGTGGCGCGACATCGCCAGGCCAGCAATGCTGAATAGGCAATTTAGTTAAATCGACCTCATCGCCGGTTTTGATGATTTGTTGGCAAGGCGGATTACGCACTGTTTTTGGCGGCATATTCAAGGCTTGCTTGAACATAGGGATCTTAGCGATCGCGTCTTTAAAATCCCTAGGTGGTTCGGGTTCTTTTAAAAAGGCTAACAGTTCACCCACTTCGCGCAGGGCTAATGGGTCGTCTTTGCCGAGTGCCATGGCCACACGTTTTGGCGTACCGAACAGGTTTACCAACACGGGCATGTGATGATTTTTGGGATTTTCAAATAATAGCGCAGGGCCTTGAGCGCGTAATACGCGATCGGCGATCTCTGTCATTTCTAAATGAGGATCAACTGGGTAGCTAATGCGTTTGAGTTCGCCATTGGCTTCTAAGTGATCAATAAAGCTGCGTAAATCCTTAAAACTCATGTGGAAATAGCCTCTGCAGTGAAAATCCATGTGGCGCGCACTATAGCATTTTTCTGTTTTAGGGTTAACCAATTCAGTGATCTTCAAGCTTAGGAAGCGTAAAATGGTTACCAGTAAGTCGCGATAGATCTCGCTTACGCCCTTTATTTCGAGGTTTATATGAATATTCCTGTATGGTTTGCTCAAGAAAAGTGTGTTCAAACTCAATCACATGGCGCGCATAAGCGGTCGCTAAAGTGCTTGGTTTTATCGCTTGCCGTGGGGATCTCACTTTTGGGGGCGCTCAGTGTGCCGACTGTGGCGGTGGCCGGAAATAGAGGCTATTCGGATCAAGACGAACGTCACGGTCATCGTGATAGCCACAGTCGTGGCGATAGTCATTACAACAATCGTCATGACAATTATTACGACAACCGCCATGTGCGTAAAGATAATCGCCATTATCGTCCCTATTATCGACCTTATTACCCTTGGGGTTTAGGACTGGGTTTAGGGCTCGCTACGGGGTGGGGATCGGGTTGGAATGTCGGTTATGGTGTGAACACCCATTGGAACAATGATTGGGGTTGGAATACATCGCGTGACGCCTACGCTCGAAATTACTGGAACTCGCCCTATTCGGGCATAGGTTTGTCGATTCCTATGGCCTACGACGATGAACCTGTGGCCATTTCTGCACCTGTACGGGTAACAACCAGTATGCAGTATTCTGCGAGTGAAGGCCGTATGGTGTCGAGTATGCCTGTAAATATGGCCGGACAATCGACTGGGCAACTGGTGTCGCAAACTAGTAACGGCACAGGCAAAACAGTTGCGACTCCGCGCCCACGCGCACCGCACAGTGTGTCTAGCTTGCCGAGCAATGCTAGGGTTGTGCTGCAGGATGGTCGTACACTTTACGAGTGGCAAGGCACGCTTTACGCCTACGACTGGAACAGTCAAACCTATCAAGAACAGTTAGTCAGATAGATTTACATTACGTAAATGACTGAGAAATTGGAGCCCCTTAGTGGGCTCCAATTTATTTATCATCTTTTATTATCTTTTTATTAGTTATTTATTAGCTAGTTGTCGTTTTATAGCATAACGGAGAAGAGGTTTGGATACTGTTAGAAATCAGGCTGCCCAAAACCAGCATAAGGGCGCCAGTACATTATGGGTGTTACTTGCCTTAGCACTCGGAACATTCGCTTTAGGCACCACAGAATTTGCTTCCATGACCTTAGTGCCTTATATCGCGAGCGATTTAGGGGTAGAGGTTGCCCATGTGAGTTATGCCATTAGTGCGTATGCGCTGGGGGTTGTGGTCGGTTCGCCGATTATCATGGTGCTAGCCGTTAGGGTCAGACGGCGAACACTCTTGATTGCTTTAGCCGGGTTAATGGCGGTGGCCAATGGCTTAAGTGCGTTAGCGCCATCATTGAATTGGTTAATCTTTTTTCGTTTTCTCAGCGGCTTGCCCCACGGCGCTTATTTCGGCGTGGCTATGTTGCTCGCCGCCTCTTTAGTGCCGCCAGAAATGAAGGCCCGCGCCGTATCGCGGGTGATTATTGGCCTTACGCTGGCGACGATTATCGGTGTGCCGTTTGCGACTTGGATGGGGCAAACTGTGGGCTGGCGCTCGGGCATTGGCATAGTGGCGATTCTGGCGACCATTACCGCGATAATGGTGTATTTTTTAGCACCTAATCAAGCCGTGCCCGCTGATGCGAGTCCCAAAAAAGAGCTACAAACCCTGAAGAATCGTGAAGTCTGGTTGACGCTTGGCATCGCGGCCATTGGCTTTGGCGGTATCTTCTGTGTGTATACCTATCTGGCTGAAACCTTAATCCAAGTGACGCAAGTCGAGCCGTTTAAGATCCCGATCATGATGGCGGTATTTGGTATTGGCGCAACATTGGGCACCTTAGTTTGCGGCTGGGCGGCGGATAAGTCGGCCTTAGCGGCGGCGTTTTGGTCGTTAGTGTTAAGCACTGTGGTGTTGGCTATTTACCCGAGTTTGACCGGACATTACTGGGCGCTGATGCCCGTGGTATTTTTTGTTGGTTGTGGGTTAGGGCTTGCCACTATTGTGCAAGCCAGATTGATGGATGTGGCGCCCGATGGTCAAGCCATGACAGGCGCTTTAGTGCAATGCGCCTTTAATCTTGCCAATGCAATTGGCCCTTGGGTGGGCAGTTTAGTGATACTGTCAGGACAAGGCATTGCCGCGACAGGTTATGCGGCGTCTTTGTTGTCATTAGGGGGACTGCTGATGTGGTGGCTGACCCACAGAGAAAGCCGTCGCGTCGTTACCCTAAACACAGCAAACTGCGCCGACTAGCGAGTGCTAAGGAAGAGACGCAGTGGTCATATTCTGCGTCTCGAATCCGCACATTTAGCCCCTTTGTATGGTGATATCGGCGATATAACCATGCTCCGTGGCAACTAAGGCTTGTTTGAGCATGCCAGCCGCTTCATCGGCGGACATAAAGCTTGAGGTATCTAAAGCCTTACCGCTACTGGGCCAAAAGCCTGTGTCCATGCCGCCGGGATACACGGCAATCAACTTCATTGGGCTTTGTTTAAGCTCTAATCGCACCGACTCGATAAATCCCCGCACCGCCCATTTTGCCGCGCAGTAAGTGGATTCGCCCGCCTTGGCGGCCAGTGCTGCGGTGGACATGACCACAACCACAGTTACTGCTTGATCTTTATAGCGTTTCACTAATTCCCGCACTAACAAAATCGTCGAGGTGACATTGTTATTGAGCAGGCTTTGGATATAGTTCACCCCTTGGGTTTCAATCGCACCAAAGTAGCCGCTGCCCGCACAGTGGATCACGGTTTTAGGGGCTTGCGTTAGGCCATCGAACAGGGCTTCGAGACTCGATTCACTGGCGAGATCGGCGGTGATCGCGGCGATCGTTTTGTTGGAGAAGGGCGTTAATGCATTGGCGACGGTTTGCAGACGTTCGGCATGGCGACCTGTGAGTGTCAGTGCTTCATTCTCTTTGGCGTAGAGCGATGCGAGTGCCGCACCTAAACCACTGCTGGCGCCGGTAATTAATATCATAGTGACCTCGGTTAATGCTGTCTTGGTTTGAAAACCGCATCTTAAATCTAAGTGCGCTTCAATTCATGGGAAGGCGAGCGGTTAGATTAAGGTAAATAGTGGCTGATCGAATGCCACTTCATCGCCGTCTTTGGCCCAAATAGCGCTGACCACGCCATCGCGCTCGGCTTGGATGGGATTCATCATTCTCATCGCTTCGATAATGCAGATCACTTCACCTTGGCTCACACGTTGACCGACTTTAACCAGCGGCACATCATCGAGTTCTGCCGCCGCGTAAAAAGTGCCGACCATAGGTGAGACTTGTACAAAACCTTCTGTACTTGGCAAAATGCCTGTTTGCTTTGCCTGTTCACTCAAAGGCGTGACGCGTGCTCTGGGTAGCGTTTGCTGTGATTGCACATTGGCTGGCATAGGGCTGTAACGGGTGATGCGAATTGATTCTTCACCTTCAGTGATCGCCAGTTCTGCTATGTCAGATTCTTGTACTAACTCAATGAGTTTTTTAATTTTACGAAGATCCATTGCTATTTATCTGCCCTTGCAAAGCACGCTATTGAATAGAATTTACTGTGGCTGGTTGAGCCGCTTAATGGCCGCCGCCAGTGCAAACTCATAACCCTGTGAACCAAAACCGCAAATCACACCTATCGCCTTATCGGAAAAATAGGAATGGTGGCGAAAGGCTTCACGGGCGTGCACATTGGATAAATGCACTTCAAAGAACGGAATCGCGACGCCAAGCAGGGCATCACGCAGGGCGACGCTAGTATGGGTAAAGGCGGCGGGATTGATAATAATCATCTGGGCATCGGTTGCATGAATCGCATTGATTAGCTCAAATTCGGCGTTGGACTGAATATGATCGAGCTCAACTCCCGCCAACTTTGCCTGCTGGTTTAACTCCGCCACTATGTCGGCTAAGGTTTGATGACCGTAAACGCTGGGCTCGCGGCGGCCTAAGAGGTTGAGATTGGGGCCATTGACGAGCAAAATTTTGTGACTCATTGCGCTTTCCTTTACGGCATGCCTTGGGATTTATGCTGGGATTAAAGTTGGAATAAATTTATTTCAGTTTTCTACATAGGCCATTAACTTAACCTGTTCAAATCGATTTTGCATTATCCGTTAGTCAATTGTGTGCGAGCTGATCATGTGCGAGCCGATTATGCCTTTGAAATCCTGTGCCATTGTTGGCTGGGTTCAATTGCGGTTATTTCTCTGGTACCGAGTTAGCAATTGCCTAAGTTGACTGTCAGTTGAGTTAATTGTCATCTAAGTTAACTGTCACCTAAGTTAATAGTCACTCTTCTGTTGACGCATGGCCTTAGTGGCACCTTTTTGTTTCTTGGTCTCTAATCGCCGCGTTTGGCTGCCTTTAGTGGCGCGGGTGGGGATGCGTTTTTTCTGCACTTCACCGACACTGGCAACCAAGGCGATAAATTGCTCCAACGCCGTTTGGCGGTTGGCATCTTGGCTGCGGCTCGCTTGGCATTTGATAATGATTTTGCCGCTTTTAGTGATGCGGTGATCGGCCTTGTTGAGCAAACGTTCTTGGTAAAACTCGGGTAATGATGAGCTTTTAATATCAAAAATCAGCTGCGCAGCGGTGGACACTTTATTTAAGTGCTGGCCGCCTGCACCACTCGAACGGATAAATTGCCACTCGATTTCATTTTCCTGAAGTTCCACACGGTTTGAGATTTTTATCATGGCAAACTTAGGCATTTTTCAGCATGGATTGAGAAGCCATCAATAATGACTTATGGCTTTCCAATAGATTTGTTATCATCGGGCGCATTCTTTGCCGCTGCATTGGCTAAAGCCATTGCCTGCAAAAGTGTTCTCGATTCGGAGTGCCTCTATGTTATGCCAAATCCCCGATATTGCTAAGGGTGTTATCAGTCTTTTTGCCAGTGGCCGACTATCCTCCACCGATTATCGGACCCGTTTACAGCCTGCGATTAAGAGTTATCGTAAGGATTGGGGCCAAGTTTGCCTGTATATTGAGGCAGATGTGTTACTCGAAGGCTGGGAATTTGAGTCGCTGACCGGTAGTGGTGAAGTCCAGTTACCGAATTTTGAAGCCTTAGTGTTTGTGGGCGGCCCTGATTGGGTAGGAAATGCGGTCCGCTTACTTGGTCCTTTTATGCAGGGCGAAGTGGCTTGGTTTCCACTCGAACAGAAAGCTAAAGCGATTGCTTGGATCACTAAGCGTTCGAATATTTAATGGTCTAATTTAGGCCATATTTACAAGGAATTAAGTATGTCATTATTGAAATCGGGCTCTTTTTCTTCGCTAACAGTTTCTAAGGTCAGTGCGATTGCGTTAGTGTTGGCATTTACTGCTGGACTGAGTGCCTGCGCGCCAGAAGTGGGCAGTGATGCTTGGTGTAAACAGATGAAAAATAAGCCGTCTGGCGATTGGACTGCTAACGAAGCCGCTGATTATGCTAAGCATTGTGTATTTAAATAAGTGCTGTGCATTTAAATAAGCACTGAGTGTTTAAGTCAGCGTTAGCCTTTAGAGATCACAGCTTGAAAGACTTTGCTTGCGAGCTGTGAACTTATGTTTATCATACGGGTCAGATGTTCCGTTATCCGTTATTTACTATAGGTGATATTTGAATTCTACCGCTAAGCCATTTTTTACTCGAATGGTGACCCTACTGATAGCTATTATCGTGCTGCAATTTGCCGGCGCGAATTTGGGTGCGCATCAGTTACATGCGGGCAATGGCGCGGAAGAAGCTGAGAATCATCCCCATCTGCAATTTAGCGCCCAAGTGACCACTTTGGCCCAATGTGTCGATTGTGTTTGTCCAAGCGAGCAAGCCTTAGGCTTTGCGGACTCCACGGGTGTCACCAGTAATCACGCGGGTGAAAACCAAAGCAGCGGATTTCATTCCCACTTAGTTAAAACCACTGAAATACAAGATTTTGACCTATGCCTCGACTGTCAATGCCATGGCGGTCATGTGGCACTGTTATCTCAGGCAGTGAGTCAGCCTGTACAGGCGTTAGAAAGCGTCTATCTGCCTACCGATGTATCCTATTTCCCGCCTGAAAATTTACCTAAATACCGACCTCCTATCGCTTAATTCTCCAATATTCGGCTTATTTCTCGGCCTAGGACGATTGATTCATCTGATTGGATCTCATTCTATTTTGCCGCGTGATAAGCCCGTTATGTTCATCTCCCAAAAGATACGCTTGAACTGATGCTCGCAGCGTTAACTGTTGGAGCCGTCATTGGCTTTTGAGCCGTTACTGTATTGCTTGGCGGGATGATTCGATCGGCGCTTATTTGCCATGCCCAGAACGATATGATTGCTTTGCATTGAGCTATTTAAATGAAGCTCACATCTAGCGGTCTCGCTTTGGGCGCAAAAGTCAGCCGATCCACATTCGATATTGTTAGGATTTGCGATGAAAAAAACGATTCTCGCCCGTACTTTAGTTTGTCTGTTTAGATCGGGCTTGTTTAGCTGTGGATTAGTATTGGCCGCCGGATTGGTAGCCTTTGCCCTCGCGGCAGAAAATGACTCTCTTGAAGTCGACGTCCTTGAAGTCAAGGTCCTTGAAACCAAAGCCTCTGAAGCTAATGCCCCTGAAATCAATGCCTCTGAAGTTGAGTCATTTAAGGCGCAATCACTGGGCTTAGCCGCCAAAGAAACCGACACGCCACATGTCAACTTTGGCCAATGGTTGCCTGAGTTACTCACACAGTTCAATCAGTTACCTGAAGTTCAGGCGCAACTAGTAAGGCAGCAACAGGCCAAACTGGCCATTCAGGCGGCAGATCGCGCTGTGTATAACCCAGAACTTGGGTTTAATTATCAAAATGCTGATACAGATGCCTACAGCTTAGGGCTGAGCCAAACCCTCGATTGGGGCGACAAGCGCGGCGTGGCGACACAGCGTGCCGAGCTTGAAGCGCAAATCCTTTTAGCGGACATAGGGTTAGAGCGTAGCCAAATGTTAGCCGAACGCTTGCTGGCCTTGGCAGAACAGGCGCAAAGCCGTAAGGCGCTGACCTTTGCCGAGCAGCAATTAAGGTTCACCAAGGCGCAGCTCAATATTGCTGAGCAGCGATTGGCGGCGGGGGATTTGTCTAACGTCGAGCTGCAATTGATACAACTCGAAGTCGCCTCTAATACTGCCGACTACGCCTTAGCCGAGCAGGTGGCCTTAGTGGCCGATGGCAAAGTAATTGAATTACTTGGGGATAATAATTTCGCTTTTAGTGAGTTTATCAAAGAGATCCATTTCTTTGTGACTCAGGCTAAGCAAGCGCCAGCGGCCGAGTTGGGCACCTCTACATCAGCCTTGCCAGCACTGGCGAGTGCTTATCAGCAAGTGCTGCTCGCCAGAGTTAATGTCATGCAAGTCAAAGCGGAAGCTTCGGCTGACCCGACTATTAGCCTAGGCGCTGAAAAGGAAGGCACGGACAATAAGCTCGGTGTCGGCGTGTCGATTCCTCTACAAGTTCGCAATAACTACAGTGAGTTACAAGCCGTAGCCGATAAGGGCATCGCTATCGCGGAGCAAGGCTATCTTGCCCGTGAGCGAGTGCTTACCGCTAAGCAGAAACAATTCCTCTATGCGTTACCGCGTTTACTCGAACGTTACCAAGACTGGCGTGAGTTAGTGCAAGTGTCAGGTGCTAAAGCCGCTAAATCCTTAAGCCAACAATGGCAGGCGGGGGATGTGAGTACTAGCGAGTACTTACAGAGCCGTCGTCAGTTAGCCGCCAGTTATTTGGTGGGCTTAAACCTAGAAACGGCTATCTATCAAAGTTGGTTAACTTGGATGGGCGAAAGCGGCCAGCTTATGCCTTTTATCGAAAAGCTCATTATAGAAAAGCTAAATGCAGCTCCTTCGATAACATCTAATGCCGCCGCACGCACAGTAAACCCATGAGGTCACAATAATGAATTCAAATACTCACCACGAAAATATCCTTCAACTGGATGCTGTAACGACGTCTGAAAAGCGTCGGTTTAACCTATCAAAAATTGCGCTCGCATTATTCGTGCTGAGCACGCTGGCCTTTCTCGCTCAGCCTGTATTGGCTGGCGGTGATCACGCCCCCGTTGTTAAGGAAAGCGGCGATTCGGTAACGCAAACGGCGCCGACGGATGAACACGGCGAACAGGCGTTGAAATTGACCGAAGCGCAGCAAGCCTTGGCGGGGATTAGCTTGTTACCTTTGTCGAGCGATAGCTTGAACCTAGCCAATTTGAATCTTGATATTAGGGCGACGGCGACCTTAGTGGTGGATCGCGATCGAACCGCGACCCTTGCGCCGCAGCTCGATGTGCGTGTGTTGGCGCGCCATGTAGTGCCGGGACAAGAAGTGAAAAAAGGTGAGCCTTTACTTACCTTGGGTGGCGCAGCCGTTGCGCAGGCACAGGCGGACTACATTAATGCCGCTGCCGAATGGAGTCGAGTCAAACGCATGAGTGAAGGTGCGGTTAGCGTCAGTCGGCGGATGCAGGCGCAGGTGGATGCCGAACTTAAACGGGCGATTTTAGAGGCAATTAAGATGACGCCTGCGCAAATTCGTGCACTGGAATTGACGCCCGAAGCCATAGGCAGTTATCAACTCTTAGCGCCAATTGACGGTCGAGTGCAGCAGGATATCGCCATGCTAGGTCAAGTGTTTAGCGCGGGCACGCCCTTAATGCAACTGACCGATGAATCCTATTTATGGGTGGAGGCGCAGTTAACCCCAACTCAAACTACGCATATCCAGGTTGGCAGTTCAGCCTTAGTCCAAGTAGGGGATAAGACGTTGGCGGGCAAGATCATAGGTCGCTCCCATGAACTCGACAGCGTAACGCGCACCGAGCAAGTGCTGGTGAGTATGCACAATCCTGATCATGTGTTGCATGCGGGGCAATTTGCTGAACTCTATTTTGCTGGCTCTACTACCGATCCAAACGGCAGTGGCATAGTGCTGCCCGATGCGGCGTTGACCCGTGGCGGCGATGGCGATTGGCAGATTTTTATTCAAGATGAGGATGGCTTCGAGTCCATTGAGGTAGAAGTGGTGCAGCGTCAACGTGGTCTGAGTCTAGTGCGTGGACCTGAGCTTGAAAAAGCCCAACAGGCACAGCTCAAGGTTGTGGTGGCTGGCGCGTTCTTCTTGGCATCCGAGCAGGCGAAAGCGGGCTTTGATATTCACGCCCACTAATATGAGCGCCCTCATTTTGGAGATTTTCTATGTTGCAAAAGTTAATCGAAGCCGCGATTAAAAATCGGCTGTTAGTGGTATTGGCTCTGCTCGCCGTGATTGTGGGCTGTGTGGCCATGCTACCAAAGTTGAATCTCGATGCCTTTCCTGATGTGACTAACGTGCAAGTGACCATCAATACTGCGGCCGAAGGCTTAGCCGCTGAAGAGGTGGAAAAACTTATCAGTTATCCGGTGGAATCGGCCATGTACGCCTTGCCAGCCGTGACTGAGGTGCGCTCGTTATCGCGTACTGGTTTGTCGATTGTGACTGTGGTATTTGCCGAGGGGACAGATATTTACTTCGCTCGTCAGCAAGTGTTTGAACAGTTGCAGGCGGCGCGGGAGATGATCCCAAGCGGTGTCGGAGTGCCTGAAATCGGCCCCAATACCTCGGGATTAGGGCAGATTTATCAGTATATTCTGCGTGCAGAACCTAACTCTGGCATTAATGCCGCCGAGCTGCGTAGCTTAAATGATTATCTGGTGAAGTTGATATTGATGCCAGTGGGCGGCGTGACTGAAGTCTTGTCTTTTGGTGGCGATGTGCGCCAATACCAAGTTCAGGTCGACCCGAATAAACTGCGTGCCTATGGCTTGTCTATGGCGCAGGTGACCGAAGCGCTAGAGAGCAATAACCGCAACGCTGGCGGTTGGTTTATGGACCAAGGCCAAGAGCAACTTGTGGTGCGCGGCTATGGCATGTTGCCCGCAGGAGACGCGGGATTGGCGGCGATCGCGCAGATCCCTCTGACCGAAGCCAGCGGTACGCCAGTGCGTATTGGCGATATCGCTCAGGTGGATTTCGGCAGCGAGATCCGTGTCGGGGCAGTGACTATGACGCGCCGCGATGAATCTGGCCAAGTGCAAAATCTCGGTGAAGTGGTGGCTGGTGTCGTGCTCAAACGCATGGGGGCAAACACTAAGGCGACGATTGACGATATTGGTGCGCGGGTGAGCCTTATTGAGCAGGCCTTGCCCGATGGCGTGTCCTTTGAGGTGTTTTACGACCAAGCGGATCTGGTCGATAAGGCTGTGACCACAGTGCGCGATGCGCTGCTAATGGCCTTTGTGTTTATCGTGGTGATTTTGGCGTTGTTCCTCGTCAATATCCGCGCGACCTTGCTGGTGCTGTTGTCGATTCCAGTGTCTATCGGGCTCGCACTTATGGTGATGTCCTATTATGGTTTGTCGGCAAACCTGATGTCGCTCGGCGGCTTAGCTGTGGCGATTGGTATGTTAGTCGATGGCTCTGTGGTGATGGTAGAGAATATTTTCAAACACTTAACTCAACCTGATCGCCGCCATTTATCCGAGGCGAGGGCGCGTGCCGATGGTGAGGATGATCCCTATCACAGTGAGGAGGATGGTGCTAAAGCCTGTGGTGATGTCAGCGAATCGAATATGGTTATTCGGATAATGCTCGCGGCGAAAGAGGTATGTAGTCCAATCTTCTTCGCCACCGCCATTATTATCGTCGTATTTGCGCCATTATTTGCCCTTGAAGGGGTTGAAGGCAAGCTGTTCCAGCCGATGGCGGTCAGTATTATTTTGGCAATGATGTCGGCCTTGCTGGTGGCGCTGATTGCCGTGCCAGCCCTTGCAGTGTATCTTTTTAAGCGCGGTGTGGTGCTCAAACAAAGTGTGGTTTTAGCACCGCTGGATGCCGCTTATCGCAAGCTACTCACGGCAACGCTTGCTAGGCCAAAGGTGGTGATGCTCAGCGCCTTGGTGATGTTCGGCTTGAGTCTATTATTGCTACCAAGGCTGGGTACCGAATTTGTGCCTGAACTGGAGGAAGGCACGATTAACTTGAGGGTGACGCTGGCACCAACGGCGAGTTTAGGGACTTCGCTCCAAGTCGCACCTAAGCTTGAGGCTATTTTGCTAGCATTTCCCGAGGTGGAATATGCCCTGAGCCGCATTGGTGCGCCTGAACTGGGCGGCGATCCTGAGCCTGTGAGTAATATTGAAGTCTATATTGGCTTGAAACCGATAGCAGAGTGGCAGTCGGCAAGCTCGCGCTTGGAACTGCAACGCTTGATGGAGGAAAAACTCAGCGTGTTCCCCGGACTCTTGTTGACCTTTTCGCAGCCGATTGCGACTCGGGTAGATGAATTACTTTCGGGGGTAAAAGCCCAGCTAGCGATTAAAATCTTCGGCCCTGATTTAGCGGTATTGTCACAGAAAGGCCAAGCACTTACTGATCTCGTTGCGAAAATCCCCGGTGCCGTGGATGTGTCGCTTGAGCAAGTGAGCGGCGAGGCGCAATTAGTCGTGCGGCCCAAACGCGAGCTATTGGCGCGTTACGGCATCAGTGTCGATCAAGTGATGAGCCTCGTCAGCCAAGGCATTGGCGGCGCGAGTGCAGGGCAAGTGATCGATGGCAATGCCAGATACGACATCAATGTGCGACTCGCGGCCGAGTTTCGCCAAAGCCCTGATGCGATTAAAGACTTATTACTCAGTGGCACAAATGGCGCCACAGTGCGCTTAGGGGAAGTCGCCAGCGTTGAAGTGGAAATGGCGCCGCCGAATATTCGCCGTGACGATGTGCAGCGCCGTGTTGTGGTGCAGGCCAACGTGGCGGGACGCGATATGGGCTCGGTCGTGAAAGATATTTATGCCCTAGTGCCAAAGGCGGATTTACCTGCGGGATATACAGTGATCATTGGCGGCCAGTATGAGAATCAGCAGCGAGCGCAGCAAAAGTTGATGCTAGTGGTGCCGATTTCTATCGCTTTGATTGCCTTGTTGTTGTACTTCTCCTTTGGTTCATTCAAGCAAGTGTTGCTCATCATGGCGAACGTGCCCTTAGCTTTGATTGGCGGCATAGTGGCCCTGTATGTCAGTGGCACTTATTTATCTGTGCCTAGCTCTATTGGCTTTATCACTCTATTTGGGGTTGCGGTGCTCAACGGTGTGGTGCTGGTGGATTCGATTAATCAGCGCAGGCAAAGCGGCGAAGCACTCTATGATTGTGTTTATGAGGGCACGGTTGGGCGTTTGCGACCCGTATTGATGACGGCACTGACCTCGGCCTTAGGTTTGATCCCGATTTTATTGTCATCGGGTGTCGGCAGTGAGATCCAAAAGCCCTTGGCAGTGGTGATTATCGGTGGCTTGTTTAGCTCGACGGCGCTGACCTTACTCGTCTTGCCGACCTTGTATCGCTGGCTATATCGCGGCGATAAGCGCATTGATGAGCTCGGTTAATCACAAGTAAGCCGTCATCGTGGGCAATAACTTATTATGTTTCGGGTTATTGCCTTTCGTTGTAGGCAGGGTTATCACATAGACTAAAACTCTAAAAATCAGTGAGCTAAAGAGTGATAGATGGGCTAGTCTTAGAGTCGACATTAAGGACATTCATTTCTGGAGAACATTATGATTGCGGTAATTTTTGAAGTCATCCCGACAAAGGAAGGGAAGGAAGAGTATCTGCACGTGGCCGCTGAAATGCGCCAATATTTAGAAGGCCGCAAGGGATTGATTTCGATTGAACGTTTTCAGAGCTTAACCGACGATGGCAAAGTACTGAGCCTGTCGTTCTGGGAGGACCAAGCTTCTATCACCCAATGGCGTAATCAGATGGCCCACAGCATTGCTGAGCAAACGGGTATAGTGCCCTGTTTGTTTAACTCTTATCGCATTCGGGTGGCAGAAGTAGTGCAAGATTACAGTGAAACTGTGCATGTTGAAGCTGAGTAATCACTTATCTCGCTGATGTAAAAACAAAACCCATCTCTAGAGATGGGTTTTTTATGCGTGACACTTAAGTTTGAGATTATTTTTCTTGTTGAGCTTTCAATAGATCGCGGATTTCAGACAGCAACTCTTCTTCTTTGGTCGGTGCTGGTGGCGCTTTAGGCGCATCTTCTTCCTTGCGTTTTAGGGTGTTAATGGCTTTTAAACCCATAAAAATGGCGAAGGCGATAATCGTAAAGTCGATAATAGTCTGAATGAATTTGCCATAGGCAATGACCACAGAAGGCGCATCACCTTGAGCTGCCTGTAGCACTATGCTCAAATCACTAAAATTCACACCACCTAGGATGATACCAATCGGTGGCATGATGACATCGGCCACGAAGGACGAGACGATTTTGCCGAATGCGGCACCTATGATGATACCAACGGCCATGTCGATCACATTGCCACGGGACGCAAAAGCCTTGAACTCTTTAATTAAGCTCATTAGGTTTCCTCCAAAATTGAGATTAAATGTTAAATTTTATTGTGCAAACTGTATCAGGAAAACCTAAGGTCTTTTGCAGCCTGTTACCTTGCCAAGCTTATAGGGGCTTATGGATTAAGGCAATTCTGACATAGAGGATTTATCCTCAAGGCAATGATTTACACTTTACAAAGTAACAATTGTTACTGTTTGGGGTATTCGATTTATTCATCTAGATCGGCATGGCCGATAAAATCAGGGACTTCTAAGACTTGCGATCCCCAACGTTTAAATAGGGAGCTATAGATGAATTCGATAAAGACGCGGTATTTTCGCGGTAGATACGCCCGCTGTGGATAGCTAAGCACTACCTTAGTTTGCACCATTGGATAGTCATCTAGTAGCGGGATTAAATCGCCTTTTTCTAATGCGACTTGGGCTATGATGGATGGCACCGCTGTGATCCCAAGCCCCGCAATGGCGGCCTCGCGAGCGAGGGTGACATTGTTTACCGTCAGTTGAGTCTTGGGCTCGGCGACAATCCAAGTTTTACCATCGAATAATTTCCACGCACCTTCGATATGCGCCGACTGCAAGCGAATCGCTTTATGTTTGGCTAAGTCCTGTGGCACCTTGGGCGTTCCATGGGCAGCTAAATAAGCTGGGCTTGCCATAAGCGATTTATGGGCGTTGACTAAGGCATAGCTTTGCAGACGAGTGTCGCCAGAATCGGCAATTTGAAATAACAGATCGATGCCTTCTTCTATCACATCAACCTTTCGATTGGTGAGTTCAGCCTCTATGGTGATTTCGGGATAAAGCGTTAAAAACTGCGCGAAAATCGGCCCTAAAAACAATTGGCCTAATTCAATTGGGCAGACAATTTTTAGATTGCCTTTAATCAATTGCTGTTGGGCGCTGAGTTGATTTTCGGCGCTCTGCAGATCGCTGAGGATCTTATTGATCCTATTGTAATAACTCGATCCTGCTTCGGTGAGTTTTAGGGCTCTCGTGGTGCGAAACAGCAGTTGTGTGCCGGTATCGGCTTCGAGCTCGGCTATCTTGCGACTGACGGTTGCCTTAGTGAGCCCAAGGGCTTTAGCTGCGCCAGTAAAGCTACCTTGTTCGACCACTTGAGCGAAAATTTGCACGCGATTGAGATCCATCATTGTTACACCTGTGAAACAGTGGGTTGATTTTTTACTGACTAATAAACTTAGTGAGACAGTAGTACACTAGATATCACTAATCAAGGAGTCATTCATGTCCAAAAGTAAACTCATTATCGCCGTTCCACTGTTACTCGCTGCAGTTGCAGGAGGCGGTTATTACTGGTGGACACAGGTACGTTTTATCGAAACCACGGATAACGCTTATGTTGAGGCCGATATTTCCCATATCAGCGTGAAAGTGCCTGGCTACGTTGTGTTAAGCGATGTAACCGATAACCAGCATGTGCAAAAGGGTGAGTTATTAGCTCAGCTAGAAGATAACCAGTTTAGTGCCAAAGTGAGTCAAGCCGAAGCCTCACAGGCGAGTGCGAAGGCGGACTTGCAAACCTTAGCTGCAAAGGTGGAGTTGCAACGGGCGTTAATCACTCAAGCCAGCGCAGGCGTGGTGGCGGCAAAGGCCGATAAAATACGGGCGCAGCAACAATTGAGCCGTTCAAAAAAGCTTAAAGTCAGTAATTACAGCTCCCAAGATGATGTCGACCAACTACAAGCGGGATTCGATTCTGCCGCCGCCCGTCTCGATGAAGCTCAAGCCGTGCTAGTGGCAAAGCAACGGGAGTTAGCAGTTTTTAATGCCCAATTAGATCAGGCGGGCTCAGTAGTAGAGCAGGCCGATGCGACTTTAGAACTGGCGAAAATTCAATTAAATGATACCCGCGTGACCGCACCTTTTTCAGGGGTGATTGGTAAACGTGGCGCTATGGTGGGGCAGTATGTGCAACCCGGCCAAGCACTCTACAGTTTGGTTCCGGATGGGGCAGTGTGGATTACTGCGAACTTTAAAGAGACCCAGATCCAACATATGCAACCAGGACAGTCGGTGCAGGTCAGTCTCGATGCGTTTCCCGACAAAACCTTTATAGGTGTTATCGATAGTCTGTCACCGGCGTCCGGAGCCAAATTTAGTCTATTGCCAGCGGAAAACGCTACAGGTAATTTCACTAAAATCGTCCAGCGTATTCCCGTGCGTATTCGCTTAGATTTGTCTGAGGCAGAAACACGCATGCTACCGGGCTTAAGTGCGGTCGTGAAAGTGGATACGGCGTCGGGTACTGCAATATCGGCAATCGCTGCAAATACAGGTCGTTAGTATGAGCGCAACTGGCTCTATCACTGCGTCTGCCGATATGGAGGCGCAGGGCATCAGTGTACCTAGAAAGCCTATCGATTATGAGCGTGGCAGTCGCCGTTCATGGATTGCGGTATTTGGTGGTTTGATCGGCGCCTTTATGGCGATCCTCGATATTCAAATCACCAATGCATCGATGAAGGAGATTCAAGGCAGCCTTGGGGCAACGCTCGAAGAAGGCAGCTGGATTTCAACCGCGTATCTGGTGGCTGAAATGATCGCGATCCCGCTCTCTGGCTGGCTCAGTACGGGATTGTCGGTCAGGCGTTATCTGTTATGGACCACGGCTGCTTTTATCTTTGCTTCTGTGCTTTGCTCAATCGCGTGGAACTTAGAGGCCATGATCGCCTTTCGGGCGCTACAGGGCTTCTTTGGTGGTGCACTGATTCCGTTAGCCTTTAGGCTTATTCTTGAGTTTTTACCCGATAACAAGCGTGCCGTCGGCATGGCGTTATTTGGCGTGACGGCGACCTTTGCGCCTTCAATCGGCCCGACCTTAGGCGGTTGGTTGACCGAGCAATTTAGCTGGCATTATCTGTTTTATATCAACGTGCCACCGGGCTTGTTGGTGATGGCCATGTTGGCCTACGGTTTAGAGAAGCAGTCGGTCGTTTGGGATAAGCTGAAGAATGTCGATCTGGCGGGCATAGTCACTATGGCGTTGGGTATGGGTTGCCTTGAAGTGGTGCTCGAAGAGGGTAACCGCAAGGACTGGTTTGGCTCGGAGCTCATTCGTAATCTGGCCATTATTGCCGTCGTGAATCTGGTGTTATTTGTTTGGATCCAGTTAAGGCGTAAACAGCCGTTAGTGAATTTGCGCCTGCTCGGTAAGCGTGATTTTGTGCTCTCCACCGTGGCGTATTTTTTACTGGGCATGGCATTATTCGGTGCTATTTATTTGATCCCGCTTTACCTATCACAAGTCCATGATTACACACCGTTAGAAATTGGTGGTGTGATTATGTGGATGGGATTTCCGCAGCTATTGGTCTTGCCCTTAGTGCCGAAATTGATGGAGCGCTTCGATAGTCGTTATCTCGCTGCCTTTGGCTTTTTAATGTTCGCCATTAGCTATTACATGAATAGCCAGATGACCGCAGATTATGCCGGACCGCAGATGATCGCTTCGCAAGTAGTGCGGGCATTAGGTCAGCCTTTTATTCTGGTGCCAATTGGAATGCTTGCTACTATGCATTTAAAACCCCATGAAAATGCCTCGGCATCGACGGTATTAAACGTGATGCGTAACTTAGGTGGCGCTTTTGGTATCGCGCTGGTGGCGACCCTGACTGACACTTTGTCGCGCGGGCATTTGGCTCATATTAAGGAATCTTTACCCACAGTGAGCACGCAAGCACAGGATTATTTAACCCAAAGCGCAAGTATGTTGCAGGCGGGAGGTTCAGATCCCTATACCGCCGCCGCGCAGGCGAAAGCTTTGCTGGGCAAAACCATGAGTCAGCAAGCTTATATTCAGGCCTATAACGATGTGTTTTACATCATGGGCGCTCTGCTACTCATCGCCGTATTCGCAGTGTTGCTGATCCGTAAACCGACTGGGCCTGTGGCCCACGATGCCATGGTCGAGTAATAACGTTTTTCGTTATCCTGTTGTCGCCATAGATTTCCCCAGATCTATTGGTTTTCGCAACAGCTTTGCGCCTTAGTCCTCGCGGATTAAGGCGCTTTTTTATGGTCTTTATGCTGTGGTAGACTCAAAGCTCTTTTTCGATGATTTACAGAGGGATATCGTTTGCAGTGGCAAAATCTTACATTTAATCAATTAAATGCCAATACCCTATATGACATATTGAAGTTAAGAGTCGATGTGTTTGTGGTAGAGCAGGCCTGTGCGTATCCAGAGCTTGACGATAAGGATAGGCACCCAGAAACCCAGCATTTATTCGGCTTATCGTCAGACGAGGAACTGCTTGCCTACGCGCGTATTTTGCCGCCGGGATTGAGTTATCCAGAGGCGAGTATCGGTCGTGTGGTGGTATCGCCAGCGGGACGAGGCAAAGGGCTAGCCATGCCTTTAATGCAGCACGCCATTGAATCGGCACTGACGACTTGGCCCGATGCGGGGATCCAAATCGGTGCTCAAGATTACCTCAAAGCTTTCTATCAAAAACTCGGCTTTGTCGCCTGCTCTGAGATGTATTTAGAAGATGGTATTCCCCATTTAGATATGCGCTACCAATCAGCATAAGCGGCTATCAATATGAGTTATCTACATCAATTATCAACATAAGCGATCAACAAAAGCTTGGCACATAAACATTCAACATTAAGCCAATAAGGAACTGAGATGTCGACTTCAACGGACTATAAAATCAATCAACAGCAAATTGCCTGCGTGGCGAGTTTTCTGGCTAAAGAGGGCAAAACCGAAGCACTAATAGCTGCGCTCGCGAGCCTTATTCCCGATACGCGCCGCGAAGCGGGTTGTATTCGTTACGAACTCAATGTGAGCCGTGATGAACCACGCCGCGTGACGTTTGTAGAGAAGTTTGTCGATATTGCCGCCTTTGATGAGCACTGCGCTAAAGATGCAATTCAACACTATTTCCACCAAGTTATGCCCGAATTAGTCGAGTCATACCATGTGGAAACCTATCACCAAATCATTGTTTAACCATGAGATAAATGATTAGGAGCTTGCAGTGTTGATTAGCTATATCGAGCCTGTATTTAGACCGCCATCCGAATAGAAGTCATTGATACTGCAAGTGACTAATGGCCGCAGCTGGAACCATTGCACTTTAACTCTTTAGTGCTAAAGGGTGTATTAGTAAGGACAAGGTGAAGTGGCTGGCTTAAGTTGCATTTGTCATCAATGTACCGAGTAGTTATCTACGACAAGAATGACAATCTGGACTTTGATTGTATTACTTCACTGGGATTAATAAAGCTGCCTTGCTACTTTGCTTAATTGAACCCATTCGAACTTCATCGCAGAGTGAGTTTTATATCCATTTCAATCTAAAAAGCCGAGTGGTTTATCACTCGGCTTTTAATATATCTTAGATATCGCTTTATTTAGTGAAAAACACTAATGTCCAAGGGACTACGTATGCTTGGAGTACTGTGATCACGCCAATGAAAGTACAGAAAAATAGACTGTGCTTTAGCGTAAAGCGGAAAAGATCTGATTCTTTACCCGCCAATCCCGTTGCAGCGCAAGCAACGGCAATAGATTGTGGCGAAATCATTTTGCCCGTTACTCCTCCCGTAGTGTTTGCGGCGACTAATAACTCCGGTGTTACACCTATTTGGTTTGCTGTATTGGCTTGCAGCGCGCCAAATAGGGCATTTGATGAGGTGTCTGAACCTGTTAAAAACACACCTAACCAACCTAAGAATGGTGAGAAGAAGGGGAATGCTACGCCAGTGCCAGCGAGCACGAGTGCTAAGGTTGAAGATAGACCTGAATAGTTAGCGACAAAGGCAAATGCTAATACTAATCCAATCGACAATATCGGGAATTTTAATTCAATTAAAGTGTCTTTAAAGGATGTCAGTGCATTACTTACTGACATTTTAAGGACTACAATTGAGATCATTGCTGCGATTAAAATGGCTGTTCCAACAGCGCCTAATAAATTAAGTTTATATATTGCTGCATAAGGGGTTTCCTTAGCGACAATAGGTGCACTTTTGATAACGATATTATGTAAGTAAGGTACTTCAATACTGATAGTGGCAAAACTTAATGCCAGTTGTACATCTTTAAGACTCCACAGGGTTACAATCGCTGTGAGAATAATAAAGGGAGACCATGCTTTAAATATCTGGCTATTAGAAAAAGTAGATTTAGGGGTAGTAACTCTTTGTTTCATTCCTGAGAAAGTGAATATTTCTTTTGGTTGCCAGACCTTTAGAAATAACGTTAAACAAATTAGACTGACTAACGCTGAAGTAATATCGGGTAATTCGGGGCCGATAAAGTTTGAGGTTAAAAATTGGGTAATCGCAAATGAAACGCCTGCTACTAATGTTGCGGGCCAAGTTTGACGTATTCCCCTGATGCCATCCATCATTGCGATGAGCCAGAAGGGGACAATAATCGATAAAATTGGCAACTGACGGCCAGCGAGTTGTCCAATATGGAATGGGTCTAGTGATGAAACCTGACCTGCTACGATAATTGGGATACCCATAGCTCCAAAGGCGACGGGTGCCGTGTTTGCGATTAAACAAAGTCCTGCTGCATACAATGGATTGAATCCAAGCCCGACAAGTAACGCAGCTGTAATAGCAACAGGTGCACCAAAACCAGCAGCACCTTCGAGGAAGGCTCCAAATGAAAAGCCAACCAATAGCATTTGTAATCGTTGATCTTCCGTGACTGAGATGACTGACGAGCGAATAACCTCAAATTGACCTGTTTTAACGGTGATTTTATATAAAAATACTGCGGTAATAATAATCCAAGCAATTGGCCATAGCCCATAACTAAAACCATATATAGCAGAAGCAAGCGCGATACTAATAGGCATTTTGTAGGCGAGTATCGCGACTGCTAAGGCAATTAATAAGGTTAATGCCCCAGCGATATAGCCTTTAAGTTTTAACACAGTTAAGGCTAGGAAGAAAAACACAATAGGCAGTAAAGCAACCATTGCGGTTAGCCACAAGCTACCGAGTGGCGTGTATGTTTGGGTCCAGGTCATAGGGAGGTTTCCGTATTGTTATAATATGTTGATAAATCGTGTTGCAGCCGCAACATAGCAGATACTAGTGTTTAGTGATGTAGGATCAATCTTAAATGTTGTAATAAGTGATATGGGTCACGAGATGTGTGGATAAATGATGACGGGGAAATATCTAAATAATAATCAAGTAAAATATTGCCTGTTTTAGCTGTATTCACCAAGCGTCTAATTTAGGCTATATTAATATTTGTTGTGTTATCAAGATTATTTTTTGTGAGTCGTGAACTTAACTAGAGTATTGTGATTTTATGAAAAACTAGGCTGTACTAGTTTAGTTTTTTGTAGTGTTTATAACAGATGGTTTATAAATGTTTGTTTATATTTATATATAGAAATTAATAGCAATCAATGCAATGCAACTAATAATGCAGTTATCTTATTGTGGCCTGAATTGAGCTATAGATGTTGCCATACTCTTGTCTATGAGTTTGCTTGGCTGGAAATTTACCTTGCTATATGTGGCTGCGAGTATGACAGTAGGTTGAGATTTTTAATTTTGCAGCACAGTTCGTTGAGGAAGTAATATGAAACAAGTCAAAGTATTAGGCAGTGGTTGCGCTAAATGTAGCAAAACCGCTGAGATGATTGCGGACATATCAGAAGAAATGGGTGTGGATGTTATTGTAAAAAAGGACACAGATCCTCAAAGCCTATTGAAATTTAAAGTGATGAAAACTCCAGCGGTAGTGATCGATGGTGAGCTCGTACATAGCGGCTCAGTACCGACGCGCGATGAAGTTGAGGGGTGGTTAAGGGACTAGAGCTCGCTGAATAGTTGCACGGATTATGCTCGTTAGAAAGCGCTTAAGCTAAAAATGCACACCATTGTCATCCTGAATCCTTGGCAATGGTGGTGTAATATCATCAGTATACGATTAATGATCGTTAAATATAATGTGTTTAAAAACAATGCATTGATTCTTTGTGTAGTAATTTTATTATGGGGTTTTATTGGCTACGGTTTAGTCGGCATTGCATTATCTGGGCGAGTTTATTAAGTCTATGTCGTAGGAGATTGTTTGCAGATTTCGACTTCTTTTATCAGTATCACTGCTATGATTTTGATTCAGTGACCTCGTCAAGTTGCGGGATGAGTGCCAATGCAAAAGTGGCTTAGGGTATTAACACGTTTCTACAGTTGGTTATTTTTTACTGCACGTCTGTTTCGTTTAGGGCTTTTTCTAGCGCTAAGTTTATTCGCTTTGCCTTTGTTTGCTGCTCAAACATCTCCCAGATTAACCCAAGTATTAACGCCCGCTACGGATTGGAAAAACTCCGCTTATATCACCCAAGCATTTAGTGAAGTCGCCCTACAAAATGAGCATGACCTTGCTAAACATAGCGTGCGTAAGTGGCGCATACCGGTACGAGTGTTTATTGAGCATCAAGTGGGTGATAAGGCGCTGCACACTCAATTAGTGTTGATGCACTTAACACACTTAGGCCAGATTACCGGCCTCGATATTCAACGGGTAGATACGCTCTCTGAGGCGAATCTGCACTTAGTTTTTACCCGTCAATCCCTATGGGCAAGTGAGGTGATGCGCTTAATGGGACCGAGCTCGGCGAAAAATGTCCATGGCTCTGTGTGTATGGCAAAGTTTGCTCTCAATTCACGGCAAGAGATTGAACGTGCTTGGATTATTATTCCTGTAGATCAAGCCAAAATGCACGGTAAATTAGTGGCTTGCGTAGTGGAAGAGATTGCCCAAGTGCTTGGTTTACCCAATGATTCAGAGAAAGTATTTCCCTCCATCTTTAACGACAAAACCCCGCAGGACTTACTTACCGGGCTCGATTTCATTTTGCTTAAATTACTCTATAGCCCAAGTATTAGCGCTGGAATGACGGCCGCAGAGGTCAAGCAGCCTTTGCAGATCTTGCTCGAACAATGGCTGCGCGATGGCACTATTGCTAACGCTGGCAAAACGGTACGTCAAGGTCAGTTGTACCCATTGTTAGGTTATTGATGACTAAGCATTACAGCTAAAGTTGACATTGCTCGCACGTGACTAATTAATCCTTTTTGTTTTAGGGATAAGGGCATAGTCTATCTTTATATGAGATAAACACCTTGGAGGGACACCATGCGAATGACATTGCAGTTTTTAGGGGCGACAGAGGAAGTGACGGGTTCGTGTCATTTACTCTCGGTTGATCATGAACACTTATTGCTCGACTGTGGTTTGATCCAAGGCGGTAAATCTGATGAGTTGCGTAATCATGATCCCTTCGCATTTGATCCTGAGTCTATTTCTGCTGTCGTGCTTAGCCATGCCCATATTGATCATTCTGGGCGTTTACCACTCTTAGTCAAAGCGGGTTTTGATGGGCCTATCTACACCCATAAAGCCACGGCAGAGCTGTGCGCCATCATGCTCAAAGATGCGGCTATGCTGCAGACCCGCGATACCGAAAGAGTCAATAAAAAGCGTGCTAAACATGATCTTGCCCCCCTAGAACCGCTATTCACCGTTGAAGATGCTGAACTCGCGATAACCCAATTTGTACCATTGGAATATGGTCAAGTGACTAGGGTTATTCCCCATGTGGATATTTGCCTCTCAGATGCAGGGCATATTTTAGGTTCCGCCTTAGTCGAGTTATGGTTAGGTGAGGGCAAATCCCAGAAGAAAATCGTCTTCAGTGGCGATCTTGGCCGTGCAGGTATGCCGATTTTACGTAATCCTACCTTAGTGGATTCGGCAGATTTAGTCTTAATGGAAAGCACCTATGGCAATCGTTTTCACCGCAGTTGGACGGATACCTTAGCCGAGTTGAAAGCCATTTTTGCTAAGACAGTCAACGAGAGCCAAGGCAATATATTGCTCCCCGCTTTTTCGGTTGGACGAGCACAGGAGTTATTATATCTATTTCATTTATATGCTAAAGAATGGGATCTCGGCCGTTGGAAAATCTGCCTAGACAGCCCGATGGCAATTGAGGCGACACGCGTCTACGTTAATAATTATCCGCTGATGGATGAGGACTTTAAACGCTTTACCCGCCAACATCCTGGGCAGCATCCGCTGTTGTCGAATGTCGAATTTATCCAAACGACCGAAGAGTCGATAGCGCTGAACGATGTGCATAAGGGATTGATCATTATCGCAGGGAGCGGCATGTGTAACGGTGGACGTATTCGTAGCCACTTAGAGCATAATTTATGGCGCCCAGAATGTGATGTGATTATTTGTGGTTATCAAGCGCTTGGAACACCGGGGCGTGCCCTCGTCGATGGCGCTGAGGAACTGTCTATTCATGGTAACAGCATTAAAGTCGCGGCTAAGTTACACACAGTGGGTGGACTTTCAGCCCATGCGGATCAAGCAGAGTTATTACGTTGGTATCACCATTTTGAAGGCCAGCCGCCGTTAATTTTAGTCCATGGAGAACCCGAGGCGCAGCATGGATTAGTCGATGTGATTAACCAAGATCCTCAGACTAAACCAAAGGCTATAGCAATCGTGACCCAGGGTGACCGATTGGATTTAAATGCACTGCCGCAGTTAGTGTGGAAGCCAGCTTAAGTTTATTATCATTACTCGCGAAACTCCGCTCGATAGACTCCTTGCATCATCAATGCAGGGAGTTTTATTTGTTTTGTAAATCAATATCTCACTGCTCGGTAATAACTCTGCTTGCCAATCAATTTCAGATAAATTCAGGCATGATTTAGAACTTTAATTGTTTGCAATTAGTTTCAATTAGTTGCAATTGGTTGCAATTTGAGGTTTGCATGTTAAATTGGCGACATTGATATGTCGTGTTCGTTAGGCCAAGCCCTGATCCGACCTAGTCAATCAAGCTATGACAATAACAAGCAATCACCAGGTTTGAATGGAAGCGATTACGGAGTTTGTTGGCCTGATTAATGGCTTTGTCTAGGGCGCATCTATACTTGGTGATGATCTTAGGCGTTGGTTTGTTTCTTTCCCTCTGACTGAGATTAATTTCCTCTCTAAAGTTAGGCATAAGCTTTAAGTTACTCTGGTCTAGCCGTATTCCTGATAAAGATAAGAATGTGAATCCGTTTAATGTGTTGATGGCCTCCTTTTTAGCCACTATTAAGCCCTGTAGTTCTTGCTTTAACGTGGTTATACTTTATTCGTCAGCATGCAGAGGAAGCCGCAAAATCAAGCTTATAGATTATTTATTAAAAGTTAAGTGACTAATAAAATGGAATTTAAATGATGCTAAATAAAAGTCTGTGTGTAATCGTTTTTTGCTTATTACTGACAGCGTGTAATGGCGTGACATTTCGCACCAATGCGGGTGCTGTTGCTTTAAATAATGCAGTCGCCGGTACTGTTGAAGTGTATTCTCAGGCAGAAATGTCCAGGCACAAGTTTATGAGCTTAGGTGAAGTCTCCACCACATTTTGCAGTACTCAAATTTATCCTGCTGAACACGTCAATTTGGACGATCTTAAAAAAGATTTGAAAGTACAAGTTAAAAAGTTGGGTGGAAATGCCATTATCTTCTACACGTGTGGCAAAGCGAGTTATCCTGCCTGTGAGTTGTATTTTGAATGTAATGGTGAAGGTTTTTCTATCGAAGATTAGCGTTTAGTTTTATAAAAAAGCTCACATAGTTGTGAGCTTTTTTATTTTAAATCAATCAGGTTACTGTATTAGTCCGAGTTGTTGTCAAATTCAGTATCATCGAGTAACTCAAAGGCGGGGACGACATTCGGTACGTCTTTAAATAAGCGTGTGAAATGGCGCTGTACACCTTTCAAATCGATTCCTGCTAAACCTGATGCAAAACCAAACCAAGCATAAAGGCCACTAAAGTTATCAAACATGGGCGGTAGATATTTAGGCGTAGTCAGAATGCCCTCTTGGCAAGCTTGGTATAACACGGGGATATCTTCGATCGCCAATTTACCGAGGAATAGCATAGGGATGAGTTCAGGAAGGCCTGAGGTTATGGCGCTGCGGATAAAGTTAATGTTTTCCACATAGCCACGCACATAGGAAATATCCTTAGTGAAGAAACTGCCGCCTTCCACCATACCCCCACGGAAAACCCTTTGGGTGACACGGTAACTGTCTGTCGCACTTAGATTCAATCCTCTGAAATAATTGAATACCTCTATAAAGTCAGCACCATTTTCAGCCATATCGACCGCGGCAACACGGTCACTAATTCGCCGAGCCCGTCCTGGATTTGAGCTTAGCGTCAGCATTTCCAGTAAAACGGCTAGACCTTCTTGGGTTGCTGCTACGCGCGGAGAACCGACACTGAGCCAAGTGGCGTGGGGTTGAGCTCGGCCGTTTAGCGTTGTGCCGACATGCACCCAACCTTCGTGAACTTCATATACATTAAGATCCGATTCGCTGAACATTGCTTTGCTATTGAGCTTAACGGTATCGCCACCGACTGCAGCGTCAGAGACGATACCGTCACTAAGGCGTACACGCATATCATCGCTATGGAAGTATTTTTCTAAACGTTGGCTGAGCACGTTAACCGCTTCTGGCGCGCTAATAATTTTAGGGTGATGTTTATTCATGTGCCTCGCCGCGGGCAACGAGAAAATGTAGCTGAGTTTATCACCTAACTGGCGCAAGGTATGGCGATCGCCATGCAGTTTATGGCTAGCACTGCCGTACAATTCTTGGCTGAGCTTACCAAAGGTTGGCGTGCCTCTGTTCCCCAACATATCGATGACAAGGCGATACTGATCGACGTTTGCCACTAATATTTTGCCGAGTTTGTCTCGTTTACCCAAACGTCTATGGATGTCCTGCTTTAGGGAGGCTAGCTCAGCTTGGGTTTTAACAGGATCAAAAGGTAAAGCAATGTTTTGATAGAACTCTTGCTTGATAGCCGGAAGTACCGTGCCCTTATTGGAGAGAAAACGTTCCTCCATTTCCCGCGGCCATTTAATGGCATCTAAGATTTTTATTGGCGTTTGAATGCGAATTAATTCATCGGAAAAACGGCGTAGATCTTGTTGATATTGGGCTAACGACTCAGACATTCCCGTATATCCTGCAGGTAATTTCAGCGAGAGAGATGTGGCTAATCATAGCCTTAAACCTCATTTATTCATATTGATTCGCAGGCTAGCGGAGGAAATATACCGATTAAATAAATTAGCTGTTATCGATTTTGTGAATCATTTTGGTGTACTTGTTACAATTCTAGCGCTATGTCTATGGGACATAAATAAGTAACCATCTGTTTAATAATATTTTATTGATATGGCATTCAAGCTGCTTTGTTCTTGATATAGAAATAGATTGATTGGAGCAAAACATGACAGCGATGAGTTATTTGAGTGTGCTAAGGCTGAATGCTTGTTAATCAAAACTCAAGCTGACAAGAGTGGTAAAAATGACCGTGATGACGCGATATTAAATCTGGAGGTTAGTGAGCTAAAGCAGAGTAACACCCAGCATTATTGACTGGGTGAGATATTCGATTTTAGTGGGCCAAAACTCAGTGAGTTCGAAACAAATGATCACCGACTGAGATCATCATCCCATCATTTTGACCACTAGATAGCGAGATAGAATTGGCTAGAAAAAATCGTCATCTCCTAATGCACGTTTTAACTCCGCCCGCTCGAGGTAGTCTTCTAAACGCTTTTTGACTTCGCGTCTATGCTGCATTGCCTCGGCGGCTTTGCTGTTTCTTGGTGTGGTCATTGCCTCAAGTTCAGTATCGTTGGGCACGACTTCAGTAATATGAGCCATAACGAATTCCTCTTGTTGTTCCTAACGACTTTCTAACTAAAAAGAGTATGGTAGAAAAGCAAATAATTTTGTGAGTTAGGGTGAAAAATTCTTCCCGTGAGTCGGATGATTCAGCTTACTGCTGTTTGGCGTAGGCACTAGACTGCAATTGAATATTTGATTAATTTAGTTTTTGCTTATTTTGTGATTAAGAGCACGGTATAGTCATAGATATATTCGCGTTAATTCCGAGTTAAATAGTAGGATAAACTTGAATTTAGTCATAATTACAACAACACTTGTACCTGTGTTTGTTGTTAATCGTTTGCTAGGGAATTGGCTTACATGGACAAGGATCAGTTTTCTAAATCACTCCCCCCATCTAATAATATCTACTTTAGCGTGCTGAGCTCTAGCTGGCTGATGATAGTGGCTGCCTTACTTTTCATGGGGATCTCTTGGTATGTGCTTGAGCAATATCTTAGGGATAGAGGTGAAGAGCGTTTCGAAAATAGCGTTCAAGAATTAACAGAAGCTGTGAATCGCAGAATGCTTGCCTATGAGCAAGTCTTACGTGGTGGCGTTGGCTTATTGTTATCGTCGAGTAATGTGACACGTCAGGAATGGCAAACTTATGTCATCAATGCTCATTTATCTGAGTATTACCCAGGTTTTCAAGGTTTTGGCTATGCTCAGTTACTTCAACCTGAAGCATTAAGTGCGCACATCCAACAAGTTCAAGCTGAAGGTTTTAAAGACTATAAAGTTTACCCAGAAGGAACGCGTGATCAGTATTGCGTGATTGTGTACTTAGAACCCTTTGATTGGCGTAATCAAAGAGCCTTGGGTTATGACATGTGCTCCGAGTCTAATCGATATAAAGCCATCACTCGCGCTATTACCACTGGACTGCCGACAGTTTCTGGCAAAGTCGTATTAGTTCAAGATACTTCTGATGATGCTAAAGCGGGCTTTTTAATGTATTTACCGCTTTATCAAGGCACAACAACAACAGAGGCTGAGCGTAAACAGCACGTGTTTGGACTTGTGTATGCAGCGTTTAGGATGGATGACCTCATGCAAGGGATTATGGGGGAGCGATTCTCAGGCTTGAAACTTGCCATTTATGAAAGTCCGCAGGCAAGCGCTGACAGTCTAATGTTTACCAGCAGCAAAGTGGCCCCGAATGAGCAGGATGTGTTTTATCACTCACAGACTGACTTGGTTGGAGGGCAGTTGTGGCGCTTAGACATTTCATCACAATCGCGTTTTATCTCGAGAGCGGAACAGACCCAAGGTATGTGGCTCCAATTTATCGGTTGTGGTTTTATTTTGGCATTGTTTTACTCAGTGTTAATTATGGCGCGTAATCGATATAAGGAGTCTTTACTGACTTCAGAGTTAATTGCTAACGAAAAACGCTTCAGATTAGTAATTGAAGCCTCTCCAAGTGCGCTATTTATGGTGGATAAATCTGGATTTATTACTTTAGTGAATACCCATGCTGAACGTTTGTTCGGCTATACCAGAGACGAGTTACTCGGTCGTTCCATCAATATGTTATTGCCCGAAACCCTAAGGGATGCTCATCAGCAACACATGAGTAACTATTTAGTGCAGCCTATTGCGAAAAATATGTCGATGCGGGATGACCTGTTTGGCTGTTGCAAAGATGGCAGTCGACTCGCAATTGAAGTGGGGTTGACGCCTATTCATTTTAGTAATGGCATTTCTATTCTCGCGACAATTAACAATGTCTCTGAACGTAAACGCATTGAAGTTCAGCGTGCAGAACATATGCTTGAGCTTGAGCGTATCAATCAAGAATTAGACAGGTTTGCCTATATTGCTTCCCATGATTTGAAATCCCCCTTACGTGGTATCGAGCAGCTAACCTCTTGGTTGTCTGAAGATTTAGTCGATAACACCAATGAAAATGTACAGAAATACCTAGGGCTTATCCAAAGTCGTATTCATCGAATGGTGTTATTACTCGATGGACTATTGATGTTTTCTCGGATTGGTCGTGTCGATACCGAAACCACTGAAGTGAAAAGTCGGCAACTGGTTGAAGACATGTTTGCGCTCGTCGCGCCGCCACAGGGATTTGAATTAGTCCTAAAAGGTGAATTTCCGAATTTTTATACCGTAAGACCATTGTTGGAATTAGTTATACGAAATTTAATCAGTAACGCCATAAAACACCATGACTTAGGTACAGGTGTTATTACGGTTTCATGTGAGGCGGTTGATCAGCAGTATCGATTCAGTGTGATAGATGATGGTCCGGGAATATCAAGCTCATATCATGAAAAAGTCTTCGAGATGTTTCAAACACTTAAACCAAGGGATGAAGTTGAAGGCAGTGGTTTAGGCTTATCACTTGTGAGGAAAACGCTAGAAAGTTTAGGTGGAGAGATTCAGCTTAAATCGCAGGGCCGAGGTTGTTGTTTTTGCTTTAGTTGGCCTAAGCAAATAGTGAAAAAGGAGCTTCTATGAGCGCAGCAAATCACTATCAACAGGTCACCATTTTATTGGTTGATGACGATGACGTGGATTACATGGCCGTGCAGCGGGCGATGAGACAATTGAGGTTACTCAATCCCTTAGTGCGTGCTCGGGATGGGATCGAAGCATTAACTATTCTAACTAGTTTAGACACGATCAAAGGTCCGTATCTTATTTTGCTCGATCTTAATATGCCAAGAATGAATGGGTTTGAGTTCCTTGAGCGAATACGTTCAGATCCTTCTCTTTCTTCGTCTGTCGTTTTTATGCTCACCACGTCGAGTACCGATGAAGATAGGATGAAAGCCTATAGCCATCATGTGGCTGGTTACATGGTTAAAACTGATATGAAAGACGGTTTTAACAATATTTTTAATATGCTTGAAGGTTACTGGCGAATAGTGGAGCTCCCATCCGCATAAGGTGAGTATATGGATTTACTACTGATAGATGATGATGAAGTTGATAGAACTGCGATCATCCGAGCACTCAGACAGTCAAAGTTGACTTTTAATGTGGTCGAAGCAAATTGTGCATTTGATGGTTTAAATCTCGCATTAGAACGTCATTTTGACGGTATTCTATTGGATTATTTATTACCCGATGCTAATGGCTTAGAAGTGTTGATCAAGCTCAATGCCATGACGCAAGACCAGACCGTAGTCGTTATGCTGAGTCGCTATGAAGATGAGAAACTGGCTCAGCGCTGTATTGAACTAGGGGCACAGGACTTCTTGCTTAAGGATGAGGTCAACTCGCGGATACTAACTCGTGCAATTCGTTATGCGAAACAAAGATCTTCAATGGCGTTGGCGTTACGTAATAGTCACCAAAAACTAAAAGAGCTAGCTGAACACGATTCGTTGACTAAGCTGGTTAATCGCTATGGTTTTGAACTTTGTCTTAATCGAGCGATAGCAAGGGCCAAACGTTGTCACGACTATTTAGCCGTTATCTTACTCGATTTAGATGATTTTAAAGCGATCAATGACACTCTAGGCCATCAGACGGGGGATATTCTTTTAGTTAAAGTAGCCGCTCGATTAAGTGAAGTACTACGAGATGGCGACATTATTGCCCGTTTAGGTGGGGACGAATTTGTCGTGCTAGTCACTGATAATGATTATAAATATTTCCCTATGATTGTGGCTAATCGATTGTTAAAAGTGTTTGAGGACGTGTTTTGTCTCGGTGATAACGATGTGCTTATTGGTGCCAGTATCGGCGTGGCTTTTTATAATGAAGCGGCTTCGAACAGTTCTGAGCTGATGAAATGTGCCGATATCGCTATGTATCGCGCTAAAAAAATGGGCCGAAACCAGATTCAGTTCTACTCAGAAGCTTTAGATAAAGAGGTGCGTTACCGTAATCATATCGAGTCGAGTTTGCGTACTGCCTTAAAAAGAAATGAATTTAAGGTTCATTATCAAGCGCAAGTGAATGCGAAAACCCATCAGCTGGTGGGTATGGAAGCCCTTATCCGATGGCAGCATCCTGTAGACGGCATTATCACCCCAGATCAATTTTTACCCATAGCCGAAGAAATTGGATTAATGGAGGACATTGATGATTGGGTGCTTGAACAAGCCTGTATTCAGGCACAGGTTTGGTTAACCCAATTACAGCCAACAGGGAGAGAATTTACCATTGCCGTTAATCTGTCTGCATCGCAAATTGGAAATGAGAACCTGTTTGATAAAATAGCGAATACGTTGACTAAGACAGGACTTCCTGCTGTAGCATTAGAGCTTGAAATTACTGAGAATTGCCTTATTGAAGATCCCCATGAACATGCCAAAATGCTCGATAGAATCGCAGAGTTAGGGGTGCGTTTTGCCCTTGATGATTTTGGGACGGGTTTTTCGTCCTTAGAACATATCAAATTGTTTCCCATTAGCGTGCTGAAAATCGATAAAAGCTTTGTCGCTTCCTATGATAAGGATGATAAAGACACTCGTTTGCTCGCTGCATTACTTAACTTCGCCCATGGGTTTAATGTCATATCAGTAGCTGAGGGCGTTGAAACGATTGAGCAGGCTGAGTTTTGCACTTCTCGCCATTGTACTGTATTACAAGGTTATTTGTTTTCTCGTCCCTTAGATGCAACGGAGTTTGAGGCTAAGTATATTCTGCCGCTGTTAACTTAAACCGAGTTCCGAGTGTGATAGGTCTTGAAGTATTTCATTAGCATAATGATTTCGTCTGGTGAGGAATATTTTCTTGCTTTACACTGAGCAATAGACAAATATCAGCCCCTTTTTCTGTCGCTGTGCTTTTGGTGCCGCAGAACGGTTTATTCACTCATGCTTAAGTTGGTCACTCAGCAATGAAAATAGGTATTTTATCCCAATTCCCCCAGTTGTATTCAACACAACGTTTAGTCGCGGCTTGCCAAAGTCGTGGACATGAAGCTGTCGTGATCAATACGCTGAATTGCTACATGAATATTAATTCTATTAAACCTAGCATTCATTATGAAGGTACTGAATTAGTTGGGTTTGATGCCATCATTCCGCGTATTCATGCTAGCGTGACTTTTTATGGTTGTGCCGTTGTACGTCAGTTTGAAATGATGGGTGTATATGCCGCGAATGATTCAATCTCCATTGCGCGTTCGCGGGACAAATTGCGGGCACTGCAACTACTTTCCCGCAAAGGGATTGGCATGCCAGTGACGGGTTTTGCCAATAAGCCAAATGATATCCCAGATCTCATCAATATGGTGGGCGGCGCTCCGTTAGTCATTAAATTACTCGAAGGCACTCAAGGGATTGGTGTCGTACTCGCTGAAACTAAAACGGCTGCTGAGAGCGTGATTGAAGCATTCTTGGGGCTCAAAGCGAATATCTTAGTACAGGAATACATTAAAGAATCCAATGGTAGTGATATTCGTTGTTTTGTTGTCGGTGACAAGGTTGTTGCTTCGATGAAACGTCAAGGTCCCGAGGGCGATTTCCGCTCTAATCTGCATTTAGGTGGTTGTGGTGAGGTGGTAAAAATCACCTCTGTTGAGCGTAAAATGGCTATTGCCGCTGTGAAGGCGATGGGATTGGTTGTCGCGGGAGTAGATATTTTACGTTCTAACCGTGGCCCACTGATCCTTGAGGTTAATTCGGCGCCAGGCATTGAAGGGATTGAGCAAACAACAGGGATTTCAGTGACTGAGCCCATTGTTGAATATATCGAGAAAATGGTTGCGGCCCGTAAAACAAACCGGTCAATTATTGCCTAATTGGTGATAGTGATAAAATGACGCCACTTTTTAAGGTGGCGTTTTTTATGTTTAGAGCTTATAGATCAAAACTGTAGGAATATCCGAGTACTAGTTTGGCATCATCATCGGTGAGATCGGTATCTGAGACCATAAATGACACTGTGCCTATGCTGGTATCTGCGCTGAGAGTCACGTTATAGTCGGCATAATTATCTTCGCCAAACCAAGATTGGACGACATCACCGTTTGAGTAACCATAGTGCACTGATAAACTCAGCTTTTCAGTGAGAGGAACGGATACCGTCGCGGCAAGATAACTGAGATCTTTATTATCTAAAGGATCGGCGGCCAGATCGTCACCGGCATTGATGACTTGGGAGTAAGCCAGTTCGAGCCATTTCCACGTGACAGCAGCATGGAGCTCACCAAAATCAATACTGCCTGGTGCGTCTGGATAGGCGTAGTAGAGATAGCCAAAGTCGTAGCTGATGTCTTCGGTAATACTGCCGCCATAACCCGCATATAGATCAAGCTCGTAGCTAGTATCATCATCAAAATCCACATTCGATGCCCAAGTTCCCGCATAAAATCCAGAATCGTGGCTGTAGTCAAGGCCACCTTGGATTGCGACCGCATCTTTAGTTTGGGTCGCACCGCGCCATAGATAATTAGAGGTACCGCCAATGTTGCCTGATACGGCTGCAAAGGCGTTGCCTGCCAGTAACATTCCCGTCGATAAGGCCAAAACGCTGTACAGTGATTTCTTCATGCTCATCCCCTCGATTGACTTATTTATCGATTCACCATTGGCACACTCAAAGTCAGCTGTGGTCATTAGTGCATCTTGGTTTTTTTCTAAGGAAGGATTTGCTAATCACATGCCACTATTACAATGCCATGTAAAACAAGGTATTAGAACTCACAATGTTAATGAAATGTTTTTATTTGCCAGTTTGTGGGGCAGAGGCGCACTTTTGTTGTGCAAAAAATATTCAGTGCTTCACTGGAATTGGGCAAAAAAAACGCCTCACAATGGAGGCGTTGTATTGAATTTTATAACTTAGTTTACGCTGTCACGTAGGGTTTTACCCGCTTTAAACTTAGGCACTGTCGCTTCAGCAATTTGAATTTCTTTACCCGTTTGTGGATTACGGCCAGTGCGAGCGGCACGAGTCGCTGTTTCAAAAGAACCGAAACCTACGATGGAGATTTTGTCACCATTTTTCATTGATTCGGTAATAGCTGCTTCAAAAGACTTCAATGCGCGTGCTGCTTCTACTTTCGTTAGATCGGCATTTTCTGCAATTTTGGCGATTAGTTCAGTTTTGTTCATTTTTATTGTCTCTTCTTTCCGTAGATTTATTTGAAATAAGCGTGCCTAACATGCCATAAGGTTTAGCACTTGGAAAGCCTTTTGCGTCTAGCGTGCAGCAGGATGTTCAGTAAAGCGCAGAATATTTACTCAGTTCGTGACTTAAGTTTTATTCTGGTTTTATTCTTCTAACAGTTGATAGAGTAATTTTTTAACAAGTTTGGGTTCAAAGGGTTTGTCACATAAGGCATTTACACCCGCTTGGGACACATTGCTGAGGTGGGTATCGTTGGCTTCGGAAGACACCATCAAGATGGGAATGTGCGATTGTTGGCTTTCATTGCGGATAAATTGTGTCAAAGCTAGCCCATCTACACTCGGCATATTGTAATCAGTGATCACTAAGTCGAACATATTGTGTTTCATTAACGCTATGGCTTGCGCGCCATCCTCGGCCTCGGTAATCAGCTTCATCCCTAAGTTACCAATCGTACGTTTAATGACGTTTCTTGCCATACGGCTATCATCGACCACTAATACACGCACATCTTGTACATCGAAATTACTGAGGTCGAGTTCATCGTGGCTGAGTAAATCAATCGTGGCATTCAATGCTGTACCTAAATGGTCGGCACTGAAGGGTTTAGGTAGAATCGCTACTACACCCGATTGGCGGAATATTTCAAGTTGCTCACGGCGGCACTCACTCGAGACCAGCATAAATTGGATATCTTTGCAGTCAGCGTTGGCCCTTAAGTAGCCCAAGAGATCGATGGCAGTGCCATCATCGAAATGCATGGCGCTCGCAATAAGGTCAGGTTTATGGCGAGCAATAATATCTTTAGCCGCTTCTATGTTTTCTGCGGTTTGAATGCTGAGAATACCTTCTTGTTGTAAGCGCTGAATAATAATTCGACGCTGTGTATCTGAAGGTTCTACCAAAAGAATGGAAAGTTCGCTGGGCGATAAATGGCTCATAGTCTACTTCAAGTTAAGAGTCGTAAGTATTTTACTGGGTCGCTAAGCTACGCTATTGATAACAGCTTAGCAACAAAGTCCATTACTGAGTTTGGCGGGTCAAATAGTGTCTCGTGACCTTAGAAAATGCGATCCAATACTGCACGAGTAAAATAACAATAATGCTCACTGTGAGTGGCAACATAGGAATGTTGTGGCCAGAAACAACTACTTTTACATCCTCAGGGGTAATGCGATAGGCAATAATTGCTGTAATTCCCAGTGCCGAGAATCCTAAGGTTTGCATGCCAATATAAATCTTCAACACTAAGCTAGACCACGGCGCCCGTATGAGTATGCCAACGAGCACGGGGAGGACACCTAGGGTGAATACATCAAGGGATTGAGTCATCACAGTACGCCAAAGTGCAGCAATGCTGAAGAGGCAATATAACGTGATCAGTAGTATAAGACGTTTAGGCATAGATTGAAGTGCACACCAGTAGCAAAGAAGATGAGCAAGTGTAGGAAATGCCCTAATCCGAGTCCAGTATAACCGTGATATCGTGTAGAATATGCCTTTTTGCTAGAGGCTCTAATAGGTGACGTTTATGACAGAAGTTGAGTTTTGGGGGTTAGTCACGCGAACGGAAGCGGCGCAATCACAGGAGTCTTTGACTCAAGCACTGAAGCAGAAACTTGCCGAATTGAGTAATGAAGAGTTAAAAGCTTTCGATAAAATGTTTGGTCAGCAGATGCGCCGTAGTTATCTGTGGTCTGTTTGGGGGGCGGCTTACATTATTACGGGTTGTGATTCTGAATATGCTTTTGCCGAGTTTAGGTGTTTTTTGATTTCACTTGGTAAAGAAATTTTCGAAGGTGTGGTTAATCAGCCTGACACCCTAGCACGTTTAGTCGCTTGGCCAGAGCGAGATGCCTATGCTTACCCTTTTGTAGATGAATACGACCTTATCGCAGGGCAATTATACGAAGATAGAACCGGTGAGGAACTGCCCTTTATGCCATCGGGCAAGGCGACGCCCGCGGGTAAAAAATTTAGCACTAAGCCCAAGGATTTAAAGCTGCAATACCCTGAGCTGAGTGCCCGTTTTCCATTTTAGTCTTGGCAATACCTTACGAGCGCAAGCAAGCGTTGGTAGTGACATCGAAGGTCATGCCGTATTTAGGGCAGATGTCGCTCATAAACTCATGTTCTTGCACGGTTAATTGTTGACTAAAATCTTGCTTAAGCTGCTCTGTCATTTGATGCTCAGCCGCATTTTGCGCCTGAGCCAATTTACTCAAATGAACAGTAACAGCTTGTTGCTGGCTGATGGTCAATGGTGCAGCATGGCTTGAAAGGCTGATACTCGTTCCAATTGTCAGCAGTGCCAATAAAGCGAGTTTTCGTGAATATGGGTTGAATAGATAAGCCGTTTTTAGGTTCATAGGTAAGCTCCAAGTTAAAAATTACGTTTAACACGTTAGTTCTAAATCGTGCATCCTTAGACGGTAAAGAAAACGAGTTGTACTGTGAGGAGCTGAGTTTATTGTATAAATATTGAACCTATGCTGAATGGTTAGTTAGTGCTCATTCTTCATTTCTTCGCATTGAAATCCTTGCTTACGAGTATCGAACTGGCACATAGATCCACATTCCCAAGGCACATTGTCGTAGAAGGCAGATTGTTCGCGAGCAAAATCGCGGCAAGTATTATAGCTGTCAAAGTTATCGGTTTTTTTATACTTTCCTGAATCATAGCCATGGTTGTAGATAAAGGCTGACCAAGTTTTAGGGCCAGTATTTTTGTCACTCGGGGAGATAAACCAAATCGCACTTACGACGCAGGTAAACAGGATAAGAATGAACACAGGTACAACAGGGAATTTCATTTTTTATTAAGTGGGCAATGTAAACAATAGCGGAAGGATAACGCTTTTTTTGTCGTTATGCGCGTGAAATGTTCACAAATTGATAACCATGCACTTACTTGGTGCAATTCCGATACAAAAAGATACGTATTGGTTGTGGTGGTTAAATAATATTTACTTAATTATACAAAAGCTTACGGTACATTTGCTGTACTTATATCAGTTTTGCGTTAAGCTCTAGTTCAGGTTAGATTTTGTACTGTAGTTCTCAAGAAAGTTATTTAGGCCTTGGAGGCAAACATGAAAATTCAGTCCCTTTTACTCGCAGGTGTATTAAGTTGCAGTGCGGCTTGGGCGGCCGATGAAGCGCCTGTGGATCCCGTCACCGAAGATGGTGTGGTTAAAATTGTTTGGCAAAGTCCTAAAGATTATCGCGATATAAAATCATCAGGGGAGCTCCAATCCCGTTATGAGAAGCGCTTATTTGAAACCTTAACTGAAAACATCAATAAAGAAGCCGCGAAGATTTTAAAGCCAAATCAAAAGCTTGAAATGACCATTACCGATGTTGATCTTGCGGGTGATATGCGTCCAACATTTGGTGCGACCGCCAATGATTTACGCATTATCAAAGACATTTATCCGCCGCGTATGACTTTTTCTTATCAAGTCATGGAAAACGATAAAGTGATTATCGCGGGCGATGAAAAACTGTCGAATATGGGGTTCATGGATGGGATCCAATCTTTAAATGATAAGCCTTTTATGTACGAAACCAAAATGTTAACCGAGTGGTTAAAGAAGACGATTGCACCACAACTTTAATGACTCATATCGGTCGCTAATGCTGAGTATTAAAGCTGTTCAGCTATGCCGTTAGTGCCTGAGTGTCGATAATCAGATGATTTTCTAACAGGTAAAATCCGTTATTTGCGGATTTTGCCTGTTTTTTTGCCCTAGCGCTTAAGGTCGATAGACTATGTTCATGGGCGTTAAAGGTGAGTGCGGGTGGTAAAATGCCTACACACAGACTGATCAATTGATGGTAACAGGCTTCACCTTTTCTATCGTCGGCGAGCATTTCCTGGGCCAGCCAGTGATCTGCGCTATAAAACAAATGCTTATGGGTTTCAAAATCCGCTAGAATTCGCTGGCAACGGCTGATCATATGCTCACAGGTGCTGATAATGACAAAGTCATCGCCGCCGACATGGCCAACAAAGCAATTGTCGCTTTTATACTTCAGTAACAGATTCGCCACTTCACAAATCACTTCATCGCCACGGCAAAATCCATAAATATCGTTATAGGGCTTAAAGTTACACAGATCAAAATAGGCTAGATAAAAATGTTTCTTTTGGATCTTAAGGCGTTTTAATTCCTCTTGAATGGGCACATTACCCGGCAAGTCTGTAAGAGGATTCGCATGGCGCGCCATCTTAATTCTGTGCTCTGTGATCCTTTGTAGCAAATCCTTGGTATGGCCTATGCCGAGTAGTTTTCCACGGCGAAGGATAATGAACTGTTGCGCTACCGTATTAGCACTCTCTGAGGTCAGTAATTGACTTACGGTGGATAACGGTTCGTTGGCCTCAATCTGGATAACTTGCGGATCCATCACTTCACTCACTGCATGATTTTCATGTAAGGCGCGACCATAGGGTGTGCTGAAGAGTTCAAGTAAGGTCGCGCGGCTGATAATACCGAGTGGCAACTGGTTATCGACCACTACAACCGCCTGTAATGCAGGTTGCGAGATAAAGGTGTCACTTAAAAATTTGAGTTTAAGCGTGGGCACTACGGTTATGGCACTCGTGCACAGGCTCTCGGCCGATTCGCTGTATCTAGGTTGAATTTGAGTATTGCTTGGCACTAAGGTCGCTTTCATCGCGCGGCAGGGGAGCACTTCTGGACGACCGAGTAAGTAGCCTTGGCAATAGACGATACCCAGTTGTTTGAGTACGGCTAATTCCTCTTGCGTTTCAATTCCTTCGGCTATCACTTTGCAGGTTAAGCTTTGGCATAACTCCACAATCGAGCGGACAAATTCCTGTTTGACGGGAGTCGAATCAATCTGATGGATAAAGTGACGGTCGATTTTGACATAGTCGGGTGACAATTCTGACCAGAGTCTCAGACCCGAATAACCTGCACCTAAGTCATCGATCGCCGTTAAAAAACCTTGGCTACGATAGTGATTTAAGCAGGATTTGAGTAAATCGATATCATCGGCGGGGTATTGCTCTGACAGTTCAATCACAACCTGTGATGGCGCTATGCCAAGTTGTTGCAGCAGTTGTAAGGTCATGCCCTTGGGGTGGGCGGGATCTAATAGTGCCTTGGGCGAGATATTGATAAACAGCTTGCCTTGAAACTGGCGCAACTTAAATTGCTCGAGTGAAATACGGCGACAAAGGGTTTCTAGCTCGCTTAATTTACCTTGATGTTCGGCGGTCTGAAATAGCGGGACTGGGGAGTATAACGGGCTGTGTTCAGGGCCACGGCTTAACGCCTCAAAACCATGAATTTTATGTTCTAATATATTGAAAATTGGCTGAAATAAGGGACTGATTGCCGCTTTAGAGATTATTTTATCGAGCTCTTTAGCCAGATCTAAACTTGTCATTACGTCAGCCCCTTCGTCTATGTGAGCGGAGTCTATGACTTAGAAATGACAAAATGATGACAGTTTTGGGGAAGCTTAGTGCTATCTATCTGTGTTGGTGGGCTTGATTAGATATGCCATGGAAAGAGCTGAAATCTAAGGTGAGTTCCAGCTCCTAATCTCGGTTTAGCTTTGCTTCTTAAAGGCCTGCAATGTTTGCAGTAATGCGCCTAACTGACGCACATAGGTTTCGAGTTCTTTAGGATCGAGCGTTTGATGTTCTTCCATGCGAGTTAAGTCATCGACCAACTCTTGCACATAGGGCCGAAAGCGATTACTCGAAGCGATAAAACCTTGTTCTGCCGTGAATATGCTGGTGAAGTTTCCATGGCCAGCTTTCTTTAGCTCATCTAACTTAGCGTCGGCGTCTATGGCTTGGCGATAGGCGATTTGAAGATTTTCTTTCAGTTGCTCTATAACCTTGGTATGTGGCATAACAGCGTCTCATTGCAAAATTTGCAGGAATTATAAGGGGCAAAGGATATGGCAACAAGCCAATGGCGACTAATTGCATCAATCAGTTTTCTGGCGTTAGCGGGTTTGAGCACAAAAGTGGTGGGTGCAGAAACCGATAAACCACCATTTTATCAAGTGCAATGGCAAGGCAAGAGCGCGTATTTGCTAGGTTCGATTCATATTGGACGTGCCGACTTTTATCCTTTACCCACCCAAATTGAAACCGCGTTGGGTAAAGCTAAGGGCTTAGTCGTAGAAGTCGATATCAATAAAGTCGATAGCACAGCCTTACTGCAGCAATACGGCCGCGCCGATAAAACTAAGGGTTTAGATTGGCAGAGCCGAGATAAGCAAACGGTCGAGAGCATGACGCCCTATTGCGCGGCCACGGCAAATGTTTGTCAGTCGATACAATCTTTTGCACCTTGGCTGCAGGCTACTCAAGTTAACTTATTGCGTTATAACGACTTAGGTTACAGCACGGATTATGGCGTTGATATGCAGTTGATGGCTCGATATGCGACTTTGCCTGTGTATCCGTTGGAAACCGCCGAGTCACAATTTCAATTGTTAGCGTCTTTTAATAGTCAAGAGCAGTGGTCTATGGTGCGTGAGGCGATTAGCGCATCGGATGCGGAGCTTTTATCGTTAATAACGGCTTGGCGTTCAGGTAATGAAACTGAGCTTGATGCCATAATGCAGGAGCAAATGGGCGGCGAGGGTGACACTAAAATGCTAGAGAAAATCCTCTGGCAGCGAAACCATGTGATGGCCGATGGCATTATAAAATTAATGGGCTCGACTGATGTGACTTCACCTTTGTTTGTGGTGGTTGGTGCTGGCCATGTGGTGGGGGATAAAAGCGTGGTGCAATTGCTAGAACAAGCAGGCGCCAAAGTGAGCGCCTGCTGGAAACAGACTTGTCAGTAATCGTTTAGGCAGCGCGTTTGTAACGACGCGCGTTCACACTGCAAAGCTTTGCCCTAAAAAGTGCACATATCGGCCGAGGGAAATATAGGGTTCGCGTTGCGAGTACTCCAGCTCCATTTGTAGCAGCTTGTGATAGTCGAAATCCGCAGGCTGACTCTTTTTCAAATAGTCGTGGATTACACGCACGCCAGACTGGCTGATGAGTGACATTTGCCATTCGCTAAACCAATCTTTAACTTCTTGAATATAAAGCGGATGAGTGGGAGTTAGTCGCACTTTCTTCTTCACTTTTAAATCAGCGGCGACGTAATCGAAATTGCCCGACACTAAAGCATGAAAGCGCATGGCTTCTTTGTTGTAAAACATCAAAGAGAATAATCCGCCGGGTTTTAGCATGTTAAGTAAACCCGCTACAGTGGGCTTAGCATCCGTTAACCATTCGACGACCGCATGACACAATATGATATCGAAATAGCCATGGTTATCGACCGATAATGCTTGGATAGGCGCATGGATAAGCTGGATAGCTAATGGTTCAGGGGAGGCATCAATTTGTTCTTTGGCTTGAGCCAGCATCTCAGCAGAGATATCGCAGAGTACAACTTCGTGGCCGAGGCGCGCTAATCTTTGGCTAAAGTAACCAAAACCACCGCCCGCATCTAATACTCTGAGTTTTTTATCCCCCAGTTTTGCCAGCGCGGGGACGAGGTCGCGCCATAGCACTGCGGCACGAATTTCGCCCTTGGGCGTACCATAGATGTTTTTCGCAAATTTTTGCGCGAGCTTATCAAAATTCTTATCTTGCACGTGATAACTAGGTTAAAGAGAGTGGAACGATAGTGTGGCACAGTCGTAAATTTTTCGCACTCTGGAGATGTTATTGCCGAGTTGAGATGGATAAATTTGCATCGTTAATTTTTAATGTATTGATTTTATTAGTAGTAATTATTCCTACTAAACTTAGGGATACACAGAACTCAGTGCTCTGGGTTATAATCACGCCGTTTTCGCCAAACCTGACTCTATATACCCAAGCGACCTGAAGATACGAGTTTCAGAGCGCCTAGGGTGCTTCAATTCAAGGCGCATCAATGACAGAATGTCGGCCACCTTTTGAATTGATGCAACACGGAAGTGAAGTGCCCTAGGCGCTCCGTCCCGGCGGGTTTTAACGCACTTTATGCTGTGTTGGTTATTTTGAACTTAGTCCACTAGGTCCGCAAATAACCGCAATCGCCATGGATGGCGTGAATGCCATTTATGCAGGAGCAATAAAGGGCCTTGCCTAAAGTGCGTTAAATTCCCGCTGAATCCTGCATTTTCAGGTTGTTTGGGTATAGTTGTCCATTCGGAGAGTCAGCATCAGCCCTTATTAAGACGCAGTACTGCCTGTTTTACACTCGTTATCAGCTTGATTGATCAGACGTTACTCGTCTGTGCGGGGTAATTTATGACAATGTATTTTTGTGCCAAGGGATAGTTAATTAAAAGGTACTCAGACTTGAATAATGCATATTGTGTTGAATTGAACGCGATGCCGTCGCTGTTTTCTCTTTATCGCAAGATCTTCTTTGGCCGTAAGCCTGGTTGGGATCAACAGCCGTTGCCCCAAATCAAGGTGACCGCGCCGCATGTGACTGTGTCTGAAGCTAAAGTAAGCCAATATGCGCAGGTGTGTGGTTTTCAATTTGACGGTAAAGTTCTACCGCCAACCTATCTCTACGTGATGGCATTTCGCCTGCATGCGGTGATCTTTACCCACGATGGGATCACTTTCCCACTGCTTGGGATGATCCACCTAAAGAATCGGATTCAAGTGTATCGGCCTGTGACGGTGGACGAGACTTTCTCCCTCGAGTGCGCCTTGACCACGAGCCGCGAGACGGATTCTGGCTTAGAGTTTGAATTTGTGTCTAAGGCGTTTGTCGGTGAAGAACTCGTCTGGGAATCGCTATCCACCTATTTATATCGTATCGATGTTGCTGGGCGCCGCGTTCGCCCACCTAAAGCCATTGATATGGCATGGGAAACACCACAAAGCTGGAGTTTGAGTGAAGATTTAGGTCGTCGTTATGCTAAGGCATCTGGCGACTATAACTTGATCCATCTGCATCCTGTGCTTTCAAAGCGTTTTGGCTTTGATCGAGTGCTCGCCCATGGCATGTGGTCTAAGGCCCGTTGTTTAGCAGAGTTGATGCCAAGTATTGGCGATCGTCCATTCACTGTGGACGTGACCTTTAAGCTGCCACTTTTGATGCCTGCCGATGTTGGATTTGGCTATGAGCAGAATGCTAATAATATGGTATTTGAATTACGTGACAGCAAAGGCCGTCGCCCACATTTAAGTGGCGATGTGCAGTTTTAAGCCGCACTCAATAATACATACAACCACGGCGCCTTCTGGCGCCGTGGTTGTTTATGGTTGTTGCTTTTGAGAAACAAAAATCAAGGTACGCTGTGACCCATAGATGCCTGCCAGATACTGAACTATTGCTGGCGATCGAGCTGGATCTCATTGGCGGCGACGGCGCTCTTGAGCCGCTCGAACGCAGGGTAGATTATTTGATGCAGATTAAGGAATCGCTCATTAACCCTTTCGACGGCTATATATCTTAAAGCCAATCACCTAATATCCGCCCTATTCAATGAGTGTTGTATTTAGCAACCCCTCATACTAAACCAAAGCGTATTTGAAAGGGAGAAACCGACGCATGCTGACAGATATGGATATTTCGAATTGCGCTAGCCTAAAAGACATTAATGAACTGGGCGCCGACTTAGGTCTATTACCCGAAGAGATGATGCAATTTGGTCACACTAAAGCCAAGGTCGAGCTCAGTGTGTTGCAGCGTTTAGCTGGGCAGCGCAAAGGCAAATTGATTATCGTCACCGCAGTTACGCCTACGCCACACGGCGAAGGTAAAACAGTGACGAGCATTGGCTTAACGCAATCGTTAAATGCCATAGGCAAAAAGGCCTGTGCCTGTATTCGCCAGCCCAGCATGGGGCCTGTATTTGGGGTGAAAGGTGGCGCTGCGGGTGGCGGTTATGCGCAAGTGGTGCCCATGCAGGAGATGAATTTGCATCTCACGGGTGATATTCATGCCGTGAGCAGTGCCCACAATTTAGGGGCTGCGGCGATTGCGGCGCGGCTATTTCATGAAGCGCGCTTAGGTAAGGCGGAATTTGAGGCGCAATCTGGGCAAGCGTTTTTAGATATCGATCCCAATGAGATCCGTTGGCACCGAGTGGTCGATCACAACGATCGCTGTCTTAGGCAAATCCAGGTGGGCTTAGGCGATAATAATGGCCCAGAGTACGCATCCAGTTTTGATATCACCGCCGCCTCTGAGTTAATGGCGATTTTAGCCTTAAGTCATAATTTGGCAGATATGCGGGCGCGGATCGGTCGTCTAGTGCTGGCGTTAAATACCCAAGGGCAAGTGATTACCGCCGAAGACTTAGGTGTCGCTGGTGCGATGACGGCCATCATGGCGGATGCGATAAAGCCGACGTTAATGCAGACTTTAAATGGTTCACCTTGCCTGATCCATGCGGGACCCTTTGCCAATATTGCCCACGGTAATTCATCCATTATTGCTGATGATATTGCCCTCAGACTGGCGGATTTTGTGGTGACTGAAGCTGGTTTTGGCTCAGATATGGGCTTTGAAAAGTTCTGTAATATCAAGGTGCGTCAATCGGGTCAGGTGCCCGCTGCCGCTGTGCTGGTCACTACTTTAAAAGCGCTGAAGGCCAATAGTGGTTTAGTGTCTGAGTCAGATATCAATCTACCAGATCAGGCTCGACTCGAAGCAGGCTTTGCAAATTTAAACTGGCATATCAACAATGTGGCTCGATATGGTATTCCTGTGGTGGTTGCCATTAACCGTTTCGCCACTGATACTGATGCCGAGTTGCAATGGCTAACTGCGGCTGTTAACGCGAGCAGCGCCTTTGGCTGTGAGGTCAGCGATGCTTTTAGTCAAGGGGAGGCGGGCGCTGTCGCCTTAGCGCAGACTGTGGTTCGCGCCGCTGAAACCGAGAGTCAGTTCAAGCTGTTATATTCAGATGAAGCCTCATTGGAGGCTAAGTTATCCACCTTAGCCGAGGTGGGGTATGGTGCAGCGGGCGTTAGCCTTTCTATCGAGGCCAAACAACAGGCGCAGCAGCTGACCGTATTAGGTTATGGGCATTTGCCCCTGTGTATGGCCAAAACGCCGTTATCAATTAGTCACGATCCTAGCTTAAAGGGCGTTCCTCAGGACTTTGAGATCCCAGTGCGGGGTTTAGTCTTGCATGCTGGTGCGGGGTTTATTACCGCCTTGGTGGGTAATGTGATGACTATGCCAGGACTAGGGCTGAAACCGGGTTACTTAAAAATTGATATTGATGTGCAAGGTGAGATAGTTGGCTTAGGCTAACACTTGATGCAGAGATTGATAGGCCAGAGATAAAAATAAGGGCGAGCTCATTGCAACGCCCTTCTTCTCTCGTTTAACGCTGGTTTAAAGCGGTGATTTCGTAGTTTGATAGATATGCACATCACGCTGTGGGAAGGGAATACTGATCCCTTCGGCGTCAAAGCGCATTTTCACTTCGCGGGTAATGTCCCAATACACTTCCCAGTAATCTTCCGGTTTTGCCCAAGGGCGAACGATAAAGTCGACCGAAGATTCGCTCAATAGATGTAGCTTAATCGTCGGTTCTGGCAATGGTTGTACCTTAGGATGCGCTTCGACGATGGACTTGAGAATCGCTTCAGCTTGTTCGATGCTGTCGCTATAACTGATCCCAAAGGTCATATCGACTCGACGTTGATGCTCAGCTGTGATGTTGTTAATTGTGTCACCCCAAATCTTATTATTAGGAATAATAAGACGTTGGTTATCCATGGTTTTAATCGTGGTGGAGACAAGGCTCATGTGACTGACGCGTCCGGTGACGCCAGCGGCGTTGATCAAATCGCCCACATCATAGGGACGGTAAATTAAGATCATCATGCCTGAGGCGAAATTCGACAGGGTATCTTGCAGGGCAAAACCAATAATTACACCCGCGATACCAAAGCCTGCGAGCAGGGGACCAAGTTCGATCCCAAGCTGTGAAAGGGCGATTAACAGCCCGATAGTAAAGACGGCTTTACCTGATAGCGAGGTGAAGAAGTCTTGTAATAACTTACTTAAATTCAACTTAGAATTGCTAACGGTATTTTTCACTATCTGTTTGGCTAACTTGCCGGCGAGACCCGCAATAAACAAGATCAAACAGAAAACAAATAACTTAAACACGACGGTTGGGCCGTGATTAATCGCTTGTTCTTGTGCCGTATTTAGCCACTGCTCAACGAGACTTGATGCCACATCAAAGTTCAACACATCTTGAGTTATATCACCTGAAACACTAAAGAGTGTCTTTTTCAGCGCGGCGGTATCATGGCCTAAGGCGTCGAGTAGGCTGATGTCGATATTTAAGCTCTGACTATTCTGTGCTAAGCGTTCCTTTAGCATCATTACGTGGCTGGTTTGCGCCGAAGTGACATCTTTACCTGCATTGGTTGCGATATCGATTGCTGCTTGTAGTTGCTGCTGGGTATAAGTCACTAAACTTTCTAGCGTATCGGCACGTGCTACTAAAATTTGCATCAGTGATTTTTGTGCTTCGCTAATATCTTGGCCAACTTGTTCGAGCCAAGTGAGCGTCTCGAGTTGTTGCTTGTAATAGGTGTCTTTTTCTAATTCGCGCTTTGATATTTCCAGCAGAGTCGCATCATCTGTGCTCGAACCTAATTGCTGTTCTAATTTACTAATGTTGTCATCGATATAAGCATCAATTTGTTGGATGTAGTTAAGTTGTCCTTGGATTAATGGCTGCAGAAAAGCTTTGTCGATTGGCGTTGCTTCGAGCAGATCTTTAATCTTATTACGTAACTGTAAGGTTTTGTTTTGAATTCGATATTCAACAATTGTCTTCAATTCGCCTTTGGCATTTTTTAGTTTACGTATATCCGTATCAATAGCCTGTTGCAGCATTGCCAGTTCTGTCTTGAGCGTTACAGGAGTGCTGGATGGGCTTTCGGTTGCAGCGACAGGTTCAGTTTGCGCTTGGGATGAAAGGCTGAGTAGTGGTATTAGCAGGGCAAACACGAGAGCGAGGTAGCGGTGCATAGGAGTGATCTTAAGTAGAAATATGTCTGAGTATGATAGATGTTGCCGGATCTACTGTAAAATATCTGCGAGTAAAATAGCCCTTGGAATTAAACTTTTTGGGAAGGGTTGATTTGAGCTTAACCTTGAGTGCGGTGCTTTATCTGCTTTTTCCGACATTTTGGGTATTTACAGGCCGAACTCTAGTCGGTATCTGGTAAACTTGCGCATCGTTATTTAGGAATCGTGTTTTCATGTTGTGTTCCCATTGTAATCAGTACATCAAGGTCAGTGACATTAGCCAGCAAAGAGGCAAAGGTTTCGACGCTCAAGTGCGTTGCCCCCATTGTTCGGCTTGGTTAGGCCGCAGCCCAACATTGGCTAAACTCAAGTTATTAGGATTTTATTTGAGTGTGTTTACGGCGGGATACAGTTACTTTGATGCCTCTGTGCGGTATTTTGCGATCCCTATAATGATTTTTTCGTTGATGTTGTTGTTTGTGAGCCATTTTATGGATCAAGTCATCACCATTGAAGCGCCCGAGCAAGTCGATGATAGCGATCAAAGACAGAAGTATCGTTAAGCTAATAAGTGGATTCGTTATGGATAGGAAAATCGGCGGTATAATTTTCCAGAGACGAACATCATTTGAGCGCCTTTAGTCGGCGCTCAAAATGCAACTAAGAGGGTTTAAGGGGTGAACTTCAGCCGCGCTTAATGAGTCTTTGTTTACTGCACGACTTGTTCTTGACTCGTTAAGGAGTGCTCAACGTAATAAATACCACCAAATATCACCGCGCTGAAGATGACTATCCCTAAGATAAGCCCTAAGTTTTCACGAAAAAATGCTAGCATAATAGTTGCCTTTAGGTGGATAAAACGGAGCCATATCGAGCTTGATTTCGTCATTGTGCTCGCAGACATAAAAACTAAATACACTATAGTTACACTCACTTAAGCTAATCTTAAATGCGTTTTTTTACCTGAGTTCTCACAAGATCCTACCGCTATTGAAACAAGAAGTTATTGGTAAGACTGGGTACCTCAAATATCTTGTAACCTTTTGCAAAGCGATTACCTTATTGCAACTTGCTATGGCACTGACATAGACTTATGCAACTTTTTAACTATGGGGACGACTGAGTGAGACTTAAAAGTCACATTAGACGCACAATTTCGATATGGCTTGCTGCCGTACTGATATTGCTGTCTCTTGCTGCCTCAGCCCATAGTGTGACCCATCTTGATGATGGCGCTAAGACTCACTGTACCCTGTGCTTCCATCAGCACCAACTCAACAAGATTTTATTGACCCATCCGCTGACGCTGAATTTAGCTATACAGCATTTCGATGTGGTCGAATTTATTTTACCTTCCTCTATTTTTGAACACGTCAGTGTTTATCGCAGTCGTGCGCCTCCCTTCGCTCTCTAAATCAACTTAAAATTTTAACTTATTGTATTTCTTGATGACTTTATATCGGTCGTTGAGTGCTAGTTGTATTTTGGAGATATCATGACTGTTTTAAATACCCGAATTTCTTTGGTGGCTTTGGCGTGTGCGCTCGTTTCGCCTAGCTTATTTGCAGAAGACTCGAGTTTGACCAACCCTAATATCAGTGGTGTGCTAAATGGATATTATCAGACGGGAGAACGCCCATTAGCCGAGAGTCCAGATGGCTTTGGTTTAGGTGAAACTGAACTGGCGATGAGTGCCAATATCGATGATATGTTTTACGGTAAAATCACCGCAGTAGTTGAAATGCATGACGGTGAGACTGAACTGAATCTGGAAGAAGCCTTTATTCAAACCATGGCGATGCCAGCGGGGTTTTCTATCCGTGGTGGTCGTTTCTTATCGGACATTGGTTACCTCAATAACCAACATTTACATACTGATTCTTTCACCGACCGTCCTGTTGTTTACCGTGCATTCTTAGGGGGACATTATTTTGATGACGGTATACGTTTTAACTACGTAGCGCCGACGGACTTGTATTGGACCATGGGCGTTGAAGCCTTTAAGGGCGATAGTTTACGTGCTGCCGATGAGCATGGTGAGCGTGAGTTTAAGAAGGTCGGCGTTTATACCTTGTACTCAAAAATTGGTGGCGACATAGGTGATAACAGCTCATGGCAAGCGGGGTTGAGTTACTTGCGCAACGAAAATGGCCAAGTGACTGCCCATGAAGAAGGGGAACATGAAGATGAGCATGCCCATGGTGATGAGCATGAAGGTCATAGCCATGCCGCATCTTACACAGGTAAAAATACCTATGGTGCTGATTTTGTTTATAAGTGGGCGCCTAACGGTAACTACAAATATCAAAATCTCACTGTGAGCGGTGAGTACTACCGCGTGAGCGATTTTACACCTATCGATTTACATCCTGAGGATGCTCCGAGCCAAGATTACCACCAAGGTTGGTATTTGAGCAGTGTGTACCAATTTACGCCTAGCTGGTCAGCGGGTGTGCGTTATGGTGAAGCTGATACGCAAGAGCTCCATGGCGATCATTTTCATGGGCAAAAGTTGAAGGAATCTGAGGTGAGTTTGGCTTGGCATTCTAGCCACTTCTCGACGGTTCGTTTCCAGTATACCAATCAAAAGGGTACTAACTTCGATGGAATAGAAGACGATAACATCTTCACTATTCAATACATTATGTCTCTGGGGGCTCACGGTGCGCATCAATTCTAATTTAGCTAAATTGGCCGCAGTGGCCTTATCTGTCACTTATACTGGTTTGGCCCATGCCGAGCTGAATGTGTTTGCCTGTGAACCTGAATACGCGGCATTGACCAAGGAGCTTGCTCCAACGGCTAGCATCTATTCGGCAACGACGGCATTACAAGACCCTCACCAAGTGCAGGCGCGTCCGAGTTTGATTGCTAAAATGCGTCAGGCGGATCTTGTGGTGTGCGCAGGTGCCGATCTTGAAGTGGGTTGGTTGCCTATGCTGCAGATGAAGTCGGCAAACGCAAAAGTGCGCTCGACCGAGCAAGGCTTATTTTTCGCTGCCGACCAAATCGAGACCTTAGATAAACTGGCCACTGTCGATCGCAGCATGGGTGATGTGCATGCTCAAGGTAATCCACATATCCATTTCGACCCAACGCGACTGTTAAAAGTCGCCACGGCACTGAGTGCTAAGCTGACTCAGTTAGATCCTGCTGGCGCGGCAGATTATCAACAGTCACTGGCAGATTTTACCACTCGCTGGCAAGCCGCAGTCCCGCGTTGGGAAGCGCAAGCTAAGGGATTACAAGGTAAAAAAGTGATCGCTTACCACTCTAGCTTTAGATACTTATTCAACTGGATTGGTATCGAGCAAGTGGCAGACTTAGAGCCAAAACCGGGTTTAGCTCCCACTAGCGGCCACTTAGCGAGTCTGCTGACGCGCGCCGAGCAGGGGGATATTCTGGCCGTAGTTGTGGCATCTTATCAGGATGAGCGCGGTGCAAAATGGCTGGGTGAAAAAGCGAACTTGCCCGTGGTAATGCTGCCGATGTCTGTGGGGGGGAATGATAAGAGCCAAGATTTATTTAGCCTGTATGACAGCGTAATTTCCCTCTTAAATGGAGTGAAATAAACCTATGTTTGATCTTGAGCTGATGTCGATTCTGTTGCCTGCATTGGCTGCGGGGATCTTAGTGTTGTCGACGCATATTGTACTTGGGAGACAAGTACTTAAGCGTGGCATCATCTTTATCGATTTAGCGATAGCGCAAGTTGCCGCCTTAGGTGCCATCGTCGCTCACATGGATCACAGATTAGAAGATATCCCTTTTTCTAATGTGTGGATGCCCGCTGTATTTGCCCTTGCTGGCGCAGGTTTTATCGCTTGGTTAGCTAAGCGGATGGCGGGTGAGTTAGAGGCTATGATTGGCTGCTTTTATGTCTTGTCTGCGGTAGCCGCAATGCTGTTGCTGGCAAACGACCCACATGGCGCCGAGTTGTTAAAGCAATTGATGTCAGGTCAGATCCTGTGGGTGAGTTGGTCACAACTGATTTTGCCGGCCGTAGTGTATTCACTGGTGTTATTAGCGATATTCCTGCGTCCCCAGATGTTGGACGGGGCAGGATTTTATCTGCTATTTGCGCTAGTGATTACCTTATCGGTGGAATTAGTAGGCGTTTATCTGGTGTTCAGTACCCTGATATTGCCAGCTTTAGCGTTGAACAAGTACCGTGGTAAAGGTCGGCTATTTTACGCTTACCTCGTCGGTTTACTGGGCTATGTTTTGGGTTTAGTTCTGTCGGCGACCTTAGATCTCCCTAGTGGTGCGGCAATTGTCGCGACTTTGGCCGTGAGTGCCTTAGTTATCCGCTTTGTGTTAAGTAAAGTCTCACCTCAGGCAACTGAGTCTGAAATCCTACCCAAGCACCACGCTTAGTTCGATATTAATCTTAAAGCCCATCGATACACTGGAGGTTCAGTATATCGATGGGCTTTTTTTGCTTGCTTGTTAGCAAGTCAGCTTACAGATGTAAACAATATATTGAGTCCCAAAGCCATGGTGGCTATACTGTCGCCACTTTTACAGTCGGAGTAAATCGTGCTTTTAATCGTCAGATCAATGTTGTTGGCGGTATCCTTGTTGCTTGCCTTTATTTTTGGTGGCTTAGTGTGTTTATTAAGGCCTCGCCATCGCGACAATGTACATATGTTCGCCAAGATCTTCTCATCGGTTGCGCCAATCCTTGGGATTAAAGTGATTGTTCGCCGACACGAAGATGTGCAGGACGGCCCGTATATTTTCTTAGCAAATCATCAGAATAACTTTGATCTCTTTACTCATACGACAGCAGTTCCTAAAGGTACAGTGAGTTTAGGCAAGAAGAGTTTGGCGTGGATGCCGCTATTCGGTCAAATCTATTGGTTGTCAGGAAATATTCTTATCGACCGTAAAAACCGTCACAGTGCCTTTGATACTATGGCTAAAACGGTTGAAAAAATTAAGCAGAAGAATCTATCCGTATGGATTTTTCCTGAAGGTACACGTTCGCGTGGTCGTGGTCTGTTACCTTTTAAAGCGGGAGCTTTCCATACTGCAATCGCGGCGGGAGTGCCAGTGGTGCCAGTGGTTGCTTCGTGTCAGAGCCATATTAAGTTAAATCGCTGGAATAATGGTGTCGTCATCATCGATATGATGGCACCTGTGCCGACCGCAGGTTTAGATAAAGCCGATGTGAAAAACTTCTCTGCGCAAATTCATGCCAGCATGTCGGCGAGATTTGCTGAGATAAATCAAGAAGCGGCAGCACTTATGGGTAAAACTCTCGCGAGTGATGACGTATAATGCCAATTTGAGCCAGATTTACCTTAACGGAGACAAATCCATGTCTATTGAAAGTCAGTTAAAAGCCCAACTTGCAGAGAATCGTGACATAGTGCAAGCCCTGCTTGACGATGGCTCAGAGCCTGATGCGGAATATGTTATTGAGCATCACTTTTCATCGACCAATTTTGACCGTCTTGAAAAAGCGGCTGTGGATGCCTTCAAATTAGGTTTTGAGGTGAATGATGCCGAAGAAATGGAACTGGAGGATGGTTCAATTATCTTCTGTTTCGATGCTGTCGCGCACCACAAACTGGATGTTGAATTACTGGACAAAGCGGCCGAGCAATTGCTGCAATTAGCGGTAAAGCAGAAAGTGGAATATGACGGTTGGGGCACCTATTTCGTCGGCGATGAAATGGATGACGAAGAAGATGAAGACGAAGAAGATGATGGTTTCCCTCATTAATTCGTTTGCGGATCTCGAGTTTAATCTCCACTCGTTTTAAATAAAAATGCCCATCATTGATGGGCATTTTTATTGGGTATATTTAGGATTTACTTGTTTTACTCGTATGTAAAACACTGCAGTTACGGCCTTTTTGTTTCGCTTCGTACAGGGCTTTATCGGAGCAAGAGATCCAGCTAGAACTGCTGGTAATATGGGAGCCAATTTCACATACGCCTAAACTTACCGTCACAGTAATCTTAAGGCTTTCATACACTATGACGGATGCGGCGATTTTCTCCCTGAGTCGCTCGGTAAAGTTCATCGCATCTGCGCCGCTGGTTTTAGGCAATACAACCGCAAATTCTTCACCGCCATAACGCCCTGCACAGTCGGTATCACGTAAGGATTGGCTGAGTAAGTGGGCGATATGCTGAATGACTTTATCACCCGCCACATGACCATAGCTGTCGTTGATATGTTTAAAGTTATCGATATCTATCATGACTAAACTTGCCATACCTGAGTAGCGGGCATACAAGTCGTACTCGTGGTCTAAACACTCTTGCCAATGACGACGATTATGCAACTGAGTTAGACCATCGGTTTGGCTAAGGCGTTCGAGTTGTTCGTTAGCAGCTTTAAGTTGCAATTTGTTGATGGCGATATCTGTCACGTCATAAATAATCACACTGATATGGGTCACTTGTCCCGTGAGCGATGCCAGCGGCAGCAGGGTCACGTTCTGGTACATATAGTCTGCACGGCCTGTAATCGGGCGATAGTTTTTAAATTGGAAAACGTACGGACGTTGTTCCCAGCTTATAAAAGCACGGTTTTTAAGCATGAAAACCGATTCCATTTTCTGCTTTAACCAAGTGGCAGGCAGATCGGGGAAGCGGGTAAACAGGTTTTGACCTTTGATTGAATTAGGGGAAACACCGCTGTGATTCTCCATAAAACCGTTCCACAGCTGGATATTGTAATGGCGATCTAATACCACTAATCCCACCTCTATGGTTTGTACCATATCGATAAGCCAGTGTAGTTCGTTCATTGCGCTTTGGTCATTTGACATAGGATAAAATCCAACTGGTTAATCGAGTAAATAGCCGAGTTTATAGCTAAGTGTGGGGATAGAATCCTCGGTGAAGAGCAGTAGCAAATCGCATTGAATATTATGATCTTCAATCCGATAGTTGATCTCCATTGCCAAAGTTCGGTGCCATTTCTCTGAATTATCATGGATCAGATCGTTAACCGTGCAGTGCCGTCCCAACACGACAGGGTGAGCCTGACTAAATTTCATATCGAGCTGTTCAGAAATGCCGTTAAGGAAAGCGCCTATCAGCACGTTTCCAGTATCGATCAGGACTTCTATCTCAGTATTTTTGTCTTCTGGATTAGCTAATCCCATCAGTTTGGCCATGTCTTTAAAGCTGGAATCATGGAACAAGAGCAGAGCTTCTCCCGCAATACCCGCCCCGATAAAACCTTGGCAGAGCGCGGATACCGTTGAGCTTTCTTCCGTGGCTTTGAGCGCCATGGTTAACTCACTGACTTCAAGCACGTTCACATTAGGGATAGGTAGTAACACGAATACATCGAGTAACTTAGCTAACAGATCGGCGGCGCGTCCCATGGCAACGTTGGCTATTTCTTGGCAAGCGTCGCGCATGTCGACTTTGATCATCGGGACTTCGTCGGTGAGATCTTTCTGCGTCAGCGTTAAGATGCCGTAATCTTGCAAAATGTTGCTGATGGCATCAGCGCTCACCGGTTTTTGAATAAAATCTAACGCACCCAAGGCTTTGACTCGCTCGTGAGCTTTGATTTGAATATCGCCGGATACCACAATAATCAGCGCGGGTAAGTCCTGTTGCTGTACGGTTTGCAGTACTTCATAACCGTCCATTACAGGCATGTTGAGATCGAGAAACACCACTTCGCCTTTTCCAGCGCGGATGGCATCAAGGCCTTCGGCACCATTGGTCGCATAAGTTATTTCCACATCCCACTCTTTGGGAAGTGTGCGGGCCATTTGCTTACGTGCCATGGCGGAATCGTCACAGATGAGTACAGATATTGACATGCTGACTAGTGATCCTTATTTGCCCATTTATTGAAGATAACACTTATTTTTTAGGTCTGACTGACGAATTGCGTTCTTCGGGCAAGTCTGATTAATATCTTTTATATGTAACTTATAGATATCATTGATAAATTTATATTTTCTGATGGCATTAAAATTTGAATCATTGTTGAATCAAATCATGCTGAATCTTAAATCGAACTGGCTAATGTTGAGTAAATAACAAGGATATAGTGACTAAAAAAGGACTATAGAATCCATATATTGCTGCCCAATCATCCTTCGCTGCAGGTAGCATTGCGATACTGGTGTCGATTATTAGCAGTTAAATAGCTAGCTGTTAAATACGCTTAATTATTGAGCTTGCTAAGGCTATCTAATCGAAAAATACATTAGGATTACTGCACGTAGTGATGACAGCCTAACATAAGTTGCCTTCAATCCATGATGGAATTGGCAATATTTTGACTTAAGTCAAAAAACAGGCTCATGTTATATCTTTTAGTGAATTACGCCAAACGTGTTAACATTTATTCTGGACTGACCAGTAACGGAATATTTCATGAGTGGCCAAAGTGTACAAGTTAAAATCGATGATGGCATCGCCTACGTGTTGCTTAATCGTCCTGAAAAAATGAATGCTATTAACTATTTAATGTTTAGTGAGCTTGACTGCGCGATTAAAAGTATTAAATCCAATCGTGCGGTGCGAGCCGTGATCCTCTCGGGAGCGGGTGGGCATTTTAGCTCTGGGCTCGATGTTAAAAGTGTGATGTCGGCACCGATGCAGGCAGTTAAGTTACTGTTTAAGGGTTTACCGGGGAATGCGAATTTGGCACAGCGGGTGTCACTAGGTTGGCAAACCTTGCCTGTGCCAGTGATTGCCGTGCTTGAGGGCTGTTGCTATGGCGGCGGTATGCAGATCGCTTTAGGCGCAGATGTGCGTATTGCTAGCCACGACAGTAAGTTATCTATCATGGAAGCGAAATGGGGACTCGTGCCAGATATGGCGGGTTTAGTCGCATTAAGGCAAATTATGCCTAAGGATCAAGCTATGCTGCTGAGCCTGACGGCAAAAGTGCTTGAGAGTCATGAAGCGCTGGCCTTAGGACTCGTGACACAAGTGAGTGAGACGCCCATGGAAGCCGCTGAGCAATTGGCGCGGCAACTGATGCAAACCTCACCGGATGCGGCAGCGGCCATCAAACTTAGCATTAATCGCAGTTGGACTGCTTCTATCCGTAGTCTGCTGTGCCGCGAGTCTATTAGTCAGATTCGGTTATTATTAGGCAAAAATAGCAAGATAGCGGCGACGCGTCAGCTGAAAGATCCGCAGAAACCCTATCGGGATCGCCAATCGGGTTGGTAATGCTCTTTTGTCTGAATTAGCTTGAATCGCCGTTTTTACTGCGCGCCGCTCATTCGGGCAGAAAAGCCTTTAATCGCATTTAAGCAATTCTGCCATGCGCTCTCGTTATCTAAATTGAGCGCTAGGGTCGTTTGGCGATAGTTAGGGCTTTCTAAGGTCACCGCGAGTTTTTTGCGATTGTCGGCCGTCTCCAATGAGGCCGGGTGACCGTCTGGCGATTGAATATCTAAAATGGGCAGCGTGAGTTTTGCCAGTTGCTCTGCGAGTGCTTGGTTGAGCTTTTCGTCCTCACGATAGGGATTGATGACAATCAGCACATCAGGATCGGCAATCTTCTTCTGGCTTAATAGGCTAATCAATAATCCTGCACTTTGGTCTGCGGTGATCAAAATACGTTTTCCCGCATAATCTGCACCGACGGCATCTAACTGCGACATGCTTTTGACTAGAAAATCTTCCTGCTCTTGCAGATGCTTGCTGTTATCTTCGGGCTTGATTTTAGGGCTTGGTTTGTTGGACGGTGAGCTTAATTGCGCGGCGCCAGGCGAGGTCACTTCAGTGGCGGCGGTGGCAAAGTTAGCTGCGGGCATTTCAGTTGGCGGAGTTAAACTTAAGCTGGCCCAACCAGCAGGATTGATATTGCGGCGTACAAATGCCATCAATCCAGGCGCGTCTGCGGTGCCATTGGTGGCGGGCAGGATTATCGCCGCCCCAAGTTTCTTTTTACCTTCCCATGGTCGCACTAACAAATCGTAGGGCTGATTATCAATCGTGATTTGTTTAATTTCATTTGAGGGTAGATAGCTGTGATTCGACTTTTTGGCACTGATTTCGGCTGGCGCAGATGTTGGTGGAGTTGTTGTAGTGTCTGCCGCGTAGGTAGCGATGGTTGTGATGCCGAGAATGAGGCAAAAGAGTAGTGAAAGAATGCGCGGCATAGAATTGATAACCACCTGTGTAGTCTCATAAATTCATCAGTGTTTGAGTATAACCTGAACAATTACCAAAAAGTGAATTTTCCTCGCCAAAGAATTGCACCTGTCATTTAGTATAAAAAGCCACTTGTAATAAGAGGCAACTTGGAATCGAAAGCTACAGGGCATAAAAAAGCCCAACGCTGAGGCTGGGCTAATTGATTGAAACCTGCTGTTCCGCTTGGGTTTATACGTGGCTAACGAGCACCATACGGATCGCATCGAGTTGTAACTGGCTTGCATCCAGATAAGTGTTTAACTCTTGCATCTGATTGCGCAGGTATTCCAATTCTTCCTCACGGATATTGGGGTTCACAGCCTTAAGTGACTCTAAACGATCAAGCTCTGCGCTCAGTTGCTGAGTCATTTTCTCTCTGGCTTGGGCGACCATTTCATCGACAACCACTTGAGCATATTCTTCACCCTTAGCAAATAACGGATGCAGAATTGGCTGAGATGCCGTGACTAACTTGCCGCCAATGTGACGATTCACCGCGCTTAATTGCTTATCGAAACTGGCGTAATCCACTTTAGCCGATAGATCGTTACCGTTTTTATCCAGTAACACGCGGATCGGTGTGGGCGGTAAATAACGGTACAACTGGCTCGACTTAGGTGCTGAAGCATCGGCCATGTAGATGAGTTCTAAGAATAAGGTACCTGCTGGTAGGGCTTTATTCTTTAGAATTGCGACGCTGGTGGTGCCAGTTTCAGAACCTGTGATCAGATCTAGCCCCGTTTGCACCAGCGGATGTTCTTGGGTGATCAGCGCAATATCATCGCGTGATAATGCTGTGTCACGATCAAAGGTCACTGTTACGCCATCTTCTGGCAAGCCAGGATAAGTTGGGAACATCATGTGCTCACTCGGGCGTAGAATAATCGAGTTTTCACCCTTATCTTCTTGATCAACACCGATAATATCCCACAGACGGATCACTGAGCCGATTAAATGAGTATCACCGTCATTTTGGGCAAGGCGGTTGACGATTGCCAGTGCCTTCTCGCCGCCGTGTGAGTTGATTTCCAGCAGCTTGTCGCGGCCTTGTTCCATCGCGTGCTTGAGTTCTTTATAACGGCTCTGGGTGTGATTGAGCAGGTTTGTCAGCTCGTCGCTGTCGTCACCCACAAGCACGTTTAGCAGATCTTCGGCAAATTCACTGTAAAGCACATGACCACTGGGGCAAGTGAGTTCAAAGGCATTTAGCCCTTGGTGATACCACTGCATCAAACGTTCTTGGGCGGTATCTTCAAGGTATGGCAAGTGAATTTGGATATCGTTTTTCTGGCCGATACGGTCTAAACGACCGATTCGCTGTTCCAATAGATCGGGGTTTAGTGGCAGATCGAACAGCACTAAGTGGCTGGCAAACTGGAAGTTACGACCTTCAGAACCAATTTCAGAACAGATCAGCGCCTGTGCGCCGCCTTCCTCTTGGGCAAAGTAAGCGCCGGCTTTATCGCGCTCGATAATCGACATGCCTTCGTGGAATACTGTTGCTTGAATCCCTTCGCGGGTACGCAGGGCTTCTTCTAGGCTAAGGGCGGTTTCCGCTTGGCTGGCGATGATCAGCACTTTTTTGCTGCGGTGTGATTTTAAGAACTCGATTAACCAATCCACACGGGGATCGAACTTCCACCAACTGGCGCTGTTATCTTCAAATTCTTGATACAGTTTTTCAGGACTCAGGGCTTGCGCCGCTTTCGCCTCTAATGACTTGTGTCCGCCCATCATGCCGCTGACGCGTGCGGCTGTTTGATATTGATCTGGCATGGCGTGTGGGTAAGCGTTAAAGAAACGCTTTGGAAAGCCTTTTACCGAGGCGCGGCTGTTTCGGTATAACACGCGGCCAGTACCGTGACGGTCAAGTAATTCTTGCAGTAATTCGCTACGGGCGGCCTGTTGTATTCCGGCATCAATACCGTCGGCTTGGATTAAACGAATACTTGGGCTGATGTCTTTCTCGCCCAGTAATTCGGTCAAGCTGTTGATGGCGGCATCGGGTAATTTAGCGTTGCCAGCCAAGGCTTCGGCGGCAATGGCGACGTCTTTATAACTGTCTTCTTCAGCTAAGAAAGCATCGTAATCGTAGAAACGATCAGGATCGAGCAGACGCAAACGGGCGAAGTGACTCTCATGGCCGAGTTGATCGGGCGTTGCGGTTAACAGCAAAACGCCTGGGATGACTTCGCTTAATGCTTCAACCACTTGATAGGCGCGGCTTGGCGCTTCTTCGGTCCATTCTAAGTGGTGCGCTTCGTCAACGACTAACAGATCCCAATCGGCATCTAGGGCTTGATCAAGACGTTTTTTCTTACGCAGTAATTCGAGTGAACAAATCACTAACTGTTCTGTGTAGAAAGGATTGTCGTGATCGGCATAGGCTTCTACACAACGGTCTTCATCGAATACCGAAAAGCGCAGATTAAAGCGGCGCAGCATTTCCACTAACCACTGATGGCGCAGAGTATCGGGCACGATAATCAGGATGCGTTCGGCGCGACCAGTCAGCAGTTGTTGGTGAATAATCAGACCTGCTTCAATGGTTTTACCTAAACCCACTTCATCGGCTAACAGTACACGCGGTGCATAGCGACGGCCGACTTCATGGGCAATCCACATTTGATGCGGAATAAGTCCAACACGTGGACCTTGCAAACCAAGCAAATCCGATGAGGCCAGTTTGTGGCGCAACATTTGGCATTGATAACGCACACCAAAACGGTCGAGGCGATCGATTTGGCCGGCGAATAAACGGTCTTGGGGTTTGTTGAAACGAATATTGTGGTTCAGCAGGGTTTCACGCAGTGTAGCTTGCTCGCCTGTCTCACTGTGAATGCCGTGATAGATCACTATCCCGTCTTTCTCGGTCAATTCACTGACCGCAAGGCTCCAGCCTTCATGGCTTTCAACCGAATCGCCGGGATTGTATATAACGCGTGTCAGAGGGGCTTCTGCTCGGGAGAACATACGGTTCTCACCCGTGGCAGGGAATAATACAGTGACCATACGGCCTTCTACTTGAACCACAGTTCCTAAACCAAGCTCTGACTCGGTATCACTTATCCAACGTTGACCTAAGGCGAACGGCATCTTAAATTCTCATTTCTAGGCGGACTCTAACAAAGGGCGCGTATGTTATACCAATACTCGTGATATTTAAATCGCCCTCTCACCCGTTAGAGCCTAATTCCCAGAGTGCTAGATTACAAATTGTACAAGTGACAAAATTGTCGAGCCAGTACATGAAATTGTCACGCTAATGTCACATCCGCGGTTATACACTGCCTCGAGTCTGTAAGGTAAACAATGGTTGCTGTATTGTTATCTCGTGAGTTTGGTGCCAATATCAACTTAAGGTTTAAGTGCGAGTAAAGTGCTATCAACTTGAACCTTATGATCATTCTTTGCCATAAGCTTTGCCAGTAATAGGAGTTGGGTAACTTTTATTGAGACTCAAAAGTTTGTTTAAACTTTAATGAAGCACTCTGGAGGCGCCATGGAACAAGACGACAGAAAGTTGTTTGTACTGGATACCAATGTGTTACTACATGAACCTTTGGCGATCTATTCGTTTAAAGAGCACGATGTGGTCATTCCGATGACAGTGCTAGAAGAGTTGGACCAGATTAAAGATCGAAAGAGTGATGTTAGTCGTGATGCTCGGGTTGCTATCAGGGCATTGGAAGATACTCTAGGCGGTGAAACTACCCCTGAGCAGATTATCAATGGCGTCCCTTTACCCAGTCGAGAGGGTCATGCTGATGCTGTCGGTTCGCTCTCAATTTTCCCTGATCACCTTGTCGATTTTACCTTAGGCGCACTGCCTGGAGATGGAAACGACAATCGCATTATCAATACCGCGCTACATCTACAAAACCTACATCATCCCCGTACCGTTGTCTTAGTCACCAAAGATATCAATATGCGCCTTAAAGCCAAAGGTGCGGGTATTCAATTGGTTGAAGATTATCGAACTGATCAGTTGATTGATGATATCCGCTTCCTCAGTAAAGGCTTTTACCAGTTTGAAGGTAATTTTTGGGAGCACTTGAACAAGGTCTCCACCGAGCGCCACGGTAGACATACAGTGCATGAAGTACCGCTCAAAGACCTCGAAAATGATAATTTCTATATCAACCAATATCTTATCGACACAGAGTCTGATTTTTGCGGTCGTGTTATCGAGCGCACAGATACCCATTTACATATTTTAGATTTAGGCCGTGAGCGGGTGAAAAACCTCGAGGCATGGGGTGTTAAACCTAAAAACGTCTATCAAGGCATGGCATTGCAGGCGCTGCTCGATCCCGATATCGATCTGGTGATCTTAACTGGCCCAGCGGGTTGCGGTAAAACCTTGCTCGCCATGGCGGCGGCGTTGGAACTGGTGGTCGAGCGTAATCGCTACGACAAAGTGATTGTCACCCGTAACACCCCAGAAATTGCCGAATCTATCGGCTTCTTGCCCGGCACGGAAGAGGAGAAGATGATGCCGTGGCTGGCTGCGATTACCGACACGCTCGAAGTGCTGCATAAGAATGATGTGAATCCTACGGGCAGCATGAATTACATCATGGAGAAGGCTAACATTCAGTTTAAGTCGATAAACTTTATGCGCGGGCGTTCGATCCAAAACTCTATAGTGCTATTAGATGAATGCCAAAACCTCACGGCCTCGCAGATCAAAACTATGATCACCCGTATGGGCGAAGGCACAAAACTGATTTGTTGCGGTAACTTAGCGCAAATCGACTCTAACTACTTAACTGCTGTTACCTCAGGTTTAACCTATATTGTCGAACGTTTTAAAGACTTTGAAGGCAGTGCCAACGTGTATCTGAATGGCGTGGTGCGTTCACGCTTAGCGGAATACGCTGAAGAGCATCTGTAAAGCAGGTCAGTTTAATTTAGGGTAATGACTAAGGCCTCAGATATGGAGGCCTTAATTTTATGGAGTAGTAGATTTTTAATCGACTTATCAGTGGTATGAGTAGGCTTTATCTGACAATTATTTTATGTGATTGGCAGTTCCTTCCTGCTACTATATGGAGCTCATAGTTTTTGCCGCCGTAGGCTGAAATTAAGCGCTGCAATCAAGGGTAGTGGATGAAATCGAGTGAGCCGGATCTCCAACTAAAATCGCCGATCCAGAAGAACTACAACCGTGCCGTTTTTTATACGTACATCGGCGTTATCGTCATGTCTTTGTTGACCGCATGGATGTTTTTCGACCGCCAAAAAGCACAGCAGATGGAACAGCGTGAAGAGCAGGTTCAGCGCCATGTATTACAAATCGATTTGCTACTTGAGTCGAGCATTAGAGCGGTAAAAAGCTTACGCAACGTTGCTGTGGATCATTTACGTTTGGGCGAACTCGTGCGTAAAGAACGCTTACCCCAATACGGTAAATTCAACGAAAGCGGCCAGTATTTTACCTTAGAACCTAGCTACGCCCAGAGCGGTGAGCCTTTTACCAACATGGGGAGGATTACTGGCGCGGGTTCCCTCGACGGCCGCGACGACAAGTTCTATCAAGAACTTGAGATGTTGTTTGAGCTGTCACTGTCCTTCCCCGTCGCCAAAGAAGCCGCCCCGAAAGCCTCGGCGATTTATTACCTGTCGAAACGTAGGATCATGTCCTACTTCCCTTGGTCGAATGACGATCAACGTTTTAGGGACGAATTACTCAACAAGAAACAGTTCCAATACGCCACCCCAGCAATGAATCCGCAGCGCAGTGTATTTTGGAGTGAAGCCTATGTTGACTCCACGGGCAAAGGTTTATTGACCACTTTAGGTGTGCCCATTTATTTGGATGATGAGTTCATTGGCTCAATCAACTTAGACATGACGCTTGCCTCGTTAGCGCGGCAAATTCGGGTTTACTTTAAGATGCCGGGCACAGTGATTTTGCTCGACCAACAGAACAATATTTTATCCCACAGCGATTTTGATAGCTCAGATATCAATCGGGTTTATCACATCAGCCAACGTATTCCCTCTGAGCTGCATTCTTTACCCGAGTCGGAATTGTTCGATGCCCACGACGGCATCATTCGTAACGGCTATTACATCCACTCGGTTGCCCTGCATAACGCGCCTTGGCGTTTACTGTATTTGCAGGATGAAGACGACCTATTCCAAGACTCGTGGGAAAAACTGCAGCTGACGTTTATTTTAGTGGTTATCGCCCTGTCGGTGTTGGTGACCATAGTGCATTGGCAGACGCGTCGATCTTTTGTGAGTCCAGCCTCGCGACTACTGTCGCACCTTGAAGGTTGCTCCCAAGAGCCACGTAAGCCACCGGAGAAAATCACCCGCGGCTGGGAACCTTGGTTCTTGCTAGTGAGTCGGATTTTTGAGGAAAACAAACAATATACCCACCATCTGGCTGAGCAGAATAAGCGGCTCGATAAGCTAGTGGCGCGGCGTACTGAACGCTTAAAAGACACCACAGAGCGGCGTGAGCGCGAATATGCGCTGCTGCGATCTTTGCTTGACTCGATTCCCGAAGCCATTGTCTTTAAAGACAAAGAAGGCAACTATTTAGGTTGTAACAAGGCGGCTGAGCGCATGCTAGGTTACACAGAGAGCGAGATGATAGGTTTATCATCTGAGGATCTGACCTCGCCAGAAATGGGCATCCGTATCCGCGCCGAAGACGAACAAGTCCTAAAAGATCGCACTCCGCTGCGCTACCAAGAAAAGGTTGAGCTTGCGGGTAAACCTGTGCTGCTCGATACCCTTAAACTGCCTTTCTATAATCGCCGCGGCGAACTGCAGGGCCTGATTGCCGTGTGGCGTGATGTGACGCGGGAATACGAATCTGCCGAACAATTACGCCTGTCCGAAGAGCGTTATCACTTAGCTATGGATGCGGTGGAAGATGGCCTGTGGGACTGGTATTTAGACTCTGAACAGATCATTTGTAACCCAGCCTATTATTCTATGTTGGGTTATAAAACCAATGAATTCCCAGCTTTAGTATCGACAATTGATGAATTATCCCACCCCGACGATCGTATTCGCGTCGAGGAATACCGTGCTCAGTATCTTGCTGATCCCGTCGGTGCTTTCGAAATTGAATTCCGTATGTTAGGTAAAAATGGCGGCTATCACTGGGTGTTATCCCGTGGTCGTGTGGTGGAGTTCACCGCCGAAGGTCAGCCCAAACGTATGCTTGGTACCCATAAGGATATTACCCGCCATAAGAGTAACGAAGTGGCGTTGCTGGAAGCCAAGCAAGACGCCGAACTCGCTAACCTCTACAAGAGTGAATTCTTGGCCAACATGAGCCATGAGATCCGCACGCCGATGAACGCCATTATCGGTATGTTGCAGTTGGCACAGCGTACTTCGTTAACGGCGCAGCAGAAAGATTACCTCGAAAAAGCCGGTTTCTCGGCACAATCGCTGCTGAGGATCATCAACGATATTCTCGACTTCTCTAAAATTGAGGCGGGTAAGTTGGAGCTTGAGCGGGTGCCGTTCCCGCTGGATAAAGTGCTCGATCACGCTCTGGATCTCAATGCGCTTAAGGCACAGGAACAGGGCGTTGAGTTACTCTTGTATGCCCCTGTGACGGCGGGACTCATTCTTAAGGGCGATCCGCTACGCTTAGGCCAAGTGCTGATTAACCTGTTATCGAATGCGGTGAAATTTACCCAATCTGGCGAGATTGAGCTCGGCTGTGAAGATGTCGGCGAGCGGGATCATCGGATTACCTTGAAGTTCTGGGTGCGCGATACGGGGATCGGCATAGGTAAAGATCAACAGGATAAGTTGTTTGATGCCTTCGCCCAAGCCGACGGTTCGACCACTCGTAAATACGGTGGCACTGGCTTAGGTTTGTCGATCAGTAAGCATCTGGTGTCTATGATGGGCGGCAAGATGCAAGTGCAGAGTGAGCTTGGGGTCGGTAGTACTTTTAGCTTCACCATCAGTTTTGAAATTGCCGAAGCCGCTAAGATTGAGCCTTTGGTCGTGCCGGAAAAACTTAATAGTCTACGCACCTTAGTCGTTGACGATAACCCGACGGCACTGCAAATTTATTCGACCTTGATGCGAGATTTCCACTTCGACGTTGATACTGCCGCCAGCGGCGCCGAAGCGCTTTACAAACTGTCGCGGGCACCAATCGATCTGTTATTGCTCGACTGGATGATGCCAGAAATGGACGGTAGCGATGTGGTCAGTGCCATAGATACTATGGTCGCCGAAGGCCGCTTAGCGAAACGGCCTGTGATTATCATGATGACGGCCTATGCGGCAGAGCCATTGCAGCATGAAGTCGATAGTGCCAATGTGTTTGCCGTACTGCAAAAACCCTTCAAGGCATCGAGTCTGTTCGATGAGATCATTGCCGCCTTTGCCGATGAACCGAGATTGAATGTGGTTCAGCCTATGGTTGAAGTTCAAGTTGAGGAAGGAGAGCACACAGGTCTAGTGTTGCTGGTGGAGGATAACTTTATCAACCAGCAAGTGGCCACCGAACTCCTTAAGAGCGCTGGCTACGAAGTGGTGCTGGCCGACAATGGTCAAGTGGCGCTGGATACTATCGACTCGCGGCCGTTTGATGCTGTGTTGATGGATATTCAAATGCCAGTGATGGACGGGTTAACGGCCGCAAGGGCATTGCGTGAGCGTTTTAGTGCCGATGAACTGCCTATCATTGCCATGACAGCCCATGCAATGTCGGGCGACAGGGAAAAGAGTTTAGCGGCGGGGATGAATGCCCACATCACTAAACCCATAGTGCTCAACGAATTATTTGAAACATTAAATCACTGGATCAAACACAAGAACCAGCATCAGAATCATTAATTTATTTGCTCGGGGCCAGTGATGGCCTCGCATTATTTACTTTAAATCAATCGCTTGAGATAAGCAGTCATCAAAGATGCTTATGACATAAATGACTTAATAAGGTAAATAACGCAGCCAGCCGAATCAGGAGGAAAGATGAAACCCCAAAGTGTAGCCTTAACCTTATTTATAGCGCTGTTAGGATTTCCCACCGTTACGGTCGCGGCAGCCGCGCCTAGCGCCAAGATCATTAAGCAGGGTCAAGAGGCTAAAGGGTTTCTTAATCTCTATTACGAGGAGTCTGAGGGAGAGTTATATCTTGAGGTCAATCGTTTAAATCAACCTTTTATCTTAGTCACTAGCCTGCCACAGGGCGTAGGATCAAACGACATTGGTCTCGATCGTGGCCAACTGGGTCAGACCCGTATGGTGCAGTTTGAGCGCCAAGGTCCCTATGTTTTACTCAAGCAACTCAATACTCAATATCGTGCGAATACCTCTGATGCCGCCGAGCAAAGAGCGGTTGAAGAAGCCTTTGCCGATTCTGTGTTATGGCAAGGCAAAGTGATTGAGGGCAAGCCTGATTTGGTAGCGATCAACGATCTGGTGCTCAATGATTTACACGGCGTGTCTTCCGTATTGCAACAAACAGAGCAGGGTAATTATCAGCTCGATTTGAGCCGTTCTGTCATCTTACCCAAAGGGATTAAATCCTTTGAAAAAAACGCCGATGTGGATGTGCAACTGACGTTCAAAGGCGATGTTGCTGGTGCGCAGGTCGCACAGGTAACACCCGATGGCACCTTAATGTCGGTGCGGATGCGTTATTCTTTTGTTGAGCTTCCCGATACCGATTATCAGCCGCGGGCTTATCATCCTATGAGTGGTTATTTGTCCGATGAGTATCGCGATTATGCCATGCCCTTTAACCAACCTTTAGTGCAGCGTTTTATCCTACGCCACCGTTTACAGAAAGTGCATCCAGGCCCAGCGCCAAGCGAAGTCGTTAAACCTATTAGTTATTATCTCGATCCTGGCGTGCCAGAACCGATACGGTCGGCCTTGCTCGATGGCGCGCGCTGGTGGGAGACGGCTTTTACTCGCGCCGGATTTATCAACGGCTTTAAAGTTGAGCTATTACCGGCAGATGCCGATCCGCAGGATATTCGCTACAACATGATCCAATGGGTGCACAGGGCGACGCGGGGTTGGTCCTATGGCGCTGCGCTGACCGATCCTCGCACCGGTGAAATCATTAAGGGTCAAGTCACGCTCGGCAGTTTGCGTGTGCGTCAGGATTACTTGATTGCTAAAGGTTTAACCGCAGGCTGGCAGGATAGAGTGGCGGCCGAGAAAGCGGCGACAGCCTTGTCGCTGGCGCGTATTCGCCAACTGGCTGCCCATGAAGTCGGCCATACCTTAGGGCTAGATCATAACTTTGCCGCTTCGACCAATCAGGATGCCTCTGTGATGGATTATCCCCATCCGAAAATCCAGCTAAAGGGCAATGATATTGATATTTCAGCACCTTACACTACAGGTGTTGGTCCTTGGGATGATTTTGCTATCGCCTATGGCTATAGCGATCAAGGTGATGCTCGCACCCAACAAGCGCTGCAAGTCGACTTACTGGCCGATGTAGCCAAACGTGGCTTACGTTATATCGGTGAGGCCGATTCCCGCCAAAAGGATGCGAGTCAGGCCTATGCCAGTTTGTGGGATAGTGGTGACGATCCGATCGATCAGCTGGGTAAGTTAAATAAAATTCGCACTAAGGCGATTGCGGATTTCTCCAGTGCGGCCTTGTTACCCAATGAGCCACTGGGCGAGCTAGCCGATGCCTTTGCGCCAATTTATTTGCTGACGCGTTATCAAATCGATGCGGTCGCTAAGTTTATTGGCGGCACTGACTATAACTATCAATCTATTGGTGAAGGCAGCCGCTGGAGCTATATTGCGCCGCAGTTGCAGTTAACGGGCTTAGACGCGCTACTTAACACACTTGATGCGGCGAGTTTAACTGTGCCGCAAACCTTGCTCGACAGTATAGTGCCAAAGGCGGGGAATTATCATGTTACGCGGGAATCCTTCGATTCAGGTCTAGGTGCAATTAACGACCCTCTCGGTATGGCTGAAGTGTTTAGCCGTCATACCGTGAGCTTGCTATTGATGCCTAAACGCTTGAATCGTGTCAGCCAAGCATCCATGGCCGATAGCGAGCAGTTATCGGTGACGACATTATTGGATAAGTTATTTGCGGCGACCTTGTATCAAGAGGACAAGCTTGGGCTGGTCGAAGGCGTATGGATGCGAGTTAACGCTGTGGTGATTGATGAAGTGCTGGCGACGCTGCACGATCCTCAAACCTCACCAGAAGTGAGGGCAGCGATCAACGATCGCGCTCAGTTCGTGATTAAGCAATTGAAAGCGAAGTCGAATCGAGCGAATGTGAGTCTTGCGGCGCACTATACTTGGTTGCAACAGGGTTTTACTGCGGGTTTGACCGATGCTAAGGTTAAGCTTATTCCTAAGCCGTTAACCTTACCGCCGGGATCGCCGATTTAACCCGATGAACATAGGCGCCATTAGGCGCCTATTTCTTTTGGATTTTTCGGATAAAAGTGATCGGCTTTACGCTCTAGATGAGTAAAGCGGCGGGTGTTTTTGTAGGGCAGTTTCATAAAGCCCGATACGCCGTGACCTTGTATTTTTCCGACATGGTGCAAGATGCGATCGAGGCTCGCGCGAAACGCCGCTTGCTTACGCGGATTGAGCAGCTTCAAGTAACTGTGAATTTTTAAGTGATTCGGCAGCGCCTCAAAAATGATGCAGCCTGTGTGGTGAATTTGGTTGATGCGGGCTAGTTCTTCCATGATTTCATGGGGTAATTCGAGGTTTTCATCGGGATCTTTACCGTCTTCAAAATAAGAGTGCAATCGTGACTTATCTTCTAAGGTGGGTACGTCACCGACTTCGAAGGGCAATTGCAGTGCGGCACTGGCGACAAAAGGCTCGCTGGTGTCAGCTCGTTCGATATGCAGTGTGTCTTTGGCGTTAAAGAAACAGGCCTTAAACACCCCTATACGTTTAATTCCCCGCGCGAGATCCACCATATTGTTGACTGCAATGATTAACGCACTTTTTTGCTTTGCATCGTAAATTGCAAGATTGGAGTCGATAAACACGCCGGTTTCCTGCCAATGAATAGCCAGACCACCCACGATCGGATATTGCGCTAAACGACCCACTGCGGCGATAAAGCCTTTTTCGGTATCGCCCATGCCCGCGAGGAAGTTGCGGTAATATTTTTCGAGCTGAATATCATCCATCTTAGCGATGGGATCTTGGGCGTTGTGTTCTTTTAAAAAGGATTTGCGCGAACTGTAGCTGACGGTTTCAACATCTTTGTCGCGGGATTGTACCCAAACAGGAATTTCACCCTGTAAATCAGCTTTGGGCAGTTCAGGTAAATGTAATCTGTGGCTGTGGCGCATACTTTTTAAAAAGTAATCGCCGGCAATGTTGCGCTGCTGCGGATCAGTGCTGAGCATGCCTTCTAAGGTACGGGCTAATTCTATCGGTAAGCCAATGCTGGTGGGCGAGATCACCTGTGCACCGAAGCGGCTTGCTTGCCCAGAGGCTAGGGCATACAGAGTCGCGGCAACTCCTTGCTCGTCAAAGCGCGGGCTGGAGAGTGCTCCATTGAGTTGCTCTTCGCCGATAAAGTACACATCACCCATGCGGGCGTTGGTATGTTGTTGATCGCTCGACATTAACGCCATCACATTGTCTTCGACGGGTTTGTTATGTTCATCCCGCTGCGCAAATACCGCTGAGCCCCAATCGATTAACGATAAGTGTTGTTGTTCAATATCGTAAACCAGATTCGAAGGTTTGATATCGCCGTGCACTAAAGGCTTGCCTGTGCGCAGGTAATACAAGATATCGGCGAGTTGGCGGGCGATGCTCATGACCATAGCGGTCGGTAGGGCGCCCATGCGGCGGCAAAGTTGGTCGAGATCTTCCCCTTTTGCCCGTTCCATCACGAGTATTCCCTGCTTACCTACTCGCTCAAATTTGATTGCCCCCGGCACATTAGGGTGCTTGAGTAAGGAGAGCATAAAGGCTTCTTCTTCGAGCCGATCTTGAATGTGTTGTGGCAGATTAATCCGTGAAAACTTAAACACATGGGCATCGCCCGCTTGATTGATACCCGCAAACACGAAACCGTAGGCGCCTTTACCGACCAATTCGATATCGGTATAACCTAATTTACTCAGCTGTTGTTTACAGAGGCGGATCCACGCCTTGTGTTTACGGGCATCATTGGCTTTGAGCAAGTAAATGGATTGCTCTTCAGAAATATAAAAATGCTGCAGCTGCGGTGTTTGCAAATTGTGCTCCTTGTTTTGTTCATTTAACCAGTAAGCGGGGGAGATAATCAAATAGCGGGTGGCTTTATTTTAGTATTTTGAATGGCATTGATGATCAGCGTCAGGCGCGGCTTACCTATACGATCATTTCGTCACTGACTTTGACTTACATCAAATTAAATCCTCGCGACTATAGGTAATCTTTGGGGCATTAGATGGAATCAATTTTTGTTAATTAACCCACAGACAAAGTGCAGCTAAGGAGGGCGTATGCCCACCCAATATAAAGCCTTGTTGATTGAACTTTTGGAATATCCGCGTAAGCGTATTTTACAGTCAATGGAAGTGACCCATTGCCCGCATGCGGTATTTTTTAATGATAGAGACGAGCAATGTTTAACGTGTCATCAGGGCATGGAATGTATCTGGATGAACCAGAATGACGAGCTGGTGGCCGTGAACGAAAAATCGATTGCCGAGTTAAAACAGCAGTTGTTGATCGCCGTGGACTTTATCGACTCATCTTTAAGCCCACATCATTTATCACGCCGTCAATGCCAATGCGATAACTGTGTTTGGCTGCGTAAAGTGCAAGCCACTTTAGATCAGTAAGTTAGTCTTTACATTGCTGAGTTTGCCGAATGGCAGGAGGTTTTGCATCCACTTTAAAATGTCATTAGAGTAAGGACAACATTAGCGAATAGAGATAAACCCATGGAACCCGGTTTTTGGCATGAAAAGTGGCAGCAGCAACAGATAGGTTTTCATCAGCAAGATATCAATCCTTTCCTCGTTAAGTATTGGCAGCAGCTTGCATTACCCGCAGACACCAAGGTTTTTGTGCCCTTATGTGGTAAGTCGCTAGACATGTGTTTCCTTGCAGAACAGGGGCATCAGGTCATAGGTTGTGAGTTAAATGAATTGGCCGTACAGCAATTTTTTAGCGATAACCAACTCGAGATGACGCAAATGGCCGTGGGTGAACACCAGCATTATCAAACTGAACAGATCAGCTTGTATCAGGGGGATATTTTTACCCTACCTAAGACTATCACCCAAGCGGTGACGGCTTTTTACGATCGCGCGGCTTTGATCGCATGGCCAGAAAGTATGCGTGCACAATATGCCAAGCAGTTAGCGAGCTTATTACCTAGCGGCAGTGTCGGTTTATTAGTGACTTTAGATTATCCGCAAGAATCCCTTATCGGCCCACCTTTTGCTGTATCCCCTACTTGGGTAGAGCAGCATCTGAGTGAGGATTTTGATATTGAAGTATTAGCGTCGCAAGATGTGTTGGCCGACAATCCACGTTTTATTAAGAAAGCCGTGCCTTGGCTTAATGAAGCGGCCTATTTGTTGAAACGTAAGTAGGCTTGACTCGGAAGTTGGATCTGTAACCCCATTGAATTATTCGCGGCTTTCGAGCTTGGAGTTCAGTGGGGCTTGTCATTAAAACATCATATCTAAAGATTAGGCTGGCAAAATTATTTAAGACGAAATGACAGATAGAAGACTTTGTTGCCGCTGGATTTTGGGATTAAGTTTGCTTGAGTCAGCGTGTATTTAGCTTGTCGGAAGTTTGTTGGTGAGTGACTTACCCTTTACCACGCTATTCGCGATGAACTCTATGCGACTTCGTAATAATTAGGCTCAAGCTCTAGTTGATTTTGAATGATCTGCACTGCCATTCTGGCGCATTTACCACATTGATCGGCAACACCTAAGCGCTTTTTTACGTCAGCAAGCGAGCTATCGCCCTGGCTTACTGCGTTTTTAATTTGCGTATCAGTGATCGCATGGCAAAGACAAACGTACATATATTAGTCTCCAATCGAATTGCGCTAATTCTAAATGAAAACGCTTATCAAATGCAATCATGTTTTTTTGGGTGATTTTCATACTTTAACGCTTTTGTTACATGGCGCACGTTTTATCGTCTATGCTAGGTGTGTTTTAGCACTAAAAAGCTAGGCAGTTTTAGAAGTAGGTTTAGGAATACAGAGTCAGGGTGATGATGCCTCACGGATGGATAACTCATGGATGAATAACGAAGAATTAATCAAAGATCCATAAGGTTTCATGAGAACTAATCTACCAGTTACACAGCGAGAATATGATTATCCAGCGGATTGGATTTTATTGTCGACTACGGATACTCAAAGTCATATCACTTACGCCAATCAATCTTTCTGTACCGTTGCCGGTTACGACCTCGATGCCATGCTAGGCAAGCCTCACAACATGGTGCGTCATCCAGATATGCCTCCGCAAGCGTTTGAAGATCTGTGGCGATGTATCAAAAAAGGCGAGCCTTGGAAAGGGATAGTGAAAAATCGCTGCGCCAATGGCGATCACTATTGGGTTGATGCCTATGTCTCACCCATTTCAGTTAATGGCAAAGTCGTCGAGTTTCAATCTGTACGCACTAAACCCACCCGCGAGCAGGTTAAGCGTGCAGAAATAGCCTATGCGGAGTTGAACAAAAAGGGCAGCGTCAGTGCGTTAAAACGTACCTTGGATATGCCAGTTAAATTGCTGTTACTCGCATTGGTTGCCATGCTACCTATGCTTTACCTTGCTCTGCAAATTGGCTTAATGGGCTTTATTGCCCTAGCGATAAGTGTCCTAGTATTGCTGGTGGGCGGTAATCTGGTGCTGAGTCGCTATTACGCGATAGTGGCTAAGGCGAAGCATATCTACGATAATCCGCTGATGGCCCACATCTATAGTGGTAACTGTGACGATCTTGGCGCGATTGATTTAGCACTGCAAATGCAGAATTCAGAGCTTAAGTCGATTCTTGGGCGTGCATCGGATTCCTGTTATAACGTGTCAGAACAGGCCAAAATATCTGCCGCCAAGGGCAAACAAATCCAGAGTACCAGTCAGGCTCAACTGTCTGAAATAGATCAAGTTGCTACAGCGATGCAGGAAATGACCGCCACATTAGGCGATATGTCCTCCAATTGTGCCGATGCGGCGAGTGCCACGCAAATGGCATCCGCTGAAACTATCAATGGTGATAAAACGGTGTCGAGTACTATTCGCTCGATTCAAGCTATGGCGGAGCAACTGCAACAAACGTCAAAAGTGATTACTGAGTTAGAAGCCCACAGTAAAGATATTGGCACTGTGCTCGATGTGATTCAGAGTATTGCGGGGCAGACGAATTTGCTGGCATTGAATGCAGCAATTGAAGCGGCTCGGGCGGGTGAGCAAGGTCGTGGCTTCGCTGTCGTTGCTGACGAAGTACGGGCGCTGGCACAACGTACTCACGATGCCACCAAAGAAATCCACAGTATGATTAATCTGTTGCAGCAGGGGACGAATAAAGCTGTTATCAGTATGCAGCAAGGAGTGGTTGCCGCTTCTGAATGTATTTCAACGGCGGATTTAGCAGGTACGGCATTACGTACGATTCGTGAGGCCATTTCGACCATTACCGATATGACGCACCATATTGCCAGCGCGGTTGAAGAGCAATCGAGTGTGGCAAATGAGATGAATCGCAGCGTGGTGAATGTGTCGCAATTTACCCATTCTAGTCATCAACTCGGCAGTGAAATGGTCGGCTTGAATGACGAAGTGACCCGCGAGATGGATTCTCACTCGGTATTGGTCGATCAATTCTTAAAGCGCAGTTTTAGGGTTTAACTGCCTAAAATTTAAGATAAAAAGGCAATAGTCTGATTATTGCCTTTTCTTTTACTGATTTCTAACTCAATTTCTTATCTCTGATCTAATAACCTTTACTAAAGTCGACTCGATTCTGCAGTGGTTTACCCATGATGTAGCGGCGATAGTTTTGGCTAAAGATATCGACGATTTGTGCAGGATGGCTTGGCGCCGAAATATGCGGCGTGATCACGGCATTTTCCCGTTCCCAAATAGGGTGGCTATTGGGCAAAGGTTCCTGAGCAAATACATCGAGGATCGCTTGCTGACTAGGATTAGCGATCAGCTGGGTATTTAGCACATCGAGATCGAGTACATCACCGCGGCCGACGTTAAACAGCACTGCATCAGTTTTTAACATAGCTAACATGTCAGCATTGAGAAGATTATGCGTTGCAGGAGTGCTTGGCAGTAGATTTGCAACCACATCGGCCTGTGTTAACACTTGGCCTAAATTGGCCATCGCTTCAATGGCATCAAAACCTTCAACGGTATTACCACTTCGATTGATCCCTGTGACATGCATGCCAAAGTGTTTTGCCGTTTTCGCTAAATGCTGGGCAATTGAGCCTGTACCGAGTAAGAGTAATCGCATTCCCTGTAGGCTTGAATGGCGCTGCTGGGGTTGAATCAGCCACTGTTTTTGTCCTTGTTGCTGGCGATAAAAACGATGGCCGCGGATATGCGCGAGTAAATAGCCAAATAGATACTCACTCATCAGCGGGCCGAAAATGCCTTTAATATTGGTAAGTTGATAGTCTTTTCTGCCCCTTGGACTCATCAGGGCATCTATGCCAGCAAAGCTTGATTGTAACCATTGCAGATTTTTAGCATGGGGTAATAGGGGCGCGGCGAGTTTAGGTTCGGCTAACCAAATATCTGCATCAATTATGCTCGCTGGATTATCATCGAGTAACGTTAAATCTGGGAGACTCTGCGCCTCAATCAAGTCGCGGTACTGTTGATTTGCCTTTGTTAGCAAGAGTAACTTGTGCCCCATGGCGTCTCCCTTTATGCTTGGTTATTGTTATTTTTCAATACGCTGTCGCGGCCACGCTGATGGATTGCGCTGCATCTTTTTAGGTTAAGTCTATGTTTGATCAATTAGTCGCCATTATTGCCCAGTTAGGTAATATGCTTCGCCCTTGGGCCTTCGATATTGCTACCGCTATGGTGGTGTGTCTTATTTTGGTTTTTTCAGCGGATGTAAATCGTATCTTAAGGCGTCATTTGTTGGGGCATTCTTTTGTGCTGCGAACATTTGTTTTTATTATTGTGAATGCCTTTGGCTATGGACTATTGATCGTGAAAGCCACGCCTTGGGTGGCAAGACACATAGTGGCTATGCCATCCCATTGGATGTTTCTGTTAATTGTGGCCATGTTTATTTTTATCGGTTATTGGGCTCAGCGAAATAGCCAAGCTTAATAGCGTTATTATTTTTGCCGTTACTCAAAGTAGCCAGAGTAATCGGCCATTGCCTTTTGAGTTAAGGCTTGCATGGCGCGATCGGGGTAATTGCTGAACACGCCATCGACGCCTATCTGCTTAAGCGCATGAATATCATCAATATGATCGACAGTATAAACATAAACCTTGGCACCTCGGTTATGGGCGTCATCTACTAGCGCTTGGCTGATAAAACTCACATCTAAATGCAATGAATAGGCATTCAGTTCGCTTACCACGCCAGCCCCATCGAGTGGAATACTGGCAAGCAATGGTGCGACTAACACATCCGGCAACGCCTGTTTAAGTTCATGCAGATAGGGGTGATTAAAAGAAGATATCAGTAACTGCTCCTTCGTAAATCCAAGCTGACTCATAGCCTTTGGGTATAAGTCGATTAACGGCGTGACGGTATTAATGCCTTTTAACTCTATATTGACTATGCAGCGCCCCGCAATCAGCTCAAGTACTTGCCATAGCGTCGGAATGGATTCACCTTTCACATTGATGCTTGCTAGATAGTCCTTGCTCACTAAGTGAATGACGCCCGTGCCCGAGCTTTTATTATCGAGTCGTCTGTCGTGAAACACGACTAACTCACCTTCGACATTATGTACATCGAGTTCGACGGCTTGTGCACCCAATTCTAACGCTTTAGCCATGGCGGCTAAGGTATTTTCGGCCTGATAACCGCTGGCGCCGCGGTGAGCAAAAATAAGCATGGTCTGCGATCCTATTAGCTTCTAATAATGCCTTGTTGCTCGCGATTTTGACCATTCTTAATATGGATTTCCATCTGCGGGTAGGCGAGTTCGAGATTGTTTTCTTTGAGTTTTTTAGTCACTCGTTTATGTAAATCATGGCGCAGTGGCCAGCGTGCCGACATATCTTTCGCATAGGCGCGCACTTCATAATCTTGGGTATGTTTACCAAAGCCGGCAAACCAGACTTCAGGTTCTGGGCTGGCAAGTGCATCTTCACACTCTTGCACCGCTTGATACAGGGTCGCTTCAACTTTGGCCGGGTCTGAATCCCGCGCCACCGACACATAAACAATGACCCGAGTAATAGGATCTGACAAGGACCAGTTGATCAGCTGCTCTGTGATAAAGGCCTTGTTCGGGATGATAATTTCCTTTCTATCCCAGTCAATAATGGTGGTCGCCCGAATTTGGATTTTACTGACTGTCCCTGTTAAATCACGAATTGTCACTGTGTCGCCAATCCGCACGGGTTTCTCAAACAAAATGATCAAACCTGAGATAAAGTTGGCGAAAATTTCTTGCAGACCAAAACCTAAACCGAGAGACAGTGCGGCAATCAGCCATTGCAACTTAGACCATTCCATCCCGAGATTAGAGAAGCCGATTAATAGTCCGAGGAAAACCACCAGATAACGACTGACGGTTGTGATCGCAAAACCTGTCCCGGGCGAGAGATCAAGCCTTTGCAGGATCATTAGCTCAAGTAGGCCGGGTAAATTGGTGGCAATCATTAACGAGAAACCTACCACTATCAGCCCAAACATCAGTGATTTCATGGTAATGGGCAATTGTTGCTCTAAGCCATTCACACTGGTATTGGTCGTCCACAGCGTAATGCCATCGAGGAAGGAAAACAGCGCCGTATGGGTTTGAGTCCACAGACCAATCAAACTGGCTAAAAAGGCCAATAACAAGAGTGAACGCACTAGGCCAAGGGATTGGCTCGAAATGGTTTCGAGATCGACCACGGGTTCTTCGTAGGTATCGAGTCCATCAACGGAAGGGTGATGTGTTTCGCCTTTTTCCCTTTGTGCTAAGCGCTCTGCACGTTTTGCCTTCGCGCGATCGAAGGCGATACGGCGGCGTTCGATTAACATCCATCGTTTGATCAATTGGTATAAGAGCAAGAAACCCAGACCCAGCACGATCGATAATTGCAGTTGTAACAGCATTTGGAAAGCGGTGAAGTAGTAACCCCTAAAGGCTAACACTGCGCTTAAAAGCGGCACAGAAATCAGTAAGGTCCAGAGCATTTTCTGAATGAGTTTTTTGTTTTTACCGTCTTTCTTGGCATCTGAGTTTTTACGGCTCAGGATTAAAATATCTTTGTATAACAAGAATAAAACGATACAGAAAATAATGAATGCGCCGCGGCCTATGCTATTACGCACCAGTGATGTGTCGAGCACTTCGGTAAAACCCATCAGACCCAATAATGGGCTAGCAATCAGCACAAAGTGTCTGAGCCGTGATTGTCCCGCTTGAATGAGTTTTGAGGGGCGTTTGAAATGGCCCACGAGTACGCCTTTGTCGAGTGTCAGAATAAAGATAAAGCGATATAAGAGATACACTAAACCAATCGCCAGTATGCCCATACCCACTGCTTGCACAAAATTGCGATCGGAATGATAGAAAATCAATCCCGCCATGATCACTGGGAAAGGTTTTATCAACGCATAGCTGATACTGCAGGCGAGCGCTTTGAGAGTGTAAATGAATTTATCTTGGGTCACATTGCCCACATAAGTAGTGTAATGATTTAGCAAGCGATTGAATTTAGGCGTGATCAAGTCTTGTACGACTAAACACAGTACCAGCAATATGATCCACCAAGACCAATAATCGTTTTGTTCATCCCAGGCTTTTCCCAGTTCATCCCACTGTGCTTGTTGCACAAGCCAAACCGTGCTGCGCTCAAGATCCGTAAGCCATAACTTACTGATACTTGCAGCGTTAGGCACCCAGAATAAATGTTCGTTAAGGGTATTTTTGAGGGTGAGATTCTGTTGGCTCAGTTGTTGGTAATTGACCTTCAGCTTGCCTAATTCACTTAAGTATTGGTCATAGCTTTTCATCAACTGCGAGATCAAACTCTGTTGCGAGTGTAAGAGCTTAATCTGCTGCTCATTGTATAAGCCGGGTTGTTCTAATTCTTGCTCATTGAGGGCTTGTTGCTGCTCTAAATGGTATCTGTCTAAGCGCGCATCGGCGATCAGCGTTTGCAGTTTTTCGTGATTCGGTGGTTTAGGCAGTGATTGCAACATCTGCAAAAAGCGCTCACCAAAGGCGGAGTTCATTTTGACCCAAGTGATCTGCTCTTGGATGTTTGCCAGTTGTTTGGCTTGGGATTGATATTGGGTTTCAGCCTGTTCCTGCTGTTCGACCACATTATTGATCTGCAAAGTTAACGTTTGCAGCTTTTGGCCGTAAATCTGGTTAGTGTCGGCAATATTACGGGTGATAGGATCGATGACTTTTTCGGTATTAACTAAGTTTTTGGCTAGGGTGGCATCCGTTTGTTGCTGACGTTGTTTATTGATTGCCTTATTGATGGTTTCGATCAAGGCTTCTTGCTGCACCAGTTGTTGGCGGACTAGCTGTAATTGTAATTGCGTCAGTTCAATGCGTTTTTGGCTGCTGGCAAGTTCTGCTTCATCGGTGGCAAGGCTTTGTTCAAAGAAGAGTCGTTGAGTTTGCTGTAACTCTCCCGTAGGGGTATCTAGCGGGGCGAGTTCTGCTTTTTTGTTTTGGGCGACTGTTTGCCTCGCGCTGGCGATAACGGTAGGTAAGTCATTGTGACGTAGTAATAAATCGTTAACTTGTCGGCCAAGGGTGGATTCGCTTTCTTTAAGTTCAGACAAGCGAATATAGGCCATGGAAGCCTGCTGGCTAAGATCAGTACCTTTTTCCAGAGATAAAGGCTTATAGGCGTCTTTCAGTGCTTGGTTAGTGCGCTTCTTATGTTGTTCAAAATCAATCTGCGCTTGTTGGAAACTGGCTGCGTTGGCGGCGAGTTTTTCTATGTTAATTTTTAGTTCGTTAATTTGTTCGTCAATGCTGAGATTTTGTTGCTGATCTTGCTTGTTCATGCCAAGACGTTTGTCCAACTGCAAAGGCGAATTGGCAAGTGCGGAAAATGTGAAAAAAGCAATAATGAACAATAAAATACGTGGCATATAGGCTAAAGACATTTAGGGGCGAAAGACGCTCCATATTAGCCAAATTGCGTTGAGATTGGTATGTTTCAGGCGTTCTTTTTTCGCCGCTGCGACTGGTGCGATTGATGGGTTTCGAAGATGGCGGTAGCGACTATGATAGTGCCACCAATTAAGGTGTTGAGATTGAGCTCTTCACCTAAAATAATCAGCGCTAACATGGCGCCATAAAAGGGCTGCAAGCAAGAGACTAGCCCAACCGTTTTGGCGCTCAGTTGCCTCAGCGCAGAAGTAAATAGCGCATGTGGCGCAGCGGTAAAGACAACGCCGAGTAAAATAATTAATCCCCACACTTCTAATGAGATACTGTCCAGTTCCGTTTGGTGCCAAGGCATCAGGAACACCACCGCGACCAAAGTTTGATAGAACATGGCATGGGGGCCGCTGTACTGGGAAAAGTAGCGTTTGTGCAATAAGTTACGGGTGGTGAACAAGATGGCAGACACTATGCCGATGGCAATGCCCAGCGTAGTGTCGTTACCTAAATTTGCCTCAGGGATCAGCAATATCACCCCAATAAGCACTAATACACCGCTGATCATATCGTGTAATTTTATCTTATTACCTGTCAGCAACGGCTCGGCAATCACTGTCATCACCGGATAGGTGAAAAACGCAATCATGCCAATGGCAACCGATGATAATTGCATGGCCGCAAAATAGGTCACCCAATGTAGGCTGACGATAACCCCAAGCCCGATTGCGACTAGATAATCTTGTTTGCTGGCCAGCGTTAAACGTTTGCGGCTGAATTTCACCAGCAAACCTAACACTGTGGCGGCGACGATACAGCGTAGGAAGGTGATGTCGAGGGCGCTGAGCGGGATTAATTTAGAAAACAAAGCTGTGCCGCCAAATAGCAGCACAGCCAGATGCAATTCAATTAATCCCGAAGGTTTAGCAGAACTCAAGAAAGCTTAATCTGCTTGCTTAACGTCTTTCAGGTTAGCGAAGGCTTGTCCCATACGTGTCACTGCTTCGGCTTCGACACCTTCAGCAAAGGTCGCGATAGCATCTTTAGCAAACAACATCACCACAGTACTGCCTAACTTGAAGCGACCCATTTCCTCACCCTTGTCTAAGGTGATGGCATCTGGGCCTTGGGTTGGATATTCCCAAGTGAAGACTTGCTTACCTGTCGGCGGCGTGACTGTGCCAGCCCATACGGTTTCAATACTGGCAACAATCGTTGCGCCAACCAATACCATGGCCAATGGACCTAATTCGGTTTCAAAAATCGCCACAACGCGTTCGTTACGGGCAAATAGACCGGGTACGTGTCTCGCCGTTAACGGATTCACCGAAAACAGTTCGCCAGGTACATAGGTCATTTTTGATAACGTGCCTTTAATCGGCATGTGGATACGGTGATAGTCTTTAGGCGCCAGATAGATAGTCGCAAAATCACCGCCTTCGAAGCGTTTAGCATCTTCGGCTTGATCGCCAAGCAAAGTTAACGATGAATAGTGATGACCCTTAGCTTGGAAGATGCGACCGTTTTTGATGGGGCCTAACTGACTTACCGCACCATCGACGGGATGTACCATGATATCGGCGTCCATGTCTAACGGACGAATACCGGGTTTAAGGGCGCGGGTAAAAAAAGCATTAAAGCTTTTATAGGCTTCTGGTTCGCTCTGCGCCGCTTCGCTCATGTCGATTTTATATTGTTTGATAAACCACTTGATGGCGGCAGTGGTTAAGGCGCCAGCTTCGGCTGCAGCGAGTTTACCCACTAAACGAGATAACAAGTGTTTTGGCAGCATGTACTGCAGCGCTATTTTGACTTTATCCAATTTCAATTCCTTTTCTTACTGCTCAATCTTTGCTGAGACTGTTGTTATTTATCAATAAGTCGTTATTCATCAGTGGCCGCACGGAAATGGCGGGCATGACGTTGTTCATCTAAGCTGGCGATAATTTTATGGTAATTATTAAAGCGATCTGCGCTGATCTTACCTTGGCTCAGGGCTTCTTGCAGTGCACAGCCGGGATCGTCACCGTGTTTACAATCGCGGAATTTACATGCGCCAAGATACTCGCGAAACTCGATAAAGCACCAGCCGACACGTTGTGCAGGAAGATGCCATAGGGCGAATTCGCGCACGCCCGGAGAGTCGATTAAATCGCCGCCACTAGGTAAGTGCAACAGCTTAGCAGTGGTAGTAGTGTGTTGACCTAAACCTGAGTTATCGGAAACATCGCCGATAATAAGCTCTGCATCGGGTAGTAATGCATTGATGATCGATGATTTACCCACACCAGATTGGCCGGCAAACACGCTGACTTTATCTTTGAGTATGCCTTTGATGGTATCGATACCATCGCCAAGCTTGCTGCTGACTTTATAAACCGGATAGCCAATGTCTTTGTAGCGCTGTAGCGCTTCGTCAATTGCCTGCGCTTCATCGGGATTGAGCAAGTCAATTTTATTCAAAATGATGATAGGCGGAATATCGGTATCTTCGGCAGCCACTAAATAACGGTCTATGATCTGGGTGGTAAAGCTGGGTAATACCGAGGAGACAATCAAAATCTGGTCGATATTCGAGGCGATAATTTTCACGCCATCGTATAAATCTGGGCGTGTAAGTGATGAGCGACGTGGATGAACGGCTTCAACAATACCTGCGATACCGCTATTGGCTTGGCTCTCAATGGCTAAGCGTACGATCACTTTATCGCCAGTCACTAAACTGGTGACGGCACGGCGAATATTACAGCGCACAATTTGGCCGCTTTCAGTTTCTATGTCGGCATGTTGGCCAAAACGTGAAATCACAGTACCGGGCTGTTCTTGCCCCAATGAACTATCCTGTAACTCTGGCGTATTTTTATCGCCACTGTCACGATTGAGTCGCTTCTCGTGATTAGCGCGCATACGGCGTAATTGACCTTGGCTTAGGGGTTTCTTTTTACTCACTGATTCGTCTTCGTCAATTAGGTGATTTTTTGTGTTGGAAAAAAGCAGTATGATACACACTCTTGAATAAAAAAGCCTGAATTTAGGCTAACTGACACGATAAGGCTGATTTATGACGGCAGATGTAAATAATCTCATTTGGATCGATTTGGAAATGACAGGGTTAGAGCCCGATGTCGACAGGATCATTGAAATTGCCACTTTAGTGACAGATCAAGAACTCAATATTATCGGTCAAGGTCCGGTTATCGCGATTCATCAGTCAGATGATGTGCTGGCCGCTATGGATGATTGGAATCAAAAGCACCATGGTGAGTCTGGGTTGATTGATCGCGTTCGTGCTAGCCAAGAAACCGAAGCGCAAGCCGTGGCCAAGACGATTGCCTTCTTAGAACAGTATGTTCCTAAGGGCGCCTCTCCAATGTGTGGTAACAGCATTGGTCAAGATAGACGCTTTTTAAATCGTTATATGCGCGAGTTGGAAGATTATTTCCACTACCGCAACGTGGATGTCAGTACGATTAAGGAGCTAGTGAAGCGTTGGAGTCCAGAAACTATGGCGGGCTTTAAGAAGCAAAATACTCACCAAGCCCTGCAGGATATCCAAGAGTCGATCGCTGAATTGCAGTATTATCGCAGCAAAGTATTTAAAATTTGACCGATCAGTAGATAAATATGCAAGAAGGGGTTGCAGCCGCATGAATTTTTCATATAATGCGGCCTCAACTTTTTGATGCGAACAGAGATGTGCGGTCATTTAGATTGAATGCGACATTAGCTCAGTTGGTAGAGCGATACCTTGCCAAGGTATAGGTCATCGGTTCGAACCCGATATGTCGCTCCAA
>NZ_JABAEB010000016.1:0-72754 GCF_012584455.1 Shewanella oncorhynchi
CCGTATTTATAGCGCGATGATTTCACCCCCATGTGAGAGTAGGTCATCGCCAAGCGCCTAATTATCTCATTGAGATGCAACGAAGCCAGCTGAATAAGCTGGCTTTTTTGCGTCTGCAATTTGCACGTTTTAGTATTTTTGAAAGGGCTTTATTGGTTAGGACATTGATAGGCTTAAATTACATTAAGCTGTGAAGTGGTAATGGGTTTACTGAACGCTTTCTTAATGAGCTTAAGTTTTACTAAGTTCTAATTCTAAGAACTGTAATAGAGCCGCCAGTTCATAGTGACACTAAGCTGGCGGTCTGAAATAGATAGCTGAAGCAATGTTGATGGTTAGAGGACAAATACTCTCTTCAACGCTTGCGTGCTTTATGGGTCACTCTTTGTTGATTTTAGCTTTGAAGCTGGCTTTGGTATTGTCGTTAGCTTGTTTGTACCAGTAATCCAGCATTTGACTGATTTCAGCTTGGCTAGGTGTCGTCGCTGGAGTGATTTGCTGAGCCTTATCATTGTTCGCTGTGGCTGCTGATGTTTGGTGTATTTGCGGCTGGCTTGCCAATACTGGTGCAATGGCGTCGCTTGCTTGCGTTGTTGCGGTATTCATAGTGAGATTTAATGAAGCCGGATGATTGCTAAGGTTGTACTGCAGTATCTCGTGTTCGAAATCCCGTCCCAGTTGAATGCCATTCTTAATCAATTTATCACTGGTAAAACCCACTGCTTCATCTTGAGCATTTAATAGTGTCAGCTTAGGTGACTCATCAAATTTCTTTGCATCTCTGGCTGAGTTGATGGCGGGAAGTGTCAGCGTGAGTGTTTGTGCTGACGCATCAAAACGGACGATGAGCACGTCGGAGAGATAATGCACTGAGTCAGCTTGTTGTCGATATTGCGCGGCATAACGGAAGGCAATCTGATTGGTCCCATCGGCTAAAACGAGATCGCCACTCTTTACGGCTGGCTTGGCATTGACCGTTAACACTTCAGCATTTTTAGGCAGATTGAGATGAACATTGGCCGTTGCTGGCTGCACAGTCCCCAGCACTAATGCCGTGGCACATAAGATTGATTGATATTTCATAAGCTTTCTCTGTTGTTGCGAGGACGCCGCTAAATAATAAGGCAGATATTTGGCGACACAAAGCAGGTTTAACCTTTAGTGTGGAGCATGATGAACTAAATGGCGACACGCCGTTTATAGATCGCAGATTAGCGTTAATTTAATCTGTAGGGAATAAAAAAGGCTCACGAGGAGCCTTTTTGAGCATGATATTTCGGGATTGAACGCTTATTTGGTTAGGTTGATGCTATAAACGGCGAAACCCAGTTCATCCTTACCGATCTTCTTCATTTCACGTTGTTTATTGGCTTCGATAAAGGCAGCGGCTTTGTCACTGTCTTGGGTTTCGAAGCGAATGTCTAATGTGACGTTGGTAGTGATGGTTTTGAAATCCCAGTTGTAATCGGCACTTGGATTGACCATAGCTTCGTACTTGCCTGTGGTTTCGTTGTACTGAGATTGCGCTGTGATATAAGCAGCTAGTGCTTCACGGTTAGTATCGGGCAGTTCAAGCACCACATGGTCGCTACCCGTACCAGCAAACTTACCCCCAAAGGCGCGGTAGTTATTTGAGGTAACGATAAACTCTTTCGCGGCAAATTCTTCACCTGTGATGACTTTGCCGTTTTCGTCTTTATAGCTTAAATCAACGATACGGTTTGCGTTGGCATTAACGACGGCGCAATCGCGGTCAAACTTGCTTGGTTGGGTCACATCAATTTTATAGGTTAAGCCATCCAGTACGTCGAAGTTGTAGGTTGGATGACCATCCCAATTGATTAAACCTTGTGGAGTGGTTTTTGCAGGGTCAATTTGATTGAACTGGTTCGCTGAGCACTCGAGCCAATCTTTCAATTCGGCGCCCGTCGCTTTGACTGCCACCATAGTATTGGGATACAGGTACAGATCGGCGGCGTTTTTAAAGGTCAGTGGGCCTTTATCAACTTGCACAAATTGATCGGCATCACTGGTTGTACCGTGGCGACCGCCCGCTTTAAAGGGTGCGGAGGCTGATAGCACTGGCAGACCTTTTAATGCTGCAGGTAATTTCGCTTTCACGTTAGCGATTTGCGCATCGGAAACGATTTGTACCGTAGGGTCGTCCTGCACTAAGGTAAGGAAGCTGTACATGTCGGCTGCGGCAACGCCGATAGGTTCATCCACAAAGGCGAGGGTGCCTTGGTGCTCGGCTGCGACTGCATCTTTAATTGCGGGATCTTGGCTAACTAACTCTTCCTTAGTTGCACCATTATATATGGGGCGAGCTTGCGTTTTGGCACTAAGGACATGCCATTTGCCATCTCTACGTTCAAGTTTAAAGTCAACAACCCCTAAGTTATCACCCCAACGACCTGGCATCACTGCGGGGACGCCGTTCAGTAGGCCTTTAGTGACGTCGGTATTGGGTAAGTCGGCATACTTAGCATCAGGGAAGATAGAGTGGCTGTGGCCGAATAGAATCGCATTGATACCATCAACATAAGTCAAAGCGTAAGTGGCGTTTTCAGCCATAGGATCGCCAGGATTTTCCGTTGAACCAATACCAGAGTGAGGAATGGCGATAATGATATCGGCCCCTTTTGCTTTCATTTCGGGGACATATTTTTTCGCGGTTTCAATAATATCTTCGACCGTCACTTTACCCGTCAGATTTTGTTTATCCCACAATAGAATTTGCGGTGGCACAAAACCAATATAACCAATGTTAATGGTTTGATTATTACCTTCATTGTCGATAATATTTTTTTGTTTGATGATATAAGGGGTGAATAAATGCTCACCTTTTTTAACCTCATTCCAGCAACCATTATCGTCGGCGCAATAAACGTTTGAGTTGATATAAGGGAAATCTGCACCACTAATGGATTTATTTAAGAAATCTAAACCATAGTTAAATTCATGGTTACCGATATTACCGACTTCATAATCTAATAGGTTCATGGCTTTATAGGCTGGATGAATATCACCCATTTGCAGGCCAACTTTAGCCATGTAATCGCCCATTGGGCTGCCTTGTAGTAGATCGCCGTTGTCGACGAGTACGCTGTTTTTGGCTTCGTTGCGTGCAGCGTGGATTAAGCTTGCAGTACGGGCTAGACCGATAGTTGGGTCATTTTTGCCACTGTAGTAGTTGAAATCCATGATATTTGTGTGCAGATCTGTGGTTTCGAGTACCCGTAAATCGGCTTGAACGACTTTGTCGTCATCAGAATTACAGGCGCTGGCACCAAGGGCGGCAGTGATCATCACTGCGAGTATTTTCTTATTTAACATAGTTATCTCTATTTATATTTATTTGACCCCAATGCATGTTCCGTAAAAGAACATGCCCATCATCCCGTTAATTCGGCGTAATTTAACTGTTAGGTTAATTTGCTGCTAAGTTAACGAGCGGGAATTATAAAGACATTTGATGATCTGAATGTGACATTAATCGGAGAAAAGCTGTTTCAAATTGTGACTCAAGGTTTGCTTGCCTAAATAGTGAGCCGTTTAGCCTGTTTATTTGTTACATCAATGTTTAAATAATTACAGTAAACAGTTTATTAAGAAGAATTAATATTTGTTATTGGAATGGCATTTTATTTGCTCAGCCCCTTGTCTATGTCGGGGATATTTGACGTAAAACTTCAGTAGAATTGTTTTAAATAATTCTTTTACATCAAATTTTAGCCAATGTTGATCACTTATGCGCGCATGTCTCTTGGCTTGATTGAGGTGAGTTAGGTTTAGCGTAGCGTTGGCATAGGCTTATTTAGACGGGTAATACACATAAAGTGATACAAATAAGCTGCGCTCTGGGCGGGTAAAACTTGGCTGAAATGCGCGTAACTTGTTAAGGTAGTTCATCGAAATTGACGTACGAAGCTACAGAAGTTCGTTAAAACAGACTGTTGTAAACCGAAAGCCAAAATCCATTTGCGCGCACCTTTCACCTTAAAAATACAATCGAAAGGGCAGCAACATCCAAGGGAGTTAATATGCGTAAGTCCGTTATTACCACAGCCGTAGCTGCGGCATTGTTACTTGGCGCTTGTTCAGACAAGCCTGATGTAAGCACCAATGAAGCCAAAAATGCCGTTGCGACTCAATCCGCCGTCAAAGCCGAAACAACTAATGTGCTGCTGAGCAAGAGTCTACTGCAAGATCAAGCGCCGCAATTTAATCTTATTCAGTCCGCAGATTATGCTCCCGCCTTCGAGCAGGGCATTAAAGCTCACGATGCAGAAATCGCTGCGATTGTGAATAACAAACAGGCGGCTAGTTTTGACAATACCATTCTCGCCATGGAAACCTCAGGTGAATTGTTAACGCGCGTATCGCGTACCTTCTTTAATCTCGCAGGTCTGATTTCTGATGATAATTTTCAGAAAACCGAAGCGGATCTTGCACCTAAGCTATCTGCCCATCGCGATAATATTTATCTCGATCCAACGTTATTTGCCCGTGTTGAAGCGGTATATCAACAAAAAAGCAGCTTAAATGCGGAAGATCAGCGTTTAGTTGAATACTATTATGAGCAGTTTGTTCGCGCTGGCGCGAAATTGTCGGCTGAAGATAAAGCTAAAATGCGCGACTTTAACGCCGAGCTTGCAACCTTAGCGACGGACTTTTCACAAAACAGCTTAAAATCATTTAAAGATGATGTGATTGTTGTGACCGATAAAACCCAGTTAGCCGGTTTATCTGACAGCGAAATCGCCACCTTAGCCGCAGCGGCCAAAGCTGCTGGAAAAGAGGGCTATTTGATTACCTTAGTGAACACGACTCGCCAACCTGTGCTTTCTAGTCTGAGCAACCGTGAACTTCGCCAAAAAGTGTGGGAAACCTCGGCGCACAGAGCTGTTGCAACTAATGGCCCATTGATTGTTAAAATGGCGCAAATTCGGGCTAAAAAAGCCAATTTACTGGGGTTCGATACTTGGGCATCCTATGCGGTTGCCGATCAAATGGCGAAAACCCCAGCCGCTGTGTATGAAATCCTTGACGATTTAGCACCAAAAGCCTTAGCACGTGCCAAAGTGGAAGCGGCTGATATTCAAGCTGAAATCAAAAAGGCGGGCGGTGATTTCGAACTGCAACCTTGGGATTGGGCTTATTACGCCGACAAAGTGCGTAAAGAGAAATACGATCTCGACGAAAGCAGTATCAAGCCTTATTTCGAGTTTAATACTGTACTGAAAGACGGGCTGTTTTTCGCTATGCATAAATTGTATGGCATCAGCTTAAAACCGCGTACCGATTTACCTGTGTGGCATTCCGATGTTTTAGCCTTTGAAGTCTTTGATAAAGATAACAGTTCTATTGGCTTATTCTACCTAGACCCGTATGCCCGTGAAGGCAAAGGCGGCGGCGCGTGGATGGATGAGTTCGTCACCCAAAGCGGTCTGCTCGGCACTAAGCCCGTAGTCTATAACGCGCTTAATATTCCTAAGCCAGCCGATGGCCCAACGCTAATGACCTTCGATGAAGTGACCACTCTGTTCCATGAATTTGGCCATGCAATACACGGTTTATTCTCGCAGGTGAAATACCCAAGCGTGGCTGGCACATCAACCGCACGTGACTTTGTTGAGTTCCCATCACAGGTTAACGAAGATTGGAATATCGACCCTGCTGTGATTGCTAACTATGCCAAACACTACAAAACGGGTGAGCCAATTCCTAAGGCGCTGCTTGATAAAATCTTAGCGGCAAATAAGTTTGGCCAAGGTTTTGATACCGTTGAGTACCTGTCAGCGGCCTTGTTAGATATGGAATGGCACTCTATCAGCGCCGACACTCAAATTAGCGATGTAGAGAAGTTTGAGCACCAAGTGCTAGCTAAACACGGCCTCGATTTTGCGCCAATACCACCCCGTTATAAGTCGAGCTACTTTAGCCATGCCTTCTCCGGTGGTTATTCCGCAGGTTATTACGCGTATTTGTGGACCGAAGTGTTTGCCGCCGATGCCTTTGCCTATATGGGTGAGCAAGGTGGCTTAAAAGCCGATAATGGTGACAAATTCCGTAAGGAAGTCTTATCTAAAGGTAACAGTGAAGATCTCATGCAAGATTATATTCATTTTACTGGTAAAAAACCGACAACAGAGGCACTGTTAAAGCGCCGCGGTTTAGTCGATTAATTGATTAATGGTAAAAAGATAAAGGCTTGTTAGGGAAACCTAACAAGCCTTTTTTTATTGATGTTGGGGCGGATTTATTAACCATTTTTTGTTTCAAGACAGGAAGTTTAGAGGACGAAAAATCTACAGGTAACGCTCCTAATCACAGCTCCAAAATAGTTTGTTGAAATGTTGTCGAAAGACAGTCTTAAACTATTTTTTATTGATTAAATTGTTATGTTTGATTGTCGCTTATAAAGTTAGCAATAGTGTCCTCCTTACGTTGACTCTCTAATAGCCACTCAACCCTCCATTCTGTTAGGCGTTCACCTGTTTTATGAATGAATTTTCCTGCTTCTGGTTCATCAATCCATTCAAGCTGTTTAACAAGTACTAAAGGCGCTTCAGACCCGTCAGTTTCATTCGAAAATTCAAGAGCCTCATTATAAGTATGAAATGCGTAATAGTAGATTTCACCATCAAATTCATCTGGAGCACCTTGCCAAGGGCGGCACCAAACACGATATTCTAAGACTTGATCATAGAAATAACCGCCGCCTGATTTTGTTTCCGCCGGATACTCTCCAATCCTATTCTCATCGATTGAATCAGGATACATCTACAATCCCTCAATGGAATATAACGCCAGATGCAACAGCGGATAAGGTTTACCCTATCCATCAACGGGTGAGCGACCCGTTACTGAAAAACCAATATGCTGGTAAAAACCTAATGCTTGCTGATTCTGCTCATTAACATCAACCTTTGTGGCTCCCAGTTCTTTAATGGCATGTGTCGCTAGCATGGAACCAATACCTTTTCCGCGCGCGTCAGGTGAGATGAACAGCATTTCAATATTGCCATCATGTATCCCGCAGAATCCGAGTATTTCTCCATTGTCATTTTTAGCGCACTTTAAGTGAACGGCGTCAAAATATTGTTCGAGGATCAACGGCTTTAATTCCTGTAGATCTTCTTCTGCTAAAAAGTCATGGGTTGCTCTCACCGATGCTTCCCAAATATTGAGCAGACTAAGATGATCTGCTTTTTCTACCATCTCAATATTCATCATATAACTCTATTGAAAATTTAATGCCGCCTAAGTGGCGAATAATAGTGGGTTAACATGTGAAGCGGGAACGTACCATTATTACTAATCCGCATTTAAGAAGTTTAGGCGTAAGTTCCGTAACATCTTTTTCCCAAGATGTTAGCTGCCAAGCTGTACTCTGTCATCTTGACCTTTCTCGCTATTTCCCTATTTAGTATCAGTAAAATAAAAACAGGGAGTATTCGCTCCCTGTTTATGATATTTAAAACTTCAATTTAGAGGGATGATGTTATGTTACTCGGCCAGTAATCCGCGGCTACGCAGTAGCGGCTCGATACCGGCTTCTTTACCGCGGAATTTTTTATACATCAGCATAGGATCATCGCTGCCGCCTTTCGAAAGGATATTGTTACGGAAGGAGTCCGCAGTGGCCTTGTCGAAAATGCCGTTTTCTTTAAAGGCTTCGAAAGCATCCGCACCTAAAATATCCGACCAGAGGTAGCTGTAGTAGCCTGCTGAATAACCGCCTGCGAAAATATGCGAGAAGTAAGTGCTGCGATAGCGTGGGCTAATTTCCTCAATCAGTCCCATTGCCGCTAACGAGTCCGCCTCAAACTTGGCCGCATCCTTTGGCGTTGTGTCGGTCAGTGTGTGCCAATCTAAATCGAGTTTAGTGGCCGCCATGTATTCAACGGTAGAAAAACCTTGGTTGAACTTACTGGCCGCTTGGATTTTCTGCACTAGCTCCTGCGGGATCACTTCGCCGGTTTTGTAGTGCTTGGCAAATTGTGCTAACACTTCTGGCTGAGTCATCCAGTTTTCATTCACTTGCGATGGGAACTCAACGTAATCGCGAGGTACGGCGGTGCCGCCTTGTGAGCGATATTCGACGTTCGATAACATGCCGTGTAGTGCGTGGCCAAATTCGTGGAATAGGGTACTGGCTTCATCGAAGGTCAGCAACGCTGGCTCATTACCCGCTGGGCGAGGGTAGTTTAATACGTTGACAATAATAGGTTTAGAATCAACGCCATTCATATGGTATTGCTTGCGGAAGGAGTTCATCCAAGCGCCGCCACGTTTGCTGTCACGGGTGAAATAGTCACCCATAAAGATGGCCATCAGTTTGCCGTCTTTATCGTAAACTTCCCAAGTACGAACTTCTGCATTGTATTTGGGCAAGTCGGTGCGTTCTTTAAAGGTTAAACCGTACAAACGGTTAGCCGTGTAGAACACGCCTTTTAATGTACTGTCGAGGGAGAAATACGGGCGCGTTTGTTGCTCGTTAAAGCTGTACTTAGCGACACGGATTTTGTCGGCGTAGTAATCCCAGTCCCACGCTTGCAGCTTAAAATTGCCACCTTGAGCGTCAATCATAGCTTGCATATCAGCCACTTCGTTTTTGGCTTGGGCTAATGCCGCTGGCCATACTTTATTGAGTAAACCGTAGACGTTTTCTGGTGTTTTAGCTGTGCGTTCTTCTAACACGAAATCTGCATGGGTTTTATAGCCCATCAGTTGAGCACGTTCAGCACGCAGGGCAGCAATCTTAGCGAGGATAATCTTGTTATCGTTGGCGTTATTGTTGTTACCGCGCTCGATATAGCCTTTGTAGAGTTTTTCACGTAACTGGCGATTATCGGCATAGGTTAAAAAAGGCGTGATAGAAGGGCGAGAGGTGGTAAATACCCACTTGCCTTCGTGGCCACGTTTTTTGGCGGTTTCAAAGGCAGTGGCAATCACATCTGCGGGCAAACCCGCGAGATCGGCTTTACTATCAACCACTAATTCGAATGCATTGGTTTCGGCTAATAGATTGTCACCAAAGGTTAAATTGAGTTTGCCGATCTCTTCGTTCAGCGCGCGCAGTTTGGTTTTATCTGGCTCGCTTAAGTTCGCGCCGCCACGGGTGAAAGATTTATAGGTATCTTCCAGTAATTTGGCTTGGGCTGTGCTGAGCTTCAGGTTGTCTTTTGCGTCGTGGACGGCTTTAACTTTTTGAAACAGTTTGTCATTAAGCAAAATATCGTCTTCGGCGGACGATAACATAGGCGACACTTCTTTCGAGAGTGCTTGCAATGCTTCATTCGTATCCGCGCCCGTCAGGTTAAAGAAGACGTTAGAAACGCGCGTCACTAGATCGCCAGAAAACTCCATGGCTTCAATCGTATTGGCGAAGGTGGGTTTGGCTTTATTATCAACAATTGCTTGAATTTGTTCGTGTTGTTGAGCAATTCCCGCTTTAAATGCGGGGAGAAAATGCTCAGACTTGATTTTATCGAAGGCCGGAATTTCCATAAAAGTATCATAGGGTTTAAAGAATGGATTCGTCGCATTCTGGCTGATAATTTGCGCTGACACGGCATTTGGCGCCGCACTTGCTTGAACACTGGCATCGGGTTGTTGTGTGCTACAGGCGCCCAAAGTTAAGGCTAAAGCGATAGCACTTAGCGTGAGCTTAGCAGTGCGTGGCGTGAGGGCTTGCGGTTTGAGGGTTAGTCCCTTCATTATTTGTTCCCCGTTAGGTTGATATTGTTATGGATGTTTGCATGATGATGGCCTTGGATTTCAAGAAAAAATTGAAGTCTACGTGCGGCTAAAACCATTAAATTAAGCTTAATGTGACTGTTTAACATGTATCGGACTAGGGGTTCCATCGATTTTGTGTTTAGTTTGTAACAAATGTTTTGTTTCAGGCTTTTAAGCAAAAAATGATGGCAAACTGGGCGAGGATATTATCGCGTCTCAGGCACGTTTTTTTGGCTTAGTCGGCCCTAAACCCATTGCAATTGGCGGCTCAACGAACAGTAAATTATTCCACATTGCTTTAAGTTTTGCCCAAGCGATGCTGGGCGTGGAATACACAGGCCATACCGAAAAAGAGTTCATCGCCCATAAGCAATTTATGCTGAACCTAAAAATGTACACCGCAGCATTTATCGAGCTATCGGCGGTGAAATAGTGCTCTTTGTTAAAGTTATTTTGGGATGACACAAAAGTGTAGGGAGCAATAAACTGTTCTGAGTATTAAAGGTTCATACGGAAACGGCGGTTAAATCTTAGAGTGAGTTATATCGTCAGTTGTGCTGGATGAATTGTCATTGTTTCCCCAGTGACTCGCCGTAAATATATCCATATAGGCTCGACGGCGGCATCCATGCCGCCAACGGTCACTGTTGCAACAATGCCAATCCTCACTGACCCTTTCGCTGTTCGTTTAGCTAAAAAGCCTATGCCCCATTCCTTCTTACCCTATTGTTGACTTTCATTTAGCTAACCCGCCATTTGACCAACTTTTACTAATGCATGTAATGTGACTACTGCATTGAGAGAACATTACCAAACAGGACCGAATTCGCTTGGACGAAATAGAAAAAATCATAAGTCGATACGACGAAGTATATGTTGGCGACAGTTTAAGAACGCTAGAAGACATAAATAGATTTACGGGTACTTTCGTAAAGGATGTGGCCGAGATTTATGATTGCATTACAAGGGTTCGAAACATCGAGCGTAATCCTACTGGCTTCAACTTAGAAGATGCTCCTATTTTGGGGTTACTAACGAGGATCTGGAAGCTACTCAAGGAAGTTGTATTCTACTACGAACAGGATAATGCAGAAATTATAAGTATTTTAGAAAGGCCGCTAATCGAAGCAGCAGTAACTGCCGAATATTTGTTATTAAGTGAACCTGATGTAGTTGAGGATTACAGAAAGTGCTCATACAAAGACAGATTGAGAATACTTCGTGAGTTAAAAGAAGGCTCTAGATTTTTTGAGACCAAGGCGGGAAAACGGCTTCTGAAGTCAGTTCAAGAAAAAATGGACTTGGAAGGCTTCACGGAAGAGGACTTCAAGGTACAGAAGAAAAATCGATGGAAGCTTCAAGGGAAGAGCTTTTTCGACATATTTAAGGAAATTTCAGACGAGGAGCTATACAAGTACACTTACGGGATGATGTCTGAGTCTATTCATGGTTCTTGGAACGAGTCTATGGACTGGTGTCTTCAAAAGAATGAGGATGAAACATTCTCTGTATACCCTTTTTATCATCCAGCCGACATAAGATATATCTGCCCCACACTCAAATTTTGCAATGAGTCATACAGGCTATGGTTGAGACGGATTGATTGTGAAGACGAGAATATGACTAATATTCTCGACTGGATTGAAAGAGTTAACAATAGAGTATTTATGATATTTGACCAGAAGTATGACGGTCCAAATTGCTAGCTTCGAAGCTAAAGAGTTCTACCCCTCTGGCTGCTTATGGCGTTTCTATCAACTGGAACAGTTGGTACTTTGTGGCACAAAAATGTCCAAAAGCGTGCTGCGTAACGCTTTTAAATCTACAGATTACGCGAATGCTCGAAAGGTGTGCCATGGTGATTGGCGAGACGACCGTCCGCCCCATGGATGGGGCGGTCGAGCATCCAAGGACGGACTCGCTGCGTGTCGGTGAGTGAATGCCATGGCAAGCCTATATGAATGGATACCAGCCAAGGCTAAGATCCCAATAACTGACATTACAGTTTAGCAATGGATTTTGTACATAAGTGCTTTAGGTCTCAGTAGATACTTCATGACTCACCTGTCGCTTCATCAAATTAAAAGTTAATGTAAATCAGCATGATAAGGTGTAATTAAAAATAATAAAAAGCCCTGCTTATACAGTGATGTATAGCAGGGCTTTTTGATTGCAAGTTTGTATTCGTTGAGTGAAAGTACAAGCTTTACTCAGGGTTTATGACCTAGACCGAATTAGGTCATAGATCCTTTTATCTCATCCACCTATTTCTCTCACTCATCTCTTTACACTCATCTCTTTCACTAAAATCGGCATCATGGGGATGCTAGTAGCCGATGGCTTCGCTACCCGAGTGGCGTGGATCAGACGCACCAAAAATTCCTTGTTCGGTCACCATGATTGATTGTGTGCTGCCCATAGCGGATTGTACTTTCACTTTGTGGCCTTTGGCTTCGAGTAGGGAAATGGTATCGCGATTAAAGCTGGACTCGACTCGCAATTCATCGGGTTGCCATTGATGGTGAACCCGCGCCGCATTACTGGCTTCGGCAATGTTTAATCCATGATCGATCACATTCATGATGATCTGCAGTGTGGTGGTGATAATGCGCGAACCACCTGGACTGCCAGTGACAAGGAAGGGTTTGCCATCCTTCATCACTATTGTTGGGCTCATTGAGCTGAGTGGGCGCTTATTGCCTTCGACCGCATTGGCATCACCGCCTACTAAACCATAGCCGTTTGGCACGCCGGGTTTGGCAGAGAAATCATCCATCTCGTTATTGAGCAGAATCCCTGTTCCCTTAGCCACTAAACCTGAGCCGTAGCTGAAGTTTAAGGTGTAAGTATTAGAGACTGCATTACCCCATTTATCGACTACCGAGAAGTGAGTGGTTTGATCGCTCTCATAGGGCGCGAGCTTGCCGGGCTTGATTTCAGCGCTCGGTGTAGCCTTATTCATCGCAATTTGGCTGGCGATTTTTTGGGCGTAGTCCTTACTGGTTAAGGCTCTGACGGGCACCTTATAAAAGTCGGGATCGCCTAAGTATTCGCTGCGATCGCTATAGGCGTACTTCATGGTTTCTGCCATCAGATGAATCGTCTGGGCGGTATTGTGGCCGAGTTTATCTATTGGGAATTGCTGCAATACGTTGAGCATTTCTATGATGTGTACACCGCCCGATGATGGCGGTGGCATAGACACAACCTCATAGCCACGGTATTCGCCGCGCACGGGTTCACGTTCCACTACCTTATAATTTTTAAGGTCGTCTAAGGTCATAATGCCGCCAGCGTCTTTCACCGCATTGATGAGCTTAGTGGCGGTTTCTCCTTCGTAGAATCCTTTGGTGCCTTTTTCAGCGATAAGACTTAACGAATGGGCAAGCTCAGGTTGTTTAAGAATATCATCAACTTGATAGTCACTGCCGTCGGCTTTGTAGAAGATAGCTGCTGTTGTTGGCCATTGGGCCATGCGGCGTTTTAGGCCTGCAAGGGATTGGGCAAGATCTGGCGTTATGCTGATACCTTCCTGCGCCATTTTAATCGCGGGCGCAGCGACTTGGGCGAGAGTCATAGTGCCATATTTTTCAAGGGCTAAGCTCATGCCCATCACTGTCCCTGGCACACCCACGGCAAGACCGTGTTCACGGCTCAGTTTTTCAACTGCGTCGCCATTTTCGTCGAGGAAAATGTTTTTCTTGGCTTTAGAAGGGGCCATTTCACGGTAATCGATAGCGATGGTTTTGTTTTCTTTGGCAATATGCACCAGCATAAAACCACCGCCGCCGATATTGCCTGCACGGGGTAAGGTGACTGCCAAACTGAAGGCGACAGCCACGGCGGCGTCAACCGCATTACCGCCTTGCTTTAGGATCTCAACGCCGGTGCGACTGGCGAGAGCTTCTTGGCTTGCGACCATGCCATGCTTAGCCCACACAGGTTGTGCGGTGGCCATCTGGCTGAAAATTGGCGATTCATCGGCAAGCAGACTGGGAGATGATAGTAAGGGAAGCGCCATCGCAATGGCGAGAATAAGAGGTCTAAAAGGTCTTGTTGGACGCATACTCAATCCTGAATTTATTTTAATTATGACTATGCAATGTGCCGAGAATTAGGCTTAATTGCAACCTCGTATACTTGTTCACACCAGTAAAGGACGATAATTTACCCAATGAGACAGCTTATTTTGGCTTTTGCGAGCTCAATGTCGGATATTTCGGCCAGTGCGTGGAATGCTGCCATGGGTGAGGCGAATCCCTTTTGCCGCCATGAGTTTCTGTTGGCACTCGAGCAAAGCCGTTCCGCCTGCACTGCAACTGGTTGGACGCCTCGACATTTATGCGTGTTCGATGCGGGTGACACATTAAATGATGTTGCCAGCAAGGATAAAAACTTGTCGCCTTTGGCTGAAGGAGGGTTTATCAGTGTGCAAACGGCTAAGCACTTCAATCAGTTCCCACTTATTGCCGTCATGCCCTTGTACCAAAAATCCCATTCCTACGGTGAGTATGTGTTCGATTGGGCGTGGGCCGAAGCCTATGAGCGCCATGGGCTCGATTACTATCCCAAATGGGTGAATGCGATCCCTTTTACCCCAGTGCAAGGTCAACGGATGGGCATTCATCCCGCAGTAGAGCGCGCCGAGCAACTGCGCGTGGCGGCATTACTGCTGATGACATTGAATCGCCGACTAATATCAGCGCAGGATAATCTCGTACTTAAGGAAGCTATTCTTAATGGGCCAGAGCAGGGCGACAGCCCGATTTCCTCATGGCACAGCCTGTTTGTTACCCCAACACAAACGCCGTTATTTGAAAGTTTGCCAAATTCGCTGTTAAAACGCTTAGGTACTCAGTTCCACTGGCATAATCGCAGTTATCGGGATTTTAATGATTTTCTGGCGGGCTTTAGTTCCCGTAAGCGTAAAAATATCTTGAAGGAGCGGGCGCAGTTACAGCCTTTTAATCTTAAGTTTCAGTTTGTCGAAGGGGAGCAGATCACCGCTTCGCAATGGCAGACGTTTATCCAATGTTATCAATTAACTTACCTTAAACGCTCCGGTCATCGCGGCTATTTAACGCCAACCTTTTTTCAGCAGTTGGGGGCACAACTCGCTGCGCAAGTCCTACTCTTGGTGGTTGAAGATGCAAAGGGCGAGATGGTCGCTGGCGCCTTGTATTTAAAAGGTGAGAATACCCGAGGGCAGAAATGCTTATATGGTCGTTATTGGGGGACGACGGTTGAGCTCGACGGTTTACATTTTGAGGCCTGTTATTATCAAGGTATTCAATATTGTATTGAACATGAGTTTCAAGTGTTTGATGCGGGCGCACAGGGGGAACATAAGGTGCTGCGTGGCTTTGAACCCGTAGCAATGTATTCCTACCATAACATCGCCCATTTGGGATTTAAGGCGGCGATTGCTGACTTTGTTGAGCAAGAAACACTGCAAATGCAGCAATATATGGCGCAGATGCAGGATGTGTTGCCCTACAAAAAGCGCCTTCATAAAGACCGAGTTAACGGGACTTTATTGGGCTCATTTTAGGTAGATCGGGTTACATTTAAGCGGTTAGTTCAAACCGTTAGCTCATGGCTAACCAAACTCCTACGCCTATCATTAGGCTGCCCGCAATGCGGTTTAACCAGCGAATATTATCACCACGGCTCAAGAAGATGCGCAGGCTTTTGCCACCACTGGCGTAGGCGAGCATAGAGGTAAATTCGGTCACCATGATAATGCTCAGTAAGGCGAGGAGCTGCGGCGCGACGTCGCGCTCGGCATTGATAAAAGGGGGCAATAGCGACACCATAAATGCCCAACCTTTAGGATTGGCAATGGCGGTAATAAAGCCTTGAGAGATCAAGGTGAAATTGCTGGCTCTGGGGTTAGTGTCATCATCACTTAATATGGTCATCTTGCCGCGCGCGCGCCACATCTGTACGCCGATAAAGCCTAAATAAATTCCGCCAACCCATTTGAAGATTTGAAAGATTTCGGGATAGTTGAGCATGATACTGGCAACGCCCATCACGGCGGCCGTGGCCACTAACGCCACCCCAACCAGTTCACCCAACATCATCCACAGGGTGCGGCGCACACCTATGCTCATACCCAGTGTCATGGCGAGTGTCATGCACATGCCCGGCGTGATAGAAACAAAGAAAAAAGTCGGGATAAACACAGCGAGTAAGGCAAAATCAGGCATGGTTTGGTCATTCTTGGGTGAAGATGAGAAGGTCGATAGTGTAATGAAAACGGCGGATTTAGCCAATCTGCTTATTTTGAACTTGCTCTCTTTAAATGTAATCGGTTGTGTTGGCTGGCGATATTTCACGCAAAAAGCATATTGTAGTTATTATTAACAATATGCTCACTAACCCCATTGTGATTAATTCTGCAGTTGTTCGGTTAACAGCGATTAACTTCATAGTTAACAAGATAAGACATTGACTGTAGGTTCTACATCAGTATCGATCAAGTAGACACTATCGGCGCCCACCATATAATAACTGTATAGGTCTTGGTAAATATGTTCGCCTAATTCACCATAATAAGGACGGCGTGCATTTTTTACCGACTTCCATATTGGCCAAGGTAAAGAAAAATAATCGGCATTGGATTGATTTGTGATATTTAAATCTGAATCAATAGGGAATGGCGTATTGCTTTTATCATCATGTTGAATATCACTAAATTTATCATTTATGTTATCTAAGAAGGTTTGATAACTTGACTCATCAATTACTTGTATTCCTGAAATCGTTGGGAAATACAATTCCATCGTGAATGCATCGTTATCAAGTTCCTGCCACAGTATGGTTAAAGATAAATGGTCTAATCTGCAACTCAGGTTTGGGTGTGGCTTTAGGTTTCTGTTCACGGGAAACCAAGGTTGATAAGCCGCTTTAATCATAGCGAATCCTCGTTATATTATTGTGTTAAGAACATATCTTAGTCGTGTGGCTGTTACTTTTTTGCATTATTTTTGCTGAAAGTACCATAACTTAAAAATAACTGAGAAGCATGTTGAGATTATCCAATATTTTTTGAAACTCATATCAACCAAATACGCCTTATCAATCATAATTTGATTGATATGCTAACCCACATTCTCAAATCAATGGTTAATGACTGTTCTAGGACAGTTCAAAAATGGGTTCAGCACATTATGAAATCGCCTTATTTCTCCTCTTTTAAAAATACTCTCTTGGTGACTGTCGCTTTGGCCGCCAGTATTAATTACGTTATGGCTGACGACAGTGCCTCTGCGTTTAGTCTCGAAAGTAATTTAGCTGATAATTCAAGGTTCCCTCCTGAGTATTATTGGAATCAATTTGGTTGTTCGGGCGAAAATATTGCGCCGCGTTTAACTTGGCAAAATGTACCTGCCGGTACCAAGAGCTTTGCTGTCACTTTATATGATAAAGATGCGCCTACTGGCAGTGGTTTTTGGCACCGTGTTGTGTATGACATTCCGGCACAGGTGTCGACTCTCGCAGGTGGTGTGAATGGCGGAGCACTACCCAGTGGTGCCATTGAAGCTAATACCGATTTAGGTAAACCTGGATTCTTTGGACCTTGTCCACCAGAGGGACGTGAACACAGCTATGTATGGACAGTGCATGCTTTGGATGTGGCGCAGTTGCCGATAGACAAGGGATCAACACCCGCTTTGGTGGGATTCTATCTTTGGCAGCATAGATTAGGCGAAGCAAGTTTAACGCTTTTAGCTGGCCCACGTTAGGAGGAATGAAGATGACCATATTATCTACGCGCATTACATACCCAATGTTATCAAAGGCTTTTACTCTACTGGCAACCAGTTTGTTGTGTTCTCACTCATGGGCGACACAGACTGAGCCGCTGGCAAAAATGGAAGTCTTTGCCGAACTTGATGGGGCTGTGGGCGGTATTACTTTCACATCAGATGAACGATTGATTTTCAGTTATCACCCTTTCTATCAACCTAATATTAAGGTGGCTGAACTTTTAGCGGATGGTAGTACTAAGCCATTTCCTAATTCGGATTGGCAGCAATGCCATGATCCGCAGGGTAAAGCGAAAGAACCTGATACTTGCCTTAATTGGGTGTTGGGGCTGCGAACCGACGATCAAGACAGAGTGTGGCTATTAGATTCTGGCCAGCAGGCGCCACGTATTGAGCCTAAATTAGTGGCGTGGGATACCAAGAAAAACCAATTAGATCGCATTATTCATTTGCCCGCGCCAGTCTCTCTTCCTGAGTCACAACATAATGACTTTGTTATCTCATCTCGATATCAAGCGATTGTGATTGCCGATGAGGGGATTGGCACGGGTCCCATTGGTGAAAAGGCTGCGCTGGTAGTTGTGGACTTAAATACAGGGAAAAGTCGGCGCCTATTACAGGGTGATAACAGTGTGATGCCAGACTTACAGCGGCCACTGATTATCGATAAAAACTCAAAAGATAGAAAGCAGATTGAAGTCTATGTGGGTGCCGATGGCATTGCTTTAGATAAAACCCAAACATGGCTCTACTTTGCCCCGATGAATAAAGACAAAGTTTACCGTGTGCGGATGACAGATCTCATCAATCCTTCGTTAACGCCTGCGGCACTCTCTGCCAAAGTGGAGGCTTATGCCGATAAGCCCGACAACGGTGGCTTAAGTATTGATGAAGCGAATAATTTGTATCTAACAGAAGTGGGAGAGCGGGCCATTGGTGTGATCCCTGCTGATTCTCGCCAGTATCGCACATATGTCCATGATGAACGTATGGTTTGGCCCGACGGTGTGAGTTATGGCAAGCAAGGTTATTTGTACTCTGGGGCTGCACAATTACCGTTATCGGCACCATTAAACAATGGCAAAGCTGAAAACAGTCCACCTTATTATATTTTCCGTTTTAAGCCCTTAGCGGCGGGCGTTCGTGGTAATTAACCTTAACCATTAATCTTATAACCTTACGTCAAGTGCTTATCTTAACTGAATTTATTCACACGATTTTTGCGGATTAAAACGGTTTGGATTCGCACTTGGTTATACCGAGTCAGTACTGCCAGAGGATGACAATATGAACATAATCGGATTGGATCACTTTACCATCAGAACGCCCAAACTGGTTGAAACGCTGTTGTTTTATCAAGTTATCCTTGGATTGAAATTAGGTTGGCGGCCACAGTTTGGTTTTCCTGGACATTGGCTCTATGCCTCAAATAAGCCCATTTTGCATTTGGTGGAAGCGGGCGATCAAGCGCTAGATGCCTACTTAGGGGAAAGCAGAAATATTTATGGCTCGGGACGTGTTGACCATTTGTCGTTTCGTGGCACGGATTTACACCAGATGCAGCAGCATTTATGCCAGCAGAGGATGATTTTTCAGGAACGAATTGTGCCTGAGATTGGTGAACATCAGTTGTTTCTTGAAGATCCGAATGGCATCAAAGTAGAGATGATATTCCCCTATGCAAAGGACAACGCCATCGTAGGAATTGTGATGGATAGGCTCACTATTTTAGACACCAAGGAGACTGAACATGGCGGAGATTAATCACAGCAGGCGGCAATTATTGCAAACGCTGGGATTGGGCAGTTTGGCATCATTGGCATTATTTCCTCGAGGTGCGATAGGTATGAATTCATTGAATAAGAGTACAAATATGGAGAGCTCACAGGGTAAGCCGATGATTCGCATGGGAGTGACGGACTTAAGTTTTCATCGTGTCACCGCCGCTGTGGTGGCCCATGTGATAGGGATTATGGGCAAAGAGGTGCAACGAAGCTATGCATTGCACGAGGCTAATTTTGAGCAGCTAGGTGAAGGCAAAGTGGATATGCTGTGTTCAGCATGGCTGCCCCATAGCCATGGGATTTATCGACAAGGTGTCGAAGAGCGAGTTGCTACGCGGCAACTCGGGCTACATTATGAGCCCTATGCGCTCTGGGGCGTACCCGATTATGTGCCTGCTGAGCAAGTGTCGAGCATTGAGGATTTACTCAAACCTGACGTGCAGCAACGTATGCGGCCCATCATTCAAGGGATTGGTGAGGGGGCGGGGATCACGCGATTTTCTAAAAATATTATGACGCAATATGGATTAACGGCGGCGGGTTATCAATTTAGAACAGGCACTCAGGCTGACTGTGTCGCCGCTTTTGAGTCTGCCGTAGCGGTAAACGATTGGGTGATCGTTCCTTTGTGGCATCCACAATTTTTACACCATCAATACGGTATTCGCGATCTTCAGGACCCTAAAGGTTTACTCGGGGGAAAAGATAAAGCGGTATTGCTCGCCCGTGAACGCGAGTTAGCGGTTAATTTCTCGCCCGCACAAATTCAGGTGCTTGATAACATAGTATTATCGAATCAAATGGTTGCAGAACTCGATTATGCGGTTAATCGACAAGGAATGACGGAAGATGAGGCCGCTGCGAACTGGCTGACAGTCAATCCTCAACATTTGACTACTTGGTTAGCCCCGCTGCTTAATCCTGCGAATGCCTCATCTCAGGGGGTGACATTATGATGATCACACCTGAATCGCGGCTAGTGGCGGCAGGGCTTGAACTACCTGAGGTTGCTGCGGCTCTTGGAAATTATGAACCCTATTCAATTGTTGGCAGTCAGTTAATGACCTCGGGTCAGTTTCCCTATTTAGAGGGCGAGCTTCAGTATCAAGGACAATTGGGCGCAGATCATACTGTGAGCGAAGGCTACGCTGCCTGTCGTCTTGCGACCCTAAATGCTATTGCCCAATTGAAACAGGCTTGCGGTGAGCTTTCGCGGATAAAACAAATTTACCGCTTGGAAGGGGTGCTAAATGTGCATCAATCTTGCTTTGAACATCCTAAAGCACTCGATGGGGCTTCGGATTTATTGCTTGAAATCTTCGGTGAAGCAGGGCGCCACAGCCGGATGATTTGGACAAATCCGGTCATGCCGCTGAACAGTTTGTGTCTAGTGTATTTATTTGCAGAACTCTATTGTGATGACGAACAAAGTCAATGACCTTTGTCTCGATTGAGATTGAATGTTTGAATGTGACTCACATTGGCTGTTAGCTAAATGTTCTGTCAGCAAGACGGGTAGTTCATTCAAGAGCATATGAGGCAGTTCTTGAACTTTAATCAATCGATTGTTAGGGTTAGGTCATCATGGACGGAATGTTGACAATACGATGACTGAGAAACAAAAAATGTTGGCGGGCCAGCCCTATAAGGCTTGGGATGATGAGTTATTGGCTGAGCGGATGCGGGCGAAATCCATTTGTCATCAGTTTAATCTGGCCGAACCGACTTTACTTGATGCCCGAATGGAGCATCTTCGTGGCCTGCTTGATATTCAACACTGCGCCCATATTGAGCCTAATTTCTTTTGCGATTACGGCTATAACATCCATATTGGCAAACAATTTTACGCCAATCATAATCTAACCATATTAGATGTTTGCTCAGTCTCGATTGGCGATAATGTGATGTTTGGTCCCCATGTGATGATTTCTACCGCAACGCATCCTATTAATCCCATTGCGCGGCAAACGACGGAATACGGCGCGCCAATTCAAATCGGCAATAATGTCTGGCTAGGTGGAAACGTCTCTGTACTGCCCGGTGTGACCATTGGCGATAATTGTGTCATTGGTGCTGGTAGTGTCGTGAATAAGAGTATTCCGGCGAACTGCGTGGCGGCGGGGAACCCTTGTAAGGTTATCAAACCTATCGATGTGGACTAGTGCAGGAAAGTTAAAGCCGAGTGATTGGTGTCAAAGCTGATGGTGATTTAGATGGCGATGTAGATATTCGTAGAAAGAAAAACGGTACGCAGTGCGTACCGTTTTTTATTAGCAGGATGAATACTTACAGTACGCCGCGGCGCATTTGGTCCCGTTCAATTGATTCAAACAGGGCCGTAAAGTTGCCTTCACCAAAACCTAAGTTATTCTTACGTTGGATGATTTCGATGAAAATCGGTCCAAACAGGTTTTTAGTAAATATTTGCAATAAATAGCCTGTATCATCACCATCCACCAAAATTTGGTGATGTTTGATGCGCTCACGATTCTCAGTCACTTGAGGCAACTTGTCGAAAATGGTGTCGTAGTATTCAGGGATGATGTCTAAGCATTGGATTGAGCTGCCTTCCATCGCATCCAGAGATTTTACGATATCGCGGCTTCTAAAGGCTAAATGTTGCACACCTGGGCCATTGTATTCCTTCAGATATTCATCAATTTGGTTTTTATCGCTGCCTTTACCTTCGTTAATCGGGATACAGAAGCTGCCATCGGGCGAACGCAGGGCGTAGGACACTAGCGCGGTTTGTACGCCGCTGATGTCAAAGTAGCGCACTTCAGTAAAACCAAAAATATTTTTATAGAAGTTAGCCCAATGTTCCATTGTGCCTTTGTAGACGTTGTTGGTTAAGTGATCGACCTCGATAAAGCCTTTCTCTTGGGTGATAATTTGCTCGTCTAAATCTTCAAAATCAGCGGCATAGATATTGTTATCTGCGCCAAAGGTGTCGATGAAATAAATTAAGCTGTCGCCAATGCCGTAAATCGCAGGATAAGGCAGATCTTTGTTGGCATCATCGGCGGGTTTTGCACCACGTTCAACGGCAACGCGATAGGCAAAGCCGGCATCTTCTACACGCCAGCCCATAGAACAAATGGCTGGGCCGTGGGATTTAGCAAACTTAGCTGAGAAACCTTCGCGCTCAGTGTTGAGCAGAAAATTAATGTCATTCTGTTTGTAGTACAGGATGTCTTTGTTCTTGGCTTTTTTCAGCAGAGAAAAACCAAAGTCGATAAAGACTTTGTGCATAAAATCAGTATCAGGGCTGGCGAATTCAGTGAATTCGATACCTAATAGGCCCAGTGGATTTAGTTCGCTTGCCATGTTGTTTTCCTCGTTATTTTAGTGCAACACGCCGTCACTCTAATGACTCCCGCATGGGAGTGCTGGTGGCTTGGGGCTAGTCTTCTAGCCAAGAGCGGTTGTAGTCTTTGCTCATGCAATTTTGTACATGTTCGGTTAATTTCAGTGGGGCGAACGTGTCCACCATCACTGCATATTCATAGGTTTCTTTTTTGCCAATCGAGGCTTCAGTGCGGCCCGGTTGTGGTCCGTGGGCCACACCTTTTTGATGTAAGGTCATGTAACCCGCTTCAATGCCCGTGCGGCTCATAAAGTCGCCATCGACGTAATACAAGACTTCGTCGCTATCTATGTTGTTGTGGTAATAAGGCGCCGGAATCGATTTAGGGTGGAAATCGTAGGGGCGCGGCACGAAGTTACAAATCACAAAGTTATGGGCGGTAAAGACTAAGTGATCAGAAGGGGGGAGATGGATTTTGCCTACCTTTGGTGCGTATTCGGTGATGTTGAATGCCCAAGGATAAACGCAGCCATCCCAACCCACTAAATCAAAGGGATGCCATTCGAGCGTGGTGAGTTGGTACTTATCGCCAAACTTACACACTAAGGGGAAGGCGCCGCGCTTAACCACAGCATCTTGCAATGTGGGCACGCGCAAATCGCGCTCGCAGTAAGGTGCCGATTCTAATAGTTGACCATACTCGTTACGGAAATGCTTAGGCACTTCCACCATAGAGAATGACTCGATGACGAAAAGTCGCACATTGCTGTAATCGTTGAATTTAAGCTGATAAGTGGTACCACGTGGGATCACGAGATAGTCCCACTTTTGGACCTTAATCGTGCCGTACTCGCTGTAGAGTGTGCCTTCGCCTTCGTGGACAAAAACCACTTCATCGGCATAGGCGTTACGGTAAAACTCGTCGGTATCTGCGGTGACTTTGGCGGTATACAGTGCTAAGTCATTGTTATAAAAAATCTTGTTACGGGCGCTGAAAAAATTACCTTCACGGTCGGCATCGCGGGAATCGAGTTTATAGTTTTGGACCAGCGAGTCTTCCCAATTGGCACCATGGCCTAGGCTGTAGGGCGTCACTTCCAATGCTTTGGTTGGCATGTTGTGGTGATATTTATTGGAATAAATATTGGAAAAACCATGGGTTGAGAACAACTCTTCACGGTAAAGCTCGCCGTTTTCCTTTTCAAATGCGATATGGCGCTTATGGGGAATCTGGCCTTGTTTCACATAAAATGGCATGGAGGATCCTTGGTTTTTACAGCGGCGTGAGATTAGCTCTACTTCGCTTGTCGTTATGGTTATGTGATCTTGTTATCAATTTAGTTGCTTGAATGAACAAAAAAAAGAATAATAAATCCGTTATCTCAATCTAAAAATTAGATGGTATTCTAATCTTTACGAATCGTAGTGTTTCCGTGACATGTTCATTAGAGCCAAGGAGTGACCATGCGCATCGATATTGATGCTTTTAATGTGCTGCAAGTGCTGGTGGAAGAGGGCAGTTTTGCCAAGGCGGCGGAGCGATTACACAAGGCGCAATCGGCGGTGAGTTATCAAGTTAAAAAGTTAGAAGAGCACTTAGGTGTGCAACTTTTTAGTCGTGAGCAATATCGTGCGGAACTGACGCAAGAGGGGCGGGTGATTTTGGCCGAGGGGCAAAGGTTACTGCAACACCTTGCAAACATTGAACATCTTGCCAGTCGTTTCAGTGAAGGCTGGGAGCCAAAGTTAGAGCTAGTGATAGATGGAGCCTTGCCAATGGAGCCAATTATGACGGCTTTAAAGCGTATGGCTGAGCATCAAATCCCCACTAAAATTCAGCTCAATATGGAATTTTTAGGCGGTGTACAACACAGATTTGAGCGGGATAATGCCGACTTGATGTTAGTGAAAGATTATCGCACAGGCCCCTACTATCATCCGCAGCCTTTGCCTGCAATTACTAGCGTACTGGTGGCCAGTGCTTCGCATCCTTTGTCTTTTATTCGCGAAATTAGTTTGTCTGAGCTGCAGCAACATGTGGAATTAACTATCGAAGACTCTTCACCCAATAAAAGTTACCGCGATGAAATGCAATTTGGCGGTGATAAAGTGTTTTATCTTTCTGGCTTTATCATGAAAAAGAACGCCTTGTTAAAAGGCTTAGGTTTTGGCTGGTTGCCGGACTTTTTAGTGCAAGAAGAGTTGGCTAAGGGTGAATTAGTTGAAATCGACTTCGTCGGTGGCAGTCGTTTTACGTTTATTCCACAGCTCGTCTCGACCTTAGAGCGTCCGTTAGGGCGTGCGGGACAACTTTTTACCGAGTTGATATTAGAGGAGTTTGCTAAGGCTGAGCAGTTTAATGGTGTGGGTTTGGGTTGATAAGTCTTCGCTTGTCATCTTTTGATACAAGTTACCGCATAAAATAATCGCATTTTGACATTTTATGTCATAGATTAATGCCTAGGTCAGATTAAGGCTTAGATTGAGAGTTAAAATAAGGCCTAAATTCAGACTGAGCTAAGATCTAGATTAAGGTCGAGATGAAGAGTGAAATTGAGCCGCGATAGGTAAAGAGTCGTCCATCGGGGTCAATCTAAAGGATAGTAACAAGGAACTGACAGTTAAGGGGAACAGTATGTCTAGACGTTGTCATGAAGTGGATTATGAAATTATCGGCCACAGTATGCAGTTGGTTGAAGTGGAACTCGATCCTAACGAAACAGTGGTCGCTGAAGCGGGCGCGATGAATTACCTAGAGCAAGATATTAGCTTTGAGGCCAAAATGGGCGATGGCTCTGAGCCTGAGTCAGGCTTTTTTGGCAAGTTGGTGGGCGCGGGTAAACGGGCATTGACGGGTGAGAGCATTTTTATGACTCACTTTACCAACCAAGGCAATCAAAAACGTAAAGTCGCTTTTGCCGCCCCTTATCCTGGCACTATCCTAGCGATCGACTTGGCCGAACATGGTGGTGAGCTTATCTGTCAGAAAGACAGTTTTTTGGCTGCGGCTTTAGGTACACGCGTGACGATGAAATTTAATCGCCGCTTAGGTACCGGATTTTTCGGTGGTGAAGGGTTTATTCTGCAAAGTCTACAGGGCGATGGTATGGCGTTTATCCATGCGGGGGGCACCTTAGTGAAAAAAGAACTAAAAGGTGAAACCTTAAGAGTTGACACAGGTTGTCTTGTTGCATTTACCTCAGGGATTGATTACGACATAGAGCGTGCAGGCTCATTAAAGTCTATGGTCTTTGGTGGTGAAGGTTTGTTTTTAGCCACACTCAAAGGCCACGGGACGGTTTGGCTACAAAGCTTGCCATTCTCACGTATGGCGGATCGCATTATCGCCCATGCCCCATCAGCGGGTGGCAGTGATCGCGGTGAAGGCTCTGTACTCGGAGGTCTTGGTCGCATGCTCGATGGGCGCTAACACAACATTTTTAATGGGGCGCCTTTATGTAAAAGTAAAAAAAGTGACATATCGAGATTGATGATATGTCACTTCAAATGGGAGATTTTAAATTAGCTTATGTAACGTTGGTTAGAACTTATAGTTAACGCCTACAGTGATACGTTGTCCCAGAATGTCATAGTAAGCACCTTGGTTATATACACTCGGTTGACGAGGTGGGGTTTCATCAAACATGTTGAGTATGCCCGCACGAACTTGTAATGCATCAGTGATGTTATAGCGACTGGTTAAATCAAATGTAATATATGATGGAATATCATTATAGTTGTTTTGATTTGGTGACCAATCGTTACTTAAAACTGTATTACTACGATAGTTCGCAGTTAGTACTGCAGAGAAATCTCCGTAGGTGTAATCCGTCGTAAAACGATGGCGCCAACGTGGCCGCTCTTGTTCACCTGTTTCTTTTATTTCATCTTCAGCAAAACCTGTTGAATTAAATGAACGTTCTTCTAGATAAGTACTGAAGAGGCGGATCCCCCAGTCACCAAAGCTACTTTCAAACTTATAGTTAGCTTCAATATCTACACCAGAAGTAATGCTGGTCGCAGAGTTAACTGGTTTTTCATAGTAATTGGTGATCTCATGCGTATCAGGATCACGTTCAAGCAATGGACAGAATGGGTTGTCTAGAGTGCTTGATTGGTAGCAATACTTTACAACATCTGGGCCATCAAAACTGTTAATGACATTTTCCATGTCAAATTTCCAGTAATCAACAGTGAAACTTAGGTTTTCAATATAATTTGGGGTATAGACAAAACCGATAGTTATGTCATCGGCAACTTCGTTTTGTAAGTCCTCGTTCCCTACTATAAATCCAGGACGAGTCGAACCATACCACTCTTGAGATGGTTCGAAATCGGTAGGAATGCCTTGTGCCGCACAGTTTGCCAAGACATTGTCTAGATATTCAGGATTTATTTGGTTGCGGTAGCTAGAAGCGCAATAATCCTTTATAGATCTGAATGTTTGTCCTGGTGGGCTATACAAGTCACCTATATTGGGAGCTCTAACAGATTTCGAACGGTTTAATCTAACTCTCAAATCGTCGAAGACAGCCCAGTTTAAGCCTACTTTCCAAGCAGTATCAGAACCAGATGTCGAGTAATCCATATAACGGAAAGCTGTTTCCAGTGTTAAATCTTGTACTAATGTAATGTCACTTAGTAATGGAATTGACAATTCTGCAGAAGCTTCCGTTACATCAAACTCACCTTTAAGTGGCTGAGATTGGTTGTTGAACAGTAAGCCCTCTCGCATAGCTGGATCTGGTAAAGTGTCTGCCTGCTCTTTTCTATACTCGAGAGAGAATGCACTCGATACAAAACCTGCAGGTAATTCGAATAAATCGCCACTTACGGATGCTCCCACTGCGGATTGAGTTATAGATGAACGGCGAATAGCATCGGTGCTAACCCAATCATAGGCTTCTTTATCGAAAATACCGTGACCAAATACATTAAGTGGAAGGCACCCATTATCGCGCGCGCTTTCACTACGGCAGACGACATCTCCATTGGCATCTTTGATCGTATCAACGGCATCGTAGAAGCGTTGTTCAAACATTTCACCGTACCATTCAGTGTCGGCTTGAACATGCCCTACTGTCGCATAGGCATCATAGCCCCATTTTTCAGAAAGCTCGCCTTCGAACCCCAGAGCAACACGAGCTGTCGTTCTTTCTTGACTGTATTTGCGATTACCAAAGTCTGATGCAAGATAACCAAGAGTAACTCCTGCTCCTGGTTTTGGCTCACCTGCCGCAACTAAAGCAGCTGCTTCTGGTGATAGGAAGCCATTATCTTCATGTAACTTGAAGTTTAAAAATGCAGGAGAGCTTTCTCCATAAGCATCTGATTTACTTAAGCTTGCTTCCATTGTCATTTTATGGTTTTCATTGATGTCATAACTCATTACTGAGAAAAAGTTAATGCGATCTAATGGCGTTTTGATGAAAGAGTTTTCTGCGAAGTTATAACCTTCTCCGCCGAGATAATCGACACGACCAGAAGTCAGCGGAGGTAAAGCTTGTCCTAATTGCATTGGTCTAACATTGCCATTTTCATCAAATGAGTATCGAGTACCATTTGAAACAAATGTCCCTGTTTTACTATAGGAAGCTAATACTTGTTGACCATAACCCCATACAACAGACTGTGGGTCATCTGGACCTGTTGCATTTTGATTACGTACAACAATTGGAGCTTCACGTAGGAACTCTCTATCCATAAAGGATAATTGCCCCTGACGAGCCCAACTAAGGTTAGTAACAAAATTAGCTTTACCTACTTCTGAACCAAATGTTATTGAAGCATATTTTTCTTCACCACCATCTTCTGTTGGCTGTGTAGTCGAAACGTCAACCGAAATGCCATCAAAGCTTTTTTTCGTAATAATGTTCACAACTCCCGCGATAGCATCTGAGCCATATACTGCTGATGCACCACCAGTTGTGATTTCAATTCGTTCAACCATAGCTGTTGGTATATTGTTAAGATCTACAGAACCTGAACCAGGTGCTCCTGCAACAAATCGACGACCATTAACAAGAACGAGTGTACGGTCAGAGCCTAGTCCTCTTAAGTCTGTATTATTTAATCCGCTAGCAAATACAGTATTATTGGTTGTTTCAGGTGATAGTCCTACTAGTGTGTTGGGCATCTTATGCAGCAAATCAGCAACGTTAACGACACCTGCGTCAATTAACCCATCACCTGATATAACTGTCACAGGTGTAGGCGTGAGTTCACCAATACGCTTAATTTTTGAGCCTGTAACTTCAATACGTTCAAATGTTTCAGTTGGTTCTTCAGTTTGGGCATGAACAAAAGTGGAAGCTGTTAGACTTGCTGCGGCAAATATACCGTAGCGAACCGCTTTTGCCGTTAGTGACAAAGAGTTCATACATTTCTCCTTTATATTTTTTATTGGTTAAATTTATGGTTGTAAATTGAAGCTGCACTTAACAACTCCAACCACATATTTATTTCCAAGTTGCGAGATTGTCAAACGGTAGGCGTTTTTAGGTTAATTTTGGTGGCAATCATTTAAGGTGAGATGAACAATTTTGTTAATTATTTTGCATTAATTAAACAATGAGATTCGTTATTCGTAACATGTAATTGTTTTTTGATAGGCTGTTTTTAGGTGGAAGGTATTTAATTTGTTGATTATAAAGGTTATTATTTTTTTTGTGATTTTATTTGTTTTTTCGTGAGATATTAATTGTAACTGAGTGTTTCTTATTTGGTTATTTTGCTTACTTTTTTTGTTTATTTTATAATTATCATATATCAATCGTTAGAAAGTATTATTTGCAGGTTTACCAGGTTAATTCATTATAAAGTATTATTGGCAATGAATGATTAATGTTGTTGTGGGTTTAATGAAAGGTTTTTTAAATTATTTTATATTTTCTATTTATTTTTAATATTTCTCTCTATGATTTTTGAAATAAAATACATCATCAAATAGCCCGTGCCTAAGGCTAAAATCACCGCGACGACATTCTCCGTATACAGGCGGTAAGCGTAGAAAGTACCGACCAGTACTGCGATACCAGCAAGGCGAATAAGTAGGCTTTGAGTAAAGTAGCCATGAGCTTTGATATAAGCTAGCTGGTAGCCATTGAGCATCATAAATATAAAAAACATGGAGAAATGCATTAATACTGGGGCCGCTTTAATGTATTGCTCGGGGAATAACCAAGCGACTAACGGCTTGCTCGCAAAAACCATAACGACAAAAAAAATACTGCTGATCCACAAAGAAACTTTTATCAGCCACAACTTAATTTGTTGCACTTCGTCAAAGCGTTTTTCTCGTACGCACACTGCGACTTCGGGCAGCACAAAACGGTAGATGGGAAAGACAAAAAGCAGGGTGAGGTAAGTGATCATCGGCCGCACCACCACTTGGAAATCACCCAGTTCATCTATGCTGAAATAGGCAATAGTCAGCAGTACGGTGATGTAAATCATCAAGATACTGGCCCCCGCTTCCATGGACGCCGTCAGGCTTTTCTTCATAAAACTGCGTAAACCCGTATCAAAATGCACTGCACTTAAGGGCGGAGTGGCAATATCTTTGCGCCGTTTTAAGTACATATATAAGGCAACGATGAGCGATGACAGTGTCATGCTGTAAAAGAGTGATGCAATGGCGGTTTGTTTTAAGCCATAGAAACATAATAAAAAGCTAGTCACTTGTGCGAGCGGCTCTAACCAAGTGACTCTATTGGAGATGGCATATAGCCGGTACATGGCAATTTGATTGGTAAAATAGACCTTGAGCCCCATACTCAGAATAATCCCAACCAATTGAAAATATTCTACATTAAGATGCAATTTGTGCTTGATATAGGGTAAAACTAAGCCCCATGTCAGTAATACCATAGCGATCAAGCTGTAGCGGAATATATTGGTGATATCCACATCTTGCTTGGTCTGGGAGTAGGTCACCACCATAGAGGAGCGAAATCCCGTCATTAGGATTAGCGACAGTGAGATAATGTCGATCACTGTGTGATAGAGCGCTAGATCGGCTTTGGCAACCCATTGTGCTAGCCAGAGTTTAAATAGAAACCCCACAGAAATACTGGCGAGTGATGCCCAGAACCCCGCAATAATTGCCTGCTTAACCCGTTGAAGTGAGGTGTTTTCCATTATCAAAAATCCAGCGTTAGTCTACGGTCATTATCGGGATGCTATGAATTCAATTAAGATTTTGCCTTAGCCGCATGAGTATTTTTAGGTGACACTTATCTTGTTCTGTTCGATATCTTTTCACCCTGCATGAGTCTAGCATTTTTGCCAATTTACGACCAATAGCCAGATAGTAAAGATATGATAAATATCAATATGTTGCTTTATTGTAAGTTAGAACGTTATTTAGTGAGGACTGGGATGATAAATTGTCTTACAGACAACGTTTTTTGATAGATGAAAGCAGTATTAAGAAGTACTCAACGCCCAGATAAGCGCTGGGCGTAGTTGTAAAAGTGTCAGTTATAAATGCCATTTTGCCATGGGAAGTTAATCGGTAATGATATTGACGATATCGAGGATTTTACGGCTGTTATTATCGAGTTTGATTAGTGCACCTTCGACTTGAATGCTAATGATGCCATCTCTGTCTAAGGGCACTACGATGCGGCCGCGATCATAAATATCATGCTCAAGCACATCACCACGGTGGAGTTTTTTCTGCCAACCGGGTGGCAGTGGCTGACCTTGGTCAACTTTTTTCTGTAATCCCGGCGGTAGACTTTTATCCTTTTTGTGGTGCTCATGGTCATCTTTAGCAAAGGTTGAGATGGACATCGTTAAGCTGAGGACAAGTCCTGTGATTACCACTGAGGTCAATTTATTCATCTGTACTCCTAAGGGGCATTGAGTTGATGTTGTGTCCAATGCTGGATGTGGCCAACAATAGGCGATGCGAAATGAACTATAGCTGAACGTTCTGGTTCAAGATTGCTTTCTAGCGGGTTAACATGAGTACGGCTTGCCATTGTTCGGCGGTCACAGGTTGGATACTGAGTCTTGACCCCTTAGAGACTAAATACATGTCCGCCAGTTGGGGTAAACTTTTTATCAAACTTAAGGGAATAATCTCGTTAAATTTTTTGACAAAGCGGATATCTACTCGTAGCCATCTTGGTTTGGTTGGATCTGACTTAGGGTCAAAATACTTCGATTCTGGATCGAAGGCCGTGCTGTCGGGATACGCATTGGTCACAACTTCAGCGATACCGACAATACCGGGCACTTTGCAGCTTGAATGGTAAAAAAATACCTTGTCGCCAATCTGCATCTCATCGCGCATAAAGTTACGCGCCTGATAATTACGGATCCCATGCCAAGCTTCAGTTTGGTTAGGGCAAGCCTTAAGATCATCTATGCTAAATTCGTCGGGTTCCGATTTCATAAGCCAGTAGTTCATCTTGTTTCCTTTACTCATAGTTGCCGTTAAGCGCTTCAATACCGCTGAGTTTATCTGAATTTTGTCGAATACCCCAGTTCGTCACCCATATCAAATATTGTGAGTTTGATTAAGTTTCCGTTCAGATAACGTGGCTTAGCCTGTTGACAGTAATCTTATTTGGTATGCCTTATGCAAATTCTCGTTTCTAAGGCAAAGCGTCAAATTCGATCTCGGTTTGTGACTGGTGTCGTATAAGTTGTGGCAGCAGAGGCAACCAAAACCTGTGAGGTGTGTTATGGGGACTTCAACAATGACATCCGATTGTGGCTTATACACTAAATATCTTAAGGATTTTACGGCGGGTGATGTGATCTTAAGTCATGAGCGAATGCTGGAATTTATTAATGACCTGACAACGCAAGGTTGGTTATTGGCTAATTTCACTTGGGACTATTGGTATAACAACAGTTACTTAGTCGATAAACCTGCCTATATTCGTGATGCGAGCATCGCACAATGTAAGTTGCTGCTAACCGCCATGACGCGACTCGAGGTTTTTAGCCCCGGCGTGTTAGAAAATATGCGTCGCCAAGGGGTGTTACTGGCCATTGTTGAGCGGTTACAAAGCTTAAATGTGCCTAAGTCGAGTGCTCATTTTGAGTTTATCAGCCGTTAGCACTGGGCTTTAATGGATTGTTATCTAATAGTTTGTCTTACTCTTTAGTCTAATAAAGTGCTTTTTTACTTGTGACATGATCCGTGGATTGGTTAGTTTGGACCTCGCTAACCATAATAATAAATGCACGGAGGCCTTAATGTCAGTTCCTACAAGCCAAGTTATAAGCCCGCTCAACGTTAGCGAGTTTAGAGGCGAGTCATCACCGAAACTCGTTGAGAAGACCATAGGTCAATATCTTGATGAGATTGCGGCAACGTATCCCGACCAATTAGCTGTCGTCGTACACCATCAACATATCCGCTGGAATTACCGCCAATATCTTGCCCAAATCGATGCGCTCGCCACAGGACTATTAAAACTCGGTATTAAGTCTGGTGATAGGGTAGGGATTTGGTCGCCTAACAATATCGAGTGGTGTTTAACCCAATATGCGACCGCTAAAATTGGCGCCATCATGGTATGTATTAATCCTGCGTATCGTCCTGAAGAGTTGCAATACGCGCTGAGTAACGTGGGTTGTCGCGCGGTAATTTGTGCTGATAAGTTTAAATCCAGCAATTATCTTGAGATGCTATATGAATTGGCGCCTGAGCTAACTTCTTGCCCCTCGGGTAAATTACAAGCTAAAGCCGTACCTGAGCTTGAATTTGTGATCCGTATGGGCGCGGAGAAATCCGTCGGTATGTTGAATTTTGATGACTTGATCGTTGATGTGACCGCCGCTGATAGGATAATGCTTAAGAGTATTGCTAAGGAATTAAGCCCATACGATGCGATTAATATCCAGTTTACCTCTGGCACGACGGGCAGTCCGAAAGGTGCGACCTTATCACATCATAACATATTGAATAATGGCTATTTAGTCGCAGAGGCGATGAAGTTTACCTGTCACGATAAACTCTGTATTCCAGTGCCTTTATACCATTGTTTTGGCATGGTACTCGGCAGTTTAGTTTGCTTAGCCAAAGGCGCAACTGCTGTGTTCCCCGGAGAATCCTTCGATCCACTGACGACATTGCAAGTGATTGAGCAAGAGCGTTGCACCGCTTTGCATGGTGTACCGACCATGTTTATTGCCGAGTTGGAACACCCAGAGTTTGCTCGTTTTGATTTGAGTTCCTTACGTACCGGCGTGATGGCGGGGGCAACTTGTCCTGAAGAAGTGATGCGACGTGTACAAAACCTGATGTATATGAAGGAAGTGCTGATTGGTTATGGACAGACCGAATGCAGTCCGCTCAATCACATTACTGAAATCGACTCACCCGTAGAGAAACGTGTGCTCACCGTTGGCCGTGCTTTGCCCCATACCGAAGTGAAAATTGTCGATGAATTTGGCGAAGTGCTGCCAATTAATCAACCCGGTGAAGTTTGTAGTCGCGGTTACTGCATTATGCAGTGTTATTGGAATGATCCTGAGAAAACGGCGGCAACCATAGACAGTCAAGGCTGGCTACATTCGGGCGATATTGGCCAAATGGATGAGCAAGGTTATGTGCAAATTGTGGGGCGCATTAAAGATATGATTATTCGCGGCGGCGAGAATATTTATCCCCGTGAGATTGAAGAGAAACTTTACACCCATAAAGATGTGCAGGATGCGGCGGTCTTTGGCGTTCAAAGCGATAAATACGGCGAGGAAGTGTGTGCTTGGATCAAAGTCCGCTCAGGAGCCGCGATTACAGAGGCTGATATTCGTCATTTTCTCACCGAGAAATTCGCCTACTTTAAAGTGCCGCGCTACATCAAGTTTGTGGATCAGTATCCAATGACAGTGACGGGAAAAATTCAGAAATTCAAAATGCGCGAGCTGATGTATCAAGAGTTATATGAAGATATTAATGCTTAAGTCATTTGGCTTTGAGTTGATTAATACTATTGATATTTGACTTCCAAGCCGCGTAATGCGGCTTGAATTTTATTCTATCTAGCTATTTCGGTTAGCAGATAAACGAACAAGCTAATTGGCTCACGAAAAAGTCGGCGAGTCATACCATCAAGCCAAGCTGCACTTTGAGTTAGCTTTCGCTGCTAATATCATTATTCTAATTGTAATAAAACTTCACTTCCCCGCTGTGGCTTGATGGCTATACTAAAACTAGTCATAAAATCTAACCAGTCATAAAATCTCGGCAGATAAAAACGAAAGCGTTAAGTTGTCGATGATGTAGTCGTAAATCCATGCAGGCAAAGGAGTACTAAATGGTTCGATGGCGTTCAATGCTCCTTGTGTATTGTCTTTCCTTTATGGGATTGAGCGTAGCTAAAGCGGATACCTTAATGCTCACTTCTTTACTTTGGCCGCCTTATTCAGGAGAGCAATTAACGGAGCAGGGTGCCAGTATTGCCGTGGTACGGGCGGCGCTGAACGTTATGGGACATCAATTAGACGTGGATTTCTATCCGTGGAGCCGTGCTGTCAAACTTACGACTATGCCGAACTCTGACTACATAGGTTATTTTCCTGAATACTATGTAGAAACTGAAAAGTTTATCTTTTCAAAACCGATTGGCGAAAGTCCATTGGGGCTGGTGGAGCAAAAGTCCCATCCAGTAAGTTGGAATTATATTGAAGATCTTAATCGCTATACCTTAGGTGTGGTGAAAGATTATGTGAATACTCAGGCCTTAGATCGCATGATCGTTTCCGGTGTTCAGCAGACTGAAGCTGTGACTTCGGATGAGCATAATGTTAAAAAAGTTGCCGCGGGTCGGATTGATGCCGCGGTGATTGATGTCAACGTTCTGCACTATTTACTCAAGCAAAAGCCCTTACAGCCGCTGGCGACAAAGTTGCAAATCAATCGGCAAATTCTGGCGAATAAGCAGCTCTATATCGCGTTTCGTAATACAGAAGAGGGACGGCGTTGGCGAGATATTGTTGACCAAGGTTTAGCGCAGGTTGACGTAGAAACCATCATTGGAGAGCTACTTTATAGTGAAGACTAATGTAGGGTTTTAGGATAGTTTATTCTTTGTTTTACTCGTTATTTTTCCGCTTATTTCCCCGTACAGTCACTTCTGATATGCAGTTTGTCATCATTTTGTCTTTGTTCACTATTAGTATCACTTTAACGGCATGAGTTGTTCTCTCATTTTATTGATTAAGGTGACATGAAGAAACTTCCTTTTGAGCTTCCATTTGAGTTAGATACGCTGCAGCAACTCATTGATACTCATCATCTTAAGTTAGATTATCAGATCCTTGCCGACATTCCATTCCGCCAAGAGCATTTCCCCCTTTACAGTGTTGAGTTAGGTGGTACAGATACGCCTTGTCCGACAGTACTCTTTGTGGGGGGCGTGCATGGGGTTGAGCGTATTGGATCTCAAGTTATTTTGGCATTGTTAAACAGTTTATTGCAGCGGCTTGTTTGGGATAAACACCTACAACAGATGTTAACGGGCCTGCGGTTAGCTTTTGTACCTGTAGTGAATCCTGTTGGGTTATTCATGGGAACGCGGGGCAATGGTAATCAAGTGGATTTGATGCGTAACGCTCCGATAGAATCCCGTGAAAAAGTGTCCTTTATGGTGGGAGGACAGCGTATATCGTCACGGCTGCCCTGGTATCGCGGTATTGGGGGAATGGAGCTGGAAACTGCGGGTTTAGTTGCCTATGTACAACAACTGTTGAGTCGCAGCACAAGTTTGATTTCGCTCGATGCCCACTCGGGATTTGGCTTGAGTGATCATATCTGGTTCCCCTACGCCCATACCCGTACCGCCTTCGAAAATGCCAATTATATTTTTCATCTAAAACAATTGTTTGAACAGAGTTATCCCCATCACGGCCATTATCGGTTGGCGCCGCAGAGCCAGTTTTATCGCACTCATGGTGATATTTGGGATTATCTCTATCGCCAGCACCAAGTGGCTGATCCTTCTGCTCAGGTGCCATTTTTACCTTTGACATTAGAGATGGGATCTTGGGCATGGATAAAGAAGAATCCTAGACAAATATTTAATTTTGCTGGCTTTTTTAATCCACAAAAAACACATCGTCACCATAGGATTTTACGCAGGCATACAGTACTCATGCAATTTATGATGGAAGCGGCCTATGCCCAATCGTTAGAGCAGTTAACACCTGAACGTTTGACTGAGCTGACAGAGCGTGCGCGGCATTATTGGTATCGGGAGTCTCAGTCATGACAACTTGGGTGTTATTAAGGGGATTAATGCGTGATCAGCGGCATTGGAATGGTTTCGATCAGCGTCTGCGACAAAAGGGATTGCGAGTGCTGACACCGGATCTTCCGGGCAATGGGACGCTATCCCACGAATTAAGTCCGCTTAAGATTGCTGATTATGCCCATGCCGTGTGGCAGCAATTAGATGAGCAGGTACAGGAAGGGGAGACTATTTATCTCCTCGGCTTGTCTATGGGCGGTATGTTGGCGTTGGAAATGGCATGCCAGCGACCTTGGCAGATAAGGCATGCCTTTGTATTAAACAGCAGTGCGGCGAATTTATCGTATTGGTATCAAAGATTTAATCCGCTGAATGCATTGAAGGCTTTTTTCATGCGTGCTCGGGGTAACGCTTTACATCCAATCGAGTCGACTATAGTGCGTTTAACCAGTTTTCGTCATCGGCGAGACCGAGATTTAATTGTCAAGTGGAGTGAGTTTCGCCGCGATACCACACCAAGTAGACGCAATGTATGGCGACAACTTTGGGCGGCTTTTCAATACCAATGTCCATTGACAGTGGAAGTACCGATAACTGTGCTCTGCGGTGACCGTGATGCGCTGGTGAGTATGGCATCGAGTAAGGCGTTAGCACGGCATTTTTACACCGATTTGATTGTACTCGCGTATTGTGGTCACGATGCCGCTATAGATACACCCGCAAAACTGGCGCATTATCTGTTGGAAATTGTGGGGGCGACTAAGCCGCAAGTGCAGTTTTCTGTGGATAGTGAGCCTGCCAATACTCAATATGATTGCAACGATTTATTGGAGGAAGAAATAGCCTTAAACGAAGCGATATTTGCTGTGTGGGATGACAAAGCGCTATCCACTCTTGAAACTAAATAATCGAGAGTGAATAGCGCAGTTAACACATTGTCTTATTAAGCTTTAGCCACTACGGTTTGGCCTATCGGTGTGAGGCTGAGTAAAGCTAACTTAAGATGCTGTATCCCAAAGGGAATACCGATAATCGTCACAAAACAAGCTAAGGCGTGGACCAAATGCCCTATGGCTAACCAGATCCCAAACAGTAAGAACCAAATGATATTTCCTACCATGCCTAATGCACCTGTGCCCAAGTCTTCACGTCCAGTTAAGTGGCGACGGTTCATTTGTTCTTGGCCGAAGGGCCAAAAGGTCATTTCGCCGATAACAAAACAGGCGCGGCCGAAGGGAATACCAATGATACTGATAAAACACAGGATACCTGCGAGCCACCAAGCGAGTCCCATTACAAATCCGCCGAGTACAAACCAAGCTATGTTGAATATTAAGCGTAATACAGCCATTGAAAGCTCCTTATGTTTACCCTGTTAGCCTTTATCGTTAGCTTCGATAAATTGAATATATGTCAATGTCTAAGCGATAACTATGCCAACTATTTAAATTATTCATAATCAATGGGTTAATTATATGTATTCGAGATTCATGTGTCATTTTCACTAGTTTTTCGCCAAATTGATAATTTCTTAAGGGCGTAACAGGAAGGGCGGAGTTACACTAGCCTTCCCTTAACTGGTTTAAAAACCAGAGAATTTAATCGTTTGAGTAGCTTGATGTTTGCAAATTCCCCTGTCGATACATTTGCCTTTGCTGGCAGAGACATATTCCTAAAACGTGATGATTTACTGCATCCGGCGTTTAGTGGCAATAAAGCACGCAAATTCGGCTATTTTTTAGATCATGAGTTTGCAGGCATCAGCAAGGTGATAGGTCACGGCTCGCCATTAGCTAACTCACTGTATTCATTGTCAACATTAGCGAAGATGAAAGGCTGGCAGTGTGATTTTTATGTAGATCATATTGCCAGTCAAGTGGTTAAACATCCCACGGGCAATTACGCTGCCGCTTTAGCGCATGGCGCTAATATTATCGATTTAAGTGTGTTAATAGCACAAAAGCAGGCGTGCACTCAGTCGCAATCTGAACCTCACGTTTTATCAAATCTTAAGGCTAGGCCTGACCCTACTGCGCAAGTGGGCGATGTGCGACTGAGTTGCCCTGATTATATCGAGGCTCAAGTACTCGTGAATGAGCCGACGGCGCTTTTTATTCCAGAGGGGGGGCGCTGTGCTTACGCCGAATACGGGATAAATAGATTGGCACAAGAGATAGTACAGTTTGCGAAGGCGAATGGATTGGTTGATTTAACGGTGTTTTTACCTTCGGGGACGGGAACGACTGCGTTATTTTTAAATCAGTATTTTATCCGTCAGCAAACGGATATTCGTGTCGTGACTTGTGCCGTTGTCGGTGGCGATGATTATTTGCGCTTGCAATTTTCGTTGCTTAATACCAATACCAGTGAGCATCCACATATTGTTAATGTCGGCAAGAAATATCATTTTGGTAAACTTTATCCCGAATTTTATGCCATGTGGCAGCGGGTCTGCGCCTCAGGCGTGCAGTTTGAATTACTTTACGATCCCTTAGGTTTTATTGTGCTTGAGGAATATTTACAAGGCGGTGGCTCTCGTCCTGTGATGTATATCCACCAAGGTGGTTTACTCGGGAACGAGACCATGTTGCCACGTTATCAGCGTAAATTTGGGCAAAGTGGCTCATCCTGTGCCTCTGAGCATTGACTTAGTGACGCTAAGACATAATATGTTTGAAGCTATGTAATGCTAAGTTAAGCTGATGATTTGGAACGATGGGGAATATCAATGACTGAAGCGGAATATCTCGCCAATTACAATCCTAAGGTTTTTAAGGCTCAGCTACTGACAGTGGATGCCGTATTGTTTACCTATCACGATCAGCAACTTAAAGTACTCTTAGTACAACGCTCAAATCATCCATTTTTAGGTTTATGGGGATTACCTGGAGGGTTTATCGATGAAAATTGCGATCAATCCCTTGAGCAAACTGTATTACGTAAACTGCATGAGAAAACCGCAGTAGTGCCACCTTATATTGAGCAGCTATGCACTGTGGGCAATCGTAGTCGTGATATAAGAGGCTGGTCCGTGACTGTGTGCTATACCGCCTTGATGAGTTATCAAGCGTGTCAGATCCAGATTGATTCAGTGAGTGATGTTAAGTGGTGGCCATTAGCGGATGTGTTGCAGATGCCCTTGGCGTTTGATCATTTGCAGTTAATCGAGCAAGCGAGGGAACGCTTAACACAAAAAGCCTTATATTCTTTAGTGCCAGGATTTGCACTGTCTGAACCTTTTACCTTGCCAGAATTGCAGCATGTACATGAGGTTTTACTGGGCAAGCCTATCCAAGGTAAATCTTTTCGTCGGCGGGTTGAACAGGCTGATTTATTGATCGATACGGGATTAAAGCGCACCGAACGTGGTCGTCCTGCTAATTTATACCGCTTGAAACCCAATACCGCATCGTATCGCTTCTTAAGAAATTTAGAATGTTGATCACAGTGAATATGGATTTTAGCAAGATATTCGCCTTGCTCAATATGAGTAACGGCGACTGCTTATGCCTTATTCATGGTGACTTTGAATCAGTAAAGGCTGTTTAATTACTGATTTTGCCTTAATGTCTCCGGTTCTTGTATTACTCGATACCCATATTGTAGCTTCTTAGTTGTCTTTCCCACTAATAGTGTCTAAAAGACACTATATGCCATTTAAGCATAACATTTCAGGTTGCTCCGTTTGAAATAGTCTAAAAATCAACTTTACACAATAATGTCTTTAAGACACTATTGTTCATGTAGACAACAAGGGCGTCGTCAATTTCGGCAATCTTGCCACAGACAGGAGGTTACTATGTCCCAACATATTCAAACGTCTCAAGATGCTTCTCACGCTCAATGTTCGCAAGCCGATTTTTATCGGTTACCCGCAGCTAGCGATGAGACTCACTACCGTTTATTTCAATTTGGTGCGGGGGAGAATCATGTTCAAATACTTGTTCCTCCTGCTAAACGAGTAACGATCTTTTTCAGTTATCGGGGCGATCATTCCATCATGCAGCTCTTGTTGTTAACTGATGCATTGCGTCGCAGTGGTGCCGAGCAAATTAATTTGCTACTGCCTTATATGCCGGGCGCTCGCCAAGATAGGGTGTGTAATGCCGGTGAGGCCTTGTCGGTAAAAGTCTATGCTAGCCTGATTAATCAGCAGCAATATGCTTCGGTCACTGTATTTGACCCTCACAGCGATGTCACCGCAGCATTGTTAGACCGAGTTCAGGTAATAGATAACCACAGTTTTGTCGCAGCGATCGCAGCCCAATTAACGGGGGAGCTAGTGTTAGTCTCGCCCGATGCGGGGGCGAATAAAAAAGTATTCGGCTTAGCTAAAGCGTTACAGGGAATGCCGGTGATCAGGGCCGATAAACATCGTGATGTGGTCAATGGCCATATTATCGCTACTGAAGTGTTCTGTGATGACTTGTCGGGTAAAACTTGTTTAATCGTTGACGACATTTGCGCGGGTGGCAGAACCTTTATTGAACTTGCCATCAAATTAAAGCAAAAGGGGGCTCAAAGCGTTATTTTGATCGTGTCACATTATGAAGATAAGGCCAGCGAGTTGGTACTGCGCGAGGCGGGCATAGACAGATTATTTTGTACCGATAGTTTAGGTGTCCCCACACATATTTCGAGTGAGTTCTGTCATTGCCATGCTGTTTTGAGTTATATGAATCATTAAGGAAAATATTATGTACTTGAATCCCGTTACTGCTATTGATGGCTACAAAGTCGACCACCGTCGTCAATATCCCGATAATACTCAGGTGATTTTTAGTAACCTGACCGCCCGTAAATCCCGTCGTGGTTACACTGACCAAATGGTGTTTTTTGGCTTGCAATATTTTATCAAGCATTTCTTGATTGACAGTTGGAACCGTGATTTCTTTCAACAACCTAAAGATCAGGTCATTCGTCAATTCTCCCGCCGTATCAATAACTATCTCGGGCCGAATAATGTTGGCACTCAGCATATTGAGGAGTTGCATGATTTAGGCTATTTACCAATTAAAATTATGGCATTACCTGAAGGCTCAGTGTATCCATTAAAAGTGCCTTGCTTGATTTTGTACAATACCGATGAGCGGTTCTTTTGGTTGACCAATTATCTCGAAACCATCCTTTCCGCTAATGTGTGGGGTATGTGTACCAGTGCCACTACCGCGCTGCAATACCGCAAAATATTTGAGACTTACGCGCTAGAAACCGATGGTGACATCGCTTTTGTTGATTGGCAGGGTCACGATTTTAGTTTCCGTGGCATGTATGGTGCAGAGGCCGCGATCATGAGCGGCGCCGCACATTTACTCAGTTTTACTGGGACTGATACCATACCCGCCATTGATTTTCTTGAGCAATATTACCTTGCCGATAGTGATAAAGAACTTGTCGGTGGCAGTGTGCCCGCAACGGAGCACAGTGTCATGTGCGCGGGTGGCATGGAGAATGAATTAGAGACGTTCCGCCGTTTGATTGAAGATATTTACCCTACAGGCATTGTCAGCATTGTTTCAGATTCTTGGGATTTTTGGCAGGTGATGACAGAGTTCACCTTAGCGTTAAAAGACCGCATTCTTGCCCGCGATGGTAAAGTGGTCTTTAGGCCTGATACCGGTTGTCCTGTGAAGATCATTTGTGGCGATCCACAAGCACCAATCGGGAGTCCCGAATATAAAGGCGCTATTGAGTGTCTGTGGGATGTCTTTGGGGGCAGTACAACTGCCAAAGGGTATAAAGCGCTGAATAGCCATGTTGGACTGATTTATGGCGACTCAATTACCATTGAACGTGCTGAAGCCATTTGTGCCGGCTTAAAGGCCAAAGGTTTTGCGTCAACCAATATTGTGTTTGGGATAGGCAGTTTTACCTATCAACACGTGACCCGAGATACTGACGGTTATGCCGTGAAAGCGACCTTTGCGAAAGTTGATGGTAAAGATAGAGAAATATTTAAAGATCCTAAAACTGATGATGGCACTAAAAAATCCGCTAAGGGTTTAGTAGCGGTATTTAAAGATGAGCAGGGTCAATTTTATCTTAAAGATCAAGCCAGCTGGCAAGATGTCAACAATTGCGAGTTTGTTCCCGTATTTGCCGATGGTGAACTATTAACTGAATATTCTTTGGCAGATATTCGCGCAAGGTTGGCAGAGTCTAGAAGTTGAGCTTATCGATTTGTGATTTTTAACGGCTATCGACAATAGCGAAGATAAAACTGGCAATGTGATTTCTATTAGGGTCATATTGTCAGTTAAGTTTTGAATTTATTTTACGTCGTGTAAGTAAAGCGCCCCATAAATAGTCAAATGCAAATACAAGCGATTAAGACAGTAACTGGTTCCGTTTAAGAATTTTATAGGTACGACGGCCAATGTTTTCGAGGTTTTTTAAATCTTTTAGGCTAGGCGTCACCTCACTAAATTGCCAATAACTGATTTCGGCATCTAACATTTCCAGCATTTTCTTCGAACAACCTAAACATTGTCCCTGGCACAGTTGTGCTTCTTCTAAATTGAGTGGAATAGTCTCTTTGATCTGGTGTATCAAGGTTTGCATGGCAATTTGAGTATTGGGTTTTGGCATAGATGATGTGCTGAACAGTATTCATGTGTATGAATATTAGCGGATGCTGCAATGGAAAGAGGTGATCTAACGCTGGATTTGACTCATTTGGTTCGGCAGGTATCTGTGTGAGAGAGATACAGCCTGAACCAAATGTGCTCGTCATAATGACGTAAAAAAGGATAGCGTGTTCGTGACATTCGGCTATCAGTCTACTTAAGTGCTCGGTACTGCGAAGATAATGGAAACCGATTAAATACACTTGAGTAAACGGGTACTACGGTATTAATTTTTAACTTATCGTTTTACTTACTTTTTGACTTATTTGTTCGCGGACAATAACCATTTCATAAAGCTGATGGCTTCTGTACGTTTAGAAAAAGTCTGTCTGTTTTTACCTTGACGATCGGTAAAAGCAATTGAGGTTTTATTTACTGAGATTGAATCTACAGGGAAGTTCACTGTAATTTCATGTCCATTAATTTTGTATGACATATGCCACACTCCTTTTTGTTAATTCACCCATAGGTGAGATAGTTGTAACTATAAAATATCCTTAGCAATTGTGCGAAAGATTCGTTCTATTGAGTATCGAGGTTACCCCATCTTTGATTCATTAATCAAGAGATGCTTAATCGATAAATATTTCATGTTGTCGATTAAGTCAATGGAATAACTCGATTCAACCAGTTGACCATAGCTTAATGACAATACTATGACAACAAGGGGAACGGTAAGTTCACAGACATAACCACATGATTTTAGTGATATCGAATGATTGAGCTTATGGGGTTTTGCTTGTAGTAGGCTTTCTTTATGAGGACCGAACTCTGATTGCTAAATATCAGGCTGGGTTAAAAAGGTAAACAACAAGGTGTATCTCAAAACGACGTGCAGTATATCAATAAAAATGGCTTATGCAAGTTTAATTTTTATTCGATGTCATTATTTATTTGCTAATGTTGAATTAAAGTGTATTTTTCGTGGCTATTCACTTGATTTAAAGGGGAAAGGTCAGGTCGGTTTGTGCGTTGTTTTTTATTTTTGTGGTAATTGACTAAGATTAATATTGCCGTTTTATAGGCAAATGTTATAAAAAAATCCCACTAAAACAGGTCATTTTAATGGGATTAATCGTAGTCAGTTATGTAATGGACTCATTAAACTGAATTTATAAATGAATCTATGCGTTTGCTCTTGTTTAAAAAACTCAGTCAAAAGGTTTAATAAATTAGTTCACCTATGGGATTGAGTAGCTTACTCAGACCTTTGGTAAAATGCAGCGGTGCATCTAATACTGTGTAGCATAAGCAACCGTTAATGGTTTTCGGTGAGTGATGATGTTGGCCGTCAAGCACGATAAAATCACCTGGCACATAGTCACCATTTAGATCGGAAAACTCTCCGGCTAGTAATAGTGTTAGTTCATAACCTTTATGGGTATGTTGGGGGATTTCACCTTGGGCATCTATATGCAATAGGCTAGCGCGGGTGTTCGTTTCGTCGACATCAAAACGCATGCGACTGACTTTGCCTAATATTTGCCATGGACGGGCCAAATGCTGACGAAACACCGAGGGCACAGTGTAATGCTGTTGCTTTATGTCGACATCGATAGGGGCGTTATTAGGCACATTTGTCGCTGCCGGTTGAGCCATGATTTGCGCCATCATAGCGTCAATGTCCAATGCCGATTCTTGATTGTCGCCTGAGTGTTGCACCTCAACATACTCTCTGTGCATCAACTCTTCGCCCGTATCATTTGCAGCATGACCGCCATCAGGATTTAATGCTAAATTTGCAGCTTGTTCTGTGAATAGGGCAAGCTGCTCTCGACAAGTCTCACATAGGTGGCAGTGTGCGGATATTGCTATCGCCATTGATAAAGGTAAGTTCCCATTGGCATGGCTCACGAGTAATTCTTGTTGGGGATGATGCTTAATCATTGTGTGTCTCCAAGAAGCTTTTCAACTTTTCTAGCCCTAATCTTAAACGGGACTTTATGGTCCCAATTGGTACCTTTAGGGCATCGGCTAGCTCTTGTTGAGTGAGTTCTTGCATGTAAATGCCTTGCACAACTTGTCTTTGTGCTATGGGAAGGGCATCAAGATGTTGGAGTAATTTAGCCGTCAACTTGTGATCAGCGAGTGTGTCCTGAGCCATGGTCGCATCACACAGCGGCCAAATATCATCACCGAAAGTATCTTCTCTATTGTGTTGTACCCGTCTAAGCATATCGAAACATTGATTACGCATGATGGTAAACACCCAAGTTGTCACTGACCCTTTTTCTGCATTATATAGATGAGCCTTAGTCCAAACGCTGGTCATGGTTTCTTGTACTAAATCCATCGCCAACCCTTGTTGATTCAGTCTTTGTAAACCAAAGGCTCGGATCTTGGGCATGAAATGCTGGAATAAGTGACCAAAGGCGGCTCTGTCTCGGTTGTCTGCTACTTGTAGCATAAACGTGATTAAAGCATCCGCTTGAGGCTCGCAGGTTTGGGAAGCTGGAATTTCGTTATCCATAGCCGAATTAGTCAGAGACGTGATTGGGACATGATACCGAGTTTGCCTGCTTTGTGATTGAATATTTTCCATTATTTTCGCTCTTATCGCAGTCGTGAGTGCTGAGTGTGATATCAGTAACGACAAAATTGAGAAGTGTGTTGCACTTCTGAGCCCATTTTTGCTGTCAAACTTTCAATCAATACGAAGTGGCTTAAATAAAGGATCATTCACAGTATTATTTAATGACGGCGCGCAATAGATCTCGGGTCATAATATGATCTAAGGCATTAATGCAGGTGTACTTTTCGGATGCTTGTACGGGTAATATTTCTAGCCAGCGCTGGCAGACCCAAGCGATATCATCGAACTGTTCTGTTTGGTAGTGCTTGAGATGTTGCGGATATTCCTTAAGAATGTTTTGTAACATTTGACTCAAGTAACGTTCATCGGTCGCAATACGTACAGCAGGCCAATTGTCGATTAAACTGACGTCTCCGCGCTTTAAACCATCAGCTTCGACACTGATTTTATCAAGTTTAAAGCGTTTTGAACCTTGAATACTGATCCCTAATAGTCCGTCTGGTAAGGTTTCAAAATCAATAATATGCACTAAGGTGCCTATGGGCTGAATGGTTTTACCATCCTCTTCAAGCATACATAAGCCAAAGCCTTGGCCTGACTTTAATGATTCGGCGACCAAGCGCTTATATCTAGGTTCAAATACCCGCAGTTGCGTGTAACCTTCGGGCAATAAACAAATGGGTAATGGAAAAAGAGGTAATTTCATCGTGGCCTCTGGTGAACTTATGTTCCTATCATTACGTACCATAATGGCAGTTCGATCAGTAAAATTATTCAACAGTAGTTTACCCATAGTGAGAGGATGGCATGAAATTAAATCCATTTGAGAAAAAGATCGTTCAGCATCCATTACGTTTTTGGCTACAAAATCATCTCGAAGCGCCCTTATTGACCTCTATGATGCCAAAACCTATGGCTTTGTGCGAACGCGCGTTAGAAATAGGTTGTGGGTTTGGTAACGGCATTCAGTTGATCCGCGAACATTTTGGCGCGGGACATATCACGGCCGTGGATATCGACCCTGACATGGTTGCCTCCGCACAATCCCGCTGGCAATCTCGGCCGCAAGGATTAAAAGGGCTGAGTTTCTCGGTTGCTGATGCAACATGTTTACCCTTTGCCGATAGCGAGTTTGATATGGTGTTTGATTTTGCCGTATTTCACCATATTCCAGAGTGGCAAGCGGCCATTAAGGAAGTTGTAAGGGTGCTGAAACCGAACGGATACTTTGTGATAGAGGATTTATATCGTGCCGCAATTTGTAACCCATTGAGCCGGCGCTTATTTGAGCATCCACAGCAGAATCGCTTTGATCATAGTGATTTGTTAACGGTATTGCGCCAGCTGGGATTTGAGATTGTCCGCGATAGAAATGCCTTTAATCTTGCGGGTATGGTGCTCGCCCAGAAAATATTGCGTTAGGCGTTAGAGTTGATGCTTAACCTAAATTGAATCGTTAGGATTAAATGATAGCGTTAACACTAAGACCAAATATTAGCAATGCCGCGTATTATCTGAAGATATCAGCTTAGGGATGCAGATATCTGAGATGCGCTAAACGAAGTTTATGGCCGAACTTTGCGAGAGTGGTTGTAATTTTTAGATAAAATAGACTCTCGGCATGGTTCTTCATGGGAGTTTACCGCTATAATTTGAGCTAATCCGTCGCATGTGGGGAAAGGATTTTCCTCAAGAGTAGAGAAGCAGCATTATGGCAAACGTACTTGCAACCGTAGATCAGCGTACCAAACTCGTTGGTGAGAACCGACTTGAGTTGTTGCTCTTTAGCATTAATTCCACGCAGTTATTTGCCATTAACGTCTTTAAAGTCAAAGAAGTCGTCAAGCTTCCTCCCTTGAATGCAATGCCGGGTAGTCATCCGCATATTTCTGGTATTGCTAATATTCGTGGGATTTCTATCCCCGTGATTGATTTACGTTCGGCCATAGGGTTTAAGCCCGTGCCGCCTAACGAAGATGCCAATATGATCATCACAGAATATAACCGTAGTGTGCAGGGGTTCTTAGTTGGTAAGGTTGAACACATTATCAACATGACTTGGAGCGATATTATGCCGCCGCCGAAAACGGCTGGGCGTAATAATTATCTAACGGCAATTACTCGCATAGAGCATCAAGGTCAGTCGCAGTTAGTGTCTATTATCGACGTAGAAAAAGTCTTGGCGGAGATCATTCACTACGATATCCGTTTATCTGAAGGTGTACTCGACGAAACCTTAGTCCATGAAATGCCTGGCAGAAAAATCCTGATTGTGGATGATTCATCGACCGCCAGACGTCAAGTGCGTGAAACGTTAGGCCAACTGGGTATCGAAATTATTGAGGCATCTGATGGCTTACAAGCACTGACGTTATTGCAGAAATGGCGCGATGAAGGTAAACAAGTTGCCAAAGAATTATTGATGATGATTACCGATGCCGAAATGCCCGAAATGGACGGTTACAAGCTCACTTCTGAAGTGCGTAGCGATAAAGCTATGTCGGATTTATTCATCACCTTAAATACTTCGTTGAGTGGCAGTTTTAACCATGCCATGGTTGAAAAAGTGGGCTGTGATAAGTTTATTTCTAAGTTCCAACCGGATTTGCTGGTGGAAGTGGTGCAAGAAAGATTAAGACAAGTGATCAATCACTGATCGCATTTTGAGATTCGAACTATCGGTGATTGACCTTGAGTCGATCATCGATAGGTTCGGCGCTTTGAATGAACGCTTTAATAACAGTTTTTAATACGGTCTTTGAATCACATTCTTTTAACTGCTACTTTTTCAACTGCTTTTCTGCAAACATCTGCCAACCCACTACCTATAACTCGCTAGATTATAACGCTAATTCGGCTGCTACATCGTGTAATACTTGGCGCTTCATTTCTTTGGCGGCGGCGATATGGATACGGGCGAGCCTTAAGGCATAGTTGAATCTTGCTCGGCCGACGAGGCGCACAAGTTCGGCAAAAAACTGTGGATCTAAGGTGAATTGCGTCGAATAGTATTGGATAGCGGCATTGACTGAATTAAAAGTCACGCCATCGAATTCAAAACCTGCGCTATAACCTTGGTCGTCAATTTCTTCGCCCTCTAATACCAGTGGCCAACCGGGCGCATTGATACGGTCGCGGGCAATTTGGTACATCATCCAAGCACTTTTTTTAAAACCTTCAAACACTTTGCAGGAGAATTCGGACTCAGCAAGCTCTTCTTCGGTCCAATTAATCCCAATGGCGAGGTGTTTCGCATAAATACGCATCAGTGCATCTTTGACGGCCATACGACAATCCCAAATGGAGCTAAGAGTATGTTGTTTGGCTAATCGCAAACATTCGCTGCAGGCGGGCACAGCTAATGAAGAATGTGGTGTATGTGTGTGTGCAATATATTCGAAGTGTTGATGGCTCGGTTCGCCACAAAACCAGCAGGTATGGCGTTTGTCGAAGGGAATATCGATAAGCGGAATAGCAGACATCAAGGAATGAGCACCTCAGTCCTTGATATCATCAATGGCATACTGAAGCGATTAAACTTCTTCAACATCAACCAAATCTTTTGCTAAAACAATTGGATCAAGTTCAAGACAATCTTCATCGGTTTGCCAATCAACACCGATCAATACACCATCGTCGTTTAGATCTGAGACCCAATATTCTAGAAATTCTTCTAATGAAATAGAAACGGGTTGATAGTCGTGCCATTCGTCGCTGCAATGGGATTTTGCAGTAGCTTCATTTGACCATAATGGCATCACATCTGTGTCTTCAAATTCTGAAGAATCACAAACGACCCAGCCTTCGCCAGTTTCATCCATTAGACCCCAAAGCGTCTGATGTTGTTTTACATTTTTGATAAAGCCAGCCAAAGCCGCATTGATTTCAGTCATGATAGGTCTCTTTGATGTGTGCTGTTAACTTATCCATTATACGGTAACGTGCTGCGATACCAAGGGATTCTTTGTTAAGATTTTTTTTGTGTTGGATAACTGAGCAATAAGCCTATGCCGCAAGGTATTTATGGCGATAAGGATTGTGTTACGTGTCACTATGGGTCAGGATTATTGGTAATGAGTCGCCTTGGTACTGGCTATTTTACTGACTAAATGTGGCTCAGATAGGGGCTTTACGTGGTGGAGAAACGTGTCTTCTATGCTTTTGGCCGTTAAAGGTGTTTTGGATTCTAACCTTTAACTCGTTATGCCAAGGCGAATATCTCTCTAGGGCAATTCCCTCTTGAAGACGGAATATTGTCGTGTTTAGCCACAGCAGTGTGATTACTGTGTCATTGTTGTGAGATCAAATATTGGAGTTGTTGATTTGATTAAAATTAAAGGGTTAACTTATCTGTTTGCGAGTATTGCCGCCTGTGTCAGTCTGAGTGCCTGTTCAAGTGCGCCAACGGCGAGTGCTAATGCAACCAGCTCTAAAGCAAGTGGCATAGCTGCTGAAGTCAATCAAATGCCCGATATCAGTGTTAGTGTACAATCTAATGCTGAGGCGTTTCCAATGTGCTTGACTGGACTGCAAGCGCGGGCACGTGCAGAAGGCCTGTCAGAGGCGACGATAAACTCTACCATTGCGAACTTGAAATTTGTCCCTCGAGTGATTGAGCTGGACCAACAGCAACCCGAATTCAGCCAGACATTTGATAATTATTTCAGTAAGCGCGCGACCGAATGGCGGGTCAATGAAGGCCGCCGCTTATTGCAAAAGCACAGTGTTCTACTCAATCAATTAGCGCAAAAATACGGCGTTCCGCCGCAATATATCTTGTCTTTTTGGGGGCTGGAAACGAACTACGGTTCCTATAAAGGCAAAATGTCGGTATTGAATTCGCTGGCGACTTTGGCCTGTGAGCCACGCCGTAGCAATTATTTCACCATAGAGCTGATGCAAGCCTTAAAACTGAAAGAAAAGTATCAGTTCGATGATGACACTATGGTGGGATCATGGGCAGGTGCTATGGGACATACGCAATTTATGCCTTCTGCGTATGCCAAATATGCGGTCGATGGCGATGGCGATGGTAAGGCCGATTTATGGAATAGCACTACAGATGCGCTCACTTCTGCCGCGAATTTTTTACAGCACTTAGGTTGGCAGCGTAATCAGCGTTGGGGGCGTGAAGTCTTGTTGCCAAAGGATTTTAGTTACAGTCATTTAGGTGCGAAACAGCCCTTGTCGTTATCTGAATGGGCTGCGCTCAATGTAACGCAGTCGAATGGGCAACCTTTGCCTGCCGTCGATATTCAAGCTGCGCTGTATTTGCCTGCGGGACACACAGGCCCAGCATTTTTAGGTTATGAGAATTTTAATGTGATCATGCGTTGGAATCGCTCCGAATTTTATGCCATTACGGTAGGGCACTTGGCCGATCGTATTAATGGTGGACAACCCTTGACAGTCAGTCCGCCTGAGCAACCACGCCTAAGCCGCGAGCAAGTAAAGCAACTGCAAACAAAACTGAACGAGGCTGGATTTGATGTTGGTAAGCCTGATGGCGTGTTGGGACGTAACTCTATGGCAGGGTTGCAAGCCTTTCAACGTAGCAAACAGATGATTGCCGATGGCTTCCCAAGCCCAGAGGTGTTTACCGCTTTAGGACTATCACTGTAGTTACTGTCACTGTAGCCAAAGAGCGCTCGCTACGGGTTTTGAGTGCTTTGAGGCCGGATAAAAAAGTGGAGTGAAAAGCGCAGTTTTGTTAAGCTCGGCCCACAATTGAAATCGAAGAAAATCAAAGGATATTCGATGAGCATTAAAGACGATATGGTTGTGCAGTTTAACTACACACTGCGCGACGAGAAAGGTGAAGTGATCGAGACGAACGAAGGTCGCGATCCTATTGCCTATTTACACGGTCATGACAACATGATGCCTGGTGTAGAAAACGCGATAAACGGTAAAGCCATAGGTGAAAAGTTCACTGTAACCTTGCCTGCCGCTGAAACCTACGGTGAGCGTGTAGCTGATGCTGACGCACACCAACGTGTGTCAGTTAAGCATTTACTGGGTGCGACTGTGTGGAAACCAGGCATGACAGCTGTGGTTAATACCGACCAAGGTCAGCGCCAAGTGACTATCGTTAAAATGGGTAAGTTTATGGCGACTGTGGATGTAAACCATCCATTAGCCGGCCGCGAACTGACATTTGATATTGAAGTCGTAGGTGCCCGTGATGCGAGTGATGAAGAAATCGCCCACGGTCATGCCCATGGTGCAGGTGGTCATCACCACTAATCTTTAGGCTTCGGGCTCGGCTTCGAACTTGGCTTTTATCTGACTCAATGTGAGTGGAGTATAAGTTCAGTATGAGTTGAATGAATCGAGGCTAAAGATTAAATAGCAAAAGCCCAAACCTAGGTTTGGGCTTTTTGTTTTTATGGTGCTAATGGCTTAATGATTGTCGCAACCGCTAATGGCTCTTTATCTCGCTAATGGCTATGTTCATGCTCGAGTGGTTTGTCGGCAAACATCATATCTAGGCTTGCTTGGGTTTGGGGATGGTAGCCGCTGTGAGCCTTGAGATAGACACTCTTGGCCCAGTCGTATTTATCAGAGCTTGCTAGCTTTTGATATAAAGGCACGATTAAGCGCATGCGGCCAATATGGGTTAAGTGTTGTTTTAATGCGGGTAGTACTGCGTAATAGCCGTTGTCTAGGGCGAGTGAATACCATGCGAAAGCAATTTCACTGTTGCCAGTGCCCGTAAAATGGAACGCCTTATCTAGCTCGGCAAGTTTGGTTTGATCTAGATTGATCCTTGGCATTTCATTGATGAATCTTAACCACTGGTGGACTGTCCAAGTGCTGGTTTTCAACTCGCTTGCACTGAGTTTACCCTCGAGCCAAGTTTGTCTTTGAGCATCAATATCATCGAAGGCATGGGAATTAGGCGGCACAAGAAATGACGGTAAACCTTGACCTTCAATCCAAGTATCCACTTCGCCTTCACTGACAAGATGGGGATATTTGTTTAATAGATTCAAAGATAAATATTCACGGAATTGCGCCGTAGTAATACTCTGAAATGCAAAATGATCGAAGTAGCTTTTTACAAAAGTGTCGAAGCGTTCACGGCCAAATTTTTGCTCTAAAAATATTAAGAACAACTGGCCTTTTACATAAGGGACACCGCTGAAGGCTTCGTCGGGCGAACGTTTACCGAGATTGAGATGTAGCACTGAATCGGCAGGAGTAAGTTCTGCAAGCTCGGCAAGCAATTCAGAGTAGCCGATGGTTTGCTCCATCAGCGCTCGGTCACGACCATAGAGATCTTCCATGATGCGGTTCTCAACATAGGTCGTAAAACCTTCATTAAGCCAGAGATCGCGCCAAGTGGCGTTGGTCACTAAATTACCCGACCACGAGTGCGCAAGTTCGTGGGCGATGAGGCTCACTAAGCTTTTATCACCCGCGATCACTGTGGGTGTAATAAAAGACAAACGCGGGTTTTCCATGCCGCCAAAGGGGAAACTTGGTGGCAAGATAAGTAAGTCATAACGTCCCCAAGGGTAATCGCCATAACGTTTAGCCGCGATTTTGATCATTTCTGGCGTGTCGGCAAATTCTTTGCTCGCTTTGTCGAGGATCTCTGGCTCAGCCCAAATGCCCGAGATGTTATCTAAGGAAGCAAACTTTAGATGTCCGGCCGCAATAGCAATCAAATAAGCTGGAATAGCCTGCGGCATAGTGAATTGGGTCTGAGTGCTCGACAGGGTCTTGCGATCGGCACTCATGACCACAGTTATGGCTTTATCGGCAGTAATTGTTGCGCTATAGGTTTGGCGAACGGCTGGCGTATCTTGCAGTGGGATCCAACTGCGGGCGTGAATCGCCTGACTCTGACTGAACATAAAAGGCAACTGTTTACCTTGGGTTTGCTCAGGGGTTAACCATTGAATACCAGACGGATTATTCGATGTGTGGTAATTGATTTTGACCTTTTGACTATTTTCATCAGCAAGTTTGATGGTCAGCGCCGCGCCTTTTACAGCGTCCGCTTTGGCTAACGTGAATGGCATGCTTTGCCATTTCCCCGCTGTATTTAAAGCACTTACGCTGTTAATCGTCAGATCTCGAGTATCTAAGATGAGTTCTTTCCCCGCCTTATGCCAAGCTAAATCGAGGGTGGCTTCACCGGATAAGCGGTTTTGCTTAAAATCAACTACAAGGGCTAGTTCCAAATGACTCACGCTGACTTCAGTGTAATTGGCGTAGGTCAGTGCATCTTGGTTCTGCTGCGTATCAGCTTGTACAACAGTGGCAGTAGGCTCAGTGGTTAAGGTATTTGGAGTGCTATTGGCATAAGCGCAGGGAATTAGTTGCAGGGCAAAGACTAGGGTGCTGTAAAGGACGGTTCGACGAAGTGAAAGCATTATTTATAGTAGCCTAATGATGAAGTATGTTAGTTCGAGTTTGGGGCGATAAGACCATCAATTCAGCTTGGTTTTCTGTTAACCCACTCTATTAGCGCAAAAGTTTACCTGATAATTCACTGGATTTGTTATCTCACTGTTAGCTCAAATGTAATCAAACTTTAATGGCTTGAATGCTGGTCAGGAAATGCCATCGGTAAAAGAGCACAAGTTTGCTATGATGACGGCGTTTTCACATAGGGCGGTTATCATAATGGTGTTAGATTTTTCGCAGGGTAAGTTAATCGTTACTGAGTTCGAGGTTCAAGTGCGCCTCAACGTTGCCAGTATCGTACTGCAAGCGAGTGCTGAGGATATCGGCTTGAGACGTCAGCCTCCTATGCTGATCGCCGATGGTGGCGGTGTACGTTGGAGCTTAGTATTGGACTCAAATGCTCAGTTACGTGCGATTCAAGATGTGCTGGGCATGGATGCTGAATAACCTGTGCCCGAGTGGTGATGAGTGTTTAACGTATAGATTTATCATCATTTTTTAGTTGATGAGTGTTTAATATCGAATTGGGAATTTTTAGTATGTCAGTTTTTCTTGAGCGTATTGTTGTCGAACCTAAGACTCCTGCTACGGCTGTGGTTATTTGGTTACATGGATTAGGGGATTCGGGGGCCGGATTTGCTCCCGTAGTGCCTGCATTAGGCTTACCTGTAGATCATGCTATTCGATTTATTTTTCCCCATGCACCAGAGCAAGCCGTGACCATTAATGGTGGCTACGTTATGCGCGCTTGGTACGATATTAAAAGCATGGATTTGCATGACAGAGCCGATATGCAAGGCGTGCTTGAGTCGGAAAAAATGGTTGCCGCATTAATTAATGAACAAATTGCGGCGGGTATTGCGAACCAACGTATCGTATTAGCGGGATTCAGTCAGGGGGGAGTAATGAGTTTATTCTCTGGACTGCGTTTCCCTGAGCCACTTGCAGGGATTATGGCGTTGTCTTGCTATTTGCCGACGGGCGATGTGTTACCCGCTGAAGTAAGTGCGGCGAATCGCAATACACCCATATTACAGCAACACGGTCTACAGGATGATGTTGTACCATTATCCGCTGGAATGTTAGCAAAAGAAGCCTTAACGGCGGGCGGCTATCATGTTACGTGGCAGACTTATCCTATGCCACATTCTGTCATTCCTGAACAATTGAAAGCGATTTCTAAATGGTTATTACAGCGATTTGAAATGTAGACAAGTCTAATTGCTGATAAAAACAGCATGCGGTAAGTTGAAATTTACCCATGCTTGTTTTTTTAAAGGAACAATCGCGATGTTTTTTCATATTTCCTAAGTTATTTATAACAAACGATTAAAATCCATTTATTCCATTTTTATTTTGTATTCTCTAAATATATAAAAATCAGTTATTCAGCTTATTTTTTATATGAAACAAATCCTTCTTAAAATGCCCGCTAAATTTCATATAAATGTCAAGTTTTTAATAAAAATGACACAATTTATCTTTATTATTTGCTATTATCCGTGACGCTGAACTTGATGGAGTTCACGGCAATCTTTCTATGATAAAATAATTAAAATCAAGGGGTTGATGTAATGAGACATATGCTTATTAAAGGATTAGTTGCAACTGCTGTTCTCGCTGCACTTGCGGGTTGTAATAATAGTGATGACGATAAAGTTCCAACAACGTGTGCTGAAGCGGGAAGTGCTTGTAAAACGTTTACCGTTTTACATACCAATGACAACCATGGCCGTTTCTGGGAAAACAGTGATGGTGAATACGGTTTAGCCGCTCAGAAAACTCTGGTTGATCAAATTCGTGCAGAAGTGAGTAAGAATGGCAGTCAAACCTTATTATTATCTGGTGGTGATATTAATACGGGTGTACCAGAATCTGATCTTCAAGATGCCATACCAGACTTTACGGGCATGAATAAAATTGGTTATGACGCCATGGCTGTTGGTAACCATGAGTTTGACAATCCGTTATCAGTACTTGATATGCAGCGTCGCCTTGCTGAATTCCCTATGTTAGCGGCGAACATTTACCGTAAAAATGCCGAAGGCAAACCTGGCGAACGTTATTTTGATGCCTATAAAGTATTTGACATTAATGGTCTTAAAGTTGCTGTTATTGGTTTAACGACAGAAGACACTGCTAAGATTGGTAATCCAGAATACATTAGCGATCTAACATTCACCGATCCCAAGGTGGAAGTTGCTAAAGTGATTAAAGAAATTAAAGATGCCAAAGCAGCAGATATCATTTTCGCTACCACGCACATGGGTCATTACGCAGATGGTAAAAATGGTAGTAATGCCCCTGGCGATGTGGCTATGGCTCGCGCATTGAAAGAAGGGGATTTACAAGTTGTTATCGGTGGTCATTCACAGAATCCAGTGTGTATGGAACCGGGAACTGACAACAAAGCTTATGCAGCCTTTAAGCCTGGTGATGCATGTGCACCTGATAAACAAAATGGCACTTGGATCATGCAAGCCCATGAATGGGGTAAATATGTTGGCCGTGCAGATTTTGAATACTTTAACGGTGAACTCCATCTAGCGAGCTACAAGCTTGTCCCTGTGAATATGCGCAAACTGGATGATGCTGGTAAGAAAACTGCTGACTTAGCTGGCACTAAAATTGAACCGGATTCAGAGTTAAAAGAGCTGCTTTCTTACTATCAAGAGAAAGGTCAAGCTAAGTTAGACGAAGTCATTGCGACAACGGATGCCCTGTTAGATGGTGAGCGTGCAAACGTGCGTAATAAGCAAACTAACTTAGGCCGTATGTTAGCGATGGCACAAAGTGCTAAAGTGACTGCTGATTTTGGTGTAATGAACTCAGGCGGTGTACGTGCATCTATCCAACCAGGCAACATTAGTTACCGTGACGTGCTGACTGTTCAGCCATTTGGTAATATGGTTACCCTTAACGAAATGACGGGTACTGAAGTTGCTGCTTATTTAGGCGCAGTCGGCAGTCTTCAAGTTGGTTCTGGTGGTTATGCACAAATCACTGGTGTTAAAATGACCATTGACTGTGTGGCTAAAACAGCCAACATCAGCGACATCGGTGGCAAGGATTTTAGCCCAACAGCCACTTATAAGTTCACTGTACCTAGCTTTAATGCTGCGGGTGGTGACGGTTATCCTAAACTAACCAGCCCAATTCAAACGGGTTTTGTTGATGCTGATTTACTCTATTCTTTCTTGAAAGAGAAACAAGTGATTAAAGCTGCTGACTACAATCCTGTAGGCGATATTGTTTATGAGAACTCAAAAAGTGTTGAAGGTTGCCAACTTTAAGTAATCAATCATTACTCAGTGTTTCAATATTAATGCCACTCAAATGAGTGGCATTTTTTATGGTTAATTAATATTGAACTAAGTGTAAATTAATATTCAGCGTTTTATTTACGATACACTTTGATTCATTTGTGGCGTGAGTTTCTCGGTGTTCTTTTGGTTAACAATTGATATTTATTGTATCAAATTAAATATTTAATATATTCAACAGGTCTGCATTGCTTAACCCCATGATGTATATCCGGATATCTTATATTCAAGTTGATTTATTTTGTGTCAATTTGTTTTGATTTGAGATTAATTGTTTTTAATGGTTGACTTAGATGTTGCGCATTAACATTATCCCTACAGCGAAATAGAGTTCGCTTGCCAAATATAAAAATAACAAACATAGGGTTTTATTTACCTCAAGGAGAGATTAATGCGCTATTTAAGTTTAACGGCCAAAGCTGTTCGTACTAGTTTAATTACAGTGGCGACAAGCAGTGTGGTTTTTTCTGGAATAGGCTTTTCTGCAGCGGTAAATGCGGCAGAAGAAAATGCGAAAGTTGAACGCATTGAAGTGACGGGTTCTCGTATTAAACAAGTTGATATGGAAACTGTTTCACCCGTGACTGTCATTAATGCTGCGGATATTGCCATGACGGGTGAAAAAACCGTTGCTGACGTATTGAATAACTCTGCGATAAACAGCTTTGGTTCTTGGCGTGGTATTTCTGGCTATGGATCAGGAGCAAGCTCAACCAGTGATGTCAATTTACGTGGTTTAGGATCGTCTGCGACATTAGTGTTATTAGATGGACGCCGTATGCCGGGCACTAGTTCGAGCTCTGGCTCTGTGGCCGATACATCTTCTATCCCTATGGCTATCGTGGAGCGTATTGAAATCCTGCGCGATGGCGCCTCGGCAGTATATGGTTCCGATGCGGTTGCGGGCGTGATAAACATTATCACTAAGAAGGAGTTTGAAGGGTTTCAGTTTGATTACAGCACTGAGCAGCCAAGTGTGGAAGGAGGCGATGCCAACCGTTTATCACTTGCAACAGGCTTTAATACTGATAAAGGCAATATCACGCTAACCTATGAATATTATGATACTAAAGCGGTAATGGATCGTGATATTTGGCGAATGGACGATTCAAGTTATAACGCATATAGTGGATATAGCTCAGTACCAAACGGTAAATATGGACCAGGCAATGGTAGCTGGTATAGTAATTCAGATATATGTGAAAAAACGGAAAATACCATAGACTCAGGTGATGGTCGTTGTTTATATAATCATGGTAATGTCACTAAGTTATTTGGCGATCAAACTCGTAATTCGCTGTTATCTAATTTCTCCTATGAGATTTCTGAGAATATAAAATTCCGAGGCCGTGCTTCTGCTTCATTAGCAGAAACTGAAACCCGTTATGCGGGTACGCCAGTATCAACGAATACCCCTGTGATGAGTGCCGATAATAAGTTTAATCCAGTTGGCGAAGAATTAGTGATTTCTATGCGAGGCGCGCAACTTGGCGAGCGAGATACATTAACTGAAACCAACAACTTTGATATTCTAGGTGGCTTTGTTGGTACAATAGATTCAGGGAATGGTATCGACTGGGAATTAAATGCCCAGCACGCAACATCGACGACAAATAGTTTTAACTATAATTTACTCAATGACGATATTATTCAGCAAGAAATTGATTCAGAGCAATATGATATTTTCAATACCTCTGGCATGAGTTATGAGCAGTGGGATCAACAGATGACAGATCTGTATCGTAAAGCTGCGCATACTGGGGTTTATCAGGGCAAATTTGAAAGTACTCAATTGGATGGTCTTGCTTCGACCTTACTGCTCGATGACGGTGATCTTTCGGTCGCTATGGTCGGTGGTCTTGAATATGAAATGATCAAGTTTAAGCAAACCAGTGATCCAGAATCGGCCGCGGGTATTATCTCCGGCGGTTCGGGTGGTGATGATGTGGATGCCACGCGTGACCGTAGTGCCGCTTATTTGGAACTCCAAGTTGGCTTACCCGCGAATGTTGAGTTTTCTGCCGCAGTACGTTATGAGCGCTATGAGCAGGAAGGAACTCTCACAGGGCCTCAGGGGGAAGTCGTTAATTCATCGACCTTCGATGCCGTGGTGCCTAAGTTTGGTTTAAGCTGGCGTCCTATAGACACGTTATTACTGCGTGCTAGCTATGGTGACTCATTCCGTGCGCCGAATATGAGCGAAATGTTCTCGTCTCAATCCTTGAGTTTTGAGAAGGGTGTTGATTCTTTATGGTGTAATGAACCTGGTAACGTGGATGCCATATATTGCGCGACTAATAATCAACACAAAACCTGGTATGGAGGGAATCCTGATCTAGAGGCTGAAGAGGGCAACTCGTTAACCTTTGGCGGCGTTTGGAATGTTACTGACGCATGGAACTTGGAGTTATCTTATTACTCAATCACCTATGACAACAAAATTGAGTCAATTGATGTGGATGATATCCTGCGTGATGAAATCAAGAATGGTTCTTCTCCCTATGTGACGCGCGGTCCTGATGGCAAGATTGAATATATTGAAGCCGGAGTTCGTAACTTAGCTACAGTTGAGACCTCAGGTATCGATTTTGTTACGGCTTATAACTTAGAAACAGGCTTTGGGGATTTCAATTTTAAACTGGATTTAACTCATGTGCTTGATTTTAAAAAGCAGGATAACGCTGAAGCAGACATGATCGACTACGCAGGGTCGACTGACTCGCCCGATTGGCGCGGTAACTTTGCGACCAGTTGGAAATACGATGATTTCTCTGCCGCATGGACAGTTGTTTATATTGGTAGTCAATCAGCAAGTTATTTCAACGAGTTAGAAGAAACCGACCGTTATGTTGATTACGATAATTACTTTAAACATAACATTCAGTTTGGTTATACCCATGCTTATAACGGCTCTATCACAGTAGGGGTGAATAATGTGTTTGATGCTGAAACACCAAACTATTACACCTATGCCGATTATCGCGATGTGAATGTGGGTTTATATGATGTGTTAGGTAGAACGTATTACCTGAGAATAAACCAGAAGTTTTAGGTTGTCCGCCCTCCCTGGATAACTCAAACCTCCGCTTGCGGAGGTTTTTTTGCTTATAAGTCAGTTTACTGGATGTCGAATGAGCGCTATCAATGCGTGAGGCGCAGTTCGTGGCGGTGTTCATGCTGATAATGCTCGGCGCAGGAGGTGCAGCGTTGTTCGGTGGGATCTTGGCTTAAGCGTTCGCTTTCAATTTCTGCCTCACAATCCGAGCAAAGACCGTAGAGACCTAAGTCGAGCTGGCAAAAGGCGGCATCAAGTTTATTTAATCGGCAAAATAGTGGGTGTTCAGCCAGTGGTGTCTGAGCCAATTTATCAATTAATTCTGCCAGACTCAGGCTAGCGTAATGCTCCCCTATGGCTTCGAGGAACAGAGGGAGCGCGCCTATTTCTTTCCTTAGATTAGCTTCAAGCTCTGACAATTCATGTCTGATATGGGTGGTGCTCACGTAAAATCGCCTATTTCATTTGACTCTAGGCGTCCAGTCTAATAGTTCCACTATCAACGACTATGATAAAGATCAAGTATCTGCCACATTTTCGGTTTTTTAGCCGTTAAAAATCGAAAAAGTACTTCATTCTTATCGCATTATATGTGCTACGGCAAAAGCCCTTTTATCACACATATCGTCGCGATTATTCGTCGCATAAGTTCCGTTGCGCCGTTTCTAATACGCGGACTATTTCTTCCGTTGTTTTAAAGACTCGCAGTTCCCTAAACAAGGTATCGGCTTCGGGATATTGACGGTTGAGATAGGTGAACCACTGTTTGATCCGGGCTGGATAATAGTCACTCTTACGGCCATTGAGTTCCCTTTGGGTATAACTGAGCATGAGCCCTAAGGTTTGCGCCCAAGTATAAGGAGTGGCTCCTGTCTTGATAGTATCAGCCAAGTTCGGCAATGAAATTGCCCCGCGGCCGATCATGATACTGTCGCAGCCCGTGACTTCGATACAACGCTTAGCATCGTCACTGTTCCAAATTTCACCGTTGGCGATCACCGGGATTGGCAAACGTTTGCGTACTTCGGTGATGTATTCCCAATAGGCTGGCGGTCTGTAACCGTCGACTTTACTGCGCGCATGGATGGCAAGTTCAGTTGCACCGGCTTCATACACTGCAATGGCGTTTTCCATAAACAGTGACTTATCTTCATAGCCCAAACGTATTTTGGCCGTTACGGCATGCTCTTTTGGTACTGCTTGACGCATGGCTTTGACAATATCGTGCACACTCTCAGGATATTGCAATAATACGGCGCCACCTTTACTGCGGTTAACAATTTTTGCTGGACAGCCAAAGTTTGCATCAACACCGTGTGAGCCTAACTCAATGGCACGTAGGGCATTTTCGCCCATACATTGGGGTTCTTGACCAAGCAATTGTACTCGTACTGGCGTACCTGAAGGGGTGTTGCCGTTGTTGAGCAGTTCAGGACACAGTTTGAGAAAGACCTTTTCAGGCAGCAGTTGGTCTACCACTCGCACAAATTCGGTGACGAGCAAATCGTAGGGATTGATGGTCGATAGGATGTCACGCATCAAAGCGTCTACTACGCCTTCCATTGGAGCCAAAATCACACGCACTGCAGTAAACCCATATCAGTTGCAAAGGGCGAGCATTCTACCTGATCAGCCCTAAGTTACAAAGTGGCCTTGTGAAGGAGGATGAATAGGTACGCCAATAAATAAAATCCAAGCTAAACTGATTGTCCTAGCAGGATATTTTTACCATTTCTGTGACTTAGTGATATTTTTTGCAATAGAATCGAAATAAGGCAGGTCTTTTGTTGTAAGCCAGCTACTTAAACTGTTGTTGGTCATTATTACTCAATAAACAAGAAGGGATTATTTATGAATTCAGTTAAAAAAACAGCAGTTGCAGTAGCGTTAGGTTCAGTTGTGATGAGTTCAGCTTTTGCTGTCAATGCACAAACTAACCCATTTGGTTTTGAAGCTATGGATGCGGGCTATCAAATTGTCGGTTCAGAAGGCAAATGTGGTGAAGCCAAATGCGGCGCAGACATGAAGAAAGCCGCCGCTGAAAAAGCCAAAGAAGGTAAGTGTGGTGAGGCTAAATGCGGTGCTGAGATGAAAAAAGCGGCTGCAGATAAAGCTCATGAGGGGAAATGTGGCGAAGCGAAATGCGGTGCTGACATGAAGAAAGCCGCTGATAAGGCCCATGAAGGTAAGTGTGGTGAAGCGAAATGTGGCGCTGATATGAAGAAAACCGCCGAAAAAGTGGATGCTAAAGTCGAAGCCGTTAAAAAAGAAGTGAAGTAAAGCGGGTTTGTTTTATCCCTGCAGTTATTGGGATAATTGAGCTTAAAGAGGCCAGCCAGCGCTGGTCTCTTGTGTTTTATTCTTAAGCGATTACAGGTTAGCGTTCGTGAGGTTCTATGAATGATCAAAAAAATACGGCACAGGTAGGGCTGGGGTTAAGGCGAGAAATGCTCAGTGAATTTTGTTTACAGGTGCCTGATGCTATTAATTTTTTTGAAGTGGCGCCTGAGAATTGGATGACCTTAGGTGGTAAATTTGGCCGCCAATTTCGTGAGTTGACTGAGCAACATACTTTCTACTGCCACGGTTTGAGTTTATCCATTGGTAGCCCTGAACCCTTAGATCTCGCGTTTGTAAAAAATATCAAAACCTTTATGGATTTACACCAAATCCAAGTCTATTCCGAACATTTAAGTTATTGCTCAGGGCAAGGTCACTTATATGATTTAATGCCTATCCCTTTTACCGACGCTGCAGTGAAGCATGTGGCGGCGCGGGTCAAGAAAGTAGAAGATATTCTAGAGCGGCCGCTTATTTTAGAAAATGTGTCTTTTTATGCCGCTCCAGGTGCGCAAATGACAGAACTTGAATTCGTTAATGCCGTGCTGCAAGAAGCCAATTGTAAAATGTTACTGGATGTGAACAACATCTATGTGAACTCGATAAACCATCAATACGATGCCGATGCCTTTTTACAGGCCATGCCGACGGAGCGCATCGCTTATCTACATATTGCTGGGCACTACAAACAAGCTGAAGATCTGCTCATTGATACCCATGGCGCAGCCATTAACGATCCCGTCTGGACATTATTACAGCGCTGTTATGCCTTGCATGGGGTAAAACCGACGTTGCTTGAGCGTGACTTTAATTTGCCGACAACCGCTGAATTGTTGCTCGAGATAAATCAAATTCACGCTTATCAAATGGCGGCGTCCAGCTCCCATGCCCAAAATAGTGCTCATGCCGTAAAGAGGAGCGCCTAATGGATTTTAAGCAAGTGCAGCAATCCTTTATCGATTATATCCGCGATCCCTCTTCGCCATTGCCCGCGGATACTGATGTCCGGCGTATGCAGGTTTACCGCGAGTTATTTTTTAATAATGTGCTGGGATTTGTGTCGAACGGCTTTCCCGTGCTTAAAAGTTTGTATTCTGAGGAGGAATGGCTGACTTTGGTGCAGCGTTTTTTCAGTCAACATGATTGCCAATCGCCGATTTTTATCGACATCGCGGGCGAGTTTTTAGATTTTTTACAGCAGGAATATCAACCCACGGCGAATGATCCTGTTTTTATGCTCGAATTAGCGCACTATGAATGGCTAGAGTTGGCCGTCGCGGTCGCACAGGCGAGTGAGGATGAATCTCAACTCAGCTCAGCGCAAATGTCGACGCAGACTTTATGTTTGTCGCAGACGGCGAGGGTAGCGCAGTATCATTTTGAGGTGCAGCACATTCGTCAGGATTATCGTCCGCAGCAACAACTCGATACGCTAGTGTTTTTTTGTCTCTATCAAGATGCCGATTGCGAAGTGTGTTTCCTACAGTTAAATCCCTTAAGCGCACAGGTGCTGGCATTTCTTCAAGCTCAAGGCCAAGCGGTTTTTAAAGAGATAGTTGATTGGTTAACAATCACTTACCCTCAAATGGCGCCAGAGATTATTGAGCAAGGTTGTATGCAGTTACTCGAGCAATTAGCGGCCAAAGGGATAGTGCGCGGACGTCAGTCTTAAGGTTGGGTTTATTGCCGAAATAAATGCAATAACCCTACATTTAGAGGGTTTTTATTAATTTGACAAACCGCTACAATGTCGGCCGTTTTGTGATATCAATCACTGTACGATTCCTGCGCACTTATACTTGCACATACTAGAGGAGCTGTAATGAGTAGTCAGCCGTTTAAAGACCCATTTAATTTTTTGTATTTTATTGGTTTTATTTTAGTTTTACTGTTGCCGACTCTGCCAGCAAGTCTGTCTTGGTTAAAGCATTTAGGTTTAATTTAAGCGAGCGTTAATCTCTAGCGCGTAGCCTATTGGCCACTCTTCGAGTGGCTTTTGTTTTTCCGATAAAGGGCATTTAAACCTATGGTATTAAAGCGCGGATTATTTTTACTGTTAGGCTTAACCGCTTTAGTCTTAGGTTTAGTCGGTATCGTGCTACCGATATTGCCGACCGTGCCTTTTATCTTGCTTGCTGCCTTCTGCTTTGCCCGCTCGAGTGAACGTTTACACCATTGGTTGATGACACATCCCTGGTTTGCCGACGCCTTAACCCAGTGGCAAGAGCAGCGAGCAATGCGTAAGGGATTGAAACGCAAAGCCATGATAGTTAGCGCACTCAGTTTTAGTCTCAGTATTATTGTGGTCCCTATCCTTTGGGTAAAAGGCCTGCTGTTTGTCATGGCGTTGATCCTACTTTGGTATCTTAAAGGTATACCTGAAATAGAGGGATGATTGAGTGATTGAATGGGCTCAAGTGCTGTGACTGAAAGTTTAGTCGTGTTCTTGTTGAGGCTATTTAACTGAGTGCCAACAGGGTTTGATCTAAGGCACAAATTGATAACCTTTCCATCACTTGTGCATTGTGATTGTTGCAACTAAAACTAAAGCGGCATAAGCTTTGTCCGACTTTCGACAATGCGTCCACCCAGTGTGGACGTTTTGTTTTATACCGCCACCGCTAGGTTGGTGAATTGATTAAGTAACTTATTAAGCAAATATGATGGCTATGAATACAGAAACCTTATCCTTGATAAAGCAAAGCATTAAAACGATTCCTAATTATCCTAAGGAAGGGATTTTATTTCGAGATGTCACCAGTTTGCTTGAGAATGCAGCAGCCTATAAAGCGACCATCGACTTGTTAGTTGAACATTATCGTGGTCAAGGCTTTACCAAAATTGTGGGCACTGAAGCCCGTGGTTTCTTATTTGGTGCACCGTTGGCTTTAGAATTGGGTATCGGTTTTGTACCTGTGCGTAAACCCGGTAAATTGCCGCGTGCAACCATCAGCCAAAGCTATGAACTGGAATACGGACACGATAGCCTAGAAATTCATACTGATGCGATTAGCGCAAATGACAAAGTGCTCGTTGTTGACGATTTACTCGCCACTGGCGGTACTATCGAAGCGACCGTTAAACTGATCCGCCAACTCGGCGGTGAAGTTAAACATGCGGCCTTTGTGATCTCATTACCTGATTTAGGTGGTGAAGCACGTTTAACCACATTAGGGCTTGAGTTGGTTAAACTTTGTGAGTTTGAAGGCGAATAAATCTGCAGCTAAAGGCGCCTTGGGATAGTTTGATGGCATGTCAAATCATGACATGTTATCTTTCAAAGTTCTCGGGGCGCATGCTCCCGCTTTTGTATCACATACTCTGGGGAGTTCCATGTCATATCAGGTGTTAGCCAGAAAATGGCGCCCTGCCACATTTGATCAAATGGTTGGCCAAAGCCATGTTTTGCATGCCTTGACCAATGCGTTAAGCCAGCAGCGCTTACACCATGCTTACCTGTTTACGGGAACGCGCGGTGTTGGTAAAACCAGTTTAGCGCGACTCTTTGCCAAAGGCTTAAACTGCGAACAAGGCGTGACAGCGACTCCCTGTGGTGTTTGCGGCAGCTGTGTGGAAATCGCCCAAGGCCGATTTGTCGATTTGATTGAAGTCGATGCCGCATCTCGCACTAAGGTCGATGATACCCGTGAGCTGTTAGACAATGTGCAGTATCGTCCAACCCGTGGCCGCTTTAAGGTTTATCTCATCGACGAAGTGCATATGCTGTCGCGCAGCAGTTTTAACGCACTGCTAAAAACCTTAGAAGAACCCCCCGAGCACGTTAAATTTCTTCTGGCGACAACCGATCCGCAGAAACTGCCAGTGACTGTGTTATCCCGTTGTTTGCAGTTCAATTTAAAAAGCCTGACCCAAGCTGAAATTGGCACTCAGCTCAATCATATCTTGACCCAAGAGCAGTTTCCCTTTGATGCAGAAGCCCTAAAATTGCTGGCTAAAGCTGCCAATGGCAGTATGCGTGATGCCTTGAGTTTGACAGATCAAGCCATCGCCTTTGGTGGCGGTAATGTGATGCTTGGCCAAGTGCAAACTATGCTTGGCAGTATTGATGAGCAGCATGTAGTTGCCTTGCTTAATGCCTTAACCGATGCCGATATTGGTGTGTTAATGCATACCTGTGCCCAAGTGCTCGCGTACGGCGCAGATGCCCAAGAAGTGCTACGCAGTTTACTTGAGTTGTTACATCAAATTACCTTGACCCAATTTGCCCCCGCTTGCGCGCAGCAATCCTTGTATAGCGCACAAATTCGCGCCTTTGCCGAACAGCTTAAGCCGGAACAAGTGCAGCTTTATTATCAGATTTTATTAACAGGCCGCAAAGACTTACCCCATGCACCGGATCCTAAATCGGGTCTTGAGATGGCGCTATTACGCGCTGTGGCGTTTGTGCCGGAAAAGCCAGTAAAGCGCTGGCAGCCTGATGCGGTCGCTGAGATCAGTTTACCCGAAGGGCAAACGCCAGTTGCGATAGCGCAAGCTCCTGATGTAAATGAACAAAAGTTTGCTGAGCCACATACTGCGGAACAACTGCCTGCTGAAAAAAAAACGGTATTAATTGAGCCCACCGTAGCGAGTCAGCAAGCTGAAACTGTTCAAACCGCTGCCGTTGAGATGACATGTGAGTTTGCCGATGTAGTAGAACATGAGTTTGGATCTGAACTTGAAGCGGATGCGGCGTTAATCGCTGAGCAGGCGATTATCTTAAGTCAGGCCCAGAGTCAGGGATTTAACACTGACATCTTGAATACCAGCACAGTGAATGCCGAGGCTAAATCTCAAACGGTATCAACCGTTCAAGCGTCTTTTATACACATTTCAGAATCTGTTGCTGGTATCGAGGCATCGGTTGTTAGTATTGATACTCAGAATATTCAAGGAATTGAATTAGTCACAACAGCTTCTGAACCGAGTCTAGTGAATACGGCAGAGCCTGAAACTGCTGTCAATTCAACAGCGGTTGAGTGTGGTGACAGTGTAGATAAAGCTCTTTCTGATAAAGACCCTGCTGCAGAGAACATCTTCGATAACAACACGTTTGAGCTAGGGCATGATGCCAATCGCCTTCATGGAAATGAAGCTGAGCATTCATATCCAGCGATAGGGGATTATGCCCTAGAGTCAGCTCCACTTGATTCCTATCAAGACGCATATGCTGATTTCTCCTCTGGCACTTATAATGATGATAACTTTAACCATGGCTTTGATTCGCAAGAGGCTATAAATTCTGTTGATGTTCAAAGTTCTGTTGATGTTCAAAGTTCTGTAGGTATTTCAAACGCTGCAGGCATGCAAGCTTCTGCTGATCGTCAGTTAGCACCTGTGGCTCAAGTCTTCACTCAATCACAGACCTCAGTATCAGATTCAATACAAGACCAAGCGCTACAACAAGCCGCTTCTGCATCCTTAGCCGATGATGATATTCTCTCGGCGGTTTTGGCGGCGCGGGATTCACTGTTATCGGATCTTGACGCCTTAAGTGCTAAGGACGGTGATGAAAAAAAGTCGCCATTGGACTCAAAACTTAAGACACCAAACACTAAATCACATGGTGTAACCTTACCTAAATCGGTTACTAAAATTGAAGTGAGTCAGCCAAGTGTGGCATTTTCTGTTGATCCAGCATCTGATTTAGCGATAGATTTTGATGATGACTTCGACTTAGATCTTGAGCCTATCGAGCTGCACCAAGCAGTATCTTCAGTCGTCATCTCAACTGGAATTGTCTCTGAGAAGCCTGTCAAACCGTCTGCTACATATGATCGTCCGCCTTGGGAGGCAGCGCCTGAAGCTGAATCTATCGAAGTGACACAAGTCGATAGTAATAAGACTGAGAGTATTCAGACGGTGAGTGCGCAAGCTGCTGATATAAATAATGTTCAAGCCAGTCATGCTCAAGACCTTTTAGGCGAGAGTTACGCACCTAATCATGCACAAGATGACACTCTATCCCAGAGTGACGGGCAGGTCGCAGCATCAAGTTTGAAGTCGGAGATACTTCAAAATCAGGCTGTACGTCAAGAAGAAATACCCGCCTCAGAGTTTGCTTCGGTTAGCACAACAGCACTGACAAATGCGTCAAATACAGTGGAACACACGCAGGAGACACAAGTCGCGCTCAGTTCGACTCAACCTATTAGCGGTCATCCATTAGATTTACATTGGTACAAGTTGATGGCGAGCTTAGAGATCGGCGGGCGAGTGCGGCAACTGGCGGTTAATTCTGTCTGCCAAACCTTGAGCGATCCTTTGCCGTTGCTGCTTAAACCAAACCAGAAGCATTTAGCGGCCGATGTTGCCATAGTGCAGCTTGAGCAAGCCTTAACTACCGCGCTCGGGAACCCAAGACGGGTACAAGTGGTCATAGGAATCGATGAACAGCGGGAAACGCCCTTAGAGTTACGTAAGCGTTTCCACCAAGAGTTGCTGCAACAAGCGCATCAATCATTGATTCATGATGATAATGTGCAATGGTTGATCCAACGTATGGGCGCCGAACTCGATGCCGATAGTCTAGTGTATCCGCCAGAGTTGTTGAATTTACGCAGTCAGCAAATACAAGCGTTACCAGAGTTAACTGAGGCCGCGAGTTAGCCATTATTGGCGAGTCTTTGGGTAAAATTTTCATCGTTAATTTGTAGCGTTGTGGTTTAAATTTAGGCTTCGAGTGCATATTTATAGTGATGCTGCTGAGAAACTCTGCATCGAGATCATAAGTTTATTAACAAGATAACGGCATTGATTGCCAATCCCATTTATTTAAGTAAGATTAGCCGCGTTAATGCTTGCGACTAACCCTAATAGAAGAGAAATGACTATGTTTGGAAAAGGCGGTATGGGCAATTTGATGAAACAGGCCCAGATGATGCAAGAAAAAATGGCCAAAATGCAGGAAGAAATCGCCCGTATGGAAATGGTGGGTGAATCTGGTGCTGGTTTGGTGAAAGTGACTATGACAGGCGCGCACACAGTGCGTAAAGTCGAAATCGACCCAAGCCTGATGGAAGACGACAAAGAAATGCTGGAAGATTTGATTGCTGCGGCCTGTAATGACGCTGCTCGTCGAATCGAAGAAAACCAAAAAACTAAAATGGCTGAAGTTACTGGTGGCATGCAATTACCACCAGGCATGAAAATGCCATTTTAATTGAGATAGCCGATGAAATTTAGTCCATTGTTAGATGAGTTAATTCAGTCCCTGCGTTGTTTACCTGGGGTTGGGCCTAAATCGGCGCAACGTATGGCGTTTCAGTTACTCGAGCGTGACAGAAAAGCAGGGCTTAAATTAGCCAGTGCGCTGTCTAGTGCGATGAGTGACGTCGGTCATTGTCAGTCTTGCCGAACCTACACTGAAGAAACCCTCTGTCCGATCTGTGCTAGCCATAAACGCGGAACCTCCTCCACCATTTGTGTGGTGGAAACGCCGGCTGATGTGTTAGCCATTGAAGCGGGTGGACATTTCACTGGCCGTTACTTTGTGCTTTTAGGCCATTTATCGCCCCTCGATGGTGTAGGGCCAGAAGAGTTAGGCTTAGCGTTACTCGAGCGCCATTTGGCATCGGGTGATGTCACCGAACTGATTTTAGCGACAAATCCAACAGTAGAAGGTGAGGCTACAGCGCATTTTATTGCCGATATGGCCAGACGTCACAAAGTGATGATAAGCCGCATTGCCCATGGCGTACCAGTGGGTGGCGAGTTGGAATACGTGGATAGTACTACGTTGGCGCTGTCCTTTAATGGTCGTTTACCACTTTAATTAAACAGTTTATATTAGAACCATATTATTGATTGTATTGGATTAATTGAAGGCTGAAGTATTCAACTCGATTATCACCTTAGTGCTTGAATCTTATAAACCCGCCAAGATCTTATCTTGAGCGGGTTTTTATTTGCCCAGAGTTTCAACCTAGGTGTTGAGGCTGGGTTATGGAGACAGGGCGGTGGTTGATTCAATTCCTATATTGATTGATATCTATCTGTATAAAATCCATGTTTATCAATAGTTTTTTAAATTTCATACTTGTCTTATGTGAGCTTCATCCGTAAAGTCGGTTTAATAAAAATCGGGTTGAGTTGCTTAATCACTGTGATCCACAGTATGCCTAAGTCAATTCGTTGGGCTTAGACCAGTGTACTTAGTTCTGTGTACGTTGAATTGGCCACGTCTTTTTTATTTGAAAACCAGGGAGGGGACTCATTGGGAAATATTACGATTAGGCATGCAGAGAAGAGTGACGCTGCAGCCATTCAAGCAGTATATGCCTGTCCAAATGCCTATGCCGGTACCTTGCAATTACCTTTGCCATCGACCGATAAATGGGAGGCGCGTCTTGCTGCAACATCGAATCATGTTCATCGTTATGTCGCAGAGATTGAAGGTGAAATTGTCGGTGAGTTAGGTTTTGAAGTGTATGAGCAACCTCGCCGTAGGCATGTTGCCTCCTTTGGCATGGGTGTAAAAGACAGTTGGCAAGGCCGCGGTATAGGCAGTGCCTTGATTAACGCGATGCTTGAGCTTACCGATAAATGGATGAATATAAAACGAATTGAATTAACGGTTTATACCGATAATCATGCCGCAATTGGTCTATATAAAAAGTTTGGCTTTGTAATGGAAGGTGAGTCGAAGGATTTTGCTTTTAGAAATGGTGAGTTTGTCAGTGTGTATCATATGGCGCGATTAAAATAACATGCTGATCTCTATGCTATTTAAGCTGTTACTTAAGGCTCTCACTCTAAGAACGAACTTTAAATACGCACTCCAAGTACTAACTTTAAGAATTTGTTCTAAGCGCTCAATTTAAGAACTTACTTCAAGATCTCACTTTACGAACCGAGATCTTGGAATAGTATTAAGCGCTCATTTTCAGAGCTCGCTTTAGGTGTTAAGTGTATGTCTATCTCAACTTTTAAGGATAAAAATGGGACTCATTTTATTGCCGCTGCTGATACTTTGGTTGGGTGTCGGTATTTATGCCATACGTATCGGCTATCAAGTATTGGCTAGGGCTTCTCAATTAAGCTATGCACTCAGTATTTGTACTCTCGCTATAGTGGCATTACTGCTTTATCTCTATTTCGGTTTCGCTCAATTTAAGGAAAATAAAGAGTTGTGGGCATTCGAAATCTCGATGTTTTTTGCCGCGAATAAGTTCGCTTTTGGTGTCATGATGCTTGGTCTATTACTGCACTGGTTCGGTCAAGGTGTTCTGACTTCCGCTTATTTGAAATCTCTACCTTTCATCATGATTTTCACCGTTTCCTTTGGTGCTATGGCAGGAGTCATATTGTCCGACACTTTTATGGCGAAATTTGACATCCAAAAAATGCATTGATGTCAGCTAATCAGTTTAAATCTTATTTTGGACGCTGTTGTTGAAGATGATTTGAACTGATGGCTTTCATCGGTTGTTTATAGGTCGTTGAATCCGATGAGCTACCATGGTGATCTGGTTAGGATTTTACAGAGGGTTATTACGAATTTTAGATACAAAAAAACCAGCTTGTGCTGGTTATTTTTCTCTTTCACAAAGAGAATTGGTTGCGGGAGCCGGATTTGAACCGACGACCTTCGGGTTATGAGCCCGACGAGCTACCATGCTGCTCCATCCCGCG
>NZ_JABAEB010000016.1:72853-90436 GCF_012584455.1 Shewanella oncorhynchi
CGGGAGCCGGATTTGAACCGACGACCTTCGGGTTATGAGCCCGACGAGCTACCATGCTGCTCCATCCCGCGTCCGATTCTTGCTGTTAATAACTATTTTAATTCTGTCATCTAAGAATTGGTTGCAGTAGCCGGATTTGAACTGATTACCTTCGCCTGTTGTTTATAAGGAGTTGAGCCCGATAAGCTGTTTCTCGTTATAAACACATATAGAAAGTGGTTGCGGGAGCCGGATTTGAACCGACGACCTTCGGGTTATGAGCCCGACGAGCTACCATGCTGCTCCATCCCGCGTCCGATTGTTGCTGTTAATAACTATTTTAATTCTGTCATCTAAGAATTGGTTGCTGGAGTCGTATTTTAACTGACTACTTTCGCCTGTTGCTTATAAGGAGTTGAGGCTGATAAGCTGTTTCTCGTTATAAACACATATAGAAAGTGGTTGCGGGAGCCGGATTTGAACCGACGACCTTCGGGTTATGAGCCCGACGAGCTACCATGCTGCTCCATCCCGCGTCCGATATCTATCTGTATTACTTTACTATTTTGCTTTTAAATGGTTGCGGGAGCAGGATTTGAACCTACGACCTTCGGGTTATGAGCCCGACGAGCTACCATGCTGCTCCATCCCGCGTCCGTCTTCAAAGCGGGGCAGACTATAACGGCAGCGCCTTGGCATTGCAAGGACGAAGATCGAAAAAGGTGGTGAACGCTTAAATATAAAGCGGAGTGGGGGGCTTTCATACAATTTAAACATAAGTTAGGGATTTTTCGTTGATTATCTTAGGTCGAGGATGAGACTAAATGGGGTTTCGACTAATAACTGTTTATCTTTTATGTATTCGAGCAGGTATAATGTCGCTTTGATTTTGACTGCGTACTGATTATCCCATGCTTAATTTTTTTGCCGCCGCCCCTAAGGGCTTTGAATATAGCTTAGCCCAAGAGCTGACAGAATTTGGTGCGACTGAAGTAAAAGAGAGTGTTGCTGGTGTGTATTTCACTGCCCCCTTAGCTTTAGCGTATCGGATTACTTTATGGACACGTTTAGCCAGCCGTATCGTGTTGGTTATCTATAAAGGTAGCTGCGAGTCGGCAGAGCAACTTTATAATGCCGCCTATTGTGTCGATTGGCCCGCGCACTTTTCCAATAAAAGCACTTTTAGTATCGATTTTCATGGTACGGGTGGTTTTATCAATAATACCCAGTTCGGCGCACTCAAGATTAAAGACGCGGTTGTGGATAGATTCCGGGACGATGACGTTGAGCGCCCCAATGTGTCACGCGTCGATGCTGACTTTAAAGTTGATGCCCATTTTCGTAATGGCGTAATCACGATTGCGATGAACTTCTCTGGTCCATCATTGCATCAACGTGGTTATCGTTCGACCACTGGTGAAGCGCCATTGAAGGAAAATTTAGCCGCCAACATGTTAGTACGCAGTGGCTGGCAAGCGGCGCCTTCGACCTTGCTCGATCCTTTCTGTGGTAGCGGTACTGTGTTGATTGAAGCGGCTTTAATGGCGGCCGATATTGCGCCTGGTCTGCAGCGTAGCCGTTTTGGGTTTGAACATTGGCGTCGTCATGATAAAGCCGTGTGGCAAGAAATCGTTGAAGAAGCAAAAGCGCGTGCCTCATTAGGCGTGAAACGTTGTGAGATTAAATTTTACGGCTCAGATATCGATTCGCGCTTAGTCGCGTTAGCCAAACGTAACGCCGAAAATGCCGGTGTACTCGAGTTAATTGAGTTTCAAGTTGCAGATGCGTTGACGATAACGCCGCCTGCAGAAAGTGGCTATTTGATCACTAACCCACCTTATGGTGAACGTTTAGGCAATGTGTCTGAGTTATTGCAGCTTTACTATCAGCTAGGTGACAAGTTTAAGAAAGAGTTTGGCGGCTGGAAAGTGGCCATGCTGTGTAGTGATATCGAGCTTGTATCATCACTTAAGCTTAAAGCCGACAAACAGATGAAGATGTTCAACGGTGCCCTAGAATGTGCCTTTAACATTTATACCTTGCATGCGACCAGTACGCGTCGTGATACACCAGTGCTGCCAGACGGCGTCGACATTGCCGATATCGCCCCTGCATTTGCTAACCGCATTAAGAAAAATGCCAAGTTATTAGAGAAATGGGCCAAGAAAGAAGGCATCGACAGCTATCGTATTTATGATGCCGACATTCCTGAATATAACGTCGCAGTAGATAAATACTTAGATTACGTGATTATTCAAGAATATATGGCGCCAGCAACTATACCTGAAGCCGTAACCAAGCGTCGTTTAAGCGATGTTTTGTTAGCACTGCCGTCGGCCATTGGTATCAATCCGAACAAGATGATCATGAAGACGCGTGAGCGTCAAAAGGGCACGAGTCAGTATCAAAAGCTGGATGAGCGTAAGTTAGAGCTTATCACTACTGAATATGGCGCTAAGTTCAAACTGAACTTAACTGGTTATTTGGATACAGGTTTATTCCTCGATCACAGATTGACACGCCGTTTAGTCGGTCAAAAATCTAAGGGACGCCGTGTACTTAACCTGTTCTCTTACACAGGTTCTGCTTCTGTGCATGCGGCGCTTGGTGGGGCTAAATCGGTGACGACGGTGGATATGTCCAATACCTATATTGCTTGGGCGAAGGACAACTTTGCACTCAATGGGCTTCAAGGTAAGCAGTATGAGTTTGTTCAATCTGACTGCATGCAGTGGATCCGTGATTGCCGTGAACAGTACGATCTGATTTTTATCGATCCGCCGACCTTCTCAAATTCTAAGCGTATGGAAGATTCATTCGATGTGCAGAGAGACCATGTGAACTTACTGGCATCCTTAGTGAAACTGCTCAGCCCAACGGGCGAACTAGTGTTCTCTAACAATAAACGTAAGTTTAAGATGGACATAGAGGCACTGACCAAGATGAACATTAATGTGAAGAACATTGATGACGTGACTTTGCCTATGGACTACAAACGTAATCCACATATTCATAATACTTGGCTTATCACCCATGCCTGAGTTGACTCAAGCAGAATTAGATAACAGGCATTATCTGCTATATCACACAGAGGGATGTCATCTGTGTGAACTGGCCGCGGCCTTACTGGACGCGGCCGATATTGGCTATCGGGCCATAGATATTTGTGACGATGAATACCTCGCGCAGCGTTATGGCGTATCGATCCCTGTGCTTAAAGCTTGGGATGGTAGAGAATTACATTGGCCATTTAACGCAACACAATTACAAGAGTTTACAGGAGCTTAGTTTGAGTCTGGTTCGTATCAATAGTGGCTCTTTAGCCTATGGTTACACTCCGTTGTTACAAAAAGCGGATTTTACTATTCAACGCGGTGAGCGCGTGTGTATTGTTGGCCGTAATGGTGCTGGCAAGTCGAGTTTATTAAAAGTGTTATCTGGTGATGTACTGCTGGATGAAGGCGAATTCAACATCGCTGGTAATGTGACCGTTAGCCGTCTACAACAAGATCCGCCAAAGGCTGAGCAAGGCACGGTATACGCTTATATTGCTGCAGGATTAAAGGAAGTGGGCGAGGCGCTTGAGCGTTATCATCAATTGTCCCACGATGTGGCCCATGCCGATCCCGAGCAAATGGATCGTATGTTGAATGAAATGCAAGGTCTGCAAGAAACCTTAGACCACTATAATGGATGGCAGCTAGATTCTCGTATCCAACAAAACTGCGAGTTGTTAGGTCTCGATCCTGACAAATCCTTGAGCGAGTTATCGGGTGGTTGGCAGCGTAAAGTGGCGTTAGCCAGAGCACTGGTGAGCGAGCCAGATCTGTTGTTACTTGATGAACCGACCAACCACTTAGACATAGACACTATCGAGTGGCTTGAAAAGTTTTTACTTGATTATCAAGGCGCTATCGTCTTTATTAGCCACGATAGGGGCTTTATTGCCCGTATGGCGACGCGGATTGTCGATTTAGACCGTGGCGTGGTGACCTCATGGCCGGGCAACTATCAAATGTATCTCGATGGTAAGCAAGAATGGCTGCGCGTCGAAGCCGAGAAAAATGCCTTGTTTGACAAGCGTCTCGCCGATGAAGAAGTGTGGATCCGTCAAGGCGTTAAAGCCAGACGTACCCGTAACGAAGGTCGAGTTCGCGCACTTAAGGCGTTACGTGAAGAGCGAAGTGAACGTCTGAATCGTCAAGGCAATGCTAAAATGGCAGTATCGGATACTGAACGTTCTGGTAAGTTAGTCTTTGATGTGACCGATCTTAACTTCAATCTGCCCGATAAAAATCTGGTTAAAAACTTTAATACGACGGTTATCCGCGGTGACCGTATTGCGCTGATTGGGCCAAACGGTTGTGGTAAATCAACCTTGATCAAGCTGTTAATCGAGAAGCTGCAACCGCAATCGGGCGAAATTAAAGTCGGTACTAAGCTCGAAATCGCTTATTTCGACCAATATCGTGAAGCGTTAGATCCTGAGCAAACCGTTGAAGATAACGTTGGTGAAGGTAAAAAGACCATCACGATCAATGGTCAAGACCGCCACATTTTAAGTTATTTGCAGGACTTCTTGTTCTCGCCTATGCGTGCCAGAACGCCAGTGAAAGCGCTGTCGGGTGGTGAGAAGAACCGTTTGTTATTGGCTAAGTTATTAATTCGCCCTGCAAACTTAATCATTCTCGATGAGCCAACTAACGATCTTGATATTGAGACCTTAGAATTGCTAGAGTCGTTGCTCACTGAATACCAAGGTACGTTGTTGCTAGTGAGCCATGACAGGGCATTTATCGACAATACTGTGACCAGTAGCTGGTGGTATGCGGGTAATGGCCATTGGAGCGAGTATGTAGGTGGTTATCAAGATGCCGTGAACCAAGGGGCAAAGTTTTATTCTGAGGAACCTAGTTCACAAAAGGTGGTCGAAGTTCCTGCGGTTGAAACTAAACCCGTTGAAGTTAAAACTGCAGAACCTGTGAAAGCGGTAAAAAAACTGTCGTATAAGCTACAGCGTGAGTTAGAGTCACTACCTAATGTGATGGAGCAATTGGAGGCAGAAATTCTCGCATTGCAGACCACTATTGGACATTCAGACTTTTATAGTCAGGCGCAGGATAAAGTCAATCAGGTATTGAGTCAGTTGGCTGATAAAGAAAAGCAATTGGAAGTTTGCTTCGAGCGTTGGGAAGAGCTTGAGTCACTGAAGTAAACCAATAATAAAAATGGGAATAGAATTAATGAAGTCAAAGTTGGATAAAGCCCTTTCCTTGGTTGCCTTAGGTGTCCTTGGTGTATTAAACAGTGCCCATGCAGCACCTGTCTATGAAATCGTTAATATCGAAAATTATGATCTGAAAGGTACGCTTGAAGGCACTCGTAACGGTTATGCTTTAGGTGTGAATGCCAATGATGAATTAGTCGGTATTTCAAAGGGTAAGAAAAAACTCAGCAGTTCAGATGTCGAAGGCGGCGTGATTGATGTTGCCGATGGTATCGCACCGGAAGAAACCATTACATATTCGATAGATAAAGCCATTATTGCCAATAACTTTGCCTTTATTGCTAAGGAAAATGATGATACATCTAACCCTTGGACCCCCAATTTTGACAGCATTAATGGGACTACACCACCCAATAATGCTGCTGTGATTAACTCAGTTGATAGCTTTTATTACGGTATTAACGATGCCGGTATTAAAGTGGGTAGCATGACTGCTCCTGAAAAGAAAGCTGAGAACACTGCAACTACTGATGTTACCGATGATTACTGGTATTACCGCGACTATGAGTTCCGCGGTGTGGTAAAAGTGGGCAGCACTGAAATTCCATTAGTTCCTCCCTACACGCAATTTGTTAATGCTGATAAGACTAAAACTGTAGAGTTAGGTGGATGGTCTGCAGCAACGGCGGTCAATAACAATAATTTAGTAACCGGTTATGCCAGTACTGCCATCAGTAAATATGGTAGTGATCGTGTTAATTCTTGTTTAAGTACCGATAATACTTTGCCGTTGGATGTATGCGTTCAACGTGAGCAATATCCGAATACAACGGGGACGCGTAATATTCAGTATCAGACCCGTGCTTATGTATGGCAAATTGACAATGATGTTGCTACTGGGACTGAGTTACCTTTGGGGCTGACTCCAGCGACTGATAATACCTTAACCTTTACTGCACAGGCCTTAGGATTGAATAATAACGGTGTCGTTGTTGGTCGTTCTCATGTTTATCGTTACGGTGATACAGATAATTTACGCCAAGATGCGGCTTATTGGTCTAAAGGTACTGAAGGACACTATCAATATCATTGGATCCCTGTTCGTGATAACGATGTTATTAGCGCTATTGCCTATGATGTTAATGATAATGGTATTGTTGTCGGTAGTTATCGTAGCTATATTCAAGGTTATTTACGCGATAAGTTCTTCTATTTCGATACGAATCAAGCTGATGCAACAATAGTAACCCCGAATGATTTTGCCGCTTCTACAACGGATCTTTCGAGTAAACCAAAGAGTATCAACAATAAAGGCCAAGTTGTTGGTTATATTGAAACGACTTACGACAAAGAAAAACCCCGTCCCAAAGCGGGTTTCCTGTATGAGAAGTCGACGGGTGAGTTTAGCAATATCAATAAATTGCTGACCTGCGAGTCTAAGGGTTATGAGAAATCAAACGACGGTAGCTGGGCACGTCATCAGGTCGAAGTTCAGGATGGCTCAGGTAAAATTCTTCAATATAACGCTGATATTTTAGTGGTTGAAGGTACGAGTATCAACGAAGATGGCACTATCGTAGGTACGGCTTTTATTCGTAAACCTTCTTATCAATTTGATAAAGATGGCAACATAGTTATTGGTGAAAATGGCTTACCGCTATTTGAGCTGAGTGGTAGTGGCGAGCCTGTAACGGCTTATGTTCCACGTATGGTTGTACTTAAACCGGCTACCAGTGGTGAAGCTTGTACTGTTGAAGATAGCACCGATACCGGTAATTTTGAGCGTTCTGGTGCGGCAACGTTAGCTTGGTTATTTGCCTTGCCATTGGTGTGGTTCCGTCGTCGAATTCGTTAAGTTTTAAGCTTCAATTCAGACTAAAAAAATCGAGGCGAAATGCCTCGATTTTTTTTCGCTAGGATCTCAATAGTTTAATAAATAGTCAGTATAATAGCCGATTTTTTGATTGATCTTGGCGTCAAAAAGCACTATTTCTATGGGTGAAGCTTTTGCTTCTATTTTATGTAGAACAGAGGACGCTTGCATGAAAAGACAAAAACGAGATCGTTTAGACAGAGCTTTTTCAAAAGGATTCCAAGCTGGGGTTGGTGGACGCTCTAAGGAGCTCTGTCCATATGCAAATCTTGATTCGCGATCGCAGTGGTTAGGCGGTTGGCGTGAAGGTGTGGATGGCCGAGTTAATGGGCTATTTAATAAATAATTGAGTTTTACTCATTAATTAAATAGCCCAGAACAAGCAAAGTAATGCAGCATATTGCCCTCAGATGAGGGCATTTTTATATCTGTAGTACTGATATCTTCAGTGTATTGGAGTAAGACTGATCAGAATGTAGACGTATCGCTAAAGACACCGACTTTAAGATCGGTTGCACTGTAGATTTGACGGCCATCAACTTCAAGGATTGCATCGGCAATACCCATCACCAGTTTACGGTGAATAGTACGCTTGATATTGAGTTTATAAGTGACTTTCTTAGCGCCTGGTAATACTTGACCCGTAAACTTCACTTCACCTACACCCAGAGCACGTCCTTTGCCTTCTGCGCCTTCCCAGCCTAAATAGAAGCCAACGAGTTGCCACATGGCATCAAGCCCTAAACAGCCAGGCATTACCGGGTCGGTAATAAAGTGGCAGTCAAAAAACCATAAGTCTGGATTAATATCGAGTTCAGCGACAATTTCACCTTTGCCAAACTCACCGCCATTATCATTGATAGTAACGATTCTATCTATCATCAGCATGTTATCGACAGGCAGACGAGGTGAGTTTGGACCAAATAATTTCCCATGGCCACAGGCGATGAGTTCTTCTTTATTGAAACTGTTTGCTTTGTTCATTGTTTTACTACTCCAGCAATAAGAGCCGCCAAGATTAGCGAACACGTGTAAGCTAAACAACTCCGATCAGCTAATTAGCGGCGAAAAAATCCCAATTTTGCGAGTAATCTCGTGATTATGCCGATTTCCTCCTCGCCATTTCCTGCGAGCTTGTCTAATCGTTCCTGTACAAGGCCGTATAATGAATCATGTGGAAAATCATTATCTTCATCGGCTACACCCGCAGGCATTTGCATTAATAGCTCAACAGCTTGGTCCATATGCTCGATTGCATAGAGGTGAAATAAGCCTTTGCCTACAGCTGTAATCACTTTGGGATTGAGGTTAAGCTGTAACACGTTCGACTTGGGCATAATAACGCCTTGTTCTCCCGTGAGACCACGACGTTCACACAGATTAAAAAAGCCTTCAATTTTCTCGTTGATGCCACCAATCGCTTGCACATTACCAAATTGATCCAATGCACCAGTTATTGCCAGTGACTGAATAATGGGTTGTTCGGCAATCGCTGACATCAAACAGCAGTATTCGGCGAGTGATGCGCTATCACCATCAATTTCTTGATAGGATTGCTCGAAAACGATATTGGCATTTAGGTGTAATGGTGCATCTCGCCCAAAGATACGGTACAAGCAGGCAGAAAGGATCATCATTCCTTTGGCATGTATATTGCCACCAAGTTCAGATTTTCTTTCGATATCGGCGACTTCACCATCGCCGTAGTGAACAGATGCCGTGATCCGCGCAGGCTCACCATAACTGTAATCGATGGCATCAATGACAGTTAAGCCATTGATCTGACCTACCATAGCACCTGAAGTTGGCAGATTTATGAAGTTGTCATCGAAGCTTTGACCTGAATATTCTTCCGAGCTGTTATGACGATAGTTGGCTTGGGCTAACGCGAGCTCAATACTGCTCGCATTGATACTCGGTTTACCACAATAGGCTTTAGCTTGTACCATCAGTTGGGCAAACTCGAGCATAGACAAACTGAGGCGGCGCTGATGTTCGGTTAACCGTGCACTATAACGAAAAAGTGGCGCTAGGCTTGATTGTTCTAGAGTGACCTTGACACTTTGTGCAACCGCTTGCAACCATGCGACGTATTGTGACTCTGTATAACGGACCAAGTCGATTTCGCTAGCGAGTTCTGCTAGTAGGGTGAAGTGACGTTGAAATTGCCAATCCTCAGTTCTGACTTGGCTATAAATCATTCCTGCACCGATAAGGACAATTTTACAATTGAGCGGGATAGGACTTAAGTTATTGCTAATCTGATACGCTTTATGGGTGAGGATTTGCATCACTAATTCCCATAAACCTTCACGTTTCCAAAGTGACTCGGCGCAAATAAATACATAATGACATTCGGCCAGAGCACCAGCTTGATACTGGCTTGTTGTTCCTGTTTGTGCCATACGGCCAATGAGGTCTACACGGCGAATATTACCACTGAGGTAGCGATAGCGAGTCGTTTTTTCGGCAATACTGACCTGATTTTCCTGTGGTTTCTCTGATTGCCACTGAAATGTTGCCGCTTTGTCAGTCGGGCGTGTTGCCACTAAATAAGCTGGAGATAACGGCGCTAGGCTATCAATACAGGCTTGGATCATTAATTGGCGGTCAATGCTCGGGAAATCAGCTAGATACAAGTGCTGATCGACAATAGCTTGGTGGAGTTTAAACGCATCCACAGCACGCTCTTGTCCTAAGAGTAATGCGCTTAGATTGTCAGCCGTTTCGGGAAGGGTTGGCAGGCTAAATTCAGGTGCGAGTGAAGACGTGGGTATCAAGAGTGAATTCATATAAGCATTTACCGTGAAAAGTTGCAGTGATTTTACCATACCAAGACGACAAGTCTCTCACTGTATAGGTGTTTTTACCTCTGTTTACTCGATTATTCCTTGAAACTGGGCATGTATTTGTTGTAAAAAACATCGGGGTGAACATAAGTTGAGCATTTGACTCGATATTTAAAAATTGAGGTTTACAAGTTAGCGGTATACTTATATTATTTTCGGCGTTCGGAGGGGTGGCAGAGTGGTTTAATGCACCGGTCTTGAAAACCGGCGTGGGTTTATAGCCCACCCAGGGTTCAAATCCCTGCTCCTCCGCCATATTTAGTCAAAAAGCCGCTAAGCAATTAGCGGCTTTTTGCATTCATAAAGTTTGAACCCTTGGGTTCCTGATTTGAAGTGCAGCTCCTGCGCCATATTCACGAGAAAGGCCATCAGTAATGATGGCCTTTTTTGTTTGTGCAATTTGAACCAAGGTTCCTCATTCTAAGTTCAGCTCCTCCGCCATATTTAGTCAAAAAGCCGCTAAGCAATTAGCGGCTTTTTGCATTTATACAGTTTGAACCTTTGGGTTCCTAATTTGAAGCGCTGCTCCTCTGCCATATTCACGAGAAAGGCCATCAGTAATGATGGCCTTTTTTATCCGCGCTTCTCGTTTATGGTCTACACTAAGTTTGTGGCCAAGTTAATGGTTTTTATGGTCTTTAAAATTTGCACTAGGATGGTGCGACGTATGATTCTCGACAGTCTTGGACCATACGGCCGAACAATTCTCCCATCTGGGTGACTTATTTTAAGTAGAGAAAGCTATGTTTTTACCTACACGTATTTCGCAGCGGCTCACAATGGGCAGTGTAGTGCTGCTTCTACTCACCGGGCTCGCGGTTTTTGGTGTGATGTCACTTCGAGGGCAGCCTCGAGTGGTGGCGGCGAGTCAAGAGTTAATTGAGCAAACGGGGAGCAGTATCGTAAGGCAACTCGCACTTAAGTTGGCAAGCATTGAGGGGATTACTTTAAGCCTTGCACACCTCGCAGAAGTGCTACCCCATGAGCAAGCTCTTTATCTTAACTCCTTACCTAATTTGATTGATAACAATGGCGATCTCACTATCGCTGGCGGTGGGATCTGGCCTGAGCCAGATAAATTCGTCGCTGGGAGTATCCGCCACAGTTTTTTCTGGGCCCGTGATAGCAATAATCTACTGGCTTATTCGGATGACTATAATGCGCCATCTGGCCCTGGGTATCATAATGATCCTTGGTATACGGGCGCGCGGACTAGCTCAGTATCTCAATGTTTATGGTCAGAGGCTTATCAAGATCCGGTTACAAAGGTGGCTATGGTGACATGCAGTGTGCCATATCGTCTCACGGGGACATTTGCAGGGGTCGCAACGATAGATTTAAAACTTGATGATTTAGCCAAATTTTTAACAGAACATGGTAATGTAACTGATGGTTATGCTTTCGCTTTAGACCAAGCGGGTAATATCTTACATTTTCCTGAAACGAATAAGTCCGACACTATGTTGCGTTTTACGGATATCGTCGGGCAGTTACCTTGGCTCTCCCCCGTTGAAGCAGCACTTAAGCAAACCTCAATCAACAAAGTGGTGTCTGTAAGCTTAAATAAGGATGGAAGACTTAATCAGGCGAGTGAGGTGAGCCTTTTTGTAATGCCTGATACCGGATGGGTGATTGGCCTTGTGACGCCTAAAACGCGAGTCACAGGGCTTGCCCGTGAGCTGACCTTTGATATTTTGTTGTTTTTATTGCCCTTGCTCGCCATTTTACTTTATTTGGCTTGGTTGTCGGGTAAAAAACTGTTGGCGCAACTTGAGGAAACCACAGATCAAATTGCTTCCCTTGGGAGCGGTAATTTGGGCGCCAATGTCGAGCTGCAAATTCAGCGGGATGATGAGATTGGCGCTTTGCGCCGAGCCGTAAACACCTATGCAGGGACGTTAAGGGCAATGTTAGATCTGATCACTCAAGAAGCGAAGAAAATTCAATTTGAGGCAACGCAATTAAGTGGACTTAGCCGTAAGTTAGCTCAGCGCGCAGAGCAACAGCGGCTGGAGAGTGCACAATTAGCCGCTGCGATAACGCAAATGTCTTCAAGCGCCATGGAAGTTGCGAATAATACCAATGATTGTGCTGCAACTGCGCAATCGTCTTTGATTGTAGTGCGAGAAGGGCAAACCCGTGTTGCAGCCAGCAATACTTCCATCGAGGCATTATCAGGAGAAATTGCCAACGCAACTAAGGTGATATCCCAATTGGCCCAAGACAGTCAAAAGGTGGGCGCTGTATTAGATGTGATTAAGGCGATTTCTGAGCAGACTAATTTGCTCGCTCTCAATGCGGCAATTGAGGCGGCTAGAGCGGGCGATCAGGGCCGCGGTTTTGCAGTCGTTGCTGATGAAGTTCGAACCCTTGCGGGGCGAACTCAAGATTCGGCCAATGAAATTAGTACCATGATTAACGCTTTGCAATCGGCTTCGCGCCTCGCTGTGCAAGCAATGCAAGCTGGGGAGTCCCGCACTGTCCATGCGGTTGCGGAGGCCGAGGGCGCTGCCGATTCTCTATCGAGTACCGTACAAAGTTTCGATGATATTTCACAGCGTGCCCAACAAATCGCGTTAGCTGCTCAGCAGCAAAGCCAAGTCACTCAAGAGATTAATGAGTTGGCAGTGCGAATAAATAGCATTAGTGAAGATAACTCCCTCGATGCAACGGCGCTTGATGTGTTAAGCCTTGAGATGCAGAAACTATCTGACCGTTTAATCAATATCAATCGAGCTTAGTCTTAATATAGTGTGAAGTGTGCCACCTTAAAATGGCGCTTCAACTGATAAGGGATTCAAAGATAAGTTGAATAACGCGATATTTTTAAGCGGATTGGATGTAGATTGACCATGTAGATTGTTTCTTTAAATTAAGGGTTTACAGCAGAGTAGTAGATAGCTATTATCTCGCTCGTTCGGAGGGGTGGCAGAGTGGTTTAATGCACCGGTCTTGAAAACCGGCGTGGGTTTATAGCCCACCCAGGGTTCAAATCCCTGCTCCTCCGCCATATTTACGAGAAAGGCCATCAGTAATGATGGCCTTTTTTGTTTGTGCAATTTGAACCAAGGTTCCTCATTCTAAGTTCAGCTCCTGCGGCATATTTAGTCAAAATGTTGCTAAGCAATTAGCGGCATTTTGCATTCATACCGTTTGAACCCTTGGGTTCTTGATTTGAAGCGCAGCTCCTCCGCCATATTCACGGGAAAGGTCATCAGTAATGATGGCCTTTTTTGTTTGTTTAATTTGAACTAAGGTTCCTCATTCTAAGTTCAGCTCCTGCGACATATTTTGTATTCATACCGTTTGAACCCTTGGGTTCTTGATTTGAAGCGCAGCTCCTCCGCCATATTCACGGGAAAGGTCATCAGTAATGATGGCCTTTTTTGTTTGTTTAATTTGAACTAAGGTTCCTCATTCTAAGTTCAGCTCCTGCGACATATTTTGTATTCATACCGTTTGAACCCTTGGGTTCCTGATTTGAAGCGCAGCTTCTGTGCCATATTCACGGGAAAGGCCATCAGTAATGATGGCCTTTCTTGTTTGTGCAATTTTCATTTCAGTTTTCTCATCCTAAGCCCTTTGTTGTTCACGGCTTTCGATTTAAGTGAATATGAAATAGTCAATCAACACTATTAACCATAAATTTAAGTTTACAGTGGCGACAGAGATAGCTATTATCTCGCTCGTTAGGAGGGGTGGCAGAGTGGTTTAATGCACCGGTCTTGAAAACCGGCGTGGGTTTATAGCCCACCCAGGGTTCAAATCCCTGCTCCTCCGCCATATTTTACAAAAAAGGCCATTTTTATTCATGGCCTTTTTTGTATGTGAAATTTGAACTAGGGTTCTCCATTCTAAGCGTATCTCTTCTGCTATTTTCACGTGAAAGGCTATCAGTAATGATGGCCTTTTGTTTTTCTTGAACTGAAAAATTGCCTATATTTGCTGGATATTTTGATATCGATTTAACAGGGATTTTAGGCTGGTCATTCTGGGGTTATTGCTTCGTTTTTAAACGCTTTTTATTGGTATGCTATTCTGGAATCCTTCCTTTAAATATCATCTAGTTAACAATGTTGAATTTATGCTTTGCGAAATGGGGTTGTTGGGCTAAATTAGCCCTATGAACTCGTTATCCGTTTGCCATGTTGCTTTTTCTAACACACGGATCGAGCTGTAAATTGTAAAAGGTGGGTTAAGTTGATTTCGATATATTTGGTTGACGATCATGAGCTTGTGAGAACTGGGATCCGCCGCATCTTGGAAGATGAACGTGGGATCAAAGTCGTGGGCGAAGCCCCTGATGGTGAGACTGCTGTGCAGTGGGCTCGCCAAAATGAAGCGGATGTGATCTTAATGGATATGAATATGCCTGGGATGGGCGGATTGGAAGCCACTCGAAAAATTTTACGATATCAACCCCATGCAAAAATTATTGTATTAACTGTACACACGGAAGATCCGTTCCCAAGTAAGGTGATGCAGGCTGGTGCTTCGGGCTATTTAACAAAAGGAGCGACGCCGCCGGAAGTATTGCAAGCGATACGTCAGGTCTCTCGCGGACAACGTTATTTGTCCCCAGAAATTGCCCAACAGATGGCGCTGAGTCAGTTTAATCCTGCCGATGAAAACCCGTTTAAGTCTTTGTCCGAGCGCGAGTTACAGATCATGTTGATGATCACCAATGGCGAGAAGGTTAACGATATTTCTGAGCAACTGAACTTAAGTCCTAAAACCGTTAACAGTTACCGTTATCGTTTATTTGCTAAGCTGGGGATCAGTGGTGATGTCGAACTAACGCGGTTAGCTATTCGCTATAAGATGTTGGATGCTGGCCATTTTTAATGGAAAGTGGATTACGTTGTTCGATGACTTTAATCTAGCGAGTTCTTGGGTTATATGTTGTTTGTGTTAAGTCTCCAAAACTGTGGGTGTGAATGATGTCTAATGAATTTAACGCCCAAAGTTTCTTACGTACTGTTTCATCCTCTGCTGGGGTTTATCGCATGTATGACGTCAAGAATGACGTCATTTATGTGGGTAAAGCCAAAGATCTTAAAAAACGGCTCACCTCGTATTTTCGTAAAAACCTCGGTAATGTTAAGACCCAAGCCTTAGTTTCACATATTCACCATATTGATGTGACGCTGACCCACAGTGAAACAGATGCTCTGCTGCTTGAGAATGATTACATCAAGCAATACATGCCAAAATACAATGTGTTGTTGCGTGATGACAAATCTTACCCTTACATCTTATTAAGCCAGCATGAGCACCCAAGGCTTGCCTATCATCGCGGTCCGCAGCGGGAAAAAGGCCACTATTTTGGTCCTTATCCCAATGGCGGTGCTGTGCGTGAAAGCCTGCATTTGATGCAGAAGCTGTTTCCTATTCGTCAATGTGACGATCTTTACTACAAATCGCGCTCACGCCCTTGTTTGCAATATCAACTGTCTCGCTGTAGCGCGCCCTGCGTGGGCAAAGTCAGTCACGCTGATTATGATGAGCAAGTGAAATTAGCCAGCCTGTTTTTAAAGGGGAAAGATCAGCAAGTGATCAGCGCCTTGGTTGATAAAATGGAACTTGCGGCCGAGCAGCAGGCCTATGAACAGGCTGCACGATTTCGCGATCAGATCATGGCGCTGCGTAAAGTTGCCGAGCAACAGGAAGTCTCTAATAATAAAGGTGATATGGATGTTATTGGGGTGCATTATGCGTCGGGCATCGCCTGTTTTCACCTGCTATTTATCCGCGAAGGTAAAATTTTTGGCAGTCGTAGTTATTATCCTTCAGTGCCGGCCCAAACTGATATGGATGAGGTGCTGCGCTCCTTTATCCTACAGTTTTATTTAAATGCAGATATTCAACGCACTATTCCAAAAGAGGTGGTGATTAGCCATAATTTTGAAGAATTACATGAACTTGAAGCGGCGATTTCAGAGGCGCTAGATAAAAAACTTTCGATTAAGACCAATGTTCGCGCCGACAGGGCGAGCTTCTTACGTTTAGCCGTGACTAATGCAACGAATGCAGTGGTTACGCGCCTGTCCCATAAGAACACCGTCGAACAGCGTTTTGTGTTACTCGAAGAAATCTTAGAGTTGAGTGGGCCTATCCAGCGGATGGAATGTTTCGATATCAGTCATACCATGGGAGAGAGCACCGTTGCCTCCTGTGTGGTATTTAATCGAGAAGGGCCGCATAAAGGCGAGTATCGTCGTTATAACATCGAGGGCATTACGCCGGGCGATGATTACGCGGCAATGAAGCAAGCGGTAAGCCGCCGTTTCGATAAGATTGAGGCAGGCGGTAAAATCCCTGACATTCTGTTTATCGATGGCGGACTAGGGCAGTTGCGTATTGCCCAAAAGATAGTGGATGAAAAGTTTGTTCATTTGGATAAAGCGCCGCAGCTTATTGGGGTGGCGAAAGGTGAGGGCCGTAAACCTGGGCTTGAAACCTTGATCTTAGGGGATACCGAAACCAGCTTTTCCCTCGAAGGGGATTCGCCAGCACTGCACCTTATCCAACATATTCGTGATGAATCCCATCGATTTGCAATCACTGGCCACCGTAACCGTCGTCAGAAAACCCGTAATACTTCAACACTGGAATCGATCCCTGGTATTGGTCCTAAACGTCGTAAAGCTTTGTTACAGCATTTAGGAGGCTTGCAGGAAGTGAAAGGGGCAAGTGTGGCGGAATTAGTCAAAGTACCAGGGATCAGCATAGAAATGGCACAAACCATTCATGATGCATTGCGAGGGTGATAAAATTAAGGCAAGATTGGCGCTGCTTTTGACTAACTGGTTTGATCATGCCGTTTAACTTACCTATAGCATTAACTCTTTTCAGGCTTTTTTTACTGCCCATTTTTGTGGTGCTGTTTTATTTACCCTATGACTGGACCCCTTTTGTTGCCGCATTTACCTTTTGGCTCGCGGCGTTAACGGATGCATTAGATGGTTATGCTGCCCGTAAATTGAAACAATTAACTCGTTTTGGCGCTTTTCTTGACCCAGTCGCTGATAAGTTGATGGTGATTACAGCTTTAGTTTTGTTGGTCGATCAATACGCGAATATCTGGCTGACATTGCCCGCCCTGTTTATGATTGGTCGCGAGATTGTCATTTCAGCGTTGAGGGAATGGATGGCTGAAATTGGTAAACGTGGTACTGTCGCCGTGTCTTGGATTGGTAAATATAAGACGGCTGCGCAAATGGTGGCAATTATTGGGCTGATTTGGCAATACAATCCTTTAATGACTAATGCCGCATTTGTACTGTTATATATCGCCGCTGTATTAACGTTTTGGTCAATGATGAGTTACATTTTAGCCGCTTGGAAAGATCTTACTGCTGAATAGTGCAATAAAAAATCAAAGAGATTATTTAGTGTGCAAGCAGTAAGTTATCGATAAAACAGCGGTTGACACTGGGTGGTAAATCGGTAGAATGCCACCCCGTAGACAAGAGGCAATGTGCAAACAAAGTCTGAACGTTGCCCAATATTGATGTTTGATATTAGCTAGGTAATAAAGTGAAATGCTTTGTTTATCTGAGTGAATAGTAAAACAAGATGCGACATTAGCTCAGTTGGTAGAGCGATACCTTGCCAAGGTATAGGTCATCGGTTCGAACCCGATATGTCGCTCC
>NZ_JABAEB010000017.1 GCF_012584455.1 Shewanella oncorhynchi
ATGTTTTCACCTAAAGTCATCTACGAGGTAATAATATCACCTCTATTTAGGTGGCCAAAATTAGTGTGCCACTACATATCTGCACTATCTTCTGGTGTAGGGTGCAGACTAGGGATTGAACTTGTATCTCCATATATTATCCCAAACGAAAAATCACGTACAATTGTCTTTAGAAAACCAAAGGCTCGATTTCCTTCAATTGGTTTTATTTCACCTGTTATACCAATATTTTGGTTTCCAACACTCCTGCTGGCATCCTGCTGCAATCCAACGGCTTTCTTCTCTTGCTTGGCTGCTCCGCCAGTTTGGGCCATCTGCAACTCATTTGCTTGCCCATTTGAAGCGGTTGTTTTGCCGTTGTTTAACGTATTGGAGATAGCATCAGTCAGCTTCATGTTCTCCGTTACGATTTTATTATCCTTAAAATAGTTATCACAGACACTTTCTAGATTTGAGCCTGCACAGGCATACCCCGTAGGGTCAGTTCCGCTCATCGGGTTATTCAAGATGTACGAATACGGGTTAGCACTTTGGCTGTTCTCGGGGAACTGCAAGAACGGGTCAACACTTAAGAAGCGGCCGACATTAAAGTCGTAAATCCGCCCGTTCATATGAATTAACTGCTGCTCATTCAAATGCTCGTGATTGGTGTAGCCCTTAGTCACGCCTTGCCAGGCCGTCAGTAATACATTGCCTGCGGGTATATCCCGTGGCCGGCCGAACACATCATAACCCCGGTATTGCAGGACAGCGCCGGTTTGCCCATCGATTAAGGTATCGACACTGCCTAAGTGGTCCCTTAATACGTGCTGGAATGGTGACTGATTGCCTAAGGTCCCCACATGGGCTTTCATCTTGATGGTGTGGTCACCGATGTAAGTTTTATCGATGGTGGCACTGCTGCTCACCTCACGTTCAAAACTGCCTACATAGTAGGTAGTGGTGATGCTGCTACTACCTTGCTGCTTAACCTGTTTATAGCGCTGACCATTCGCATCATAACTAAAGGTACTGGTAGTGCCATTACGCACCACGGTTAAGGGTTTGTTTTGGTCATCGTAGGTTAAGGTCGCCCCATCGCCAGTTAACCGATTACCATTGTTATCATAAGTAAAGTTGTAGGTTGTACCGCCGCGAATAAACTGCCGTATCGCGTTTGGGCCTGCATTACCCCCTAAACCTTTACCCACGTTACCATAGAGATAACTGCTGCCATAATCACCTTTGACCAGAATATTCCCCGCGGCATCATAGTCATAATTGATAGGCGCATACGGGGTGCCTTTAATGGTTTTGGTGGAATTATCGACCCGCATCAGTTCATCGTAGGTATAATCCTCTGCAAAGCGAGCGATGGCATTTTCTTGCCGAACCAGATTGCCCATAGCATCGTAGTCATAGTTAAGATACTGAATACCTACTGTGCTACAACTGCCGTTATTACTGGTACAAATCGAAAGTGGAGAGCCAGCTTCATTGCGGAAGAATTGTTGTATCTTACCGTTGCTGAATCGTTGCTGGTTGACACTCCCTAAGGCGCTGTACGACTCAACCGTGCGCAGAGACAATTCGCTGCCATCGGTAAAGCGTTGATAGTCTTCAATCAGATAGCCGTTATCATTGAAACGGTAAGCAACATGCTCACCACTGGGGAAAGCCATCGCTTTGAGGCGGCCAAATTGACTGTCGTAGACATACTTTTCAGTTAAGTTAAGGCCGCCCATTTGGGTGATGGTTTGTATCATTCGCCCCACGGTATCGTAACTGTCGGTTTGGGTGTGCCCTACGACACTGGCTTGATACAACTTGCCATTACCGACCGTGGTGTCATACACCCAAGTACGTGTAGTTTGAGTATTGGTTTGCTTTGTTTGTCTGCCCAGTTTGTCGTAGGTAAACGTGGTGGCGAGATTACGCGCATCAGTTTGGGTAACTAACTCGCCAAACAGATTGTAACTGAATAGCCACTTACCCATATTGGGGTCATCAAACCATGCCTTGCGCCCCAAATCATCATATTGCGCAGTGATACGACTGCCGAGCACATCCTGAATGAGTACCGGTAAGCCTGCAGCATTATAGGCAAAATAGCTGTTGTGCCCTTTGGCATCGGTTGTACTCAGCAGTTGGCCCAAGCTGTTATAGCTGCGGCTCATTTGGAGGTTAAAGTCCCCCGAAACACTGATGTCGGTTCGAATACCATCAACATAAGTGTATTGCGATTGATAGGAGACCATGCCATCGTCATACAATTTGCGACTAGGTCGGCCTAGTACGTCAAAATCTTGATATTGCACGACTTCAGCCGTCCCATAGGATTGGGTTGGCCTAGTCTCACTTACCAAATTGCTTCTAACGTCATAGCGTTTTGCGGTAATAATATCCCCAGCAAATCCTGCGGTAACGGTCTTCACTTCTCGATTTAAGCTATCAAAATAGACGATGGTTTCCGGTTGGCCACTGCTTTGCTGCGTGACGCTGTAGGCATAATTGCCAGTTAACCATTCCATACTGCTATACACGGTTGGCGAAACGACTGTGACCCCTTTAGCGCTGCCGCTACTGGTGATTTTGCCGATAAAGTTCACGGTATTGGTGGTGGTCACACCGTTGATATCTATCGAGGTGAGCGGTACACCGGTCAAGGGGTCGTATTGCGTTGTTGACGCCGCGACACCCGGCCACTGGGCATTAAATGTTTGATACACAAAGTAACCATCATTACTCATGGAGACTTGGGTATAGCGGTCACCAACCGTGGTTTTTAATGCATGCCCATAGGGGTCATAAGCACTAAATTGCGTCGTACTTCCAACACCCATCAAGGTCCCAATGTCCTCCACCTTAGTCGAAGCGAGTGCCATCACACCCTGCTCATTGGTACCATAGGTATGAGTGACTCTTTGTCCCGTTGCGGTGTTCGCTGGATTAAGTACGACACTTTCATGGGTTGTTTTATAGGCTACCGTTTGATTGGTGCTGCTCACCGTTGGCATTAACCACCCAAGACTATTTGTGAAGGCTTGGGTCGTGGCTTGAGTATGTTTCACCGTACTGTCTTCGCTAGTCACCGTGTTAGAGGTCACTTGGCAGTGGGCATTTTTAAGCGTGACATCCTTAACCGTTGCAACACTGATATTCGGGTTAACCGTCCATTTCGTGGTGGTGCTTTCTTGAGGATAAAAACATGCGCTTTGGCCCACGACGTAACTTCCTGGTAAGGGCGCATTTTTTTGAACCGAATATTCGCTGAGCGTGTTATTGCGGCTATCGGTGACCTTTTTGTACTTCACCATCCCAGACCAAGGGAAGGTTTGTTCAAATTGAGTCAGAGTAATGAGGCTTTCACTGTTAAGTGCATCGGAGCGCGTTTCAATGATGTCGCTGAAGCCTTGAAAACCGCGCCCTGCGATATGGAAACGCGCATTTTTATAGCTGTATTGGGTGGTATCGACCCCGCCAACCCCATTATCGCTCTTTAGGGCTGATACCACTCGCATGGTGTTGGTGAAGTAAACATAAGGATAATTTAATGTCGATTCAGCAACACTATAACGTTGCTTTAACTGGGCATAATCCAGTTGAAGTTTCTGCCCCATGCCAGTATTAACACTGTTGATCACGGTATCTTGTGTCGTTGCATGGGCAAAAGCCAAAAATCCTACCGAGTAACTACTTGGCTTGCCACCTTGCTTACTGCCATAGAACCAAGTGCGCTTGACTGCATCCGACTCAAAACCCACCCCAGAGACAAAATCGACGCGGCCATCGCCCGTTAAATCAATCGGTGATAAGGTTGCTAACGCGCCATAAACTGGCAATTGCACATCGGTAAAGGTTTTGCCATCAGGGTTAGTCAGTAGCACATTCCAATGCCACACATCGTAATCGTAAAACTTAGGGGCAGATGCGCCATCAACGGCTGCACAGGCCTCATTAGAGCTCCAAGTCCAGCACTCATAAGTATATTTTTTACGGAGCCTGTCGGGATATAGAATATCTTGGCGACCATCGCCGTTATAATCGACAAACTGGATAAACTGCTCATGCACATAGCCTGCAGGCCCTCCATGGCGAGGGTCCTCGGCAATCAGACCACCATTAGCAGTCCAAGCGAGCTCCTTCATTCCGGTGTTATAAGGTGCTTCAAATAATCCCGCCCCTTTATTGATAATGATATGTCGCGTAAAAAAGTTGTCGGTACTTTTGACTTTGTGCAGGGTTAAAATGTCGCTTAACCCATCACCATTGAAATCGACCCACCGGCTTGGTGTGGTGCGGTACACCTTATCGACACTGATGGCAAATGCTTGGTTTTTCTCAATAAATGACACTGTTTTGTCTGTGCGATTAAAGATAACTTTGTACCATTTAAGGCTTGAGTTAAATTGGCTTGGCGCTAAATCTGGCACGCCATCCCCATCTACATCGATAGGAATTAACGGCTCGGCAGCGCTGACACTGAAACTGCCGCGATAATCAAAACCATCACCCACAGCTTTGCGCTGATAAGCCTTATAGGTGATAGTGAAATTACCGACACCGGCTTGCTTGTTGGTGGCTAATAGAATGTCTTTGCGACCATCCCCATCGAAATCCATGACGTGGCTAGTGCAAAATACATCTCCAAGCATTTGAGATACTGAAGCATAGCAAGTGGCGTTAATCCCCGTAGCATAAGCACGCTTTATGCTGCCATTAGGTTGTAAGCTCGTGATGATTAACTGTGAATTATTATCGGTGTAGACAAAATCATCGGCCCCATCAAGGTCATAATCAATGGCACCATTAACCACATTGGTACTGTATTCATTCGATGCGGGAACACCATCGCCATTAATGTCTCCAGCCCAGTTTTCAGTACTCTTATACGGCAAAGTTCGATAACTGACCTTGGTGCCTGTACGAGAAAGATAGATACCATCTAATGGGATAGATAAATCTGCCACCCCATCACCGTCATAATCATTATCTTTGCGCACAGCCAAACCGACGGTGTAATTGTCATTGATGGCGGCAAGCGCATGATTTGTTATCAAGTTATGCTGATAACTGCGTTCAAACCAACCAAAATCGGTATTCAAGCATTGACTGGGGTCGGTACCATCACAGTAAGATAAACTGGCAAGTCTCGCCGCATCATTAAGTGCAGTGGGATTAAGTGGCGCATAATTCAATAGCCACTGCGCTTTCACATCGCCGTCTATCAGTACATCAATGCCACTGATGCGTTTATTGCTAATACTATAGCCGCCCCAATGGTAGCTGGTTTCTGCGGGTACGGCCGTATAGTTAACGTGCACGCTACGCGAACCCTGAGTGCCTTTATAGCCGGTGTAATAAATATCTTGAAGGTATCGATTCCCTGCTGAAGAGGTATCGTAAAAATACGAGACCTCATTACCATGTGAGTCTTGTGTCAGTTGTTGCAACCAAGATGACGCGACACTGACGCCTACAGGGGTAATCCTGCTATTGGCATTGCCCCCTAAAAGATGGTAAGTGCCATTAGCTTCATACACTTTAAAGTAAACTGAACTCGTGTTGAGCGCGCCACCGAGCTGTTCGATAATGACCGTGGAATTACGCTCCGTTTTATAGAACGTGCCTAATGCTCCGTAAACGCCTTGCGCACTCGAATTAGGCGGAGCTGTCACGACCAGTCGGCTACCGTTGTAACACAGCTTGTCATTACTGCTGTAAGTGGCATTACTTGCGGTTGCATCTAAGTCGTAGATTTGGCTACAGCGTGAAATGCTGGAATACGCTGATAGTGACCAGCCCATTCCGGCCAAGCCTTCTCCCGCTTGGCTGCTGTAATTAAGTGATAGCGAGGGCTGCATACCATTTCGCCCAGGCGCGACGGTTAGCGGCACGGTGTAAGAAAACGCGCCACCATCAACCGTCGCTTGTCCTTGAATCTCGCCGACTAATTCATCAAATGCGGGAGACGCTAACGAGTTGCTGGCATCCGGGATAGTCGCAATACTGGCTAGGGTTGATGATTGAGAGGGCGTTCCACCCGTAGGTGCGGTGCCAACAAGCGTACTGGCACTGTAGGCGCTGCATGCTGTACCAATACAGGCATTGATGCGGTAGTAATAGCCTGAGAGCGTTTTACCTGAGAGATTCGCAGAGCGAGCACTTGTCCAGCCAGGGCAATATGTCCCCGTTCCGCCGCCAAACGAAAATGCCATCAAAATTGGTGGAGTAGTCCCCTCATCGGGGCTACCAAGTCCACTATAAACAGTGCTCCAAGCATTGCCGTCAGTAGATTCCTGGATATTGACCGCTGTCACCGTGCAATCAATGTTCCAGTGCAACTCGATTGTTGAACTTATCTTGCTACCACTCAGCGGCGGGGTTGCAGGGGGGAACGCAGCATAACTATTTGGCATCCAGACAAAGCAATAGCATTAAAGCGGCAAAAGATGAGTTACGGTGCGGTGTCCACAGTGGCAACATGATATTCCCTTTAATCCAACATCCATTTTTGTCAAATTAAAATACAAAAATAAAAACATAGTTGCAACATATTAAAAACACTCGGTTAATTTAAGTGCTTGCGAATCAATATTGCGATAAGGTTGACTACGGTAAATAGGGGATGTTTTTTTTGGGGCAATGCTACCGTGCGATTAGACCAAGGCAATGGCGCTTAAGACGACCACTGCCTTTATCCATTTACACCTCAATGGATTCAGATATACGCAGTGCATCTTCAATCTCAACACCCAAGTAGCGGACGGTATTATCCAACTTGACATGGCCAAGCAAAATTTGAATCGCTCGAATATCTTTTGTTCGGCGGTAAATCAGCGTGGCTTTGGTTCGGCGCAGTGAATGCGTGCCGTACAATTCACTATTTTGGCCTAACTGACGCGCCCAGTTTTTGACTATAGCGCGGTAATAGCTGTAACTCATCGGTTGATGAGCACATCTTGGGCTCGGAAATAAGTAGTCCTCTGCGATGAGCCGCTTTTCGAGCAACCAAGAAGTCAGACAATGTTGAGTTGGTGGTGTAATTTCAAACTGCACTTCACGGTGAGTTTTACGCTGTGTTAATCGCACGCGCGGATTGATGATGCCTGCTGAGGTAATGTCTTGAACCTGCAAATGCAGTAAGTCACAAGCGCGCAATTTTGAATCAATCGCTAAATTAAGTAACGCTAACTCTGCAATATTATGCTCTAACTCTAACCGAGTGCTAATGCGCCAAATCTCTTCCAATTTAAAAGGTCGTTTTTGGCCCATGGGATGACCTTTATTCCAAGCGTCCATACAAACCTCCTCAGGTTGTGATGAATAGACACTTAAATTTTAGGAAATGGTGCGCTTAATTGGACACATATGGATTATAAAATCTCATGGATAAATGGAATTAAAGCAGAGTCTAAAAATGGAGTGCTGAATTGCTTTGGGGCAAAAGCTGTTTAGGGCTGATTTGTGTATTAATGACTTAGTTAAGATTGGCCTTGTTACAACAGTGACCGTTGGCGATATGGCTGCTCTTTCACATCTGACCCATAGGGATATGGGAAATATCACTATGATGTCGGGAACATCATTGACCATGTGAACGCGGTATTTACACTTTCGTGTGCTGCAGATGTTACCGTCGAGCCCATAGGGATACTTCTTTTGAAAGAAATAGACGGCGAGTCACTGAGAAACAATGACAATTAATGCTGCACAGCTAGCTTTTTGCATCAGTTATTGATGCCGGAATTTGTCATTAAAAACTTACCTAAGATTGGTATTGCAGTACCTGTGACTATCTAAAAAGGATGCTTTAGTCGCGCATTAAGGTGTTGCGCTGGATAGGCATAAATAGCCAAAGCATTTTATTTACTGGGCATGAAAGGGCATAATGCGGCGCTTACTATTTGAGATACAAGGAATAACCATGAAGTACTTGGTTAGCGTAGTTGCATGCTGTTTATTATCGGCCTGTTCTTTTGGGGATGCTGATGTTGAGTTTACGCCTGAAAAAGGGGAAGAGCGCTCGTATCAGCTGTATAGCACCACTAACATCACTGTAGACAATGGTCAGCGTACCGAAACGGTTAACGCCACGTCACATCAATTGCTGCGTTATAAGGTCCTCGAAACAGGCAAAAACAGTCGGTTTCAAGTGCATGTCGATTATATGAACATGCGCGATGGCCAAGGGAGCGGCGTCAGTAGTGGCCAGCGGGCCGATCGTAATCCAGAAATGCACGCTATTTTCTCGCAGGGGTTTGAATTTTCTTTAAATCTAGACGATGGCAGCGTTAAAGAATTCAGTGCATTGAACAAACCTGTATGGCAGGCGCTGTTGGCTGAACGCGGCGCAGAGCTTGAGCAGGAACTGAAAAAGCTCTTTAGCTCATCGGCCTTTCTTAGCACCATACCCACCAAAGCGGGGGCGGTTGTCGCGCTTCCTGCCTATCAAGGCCACGCCAATGCCAAGCTTACTGTATTGCAAGTCACTGATACTCATGTGTTAGCCAAAGTTGAAAGTGGCGGCGAGCAAGCCAAAATATACGGTCAGCTGATGTTAGAACGTGAGCGGGGTTGGTTAGCGCAATTAGCCTTAGTGGCAGAAGCGCCGTTTGAGCGCTACGGCTATAAGGGCACAGTGCGCAGCAACGTTATTATGTTGCCGCAGGAGCGCCAGTTGGGCGATCTGACGCAGTATTTAGGTTTTTATGATTTCCCAGTATTTGAGTATCAAAAACAACCTGACGTTGTGTTGGATAACGTCAATAAGACCTTAACCCAAGATGCTGTATTTGCCTATGATGCGGGCTACTTTTACCCGCAAGATGATTTATTAAAGCTGACTTATCAGTATGACTTTTCAGGTTTTAAACCCGAAGGCGGGTTTAGCTTAACCGATATCACAGCACACAGTGCGGATGGCACAGTACTGCCGCTGCAATTGAGCAAGGTAGGCAGTTATAGTTATCCAGAACAGGATGGTTTCCATCAGTCTGAGCAGCAGAATTTGCTTATCGGTTGGAATGCGCCGAATGACCTCTTAGCTCAGGTTGCTGAGTTTCGCGCGACTGCCCATTATCGCGGCGCGAAATTGGTCAAACTTAACCTGACCCCCGATCCCAGCAAAACTGTGGCCTTGCAGTATGAAGATATACAGCTGGAACTCTCGCCAATCCCAGATAAACCATTCAGTTATTTGCTGAAATCGCGAGGTAGCACTGACAAATCTTGGTTATACCGGCGCTTTGACGGTGCCGAAGGCGCTATGGTGAAATATCTTTCACCGCCGCCCACTGGGCCGGATTGGTTAACCCCGGCAGAGCAAAATATGGTGGCGTTGGCCTCATTGGCACAATATGAATCGATCACACAGTTTACCTTTCCCGCAGCGCCGCCCACGCTGACACTCTATGTGAATACTGTGGTTGACAGTGGTGAACTGACAAAGAAGATTCGTTTTATTCCGACTCAAGATTACGCGCAAAATGTCGCCTATCCGCCGGTGCAGCAACAACTGCTTTATAGTGATGATATGTATGCGTCCTATGTTAATCAGCCGCAAGTTACTGCACCTGAAGACCCCGCCTTACTTGAGCCGCAAGTCGTGGCCAAATACGGCGTCAGTTTGCTGTTAACTTCCGAGCAAGCAGCGGTGTGCACGCTCAGTGTTGTCGATGCACCTAAGGTCAACGGGCACACACTGCAATGGACAAACACAAGCACTAACAACACGGGTTTTGGTGGAGGGCTGGATAAGTTTGTGCTGTACCAACTGACTAGCGCCGATGGGATCCGCCGCAATTTTTACGACATCAATGTCAGCAGCACTTTGGCCTGTACCGGTACGCCCAAATGGCAAGCGCTAGCGTATCAACCCGAGCAAAGCTGGTTGATTGATATCACTCAGTTGCCGAATGTTGATACCCATCAAACCGTGGCCGACTTTATGCGGCGCTATCGTTTTTTAAATGCGCAAAATTTACAGCTAGCTCCTGCGATTCAAGGTGACAGCAGTGATTTTTATCAGCGCCCGTTGCAGCAAGTATTACGTGAGGAACGCTGGTTTGTACTGGCGGGGCGCGCAGCACAGATAGAGCAGCTGACGATAAGCGGCGAACCGGTCAATAAACAGTGGGTTAATACATTCCCTGCGTTACCTTAAGGAGCAGAATATGAGAGTCTTATTACTATTATCTGCACTACTTATGTCGTTTAATCTGTCGGCTGAGCGAATTTTACTCGACGAACTATGGCGGCTTAGCGATGTGCCTGGTGAAGCCATTTATTATCAGGAGCAAGCGCCGACAGAGCAAAATGGTGAGTGGCCGCTACAACTCTTTTATCTGGAGACGGATAAACCCGTTTTTAAGGGCAGCGTCAACAGTCCCAATTTAGCCGAGAGTTTTATCGTTGGTGATTTTGAGTTTTTCTATCCCGATGGTCAACTGTCTCGCAAGGGCAGTAGCGATGCACAAGGGCGTTATCAAGGCACGCATCTGCATTATTGGGAAGACGGAGTGCTCTCGGGAGAGTACCACTACCAGCATGGCCAGTTGCATGGAGATCAGAAAAGTTACCATACTAATGGTCAATTAAGGGAGCTTCAGCATCGTGTGAATGGCGCTGAATTAGGATTATCGCAAAGTTATTTTAACAATGGCCAGTTGCAAACACGCGTAACCTACGGTGCTAACGGTATGGAAGGGCTATATAAAAGCTTTCATAACAATGGTCAGCCGGAGCAAACCGTTAATATGGTGGCGGGAAAAAGAGAAGGCGAGCGACTGTATTGGACAAAAGACGGCTGGTTATACACTAAAGAGTTTTATCTTAAGGGGAAAATACACGGCGAAGTGTTGATTTACCGAGCTGCCGATGTGCTGCAAGAGATTAAACACTATGAGCATGATAAACAGGTGGGAAACCAGCAGCGTTTTGATGAACAAGGGAGGTTAGCAGAGCTGCAAAAGTATGATAAGGATGGTCGTGAAATTCAACATATTACCTATGATAATGCCGGTAACGTTGCGACCCAAACCGACACGCAATACCTCGCTAAAGGTCAGACTAGCACTGAACAGCGCTTCGATTCTGCGGGAAAGTTAACTTATCAATATCAGCAAGATACTACAAAAGACTGGAGCTTACGTCAGCGTTTTGATGCAGCAGATGAGCTGATTGAACGTGATGAACAACTCAAGGGACGATACGATGGCTTGTATATCGGTGCAGGCTGGAATGGTTATATCAGGCGGATAAACTACCGCAAAGGTCAAATGCACGGTGCATATCGAGAAGACAAGGTCGAGGACGGCGGTTTTGTCATCGGCCAATATCACTTAGGGTTAAAGTCCGGCAAGTGGGTCACAAAAAACGTGGATACGACGCGCAATGAGCAGTTTAACCAACAAGGTGAGCTGAGTGGTGAACAAACAGAAATCGCAGCCGATGGCACGATAATGCGCCGAGAGTTTTATAAAAACGCTAAGTTACATGGCGCGTATTTACTGCGTGGCTTTGATAAACAACTGCAAGCCCAAGGTCAGTATGTTAACGGTCAGCGCGAAGGCCAATGGCTGCTGCAAGATGAAAGCAGCTACAGCATGGTTAAGCTCTGGCATGGCAACTATAAAGCTGGACACGAAGTGGGTCACTGGCAAGCCTTTTCCGCCAATGGCCATTTATTAGGGCAGGCCCAGTATGATGATCAAGGTCAATTGCAAGGCAAAGGCTATAGTTTTAACGAAGATGGCAGCCTGCTGCAAAGTGATGAGTATCTTGATAATCAACTGCACGGCAGGTCGGTGTACTACTTTAATGGTGAACCCTCATCCGAGTATCGCTATCAAAATGGTCTGATGATCAGCGAGTAGCACTTCATCACCTAACCACACAATCAAGCAAAAACCGACTAATTAGGCCGGTTTTTTGCTTTTTTGCATCTAGTTTGCTTGCCTTGCTTTATCGTCAGGCATACGCGCCGCTTGTCATTAGAGGGGGACTTCTCAACCCCTCGTTTCGTGTTTACTAACTTGCCAGAACAAACACAATCTCAGCGTTAAACGTCAACACGCCTTTATACTTCTTTGGCTATCACAGGGGGGTGTTTTTAAACATGAACAATGCAGATGGGTGTACGAGCTGATTTTCAGCTAAAAGCATTATATTCATTCGGGATGGATAGTTTTACTTTTCAAACTCTTGAAAATAATTATTTATTGTGTAAAGTAGCGACCCTTGCTATTTTGTAACAAAATGATACAGAGTTGCTGTTTTATTTGTCCATTTATTGGATATCCCTTTGCGTATGTCGCCCGACACAGCTAGCAGCAGTCTTGTTAGCTGTTTTTTTTGCCTAAATTTAAATATTGTTTGTTTTTTGCTCTACAAATCCATAGGTTAACACTTAGCCTTTGGATAATTGCGGCTATGCTTATTTCTATAACAAGGTTCCGTGAAAAAGGAGCGTGAGATGAAGCGAGTATTAATTAATTTGACGGGAAAAGTGCAAGGTGTTGGTTGCCGTCATGCGACCTTGACTAAGGCCAGAGCCCTTGGTGTGACAGGATATGTAACCAATTGCCGCGATGGCAGTGTTGAAGTACTCGCCCAAGGCAGTGACATTGCTGTTAATGCTTTAATTGCTTGGTGCGAAGTAGGTGTGCCTTGCACTGAGGGATTAACCGTAATGGTAGGAGAAGACGAGGCTGATGATATCTACCTCGATTTCTCCATCGTTCAGTCTTAATTTAAACGTACCGTGTTAACTTAAGAATTGTGCGGGTTGTGTGTTTGTTCAGTATTGGCCAACAGTCTGTATTGATTCGGCATTCTGATTATTTTGCATTGCACTGGGTTGCGCCATCTTGCGAATTTGGATCACCATGCCCATTTCGGGATGATCTAAATAATGGATTTCTTCACTCTTCACACGGCGGTTTTGCTCCAAAGGCACAGACATTAAAAATGGTGTCATGACTTTGGGTGCCGTGAGTGTTGCGCTGGTATCGGCCGCATCACTGGGTACGGCCGGCATTAATTTTCTGCCTTCTTTGCGTAAGTGCAATGCGGTTTCAATATACAAATAGTGGCTTAAATAGATATTCAGTGTGCCATCTAATTCCCATACCGGTGATACAGCAGGTGCAAGCATTGGCGTGCCATCGGCATTAGTCATAGGCTCTGCTTGAGCTTGCTTAATGATTTTTCTGCCATCGAAGTGATAAGTACCTGAGAAATCTTTACCCGCAAATAAGCGTATGGGTACTGAGCCACTCTTACCACGCATAGGTTGTTGCCAAGCCATGTGCAGTAAACTGCGAGTACCACGTTCGCGGGAAATACTATTGATAATGCTCGCGAACTGACTTTGGCTGCGGGTTAACAATACTGGGTTGCCATTGGCTGTAGGATAACTGATCTGTGCGCTGCTGATTTCTGCTGGGATCACTGGCGGGTAACGATATTCCACACTCGCAGGCGCGGCAGGCATAGGTTCTGACGTCGAGGTACCGTTTAAGGTTTCAGCGCAGTGGCTATTTGCATCGGCATCAAAGACCAGTGTGCAAGGCGCAGATGCGCTGGGTATCGGCGTGATTGCTTGCGCGATAGCTGGGGAGATTAAGTCTATTGCGTTATCGGTTTTCGTCTTGTTCGGCGCATCAGGCCATTGTTCACTTGACTGGCTTTGGCGTTCAAACACATAGACTTCAACCTCGAACCAAGCTTCTGCTTGGACGACCTGACTGTGTGATAGTGCAATGAGTGTAGCGATAGAGACCGCGAGTTTACGTAACACTATTTATCTCCAAGACGATGTTGCGATAATTGTTCTAGCAAGAGTTTCACTAAAGCGAGCCTGTCTTTACTGGTTTCGGCTGCAAGGCTGAACTTTAACTTATTCGGTCCTTCCATTCGATAGATTTGTGGCTGGCTTTGGAGTAATCCAATAATAAACACAGGATCTATGACATGATCATCACTAAATTCGATGCTGCCACCTTTACTGTGCACTTCTATTTTAGTCGCACCTAAGCGAGTCGCCTCATGTTTATAGAGGGTCATTTCCATTAAGTTACGCGTCGGTTCAGGTAATAAGCCAAAACGGTCGATCAATTCGACTTTTAACTCATCCAGCGCCGCCTGTGTTTCGCACCCTGCGATGCGTTTATAGAGCGACAGACGAATATTTACGTCGCTCACATAGGCTTCAGGCAGCAGGGCGGGGATACGCAGTTCAATTTCGCATTGCTGATTGAGCATTTGCGCCAGTGACGGTTCTTTGCCTTGTTTTAAGGCTTTTACTGCCGCTTCGAGCATTTCCATGTATAAGCTAAAACCAATTTTCGAAATATGGCCACTCTGTTCATCGCCCAAGAGTTCACCTGCGCCGCGGATCTCTAAATCTTGGGTCGCCAGCATAAAGCCCGCTCCGAGATCTTCAAGAGCATCAATGGCTTCTAAACGTTTGCGCGCATCTGGCGTCATACGTTTGGGATGCGGCGTCATCAAATAAGCGTAGGCCTGATGGTGCGAGCGCCCGACGCGGCCACGCAATTGGTGTAATTGTGCCAGACCAAAGGTGTCGGCGCGCTCAATAATAATGGTGTTGGCACTTGGGACGTCGATACCGGTTTCAATAATAGTGGTACAGACTAACACGTTGAATCTTTGATGGTAAAAGTCTGACATTACCCGTTCTAGATCGCGCTCACGCATTTGACCGTGGGCAACGACGACTCGTGCTTCAGGCAATAAATCGATAATGCCTTGGGCACATTTCTCAATACTTTCAACATTATTGTGCAGGTAATACACTTGGCCGCCACGGAGAATTTCCCGCAAAATGGCTTCACGCACGGTTGCAGGATCGGATTCCCGCACAAAGGTTTTCACCGCTAAACGTTTGGCGGGCGGGGTGGCGATAATCGATAAATCGCGCATGCCCGACATGGCCATATTTAAGGTACGCGGAATGGGCGTCGCGGTTAGGGTTAAGATATCCACGTTAGCGCGCAGCGCTTTGATTTTCTCTTTCTGACGCACACCAAATCTGTGTTCCTCGTCGATAATCAACAGGCCTAAGTTTTCAAACTTGGCCTCAGATTGCAGTAACTTGTGGGTACCGATAACAATATCGACTTTGCCTTCTTCCAATTGCTGCAGCACTTGAGTCTGCTCTTTGGCGGTACGAAAGCGTGACATCACTTCAGTGACCACGGGCCAGTCGGCAAATCTGTCTTTAAAGTTTTCATAGTGTTGCTGGGCAAGCAGTGTGGTCGGAACTAGCACGACCACTTGCTTACCAGCGTTGACGGCCACAAAGGCGGCGCGCATGGCGACTTCGGTTTTACCAAAGCCCACATCGCCACAGACTAATCTGTCCATTGCGGTCGGCGATTGCATATCGGCTAACACGGCGATGATGGCGCTTTCTTGATCGACGGTTTCTTCGAAGGGGAAGCCGCGGGCGAATTGAGCGTATTCTTCTTCGTCAATTGCGCAGCTTTCGCCGGGACGCGCTTGGCGACGGGCATAGACATCGAGCAGCTCGGCTGCGACGTCGCGGATTTTTTCAATCGCCTTTTTCTTGGCTTTAGCCCACGTCTCGTTGCCGAGTTTATTTAAGTGGGCGTCTTCATCGGCGCCAACACTGTAACGGCTGATGAGATGCAATGAAGACACTGGCACATACAGTTTGTCACCGCCAGCGTATTCTAATTGCAAGTATTCTGCGACCAGTCCACCCGTATCTAGGGTGACTAAGCCCCTATAAAGTGCAACGCCGTGTTCTAAATGCACTATGGGCTGGCCAACTTTGAGTTCGGCCAAGTTTTTAATCAGGGCATCATTACTGATCTGACGCTGTTTTTCACGCCGGCGTTGCTGGGAAATACGATGGCCGAAGAGTTCAGTCTCACAAATGATACTGATACTTTCTTTGGCGCTGATTTGCAGTAAACAACCGCGTGACAGCGGCGACACGATAAGGCCTAACTTGGCATCACTTTGAATAAATTCATCAAAATGGTTAAACAGTGCAGGTTTTAACTGAATTTTAGCGAGCAATTCAAGCAGCGCTTCGCGGCGACCCTCGGACTCCGCGCTAAACAACATGCGTTTGGCGCTGCTGGCATAATCTTGCAGCGCTAGCAGCGGTTGCTTTAATTTATGATTGGCGCTGATGTCGGGCAGGGTACTGGCGGCAATAACAACCGCTTTTGTTGTTTCAGTGCCATCTGTTGGCACTTGCATTTGATAACGTGGCAGCGGTTTAAAGGCGGCAAATAACTCTTCTATGAGTAAATACAGTTCTTTAGGCGCCAGTAATGGCCGCAGCGGATCAACGCGTCTGTCTTGATAGCGATGCTCGACTTCTTGTAGATGGGCGCGCGCCGACTTTTCGATATCGCCTAAGGTGATGAGTTGAGTGTCTTTGGGCAAGTAATCGAATAGGGTGGCGGTGTCATCAAAAAACAGCGGCAGGTAGTTTTCGACCCCCGCCGGCATCAAGTTACGGCTCACTAGCTGATAAACCGATTCCGGCTCTTTGACTATGACCTCGAAACGGCGGCGGTATCTTTGCCTAAAACCTTCGATGGCCGAACTGTCGGTTGGGAATTCCTTCGCGGGCAATAGGCGAATCGAGTCGACAGGTTGCAATGAGCGTTGGGTTTCTGGATCAAAATGGCGAATGGTTTCCACTTCTTCATCGAATAGCTCGATGCGCAGTGGCATATTCATCCCCGTTGGGAAGATATCCAGAATCGATCCGCGAATGGCAAACTCGCCATGTTCATACACTTGCTCCACCGAATGGTAGCCAGTGTCGGTTAAATGCTGGCGTACATCGTGTAACTTGTAGCTATCCCCCTTTTTGAGCACAAACACGTTGGCGCTTAAATAGGCCTTAGGTGGCAGGCGTATCATCAAGGTGGTGACGGGCACGATAACGATATTTTGCTCAATCTGAGACAGCTGTGATAGCGTTTCGAGTCGCTGGGAAATTAAATCCTGATGGGGCGAAAAACTGTCGTAGGGCAAGGTTTCGCGGTCAGGGAATAATCTGACCTTAATGCCTGTTTTACTGAGCAAATAACTCAGCTCTAACTCTAAGCTTAAGGCACTTGGCGTGTCACTGGTGACGACTAAGGTCGTTCCCTTATGTTGACGCGCTAAATTGGCGAGTGTAACGGCTTGGCAAACGCCGCCCACGGTGGACAGAGTCTGAATTTGAGTGCCATTTTTGACGGCTGGCGGCGTTAGGGCTGATATGTGAGTCATTGGCGTGCGATAAACTGATTCATTCACAAAGAGTTGCAGACATTGTAGAGACTTGATGGCGTAGGTGCCAGAGAAAAGTCAGCGGCTATTGACGCTCGTCTCTGGCGAGTTTGCGTAACTTGAGTTGTTTCTGTTGCACATTGAGGCTGGCTTTGACTAATTGCTCCACGTCAGATTCAAGAATTTGACTGAATTCAAAGTCGGTTTGCCATTGTAGATGTTCAGGTTGAGTATGTTGCTCTGTACTGTCATTACGACTCATATCGCCTTCGGCTTGTGCTATTTTTTGTGCTTGAGTGGCGATGACTTTGCCAAAACAGAGAATGGCAACTAATTCGTCGTGAATAAACAGAGTGATTTTATAGTGGGAGCCAATATCTAAGGCTGTTGGGGTGAGTAATCTCAGGCCACTGCCACCAAATTGGTTACCAAAGCATTTTTCGCCCTCTTGGGTTTCTTTTTCTAATACATGTTGCAGCACTAGATCTACTTTGCGGGATTGCAGCTTTAAAAAATCCACGACAACTTTTGCCTCGTTATCTAAATGGCGCAGCTGTAGCAAGCAGTTAGCTTCGAGAGTTTTGACTTCGCTGAGCAATTGAATGCCTAATGATTGCATTGATCTCAGTGCCATTTCTGAGGGTAATGGCTGGGAACTCGGCCATTGGCTTAGGTAGGCGGTAAAGTGATGAGGCACACTAAAATACGGATTGGTGTCAGTGAACAAGGCTTGCCTCTTTATTTATAGGACCAATACCCCTATTATCGTGCCCATCTTCATGATTTAGCAAGTTCAGCACACAGGACGCAACCCTCTTTCAATGAATCCAGGATTCCCTTTCTATATTGGTTACCGTTATTGGCGGGCCAAAAAAGCGAACGCGTTCGCGTCGTTCATTACCTTATTTGCCGTTTCGGGCATTTTTTTAGGCGTTGCAGCCTTGATCGTTGTCAGTTCAGTGATGAATGGCCTTGAAGGCCAACTTAAGCAACGTATTTTAGGTGCAGTGCCACAATTAACCCTTTATAGCGAAGCGCCATTAGTCGATTGGACAAAGCAGGCGAGTGCGCTTAAAGCCTTACCGGGTGTTTTAGGCGTTACACCGAGCGTGTCGACGCAGGCCATGGTGCAATCTGCGTCGAATATTCGCGCTGTGCAGGTTTATGGGGTGTTTCCCGAATTAGCACAAAAGTTATCCTCCGTTGCGCAGCACACTTACTCAGGTGCATTTGAACAGTTGGCGAGTGGCGATTTCAAGGTGATTTTAGGATCTGAGCTCGCACGGCAACTCAAAGTCGCTCCCAGTGATACGGTACGATTATTGAGTGGCGATGGTGTGGTGTACTCCCCATTAGGCCCAGTGCCGAGTCAACGTAAGTTCTTGGTATCTGGCATTTTTGAAATGGGCTCTCAGGTTGATGCCGGCGTTGCATATATCCATTATCAAGATGCAAAGCGTTTGATGCGCCAACCGAGTGAGGCTATTGATCAGCTTAGACTTTATTTAACCGATCCCTTTAGCGCGCCCGCTTTAGCGTCTAAAGTGCAGGATGTTCTCGCTAAACAAGATATTAAGGTAACAACCAGCGATTGGCGTGATACCTATGGTCACTTGTTTGGTGCGGTAAAAATGGAAAAGAACATGATGTCGCTGATGCTGAGCCTGATTGTGGCCGTGGCCGCATTCAATATTGTTTCGGCGCTGGTGATGATGGTGGTCGATAAAACCACGGATGTGGCAGTGCTAAAAACCCAAGGCTTAACCACGCCCGCCGTGATGGGCATTTTTGTGGTGCAGGGGTCGCTCAATGCAGTACTCGGTTTAGTGCTTGGGCTCGCGGTAGGTATACTTATCACTTTGAATCTTAATGGCATTATGACGACATTAGGCATTTCGATTTTAGGTGCGGGACAGAGTTTACCAGTAAAACTGGAGTTGATGCAGTTGTCAGTGATCGTGATAGGCACACTATTGGTCACCTTGTTGGCGACCTTATATCCCGCGCTGCGTGCGGCCAGTGTGCAACCTGCAACTGCGTTGAGATACGAGTAACCCCGTGAGCTTTTACGAATAGTCGTCACCCATGGGCATTCATCCGTGAGTGATGCTTGCCAAGATGAAAATAATTTAATGCATTGATTTAATGAAATAAATCGGTGCCAAAGCATGTTTAAGAGAGAACTTCAATGCAAGACGTGTTACTGCAAGTGCAGAGTGTCAGTAAGAGTTACCATGATGGCGCCGTGACCACGCAAGTGTTGTCTAATGTCGATTTGCAGGTGTTTAAGGGCGAGCAGTTGGCGATTGTCGGCAGCTCAGGCTCAGGTAAGAGCACACTGCTGCATATTATGGGAACTTTGGATGAGCCAACCGCGGGCAAAGTCTTGTTGCTAGGCGAAGATTTATACCAAGTGTCTAGTGCGCGTCAAGCGCAGATCCGCAATCAAGATCTCGGCTTTATCTATCAATTCCATCATTTATTGCCTGAATTCACTGCGCTAGAAAACGTCGCTATGCCGGCATTTATTCAAGGTAAAGACCGTAAACAAGCGCTCGCCGATGGAAAAGTCTTATTGGAGCGGGTAGGGCTAGGCCATCGTATGACCCACATTCCTGCTGAACTATCGGGCGGCGAGCGTCAGCGTGTCGCTATCGCAAGGGCGTTGATTAATAAACCTAAGTTAGTGCTGGCCGATGAACCTACGGGTAATTTAGATGCTAACAGTGGCGATGCGGTTTATGAGTTGATCCGAGAGCTGGCCGATCAGTTAGGTACGGCGTTTGTGGTGGTGACCCATGATCATAAATTGGCTGCCCGTATGGACCGCCAACTGATGATGAAAAACGGTTACTTGCAATTAGCGGCGGAAACCCAAGTATGAAAGGACCGTTAGCCCTATCCATTGGTTGGCGTTTTTATCGCGCCCGCCAATCCAACAGTTTTATTAGTTTTATTTCCTTTGCATCGACTGCCGGTATCGCTTTAGGTGTGGCGGTATTGATCATAGTTCTGTCTGCAATGAATGGTTTTGAGCGCGAGTTAGAGCAAAGATTACTGGGTGTAGTGCCGCAGGCGGACATTGTCGGGGTGGACGAACCTATCGTCAATTGGCAGAGTGTTGCGCAAGGTGCGCTACAAATTGAAGGTATTCGTGGTGCAGCCCCCTTTATCCGCATGCAAGGTTTAGTGCAGAAGCCAGGTGGTTTTCAAGGCTTAGCCGTGGTGGGTATTGATCCGAAAGAAGAAACGAAGGTTTCAACTTTGTCACAGTTTATGAGTGATGCAAGCTGGCAGAGTCTGAGCCAAGATGAGAATCATATCGTCCTTGGCGAGAGTTTATTGACTAAGTTGGGGCTTGAGGTGGGTGATACGCTGGCCTTATATGTGCAGGATATCGATCCAGACGCGGCAGGTAGTTTACGTGCTGCGAAGAGCCATCGTTTTGTGGTGTCAGGCACCTATCATCTGGGCGGCGAGCTTGAACTGACAACCGCTTATATTCCATTGCAATACGCGGCGCAGATCTTGAACATGAATAACGGTGTAACGGGTGTGCGTATTAGCGTCGATAAAGTGTTTGATGCACCAGTAAAAGTGCGCGAACTCGGTTATGCGCAAAAGCAGTCTGTGTATATCAGTGACTGGACCCGTACCCAAGGGCATTTATATCAAGATATTCAGTTAGTTCGCACTGTGATGTATTTAGTTTTAGTGTTGGTGATTGGTGTGGCCTGCTTTAACATTGTCTCCACCTTAGTCATGGCGGTGCGGGATAAAGCGTCCGAAATTGCGATTTTGATGACCATGGGCCTGAGTCGTTTGGCTGTGATGGGGATTTTCATGGTGCAGGGCGCGTTAAATGGTCTGCTTGGCTGTGGCCTTGGCGGCATTATCGGCATTAGTGTGGCGCTGAATTTAAGTGCGATTGCGAGCTCAGTTGAGCAATTACTCGGTATTCAACTGCTCTCGGCCGATGTTTACTTTGTCGATTTTTTACCGTCTGAATTGCATGTTTCGGATGCGGTACTGGTGATTATGATGGCGTTTGTGATGAGTTTAATCGCGACTTTGTATCCCGCTTGGAAGGCGAGCCAAATTGCACCAGCACAAGCGTTAGCGGGTAGATAACTGGATAAGTGGCTGTTCGTCATGTTAGCCGATGTGGGCTGAAATCAGTGCAGATGTTTTCAGGACACTCCTTTCTTTCCAATGACTATTGCTTAATTACTATACTATTTCTAAATACGATATTGTGGCGACTGAGGACTTGATGACTCGAGTACTTAAGGCTTTAGAATGAAAACCACATAAACAAAAAGGCCAGTGGGCGCTCTTAAAGAGATTACCACTGGCCTTTTTTGTATCTGTTTTATGCGTTTATTTAAAGCTAAGCGTTAATCTCGATTAACGTTTTAAGCCTTCGTTCAATAATGGACGCATGATCTTCACTAATTCTGTGGTCACCTTAGGTGAGCCAGCAACGATGTTGCCCGAAACCAAATAGTTATGGTTGCCAGTAAAATCAGTCACTGTACCGCCTGCTTCGCGGCAAATCAGATCGCCAGCAGCGATATCCCATGGCTTTAAGCCGATTTCAAAGAAACCGTCCAAACGACCCGCAGCAACATAGGCTAAATCTAATGCGGCAGAACCTGCGCGACGTAAGTCAGCACATTGGCCGAAGACTTCGCCGAAAATAGCCATGTAAGTTTCAGTGTGTTGACGCGCCTTAAATGGGAAGCCAGTACCAATCATAGTAGGCGCTAATTCATTCACGTTGGTAACACGCAGACGGAAATCATTGAGTTTTGCGCCTTTACCACGGACGGCGGTAAAGAGTTCTTCACGGACAGGATCGTAAACAACGGCAACTTCAGTCTTGCCTTTGTATTGCAGAGCGATAGAAACCGCGAAGTGGGGAATGCCTCTAACAAAGTTGTTAGTGCCATCCAGAGGGTCGACTATCCAAACATAGTCTTTATTCTCACCGCGGTTTTCGCCTTTCTCTTCACCCACGATAGTGTGATCAGGGTAAGATTTACGAATTTGGTAAGTAATTGTCGCTTCTGCTTCCTTGTCTACACTGGTAACAAAATCGTTGATACCTTTTGAACTGACTTCGATACGGTCAAGTTCAGTATAGGCGCGCATAATAGTTTGGCCGGCCGCGCGGGCAGCGCGTACAGCAATCGTCAGCATCGGATGCATTGCAATCCCCTGGATGTTAAAGAACGTTAAAATAGCGGGCGGTATTATACTCGATTTGATAGTTATATCAAATACCGATTTTCATATAAGCATTCGGCAATGGCTGTGATAATATTCGTCCCCAACGTTTTATGAATTAAATTAAGTTGTTTCATGCTAAGTAATATTCGAGTGGTTTTAGTGGGGACTTCGCACCCCGGCAATATTGGTTCTACTGCCAGAGCGATGAAGACTATGGGTCTGTCTACTCTGTATCTTGCAGAACCCCGGGTTGAGCCCGATGGTCATTCCATAGCATTAGCCGCGGGTGCATCGGATATTCTGAAACATCTTGTGAAAGTGGATTCACTTGCTGAAGCGATTGCCGATTGCAGTCTAGTGATTGCAACCAGCGCGCGCAGTCGCACTTTAGATTGGCCCATGTTAGAGCCAAGACAAGCTGGGGTGAAATTAGCGACCGAGGCACTTAAAGGCCCTGTTGCGATTGTGTTTGGCCGTGAAAACCATGGTTTAAGCAATGAAGAGCTGCAACAGTGCACTTATCATGTGGCTATCCCTGCAAATCCAGAGTACAGCTCGCTTAATCTGGCGCAAGCCGTACAAATCATTTGTTATGAAACCCGCGTTGCCCATCTCGCGCAAAAAGACGTTGCCGAAGAAGAGCTGACTGAGTATCCCTTGGCTGCCGATCAAGAACGTTTTTTCGCACACCTTGAAACAACACTGTTATCCACTGGATTTATCATCAAGAACCATCCTGGACAAGTGATGATGAAACTTCGCCGCTTGTTTAGTCGTGCACGGATTGAGAGTCAGGAAATGAATATCCTCAGGGGTATTTTGACGTCAATTGAGAAAGTGGCGGGTTCTAAAGAAAAATAGCCAAACCTTAATAATTAACACTAATCGCGAAGGATAAACAATGGGCGTGATAGCTAGGCTAAAAGAAGATATTGAATCTATATATCACCGTGATCCTGCGGCGCGTAGCGCGTTTGAGATCTTGGTTAACTATCCAGGCATGCATGCCATTTGGTTGCATCGGATAAGCCATAAGCTATGGAAGCGCGATTGGCGCTTAACGGCACGTTGTTTATCGACGTTTTCCCGTTGGTTGACAGGAGTTGAAATCCATCCTGGGGCAACCATAGGTCATCGATTTTTTATCGACCACGGTATGGGCGTTGTGATAGGTGAAACGGCTGAGATTGGTGATGATTGCACCCTTTATCACGGTGTCACGCTTGGTGGAACCACCTGGCAGGCGGGGAAACGTCATCCGACGTTAGCCAATAACGTGGTGGTGGGCGCAGGGGCAAAAATCCTCGGTCCTATTACCATGCACGATGGTGCGCGTGTGGGTTCTAATTCTGTTGTGGTGAAAGATGTGCCCAAAGATACCACGGTTGTGGGGATTCCTGGGCGCGTGGTGGCTACACCGTCACCGCAATCGAAAGAGAAAACTGAACGCCGCAGCGCGATGGCAAAAAAATATGGCTTCGATGCGTACGCGGTATCACCGGATAATCCCGATCCGGTGGCCAATGCAATAGGGCAGATGCTCGATCACATGCATTTGATGGACTCGAAAGTTCAAGAGTTGTGTCAAGCCATTCAAGGGCTGGGTGGCAATGTCTGCACTGAAAAACTGCCAGAGCTTGATATGGGCGAGTTCAATGATGCAGAAAAAGCGGCGGCGGAAAAACGCCATAGTGCATTAGATGAGTTTGATCCGAGTATCTAAGTTTCAAGAAATGGTTCAACGAAATCATTTAATTTAGTGGTCTAACTTGCTTAAGGGCTGACCCTCACAAGGGTCTCGTTTAGCGTGTTACTTTAGCTCATCCTGTTGTAAAGGCGCATATTGCGATCAAACCTGAGTTTGATCGCGCCATAGTACCGAGATCACTTTTATCCTGCGTTTATATCGTGCTAGATGTCGATTAATTGGCGCTTTAGCATTGAATCTTAGGCTAGAAAAAGGTTAAATACCCCACCAAGATGAAAGGGTATTGGTTATGTGCACACTCATATACTTGAGTGTTTTAGTAGGTTTTAATACTTGACTGAATTACTCGGGTATGTTGAAATAATGCATACCTGTTCGGGAGCTATGGTAGTTATGAAACTTACATCAAAAGGTCGTTATGCAGTAACCGCTATGCTAGATGTGGCAATCCACTCAGCATCGGGACCAGTTCCCTTAGCGGATATCTCTGAAAGACAAGGGATTTCGCTTTCCTATCTGGAACAACTCTTCGCTAAGCTAAGAAAACACGGTTTAGTTGCCAGTGTACGTGGACCGGGCGGTGGTTATCGCTTAGGCCTAGAAGCAAATGATATTTCAGTCGGCATGGTTGTACATGCTGTAGACGAGTCTGTCGATGCGACTCGTTGCCAAGGACTTGGCAACTGTCAGAGTGGAACTCGCTGTTTAACCCATTCACTTTGGGGCGATTTAAGCAAACAAATTTCCGATTTTTTAGATGGTATCAGTCTTGCCGGCTTGATGCAGAAGCGAGATGTGCAATTTATCTCACTTAAGCAAGACACTATGCAAAAGGAACAAAGAGTCAGTTTATAGCGGCACTTTGTTATATATAAAAATAATTTTTGTACGTTGTATGTAGCCTCTACCAGAGACTGCTCAGTACGGAGTGTGTTATGAAGCTTCCTATCTATTTAGATTATGCCGCCACCACGCCTGTTGATCCTAGAGTCGCGGAAAAGATGTTCCAATGCATGACAATGGACGGCATCTTTGGTAATCCGGCCTCACGTTCACACCGCTACGGCTGGCAAGCCGAAGAAGCGGTGGATATTGCTCGCAACCAAGTTGCCGAGTTAATTAACGCCGATCACCGCGAAATTGTGTTTACCTCTGGCGCGACGGAATCGAACAACTTAGCGATAAAAGGTGTTGCTCATTTCTATCACAAGAAAGGCAAGCACATCATCACCAGTAAGACTGAACATAAAGCGGTTCTCGATACTTGTCGCCAATTAGAGCGTGAAGGTTTCGAAGTGACTTATTTAGAGCCTGCTGCAAACGGCATCATTCCGATGGAACGTTTAGAAGCGGCAATGCGTGACGACACTATCCTTGTCAGCATCATGCACGTGAACAACGAAATCGGTGTTATCCACGATATCGATGCAATCGGTGAACTATGCCGTTCAAAAGGCATCATTTTCCACATGGATGCAGCGCAAAGTGCAGGCAAAGTACCTATCGATGTGCAAGCCACTAAAGTGGATTTGATCTCGATTTCTGGCCACAAAATGTATGGCCCTAAAGGTATCGGCGCACTATATGTTCGTCGTAAGCCACGCATTCGCCTAGAAGCGCAAATGCACGGTGGTGGTCATGAGCGTGGTATGCGTAGCGGTACGTTACCAACGCATCAAATCGTAGGTTTAGGTGAAGCTGCTGCAATCGCAAAAGCGGAAATGGCCTCTGATGACGCTCGTATCGGTGCATTACGTGACAAATTATGGAATGGCATCAAGCACATTGAAGAAACCTATATCAATGGTGATGCGATTGACCGTGTTAGCGGTAGCCTCAACGTCAGCTTCAACTATGTTGAAGGTGAGTCGTTAATGATGGCACTGAAAGATTTAGCGGTTTCATCGGGTTCGGCTTGTACCTCAGCCAGCCTAGAGCCTAGCTACGTATTACGTGCACTTGGCTTAAATGATGAAATGGCACATAGCTCAATTCGTTTCTCAATCGGCCGTTTCACAACCGAAGAAGAAATCGATCACGCTATCGAAGTTATTACTCAATCTATTGATAAATTAAGAGAAATGTCTCCTTTGTGGGAAATGTTTAAAGATGGGATCGACCTGAACCAAGTTCAATGGGCACATCATTAATTCTGACCTTTACAATAGATAATTTTGGAGCAGTACCATGGCTTACAGTGAAAAAGTGATAGATCATTATGAGAATCCACGTAACGTTGGTTCTTTTGATAAAAACGATCCTTCGGTCGTGACCGGTATGGTAGGCGCGCCTGCTTGCGGTGACGTGATGAAACTTCAGTTGAAAATTGGTGCTGATGGCATCATTCAAGATGCTAAGTTCAAAACTTACGGTTGTGGTAGCGCGATTGCGTCTAGCTCACTGGTAACTGAGTGGGTTAAAGGCAAGACTATCGAACAAGCTGCGGCGATCAAAAATACGGATATCGCTGAAGAATTGGCATTGCCACCAGTGAAGATCCACTGTTCAATTTTGGCTGAAGATGCCATTAAAGCTGCTATCGACGAGTACAAATCGAAACAAGCTAAGTAACATCTGGAGTTAAGATGGCGATTACAATGACCCCAGCGGCAGCCGATCGTGTCAGATCTTTCTTAGTCAACCGAGGCAAAGGTGTAGGCCTGCGTCTCGGCTTAAGAACATCAGGCTGTTCTGGTATGGCTTATGTACTTGAGTTCGTTGATTCTTTAAATGATGATGATGAAGTGTTTGATATCGAAGATGTGAAAATCATCATAGATGCCAAGAGCCTTATCTATCTTCAAGGGATCGAGCTGGATTTTGTTAAAGAAGGGCTGAATGAAGGCTTCCAATTTAATAATCCTAACGCAAAAGGTGAGTGTGGTTGTGGTGAGAGTTTCACTGTTTAACCGCTAAAGTTGACGCATGAATTATTTCGAGCTGTTTAAATTTTCCCCTGCCTTCGATATTGATACCGCCTTACTTGCAGAACGCTATCGCGAACTGCAACGGGCGGTTCATCCCGATAAATTTGCCAATGATACTGATCAGCAAAAATTGCTGTCGGTGCAGCGCACGGCGCAAGTCAATGATGGTTTTCAAACCTTAAAAGATCCCATTCGCCGCGCTGAGCATATGTTGTCGCTGCGTGGTATTGAATTAAGCCATGAAACCACGACAGTGAAAGATACTGGCTTCTTGATGCAGCAAATGGAATGGCGCGAGGCGTTAGAAGACATACGCGATAGTGCCGATCCTCAAGCGAGTATTGACGAGCTATATCAATCATTTGCACAGTACCGCGCGCAACTTACTCAGCAATTGACTCAACTGTTAACCAGTGAGCAGGCTGAAGACGCATTGTTAGCGGCGGATCAAGTTCGCAAACTCAAATTTATGGCAAAATTACACGACGAGTTGACCAGAGTCGAAGACGCTCTGTTAGATTGATTTTCCGTGTTTATGTTACTTTGCTGACTCAAGTACGCTTGAGTTGGCATTACTAAGTTGGATATATATGGCCCTTTTGCAGATAGCTGAGCCCGGTCAAAGTGCCGCGCCGCACCAACATAGACTTGCCGTTGGCATAGATTTAGGTACGACCAATTCTTTGGTGGCGGCTGTTCGAAGTGGAGAGACGGCAACCCTGCCGGACGAACTTGGACAGCATTCATTACCTTCTATCGTGCGTTATACCCAAGATTCAGTCGAAGTCGGCGCACTTGCGGCGTTGAGTTCGGCGCAGGATCCGCAAAACACGATCGTTTCGGTTAAGCGTTTTATGGGCCGCAGCCTAGCGGATATTCAAGCTGGCGAGCAATCATTACCCTACGAGTTTGCCGAAAGCGAAAACGGTTTACCTTTATTTGTGACTCCCCAAGGCCAAGTGAATCCCGTGCAAGTGTCTGCGGAGATTTTACGTCCGCTGATCGCCCGCGCTGAAAAAACCTTAGGTGGCGAACTGCAAGGTGTGGTGATAACCGTACCGGCTTATTTTGATGATGCCCAGCGCCAAGGCACAAAAGATGCCGCAGCTTTGCTGGGTGTTAAAGTGCTACGTCTATTGAATGAACCGACGGCTGCTGCGATTGCCTATGGCTTAGATTCTAAGCAAGAGGGTGTGATTGCCATCTATGATTTAGGCGGCGGCACTTTTGATATTTCTATTTTGCGTTTGAATCGCGGTGTATTCGAAGTGCTTGCTACTGGTGGCGATTCAGCGCTTGGCGGTGATGATTTCGATCACTTACTGCAAGCACATATGCAGCAAGTGTGGCAGCTTAGTGACATCGACTCACAATTAAGCCGTCAGTTGTTGATTGAATCGCGTCGAGTTAAAGAAGCCTTAACTGATGCTGCAGAAACTGAAGCAAAAGTGATCCTTGCCGATGGTACTGAACTGACGCAAATCGTTACTAAAGCTGAATTTGATGCCATGATTGCGGCATTGGTGAAAAAGACGATTGCCAGCTGTCGCCGTACCCTGCGTGATGCGGACGTCACGACGGATGAAGTGCTTGAAACTGTGATGGTTGGCGGTTCAACGCGTGTGCCATTAGTGCGTGAACAGGTCGAAGCTTTCTTCGGTAAACCACCGCTGACATCTATCGATCCCGATCGTGTTGTCGCCATTGGTGCGGCCATTCAAGCCGACATTTTAGTGGGTAACAAACCCGAATCGGATTTGTTATTGCTCGATGTGATCCCTTTGTCATTAGGCATAGAGACCATGGGCGGCTTAGTGGAAAAAGTGGTATCGCGTAATACCACGATTCCGGTTGCACGGGCGCAGGAATTTACCACCTTTAAAGATGGTCAGACGGCCATGGCATTCCATGTGGTGCAAGGTGAGCGTGAGCTCGTTGCCGATTGCCGCTCACTGGCGCGTTTTACCTTAAAGGGTATTCCGCCGTTAGCCGCTGGCGCTGCGCACATTCGGGTGACATTCCAAGTGGATGCCGATGGTTTACTTAGCGTGACGGCGATGGAGAAATCCACCGGCGTGCAGTCTAGTATTCAAGTTAAGCCGTCTTTTGGTTTATCGGATACTGAAATTGCCACTATGCTGAAAGATTCGATGAAGTATGCCAAAGACGATATCGGTCGTCGTATGCTGGCTGAGCAGCAAGTGGAGGCGGCGAGGGTACTCGAGTCTTTACATGCCGCGTTAGCGAAGGATGGCGATTTGCTGAATGCCGATGAGCGTGGGCAGATCGATGCTACTATGGCCAATGTGGCGCAAGTTGCCGCGGGCGATGATGCCGATGCGATTAAACTCGCGATTGAAAAACTGGATGAGCAAACCCAAGATTTTGCTGCCAGACGTATGGACAATTCTATTCGAGTGGCATTTAAAGGCCAGTCGATCGACAACATATAGGTGATGTAATGCCCCAATTAGTCTTTCTTCCCCATGCCGAGTTGTGCCCTGATGGCGCTGTGCTTGAGGCGAATGTTGGTGAGACCATTCTCGATGTTGCGCTGCGTAATGGCATCAATATCGAGCATGCCTGTGAAAAGTCCTGTGCTTGCACGACATGTCACTGTATCGTGCGTGAAGGCTTTAATGATCTTGAGCCAAGTGATGAGCTAGAAGATGACATGTTAGATAAAGCATGGGGACTCGAGCCCGAAAGCCGTCTATCTTGTCAGGCTAGAGTGGTCGACACTGACATGGTGATTGAGATCCCTAAATACACGGTTAACATGGTTAGCGAAGGCAATTAATATTGCTTCGATAATGATTAAAACCAGTCCACGTGACTGGTTTTTTGCTTTTGGCGTTGAGCATTTGTGCAACTAATCTTGTCTATGCCTCTAGTTGTTTGATTTATCCTTGCGCAGGCGTATTATGCGCTCAAAATTAATGGTTGCCGGAGACCAAATGAGAATAGCGATTTTATCGCAAGGGCCAGAGTTATATTCAACGAAGCGACTCGTTGAAGCGGCTCAATTACGTGGTCATGAAGTACACGTAATCAATCCCCTTGAATGTTATATGAATATCAATATGCGGCAATCGAGTATCCACATTGGCGGGCGAGAGTTACCTGCATTTGATGCCGTGATCCCCCGTATTGGGGCGTCGATTACCTTTTATGGTTCGGCGGTGTTGCGCCAATTTGAGATGATGGGCGTCTATGCCTTAAATGATTCAGTTGGAATTTCCCGCTCACGGGACAAATTGCGTTCTATGCAGCTGATGTCACGCCGCGGTATTGGTTTGCCTATTACCGGTTTTGCCAATAAACCGAGTGATATTCCTGACTTAATTGATATGGTGGGTGGCGCGCCTCTGGTGATTAAATTACTCGAAGGCACCCAAGGCATTGGCGTGGTATTAGCCGAGACCCGCAAAGCGGCTGAGAGCGTGATTGAAGCCTTTATGGGCCTGAAAGCCAACATCATGGTGCAGGAATATATCAAAGAAGCCAACGGCGCAGACATTCGCTGTTTCGTGCTCGGTGATAAAGTGATTGCCGCCATGAAACGTCAAGCTATGCCCGGTGAGTTCCGCTCTAATTTGCACCGTGGTGGCACGGCGAGTTTAGTCAAACTAACTCCTGAAGAGCGCTCTGTGGCTATTCGTGCGGCGAAGACGATGGGATTGAATGTGGCAGGGGTTGATTTGTTACGCTCAAACCATGGCCCAGTGATCATGGAAGTGAACTCTTCACCAGGGCTTGAGGGGATTGAAGGTGCCACCACGAAAGATGTGGCGGGTGCTATTATTGATTTTGTTGAAAAAAATGCGATTAAAGTAAAAAAGGTGACGCAAGCACAGGGTTAACACCCTTGGTGTCGAGTATTGACTACGGAATATCAACACTTGATTCACCTCCTTATGGGTAACGGCGTTAAGCACTAGCTTACCCATTCAAGCGAACCGAATAGGGGAAAACGATGACATTAACTTGGATAGATTCGTTAGATATTGCGTTGGAATTACTCGAAGCACACCCAGAGGTGAATCCCACTCAGCTGCATTTCACCCAACTGTATGAGTGGGTGTTAGCTTTGAATGATTTTGCAGATGATCCTAAGCATTGCAATGAAAAAATACTGGAAGCAATTCAGCAGTGTTGGATTGATGAAAAGTAGTGAGCACAGTTGTGGTACGGCTTTTTATGTGAGGCATCTTGTCCTTCAGAAGATTAACTAAGGTGATTTATCTCACGTATTTGCAGTGGCGCAGAGAATATTTGGCGAGAGTTTGATCACAGTCAAGTTCATTTTCAGTGGATATCGTAATTTGTTGTATATTGGTTAAGGCATTTATATGGCTTAACTTTATTATCGCAACTGCAAGGATGTTCACATGAAACTTTTGCTTGTATTGTTATGTATGTTTGTCCCTTCAATGGCTTGGGCTCATCCAGGTCATGGCGGTGTCGGTTTATTCCATCACTTGTTAGAGCTTGCACCCGCAGTCATTTTAGTCGCTTTGATTGCATGGGCTGGTATTTGGGCAAAAAATAGAAAATAATCCCATTTTTTAATGAGTTAATGAACCCTGCTAAGGATTTATCCTCCTAGCGGGGTATTTTGCGTGATCAAGCTGATTACGAATAAAGCGAATGTGCGCAATATCTCAGACTAATTTGCTATAAAGATAGGATTTAGCTTTTAAATTTCGTATAATCCGCGCGAATTTTTTAAACTTGCTGACAAAGGAAGCTAGTTATGGCGATCGAACGCACATTTTCTATTATCAAGCCAGATGCTGTTGCAAAAAACCACATCGGTGCTATCTACAATCGTTTTGAAACTGCTGGTCTTAAGATCGTTGCAGCTAAAATGTTACACCTGACCAAAGAACAAGCTGAAGGTTTCTATGCTGAGCATAGCGAGCGCGGTTTCTTCGGTGCTCTGGTTGCATTTATGACTTCTGGTCCTATCATGGTCCAAGTATTAGAAGGCGAAAACGCTGTTTTAGCTCACCGTGAAATTTTAGGTGCAACTAATCCAGCTCAAGCAGCTCCTGGTACTATCCGTGCTGATTTCGCAGAAAGCATTGACGAAAATGCGGCTCACGGTTCAGATGCTGTTGAATCTGCTGCTCGTGAAATTGCTTACTTCTTCAGCGCTGAAGAATTGTGTCCACGCACTCGTTAATTCGATGCTAAGACTGAAAAAGGAGCCTAGGCTCCTTTTTTATTGGCTGCAATTTAGCGAATATAGATTTCCGTGTTGCAATGACGCTAATGCCTCTATACAAATCACACGTCAATTCAAAGTGTTAAAACTTAATTAGAGTTTGTTTTTATTAGTCTTTTTAAATTTTGCACATTTTTTAATTTTCTTGCTTGAAATTTTCTCTCCCGTCCTTATATCTATTTCAGGATCGCTCGATGAGGATCCTAGTGTGAATTCTGTGCCGTAAGGACAGAAGATTTAACTCGGCAGACTCTACAAGCGTTTTCATCGTGAAAACCGTCCGCCAATTCTCCATATTGCTTAAGACAAGGATATGAATATGCGTAATTATGATCTAGCTCCCCTGTACCGTAGTGCCATTGGTTTTGACCGTTTAGCTCAGCTGGCAGAACATGCCGCCGCTAATAATGGCAATACTGGCTATCCCCCATATAACATTGAATTATTAGGCGAAAATCGCTATCGCATTACTATGGCCGTGGCCGGATTCTCAATGAATGAACTTGAGATCAGCAGTGAAGGTGAGAAATTACTGGTGAAAGGCAATAAAGCTGAAAGCCAAACCGAGCGTAAATACTTGTACCAAGGCATAGCGGAACGCGGTTTTGAGCGCACTTTCCAACTGGCAGACTATGTCACTGTGCTCGGCGCAAGTTTAGAAAATGGCTTACTCAATATTGATTTAGTGCGTGAAATCCCTGAAGCGTTGAAACCACGCAAAATCGAGATCACTTCATCGCGCTTGCTAGACAGCCAGTCATAATTGACACTGTGGTAACCACCTAAAAACAAGGGGAGCATAATGCTCCCCTTGATGTTTTTGTGTTCACGCAAAAAATGTCCGCGAGATTTCCGTGAGAAAGCTACGCTTTCATGGCCTTTTCTCCGCGAGCCAAACCCACCACGCCGGAGCGAGAGACTTCGACCAATTTAGTCACTTCACCTAGCGCATGGATAAACGCATCGAGTTTCTCTGATGTGCCGACCATTTGGATGGTATATAAATTGGCGGTGACATCGACAATTTGGCCGCGGAAAATGTCCGCCATCCGTTTAACTTCTTCCCTAAACTCGCCTTGGGCGCGGACCTTAATAAGGGCTAATTCGCGTTCAATATAAGCAGACTCGGTAATATTCGAAACTTTTAACACATCGATGAGTTTATGTAGCTGCTTCTCTATCTGCTCTAACACCATTTCATCGGCAACGACCGTAATGTTAAGCCGCGACAATGTGATATCGTCCGTTGGCGCCACCGTTAAACTTTCAATGTTATAACCGCGCTGTGAAAACAAACCGACCACACGAGACAGGGCGCCGGATTGGTTTTCTAATAATACAGATATAATTCGACGCATTAGCATTTCTCCGTCTTAGTCAGCCACATTTCATTCATCGCACCACCGCGGATCAACATGGGGTACACGTGCTCAGTTTCATCCACCATGATGTCGATAAAGACCAGCCTGTCTTTCATCGCTAGCGCTTCTGCCATTTTTGACTCAAGTTCGGCGGGATCGCTGATCGTCATACCTACATGGCCATAGGCCTCGGCAATTTTGGCAAAATTAGGTACTGAATCCATATAGGAATGTGAGTGACGGCCAGAGTAAATCATGTCCTGCCATTGTTTAACCATGCCAAGGAAACGATTGTTTAAGTTGATAATTTTAACCGGCGTATCATATTGCAGCGCGGTCGAAAGCTCTTGAATGTTCATCTGGATTGAACCATCACCCGTGACACACACAACGGTGGCATCAGGCATGGCCATTTTTACGCCCATTGCGGCGGGTAGGCCAAATCCCATTGTCCCTAGGCCACCTGAGTTGATCCAGCGGCGCGGCTTATCGAACGGATAGTACAAGGCGGCAAACATCTGGTGCTGGCCAACATCAGAGGCGACATAGGCATCGCCATTGGTCAGCTTATACAAGGTTTCAATTACTTGCTGTGGTTTGATGCGACCACTGTTTTTGTCATAGGCCAGACAATCGCGGCCGCGCCATTGCTCAATATCATTCCACCAAGTGGCGATGGCATCGTTGTCATTGTGCTCGTTCGATTCATCTAACAGTGTCAACATGCTGTCTAAAATACTGTCGGCCGACCCTACGATGGGAATGTCGACGTGGATAGTTTTCGAAATAGACGAGGGGTCGATATCTATGTGCAAAATGGTCGCGTTCGGACAGTATTTTTCCACATTATTAGTGGTTCTATCGTCGAAGCGTACACCAATACCGAAGATCAAATCGCAGTTATGCATTGTCATGTTGGCTTCGTAGCGACCGTGCATCCCTAACATGCCTAGGCTGTTTTTGTGGGTACTTGGAAAAGCCCCGAGTCCCATAAGTGTGCTGACGACGGGAATATTTAATCTCTCAGCTAATTGTAAAATTTGCTTATCACAACCCGAGATAATGGCGCCTCCACCGACATAGAGCACAGGCTTTTTAGCCGCTAATAGTGCCTGTAGTCCACGACGGATCTGTCCTTTATGCCCCGAGGTTGTCGGGTTGTATGAGCGCATTTTCACGCTTTCGGGATAAATATACTCGTGCAGCAGCGCTGGGTTTAAGCAATCTTTTGGCAGGTCTACGACAACAGGCCCAGGGCGGCCGGTAGAGGCAATATAAAAGGCTTTTTTTATCGTTTCAGGGATTTGAGTGGGATCTTTTACTAAAAAGCTGTGTTTGACCACTGGACGAGAGATGCCGATCATATCGCATTCTTGGAAAGCATCATTACCGATAAGGTTGCTCGGTACTTGACCCGATAATACGACGAGGGGAATAGAATCCATGTAGGCGGTGGCAATACCGGTAATCGCGTTGGTGGCACCGGGTCCTGAAGTGACTAATACCACGCCCACTTTACCCGTAGCACGGGCGTAGCCATCGGCCATGTGTACGGCGGCTTGTTCGTGGCGAACGAGTATGTGTTCAATACCTGGGATAACGTGCAGGGCATCGTAGATATCTAAAACTGAACCGCCAGGATAGCCAAAAATGTGCTTTACGCCTTCATCAATCAAAGAACGCACTATCATGCTGGCGCCGGATAACATCTCCATGTGGAACTCCTATTGCATAGTACCGTTACGGTAAACAGTATTTTGTTACAGCGACGGTAATCGCTCTAAAAATTAAGCCTGAAGGGTAATTCAGACTCCGAAATGCTGAACTGACTTCGTAGAAGACAAGTGATTCATCCTTAGGATGCAGCAACTGTTGCAATGAACAGAATTTCATCATATTCAAAAAAAACAACATTTCAAGCCTTTTATGTAAAAAATAACCAACTTGAAACAATTTCACGTTTGAATGGCTGGATAACTTGCTGGAATCGCTAAGTAATCTAGGCTGATTTATGGGCTTATTTTATATTTTTCAGATTGTTAGATGCTTAAAAAGCAAAAACGGCACTAAAAGTGCCGTTTTGGTGTGGGACGTTAGATAAGCAGATACTTAACTGTTGCGATTAAATATTACTTATTTGCTACAAAAAGCCAATGCGCTGTTTTCACGCGATCAAACATGTGTTGCCGATGTGGCATTGGCATCCATGATTTCTTAAAAATAGATCCTTAAATCGTCGGCTGTATTTGATGCTTTGGACGATTAAATTGGCAAATACCGACTAACACAATAGAGCCTAACATGAGGGCAGAGAAGGGCACTGCTGTGCCATCATAGAACACCGCTAATAATGGCCCCGCTAACGCGCCACAGCCAAATCTTAAGGTGCCAATAACCGCCGTTGCCGTTCCGGTTTCTTGTTTGAACTTCATCAGCACTATCGCATCGGCGTTGACCGACATCACCCCTAGGCTGCCCATCAAAGGAATAAGCATGATCACGGTAAAATGATAGCTCATATCCAGTAGGTTGACGGTTAATAAACCAGCTCCCGCAATAGCGCCAAAAAAGGTCGATACGTGCAACATACGCAGCGAACCATAGCGGCCGACAATGCGAGTATTAATGATATTGGCCAACATCAAGGCGCCAACGTTGGTGCTAAACAAGATGGCAAAATAGGATTTATCTAAGGCAAAGACTTCCATATAAACGAAGGGGGATGCGGTGAGATAACAGAAAAACGCAAAAGACGTTAACACGCCGCTGGCAATGTTCAACTTAACGCCAGGTCGGGAAAATACGGTCGCATAGGCACCAAGAAACGATTTTTGGCTGCGAGTATCCATATCTTTATCGCTGGGCATTTTTAGCGCAAACAGCACGAGTAATAACAGGGTTGCGGCATAGGCAGATTGAATGAAGAAGATTAAATGCCAATCACCGAGCTCGAGGATCACGCTGCCAATGCTAGGTGCCAGTAATGGCGCTAACATCATGATTAAACTCACGTAAGACATACCTTTGGCGGTATTGTCGCCATAGACTTCTTTGATGTATCCCGGCACCACCACAGTCGCTGCTGCGCCGATAAAGGCCTGCAAAAAGCGTAGCCCAAGAAAGACTTCGACTTGACCAGCAAAACCAATCAGTAAACTGGTTAGCATAAAGCCACTCAGCCCCATTATCACCATAGGGCGACGGCCAATGCGGTCAGCTAAGGGACCGAAACACAACATGCCCAGTGCATAACCTGCTAAGTAGATACTCAGGGACTGTTGCACTGTTGTGATATCGGTATGAAAACTAAGGGCCAATGTCGACATCGCAGGTAAGTACATGTCGATGGCCAATGGTGTGATCGCGACAATCGCCGCTAGCATGGGAATAAGCAGTGCTAAATTCGGTATACGTCTACCGTTATGGGCAGAAGGTTGTGATTGTGGGTCCACTGTTACCTCGGGTGGCGAAAGAATTGAAAGCGTATTTCTCAGGGTTATGCGGCGTGGTTTAAATTGTACTAGGACAATTCACTCTAATCCGTCCATTTTTAGCCAGCATCTTGCACTAATTGGCAGTGTTTGGGGGAAAGTGAATTGTGCTTCGATCAATTTTCACGGTAAGGCATTAAGCAATAGCATAGTAAAGCGCTAGGACAAATAAACCAATCTTTGCGATGATTTCTTTACCGTATTTTACCGATTAAATTGTAACTAAGTAGCAAGTCTCGATAATCGAGGCATAACCTTGGCGGCTCGAGCCGTTATCCTCCAATATGCTTCATTCAAAAGTGTTAGTTGTCATCTGAGTGTCACTGCTTTGTCATCTAGGTGTCTTTTATGCTGACTAATTTAGTGGGCTTTAGCTTCACCCTACTAAAAATAAAATATTCAGGAATGACACGATGAAAACACAACGACTCCCGCTTGCAGCCGCCATTATGGCGAGCTTATTACTCGGTGCTTGCAGCGGTGATGATGGCGCAGCAGGTGATAAAGGCGACAACGGCTTAAATTCACTGGTTAAAGTGACCGTATTAACTATCGGTGATGCAAATTGTCCCGCTGGTGGTCAGCGTATCGATACCGGATTAGATGCCAACCATAATGGACAATTGGATAACAGTGAAATTGCAGTCGCGCAAACCCAATATGTTTGCCAGCCACAAACTGCAAGCTTAAAAGCTGAGTTAATTGGTCGTCATCAGACTGGCGTTTATGGCTTAAGTGCCGCCGAAATTGTTGAATATCATAGTGCTTCAAACCGTATTTTTGTGGTTAATGCGATCAGCGGCAAAGTTGATATTATCGATGGCAGCTTATTAGCGACTGCATCAAACGCCACAGATCCTTTAGCATTGAATAATCTCGACAAATTAGCAGAACTCGATGTTGCTAAGGATGTGGGTCAAACCTTTATGGGTAGCGTTAACAGCGTGAGTATTTCAGGCAACTTGTTAGCGGCTGCCATTGAGCGTGGTGACGCTGCAGGCAATAAAACCCAAGCCAATGGTTTTGTGGCTTTTTATCAACTTAACGGCACAGATGCTCCGCAGTTTATCAGCGCCGTCGAAGTCGGTGCTTTACCCGATAATGTGGTGTTCACCCACGACGGTAAAACCTTACTCGTGGCCAATGAAGGCGAACCTAATCCTGCTTATACCTTAGATCCTGAAGGCAGTGTTGCGCTTATTGCGATTACTGACGGTAAGCCCGCAGCTACTGCGACCATCATAAATTTTAGTGCGTTTAATCAGGGCGGTGCGCGTGCAAGTGAAATCACCGCTGACATTAAAATTAATGGTCCAATGGCGAGTGTGGCGCAGGATTTAGAACCTGAATATATCGCCATTAGCCAAGATAACCGCCGTGCATTTGTCAGTTTACAAGAGAACAATGCTATTGCCGTGATTGATATCGCCAATGCGAAAGTCTCGAAGATTTTACCGCTAGGCCTCAAAGATTACGGGCTTGATGTGAATAAAATTGATGCGAGTGACAAAGATAATCTTGTGAACCTGCAAAGTTACACAGGGGTGTACGGCATATATCAACCCGATACCCTTGCTAGCTACCGTTGGAATAACACTGACTTTATTGTAACTGCGAATGAAGGTGACTCCCGTGACTATGCGGCTTTTTCGGAAGAAGCCCGCGCAGGGGATTTAGTGCTCGACCCGAATCACCCACAATTTGCCGCCGCAAAAGATAAAACCCAATTAGCGCGTCTTAAGGTAACGAAGAGCATGGGGGACGATGATAAGGATGGCGACTACGACAAAGTCGTGAGCTTTGGTGCTCGTTCCTTCTCGATTTGGAATGCTGATGGTCAGCAAGTGTTTGACAGTGGCAGTGATTTTGAACGTATTACCGCCGTACTACTGGGGGATAAGTTCAACAATAACAACGAAGAAAATAAAGGTGATAGTCGCAGCGATGACAAGGGGCCAGAGCCAGAAGCTTTAGCCCTAGGCCAAATTGGTCAACGACTATATGCCTTTGTTGGTTTAGAACGTACCTCTGGCTTTATGATCTATGACGTGACTAATCCTTTCGATGTGCATTTTGTCGACTATGTTGTGAATCGTGATTTTGAAGCTGACTTCGTTGTCGATACTGATACGGGTGAAGTTAAAGGGGATGCAACATTGGCGGGTGATTTAGGGCCAGAAGGGATGAGATTTGTCAGTGCCGATAAAAGCCCTAATGGTAATCCTTTGTTAATCATAGGCAATGAAGTTAGTGGCACCACGAGTGTTTACCAACTCAAGATTAAATAGTGGTGCATATAGCGAATGGCTCACCGATAGTTCATCAAGCTTGTCAGTAACATCAGCGCCAGTAGCATGCATGCTACTGGCGCTTTTTTTATTCACTCTTCTACAATATTCGCCATTTTGTGTGAATTAACTTCATCTGAAATGGCGCATAAAAATTGGCTGAGCTTAATGGTCTTGAAGCGCTTTACACCACTGAATAAGCATTTTGCACTAAGGAACGTATGGTCGATTCTATGCATTCAACCGCGAGATTGAATTGAGTGTCGTTTTCGGCGCCACCAAGGCTCAAGCGGATAAAATTATCATGGCAATTAAAGTCATCACCATTACGGACTAATATGCCTTTTGCGGCCAGTGCGGTAACGAGATGATGGGCTTTGATATCTTCTGGCAGTTGTATCCAACCGTTTAACCCTCGCCAAGTTTGGGTTAATCCCAGCCGTTCGCCCATGGCGATACAGTGACGTTGGCGTTGACGTACGAGCGTATCTCGTTCTGCAGTGATATGACCTTTCTTTATCAACTGACAGGCTATTTCAATATTCAGCGGCGACACCATCCAGCATTGGCTATGAATAGCGAGTCGCACTTGGGCGATTAGTGGGTCAGGAACCAGAATAAAACCTTGCCTTAAGCCGCCAGAAAACAATTTTGACAGGCTGGAAATATAAATCACCCTTGGGATCGCCAGCTGTTTTGCTAATTGCCACAGGGGCGAATGCCATTCTTCAGGTAAACAATAATTCACGTCATCTTCAATGATATAGAATTGATATTGCTCTGATAATTCAAGGATTTTCTGCCGCTGTGATTCACTGTACTGAATGCAAGTGGGGTTTTGATTATTCAGTGTGAGATAGACTAATTTAGGGTTGTGGATCTGTAATAGGGCTTCAAAGCGCGGCAGATCTAATCCTTCGTGGGTAAGGGGCACTCCAACGCTAGTGACACCAAGCTGTTTAGCACAAATTCTCACGCCTGGATAACTGTATTGCTCGTGTAGCAGTATATCGCCTGTTGATAAAAATGCGCTCAAACAGGCAAAAATGGCTTGCTGGCCGCCATGGGTAAAGACCAGTTGCTCGGGCGTTTGCTGTATGCCGCGTTGGTTTAACCATTGGTGGAACACTTGTTGGTGTTGATCTAATGGACTGGCGCGATAACCGAGTAACTGACTCAATTTAGTGGGGTCTTTCGCTAATTGGCTGAGGCAATCGCTTAGGGTGCTGATTTGATCTGTGAGTGGCTGCTGACAGGTCGCCATATTCAATTGTACGTTACCCATTTCAGGTACAGGGGAGGCGTTGACATAGGTGCCATCTCCCACTCGTGCTTCGACGTAACCCCTTTGTTCCGCCAATGCATAGGCGCGGGTCACAGTGCCAATAGTGATGCCTAAGGCATCAGCTAAACGGCGCTGCGGTGGCAGTTTACTACCTTGGGTTAACACCTTCTGCAAAATGCCTTGTTCTATGGCACTGACTAAGCGCTGATATCTCGGGCCTGAAAAAGTCGTTAGGTCTGGCGTCCAGATTGTACCCATGACAATAAATCCATTGATCTCTAATATTCTCCGTATATTATTTATTGCATCTTTTTATGTCAACAAATGTATGCATACAATTTAAGGCGAATATGAATACTGCACTACTTTATGATCCACAATTATGGACTTTAATGGCCTCGACCGCGCTGTTTTGCGCGACGATGACAATGACTCCCGGACCGAACAATATTCTCTTAGCTAGCTCTGGAGCGCATTTTGGTGTGCTGCGTACCGTGCCACATATTGCAGGGATCCGCTTGGGTTCGACCTCTTTACATCTTGCGGTATTATTCGGCCTCGGTACCTTGTTTGAAGCATTACCGGTATTGCACCAAGTATTGAAATATTTCGCTTTAGCATATTTGCTGTATCTCGCGTACAAATTAGTGACGTCGCCAGTGCAGAGCACGCATTTGGATGATGGACGAAAACCTATGACGCTCATTGAAGCTGCATTATTTCAATGGATTAACCCTAAATCTTGGATGTCGACGATTACCCTGTGTAGCGCTTTTACATTAAGTGGCGATGGCTTTTGGTTGAGTGCGTTTCTTGGCGTATTAATGTTCAACATAGTGGGATTTCCTGCATCATTTACTTGGGTATTTGTCGGTGCCGCGATCAGTAAGAAACTCAATACCGATAGACGTAAGCGCCATTTTAATTGGTTTATGGGCAGCTTGCTCTTAGTGTCATTACCTATGATATTACGCTAGCTTGGCTTGAATTAAGTGCCTAACCCTATAAATATTCTGAGGAAGACACTCGCGTAATGATTGGCTTTATGCCATAACCAACATACTATTGATGGCTTTTTAGGTAATGACCTTTTAGCTGAACATTTTCAGTCTCAGTTATACTTGTTGCTTATCTTGATAGTGTGTATATGGAGGTTGCCGAGTGAAGTTCCCTAGTTTGATTTCGTTTATGCCGGGATTGGCGCAATTATTACAATATGAAAAGCAATGGCTTAGGGATGATGTGCGCGCAGGCTTATCCGTTGCCGCTGTGGCATTACCCGTAGCGATTGCTTATGCCCAGCTCACTGGTGTGAATGCTGCAGTGGGTTTGTATTCCTGCGTATTACCAATGTTGGTATACGCACTATTTGGCACCTCAAAACAATTAATCGTGGGTCCAGATGCGGCGACTTGTGCTGTTATCGCCGCGGTTGTCACGCCCCTAGCTGCAGGGGATAGCATGAAGCACTGGCAGTTAGTGATGACCATGACGGCCATGACAGGCTTTTGGTGCTTGATTGCGAGTCGTTTTAGGCTGGGGGTGCTCGCCGATTTTCTATCAAAGCCGATTTTGATGGGGTTGCTTAATGGCGTTGCAATTACCATTATCGTGGGACAGTTTTCAAAAATCTTCGGTTTTACCTTCGATGAGCGTTATCTAATCGAACGCCTCAGCGGTGCGCCTTCTTACTTATCCAAAACCCATTGGCCGACATTGACTATGGGGATTGTGACGCTAGCGACTTATGCCTTAGTGAAACGGTTTCGTCCCCAATGGCCTGCTTCTATGTGCGCAATGGCGATGGCGGCTTTCCTTGTTTGGGTGTTTAACCTGACGAGCTTTGACATTAGCGTCGTCGGAGAAGTGACCTCAGGATTACCTTCATTCCAAGCGCCTGTATTTGATTTAGGTATCGCCCGTGAGCTTGTGGTACCAGCGCTTAACTTAGCCATGGTGAGCTTTGTGAGCATGATGTTGACGGCTCGAAGCTTTGCGGCAAAAAACGGTTACGATATAGATGCCGATAAAGAGTTCAGGGCGTTAGGAATAGCCAATATAGCGTCTGCCATATCTCAAGGTTTTGCGGTGAGCGGCGCGGATTCCCGTACTGCGGTTAATGATGCCAATGGTGGTAAGAGCCAGTTAGTGTCTATCATTGCGGCGGTATTGATTGGTGTTGTGGCGCTATTTTTCACTGCGCCTTTGAAGTTCATCCCCAGTGCCGCCTTAGGTGTAGTGCTGGTGATCGCCTCTATCTCGCTTATCGATTTAAAGTCACTGTGGAATCTGCGAGTGCGGGATAGGTCTGCTTTTCTACTTGCCTGTATCACCTTGTTCTCTGTGTTGTTTATTGGGGTTATCCCTGGGATAACCTTGGCTGTATTACTGGGTTTATTCCAGTTCCTTGCTACTGTGATGCGGCCTACGGATCAAGTGCTTGGTTTAGATAATAAGGGCGTTATCCGCAGTGTCGATGAATCGGGTAAAGCTAAATCGGTTCCAGGAGTATTTATATATCGCTTTAATTCACCGTTAACTTACTTTAATGCGACGTATTTTAAGCGCCGTTTACTGGAAAAGTTTATTCGGGAATCTGAGCCTGTTGATTGCATCATTATTGATGCAGTGCCTTGTTTTACCCATTTGGATTTAAGTGTGATGGCCATGTTGGCTGATTTACATCAACTGCTTAAAAAACGTGGCGTTCGTTTAGTGCTTGCGGGACGTAAACGGCAGATGCTGAGTTGGTTTGAGCAAGCGGGCATGCAGACAGGGGAAGGTGGTATTTTGATCCGGCCAGATTTGTATCTCGCCCTTAAAATGAATCAAAGCTATAAACAAGCCTTGGCTGAAGGGCAAGCGCCTGTGATCCAAAAAGTTCCTGATGACTCGGTATTGTTGCACAGTCATTTGTAGTTAACTGTAATGCCTTGTTTGATTAAACTGGGTCATAAAATAGCGCAGCTTAAGGTTGCGCTATTTTTTGTCTTAATTTGATAAGTAAATCAATGGTATGACTAGCCTTTTGAAGGTATTCAGTTTTACCGTTTAGTCTTTGAGAATTCTATCTAGGGGAATAAAACCGTGAAAACCATAATAACCCATAGGGCCGAGTATCAGACTCAGTAGGCACCATAAGCACTTTTTGTTGGTGCTGAGATCCACTTTACTTTTGAAGGCCCGAAGGGCAAATAGACAATGCAATAGCACCAGGCCCCCAAGCATAATAACGATATTAATATCCATATTTTCCAACTGTCTTATCCTTGTGTTCTATCATTCACGTCCTTGAGTCTTTAGGCGTGGTTACTTTTCTTGAGAATATTGTCTAGCTACGATTAGCTAAATTAGGTACCTAGTGGCAAATACCTTACTCGAATATTTTACCGATGGCTATAACATAAAATAAAAATAATCTTTAAATATTATTGGCTTACATGTCTCCTAACAAGCAAGTTGGAGAATGGCTAGCGTCCCAGATCACATATTTTTCCATCGCACGAATAAATATTTCACTCGAAATGAGGTTTTCTAGCCAAGCGGCGAGTCGCGGAAAATCATCACTCAGTGCACGTTTGAGATCCACTGCGGCAAATTGGCGTACAAAAGGCACGATGGCGTAATCAGCAACGCGAGGTGTATCGGCGACTAAAAAGGGGTGTTGCCCTAAGCATGTTTCAAGTTGCAGGAGGAAATGACTCGCCTGCTGATAATAATAAGCTTGCGTTTGCTCAGGGTAACGGTCGGCATATTTATAGCGGTCAAGCCATGGTTTAAATTGTTGATCATTTTGTGTGATAAGCTGTGCCATTTTATCTTCAATAGCAGGATTTTGCTGACACAATAGATCTAAGGGGTCTGCTTGCGTGAGTGCCCAGCGCATGATCTCAAGACTTTCGGCAATCACCTCACCGTTTGCTAGTACTAATACCGGCACAGTCCCCTTAGGTGAGGCAGCTAGCATTTGTGGTGGTTTGGCTTTAAGGGTGATTTCACGGACTTCAACATTGCATTGGGCTAATAAGAGTCCCAAACGTGCTCGCATAGCATAGGGGCAACGGCGGAAGGTGTATAAGACGGCTAGCGTCATTCGGATTTCCTCTACTGTACGGCGCTAATGCGATGGAAGTTGATGCGACTAAAGCTGATGTCAGCGTGTCATGCTTATTGACGACGCGAGTATGCCAATGCGAATGTTGCGTGCTAATCATGCAATATTCAAAGGGCGCAGATGGTAACGCTTTCATACTGGGATTTCTGCTTAAATTGCCATCATAGAATGATTTTTCTCACCACTGTGCGTAAAGAATTAAAGACCCTGTATTTTATCTGTGTTTATCTTGCTGTGACTCAGGTAGAATTCCGCGCTATTTTTGGGATCTGCAGCAAGGCTGCAGATGATTGATTTGTTTATGCACTGGAAATTAAGTTCCAGCCAGCAAAGAGGGTGTTATGGCTAAAGTTGTCGTATGTGCGTTATATAAATTCGTGTCGTTACCGCATTTTGAATCTATCCGAGCGCCATTGCTTGCTATGATGGAACAGGCCGAGATCAAAGGCACTCTGCTCCTCGCAAGTGAAGGGATCAATGGCACAGTTGCTGGCACTCAAGAAGCGATTGAAGCGTTATTAGTGTGGCTTAATAGCCAAAATGGCCTAGATAATATCGTTCACAAGTTATCATTTGACGATGAAATGCCGTTCTACCGCACTAAAGTCAAACTGAAAAACGAAATCGTGACTATGGGCGTTGAAGGTATTGACCCACTTAAAGTGGTTGGCACCTATGTGAAGCCTCAAGATTGGAATGCGCTGATTTCTGATCCGGACGTGATTTTAGTCGACACCCGTAACGACTATGAAGTGCAAATCGGCACTTTCAAAAATGCCGTTAATCCTGTGACTGAAACCTTCAGAGAATTCCCTGAATATGTGAAGCAGAATCTTGATCCTGCTAAACATAAGAAGGTCGCCATGTTCTGTACTGGCGGTATTCGCTGTGAGAAATCAACTGCTTATTTAAAAGAGCAAGGCTTTGACGAGGTGTATCATCTTGAAGGCGGTATTCTTAAATATCTCGAAGAAGTCAAAGCGGAAGAAAGTTTGTGGGAAGGCGAGTGCTTCGTATTCGATAACCGCGTTGCAGTGAACCATGACTTGAAGAAAGGCCAATACGATCAATGTAATGCTTGTCGTATGCCAATCACCGAAGCTGAAAAACAGAGCCCTGCCTATGTGCAAGGTGTCAGTTGCCCACATTGTATCGATAAAATTTCTGACGAGCAGCGTAAACGTTTCGTTGAGCGTGAGCGCCAAGTTAATCTGGCAAAAGCCCGTAACGAAGCGCATATCGGTAGCGATGTAAATCAAGTGATTGAAGCGCGCCGTGAGAAAAAAGAAGCGCAGCGTCGACTCGCCGCCGAGAAAAATAACGCGAAAAAATCGCAAGCGCTTTAACTTTATATTTCATTGGATTAGCTGTGAGTTAGTCATGAGTTTGCACTGAGCTTGTTTGTCATTCAGGTAGCTCCTACATTGCTTTCACTGTGAATATGGTTTGCACTATGGCCCGACTTGTTCGGGCCATTTTTTTATGCCGATTTTAGTTTTAGTGTGAATGTGCTTTAACTCATTTTTAAACCATTATTTATCATAGCGCTATGCCGAAAACCTTAAATTTATGATAACTTTCAGTCGCTAGTATTAAAAACGTTAGTATTAACAACGCTAGCATTTCAAAAAAGTCGAGTGCTATATACGAAGGGAGCGATTCAGTGCAAGGTAGGCAAAGCGCATGAGCATTTGGAAAGAACTATACGATATTTTCGATAAGGAACGCAGTCGCTGGCAGCAATCGAGCGCCAGTAAGCAGGCGATTGCCTTCGAGTTAAAAGCCAATTTGGGTTTTCTGGCCGATGCCTTAAGCAGCGGTTTGTCGCAAAGTGCGATCGCCAGCGGTTTAGAATGCAGTATTTTTGAGGCAAAACTGAAAGAGGGCGCAGCACTCACTGCGTTAAATCACCGTAAAGTGACACTGAAATTTATTGGTGAATTTGCCGAGTTTAATAAATATGTCGGTAAAGAGAACGACGCTTTAGTTGAGAATGCTTACGCTAGAATCAAATCGCTGCAGAAGTTAGTCGCGGCTGAGCCCAATAAAAATCATGATCTTAAGATTAAATCCCTGTTTCGCTTTTTAGTCTTTTTAGTGGCGCACCTTGAGGAGCAGCCATTGAGTCGCACATCAGCGAAAAAAGCCTAAGGCGGATGAGTGGCATTGGCTAGCTTGTTATTTGAGAGACAAAAAAGGCGCCTGTGGCGCCTTTTCTATGTTTGCGAACGTCATTGCTCAGTGTTTATAGCACAGTCTTTAAAAGGCATGTTTAAGAGCCATCTTTAGACTCACTCTTTAAAAGCCGCCATTGAGCTTAGCCCCTAGGTGGTTCAGTTTTGCTTTGATCTGCTTTATTGGGTTCTGAGTCCGCAGAACTTGGCTTGCTTGAAGCCGCATCGGCATCATTGTCTGCTGCCGAAGGCTTGGCAGTATCTGACTTTATCTGCTTATCTTTACCATGTTGACCGAACTGCGGCAGTTTGAACTTAGCACTGTACTTCAACGCAGCAAGATTACTGGCGATGACACCGACGATCAAAATAATAATGATCCAGACTTCTAAGGTCGACATACTCAGCTCCTGTTTCGAATTGACTCGCGCACACCTAACGGGTGATTAATCAACCGCTAAGCGTTGCTCACATTTACGAATGTCTTCTGGCGTATCAACTTCAATAGAATCAAAGGCGCTAATGGCGATTTTGATCTTATGGCCGTACTCTAATGCACGTAATTGCTCGAGTTTTTCCAGATCTTCTAGACGACCTAATGGTAGGGCGGCGAAGGCCTGTACGAATTTGCGTGTATAAGCATACACACCTAAGTGCTTATAAACGGGGTAATCTTGAGTATCGCGGCCAAAAGGAATACGCGAACGAGAGAAATACAAGGCGTAGTTGTTGTTATCGAACACCATCTTCACATGCATAGGATCGTCAAGCTCGGCTTTATTGACGATTTCAAAACCTAAGGTGGCCATTTCAAACTCACCAGGGTGACGCTCGAAGAGGCTGATGACTTGCTCGATAGAGGTTGGGTCGATTAGAGGTTGATCGCCCTGTAGGTTGATCACTAAGTCGTCATCTTTCAGTCCCAGTTGGTTTATTGCATCATTGATACGATCTGTACCCGAGGCAGCATCTGGGCTGGTCATGACTACTTTGCCGCCAAAACTTTCAACGGCCGCTTTAATGCGATCATCATCGGTAGCGACGTAAATATTGGTGAGGCCTTTGGCTAACGACGCGCGTTCATACACGTGTTGGATCATTGGCTTGCCGTTAATCGGGGCTAAGGGTTTGCCCGGGAAGCGGCTTGAACCGTAACGAGCCGGGATTAACAGAGTCACATTCATCAAATTATCCTACTTTTATCAAAAATATACAGTGTAGATATACAATGCATATAGACAAAAGGGCTCACAATTGAGCCCTTTTAACATGTGTTAGAGCTTAGATACGACGGAACAGGGCAGTCAACATTTCATCTGTGACTTTCTCTTCCCAACCCGCGCCGTAAACGTTAGCCCATAGTGGACCCATGCTCTTAGTCACGGCAACCATTTTCGCTATCGTTTCGTCTGGCAGATCTTTACAGATGTTCTTCGGCAGCGTGATGTTATGTTTCTTCATCATCAGACGGAACTCTTCAACACCTTCTGGATAGAATTCTTCTAACACGTCAAAGGCGATACAGTTGCCGATACCATGGTGGTAACCCAGGATGTAAGACAGACCGTAAGATACCGCATGACAGGCACCCACTTGGCTATACGCTATGCTCATACCGCCCATGAAAGACGCCATCATTAGCTTGTCGTCTTTTTCTACGTGGTCGTCTAAGTACACTTGGCGACATAAATCCATGGCTTTTTCAGCGTAGGATTTAGAGAACTCGTTTAAGAAGGTACCTTGTAAAGATTCAACACAGTGGATATAGCAATCCATACCTGTGTAGAACCATTGGTCCGTTTCTACGCCTTCGATTAACTCAGAATCCATGATGATTTGATCGAATACTGTGTAATCTGAGTTCAGGCCTAGCTTACGTACTGGACCACATAATACGGCGGTGCGTGACGCTTCTGCACCAGTACCAGAAATCGTTGGGATACCGATGTGGTGTACCGCGGGGTTCTTGATCAAATCCCAACCTTGGTACATGGCAGAGCCACCTGGGTTTGTCAGCATCAGCGATACCGCTTTAGCCACGTCCATGGTTGAACCGCCACCTAAACCGACGACGCTCACTGGCAGTTTGCTATTGAAAGCTTGAACTTGTTCAGTCAGGGCATCGATTTGAATTGTGCTTGGCTCTTCATCAACGTTAACCCAAATCACCATGTCTTGTGCTTTAGCAGGAATGCGGCCCTCAAGGGCTTTGCCTTGATGCACGTCATCGACTAAAAACACCACGAAGTCGTCGGCGGTTTTACGTTCAGCAGCTAACACTTCATCCAATTGGACGAATGAGCCACGGCCGAAGATCATTTTTTCAACTACTTTAAAATTCTTAAAACTCATTGCAACAAACTCCCGTAGAATTATTGGGCAAATGCTTTCTTGATGTTCTCGATACGCTCGGCGATCTGAGCATCGGTCCAAGACAACTTGATGAGCATAGAAATCGTGCGGCTCATAATGGCATCGGATTTAGGCACAGAAACTTGAGTATAGTCAGGTCTGTCGGCGATTAATGTGATTGGCAACGCAGCAGATGCCTTAAGCTCCTGAATGTGTTTCCAGTTTTTCAAATAATGCCAGTTGTTTACATACCAGTAGAAGCAGCCATCAACGCCGTTTTCAGCCAGTTTTTTGCTGATTTCTTGCGTGCGCGCTTCGGTTGGCAACATAAAGGTTAAGAAGCCAGCCGAGTCGCCTTCTGGATCTGGGATCTGGCGGAAGGTGACTTCTGGGATAGCGGCCATTGCATCTTTAATGGTCTTTTTGTTTTTACGTTGAATATCGATAATGGTATCGAGTTTACGTAACTGCGCTAATCCTAAGGCGGCATTCATTTCCGAAATACGGAAGTTCAAGCCAATGATAGGGTGTGACTCTGCACCGCGGTCTTTACCAATATGGTCATGGCCGTGATCTGAGAACATGTGCGCGTTGTTGTAGATTTCTGTGTTGTTAGTGATCACAGCGCCACCTTCACCACAGGTGATGGTTTTGACTGAATCGAATGAGTAACAACCCACATCACCGATAGTACCTAGGGCTTGGCCCTTGTAGCTACCACCGATGGCTTGGCAAGCATCTTCTAAAATCAGTAAGTTATGTTTTTTACAGACGGCTTTTATCTCGTCCATCTTCGCCATAGAACCGCACATGTGCACTAAGTTGATGGCTTTAGTGCGTGGGGTAATCGCGGCTTCGATACCTTCTGGAGATAAACACAATGTCTCATCGATTTCGGCAAAAATCGGAATCGCGCCTGCCATAAAAATCGCTTCAACTGAGGCTACAAAGGTAAAAGGTGGCACGATAACTTCATCGCCAGCACCAATGCCTGCAGCCATCATGGCCGTTTGCAGCGCAGCAGTACCGCTTGATAAAAGGTGAGCATGCTTCACGTTCATCTTCTCGCACAGTAGTTGCTCCATATCGCGCGTCTTCCAGCGATCATTACGCATATGGTCGAAGTTGTAACGGAAGGTAAAACCGTTTTCCATAACGTCAGCGACTTCCTGCTTCTCTTCAGGACCAAATAATTCAAAACCGGGCATGGAAGGTATCTCCTTAGAATTTGTGGCGCATAGGTCGCCTGCAATTAACTGGCGGATTATAACTGGCGTAATAGACCCTTGCGATGTTTTATTGCTGAAAATTGTCATGGAAAAAGAAAAACCTGCACAGGGGCAGGTTTTATCTGAGCATTGATGATGCTCTGCGGGGCGTTGAAAGCCTACATTCAGGCCGTTAGCGTGGATTGGCTAAGCCATATTCACGGTCAACCGTAACATCTAAATCTGTCAGTAAACCGTTATCAATGCCGTAAATCCAGCCGTGTACCGCCACTTCTTGGCCGCGATCCCAAGCTTCTTGCACTATGGTTGAACTGGTCACATTAGCAACCTGCTCAATCACGTTTAGCTCGCACAGGCGATCAAAACGTTTGGCTTCGTCCATCTGTTGTAATTCTTCCTGATAAATACGATAGATATCACGTAAATGCCCGAGCCAGTTATCGATGAGTCCTAAGCGTTGCTGACCCATGGCCGCGCGCACACCACCACAGCCGTAGTGACCCACCACCATAATATGCTTCACCTTGAGCACATCGACGGCGTATTGCAGTACAGATAAGCAGTTAAGATCGGTATGGATCACCATGTTGGCGATATTACGGTGAACAAAGACTTCACCGGGCATAAGATCAATGATTTGGTTTGAGGGTACGCGACTATCTGAGCAGCCAATCCACAGGTATTCAGGATGTTGCTGTTTCGCTAATTGTTCAAAAAAATCAGGATTTTCTTGGCGTATACGTCCGGCCCAGCGGCGGTTATTGTCGAATAAAGGTTTGAGTAGTTTCATTTTAACCTATTGTTTTATTGACATATAAAATGTCTTCTCATGCTCTAATTCATGCAAGCAGCACATTTTTAGCAAGAGTATACCAGCAAATTTGGCTCTGCTGGTCTATCCAATTAAGGTTTGAATCAGGATATTGAAAAATCGAGATTATTTTTTCTTAATAGTACTGCAAATGGATAAGCTCTCTCTGAGGGTTCAAGCACCATTTGATTTTGATAGTGTGTTTGTTGTTTATATCGCACAAATGCTGAGTGGAAACCTTGTCCGCCAAAGATTAAGGCGGACAAGGATGATGCAGTATGGGTTAGAACTTACTGATCACTTTCACGCTGTCGTTTACTTCGCTTACGTCAACAAATCCGATCATATTGGGATTGGCGGCAATCAATGCGAGCATTTCAGCGCTGGAGTCGACGACTTTGGGCGGTTGACCTTGGCCTGAAAAGACCAGTTTTGACCAATAGGCTTTTAACTGACTCTCGGTTTTATTAAGGATCTGTTTAACAAAGGCATCACGTGCGGGCGTGCCTTCAGGTTGATCGAGTGCGACGACAGTGCCACCACTGGGGAAAGACTTGAGTTTGCCTAAATAGATCCGTGAAATATCCGCAGCGCTAATTTCTGACGTATTAGAAGGGTGCACCACGACGGCAATTTCGGCTTGAACACAGGCACTGCCAAGTAGAAGCGCACTGGCGACTAAGGTTTTTATCATCAACCGAGAACTTATTAATAGTTTCATGCTTAACTCCTTAAAAAACTAAGTCTATTGCCATACTCAGCAACTGTTCATCGGAGGACGGTTTGTCGTTACTGTAGTTGGTGTACTCTAGTTTCAGTGCGGCAGAAGGATGGAAATCCCAGCGGGTGCCTATGATGTAGTAGGCGCTGTCTTCCTGCTGTGCTTCAAGCGCCGCTTGTGTTCCAAAAACAAGCGGTGCGAGTGCAGCTTGGTTTGCCGGTGGCAGACCATTGTAAACAGGTAACATAGCGTCATAGGCATCGTATTGGGGCTCACCTTTATCAATACCGTAGGTTAAGTGGAAGGTGAAATCGTGATAGCGGATCCCGCCGGAAACAAAGGTTGAATCTTGAATATTAAAGCTACTGGGATCGACATCAATTCGTGTGTATTCGGCCAAAATAAACCATTTTTCAGCATCATATTTAATGTTAGCGCCAATGAGTAACGCGCTGTCATTAATCGGTAAAAGATCATCAACTACTTGCTGAGTAAAGAGTCCTGTTTGAGAAATTGCATTACCTAAGCCAAGCAGTGCGGGTAATTCGTAGGAGAAATCGGTAACTATGCCAATATTTAAACCGTACTCAAACCCATAGGTTACAAAGTTAAAGTTCATTATGTGGCCCTCGGCGGAGAAGGGCGCAGGAGGTGTTGATGAACCTGTAGGCGAGTAGTCAGAAACTGAAGTGGTAATGTATTTATAGGTCAAACCTACTTCGGTATCGCCCCATAAATCGGCATAAACTAAGCCTACACCTTCACCTGAATTAAATGGCAGTGAATAAACTCCGCGGGGCGGAGTGATCCAGTGATAGGCATAGCCTACATCAATATAATCGGAGTATTTATAGAGATTAAAACGTTGGCGACCTGCCATAAGCATAAGTTTGTCGCTGATGTCATAGGAGATATAAGCCCATTCGAATTCAGCGCTATAATCGTTACTGCCTCTGGATAGCACTTGTGCAGTAGCTCTTAAGCCACTACCAAGATCGGCGGTAAATTGTAAGGCAACTTTGGAATCATTATTAAAATCGAGTTCTTTGTCGTAACCATAATAGCTTTTATCGTCACTTAGACTTGAGCCCGCGACAATAGAGGCAAATCCATTTATTTGAACATCGGCATAAAGAGACGGCATATAAAGTGTGCTGAATACGCAGAGGGCAACTGTACTTTTTCTCATGGCAGAATACCTTGTTGAGGGAATACAGTATAAAGGTAGTTGATAATTAGTAGATTTCACCTTTGTGCAACATTTTTTAAGCCGCTTGGAACAAAAACAACGTCTTTACTTGTTAATAGAGGTTTCACAGGTGAGTTTAATGAAATGTGGTGTGCTCAATAACAGACTTTAATAAAGTAAAGCCTAATGTATTTATCCATAAAATAGGAATTAAGTATGGGTGAGCAATATTGATATAAGCACATCTTGGTAACATGTGCTAAGTAGAAATACTCATCTTCAAGATGCGAGTTTTCGCACCTTGAAGCGTAGATTTAGCGATTGATTAATAATGTTTAGCCAGAAAATCGGCTAAATGTTGGTTAATAAATTCCGCTTGTTCGAGAGTTGATATGTGTCCTGCCGCAGGAATATGCACAAGTTGGCTGCCGTCAATGGCATCACTCATCAGGTAACTTTCCAATACGCTGCGGGCCTTATCTTCCTCGCCAGCCATGATGAGGCAGGGTAGCGTCAATTGCTCGGCGTATTCCATGGTATCGCGACGACCAAAAATCATTCGTCCAAGTTTAACTATCGTGGGGATTTGCTCCGCTGTGATACTGGCAAGTGACTGTTCAAAGTCCGTAACCAGTTCGGGAGTGTTATTTGCGGCATCATTGGCGAAGAATAAAGGTGAAATCGCACTGATCAGCGGCGCAGGGATCGCCTTAGCGGCGGTAATCATATCCAGCATGCCATCATATTTCGCACGGGTGACTTCGGGTTCGAAACCGATAAAACTGTTGAGCATAACGAGGGTTTTAACTCTTGTTGGTGCTTTCAGTACCAATTCTGCGCCCCACATAGCACCGACAGATTGTCCGACAACACTAAAGTGAGTTATCTCAAGAGCATCCATTAGCTCAAGCATTTGATCGGCAATATCGAGTAGCGTTTTGCAGTTATTGGGCAGTAAATCTGACTGACCATGGCCCCAAAGTTCAGGCACTATGCAGCGATACCGAGCGCTTAAGGTGGCAATTTGAGGCGCCCACATAGCGCTATCCCATAAATAACTGTGCCCAAACAACAATACAGGGCCTGAGCCGACATCAAGGTAACTTAATTTTCGATCGGCAATAACAAGCTGCTGACGGTGTGAAGAAAAATCCATAAAACCTACTTTATCAAATATATCATTGTGTTAAACCGCATTTTGGCGCCCATTTTGACGATATAGTGCTAGGCTTAACCTGTCTTGACTGACCTTGGCGAGTATTTCGTGATTAGGGCTGAGCGATACGCAGCACGTATTCATCTATTAGACTGTCTAATCGGGCGAGTACTGCATCTTTTAGCAACATATCACTGTTTTCTAACAGGATTGCCAGTTCGGCACGATCGAATTGTGGCAACAATAACTGCGCTACAGGGAAATAGCTAATATGCCAAGGCTCAGGACTTACCGAACTTTGTCCCTGCTGAAACGGGAAGTAAAAGCCAAAATCATGGGCATTTTCTACCAGCCAAGCATGCAATTTAGCGCAGGGACCATCCTGAACATATTCAGCTTCAACAAGGCGCAGGGTTTTAACATCAATTTGAGCCGCATCGAACACATCGAGATCGGTACCCCAATGGTGGCGTGAAGCGCCGGGCAACGCCGACCAGAGCAAAATAAAGTCAACTATGGCATCGTCACTTAAGCCCTGAATATTGACCGGTAACTCATTGGCATCCAATACCGCGCGTTTACCGCTAGCCTTGGCATTCCAAATTGCCAGTTGCCGTTCAAAGGGACGATGTGCCGAGCAAATCGCGAGTTTTATGCCCGCATCTTCAGCTTTTGCCGCCATAGACTTAAAGGCGATAGCTGTGTTCTCCTCTAACCCAAAGCTATGATAACCAAGGTGATACGGGCTTAAATAATCCACTAATTCAGGGGAGCTTAAGCCGTAAAGCTTTGCGGTTTCGGGACGGATCTTCAGATGTGCTAACACAGTAATTGTTCCAAAATGACTTCATAACACAGGGCTAACTGTTCAAGGTCGTCCACTTTAACGCATTCATTCACTTTATGAATGGTGGCGTTGACAGGGCCAAGCTCTAACACTTTGGCACCCGTTGGTGCGATAAAGCGACCGTCTGATGTGCCGCCTGTGGTTTGCGGATCGGTTTCATAACCAGTGACTTGACGAATCGCGATACGGGTAGCATCTAATAGCGGACCATCACCGGTTAAAAAGGGAAGGCCATTGAAAATCCAGCTGATATCGTAGTCTAGCTCATAGTCTTTTAATAGAGTTTCAACCCGCTCAATCAAGATTTCGGCGGTCACTTCGGTGGAGTAACGGAAGTTAAACATCACTTCCAGTGCGCCAGGGATCACATTCGATGCACCTGTGCCGCCATTAATATTGGCGATTTGGAAGCTGGTGGGTGGGAAAAACTCATTGCCATTATCCCAGTGCATTTGACTCAGCTCGGCCAAGAAAGGCGCGGCTTTGTGGATTGGATTATCGGCAAGGTGTGGATAGGCCACGTGGCCTTGAATGCCTTTCACGGTTAAGTTGCCGGTTAAACTGCCGCGGCGACCATTTTTGACCACATCGCCCAGCTTTAGGGTTGATGAGGGTTCGCCGACTAATGCCCAGGTGATCTTCTCGTTGCGCGCTTCTAAGGTATCAATGACTCGCGTCGTGCCGTTGATGAACGGACCTTCTTCATCGCTGGTGATCAAAAAGGCGATAGAGCCATGATGATCGGGATGTTTAGCCACAAAGCGTTCGGTGGCAATGATCATAGCCGCCAGTGAGCCTTTCATGTCCGCTGCGCCGCGGCCATATAAGTAGCCATCAATGATGGTGGGCACAAAAGGCGGCGTGTGCCAGCGGCTCACATCGCCCGTTGGCACAACGTCTGTGTGGCCCGCAAAACAAAAAACGGGGCCTTCATTACCACGGCGAGCCCACATATTGGTGGTGTCTTCAAATACCATAGGTTCGATATTAAAACCGATGGCGCTGAGTCTTTCAGCCATTAAGGTTTGGCAGCCTTCATCAAGCGGTGTCACCGAAGGGCGGGCGATCAGCGCTTTTGTCAGTTCTGTAACGGGATAATTGTCGGCTGGCATCATACTGAGAATACTCTTTTATAGGCGGTTTCATCAAAGCCAATCAGCACTTGTTCACCGACGACTAAGACGGGGCGTTTGATCAGTGTCGGTTGCGTCAGCATAAGTTGAATGGCTTTGGTTTGATCGATATCGGTTTTATCTGCGTCACTGAGCGCACGAAAGCTCGTGCTGCGCTTATTGAATACGGTTTCCCAGCCTGAGGTGTTACACCAGAATTCGAGGTCTTCTTGACGTAGGCCGTCATCTCTAAAATCATGGAAATGAACTGGAAGTTGATGATTTTCAATCCATTTACGTGCTTTACGCACTGTATCGCAATTCTTAATACCGTAGAGGGTCAAAATGATGCTCCAGTGTGGATGGACGCTTGGCTTGCAAGCATTGATTTTGCTGGCATTGTGGCATTGTGCGTCGCATGTCACAAGTGGGATGTGTTGCCGATATCTGGTGATTAATAAAACGTTAATTTTCTAGAGATAATAATCGCTGGTGACTTGCTTTGGTTTAACTTTTTAACACTTGTCTAACTTAAGTGCCTTGTATATATTGTTTTTTCATTAAAATCAGTTTGATTTAAGCATTGAAGTCAATGCGCTTTTAAAGGATTAAGATGCACAGCGATGTTTCATTGCAGCGATTTAAGCAATTTCCGCGCTTGATGTGGATATTTTTGTTTGGGTCTTTTATCACCCGTGGCAGTTATTACATGGTGTGGCCATTTTTAGCCGTTATTTTATATGAGAAATTTGCGCTAAGTGCCACTGAGGTCGGCATGGTCTTGTCCAGCGCCGCGATTATTTCGGTATTTACGAGCTTTGTTGGTAGCTCATTGTCCGACAGAATCGGTCGTCATAAGCTGATGTACCTGACGGGCATTCTCTATATCATCTCGTTTTCGTTATTGGCTGAAGCCAATTCTGTCGAGGGGTATGTGGTCGTGATGACCCTGTGCTCTATGGCCACTTCACTGTGGCGACCGCTGACATCCGCCGCTATTGGCGACATTATTGCCGATCCTAAGACACGCGAATTGGCGATGCAGTCGCTGTATTTTATCGTCAACGTTGGCTGCGCCGTTGGCCCTATGCTGGGGGTATGGCTTGGTCTTACGGGCAAGCAATCCAGTTTCTACCTTACTGCAGTGGCCTTTGCCGTATTGTTGGCCTTGTTATATTGGGGATTTAACCACCAAACCCGTCAGGAACCTGCTATGGCGACTGGCGCCTCATCGAGTGACAATTTAAGTGGCGATACGAGTGGCAGTGAAAGTGACTTTGTAAATGACATGACAAGTGATGGTGTTAATCGTGGTGTGAATGGCTTATCGACTGATGCAGAGGCGAGCACGAAAAAAGCGGCAGTCGTGAGCCGTAAGCAAATTATCGCCATTCTATTGCAAGATAAACTGCTGCAATGTTTAATTTTTGCCAATATTTTGTGTATGTTCATTTATGCCCAAATGGACAGTTCGTTGATCCAATATCTTACTCGCGCAGGTGCGCCTGATTTGCTGACGTTAATTTCTGGCATGATTTTCACCAATGCAATGGTGATTATCTCCACCCAATTTTTGCTATTGAAACTCATGGCCCGTTTTCCGCTCGTCAAACGGATTCAAATCGGATTGCTATTACTGATCGGCTCACAAATCTGGCTGGCGTTTAATCCACTGGATCTATTTTGGGGCTGGATTGGTGCGATTGTGGTGATGAGTGTCGCCGAGACTATTTTGTTCCCCACTATGAATGTGCATATCGACCGCTTAGCCCCTGATCATCTTCGCGGCGCCTACTTTGGGGCTGCTTCATTCTATGACTTAGGATTTGCGCTCGCGCCCCTTGGAGGTGGCATCATATTGGATCATTTTGGCGGTCAGTGGCTGTTTTTGACAGGCGCTTTACTCTCGGTATTGGTGATTTATCTGTACAGTATTTTAGATAAATTGCCGCGCCCCGATTTTGCCATGTTCAAAGTAGATTAGTTTACTAGAGTCATGTAGCCGTTATTCACAGGGAACGTGATGCTTAGCGTGAGAATGGCCAAAATAGATTCTCTTAAGCCTGTGTATCGGTGCAGCTTGGCGAATTCAAATACCGTGTATAGGCTTGGTTTTCAAAAACTTAAAAGGCTGGCTCATGATGGTGAGTCAGCCTTTTATTATTCAGAAAACAACCGATAAACGATTTATTCGAAATGGTTAAATTAGAGCTGTACCGTAAAGATCACGTCTTTGCCTGCGGTGACACTGCCTTGGGCTTTGTCGAGGTATTTGACATCTTCCATGTTCGCCAGCACGACAGGAGTGAGTAGGCTGTCTACTTGATCTTTTAGATAATCAATATCGAATGACAGGATCGGATCGCCGACTTTCACTTCTTGACCTTCCTGGGCTAAACGTTTAAACCCTTTACCTCTCAGCTCGACTGTACCTACACCAAAGTGAACAAATAGCTCTAAACCTTGGGGAGACTCAATACTGAATGCATGATTTGTCTCAAAAATTTTACCTATGGTGCCGTCGATAGGCGCCAGAATTAATTCGCCTTTGGGAGCGATAGCGATGCCATCACCGACAATCTTTTCAGCAAAAACCACGTCGGGGACTTTTTCAATGGCGACGATATCCCCGGAAACGGGGGCATATACCATGATACCGCCAGCTAATTGAGTCTGGCCCGATACCAAGCGCCTTATTCGGCTTAAAAATCCCATAATCTAGAGCCTCTTTTGCTTGTTTTTGTCATTGTTTTTGTTCTGTAACGCAGCATAACGAATAAATGTCTCTATTTATAGCTTGTTATACACTGTTGTAAGCTTGCAATTCTATCTTGTTGTAATGCCGTGTGCGCTAATGCTGAAAATTGTGTGATGCTGCCTTGGCAAATAGCTGCTTTCACTTCTAAGAGTGAGCTTAAGTTAACACTGAGTTCGTCCAACCCCATGCCGATTAACAGTGGCGCAATTTGCGGTGAACTGGCGAGTTCACCGCACAGAGAAACTTTAACATTAGCGGCCTTAGCTTGGGTTATTGTCATGTTAATTAAGGCTAAAATGGCAGGCGAAAGGGACGGATAGTCACGGGTAAGCTGCGGGTTTGTCCTATCGGCTGCCATTGCATATTGGGTCAAATCGTTGGTACCAATGCTGACAAAATCAAGTCTTGGCAGCATAGCGTTGAGGTTGAATACCGCAGCAGGGGTTTCGACAACGATACCGTAGCTAAGTTCGCCATAGCCTTTCTCTTCTTCTTCCAAGGCATCTTGGCACTGGGCAATGAGTGCAAACACCTCGTCCAATTCTTCGACTTGATTGACCATAGGGAACATCAAACGGATCGGGCCATGGTTAGCGGCACGCAGAATGGCCCTCAATTGGGTTTTAAATAATTCTGGGTGCGCCAAGGTGTAGCGAATGCCGCGAAGACCCAAGGCGGGATTATCTTCAATTTCTTGGCATAAACAGGGTAGTTCTTTGTCTGCACCTATATCTAAGGTGCGGATGGTAAAGGTTTTACCGCCTAGGGCGTGCAATGCATCGCAATATAAGCTGTATTGGGCTTTTTCATCGGGCAGGGTGGCGACGTTCATCAACATAAATTCGGTGCGAAACAAACCTATTCCATCGGCGCCGACATCGCTGACATGGGTGATGTCGTTGAGATTACCCACGTTTGCCATGAGTCCCACAGTATGACCGTCTTGGGTTTGCGCTGGGACATCCTTGTAAGTTTGAAGTGCTGCGCGCCTTGCTTGTTCATGGTGAAAGGTGACTGTGAGTCTTGCCTGTTGGTCTGGATTGGGATTGACACAAAGTTCACCCGCGAGTGCATCGAGCACTAAGGGCGTGCCGTTGGGAATAGAGTCTGCGTCGAACTGACAACTTAACATGGCTGGAATGCCAGCTGCTCTGGCTAAAATGGCCGTATGGCTCGTTAAACCGCCCGTTTTCAGTACAATACCGCAAAGGTTTTCCCGCGGCAGTAAGGCAAATTCGGCGGGGGTCAAATCCTGCGCTAATAAGATAGTGGGTCTATCGAGTTTTTCGAGTCCTTGAGCTAAATGGCCGTTTATCGCCGCGACGACTCTTTGGCCTAAACAGCGCACATCTTGGGCTCTATTGGCTAAATAGGGATCATCTAAGGATTGTAATTCATTGGCCTGATGGGCAAAAATACGTTCAACCGCCACACTTGCCGACAATTGTAAGGTGCGAATAGCATCGTTCACTTGCTCGATTAATTCATCGTCTTCTAATAACAATAAGTCGGCTTCGATCAACTGATAATTTTCGGAGTCACTATCGAGTGCAGCTTGGCTGTGGGTCAGTTGTGCCTGTAGTTCTTGCAAGGCTTTGGCAAATTTACCCTGTTGTTGAGGGATTTTAGACAGGGGAATAGGGCGATAATCGAGGTGATGTTCGGTGTGGAGCAGGTGAAGTGCCTGTCCAAAAGCAATTCCCGATGACACTATAATCCCCGTTATTGACATATCCCTTCCTAAATTAACCACTGAACTGAGTGTCCGTTAGCGATAGCGAGTCTAGTTGAGTGACGCTAAGCTTGTAAAGCGTTTGTATGTAAAGCATTAGCATGTCAAGACGGTCGAGACGAGTTTTTTGCGTGTCGGTTAAACCTGCCGATAAATGCACTTTAGCGCAAGAAAAGGCCTAGCTTAGGGTAATGAGCAGCTCAGAGACTTTCTCAACCGCGGCCTGTGCCTGTTCACCTTCGGCAAACACTCTTACCGTGACGCCAGAATATAAGCCTAAGGTTTGTAGCTTAAACAGACTCTTAGCACTGGCTTGCTTACCATTACATTCGACCATGACATCACAGTCAAAGGTTTTGGCTTCTTTAACCAGTAAGGCTGCTGGGCGGGTATGAATGCCATGTTTGGCGGTAATGGTGACTGTTTTTTCGTACATAGTAGATGAGCTCATATTTAAAGGGGTATTACACTTCGTCTTTCGATTCTATGATGTGATAGCCCTGTTTTTTCAAGGCGGCGATGGCACTTTTGAGGCGATTATTTTTTACTAAAATGTAATCGGTATCAAAGGTCGAAATCGCAAAAATACTGATTTGTTCGTCCGCTAAGGTGCCAGACACTTTAGATAAAATGCCTGTCATCGAAAATCCTAGTGGCCCGAGTACTTCAAAGCAACACCAGCCCGGTTCTTGCTCTAAGCTGTCGAGTTCCATTTCACTGGAAACGACTAAAGATAAACCTTCTTGGGTCTTACCAATGAAATACATGTCCTGTGCAAAAACCTCACTGGGCAATACGGCATTCGGGCTAAAGCTATGAATTGTGTACTGTTCAGGGTGAACGGCTAAGGTCATTCGCATGGCAGTGTCTCGGTTGGATTTTTAAGGCTAAAGCATACCGCATATCAAACGTTAGCGTGACAGAGAATTTGTGGTTAATGGGATTTTTTCGTTGAAATTTATTGTTGGTGAGATAGCGGTTAACAAGCGTTACCAGAAGGTTTACCCAAAGAAAAGGGCGCCCTATGGCGCCCCAATCGACAAGTCATGCCGTACTCATACACTTTAGTTAGATTTTAAACTGGCCTAAGGTGCGGGACATGTCTTGGCTAATGTCTTGCAGTGACTGAGCTGCATGGCTATTACTTTCGTTAGCTTTTACTGAGACTTCGGTTAACTCCGAAATATTACAAATATTTCGATTAATTTCTTCGGTCACCAGTGATTGCTCTTCAGTGGCGCTGGCTAATTGTGTGTTCATGTCACTGATATGGGCAATCAATTGCAGAATCGCCGCCATGGCTTTACCCGCTTCGTGGGCTTGGGCCTGCAGCTCATCGGATTGCAGTTGAGTTTGATTGTTGCTCTTCATCACTGAGCCAACACCGGATTGGATCTCGCTAATGATTTTTTGGATCTCATTGGTCGAGTCTTGAGTGCGAGTAGCAAGGGCGCGGACTTCATCGGCAACTACGGCAAAACCACGGCCGTGGGTCCCTGCTCGAGCAGCTTCAATGGCGGCATTGAGGGCGAGCAAGTTGGTCTGCTCGGCAATGCTGCGGATCACATCGAGAATGCTACCGATTTGCTGTGAGGCGACGCCCAGCTTTTGGGTGATGACTTCAGAGGCTTTTAATTCTGCCACCAGTTTTTCTGTGTTGCTGACTGTGTTGTCGATCACGACTTGGCTTTGCTGCGCTTGTTCTTTTACGCTGTTCGCCGCATCGGCCGCTTGCTGGGTGTTGCTCGCCATTTCATGGGTGGTCGACAGCATTTGATTGACGGCTGTGGCGACGCTACCAGTTTCTCTGTGGATATGTTCAGCACTCTGATTGGACTCCTCAACTGCAATCAAAAGCTGTTTTGCATCTTTATCTAATGCTTGGCCTAAAGGTTGTAAATGGCCGACCATGTCGCCAATTTTTTGGGCGAACATGTTGAAGGCACGGGCGAGATGGGCAATCTCATCTTTACCTTGAGCATTAATGCGCTGACTTAAGTCGCCTTCGCCTTGGGCAATATCTTCAAGGGCATCAATAGCATCATTTAATGGTGAGGTGATGGAGTGGTTAAGCACCAGGAAGAAGGCAAAAATCGGCACTGAAATCAAAAACATGATAATCAGATAGTCGATAATGACTGACTTTAAGCTCGCTTTGACATCGCTAAGATAGGCGCCTGTGATGACTGTCCAGCCCCATTGCGGGTAGTAACGGGCTTCAGCAAGCTTGTCTTCTATCGCGCGGGTCATAGGATCGGCGATAGGGTATTCGAGGGTTGTTTTCGATTTAGCACGCGCTAATGGCAGCATAGTGGCTAAGGGGTTTGTGCCATTAGGTAACTTGAAGGTTAATGCTGAGGTGCCAATAAGATTTGCGCTATCCCCGTGGGCGAGGATTTGATTATTATCATCAATAACAATGAAGTAGCCGGAACCTGAATAGCGAGTTTGATTGATTAAATCCGCGGCGATTTGTTTAGCTTCTGCTTCGCTAAACTTACCTTTGAGCGCATCCTGACGGTGCACATCTATCACACTTAACATGCTGGCGAGTTGACCGTCTATCTGCAACCATTTCTGCTCAATTAAATTACTGTACTGCTCTTTAATTGAAAAACTGGCAAAACACACAGTCCCTATCGCGGCCATAAGGAGCATCATCATTAAGCGTTGCAAAATGGTAAACCGGCGCAAAAACGTGATCATTTGGATTCCTTAAGGACTTATTATTGTGCATCAATATACCTGCGAATCAATCTCAATTGAATCGTCTGTGACATAAATTAAGTAAAAGCCGTTATAAAATATGAGTTTCTTTGATCTAAAGCAGGGAATAGTGATAGGGAACTTTAATCTGTTGCATTATGGGGCATGTTCTTATTAAGTTAGGCCGTTTTATAAGTCGCGTTATGTTGAAGGTTTTATCTGATCTATTAAATATCAATAAGTTAGCATTATGTTAATTTTACCATCTTGCTATATTAGGCTAATCAATTGTTTTAATTTTGATTTTTTACGCTTTTACGCGCAAGATTAATTCATTATTCAGTTTGAGAATCGATTATGACCACAAATACTATCGTAACGTCGGATGATATTTTACTGAAGTTATGCCACTCAGTTGCCCACGTCCTCTCTAGCACCAGTGCCAGCAATGTTACCCATGCGGGTATGGTACAAAGTATTGCGCGTACTCGTCTTAAACCTGATCTCGGTTGTTTCTCGATTTTTGATGGTGGTTTTTCAGGCCTAGTGGTGATTAACTTTTCAGCTTCGGCGGCGATTGAAATCTACCGTCGCTACATGCTGAACATGGGTATGCCTGAGTCTGAGCTCGCGTTTTCGCATACGTCAGATGAAGTGAGTAACGTGATGGGTGAGTTGATGAACCAAATCTTAGGGGATTTTATTAATAAAATTTCAAAAGAATTGCAAACGTCAATCAGCCAAAGCCAGCCAAAAATGTTGACGATTAATAAAGAGTTAACCATATCAATCGACGCTAACTTAGACGATGCGGTTGCCCGCAGAGTGTCGTTTAGGACTGAAAATAACCATATTTTTTACCTCGAGTTTGCCATGGACAAAACCGAATTCATTCGCTTAGATGAATTTGTCTACGATGAAGAATTCGATCCCGATAGTCTGTTAGAGCAGCACAGTTCGATTGGGGGAAATAACGACTCAAATTCGAATGTTTCGCCTTGGGTTAAGATGGCCGATAAACCCGCCATTGCGACTCGTGCCATTGATAATGAAGCCGATGATTTGCTCGATCAGCTCGGCATTTAAGCAGAGTCTCTAATGTAAGACGGATGTTAACGCATTCGTCTATACAAGTGGGGGGAACTGTTTTAGTATCGACGCAAAATAATAACTAAGGTTAAATCCTCTTTATGGCATCGAAAGCGACCTCGATTGATATTGCTTATCGTGCTGGCGTATCCCAGTCAACGGTTTCCCGTGCCCTTAGAAACAGCCCGCTAGTCAATTTAGAAACTCGCCAACGTATTCAAACTATTGCCAAAGAGCTGAATTATAAGGTCGATAAAAATGCCAGTAATCTTCGCACCCAAAATAGCCATACCTTAGCGCTGTTATTGTGTGAAGACCCCACCAATGATGACTCGTTAATCAATCCTTTTTTCCTGTCTATGCTTGGCTCCATTACCCGAGCAACGGCGCAGCAAGGTTATGATTTATTGGTTTCTTTTCAGCAATTGTCCAGCGACTGGCACGCCGATTATGAAGACAGTAATAAAGCTGACGGCATTATTCTGCTTGGTTACGGTGACTACATGGACTACGAGCAAAAGCTGGAGCGATTGCTCGCGCAGAATACTCACTTTGTGATCTGGGGTGCTGAGCATAACAATAAGTCAGTACTTTCCATTGGTTGTGATAATCATCAAGGTGGCTTGATTGCCACAGAGCACTTGATTTCCCTTGGTCGTAAAGCTTTTGCCTTTTTAGGCGATGCCTCGAGCCACAGCCCTGAGTTTAGGGACAGATATTTAGGCCATGTGAAGGCGCTGCAAATGGCGAATATTGCTGTCGATCGCACTAAGCAAGTGTCGGCAATTAGCACTGAAAGTGCTGGTTACGATGCGGCTATGGCATTGATGGCCAAAGGCGCACAGTTTGATGCTATTTTTGCTGCTAGCGATCTGATTGCCATTGGTGCTATTCGTGCGCTGAAAGAGAAGGGCATTTCAGTCCCAGAACAAGTTGCAGTGGTGGGATATGATGATATTCCTGTGGCGAGTTTTGCCAATCCGCCATTAACGACCATTAAGCAGAATACCCAATTAGCCGGTGAAATCTTAGTCGACAGTGTACTCAAACTTATCCGCGGACAAGAGGTGAGTGCGCAGCTTATTCCGACAACCTTAGTGGTTCGCAGTTCCTGCGGCATTGATAGCGCGCCGCTTAAGCCGTTATAGATGGGCCGTTATTACTAGGAGCTTGCTGTTTTTTGCTGGCAAGTCGTTGAGCACTTAATTTGCTTATTGAAACATCGCCGATAATCCTTGGATTTATCGGCTTTTTGCTTTTTGGGATCACTTAACCGCATATTGACGTAAAAACTTCGGCACATCTGCTTTGGTTTTCTTGGCGATTTTTTGCAGTAACTCGAAGGTGGGAGCATTGAGACCGAACTCTTGCTGAAGGTCTGCCAGCATTGCCAGCCACAAATGGCCAGTCATTTCGGCATCGGCTAAGGCGCGGTGAAAGGTGCCATCGCTTGGTAACTGTTTATAGCGCACTAAAGTACCTAACTGATGATTCGGTGCCGCTTGATATAAACGTCTTGCCACTAGCAAGGAGCAACCAAATTGCCCTCGATAGCGATGGCGAATTTGGGCAAATTCCGCGTCTAAAAAGCGCTGATCAAATGCCGCATTGTGGGCGACTAAGTTATGATCGACGATAAAGTCGGCAAAACGCGCCATCACTTCATTGCAGGGCGCTGCATCCCTGAGCATTTGATTGCTGATCCCTGTGTAGTCCTCAATAAAACGACTTATTCTAAATCCTGGGTTCATCAACTCTGAAAATCTTTGGGTGATCACGCCGTTTTCAATCAGCACAGCTCCGATTTCAATCGCGCGGTCCCCTTGATTAGGCGATAGCCCTGTGGTTTCAAAGTCGAGCACGACCAAAGTGTTAGCTGCAGATGTAGGCATAGATCTTATGTGGACTCTATAAATGATGTGTCAGCATTGCCGTCTTTGACAGTGCAACGCTTTTAGATAAGCCGATTGTAATTCAATACGTTAGTAAATTCACTATCACATTGACGCTGATAAAAGACTTAATGCTTTGTTGATCCGGTCGAGCTTTCTTGGTTTCGCTTCCTGTTAGCATTTACCTCTATGAATAACAGTTTGGTTTGTGAGCGACCCATGCAACTCGATATTAATGGCTTAACACCCGCGCAATTTTTAGCAGAATATTGGCAGAAAAAACCTTTGGTTATCCGCCAAGGATTCAAACACTTTCAAGATTTAATCTCGCCCGAAGAGTTAGCTGGGTTAGCCATGGATGAGCTGGTGGAATCTCGGCGAGTGTACCAACAGGCAGGGCAATGGCAGGCAGAATTTGGCCCTTTTGATTCCTACGATCATCTCGGTGAACGGGATTGGACTTTGATCGTGCAAGCCTTGAACAACTGGGTGCCCGATGCAGAAGCCCTGATCCAATGTTTTGATTTTATTCCGCGCTGGCGTTTAGATGATGTGATGGTGAGTTTTGCCACTCCTGGCGGTGGCGTGGGGCCGCATATCGATCTGTATGATGTGTTTATTTGCCAAGGTTCGGGACGTCGCCGCTGGCGCGTAGGCGATCTCGGGCCGCACAAAGAGTTTGCCGCCCATCCCGCTTTGCTGCACACAGAAGCTTTTGAACCGATTATCGATACTGAGTTATTGCCCGGCGACATCCTTTATATTCCCCCAGGATTCCCCCATGATGGCATAACCTTAGAACAGTCTTTAAGTTTTTCAGTAGGTTATCGCACAGCTTCCGCCAAAGATATGGTAAGTGCTTTGGCCGATCATCTGTCTGATCAAGATTTAGGCGCACAGCAGATTGAAGATCCAGACCGCGAGCTGACAACGCGCAGTGGTTGTGTCGATAATCGCGATTTAGCGCGGTTACGCACGCAACTGACTAATATGTTAACCGATGAACTGGTGAGCGAGTTTTCGGGCCGCTATTTAACTCAATCTAAATGCGCCCTCGATTTACCCGATGAGCCGTTGGACATCACGCAAGACGAAGTGCTCGCATGGCTCGATGAGCAGCCGCTTATTCGCCTCGGCGGACTGCGTTGTTTGTATTTTGATATCAATGTGGGACAAGGCGTTGTCTATATTAATGGTGATAAGTATCAGCTTTCAGCCGAATTGGCCGCGGTGATCCCACTACTATGTGATAGCAATCAGTTAGATAAAACCGCCTTAGCCCCCTGGTTAGCCGATGCCGATTTGCTTACGCAGCTGACTGAGTGGGTGAACCTCGGTTACTGGTACTTTGAAGACCTGAGTGATGAAGAGTGTTAAGGCTGAGATAATATGCAAAGCATGATGGATGTTGATACCATTTTAGCGCTAACGCCGATGGATTTTAGTGTTAAGTCGGTTTTGCAATCGTTGGATTATAGTGTTGGATGCATTCTAGTGTTAGTTGAGATTTAAAACAGAATGATGTTGAAAGCCGCATCTATGTTTAGGGCAAGCTCATGCTTGCCCTTGCTTATCTTTTTAAGATCGCGAAGGCTTTGCAAGTTTGCGTTATTGCCTTAGTCGTCTCTCTACGGCGTTCATTGCCTTGTCATTTTTAATGTTAAACATTGGTTTTTAAAATTATTTTACCAAGCGAGATGAGTTTTGCTGGCACAGTCTTAGTGAGATGAGTTTAGGCCGATAAGCCTATTCTGATTAATGTCGTCAGGAGTGGAGCGAGCTTCAATGAATAACCAATGGCTAGAGTATTAAATGCGATTCGCAGATGGTCATTTAGCCACTGGAGCTGCTGATTATGTCACTATGGGCAATTGTGCCCATTGGGTGGTGTAACGAGGGGAAAGCTGTTCACGTTTTATCCCCCAAGTTGGGTCAATACCTTGTCCTGCAAACCAAATTTTTCCGCGGCCGCTGTGGTTCACTTTATCGAGTAATTGCATCAGCTCTTTGCTTTTAGGCCTAGGCGTGACGTCATCGAATAATCCGAGCTGAAACACGCCTGCACCAAAAAAATCCCCTAACATGACACCGGCCTTTGCATAGGCATGACCTTCTCGCCAAATACGTTGCAGTAGGCTTTGGCCAAGGGTGACAAAATCCCGCGTATCATTGCTGGGGCGAACTAAACTGCCCGACAGCGATTTGCTGTACTGGGGAGTCGCATCGCTAAAAGGGCTAGTACGCACAAATACCGACATCGCTTTAGCGTATTGGCGCTCGGAGCGCAGTTTTTCACAGGCCCTAAAAGTGTATTCATTGATTGCCTGTTGCATCGCTTCTAAATTATCAATACGACTACCAAAGGAGCGGGAGCTGATAATTTGTTGCTTAGTGGCGGCGACCTCTTGTATGTCATCACAGGCAATGCCGTTAAGTTCGCGTACCGTGCGCTCAACGGTGATCGAAAAGGTATCGCGGATAAGTTTGGGATGCGCATCCGCCAATTGCAGCGCGGTATTTATGCCCATGATGTTCAAGCGTTTCGTAAGCCTACGGCCTATTCCCCAGACTTCCTCGACAGGGATAAGCGCCATGAGTCGTCGTTGGCGTTCTCGGTCGCGCAAATCAACCACGCCCCGGGTTGCTGGATAACGCTTAGCAGCATAGTTTGCCAGTTTGGCGAGGGTCTTTGTCGGCCCAATGCCAACGCAAACACTGATCCCTGTCCATTGCGGTATTCGCTGATAAATATCTAATGCAAGCTGATGAATATCGGTGCATTTATCGATGCGTGATAGATCTAAAAACGCTTCATCAATACTATACACTTCTACTTTCGGCACCATTTGATCTAAGGTGGTCATCACTCTGTTTGACATGTCTGCATAGAGCTCATACAGTTGGCTAATAATTCCTGCTAAAAATAGACGAGTAAGTGATCATCCTTTCTGCTACATAGGTTGCTGGCGTCTAACACCTGAAAAATCACCAAGCTCAATTTGCTGTCTATTTTTTAGTAGGGATTCATCCATATGTCTAATTTTGTAATCAATTTGATCGCTAAGGAATTAATAATTTGAATACCGAGGAAGACTGACAGACAAATTGCCTAGGGACAATCTTCACTCGACACAAACAGGTTCAAGTGACTCAGTAATCACATGTCATCTGCCTGTTGCTTCCTAGCTCACTTTGGGACAAAAGCGCGTTAGATCTATTACTCACAATCGTCTAGTTCACATTACGATAAGTATGGCGAAGGTCAAAAACGTAGACATTGCTGAGGTCAATTCTAACTAGATGGCCAAATTAACCGTACCACTACAAACAATGGGTGGCTTAGAAAAACTTGAATAACATCGATTGTTAGATGTGTTCATTTATGATGAAAGTATAAAACGGAGTAGTTTCATCCTCGATTAACTCACGTACTGAATTAAGCTGTAATCGTTTTGATACCGCTTTAAAAAAGCGCAAAGCCAGTTCATTTTCTTTGAACGTAGCGACCAGTATCGGTGTGCTAATCTGCTCAAATATTTGACGGACTACTTCGAGCGCAATCCAACCACCGCGATATTTAGGAAGAATAAAGAGGTCGGCTAGTTCCCAGATAGGCCTTTCCTCAACTTCAACCCTATCTAGTAGAACAAAGCCTACCAATACTTCATTTACCCAAATGAGGTAGGCTTTTGCCTCTTGTGAGTTAACATAGGATTCAAGATCTGAGGCTGTAGAGCCATCATATAAGCCATCAATGCCTATATCTTCTTTGCTCCAAGGTGTTGAATCAAAATAATAAAGTTGGAGTAGACGTTGTAGCGTTGTGGTGTCACTTATTTTTAAATTGATAAGACTGACGTTTGACATCATTCATCCTGATTACCTGCGTCTAAGTATTGATGCTTGGGCACTGAAACATCCTGTTATCGAGCGTATATAATGGTATAGAGTTTTGCTTTGCTGAGGTAGCTTATTTATTTCAAATGGTTAGTGGCAGGCTGAAATCGACAGAAGTTTGCGAACCGTTACAGCTAGCGCACATGCTTTGACGGATGCTAGCAAATACCGACGTTTAAATTGGCGTTAATTACGCGGCTAACTTGTAGTCTTATCTCAAATCAGCATAATGCTTCGAGCTGTTAAGCTTAACGCTATTGTTTACGGCAGCGGCATGCGGTACTAACCATTGTTTGTGCTTATAAAGTATCACTATGCACTCGCTCAGTAATTTATTGTGTGGATTTGCTGTACTGTTTTCATTGACGTTTCTAACACCTTGATAAAGGATTGATTCTCCCTTTGACTCGCTCCCGCCAACCGACATCAAAGCATGTTTCCTCTAAAGAAACCGTCGCTAAGCCTGCTGCCTTAAAAGGCGCCGCAGCGGTGAGTCGACTCGCGTCCGAAGTGCAACGCGCATTTTTGCCCGATGGAGTATTGTCTAAACATATTCAAGGATTTAGTGCGCGAACAAGCCAGATGCAGATGGCACAGGAAGTGAGTGAGGCGATAGCGGCGAAGGGGAATGTAGTAATTGAGGCGGGTACGGGGGTAGGTAAAACCTTTGCGTATTTGATCCCCGCGATATTGAGCGGTAAGCAAGTCATCGTCAGTACGGGCAGTAAAAACTTGCAAGAGCAGTTGTTTTTTAAAGACTTACCCGCGCTGGTCGCTATGTTGGGGATTGAGCCTAAACTGGCTCTACTAAAGGGGCGTAATAATTATCTGTGCCAGTGGCGCCTCGATAAGCAAATGAGTGAGGCGACACATATCGATGCGCGTTTGTTGGATGATTTGTTGAAAATCAATCAGTGGGCGAGCACCTGCAAAGATGGTGATATTGGCGGCTTAACCTCAGTGCCTGAGAATTCCTCGGCGCTGCCGCTCGTGGTCAGCACTAAGGAAAGCTGTATTGGCAAGCGCTGCGACTTTTACGATGTCTGCTTTACTCGCAAGGCGCGCAGCCGTGCCCTGGATGCCAAAATCATTGTGGTTAACCACCATTTATTTTTCGCCGATAGCGTACTGAAAGACACGGGCTTTGCCGAGTTATTACCCGATCCTGATGTGGTGATTTTCGATGAAGCGCATTTATTACCCGATATTTGCGTTAACTATTTTGGCCAGCAATGTTCGAGTCGTACTATCGATGATTTCATTCAAAAGCTACTCGCTATTTATCAGACTGAACTCAGTGATACTGGGCAACTCGCCCAATTTTGCCAGCGTTGCCTCGCTAAATTAAGTGATTGGCATAATCAGTTATATTCCTGCGGCGAATCCGATTGGCGTTTAGTGCTGGGCAATAAAGCGCTCGCGGCGGCGTCATGGGATTTATTAGCGGAATTAACCGCGCTGCAGAATTTATTAATGGCCCATATTGGGCGTAGTGAATTGTTAGATGATATCGCCATTAAGTTGGCGGAGCTGAATAACAAGCTCAGTGTGTTTTTTAACTGCGATAATAATCTGGCGGCCTACAGCATCGAATTTGGTAGTCGCTTTGTGGTGCTGCGAATTTCACCAATCAATATTGCCCGTGAGTGCCAACAATTATTTGTGCCCGAAACCAGCTGGATATTTACCTCGGCAACTTTGCAGGTTAACCGCAGTCTTGTTCATTTTGCCCGAGAAATGGGTATCGTCGATGCGCAGCAAAGTATTCTCGACAGTCCCTTCGATTATCCCCGCCAAGCAGTATTTTGTGTGCCTAGACAACTTGGGAGCGTGACCAATCAACAGCAAGCGTTAAAGCAGCTGGTGGATGTGTGCGTGCAAGCGATAGATGCGGCGCAGGGACGGACTTTTATTTTATTTACCAGCCATAAAATGCTCGAACAAGCGGCGCTGGCATTGCGAACTCGCACTCAGTATCCGCTGCTGGTACAAGGCCAAGCGGGTAAACAGAGTCTGCTGACTAAGTTTCGCCAACTCGGTAATGCGGTATTGCTCGGCACCAGTAGTTTTTGGGAAGGGGTGGATGTGCGCGGTAAATTGTTAAGCTGCGTGATTATCGACAAATTACCTTTTGTGTCGCCCGATGAGCCCCTGTATCGCGCCCGAGCCGACAATGTGAGTCGTCAGGGACTCGATCCTTTTACTGAAGTGTCGTTACCGCAGGCGATTATTGCGCTGAAACAAGGTGTTGGCCGTCTTATTCGCGATGAAAAAGATCGCGGTGTGCTGATCCTTTGCGATAATCGTATCGTGAATCGCTACTATGGCCAAGCCTTTTTAAACTCGCTGCCGCCGATGGCACGCACCCGTGACCTAGAAAAGGCATTGGCGTTCTTGAGAACAATCCCCTGAGATTCGTCTATGGTTTACCTAGCATACTTAAATTTGTCCTATTTGCCGGATATGGAATTCTGAGCTAAGTATTGAGCCGTTACACATATTGTAAGGATATAAAAACGGAGGTAAAAATTGCCACCTGTGAGCAATAGATGGCAAACACCCTTGGAGGTTGGGTCAAGTGGCATCCTGCCTAATGGTTCCATTCAAAATAAATAATTCTTCGGCCTTTGGTTTTAGATTTTTAGTGAATTAATGGCATTCTTTGCAAGCATCTGCTGGTGCTTTTTCTTGATGAGCGATATGGCAATTGGTGCATGTTAAAACGCCATCATGTTTAGTATGAGCTTCACCTGCGAGAGTTTTCATTTCTCCATGGCATGATACACATTGCTGATTTTCAAAAACATAATCCGCTGAAGGTTTTTTATCTTTATGGCAGGATTCACAGTCAGATCTTTCAGAATGACTGTCGGCAAGTGATACCGCCATTAAATTAGTTGAAAAGCACAGCGCGCACATTAGCATCATCTTTTTAAGCATGTTATTTTCCTTTTTTATTGTTGGTTAAATCATCATTCTGAAGCGAGTAAATCATATATCTAGCTATGAAATATATAACTTGAAGTTGGAACTGTATTTTTCTCGCTGTTTTATTAGTGATATAAACGGAAAGATAATATCGCTTTTGCTTGGTGCGTAAGTTTAATAATCGAGAATTTTACACCTCAAGCTTTAGCAGTCTTGCGTGTGTATAATAGTTTTTTAATATGACAAAACCTTGATCGTTATCAAAGGTTAACGGGTGAGTTATTTTTTAGCGTTAAAGTATGATCAAGGTTATATTGCGGAATGTAAAAGACTAATGATTTAAATCTGGATTATGTAATTTATATTTTTGATGTTTATTTAAAAATTCTATATTTTAGAAAATATATTTATTTTACTTTTTCTAGCCGAATGTGTGACATTTATTTTGGTCTTAAAACAATAGGCGAAGCCAAAACGGGCTTCGCCTATGATGTTTAATGTTGAGTAGCAGAGCTATAATTACACATTAATTTCTGGCTTGTAGAGCTTAGAAACTTGCAGTTACCCCAGCATAAATACTGCGACTCTTTTGAATATAATCAAGGTCGGTGGCAACTTGGTCACGTTCAGAATCCGTTAGGTTAGTCACGCCAAGCTTCAGTCTAAACATAGGATTAATTTGATAATTCGCACCTATATCGAGCGAGCCATAACCCTCTGATTTGACATTGGCTCGCAAATACTGCTCGCCAGTATAATGGTAGGCGATAAAGGTGGATAAACCATCGAATGCCTGCCATTGCAGTTTTAGGTTATAGCTGTCGTCCGGTGTTAAGGTAAAAGGCGCGCCATTTTGCTTATCTTCGGCATCGGTTTTACTGTAATTACCGTTTAGGCTGAGATCTTGAGTTAAATTGTACCAAGCTTGTAATTCCCACCCTGTGATCTTAGCTTCGTTCACGTTTTGGTAAGTTAATACTGTACTTGGGACTCTATTCCAAGTTTCGGTGATAATTTTATTTTCTACATCGTTATGGAAGTAGGTGATCGAGCCACCAAAATCCGTGGTTTGATATTGGGTCGATAATTCGTAGTTCACAGAGGTTTCGGGTTGTAGATCAGGATTTCCCGCAACGGTACAGGCGCCACGACAAGCGGGGATAATATAATCGGCTTGGGATTGCGCCATATTTGGTGCTTTAAAGGCTTTGCCGCCACCACCTTTAATGACCCATTCAGAGCTTAAGTTATACACCAAATACAAGCGTGGACTAAATTCGGTGCCGTACACATCGTGGTGATCGACGCGCCCGCCTAAGGTGATATTGAGTTCGCCTAAGCTAAATTCATCTTGTAGATACAATGCCGATTGGCTGTCGTCTAAGGTGCCATCACCTAAAATATTGCGGCTATTTTCGAGTTGGGTCCAACGGTATTCTGCACCGCTGGTTAACATGTGATCGCCAAGCAGGACAGTGGTTTGACCGTCAAGATTGTGGTTGGTTTGGGTGATATTACCAATCTCGGCGATTAACGCTGAGTCGTCAGTCACCTCAACATTTTCATAGTAATAGCGCAGGCGAGTATCGCCCCAGTTCCAGTGGCCATTATGGGTCAGACCTGAACTTATCCGCTCCGCTTGTTGGTTATTGGTGAGAATCGTGCCGTAGTTATTCCAATCAGACTCGCGTTTATCGTTGGCGTAACTTAAGTCAAATTGCAGATCTTGCTGGTTATCAATCAGCCATTGTAAATTGGCGAGGGCACTGATTTCATCTCTGTCTTCTAGCGCATCAATAGTGGGTTTTAAGTCCGAGCGCCATGCATCGCGTTTATTGCTGTCGACGATTAAGTTTGCCAGTAATTTATCTTTGATCAGCGCGCCACTGCTGTAGAAATTGTACTTAGTGCTATCGCCACCTTTGCCACTGGTTGGTGCATCGTATTGCACGCCAACGCTGGTTTGCCAGTCTTCAGTCGGTTGACGCAGTATGACGTTAACCACACCGCCCAAAGCTTCTGAGCCGTAGAGGGATGACATAGGCCCACGCACAACTTCGATACGTTCAATGGCAGACATTGGAATAGAGGACAAGTCAAAATCGTTGCCATAACCAGAGGTTAATGCTTCGCGGGAGTTAATGCGGCGGCCATTAATCAAGATTAAAGTGTAATCTGAATCCAAACCTCGCAGGCTGATCTCATTGCGGCCATAGGGCGTGCCTTCGCTGATGTTCACACCCTGTAAATAACGGACTGCGCTAGCAAGATCGTCTATGACTAGAGCTTCAAGTTCACTGCGGTTAATCACGGACACCGAAGCGGGAGCCGAAAGCTCCGAGTGTTTAGTTTGTGTTGCTGTGATCACCATGCGCTCCATTTCTGGAGTGGTATCTTGCGTATTTGCAGCACTAGCCCATGCTGCAGGTAATAACAAACATAAACCAATAGCGCGTGATAGCTGGCTCAACATAGGTGTCTGTGTTGCATGAGATAGATGCGAGGTTTGGCGAGTGCGACGGATAAAGCGGGGCATATCATTCTTCCTTCGGTAATTTTGGCGAATGATAATTATTCTTAATTATAGCTTCAAGCTTGGATGTCTCTCTTTTGTGTAAAGGCAGTGTAAATTTTTAGTGTTTAATAACAGTGTGATAGCCCGTATATTCGACGTTTGCTCGCTGGCATAGTCATCCTGATTGAGCGCATTGAGCGCAAGGCACTGAGTATGACGATCGTCGGATAAATCACTAAAAATAGTGAGAATAATCAGAAACTATCACAGCACAAAACTGCGTAACGTAATATGAAGCTATATCAATATGATTAATATGGAAATTTTAACTGGCATAAGCTTTGCTGGCGATGTGACTTTATGTCTCGTGGTGCATTCATGTTTGTGATGTGAATCGTCGCCATACAAAATGTATTGCCAATATTTACGGAGAGAATATGAATCCAGCATTTTATAGCCTAGCCACAGTCACTGTTTTAACTTTGTCACTCGCCACTACCGAACCTGCTGTTGCAACAGATGCGCCCGCATTAGCTAAAGCAGCATCAGTTAAAACGGCTGGGGCTCCACAAGCTGACATTGCGCAGCCCGCTGCTGCACTTTTATCTACCCAAATTGCAGCGGTGGATTTTGCTGTGTTCGACAGTTTCAATAAGTGTTCAGCACCTGCTGAACTCAAGAAACACGCGGCGTTTTTCACTGAAGATGTAGAGTTTTACCACGACACGGGTGGCGTCACTTGGAACCGCAAGGACATGATCGCTAATACCGAAAAATATGCCTGTGGCCATTACCGCCGCGAGTTAGTTGCGGGCACGATGAAAGTGTTTCCGGTGAAAGAGTTTGGCGCGATAGAGCAAGGCGTTCATCGTTTTTGCAGCTTTGAAACTGGTAGCTGTGATGGCCTAGCCGACTTTGTCATTGTGTGGCGCAAACAGAATGAACAGTGGAAAGCTACCCGAATACTGAGCTATGGGCACAGAACCGCCGAGGCCAAAACGGACTAAACCACTCAACCAAAGCTAGCTTTTAACAAAAAACGAGTCTTTAACAAAAACTAGCTCTTAACAAAATGCAGTAGTCGATTATTGGCGGGCATAGCCACATCTTGCTTCAGTGTTAAGCCTTGCTCGCTGGCTAAACTGCAAATCCATTCAATATCGCGAATGCCGCTGGCGGGATTGTGTTGTTTTAAAAAGGCATCGAATTGACGATTGCTGTCACTGCTAAATTCGCCTTGGTAGTTAAAGGGGCCGTAAATACACAGGGTCTTAAGTTGGGGGAGATACAGACCAAGGCCAGTAAAAAACGCTTCAACCATATTTTTGCTCATAATATGCAAAGTGTTTGCAGTAAATACGCCATCAATATCAGGTGTTAATCCCTTCACTGGCCATGGCGCGGTAACATCAAGGGTAAGTGGTAAGCGTAGGTTTGCCGCTGCGTTGGGTCGCTTGCCTTCATGCATACATCTTGCGGTAATGACCTCAATATATTCAGCTTGATCGCTGGTTTGCCAGATTACATGGGGAAGATTTGCTGCAAAATACACAGCATGTTGCGCTGTGCCACTGCCGATTTCGAGTACATGTTGGTTGAGTGAGAATGCTTGTGTTAATACCGCTAAAATCGGCGCTTTGTTGTTTTCACACGCTTGGGAAAACGGCAATTGGACAAGTGGCTGGGTAATTGGCATTAGTGGCATAATGGACTCTAGGTTGCTGAGATAAAAAGAGGATGACGCCGCACAAGCCTATCTTAAACCAGCAAAAAGTATAAGACTTAAAAGATAAAATGAGCCGCGCCTTAACATTTGGAGTCTCTATCTTAGGTAACTTAATCTTAGGTACCTTAATTTTAGTACCTTAATTTTAGGTACCGCCATTTCAGAAGCTTCCATCTCAAGCACCTCCATTTCAGGTTCTTCAAGAAGGAGCCTGCAGCCAGCTCAACTCCCTTTGTCATGTCCTGCAAAAATAGTTATCGCAATTCACTGTTGACCTCGATCTCAACTTAGATATACTCACAAATTCTGAACGCTTGTAAAAAATATAAAACAACGTCGGTATAATGCCGCGTTAAAACGAGTGTCCTAAAACTGAGTGCCCAGAACTAAGACTCAACACTCACTTTCAGCCATCAACTTTCAACAGTTAACTTTCAACATCAAGGAATGACCATGCCAGCAGAGCGTTGCGCCTCCTACTACAATGCCACCATTGACCAAGAGTCAGATTATCCTGCGCTTGAAGGCGACATTCGAGTCGATGTGGCGATTGTTGGTGGCGGTTTTACAGGCGTGGCAACGGCGTTGGAATTATCTGAGAAGGGCTACAAAGTGGCGCTTATTGAGGCCAATAAAATTGGGTGGGGCGCGACCGGACGCAACGGTGGGCAGGTGACGGGCAGTTTGTCCGGCGATGTTGCGATGACAAAACAGCTGCGCCGCCAAATTGGCAATGAAGCTGAAGATTATGTGTGGAATTTACGTTGGCGCGGTCATGACATTATTAAAAACCGGGTGGCCAAGTACGGCATAAACTGTGATTTAAAGTTTGGTCATATCCAAACTGCTTACCAGCCAAAGCACATGCAGGAACTTAGGGCTATGCATGACGAGGCGCAGCGCCGCGGCATGGGTGAATTTATGACGCTGGTATCCGCTGATGAAATGCCCGCCTATTTAGGCTCGCCCTTGTATCACGGCGGCTTAGTCAATCGGCGCAACATGCATTTGCACTCTGTTAATCTATGCTTGGGTGAAACCCGCGCCGCAGCAGGTCTTGGGGCGTTAATCTTTGAACACACACCCGTACTTGATATTGAAGAAGGCGATGTGGCGACTGTTGTCACCGCTAGGGGGAAAGTACGCGCCAACAGTGTGCTGATCGCTGGTAATGCTTACCATAAACTCGCCCGTCCAAAACTGCGCGGTATGTTATTTCCGGCGTCCTTAGGCAATTGCGCCACTGCGATTCTGCCCGATGAGATCGCTTTGCAAATTAATCCGCAGGACTTGGCCGTGTACGATTGCCGCTTTGTACTGGATTACTATCGCCTGACCGCGGATAAACGGTTGATGTTCGGCGGCGGCACTAATTACAGCGGCCGCGATCCTAAAAATGTGGCGGCGGAATTACGGCCCGCGATTGAGCGTACGTTTCCACAATTAAAGGGCATTAATATCGAATTTGCCTGGGCCGGAATGGCCGGAATTGTGATTAACCGTATCCCGCAGCTCGGCAAAATGTCGCCTAATGTATTCTATTGCCAAGGATATTCTGGGCATGGGGTGGCGACATCGCACATTATGGCTGAGATCATGGCCAATGCGATGGATGGGCAATTACATGAATTTGATTTGTTTGCCGCCATGCGCCATATTCGCATTCCGTTAAATGAATGGTTCGGCAATCAAGCGCTGGCGTTAGGCATGTTGTATTACACTTTGCGGGAAAACTGGCGCTAGTCTGCGCCGTGTTGTCTGCTACCAATCAATCTGCTCAAACAGTATTTAATCCTGTTCGATGAGTTTTTCGGCAAGGTAATCGACCAATACACGGATCTTGGCCGACAGGTGGCGATTTTGCGGATAGAGTGCCCAAATGCCTTCTTTGGCTTCGCGGTGAGTGTCAAGGAAGGAGAGCAACCGTCCGGCTTGAATATCTTCTTCAATATAATAATCAGGCAGTTGAACTATCCCTATGCCCTTTAGTGCCGCATCCCTTAATGCGTAGCCGCTGTTACAATTGAGATTGCCGCGGACTTTAATATTGCGCTCGCGGCCATTTTCCACAAAGCGCCAGTAATTATGATTACCGATCAAACAATTGTGCTGGCTAAGTTCTGATAAGGTATGGGGCTGGCCGTACTTTTCCACATAACTCGGTGAAGCGGCGACATAGTGGGTACGGCTGCAGAGCGGTTTGGCCATCAAACTCGAATCTGCGAGTTTTCCGAGGCGAATGGCCAGATCATAACCGCCTTCAATCAAGTCCAAGGTGCGATTGGTCAAGTCGACGCTAAATTCAACGCTGGGATATTGCACCATAAAATCATTGAGTAATGGCATGATAAATTTTTCGCCATAGGCGACGGGCGCCGTGAGTTTGACTAAGCCTTGGGGTGAGTCCTTTAGGTTTGAGATGGCGCGCTCGGCTTCTTCTAACCCAGTTTGTAATTGGCGGCAATGACGATAATAAATTGTGCCTTCTTCGGTTAACGACACTTTGCGGGTAGTGCGGTAAAAGAGTTTTGTGCCAAGGCGGTTTTCTAAGGTGCTCACTTGGCGGCTAACGTGGGCGGTGGAGATATTCAGCCGCTGTGCTGCTAGGGTAAAACTTTCGGCCTCAGCCACCGCGACAAATTCAGAAATGCCATCCCAGAGGTACATTGTTGTTACTCAGTAAAAATGAATTGCTTGAATACTAGATTGTCTCTCGCTGAGAAACAAATACAATCCTCCTATTCAGTAGCATCAGTGCAATGGGCGCAAGAATTTACTTGGCCTGAATTGAATTTATGATACACCAATGACTTACTCCTATTACCTATTCAAGGGACGTAACAATGTCGAACGAAAAACCGCAGTTTATTAAATCAAAGGCCGCTATTGCTTGGGGACCAGGACAACCACTTAAGATTGAAGAAGTGGATGTGATGTTACCTAAAGCGGGCGAAGTCTTAGTGCGCATTGTGGCTACGGGCGTGTGTCACACGGATGCGTTTACCCTGAGCGGTGACGATCCAGAAGGCGTATTCCCAGCGATTCTAGGCCACGAAGGCGGCGGTATCGTTGAGCAAGTGGGCGAGGGGGTGACCAGTGTACAAGTGGGCGATCATGTGATCCCACTTTATACCCCAGAGTGCGGCGAGTGTAAGTTCTGCCTATCGGGCAAAACTAACCTATGCCAAAAAATTCGTGCGACCCAAGGTAAAGGTTTAATGCCCGATGGCACCACGCGTTTTTATCTCGATGGTAAGCCTATTTTCCATTACATGGGCTGCTCGACCTTCTCTGAATATACCGTGCTGCCTGAAATCTCATTGGCTAAAGTCAATAAGAGCGCACCATTAGAAGAAATTTGTCTGTTAGGTTGCGGCGTAACCACAGGCATGGGCGCTGTGATGAACACGGCCAAAGTGGAAGAAGGCGCAACCGTGGCGATTTTCGGCCTCGGCGGTATCGGTTTATCGGCGATCATTGGGGCGACTATGGCCAAAGCCAGCCGCATTATCGCGATTGATATCAACGAATCTAAGTTCGAGTTAGCCAAAAAACTCGGCGCGACCGATTGCATCAACCCAAAATTATTGGATAAGCCCATCCAAGAGGTGATCGTTGAAATGACCGATGGCGGCGTGGATTACTCATTCGAGTGTATCGGCAACGTCAACGTGATGCGCAGCGCCTTAGAGTGTTGTCATAAGGGTTGGGGTGAATCAGTCATCATAGGTGTTGCCGGTGCTGGTCAAGAGATTTCAACCCGTCCATTCCAATTGGTGACTGGCCGCGTTTGGCGCGGTTCTGCCTTTGGCGGTGTGAAAGGGCGCTCAGAGTTACCGCACATTGTTGAGCGTTACATGGCGGGCGAATTTAAGCTCGATGATTTTATCACTCACACTATGGGACTTGAGAAAATCAATGAAGCATTCGAGCTGATGCACCAAGGTAAGAGCATCCGTAGCGTGATCCATTTTGATAAATAAGTGGTTTTGCACACTAAACTGATACTTCAGCTTGATGTGACTAACGGGCAGACAGGTGCAAATCTGTCTGCTGTGTTGCCAACTAAGCTGACGATAAGCGCCATGACTAACGCTAAGACTAACGTTATAAATAGCGCGAAAAGATTGAGCTTAAAAGGACTTGTATGACCATAGAAAATATCAGTTGTAACAAGAGCTTCGGCGGTTGGCATAAGCAGTATCGCCATCAATCTCAGTCGTTAAACTGCGAGATGCGCTTTGCCATTTATCTGCCGCCTGAGGCGGTGAATAAACCTGTGCCTGTGCTGTATTGGCTTTCAGGTCTAACCTGTACCGATGAAAACTTTATGCAGAAGGCGGGTGCACAGCGCATGGCAGCGGTACTTGGGATGGCGATTGTCGCCCCTGATACCAGTCCTCGCGGTGACGATGTGCCCGATGCAGCAGATAAAGCTTACGATTTAGGCTTAGGCGCGGGTTTTTACCTCAATGCGACAAAAGCACCTTGGAATCGTCATTACAAAATGTACGATTACATAGTCCATGAGCTGCCTACCTTGATTGAAGCGCATTTTCCCGTCACTACTCAGCGTGCAATATCCGGCCATTCGATGGGCGGTCATGGTGCTTTGGTGATTGGTCTGAGTAATCCGCACAGATACAGCTCAATTTCAGCCTTTAGCCCGATTTCGAATCCGAGTAATGCACCTTGGGGTATTAAAGCCTTTAGCGAGTACTTAGGTGAAAATCGTGAACATTGGCGCCAGTATGATGCCTGTGAGTTGCTTAAGCTCGCGATTAGCGAAGTGCCAGTACTGATTGACCAAGGTGAAGCCGATAGCTTTTTAGATACCCAATTGATGCCACAATCGCTGGTGGATATCGCCCATACCAAGGGTTATCCCTTGGATGTGCGGATGCAAGCGGGGTACGATCACAGCTACTACTTCATCGCGAGCTTTATTGAAGAGCACCTTAAGTTCCATAGCTTATACTTTAAGCCTTAAATAGCCGATTCAGCAGTCACGCCGATGCGCTAAAACAAAAATGCCGCAACTTTGTGAGTTGCGGCATTTTTTATGGTGCGATTTAAGCAATTAGCGAAAGTGAATTAACACTCAGCACTTAGCACTCAACAATGTTGACTGCTAGGCCGCCTTTGGCGGTTTCTTTGTATTTGCTGCGCATATCTCTGCCTGTATCCATCATGGTTTTGATCACTTTATCCAGTGAAACCTTATGGTTACCGTCACCGCGCAGGGCCATACGAGAAGCGTTAATCGCTTTGATCGCGCCCATGGCATTACGTTCGATACAAGGCACTTGCACTAGGCCGCCCACAGGATCGCAGGTTAAACCTAAGTTATGTTCCATGCCGATTTCAGCCGCGTTTTCAACGTGCTCAACCGTACCGCCCATGATCTCCGTCAGTGCGCCAGCGGCCATAGAACAGGCCACTCCCACTTCTCCTTGGCAACCGACTTCGGCACCCGAAATTGAGGCATTTTTCTTGTACAAAATACCAATCGCAGCGGCAGTTAATAGATAACGGGCGCAGACATCGATATCCACTTCTTGTACGAAGGTATCGTAATAGCATAATACGGCAGGAATAATTCCCGCAGCACCGTTTGTTGGCGCAGTCACGACGCGATCACCGGCCGCATTTTGCTCGTTGACCGACAGGGCGAATAAATCGACCCAATCCATAGCGGTTAATGGATCGACATTGTTACGGCCTTCGGCTTTCAAACGACGGTACAGTGCAGGTGCACGACGACGCAGTTTTAGGCCGCCAGGTAAAATACCTTCCTTCTGATAACCGCGTTCGATACAGGTTTTCATCGTCTGCCAAATATTCCACAGCTTGGCTTTGACTTCATCTTCAGTGGCTAAACTCAGTTCGTTCGCCATCATTAAAGAAGAAATGCTGAGACCTTGCTCGCCGCATAATTCCAGTAAATGAGCCGCACTCACAAAATCAAAAGGTGCCGATTCAATTTGTGAGGCTGGCGATGCATTACGTTGGCTAATTTCATCTTCATCTAAAATAAAGCCGCCACCCACTGAGTAGTAAGTGCGATCAAAAATACATTCCCCTTTACAGTAAGCGTACAAGGTCATGGCGTTAGCATGCGCAGGTAGCGTTTTGCGTCTGTGATAGGTAATGCCTTGCTCACGGGTAAACTTAACCACTTTGCCACAGTGCAGCGTTAAGGTTTCGTCCTTGGAGACGTGTTCTAAAATACCGTCGATACTGTCAGTGTCCACGGTTTCGGGATCTTCGCCCATTAAGCCTAAAATCACTGCTTTGCCCGTGCCGTGGCCTTTGCCTGTTTGGCCGAGGGAGCCAAAGAGTTCGGCTCTTAATTCATCAATCTGGGTCACGAGTCCTGAGTCAGTCAGGTTTTGCATAAAGATTTTGCCCGCTTTCATTGGGCCGACGGTATGTGAACTCGATGGACCTATGCCGATCTTGAACATGTCAAATACGCTAATCATGATAGAAGTCCTGTTGTGTCTTGTTTATTATTTTAGTCTGAGTGCATGGGATTGCTCGCTCTGCAGATTGAAGCACGCTAATCTTGCGCGTGTACTCTGGTCAGTGGCGGCGTTCTTTCATGCGAAATCTGCTTGTGTGATACTCTAACGCCAGTATCCCATAGATTAGTGTGACAATTCACATTAGTTTTTTTTATTCGTAATAGTTCGGATAAGCTGAACTTAATTGGGACTTTTTTACAGGCCATTTTATGGCCAAGAATACAGGCTTCGACAGCGCTACAAGAGTAGGTGGCTCGCTTTTTTTAGCTTTTTTGTGAGCGTGGACTACTTATGGCTTGAGTGGTTATTTTTTGAGTATTAATGAATATTTTTAGGGAGAAGTATGAGCTATTTAATGTTGGATTTACTGTCGTTGGACGTCAGTGAGGCTGAATCTGAGATGCTACGCCATCCACAGGTGGGTGGTTTAATCCTATTTTCCCGCAATTTTTCGAGCCGTGATCAGTTGATCCGTCTGGTACAACAGATACGCCAAATACGCCCAGAAATATTAATCGCCGTAGATCACGAGGGTGGCCGAGTACAACGTTTCCGTGATGGCTTTACCATTATTCCCGCCATGGGCGACATTTTACCCGCAGCAAAGGGCGATATGGTATTGGCCAAGCGTTGGGCCTGTGAGCTCGGTTTCTTGATGGCGATTGAATTACTGGCTTGCGATATCGACTTAAGTTTCGCGCCCGTGTTGGACTTAAACGGCGTGAGCCAAGTCATAGGTAAACGCAGCTTTAGCCCAGAGCCCGCCGAGGTTATTACATTGGCCGAAAGCTTTATTGCTGGCATGGCCGCAGCTGGCATGGGCGCCGTGGGTAAACATTTCCCCGGACACGGCAGTGTGGTGGCGGATTCGCACTACGAGAAACCCATTGATGATCGTGATGCCGAGGCCATTTTTGCAAAGGATATCCTGCCGTTTAAAGAATTGATCGCAAAAGAGAAATTATTAGGCGTGATGCCCGCGCACGTGGTTTACCCTAAAGTCGACCCTAACTCTGCGGGCTTCTCCGAATACTGGTTAAAACAAGTGCTGCGTAAAGAACTTGGCTTTAACGGGGTGATTTTCTCCGACGATCTCGGCATGCAAGGCGCAGGATTTGCGGGCGATTACCGTGCAAGGGCCAGCGCCGCCTTAGCCGCAGGTTGCGACATGATTTTAGTGTGTAATGACAATACGGGCGTAATGTCGCTACTCGATGGCTTTACTTGGCCTGTGAGCGCGCCACAGTATCCTGCGAGTTTACTTAAACCCAATGCCTCGCAAACGGCAGCGGCGCTCGATAATACGGCTCGTTGGGAAAATGCCAAGCAGCTTGCCGAGCAAATTTGTTTGGCTCAACAGGCGAAAGTTTGATGTAGCGCAAGGTGTGAGAGCACTCTTTTGCTAGGGTTAGTTAATTCACTGTGATTAAAAATGATTAAAAGGCCTTGATATGATTTTCTATCTTCATGGATTTGATGCGACTAGCCCAGGTAATCACGAAAAAATGCGTCAGTTGCAATTTATTGACCCTGACGTACGTTTGATCAGTTACAGCACCTTGCACCCTAAGCACGACATGCAACACTTGCTCAAGGAAGTTGCTAAGCAAATGCAGCATAGCGACGATCCCGCGCCGTTAATGGTTGGCGTAGGACTCGGCGCTTATTGGGCCGAGCGGATTGGATTTTTAAATGGTCTTAAATCTGTGCTGATTAATCCTAATTTGCACCCAGAAAATAATATGCAGGGCAAGATTGACCGCCCAGAAGAATATGCCGACATTGCCAATAAGTGCGTGTCGAAATTTCGTGAAAAGAATACTCACAAGGCCATGTGCATATTTTCTGTGAATGATGAGATGTTCGATAATCAGCAACTCGCCAGTGAATTAAGCGCCTATTATTCGATTGATTGGGATGACGTTCAGCCCCACAAATTCCCCCAACTCGCCGCCCATCTCCCCAAAATAAAAGCCTTTAAGTTGGCTTGATTGATATCGATTGAATAAAAGTATCACTCCTCTTTTTCTATTTAAGAGGGGAGTGGATTTATCTCATCGGCTATTTCGCCTTATGGTTTGGCTTTCGTACTTCATGTGGCGGACGTATGATTGTGGCTATTGGGGATAGATTAAGTAGGATTTTAGTGTTGGCTGATATCCCCGCATATAGGCTTACCATGGTATTTACTCACCGACGCGCTGCTAGTCCATCCTTGGATGCTCGACCGCCCCGTCCATGGGGCGGACGGTCGTCTCGCCAATCACCATGGCTCACCTTTAGTGCATTCACGTAACCTGTAGATTTAAAAGACATACGCAACACACTTTTGGACATTTCCGAGTTACTATGAGATGGAGAGCCTTCTCTTTCAGATAAATTTTCTACTCCAAACCACGCGAGTCGTCTACAAATAGCAGATCAAATTCACTAACTACAAATTGTAGTTCAGCATTCTCATACGGCTTAAGATGGCTATTAAAAGCATCCTGATATGAGCCTATTGTTGTGTGGGTTTTATTAAATGCCATTATAGCAGCCATTATTACTGTCCTTGTTGAATAACTTGTGTCTTAACAAAATAACAAATATCTTGTGTTTCGTTTGAGGGTTGCCCAGTACTGAGTAATCTGGGTTGGTTTTCTATTTGCTCTGCATCATATGAGGGGGTGAATTTGACCACGGCAATCGCATTTTTTTCATCCATTGTTTGATTATATGCAAGCAAAGGATCACTGATATGCGTATCGACATTGGCAAACATGGCAACATAATAGGTTTTATTGAGCAATAAAGGCCTAATATACGAATCAGACAGATTTGACCAACTATGACCAACCGTCCCTGTTTTATAAACTGTTGTTCTGTTGACAGGGTATTCTTTAAGAACATAGCTATTTGTAAACCCGCCAAAATAGCCTATTTCTGGGGTGAACTGTTGGCCATTTTCAGCCCCTTTTAGCTTGTTATATGATCCTTTCTCATATATGTATATATTGTCATAAGCTCTATTCTGATAAGTATGAGCACCTCTTCGTTCGAAAGAGATAAACTCATTGACACCATTATTATCTATGTCAAAAAATGCCCCTTTATACAAGTGCTTGGAGTAAGAGGTATATTCCTGTTCATACTCATTTTCGCTTTGTAGTGGTCAAGTAAAATTGGCCACGGTTTTAGAGTCATTCCAATATAAACGTTCTGACTCATTTGGCGTTAA
>NZ_JABAEB010000018.1 GCF_012584455.1 Shewanella oncorhynchi
TTTCGCGTCAAGGAGTTTTTACAACTTCTTGCTGCGCTTGAATTAAGTGCTTAAAAGGGACTCAATTCAACCTAACTCGTCAGCACGCTTTCGCTGTCTGCCGTGTCAGTGGATGCGCATTATAGGGAGATTGAGAAAGTCCGCAACCCCTATTTTTAAGATAATTGTCATTTTCTCACTGTTCGTTGGATATTTGACCTGACCCGCTAGTTTTTAACCTTTATAATGCTAAAAACCACTCAATTAGGGACTTTTCTATGTCAGGGCCACTCAGAACTTACCAAGGTATTCATCCTCAATTAGGCAATAACGTATATGTAGATGAAGCTTCGGTGCTTGTTGGCGATATTGCGTTAGATACTGATGCCAGTATTTGGCCTATGGTGGCGGCGCGTGGTGATGTTAACCATATTCGTATTGGTAAGCGCTCGAACGTACAAGACGGTAGCATATTACATGTGACGCGTAAGTCAGCTGCTCGTCCCGATGGTCATCCACTGATTATTGGTGATGATGTAACTATTGGTCACAAGGCTATGCTTCACGGTTGCAAAGTCGGTAACCGAGTATTAGTGGGCATGGGCGCGATTATTCTCGACGGTGCGATTTTAGAAGATGATGTGATCTTAGGTGCAGGTTCTTTAGTGCCACCGGGCAAGGTATTACAGAGTGGCTATTTATATGTAGGCAGCCCAGTTAAGCAAGCTCGCCCATTAACGCCTGCCGAAATTGCCTTTTTGCCAGAATCTGCCGACAACTATGTCAGACTGAAAAACGAATACTTAGTTGAGTTACAGAACATCTAATCACTTATAGCTAATCTCTTATAGTTAGTCGCTTAGTGTCACTATAGCTATATAAGAAAGGCGGTAGAGACTCATTGAGTCTCTACCGCCTTTTGCTATTCGCTGATTCAGAAAACTATCTGAGTTCGATAAGTTTAGCCTAAGTGTACTGCCCCAAACTCATCAAACTCTTCGGCTTCAATTAAGTCTTCCGCCATTTCTTCGGCATCAAATCTCACCGCATCAAACAATGCCAGCATAGCGGCGGCTTCATTGGCACTCGGCTGTTCAGAGAAATCATTCAGCTCGGCTAACTTATTCACACTGATATAGCACTTGATGTTCATCCCCTGTGACTGCGCGATAAAGCAGACTCGCTTGTGGGCGTCGTCCCAATATTGCAGTTCGGGAAAAAGAATACTTTGATTCATGCTTCCTACTTAGGCTCGGCCATGAGTTTATCCCTCAAAAGATTTAATACCACTTGAGTGTCGGGCTCAATACCTCGCCATAGGGTAAAACTCTTAGCCGCTTGTCCGACTAACATGCCGAGCCCATCAATAACCTTAGCTGCACCTTGAGATAGCGCCCATTGGTTAAAAGCGGTGACCGAGGCGCCGTACATCATGTCATAACAAACAGTTTGGGTAGTGATGATATGCGCTGGCAAAGTTGGCAACTCGCCCGCAAGACTCGCCGAGGTTGAGTTAATGACGATATCGAACTCGCCCACAAGCTCATTCATTTCTACGGCGGTGACTCTATTTGCGAAAGCACCGTTATCCACCGAAGTAAAGATATCGACCAGAAGCAGTGCCTTAGTGTGAGTGCGATTACTGATGATCAGCTGCGCAATTCCCGCATTTAATAACGGCAGAATACAACCGCGCGCCGCACCACCAGCACCAATAAGTAACACGCGCTTATCTTGCAGGCTGCCTAAGTTAGCGATGAGATCGGCTACCAGCCCTAATCCATCGGTGTTATCACCGCGAATAGTGCCATCGGCCAATAAACTTAAGGTGTTTACCGCGCCGGCAAGCTTGGCCTCTGGGCTGAGACTGTCACACAGCGCAAAAGCTTGCTCCTTAAAAGGCACTGTCACATTCGCGCCCTTGCCGCCCGCATTGAAAAACGCCGTCAGTGAGGCTTCAAAACCATCGACCGGAGCAAGAATGGCTTCATAGGTTAATAACTCTTGGGTGGGCGCGGCAAATTGTCCATGAATGAACGGCGATTTACTGTGGCTAATTGGATTGCCAAACACTGCGTATCTGTCTGTCATAGCGATATTAAATTTTAGGTTCAATGGCTTTGCAGTCTACCGCGCTTTTGAGCCTAGGCAAGACGAATTATGCTCAACTAAATTTCACACTAGGTTTCACGCTATAATGCGCCATCGGCTCAATACTCTATTTTAGTGAACGACTATTCCAATGAACTGGCTTAAAAAGATTTTTAGCAAACACACTCCACCGCAGGATGATCGCGATCCGAGCCAATCTAACGCTTACGACTTAATCGGCGGCGAAAAAGTGATCCGCGCTATCACCAAATGTTTTTATCTGAAGATGGCAAGCTCTGAAGAAACGGCAACACTGCTTGCCATTCATAGAGCGCCAATTGCGGAATCAGAGCAGAAGTTGTTCGAATTTTTAAGTGGTTGGCTCGGCGGACCGCAGCTCTACCAGCAGAAATATGGTCATCCCGCATTGCGAGCACGACACATGCATTTCGCCGTCGATGAGGCGATGCGGGATCAATGGCTGTTTTGTATGAAATTTGCGATTGAAGAAAACATTAATAAGCCAGAGCATCGAGCCGCCATCTTTGAGGCGATTTCAACTCTGGCTGATCATATGCGTAATCAATAAAGTGGACATCGCATCCACTTTTTAAGATTACTGGCTAAACCCAGTCGCGGGGTTTGAGGTAGTTATCGTACAAATCTGCCTCTGGGCTTCCCGCCTCTGGCGTATAAGCATATTGCCAACGCACTAATGGCGGCATCGACATTAAGATAGACTCGGTACGGCCGCCCGTCTGCAGACCAAATAAAGTGCCTCTGTCGTAGACTAAGTTGAACTCAACATAACGACCACGGCGATAGAGTTGGAACTGACGCTCACGCTCACCGAATTCAGTCTCTTTACGACGCTCGACAATCGGCGCATAGGCCGTTAAGAAGCCATTACCTACAGCTTGCATAAAGCTAAAGCTTTGCTCGAATCCTGCTTGATTCAAGTCATCGAAAAACAATCCCCCCACGCCGCGGGTTTCATTACGATGCGGCAGGAAGAAATACTCATCGCACCATTTCTTATACTTGGGATAAACCTCATCCCCGAAAGGCGCGCAAATATTCTTAGAAGTCTGGTGCCACTCGCGCACATCTTCCTCGAAAGGATAATAAGGCGTTAAATCAAAGCCACCACCAAACCACCACACGGGATCGGCGCCCTCTTTTTGAGCAATAAAGAAACGCACATTGGCATGAGTCGTTGGGATATAAGGATTATTAGGATGAATAACTAAAGAAACCCCCATAGCTTCAAAACTACGGCCCGCTAACTCAGGGCGATGCGCCGTAGCCGACACAGGCATAGCAGCGCCAGTCACATGGGAAAAGTTAACCCCAGCTTGCTCGAACACTGCACCTTGGGTTAATACTCGGCTCGTACCACCACCGCCTTCGGCGCGAGTCCATGAATCGGCGGCGAACGTGGCTTGGCCATCCAGCACCTGTAAACCAGCACAAATTCGGTTTTGTAGATCGATTAAAAACGCTTTTACCACTGCAACATCAGGCACACTCATCTTGTTATCCTTATTATTGGTTTGCTCATTGTCCATTTCGTAAAATCTTACCGCTTCGCGCATCGATAATGGTCGAGGGCTGACGTTGCTCTCCGAGTTCACCTAATACGAGTGCATCAATTTTACCTGTAAAATCTGCGAGAATTTCATCGGCAGTTAATGCTGGCTCTTCACCCGCAAGGTTAGCACTGGTCGACACTAAAGGTTTATTGAGCGCGCGGCACAGGGATTGCACTCCAGCATGGGCAGATACTCGCACTGCGATAGAGTCAAATTCACCACAGAGGTATTTTGAAACCTGCGCTTTGATTGGCATTACAAAGGTAAAAGGCCCCGGCCACTTGGAAAATGCAAACTCGAGCTGCTCAGCCGTTAATTGCGATTCATCAACATAAGCTAAAAGCTGCTGAAAATCACTGGCGACTAAGATCAGTCCCTTTTGCCATGGGCGCTGTTTTACAGCCAATAACTTTTGGATAGCGGTGTCATTATCTGGGTCGCAACCTAGGCCATAAACGGCCTCGGTTGGATAAGCGATAACACCACCGTTAAGCACAATATCTTTTATGTCAGATGGGTGCAGCTGCAACATCTTAGGATCACCTTTTGAGTATTGTCGATTTCAACAATCAAATTATTGGATAAATTCGAATACTGACCACCCCATCAGCGGTCAGCCGAGGATTATACGCAAGCCACTTTCATCGGCCAAATATTAAGATGCAGGTCACACAATAAACTAAAGTGGTCTTTTGTATTTACAGCTTTTTTGCGGGCATTCTAAACGCATCCCAGCCGCACCTTTACGCTCGACTAAGATCCCAAAACCACAACTCGGGCAAGCTTCAGCAACCGGAGGATAATTCACAATAAACTTGCACTTAGGGTAAGCACTGCAGGCATAAAAACTCTTTCCGAAGCGACTCGTTCTGTGCTCAAGCTTACCCGCTTTGCATTCAGGGCAAGGAATGTCAGGCTTATCACTCGCTTGATCCTGTTTTTCAATATGCGTGCAGCTAGGATATTGAGTACACCCAATAAAGATCCCAAAGCGCCCAGACTTTACTGCCAGTTCGTGACCGCATTCAGGGCATACAGAACCTTCAATCACTTGAGTTTCAATAGATTCGTGCTGCACTAAGGGTCGAGTGTAATTACAGCGAGGGTAATTATTACAGCCAATAAAACCGCCGTGCTTACTGTGTTTAACCGATAACTCGCTGCCACATTCAGGACAAAGTTCGTATTCTTTTTCCAGTGCGTGTTCGTGGGCACTAAATAATTGTTCATCAATCTTAGACATAATCATTCACCACCTGTCGTAGCGCATTAGGATATCAAGCGCAGTGCCATCAAGGAATTTATGGCATCAAAAAAGGAGGTCTTAGCCTCCTTTCTCTCATAATTCATCTGTCACAACAATTAAGAATGCAGTCGGCCTTCGGGCTGTTCGAAGATCAAATCTTCCATTTGCTCATAAGCGGACTCATGGCCAGGAGCATTAAACAGCACCATTAAGATAACCCATTTGAGATCTTCTAAAATCAGGGTTGGTTCATCCAACTCCATAACTCTATCGATCACCATTTCACGGGTTTCGACATTCAGCACTTTAACTTGCTCTAAAAACAACAAGAAACCGCGGGATTCTACATCCAGCTTGTCCATTTCGTCCTTTGTATAGATACGAAACGAATGCTGATCGTGATTACAAAGATAAGGTTTATCCCCTTCTTGTAATTCAGCTAAGCGCTCCAACCAAGTTAACGCTTTTAAAATCTCGGATTGATGAAATCCGGCACGAGTGAGTTCCTTGGTTAACTCGTCTTCATCAACTAGTAGTTCAACTTCACTGTGAACATAGTTTTCAAATAGATACATGAGGATATCAAACATGGCTAGCTCCTCTTTACTCTGACGTAACCACCGGGTACTGCTATTACCCAACCTTGCAACTCAAGTTCAAGCATTTGTTCTAACACCAGATCTATCGTTTTTCCACTATGTTCAACGACTGCATCAATTGATGTAGTTTCATAACCTACACTAGCTAACAGAGACGAAAATGGCAAATTACAAATCTCGTCTTGCTGTATATGGTGGCATAACTTCAATTCTTCAAGGTGGAAAGCGGTTAAACTTGCCAACTCTTCCACTATATCGGCAGCGGTTTCCACAAGCTTTGCTCCATCACGTAATAAATCATGGCAGCCTTGATGGTAACCCCCTAAGATTGAGCCCGGAACGGCAAACACCTCACGCCCTTGTTCCATCGCCAACCTAGCAGTGATTAAAGAGCCGCTTTTGCGACAGGCTTCAACCACAAGAGTACCTAAAGATAGACCGCTAATAATGCGATTTCGTTTCGGGAAATTACCCGCAAAGGGACCAGTATCGGGCCAAAACTCGCTAAGTATACAGCCTTGCCGCTGAATATCATGATAAAGCTGTCGATGTTTTCGTGGATAAATGATCTCTATGCCCGTTCCTAGTACGGCAATAGTGCGCCCTTGATGGTCAACACAGGCTTTATGGGCCGCCCCATCAATCCCCATCGCCATGCCACTACAGATACCAAATCCCATTGAGGACATCTCAGCAGCCAGTTGATAAGCGACCTGCAATCCGCCTGGAGAAGCATTACGACTGCCAACAATAGCAAGATAAGGAAGGGCTAACGCCTCTAAGCAACCTTTAACGAACAGGACGGCGGGCGGATCTGAGAGTTGTTTTAATAATGGTGGATAAAGCGGATCAGAGAAACAAAGCAGATGATGATCGGCGGCTTGCTGTTGCCATTCGAGGGCGACATCCACTTTTTGATAATCAATAACAAGGCTATGGAGCAGATGATCAGATAAAGGTAGCGCTTGTCTCTCATGCTCTAACCTTTGTCTGAGGTCGTCCACTTCCATGTGCGTTAATAATTGTTGGATCCGAGCGGGTCCTAGCCCAGATACAGCACAAACAACTAACCAATCAACCAAATTTTCAGAGATTATAGACCTCTTAAGGCTAAAGATTCTGGGGCGATTAACTTATCGTCGACACGAACAGGCCGCTCGGTGGAGACAATCAAACCTAAGCTCGCCTTATCAAAAACTTTAAACACTAACAACTTACCATGATAAACATCCGGCATCTTAACTGCACGATCCGAAGAGACTGACGCCATTAGGTTATCATAGGCAGTACGTTCAATTGCAGGAACCGGCATACCATCATTGTTGATAACAATAACCTCACCATCACGGTAAATAGAAAATACCACCCCAGGCTCGACGCCATCCTGAGTGCCTTTATCTAAGTACACGACATTCAACTTACCCGCTTCACGCAAATTTGATTCTGTTGCTAACACTAAAGCTGGTATCTTTAATTCCGCAGGTTTAGGAGTAAAGTAAGCTGACATCAAGGAATCACTTTCCATCGGCAATACTCTGAAGCCCGCTTTGGTTTCGCGAAAGCTCGTTAGCAACTTAATTTTTGAAACCTTACCAGACTCAATCACTTGGCCAGTAGACGACAAAATGGCTTCTTGTCCTAACGCTTCGCCTGACTCTTTATTGAAAAACTCGCGACCGCGTTCGTAAATACCATACTTTTGGTTTATTGGCAGTTCAGCATCAATATAAATCACATCACCCACAATATGGTGACGCGATGGACTTTCACCTGCCAACACCATAGGTTGCTCAGTAAGCCAGTGAGTCTCGATGACCCGATTCTGCACTAAATATTGTTCAATCAAGGCTAAATCAACGGCTGGAATAGCATTACTCTTAGCAATGACACGTCCCTCGGGACTCTTTCTTACATGGGGTTTAGCACTATCAACAGTAGCACCATTACGCACAAGGCGGGGCTGACCATCAATAAATACCAGAGTGAGTTGATCGCCAGGGTAAATAAGGTGGGGATTAGCAATTTGTGGGTTTACATCCCAAAGACTCGGCCATTTCCATGGGTCATTCAGAAACGCGGCGGAGATATCCCAAAGAGTATCGCCCTTTTTCACTACATATGACTCAGGATGCCCCGCCTTAAGCGTCAGGGTATCTGCGGCAACAAACGTGCAATTGAATGTCATTAACGCGAGTAAAATTAACCGTTTCATGGGTATTTCCATGTTGTTTAACTCTTAGTTTGAGCTTTTACTGTTATTGGTAGGCACTAAAGATTAAAATTAACTCATTAGCATCAGTCAGTATAACTAACTGGCAGAGATTTGACAGACTTGTTAAGAGTTTATGTATGACACTATTAAAAGTATTACAATTCCCTGACGAAAGATTACGAACACAAGCCACACCCATCACAGAGTTTAATGCCGAGCTGCAGACTCAAATTGATGATATGTTCGAAACCATGTACCAAGAAAAAGGTATCGGTCTGGCCGCGACCCAAGTTGATTACCATAAACAACTTATTGTCATGGACTTACAGGATGAAGTCGAACGACCAAAAGTGTTTATCAACCCCGAAATTATCGCCAGCAGCGGTGACTTCTGCAATGAAGAAGGTTGCCTGTCGGTTCCGGGGATTTACGCCAAAGTCGATCGCGCCGAATTTGTCACGGTAAAAGCCTTAGACAGGCACGGTAACGAATTTATAGTTGAAGCCGATGAGTTATTTGCCATTTGTATTCAACACGAAATGGATCACCTCAAAGGCAAATTGTTTGTCGATTATTTGTCGCCGCTAAAACGTCAGCGGATCAAACAAAAACTTGAAAAAGCGGCCCGATTGGACGCCAAAGAAGCATAGGATCAGATTTGAAACCACTCAACATCATCTTTGCCGGAACACCGGATTTTGCCGCTCGCCACTTACAAGCACTTTTAAACTCACACCACAATGTGATTGGCGTTTACACTCAGCCCGATAGACCCGCTGGCCGCGGCAAGAAACTGACCGCCAGCCCAGTAAAAGAACTCGCTATCGCCAATAGTATTCCAGTGTTTCAACCCGGCTCATTACGTAAAGAACCCGCGCAACAAGAACTTGCCGCACTCAACGCCGATATCATGGTGGTCGTCGCCTACGGCCTGATCTTGCCAAAAGTCGTGTTAGATACACCGCGTTTAGGTTGTATTAACGTTCATGGTTCTATTTTGCCACGCTGGCGTGGTGCCGCACCGATCCAACGCGCACTTTGGGCCGGCGACAAAGAAACTGGCGTAACCGTTATGCAGATGGATGTGGGTTTAGATACTGGTGACATGCTGCTTAAAACCTATCTGCCAATCGAAGATAACGACACGTCAGCCAGCCTTTACGAGAAACTGGCAGAACAAGGTCCCGTTGCCCTATTGCAAGCACTCGAAGGTTTGGCAAATGGCACCTTAGCCGCTGAAAAACAAGATGAAGCCTTAGCGAACTACGCAGAAAAACTCAGCAAAGAAGAAGCCAGACTCGACTGGAATAAATCCGCTAAACAGTTATGGCAAGAAGTCCGCGCCTTTAATCCTTGGCCTGTGAGTTACTTTGAGCACCAAGGTAACACTATTAAAGTGTGGCAAACCCAAGTCAGCGAAACCAACAGCACAGCTGCTCCGGGCACTATTATCAGCGCCAGCAAAAAAGGCATAGACGTCGCCACCGCTGATGGTGTGTTAACCCTGCTGAGTATGCAGCTTCCGGGGAAAAAGCCGCTCAATGTTGCCGATATTCTCAATGCTCGAGGTGAATGGTTTAGCCCGAATACTCGCCTCGCAAACGAGGCACAATAGTATGAACTTGCGCGCGCTGGCTGCGAAAGCCATCTTCGAAGTATTAGAAAAAGGCGTGTCACTCTCAGTGGCACTGCCCGATCAACAAAAGCACCTTGCCAGCGGCAAAGATAAAGCCCTACTCGCCGAGCTCTGTTACGGCGTGATGCGCACTCTGCCGCAAATAGAGAAACGCATCAGTGAATGCCTAGCGAAACCACTCAAAGGTAAGCAAAGGATTATCCACCAGCTGCTGATCATAGGTTGCTATCAACTGTACTTCACTCGTATTCCAAGCCACGCCGCAATTTCAGAAACCGCCGAAGCCTGTCGCCAATTAAAATTTGAAGGCATGGTCAAAGTGGTTAATGGTGTACTGCGCAATATTCAGCGCCAGCTATCGCCGCTAAGTACTGGATCAGATACCTTAAGCTATAACACACCCGCTTGGTTAATTAAGCGCTTAAAAGAAGCCTATCCCGAGCAGTGGCAAGACATCATTCAACAAAGCCATGAACGCCCGCCCATGTGGCTGCGTAACAATCGCTTATCCCAGAGCCGTACCGAATACCTTGCAGCCTTAGCCGAACTCGACATTGAAGCGAGCGAAGGCAATAGTGCCGATGCCATTCTCTTAGCCCATCCAAAGGATGTCGCCACACTGCCACGCTTCCATGAAGGCGCGGCATCAGTGCAAGATGGCGCGGCACAATGGGCGGCGACCTTACTCGCCCCGCAAGCCAATGAGTTAATACTCGATGCCTGCGCGGCGCCCGGTGGCAAAAGTTGCCATTTACTCGAACTTGAACCGAGCATCAAGTTAGTCGCCGTCGATTTTGATGCCAAACGCCTTGAACGCGTGCAACAGAACCTTGACCGCTTATCATTAAAAGCGGATCTTATCCATGGCGATGCGGCCAATATTGACTCATGGTGGCAAGGTGGGAAATTTGATCGTATCTTATTGGACGCGCCTTGCTCAGCCACAGGAGTGATCCGCCGTCATCCCGATATTAAATGGTTGCGTAAAAACCATGACATCGAAGAGCTGGCACAGCTACAACTGCACATTCTCGATCATTGCTGGAAGTGGCTAAAACCCGGTGGCACGCTACTTTATGCCACTTGCTCGATTTTACCGCAGGAAAACCGCGACCAGATCAGTGCATTTTTAGATAGAACGGCAGATGCTAAGCTAGACATACTCGCCCAGCAAAATTCGCCACAGGATATAGGTTGGCAAATCACGCCAGGACAAGACAATATGGATGGGTTTTATTATGCCCGTTTATTGAAAGCGACTGATTAGGAAGTAAGCAAGGCCATGAAAATTATCATATTAGGTGCGGGTCAAGTTGGGGGAACCTTGGCCGAAAATTTGGTGGGTGAGAACAATGACATCACCATTGTCGATTATGACAAATCCAGATTACGCGCCCTGCAAGATAAATATGACCTTCGCGTCGTAGCGGGCCATGCCGCTCACCCTGATGTGCTCAGAGAAGCGGGCGCAGAAGATGCCGACATGCTTATCGCCGTAACCAATAGTGATGAATGCAATATGGCTGCCTGCCAGATTGCCTATACCCTTTTTGGTACGCCGACTAAAATTGCCCGTATCCGCTCAGAACCCTATTTGGCGATGCGCGATAAACTCTTTATCGACAGTGAAACCAAAAATAGCGATGGTCGTCCCCGTGGCGGCTTCGTGATCGATGAATTAATCGCCCCAGAACAGTTAGTGACCGCTTACATCCAGCGACTCGTAGAATATCCAGGCGCATTGCAAGTGCTTGAATTTGCGGAAGGCCGCTTGAGCCTAGTGGCTGTACGAGCCTATTACGGCGGTCCACTGGTGGGGAATGCATTAGCGGCACTTCGCGAGCATATGCCCAATATTGATACCCGGGTCGCGGCGATCTTCCGCCAAGGCCGCGCTATTATGCCTCGCGGAACGACCATTATCGAAGCCGATGATGAAGTCTTCTTCGTTGCAGACAGTCGCCACATTCGCGCTGTCATGAGCGAAATGCAAAAGCTCGATAACTCCTACCGCAACATTATGATCGCCGGTGGCGGTAACATAGGCCTAGGTTTAGCAAAACGCCTTGAGCGCACCCACTCGGTCAAACTAATTGAGCATAAATTAGAACGTGCAGAAGCATTATCGGAGCAGTTGGAAAATACCACAGTGTTCTGCGGTGATGCCTCAGATCAAGAATTACTGCTCGAAGAACACATAGACCAAACCGACGTATTTATTGCGGTCACCAATGACGACGAAGCCAATATTATGTCCGCCCTGCTAGCAAAACGTATGGGCGCGAAAAAGGTCATGGTGCTTATTCAACGCGAAGCCTATGTGGATATAGTGCAAGAAGCCAACATCGATATTGCAATCTCACCACAACAAGCGACTATTTCGGCACTATTAACTCATATTCGTCAGGGTGATATCTGTAACGTTTACTCTCTACGTCGTGGGGCGGCCGAGGCAATTGAAGCTATCGCCCACGGAGATGCCAGCACTTCTAAAGTCGTTGGCAAAGCCATTGGTGATATTAAGTTGCCACCGGGGACAACGATTGGCGCTATTGTCCGCAATGATGAAGTGCTGATGGCCCACGACAAAACCGTGATAGAGCAAGGAGATCACGTGATCTTGTTCTTAGTGAATAAAAAGTTTGTCGGCGAAGTCGAGAAGCTTTTCCAACCAAGTGCTTTCTTCTTCTAAGAACCTTAGTAAGCCAACTTATGCTGAACTTTAGACCGCTATTGTTTATTTTAGGGCTGTTTTTGTCCATGCTGACAGCTTTCATGCTGATCCCACTGCTCCTCGCCGCATACAAAGGTGAGGAAACTGTGGGCTCTTTTATGGTGTCGGCATTAGTCACAGGCATTAGCTCAAGCCTGTGTTTACACAATGGCCAAAGCAAAAGCATTAACCTCAATATCCGCGATATGTTCCTGCTAACCAGCCTAACGTGGTTGATCGTAAGCCTATTCGCGGCAATGCCATTTACCCTTTATCACGGTATTGGTTATACCGACGCCTTCTTTGAAACCATGTCCGGCATCACGACCACAGGTTCTACTGTACTCTCAGGGTTGGATACTATGGATCACAGTATCTTAATCTGGCGCTCTTTATTGCAATGGCTAGGTGGGATTGGTTTTATCGTAATGGCGGTGGCGATTCTGCCCTTCTTAAACGTTGGCGGGATGCGGCTATTCCGCACTGAATCATCCGATTGGAGCGATAAAGCAGTGCCTCGCACCCAAAGCATGGCTAAGTATTTATTCTTTATATATATTTTACTAACGAGTATCTGCTGTGTTGCCTATCATCTGGCTGGAATGACTTGGTTTCAGGCCATCAATCATGCAATGACCACCCTCTCGACTGGTGGCTACTCGACCTCAGATAGCTCAATGGCGGCGTTCTCCAACTCTGCACACTGGGTTGGGATTTTCTTTATGGCAGCAGGTGGCTTGCCACTGCTCATGTTTGTACAAACCATACAGCAAAGGGATCTACGGATTTGGAACGATGCTCAGGTCAAAGGCTTCTTATTTTTCCTCACATTTGTATCTTGTTCTATTGGCTTCTGGCTGTGGCAAACCCGCGACATTGAGCTTCTAGATGCACTGCGTTTATCCAGCTTTAACGTGGTATCGGTAGTCACCACTACAGGTTATGGCTTAACGGACTACGGTGCTTGGGGCGCCTTTGCCAATATCGCCTTCCTGTTTTTAATGTTTGTCGGTAGTTGCTCTGGTTCCACTTCGGGCGGGATTAAGATCTTCCGTTTTCAAATTGCTGGGGCCATTATGCGCGAGCAATTGAAACAGCAATGTCATCCAAACGGTATCTTTAGGGAACGTTACAACAACCGCATCATCAGTGATGATATCGTGCGCTCTCTGATCACTTTCGTACTGCTGTTTGTGATGGTGATTGTGGGCTTGTCAGTGATTTTAGTGCTCACGGGTCTCGATCCTATGACCAGTTTCACGGGCGCGATTACGGCAGTCACTAACGTGGGCCCTGGTTTAGGCCCGATTATTGGACCTGTAGGTAACTTCTCAACGCTACCCGATGTCGCTAAATGGGCGTTGTCACTCGGCATGCTCCTCGGTCGTTTAGAAATCTTAACCGTGGCGGTGTTGTTTCACCCGAGTTTCTGGAAGTACTAATTCAGTAGAGCTTGAATACTAAAAAGGCGCTTAACTTGTTAAGCGCCTTTTTTATTAAGCTGTTGCAGTAACGTCAGCTAATTCCAACAGATGATCAGCATAGACTTTCACATCTGCCCAGTCAGTATAATCGATAACTGACTTAGGATCAGTTGGACCCTTAGTCATCTTCATAATCAACTGAATCGCCAATCTGTCATACCAAGGCCATGAAGGATAATCCACTTTGCCCGCAATAATTTTAAGATCAGCAGGCGTCCATGGCGATAACGCAATGAACTTTTGCAGATATTTATTATTTGCAGGGATACGTTTTTCAGGATTTCTCGCCACAACATTGACGCAGAAAAAACTGTTTGGCAATGCGCCCAGAGCCTGTGCATGCTGCTCAATAAATTGAAAAACGCTCTTATCATAGGTGCCATAGAGCACGCAGGCACCTAAGGCAACGACATCATAATCAGGCCAATTAATACAAGTCGCAGCAGCACTGTTGATATCGATGAGGTCAACCTTAGCGTCACGAAATCTTAATTGCTCGGCAATTGCACTGGCAATCTTGGCCGTATGGCCACCACGGGTAAAATAAAGTACGAGGACGCGTGTCATAGGCAATTCCCGATCCACTGAGTAATACCACCATTGTGGCAAGGTTACGTTAAATAAACCTCTGATAGGATCACAAATCAGTCGTATCTCATATTCTGAGATGCAAAAATTGAGATCTGCATTGCCGAGCAGTATGATTGCGTAAACACATGTGTTCAATTAGAATTATCTAATCAAAAGCGATAAAGTGAGTGACCTTATGCAAAATGATATAGATGTAGATGCAATGGTAACTAATGCGGAAAGTGCGGCTAAATGGCTCAAGGCCATAGCGAACCCTTATCGCCTAATGATTTTATGTCTATTACTAGACAAAGAGTTGAGCGTAACCGAGCTCAACGCCACAGTGCCATTAAGCCAGTCGGCCCTATCCCAGCATTTAGCCGTATTACGCGCAGAAGATCTCGTGGATACCCGTAAGAGCTCGCAGATTGTTTACTATAAACTCAAGAACGAGCAAGTCACCCAAGTGATTTCGATTCTGCATAGCCGCTACTGCGCAGCCTAACACTGCAAAATTAGCCTAAATTTAAGCCCTAACCTCTTGCAAGTGATTAGGGCTTAATGGTTTTTAATGTTGGCTAAAACGGTTACCGAAGGCATCGACTTTTGCCCAATCGGTAAACTCAAAAGTGCCAGTGATATCCGTTGGCCCTTTAGTCAACCACATGATAAAACGTATCATGGTCCGGTCGAAGAAACCGTATTTAGGGTAATCAATCTTGCCCGCAAACACTTCTAACAGCTGGGGTTGCCACAGTGAAAGCTTGAGAAACTTTTGCATATAAGGATTGGTTTCAGGCGTATTTTTTAAGGGTTTGCGCGCCACTACGTTAACGGTAAAAAAACCATTAATCTTAGTATCTAGCACTGCATGGTGGCGGTTCACATACTGATAAAGCTCTGGTCTATGTTTACCATAGCGAATACTGGCACCAATCAGCACTTTATCAAAATCCACTAAGCTCAACGCTTCCGCCTGCTCTAATGTGACGAGCGAAACCTGCTCTCCCGCCTGTTCAGCAATCGTCTTCATTTTTTGGCAAATTGCCAATGTTTGGCCATCTATCGTCGAATAGATTATTAACGTCTGCATGATTAATTCTTCCAAAAAGTTGGCGTAAACAAAATCAGTAAGGTAAATACTTCGAGGCGACCAAACAGCATAGCCACGACCAATACCCACTTAGCTCCATCACCAATGCTGGCATAATTGCTCGCGACCTCACCTAAACCTGGACCTAAGTTGTTTAAGCATGCCGCCGTGGCACTAAAAGCCGTAATATCATCTAATCCCATCGCCATGAGTGCAAGCATACAAATCACAAACACCAGCGCATAGGCAGAAAAGAATCCCCAAACAGCATCAACCACGCGGTCGGGTAAGGCTTTAGAGCCAATCCTAATCGAAAACATTGCCTTAGGGTGAACGAGTCGTTTCAATTCACGTGAACCCTGTAGCAGCAGTAAAATTACTCGAATGACCTTAATCCCACCCGCAGTTGAGCCACCACAGCCACCGATAAAACTCGAAAACATTAATAGTATGGGTAAAAATAATGGCCACAGATGGAAGCTATCAGTGCCAAATCCAGCCGTAGTGGCAACTGAAACTGCCTGAAATAAAGCATGATCTAAGGTTTCTTCTGGCGAATCATAAATACCAGAACGATAAAGCGTGAAGAAACAAATCGCTGTGAGAATAAGTTGAATCGCCACCAGCATCTTAAATTCAGCATCTTTAAAATAGACTCTAACGTTAATCCCACGTCGTGAAAATGCCGCAAAATGCACGCTAAAGTTAACCGCAGAAACAATTAAAAAGAACACACAAATAAGATTAATAGTAGGACTATCGAAATAGCCCATACTGGCATCGTGGGTCGAAAAACCTCCGATGGCTATGGTCGAAAATGAATGACAAATGGCGTCAAAAATACTCATGCCCGCCCACCAATAAGCCGTCGCGCAGGAAATCGTTAGCAGTAAATAGATATACCACAGTGCTTTAGCGGTTTCGGCTATCCGTGGGGTCATCTTACTGTCTTTCACTGGCCCCGGAATTTCTGCGCGATAAAGCTGCATTCCTCCCACACCGAGCACAGGTAAAATAGCCACAGCGAGCACAATAATCCCCATGCCGCCAAGCCATTGCAGCATATGGCGGTAAAACAAAATGGCCTTAGGTAAAAAATCGAGCCCGACAATGACAGTGGCTCCGGTGGTGGTTAACGCAGAAAAAGATTCAAAGAAGCTGTCTGTCCAGCTTAAGTCTGGCTGACTCGAAAAGATAAACGGCAAGGCACCAATAGAACCCAGTACAGTCCAGAACAGCACGACAATCAGGAAGCCCTCTCGCGTACGCAATTCTTCTTTGCAGTGGCGGTTCGGATACCAGAGCCAAAAACCAATAAATAGGCTAACAAAAAATGCCTGCATAAACGCCGTGCCGCCGCCATCGTTATACCAAACAGCGATCAGTGCTGGTGGCAGCATAGTGATTGAAAATAAACCAATCAGCAGGCCTATGATTCTAATTATGGTTTTATATTGCATTACGCGAGTTCAATTATTCCATTGGCTGTAAAGGTATTTTCAGCATTTGGGCTATTTTGGCATAATTTACGCAGGCATCACAGCTCAAACTCGGGCCTCAAACTTCCTTGACTCAGTGTCGCCAGCGACTCACAAAGCCATGCCTGTTGCTCTCGCCCTATCTCAAACACAATATCGACCGCTGCGGCAAATTGCTTATCAATGATCACGGCATCCACTTGCTGTAATAGATGCTCGACATCGCGCAGCTGCGCATAATCACAATGCAACTTGGCGGGATACCGTAACTGTTTGAGTTGCGTCGGTAATTGAATCAAGCCTTGCCTTAAGCCCGACGTATAAGCCCGAACGAGTCCACCTACGCCTAGCTTAGTACCGCCATAGTAACGCACGACAACAGCGCCAACTTCGCCAATATGTGCCCCTTGCAACACAGCTAACATAGGGCGGCCTGCACTGCCAGCGGGCTCACCGTCATCACTCGAACCAATCAAGACGCTATCATCCGGTGCGCCAGCAACAAAAGCTGAGCAATAGTGGCTTGCGCCGGGATAGTCACGCTTTATGTCAGTAAGTACTAACTTTAATTTATCGACACTATCGCAATGAAAGAGAAAAGAGATAAAGCGACTATGCTTTATCTCTTCTTCAATGACGATTTCATCACAGGGAACGTTATAACTTTCGAGCACGAATTCGCCCTAATCTATTTTCAAACATCAATCGGCTAAGCCGAGCTCACGGGTCATGTTCTCGTTTCTATCTTGATGCACTATGACGTTATCTTCGATACGAATACCGCCAAAAGGCCTTAACTCATCAACCGTTTGCCAATTGATCTGTTGGCCACGACTATCTTGTTTAAGCTCATTGAGCAAAGTATCTATGATGTATAACCCAGGTTCCATAGTCAGCACTTGGTTTGGCGCTAAAATGCGGGTGCAACGTAGGAATGGATGGGCCTCGGGCGCCGCGATATGGGTACCGCGCTCATCGTGGGAGAAGCCACCCACGTCATGTACTTGTAAACCTAACATATGGCCTAAACCATGGGGGAAGAAAGCACTGGTAATGCCTTGATCAACCAAACCTTGGGCATCACCCGTGGCTAAATCAAAATCCAATAGCATTTGCGCGACTTTAGCGTGAGTCGCTAAGTGTAAATCAGGATAACGCACGCCGGGGCGCATCATGTCGATGAGTTCAAGCTGCGCCTTATTCATCGCAGCGATCAACTCATCAAAACGATTCTTCTCGAATGCATAGGTTCTAGTGATATCAGACGCATAACCAAAGTAGCTCGCGCCCGCATCGATAAGAAAAGACAAACGTTTCGCAGGGCTTTGATGCTCGAGCGCGGTGTAATGCAAAATCGCCGCATTTTGATTAAGAGCGATAATATTGCCGTAGGGCACTTCATTTTCGCTCTGACCCACGGCAGATAAATAATGCTGTTGGATCTCAAACTCACTCGCACCGTTATAAAACGCATTTTTAGCCGCCAAATGTCCCTGCACCGCAATTTGGTTGGCGCGGCGCATACATTCCAGCTCATATTCAGTTTTAGTGGTTCTGTGGTAATGCAAATAGCTCATCACAGCATCGGGATTGCGACTGGTAAAACCCAGCACTTCGGCTACATCTAAATGCTCACCCAAATAAGCCCAATTAACTGTGTCTTTAGGTAACAGCTCAGCAACCTTATCGGCCTTAGTTAACAGCTTAATATCAAAATGCTCGGTCCAGAACATATCCGGCACATCGGATACTTTGTGCCAAAAATCCACAGGACGATAAAAAATCAGCTGCGGCTTATCGCGACCATTGACGACTAACCAGCAATTCGGATTATCCAACACAGGCAACCATGCCTTGAAGTGCGGGTTTGCTTTAAAGGGATAATTGATATCATCCAAAAACATCCGATGCGGTTGACCCGAATGGATCACTAAACCAGACAAAGCTTCTCGAGACAAAATCTCTGCGACTCGGCGGTTTAACTCGGCAATATGGGCACGATAGTGATGAGCCAACTGATCCATTTGTCATCTCCTGCAATGAATAAAAGTTAATATTATGAGCCAAACTTGCCCACATAATCTTAATCTGATCATGAACAACAGATTCAATCAAAACGTTAAACTGTCACTCAATCTAAAATACATGGCTGCTGAATAAAGAAAATTAAAGCGATAACATCATGATTATTTTTAATAATTCTATTCAACCCTAGCATGGCTACAGCGTTTAAACGTCTAAGGAAAACAGCCACAAATACCTATTTATCCGCAAAGTGATTTAACACATTCTAGGTGTTCTACACTCTGTGCAGTGTATCACAAAGGTGAAAAATCACTCTAGCCGACAAGAAATTAAACAGTCGTTTAAATTGGGTGTTGTAATTTATCGAATTTCGAAGCACACTGGCACACAACTGGTCAAATGATGGCCGAAGCTGCTGTGAGATAGAGAGTCGTACTAGCACCAACACATAATGGTGGGTATCACTTTTAAGCCAAAAGGAAGCAAGCAATGATCTACCAAAGTCCTACAATTCAAGTTGAGTTACTCGAGGATAATATTGCCAAGCTGTGCTTTAACGCACCCGGTTCGGTGAACAAATTCGACAGAGAAACCCTCGCTTCGCTCGATGCCGCATTAGACAGCATCAAGCAAAATTCCAATATCAAAGCGTTAGTGCTGACCTCAAGTAAAGATACCTTTATTGTGGGTGCCGACATTACCGAATTTTTAGGCCTATTTGCACAGGATGATGCCGTACTGCTCTCTTGGGTTGAACAAGCCAACGCTGTCTTCAACAAACTCGAAGACTTACCTTTCCCAACAGCATCTGCAATCAAAGGCTTTGCCTTAGGTGGCGGCTGTGAAACCATTCTGGCAACGGATTTTCGTATCGCAGATACCACAGCCAAAATCGGTTTACCTGAAACTAAACTCGGCATCATCCCAGGCTTTGGCGGCACAGTTCGTCTGCCACGTGTGATTGGTGCAGATAACGCACTTGAATGGATCACCACAGGTAACGACCAACGCGCTGAAGATGCACTGAAAGTCGGTGCTGTGGATGCTGTGGTTGCGCCAGAAGCATTAGAAGCGGCTGCGATTCAAATGCTCAAAGATGCTGTTGCTGAAAAGTTGGATTGGCAAGCGCGTCGTAACCGCAAGCTGTCTGCACTAACACTGCCAAAACTTGAAGCTATGATGTCATTCACCACAGCTAAAGGCATGGTGTTTGCTGTTGCGGGTAAACACTACCCTGCACCAATGGCCGCAGTAAGCGTGATTGAGCAAGCATCGACTAAAGGCCGCACCGAAGCACTCCAAATCGAGCATCAAGCCTTTATCAAACTGGCTAAAACTGACGTAGCTAAAGCGCTTATCGGTATCTTCCTTAATGATCAATTCGTTAAAGGCAAAGCGAAAAAAGCGGGTAAGTTAGCCAAAGAAGTGAAAAACGCTGCCGTATTAGGTGCTGGCATTATGGGCGGCGGTATCGCCTACCAAAGCGCCAGTAAAGGCACACCGATTGTCATGAAAGACATTGCCCAGCCAGCATTAGATTTAGGCCTCAATGAAGCCGCCAAACTGCTGTCTGCCCAAGTTGCTCGTGGCCGTTCAACGCCAGAAAAAATGGCCAAAGTGCTGAACAACATCACGCCTTCATTAGATTATGCTGCGCTCAAACACAGTGATGTCGTCGTTGAAGCCGTTGTTGAACATCCAAAAATTAAAGCACAGGTTTTAGCCGAAGTTGAAGGCTATGTGAGTGAAGATGCAATTATCGCGTCAAACACCTCAACGATTTCAATCAACGTGCTCGCTAAGAGCATGAAGAAACCTGAGCGTTTCTGCGGTATGCATTTCTTCAACCCAGTACACAAAATGCCGTTGGTAGAAGTTATCCGTGGCGAGCACAGCTCTGAAGAAACCATCGCCTCTGTTGTGGCTTACGCCAGCAAAATGGGCAAGACCCCAATCGTGGTTAACGATTGCCCAGGCTTCTTCGTTAACCGCGTACTCTTCCCTTACTTTGCAGGCTTTAACGGCTTACTTGCCGAAGGTGGCGACTTTGCTGCAATCGACAAGGTAATGGAAAAACAATTCGGTTGGCCAATGGGCCCTGCTTACCTGCTCGACGTAGTGGGTTTAGACACAGGTCATCACGCCCAAGCCGTTATGGCTGAAGGTTTCCCTGATCGAATGGGTAAATCAGGCACTGATGCGATTGATGTGATGTTTGAGAACAAACGTCTTGGCCAGAAAAATGGCAAAGGTTTCTATGTCTATTCAGTCGATAGCCGTGGTAAACCGAAGAAAGATGTCGATCCAACGAGCTACGGCCTATTGAAAGATGCCTTTGGCGAGTTAAAAACCTTTGAAGCCGATGACATTATTGCCCGTACTATGATCCCTATGATCATCGAAACCGTGCGCTGTTTAGAAGAAGGTATTGTCGCATCGCCTGCCGAAGCGGATATGGGCCTAGTTTATGGCTTAGGTTTCCCACCATTCAGAGGCGGCGTGTTCCGTTACTTGGATACCATGGGTGTCGCAAACTTTGTAGCCTTAGCAGACAAATATGCTCACTTGGGCGGTCTGTATCAAGTCACAGATGCGATGCGTACATTAGCAGCCAATAACGGTAGCTACTACCAAGCCTAATTAGCGGGAAAGGAATTTAATCATGAAACAAGCTGTTATCGTAGACTGCATCCGTACTCCGATGGGCCGCTCAAAGGCTGGCGTATTTCGTAATGTGCGTGCAGAAACTCTGTCTGCCGAATTGATGAAAGGTCTGTTGCTGCGTAATCCGCAACTCGACCCAAACCTAATTGAAGACGTGATTTGGGGTTGTGTGCAACAAACCCTAGAGCAAGGCTTCAACATTGCCCGTAATGCTTCACTATTAGCCGGCATTCCAAAAACCGCTGGCGCTGTGACGGTTAACCGCCTGTGTGGCTCATCAATGGATGCTATCCATCAAGCGGCGCGTGCGATTATGACAGGCATGGGCGACACCTTTATTATCGGTGGCGTAGAACATATGGGCCATGTGCCTATGAGCCATGGTGTCGACTTCCACCCAGGTCTTGCTAATAACGTGGCAAAAGCCTCTGGCATGATGGGGTTAACAGCTGAAATGCTGGGTAAGCTGCACGGTATTACCCGTGAACAGCAAGATGCTTTTGCAGTACGTTCTCATCAACGTGCTTATGCTGCGACGATTGAAGGCCGTTTTGCCAAGGAAATCTATGGCATTGAAGGTCACGATGCTAACGGTGCCTTAATTAAAGTCCTGCAAGACGAAGTGATCCGCCCAGAAACGACTATGGAATCTCTAGCAGCACTGCGTCCGGTATTTGATCCAGTTAACGGTACTGTCACTGCGGGTACTTCTTCTGCACTGTCTGATGGCGCTTCAGCCATGTTAATCATGGAAGAATCTAAAGCGCGCGCACTTGGCTTACCAATTCGTGCACGTATTCGCTCTATGGCGGTTGCGGGTTGTGATGCGGCTATCATGGGTTACGGCCCCGTGCCAGCCACGCAAAAAGCGCTGGCTCGTGCCGGTATCACAGTTGCCGATTTAGATGTGATTGAACTGAACGAAGCGTTTGCAGCTCAGTCTTTACCTTGTGTAAAAGATTTAGGCTTAGCGGATGTGGTTGATGACAAAATCAACCTCAACGGCGGTGCGATTGCACTAGGTCACCCACTGGGTTGTTCAGGTGCGCGTATCTCTACGACGCTGATCAACTTGATGGAAGACAAAGACGCGACCTTAGGTTTAGCGACCATGTGTATTGGTTTAGGCCAAGGTATCGCAACCGTGTTCGAACGCGTTTAATTCGTTAATCAAATAATCATCAAAGCCGGAACTTGTTCCGGCTTTTTTATGCCAAATCTTCTGCCATCGTAAATATTAATATTTCTCATTTCTTCTGCTGTTCATTTGAAAATCAGTCCGTTATCGACTTAACTACAAGGGCATTACTGGCTATTGTGGACGACAACAGGCAAGCAATCATCAGCCAAATCTAGGCAGTGTAGTGCAAGGATGCAATTCGTTGTTTTACCAGAGGAATGCCAGATGCTACAAACGGAACAGACCCTTTTCGAACAAATGCGGATCACTGAGCTGGAGATCGAGTCTCGTAAGGCACTCTTCTCTTTTACTGGGGCGGACGTAAAGGCCCTGCAATCCTTTAAGCCCATCATTGAAGAAAACATAGATAAAATCGTCGACGACTTTTACGGCTTACAAACCAGTGTGTCAGAAATTGCGCTCTTGATTGGAGACTCAGACACCCTTGCCCGCCTGCGTACCGCACAGAGAAGATATGTGCTTGATTTATTTAATGGTGTTTATGATCTTGAGTACGTAAACAATCGCCTACGGATTGGTTTAGTCCATAAACGCATTGGTGTTGAGCCCAAACTTTACCTGTCTGCGGTACACACACTCAAGGAGTTGATCTATGCCGTGATCAACGGCTCAGTACAAGATGTACGTCAAGCCGAACGTATTCGAGCCGCAATTGATAAACTCGTGCTGTTTGATGTCACACTAGTATTCGATACTTATATTCGCAGTTTAGTCTCAGAGATTGAGAACGCTAAAGATAAGGCCGAGAAATATGCCCAAAGCATGGAAAGCAAAGTCAAAGAGCGGACCCAGCAGTTAGAAGAACTCTCGCAAACCGATCCCTTAACAGGTTTGCTCAACGTAAGGCACTTACAAGAAACCGCAACTCGCATACTCAGAGCAGCCCAAAGACGCGCCGAGCCTGTATGTGTCATCTACTTAGATGTAGATGATTTTAAATTATTTAATGACACTCAAGGCCATAGATCAGGTGATGAAGTACTTTGTGCTGTCGCAAAAGCGATTAAAGAAACCACTCGTGCTGAAGATCAATGTTTTCGATATGGTGGAGATGAGTTCTGTATCATCATGCCTAACTGCCGTGAGGAACAAGCTCGCGAGAATTTCATCACTCGGTTTAATCAAAAAATAAAACTCAGTCTAAACAATATTTCCTTAAGCTTTGGCATTACAGATACTGGCCCCTATGAATATGAAGAAGCCAATAGCTTAATTCATAAAGCCGATCAAAAAATGTATAGCTACAAACGGGCGTCCAAATTGCAGCAACAAACTATGGCGGCAGCAAATGATTTAGCACCAGAGAATAGTACAGCTGTCATCCATCCAATCTCTCAATCTCAAAGCGCTGCTGATAAAGCCGTTGAGTAATGTTAATTACTATCAGCCATAAGTTTGTTCCACGTGGAACATTTTATCTCTAGCTTTGGTAACGACAAAAAGCACACCAATCAAACCACATCACAAATTGAGACCACCAACTTGGTTTATCATGGGGGCTGGAGTAACATTAGCTAATTCTGCTTAACCGTTCAGTAGAGGTAATATGAACGACGCTTTCTCAACCGCACAGCATAGGCTCGATGCAATAGGCTTACGTTGCCCAGAACCTGTAATGATGGTGCGTAAAACGGTAAGACAAATGGCTGCAGGCGAGACACTGCTGATCATTGCCGATGACCCTGCAACGACACGCGATATTCCAAGCTTCTGTGAGTTTATGGATCACACCCTTATCGCCAGCGAAACGGCTCAGACGCCATACCAATATTTGATCAAAAAAGGACTTTAAGTCGTATCGTTTTAGCGACTTAATCATTAAAAAAGGATGTGAGGAACTATGCCAAAACTGCTGGCAATTGCCTATAAAACTGTAAAGCGCGGCCCAATGAATGAGGTTCTCTGTGCCAATGTCACCCAGTTAAATGGTGTAGAGAAAGATGTATTTGGTCGTCCAGGCAAACGCCAAGTCACTGTGCTTTCCAAACTACAATGGCAACAAGCCTGTCGTGCTATCGAGGCAGAATTGCCTTGGACGACTCGCAGAGCAAATCTGCTCGTTGATGGTCTAGTATTTAGCAGTGCAGATGTTGGTAAACATTTACAGATTGGTGAGTTACTACTTGAAATTACAGGTGAGACCGATCCTTGTAAAAAAATGGAAATTGCACATGTTGGTTTAGAAGCCGCACTCACCCCAGATTGGCGAGGAGGTGTAACATGCAGGGTATTGAATGACGCTATGATCCACTTAGGTGATGAGATAGCAATTTTCTTTCCTAGCTAATCCAATCAGCCTATCTCAGCTAGTTCTCCATACTCCTCTATAAATAGAACCAAATAACTTGGTTCTATTTCTGTTGTCCCAATCCTAATATAAATATCAGCTTTCTAGCTCGAACATCAATTGAAACAGTATTTACGTTTTCCTTCCTATCTATTTATGCGATAACTACACCAAGTATTAACAAAACTTTATCTTGTGATTAATACCGCTCATGTAGCCCATAAGAACGATAACAGGAAGTGACATGTTGAACTCTAAACTTACCCCGCTTTATATTGCCCTCACTCTTGGGATGAATACCCTCGCAGTTAACGCCACAGAAACGAAAGAATCGACTTGGAATGTTAACGCTCCAGCGAATGCTCCCTTAGTGCAAGTCAAAGTTGATGTTAATGAAGGCACTTGGATGAACTTAAGTGTCAGCCCAGATGGTAAATATATCGTCTTCGACTTACTCGGTGACATCTACCAAATTCCAGTAACAGGCGGTGAAGCTAAGCCATTAGCCCAAGGCATAGCTTGGCAGATGCAGCCCGTCTATAGCCCTGATGGCAAGCACATTGCTTTTACGTCCGATGGTGATGGTGGTGATAACATTTGGATTATGGATGCTGATGGTAAAAACCCAAGAACAGTTACCCAAGAAACCTTCAGGCTGCTAAACAGTCCAGCTTGGAGCCCAGACTCCCAGTATCTGGTTGCCCGTAAGCACTTTACCGCCAGTCGTAGTTTGGGTGCGGGCGAAGTGTGGCTATACCACGTTGCGGGTGGTGAAGGCGTTAAATTGACCGAGCGTCCTAATGATGAGAAAGATTTAGGTGAACCCGCGTATTCACCCGATGGTCGCTATATCTACTTTAGCCAAGATGACACGCCGGGTAAAACATTCCATTACTCAAAGGACTCGGTCAACGGTATCTACAAAATAAAACGCTACGATACTCAAACTGGTGAGATTGAAGTATTAATCGAAGGCACGGGTGGTGCAATTCGGCCAACGCCGAGCCCAGACGGCACTAAGCTCGCCTATATTAAGCGCGATGATTTTCAGTCATCACTCTACCTACTCGACCTTAAGTCGGGAGAGACGACTAAACTGTTTGGCGAACTTGACCGTGATATGCAAGAGACTTGGGCCATTCATGGCGTCTATCCAACAATGGCATGGACACAAGATAACAAGGATATTTTCTTCTGGGCTAAGGGAAAAATTAATCGTCTGAATGTTGCCAATAAAACACTCACAGATATCCCCTTTAGTGTAAAAACTGAGTTAGCCATACAACCCTCGGTGCGCTTTAAGCAAGATATCGATAAAGACGTTTTCGATGTAAAAATGCTACGTATGGCGCAAGTCTCACCGGATGGTAGCAAAGTCGCCTTCGAAGCACTGGGGAAAATTTGGTTAAAATCCTTACCCGATGGCAGAATGTCGCGCTTAACTGATCTAGACAAAAATATTGCAGAACTTTATCCCCAATGGTCGCGCGATGGTAAAAATATTGTTTTCACCACTTGGAATGACCAAGACCAAGGCACAGTACAAGTGATTAGCGCCAAAGGTGGCAAACCTAAGCAGCTAACATCTGAACCAGGAAAGTATGTCGAACCCACCTTTTCACCCAATGGTGAACTCGTAGTGTATCGTAAAACTCAAGGCGGTAACCTCACACCAAGAACTTGGTCGCAGGAGCCCGGGCTATATAAAGTCGATATTAAAGGTAAACAAAATAGCAAGATCAGTACCGATGGCTATCAAGCTCAATTCGGTGCCAATGCTGATCGCGTCTTTTTTATGAATAGCAGCGAAGATGAAACGCCGCAGTTATCATCCATCAACTTAGACGGCTTCGATAAGCGGGTTCATTACAGCAGCAAACATGCAACTGAATTTAGGGTTTCACCCGATGGCGAGCAACTCGCCTTTGCTGAACGCTTTAAGGTTTGGGTAACACCTTTTGCTAAACACGGCGAGACAGTTGAGATTGGCCCCAATGCCAGCAATCTACCCGTAAGCCAATTGAGTGCCCGTGCGGGCGAAAGTATCAGTTGGAACAGTAAAAGCGACCAACTATATTGGACTCTTGGCCCCGAGTTGTACCAAGCCAAGGTTGACACTCAATATCGCGACAAAGATGAAAAGGCACAACCAAGCATTATCGATTTAGGCTTTACCGAAAAGGCCGATGTTCCACGTGGAACAATCGCCTTCGTCGGTGGCAAAGTGATTACGATGGAAAATGACCAGGTGATTGATAATGGTGTGGTCATAGTCAAAGACAATCATATTGTCGCCGTAGGCGATGCCAATGTTGCGATTCCTAAGGATGCGCAGATCATCGACATCAAAGGCAAATCCATTATGCCAGGACTATTCGATGCCCATGCCCATGGACCGCAAGCAGATGATGAAATTGTGCCACAACAGAACTGGGCGCTGTATTCAGGCTTATCCTTGGGTGTCACCACGATTCACGATCCCTCGAATGACACCACAGAAATCTTTGCCGCATCTGAGCAACAAAAAGCAGGTAATATTGTTGGCCCACGAATATTCTCCACCGGCACCATACTTTATGGTGCCAATGCGCCTGGCTACACATCGCACATAGACTCACTAGATGATGCCAAATTCCATCTTGAACGCCTGAAAAAAGTTGGAGCCTTTAGCGTAAAAAGCTATAACCAACCGCGCCGCAATCAGAGACAGCAAGTCATAGCCGCAGCACGTGAACTCGAAATGATGGTCGTGCCTGAAGGTGGCAGCTTGCTGCAACATAATTTAAGCATGGTCGCCGATGGACATACTACGATTGAGCACTCACTCCCCGTTGGTTCAATCTATAACGATATCAAACAGTTTTGGAGCCAGACTCAAGTTGGTTACACGCCAACCTTAGTGGTTGCCTATGGTGGTATTTCTGGTGAAAACTACTGGTATGATAAAACCGATGTGTGGGCACATCCACGCCTATCCATGTATGTGCCAGCCGATATTTTACAAGCAAGATCAATGCGACGCCCCCATGCACCAGAGAGCCACTACAATCATTTCAATGTTGCTAAGGTTGCTAACGAGCTCAATAAGTTAGGGGTTCACCCAAATATTGGCGCCCACGGTCAACGTGAAGGTTTAGCGGCACATTGGGAAATGTGGATGTTTGCCCAAGGCGGCATGAGCAATATGGAAGTGTTGAAAACGGCCACCATTAATCCAGCGACGACCTTTAGCATGGAGCAGCAACTCGGTTCTATCAAAGAAGGTAAGCTCGCAGACTTGATCGTTATTGATGGTGATCCATTAGCCGACATTCGCGTCACCGACAGAGTCACTCATACTATGGTCAATGGTAAGTTATTTGATGCAGAGACTATGAAGGAACTTAATGGGGATAAAGAACAGCGTAAGCCGTTTTTCTTTGAGAAACTCTAAGGGCAACTTTCAAGTCTAGGAGAATAGCTTTCCTGTTGAGACCGTTTAAGTTTAACAAGATGAGTTCCAGCGAAGCTCAAAAAGCATGTTCCACGTGGAACATGCTTTTTTGTATTTGGATACTCTACAAGAGTTTTCTTTAATATCAGTCAGCCCAACGATTAATGATTCTAGTGGCTATGCTCAGCACAGGAATCGACACAGGCCTGATAAGCAATACACTCGACAAGGTGATCGTTCACCATACCCACCGCCTGCATAAAGGCATAACAAATGGTTGGACCGACAAAATTGAATCCGAGTTTCTTCAACGCCTTTGACATGGCTTCAGATTCTGGTGTTTGTGCCGGAACCTGCGACATTGCCCTAATCTGATTAACTATGGGTTTACCGCCCACAAAGCTCCACAAAAATGCAGAGAAATCCTTCCCATCGGCTGTATAGGCTAAATAACCTTTAGCATTCTTGATGATAGAGTTCACCTTCAAGCGATTGCGCACTATACCGGGATTCAACATGAGCTCCTCTACCTTCGCCTCATCGAAAGTCGCAATAATCTCAGGTTCAAAATTAGCAAAGGCCTGTTCATAGTTTTGTTGCTTCTTCAGGATAGTTATCCAAGATAATCCGGCCTGTTGACCATCTAAACACAACTTAGCAAACAGCTCCTTTGGATCATAAACAGGTCGCCCCCACACTTTGTCGTGATACTCACGATACAAGGGATCATCACTGACCCAGCCACAGCGGATCTCTTCCATGGTATATAACCTTATTGTTTTAATTAAGAAGGTAAAAAATAACCTACATAAGCAGATATCTACAAGGTATAATCGAACCCATTTTCTATTCAGGCTGACGGCAGTAGACAAGTAGACATGACGACAAAACACGACGTAAAAACATTTCAGGGTTTCATTCTCACCCTGCAGGAATATTGGGCACAGCAAGGCTGTGCAATTGTTCAACCTCTAGATATGGAAGTCGGCGCGGGTACATTCCACCCACAAACTTTCCTACGTTCTTTAGGGCCAGAACCTATGAGCAGTGCCTATGTGCAGCCATCGCGCCGCCCTACGGATGGTCGTTACGGTGAAAACCCTAACCGTCTGCAGCACTACTACCAATTCCAAGTCGTGTTGAAGCCTTCACCTGACAATATTCAAGAGCTGTATTTAGGCTCACTGCAAGCACTGGGTATTGATACTCAAATCCACGATATCCGCTTTGTGGAAGATAACTGGGAATCACCAACACTAGGTGCTTGGGGCTTAGGCTGGGAAGTTTGGCTTAATGGTATGGAAGTGACTCAGTTTACTTACTTCCAACAGGTCGGCGGCATCGAATGCAGCCCTGTCACAGGTGAAATCACCTATGGCCTAGAGCGTCTGGCCATGTATATCCAAGGCGTAGATAGTGTTTATGATCTCGTATGGACCGATGGTCCACTAGGCCTAATCACCTATGGCGATGTGTTCCATCAAAACGAAGTCGAGCAATCGACCTATAACTTCGAACACGCCGATGTGGATTTTATGTTCACCCTGTTCGATCAGTGCGAAAAAATGTGTCAGCATTTATTGTCGCTAGAAAAACCCTTACCTCTGCCCGCTTACGAGCAAGTGATGAAAGCCTCACACGCCTTCAACCTGCTCGATGCCCGCCATGCCATTTCAGTTACCGAGCGCCAACGCTACATCTTACGTGTTCGTACTATGGCGAAAGCGGTCGCTGAATCTTATTATCAGGCACGCGAAGCGCTTGGCTTCCCAATGTGTAAGTAGAGGTAAAAACATGAATTTTGAAAACTTACTCATAGAGTTAGGCACGGAAGAATTACCACCTAAGTCACTGCGTAAACTGGCTGAATCCTTTTTAGCTAACTTTACTGAAGAACTCACCAAAGCCGATTTAGCGTTCAGCTCAGCCGTTTGGTACGCAGCGCCACGTCGTCTGGCAATTAACGTCACTGAACTTGCCCTTGCACAAGCTGACAAAGTCGTTGAAAAACGCGGCCCAGCAGTGAGTTCAGCATTCGATGCTGAAGGCAAACCGACTAAAGCCGCCGAAGGTTGGGCACGTGGTAATGGCATTACCGTTGAGCAAGCCGAACGTTTAGTTACAGATAAAGGCGAATGGTTAGTCCATAACGCCAAAGTTGAGGGCGTCGAAACCAAAAGTTTGATCGCTGCTATGGCGCAACGTGCCCTCGATAAATTGCCCATTCCTAAGCCAATGCGTTGGGGCAATAATAAAACCCAATTTATTCGCCCCGTTCATACAGCCACTATCTTGTTAGGCAGTGAGTTGATTGAAGGTGAATTACTGGGTATTAAATCGGCACGCACTATTCGCGGTCACCGCTTTATGGGACTCAAGCAGTTTGAATTAGCCCATGCTGATCACTACCTTGCCGACCTAAAAGAAAAAGGCAAAGTCATCGCCGATTACGAAAGCCGTAAAGCGTTAATCAAAGCCGATGCCGAAAAAGCCGCCGCTAAGATTGGTGGCACAGCGGATATCGAAGATAGCCTGCTTGAAGAGGTCACCTCTTTGGTTGAATGGCCTGTGGTATTGACCGCTAGCTTCGAAGAAAAATTCTTAAGTGTACCGTCTGAAGCTTTGGTCTATACCATGAAAGGCGACCAAAAATACTTCCCAGTCTTTGATGATGCAGGCAAGTTACTGCCAAACTTTATCTTTGTGGCCAATATCGAATCTAAAGATCCCGCGCAAATTATCTCAGGTAACGAGAAAGTCGTTCGCCCACGTCTTGCCGACGCCGAGTTCTTTTTTAATACCGATAAAAAACACACGCTGGAATCGCGTTTACCTAGTCTTGAAACCGTCCTGTTCCAACAGCAGCTCGGTACCTTAAAAGACAAAGTGAATCGTATTTCTGCCCTAGCCGCCTTTATTGCCGGACAAACTGGCGCGAATGCGGTTGATGCAGCACGTGCAGGTTTGTTATCTAAAACCGATTTGATGACCAATATGGTGATGGAGTTTACCGACACTCAAGGCACTATGGGCATGCACTACGCCCGCCTCGATGGTGAAACCGAAGCCGTTGCGGTTGCAATGGAAGAGCAATACAAACCTAAGTTCTCTGGCGATACAGTGCCTAGTGCTGGCGTATCTTGTGCAGTCGCATTAGCAGATAAGCTCGATACCTTAGTCGGTATCTTTGGTATTGGCCAAGCACCAAAAGGCGCAGCCGATCCCTTTGCCCTACGCCGCGCAGCCATTGGCGTGCTGCGTATTATCGTTGAGAACAAACTGCCACTGGATTTAGTAACGCTGATAGCTAAAGCTCAGGAACTCCATGGTACTAACTTAAGCAACGCAAACGCTGCAGAGGAAGTACTTGAATTCTTAATGGCTCGTTTCCGCGCTTGGTATCAAGATAAAGGCATTGGTGTTGATGTGATCTTAGCCGTGCTAGCACGTCGCCCAACACGCCCTGCTGATTTTGATAGCCGTATCAATGCGGTATCACACTTTAGAAACCTAGAAGCTTCTGGCGCACTTGCAGCAGCGAACAAACGTGTATCCAACATTCTGGCTAAGGTTGAAGGCGCTTTACCAACTACTATCGATGCGAGTTTGTTAACCGAAGCCGCAGAGCAAGCATTAGCGGCCAAGTTGAATGAGCTGCAACCACAGTTGGCACCTTTATTTGCCAATGCCGATTACCAACAAGCCTTAACTTTGTTAGCTGGCCTGCGTGAAAGCGTGGATCAGTTCTTCGAAGATGTGATGGTTATGGCGGATGATGAAGCATTGAAAAACAATCGCTTAGCATTGTTGAATAATCTACGCGAGCAGTTCCTGCACGTAGCGGATATCTCATTACTGCAATAATGTGCCGCTAAGCACCAATAAAAAACGCGCTTTTAAGCGCGTTTTTTATTGGCCTGATTTCTTATACCAAACGTATTAAATTACCCAATCAGAACTGCAGCAGCTTTTGATGTAAGCCATCAAATTGGGTCCGTTCCAAGTTAACTTGCTGCAGTAAATTCGCCAGTATCTCAGGGGATAATTGCCCTGCTTGATGCAGCATAGAAATCTCGCTGATCACATTCGCCCGCCATACCACTGCAGCAAGCCCCGCTTGAGGACGCGAGTTCACAGTGGCGAGCCTGTCTAATTCTGTTTCAAAGGTATTAGGTAACTGCCAATGCTTAGCAAGCAATGAACTCAAGGTTAACGATTTGGTAGTCATAACTTGTCTAAATAACCCAGAATTAGGCTGCTCTCCCGGCTCCGCCAGCACAAATGCATCGAGGAGCATTTTAAAAATAGCCAACTTGCCGACATCGTGCAATAGGCCCAATAAAAAAGCTGTATCTTGATCTTCATCGCTTAACTCACTGGCAAGAAAAGCGACCTGCATCGAATGGCGCCAAATTTCAGCCCCAAAACGACGGAAATAAATTGGTTTGATATCTAACATTTCACGCACTAGGCAAGTGGTGACAAACTTTCTCAGCTGTTCACGACCAAGCTGTACCAAAGCCTGTTGTAAACTGGTGATATCCCTATCGCTACGTTTAAACGCAGGGGAATTGCACAGCTTAAGCACCTCCACACTCAGTAAAGGATCACGCTCGATAAGTGCTAATAGAGCCTTAATATCAAACTGTGGGTCAGCCAGCTTACGATCTAACTCCAATACTTTTGACGGCAGTTTTAACACTTTTTCGGCGATCACTTGTGGCGATGCCAAGGCCTGCTCTATCTCCGTCATGACTCGACGTTCAAGATTATTGGCTACACCGCCAGTGTCCTTAACCCGTGTCGGAAATAACAAACTATAAAAGAGTGCAGATAAATCCACAGATACCACACTAATGTCTTCGAGAGGTTTAGCTGGCTTTCGCGCAGGTTCAAGCGACTTACCTAAGTCCGTCGTTGAAAAACTTTTGGGTCTCTCAACGGTCGCCGTATCGCGAATATTAAAGAGTTTATTAAAAAGTGATTTAATCAAGAAGCATCAACCTGTCATTATAAATAATTGTTAAAAAGTCAGTTAAATATTGCCCATCATAAATCCATTTTGATCAGCTCAAGCCATGTATTAAGACATTGTAGACAGGCTAATACTTAGCTTAAGTGTAACATATTCAATTCATTTCGGACTTCTTCTATCCCACCATTACTGCTTTTACAAAGACAATCTTGGTTACAAGTTGAAACCTCAAAAAACTTACATTTCAGCATCATTTAACCGACAATATGCCGACAATTCATAAAGGGATACGTATTTTGTCTCCCTTTAAGTGATTAACAATCTACTCGCGAGCTAACAACGGAAAATTTGATGATCGAGGTAATAAAAGCGGGTGCACTAACCACAGTTCAAGATATCGGACGCATGGGATATCGACATTTAGGCGTAACCCAAGCCGGTGCCTTAGATAGACCTGCACTGTGTTTAGCAAACCGCCTACTCTCAAATCCAGACAATACACCCGTACTGGAATTGACCTTCGGACAATCGATTTTTTTGTTTAAACGCGATGCTTGGATTGCCTTAACGGGTGCCGATTTCGATGCCCGCATAGACAATAAACCCATAGTTTGCGGCTGGCGTTACTCCATTAAGGCAGGACAAAAACTCAGTCTTAGAGGGGGAAATAAAGGCATGCGTGCCTATGTTGCGGTTGACGGCGGTGTTAAAGTGCCGTTAGTGATGGATTCTGCTGCAACTGATTTAACCTCAGGTATCGGTGGATTTCATGGCCGCGCATTAGAAGCTGGCGATAGCCTGACCTTAGGTTCCGCTCATCCACTAAGAAGGCAAGTTGGCGCAATTCAAAAAAGTTGGAATGGGCATATTCGCGCACTCGCAACAAAGCACACCCAAGCCTTCTCGTTGAAATCGCAGCAAACATTCTGGCAAACACAGTGGCAACTTTCGGCAGAAAGCAATCGGGCAAGTGCAATACTCAACGGGGAAATATTGACCTTAGCAAAACCATTTCCCGTTCAATCCCATACAGTCAAGCCCGGAGTCATTCAAGTGTCAGCTTCGGGGCAACCTTTAGTGTTACTTGCCGATGCTAAGACCACCAGCAATCATCCTCAAATCGCCGTGATTATTGAAGCCGATCTATGGAAACTCGCGCAAACTCGCCCAGGGCAGACAGTTAAGTTCGAATTGGTTGATGATGAACAAGCGGCAACGGCGCAAGCGGAATGGCATGATTACTTCTACCGACTACAACGTAGCCTAGGTTAACGAACCACTGCATAATCAAATCTACAAAATATCACCCCGTATCCCAACTAAAGCCCATATAGGTTTAATTCAAATAACACACTATATACTCGCGCTAATTCGCACTTAGCTTCGGTGTAACTAGCAGGCTATAAAACAGCGCCACATCTTGTAATTGCTCAGAACTTAACGCGCTGACTTGTGATTGCATCAAAGGATCGAGTCGTAAACCGGTTTTAAAATCGACGAGCTGTTTATTAAGATAAGCTAATTTTTGTCCCTTTAAGTTTGGGAATTGCTTGGCCATAGCGATCACCGCATTGCCATGGCATGACTCACACTGTGCTGTAGCCAATGCCTGACCTCGCTCTATATCTGCTTGATAAACCTCTCCATTAACCTCTGTGGATAAGCCACATAGTGCAATCAAACTTATGATAATCGCTTTCATTTTGGCTCCTTAGGGAAAGGTTTAACTAGCACAGGCTGCAGGCTCGGTTCTAAAGGTAGACGTCTGAAGATCGTCATATCCATTTCAGCCTGCCCATAATGAGTGCTTAGATAACTCAAGGTGGGCTCCCAAGTATCCGACAAGTCCCATAAACCCTGAGTGTCTATCATCCACTGCAAAGTCTCTTTCCAAAAGGCTTTATCGCCGTGGTTTTGCACGACTATCATACTGGTATGGCAAGCATTACATTGATAGTTCACTAACTCCCAGCCAGGAGCCATGATCAAACCCGATTTAGGGTCCACTGGATACTCAGCAGCTAGCGAAATACTGGATGCCACTAACCCAAGCAATATCAGTTTATTGATATGTGACTTCATCACACCACCCTAACGGCAATACGGTGGCAGCCGTTAAACATATATCCCTTAGGATTCCATTGCGGTTGTACGACAGGCTGACTATCACCTTCACTATCGGTTGCTTTGGCCCAGATTTCATAATAGCCCTGCGACGGTAATTGCAATTCAATCTTCCATTGCTGCCATGCTGTTATGTTTTTAGGTTTTTCTAATTCAGCGGCAAACCAACGGGTGCCATAATCGTAGCTTACTTCCACCTTAACCACTTCCCGCAATCCCGCCCAAGCATGGCCTGCGATAGTCATCTTTTGACCCACAGCTAATTCGGTTCCAGATTGGGGTTGAGTGATCAATGACTTCACTATCATTTCTTCAATGATTTTATAGTCTTTATCATCAACGGACTCTCCTGGCGCTATAGGATATTTAGGGAGTTGATACGCTGGTGCTTCCATTTTATGTCCATCATGGACTTTATTACGCACACTGATCCCCGTCGCCGCTTTTTGCGAAACGGAGCCTGGCCGTCCACCAAACACAATACGTAAGGGATATCCATGTAGATAAGGAATGTCCTCACCATTCATCGACCATGCAATAAGCCCAAGCTCTTCGAGCGCCGCCTTTATTGGTACGCCGCGTGAAATCGCCTCACCTTTGCCGCTCAAATGCCGATCAACACCGTGGTGGCCTGTGTAAACAGCATCAGCTTTAATACCACAATCCTTAAGCACATCACTCACTAAGACACCTGTCCACTCGGAGCAAAATACGCCAGCATTATTCCACTGATTACCCTTAGTACTAGGAAAAAAGCCAGAGCGACTATTGCCGCCACATTCAATCAGCAACTGCAATGTGTAATGCTTAAAGCGACGCTTAAGTTCATCAATTGTGTAGGTTTTTGGGGTGATAACAGACTCACCATCCACTTGAAAAGTCCAAGTTTTAGCATCTAACGCCTTAAAGTCAGGCACTATGCCATTCCAACGGATAAACGAGGCATCGGCAGGCGTCACAGCTGGAGCGAGCTTATGCTCCGGCGGAAACGCATTCAGTGGATGAGTGTTTAACACTTTGAAATAACTCGGCAAGTCCTCACCCTTAGTCCAAGTTAATGCTGATATATCCAGAGGAATGACCTCTGCGGGAAGCTGATCGGCAAATACCCACTTAACGGGTAAGGCAGATAAAACAGAAGTCGCTACCGCACCTTTAATAAAAACCCGACGATTAAGATCCATGTTATTTATCCTTTCCGAGGTAAAAGTAATCCGCCATCAGCTGCATATCAGCCTCAGTCAAGAGTTGGGCGACTTTAGTCATAGTGGGATCTTGGCGATTCCCCGCCTTAAAGGCTCGCAGTTGCTTCAATAGGTATTCTGAGTTTTGCCATCCGATATTAGGAATATGCTCAAAACGACTCACACCGGACTCGCCATGACAGGCCTTACACATATTCAATAACTTATTTGCCTCATCGGCGTTTGCCACCGCCGATAGCATAAAAATCAATGCACTTACGGGGTAAATCACTCGCTGCCACATCCATTTATCTCGCCAATTAGCCTTTATCTCGACAGAATCCATCGAACAAAGTAATTAAGATATGGTTAAATTATCTCAATGCTGTGGGTCGTTTAAATTCAATAAAAGTGACTCGTAAGCTCAAGATAAATGACGCGTATTAGCGGATGTAGAAAGGGTAAAATATTCATTAGTCATAGGTGGAATGAGTCCATATAGTAGCTTTGCAGAAACACTCGGCATTTCACTCAAGGACAAACAATGGATCTTTATATTGGCAATAAAAACTACTCTAGCTGGTCACTGCGGGCTTGGTTTATGGCCGAAAAATCTGGCGTACCGTTCAACGAAGTATTACTGCAACTCGATACCAACAGCTTCTATCAGCAACTCAAAGCCATTTCGCCGACGTTAAAAGTACCGACATTAGTCGATGGTGACATTAGGGTATGGGATTCACTATCAATTTGTGAATACCTCAACGACACCTATCTTGCAGGTAGCGCATGGCCGCAAGATCCTAAACAAAAAGCCAAGGCTAGATCGATTGCCAGTGAAATGCATTCAGGCTTTAATGCCGTGCGTAACGCTCTACCAATGAACATACGCGCGAGGCGCTATGTTGAGCTCACTGATGCGGTCCGCAAAGACATTGAGCGCATCGATGCGATTTGGTCAGCACAGATGGCCGAGTTTGCTCCATTAAATTCCGAAGGTACTTGGTTATTTGGCCAATGGTCGATTGCCGACATGATGTTTGCCCCTGTGGTTATGCGTTTTCTTACCTACGATATTGAAGTCTCGCAGGCAAGCCATGCCTATATGCAGCATGTGATCAGCTGTCCGGAAATGCAGGCGTGGATTAATGCGGCTAAAGCAGAGACTGAAATTGTTGCAGCGGATGAAGCGGGTATTGATCGATAAAGAGATAAATCATAGAGATAAAAAAGGGAAAGCCTTGGCTTTCCCTTAATCATTCACGTACTAACGCGAGTCTTAACGCGCATTACACGTCTAATATTATACATCTAGCATTAAACGTCTAAGTTAGCCACGTTCAATGCGTTCGCTTCGATGAACTCACGACGAGGTTCAACTTGATCACCCATCAAACAAGTGAACAACTGATCGGCACCCACGGCATCATCAATCGTGACTTGCAACATACGGCGTGATTCAGGATCCATTGTAGTTTCCCACAATTGCTCAGGGTTCATCTCACCCAATCCTTTATAACGTTGAATGTATAAGCCGCGTTTGGCTTCAGAAATCGTCCAATCTAGCGCTTCGAGGAAGCTGCCGACTTCTTTAACACGATCGCCGCGTTGTACATAGCCGCCTTCTTCAATCATGCCATCTAACGCCGCACCTAACTTACCGATACGTTGATAATCGCTTGATTGGAAGAAGTCATAAGTAAACAGATAGTTAGTATCGATACCGTGTTTACGAATGGTGATCTTAGGCAGATACACTTTACGCTCAGGATCGAGAATCGGCTCAGCAGAATACAGTACACCGCTGTTTTCCATTTCCACCAGCTCATGGATAAAGGCATCGATCCACTCTTTCATCTTGCCTTCATCGGCCAACATCTCGTTGGTGATCATTGGGTGGTAAAGCATACGGTTAGTAATGTGCGTTGGATAGCGCTGCTCTAAACGAGCCACAATGGCTTCCACTTCACGATACTGAGTCACTAAACGCTCTAACGGCTCACCTGACATACCAATCGCACCTTGCGTTGGATACACAACAGTGCCATCCAATGCTTGAGTCGTGAGGTATTGAGTCAATGCTGGCTCATCTTTCAAATACTGTTCTTGCTTGCCCTTTTTCACTTTAAATAAAGGCGGTTGAGCAATATACACATAACCACGTTCAATCAATTCAGGCATTTGACGGAAGAAGAAGGTCAACAGCAAAGTACGAATGTGCGAGCCGTCGACGTCAGCATCCGTCATGATGATGATGTTGTGATAACGGGTTTTATCTGGGTTATATTCGTCGCGACCAATACCACAGCCAAGCGCCGTGATCAGTGTGGCCACTTCTTGAGAAGACAACATCTTATCGAAGCGGGCCTTCTCAACGTTTAGAATTTTACCTTTCAGTGGCAAAATCGCTTGGTTCTTACGGTTACGTCCCTGCTTAGCGCTACCGCCAGCAGAGTCACCTTCCACTATGTAAATTTCTGAAAGACCAGGATCTTTTTCTTGGCAATCGGCCAGCTTACCTGGCAAACCACCTAAATCGAGTGCGCCTTTACGACGGGTCATTTCACGAGCTTTACGCGCCGCTTCACGGGCACGGGCCGCATCGACAATCTTACCGACGATCAACTTCGCATCAGCTGGGTTTTCCAGCAGATAATCGTTCAGCTTCTCACCCATGGTTTGTTCAACCGCGGTTTTCACTTCACTAGAAACCAGTTTGTCTTTGGTTTGCGAGCTGAACTTAGGATCTGGCACTTTAACAGAGATAACGGCAGTCAAGCCTTCGCGGGCATCGTCGCCAGTCGCGCTGGTTTTGCCTTTCTTGTTATAGCCTTCGTTTTCCATGTAGCTGTTGAGGTTACGTGTCAACGCACTACGGAAACCGACTAAGTGAGTACCACCATCACGCTGTGGGATGTTGTTGGTAAAACAGAAAATATTTTCTTGATAACCGTCATTCCACTGCATAGCCACTTCAACGGTAATGCCATCTTCACGCTCTTGCATAAAGTGGAATACATCTTTGTTGACTGGGGTTTTGTTACGGTTCAGGTAATCGACGAATGCGCTAATACCGCCTTCGTATTTAAAGAATTCATTTTTATTGTCACGTTCATCAACCAGACGGATACCCACGCCTGAGTTAAGGAAAGACAGTTCACGCACGCGCTTTGCCAGAATTTCAAAGTGAAATTCAACATCGCTGAAGGTATCTTCACTTGGCCAAAAACGGATTTCGGTACCGGTTTTGGTTGCATCACCAATCTCTTTGATCGGCGCATCAGGCACACCGTGAGTATAAAACTGCTCGTATACTTTGCCAGCACGACGAATGGTCATTTGCAGCTTTTTAGATAAAGCGTTTACAACCGATACACCCACGCCGTGGAGACCGCCAGACACTTTATAGGAGTTATCGTCGAACTTACCGCCGGCATGCAATACCGTCATAATAACTTCTGCCGCCGATACGCCTTCTTCCTCATGGATAGAGACCGGAATACCACGGCCGTCATCCTTAACAGAAACCGAACCATCTACATGGATAGTAATCGTAATATCGCTACAGTGGCCGGCTAAGGCTTCATCGATAGAGTTATCGACTACTTCGAACACCATATGATGTAGACCCGTACCGTCGTCGGTGTCACCAATATACATCCCAGGTCTCTTACGTACTGCATCAAGGCCCTTAAGGACCTTAATACTCGAAGAATCGTAACTATTCTCTGACATATTATTCTCTCAATGGTTATTCAATTACCGTTACACGTCCCTGTTCCACATGAAACATCCTACTGGGAGGCGTGTGTAACGAATCGACTATTGCAGCAGGATCAATGGCGGTCACAAAAACTTGTGCTCCGGTATCCGTTAACTGCTTAAGCAATAGCTGCCTATGCTGTGCATCCAACTCGGACGGAAGATCATCCACAAGATAAATACTGTTTTTATCTATTTGTTGTTTGAGCAACTTTCCCTGTGCAATACGCAGTGCACAGACTAATAATTTCAATTGACCACGGGACAGGGCATCCTGCGCCGGCAAAGTGCCTACACGAAGTCTAAGGTCAGCTTTATGGGGACCGCTGACGGTATGACCTGTGGCCAAATCTCTGGAATATTGGTTTTCGAGTAGTTCTGCAAAATCCGTTTTACTATCCCAGCCGCGCGTAAATGAAACCTTCACATCGACACTCGGTAAAAACTCCCCGATTATACCCTTAAGTAGCTCATTTAACGAGTCTACATAATGGTTTCGTATTTCGGTGACCTGCTCGGCATAGCGCACAAACTCTTGGTCCCAAAATTGAATATGACTGTAAGCCGAACCGTTTCTAAGCAATTGATTTCTTTGTTTAAGAACGCGACGAACATTCGTCCAAGCGCCATAAAACTGTGGGTCAGCATGAAATGCGCCCCAATCGATAAATTGTCGACGGGATTTTGGGCCTTCAAACAGTAAAGAAAAGCTTTCAGGTGTGATCACTTGAATAGGTAAAGCTTCGGCTAATGTCGACAGACGTTTAACTTTTTCGCCGTCGATTTTCACTTCCGTCTCACCATTGCGAAATCGGCGTAAACCAATTTTACTGTCACCGCGCGCTAAATTTAAAGTCGCAAATAGCGTTAATTTATCGTCATCGTGATTAATCACTCGTTGGGATAAATGGCTGCGAAAAGAGCGCCCCATACCGAGGAAATAAATGGCTTCTAAAATACTGGTTTTTCCGCTGCCATTTTGACCATAAATCACGTTAATCCCAAGAGCGGGGATTAACTGTGCGGACTGAATGTTGCGAAACGCTTCAATATTGAGACGGGTCAGGCTCATGCATTACTCATTAAGCCGCGTAAACGGCGTAGGCAAGGATTCATAGCACTTAATGAGCAACTCAATCGCTGCCACAGGCTAAGGCTATCGGTAAATGAGTGAAGGAATGGCCAATGCTGTGCATTAAACACTATGCCGCCGTTAAGCGGCATAGACATCGAAGACAGAGGTACAGACACGGGTAACGTAAAAAATCGATGGTTTATAAGCGCATCGGCATAACCACATACATGGAATCTTCTTCCAAATGGTTTTCGATTAGGGCGCTGGAGTTACCATCAATAAGCGTGATACGCACATCATCGGACTTAAGGTTGTTGAGCACGTCCAGTAAGTAACTGACGTTAAAACCAATTTCTAAGGCCTGATTGTTGTATTCCACATCAATGATTTCTTCCGCTTCTTCCTGTTCAGGATTATTAGCAGTGATCTTGAGCAGACCATTTTCGAGTTGAATACGCACACCACGGAATTTTTCATTGGATAAAATAGAAGCCCGCGTCAGCGCTTGCTTCAGATGATTACGACTCGCAATCACAATTTTATCACCGCCCTTTGGCAATACACGGCGATAATCAGGGAAGCGACCATCGACTAATTTACTGGTAAATACTGTGTTAGCCGTGGTGGCACGAATAGCATTATCACCAATAGCAATGGTGATATCGAGATCGTCAGACTCCAATAAGCGCGCCATTTCAATTACGCCTTTACGGGGCACAATGACTTGTTTTTCTGGTAATTGTGCTTCAATCGTACGATGACTTAAGGCTAAACGATGGCCGTCGGTCGCTATCGCACGCAACACATTACCTTCAGTTTCAAACAATAAACCGTTGAGGTAATAGCGTACATCTTGGTTAGCCATCGAAAACTGCGTCGAGTCGATAATCGACTTCAACACGCCCTGCTTTAAGCTAAATTCAATCTCAGCTTGGAAGGCTTCAACGTTAGGGTATTCTTCTGCGGGCAAAGTCGCTAAGGAAAAACGGCTACGGCCTGAGCGCAGCAACCATTTATTATCTTGTTGTTCGACTTTCAGTTCGCTTTGTTCTGGCAAAGACTTAACAATATCGAGCAGTTTCTTCGCTGGAACCGTAGTACGACCTTCTTCGATATCACCGTGAACCACAGCTTGGCCCACGAGTTCGACTTCTAAATCTGTACCAGTCAGCTTAAGTGAGTGACCACTTACTTCTACAAGGAGGTTAGACAAAATGGGCAAGTTATGGCGTCTTTCTACCGCACCACACACCAATTGCAACGGCTTTAATAGGGCATCCCTATCAATTGAGAATTTCATCGTGTCCAAATTCCTTGTTTTAAGAAGATAAGGTTCTAATCAAATTAGCATAATCTTCTTTAATGTCGTGGCTCTCTTCCCGTAGCTGAGCAATCTTACGACAGGCATGCAACACTGTGGTGTGATCTCGACCACCAAAAGCATCACCAATTTCCGGCAAGCTTTGGTTAGTTAATTCTTTGGATAACGCCATTGCCACTTGCCTTGGGCGCGCGACACTGCGTGAACGACGCTTAGACAACATATCAGCCATCTTGATCTTGTAGTATTCAGCTACGGTTTTCTGAATATTGTCTATAGTGACTAATTTTTCTTGAAGTGCCAAGAGGTCACGTAAGGCTTCACGAACAAAATCAATAGTAATTGGCCGACCCGTGAAGTTTGCGTTGGCGATAACGCGGTTTAACGCCCCTTCTAGCTCGCGCACGTTTGAACGTAAACGCTTAGCAATAAAGAAAGCCACTTCATCGGGCAAGTTAATGCCGCTCTCTTGAGCTTTACGCATCAAGATCGCTACGCGGGTTTCTAACTCTGGTGGCTCAATGGCCACGGTTAAACCCCAACCAAAACGCGACTTCAATCTGTCTTCAACACCGTCGATCTCTTTTGGATAACGATCTGAAGTCAAAATAATTTGGTGATTACCTTCAAGCAGCGCATTGAAGGTATGAAAGAATTCTTCTTGGGATCTGTCTTTATTGGCAAAAAATTGAATATCATCGATAAACAAAGCATCGACGCTACGGTAGTAACGTTTAAATTCTTCGATCGCATTGTTTTGCAGCGCTTTAACCATGTCCTGGACAAAACGCTCGGAATGCATGTAAACCACTTTGGCATTAGGATTATTTTTAATGATCCCGTTACCGACAGCGTGCAACAAGTGAGTCTTACCTAGACCTGTTCCGCCATATAAAAATAGTGGGTTATAAGCACCACCCGGATTTTCAGCCACTTGTAACGCCGCAGCCTTACCTAATTGGTTAGACTTACCTTCTACAAAGTTATCAAACTGGTAGCTCGGATTGATGTTACTGCGGTGATTCGCGTTCGCCATAGGCTCGGCTTGGACATTAAAGGTCGTGCCCACAGTCGCTTTCGTTTGAGTATTGGGTGCTCGAGTTGGCGCAATCGGTGCCGGTACACTTGGCTTTTTCGCCGAAGGACGACTACCGATATCGAAACGCAATTTAGGCGCGTCGCTACCCATTTGCTCAGTAAAGAACTGATTAATGATATTGATGTACTTATCTCTGACCCAATCAAGCACGAAGCGGTTGGGCGCATAAAGCACCAGAGTATCTCCATCCATTTCGGCTTGTAACGGTCTGATCCACATACTGAACTGCTGAGCAGAAAGCTCATCTTGCAGTCGTCCGATACATTGTTGCCAAAGTGAAACAGCCACTTAGTTATCCCCAAAAGATCATCAAAAAAGAGGTGTATTCTATAGCGAGATCTCAAGGATCGCTATCCTTAAAAAATATTTATCCCCAGCGAGATCATTCTATGTGGATATCCTCGATCATCAAAGATCCAAAACGATCCTTTTATTCAGCACTAACCGCAAATCCTGCTTTATTAAGCGATCCACATTGATCTATAATGGCGCCCCTTCGATCGGCTCGAAGATCCCCTGCACTACTACATGTAGTGTCCGTGCACAGAGTTATCCACATCTTATGGTGTATTCTGGGGATTGATCTAAGGATACGCTGGCAGAAATAAAGCACTTACTTACTTTCGTTGTTGACGTGACTAAGTATTGTGATTACAATTCGGCCTCTTTTTTGCCCTTACCTCTATCCTAGAGATAAGGATATGTTCACTAATAACAAAGACGGATTGCCATCATGAGTAAACGTACTTTTCAACCTAGCAACCTGAAGCGCAAGCGTTCTCACGGCTTCCGCGCTCGTATGGCTACTGTAGGCGGCCGTAAGGTGCTTGCACGTCGTCGTGCGAAAGGTCGCGCTCGTTTATCTGCTTAATAAGTGGGTAACTAGTTGACTAGCTATACCTTTTCGCGGGAGTTACGTTTGTTAACTCCCGCGCAATTTAAATCTGTATTTTCCAATCCCATCAAAGCATCTTCTGCTGAAATTACCTTGCTCGCTATTCCTAACACGGAACAACATCCGCGTATGGGCCTTACTGTTGCTAAACGCTATGTAAAACGCGCCAATCAACGTAACCGTATTAAGCGCGTGATCAGAGATAGTTTTCGCTTAAATCAACACGACATTCCTCATCTTGATATTGTTGTGCTTGTCAGAAATGGCGTGATGGAAATGGAAAACGCTGAAATCAACAAATTGATAGAAAAGCTATGGCGCAAACTCAGTCGCCGCTACAATGGCTAGCGACCACGTTAATTCGTGGCTATCAAGTATTCATAAGCCCTATACTGGGCCCTCGATGCCGTTTCAATCCCACCTGCTCTCACTACGCTATTGAAGCAATAAAAGTGCATGGAACCGCGAAAGGTTGTTGGTTTGCATTGAAACGCATATTAAAATGTCACCCTTTACATCCCGGCGGTAGTGATCCCGTCCCCCCTAAAAATGATAGGTGTAATAAATAGGCTATGGAATCTCAACGCAATATATTGCTCATAGGACTACTGTTTGTCAGCTTTTTGCTGTGGCAACAGTGGCAAGCAGACAAAGCTCCTAAACCCGTTGCAACCGAATCGTCCTTAGTGGCGAACGCGGCAAGCTCGCACAGTGCCGATGTTCCAGAAGCTGATACAGGTGTTCCTGCTGCAGCAGTTACTGCAAACAGCAAACTGATTACGGTAAAAACAGATCAGTTAGACATTCAGATCAATCCAGTGGGTGGTGACATCGTTTTTGCTGCGTTAGTTTCGCACAAAAAAGAACTAGAGAAAGATCAACCATTTGTATTGCTTGAGCAAACGAATGATTTCACTTATATCGCTCAAAGCGGCCTAATTGGTCGCGATGGTATCGATAGCAGCGCAAAAGGCCGTGCCGCATTTAGCACAACGGCAACTGAATATACCTTAGCCGAAGGCCAAGATACCTTAGAAGTACCGTTAACTTATATCGCTGACAATGGTGTGACTTATACTAAAGTGTTCGTATTCCATCGCGGTAAGTTCAACATAGATGTTGACTATAAAATCAACAACACTTCAGCAGCACCGCTGCAAGTTCAGATGTACGGTCAGATTAAACAAACGATCAAGCCATCTGAAAGCAGCATGATGATGCCTACCTATCGTGGTGGTGCGTTCTCAACGAATGATGTGCGCTATGAAAAATACAACTTTGACGACATGGCCAAAAGTAACCTGAACCAAGCCACTTTAGGCGGTTGGGCAGCCATGTTACAACACTATTTCGTTTCAGCTTGGGTGCCACCCGCAACTGACAGCAACACTATTTTTTCTAGTGTCAGTGCTGGCGGTTTAGCTAATATTGGTTTCCGCGGCGCGGTATACGATATTGCACCTGGTGCCAGCCAAGAAATTAGCTCACAGTTCTATGTTGGTCCTAAGGATCAAGCGGCACTGTCAGCGATTTCTGAAACCTTAAACCTAGTGGTCGATTACGGTTTCTTATGGTGGTTAGCGGTTCCTATTCACTGGCTATTGATGTTCTATCAATCATTCGTCGGTAACTGGGGTGTGGCAATTATTCTAATCACGTTAACCGTTCGTGGTTTACTGTTCCCGCTGACAAAAGCACAGTACACCTCAATGGCGAAGATGCGTAACCTACAACCTAAGCTGACAGATTTAAAAGAACGCTTTGGTGATGACCGTCAAAAGATGGGTCAAGCCATGATGGAACTGTATAAGAAAGAAAAAGTTAACCCTATGGGTGGCTGTTTACCTATTATTTTACAGATGCCAATCTTCATTGCTTTATACTGGGTATTGCTAGAAAGCTTCGAATTACGTCATGCACCATTTATGCTGTGGATCCACGATTTATCGGTACAAGATCCTTACTACATACTGCCGCTGCTGATGGGCGTCTCTATGTTTGTAATGCAGAAGATGCAACCAATTGCGCCGACAATGGATCCAATGCAAGTGAAAATGATGCAATGGATGCCAGTAATCTTTACCGTATTCTTCCTGTGGTTCCCATCAGGTCTAGTACTGTACTGGTTAGTAGGTAACATAGTTGCCATCACGCAGCAGAAGATTATTTATGCAGGTCTTGAGAAAAAAGGCTTAAAATAAGCCCTACCTTTAGCAAAGCATAAAGTGAAAATAATACTAAAGGCGGCTTAATTAGCCGCCTTTTCCTTTACATGATTTGGTAGATATTAGTTTGGTGGGTATTTCCGTGACAACTGACACTATCGTGGCTCAAGCCACCGCGCCCGGACGTGGCGGCGTTGGCATCATCCGAATTTCAGGCAACAAGGCCAGTGATGTCGCTATGGCCGTATTGGGTCATCTTCCTAAAACGAGATATGCCGATTATTGCGACTTTAAAAGTGCAACAGGCCAAGTAATCGACCAAGGCATAGCGCTGTTTTTTAAAGGACCCAATTCCTTTACCGGCGAAGATGTATTGGAACTTCAAGGCCACGGCGGCCAAATCGTTCTAGACATGCTGATCAAACGTGTAATGGAAGTCGGTGGTATTCGAATAGCCAAACCCGGTGAGTTCAGCGAACAAGCCTTTATGAACGACAAGCTAGACTTAACCCAAGCCGAAGCGATTGCCGATCTTATCGATGCCACCAGTGAGCAAGCGGCTAAAAGTGCGCTGCAATCACTCCAGGGTGAATTTTCTAAGGAAGTTCATGAGCTGGTGGATCAAGTCACTAACCTACGTTTATATGTAGAAGCTGCGATTGATTTCCCCGATGAAGAAGTCGACTTTTTAAGTGATGGTAAAATTGCCAATGCACTCTACAAAATCATCGACAAACTCGACCTAGTGCAAGCCAGTGCTAAACAAGGTTCTATCATCCGCGAAGGCATGAAAGTCGTGATCGCGGGTCGTCCCAACGCCGGAAAATCCAGCTTATTAAACGCCTTAGCCGGTAAAGAATCGGCTATCGTTACCGAAATTGCTGGTACAACACGGGATGTATTACGCGAGCACATCCACTTAGATGGCATGCCACTGCACATTATCGATACCGCAGGCCTACGTGATACGACAGATACCGTTGAACAAATTGGTATAGAACGCGCTTGGAATGAAATAAACAGTGCCGATCGGGTGTTATTTATGGTTGATGGCACCACCACTGCCGCCGTTAATCCCTATGATATTTGGCCTGACTTTGTCGATCGCCTGCCCTCAAATTTAGGTGTGACAGTGATCCGCAATAAAGCCGATCTCACTGGCGAAGACTTAATGATGACAGAGGAACAAGGTTATAGTGTTTACCGGATCTCGGCTAAAACGGGCTTAGGTGTTGAACAGTTAAAGCAGCATTTAAAATCACTCATGGGCTACCAGAGTAACCTCGAAGGTGGCTTTATCGCCCGGCGTCGTCACTTAGAAGCCCTTGAACTCGCCGCAAGCCATCTGCAATTGGGTAAAGAACAATTAGAAGTATATCTAGCAGGAGAACTGCTGGCAGAAGAGTTACGCATGTGCCAATTAGCACTATCAGAAATCACTGGCCGCTTCACCTCAGATGATCTCTTAGGCAAAATTTTTAGCTCTTTCTGTATCGGAAAATAACTAACCTTAATATTATTTCCATAAAATCAGCCCATACAATATGGGCTGATTTTTTATCTACAACCGAATATTTCCACCCATCCTCATGATTCGACGTGGCGGTAATGATCTTGCATTTGATAGGATCTTGCATAAAGCGCAAACATCAATGCCGCCAAGATGGCAAAACCTGCGAAGAAAAACATCTGAAATGCAGTAATACTGATCCCCGTCTGGGCAATTTGCTCAGTCACAGCCGGACTTTTCACACTGACGTTCGCCAGTAACACCCATAAGTTACCGACGGTCACCGATAAGGTCCAAAAACTCATGATAGTGCCTTTCATGGCTTTAGGCGCTTGGCTGTAGGCAAACTCTAGCCCAGTGGCAGAGACTAATACTTCACCAAAGGTGAGCAAAGCATAGGGCACAATCTGCCAAAATATTGATAATACCGAGCCGCCATCCATCACCAATTGAATGCTACCAACGACTATCCAACTCACGCCCGTGATGGCAATCCCTGCCCCCATTTTACGCAAAGCAGTTAACTTTATACCCATACGCTCAATCGCCGGATATAACACAAAGTTATTAAATGGGATAAGTAACATAACTAATAATGGGTTTAAAGCTTGCATCATGGCGGGTTCAAACCATTCCGGTTTAGACATGTCATTGGCTTGCAGTATCCAAGTGGACGCTTTCTGATCGAACAAAGACCAAAAAGGAGTCACTAACGCAAATAATATTAAGATCCGTAGTACTGAGCGTACCCCATCAACAGCGATATCCGGATGGATCCCCCTAGCCCGTTCGAGTTGCAATGAAGCCCCTGCGCCAACAAATCCCATCACAAGCACTAACGCACAACACAAACCAGCAACGATACCTAAGGTTGGAATATTCACTAAAGCATACGCTGCAGAAATTATCCCAACTAAAGCTAACACTAAACCTATGTTGGCTTGACCAGCAATTTTAGTGAGCAATGCGGTACGAATAACGGGTAAAAAACCATGGGGATTTTTCGGTTCAGGTGGCATATGCACATAGCGTTTGCGGCCTAACCAGAAGAACACAGTTGCAATAAACATTAAGACACCAGGGATCCCAAATGCGACCGCAGCACCATAATATTTCAATAGTAATGGCATCGATAACGAGGCGAAGAAGGAGCCAAAGTTAATCGTAAAATAAAACAGATCAAACGCTTTCTGCGCCAATGTTTTATTGGTTTGATCAAATTGATCACCCATAAAGGAAGAAACCAAGGGCTTAATCCCACCCGATCCGAGCGCAATTAAAAATAATCCCGTATAAAACCCTTGAATACTGTGTTCAAAAATAGCGAGAAACGCATGACCAACACAATAAATTAAACTTAACCATAAGATAGTATTGTATTTACCGAAAAAACGATCGGCAATCCAACCACCGAGTAACGGGAAAAAGTACACTCCAATGACAAAGGAATGGAACACATCCTTAGCCATAGTTCCGCGCAGTTCTTCTGGAATAGACAACAAAAGTGCTGTCATCAAGAATGGGGTAAGAATATTCCGCATACCGTAAAAGCTAAAACGTTCACAAGCTTCACTGGCTATGATGTAAGGAATTTGCCGTGGCCACTGGGGCGCATTTACGGGTGTTGTCATGGATAATCCTATTATAATTATTTGATTTTAAATGAAATTAACTTTTTAAATATATTAATTATGTATCAAGAAGCTAAAGGTAACATGTAAGCGAAACCAACCTTATATAAAGGATGCAAAAACTGCAAAAATCACATATTGCTTCTGTGGTCCTATCCACATTTCCTTTATGATGAACATAATAATAGCCATTCAGCTATCTATTTAATTGAAATTAGTTTTAAAAACAACAACACACTGAGAAATCATAATGGCAAAGATTGAAGTAATCGTTGGTACAACATTGGGCAGTGCAGAGTATGTTGCCGACGAAATGATGGCCCAATTAACGGAGCAAGGACACCAAGTTCAAGTTCATTTAACCCCAACATTGTGCGAAATAGACACCCATGCACTGTGGATTATCGTGTCATCAACTCATGGAGCTGGTGATCTTCCAGATAATATTCAGCCTTTTTTCAACGAAATTACCGAGCAAAAACCGGATCTCAGCCAAGTAAACTTTGCCTTATGTGCAATTGGTGACTCAAGTTACGATACCTTTTGCCAAGGCCCAGAAAAATTAATTTCGGCCATTCAAGACTGCGATGCAAAAGCCTTTGTGGATAAGATCCAGATCGATGTACAGCTTGATCCTGTGCCGGAAGACCCAGCCCTTGCATGGTTAGCACAATGGCAACAGGACATTTAAGATCGCTTATTGGATAAGGTCCCGATCTATGTACAGTTTAGATCCTATTTATCCACAATTTACTTGTTTAAAGTATAAACATGTGGATAAGCTATTATTTAGATCTGATCAACCTCTGTACTATTCACAGTCCGATCTGCTTAATGATCCGCCTTGTGGATAAGTAGGCGATCTATCCCCATGTTTAATGACATTAGATCGCGATCAGATCACAGGATCAAGATCGCGCTAATTAATGATTTATATAATGAATTTGGGTTATGCACAGAAAAACGCGATCCTAATAGTAAACATAATAAGAAGATCTATATAAAGATCTTAAGATCTATTAGTCCTGATCATCTCGATCGAACAGCGTAAAATGATCATTCACCTAAGACGAAGCAAATGCTAAAATGCTCGGCTCGTACTGAGTCTCTTAGCAATTGAAGGTAGTGGCATGCATTTTCATGAACGGTTTGATGTTATTGTTGTTGGTGGTGGTCATGCCGGAACTGAAGCCGCGTTGGCAGCAGCAAGAATGGGATCAAAAACATTATTACTAACGCACAATATCGATACGTTAGGACAAATGTCATGTAATCCAGCGATCGGTGGCATAGGCAAAGGCCATTTAGTGAAAGAAATTGACGCCTTAGGTGGTGCAATGGCAATCGCAACCGATTATGCAGGGATCCAATTTAGAACCTTAAATTCAAGTAAAGGCCCAGCAGTACGAGCAACACGAGCACAAGCTGACCGTGCACTGTATCGTCAAAAAATCCAAAATATATTACAAAACCAACCTAACTTACGTATTTTCCAACAAGCCGTAGATGACTTAATTGTTGAAAATCATCAAGTAGTTGGTGTAGTTACCCAAATGGGTTTAGCTTTTGAATCTCCAGCTGTTGTATTAACAGCAGGTACATTCTTAAGCGGCAAAATTCATATAGGCTTAGAAAACTACAGCGGTGGTCGTGCAGGCGATCCACCAGCGATTGCTTTAGCAAATCGATTACGTGAATTACCGATCCGAGTCGGTCGTTTAAAAACAGGTACACCGCCACGTATCGATGCAAACACGATCGATTTTTCTCAAATGGCTGAACAAAAAGGTGATTCTCCGTTACCTGTCATGTCATTTATGGGGGATATCAGTCATCATCCAAAACAGATTTCTTGCTGGATCACTCACACCAATGAAAAAACCCATGAAATTATTCGTGGTGGTTTAGACAGAAGCCCTATGTATTCAGGCGTCATCGAAGGTATTGGTCCACGTTATTGCCCATCGATTGAAGACAAGATCCACCGCTTTGCGGATAAATCTTCGCATCAGATCTTCATCGAACCAGAAGGTTTAAATACCAATGAGATCTATCCTAACGGGATCTCTACTAGTTTACCTTTCGATGTACAGTTGAATTTAGTACGTTCGATCAAAGGCATGGAAAACGCAGAAATCATGCGTCCAGGTTATGCGATCGAATACGATTATTTCGATCCAAGAGATCTAAAAAACTCATTAGAAACCAAAGCGATCAACGGTTTATTCTTCGCTGGCCAAATAAACGGCACTACAGGTTATGAAGAAGCCGGTGCTCAAGGTTTGTTAGCAGGCATGAATGCCTCACTGCAAGTGCAAGGCAAAGAAGCCTGGTGTCCACGCCGTGACGAAGCGTATCTTGGAGTGCTAGTTGACGATTTATCGACTCTGGGTACCAAAGAACCGTACCGCATGTTTACTAGTCGTGCCGAATACCGTTTGCTACTCCGTGAAGATAACGCTGATATTCGCTTAACGGCAAAAGGTCGCGAATTAGGTTTAGTTGACGACACTCGCTGGGCGGCATTTAGTGAGAAGTTAGAATCGATCGAACTTGAGTTACAACGTTTGCGCGCTCAATGGGTGCATCCAAATTCACCTTTGATCCATGCGTTAAACCCACACTTGAATACGCCTATCTCTCGCGAAGCATCATTTGAAGAATTACTGCGTCGTCCAGAAATGGATTACAGCAAGTTGATGCAGATCGAAGGTTTTGGTCCAGGGCTTGAAGATCCACAGGCGGCTGAGCAAGTTCAGATCCAAGTTAAGTATTCTGGTTATATTCAACGTCAGCAGGAAGAGATCAACAAAGCTGTGCGTAATGAGAACACTGGTTTGCCTTTGACGCTCGATTACAAAGAAGTACCGGGCTTGTCGAACGAGGTGATTGCTAAGTTAAATAACCATAAACCAGAAACCATAGGCCAAGCCTCACGGATCTCTGGTATTACGCCTGCGGCTATTTCAATTTTGTTGGTTCACCTCAAAAAGCGTGGCTTATTACGTAAGAGTGCGTAAAAGCTAGCTTAATCGCTGCTTAGGTCATAGAAGGGAAGCATTCAGGCTTCCCTTCATCGTTTTCGGGCTTCATAATAGCCTTCGCGTTCATAATCGTATCTTTGTTGAGGTTGCTCAGTGTTATCTGCCCAGTTAGAGGCTTATTTAGCCGAAATTAATTTGCCCGCCACCGCCGAGCAGAAAAAACAACTAATTGATTTTGTTGGTATGCTCAACAAATGGAATAAAGCCTATAACCTGACATCGGTGAGAGATCCTGAAGCTATGCTGATCCGTCATATCATGGACAGTTTAGTGGTTTCAAAACACCTGCAAGGTGAACGTTTTATCGATGTAGGCACTGGACCGGGTTTACCAGGGATCCCATTAGCCATTATGAATCCCGATAAAAAATTTGTGTTATTGGATAGCTTAGGTAAACGTATTCGTTTTCAAAAACAAGTGTCCTTTGAATTAGGCATACATAACATCAGCTCAGTTGAAAGCCGCGTAGAAGCTTATCAACCGGAGGATAAATTCGACGGCGTATTAAGTCGTGCATTTGCCTCAATCCAAGATATGCTGACTTGGTGCCATCATCTCCCCGCCGAACATGGACAGTTTTATGCACTTAAAGGCCAGTTGAATGATGAAGAGATGCAACATATTCCAAGTGGATTTGTGGTGAAAGAAGTTATCGAGCTTAAGGTGCCTAAACTCGATGAAAAAAGACATTTATTGAAGATAATCAAAGAATAACAGGCTTAAAAGTGATAAATAAATCATTTATAAGCAAGGGCAATAAACCAGCATTTACATACAGGGTGATATTGTGGGTAAAGTGATTGCCGTGGCTAACCAGAAAGGTGGCGTAGGAAAAACAACTACTTGCGTTAACCTCGCCGCTTCGTTAGCAGCAACAAAACGTAAAGTATTATTGATCGATCTCGATCCTCAAGGTAATGCCACCATGGGGAGCGGTGTCGATAAGTATGACGTAGCTAATACAGCCTATGAATTATTGGTTGAAGAAAAATCCTTCGACGAGATCGTCATTAAAAACACTGCGGGTAAGTATGATCTGATCGCCAGTAATGGCGATGTCACTGCGGCAGAAATCAAATTGATGGAGTTTTTTGCCCGTGAGATCCGTTTGCGTAACGCACTCGCACCGATCAAAGATCAATATGATTATATCTTTATCGACTGCCCTCCTTCATTGAACATGTTGACCGTAAACGCTATGTCTGCGGCCGACTCTGTACTCGTGCCTATGCAGTGTGAATATTATGCCCTCGAAGGCTTAACGGCACTGATTGATACCATCACTAAGCTCGCAGCTATGGTTAATCCTGGACTTGGCATCGAAGGCATTTTACGTACTATGTATGATCCGCGTAATCGTTTATCTAATGATGTGTCCGATCAGCTAAAACAACATTTTGGTGACAAAGTCTATCGTACCGTTATCCCACGTAATGTGAGGCTAGCAGAAGCACCAAGTTTTGGAGCGCCTGCTATGTATTACGATAAATCGAGTGCCGGCGCTAAGGCGTATCTAGCGCTTGCGGGTGAAATGATCCGTCGTTCAGAACAACAAACTCAGGCTAAGCAAGCGTAAAGGATCACCATGACGTTGAAGAAAAGAGGATTAGGCAAAGGGTTAGATGCCCTACTGAGTAACAGCCATGCCGCCAGTAAAAAGCACACTGACGAAGCTGATGTTGTCGATAAAAAAGAAGAGCTTATCCATCTCGATTTAGACTTATTACAGCCAGGTAAGTATCAACCTCGTAAAGACATGTCCCCCGAAGCGTTGGAAGAACTGGCACACTCGATCCGCAATCAAGGCATTATTCAGCCTATCGTTGTAAGACAAGTAACGAATAACATGTATGAGATTATTGCGGGTGAACGTCGTTGGCGTGCTGCGCAACTTGCTGGTTTGAATAAAATCCCCTGCATAGTAAAGCAAGTACCTGATGAAGCCGCTGTTGCTATTGCTTTGATTGAAAACATTCAGCGTGAAGACTTAAATGCCATGGAAGAAGCCATTGCATTGCAACGTTTAATGCAAGAGTTTGAACTGACTCACCAACAGGTTGCCGATGTTGTGGGAAAATCCAGAGCGAGTGTATCTAACTTGTTACGTTTAAACGGCTTAAATGAGCCTGTTAAGCGTCTACTCGAGTATGGCGACATTGATATGGGTCATGCTCGCGCTTTGTTGGCAATTGAGGGAGAAGAACAAACAAATCTTGCGAGATTAGTGGCCGCTAAGGAATTAACCGTTCGCGAAACTGAACGATTAATTAATCAAACCTTAAATCCGCCTAAACAAGCCGAAACTACGACTAAAGATCAAGATGTTTGTCGTTTAGAGCAGCAGTTAATTGAAAGATTAGGTGCCAAGGTTTCGATCGCTCATAGCAGTAAGGGCACGGGTAAAATTGTAATTAACTATCAGAATCTGGCTGAATTAGACGGAATTCTTAGTAAAATTCATTAATGTCTGTAGATTAACAGTTTTTAATGTAAATTTGTGACAGATGCTAATCTTACATTTTAACTCGTTTGGCGCGAGATCACGTTAAAAGTGTTGTTTTTCCTTATCTCAAAGTTGCAATGAAGGCGTGAAAAGGTATACTTTCGCAAGCTTTTTGTGCATCGACATAAATACGGGTATTTGTCATCCGGTCATCGAAACAAAAAGTATGAATGCGGAGAGGATGAATTGAGTAAGGTTTTAGCGCGTCGTGGCCGGTGGTCAGCCTATAAATTGGTGATGATGCAGGCGGCGGTCGCTGGGGGTGCTTCAATTCTCTTTTTCGCCGTGTGGGGAGTTCAGTTTGGCTATTCTGCATTAGCAGGTGGTTCAATCGCTGTGCTCCCTAATTTTGTATTCGCAACCCTCGCTTTCTCCCACACGGGAGCAAGTTCAGCTGCAAAAGTCATAAAGACTTTTTACTGGGGGGAAGCGGTAAAGTTGCTGTTAACCATCGCAATGTTTTCGTTTGTATTTATCAATCTTAAGGTCGCTTTTATGCCGCTTTTTGTTTGTTATGTGCTGACGCTAATCGTGCATTGGACAGCTCCTTTATACTTCAAGCAAAGTTAAGTGGGATGAATCATGGCTGCAACTGGTGAAGCGTTAACACCGCAGGGCTATATCCAACATCACCTTACCAACTTAAGTGTTGGTGAAGGCTTTTGGACATGGCACATTGATTCGTTGTTCTTTTCGGTTGGTCTTGGTGTTCTGTTCCTGTGGATTTTCCGCAGCGTTGGTAAAAAAGCGACTTCCGGTGTTCCTGGCAAACTGCAATGTTTTGTTGAGATTATCGTCGAGTTCGTAAATAACAGCGTGAAAGAAAGTTTTCATGGTCGCAATGCTCTGATCGCGCCTTTAGCTCTGACCATTTTTGTATGGGTATTCATGATGAACTTCATGGATATGATCCCTGTAGATTGGCTGCCTCACGCAGCAAGTTTAATGGGTATTCCCTATCTAAAAGCGGTTCCGACGACTGATGTTAACATTACCTTTAGCTTAGCTATCGGTGTGTTCGTGCTGATTATTTTTTACAGCATTAAGGTCAAAGGTGTGTCTGGGTTTGTTAAAGAATTGACACTACAGCCCTTTAACCATAAGGCAATGATACCCGTCAACCTCCTATTAGAGACTGTTACTTTGATTGCTAAGCCAATTTCATTGGCATTGCGACTCTTTGGTAACTTGTACGCAGGTGAGTTGATCTTCATCCTTATTGCGCTGATGTATGGTACCAACTTGTTATTATCTACCCTAGGTGTGACTCTGCAACTGGGCTGGTTAATATTCCACATTTTGGTTATCACGCTGCAGGCGTTTATCTTCATGATGTTGACCATTGTTTATTTAAGCATGGCGCATGAAGATCATTAAGGATTGCTGAAGAAATTTTAAACTAAATCATCAACTAATATAGATTTAGATACTGGAGATACAGATGGAAACGATTTTAGGCATGACAGCTATCGCTGTTGCTCTGCTGATTGGTATGGGTGCTCTTGGTACTGCAATCGGTTTCGGCTTATTAGGCGGTAAGTTCTTGGAAGGCGCTGCGCGTCAACCAGAAATGGCTCCTATGCTACAAGTTAAAATGTTCATCGTAGCGGGTCTTCTTGACGCCGTAACTATGATCGGTGTTGGTATCGCATTATTTATGCTATTTACCAACCCACTGGGTGCAATGCTGTAAAAAACGCTTCTGTCTTAACTCTAAATAGGAGGCTGTTGTGAATTTCAACGCTACCCTAATCGGTCAGACGGTCGCCTTTATCATCTTCGTGTGGTTTTGCATGAAGTTTGTATGGCCCCCTTTGATGAATGCCATCGAAGAGCGCCAAAAAAGGATTGCTGACGGTCTAGCTGATGCTGATCGTGCGGTAAAAGACCTGGAGTTGGCACAAGCGAAAGCGACTGACCAACTAAAAGAAGCCAAGGTAACGGCTAATGAAATTATTGAGCAAGCTAACAAGCGTAAAGCTCAAATAGTTGAAGAAGCCAAAACCGAAGCAGACGCTGAGCGTGCTAAAATCATCGCTCAGGGTAAAGCAGAAATTGAAGCTGAACGTAATCGCGTCAAAGAGGATCTGCGTAAGCAGGTTGCTACTCTTGCCATCATGGGTGCTGAGAAGATCCTTGAGCGTTCTATTGATCCAGCCGCCCACAGTGACATAGTTAATAAACTAGTCGCTGAAATTTGATAAGGGAGTTGAGTTATGGCTGAATTAACCACCATCGCTCGCCCTTACGCAAAGGCAGCTTTTGACTTTGCTATTGAACAAGATGCAGTGGATTCTTGGGCTGAAATGCTCACGTTTGCCGCATTGGTGAGTGAAAACGAAACCATGCAACCACTGTTAGCTGGCTCTTTAGCCAGCACTAAGCTCGCAGCACTCTTTATTAGTGTGTGTGGTGAGCAAGTCAATGTGCAAGGTCAAAACCTGATAAAGGTAATGGCTGAAAACGGTCGCTTAAAGGTGCTACCTGCTGTATCTCAGTTATTTACTGAATACCGTAATGAGTGGGCAAAAGAAGTAGAAGCCGATGTGGTTTCTGCAACTGAGCTGAGCTCTGAACAACAACAGCAGATTAGTATTTCTTTAGAGAAACGTCTCGCACGCAAAGTTAAGCTGAATTGTAGCACTGACGCCGCGCTCATCGCCGGTGTAATCATTAAGACAGGAGACCTAGTCATCGATGGCTCGGTCCGCGGTAAGTTATCGCGTCTGTCTGATAAGCTGCAGTCGTAATTGGGAGTTTGAGCATGCAACTGAATTCCACTGAAATCAGCGATCTGATTAAGCAGCGGATCGAGCAGTTCGAAGTCGTTAGCGAATCTCGTAACGAAGGTACTATCGTTGCGGTAAGTGACGGCATCATCCGCATCCACGGCCTAGCCGACGTGATGCAAGGTGAGATGATCGAACTGCCTGGTAACCGTTTTGCAATCGCGTTGAACCTTGAACGTGATTCTGTCGGTGCCGTAGTAATGGGTCCTTATGCTGATTTAGCAGAAGGCGTAAAAGTGAAAACGACTGGCCGTATTCTGGAAGTTCCAGTTGGTCGCGGTCTTCTTGGCCGCGTTGTTAACACTCTAGGTGAGCCAATTGACGGTAAAGGACCTATCGATAACGATGGTTTCTCGCCAATTGAAGTTATCGCACCAGGTGTTATTGAACGTCAGTCTGTTGATCAACCAGTTCAAACTGGTTATAAAGCCGTTGATGCCATGATCCCTATCGGTCGTGGCCAGCGTGAATTGATCATTGGCGACCGTCAAACTGGTAAAACAGCTATGGCGATCGACGCAATCATCAACCAGAAAAATTCTGGCATTAAATGTGTGTACGTTGCGATTGGCCAAAAGGCTTCTACTATCGCTAACGTAGTGCGCAAGCTAGAAGAACACGGTGCTTTAGCTAACACTATCGTTGTTGTTGCAACGGCTTCTGAAGCTGCTGCTCTGCAATATTTAGCGCCATATTCTGGTTGTTCTATGGGTGAATACTTCCGTGACCGCGGTGAAGATTCTTTGATCGTATACGATGATTTGTCTAAGCAAGCAGTTGCTTATCGTCAAATTTCGTTATTGCTCAAGCGTCCACCAGGCCGTGAAGCTTACCCAGGTGACGTATTCTATCTACACTCACGTTTATTAGAGCGTGCATCACGCGTTAACGCGATTTATGTAGAGAAGTTCACTAAAGGTGCAGTAACTGGCAAAACTGGTTCTTTAACCGCGCTGCCGATTATTGAAACGCAAGCGGGTGACGTTTCTGCATTCGTACCGACCAACGTAATTTCTATTACCGATGGTCAGATCTTCCTTGAGACCGATCTGTTTAACTCTGGCCTACGTCCAGCGGTTAACCCAGGTATTTCTGTTTCTCGTGTTGGTGGTGCGGCTCAGACTAAGATCATCAAGAAACTGTCTGGTGGTATTCGTACCGCACTAGCACAGTATCGTGAGCTTGCTGCGTTCTCGCAATTTGCATCTGATCTTGACGATGCAACACGTGCTCAGCTTGAGCATGGTGTGCGTGTTACCGAACTGATGAAGCAAAAGCAATATGCTCCTATGAGCGTAGCCGCTCAAGCTGTGTCTATTTTCTCAGCTGAAAAAGGTTACCTGAAGAGTGTTGAGCTGAATAAGGTCGGTAATTTCGAAGCCGCTCTGCTCTCGTTCATGAACAGCGAGCATGCTCCTTTAATGAAGCTTATCAATGATACTGGCGATTATAGCGCTGATATCGAAGCTGAATTAAAAGCTGGCCTCGACAAGTTCGTAGCAACCCAAACCTGGTAACAATGATAGAGGTGTCTTAAGACACCTCAGGTCCAGATTGGAGAGTAGAGATGGCCGGCGCTAAAGAGATTAAAACCAAGATCGCGAGTGTGAAAAACACTCAGAAGATCACGTCCGCCATGGAAATGGTGGCAGCCAGCAAAATGCGCAGAGCGCAGGAACGCATGGCTGCGAGCCGTCCATATGCGGAAAGCATGCGTAAGGTGATCGGTCACGTCGCGCAAGGTTCTCTCGAGTATAAACACCCCTATTTGGAGGTGAGAGAGGCTAAGCGGGTTGGTTACATTGTTGTAGCAACCGACCGTGGCCTTTGTGGTGGTCTGAACGTTAACCTTTTCAAAAAGGTTATTGCAGACGTGAAAAGCTGGAAAGCCCAAGGTGCAGAATTTGAATTTTGCCCTATCGGTGCACGTAGTGTGCAGTTTTTCAAAAACTTCGGTGGACAAGTGTCTGCTCACGCTTCAGGTTTAGGCGATGCTCCAAAGCTCGCTGACTTGATCGGGACAGTCGGTGTCATGCTAGAAGCTTACAACGAAGGCAAGCTGGATCGTCTGTACGTGGTATTTAACAAATTTGTGAATACTATGACGCAGACTCCTGTGATCGAGCAGCTGCTACCTTTGCCTAAATCAGAAGATGATGAAACTGCTCATCGTTGGGATTATATCTACGAGCCAGATCCAAAAGCACTTTTGGATACTTTATTGGTCCGTTATGTAGAATCTCAGGTTTACCAAGGTGTTGTTGAAAACATTGCCTCTGAACAAGCTGCCCGTATGGTGGCAATGAAGTCGGCAACAGACAACGCGGGTGAGCTTATCAACGACTTGCAACTGGTCTATAACAAGGCCCGTCAGGCTGCGATTACGCAGGAACTGTCGGAAATTGTTTCTGGTGCCTCTGCGGTTTAGGTTAGGTAACGAATACAAGTTTTAGAGGATTAATCATGAGCACAGGTACTGTTGTCCAAGTGATTGGCGCGGTTGTGGACGTAGAGTTCCCACAAGATGCCGTACCTCAAGTATATGACGCTCTGAAAATCGTAGGTGAAGGCCCGTGTAATGGTTTGGTGCTGGAAGTTCAGCAACAGCTAGGTGGTGGTGTAGTTCGTACCATCGCTATGGGTTCTTCTGACGGTCTGCGTCGTGGTCTTGAAGTAGTAAACTCAGGTTCACCTATTACTGTTCCAGTTGGTACCGCCACTCTTGGCCGTATCATGAACGTATTAGGCGAGCCTATTGATGAAGCGGGTCCAATCGGTGAAGAAGAGCGTTATGTCATTCACCGTACAGCTCCTTCATACGAAGATCAATCAAGCTCTACTGAACTGTTAGAGACTGGCATCAAGGTTATCGACCTTGTTTGTCCATTCGCTAAGGGCGGTAAAGTCGGTTTGTTCGGTGGTGCGGGTGTTGGTAAGACAGTTAACATGATGGAACTGATTAACAACATCGCTAAAGCCCACTCGGGTCTTTCTGTATTCGCCGGTGTAGGTGAACGTACTCGTGAAGGTAACGACTTCTACTACGAGATGAAAGATTCTGGCGTTCTCGACAAAGTGGCCATGGTTTATGGTCAGATGAACGAGCCTCCAGGTAACCGTTTGCGTGTTGCACTGTCTGGTCTGACTATGGCAGAGAAGTTCCGTGACGAAGGTCGTGACGTACTGTTGTTCGTTGACAACATCTACCGTTATACCTTAGCCGGTACTGAAGTATCTGCACTGTTAGGTCGTATGCCTTCTGCGGTAGGTTATCAACCAACATTGGCTGAAGAGATGGGCGTTCTGCAAGAGCGTATCACTTCAACTAAGACGGGTTCTATTACTTCTGTACAAGCGGTATACGTACCTGCGGATGACTTGACCGATCCGTCACCAGCAACAACCTTCGCTCACTTAGATGCGACTGTTGTACTGTCACGTCAAATTGCTTCTCTGGGTATTTACCCTGCGGTTGACCCATTGGATTCGACTTCACGTCAATTAGATCCATTGGTTGTTGGCCAAGAGCATTATGACGTTGCTAACGGCGTGCAAACTGTACTGCAACGTTACAAAGAGCTGAAAGACATTATTGCGATTCTGGGTATGGATGAATTGTCTGATGAAGACAAGACTGTCGTATTCCGTGCTCGTAAGATTGAGCGTTTCTTATCTCAGCCTTTCTTCGTAGCAGAAGTCTTTACTGGATCTCCTGGTAAGTACGTTTCTCTGAAAGACACTATCCGTGGCTTTAAGGGTATTTTGAACGGTGAGTTTGATCACCTGCCAGAACAAGCGTTCTACATGGTTGGCTCAATCGATGAAGTCATCGAGAAAGCGAACAAAAAGAAATAACTAAGTATTCATACTTAGTTTTTTAAGGAGAACGGGATGGCAGCCATGACAGTACATCTTGATATTGTAAGCGCAGAGAGCAAAATCTTCTCTGGTCGTGTAGCTTCGCTGCAAGTGACTGGTTCTGAAGGTGAGTTGGGCATAATGCATGGCCACGCTCCTTTGCTTAGTTATATCAAACCTGGCATGGCGCGCATCGTCAAGCAAGACGGCAGTGAAGAAGTGTTTTACCTTTCAGGTGGTATTCTGGAAGTGCAGCCTTCTTCTGTCTCCGTATTGGCTGATGTGGTTATGCGTGCCAAAGATATTGATGAGCAAGCGGCATTAGAAGCTAAGCGTCGTGCAGAAGCCCATATGGCAACTGCTGGCGCTGACTTCAATTATGACGCGGCTATGGTTGAGTTAGCTAAGGCTATGGCTCAATTACGTGTTGTTGAAACCATCAAGAAAAACATTGCCAGATAAGGTTATTGTTTGTGAAAAAAGGCGACCCTATGGTCGCCTTTTTTGTGTCTAAAAATGGGATAGATTGGCATTCTTGCATGTCTTTGATTGACTCGCATCGCTATCTACTTCGCTTTTCGATGTGCTTTCCGTTAAAATTGCGCCACTAAATCGACCGCAATTTTTCACCCTCTTGGGTATTTTTTCAAGGATATGGTAATGGCATTAAATGTAGTGATCTTAGCGGCTGGCAAGGGAACACGGATGCGCTCTGATCTTCCTAAGGTATTACATCCCATCGCCCATAAGAGCATGGTGCAACATGTCATCGATACCGCTAATAAAGTTGGCAGTGACTCTATTCAGTTAGTCTATGGTTATGGTGCCGACAAGCTACAAGCCTGTTTGGGTGAGCAACAACTTAACTGGGTATTGCAAGCCGAGCAATTAGGCACAGGTCATGCGGTTGCACAGGCTAGCCCACATATCGCCGACAGCGATACAGTACTTATTCTTTATGGCGATGTGCCGTTGATCCAGACATCAACTCTCGAAGCCTTACTCGCCGCCCGTCCTGAAAATGGCGTTGCTATTTTAACAGTGAATTTAGCGAATCCTATGGGTTATGGCCGTATTGTCCGTGAGCAAGGAAAAGTCATTGGAATTATTGAGCAAAAAGATGCGACTGCAGAACAGTTGCTGATCAACGAAATTAACACCGGCATCATGGCGGTTCCGGGTAAACAACTTAAAACTTGGTTGAGCCGTTTATCGAACAATAATGCCCAAGGCGAATATTATCTAACGGATATTATTGCTATGGCGCACGCTGATGGCGTTGCTATTGATACTGCTCAGCCACAATCGGCCATTGAAGTTGAAGGCGCCAATAATCGCGTGCAATTAGCGCAACTTGAACGTGCTTACCAAGCTCGTGAAGCCGAAAAACTCATGTTGGCGGGGGCGAACCTTCGCGACCCAAGCCGTATCGATATCCGTGGTGAAGTCACTGTTGGTATGGATGTGATGATCGATATTAATGTGATATTTGAAGGCAAAGTGACCTTGGGTAATAATGTGACTATTGGCGCAGGCGCGATTTTAATTGATTGTGAGATTGCCGATGATGCTGAGATCAAGCCTTACTCTATTATCGAAGGTGCTACGCTTGGTGTTGCAGCCAGTGCTGGCCCATTTGCACGTTTACGTCCGGGAGCAGAACTTAAGCAAGATGCACATATAGGCAACTTTGTTGAAGTGAAAAAAGCGGTGATTGGTGTGGGATCCAAAGCTGGGCACTTAGCCTATTTAGGCGATGCCATCATTGGTGATGGCGTCAACATTGGTGCTGGTACTATTACCTGCAACTATGATGGCGCGAATAAGCATCTTACTGTTATCGAAGATAACGTCTTTGTCGGCTCTGACACTCAGTTGGTGGCTCCAGTGACCATAGGTAAAGGGGCAACTTTAGGGGCAGGTTCAACGATTACCCGTGATGTAGGTGAGAATGAGTTAGTGATCACTCGTGTTAAACAAAAACACCTCACAGGTTGGCAACGTCCAGTGAAAATTAAAAAGTAAGTTTTAAAACTCAACTTAATGTCAAAAAAGCGGCCATGTGCCGCTTTTATTTTTATTGTGTTCAATGTTTTGCACTAAAAAGCCTTTTTATTAAGTAATGCTTAATAATTAAGATTTTCTTCATGTTTTTGTGGTATGGGCAAATTGTTGGTTTTTAAGTTAATTTGATCACTGTCACACTCAATTGTAAATTTTGGTAAAGAAGAAAGAATAAAAACACTTCTCATTTATATTGCCTGCAATTCTAAGACGAAAGGTCTATTTGAGGTGTTGGCAATGGTATTTAAATATTCAGTTATAGGTTTAGCTGTAGGCTCGGCATTAATGGCTATGCCGGTTATTGCAGAAGTGGCGAGCGATAAAAATATTGAGCGCATCAATGTGACTGGCCGTACTTTTAACGACTATAAAGTCGGTAGTGCATCGGGTGCCATGCGTGGCGATATCGACTTAATGGATACCCCACAGTCAGTTAATGTGATCCCTGATTTTGTGACTGATGAACAGTTGGCCACTAACCTTGCCGAGGTTTTAGTTAACGACTCCAGTGTGACGGCGGGAACCACGCGCTGGAACCGTCAAGTCTTCAGTATCCGCGGCTTCGAGCTCGATTCGGGTAACGGTTATCTTATCAATGGCCATCAACAATGGTCTCACTACGTACAACCAATTGAAACTTTACAGCAAGTCGAAGTATTGAAAGGTCCTTCGAGCATGTTGTACGGCCAATCTGGCCCTGGTGGTTTAGTGAATATGGTCACTAAGAAACCGACCTATGATTCAATGCTCGATTTAGGTTTTGATACGGATGGTTTTGGTTCGACCCGTGCTCAGCTAGATGCGGGCGGCAGTTTAAATGATGCTCAGAGTCTTCGTTACCGCGGCGTGTTAGTGAAGCAAGACACAAAATACTGGCGTGAGTATTCCGCTAACGATGAGAATCAAGAGCGTGACCGTTGGTTGGGCTACTTAAACCTAGAATTTGATGTCAGTGATGATGTTCTGTTATCGGTTAAGTACGATCATACCCAAGATAAAGCAGGCATTGATGCGGGTGGGTGGTTAGATAAACAAGGTAATGTTATCGGTGAACGTAAAACCGTATGGGATGCACCTTGGGCCTTTACCGATAACACTGTCTCTAACTTAGGTGCCGATCTAACTTGGCAGATGAGTGATGATTGGAAAGTCAAAGTTGGTTATAACGATCAGCAGTTTAATCGCCAACGTTTAGACTCTGCGCCAAGCTTAAATAAAGGCTCTGAAGATCCATACAAAGATGGTTACACCATAAACCCGTTTGATCGTTATGACGATTGGCAGCATAAAACGGCCTATGTGGATTTCACGGGTGAATTTTCTTTGGCAGGAATGGAGCATCAATTCCTTATTGGTGCTAACTATTTAGACTATTTCTATCAGCAGCAAATTCAGAAAGGCAAAAGTCAGCACGTAATTCCTGGGCAACCAATTATTCAGCAAGATCTTGATTATCACCAAGGTAAGCTAAGCAACCCAAGCGAATACAAGTATTACGGTTTCTATTTACAGGATTTGATGACGCTTAATGAGCAATGGAAATTACTTGCTGGTGTGCGTTACGACGAACAGAAGAAAGACGGAGAAGGTGAAAACAACTATGCCGTGTCGCCTAAGTTTGGGGTAATTTACTCGCCAATGGCTAATGGTAGCATTTACGTTAATTATTCAAAAAGCTTTACACCACAGGGTTCAGTAACCAGTTCTGAAGATGTCAATCATGGAGATAACCTGAAACCTGAGTACGGTACTCAATATGAACTAGGGACTAAATGGGAGTTATTTAATGATAGCCTACTGCTAACAGCAGCCCTGTTTGATATTACGGTTTCTAATGTCACCACAGTACAAGACATCCCATTAACGAATGAAGGAGATAAAACGATCACTACCCAAGGTGGTGAGCAGCATCATCGCGGCTTTGAAGTTGGCGCCCAAGGCCAGTTAGGTGATAGCTGGTTTGTGACTTCTTCTATGATGTATTTAGATGCTGAATATAATACCGGTGCAGGCAAAATCGGTGGCAAGAACTTAGATGGTAAAACTCCTATTGATGCACCTGAATGGTCGGCCAATATCTGGACCCGTTACGAAGTGACAGACAACTTTGCGATGAACTTTGGTGCTATTTATGTGGGTGAACGTTTTGCTGATGCTGATAACACCATCACCAAAGATGGTTACGTACGTTTTGATGTAGGTGCGGCTTACACTATGGATATCATGGGTAAAGATGTCAGTATTCGTGCCAACGTCAGAAACCTCTTTGATACTGAATATTTAGACGGTGGCAGTGATAAGATGGTGACGATTGGCCAAGACCGTAACTTCAGTGTTGCTGTTGAAGCTAAGTTCTAATACTTATTAGGATTTTTAATCTATTTAAAGCAGTTTATCCCTAAAGGATAAACTGCTTTTTTATAGGCTAATTTCCAAGTTGACTAACGAGACAGTAAAAAATTGCTCAGATCATGCAAAAGTGTGTTTCGTATGACTAGCAAAAAAGTTTCGTTTCACTATAATGCACCTTTCGAATCGAAACTTAACTGAAAGGTTTTATGAATAAACGAAACACACAGCAGCGTCGCCACAGCATAATCACCATATTGAACGAACAGGGTGAAGTGAGCGTTGATGAACTGTCGTTATGTTTTGAAACCTCAGAAGTGACGATTCGTAAGGATCTCGCCGCGCTTGAGAAAACGGGTTTATTATTGCGCCGTTACGGTGGCGCCGTGGCGATTCCAGACGAAGTCACTCAACAGTTCTCTGCCAAGATAGCGCCTAATAAACTTTCTATTGCGAAAACCGCCGCGCAGCTGATTAAAGATCACAATCGCATCATTATCGATAGTGGCACTACGACGTCAGGCTTGATTGAACAGCTGAACGATAAGCGTGGGCTGGTGGTCATGACTAATGCGCTACACCTTGCAAATGCCATCCATGAACTCGAAAACGAGCCCACCTTATTGATGACTGGTGGCACTTGGGACCCGCATTCTGAATCCTTTCAAGGTCAAGTCGCCGAGCAAGTGTTGCGTTCATATAATTTCGACCAACTGTTTATCGGTGCTGATGGTATCGATCTTGAACGCGGGACCACCACCTTTAACGAGTTAACAGGTCTAAGCAAAGTGATGGCCGAAGTTTCCCGCGAAGTGATCGTTATGGTTGATTCAGACAAAATCGGCAAGCGGATCCCTAACTTAGAGTTACCGTGGGCCAAGGTCAGTGTGTTGGTCACCGACTCACGTATCGACGAGAGTGCGCTCAAACAAATTTCAGATCAGGGCGTGCGAGTTATGTTAGCGCCCTACGCTCAATAGACAAAATAGCTTAACAACTTCATTTTAATTTATAGGTAAAGACTATGTGTGGAATCGTAGGCGCCGTGGCGCAAAGGGATGTGGCTGAAATTCTGGTAGAAGGCTTACGCCGTTTAGAATATCGCGGATATGACTCTGCAGGCGTTGCCGTTATTCACAATGGTGAACTTAACCGTACGCGCCGTGTTGGCAAAGTACAAGAGTTGTCGGCTGCGCTTGAAACTGACCCATTAGCAGGCGGAACCGGTATCGCGCACACTCGTTGGGCGACCCACGGTGAGCCGAGTGAGCGTAATGCTCATCCGCATTTATCGGAAGGTGATATTGCCGTGGTGCACAACGGTATTATCGAAAACCACAATAAACTGCGCGAAATGCTTAAAGGTTTAGGTTACAGCTTTAGTTCAGATACCGATACCGAAGTGATTTGTCACTTAGTGCACCATGAGCTGAAAACCCATAACACTCTGCTTGGTGCCGTACAAGCCACGGTTAAACAACTCGAAGGCGCCTATGGCACAGTCGTTATTGACCGTCGTGATAGTGAACGTATGGTTGTTGCTCGCTCTGGTAGTCCATTGGTGATTGGTTTTGGTCTAGGTGAAAACTTTGTTGCTTCAGATCAACTTGCCTTATTACCCGTCACTCGCTCATTTGCTTTCCTCGAAGAAGGTGATGTGGCCGAAGTGACCCGTCGCAGCGTGAGTATTTTCGACTTAAACGGTAATGCCGTTGAGCGTGAAGTCAAAGAATCTGAAATTACCCACGATGCCGGTGACAAAGGCGAATATCGCCACTATATGCTTAAAGAAATTTACGAGCAGCCATTGGCACTGACGCGCACAATTGGAGGTCGTATTGCTAATAAGCAAGTGCTAGACACGGCTTTTGGTGACAACGCTGCTGAGTTTTTAAAAGATATCAAACATGTGCAAATCATCGCCTGTGGTACTAGTTACCATGCGGGCATGGCGGCACGTTACTGGTTAGAAGATTGGGCTGGCGTGTCTTGTAACGTCGAAATTGCCTCTGAATTCCGTTATCGCAAGTCGCACTTATTCCCAAATAGCCTGTTGGTGACGATTTCACAATCGGGTGAAACTGCCGATACCTTAGCGGCCATGCGCTTAGCGAAAGAAATGGGTTACAAAGCCACATTGACGATTTGTAATGCGCCAGGTTCATCACTGGTTCGCGAATCTGACATGGCTTACATGATGAAAGCGGGCGCCGAGATTGGCGTGGCATCGACTAAAGCTTTCACAGTACAACTTGCTGGCTTATTAATGTTGACTGCGGTGATCGGTCGCCACAATGGTATGTCTGATCAAATGCAGGCTCAAATCACTCAAAGCCTACAATCTATGCCAGCAAAAGTGGAACAAGCTTTAGGTTTAGATGCTGCGATTGCAGAATTGGCTGAAGATTTTGCCGATAAACACCATGCATTATTCCTTGGCCGTGGCGATCAATATCCGATTGCGATGGAAGGCGCGTTAAAGCTGAAAGAGATTTCTTATATTCATGCTGAAGCTTATGCCTCTGGCGAATTAAAACACGGCCCACTAGCGCTTATCGATGCCGATATGCCAGTGATTGTCGTTGCGCCAAACAATGAATTGCTCGAAAAACTGAAATCGAATGTTGAAGAAGTGCGTGCCCGTGGCGGCTTAATGTATGTGTTTGCCGATGTAGATGCCGAGTTCGAGTCGGATGACACGATGAAAGTGATCCCTGTGCCACACTGTGACATCTTTATGGCGCCACTGATCTACACTATTCCTTTACAGCTATTGTCGTACCATGTTGCGTTAATCAAAGGTACTGACGTGGATCAACCACGTAACTTGGCAAAATCTGTAACAGTAGAATAAATAGAGGTATTTAAATGAAAACCGCCTTTATTGGCGGTTTTTTCATTTAGATTCACGACAAAATGACGATTAACTTATAGCAATAGCAAATGCTGGTGGCTTAGCTTTCTATGCTGGAATGGCATCTAGTTCGTGCTGCTTTTTTGCCTCAATGCGTTTCCACACTTTGTCATGGAAGTAAAACACTACAGTGTTAATCGCGGGTTCTACTAAGGCTACTGCGCCACCGACGACCACACTGCCAGTTAATAAATAGGTTACGGTAAAAGCGACGCTAAAATGTAGTACAGCAAAAGTGAGTGTCTTAGTCATGATCTTGTCCTCTAAATAGGCTCCCAGCGGGAATATTTAGATGATAACAATTCTCATTAAAATTAAAAGCCGTGTTTTCAGATTAGTTTAAACGGTTTTATCTATTTATCCGTTGTAAAAAACATAAAGCCCTCACGATGGAGGGCTTTGAGCATTTAAACGTAAATTAATACGATTCTAAAATTAGTAGTGCCAAGGGAAGGCTGAAAAATCTTGATCGCGTTTTTCGAGGAAGGCATCGCGTCCTTCCTGTGCTTCGGCGCTCGCATAGGCTAAACGCGTCGCTTCACCGGCAAATAATTGCTGACCGACCATACCATCATCAGTCATGTTGAAGCCGTATTTAAGCATACGCATAGCCGTAGGTGATTTAGAGTTAATCTCTTTCGCCCACATTAATGCTTCGGTTTCTAGCTCTGCATGGGGAACGGATTTATTAACCATACCCATGTCGAAGGCTTCATCAGCACTGTAGTTAAATCCGCAGAAGAAGATTTCGCGGGCACGTTTTTGACCTATCATTTTGGCGAGGTAAGCACTGCCATAACCTGAGTCGAAGCTCGCAACATCGGGATCGGTTTGTTTAAATATTGCGTGTTCTTTCGAGGCTAAGGTTAAGTCGCACACTACGTGTAAACTATGGCCGCCACCCACCGCCCAGCCCGGCACAACGGCGATGACCACTTTAGGCATAAAGCGGATAAGGCGTTGTACTTCTAATATATGTAAGCGGCCCATTCTGGCTTGATCGGCCTTACCTTCTTCGGCGCCTTCATATTTATAGCCATCTTTGCCGCGAATACGTTGATCGCCACCCGAACAGAACGCCCAGCCACCATCTTTTGCCGAAGGACCGTTACCCGTAAGCAGTACGCAACCCACATCAGACCATTGGCGTGCATGGTCGAGTGCGATAAATAATTCATCAACGGTTTTAGGTCGGAAGGCGTTACGGCACTCTGGGCGATTAATGGCAATGCGTACTGTGCCGTGCGCTTTGGCTCTGTGGTAAGTAATATCGTCGAAATGAAATTCACTGACTTCATCCCATAGGGTGGGATTAAAAATGTCTGATACTTGTTGGGTCATGATTCATAGGCCTTTATGCTGTAATGCCTCAAAGGCTAGGCGGAATCATATATAAGGTCAATCACCTAAGTCTAAACCTTAGCGCTATATAGCAAAATCCCGTTTGCCTATGAGTCTGTAATGATTAAAGGTGATCACATAGATAAAGCTGATTATCTTTGCTAAACACTGGATGTTGAGGTGCCATAGTACCGCAATAGTTAGCCTTAAAGTCGGCAATAGACTCGGGTGTCATTGGAATTTGATTGAAGGCTTCGAGTTCTAATGTGGATAAACGTTCTATGATGTCGGTTCTTACCTTAGTCAGTTTATGGTCGATTTTAATAATTTTTGTTCCTGTCATAGAGTCAACTTTATTCTCTATTTCTTTGATCATCGCCTCAGTCTTTGCAATAGGAACATCTAATTTATCTGTTTCTGTGTATAAGTAATATAAAGCACCCGCGAGTAGCGCCAATATGATCCAACCTTTCATCTTTTAGTCCAACATAAGTGAATAACCATTAAGAATATGGGTATAATAAGCTAGTTTTCGTCCAATATTAAAGCAGTAAAAGGCTGTAACGATGAACTCAGAATCTAACAACAAGGACTATTCGAAAACCAATCGAATTAAGATTCACCAGCCAGATGCGAGTAAAGCCGATCGCTTTAATCCTCGTAATCGGATTTATGTCCGAGCCATAGACGGTTTGTGGAGTAGCGTACGTCGCCGCATGGGCTGGATCGCCATGTTATTTTTCCTGCTTTTACCTTGGATCCCTTGGGGCGACCGTCAAGCCGTATGGTTTAACTTGGGCGAACAAAAGTTTCACGTCTTCGGTTTAACGATTTGGCCGCAGGATCTCACCTTGCTTGCAGCGTTGTTTATGATCGCTGCCTTCGCTCTGTTTTTTGTGACCACCTATCTTGGCCGTGTTTGGTGTGGATACACTTGCCCCCAAACAGTATGGACCTTTATGTTCATCTGGTTCGAGGAAAAACTTGAAGGCGCACGCAATAAACGCATTAAGCTCGATCAAATGCCATGGAGCTTTGACAAACTCTGGCGCAAAACGGCAAAACATACGGCCTGGCTATTGCTCTCACTGATGACGGCGATGACCTTTGTGTCCTATTTTGTGCCAAGTCGTGAAGTCTATGTCGATGTATTTACGCTTAATGCTTCTGGCGGTATCTACTTCTGGGTCGTGTTCTTTACACTTGCCACATACGGCAATGCGGGTTGGATGCGTGAAATCATGTGTATCCACATGTGCCCTTATGCTCGTTTCCAAGCGGCCATGTTCGATAAGAATACTTTTATCGTGGGTTACGATACTAAACGTGGTGAGACCCGTGGTCCGCGCTCACGCAAAGATGACCCTAAAGAGCTAGGGCTTGGCGACTGTATCGACTGTGACTTGTGTGTGCAGGTATGTCCTACGGGAATCGACATTCGTAATGGTCTGCAATATGAGTGTATTAATTGCGGCGCTTGTATCGATGCCTGCGATCAAACCATGGATCGTATGGGGTATGAAAAAGGGCTTATCAGTTATACCACCGAGAACAAGTTAGAAGGAATTAAGCAAAAAGTGCTGCGACCTAAACTTGTCGGTTATGGCGTGGTACTGATAGCGATGATATTAGTCTTTATATACTCCAGTGCGACCATAGCGCCTGTGCGTATGGACATCATTCGTGACCGTAACCAGCTCTATAGAGAGAACAATCAAGGTTTGATTGAAAACACCTTCACCTTGAAGATTCTTAATAAGACAGAGCAATCCCACGAATACACTATGAGTGTCGAAGGATTAGACAACTATAAATGGTACGGTCCAACTTCGGTCACTATTGCGGGTGGTGAAGTGTTAACTCTCCCTATTAGTGTGGGTATCGATCCGGTTGAGCTGTCTCGTTCAGTTACTAATATCGAGATAAAAGTGAAAACTCATATCAACGGTGAAGAAGTCGAAGTTGAGCAAGAATCTCGTTTCTTTAGTCCATAGATAACAGTATTTATGATGATCTAGCTGAGCGTGACTCATATAGATTGCCAGACTTAATCGAGAGAAAGGGGCTTTTTAGCCCCTTTTTTATACGTATCGTTTGATAAGTAAACGTCTAAACCATTAATCGTTATTTTCCTACAAAAAGCCCTTGCACAAAATCTCCTGCTCCCTATAATGCGCATCCACTGACACGGCAGACAGCGAAAGTAAGCTGACAAGTTAGGTTGAATTGAGTCCCTTTTAAGCACTTAATTCAAGCGCAGCAAGAAGTTGTAAAAACTCCTTGACGCGAAA
>NZ_JABAEB010000019.1 GCF_012584455.1 Shewanella oncorhynchi
CATGTTTTCACCTAAAGTCATCTACGAGGTAATAATATCACCTCTATTTAGGTGGCCAAAATTAGTGTGCCACTACACAGTTACTGTTTCTTCAGGGAGCAAAGAATTAATAGAAATTATTTTCTCGTGTACTTTCCCTTCAATCTCTTTCAGATTTTTTCTGGCTGCTGCACCCGACGAGCTGGAAATAGAGAAGTCAGTGATTTTTGTATCTTCTGGGAACTCAATTGACAAGATAACGTCTTCAGCGATTTTATCGCCAAGGTTGCCGACTCGGAACGTATTAAATATCAAACTCTTAGAATCAGACTTGAACTGCGATGGCGAGTCCGCCTCAATAATTACGACTGCTTTTGGATCTGGCTTGTGAGGTTCTTTCGTGAATTTCCAGACTGTAATACCACCTATGATTGTAATTATAAGAGTTAAAATTGCGCCAATTATTATTTCTTTCCATCTCATCTGACTATCTCACTAGAGGTAAAGCTAACAGTGTAATACCCGCACTTCTAATAAAATCCTAACCGTATAGAGTTGGATATTGGTATGATACGAACAAATAATTAAATAATGCCAATAAGTTAGCATCACCCCCAGTGTGCTATCAACATTTTTCATCCAGAAAAAACAAGACCCTATTTACCGAAAAGCATTTTGGCGCGGTAAATTAAGAAGGTGGATGAGAATAGAAAGATGTGACAGGTGCAACTCTTTAAGACTAACGGATAACACCAAGGCCACAGAAGTTCACCATCCCCTGCGAAGTTGCTGAAGGGCGTTGAAGAAAATCGCGTGACGCAGACAGGACGTCTGCGTAGCTTTCGGGGGGAAGGGACGCCCCATCGGAAGCGTTAGCGATTTTCGAATAAGCACGAAGCCACTAACTAATGCATGTAACTTCGCTAGGGGCGTCTTGGAGCATCCAAGGAGGATAGGACGAGCAGTCCTCCTTGGTCGGGTGTGGGTTGAAGACCCACGACTTTCTCGGCCGTAAGGCCGCAAATCAAGAGAAAGATGGGACGAGCAGTCCTCCTTGGTCGACTCTTGATTAGAAATCAGGGCAGTTGAAGACCAACGACTTTCTCGGCCGTAAAACCGAAAGACCAGCCACCGCGCAAATAAGGTATTCCATTTAAAACAATAACATAATGCGATTCAGGGTGAGCTTAAAACGAATAGTGACAGTGCTGATAACTTACAAAAAGTATCGTCACATTTCTAAATCTTCGCGGTAATCGGTAAGTTTTTGCAGCGTTCCAATGGAGCCATGAAATGACTTACCAAACTAGTTAGTGCTTATTTACCCAAATTGTCAGCTAACTGTTTCGCGCGACCCGCAGCCCACTTATCAATCATCTTTTCCAGTTCGCTTGAAGTAATAGGTGTATCTTTTTGGGTTGTATCGTCACTCTCCCGAGCATCTAACACTCGTACTAACAACTTTCCGCTTTGCGAGTCTAACAATTGTGACATGCTGCCGACCTTGAGCAAGTAAGGCTCCTTACCTATCACTTCTTTAGTAACATCAATGGCAATTTTAGCAGGCAACAGATCCCTTAATTTAAGTTCTGGTCGAGTTAAATCAAAATTCGTCACCGCCGCCTGCACTCTGATCACTCCCGGACCAGGCGCAGTAACAACCTTGACGCCATTTTTAAGCAACTCATTTTGAAATTTAGCATGGTAATAACGACCAATCTCGTTTTGCTCATTAGCGGTTAATAGGTACCATTTACCATTCTCTTGACGAATAAATTGTAAAGGATCGAGTATCACCTGATTGTACTGGCGTAGGTCAACGTCCTGCTCCTTATAAATACGCTGATTAGGATTACTGACACTCGTTTTGAACGCATCAAAGGGCACTACTTGAAATCCACTCATAGCCCTTTCTTTTACTGAGCATCCACCCAGTAAGACCGCAGCCATGGCTACCATAACCACTTTTTTCATATTTGCTCCTGCACTGATTAATAATTTGTTTTCAGAATGACCATCGCGATAAGCAAGTTCTCCTGAGCAATATTCCAACCAACTTCCTTCCATAGAGGACACGACAAAGCGGCTTGTTGCGTCACCCCAAACTGCCACAACATAACCCACTTTATCAAGTGAGTTCAGCACTTTATCTTGTTGCTAAAATGGTAATAACGGATTAATCAGGCCAATGTAGACATTTCAAAAGACTCTAATCACCTAAAAAACCAATATCCTGATTCAGTTTAGGTATCAAAGATTTTCAATTTATGTATTTCAATTCGTTGAAAGATGGGGCATGCATAACTCTTTTGGAATTAACAGCCAACGCCGAGATCACAGAAGTTCACCTTCCCCTGCGAAGTTGCTGAAGGACGTTGAAGACTCTTTATTAAAAATCGGGGGGTGAAACCCCATGACCTTGATTCACCTCGGCCGTTAGGCCGTATTGCTCTTCTACACGTCGGTGGAAACTGACTCCCAACTAACTCGCAACACAAAGATTTTGCTGAATCTTCCAACGGCGCTGCATCACAGGAATTGAAAAACCATAACAAAACACCACGATTAGAGGCTGAATTTGAAAGCTCTGCTCAGGCCAGAGCATGAAAGCTGCAACACAGGCCATAGTGCGCACTATCGCATGCACTATGGCCACCTTTTGCGCAGCTAAAACACCGTGGACTAACCACATTAAACCTGTTTGCACCGCAAGGGCGAAAGGCAAGGCCAGATAATTTTCCATAAAAAAGGGAATACTGATGCTAAAGGTTAAAAAACTCATGCCCATCGCAGCGAGAAACACAGTCTCAAACCAATTACGCTCAGCGCTTTTCTTAAACGAGATATTCTCGCCTGTCAGCCGCGAAATACCCATGGCAAGGTAGATAATAGAACCAGTACCGATAAAGACCGCCATCACCAACTGCGAAGGAGGTAATACAAAGCTCAATACAAACAGTAGGCTCCACACAATCATGCCAGATAAGGGCATAGCTAAAGCACGTTGTTGACGGTATTCGATTAATTGTTGGTCCAGTGATTTATATTGCATGATTAAGCCTCCTTGTTTAGATGACTTAAGTATCTGCGTAAAATGTCCATTACAGCAGTGTGAGTTGTCAGCAATCTAGGATGACAAATGTCACTTCCTTCATCAAAGCCCTAAAATGCCAAGAAAAATGATCATCCATGGCTGAATTTGCTTGGTATTAGGTTGAAAAAAGCGACGATCAGACATATCAAAGGCAGTGCAAATTAAACGATGTGGCGCTACTAACACCTAACATAGGATTTAAATAACCACAGAGGTTACAAAAAAAACACAATAACAGCATATAACTCACGCCATTGTGATTGGGTAATAGCGCGCATAAAGTGCATTATGTTACTGTTTTAGTCATTAGTGACTCGATTTTTTACCGCATTTTAGATAAAGGGTTTAATGGATTATGGAACAAATATTTGAAAAATTAATGTATGCATCGCGCTGGATTATGGCGCCAATTTATTTGGGACTCAGCTTTGTTTTATTGGGCTTAGGCATTAAATTCTTCCAAGAGATCTTCCATATTCTGCCGATCATTTTTGAGATGACTGAAGTGGATTTAGTGCTGGTGACCCTGTCCTTGATTGATATCACCCTCGTGGGCGGCCTGATTGTGATGGTGATGTTTTCTGGCTACGAGAATTTTGTCTCGCAGCTGGATGTAGGCGAAGACAGTGAGAAGCTAAGTTGGTTGGGTAAATTAGATTCTGGCTCACTGAAAAACAAAGTGGCGGCGTCGATTGTGGCAATTTCGTCTATTCACTTACTGAAAATCTTTATGGATGTGAAGAATATCGATAACGACAAAATCATGTGGTATCTGTTAATACACATCACCTTTGTATTATCAGCCTTTGCCATGGGCTATCTGGATAAAATTACTCGCACTAAGTAATGGGCTAACATAGTTGATGCGAACCTAGCAACGCATCAATACCAGCATAGAGAATATTAAACAAAAGCCACTGTTTTCAGTGGCTTTTGTTTTTATAGAATACGACTTAGTGGCACATTAACTCTTCGCTGACTCAAGCTGATGCACTTTCTCGGTTTGATCCACTATAGTCAACACCGCAGTATCACCAACCACGTTACAGGATGTCAGCACCATATCAATAATCCGATCTAAGGCCGCCACTATGGCAAAGGCTTCTATCGGTAATCCCATTTGATGGATTAACACACCTATCATCACCATGCCGCCACCGGGCACACCACCCGCACCGACAGATAATAGGAAGACACTAAATAACAGCGAAGGCAATTGCTCAGTGGTAATAGGCATGCCAAAGGCATTGGCGACAAAGAAAATCGCAATAGTGATATAAATCGCCACACCGCCCATGTTCATGGTCGCCCCCAGCGGTACGCCAAAACCAGCAACAGCACGGTTCACGCCTAACTTGTCCGTTAAAGTACGCATGGTCACGGGAATAGTCGCATTTGAGCTTGCGGTCGAGAGTGAAAACAGCACTTGCTCTTGGGTCTTCTCGCGGAAGGTTTTGGCTGAAATTGGGGTAAATATCCCCACTGCCATAGGATAAACCACAAAAATCCACAGTAGCAGCAGCGCGAGGATCAGCACCATATACTCAACCACACTCATAAACACACCTGCATCTAAGGTCGCGCCGAGTTTAAACATCAAGGCAAATACACCATAGGGCGCAAGACTCATCACCACAGAAATCAATTTCATCATGATTTTATTGGCGGTTTGAAAACCTTGGACAGCACCCGCAACATGCTCCCCAAGGGACTTAATCACACCGCCAAGCAACAAGGCCATAAAGATCACTTGTAGCATATTGCCTGACATAAAAGCCGTCACAGGATTACGTGGGACTATGTCGACAACTAATGCCATCAGGCTTGGCAGCTCAGTTGCTGTAATCGCTATGCCATCCGTGCTGCTCATATCTACACCTTTACCGGGTTCGAGTAGCAGCACCACTAATAATGCGGTCGCGATTGCGACGACAGTATTGATGATATAAAAACCGAAGGTCTTACCGCCCAAGCGGCCAAAACTTTTGAGATCTTGCAGCTCACAGACACCACAAACGATGCTCACAAACACGAGTGGCACCACCAGCATCATGATCATATTAACGAACATAGTACCAACGCCACCGGCAAGCTCGACTAAATTACCCGAGAAAAAACCGATATCGTTTAAGAAGTATTGCACTATTGTGCCGAAAATAAGGCCGGCAAACAGACCAATAAAGATCCGCGTCGAAAGTGATTTCATCATGCTTGTGATTTCCCCAGAAAGGTCATTTATTTGTTATTCATCTTCCATGATGAGCACAATTGCCAATCCATTTTTGGCTCAGGCGGGGATAGTGAAACATGCTAGCCGTTAATTCAATGAATAAATTTCATTTTTTCATCTTGAATTAAGTTAACACCATCACAGAAAAACAGTAATAAACTGATTTTAAATCATAAAAAATTTATCAGCACAATATTTGAGCTCTAACAAAACATATTTAAACCAGTATAAACAAACAAAATAAACACCAAATAACATCAAATTAAACATATAAGAAACAACAACCAAATAAAACTCAGACTTAATAACTGAATTTAAATTTATAACAGGATTTAAAACCAGTTAATTATAGTAAAGCAGAGAGATGGAATGGATGACAGCTAAATATATGGCACTAACACTAGTTCAAGTCCGTGAGCCAGCAGGTGTTGCTGTTTGATACTAATACGGTGTTGATTTAGCCAAACGACTAATTTTTGCCAATGCTTTAACTCGGCATTTTGCAAATACTTAACCTGTTTCGCTTGCTTGTCGAAATCATCAGTAGAATTAATTTGTGCTATTGCCAATAACTCAGCAGGTGCTGTCAGCGCAAGTTGTGGCACAAGGCAGTGGGTCACGCCCATTAAGGTATGGGCGATTTGTAGTCCTGCGGGATCTAAGTCAGTAAAGGCAATGATCGGTAATTTATCTGCCATCGCTTGCAAAAAATGCCGCACGCCAATCGGGGAATGATGACCGCTACCTCGGTAGATAACCATCACATGAGTTAAATCCTGTGGCAAACGCGCTTGATGGATAACATCAAATACATCTAAGTTTTCAATCACTAGGATGGCTGCGACATTGAGTTCATGGCAATGCTTTTGTGCTTCATCCAAAGGAATACGCAGTGATGTGCGAGTTGAAATCCCAGTTGGTGAAGATCCGAAACCTAGATACTTCATCAAAACGTATTCGGCTTCAGGGCGTATCTTAGCGAGCTTTTCATCGTGACTTTTGGCAGACATCGCCATGCGATCGACATTGAAATCAAGCTGCCTTAAATCAAGCCCCATTAACGCCAACACGCTTTGCCTTAGCAGTTCAAAATCTTTGGGCGCAAAACACAGATACTTTTCGGATTCATCTAACTCACCCACTTCTAACTCGCGATGAATCGCGCGCCAGTTAGCCGTGAGCTTAACCTTGGGAGAACGCTTAATAAAAGCGTTCTCCAACAGTTGTAATTGTTGCTGGCCTAGGCGAGCCATAACTCAACATCGCGAATAATAAAGTTGCCGCTATAGATGGGATGCGGTTCGCCCAAGGGCTCAAGCTCAAAGTAAGCCTTGTGTTCATCGGGCAGACCTTCGTAGCCACCAATCACTTGATAAATCCAGCTTTCGGCGTCCCAAGGCAGCGCTTTATCCGCCAGATATTCCAGCGCCGATTGGCGCAGGCCAGACTCAATCACATCGACGAAATACTCATCCACCGCTTGTTTGAGTGGATTATCCGGTACATCGAAGTCTTCACTTTGAGTGATAGAAACGGACACATCATGCTCACGCACCGCCGCAATCACAGGATGACGGCTGATAGCTTTAATGTGCGCGACTATGCCCATCAACTCCAGTTCTTGGCTGGCGTTATGCACATCTACCGCAGCAGGCGCGAGCAAGATTTCAGCGCGATTGAATAGACTCGGAATTTCCTTGTGGGACACATGGTCCGCAGGCCGATAATCCGGATGCAAATCAGTGTAGAGCAACCAGCCCTTGAGCAAACGGGTACGCCCACGGATTTGTCTGAAGCGGCCTAAGAGTTCGAGTAAACGCCCCTGCACTACGCTCAGTTCCTGGGCGCAGTCGCTCATGGTTTCCTGCAAAGTCGTCACTAAGAGTTTGCGCAGTTCACGTATATCGCCAGCGATTTCGCCTAGCTCACTAAACTGGAACATCTCTAAGCCATTAAGCAATTCAGACACTTGGCTTTGAGCTAATTCGTTTTCGCGGATCTTAGCGTTGATCGTACCAACGTAACCGAACTCGTTATTAATGCGGCCCCAGAGCACACGGATCGAATAACGCAGACTGTCGGCGAAACTATAAACATGTTCGCTTAAATCGGATAAATAGGCCTCAGCGGCGCTGTAATCTGAGCTATGACGCGCCTCTTTATAATGATCGGCCAAGGTTTTAATCGTGGCTAAGGCCGAACCGACATTAGAGTCGATTTGGCGATTGCGCTCATCACTTAAACCTTCTTCGAGTAAGGCACGCACAGAACGCTTAAGCCGCAGCTCCTGATCTGGCTCTGGCCGCCATAAAATCCCTGCCTGTTTAAGCTTTTCGACCACGCTTGGATCGTGCGCATCCTCGTTAAGAGAACCCGCCAAATAGGTATCCATAATGATGTCAGCATGGCGACCTAACTGCTTGAGCAGCTTAACCCCCGCCTGATGTAAGTTACTGCTCATCATGGCCTCCTTGGTCACAGCTTTTACCTAGGTTTAACAGTGCCAACATTAGATTAAGTCCCGCTGAGTCGCCGTTTCCGCCTGCGCTTCTAGGCTTAGGCCTTCGGTTTCATCGATAAAACGAATGACTTCATACAGATAATCCAGCTTACCCGTGGCGATATAGATTTGCTTCTCCGCATTGGGTCGTACTAAATAGCCGAGTTCGACTAAGCGTTTGAAGACTAATTTGATTTGCGCATCGCTGTTAGTGCTGGTTGAGCCAAATAAACGATATTGGCTGAGCTTGGCTAACTGCTCACGGAACGCCGGCGTGTCTTCGATACGGCTTTGCAGCTCGGTCAAACGCACGGGCGCACCTTCGCTCAGCGGCGCATCTTGGCCACTGGCTTCCTGCACTAACACCAACCATTCCACCAGCGGGATCAATGCCTGACAGATATCTTTAAACTGCGATGAAATCACTTTGCGCTCGCTATCGCCGAGCTGCAAATAACCGCAGAAGAACACATCACCTTCTGCGGCAGACGCCACGGTACGGTTGATCTGGTTTAAATAGCCTTCGACCCGCTCGCGGGTGCTGCTATTTTTAAGGGCGCGCCAGCCTTCTTCATTGGTGGTGCGGCAAATAAACTCGCCCTTGAGTAACAGCTCAATCAAAGCACCAGTGCCAACTAATACGGTTTGGGTTGCATCACTCATTAGATGGCCTCCTTCGACAAACGCTTATTCAACATGTCTGCAATTGGATTGACCTTAGGTTTTACCACCTGCAACTTCTTAGTTTGTTTGTTGATAATGTAACGGTTGGCGAACAAGTTCAGCACCTCAGACTCAGGGTTCGGGAAGGCGCCCAGCACACAAATATTGTTATTTTCGCAGGCGTCAAAAATCTTCTTCACGTTGGTATGGTGCAAAGTGCCCAACTCATCAATTGGCCAGTGAATGGTCACATCGGCGCGTCCACGCAGCAAGCGCGTGAATGCCAACAAGAACTTACACAAAATCAGATACGCCATACCGTGACTTGAGGATTCGTTAAGCTGTCTGTCGGTGCGGATAATCAAATCGCTGTTACCTTCTTTGAGGCGCAGCTCGATTTCCAGCAACTTAGATATGCCCCCCGTTAATGCGGCGCGACCGATAATGTCTAAAGCGCGGCGCATGCTGTTGGTGTAATCCTCATCGGGCAAGCCATTAAAGCCATCGGCTTTCCAATGTTTAAAGGCTTTGACGAACTGTTCAAGCTCAGGCCAGAACTCTAACTCGCTGATGCGCGAACGAATACGTACCGCCGATTCAGACACGCCATCGAGGAATAACTCTTCGCCCACTTCGCGGGTAATACGCGCACTTTGGGAGGCAATGCGGCGGTCGATATCGGCTAACACATCGTAGAAAGCGGTTAAGTCGACGCCGAAAATCCGTCCTTGCTCACGCAGCGCGGTAATCGATTGCGGCACGATCACGTTCAGCAATTGCTCAAGCTGTGGCACTAACTTACGGTAATCCAGCAGGCGAATACCTTTATCGTTGATAAAGCTCGATTCTTCGCGGGCACGCTCCCAGGTTTCGGCAAGGCCCGAACCTGACTTGCTGGCGATCACTGAGTCGAAATGCTCTACATATTGCTTCACCGAACCCATCAGGTAATCGCGTTTTAGCAGCAAATCTTCACCTTGGCGCAGACGCTCGCCTAGGCTGCCTTGGGCTTCTTCGTTATTGGTCGGTAACTTAAGCTCGGCGAGTTTACGCATTACGGCACGTAACTTCGTTAAGTTTTCAGAAGCTTCAACCTGCGCCGCATCGGACGCTTTACGTTCAGTTTCAAGTTGTTGACGACGGGCCTTAACATCCTGAGTTTTCGCCTTAAGCTGTTGATCGATTTCCGATACCGCACGCTTCACATCGCTAAGCTGAGTTTGCAGTTTAGGTTTGCGCGCAAGCCAAGTGTGTTGATACCAATCGTCAAAGCGCAGTACGTCGCTGCGACGCTGTTCGGCGCGGCTGATTTTGGTTTCTAACTCACGAATTTGTTGCTTGAGTTTGAGGATATTATCCTCATCCACACCACGGGATTTAAGCTCGTTTTTGTACCAAGTCTCGCAGGCTTTCTGCTCGATTTTGGCACTTTCACGGCGCCCTTCAATGGTCGCTTTAATTTGGCCGAGTTGATTGTCGAGCGCGCCGATAACTTCCTGCCAATAGGCATTCTTTTCCATGCGCGCTTCAAGCGCTTGCTCTTTTTGATCTTCGAGCCAGAGTTCGTGCTGATGTTTAAGCTGTTTTAGCTCACCATCGAGTTGAGTCAGTCTTTGTCCCGCATGGGCTTTGCGCTCGCTCAATGCTTTGTTGATTTTCTCTTGCTCGCTGCGCTTTTCATCAAATAGGCGACGCAGATCGTCACGGCTATTTTTGTAAGCCGTGCGGGCAAAAGTCAGTTCACGGCTGAGATTATCCAACTCGCCATTAATGGCCACCAGCTGAGATTCGGCCTCGGCCTGCATTTCTTGGGCACTAGTGTGGGCTTCTTCGGCTTTGCTTAACCGAATACGCAGCTCTTGTTCGGAGGCGGCATATTCAGGCACATCGATCGCTTTAAGATCTAAATGCACGCCAAAGAAAGCTTCGCTCGATTCAGTCACTAAGCTTGGATGTAAATCAGTGCGATGCAGTAGTTCAGGCGCGATCACTTTACCTAAACTTTGCTCCCAGCCTTGGGATTCTTTACGCAGAAACTCCAATAGGGTGTGGGATTGCGGGAACAGCATATGGTGCAGTTCATCCAACGCAGTTTGACGCTCGTTCACCCTTAAGGTGGCGATACGCAAGGCTTCGTTGGCTTGGTCACGTTTGGCTCTGAGCTTGCGTTCATCGCTGCTTAAGCGTTCGACCTTGGCATTGCAGCTTTCTTGTTCTTCGTCGGCGCGGTGAATACGTTCGTCGAAAATCGCGAGACTCAGCTTTTCTTCTTCGGTGTAAGTCACGCCATCAACACGCAATTTAAGCTCGGCGGCAGTGAGTTTGAATTGGTATTCCTGCTCGCTAAAGCTAGCCTTGCCCGCATCCATTTGGTTGCGCCATTGCAGCTCTAGGGCGTCAATATCGGTGCGCGCCACTTCACGTTGCTTATCGCGGGCTTCACGCTGCTTGTCTTGGTCGCTATGCAGGCCTTCAAGCTCGCGGTTTAACTGCTCGCCAATCTTACTGCGACGGGCATTGTACGCCGCCTCAATGTCTTGGTGCTTCTCGGTTTGCAGCTTATGGCGTTCACTTAGGTTTTCAACATCGGTGCGCCAGTTCGGCAGCATCTCAAGATCGGCCTTGGCTTGCTCTATGTTGGCATCTAAAAAGGCAGCATGCTGATCTTCAATGGCATCGAGCTCATACTCGCACTTTGCCACATCGCCCTTAGCTGCCGATAAATCGAGATTGAGCTCATCGCGCTGCTCTTTCCATTCATCATCGAGCAATCTTAGCTTTAAATTCAGTTCTTTAGATAAGGTTTGCTGAATATCTTGACGATCGGCTTCTAAGGTTTCATCGTTGCGATAACCACGGGATAAACTCGATAAACGCAGTTCGGCGCTAAGCAGTTGGTTAAATTCTTGTTCGAGTTTTTCAAATTCAGGACGAATAACTTCAAAGCCTTGGATAAGTTGGCTCTCACGGATCCACGCCTCAACGCGCTGCGGATTCAAACGTGAGCTGGGCGGATTAACCCCATCTTCCTCTAAAATGGCGGCGATCATGGATTTGACCGTCTCCATCTTGCCTTCTTTGGAGTGCACCGCTTTAGCGAGTTTTTCGATGTGGCGCAGGGAATGCTCGCCCTCACACAGGGCAAATTGGCGTGCATAACCGCGTAGTTCACTGCGGTTGCTGCCCGTGCTTAATAGGGTGCGATCGTTTTGAATAATGGCGCGATATTCACGGGTATTAAGCAAATTAGTGGTGGCGATGCCGGCACGTTTTAAATCACGGCCTAATTCCGCCATGGTGTGGCACAGAATAGTGTCGCCATTTTGCGATTTAATATAATCGCTTAGCTCAAAACCTTTGGCGATAAAACGATAGTTAACGCCCTTCCCATCGCCCGCAGAGGCCAACACGGCTTGATACAGTAAGCCATCGGCCTTTTGATATTCGTAAATGATGTAGCTTGAATCGTGTGGCAAATACCAACGCTCGAAACTGTCGCGGGTCGAAGGCACCACGCGGCTTGGGTATTCACCATAAAAAACAGGGACTAGACGTTGTAATGTCGTTTTACCCGAGGCGTTAGTACCACAAATGTTGGTATGACCATTGAGGGCGAGTTCCACCACGCCCGGAAGGTGCGTATCAATCAGCACAATACGAATCAAGCTTGCCATTTCATTCCTTATGCAAACAGGAGAGTCTTATCTAAGCTGCAGAAGCTTCTACACAAATAAGAGAAAACAATCCAAGAGGGCCACTGACGTTAAAATCGTCACTGTAAATAAACACTTTAAAAAAGTGACTAAAAAGTGATGTTAAAAATCGTGGCCTAAAAATAGTGCCCCTAAAATAAGGCAATCACAGTGTATTGGCAATTAAGCAGCGATGCACTAATGCCTTGGCTCACATCTCAGCCCATTGCTCAGCAAAAACATAACCCTATAGCTAGGCTCAAATCAAACGGCCAATGATACGACAACTTAGCCAAAATAGGCGGCTAACAAAGCGGCAATTAGCGCGATAAAAGGTAAATTCCAGCGGATTTATTCGAGACGCAGGCGTTCGGCAATCCGACTGTAGATCAGCATCATTTCCGCCAGCGATCCCACTTGCATGCCTTTCATCAAATTGGCACGGTGGATCTCAACCGTGCGCATGGCAATACAGAGACTATCGGCGATCTCTTGGTTCTTCAGGCCTTGGGCAATCAGGTTGAGTATTTCCCGCTCTCTTGGCGTGAGCGCTTGATAAGTCTCAAGATACTGATTGTCTTGATGATGCGCCTTGGTATGTTCCAACGCTTTGACGACCGCCTCGGCTAACTTAGCGCCATCGGCGGGCTTTTGGAAAAAATCCACCGCACCTAATTTAAGCGCATCTACCGCCATTGGCACATCGCCATGGCCAGTGAGATAAATCACCGCTAGCGGACTATTTTTTGCCACTAATTCAAGATGCAACTGCTGACCACTCAAACCCGGCATACGCACATCGACCAGCGCACAACCCGGTAGTGTTAAGTCAACTATGGTGAAAAAGGCTTCGGCACTATCAAAGTCGGTGATCTTAAGGCCATAACTTTCAAGCATAAAACGCAAAGAACGACGCACTGAGTCATCGTCATCGATTAAATACACTGGTAAGGCAAGACTCATTATTGTGCTCCATTGGGTTCAGGTTTACGCGGTATAGCCACCTGCGCTTGGCAACCGCCACCCATAGCGCTTTCTAGGCTAAACGTACCACCATGGCTCTCGGCAATATCACGGCAAATCACTAAGCCTAAACCTAACCCCTCTGATTTAGTGGAATAAAATGCTTGCATCAGCAGACTGGTCTCTTCGGTTAACCCAATGCCATTATCTGTGACTGTCAGCAAGAGCGTACATTCTTGATAGCGAAGATCGATATCGATCGTGGGTGTGTATGGCTTTTGCGTGATGATCTGTTCGGTGCCACTGGATTCAAGCTCTAACCGCTGAACGCAGGCGTCAAAGGCGTTTTTCAGCAAGTTAAGCAACAACTGCTGCATACCAACTTCATCGAGGGACTGTAAATAAGGTTCACCATTCACATTGACGGCAAGGTTTATCTGATGTTGTTCAAACTCATAGGCGAGCAGCGGCACAGTATCATTGACCAACTCATGCAGATACAAAGGCTGTTTCGACACAGGTCGCTTCTTCAATAAATTACGTAAGCGACTGATAATATTGTCGGCGCGCGTGACTTCCTGCTGGATCAGCGCCAATACAGATTGCAACTCCTCAGGGCTCGTCCCCCGCTGTAATCGCACTTCGGCGCCATGACAATAATGGCCAATCGCCGCCAAAGGTTGATTGAGTTCATGGGAGAGACTCGCGCCAAGCTCACCCGCGATTGCAATACGCTGGGCATGTTCCAGTAACGCGCGGTTTTCATTGAGCTGGCGCTGAGTGTTAATCAACTCACGGCCGCGGCGACTAAAGCGGTATTCAAGCCAAAAATGATACACATTGAGTAAAACCAAAATCCCTAACACAAGCCAAGCCCATTGTTGATGTAACTTGATCCACTGCCACGCCCTTTGCCACCATGGTGCTTGCAAAGGATGCATATCGAGATCTTTAAGCAGTTGATCGATCGCAAGCTGACTCACGGCCGTGGTCCAGCCCGCAGAATCAGCAGACTTAGCGGCGAGATGATCTTCAGGCAGCGCTAGCAAAGCTTGAGTCACACTTTTAGCCAGAGACTGGGAGGCGCGATTGGTCTTTGCCATAGACCAGTTGGGATAAAGGTGAGTCGAGACTTGGCAATTAAATCCCGCAGGCGCTTGATTATCGAGCACTCGATAATGGGCGATATTAATAAGACCTTCCGTTTGCATCTGCTCAAGCTGACACACAGGCACCACAACCGCATCCAGTCGATTATCTTTCGCCGCATCATCACCACTTTTTTGATCATCTAACTGATACAACAAATTATCTAGCGGGAACCCCAGCGGAATAATCTCACCCACAAAGCGAGGCAAATCTATGCCCTTTAGCTGCGCTTCGTACACTAAGGTCAAGTAACCACCAAAGGCATTTTTCGATACGATCCCGAGTCGACGTCCCTTAAGATCACTTAAGGTGTGATAGGGTGAATCGGCGCGCACCACCAGCGCCGAGCCCACTTGCATTGCCGCACCATTATTTAACGGACTGCGCAGGGTCGCCAACCAAGTAAGGGAATATTGCCGCGCCAGCAACACGGATTGCCCTGGGTTGGTGATCACAAAATCGAGCCCTTGGGTTTCAACGCCCTTAGCTAGCTCATCGAGGGTGAGAGGGTGTAACCTAAAGTAACTGTTGGGAATTTGGGTTTCGAGCCACCCCATCAAAGGTTGCCAGCGGTTGATGGTCGCCTTATAACCGCGGATGGCTAACACGCCAACATCGACCACTTGATAACTGGGCTCTTCGATAGCAACTTGAGCAACAACCTCAGAGTCAGTTAAGCCCGAATGTACGCTTTGATTCAGTGGCTCCGCAGCAAACACCTTAACTGAAGCCAGCAAGCATAGGAATAACACTGCGTTCCTTGGCTTTTTTCTCGGTATTGCCACGGAATGTGGAGTGCTCAGAATCGATAACGGCCACTTGACCGATACAGCGAAGCGAAACACAGTTTTCATCATCCTCAATAACATGAAGCGCAATCCTTTATCCCCAGTCACTCACACTAAAATCAAGTCCAACTCAAGCTAAGAAAAGGCCAAACTCAAGTAACAAAAAATAAAACCCTAGCATTTTGAAGGCTATTCTAACGGATATTTGTTGCGCTAGATCAAGTCCACACCCGATATGTGGAAAACCACTATAGTTATGCCGCCTCCCCTTTTACAGAATGCCTGTAAACCTCGCCATAAACCTTAACTCTAGGTCTATGAGCCAGTTTATTCGCCATCTGCAAGTAGTGAAGGAAATCTGTATGGACAAGAGTAAACGTCAGTTTCTCGGCAAAATGGCCAGCGTCAGTGTTGGCGCCGCACTCATCCCTGTCGTGCAAGTGTATGCACAGGATGATAAGCGCAGCCCTCAAATGCACAGTGCCAGCGAAGGCCAAGTAGGTAAACGTTACGGTATGGTAATTGACTTGCGCCGCTGTGTGGGCTGCCAAGCCTGTACTGTCGCTTGCACTATCGAGAATCAACCGCCCCTCGGGCAATTTCGCACCACAGTGCAGCAGTATGAAGTCTCGCAGCAGGAAGATACCACTCCGCCTGCGTTTTTAATGCTGCCAAGACTTTGTAATCACTGCGAAAACCCGCCCTGCATCCCAGTTTGTCCTACGGGCGCGACCTTCCAGCGCAAGGACGGCATAGTGGTCGTCAACAATGAATGGTGTGTTGGCTGTGGCTATTGCGTACAAGCCTGCCCCTATGATGCGCGCTTTATCAACCACGACACCAATACCGCCGACAAATGTACCTTCTGCGCCCACAGGTTAGATGCAGGGTTACTGCCTGCCTGTGTCGAAACCTGCGTAGGAGAAGCCCGTGTGATTGGCGATCTGAATAATCCCAACAGCCAGATAAGCCAACTGCTCGCCGCCAACAAAACCGATATCAAGGTGCTCAAACCGACAGCTAATACTGCGCCACGGGTGTTCTACATCGGCATGAGCAGCGCTTTTGAGGACAAGATTAGCGGCCAAGCCCCCGTTAGAACCTTACTTACCGATACTGGCGAGGAGATCCACCATGGTCATTAAAGAAATCTTTACCCCAGATATCGCTATTACTTGGCTACCTTGGGCAGTGCAATACTTTTTTATGATGGGGCTCGCCTACGCCAGCGTATGGGTAGCGACAATACATTTGTTTAGCCAACCCAAACCCGATGACAGATTGCTGAAGCTCTGCGCCTGTTTAATGTTAACAGCAGGCATAGTCGCCCCTATCGCCTTACTCGCCGATTTACACCAACCGCTGCGGGCTTGGCATTTTTATGCGCAAGTTCGCCCTGATTCTTGGATGTGGTATGGCGCCTTTTTACTGCCCGTATTCTCGGGCACCAGCGCAGTGTTTGCTTGGCTGCTACTGCGTCAATATCTGCCTAAGCACACCACGAATCAAGACTCAGATTGGGTGAATAAAATAGGCCAATTATTGAGATTCGGTGATTGGAACAGTGACAAACTCATCAAGCCGATCGCACTGATCACGGCCCTGAGTGCCTGCAGTATCGCCCTCTACACTGGCATGGAAACCATGGCCATTAAGGCGCGGCCACTGTGGCATACCTATTGGCTGCCACCTTTGATGGCAATGAGCGCCCTGCTCGCCGCCTGCGGCACTTTGGTGGTATTGAATCGACTATTAAAGGGCTACCAACAGCGCACCCAAGACAGCCTATTACTCTGGGTAAGAGCCAGCTTTGGTCTGTTCGCCCTATGCCTTATCGGCTGGGTGTTATTCGATAAGGGCTCGGCCCCCGAAGCCGCATTATTGCTTGAAACCAGCCCAAGCTGGCAACTGGCCGCGATTTGGGTGCTAATCACACTCGCCGTGCTGGCACTGATGCTCGCCATTCGTCACTTACCCAATGTGGCAATGCTAATCGTCAGCCTCACGGCCATTCACCTTGCGTGGGGATTTCGCTGGATAGTGCTAATTCAAGCGCAAACCGATCCTAAATACGGCGCGGGGACTTATCTCTATCAACTGCCTTGGGGACCTGAAGGGCTATTAGGAATAGCTGGTACCTTCGGCCTCTGGTTAGCATTAATGGCGCTGGTCTCCGAACTTATTCGCCAAACGCCTGCGGCAAAACTTGCTCGCTGAGCACCCAAATAGTTTACAGAATTAAGGAGTCCATCATGGATAAGAGTAAACGTCGTTTTATCAAAGGGGCCGCTGTAACGGGTGGTGTGGGATTATTTGCCGCGGGTTATAGCCATACATTAGCGCAAATAGGTAAAGGTGTCGTCAATGGTACCTCAGGAAAACCAACCCAAGATCCGCTGCACGGCAATTCCTTAGCACCTGAATACAAAGTCGATTTACAGTCAGGCCAGTTAATCAGCAATGACGATCAACGCATCGCCAATACTATGTGCTTAGGTTGCTGGACCAAATGCGGCGTGCGCGCTCGTATCGATCAAAAAACCGATAAAATCATCCGTATCAGCGGTAATCCTTATCATCCGTTGTCATCGCGGGAACATATCGATTTCGATACACCGATCAAAACCGCCTTTGTTGGGCTTAGCGCCTTTCAAGAACAAGGGCTGCAAGGACGTTCCACCGCCTGCGCCCGCGGTAATGCCATGCTAGAACAATTAGATAGCCCACACCGCGTTACCCAATGCCTTAAACGCGTGGGTAAGCGCGGCAGTGGCCAATGGCAGAGCATTAGCTTTGAGCAATTGCTGAATGAAGTCGTCGAAGGTGGTGATTTATTTGGTGAGGGCCAAGTCGAAGGCTTAAGAGCGATTCGTGATATCGCCACGCCGCTCGATACCAATAATCCAGAATACGGCCCTAAGGCCAACCAGTTACTGGTCTCAAACGCATCAGATGAAGGCCGCGATGCCATTATCAAACGCTTCACCTTCAACAGCTTTGGCACGCGCAACTTTGCCAACCACGGCGCTTACTGTGGATTTACCTACCGTGCTGGAGCGGGCGCTTTATTGGATGATTTGAAAAAATACGCCCACTTAAAACCCGATTGGGACCATAGTGAATTTTTACTATTTATCGGCACTTCACCGCAGCAATCGGGCAATCCCTTTAAACGCCAAGCAAGACAATTGGCTAACGCGCGGGTGAATAACACCAATTTCAGTTATGTGGTGGTGTCGCCCATGCTACCCAATACCTCGAATCAACCTTGCGCGGGTAACAATACTTGGCTGCCGATCCGCCCCGCCACCGACTCGGCACTCGCCATGGGCATGTTGCGCTGGATTATTGATAATCAGCGCTACGCCGCCGATTTTTTGAGTGCGCCCAATGTCGATGCAGCAAAAGCATCAGGTTACCGTGGTTTTAGTAACGCAGGCTTCTTGATCGTCAGCGAACCTACCCATCCAAGATATGGCCAATATCTCTTTGCCAGCGATCTTAGCTTACCTTTCGAGGGCAAAGCCTACGGCGAGCAAGACTCGCAGTTGGTTGTCGATGCCGCGAGTGGCAAGATAGTTTTGGCGAGCCAAAGCCTGAAAGCCAAGCTCGACGTTGACCAAAACGTCGACACACCTAAGGGGATGATTGCGGTTAAATCTAGCTTCCAACTGTTAAGTGAAGCGGCGCAGAGCTTCGAGATGGCACACTATGCCAAGGAGTGCGATATCAGCGAGGCGCAAATTATCGCCCTCGCGGATAAATTTACCAGCCATGGCACTAAGGCTGCGGTGATCTCCCACGGCGGCACAATGAGCGCCAATGGTTTTTATAGCGCGTGGGCAATCATGATGCTCAACGCCATGATAGGTAATATCAATTTAAAAGGTGGCGCATTAGCTTCCGGCGGTTCCTTTCCCGCCTTTGGTAAAGGCCCAAGGTATAATCTGCTGGAGTTTGACGGCATGGTCGAGCCTAAGGGCGTATTCCTATCGCGATCTAAATTCCCCTACGAGAAAACCTCAGAGTATCGCCGTAAAGTCGAAGCGGGCGAATCGCCTTATCCTGCAAAGGAGCCTTGGTTTCCGATTTCATCGCCCTTGCTTGGCGAACATTTAACGGCGGCGGTGCACGGTTATCCCTATCGACTCAAAGCATGGATTAACCACATGGGCAATCCGATTTATGGTCAAGCGGGCCTAGGTGAAGCCATTGGTGAACAACTGAAAGATCCCAAAGTGCTGCCACTGTTTATCAGTATCGACAGCTTTATTAACGAAACATCGGCGCTATCGGATTATATCGTGCCCGACACATTAACTTACGAGTCATGGGGTTGGAGCCCTTCTTGGCATGGGACTCTGACGAAAGAAACGACAGGTCGCTGGCCGATTGTCGAACCAAGGGTCACAAAGATGGCCAGTGGTGATGTGGTGTGCATGGAGTCTTTCTTAAGCCAAGTGGCCATAAAACTCGCACTACCCGGCTTTGGCGAAAATGCCGTTAAGGCCGCCGATGGCAGCTTACATCCGTTAACGCGCGCAGCGGATTACTCACTTTACGGCGCCGCTAACGTGGCCTATTTGGGTAAAGCCGTCGCCGATATCAACGCTGAGGACATGTATCTTAGCGGTGTGAGTCGTATCCAAAGTGAGCTTAACGCCAGACTCAAGCCAGATGAAGTCAAAAAAGTTAGCTACTTATTTGCCCGCGGCGGCCGCTTTGAAAATATGAGCGGCGCACGGGATGAAGTGGGGAATCCAACCAAGGTTTGGCCAAAACCTATGATGCTGTGGAATCCCGAAGTGGGCAGTCGCCGTAACAGTCTCACAGGGGAATTTATGAGTGGCTGCCCACGCTTATATCAACCCGCCTTAGCCAATGGCACACCGCTCGATAAGGCATTTAATAAATCACAATGGCCTTTGCTGATCAGTAGTTACAAATCCCACACCATGAGCTCTATGAGTATTGGCTCGGATCGTTTGCGCCAAGTGCACCCTAATAATCCGGTGCGGCTGAACGAGAAGACCGCCAGTCGCCTTGGGATCAGCACAGGTGACACGGTCAAGATCAGCACGCCCAACGGCAGCGTGATAGCCTTAGTGGAATGTGTTGCCGGAGTGCACCCTGACTGCATCGCTATCGAACACGGTTATGGCCATAAGGAACTCGGCGCGCGGGACGTAGTGATCGACAATCTTAAAATCGCCGCCAATCCGCTGATCCGAGTCGGCATCAATATGAACGACTTGAATCTGTTTGATCCGAGTCGCCACGGCCGCTACCCGCTGGTGGATTGGGCAAGTGGCGCTTCGGCCAGACAAGGGCTACCAGCTAAGATTGAAAAACTAAGCTAACCGCAGAGCATAGATAACACTTAAGAAGCTGCCCTTTGGCAGCTTTTTCTTTGGCGTCAATTCAATCTGATTAAGCCTAATCGCCTCATTAATGCTTTCTAGCTATGCCTATTCGCGAATAAACCGAGGAATAGTGATCTTTTTTACTCAATTTAGGTATATAGATCCCGATCACGCGTTTCATAGAAATAAACCACATATTAAAATCACAGCTATATTTATCAGTATATCTAGCTCGAAATATCGAGCTTTCAATAAAGAACTGCAGTTTTTGAGTCAGTTAGACTCATCAGGAGTATCTCAGTGTTCAACTCTTCATTACGTAAAAGCCTTGAAGTGAGCGAAAGCAAACGCCAAGAGGCAGAGTCGATCATCGACTCGATTAAACACAGTATTGCCACAGTAGAATTTACGCCTGATGGAATAATTCTCGATGCTAATGCGTTGTTTTTAAAAACGGTAGGTTATTCACTTAATGAAGTCGTAGGCCAACATCACAAGCTGTTTTGCTCGGCGGCTTATGGTAATTCTGCTACCTACCAGCAATTTTGGAGCAGTCTAAAAGCAGGTCATCCACAGGAAGGCAATTTTGCACGAGTGAATAAAAATGGCCAAGAGATCTGGCTTAGAGCCACTTACTTCCCCATAAAACAGGCAGGTAAAGTCGTTAAAATAATGAAAACAGCCTCTGATATCACCCAAGATAAGCACCAACTTGACGACCAAGCGGCCATTTTTAATGCCTTGAATCGCTCGCAAGCCATTATTGAATTCACTACCGATGGCACGATTTTGAAAGCCAATACTAACTTCTTAAAGACAATGGGCTTTAGCAAAGAGCAGATTATTGGTAAACACCATCGTATTTTCTGTTTTGATGAGTTTTATCGACAAAATCCACACTTTTGGGACGATCTAAAGCAAGGTCGATATAGCAGCGGTCTCTTTGAACGTAAAAATGCTTATGGCGATTCGATTTGGTTAGAAGCGGCATACAATCCTATTATGGATGAGCAAGGTAAAGTGGTTAAAGTAATTAAATTTGCGAGCGATATCAGCAAGCGGATCGAGCAAAGCCACGCTGTACGTGAAGCCGCCAATATTGCACTGACCACGTCACAACGTACCGTCGAGCAAGCAGAACAAGGCGTACATTTACTCAATGCGACTGTAAATACCTCTAATGCTATTGCCGAGCAAACCCATAAAGCGACCTTGGCGATAACGCAACTCAATGAACAATCTCAAAGTATTCAAGCGATAGTCGCGACCATTAGCTCGATTGCCGATCAAACTAATTTACTGGCATTAAATGCCGCAATTGAGGCCGCACGAGCAGGGGAACAAGGCCGAGGTTTTGCCGTTGTCGCCGATGAAGTAAGGCAGCTTGCTTCCAGAACCAGTAAATCAACCAGTGAGATTGCCGCCGTCGTCACTAAAAATACACAACTCACCACAAGTGCAACTAGCATGATGAACGAAGTTGAAGGTATTGCACTGGAAGGAAAACAACAGTTAGCGGAGGTAACATTGGTGATGGGAGAAATACGTAGCGGCGCGGAAAACGTCTCAGCAATCGTGTCGCAGCTATCAGTCAATAACAATTAATTGCTAGCATTTAATCGCGCTATCAAGGATTGCATGGCGCTTTATCTAAAAGACAAAACGCCAACCTATTGCTTTTACGTCAATCAATAATCAGTTTTACGACCTTCATAGGTGGCGCGCATTTGCTGTACAAGAACCTCATCGTAAGCACGTAATCCACTCATCACTAAGGTTTTGATACCTGTGCCAACTAAAGTGTCGCCACTGTGTAATTCAAAGTGCAATGTCACATCGCCACGTTTACCATCGATTTTTAAATCTTGGCCAACGAGTGATAAGGTCACTTGCACAAAATCGAGGGTGGTTAAGTCAAACGACATACTTTCGTAAATCACTAAAGGCCGTTCTGGGTTGATCATCACTTGATGTTGTTTCATCAAAGGGATCAGGATATCGATAAAATTATGCCCAGAGAAAGCAACATATTGACGAATAAAGGATTCGGTCTGCGCATCGCAGCAACTCACATCGCCATGACGGCTGACATTAAGATAGGTTTTTTCACGACTATCGCGAATCGAAAAACTCTCGCTCACTTGTTCAGGGAATTGCAGTTCGACGCTATCCCCCACCATACCCGCAAAGCTAAACTTCATGCTCTGGCTCAAACCATATTGAGTCAATACTAGGGCAAACAGTAAATCTCCCGGTACGCAAAAGCGTTTTGCCCCCACATCGTGGATAGGATTAAAGTCCTGCGCAATTTTCTTCGCGAAGTCACTGGCTTGTTGTGCTGAAACGGAAATAGCTTGATTTTGCTTAGAAAAATAAGGCGCTAGAAACATATAAACTCTATTTGTAATAACTCAATACAGGGATGGATAACAAAATTATCACGAGTCTACCTTAAATTAGGTATTTAACTCACCCGATGACTTGACCCACGTAAGGCGTACAAAGTAACACCCTGCCCACATTTGTAAAGCCAAACAAATGACAGGGGTATCAGGATCTGTTGACGTTTCAGGTTTATTCTGCAGATATTAGGCGGAATTTTATGCAAGATAGAGCCTTTATGGCGAGATGACGCGACATATTACAGCCGATAATGCCGCAGAAATGTTAGCTAAATAAGACCGTTTTCATCACTCGTGACTCATTCAAAATAACTCAACATCATTTTTCATTTGGCGAGCAATACCTTGTCAGAACAAATAACATCTAAAACGTAAGTATTGCCTAGCCACCGATAAGCCAAGGAATAAATCGTTAGACCTTTTTAAATTCACGCTTTAACTGAAAACCATCGTCAGTGGCTAACTGCTCTAGCACTTCGATACGCTGACGAAGGATGGCTAACTCGGTCTGAAAAGCTTGGTTTTCTGCCACTTGCTCACGAGTCGACACACCTTGTTTGTTGCGAATTTTCATTATAGCGACCACATATCCGCCAACAATTGCAAATATTGGGATAAGTAAAGCGAGGGCACCAGTGTTCATAGTCATTTCCTTTATCTATTGGCGTTATCGTTATCAAGCTCAAAATTTAGATCTGCTTATGACGCTTAATCAATGTCAAAGTCAGAACATGGAAATAAGTATGCGCAAGACAACCGCAATCAACCAGTGACAAAAGTCATGAGATTTAGCGAAACAGTGTCATTCTTTATCAAAACTATCCACAACAATAGCGCCCATAGAGGCTGGCATAGTGATCACTATGATCCGTTTTATAGAGGTTAGTGGGTCCTCAAAAAAGGGCACTTTATCGAGGCAAAGTAGCACGAGGAAAACCACGAGGGCAGTGAGCAAATACGCCACCACGATACGAAAAATAAACACAGGAACGCGGGAAGCAATATTCTGTTGGAACACGCTGTGATAGGTGAATACCCCAAGAAAGAGCAGCGATAAACTAAAAAGCATACCGATATTCAATAAAGGTAAAGTCTCACCGAGATGCCACGCTTCCTCAGAAAATGCAACGGGGACCGCAAGGGCAAAAGCCCCTACGCAAACTTGACTCGCATCTTCAGTGTTAAAACTAAATTTCATGCTGATCGCTCCCTAATCTTCCAATCTATTTGATTAGTCGAAAATAACGTTCGGTGAAGATGCGCTTATTACTGGGGTATTAAGTGCGATACAGCACTTTAACCACATGCCAGCCAAACTTAGTTTTCACTATATGTGGCACCAGTAATTCACCTGAAAATGCAACCTTATCGAACTGTGGCACCATTTGGCCTTTTTTGAACTCGCCTAAATCGCCGCCTTTTTTGGCCGAAGGGCAAGAGGAAAAACGCTTAGCGAGCACAGCAAAATTAGCACCATTATTCAGCTGCTTAACAATATCCTCAGCCTGTTCTTTGTGTTTCACTAAAATATGCACGGCGGCAGCGGTTTTAAACATGTCATTTCTCACTTTGGATTAACGTCCCGTGCAAAGGGAAGATTGGCGCCCCGAGCTTGCCCTCGATCACACCACTTCCATCGGCACAGGTTCTACTGACTAAAAGGTTTTATATCCAACGCATAAGTGCGTTATTGGCCCATTATCGACCCTATTAACCTAGAAAATTTTCTGCCACCACTGCAAAGGGTCGCCGCAGTTATTCACAGGACGATAGGTCGCAGCTAATGCAGGAAGCGCATCAACATTGCTGCAAGTGGATTCCTTAGCAACACCTGTATCTCGGTCAAAAAAGCCCTTCACTACACCGTTCACTGGGATTGAGCGCAGACTAATAGGTGGACGTTCCTTTAAGAAGGCAAGATACACGGCCATGGCGCCACTGCTACCATACAAACTGGTTTTACCGTTATCGTCACGACCAACCCAAATGGCGGCGACGTTACGCTCATCAAAGCCCGCAAACCAAGAGTCACGGCTGTCGTTACTGGTGCCAGTCTTACCCGCAAGTCCAACGCCAGGGAAAGCATTACCTAAACGCGTCGCCGTTCCCGTATTTACCACTTGCTGCATAGCAAATTGAATTAAGAAATCTGTCTCAGGTGCTATAGCTTGCTCTTTAGGCAATCGCGTCACTGGTAATGGGTTCTTATCAGAATCTAGCACAGCGGTCACTGTGGTTAACTTACGATAAACACCGCTATCAGCTAAGGTTTGGTACACTTGCGCTACCATTAATGGCGAGCCATTGACGGCGCCGAGTAACATGGAGGGATACTCGTTTAACGGCTCCTGCCAACCCGATTTAGCCAATGTTGTTGCGACCGCATCCACACCCACAGCAATCCCAAGGTTTACCGTCGGTACGTTCATCGACTTTTTCAATGCCGTTAACAAAGGCACCTGACCACTGAACTTCTTATCAAAGTTTTGTGGTGACCATGTCTTACCTTGCTCGCTTTTTAAGGTAATAGGTTGATCTTTAAGAGGTGTCGCTAAGGTAAATTGGCTATTAGGTGCCAGAGCCGTAGCATACACAAAAGGCTTAATTAACGAGCCAATAGGACGACGAATTTCAACCGCGCGGTTAAAGCCATCAAATCCTGGGGTTTTATCGCCGACCATAGCCGCGATACCGCCCGTGTATTTGTCGGTCACGACCATACCAATCTGCAATGATTTATTGCTCTTATCTAAGCTCTTGAGGGTTTGAGTCACCGCAATTTCGGCGGCTTCTTGGGCCATAGGATCGAGCGTGGTATAGATTTTCACCCCAGATTGCTTTAATAGCGCATCGCCATAACGCTCGTTCACTTCCTGTTTTACCAGAGCGAAGAAGGACGGCAATTTCTGGTGTGCTGGTTTATTGAGATTACGGATCCCTAAGGGGGACTCTACCGCCACCTTGTACTCAGCCGTGGTTAAATCCCCCGCATCCATTAACAAGCGCAATACCAGATCACGGCGTTCTTGAATACGATCCGGATATTTCCATGGATTGTAGTAAGACGGTCCCTTAATCGCAGCCACTAAGAATGCCTGCTGTGAGATAGTCAACTCACTGATAGGACGGCCGAAATAGAAACGTGAGGCCAACCCCATACCATGGACGGCGCGGGATTTATCCTGCCCCATATACACTTCGTTAAGATACGCTTCAAGGATTTCGTCTTTGCTGTAACGAAAATCAATAATGACCGCCATTAAGGCTTCGCGCACCTTACGCAGCAAGGAACGCTCACTCGATAGGAAAAAGTTTTTCGCTAACTGCTGAGTTAACGTCGAGCCACCTTGCACAGTACGACCGGCACTGATGTTCACAAAAGCCGCGCGCGCAATCGCGAAGGGATTCACACCATGGTGTTCATAAAAACTACGATCTTCCACCAGCAGTAACGCCTGCACGATTGACTTTGGCATTTCTTCGGTCGGCACAAACAGCCTATCCTCACCGTCGCCAGTAATAATGCGGTCGAGCAATACTGGCTCAAGGTGGAATACGGCGAGTTGACGCTTGTCTGAGACTCGAGTGACCGAACTGATGCCATTGCTGTCGAAACTGATCATGACTCTTTGTTCGACTTGATCGCCTTCAGGATGCAAAAACGGCCGACGCCACAATTCAATACGAGTGCTCGATGCCGAAAACTCTCCCACTTGGCGCGGGTTAGCAACTTTGCGATAGCCGAGCAACTTAAGCTCAGCCATCATTTGCGGATGGCTGACTGCCGCACCAGGATACAGCGCCATAGAACGACTAAACACCTGCGCAGGCAAATGCCATTTTTGGCCTTCAAATTTTTGCGCAATAATTTGATCAAGATAAATACTGTAAAAAGTCACTACAGCTAATCCAGCCAAGCCTAATTTCCAACTGATAGACCAAATTCGTCGAAATAAACCGCGGCCATGATTAGCCCGACGGGAAGCGGGTGATTTTTTTGTCGTCTTAGTTGTCATATCTACTTCATCATTCATGCATTTAAAGACATCAGCCATAGGCACAAAGCTAACGTGGTGCAAATCAAAGTGTTTCATAACAAAATGTTATAAAACCAGCGGCGTGGTGCTAGGGCTGAGCTAAACCCAAGGTTTTCTTCTTGGTAAATTTTGTCGGCAGTGTATTCACAGGATCGTCTGGCCACAGATGTTTTGGATATCGACCGCGCATTTCCTTCTTAACTTCCACATAAGGTCCCTGCCAAAAGCTGGCTAAATCTGCCGTCAAGGCTAATGGACGCTGGGCCGGAGAGAGTAATTCCATCGTCACCTTTAGTTTGCCCTGCGCCAACATAGGACTCTGCGCCATGCCAAAGGTTTCTTGCAGACGCACACGCAGCAGCGCACGCCCAGACTCGTCGTATACTATTGGCGCAGAGGTACCAGTCACTAACGGCCAGGAAGTTGGCAATAACTCGTCAAGTCGCTGTTTCTGCTGCCAGCTCAAACAGTTTGCCACAAAACCAAAGCAATCAAGCTTAACTAATTGCGACAGATTATTCATATTTTCGAGGTAAGGCGCCAGCCAAGTTTCTAGGCTCGCTAATAATGCTTCATCATCAACCTTGGGCCAGTCACTACTCGCGTCGAACTCAGTTGCCAGTTTGAGCCTATGTTGAAACTGTTCTAAGTTAGCGTTCCAATTGAGGATTTGTAATCCTTGCTGGCGAATATAGCCCAGTAAGGCCGCGACAATTTGCTTGCGCTCAGGCTTAGCAATCGTCTCGGCTTTTACTAAAATTTGTCCGACCTTGTATTGGCGCTGCGCAATCACTCGACCTTTAGCTTCATCCCAGCCACAGATCTCATGAATGTCCAGCAAACCTTTTAGCTCGCCGTCGAACAAGCTTGGCTGAAGCTGACTCGCTAAGTAAATCCGCCCAGCGTTTCTGCCTTCAGTTTCTTGAAAATCCGCCACCACCATCCACGGCGTTTGCGCCAATGCATCATCGGCTGCGAGCACGACGCCAGTACCATTGGCTAATTGGTAGCCCTCAACACCGCGGGCTTTAGCGATACGATCCGGATAAGCAAGTGCTAATAATAACCCCACATCGCTGTGGTGTGCATGGGTCGCTATCTTAGACAAATCCGCTGCTAATCCTAGCTTTTTCTGCCACTGTTTTGCCTGTTGCCCAGCTTGTCCATGACAGGCAAAGTGCAGGTAATTCATGATATCGGCGCCCTTTTTAGGCAAACCACGCGCCTCTAAAACCCCCGACAACAAGCAGGCCAAACTGCCCAATTGCGTTGCTTGTTCGTTAGCATTATTGACTCCCCCATTGTTTGCGCCCAAACTTTTTGCGCCCAATAACATATGAGCAAGTCTTGGGTGACACCCTAGCTCGTAGGCCGCTTTACCGTGGGGAGTGAGTTTATTTTGAGTATCGACCATGCCTAAATCTTGTAACAGTTTCCACGCCAGCGCCTCATGCACACTTGGTGGCGGCGTTAACAACATCAAGTCGCTAAAAGATTTTGCGCCCCAGTAAGCACAATCGTGGGCCATAGCCACCAGATCCGCTTGGCTGATCTCGGGTTCATCGGCCCTGAGCATGCGGCCATGTTCTTCTTGGCTCCACAGGCGAACACACACACCCGCTGATAAACGCCCGGCGCGACCACTACGCTGAGTTGCGGAGGCTTGGCTTATACGTTTCAAGCCTAAGCGGGTGACGCCGGTTTTAGGGTTAAAACTCGCTTGTCGTTTATAGCCACTGTCGATAACAAACCCTATACTTTCAATGGTTAAGCTCGATTCCGCCACGTTAGTCGCTAGCACGATTTTACGCCTGCCGTCCGTGGTTACCGCAATCGCGCTATCTTGCTCGGCACCCGAAAGTTCGCCATAAAGGGGGCAAATCAAAAAGGCATCGTCCGCTAAGCGCTCGCGCAAAAACTGCTGTAATCGTAAGATCTCCCCTTTACCGGGTAAAAACACGAGCACGGCATTATTGGCAGCCGTTTTATCAACACTGGCACTGCTGCTGGCCGAGACCAGTTCGAGCACGCAGCGGCCGAGGTGATCGATCCAATGCTGCTGAGTTGGCACAGGGCGATATTCGATGTCGACAGGAAAACTCCGGCCTTCGCTGTGCAAGGTCACCGCTTCTGGCATGAGTTCAGCTAAGGCAAGACCAGATAGAGTCGCTGACATAGCTAATATCTTTAAATCGTCCCGCAGTGAAGCTTGCACTTCGAGCGCTAGGGCAAGACCTAAATCAGTGGTCAGGTGACGTTCATGAATTTCATCGAAGATGATCATTCCAATCCCAGTTAACTCGGGATCTTGTTGGATCATTCGCGTCAGTATGCCTTCGGTGACAATTTCTAAACGGGTATAGGCGCTGATTTTAGCTTCACCGCGGACGCGATAGCCGACTTCTTGCCCCACCTTTTGCAGGCGACAGCTGGCAATATAGTGCGCCACACTACGCGCCGCGACACGCCGCGGTTCGAGCATTAAAATGCGTCCGCTGATTTCAGGCCAATCCAACATAGCCAAAGGTAACGCCGTTGATTTACCCGCACCTGTCGGTGCCTCGAGGATCACTTGGGCGTGACGAGAAAAAGCCGCGCGCAGCGGTGCTAATAAGCTATGAATAGGTAGAGAGTTCAAGAAAAAGACATCAGCGGCCAACACAGGGCGTCAGTGTACTAACAATCGGCTTTGAGTACCATTTCGCAGCAAACATTATCAAGTCAGTGCTGACATAAGTAACAGCTCAAGGCTGCCATGCCCAAGATTACAGCTGTGGATAGGGAGCAAAAATCTCACGCTTTTCGAGCCAAGGTTGACTGAGCCCTGACTGTAATTCAGCTAAGCGTATCGGTTTATTGATGGCGTAACCTTGAGCATAGTCGACGCCTAAGGCTTGCAATTTCCACCCTATTTCTTGGGATTCGACAAATTCAGCAACCACATCAAACCCCATATCTTGACCAAGTTGGCAGATGGATTTTACGATCGCCTGATCCGCAGAGTCTTCGCAAATATTGACGACAAATTGGCCATCAACCTTTACAAAATCCACATTGAGGCGCTTAAGGTAGGCGAAGCTAGAAAAGCCTGCACCAAAATCATCGAGGGCTAATTTACAATTGAGTGGACGAAGTATCTCGAGTAACTTTGTCGCTTGATCAAGCTGACTCACAGCCGCGGTTTCAGTGATCTCGATGCAAAGCTTATCCACCAGCTCAGGTTCGGCCATCAAACGCATTTCTAGCCAATTCATAAACTCATGATCGCCCAAAGAAGTTGCCGACAGATTCACAGACACTAGATCCAATTGCTGCCAAATATCTAAATGACTACCACCCCACTTGAGCAAATTATCGATCACCCAAAGATCAACCTTAGAAGCCAAGTTGTATCGCTCGGCGGCGGGTAAGAAGATAGCAGGAGACACTATAGTGCCGTTAGTCTGCACCATACGCAGTAGGATCTCTAAATGTAAGCCAGTTTCATCGCGGTTTAACGGCACTATGCTTTGAAAATAAAGCTCGAATTGGTTTAATGCGAGTGCGCCGACGATATCTACAGAGGCCATCATCTCGGTGTAGAGACGGTTCATTTTAGGATCGCTCGCACTGTATAAATGCCAGCCATTACGACCTTGATCCTTCGCTAATCGACAAGCAGCGTCAGCTTGACTCATGACGGTATAAATATCGGCAGATTTTTTATCTAGCCTAGCAATCCCCATACTGACACTGACATTGTGACTACGACTTTCCCAAATAAACTCATGATTTGCTAACTGGGTACAAATCCGCTTAGCAATCTGTTTCGCAGAATCCACATTACAGTAATGCATCAGGATACCAAACTCATCGCCCCCTAAACGGGCAACAATATCGCCTTTACGTACGAGCTGTTTCAAACGTAATGCGACTTGGCAAAGCAGTTTATCGCCCGCCTGGTGGCCACTGATATTGTTAATGACTTGGAATTGGTCTAAATCGAGAAACGCCACGCAAATAGGCATATCGTCGTGGGCGTGTAGTAGGTTTTCTAATAGGGCTTCGAAATGTAGCCGATTAGGTAAACCCGTAAGTGCATCATAATTGGCATGGAAGGATAACTCATCAGCTAAGCGGTACTTTTCACTGACATCTTCAGCAATCATGACTAAAGTATCTTTATCACCGCTAATCTGGCTAAAACTCAGTTTCAACCAAGTTAATTGATGAATTGATTTTAAAGGTAATTCACACCAAGCTTGGCCGAGCACACCTTCTCGTACCACATGTAAGGTATCGGTTAGCATGGCGTGTTCTTCCTCACGCACCATGTCGAATAAATCATAGCCATGTTGAATTGGCAGGGTTTGCAGAGCGACTTTATTCAGCATAGTCAATTGATCATGCTTATCTAACAAGGCGCAAGCTAAGGGCAACTGGTTGAATACTTCACAGTATTTATGTTCACTGGCAAGCATGCTTAAAGCAATACGCGTCAATTCCATCGCCGAGCCAATCATCACAGCGGCATGATTAAATTCCTGAATAAACTCTTCGCTCCATTCGCAACACTCGGAGCAATTCACCGCGCCCAGCGCAATACGGGTTTCGCCAAACACGACTGGCGGCAATACTAATAGACTCTTGACGTCCCAATCCCTTAATAAAGCTCGCTCAGCCTGAGCATCGGCAGGCAAGGTATTCACATCAGCCAGATTTAATAGACGCGGAGTACGGACAAGAGAGCGAAAAAATGGCATTCGTGCCAAGGGCCAGACTCGGGTTTGTTGGCCTTGGGCAAATTGAGGTTTTAAATACAGATTACGCGTGCGTAAACGATCCAGTGACTGGCTTCCGGTTAATACAAATACCCCGTCACAATGCAGTTGCAAAGTAATAGTCTCAAGCGCTCTGTCAACATTCTGCTCTAAGGTTTCTAGCGGGGATTCACTAAAAATACTGACCAAAGCCTGTTGGAGTGGATTAGCTAAACCTACTGACATGAAAAGTCTCTTCCTTACCTAAAAATCCATTTAAGGTATTATCGACGTGCATTAAGTATAGGCTCACAGTGAATTAAACGTCTGCTTGAGTCACAAATTAGCTGATAAATTCAACAGCTAGATTAACGCTCAAATGCGCTTAACGTCAAAGTGTTCGCTGAGATAATCCATATTAAGCCCTCCAAAAGGATGATAAACCGATGCAACAAAGGCTATTCCTCGGCTTCGCTCCCACAGATAGTCAAAGGGTATATCTAAGTGAATTGCAGCAGCAATTGATATGCCATCTTAATCCTAAGGCGAAAGCGGTGAGTGTCAGCAATCTGCATTTAACGCTCTGCTTTATGGGTCAAGCTAACAGCGAGCAAAAAATCGCCCTCCTTGATGCGGTTGACCGCTTAGTGAAGCCAAGATTTAGCGTTCGGCTTAACCAGCTCGATGTATGGCCTAATGCGCAAGTATGTTGCTTGAAAGGCGATGATATTGAGCCGCCGTTAGTGCAATTAGCTAAACAGACGCAAGAAATTGCCGACCGACTGCAATTACATCGGAGTGAGCACAGCTTTTGCCCGCACATCAGTTTATTTAGAAAAGCAAAACAATGGACACTAGAAGAGTCGGCTTTATTGCAACTCAAAGGTATGAATACGCTGACGTTAATGCCCGATAATTTGCATTTATACCATTCAAAAAGCACAAGCACGGGTGTCGAATATCACATCCTAAATTCTTGGACACTCGGTTAACCTTAATCAAAAACAAAAAGCCCGAGTATCCACTCAGGCTTTATTTTTCAATTTATGAATCAATGCATTAATCAATACTAAAATAAAAATAGCAGTTAACTAGAGAGCGATGATGAAGAAATACCTATTCGAGTAAACGTAAGGTTTCGCGATAGGCACGCTTTTGCTCGTAGGTTTGTAACCGCAGCATAAACTCATCAGTCTTAGTCATTTCAGCATTCATTTTCAACGCTTCGATCGCTTTCTGCTGCGTCGAAATAGCAGCACCAAAATCGCCTAACTCCGCATAAGCCGCGGCTAAATTATCAAGATTTGTAGGATCGTTTTCATTCACTTTGAGTAATTTTAAGGACAACTCGACCGCTTTATTGCCATCACGATATTCTGCTTCGGGACAAGTTGCTAAAATCCACGCCACATTGCCCAAAGCAATATCATCACCCACTTGGGAAAATTGCTCAACCGCTTTACCGCAGTTGCGCTGCACACCGTCACCGCCAGACGCATAAATAAAGCCTAAACGGAATTGAGCCCAACGACTGCCCTGCTCACTCAACGCTTTATACCAATGCTCAGCGACTGACAAGTCACGCTTGATCAATTGGCCTTCAAATGACAGATCCGCTAAGGTTTGCTGCGCTTTTTCATGTTGTTGTTCGGCGGCAAGTGAGATCCAGTGCAATCCAGTCGGCACTTCTTGCGACACAAAACGTCCAGAGAGATACATTAATCCCAGCAAAAATTGAGCATCGGCATCACCTTGCTCTGCCGTCACCTGAATATGCACAAACTTACTGGCCGCAAGTTCAGCTGCTGGCTGCGGGATAGAAAATGCGTGCGCCGCAGAGCTCAGCCCTATTGTTAAGCTTAAACCTGCACCTAAAACCCATAATCTGTATTTCACTTGCTTACCTCTCTTAAAAACAACTGCCCTCAAAGTTAGCCAGAATTAACCCCATAAGTCGAGCCTAAATACACACAAACCTCAGGATAATGGGGGAAGCTAAGCCAAATGGAATGTCAAATTTAAAAAGTGAAACATGTTATTGTGTAATTTAGTGGCATATTTTATTCATAATCTATAATAAAACTGCTGAAATAGACTGGTAAGATGTGATTAACTCGACAGAGTTAAGTGAATCCAGCGAGTTTCATACCGATTTAGTTGACTTAAATCACTAAAGTAGCAAAATAAGCTCTAATTTTAGATGGTTAATTGCATTTATTCACTTATTCTAAACTAAGACTTCCATCAAGTTTTTGTGAGTTTAATTGACGTAAAATGCTTATTTAGAATACTCTTACTTTCGTTTTAATCAATCGAGGAACACCAACATGGCTCTGATTGGTAAGCCAAAACCTGATCCAACTTTGGAATGGTTTTTATCACACTGTCACATTCATAAGTACCCTGCAAAGAGCACTCTTATCCATGCTGGTGAAGACTCAGATACCCTTTATTACATAGTAAAAGGTTCTGTAGCGGTATTGATTAAAGATGAAGAAGGTAAGGAGATGATCCTTTCTTATCTGAATCAAGGTGACTTTATCGGTGAACTAGGTTTGTTTGAAGAACAAGCCGAACGTACCGCTTGGGTTCGTGCTAAGCAAGCTTGTGAAATCGCTGAGATTTCATATAAGAAATTCAGACAGTTAATTCAAGTTAACCCTGAAATTCTGATGAAGCTGTCTGCGCAAATGGCCTATCGCCTACAAAGTACCAGCCAGAAAGTGGGTAACCTTGCATTCTTAGACGTTGCAGGCCGTATTGCTCAAACTCTATTACATCTGGCTAAACAACCTGATGCTATGACACACCCTGATGGCATGCAGATTAAGATCACTCGTCAAGAGATAGGCCAAATCGTTGGCTGTTCACGGGAAACTGTGGGTCGTATCTTGAAGATGTTAGAAGAACAGAATTTGATCCAAGCTCATGGTAAGACAATCGTGGTATACGGTACCCGTTAAGTTAGTCTTCAGCTTGATTTAAGCCTGCCTTATTAAAGTGGCCTAGAATAAATTCTAGGCCATTTTTTATTGGGGAGCTCAAATGAAACGGCTGTTTTTAATCTGTTTTTTCAGCCTACTCACGCTGGTGCATCCAATAATCTTGCATGCCGAACCTATTGAATTAGAACATTATCAAGCCAAGGCGTTAGTTAACTCTGGGCAAATATTGTCCTTAAACGGTACACTCGCCGTAGTAAACCAATTTTGCCAAGGTGAACTAATTGATGCTCATCTCTATCAAGAAGATCATAAATGGCGCTATGATTTGCAAATCAAAGTTCAGCGTGGCCAAATCGTTAATCTCAGTATTGATGCAACAAATGGTCAAGCCGATCAATCAATAGCACTACCGAGCGAATGTCGAAAACATGAAACTGTTACTCGTTGAAGATAACCCAATGCTAGTCACCGAGCTGGAGAAACAACTCAAACTCGCTGGCTATGTAACCGATATTACAGACAAAGCGCTTGAAGCCGATTATCTGATCAAAGAAACCCAATACGATTGCGTAATCTTAGACATAGGTTTGCCCGATGGCAACGGCCTCGAACTGCTCGAAGGCTGGCGAAATCAAGGGATCAGCACTCCAGTTATCATGCTGACTGCCCGCAGCCAATGGCATGAAAAAGTAGAAGGTTTTAATGCTGGCGCCGACGATTACTTAGGTAAACCTTTCCACGCACAGGAATTATTGGCCCGAATCCAAGCTTTAATCCACCGTGCACATGGTCGTCTAAACACCTCAAGTAAACAATTGAGTTATGGTGGCGTGGTTTTAGATGAAGCAGAACAAACGGTAAAAGTGGCCGAGCAACTATATGAACTCACAGCAATGGAATTCAGGCTGTTAAAAATCTTCCTCATGTCACCTAAGAAGCTGTTATCTAAGACGCAGCTAACCGATAAGCTCTATCAGTTTGACGATGAAAAAGAGAGTAATGTGGTCGAGGTTTATGTCACCCATCTACGCAAGAAGCTGGGTAAAACCACGATCGAAACCCGTCGCGGCCAAGGTTACATCTTCCACGGCATTATTGAATGATCTCGATCCGCACTAAGCTCAGTTTATGGTTAACTGGCTTACTCGTGTTAGGTACTGTGATTGGACTGATACTGTTTGAGTCCATGCTACGTCAGGCCTTCCACGACTCTATTATCAATCGCTTAGAAGAAGATCTCGAACATATCATGCTGGCAACCCATATCCACGATGGGGAGATCAGCATAGATCAAAGCCAGCTTTCCAGTTTCTACAAGCCCGCCTATTCAGGCCGTTATTTTCAGCTTAACCTGCCAAATGAAGTGATTCGCTCACGCTCCCTGTGGGATATGCAGTTAGATATCGAGCCACTGGCACCGAATCAAACCCGCGTCTGGCAAGCTAAAGGGCCAAAAAATAACGATATGCAGTTGTTATCACTGGGATTAAATTCCAGCAGTGCCAATGTCAGCGCCACCTTAACCGTTGCGCAAGATTTGAGTATCGGTAGACGTGTGTTTAGCGAGGTTTATGGCACTAAGCTTGGTGTCAATCTGGCGATGTTAGTTGCTATGATCGCGGGGATATTCTTGATCCTACGTCAATCCTTTAAGCCAGTTAAGCACATACAGCACGCACTTTCTCGGCTAAGACAAGGGGAAATTAACGCGCTGGAGCTCAATAATATTCCCCCCGAAGTACAACCATTAGCAAAAACCTATAATGAACTACTTGAGTATACTGCCAAGCAAATTGAACGTAGCCGCAATAACTTAGGTAATTTGAGCCATGGGCTCAAAACGCCACTTGCCGTGATGCAGCAACAGGTTGAAGCTCTTGGCCTCAAAGATCCTGAAACTGCCATTGCCCTGCAGCAGCAACTTGATTCGATTCACAAGATGGTCGAGCGTAAACTGGCTGCGGCGAGGATCACTGGCGACATGCTCCCCGCAGCGCAATTGGTGATCCCTAGGGATTTACATAGCCTAGCCAACACGCTAAATAAGGTTCACCGCAACAAGTCCATTGAATGTGATTTCGAACTCGATCCCAATATTCTCAGACTGCCTATTCACAGGGAAGATGGCATGGAGCTCTTAGGCAACCTGCTAGACAACGCCTTTAAATGGGCCCAGAGCCGAGTCAGCATTCAGCTATCGCGTCAACAAGAGCGTCTCTGCCTTTGTATTGATGATGATGGTCCAGGGGTTGCTGATGATGAGCTAGATAAGCTCACACAAAGAGGAACAAGGCTTGATGAGTCTGTGATGGGTCACGGTTTAGGATTATCAATAGTGAAAGAAATTGCCGAGCAATACGAGATTGAACTGCAGTTTAATCACAGCACTCGCTTAGGTGGATTGAGGATCGAGCTGACCTTTAGCTAGCCCCAGGTTATGCCAATCGTATTAAATACCTTGTTTGAAATATCCATAAAAACCGCCATCGAATTGATGGCGTTTTTTTATGCAGAAAGCAATTTGAGGACGTTAGGCTTTATTCACATTGGTGCTTTCAAAAATCTTGTCGGCAGACGCCGCCACAAAGCCGGTGTAGAGCTCGCCATTAGCCATAGGATAACGTAGCGCAAACTCATAGAAACAGCTTGGGATTTCCACTGTCGTGTCAGTAAATTCAACACCAATCTTATCGGCCATAGTCGACGATTGTTCTAATAATACTTCTGGCGAACCTTTGATCTCACCACCTGAACTATTGAGCACAAAGCCCGCTTGCTTCAGTGCTTCATTCACTGACTCTAAAGTCTCAAAACCGTCGAGGTGATTGATAGACACAGTGAAATGGTTAGCGCGATAACCAAAAGCCGCTACCCAAGCTGCATATTCACTCTCAGTTAATAAGTCCTGATAGGTTTTAGCATCTAAAGACCAATGACGGCCTGAGTAAATAAAGTTGTCAACGGTAGTCGCTGCAGCGTCCACTTGAGCAATTAAGCCTTGAATAGTTTTTTGCAGCGCAGGGCTAAACTCTTCAACCAACAGCTCAGAGATAAACACTTTAGGCTGAGTCGAGTCTGGATGTTCAAAATGCTTAGCGATCAGTTTTTTCTGTTCAAACTTATAATCACCGCAAGGTACATAACCTAACGAAGTGAAATGCTTAGCGAGTACATCCAAATTCACCTTAGCGATATTGAAAGTACGCAGGGCAATATGGTCGTTGATGATCGGCTTACCATGACCCAACAACGCGTGCACTTTTGCCGCAGAAGGGGTCATTTGAATATAGTCTTGCCACAGGGCGGCAAATAACGCGTTGATGTCGGTATGCATAAAAACTCCTTTTATTGTGCTGCGGTTATTGCTGTTATTTTGCCGCGAACACTAAATGTAACGACCTAAATGCCACTGTTGTAGCGTCACACATACCCACAGTAGAAACTCAAGTAACGTTACTGCTTGTTATTAAAAAGGAAGAAAATTAGTCCTTCCTCCTCTTTCCCACATATTCTTTACCGCATAAAAGTCAAATATCTACCCGCTTACAAGCTCAAACCTGGGCTTAATGTCGCGGGTAAACTCACGGCATCAGCCTCGACCGAAGCGACCGGATAAGCACAGTAATCGGCGGCATAGAAAGCACTCGCTCTGTGGTTACCCGAAGCCCCAACACCACCAAAAGGTGCCGCGCCCGATGCGCCAGTGATTTGTTTGTTCCAGTTAACAATGCCAGCACGAATACGCGCGAGGAAATAGTCATAATCTTCACGGCTATCGGCAAGTAATCCCGCAGACAAGCCATAACGCGTTTGGTTAGCCAATTTGATCGCTTGATCGAAATCACTGTAACGCACCAGCTGCAGCAGAGGTCCGAAGTATTCTTCATCCGGCAATGCATCGATCGCTGTCACATCGATAAGGCCAGGAGACACTAAGCCTGTACCCGCTTCTAGATGGGTCAACTCGACCAAAGACACGCCGCCTAAGCTCAGCAGATTCGCCTGCGCCGCAACCATACCCTTAGCGGCAGTTTCAGAAATCATTGAGCCCATAAAAGGTTGTGGCTGCGCATTCCAAGGACCGACTTTAATCTGTTTAACCGCATCGACTAACATGGCAATCAGGGCATCGCCCTGCTCGCCTTGCTCGACATATAAACGGCGCGCACAAGTACAACGTTGACCCGATGAGATATAAGCCGACTGCAAAATATCGTGCACGGCAGCTTTGATATCCTGCACACCTTTGATGATCAGTGGGTTATTCCCACCCATCTCAAGTGCTAAAATTTTGCCCGGATGACCGGCATATTGTTGATGTAAAAAATGACCCGTGCGTGAGCTACCGGTAAAGAACAGACCATCGAGCTGCGGGTGAGAAGCCAGTGCCTTACCCGTATCAACCTCACCTTGGACTAAGTTAAGCACGCCAGCAGGCAGACCCGCTTTATCCCATAGGCTGACCATCAACTCGGCGACTTTAGGCGTGAGCTCTGAAGGTTTGAAAATCACAGTATTCCCCGCCAGCAGCGCAGGGACTATGTGTCCGTTTGGCAAATGACCAGGGAAGTTGTAAGGACCGAACACCGCCACAACACCGTGGGGCTTATGTCGGATAACCGCACGCCCTGCTGGCGTATCGTTGGCTTCTGTGCCCGTACGTTTATTGTAAGCCGCAGCCGATAAAACAATTTTGCCTATCATGGCGCCGACTTCGGTCGCGGTTTCCCACTGAGGTTTACCAGTTTCTTGGGCAATCGTTTCTGCCAGTTCCGCTTTATTGGCTTCAAGTTGGCTGCGATACGCTTCAACTATGGCTAAACGTGCATCGAAACCTAACATAAACCAATCAAACTGTGCAGCGCGCGCGGCATCAACGGCGGCATTAACTTGTTCTGCAGTGGCCGTTTTACCGGTCCAAATAGATTGTGCATTGGCAGGGTTAATTGAGGTCACGTCATGACCTTTGCCAGCATGCCACTGGCCTTGAATATAATGTGTCATTGGTTATTCCTACATTGCCAAAATACGGATTTGATCGCCTTTTGCGAGTAGCAAACCCGCTGCCAGCTCAGGGCTAATGATGATATGTTCGGATTTGTCGTCCACGGCCAGTGCAGCAGACGTCGCTCGGTAATTGGCTAATTGGGTATTTGAGATAATAAATTGAGTGTCGGCTTCGACCATGTCACCAATATCGACGGTCAATAAACGACTTTCACGCACGCCGCGAATGTCCGATAAACGACACTCAACCGTTGGACCACCATCAAAAATATCCACATAACCGCGGCATCGAAAGCCTTCGGCCTGCAGCAAACTTAATGCGGGACGGGTATTGGTATGCACTTCGCCAATCACTTTCTGCGCTTCTTCCGGCAACAGACAAACGTAGACAGGGTTTCGAGGCATCATTTCGGCCATAAATGCCTTTTTACCCAAACCAGAAAGATAATCTGCCTGAATAAAATCAATGCCTAAAAAGTGTTTTTGTAGCCAGCCATAGAAAGGTGAATGACCATCGGCATCGCTCACACCGCGCATTTCGGCAATCACAGTTTCGCCAAAACGCTTCGCATGTTGAGCTAAAAACAGAAAGCGACTGCGGGATAACATGCGGCCATTGTTGCCCTTGCGATATGCTTCACGCAAAAACAGCGTGCACATCTCAGCAGCACCCGTGTAGTCATGGCAAAGGGTGAGTGTTTCGACCTCGTTACGCACATCAATTTGTTCGGAATGATAGACTTCGGTACCAAGTCGATAATGGTAGAACGCATCTTCCATTCCCACCGCCGCTTCGATGGCGCACGTTCCCACCACTTCACGGGTATCGGTATCTTCCAGCACCATCAGATAACCTTCATCGAAGGGAGTCTCTACGGCTTTGACGAATGAGGCTTCTGCTCGAGCAATTTTATGTCTGAGCAGATCCGCATTCACAGGTAATGACGTAAAACCATGACCAGACTCTTCGGCAATTTGATATAAGGCCTCAAAATCACCAGCCTGAATAGGACGTATGATTAACATCTTAGTGTCTCCTCACTTTGGCTTACCGTGCATCAAGGCACCTCTCTTTAAAAAGACAGGCAGTGATGCAGGTAAGTATTCCCTGACAAAAAAGGAGTGCGAATAAATTCAGCACTCCTTTGGTCATTTAGGCGGCAGCTATGCTCGCCACAGCACGTTCAAAACGAGCTAGACCTTCAGCAATATCTGCCTCAGGGATCACCAGAGAAGGAGCAAAACGCACCACGTTAGCACCCGCCATCAGGCTCATTAAGCCTTCAGCGACAGAGGCCACCAAAAAGTCGCGTGAACGACCTTGGTATTGTTCATTAAGAACGGCCCCTAAGAGTAAACCTTTACCGCGTACTTCTGAAAAAACATGATATTTTTCATTGATTTTGTTCAAACCATCACGCAATAACTGCTCGCGATGTTTTACGCCATCTAACACTTCAGGTGTGTTCACTACATCTAACACTGCATTACCGATAGCGCAGGCTAATGGGTTACCACCATAGGTAGAACCGTGAGTGCCCACTTTTAAATGCTCGGCAATCTCAGCCGTTGTCAGCATAGCTGCGATAGGGAAACCACCACCGAGCGCTTTAGCTGTGGTTAAGATATCAGGCACGATTTCAGTACCCATGTAAGCGTACAGTTCACCAGTACGGCCCACACCCGTTTGGACTTCATCAAAAATCACTAGTGCATTGTGCTTGTCCGCTAATTCACGCACGGCTTTTAGGAATGCAGGATCGGCATCGATAATACCGCCCTCGCCTTGCAGCGGCTCAAGCATGATGGCGCAAGTCTTATCCGTTACTGCGGCTTCTAAGGCGGCAACATCGTTAAATGGCAGGTGAGTAATACTCTGCGGCTTAGGACCAAAACCATCGGAATAGGCAGCTTGTCCACCGACACTGACGGTGAAGAATGTACGGCCGTGGAAAGCTTTATCGAACGCTATGATTTCATCTTTCTCAACGCCATGTTTTTCTAAGGCATAACGACGGGCAAGTTTTAATGCGGCTTCGTTGGCTTCGGCGCCAGAGTTGGCAAAATACACTTTGTCGGCAAACGTGCTATTAACTAATTTAGTCGCTAATGCCAAGGCTGGCTCATTCGTCATTACGTTTGATAGATGCCATAATTTTTCACCTTGTGTCTTAAGGGCATTCACAAGGGCTGGATGACAGTGACCTAAGCAATTTACCGCAATACCGCCAGCAAAATCGATAAACTCGTTGCCCTCTTGGTCCCAAACTCGGCTTCCTTCGCCACGAACAGGGATCACGGCAGCAGGCGCATAATTAGGCACCATCACTGCGTCAAACTGGGCACGGTCCAACTTCATATCAACGCTCATTCTTCTTCGTCCTTTGTGTTTGTTTAACGGCGCCTTGCACCGTCAGAGTCCCATAGGTATCTTTATCTAGAGTTAGTGATACTGGGATTGCTTGTGTCTATTAATAACCATTATTAGCGAAAATGTGATCAAAATACCAGTTTTTCACAAACATCAATCCACGCACTTCCATCCAAAGTGCATAAAGATTGCAGTTTAAGAACTATACAAGCGGTTAAGCCCATGGCTTGCAGCATAATTAGTCAGAAAAAAAGTTATTTGCCCCTCATTTTGCTAGCTATTCACTGAATGTGAATAACTACACCATTTTAACGAATCAAGTGTGAAAGTACAAAATGGCCAATTTTCGACCTCACTTCAAGGGCTTCGGGTAATAAATTGAACAGAGGAAACACATGGGGCATGTTAGGGTAAAAGCAGCCCGTTATCTCACCACCACAGGCTTTTATTTGGGCGACTAAACGTTCAGAATCTTGCAATAATAGCTCCCGCGTACCCGCAATCACTAAGATAGGCGGCAGGTCTGCCAAGTTCCTCTGTAAGGGGGACACTTTTGCCGACATAGGATCGGCCCCCGCAAGATAAGCGCCACGTAAGCGCAGCAATGCCTCTATGGTGAAGAAGGGATCGTCGGCTGCGAGTATCAACTCAGTATCCCCCGTAAGTGCTAAGTCTAACGCGGGCGATAGCAAGATACAGGCGGTCGGTAAAGGCAGGGCTAAACGCTTTAATTCCAGCAACAAGCTCAAGGCTAAATTGCCGCCCGCCGAGTCACCCATGAGGATCAAATTCTCCGTGCCTTTCAGCTCAATTAACCGTCTATAGGCTTCAAGTACATCATCAAATGGCGCGGGGAAAGGATACTCAGGTGCGAGACGATAATCAGGAATATAAGCATCTAATTGACAACGCTGGCAGATATCTGCGACCAGTCTTGCATGGGCATGGGGCGTTTTAAAACAGAAGCCTCCGCCACGGATATAAAACAGACTTCCAAGGCGAGAAGGTTCGTTGAGAAGCACATAATGTAACAAGTTTGAGTGTTGTAAGGGGATGGTAGCGCTGACTAACTTATCCGGCCAAGGGAGCCAACGTCTATCAAGCTCAAGCAACTTTTCACGCACTTGCGCTAAGGGCATTTTGGCCTGTCCACGACTGATGGATGGCCTAGCGACATAGGATAAAATGGTATTTAGTACAGATGCTTGCCAGCTTGGCATATCCCTTCCTCTACTTAAACGCCGCAATCATGGCGCTACGTAGCAGACCGAGGATTACAGCAGATCTAACTTCCTATAGTTTTGTGCTTTTAAGCGCAGTACTTCTTGCTCATTTAACTCATAATAATCAAACATTAAGCGCTTTTCTTGGGGATCGATTTGACGCATTTCTTCGAGCAATACCACCTTAGCATAACAGTTTGCCCGCGCGACTAATGCCGACTGAGGCGACAATTCTCGATAGCTTAAGGTTTGGTCTAACTCCTTTAACAACCGAGTTAAGGGACTCGCTTCAAACTTAAGTAACTCTAATAATTGCCAATTAAGTTTAAGACCATGGCTTAGCACTTGTTCAAATACGGCCTTAGCAGGAAACTCAGTGGCAATCACCGCATCATACACTTCCTTATCACGGCTGCTACTGGCTTCTCTTATCCAAGATCCCCATGTTTGGTCGAATAAACGGGCACTTAAACTCAATACAACGGATGTGCCTAACTGATTAAGTAAGGCACTACTATAAACCAAGGCTGAGTCAGTATTATGAAGCTGAGCTAAAGCATTTGCCGCTATACCACTGACTATGCTGTAGCGCCATAATTTACGGGTAGTCCATAACAACTTAGCATTGCCACTAGGAAGCCAATTTCGCAAACAGAAGTAAGGGATAATAGTGCGAAGGTTTTCGATACCGATGTAATTCATCACTAATTTGATATCAGTGACCCGCACATCTGAGCTCTGAGACCGGCGAGCGCGAAAAGATGGGCTGTTGACCATGTTGGTTAAGTCGCGGCACAACCAACTTAAGTTACTGATCAGTGGTCTTAATCGCGTTGCATCGAGATTTTTTGCCAGCAATAATTCCAGCAAGAGGATTTGCGACTCATTGATATCTGACTTAGCCAGAACAGATTCAGGGGACGCGAGTTGATGCTCGATGGCGTTAATGACAGTTTCATGCAACTGGCTCGATACGGCTTCAAACACTTCTTTAGCTTTAATTTGTTTCAGCAAACGCACCAAAATCGCTTCGCGTTCAACATCTAACTTATTTGCATCGGCCTCTAATTCAAGGTCGAGTTCATCCAAAAGAGTCGGGCTCGCTTTTTGCTTTCCGAGGATCAATTGTTGATAGAGTCTATGTTCTATCTCTATAATTTTGCCGGGTCTTACACCGCCCGCAACCGAAATCGCCACTATAAATCTTTCCTATATCGCTAATGCCCGAGTGACGTCAACACAATCAAACTCTCAAAATCATTACAATTTCAGCACATACACTTAATCTTAGCAATAATGCAAAGTCGCAGAACGCAAACAAAGAGTTATATCGGATATTTCCTAGTCAGTTACCCAATAAAAAGGCCTCGACTAGGAGACCTTTAAAAGAAATCGAACTGAATTATTTGAGTTCTTGTTCAAATAACTTATAGATGCGGCGGTATTCATCTAACCAGCTAGAAGGTTGACGAAAACCATGGGGCTCGACAGGATAAATCGCCATTTCAAAGGTTGGTTTTTCCAGTTCAATGAGGCGCTGTACCATACGCACACTGTCTTGGAAGAAAACGTTGTCGTCCATTACGCCACTCATGATAAGCAGTGGTTTAGTTAATCCTTGGGCATGCTCAATAGGAGAGCTGCGCTCATAGGCGATAGGATCGACATCAGGCGTATTTAAGATATTAGAGGTATAAGGCGCATTATAATGTGCCCAGTCCGCCACAGGACGCAATGCCGCTCCAGCTTGGAACAAGTCTGGCGCGGTAAACAAAGACATGAAGGTTAAGAACCCACCGTAAGAGCCACCATAAGTCCCGACACGCTTAGTATCGACATGGGTATGAGTCGCCATCCACGTCACGCCATCCTTTAAGTCTTCCACTTCTGGATGACCCATATTGCGATAAATAGCGGTGCGCCAATCTCGGCCGTAACCTTTAGAGCCACGGTAATCCATGTCCATCACAACATAACCTTGTTGAGTCAGCAGGTTGTGGAACATAAACTCGCGGAAGTAACCGCTAAAGCCATAGTCAGCATTTTGCAGATAACCTGCGCCGTGGTTGAAAATCACCGCAGGGTATTTCTCAGCGCGGGACTTATCATAGCCTTGCGGCAGATAAACTCGAGCGTACACATTGCCAGCACCATGATTTGAAGGTACTGCTACCACTTCTGGCGCTTGCCATGGGTAATTTTTGAAGGCATCACTGGTATAAGACGTCAGCTGCTTTAACTCGCCGCCAATGGGTTGAACATAAAGCTCATTAGGCTGTGTGCGGCGTGAGGCATTGAGTAATAGCTGAGTGCCATCGGGGCTTAAGCTGTAATCTAAGTTTCCATCCCACTGAGTTAGTTGTTCATTTTTACCTGTGGCAAGATTCACGCAGTGAACATTATAAATACCGGGGTGACTCTGGTTCGCTTTGTAATAGATGTAATTGGCATCCGGTGACAGCGTAATATCACTCACCACAAACTTGCCTTGGGTTAACGCACGCGGCTTTTCGCCTTGAGCTTTAATATAAAGCTGCGAATAACCGGACTCTTCTGACAAGTAATACAAGGTATCCGTATCCGGTAACCAACCGAATTGGTTGTAGTCGTAATTCACCCATGCGTCATCATGCAAACGATGTTCGGTAATGAATTTACCCTTAGCAAGATCGACACTGGCGATCCAGCGATCTTTGTTATCAGTTGCTTCTAGCATCAGGGCTAATTTATTTTCCGACTCATGCCATTGAATCGCACTCTGAGTCCAGCCCCAATCCTGCATCAACTGAATTTTACGTGGCGATTTAGTGCTTTGATAAGTTTCGCCTTTCGCTTTAGCATTTTCAGCTTTCACTTTGGCTAGCACATCTTCATCAAAACCAGTAAGGCCCTCGATTGTGATATCGACTTTTTTATGTTGGTTTAAATCAAGCACCACAAAACGTTGCCCTGGTGGCGTATCTTCAGCCACGCGCGCGCGCACTGGCACTGGGTCGATATAACCTTCGCTACCTAAGTAATTAGGCATGATGTCGTGTTCGCTGCTACCTGTGTAATTTTTATCTGTAAGAGCGACTAAAATATAGCGGCCATCGGGTGATAAACTCAGCTCTGACACCACTTCGCTATCGCCTAAATACCAAGTGCTGGCGGCGAGCGTTGGATCGTTTTTTTGTAATTCATCTTGGTACTGCGCTTTAGCTTTAGCATTTTCTTGCTGCAGCGCTACATACTGAATCAATCTGTGCTGTTGTTTCGCAATATAAGACGTCGGCTCTTTTACCGCTTCTGGTGCTTTCGCCATTTTAATTTCAGCAAGTTGCTCGACTAAGCCTGAATCTTGATGAATTTGGAAAACATTGTCGCCCTGCCAATAGGCAATATCGCCATTATTGAGATAACGCACACCATCGATGGCGGTGCGCTGGCGAGTCAATTGGCTGATCTTACCCGTGCTTAATTGTTTAACAAAAATGTTGCCTTGATATAGGTAAGCCTTGTGGGACTTAGTGCGATCAAACACACCAAACTGCTGATCTGCGGCATGTAACTTATCGAGAGCTAGCTCGACGGCGCGACTGTCATTGATGCCTTGCTGATAATAGCTACGCAGAGGTGAAGCACTCGCTTGGCGGGCAAACAGCACGCTTTGGCTATCGTCGCTCCAGTAAGCCTCTTTGGCAAAGATCCCCATCCAATCAGGATTTGCCATAATTTGATTAAGCGTAAGCGCCTGTGAAACTTGTGGCGGTTGGGCTAAGGGAACTTGGAATGCTGGCGGAGCTATTACGGGAGTTGCAGTTTCAGTCGATGTCGCTGCGCACCCTGCCAATACGGCAACCGCTAACGCACTAAAACCCAAATTTCGCATTACGCTTCTCATTTATCCTTCCTTTTATTGTTATCGCAATAGCTAAATGACCCAGTCTACTTATCTGCTGGTTTCGCCTATTCGCGTAGTTTTGCGGCAGTTATAACATAGTTAATCGCTAAACTTGCTTAAAAGAAGGATAAATCTTGTAACAGAAATTGATAGTGTGGAGAGTTTTTAAGGAGAGGAAATTATACGGACACAGCCGGTTGCGCTAAAAAATTGGCTAACAGTTCGAGACCTTGCTCGGTGAGAATTGATTCGGGATGAAATTGCACCCCATAAAGCGGTAAGTCTTGATGGCTCATGGCCATGATTTCTCGGCCGTGAATTGCATCGTCAAACCAAGCATCGAGTACAAAACCTTCAGGCACAGCATCAACCAGTAACGAGTGATAACGTGTCACGGTTAAAGGCTGATTTAATCCCTTAAATAACCGCTGTCCAGTGTGCGTAATTGCACTGACCTTGCCGTGCATCACCCGTTCGGCACGCACGACATTGGCACCAAAAACCTGCGCCATCGCCTGATGTCCCAAACAGACACCTAAGATCGGCATGCACGTGGCAAAATGCTCAATCGCCGCAAGGGAAATTCCCGCCTCATTGGGAGTGCAAGGGCCGGGCGAAATCACCAGATGAGTAGGCGCAAGTGCCTCAATGTCGGCTAGGCTAATTTCATCATTACGCTTAACCACTATCTCTTGCCCTAGCTGCTGAAAATACTGCACTAAGTTAAAGGTGAAAGAGTCGTAATTATCGATCATTAGCAACATACAAGATCCATTGGTCTAAATGGGTAAAGGTAACGCATATCTAACGGATGAATGCGGGCGCAAATGCTATCACACCTTGTACTTAAGGTTTAACCAATTGTGGGGATTAAGATACAGCGACAAAAAAGCCAGTCATTAGACTGGCTTAATTTTTAAACGACTTGGGCATTTCACCACAGTTATTTAACCACAGTTAAATGACTGCGACGCTTAGGAGGCTCATCTGTCGGTTCAAACGCTTTATCTGTTGTTTCAACAACAGATAAAGATGAATCGACTTCATCGTCCATCAGGTAAGCATCTTCGATATCGAAGACAGTGCCAGCACCATTTTCACGTGCATAAATAGCGACAATCGACGCCATTGGCAACATCACCTGCTGAGGAACACCACCAAAACGCGCATTGAACTCCACACACTCATTGCTAATTTGCAAATTGCCCACTGCGCCAGCAGCGATATTCAACACTATCTGGCCATCCTTCACGTATTGCTGCGGTACTTGAGTGCCTTCAACAAAGGCATCAACCACAACGTGAGGAGTCAATTGGTTGTCCATCAACCAATCATAGTAAGCCCTTAGTAAATAAGGACGATTTGGAGTCAAAGGTTTCATTACATACCCATGCGCATTTCGCGTTCGGCTTCAGTTAAAGAAGCTTTAAACGATTCACGCTCAAAAATACGTGTCATATACGCTTTGATATCTTTAGCTACACGGCTATCTAGCTCAATACCTAATACAGGTAAGCGCCACAACAATGGGCCAAGGTAGCAATCCGCTAGACCAAATTCTTCGCTCATGAAGTAAGGCACTTCACCGAAGATAGGCGCAATTGCGATCAGGCTTTCAGTCAACTCCTTACGAGCCGCTTCAACACGATCACCTTTACGGATACGGTCAACGAGCGAATACCAGTCAGTATCGATGCGATGCATCATCAAACGGCTTTGGCCGCGAGACACTGGATAAACTGGCATCAAAGGCGGATGAGGAAAACGCTCATCCAAATATTCCATGATAATGCGTGATTCGTATAAAACGAGTTCACGGTCTACCAAAGTTGGCACTGAGTTATATGGATTTACTTCGAGCAAATCCTCAGGCATTTCGTTAGGGTCGACCTGTAAAACATCAACAGTAACCCCTTTCTCAGCTAACACGATACGTACTTGATGGCTATACAGATCATCAGCACCTGAAAACAGTGTCATGATAGAGCGTTTGTTGGCAGCAACAGCCATTGATACCCTCCAGAATCGAAATAAAACAAAAGTAAACGAGGGGCAAAGCCCCCCGTTTACACTATGCGGATATTACATTTTACCCGTTATTGGTGCCTAGTGTACATCTTTCCAATACTCTTTCTTCAAGAGGTAGGCCACAATAAAGAATATAAATAGGAATCCGAGTACCCACCAGCCCATAGCTTGACGCTCTAGCTTAACAGGTTCAGCCGAATAAACTAAGAAGCCAGTGATATCACGTACTGCTTGGTCGTATTCTTCCGCATTCAATTTACCGCCAGTCACCACAATAGTGCCATCTTCTTGTTTAACTGGTGTGCCTTGTAACTCTTCGAGTACATGTGGCATACCAACAGATGGGAATACTGTGTTATTCACACCAAATGGACGACTTGGATCTTTATAGAAGCCTTTCAGATAGGAATAAACCCAATCTTCACCACGCACGCGAGCAACTAAAGTTAAGTCTGGCGGTGTAGCACCAAACCATTTAGCAGCATCTTTAGGTGGAATAGCGTTTTGCATCAACTCACCAATTTTAGCATCGGTGAACATATACTTATTACGCATATCATCCGCAGAGATACCGATATCGGTCGCTACACGTTCATAACGTTGATACTGAGTGCTGTGGCAACCAGAACAGTAATGTTGGAACAGGTCCACACCACGCTCTAAAGAAGCTTTATCATGCAGATCAACATTGGCATCTTCTAAATGAATTTTATGTCCACTCGCGGCCATAGCCAACGTCGGCAACAAGGTAACTAATGCAATCAATAATTTTTTCATTAGTGTGTCAACCTCGCTGGAACAGGTTTAGTTTTTTCATTCTTGCTGTATACCCACAGCGCCACAAAGAAACCAAAGTAAGTGAAAGTAAACACCTGTGCAACTATCGTCAGCGTCGGCGTGGCAGGCACTACCCCCAAATAACCCAATACTATGAAAGATATAGCAAATTGGGCAATATTCAGCTTATGTAGCGTACTACGGTAGCGAACTGACTTCACTTTACAGCGATCTAACCAAGGCAATACGAACAGTACTGCAATCGACAGACCCATCATTATGACGCCACCCAATTTATCAGGCACAGCACGTAAAATGGCGTAAAAAGGAGTAAAGTACCAAACGGGTGCAATGTGTTCAGGAGTCTTCATCGAGTTAGCCGCTTCAAAGTTTGGCTTTTCAAGGAAGTAACCACCGCCTTCAGGAATAAAGAACAACACATAGCAGAACACGATCAGGAAGCCCGCGACGCCCATGATGTCTTTTACAGTGTAATATGGGTGGAATGGAATACCGTCAACTGGCCAGCCATTTTCGTCTTTGTTCTTCTTGATTTCGATACCGTCAGGGTTGTTAGAACCCACTTCATGCAGCGCAATTAAGTGTAAAAACACGAGTACGACTAATACTAGCGGCAGAGCAATAACGTGCAGCGCAAAGAAACGGTTCAGCGTTGCGCCAGAGATCACGTAGTCACCACGGATCCACAGGGTTAAGTCGTCACCAATAACTGGAATTGCACCGAACAGAGAGATAATTACCTGCGCGCCCCAATATGACATTTGACCCCATGGCAGCAAATAACCCATAAAGGCTTCGGCCATCAACACGAGGAAAATTAACATACCGAACAGCCACAGTAGTTCTCTAGGCTTCTGATATGAACCGTAAATTAAACCACGGAACATGTGCAGATAGATCACAACGAAGAAGGCTGATGCACCCGTTGAGTGCATATAACGCAGCAACCAACCGTATTCAACATCACGCATTATGTATTCAACAGAGGCAAATGCGCCTTCTGCTGTTGGTACATAGTTCATCGTCAACCAGATACCTGTCAGTAATTGGTTAACCAATACCAACATCGCTAGCGAACCGAAAAAATACCAAAAGTTAAAGTTAGTTGGCGTAGCGTACTGGCCCACGTGACGGTTATAAGTCGCCGTCATTGGGATACGCGCATCAATCCAATTAATTAAATTCTTAACCATTACGCCACTCCTTTATCTACACCGATAATCACGGTGCCATCATCAACGTATTGATGTGGAGGGATAACTAAGTTCAATGGAGCAGGTACGCCTTGGAAAACGCGACCAGCCATATCGAACTTAGAGCCATGACATGGACAGAAGAAACCAGAAGTGACACCTTCAACTTGCTCACCAAATGAATCTGGCAAATAAGTAGGTGAACATCCGAGGTGGGTACAAATACCGACAGCAATAAAATACTCTGGCTTGATTGAGCGCAAAGGATTTGTTGCATAATCAGGCTGCTGCATCTCAGCAGAAGCAGGATCTCTTAACTTATCATCATGTGTTGGCAGTTCATTGATCACAGCATCTGTGCGACGGACAACCCATACAGGTTTTCCACGCCACTCAACACGGATCAGCTGACCTGGCTCTACTTTACTGATATTTACTTCGACCGGTGCACCTGCAGCTTTCGCTTTGGCACTCGGATTCCATGACTTGATGAAAGGAACCGCTACAGCGACGGCACCAGCACCACCTACTACGGCGGTTGCGGCTGTCAGGAATCTGCGACGTCCGGTATCGACTGGCGCATTGCTCATCCACTTATCTCCCAGAGGGTGTTGGAATTTTTATATTTCAAAGACTTTCAGCCCTTAGTCATCACTAGGGTCAAAAATCGAAGTTTGAAGCGGGGCTCATTATAGCTAAAAATTAGAAGCAGATCATAGTGAAAACACGCAAGTAAGTTAGGGAGATTGCGTGTTTTTTAAAAAAAGCCTAAAAAAGACCCAACTATTAACCCATTTTAATTCATTTGGATCATATTTTAAGCTTCTTGTCTGTGATATCGGCATAAAGCATGCATCGCTAATATAAATTAGCCCAGACTTTTCAAACTAAGTTAACAATCGCCAGATAAAAAAATAGGCCCTGAGTAACAGGACCTATTAAATCAATACTTTTAATGCATTACTTCTTAGGTGTAGTGCTCTTCATATACTTGAAGAACTCGCTATCAGGCTCTAACACCATAATATCGGACTTGCCTGAGAAGCTGGCTCGATAAGCCTCTAAGCTACGAACAAAACCGAAGAACTCAGCATCTTTGTTGTAAGCATCAGAATATATCTTCGCTGCTAACGCATCCCCTTCACCTCGAATGGTTAAGGCTTTACGTTCAGCTTCGGCAATCTTCACCGTCACATTGGCATCTATCGTTGCACGAATAATTTCAGACTGTTCTTTACCTTGCGCTCTATGCTCTTTTGCCACAGCTTGACGCTCTGCACGCATACGCTGGTAAATACTGTTACTGACGTTAGCCGGTAGATTGATTTGCTTTACACGCACATCAACAACTTCAATACCTAGATCTTTTGCACTTTCTGAGGCATTGGATAACGCATCATTTTGCAGTTCATCACGCTTACCAGAAACAATCTCTCTGATAGTGCGACGACCAAACTCAGTGCGTAAATCGTTGTTGATTTTACGTTGTAATAGCGATTCTGCATTCGACTTAATACCACCGTTTGTAGACAGGTAATATTTTTCGAAATCCATAATGCGCCACTTCACATAGGAATCGACCATAAGGTCTTTCTTCTCTGAAGTCACAAAACGATCAGCTGCACCATCGAGTGTTTGAATACGGGCATCGAGTAATTTTACTTTATCGATCACAGGCACTTTCATGTGCAGGCCTGGGCCGTAGACGCGGGTGACTTGCTTACCGTCAACGTCGTCTTTTAAAATTTCACCGAAACGCGCCACAATAGCGCGCTCGCCTTCATTCACCACCATTAAAGATGACAAACCAATACCTAAGAGCACGGCGATAAGAATAACGCTTAATCTACCCATGGATTACTCCCTCCCTTGGCGAGTACGATCATCGCGGGATGGACGTCCACTCAAAGGCTCATTCGCGCGAGTCGTTGATACAGATGAAGAATTAACATTTTGCTGTGGCTTAGCTTCCAGCTCATTTGTCGCAGGCTTCTGCTGAATTAACTTATCTAGCGGTAGGTACATTAAGTTGCCGTTGTTCTTAGCATCAATCAGCACTTTATTCGTATCTGTCATCACTTGCTGCATTGTATCAAGATACAAACGCTTACGAGTCACTTCAGGCGCAGCTTGATACTCTGGTAATAACAACTCAAAACGAGCCACTTTACCGCGAGCCTCTAAGACTTCACGCTCTTTATAAGCATTCGCTTGTTGCGCCATACGTTCAACTTCACCACGAGCTTTTGGTTCAATTTCACGGGCATAAGCTTCAGCTTCACGAATAAAACGTTGTTCATCTTCTTGGGCAGAAATAGCATCATCGAAGGCGTCTTTCACTTCTTCTGGCGGACGTGCCGGTAAGAAGTTAACGTCAACAACAGCAAGACCCAATTTGTACGGTTCAAGAATGCGCTCTAACTCTTTCCACGTATCGCGACGAATAGCATCACGGCCCGTAGTCAGAATATCATCCATCTTGTTATGTCCAATGACATAACGCAGTGCACTGTCAGTCGCTTCACGCAAACTGGCGTTCGCATCGACGGCACTAAATAGATATGAGTAAGCATCTAAAATACGATACTGAACATCAAGCTCAACTTTCACGACGTTTTCATCGGATGTCAGCATGCTACCAGACGCAGGAATAGAGCGAACCGATTGAATGTCGACGGGATAAATTTGGTCGATAAATGTGGCTTTCCAATGAAGTCCAGGGCCAATTTCGCCAGCGTGTTTACCAAATCGCAGTGCCACACCACGCTCAGCTTCTTTAATTGTATAAAAACCCGAAAGTCCCCAAACAACTACAGCAACAGCAAGAATGATGATTAGGCTAAACGAACTAAAAGACTGGCCTGAGCCATTTCCTTTGCCGCCAAAGCGCTTTGAAAGATTACGAAAAACCTCGTCAAGGTCCGGTGGTCCTTTGTCGTTACCACCTTTATTTCCCCAAGGATCATTACCCTTGTTACCGGGCTCGTTCCAAGCCATTTAGCACTCCATAAGTGGATGAAATAAATTAGATTATTAACAAACAGCTTCATCTATCGAATCTTCGAAGATGAAGGTTTCTAACTCACCCTGACTCTGTTTTGTTAATCGGCGCCAATCGGCGTCCGATAAACGAACAGACAAAATACAGTTCCCCAGATCGTCGTACTCTTTCTGCTGTATCGCATCCAGTCGATAAAACTGGCCAAGATAATGTCCAGCAGTTGCCGGAATTCTAAGTGTTAGCTCTTTAATCACCTCACCAATAAGCTCAGTGATGGCTTTCAATAGCAAATCAAATCCTAAACGCTTCTGTGCTGAAACCCAAACTCGAACGGGTTTACCTATGTCGTTATATTCAATTCTTGGCGTCACATCTTCGAGTAAATCGATTTTGTTACAGACCACGAGTTGCATGACTTCATCAGCTTGGATGTCTTTCAGTACAGATTGAACCTGATCAAAATTATCCGCCATGTTTTCATCTGCACAATCAACTATGTGTAGTAATAACTCAGCTTGCCTTGTCTCTTGTAAGGTTGCCTTAAATGCAGCAACGAGATCATGGGGCAAATGACGAATAAACCCTACAGTATCCGCTAATATCACGGCACCATCAGGTAAATCTAACTTTCTTAGCGTAGGATCGAGTGTGGCAAATAGCTGATCTGCAGCATAAACATCAGATGATGTTAGGGCATTAAACAGCGTTGATTTACCCGCGTTTGTGTAGCCGACTAATGAAACTGTCGATAAATCACTACGCTTACGTGCACGTCGACTCTGTTCACGTTGCTTATCAACTCGCTCTAAGCGTTTGTTGATATTTTTAATCCGTCCTCTGAGCAAACGTCTATCGGTTTCGAGCTGGGTTTCCCCTGGACCACGTAAACCAATACCGCCCTTTTGCCTTTCAAGATGCGTCCAACCACGGATCAGGCGAGTCGACATATGGCGCAATTGCGCTAGCTCCACCTGTAACTTACCTTCGTGAGTTCGCGCTCTTTGGGCAAAAATATCGAGAATAAGTGTCGTACGGTCGAGCACTCGACACTGACACACTTGCTCAAGATTACGCTCTTGGGCTGGACTCAATGCATGATTAAAAATCACTACATTGGCTTCAGTCGCCGCCACTAATGCAGCTAACTCTTCGGCTTTACCAGAACCCACAAAAAATTTGCGATCCGGTGAACGTCGACTTCCAGTAATCACCCCGACTGATCTTGCCCCAGCTGATTCTACTAATAGCTGCAGCTCGACTAAATCTTCTCGGCGTTCCTCATCGGAAAAGTCGATATGGACAAGAACCGCAGTTTCTCCCGCCTCATAACGATCAAACAAGAAGCAAACTCCTCAGATAATACTTATTCGCCACTAGGCGCATCATCTTGAGCACCATATCCGCCTTGGGCATTTTGGTGACCAGTAACGTTGAATGGGCGTGCTGGCACGACAGTAGAAATAGCGTGTTTATAAACCATTTGGCTCACTGTATTTTTCAACAGAATGACAAATTGATCAAACGACTCTACCTGTCCTTGGAGTTTAATGCCGTTAACCAAGTAAATTGATACAGGAACGCGCTCGCGACGCAATGCGTTCAAAAATGGGTCTTGTAAAGATTGCCCCTTAGCCATTTTATTATTTCCTTTTTTAATTTATATAAAATAAATCGATATCAGTGATAGTTTTTTGTTTAGTTTTAGTATTATACAGCAAGGGCTAATAAGCTAGCGGCATTGACGCATAAGTATAACTAAATTCCCCTCAGCACCACTTTCAAGCCAATTCAACTCTGGCCAACTCCGCAACCATGTTAATTGACGCTTAGCCAATTGCCTAGTAGCAGCAACCGCTTTTTCGACCATAGTATCATAGTCAAACTCACCATCTAGGTATTGCCAGCACTGTCGATAACCGACACAACGCATTGAAGGCAAGTCTAAATGCAAGTCTCCGCGGGCTTTTAGCTCTGTGACTTCCTCAATAAAGCCCTGTTTGAGCATAATCGCAAAACGTTGCGCTATTAAGTCATGTAACACTTTGCGCTCGCGCGGTGCAATAGCAAACTGCACTACGTCATAAGGCAAGGGAGCTGACTTGGTCTGAGTCAACTCAGTCATGCTCTTGCCGCTTATTCTATAGACTTCCAGCGCTCTTGAAAGTCTTTGTGGATCATTAGGATGAATTCTTTCTGCCGACACGGGATCTATCCCCCTTAATTGGTCATGCAGTGCTTCCCATCCCTTTTCATCCGCCTCCGCTTGGATCTCGGCCCTAATGGCCTCGTCCGCACTCGGCAAAGGTGACAAACCGTCGAGTAACGCTTTGAAATACATCATGGTTCCGCCAACTAATACTGGCGTTTTCCCCATACTGACAATCTCTTCTATCTGGGCTATTGCATCGGCTCTAAAGTCTGCTGCCGAATAGCTTTCACTGGGATCTCGAATATCAATTAATCTGTGCGGCCCGCGAGCAAGTTCGTCTGTTGAAGGTTTGGCACTGCCAATGTCCATACCACGATAAATTAATGCCGAATCGACCGAAATAATTTCACAGTTATGCTTTTCGGCCAATTCTAATGCTAAAGCTGTCTTACCTGAGGCCGTTGGCCCCATCAAAAATAACACTTTAGGCTGTAATTCTTTATTCACTTGCTTGCTCTTCTAGCCACGATTGCCAAGGTAAGAATATCGCTTTGTTGGCAATAAGCTGTTTTTTCTCTTCAGCTAACTGCGAAAATGCTGCCCAGACTTCTGGTGCCGAAACGAATCCCGTTAAACTGTGTTTTGCCAACCAAAACGCCAATGCGCTCGGCGCAGGTGTTTCAAAACGTAGCGATTGTAGCCACTCAGGGATCACTTTAGCTAACTGGCTCTCTCTGATATATGGGGGCACTTTTTTAATAATCAACTGCTGGTAATGAATTGTTAGTTCTAAACCTAATTGGCGGATCAGCGTGTCGTGTTCATCGAGCACAGCCTGCCAATCCGCATCAGCCGCGACAGACACTGGCATCAATAAAGGCTGACCAATTAACCCAGTCGCTAGTTTAGCTTCAATCTCTTGGCATCGCGTCGCCAATGCTACTGATTTTATTGATAATAGACTGAGTTTATCTTCCGACGTCATCACCCAATATTGCCCATCTAATATCGATGGCATAGGTAACACAGACTGATAATCTTGATCTTTTACACTGTAAGAAGGGGTTTGCAGTAAAGCACCATAACTTGCTATTGCCGCCTTTGATGGTAATTCAGTACGTTGTCGAGATTCACCTACAGAATAACTGCCACGGCTGCTGTCTCTTGGCATTGTCATGCTGCCAAAAGCATTGGTTTGAGTGCCAAAACTGGCGCCTTCTCGTCCTGCGCCTACAGACTTTACTTGAACTGCTGGGGCTACTGAATCTTGAGCAGACTCAAGTGTATCAGTTTGCGCATTAACTAGAGCTGAGTCAGCGCCAAGTGCAAAAGGGGCAGCTATTCCAGCTGCGCTTGTTGGAGCATCCACAAACACATCTTCAACCTCACCCAAAGAGCTAGAGTCAACGAAGTTGAGCTCTCCTGCTTCTTCCAGCGCCGATTGCAATGCTTGCAGAATATAATCATGCACATAGCGACTCTGATGGAATCGCACTTCATGCTTAGCAGGATGCACGTTAACATCCACTTGATGGGGATCGATATCCAACATCAGCACGTAGCCGGGTTGTTCAATTTCTGCTTTTTGAGCAAAGGCTTGACGCACTGCATGATTGACCAAGCGATCACGGATAAGGCGTCCATTGACATAAAAGTAATGGGTATCGCTGATAACCGGTGACCAAGGTGACTGCAAATAACCACTGAGACGCAAGTCATCGTGTTGACATTCAATCTTAAGCGCTTGCTCGGCAAATGGACGGCCACACACTTGCGTCAAACGCTGTAAATACTGGGCTTCATTCATGGCGGGACGATAATTACGTACTGTCTTGCCGTTATGCATCAGCGTGAAATGGATATCGCCGCGCACTAATGCAATGCGCTTTAACCATTCATCGATATGGGTAAATTCGGTTTTGTCACTCTTTAAAAAGCGTCTGCGAGCCGGTGTATTAAAGAATAAATCCACCACTTCAATCGTCGAACCTACTGGATGCGCGGCGGGCATCACTTTAACTGCCATGTCGGCACCTTCAGCATGGGCTTGCCATGCTTCGGTTTGCTCAGCCGTGCGTGAAGTTAAAGTTAAACGTGAAACTGAGCTGATACTGGCTAGCGCTTCACCACGGAAACCAAAACTAAGGATCGCTTCAAGATCATCTAAAGTGTGCAGCTTTGAGGTCGCGTGGCGCGATAAGGCTAGCGCGAGTTCATCTTTAGGTATGCCAGAGCCGTTATCGCGAATTTTAATCAGCTTGCTGCCGCCTTTGTCGATTTCAATATCGACTCGGCTCGCTCCTGCGTCGAGGCAATTCTCGACCAATTCTTTGACTACGGAAGCGGGTCTCTCAACCACTTCCCCCGCCGCAATTTGGTTGGCTAATTGCGGAGGCAGGATCTGAATGCCCATCATGCTTTCCTATTTAACTCTGGGGTATGACTAGCGTTTGCCCTAACTGCACCACATCGGACTTCATTCCATTCGCTTGTTTGATGCTGGACATTGGCACACTGTAACGTTGCGCGATTGCAGATAAAGATTCTCCGCGACGGACCTTATGTTTAACCTTTGTCGATACCGCATCGCCAACATAGGCTGTAGGTGTTCTTTCAGTTGGCGTTCTTTCTGCTGATGCTTTTGCTGTGGTTTTGGCCAGCTTAGCACTGCTAGAGCTTCCTCCCCTTCTTTGGGCAAGCAAAGTATCCGCTGGCGGATTGTTGTGATAGTAACGGCTCACCCCCTTATAAATAGCATTGGCAATGCTCTCTTGATGGCGACTACTCGACAGTAAACGCTCTTCTTTAGGGTTTGAAATAAAGCCCGTTTCAACCAAGATTGAAGGAATATCCGGTGACTTCAGCACGGCTAAACTCGCGGACTCAGGGCGACTTTTATGCAATTGAGTCACGCCACCTAAATCTTTTAAAATATCCCCCGCTACAGAATGGCCAATTGCCATCGAACTGTTCATTGACATATCGAGCAGCGTCATGGCCAAATACTGTTCATTATCAGTATTTTGGATAATCTCACCCGCGCCGCCCAGCAGCTCAGAGTGTTTCTCTTTTTGCTCTAACCAACGACCAATTTCACTATTAGCACGACGCATTGATAGCACCCATACGGAGGCGCCACGTGGATTGGGCGAGGTAAAGGCATCCGCATGGATAGAAATCAGCAGATCTGCCTTACTGTTGCGCGCCAGTTCAGAGCGTTTATTTAAATTCACAAAATAATCACCAGTACGGATCATCACAGCACGCATGCCTGGCGTGTCATTGATCTTGCTGGAAACACGTCTGGCGATTTCTAGGGCGACCTTTTTTTCATAAACACCAGAAGGACCAATGGAGCCAGGATCGTCGCCACCATGACCCGCATCAATAGCAATGACAATATCGCGGGATGATTGCGCCGCTTGGGTGACAGTTTTAACGGGTGTAGATGACACGATAGCCGTTGCAGTAGTTAACGTTTTATCTTCTAAATCAACCACTAGACGATTGCCATAGGGCGCAGTAACAGGCAAAGAAAACAAGCTTGCATTCAATGGTTTTACGAGATCGATCACTAAACGCAAATCACCTTTAGTCGGTGACTTACTGACCCGCACGCCCTTAACCAACTTACTGTTGTTTTCAAGATTTTTAAGCACAACTTTAGCAGTGGTCTTTTTTAAATCCACCACTAAACGATTAGGGCCATCTAAAGAGAAATAGGTGTAATCAGGCACTCCACTCAAGTCAAACACGATTCGAGTTGACTCAGGCGCGGCCCAAATACGTACGCTTTCTAACTGATTAGCAGCATGGGCCGCCACAGAAAAAAAAGAACATAAAGAAAGAATAATAATTTGAAAATACGGGTTATTTTTTATCATTTTAGTTTTTATTTTATCGCTTTTAATAACTTTTCACCTGGCTCAGACAAGGCCTCTATGCGTATTTCTCGCCCACTATTTTGATAACTTAAATGCATATGGACATCGGCAGCGGGCAGTAAACCCTCTCCCTTATCTGGCCATTCAACAATGCACAGACTTTTATCCGTAAAGTAATCACGGATCCCCATAAACTCGAGTTCTTCTGGATCGTTTAAACGATACAAATCAAAATGATAAACTTCGACACCTTCTAACTCATAAGGTTCAACTAAAGTGTAAGTCGGGCTTTTAACGGCACCTTTATGGCCCAATCCCTGAATTAAGCCACGACTCAGCGTCGTTTTACCGGCTCCTAAATCACCCGTAAGATACAGAGTCAAAGGCGCTTGGACATGGCGGGCTAATTTTTGCCCAACCGCAATAGTGTCGTCTTCGTTGTCTAAGAAAAAAGTTAACTCTGTCATATCCGCTTATATCACTGCTATTATTGATGGAGAAGCGACTCAATCCTAAAAAGGCACAGGGCACATAACAAAGTCCAGCCCCGCTTGAGTCTCACATTCCGCCTAGAGTAAATCACTATTCACTAATTGGCGAATAAAAGGCATTAAATCGCTCGCTAACATGCCACGTTCTCCCTGTATTGCCGCAAGATCGGCAGCGCAACCATGTACGACTACGCCAAGCACAGTTGCCTGCATATTATCCATTCCCTGAGCCATGAGCGCGCCTATAATACCAGATAACACATCGCCACACCCACCACTGGCAAGCCCAGGGTTACCGACTGGTGCCACTACCATTTGCTGACCATCAAAAATGACCGTTCCTGCGCCCTTTAGTAATACAACACCGCCGTACTTTTGCTGTATAGCGCGAACAGCGGCAAATCTGTCCTGTTCAATATCGACCACGGTACAACCAAGTAAACGCGCCGCCTCACCCGGATGTGGTGTTAATACCCAATTCGTTTGGCGCCTTGGTTCGTTACTGAGCAGATTCAATGCATCGGCATCTAAAACACAAGGCTTATCGCTCAAGCCCACGGCTTTAAACAAATTATACCCCCAGTCATGCTTACCTAAACCAGGGCCAAGCACGATAACCTGCGCCCAACCAAGGCGCAGATACACTTCCATATCGACTAAATCACAACCCCAAAACATCAGTTCAGGACGGGAGACATTCACCGTCAGTTGATGCTCAGGTCGACTGATCACAGTGACTAATCCCGCGCCTGCACGTAGGCAAGCCTCACTTGCCAGTCTCACAGCCCCAGCCATGCCTATATCACCGCCGATGACAGTGACTTTTCCCGATTGGCCTTTATGGCTATCCCGTGCTCGGGCGGCAAAATAGTCCTTAAGAGTCTCTCTTCCAACTCTTTGTGCGCTCGCTTCAGCAAAGAAAGGCGTTAATCCTAAATCTGCAAATTCAAGCTCGCCGCTGTAATGCCGCGCCTTACCCGTTAACACACCTTGCTTTACACCACCAAAACATAAGGTGATATCCGCCATCACAGCAACACCTACTACGGCGCCTGTATCAGCAATGACTCCAGAGGGAAAATCAAGACTCAATACCCAAGCCGAATTGTCATTGATGGCACGGATATATTTAGCCATATCGTCGCGTACAGCATCACGTACCCCAGTACCTAACAGACCATCGACTATGATTTTCGCTGCGAGAATAGGTTCAACCGCTAACGGCAGTAATTTTCCACCTTCAGCAAGATAATGGGTCAATGCTTGCTGACACTCAGGCGTGCCTGCCGCTGACGTCATCATCACAGAAACGTCCATACCACTGGCACGGGCTAGACGGGCGCACACTAAAGCATCGGCACCATTGTTACCGCTGCCAGCAAGAATTAACACAGGTAAGACTTTGGAGCTATGTTTCGCTAAACACTCAAAAGCCGCCGCGCCAGCACGCTCGACCAATTCATAGAGACTAGATACTCCCTGAGACACTGCACTCAGTTCAGCTTCGCGAACTTGTGTTTGGGTGTATAGAGCTTTGGGAAATTGCGATAGATCTTGTGCCATGAAGGATCTCCTTAGACACCAATGACTCCATTTCACAATGAGTAATCTCACCATAGAAGTCTTGGCAGAATTGAGCAAGGCCAATAAAAATCAGCCAATAGATCAAGAAAGTAGCAAAAAAAGCAGCGAGAAATTATGACGTAAATCAGTTCAGGCGCAGAAACCCGCCCAAATGGAGCAAAGTAGAGTAAAAGTTGCCGATACAAAGTCGACATAAAAACCAAAGCCAGCGCTGGGCTGGCTTTGAGAATCAAGAAGAAATGACGGTTTAGATATCGTCCATCCGAATCGTACTATGGACTAGACGTTGCTGCTGAGTTTTCTCTACTCGGATCAAATTGGCTAACGCATTGCGCGCATCTTCCGCCGTGGTTGAGTTAACTGTTTTTTCTAACAAACCAATCAGACGATTCTCTAGGTCTAAATGTAAGTTGAGCACATCATCTTCATTCATGTTTGCGGGCAACATAGTATCTTGGCAACGCTTAGTAAAGTCTTCAAAAGTGAAGTCTTTATACCAAGTATCAAGAATACGATGTGGTGCTTCATCCATATAATCACGCAGTTTTTCTGCCATGGTTTTTTGGTGTGATTCAAAATACTCCAACATCATTTTCACACGAGCCGAGTCAGCTTGATTGTTGAGTCGGCCATAGAGTTGCGCCATATCTAAGCGGCAATTTGCCACATACTCGAGTAGATCACGTAATTGTTGAATACGCATATAATGCACTCCATTGTCAGGCCAACTACTTGGCGCTATTAATTTTGTCTAATTCCATTATGTGAGTAAAAGCGTTACGAATATTTGAACAAGGTCATAATTTAACTTTCACGCAGCTATCTAATTTAGGAAAACTTAAAGAAACACGCTATAGATCACGCATCTAAATCCTATCACACTGTTTTGTATAAAAGAGAAAAGCCAAAAGAGATCTCAACACACTTAGCCCAAAGGGTATTCGTAAGTATCTAGTTGCAGATGGTAAATTTGAGATAGAGGGCTTGAAGTAGATAGCAGTGAATCAAGACAAATATAGATGAGCCAATTGAGGGAATGACACGAAAAAGTCGCTGTTGGGGAGTTTAACGGAAGTACTGCGAAATGATTTTATCGGAAGTGGTCGAGCAATAATCTATGCCTTAGTTAACGGCTTAAGCATTGTAAGTGATAGCAATATGAGCAACACGATTGAAATGATATTAGCTAAAGTAATTTTTGGGGGATTTATTGAAATTGGAGCGACATGATTTTGATCAAGAGCAGTTCGAACAGATGACCTATACCTTGAAAAAGAAAGGTACCGCCATATCAAGTCCGCAACTGAGCTAATGTCAATTGAGTAATGTGATAGTGGAATATTTAGGAAATTGGAGCGACATGATTTTGATCAAGAGCGGTTCGAACCGATGACCTATACCTTGAAAAATAAAGGTATCGCCATATCAAAAATCACAACTGAGCTAATGTCAATTGAGTAATGTGATAGTGGAATATTTAGGAAATTGGAGCGACATATCGGGTTCGAACCGATGACCTATACCTTGGCAAGGTATCGCTCTACCAACTGAGCTAATGTCG
>NZ_JABAEB010000002.1:0-519411 GCF_012584455.1 Shewanella oncorhynchi
CCATGTCGCCTCAAAAACTGGTTAATATTTACCAAAAGCGGATGCAAATAGAAGAAACCTTTAGAGATTTAAAAAGTTCCGCTTATGGCTTTGGTTTACGTCATAGCAGAACACGTTACGCGGCGAGGATGGACATACTGCTATTGATAGCGTTATTGGTGCAACTGGCATTTTGGTGGTTAGGATTATACGGGGAAACACAGCAATTACAGCTGCACTTCCAAGCAAACACGATAAAGAAAAGGAATGTGCTATCAACAATCAGGATGGGCAAAGAACTGCTGCGGCGACGGCATGATTATCCCATATCAGCAGATGATTTGCTTTGTGCTGCGAAGAAACTAGCTGAACTCTCATTAACTCATGGTTGTTGGGGCTATGAATTATGAGGGGATCCTACAGGGTCGAGCATCCAAGGACGGACTTGCTGCGCGTCGGTGAGCAAATGCCATGGCAAGCCTATATGCGTGGATACCAGCCAACGCCTAGCAACTAAAATGACAGTTCACTCAGCTATACTAGCCTGCAGAATTTTCCAATGCGTTTTTACCAAATCGAATTGACTCATCATTGCTATTAGTACTGTCAAATCAGTCTATAAAAGCAGTCGGCATTTATTAAGCCGCATTTAAAAGCCCTAAAAGCAAAACGCTCCACAGAGACTGTAGAGCGTTTTATTCAGGCATTAAAACTGCAGATTAATGCGTGTGTTAGCCTTTCATGTCTTTTTCCATATCTTCGTAGGAAGTATGGCGAACGTCTTTACCTTTTACGTAGTAGATGATGTATTCACAGATATTTTTGCAGCGGTCACCGACACGCTCTACTGCGCGTGCAGCCCATAATACGTCGAGTATGTCTGGGATTGAACGCGGATCTTCCATCATATAGGTCATTAACTGGCGAATAATGCCTTCATATTCACGGTCAAGCTTAGCATCTTCTTTATGCAGCTCTAACGCGGTATCGGCATCCATACGGGCCAAGGCATCTAAAGTCGCATGCAACATCCGAGTCGCATGACGCCCCATATTTTCAATACTAACTAACAAAGGCTGCTGATTATTCAAACGTTTATCTAATGCCGCTTTTGCAATCCGCACACAGGCATCACCAATACGCTCAAGATCGGCGATGGTTTTTGAAATAGCGATAATCAAGCGTAAATCGCTGGCCGCAGGTTGACGCTTGGCAATAATACGCGTGCATTCTTCGTCAATGGAGACTTCCATCGCATTGACCTTATGATCGCCTGCAATCACCCGCTGGGCTAACTCGGCATCGAGGGCACTTAAGGCATCAATCGCTTGCTCTAGCTGACGTTCAACCAAGCCACCCATGGCGAGCACTCGATTACGGATATCATCCAGCTCAGCGGTGAACTGACCCGAAATGTGCTTACTTAAATTCATGTTTTCCATTGCGTTCCAACCTGTTACTTAACTGTTGACCCATACCAAGCCGTGGTGGCCTTATCCGATACTCAAGCGATTAACCGTAACGTCCTGTGATGTAATCTTCAGTCTTACGTTTTTTCGGCGTGGTGAAAATCGTATTAGTATCAGCATATTCAACTAATTCACCCATATACATAAAGGCCGTTTGATCCGATACCCGCGCCGCCTGTTGCATGTTGTGAGTCACGATAACTACAGTGTATTTCGTCTTAAGCTCAGTGATTAACTCTTCAATCGTCAGCGTCGAAATCGGATCGAGTGCCGATGTTGGTTCGTCGAGTAATAGCACTTCTGGCTCAATGGCTATCGCACGGGCAATCACCAGACGTTGCTGTTGACCGCCAGACAAACCAAAGGCGTTATCGTGTAATCTGTCTTTAACTTCGTCCCAAATCGCCGCGCCGCGCAATGAACGCTCAGCCGCTTCGTCGAGTTCACGACGGTTATTCAGCCCTTGCAATCTCAAGCCATAAACAACGTTTTCGTAAATCGACTTAGGGAAAGGATTTGGGCGTTGGAACACCATACCGACATTACGGCGCAGGGCCGCGACGTCGATTTTTTTGTCGTAGATATTCTGGCCGTGCAGCAATATCTCGCCGCCAATATGACAATTATCAACTAAGTCATTCATGCGGTTAATACAGCGCAATAGTGTCGATTTACCACAACCACTGGGGCCGATAAAGGCAGTGACTTGCTTCTTGGGGATCTTCATCGATACATTAAACAGCGCTTGCTTATCACCATAGCGCAAATCTAAGTTACGGATCTCCAGCGCGGTGTCGTTCTGGCTTAAGTTAGCTAAATCAAAGTTATTGGTTTTCATTGCTGTCGAATCTATAGAAATCATATTTAGTCCTAATACTTTCAGGATAATCGCTGATTAGTGCTCAAGCGAACGATATTTTTCACGTAAGTGGTTACGCACGCTAATGGCCGTCAAGTTGAGTGCCACAATCACAGACACCAGCAAGAAAGAGGTCGCATACACCAGAGGACGTGCCGCTTCAACGTTAGGACTCTGGAAGCCCACATCATATATATGGAACCCTAAGTGCATGAACTTACGTTCTAAATGCACAAACGGGAAGTTAAAGTCCAGTGGTAATGTTGGCGCTAATTTAACGACACCCACCAACATCAGCGGTGCCACTTCACCAGCAGCACGAGCGACCGCTAAAATCAAACCCGTCATGATCGCTGGACTAGCCATCGGGATCACAATCCGCCACAGGGTTTCAGCCTTAGTCGCGCCCAGTGCCAAACTACCTTGACGCACCGCGCTTGGAATACGACTTAACCCTTCTTCAGTCGACACAATAACCACTGGCAGCGTCAAAATCGCGAGGGTTAATGCCGACCAAATCACCCCTGGCGAACCAAAGGTAGGAGCAGGCAAAGCTTCAGCGTAAAACAATTGGTCGATGGAACCGCCCATCATGTACACGAAGAAACCTAAACCGAATACGCCATACACAATCGAGGGCACACCCGCTAAGTTGATTACCGCAATGCGGATCATCTTAGTAATAGGGCCTTTCTTCGCATATTCATGTAGATAAACCGCCGCGACCACGCCAAATGGCGTCACGATAACCGCCATCAACATCACCATAAATACAGTGCCGAAAATCGCGGGGAACACGCCGCCCTCAGTGTTGGCTTCACGCGGGTCGTCACTCATAAAGCGTCCAATACCGACAAACCACTTACCAATTTTTCCTATGAGTCCTAAGTGATTCACATAGGTCACATCCAGAACGGTATCGAGCTTCAGTTCAACTTCTTCGCCGCGCATATCTCGGACAATAACCGAGTCACGCGCCGCATCATCACGCAGGGCAAATAACGCCTTTTCAAGCACTAAGTAATCTTCTTGCAGTTGAACTCTCTTGGCGACCAACTCAGCTTTTATACTGTCGGTCAGTTCCCCATCCAGCTCGAAACGACGCTCCTGCAAACGCAATTTTTCAATGGCGTAGTTAATCGAGCCAATATCTTGCTTCTGCAAATCAACCGCTTTGTCCGATAAGGCAACAGCGCGTTCGATATGCTCCATTAAGGAGGATTCAATCGCATCATTCACTAAATCAAGACGCTTGCCATTTTCAATCACGGCTATCGGATAACCGTAGAAGTTACCGTTTTTAGCCCGCTCGATCAGTGCGACCTCGCTTGGCACAGAACGACTAACAATGTCCGTACCTAATATCCAGCGGAAATCCAAACCCACAAATTCACGGTTACCGGTTTTCACTAAGTAACGGGTCACAAACTCGCCCGGGTGTTGCTTAAACACATGGCCAGCAGCAATCAAACGCTCAGTCGGTACTTCTTCCCTATCGTAAACCTCACCAATTAAGGTCGAACGTACACCCGTGTTATCTTCAAGCTCCCACTGGTAAACGGTTGCAGGCCAAAAGTAACTTAAGCCACGCCATGCGATTAACAATAATAAGCCTAAGACGGCAATCAAACTGATGCTCACAGCACCGCCCGTCATCCATATCCATGGCGAGCCTGATTTTACCCACTTACCCATTGCACAAACCTCTCAAGGTCACTGGCGAAATAGTATTTAATGTCATTGTCTTATCCCCGTTACAGCGAGCTATAGCGTTCACGTAGACGCTGTCTCACCACTTCTGCAATGGTGTTAAAGAAGAATGTAAAGATGAATAGTACGAACGCAGCAAGGAAGAGCACACGATAATGCGAGCTACCGATAGCCGATTCAGGCATTTCAACCGCAATGTTTGCCGCCAAGGTTCGCATCCCTTCGAACACGCTCCATTCCATGATGGCGGTGTTACCGGTGGCCATCAGTACGATCATGGTCTCGCCAACGGCGCGGCCAAGGCCCATCATAATGGCCGAGAAAATACCCGGACTTGCGGTTAACAACACCACGCGTGTCAATGTCTGCCAAGGCGTCGCACCTAAGGCTAAGCTGCCGTTAGATAAATGACGCGGTACAGAGAAAATGGCATCTTCAGCGATGGAGAAAATCGTTGGGATCACCGCAAAGCCCATGGCAATACCGACCACCAGCGCGTTACGTTGGTCGAAGGTGATCCCCAGTTCGTTAGTGATGAATTGACGGGTATTACCATCAAACAGCGCCACTTCGATGATTGGGCTGACCGCAAAAGAGAACCACCCCACGAAACAGACCACAGGGATTAACATCAGCTCTTGGTACACTTCGGGTAAACGTTGTTTCCACTTACCCGGCAACCTACTCCAGCCATAGGCAGACGTGAGTATCGAGGTCGGCAATAAGATCAGTAGAATTAAAATGCCGGGGAGATGTTCTTCAATCAGTGGCGCTAACCACAGACCCGCCAAGAAGCCTAAAATCACCGTTGGTAATGCTTCCATGATTTCAATGGTCGGTTTCACGAAACCGCGCACCTTAGGCGACATAAAGTAAGCCGTGTAAATCGCACCAGCAACGGATAAAGGCACGGCAAATAACATGGCATAAAATGCCGCTTTCATTGTGCCGTAGGCCAATGGCATTAAGCTCAACTTAGCTTCAAAATCGTCAGAACCTGAGGTCGATTGCCATACATATTGTGGCTCTGGATAACCTTCATACCACACCTTGTCCCACATGGCGCTCCATGACACTTCTGGGTGGGAGTTTTCCACACTGAAGATATGCAGCTTTTTGTCCGCCTCAACGACTATGCCGTTTGAGCGTGGGGTAAAGCCCATTTTACCGGGGTTTTTAAGGTCAAACTTTGCATCAAACAGTTCACGATGACTCGTAGTATAGAGTAGTGTTAGCTCACCCTCAGGGCTCACAGTCGCAAAACTCTTACGGTAGAATTCAGAGGTAATCGAGCTGATGGGCGGTAAGTCATCAAACTGACGAATCTCTTGATATAAACGCCCTTTTTCACCATTAACTTGGAAGTACTGCGCCACAATACCTGTGTCATAACTGACCAGTAATGAACTCGCACCCGCCAGCAAAGCCACGTTATTGACTTGTGCCTTAGCACGTTCAACATCAATCACCTGCAGCAGATCTAAGCTGTCAGTATCACGGATGTCGTACACGAAAATTTTATTGCCAGTTTGCAACATCAATTGACGTTGATCGGGCGTCATCAGCTCGTGGGAGACTTTCTTCGGCGCATCTTGAATTTGTGACGTCGTAGAAACCCACTCCACTTCTTCAGTCATCATGTTCTCTTGCCCTTCGAGACGAGTGAGGCGCCAAACACCACTTTCATCTTGATAAGCAAAACTCATTTTGTCTGAGCTATAAGTGAAGGTCAGCTTATGAATCGCGCTGCCCGTCTCATCGACGGTAATGGGGGTTTCACCTGCGGGATAACGCAGTTTAGGTGTGATTAAACGTTTGTTATTGGGGTACGTTAAACCAAACTCTAGGCCCGCCACTATGACCTGACCATTACTTAATCCCAGCGCAAAACGTTGTTCGCTCGGTACAGCAACGGCGGCGCTGGTGACGGTAACACCCGCAGGTAACGTCGGGGTAAAGCTAGAAAGTAAGCTACCGTCGGCAACAGTATAGAAGTCCACTTGACCATGAACGCTCACACGGTACATCACCTCATTTTGCTCTTCAGCACCCACCATTAAGGTCGGCACATCCGCGTGTTGATAGCTCACACTCTTAACGGGTGTGACATCAGCACTGTCGAAAATGGGTTTAATCACATACAACAGATAAAAGAAGATCAACAATAAGGCGACAAATACCATAGTGCCGCCGATAGTGACGCTGATTTGCGCCGCTTTATCCTTAAATGCCCTGCGATTCGAGCGTCCGCCTTTAAGCATACTGTGCGATGCAGAACCAGGTTGAGTGACCTGACTTTCCATTAAGAACCTCTATTATTAATAGCTAGCGAGTTTTTTCGCTAGGATTTGCCGAGTGCTATGCTTACACTGTTTGAACGTAAACTGAGCAATAACAACATCCTTTATTCTAAGTGCGTTGGATTATATGACGCAAAGATGACAGTTGTGTTACACCCCGTTTTAAAACAGGTGCCTTTTACAAAAAATAGGAGTCAGTCACTATGCTACGATACTTAATCACACTACAAGCACCTGATAGAAAAGGATTAGTAGAACAAATCGCCCATGCTGTGAGTCGTCATGGCGGCAACTGGCTCGACTCAGAATTACGCCATATTGACGGTGTCTTTGCCGCGATATTGTTACTCGAAGTGCCGTCACTGCGCATGGACGAGCTTATTGAGGCCCTAGAATGCATCGATAGCCTGTCCCTCACTTACTCCAAAACCTCGGTCGCCCTTAAGCCCATCAAACGCTTAAGTTACAACCTAGTGGCCTATGACAGACCCGGACTTGTGCTCGATATATCTAATAAAATCAATGCAATTGGCATCAATATCGAGCAGTTTAGTAGTCAATATGAAACCGCAGGCCACACAGGTATAGCTTTGTTTCGGGCGACCATCGGCCTTGGACTCACAGATCTCGCCCAAGAAGATCAACTGGTAGAATCCCTCTATGCTCTTGGGGATGATCTCGTGCTCGATAGATTAAGCCGTTAATGCCATTAACTTTTACGGCAAGCTAACACTTAGCACACCAATACATTTAGAGAGTGCACTCGCAATGGCACTTTCAAACAGCACTTTAAGAGCGCTTAAAAGAATGTTTAAAAACCGATATTCGCGGCAAGATGTTCAAATTAAGTTAAGCCAGTGCAATCAATACTGGATAGTTGGAATGCGCATAGGAATCTGGCAAGTGGGTTTGTAAGTTGATGCCATCATTCGAAATTTATTAACCCTATAATAATGCTTAATATTTTTACTATAAAAAGCCCACAAAACCCGATTACTGAATCATAAACACACTAACACCAACAAAATTTAATGTTGTAACTGCCTTTCGATTCATGCTCCCTTGGTAGAATAACCCACGAAACACCATAGCTCAGGTTCAAAATTGCCGCTTTCGAGCTTTTCCATCTTTATGTTTTATCAATTATTTTAGGGAGTAGTACGTATGGAGCAGTTATACGAACTGGCCCAAGCTATGATACACAATGATCTGGCGGTTTTAGCCAATCCTAAAATCGCCCTCATGGTCAGCGCATTAATTTGTGGCTTTTTAGTGTTAGAAAATGGCTTTATTCCCACCGCATTTTTACCCGGAGATAGCCTACTCTTTCTCACTGGAGTGCTGATTTATCAAGATATTCTTCATATCGGTATTATGCCGTTATTGGTTCTAGCAACCTTTACAGGTACAGCTATAGGTTATTTACAGGGTCGATTTTTAGGGCATACCCAAATTTACCAAAAACTGCTGTCGAATATTGATATCAAACATCAGGAAAAAGCGACCCACCTAATTGATAACTATGGAGTGATAACCCTGCTACTCGCACGTTATATTCCTTTTGTTCGTACCGTTTACCCCTATATTTTAGGTGCAACGGGTATTTCTTCCCGTCGTTTTTTACTCATTAACTTCATCAGCTCAATGGTGTGGATTTTTTCCGTTGTTGGTTTTGGGTATCTCATTAGCCATACCCAATTAGCAACAAAATACCAAACACAATTTATGAGCATAATCATTTACTTGCCAGTAGCCTTGCTAACTTTCGGTATTATTGCCTTAGTGTACAAATGGTTAAGTAAAACAAAAGAGGTTTAGGTGCACTCAGTCAATCGACTTACTTATCGAAAAATCCTATCTAAACTGGCTTGGATAATCTTGTATACTGGCGGTCACGCAATGACGATATAACGAAAGCGTGCACTAGACCGCATGATGAGCGACTAAGCTGCACCAGAACGCAACACATTAGGATGACCATGTTAGGAACGCTAAAAAAGATGCGCGTGCAGTTAGATGACGCGCAACAAGTGCAATATCAACTCTTTGTTGGTGATGAGTTACTCCCGCTCAATCCATTGATAGGCAAGCAATTAACCTTGACCCACACGGGCAATATCTTCTGCTGCAACTGCGGTAAAAAGAGCAAGAAGAGTTACTCGCAGGGCCATTGTTTTGTCTGTATGCAAAAGTTGGCGAGTTGCGATATGTGCATCATGAAGCCGGAAACTTGTCATTACGACCAAGGCACTTGCCGCGAACCAGAGTGGGCCCAGAGCCACTGTTTTGTGCCGCATTATGTATATCTGTCGAATACTTCGGGCGTTAAAGTCGGCATTACCCGCCACACTCAACTGCCCACCCGTTGGATTGACCAAGGTGCTACCCAAGGTTTACCGATTTTTAAAGTCTCAACAAGACAGCTCTCAGGCTTAGTCGAAGTAGAATTGGCAAAACTGGTTAATGATAAAACCCATTGGCAAGCCATGTTAAAAGGCCATGCCGACGATATTGATTTAAATGCTAAGGCTGCGGAACTGATCCCGCAAATTGAGGCTAAGTTGCACGAAATCGGCATGCAAAAAGGTGATTACAGTATCGAGCGTTTGCACGAAACGATTCAGCCAATTCATTATCCAATTGACACCTTTCCGAAGAAGATCACTTCGCACAATTTCGATAAAGATGTGGTCGTCAGCGGAATTTTGCAGGGGATCAAGGGGCAGTATTTAATGTTTGATACGGGCGTGATTAACATTCGTAAGTTTTCATCCTACGAGATCACAGTCGAGCACGACTGAAACAGTCTGAAATCAAAATGGAACCTCCCTCCATTAAAATGAAAAAGCGCGGCAGTTTTCACTGTCGCGCCCTTTATTGAGATGGCTGTCACTAAAGTACCATGTCCCACAGTTCAAAAATGGGAGCTAGCACCACAAACATGGGACCAAGACACCTCAATTAAGCACTAATCCCGTTTATCTGGCGAATGCTCCAACCAAAATGCTGACTCAATTCACTTAGAACTGAACTAAAGCTCAAACGCTGACTAAGGAGCCATATTAACCGACGGCATATTGACCAACATACTGGTAATGAGACTGTCGAAATTTTCGGTTAGCTCATCCATCTTTTTAATGTTGCCAAAACCTTGGGCAAGCACTCGCCAAATTGGCTCATCAACGCCCTGTATTTTAGTGGGTTTAAAGAGCGCTATCACCACGGTACCTTTGTCATACTTTTGGGTATTCACACCGTCGGTTGACAGCCCAGCGACTAACCCTGTCACTGCCAAAATTTGTTCATCGCTCATTTCAGTTCCCATAGCGACGCCAAAGCCAACCTGAAAATCCGCCAGTAGTGGATCTTCGACCCAGCGATATCCCTTACTCTGCAAAGTTTGCTTTAATACAGCTTGCATGTGTTGCAACACTGGCTGCGGATCTAAGCGTTTATCTGTGATGATTTTTTGAAATTTAGGATGCCAAGTGAATGTCATTGCCGTTGACGGTAATTCACTGAGATCGCCAGACATCACGATTGTGGTTCGCAACGGCTGCGCCGCGTTATCCGTCACAGTCACGCACCCAGTAAGACCTAAAACACTGCTAAAAAGCAGTATTAACACTCTCAAATACCGACTTAACACTCGGTCGGGAACCCAGCAAGGAACTCGACTGAACTGTCGATTTAGCACTCCACTTAGCTCACTATGTAATGATGGATTCATCATGCCCTGTTACCTCAATCTATAAAATGCTGTCTAAGGATAGTTGCTATTACTAAAACTGAAAGCTGATATCCATCATAGTGTTAAATCAGCATATTCCAATATATCTTGATATTCGTACTAACACAGAAAACCATCAAACTGCGCTAGCCCTATTCTCACGCCATTAATCCCATCGAGGCATGTACATATTTTGTTATTCTTTTTAGTTTATAAACTCGCTATGTCGTATAGGCGCGGCAACATTTAATCGCTAGAATGCCACGCCTGCGTTGCAATCAAATGTCGCAATTATAAATAATAGCAACAGAGTATTGCGTACCGTCCGATGAGTAAATCGCAGGCTCAATGCGGCAAATAATCACAATGCCATAAAACTAAAATAAAGGTGTGGATCTATCTATGGAGTTAATACTCGCTATCGCGTTGTTTGCCTTTTCATCTGGGATCACCCCAGGGCCTAACAATATTATGCTAATGACCTCAGGGGTAAACTTTGGCGTAAAACGCAGTATTCCGCATCTTATGGGAATAAGCCTTGGCTTCCCGACCATGATCCTCGCGATAGGTTTGGGCTTAAGCGCCCTATTCCAAAGCTATCCTATCATCCATCAAGTGATTAAAGTCGTCGGCATAGGTTACCTTTTGTATCTGTCTTGGTTGATTGCCAACAGCAGTAGCAAGATGGAAGGTAAAGCCATTGCTAAACCCTTCAGTTTTATCCAAGCCGCGGCCTTTCAATGGGTCAACCCTAAGGGCTGGATCATGGCCGTGGGCGCGATTGCGACGTTCACGTCAGTACAGCAGGATTTGACCCCGCAGGTCATCACTATTGCAACGGTATTTTTGTGCGTCGCATTTCCCTGCGCTATCGTCTGGCTCGGCTTTGGTGTAGCCCTTAAACGCATTTTAAAAAATGAGCGCCAACAGAAGATTTTTAATATCACTATGGCGCTCTTGCTTGTGGCGTCTATCATCCCTATGATCGCCCCCTAATTTTTAAGCACGAGCAAACGACCGCCATGAACGAAATTGACATGATCACTCAACAAACCGACGACTGGGTGAAAAAAGTGATCATGAAATACAATATTTGCCCCTTCGCCAGACAAGAAGTCGAGCGCGGCAGTATTCGGTATCTGGTGGTGGAACAAACTAAAGTCAAACAAGTGCTTAAGGCATTGATCGAAGAATGCCAATACCTCGACGCCCACCCCGAAGCAGAAACCACACTGTTTATTCTGCCCCGTGGTTTTGAGGGGTTTTATGCCTATCTCGACCTTATCGACATGGCAACTGATACACTTATCGAACACGAGTACGAAGGCACTTACCAACTCGCCACCTTCCACCCAGACTATTGTTTCGATGGCGAACCACAGGACGGGGCTGCCAACTTCACCAACCGCGCGCCCTACCCAACCCTGCACATCATCCGCGAAGCCAGCATGGAGCTAGCTCTCGCCAGCTACACAGATCCCGAAACCATCCCAGAACGTAACATCGCCTTTTGCGAACGCAAAGGCAGCGACTTTTTCGTCAAACTGTTAGCAGAATGCATGGGGAAATCCTCATAACAGTCCAAATACGGCAGCTTTAATGAGATTGCGGCCCTTATCACTGAAGCGGATGAAGCCCTTTTCGATGATAACTCCAATATCCAGCCAACCTATGTTGAGCTGATTAAAACGATGATTGTTAACCATCTAGGGCTTGAACAAGGCAACCAGATAATCGAGCAATTGGAAATCAGGGCGTACTAATAACGTAGATGTTAATGATTTTAAAGTGTTTAAAATCAATTTTTATAAAAATCTATCGGCCAGCATATCAGCAACATCTTCGTCATGGTCGATACTAAAGGCCATAAAGCCATCGGTTTTAGGGATCGCTTGATAGACTTCAGTTTGGGTAAACAGCACAAGGCATTCGTTAAACACTGCGCGTATTTGCCGCACTATCTCCTCCCACTCACTAAAGTCATCTTCGGGTAAGCTATGTTGAATCGTCTGCAACTCATCCTCTGAAAGCAGGTAACATGTACTAAAACATTGATACTCCCAGTCACCTGTATTGAATTTAAGTTCTTGGATGGCCTCAGGGCTTTGGTATGACTCAGCCCATTTCCCAGACTGGTAATAGGCTAATCGCTGCTGAAAATCTGCCTCTGTATTAAAACAAAGATTTAATTCTGCGTATTCGGCATGGGTGTCAAAAGCAAAGGCATAAAAGGTTTTATCTGGATGAGCTAATAAAAATTGCTCAACCTCAACCGTTGTAAAGCGCAATATCTCGGCTTTGATGCGAGCAATAAGAGCGTTATCTAATGGCATAAAGATGTTCCATTTACACAATATTTTTTTGTGTCTCAGTGCATCACTTAAATTAAACCGACGTTACTAAACTCAATGCTTTAGTCATTTTTTACTGACGTCAAGCATTGAGATTAAGCTGAATTAAAGGATTTGTACGCTCCATTTCTCATTGCCATAGCGACGATTTTTATAGCTATCGATACGCCATTCATCGGCTTTTTTAAGAGCAATAAACAAATACTCATCTTCGAAGTTAGTGTTGGTTTTAATATAGATTTCGGCTCTGCTTTTATTTTTTAAAGTAATTTGCACTTCAAGAGGATGATCGCAACCATTAAATTTTGAAGGAAACCCGAAGGAATTACGCACTTTTCCGCCGTAAACACGGGGCTTATCGGTGCAAAAATCGTCAAATAACGGCGCTATTTGCTCATTCAGTAAAGCAAACCAATCGGTTTGCTTCGCATAATGGAATTCAGCCACTGGCAATTCCTGCCGTAGCTTATCTTCTTCGGCAGTTCTTTCGGTATAGAGGGTATTTTCGATACTGTTCCAGCGCGTACAAAAAGATAACACCCTCTCTGTTAAATATGCTTTTAATTCAATCTCATCCATTTAAATCATTGACTCCTTTCTTTATAAGTCTGTCGGTCAAACCCGCCAAGAGTTTATACCATATCGGGACAGACAAATGACTCTTTACCACGATTAAATGACGTATTAAAACCAACCCTTTACGCTCAACGAGCTTGCACCACTGCAAACTCGGCAGCAAGCCATAACACCAAGATTTACAATGCTATAGATTTAATCCCCACACATCAAAGGCATCACGACTTAATTGTTCCCTAAAATCTGGGTGAGCGATGGCGATCAGCGCTTGTGCCCGTTCGCGCAGTGAACGGCCGCGTAGATTGGCGGCGCCGTATTCGGTCACAATGTAATGCACATGGGCACGAGTGGTGACAACCCCTGCGCCAGGTGATAACACGCTTGCAATGCGAGAAAGCGTTCCCCCCGCGGCAGTGCTGGGCAGCGCAATCACAGAACGACCACCTTCAGATAACCCTGCTCCGCGGATGAAATCCATCTGGCCGCCAACACCTGAATAGATTTTAGTGCCAATGGAATCGGCACACACTTGGCCTGAAAGGTCGACCTGCAGCGCCGAGTTAATCGCCATCACATTGGGATTTTTACGGATAATGGCCGTGTCGTTAACTTGCTCTATGTCCATAAAGATGACCGCAGGATTATCATCAACATAGTCGTATAATTTCTGGCTACCCAGGGCGAAACCTGTGACGAGTTTTCCCGGATAAAAACGCTTCTTGCTGTTGTTAATCACACCTTTTTCAACCAGTTGCAATATACCGTCAGAAAATAGCTCAGTGTGGACACCTAAGTCTTTATGTTCGGTTAAACAAGACAGCACGGCATCAGGGATCGCACCTATACCCATTTGCAAACAATCGCCATCACGCACTAATTGGGCAACATTTTTACCGATCGCCAAACTCACCGCATCCCCCGTCGCGAAGGAATGAATAGGCAACGCCGCGCTCTGCTCATACACAGCGGCAAAACGGTCGATATGGATAAAGCTGTCACCATGGGTGCGCGGCATTTGTGGATTAATATGAGCGATGATCTTACCCGCGACTTGGCAAGCTGCGAGCGTTGCTTCAACCGAAATGCCTAAGGAACACATGCCATGCTTATCGGGTGGCGACACTTGGATAATTGCGGTATCAATTTTTTGCTCGCCGGAACGAAATAACTTAGGCACTTCAGACAGGAAAATCGGCACATAATCCGCGTCACCACTTTGCAGTAAAGCCCGCGTTGGCAGCCCACCGAAAAAACATCGATGGCGTAAATGCCCCTGTAAACTGGGATGACTTAAGGATTCGGCGCCTTCAGTATGTAACTGTAACAGGGTGAGATTTTCTTTGGTGAGTGCATGCTGCGCCAACGCATCTAATAAAATGCGCGGAGTGGCGCCCATGGAATGAGTCCACAGCGTCTCGCCGCTTTGAATTAAAGCAACCGCATCAAGCGCGCTATGACAAATGATTGGAGGCATAATGAATTCCCTTCGCTAAGCATGATGGCGGCAATCGCCCTAGCGGCAGTGTAAGGGATATCCTAATTAAGCAACATCGATTTCAATGGCTTAGCGCGACTGTTTATCTATAGTTTGCGCTATATCAAAACTCGGCACTTTGCCCTTGATGATGAAACTCAGTACAGGGTTAATCCAAGCGCTTCGAAAATCTCATACTGGCGATAAATAGCCCGATACAGGTAAAACCTATCATCCACAGGGCATCAAATTGCAGATCCATCACTTGGGCATCGCGCAGCACTATGGCCCGTGACATGCGCATAAAATGGGTTGCAGGTAAGGCTTCGGCAATCCACTGCGCCGCGATAGGCATGGCTTCGTAGGGGAACATAAATCCCGACAAGAGAATCGATGGCAGCAGGATAAATACCGTCATCTGCATCGATTGCAACTGGGTTTTCGCTATGGTCGAAATCACTAATCCTAAGGTTAAACTGGCGCAAATGAACAACATAGCAGCAAGGGCGATGGAATCAAGCCCGCCGCGAATGGGCACATCGAACAACAGATGCCCTGCGCTCAGGATAATGGTCACTTGCACAAAGCCAACCATCACATAGGGCACGATTTTACCCAGCATCAACTCCAGTGGCCGCACAGGCGTAGTGATCAAAAACTCCATATTGCCCTGCTCGCGCTCACGCACTATGGCGGCGGAAGTAAACATCACCATGGTCATAGTCAAAATCACCCCCAACAGGCCGGGCACTATGTTGACCACAGAACGTTGTTCTGGGTTGAAATATTGCACCACTTCAAAACTCGGTATCGCCGTTTTTAGTGCTCTTCCTGCGACTTCATCCAGTGGCATTTGCCTTAGGCTACGAATAGTTGAAGCGACAACCGTATCTGAACCATCCACCAGCCATTGGCCAGCGGGTTGTGCGATATAGGACTGGGCTAAATATTGCTGACCCACAAAGCTTGGGTGACGCACTAAGCGCTCATCAAGATCGGCGGGCAAATACAGCACGGCTTTGACTTCGCCGCGAGTGATCGCCGCCTCAGCCTCGGCAGCACTTAAATAACGCTGTTTAAAATCTACGACCTGCGTTGCTTCCACCGCCTTAACCAGTGCGCGACTGTAGGCAGAATCACTCAAATTAACTAACCCAGCAGGCAGATGGCGAGCATCGGTATTGATGGCATAACCAAACAACATCAGTTGCACTAACGGGATCATGACTATCATGCCAAAGGTCATGCGATCCCGCGACAACTGCCGCAGCTCTTTGACCACAATCGCAAAAATCCTACGCCACATGGTCAGTCTCTCCCTTGGAAACCCCAGCCAAGCGCTCGCCGGTGCAAGTGACAAACACATCCTCAAGGCTAGCGCGCACTTCTTCCATCGTCCGGCTGGCAACCCTTGGTTTAAGCCAAGCAAGCGGATCTTCAATATCGCTGCGCACTAACACCCGCAAACGACTGCCGATTTGCGCCGCCGACAATACCGCAGACTCGCTGATCAGTGATTGTTTTAAAGTGCGTAAGTCATCCCCTGAGATCTCAACCACCCGAGCCCCCATCGCCGCCATCAGCTGCTGGGGTGAACCGTCGGCGCGTTTTATCCCCCGCTCTAAAATCGCAAGACCATGGCAACGCTCGGCCTCATCCATATAGTGAGTCGACACAAGTATCGTGGTGCCTTGGGCACAGAGATCGAATAAGCGTTCCCAAAACTCGCGTCGATTTTCAGGATCGACCGCCGATGTCGGCTCATCGAGAAACAACAATTCGGGGTGATGTAAGGTCGCTGCCGCTAAGGCTAAACGCTGTTTCTGGCCGCCACTCATGGAGCCCGCCATTTGTTTCTCACGGCCAACTAAATCGTATAGCGTGACTAACTCGGCTATTCGCAGCTTTGATGCTCGGCGGTTAAGGCCATAAATTTGCGCGACAAACTCTAAGTTTTCCCGCACAGAAAGATTGTCGTACAGGGAGAATTTTTGCGTCATGTAGCCAATGCGGCGACGCAGTTTTTCCTCGGCACCGGGTAAGGTTTCACCCAAAACACGAATATTCCCCGATGTTGGACTCAGCAACCCAGTTAACATGCGAATTGAAGTCGATTTCCCGCAGCCATTGGGGCCGAGAAACCCATAAATGGTTCCCTTGGGAATGGCGAGGTCGAGGTTTTCCACCGCATTGACTCCGCCAAAGGCGCGGGTCATCCCTTGGGTCTCGATAGCAAAATCAGCGCTTTTCATGGCTGATCCACTTTTGGCTGCACTCCTTGCAGCACATCGAGTTCAACTTCTAATGCCATGCCAGTAGGTAGGTCCTGATCTGTGGCGGAAATAGTAATATCGGTCAAATACATCAGCCGCGCTCGATCACGTTCATTTAGCGCATAAAATGGCGTGTAAGCAGGTTGACTGCGAATATTGCGCACAGTGCCAGCAATCGGTATCTCGCGGCCATCCACAAGAATATTGACGCTATCACCCGCCTTCACTCTGTCTAACCAAGTCGCGGGCAGGTAAACCCGTACATAGGGATTATCGCTCGCCAGTAAACCAATCAACTGAGTGCCTGCGGCAATGCGATCGCCGACTCGCCAAGGCAACGTATCGACAACGGCATCACGCGCCGCCACTAAGCTCAAGTCTGCTAAGGCTTTTTGTTCGATGGCTACACTGGCGCGAGCTGCAGCCACCGCCGCTTTGGCCTGCTCTAGCTGCTCGCTACGGGTGCCATTTTCTAGCAATCGCAGACTTTGCTGCGCCTCAGCTTGTTTAGCGAAACTGGTATCCCGCGCCGCACGGGCGGTATCTAAATCCGCTTGGCTAAGTACTTTAGTGACAAATAAACGGTTTGTTCGTTCAAAGGCTCGCTGAGCCTCTTTCACGCTGGCATTTGCCCCGTCGAGCACGGCCTTGGCGCGTTCTATATCCTCTAAACGCGCACCTGTGACCGCCTCAGAAAGTTTAGCTTTAGCCTGTTCAAGCTCGGCTTGGCGCAGGGCGAGGCGCGCATTGGCAGAGGTTGTATCGAGCTGAATTAACACCTCTCCCGCCTTAACCTTTTGACCTTCAACCACATTCACTTGAGTAATCAACTCACCTACGGGCGCGGTAAGCGTCAGCCTGTCCCGCTCGACAGTGCCAAGCACTCTGGGCGGCGCTTCGGTGCAGCCGACTAATAGCAAGATCACACAACCCACACTCACGTGCGTCAGAATTTTAAAATTCACACTCATTACGACTTCCTCGGTTCACGCAGTACACCTTGGGTAAAAACCTGCATATTGTGCAGCGCTAAACGCTGTAAACCATCAGCATCAGCACTAAAAAAGCCGAACTGACGCATTAACACCGGGGGCGCAATAAGCGGAAAGACCATCAGACTCACGAAACTGAGGCGTGCTAAATCGGGATCTAATCCCTCTTTCAATAGCCCCGCATTGACTAATGTGGATTCGAGCCATTGCCGCGAGAGGGATAAAATTTGCTCAAAAACAGACAACATAATGCGATAGGGTTCTGAGCCATCGCCTTCCTGTAACACCCGTATAATCAACCGTGGCAATCCCAGGTTAGGTGCCATAACGCGATAATATGTCTGCATAAGTTCACCCAAGTTATTTGGGGCATCCGCAGCGGATATTTCGCGAAAACGCGCTAATACGGGTTCAAGGGTTTCCCGCACCATTTGTTCGAACAAGCCCGCTTTTGAACCAAAATAATAACGAATAAGTGCGGCATCAACCTCGGCTTCGCGGGCAATTTCACGGGTAGAAACGCTGGGATAACTGCGATGACTGAAGAGACTTAGGGCTGCGATAATTAAGCGTTGGCGGGCATCGGAATCCCCTTTCGGACGACCAGGAGTCTGCGGCTGTGATTCAGTTTGGGCGGTAAATGGCACAACCCCCTTTGGGCGACCGGGAATAAGCGACATGGCAAGCTCCAGCAAAATTCATCTATTGATGAATATACTGAAAAGCCGCGTAAAAAGGCAGCAGTTAAATTCCTCATTTTCATTGATATTGAGGAATTTAACCCTAGCACTGCAAGTGCTAAAATTTGAGTACCGTTCAATCGAAAAATTAAGCGGCCTTCTATTAAAGATTTATACAGTAAAAGTTTATGTGCCTTTCACTATCGCACTCAAACGGGTAATGAATTGCTGTACGGCTTCAACTGTGTCAAAACTAAAGGCAAGGCCATAGTGGGTTTCGGTCAAACTCTTATGTAAACGTTTGGGGAAACGTGTCATCTCGGCATTGTGGAAATAGTCGTATTTGGCATGCACGCCTGCAATAGTGGCAAGTTCGCCGGAAAAGACTTCGAATGCGGGACGAATAATCAAGTTTGGTGATTTACCGTCGAGGTGTAAATAGAAAGCCTCTTTGGTTTCTGGGAGCATGTATTCAGTAATGTTTTTTATGGTGAAATTAGTGCGACATTGCAGTCCACTTAAGCAACTCACCATCTTATTATGTTCTATCGCCAAACTTATTCTCCCGTGTTTGTTGTCTATTTAGATTAAACCTGCCCATATCGCGCTACTTTTTCTACTCCCAGTCAATCCATGGCTCAGATGACTGATTAAGATAAGAAGAATATCATCTCGGCAATGTTGGTTCTTATCCCGTTTATCCCACTTTACCTCAGCTCAGCCTAATCGGTTTAGTCTTTAAATGCACTAAAGTGATACCCATATCCCAGAGTAAATGAACGAGTTTGAATTATTTATCACAAAAAAAACCTTTATATACAGAACGATAAACCGATTAATTCAAACGCTAAGTGGGTGTCACAGAAAATTCTTTTGTGTAAGCAAATCGCTATTTCAAACACGATAAAACACAACTTAGTTTATTAGACATTGCTTATCATCAGGTTGCCAGCCTTTTGTTTGACATTAAAACGAACCGTTCAAAATGCGACCCTGCGATTGCATTTTATAATGATTGTTTTACTTGCCAGCTTAAAATGTTGCGTCTAGGTTAATAAGCTTGAGTTAAGTCCTGTTGATAATGGCTAAGTTACGGCAATCACATTTGATGCCAACGTAAACTAGCGCATTCACGCTATCCCGTCGTATTCAGGCCTTAAGTCATGTTTTACCCAAAATGAGTAACCCGCGCTTGAGCGCCTATAAACCGAGCCATGCCAGCCGATTTCAAGCTTATTTACGGCAAATCCTGCATTAACTGACTTGCCCTGAACTGTCGCAACGGACTGGCGGCCACAATCAACAAGACCAACAACACGAGATATAGCCATGAAGATCAAAAAAGCCCTCATGCTCTTGGGTCTGTTCGCTGTCAGCCCAGTCACGTTAGCCGCAACCGGAGTCGCCTTTATCCATGGTACGGGTCACCAGACCAATGCCTTAGCCGATTACTGGACGCCCGAATTTGTTAACTCAGTGCGCCAAGGCATCCCAGTGCCAAACAATTACACAGTGATCAACTGCGACTTTGACCAATATATGTGGGAAGAAAGCGCCGCAGGTTGTCTGGCCACGCAGCTTAATAGCTTTATCCAAGCCAAAAATATCGACGACTTAATTCTGCTGACCCACTCCAATGGTGGCAACGTAGTGCGGTGGATTTTATCTAACCCAACGTGGGACAGCCGTTATCCTGCAGTGATCAACGCCACCTCAAAGGTTATCGCCATCGCGCCTTCCAGTGCTGGTACGCCGCTGGCCGATGCGGTGAACCAAGGTAATGTGTTCGAAACCAGCTTAGGCTGGCTCTTAGGCTATGACAGCAATGCGGTGAAACAACAGCAAGTCGGTTGGATGGCAAACTACAACAACGCTTGGCTTAATGGCACAGCGGGTCGCCCATCGCTGGGTAAACCCTTCGAAGTCGTGGTGGGCTCAGATGTTGATTCCGCCATTTGGGACAGCGACAGTTACTGCGCGGGTTATCAATACCAAGTCGCGCTCGAAACCACCCAAAACTGGCTCGATAGCTGCTCCGACGGCTTCTTAAATTGCAGCTCACAAAAGGCGGCTGGCACTGTATGGTTTATTGATAAACAAAAGACCCGTGGCCAAGAGCCCTTAAGCCATCAGCAGAGCCGTCGTACGTGTTTCAATTTAGACACGCTGATCCGCAACCACATTTAAGGAGCACTAAGATGCACACACTCAGCAAACTTGCCAGTGTCTTGGCGCTAAGCGGACTGCTTGCAGCCTGCCAAGATGAAGCCACACCCATAGATCCCAAAACCAATACCAGCCCTATGTACGCCAAAGGATTAACCTTAGCTGCGCCGAGCGATACCGATCTCGTCGATAGCAATATTGCCAGCCCAACACTCACGCCCATCAATACCAGTACGGATTACATTAGCTTTATCACCCCGCTGTACGGTGAGTATCAAGCGAGTATGCTTAAGCTTGAGCAAGCCAGCCAAAGTGACGAGTATTGGGTCAATGTAACAGGCGCACAGCTTAATGCGGGCGTGGGCCTCACCATGAGCCAAGCGTCGAGCTTAGTGCGCATTGCACCTCGGGGCGATACCAGCTCTGGTACTTTGATGCACGCCGAGGTCATCGCCCCTGAGCGCGTACAAATTCAGCGCGTTAGCCCTAATCAGTCACCCCAAGGCAAAGCGGCCAACAGCAGTGGGATAAACACCAATGAGTCATTGGTCAAATCGATGGCCAACGCCGATGCCCTTGCTAGCGCAGGATTAACCGATGATTCCAGTGCGCTGCAAATGTCGGCGAAGGCCACACCGGGCGAATATCGCCTACAGGTTAGCCAGCCGTTAACACCGAGCGCCAGCTACTTAGTCAATGTGAAGGAAAAAGGCTCGCCCTATCAACTGAGCGTCAAAGCCCCCACCGCCATCGCGGCGGATGCGCAAAACCTTGGGCTTGAACTCGCTCTCAGCCAAAGTGATAACACCTTTGTACCACAGGCAAAACTCAAACAAGCCGATGGCAATATGCAACCGCTGGCGATGGTAAAACAAGGGGAGGCATGGCAAGCGGTGATCCCCGCGGGCGTCGCACTTTCGAGCAGCAATGCAGGTTTCAGTGAAATTGAAATCACAGTGCAAACCCAAGTCGATGGCCGACCGGTGCAGCGCACGGTCAAATCTGTCTTTAAGTCCTATGTCAATTCGGCGAGCATCAAGCCCGAAGTGCTCACGGTTTGGGATAAAGGCCTGCCTAACCAAATCAACTTTGAGTTAACTGTCGCCGAGGCGGGACGTTTTGGCTTAAGTGGCACGTTAACGGGCACCAATGCCGAAGGTCAAAAGGTAGCGATTCTACGCACCCAAGCGGCCAATTGGCTGACCCCAGAGTCGCCGAAGTTAAAGCTGATGTTAGATCCTAAGCTTATCCAAGCCTCGGGTTTACAGCCGCCCTTCGAACTCAATGAATTAGAACTGCAAGATCAAGGTCAAATGGCCAGATTAAGCTATCAAGCCAAAGCACTAACCTTATCGCGCTAATCCAAAGGGACCAATGTTAAGGGGCTAACGTTAAGATACTTAACTTAAGGTACAGATAAGTCAGGCTTGTTATCCTTAAGTTCCTCTCTAATACAAAGTGCCCAATCACGGGCACTTTTTTATTGTTGATCTTTTGCAATCTACACCTAAAAGCCATCACCTTATTTAACATCTAGCGCAAAGCACAAACTGTTGACAGAAAAATGACAAGCCAAAGACTATTTACCACACCTCACCCTGATAAAATTTACATTGATTATCAAGGGTTATTCCTTTTAAATAACAATCATCAACGGCATAATGTCAAGGTCTTGACGTCAAACCTTTGAATGACAAGCACAGATCTTTATAACAATACGTATAACAATAAGAGTGACTCACAGCGCAAGTTTTTACCGTGCCATGGTCAATACTCAATAAATGGACATCGTTATGAGTGACAGCACATTTTTCTTTGGTGAATGGCAAATCAATCCCAGCGCCAATAGTCTGCTCCTTGGCAAACAAGTCAAACAACTTGAGCCCAAGGCGATGGATGTGCTGCTATTTCTCTGTCAACGGGCGGGCGAAGTCGTCAGCAGTGATGAAATAGTCAGCCACTGCTGGCCAAGTGTAGATACCGGCGACAATCCACTACACAAGATTATCAATCAGCTACGTCGAGCATTAGGCGATAGCGCCACCGATCCCACCTATATAGAAACCATACGCAAACGCGGCTATCGCACCTTAGCCGAAGTGCGTTTTCCTATCGGACACCAAGCCACCGCCAGCCCACAGAGTTGGCAAGGCGGCTCGCCCTTTCCGGGGCTGCAAGCCTATAGCGCTAATTATGCCGAGGTATTTTTTGGCCGCAGTGAACAAATCAGCACTTTGCTTAACCGGATAAGCCAACAAATCCTGTTTGGCCGTGCCTTCTGCCTGATCTTAGGTCCAAGTGGCAGCGGTAAATCCTCTCTGATTAATGCGGGTGTTGTGCCCAATTTAATGAAGGGCGACGGCTATAACGGCATTGGTGTCGCGTCATTCAGCAGCTTAGATTTTGCCGATGTGAGTAAAGGACAACTACTCACCGATCTTGCCAGTGCTATGCTCGACTGGGAAATCAACGACACCCCTGTATTCGAAGGCATGAGCGCTGAGACTCTGGCGATTCAACTCGTCGAAGATATCCAAAGCGTGATCAACCAGTGCACCCAAGCGCTCAAGGCTAAACCCTTTTCCAATCCGTTTTTTGCCTTGTTTATCGACCGATTAGAAGTGTTGCTCTCATCACCGCTATTTAGCGATACCGAACGAAGTCAGTTCATAGAATTATTGGAACAACTCGCCACCTCAAAAGCCGTGATTATCATCAGTGCCTGTCGCAACGATTTTTATCCTTTATTGGTCAATTACCCAAGCTTAATGGCGGGTAAAGCCCGCGGCGCCCACTTTGACTTAGCGCCGCCAACACGCACTGAGCTATTACAAATGATCCGCCTGCCCGCAGTGGCTGCCAACTTAAGCTGGGAAGTTGACAGCGACACCGCGATGCCGCTCGACGAAATGCTCTGCAGCGATGCGGCCAGTAACCCAGATGCGTTGCCCATGTTGCAATACACGCTGCAGGCCTTGTATTTGCAACGTAGCGCCGACGATAAGTTATTAGTCTCGGTTTATCATGCACTTGGCGGTATTGAAGGGGCGATTGGCAAAAATGCCGAGCAAGCGATTTCCCATTTAAGCGATGCCGAAAAAGCCAGCCTACCACGGATTTTATCCCTGCTAGTGACCCTACGCGAAGATGAAAAGTCCATCACCAGCCGCACCGCTCGCTGGTCACAACTGCAAAGCACGGCCGAAACCGCCCTAGTGCAAGCCATGGTCGATAGCCGCTTATTCGTGTCACATCTGCAAAATGGAGAACCCTGTTTTAGCATCGCCCACGAAGCACTTTTACGCCGTTGGCCGCGGGCGACGGCTTGGATTAGCGAGCATAACGACAGCTTAAGCATTAAGAGTCGCCTACAGCATTTATCCAAGCGTTGGCTCAGCGAAGCCAAACACAGCGCTTATCTGCTCGCCGACGGCAAGCCGTTGAAAGAGGCCCAAAGCCTCAGCCAAAATCCGTTATTCGATTTAGACGATCCCGAAACCGCCTTTATCGCAGCCTCCACCAAACGCGCCAATATGCTGCGCTGGACTAGGCGCTTAACCGTCACCCTGCTGTGCGTCCTCACCTTAACCTCCGTCATTATGAGCGTGCGCAGCATAGAAGCCGAAAAACTTGCCCTGCAAAAACGCCTCGCCGCCGAAGATTTGCTCGGCTTTATGGTGGGTGACTTCGCCGACAAGATGCGCGGCATAGGCCGTATGGACTTGCTCGATGGGATCAGCAATAAAGCGCTAGAATATTTCACTGATTTCTCCAGCCCAGACGATGAAAAGTACTTAAGCTTTGATGCCCGTTTCCAACACGGCCAAACCTTAGAGGCCATGGGCGAAGTCGCCTATTCGCGCAATAAAATCGATGAAGCTCGCAGCGCATTACTCGCCGCGCAAGAAAAAATGTTGCCACTGCTCGAATTGCAGCCGGAAAACTTAGCCCTACTGAAAACCTTAGGTGCCAATGCCTTTTGGTTAGGCCAGCTTAAGTATGATGTGAGTGATTGGGCGGCATCGCGCCCTTTTTTCGAGCAATACTTGGCCTATAGCCAAACCATGTACGCCCTTGCGCCAGAGGATAAAGATGCGCTGATGGAGCTGTCTTATGCCCATAACACTTTGGGCTCAGTTTCGATGAAACAGCAGGAATTTGCCAAAGCGCAGCAAGATTTTGAAGAGTCGCTAAGGCTTAAATTGCTGGCTTTGGCAAAAGCGCCTGAGGATAGTCAGTTGATTGCGGATGTGGCGGATACTCGTTCTTGGTTAGCCAGTGCATTAACCTCACTTGGCGATATAGATACGGCAATCAAATTTCAAGAAGAAACACAGGACCAATTATTAAACTCGCCAAATCAAAATGACGCTTATATGCGCGATAGACTAGCGAGCACTTTAGGCAGATTAGCAGAGCTACTGGAATATAAAGGTGATCTTGTTTCTGGGCTCGATAAGCTATTATTAGCACAAAATATTATAGAGAAATCGCTAGCCTTGGATTCTGAAAACGAAGTTTGGAAAAGAGACTTATTTCATGTCCGTACCAAAATATTTCATTTAAACAGTTTAGTTAATGACTTTAGAGTAAAAGAAACATCTCAATCTCTTTTAGACACTCTGGACACTGAATTTAATTCAACCAGTGAAGTTAAAAGAGAATATTTACGCGCCAATGCCCTTTTAGCAATCGCAAATAAAAATATAAGCAATCATGAAATTAGCCAAAATCATGAAGAAATAGCAGAGTCTAATGTTATTTTTATAAAACTAACCAATAAATTCCCAGATGAGAAAGATTATCTCATTGGACTTGTAAAAACTAATTTAACAATCGCTAAAATTAATTTTGCAATGGGGAATAAAAATGCTAACTTTGAGTTATGCAACACAGCAAATAAACTATTGCAACCTTTAATAGAGAAAGATAAAAATCCTCAAATAATAAAGCCATACTTAGAATCTGAAGACTGTCTTGAAAAAATAAAACCGAACAAATAACACAATCAATAACTGTACTTAAAAAAGGATAATCAAATGATAACACCACAAGGTACCGCTCAATTTATTAAAGTCAATGTTAATCTAGAAAATGGTGAACCTGTATTTATCTATACCGATGCCAACGGTCAACAATGCCAAGGTGATATCACCGTCACTCAAGCTGGTACTGTAACCTACCTGCTAAATGACCAAACAGGTAAAGGTTTAAAATTTGTCGGTGTAGGCTTTGTGACTCCATTTGATGAAATAGTCGATGCCGTTACCATTAGCAGCGATGGTATGTTAGTACAACTTGTTGACCTCGATAGAACTCCAGGTACCACTAAGTTCCAATTTGTATTAAGTAATACAACTAATACCTTACTAATACTAAGTCCTGATCCGCAGATTATTAACAAACCTAATTAATTTAAAAGATTAAATCGGGGACAGCTTACCCTGTCCCTTCTTTTATTGACCCAATAATTTTTTTTCACAATTCTTTCAGGACAGCCAATTCTTTCAGGACAGCCATATATTTTCTAGATAAACGCCTCCTGAAATGAGCTCAATGCAAAAGCGGGGACAGCCATGTCTTTTTGTGCTTTATCCCCTCTTATACTAGCCTTTACATTATCTTGATTGCGTCTGTTTGGAGCGGATGATGACCTCGGCCAGAAGAATGCTTATCGATGCTAATACAACGCCCTTCTATCATGTGATAAATCGCTGTGTCAAAAGGGCTTTTCTGTGCGGTGAGGATAAACTCACAGGCCGCAGTTATGAGCATAGACGTGACTGGATTGTCGATAAAATCAAAGCATTATCCACCATCTTTAGACACTAAAATCCTTTGCGCTTGCCGCTTAATAGCCAAAAATCCACTCATGGGTACCGCTCTTTCAACTTAGCCATGCCCAAAAACCTCGCACGTTTCAGCTAAACCTGAGAATTTACCGTGAGAAGAGTAAATTTAAAACCTTTATAAACAATAGATTAAATCGGAAGGTAAGCAGAAGGTATCTTTTCTTTGCGAAGAATAAAGTCATCATCAGAAAAGCGCTTAGCGCAGATGACATTAGGTTCACGGAGAATGATAACAATGACAAGCTCACCTAAACTGACACGTTCACAACATCCATTATCACTTGTGGGTGAAGGCAATGGTTCACAGTGCACTGCGCAGCAAGGCTTGGTCGAACCTTCGTTGCCGTTAACCTTCTTCGAACATGCCTCGATTGAAACGATTCAACAATTTATTCAGCATCTGACTGAGCCGGTGATTATCGTCAATGCCCAAGGTTACATTTACTTTAGCAATAGCAAAGGTGCTGACTTACTGACGTGCCCGCAGGCCAGTTTGAAGGGACAAGATTGGCGCAACTTTTTGACTGAACACCACCAAGCTCGCTACGACAATCTGCTGAGCAATGATATTAAATTAGGCAAAAATTGCGGTATCCCAGTGCAGCACTCCGCCGAAGAAATCACCCTCATTACAGCCTCAGGCAAAGCAAAAGATGTTGAGCTTTCCATTTCCTACATCCCCAGCCATGAACCTCTGTTTGTGATGATGATGCACGATTTGACGCAGCACAAAGCGGAAAATCAAAAGCTACGTAAATTGGCCGCCACAGATTCACTGACTGGGCTGGCGAACCGCCGATATTTTGATGAAATGCTGCATCACTATTGGGAAGAATGCACAGGTAAGTTGCGCCCGATCAGCGTGGTGATTATCGATGTGGATTACTTCAAAGTGTTCAACGACCAATTCGGCCATATCCAAGGGGACGAATGTCTACGAAAGATTGCCAAAGTGATTGCTGACATAGTGCCGATAGAAGTTGGCCTGGCAGCGCGTTACGGCGGCGAAGAATTCGCACTAATTCTACCAAGCCACAATGCCAAAATGGCACTAACGATTGCCCAAAAAGTGCAGCAAGGGATTAATGACCTGCGCTTTACCGAGCAAGGGCTGCGCGATTATGTCTCTGTGAGCGCGAGCCAAGGGATTGCGAGCGAAATTAATGGCCAGTTCCGTACCTCACTCGCCATGCTATGCGCCGCCGATACCGCATTGTATCGCGCCAAAGCTGATGGCCGTGACAGGATCAATACATCGCTTTAATACCTATTAATTGGCGACTTATTTGCCCGCGGCTTAGTTATCCGCGATGGATCAACAACGGGATGAATGACCTCAGTAGGCGCTTTAGCGCATTGAGGAAAACACGCAAAGCACACGAAAGGACTCATGAATATGGACAAGCTTGAGGCATCAAGAAATATACGGGCAGTGATTGAAAAAAGCTTACCCGTGAGCACGTCACCCCTTGCCATATTCACTTACCAGTGTTGGTTGAAAACCAGCGCAGGTGGGCGTGTGTTCCATTATAAAACCGATCGAGAAGATACCTATTTCGCGGTGGATATTAATTCACTTGGGCATATTGAATGCGTGATTAATACCACCTTACTGCGGGTTGAAGCAATATCAACCTTAGGTGGACTTAACGACGGTCAGTGGCACTTATTGTCTATCTGCCATGAATACCATGAAATCAGTTGTTATGTGGATGGTGAAATTACCCATACACAACTCAATAACCTGTCACTGGTTGCCGACAATGAATTTTTAATTGAAAACGTGTCTTTACCGAATCATCGCGATACACATTTCGATGGTGAAATATTTGGCATCACCTTGCTTAATCGATTATTAACCCGAACTGAAATCGTTGACTATTACCGTAATCCAGCGCAACAAAGATCGATTAGCGAAAATAACCTTTACATTTACCAGCATCAAGATGCACATAATATTCGTGGTGAAAACTTTATCCCACTTAAAAGACAAAAAGTGCTGCTGGTCATATTTAATGACACTGAATATCAATTCATAAAAACCACTACGGATAGCAACACTTATAATCAACAACTGCCTAAGATTATTCCACCCCACGAACGCCGAGCCTATATTATTGAATGTAACTATAACACTTGGCCTAATTTTAGTTATTTAGTTAATTACACGGCGAGTAATCAAGCGGATATTACACTCAATGTTGAAGTGTTTAAATCGCTGACAGCCTATCGCTCTAATATTAAAGTCACCGTTGCAAATGAACTCGAACGGGATTGTCTGATTATTCAATCGACCGAAGAAGAATTAAGTGCTGAAGTGCGTATTAGTGAAAACTTAGTGATCACTCAAGCCAAAAACTTTGTTAATTTCATCAATGAAGTTCGCGCACACATTCCGGCCGATAATATTATTACCGGTGGCCATTATTATAGTGAGCAGCAACTCTCGGTCAGCACGGGTAAACAAATGATTGCCTACCAACAGGCTTGCCAACTGTTCAACCGCAGATTACAAAAAAAACCACTGGCGATCATCAAATGCACGTCAACTGAAGAAGTCAAAATCGCCTATAAAGCGGCCATCGATTATAACTTGCCGATCAGCGTGCGCTCGGGTGGGAATGATCACGAAGGTGAAAGCACTGAAACGAATACCGTAGTGTTAGATCTGCTGAAGATGGATAGCCTCACTTTAGATCCCATCACAGGTATTGCGGCCATTGGCCCAGGTAATCGTTTTATCAATCTCACCACAGCCCTTGCCAAACAAGGCGTGATGATCCCCCATAGTACGAGCGGCAGCGTTGCCTTAGCGGGATTTATTATGGGAGGCGGCTCAGGACCTTGGACCCGCAAATACGGCATGTGCTGCGAATCCCTATTACAGGCAGAAATCGTCCTCGGCATTGGTGAAACCCAAGTCGTCTCTGTTGCCAATAAACCTGAGTTACTCTGGGCGCTCAAGGGTGGCGGTGGGTTAAGTTACGGCATAGTGACCCGCTTTTTTGTTCAAACCTTTCCACTACCGCCTTGCCTTATCAAGTTTGAATTAGAATGGAATTGCTACGATAAACAAACCCATGAACTCATTGAGCACACCCCAACCAAAGACATTTTACAGCGCTGGGAAGCCATCATAAATGCCGACAGCACTGGCTGTTTGATTGGCACTAATCTCAAGATTAATGCCAAACATTTACCCGTAGAACAACACAAAACACCCGACATAGACACTGAGTCGATTACGCATAACTGCTTGATGTATGGTTTTTGGGAGGGCAATTCCGCCAGCCTAAACCACTTTATCCAGACACAATTTAATGAATTTGGCCTAGTCCCCAATGATATTCGCATCGAGGGTATGGGCGGACTCACCAAAGCCTACGGTGAAAACCTAATGCCCAGTTGGGAAAGGGAATCTTTTCATCATCTGCAAGCTGACTTACAAGGCATAAGCCGCTCACCTAATCCAGCGGATGTAGATGAACCCGCGCCCCATAAAGTCACCTCGCGCTTAGTGAATCAAACGGGCCTGAGGGACGGTTATAAGCCACTGCTTGAAAGCTTAACCTCTCGCTATGTGCTTGAAGGCAATCGTCAATTGGGGCTATTTACCTATGTTACCCTTGGCGCTATAACTGGTGATTATTATCGCACTATGGGCGAAGAGCAAAAGAGCCGCAGCGCCTTCCCCTACAAGGACAGACAATACACGATTCAATATCAAACTTGGTGGAATAACGCCCTGCAAGAGAAGCAACAATTGCAGGATAGCCAAGTGTTTACCCGCATTAATCGTGCACTCGATTGGATTGATGCCAGCCGAAACTATGACATCCCCAACACCTCGGGCGCTTTTATCAGTTTCAAAGATAAGGCCATTCCTACAGATGTGTACTTTGACCACAATTACGCCGCGTTAAAACGGATTAAGGCGGCCTACAGCCAAGATAGCTTTAACCATTTCCGTTCACGTAAAAGCATTATTTAAGTTAATACATCGACATAGCCTAAGGTGAGTTTTTAAGGCAAAATCGACGCCGTCCACAGGACGGTGTCGCCCTTAAATTCTTCAGTTACAGGTTGCCTATGCCAAGCTCAGCTTTAGCTATCATTTTTGCCCTATTGGCGGCCATTCTTATGGGCACTATCGGTGTATTAGCGCGCTTTGCCGCCCTGCCCGCCGAGCATATTACCTTCTACCGCTTACTGCTAGGTGCCCTATTTCTATTGGCTTATATGCTGCTCACAGGTAAAGGCCATCAGATTCGCCATAAACCCAGCAAACGAACCTTAGTGAATGGCGCTATGCTCGCGGGCTTTATGGCGTTTTACATTGAAGCCATTCAGTACACCCAAATGGCCAAAGTGATCATGATTATTTACTTAGCCCCTGTGGTGTCGACTATTTTCGCCCATTATTTCTTTGCCGAAAAACTCACCCGCTTAAGCATGGCAAGCGTGGTCGTCGCACTAATGGGTTTTATGTTAATGATCCCCACAGGGCCGCAGCAAGCGAGCAATCACACTGAATTATTAGGCTATTTTTATGCCCTACTCGCTTTATTAACCTACTGCGGTTTTATGTTAATCAACCGAAAACCTAGTCTGAGTTCGCCCTATCAAAGCACTTTAGTACAGCTTAGTGTCGGCGCTTTGTGCCTACTGCCCTTAGTGATAAATGCACCGCTGACGCCAAGTTTGCCGCAAATGGGCTGGTTAATTGCGATTGGATTCTTCCCCGGATTTTTAGCCATTTTGCTGGCGGTAAAAGCCCTACGCCAATTGCCTGCTGTCACTTTTGGCACCCTCGCCTATGTGGAACCGGTTATCGTAGTGACGTTAGCATGGTGGATATTTGGTGAAACCTTGAGTCCCATGCAATTAATCGGTGTCGGCTTAATTCTTCTGGCCGGCATTAGCCAAGGCTTTATCAGTCAGCGCAACGTATTGATTACGAGCGGCTAACCAACAACACTTTGCCAAGTAGCTGAAATAATGTGAAGAAAATAGTGTAAGCTCAACAGAGGATTGATTGAACATTGCACTTAAGACGTGCGACTAAGACTTAAGATCAGGAGGTCAAATTGAGAAAGCTACTGTTAGTCATTAGTATATTTTTGCTCAGCGGTTGCTTAGGCATGCCTAAACTGGTTCAACCCGTGAATGATTTTGAGCTAAATAAATACTTAGGTAAATGGTACGAAATTGCACGATTAGATCATTCATTCGAAAGAGGCTTAAGCCAAGTTAGCGCAGAATACAGCCTGAAAGAGGATGGCGGTGTTAGAGTCATTAACCGTGGATTTTCCGCGGCTAAAGACGAATGGAAAGAAGCCGAAGGAAAGGCCTATTTTGTGAATGGGGATTCAGAAGGCTATTTGAAAGTCTCCTTCTTTGGGCCATTTTATGGATCGTATGTGGTCTTCGAATTAGATCATGAAAACTATCAATACGCTTTTATATCGGGACCCGACACAGGTTATTTGTGGCTATTGGCTAAAACCCCGACTGTGCCACCCGAGGTGCTGCAAAAGTTTGTTGAAATGTCTAAAGCCCGCGGCTTTAATACCGACAATTTGATTTATGTGCAGCAAGAGTCAGCGCCCTAACGAGTGCCACCAATGCACTAAAATCGAGTGGGCGAAAAGCTAATCGCTAGATAAAAAGACAGCCAATGGATACAAAAACGCCGCAATGAATTGCGGCGTTTTTATTGATGTTGCATTTAGCTGCACTGTATTTAAATGCATGTATTTAAATGCATGTATTTAAATGCATGTATTTACACATGCAGCTAAATAACAAATAGCGTTAGACTTCAATGCCTTTGCTGGCAAGGAACTCATCGTAAGTGCCTCTGAAATCATTCACGCCTGAGTGAGTGACTTCAAGGATACGGTTTGCCAGAGACGATACGAATGCACGGTCATGACTCACGAAAATCAAGGTCCCTTCGTACATTTCCAGCGCGTTGTTCAGTGATTCAATCGATTCCATATCCATGTGGTTGGTCGGTTCGTCGAGCACTAAAATGTTGGCTTTTTGCATGATGAGCTTGCCGAATAACATGCGACCTTTCTCGCCACCAGACAGCACTTTGACTGACTTTTTAATGTCGTCAGAGCCAAACAACATACGGCCTAAGATGCCACGTACCGATTGGTCGTCATCTTCTGGCTTGCGCCATTGGCTCATCCACTCGAACAAGGTCATTTCGTTAGCGAAATCAGACTCATGATCCTGTGCATAATAACCAATGTTAGCGTTTTCAGACCATTGGATAGTACCTGCATCCTGCGGGATGTCATGGATCAGGGTACGTAACAGGGTTGTTTTACCGACGCCGTTTTCACCCAATACCGCAATGCGCTCGCCCACTTCAACAATTAAGTTTAAGTCTTTGAATAACGGAGTGTCGTAGCCTTTCGTTAGGTTTTCAATCACTAAGGCATTACGGAACAATTTCTTCTCTTGCTCGAAACGAATGAAGGGGTTCACACGGCTAGAGGCTTTTACTTCATCTAACTTAATCTTGTCGATTTGACGAGCACGAGATGTGGCTTGTTTCGCCTTAGAAGCGTTAGCCGAGAAGCGTGCTACGAAGGTTTGCAGTTCAGAGATCTGGGCTTTTTTCTTCGCATTATCAGACAATAAACGCTCGCGAGCTTGAGTCGCTGCTTGCATGTATTCGTCGTAGTTACCAGGGTAAACGCGCAGTTCGCCGTAGTCTAAGTCAGCCATATGAGTACAGACTGAGTTTAAAAAATATCTATCGTGCGAAATGATAACCATAGTACTGCTACGTTGGTTCAACATATCTTGTAACCAACGGATAGTGTCGATGTCCAAGTTGTTGGTAGGTTCGTCAAGCAGCAGCACGTCTGGATCAGAGAACAGGGCTTGTGCTAACAATACACGCAGTTTTAAACCCGGAGCGATTTCAGACATCAAACCAAAATGGCTTTCAATACCGATACCTACACCTAACAGTAATTCGCCTGCACGGGATTCGGCGGTATAACCGTCCATCTCAGCAAAATCCATCTCTAGGTTGGCGACGGTAATGCCATCTTCTTCACTCATTTCGGGTAAAGAATAAATACGGTCACGTTCTTGCTTTACCTTCCACAGTTCGCGGTGGCCCATGATCACGGTATCGATCAGGTTGAATTCTTCATAACCGAACTGGTTCTGGCTTAGTTTACCCAGACGCTCATTCACATCTAACGAGACGTTACCGCTGCTAGGGTCTAGATCACCACACAGGATCTTCATGAAGGTCGATTTACCACAGCCATTCGCGCCGATAAGACCGTAACGGTTACCACCGCCAAATTTAACTGAGATGTTTTCAAACAGTGGCTTAGCGCCGAACTGCATGGTGATATTTGCTGTTGTGATCAAAATGAACTTCCAAATCGAGTAATGTTGGCCGAGCCCGCTGGCGCCGCTTTAAATAAGCATAAACCAAATAACGCTATGCCGAAGGGGTAAAAATAAACGTGGCACTATAGCAGTTTGGGCTAAATTATCAACTACCAAGGCGGATCAAAAGCCAGAGGGAATGCCGAAATCGCCGCACTATGCCTGTATGAGAAGCGTAATTGATTTTACCCTATTGGCTTAGCTTTCAATGTATTCGAGCAGAATGACAATCTGATGACCCTTAGCGTCGTAAAGCTTGCCGACGCTAAAGGCTTATGCAGTAAGTGCTAATGTGGACATAGCCCTAAGCTAACTCAAGATACCCGTTTCAACATTTTAAGTTAGCTTAGGTATCGACAGCTTATAACTTCTGTCGTCTTAAGCGGTTGGCGTTCGTGACGACAGTCAGTGAAGACAAAGCCATGGCTGCACCCGCAATCACAGGGCTTAATAACATGCCCGTAAGTGGATAAAGCACGCCCGCCGCAACCGGAATACCCAAACTGTTATACACAAAGGCGCCGAACAGATTCTGCTTAATAATGGTAATCGTCGCCCGCGACAATGCCAATAAGTTAGCAATCACTATCAATTGCTGCGACAGCAAGGTGATGTCCGCACTTTCAATCGCCACCTCAGTGCCCGATCCCATCGCGATCCCCACATCCGCGCTCATCAGAGCTGGCGCATCATTAATACCATCCCCAACCATAGCCACCACATGCCCTTGCTTTTGTAAATCCAGCACATGCTGTTGTTTTTGCTCGGGCAGTACACCAGCAATCACTTCGGTGATGCCCACTTGGTCGGCCACCGCCTGCGCCGTTTGTGGGTTATCCCCCGTTAACAGCACCACGCGAATGCCCCTTTGCAGCATGGCCGCGATGGCTTCTTTGGCATCGGGTTTAATCGGATCGGCAAGTGCGATAGTGGCCACTAACTTGCCCGCTTTAGCGACATAAATCGGGGTTTTACCTTGGTTCGCAAAACTTAATGTCGCGTTAGGATCTAAGGCACTGCCATCGGAATTGACAATATTCAATGCCGTCATCAAGGCGAGATTACCTATCGCCAGCGATACGCCATCGACCTTGCCCTCAATCCCCTTACCTTGATGGTTCGTAAACGCCTGTGTGTCGGGCAATTGAGTCAGTGATTCCTTGGCATAACTGACAATCGCCCCCGCTAACGGATGCTCAGAGTGCTGCTCAAGGCTTGCGATTTCGCCTAGCAAGGTTTCTTTATCGGCATCACTCAGTGTTTGTACTAATACAAAGTCAGTGACTTGCGGCTTACCTAAGGTGACCGTACCGGTTTTATCCAGTACCACACAGTCAACTTTACTGGCGGTTTGCAACGCTTCGCCATTTTTAACTAACACGCCCATTTGGGCTGCGCGGCCCACAGCCACCATGATAGACATAGGCGTAGCCAGCCCCAGCGCACAGGGACACGCTATGATAAGCACACTCGTCAGCACCACTAACGCATGGCTTAAGGCGGGCGCTGGACCTGCAAAATACCAAATAGCCGCCGCCAGTAGCGCTATCGCCACCACAGTAGGGACAAATACCGCGGAGATCTTATCGGCCAATCGACCTATGGGTAATTTTGACGTTTGTGCCTGTTGCACCAATGCAATGATTTTGGCGAGCTTGGTATCTTCTTGCCCCGCCGTCACTCGGTAAACTAGGCTGCCATTGCCGTTGACTGTGCCCGCACTCACACTGTCGCCGCGATTTTTAAGCACGGGAATAGGCTCACCTGTGAGCATGGCTTCATCAAGTAGGGATTGTCCTGTTTCGACCTCACCATCAAGGGCAACTCTGTCTCCGGGGCGCAAACGCAGCTTATCGCCCAGTTTCAACTGACTTATCTCAACCTTTTCATCACCCTTATCCGTAATACGAATCGCAGTGGTGGATTGCAACCCGAGCAGTCGCTGCACCGCTTCGCTGGTTTTGCCCCGCGCTTTGAGTTCGAGTCCATGACCTAAGTTAATCAAACCTAAGATCATCACACTCGCCTCAAAGTACACATGGCGGGTATCCATAGGGAATGCGCTCGGCATAATGACTACCAACATGGAATAGGCCCATGCGGTACTGGTGCCCAGCACAATCAGCGTATCCATGTTGGTGGTTTTGGCTTTGAGCGCCCGCCACATTCCTTGATAAAAATGGCCGCCTGTGGTGATGAGTAAAGCCAAAGTGACCAGTCCCATGATGCCCCAACCTAACTGCAGATTTGGGCTGTTGATCATCATTTCACCGCCCAATAATCCCCACAGCATCATGGGCACACCCACAACGAGCGCGGCTATAGCTTGGCGCATCCGCAGTCGATACTCGGCGGCATCTTCAAGGCGTTTTTCTTCGGCGGCGACTTTAGCATCAATAACGACCTGCGCCGGATAACCCGCATTTGCCATCACAGCCAAGGCGGTATCAGCGCTCATCTTGCCTTCTACCGTCACTTGCTTATCGGCGAGATTCACACGCGCTTCAACGCCCGCTTGGGCGGCAAACGCCTTTTCAATTTTTGCGACGCAGCCAGCGCAATTCATATTGGCGACATAGAGTCTGGTCATAGACATGGGAGATCCCTCACTTGATGTTTCACACTATAGGTCTAAGATAAAGTCTCCCATCACTGGAGAGTCAAGGATGAATTTGCTCAATGTGATCACATCGACAATTAATTGCTGGGCGAAATGGGTGATACCATTCAGTTGGAAAAATAGAGGTCAAAATGAAGATAGGTGAAGTCGCGAAACAAACGGGCTTAAGTGTTAAGAGTATCCGTTATTACCATGATATTGGTTTAGTGTGCGGCGAGCGCAATGAGGCGGGTTATCGAGTTTATCGCCATCAAGATATTGAAGCACTTAAGTTTGTGCATCAATGTCGCGACTTAGGTTTTAGCCTAGAGGATTGCAAATCCTTGCTTGGTCTTAAGGGCAATGAAAGCCGTAATGCCGAGGACGTTAAGCATCTGACCCAAACTCATCTTGCCTATGTCGAAGAGCAAATCAATAAGTTACAGCAGCTTAGGGCGCAATTACAGCACATGGTGACCCAATGCCAAGGCGGCGATCAGCCCCACTGCGCCATTATCGACAGCCTAAGTCACGAGACTCATGGCAGCCATAAAAATCACAAGAGCCAGCAAAATGCTGGCTCTGAGTGTTGCAGTAAAAGCCAATCGCAATAGTGATGGCCAAGTTCAATAACGGTAAATACCGCGTTATTGGCTTCTCACTATAGTTGGCTTTAGCGCCGCGGCGTTATCCAATACCAGTGTTGCAAGCTTACCCGCAGGGGTAAAGTTAAACACTTGCCCATAAAATGCCAGCTCAGTTTCTAATCCTGCGGCCTTGTGCTCAGGTTTCCAACCGCCGTGGGGTTCATCCTGATAAGCAATATAAGCCGTGGGTACGCCTCTCACTTTCAACGCCTCATAAATCTGCCGCGACTGCTGTGGTGGCACTATTTGGTCACGTAATCCTTGAAAAATTAATAAAGGCTCATTCAATCCTTCAAGGTGATGCAGGGGCGACAGTTCCCTATAGCGGGCTTGATTTTCACCATAGGGGCCGATAAGCAGATCTAAGTAGCCAGTCTCGAATTTATGGGTACTCTTGGCGAGCTGTTCAAAGTCACTGATCCCCGCATAGCTCACCCCCGCTTGAAATACATCATAAAATGCCAAGGACGACATCACAGTTAACCCACCAGCGCTAACACCTCGAATCGCCAGCTTTTGTCCATCAACCCAACCCTTATCGACTAAATAACGGGCCGCATTGACCGCATCTTCCACATCAACTTGGCCCCATTTTCCGTAGATACTTTGACGATAAGCACGGCCAAAACCACTGCTGCCACGGAAATTAACATCGAGAACCGCAAAGCCTCGGCTGGTCCAAAATTGAATATCACTGCGATAAGCCAGACTCGCCCGCGCCGTAGGTCCGCCGTGTAACATTACAATCAAGGGCGGACGGGTATCATTAGGCGCAGTATAGTTGGGGTTAACCGGACCATAAAAATAACCGTAAGCTTGCTGGTTAGCACCTGTTTTAAAAGTAATATTTTTAGCACGGGAGATATAATTGGGATTAAGTTTTGGTAAGTTAGGGGTATACACCAACTCAGTACCACGACCGATCACTTTATAAATGCCCTTCTCTGGCGTCGCCTTAGCGCCGACAAAATAGACAGCATCTTCCCCTCGGATCACTTGGGTGATTTCACCAAAGTCGACGGCCAAAGATTCGGTCAGACCTGAATCTAGATGCAGTCGAATTAAAACGGCCTGACTACCAAGCATATAACTGGCAATAATAGTTTTTTCGGATTCAAAGGCATAATTATGATTGCCTAAATACCAATCAGCCACCGCAAACTCGGCCTTTTTCTTTAGCACTGGGTCTAAGGTATTTTGTGCCGTGACTCGATAGATATTCCACCAGTTACTGATATCCGATACGACATACAATTGTCCATCAGGACTAAATAACGGCTGCGACACCGAAGAATCTGCGGGCGTGTTTACCTTACGAATATTGTGTAATTGTCCTTTACGGTCCAGATCCCCAAGCCAGAGCACGCTATTATCCCATGGCATATAGGGATGTTCCCACGTGATCCACGCCAGTTGGCTGTTATCGGGCGAGATGGCTGGCGAAGAAATAAAGTCATGGCCCGAAACAAAGGTATCGCCTTCACCGGCAAAATTAAGATTAATGGTAACAAGACTCGCCTTAGGCTCACCCGCTTGACGATGATCTTCGCGCACACAGATAATCCTCGACCCTTTGGGGTAAGCAATACAATCTGCATGACGAGTACCATTTGGCGTTAAAGGCAAAGGGGGTTGATTAGGGGCAAAACGATAAAACAGTTGGTCCTGTGCCTTAGTGGCAAACAGACTCTGACCAATCCCCAAAAAGGCGGCACCACCGTATTCATGAACGGCGGATTTAACATTAAACGCAGGCGGCACTATGTCGGTAATTTTTCCCCGTTGATCGAGGCGTTTAATGCCGACTTGGCCTTGTTTTTCACCATCAGACTCAGAGAAATAAATTGCACCATCAACGCTTTGCAACTCAGCCACATTATCGGCCTGCTCAAACACTTCAGTCGCCGATAACGGAGACAGCCAACTACCATAGGGCGCAACTATGCGCGCGCCATTATCACTAAGATGCGGCGTCTCTTTGTTCGAGCGCTCGCAAGCACCTAAACAAAATAAGCCCCCCAGCATCCATAAATATCCATGTAGCTTCATTGTTTCTCCCCAATGTTTGCCAACTGCACAAACCGAAACAAAATATGAACTTGCAGAAATGAGTTATGTGTAAATTAGTTATTTTTTAAATTTTTTTAAGAACCAATTTACCACTTGCACTTGTTGTACTTGCGTTAAACCAAAATAAATACACACCCAAGGTGAGATAAGAAAAAACCATGGGATCACGGCCACAGAACGGCCACTAAAGAGCAGAAAAAAGAAACCGCAATAAATCACAACCAACCCTAAGATACCCACGATCAACATCATGCGCTTAGTGATTTTCTCAAGCCAGTGGGCTTTTTCCTGCCAAGACATCCGGATTTCAAGCTCCATTACATGTGATCAACATGTTTGTAAAGTTATGTAAAAAAACGGGAGAGCGATTGTTGAAGGTTAACAACTAAATGTCAACTCCAACAGTGAAATCTAAATAAATCCGAAAGCTAGGGTATAAGAACCATTATCTTTATTTACCCTATAAAAAAACCGAGCCTAAGCTCGGTTTTTATGCAAATCAATAAGATATCGCTCTAAAGACGAATACCACCATCGATTTCAAACACACGACCGTTAACATAATCATTTTCAATAATAAAACGTACGGTAGAAGCTATCTCGTCGGCATGACCTAAGCGGCCAACAGGCACGAGTTTCTCTAAACGCTCCAATGCTTCTGGCTTCATTGCTGCCGTCATCTCGGTCGCAATCACACCTGGTGCTACGGCTGCACTACGGATATTGTAGCGCGCTAACTCCTTCGCCCAGCCGACAGACATAGCCGCAACACCCGCTTTTGAGGCCGCGTAATTTGATTGACCCATATTACCCGCCTTAGCAAGGCTAGAGATGTTAACAATCACCCCCGCTTGACACGATTCAATCATGGCAGCTGCGGCCTCACGGCCACAGAGGAAACTGCCGGTCAGGTTCACATTGATCACCGATTGGAATTGCTCGTAAGACATACGATCAGTGACTTTGCCGTCTTTGGCTTTGACTAACATGCCATCACGCAGAATACCGGCGTTGTTCACTAACACGTTCACTTGACCAAAATCTTCGAGAATATAGGCAAAACCCGCGACGACGTCTTCTTCGTCGGTAATGTCTAAGGCATAACCTTGGACTTCAGTGTCCGATCCAAGCTCAGCGCAGGCTCGCTCGAGTTTTTCTTGGTCCACATCGATAAGCGCTATCTTAGCACCCGCCTGCGCAAAATTTTGCGCCATTGCTAAGCCTAAGCCACCCGCGCCGCCAGTAATGACGACAACCTTATCTTTTAAATCCATCTGGTGATCCCTTGTTATCTGTGTCTATTTTTTAAGTGGTGCAAATTGTTCAAATATACTGGAAAAATCTCGGCGGCCATTGCCTTGTCTTGCATGATTGACATACAAGCTGCGGGCTAAAGCGCCCATTGGCGTGCTAGAGTTGCTCAATAATGCAGCTTCTTGTGACAGACCGAGATCTTTGACCATCAAATCTACCATAAAGCCACCCTGATAGCCCTTAGAAGAAGGCACTGTTTCCATCACGCCTGGGCAGGGATTGTACTTCTCTAGCGTCCAGTTTCCGCCACTGCTGACCTTCATAATGTCGGATAACACTTTGGGATCGAGACCATGATCGACGCCCATTTGCAGGGCTTCGGAAGTACCGACCATCAACACAGATAACAGCATGTTATTGCAGATTTTCGCGACTTGCCCCGCACCTGGACCGCCTGCGTGGAAGATATTCACACCCATAGCCTTAAGTACGGGCTGCGCACGTTCAAAAGCGTTATCCGAGCCACCACAAATAAAAGTTAAAGTACCCGCTGCCGCGCCTGCCGTGCCGCCAGAAACTGGTGCATCCATAAATTCGATGCCGCTTTTAGCCGCTTCGGCCGCCACTAATTGTGCGCTTTGTGCATCGATGGTTGAACAATCGATGAGCAAGGTATCACCCGCAACCACTTCAAGCAGACCTTTGTCTGTTCCATTGCCTAAATATAAACTTTTCACATGCTTGCCCGCAGGCAGCATAGTAATCACCACACTTGCGCCCGCTGCAGCGCCGCAGGCGGTACTTGATACTAAGGCGCCTTTTTCGGCCAATTGCTGCATAGCCTCGGGGACTAAATCAAAGACGCGAACCGTCATGCCTGCTTTTAATAAATTGGCCGCCATTGGGCCGCCCATATTACCTAAACCGATAAAGGCTACTGTACTCATGCCATCACTCCTGTGTTGTTCTTTTTAGTGTTGTGATAATGCTATCAAATTGATTATGCTGACTTTATCACAGAGTAAAGCGAGCTTGGCTAAGCAAATAAACACAGCGCTTAGCCAACTCGGCCCTTAAACGCTTAACTCAGTTGGTTAAAGGGATGCGCCTCGCCCCATGGGGAAGCCAATATTTGCTCAAGTACCGCTGTGGGTACTGAGTTAACATCCTTAAAACGCCATTGCGGTTTCTTGTCTTTATCAATCAAGAGTGCACGAACGCCTTCGCAGAAATCACCGTGGGCACACACGTTAACACTTGCGGTTAACTCCCATTTGAAACATTGAGCTAAGCTAAGCTTAGTCCCTAACTGCCCTTGGATATAGACCAAGTGCCAGCTGATAGGGCTACCCGCAAGGAAGGTGTCCCGCGCTTTCATTAACCACTTTTCTTCCGATACCAGAGTTGACATGCGTGCTGCAATATCCTGCAGACTGCCCGCCATAAGCCTGTCAATTATGTCTTGGCTTTCGGCTAATACACTGTCGCCCTTAGGAATATCCACTTGATTAGACAGCTCGTTGATCATGCTATCTAAACGTTGATGATTAAGAGCTGGCGTATCACTCCAATCTAAGGTTGCCATGGCATCAAACATCAGCTCTTTGTCGTCGCGGTTCAGGTAATGATCCGCAAGGCCCACATAACAGGCATCGGCGGCATTGAGTTGATAGGCGGTCAATCCCAAAAACAATCCCATCTTGCCCTGCATACGATTAAGGAAATAACTGCCGCCCACATCGGGATACAGGCCGATAGTCACCTCAGGCATAGCGATACGCGAGGTTTCGGTAACGACTCTGTGGCTCGCGCCCGCCATCAAACCGAGGCCGCCGCCCATGACTATGCCATCGCCCCACACCAACACAGGTTTGCCAAAGGTATGCAGTAGATAATCGAGGCGATATTCTTCTTCGAAGAAAACCTTTGCTTCCTCAGTCACTTGCCCATTAGCGGCAATGGAAGCATGGTATAAAGCGCGCACATCACCCCCGGCACAAAATGCCTTCTCACCGCTACCATCTAATACGATGCAAGCAATAAGGGGATCTTTCTTCCACAGATTAAGCTGCGCCGTCATAGCGCGCACCATGACTAAATCTAAGGCGTTGAGGGCTTTTTCCACATTGAGTGTGACCACCCCAACCAATTTGCCAGAAGCAGTGGCTAAGGTTTGAAAAACCACATTTTGTGTGGTCGTGACCTGATTTTCGACATGCTCGACCACGTCATTATCTACTACATTCGTCATTAGCGGTTTCTCCACTCAGCTTTACGTTTCCCTAAAAACGCATTCACGCCTTCGGCCTGATCTTCAGTATCAAATAATCCGACAAATAACTCACGCTCAATCGGTAGCGCTTGGCTACGCGCCATAGTGCGCCCCGCTTGAATAAGTGTCTTACATGCAGTCACGCTGCTTGGGCTTTGATTCGCCACTTTGACGGCTAAGGCGATTGCCGCATTAAGCGCTTCGCCAGTGTCGACCACTTCTTCCACTAAACGTAGATTCAATGCTTGAGTCGCATCGATACGCTCGCCGCATAAAATCATCCGTTTAGCCCACCCTTCACCGACTAATGCAGTCAGATTTTGAGTGCCACCCGCACAGGGTAATAAACCGACCGTTGCTTCGGGCAATGCCATCACAGCTTGAATTTCGGCGATACGAATATCGCAGGCCAACGCGACTTCTAAGCCGCCGCCCATGGCATAGCCGTTAATCGCGGCAATCGACACACCGCGGAATTGGCTTAAGGTTTCAAAGGCTTCACCAAAATGCTTTGCCATCGTTGCCGCATTACCTTTGTCACCATCGCTAAACAGTTTTAAATCGGCGCCAGCGGAGAAGAACTTTTGCCCTTGGCCCGTTAACACTAAGGCGTAAATCTCTTTATTGGCATTCAGCTCAAGCACTTTGGCTTTAAGCGCCTGCAAACTCTCGGCGGTCCAAGTGTTGGCTGGCGGATTGTTCATGGTCAGAATCGCCGTGTGGCCTTCGATACGTTCAACTAAATATTCCATCTTTATAGACTCCTTTTCAGTTATCGCCGACCTGTAAGTCACGCATATTGCGAGTTGAATTACAGGATTTGTCCTGCATTTTCATCGAGTAAACGACGGGCGATAATTAAGCGCATAATTTCGTTAGTGCCTTCTAAAATCTGATGCACACGCACATCACGGAAATGACGTTCCAGCGGGTACTCCCTTATATAACCATATCCACCATGAATTTGCAGCGCCGCATCGCAGACTTGAAAACCCACATCGGTGGCAAAGCGTTTCGCCATAGCGCAATAAGCCGTGGCTTCAGGATCGCCACTATCGAGTTTAAAGGCCGCAAGGCGCACCATTTGACGGGCTGCGACTAATTCTGTTGCCATATCGGCAAGCTTAAATTGCAGCGCTTGGAAAGCCGCTAACGGTTTACCAAATTGCTGGCGCTCATTCATATACTGAGTTGCACGCTCTAAAGCCGACTGCGCCGTCCCCACAGAACAGGTGGCTATATTGATGCGACCACCGTCTAAGCCTTTCATAGCGAAAGCAAAACCTTGGCCTTCTTCACCGAGCAAATTCGCCACTGGCACGCGCACGTTTTCAAAGGTGATTTGACGGGTCGGCTGGGCATTCCAGCCCATTTTATCTTCAGCTTTACCGTAGATAACACCAGCGGCATCCGCCGGAATGGCAATGGCCGAGATCCCCTTAGGGCCAGCTTGACCTGTACGGCACATCACGACTAAAAGCTCAGTTGCGCCCGCACCCGAGATAAACATTTTCGAGCCTGAAATCACATATTCATCGCCGTCGCGCACCGCTTTAGTTTGCAAAGATGCAGCGTCCGAACCCGCGCCCGGCTCAGTCAAACAGTATGACGCTAACATCTGCCCAGTGGTTAACGGCTCAGACCAAGTCTGACGCAGGGTTTCAGTGCCCCAAGTCGTCACCATCCAAGTCGCCATATTGTGAATGGTCAGCATGGCTGTGGTTGCAGTGCAGCCCTTGGCAAGTTCTTCAAAAATAATCGAGGCATCGAGGCGCGATAAGCCCATGCCACCTTCGGATTCTGGCGAATACAGAGAGCAAAAACCTAGCTCACCGGCTTTTTGGATCACGTCTTTGGGGAAATGATGTTCTTCATCCCACTTGGCGGCGAACGGGGTTAATTCTTCCGCGGCAAACTGGCGCGCAAGATCGGCAAACTGGCGTTGGTCATCGTTGAAATTAAAATCCATTGGGCTCTCCTATGACTCTATGGTCACTTTTTATTGAATAAATTGGGCGCCATAAAGACGCCATGGTTTATAACCGAGCTTAGCGTAGGTTAATGCTCATATTTGGCGTTGAAGCTACGGCAATATCAGACTCAAACCAGCGGGAAGTGATGGTCTTGGTCTCGGTATAGAAACGCACCGCTTGCTTACCATAAGCATGTTGATCGCCGTAGAAACTACCCTTCCAACCGGTAAATGAGAAGAAAGGTAATGGCACAGGAATAGGCACGTTAATCCCCACTTGGCCGACTTCGATTTCATGTTGATATTTACGGGCAGCTGCACCGCTAGCGGTAAAGATAGACGTGCCGTTGCCATAAGGACTGGCGTTAACTAATTCGATGGCGGCTTCTAAGGAGTCTGATTCCATACAACACAGTACAGGGCCAAAGATTTCTTCCTTGTATATGCTCATCTCAGTGGTGACTTTATCGAACATGGTTGGGCCAATCCAATTACCGGATTCATAACCTTCCACAGTAAAATCGCTGCCATCGAGTAAACACTCGGCGCCTTCGGCTTTACCTTGGGCGATAAGTTTAAGCACCCGCGCCTTAGCTGCTGGGCTGATAACCGGACCATAACCCGCTTCTTTGTCGTCCCATAAACCTGGGCGAACTTTGGCTAAGGCTTCTTTTAATTCTGGGATCCACTCTTTAGCAGCGCCAACAAACACGGCAACCGAAATCGCCATACAACGCTGACCCGCCGCGCCCACAGAAGCGCCGACTAAGTTGTTGATCACCTGCTGTTTGTTTGCATCAGGCATAATGACGCAGTGATTTTTTGCGCCCGCAAAGGCTTGTACGCGTTTTAAGTTATCTGTACCGGTTTTATAAATATATTGACCCACAGCCACAGAACCGACAAAGGAAATGGCTTTAATCGCAGGGTCTGCCAGCAGAATATCTACGGCAGTTTTGTCGCCATGCACTAATTGCAATACGCCCTTAGGTGCACCCGCTTCAACAAACAATTCAACAAGGCGCTGCGGCGTCATTGGATCTTGTTCAGAAGGCTTTAAAATGAAGGTGTTACCGCAGGCAATCGACAATGGGAACATCCATAACGGGATCATCGCAGGGAAGTTAAATGGCGTAATACCGGCACACACACCGAGCGGTTGAGTGTAGCTGTAAGTGTCAATTGAACGCGCGACGTTCTCGACGGTTTCACCCATCAATAATGAAGCCACGTTACAAGCATGTTCAGCGACTTCGATACCGCGCCATACATCGCCCTTGGCATCTTCAAAGGTTTTACCGGTTTCCTTTGCAAGAATGGTCGCCAGTTCGTCGTGATGTTCTTTTAGCAGATGTTGATAACGCAACATGACGCGCGCACGTTCAGACACTGGCACTTCTTTCCAGGTTTTAAAGGCCGCTTTGGCGCTGGCTATCGCAGCGTGAACTTCTTCGCTAGTGGCAGCATTAATCACGGCAATCGGCGAGTTATTCGCGGGATTGGTGACAATAATCTGTGATGTGCCAGTACCTTGAATAAACTCGCCGTCAATGTAATGCTTTACTTGTGTGGTCATGTTGCAATCCTTTCCTTGTAGAGTGATGGGCTGGCGGTGCGATATTATGATTATCCTCAAGGGAAGTGATTGATTGCCCTTGCCAGCCCCGTCTTGTTGATTTAACTAAAACCTGATTTGACAAAAACCTTTGCGATTAGACCTCAATGGCCATCGCTGTTGCTTCACCACCGCCGATACACAGCGAGGCGACACCGCGTTTAAGGCCGCGGGCTTTCAATGCATGAATTAAGGTCACCAGCAAACGTGAACCTGAGCAACCAATAGGATGACCTAAGGCGCAAGCGCCGCCATTGACGTTAACTTTAGCCACATCTAAACCCAGTTCAGACACGGCAAGCATAGTCACCATGGCGAAGGCTTCATTGATTTCGAATAAATCGACGTCATCCGTTGACCAACCCACATTGGCCAGCAATTTAGCCATAGCGCCGACAGGTGCAGTGGTAAAGAGTGAAGGCTCTTGGGCGTGGGTCGTGTGGCCTTTAATGGTGGCTAATACCGTTAAACCTAAACGCTTAGCTTCGCCACGCGAGGTCAGCATCAATGCCGCTGCGCCATCGGAAATAGAGCTAGAGTTAGCCGCTGTGATAGTGCCATCTTTGGTAAAGGCTGGGCGCAGCGTAGGAATTTTTTCAGGGCGGGCATTACCGGGTTGCTCGTCGGTATCGATAGTCACATCACCGCGACGATCACTAACTGTGACAGGCGTAATTTCGGCCTTAAAGGCACCCGAGTTAATCGCGGCATTGGCTTTTTCGAGCGAGCTTAGGGCGAAAGCATCCATCTGCTCGCGGGTGATCCCAAATTCATCGGCGGTTTTCTGGGCAAACGTTCCCATGGCGCCGCCAGTATAAGCATCCTCAAGACCATCTAAAAACATATGATCGAGCACTTTGCCGTGGCCCATGCGCATGCCGCCGCGAGCTTTATCCAAAAGATACGGCGCTTGGCTCATACTTTCCATACCGCCAGCGATCACCACTTTTGCACTGCCCGCTTTAATCAAATCGTGGGCTAACATTACCGTCTTCATGCCTGAGCCACAGACTTTATTCACTGTGGTCGCACCAACGGATAAGGGTAATCCTGCACCTAAAGTGGCCTGACGTGCAGGCGCTTGACCTAAACCAGCGGGTAATACGCAGCCCATCAAGACTTCATCGACATGTTCACCCGCCAATTGAGTCTCCGCCAACAAGCCCTTAATGGCTGTCGCGGCTAAAGTCGGTGATGCAACAGATGACAAACTGCCTTGAAAACCACCCATAGGGGTGCGTTTAGCGGCAACAATAACGATATCTTGATTTAACGGTTCAGTACTCATGCAGGCTCCAACCCAAATTGACCACAAGGCCTAGTGCTAGCCTTGGGACGTTTAATAAAATCGACAATAAAACAACTCTGACGTTTACGCGAACGTAAAGCAAGTATTCCTTGGTCTAATGTGTCGATTTTATCGGGTAAAAATTGTCAGTAAGGATTTACAGCGAGGCAGGAATTAAGCACAGTCAAGCGTGGACAACAGAATCGAAGGGAGAGATAAATTAAGGGATTTTGGGTATCAGCTTAGGTCACATCCATGTGACCACATCACCATAAAAGGCTAAACAAAACCTTATCGCGATTCCCACGGCGTCATCGCCGTCATATCACTTAAGTCATAAGGCGTTAACTGGTAAACGTAATAATTGAGCCAATTACTGACCAACAAACTACCGTGGCTATGCCAGCGGGCAATGGCTTCGGCTTCTGGATTATTATTTCGATAATAGTTTTGTGGCACATTTGGCGTTAAGCCTTGGGCTAAATCCCTATGGTATTCATCGTTTAAGGTCGATTTTTGATATTCAGGGTGCCCCATTACAAACAAGTTACGGTTATTGCGACTTAATACTAAATAGGCCCCGGCCTCATCGGACTGCGCTAACACTTGCAACTGCGGGTGTTGTCTAATTTCTTCCACATCCATCTCGGCAAAACGCGAATGGGGTGCAAAGAACTCATCATCAAAACCACGTAACAGTGGGAAATGCTGACAAGTGCGCCTATGTACAAATACGCCAGAACGCTTCTGTTGCAATATTTTTCGATTTAAACCATAGAGATGATACAAGCCCGCATGAGCTGCCCAGCATAAAAACAACACTGAGGTGACATGCTCTTGGGACCAGTCGATGATTTCACGGATATGATCCCAATAAACCACATCTTCGAAATCGATTTGCCCAAGCGGCGCGCCCGTGATGATAAGACCGTCGTAATTTTTATGGCGCACGGCTTCAAAATCACGGTAAAAAGTATTCATGTGGTCGATGGAAGTATGCTTGGACTCTTTGTCGTGAATGCGCAGTAAATCCACATCGACTTGTAAAGGCGTGTTGCCCAGTAAGCGCAATAACTGGGTTTCAGTCTCGATTTTGTTCGGCATCAAGTTCAAAATCAGCACCTTCATCGGCCTGATATCTTGATTCGCCGCCCGCGTCTCGGACATAACGAAAATATTTTCTGACTCTAACACCCCTGCTGCGGGCAGATGATCTGGAATTCTAACCGGCATACCGCGCCTCTTCTGTTCGTAAATACTAACGGATTCGGCGCGTATGTCAGCTCACTTCTGAGCGAGCTAACTAGCCACCGACTTTCTCTAGCAGTATCGTCATTGGCTCAGTGGAATTGAGATCAATGTGATAGGCTTGAGTATTAATAAACAATAACTTATCACCCAACATAATCCGGGCACCTATGGCATAAGTGTGACCGGGTTGGAACTGATCGCTACCAATCGCAAAACTGAATGGCGCGGGTGTCACAGCACCTTGTTGCACGCGCTCCGCCATCACTATGGCTGGCACATCCATTTTTGAGACATCAAGCAGTTGCACTATGACCTTAGCATCGGCAGGTAAGGCTATCCGTTCGCGATATAAGGTCTCGCCTTTTATCTCAACGATAGCATTCGGTGTCGCACAACCCGATAACACACCCATTACGGCCATTAATGCTAAGGCTGTTAATCTCAACGCACTTAAACGCAACCATTTGTTCATTTTGTTTCTCCTAATCATACATAAAGACTTCTAGATGTCCACACGCCCAAGCTATAAATCTTGTCTTGGTGAACATAACTTTCTATCATAAGCCACCATTTCGTTGCCGAAAAATCTATGACCCAAGCAACTGCAATCATTGTGGGAGCTAGCTCACAATTAAGTCGTGAACTTGCAAAGCAATTGGCAGATCAACAGGTTGAATTAGTCTTATTCGCCCAAGATCCAGAATCACTGCGCGATTTTGCCTTATCCTTGCCAACAAAAGTACAAGTTTTTGCACTTCAAATTGAACAACCTCAAGCCATCATCAACCAACTTGAATCAGTCTGGCAAAGTCTTGGCGGCGCACACTTAGTCTTAGTCAATACAGGTCTCAATAGCTATGACCCCGAGTTGCCTTGGCTACCGGAGCAAGACATTATCGATGTCAATGTGCGAGGTTTTGCTGCCATCTGCAATACGGCATTTAGACTATTTCGCGAGCAAGGTTATGGACAACTGGCGGCAATCAACTCGATTGCAGGCCTACGCGGCGGGCCGAGTGTGGCCTATCACGCCTCAAAAGCCTTTGGGCAGAATTACCTTGAGGGCTTAAGTATGCATGCTCAGCGCCTTAAGCTACCGATTACGATTACCGATATCCAACTTGGTTTGCTCGATAAAGCCGCTATGCAGCAAAGTGCGATGTGGCTTGCACCATTGCCACAAGTCGCAGCGCAAATCATCAAGGCGATGAAACAAGGCAAACGCCGCGTCTATGTGACCAAACGCTGGCGCCTCGTCGCTTGGCTTACTGTGTTATTACCCGAATTTATCTATAACACTCGCCACTGGAAAGCTAAAAAGCCAAAGCGCTAAATCAGCTTAGCCTAAGTGGAACAGAACATAGCGCGATAAAAAGTGCAGAAACGAAAAAGGAGCCTAAGGCTCCTTTTTTACGCTTATCTAATCAGTGGATTAGAAAGTGTAACCCACGCTGACCATATAAACCCATGGATCAATATCGGTTTCGATGGTAACTGGGGTACCTTGGTATTTAAATTTAACGTCACTATCAATTTTGGCGTACCACACGGAAGCGTTCACTAACCAGTTTTTGTTAACTTGATAATCAACACCCGCTTGTGCCGCTAAGCCCCAAGAAGTGCTCATGCTTAAATCCGTTAACGCACCACCTAAATCATTAGTAAACTCATTGTCAAAGAAATTAGTATAGTTCACACCAACACCCACGTATGGGCGTAATTTAGACTGTGCATCACCAAAGTAGTACTGCGCCACTAAAGTGGGTGGTAAATGCTTAGTTTCAGCAATCTTACCTACGCCAGCCAAAGAGACATCGTGGCTAAAAGGCGTTGCTGCTAATAACTCAACCCCGAAGTTATCAGTCAACATATAACCGAAGTTCAAACCCACTTGAGTATTATTACTCACTTGGAATTCACCAAGATTGCCTACACCAGGTATAACTACATCTTGGCTTGATTCATTTGGCGCAACAACCACAGCACCCGCACGAACGATAATGTCACCCGCTTGGTGAGCCGATACAGAGGCAGAAAAACCAGCGGCTAAAAGGGTGGCAGCGACCAGTGTAGAAACAGTGTTTTTATTCATCATCATACTCCATATGTACAACATAGGTTTTTGTTTTGCATTACATCCTTAACAATTGACGCCTACACTGCCAGAGATATGCGGCTGATTTATTGATCCAAATCAAAGTGAGTGAGCAATACTCACTTATAGGTACTACACATGGGAGCTGAATCACGAAATTCAAACATTTATTGATAATACCCCTTTGTTTTCTGTGAGCTAAGTGTTGTATTAGCCATCACTAATGACTTCTGCAAGAGGTAGTGACCAATAACACCATAAACATTTTAGTAACAATAAAAAGCACTTAACTAAGAGGTTATTTGAACATTAATTTCAAATTATAGAGACTGGTTGAATGAGGATAAAAACAAAAAATGGACAAATAAAAACGGCTTGAGGATGATACCTATCATGTTAGATAACTTGATTGCATGGAATGACAGTGTGAGGCGGTTAGATCAGTTTTAGACTGAACGAATAAGAAAGTGAGAAGATTAGCTTGAGTAGCAACACGTAAGCAAAGGATAGCGAGTTAGCCAGCCCTTAGTCGCAACTCTGTGCTCAAACACTGGTAATGATCGCTTTGGATTGGCGCTCAATTTGAGGGCAAACAGGGAGTTCAGCCCAAAGGGAACCACCAGCTCAATACCGTAATGCGTGCAATGATGATCAGTCTCTTCATCTACCTGAGTATCTGTCTCAACATGAGATTTTAAACACACCCCAACCGCAGTTTCTAACTCTGGCCAATGTGCCATAGCATCAATACAAGATGTGTAAGCCATGTCTTGATTGCGACTATGCATGCGCGCCTGATTCTTAACCGACCAAGGTAACTCAGGGGCAAGCTGATGAAGATAGGCTTCAATCGCCAGATCCCGCTCAGGGCTAATATCTAAAGGGCAAAAATAGATCAGATCGATATCATTCAGTGGACTCAACTCAAATTCGTGCAAACGATCCCAAACTAAATTACGGACAAATCCTGCCGCCAGACACCACTGCGGCATGGAGTGTACTTGGGCGCATTGAAGCGCGAGTTCAAGCGCCCTCACCCGCTCGCAGTCTTGAGCTATCCATTCGAGTAATTGATGTTCTAGCGCTGTTTCACTCATTGCATCATTCATAACATTATTCGTAGCAACACTCATGACATTACCCCTAGCACCACTCATAACAGTATCGCCCGCTTCAATATCAGATAAAAACACGGGAAAGACATTAGGCTTACTCCACTTCGCCATCGATTTCTGGGCACTTTACGACCTCATGACAGAGTAGTGAAACAAGACTATAAATAGGTGCCATCACCGCAACACAAATCCAAAAACCATGTACATCTTTGTCTAGCAGATTAACGCTAACAATATAGATAGGCACGAACAGGACCATCCATTTTATTATATTGAATTTGTACAGTATCGGCTTATCACAATGACAGCAGCGTCCTTCCTTAATCGGCACTTCCTTAGCGCCGAGTTTACCTTTGCAATACGGACATTTTTTACTGAAAAGCATTTAAACTCCATCGCTGAGATTAGACTTTTAAAGCAAGCCTCATCATCCATTCTTTCTATTCGTAAAAACCGTATCCGCGCAATTCGTTACACCGCATCCGCTTGGCGCTCTGGTGCAGCATTGGCAAAGGCTTCAAGCTGATTACACTCGGCCCACACGCGCATGATATTGGGATAAGCCGTTAAATCCACATTAAAACGCTGGGCGTTATACACCTGCGGTACTAAACACAGATCGGCTAATGTCACGGCATTCCCAAAGCAATAACGACCGCTATGCCGTGTTAACAAGGTTTCTAAGGCCGTAAAACCACTTGCGACCCAATGGTGATACCAAGTATTTTTGGCGGTGTCATCAGCACCTAAGGTTTGCGTTAAATACTGTAATACCCGCAAGTTGTTTAATGGATGGATCTCACAGGCGACCGTCAGTGCCATAGCACGCACGTGGGCACGTTCAAGAGCCGATGCAGGCAGTAATGGTGACTGTGGATGTATCTCATCAAGATATTCGATAATCGCTAAAGATTGCGACAAGGCATCCACATCCAGCTCATCATCCACCACTAAGGTTGGCACTAACTCTAAAGGATTAAGCGCAATGTAGGCAGCTTTATGTTGCTCGCCGCCATCACGTACGAGATGTACTGAAAACTGTTCGGCTGAAATCCCCTTGAGATTAAGGGCAATTCGAACCCGATAGGCTGCACTGGAACGCCAATAACCGTAAAGTTTCATATTTTCATGTCCTTATAAAAGTCAGTATAAAAACGGGGCAATTAAGCCCCGTTAGTTTGAGTCGGTGTCGCCCTTTAAGGGAAAGCCTTAGGCTTTGTATTCAACCACTTTTTGATCGATAGAACCAAAAATGGTTACATCATTATCATCGAGCATTTCGATACGCACTGTGTCACCAAAACGCATAAATGGCGTAGTGGCTTTGCCTTCGGCAATCACTTCTAACATACGTTTTTCCGCTAAACAGCTCGAACCTGCGCTACGGTCATAGTTAGAAATAGTACCAGAGCCAATAATCGCGCCTGCGCCCAATGGACGGGTTTTTGCAACATGCGAAACTAACTGACTGAAATTGAAGGTCATATCAACGCCTGCATTCGGACGACCAAATAATTCACCATTTAAATAGGTGATCAGCGGTAAATGCACTTTCGAATCTTCCCAACGGACACCCAATTCATCCGGTGTCACAGCCACAGGCGAAAAACTGCTCGATGGTTTAGATTGGAAAAAACCAAAGCCTTTCGCCAACTCACCAGGGATCAAGTTACGCAATGACACATCGTTGACTAGCATCAACAATTTAATGTGCTTAGCTGCATTGTCAGTGCTCACGCCCATAGGCACATCATCGGTAATAACCGCAATTTCAGATTCGAAATCGATACCCCAGTCTTCGCTCGCCAATGGGATATCCGCTTTAGGGGCAATAAAGCTGTCTGAGCCACCTTGATAAAATAACGGATCTGTCCAAAAGGTTTCTGGCATTTCTGCGCCACGGGCTTTACGGACTAACTCAACGTGATTCACATAAGCGCTACCATCGGCCCATTGGTAAGCACGCGGTAATGGCGACAAACACTTAGCTTCGTCGAACGCTTGCGCGTTATCTAACATGCCTTCATTTAACGCATCGTACAATTCTTGCAATTGCGGTCTCAGTAAATCCCAACCATCGAGTAATTGCTGCATAGTGTGGGCAATGGCAGGAACGGCAACCGTTTTAGTGAGATCGCGGCTGACTAACATCAACTGACCATCACGACGACCATTGTTATAACTTGCAAGTTTCATATTGGCTCCAGTGCTCTTCGGCTAGGTGTACAATTTTATTGTGCTGGAAAACGTGCGACGTCACCCAGCTTATATTCGGCGATTTAAATCGGACTTTTTGACTCATTAAGGGCATACACTTTACGCAGTCCGCGCCAACGAGGCATGCTCTGTTACTTGCTTTAACGTATTTGTTGCGCGTAGAAATACCCGATGCAGCTCAAGATTCCTATAGCGTGACCAAAATCACATTTAGGTCAATTATTTCACATTTTGTAAACTAATCATTACGTTTATAACCTAGTTACCGCTTATCAATATCTCGGTAAGCAATATGCCTGAAAAGTCGGCAACTAAGTGGAACGATACTGTTACATTGACTGTGTCAACCCAACGAGACTCTGACTAACGGCGCTTGGCTATCTTGTATTCACGCAGTTTATTAGCAATAGCTGTGTGTGATACACCTAGCTTTTTCGCCAACTGGCGAGTGCTCGGATAGGCCGGATATAATCGACGCAACAGACTCGCTTCAAACTGCTTCATTGCATCGTCGAGATTGCCTTCAAACTCATTATCAAAGTAACCAAAACCTTCGGCGTATGACGGCAATTTCAGCTGTTCTACCGTCAACTCGGCCGAGCCATCCCACATAGACACGGCTCTAAATACCGCGTTCTTTAATTGGCGTACGTTACCTGGCCAAGCGTAGGTGAGCAAATGATCGCGGCACTGGGCCGAAATCCGCCGAACAGGGCTAGACAGCTGTTGACTGTAATGTTCGAGGAACATTTCCGTCAGTGGAATGATATCGACTTTACGCTCGCGTAAAGACGGGATGTGATAACTCAACACATGGATGCGATAGTACAAATCTTCCCTAAACTCACCGGTTTGGCATAGTTCAGCTAAATTTTTCTGGGTCGAGCAGATAATTCGCACATCAGCACGCACTTCTTCATCGCCCCCTATGCGTCTAAAAGTGCCATCTTGCAATAGCCGTAGCAGCTTAACTTGAGCCGCCCTAGACATTTCCGCCACTTCATCGAGAAATACTGTGCCCCCCTTAGCTTCTTCAAAAAAGCCTCGTTTGACGACTTTACCCTGACTGACGTAACCGAATAATTCTTCTTCGGCAGCGCTGTCGGGCAGAGCGGCGCAGTTGATGGCGATAAAAGGTTTTTCACGGCGCATCCCCGCATCATGGCTAGCTCTGGCCATTAATTCTTTGCCAGTACCCGTTTCACCCGTGATCAACAAAGGTGCATCGAGCTGGGCCATACGCCGCGCTTGCTTAAGCACTTCCTTCATCTTGTCACTGCTGGCTAATACATTTTCAAAGCCAGTGGTTTGGTTCTGCAGCGCGTTAAACTGTTTTCCAACGCGCGCAGGGGATTTCAGCGACACCACAGCACCAACCAAGATGGTTTTTTCATCCTCATCGGGTAGGTAAATCGGCAGCATTTCCGCTAAATATTCGTTTGGACCGATTTGAACTCGCGCCGCTTGTGGCAATACTTGTGCTTCACTCAACCAACGGCTGAAGTTAAAACCTTGCACCCAATGATTAAGCGACTCTTCGAGCACTTCGTGCTCACCCATGCCGATATTGAGCAAGGCGGACTCATTAACGATACGGATACGTGCCTTGGCATCGATAGAAAAAACGGAGTCGGGTAAGGTTTTGAGCAGGGTTTTAAGGGCGTAATGTTCTTGCTCTGAGGGCATAAATGACACCGTACGCACATCGTGGACACTTTCCACTTTGCGGATCTGCGGCATCAAGGCACTCAAGGTTTCAAAACTAATTTCGGCAAATTGTAAGTACAGGAATCCTTGGTTACTGGCATCTATGGCAATTAAATTAATACCATAACGCTCTAACACGACTAAGATATCTTTGGCTAAACCAACACGATCCTGACAGCTGACTTCCAAGCGCATAATGACTGATATTCCCTTTTTTGATTTGAATTTTGGGGATAAACCGTGCAGAGCTATTTTTCGCCTTAGGCTTTACAACAAAAATAACGCTTGCTAGGCAAATCGTTACCTTTGACGAAAACGTCAGCGATGAGGGGAAATAGCAGAGCCCGTATACGTTAGAAGGTTAAACTGAAAGTGGCAAGCCTAGTTTACAGTTGAATTGTAACAGGAAGAAAAAATCAGCATCATAAAACACATTAAGATGCTGATTAAATTGATTAAATAATTAACCTAGTAACTGGTCTGTCTTGGCGGCCATGATGAAGTCATTCTTATGTAGCCCCTTAATGGAGTGCGACCACCAAGTGACAGTCACTTTGCCCCATTCAGTGAAAATGCCTGGATGGTGGAATTCTTCTTCCGCTAAATCCGCCAGCTTATTCGTGAATGCCATCGCCAGTTTAAAGTTTTTAAACTTGTAGACGCGCTCAAGCTGCATTACGCCGTCACGCACTTGCACGCCCCAATCAGGGATCATACGAATAAGTTCTGCCAATTCTTCATCGGTCACTTTTGGTGCATCGGCTTGGCACGCTTCACATTTCATATTCGATAACGCAGTCATACATACTCCTGTTGGCAACATTGATAGGGATATTCAGTTGCACTTTACTTATTACTTATTACTTATTACTTATTACTTATTACTTATTACTTATTAATTACTTAAATCACATAACTAAATTAGATGGCGACTCAAATGACACATCAAACTATCCATCGAATCGAGACTAGCTCGCCTTGGCTTTGGGAAGATATTTAGGAGCAAATAAACCTAACTGACGTGCCTTAGTGACATAACTCATGATGTCCATTTTGGCAATTTCATCAAGCATATCAATGTGCTCAATCACATAATAAATCGGCTGCATAATATCAATGCGATATGGGGTTCGTAGCACATTCAATAAATCAAAGGGCTGACGTTCTGGCACGTCACTTTCCATTGCATATAAAGTTTCACCAGGTGAGCTTAAAATACCGCCACCATAGATACACAAGGGGCCATCTTTAGGCTGTAGCAAGCCAAACTCGACCGTAAACCAGTATAAACGCGCTAAAAATACCCTTTCTTCTTTGCTGGCATTTAAACCTAATTGGCCATACATATGTGAAAAATTGGCAAATGAAGGGTTGGTGAGCAAAGGGCAGTGACCAAAAATTTCATGAAAAATATCAGGCTCTTGAAGGTAATCAAACTCTTCCTTACGGCGAATGAATGTCGCCACAGGAAACTCTTTATTGGCCAGTAGTTCAAAGAAACGGCCGAAGGAAATAAGCGCAGGTACGGCTGCCGTTTTCCAGCCGGTGGTCGCTTGCAATACAGTATCAATTTCAGTAAGTTGCGGAATACGATCCTTTGGCATAGCCAAGGCATCTAGCCCTTGCAAATACTCCTTACAGGCACGGCCAGGCAGGTTTATCGCTTGACGGGCATAAAGCTGGCTCCAAATCTCATGTTCTTCTTGCGGGTAGTTGATAAACCCTGTGTCATCAGCTCTGTGAGCGATGTACTCTGTTCCTTTCGTCATAGTCTTCACTTAATGGCTAGCGCTCATGGAACCATAGTGATCTAAGCCTTTAAATTTGTTAACTCCCTCACACTTTATTCTTGCACCACTACTGTGACGTAAACGTAAAGCAAATATTACAAGGGTATTAAAAACGCCATGCAAGTGCACATCACCCATGCTGGATTAGATGCACTGTGCTACCTTTGCTAAAACTTACGTCGACTTCGCTGTAAAAATACTTAAATATCCTAAGTTTTCAGCGTTTCTAAATAGCTTTTCTGTGCAGGTCATTTACAATATTGGCCATTAACCGCATCTCCTTGACCTAAAAGGTTCGCAATGAAACAACATCAAATTCGTAAAGCCGTTATTCCTGTCGCAGGCCTAGGCACTCGTATGCTTCCCGCGACCAAAGCAATTCCAAAGGAAATGTTACCTGTTGTCGATAAGCCATTGATTCAATATGTAGTCAGTGAAGCTATCGCGGCTGGGATCAAAGAAATTGTACTCGTGACCCACGCCAGTAAAAACTCTATCGAAAACCATTTCGATACCAGTTTCGAATTAGAAGCCCAATTAGAACGCCGCGTTAAACGTCAGTTACTTGAAGCCGTACAATCTATTTGTCCTAAAGATGTAACAGTGATCAGCGTGCGCCAATCTCAAGCTAAAGGCTTAGGTCATGCGATTTTGTGTGCTAAATCTGTCGTCGGCGATGCACCATTTGCCGTATTGCTACCTGATGTGATCATAGATGAAGCCAGCTGTGACCTTCGTAGCGATAACTTAGCCGCTATGGTTGCCCTGTTTGATGAAACCCAAGTCGGTCAAATCATGGTGGAAGGCGTGCCACATAACGTCGTCAACCAATACGGTATTGCCGATGTGAATGGTCATGATTTACAACCGGGTGAATCTGAGCCATTAGTCGAACTAGTTGAAAAACCCTCTGTAGATGAAGCTCCTTCTAATTTAGCCGTTGTAGGCCGTTATGTTTTACCAGCCAGCATTTGGCCACTACTGGCTAAAACCCCTGCGGGCGCAGGCGATGAAATTCAATTAACTGATGCGATTGCGATGTTAATGAAGCAAGAAACCGTAAATGCTTACTATATGGAAGGTAAGAGCCACGACTGTGGTAACAAGCAAGGTTATATGCGTGCTAACGTTGAATATGCCCTGCGCCACAGCGAAATCGGTGAAGATTTTGCGCACTATTTAAAAACCGTTGTAAAAGGAATTAAGTAATGACGATTTTAGTGACCGGTGGTGCTGGCTATATTGGCACCCACACAGTAGTAGAACTGCTCAATGCTGGTAATGATGTGATTGTATTGGACAACTTGTCTAATTCAAGCATAGAAGCCTTAAACCGAGTCGAGCGGATCACTGGTAAATCGGTTACTTTCTATCAAGGCGATATTCTCAATAAAGCGTTATTGCAGAAAGTGTTTAACGATCATGCTATTGATTCAGTTATCCACTTTGCAGGATTAAAAGCGGTGGGAGAATCCGTCGCAAAACCCCTGAAGTATTATGAGAATAACGTTACGGGTACGCTTATCCTTTGCCAAGTCATGGCAGAGTTTAAGGTAAAAAATCTCGTATTCAGCTCATCGGCAACTGTGTATGGCGATCCCGCAAGTTTACCGATCACCGAAGACTTCCCCACTGGGGCAACAAACCCTTATGGTCAGTCTAAGTTGATGGTTGAACATATACTGGCAGATGTACACAATGCCGATCCTAGCTGGAATATCGCCCGTCTGCGCTATTTTAATCCAGTTGGCGCCCATGCCAGTGGCTTAATCGGCGAAGATCCTAACGATATCCCTAACAACTTGATGCCCTTTATTGCGCAGGTTGCCGTGGGTAAACGCACCGCCTTAAGCGTGTTTGGTAATGATTATCCAACTCACGACGGTACCGGCGTGCGTGACTATATCCATGTCGTGGATTTAGCCAATGGTCATTTAAAAGCGCTTGCAAAATTGGCCACTAAACCTGGTCTAGTGACCTATAACTTAGGCACAGGCCAAGGATATAGTGTATTAGACATGGTTAAGGCCTTTGAAAAAGCCTGTGGTAACACTATTGCCTACCAAATTGCGCCACGTCGCCCAGGGGATATTGCCGCCTGCTACGCCGATCCAACCCACGCAAGGGAAGATCTTGGCTGGCAAGCGACTCATACCCTAGAAGATATGGCCAACAGTAGCTGGCATTGGCAATCAACCAATCCGAATGGTTATAACGGCTAATAACTTGAATGGCTTGTGGAAATCTCCCAAGCCATTTTTCTTTACCCTCTAAATACCATCGCTTTACAGCATTAACCACCCGAGGAGCAACATGACTCAAAGTATTAATCACAGCCGTCGCAGCCTCTTTCGCCGGCGTAAAGATAATGCGATAAGGCCGCCTTGGGTACGTGATGATATCGAGTTTACCGATGTGTGTACTCGTTGTTCCGCCTGTCTTGAGGTTTGTGAAACTCACATTATCATCAAAGGTGATGGCGGATTTCCTGAAGTCTCCTTTAAGGACAATGAGTGCACATTTTGTACTCTGTGTGCTAAAGCTTGCCCTGAAAATATTTTCGATTTGACTCAAGCACCTTGGCAATACCAAGCCCATATTCAAGAAAGCTGCTTAACCTTTCAAGGGATCTGGTGCCAAAGTTGTAAGGATGCCTGCGAACCAAGAGCCATCAGTTTTGTGCTCAGTATTGGTCAGGCTCCGAGCCCCAAAATAGACCTTGATCTTTGTACTGGATGCGGTGCCTGCGTAGCTCCTTGCCCTAGCAAAGCCATTGAGATAAAACGACCAACTTGATAGAACACTGTAATTGCATTAACACATGCAGAGCTGTGCTTCTCATGGATTTTAAGCTAGTATCGCGCCTCTGTTGAACTCAGTTAATCCCTTCTCGAATTAAGTTAATTTATGATGATGTTTGTAAAAAAACTGTTTTTCCCGCCTAAAAAAAGTACCTCTTTTAGCTTTATTGCTCGAGGCACTAAACTCACGGGAAATATCGAATTAACAGGCGACGTGCTTGTTGGCGGTGATATCCAAGGTCAGCTGCTTTCTGAGGCCAATATCACCATAGAACAAGGCGGTATAATTCAAGGTGAAGTAAAGTGCCATGAATTTATCGTCGATGGGCACTTCAAAGGCAGACTTATTTGTGAGCGTTTAGTGATCCAACGTAATGGTGTTGTCGACGGCGAAGTGGCAAGTACCTCAATGCAAATCCTTGAGGGTGGCCAATTTATCGGGATGCGGATTAAAGAAGATGCACCAACCATTTATTCCCATGCAATAGGCCATACCCCAACAGCAGATCCACTCAACTTACCGTCCGTGCAAAACGACGTCATAGAATCTCGTTAATCCAAAATGCATCACTATCGTTTGCTCGCCGCCTTAGGTGAGCAGACTTTGACTCACTCTTTTAGCTCAATCATTCCTTATCGCTCGATGTTAAACATAGCGCCTACTCACCTAACTCCCCCCAACTCTCCTCTTTACAATGGTTAAATAATTGTTATTTTGCCGAGAGGGATCACAGTTAATCCGCATGCTGAATGTTAATCTTAGTAGTTAGTACCCATGATATTTGATCGCGGTGGTTCGGGTAATCGCAAGGACACAGAACTCCCCTAATAGCACCGCAAAAACATTTAAGACTCATACAGGGCAAAATACAAAATGAGCAACTTATTACTAAAACAGATCTGTGAACTCGATGTTTTTACCTTGCTTGTATTTAAAAGTATTTTCGACACTGGACACGCAAATAGCGCGGCCAAAGCGCTAGATGTTTCTGCCCCCAAAATAAGCCGCTGCCTCAATGCATTACGCCTAACCTTTAACGATGAACTATTTTATCGTCGTCAACAGGGGCTTAAACCGACGCCTTTAGCAGAAAGTCTCTATGTTGCTATTTGCCAGTTTACTGAATCGGTTTATCACCTCGAACAATCTGCAATCCAGATACAAAATGCGGCCATCAATACCGACTTACCGCTGCATATCGCTGCTTGTAATGGCCTGCTAAGCTTTTTAGCGCCTCAGTTAAGTACTCCTGAACTTGCCCAAAAGCTAGGACAAATACGCTTACATAAATGGCAGGAAAATAGCGCTGAGTTGATCCACGCAGGTGCGCTTGATTTTGGGATTACGTTTGAAAGTGCTGAAAATAAAGAATTAAGTTACACCAAACTTGGCTCAATCAATGGCATTTATATCGTTGCAGCCAAGCAACATCCGCTTTGGGACGTTGAGACAAATATTACCTTAGAGCAAATTTGTCGCCATCCGTTTCTATTTCAAGAACTCAAGGGCTTTAACAGTAAAATCGATCCCTTAGAATTATTTTGCCAGCGCCAAGGTATCTTACTGCCTACCGTAGAGAAAGTGATAGACAGGGAGGAATGGTATGCCCATCTATTAACCATGAAGAGTGTGGCTTTTTGTTCTAGCATTGATATGCACACAGTTAAACATATGCCCGGATTACATCTCGAGCGCCTTAGCGACACAGAGCTTAATAGACTCCACGAAACGATGATGGCGCCACATTATTATCTGATTGAGAAACCTGCAGTTCATCGGCGTTACAGCCAAAGCCAGTGTGATCTCGTCGTGCGCTCCTTACTTGCCGCACTCGAACCAGCACACTAATACAAAAATAGATTACACACTAAGTTCATCAACCTAGCTTACGTCATGGATGTTAAGTGGGTTAAGTGGGTTTACTGGGCTATGGCTTCTATTTATCCAAGGCACAATTCAATCACTTTAAAATTCCATATCGTCCCCCTATCCTCGCTCTCTTATCCCATTGCTTTTGTGCTCAAAACCTTAAGATAACGACTTAAGATTCAGGCTCTCTTAACATCGTTCATTTTGCTTAACCGAAAATGAATTCATCATTTCGACCTAAGTTTAAAGATTGAAATTGTGATACACATCATAGGCTAGCAGCTTAATTTCGCTATTTAAAATATCAAAATGCAAAGTTTAGAATTACCATTCACGGGTGTTAAATCATCGTTCACATATCAGATACAAATTTGCAAATACCACTTTATAAGTAGATGAATCCTCCTATATTAGAGGCACTGCACACGCAGTCTTATAGATAGAAAAAGGGACGCGATGATGAAAAACTACAATAAATCTCTACTGGCACTGGCTCTCGTCAGTACCTTAAGTCTTACCGCCTGCGGGGACGGAAGCGATGGTCAAGATGGGGCACCTGGCACACCAGGTACACCCGGAACACCAGGCACTCCCGGAACACCAGGTACACCCGGAGCCCCTGCGGGTTCCTTCGCAACGACAGCTCAATCCATTACAGATCTGGCATTCACGTTAAGTCCTGCTGACATTAAAGTGACCAGCAGTGAAGGCTTCAGTGTTAAATTTACTGTTACGGGTAAAAATGCAGGCAAAGTAGTCCCATTCAAAGGACTGGATAAAATTGCAATTTATTCTTTAACAGCAAATGAAAACACCTCAGGTACTGGCGCGCCGATTGAGTGGCAAAATAATGCCACGGCAAATGCCGCTGGCACTTCGTTAACTTGTACTCTAAACGGCCTGAACGGAACTAAAAACGCTTGTACTTTAACCGAAGATACAGCGACGCCAGGCACTTACACAGCAACTTGGACTTATGGTGGCGCAGCGCCAATCATTAATCCAAATGATAATCCAAACGCAGTACACAGAGTCTTTTTACGTGCTTACAACATCGCCGATAGTACTGGTGTTGTCCTATCTGACAAGATTTTGTCTGTACCCGTTGATTTTATCCCTGCAACAGATGAATTAGGTGTATCGGGTAAAGACACAGTATCTAGTGCGGCATGTAAAAACTGTCACGGTGAAGTAGACGGCCATATCGCGAAGATTGAAGCCCACCATAACTACCAAGATGTTAAAAACTGTGTAACTTGCCATAACCCTGATCTCGTTCCAAGTGACGCACAACTGGCCGAAGGTTGGGTATTTGATTTTGCTCCCATGATCCATAGGATCCACGCAGGTCATCACATCAGTGACAGCTTAAGTGGCGAAGCAAAAGAATATTTCGGTGAAGTTGGTTTCCCATCTGATTTGAAAGAATGTAAATCTTGTCATGATGGTGCACCAAGTTATAACACCAATATTTATGCACAAGCTTGTGTGGGTTGTCATATCAATGTGAACTTCACCACTGGCGAAAACCATTCAGAATTTGGTTTAGCCCAAGCTGATGATACTCAATGTAAATCTTGCCATGGCAGCGGTAGCTTAACACCTGAAGCTGTACACAGTGTCGGTAAACGCGCTGAGTATGCAAGCCTATTCAAAGTTGACTTTACCAGTGCTGCAGTAGTGACTTCAGCAGCACCTGGAATGAAAACATTGACATTAAAAGCCAATGTGACCATGAATGGCGCTGCAATTCCTAACGGAACCGATTTAAAAGTGTATAACGCGACAACTAACCCTACTGGTATGTTTGTGGCTAACGGCTTATTACTGGGTAACGTAACCACTGATGGTACTGTTTATGCTTGGAGAGATGTCAAACCAACAGCAATCGCTCTTAAGCTTGAAAATGGTACGCTGGCCGATGGTGTATTAACCTTCGTAAAAGATATTCCCGATGCCCAAGCTGTAGGTACTATCTACGTCAGTTCAGAAGCCAACGTCTGTATCAAAGCAGGTAAAGTGAGTAGCTGTAATGCCACAGGACTTGAATTTGGCCCAACAAATCCAATTGGTAACACTGCTCCTGTTAAATTCTATAGCTTAGATGCTTCTGCAGTAGTTAAAGCTCGAATGACAGATCCTGCTCGAATTACCGTAGAAGAAGCAAAATGTAACGCCTGTCACGGCACCTTAGATTATATCAAGGGCACCAGACACGGAACTTACACTTTTGATCAATGTATGAACTGTCACAACGATACAACAGGTGCATCAGGCCATAAAACAGTGGTTTCTAAAGGTGAAGACGGTAGCAAAGTCATTAATCCAGAAGTCACTTTCAATAACAAAGACTTATTCACCGTCGCTCACCGTTTCCACAGTGGTAACTTTGATGTTATCGCAGGGATCTTCCGCGATGCAAATGGTGAATTAGTCGGTTATCCATCACCAGAAACTGCATGTTCTGCATGTCACAAAGATGATGCAAAACTGTTTGCGACTGACGGTGGTTTAGCCTCTGAGAAACGTTCAATCAAAGTGGGTAGCAACTACATTAGCCCAGTAGCTGAATCATGCCGTAGCTGTCACGCTCACTCTGATGCAGCGGCTGTCGCTCACTTTAGAAGCAACGGTGCTGTGGTTGAAGCTGACGCAATGACAGATCCTAACTTACCAGTAGAATCTTGCGCAACTTGTCATGCTGAAGGTAAAACCTACGGTGTAGATAAGGTACACGCAGAGGTAGCACACTAGTACCTTTGGGTTGCCCCTGCACAACCCAAACTTTATCTCTGCAACTCATTGGGGACCCTAGGGTCCCCTTTTTTATTGCTGATGATCTTCAATTGAGATTGTAGATTTAATCAGCTGAGCGGCTACATTGTGCAATACGTTGTCTAAGTAACTTAATAAAGTCCTTAGGTTCCCTATCTAAACTGTCATGGGGAATATACAAGTGATACCCTAAACGCGTATCTAACATCACGCAGCGATGCCCAAACATAGCCAATACGCCACGATAACGATCCCCTTCTATCACTAAAGGGCCAAACTCAGCGCCGAGATAAGTTTCTAAAGTCGCTAAGTCTGCATCTTGAGAGGCAGCCGTCACCAGCAAAGGTCGCTGTTCAGTTAATAATCCTGTTGCTAGACGCAGGGAAATATTATCGAGAATGGGATTTAAATGTTTCAGTTTAATGCCTAAATAAGATAACTCTATAGTATCTAAACCATTAGTCACCCGCGGAATATCGACCCGCTGAATATTATCCCAATCGATAGCCACTTTGCCGCGGCGATGAAAATAGGTCAGCCCCTTGTCATCTAGTGCTAGAGTCGTTTCCGGCTCATACACCTTGGCTAAACCGAGAATTAATGAAATCGCGCCCAAACTAAAAAACATCAAACCAACAGCAAACAAGGCCGGCCACGTCAGAAACAGTCCCAAACCCAGCACCAGACTTAAGCCTCCCAGCCAAGTTAAGGTTAACCCATTTCGTTTCGATAAAGGACGCACAGATACTATTTCTGACTCAATTGTCATTGTTCATCTTCCTGTTAAAACTCACTATCTTTAGACTGAACTTGGCAAACCACACCTTTAACTTACGGCCTTTATCCATAACCTCAAACGGCCAATGTATTCGTGAATCGCCCGTTGAGAAGCCACTAAATTATCGGCAGTTAATCGCCACCAAAAATCATCTCGGCCAATAAAATCCGTTGGGGCAGCATCGGGGTGTAAGCCTTTAGTGGCGAAAATAGCCATCGCCCTTGGCATATGAGTGGCCGATGTGACTAAGCGAAAGGGCTCCTCCCCTAACTCCCACTTTAAGTATTGCGCTTCTTCTATCGTATCGCGCGCCAGTGGAAATTGAATAATTCGGCTTTTATCAACACCTAGCTCTATCGCGGCTTTAGCCATCATTTCAGCATGGGAAAATTGAGTGAGTTCACCGCCCCAGCCGCTGACGATCAACATACACTCTTGACCCAACTTAAGTTGCCGAATTCCTTCAGTTAACCTTGTAAGGGCGACGTCCGATAAGGATTGCACCGCAGTCGCTCCCGCTATATCAGCATGCCCTGAACCTAATACCATCACAAAACAAGCGCCTGTGATGGGCGTGGAATTAATCGGGTAAGCTGATTCTAACGGCCGCACTAAGGTATTTACACTCAGTTGACTGCTTAAAAACAGTAAGAGAAAAAAAGCGCAGGATACTAAGTATTTCGCCATACTGCGACGGCGCCATACTAGAAAAGAAATCAGTAATAACAATAGGATAAAGGGAATCGGCATCATCCCCTGTGAAACAACTTTCTTAACCCAAAACATGATGTCCATGCCAAGCAATCCAAAGGAGCGCAATCATAGCATCAAAATACGGGGGGAATACATCGCACATAAAGCTAGCCCAGCGTTTTACTGGGCTATTGTTTACAAGACTCTGATATCACTAGACGTTGATTTCATAGCGTAATGAGTTCACTGGTGGAGTTTATATCCTCAATAATGGATCACTTTTCCCACAACCAAGCGGCACCGCGCACTCCCGATGAACAACCGTATAGATTCTGCACCACAGGCGTATGACACTCACGTCCCACCACATAATGGGCCAGCAATGCCGGTAATCTTGGGTAAATCGCCGCAACATTCGACATTCCACCGCCCAACACTATGGCATCGGGATCGAGCATATTGATCACATGGGCGAGTGAACGAGCGAGTCTATCCATATAACGATCAAATGCAGCAACCGCAATGGCGTCACCTTTATCGACTAACAACATAATATCGGCACCTGATTTGGCAGGAGCACGCACTGTACCCGCTGCCGTCAAAGCCGCATTATAATCACGCACAAAGCCAGTACCTGAAATAAAGGTCTCGATACAATCGGGATTGCCACAGAAACATCGGGTGGTATTGAACTCTTCCTTGGTCATCCAAGGCAAAGGATTATGACCCCATTCACCGCCGATACCATTACCACCACCGTGAACTTTGCCGTTAATTGCCACACCCGCGCCGCAGCCAGTACCAATAATCACGCCAAACACCACAGAAGCGCCAGCGGCTGCGCCAGCGGCTGCCCCATCGACCGCCTCTGATACCGCAAAACAGTTTGCATCATTGGCAACCCGCACTTCACGCTGCAATAATTCCCCTAAATGTACATCGAGGGGCTGACCATTGATCCACGTCGAATTAGCATTTTTGACTAAACCTGAATAGGGCGATACCACACCTGGAATACCCACGCCGACAGTGCCTTTCTCGCCAAGAGTCGCTTCCGCTTCCTTAACTAAATCAACCACCGCAGCAAGCGTGCCCTGATAGTCACGTGGCGTCGTCACACGTTTGCGAAATAGCTCATTGCCCTCATCACTCAGTGCGACTAATTCTATTTTTGTTCCGCCTAAATCGACGCCCATGCGCATCATGAATTACTACTCCAGTGTTTAGCTTGCCCTTTCATCAAGTGAGATTGATTCTAGGCAATCGTTATTTTACCCAGCTAGGAGCTGTGGCAATAAAGTAAGGGTTTAAAATGTCAGGTTTTTGATTATAAGTTAATGGTTCACCTGAGTCATAACAGACAACTGTGCCGCCTGCACTTTCGAGCACAGCTTGCGCCGCTGCGGTATCCCACTCACTGGTAGGACCCAGTCTGGGGTACAGATCGGCACTGCCTTCTGCCAACATACAAAACTTAAGCGAACTCCCTACGCTTAAGATGTCATGCTCACCAAACTGTTGTAAATATTGCGCTAAGCCAGGGCTCAAGTGCGAGCGACTGCCGACAATCATCGGCATTTCGCGTGGCGTGTTGGCGCCCAATAAGGGGCTCTCTTGACCCGCTTGTTGGCGCCACGCACCTAAATGTTTAGCGCCGTAATAATACGTATCGAGCACAGGCGCATATACCACACCTGCGATAGCAACTCCTTGATGGATAAGTGCAATATTGACGGTAAACTCGCCATTGCGCTTAATAAATTCCTTAGTGCCATCTAAAGGATCAATCAACCAATAGGTTTGCCATTGACGACGCACGTCCCACGCGATATCCGCCGCTTCCTCAGACATAATAGGAATACCGACAAACTGCTTTGCCAATGCCGCCACTATCACGTGGTGCGCGGCTAAATCGGCGGCCGTCACAGGGCTATCGTCCCCCTTATGGCTCACCAAAAAGTCATCTTGACCATAAACCGTCATAATGGCATCGCCTGCCGCTTTGGCAATCGCGACCACTTGCTGTAGATCTTGTTTGGTCAATGTCTGCGCTATTGTCGTCTTGTCTGTCACTGAAACTTCCTTAATGCATTAAATATCTTGGCATTATGCCATTGTCATCCAAGGGAAATTTAGAACAAATTCATCATACATCAAGCAAAATAGACTAAGACTCACGGCTTAAACCGCGGTGCACAAAACCACAGATACACAAAGTGATTACGATACTAAGGCAAGCCATTGGCGCTGAGAAGAGGCTTAAGTCCAGCTGCATTCGTATTCACAGCCTATGTTTTCATATTGATAGTCTACATTTGTCGCTTAAATCTGATTATTGGCGGGCTTATTGTTTTCGAAAGCGTTAATCACTGCGATGACGTAAACGCTTAACGCCTGATTAAAACGGCCTAAAAACCCAAATGTGAGTCACGTTAATTGTCGTCATAATAGCGTCGCAACATGCAATTCAGTTGCTGACGCCAATCTTGCCATACGACGTTATCAGGCATAAACAGTGCGGTATTGACAGCCAAAGCGGACTGCACTTTGGCACTATTCAACACGCTATAACTCGGTCTTTTTGCCAAACTCACGCCGCGATTTAATGCTTGTTTAGCATAGTGAGCGCTGGTAATCGGCTGGATAACTACTGGCAGACTTAACAGATTGAGCGCTAGGGCTTGTCGCTGGATTTCACAGGCAAATTCATACCAACTGCATTGGCCTTGGGCGCTGTAATGAAATACGCCCGAGCACTGTTGCATGACTAATTGCCAAATCACCTTAGCGAGTGCATCACTCCACGTCGGACAGCCGATTTGATCGACTATCACCTGCAATCTTGGTTGAGTGCGCATCAAGTTCAGCATGGTTTGGACAAAATTATGCCCATCTTGACCGTAGAGCCATGAGGTACGCACAATCGTTGCATCCTCGCCCAGAATCGCCAATACCTTCTGCTCGCCGAGCAACTTACTCGTACCGTAAGCAGACAACGGCTCGGGAGCATCAAGTTCAACAAATGGCCTTGGTACATGAACTTGGTTTGGATTTGGGTTTGGGTTTGAATTTGAAGCTGAGTCAGGGTTTTGATGCTGTTTAACGCCACTTTCTCTAGCATCACCCACTGCACGTTCAGCTGCATGAGCAATCTCGCAAACAGCATGACCACCAAACACATAATCGCTCGACACATGCAGTAGGCGCGCCCCCGACAGCCAACATTGCTGCGCCAATAACTCAGGGCCGAGTGCATTCACGCGATTGGCTTCGATTGCATCATGCTCAGCAGCGTCGACCGCATTATAGGCCGCACAATTGATCACCCAGCTTGGTCGATATTGAGTAAACACTGCGGCAATATTGGCGGCATCGGTAATGTCTAACTGACTGCGACTTAGCACATAAAGCTTAATTGGCGCGACTGAGTTTGTACTTGTGCTGGTATTTGGGGCTAGCTCACCAATATCGGCAGCGACTCTCAGCAAGGCCTGAGCGAGCTGACTCTTCGCACCAGTGATTAACACCACTTGAGGAGTGTTAGCGTCTGTGGCACTCGCCGCCCCGCATTGAAGTGGCGTCACTTTAGTCGCCACTATTTTCATCACTAATCAACAGCATGGCTCATCGTCACTGAATAAGGGGATCAAATCAGCAACGGTTTCATGGCCACGGGCGGCTAAAAAGGCTAAGAGTGCTGAAGGACTACGATTGAGTAATCGTGATGGCGGATAAGCCACTTCATCGATAATCGCTTGCGCCCGCGCAAAACCGCCTAAGCTAAAAGCCACATGGGAATCAGAGCCCATAACTAAAATCGTGCCAAATTCCTTGGCCGCTTTGGCAATCGCAGTGCAATTGGCTTCGCTGCCCTTACGGGACACTTCAAAGGAGGAATTGTTAATTTCGAGCGCCACACCGTATTCGGCAGCGGCGCGGGCAACAGCTTCAATATCAATCGGATAGGCTGGATTACCTGGATGAGTAATGATATCAACCTTGCCGCTCTTAATCGCATTAATCATGGCCTCTGTGTGAGTCGCTTTATCTGACGGAGGATAGACGGGCTCATGAAATCCTGCGAGCACAATATCGAGCTGCTTTAAATAATCACCAAAGAAATCAATCTCGCCGTCGATATTTTTGATATTAGCTTCGATACCCCGCAAAATCCCGACGCCATCAACCATACGTGGCAAAACTCTTAAATTCACAAAGTGCCAAAAATGCGGCGCATCGGCCATCGCAGGCCCATGATCTGTGGTGGCAAATAGGCGAATCCCCTTCTGCTTTGCCACCGCTAAGTAGTCATGAATCGTGCTATAAGCATGGCTCGAAGCCACAGTATGGGTATGAGTGTCGACTTGGTACTGCATGGTTCACCTCAGTCAAATGATTCAATCAATTTAGGAAAACTGGCCACAATTTAGCTAAAAAGCGATAACAGTTCATCGGCACTTCCTTGCCATGTGCCCTTGCCTTTACCTTCGAGAATACTGTCCGCCAGACTTTGCTTATGCTGCTGCATTTCTTGGATTTTTTCTTCTACTGTACCTTCTGCAATCAGCTTATAGACAAAAACGGGCTTATCTTGGCCGATACGATGGGCTCTATCCGTAGCCTGTTTTTCCGCCGCAGGATTCCACCAGGGATCATAGTGGATCACAGTATCCGCCGCGGTGAGATTGAGCCCAGTGCCGCCCGCTTTTAAGCTGATTAAGAACACAGGCGTATCGCCCTCTTGGAACTTATCTATCTGCGCTTGGCGCAGGCGAGTTTGTCCTGTGAGCTTACTGTAATCGAGCCCCAAGTCCACCAGCTCAGCTTCAATCAAGCTGAGCATGCTAGTGAACTGGCTGAAGATCAATATCTTACGCCCCTCTTGCACCATTTCTGGTAAGTTCTGCTTCAGCCAGTCTAACTTAGCATTATTCTTCACTTTCTGCGCTTGCTCTAACTTCACCAAGCGCGGATCACAGCAGGCTTGGCGTAACTTAAGTAAGGCATCGAGAAACTCGATATGACTGCTACCAACGCCTTGAGTGGCAAATAAATCCCGCAGTTTTTTCTCCATCACTAGTCGAATACTCTCGTAGAGATTACGCTGATCTTTTTCTAACTCTAAGCTCTGGGAGATTTCGGTTTTAGGGGGTAATTCACCGACCACTTCATCTTTGGTTCGGCGCAACACAAAAGGCGCAATCCGTTGACTCAAGATTTGCGCTTGCTCCATATCGCCATAACGTTCAATTTTGTGCCTAAAGGATTTGTTAAAGAAGGCATTCGTGCCGAGTAGTCCGGGCAAACAAAAATCCATCAAAGACTTAAGTTCGCCCAAATGATTTTCAAGTGGCGTACCCGACAGGCACAATCTAAATGGCGCTTTAAGATCTTTAATCACTTGAGTCACTTTCGCCTGCGCATTTTTAATCTGCTGCGCTTCATCCAGCACGATATGTTCAAACACCTGCCGTTGATAATAGTCACTGTCGCGCACGATCAGCGGATAGGTCGTAACCACAATATCAAACTCATTTAAGCGTTCGAGCAAAGGCTTACGCAAGGCGCCATGAATGACGACAAGCTTTAACGATGGCGCAAATTTCGCGGCTTCTTTCGCCCAATTGCCCACCAAGCTCGTTGGGCAAATAATTAAACTCGGTGAACAACTTGCCACCGTGGATTTTAGTTCTTGCTGCTTAAGTAAAAAAGCCAAGGTTTGAATGGTTTTCCCCAGCCCCATATCATCGGCTAAAATACCGCCAAGCTGATATTCCTTTAAGAAACAGAGCCAATTCAACCCTTGCTGTTGATACTGGCGTAACTCAGCATTTAAGTTGTCTGGGACTGCGACCTCTAACACGCCGTTAAAATTTTCGAGCTTAGTCGCTAAACTGCGCACTCGTTCACCATTAAGCAAACGAATATCACTGTCGGCAAAATCATTTAATAAGTGGGCACGGTATTTAGGCAAAGACACGCTGTTGCCTTTGTGGCTATCGAACAGTTCTAAAATAATGCTGATCAGCGGCTTAATCACGCTGGCTTTGACTTTTAACCAATCACCATTTGGGCTGGGTAACAGCAGTTCTGCATCATCGGCGGGCTCACCGTACTGCTTAAGCCAAGTGGCAATTAAGGGCAGCATAGGCACTATTTGACCATCGATGTCAGCATTCAGTGACAGAGAAAACCACCCCTCTTGCGTATCATCCAGCTCAATCGCCAGCGGAGTATCAATGACATTTAAGCTGAAATTGTCGGCAAAATGCACTTGGTAACCTAAAGCCTCTAGCGCCGGGATTTCCTGTTGAATAAAGTGCAACCAAGCATCAATCGTTTCAGGCAATGAACCTAACCCCCAAATGCTGACATAGCTGCCACTGTTTGGGATAAAAGAAGGCGCAAGCTCCACCAGTTCCAATGCCATCAAACGATTAATCGCATCCATTTCCGCATCGAGTTGACGCGCGACTTGATAGGTTTTGCCTTGATGAGTGACTAAGGACAAGGGCTCGTCGGGATATTGGCCGCCGAGCACCACGTCTTGATAGACAAATTCCAGCAGCACTAATGGCTGCGCCATAGCAAACTCAGGTAAATCCTGCGATGTTAAGGTCAACCTAACTTGAAGCGGCACTTGCAGCTCGACAAAATCAATCAAAGCAGGCGTAGGTACAGTTTTCGCCGAAAAATGCTTAATCAGTTTGTGGCTCACCAGTTCAATCTGTGAGCTAGGCACTGGCGGCATCTGACTGAGTAATAACAGCTTTTCAACACTGATCTCTGTGTCCAATGCGCCAACTTTAAAATAATCTAAATCGATATAAGTCGGTGGCTCACAGGGGATCAGCTCCCAATTGTCTTTATTGGGCAGCCTTAACTGCATTTGTTTATGCTCGGCATCCTTATCTAGCCAAATGAATTCAGGCTTGCTCGCTTCACCTCGGGTGAGCGGTAAACGACTCTCCTCCCAAAAACACCGCCCAGTGACGAGCATTTTTTCCAGTGCCATGGCACCTAACTGAGCTTTAAGATACAGGCGAGAGGCACCATGGCGACGAGTTGACATGATGAGATTGATGATGAGCACGTCTTCAGCGCCAATCCAAGCGGGCATGTAATATTGCACGTCGGATAAAGCGATTTTCGAGCCTTTGTTATAGCCACCATTCTTCGCCAACTTGCCTTTTCTTAGCTCAAGAAAGACACAGTTATCATCTTTAGATAACACGTACAGCACGCGATCGTCGTAGAGTAAATCAACATTTGAAACCGTGAGATCATCACTTTCGTCTAGCAGATGTAACCACTGGGCAATACGTTGATCTTCAACGGTTCTATCACTCAGTAAACTGTAAAGTACGGCAGCAATATGTTTGCAATGCCCAGTGGCGGGACATGAACAGAAGCCATTCATGATCAACTTATGGTTCATGCTGACAAGGCGAATATCCTGCCGATAGGGCTGGGATTCTGTCCCCATGACACGACCTTCAATATGACGAAAATCGGCGTTCGCTTTGGCGCTCAACACCCGTCCCTTCATCACATAATCACGGGCGCGCATTAAGGTTGGCGGCGTGAATAATGACTCAATCGTGGTTCGAGTCAATTGGATAGGATCTTGGGGGGAAAAGCGATTCATGTAAAAACCTTGAAACTAAAAATATCAACTCCGAGCAATAGCAAGCCATTGCCGCGCGACATTTATCAATAAGTTGTGTGGGATTGTATTGAAAGCCTTGGCCGAAAGCCAGAATGATAGCCTCTATCGATAAACCCACCCTGCCTGCAAGATAAGAGAACACACTTATTCGCAGACAGGGTATGGGTCTCATCCAGAGAAAAGTCATTGATAAGTAATACTTTATTATCAATTACTGAGCATTAACTGTTACAACCAAATGCTAAACTTTCGCTTTAGCGTCTGTGGCTTTGGCCTCAGCATTTTTTGTATCAGCACTTTTTTTATCAGCAATGTAGCGATCGACTAATGTTTCTAAGATATCCAAAGGAACTGCACCATTCTTCAGAACTACATCGTGGAAATCCCTGAGATCGAACTTATCACCTAAGGCCAACTTGGCTTTTTCGCGCAGTTCGAGAATTTTCATCATGCCGACTTTATAAGCCGTCGCTTGACCTGGCATAACGATATAACGCTCAATCTCAGCCGTGACATCACGATCGGACATGCCAGTATTTTTCTTCATATAGTCAATCGCTTGCTCGCGAGTCCAACGACTATGATGAATACCCGTGTCCACCACTAGACGCACAGCGCGGAACAACTCAGCCTGCAGACGACCGATATTATCAAAGGGATCCTTTTGAAAACCGAGCTCCCACGCCAAACGTTCGCTATATAAAGCCCAACCTTCAATGTACGCCGTAAAAGGCGCCATCTTACGAATAAGTGGCATACCTTCTAACTCCATCGCCACTGCAATTTGGAAATGATGCCCAGGGATCCCCTCGTGGTAGGCTAAAGTGCGCATACCGTATTTAGGCGTGGCCTTGATGTCATATAAATTGGCATAGAAACGCCCTGGACGACTACCGTCAATCGCGGGCTGCTGATAATAGGCACCTGGCGCTGTTTTCTCTTTAAACTCAGGAATACGCACCACTTCCATGCCCGCTTCGGGTCGAATACGAAAGGCATCACCGAGTCCCGCATTCACTTCATCAAGAATATGTTGATAATCAACCAAAATTTGCGCCCTACCCGCATCGCTATCCTCGTAGTAAAACTTAGGATCGGCGGCTAATGCTTCAATCGCGACCGAGAAACCTTGGCTCACATCGTAACCTTCAGCGGCTAAAATAGTCATGATTTCATTTTGAATGCGATCTACCTCAGCGACCCCTTTGGCATGGATTTCGTCCGCAGTGTAATTAGTGGTCGTAAAGAACTTCAGCAATTGCTCATAGGCAAGGTTGCCATTTGGCAGCGCCCAATAACCATCATCCGTCCCAGCTTTGGCTTGTAGCTGGGTAAGGTAGTCGATAAATAATTGATACGCTGGATGCACGTAACCTTTAATGTCCGCTTCCGCCGCTGCCAATAACCGTGCTTGCTCATCGGCACTGATATCCGTGTCAGCCAATTTGGTTTTAAATGAACTGTATAGGATATTGTCTTGAATCGGCGTTGCGACAAACTCATTCATCTCGGTCAGAACACGCTCAATCACAAACTTTGGCGGGATAATCCCCTTAGCCTCACGAATTTTTAAGCCTTCGAGAGTTTGAGCAAACTTAAGTTTCACCTTTTGTAAACGCGACAGATAGTTTTCAGCATCGCCCACAGAATGCACTTGGTGCTGCGCCTGCATAAAGCTGGGATAACCGTTTTGCACGCCAAACAACTGATTCAGCGGATAGTTATGGTAACGATACGGCTCAGAGATCAGCGCAAAATCTGCAAGATATAGGGCGATATCCTTGGAGATACGTTGATTTTCATCTAAATCCGCATCGGAATAGCTCAATAGGGTTTCACGCAGATCTCGCACTTGCGCGAAAGTCTTATCCATCGCCTCAGGACTATCGTCATCCAACTCTGCGTTATGGCCTGTAATCCCTACCGATTCCAAGAATCCCAATGAAGTCAAGGTCTCTGGGCTTTCGAAAGCCATCTTGACCACACTTCGATCTAAAAACGCGCGAAAGAAAAACGGCTTTTTCGCAAACCATTCATGGGCGGCCAGCGCCACTAATAACAGCACTAAGACTAAGCTGCCGAGTCCAATCCGTTTTAGTACTGTTTTCAACGTCATTCTCCATTCTTATTATATTCAATCTAAAGTTATCGCCCTGAATCCATAGCTCAAGCACGTTTTTATTGAATGACGAGAATACCATCAACCACAAATAAGCAACAATTCAATAACGTAACAGATCGTGACAGAATTCTTACTTAAGCATACAAGCCGCATTTAAACCTAATGGAACGGATTGAAAGGTTAATCGCAAGTCAGTCGTGGCAAACATAAAAAAAATCCACACTAGATAATAATCAAAAATAAAATATAACCAATTGAATATTAAGAGCTACATCTAAGTTCGCACTCAATAAATCGCAAAAAAGTAGTTTCGAGATGAGAGGTATTTAAAAATAAAACTATACAAACCCCTAGAGTATGTTAATCTGCACTCCGGCCTGTGATTCAGACCTATTTATAAGCAATATTATGTATTTGAAAACCTTCGCTACGCCTGTAATATTTTTTTTGCTGTCATGAAGCTTTCCACTCATAACTTATCATCAATGTAAATAATTCTATTTCTGGCTAACATACCGCATAATTGCGAATTATTTGTTTGAAAATTTTGGAGACATTCATGTCTAAAACTACTGGTGTAGTTAAATGGTTTAACGAAGATAAAGGTTTTGGTTTTATTTCTCCTGACAATGGTGGCGCTGACGCATTCGTTCATTTCCGCGCAATCGTTTCAGAAGGCTTTAAAACTCTTGCTGAAGGTCAAAAGGTTTCTTTTGACATCGAACAAGGCCAAAAAGGTCCTCAAGCTGCGAACGTAGTTATTCTGTAATTAGACTTTGTCTAATTTAAGTTAACAAGTTCCAGACAAAAATGCCGACACTATGTCGGCATTTTTATATCTGCATTTTCATCCATCTCAAAAGAGTGAACCTCAGGCCTTTAGCCATGTAAGAGCTTAGCCTCAGCTTTCTCAAGTCGTCGTGGTTTACCCACTATCAGTAAGATATCCCCTGCACGAAAAACCCAGTCCTGCTCAGGATGTTCCACTTCAGCGCCATTGCGACGAATCGCCCTTAGCTCTACTTTCAGTGTTTCCCACAGGATATCGGCAACGGTTTTACCAATCGCATCAGCCCCACGCGGTAATGCCACCGCATGCAATGACTCTAAAGTAAAATCAGTTTCTGTGCCGGAAAAGAAGCCGTGTAAAAATTGATAATGATTGCGCCGCTCAGATTCTAGCCGTTTTAGGATCCGTGCCAATGGCACACCACATTGGTGTAATACCTGCGATACTAACATCAAGCTCCCCTCTAAAGACTCAGGGATCACTTGATTAGCTCCCGCCTTTTTAAGCAAGTCTAGATCGCTGTCGTCTTTGGTTCTAACTAAAATTTTAGACTCTGGTGCCAATAACTTACATAAAGGTAAGACTTCTTCTAAACTACGTGACTCACAAAAAGTGATAACGATCATCTTGGCCTGTTTAACGCCCATTTGTTTTAAAATTGCCCGTTTACACACATCACCGAAATAAATAGGTTCGCCCGCACGACGCGCTTCAGTGACGCGCGTTGGATCGAGATCCAATACCAGATAAGGTACAGCTTCAGTTTTTAAAAAACGGGCAATGGTTTGTCCTACTCGGCCGTAACCAAAAATCATCACCAGCTCATGATCATCCATCATCAATGGCACAGCTTCATCCACATGCTTTGCCTGACGGATCCCCAGCGCCCACTTAGCAATATCCACACTATGACGAACTAACCAAGGAGCTATTGCCATGGAAAGCACGGCGACCATGACTAATATGGTACTGATCTCATTATTTAAAAGTTGATAGTTGACCGCTAAAGCCAATACCACAAAACTGAACTCCCCCACTTGAGCTAAGCTCATAGCCGTACTCATCGCAATTCGAAAAGGCTCACCTACTAATCTTAAAATGCCATGAATGATCAGCGCCTTACCTAGAACAACCGCCACTAAGATCAGCAGTATCTGCCACCAAAAACGCATCACTAAGGTAAAGTCCAGCATCATGCCAATGGAGATGAAAAACAGCCCCATCAATAGATCGCGAAACGGCCGTATATCCGCCTCAAGTTGGCGGCGATACTGGCTTTCTCCCAGCAGCATACCCGCCATAAATGCCCCCAGCGCCATAGATAATCCTAGCCACTGAGTAAAAGCCCCTGTGACAAGCGCAACGACTAAGGTCGATAATACAAACAGCTCATTGGAGCGAGAACGCGCAACCTCATCAAATATCCGCGGCAACGCCCACTTACCAAACGCCATTAAGAGGAAAAAGGCCAATATGCCTTTGAGCAAGGCAAAAGCGATATCCGCGACCATCAAAGGTTCGCCGCCATTGGCCAGTAATGGCAATAGGATCAACAACGGCACAACCGCTAAATCTTGGAACAAAAGCACGCTGACGGAGAGTTCGCCGTGACGGCGCCTCAGCCATCCCTGTTCATTGAGTAATTTGAGGACAATAGCAGTAGATGACAACGCGATGGCAGCACCGATAACCAAGGCTTCAACCCAATTCAGGCCGCACAATAGGGCCACGCCCATAGTCAACAGGGTCGTGATCACCATCTGCGCACTGCCTAAGCCAAATACAGTCCGGCGCATGGCCCACAGCCGCGGCACAGAGAACTCTAAGCCTAAGGTAAACATTAGCAGCACAACGCCAAGCTCGGCAACAGATTGCATTTGATGCTGGGTAAACCAGTGAAAACCACTTGGGCCACTCACAACCCCTGTGAGTAAATAAGCCAGAATTGCGGGTAGGCCCAAACGGCGCAGCACAGCAATGGCCACAATGGCAATCACGAGCATAAGTAATACTTGGATTAAAAAGCTATGTTCCATTGGGGCTATGACTCCTGTCAAAATGCTGACGTGTCAAAAAATCTAACGCTGAGTTTTAAGCTTAACTGAATGACTAACAAAGACAAATTTTATTAACAAATATTGCGGCACGGTATTTGCTTAGACTAGGTTAGAGATGTATCGCACTAACATTTGCTGGAGTGATGATTATGGACTTTGGCCTAGCGACCGAGCTGTATCCCGACGAATATCGCTATCAAACAGAACATTATAGTCCCAATGATAATCCATTGGACTTGATACAAGTGATCCAACAACTGCACGCCAGTTTAGATCCTAGGACAGTCTTTGCCTGCTATGGCAAAGTGCTGGGACAACACTTGCCGATCCAAGGCGTGCGCTTAACCTATGGCGAGCACAAATTCAGCTGGGGCAAACGTTATGGTATCAGCGTCAAACGACAGCTCATGTGTGCAGGAATGCCATTAACGATTCAGTACCAACTGGTGACGCCATTTACGCCATCACAAACCTCAAACTTACAGGATATTGAACCGCTGTTATTGCAACCTTTATTAAATGCGTTGCAATATCAAGAAATGTCGATGCAAGCTATGTTTGACTCGCTCACTGGCTTAGGCAATCGCCATTATTACAGTCAGAGTCTCAGTAATGCGACCGCCAGAGCCCATCGAAAACAAGGAGCAGTCGCTCTCATAGTGCTCGATCTTGATAACTTTAAACAACTTAATGATAAATTCGGCCATAAATGTGGTGACTATATTCTGAAGGAATTTGGTGACATCATTCGTGCAACCATACGCAACACAGATCAAGCCTTCCGGATTGGTGGTGATGAATTCGTCATTATTGTCCAAGGCAATATTCATGCGGCTGGCTTGTTATGTGAACGGATTGTCTCGGTAATCAATCAGCACAGTAGTTTCAATCAATTTGGGGTGAGCTGTAGTTTAGGGGCGGCAGAATCACACGATACCATTGAAGCCGAACAACTTTATGAACTTGCCGATAAGGCGCTTTATCAAGCCAAAGCCGCCGGACGTAACTGCTATAAACTCAGCCAAAATCAATTAGTTTAACACGCGCAGGGATGCCAAATGAAATGCGATAACTCACTCGCAGCGCGTACCCCATAAAGGTCTAAATCAAACTGACGCGCTGCGTTCCACTCTCCTCTCGCTTTCCTAGAACACACCAATATTCCAAGATTAACTCTCGACTAGAATTCCTTTGCTTCCTCAACAAACACCTGTAAACCAAGTCCATTCGACTCAACAATAAAGCCCTTTTCAACCCACAGTCCAATTGCCATCACCAGTTGCTCACCATAAAACACAAACCCCACCTTTTCGCGTACCCAAGGCGGAATGGCAAACTCTTGCCACAGTTTCTTTAATTCTCGCCCCTTACCCCGAGAATGCGGGTGGCAGCGAAATTGTCCCGCAAGTTGATAACGCACACTAACGACTTCATCAGGCCAAGGTAAACGGACTCTGGGACCTTGCTTTGTCACTATCAGCCTAATCTGCTCACCATTCGCTAAGCCCGCAGGCGACACGACTAATTCGGTACTATCTCCCTGTAATAAAGAAATAAAGTCATGCTGTGGTAAGGTCCAACTCACAGGCTGAGTGTGACGTTTGTGAGTTTGATACTTGAATAAATAGACTTGATTAGCAAAGCGGCGGATTTCACACTCACCCACTCGAATATGCACTTTAGCATCGTCTTTCGCGTTAAGAAGCTGAGTGATGATTTGCTTAAGCTGCACCTTTGAGGGCAAAGCAAAACCTTGAGATTCAATAAAGCCACGTAAGAGTAACGCTTGCCAGTCGACTGACTGCTCGGCAAAACCATCGAGCTTGAATACACTTTGAGTATGGTAAGGCGCTTGGGTTAACCATAAAGGTAAACGTTCACTCACCTGTAAATCCAGCGTCGCCTGTTGTTCGGCGCACAATGCCGCACTGCGACGCGCAGTTGTCGCAATACTCGGCCAACGCGCTTTTAAGCGGGGAATGATTTCTAAGCGTAAAAAATTTCGATCGTACTTATCGTCTTGATTACTTTCATCTTCGATATGCACTAAGCCCTGCTGTTTTGCGTAGGCTTCAATTTTCTCACGGCTGATATCCAATAACGGCCGCAGTTGTTTGCCTTGTGCGAATGCTTGTACTTGTCCCATGGCCGCCAATCCTTTTGGTCCTTGTCCACGTTTCAGCGCCAGTAAGATAGTCTCAAGCTGATCGTCTTCATGGTGAGCCGTCAGCAACACATCATTGGCACTTAAATGCCGCTCAATCGCCTGATAACGCACTTTTCGCGCTTCAGCTTCAAGGCTCAATCTTGGCCCACGATTAACCGTGACTCGCTCAACCGTCACGGGTAGGTCGTAATACTGGCCCCGCTCAAGGCAATGCTGTGCCCAAGCCTCAGCGTTATCGCTTAGGCCATGGTGTACATACACTAGCTGATAATTAAACTCCGGATGTTGCCGTGCAAACTGGCTTAAACCAAAGGCCAAGACTTCGGAATCAACCCCACCACTGTAAGCCAGTACTAACTTGCTGTCAGGCGCTAAGGATTGCGCAGCCAGAAAATCACAGATATGCGCGCTGAGATCGCCAGCAGTCAATGCTTCGTCAAACTTAGCCGACATAAGTTAACTTCATCTGTTTACACCTAAGACATTCACCAACATTAGAATAAAATTCGCACCTTGTTTGGCCCGAGCAGCGATTCGAGCGAGAGCATCAAGTCATCGGTCGGATTCACTCGCCAAGCATCGGCTAACCTAAACTGACCTTTGGCTTGAGCTTGAGTGTAATTGATCACCACAGGCACGGCGCCGTTACGCCACGGGCTTAGGGCTTGCTCGAAAGTGTCTAACGCCGATGGCGTTAACTCGCTGCCATCCATATCAATTTCCAGCGCCTTGGCAAAGTGGCTGCGCGCCTCACTGATATCTATGATGTTACGCGCCGTCATGCGGTTACCGCCGGCAAAATCATCGTAACTCACCTCACCTTCACAAATGAGGATGCGGTCTTTCTCCAGCAGATGATTAAATTTTTCAAAGGCTTCGGTAAACAACATGATTTCGAGACGTGCACTCTTATCGTCGAGCGTCAACAGGCCCATTTTCGAGCCGCGCTTGGTCAGCATCACTCGCGTTGCCACCACTAACCCAGCAGCCTTAGCGGTTTTACCGCGTTCGGTAGGATGCACATCTTTCAAACGACCGGACGTGTAATGCTTCAGCTCTTTTAAATATTGATTGATCGGATGACCGGTCAAATACAAGCCTAAGGTTTCGCGCTCGCCTTCGAGCCAAATTTTATCTGGCCATGGGGTACATTCGACAAACTGCTGCTTACTGTCTTCGGGTTCACTGTTGAGCAAACCAAACATATCGTGTTGGCCAATCGCCTCTGCTTTTGCATGTTGATCAGCAGCGCGAATCGCTTCGGGCAAGGTTGCCATCATAGACGCACGATGCGGCCCAAGAGTATCGAGTGCACCCGCGCAGATCAGCTTTTCAATCACGCGCTTGTTGAGTTTTTTCAAATCGATGCGGGCACAGAAATCGAATAAATCCACGAAGGGGCCATCTTTACGCGCCTCTAAAATTGATTCAACTGGACCTTCCCCCACACCTTTAATGGCACCAATGCCATAAACAATGCGCAAATCATCATCAACGGTGAATTTGAACAAGCCTTTGTTCACATCCGGAGGAATGAGCGGTAGCCCCATACGCTCGCATTCATCGACCAAAGTCACAATTTTATCTGTGTTGTCCATATCAGCCGACATTACCGCCGCCATAAACTGCGAAGGATAATGGGTTTTCAGCCATAAGGTCTGATAAGACACAAGCGCATAGGCGGCGGAGTGGGATTTGTTAAAACCGTAGCCGGCGAACTTTTCCACTAAGTCGAAGATCTTCATCGACAAGTCGCCGTCGACGCCGTTATTGATTGCGCCCTCTTTAAAGATACTGCGCTGCTTGGCCATCTCTTCGGGCTTTTTCTTACCCATAGCACGGCGCAACATGTCGGCGCCGCCAAGGGTGTAACCCGACAACACCTGTGCAATCTGCATCACTTGCTCTTGATACAGAATAATGCCGTAGGTCGGCGATAGCAGTTCTTTTAGGGATTCATGCTGGTACTGAGAATCGGGGTACGAGACTTCCTCGCGCCCATGCTTACGCTCGATGAAGTTATCTACCATGCCCGATTGCAAAGGCCCAGGGCGGAACAATGCCACCAGTGCGATCATGTCTTCGAAACAGTCGGGTTGCAGACGTTTAATCAAATCCTTCATACCGCGGGATTCCAACTGGAATACCGCTGTGGTTTCATATTTTTGCAACAAGCGGAAAGATGCAGCATCCGTTAACGGAATCGCTTCGATACGCACAGGTGGGCGACCGTTTTTGACCTCGACCTTGTTCACCATCTCCAGTGCCCAGTCGATGATTGTCAAAGTACGTAAACCCAAAAAGTCGAATTTAACTAAACCTGCGGTTTCGACGTCGTTTTTATCGAATTGTGTTACTGGGTTTTTACCTTCAGCGTCGCAATAGAGCGGCGCAAAATCGGTAATTTTAGTTGGTGCAATCACCACACCACCCGCGTGTTTACCCGCGTTACGCGTCACACCTTCGAGCTTGCGACACATGTCGATCAGATCTTTTACGTCTTCATCGGCATCATAGGATTCTTGCAGGGCTGGCTCGACCTCAAAAGCCTTCGCCAGCGTCATGCCTGGTTCTGGTGGAATGAGTTTAGAAATTCGGTCAACGAAGCCATAGGGATGACCCAGCACGCGACCCACGTCGCGAATAACCGCTTTTGCCGCCATAGTTCCGAAGGTGATGATTTGCGATACCGCTTCGCGGCCGTACAATTCGGCCACATGGTCGATCACTTCATCACGTCTATCCATGCAAAAGTCGACGTCAAAGTCGGGCATAGAAACCCGCTCTGGGTTGAGGAATCGCTCGAACAGTAAGTCAAATTCTAATGGGTCTAAGTCGGTAATCTTAAGCGCATAGGCCACGAGTGAACCCGCGCCCGAGCCCCGACCAGGCCCTACTGGAATACCGTTATCTTTACCCCATTGGATGAACTCCATTACGATCAAGAAGTAACCTGGGAACCCCATCTGGTTGATCACTTTAAGTTCAATGTCGAGGCGCTCATCGTATTCGCCGCGTTTCTCGGCGCGCACCTCAGGATCAGGGAACAAAAACTCGAGCCGCTCTTCAAGGCCCTTCTTCGAACAATCAACCAGAAAGTCTTCGATGGACATATCGCCCGTCGGGAAGTTGGGCAGGAAATATTCGTACAAACGGATCGTTACATTACAGCGTTTAGCGATTTCGACACTGTTCAACAACGCCGCAGGAATGTCGGCGAATAGTTCACACATTTCCTCTTCGCTACGCAAATACTGCTGTTCACTGTATTTTTTAGGTCGACGAGGATCGGCAAGGGTAAAGCCATCGTGAATTGCCACCCGAATTTCATGGGCATCAAAATCTTCGGGTTTAAGAAACACCACCTGATTAGTGGCCACAACAGGGATGCCCTTCTCCTGCGCTAAGGCCACAGCCATATGCAGATAACGCTCTTCATCGGGGCGACCTGTGCGGATAAGTTCGAGGAAATAACGGTCAGTGAAATGGGTCTGATAAAAGTCGCATAAAGATTCGACTTGTGTGCCATTGCCCTTGAGCAGTGCCTTACCCAGATCGCCTTCTTTGGCGCCCGATAACAGCAAAATGCCTTCGTTATAAGTGAGTAACCACTCTTGGTCTATCACTACACGGCCGGCCACTTGGCCACGCAAATAGGCTTGACTGATGATTTGGGTCAGATTCTGATAACCGACATTGTTCATCGCAATGATGGTTAAGGCGCACAATTCACCTTCAAATCCAGGCACTTGCATCCAAAAATCGGCACCAATAATCGGCTTGATCCCCGCACCATGGCAACCACTGTAAAACTTCACCAAACCACAAAAGTTATTTTGGTCAGTCAAGGCGACCGCGGCCATTCCCTGCGCTTCCACCTGCGCCAAAATAGGCTTGACCTTGGCCACGCCATCGGTCATAGAGAAGTCACTGTGGACACGAAGATGCACAAAACGAGGATCGGACATAATTAGGATTATCTTTGAATAGCAGGTTAACAATAACTAGAAAGCAGACTAACAAAGTCACGCAGCCAGAGCCAGTGACTTTGCTGGATAACGGGAACTTATACCCAAACAACCTGAAACTCGTATCTTCAGGTGGCTTGGGAGCACAACTTACAGTCCCAGTAATGCCTTGACGGGTTTAAAACTTTTACGATATTGGTCAAATACCCCATGTTCGGCGATGGCCTCAAAATGCGCCTTAGTCGGATAGCCCTTATGCTTAGCAAAACCGTATTGCGGATAAGCAGCATCGAGCACATCCATCTCACGATCCCGCGTCACTTTGGCGATAATCGATGCGGCACTAATACTGGCAATTAAACCATCACCTTTAATGATGCTGTGACTGGTAAGCGAGACGCCATTATGGGCAACAAATGCCGGACTGCGATTGCCATCGACTAACACCAACGCAGGTGCAATCTTAAGCCCTGCAACCGCGCGCTGCATTGCCAACATAGTGGCATGCAAGATATTAAGCGTATCGATTTCAGCAGGACTTGCGCGGCCCACGTGATAACACAGGGCTTTTTCACAAATCTCATCAAACAAAGCTTCGCGGCGCTTCTCACTGAGTTTCTTGGAATCATTCAGACCACTGATGGGCTTGTTTGGATCTAAAATCACAGCCGCAGTCACTACATCACCGACTAATGGCCCACGGCCGACTTCATCCACACCAGCAATTAATCCCGTCGAAAAGGCCAGCAAATCGGCGTCGGTTAAACTTTTAAAAGTTGCCACTAGTTAGCCTCCAGTGATTTAGCATGACTTGGTTTAGGCTCAACCAGTGCCATTACCGCTTCAGCGGCTTTTAAGCTCGCATCACGGCGTAACACTTGGTGCAGGGCATCAAACTCAGCTTTGAGCGGCGTAAAATCTCGATTTAACTCGACTGTGACCGCCGCAGCTATTTTCTCTGGCGTGCAATCTTCTTGAATGAGCTCAGGGACGAGATCTTTTCCAGCCAGTAGATTCGGTAACGAGAAACGCTCGACCTGCATCATGCGCTTAGCAATCCAATAGGTCATAGGGCTAACACGATAAGCCACCACCATTGGACGCTTAACCAACATGGCTTCTAACGTCGCGGTGCCTGATGCTAATAAAATGCCATCGGCAGCCGCCATGACTTCGCGCGACTGACCTTCGACCATATGAATTTCGAGATCCGGTGCAAAATCCTTCAGCGCTTGCTCAAATTGCTCACGGCGTTTTTGATTGACCAGCGGCGTCACAAAACGTATATCAGGGAAGTTCTGTTTAATCAGTAAAGCCGCCTTCACGAAAGGCTCGGCCAATTGCTTTAACTCGCCACCACGAGATCCCGGTAGAATCGCTAAATATTCTGCATCGGCATCGAGTTCAAGTAACTGGCGCGCCGCCGCTTTATCGCTTCGCAACGGAATATCATCCGCTAAGGTATGACCTACAAAGGTACAAGGTACTTGATGCTTGTCATAAAAAGCTTTCTCAAATGGCAATAGCGACAACACCATATGGGTCGCCTTCGCGATTTTGAATATACGTTTTGGGCGCCATGCCCACACGGATGGGCTCACATAATGGACGGTTTTAATACCGCGCGCTTTGAGTTTAAGCTCGAGGCCTATATTAAAATCCGGTGCATCTATGCCAATAAAACAATCGGGCTTAAGCGCGGTGATCTCTCTAATCAAGGATGACCGCACTTTTAATAAGCGAGGTAGACGGGATAACACTTCAACGATTCCCATCACTGCGAGTTCTTCCATCGCAAATAGGGATTTGAAGCCTAGGGCTTCCATGCGGGGTCCACCGATACCGACAAAGCGCGCATCGGGATGGGTCTTTTGCAGCGCAGCCATTAAACCTGCACCTAAAATATCGCCCGAGAGTTCTCCGGCAACCATGGCAAACACTAATGGAGTTTTATTGCTCATAAACCAATCACGTCTCATGAATTAATGGCATTGGATGAAGAGGTAAACCGCACCTAAAATGCATCGTTCCAAGCCTACACTTATGTTAAGTTAATGATTCAATTAATGACTAAGCTCATTTATGGTCGAATGCATTGATGAATAAACGCATTTTTAACGGCTACGTCTACCACAAAAAAGGCTTAAACCAATAATACAAAAGGGCATATAAATGCCCTTTTGTTGTCATGTGGTCATCAAGTTAGCGAATAATGCCGCGACTCGATGACTTTACAAACTCAAGCAGTAATTTGACTTGCTCATCGTTCTGCGCATCTTCAGCTAATGCTTCAATCGCTTCTTCTACCGTTAAACTGCTACGGTATAAGGTTTTATAAGCACGACGCACGGCTAACTGGCTTTCTTTAGAAAAACCGCGACGCTTCATACCCTCGCTATTTAAGCCGCGAGGCACTGTCGGTTGACCCGCTGCCATCACAAAGGGAGGCACATCCTGCAGTACTAAAGAACAACCAGCAGTAAATGCATGGGCACCAATATGCACAAACTGATGCACACCTGTCATACCGCCTAAAATCGCCCAGTCACCGACGTGCACGTGACCTGCAATAGATGCGTTATTCGCCATGATGACATTGTCGCCGACCACACAGTCATGGGCGATATGCACATAGTTCATAAACAGGTTATTCGACCCAATACGGGTTTCACTGTTATCTTGAACTGTACCACGGTGAATGGTCACATTTTCACGGATCACATTATTGTCACCAATGATCAGTCGTGTCGGCTCGCCAGCGTACTTTTTGTCTTGGCATTCTTCACCAACGGAGGCGAATTGAAAAATACGATTCCCTTTGCCGATAATCGTTGGGCCTTTGACCACCACATGGGAACTCAACCAACAATCATCACCAATTTCGACGCCCGCACCGATATAGGTCCAAGGGCCAATAGTGACGTTATTGCCAATTTTTGCATCGGGATGCACAAACGCTAATGTATCTATCACTGACTAATCTCTCTGCGGGCACACATGATTTCAGCGGAACAAACCACTTCACCATCCACTTTGGCCTCACCGTAGAAAACGCCAATCCCGCGGCGCTCTTTAATCATTTTGACATCAAAATGAATTTGATCTCCTGGCTCAACCACACGTCTAAAACGCGCATTATCGATACCAGCAAAGTAATACAACACACCTGGTGGTGGTACATCACTACTCATCGTTTTAAAGGCTAACAGGCCAGTTGCCTGTGCCATCGCTTCTAAAATAAGCACACCTGGCATCACAGGTTGTATCGGGAAATGTCCCTGAAAAAATGGCTCATTTATTGAAACGTTTTTGATCGCCTGCAGACTAACACCAGGAGTGTAATCAAGCACACGATCGATCAATAGGAATGGATATCTATGGGGTAGATATTTAAGTATTTCTTTAATATCCATAGTGTTCATTTGATTAGACACGAACCGAGTTCCTCAAATTGCCTTGGGGCAATTAATCTGGTGTTTTTAAATTTTTTTCCAACGTTTTAACACGCTGGAACAGTTCATCTAACTGACGGAAACGAACTGTATTTTTACGCCAAAGTTTATTGTCCATTGCCACGGTGGCAGAAGAGTATAAACCGGGCTCACGCATATTAGTGGTGATATTGGTAGCACCAGACACATGCACACCATCGGCAATGCTCAAATGACCTGCGATGGCACAACTACCGCCAATAATACAATATTTACCAATAGTGACACTGCCTGCGACAGTAGTGCTGCCTGCAATAGCAGTATTTTCGCCGATAATATCGTTATGGGCAATTTGCACTTGGTTATCAATAATCACACCGTCGTGGATCTCTGTATGGCCTAATGCCCCACGATCTACCGTTGAATTAGCACCAATCTCAACCCGATCACCAATACGCACGCCACCTGTCTGCGGAATTTTAATCCACTGACCACGTTCGTTAGCATAACCAAAACCATCTGAGCCTAATACGGCACCCGAATGGATAATACAATCCTGTCCTAAATGCACATCGTGATAGACGGTGACATTAGCCCACAAACGTGTTTTTGAGCCAATAACCACATCTTGTCCCAGCACAACACCGGCACCAATCTGCACATTTTCACCTAAAATGACGTTCGCACCAATCACAGCATTCGCGCCAATAGCGACACCTTCCCCTAAATGGGCTGAAGGATCAATTTGTGCCGAAGGATGGATACCCACCGCCGCTTTGGGTGTAGTGTCCAAATACTGAGCAACACGAGCAAAACCGACATATGGATCTTTTACAATTAACGCAGTACCTTGATAATCCTGCGCATCTTTAGCTGACAATAACACCGCACTCGCTTGAGTTGCCTCAAGCTGAGAGCGGTATTTACTGTTGGCTAAAAAAGAGATCTGACCCGCCTTGGCATTTTCTAAGGTCGCCACACTATTAATAATTAGCGTTTCGTCGCCTTGGATATCACCGTCTAATAACAGGCATAGCTCTTTTAAAGTCACACTATTCATCTATTACTTGCCTTTGCTTAAGGCTTCAACCACTTTGCCACTGATGTCAGCGTTAGGCTTAACATAAATGACAGCACCACGTTGTAATACCAAATCATATTGGTCTTTTTCAGCGATAGTGTTGATGGCTTTTTGCACTTTAACTAACAGTTTATTTTGCTCTTCACCTTGGCGACGACGTAGGTCTTCATCCAATGCTTTGCCTTTTAACTGATATTCAGATTTTAGCGATTCCATTTTACGAACCAGCTCAGTTTTTTGTGCATCGTTCATTAATGCACCATCACGTTGCTGCTTCTCCATCAGAGAACGCATTTCTTCTTGCATTTTTTGGACATCAGCTACGCGATCACCAAACTCTTTCTTCAGAGATTGGGAGATCTGTTCACGTTGTGGGAGCTGTTCAAACACAGCGCCCATATCCACTACGGCAATTTTCTCAGCATGTGCCACTAACGGCGCGCCTAACAAAACTAACGTCATCAGCGCGCAATTTACCATCTTGTTCAAAATAAACTCCTTGTTACCTTGTTATTGTCAGCAAAACTTGCCGAGTGTATGCCTTTTAAAAAGTTTTGCCAATATTGAAAGAGAAGATCTCCGTTTGGTCACCTTCATATTCTTTAAGCGGCCACGCCAAGCTGAACACCATAGGTCCCATAGGTGATAACCATTGCACACTCAAGCCCCAAGAGGCGCGCAGGCGAGCTGGATCACTATAGTCTTGTAACTTAGCAAACTCTTCCGCAGGCAAACTATTTCGATAAAAATCATAATCAAACTCAGTATCCCAGACGTTACCCGCATCGACGAAGAAGCTAGTACGAACTGAGTTAGTGTAAGCCTCATCCAAGAATGGGGTTGGTACAATCAACTCCATACTTGCCGTTGCAAGGGCATTACCACCGATAGAGCGGCCAGAACTGACTTGAATGCTATCTGGATCCGGTTGAGGGAAGTTACAACCATCACCCGATGGGTCGAAGCAAGGTTCGCTACCACTATACATATAGAAGGAGCGAGGACCGACCGAGTTTGACTTAAAGCCACGTAGCGAGCTACTACCACCTGAGTAATAGTTTTCCCAGAAAGGCAAAATTTGGTCATTATCATTAAATTGACCATAACCGTTACCATAACCTAATCGACCACGGGCCAAGAGCACAACGCTCTGACTGCGGTTAACAGGGAAATAGTAGTTAGTATCAAAGTCTGTCTTAAAATACTGTAAATCAGACCCTGGCGAAGTCATTTTGCCGTTCAGACGCTGGGACGAGCCATCTGTTGGGAAAGTGCCACGGTTCAAGGTACTACGATACCAGCCTAGGCTGAGTTCGAAGTTATCAAAACTTAAGTCGGCATTCGGATCATCATCACGATAGATGTTATAGAAACGACGTGCCTGCTCATAGGCAGAAATTTCAGAAATCGTGTTGTGACGATAGCCAATACCACCATTGATACGGTTGTATTCGTTAATCGGGAAACCCGAGTTAAGCGCCACACCGTAAGAACTGTTTTTATAACGTTCTAAGTTAGCTTCATTGGCGTCAAACTCACTCCAATAAACGCTCCCGCCTAAACTCACACCGTCTTTTGTCCAGTACGGATCGGTATAGGATAAGTTAACGTTTTTAGAGTACTTGTTGGTGCTCAAGCTAATACCTGCTTGATTACCTGTACCTAAGAAGTTATTTTGCTGCACACCAAACTGCAAGCTCAGGCCTGATTCAGTACCATAACCGACACCCGCGTTGAATGAGCCCGACGGCTGCTCTTTCACTTTAACCGCAACATCGACTAAATCATCGGTACCTGGCACTTGAATAGTTTCAGTGTCAACGGTTTCGAAGAAGCCCAAACGGTTAAGACGCGCTTTAGATTGCTCCACTTGCGCTGAGTTTAACCAAGCCCCTTCCATCTGACGCAGCTCACGGCGCATCACTTCATCTTTAGTCACTGTGTTACCAGTGAAGTTAATCGCCCGTACGTAAACACGTTTACCCGGTTTAACATTGATGTTTAAGGTGACTTCTTTAGTCTTATCATCAATTTCAGGGTAGGTTTTCACTTCAGGGTAAGCATAACCGAAGCGGCCTAAATACTTGCTGTACATTTCTTCGGTGAAAGTCACATCACCGCCGTTGTACATATCACCCGCTTTGATTGGCAGAATTGATTTCATCAACTCTTCACGGCCCATCAAATCACCCGTCAGGTTTACTTCTTTAACTTTATACTTCTCACCTTCATCTACGTTGATGGTGATATATAAACCTTTACGGTCAGGCGTCATGGCCACTTGAGTCGAGGTGACTTCGAAGCGGATATAACCTTTATTGTGATAATAGGTTTTGATGGTCTCGAGATCGGCCTGCAGCTTTTGCTTCTGATAACGGCGTTCGCCGAACAGATCCCACCAAGCCACATAATCTTTAAGTTCCAGCATGCCAATCAACTCAGCATCGGTGAACTCATGATTACCGACCACGTTAATTTGGCGGATTTCGGCCGCTAAACCTTCGGTAAACTTAAATTTCAGCTCAACCCGATTACGGGGTAAGTTAATCACTTGGGCTTCCACTTTCGCGCCGTATTTACCCACGCCGTAGTAGAAATCCTGCAGACCCTTTTCAATACCGGTCAACATAGTGCGATCGAGCGACTCACCGACTTTAACGCCAGAACCGTCCAGACTTTCCTGTAACTGTTCGTCTTTAATGTCTTTGTTGCCATCGAATGTCACGGCACTGATGGTGGGACGTTCAGTGACTTTCACCACTAATACGCCGCCATCTCGGCTCACGGAGACATTTTCAAAGTTAGTCGATGCATACAAGCTTTTAATCGCTTGCTGGATTCTTAACTGGTCAACAGTGTCACCTACTTTTACTGGTAAGCTTAACAAGGCAGCACCGAGTGCAACTCGTTGCAAACCTTCAACTTGGATGTCGGTCACTTCAAACGGTTGGAAAGTATCTGCCAACACAGTCCCTGAAAACGACGCACCGACGAATAACATCGAGGCAAAAAGTTTATTCAATCTCATAGAGCACTTCTAATTATTAGTCTGTCCTTGCTCAGAGTCGGGCAAAATCATTGAAAAGCGCAACGCTCATCAACATCAGCAGTATTGCTGCCCCAAATCTGAATCCTATTTCCTGCACCTTTTCAGGTACAGGTTTACCAGTTATTACTTCAATAAAGTAATACAGCAGGTGTCCCCCATCGAGCACAGGTAAAGGCAGCAAGTTAATGATGCCTAAATTGACGCTGATGAGCGCGAGGAACCCGAGAAAATAGACCAAGCCATAGTTTGCACTACTGCCCGCACCCTGTGCGATCGAAATGGGTCCACTCAGGTTTTTCACCGACACATCGCCGGTAAATAATTTGCCAATCATCTTAAAGCTCACAGCAACAAGTTGCCATGTTTTATCCGCTGCGATGCCGAAAGAATCGATTGGTCCATATTCAAGTTGTAAACGCATATTGTCTGGCCATTGTGCTTGGGTTGGGCTCACCCCGAGCATACCTATCTCTTGGCCATCGGCATTTTTACTGCTTAAGGGTGTCACTGCCACATTAAACTGTTCGCCATTGCGACGCACAGTTAAACTCACAGGCACATTGGCAGAATGTTGAATAATGTCAACAAAAGCCTGCCAATCGGTATAATTTTTACCATTTATTGCGACTAAGGTGTCACCGACTTTTAGCTCACTATTCGCAGCGGCACTGTCAGGACTAATCGCAGCAATGGTGGGGACGATTTCTGGACGATAAATCCCTAACCCTAATGCCGTAATCGGGGATTCTTTTTCAGGATCAAAACGCCAATTACGCGTATCTAAGGTGTAAGACCGCGCACTAGAATCCAAACCTTGCAAACCATTCAATGGCATCAGCGATACACTCAGACTTTCATCACCTATGTGGCCGACTAAAGCTAAATTCACTTCTTCCCAGTTACGCACAGCCTGACCGGAAATGGCCGTTATTTGCATTGGCTCTGTGATTTGAATTTGCGCAGCAGCAGTCCCGGGTGTCGTCGAGGTGATCACAGGCTTAAGTGATGGCACACCAATCAGATACATAAAATACAGGGCAACGATGGCAAAAATAAAGTTAGCAATTGGACCTGCGGCCACAATCGCAATACGTTGCCATACGGTTTTACGATTGAACGCTTGATCTTTTAATTCATCGGGAACGTCTTCAACACGCTCATCGAGCATTTTGACATAGCCGCCAAGGGGGATCATGGCTAACACATATTCAGTGCCGTCTTTACCAACACGGCGCCAAATAGCCTTACCAAAACCAATGGAGAAACGTTCGACTTTCACGCCACAACGTCGCGCGATATAGAAATGGCCGTATTCGTGGGCAGTAATTAACAGACCCAGTGCAACGATGAAAGAACCTAAGTTCCATAAAAAATCTAACATCCCACTCCTTACGTTATAAATTTAATCACTCAGCTATTGCTAAGCGATGCTTGCTAATGTCTCACGCGCATAGACGCGGGTTTGCGCATCTAAGGCTAAAATATCTTCTATGCAGCCCATAGGACGTTTAGGCACAGTGACTAAACAAGCCTCATTCACTTTTGCAATTTGCGTAAAACCAATTTGCCCCTGCAAGAATGCTTCAACAGCTACCTCATTGGCAGCATTTAGTACGGTTGTTGCCTCTTGGCCTTGGGCACACGCTTCCATAGCCAAAGCCAAACAGGGGAAACGTTCAAAATCAGGTTCATAAAAGCTTAACTGTCCGACTTTGAAAAAATCTAAAGGTTCAACGCCCGAATGAATTCTTTGCGGATAAGCCATGCAATGGGCAATCGGTGTGCGCATATCTGGGTTACCCATTTGGGCGATAACCGAACCATCACGGTACTGCACCATAGAGTGGATCACGCTTTGCGGATGAATAACCACTTTAAGTTGCTCAGCCTGAGTATTAAACAACCACCGCGCCTCAATGAACTCTAAACCCTTATTCATCATAGTGGCGGAGTCAACAGAGATTTTAGGTCCCATGGACCAATTAGGGTGTTTACAGGCTTGGGCAGGCGTCATGGCCGCAAGTGTCGCAAGATCCGACCGCAGAAAAGGTCCGCCAGAACCGGTTAACAAAATATGGGATATACCCGACGCAGCTAAATCGCAACGGCCGAGGTTAGCCTGTACTTCTAGGGGTAAACATTGAAAGATAGCATTATGCTCACTGTCCACGGGCAAGAGCACAGCACCAGAGCGCTTAGTCGCCTCAATAAACAACTCACCCGACATGACTAAAGCTTCTTTATTGGCCAGTAATACTCGCTTTCCCGCCTTCACGGCTTCAAGGGTTGGTACTAGCCCTGCCGCGCCGACAATCGCTGCCATTACAGTATCCACTTCGGCAGCCGTCACTAAACCGAGTAAATCGTTTATGCCAGTAGTGACTTGGATATTGAGCGCAGCGGGTAAAACGGCGCGTAACTGTTTCGCAGCCTCTTCATCCACCATATGTGCGACTTTCGGTTTATGGGCTACACACAAAGCCAGCATCTTATCAACGCTCGCATTGGCCACCAATCCATAGATGCTATAAGCCAATGGATTAGCCGAAATCACGCTTAAGGTACTAGCACCAATTGAACCGGTAGCACCCAAAATCACCATATTTTGCATAGCGTTACATCCAGAATGCAATGTAGATCAGGGTAAACACCGGCAAGGCTGCAGTCAGGCTGTCGATGCGGTCGAGCACGCCGCCGTGACCGGGCAAAATAGTGCCAGAATCTTTAATACAGGCCGCACGCTTAAACATACTCTCAGATAAATCGCCCAGCGCTGACACTAAAGCAACAAATAAGGTCACTGCCACAACTAAACCCAGTTCTTGCTCTGGTGAATAATACATAACACCTGCAACCACGAGCATAGTCGTCACTAAACCACCAAGTAGGCCTTCCAAGGTTTTAGCAGGGCTCACTGCAGGCATCAGTTTCGTTTTACCTATCGCTTTACCGACGAAGTAAGCCCCAGAATCAGCGGCCCACACAATCAACATCACTAACAGTACTAATACTGGGCCGTAATAGGGTGAAGTTTGTGAGCTAATGGATTTGAGTGCGATAAGAGCAACAAAGCAAGGCACTAAGGTTAACTGTCCAAACATGGACTTAAACATAGGATTCTTTTGCCAGAACTTAGCGCTTTTAGGATAAGTTACCACTAATAATAGTGATGCTAACCACCAGAATGCACCAATATAGAGAATGGCCAAATAGATAGGATGTAACTGATGGCTTAACCAAACTGCATCGATTGGCACAATAAGATTAATTGCCACCAATAGGATGCCGACTGTGAAGGTAAAGCTCCACTGAGTGACATCACACTGATTATCGATAATTCTTCCCCATTCCTTTGCTGCAATAAGGAAGACGGCAACTAAGGCCCAGGCGAAGTAGCTGGCAGGGAGCAAAAATATCGCCCCTAAAACTAATGGAACTAACCAAGTTGCTGTTATTATTCGTTGTTTTAGCAAAAAAAATCCCTCATGAGGTTTTACAATGCACGCATCTCATCAATCTGACTTCCAGTCAGACCAAAACGGCGCTGGCGACTTGCAAAAATGGCTATCGCTTCATGAAAAGCCTGTTCATCGAAATCAGGCCAAAGGGTGTCGGTAAACACCAATTCTGCATAGGCCGCCTGCCACAGCACAAAATTGCTGATGCGACAGTCCCCGCCCGTGCGGATCATTAAATCAACTTCACTCTGATTTTGCATGCACAAATGTGCACTTAAGGCTTCTTCGGTGAACTGACTGCTGGTCATTTCGCCAGTTTCGACCTTTTCCGCTAATTTTTGTGCTGCTTGAAGTATGTCCCAACGGCCACCATAGTTAGCCGCAACATTCAGAACCAAGCCAGTATTGCGAGATGTCTTCTCTTGGGCAGCAGCAATTTGCTTCTGTAATCGCGCCGAAAAGCGGCTGATATCGCCAATAATGTTGAGCTTAACCTGATTCTTATCCAGCAATTTAATTTCGCGCTGTAATACGGTAAAAAACAACTCCATCAGCAAGCTGACTTCTTTATCGGGTCTACGCCAATTCTCGCTAGAAAATGCGAATAAGGTTAGCGATTCAATGCCTAATTGGCTTGCCGTGCTTACGGCTCTTCTAACGGCCTTAACACCAGCCTTATGTCCCATCACTCGTGGTTTACCTTGGGTTTGTGCCCAACGCCCATTGCCATCCATGATAATAGCAACATGCTTAGGTAACGACTGTTTCACGAGTTCGGGTAATTGTCCCGGCAAGGTCGTTTGAGTGTATAAATCACTCTCACTCGTCCTAGGGTGCGGATCAAGTTCCACTGTGGATGACATCTAATACAGCCCTTTAAAATAGACAAACGCCGTGTAGTATACCCCTACACGGCGCATCAACTCTAGCTTATCGAACTGAGATTAGACTTCCATCAACTCAATTTCTTTGGCCGCTAAAATCTCATCGACCTTTTTAATGTGAGCATCGGTGAACTTTTGCACTTCTTCTTCACTGCGACGCACATCATCTTCAGTACAAGCTTTAGCTTTTTCAAGCTTTTTCACTTCAGAAATCGCATCACGACGCACGTTACGGATAGCAATACGACCGTTTTCAGCTTCGTTACGCACCACTTTGATGAAGTCTTTACGACGTTCTTCAGTCAGCGCGGGTAATGGAATACGTAATGTCGCGCCAGCTGACATAGGGTTCAGACCTAAATCAGAGCTCATAATAGCCTTTTCAACGGCTTGGATAGCACTACGGTCAAACACAGTCACAGACAGAGTGCGTGAATCTTCAACGCCCACGTTAGCCACTTGGTTTAGTGGCGTCATAGTGCCGTAGTAAGAGACTTGAATGGAATCCAGCAGGCTTGGGTGGGCACGACCGGTACGCACTTTTGCCATTTGGTTTTTAGTCGCGTCAACGCATTTACCCATACGCTCTTGCGCATCTTTCTTAATGTTCTCAATCACGTTAAATGTCCTTCTTGGTCATTAAATAACTTTTTTCGCTCTGATCAGTGTGCCTTCTTCTTCACCCATGATAACGCGGCGTAGAGCGCCAGGCTTGTTCATGTTGAAGACTAAAATAGGCATGTCGTGATCACGCGCCATAGTAAAGGCGGCTAAGTCCATTACTTTTAATTCTTTTTCCAGAATTTCCGCATAAGTCACTTCATCATACTTAACGGCGTCTGGGTTCTTCATTGGATCTTCGGAGTATACACCGTCGACTTTAGTGCCTTTCAATACGACTTCAGCTTCGATTTCAATGCCGCGTAAACAGGCCGCAGAATCGGTCGTGCAGAAAGGATTACCTGTACCGGCAGCAAAAATAACCACTCGGCCAGATTTTAGCAAGCTGATCGCTTCAGCCCAATTGTAATCATCACACACACCCTTTAACGGGATAGCTGACATCAGACGAGCATTAACATAGGCACGGTGCAGGGCGTCTCGCATTGCCAAGCCGTTCATAACCGTTGCCAGCATACCCATGTGATCGCCCACCACACGGTTCATGCCGGCTTTTGCTAGGCCTTCACCGCGAAACAGATTACCACCACCAATAACCACACCCACCTGAATACCCAGCTCAACCAGCTCTTTCACTTCCTGAGCCATGCGATCTAATACTTTGGGATCGATGCCGAAGCCTTCGTCGCCCATCAGTGCTTCGCCACTTAATTTAAGAAGAATGCGTCTAAATGCGGGTTTTGGATTGGTGCTCATAATTTTTATCCTGGTCATAACAAGACCGCAGCTATTGCCGCGGTCTTGGGGGTATTTAGCGTTGGCGATTAAGCCTTTTTAGAAGCAGCGATTTGAGCAGCAACTTCAGCCGCGAAATCTTCTTCTTTCTTCTCAATACCTTCACCCACTTCTAAACGAATGAAGTTAGTGACTTTAGCGCCTTTCTCTTTCAGAATTTCGCCAACAGTTTTCTTTGGTTCCATGATGTAAGCTTGACCAGTCAGAGAAATCTCACCGGTAAACTTCTTCATACGACCTAGAACCATCTTCTCAGCGATCTCTGCCGATTTGCCTTCGTTCATTGACATTTCGATTTGCAGAGCTTGTTCTCTTGCAACGATTTCTGCAGGAACATCTTCTGGGTTCACGTATTCAGGCTTAGAAGCAGCAACGTGCATTGCGATGTGCTTTAAGGTTTCTTCGTCAGCTTCACCGGCAACAACAACGCCAATGCGCTCACCGTGACGGTATGAAGATAGGTTTGCACCATCGATGTACTCAACACGACGAATGTTGATGTTTTCACCGATTTTAGTTACCAATGCAACGCGTGCATCTTCGAACTGTGCTTTTAAATCTTCAAGAGTCACTTTAGATGCAGCAGCGGCATCTAATACTGCGTTCGCGAATGCTAAGAAGTTTGAATCTTTAGCAACGAAGTCAGTTTGACAGTTAACTTCTAATAGCGCAGCGAAACCTTCGCCATTCTTGATCAGAATTGTACCGTCAGCAGCGATGTTACCCGCTTTTTTAGCCGCTTTAGCAGCGCCAGACTTACGCATGTTGTCAATTGCTAACTCCATGTCGCCGTTAGCTTCTGTCAGAGCGTTTTTACAATCCATCATGCCTGCGCCAGTACGGTCGCGCAGTTCTTTAACTTGGGCAGCAGTAATTGCCATTGTTAAATCCTCTATAAAAAATCGACTAATTTGCAGATATAAAACAGGGGCCGAATGGCCCCTGTTAACCAATCAAAAATCTTGGTTAATAAGGGTGATGATAATCATCCCGCCTTATTATTATTCGGCTTCTACGAAACCGTCTTGCTCAGCTTGAACAGCCAAATCTTGACCACGGCCAGCTTTTGCAGCAGCAGCAACAGAAGAAGTGTACAGGCGGATAGCACGCATAGCGTCGTCGTTACCAGGAACGATGTAGTTAACACCATCTGGCGCAGAGTTAGTATCAACAACTGCAACAACAGGGATACCCAGGTTGTTAGCTTCTTTAATAGCGATATGCTCATGGTCAGCACCAATGACGAATAATACGTCTGGCAGGCCGCCCATGTTTTTAATACCACCTAAAGATTTTTCCAGCTTTTCAAGCTCACGAGTACGCATCAGCGCTTCTTTCTTGGTCAGCTTGTCGAAAGTACCGTCTACTGATTGGCTTTCCAGTTCTTTCAGACGTTTGATTGACTGACGAACGGTTTTCCAGTTAGTCAGCATACCGCCTAACCAGCGGTGATCAACATAGTACTGGTCACAAGATAGAGCAGCTTCTTTGATCGCTTCGCCAGCAGCACGTTTAGTACCAACGAATAATACTTTACCTTTCTTTGAAGCTACGTTGCTGATGAAAGCTAGCGCTTCATTGAACATTGGCACAGTATGCTCAAGGTTGATGATGTGAACACCGTTGCGAGCACCGAAAATGAATGGCTTCATTTTTGGGTTCCAGTAACGGGTTTGGTGACCGAAGTGGACACCGGCCTGAAGCATATCGCGCATTGAAACTGTAGTCATTTCTATTACCTTAAAATTTAGGGGGTTAGACCTCCACGTATCCCATGCCTTCGACCCCTTATATAACAACTGAGGGCACCCCGAAGAATGTGTCGACACGTGTGTGATTTAGTATTTAGACAAATAGCCATGTATAATGGCCGCCATCTTTAGTCTTGCAAGTATCAAAGCAGCGTAAAAGCTGGCTTAGACAATTCATCAAGACTTAAACATAACGGCGCGCTTTATACCATAAATAGCCCTAAAGCACAAATTTTTGCATTAGGTTGCGTGGCCAACAGACATTAAAGACACAAGAGAAAACGCAATGAGTATAGTCATCAAGACCGCTGAAGAAATTGAAAAAATGCGTGCTGCGGGCAAACTAGCCGCACAGGTATTAGAAATGATCGCGCCGCATGTTAAACCTGGCGTGACCACCAATGAGCTCAATGACCTCTGCGCCAAATATACCGAAGAGCAAGGTGCGATTTCGGCGCCGCTTAACTACCATGGTTTTCCCAAATCCATTTGTACTTCTGTAAACCATGTGATTTGCCACGGCATTCCAAACGACAACCCACCATTGAAAGAAGGCGATATCCTCAATATCGACATCACAGTGATTAAAGACGGTTATCACGGCGATACCTCGATGATGTTTTTAATCGGTGAGGTGAGCGCGAAGGACAAACGTCTGTGCCGCATCGCGCAAGAAAGCCTGTATTTAGCTATTCGTAAGGTTCGTCCAGGTTTAAAACTGGGTGAAATTGGCAATACTATCGAAAAATTCATCAAAGCAAGTAAAACAGGCCTTGAGAAATATTCCATCGTGCAAGATTATTGTGGCCACGGTATTGGATCGGGTTTCCATGAAGAGCCTCAGGTCATGCACTACCGTAACGGCGATAACACAGTATTACGCCCAGGCATGTGTTTCACCATTGAACCTATGATCAATGCTGGTCGCCACACGACCATACTCGATCGCGATGATAAGTGGACGGTAACGACCTCCGATGGTAAAAATTCAGCCCAGTGGGAACATACCTTACTGGTGACTGAAAAAGGGGTTGAAGTACTTACCCTGCGTGAGGATGAGGATTTCCCACGAATAATCAATCACGAGCGATAGGCCACACTAACAAGCATAAAAACAAGGGACTCGATGAATATAGCTCTGCTCGCTAAACAATCATTAATCGAACAGAATCAGATTCTTTTGGCCAGTTTTAAGGCTAAAACCCCGATTGAAGAGCTCGTCACGCAGCGCTGTCAATTTGTCGATGCCCTTGTTAAGCAAGCTTGGGAACAGCACGGTCTAAGGGAATATGATATTGCCCTGATTGCCGTGGGCGGCTATGGCCGTGGGGAGCTGCATCCCCACTCAGATGTCGATTTACTGTTCCTGTTTAATGATATTTTGTCACCCGCCGCCGAAGCGGCACTCAGTCAGTTTATTGCCTTTCTGTGGGATGCCAATCTGGAAATCGGCCACAGTGTCCGTACGTTAAACGACACGATTATCCTCGGCCGTGAAGACATCACCATAGCCACCAATCTGTTAGAGGCACGATTGCTCGAAGGGCCCGAATTTTTATTCGATCAACTTTATGATGCGATTCGTCAGAGTGACTTTTGGACTTCAAGCGATTTTTTTATCGCAAAACGGGATGAGCAAAATGCTCGCCATGCCAGAGCCAGTGCCTTCGATTTAGAACCCAATATCAAGAGTTGTCCCGGTGGTCTTAGGGATATTCAAACCATTGCTTGGGTAGCCATGCGTCACTTTGGTGCCGCTCGCCTCGAAGAATTAGTCCAATACGACTTTTTAGAGCCTGGTGAACTAGAAGAGCTGCTCGAATGTCAGCACTTTTTGTGGAAGCTACGCTTTGCCCTGCACATGGTGGTCGGTCGCGATGAAAACCGCTTACTGTTTGATGTGCAGCGCCAAGTTGCCGAGCTTATGGGTTATGAAGACGCCACCCAGCTTGCCGTTGAGCAGATGATGAAACGCTACTATCGCACGGTGCGCCGAGTGATGGAGCTGAACGAAATGCTGTTGCAGCTCTTTAAGCGCGCAACACTGGGCCACACAAAAGCCTTAGAAATTCAATCGATTGATAAACACTACCAGCGCCGCGGCACTTTTATCGAAGCGCTCAGTGATGATCTGTTCGATAGCGGCGAAGAAATTGTGCGGCTATTTTTGTTGGTCGCTAAAAACTCCAACATCAAAGGCATTTACGCGCCAACACTGCGTTCACTGCGCCGTGCAAGACGCGCCCAGCCGCAAGCCTTGCAAGAAAACCCGCTTTGTCGCCAAGCCTTTATGGAAATTCTGCGCCACCCTCGCGGCATTGTTGCTTTGTCTTTAATGCATAAACACGGTGTGTTATCGGCCTATTTACCCGCATGGCGAAATATTGAAGGCCAGATGCAGTTTGACCTGTTCCACGCCTATACGGTCGATGAACACACCCACAGATTACTGCTCAATATCGAGCGTTTTTCCCAAGCAGAACAAAAGGAAGAATTTCCCTTAGGCTCGATTCTGATCAACCAACTGCCTAAAAAAGGTTTACTGGTATTAGGCGCTATCTTCCACGATATCGCCAAAGGCCGCGGTGGCGATCACAGTAAACTGGGCTCAAGCGATGCCCTCGCCTTTTGTAAGCTGCACGGGTTAAACGATCACGATGGCCGTCTAGTCGCTTGGCTGGTTGAAAATCATCTGGTGATGTCTGTCACCGCCCAGCGCCGTGATATTTCCGATCCCGATGTGGTGGCCGACTTTGCCAATAAAGTCCGCGATGCCGTGCATTTAAGCTATCTGTACTGCTTAACCGTCGCCGATATCTGCGCCACCAACGAAAAAACCTGGAACAACTGGAAAGGCTCACTGCTACGCGACTTGTACTTTTCGACCCAAAGAGTGCTCGCCCGCGGTAAAGAAAAACCCGTCGATATTCGTGCCAGAGTACGTGAATACCAAGCTAAGGCGAAAAAAGAGCTGCTGCGCCGCGGATTGAAAGAGAAAGATCTCGATGCCCTGTGGCAACGTTTTAAGGCAGATTACTTTTTACGCCACCAGCCCAATCAAGTCGCGTGGCACGCCGAAGCAATTTTAAAGCACAAACAACAGGATGAGCCTTTAGTCTTAGTGTCAAAACACACCACCCGTGGTGGTACTGAGCTATTTGTCTATTGCCAAGACAGACCTAAATTGTTCGCAACTGTGATGGCGGTACTCGACAATAAAAATATCAACGTCCATGATGCCAACATCATGACGTCAAAAGATAATTATGCCCTCGATACCTTTGTGATCTTAGAGCAGGATGGTGAGCCCGTTAGCCAGCTTTCACGCATCCAAAGTATCCGTAAAGCGCTTGAGAAAGCCCTGTCGAGCGACAGTCCAAAACTGCCGCGCTTTAGAAAACTATCGCGCAAGATGAAACCTTTTAATGTGCCGACACAAGTGAGTTTCCTCGAAAGCAGTCGTCATGGTACAAGTATGATGGAGCTTATCGCCTTAGATTCGCCAGGATTACTGGCAAAAGTTGGGGATATCTTTTACCGTTGCAACACAACATTACTTGCGGCCAAAATCACCACCATTGGTGAACGAGCCGAAGACTTTTTTATGCTGCAGACCAATGACGGATTGCAACTTAACGAAACCCAAGAGAATACCCTCAGGGACGCTTTAATCAGTGCCCTGAGTGCAAAGAATATCGAATCAGTTAATTAACGAGACCAGTGGGAGAAGTAAATGGAGGCTTTACGCCAACGTATTGAGGCGGCTTTTGAAGCGCGCGCCGACATCACACCAAGCACAGTTGACGCAGGTGTGCGCAGCGATGTGCAAAATGTCATCAATATGCTCGATAAAGGTGAAGTCCGTGTCGCCGAGAAAATCGACGGACAATGGCATGTGCACCAATGGCTGAAAAAGGCGGTATTACTGTCCTTCCGTATTTTCGATAACGTGGTTATCGATGGCGCCGAAACCAAATACTTCGACAAAGTGCCGTTAAAATTTGCCGAATATGATGAAGCCCGCTTTAAGGCGGAAGCCATTCGTGTAGTGCCTTCGGCAACAGTACGTAAAGGCTCATTTATCGGTAAAAATACCGTGTTGATGCCATCCTATGTGAACTTAGGCGCCTATGTTGATGAAGGCACTATGGTTGACACTTGGGCAACGGTTGGCTCATGTGCACAAATCGGTAAAAACGTGCATTTATCTGGCGGAGTGGGCATTGGTGGCGTACTTGAGCCATTGCAAGCGGGCCCAACTATCATCGAAGATAACTGCTTTATCGGTGCGCGTTCTGAGATTGTTGAAGGCGTTGTGGTTGAAGAAGGCTCAGTGATTTCTATGGGCGTGTATATCGGCCAAAGTACTCGAATTTATGATCGCGAAACCGGCGAAGTGCATTACGGTCGTGTGCCAGCAGGCTCTGTGGTTGTTTCTGGCAACTTACCATCAGCCTGTGGCAAGTACAGCCTCTATGCCGCTATTATCGTTAAGAAAGTCGATGCAAAAACCCGCAGTAAAGTGGGTATCAACGAATTACTGCGTATTGTTGATTAACAGTCACAGCATTTGTTCGATAACATGAGTTCCATAAAAAAGATGCCTAAGGGCATCTTTTTTATTGTCGGTAAAATTTAGCCTACGGTTGCGCTGTCATTATCAGGCTTAAAAATAAAGTGTTTAATAAGACACTTAAATCAAACGCTCTACTTCACGGAATGCATTTCTCGTCATTGCAATGGCCCGCCAGCCGATAATCCCCAATGGCTGCTGCGCTTTGTTCACCACCACAAGATATTCTGAGTCTAGTAAATTCAACTGCAGTAATGCATCTTCCGATGTGGCCACCTCACTGATAATAGGCACTGAATGCTCCATGATCTGATGGGCTTTTTTATGTAAAGATGCCCTATCCAGTTCACGCTCAGCCGCAGTGCCAAGTAATGGGCTAAACCAATGTTCCAGTAAGCGACTCGTGATCACCCCAAGTATCTTATGTTGCTCATCCAATACCACGGCCACCTTAGCATGGGCAGTCGTAAGTAAACGCTTAATATCAACTAACTCATGGTCGAGTGAAATCGTGACTAAAGGTTCAAGCGGCGCAGCGCCGATATGATCGCTAATACTCAACTCTCGATTAATCAAAATCGCTAAACAGGTTTCGACTATCTCAGGATCAAAAAGAGTCCCTTTGCCCGCACGCAATACTTCAGTCATTTTCTCCAGCCCTAACGATGGGCGATAAGGCCTGTGGGACAATATCGAATCGGCAACATCGGCGACGGCAATAATTTTTGCCTCATATAAAATCGCCTTATCCTTTAAGCCCGCGGGATAACCTGAGCCATCGAGCCGCTCATGATGCTGTAAAATCATCTCTTTAATGGGCCAAGGAAACTCCACATCCTCAATAATTTCAGCGCCATGGAGCGGATGGGTCTGTATTAATGCGTATTCTTCTTTTGAAAGTTTTGACGGTTTTGTCAAAATCTGTGATGGAATCGCTAACTTACCAATATCATGAACTAAGGCACCAATCTTCAGCCCTTCTAAACGCAGCGGGTCTAAACCTAATTTCTCACCAATCAAATAACTTAATTGCGCCACCGACTTTTGATGCCCTGCGGTATAGGCATCTTTCAGTTCTAATGCCTCAGAAATAGCACTAATAAGCTGGGTTAACGATTGAGATAATTGCTCTTTTTGCGCTTTAATGATTTTGGACTGCCTGGATACCGCGCGCAATGTGCGTGGTAGTTCAATGCTGTGCCATAAAATGCTGGCAAAAGTCAGTAATGATCTCGCATCATTACGACTATAAGGCTCGTTACGGTCAACCACACACAGCATGCCCACTAAGCGACTGCGAAATAAAATCGGTACCGCCAAGTAACGCCCTCCAAGTAGCAGTTTATCTAAGGGCAAATCCCCTAAGCGCCTTTGGGAATCGGTTTGATTTTGGATGATCGGCTTATAATCTCGCACACATTCGAGCCATACGCGGCTTTCAAGTTCTGACACTTGGGTATTATCTTCAACAAAATCGGCTTGATTCGCCTCTGCGTGGGGATACTCAGAACGCGCGGCGAGTGTGAGTGTTTTTAACTTTTCGTTATGCAACAGAATAAAGCCATATCGACTGCCAGTGAGTGACATCGCCTTAGAAACTGCGACTTTAAATACTTCTTCTTGGGAGGATTTAATCACATCTTCAATGTGTTGCAGCCAAGCATCGCTGGCTTGAATCGCTCGACGATAATCCGAGTGCAACTCCTTCATCTGCGGATCTTCAAAATTGATGTCGGATAGAATCAAGTACCATCCCATTTCAGGCAAAGAATGCAGCGCGAGATGCACACGTATGCCGCGATGATCTTGTAATTGAAAACCTATTTCTTGGCCGCGTCGCCTCACGATATCGGCGCATAGTTCAGCATTAAAAGCACTAAACAATTGGCTAATCGGTTGATTAATGATTTGCGCCGCAGAGCGTTTGCAACGGCTATAAAAGGCTTGGCTCATCCGTAGCACACAAAACTGCTCATCTAGCTGTGCCCAAGATAAATTCAAACTATCGGGCAAGTCTTTCATTCCAACGATAAGGCTTTGACGAGTTGACATCCAGCACTCCGACCTGTAATTCGAGCATGGGCAATACACTATACCGCTATGTTCACCCCAATGTGAGCATTATAAAATCCCCAATAAACATAATGATAACTGATTTCATGACAGACGCGGGTTAAAATAAACGCCGCTGAATGTCATGCCATTGCCACGACTCACCTACATCTTAGAAAACGATCGTTTTATTGCCGTACACGACCACTTGTTCGTTGAGCACTAATTGCAGCGCTTTACTCAATACACTCTTTTCAACATCGCGCCCAGCACGTGCCATTTCTAAGGCACTATAACTGTGGTCGACGGGAATCACGTCTTGCTTGATGATCGGCCCTTCATCGAGGCAATTATTCACAAAATGCGCCGTCGCACCGATAATTTTCACCCCGCGCTCCCAGGCTTGGCGATAGGGTGCTGCGCCGATAAAAGCAGGTAAAAAAGAATGATGGATGTTGATGATACGATTAGGATATTGCGCCACAAAATCAGGCGTTAATACCCGCATATACTTAGCCAAGACTAAATAATCGGGTTCGTATTGAGATACCGCAGCCAACAGTACTTGCTCGTGTTGAATTCGGTCCAAGCCTTCGTGGCTCACCAGATGAAAGGGGATGTTAAACTTCTCTGCCAATTCACGTAGTGCATCATAGTTGCCCACCACAGCGGCAATCTCGACACTTAAACCATCGTAATAGGCTTTCATTAACAAATCGCCTAAACAGTGCGCTTCCTTTGTGACTAACACCACAATGCGTTTTTTACCCGCGCTAACTAACGTCATATGATTTTGCGTAGGCAGTACGTCACGCAGATCCTGCAATAACAGTTCGCTGTTAAAAATGCCCTCTAATTCAGTTCGCATAAAGAAACGCCCTTGGGCATTATCCACAAACTCACTGTTTTTGATGATATTCAGTTTATGAGTAAAACAAACACTGGTGATTTTAGCGATGAGGCCTTGGGCATCAGCGCAATCCGTCAGTAAGATTTTACGTTCTATGGATGGCGAAGTATTACCGCGAGTTTCAGTCATTTGTTGCAAAGTTGGCTCTCCTATATTGTCCCTACATCGAGTTTGCCATAGCAAATCATGCTGAACAGTATGAAAACCCTATAATGCGAAAATAAAAATGATATTTCAGAGGCTTGAATCAATAAAATGTAAAAATTAAGCAGTTAATTTTGTAAAAACACAATCCTAGCGCCGAGTATCTAAGTAACGCTGCAATACTTTACGCAAGGTTTCGGCCTTAGTGCCGTAAACCACCTGCACACCTTTGCCCATAACGATCACGCCCTTAGCGCCCAACTGACTCAAACGCACCTTATTGACTAACTCGGGCTTGTGTACGCTCAAGCGTAACCGTGTCAAACAAGCATTAAGTTCAACGATATTTTCACGCCCGCCGAGCGCCGCAATAATCGCCCGTAAACTTTCTTTGGGTCCTTTACTGTCGTTATGCTCAAGCCTACCGGGAGTTTTCAAATTAAAGGCTAAAATACTCAGTCTAAACAACAGGTAATATATTATGGCGGTTAAAGGCCCAAGGAAAATAAACCAGCTGGCATTACGGGACAATGGAAATAGCAGCGTAAAGTCCACCAGCCCTTGGGAGAATACTATGCTGTGGTGAATATCCAGCATAATACAGACAAAATAAGCGAGCCCAGTGAGTAAGGCGTGAATAATAAATAGAATCGGCGCCACAAACATAAAAGCAAATTCGATAGGTTCTGTCACCCCAGTTAACCAACTGGCCGCCCCCGCCGAGAGCATAATACCCGCCACGCGATTCCGCTCTGAGGGATCTGCACAGCGCCACATTGCCAGTGCAGCCGCCGGTAATCCCCACATTTTAATCAGATAACCACCGGCAAGGTTTCCCGCCTGCGGATCGCCCGCTAAATAGCGCGCCACCTCACCACGAACGACTTCATGCCCCAATAACTGATATTGGCCCACCTCTAAGTAAAAAGGCGCATTCCAAATATGATGTAAGCCAAGGGGAATAAGTAACCGCTCTAATGCGCCATAAACGCCAAAGGCGATGGCCGGTTTTTGATAAACCGCCCAGTCGGATACGCGCTCAATCAATAAAGCTAAGGGTGGCCACACATGGGCGAGTACATAACCTAGGCTCATCGCTAGGGGAATAATAAGTAAAGATGCACTGCGACGTCCCTCGAAGAAAGAGAAAATCGCAGGCAAGCGAATATATTGACTCCAACGGACTGCGAGGCAAGTAATACCACCAAGCATCATGCCACCTGCAATCCCAGTATCTAAGGTATCCATTCCTAATAAAGGTTGGGTTGGAAGTCGATACAAATCGGCCAGTGCGGCTAACGTAGCCGTCATCACCCCATAACCAAACACTGCCGAAAAGGCGGCAATGCCTTGATCGCGACAAAAACCAATAGCGACAGCCACGGCAAATAACATCGGCATGATGGCAAAAATGAGTTTGCCCACCGCCAACATCAACACTGTCAGCTCTTCGGGCATAAAAGGAATAGGACTAACGGTGAGGCCAAGCATGACCCCTGCGGCGGGCAAAATGGCAATAGGAATAAGCAGCGCTTGGCTTAAGCGCTGGGCAAATTTAAACCACTGCTGAGTAACTAAACTGCCTAAGCGACGAGCTCGGTTTTGACGACTTGATTCCAGCGTTCTAGCCATTTTATCGCTTCAACCTCAGGTTCCATGGTTTCACAGGCATCGATTTCTAATAATTCTACAAGTGGTTTAGCGCCAAGCTCACTCAAGAGCACATCTACAGCCCTACCAGCGCCGCAGAAGGTTTCATAACTTGAATCACCCAGTGCGATCACACTGTAGTTAAGCTCAGGCAAATAGGGCGCAAGATTTTTAAGATTATGATACCAAGGCTGAATATCTTCGGGTAAGTCCCCTTGTCCGGTCGTCGAAGTCACCACCACTAACAATTCATCCTGAGGAGGAATAAAGCTTGCTACCTCATTAGGTTGCCACAATGTGACATCATAACCTAAAACTTGCATTTCTTTCTCTAGGGTTTCAGCGGCAAATTGCGCACTACCATATACAGTGCCAAACACCAGATTCACCTTTTTCATGATACACTCCACATCGCGTTGCAAACCTTATTAGGCTGACCTTACTTTATTGTTCAGCGTATGAGCAAGCTAAGGCGCAAATTTTTTATAAATCAAGCCATTGAGCGTGAGAAAATATCTAATGCGACAGTCCACCCGCCAAAAACACCTCAAGCAGCACCACAAAACAACCCATATTCGACGTAAAAACTACTTCCACTCCGCCCAGCAAAATCTCATATCGCCACTTGCACTCACGTCTGGATTCTCAACCTTAGCCGTCATGATGCAAGAGCTGCGGCCACAAACAGCACAAACGCCACAACTCCTCGATTAAGCAATCCACCTCGTTTTAAATTCGATGACTTTAGTTTCAATAACAAAGCAAAGTGAATGCACTTAATTTTATTCACGCGGCTAAGTTGATATCACCATATCAAGCATTGGCCGCTTGCTGTTCACGCCTCTTGGGCGATGAATAACTCAGCTTGCTGACTCAAGGTCGCCTCGTCCCAACCTAGCTCGGCAAACACGGTTTCCCACTCGGACTCGAGCTCGGTTTCTATGCTGAGCCGAGTTTGAGTTATTGGATGTGTAAAGGTGAGTTTTTTTGCGATAAGCCACAGGCGATTAATACTGAAATGCTCACGAAAAAATGCATTTTGCTTACCGTCGCCATGGGTGGTATCACCGACGATGGGGTGACGTAAATGTGCCATATGCCTTCTGAGCTGATGCTTACGCCCCGTTTTAGGACTCAAGCGTACCAGTGCGAATCGGCTAGTGGGATATCGACCTGACGGATACGGAATTTCAGTATTGAGTAACGGCTCATACGCCGTCACAGCCTCCTGCGCCGCTTTATTAGGATCGGCATTCTTATCGCCTAATTCATCCAACTCAACCTTAAGCGCATAGTCTAAAATACCGCTCTCATGCATATTACCGCGCACTAAAGCCAGATATTGTTTTTCAACCGTATGGGAGGCAAATTGCTCACACAGAGCATTGGCCACTTCACTACTCTTGGCAAACAAGAGCACGCCGGATGTCGGCCTGTCGAGACGATGTACAGGAAACACATGACAGCCCACTAAGTCACGGGTCAGCTGCATGGCAAAAAATCGCTCCCGACGCGCTAAATAACTGCGGTGGACCAATAAGCCTGCGGGTTTATGAATTGCCACTAAATGCTCATCTTCATAAAGAATTTCAATCTCAGGCGCCTGCTCTTCTGAATCATCCTCTTGGGATACATTCACTGCATTTTCAGGCGTTTCAAGCCAGATATCATCTTGATTCATTTAACAACATATCCAATTCATTCAATAGGCTAATTAAAGTTTGGCGCGGGGGCATATCCAGCCAAACATGTTCAGCCATAGGGGCAATCGCAATTTGAGTCGGCAATGGCGCCCCCGTTTCGATTAAAGTCTGCATTCTAGGCAGCAAAATAAACTGCAGCCACTGCTCAAGGGGCATAAGATCACAGGCAAAAGGTGCTGTGCTTGCCATTGCAGCGGCAGAAGGCGCTTGCTCAGACCACAACTCGGCCGCTTGCAGCGCGTGGGTAATCTGAGCCAATTTAGCTTGGGTTTGACTGTATAACATAGCTTTCAGATCCATTCTCATGTTAGCCCTGTGTGATTCAAGAACTCCCCACAATTCACTGGCCGAATAGGTCGATTAAAGTGCCGCAATCATACCATCCAGACGCACTTCCCCCTATAATGGCGCCAATTTATTGAGCCTCTTTGATTGATATGGCAGCCAAATGACTGAAATTACTACTTTAAGCCAGTTTTTAACCACAGCCAAAACCCAGTTCCAAGTGTATGATCTTGGCCGTAGGGTGCAACATATTGATATGCTCGCGTTTCACCAAATCGAATCTCTGTCAGCCCCTTATCCTTATCCCATTCAAGGGCATGCACAATTTGCTATTGTCTTTTGGGATGCGAGCCAGCAACACTTTATTTGGTTTCTAAAACTGGCGTTAGATGAGCAAGGATTACTGTCGCCTGCACCGCGCTCACAATTTATCGAAATGATATTAGCGGCATTAGGGCAAGATCCCACTCAGCCACTCAGTGATGAGCAGCAAGAACGACTCGCGAATAATCCGTTTAATTTCAAGCCAAGCCAGGAAAAACTTGCCGTATTTAACGCACTCGTTCGTAAACAACTTGGCCAGCGCGCTTCATCACAATACGAGTTTGCCGTGCAATATCTGTCAGGCCAAATTGCCCCATCACAATGGCAACATATTGGAATGCAAGGCATAGCCGATGTGTGTGTACGCACAAAAGAATTTGATCATGAGCAGCACTTGGTATCGAGTTTTGATACAGCCGCCATCGAAGTGCAAATCGCCCTATGCCAATGCCTTGAACACTTACTGATTAGCGACACACTCGCCGATAAGATTCTCGCGAAACTTCAAGACGCAGCGCCAGAACACCAAGCCTATTTCCTTCGCGCTTTGGCTTCTAGCGCCAAACACAGCCAAAAAGCGTTTGCGCATCTACACGGCCAATCCTCTTTAGATACCAATGCCCTCATCAGCATTGCCGGACGTAACTGGTCGGTATTAAAACAAGATTCAAGTCGCAGTCTTTACTTAGAAGCTCTGGCACTGCAGCCCCAAGCCTTTTTTAATCAGGTCTTTGCTGATATTGTGGCTATTCCTAGTTTGCGCAATCAACTACTAGGCGAATTAAGAAATCCCAATCGAAGTGTTCAACTATCACAAGCCATAGGTGGTTTGTTTAAGGCAGCTAGCAAATGATGTCAGATTTACTGTTAATTATTGGCCTCGTCGTGATTGCCGCATTCTTTTGGCAACTACGCCAAATGGCAGAGTTGAGCCGTATTTTTGCCGAAAAAGAATGTTGGCGACAAAAAGTTCAACTGTTAGCCATTGCCATGGAAACTGCCCGCCCTAGCATTGGCGGCACGACGGGGATCTGCTGGAAGGCGAAATATTTATTTGAATTCAGCACCGACGGCATTAACCAATACCGTGGCCATATTTGGATGCAAGGCAAGAAAATTCAAAAGATTGAATGGCCTATCTTCCCTGAGCCCGAATGGCAAGAAGCGCCGACGTCACAGGGTAAGTTTGGCGGGTGTGGTACGCAAAGTGGTTGTAACTCAGGCAAATGCCATTAAGCTTTTATCGACAATGTTGGCTCAAATAAAATGTGAGCCAACATTGAGAATAATCAGTCATTCTCTGGTGCTACAAAATAACTCACTGTAAAAGTTAAAAAAGAAAGGGCGCGGCCCTAAAGCCACGCCCTCCTATTCTCTGTTAAGCTATCCCGCTATTTTTGTGCTCCCTGCACCATCCATGCGTCAATCTGCGTCCTGCTTCATCCCTGCTCAATCCTTGAGGTCCTTGTACTCATGTACTTCCCTATCTCTTGGTCATCCAGTCCCAAGCTTGCTCTTTCCTGAGCGGTTCCATCATCATCCATGAAACGGGTATTGCATCCATTCAATTTCAATTGCACTCCCTGTGCCATTGCCATCCTATGCAATGAGTCTATCAATCCTTGATAGTCTCCCTTCCTTGGCATTGGCTCTCTTTCATCCTGAAAGGCATATATCCCTATCTTTCCTTAAGTAACATTCCTTAGTCACTGTTCGATCATCCTGATCGCCAACATCCTGTTGCCCGCAATTCCTTCTACAAGATGAATTCTACGCCAACCAACGAAAGTACTCATTGTGGATTATTTAAAATGTTAACAAAAATGGTGAGCTCAACTGATAACAAACAGGTTAACCTACTGATATTAATATAAATAATAACAACCCCCAAGACATAACCATCCTTTTAACCTACAAATTACTTACATACTTGTAGGAGATCTCTTACACGGAGGATGGCAATTCGAATCAAAAGTAAGCAAAACGCTAGATGTCTCCCCTGAGGACTTATGCATAAACCGCTATCGCTCAAAATTCGACAAGCATTCGGCGCATGACCAGAACACAGACAACACAGACAACACAGACAACACAGACAACACAGACAACACAGACAACACAGAGAGTAAATCATTGGGCAATAAGAGAAGTAGGACTGGTGAACATGCTTTACGGTGAGAAGTCTTTAAGCAGAGTTAAGATAAAGTCTGTGTGAATAGCGTTATAGCTTGGCAAAGCCAGATTAATGCTGAAAATGAACCAAAGAAAAGGGCGCAACTAAAGTGCGCCCCATTTATCCTTTGTAAGCCGTCCTGCTCGATTTGTGCTCCCTGCACCATCCATGCGTCTGCTTGCGTCCTGCATCGTCCCTGTAATTCCTTTTTGTCCCTGTGTATCAAACTTACGTGAGATAACACTCAGTCCCTTGACCTGTAAATCCTTTTTACAGAGCCTGTCACTTCCTATGACGTATTCCTATTGCATCCTGCAAAATTTATTTTCCATAGATTAGTACAAGCTGTTCACCCTTATACTTTATCCTTATCTCGACACATCCTGTTTCGAGTTCATGCTTAATCCTTAAGCGTGTCCTGTATTCTTCCTGAAATTCATCATCCTGACGATAAAACTCACTGTCCCTAATCATCCTTGAAAAGCAATCCTGCTTTTCCTTAGCCTATCCTAGGCGAATGACAGTTTTCCTACCGTCAGCGATTTCAACCTTGAAATCTTAATTCGTTGCTTCTTGCGTCCCTTTGGCCTGTTTCGCTTTCCTTGCTATCCATTTGCTTTGGCCATGAGTGAATTCTACGTTAACCCTAACGTTTTTGTTCGGCTCAAAGAACGGACTACAAAATTAATTACGGACCAACCAAAGGAAAATAAATACAACCCAATGATTCTATTTAAAATTAAATGTTGCAGAACAAAAAACAATCAAAAAGAAAACATTATGTCCTACAACGTTTGTAAGCGATCTCTCACACGGGCATGGGCATCTCACTCTGGCAATTTTTTTAACGTTTAAAAAAGCGGCGGATCATCTGCGCAAACATCACCCAATCTGCCATCAAACTGTAAAAAGGATACTGAAATGTCGCGGGTCGATTCTTCTCAAATACGAAGTGTCCCACCCACGCAAAACCATAACCAACAATAGGAATGAACCAACATAGCCACCAGGCTTGTGAAACCAAGGCAATGCCAATCAGCAGCAGAACTAAACAACTGCCAACAAAGTGTAATTGCCGACAAATCGGGTGCTGGTGTTGGGATAAATAGAAAGGATAAAAATCGGCGAAACGTTTATAAGAGTTAGTCATCTTGTTGAACCGAATAGAATAAAAGTTGGCCATGAATACTGCCAATACTCAGCTCGCCTATGGATACAAAGTCATGCTGAGTAAACAGTTGCAAGTGGTTCTCCTGAGCGATAAACACACCAATGCCATCCAAATCAGGCTGCTCATCACACCAACTCACCACAGCTTGCACTAACTTATGTCCAAGTCCTTTGTGCTGTTCATTTGGTGCAAGAGCAATAAACTGCAAAATACCGCAGTGCTTACTGGGTAAAAGTTCAATAATACTGGACTCTTTGTTCATTAGTGCTTGAGTCGATTGCCAACCTGTACCTAACAACATCTTTAAGCGCCAATGCCAATAACGCCCTTCCCCTAAAGGCACTTCTTGAGTAACTACACAGGCTAACCCAAAGAGTCTTTCATGGTCGAATAAACCAATGAGGGCTTGTTTTTGTTGCCATAACGTATTGAGTTCTTCCCTGATTGCGGCGCGCAATTTTTGCTCATAAGCGGCTTTGTCTGAGGTAAAGAGTGAATCGACAAAAAAAGGATCATCATGGTAAGCGTTATAGAGAATAGAAGCGGCAATGCGTAAGTCTTCCGCGGTCAAATAGACTGCGCGGCAGTCCTCCAGAATTTCATTGTCCATCGTTAGCATTCCTTGACTTAGCTCACACTTTTTATGCGTAACTGTTAATCTACCAAGGAAACTAAAAAGTGCAAATTTTAATCATAGATTGCATTTTTCAATCAGGCGCTTACTCTAAACGAAGGCACTATACTGAAAAGGAAATAATGATGGATACAACTCCAGTAGACTTAAGCCACTTGTTTGAGCAACTCGGTTTAGACAGTAGCGACGAGGCCATAGCGCAGTTTATTGCAACCCATGATATCGACCATCACATCCATTTAAGCCAAGCGCCCTTTTGGACCCCTGCCCAAAAGAGCTTTATCATTGAAGGTTTAGAAGCCGATGCCCTCTGGACTGAGCCCATTGAGCAATTAGACACTCAGCTACGTAAACGATAAGACTCGTTGGTTCAGATTTTACCGTAAGCCGTTTCACCCCAACCCACTAAGGCATTGTTGCTCAGCACGATAGGCGTGCATTCATCCTTAGTGGTTTTTCCATCGCCATTATTACGCTGGGTACGATAAAACAACACTAAGACTTCTTTATTGGCTTCACCTTGTTGAGCACTTTGTTGAATATAGGCTTCACTAAAATCAGCGGTGCCCATTAAGATCATCACTTGGTCTTTAGGCATACCTAAGCTCAGTTTGGTTAAGTTAGTGCGATTTTTATCCTGCACTTTCTCCCAAGATTCGCTGCTATCCCAGCCCGATTCTCCATCACCGACATTGACCACGCAGCCGCTAAGACCTAAGCTTGCGAGCCCTAAAAAAGTGATGGCGATAAGTTTGTTATTCAATTTATGGTTCATCATGTGACATCCTGTGTAATTATTATTGAAGCTTAAAAAATGGTATTTCGGCTGGACAATAAGCAAAATAAATGCCACAAGACAACACACTGTTTTTAAATGAAAAAATTAATTATCATTTTAAAATTGGTTTAAATAATTCAACAAATTAAGGAATTTTGCTAATTATGAGTCCCCTTGACCAAGTATTAGCGGCCGCACGTTCGCTCGAAGCCTGCGGTAAAGTACCGAGCCTTGCCTTAATTAAAACCCGTTTAGGTAGTAGCCTACCTTTACCTATATTGATCCAAGGCTTACAGCAATTTAAATCTATGCCTAAGGCAGATCGCGAGCGTTTAACTGAGTTGCAAACTATCAGCCCTACAACTGACGTTCCCGCAACTAACGATACCTTAACCCTTGCAGTGCTCGCCGAGCGCCTGCAGATGCAACAGGCGTATTTTGAACGTCATGCTGAGCAGCAAAAAACAGAAATAATGCAATTAAAAAACGAACTGCTTGAACTTAAACAACGCATCAACTTATTAGAAATCCAAGGAAAAACAGCTTAATGTTTGTCACTGAACTGCGCTTCGAATGCTTCGCCGACACCACGATATCTGCCGCCGAGAAGGCCATTAATCAGCTCCTTGAAGCCTATCGAGCTAATGGCCAAATCTTAGGGCGAGAATTTGCGGTCGCCTTTAATGACGGTGAGTTTAGAGTGCGTTTATTGATGCCAGAGAAAAGCAGTTTAGCGCACAAATATCACAGCCCTTGGGTCAAAAAAGCCTTAGTAGAATTAACCGACGCTAAACTACTCGCGCCGCGGGAAAAGTTTATTGGTCAGGATATCAATTCTGAAGTAAGTAATACCGAAACACCCAGCTGGCAACTGCTATACACCAGTTTTGTGCATATGTGCTCGCCCCTACGCAGCGGCGACAATTTATTGCCCATTCCCCTGTACCGTATACCCGCAACCTTTAATGGCGATCATAAACGTATTATCCGTTGGCAGAGCGAATGGCAAGCCTGCGACGAGCTGCAAATGGCGGCGGCCACTAAGGCAGAATTTGCCGCGCTAGAGGAATTATCGAGTCCTGACAGTGATTTATTTCGCAGAGGTTGGGATTTGCGCGGTCGTATCGAATATCTCACTCAGATCCCGACCTATTACTACTTATATCGCGTTGGCGGCCAAGATTTAGCCACAGAAAAAACGCGACCTTGCCCACGTTGTGGCAGTCATGATTGGAAACTCGATGAACCTTTATTGGATATGTTCCATTTTCGCTGCGAGCCTTGCCGCATAGTGTCGAATCTGTCTTGGGATCATCAATAACATCTGTTTATCCCCTTGCAGAACTCAACCTAAGATAAGCCACGCTTAGGTTGAGTTAATACTTAGGTTGATAATAAAAATTTCGCTCACAGAAGTTAACGTTTACCGAAAAGGTTTTGCCACATACGTTTAAAACTGGCGAAAATACCAGGATGTTCTAATGCTGGCATAGGTAATTCTTCATGTTTAACGGGTGGTGCTATCCGTGGCGATAATGCTTCGATAAACGCAGTCAAACTCGAGGACAATTGCTCAGATTGCACTTCACCAGGGATTTCAATCCATACGCTACCATCACTGTTATTGATGGTGAGCATTTTATCTCCCTCATCTAACAGACCGATAAACCAAGTCGGTGACTGCTTCAGTTTTTTCTTCATCATCAGATGACCAATCAAGTTTTGTTGCAGGCAGTTAAAATCGTCATCATTCCAGACTTGCAGTAACTCCCCAGTGCCCCACTTAGAGTCAAATAATACTGGGGCGGAGAAATAATGACCGTAAAAATCATTGATCTCTGGCCATAAAGTTAACTCCAGTGCATGCTCTACATTGGCGAAACTGCCTTCAACTTTGCGTTTCACTGGCTGCCAAGAAACGGCCTGTTCAAGATCCGGTTGAAATTCGCCTTGAATACACACAGAAGGCTCACCCTGTGGGTAATAACGCGGTAGTTCACCTAAACTCGTTAAGTAAGCTTGATGATAGTTTTGCAAAAATTTATCGAGTGCGGGCAGACAAGACACTTAAGCACAATCCAATTTCAGGTATAATGTGCGCCTATTTTGACATGGAAACAGTATTGATGACACAGAATCACGATCCCTATAGTGATGCGCAAGCGCTTGTTGGCCTGACTTTAGGTAAAGCCACCGACTACCAAGCCGAGTATGATGCGTCGCTGCTGCAAGGGGTTCCACGCTCACTAAACCGTAATGCTATTGCACTCACTGGGACGTTACCGTTTCATGGTGCCGATATCTGGACGGGTTATGAGCTGTCTTGGTTAAATGCCAAAGGTAAGCCTATGGTGGCCATAGCTGAATTTCATTTAAGCTATGAAAGCCTGAATCTGATTGAGTCGAAATCGTTCAAACTGTATCTCAATAGCTTTAATCAAACCAAGTTTGATAGCCTAGATTCACTGCAAAAAACCTTAGTGCAAGACTTAAGTCAGTGTGCTCAAGGTGATGTTAGCGTTAAGATTATCGAGCCAAAAAGCTTTGGTATTCAGCGTATTATTGAGTTACCTGGCACTTGTATTGACGATCTCGATATTGAAGTCAGCGATTATAGTTTTAATCCTGATTACTTAGTTAACAGTACAGACGATAAGCAAACGGTCGCGGAAACACTTAATTCAAACCTGCTGAAATCCAACTGTTTGATCACTTCGCAACCCGATTGGGGCAGCGTGATGATCCGTTATCAAGGCCCTAAAATCGATCGCGAGAAACTGCTGCGCTATTTGATTTCTTTCCGCCAACATAACGAATTCCACGAGCAATGTGTCGAGCGAATTTTCGTCGATTTAAAACGTTTCTGTCATTGCACTAAATTGACGGTTTACGCCCGCTACACGCGTCGCGGTGGTTTAGATATCAACCCTTATCGCAGTGACTTCGAGCAACCTGGCGAAAGCCACAGACTCGCAAGACAGTAATGACCTTCTTAGGCTATTAGATTAACAATCTGAAATAGAATATAAAATTTAAAAACTGCAACAAAGCTCTGAATCGCTAGCCCTACCTGCTCGCTAGATTCAGAGCTTTTTTATTCACAGTGTTTGCACTCGCATTGAGCAATAAACGCCGTAACCATTGATGGCTCGGGTTTTGGGTATATTTACTGCTCCACACCATATACAAATCAATTGGCCTTGTTTTCAGGGGCATAGGTAAAATCTGTAAGCCGAACATCTCAGCGTACTGACTGGCGTACCGCAAAGGCGCTATGCCTATCGCCTCACTTTTACCTACGGTTGCAAACATACTCAATAGTGATGATTGCTCACTGTACATTTTGCGCCTTGGTAACACGCCTTCGGTAAACAAATCCCCTGCGGTAAGATTAAAGCGCCGCATATTTAAAAAGACGTGTTTCTCCTCAAAATACTGCCCATGGGTGATAGCACCTTGAATACGAGGATGCTGCAAACTGACGATACAAACGAGGGTTTCGGTGAAGAGTAATTTGCTCGAGAGCAAACTTTGCTGCGCGGGCTTAATATCTATGGCAACGGCGACCCGCTCAAGCAAAATATCGCGATATAGCTCATCCTCCTGCGGCGGTGACTCGCGGAAAATCACTTCAATCTCCGCATTCTGTAACAAAGCCTGCACGCCTGATTGCAGCGCTTCAATAACTGACTCATTAGCATATACATAAAAGCGCCGCTGGCTCGAGGTGGGATCAAAATGCTCAAACCCCAGCAATACGGTTTCAATATCCGCCATGGGTTGTTCAAACTTACGGTACATCTCCCGCGCCACAGATGTCGGCTCAATTCCCCGTCCAACCCGATTAAACAGCGACTCCCCGACCCAAGCCCTAAACCGGCTTATCGCATTACTCACAGATGACTGAGTTAAATCTAACTCCTGCGCCGCTTGGGTGAATGAACGAGTACGGTAAACCACCATAAACACGCGTAATAAATTTAAATCTAATGGCTTTCGTGTCGGCATAAGGGAGTGTACTCATTCACTATATGAATATTACAACCCAAGCTAACTCGAGTTATCTAAATACACAAGCTGGCTATACTCAAACCATCAACGACACTATCCCACTTTTCGGTAGGTAAAATAATGCAAAAATCTTTGATGACAATGAGTATTATCGCAAGCTTCTCTTTAAGCGCCGTGGCCGCTGAACACGAGCATGAACATATCAGCCTGCACTATCAGGGAAAGCCTGCCACCGAGCAAACCATTGCGGTAAATAAAACCTCAGCAGCAAGCCTTAATTTTGCTGACAAAAAAGCCTTTGAAGAGTTTTCTAAAAATCTTATTGCTGAACTCGATGAACCAACAGTAGCCATTTTACGTGCCGATTTCAGCTTTATTGGCGACAAAACTCCAGACACAGTAAACCCTTCACTTTATCGCCAAGCTCAATTGAATATGGTGTCTAACGGCTTATACAAGGTCACAGATGGCATTTATCAAGTGCGTGGCACAGACTTATCGAACTTAACCCTTATCCGCGGTAAAACGGGTTGGATCCTTTATGACGTGCTGCTGACCAAAGAAGCGGCAAAATTATCCCTCGAGTTTGCGCTCAAACACTTGCCCGAGGGCAATAACTTACCCGTAGTCGCGATGATTTATTCCCACAGTCATGGAGATCATTTTGGCGGTTCCCGCGCCATCAAAGACATGTTCCCAAACGTCAAAGTCTATGGTTCCAATAACATCACCAAAGAAATTGTCGACGAAAACGTGCTTGCCGGTAATGCCATGAGCCGCCGCGCCGCCTATCAATACGGCGCAACATTAGAGCGAAACGATCAAGGCATTGTCGATGCCGCACTTGCTAAGGGATTATCCAAAGGCGAAGTGACCTACGTTAAACCCGATGTCACCTTAAATGCCAAAGATAAGTGGGAAACACTCACCATTGATGGCATCGATATGGTGTTTATGGATGCCTCAGGCACAGAAGCCGCCTCGGAAATGGCCACCTATATTCCCTCAATGAAAGCATTGTGGACCGCAGAGCTCACCTACCACGGCATGCACAACATTTATACCTTACGCGGGGCAAAAGTCCGAGATGCGATAAAATGGTCTAAGGATATCAACGAATTACTGACCCATTTTGGTAATGATGCACAGGTTATATTCACTGCCCACTCAGCCCCCGTATTTGGCAATACTGATATAAACCAATACTTAAGAATGCAAAGGGATAACTATGGCCTAGTGCATAATCAAACCCTGCGTTTAGCCAATAATGGCGTAGGTATTCAAGATATTGGCGATGCTATTCAAACCACTATACCTAAGGCTGTGCGCAATACTTGGTACACCAATGGTTACCATGGCACATACAGCCATAATGCCAAAGCCGTGTACAACATGTACCTTGGCTATTTCGATATGAATCCCGCCAACTTAAACCCACTACCGACGAAGGATGAAGCGACAAAATTTGTGGAGTATATGGGCGGAGCTAAAGCCGTAGTGAAACACGCCAAAGCCGACTATGCCCAAGGCGAATACCGTTTTGTGGCCACCGCACTCAATAAAGTCGTGATGGCAGAACCTAATAATAAAGAGGCAAGACAATTACTTGCCGATACCTATGAACAACTGGGTTATCAAGCCGAAGGGGCTGGCTGGCGCAACATTTACCTCACTGGCGCCCAAGAGTTACGCGTAGGCATTCAACCCGGCGCGCCTAAATCGGCCTCTGCAGATATTTTAGGAGAAATGGACATATCGACCCTATTTGACTTCCTCGCCGTAAAAGTCGATAGCCTCAAAGCTGCTGAACTTGGGCTAATCAGGCTTAATGTGATTAACCCCGACACCCAAGAAACGCTCTATGTTGAACTAAGTAACGGTAATTTAAGCAATATTAAGGTTGATAAACCGATGGAGGCCGATGCCAATCTTTATATTGATAAACGCTATATTACGGGGATTTTACTCGGAAAAGTCACACTTAAAGAGTTACTGGCTAAGGGTACTGCCAAGTTAGAGGGTGATAAAGATGCCTTCGGTAAGATAGCGTCGACCTTAGTAAAGTTCGATGAAAGCTTTGAAATCGTCCCACTACCAAGCGCGAAATAACCAAATCAACGCCCTGAATCTTCAGGGCGTTTTATGGAAAAATTACACTAGCACTAACCATTCTGACACTTGGCGAGTCGTGTTCTGTAAGCAAAAGAGTGAAGTACGGATAGTCATTTGCACGGCATGTTCTCTCGTGCAATCTTTAAAGGCTAGATTAAAGTAAGAGAATTAATTCGCAGACTCTGGCGTTGGGACTGAAGTTTTGCACTCAAGCAATAACTGCTGAAAATGCGCGCCTAAGTCTTGCTGGGCAAATTGCTCGCTCGCGGTCACCATTTGCTTAAGGCTTTGTAAGGCTTGATCTAAACCTTGTTGCTCGATAAGACTTTTAGCATAAGCCGCCGCATCGGCGCCCTTTTGTAGCAAGCTCGCGACCTGATCAAAACTGATGTCTTGCTCCATTACTTTCTGTAAGTCACCCAGCAACTCTGCCACCTTAGCGGACTCCACCAGCGAGCCTTCAACATTGACTAACTTACCCAGCGGATCTTGGCTGAGTTTTTCAGCCACACAGGCCGAAACTGTGCCTGCTGCCGCGCTTTGAGCCACAACATCTAAGCCATTGGCACGAATTTGCTCAACCACTTGCTGCAACTGTGGATCTTGGGCTAACCAAGCCTGCTCTAATTGCTGCTTTTCATCGCCACCAAAATAACCACAACCAGATAGCAACACCATCATAGTGGCAGGTATTAGGCACTTAATCCGTTTCATTGTTAAACCTCATTTATTTCATTCAAATTCAAAATATTATGGGCGTGACTATACCCAGCAATGTTTAACCGAAGATGAATAAGACAAGTTAACCATAATCGGTAAGTAAGGCTTCTATGTTGCTCAGTTGCGCCGTTAGCATTATGGAAATCTCGGTGTTACCAGCATGCCCTAAGCTCACGGCAAAACGGTATTCCTCGGTCAAACGCCCAAAATAGGTTTGCCAATACAATGAACTTGCATCAATGGTTTGCAGCGGGATATTAGGATAGACACTCAGCAAAGGCGCCACACCATAGAACGGCATCAACGCTGCATCTTGGCATCTAAGCTCAACCGATCCGGCCACCAATTGCTCGAATGGCTTTAGATCAAAGCCGAAGGATTTAAGCGACTGCGCTAAACCTAGGCCAGTCGCCTTAATATAGGATTCCTTTAACGCCCATAAATCGAAAAAGCGCTGCCGCTGACTCGCTTCATCGGCGAGAGCGAGCAAGGCTGACGTTTCTTGGGGAGAAAAATAATGATTTAGGATTGGATAGATATCCGTCTTCGGCCGCGATCTTTCAATATCGACCCCAAATAAACCAGTCTCAACACCATGAAACTGAGTCACACCAATCAATAACCAATCGCCGCTATGGCTTAAGTTAAACTCAAGCCCCGTTTGCTGTTGCAATTTTGCCGTTAAACTCGGCTTGCCCTTAGCGCCATATTCAAAACACCACTCGTGTGGCGATAAATCCGCATAGCGAGATAACACGGCCCGCAACGCTGCCCTGACCTGTAATCCCTTCATTTGCGCCTTGGGATCGCGATAACGCGCGACCTTAGCGAGTTCATCATCACTTAACCAAGACTGAGCGAGTGATGTTTGCGGCAATGAAATATCACTCAGTGGAATAAAAAATAGATCCACATTCACGCCGTTTTTGCTAGATGTTCTGGAGTCGGTCATTTGAGGGCCTTGCAGGACAAAGCCTTGCGGCTGATGGTTATCATTGTCTGGCTTTTTGGAGAGCACTTAGCAACATTCTTATCTGGGTTCATTATTGTCTAGGTTCATCATTCTCTGAGTTCATTATGCATCTTAAATAGTTTCAACTAAGCCCTATTTCAATTCTTAGCCACACTCTAATAAGAGCAATTCTTAGCAACTCTCTAATTAGAGCAATTCTTAGAACGACCCTGAACGCCATCCTAAGCGTAAATTTTTGCTGCAATTGCGCCAAGGTTTTGCGCCCAAATTAACAGGTTTAGCCGCACAGTCTCATTCATGAGGAAAGGGCAGTAAGCCAATATTGGGCTATTTTACCCCGCGAACTCAAAAAAGCGGTCTTTATCGCCCCTAAAAATTTAATTCTTCCACTATCAAAGTATTAAAAAGCCCAAGCTGTCAGTAAAAACCCAACATAACGCACAGAAAATACCATTACTCAACGAAAGCCAATAAATTCCAGTCCCAGATGATTGTATCGACCCGAAACCTCAGGTAATCTGCATCCCCATTAAGTGACACAGATGATAAGCACAGGTTTTACGATGAGTGTCACTATGTTCTTCAAGAGTGCCACAGCTGACTCAGCCAAAATGGCTTCTCAGTCCCAATAGATTATGTCGGATGATAATTATTATTAATGGCAGCTCGCGACTCTCAATCTAAAGCGCCGTCTTACGCCCCCAAGAGCACGACTCAAGCGGCGAAAAAAGACAGCGCACCTCGGCATCGCAACGCCACCACCACGCCTGAAATGCGACTCTTTATCCAGCAATCGGATCTGAGCGTCAGCCAGTTGGCAAAAATTTTAAATATTACTGAGGCAACAGTCCGTAAATGGCGGAAGCGTGAGTCCATTAGTAACAGTTCGAACACGCCCCATCACCTCAATACCACGCTCACGCCGATGGAAGAATATGTGGTGGTGGGATTACGCTATCAACTCAAACTCACCTTAGATAGATTACTTCAGGTTACCCAAACCTTTATTAATCCCAATGTGTCGCGCTCCGGCCTTGCCCGTTGCTTAAAGCGCTACGGCATATCGCGGCTCGATGAATTTGAAGCACCGCAAGTCCCCGAACGCTATTTTAATCAATTGCCTGTGACGCAAGGCAGCGATATCCAAACCTATACGGTCAATCCAGAAACCTTGGCTAAGGCGCTCGCATTGCCGAGTACCGACGGCAATACTGTGGTGCAAGTGGTGTCACTCACCATACCGCCGCAGCTCACTGAGCAAGCTCCAAGCTCAGTACTATTAGGCGTAGACACAGCAAGTGATTGGATTTACCTCGATATTTATCAAGACAGCAATACCCAAGCGACCAATAGATATATCGCCTATGTCCTCAAACATGGGCCGTTTCATTTACGAAAGTTGCTCGTTCGCAACTATCACACCTTCTTAGCCCGTTTTCCCGGTGCCCATGGCACGCCAAAGACAAGCGCGGCTAAATCCCAAAACAAGGTCACCGTATCCAGGTCGACCCGTGGAGACTCTTTATGAGCCATACCCCTTCTGTACCTAATTCTGCGACTGAGTCAAAAAAAGATAAACGACTCAACAAACGTTTAAAAGATATGCCCGTTGCCATCGTCGGCATGGCCAGCATCTTCGCTAACTCGCGTTATTTAAATAAATTTTGGGATTTGATCAGCGAAAAAATCGATGCCATTACTGACATCCCAGACACCCATTGGCGCGCCGAAGATTACTACGATGCCGACAAAAGCAAAGCCGATAAAAGCTACTGTAAACGCGGTGGTTTTTTACCAGAAGTCGACTTCAATCCAATGGAATTTGGTCTGCCACCCAATATTCTTGAGCTAACAGATACCTCGCAACTGCTGTCGCTGATTGTCGCCAAAGAAGTGCTCGCCGATGCAAATCTGCCCACCGATTATGATCGCGATCGTATCGGCATCACGCTAGGCGTGGGCGGTGGTCAAAAAATCAGTCAGAGCTTGAACTCGCGCCTGCAATATCCAGTATTGAAAAAAGTATTCAAAAGCAGCGGCCTGAGCGATGAAGACAGCGAAATGCTGATCAAAAAGTTCCAAGACCAATATATCCACTGGGAAGAAAACTCTTTCCCAGGTTCACTCGGTAACGTGATTGCAGGCCGTATCGCCAACCGGTTTGATTTTGGCGGCATGAACTGTGTGGTCGATGCAGCCTGTGCGGGCTCGCTTGCCGCTATGCGTATGGCGCTGACTGAACTGACCGAAGGTCGCAGCGACATGATGTTAACCGGCGGTGTCTGTACTGACAACTCGCCGTCCATGTACATGAGCTTCTCAAAAACGCCAGCCTTCACCACTAACGAAACCATTCAACCCTTTGATATCGATTCAAAAGGCATGATGATCGGCGAAGGGATCGGCATGGTCGCGCTTAAACGCCTTGAAGATGCCGAGCGCGATGGCGACCGAATTTATGCCGTCATCAAAGGCGTTGGCGCCTCATCTGACGGTAAGTTTAAGAGTATTTATGCGCCGCGCCCTGAGGGCCAAGCTAAAGCTCTCGAACGCGCTTACGACGATGCGGGTTTTGCCCCGCACAGCATTGGCTTAGTTGAAGCCCATGGCACGGGTACTGCCGCAGGTGATGTGGCTGAATTTAATGGCTTAAAATCAGTATTTGCCCAAGGCAACGACACAAATCAACATATCGCGTTAGGTTCAGTAAAATCCCAAGTGGGCCACACTAAATCCACAGCAGGCACTGCTGGGGTGATCAAAGCCGCGCTAGCGCTGCACCACAAGGTATTGCCTGCGACCATTAACGTTAGCAAGCCTAATCCAAAACTGAATATCGAAAGCTCACCATTCTATTTAAATACCGAAACTCGCCCATGGTTCCAGCGCGCCGATGCAACGCCGCGCCGTGCAGGTGTAAGCTCCTTTGGTTTTGGCGGTACGAACTTCCATCTTGTATTAGAAGAATACAAACCTGAGCACAGCCGTGACGAGCAATATCGTCAGCGCAGTGTGCCGCAAACGCTATTGTTTGCCGCAGCCAATAAAGCCGCGCTGCTTAGCGAGTTAAAAGCTGCGCTGAGCCAAAACGTGAACACAAGCGCAAACGCGAATAAGAGCAGCGCTGCGAGCCTAAACGCTATCGCTCAGCAATATCCGCTGCGCGTGCTGGCAGACACAGATGCCCGTTTAGGTTTTGTGGCTAAGGATATCGCTCAGCTGCAAGCTCAGCTAAATCAATCGATTGCGCATTTAGAAACCAATGCAATTGAAGTGTGGCAATTACCTTCTGGTATCAGCTACCGCTCTCATGCCTTAGTGGCCAAGAATGAATCAAAGAAAGTAGCCGCCCTGTTTGCCGGCCAAGGTTCACAATACCTGAACATGGGCCGCGAACTCGCCTGCCATTTCCCGGAAATGCGCCAACAAGTGACGGCCAGCGATAAGATATTTGCTCACCACGGCCAAACGCCGTTATCAAACATCCTTTACCCTATTCCGGCATTCGATGCCGATGCGGTTAAAGCCCAAGAAGCGGCGCTGACCAATACCCTGTTCGCCCAAAGCGCCATAGGCGCGATTTCAATGGCGCAATATTCGCTATTAACGCAAGCGGGTTTTGCCCCCGATATGGTGGCGGGTCATAGCTTTGGTGAATTGTCAGCCCTTTGTGCGGCAGGCGTGATTTCCAATGAGGATTACATCGAACTGGCTTTCGCCCGCGGACATGCCATGGCGCAAGTGCCGAGCGATACTGGGACTCAAGTTGATTTAGGAACCATGTTCGCGATTATTCTTAAGCAAAAGAATGATATCGATGCGATCAATAGCTGTTTAGCCCAGTTTGATGGCGTTAAAATTGCCAACTACAACGCACCGACACAATTAGTCATCGCAGGTGGCACAGAACAAACTCAGCTGGCCGCTAAAGCCATTAGCGAACTGGGCTTTAAAGCGATTGCCCTGCCTGTCTCAGGCGCGTTCCATACCCCATTGGTTGGACACGCACAAAAACGCTTTGCCAAAGCCATTGATAAAGCAAAATTTAGCGCACCTTCAATCGCGCTTTATGCCAACGGCACAGGTCAACTACACTCAAGTGATGGCAAAGCGATTAAAGCAGAATTTAAGCAACACATGCTGCAATCGGTTCGCTTTAGCGAACAACTGCAGGCCATGTATGACGCTGGCGCCCGTGTGTTTGTTGAGTTTGGCCCTAAAAACATACTGCAAAAGTTAGTTGAAAATACCTTAGGTGAACACTTAAATGAGCTTTGCCTTGTCAGCATGAACCCGAATCCTAAGGGCGACAGTGACAGTCAATTACGCTTAGCCGCAGTGCAACTCGCGGTAGCCGGTGTGGCGTTAACTGAGGTTGACCCCTATCAAGCCGTCACGTCACAAGAGATTGCCGAGCGTGAAGCGCCATCAGCGATGAACATCAAACTCACCGCCACTAACCATATTAGTGCTGCGACCAAAGCTAAGATGGCCAAATCCCTCGCCACAGGCAGCGTGACTAGCCAAGTGCAATATGTGGATCGCATTGTTGAAACGGTTGTCGAAAGAGAAGTCGAAAAAATCGTTGAGAAAGAAGTCATCGTCGAAAAAGTTGTTGAAAAAATAATAGAAGAGGAAGCGAATCAAGTGGCAACTGTTGAAATGAAACAAAAATCCTCAAGCGTGACGCAAGGCTTAAACAATCACCAGCAACAAGCAACTGCGCCGTTGAGCCCAAGCACATCAAACGTCAGCAGCGATGCGTTAACGGCATTTTTCAGCGCACAATCTCAAGCGGCGCAGTTACATCAACAGTTTTTAGCTATCCCGCAGCAATACGGCGATACCTTCACGACACTGATGACTGAACAAGCCAAGATGGCAAGCCTTGGCATTGCAATCCCTGAAAGCCTGCAACGCTCGATGGAAATGTTCCACCAGCATCAAGCGCAAACCCTGCAAAGCCACACCGAATTTATGCAGCTACAAAGCAGTAGCAGCCAAGCGGCCTTGGCGATGTTAAACAATGCACCGATTAACTTTACTCCAGCAGTTGCAAGTCAGCCACGAGCAACTGCGCCAGTTCCAGCGCCTGTTGCGGCAACGACAGTGGCACACAATGCCGCACCAGTGACTCAAGCTGTTGCAACGAGACCAGCAGTTAGCACATCTGTTGCGCCTATTGTGCAAACGGCTCCCGTTGCTTATGCACCAGCTGTGACTGTACAAGTTGCGCCAGCAACTCCTGCTGCTCCAGCATTAGTCATGCCTGCTGTAGTGATGCCAGAAGTGACACCTGCGGCACCAGCAACGAGCGGCTTAAGTGCTGCACTTGTTCAACAAACCATGATAGCTGTGGTTGCAGATAAAACAGGCTACCCCACTGAAATGCTAGAGCTTGGCATGGATATGGAAGCCGATTTAGGTATCGACTCCATCAAGCGCGTTGAAATTTTAGGCACAGTACAAGACGAACTGCCGGGCTTACCTGAACTCAGCCCAGAAGATCTGGCCGAGTGTCGTACCTTAGGTGAAATCGTTGACTATATGCAAAGTAAGCTTACACAAAATGACAAGCTTCCAGCAGTGGGTTCAATTATCGTAGCGCCTATTACTGCTGCAAATGTTGCAACTCAAGTGGCAACAGCCGCACCTGCCGTTAACGGTTTAAGCGCTGCGTTAGTACAACAAACCATGATGGTTGTGGTGGCTGACAAGACAGGCTACCCCACTGAAATGCTGGAGCTCAGCATGGATATGGAAGCCGATCTCGGTATCGATTCGATTAAGCGCGTTGAAATCTTAGGCACAGTGCAAGACGAGCTGCCGAGTTTACCTGAGCTCAGCCCAGAAGATTTGGCTGAGTGCCGTACCTTAGGTGAAATCGTTAACTACATGAACAGCAAATTGCCAGCGTCTGACCAAGTTGTCGTTTCTACAACAGCGCCAACAACTCCTGCAGCCAGCGGTTTAAGCGCTGCACTTGTTCAACAAACCATGATGGCTGTGGTGGCCGACAAGACAGGCTACCCCACTGAAATGCTGGAGCTCAGCATGGATATGGAAGCCGATCTCGGTATCGATTCAATTAAGCGCGTTGAAATCCTAGGCACAGTGCAAGACGAACTGCCAGGTTTACCTGAGCTCAGCCCAGAAGATTTGGCCGAGTGTCGCACCTTGGGTGAAATCGTTAACTACATGCAAAGTAAGCTTACACAAAATGACAAGCTGCCTGCAGCGGGCGCAGTTATCGTAGCAACTCATGTGACAACTGCCGCGCCTGCCGCCAGCAGTTTAAGCGCTGCGTTAGTGCAACAAACCATGATGGCTGTGGTGGCCGACAAAACAGGCTATCCCACTGAAATGCTGGAACTGAGCATGGATATGGAAGCTGATCTAGGTATCGATTCTATCAAGCGCGTTGAAATCTTAGGCACAGTGCAAGACGAACTGCCGGGCTTACCAGAGCTCAGTCCAGAAGATCTGGCCGAGTGTCGCACCTTAGGTGAAATCGTTGACTACATGAACAGCAAACTACCTGCGGTTGGCTCGACTTCAACTACAACAGCAGCGCAAGTCACTGTTACCGCTACAACAAATAACGGCTTAAGTGCTGCACTTGTCCAACAAACCATGATGTCAGTAGTGGCCGACAAGACTGGCTACCCCACTGAAATGCTAGAACTCAGCATGGATATGGAGGCCGATTTAGGTATAGATTCCATCAAGCGCGTTGAAATTTTAGGCACAGTGCAAGACGAGCTACCGGGTTTGCCTGAACTCAATCCTGAAGATCTGGCCGAGTGTCGTACCTTAGGTGAAATCGTTAGCTATATGCAAGGCAAGCTAGGCCAAAACGCGGTAAGCCAGAATGCCGCGCCAGTTAGCGCTGTCGTTCAGCCTGAACCTACTATCGATTTACCGCCACACAGTGAGGTGGTGCTAAAAAAGTTGCCAGCGGCGGCTGAGCTAGCGCAACTATCGCCACAGCAATCGTCAAAGCAATCAGCGCAACAAGGTCTGCCACGCGTTTTTGCTAAAGATGCCTGCATTATCATTAGCGATGATGGTCACAATGCTGGCGTACTTGCCGAAAAATTGCATGCTCAAGGTCTAACTGTTGCGGTTGTACGCTCGCCAGAAAGCCTTGTAGCCAGTGCATCACCGCTCAATAGCCACATTGCCAGCTTCACATTGGCGGCGATTGACGATGCCAGCATTGGTGCAGTAATTAATGAGATCAAAAGCTTAGGTACGGTTGCAGGCTTTATTCATCTGCAACCACAACATAAAACCTCAGCAGATACTAAAGGTTTAGTGTTGTCCAGTGCCGCCAAAGCGTCGGTCGAACAAGCCTTCTTGTTCGCCAAGCACTTACAACCGCTTTTAACAACAGCAGCAGCAACCGCCAATACTGGCAGTAGCTTTATCAGCGTCAGTCGTATCGACGGTGGTTTTGGCTATCTTAACCACAGCCAAATTGCCCGCAGCGAGTTAAACCAAGCGGCATTGGCAGGTCTGACTAAAACCTTGAGTCACGAGTGGCCAAGCGTGCATTGCCGCGCCTTAGATATCGCGCCAGCACTTGATGCCAAGCAACTGGCCAATGCAGTGATCGCTGAGCTATTTGCAACCGATAACGTATTGGAAGTCGGTGTTAGCCAAGGCGCAGCCCAAGCACTTGAGCGCGTAACCTTAGTTGCTGGCAAGGCTGATACCAGCCACAGCGCGGCAAACTTGACGAGTGCAGATAAAATACTGGTGACCGGCGGCGCAAAAGGTGTGACCTTTGAATGTGCGCTAAGTTTAGCCAAACGCAGCAAGGCGCACTTTATCCTTGCTGGCAGAAGCAGCCAACAAGCCATTCCCGCTTGGGCACAGGGTAAGAATAACAGTGAACTTAAAGCCGCAGCTATTGCCCACATTCAAAGCTTGGGCGAGAAACCCACGCCAAAACAAGTGGATGCCTTAGTATGGCCAGTTCAAAGCAGCCTAGAAATTGCAGCAGCACTGCAAGCCTTTACCGCTGTGGGCGCGAGCGCCGAGTACTTAAGTCTCGATGTTAACAATCCAGATGCGATCGCCAGCACGATAGTGCCGATCACCGAGTTGTCGCCTATTACTGGCATCATCCATGGTGCGGGCGTACTCGCCGATAAACACATCCAAGACAAAACCTTAGATGAGTTAGCACGGGTGTATGGCACTAAGGTCACTGGTATAAGCAATCTACTTGCCGCACTGGATTTAGATAAATTAAAACTGATTGCCCTATTCTCTTCGGCGGCGGGTTTTTACGGCAATACTGGCCAAAGCGATTACGCCATGTCCAACGACATACTCAACAAAGCCGCACTGCAACTGGCGCAGCAACTGCCAAATGCCAAAGTGATGAGCTTCGATTGGGGTCCGTGGGACGGCGGCATGGTGAATCCTGCGCTGAAAAAGATGTTTATCGATCGCGGTGTTTATGTGATCCCGCTAAAGGCAGGCGCTGAGTTATTTGCTAGCCAATTACTGAGCAACACAGGCGCACAATTGCTGGTCGGTACTGATATGCAAGGCACAGTTCCAAGTGACGAGCAAGCAACTCAAGGTAGCAATCTAAAAAAGCCTGAAGCGGATCTGACCACTGACGCGTCGGATCCGCATGCTTTGGCATCAACACTTGCTGCAATCGCTTTCACGCGACCGCTAACACTGCAGCGCACACTGGACCCTAAGGCAATGATCTTTATTGAAGATCACTGCATTAATGGTAATCCCGTATTACCGACTGTGTGCGCGATTCAGTGGATGCGTGAAGCCGCCTTTGATGTGCTCAAGCAGCCTGTCAAAGTGCAAAGCTACAAGCTATTGAAGGGCATTATTTTCGACACTGCCGTGTTACAAAATGGAGTGTTAGAAAGTGCAGCCCCCATCACGCTGGAACTTGAACTTGCACCGATTGCGTTAACGGATAAAGCCGCGAAAGATTCTGACGAGTGCTTGAGTGGACAATTCAATGCCTTAATCAGCTTTGAAGGTCGTCCGCAATATCAAGCTATTTTAATGGTTGATGACACGGCTATTGATTACTTAGCCACTAACAGCAAAGCAACTGCTTTTGACGCGCACAGTTTGGCAGGACTTTCTGTCATCACAACCGCGAGCAGCCTTTACAGCGACGGCACGCTTTTCCACGGTCCAAGACTGCAAGGTATTGAGTCTGTATTGAAATTTGACGATGCGAGCTTAATCGCCAAGGTGAGCCTACCCCATATTGCGTTAGCGGACTGCGGGAGTTTTGTGCCCAATCTGGCCCCTAAAGGCTCACAAGCCTTTGCGGAAGATTTGTTGCTGCAGGCGATGCTGGTGTGGGCGAGACTCAAATATGGCGCGGCGAGTTTACCATCAAGCATTGGGGAGTTTATTTCCCATGCGCCGTTTGCCTTTGGCGATAAAGGGTATCTAGTGCTCGAGGTGGTGAAACACTCAGGCCGTGCCCTTGAAGCCAATATCACGCTGTATCATCAAGATGGCCGCTTAAGCTGCGAGATGAACAACGCCAAAGTCACCATCAGCAAAAACCTTAACGGTGCATTCTTAGCCAATAAAGTTGCTGCTAATCAAACCGCTGCGAATAAAGCCATTGAAAGCGTGGAGGCAAAAGTCGAGTGAATTTAGCCCACACTTTAGCAACTCTACATAGCAGCCAAACTGAAACGTCGATAGCAGACACTGCTATGACTGAAAAGCTTGCCAAGCCACTGCGTATTGCAGTGTTGCTTGGCGACGCGGTCAATCTTGACTCTCACTCAGCCCAAGTATTAGGGACGTTTGCGGAACGTGAAAGAGTTCAAATTTGCGCTTTAGATGCCAACCAATCAACAGTACATGAACCGTCAGTGCATGAGCAAAGGTCGCTCACTGCGTTGTTAGGCCAAGCAACAACAGCCATTGAGCAAGGCAAGCTCGTTGAACTTAAATTCAATGATGGCAATCTGCCCCAGTCTCTGTATTTACTCGATGGTTTACGCGCCGCCAAACTGCGCCTCCACGCCCACGCGTTTATTGCTGGCTTTGCCGCTGGCAATGAGACTACAGGTGTTGCTAATGCGGCAGCTGTTGCTAATAAGGCATTAGGGGCGACAAAGCGCAATCCAGCACAAACCGTTCAGCATCAGCTTGTCGCCAACACACTCAACGAGGCCTTTGTTGCGCTGCGCCAAGGCGTAACCGCCCTCGCTGCGCGAACACAAGCGCCGCTTCGTGGCGCAACTGATATTAAAGAGGCAAATGGCACAAATCATCAAGCGGGCTATTGGTTTAGCGATCAACATCAAGCACGGGTGTTGTGCCTAAATCTTGTCGCTAAAACGTCAAGTCACGCGGATGAATCTCGACATCTAAACCAAAGTATTGTGCTGACCCAAGGCACACAAGTTATTGCGCCCAAAGCTCTTGTTGATGAAAACCGGCTGTTTGTGCCGATAAGTGCTGACAATATTGATTCACTCATCGCGCAAGTATTGCAACTAGTTAACACACTGGAAAATGGCGCCGGCTTGCACGCTGACTTTCGCGCTGAGCAACTCAAACCTTGGTTTGAACGCTATGATGCCAACGCACCACTGGCATTAGTCTTGATGGCAGCATCGATTGATGACCTCAAACTTGAAGCCAAAGCTATGCTTTCGGCGCTTGAAAATGATGCTGTGCGTCATCATGGTCAGCACTTTAAAACGCCAGCGGGTAGCTGTTTTACCGCTAAGCCGCTAGGGGATGCGGGGCTGACCTTTGTATATCCCGGTGTTGGCACTGTTTACGCCAATATGTTCAATAACTTGCATGAGTATTTCCCCGCGCTGTATCACCAGCTAGAACGTGAAGGCGATTTAAGCGCCATGCTGCAATCACCGCAGATTTATGCGGCAGATGTAAAAAACGCAGCTGGCATGAGCTTAAGCCAGCAAGCGATTAGTGGCGTGGGCGCCAGCTACCTATTCACTAAACTGTTGACCCAAGTCTTTAATATTAAGCCCAAAATGGCGCTAGGTTACTCAATGGGCGAAGCAGCCATGTGGGCCAGCCTAGATGTGTGGCAAACACCCCATGCTATGATCAACGCCACCGAAAATAGCGATATTTTCAACCATGCCATTTCTGGCGAGCTAACTGCAGTCCGCCGAGCATGGCAGCTTAAGGATAATGAATCCATAGTGTGGAACAGCTTTGTGGTGCGCGCCGACAGCAATGAAATCAAAGCATTATTGCCAGAGTTCCCTCGCGCTTACTTAGCCATCACCCAAGGTGATACTTGCGTCATTGCAGGCTGCGAAACAAGCTGCAAAGCCCTGCTTGCCACGTTAGGCAAACGCGGGATTGCCGCCAATCGCGTCACGGCAATGCATACCGCGCCAGCCATGTTAGTCCATGGGCAAGTACAAGATTTTTATACTCAAGCACTAAAACCTGAGGCACTGAAACCTAAGGCGCTGGAAGCGGCGGCGCAAGATCTGCCTATTCGCTTTATTAGCGCAGCACAAACTGCGCCAGTAACCGTGGATAGCCACAGCATTGGCCGCGCGATTGCCGATACCTTTTGTTCGCCACTCGACTTTAGTGCGCTCATTCAAAATGCCACTGAGCAGGGTGCAAGACTGTTTGTCGAAGTGGGCGCCGATAGGCAAACCAGCACACTTATCGATAAAATCAGCCATGCCCATGCAGGCCAAAGCACGGTGCACGAGGCAACAGTCGCCATTGCTTGCAATGCCAAGGGTGCCGATGCGATTACCAGCTTACTCAAGTGCTTCGCTCAGCTGATAAGCCACAGAGTGCCGCTGTCGCTCGCGCCGCTCATTAAGCCATTAAGTGCTAACGCAGCCCCTTTATCATCAGCAGTATCACCACAAGGAGAACCCCAGTGAGTTCTCAGCATTCCCCTACTATTGATAAAACTACCGTGCCTACCATTGCGTCAAACCGCGCATCAAAAAGTGCGTCAAAAATTGCGATTGTCGGTCTTGCGACTCAGTATCCTGACGCCGATAATCCACAAACCTTCTGGCAAAATCTGTTGGATAAAAAAGACTCTCGCACCCAAATCAGCTGCGAGAAGCTCAATGCCAATCCCGCCGATTACCAAGGTGTGCAGGGTCAGTCTGACCGTTTTTACTGTGATAAGGGCGGCTACATCCAGCACTTTGAGTTTGATACCAAAGGTTATCAACTGCCTGAGTCTGCCTTTGACGGTTTAGATGAAAGCTTTTTATGGGCACTAGATTGCAGTCGTAAAGCCCTTCAAGACGCAGGGATTGCACCAAGCGATGCCGTACTGGCGCGCACAGGTATCGTAATGGGAACCTTGTCGTTCCCCACGGCCCGCTCCAACGAATTATTTTTGCCTCTGTATCATCAAACCGTTGAAAAGGCGCTGCAAAACAAACTTAACCAAAGCGCATTTCAGCTGGCTGATTTTGGCAACTCAGTTAACGATCTCAATGCCAATAGCCAAGCATTAAACGTCGCCAATGGCGCCGTTGCTCACACAGCCTCAAAGCTGGTCAGCGATGCGCTCGGTTTAGGAGGCACTCAGTTGAGTCTGGACGCCGCCTGCGCCAGTTCGGTTTATGCGCTCAAACTCGCCTGCGATTACCTGACCACAGGCAAGGCCGATATGATGCTTGCGGGCGCGGTATCGGGTGCAGATCCCTTCTTTATCAACATGGGATTCTCAATTTTCCACGCCTACCCAGATCACGGTATCTCGGCGCCCTTTGATAGCAACAGCAAGGGCTTATTCGCCGGAGAAGGCGCTGGGGTTTTAGTCTTAAAACGCTTAGAAGATGCCGAGCGCGATGGCGATAACATCTATGCCGTCGTTAGCGGCATTGGTTTGTCGAACGACGGTAAAGGCCAGTTTGTATTAAGCCCCAACAGCAAGGGCCAAGTGCAAGCCTTCGAGCGCGCCTATAGTGCCGCAAACACACTGCCTGCCAATATCGAAGTGATTGAATGCCATGCCACGGGCACGCCGCTTGGGGATAAGGTCGAACTCGCTTCGATGGAACGCTTTTTTGAGGACAAACTCGCGGGCTCTGCGGTACCGCTGATCGGTTCGGCAAAATCCAACTTAGGCCATTTACTCACAGCCGCGGGCATGCCGGGGATCATGAAGATGATTTTTGCCATGCGCTCGGGTCGACTGCCGCCAAGTATTAACTTATCAGCGCCGATATCTTCGCCTAAGGGTTTGTTTAGCGCTAAAAATCTACCGACAGAACTGCATGCTTGGCCCGATAAAGCTGGCAATGACCGCCGCCACGCAGGTGTTTCCGTGTTTGGTTTTGGCGGCTGTAACGCGCATTTATTGCTGGAATCTTATGCTGCCAATACAAACAAAAAGAGTGAACAACCGGCTGCCGTTGTAAGTTACCAGCACACGCCATTAAATATCATTGGTTTAGCATCGCACTTTGGGCCTTTAACCTCCATTAATGCACTGGATAACACGATTCATGCTCGGCAAGATGCCTTTATCCCGCTGCCCGCTAAACGCTGGAAAGGCTTAGATAAACATCCTGAGATTTTAGCTAACTTTGGTTTGCCCTCTGTCCCGCAAGGCGCCTATATCGACCAGTTCGATTTTGACTTCCTGCGCTTTAAAGTGCCGCCCAATGAGGATGATCGCCTGATCTCCCAGCAACTGCTGTTGATCAAAGTGGCCGATGAAGCGATTCGTGATGCGAACTTAAAGCCCGGTGGCAAGGTTGCAGTATTAGTGGCGATGGAAACCGAACTGGAATTACACCAGTTCCGTGGCCGCGTAAATCTACACACACAACTGGCCGACAGCCTTAAAAAACAAGGAATAACACTCACACAAGCTGAGTATCTCGCCCTTGAAAAAATCGCCATGGACAGTGTGCTCGATGCCGCCAAACTGAACCAATACACCAGTTTTATTGGCAACATCATGGCGTCACGCATCGCATCCCTTTGGGACTTTAACGGCCCCGCCTTTACCATTTCGGCGGCCGAGCTTTCGGTCGCTCGCTGTATCGATGTGGCCGAGAACCTCTTGTCCCAAGAGTCCTTAGATGCAGTGGTGATCGCCGCCGTCGATTTAAGTGGCAGTTTAGAGCAAGTGATCCTCAAAAACGCCGTATCACCAGTGGCATTTACTGCCACTGACGCAGGCTGGAAAGTCGGTGAAGGTGCAGGCGCATTAGTGCTCACGACAGCGCAATCAAGCATTGAAGTTCGCAATAACGATGCCAATGCCCAAAGTAATAGCAACAGCTATGGCGACAGTTATGGTCACATCAGCGGCCAAGTGTTTGGCCCTATGTGTGACCCACAAGGTCACAGCAACGCTGCGCGTATTTGCGATGACTTGCTAACCCAAGCCAAGGTGAATAGCAGCCAGATTAGCTTGATTGAAACCAGTATTGCGGTTGAGCAACTTGCCGATTCAGAGCTGGTACTCAATACGCTGCTGCCGAGTGTGAACCAGCGCAGCCAAGCCGCTGATACCCTAGGCCACAACTTTGCTGCTGCGGGAATGGCGAGTATTTTGAGCGCCCTGCTTCAGCTTAAAAATCATGAGCAGCTTAAAAATCACGGACAATTTAAAAATCATGGGCAATTAAAAAACCAAGTACAGCAACAAGCTAATCAAGTGCAGCACGCACTCGTTGCTACTTTTAGCCAAGGTAAATGCTCGCAGTTACTGCTCAGCCAAAGTGCCACGCAAGCGCACAGTTTGCAGCAAAGGCTTGAACAAGACTTAACGCTTTCTGAGCAAAAACACTTAATAAAACAAGTAACGCTCGGTGGCCGCGATATCTATCAGCATATCCTTGATACGCCGCTCGCAGGCCTTGATGCTATACAACAAAAAGCCCAAGCCATGACAGCACTGCCAGCGCGCAGCCAACGCAAACATTTTGCCCAAATAGCGAGCAAAGACACGAGTCGCTTTGCAATAAGCAGCCCAACCACGGCTCAACAAAAAGAGACATTAAGCAGCATGCCAATGAATGCCCTAAGCACGCCCAATAACAACGCCACTCAAGCAGAGCTAAAAGACGCGGCATTTTTAAGCAATCAGCAACTCGCCCGTGAGGCGCATTTAGCCTTTTTGCAAAGTCGCGCTGAAGGACTGAAACTGGCCGATGCCTTGATGAAAGCCCAGCTTAAGGGCGAACTGACATCAATTGGCCAAGCTGCGCCAGTACAACAGCAAGCCATAGTTCTAGCATCTGCGACAGCGGTTCTTCCACATCCAGTGCTTTATCCCAATCATGCAAAAGTGCCTCTGTACACGCCGCCAACACCGATAAGCAAGCCTTGCATTTGGGATTATGCGGATTTAGTCGAGTACGCCGAAGGTGATATTGCTAAAGTATTTGGCCCAGATTACGCCATTATCGACAGCTATTCGCGCCGTGTACGCCTGCCAACCACAGACTATTTACTGGTATCTCGGGTAACGAAATTAAACGCCCAGATGAACCAATATCAGCCTTGCACTATGACCACGGAATACGATATTCCTGTGGACGCGCCGTATTTGGTCGATGGCCAAATCCCTTGGGCCGTGGCGGTTGAATCGGGTCAATGCGACTTGATGCTGATCAGCTACTTAGGTATCGATTTTGAAAATAAAGGCGAGCGCGTTTATCGTCTGCTCGATTGCACCCTGACCTTCCTTGGCGACTTACCGCGCGGTGGCGACACCCTGCGCTACGATATTTCCATCAATCACTTTGCCCGCAATGGCGATACCTTGTTGTTCTTCTTCTCCTACGAATGTTTCGTGGGCGACAAGCTAATCCTGAAAATGGATGGCGGCTGTGCCGGCTTCTTCACCGATAAAGAGCTGGCCGACGGCAAAGGTGTTATTCACACCGAAGCTGAAATCAAAGCGCGCAACTTCGCCTTGAATAATCCGAATAAACCGCGCTTTAATCCGCTGCTTGATTGCGCGCAAAACCAATTTGATTACAGTCAAATCCATAAATTGCTCGGCGCCGATATCGGTGGCTGTTTTGGCGGCGCCCATGCGGCGCATCAAGCCCAATATGGTTTGCAGCCCTCTTTATGTTTTGCATCCGAAAAATTCCTGATGATTGAACAAGTCAGCAATCTTGAGGTGCATGGCGGCGCGTGGGGCTTAGGCTCAGTTCAAGGCCATAAGCAGCTCGAAGCTGATCATTGGTATTTCCCGTGTCATTTCAAGGGCGACCAAGTGATGGCGGGGTCATTAATGGCCGAAGGTTGTGGTCAATTACTGCAATTCTTTATGCTGCATATTGGTATGCACCTCGGCGTTAAAGATGGTCGTTTCCAACCGCTCGAAAATGCGTCACAAAAAGTGCGCTGTCGCGGTCAAGTTTTGCCGCAATCTGGCCTGCTCACCTATCGCATGGAAATCACCGAAATCGGTATGAGCCCGCGCCCGTATGCTAAAGCGAATATCGATATTTTGCTCAATGGCAAAGTGGTAGTGGATTTCCAAAACCTTGGGGTGATGATCAAAGAAGAAGCCGAATGCACCCGCTACCTCGCGGATAATGCCAACAGCACAGCTAACAATACGACTAGAAATGTAGCTAAAAATGCTGTTTCGGCTGCGCCGTTGGTTTCAACAACATCAGTATCGTTAGCGGCGCCACTGATGGCACAGTTGCCTGATTTAACTGCGCCAACCAATAAAGGCGTAGTGCCGCTTAAGCATGTGCCTGCGCCGATTGCGCCAGCGGATTCAAAGTACGCCAACCGCGTGCCCGATACCCTGCCGTTCACGCCGTATCACATGTTCGAATTTGCCACGGGTGATATCGAAAACTGCTTCGGCCCTGATTTCAGCATCTATCGCGGCCTTATTCCACCGCGCACGCCTTGCGGTGATTTACAGCTCACCACCCGCGTCATTGCGATTGACGGCAAACGCGGCGAGCTGAAAAAGCCTTCTTCGTGTATCGCCGAATACGAAGTGCCTGCAAATGCTTGGTATTACAATAAAAACAGTCATCACGCCGTGATGCCCTATTCAGTGCTAATGGAAATATCACTGCAGCCAAACGGCTTTATCTCGGGCTATATGGGCACAACCTTGGGCTTCCCCGGCCAAGAGCTGTTCTTCCGTAACTTAGACGGTAGCGGTAAGTTGCTGCGCCACGTGGATTTACGCGGCAAAACCATAGTGAACGACTCACGTCTGTTATCGACTGTGATTGCTGGCAGCAACATTATTCAGAATTTCAGCTTCGAGTTAAGCTGCGATGGCGAGCCTTTCTACCAAGGTAAAGCGGTATTTGGTTACTTCAAGGGCGATGCGCTGAAAAACCAACTTGGCATAGACAACGGCAAGACAACTCAACCTTGGCATGTGCAAAATGGCATAGTCGCCGATAGCCAAATCAATCTGTTAGATAAACAGCATCGCAGCTTTAACGCGCCAGAAGGTCAGCCGCATTACCGTTTAGCGGGCGGTCAACTTAACTTTATCGACAAGGCTGAAATCGTAACAGCCGGCGGTAAAGCGGGCCTTGGCTATTTATACGCCGAGCGCACCATTGACCCGAGTGATTGGTTCTTCCAATTCCACTTCCATCAAGATCCGGTAATGCCAGGCTCATTAGGGGTTGAAGCCATTATCGAGCTAATGCAAACCTATGCGATTGACCAAGACCTTGGCGCTGGCTTTAAGAGTCCAAAATTCGGCCAGATATTATCGGATATCAAATGGAAGTATCGCGGCCAAATTAACCCATTAAACAAGCAGATGTCGCTGGATGTGCACATTACCAGCGTGACTGACGATAATGGCAAACGCATCATTATGGGCGATGCTAACTTGAGTAAAGATGGCCTGCGGATTTATGAAGTCAAAGATATCGTCATCTGTATTGAAGAAGCTTAATGCGGTAAATTCTATTTATTGAATCACTTAAAAATAATCCTGCCGCTGCGTTGGCTTTTTACACCCGAACTTTTTACCCAGGTAAAAGCAACGCAGCAGCAATAAAAACGAGACCCAAGATGACTAGCCATACTCTAGATCAATTCAATAGTAATAACGAAAAACTCAGCCCTTGGCCGTGGCAAGTCAACGATGCCGCGCTGAGCTTTGATATCGACGCATTAGGCAAAAAACTCAAAGATTTAAGCCAAGCCTGTTACTTAGTGAATCACAGTGAAAAAGGCTTAGGCATAGCGCAAACGGCCGAAGTAACAACAAGCGACAGCCAAGCGCCACTAGGCTCACACCCCGTCAGCGCCTTTGCGCCCGCCCTTGGCACCCAAAGTTTAGGCGACAGTAATTTTCGCCGCGTACACGGGGTTAAATACGCTTACTACGCTGGCGCTATGGCCAACGGTATTGCCTCGGAAGAACTGGTTATCGCGCTAGGTCAAGCGGGCATTTTGTGCTCGTTTGGCGCGGCGGGGTTAATTCCATCCCGCGTTGAAGCGGCCATTACTCGCATTCAGGCGGCGCTGCCTAATGGTCCTTATGCTTTTAACTTAATTCACAGCCCAAGCGAGCCCGCATTAGAGCGCGGCAGTGTTGAGCTGTTTTTAAAACATAAAGTGCGCACGGTCGAAGCCTCGGCATTTTTAGGTTTAACGCCGCAAATCGTCTATTACCGCGCGGCGGGTTTGAGCCGCGACGAACATGGCGAGATAGTCATTGGCAACAAAGTCATCGCCAAAATCAGCCGCACCGAAGTCGCGACTAAATTTATGGAGCCGGCACCGGCCAAAATCCTCCAGCAACTAGTGAGTGACGGCCTTATCAGCCAAGACCAAATGGCGATGGCGCAACTCGTGCCGATGGCGGACGACATCACGGCCGAAGCTGACTCTGGTGGTCATACCGACAATCGCCCGTTAGTCACGCTATTACCGACGATTTTGGCGCTCAAAGATGAAATCCAAGCTAAGTATCAATATAAAACGCCCATCCGTGTGGGCGCAGGCGGCGGCGTCGGCACACCCGATGCAGCATTAGCCACCTTCAACATGGGTGCGGCATTCATCGTCACAGGTTCTATCAACCAAGCTTGCGTCGAAGCGGGCGCCAGCGAACACACCCGTAAGTTACTCGCCACCACAGAAATGGCCGATGTGACTATGGCGCCTGCCGCCGATATGTTCGAAATGGGCGTGAAATTACAAGTGGTTAAGCGCGGTACTTTGTTCCCGATGCGCGCCAATAAGCTTTATGAGATCTACACCCGTTACGATTCGATTGATGCCATCCCTGTGGACGAGCGTAAAAAGCTCGAAGAGCAAGTGTTCCGCTCATCACTCGATGATATTTGGGCGGGCACTGTCGCCCACTTTAACGAGCGCGATCCTAAACAAATCGAGCGTGCACTGGATAACCCCAAACGTAAGATGGCGCTGATTTTCCGCTGGTATTTGGGTCTGTCTAGCCGCTGGTCAAACACAGGTGAAATCGGCCGCGAAATGGATTACCAAATCTGGGCTGGCCCAGCGCTCGGCGCATTTAACGCTTGGGCAAAAGGCAGTTATTTAGATGACTATAAGGCCCGTAATGCGGTGGATTTAGCCAAACATTTAATGGTGGGCGCAGCATATCAATCCCGCATTAACCTGCTGTTATCCCAAGGCGCGAGCATTCCAGTTAGCCTGCAGCGCTGGAAACCGCTAAATCGTTTTTAAGCACTACGGGACAATAGAGACATCAAGTAGGGACTCAACTCCCTGCTTGATGCAGTCTTCTTCACTACCTCGTTAAATCGAAGCGCCTACGTTATTGCCAATCTAATCTCTTGAGTTATAGGCTTTGTTTGTGCCAATGCAGCTAAGCACTGTCGCTCTAGTGGCACGCCGTGAACCCATCCCTGGGGGCTCAACGGAAAAGTCCCTTTTCCCGATGGCCACTGCCGCGACAGTGCCCGCCTGCAACTTACGGCATTAACTGTGACGATCCACATACGGTCAAGCCTGACTAACAAGCCAATAGAATCTAAAGGGAAAACACCGTAAGATACCGACTCGTTAATCGAATTGTATGTACTGCTAGGATATGGATACCGCATGGCTCATCAAAGCTTAAACGACTTGCCCGTCTTAACCGACGACTTCGGCCTTTACACTACTTTTGTAGAAGGTATCGCTGAAGAGATACGTCAGAGTCAGGCACCTAAAACCATCGCTATTACAGGTTATTGGGGCAGCGGCAAGACCAGCGTTTTAGCGCAGTTATACGCACAGTTATTCGGTGAGAACCCACCTTCGATAAAGGGTGAAGCGGTTCCTACCTCTAACGATGCTACCCCGCATTACCATGGCGTATGGTTCGAAGCATGGCGCTATCAACATGAGCCTCAGCCCATTATCGCCCTTATGCATACTATGCGTCAGTCCTTCAGTCAGAAGAGAAAGCTTTTTGACCAAACGGGAAAAATACTCAATGTCAGTGCAGTGGCGGGGCTTAGTGTGCTTGATGGCTCGATCAAAATGTTAAGTGGGGGCATGGTTTCTGGCCTGGATAAGTTCCCATCCATCGGCGAAAAGTACGAAAGAGACAATTTACTCAGCCAACTCTCAACCGATCAGATAAACAATGCCCTCAGCACCGCCATAGATCACTTACTGACAAACAAAGTTAAGATAGGTGAGACAGATAGAAAATGTATTATTTTTATCGATGATCTTGATCGCTGTGATGCGGCAACAGCCAAAAAACTGCTAGAGGGCATCAAGGTTCACCTCAACTTAGAAAACTGTATTTTCATCATTGCTATCGACCCTGCACAGTTGGAAGCCAGCTTTAAGCTCGAACACGCTCAACTACGAAATACGGGCAATATAGAAGACCTATCGAATCACGATGCAACTGAATATCTAGAAAAACTTTGCCAAGACGCCCACAGGTTGCCCATTGCCAGTCAACAGAATATTGCCGACTTTGTAGCGAACAATTTAAACAAAATATTTACACATGAACACGACAAATACAGCGACATTATTGCGGCAATTAAAGCTGAGCTCGAACGACAAAACTACCTGCCAGCCAATCCGCGGCGCCTGAAAATGATCTGTAATCGTTTGGCTGCCTTTATCAGCAAAACCAACGGCGAAAACCAAAATCAATACCATGCTCAATCCCTACTGTTTCTCGCCAGTGCTTATGTGAGTTACAGAGAGATTTACGAGATGCTCAGCGTCAGCGCTAAGTCAATTAATGATGTAGCTGAATTTTGTTCATCACGAGTTCAGTCTAAAATACCCGCCTTTAAATATCTCACAAGTTCGAATACCGAGGCGCGCGGCGCATTTATACATCCCAATAAAATCACTGAATTTCGCTTCGCCAGTTTGCTAACAGAAATAGAGGCAAATGGTAACTTGCCTGCTTGGGGAGATTACCTGCATAAACTCATCCAATCCTATAATACATCCACTCCCGCAGGCGCAGTCCCAGAGGTCGAATAGTATGAAGTATTTCCCCGAATTTGAGCCCTCGGATAAAAGCAAATTTATTGACCTTTACCGTGAAGGATTTGACCGCTATTGCCGCCAATTAGCAGACTATTATGGTTGCCTGAATAATCAAGGCCTAGCTCTATTGGATGATGATGCCGATACAGATCAAGACAGTGCCTTTATCGATGATCTCTTCGTGCTACCAAGCTTTGGCACCAGTGCCACCAGCGCCAAAAACTTCGATACTGCGCAGCAAACGCTGCAGGCCAAAGACAACATCAGTCTAGCCAAGCTGTTAGCAGCAAAACCGCGCCAATTTATATTAGGTGATCCAGGGATAGGCAAAACGACTTTTCTGCATTGGCTGGCAATAAGTCTAGCCCATCATAGAAGTAACTATGTGCAACAGGCTATGGGGCCCTTACTGCCAATCCTTTTAAGGGTGAGGGATTTTCGTGCCTTTCTCACGACGTCCGTCAACGCAGAGCAGTTTATCGCCAATCTTAAGAGTTATTTAGGCTCCCTTGGTGAACTGTTGGATCTAGATAAGCTCACTGAGGTCATGGCCAATGGTCAGGTCTTACTGTTGGTCGACGGGTTGGATGAAATCGGCAAGCAGGAAATGCTGAATCTGGGGCAAACTCTAGCAACTCTGTTTAGCCAATATCCATCATGCCGATGCATTATGACCGCGCGGGTTGTTGGTTTCGATGCATCCTTGCTTTGGCCCTTTGCCAATATTGATAAAAATCAGCCACTAGATTTACACGAATTGAATGAGGTGGATGAACTTGATATTCAGGCTAAAGATGGGCTTAACCCTAAGCTAGCCAATCCAAACAGACTTAAGCGTAAGATTGATGCATCCCAACTGCATGACTTTGGGCTCTATTATATCCAGCCACTCAATAATGAGCAGCGACTCCAGTTCAGCCAGAAATGGTGCCACATTTATGTAAACACTAGCGATGCACAAGCGCAGTTTATCGACGATCTACAGGCCGCTTTTGACGGTAACGATGCGCTCAATAACTTATCGCGCACCCCTGTACTGCTGAATATGATCAGCTTTATTCAACAACGCCGTGGTCGCCTGCCTAATGGTCGGGCAGAACTCTACCAGAAAATCATCGAGACCTATTTGGTTAGCATGGACAGGGCCAGAGGCATAAAAAATAACTTTATCGACAGTGAAGATTTCGACTATACCGACATACGCAACTGGCTGGCGAAACTGGCCTATGCGATGCAGTTAGGCAAGCTGAGTGAATTATTAGGTAAAACTGGCAACAACAGTGTTCAAATTGAAAAGCTCTATTTTGATAATGAGGTTGGCCGCGTCACCAACCTTACAGAAAGTGAACTGACAAGATTCTTCGCTAAAGAGCTAGAAGAAGTCTATGAAGATAAAGACAAATGCCAACAAACCGCCAAAAGCTTGATCGATTATATCAAGCGCCGTACTGGCTTTTTGATCGACAGGGGTCAGGATGCCAAGCAAGGGCACGAGGCAGTATTTGCCTTCAGTCACTTGTCTTTTCAGGAATATTTTGCCGCCCACTTTATTAGTGGGCAATGGTCACAGTTGAGCTGTAATTCAACGTTGGTCGACTCCCTGACCTTAAGTTGTAATAGCCAAAGCTGGTTCGAATGCTGGCAGTTGGTGTTTGAAGACTATTCCCAAAACGGCAATAGCCGTCAGCAACACAGCCAATTTATCGACAAGCTGTTTGGTACAGTTGAGCAGCTTACTGAAAAATTCCCCGATAGAGATGACATATTCGGAGATAAGGTGGATCATGCGCTGCATCTGCTGAGTAAAATCATCCTCAACCCTGCGGTTAAGCTCTCCCCCAACTACCGCCAGCAGCAAGTCACTGAGCTGTGGATACATAATTTCACCGAAGGACAGTTTGATGGTTCAGCATCCATCTATAGCCTGTGGCCCGAGCTTTGCCGCGATTATGATAACGAAGAGAGTTTGAGCCGCAAGGCGATAGCGGTCGCTTTCGCACGTTGTGGACATGAGAATGCAGCGAGTCTCAATTTAAGCGGCTTACAATCGGCCGATCTACGGCCGCTTAAACTTTGGACCTACTTGAAAAACTTGGATTTAAGCCGTACACAAGTGAACAACTTGCATCAATTAGAAAATTTAAACCAACTGAACACTCTCAAATTTAATGACACACAAGTCTCAGACTTATCACCCTTAGCCCAGCTAACCGAACTTGAATGGCTTTCTTTTTCGGGCACTACCGTGGCAGATTTAACGTCCCTATTAGGGCTATCAAAGCTTTATGCTCTTTATATGGGATACACTCAAGTCTCCGAACTGACGCCATTGGCGGGACTGCGACAACTAAATACTCTTGTGCTCCACGGCACTAAAGTGACCAATTTATCACCAATGGCCAATTTGACTAATATACGTTATCTGATTTGCAGCAATACTGATGTCACAGACTTGGCGTCGCTAGCGAAATTAACTCAGCTTAGACTGCTCAGGCTAAATAATACTCAGATATCTGACTTGACCCCTTTGGCCAACATGCCTAAATTATGGAATTTAGAGGTAGCCAACACTTCTATCACAGACCTAACGCCATTAAAAAAATTAATAGGGCTAAAAGACCTTGATATATCCCACACCCAAGTGTCCAATCTCACGCCTCTGGCCAAACTGCCAAGCTTAGGAGAGGTATATGCTAGCGGATGTGACCAGCTTGATTCGGCAAGCCTAAAAAGCTTACCAAAGTACATCAAAGTACATCTTGATTGACGGAGATAACTTGCTGATTAATTTCAACATATTGGCAAGTAATGACTCCATCTGATTTGCACTGCTGCACTCGCTAGCATCCAGCACGTTCGCATGACGGCTCATCAAAACAGGGAAGTTTTGATGACAGCAATCATTGAGCGCCGCGCGTTTTTAACCACAGTAATTGCTTGGCGTTAAAAAGCCCATAGAGAACAAGCCGACACTGATTAATTAATGAATTGATTCACGAATTAACAGTGTCGGCTTTTATTTGTCTTTACTTATGAACGACATCAGCTCACAGTCTTTGATTCAACGTATTAGGCTGAAACTCTTACCGAAGCTTAGGTAAAAATTGCCTACCCCTCTTTTAATTCACTCACACTATTTTAAATAAAATGATTTAAATTATATTTAAAATCAATTAACTACTTAAAATTTTTAAAGTTGGCATTAAGATCGCAATCAAGTAAGAGCCATTAGCCGTTACCTTACAAGTGACACAAACGGTCATGAGAAGGATTAATACAAGGGCAGGAGGTTATTATGCTAGGTTGGACATTAGTATTTCTAGTTGTTGCCGTGATTGCCGGGTTGTTAGGATTTGCTGGGATTGCTGGCGCAGCGGCGGGAATAGCGAAAATCATTTTCTTCATATTTATTGTGTTATTAGTGATTTCTCTGCTGATCAATGCCCTTAAGGGTAAATCACCGCGACTATAATTTTTTTAGAAAAGGAGATAGATATGAAACCATTTACCCTGATGACAAGTGCAGCATTCGCATTATTACTCGCCCTAGGTTTAACGGCCTGTAGTGATAACAAAGCCGAAGACGCGGGCGAAAAAATCGATGAAGTAATGACTGATACAGGTAACGCCATCGAAGATGCCTGTGAAGAAGTCAAAGAAGGTGTTAAAGCTAAAGATACTAAGTGCTAAACAAATCTCACTTTAGGGTGGCAATAGACTCGTCTACTGCCACCCTTTTGGTTTAGACTCGCTCATTTCTGCATCTCTCATCTCGACATCTATCCATTCAAGTGCAACGATTTTAACCAAGAACAATGGCATTGGAGGACTTGCATGCTAACGAAGATCCACATCAAATATTTGTACACTGCAGGTGCAGTATTGTTAGCCTATTTTGCAGTAACAGACACTTCTCCCCTGCTCACTTTCATTTGTGCATGGACAAGTCTGTCACTGTTTTTAGTCGGTTCAGCCTATTGGTTTAATCTCGCCAGTATTTTTAGAAAACGCCAAGATGGCACTATTCCTTGGTATATTCGTTGGGGTTTTATTCCCTTTTTATTAGGCAGTCGACTCTATAACCACTGGGCCAGAAAATACGATTCAGTACCGCCCATGCAAAGGATTGATGAACATCTGTATCTCGGCTGTAGACTCTTTTCCGCAGATCTGGAAACGATTAAAGCCAATAAGATCACTGCCATTCTGGATGTCACCGCTGAATTTGATGGCTTAGATTGGTCGCAATTTGAAGATCATATCGAGTATTTAAATATTCCCATCCTCGACCATAGCGTACCGACCAGCGCCCAACTCAATCAAGCCGTTAACTGGCTGCACCGCCAAGTGCGCGCCAATAAACAGGTACTCATCCACTGTGCTATGGGTCGTGGCCGCTCAGTGCTGGTACTCGCCGCTTATTTGGTTTGTAAAGATAAACAACAGCACTTCGCCGAAGTACTGCAGCAGATAAAGCAAATTCGCAAAACCGCTAGCTTAAACAAATGGCAATTACGCGCGCTCGATCGCATGCTCAGTCAAGGGAAAATTAACATCCACAAAGTGGCGTGGATTATCGCCAACCCAGTCTCTGGTGGCGGGAAATGGCAAGAATACAGCGAGCAAATCCAAGATGAACTCAAAGCCTATTTTGACCTGACTTTAAAACTCACAACAGCAGACGAAACCGCAAATGTCTTCGCCGAGCAAGCCCGTAATGCAGGCGCTGATATCATTATCGCCTGTGGTGGCGATGGTACTGTGACTGAAGTGGCCTCTCAAATCGTTGATACGGATATCGTCTTAGGCATCATTCCTCTTGGCACAACTAATGCCCTCAGCCATGCCCTCTTTGGTTTAGGCAGTAAGCTTATTCCTATCTCTCAGGCGCTGGATAATATTATTCAAGGGCATTGCCAAGCCATTGATACCGCGCGTTGTAATGAGGCGTTAGTGTTGTTGCTCGTAGGTATAGGGTTTGAGCAACAAATGATTGAATCCGCGAACCGTGAGCGTAAAAATGCCCTCGGCCAGTTTGCCTACCTCGATGGCTTATGGCGCGCAGTGAATGCCGATATCACTTTAACCATCCAGCTCAGCTTAGATGATGCAAAACCCACAACATTGACGACCCATAGCCTAATCGTTGCCAATGCCGCACCGTTTACCAGCGTGTTGGCGCAGGGCGATGGCGAACCAAACATGACCGACGGGTTGCTCGACATTACTTGGTTGGATGCTGGCGATGAACCCAAAGAGCAGTTGCTTAGCCTCGCTGAATTAGCGATTGCAGGATGGGTGAAAGAAGGCAATAAAAATGTGCGAGATCAACAAGCGAGTGCAAGTAAAGTCCATCATGCACATGCTAAAAAGGTCACCATCAGCAGCCAGCCTAAGTGTAAATATGTGATTGATGGTGAAGTATTTGAGCCAGCGGATCTCACTATTGAAGTCCAGCCAGCATCTCTTAAAGTGTTTGTTCCTTATCAGGAAACCACTGAGCAAGATGAGTGATCGTTGTGGAGGACATCCAGCCTAACTTTTTAGGCTGGATGTCTGAGAATTTATAGAACGAACAAAAAATATAAAATATTCAACAAAATAAATATAACCAGCAGAACCAATACCCGCATGAAATTAAATTCACTACCTTTGGGAAGTGATTTTTGAGTGATGTTACTAAAATCCTGAAATTTACAATCTATCGCCTGCGCACATTGCTGTAGAACTTGTTGTAATTCCTTTCTATCAGTACTGTCACCTAATATCAATTGAGCACCGTTGGGCTGGTACAATTCTAAATAAGCCAGATAATGTTGGACAGTATCTTCCGCTTGGCGATTGCGGCTGATCTGATGCCAACGGGTGATTTGCAGCTGATAAAGTTGCACTGCTTTGATGTCCGAAAAGGCATAGGAACGCCACCGCCACAATCCCATATACCTCCCATTGAATAAACCTTTACCGAGCCACAATTGCTGTTGCTCAGCATCTAACCAACACTGTTGCTGAACAAACGCAGTCGGTAACACGGGTAACAATAGAAACAATGTTACCCAGCCGAGAACGAGCTGTAGTATCGGATCGGGTTGTAAATAGGTTGCTCTGGCGCAGAGTAAACCAAGCAGTAATAACCCAGCAGCAAACAGCCATAATAGAGGTCGGTACTGAGTACTCAGAGTTTGAATATAAAATGCATTTTTAGAAGGTTGATTGAGTTTCACTGAACTTGTTCCTTGTTCCTTGTTCCAAAAATTATCTCACCATTCAATATTGACCTGTGCCAGTCACAATAAGAGGCATTGATAGTTTGCACAATCAACACCTAACTCATTTCTAGACGCTTTCGAGTTAAACCAAAGACTCACATCAACGTAAATAAACAGTTGCGATATAACTCATACTGCAAATATAAGCTGCAACTTTGCAGTTGCAGCTAAGGTGTTATTGACCCGCAGCAGTATCCTCACCGGTCCAGAGTCGCATGATACGATAAGGCGGTTTGGCTGTTTCGGCTTTTCCATTAAAGGCTTTTGCTTTATGCAATTGGTTCACTGAAATATATAACCAGCCTGTTTCACCAAATTGCACACTATCAGGAAAATCCAGTAGTGGAGAACTGACCGCTGTTGTTAGTGTGCCTTTGTTATCTAGCATGGAAATGGCATTGTGGTTCAAATTGGTAAAGTAATGATTACCTTGTTTGGACGTTGCAGCGCCATCTGATACAGGCTTGGCTCCGACTAATTTTACCGTGGCGATAATTTTATCATTATTGCCTGTTTGTAAAGCTGCAGTCGATAACTGATACCAGTGAGTACCATTCATTGCACCATAATAGAGTGTACTTCCATCGGCAGATAAACTGATTGGATTGACCGCTACACTGGCGACTTTGCCATTAAACAATGTTGTTTTGTTATCTATGTTCATTACTGCATCCGTTTCGGCCTGCAGCGAGCTATGACCTGAAAAACGTATTGTATGGCCATCGTCGATACGCACCGCTAAGAGGCCAGGGTTGGCGATATCGGCTAAATAAATCCAGCCTTTTTGAGAGTCGACAACCAGATCCTGCATAAAGCTGCCTTTAGGCGCGAGAGCTTGTGGTAGGACGATTTGTTTATATAGACTGCCGTCCTTAATGTTGAATCCCCAAATCCTTGTCTGGCCTAATTCTAACCCCATATCTGCGGTCCAGAGGTGTCCAGCCTTGTCCTGAGCAATACCTAATAAGGTATCAAATTGAGCAGTATTGGCTGTCGATGTTTTTTGCAAATCCATTGAAGGCCAAGCTTTATAAGCGTTGGTCTCACGATTAACTTCAATCAATTGCAAACCTGATGGTGTATCAAATGGATGTACTGTGGCAAAAATCCGACCTTGTGCAGTGACGCTGACATTGCCAGGTCGTATTGGCAATTCAGCGACTGTTTCAAGACTTCCTACTACTGGGGTGGCGTTTACAAAACTACTGGCTGTCAAAGAAAGCCATAATGCTGTTGTTAATAAGTGTTTCATATTCTATCTCCGCTTTTTCTGTTTAAGGGCTGTAGAATAGGAGTTATTATTTACAAAAAAAAGAGTATAAAACTTAGCTCTGTTTCAATATTAATTTGATAATTAATATTTATTCAGCAGTCGTTTCACCGGTCTCGACTTGCTGCTCGTACTTGCTGAGCTTGTTGTAGAGGGTTTTAACGCTGATCCCCAGTTGTTCGGCGGTATCCGTTTTATTACCTTGAGTGGTTTCTAGTGCTTGATAAATAGCGATTCTCTCTAAATCATCTAAGCGCATGCCTTGGGGGATAACAACTTGTTCACCACCACATAAACCCACTTCATTCGTCTGAGGTAGCTGTAAATGGCTGGGTAAAATATCCTGATCGGCCAGAATATAGGCTCGCTCAATTGCATGTTTTAATTCGCGCACATTACCAGACCAAGGGTACTTAGCAATCATCTGAATACAGTCTTCAGCTAAGCTCTTATTCTGCTTTTCGGCCACGTTACGATAGGCAAGAAAATGCTGCGCAAGCCCAATAATATCCTCGCCACGTTCCCGTAAGGGCGGAACGCGAATGGGAAACTGAGCCAAACGAAAGTACAAATCTTCTCGAAATAGCCCTGCCTCTATCGCCACTATGGGATCACGGTTAGTCGCTGCCACAATACGTACGTTTGCACGTTGCACTTTGTCGCCACCCACAGGACGATACTCGCTATTTTCCAACACTCTGAGTAACTTCACTTGATGATCAATCGGCATTTCGGTGACTTCATCGAGAAACAAGGTCCCGCCTTCAGCCTGTTCAAATACGCCTTTGTGATCGCGATTCGCCCCCGTAAATGCGCCTTTGACATGACCAAACAGCTCACTGTCGACCAATTCTGGGCTTAATGCACCACAGTTAATCGCAATAAAAGGCTCGTTCACCCTAGGGCTGGCAAGATGTATGGTATTAGCAACCAGTTCTTTCCCGACCCCACTTTCCCCAATAATCAGCACATTACTGCCTGTCGCAGAGACGCGACGAATTGTGCGATATAGCTTGTGCATAGGAGCTGATGAACCAACAAGCAAACCGTATTGGTCTAGCTCACTAGCAAAAGGATGCAGTCGATTAGGCGATGACGCTAAATACTGTGCAAAATCAGCAAAAATTTCGCTGATTAGCGGCATATCGTAAGGTTTGCGAAAGTGGTAACCAGCAAAATGAGACATTAACTGATCAAGATTAGGGTTTGGCTGACCATCGGAGAGAAAAATAAACTCAATATTTGACATGGCCGCATTATCCAGCAGCACAAGGTAATCTTCACGACTAAGACTGGATAACTCAATAATGGCAACATCGACGTGATTTGCCTCTAGCTGCTCTATCCAAGGCAAGTCATCGACACTGCGTAGCTTATTAAAGTCAGCAGCGCCAGCAAGTTCGATGATTGCTTGCTCGGCGCCAACATCCTGCAAGTGATAAAAAAGTGTCAGTCGAGCCATGCGTATCTACTCCCTGTATGAAAAACTACTGTATGTCAGCCATGAAATTTTAACAACAGCAACGGTAATAGTTGCCGATGTTCTAAGATGATATCTCGATGAACTGAGAATATCAGTCTAAAAATCAGCCTGTTAAAATATCATTAAAAACGAGAACAGAATATGCATGGTAGCTGAACGAAACAAAATCAGTTTACCCAAGCAGTTAAACAATCTATGTCGAACACTGGCATTAGGAGGCCCATAATGAAGTCTAATGTTGTGCAACATCAGACTGATATCCGCGCCGATATCATGTTGATCGATGAAATCATCGAGCTGAATCAAGAAGGACTCACATTTTACAACCAAGCGAGGAGGTATGTCGAAGACTATAATCTTAAACGTGTTTTTTCCGCCAAAGCTAACATCCACCAACGAATGTTAACTCGGTTTGAACAGCTGAGACGTTTGGCTGACGAGCCAATTAATGGCCTAAGTCACACCGTGCACGTCACTTATGCTCAAGCAACAGAATTGCTGCAACAGTGCCAAATTTCGCAGGCTATGACCGCCCTTGTCGACATAGAGCAGCAAGTGCTAATCCAAATAAAACAAGCAGTAAGGCAAGCGCATCAGCCACAACTTGCAAACCAACTTGCAGAGGGTGCCGCTTGGCTGCAAATGAGTTACGACGGTACGGGATCGCTCAATCACCATTAATTCTCTGTCGCTAAGTGAGCCATATTTAACCGACTCCCCCACTTTTACTACAGACATAATACCGCACTGATGAGTGCGGTTTTTTATGTTCGAATGATGGCTCAGCATGCCAGAAAAAATTACATTTTGTCGGTAAAAAAGACCGACCAAAAGGAAAGTGCTAAGGTATAAAAACGCCAGATAAAACAATTAAAACATTAAAAATCATAAACTTAAAAACATTGGCACGATTGGCGCATTATCTAGCTTCGAGAAAACAACGGAGGATATGATTATGAAAACTACAACAGCATCAGTACTAGTGGCTTTACTTGTCGGTTCAATCAGTTTAAATGTGGCCGCCGCCCAAGATTGGAAAGGCGGAACCAAGGATGCATGGATCGATGGTAAAGCAGAAACCACTTTACTGCTCAACACGAATCTCAATTCCTTCGACATCATTACAGATGTCAAAGATGGTAAAGTGACGTTAACAGGTAAAGTGGAAAGCAGTGTGGATAAAGCCCTCGCCACAGAGCTCATCAAGAGCTTAGATGGGGTGAAAGATGTAGATAACCAACTCACTGTGATGAATGAAAAAGAAGGCACCAGTGAAGTTATTGCCACCTTAACTGACTCTAAAGTTGCCACAGTCATCAAAACGCGTTTACTGTTTTCAACTGACGTATCCGGCACCCAAATTAATGTGGATGTTGCCAATGGCATAGTCACATTGAAAGGTGAAGTTGCCAGCGATGCAGAACGTCAACTAGCACTGAAAATTGCCGAAAATACCGACGATGTGAAAAAGGTCGTTGATAAAATTAAAGTTGTTAAAAAAGTGTCTTAACTCTCGCGACAACGGCATTTTTTAAATTAAACGTATTTTAAGTAACAGCACGCCGATCTAGACTCAAGGTTCGATAGTGCTTTATGAAAAAAGAATCAAAAAAAACCAGCCTCAGCTGGTTTTTTTATGTCCATTTTCAGACTCAATCGAAAAGACTTACTCACTTAAATTAAGAGGAGTGAATTAAGATGACTCGAATGATCATAAAGGAGAAGAGTTACAGAAAACTGAGCTAAAACGCAGGCGTTACTCAAGCTTCAAAGCCAAACTAAGCTTCAAAGCCAAACTGGAATACATAAAAATGTTGGCCATTCTCAATATTGATGGTCATAGTGCCAGTTAACCCCAGCAACTCCCCCGCCCCAGAATGGGGTATCACTTCTAAGATCAGACGATTTTGTCCATCGGTCATAATGCCAAAATGTTGTAATACAAAACTGCCCTGCTTACCGCACAAATTACCAACCACTTGTTCAATGGCCACATAGCCAGCAGAGCCCTTGACTGACGTCATAGCACTGAGCATTTCCCCTTTGCTGCGACCCTCAAGCTCACCATAAAAGGTTTTATCTAAGCCCATACGTCCTAACGTCACACCACCAATACCAGTAGCATAGGGGCTATCAGGAGTGAGCTTAACATCAAATTTCCCAGTGATTTTGCTAACTTGCATGACACTCTCCTTGTCGAAATCTTATGCTGACCTATTACCTGCTAACGCTTGCTATTGAAGCAAACATCACCCACAGACCGAAAAACAACTTAGCATAAGCCTGCGTAGATCCATAATGGCATTTACACGCTACTTATGTATGCTGGTCTCACTCACTACCATCTCTATGGTTTTGACTATTTCAGGGCTTTCAGACATAGGTTGGTCAGACGCTCTATCGCGATAAGTCACAGCAATTTTGAATGGGGCTTCAAAAGGATAAACAGGTTCAATACTATCCACTTCGATTCGATCGCCAAGCATGACACTGCCTAAGTGTTTCAAGCTATTGTGTTTAAAATCCAGATTAAACAATCCAAGATACCAAAATACGCCTGAACCTTGAGTCGTCACAATAAAGGGCGCCACAAAGGGCATAGTTTGCATTTTAGGATCATCTTGAATCGGTGCGTCACTTTGGGTGTCCGGCTCTAGAGCTGGATCGAAATTTAACGGTGTAATGCGCAAGTAATCGAGTAATGCTCGACCTTTTACCTCACCATCTTGGTAGTCGCCCATAGCAAACTCTGTTTGCTTGATCTTAATAAAATGTGTCAGTGCAACGGACTTGCCGCCCTCAGGCAGCGTTATTTCAACAGGATTGGCGGTATTTAAGCTAAAGAGTTTGAGCATCACTTCCGATGCATTCGCCACAGGCTTTACCTCAAAAGGTGTCACAGTTTCGATCTCATTCGCCTGAGCCTGAGTTTTTTCATGCGCCATGGCTTCATCGTATTGCATCACCTGTCCATCTTCCATCACCATATAAATATCATCATTGGTCATGTTGAAACGGTAAATACCCGCAGCAAGTAAGGCTAATACCACTAAGGTTGCCGCTATGGTTAATTTTACAAACGTACTCATCTTCTCTCCCCAATCGCGCTCGTTATGCGCTACTTTTCTAACACCGATAAACTTCAAATCAATGTCGGAGCAGTATTACAGATACTGAGTTAAAGCGAAGTGGGTAAAGTGTAAAAAATGCCGCTATTTTGAATTTTGTCAGGCTAAGTTCAGCAACATGCCTTTTACTCGACCAATATGATGGGCCGAGTAAATACTCAGCCCAATACATCACTACTTTTCGTTTTTCCACAAGGCTGGGGTTTGGCTTGGTTGCCAATTGCTTTGGGAGAAATGCGCTTGCACTAAAGAATAGATTTTATCTTGATAGGACACAAACTCAGGTAGTTGATAATTATGCTGTTCCTGCCAAGCAGGGGCATAATTATCTAGCGTATCAAAACGATACCCTTGACGTTGAGCTTCTTCAACAAAACGCTTAATTTTAGGCAAGTTGATGGTTGCACCTTGTCCGCGGTGAGCATTCTCAAACAGGAAGTCGTGGGTCAAGATAACCACTTTCCCGTTATGTAAACCATCACTACAATCTAAGTTCTGCGTACGACTGTTAAGCGGATTCATCGTCGTTCCAGCGCAGGTGTTGATCACTTGATTGACTTTTGCCACCAGCTCAACCCCATCAGCCATGGATTCAGCAGGAAAGGCAACCCCCCAATCCTCTGGTCCCCAGTCTAGATCCCAGCCAAATATTTTATAGTCACTCTCGGCGAGCATGTTTTGAATTTGCACCGCAACTTGCGAACTGTTGGTCGAGGTTTCTGCGGTACAAGCAAAAGCAGGATCCCAAGGCGGCACAGTATCGGATGTCGCACACAAGCCGTCGCCTTTGAGTTTACTGGTCACTCGCCAACCATTGGTGTAAGGCAAACGTGCCAACTTAGTCATCTTGTTATTGGGATAACTGGCGGCATTAGGAATAAGTTCAACCACTTTGGCCGTGTTCGTCACAAAATAGGTGAAATCGGTGGCCGCATCTTGATAGGATTTTACAGGCCAGAGTCCAACTTGATTACAATATGCCGCCCCAGATTGCACGCCATCAGTGCAGTTATGCAGCATATGATCGTAACTGTGGTTTGCCAGAATATGACCATCGTCTAGCAAGCGTTGTAGGGCGACAGCCGCTAACGCCTCGTTTTCATCCCCTTCGCCATACATATGAAACGCATTAATAAAGAACGTCGCCTTAATATTGGCATCCTTTAACGTATCTAACAGCCCTAAGGTCGCGTCAATTGGACCATCATCAAAGGTAAGGTAAATGGTTTTATCGCTGGCGTAGGCCGCACTTAAGCCAGTACTCAAGCTCGCAACACAAAGCCCAACTGCAACGGCTATCGATTTCAGTTTCATGATTTCATCCTATAAATAATGTTTAAAGATGAATAAGTTAGTTCTCTTTACGCACTGGTTAATTCATAACCTGTAGACAGCGAGTTCACTCATCCGTTTAGCTTATCTATAGTGAGTAATCCCGCCGGCATTAGTTATACCATCCTAGCAACAAGCCATACTTTTCTACGCTAAGTCGATAAATCCTGCCTTTGCACCCAGTTAACCATCCCCTTACCCAAGGCTTCAAAGACAATAGAAAAATACCAATCCTAGTGTGAAAAGTACCGCATCAACAATTCGATAACAGGTAAGTTAACTGGAGAAAAAAACAACACAAAAGCACTACAGGGATGCAATAACATGTCAGAAGGTCAACTATTTAAGAGCTCTTTGCTCGCATTATGTATCGCTAACGCCTTGTTCGGGATGAGCTCAACCGCAATCGCGGCGGAGCAACAAGAGGCAACCGCAGAAAATATTGAGGTGATCCAAGTACGCGGCATACGTCGCTCGATTGAAGCCTCGATGAATACCAAACGCTTCGCCGATTCCACGGTCGATGCCATCACCTCGGAAGACATAGGTAAGTTTCCCGATAAAAACATCGGTGATGCGCTGCAGCGAATTTCAGGGGTGACGGTCGATAGGCAATACGGTGAAGTGAGTGGGGTCACCATTCGTGGTACAGCGCCAGAACAGAGTCGTATTTTGCTGAACGGTCAAACCGTTGCGAGCACCTCTTGGTATGATCTTGGTCCTGCCACTCGTACCTTCAACATGGAATTATTGTCAGCCGAGCAAGTCAGTGCGGTTGAAGTCCACAAAACGCCAACCGCTAGCCTTGAAGAAGGTGCGCTGGGCGGCACTGTCGATCTCAAAACCCGTAAGCCCTTAGATCTCGATGCTCACACATATCAAGTGGCGGGTGAGTTGAGCCAAAGCAGCCTGTACGATGAAACAGATCCAAGTGGATCTTTCGTCGGAAGCTGGAAAAATGACGATGAAAAATTTGGTATTTTAGGCGCTTACTCAGTAGAAAAACTCACCAGTGGTCGGCATGTATTAGAATCGCTCAGCGGTTATTATGAATACTTCGCTGCCGATCCTGCACAAGACCAAGAATCAACTGTCGGGGCGTGGGGGATTGGCTCACAGGCATTTAGGGCCGAACGCGAACGGACCAGTGCCCAAGTCACACTGCAATTTGCACCGACTGAAAAAACAGAGTTCACCTTAGATTACTTTAATTTTGAACTCGATATCCCCCACGTAAACCATAACTTCTTAACCGTTGGCGCGCGCGGTTCAGGCTCCACCAACGTAGTGAACAACACCCAAGGCGGCACAGCATCGGCAACGATTCTGCCAGCGTATGCGTCGATTATTTATAACCCTGTGGTACGCCACGCGGTCAATATGAAATCTGACGTACTCAACTTAACCGGAAAATACGTCGGAGACAGTTTTACGGTAAGTGGCGTCATTGGCCAATCGACCTCAGATGGCGGCACCCAAGGCGGCTCATCTTCTTGGTGGATCCCTGCGACGGACCAAGGCGGCAAAATTGGCGATCCCGCCTTCCCTAATGGTCAAGGCAGTGTCGATGGTGGCTTTAGTTACGATGCCACAGGTCCCTATCAAGTGGTGCTGACGAGCCTAGATGCCAACGATGCTAGCCAGTTCAAGCATGCGCAAGAAGCCAACTACGAAACCACAGTGCAAGATCATAAAGTCACCTACGCACAGTCTGACTTCGAATATCAACTCGATCATGATTTTATTAATAAAATTGCGGTCGGGATTAAGTACAACACCAGTGATTTCGAGCGTAATGCCTTCAACCGTAACCCCGCAGAAATCTTAGGTTTTGTGCCCAATGGCAACCTAGCCAACTGGAGCGATGGCGTACTGTCTGGCCTGCATTCCCAGAGCGGCGGCAATGTGCTCGACTCCTATGCCAAGTTAGATGAAGACAAATGGTGGGCGTTTATCAGCGAGAAATACGCCAATGGCGAGTTAGTGGAAGTCGCCGATCTCGGTAACACCTTCACTGTCGAAGAGGATATGTTGGCCCTGTACGCCCAAGCGGATTTCAGCGGCGAATTCTATCGTGGTAACTTTGGTTTGCGTTACGTTAACACAGACCAAACCTCAACCGGTTTTGCCGATGGCAAACCCTACAATGAATCCGTTAATTACGATAATTGGTTACCGAGTATCAACGTCGCCTTCGATCTACAAGAAGATCTAATCCTACGTGCCTCGGCCTCTGCCGTGATGGCGCGTAACAACTACAGCGACCTCAAACCAGGTTTAGCCATAGCGAAAAACTTTGGTACTGCGACCGGCGGTAATCCAAATTTAAAACCCTATAAGGCGAATCAAGCTGACCTTGGCATCGAATGGTACTTCACTGAATCTTCTATGCTGTCGGCAGCCTTGTTCTACAAAGATATTGATAACGTAGTGTTTGTCACTGAGTCGACTCAATACATTGAAGGTTGCGGTGCATCAGAATCCGAGTGGGATAAATGCCGTGTCACAGCCCCAGCCAATGGCGGTAGCGGCTCTGTTACTGGGCTTGAAATCCAGCTACAACATAACTTTGAAAGCGGTTTTGGCTTCTTAACCAACTACACCTATGTGGACAGTAAGAGCACGCGCCCCGATGGCACAGAGCAGATGATTGAAGGTGTGTCAGAAAACTCCTTCAACGGCTCACTCTTCTACGAAGATGATCTGTTCAGCGCCCGTATCGCCTATAACTGGCGTTCAGAATACTTAGGCGTGGGTAATATTCAAAACGTGTTAAACGACAGCTATCAACAAGTGGATGCCTCGATTATTTGGCATGCGATGGAGAACTTAGATGTTTCACTCGAAGGGGTTAACTTAACCAATGAAGTGGTGCAATCCTATGATGTTAAATACGGATTAACCCAAAACACCATCGAATTTGGTTCACGCTATTTCGTCGGTGCTAGCTACAAATTTTAAACTTGAGTCACAGCATAGCCGACCTTAGGGTCGGCTTTTTGCGTTGATAATGCAGAGGTATAAACCATGAAAGTGAAGCAAGCAATCAGAAAAATCATTATCTTAGGTGGCGGCACCGCAGGTTGGATGGCAGCGGCTGCCCTAGCGAATAACCCCGTATTTGCCGCCATTGAGCTCTGTTTAGTGGAATCGGACAACATATGCACCATAGGCGTTGGTGAAGGTTCAACGCCACACTTGAAACGCTTTATGGACAACTTAGGCATTAGCGAAAAAGATTGGATGGAACAATGCCACGCCAGCTATAAAACTGGCATCGATTTCATCAACTGGAATGGGGACGGGCAGCAATATTTTCACCCCTTCTATTGTCAAATGGATGTGAAACCCGCTGAAGTTTTCTTTATCAACGCCAATGCAAGACGCCGCGGTCATGGCAGTGCCGTTAAACCCGATGCGTTTTTCTCGAGTGGTGTATTGGCGAAACGCAATCTCAGCCCAAGGCCGAATAAAGCATTGCCCTACGCTAACGAATACGGCTATCACTTCGATGCCACTGAACTTGCCAACTACTTAAAAGAATACGCTTGCCAACGCGGCGTAAAACACCTCATCGGCGATGTCATTGAAGTTTCAACAACCCAAAACCAACATATAGACGCCTTAATGCTGGCGAATGGCGAACGACTTAACGCCGACTTTTTTATCGATGCCAGCGGCTTTAGCGCTAAGTTAATTCATAAAACCCTAGGCGTACCCTTTCAATCCTTCGCCAATGAACTGCTCAACGACAGCGCCGTCACTGTTCCTGTTCCTGCATTAATGGACTCCACTCAAACACAGCAAACCCATGATCTACAAAACAATGCATTGCAAACCCAAGCACAGCAAGCCAAGTTCCATACCCGCGCCACGGCGCTCAGTGCAGGCTGGCTATGGCAAATCCCCCTAACCCACAGGCTTGGCAATGGCTATGTTTATAGCAGTCGCCACCTCAGTGCCAATGCCGCAGCCAAGGAATTATTGCACAGTGTTAATCTGCCTGAATCAACCCAAGTACGGTTTCTCAAAATGCGGGTCGGTGTCAGTGACAAGGCTTGGCACAACAATGTGCTGGCGATAGGACTTGCGCAAAGTTTTATCGAACCGCTCGAAGCCACGTCGATCATGATGACCCAATTCACCCTTGAAAAATTTATGTCGTTATTCGAGCGCTATCAATTGAATAAGCAGGCAGAGACCTTAAGTCGACAAACATTAAATCAAGCAGTAATGCAGTTAGTGCTCGGCATAAAGGATTACATTCAGGCCCATTATGTCACCAGTCAGCGCAGCGAACCTTATTGGGTGGCAGCGAGAAAAGTCGCCATTTCCCAAAGGCTGACGCAACTATTGCAAGCTTGGTATCAAGGGGAAGACTTTGATTTACTGCTTTACCAATACGATCAGCAACTCGCCTACTTTCGCCCCTCTTGGTATGCGCTGTTAGCTGGAATGGATTACCACGACCCCGAACTGAAGCGCCCATTTGAGCCGATTTCAGCGGACATCACCGCCCAGGCAATAAGATACTGCCAAACCTTAGTGGAGCAGTATTTTCAGCCTAAGCATTCGTGATAGTAAGGGTTAAATCGCCCTTTGTTTACTGCTAAAGCGCTGACGAAAGCGACTCGGCGTAACGCCTTTAAATTGAATAAAGCGTCGATTGAAATTAGATAAATTATTGAAACCACACTGATCGCTGATGGTTGAAATCGGGCTCTGGTTCGAGAGTAATAACTTGCACGCCTTAGCGATCCGGAGTTGATTGATAAACTCAGTTAAGGTTTTCTCGGTGCGTTTTTTAAAGAAGCGATGGAAGTGATTGGTGCTCATGTGCGCTAACTTTGCCAAATCCTGTGCCGACAAGGCCTGAGTGTAATTGTCATAAATATGCTCAATCACTTTATCGAGCTTTTTCACAGTAAAGTCGAGCTTACTGCCGTGAGTGAACAAGGTACTAGACAAGAGTTCTTGCTGACTATCCTGTTGTAATAATGCTAATAATTCCAATAACAATATATAGCGTTTAAAGGGATTAGCCGTCTCCATCGCGATAAACACGCTATGGGCCTTGCGCGCCGTTTCCTCACTAAACAACACGCCCCGTTTGGCATGGGTCAACAGCGAATGCAAGGATGCTAACTCGCGCTGCTCATTCACAATTTGGTGTAGCCAGGCTGCGGGAATTTGCGCCACATACACGACTTCCTTCACTCGACTTTTCGAAGCGAAGCCCATCAAAACGGGCTCTTTCAAACCGACCGCAGTTGAAGCGCCGCCTTTCAAACAATCGTTCTTTGAAACCTCGTTAGTTAAAACATCAAGGTTAGCCTCGGATTGCCAGCCGTGGGGCATGTCTGGACCGATGATCACTAAATCATAATCGCCATAGCGGGCAATATGATCGCCCACATAACGCATGCCATAACTGTTGAGGGTTAAGCAGATTTCGTACTCGGGGTGATAATGCCAGTTGAGATCCATGTGGTCCCATTCATAACGAAAGTAACGCCAAGAGCTGTTTTCATCGGGGATCACTTTTTCACACAGAGGTTTCATCCATTAAACTCCAGTTACTCATTCCTTTACCTTAGCTTCAATCAGCCCTTACACATCAACGCCACTCACTCAAGCTAGCCGTTATTCCATCCTGTTAAATTATTCAATCACTTAGACCTTATTTTTAAATGCCAGCCTTGACCTATCAGCTCGGCGAAATCGCTGTGCCTCGCGCACTATTGTCTATAGCAAGTCAGCCCTACTGTGATACTCAACTCCGTTACTCTAATACTATTCTATCCAATGTTAATTAAAGGTAACTATTTTACAAGTAAACACTTTATCAGCAGATACTAAAACACAGCTTTATCTATGCCTATCCGCAGCAGCTATCTGCAACTCGTATCTATCGCCAGTATCTACAGCTCGTATTAACTGCACCTGATGTAAATCAGCCAAATCTGCGCGAACAGGATTTGCATATGTGAGAAAAGTATCGACAGAGGCACCATTCGTATCACCGCCATAGCGAGTGTCAGTCCACAATGAATTTCACTTCATTCAATTGGCTAAGCACATGAAACACAAACTCATCATTCTGTTTGTCCTCTGTACTTTCTTTGTGATTTCCTTGATGACCAACAGTATGGGGCCGATTTTCCCTGCGTTAATTGACAGTTATGCTATCGGCCTGACGTTGGCGGGGTTATTTCCCTTTGCGTTTTTTATCGCCTACGGAGTGACATCGATTCCTGCGGGAATTTTGGTGGACAAGTACGGTGAAAAACGGGTGATCATCTTAGCCTTTAGCCTCGCGTTTATCGGCGCCGTGACTTTTGTGTGTCTGCCCACCTTTAGCATCGCCATGTTTAGCCTGTTTTGTATTGGCACTGGCATGAGTTTATTGCAGGTAGCAGTGAATCCCTTACTGCGCCAAGCCGCGGGGCCAGAGCATTTTGCCTTTTTCTCTGTTCTAGCCCAACTCGCCTTTGGCGGCGCCGCGACCTTAGCGCCGCTGGTGTATCAGCATTTTGTCGCCTTAGATCAAGCCAGTGTTGCATCCGCCAACTATGTGCAACAGCTATTGCCCGAGAACATGAGTTGGCTCGCCATGTACTGGTTATTCGCCGTGGTCGCGCTCGCCATGGTGCTCTTTGCCAGCTTAGTGAAGATGCCCAAAGTGAATAAACTGACAGATGAGTCGGCAGGTGCCCTCGAGACCCATTTACGCCTTTTCAAAGATAAAACCGTTTTGAAATTCTTCTTCGCTATCGCCGCCTACGTTGCGCTTGAGCAAGGGCTCGCTAACAGCATCTCAGTCTTTTTGCTGCAATATCATGGCCTTGACACCTTAAGTGTCGGCGCCAATGTGGTTAGCAATTTTTGGTTTTACATGACGCTCGGCTGCCTACTCGGTTTACTGCTACTTAAACTCATCGACAGTCAGATCTTGCTGCTCAGTTTTTCCCTTAGTTCACTGGTTTGTTTTCTGGTGGCGATTTGGGGACCGAGCCAACTAGCATTAATTTGTTTCCCATTGGTTGGCTTTTTCATTTCTATCATGTGGTCGGTGATCTTCTCGTTGGCGCTCAATTCGCGCACTCAAGATCATGGATCATTCGCCGGCATTCTCTGTACCGGCATTATCGGCGGCGCGTTTATCTCGCCGATCATTGGTGTTATCAGTGAGCTATCCGGCGAGTTACGGCTCGGGATGTTAGTGCTGTTAATCCCTATGGCTTACATAGGTTATGTGGCCCTAACGGCTCGTCCCTTGATTAAAAACACCACCCTATTTTCAACAAAAGCGGCCTCAAAGAATGACGAGCCGATGGCAACAAACAACACGAGAGGCAACAAGCTATTATGAGCGTCCTATGTTTAGATCTTGGGGGAACTAAACTGATGTTGGCACAGGTGGAAGGTAAAACCTTACTCGACACTTGGCGGTATCCCGTTCCCGCCGATGGCAATTTCGAACAGTTATTCGATTTCCTCGTGACCTGTATCCACAGCCACCTCACACCTGAAACCTATGGTATTTCCATCGGGATACCCGGCATGGTGGATATGCAGAGCGGCACCTTACTCGAAGTGCTCAACATCCCTGCATTAACGGCAACGCAGTTAGCCCAGCAACTGCAAAATACCTTTGAAATGGATGTTGTTGTGAATAACGACGCTAACCTATTTGCCCTTGGCGAAGCTGTGCTCAACAGCAATCAAGACATGCTCGGGATTACCTTAGGCACTGGCGTAGGCGCAGGGGTGATTTTTAATGGTCAGCTGTATTCGGGTAAACATTGCGCCGCAGGTGAAATCGGCAGTTTGAGTTATCGTGATGGCATTATTGAGCACTACTGCTCTGGGCAATACTTCACCGTTCATCATCACATGAGTGGCGAGCATTTGTACCAAAAAGCCTGTGAAGGTAACAGCCAAGCGCTACAAGCCTTCGCCCATTTTGGCGAACACTTGGCGCACATGATCGCCCAAACCTTACTGGTATACGATCCTAAAGATATCATCCTTGGCGGCTCAGTCAGCCAAAGCTTTCCCTTTTTTATTGAAGCGCTTAAACAGAAATTGCAAAGTTTAGTCTATGGCCCGCAACTGACAGACTTGACGATTTCAGCCAGCCAACATCACAATGCAGCCCTCATAGGTGCCGCGCAGTGGTTTTTACAACAAAAGGACTCAGCTAAGTGAAAGGACAAATAACACAGAAAGGGATGATAAAGTGGCAGAGGATTAAGACAGCCTTAGTCAGCGGCGTGATGGCAGTGCTTCCCGTGGCGTCGGTGCTTTCAATACTTGCGATGCCATCAGTACTGGCCGCCAATGCTGTGCAGGAGGCAAATCATGTCGCGCTGAATCAATTGGCCGATAAGCTCCAATTAAATTATCAGCTAACCGCTAGTTATCTTGAAACCTGTCCCGCTAAAGAAGCCCAATGCTATCGCTCTGCCATTGAGCTGACCTTGCCCACTCAGCTATCGAACGACAAGTTATCCAGCGAAGAGTTAAATCACGGCGACTGGAAAATTTATTTCAGCCAATTATCGCCCGTTTATTTCGTCGATGCGGGTGACTTTAGCATTGAGCATATCAATGGCGATTTACATAAAATCACTCCTAAAGCCAGCTTTAAGGGATTCGTCGCCAATCAAGTTTATCGTATTGAGTTTTATAGCAAAGGCAGCCAAATCACCCGTTCCGAGTTTATGCCAAACTTCTTTGTCGCTATGGGCGATAAGGCGCAGGTCATAAAGAGCACTCAAACAAGGCGCGATCCAGAAACGGGTTTAGCCGAGCAAGACTACCTCGCGCCTTTTAATGCCGAGAAACAATTCTTACTGGCAAAAAACGATGCAACCCCCTTTGCCGATGGCCAATATTTAGCAGAGCAATATCAAGCCTTAGCCGCAGACAAAGCACCTGACATTAGCGGCAAACTCATCCCCACGCCACTTCATAGCCAAAGCCTAAACTCAGCGCCTTTATCCCTTGCTAAAGGTTATCGACTCACGGCTGCAACTGTCGATTTTAAGGGACGGCAGGCGGCGTTTGATTACCTCGCCAGTTTAGGCTTTGCGGCCAAGGATAAAGGCACACCGCTGTTATTACAGCTCGATACTCAAGCTCCTAAAGTCGCCAGCACTGAAGCCCATGATAGTGAAATTAAAAGCAGCGAAGCCTATCGGTTAACCATAACGGCTGAGCAAATCAGTATTCGAGCGGGCAGTGAGGCGGGACTCTTCTACGGTCTACAAAGCCTTGCAGGGTTGATCAGTTTAAGTGACGATCAACTGGTCGCCATCGAGATCCAAGACCAGCCTCGCTACGCCTTTCGCGGCCTACATATCGATTTAGCCCGTAACTTTCACTCGCTCGATTTTATTAAACGCATTATCCCACAGCTCGCCGCCTATAAAATCAATAAGCTGCACTTGCACTTAGCCGACGATGAAGGCTGGCGTTTAGCCATCCCCGGCTTACCCGAACTGACCGATGTGGGTGCAAAACGCTGTTTCGATTTAACCGAGCAAACCTGTTTATTGCCACAACTGGGCAGTGGCATAGCGGACGTTAACCCCGTCGATGGCTACTTAACCGTGGCGCAATACCAAGAAATATTACAACTGGCTGATGCTCACCATATCGAAGTGATCCCTTCACTGGACATGCCGGGGCATTCCCGCGCAGCGATAAAATCCATGGAGGCGCGTTATCACCATTACCTCGCCAAGGGAGACAAAGCTAAGGCGGAGGAGTTTTTACTGACTGAATTTACAGATAAAACCCAATATTCGTCAATTCAGTATTACCACGACAACACACTCAATGTGTGTCTGCCGAGCACTTATCACTTTATCGATACTGTGATTGATGAAGTTAAAAAGATGCACCAAGCCGTAGGCATTCCTTTAGTGCATTACCACATAGGCGCCGATGAAACCGCAGGCGCTTGGGTAGAATCCCCTGCGTGTATCGCAATGAAAAAACAAAAAGTCGATGAGTTAGCCGGACTGCATTCGCTCAATGGTTACTTTATCGAGCGCGTTGCTAACATGCTGGCAGAGAAAGGGATTATTGCCGCTGGTTGGAATGATGGTATGGGTGAAGTGCGTCCCGAAAACATGCCCGCCCAAGTGCAATCTAACGCTTGGTCGCAGATTTCAGACAACGGCCATCAAATCGCCCATAAGCAAGCAAATCTTGGCTGGAAGGTCGTTATCTCAACGCCAGAAGTCACCTATTTCGATTTCCCCTACGCTAGCCATCCAGATGAGCGCGGCAATCATTGGGCCTCGAGGGCAATAGACAGTTTTAAGGTGTTTAGCTTTATGCCCGATAATCTGCCTGTACATGCCGAGCGCTGGCGCAATAGCTTAAATCAGCCATTTGTGTCGGACGATAGCCACAGCCAGCTCAAACCGGGACACAGGTTTTACGGCTTACAGGGGCACCTTTGGAGCGAAATGGTGCAATCGGACGAGCAAGCAGAATACATGTTATTCCCGCGCATGGTCGCCCTCGCCGAACGGGCATGGCATAAGGCACCATGGGAATTAGCCTATGATTATCAAGGTAAAATCTATAGTCAGCAAACTCAACATTTTGCCCGCCAATTCAATGGCCAAGCCGAGCAAGTCCTCAAACAGGATTGGCAAGTTTTCGCTGCGGTTTACGCCAATAAAGTGCAACCTAAGTTAGCAAAAGCAGGAGTTTTCTACCGCATAGCACCGCCTGGAATACGTGTTGAACATCAGCAGTTAGTGCTCAATAGCTTATATCCCAATGCCGAGTTGGAATACCAACTCGACTCAGGACCTTGGCTAAGCTACCGCCAAGCGTTCAAGCTTAATGATGTCAAACACATCCGCGCTAGAGTCAAAGATGGCGCACGTTACTCTCGCCCATCGACTTGGCAAAACACCCTCTAGTCGTTTCTCGCACAATGTCGGCCATCACATGTGATGGTCGATACGTTAATTGACTATTAATACCACTGATCGATGGGTTAAGCATGAGCTTACATTGAGGCTTTTCAATAACAGCGCAACTCAGGCTATAATCTCGCTATTCGCGATGACAGTCTCGTGATAATACTTTATCAAGCCTAAGGATCCGCCAACCGATGACAACTGCTTCTACTAGCCCCTTTGCCGTGTTAAACCAAAGCACAGCGACCTCGTTCAATGAGCAGAAAAATCTGATTAAACGGGTATTTAAAGGTAAGCCAGTGCAATGTCCTAGCTGTAAACAGACACTTAAAGTCATATTGCCTGAGCAGGCAAAGGCAGAACAAGCCGCAGGAATTTACTGTGCTAAAGGCTGCACTGATATCGAACTCGATATGGAAGCCGTCGCGGGACTCTAATCATTCCAGAGCCAACCCACACTGGAATTAGCCTCACATTGACGGCCAAGCGACGATTACAACAGTCCCCTGTGATTAGCCGTTATAAAAATAAATATCTCTAATTATCAATGAGATTATTTAAACTGATCACGGTAATTGCTTAAGCTGCCCACGAAAATAGTGTCGATAATAGCCCACCAAATTACTGCCAATAAAGAGTACCTCCATTAACACTGCCACAGGCGATCCCACTAAGGCATTGTGAACGAGCCAAAAACTGGTTCCGACTATCATAAGCAGTCTGAGATCTTTATCCCTTTGACAGAATGCGGCGCGGGTTTGAAACAAGGTGCCTATACAACTGATCACAGTCGTTACCCCATTAAAGGTCACAATGCTCATCACAAGTGCAGCAATAGAGAAACACCATAGGGCTACTTTTGAGGTGGTAAAAATACTGGTGAGATAACGCACTGTGGCTATGCCCATTAAGCCTGCGGCAGTCCATTGCTCCAGCAAACAAAAATGAATTGAAATCAAGATGCCAGACACAAAAAGGCAGGCGACTATCCGCTCCCGCGCCTTAAATTGAAACGAAATCAGATCGAAGATAATGGCTATCGCCACCAAAATTTGAGACAAAGTAAACGCAGTCAACTTATTAAGCTCCTTCGCTTTAAGTAATAATGCGCACTCTGATTGAAAGCTTTGTAGACTTGAGAGCGCAACTTAAGGCGCAGCATCATGGGAATCGCGCTTTAGCGCATTAACTTAAGTTAACTGGGAGCAAAAACCGTTAAAGAGAGTCTTGAAGTCGTCTACGCATACGCGACAAACTGATTGCCGTAATGCCAATATAATTAGCTAGCTGACCTTGGCTTAACCGCTCAAGCCAAAGTGGTGAATGTTCGCGTAAATACAGATAACGTTGCTCAGGTGTGTGCAGCAGTAAAAAGGCTTCCTTTTGTTCTTTATACAATAATTGCTGTTTAAGTAACCCAAGTTGCACTGACTGCAGCGAAGTATCATCCAATAGGGATAGTGGCATTTGGATAAGTTTACAGGCGCTTAAGGCTTCTAATTGGTAACGAGCGGGAATTTGCTTAAGCCAACTGACATACAAAAAACACAATTCACCCTCGAAATAAAACTCCTTACAGCGCTCTGTGCCCTCCTGAGTATAATGGCAAGCGCGCACTATACCATCCACAACAAAATATGCCTGTGACTGCGCCTCACCTTGGCTAAGAAGCACCTCTTCCGCCGGCACGTTCAACGCTTTAAACTGTGGTAAGTAACGTTCAACAGCAGCTTGACTCGCCCCTAACGCAAGCAAAAATTGTTGCAGAGGCTGGCAAATTGACACCTGCAATACAGCAGTCTTTTTTACGTCATCAGGTTCAATCATGCGAGCTACTCAGCGATTTATCACTAAACACTAAACACTTAACCATTGCCATTCGAGTAAGGGCTCAGCACTCGCTTGCAAACCCCGGCTCAGCGTCACGTTGAATACACTTTTAGCGGGAATACTTCCCACGCCCTTAGGCGTGCCTGTCATTACAATATCGCCCTCATCGAGACTGATAAATGCCTGTAGCTCGGACAATATGCTCTGAGGTTTGTAAATCATTAAATCGATATGCCCCTCTTGGACCAAGTTATCGTTGATACTCAAGGTGAAATGCAGCTGTGCCTCTGCATCATCAATCGCCACAAACGGACTGAATAACGCTGCACCATCAAAGGCTTTTGCTCGCTCCCAAGGCAATCCCTTAGCTTTTAACTTAGTTTGCAAATCACGTTTTGTGAGATCTAAACCGACGGCGACGCTACTGAAACGGCCATTTTGAAACATAAAACACAGCTCGGTTTCATAATGCAAGGTTTCCCCTTGATGCTCAGAATGAAGCACAGTCGAAATGGCCGAGTTGGGCTTTAAAAATACCACCATATCCTCGGGGATTTCGTTACCTAATTCATGGATATGCTCAACATAGTTACGCCCAATGCAGAGAATTTTTGTCGGTACGATATGGTTTTCACCTAACACGACTGATTTCATCTTTAATCCTTTTCAAGATAGGGTTGAAATTATTTTAAATAATAAAACCAACTAGTTAACCTAAATTAAATCTAAACGTTCAATTGAACTAATCACTGTACTTATGACGAACTCTGCTACACTTAAATCAATATTTCAACGAAAACAGCGATCTAACCATTAATAAACCCATTTTACAGGGACAGTCATAGAAGAGGTTTTCGCACTATGTTAACGCTTACCATAAAACAAAAAATCATCTTTAGTTTTAGTGCAATTGGCGCGCTGCTCATCGCTGGTAGTAACTTTTTCTACTATTCACTCTCCCAAGTACAAACCGCCTATCAAAATATTGAAACCTTAGCCGTACCCGTGCAAAAGCAGAGTAATAGCTTACAACTAGTGCTATTAAAAATGTCACGCCTTGCCACCTTGGCCCATAGTCAGCAAGACACTGCCGCCTTAACCAAAAGTCAGCAAGCATTTACCGCGCTGCAGAAGAAATATCAAAGTATCGAAAATGAGTTAATTGAGAGAGTTGCAGATCAACCTAAGATGCAAACATCCCTAAACGAAGCGCAGGCAAGATATCAAGCCTATTTGCAGCAAAGCCAAGCCATGTTTAGCGCTAAACTCGCCAATGAACAAGCAAAACGGCAGTACCTGCAACTCTTTGAGCGCTTTAACCATGCCAAGACCAACGCCAGTAATGCGATGATTGATCTCGAAACTCTTTCCATCCCCGATAATCCGACTTTACTCGAAGAAATTGTCGGCACAGGTACTCGCATTGACGACATGCTCTATACACTAGCCAACACTATGGGGGAACTGATCCACACTCAAAGTTTGGATGTTATTCAATCGCACCAACAGGATGTCGGTATTTTACTGGGAAATCTCACCACTAACTTTACCTTTTTAAAACAACAAACTGATGGGCTTGATACCTTAGGATTACTGCAAATATTCGAGCAAGAATATGCGATTATCAATACTTTACTCGCAGCGCCTGCCGAACTTTATAAAGTGCAGGAAGCCGTAGTTGAGGCACAACGACAAGCAGAGCAACATTACCTCGATGCCGATAAAGAGTTTAATGCGAATAATCTCGCCTTAGATAAGTTAATCAACTTAGCCGACCGCCGATTTACCAGCCTGCAAACCATCGCCAGTAATGATATTCAACAGGGTCAAACCTTAGCGATTGTACTAGCACTGGTATTTATCATCATGGTGAGCTTTATCTCTTTCTTCACCTCCAAGGCCATGCTCAATCCCTTGGCCTTAGTGAACGGCGCACTCGCCAGTATCGCCCGAGGGGATTTATCTAAACGCATTCATAAACGCCATAATGATGAATTTGGTACCCTAATCGATAACATGAATACCTTGAGTGACGATCTTGCCAAGCTGTTAACCAATATCAGCCAAAATGCCCATTCATTGGACAGCTCTGCCACCCAAACCAATGAGCAAGGCCAGCGCATCGCCAATGCCGCAACGGCGCAAATCAGTCGAGTCGATGAAACGAAAGCCTTAGCAGAACAGATGTTTACTAGCTCAAATCTAGTGACAGAACAGGCCAGTGAGTCGGCGAGACAAATCAGTCAAGCCTCGAAATACGGTAATCAAGTGAAGCAAATTGCCGATGATAATCGCAATAAAATTGCCGAACTGAGCGCCCGTTTAAGTAGCTCAGTTGAAGTCATGTCTCGCTTGAGCATTCAAAGCGATAATATTGGCAGCATTTTAACCACCATTAGCAGCATTGCCGAACAAACCAATTTGCTGGCACTGAACGCCGCCATTGAAGCCGCCAGAGCGGGGGAACATGGTCGTGGTTTTGCTGTCGTGGCCGATGAAGTGCGATCACTTGCCTCACGCACCCAAGCCGCCACCGCCGAAATTCAAACCATGATCACGGCCCTGCAAAAAGAAACGTCCACGGCAGCCGATGCAATTACTACGGGGCAAAATCAAGCAAATGAGTGTGTCGGACAAAGCCAAACCCTGCAGGATGCTATCGCTCACATAGAAAGCACCTTACATACCCTCAATAAAATGAGTCTAGAGATCACCCACGCCGCCCACGAGCAGTTAAATTACAGCCAGCGGATTGAGTCGAGCATGAGTGAAGCGGCACAATCTGCAGACCAAAATGCCAATGAAGCCATGGACATGGCCAAACGCAGTAACAAAGTCACTCTGCTTGCCCATTCACTCACCAGCTCAGTAGAGCGGTTTAAATTGTAGAGGTGATGGGACCTAGAATCTAGGCATATTCCATCAGGAATTCATCGAGTTGTTCGTTGGCAATTTCAATCTCGTCACCTTCGAACTGGGCGATATGAAACATACCCTCACCTTCGTTAGTCACAGGGATATTACTTATTCCTATGATAATACCGTCGGTTGGCGCGCGAATGGCCACACTGTCACCGCCGTGGGGGCTGACGATATGGGCAATGATATAACCCTTAGTCACCCGCTGGCCAAGTTTAAGCTTCATATTCACTAAACCATCGGATTCACTGCGAACCCAATAACTGCGAATAGCACTGACACTCGCGCCTTTGTTACTCACTCGCCCTTTAAGCATATCTAAACTGCGCATCACATTGAGCACACCTTTGAGGCCAGATTTTATCGACAACTCGCTAAAACGTAACGCCTCTCCAGCCTCATATAAAATGCAAGGAATGCCCTGTTGATTAGCATAACCTCGCATAGAAACACTGCGCGCTTTAGAATGCATAATAAGCGGCGCACCAAAGGCATTCGCCATGGCGAGCATAGTCTCATCATTAGTATCACAGCGAATTTGCGGCAAATTATCCCTATGGACGGCCCCAGTATGTAAATCAATCACATGGGTTGCATGAACTAATAACTGAGTGGCAAACAGATTAGCTAAACGGCTTGCGAGCGCCCCTTTGCTAGAACCAGGAAAGCAACGATTTAAATCACGACGATCGGGTAAATAACGGGATTGCTGAATAAAACCAAACACATTCACTATTGGCACCACAATTAACGTGCCCGTCAGATTCTTGGGATTCACTCTGGCTAATAAACGCCGACAAATTTCGATACCATTGAGTTCATCCCCATGAATGGCGGCACAAACCAGTAAAGTCGGGCCAGGTTTGGCTCCGTGAAACACTTCCACATGAATATCGAGTTGCGTATCGGTATACAACTTAGCGGCAGGCAGCTTGATCCCTAATTGCGTCCCAGCTGTGACTCGTTTTCCCGCTAATTCAAATGCTTCACGTCTTTTTACCATGGCAACTCCCTTGTTCTATCAAATGTTATCCCGCGCGGTTGGCTCATGTTTACCGCATTTTGCCAAAGTGATCCGCTATTACATATCAGCCGACTTTAAAGACTAAAGTGGGATTTTAAACGAATTATTGCGGCTCAAATTGGTTCAGCCAAGATTTTAAAATCTGCAGTAACACAGGCCTATCTTCAGCACTCACGCCCGCGAACAACGCACTTTGACATTGAATATGCTGAGGTAATGCCTTATCAATGAGCGACTTACCCTCAGCAGTTAACGAGACATGGACGGCGCGGCGATCTTCCTTACTGTGCTCCCGCTCAATCAGCCCCTTATTTTCGAGTCTGTCTAAACGACTGGTCATAGCGCCAGAACTTAGCATCATGCTCTGATAAAGTTGCGAAGGCGAGAGTATGAACGGCTCTCCCGAGCGCCTTAACGTCGCGAGCACATCGAACTCCCCCTGACCTAAGCCAAATTCGGCGTGGCATTGCAGCAGTACCACTTCGATATATTTCGTTAAACGAGCGATTCGCCCGAGCACAGCCATAGGGATCAAATCCTCACTCACCCCTTGCTGTTGCCACTGTTCAACAATTCTATCGAGGCCATCTTCTTTAGTATTCGAAGCCGCTTTCTTTTTATCCGTAGAACTCGCGTTAGTATCCGCAGGACTGGCATTAGTTAGCGTCATTTTAGCTGTCATAGGTTTATCTCAATATAAAGATTCTTTACATCATTCTTTACATCTTAGTCATTTTCTCGCAGAATTAAAATATCTTTATATCAAGATACATCTGAAAGAGATTCTTTTTGAATTGTAGTGATGTGGTTTCAACCTACTGTTGTTGAAAGGAAATCATCATGAGTATGCTAAATGCTGCTACAAATCACTTTTTCAGCAAATCAAACTCAGCTTATTTTTGGAGACAATCCATGCGATCCCCCCTGACAGAGAAAGCGAATTTATTGCTGCTCGGACTCGCGTTCATCCTTATTGGTCTAAATCTACGGCCCATTCTCGCCTCCGTTGGGCCTTTACTGCCCAGCATACAAAAGGATATCAGTTTAAGTTTTACCTTAGCGTCTATGCTGACATTGCTGCCCGTGCTCGCCATGGGACTGGGTTGTTTTGCAGGCTTTAGTATCGCCAAACGCTTAGGATTCAATACCGTAATGACAGGATCATTGCTACTGCTTATCGCCGCTACTGCAATGCGCTTCTGGGCGATAGATGCCAATTGGCTTATCTGCTCGGCATTACTGGCAGGGGTCGCAATCGCCCTCATTCAAACCATAATGCCCGCCATGATTAAGCTTAATTTCGGTGAACGGGTGCCCTTAATGATGGGGCTTTACGTCACTGCAATTATGGGCGGCGCCGCATTAGCGGCGAGCAGTGCGCCTTTTATCGGGATGAACTTAGGTTGGCGCGCGGGTCTAGGTCATTGGACTTGGCTAGGCATATTCGCACTCGTGCTGTGGCTCCTGATTAAACATAAAGCCACATTACCGAGCCAAGCAAAAGAGCAAACTTTGCAACTTAACTTTTGGCGTTTTCGTCGCAGTTGGCTATTGGCGATATTTTTTGCATTAGGCACAAGTTGTTATGTCTGCGTACTTGCATGGTTAGCCCCCTACGCGGTCGAGCTAGGTTATAGCCAAACTCAATCGGGATTAGTGTTAGGTTTCTTAACCAGCATGGAAGTGATCGCGGGCTTAGTATTTCCTTGGCTTGCCAGCAAGTCGACGGACAGACGCACCATCATAGCCCTACTCTGCTTGCTACAACTCATTGGCTTTATGGGACTCGCACTCGCCCCTCAAGTATCGCTATTTTTATGGGCGGGACTTGCAGGATTAGGTATTGGCGGGATTTTTCCACTCGGGCTGATTGTCACTATGGATCATCAACAAAATCCTATGTTAGCAGGTAAATTAACCGCCTTTGTACAAGGTGTGGGATATACCATAGCGGCCATCTCGCCTTGGATTGCCGGATTAATTCGCGATAACTTCAACAGCTTTAACAGTGCTTGGTTATTACTCGGAGGCTTAAGTGTGATCGCATGGATATTATCTTGGCAATTTAATCCGCAGGGCTATGCACGCCAATATCAAATCACCCGCTGCGTATCTTAACTACCTAACTCAACATAAAAAAACCGCCATGTCGGCTAACGATCATGGCGGTTTTTATTGTGTTGAGCTAAATAAATCGCGCTCACACTAAGCGAAACTTAAGACTTTTTAACGAAGCACGTCAGAATCACAATACGAGTACCGTTAACACGGCCTTCGATATGCTCTGGGTTGTTGGTCAAAGCAATGTTACGCACAGCTGTGCCACGCTTAGCCACAAAGCTAGTGCCTTTCACGTTTAAGTCTTTGATGATGACCACAGTATCGCCAGCATTGAGCACTGCACCATTACTGTCTAACGTTGGCGTAGCATCGTCACCTGCTGCGGCAACTTCGGCATCACCCCACGCTTTTAAATCGTCTTCAAGATAAAGCATATCCAGCAAATCTTGCGCCCAGCTTTCGCCATTTAAGCGCTTAAGCATACGATATGACATCACTTGAACTGCCGGTACAGGACTCCACATGCTGTCATTCAGACAACGCCAGTGGTTCATGTCCATGGTATCCGGTGCCGCAATTTGGCCACTGCAGGTTTCACAAATCATGATCTCATTGTCACGGCCATCGGAGGCTGGCAGATCATAAATAGAGAGTTCAAGCTCGCTGCCACACAGTTCACACTTGCCGCCACAGCGACTTAGCAATTCATTTTCAGTCATTTTTCTGTTCTATATGCCTAGTAAAACGCGGATTATGCCATAAACTGGCATTTTTCGGCAGGGGGCTGAGGCAATATAACCCTATTTTTTATGAGCTATATATGCCTAGTCCACACAGCCTTAGTGATTAGTCTTTAAAATTCATAGGCTAAACTCAAACGAACATCACGCCCAGCTGCGGGGATCCCATCGGAGAGAAACGGCACCACTTGCAGATCCGTAAGATTTTTTACCATCAAACGCACACTTAATCCCTTTAAGATGGCTTGAGGTTCATAGGCGAGATACACATTCTGTAGGAAATAATTCTCGCTTGGAGACTCGGCATTAAAGATATCACCGTGGGGAACATTGGTTTGCGCATCATACCAAGCGCCCTGCCAAGCGATAGAAATGTCATCTGTGATATACATGCCTAAACGCAGACGAATATCGAGCGGGGCTATGTTAGCTAAATATTCATCGTCATCTTGGCTGTCTCTGAGTGACCCATTGTGCTGTCCTTGCAGCCATGAAACCGCAAGATCACTGAACACATCTTGATAGCGATATTGGGCTTCAAAATCGGCACCGTAAATATGGTAACCATCAAGATTTGTGTAACCACTTTGAATTAGCTGGGTTTTATCAGACTTAGCTCCGCGGCGCTGGGCAATATCATCACGACCTAAATTGGCAAACAGGGTGATTTGCGTCGACAAGGCATCCTCATTGGCAAGTACATGCTGATGCTGCGTCATTAGGCCTAATTTGAAGGCATGTAAGCGTTCGACATCAATGTCGCGGCTCGTGCCGGTAATGCTGGCTTTAGCGTATTGCACGGCATAAATCTCATCCACCACAGGGGCTTGCAAGCTATAAGCGTAATCAAAGTTTAACCGAGCGTGATTTGTCAGTTGATAATCTATGCCTAATCTTGGTGAGAATCCCGAATGATGGGTTGAGCTATAATCATGGCCCGCAGCAATATCATTGTAATCTGGTGCTATATTTGGTCGACCTATGCTGTAGATAAAGTCATATCGCAGTGAGGGAGTCACAGTTAAGTCATTAGTAAGATGAATTGCATCGCGAATATAGGCAGCATAGGTATCTTGACGGCCTTCAGGTTGATAATAAGGTGTGTACCAGCCAAAGTTTTTCTCGGGATTTGTTTCATAACTTTTGTTAAACACTAACGAAGTGCGGTCAAGACTACGGTACTGTAATCCTGTGGTGATCTCATGGTCGCCAATCAAGCTCAAGTTGTTGATATCAATGTAGTCACGTTTATAATCTAGCCAAGATTCGTGGCCGAAGTTGCCTACGGAAACCGTCATTTTCTCCCACGCGATATCGGGTCTTACCCAGTGGCGTGCATTCGCCGAATGGGAAATCACCACTTGAGTATCGATCAGGGGATTACTCGGCGAATAGCGATAATTAGCCGACCAAGTGTTATCTTCATAGGTGTTGTAGGCGGTTGTGGCATACAGAGCCTGCTCGTAGGAACCGTACTTTTTGATGTTGTAGTCTGAGATGGCAGGCATAGGGCCACGGCGATTAGCCCAAGGTTTGCGGCCCTCATCAAGATAATGGGTCACGCTCAAGGCTAATTGGTGATCGCCCTGCGCGTAATCCATCTTACCTAGGTAGTTATTTTGCTCATAACCTGAATATTCAAACTCTTCACCATTGGCTAAAGTCACATCCCCCGCATCGCGACGCGTAAGATGCAGCAAGCCAGATAGATGTGAATTCACGCGGCCATAAACTGTCCCCGTATAACCCATAGCGTCATTATTGCTGGCGTAGCTGGTTTTGACTCGCGCGCCAAGGGATTGATCATATTTAAGAAAATCATCAGCCGATTTAGTGACCACATACATGGCACCACCAAAACCGCCATTGCCCGAGCGCACATCATGGGCGCCTTTGATCACTTCCACTCGTTTGATGAGGTCAGGATCGAGGAAAAATGAGCCGTAGCGATACTGCTCAAATCCCACCGGAGCATTATCCACATAAACGTTAAAATCTTCAGTCTCGCCAAAGCCCCAGATATTAATCCGCTCACCGCCGCTGCGGGTACCACCATCGACATGCGCCCCCGCCATATCATCGATCACTTCGGCGAAAGTTGTCGCCTGCATCTCCTCGATTTGATCCATGGAAATAATCGCTTCACCGGGTTTAGCGACGGTAAATACCCTGCGATATTGCTGCCCATGAACCTGCAGGATCTCAATCGGCTCAACCTTAGGCTCGCCCAATACCTCAGCGGCGTACAACGGCATTGAGGGCAATATACATAATCCCATGAGCGACAGATTTCTATTCGCTTTCCACTTATCACACTTAGGCAGGCAACCCATTCAACGTCATCCTATTAACAAACCAATCTAAAAATAGGGCGGCATTATAGGCACTAACGAACAAGATAAGAATAGTTCTCACTTAGCTTTACGTGTAAATAACCGACTTATTGAAAACAAGGTAGAAGCGGCACAATGCAAAAATTTAAGTGAAGATCTTGCCGAAGGATGGCAGTATTGGCACCCAACTTGGCAGTCTTAACTATCGTGTTTTAACTATAGTGTCTTAACTATCGTGAGTAAGAACGAGCGGGCGATACGGGAGGGTATGTCAGCAACTCACCTTGCTCCTCAATCGGCATTAATACTGCTTATGCTCGGTTTATCTGCATTAATAAGGTTCCCTGATAATGGCCACTCTAACAACTAAAATCCCTATTGCGACTGGTGCAACGTTCAGCGCTGCGAGCCTGCAATTTTTAAATCAACTGGCACAAAACAACTCCCGCGACTGGTTTAAAGCCCATCAGGCGGAATACGAAGAAACAGTGCGAACGCCTGCGCTGCAGTTTATCGAACAAATGCAGCCCAGTATTCTCGCCCTCTCGCCTAGGCTCACTGCCGTACCAAAAAAAGTCGGCGGCAGCTTGATGCGTCCCCAGCGAGACAGCCGTTTTAGCAAAGATAAAACGCCCTATAAAACCAATGTTGGCATTCAATTTCGCCATTTTCAGGGCAAAGACGTACATGCGCCGGGACTATATTTACACATTGCCGAAGATGGCTGTTTTATTGCCGCAGGGATTTGGCACCCAGAATCGAAAGCCTTAAATGCCATTCGCACTTGCATCGATGAGAATCCCAACGGCTATAAAAAGGCGCTACAAACCTTACAAAGTCATGGATTTAATATGGATGGCGATAGCTTAACTCGACCACCAAAGGGATTTGATAAAAACCACCCTATGCTGATAGAGCTAAAACGAAAAGATTTTATCGCAGTTAAAAATATCGCCTTTGAGGAACTCTGCCGCCCAGATGCAGCCAGTTTTTGTGCCGAGCAGTTTGCACACTGCACTCAACTGATGGCCTATCTGTGTTTTGCGCTGGACTTGGACTTTTAGAAATAGACTTTTAAAAATAAACTTTTAAAAAATAGATTTCTAAAAAACATGGCCTAGGCAAAAACCTAGGCCAATCAAACTATGTCATTTGCAGTTATGCCGTCTGATTAGCACTCAAACTACGTAAATAGTCTTGCAATACAACAAACGCATTGTCTAACAACTCATATTCGCCCGCCTTGCCTAACACTCTAATCCCTTGTAATTGCAGCACTAAAAAAGCAGCAACTTGATGTGGTTGCACATGGGCTAATAGCTCTCCACGCGCTTGGCAAACTTGTAACACTTGGGTGAATGAGGTCTGTAATCGACAAAATAATCGCTGACATTCCTGCAGCACACTTTCATCGTTAAGGCTCTTTTCGAGCACGGCATTTTGCATAAAACAGCCGTACTTTTGCTCCCGCTGCAAAGCAACAAAGCGCGCTAAATAAGCTTCTATTTCAGCCAAGCCCGCTTTTTCATGCAGCAAAGTATCTGAAGCGCCAAAAGAGTAATGATCAAGGTAAAAACGGAGGCACTCGCGGTAAAGATTCTGCTTGTCGCCGAAACTGTTATAGAGACTAAATCGATTAATGCCTAAATGGCCGACGAGATCGGAAATCGAGGTTTTGGCAAAGCCCTTTTGCCAAAAAAGCTCCATCGCCAATATGAGTTTTTCTTGCCGATCAAAATTACAACTCCGTGCCATAGCCTGCGACCTAATCTCTTGAATACGCGTTCACGATCAGCTTCACCATTCCTCTTTACTACAGAAAGTTGAGGGGTAAATCATTCTTGACTGTTCGTTTAGATATAGCGTAAATTCTAACCTAACCGATCGTTCCGTTAAAGCCTTATATGCCCGAATCGAGCATAAAGCACTGATAAAAACTACAGGACTTTAGATGAAACTCTACGAATTAGCTCCGACTCCCAGCGCACGCCGCGTCAGTATTTTTCTTGCGGAAAAAGGCATAGAAGTACCAAGAGTGAACGTCGATATCCGTGGAGGGGAAAATTTAAGCGCCGAGTTTAAAGCCAAAAGTGTAAATGGCCGCATTCCACTGCTCGAACTCGATGATGGCAGCTACCTGTGTGAATCCGTTGCCATTTGCCGCTATTTAGAAGAAATCCACCCAAGTGTTCACTCGCTGTTTGGCAATACTCCACTTGAGCGCGCTAAAGTAGAAATGTGGCAACGTATCATAGAGTTACAAGGATTAATGGTTGGGTTTCAAGCCTTTCGTAATTTAAGCGGTGTCTATAAAGACAGGGAAAATTGTGTCGAGTCTTGGGGCGCAGAATCACGCCAAAGGGTCATTGACTTCCTACCAACCTTAGACCAACAATTGAACACATCAGCCTTTGTGGCAGGCGATGCATTCAGCATTGCCGATATTTCGGCTTACGTTTTTATCAGCTTTATTAAGAATTTAGATATTGAAGTCACTGACAGCTTGCCGCATCTCAAGGCTTGGTTCATCACTATGGCGCAGCGTCCTGCCATAGTATCGCTAACCCCTACAAAATAGCGGCACGAATGCCTTAATAGGCCCTAAAGTGAGTAGCTATAAGCGTTATAACCTAAAGGAATCATCATGATAGATTTATACACAGCCGCGACCCCTAACGGTTTTAAAATTTCCATCGCACTGGAAGAAATGGGACTTGAATATCGCGTCCATAAATTAGATTTCAGCACCAGTGAGCAAAAACAGCCCGAGTTTATCGCCATCAATCCCAATGGTCGCATTCCCGCCATTATCGACCGCGATAACGAAGATTTTGTGGTATTCGAATCGGGTGCTATTCTGCTGTATCTCGCCGAAAAAACAGGTAAATTCCTGCCAGCCGATCCGAAAAAGCGCTCACAGGTGATCCAGTGGTTAATGTTCCAAATGAGCGGCGTCGGCCCCATGATGGGACAAGCCAACGTATTCTTTAGGTACTTCCCTGAAAAAATCCCTGCAGCAATAGAACGTTATCAAAAAGAAGGTCGACGTTTATTCGAGGTTATGAATGCTCAACTAGCTACAAATCAATACCTTGCTGGTGACGAATACACGATTGCCGACATCGCAACTTGGCCTTGGGTGCGGATCCACGAGTGGAGCGGCATCAATATGGAAGGTCTGACACATTTGCAACGTTGGTTAGATGAATTAGCACTCAGACCCGCGTGCCAAAAAGGCATAGTTACGCCACCACCGGTGGAAATGAGTGATGAAGAACGGGCTAAGCAAATCCAAAAGATGGTGACGAAATAATCACCTTCCAAGCGGTAATTGAGCGATAGCCTGCAAATAACCCTTTGGTACTGAATGCACCATGAGTCTCAGTGACCCAACCACAAAAAGCCCTGCAAGTTGATACTACTTTGGGGCTTTTTTTCTGCCTGTTATCGGGCAAAACTGCTACACTCTGCGCCACTTATTTTTCCCCTCTGTTCGCTACACCTCTTACATAAGGCGCAGTCACAGAAGCATGATCTAGGCTAAATTTATGGGTAATCCAAGCAGCTTCTCTTCCGGTAAAGCATCCAACTCAAACACATCGTCAGCGTTAGATGCAGAGGCGAGCACTCCAGCGCAAAAACGTGCACTCAGTTACGCCAGTACAATTAAGCAATTATTCGATGAAATTCAAAGCAGTAAAATGCCCGCCGACCGTATTCTGGCCAACTACTTTAGAGAACATAAAAAACACGGCTCGAAGGACCGTAAAGTCATTCGTGAATCCTTATTTAGTCTATTTCGCTGGTGGGGGTGGTTTCAGCGAGTAGGCGATCAACAAGAATCAGCGACTTATTTTGCCAGCCTAAGCGCCAGTGCCCTATTGGAAGCTCACGCATGGCAAGATATTGCTAGCGCTTGGCATGAGTTATCACATTCGCCCATCGATTATCAGCAAGCTCAAGCGCTTACCGTTGAAAGTCTCGACGACAAATTGGCACTGATACAGTATTTATTTCCCGCGACTGAGTTTAAACCACAGGACTTATTACCCGAGTGGTTCTGGCAAGTGTGCCCTGTAGATACGGCGCAGCAAACCCAATTAATTGCTGCTATGTCTAGTCGCCCGCCGATTTGGGGCCGCGCGCAAGGGATCACGAGTCAAGATGCGGCGGCGCAGCTGCAAGCGATAGGTATCGATGCTAGTTATGGTCATTACTTTAACGATGCCATTAACCTTGGCAGCAAGAGTATGAATCTTAATGAAATAGCCCTGTATAAAGACGGCAACATTGAGATCCAAGATTTGGCTTCACAGGTTATAGGGCAAATTTGCGCGCCAGAACCCGATGCCCATTGGTGGGATGCCTGCAGTGGTGCAGGCGGCAAAACCCTGCAGCTGCGGTCTTTGATGTTGACCAAGGCTGCTGATAATAAAACACCCTCTACGGGCAGCATTATATCGTCAGATATTCGCTCCAATGCCCTAGAAGAACTGACTAAACGTGCCCAAAGAGCCCACTTTAACGGTATTAGCGTTGCCCGTTGGAAGAGCGATGCCCTCCCCGTGCCAGCGGATCATTTCGACGGTGTGTTAGTCGATGCCCCGTGCAGTTGTACTGGCACTTGGCGACGTAATCCTGATATGCGTTGGTTGGATGGTGTTGAAGCCGTGGCCGATAAAGCCGCGTTACAGCTCGATATTTTAAGCCGCAGTAGCCGCGCAGTTAAAGCGGGCGGCATCCTCGTTTACGCCACATGTTCCTTGTCGCCGCTCGAGAACCAAGACGTGGTGACGGCGTTTTTACAGCAACATCCAGAGTTCACGCTCACGCCGATACGCCATCCTTTTACGGGTGAACAAACAGAAATGTTGACCGTTTGGCCCTTTGAAGCGAATAGTGATGGTATGTTTGTCGCGCGTATGCTGCGCAGCAAGTAACACTAACTCATTATTTTGTATCAAAACTTGGCGCCTTTCATTCTGGGCGCCAGTTTCAATCATATAATATAATTTCCGATGATAATTACACTTACCCTTTAATTATCATAAGGATAATCCACACATTCCCCATTAAAATCTCAGATGCGGCCATTTCAGTGGCAAGATATAGCCTTTGGACAAAACTTTTCACCATCAGTGATGAAATATTTCGCTTTAGCTTCATCTCTCCTTTGGGTAAAAAGATCGGGTGCTGCGAATGGCACAGGTATTTTTGGAATTTTGACCATGTCACACTCCTATGAATTTGACGACGATGATGCGCCATGGGGCGATAACGTCAAAGGTAAGCAAAAGAATAAACGCGTGAAACAGCGCCGCAGAGATACTAAGCGACGTTACTCGGACGATAATACAGAGGTGGATTTCTACCAAAATAAATCGAAGTAACTAGATCTAAGTACCCTTGCTCTCACGGGTTTGTTTTACAAATTCGTTCTGTGCTAAACCTGCCAAATCTGAGCAAGTTGGATAATATCCAACTTGCTACTCAACCCCGTTATCCCCCCTCAAATACTTAATCATTCCAGTGTAAAATCAATGGGCTTAATTGCTTATTTGCCCTATGCTTTTTGGGCTATAACTCCCAAATCATTGGACTTACACTGAAATTTAAGGATGAACGCCATGGAAAAACAGCGCCCCGACTTTATTTATCCCCAAGGCAGTATGTTGATGCACTCGCCCTTAGTGCTAAATAAAGCCGATATGTACGGTTTTTTTCTTAAGGGGAAACAGGAAAACCTGCAACGCTCTATCGATAAAACCCTGAATCAAGTTGCCGGTAGCGCAATGTATTTTAAGGTGCTGTCTCCCTACGTACTGACAACCTTCACTCAAATTGAAAAAGCCTACTCCGCTTATCCAGAGGACAGAGCTAAGGGCTGGATCCAAGAAACGGACATCATCACTTGGGTCATGGTCGGGCGCCAAGATAGCAGCGACAGTAAACAAATCAGCCAAGTGTATTTTCAGCCACTACACATTTGGGTGAACGATGCCATGGCCTTAATTAATGGCAGAGAACTCTTTGGTTATCCTAAGTATTTATGTGAATACACTATGCCAGCGGTTAGCGAGCCTCTGACGCGATTATCCCTTGAGACCAAAAGTTTTTTACATTTCTCACCCGAAACCGAACTTGCCCTGCATCCATTAATTGAAGTGAATTGCGATGCCAAACCCGAGGCACAGCTTTCAACCCTTGAAGCGATAACCCAAACTTGGCAACTCTTTAAAGAACAAACCGATTTTATTCCAGAACTTGACCAGCTTGGCGAAGAGCAGCTATTTCATCTGTTATTTAAACCCGCTATCGATCAAGTATTTCTAAAACAGTTCCCCGACTCGTCAGGGCAAAAAGCCATTTATCAAGCCATCGTCGCCGCGCCTGCCCAAGTGAATAAAGTGCACAGTGTTGCCCTGCTAAAAAATGATTTTGTCGCGACCATTTTTAATAATGCCAGCTTCCCGTTAAAGGATACGCTCGGGGTCGAGATTGGTGAGCAGCACGTTTTACTCCCTTACCATGTGAACTTCGATTTTGAAGTGCCGCCCGGCGAGGTATTAGTCGATAACTCCGAAATCAAAAAACAGAAAATAGCCATTCTCGGTGGCGGTGTCGCGGCAATGACAGCAGCCTGTTATCTAACCGATAAACCCGGCTGGCAGAATCAATATGAGATTGATGTCTATCAACTCGGCTGGCGTATCGGTGGTAAAGGGGCTAGTGGCCGCAATGCCGCTATGGGACAACGCATCGAAGAACATGGTTTACACATCTGGTTTGGTTTCTATCAAAACGCGTTTGCCTTAATGCGCAAAGCGTATGAGGAATTGGATAGGCCAGCAAACGCGCCGCTTGCGACTTTTTTTGATGCCTTTAAACCCCATAACTTCATCGTCTTACAGGAAGAAGTTGATGGCCGTTCTGTAAGTTGGCCAATCACTTTCCCAATGCTACCAGGCATCCCAGGTGATGGCACCGAAACCCTCACCTTCTGGAAAGTCGTTAAAGTCGCCTTTGCGTGGATCAAAGAATGGCTCAAAGACATGGATGACCTGCTCGATGCAGATCAAAAAGTCATGGGAACACCTAAAAACTGGCTCGATAGCAGCTGGTTTGAACGCTTAAAAGATAAGTTAGAGGATTCGGTCGAAGATGCCAAAGAATCACTCGACGCGCTCGGTGATAAGCTTGAATGCCATTTTAATCAAATGATTGGCCGCGAGTGCGATGAGCATGTACACAGTGAAAGTGACGATGGTTTTGTAGAATCAGCTGTCGATGCCCTGCATCAAAGACTCGTGAAACGTTTTAGCGGACATTTAGATAATAATGACGAACTGCGCCACTTATATATAGCCGCCGATCTGGGGCTCACGATCCTCAAGGGCATGTTTGCCGACGATGTATTTGAAAAAGGCTTTGATGCCATCAATGGCTATGATTATCGCGAATGGTTAACCAAACACGGCGCCAGCCTTAAGTACACAGTCGACAGTGCGCCAGTGCGCGGTTTTTACGACTTAGTGTTTGCCTATGAAAAAGGGAACTTCGACAAACCCAATGTCGAAGCGGGCACAATTATCCGCGCTATGCTGCGTATTGCCCTGTGCTATCAAGGTGGCGTGATGTGGAAAATGCAGGCGGGAATGGGTGATGTTGTGTTTACACCTTTTTACGAAGTGCTCAAACGCCGCGGAGTCAATTTCCACTACTTCAATCGAGTTGATAATCTCGAATGTCACAATCAAAGTATTCAAGCGATTGAGATCACTGAGCAAGTAGCTCTGGCGCCGACTGTCACAAACTACGATCCTTTAGTCGATGTGAAAGGTCTCGCTTGCTGGCCGAGTACGCCCAATTATGAGCAGCTTGAGCCTGAGCAATCGGCACTGCTTAAAGCCCATAATATCAATCTTGAACACTTCTGGAGCGATTGGGACAGCGTGTATGAAACTCACTTTGGCAAAGCCCTGCCGAAAAAGCGTTTAGTCAAAGGCGTAGATTTCGACAAAGTGATCTTCGGTCTATCCATAGGTTCTGTGCCCCATGTGGCGAGTGAAGTGATGGCACAAAGCCCAGCCCTCAAGCTTTGCGTTGATAAGGTGCAAACTGTCGCCACTCAAGCCTATCAACTGTGGATGAACCAAGATCTGAATGGGATAGGCTGGCCTAATTACTCTGAAGATGGCGAGGAACCCGTATTATCGGGCTTCACCGAACCCTTCGATACTTGGGCATCGATGAACCAACTACTAGACAAAGAAGATTGGCGCGGCTTAGAACCTAAAAATGCCAGTTACTTTTGCTCGGCATTGCCTGTCGAGGCCTATCCACCAAGCTCGGATGTAGATTTCCAACAACGGAAAACCTTAGAAGCAAAAGCGGGCGCTATCCATCAACTCAATACCGAAATCCATAAACTTTGGCAAAATGTCGGTGATAGCTTCCCTTGGGAATGGTTACACGATGAACAAGACCGCCAAGGTGTTGCCCGCTTCGATAGCCAATATTGGCGCGCAAATGTAGACCCATCCGAGCGTTATGTCTTATCGGTTAAAGACAGCTCGCAGTATCGCATCACGACAGATGGCACAGGGATAGATAACCTGTATATGACGGGCGATTGGATAAAGACAGGCCTTAATGCGGGCTGCGTCGAAGCGGCGACGATGGCGGGAATGCACACTTCAAAAGCGATATCGGGTCATCCTGCGGTGATTAAGGGCGAAAAAGACTTCTAAGCTCGTTCTTAAATCTAACTAAGTCGCAAACTTGGACACTGCTCAGTCCAAGCAAGATGAAGCTAATAAATCTAAGATAAAAACATAAACGGCGCAGATAAATTCTGCGCCATTTATGTTTTCTAATGCTCTACTTAAACCATTACTTTAAGTTTTTCAATAACTAGCTTAAATGTAGCCTCACATCGACACCGCGAGTATCTGCATACTCTTGACGACGCTTATCCATACGCGATTGATATAAGTGAGTGTCAGCAGAACGCAACCACTCATGGGGATCTGCGACCTCAGTGTTTAACGACATCCCAAAACTACACTGGCAATCTTTAAAACCATGGCTTGCTAATTCTTCACCTAAGCCACTCAAAGCACTCTGTAATAACGGGATACCAGCAGAAGGCGTCACAATCACAAACTCGTCACCACTAATACGATAAACCTTCATGTGCGCTAAGTCTGTTGCTTGCAATAACTGCACTATCAACAGCAATAATCTATCGCCTTCTTGATGGCCGAGTGTTTCATTGACACTTTTCAGACTATCGATATTCAATAGTGCTAACGCCATCGGTTGCACGACTTTATCGGCAAATCCTAATTGTGAGTTCATATATTCGTCAAAGGCATAACGATTACCGACTCGCGTTAATCCATCTAAACGTGCCTTTTCCCATGCAATCGCTAACTCTTCAATATGCGCCTTACGTTCCTCAGCAAGTAATTTCAGCTTATTCGCTAACGCTAAGGACAGCAGCAACGCATCAGCCGTACCGCCCATCAGAGTCGCAAGCTCTGCATGTTCAATGAAATCAGGAGTGAGCCCCATATTTCCGGGTAAAATAATCACCGCAGGCAACAGCAAGCAGGTAAAAGCAAGAATAAAATAACGTGCAGGAGCAAAGCCTTTCATCAAGCACACATTACCGCAGGTAATTGCTAAAGCAATCCATAGCATGATCAGTACAGAGGCAATAATTGCCGTATAGGACAACAGCCAAATACTGGTCGGCAGAGCCACAATACAGGCAAACATTAAATACTGACTAAGACGCCACAGCCGCGGTGAGTAACTAGGCAACTGCAGGAAGTGCTTGTAAAACATGATATTAAAAATGGGCAAACTGATGAAAAACAGATGATGCAACTCAAGGTAATGGAAATTAAATAAGTGTGCGGGCAAATGGAAAGTCAGTGCCCAGCCACCAAAATAAGCAAATACATAAAGGCCATAGTAGAGAAAGGCTTTATCAAGAATAGAGATATAAATCAAAATATTATATAAGGCGATAAACAATAATCCGCCTAAACACAGCAGCACTGCCATTGCGAGACGGTCAGACATCAACTGATGATCCGCCACACTTTGCAATGCTATCTCAGGGGGAGAGGAGTAATAACGGCTGCTCAGCTTCACCACCAGCCAATAATCCGTGCCCATATTCAAGGTGACCTTACGGCCATAATCAAATAAAAACTGGTATGGAGCACTGTAGCCACTGTGGGCATGTTGTACGCTGCCATCACTGCCGAGTATCCAATAATCTACGGATTCAATAATCGAATTACTTGCATCCACTACCCAGTTTGATTGACGTTGATTGACCATCACAGGCGTGATCATCCAATAATCGCCACCGGTTAAGCTGACCGAACTAGCTTCGTCGAGTTGTCCCATCCAATGGGGCACGGTTTCAAACCGAGCAGGAGGCTGTTGATCCGCTTTAGCATGGAACAAATACGGGGAGTCCAACGCAATTTCAGCGCTTAATACAGAGGGACTTAATGTCCACAAAAAAAGTAAAAAACACCCAAATAGAGTTTGTTTAAGTTTGTTCATCGGCTTATTTAGTTAAAGGGCCATAGATCATTTTTACAGCTATGAAGAAAATGCTAATGCTGTCAATCTTAGTCGATAGTTGGATTTGTAGGTTAACTTTATGGCTACATTTAGTTTTTTACAATCAGTTAGGCTAAATTAGTCGGATATACCATGCCTTATGATGCTATTTTAGTCTCAAAGTCCAAACAGCGGCATGAAATTCAAGATACACCTTAATACTGACTTCTTTTTGCTGGGATCCTATGCAGCCTCTATTGATGATTTTAGCCGCACAACTACTGATTGCCAGCGGTAACCTATTGGTTAAGTTGCTTGAAACCAATGTGCCTGTTTTTCAACTGGTGCTCTACAGGCAATTATTTGCCACTCTGCTGGTACTGCCTTTTGTGTGGCACTTACAGGGTAATCTTAAACTGAGTCCTTTTTACAAAGTGCATCTCGCCCGCGCACTATTGATTGGACTGGGCAATGCCATTTTTATGCTTGCTATTCTGCATCTTCCGCTCGCGACAGTAACAGCCGTGATTTATACCTCACCCTTGTTACTGCTAGTACTATCGGCCATTTTTTTAAATGAACGCATTGGTTATCGACGCACGGTCGCAGGTCTTATCGGCTTTAGCGGCATTTTGCTTATCAGCCAACCAACAGAATTTAACCTGTACATAGGTTTAGCCTTTTTCGGTGCCATGACATCAGCGTTGAATAGTTTGATTTTAAAGGCCTATTCGACCCATGAACATCCTTTTTCCATGCTCTTTTGGTCTAATGCCTTTGCGATGATATTTCTGATACCTGCGACCTTATACGAAGGCGCCGAATTTAGTTTACCAGTGGCGCAAGTGGGACTGACTTTGGGACTATTTTACATTGCCATGACTTATCTCATCATCCATGCCTATCGACGTGCCGATGCGAGCCAAATGGCACCAGTAGAATATACAGGATTGATTTTTGCAGCCTTGTTAGGCTGGTGGATACTCGATGAAGAACTCAGCCTAGTGATTTTAATCGGGATTGGATTGGTCATTTTCTCATCCATATTACCAAGCTACAGTGAGCTAAAGGCGAAATGGAAAAGCCGGCGAAGTTAACCTCGCCGGCTCTTTAATTCGACATCTCGATCGCAATACAGCTAAATCAATATGCTTTGTGCTTAGAAACGGAATTTACCGCCAATATACACACCATCTTCGAAAGTAAAATTGCGGGCATCATCGTATTCGAAGGCAATCTTGCGGTAACCAACATAAAGTGCCATGTTTGGCGTTATACGGTATTGCACTTTTGAGTCTAGTTCATAATGACCATCAACATTGCCAAATGACAATACAGACGGCGCATAGTAAGCCGCGGCGTGCAGTGAAATATTGGGTCCCATTGATAGTGCATAACGACCACCAACAGAAATGGCACTGCCATTGGGTGAATAGTCAGACCAAAGCTGGCTTAACTGAGCACCGACCTCAAAGTGATGCACACCCGCATCATGGGTCATATGCATTGCACCTTGAGCGATATGGCCGCCTTCATCCGCATAGATATAACCCAAAACCGCGTTAGTATCTTTGTTCAATTGCAGTTCTAACTCAGTTGAAACCACATCGTTGTTCAACCCAAGATTAAATTCTGACGCATTCACTTGCAGCGCTGCTGCACTCAATAATAAGACACTTGCTACTCTGAACTTAGCCATAAAAAAACACCTCAATAATGACTGTGGGTAATAGCCGCGGATCATACCGAATAAATAAAGAAAATCAGCCTATTTGCGTATAAAGAGGGATTATTTGCGAGGAATATACAAATGTAAAACAAGATGAAAACACATTAAGATCTAAGTCTTTTCACTTACAACACAATTAGACCGCCGGGGTACGATCGCCAACTAAAGACTGCATTATCGCTTCAGCATCGACATTAACGCTTAAAGCTAAGTAATACCAACCCACAGTATTTCCTGTGCCACGGATACTCAAATAATTACGCCAAAACTGAAAACCTGCCTTCAATAAATTAGCTTGACTCGACGTGTTCTCGGCGCGAATAGTGGCGTATAAAATCAAGATCCCCAAAGCCTTAGCCACTTCGATACGTTTTTGCGTTAAACCTTGTGCTATGCCTTGACGCCGATAATGGGGCGACACCACCAGATAACCCAGTTCACCGACAGTGCCTTTACCAACAGTGCCTTTACCAGCTTTTATCGCGGCGCAACCGACAATCTCACCCTCGATAGTTTTCGCTAAGATCACCGCACGAGAATGGAAAAAGACCTGATGATCCAACGGATGAGCATTATCATCACGCCCATCAATTAATTGTGCCGCCAGCGCTAATTCTTGTGGCTTTTCACCTATAACAAACTGAATGTTATTCATATCCAGATTAAACCGTTAATGTTCCCAACATACGGTGAATACACACAAAATTGCCGTGCATTCATCTTCCAAACTCACCCAAGAGCCCACGCTACAGATATAACAACGTCGCCATACCTAAGAAAGTAAAGAAACCCACCACATCGGTCACAGTCGTTAAGATCACTGAACCCGATAACGCCGCATCTTGATTAAACTTCTGTAACACCATAGGCACTATCACCCCAGCTATGGCGGCAACGGCCATATTAATCAATATCGCACAGCCGATCACTATACCTATAGTCGCTTCACCGAACCACCAGCCAGAGACTAAACCGATCACTATCGCCCACAAAAATCCGTTAACTATGCCAATGCCGAGTTCGTTCTTCATTAGCGAAAACAAGTTACCCGCCGAAATCTGTCCCATGGCCATACCGCGGATCATTAGCGTTAGAGATTGGCTCCCCGCGATACCGCCCATAGAAGCGACAATCGGCATCAACACAGCTAATGCAACCACTTGCGATAGGACATTTTCAAATAAACCAATAGTCGCTGAGGCAAGGAAAGCCGTCAGTAAATTGATCCCAAGCCATACAGCACGGCGTTGAGCACCTTTCATAATCGGGGCGAACAAGTCGTCGGATTCATCCATACCCGCTGTTGCCATCAACTGCGCCTCATAATGCTCACGCACTAATGCCGTTGCGGTTCGTAGCGTCACGCGGCCGATTAACTCTCCGGACTCATCAATCACAGGCAATTCAATTTCGCGGCTGTGCTCTATCGCTTCGGCCGCTTCTAAAAGACTCGTATCGGCGGATAACGCACGGCAGTCCTCAGACAAAAGTGAAATCAATAACTCATAGGGATTATGTTTAAAAATATCATAACGACGAACAGTACCTTGATACTTATCCAGATCATCCACGATAAACAAATTGTCGTTACAATCGAGCTCTATACGACGAAAGAAGCGCTGCGCTTGAGCAACTGTCGCCTTATCACTGAGCACCAACATTTGATGATCGGTATAACGACCGATTTCATTCTCAGAATATTGATCATAAAGTTCGAATCGTTGTCGCTGACGCTCCCCCATCTGAGCCAAGGCACGATCGGTAAAACTTTCAGGAAGATAATCACTCCACTCAATTAAATCTTCAGGACTTAATTGCGAAAATAACAGATCCACTTCATTGTCAGGCATCCGCTTCAGGATCCCCATACGTGGATCGGCACGCATTAGGCTCAACACAGTCACTCTGTCAGCAAATTCAACTTGCTGCCAACGCTCATAACGCTCATCCAAGGGCAAGGACTCAAGCGCTAAGGCTATGGTTCCAGGTTCTGAGTCATTCAGAATTTCACTAAACACTTCAGCCTGTTCTTCTCCTTCAACTTCAGTGAGTTGTTGAACTACTTGCCCCACATCCGCTTGCATGTTTGTTTCGTATTCTGCGTCATTTTCTATCACACAGATGCCCTTTTCTTTAGCCACAAAATTGCTGTAACTATATTGATAATTAAGTAAATTAGCAAACCCACAAAATAAATTGCACGCAATTATATTGCTGAAAACTATTTTGAGGTTTATGCTGTTTGGCTAAGATCCTACGGAGGTGAACATGACTACGAATATATACAGCCAATCAGCAACAGACATTCAAGGCAACGCGGTAAGCTTAGAGCAGTATCGGGGCAAAGTACTCTTAATCGTCAACACCGCCAGTGAATGTGGATTTACACCGCAATACAAAGGATTAGAAGCGCTATATCAAAAATACAAAGATCAAGGATTAGTGATTTTAGGCTTTCCTTGCAATCAATTTGGCGCCCAAGAAAAAGCCGATGAACAAGGCATTCAAGCCTTTTGTGAATTGAATTTTGGCGTGACGTTTCCGCTATTTTCTAAAATAGAAGTGAATGGCGAACATACGCATCCACTTTATCAATACCTTAAGAAAGCCGCTCCCGGCGTATTAGGCACTCAAGGTATTAAATGGAATTTCACTAAATTTTTAGTTAATCGCCAAGGCGAAGCAATCGAAAGATTTGCATCAACGACCAAACCCGAAGCATTAGAAAGTAAAATTGCTGCTTTGCTAAAATAATTTAATCACTATCTATTTGAAATCTTGCAATTTATAAAAATTTAGATTTATTTTAATTTTTTATGGAACTTTAACCGTACAAGGCCCCTCAAATGTATTGAACAGTGAATGTCTTTTTCATGTTCATCATCTCCCTGGGGCTTCTAGCGCAGTCCCCTTGACCTAGGAATAGGTCATTAGGCAACCATTAGGTTGCCTTTTTTTATCCCTTTATTTTATATGTAATATAAATGTAACAACTAAGTGTGGGCACTCAATATCTCTCAAAAACTTTTTTTGTCTTTTTTCTGATATCGGTGAACTTAATTAAAAATGGCGACTCTGAGTATAGGTAAGGATTAACGGATAAGATTAAATGCACCTTGAGAATGAAATATGTGAAGTCGCAGTTTCATGCACTCAAATGACACAGTTTCTGTTTTATCGCATTGAGTCGAATTGGTTGGTCGTTCATCATCATCTCCCTTTTGGGACGCAATAGAAAACACGCTAGCGCACTGAATTCTATTTGTATCCCGCACTGATTTCCTTGTGGCAACCTTAGGTTGCCATTTTTTTTACTCAAATTTCAACAAGCGCTAACGCTAGCTTATAGATTAATAAACTGACACGCGTTTAATTTTTTATCCCCATGATTTTAATGTAGAAAAAATGTAACACTTAAGTGTGAGTACTCAGTATTCCCCAGAAAAATGTCCCATAAAATCTTTTTTAAACTTTTTGGGATTTTTTTCTGATATCAGTGAACTTAATTAAAAATGGTGACTCTGAGTATAGGTAAGGATTAACAGATAAGATTAAATGCACCTTGAGAATGAAATATGTGAAGTCGCAGTTTCATACCCTCAAATGACACAGTTTCTGTTTTATCGCATTGAGTCGAATTGGTTGGTCGTTCATCATCATCTCCCTTTTGGGACACAATAGAAAACACGCTAGCGCATTGAATTCTATTTGTATCCCACACTGATTTCTTTGTGGCAACCAATAGGTTGCCATTTTTTTTACCTAAATTTCTATAAGCTGAGTGATTTGTCCAATTGAACTTGAATCGAAGGATGATAGCCTGCACGAGCCTTTGTATAGATGTCTTTTAATTCAGAGTGATATCCCGCAATTTGTAACTCAGCATAGAGTGGCCGCACAAATTTACCGCGTCCAATACGCACTAAATAGGCACTTAATGCTGGCAACACAGGATCATAATGATTACGAATCGCGACTCGAAACCAATCACAGGCAATTTCTGCATTAGTCGATTGGGTTAATTGGAAGGTTTCATCCAGATCCATCAATTGTACTTGACTAACAACTTCAGGTAATTGGGTCAGAAAATATTGCCAATGATGCACTCGCCAATCTTTAACGCTTAACCGGCCCGCTGCAGTTCCCTGTAGAAAACACGCCAGCGCATCATCGACTTTATCTAAACTCATAGATGTTGGTCCGCAATAGCCCTTAGGTAAGCCTTCACCATAAATCCACGTTAATAGTTCAGCTTCAGTGATTTTATCTGCGTGTAATTGCAGTAAAGTTTGTTTTGCGTACTCGACAAACACTTCGGTGGTAATGGCTTTAAACGCAAAATGATTCACATAAGTGAGTAAAAATTTATCAAATTCTACTCGCCCTAGCCTGCGCTCTAAATCATGGACAAACATCGAAGCCTTATCATAAGTAAAACGATTAAAGGCAAGATTAGGATCGTCCTGCTGCACATTAGCGGGTAAAGTTTGCTTACCCGTAGGCAAAGACGCGATTTCTTCTTTTAAGCGACCAAACTCTATTACCCATTCTAATTCTGCCTGTTCTTTTCCATAGACAGCCTCGACAATACGGTTAGTAAAATAGGTCGTGAAACCTTCGTTTAACCAGAGATCACGCCAAGTTGCATTACTGACCAAATTGCCCGTCCATGAATGCGCTAACTCATGGGCAACGGTTGACACTAAGCTTTTATCACCAGCAATGAGTGTGGGCGTTAAAAAGGCTAAACGCGGATTTTCCATTCCACCGAATGGGAAACTCGGCGGCAAGATAATCATGTCATAGCGGCCCCATACGTAAGGACCTAACAATGACTCGGCAACGTCGAGCATGTGTTCAGTATCTTCAAACTCTTTTGCGGCGGCCGCTAGCATGCTCGGCTCGGTATACACGCCGCATCTTGGACCTATCGCTTGAAAGGCAATATCACCCACAGCCAACGCCATTAAATGGGTCGGAATAGGCTGTTCCATCTCAAAGTGAAACGCACCATTAAGTGGCGTATCGGGATGATTCATCGCGCTCATAACGGCGCGCATGCCTTTGGGCACTTGCACCTTAGCATCAAAAGTGATCCGCGCCTTAGGCGTATCTTGTAATGGGATCCAACTACGGGCATTGATCGGTTGCGATTGACTAAAGAGGTAAGGTAACTGTTTACCCGCGGTTTGCTCAGGCGCTAGCCACTGTAATCCTTGGGCGGACGGCGAGGTTTGATAGTGAATACAAACCTGCTTGCATGGAGATTCTGGTAACGTGATACACAATTTTTGCCCGAGTATGGGGTCAGCTTCATTAAGCACAAAGTCGAGCGGTTCTTCATCCATTTCTGTTAATGCATTCACCCCCTCTGTAGCATTAAAACAAGTCACAGCGAGTATGGTTAGATCTCGACTATCAAGCCAAAGCTCTGTTACATCACACTCAAGAAAATCCAAGGACAGCGTCGCTTTAGCGAAAAGACGCTGCGCGTCAAAATCCACCATGACATCCAAAGAGACATGGGTCACTTGCACTTGTTCGGTATTCGCAAAAGAATGGTAATCTCGGGTTAAATCCCAAGGGGCTACATCAGCTAATGTACTCTTAGTTGGTTGCAACACTGTCGCCTCGATATTCAAGTTTTGAGCGGTATGTTCTAAATAGTGAGTTATGAGTTACCTTGCTGTGGTGACGGGCTTGATAACTTATCACTAATCATTGGGAGGTATTATCGACTGCAAATTTACTCAGAGGCAAATCGTAACTGAGCTCTAGAGCTCCTTAGGAACAAGTTTTTTGTAACAGTTCATCTTTGGGTGTAGGTACCGAGTTTGCAATAAGCTATCTCTAGCTTGCTGGATTTATCGGTAGTCACAGTAGAAGCAGCTAAAATTGAGACGTGCAAACTTGGCAAAAATCGAGTCAGCCTCTTTTTATAAAAACAAAATGCAAAATTATTTAAAATATTTCGCACTTTCCCTGAACTAATTTGATGATGCTGAGTCAGATATTATGAACCGAATCTTTGTAATGAGTTTCTTCGTTCATCATCATTCTCCTTTAGATGGTTTCTAGCGCGACCGTCCCAAGATTCCGAATTGGAATTTACAGCAACCTACTTAGGTTGCTTTTTTTATGTCTTTAATTTGGTCTAAACCTGACATCATCACACATTTAAAACCACAAAAACAAAAAGGACCTCCTAAGAGGTCCTTGATTAACAAGCCGTTTGGCTTACAAGCGAATACCTACTTGCTCTAAATCTTTAGCAACTACGCTATTAGGCACAGGTACATAACCGTCTTTTTCTACCACTTGCTGACCTTGCTTAGACAACACATAACGCAGGAATTCTTTTTCCATTGGTGCTAAGTCTTTGTTTGGTTGCTTGTTCACGTAAACGTATAAGTAACGTGATAGTGGGTAAGTACCATTAGCCGCGTTTTCAGCTGTAGCTTCGATAAACTCATTGCCTTTCTTAGCGATGGCAACAGCTTTAACACCTGCAGTTTTGTAACCGATACCTGAGTAGCCAATCGCATTCAGAGATTGAGAAACAGATTGCACAACAGAAGCTGAACCAGGTTGCTCGTTTACGTTAGCTTTAAAGTCACCTTTACAAAGCGCGTGCTCTTTAAAGTAACCGTAAGTGCCCGATACTGAGTTGCGACCGTAAAGTTGAACGTCTTTGGCAGACCAGTTACCGTCTAAGCCTAAATCGCCCCAACGTTGGATGTCACTGCTACCACATTTGTGAGTTGAAGAAAAAATGCCATCAACTTGCTCAACGCTTAAGCCTTTGATTGGGTTATCTTTGTGCACGAATACGGCTAAAGCATCGATAGCTACACGAATCGCAGTTGGCTTATAACCAAAATGCTTTTCGAACGCTTCAACTTCATTAGGCTTCATCTTACGGCTCATAGGACCGAACTGTGAAGTGCCTTCAGTCAACGCTGGTGGCGCAGTAGAAGAACCCGCCGCTTGGATCTGAATGTTGACGTTAGGGTACATTTGTTTAAATTCTTCTGCCCAAAGTGTCATCATGTTGGCTAAGGTATCTGATCCTACAGATGATAAGTTGCCAGATACACCGCTCGCTTTTTCATAAGTAGGCAAAGATGGATCAATCGATGCCATCGCAGTGGCAGAGAATACACCAGCGGCTGTTAGAGTAATCGCGCCGACAAGCTTTTTCAGTTTCATTATGTGCTCCAGTAGTAAGCTAACTAATTTGTAACTTAAGTTTCTTCAGACGCAGCCAGTATCAATCGCTACAATGACAATTCTATGTCCGTGATATGACACTTAAATGACAATGCACTATTTATCGCTTTTTTCTGTCATTTATTAAAGACTCAATAAACCTAGAAATAAAAACAGGCCCTAATGGCCTGTTTTTATTATTCATTGTAAATATTTCACTCACACATACTATTTCTTACGTTCGATAAGATGCAAAGGGATAATAAAGCTAAAAGTACTGCCTTTACCGACTTCACTGCTGATTTTAAGCTTACTGTGATGGTGGTTAAGCGCATGTTTTACTATCGCTAAACCTAAACCACTACCACCAGTTTGCCTTGAGCGCGCACTGTCTACCCGATAAAAACGTTCCGTTAATCGACCAATATGCTGAGCCGCAATACCTTCACCCGTATCCGTTACGCTAAAGATGGCACCCGTAGCCACACTGCACCACTGCACTGTAATTTTCCCGCCAGGTTCTGTGTAACGAATCGCATTAGAAATCAAGTTAGAACAGGCACTTCTCAGCTGCAATTCATTGCCGTGAGAATCAAGTCCAGGCTCACAATAGAAACTCAATTCATACTTATCTTGTGCCAGCGCCTTAGCTTCCTCCTTGAGCACCTCCATCAACTGCGTCATATTCACAGTGTTTTCGAGGTTAATATCCGCCGCATCTTCAATTCGCGATAACATCAATAGCTGTTCGACCATAGATTGCATTCGTCGTGTCTGCTGCTGCATCAATGCTAACGGCTTGACGTTCATCGAATCAGGCTCAGCCATGCTTTGCATCATTTCGAGGTAACCCTGTAGCACAGTGAGCGGCGTTTTTAATTCATGCGACACATTGGCGACAAACTCTTTCCGCATTCCCTCAAGCTGACGTATACGAGTGATATCCCGCGCAATTAACAGTAGCTGCCTGTCACCGTAAGCCATGATACGGATTTCAAGCAAACGCCTATCCGATACCGGCGAAGGTAACTCCAGCGGCTCTTTGTATTGTGCGGATTTAATGTAAGCAGAAAAATCAGGATGACGGATTAAATTATCGATTCGTTGACCATTATCCTGTGGCCACACAAAACCGAGAATGAGTTGCGCTAACTTGTTGCACCATAAAATATTATGTTCTGAATCAAGCACGACAGCGGCATCGGGTAACGCCTCAGCACCTTGACGAAATCGTGCCAGCAGTGCGGCCAGTTGACCGACACGTCGACGATTCTTCCCTTGAAGGCGATAAATACCGTTAAATACACCTTCCCAGCTCCCACTGCCCTGCGGCGGCGTGAGTTTCCTATCCCGCCATAACCAAAAGTTAAGCCGTGATAATTGTCGGTAATGCCAGCAAACTAACCCTAGCGTGCCGATAAAGAGTATCCAGAGAAGTTTCCCTACCAATAAACCTATTAGCGCGCAAAGCAGTAGATATAAACCTAAGCGCGTAAACAACCGATACCCTGAATAAGAGTCAGACATAAATAAACCCAAACATCAGGCTAAATAAGAGGAGCACAAGATAGCGTAAAAGCTAACTTGTGCCTAACAGTTATTCAGCACTAAATGCGTGTAGAGAAACGATAACCAGCGCCACGAACCGTTTGGATCAAGCGATCATGACCAGACTCTTCAACGGCTTTACGAAGGCGTCTGATATGCACGTCAACGGTTCTGTCTTCAACATACACATTGGTGCCCCACACATTATCGAGCAGCTGTTCACGGCTGTAAACACGCTCAGGATGGGTCATGAAAAAGTGTAATAAACGAAATTCGGTTGGGCCCATATCTAATACAGTTTCACCCACACTCACCCTGTGACTCACAGGGTCGAGCATTAAGCCCTGTACATCAATGGTTTCTTCTAAACGAGTCGGTGCACTGCGACGCAATACGGCTTTAATACGTGCGACCAGCTCTTTAGGGGAAAAAGGTTTAGTGATGTAATCATCGGCGCCAACTTCGAGGCCTTTGACTTTATCTTCCTCTTCACCGCGGGCGGTTAACATAATGATCGGAATTTGGCGCGTAAACTCATCTTGCTTTAAGCGTTTCGCCAATTGAATACCACTTCCGCCAGGAAACATCCAATCCAATAAAATCAGATCGGGGTAAGGCTCCTTTAGCAGCGCAATGGCCGAATCAAAATCTTCCGCCGCAGAGGTTGTAAACCCATGCTGTTCCATTACAAAAGTCAGCATCTCGCGGATGGCCAACTCGTCTTCTACTATCAATATCCTTGCAGTCATAAGTGATTTTCTGTCAGTGAATGTCAACACGGCTATTATTAGTCATTTTTATTACAGATTTATGAATAAGCACGCCGCTTGAGCTATATAGTAGTAATATTTGTCATAATAAGTTTATATAACTGTTTGTTTATAGCAATAAAAAAGGAGGCTATATGCCTCCTTAATTGAGTTTTAATGCTGGATTTAGAATTTGTGTTCTAAGCCAACACCAATGTATTTGTCATCATCTGTAGACGCTTCTAACGAGCGGTTCGTGTAGAAAGCGAATAGTTTAGTTGGCTTACCTAAACTGTAGTCTGCACCTACCGACCATGAATCACCAAGTTCTTCCATATCTTGGAACTGAGCTTTTAAAGTAACAGCATCGATATCATAGGCAGCGCTTAATAGATAGCCGTTAGCACTTTCTGCAGTGACTTCAACTGGCATCGACGTTGCAGAATCAAATTTATAGGTTTGCTCTTGTTGCTGGTACATACCACCCAGTTTAATACCGGCTAACTTAGCTTGTAAGCTGGCACGAACAATCTCATATCCAGACACATCAGAGTCATAAGCAAGAGATGCATAAACGGGTGTTTTCTTCAGTTTCGCATCACCATACATGGCCGCTAAGCTAAAACCATCTTGAGCAAATTGACCTTTTACATCATTTCCTTCGGCAACATAGGTAACACCAAATACAAAATCACCAAAGGAAGGCGTAAGGTAAGTCGCCGTTTGAGCAGCACGAACTTCACCCTTGAACAGCTTACCTAAGTCACCTGAAAGGTCGTTAAACTGATCAACATCACCTTGAGAAATTTTCAACAAGGTATCATTACGACCCACAGAGAACGAACCAAATGCGCCTTTCAAACCAACAAATTGGTTACGTGCAGTAAAGTTATCGCTTGATGCTGCACCTGTATCAACTTGATATTCCACTGTGTAGAAAGCTTCCAGCGAGCTAGACAGCGCAAAATCACCCTTCACACCAAAACGAGAAGCATTACTTTGAATAGTTGTTGTAGCATCACCTTTCTCATCATTTGATTGAGCAGTGACATTCAACTTACCATAAACAGTCAGTGGCTCAGCGGCATTAGCTGAAGCCAGAGTTGCAGAAGCTAGCGCAGAAGCAAGTAGAGTTTTACAAAAAACGTTCATCATTTAATCCTTTCGACGTTATGTTCGTCTTGGTTATTGGTTTGGAACGACCGAAAGTTTGCAATGAATGTGTTTCAATTTTATTTCAATTGTGACCATTAACGTTGGCGAGCAAAAAAGCTGACGTGAAGCCAGGCACAAAACCCAGTAAAAATGCAGGCTGCAGCTAAGCTAATTATTATGTTACAGTTTAATGAATTCTGATCTTCCGTTAAAAATCAGCTATTGAACACAGGTTTACCCCGTCCAAACTATGCCGTAAACTGCCACTTTAATTTTCAATGGGCGCCTCTTATGTGGTTTAAAAATCTTACTCTTTATCGTTTCAATAAACCTTTTGCCGTCGAAACCGAAGCGCTAGAAACTGCGTTGGCCGATTTCACTTTCTCCCCCTGCTCAAGCCAAGATGTCAGTAAATTTGGTTTCTCAAATGCGTTAGGCAAAAAAGGCAGTTCTTTGGTCCATAGCGCTGACAATCGCCATCTGATCTGCGTGACTAAAGAAGAGAAAATTCTGCCAGGCCAAGTCATCAAAGAAGCCTTAGAAGAAAAAGTGGCTCTCATTGAAGATGAAGAAAATCGTAAACTGGCGAAAAAAGAAAAAGATGCGCTAAAAGATGAAATCATCACTAGCCTACTGCCACGCGCTTTTTCGCGTCGAAGCCAAACCCACGCCTTGATTTTGCCTGAGCTAGAAATGATCCTCGTTGATAGTTCAAGTGCCACTAAGGCCGAAGAATTATTAGCGTTATTACGTAAAGCTCTCGGCAGTTTACCTGTGATCCCACTGAGCTTTAAAGCGCCAGTCGAATCCAATTTAACTGAATGGTTAAAACTTGGCAGCGCACCATTACCCTTTGAAATGCAAGACGAAGCCGAGCTAAAATCTGAAGCTGATGAAGGCGGAATTGTGCGCTTTAAGCAGCAGGATTTGAAAGAAGACGAAGTGTTAGCTCACTTAGCTACAGGTAAGCAAGTACACAAGTTAGCGCTGCATTTCGGCCAATCGATTGCACTATTATTGCAATCAGATGCTAGCGTGAAGCGCCTTAAATTCTCTGAAGAATTTAGAGCTGGGAACGATGAAGTCGGCACTGACGATCCTATGGCTCGTTTAGATGCAGACTTTGCCCTAATGGGCAGCGAGTTAGTCGCCTTGATGCATGCACTCGTGGCCGCCCTTGGTGGACTCGAAGACGCACAAGTTTAAGCAAAACTCGTTAAGCAGACGAGAGCTACGACTCGCTTGTTAGACTGAGCCGTACAAGATAAGAAAAGGCGCCCCATCAAAATAATGGTTGCGCCTTTTTTATGACGATTTTACTTAAGGTGGTTTTAAGACAAAGGCATTTAGATGCTAAAGATGAAGCCCTAACCACATTAAGCTTTAGTTGCTAACTCGCCTTTATTGTCAAACGGCCAATCAATGCCTAACCAAGTCTTGAAGAAAGCTTTTTGCTGTTTAGTCGCTTTTGCATCCCCCTTGAGCACTAGCTTACCGCTTTGCTGCTCGCCAAGGATGAGCTGTACTTGCTTGATTTTATCGTTGCTAAATAATATCACCTCTACACTATCGCCAACCTTAAAGTCTTTGATGCGCTTATAGAAACCCGCAGCAGTCACCTTGAGACCATTAATCGCTAATACTTCATCCCCCGCAACTATGCCCGCTTGCCAAGCAGGACCATTACGCAACACTTGGTCTAACACTAAAGAGCCATGGGTGCTGCTCAAGGTCATTCCCGCAAATGCCTCAGCTTTTGAATCTTTACCATAGGACAGATTTAACCCAGCCTGTGATAATAATTCTGGGAAATCTAAACTCATGGGACTATTCACGTTTGCCTGCCACCAAGGTGCATAATCTTTGCCGGATAAGTCTTTAAGAATGTACTGAACATCACTAACACCATAGCCTTTTGGTACGCGATGTTCTTGATATAAACGACGGTGCACATCGCGATATGAATACTTAAGTTCGGAGTCTTGCAGTAATGAAAAATCTAAGGCTAAAGAGGTTAAGTAACCCTCTGAGTAAATATTTACACTGTGGTTAATAGCATAATCGCCACCGATACTGCTCCACTCCCCTGCACTCGCCTCTGCCACAGATTGAGTTTCACGACCCGGATTGAGTTGGTTTTTCTCGACGCGCTTGGCTAAATCTTCAAGGAACTCTTTAACTGTTATGACTCCAGCCCGCAACAGCAACTGATCTTGAAAATAACTGGTAGAACCTTCAGCCATCCACAGTAATTCCGTCATATTTTCATGTTGATAATCATAGGGAACTAATCCCTCGGGGCGATAAGCCTTCACGTTCCAGGTATGGATAAACTCATGGGATGCAGTGCTAATAAAGCGCACGTAGTCCTTGCGTTCACGGAAACTAAAGCGCGGCAGTTGAATGACAGTAGAGTTTAAATGTTCTGTCGCGCCACTGGCACCACTCGTTGCATGCACCATATACACGTAACGATCAAAAGGATAATCATCCCAAATCACCTTAGCTTGACCGCTTAAGGCTTTAAGATCTTTTACTATTTTATCCGTGTCATAGTTACCTTCCCCCCAAAACACCAATTCATAGTTTTTACCATTAGCACTAAATTGTTTATGAGTACTCACACCAGTTTCAATCGGGGAGTCGATCAACACATCATAATTAGGGGCAATAAAGGAATGAGCGGCCTTACCCGATGACATCCCAGAGTAACTTTGCCAATTTTTAGGCACTTTTAATTCTACGGATATTGGTTCAGAGCGAAATTGCGGACTGTACATGAACACACCGCTAGCATCCAAATAGGCATGGCTCGCGTCAATATGGCGCACCCTTTGGCCTAATTCATTAGCGTACAATTGATAACTGACAGTAACACGGGTTGGCTGCGTGAGCGCCACTTGCCATTCACCGCTCGCGGTGCGTTTCCATTGCAGTTCATGACCTTGACTATCTTTAGCACTAAATAAGCGCACACCATCGGCCAAAGGTAATACTTGATATTTGCCCGTCCGCCACACAGGGAGATTCACCGTAAAATCGTTCGTCTTCACTTCAGGAAAAGTGACACTCACTTGGGCAATATGGTGTTCGGGTTTAATAAGGTCGATTTGGTATTTCACATCGGCCAATACTTGACCCGAAAATAATGCGCTCAATATCAAGATTGATAGTCTGTTGGGTTTCACTCTTGCTTCCTTCTGTTATTATGCTTCTTATGATTTTTCCAAGTATAACAAGTCGATGTAGCATCCTCATTAGGCGCTAACAAAAGCTAACAAAATAAGTTCCTTGACTAAAGGAATGAGGAATCACAGTTCAAATGCAAAAACTCACGGTTATTTTATTTACTCTGTTGCTGTCACTGCCTTTTACAGTCCAAAGCCGAGATCTCGAAGCGGATGAGGTTGAGTTAAGAGAATCACCGCAGCAAATGTATGATGCGCTCAACAAAACAATTTCCTTTCCCCTCGCTTTTCAAAACCGTGACCAATTTGAGCGCGCAGCCCAAGAGCAAGGCTACAATCCACTCGAATTTGAACAGATTTTGTATTTACTGGCCCGCCTCAATATGGAGCCAAACGTTAAAACCAAGGTCGATTTTCAAAACGCAAAAAGCTTGATTGAACTCCTATCGACTGCGGCGCAATCGCCCTACGAACTTGCCATGGTCGCCATGTTAAATGGCCGTTACCTTGGCCGTACTGAACAGAAATATCAAGAAGCGATTGGTCTTTATAATGAAGCGCTCACCCGCATCAACGACAGCTATGACATCGAAACATTAATTCTTAAACACAATATTCATGAACATCTAGGTGGCTTACATTTATTGATCCGCCAAGAAGTGCCCGCACTGATGCACTTCCACACATACCGCGACATTGCCTATAAACTCAGAAACGATTACTTAATCGCGGCGGCTGAAGCGAGGCTTGGCTTTTATTACAATTTTAATCAGCAGCTTACAAAATCACTACAGCATTATAGTGAAGCGATTCGGATCTCCAATCGTTCTAATTACCCTTCAATGAAAACCAATCTGCAATTGCAACTTTCTAAGGTATACCGTGACTTAAAGCAGTGGGATGAAGCGCTTAAAAATGCTCATGAAGCCGCGGCTGGCTTTAAAAAAATGGGCAATGACACTTATCTTTCAAGTTGTATGACAGTGATCGCTATGGTCTATGGCGAACAAGGGGATTGGCATAAAGCGATTGATTACTACCTAAATGCCCAGCAATTAGATGCAAAACGCGGTAACTACATCGCACAGGGGCTTAATTTCCATAATTTAGGACAAGCCTACTCAAATATTAAAGACAATGTTAACGCCCTAAAATATTTACTGATGGCCAATCAAATATTCAAAGAAAAACAAAGCCATCACTATCAAGTTTATAACGAACTCTTAATTGGTGAAATCGCCCAAACCAACCAAGATTGGCCGCTGATGATGGCCCATGCCGATATCGCATTAGCACTCGCGGTCGATTTAAAACTGGTCGATGAACAAAAATCCGCACTCACCCTTATCGCCTCGGCGGCGCAAAAATTAGGTGAATTATCAAAAACCATCGATGCCCAAGCCCGTATCATTGAGCTAAGCAAAAAGCCAGCGGAGACAGATAAAGACTCACCTGTGTCGGCCTCTGCCCTTGCAGAGCAACAGCTAAAACTTGAGCTCAACATGCTACAGGGAAAACTCGTTGAGACAGTGAAAGAAAGCAACAACACTCACACGCTACTGCTCATTTGCAGCCTTATTGCCGGACTCTTGCTGCTCGTGATTATTTTCATGCTACAAAATCGCCGCAAAATAACGGCTAAAAACGCGGCATTAACTCAATTAACGCTACAGGAACCCTTCACTCACAATTTAGGGTATGCCGCATTATTAGCGCACTTAAGCCATAATCAAAGTCAGGAATCCACAACGGCACTCGCGATTATCGCCTTCCCCACCCAACTTACGGCGGATCTGGACTATGGCCAATATTTTAGTGATGCAGTAACAGCGCAAATTGCCAATCATCTAACGGATGCACTCGCAGCATCTGTTTATGTGGTACGCCAAGGGGTATTTGCAGTTCGGTTCACGCAACCTATTGAGCCGACACAAATACTCAGCCAAGTACGCCTGAAACTCGATCAACAGCAAATCACACATCATTTCCGTCTTGGCTTTGCGCATTTGCCACTTTTAGCGAAATCAGAAATTAAAATGGCCGCGAAATTAAAATTTGAAACAGTGCAGATGGCGCTTGCCTGTGCCCGTAGTTTAGGTGGTAATAACGACTATTATGTCGCTCTCAGAGCCCTCGACTTTGTTCCTTTGAGCTTATTTGCAAACCCGTTATTTTTGCACCTTGAAAAAGGCATTGAGCGTGGATTAATCAGATTAGAGACCAACGGCAATAAAGAGGATATTCGCTGGCCTTGCTGGGAAAATAACCAAGATAGGCAATTACTGGAAAATATTTGATCAATATCGGTAATTAATCACAGAGTCACTGGTAAATCGCATTTGCACTCTACGCCCAGTGTTATAACATTAGTATCATATGAGTTAACAGCTAATCTGGACATAGGATTGTCATGTTTTTTAGCCTTGCAGAGTTAGGACAATACTCAGGATGAAGGATTCAAGCGCTACAGTTTCACAACTTGCCTTGCTGCAACAGAAACTCCATTCGGCCAAACTTGCCCTTGATGAAGTTAATGAAGATAGAAATGCAAAGTTACAGACATTACTCCAATTTATTGGTCACTTAAGCCTCGCCTGTAAAGGGCAAAATCTTGAGCTGGATAATAAACTCGCCAAACTTCGCCATAACTTAAATACGTTTGAGCGAGTCGATGAGGCATTGCCAGAATTAGTTGATGTCGAGCGCCTGCTAAAAGGCCAATATCACCATGTGATGGTACAACTCGAAGAGAGTCGTACGGGTTTGTCACAGGTGATCCGTCAGATCCAACGCGTTAACTCAGCACCTGAAAAACTCAAAAAAGAAGTCAATTACTTCAAGCAAGATCTGGCTAAACCTTTTCATACCGTGTGGGAATATATACCTAAAGTTAAGCAAATCATTGGCTTCTACGAAACCATATTACAGCTACAATTTAGCGAATCTGAAAAACTTGATGTCTTACCAAAACACAGGCAACTAGCCCATGAGCTGGCGCAGATGATTTCGGAAATCGAGTTTCGTAAAGATCAACGTGACCAAGTATTAGTGATCAAAGAAGTACTCTCTTCTGAAATTGAAGTTGATAGCTTGCTCGAAGCCTACCAAACCATTTTAGCGTTATTGCTTGATAACATCGCCCGCGAGAAATCGGCATCCCAAGAGTTTTTGTTTGCTCTAAATGATGCCTTAGCCGCAGTGCGTGAAGTGGTCAGTGAATCTTACAACCACAATCAACGCAGCTTCCAACTCAAGACCCAGTTGAATCGTGAGATCAACACCCGCGTCGATAACGCCGGTGAAATCATTATCGATGTGGAAGATGTCGTCGATCTTAAAGCCCAATTGACTGAGCAACTTAACTCCATTCGTTCGGCATTGGCCCGTAAAGAAGCCTTAGAGCAAAGAGAACAAGCCCTGCTGCGCAAGTCGATGGAGACAATGCGCAAAGAGCTTAATGAGTTAAGTAGTGAGGCTAACACCTACAAAGAGCGTTTGTTTGAACAACAAAAACTCAACTTACTCGACAGCTTAACTCAATTGCCTAACCGTGCAGCATTAGAAGAGCGCATGGAGCTAGAATACCGTAACTATCAACGACATAAGTCCCCGTTATGGGTTGCCGTTGCCGATATCGATCACTTCAAAACCATCAACGACAGTTTTGGCCACAGCACAGGTGATAAAACCTTGCAAGTTATAGCAATGGCATTGAAAAACTCCCTGCGAGATACAGAATTTGTAGCCCGCTATGGCGGCGAAGAATTTGTACTGCTATTACCTGATGTGGCCCCTGCTGATATCGCTCAACTTTTAAACAGAGTGCGCGAGAAAGTAAAAAATATTCCATTTAAATTTAAAAATCAGAGAATTACAGTTACAGTATCTATAGGGGCTGCGCAAGTTATGGGAAGTGAACTCATACATGAGACCTTTGAACGCGCCGATGCAGCACTCTACAAAGCGAAACACGAAAGCAGAGACAGGGTTGTGATTGACGTATAATTAAGCCCCACTATACGCCTCCTCTAATCACTCCTGTCATGACGAAGGAGTGGTAAATGATAGTAAAAGTCAGCCCAAAAGGCAGCATGGATCAGCTTTCGCAACTTGAAGTTGATCGACTCAAAAATAGTGCCAAAAGTGCCCTATACCAACTGTACCGCAACTGCTCCTTAGCAGTGCTTGCCGCGGGTTTAAAAACCGACAACTCTAAAGCCCTATTCGAGCAATACCATGATTTCGACATCAACGTTCTACAACGGGAGCGCGGTGTAAAATTAGAACTGATCAATCCCCCCGAACAAGCCTTTGTCGATGGTCAAATTATCACGGGAATTCAAGAGCACCTGTTCTCTGTCTTACGCGATATCCTTTATATCAGTGATAGATATGACTCACTAAAACACATTAATCTGACCAATGCCCACCATATCACCAATGTGGTGTTTGATATTCTGCGTAATGCGCGGGCGATAGCACCGATGAAAGACCCTAATGTGGTCGTCTGTTGGGGCGGACACAGTATTAATGCCATCGAATACCAGTACACACGCGAGGTAGGTTATCAACTAGGCCTGAGGGAATTAGATATTTGTACAGGCTGTGGTCCTGGCGCGATGGAAGGTCCGATGAAAGGTGCGGCCATAGGCCATGCCAAACAACGGATTAAAAATGCACGATATATTGGTTTAACTGAACCAAGTATTATTGCCGCCGAGCCACCGAATCAAATTGTCAATGAACTGGTGATCTTACCCGATATTGAAAAGCGCCTCGAAGCTTTCGTGCGCTTAGGCCACGGCATTATTATCTTCCCTGGCGGTGCTGGCACGGCTGAAGAATTGCTCTATATATTGGGTATTTTACTTAACGAAGAAAACCAACAAACGCCTTTCCCCCTGATACTCACAGGCCCAACGGAGAGCGCAGATTACTTCATTAAGATTGATGAGTTTATTGCCTCAACCTTAGGACCCGAAGCTCAGAAAAAGTACCAAATTATCATTGATAATCCCACTGAAGTGGCACGCATCATGAAGCAAGGAATGGAGCAAGTAAAAGCCTATCGCCGCTCAACGGGTGATGCTTACCAATATCAGTGGGCACTGAAGATTGAGTCTGAGTTTCAGTTACCTTTTATCCCAAGCCACGAAGTGATGGCAAACTTAGATCTACACTTCCAAACCAATAAAGCCGAACTTGCCGCCAACCTTCGTAAAGCGTTTTCAGGTATAGTGGCGGGTAACGTCAAGTCGGAAACAATCAAGCACATAGAGCGTGATGGACCCTTCCAATTAAAAGGCGATCCTAAGCTCATGGATATGATGGATAAACTCTTAAGTGCATTTGTACAGCAACAAAGAATGAAGCTTCCAGGAAGCGCCTATATTCCTTGCTATCAAATAGTGAAATAGAGAGCGAAGCAACAACACCCATGAACAAGTTTTTAATCATCGATGGTCTCAACTTGGTTCGCCGCATCTATGCGGCGATCCCCGATGAATCCGATATGCAAAGCCTCACAGAGCGCGTCAGTTTGGCGTGCACTAAACTGCTGCGTGTGCATCGCCCAACCCATGTAGCTATCGTGTGGGACGGTGATGAAGTCTCATGGCGTAAACAGCTTTACCCCGATTATAAGAAAGGCCGTAAACCTATGCCGGAGCCGCTGGCAAAAGGCCTTGCTGCGCTGCAAGATCACTTAACCATGATGAACATTGGATCTATTTATGCGGCGGCTGAAGCCGATGATGTGATTGCCACTCTAGCGATAAAAACCGCCAAAGCGCAGGGTGAAGCCATAATTGTGTCCACCGACAAAGGTTTTAGTCAGCTTAATCATCGCCAAATCAGCCAGTGGGATCACTTTAATCAGCAGTACTTAGATATCGCTGCATTGGAACAAAAACTCGGTGTCGAACGCAGTCAATTTCTCGACTTGATGGCATTAGCGGGCGACAGCGGTAATAAAATTCCTGGTATTGCGGGCATAGGCCCTAAATCAGCCGCCGAATTATTGAAAACCTTTAGAAGCTTACCAACCTTGTTTTCATCGCTATCTAACTTAGGCGCTAAACAAGCCAAAAAACTTGCCGAAGGTAAGGAGATGGCAAGACTCAGCTATAAGCTCGCACAGTTACAAACAGACCTACCACTCTATATTAATTTAAAAGATTTTCGCGTGATGAACTCCTTGCCGGATAATAACTGCCTGCCTGAAAGCCCAATCAATCCAGCCTAAACATCTGTTAATATAAAGTTGCAATTAACGCATTTACCTTAGAACAACAAAAGCGTATTTTATGGACGTAATAACGTGACTCATTTAATGAGGTAAAGGAATAACTGTAAATGAAATCAAAAGTTTCGGTAATCATCGGTAGCATTTTCGCCGCCTACGTCGCCTTTGTCGCTGTGGTGGTACTCGTTTATGAACCTACGCCAGATGACATGAGTTGGGAGGACAGACAATCCTATAACAGCCAAAAAATGAACGAATTAGCGCTAGGGCAAAATATCGTTTCAGTAAAACAGTTACTAGGTAAAGCTGACTTTTCAGAGGCCAAAGCCGTAAAAGAAACCAAGCTACAGGTGCTCTTTTATCGCACTCACCATGAAAAATCAGACGGTGTGACCACGAAAGAGGAATGTACCCCACTGATTTTTGAAAATGATCAATTGATTGCCTGGGGCCAAGATACCTATAAGCAATATCTCGATGCAGATACTGACACAGCCCTCAGCTCTGCCCAAGAGACATTAACCAGTAAATAAATACGACTGACAGTTAAATAAAAACGCCACCGAATCGGTGGCGTTTTTACTTTTACAATCAACTAATAGACTCAGTTGCAAAACAACTAAGCCAATTGCCTATTCATCATCGGCCTTATACTCGACATAGGCTTCACCTTTACTGAGCCATTCTGGCGCGGGTTTTCCCTTCAGATAATGGTCGAAATATTGCATCATGCGAATGCTGTAATCGAGCTTGTTCGGGTACTTTTTCAAGTGATGCGGCTCATCCTCGTATTGCAAGAACACCACCTCTTTACCTGCACGGCGCATAGCTAAGTACATTTCAACACCTTGTTCCCAAGGCACTGCATCGTCCTTATCACCAAACATGATCATCAAAGGCGTTTGAATACGGTCAGCATAAAATACTGGCGAATTTTCAATGTACTTTTGCGGCGCGGCAAACAAACTTGCGCCAATACGACTCTGTCCGGTTTCATATTGGAACTGACGCGCAATGCCTGTGCCGTGGCGAATACCGCTATAGGCACTGGTCATGTTCGATACTGGAGCACCTGCAACCGCCGCCTTAAACATCTTAGTTTGAGTAATGGCAAACGCCGTTTGATAGCCACTCCAAGAATGACCTTGCAAACCAATAGCATCGGGATCGGCAATGCCTATCTCAATCAGCTTTTGCACGCCAGACGTGAGCGCTTGTACTGAGCTCGCCCCTGGGTAACCAATTTCAAAGCGAATGTCCGGTAGAAACACCGCATAGCCATTATTGATGTACCAAGCAAAGTTAGGTCTGTGGTTAATGTTCATCTGCGGGAAGGCATGCAGTCTATCCGTCATAAAGCGATAGTAATAAACCAGTACAGGATAGCGCTTACCCTCTTGATAATTGGTCGGCTTGATCAGCACGCCATCTAACGGTTTACCATCGCCATTTGTCCAGTGAACTAACTCGGATTGGCTCCAGTTAAAGGCTTGACGCTGCTTATCTAAATCGGTTTGCTTAACTGCATTTTGCGGTGCGCTATAGTTAGCCGTATACAAGTCAGGGAATAAGTCAAAACGCTCCTTAGAAAACACGATAGTGTCAGCGTCTTTACTGCGTCCCAATACTGTCAGCTTATACTCACCTTGCATCAACGTCTTCACGCCCGCTTCGCCCAAGGTGGCTTGATAAAAACCATCGGCCTTGGTTTTATCACTATAACCGTGGAGTAAAACCGTAGCGTTATAGGCAAGCTCTGTCGGCTCATCGGGATTATCGACTAAGCCCTCAAGCCGATATTGAATTTTCTGGGTGCGCCCTTTACCTGCGGTTAAGGCAAAACCCGCCTTAGATTCGGTATTAAACTGCCAAACATCGTATTTGTCGTAAACCAAGAAACCCGCATCATTTTTAAGCCAAGGACCAAAACCATATCCTGGAGCACTGGATGGATAATCGTGGTCTTCATCGGCAAAACTGACCTTTAGGGATTTTGTGAGATTAGTGCGACGGTCCTGTGCAATATCATAGAGATACACATTACCTTGCTGATAATAAGCCACATACTTGCCATTTCCCGACAGCGTAGGCTCGGCATCACTCGGCTGTTGTGTCAAAAATGGCACTTTACTGCCAGTATTAATATCGACCAAATAATAATCTTGGTAGAACCCTGCCCACGTCGCCATCTTGCGATAGGGCAAATCTGAACTGGCCAACATAAAACGTTTATGTTGTGAAATCGTCACATCTGGAACAGTTTTATCGCCAAGCTGCACCACGTTATTTGAGCCTAAATGCAATACCGCAAGGTAAGTGCGTTTTTGCTCATCCTCATATTGCTTGATTTCATTAGGCTTAATACGAGGATCATCCCCATGCCATACCTTAAGTCCACGCTGTCCGGTGACAATATTTGTATCGAACAGGTCTTTTTCTTCGGTGATCTTCTGCAAACTGAGCAGCTGACTCACCTCAGGTACGCGGCCAAAAAACAACCGTTCGCTGTCCAATGAGAAGCTTAAACTTGTGTAGCGATTCAGTTTCCACTCGGGTGATTCTGGGGGGGTACTGATTTTGCTCGACAGCAAATCGACCAGCGATAACTGATAGCTGCGGCCATAAGGTAACTCGCTGTCTTTGCCCTGCGTAAATGCAAGCCAACGACCATTTTTAGCCAGCGCTAACGCACCAATCTGTTGGCTAGGCGAATCAAAGGCAACGGTTTTTTTGTGAGTGTTTAAATCGACTAACTGCAATTGATGTTGCTTATTGGTGATATCGTTCACTGCCAGCGCGAGTCTACGGCTTGCCTTATCAAAAACATAGCCAGTAACCTGCTCGACATCAATTCGCTTTGTTTGGTCTTCTAAACTGAGCAACGTAAAACGTCGACCTTGATCAAACTTATCGACCTTTGGCTTATCAATATTCGCATGGCTTTGTGTGCCTGCTTCAGCGAGTTTTTCGGTAGTTTTAGGCTCAGCATCTTTTTTGGACTCTTCATCAGCCTCAAACCAAATCGCCAGATGCTTACCGTCATCACTGAACACAAATTCCTTCACACGCTCGAAGCGAGTTTGCGTGCCAGTTTGAGTATCGAGCAACACCATGTCGGATTTGAGTTTTTTCTTCGCCTTGGCATCACTCGTTTCACGCATGAGCAAACTCGGTTTAACCACCACAGCTACATAACGACCATCGTGGTTCACCAAGGGATCTGACCCCCCCGCGATTTGATAGCTTTGCTGCGACAGGACATTTTTCACAATGACGTGACTATCCCCGCGATCGGGCGCAGACTCGACCGCGATGACTTGCCCCTTATCAGAGATAACCGGCTTTTCAAGGGATTCAAAATGCATAATGTCTGTTAGGGTGAGCGGTTTAGTGCTGGTTTCAGCCTGCACTGCTGGCAATATTCCAAGGGATAACAAAACCAGGGATGTGATAGGGATTAACTTCAATGTCTTCCTCTTTTATATATTTGTTAGACTAAAGTAGACTTTTTTAACCATTGGCTCTCCATCATGGTGAGAACCCAGTATTTTTACAAGTTATACCACATAAAAAATCGTGATATTGCTCACTATTTCCTGTGAAGTTTGACCAAAGATGGTTAAAATAATAGGCAGAAAAAATACCAAATTCATAGTCCTGCTATCCAGTTAGCACTGGGGCAGACAATTGCAGTAACGACGAACCGTGGAAGGACTTCTCCATGTCAAAAAGAACGATAACCGTAATTCCAGGTGATGGAATTGGCCCAAGTATTATTGATTCAGCCTTAAAAATTCTTGATAAAGCGGGCTGTGATTTTGAATATGAATTTGCCGATGCCGGCCTGACTGCACTTGAAAAGCAAGGCGAGTTACTGCCAGCACGCACTTTAGAACTCATTGAAAAAAACCGTATCACGCTGAAAGGGCCGCTGACGACTCCCGTTGGTGAAGGCTTTACTTCTATCAACGTAACCTTGCGTAAGAAATTCGGTCTGTATGCTAACGTACGCCCAGTACTGTCTTTCAAAGGTACCCAAGCCCGTTACGAAAATATCGATATCATCACAGTACGTGAAAACACCGAAGGCATGTATTCTGGCCATGGTCAAAAAGTGTCTGAAGATGGTTTAACAGCCGAAGCAACCAGTATCGTCACTCGCCAAGGTGCCGAGCAAATCGCCACTTTCGCCTACGAACTAGCTCGCAAAGAAAACCGTAAGAAAGTCACTATTGTACACAAAGCCAACATCATGAAGTCAACGTCAGGCCTGTTCCTGAAAGTGGCCCGTGAAGTGAGCCTACGTTACCCAGACATCAAGACAGAAGAAATGATCGTCGATGCAACGTGCATGAAGTTAGTGATGAACCCAGAAAACTTCGATGTGATCGTGACGACCAACCTGTTCGGTGACATTTTATCGGACCTGTGTGCCGGTTTAGTGGGTGGTTTAGGTATGGCGCCAGGCGCAAACATTGGCCGTGATGCCGCGATTTTCGAAGCCGTTCACGGTAGTGCACCGGATATCGCTGGTAAAAACCTTGCAAACCCAACCTCAGTGATTTTAGCGTCTATTCAGATGCTGGAATATTTAGGTATGGCTGACAAAGCTGAGCAAATCCGTAAAGCGGTATCTGCAGTCATTGAAGAAGGCGACCGTACGACTCGCGATTTAGGCGGCACTCACGGCACGACTGACTTCACGCAAGCGGTGCTTGAGCGTCTGTGATCTCAATGCTAAGCGCGTTTAAGACGTGTCTATAACGCGCTTATTCAAGCAAAAGCTTAAAAGAAGCAAGCGCTTGAAACTCAAATGAGTAAACACGAAAAAGCCCCAAAGTTTCCTTTGGGGCTTTTTGTTATCTAGCTTTTAAACCTGCGTGGCTTTAAACCCGCGTGACAATTACCATTCTAGCGACAACAAGATCACCGCAGGGTTAACACTGGAATTAATTCCACGCGGTATTAGGGCGTAGCCATAAATGCACTGTCACTTCATCACGGTCGTGATAAAGATGCTTACACTGCACTTTAAAATCAGTCACACCATTCTCTTTAAGAATCGTCTGCATGGTCTCAAGGATAGCAGTCACTTCTTTATAGCGGCTCTTCATCGGTAATTTAAGGTTAAAAATCGCTTCCTTAAACCAACCGTTAATCGCCCAAGCTTCAATCAGTTCGGCAACACGCGCAGGTTTCTCAACCATGTCGCACACCAGCCAATAGATATTTTTACGTTGCGGTTCGAAACGGAAACCGTCTTCACGGTAATGTTTCACTTGGCCCGTTTCCATCAGTTTTTCATCCATTGGGCCATTATCAACTGCCGACACAAACATGCCGCGACGCACCAGTTGATAAGTCCAGCCACCAGGGCAAGCGCCCAAATCCACTGAGTTCATGCCACTGCGAATACGCTCTTCTTGCTCTTCCTTAGGCACGAATTGGCCAAAGGCTTCGTCGAGTTTCAGACTAGAACGACTCGGTGCATCCGCCGCCATTTTAAGGCGTGGAATGCCCATAAAATGTGGCGAACTGTTATTACTGTAGGAATAACCCACATAGGCACGGCCGGGGCCAATAAAACACACGTGGATAATCGGACGTTTGGGATTTTCCTGCGCGAGCAAACTGCCCGATTTTTTCAAATGCTGGCGTAAAGGTACAGTGAACTTACGGCAAAAAGCCGAGAGCTCTTTCGCTTCGTTAGTGTCAGGTGTTTCAACCCGCACTTCACCCGCTTTGCTGACGTCACTGAGCGCCGCAACGATTGGGCTTATTCTGTCATTTTCAGGCAAGTCAACTAACAAGTCGCTAGCAGCAAACATCTGGCGGGCGAAAATGAGCGAATCTAAAGGTAATTGTTTGACTAACGTATCAGCAGCGTCGTCTTCAAAACATTGGTATACAACATAAGCGTCGTTATTGTTGGCCTTAACAAAGCCACCCACATTGAGCTCACCGGCTCGCTGTTGGATTTCTGCAGCGCATTCTTTTTCAAAGCCTGCGCGGCAAAATAAAAATAGGTTTTTCATGGGGATCCCTGAGAAATCCAAGCCAAAGCATTGGCTGACTATCGATTTGGGTGCCAGTATACCAATTTCAATCCACAAATGCCCTATTTGCCTACTTGCGTTGCGATTAGAGAAATAAAAAAGGCTTAGGTGCGCCCTAAGCCTGTTAACTCACATAATCATCAGCGATTAAGACTCATGACCGTCGATAACTTTGTGACGCCATACAGCGGCGGCAAATAATAACCACCCCAATAAGAAACAACCACCACCCATAGGCGTAATAGGACCCAACCACTTAGTCCCAAACAAGGCGAGTCCATATAGTGAGCCCGAAAATAGTACTATGCCTGCGACAAAGAGATATGCCGACCAGTCCAGTAAACGCGAGGTTAACCATTGGCCCGAGAAGGCAACCATGATGAGGGCAAAGGTATGGTAGAAATGATATTGCACACCTAAGTTAAAGACTTCAATTAAGTTTGGTGGCGCGACCGCTTTTAAACCATGGGCACCAAAAGCCCCTAAGGCGACGGCTAAGAATCCGCTCACGGCGGCGAGTAACAATAAACCTTTACGCATTTAACGCTCCTGCTGGAATGGGATTAACTCATTCAACATTTATTCGCTCAACATCAAGCTCACGAATAAAATCACTTGATAAATCAATAGCACGTGCAAGGTTAGCGGCTTCACTGGTGCCTGACGACTTTCTTGGGACAAAACTATGATCGCCGTCGGTTATCCAAACCAATCCTATCTCAGCTTTCAAGGGCCAGCTTGGGATCTGCGCTTTGCCACCAAACTTATCCCGCTCACCCTGTACGACTAATACTGGGACTTGGCATTCATTCAAAGGTTCCAATCTAGGCTCGCCGCCTTTGAGTGGCACAAAAGGATAACCTAAACAAATCACCCTATCGATGTGCACCGCTAACGTAGGATCGCAGGCTAATAGGGCCGCCATACGACCGCCCATGGATTTCCCCATTAACACCACACGTTCAACTTGTGCTTGTGAGTGGGCGATATCGAGCATCTGTGTAAAACACGCGAGCAATTTAGGCGCACGGTCCGGTGGACGCCGTTTACCATCTACAGCATTCGCCTGCATATAAGGAAAATTAAAGCGCATCACTCGGAAGCCCTGAGCAACGAATCCCGCCGACATGGCCTGCATAAAATCAGAATCCATGTTAGCACCCGCACCGTGGGCCAATAAAATCAAAGTACTCGCAGTCTCCCCTTCTAATACATAACTCGGCTTATCCAGGCAACAACTCACTGCGAGACTCCTCGGCAAACATGTCTAACATCCATTCACGAAACGCCACCACTTTACCTAGCTCAGCATGGTTTTGCTGGCAAACTAAGTAATAAGCATCTTTACTTACCAAGACTTCTTGGAATGGGCATACAAGCCGCCCAGCTTTGATATCGGGGCGTGCCAGCACGCTGTAACCCAGAGCAACCCCTTGACCGTGGGCCGCCGCCTGCAATACCAAAGACGAATGACTGAAAATAGGTCCTTGATTCACATTAATATCGGTAATGCCACATTGCCTAAACCACGCCTGCCAATCGTGACGATTCATATCATGTAATAGCGTGTGATACTTTAAATCGCTCGGTTTTGAGAGTGGTTTAGGACCGTTGAGCAACATGGGCGAACACACGGGAATAAGCACTTCGTTTCTGAGCTTATCCGCACGTAGCCCGGGCCAATTACCTAAGCCATAATAAATAGCCACATCCACATCATCGGTTAATGAACTCGCTTCGGTATCAACGGCCTTAATTCGCACATCGATATCGGGATTTTTCTCACTGAATTTAGCCAAACGTGGCACTAGCCATTGAATCGCAAAACTGGGTGACATACTGACCGTCAGCGAACCAATCGCACTGCGGGCGAGTAATCTGTCGGTGGCATCGGCAAGCTGAATAAAAATATCTTTGATGTCGAGAAAATAGCTTTGCCCTTCTTCGGTTAATAGCAAAGAACGGTTCTTTCGACGAAATAATTTTAATCCGAGGAAATCTTCTAATGCCTTTATTTGATGGCTCACCGCAGCCTGTGTAACAAACAATTCTTCCGCTGCCCGCGTAAAGCTCAAATGCCGTGCGGCGGCTTCAAATGCTTTAACCGCATTAAGCGGTGGTAATCGTCTCGACATAGTGATCTCAGTCTCGTTTTTTAATTAGTTTTTCTAATCCGTATTGTTACATTTAATCGTTTGTAAAGGCCAGCGTTTTTGGTTAAATTTTGCGCCAATGAAACAGCTTATCAACGAAACACCAATAGCGATGAAACATCCATAGCTATGAAATACCTAAGTTAGACAATCTCAAAGTTGATGATGGGAATGTCTGACAGCGTTAATTTGTCAGCCCGGAGGCGACTATGTTCAATTTAAAATCGGCGTTTGCGTTAATATTAGTCTCAGCACTCAGCTTTAATGCCAGTGCAAATGTACTCGTTGACGAAATCGTCATCGACACAAGCGACTTGCAAGCCAATATCACTGCAGATTTAACCGCTGCAATGAATAAAATGCACCAAGAAGTGCTACAAGAAGCCACTCTGTTGATTGCCACAGACGATGTCGCATCTCATCAGCAAGTCGTTAAAGCCGAATAACCTAAACGACACTGAAACTCAGGCCGCGCTCAGTAAGAGCAAAGAAAAAGCCGCATTAATATGCGGCTTTTTTGTACTTAAATAGCAAATCAATCCCACTGACGATATACGGCAATGGGCAGGTTTTCGCCCGACTTATGGACGATACACTTTCACGTTCGTGTAACCTTGCTCGATTAAATACAATGCCTGCAATTTACTCATCACCCCACGCTCACAATAGAGCAAATAAGTCTTTTGCTTATCGAGATCGGCAAACTGAGTCGCTAACTTGAAGAATGGGATGCGCTTTATCTCAATACCTTCAATTTGCAGCGGTTTGCTTTCCTCTTCTTCAGGGGCACGAATATCAATGACCACTTGGTTGGTATCGATACTGGCAACTGTTTCTGTCTCAGTAATCCGAGTATCCATTTGTTCTGCGATCTCCCTGATATCGATAGTGACAGATTGGGCGATGATCTGATCAATCAAATCCTCAGAGAACTTTTTCTCTTCCGCTTCAACCTTAGCTAATACCGCTTTTACCGTCGGCTTTTGCGAAATTACGCCGCAATATTCAGGCATTGATTTAGCAAAATCTTCGGTGCCGATTTTACGGCTCTCGTTGATAATGTCTTGCTTATCCATGGCGATTAAGGGACGTAGAATCAATAACTCAGTACAACGGTCGATGACGTTTAAGTTGGTCAGGGTCTGGCTAGACACTTGGCCTAAACTTTCACCGGTAACTAAGGCTTGAATGCCCATACGCTCGGCGATACGCGCCGCGGTACGCATCATCATGCGTTTCAATACAACGCCCATTTGACCGTTATCGATACGCTCTAAAATCTCAGCAACCACAGGCTCAAAAGGCACGGAGATAAACTTCACTTTGTGGGATTCACCGTAGGTTTTCCACAAATGGTAAGCCACTTGTTTAACACCAATTTCATGCTGTGCGCCGCCCAGATTGAAGAAGCAGTAGTGGGTACGAGCGCCTTTTTTGATAAATTGATAGCTAGAGACGCCTGAGTCAAAACCACCCGAAATCAAGGACAATACATCTTCCTGTGTTGCCATCGGAAAACCGCCTAGACCTTCAATACGCTTAGTCACCATATAAAGATTATCGCGCTCAATCTCTAAATTAACGGTAATGTCCGGATTCTTTAAACGCACGCCCAGCGCATCAGTAAACTGGTTTAAGCCACCACCGACATAACGTTCAACTTCAATAGAATTAAAATCATGATCGCCAGTACGCTTTACTCGCACGCAGAAGGTTTTACCCGCGAGTTGGTCACGGTAAACAGGCAAGACTTGCTGATAAATATCATCAACAGATTCAAAGCTGTACTCATCCACTTGCACTACGTGTGCAATGCCAGGAATACACGCCAGACGCTCACCGAAAGCTTGGGCCAATTCAGGCTTATCCTTTGGTACCATCACCATAATGCGGTCCCATTGACGCTGCACTTTTGCATCTTCGTCAACTTTTTTAAGCACATTACGGATGTTAGTTTCGAGCATTTTGGTGAAGCGCATGCGTACAGGCTTGCTCTTCATCATGATTTCTGGATACAGCTTTACAATAAACTTCATGGGATTTCCGCGGGCAATTTTAAAACAGCAAAATTGGTTAAAAGAATAATCGGGGGATTATATACCCAAGCAACCTAAAAAGGCGAGTTTCAGCGCACATAGCCAACAGCGACACAGGCCACATTTGTGGCGTATTCATCGCGTATTAATGACTAAATCACGGCAGCTAATTAGGCTGAAATAATGTCACTAAAACCTATTCGAGAAGTTTGAATTGCCCTGCTTAAAATAAGTGATTTGAGATGAATCATTAACAATAAGTCGTTGAGGGATAGTTAAGGAAACTTAGGGATTACACACTCAATGTGATTAACGTAAAGCCCAAATGGATTTAAATCAACCACAGCGATTTGATGCATAACACGTTAACTAAAAAGGGAAAAGCCCACATTAGCTCAATAAAAAAGCCGCAAGATTATTGCGGCTTTAGATTGGGAGAGTATCTAAACACTTAAGGCGAATTACCGATCTGAATTTCTTCAGACTCCTTCGCTTTACCTTGCTCAATAGCAATTTCAACCCTGCGGTTACGGGCACGATTTTCCGGAGAATCGTTAGGCACAATCGGATTGTTAGACGCCATACCAACCACTTTCATTCGATTAGAATCAAAGCCGCTGACCTGTACTAACTCATGGGCCACTGCCACGGCACGTTTGCTGGATAAATCCCAATTAGAACTATAGAGCTCATCGCTTATTTGCATATCATCCGTGTAACCTGACACTGTGATGACACCTGGCACATCTTTTAACAATTCGCCGACTGAGCGTACCACAGGTTTAAATCGAGGCTGCAGGAAACCTGAGCCAGAAGCAAATGCCCCCTTCTCACGTATACGAATAATAATCTGCTGACCTAATGACTCAATTTCAATCGATCCATCGGTGATCTCTTTATTCAGCTCCTGCGCCATCTTCTTCACTTGCTGATTGATCTTTTCTTGCGCCGCTGCCGCTTCCGCTTTAACGGCATCGGCAACTTCTTGAGCCGTAGCACTCGCTTCGCCCCCCCGCTGAGAACCATTTTGCTGCTGCACGCCGCCCGCACTATCGTCTTCACCCGCTTGGAAATCCAATACAGGTTCAGTCATTTCATTCGTTTGCTGGTTAATGATTTCAATCGGAGTCGGCTCAGGGCGACCAGGTCTAAACTCTAAGGCAATGACAGAAGTCCCCTTCGGGATATCTTTAACTTCCACCTTATTTTGCACACCAAAGGCATACTTCATTGAGCCCGCAATCTGTTTATACTTCATCACATCCATTTCAGAAAATGACAATAATAATACAAAAAAACACATCAACAGCGACATCAAGTCGGCAAATGTTGCCAACCACATCGGTGCTCCGGGCGGCGGACAATTGCACTTAGCCTTAGCCATCGGCTACTCTCCGTCCGTTGTATCGATTTTACGATTTTTCTCAGCCAGATAATTTTTCAAAAAGCCTTCAATCACCCGTGGGTTTTGTCCGTCTTGAATCGCCAATACCGCATCCATAATAAGGTTACGGTTAAGCATTTCCTCTCCCATCCTAATCGTTAACTTATCCGCGATAGGAATACAAACCATGTTAGCCAGCACCGCCCCATAAAGGGTTGTTAAAAGTGCAACGGCCATTGAGGGACCAATAGATTTAGGATCCGACATATTCGCTAACATGGCCACGAGACCAACGAGTGTACCTATCATCCCCATAGCTGGTCCCACGTCAGCAAAAGCTCTAAAAATTGCTATCCCGGTGCGATGACGTTCCTCTGTCAGCGTAATATCCTTCTCTAAGGCGTTACGGACCACTTCGCCATCATGACCATCGACCAACATATCAACAGCTTTTTGCATAAAAGTATTGCTAATTTGCGCTTCTTCTAATGCCAAAAAACCCCCTTTACGGGCAGCATCCGCCATAGTCACTGACTGTTCAATCAAGTCTTCAGGTTTATCAATTTTGAACACAAAAGCTTTTGCTGCTATTTTAGCCGCATTTAAAAACTGTTTTAGATTGAATTTCATCATTACGACGAAGAAAGACCCGCCGAATACAATCACAACCGAGGCTAAGTCGTAGAACATCATTACGCCACCACTGATCACCATCGACCAAATGATAAAACCAAAGCTCCCGACTAATCCGATTATTGTTGCTAAATCCACAACGGCTCCTCAATTTTCGTAATAAACGACATAATACTTACTCTGGGTAAGCAAGAACACTCAGTTATTCTACCGAATAAGATAATCCCACCGACACACATACGAGCCTTGTTCATCCAGATAAAAATTACCATACAAATGATGATACTATTGTCAGTTATCGGACACACACTAAGCAAGTTTAGCGACAATTTATATTTTCTGGAAAATTTCAGTAACAAAGCGTGCTATTGAGCAAATATCTTTAGTCTGAATTTGACCCTTACGCCGCCCTGATATACCTTGTGTCCGCTAAATCAAAGGAAACCTGAACGTGGCGAAGAAACCCGAAAATCTTAGTTTTGAAGAATCCCTTGGCGAACTTGAACGCATCGTTGCCGATCTAGAACAAGGCGATATCTCCCTCGATGACGCGTTAAAACAATTTGAACGTGGCATCAATCTCGTTCGAAATAGCCAAGCAAAACTCGAACAAGCCCAACAAAAAGTGGCCATTTTACTGAAACAAGACGAAAATGCGCCCCTATCCCCCTATGCCGTTGAGGGCGAATAAGCGTGTTAGTCAGTACCATTCAAGAATATCAACAACGAGTTGATGATCAATTAAAACAGCGTTTTAGTACGCTTGAAGATACCGCTCCCCAATTAAAAGCCGCTATGACTTACGGTGCCTTATTGGGAGGGAAGCGCATTCGACCGTTCCTCGTATACAGTGTAGGACGCATGTTTGGGGTCGAACTCGAAAAGTTAGATGCTTGCGCCGCAGCCATTGAATGTATCCATGCTTATTCATTAATCCACGACGATTTACCCGCCATGGACGATGACGAGCTCCGCCGTGGCCAGCCGACAGTGCATATCGCCTTTGATGAGGCGACGGCCATTTTAGCGGGGGATGCTCTGCAAACCTTAGCCTTTGAAATTGTCACCGAAGCCGTACCAGGGATCAGCAGCGAACAACATATTGCTATGGTAAGAGTATTGGCCAAAGCCTCAGGTTATCGTGGTATGTGTGGAGGCCAAGCGATAGACTTAGCCTCGACCGATAAACATATTGATCTTAACGCGTTAACTCAGCTACATAATATGAAAACTGGCGCCCTTATCAGCTGCGCCGTTGAGTTAGCTTTGATCGCCGCAAACGCGCCAAAAGATCAGTATGCTGCTATGATGGATTTTGCTCGTGCGGTCGGACTCGCCTTCCAAGTACAAGACGATATCCTTGACATCGTAGCCACCACCGAAGAGCTAGGTAAACCGCAAGGCTCTGATACTGAATCGAATAAGAGTACGTTTCCACAACTACTTGGACTACAAGGTGCACAAGACACCGCCAAACAACTGATCCAAGAGGCACTATCAGCGCTGGCTAAATTGCCATACAATAGCCAGTTAATTGCAGACTTCGCCCGCTATATCATTGAGCGAAGAATATAATAAGAGTCGAAGTATCTCGCTATGAGTTTGGACATTTCTCAGTTTCCCGTGTTGGCGCAGGCCAACACCCCCAATGAGCTCCGCCAGCTTCCTCAGGCACTTTTACCACAAGTAGCCGATGAACTGCGCGAGTTCCTTCTTAAGTCTGTTGGCATGTCCAGCGGACATTTTGCCTCTGGGCTCGGCACAGTAGAACTCACTGTGGCACTGCACTATGTCTACAATACCCCCTTTGATCGACTGATCTGGGACGTAGGCCATCAAGCCTATCCCCATAAAATTCTCACGGGTCGACGTGACAAGATGCACACCATTCGGCAAAAAGATGGCTTACATCCTTTCCCATGGCGTGAAGAAAGTGAATACGACACTTTCAGCGTTGGCCATTCTGGCACGTCGATTAGCGCCGCGCTGGCGATGGCGATAGCTGCAGAAAAAGAGCAAGCAGGTCGTAAAGTGGTCGCTGTCATCGGCGATGGCGCTATGACCGGCGGCATGGTGTTTGAAGCAATGAACCACGCGGGCGACTTGCACAATGATATGCTAGTGGTACTGAACGACAACGAAATGTCGATTTCAGAAAATGTCGGCGCCCTCAACAATCATTTAGCACAACTGATGTCAGGCCGTTTCTACACCACACTGCGCGAAGGCGGCAAAAAAGTGTTAAAAGGTATGCCAGTCATCAAAGAAATGGCCAAGCGCACTGAGGAACACCTCAAAGGTATGGTCGTTCCTGGCACTCTATTTGAAGAGTTAGGTTTCAACTACATAGGTCCTATCGATGGCCATGATGTAGACGCTCTGGTCGAGACCATGCGCAATATGCGTAATCTGAAAGGTCCACAGGTGCTGCACATCATGACCAAAAAAGGTCGTGGTTATGAACCTGCTGAAAAAGATCCTATCGGTTGGCATGCTGTGCCTAAGTTTGACCCATCGCTATTTAAAAAACCGGCCACCAAACCCGGTTTACCGACCTTTTCTCAAGTCTTCGGTAAATGGTTGTGCGACATTGCCGAACAAGATGAGAAAGTGTTAGCGATTACTCCTGCGATGCGTGAGGGTTCTGGCATGGTGGAGTTTTCCCAGCGCTTCCCGAAACAATATTTCGATGCAGCGATTGCCGAGCAGCATGCCGTCACCTTAGCGGCGGGTTTTGCCTGCGAAGGTTTCAAGCCTGTAGTCGCGATTTACTCGACTTTCCTGCAACGCGCCTATGATCAGCTTATTCACGATGTCGCACTACAACAATTGCCCGTGTTATTTGCCATTGACCGTGGCGGTATCGTCGGTGCAGATGGTCCAACCCACCAAGGTGCATTCGATTTAAGTTTTATGCGTTGTATCCCTAATATGGTGATCATGGCGCCGTCCGATGAAAACGAATGTCGTCAAATGCTCTACACTGGCTATTGCTATGATGCGGGCCCAAGTGCGGTGCGTTACCCAAGGGGTAGTGCCACGGGAGCGATGCAAGTCGAGTCCATGACTGCGTTGCCAATTGGTAAAGGTGTCATTAAGCGCATCGGTAAGCGTATTGCCATACTTAACTTTGGTACCTTACTCGCATCGGCATTAACCGCTGCCGAAAGCTTAGATGCGACGGTTGTCGATATGCGCTTTGTGAAACCACTTGATGTTGATCTGATAAAAGAAATGGCACTAACCCATGAAGTGTTAGTCACTGTGGAGGAAAATGCCATTATAGGCGGTGCGGGTGCCGGAGTGCTTGAACAGCTTCAAAAGCTAAAAATGCCTAAAGCCGTACTCCAAATTGGTTTGCCAGACGAGTTCATTAAACATGGCTCGCCAGAGGAAGTCATCCACGACTTGCAACTGGATGCCGAAGGCATACTGGCGCAAATCAATGCTTATCTAGCGCAATAGGCTGAACTTGCTTATCTCGTTAAGACGCTAAATGTTATCAATAAAAAATTCCGCCCATAAAAAAAGGACTGCAATTGCAGTCCTTTTTTGTTGCTGTCTTTTATAACAGCGGCTGATCCAATAAAGCTTAAGCTTCGATATCTATCGTTGCGCTTTCTTGGTTTGGGCCACCCTGTGACACCATCACCATCGCAGGGCGCAGCAAGCGACTGTTCAGCTCATAACCCTTTTGCATCACCAACATCACAGTGTTCGCAGGGAACTCGGCGCTTGGCTGCATACCAATCGCTTGATGTTGATCAGGGTTAAATGACTGACCTTGTGGATCAATTTGCTTAACACCAAATTTTGCCACCGCGGTGAGTAAACTTTTTTGAGTTAACTCAACACCTTGATAAATCGCTTTCGTCGCTTCATCTTCTGAGTTTGTACCCATTAGCGCGCGCTCCATGTTATCAAGCACAGGCAAAAGCTCATTGGCGAACTTTTCCAAGGCAAACTTGTTCGCCTTTTCCACATCCATTGCGGCACGACGACGAATGTTATCGACCTCAGCTGCGGCGCGGATGACTGAATCCTTCTGCTCTTCAACTTTCGCCAAAGCTTCAGCGAGTAACTGTTCCAGCTCTTCAATACGGAAATTGGCCTGGGTAAGCTCATCGATCAGACTTGCTTCTGCGGTAGATACTTCAGACTCTACACCCTCTTGGATCAGATCCTGTTCTGCTTTAATCGATTCGTTGCTCATTTTCACTCCAGCTAAAAATGCTTTGTTTCTGAAATACTCTGGGCATATTATGGGGATCAATTTTGACGTTTCAAGGCCTAAGGCCAGATCTAGCATAAATATGACCACAAAGTTTCATACTATCGGCCTTATCGGCAAACCTCACCACCAAGGGACCAACCAAACCTTAAAGCGTCTGCATTATTGGCTGACAATGCAGGGCTTTGAAGTCTTAGTGGAAGAGCGTGTTGCTACCGAATTAGGACCCAATATCATAGCGGTCGATTTACTAGAAATTGGCGCGCGTTGCGACTTAGCCATAGTCGTCGGTGGTGACGGTAACATGCTCGGCGCGGCAAGGGTATTAGCCCGCTTCGATTTAGGCGTGATTGGGGTTAACCGCGGCAATTTAGGCTTTTTAACCGATCTGCCGCCCGATGCCTTCGAAGAGGCACTCGCCAAGGTACTCGATGGAGAGTTCGATACCGAGCATAGATTCTTACTCGAAGCCGAAGTCTATCGCCACGGTATGCTCAAGGCGAGCAACACCGCCGTCAACGAAGCCGTACTCCATCCGGGTAAAATTGCACACATGATTGAGTTTGAGGTCTATATTGACGATCAGTTCATGTACAGCCAACGTGCCGACGGCATGATAGTGTCAACGCCTACCGGTTCAACGGCCTATGCCCTCTCCGCTGGTGGCGCTATCCTGACGCCTAATTTACAGGCCCTGATCTTAGTACCTATGTTCCCGCACACTTTGTCGTGCCGCCCAATTGTTGTCGATGCGTGCAGCACCATAAAAATGGTTGTATCACCTGAAAATGGCGAAAACCTCGAAGTCAGCTGTGATGGCCACGTGCATTTAGCCGTGTTACCCGGCGATGAAATCATAGTGCGCCGCAGCTCTGAACGTTTACGGCTTATTCATCCTAAAGGACACAACTATTTCCACGTGCTGCGGACCAAATTAGGCTGGGGCAGCAAATTGTTTTAAGTCTATATCTTTGGGCTAAATCACCAATAAAAGAGACATATCACGTCTCTTTTTTATTTTGTAAATTTAACCTAAAAGGTTGCCATTAAAGCCTTATCTTTTCCCCTGCACAGTCTTTGGTGAACTTTTTAGCACCTCTCACAAACGGCTGGTATTCACATTAATGACGTTTAAGCATTAATGACACTAACCAGTTTGATAAAAGTTCAAACAGTATTTTTTAGTTTTGTTACTTAAAATTTCTGCTTCAATTTCACCCTGTTCTCTCAATTTCCCCTCTTAACCCATTAGAAGCGGTCACTTTTTATTTCAACTTTTATGTTGTTCTCTCAATATACTTGAATATTTTGGCTGGCTGTTCGCTCAAATAAATTGAAATTAAATTAAATAATGGTTATTAAATTTCATATTAAAGTAAAATTCATTAAGTGATATCCATCACAATAAAATCCCACCATTTTAAAAGGTGCTCTAGATCACTATAAAAAACCATTCCAAAATGGAAATATTAGGCAAGCATTACAATAGCTTGATGAAAATAGAAGTAAATGAGTTAATCCAGCCACAACAATCTATGCGACCTTAATCACACCTTAAAAATGACTGAAAAAACCAATAACAGACTATTAATGAAATAAATGGATCAGTTAATTGCAATAATGACGATGAATATGAGTGATAGCTCTACTTTTAATAACCAGAAAAACAACAAATTTAATTTAATATAACCAAAGTAGATATACACCCAGCAGTCTAAGTGATCATTGTCACATATAAGAAAATCCCCCGAGAGAAGCACCCCGCAGCACTGTAAATTAGCATTTCATATAACAGCCAAGATGATCTAGATCATATTAGTCAAGCTCACAATAGCGTCTAGTACACAACACAGAATGTCGAGACCGTAAGTACTTGCAGTATTAACTGCTGATTTATTGGTCTGGGAAGTCGACATGAAGGCAGATGAAAAATCCTAATATCAATAATAAGACAGACCACTTTATGAAGAGGCAAGCATGACAATACTTCAACTCCTCGCTAGCTTGACGCCAGTGCTCAGTGTAATGCTATTTCTAGTGTTACTCAGAATGCCTGCATCTAAGGCTATGCCTATCTCCATGATAATCACAGCGCTCGCCGCCGTGTTTATTTGGCAAATGGATACCACATTACTGGCGGCATCGGTCCTCGAAGGACTGCTCTCAGCCATCACACCGTTAACCATCATTTTTGGCGCCGTATTCCTACTCAATACCCTGAAATACTCAGGTGCCATGGACACTATCCGTGCTGGGTTTACTAACATCAGTGCCGATGCCCGTGTACAAGTCATCATCATCTGTTGGTTATTCGGTGCCTTTATTGAAGGTAGTGCTGGTTTTGGGACTCCCGCAGCCATTGGCGCACCACTACTGGTATTGCTTGGTGTACCACCCGTTGCCGCAGCTGTCGTGGCTTTAATTGCTGACTCGGCCTGTGTATCCTTCGGTGCGATTGGTCTACCCGTACTTTTTGGGATGGAACAGGGTCTGATCCAAGGTGGCGTGAGCATGGCGGCGGAGCAATTTGCTGCCCATGGGGGTAACTATGCTGGTTATGCTCGATATATCGTCATGCATATGATCACTATCGACTTAATCACAGGTTCATTAATTCCTCTCGTAATGGTGACCATGCTAACTGGATTCTTTGGTCGCAATAAATCCTTTAAGGAAGGCTTAGCAATTTGGAAATTTGCGATTTTCTCAGGTCTTGCCTTTACCGTCCCCGCATGGATCATCAACTACCTTGCAGGCCCAGAATTCCCTTCGGTTATCGGTTCATTGATCGGTATGGCCTTAGTGATCCCGGTTGCGCGTAAAGGCTACTTACTGCCTAAAACGCCATGGAATGATTTCGCAGAGAATGACAGTCAAGAAAGCGGAAAAGTCGAAACAACGGCTAAGTTTTCTCAAATTGCCGCTTGGACACCTTACATCATCATGGCTGCGCTTTTGGTACTGTCGCGTACAGTGGCACCGTTAAAAGCATGGTTATCAAGCTTTAACATCAGCTGGACAGGCCTAATGGGCACTGAGCTTAAAGCCAGCTTCGCAACCTTATATGCACCAGGTGCCTTCTTTGTTGCCGTGTGTATTCTAGGTTTCTTCCTGTTCAAAATGAAAAGCCCTGCGATTCAGCAAACGGTCGGTGTTTCATGTAAGTCCATGTTGCCAACAATTATTTCATTAGGCGCATCAGTGCCTATGGTGAAAATCTTCTTAAACTCAGGCGCTAATGGTGCAGGTCTTGCCTCAATGCCTGTCGCTTTAGCGGATATGTTGGCAGGTTCCATGGGCGCAGTGTGGGCTTGGATGGCGCCTATCGTGGGGATTTTTGGTGCCTTCTTATCGGGTTCAGCCACCTTCTCAAACATGATGTTCTCCAGCCTTCAATACAGCGTGGCCGACAATATTGGCATGAACCACACACTGGTATTGGCACTACAAGGTATCGGTGCAAACGCCGGTAACATGATGTGCGTAATGAACGTGGTTGCCGCTGCAACGGTAGTGGGTATGGCAGGTAGAGAGTCAGAAATTATCCGTAAAACAATGCCTGTTGCCATTGGTTATGCCTTACTGGCGGGCACAATAGCTACCCTGTGGGGTGGATTCTAAGCCGTTTTATTTTATTGAATGCCCGAAGTCACTCCCAGTGACTTCGGCTTTAATCTATTAATAAAGAGAGTGATGCTATGTCGATTAACTATAAACTGGTCATCGATGATCTAAGAACGCAATTAGGTGATCATCCCGTGACTGATGATCCCGTTCGCCGTTTTGCCTGGTCCACCGATGCAAGCTACTTCAGGATAGTCCCAGAAGTGGTTGTCCATGCAGAAACCCTAGAACAGGTAAAGCTCACATTAGCCGTTGCCTGTAAGCATGATGCACCAGTCACGTTTAGGGCCGCTGGAACCAGTTTATCTGGCCAAGCTATCGGTGAAGGTATTTTGTTGATCCTTGGCCATGATGGTTTTAGAAAGATTGAAGTCAGTAGCGATGCCAAACAGATCACCTTAGGTGCTGCAGTCATTGGTTCCGATGCTAACGCCGTACTCGCGCCGCTTAACCGCAAAATTGGTCCCGATCCCGCCACCATAGGCTCCGCCAAAATTGGTGGTATTGTGGCAAACAATGCTTCGGGAATGTGCTGTGGTACTGCGCAAAACAGTTACCAAACTATCGCTTCCGCGAAACTTCTTTTTGCAGATGGTACTGAACTCGATACAGGCTGTGAAAAATCAAAAGCTGCCTTTGTTAAATCCCATGGAAAAATACTGGATGCGCTGACAGAACTGTCGCACATGACTCGCCATAACACAGTGTTAGCGGACAGAATTCGTAAAAAGTATTCCATTAAAAATACCACCGGCTACGGCATCAATTCGTTACTCGATTTTACCGACCCATTTGACATCATCAACCACTTAATGGTGGGGATGGAAGGCACCTTAGCTTTTATTAATGAAGTCACTTATCACACAGTGAATGAAGCTAAATTTAAAGCCTCAGCTATGGCCGTATTCCATAATATGGAAGATGCCGCACGAGCCATACCACTGATAAACGGTGAAAGCGTTTCTGCGGCTGAACTCCTTGATTGGCCATCAATCAAAGCAGTAACGGGCAAGCCAGGCATGCCAGATTGGTTATCAGAATTACCGGCCCTATCCGCTATTCTACTGATAGAATCCCGTGCTGATGACGACAAAACCTTAGAAAATTATACTCAAGATGTCACCGCGAAACTCGCCGGCTTTGACTTTATCCGCCCAATGGAATTTAGTACTAATCCAGCGGTTTATGACAAATACTGGGCAATGCGCAAAGGCTTGTTCCCGATTGTAGGTGGTGAGCGTCCAAAGGGAACCTCAGTTATCATCGAAGACGTGGCCTTTGAACTAGAGCACCTTGCTGCTGCGGCGCACGATATCACTGAGCTTTTCCATAAACATGGTTACCCTGAAGGCTGTATTTATGGCCATGCTCTTGCGGGGAACTTCCACTTTATCATTACCCCCACCTTCTCGACTCAAGCCGATATCGATCGTTTCCATGCCTTTATGGATGATATTGCCGACATGGTGATTAACAAGTACGACGGTTCAATGAAAGCCGAGCATGGTACTGGCCGTGCTGTCGCGCCGTTCGTCGAAAAAGAATGGGGACAAGATGCTTACACTTTAATGAAGAGCATCAAACAAGTATTTGATCCACAGGGTATTCTAAACCCAGGCGTGATTCTTAACGACGATAGCAATGTCCACGTTAAAAACATCAAGCCCTGCCCTGTGGTCGATGATTTTGTTGATAAATGTATCGAATGTGGTTTCTGTGAAAAAACCTGCCCAACATCGGCACTCAACTTCTCACCTCGTCAGCGTATTGCAACTCTGCGTGAAATTGAACGTTTAGAACAATCCGGTGATAAAGCCGCAGCAGCAGAAATGCGCGCCGCCGCTAAATACGATGTAGTTGATACCTGTGCCGCCTGCCAGCTTTGTACTATTGCTTGCCCAGTGGATAACAGCATGGGGCAACTGGTGCGTAAACTGCGCACGCCGTACATCAGCACTACTGAACAAAAAGTCTTAGATTTCCAAGCCAAACACTTTGGTGCAGTTAACCAAGTCATCAGTTCAGGTTTTGACATGCTTGGCGTGATCCACAAGATCACTGGCGACAACATTACCAGTGCCCTAATGAAAACCGGCCGTTTGATTTCAAAAGAAGTGCCTTATTGGAACCCCGATTTCCCGAAAGGCGGCAAATTGCCAAAACCATCCCCCGCTAAAGTTGGCCAAGAAACAGTGGTTTACTTCCCAGCCTGTGGCGGCAGAACCTTTGGTCCGACACCCAAAGATCCCGATAACCGCACTTTGCCTGAGGTGGTCGTCACGCTGCTGGAACGTGCAGGCTATAACGTCATCACGCCAGAAAAAACCCGCGATTTATGTTGCGGCCAGATGTGGGAATCTAAGGGCGACTTTAAAAACGCCGATGCCAAACGCCAAGAACTTATCGATGCAGTGAGCAAGATGACCAATGGTGGCAAGCTGCCAGTGATCGTCGATGCCTTGTCTTGCACCTACCGCACTTTGTCAGGTAATCCAAAAGTACAAATTATCGACTTAGTTGAGTTTATGCACGACAAGCTACTGACTAAGCTCAACATCAGCAAAAAAGTCAATGTGGCACTGCACTTAGGTTGTAGCGCACGCAAGATGAAACTCGAGCCTAAGATGCAAGCAATCGCCGATGCCTGCTCTGCACAAGTGCTCAAACCTGCAGGAATTGACTGCTGCGGTTATGCGGGTGAAAAAGGCTTGTATAAGCCTGAAATCAACGCCAGCGCACTGCGTAATATCAAAAAGCTCATTCCTGTCGAGATTAAGGAAGGCTATTACGCCAACCGTATGTGCGAAGTCGGTTTGACCCAACACAGCGGCATTTCCTACCGCCACTTAGCTTATCTGCTCGAAGAGTGCAGCCGCTAATCTGGTATGACAGTAGTAAACAACGGGGCTATTTTTTGCCCCGTTTGTTTATATAAGCGAACTATTCTCATTTATTTGTCATTAAGTACTTTTTGAGAATTTAAAACCTGAATAAATACATTTTAAAATCAATGTAATCATTGAGTTAAAATATTCTCATTTTTGAAAAAATCTACAAGCTCATTTACTAAATTAGGGCTACTTATTCCGCTAAGATAGGCCTATATTTGATCAACTACCTTAGCATTAGTGTGGATATTGGGTCACACTGCAAGGCAATGTCGTTCACTAACAAGAAAGAGAAAACACAATGAAAATCGCCCTTTTCATCCCGTGTCTAGTCAATCAAATGATGCCAGAGGTCGCGATTGCCACCTTGGAATTATTAGAGAAACTCGGGCACCAAGTGATTCTACCCGCGGGTCAAACATGCTGTGGCCAGCCGATGACAAACTCGGGTTGCTTCGATGCAGCACGCAGTACCACCCTTAAATTGCTCAACGCCTTTAAAGGAGTGGAATGCGACGCTATTGTTTGCCCTGCTGCCTCTTGTTTAGTGGCCGCTAAAGAAAACTTCCACGAGTTTGATAGCAGCCCAGAAGCACAAGCTGTGATCAACAAACTCTATGAACTCACAGAGTTTTTACACGATATCGCGCCGATCCCAGCCTTTACCAAGCCCTTCGCGCACAAGGTAAGCCTGCAACTGAGTTGCCATGGCATTCGCATGTTAAGCCTTGCCACCCCAAGTGAGCAAATGGGGCCAAGATTCAACAAAGTCGAAGCTGTATTGGCCAATATTGCAGGCATAGACATAGTGTATCCAGACCGCCGCGACGAATGCTGCGGCTTTGGTGGCACCTTCGCCGTCGATGAAGGCGCAGTGTCGGCCAAAATGGGCAAAGACAAGGCCCAAGCCCACGCTGCAACGGGTGCTGAGTATGTGGTGGGTTTTGATCCCTCATGCCTGTTGCACCTCGATGGCATGATCCGCAGACAGCAATTGCCGATTGAAATTCGCCACATAGCGCAAGTGCTAAACGCCGCGCTCTAGGAGACTCACCATGGCTTACAATCATAATCACGGGGCTAATGGCTCCCAAGTCCATGCCCATAAAGCCGATATTTTTTGCCGCGACGAAACCCGTGTCGACTGGCATTCAAAAGCGCTATGGATGCTCAGAGAAAAACGCGACCGCGCCGCGGGTAGCATCCCAGAATGGGAACAACTGCGCCAGCTTGGCTCAGAAATTAAGCTCCACACGCTAACCCATCTTGCTCAATATCTTGAAACCTTTGAACAAAACTGTATCGCCAACGGCATACAAGTCCATTGGGCGAAAGATGGCGCAGAGCACAATCGTATCGTGCATGACATTTTATCCCGCCATAAAGTCAAAAAGTTGGTGAAGTCTAAGTCTATGCTGACCGAGGAATGTCACCTCAATCCGTACTTAGAACAACGTGGCATTGAGGTCATAGACACCGACTTAGGTGAGCGGATTATTCAGCTCGCCAAAATGCCACCATCACACATAGTCGTGCCTGCTATCCATATGAAAAAGGAAGAAGTCGGCGAACTCTTCCATGAAAAACTCGGCACTAAAGCGGGGGGATCCGATCCCTTGTATTTAACCCGCGCCGCCCGTGCCCACCTGCGTGAACAGTTCCTTAGCGCCGATGCCGCGATGACAGGCGTGAACATGGCGATTGCCGATAAAGGCGCCGTGGTGGTCTGCACGAACGAAGGCAACGCCGACATGGGTGCTAACCTGCCTAAGTTGCAGTTGCATTCAATGGGGATCGACAAAGTGGTGCCCGATATCGATAGCGCAGCCGTCTTGCTACGCACACTGGCACGCAACGCCACAGGCCAACCTGTCACGACTTATAGCGCCTTTTACCGTGGCCCACAGCCCGAAGGTGAGATGCACATTATTATCGTCGACAATGGCCGCACTGAGATGCTCAAGGATAAAATCCTCGCAGAATCATTGAAGTGTATTCGTTGTGGTGGTTGCCTCAATACCTGTCCTGTGTATCGTCGCTCCGGCGGTTACAGCTACAACTACACCATCCCTGGCCCAATTGGTATCGCAGTGGGCGCTAAGATTGATGACACTAACTCGATTGCCTGGGCCTGTACCTTGTGTGGCAGCTGTACCTATATCTGCCCAACTAAGGTGCCGCTCGATAAGATTATTTTCCACCACAGACGCCTTAAGGCTGAAGCCGGAAAACTCCCCTATGGCAAAAACAGTTACATGCCATTAGTGGGTAAATTTATGGCAAGCGAAACCATGCTGAACTGCTCTATGAGTGTGGCGAGAACTGCGCTGCGCATTCTACCTGGTAGTCTGTTAAAACCCTTTAGCGGTGCATGGGGTAAATACCGTGAACTGCCCGTTGCCCCGAACTCCAGCTTCGAAGCTTGGTTTAAGAAACACAGGAGCCTATAAGATGTCTAGTAAACTTGAAATTCTCAATGCGCTCAAACTGTCGGCCTTAACAAATCATCCTATGCCAAGCATAGAAGTGGCGCCAAGGCTCGAAAATCTCGTCGGCCAGTTCGAGACCAACCTCAATACTGTCGCGGGTACGCTGCATAAAGAAGGTGGCATCAAAGCCCTGCAAGCCAAAGTCGATGAACTTATCGCCCAAGGGTTACAGGTCATCTCCCTTGTAGAGGGGGTCACGGCAAACCGTGAAATGCCACCCACAGCCCACGAGCTCAAAAACATAGATTATGCAGTGATCCCAGGTGACATTGGCGTTGCCGAAAACGGTGCCATTTGGGTTAACAATAAGAATCTAGGCCACAGAGTGACACCTTTTATCTGTGAAAACCTGATCTTAGCCCTGCCAACGAATAAGATTGTGCCGACCCTACATCAGGCAGCTAAAGAAATCACGTTAGCCTCAGGTGAGTTCGGGGTGTTTATCGCGGGTCCATCAAAAACCGCCGATATCGAACAAGCCCTCGTCGTCGGCGCCCACGGCGCCTGCAGCTTGAACGTGTATTTGCTCTAATGCCTCGAGATTTAATGTAACCAAGAAAATTCAAGGGTTATGGAATCATCGAAACACAAAAGCCGCCTTCATTAGCGGCTTTCTTATTGAGACTTCGCTGAATGATATTTGAGTTGTAGGCTGATAAACCACTAACACAGCTTACCAATTAACGTTTATTGACGAGCAGTTTACAGGCTTGCCATGGCATTCACTCGCCGACTCGGTGAATAGAAACCTAGGGCCTCTAAGCTTATGAACGAGAGCCATGGCCGTTCTCATGCATCCCTGCATTGCACGACATTCAGGCGTCCTGCCTATCAGATGGCGAACTGGCAGTTAAACACGGATGTTGTTCAAGTCAATCCGTGGATGCAGGGCCGCTCCATCCTGCTCTTTGATGAACGGCGCCGTCCCTAACATTTATCTGCGTACGTTAGTGACGCTTAAATACAAACCCAACATTAAGATGTTGATTTACATTGTGATATAACTACGTTCTAAGACAATCGTTAGTGATAAGCAGGGGATCTTTATCAAGTCGCTTTAACCACGTGCGATAGCGCACATACTGAGGATACCTTGGTAGTATCCTCGACTCGGTTGATAGTATTCTCGATTATGTCCATGAGGCATTTATAGTAAAGGTGAGTAAATGAACGAGGTATTACTACAAATAAAGGCGCTCACCAATGGTGATCCTTTGTTGACGGCTGTCATTGTTGGAGTATTAACATTTACGTTAATTGGACTCGTAGGCTACATGCTAAAAGATGTCCCCGCGAAGCTGTTAAGTTGGCTCAGTAGTCTGCTGTTTGTGCGGCTCACTATAGACGATAGCCATCAGGCGCGCACAGAGGTATTCAATAAACTGTCCTTTTTGATCAGTAATACTACCATTCCGTTTTTTTCACGCTCTATCTCTGAGGCTGTGTACTATGACTATAGTGTGAGTTACGACGGGCGAGTCAGTGTTAAGTCTATCGGCTACGGTATGCACCTGTTTAAATACGCTGGTTGTTTCATGTTGGCTACCCGCTCTAAGGTCGATAGTACGATGGCATACGATACTATTACTGTAAGTGCACCATGGTGGGCAAAAGATAAACTATATCGTTTTTTAGAAGATACTCGTGGAGACATCTCTACAGAGCCAAAAGTGAATATTTTCGAAGAAACCGAATGGTGTCGCTATGGCACATTGAAATCATCGGGTTTTAGTGAATTAGTGCTAGATGAAGGGTTTAAGCAGAAGTTGATGGGAGAAGTTGATAACTTCGCAAGTAGAGGGAAATCGGTTGTAAGTAAGCTAACCATACTGTTACATGGAAAAACGGGTACTGGTAAGACGGGTATAGCGAGAGCCTTAGCTGTTGAGTATCATCGCGATCTATACATATTGAATCTATCGACTGTAAATGATGCCACTATTCATAAGGCTATTAGAAAAGTACCGCCCGGAGCTATGTTGTTAATAGAGGACTGTGACTGTGTAAAGGCTACGGTATCACGTGCTGCTGAAAGCAATGTAGATAACCCACCACTCACTTTAGGTGGCGTTCTAAACGCGTTAGACGGAATCGTTCCTCTTGATGATTGCCTTGTCATAATGACCACAAATCATCTTGATAATCTTGACCCCGCGTTGATACGTAAAGGTCGTGTAGATGTCAATATTGAAGTACCACTTATCAGTGCAAAACAAGTTAATGAAGACTACTTTGAACGTTTTGGCGCAGTTCTTAATAGAACTGAGCCATTGTTAGGTTGTGAAGTCTATGAACTCCATCGCAGAGCGAACTTAAGATATGGAGTGTGTTGTAAGCCAGTGTAGATGCTCTGGATTCAACAAACCATGAGGTCATGATAGCCATGAATAACAATAAACTGATCGTCTTCAATTAGTGGTAACTGGCCGAGTTGCTGTAATCTGATTTTTAATTCAGCAAGCAGAAATACATTGTCATCCGCAAAACCGGCGGGAAAAACGGTTTTCGCAATTCTAATCGCGTTAATGGATTTATAGCGAATACACCTTTGCACAAAAAGACAATCAGTAGCCATGATCTCGGATAACACTTGATTTGAGGCTTCATAATCGAGAGGAAAGTCCTCTTCACCGACCAACTGTAGTTGCAAATACACAGGACGAGAAGCTAACAGCGTCATACATTCGCGCCATTTAGTATTATTCATCATAGAACTCATAATGTTAAATTGCTTTTTTACCCCTGATGATTAACAAGTTACCTTTGGTGTTTAACAGCCCGTATAGGGATTAAAAATGGTAGCGAATAAAGTAAGCCGCTTAAAGTAATGGGCTAGACGTAAACTCGTTTAGTACATCTTCTGAGGTTGACTCATATTCAACCACCAGTTTATGGGGTGTAAGCCGATACACTCTCACCTCAATATTCCCTCGCACAGCATAAATTAAAGCGCCGCCATAGGTTGTTTCAGGCCCAAGATCTCCTGCTGGAACTTGCTCGGCGGCGCCAATATACAGGCACCCTGACAATACTGTTAAGTTTGCAGAGAGATAATTCGAATTGAGCCCAGCCTCACCTAGCTTACGGAAAATTTCAACCTCATAACAGCCATCGGCGCCAAGTCCTATGAATAGCACATGACCTTGATTGATTTCCAAAATTTCGTCACTCGGCACAGACCACCAATCAGCCGTATCTTCACAGCGATGAGTTAATGCCGCGGGATCAAATATCGCCATTGTGGCGGTATCTGTGTCAAACCGAGTTGTTGTATAGGGTTTACTCATCATCCTTGCCCACTAACAGAAATGATTCTGACTACCTGTTTTATCCTTGATAACTCCAAACCTAAAATAGAAAAATCGCCATAATTTTAGGCCGTTACTACCACTTACTTACAACAATCCTTTACATAAAGGCTTTAGTGAACGCTTCCTTCGACTGGCGAATGTAGTTACGGGCGCTTTTGGCGTGCTGCTCCCACACGGCGCGGTCGCTAGGATCGGTAAAGGGGTTTTGCTCGGCGGCAATTGAGCGCTCAAATTTGTCGTAGAAGGTCAGCATGGCCGAAGTGATCTGATTAAAACGTTCCTTGAACTCTTGAAATTCATCAATCTTCTCAGTGGTTTTAATCATGTACTGCACTAACTCTGCATTGCTGTTCGAAGCCAATAGCGCCTCAGCTTTAGCACTGATATTGGCACTCGCCTCGGCAATCACCAGCGCGCGTGCCTGCTCGTCTTTACTCATCACTCGGCTGTAATTTTCAGGTGTGCGGGCGATACTGGCATGCTGTAAGTAACTGCGCAAATGTTTGTCGAGATCCTTACGGAAATTATCTAAGTTCTTCTGCATACTGACTAAATCATTGTCGAGTGCAGTGACTTGTTGCAGTTCTTTTTCGATTTCAGACATAAACCGTTCGGCCTGCTGATAAATTTTCAGGCCATTTTCTTCAGCAAACTTTTTATCACTACGACTTAAGTCACTGTTGTCATAATTAGAGCGATCAAAAGTCGCAGCTAAGAATGACTTAAAGGGTTCGGCAAAGGCGGAATACGCACCGGCACTAACCACGTTTAAGGTGGCAGTAGCTAAGTCACCAAAGGGTTTCACCATAGAGCCTAAACGCGCCTGTTGGAGAGGTGATGCCACACGTTTAGCGTCAGTTAAAACCGACCTAAAGGTGTTATATCCCATAGGGTTAGACATTTTATTACGCTCAGACGTCGCCAACACAAAGGTGATACTTGAATAAATAGCATTCGAGTACTCGAGGTATTGTCTTTGGCTCTCGAGCTGGGCGGCATAATTTTTACCTAAAGTACGAAATGACTCAGACTGCACTTCGTAATTCTTATCAGCTTTCAGCTTATCTAAAATCCCGCCGATAATTTTCTGCTCATTTTTTTGCAGGGCCATATCAAGGCGAATTTTACCTAAGCTCAAATCGTCCAAACTGATAGGGCCATTAATGGCCTCAATATCAAGACGGATATATTGGCGACTCGGATCATCAATAGACACTCGGTGTGCTAAATATTCGTTAGCCCCAGGGGTGATATCGATTAAAGCAACATGCTGCCACTGGGCATCGAGCTTTAATACCGGAGAGGTCAATACATTGATTCGATATTGGGTTTGAGTATTCTGGGTTTTGACCCAAAACTCTAATAGACCCGCTTCAGAAATAGGGTACTTACTGACGATACTGCTATTGCCTTCGACGCAAAGCAGCGCACTTTCACCTGTGTGAGGTTCAGCGCCTTCAAATTGACAACCCATGATCCACGACCAAGGTTGAGATAAACGATTGCCTTCGAAGTCGCTGGCAAACACTAACTCATTCTCTTTGGCACTGGCATTAACTGTCGTTAACACGCCAAGCAACAGCATAGAAATGACTGCAGTGGTGCGCATAAGGGCCTCATAAAACATAAATTACTAAAATCAACGAGCGAGTCATTCGGCTCAATACCCAGTCATATCAACGATCAATCGACCCAAAAGCCTAAGCGAACTCAGTCTATTAATTGAGGACTATAGCCTCGACTTAAGAGCACGCTTGGATAAGTCATTTTTGATTGCAGATTAAACCAGCGAAATGTACCAGAGGCCATCATCCCACGCTAGCCCTAAGTCATGTTTAACGACGAAAGATATGTGGGCAATTACAATCGGGGCCACTAATCGCCCCAATTGTAAAATTTACGTAAAACTAAACACTTATGCCCAAGCTAAAGGTTACTTGTCTCGCCCCTTGTCTTGTCAATAAATCAGGCGAAACCAATACAACCCAAAGCAAGGATTAATGCAAACGTGCCTCGACTCGCTTCATGGCGTAAAACATCCATATCGTCAAGATAGTGCTACAGGTCGCGAGCGACACCCACACACCAATCACGCCGAACGCCCATGCAAAGCAGTAGATGATCGCAGCGATAAGAATAAGCTTAGCGCCCGTCAGCATAGAAGCTTGTTTCGAACAGTTAATCGCTTGGAAGAAACTCGCACCGACTAAGATTAAGCCTTCCATAGGCAAACCCCAAAAATACCAGCGCATACCTTCAATCGCCACTGGTGTTAAATTCGGATTATCACCGGCAAACAAATACACTAACCATTCAGGGCGAGAATAAATCAGCGCTAAACCTAAAGCTGCGGTGAGTAACGTCATACCAAAAGCAATATTGCGCGCTTGTTTAACCCTGTCAAAACGCCCAGCTCCCGCGTTAAAGCTATAAATGGGTTGAGTACCAAGCGCAATGCCCTCAAAAATCAGATAGAAAAACGCTTCTGTGTAACTCACCACACCATAGGCGGCCACATGTAATGGACCGCCAACCCACAAAAAAGCCGTATTATGCAGGGTTAACACTATCGACAAATAGAGATTCATCAAAAAGCTGGGGAAACCAACGCGGGCTATATTAAGGCAATTATCGAGCTTGAGCTTCATCTGCTCAAAAGTGATTTTAAGCTGAGTGCGCGGACTGAAAAAATGCTGTAAACACAAAAGCCCCGTTACCGCCTGCGACAACATAGTCGCAATCGCTGCGCCCGCTAAACCAAAGGGGAAAACCACAATAAACAGCCAGTCTAAGAAAGTGTTTAATACACCACCCAAAATCAGCACCCAAGTCACCATGGATGGCCTGCCATCATTACGCAGCAGTGTGGTGAAGGTCATTGAAATTATGGGGAAATGACACAGTGCAAAATACCAGAATAAGTATTCGTTAGCATTTTCGAGCATCTCACCTTGCGCCCCAAGGGCAACCAAAATATCTCGCGAGAATATCCCGCCAACAAGGGCAAAAAAGCATCCCGTTAATAGACATAACGTAAAGGCATTACCCAGTAGTTTACGGGCCTTGACTACATTACCTTGGCCAAGATTGATTGACACTAATGCCGCGCTACCCATACCTATCATGGCGCCAATAGCGTATAAAATCGCGCCCACAGGGTAAGCTAGCATCATCCCCGCCAGCCCTGTTTCACCTAAATAGTGGCCAACAAAGATGCCATCAATTGTCACATATACGCCCGTCACCAACATAGAGGCTATGGTGGGTATGGTATAGCGCCAAAAAAGCTTCGCAATCGGCTCCTCGAGCAAGCTCATATCCGCAGGAGCATGATTAGATGTTGTTGCTGTCATTAGCGTTTCTCACAAAAAGGGGGGCTAGAGTCGTATCTATCTAGAAAAATGATCGGGTGAACAAAAATGCGACAATGGATTGTACCTAAAAATAGCGAGAACTCAAAGCATGTTCATTGTGAATAATTAACAATAAAGATTAATCATCACAATGACTTAAGAAGAAACAGTCCAATTTCAGCCAAATGACAAACTCAGTACAGTTCAATAACAGATGTGGGTTAATTCATCATTTTCTGCTACTTTTTTGGTGTTTAAGGCCGAATTAGGTAAAGTATCCGTTCAAGCAAGCCCATTAACGTATTTAAGCAAGATGAAATCATTAACTTTATAAATTTAAGCTTTTGATAATTAATGGGTTAAACAGAAATAAATTCAATAACAATAATAAGGGAAGGACATGAGTCAGAATAGTCCAAATGCAGGCAACGATCTGCGAGAAGTCAAACAGCTCGGCATGTGGGCCTCCATTACTAGCTTAGGTTATGTGTTTTGGTTAGTTGGTGGTATGGAGTTAGTCGAGCGTATCGCCTACTACGGTGTTAAAGCCAGTGCAGGACTGTACGCTAAAGCGCCAGAGTCTGCGGGCGGCCTTGGGATCAGCCTAAGTGACTACGGCATTATTATTTCCCTCTGGGCGATCATGCAAACCTTTGTGCCCGTGTTCACCGGTGGCATGTCTGACCGAGTGGGCTACAAAGAAACCATCTTCGGCTCCACCATCATTAAAATCTTTGGCTATCTCGTCATGGCATTCTTCCCCAGCTTTTGGGGCTTCCTTGTCGGTGCATTACTCCTTGCCATAGGCACAGGGATATTTAAACCGGGCATTCAAGGCACCTTAGTGCTGTCCACTAATCGCAACAACACTTCAATGGCTTGGGGCATTTTTTACCAAGTTGTAAACATTGGCGGTTTCCTAGGGCCTTTAGTTGCTGTGCATATGCGCCAATTGTCGTGGGACAATGTATTTTTCGCCTGCGCCGCGATTATCTCACTCAACTTCTTATTCTTACTCACCTATACCGAGCCAGGTAAAGCCGAGCGACTGGAACGCAATAAGCAAATAAAATCGGGTGAAGTCGAACAAGAATCCCTGTGGCGTGATGCTTGGCGCGAGTTGAAAAAGCCGATTGTAATCTACTATATGCTCGTTTTTTCAGGATTTTGGTTCTTGTTCAATGCCCTATTCGATGTGCTGCCTATCCATATTTCCGAATGGGTCGATACCAGCGTAATTGTCACCTCCCTCTTTGGCAGCGAAGGCACCAGCAACGGTATTCTGCAATTTTGGCTTGGCCTCAATAACGAAGGCACTAAGGTGATGCCCGAAGGCATGTTAAACCTCAATGCGGGCCTGATTATGACCTGCTGTTTTATCGTCGCGGCGCTGACGGCTAAATACCGTATTACTACCGCTATGTTTATTGGTTGTTTGCTGAGTATTTTAGCTTTTGTGTTTATCGGTGCTTTCCATGCGGCATGGTTTATCGTATTCGCGATTGCCATGTTCTCCATTGGCGAAATGATGATTAGCCCGAAGAAAAACGAGTTTATGGGTAATATTGCTCCCGAAGGCAAAAAAGCCATGTACTTGGGATTTGTGATGTTGCCCCAAGGGATCGGCTGGGGATTAGAAGGCTACTTTGGCCCTAAACTCTACGAGATTTATGCATCAAAGGAATTGTTTTCGCGGGATTTATTGCTAGAGCGCGGCATGAACAGCACTGAGGTCAGCGCCATTCCCCAAGGTGAAGCCTTTACCACTTTGGTGAGTTACACAGGTGAAAACGCACACGATCTCACCCAACTGCTATACCACAGCCATAACATTGGCATGGCGTGGTACATCATCGCCGCCATAGGGACTATCTCAGCGGTAGGGATTTACATCTATGGTAAGTGGTTACTCACACTACAAAGAGCCCAGCAAGCCGCCTAAGCGGGACTCGCTAACCTCATTCGAGGTAAGGGCGATAAAGACAAGATAAGGGCTAAATAAAGGCAAGGTGAGGAGCGATCTTCATCTTGCCTTATCAGTATCAAAAAGGACGCGTCAGCAGCTCAGGCGTAAATTGTTCAGGCGACAGCAATAAATCTAAGCTCTCGATTTGTGCATTCAAACGATTGAGATCTTGAGTCAGCGCTGGCAAGGTCAGGGTATTGTCATCGAGCTCATACACTTGCCTTAAACTCGTGTAATAAAACAGCAGTATAATCAAAGCATTCACATCATTTTGCGCCGCAGCGGCTTTAATCTTTATCAACTTGCGATAGATACGATTATGGAGCTGCTTTAATTGCCACACATAATAAATTTCGCTGAAGAAGGGTTTGTCCTTCAAGTTATAAATCACTGCGCTACACAGACCCAGACTGAAAATCACCCCTAAGAGATTCAAATGGAAATTACCTGTAGGCTCGCCCGGCACAGGCGTTGCCCCAAACAGCGCAATCAGCCCAGCACCCAAAAGCAATGACAGCACGACTAAGCTAACAACTAAAATTACGATGAATAAATTCATTTTTTTACGATACAAGGTTTTATCTATTTCCTGCAGCTTCATAACATCCCGCTCAAATAGGCCGCCTAGCGTTGGCGTATCAATCAATTAGTGGCAGAGCATACCCCAATCCCCTTTATTCGGCCTTAACTGATTTAAACGCATAACTAAAATACATTTCTCATCCTCACCCGCAAGCGATACAAATTGACACCTTTAGGTATCATTAAACGGTCTGAAGAATAGGATGATGTATCAATTGAAGATCAACGGCTTAATACCCTTACGATTCTCACTAATCTCACGTTTATCTCAAAACATAAAAATGTTAACGTGCGCCCCAATCAAGGTAAAATTTGCTAACCTTAATCTCAGTGAATTTCATCATGGTATCGCCACCTTTTGCGAGATACCTAGCCTTAAGCTCCCGCATTCAAACCACACAAGGAATGCCATGATACTCAGCAAAGGCTTTGCACAAGTCGTCCTTTTGGCGCTCAGCAGCCTTTGCTTGACTGCACAGGCCAAAGACCTGCTCGCAGTGGGTTCGAGTTTCAGTCAAATTTTTGAACTACAAGCCAATGGAGAATATACAGGCTTAGGTGTCGATATTTTGAATCGCTTCGCCCAGCAGCAAAGTGTGAACATTCACTATCAAATTACCCCATGGCGCCGCGCTATCTCTATGGTTGAACGTGGCCAAGCGGATATTCTTATTGGTCCCTACGATACCCCAGAACGTAATGCCAACTTGGTTTTTGCGGCGAAGGCATTTTACCGCGATGATATGGTGTTTTATGCTCGGGCAGACAATGAAATAGTGTGGAATGGCGACTATGCCAGTATTAAAACGCAACGGATTGGAAAAATGCAGGGCTGGAGTTATGGCACACGGTTTACTGAACAAACTAAATCATTAAATATCAATGAATTTGTCGATATTAAAAGTGGCATAGAACGGCTTTCGCGGGGTGATTTAGATTTACTCGCCACCAATAGTCGCAATACAAATGCAGTGCTCGCCCAAATCAAAATCCCTAAAGCAATTACGCCAATCATGCCGATAATCGATGTCCGAGATGGCTTTATGGCTTTTCCGAAACAAGCTAAATTTGATCCGCTAAGAACTCGTTTTGACAGCTTCTTCGAGGAGATGATCCAAAATGGCACACTCACGACACTCGGCCAAAAATACCGCGTGACCTTGCCTTACTGATCCAACCTTACTGTTCCCACCAAATCCGCCCCTCTTATCTTTGCTCACACCTGTAATAAAGAGTAATGGAGAACTCTGTTAGCTTAGACAAGCAATCAACTGCTGCTCAATCTCGTCCCAATTGACGTCGTCCATGGTAATCATTTCTAGTCTGGAATCTAAGGAGTCATCGAGTTCAACTACAGTAAACTCATGGTCAATCCAGTTAAATCCCGCAATTCCATCAGTAGTGATCATCACAGCCTTTAATCTAAGCAACACTTGCCCAACGTCGGATGACTGAGCTTGCCGCTGAATAAAATCCATTAATTTATCAAAATCAAATTCTTGGCTCGGTTCAAACACCCAACCGCAGCTAAAACAACCTTCACCTTGATTCTGCTTTCGCACTATACCGCGATCATCAAAATCAAGTGCGGCTTCGATTGCACCTTCGGCAAAGAGGCTCAACTCACTCAAGCGCGAACCACCAGCACGAAACAAGCTTGGGGCAGTCGTCGGTAGGCTGCCCAGCTTTAGGCCCGCGCTAGCATGCCCATTTATATTGAGTGACACGCGCCTTGGTTGGTTAAGATAGTCCAGCAAAGCGCTAGGTAAAGGCTGTTGATTTGAGTGGCTCACTACAGGAATATCAGTACGTTCAATATGGCTTAAATAAGTCTGTAATTCATAGAGTAACTTAGTATTTTCAGCATCATACAAGTCAGACTTAGTTGCGATGATCACATCGGCCACTTGCAACTGTTGAATAAAATTTGCATGTTCGCGATAGCGAGGATCGTGGATCTTACGCGCGTCCACCAAACATAGGGTGCTACGCAGTGAAATCACATTCTGATAATGGGGCGCACTCAGTACTTTAATGATTTCATTAGGATGCCCAAGCCCAGTCGGTTCAATCAATAAGCGGTCAGGTTTCGCTTTCGCAATCAACTGATTGATGGCCACTTGTGTCGGTACGCCCGCGGCGCAGCACATACAGCCACCCGCAACCTCACGAATTTGTATGCCGTTATCGGAGGAATTCAGTAACCCCGCATCAATGCCGACCTCACCAAATTCATTGACCAGTACTGCCCAAATTTCATCCGCGGGTTTAGTCGCCAGCAATTGCTTAATCAGAGAGGTTTTACCTACACCTAAAAAACCTGTAATGATATTGGTGGGAATCGCTTTGATAATCATAAGGAAACTCGCTCGAATAGAAAGCTTAGCGCTCGAGTGTAGAAGTATTGGCTTTGAAGCTCAACAAAAAGCGCATCGGTGAGGATGCGCTTTTAGAATGGCGACAGGCTATGTAGCAAAATATGCAACTGACTATTCAACAGTCAAATCAACAAACTAGGCAACCGTTAAACGGCTAAGCTAATAGGTACTTTGCACTTATTAGCCTTGATTGTTGTGCTTAGCTTATTTTGACTTAACTTATTTTGACTTATTGGTGCGAGAGCCAAAACCTGACTTATTGCTCACCAAATTCGACTTAGGTTTAGTCGCATTAAACGGCTTACCTGAGCCAGAAGCAGGTTTGGCACGGCTAGAGGATTTATCGCCACTGGTTTTGCTATCCTGCGCTTTACCTTTAGCGTACTTGCCCTGACGAGACTGACCAATAGTACGATCCTGCGGCGCCTTATGGCTCCACTTTCCAATCGGCTTAATCGGTGCCGCGGGCGCATCACGGTAACGGGCAGGCAAAGGTGTGCCTTCTTCATAACCCGGTTGTACCGACACGGGCAGTTTCTGCTCAATCAAGGCTTCAATTTCAGCGAGCATTTCATCGTCAGAAGGTGAAACAAACGAAATCGCGCGACCCGTTAATCCTGCTCGGCCAGTACGACCAATACGATGGATATAATCTTCGGCAAGGAAAGGTAATTCAAGGTTGATCACCATAGGCAAGGCATGAATGTCTAAACCACGAGCGGCCACATCGGTCGCCACCAGCACCCGCAATTTACCGGCTTTAAACTCTTCCAACACCCGATTACGGGCGCCTTGTGTTTTATCGCCGTGGAATACACCTGCGGCTATGCCATCAAGCTTTAATTCTTGTAATAAATGCTCGGCGCTTTCTTTCGTGCTGGCAAACACCAGTACTTGGCGCCAATTGTTGCGGCCAACGAGTTCTGACAACAGCTCGGCTTTGCGACGTTTATCAACTCGATAGACTTCCTGCACAACTGTGGATGCGGTAGTCGTGTCAGCAACATTCACCCACTGAGGTTCATTCAGCATTTTCTCGGCGAGTTGTTTGACGGCATCGCTATAGGTCGCTGAAAACAACATGGTTTGATGCTGCGGCGCAATTAAGCGTTTCACTTTTTCAATGTCGCGCACAAAACCCATGTCTAGCATACGGTCGGCTTCGTCGATCACTAATGTGGTAACGCTCGACAAATCTAACTGGAATTGGCCAATAATGTCGAATAAACGACCAGGAGTTGCCACCAAAATATCAACGCCCTGCTCTACCCCTTTACGCTGGGGATTCATGTTGGCGCCACCGTAAACAGCTAAGGTTTTCAGTGGTAGGAACTGGCTGTATTTTTGGATATTTTCGCAGACTTGAATCGCAAGTTCGCGGGTTGGAGTCATCACCAACGCGCGTAAAATCGGTTTATCATTGCTGTCGCTTGTTAAAGACTCGGCCGCCAACTTTTCAAGTACAGGCAGAGCAAAGGAAGCCGTCTTACCTGTACCCGTTTGGGCGCAGGCCATAATGTCTTTGCCTTCAAAGGCAAGCGGGATCACTTTCTCCTGCACTTGAGTGAGTTGCTGATAGCCACACTCAGTTATCGCATTCAAAATAGGAGAAGATAAACCGAGTGTTTCAAATTTCATAGGGACTCTTTAGCTAAGTAGTAAAACTTTGATGCGAGGTGATACTCAATGCCCCAACGCGGGGCCGCGGAGTCTAGCAAAATCCGCGGCGTTTTTATAGGCAATTATCGCCACTAAGTTAATATCTCCTCAGACATGGGAGACTAAAAGCGGATCCTGTAAGTATTTTTGGCTAAATTCACCCGCAGGCACAGGTCTTGAGAACAAGTAACCTTGGCCGTAGTCACAACCTGCAGCCAACAACACTTGGCACTGCGCCTCGGTTTCGACACCTTCGGCAATCACCTTCATTCCCAACTTGTGGGCCATCACGATAATCGCCTCGCAGAGAATTTGATCGTTTGAATCGGTATCGATATGGCGGGTAAAAGATTGATCAATTTTAAGATAATCAATGTCAAACTTTTTCAAATAGGCGAGTGACGAATAGCCAGTACCAAAATCGTCCAGCGACACTTGCACACCCGCATCGCGGTAGGCCAGTAGTTTTTCGGTTACACCCATACTGGCATCCAATAACAAGCCTTCGGTAATTTCAACGCACACGCCCGCGCCTGTAATATTAAGATCTTGCAATAACTTCAACCAATCATTGAGCAGCGTGCCTTCATCACGAAATTGAATTGGGGATTTATTGACGCTGATTTGGATTTCAACCCCTAATTCATGACGCCACGCCGCACTCTGGCGAGCGGCTTGCTCGAACACCCAATTGCCGATTTCAACAATCAAGCCAGTATCCTCCGCCACAGGAATAAACTCTGCAGGCGACACAGCACCACGCTCTGCATGATGCCAGCGGATCAAGGCTTCAGCCTTGGTCACTTCACCCGTTGCTAAGGCAACAATCGGCTGATAATGCAGTTCAAATTCTTTATTCACGACCGCTTGACGTAAGTCTTGGATCAAGCGCATGCGGTATTTGGCGTATTCCTGCATCGATGGGGTGAAATAGTTGAAGCGATTACGCCCTTGATCTTTCGCCGCATACATAGCCTGATCCGCATGCTTGAGAAGCCCTTCAATACTGGTCGAATCATCGGGATATAAAGTAATCCCAATACTGACACTGATATAAGCGGTTTCTTCCCCTAACACATAGGGTTCGGCAATTCGTCGCAAAATATTCTCGGCGACGCGCTCAATCCCCTTATGGTCTTCCATCGAACTTAACACCACAGTAAATTCATCGCCGCCAAGACGCGCCACGACGTCGGCATCACGCACACAGGATTTCAATCGACTCGCGGTTTCTATCAACAGTAAATCGCCCATGGCATGGCCTAAGGTGTCATTCACTTCTTTAAAGAAATCTAAGTCCAAGAACAATAAGGCAAAGTGGTTGCGATTGCGGTCTGCATTTTTCACTTCACTGCTTAAATACTCCAACAACATGCGCCGATTAGGCAACCCCGTCAGCGTATCGTAGTTAGCTTGTTTCCAAATCAGATGCTCATTTTGCTTCTTATCGGTAATGTCTGAGAACAGGGCAACACGTCGATAGGGATGGCCTTCTTTATCATTAATGGTATTGATGGTTAACCAGATGACATATTCCTCGCCATTTTTGCGCCGCTGCCACATTTCCCCCTGCCATTGGCCTTTCTCGCGGATATCATTATTCATTTTGTTGTAAAAATCACGGCCATTAAGGTCACAATAAAGTAGCCGAATATGTTGGTCCCGCACTTCAAATTCGCGATAACCCGTCATCACACTAAAGGCGGCGTTGACGGTAATAATCACGCCCTTTTCATCGAGGACACTCATGGCTTCTGAGCTGTTATCGTAAACCAGTGCCGACAACTTTAAGGATTCTTCGATAAGTTTTGCGTCGGTAATATCGGTATAGGTTCCACACATACGCAGAGCATTGTTGTTTGCATCTCTGCTCACGACTTTACCTGTATCAAGGATCCACCGCACCTTACGGTTTACGGTATTTAAGCGGTACTCCATCTTATGTTGCGCCGTTTCGCCACGAATATGGGCCTCAATCGAATGCAGCACTTTAGGCCTGTCTTCGGCGACTATCGCATCCATCCATTGGCGACTATTAGCGTTGAGCATATCAACATCGCAGCCAAGAATATCGGCGCTGCGGGCGTTACGTTCGATACGATCATTACGAATATCCCAATCCCACACCCCAAGATCGCTACTGCTTAACACCAGTTCGAGTTGTTCACGGCTAGCGAGCACCTCTTGGTCGGCAATGGCCTGTGAGGTGATATCTAAATATCCAGCAATAACAAGCAACACGGCATTATTACCACCACGCTTACAGGCGACTGTCATATGGGTGTAAACCACGCTGCCGTCTTTAACGATAAAACGTTTATCCATCTCGTAATTATCGATATCCCCCCGCAGCATAAGCTCAAATTTCAGGGCATCCGCTTCTAAATCATCGGGATGAGTAATTTGTGCCCACGTCATCCGTAGCAATTCAGCTTCTGAATACTTGAGCATTTGACATAACCGTGGATTCACCTTTATCCACTTTTGATCTATCCCCGTTATTGCAATACCAATATTGCCCGCGTTGAATTGGCTCCTAAAAAGAAAATCATCCTGCAGACGAATTTGTTCATCACGCTCTAATTCAAAACGTCGCGATAACAAGCGGCTCAGTAGCCAAGTCGCAATTGGGAAAATGGTCAATACTGGGAGGGTCACTTTGGCGAGCAATGGCATTGCTATGCCATCGGGTAGAAATAAGAACCACAACAACATCACGATATGAACGGTATAGGCAAAGAGAAAAATTTCTCCACCTGAAATATTGGCTAACAGAGACTTACGATATTGACGCCAGATCACCCCGATTAAACCGGATGACACTATCACGCCGACGCCAATCCATATACCAGCGCCACCGATACTGATGCGATACAGCGCCGTCATCACGACAGCAACCAAGGTCGGTAAACCACCGAAAAATAGACCAGAAATACAGAGAATAACCGAACGGGTATCAAAGAAAACGCCAGGCAAATATACCCAAGGCGTACTCATAATAGTGATACCAATACCACCGATGAGCATCCCAATAATGATGCGCCACAGTAAAAAATACTGCCGCTGATGCTTTTTAGGGATCACGTCGTACAAAAAGACCAACGCCAGCAATAAAGCCGCATTTTGTACCAACGGAAAGAGAATACCTTTATCCATAACTCAGAGAGCGACTCCAAAAATGAGGGGGCTTGATACCATTTTAACATTCCCCCACAAGTGTAGCAGAATCACTTAGAAATCATGCGTTAATTCCCTTTGCCGCATCACACTTTGGACTTACCACATTACATTTTGCAATAGAGTTGTTGACGATATTGCTCTGCAATAGAATGCCAGTCAAAACGCTGTGCCATGGCCGCAGCACGCACTTGTGACCATGTTTCCCCCTCGAAACAAGCAATGGCTTGCGTCAACCTTTGCAAAAACGCTTCGGCTTGCTCATTTAAGCTATTGCCGTTAAAAGCAAAACCATTAACGCCATCCTCAACGGTATCCTTTAAACCGCCTACACTATGCACTAAACATGGCTGTCCCGCGCGCATGGCCAACATTTGACTGATGCCACAGGGCTCAAAGGAACTTGGCATCAAAAATAGATCGCCATGCTGATACAGCGCTTCGGATAACGCCTCGTTGTATCCCTGCAAAAATAATAGGTTATCGTATTTAGCCCCTAACGCTTGGAAAGACTTAGCAATCGATGCATCGCCACTGCCGAGTAAAATCAGCAGCGCCGTCGGTTTTGTTTGCTTCAATGCTTTAAGTAAGGTTTCAAGCACAGATAAACCCGAGGGCAATTGATGGCGCAGCAGTAAGACTTTTTGATCGGTCAAACGGCCCACCGAAGTCAATAACAGACTCGGTACTTGCTCCGCCATCGCTTGACGCCAATGGGCTTGGGTGCGGGCAAAGGCGATCATGTCCACGCCACTCACTTGCGTTTGATGCCCCTGCCATTGCACTAACGCAGTTTCAATCGCACTGAGCAATTGCTTGAACTCGGGTACTTGAATACGCGCAGGTGGCTTAGCGGGTAAATCCGATACTGACGAATACACACAGCCATTTAAAATCCCCACCACTTTGCCGTCATTGGCCTTGGCCTGTAAGTCTTGCTCTAACCCTTCACCACCAAAGAATCCCGCTTCGGGTCTGGAGGGCTGCAACACTTCTTTGGCATAACTGGGTGAGACTAAATGCACTTTATCGCTCAGCACTATGCCCATGCGCATAGGGTTAACACAGTAAGGATAACGGGGATCAGTAATTAACTGTTTTTGCCCCTGCGTCAAAGTGGCAAACAGCTCGGGAAACCAAGCCGCAAAGGAGGATGAGTCTTGGCTTAAGGGACGTATCCCCTGCAGTGCAAGATTGTGGATAGAGAACACACACTCAATGTCTTTGAGAACACTGAACTCAGGCACGAATGCTCTTAACATGGCTAAGCAGCCCGCATGCCAGTCATGTAAATGCAGCACAGTCGGCATAGGCACTCGGCCAGTAACTAATGCTGTCGCGACGCTCGCGCAAAGGAAAGCAAACTTAGTCGCATCGTCGGCGAAAGGACGCTCGGCACTGCCTTGGCTATAAATCTGCCCAGGTACGGATTGCCATAATGCATGTTCGAGCAAATAAATCATCGCCTCTGGCACATGGGGATGGGGCATGGAAAACAAATGCACTCGCTCCAATCGACCACCAAAGGCCACAGTTAACTCACCCAGATCTTGGGGTTGATTCGCTACCGCAGTCAAAAAGCCATAGCTTGGCATGATCACATCGACGCACAAATCAACACCCGCCAAAGCGGCGGGTAAATCACGGATGACATCCGCCATACCGCCAACCTTGGCGCCCGCAAGGGCACCGTTTTCAGCCGCGACCATCAAAATGCGTTGTTTCAATTAATTGGATACTCCCGCTACTTCAACTGTGCAGCTTTTATTAAGCTGCCTATACCTAAGCCATTTTTACTTTAATGATCAATTTACTTTAATGATCAAAGCACTATTCATAGCCTACAGGCAAACCTAGCATGTCACGGGTCACTAAAGTCACACCTTTTTCGGACACCCTAAAGCCTTTAGCTCTGTCGTGATCATGGTTATAACCTATCACCATGCCTTCGGGAATAATGCAGCCACGGTCAAGTATCGCATTCTTGATTTTGCAATGGCGCAGCACGACTACATCGGGTAGCACTACTGAATCTTCAACTAACGAATAAGAACAAACGCGCACTTCGTTAAACAATACACTACGGCGCACTGTCGCCCCCGAAATAATACAACCGCCCGAAACAATCGAGTCCAACGCCATACCGCGTCTGTCATCGTCATCAAACACAAATTTAGCGGGTGGTAATTGTTCTTGGAAAGTCCAAATTGGCCATTTCGCATCGTACAAATTCAGTGCTGGCGTGGGCGATAACAGTTCCATATTCGCTTGCCAGAAAGAATCTAGCGTACCCACATCGCGCCAATAGGCTTGCTCGTTCGGGAAAGCGCTCTTAAAGGGATAGGCAAACACATTATGTTTTTCGATGATCGCAGGAATAATATCCTTACCAAAATCGCGATCTGAGCTTTCATTTAAGGCATCTTTCTTGAGCTGGTCAAACAAAAACTCTGTGTTAAACACATAGTTGCCCATAGATGCTAAACACATTTCAGGATTACCCGGAGAATGCTTAGGTTGCAGCGGCTTTTCTTCAAAGCCTAAAATGCGCATCTCTTCATCGACTTCCATCACCCCAAACGAACCCGCAGCTTCGGCAATCGGCACTTCAAGGCAAGAGACTGTCATATCTGCACCCGACTCGGCATGGGCGGCTAATAACCCAGCATAATCCATGCGATACACGTGATCGCCAGACAACACCATCACATATTTAGGTAGCTCGTGGCGAATGATATCGATATTTTGAAATACCGCATCGGCCGTGCCTTGGTACCAGTTTTCCGAATAGCGTTGTGAAGCGGGTAAAATCTCCACCGACTCGCCCAGCTCCTTCTTAAAATGGCCCCAACCGCGCATCACATGGCGGATCAAAGAATGCGACTTGTACTGAGTCACAACCCCGACACGACGAATACCCGAGTTGATACAATTTGAGAGCGGGAAATCGATAATACGAAACTTACCACCGAAATACAGTGCAGGTTTAGCACGCCAATCCGTGAGTTCATGCAAGCGAGACCCGCGCCCACCAGCTAAAATCAACGCATAGGTTTCACGAGTTAAATTACTGATATAACGAACATTAGACATAGGCTCTTACTCCGAAATCGGCAAACTGATTGCCCATAAATGGCTTATCGATACGGCAGACACTGCCGTACTCCCCTGAGTATTTCTCACTTGCATTCCCCATTCCTTCCATTGATTACTGCATTCCTTTCAAATACTTATACTCATCCGCTATAACAAGACTTATAACCCAGAGCCCAATCGCTACAGTTTCCAAATTTCATCGCGATAACCTGCGATCGTCACATCACTCGAAAAACGTCCACTGGCGGCGGTATTGCGAATACTCATCTGCGTCCAAACCTGCGGATCTTTATAGGCCCGCGCCACGGCTTCTTGCACGACTCGGTAACTGTCAAAGTCGGCGGCCGTCATCCATTGATCGTCGCTACTTTCGATGGCGGTAATAATAGGATCGAAAATCCCCGGTTCCAGCAGATTGAAGTGACCACTTTTGAGTAACTTCATCACCTCAGATAACGCCGGTGAATCGTCAATAATGCTGCGCGGATGATAGTGGTTACGTACCTGCGAGACCTGCTCCGCATTGAGTCCGAACAGGAAGAAGTTCTCTGAGCCCACTTCCTCTAACATCTCGATATTGGCGCCATCCATAGTGCCGATGGTTAGGGCGCCGTTCATCATGAACTTCATATTGCCCGTGCCCGATGCCTCTTTGCCCGCGGTTGAAATTTGCTCGGATAAGTCAGTCCCTGGGCAGATTTTTTCCATGGCGCTGACGTTGTAGTTTGGTAAGAAAGCAAAGCGTAGATAAGGCGTCACCAAAGGATCGGAATTGACCATATGAGCAACATTGCTGGCGAGTTTGATGATCAACTTAGCCATAAAGTAACCGGGCGCCGCTTTACCGCCGATCAATACACAACGTGGCACCATGTTTTCGGTGTGGCCTTGCTGGATCTGATGATAGAGATGGATCACATGCAAGATATTGAGTAACTGACGTTTATATTCGTGAATACGCTTCACTTGCACGTCAAACAGCATAGCCGGATCGAACTCAACTCCACATTCCTTAACAATCATCTTAGCCAGCAAAGCCTTGTTGGCTTGCTTCACATCACGCCATTTTTGGATAAACGCATTGTCCTGTGTGAGGGCATTGAGCGCCGTTAACTGGCTTAAGTCTGTCACCCATTCTTGACCTAAATGGGCAGTCAGTAACTTAGCTAAGGCAGGGTTACAATGGGCAAGCCAACGCCTTGGCGTCACACCATTGGTACGGTTATTAAACTTATGCGGCCACAACTCATAGAAATCCTTAAACAACCCAGATTTGAGTAGTTGCGTGTGTAAACCCGCGACACCGTTGACCGAGAAACTCGCCACAATCGCCAAATACGCCATGCGCACATGGGGATGTGGACCATCTTGAATAATTGACATACTCGCCAATTTCTCACTATTTCCAGGCCAATGGTGGGCGACTATATCTAAGTAACGGGCGTTGATTTCATAAATGATTTCTAAGATGCGTGGCAGCATTTGCGCCATCATACGCACGGGCCAACGCTCTAGTGCTTCAGGCAACAGGGTATGGTTAGTGTAAGCCATGGTCTGACTGGTAATCGCCCACGCACTGTCCCATTCCAAACCGTATTCGTCGATCAATAACCGCATCAACTCAGGCACGGCAATGCTAGGGTGAGTGTCATTCAACTGCATGACATTTTTAGCGGCAAACTGCGTAAAATCATGACCATGACGACTCACCCAACGTTTGAGTAAATCCTGCAAGCTAGCGGAGGATAAAAAGTATTGCTGACGTAATCGCAGCTCTTTGCCGTTCTCGCTCGCATCATTTGGATAGAGTACCATAGTGATCTGCTCGGCCAAGTTTTTACGGGCCACGGCTTCTGTGTAGTCGCCTTGATTAAACTCAGCTAAATCAAAATCATCGGTCGCTTCAGCCTTCCACAATCTCAAGGTATTTACCCGCCCATTGCGATAACCAGGAACTGGCATGTCATAGGCGACGGCGAGCACATCTTGGGTTTCAACCCAAATAATGTGCCTACGGCCTTGTTTATCGACATAGGATTCGGTATGACCAAAAAATGGCACAATCACGTTGTGGGTAGGGACACGCACTTCCCACGGATTGCCTTCGCGCAACCAACGGTCAGGGCGTTCAACTTGGTAACCGTCGACTATCTTCTGGGCGAACATGCCATATTCGTAACGTATGCCATAGCCTGTCACTGATAAGTCCATGCTGGCGCAGCTATCGAGAAAACACGCTGCTAATCGACCTAGGCCGCCGTTGCCTAAACCGGCATCATGTTCGGCCTCTTCTAACTCTTCTAGCGATACGGCATAGTTGCTCAAGGCATCACGGCTATCTTGTTGCAAATCTAAACTCAGTAGTGCATTACCTAGTGCTCGGCCCATCAAAAATTCGAGGGATAAATACGCCACTTGCTTGCGCTTAAAATGGCTGTCATCCACTCGAGTCTGACGCCAATTATCTAGCATCTGTTCTTTCACGCTGTAAGCTAACGCTTGAAATAATTCGCAGCTCACGCCTTCGCCACGGCTGAGTCCATAACGTAAATGGCGCTCAAAGGAAGCGGGCAAAGCATCGCAGGGTTCACAGGGCTCAGCGGCTTTGGACTTAGTCTGACGCTTAGCGGGAGCCTTCTTGCTCGCGGCTTTTGACTGAGCTAGTGTTACTGGTTTTTCGCTGGTATTGGGGCTCAGCTCGCTTTTGTCACTCATAGTTAATTCCTTCATTTCCTATAAAATCAGCATGAAAAAGCATGAGACTACGATCTTGCAGTAAGTATCGCGTCGCAGAGATCTGAACATCCAGCGGCTCAGTTTGGGTATGAATAAGGCATTGCCACGGACTCAAGTGCTCGAAAGTCGGCAGGGTAAAAGCGAGAGGATTGTCGTCGGCATTAACCATCAACAGCAAAGCTTGCTGCTTGCCTTGATCTTCTAAATCACCGGAAAGCACCACAGACAAACTGCGGCACATAGATTCGGTCCACAAGCTCTTGGTCATTTGTTCACCTTGGCGACTAAACCAATCTAATCGAGTACCAATATCGGCTAAGGATTCAGCCAATAACTGTTCGTGAATGAAGCGCTTAGCACATAACAGCGGGAAACGTTTCCGCAATGCAATAAGCTGTTGAGTAAAGGCCAACAGCTCAGTGTCCATGCCCTTTGCCGACCAATCAAACCAGTTCAATTCATTGTCTTGGCAATAGGCATTATTGTTGCCTTGCTGAGTGCGGCCTGTCTCATCACCGCTCAACAACATAGGCACACCTTGAGATAAAAATAGCGTAGTCAATAAGTTACGTTGTTGACGACTGCGAAGTTCCAGAATTGAGCTATCTTCGGTTTCCCCTTCAATCCCATAATGATGGCTGAAGTTTTCTTGGTGACCGTCGCGATTATCCTCCCCATTTGCCAAGTTATGGCGCTGGGTATAACTCACCAAGTCTTTAAGGGTAAAACCGTCGTGACTGGTTAAAAAATTAAGACTGGTCGCAGGTGGACGGCCACTGTGCTCAAAAAAATCCCCCGAGCCGTGAAAACGCCGAGCAAATTCGGGCAGCATGCTGTGATCGCCGCGCCAAAAGCGGCGCATAGTGTCTCTATATCTGTCGTTCCATTCGCTAAAAGCCACGGGGAAATTGCCCAATTGATAACCACCAGGGCCGATATCCCAAGGCTCAGCAATCAATTTCACTCGGCACAAAACAGGGTCTTGCAACAGCGCATCGAAGAAACCTGAGCCGGGATCAAAACCATAGGCTTCGCGACCTAAGCAAGCCGCCAAGTCGAAGCGAAACCCATCGACACCCATGATTTCTACCCAATAACGCAGCGAATCCAGCACGAGCTGTAACATGCGTGGATGATTGATATTTAAGGTGTTTCCACAACCCGTATCATTAATATAAAAACGCTTATCGTTAGGATGCAGGCGGTAATAACTGAGATTATCTATGCCACGAAAACTAAAGGTCGGCCCAAGTCGACTCCCCTCGGCGCTGTGGTTATAGACCACATCGAGGATCACTTCGATACCTGCGCCGTGAAGTGCATTCACCATGGCCCGAAACTCACCAATATCGTCGGATGACAGATAACTCGGCTCAGGGGCAAAAAAGCCGATACTGTTGTAGCCCCAATAGTTAGTGAGCTTTTTCTCGAGCAAAAATGGCTCAGTGAAAAAGGCCTGTACAGGAAGTAACTCGACACACGTCACCCCAAGTTCGGCCAAATAATCGATAGCCGGCTGAGTCGCTAAACCCGCAAAGGTGGCACGTTTATGGGGTTCAATCTCAGGATGCGCCGCTGTAAAGCCTTTAACATGCATCTCATAAATGATGCTGCGCTCTAGGGGTTTGGGCTGAAACCTCGACGCAAGGGGCTGAATCGACTGCTTGGCAGCTATCTCGATTAATGGACGAATGTCCACGACCTTGCATTTTGGCACATGGGCAGCGTTATCTAACTTACTGAAAGATAAGTCTTCATCCATGTGGTTCAGCTCGTAACCATAGTTAGACTCATGGTCGCGATATTCACCGACGAGCTGGCGCGCATAGGGGTCGAGCAATAATTTATTGGGGTTAAATCTGTGACCAAGCTGAGGCTCATAGGAGCCATAAACGCGATAACCGTAGAGTTGCCCCGCCTTAAGCCCTTGCACAAACACATGCCAGATTTGCTGGGTTTGTTCAGTTAACACAATACGCGCGACTTCTTGCTCGCCATTGTCATCAAATAAACATAACTCAACCGCTGTTGCGTTAGCTGAAAATAACGCAAAGTTGACGCCATCGCCCTCAACATTAGCACCGAGCGGAAAAGGCTCACCTACCCCTAACGCCCATTTTTCGCTTTGAAATGGGTGGTTTTTAGCGTCAGGGTTGAGCTTAATATCATCAGCCGTGGGCTTTTGCATGCTAGTTCGCCTCAGCCAATCCGGTTAACGCAGGCCCTATGACTAGACAGCCCAAGGGCGGCACAGTGATCAGCGCGCTCTGCGCCATTCCCTGCCACGGTAGCGACTCAGCAACCACAGTGCCCGCATTACCTTGGTTACTGCCACCATAAATCTGGCTATCGCTATTAAGATATTCGCGGTAATCCCCCGCCAAAGGCAAACCAATACGGAACCCAGTGTGCAATTGGGGCGTCATATTGATGACAAACACTAACGGCGCATCACCCGCTAAGCCGTAACGCACAAAGGTAAAGATGCTGTCGCGGCTATTTTCACAATCTAGCCAACTGAATCCTGCCCCCTCGTAATCCTGAACTGATAAAGCAGGCATGGCTTGATATAAGTGATTGAGATCTTTAAGCCAACGTTGCACACCTTGGTGCGGCTCGTAGGCCAATAAATGCCAATCTAAACTCTGGTTATGGTTCCACTCATTTCGCTGACCAAACTCGCAGCCCATAAAGAGTAATTTCTTCCCGGGATGCCCCCACATAAAACCGTAATAAGCACGCAGGGTGGCAAATTTCTGCCAATCATCACCGGGAATTTTATGCAGCAACGAACCCTTGCCGTGGACCACTTCATCGTGACTCACGGACAACATAAACTGCTCGGTATAGGCGTACATTAAACTGAAGGTCAATTGATGATGGTGGAACTGGCGGTAAAGCGGGTCACGGCCTAAGTAGCTTAAGCTGTCGTTCATCCATCCCATATTCCACTTAAAACCAAAGCCGAGACCTTGCTGATCCGTCGGCTTAGTCACCCCAGCAAAAGCGGTGGACTCTTCGGCAATCATGCAAATGCCGGGGAAAGCTTGGTACAAGCGTTGATTCAAAATTTGTAAGAAACTGATGGCCTCGAGATTCTCCCGTCCACCATAGGCATTAGGCAGCCATTGGCCCGGCTCGCGGCTGTAATCGAGATACAACATAGAAGACACGGCATCGAGACGCAGGCCATCAAAGTGGAACTCCCGCAGCCAGTAACAGGCATTACTCAACAAGAAGCTGCGCACTTCACCGCGATCATAGTTATAAATTAGGGTATCCCAATCGGGATGTGTACCCTTGCGAGGATCTTCATGCTCATACAAACAAGTGCCATCGAAACGCACTAAGCCGTGAGGATCCTTAGGGAAATGCGCCGACACCCAATCGAGGATAATACCAATCCCCGCCTGATGGCAGGTATCCACAAAGGCCTTTAACCCATTGGCATCGCCAAATCTGTGGGTCGGCGCATAGAGACCCACAGGCTGATATCCCCACGAACCATCAAAGGGAAACTCGCTGATCGGCATCAGTTCGATATGGGTAAAGCCTTGCTCCTTCACATAGGGAATAAGCTGTTCAATCAAGTCTTGATAATCAAGATATTGCTCGCCTTGCTCTCCCTTACGACGCCACGAACCTAAGTGCACTTCGTAGGCCGACATGGGCGCTTTATGCCAAGCAGTCGCCGCTCGCTTACTCATCCAAGCGGTATCATTCCAGCTATGGTGGGCTTTTGGGGGCACGATAGAAGCATTGTGGGGCGCGCATTCCATTTGGGTTGCCATAGGATCGGATTTAGTATGGCGCTCACCATTTTGATAAACCAAATCAAACTTATAGTGTGCACCTTCAGCCACATTGGGTAAAAATAGCTCCCATAAACCATTGGCAATATGTTGGCGCATCACATGGCGAGTATCATCCCAATGGTTAAAATCTCCCACCACAGACACCCGCTTAGCATTGGGTGCCCACACACAAAAATGCACGCCTTCGACGCCTTGGGTTTGACGCCAGTTGGCACCTAAAAATTCATAGGCACGCTCGGCGCTGCCTTCACCAAACAGGTAAATATCGTCACTATTGAGCAGTGAATCAAACTGATAAGGGTCGACTATATCTAACTGACACAGGGGATATTCCACCCGTAGCAAGTAGAGAAACGGCTTGACGCGTCGTCCCAGAGTGCCAGCGAACAGTCCCTGCTCGTTGACCTTGTCCAGACTCGCCACTTTGCGGCCATCTTTAATACTGATCACATCCACACTGAGGGCATTGCGTAAAAAACAACGAACAATTAATGCCTTACCCTCGTTGGCACTGTGCATACCCAAGAGCGAAAAAACATCAGTGTATTGACCATTAAGTAGGGCGACGTCGGCACCATCGTAGAAATAGGCATTGGCTTGAGTCATCATTTTTCTTCCGTTTATCAGTCAATTAAACTTGCAAATTGGCACTCTTTACCCACATCCCCCTAATAATCTCATCTTTAGGGATGGCATAATGTGGTGCGACTTAGGCAGCCTTTCGCTGGTGCTAGATTTAGCTCGGTAGCTGTCTCGCCACAGCGATATTTTGTAATCGCTGCAGTATCTCTGGCGAAGTCGACACTTGCGTTAAATTCAGCGGCAGGCGACGCTGCCAATTTGGATATTCGAGCCAAGTACCAGGAATGTTCACCGCATGGCGATCGGCTAATAAATCGCACAGTTGCACGCTGTATAGCGCACTATTACCGCGAGCTCCTAAGGTCATCCAAGCCGTGAGCAAGGTTTGAATATCGAGTTCGGCTATCGTCACATCGGCTAACAGACCTTGAGCGACTAACAGTGAAATCAGTTGCTGCTTTTCATGTTCACGCCCAGCAAGCGCCTCGCCTAGCTGCTCGTCAGTTTCAAACAGGGATAACTGTCGACGCAGGTGTAAATCACTGCCACACCACCAAGCGACTAAAGTCGGCACATCGTGGTTCGCCAGCATCATCAGGCTCTGGGACTTATATTGATCCGGTGACTTAAAGCCTTGATGGTCTTTACAGAAATAGAACAACTCGTTGGAATAAATGCCAGAAGAGTAGAGACGATGAATAATGTCCGGTGGCACTAGCCCTAAGTCTTCACCAATCACCACACAGCGGGCGCGTTGACTCTCAAGACAAACGATGGCAAGCAAGGTTTCGACGGGATAATACACATAGGCACCGTGACCGAGTTGCTTATCCAGCGGCCACCACCAGAGTCGCAGTAAGCCCATCACATGATCGATACGCAAGGCACCACAGCTTTCCATATTGGCGCGGACCAAGGCGATAAAATGACTGAAATGATGTTGTTTTAACTTCACCGGATCGAGTGGCGTTAAGCCCCAATTTTGTCCTTGGGGTGCAAAGGGATCGGGCGGTGCACCTATGCTAGCATTCAAACAAAACTGCTCGGCATTAGCCTGTACTTCACTGCCCTGCAGCGCTGCACCGACGGCCAAATCACGGATCAATCCCAGCCCCATACCCACCTCTTTAGCTTTTAGCTGACAGAGGTGTAACTGCTTTTCAGCCACAAATTGCAGGTAAAGATAGAAACCTTCCTCTTGCACAAACGCTTTAGGACTACGCAAATATTCCGCTTGAGCAAACTCTTGTAGCGCACTGCCCTGCTCACGCACAAACTCATGGAATCTTTGCGCTCTGGGCGTGTCGTTCGCCAGATGCGTGTCACAAAAAACGCGATATAACTGCTCAAAGGCACGGTATTTCAGCTCGCTCACTTTAGGATAATCGAGCCAATTATCACGATTCAGTAAGGCGATAGCCTCTACCCAAGTAGCGCTTGAAAATTCAGTGGCAAGAGTTTGGTATTCAGGAACGCTTTGTAATTGAATATATAGAGGATTAAGTCTGCGGCGATCGCACGGACTATAGGGACTCGGATGCTCTGGCGCCGCGATATCGAGGGCGTGCAAGGGATTGAGTTGAATAAAATCCGCGCCCTGCGCCGCCACCAGCCCGATCAGTTGTTCTAAATCACCAAAGTCGCCAATGCCCCATTGGCTCTCGCTGCGCAAACTGTAGAGTTGGACGCTGATCCCCCAAGGTTTATGGCGTTTACCTTGGGCAACAGCCGTGAGTACGCCTTGATAAGCGGCCCGCGGCGCCACCATTAAGGTGCCAGAGAACAAAGTACGAGTATCAGCCTCTGCCGTCACACAGCCCTCTAGCGCAGAGCTTGCCGCTTGTGCACTTGTCGATAGGGCATGTTTTAAGCTTAAGGCTATGCGATGAAAGCCCAAACCTAAAACAGAGAAATCACTCGCATTTTTGTCTGCTACTTGCGCAAATGAGTCTTGGTTTTTTGTGAATGCAGGGTTGTTAGTGAACTCTTGGCTGCTCAGGAAATAGGACGCTAAATTCACCGCTTCAGTCTCGGCGGGCATTAAGTTGTCAGGGTAAGCTTGGGTCTTGGCCTCAGCTAAATCGAGGCGTGCGAATCCCAGTTGCGTAAGATCAAGGCGATAGTGTAGATAAAGCGTTTGTTCAATGCGGTAATCGCCAATGGACTTAAGCGCCGAGAAAGGCACATCAAATACGATGGACTCACCCTGTTCGCATTCAATCGCCACACTCAGATCTGAGGTGTAGGTTTCCGGTAAACAAAGGCTTATCCAAGGTTCATCCACAAAACACCAATGGAATTCAGGTAGAACCTGAGTCCAAGGACGGGCATCCAGCAAGTCAATTTGCGACGCGATCAATGCTTCGGTCAATACCGCATCGACACAGGTCAGCCCAGCATCACTCGATAACGCTTCTGTAGCAGGAGCATCAATGGCAGTCCCTGCCACGCTGTTTTTTTCCTGTAACATACAGGTCAAGATACCTTGCCTGTCTACCTCGGAAATATGGATATTTTGGCCAAAACAATCAGTAAATTCTGCTCCAACTCCCCGCAAATACAGCAACTTTTCCAGCCCCATATTTTGTCGCCCCCGCGACCGCTCATCCATAGCTTTAGATATACAGTAACCATGCCAACGAAAAGTAACAAGAAGATGACATAAATATTTCAGAGAAATAACAAAAAACTTTTTCAAAAAATCAGTAACTTACTAGAAGCACTCAGTTAAGTTGGCACTCAGTGGCCATCAGGATATAAAGAGTGGAATGCACTAAATTGGGGCATGCGTTCAGCAAGAGGGCAAGCATGGCTCCTAAAGCATGCAATAAGTGAAGAACAAAGGGATAGAAATAACATGACAAACGTAAGTCATTTTTATGTCATTGCATTCAGACTAATACTAACAAATACATCAGGTGACATATTAACCACAGATATCAGTGCAACACTTTGTATCAATTGTGTTTTATAACTTGAACAGCCTATCTCTCCTCTGTCAACATCTCGTTTCGCTACAGCATAGAAACATAATAACAACATTAAATTCATGGAACCTGATATGCCCTCGCATATACGCCAGTGGCTCGCTCCCATGGAATGCTAAAGCAAAAACACCCCAATGATGATTGAGAATAAGGATATGAAATGAAGAAGTTATCAGGATTACTATTTGTCGGCTGCATTGCCTTGACGGGTTGTGAAGGAAGTACAGATGGTGATTTAACGCCGACGCCACCGACGCCCGATCCCACTCCGCCAGCCTTAGCTGCGGATGTGTGTTATTTAATGAAAACCACGAAAGGCGATATCACACTTGCCATTGACTTAACTAACATGCCAATCACAGGTAAAAACTTTAAGCAGTATGTTGATAAGTCATTCTATAACGGCACCTTATTCCATAGAACCGTTCATAACTTTATGATCCAAGGCGGCGGTTTTACCACTGGGCTCAAAAGCAAACCAGGCGATGCCCCCATCAAGAATGAAGCCGCAGTCGGTATTAGCAACAAACGTGGCACTATCTCCATGGCTCGCACGGATGATCCTAACTCTGCAACATCACAGTTCTTTATCAATGTGTTAGATAATCCACATTTGGATGCGTCTGCGAGTAATTATGGTTATGCCGTGTTTGGCAAAGTGGTCGACGGCATGGATGTGGCGGATCAAATCAGCATAGTACCGACAAAAAACAGCGGTGGTTTTGCTAATACGCCAGTGCAAGAAATCCTGATTAACTCTGTTGCTAAAACAAGCTGCCCTGCTGCTTAAGCATCTAAAAGACGCACAGCTAAACGACATCTAACTAAAAGCAAAAAAGCACTGAAGATTCAGTGCTTTTTCATTTTAAAATCTAATCGATTTTAACGTCTAATCAATTTAAAGCATGAGCTAAACGATTACTCATCCCCTTGGATCTTCCCCACCAAGAGCATAGGCGCCGCATCAATTTTATCGGCGTCCATCATAGTCGCAATACGCTCAACGGCTGAGAGCAATTGGCTCTGCTCCCATTCTTCAAGATTCTGATAACGCTTAATAAAATGATCCTGTAGCGGTTTAGGTGAGTCCTGTAACAGCGCTCGGCCCGCATCACTAAGGTATAAATGCACCTTACGTTTGTCAGTCTCACTGCGCAGACGGATCACTAAACCACGGCCCTCGAGTCGATCGATAATGGTCGTCACCGTCGCAGGGCTCAGCGTAATTTCTTCCGCCACGGTTTTAGCCAATGGCGCATCCAATTGGGCGATTTTCTGCATCACCATCAATTGCGGCCCAGTTAAACCTGAGTGTTTGTTCAGCTGGCGAGAATGAATGTCGATAGCGCGTATCACTCGGCGCAGCGAAATGAGCAGTTGTTCGTACTTTTCCATCGTTCTTTTCATTCTCCCCATTCTAAGCAACGAGTGCACCTTACCAGAAAGCGCGACTGAACTCACCAAGAGGAGGCACTTTTATGGTAAAAGTCCCTTAGATTACAACATGAATTGACGCGATACCGACAACACTAGACGCTCGTCGCTGGTATCTAAGTTCATGCTAGTATCTTCAGCGGCAAGACTGAAATCAAAGCCACTCCAACTGGTCAGATAGGCGATACGGAAATGATTAAAAGATTTGCCACCATCCCATGACCATTTATCCTCATCAAGTGATGTCGAGCGATCGACACTAAAGCGAATATCATGTCCTTCAGCGACACTGACAGTATGGCCAAGCAACATAGTGTAATGCTCACCACCCAAACCAAAGTAATCCCATGTATAGGTCAACTTAGCCTCAGAGTGACCCAGTGAACTATCATATCCTAACTTGCTATACAGCTCAGGATAGTTGTACTCATCGGAAAACGACTCGCCGTGGTAAGTATAATAAGCCAGTCCGACATCGAAACTCAGTTGCTCATTGAGCTGATAAAACTTACCCGCATAGGCATCGAGCTCCAACCAAGTGTCATCGCTGCCCCCAAAGTCGACGTTCGAGGTAAAGCCGCCCACGTACCATCCCGAATCAAAACCGTAATCCAAATTGCCTTGCAGCGCTGGGCCGTTGTCCGTTTGGCTGACACCGTTAAAAGTGTAATCCGACGTCGCCGTCACAGTGGCCGATAATCCGGCATTCGCCACAGTCGACATCAATAACAATCCGCCGGCGACAAGATAAAAACATTTTGATTTCATTATTAATTTTTCCATTAGTTAGCTAGCTCAATTTTAGTAAAGTCGATTTTGTTCTCTTTTGGCGAGCGCTCAATGGCACGAACAGTTTGCAATTGCGTCATCATGATGTAACCAAAACAGCTAAAGATCAGGCCCAGTGCGATTGCACCAACCCATTGAATTTGAAGAAAGTCTAATTGAAACAGTAATGTCAGACTGCAGAGTAAGACTAAGTTAAAACTGACATATTTAAGCTTGCCTAAGCGTTCAATGGTCAGATTAAGATTGTCGGTATACAGGCGCACCAGTGAGTCGAGTGAATTGATTACAAAGGTAATTCCCACAATCACCATCGCCAGATTATAGAAGCCCGAGGTATCTAAGCCATTGGCGCTGTAGTAATAAAGTACAGTGAACCAAATCGCGATGGGGATAGACGGAAACACCATCATGGCCAACAGCACTTGATAGGTTTTCATGCCACCGACAAAGCGCGAGGTAAATTGGCCTATCATAATGCTCCATGCAAACCACCAGAACAGATAAAACTCATGGTAGTCATTAATGGGTAACACAAAATGTTGAATATTGCCGAAGTAGTCACCCAGCATGGCAAAGGTCGTAAAGAACTCGCCCACACTCGAGTCAGCCGATAAAAATGCACTGGCCCACATCATGGCAATCAGGCATAAAAACAACCAAGTGCTCGCCAGACTCAAGATACGCACATAACGTATGCTAGTGCTGGAATACACTGCCGCGGCGATCACCATAAATACGATGAGATAAAAGCTACTGACTATGGTTTCGCCATCGCCTAATTCGGGTAAATACCAAGGCAAATTGCTTAATAACAAATAGGCGGTAAAGGCACAGGTGCCAATAATCACCACATTATTGATGAACTTGACCCAAGGAATATCGAAGAATCTCACCCTAGGCTCAATGACACAAAAATAAAAACAGGTTAAAAAGTAGAAGCTCCAAATCAAGAAGGCCCAGAAGCCAAACTCAATCGCCAGCGGATTACTAAAGCCGTATTCAGGACTCGCCGCCACATTGGCGTAACCCGCAAACTCGATGAGCGGAAACATGATCAAGCCGACATCAAGTCCTGAGGTAAACAGAATCGCGATAAAGGTAAAAGTACGCACAGGCGTCACGCCGATACAGCGAATATTGCCCCAGCGATAAATCACAAACGCAATCGCGGTAAAAGTGAACAGTATCCCTGCGGATAATAACCAAGTCATAATGAGCACTCAGTCCCAGTCGATACAGGGTGTAAGTCGGCATCTGGATATAAACCCATAAAATGTAACTCCATGTTTTTATTTAATAATAAAAACTGAACCATTTTTAAAGGCAACGTTCTGCCCTCAAGCCTTAAATATCGCTACTTAAAAACACTCCGCGATAGTTAAACCCTGATAGATGATCAGTCGTGAAAGCGGTCATTTGCACACTCACTGCGGGCTGACCGACCCTTTAGATAAAATGAATCATGACCCTTTTGAGTCATCAATTAATGAGTCACTCTGAAGAGAGAAGCCGCCAGTCCGTCGATAAGACGGACTGAGCAGGCGTGTTGTTAACTTATGGCGTTAACTTGTCGCAGTACTTCTTTGTGTGGTTTGCCAAGCGTCGGCAACCACAACGGCGGAATCTGCTGGCGCTAACATCTCAGCGTCTAAGATCAGATCCGCGGCGCGCTCAGCCAACATTATGGTCGGCGCGTTCAAATTGCCGTTCGGGATAGTCGGGAAAATAGAAGAATCCACCACCCGTAAATTCTGCAATCCATGCACGCGGGTTTCGGGATCCACCACCGCCATCGCATCCATGCCCATCTTGCACGAACAAGAAGGATGGTAAGCACTCTCAACCGATTGACGCACAAAGGCATCGATTTGCGCATCGGTTTGCACTTGTATGCCGGGTTGAATTTCCTCACCGCGATACTCATCGAATGGCGCTTGATTGATGATCTCACGAGTTAAGCGCACGCAGGCCCGAAAGCCTTCAATATCATCGGGATGCTGTAGGTAATTGAACTGAATTCTGGGCGGCACTTTTGGATCTGCCGACACTAAGGTCACGGCACCACGACTTTTAGGCTTGTTATGGCCCACATGCACCTGAAACCCATGACCCGCAAAGGCTTCTTTGCCATCGTAACGCATAGCCGCAGGTAAAAAGTGGTACTGCAAATCTGGCCACTCCAGACCCGCTTTTGAGCGAATAAAACCACAGGATTCAAAGTGATTCGTGGCCCCTAGGCCAGACTTATCTAAGATCCAACGGGCACCGATTAAGAACTTGCTGAAAGGATCTAGCTTGCCATTGAGTGAAATCGGTTTAAGGCATTTGAATTGGAAATAAAACTCTAAATGATCCTGTAAATTCTGACCAACACCGGGTAACTCATGTTGTAACTCGACCCCAGCATCAGCCAATATTTGGGGATCGCCAATGCCCGACAATTGCAACAAATGCGGCGAACCTATTGAACCTGCAGCTAAAATCACGTCTTTGTTACAACGAATATCTTCAACTTTACCTTTATGTTCAATGCGAACGCCAACGGCCATTTGGCCTTCCAATAACACTTTATGCACTAAGGCATGGGTCACAACCGTGAGGTTACGTCTAGCCATCGCTGGGCGTAAATAGGCATTGGCGGTTGACCAGCGTACGCCTTTTTTGACCGTCATATGCATAGGGCCAAAACCTTCTTGCTGCGCCGCATTATAATCGGCGGTCGATAAATACCCCGCCGCAATGCCCGCATCCATAAAGGCTTGGTACAAGGGGTTTTGCATTTGATTGCCGTTATTCACGCCTAACGGCCCAGACTCACCGCGATACTCATCACCACCAAAGGCCCAGGTTTCCGCCTTCTTAAAGTACGGTAAGCAGTGGCTATAATCCCAATCGGTCGCCCCTTGCGCCTGCCACTCATCAAAGTCCCTGGCATGACCACGGACATACACCATGCCATTGATCGACGATGAACCGCCAAGCACCTTGCCCCGAGGACAATGCATCTTGCGATTATCTAAATACGGCTCAGGCTGCGTCTCAAACTGCCAAGCATATTTAGGGCTGTTCATCGGAATGGATAACGCCGTCGGCATTTGAATAAAGATACTCTTATCACTGCCTCCGGTTTCTAATAACAGCACTTCGTTTTTAGAATCCTTTGACAAGCGATTGGCGAGCACACAACCCGCAGATCCTGCACCAACTATGATGTAGTTATAATATTTTTGCTCTAATGACTGAGTCAAAATGCCTCCTTAAAATGGGCTTTCTAAGGGCTGCAGACCCACATAAACGGCTTTAACTTGGGTGTAATGCTTGAGTGTCTCGCTACCGTTTTCACGGCCAATACCCGACAACTTATAGCCACCCACAGGCATTTCGGCTGGCGAGGCGCCATAAGCATTGATCCAGCAAATACCCGCCTGTAACTGATGAATGACCCTATGGGCACGGCTGATATCTTGGGTAAACACCCCAGCGGCTAGGCCCATGGCGGTATTGTTTGCCCGAGCAATCACTTCGGCTTCATCTTTAAAGGTAAGCACGGACATTACAGGGCCAAATATTTCCTCTTTACAGATGCGCATCTCGTCGGTGCAATGGGTGAAAATCGTCGGGGCAACAAAGTAACCATTGGGAGCATTTTCAGGTGTTAATGCTGTGCCACCGGTGAGCAGAGTTGCGCCGTCATCGATACCTTGCTGAATATAATCGAGTACTTTTTGCTGGTGATCTTTGGAGATCAAAGCGCCAAAGTTAGTCTCTGGCGCCATAGGATCGCCCACCACAATATTGGTTTGAGTACGCATAAGCAGTTTTTCGATAAAGCGTGGATAAACCGACTCATGGACAAACACCCGCGTCCCATTGGTACAGACTTCACCTTGGGTATAGAAGTTACCGAGCATGGCACCTGAAACCGCATTGTCGATATCAGCATCATCAAACACGATAAGCGGTGATTTACCACCGAGTTCCATAGTGACGTCTTTTAATGAACTTGCCGCCGCGGCCATGACTTTTTTACCGGTACCGACTTCACCCGTGAAGGACACTTTGGCAATATCCGGATGTCCCGTTAACCAAGCGCCGACCTTGCCGTCACCCATGACGACATTAAATACGCCATCGGGCAGACCCGCCTCACTTAAGAGTTGCGCTAATTTCAGTGCGCCAAGCGGCGTTTCTTCCGAAGGTTTAAAAATCATCACATTGCCGCTAGCTAAGGCAGGTGCGGCCTTCCAACAGGCGATTTGTAATGGGTAATTCCACGCGCCAATGCCAGCACAAATGCCTAAAGGCTCACGGCGGGTGTAATAAAAATCCCCACCGACTTGCTGCTGCGCGCCTTCAAGCCCAGGGGCAATATGGGCGAAAAACTCGATAGCATCTGCGCCTGTGACCACATCAACCACTGAGGCTTCTTGCCAAGGTTTACCTGTGTCGCGCACTTCGATTGCCGCGAGTTCATCATTACGAGCACGCAATAATGCGACCGCCTTTAACAGAATGCGACTGCGTTCAGTGGCGCTCATGGCAGACCAAATCGCAAAGCCTTTTTTGGCGCTCTCGATGGCCGCTTGCTGAATTTTTTCATCGGCCACTTGCACTCGATACGCCAATTGCCCAGTAGCAGGATTGACGACGTCGAAGGTTTCGCCGCTGTCGTTAGCGAGCAGCTGACCCGCAATAAAGTTGTACTGTACTTCTACTGACATGTTTTGACTCCATGCTGCTTTATCACATTGTGGATAAAGGTTTTGCATAATTTTTCGGCCTGAACAAAATCCTGCTCAGGGGTTTCACTTAAGGCGCTGCGTAACCAGAATCCATCGATCATCGCCGCCGTTTGCTTAGCAGCCATCAGGGCAAACTCTTTGGGCAACACGTGCCGAAAGGAAAAATGTAAGTTGCTGTATAAGCGGCGACTATTGATATTCTGCAAACGGGCTAACTGGGGATCGTGGACGGCCTGTGCCCAAAAACTCAACCAAGTGTGAGTGACATTTCGCGAGCGCTGTAACTCGGTAAAATTCGCTTCAACTATCATCATTAAGCGCTCTATTGGCGCCAACACTTGTCCTTGGATTCGATTGAGCAACGCTTGCTTTAACTGCTCAAGCAAGTGGCGCAGCGTCGCTTGGATTAAGCCCTGCTTACCACTGAAATAATGACTGATGATCCCCGACGACATCCCCGCCAACTGACTAATGCTGTTGATGGTCGTGTGCTGCAATCCATGCAAGGCAACCGATGCTAATGTCGCATCGATAAGCTGCTGTCTGCGTATCAATTTCATTGCGGCTTTAGGCATAAATACTCAAGGAATAACCACTCTCTCAATACTCTGAACGACGTTAATTGAACGTTCAATTAACAATCATGATAATGATTAGTGATGTAACTATCAACCTAAAATAGCACAGTGACAAAGCTCACAAGTTAGTTATGTAAAAAAGAATTAATGTGTAAAAACAAGTTAAATGTATAGATTTCTTTGACTTACGGCCCTACCACAACCACAGCAGCACGCATAAATTAATATTAGATATCAAACTAATTAATTGGAGTTGATGCTACAAATGAGAGTATTAATGAGGTTTAACCTCTGTTAGATTTAACAATTGAGCCGTCAAACTCTGGATAAGAAAGTGGGATAAAAAGTAAACGAAAAATGCACAGAAATGATGCATCACCAGGGGCGCTAACAACGCTAAAAAAACCATATCGTACGCCAACACTAATACCCGTCATAAAAGTCCGAAATTTAGTTACCCAGTTCCAACTTTAGTGGGAAATTACCCTCAGATAAGCGCCGAACTCGATCAAGCTCACACTTTCACTACCTCCGAATTGGTAGCTTGATCACCAGAAAAGAACACAACTTAATCTTTACAAGCAAATAGGTGGATTTTATGGCTGCTAAATTTTTTATTCCTTCTGTCAACGTATTAGGCCAAGGCGCAGTGGATGATGCTATCGGTGACATCAAAACCTTAGGCTTTAAACACGCACTCATAGTGACAGATAAACCCTTAGTCAAGATTGGCTTAGTGGGTGAAGTGGCCGAAAAACTCGGTCAAAATGGTATTACCTCCACCATCTATGATGGTGTACAACCTAACCCAACCGTGACGAACGTCGAAGCGGGTTTAGCCCTGTTAAAAGCCAACAAGTGTGACTTTGTGATTTCACTCGGCGGCGGCTCACCCCATGATTGCGCCAAAGGTATCGCCCTTGTTGCCACCAACGGTGGCAGCATCAAAGACTACGAAGGGTTAGATCAATCCGCGAAACCACAGTTGCCGTTAGTGGCCATTAATACGACGGCAGGTACTGCCAGTGAAATGACGCGCTTCTGTATCATTACCGACGAAGCCCGCCACATTAAAATGGCGATTGTCGATAAACACACCACGCCTTTGCTGTCGGTCAACGACCCTGAGTTAATGCTGAAAAAGCCTGCGAGCCTAACTGCCGCAACAGGTATGGATGCACTGACTCACGCGGTTGAAGCCTATGTGTCTATTGCAGCGAACCCAATCACCGACGCCTGTGCGATCAAGGCTATGGAATTGATTCAAGCTAACTTAGTCAACGCAGTTGAAAACGGTCAAGACATCAACGCCCGTGAACAAATGGCCTACGCCCAGTTCTTAGCAGGTATGGCGTTTAACAATGCCAGCTTAGGTTATGTGCATGCGATGGCGCACCAATTAGGCGGTTTCTACGATCTGCCCCACGGCGTGTGTAACGCTCTGCTGCTGCCACATGTGCAGGAATACAACGCCCAGGTCGTCCCTGCTCGCTTAAAAGACATTGCCAAGGCTATGGGTGTCGATGTGTCTGCGATGACAGATGAGCAAGGTGCTAGTGCGGCGATAGCGGCAATCAAAAAACTGTCTGTTGCGGTTAAGATCCCAGAAAACCTGACCTTGTTAGGCGTGAAAGCGGAAGATATTCCAACACTTGCGGATAACGCGTTAAAAGATGCCTGTGGATTCACCAATCCAAAACAAGCGACCCATGCGGAGATCTGTCAGATCTTCACTAATGCGCTGTAATTGTGCGCAGTAATCGCCATACCTTACCAATCGCAAGTTATCGCACTGTAATCGTGCGCTAACTTGCTGGATAACGACTTATTGTCCTGCTAGTGCGTAAACACGACTTCATCCTCCAATGAATTCGTTTTAGGCTCCAATAGTGCACAGATTATTGCTGCACTATTGGGGCCTTTTTTACACCTGTATCAACAAGATGGTGAGGTAAGTTACTATCTTAAAAATTGAGTAACAAAAACCAACATAAAACTCAGTGTCTATGCACCTTTGCACTGACAAAACACTCACAAATCAGCATATTCAAGAAGAAAGGATCTGAACCTAAAATATTCATAGCAAAATGATATAAAAAACGTGATCTCTGTGGGTTACAGACTGTTACAGATCCGATAAGATGGCCCCAGTTCGCTTTTTCCCTGCAAAAGATGAAGCCAGCTGAGAGGCCCGTTCTAACGAATGGGCCTCTGTCCATTCTACCTTCTGCATTTCCTCTGCGACAACTTATGCTGCCACTTACTCATATAGCTCCCATCAAAGTTTAATTAACCTATTTACTCCGCTGTTCGCTCTTTTTATCAATAAGACTTACTGACGACCAAGTTGTTGCTTTATTAATCAGTAATTCAGCAAAAGCGAAACTTCACCCAAAACTGAGATCTAGCACAAAGTTATTGGCATAAAACTCATGCTAAATAGAGACATGACAGATTAAGTAAATGGTTAATTTTCATGCAGTAACTATCCTTCTCCGTCAAAAAACATCAAGGCTATATAGACTTAATTAATGATTGACCGAATTCAAAAACGATGCCTATGATGGCAACAATATCCTCGAACAGGTAGGTACGCTATGACTGCAATCACCCATGTATATAACTACACAGTTAGATGTCCACATTACAAAGATCCTGAACATCCCGTTACTTGGTTAAATCATATTGAAATGAACCAGTCCTGTGAGATCGCGTTAAATCGCATCACTAAATGGCACGAGCTTTCTGGGGAAAAAACCTTCGAAACGAATAAGTTTGTGGTTCGTAAAGCCGAAAATGAAGATGCTTACTTCTCAATGCAGAGTGACAGACTCAAAAATGACGGCCATGCCTTAGTCACCTTTAAAATCTTTTTAGACGATTGCTGTGACGATGCGGCGCCAGAAGAAATCATGCAGCACCTGATTGAAGACTATCAACAACGCTTAGCCAAACTCGAATAATCTTTGCAGTATTATTTAGCGACCTTAGACGCCAGTGCGCAAAACGCCACTGGCGTTTTTATTTGTCGAGTTCGATAACTCAACCCACGACGTCATTTAATGCTCTTAGTTTCGCTCACTCGGTTGATACTCGAACAGAAACATTGCAACGGCGACTCAGCAGATAATGTCGCCATAGCGTGATTCAGCTCAAGATCTGTTATATTGTCCCGAATGTCATTTAGCACAGTAAAAATGGCAAGGCCCAGTAAATTGAGTTACGAACTTAAATTGAGGATTAGCATCACAATGAATAAAGCGACGCTCATTATTATTCCTTTATTACTCGCTACATCCGCCTGTGCGGATTTAAAGGACGCAGGCCGTGCCATCGGCACAACGACTAAAGAAGTCACCACTGAGATAGGCCACGCGACTCGAGACACGACAAAAGCCATAGGTCATGCTTCACGCGATGCGGTCAAATCGGTAAAAGAAGATTTAACCAAAGACTAATGACAGTGACGCCTAGGCGTCACTGCTCATTTTAAGCATCTTATACATTTAAGCATCACGCATTTTAAGCGCTACGCCCCTTAAGCCGCATTCGCCCGAATACCATGGGGCACGGGCAATCCTTGGGCATTCACATGCACAAACACCATCTTATCTATACTCACCACTGGCGCCTGCGTCATCTTATTGCGTACTTGACAGCTCACGGTAATCGAACTGTGGCCGAGACTAACGAGCTCCAGACCAAACTCAATCACATCTCCTTGATGCGCTGGCGTCATAAAGTTGATTTCAGAAATCAGCTTAGTCACATGACTGGTGCTCTTCATCTGGCAGGCAGCAAAAATAGCGGCCTCCTCATCTATCCAACTGAGCAACTGACCGCCAAACAGGGTATTTGCTGGATTTAAATGTTCAGGTTTAACTAAACGGCGACTGTAATATTTCATGGCGGTGACCTCAATGTGAATGCCAATAATCAGCTTTAATGCACTGTAACTTCCCGTAATATTCAGAGCATTATTCAGGCCACATTTGATAGCTATTAAATAACAATGAGATAGCAATAAGTTGCTGTAAAATAATCCGATTATTGCACCAAGTCGTATCAGAGTTGCACCATATTAATCAGCGCAATAGTGAACCAATAAGCAAAAAAATAGCGACTCATAGAGTCGCCAAGCTAAGGCAAGCAAAAACTTACAGGGTAGGAAGTTAAGTCACAAGGTTTGACTTAAAAACCCGCGCAGCACATGTAGGCGAACTGTACGGGGACAACAGCTGCAAAGCAGCTAAACACAGGCTTACGGGTAACACTCTTTCATACTCAACTCGAGATTTAAGCTGCAAGCTCGGTAACTCATCACAGTCCGCTCTTGACCTCTATTTCGAGTTTTTAACCACGCCTCACCAGATACATCAGCATAAGGCGTGCTAAGGATTAATCCACAATCACAATGGATCATCCTAAGCGCTTCTACTGCTTAAAACTGTTCTTCTTCGGTAGACCCAGTCAGTGCAGTCACTGAAGAATGGCCACCTTGAATAACCGTAGTCACTTGGTCGAAATAACCTGTGCCCACTTCCTGTTGATGCGCCACGAAGGTGTAACCTTTCTTCGCTGCTGCAAACTCAACTTCTTGAACTTTTTCAACATAATGCTTCATACCTTCGCCACGAGCATAGTCGTAAGCGAGGTCGAACATGTTGTACCACATGTTGTGGATGCCGGCTAAAGTGATGAACTGGTACTTGTAGCCCATGTCTGACAATGCTTGTTGGAAGCGCGCGATAGTAGCGTCATCCAGATTTTTCTTCCAGTTGAACGAAGGCGAACAGTTATAAGCAAGCAGTTGATCTGGGTACTGAGCATGAATCGCTTCAGCAAAAACACGCGCTTCTTCAAGATCCGGTTTAGCGGTTTCACACCAAATCAAATCCGCATAAGGGGCATAAGCAAGACCACGAGAAATCGCTTGGTCAAGACCGGCTTTAACACGGTAGAAACCTTCATTGGTACGCTCGCCAGTCACAAAATCACGATCGTATGGGTCGCAATCTGAAGTTAACAAATCGGCCGCGTTAGCATCGGTACGGGCGATAACCAGCGTATCGACACCGCTCACGTCCGCTGCTAAACGTGCAGCAACCAGCTTTTGTACCGCTTCTTGGGTTGGCACTAATACTTTGCCACCCATATGGCCACATTTTTTCACTGAAGCTAACTGATCTTCAAAGTGAACACCGGCAGCGCCCGCGTCGATCATCGACTTCATCAGTTCGAAGGCATTTAATACGCCGCCAAAGCCCGCTTCTGCGTCAGCAATAATTGGCAGAAAGTAATCAACAAATTTTTCATCTTCTGGATTAACGCCATTGCCCCACTGAATTTGGTCAGCGCGACGGAATGAGTTATTGATGCGTGACACCACAGCTGGCACTGAGTTAGCTGGATATAAAGATTGATCTGGGTACATAGTGCCGGCTAAGTTAGCATCGGCTGCCACTTGCCAACCTGAAAGGTAAATCGCTTCGATACCCGCTTTCGCCTGTTGTACCGCTTGACCACCCGTTAACGCACCCAGTGAATTCACATAGCCTTTTTTAGCGCCACCGTTAACCAATTCCCATAACTTAGCAGCACCGCGCTTAGCGATAGTATTCTCAGGCACGATTGAACCGCGAAGTGCAACCACTTCTTCTGCGGTATAAGGACGACGCACGTGTTTCCAACGTGGGTTTTCAGCCCAATCTCGCTTGATTGCATCAATCTGTTCTTGACGTGAAGTCTGAGTCGTTGCCTTAGTCATAGTGTCGCTCCTTTCTCTTTGATGTTGTAGCTATCATGAAACTGCCCCCCAGTTTCACTCTGCTAAATGGTTTGGTTGGCGGTAGCCCCGCCACAGCTAAATCTGGTTTACCTAAAACGGTTCAAGCAAATGAGTTCATTCTAAGCTGTCAGCATTTCGTAACCGGGTAAGGTTAAGAAATCGACCAGCTCGTCGGAGGTGGTAATGTCTTCAAGCAACACCGCTGCTTGGGTGAATTTGCCATGGGTGAATCTGTCGCTACCCACTTCTTTTTTCACGTTCGACAGCTCTTCAACCAACATGTCTTTAAAGAGTTGTTTGGTCACTAATTTGCCGTTTGACAGCGACTTACCGTGTTGGATCCATTGCCAAATTGAGGCTCTAGAAATCTCAGCCGTAGCCGCATCTTCCATTAAGCCGTAAATAGGTACACAACCGTTGCCGCTGATCCACGCCTCTAAATACTGCAGGGCGATACGAATGTTCAGACGCATCCCTTGTTCAGTGCGCTCACCATCGCAGGTTTTAAGTAACTCACTAGCCAGAATTGGCGCGTCTACATCACGGGTAATATGTAATTGATTACAGTGATCTTGGCCTATGTATTCGTTGAAAATCCCCATAGCGGTGTCGGCAAGGCCAGGGTGCGCGACCCAAGTGCCATCGTGACCGTTACGCGCCTCAAGCTCTTTATCCTTACGCACCCGCTGCAATACCGCTTCGTTCTGAGCAGGATCTTTAGCAGGAATAAAGGCTGCCATGCCGCCCATCGCTAAGGCACCGCGTTTGTGGCAGGTCTTAATCAAGAGTCTTGAATAAGCGCTTAAGAAAGGCGTATCCATAGTGACGGCTTGGCGATCCGGTAAGACTCGGTCGCTATGACGTTTTAATGTTTTGATATAGCTGAAGATGTAATCCCAACGACCACAGTTCAGTGCGACGATATTGGAACGTAGTTCATAGAGAATTTCGTCCATTTCAAACACGGCAGGCAAAGTCTCAATCAAACAAGTACATTTAATCGTGCCCGCTTGCAGACAAAACCTTTCCTCAACAACAGCAAACACTTTTGCCCACCAGCGCGCTTCAATATGACTTTCTAACTTAGGAATATAAAAATATGGACCACTGCCCTTGGCCAAAAGTTGGCGATAGTTGTGGTAGAAATACAGTGCGAAATCAAACAGTGAGCCAGGAATCGCTTTGCCATTAAACTGCACGTGTTTTTCTTTAAGGTGCAGACCACGAACGCGGCAAATAAGCACTGCAGGATTTGGTCCTAATTTATAGTGCTTACCCGTGTCCGGTGCTGTGTACTCAATATCACCACGCACGGCATCACGTAGATTGATCTGGCCTTCGACGACTTTTTCCCAGCTTGGTGCTAAAGAATCTTCGAAATCGGCCATAAACACTTTGGCATTGGCGTTGAGTGCGTTAATCACCATCTTACGTTCAACGGGACCTGTGATTTCTACGCGGCGGTCAAGCAAGTCATCGGGAATACCGCGAATTTGCCATGCACCATCACGAATAGCTCGGGTTTCAGGCAGAAAGTCAGGTAATGATCCTTTATCAATACGTGCTTGTTTATCTTTACGTTTAGCGAGTAAGGCAGGTACTTCGTCGGCAAATTCACGACAAAGGGATTCGAGTAAGGCGACAGCCCCTTCGGTAAATATGACTTCTTGGCCTGGAATGTCACGACCCACAATATTAAGCGTGGCGTTTGCTGTAGCTTTACCCAGTGTCGAATTCAATTGCTGTTCACTCAAAGTGTGTTCCGTCATCTTGATGCCCTCCCAAGAGGCTCCACTATCACAGGCTTAGCGCTGACATATAAAGCAGTAGCATCCACAATCACCGCTGCTTATAAACTCACCAAAAAACCATCAAATGTTTGTTTCGAACTAAAACTTACCGACAAACGTTTGTATTTGCAACAGTCCAAGATTGACAAAAACATGCATTAACCTAAGTAAAAACCATGCTAAAATTGGTCTGACCAAACAAAAAATAAACAACAAATAACTGATAAACATGCAATTAAACATTTTAATCACATATGACAATTGCAGTTAAATGAAACTTGTCAGACAACTTTACCAATCAATACGCAAAGTAATTAATTACGTAATTAAATAACTAACAGTAAACTTATTATTACATCATTTTTAATCTATTAGACCTAAGTAGAAAATGCTCAATGTTTTGAACTAACCTAGAGGTAAGTCAGATAAATTCATATAAATCATAATGATAAAGACTGTTGCCATTGCCACAAATTAAAACAACCGTTTCATTTTGACGTTTACGTAAACGAAATAAGTGTCATGTGCGATTCAAACTAAGTACCAGGTTGCGTTTCCCGATCAACAAGGTGGGATGTGATGGTTAACTCAAAAATAAATCACTTTTTTATAAAAAAAATGAAACAAATTTGACATTACAGCGGGATGGAACTTAGACGCGACTTTTTATGAAGCTTTTCTCCTGCGAGAACCCATATCTTACTTCCTCAAATACATGCCTTTTCGTAACACTTATTCGCAGCACTGCACATTTCAACCACGACATCTGAAACATATGTTGCCAACTTAAATGCAAATCATTACTATTCGCGACCTATTTATTTGGGGGAACCATTAATGAAATTATTTCGTTTGTCACTAACTGCACTCGCCTGCCTTTCCGTTTTATCGCAAACTGCATCCGCCGAAGCTAACTCGGTATCAGCAAATACTGAAGCCAACGTTGAGCGCATCACGGTTTATGGCAGACAAAACTCAGTGGTGAAAAATTCAGGGCTAGCGACTAAATCCGACATGTCTCTCATGGAAACACCCGCTGCAGTTGTAATTGTTGACCAAGAACTGATCGAAACCCAAGGTACAGATAATCTGCAAGACTTGATCCGTAACATCAGTGGTGTGACTCAAGCGGGTAATAACTATGGCATCGGTGACAACATAGTCATCCGTGGTTTAGGCGCAAATTACACCTATGACGGTATGTATGGCGGTGCTGGCCTAGGAAATACCTTCAACCCCACGCGCTCTTTAACCAACGTTGAATCCGTAGAAGTATTAAAAGGCCCAGCGACTGGACTCTATGGCATGGGGAGTGCTGGCGGCGTCATCAATTTAATTGAGAAAAAACCGCAATTCGAGTCAAAAAACAAATTTACCGCCGAAGTTGGGCAATGGGATACCTACTCTCTTGCTCTGGATAGCACGGGCGGCCTGAGTGATGATGTCGCCTACCGTTTAGTGGCCAAATCCGGCCGCAGTGATGGCTATCGCGATATAGGTACAGACAGAGACGAAATCTATGGTGCCTTAAAATGGGTGTTAAGTGATAGCCAAGATGTAATGCTTTCAGGTGCTTACATCAAAGATGCTATCGCCGTTGACTCTATTGGCCACCCGATTCGGATTTACAATGCTGATTCAGTCGGCGGTAAGAGCGCGGGAGAGGTCACTTGGCAGGATTTGATCAACGATCCAAGTGGTAAGGGTCTACAACTGACCGATGCACAGCGTCAGCAGTTAGCGGCCTCGTTGTCAGGCGCTGATGGCTTAAGGCCCTATTCGTTTGGTGATGCAGGGCTGATTTCGCCCATGGCGAAGGACAATGAAGGCGAAGAGTTAAGATTTAAACTAACCCATAATATTTACTTCAACGATAATCTGTTTCTTAATCAGCAATTACAGTATCGCGACTACACTTCAGGCTTCGCCCGCCAAACAGGTGCTTATAACTACGTCTACTGGAAACAAGGCAAAAACCCGATCAACACTGATCCCCGCGCGCCATTAGTTGAAAACGGCGAACTTTATCCTTTTGCTGCAAGACGTCAGGAATACCGTAAAGTGGATGCCGACGAGACTTCGTGGCAGTACTTTGCCGATCTACGTTATGATTTCCAGCTCGGCGCTGTCGACAATGAATTGCTACTCAATGCCAACTATGAAGATCGTAATATTCGTTTCCAACAATATTCTATCTACGATGCGGATCAAATCTTTAAAAACAAAGATGGCAAAATCATTTACCAAGGATCTCTGCCTTATATATACGACATCCGCAATCCTAATTGGGGCACAGGTAAATTCGAGGACTATGACCCACTCAAAACCGCTAACTATGACAAAAAAGTCAGCGCTTGGGGCGTAGGCTTACAACATGTCAGTTATCTGCCATACGGCTTTACCACACGTATTGGTGTTGCCTTTAATGAAATTAAACAAGCCTATGAGCACTTTGGTGTTGATCCACGCTATAGCACTAGCCAATCCCAAGCGACACCAGAAGCTGATACCACAGATAACGGTATGACCTATAACCTAGGATTAACCTACATGCCGATTGAGGATTTATCATTTTTCATCAACCATTCTAAAGGGCGAACCGCTTACAGTGTACTTGATGCAGTAAAAGATAATGCTACCGACCGAGATGATTCAGAATCGATTAGTAATGATTTAGGCATGCGCTTTAAAGCATTTGAGGATCAATTACTTGGCTCACTGGTATTCTTTAAAAGCTCGCGTACTAATGTCGCCTATAACAACCCTGATTATACCAATGGCATATTAACCCCTAATATTCCCGTGTATTTTTACGATGGCAGCGAAGATACTCAGGGGGTCGAACTCGATCTCAATGCCCACCTGAATGATCAATGGCGCGTTAACCTTAATGGCATGTACCAAGATGCAAGGGATAAGCAAAACCCGAATGACGTCGCAAATTACGACAGCCGTCAAAAAGGTGTGCCTTATGTCACCGCCAGTGCTTGGGTTACCTATGGCGCGGATTGGTTTAGATTATCAAGCCCAATCGAGCTGAGCCTTGGTGCAAAATTTGTCGATGATCGCAGTACGCACTCAAGCTCATTTGGTATTCCAGACGGTTACGTGCCTAGCTATACCGTCGTTGACTCGGCAGTAAGCTACAACGCGGATTCTTGGAAAATCCAGCTGAACATCAATAACCTTTTCAATAAAGACTATTACAGTAAAGCCATGTTCCTCGGAGGTATGCCGGGTGAAGAACGCAACGTCAAACTGCAATACAGCTATAGCTTTTAACACCTAAACATCAGCGTTAAATTTGATGTTGTAAACCAATAAAAAAGAGAGCATTTATGCTCTCTTTTTATATCCAAATCAGAGTGACAACATTAGCTCACATTCTCCCTATCACCACGCATAAGGGATTCCAACTCTGCCTTACCCTTATTCGATAGATTGATTAACGTCGCTAAATCATTTTGATGGGCTGCGCTAGCAATCACGAGTTTCTTATCATGTTCAGCAAATATTTTTACCCGCTCGTTGGCTTGTACCTGCGATAAACCTAGACCTTGGAGAATCTTCTCACTGGCCGATAGCGCCGAACCAAAGGTCTCACGAAACACATCCGTCACCCCAAGGCTCATCAAACGATAAGCATGGTTACGGTCCCTCGCCCGCGCGATTATGTTGATATGGGGAAAATGCGTTTTCACTTGCTGAGCAATTTCAATGGAATCCTCAACACTATCCACGGCAAGCAATAGTAATCTAGACCGAGCAATCCCCGCCGACATCAACATGTCTAAGCGTCTGGCATCACCAAAATAGACCTCACCGCCATATTTGCGAATCACATCCACATGACTCGCATCCTTATCCAAGGCGACAAAAGGGATACCTGATGAGGCCAAAATACGCCCCGTGATCTGGCCTACTCGACCAAATCCAGCAATCACCACTTCAGATTCGGTGACATTAATCGTATCTGGCAGACGAGTATCCACCACTTTGGCTTTAGTTGCTCGGAACAAAGTAAACAATAGAGGCGTTATTGCCATAGACAAACCAATAGCAAGCACTAGCACTTGCGCAATTTTATCGCCGACAATGCCAGATAACTGCGCCTGGGATAACAGCACAAAGGCAAATTCACCGCCTTCTGCAAGGATCAACCCCAATGCAATACTCGGTCGCCATTTGTGATGCCGAATGCGCCCCAGCACCATCAGCACAAAGGTTTTAATCAGCAACATAGCCATTAAAATACCCAGAATAAGTAACGGATCAGATATCAATAATTTCAAATCCATACTCATACCGACAGCCATGAAAAACAGCCCAAGCAATAAGCCTTTAAAAGGTTCTATGTCAGTTTCGAGCTGGTGCCGATAACTTGAGTTAGCGAGCATAATACCCGCCAAAAATGCCCCCATGCCCGCAGAAAGTCCCAACCACTCCATTAACTCAGCGCTACCCATGACCAGCAATAATGCAAAAGCGGTGAGCACTTCACGCACCCCACTGCTTGCCACTAGTTTAAGGAATTTAGGCAGTAAATATTTCCCCACTAACACAAAACCAACGAGCGCAAGACACGTCCAGTACCAAGGCACCGCATGATGTTCAATCTGAGCAGAATTGGGCGCCAAATATGCTGTCAGCAGCAACATAGGGATAACCGCAAGATCTTGCATTAACAAGACCCCAAAAGCATCACGTCCAAGTGGGGTTGTAAGCAACCTATGCTCACTCATTAACTGCACGGCAAAGGCTGTCGATGATAAAGATAGCGCGGCGCCAACCACTAAAGCCGCCTCAATAGACAAGCCAAAGCCCCAAGCCAAACCTCCAATCGCAGCCCATGACAACAACAGCTGACCACTGCCTAAACCAAAGATTGCACTGCGAAGTTCCCATAATTTACTTGGATTCAATTCGAGTCCAAGTACAAACAGCATAAGAACCACACCTAACTCGGCAAAATGCAACACGGCTGCAGGATCAGAAACCAACGCCATACCACCTGGGCCTAAAATAATCCCTGCGGCCAAATAGGAAAGAATAGGGCCCGCGCCAAAACGTTTACCCAAAGGAACAAAAATAACCGCCGCCAATAAAAATAGCAGCACCGACGTGAGTAAACTCGACTGTTCCATGAAGGCTCCAACGGAAAAAGGAATGCGCATTGTTCTATGTAAGGACCCAGCAATAGCTAGGCAATTATCAGCTATGATATCCCATTTATTTATTAACAAGGTCAAGGCTATTCATTAAAAATAAGAAATTTTTGATACGGAAAACACTTAAGCGTGGGGGAAATCAACTGGAGCAACAAAGCAGAGTAAAAGAGCGCTTAAAGACACCTTAGACTGTTATTGCATTTTAGTGAGTGGCTGCAAAATAAAAAACGAGCAATAAACTAAGGAAGGATAAAACCAGTAAGGGCTTGCCAACTCTGGATGAGACTAAATGCTCACTCGACTTACATTACACAGAGGGCGATGCGATATGACGCCGTAAATCAGTTGCCTGCTTGTCACATTTTAATATGTCAGAATAGCGTACTACGGTGTTGCGGCCATTGGCCTTAGCGGCATAGAGCGCCATGTCGGCTCGGTGAAATAATGGATCCAAACTCAGATCATCAGCCATTAAACCGCTCACGCCAAAACTCGCCGTTATGACGAACTTATGCCCTGAATGTTGGGTATCAATGGCCTCGATACGGGCTCGGCACTGCTCCGCCACTTCCATGCCTTTCTCTTCATCGGCATAGGGTAATAAAATTGCAAACTCCTCACCGCCGATACGAGCAAAAACATCACCATTTCGGATATGGGATTTAAGGGAGTCAACCACCTTTTTAAGCGCCCAATCGCCAGTTCCATGACCAAAAGAATCGTTGATGCGTTTGAAGAAATCTAAATCGAACAAAATGACACAGAAATCCCCGCTACGAGCCGTGGCTTGCACAAAAAGGTTTTCTCCCAACTCTTGCCCTGCACCACGATTCAATATGCCTGTTAAGGCATCCATTCTCGCCATACGCATAAACTTACGTTTCTGCATCTGACCTACGGCTAACAAAATCCCAAGGAAGAACAGCCCACCCACTAGAATAGTGATAAACATCAGCATATTGGTGTATTCCCGCTCTTTTACCATTTGCTGAGCGATGTAAAGTTCACGCTCTTTATTGAGTAAGTTGATTTCACGCGCCTGTTCATCGGCATTAAACTTAGCCGCCTGATAAGCGAGAGTTTTCATTCTAGATTGGTCAAAAATCAATTGATTATAATATTGTTCTTTTCTTGTGTATTCATAGGCTTGCTCAAATTGTTTATCCGCCGCCATCAGTTCGGCAAATACCTTATATGCAATATGCTTATGTTCGATGTAGCTATTATCATCGGGAAATGAAAGCACTTTAACTGCGTGACTTTTCGCTTGAACCTGCTCACCCATGGCAAAGTAATTCTCGGCAAGTAGTGCATGTACATGGCTAATTTCTAACTGAAATTGAAAAGCTTCATACCCTTTTAAAGCTAATAGCAGAATCGCTCTCGCGCCTAAAAAGTCGCCCCGCTCCTGCAAAACCATAGCTTTGCCTTTCATCGACATAGTCGCCAAAAGGGGGAATTGCTTCGCATCACAGTATTGACGGCTATCTTCGAAGGCATCGAAGGCGTCGGGATTTTTCACGCCGAGTAAATAAATAGCGCGCAACAATTTAGCATGACAAATATCGCGGACATCGGTTTCCTTTGCGAGTTGTAGCACTTTATTGGCATAAAGGCCCATATCGCTATAAGCATCCATTTCGGAATAAATATTGGCAATTCTTAAATATGAGTGCCGTTTAATCGTGACATCATCAATATTCACCACTAGGGCTAATGCTTGAGCGACTGCAGCCAAGGCTTTGTCATAGTCACGTATCCCTATATATACAGTGGCTTTGTAACTATAAACTGACGCTAATAAATCAGTATTTGTCACTAAGGTTTCGGCTTGGTGAAGATCATCTAACGCTTTAGTATATTCACCGATGAAAAAATAACCTATAGCTCTATCTATCCTCAGTCGTCCTTGTTGTATTGTAGTTAAACGACTGAATTCTTTCTCATATTCGGCAAGCTTTTTCTGCGCAGCACTAAGATCAGATTGCAGTAATACATCAAGCTCATTAAGTGCCTGATCAAAATCGAGAGAGTTAGCCATCAAAGCTGTCGAACACAAGGCGAAAATGGCTAATAGGGCACAACGTAACCGTTTCAAGATTAGTTAATTATTACCATGATTGACTAAAATAAATGTTTGATAATTTTGGTCGCCACTCAAAACTTTTAGTTTTGTCATATCCCCTGTCATTACAGCGCTAATTTCTTCATCTGTTAACCCATGGGCGCGCATTACCGCCTCAGGGTCCTGTTGATACGCTTCCATCAGCAGTGCATCTTGGCCTAACTGGGTAAAAAAATCGGATAATGCAGACATACCTTTCCTTATTTATATGGTGACTCCCGAATTCAGCTCAGAAGTACAGCACTCACAATTAGCCTAAATCTTCAGGTCTAATGCCTAATTTAGTTAAAATAGCATAGTTGTATTCGAGTTTTTTTGCTGGCGGGATCAGTAAGGTACTGATCGGAGACAAGTTTGCCTCGGGCAGCTTACTCAACGGCAAATGCTCAATTCTAGGGGCTTGAACTGGCAGATTAGCAGCTTCGTAGATCACCACTTGATGGTCTCGCGGATACCATTGATTCAGTTGTTCAACCAAAATCTGCAGCCTGTCACTCGTAGTATGGAACTGAGTTAAGGTATGTTCACCAGCAATCGCAATTTGCCATAACAATAAATGGGTTGTCGGATCGGGCACATGATTAAAAAACATAAACTGGCTAGCTTCAAAGCTTTGATGCCCAGAGCTGCCGGGGTCAATACCCAGATCAGCCCATAAACACGCCTCGGCAGAAATCCCCGGCTCCATCTTCGCTGAAAACCCTTCAGCCCTCGCCCGCGTAATCGCCATATGGGAAACACAGGCAAAGACTCCAGGATGACCATAGAGCGCACAAACGGTTTTTTTTCCAGCCTTCACGGCCTCCAATATAGAATTAACCATTTGTTCGTAGGTTTCTCGGCGATTTTTAACTTCACCATTTTGTGCATAAAACGGCTGTAAATTGATGACATTGGGATTAATGTTCTGGATCCAACGCTGCGAAAAACCATCGGGCAAGAGTGAAAACACGACATCAGCGTGCTCAATATAACTACGACTCATCACACTGATCTGTCCGGCCAGTTGTAAACCCGTACCTACACAAACTAAAGAACCCAATGCATCTATCCCACTATTTTATTTCGAAGACTGCAAACTCACGACAAAAAGCCACAGTACAAGAACACAATAAAAACATATCGGTAACTTTAATCTGATTTTAACGAGATTACTATGTTTATCGCCACACATACTGTCTATTGACTTACTAACTAATTGCTTGGCTTTAAAGAAGAAATCGCTCACATTTACTCTTTTCCCAATCCAGCCAACAGTAAATCTGTACGGCTCTGACGCAGAAAATCATACTCATAGTCCCATATGACTTCAGCTAATAAATATCCTTAAAGATTGAGAACTAAAGCCAACATACTGGGTCGAAAAGTCACACAATTCGATCTATGACGGTTGCAAAGCCCGATTGCCCTTGTCATGAGGGGGAATGCTTGGGTATTATGGCCGCCAGATTTTCAGAAGTAGCGCATACAATGATCAATAAAAAGCAAAGTCTTACCCTACTGGGCGCTGTGGCGCTCTCTGTTTCGCTCAGTGCCTGTAGCGTGTTCGATTGGTTGATTTATAAGCCCGACATTCCACAGGGCAACTACATGGAACCGCAACAAGTTGAACAGTTGCGCATTGACATGACCAAAGAACAAGCCGAATACATTCTCGGCCGTCCGGTATTACGAGATAGTTTTGCCGACGATACTTGGTACTATGTTTATCACTACAAGAGTGGACGTGATGCCAGCATCACGCATAAAGAACTCATACTGCACTTTACGGGCGATAAACTTACCTCAGTGAAAGGCGATTATGAACTGAGCAAAGAATTTAGTACGCCGCTAGAGCAAAGCAGTTTACCTACGGGTAATAAAACTGAGCTAGTGCCACAAATTCCAGCACAGCGCGCCGATGAAAAGCCATTAGTTAAAGAAAATCAAGCTGAAGCGCAAATTCAAAAACCAATTAAGTAATATCCTAAACTTTGCTTATGCCCTTCTCAGTTAATCAAATATAAAAAAAGCGCCCAAGGGCGCTTTTTTATTGAGCAATGATGTCAGTATTTAAGATTTAAGCTCGTCCGCCCGTCACTTTATTCGCGCGGCCTTCATCTTTAGCTTTATCTGCTCGGCGACGACGCACATCCTTAGGATCAGCAATCAAAGGACGATAAATCTCAACCCTTTGCCCCGGTAAAATCACTTGGTCATGCTTAACCACATTACTAAACACACCGAGCTTAACCGTCTCTAAATCGATCTCAGGAAAAAAACTCACTATGTTACTTAAACGCACCACCTCAATCGCTGACGTGCCGGGATTCACATTCACCGAAATCACTTTTTGCTGTGTAGGCAAGGCGTAAACCACATCAACTACAAACTTATCTGTCTCATTTGTCACTGTAAATCACCTTAGCGCGACTCGTAAATGCCGTCACCATTGATACCATAAGATCATTAAACACTTTACCAAAGGCCATATCGGCTAACGAACTTGAAAACTCAAAACTCAGCTCGAATTCTACCTTGCAGGCCTCTTCAGTCAGCTCAGTAAAACGCCACTGCCCCAATAAATGCTTAAAGGGCCCATTTTCCAATGTTAAATCAATACTCTTACCAGGAACCACTTGGTTGCGAGTCGTAAATGTCTTACGGATCCCCGCTTTACTCACATCAACAGATGCCAGCATAGTCTTGCCATCAAATTCTAAGACTTTGCCACCCACACAACCGGGTAAAAACTCCTTATACGACTCGACATCATTCACTAAGTCATACATTTGCATCGCACTAAAACGGACTAACACACTTCGAGAAATTTGCGGCATAGGACTTAGTACTCTTCACTAACGTATTCACAGCGACCTAAGCAAACTCAAACGCACGAAAATAACGCACGTGCAATAAACAACTTAGGCCAGCAATCAAAATTTGCACGGATTTTATCACGATACGTAAAAAACGCACCCCTTGTGCACTTAGGCTGATACTTAACACCCTAATCACGTTCAAAAAAACAGCAACAACACGATAGAGGCTTGAAATTAACTAAATAAACCCTTATATCAATACCAAATTGATTCACCGTGCGTATAATGGCGCCACTATGGTAAAGAAAAATTCAAGCAAAGCCGCGCCTGCGACTATCGCACGTAATAAGCGCGCAACCTTCGAATACCGTTTCGAAGAGAAAATGGAAGCCGGCCTATCCCTTATGGGATGGGAAGTGAAATCTATCCGTATGGGTAAGGTCAACTTGTCCGACTGTTACGTATTCCTGAAAAATGGCGAAGCCTTTATGCATGGCTGCACCATTATTCCTTTGAATACAGCATCGACACACGTTGTCTGCGATCCCCTACGTTTGAAAAAACTGCTACTCAGCCGTAAAGAGCTAGATAAACTAGCGGGCTTAGTTGAGCGCCAAGGCTACTCTATTATTCCTATATCAATGTACTGGCGTAAAGGTGCATGGGTAAAAGTGGAAATTGGCCTAGGTAAAGGTAAGAAAGATCACGATAAGCGCGAAGATACTAAAGCGCGTGAATGGGAAGTTGAAAAAGCCCGCGTGATGAAAAAAGAAAAAACGCACGGATAATGAACAAACGATTGAACTTGAAGCAAATGATGCTAGGTGATCATAGTGCTACGGGTTACAATCAAATTCTTGGGGGCGATTCTGGATTCGACAGGATTCACGAAACCCTGGGAGCATGCCGAGGGGCGGTTGGCCTCGTAAAAAGCCGCACAGTTATAGTTGCAAACGACGATAACTACGCTCTAGCAGCTTAGGCTAGCTAGCCATCTGACACAGGTCTCTCAAATGGGCGGTGTATACAGATGGTCATCTTACATTTGATAGCGAGGGAACTCCGTCCGGGGGTGAACCGCGAAATAGTACCGGACTCGCCCGATGAAATCCTGTCTTTCGGAGTTTATTCGGGTTAATTAAAAGAGAGACTAAGCATGTAGTGCCTTGGATGTAGGTGTTCTGGACGCGGGTTCAAGTCCCGCCGCCTCCACCAATTTTACCAGAAGGGCTTAACCGCAAGGTTAAGCCCTTTTTGTTTGAACCTTCAGGCTATTACCCATTTCGAGCTATTGATTAAAATGCAGCGGCGGGAACTGAACTGGCGTCGATAAATGAATCATGTCACCACTTGATCTAATCTCTATTAGATTCAGCCATTCAGACGCCGCACCTAAAAACCTACCTTTTCCCCTTTCCACCCAAAGCCCGTTTCTTCGCTCTTTGCTTCTGAGCCGCTTTACCGTTACGTCTAGGTTCGGTGTCCATTTTATTAAAGTCGGGTTCAAAGCCGGGTAACCATTGTTGTGGTAAACGCTTGTCCAATACGACTTCGACTTCTTCCAATAATAGGGCGTCCTCTTGACTAAAGAGGGTGATGGCAAGCCCTGCACTACCCGCTCGACCTGTGCGACCAATACGATGAATATAATCTTCGGCGATAAAGGGTAGCTCAAAGTTGATCACATATTTAAGCTCGACGATATCTAGGCCTCTGGCGGCGACATCCGTTGCCACTAGCACTTGGATCTTACCTTGTTTAAATTCCTGCAAGACTTTCTCGCGCGCGCCTTGGGACAAGTCACCGTGAAACGCCTGAGTGCTAATATCGGCTTTATTCAGTTGCTGAACCAGTTTGTCGACGCCTTGCTTGGTGCGGCTAAAAATCAACACTTGATGCCAGTTTTTACTGCGTACCAGATGGCTAACAAGTTCGGTTTTACGGTCGGCGTCGACGGCATAAACCACTTGTTCAATTTCGGCAGCGGTCGTATTGCGCTTGGCAACTTCAATCAACTTGGGATCGCGCAGTAAGGTTTTACTTAAGCTGAAAATAGCGGCATCTAAAGTGGCAGAAAATAACAGGGTTTGCCTATCACTCGGTACTTGCTTGAGCACGGCTTGAATTTCATCCATAAACCCCATGTCGAGCATACGGTCGGCTTCATCGAAAACAAGCACACTCAATTGCTTAAGATTTAATGCACCTTGCCTAAGGTGGTCAAGTAAGCGGCCCGGTGTTGCGATTAACACATCAATCCCTGCATTAAACACGGCGACCTGCGCATCGATACTCACGCCGCCGTAGGCGATGCCGATACGAATATCAGTCCCTTTAGCGTACTTAACAAAACTCTGCTGTACCTGCACCGCCAGTTCACGTGTCGGCACTAAGACTAATGCGCGTATGGATCTCACGGCCGTTAACTCTTGCGGAGGGCTGAGTGTCATCAAATGATGCAAGATAGGCAAGGCGAACGCAGCGGTTTTGCCTGTACCCGTTTGTGCGCCAGCCATCACATCCCGTTTAGCTAAGATGGCAGGGATCGCTTCTAACTGGATTGGCGTTGGCGATTCATAGCCAAGAACCGCTAAGGTATTAACTAACGTGGAGTTTAAGGATAAGGCACTAAAAGACATTGCGGTTAACCACTGAAAATAATGGCTAGAATTTTAGCAGACACAACCCTAAGCGACTAGCGGCATAGCGCTAGCCTATTGTTATATGCAAACTTGTTTTACGATAGAAATGCGTCGAGATCTTCAGCTAGCTGCGGACGACTAAAGAGATAACCTTGGGCTTGATCGCACTGGTTTTGTTGCAGAAAATCAGCTTGCTCTTTAGTTTCAACCCCTTCGGCGATAATTTCCAGCTTCAACGCATGTCCAAGCGCAATCACAGCCTTAGCGATAGCGGTATTGTTGGTATCGAAGGGAATGTCCCGCACAAAAGATTGATCAATTTTCAATTTATGAATAGGCAGTTTTTTCAAATAGTTGAGCGATGAATAGCCAGTACCAAAATCATCAACCGATAATTCGATACCCAGATCGCCAAGTCGCTTTAAGTCACGGATAGCAAGATCAGGATTCTGCATCATCACACTTTCGGTCACTTCAAGCTCTAAATGCTTGGCTGGCAAACCCGTTTCAGCTAAGACACGTTTCACATCATCCACAAAGGAACTGCGCTGTAACTGTTGTCCGGCCACGTTCACCGCAATGCGGCCAAAGTGTTTACCTTCACTAAGCCAACGCATGCCCTGACGACAGGCGGTTTCTAACACCCATAAACCTATCTCATGGATAAGACCTATTTTTTCTGCCACAGGAATAAATACCGCGGGCGAAATCAAACCCAGTTGAGGATCGTGCCAACGCAGTAATGCTTCAAATCCCACGGTTTGTCGAGTCACTAAATCAAGTTTTGGCTGGTACATTAAGTACAAGGCATTTTGCTCAATCGCGCCATAGAGGGCACTTTGCAGCTTAAGATGTTCAAAAGACTGTTGAGTTAAGGACTCTGTATAAAAAGCATAATTATTGCGGCCATCATTTTTGGCGCGATACATGGCCGCATCCGCGTTACGCAGTAAAGTGTCCGCATCGGTTCCATCATTTGGATACAAAGAAACGCCCATACTCGCCGTTAAACGTAAGTGGTCGCCCGTGCTCACAATAAAAGGTTGCTCAAACACTTGGCGCAATTGATTTATAGCAACTGCGGCATCTGCACTATTGTCGATCCCTGAGATCAATGCCACAAACTCATCGCCACCAATCCGTGATAACACATCCTGATCGCCTACTTGGCTGCGTAAACGCTTGGCAAGCTCAACCAACATCTCATCGCCTATACTGTGGCCAAAACTGTCGTTGATATGCTTGAACAGATCGACATCAATCATCACAGTCGCTAATTGCAAATTCAGCCGCTTAGCTTGTCGCACTTCTTGCTTAAGCTGCATCATGAACTTCATGCGATTGGGCAAATGCGTTAGCGGGTCAAAATACGCTAAGTGCGTGAGTTGTGCTTCATTCTCTTTCTGGGCTGAAATATCGGCAAATACAGCGACAAAATAACGCACATCTCCAACGTCATCATAAATAGTGCTTATGGTGATATTTTGCGGAAAAATCGTGCCATTTTTACGCCGATTCCAAATTTCGCCATTCCATTTACCTTGAGTAAGCAAGGCATTCCAGAGTTTATCGAAAAAATCTTTATCATGCCGACCCGAACTAAAAATCCGAGGATTCTGGCCGAGTAACTCTTCCCTCACATAACCTGTGATCTCAAAAAATGCACCGTTAACGTCGGTAATATTGCCATGCCGGTCGGTCACAACGACACCTTCAACCGAGTTTTTAAACACATTGGTCGCCAGTGTCAGTTGTTCTTCAACTGCTTTATGCTTGGAAATGTTGCGAGTCATACCGATAACGCCCACGAGCTCACCCTGGGCATTGAGTGTTGGGAGTTTTAGCGTTTCTAGCCAAAGATGATTTTTAGCTTCACTGCCATCTAAACACTCAGCGACAATGATAGGCGTACCTGACTCGATAGCGAGCATATCACCCTCTAGAAAAATCTCTGCAATATCAGCACCAAAGAGTTCAACATCGGATTTACCAACAATCTCACTGCGGGGCATTTCCCACGCATTCTCAACACTACGATTGCAAAGAGTGTAAATGCCAGCGGCATTTTTCATCCAAATATGTTCGTCAAAACTATCGATAAAAGTTTGTAAATCGACCGTATCGACACGACTCGGTGAACCTCGGCTTAATGTTTCAGCCGCATTATGTTGGCTCAATATCTCGCCTAACTGGTGTTGAATACTATCGCTGATAAGCTTGGCAAATTGTAGCGTTTTTGAATCTACGCCGTGAGCCTCGTTGTGATAGAAGCATAAAAAGCCAAAATGTGCCCCAGATGGCCAAGCGAGAGACAAACAAATCACGCTGCCGATTGCGCTACAAGTGTGCCAATCTGAGTGCTGCCGAGTATCCATAATTAACAGAGGCTCACGTACCTGCTCAGTTAGCTGTGATACAGATAATGCAGCCGTGATTTGATGACTGCCTAATCGCGGCAATGCTGAAATCGGCTCACTCAGGCTGGACAACTTAGCATTGCTTAGAGGGGAAATAGTAGGTTTATCAATAAAATCAAAGGGATTGGGAACGATTTCTGATGGTGTGAGCATTGAGGGCATCACAACGGACTGGCTTATAGCAGGCTGGGGGGTAGCCAAATGATTGCCACTTAAGTGGCTGAGTATTGCCTGTATTTCACTTTCAGCCGCAGAGTCTGAACTTAACATGCTGCTAAGTTCACCCGCAGCATTCCATGCTAATAACATTACTTTACTGCTTGATATCTCAGCGACTAAATTTAAGTCACTCAACCAGTTATCCAGCTGTTGCTGCGTAATAGGTACATCTATCATCATCTTGCCAACTCAGATCTCGTTACTGCTCAATCGGCCTACAGCGAGAATACCGTAAGACCTTAAACACATGCCCAATATTGCTACAGAGGGAAAACGTTAACCAAGCAGTAAAATCTCATAAAATTTTACGTTTAACATCAAATCAATACATCTCAATTGGCACTAAGGTTGGATCTAAAACTTACTCCATCATATCCACCTTTTAGGGTGGTAGAGGTCAAACCATCAAAATTCACACTAACTTACTCACACTCAGCAGACTGCTTGCACGGGTAAATCCAACTAACATTGCATTTGCTACTTTAGCACAAAATTTTAGTGTCAGTATCGCAATAAGTTTATTGACTAACAATTAGTTAGACTTAATCAATTAAGTCTTCCCCCGATAATTCAGCACTTTCTTAGCGAGAGAAAACCATCCCTAAAGACATATATCAGCAATAACAGAGTTTTGATTGACAAAAATGCTATCTTATTGTCTACAATGGAAATAATAAGGCTGAAAAACCAAGGATATTTATGCCCACTGACGTCGTATCAAGCCAAGCTACCCTGCTCAACAGTAAACAATTATATCGCATTTGCGAACTCGACCAATTAAGCACAGATTGCCAATCGACAGCAGAACTCACACCTCTCAATGATATTGTCGGCCAAGAACGCGCCCAGCAAGCGGTAGAGTTTGCAATGGGAATTAAAGAAAAGGGTTACAACATCTACGCCATAGGTCAGAACGGCCTCGGCAAACGGACCATGATGCTGCGTTACCTAAGCCGTCACGAGCCAAACGACCATACCCTGTACGATTGGTGCTATGTGGTTAATTTCGACGATACCCGTTGCCCTAAAGTGCTGAAACTGAGCGCAGGGACTGGGCTTGAATTTAAAAAAGCCGTCGAAAAGTTGATGCTTAAACTTGTCAAAGCTATGCCTTTAGCCTTTGATAATGAAATGTATTATGCCCGGACTGAAAAGCTCAAAAGCCAATTATCACAGAAGCAAGAAGTCGCACTCACAGAATTAACCGAAGAAGCGAAACAGAAAGGCATCAGCCTCAGTTTAACCATGCAGGGCGACTATCAAATGGTAGCGCTCAATGGTGAAGAACCCCATGACGAAGCTTCATTCGAAGCATTGACAGAGACTGAACGTAGTCAATTTGAAAGTAATATCAATGGGCTAGAGGTTAAACTACGGGGTATTATTCGCCAAATCACTGAATGGGAAGAAGAATTCAGCGACAAGCAGCAAGAGCATGACGAACAAGTCGCCAAAGAAGTATTAATCCATTTTATTAAGCCACTCAAAGATAAGTTCAAGCACCAGCCCGAAGCACGGACTTTCTTAACCGGTATGCAGGCGGATATCTTAGACAATTTAGATATCTTTTTAGAAGAAAGTGAAGAACAACTGGGCCTAGCCTACGCTTCCCTTGAAAAGAAAATGCCCCGCCGCTACCAAGTTAACGTTTTGGTCGCTCAAGGGACTCAAAAATTCCCTATTGTCGTAGAAGAAAGCCCAAGTTATCACAGCCTATTTGGTTATGTGGAAAACGCTACCTTCAGGGGGACAGTGTTCACCGACTTCTCACTTATCCGCTCTGGCAGTCTGCACAAAGCTAACGGCGGCGTGTTATTGATGGATGCGGTAAAAGTGTTAGAACGCCCTTACGTGTGGGACGGGTTAAAACGCGCCCTGCGTTCACGCAAACTCGATTTAAGTTCACTCGAGCGTGAAGTGTCACTGTCGGGCACGATTTCATTGGCGCCTGAGCCTATCCCCTTAGATGTGAAAATTATTCTGTTTGGCGATCACGAAACTTATCAGCTATTACAGCACTATGATCCTGACTTCAGTGAGTTATTCCGCGTTACCGCCGATTTTGAAGATGTGATGGACAGAACCTCAACTTCTGAGGCGCACTATGCCCGCTTTATTTCGAGCATAGTTCACGACAACAACATGCTACATTGCGACCGTGCGGCTATAGCACGCATCATCGAATACAGCTCGCGGGAAGCCGAAGATCAACAAAAACTGTCGCTACACTCAGCCAATATTGCCAACCTACTGCGGGAATCAAACTACTGCGCTAAATCGGCAGGCAGTCAGCAAATTTTAGTGCCGCACGTTGAGCAAGCACTGCGAAATCAAGAGCAAAGAGTCTCGCGTCTGCACGACAACATAATGCAAAGCTTTACCAACGGCACGACCTTGATTAGCACTCATGGCAAAGTGGTTGGGCAAATCAATGCCTTATCCGTAATCTCGACCTCAGATCATCAGTTTGGTATGCCCAATCGCATCACAGCAACCACAGCGTTTGGTAAGGGTGAAGTGATGGATATCGAGCACAGAGTCAAACTTGGAGGCCGGATCCATTCTAAGGGCGTGTTGATCTTAACCGCTTATTTAGCCTCAGTTTTAGGTAAGACGGCGCAAATCCCGCTCACCACTTACCTCACCTTTGAGCAATCATACAGCGGTGTAGACGGTGACAGCGCCTCAATGGCCGAATGCTGCGCCATTATCTCGGCTATTAGCGAGCAAGCAATTAGGCAAGATATTGCCATCACAGGTTCGATGAACCAATTTGGTGAGACTCAACCCATTGGCGGTGTGAATGAAAAAATTGAAGGCTTCTTCGATGTCTGCAAAATAAAAGGCCGTACACCGGAACAAGGGGTGATTATTCCTGCCTCGAACATGGCAAACCTTATGCTGCGCAAAGACATTGTCAATGCAGTGGCACAGGGGGAATTCCATATTTGGGCTATTACCCATGTGACTCAAGCAATGGAATTACTGCTCGGTAAAACCGCGGGCAGTTTGTCGCAAACGGCCGCACCTAGCCAAGGGCAATATTCTCCCGAGAGTATTTTTGGCATCGCTCAGCAAAAGCTCACCGCACTCAGATCCTTAGTTAAAACGGATTAAATAAAAGGCACGAGACAAACGAAAAGGGTTAGCACATGCTAACCCTTTCTTTATAAAGCTATTAAGCGAAATTACACTAAGCTTGTAAGCATTTCATCGCTGTAAGGAACAAGTTCAACGCCATCACGCACGCGAGCAACATAGTCAGGGTTAGCAATGAATGGACGACCAATAGCAATCAAATCAAACTTATTCGCCGCAATCGCTTCACTGGCAGTTTCAGCGCTGTAGCTTCCAACTCCCACTAAGGTTTTGCCATAGTGTGCGCGCACATAGCTTGAAGCTCTGCCACCAAGATAATCGAATTCCATGCTGTCATCGAAAATCCCAATATGCACAAAAGCGATATCGCGGGATTCCAGCTCAGGCAAGAAGTAATCGAACACTTCGCGGTCACGACTATCTGCCGCCATATTGAAATAAGCCCCTGGAGAAATCCGTAAACCGGTTCTGTCTTTGCCGATACGAGCCACAACAGCATCGACAACCTCAAGCGCAAAACGGGACATATTGGCAGGTGTTCCACCGTATTCATCGGTGCGGCGATTGCTGTCATGGTGTAAGAAGGTATCAATTAAATAACCATTTGCACCGTGGATTTCGACGCCATCGAACCCCGCTTCAATGGCATTTTCCGCCGCTTTGGCGTAATCACGCACTAGGCCTTGAATATCCTCAAGTGTGGCAGGTTTTGGCGTGACATAAGTCAGTTCGCGCATTCTTGGCACGCTGCCTTCAATCTTCTGCGCTGATGCAGCAAGCACATCACCACCACCGAAAAAGTGTGGATGAGCGACGCGGCCCGTATGCCATAACTGCACAAAAATCTTACCGCCATTGGCATGTACCGCATCGGTCACTTTACGCCAGCCAGCAATTTGCGCTTGAGTAAAAATACCAGGGGTATTTGGATAACCTTGAGCATCGGGACGAATAATCGTCGCCTCTGTGATGATCAAACCCGCTTCGGCGCGGCGTGCATAATAGGCGACCATATCATCGGTCGGCACTAAATCGGCATCCGCCATACAACGGGTTAAAGGTGCCATTAAAATACGATTATTTAAGGTAATAGTGTCATTAAGTGAGTAGGTATCGAACAGATTTACCAATGAATTTGGCGTGGTTTGTGTGGTCATTTTCTCAGTTCCATTCTTGAATATGCATTCAAGATATTATTATTTGAACGATCATTCAAGTTCATTTTTGAATGTTTGTTCAAATTTAGGTAGAATCTGGCCTAAGCGTTTCTATACAAGTGAATGAAATTCGATGCGTAATGCAGAGTTCGACCGAGAACAGGTACTTCGCGGCGCTATGGCCGCCTTCATGCACAAGGGTTACACCAAAACGAGCATGCAAGATCTTACTCAAGCCACGGGATTACATCCGGGGTCGATTTACTGTGCCTTCACCAATAAACGCGGGTTATTAATCGCGGCCATTGAGCAATATCAACTCGACAGAAACGAACAATTCAACAATCTATTCGGCAATGGCGAGAATGTGCTGACTAATTTGAAAACCTACTTAGATCATCTCGTTATTGAATGTCTGAGTTGCGATAGCGCCCAAGCTTGCTTACTGACAAAAGCGTTAAATGAAATTGCAGAGCAAGATGTTGAGATCCGAGACATCATCAATCAGTATCTACAATCTTGGCAGCAAACACTCACGCTACAATTTGCCACTGCAACGTTACAAGGACTCCTCCAAGGCAATCGCAGCAGCGAGCAAAGAGCCCAATATTTAATGATGGGAATTTATGGTTTAAGAACCTTCGCCCACACCCATCCTAATGCCGAAACCTTACAGTACCTTGCAGACCAATTAATGGCAGAAGTCTGCCATTAAAGTGCGTTAATTTGTGGGACAGTAAATATCTGAATGACTAACCGAATATGATTAGGCGAACAAGCGCTAACATTAATAGAAATAGAAATAGATGAATTGAATAGAATTTTTGCAGAAGATGTCGGGACGATAATTTAGCAAAGCGAATTATTCGTCCCAAGAATGACGATTAGTTTAAAATGTTAACCTATATTAGCTTGAGCAAACACTCGCTCGCCTAATGAATTCAATATCTTACACTCACCTTCAAGTACAGCAATGATAGATTTTCCCTTGCGGAAACTTGCAGGTATCATCACACGCCCAGCTTCACTCACTGGCAAATTACCTAATACGGCGTTGTGCATAATTAACCCTACGGGCGCATCATAATATAAAACAGTTACAGTCGCTTGATTTGCTTGCATCACATTTAACTCACATTAAGCAGCATCTACTGCGTTATATTTACGTCGCAAGAGAGCTCCCTGTCCTCAACATTTTAAAATATCCAGAAAGATATTTTAAACATTTTAAATCAATTACTTAAGGTCTTATTCAAATTTTATGATTTTTTATTGGATACAATACTGTCTTATACTGTACACCTTGGGCTATTTAAGCACTTCGGCAAAAAGATGCCAATCTATTTCTATTATGTTAATCAATTAACCACTATCGATCACATATAATACACAAATAAAGATGCGTTTTTATGCATTTTTTAGAGTAAATAACCTAAATTTGAGTTATCAGTAATCTACTTAGCTTTAAATCCCACTCGAAATCCGCCCCAATGTTTACCGTTTACAAAAATGGGTACCGACAAGTCGTGCATCACTTCGCCCGTATCGCGTTTATAAGTTTGCAATAGCACAGGTTCAGTATGGGCGCCGCAACGGATTCCTGTCGGATCATTAAACAAGCGTTTGGTTCGATTGTGCACCATATCAACCTCAACTTTGCCTGTCAGTGCTTGGCTAAAGCGTTTATTATGGGTCGGAAAATAACCTTTCCTATCAACGGCTCCCGCATAAATAATTTCGCTGTTTTTTGCCAGAATGGGCTCTTGAATTGTTGGAAAATGCTGATCGGTATAACGATCGAAAGCCGTGCTGTATTTCTGCGGCTGAGTATTGGTAATAGGTTGGTATTTAGGATTAAACAAATCAGCCTCGCTAAAACTGCCACTGGCTAAACCTTGTGCTAACTTGTCACCGCACGCTTTAGCGGCAACATTCGCCAATTGCAGAACCTGCTGATCGAAGGTTTGTGTATCCCATTTAGACAGCGCTTTAAAAATACCCTCAGTGGTCAAGGATAAAGTAAAGGCCTGCTCGGATACGCTATGACTCTGTTTACCCGTCGAATTTAACGAGTCACGAATTTGAGTCACCGAGCGGCTAATGTCGTTAGTAGTGTTGTTATATTGTTTGAGTGAATCTTCCATATCACCTAAGGCATGGGCCGATTGAGTCACAGAAGCCGAAATCTCAGTGAAGTGCGCGTCTAACTCGCCCATAGCCGCGACCACATCGGCGGTTTGCGTCACGACCCTTTCCATCAGCCCAGAAGTTTTATCCGTTTCACTGCGGATTTCTAATAGCATTTTGCCAATATCTTGGGTTGCACCCGCCGTTTTCCCCGCAAGGCTGCGTACTTCGTCTGCCACTACCGCAAAACCTCGACCCTGCTCTCCCGCACGGGCCGCCTCGATAGCCGCATTTAACGCCAACAGATTAGTTTGCTCGGCAACGGAGTTAATCACTTCGGTAATTTTTTGGATTTCTTCGGCTCTTGATTTAAGCGCCTGCACTTGCTCAGCGGCGGTATCAATATCCGTACTCAGTGAACGAATAGCCGCAACACCTTTCTGAGCTTGACTTCGTCCCTGCACGCTAACGCGCTCAGCCTCTTGAGCTTGGCCTAAAATATCGGCGGCATTATCGCCAAGTTGGGCCGTAGTGTGACTCAATTGCCCCGCGGCAACCGCAATGGCACTGGCATGCTCGCCATTTGATTCAATTGATTTATTCAATAAATCAATAAAATGCGACACCTCAGCCGAACCGATAGCAATTTTGCTGGTTTGCACACTAATGTCGTGGGCGGGGATGCTTTGCTCTTGTAATGCATTAATGTTTGCCTCATCGGTGTCGAGCTTAGCCTTAGATGCGCGCAAACACACCCACACCACTAAGCCACAGGCAAGTGCGCCCAAGATCACCGCCTGCACAATGCTCGGAAGATGCAGCCCCTCAAGTAATAAACTCCCCAGAGTGACCAGCGTAAAACTGATGAAAATTAAAATTTTTTGTTGTATTTCCATATACTTCCCGTAACTACGCAAGGTAAAAATGAAAGGGAAATGCTAAGAGTCGAATCATTAGCCTTCATTCAGCTGCTATCAATTACAGCGGCTATTGCTTACAACTGACGAGGGAGGGCTAACTATGATAGCGCTCAAGATTTATAGTTTTAGTCTATTTCTCTGAATAAGCTAGATAATTTATCTCGCTAAATAAACAAAGTAGAAGTTAGCTATCATCAACAGTCTCACGAGCGTATGGCATTAGACATTAGTATTAATCTATCGCGATATAGTCCTAGCCTATCTAAAAGCGGATCTTCCTTGAGAAAACCAACTTTGCCCTGAAATGCGTGCCCCGTCGCCTTCTAGGTAATAAATCACATAGGGACGACTGCACTTATGCCAAGAAAACTGCTAATATCGGCGCAATTTTTTTGAGCTAACGAGATCAAGATGGGCAGAGCATATCAAAACAAGAAAGAATCCATGGCGAAAACAGCCGGTCAAAAAACCCGCATTTATTCACGCTACGGTAAAGAGATTTACGTTGTCGCTAAGCAAGGCGGCGTTGAGCCCGATGGAAACTTATCACTGCGTCGCTTAATTGAACGCGCTAAGAAAGACCAAGTGCCTGCGCATGTTATTGAACGCGCAATTGAAAAAGCCAAAGGCGGCGGTGGTGAAGATTACGATACCGCCCGTTACGAAGGTTTTGGTCCTGGCAACTGCATGGTCATTGTTGACTGCTTAACCGATAACGTAAAACGTACCTTCACCGAAGTGCGTCAAGCCTTCGTGAAAAACGATGCCAAACTCGGCGGCCCAGGTACAGTTGGCCACATGTTTGATCATCAAGCCGTGTTCGTGTTTGCGGGTGATGACGAAGATGCGATTTTAGAACTGCTGATGATGGCTGACGTTGATGTAAGCGATGTTGAGCTTGAAGATGGCTTAATCACAGTATACGCGCCACACACTGAATACTTTAAAGTCAAAACTGCACTGACCGAAGCGATGCCAGAGGTTAACTTTGAATTTGACAATATCACCTTCGTACCGCAGGACATGACTAAAGTTGAAGGTGAAGATGTCGTTATGTTTGAAAAGTTTATTGCCGCACTTGAAGATTGTGACGACGTACAAAACGTCTATCACAATGCGGAAATTGATGACTAGACGTTTCTTTCGCCTGAAACAAAAACGCAGCCCTTGGCTGCGTTTTTTTATAGGTCAAAATATTAAGCTTCAATAAAGCAACCATGAAATCCTAGTGGCAATACTCTGTTCATTTGAGCCGAAGCGATGGGGCCCGCACTGATATCACTGGCACGAAACAAAGACAAACCAGACTGTGCATTATGGTAATCGAGCCAAGTCATCAGTAAATAAGCTTCGTGCTGCTCAATGGCGGGGATATAGAGCGGCTCTTCGGCAATCTTACCTTTGCCAAGATAAAACTCGCTATAGCTCGCGTAGCCAAGTGTATCCGCACTGTGTTTGCTGCTGTCTTTTGCATTATGAATACAATACAGAGTGTTACTTAGCCCTGATTCAGAGTCAGATTCTGCTTCATATTTAAAGTTAGAGCTGGAGCCAGAGTTAACAGCTGAATCTGATCTTGCTCCAACGCCAAATAACGGAACAAACGCCGAAGCCCCACCTGTTTTCTCTGCAAACGCTTTTTCACCGCTAGTTTGTTTTTTACTCATAATGTGCTGCGAAAACTGGGGAAACTCCATCATCACGCCGCTACGGTTAATACGGGCAGAGGAAGACAAGGTCTCCGCAAACTGCGCTTTGCTAGCTACTGTGAGCGGTACTGTGAGCGGTACTGTGATAGTCACTAACTCTGCATGGGGTGTCTTAGTTTTACGCTCCCCCGTCAGTAACCCCTTCATCCCTTGGGTTAAAATAGCTGAATTGGGGTAGAGGCAAAGCTGCACAGAAAGTTCGTCATTCTTCTCAATGGCTTGACCAAAGTGAAACACAAATCCCGCAGGCAGCGGGTGTAACTGGCGCGCTTTAAAGTCGGCTTTGTCGATAACCAGTAATTGCGATGGCAATTCGGGGCGCCATTTAAAAGCATCAATATAAGTTTCGCCCTCTTCATAAACGCAGGATGAAATGTAAAACACCAGCTTATTCTCACTCTGCGCGAAGGCATGTAAGTAACTCGCCTGTGGTAATTCAATCACTTCCATTCTGGCTATGCTGTCATCGGACGCCACTTGATACACAAGTAATTGCTTCTCACCGCCGACATACCAGACGCCAAAATTCCATAGTCCACCTTGTCCGTCATCGAGCGGGTGAGCAGAAAAGGGCAAGCCCTTAAATTTGTCACCAAAGCTTTTCACGCCAAGCGTGGTTAAGGTCTGGGCATCAAGTCGATAGGGTGAACCCGCCTCCCATAAAGCGAGCAACTCGCCGTGGCGCGGCAATAAACTAGTATTAGCCACATTCAAATCATCGTTATTTCGAATAGGTAAAGCATTGGGGATCACTGTGCCTGCGGTCGTGTACTTAAACGCGCCAGCGGCCTCTTCGACTTTAAACTTCTTTGTTTGGATAAACTTAGCCTGATGCTGAATTTGCCCATTGCTCACACTAAACTGTTGCACCATGCCATCACCATCAAACCAATGTTGATATGCCTTACCTGCCCGAGACATTTTCGCTGGCCCATTACGATATAGATTGCCATTCAACTGCGCTGGCCACTCGCCCGAAACCTGCATAGTGAGTAGCTGATAGTCGCCTTCAGCACCACTAAATCCAATCGCCCATGGCTCACGTGCGACCGTTTGTGCGCTATCCAGCGCCAATAATTTATCCACTGAACTTGCCCAAACTGCACTCGTCATGAGGGCGGCTGAGCCTGCTAAAAATTGACGTCTATCCATGGCGCAGCTCTCCCTTAGCGAATATGTATGGTGATTTGCGCATCAGCCTGCAGACTAAAACTGGCGTCTTTAAAGCTCGCTGGTCCAAAACTGCCGGCGTTATTGCTAAAGCCATAACCTTCACTCGGCACACCTAACATATTGGTATCTAAACTGTGATTGTTGTTTTCATCATGAAAGACCTTTACCGCGTATTGGCCATCGGCGAGATCGCTAAATACCAGCCTATGCTCTGTCTTAGTGACGGGTTTTATCATAGAAGCGCTAGGATTATGGCCTGCAGCGTAATCCTCGGCATTGGCATAAAGCTCAACCATCAAGGCGCCGGTTTGTACTTGAATATTATCGATATCCACAGTCAGGGTATGTGCCTGAATCCCTGTGGAAATGCTCGCTGCAGACAAGAGCAAGCAAGCTAAGCCTGCACCCCGAATCGCTGATAACGTCCTTTTCGTCTTATTAGCTTGGCGAGCCAGTGTTGTCATAGCCGAGTTCATGTGTTTCATGTCTTACTCCTGTTATTTGCGCTCATAAGTAACTGCGATGGAGTTAGCTTAAAAAATCACAGGACTAAAAACAGGTGCCAAAAGTCATGAAACAAAATGATAACAACATGACTTTTGGCATAGTGACATCTGGCGGTGATACCTTAGAATGGTCGGCAGAATTGGATTAAGGAATAGACATTCGTGCTAGAAAATCGATTAGCGAAAGAAGAAAACATGTTGATTGCCGCTGGAGTGCTCACTTGGGCATTAGTCGCTTGGGTTGGGATAAATCAAGCCGCATTGCATACATGGCAAGGCATGCTAAATGCCGTACTGTATGGGCTGTTTGTAGTGCAATTTATACTGATAGCTACCGATAAAGTTGCGCATAATAATATTCGACTTCGCTGCATAACCACGCTAGCGATGCCGTTGATCGTGTTGAGCTTAATGCTCACAGCAAACAACGCATTACTGCCTATCCTCTTCGTTATTTGGGCGTCACTGTTGCCTGAGTTTTTCAATCGCCGCCAAGCTATTTCACAGCTGCTGCTAGCCAACCTTGTTTATTACGCGCTGCTGAAATGGCAATTGCATGAACAAAGCAATGTGTTCAATATTTTGATTTATCTTGGCTTTCAACTCTTTGCCTACAGCAGTAGCCAAGCAAGGCTTTCTGAACGTAAATCACGTTTGATACAAGAACAGCTAAACCAACAGCTTATTGCCACTCGCGCCCTACTGAGCCAAGCCAGCGAACAGCAAGAAAGATTAAGGATATCACGCGATTTGCACGACATTCTCGGCCACCAACTCACAGCGCTTTCCCTGCAATTGGAAGTACTAAGCCATACAGCGCCCGAGGAGCTCAAACCTCAAGTAAACCAAAGTAAATCCTTAGCTAAACAGCTACTTGAAAGTATTCGCGCCGTCGTCAGGGCGCAAAGAGTGCAAGTCGGATTGAATTTAGTCCCACCTTTAGAGGCACTGATGACCCGCTTACCCAACGTGACTCTTAACTGCAAAGGGATGAAGCCACTGCAATCAGCCGAACTGACTCAGGCACTACTGTTAGTGCTGCAGGAAGGCATCAGCAACGCCGTACGTCACGGCAAGGCGAATCAACTGCAATTGAGCATGCAAGACTCCCAAAGCGCGCTGGTATTGCAACTAAGCGACAACGGCGTGGGGCTAACACGGGGAGCCGCGCGAAACGCATCAGTTAAAAGCGGCACAGGGCTAAACGGTACAGGACAGCTCGGTACAGGGCTCGGCGGCATGCAGGAAAGGCTACAACCCTTTAATGGCACCTTGGAGTTAAGGGCAAATGACTCGGCGCCCGGCTGCCAACTCACCCTCACACTCCCTGCACTCGCTTAACTTTTTATTAAAAACGCTTTGGGATCACTATGGATACGCAAAACAACATTATCAGTGTCGGTTTAGTGGAAGATCAGCAATTGGTTCGCCAAGGTATCGCCAGCCTGCTCGCTATTTCCGACAACATTCGCGTGTTATGGCAAGCCGAAGACGGTCAAGATGCACTCAAAAAGCTTGCCAGCAATCCCGTCGATGTGCTGCTCAGTGATATCCGTATGCCAAATCTTGATGGTATCGCCATGCTCAAACAGATACGCCAGAGTGCCAATCGCTTACCTGTCATCATGTTAACCACCTTCGATGACAGTGAGTTATTCCTCAATAGTTTACAGGCGGGAGCCAACGGCTTTTTGCTCAAGGACGTGTCACTCGACAAGTTACTGCACGCCATCGAAACCGTCGCCAAAGGCGGCTACTTGATAGAGCCTTCGGTACTCAAACAGATGAGTGAGCCTAAACCTGCACCTAGCGTTGGGGTAACTAGAAATGAATTATTGTCGGAACGGGAGCGGGAAATTCTCAGTTTTATGGCGGGCGGCTTCTCCAACAAGGAAATCGCCAATGCGGTATTTTTAGCCGAGGGCACAGTGAAGAATCATGTCTCTAACATACTCACTAAACTCGATTGCCGAGACCGTACCCAAGCTGTGCTCAAGGGATTACAACTGGCATTGATCTAACCTAATAGCATTCTGCAAAAGCCAATTGCCAACAAAAAGGGCCATTTAAGGCCCTTTTTGTGCTCATCTAAAGCGATGAGTTATGGCTAAAACCTAACGAAGATCCATCTCTTGGATAATTTCATGGGCAATAGCTGGCGTTGTACAGCTCGGGGTTTCATGCAAATCCGCTTTTAACTGACCTTTACGGTGCTTAAGTGCTGCATCTAATTTTTTCGATGCGGCTTTGATTGCTGGGTACATAACCTCATCGGTACCTGAAGCAGAAATACGGCTTCCTTCATAATTCGTACGAAGCTCAACCTGATACTCGCCATGCTCTTTCGCAATAATAATGTCCAGTGCGATCAGAGAGGGGAAATGGGTGGCGATTTTTGCAAATTTTTCGTTAACATCTTCTCTAATAGAATCAGTAACATCGACGTGGTGACCAGAAATATTTATTTTCATAGGTTGTCCCTTTTAGTGTCATTACTTTTATTTTTGCTTCACTAATAGAGCTTGGGGCATGCAGGATAAAACACAAGGGTTATTGGCAAATATTTCGGTAAACTCAGGTATTAGCATCTCCTAAATGTGACCTCCATCAAGAAGTCAAAAATAAAACAGCGAGAAAAACATGATTAAGTGATTGATTTATAAACAGGCATTAATAATAAATCAATCACAAAATGCAATACGACATAAGGTAAATACGTTTAATATTTACGTTGCACACTCTGCTGCCAAAACTGTTGGGACAAATGATGCGTCTTGGTCGATAAACGCGACACTTGATCACCCCGCGCCGCCGCATCGAGCGTCTGCTCTAAACTCTGCTGAGCCAAGTCACTGATCACATGGATGGCTCGGCTAATTTCTGCGGCCACCGAAGTCTGCTGCGTCATCGCCGCCGCATTATCATCACTCAAAGAATTAATTCGCGAAATAGATGAAAGCAACTCGCCAAAAGCCACACTCGCATCTTGCGCTAAGCTTACCGAACGTTTTACCTGTTCCTGCCCCGCCATCATAGTCGAGGTCGCCCTTTGAGTGCTTTCCCTAAAACGGCTAACAATTAACTCAATTTGCGAGGTGGATTGGCTAGTACGGCTCGATAATTGTCTGACCTCATCGGCCACCACGGCAAAACCACGACCACTCTCTCCTGCCCGTGCCGCTTCAATTGCCGCATTTAAGGCTAATAAGTTAGTTTGGTCGGCAATGGCACGTATGACTTCGAGCACTTGGTGAATCGCACTGCTATCTTGTTCAATAGCTTGTACAACATCGGAAAAGTGGCTCACTTGTACACTTAACTGATGTATCGCATCAATAACCGTTTCTAAACGAGAATGCCCGCGTTGAGCCGCCTCATGGCTCGACACCATTTCCGAGGCTGTGCGATGAATGTTTCCCGTCACTTCAGCAAAACTGGCACTCATCTGCTCCATCGCAGTCGCAGCTTGCGTGGTTTGTTCACTCTGACTATCGGCGTGCTCCCAAGTGTTTGTAATGGTTTGTTTAAGGCTGACACTTTGTGCTTGGATCTCACTGGCAGAATCAGCCATACGGCCAACAACGCCACCAATTTCAGTGATCAAAAAACGTAGGGCGAGGTCTAATTTACCGATCTCATCTTGGCGGCCGGTGTACACGCCCGTAGCGACGGGATCGTCAATAATGTTGGTTGCCATAGACACAAGCTTTTGCAGCGGCTGCATCAGGTAATACCATGCTAGGCACGCGAGACTCATTCCCACCATCGCGGCAACTATGGGGGAATAACTGGCAATCATCGCCGTAGCCGTAATCGAAACCAACATGGCCAGCAATATTTTACCACTGAAACCTAACCTATCTTTACGCAATACTTTAGGTTGCTTGCCCTGATTAATATCACTGTAAATACTCTCAGCGGCTTTAATCTGCTCAGGGGTGGCTTGGCGACGAACAGATTGATACTCATGAACTTTACCATCTTCATACACTGGCGCGACGTAGGCATTTACCCAATAATAGCCGCCCGTTTTGGTGCGATTTTTAACTATCCCCATCCAAGGCTTGCCCTGCTTAATTCGCTCCCAGAGGATCTTAAATGCAGCCGCAGGCATATCTTGATGGCGCACTATGTTATGTGGATTCCCTTGCAACTCAGCAACACTAAACCCACTGATCTGCGAAAAGGTCTGATTCACATATTTAATGTTTCCCTTTAGATCCGTCGTTGATAGTAAAATCGCATTATCTGACAGGTGTGTTTCACCATTTGTAGAATTTTTATGCATAGGGTTATCAGGCTAGGTCTCGGTAAAAAAGATAACGCATTCTGCCAAAACCGTCGTCTATCAAAATTGATAAAGCTCACATTGGCAGCATAAAAATTAACCTAATGCTAAACAAGCAGTAACCACTAAACACATATCAACAAATAAAAACAAACAATTGTGACAGAGCGCTCGTTACGCTACATACGTTAAACTCGTCACCCTACACTCGCTAAAGCAGATCAGCTTAAGATCACAGATTCACATTCGAATCTAAATGATATCGTTTATCATTTGAATTAACTAAGTTATACTTCTCGCGGTTAGCTATCTACTGCTATAGAAATGCATTCGTCGTTAAGCCAAAAAGCTCAAGCACACTTTGCAGAATCAACAGTAACGGATAGCCATAACAGACCCATATTGGCTCGAAATGAGAAGTGGCACTTATGTCTAATACACCCGCGTTTGAAACCTCAACGCAATCTTCTACAACCCAAATGCGCTCGTTCTCGCTGATTTCGCGGAGAATTGTGCAATGGTTTAAGCAAGAGCAATCGCAGTTTGCCTTCAAAGTCTTTGCCCGTGCGAGTGCCGCTCTACTGGCGGGTTATGTTGCGGCAGCAACCTTGGCTTGCCTGCTGACATTAGTGCTACCTATGCCGCGCTTTGAAAGCACGATAACGGCCAATATGTTAGCTTTCCTGTTTTATGCCATTGCTATTATTTATGCCTTTTGTGTGCGTAAAACCTGGCATGCGTGGCGAGATTTAGGCTTAGTGAGTTTGTTATGTTTTGGATTAATCAAGGTATGTGGGCAATAAGATGAAAGAGACATTTTTTAGAACTTTATCTTGGCTACATACCTGGGCAGGCTTGCTCGTATGTTGGGTATTATTGTTGATCTTTTTTGCGGGTAGCTTGAGCTATTTTCGCCATGAGATCAGCCTTTGGAATGAACCCGAATTACACAAAGGGGTTTATCAAGACTACCGAGCCGATACCCTCGAAAACCAATTAGATAAAGGTCAAAGTTACATAGAAGCGCATTCGCCGGCAACAGCGCAGCGCTGGATGATAGGTTTTCCAACTGAACGAACCCCCTTTCAAAGCGTTAGCTGGCAACTGCCACCAGAAAAAGGTCAGCGTCGTGGCAAGACTGAAGAACATGTAGCCTTAGCAGATGGCAGCGGCATGATCTCAGAAGTGCGTGAGAGTCGCGGCGGTGATTTCTTCTATCGTCTGCACTTTGACTTGCACTATATGTCTGCTATTACAGCCCGCTATATCGTCGGCGTTTGCACTATGTTTATGCTGATCGCCCTTATCAGTGGCATAGTGATCCACAAACGGATCTTCAAAGATTTGTTCAGTTTTAGACGGGATAAAGGCGCTCGCTCTTGGCTAGACGCGCACAATGTGAGCTCTGTCATCGCCCTGCCCTACCATTTGATGATCACTTATACAGGGCTTATTACCCTAATGCTTATCTATATCCCATGGACGGTTAATACCGCCTATTCGGGTGATAACCAAACTTTTTTAAAAGAACTTAATCCCGCCAGACAAACCGAGAAAGCCGCGGGGATTAGTGCGCCACAGGTGCAACTGAGCCAATTACTACCTCAAGTGAAAGCCGCATGGGGCGATGCGCCAATTAAGCAAGTGATAGTGTCATACCCTAAAGATCAAAATAGCCAAGTGACCTTTTACCAAAACACAGGTAAAGATGTGACTGATGAAGCCAATATTTTGATATTCAACGGGGTAAATGGTGAGCTTAAATATGCCAGCCCGCACGAGGCCTCAGGAGCATCCGCGACTTACGATACTATGATGTCGCTGCACACGGCACGTTTTGCCGCCCCGCTGCTAAGATTTTTATTCTTTTTCTGCGGTTTATTAGGCTGCGCTATGATCGCGACAGGCACTTTGATGTGGGCCATTCGTCTACGTCAAAAACAGCAAAAATTGATCGATAAAGGCGAGAAACCAAGCTTTGGATTACGTTTAGTTGAAGGGTTAAACTTCATGTTTATCTTAGGACTCCCCTTAGGCACTGTAGCCTTCTTTTACGCCAATCGTCTCTTATCGACAAGTTTTGCAAGCCGCTCTGAATGGGAAGTTCACAGTTTCTTTATCGCGTTAGCAGCAATGGGAGTTTGGGCTTTCTTGGGTCGTTCACGTCGCCAGTGGCAAACCGCATTACGACTCACAGGGACTTTGTGCTGTGCGCTGCCCGTGCTCAATGCCTTCACATCACCAAGCAATATCATCGACAATATCCAATCCCATCAATGGGCTTTAGTCGGATTTGACGTGCTCGCAGTGCTACTTGGTGGCGCTATGCTATTTGCCAGTAAAAGAGTGACTTTGATCGCTAAGGCCCCCTCTAAACAACGCCCAGAAAAAGCAAAAAATGCACGTAGAAGCGAATCCCAAACATCCCTTGCCAGCGACCTTAGCTCGTCATCTTCATTGGAGGAAGCCAAATCATGATGCCAGAATTTATTCCCCTACTTGGGATCTTAGGTTTGAGTTATCTTTCCCTCGCCCTGTTTGCCTTAGCTAAATTTGGTCACTTCAAGGATGTGTTCAATCGTCCACCAGCACAATGGCAAAGTCGTTTGCTAACCTTGTTTGCTTGGTTACTACTAGCATTTAGCTTAAGTGCCTGCGCGAGCGATCAGGGCTGGGCCTACGGGAGCATTTTGTTTATGGGAATAATTTCCCTCGCGGCAATGCTGGTCATCCTAACGTTAAGCTACAGCCCGCGCCATTTACCGATAGGAATCGTCACTGGCAGCGTGCTCACTGGCACTCTATTACTGAGTGCTGGGATCTAATGTCAAGCTAACACTGGCATGGCGATCATGGCTAAGTGAGCACCGCTAGGCTATAGTGCCCTGATGTCCTTCAGATAGGAGAAAATAATGGGCTTTAACTTAACGGTTAACTGGCAAACCTCGCCCGCCGAAGAAGGCGAATTTTGTCGAGACCACAGTATTACCTTTGGCAGCGGCCAGACGATTCAAGCCTCGTCGGCACCGGAATACAAAGGCAATGGGCAAAATGTCAATCCAGAGGAAAGCCTGTTGGCTGCATTATCCTCATGCCATATGTTGACCTTTCTAGCAATTGCGCATCTTAAGCGCTTACCTGTAACCTCCTATGTGGATAATGCCACTGCAGAGCTGGGTAAAAACGAGGCGGGCAAGTTGGCAGTGACAAAGATGGTGCTCAATCCTAAGGTCATTTTCGCTGAAGGGGTCGAAGTCAGCCAAGAAACCCTTGAGAAAATTCACGAGAAAGCACATGCAAATTGCTTTATCGCTAATAGTTTAGCAACAGATATTCAAATCAAGTTTTAGGATTTGAGCAGATCTTTATGGCCCGCTGATGGTTTTCTTAAGCGGGCTTTTTTATTGCCGCACCGTAACTTAATAGCTGTCTGAATCATTGCTATCATCGAATTATCCGCGCCACCTAACCATCCACATAGTTTAACTTTTCACCATTATTCAGCTCAGGTCCAGCTTTTAAACAGTACGATAGAAGCCAATCTTAGCTTGGTATCATCTGTTGGAGTTAAAAGATGCACATTCAACCACTGCGAAATTCCCCGTCTGTCAGCCCACAAAAAAATGTCTCCACTGCTGAATTTGCACAAGTTAACAATGCCGTTCAAACCAGCGCACCCGCGTCAACTGATACAGTAACGCTTTCTAGCGATGCAAAACAATTGGCGGCGAATGCGCAAAAACCAGCAGAAATGCCAGCACTGAGGGATAACATAGAAACCTTAGTCGAATTGAAACACGCGAAGATGAAGTATCAAGTGATCGCCGACATGACCAATTTAGCGACAGGAACGAGCCAAGGGATTTCAGCGCCAACGGCCTATTATCTAAGTCATAACGAAGACGCGAGAGCAATGACAGTTAATCACCTTGCCCAACAACAGCAAGTGAACACTATGCAAACCTATGCGGAAACAAGTAAAAATGGGAATAGAAGTATTAATGAATGGGCATAAAAATGGGTGTTGTCTCGGGAACCAAGAGACAACACCCTAACTTTGTACACGGACATGCTAGCCGAGATACCTTAAATTTCGGTTAAATACTGAATTTAAATATCAATTACTTAGCTTTAATATCCTGTGCCATACCTTTTACAGGCAAAGGTTGCACTTTTAAGGCTGGGATTGGCTGTTTAACCAACTCATCCTTTAAATAACTTATTGCAGTTTCAAGCTGCGCATCTTTGCCATTAAAGGTAGCAAAAGGTAAGTTATCAACTTCAATATCCGGCGTTACGCCATGGCCTTCAAGCACCCAGCGGCCATCCATTGCATACTGTGGATACTCGGCCACCCGCGCCATCCCTTTATCGGTCAACGCATTTCGCCCAGATAACCACACGCCCGCCCCTGCCGTTTGCTTACCAATTAAGGGCGCAATACCGAGTGCTTTAATCCCTGCGGAGAAGGTTTCGCCGTCGGAATAGGTCAGTTCATCGGTTAACACCACTAAATGACCGCGGAAGGTTTGTTGCATATTGGTGTTTGGCGTGCCGTGGGTCGGTTGCCAAAACGCCCAAGCGCGGCGTAGTAACTTCTCGATAATCCAACTGTCAATATTGCCACCGCGGTTACGGCGAACATCGATAATCAAACCCTCTTTATCGTAGTTGGCATAAAACTCACGGGCGAAACTTTCAATATCACCACCGCCCATGGCATATAAGTGCAAATAACCCATCTTGCCCTGACTTGCATCCTCGACCACAGCCGCGTTATGGCTCACCCAATCTAAGTAACGTAATTGACTGTCCACCACAGCGCTAACGGGCATGACGATGGTTTTATGGGTTTGGCTACCACGCTTAAGCTGCAGCAAGACTTGCTTGTCCTGCTGATTACGTAAAAGACGCGTGACGTCGGCCACATTCACCACTGGCGTGCCATTAATAGCCAACAGCATATCGCCTTCTTTAGCATCGACTTCGATACGATTTAACGGTGATGCATTAGCCGGTAACTCAGGATCGTTACTGTAAATGTGCGCAATTTTAACACCATCAGCAGTTTGTTGTAGACGGGCGCCAAGACTTGCCGCTTTAGCCGCATCGGGATCTTGAGGTATGTCACCACCGCGCACCTGTGAGTGCAAAGAATCTAACTCGCCCATCATTTGCATGAAGATGTCATTCAGTTCGTTACGATCGGTCAGGCGGTCGAGCAAAGGTTGATACTTAGCTTTGGTCGCTTGCCAATCGAGGCCGCGCATTTTTTTGTCGAAGAAAGATTCTCGGTGCATCAACCACGCATCTTCAAACATTTGCTGCCATTCAAGCTGCGGAGAAATCGCTAGCTGCCATTGTTCCGTTTGCACTTTGGCATTATCCGTATCGCCTAATTTATCGCCGCCATCAACAATCAGGAGTGATTTCTCATTACTGTGCTTACGTAGCATCAGCTTTTTACCATCGGCAGAAACCTCATATTGGCCAATGTCCTCGGCAAAAACCTCGGCTTTGGGGCTTAATCGGTCAAATTTGATGGTCATTAAATTAGGTGCGACATCGTCGCCAATAGCTTGATCTAACAAATAAAGTCTATCATCGACGACGCGCAGCTTACTGTAATTGCCTGAATCGACAGGCACTTGCCATAAACGCTGAGAGATCCCTGCCCAATCGATTTTTACTGGACTCGGTTTATCCTTAGCATCGGTTTTTTCAACTTGATTCGATTCGAGTTCATTGGGTTTACTAAAGGGGAATTTGGCATTTTTGACCAGTGCGATGGCAAAAATTTGGCTGCGTTTATCAAACACAGGGCCCATGTTTCTATCGCCCCAAGGTGAACTTGGTGTTGCGCTGAATTGGCGGTTTGACAGGAAATATAGCCACTGGCCGTCACTGCTAAAGGTTGGCGAATAGGACTCGTATTTGTCGCTTGTGAGCGTCTCGGCCTTATTTTCATCCACAGAATACAGGACGATTTGCGGACGTTGTTTACCGATTTCCGACTTAGTTAATGCAATAAAACGGCTGTCACTGGACCAGCGGATATCGGCGTAAGGCCCAAGTCCCTCGCCGTTAGTGATGATTTTTTGATTAGTATTTTTCTTTAAGTCGAACAGCCAAACATTACCATCGTTATCGTCATGGGCGATAAATCGACCGTCACTGGACAAATTAAGACTCATTCTTAAAGTATGACCGTCTTTGGTTAACTGTTTAGCGCCACTGCTGCCATCAGTAGGGAATTGCCAAATTTCCTGCTGACCTGTCATGTCGCTAATCGCATAAACCGACTTGCCATCTTGGCTCAACACCGCTTCCCTTACGCGATAAGTCCCCGGCAGTGCAACTTGAACTAAACGCGAGCCATCAATACCCGCGATCGCCACGTGGCTGCGGGCGGTAATCACCACTTTATCGCCAGCGGGGGCCAAATTAGTCGAAGAAGCGTAATCCATAGGATCTTTTACCCAATGCTCACGGCGCTCGGCAAAATCGGAAGTGAGTTCAATATTGAGTAACGAGTCTTTAGCGGCCGCAATATCAAACACATGGATATCCGCACCTAACTGGAATACCACTTTGCCTTGGTCCATCCGCGCACCGCGGACTTGCCAATCTTTAAATTGAGTCAACTGTTTTGCATCTGAACCATCGAGCGCACTCGACCAGAGGTTGTCGTTGCCATCGCTGTCGCTAATAAAATAGAGTCTGTCCTGCCATGGCATAGGTTGGCGCACTGAGCCGTCGTGTTGGCCGCTGAGCAACTGTGCTTCGGTTTTGCTGCCGAGTTTAAAGCGCCATAATTCACCTTTTGCGCCGCCACGGTACACTTTGGCATTATCGCCAGTCACTTGCAGACCAAAGCGGGTGAAGTACACGTATTCGTTGCGATCATCAATCACACCTTCAACTGCATCGGCTAAGGGTAAATCTGTGGTGGTGAGGGTTTGAGGATCGACGCTGCGCAGCATCCAATTATTAGCAGGACCAAAGCCCGTGTCGGTGGAATATAAAATCTCGCCTATGGCAGTCCAGCCCTGAACTCGTACACGGCTATTCTCAAAAGTCACCCGTTTAGCAACACCGCCCGTAATGGGGATCACATACACTTCGCTCGCGCCTTCATAGTTGGCAACATAAGCAACCCACTTACCGTCGGCCGAAATAGTCGCCCCTAGCTCTTCCGCAGGTAAACTCGTTAAGCGAGTAGCCGCTTTTTGACCTAAGGTCTGAGTCCATAAATCCCCTTCTGCAGTAAAGACTAAGGTTTGATCGTGCAACGCGGGCGCACGGTAATACCCATGATTGCTCACCGCATCGGCAGCGATGGTTTGGAACGCTGTTAATGTGCCTAGGGCAAGCATACAGCAGGCGACAGAATGGCGAAGTTTCATGTATGACCTCTATCCTATTGTTATTTTTAGCAATAGACCCTTTACTACGAGATTTTGCTAGCAGATTTAGCGAAGAAATTCTTGCCATGGGCTTTTGTAAAAAAACCACAATCAAGTCCAAAGCATGACAATTGAGCCCAACAAGCTAGCAGAATTTGATAGAGAGTTCAGTAACTTCGAGTCAGAGAAGTTTTAGCAAATGTGTCACATCTTAAATCGTGGAGGAACAACTGAATAAAAGACAGGATTCATTAGAGGAAAACATCAAAGATCATAGCGTTACCATATTGCACTAGGATAAAAATATACCAGAGTCGGACATGAGTGGCTAATGCGAAGGGCTAATGTTAAGGGCTGACATACAGCGTCGTTAGCGGACTGTTTAGGCGGCTCATATTAGACTGTTTCGCCAGTGTCATTTGTTGCCATTTATTGATCACTCGTGCAATTTCACCGTTATCCATCAATGCCTTAATCGCATGATTAAACTGCTCTAACTGGCTTGTCTTGATACTCGCTTTACTGAACATTAAATGAATATGGTTTTGATCTAACACTAACTTAAGTGGTACTAGCTTGATGCGTTGATGCTGGCTGGCGATATAGGGCATAGCTAAGGTATCTCCGACGATCATATCTCCCCTACCGTAGATAAGCATTTGCACAGACTTATTTGAGTCGGGACTTAATACTAACAAGTGCTCCTGCTCTAATCGATATTGAGATTCTTGATAATCTGCACCATACCAACCGCTAGAAGGGACAAGTAGACGCAATTTTTGGGTAAAAATGTCCTCCCATTTATCGATATTAATCTGATCTTTTTGCTCATAAAGTACAAATAAGCGCAGCTCTTCATCTCGGTAATAGGTTGAAAAAAGAGCATAGTTTTGACGTTCATCCGTCATAGTCGCTCCCATCAACACATCTAACTGTCCTGCTCGCAACATCTGATGCGAGCGCTTAGCGGGCACATTAATAAAATGAACTTCACAACCAAGGTACACTGTAAATGCCCGCATCAGATCCACATCTAAGCCTTGGGCTTCTCCTTGAGGATCTTGCCAAGCATAGGGAGGCCAATCGTTGTAACCGACTTTAATCGTGTTCTTACAAGGTAAAGGGCTATTGACCTGCGACGCACTTACAGCGGGCAAGACTAAAAAAAGCATAAATAAGACAGGAACGTATTTAAACCATGGCATAGGCTAAGTTACTTGCCTCTTAAGTTGACGATCCTCTCTTGATTAAGATGAAGTATAACAATTCAGCGTCAGACTTCCGCGAGGGGGTTCTACCTCAGTAAGCGTAGTTGTCACTTAGATAGCGCGCCATAAACACCAGCGAGATCACAGTAATTAGCCTAAAAAAGGGAGCCAAGCTCCCTTCCTGCTTTTACGCCATGTTATTCCACTGCTAGGCAGACATCAGTAGGGCTAAAGCCCTTAAGCTAATATTTTGAATAAATGCACTTTTAATGCAGCAAAATCTGCCGCTAATTCCGCGGATAAGATGGGCTTACTCGCAACAGCTTCAAGCTCAGGCGGCAAGGGTAAGTTAAGCGTTAACTCTCTATCCACAACATCCTTAAATTTAGCGGGATGGGCAGTCCCCAAAAATATGCCCACTTCATCGGGCACTAAGGTTAAAGATAAGGCCTTAGCTGCAATCGCCGCGTGGGGTTCAGACACATAACCCTGTGCATGCAACTCAGCTAATGCCTGTGACGTTTGTTCCTCCGATAAGCGAATACCCACTAAGCTACTCAGTGGCCAGCCTAATTTCTCACAAATGGCTTCCACACGCGGCCAGTTACTGGGTTCACTCACATCCATGGCATTGGACATAGTCGCTTGAGTCGGATTGGGCTGCCATTGACCATTGTCTAAATAACGCGGCACTGTATCGTTGGCATTGGTCGCGGCAATAAAGCGTTTAACTGGTAATCCCATCGCTTTAGCGAATAAACCTGCGGTGAGGTTGCCAAAGTTACCACTTGGCACTGAAATCACAGGATCGGCTTCATGGCGTTGTTTAGACTGGGCAACCGCTTCAAAGTAATAGCAAATTTGCGCGAGTAAGCGGCTGATGTTGATAGAATTTGCCGAGTTTAAGCTCAACCCATCGCGGACTTCGGGATCATCAAAGGCGCGCTTAACCAGATCTTGGCAGGCATCAAAATCGGACGAGACGGCAACTGTATGGATATTTTTGCCCAAAGTCGTGAACATCTTTTCCTGTAGTTCACTGATCTTGCCCTTAGGATAGAGCACCACCACATTGACTTTCTCAAGCCCATAAAAAGCATCGGCAACCGCGGCGCCAGTGTCGCCCGAGGTCGCAGTCAGGATGGTTAAGCGCGTGTCGCCCACAAAGGCATTGACGCATTGCGCCATAAAACGCGCCCCAAAATCTTTAAACGCCAGTGTTGGACCGTGGAATAATTCGAGGCAAGCGCGCTGCTCATCGACGGCAACCAAAGGTAAATCAAAGTTAAAGGCACGCTCAACTAATTCATCGACCGCATCTTGGCCTAACTCAGAGGCAAGCCATGCGCCGAGTACTTTTTTACTGCGCTCAACGAATGGCAACGCCAGCAGCCCTTCAATATCGTCTAGTACGGGTATTTGACTAGGAAAAAACAAACCTCTGTCTTTACCTAACCCCAGTTGTACCGCTTCTTTAAAGCTCACTTTCTGCGAAGGGTGTTTTAAATTATATAGTTCCATGCTCAACTCAACCTTTTGATGCTAAACCTTAAATGCTAATTTGGGGTACTTAGTCTTAGCTAAATTAACTATTAATCGACTCTACGCGTGCCTTGCTCATCGAGGCGACACACGTGGGCAAAGCCACCCACCTCGGTGAGATAATGCGCTTCTAACCAAGCTTTAGCGGTATTTGCCGTGGCTAAATCATCGGTAATCGAAAACAGCGTTGGGCCGCTGCCCGAAATCCCCGTAGTCAACATGCCTAAATCGGCTAAAGCGGCTCTGGCCTTGTCGTAACCCGGGATCGCGGCGGCGCGATAGGGCTCGGCTAACACATCCTTTAATACGCTGATCGCAAGCTTGGCATTCTGCTGGTAAGACGCATGCACAAAGGCGCTTAAATAACGGCCAAAATCGATAGTGACACTTTTATCATATTGATCAGGCATGAGTTTGCGCATCATTGCCGTTGAGAGTGAAATCCCTGGATAGGCCACAACCCAATACCATTCTTTAAAGCTGGGTATTGCTTCGCAAACTGTGCCCGGCACATTGAGCATCAATTGCATGCCGCCCAAATAACAGGGGGCAACGTTGTCATAGTGCACACTACCGCTGATCTTCCCTTCAAACTCGCCCATCAGTTCCAGCAGTGCTTGCTCGTTATAGGGTCTGTCAAAATGTTCATTCAAGGCATATAACGCCGCCACGACTGAGCTTGCACTCGACCCTAAACCACTGCCGACGGGCAGGTTCTTTTCCAGTGTGAGTGCCACACCTTCATCTGCTTTACCCTGCGCAGTTAAAAACTCCTTACTCATGGCTGTTAAGAAGAATTCGGCACATTGGTACACAATATTGTCTTGCTGATTATCAGGCAGTTTATGGGCCCAAGCGCCGGTTTGCATAAGACTCACACCCGACGCTGCTGCGGCGATAGTCACTCTATCGCCCAGTAAACTACCATCAATCGGCGCTAATGCTGCACCGAGTAAATCAAATCCGACTCCTACGTTACCCATAGAGGCTGGAGCGTAAACGGTCAAACTCATACACTCACCTCACGAGTCCAATTCAAGGTTCTTAATACATCGGCAAAGGCACCAGCAGCGGTCACTTCAGTCCCTGCGCCATAGCCGCGTAGCACAAAGGGAATGGGCTGATAATAGCGGCTATAGAACGCCAAGGCATTTTCACCGCCTTTAACGCTATAAAGCGGATCCAGTGCATCCACTTCGGCGATACGCACACGGCACACACCATCCTCAATTTGCCCAACATAACGCAGCACTTTACCTTGGGCTTTGGCCTGCGCCACTTTTGCGGCAATTGCGGCATCAACTTGCGGTAATCGTGCCATAAAGCTTTCAACATCACCTGAATCATCAAACTCGGCTGGCAATACAGATTCAACCTGCACGTCACTGAGCTCTAACTTTAGTCCCACTTCACGGGCAAGAATGAGCACTTTACGCGCCACATCCATACCACTCAAATCATCACGGGGATCGGGCTCAGTAAAACACTTTTCCCGCGCAAGACCTGTCGCTTCAGAAAGTGTCATGCCTTCATCGAGCATGCCGAAGATAAAGGATAAAGAGCCCGATAAAATACCGTTAAACTTATGCAGTTTATCACCCGCAAATAACAGTTTTTTCAGGTTATCGATCACAGGTAACCCCGCACCGACTGTGGTTTCGTATAAAAATTGGCGACGCTGTTTTAATGCCGTTTGGCGCAGTGCTTGATAATAAGCATAATCGCGAGTGTTCGACTTTTTGTTCGGCGTGACCACATGTAAACCTGAGTTCATCACATCCAAATACAGATCCGATACTTGCTCGCTCGAAGTGCAATCCACCAGCACTGGATTAAGCAATTGTTGCTCTTTTGCCCATGCGAGTAACGCTGGGATATCGCAGGTTTGCTGACTATCGGCAAGCAAGCTAGACCAGTTGCTTAAATCGATGCCTGCGCTGTCGAGTAACATCTTGTTCGAATTCACTATGCCGCAAACACGGATACTGATGTGCTGCTCTTTGAGCATGGCAGACTGTTGTTTTATCTGCTCGAGCAGGCCTGCCCCCACATTGCCGCAACCCACTAAAAACACATCTAAATACTGCTGCACATCGAAAAAGCCTTGATGACAAGCCGCCACCGCATGCTTAGTCTTACGCTGCTCGATCACAGTCGAAATAGACCGTTCGGACGAACCTTGGGCGATGGCGATAATGTTCACGCTCGCCTGTGCTAACGCTTGGAAGAAACGCGCCGCCACCCCTTTATGAGTGCGCATGCCATCACCAATCAAGGACACAATTGCGAGCTCATGACGCATAGCAATAGGTTCAAGCAAGTCACTTTTTATTTCTAATTCAAACTCTTGCTCTAAGGCCCATTTCACTTTGGCCGAGTCAGACGTCGCCACACAGAAGCTAATACTGTATTCAGAGGAACTTTGGGTGATTAAAGACACAGACACGCCGCTGCGGGAAATCGCAGCAAGGGTACGGCTCGCCATGCCAACCATGCCTTTCATGCCTGGGCCTGATATATCGAACATGGTCTGGTTATCTAAATTGGAGATAGCTTTAACCTGCAAGCCGGTTTCATCGGCTTGGTTTGATACCAGAGTGCCGGGCGCATCGGGGTTAAAACTGTTTTTGATATAACAGGGAATATGGAACTGGGCGATAGGCGCAATCGTCTTAGGATGCAGCACCTTAGCGCCAAAATAGGAGAGTTCCATCGCCTCTTGATAGCTAAGTTGTGATAACAGCTTAGCATCGGCAACCACACGGGGATCGGTATTATAAACACCGTCAACATCAGTCCAGATTTCACAACTTGACGCATCTAAACAGGCGGCGAGCACGGCAGCAGAATAGTCAGAACCATTACGGCCTAATGTCACCACTTTGCCCTGTTCGTCGGCGGCGGTGAATCCCGGCATTACCCATACGCGCTTTTCACCTAATGCCAACGCACGAAACCTTGGCTTACTCACAGCGATATCGACCACGGATTCTAACGGCCGACCACGACCTAGAAACAAGGCGCGCGGATCGAGTTGAGCAGACGTGATCCCCTTAGATAGCATCACTTGTTCCATCAAGGCTGCAGATAAACGCTCACCTGCCACCACGATTTCAGCACGTATGCCATCGGGACACTCTTGCAGTAAGCTAATGCCACGTAATCTATCCTGCCAAATCACCAGCTGTGCATTAAGTCCAGAAAAGAGCTGTTCACTCTGCTCACTCGACAACATTGAAGTAACTGCATCTTGGTATAGCGAGGTAAATACTCGCTCAACATGCTGCAGCACAGACGAATAATCTTCACCTTTAACGGCTACATCAACCATTTCTAGTAACGCATTTGTCACAGTCGCCGGGGCCGATAGCACAGTGGCTATGGGTTCAAGCTTAGATGACTTAGCAACGATATCCGCCGCCATCGAGAATCGCTGCCAATTTGCAAGCGAGGTACCACCAAATTTCATTACTTTCATCTTGTTCTCCTGTACCGCGCCCGACTTAGAAATAAGAGCTAGAAACAAAAAAGCCCGCTTCTTTGTGGGAAGCGGGCTCATCGTTAAAATTCTTTAGGGTGTATCAGCCCGCCCCCACTGTTGTTGTAGTGGTGGTTGTAATAATGGTAGTTACTACGAAACCTAGGCTATGCATGTGTTTGGGCTAATCCATGTTAATTTCTTGATAAACAGAATTGCTTTTTTTACCCGCGCTTGTCAACCCCTAAAATGGATTATTTATAGGCAAATATTAACGCTCGATAAAATACTGCATCAAGATTCGTTAATATGAAGTTTTCTAGGGGTAAAAATGCGATTTACGCAATGGATAACTGTTAACGTCAACGTAACATGGCACGAAAACCATTAGATAATCACTTGTTTTTAATCTAATTATTTATAATACACTTTCAAATAATGCGTTATTTGTTCTACCTCATCACTCAGGCTAAATTGACAGGCTAACGAGCAAAAATCACATTACTCATCCTTTCTACCGTAAAGCACCGACAAATTTGCCTAAAAAAACCTGTGCGATATCTAACATAAGCCACTTCAAATTATCGCCAGCACTAAAAAAGCACGTTATTATGCGCGCACATTACGAATTGGAGGCGATATGAAGATCACTCAACACAGCGCGGTAACCATTCATTACCGTTTATCAGATCAAGAAGGCAGACTATTAGAAGACTCTTTCGACTCTGAACCTATGCTATATCTACACGGCACTGAAAACCTGATCCCAGGTTTAGAAGCCGCATTAGATGGTAAAAGCAAAGGCGAAAAACTCGATGTCACTATTAGTGCCGAAGAAGCCTATGGCCCTTATCACGATGGCCTACGTCAAGCAGTGCCATTAGAAGCCTTTGGTGATATCGAAGATATCGTCCCAGGTATGCGCTTCATCGCTGAAACTGAAATGGGTCAGCGCCCAGTTCAAGTCATGGAAGTGAAAGACGATGTGGTTATCGTCGATGGCAACCATCCTTTAGCGGGCCAATCGCTCAATTTCAGCGTCGAAATCGTTGACGTTCGTGAAGCCTCAGCCGAAGAAATCGCTCATGGCCACATTCATGCCCAAGGTGGTTGTGGAAGCCATGGACATGATCACGACCACGGCGGTGGATGCTGTGGCGGTTCAGGCAAACAAGAAGCGGGCGGATGTTGTGGTGGTTCAGACCACGATCATGGACACCACCATGAAGAGCACGAAGCCTGTGACACACCTAAAACAGGTTGTGACGGTAATGGCGGCTGTGGTTGCCGCGGCTAAACAAAGCCTGATACCAGAAGTTAAACGAGAAGTTGTTTATCCGTAAGTGATTAAACTGCCATGGTTTAACCTTTTAAGATGCACGCCCTTAATTTAAGGTCGTGCATTTTTTATACACAAGCGTTTATAATATTCGTAATAGATAAATAACTGACTGGTAAATTGAAGTATTCAAATTTTATATGAATATTTTCAATTAGATATTGATATCAACCTAAGTTAAGCGACGGAGTGCTTATGTTAACCAAACCACTTTACGAAATTTTGCCTTTTGGCTACATGGCGCTCGGTAGTTCGAGTTTTATTGCACTCAACATCAGCTATGCCTTGATAGCGGCAACTGTGGTATTTGTATTAGGTGCGAGGATCTACGTTATGCGTTCTCAAAACCGTCGAACAGACTCGGCTAAGCGGCGTAAATCGGGTTATCTTCCCGAGATAATTTATAACTTTCTACCTTTTATCTATCTCTTAGCGGCGCTGGCTATCTTTAAATTCCTTCCCAAGGATCTTTACCCAATTCTGGCTATCTGTTTACTCAGCTACGGCTTATACATTCTGGTTCGTCGTTCCCTCTATCGTCGTCATAAGCTTCCCATCACGCCTTAAGACTTAGTTCTATTCACCACAATAAGAGCATCACAAGAGTTGTATCCAGGTGAACACTAACCAATTAATTTTTGAACTTTCGCCCTATGCTCAGAAGACATATTCTTCAAATAATTAGAACAACGTGTAATCGTTGCAATACTGACTTCATATTCCGCAGCGATATGCCTTTGACTCATTTCCCCGTCTAGCAGCAATTGAAAGACCTTCAAACGTCCGGCAACGGCACTACGTTCTTCTTCGGTTAACAGTAAATGAAACAACACAGAAAGATCTTCATAATTGCTGTGGCTCAAAATTTTTTCTAATACTAGATCCCAGTTAGCTCGCATAATCACCCTCATAAGTACTGTTCAAGCATTACATTAGCAGTCTAACAGATTTGGCCTACTTACAAATAAATTGTTACGTTTAGCCGTCTTATCCAGACAAAAACTGACAAAATTGCTTCTAGTACATCAAGTTAATTTGTGTACAATAGGAGTGCAATGTCACACTTCGACGCTAATTTGTGAGAATACGATGAAAAAATTACTACTTACTCTCGTTGCCAGTACCTTATTGGCTTCAACTGCTCAAGCACACAATTTCGAAGACTCTAAAGATGCAATTGAATACCGCCAATCTGCATTTGGTCTTATTGCTTATAACTTCGGCGATATGGCTGCCATGATGAAAGGTAAAAAACCTTTCGAAGCAGAAACCTTCGCAATGCGCGCAACGAATGTTGCTGCATTATCCAAAATTCCTTTCGAAGGTTTTATTGATGGCTCAGACAAAGGTGATACCGAAGCCCTAGCCAAAGTTTGGCAAGACAGAGCTGATTTTGATGCAAAAATGAAAACCTTCCAAGAGAATGCTGCCATTCTGGCTACTGTAGCTCAAAAAGGTAATCAAGCTGAAATCAAACAAGCCTTTATGGACACAGGAAAAAGCTGTAAAAGTTGTCACGACATTTATAAGAAAGATTAATTTGACGTTGTTTTCCCCATCAAAAAGCCTGCTAAATAGCAGGCTTTTAGATGTTCCAAAACTAAGTATAAATCTACAGAACTTGCACTATTGGCCACATTAAATAGCCAAATACCACTGCCGCGCATACTGTGAACAGCACTAAAGCAAGCCACTCAGACTTGAATCGAAGCTCGCTCTTCGCACTTGATGAAAAAGCAACCTTCGAGACTTTCTTGTAACCACTGATCATAGCACCAACTAACTTATCCCCTTTCATGGCATGAATAATCACAGCCAGTACATGAATGGCACTCAGCAAGAGAATAAGGTTAAAGTTCGTTTTGTGTAACCAAGTCAAAAATCCACTGGTATCTGAACTGACATAGCTATATAGCGGACCTTCGGTAAAAATATCATCGGTCGCAAAAAGGCCTGTAACTAATTGAAGGCTAATGATCCCAATCAACGCGATGACCATATAGCCACCGATAGGATTGTGTCCAAGTACCACAGACATCCCTTCAGTTCGAATCGATCTCAAGTAATCGAGTACAACTTTGGGGTGATGAACAAAGTGGCTAAACCTTGCCGTATCGCTACCAATGAGCCCCCAGAGGATCCTAAATCCAATAAGGATCAGCAAACTATAAGCAAAAATTTGATGCCACTGCATTTCGCCCGCATCGGCACTCCACCATAAAAGTGCCAACAGACACACCATGCCCCAATGGAAAATTCGCGTGGGTAAATCCCAGACCTTAATTTTAACGTGTTCAGTATTCATAAAATGGGCAAACTCAAAGTGACCGAATGGAATAAGTAGAGGTATTTTATCGGGATTCGGGATGAAACTTAAAGTAAATATAAGTAAATAAGGGCAAAGACTGCGGAGTTATCCCATCGAATATGACCCCATTTAGCTGGCAATACAAGGCTTGTGGGCCAAGAATTATTGATATTTGTCTAAGTGATCAAATATCCAACGAACAGTATCTAATGGGCACAAAAACGTGATCTACATCTCGTTTTATAGTGCGAACCTTGGTAATCTGAAATCCAAGGAAACAACAGAAGGTTCGAAATATGCTAAAGATTACTAGCAAGCAACTTGAAGTCACATCTCCTATTCGCGAACGCATTGAAAGCCGTTTTGAAAAACTTTCAAGGCATGATGTGCAAATGATAAATCCCCATGTAATCATTACGGAGGAGAAACCTGGTTTCAAAATTGAAGCATCGGTTGGCATCCCAAATGGAGAACTCTTCGCTCAAGCAAAACATGAAAATTTATATACTGCGATTAACGCTATGGGCCAAAAATTAGAGAAGCAGCTCAATCGCATAACACACAAACCTGAAGCTCAACGCTCCACATCACTAACACCGACTAATAATGTTGTTGAAATTGACGACGAGTACGAGGAGGAAGATGCGGCATAATTTAAATCTGGTGAGTACGAGAAACGCATCACTTTGAGAGCAATAAAGTAGAAATATTTAATCAGATCACAGTTTTTACAAAAGCTTAGTGCAATCATTTTAATGATGAAAAAAACAGTTCTTTTGACTAAATACCTACTACACTTTACAAAGTGACAGCAAGAATCGAAGTGGTGCGGATTTAAATCGTTTCAAATGTTGATTTACTTTAAATTTTGATTTACAAATATTGATTAACAGATCTTAAGTTCTAAGTAACGTTACTGGATATAACTAAGGAGCACTACTAATCTAAGCTATATAGTTTTAAGTACTAAGGTTTACTGTTAATGATTAATTTTACTTATAATTTCTACGTTTAAAAGTTCAATTTTTATTTTCAACTAGGTTCCACTTTCAATAGCAAGTTTGGAAAGGAGGCAACACAAGAGCGAACAATTTGATTTTAGAAACAATCAAGTATGTTGGCATTCACTAAAAGCAGTACTCAATTTTGACCCAATATCAGGATGACCACCAGAAACAGGCGGCATTGCTGAATACCAGAGTTAACATAAGGAGCCGAGTACAGTACAACGAGTACATTAGCAAAACCTTTAACTATCAAATTTTTTATATCCACAATGGAGGCCTAGGTAAACATAAAAAAAAGTCACATTAACAAAAGCTACATGAATAAAAGCGTTTATTGTAAAACGGGTCAGCACCAATACGTGCTAAACACTGAGATAAATGAGGTAACAACTGTCACGTTTAGTTAGATGTAGATTAGTTATATGAAGAGAGTCATATTTACACTGATATGTTAGTTAGCGTTTTTAGCGTGTGATTTAATATAAGTGCAATACGTTGATTTGATTAAAAGTAATTAGTTTACTTAGTGTTATTTGTATAGTAAAAACTGTAAAACGTATAAATGTTTATTTATGTAATGTGTTAACGTTTACCATTAGTTGAGTTTTGATATTTATAGACACCTTAAATAATGTTTAATTATCAACTAAAAAGGAGGAAATCTAGACTTGACGAAAATTGTAATAACAGTAAATGAAAGTTTTTATACGCTCCATGTATTAACATGTTAGGTTTTAAAGTAAAAAGTAATAATGTAAGTAGCAAGACCTAAACGCGTGACAAGGCTAAGCTGTTCTTACAGCAAAATGTACCTAGTACAACCAATGAGCCGTAAATCGTTTATTTTTAAGTGTTCGTTTTGTTAGTGTTAGTTTTTAATGTTATAGCTCCATGCAAGTGTTAATTGTTAAAATATAAGTGCAAGACATGTCAACGTAAGTTCGCTGGTACTGCAAACTGCATAGTTTCAAGGTTATACGCTATGCCGCATAAAGTACTTGTTAATGTTCATTGTAAATGCAAGTCGTTATCGAGTGAGTTGTCAACGTTTTACTGTTACACGTAAATGTAAGATAAACGAATGTGTTACCTTGTCCCACACTGACCATAAGGAGGATAAACTCGCTTGACCATATACATACTTGAACCAAACCAGCGCACCCTCGGGTGCGCTTTTTTTAGATTACCTTTAAGAAAGTTTTGATTGACAGCTAAGCCCTAGCCCTTTAGTTTTAAGACTATGAAAATGATAACAGCAGCTTTTTTTACTTTCTTTTTTACACCCCCACTCTAGGAGGCGGATTTACTGTGTAAAAACGAAAGTAAAAATCCAAAGCCTCCCAACTGGGAGGCTTTTTTGTCTTAAACGATTGATAAAATACATGGCGGCAATTGAGGTCAGAATGCATACACCACAGCCTTTAAATCAAACCCGAGAGCAGATCACCCATCTGGATAATGAACTGCTGGCATTACTCGCAGAGCGCCGTCGCTTAAGTTTAGAAGTAGCCCGTAGCAAAGAAGTGGATGTTAGACCCATCAGAGATACTCAAAGGGAAAAAGAACTGCTCGCTCGACTCGTGAAAGAAGGCAGAGAGAAAGGATTAGATGCCCACTATGTTATCTCCCTTTACCAGAGCATCATTGAAGATTCAGTATTGAATCAACAAGCTTACCTTCACGGCCGCGCCAATCCAGAGACACAAAAACAACAGTATTGTATCGCTTACCTCGGTGCTAGAGGTTCATACTCTTATCTCGCAGCTACACGCTATTGCCAACGTCGCCAAGTTGAAATGCTGGACTTAGGTTGCCAAAGTTTCGATGAAATAGTGCAAGCCGTTGAGTCTGGACATGCTGATTATGGTTTCCTGCCGATTGAGAACACATCTTCAGGTTCAATCAACGAAGTCTACGACGTGCTACAGCACACCAGTCTGTCGATTGTTGGCGAAACGACGATTGAAGTCAGCCATTGCCTACTAGGAAAAGCTGGCAGTAAATTAGCTGAGATCAAAACTGTCTATGCCCACCCTCAGCCTATTAGCCAATGCAGCAGATATTTAACTCAACACAAAGACTTGAGACTGGAATACTGCTCAAGCAGCGCAGAAGCAATGGAAAAGGTAAACCAAAGTCCAGATAACAGTGCAGCAGCGATTGGCAGCGCCGAAGGTGGTGCACTCTATCAACTTGAGTCCATAGAAGCAGGTTTAGCTAATCAGAAGATCAACCAAAGTCGCTTTATCGTTGTTGCTCGCAAAGCCGTTGCCGTACCAGAGCAGTTACCCGCTAAGACTACATTGATCATGGCAACAGGCCAAAAAGCCGGTGCTTTAGTGGAAGCCTTACTGGTTCTAAAAGCGCATCAGTTAAACATGAGCAAATTAGAGTCACGCCCGATTCCAGGGACTCCTTGGGAAGAGATGTTCTATTTGGATATCGACGCGAATATCTCCAGTGAATCTATGCAGGCGGGTTTAAAGCAACTCGAGCGGATCACCCGTTTTATCAAAGTATTAGGCTGTTATCCTTGTGAAACAGTCAAGCCCACACAGCTGAGCAACAGCCAGCTACTGATTGAGCCCAGCACCTCTAAGGATCAAGTCATCAGCGAAAATGGTGCTAATGCCAGTCCAGTTCGATATAGCAAAGCCTATAAAGAGCAAGCCAGTGAAATCAACTGTGGCGCAATGACAATCGGTGCAGGGCATGTCGGTGCCATAGCCCAAATCACACTGAATAATGACATTTCACATTTAGCATTATCGGCTTTCGAGCAGCAAGTGAAGCAGCTTAAAGAAGCGGGATTCCAAGCCGTTTTGCTCAGCGCTGTTAATCAACTGACTATGGCAGAAGTTACTCTCGCTAAACTACGCCAAATCCTGCATCAATATGGCCTAGTGTGCATTATTGCCATAGCGCAAGAAGCTGATATGCCATTAGCAGTCCAGCACGCCGATATGTTATTCCTCGCAGGCAAGCAGATGTTTAACCAAACTTTACTGACTCAAGCAGGAACCCTACCGATACCTTTAATACTTGAGCGTAACGATATGGCAAGTTTTGAAGAATTACTCACGGCAACAGAAGTCATTTTAAGCCAAGGCAATCAGCAACTGGTTCTGTGTGACTCAGGCATTAGAACCTTAAATAACGCCAATCTACCTACACTCGATTTAGCGAGTCTGATCCAGATTAAAGCCACGAGCCATTTGCCGATTTTGATCAACCCAAGTTATGCCGTATCAGATGATGCCCTATTGGTTCAAACACAAGGTATTAAACAGCTTAAAGTGGATGGATTGATACTCAATTGTCCACTAGCTAGCAGTGATGACCATGAGTCGCTTAACTTAATAAGCGCTGTGGTACGGGAATTATATCGGGCGAACTAAAGCTTTGATCTTGATTGATTTAATTTAAAGTGAAATGTGGTTAGTTCGAAGTGTGTTAAGGGAAAAATAAGACATCTTTTATCCCTAATTGACTCAGACAAGCTTGCTAGCCAGTGTGATGACTAGCAGGCTTAATATTGTTTAGTATTGCAGCGCAGTGATCCTTTATGCATTTTAAGAAGAGCCAACAGCACTCGATGGTTTAGTAACGGCATTACTCCTACGGATAAGCCCTGTCATAGTAGAGCCCTGCACTAAAATCGAAAATACGACGACGGCATAGGTCATCACTAACAACAACTCCCGCAGCTCTACACCACCAATAGCATCTATGACGATACCCTCAGGCAAACTCATCGCCATAGCGAGGGCTAATCCTCCCCTTAAACCACCCCAAATCAAAATCGTCTCAGCATAGGGGTTGTATGACTTAAACAATCGAAAGCCCAAATAAGGTAATAACACACTCATTGCACGCGCCAACAACACTATTGGTATAGCCACAAACATAAACCACCATAATGGCGCTTTAAAAGTGACTAACAAAAGTAATAAACCAAGCAATAGGAAGAGTAAGGCATTAAAGAAGGATTCAATCAGCGACCAAAAAGTAAATAGTTTCACTCGCTCATTACGAGCAAAAAACTTAGGCACGCTGAAATTTCCTATGATGATCCCCGCACTCACCATAGCTAAAGGACCAGAAACACCAAGCACATCCGCCATGACATATCCCGCGGTTGGGATCAGCAGGGTAACCAGCATTAATTGCGTTTCTTCCTCGCAGTAGCGGAAAAAATGATGCAGCAGAAAACCAAGCACGCCACCGTAAATAACCCCACCTACTGCCTCACGAATAAATAACTCAGAGATATGGATAAACGTCAGTGGCTCGGTGGAGAAAGCCAATTGCGATATTGCCACAAAAATCACTAACCCTATGCCATCGTTAAATAAAGATTCTCCTTCTACTTGAATCGCAATATCTTCCGGCGCACCCATTTTCTTTAAAATAGCCAAAACAGCGATAGGATCGGTGGGCGAAATCAAGGCGCCGAACAGTAAGCAGTGGCTGAATTGTAGCGGGAGACCCAGCATAGGCGCGAACCAAAATAACAGCCCACCTATAATAAATGTCGACAATAAGGTGCTTATAAAAGCAAGGATTAGGATCTCCCACTTTTGATGCCTCAGTATTTTTAAGCGGATTTGTAATGCGCCAGCAAAGAGTAAAAAACCGAGCATGCCATTGAGCAGTAAAGCTTGAAAATCGAGTTTCTCTAAGCCAGAGACAAAATAAACATAAACGTCCCCACCTAAGGCCTTTCCCCCAAGGAGGAGCAACAAACTCATTCCTAGGGCAATAGCAGTAATGGCCACAGTTTCCTGCAGTTTATGGACGCGAGAGGAGATAACCGAAGTCACTAGCGCCAACGCGCAGAGGACACACAGAATTTGGTAGCTGGACATAAGAGCCTCTAAAAATCATCAATTTAGAGACTCTAGCACAAGTTTAGATTTCTAAACCATCCAATAGACTTAACCACCCTTTAATGATCCTGTGGCAAAACCAAATGATCCCAAAGAGATAAATCGAAAGACTGAGCCAAGTCAGTGGAACGCAATAGCCGAGCACTAGCAAGCCAAGAAAGGCGAGATTAGAATGCCGTTGCCAACGTAAATGCGACGCCAATAATGGATTACCATGGAATTGGCGTTGGGAAACATTAATGAACAAACTTAGCAGCACAGGAAGTAATAATAAGGGAAAACCCGACATCAAGGCGTACAACAAATGTCCCAGAGTACGGTCTTCAATTTTTGCGGCATAAGTGGTTGTCATTGTCATTGAGAGACTCCAGCCAGACTAATAGACTGGGCGCAAACATCATACGCCCTTGTCATTAACCTTACGTTCTCACTGAGATAAGCGCAACTAAGGATTAGAAATATTTCCATCCATTTAAAAATAAGTCACAAGTAAATGACGCTAATTAGCAGCGCGTTAAAGTTTAAGCGTCACGTCGGATGCTAATGTTGTGGAGCAAGCGAGTACAAAACCGGCCTCAATTTCTGCAGCAGTCAGTGTCATCACGCTTGTCGATACCGTTTCTCCCTCCAAGACTTGACACTTACACGCGCCGCAAACGCCCGAACGACAGGCTGCAATAATCGGCAACCCTTCGGCCTCAATTCCCTCCAGCAGACTTTGTCCTTGATTTAGCGTCGTGCTTCGATCGCCAATAGACAAGGTAAAAGCCCCTTCAGGTAGGTTTTCACTCGTTCCATCTGACGAGTTTGCTTGCATAAGCTGACTGCGGGCAACTTTCTCGGCCGTGGCAAAACTCTCATGGTATAACCGACTCATATCAAAATTGAGTTCGACCAATAAGATTTTTACCGCTTGCATATAGGGTTCTGGCCCACAAAGGTAGATAGTACGCTCTGCAAAATCAGGTACTAAGGTTTTTAGCATCTGTGCACTTAACCGCCCGAAATCGAATGCTATCTTTGGTGAACACCCCAGTGTTTCAGTGACAGTCTCAAGTACGTATCTGAGCTTAAATGCATTAAAACGGTTGGCCATAGTCGCCAATGATGACTTAAAAATAATATCATTCTCTGATCGCGCACTGTGCACAAAGGCAATATCGGCATCAATTTGCGTATCAGTCAGATAACGCAACATAGAGTACATGGGGGTAATACCGCAACCAGCACTCAAAAAAAGGTATTTCTGCGCCGTTATAGCTAACAGATTAGCATCTAACTTTTCAGTCTCTGGCTGTTTATGGCTTAGCCGAGCAATATCAAACAGATTAAATTGCCCCGCGGGCGGCAGCACTCGCACACTCTGGCCGAGTAATAGATTGTCGATAAGATAATTAGATACGAGTCCACCCGCAACACGCTTAATCGTCACCATCAAGGAATAGGGCCTAGATGGCGATGATGACAAGGTATAACTGCGGCACACTTGCTCGCCATTAATCTCAAGCACAAAGGTCATAAACTGACCGGGCTTATAGTCAAACTTCATCGGCTCGCCCGCTTGAAAACGAAAACTCACGACATCCGAGGTTTCATTCCAGCGTTCGACGCACACTAATTGATTAACACTTCCGGGTTTATGGGGCGAAACCGATAATGCCCGCGCTCCCGCTATCACACTCATGTTCATAGCATTTACCCACAAAACACTGCGGCCTCAGTAAACAAGCCAAAACCGCAGTTCAGCAACAATTCTTGGTTGATTTAAGCCACGTTTAACATATTTTTTAAATCGGCTTCGACTGTCGTGGTATTACGCAAGCCAAACTTATCTTCTAAAATTTTGGCTAAATTGGCCGTCAGGAACGCAGGTGGCGTCGGGCCTGTTCGAATATTTTTAACGCCAAGTGACAACAGCGTCAGCAGTACTACAATGGCTTTTTGCTCAAACCAAGAAAGCACTAAGCTCAGAGGTAATTCATTGATATCACATTCAAACACTTCAGCTAATGCAATCGCTAACTGAATCGCTGAATAGGCATCGTTACATTGGCCCACATCGAGCAAACGTGGAATACCGTTAATGTCACCAAATTCGAGCTTATTGAATTTGTACTTACCACAGCCTAGCGTCAGGATTATTGAATCCTTAGGTGTGGATTTAGCAAGTTCAGTGAAGTAGCTTCTGTCGGCTTTGTCGCCATCGCAACCGCCAACAAGGAAGAAATGCTTAATCGCACCACTTTTCACATTTTCAACCACGGCGGGCGCTGCGGCCATCAAGGCATTGCGGGCAAAACCAATAGTGATAGTGTGTGGGATTTCATCATAGATAAAGCCTTCTAAGGCTAACGCTTTATCAATGACAGCCGAGAAATCATCTCCTTCGATATGCACCACACCAGGCCAGCCCACTATGCTGCGAGTAAAGATACGATCACTATAACTACCCACATTTGGATCGATAATACAGTTAGATGTCATCACTACAGCGCCAGGGAAATTGGCAAATTCTTGCTGTTGATTCTGCCAAGCACTGCCGTAATTTCCGACAAGATGTGCATATTTTTTAAAGGCTGGATACGCTAGTGCAGGAAGCATTTCACCGTGGGTAAACACATTGATACCCTTGCCTACAGTCTGCTCGAGAATAAGCTCTAAATCCTTCATGTCATGGCCAGAGACTAGTATGGCTTTGCCCTTAACTGACTTAGTGTTGACCACAGTTGGCTCAGGATGACCAAAGGCTTGAGTTTCCCCCGCATCCAACATTGCCATTATGCGGTAGTTCAACTGACCTATGTCCATAGCCGTAGTAAACAGCTTATCGCCATCTACACTAGGCTCACCTAAGAAAGACATGATTTCATGGAAGCGCCCTGCCACATCAGCATCAGTCTGACCCAACACGCGAGCATGCTCCATATAAGCAGCCGCCCCCTTAAGGCCATATAAACACAATAACCTCAATCCCATGATGTCTTCATGAACTTCATGCTTATCTTTATTCAACAGTGCAATCGGTGCCTGCGCTAGCATTTCAACCTTACTGGTCCCCAGCACTAACTGAGCGACTTGCGGCACTTGCTCAGCAGCAATACCGGCTTGTTCACAAGCCGCTTCGTAAGAAGCTTTTAACTGAGCACGATACTTAGCCGCCTGCTGGGTATAGGCCATAATACGCTCATCATCGAAGTTGACGTTGGTGAGGGTCGCGAAAAAGGCTTTAGGCACAAAACTATCAATTTCAGCATCGATAATGCCCAGCTCGCGAGCTTTAACCGCATATACAGACACGCCTTGTAGCATGTAAATCAGCAAGTCTTGCAGATCGGACGTTGCCGCCAACTTGCCACACATACCTTGGGAATAACTACAACCATTGCCAGCGGGTGTACGAATGGTTTGCTCACACTGAATACAGAACATGGATAGACTCCTAATTTAAATTCATGCTTTATTTTTGCATGTTTAAAACTAGTCTACCTAAACGTGCCATAAGCGACAGTCATTTCTAAAGTGAGATGCTAAATGTTAGAGAAAGATCACCTTAAGCAATTGCTAATTAATACAATGTGAACTGTTAAAAATCCATAAAAAAACGCCCATCAATGATGGGCGTTTTAAAAAGTAACTGTTTATTTATTAATTGGTTTTCATATCATTAACCGATTGCAGCATAATACGGCTTTCACGCTGGAATTGAGGTGCAAAATCCCCAAACCATTTGGCGACACTTTGGAACTGCTTAATAAACTCGTTCCTGTCACCCCGTTTTAGCAGTTCTAACGCTTCACGGTAGTTATCTAAATAATCACCAATAGCATGCTGGCTATCTTGCTGGGCAAAAATAATATCGGCGTAAAGCTCTGGGCTTTGGGCGAATAAGCGCCCTACCATAGCCAATTCTAATCGGTAAATCGGCGAGCTAAATTGCAGTAAAGTATCGATATCTGCCTCTTCCTTACACAGATTCAAACCATACACAAAGGTCGAGAAGTGACGCATTGCCTGCACTAGCTGCATCGCATTGTCGTGACGCTCTGGTTCCGCTTCGACAATCCGCGCCCCCCAAATGGCGATCTGCTCAAGTAGCCACTGGTATTTTTCCGGCGAGCGACCATGGCACACCACCACGACTTGCTTCGCCAGACTGCCCACATCAGGACCAAACATAGGATGAAAACCAACGACGGGACCAGAATGCGCCTCAAGCATGGCTTTAACTGGCTCAGTCTTGATGGAGGTCAAATCTGCCAGAATGCAGTCGGCTGGTAATTGGGTCAGCTTTTCACGAATAAGCTCGCAAGTAATCGCAATCGGCACAGTCACTAACACCATCCCCGCATCGGCAAATAGGTTATCCGCTTGCTGCCAATCATCTTTATCGAGCAGATTCACTTGGTAGCCAGATAAGGTCAGCATTTGTGAGAACAGTCCACCGAGTTGCCCTTTACCGCCGACAATCACCACTGAGCCAAGATCTTTTTTAACTTGCTTAAAACCAACATCTTTTTCATTGAGGTAAGACTCACGCATCAAGCGACGCAAAATATCTTCGATCAACTGCGGCTCGATCCCCATAGTTTTTGCTTCTTCACGACGTTTAGCCAGCATGGCGGCTTCACGCTGAGGAGCATAAATAGGTAAACCGGCGCCGTGTTTCACCGTGCCCACTTGCGCAACGAGATCCAAGCGCTTACGCAGTAAGTGCAGTAATTGCTGATCAACACCATCAATCAGGCCGCGAAGGTGTTCTAATTCGGCCGTTGTTTTTTCATTCATACCTGAGTCCATTAAGCTGTAGCCAATTTAAGCGTTAGCTACTTTAAGCATATCGAAACGCGTTGGAAGTATTGAAGATAACTTCGCTGCGCCTTCCCGTAAAATGGTTTCTGTTTTTTCCCAATTAATACAAGAATCTGTTACAGAAACACCGTAAGCAAGCTCGCTTAATGGCTTATCACAACTTTGATTGCCTTCATTTAAATGACTTTCTAGCATGACGCCAATAATCGACTTATTGCCGTTAAAAATCTGCTCGAACACATCTTCACAGACAGGCTTTTGGCGGCTGTAGTCTTTGGATGAATTGCCATGGCTGCAATCGATGATCAAACGTGCATTGAGTTTGGCTTTATGGAGCTGCGTTTCACACTCTGCCACACTCGCCGCATCATAATTGGGCGTTGCACCGCCACGTAAAATCACATGACCATCGGGATTGCCCGCAGTTTGCAATAATGCGACTTGGCCCTGCTGGTTTATGCCCATAAATCTGTGGCTACTGGCCGCCGATTTTAGCGCATTAATCGCCACATCGAGCTTACCATCGGTGCCATTTTTAAAGCCCACCGGCATAGAAAGACCCGATGCCATTTCCCTATGGGTTTGCGATTCAGTGGTGCGAGCGCCAATGGCAGACCAAGTCACTAGCTCAGAAATGTACTGAGGACTGATAGGATCAAGCGCTTCGGTGGCAACAGGCAGTCCTAACTCGGCCAACCAAATCATCAGCTCACGGGCCATTTTCAGGCCTTTTTCGACATCGAAGGATTCATCCATATCGGGGTCGTTGATCATGCCCTTCCAACCTACCGTGGTACGCGGCTTTTCAAAGTACACTCGCATTAAGATGTAAAACTCATCACTGAGTTCATCGTGCAGGGTTTTAAGCCTTAAAGCGTATTCCTTAGCAGCGGCGATATCATGGATGGAGCAAGGCCCGGTGACGATCAATACTCGATTGTCACGCTTATGAACAATATCAGCCACGGTTTTGCGGGCATTGAGGATATAACGATAAGCATGCTCAGAGAGTGGCAAGGCATTTTTAAGCTCTTGCGGCGTGATTAAGACTTTCTCTGAACTGATGTGTACGTTGTTAATCGTATCTTGTTGCATGCTTACCACCTAAGACTTAGTGTTTAACCCAGTTGTCGAAGCAGGACTTCAAGTCAGCTTGGGTATTCATTTCGGATATAAAATAGCGTAAATCCATCGCAACGTACCTCTGTAATGCTACACCATTACAATCAGGCGACCACTATGCCTGTTCATTCTCTTTAGATCAAGTATAAATACTCAAAAAACAGCAACAAAAAACCGCCACTAGGGCGGTTTTCTGTGCGAACACTACGTCTTGTTTTCTGTAGCGGTAACTATTACTTAGTTGCCAGCTTCTCACGGATACGTGCAGATTTACCTGAACGATCACGCAGATAGTACAGTTTGGCGCGACGAACGCGACCACGACGCTTAACTTCAATGCTAGCGATCAGTGGGCTGTGCGTTTGGAAAGCACGCTCAACACCTTCGCCATTAGAGATTTTACGTACTGTGAATGCAGAGTGCAGACCACGGTTACGCTTAGCAATTACAACGCCTTCAAAAGCCTGTAAACGCTCTTTATCGCCTTCTTTAACACGAACCTGAACGACTACTGTATCACCAGCACCAAACGCAGGTACGTCTTGTTTCATTTGCTCATCGTTGAGCATTTTAATGATGTTGTTCATAACTTACTCCGTTCTAGAATTAACTGAGCTACGACTAAGCATGCTTGTTCATTGCTTCAACGAACTGCGCTAATAGAGTCGTTTGTTCGTCAGTCAGAGCTAGATTTTGCAATAATTCTGGCCGTCTAAGTAAAGTCCTACCAAGGCTTTGCTGTAAACGCCAGAGTCTAATTTGTTCGTGGTTGCCACTTAGCAGCACTGCCGGTACGTCAAGACCATCAAGGCTTTCAGGGCGAGTGTAATGTGGACAATCCAGTAAACCGTCGGAGAAAGAATCTTGCTCCGCCGAAGCTTGTTTTCCTAGCACGCCAGGAACCAATCTCGATACTGAATCTATCAGAGTCATCGCCGGTAATTCGCCGCCCGAAAGCACGTAATCCCCTATCGACCACTCTTCATCCACTTCCGTTTGAATGATGCGTTCATCAATACCTTCGTATCGACCACAGACCAAAATCAAACGTGATGATTGAGCCAACTCAGTGACGCCTTGCTGATCCAGCTTGCGTCCTTGAGGTGACAAGTAAATCACCTTCGCACCTTCACCCGCTGCAGCTTTCGCTGCATGGATGGCATCGCGTAAGGGTTGCACCATCATCAACATTCCGGGACCACCGCCGTAAGGCCTGTCATCTACCGTATTGTGTCTATCATGGGTGAAATCACGGGGATTCCACGTATGCAACTCGAGCAGGCCGTTTTTCACGGCTCGACCCGTAACACCAAAGTCTGTCACGGCACGGAACATCTCTGGGAACAGGGTTATTACCCCTAACCACATCTGTTGTACCTCGACTTAGAAGTCAGGATCCCAATCCACTAAAATCTGTTTACCTTGCAGGTCCACCGTTTTGATGAACTGCTCAGGGACAAAGGGGATCATACGTTCCACTTTGCCGAAACTATCTTTAGCGTTGGCTTTAACGAGTAATACGTCGTTCGATCCTGTTTCCACGATCTGATCGACAATCCCCATGTTATAGCCTGTTGTATTGACCACTTCGCAACCGATGAGATCACGCCAGTAGAATTCATCTGCTGGCAAATCGTTCATCTGTTCCGGCAAAATCGCAATCTCACAATTTGTGAGCATTTGCGCTTGCTCCCGTGTTTCTACGCCATCAAGTAAGGCAACAACGGCCTTGCCTTGATAACGCCACTGGGTGACCTTTATTTCGCGCCATTCACCATTTTCTTTAATAAGCCAAGGTGAATAGTCAAAGATACCTTCAACAGAATCGGTATAGGCGGTGATTTTCAGCCAACCTTTAATGCCATGACAGGAGCCTAATTTCCCCAGTACGACTGGCTGTTGGTTACTGCTCATCAATCTATACCTTAACGCTATTAAGCTGTTGCTTTACGAGCGTCTTTGATCAGTTTTGCTACACGTTCTGTAGCAGCTGCACCGTTAGAAACCCAGTGCTCAACGCGAGCTAGGTCTAAACGTAAAGTTTCTTCTTGGCCACGGGCCAATGGGTTGAAGAAACCAACACGCTCGATGAAACGACCGTCACGAGCGTTACGGCTATCAGCAACAACGATGTTGTAAAATGGACGCTTTTTTGCGCCGCCACGAGCTAAACGAATGGTAACCATGCGTTTTCAATCCTCTAATGATTTGCTTGAAGCAAAAATAAAAACTGGAACCCCGTGTTCGCGAAGAGTCCCAGATAGAAAGCCGGAAGATTTTACCTGACTTTCCAACGAATGCAACCAAAGATGGCGATTATTACGCCTGCGCCCTCAGTAAGCGGTTCATTGTTGCCAGAGTCAACCGACTGATAAAGTGCTAAGTTTAACTAAAAATGCCCGATTAACGTCCCGGAAATTTCATTCCTGGCGGCATCATACCGCGCATTCCGCGCATCATTTTTTGCATGCCGCCCTTAGCAGACATTTTTTTCATCATCTTTTGCATTTGAGTAAACTGTTTCAACAAACGGTTTACATCTTGAATTTGCGTGCCAGAACCAGCTGCGATGCGACGTTTGCGTGAGCCCTTGATTAAATCAGGGTTCTTACGCTCCTTGGAAGTCATCGAATTAATGATGGCTTCCATTTGGCCTGTCATCTTGCCGTCTTGGATTTGCGCTAAGGCTTCAGGGGGCAATTGACCGACACCGGGCAGTTTTTCCAGCATATTCATCATGCCGCCCATGTTTTTCATTTGCTGTAACTGCTCACGGAAATCTTCTAAATCGAAACTGCCACCTTGCTTCACTTTCGAAGCCAGCTTCATGGCCTTTTCTTTATCGACGCCGCGCTCAACTTCTTCGATAAGCGATAACACATCGCCCATGCCCAAAATGCGTGAGGCAATACGGTCTGGATGGAATGGCTCTAACGCGTCGGTCTTTTCACCCACACCAAGGAATTTAATCGGCTTGCCCGTAATGTGGCGAATCGATAACGCCGCACCACCGCGCGCATCACCATCGACTTTAGTTAAGATAACCCCTGTCAGTGGCAAAGCTTCATTAAAGGCCTTAGCGGTGTTTGCCGCATCTTGACCTGTCATAGCATCAACAACGAACAAGGTTTCGATAGGCTTAACCGCTGCGTGTAAGCCTTTGATCTCGTCCATCATGGCTTCGTCGACATGCAGACGACCCGCGGTATCGAGGATCACCACATCGATAAACTTTAATTTAGCGTGGGCAATCGCCGCTTTCGCAATGTCGATTGGCTTTTGGCTAACGTCCGATGGGAAAAACTCCACCGCCACTTCTTGCGCTAACGTCTCAAGCTGTTTAATCGCCGCGGGGCGATAAACGTCAGCACTGACGACTAATACCGATTTTTTATGGCGTTCGCGTAAAAATTTACCCAGTTTGGCCACACTGGTGGTTTTACCCGCACCTTGCAGACCCGCCATCATAATCACAGCTGGCGGCTGAGTGGCTAAATCTAGGGCTTCATTCGCCTCGCCCATGGATTTTTCAAGTTCACTTTGAACTATCTTAATAAAGGCTTGGCCAGGGCTTAAGCTTTTAGAGACTTCTTGGCCTACGGCACGTTCTTTTACGTTATTAACAAATTCGCGCACCACAGGCAGGGCAACATCGGCCTCCAGCAGTGCCATACGCACTTCGCGCAGGGTTTCCTTAACGTTTTCTTCAGTTAAGCGACCACGGCCACTGATATTTTTCAGTGTGCGTGACAGTCTGTCGGTTAGGTTCTCAAACATCGTCCTGTTCTATACCTTTAAGAATCTCGATTGATGGGCTGTATTATAACGATGCATGCGCATTATGCTACTGCTGCACCCATCTTGATTGTGGTTAAGTGTTTTACTTGCGCTGAGTCATGTTTTATTGTCGTCGACACACTATTTAACCCTAACAATAAGAATCTGCTAAATTTTGCAACTCATGTCACTGCCCATTTGCCGACAGCTCATGTTATTCTAGGGAAAATATTGATCTGTATGCCCCGTTTTTAAGGCACCTTTAACTACACAAATAGGTTAATTACCCATGGTCATCTTTTCTGCCTCAGCCATGTTTTTTTATTGCATTGCATTGGTACTAGTGACGAGTAGATTGTTTCACCCAGACGGTCCGAATCGCCGTGCTGTCGCAGGTTTTGCCGCTATTGCGGTTATTTTACATGCCGCAGCATTATCACAAGTGATTTTCACCACAGATGGCCAAAACTTTAGCCTGACGAATGTGATTTCCTTAGTGAACTGGATTATCGCTTTTACTTTTACGATATTGATGTTCAGGCTGAAGGTCATCGTCGTCGTGCCAGTGGTTTATGCCTGCTCAGTGCTTTCGGTTGCCCTACTCTGGTTATTGCCGCCTAAATTCATCACGCATTTTGAGCTTTATCCTGAAGTATTAGCCCACGTCGTATTGTCACTCATGGCCTACAGCGCCCTGATGATTGCCGCCCTATATGCAATACAACTGGCGATGATCCAAAATAAACTGAAGAAAAAACAATTTATGCTGAGCCCTGGCATTCCGCCGCTGATGACAGTTGAAAAACAACTTTATCACCTGGTGATTATCGGCGTTATCTTGCTCAGTTTGTCGCTCGCGACTGGTTTTATCTTCCTTGAAGATATGTTCGCCGATGGTAAAGGTCATAAGGCAATTCTGTCGATAATGGCTTGGTTTGTATACATTACTATGCTGTGGCAACAGTATTGGGTCGGTTGTAAAATTCGTACCGCAGTCATTTACACTCTGACTGGCGCATCCTTACTTTCGCTCGCATATTTTGGCGCGCGCATTGTCAAAGAGTTAATCCTCAACTAAACATTTAAGTCGGCTGGGGCAGTTATTGCTGCGGCCGACTTGACACTTTTTTTAAATGTCGGTATTTACTTAAGTTTACTGGCCACATTGGAGCCTTTTTTGGACGCTATATCGACAAGCGCACTCCTGATAGTTTTACTAGTGCTTATCCTATTCTCTGCCTATTTTTCAGGCTCAGAAACCGCAATGATGACTCTAAACCGTTACCGTCTACGCCACTTAGCCAACAATGGCCATAAAGGGGCGATTAGAGCCTTGAAGTTACTTGAGCGTCCTGACCGTTTGATTGGATTGATCTTAATTGGCAATAACTTAGTCAATATTTCCGCATCGGCTATTGCGACTATCATTGGTATGCGTCTTTGGGGCGACTTAGGGGTCGCTGTTGCAACTGGCGTGCTTACGTTAGTCGTGCTCGTTTTTGCTGAAGTCACGCCAAAAACCATCGCCGCGCTAAATCCTGAGCGTATTGCTTTTCCCTCTAGCATATTGCTACTTATACTTTCCTCTACCTTTGCCTATGTTGTCTCAAGCGTTAATTTAATAACCACAGGTATCTTACGTTTGATGGGGATAAAAACCGTTAATAGTAGCGATGCACTAAGCCAAGAAGAGTTGCGCACTGTGGTACATGAGGCAGGGGCACTCATCCCCCGACGCCACCAAGAAATGCTGTTATCTATCTTGGATTTAGAGAAAGTCACCGTTGAAGATATTATGGTGCCACGCTCAGATATCTACGGAATTAACGTCAATGATGAATTTAAGGTTATCAATCGTCAGGTGATCCAAAGTCCACATACCCGAGTGTTAGTGTATCGCGACACCATAGACGATGCAGTGGGCTTTATTCATCTACGCGATGCCCTGCGCCTCCAATCTAAAGAGCAATTTAGCAAGTCATCTTTGCTACGTGCAGTGAAAGAACTCTACTTTGTGCCAGAAGGTACGCCACTCAATGTGCAGCTAGCTAACTTCCAACAAAATAAAGAGCGCATCGGCTTAGTCGTTGATGAATATGGTGATATTCAAGGTCTAGTAACACTCGAAGATATTCTCGAAGAGATTGTCGGCGACTTTACCACTTCTATGTTGACCACCCCGAGTGAAGACATTAAGGTCCAGCAAGATGGCAGCTACTTAGTTGATGCGGGCATTACGATCCGCGATTTGAATAAAGAAATGAAGTGGAACTTTCCCACCGATGGCCCTAAAACCCTCAATGGTCTGATTCTGGAGTATCTGGAGGAAATTCCTTCTGCGAATACTAGTTTACGTTTAGCAGGTTATCCACTAGAGATAATTGATGTGTCAGAAAATATGATTAATACAGTGAGAATTATCCCGCTGTATTATCATCCCCCCAGAGTTTAATCCTCAATTTTGAGCATAAAAATTGGCCGAACCACACAAGTTAAGATGTGGTCCGGCCGACGATTTCCTCCAAGCGATGATGCCCCCCGAACTATACCTTTAGTGCTAATCTATCTACTCTAATTCACTATCTAGCCAAGCTAAGCAGACTTTTTCGCCTCAAGTATACGACGCTTCTCAAGCGCCATTGGCGTTATCTGGGCATTCAGCGCCTTTTCTAAGCCCAACATAAAATACACTTCCGCCATTAAGAAAAATGGCCCAATTAATAACTGATTTAAGTCATCCACAAAGGCAGGCTTGGCTTTTTCATATTGATGGCCAATTAGCTGGAACACCCAGCCCACCACAAATACTCCAAGGGCAAGCCAAGTGGCACCGGCGATATGCGCCGCCCATTCAGTCGTGAACAGCACAGGAACCATAAATAATATGAGCCCCATTGAAAGCCTTAAGTGTAAACGGACATAATAGGCCAATACGAATATACCGACTATCACAGCTAAACTTGTCTCTCCCATACTGCCCAGCGGAATACGCACTGTGGCCAACAACAGGAAAGCAGACCAAATAATCAGTGGGATGCCAATAAAATGGGTCTGAATATTACGCTGATTTAAATGCACACTTTTGTAGGTCGATAACTGCTCTGCGGCGGATTTCATGTCGGGTTCCTCTTCATTTGCCCCTGCTTTTACGTGCGCCAAATTGAGCGACGCGCAAGCCATAAACTAACGTAAAACAATTAAGCTGAACAGTAAAAGTAAATAAATTGTTGCACTCACTGATTTGGCACTGATTTGGATACCCATCCAGAAATGAAAAAAGGAACCCTAAGGTTCCTTTTTTACCACCAACAGACGCAAACTCGGGTTTATTGAGACTCTATGATTACCGTCGCAATCGCATAGGATTTTTCATCGGCAATAGAGATATGCCCAACCGTCGCTTTAAGCTGCTGTAAACGCGTCAGCGCCCCCTCGGTAAAGTGAATCGTCGGTGCACCATCCTCATTGTTGCCAATGTGAATATGCTGAAACGACACACCGCGGCCAATACCCGTACCGAGAGCTTTGGCTGCGGCCTCTTTTGCCGCAAAACGCTTGGCAAGATAACGACTTGGCTGACTATGGGCAGTATAAATGGCCAACTCAGACTCGGTCAGCACTCGTTTAGCGAGCTTGTCACCTGCGCGCGCCACATGCACCTGAATACGCTCAATCTCGACGATATCTGTGCCTAGGCCGACAATCGCCATTATTCGCCTCGACGACCTTCAAGCATTAACACTTTCATGTCTTTCACTGCTGTCGCTAAACCATCAATAGCGGCACGTGCGACAATCGCATGGCCGATATTAAGTTCATATAACTCAGGAATCGCCGCGATGGGTTTCACGTTGTGATAATGCAAACCATGACCCGCGTTAACCACTAAACCTTTGCCATGGGCGTATTTTGCCATTTCGCTAATACGCGCTAACTCAGTGGCTTCTTCTGCTTCCGTTTTAGCATCGGCATAACAGCCCGTATGAATTTCAATAAGCGGTGCGCCAGAGGCAACAGCGGCATCAATTTGAGTTTTATCGGCATCGATAAATAAGGAGACTTGAATACCCTCAGCAGCTAAACGAGTCACTGCAGCAGTGATTTTATCTAACTGCCCCGCTACATCTAAACCGCCTTCAGTGGTGACTTCTTGACGTTTTTCTGGCACTAAACAGACATAGGTCGGCTTAATTTCACAGGCGATGTTAAGCATTTCTTCGGTCACAGCGCATTCAAAATTCATGCGGGTTTTCAAGGTTTTTGCCAACAGATATACATCGCGGTCTATGATATGGCGTCTGTCTTCACGCAAATGGATAGTGATGCCATCGGCGCCAGCATGTTCAGCAACGGCAGCAGCATGCACAGGATCAGGATAACTGGTGCCACGGGCTTGGCGCAGAGTAGCAATATGGTCGATATTCACGCCCAATAAGATACGGCTCATCGGGAACTCCTTAATGTTTAACGCTGATATTGCGGCCTATTGTACTTAGGCTCACGCTAAAAAACAGGAGCTAGGGCGAATTATTCCCATCAATCTTAGTTGGCACGGCAGTGCTGACGAACAATTGTCGACTCAACAAAGGTTTAGTCCCGAGTAATGGCGTTAACAGGGAGCGCATCAACAACTTAGCGCTCAAAAAATGTGCTTCGGTGAGCTGGTTATCGTTAAGCGCCGTCAACATGGCGCCTTGATAGGCATTGCGAGCACGGGAGTTGAGTACAAATTGAAAACCTAACTCAGGCACGAGCTGGTAATAATAGTCAGGCACGAGTGTTTCACCTTGAGTATCGCGGCTAAGAGAAGGCATAAAACCTAATTCCCGCAGCAAGGCAAGCTCAATATAACGCAGTTGGGATTGGCAAAACTTCGCGGCAAGGCCGACTAAGGCTTGATGATAAATGAGGAACAACTCTTCGGCATTGTGCTGTACAGACAAAGTGCGAACCAATAACTCATTGATATACATGCCAGCAAACAAGCTTTGACCAGAAAGAGGCACAGCAGGCGCAGCGGCTTCGACTTGAGTTAAGGTTTTTAATTCAGACTTACCGCTAAATTCGAAGATCAGCGGTTGAAAGGGCTGGAGAATACTCTTGATAGAGCGCTTACCGCTGCCGGTTCGGGCAACCACATCAACCCGTCCAATGCCGTCAACTAACAGGTTAACTAAGACACTGGACTCTCGATATGGGCGATGATGTAAAACGTAACCACGTTTCATCGGTAAGCGCGCTCGCTGAAATTAATGCTTAATCGTCGCCGTAACCTAAGCTACGCAAGGCGCGTTCATCATCGGCCCAACCGGATTTCACTTTCACCCACACTTCGAGGAAAACTTTATTATCAAACAAGGTCTCCATGTCTAAGCGAGCTTGAGTTGCGATAGTACGAATACGTTCGCCCTTGCTACCAATCACCATACGTTTTTGACCTTCACGCTCAACAAGGATCAGGGCATTGATTTGATAAACGCCATTTTCCATCATCTTGAACTGTTCAATCTCAACTGTCGCATCATAGGGTAATTCATCACCTAAGAAGCGCATCAGTTTTTCACGCACAATTTCCGACGCCATAAAACGTTGCGAACGGTCGGTAACATAGTCTTCAGGGAAGAAGAAAGGTCCTTCAGGAATAGACGCCGCCGCCAGCTCTAAAATGCGCTTAACGTTGGTACCTTTACTGGCTGAAATCGGCAAAATTTCATCGAAAGGATATTTTTTGGCGACTTCTTCCAAATACGGGAATAGCGATTCTTTGTCTTTGATATTGTCGACTTTGTTGATCGCCAGAATTGTCTGACGCTCTTCACCGCCACGGCGTAATTTACTCAACACCATCTCATCATCGGCGGTCCACGTCATGCCATCAACCACGAAAATCACCATAGCCACATCGGCAAGCGAACTGGCAGCTGCGCGGTTCATCAGGCGGTTAATCGCCCGCTGCTCTTCTATGTGTAAACCTGGTGTATCGATGAACACAATTTGCTTCGGACCATCGGTATGAATACCCATGATACGGTGGCGCGTTGTTTGTGGCTTTTTAGAAGTAATACTTACCTTCTGACCAAGCAAACGGTTGATTAACGTTGATTTACCGACGTTAGGGCGACCAATGATCGCCACCATGCCGCAATAAGTGACATCGTATTGGGCCGACGGCGTTGGCGCGGCCGCATTCATCCTTGCCAGTAATTCATCTAAACTCGGCTCAGTTGCCGCTTTTGCAGCATCGATACCTGACAAGTCTGTTTTTTTGGTCATTTCTTTAGTAACTCCAATACTTGAGCGGCCGCGATTTGCTCGGCTTTGCGGCGTGAACTCGCCACACCAATGACGCTTTGGCTCAAGTCTTCAATACGACATTCAACGGTAAATGTCTGATCGTGGGCATCGCCTTCTATGTTGATTACTTGGTAATCAGGCAGCGGCTTTTTAAACCCTTGTAAATGTTCTTGCAGTAATGTCTTAGCGTCTTTCTGACTGATCCCAGGTTGGATTTCGGCCAAACGCTCGGCATACCATTTCAACAGTAATGCACGGCAAACTTCGAGATCGGAATCAAGGTAAACGGCGCCAATAATGGCTTCAACTGCATCGGCAAGAATCGACTCGCGTCTAAATCCGCCACTTTTCAACTCGCCAGGACCGAGATATAAATAATCGCCGAGCTTAAACTCTTGGGCGATGATAGTTAAGGTATCACCGCGAACTAAGGTGGCACGCATCCGGCTTAAATCGCCTTCGGTTGCCTTCGGAAACTGATGATACAAAGCATCAGAAATCACGATAGATAAAATTGAATCACCTAAAAACTCTAAGCGCTCATTATGCTTATTTGCCGCACTTCTGTGGGTCAGCGCTTGAGTCAAAAGCTCAATATTCTTGAACTCATAACCTAAGGTACGACACAAACGTGGCAAATTTTTAATCGGTTCCATGCTATTTAATTCCACCTACACGCTCAAAACGCACACCGCTAGGCACCCAAGTTGGGAGGAAGTCGGCTTTTGAACGGTCAAATTCAAAACTAATCCAAATCGCTACCGCTTTACCAACAAGGTTCTCTTCTGGCACAAAGCCCCAGAAACGACTGTCGGTACTGTTATCGCGGTTATCACCCATGGCAAAGTAATGGCCTTCTGGCACTAAAAATTCACCCGCGGGTAAATTACCTTCGCGCTTAAAATACCCCAGCATGTCAGGTCGACTTGGGTTGATCAAGATATCGTGGGCGACATCACCCAATTCCTCTTTATAACGCAGCAACGGCACACCATCTTGGCTGTAATCACCACGACTGATCTCAGTGCGGGCGATAACTTGCGGTTCTGGGCAAGCTGTTTGCTCAACGCCACAGGCCTTCTGGATCATCAACTGCTTGTTACGGTAAATAATTCTATCACCCGGTAAACCGACAACACGTTTGATGTAGTCAATTTGCGGATTTTCAGGATATTTAAATACCACCACATCACCGCGTTTGGGCTCACCAGTTTCAACCAGTTTAGTGCGCCATACGGGATCTTTAAGCCCATAACTAAATTTTTCCACCAGAATGAAGTCGCCCACTAAGAGGGTTGGCATCATAGAACCCGATGGGATTTGAAATGGCTCATAAATGAATGAACGTAGGATCAACACAAAGGCAATCACAGGGAAGATAGAATGCGCGGTTTCGACTATGGTCGACTCACGAATGATTTGGTACTCAGCTTCTTCAGTTAAATTCGCTTGTGATGCCTTTGCTAACGCTAAACTCTCACGACGCTTTGGGGCGAAAACGAGCACATCGACTAACCAAATAAGTCCTGAGATCAGGGTGATTAGCACTAGAATAATGGAAAAATACGCTGCCATTGCTTATTGAACTCCTGCCTTAAAAATAATTAAAGGTGCCTAACTCAGCGAATATCATACTTTAGTTAACTTACCGTATTCGACCTTGGTAAACCAAAGTGATAAACCAATGCGATAACCTAACTAAAGCGCCGCAAACAGCGGCGCAATAGTCAACTAAATTGTCACTTCTTATGCTAACGATTACTCGTTTAGCTTAAGTACCGCTAAGAATGCTTCTTGTGGCACCTCAACGTTACCTACTTGCTTCATCCGTTTCTTACCCTCTTTTTGTTTATTTAAGAGTTTTTTCTTACGAGAAACGTCGCCGCCATAACACTTAGCCGTTACGTCTTTACGCAGGGCTTTCACGGTTGAACGTGCAATAATTTGACTGCCCACCGCCGCTTGAATCGCAATATCAAACATCTGACGTGGAATAAGTTCTTTCATCTTATCCACTAAAGCTAAACCACGGTGACGAATGTTTGATCTATGGATAACCATAGCCAAGGCGTCGACTCGGTCGCCGTTGATGAGAATATCTAAACGCACCATGTCTGCTGGATCGAAACGAATAAAGTTATATTCGAGTGATGCATAGCCACGGCTAGTGGATTTCAAACGGTCGAAGAAATCCATGACCACTTCCGCCATTGGCAGATGGTAAGTTACAGCCACTTGGTTACCGTGGTAAACCATGTTCACTTGAGTGCCACGTTTTTCAATACACAGGGTAATCACGTTACCTAAGTATTCTTTTGGCACTAAAATGTTGGCCTCAACAATCGGCTCACGCATTTCTTCAATGTTGTTAATCGCAGGCAGATCAGACGGGTTATCAACGTAAATCGTTTCACCGCTGGTCATGACGACTTCGTACACTACGGTTGGCGCAGTGGTGATCAACTCTAGGTTGTATTCACGCTCTAAACGCTCTTGTACGATTTCCATGTGGAGCAGGCCTAAATAGCCAATGCGGAAACCAAAACCGAGTGCCGAAGAACTTTCAGGTTCAAAGAATAATGACGCATCGTTCAGGCTGAGTTTGTTCAGCGCATCACGGAAGTTTTCATATTCGTCGGTCGAAATGGGGAATACGCCAGCGTATACCTGTGGCTTCACTTTCTTAAAACCAGGTAACGGCTTTTCAGCACCATTTTTGGCTAAAGTTAACGTATCACCTACAGGCGCACCGTGAATTTCCTTCAGACCCGCAATCACAAAGCCGACTTCACCGGTTTTAAGTTCGGTTTTATCAGTTTGTTTTGGGGTGAAAATACCGACGCGATCCGCAGTGTGGTTTTGTCCTGTAGACATGACCTTAAACTTGTCACCTTTTTTCAGGCTACCGTGTTTAATTCGCACTAACGACACTACGCCTAGGTAGTTATCAAACCAAGAATCGATGATCAAGGCTTGCAGTGGTGCGTCAGGATCGCCTTCTGGCGGTGGAATTTTGGCAACAATGACTTCTAAAACCTCGTCGACACCGACACCGGTTTTAGCCGAACAACGCACAGCATCCATCGCATCAATACCGACGATATCTTCAATCTCGGCAGCAACACGTTCTGGATCGGCTTGTGGTAAGTCAATCTTGTTTAAAATGGGTACCACATCTAGATTCATATCCAGCGCGGTATAACAGTTTGCCAGTGTCTGAGCTTCAACGCCCTGACCCGCATCAACCACCAGCAAAGCACCTTCACAGGCAGCTAATGAGCGCGAGACCTCGTAGGAGAAGTCAACGTGACCTGGGGTATCAATAAAGTTGAGTTGATAGACAAGGCCATCTTTGGCTTTATAATCCAAAGTGACACTTTGTGCCTTAATCGTAATACCACGCTCACGTTCTAGATCCATAGAATCTAAAACTTGAGAATCCATTTCACGGTCGGTTAAACCGCCACAAACCTGAATAAGACGATCTGATAGCGTCGATTTACCATGGTCGATATGGGCAATAATTGAGAAGTTTCTAATTTGTTTCATTATGCTGCAATGACTAATACTGAAAATGGATACGGTTCAAAGGAGCGAAATTGTACCTGATTGCGGTTTCAATACCAATCACATTCACTCCTACTTAAGACAGGCCGATAAAACAACGTCAAAAACCGCAGTTAGCTGTTATTTGATAAAAAATAACACATTGAAATTATTGAGCTAATTCGTTTAAATTGATGCTCCTACCTAAATAGGCCAAAATCACAGGCTGAGCATCAACTTCTAAACGTTTGGCCTGTTGCTTACCAAAAGACCACGCAATCAAGGCACCAACGGCCGCAAAGCCCATGGCACCTAGGTTAGGATTAAACTCAAGCAACTGGCCTAAAAATTGTCCTAACGCCGCGCCGACAAACAGGCCAAACAGCGGCATTAAATAGATTAATGCTGCTGCTTTGAGGATCACGCTCTCGGGAAGGCCTAATTTGAGTAATTCACCAGCCTCACAGCGGCGGTCACTCTGAATAGAAAATTGCTGGGTTTTCGAGGAAAAAGCCTGAGCGACAGCAGAGGTCCCGCAAGACTCACTGTTACTGCAGCTCTTGCAGGTACTCTTAAGTTCCACTTCAACCGTCAACCAGCCTTGACTATCACTGGAGACGACTCTGGCAATTTCTTCCATCATAATCGGCGTCCTATTCTAGCGTCAGACTTTTAGCAATGCGCGTTAAGGTTTCTGTCGGCACTTTACCCACAGCAACCACTTCGGCATTACCGACTTTTTCTGAGACTAACGACAAGCCATTACGGGTAATTAATTCTTCAGGCAATGGACTCGTGCCCGCACGCGCCACATAAACAGAAATATTTGCCAGTCCATCGGTCAGTGCTATGTATTCCACCGCTTCGTGACTGCCAATTAATCTATGGTGGTCGCGCACTACCACAGTAAAACCTGCGGGTAACCAAGCAAATTGCCAGTTTTGACCGTCTTGGCGCTCGGCTTGATCGATAACTGCCGGCCACTCTTGCTTATAAGCCTCTTGCAAAATGGCTGGCGGCTCACTGAATTCAATAAGTTCAATCACCATGATCTGCTCAAGTAATTGCTTATCTTGAGTCAGCATGTCGTATCTCAGCGGCAGATAGGTTTCCATATCAAGCCAAATTTGAAAGCCATAACGGAATTCATCATTAGGCAACAGGCGGATCATTTGCCCCGGACGCCCAGCGATACGGGTACGGCCACCGAGCACAAACTGATAACCCACTTCTAAGTCCGCCATATTGGCAGAGAAAGCAGCGGGCCAAACACCTTGAATATGATTAGAAACGATACTATACGCAGGCTCATCGTGCTCAATAAAGGTGACACGATTACCGACACGCACTGCATTTTTGGGTGGACCGTTAAGGTATTCTAGAAAGGCAACTTCTTGATTATTCACCTTACCGTGCAGGTAAACCAAAGGCCGAATATGATCGGCCTGAAGTTGAATAATCGATGCTTTAAACTCTTTCTCTCGTAAAGCCTGACTCATTTTCTCGAGCCAAGCTTTGGCAGGCATATCTTCCTGCGCGGTTGCAGGAAAGACCAAGGCTAATAAAGCCAACAGGATTAGACGCAAGCTAACTCCTCGTTATTGATTGACCGGAACGGGTACGACCTCGGTATTGTCCTCTACAACCGCACCAGTATTCAATCGTTGTTGCAACATATGATCTTGGATATAAGTATTAATTCGGCGACGTTGTTCATTCACCTGATCATTGGTATAGCCTTGATTCTGTTGTACAGGACCGGTTTGTAGGCTCACAGGTGATGCGCTACCAATCAGCGGCCTTGTAATTAACACGGGCGATGGTGACGCGGCATCATCGGCGGTTTGATTGTAATTCTGCACACCCACAATCGCAAACATAGCAACCGTCGCAGCAATGGCATATTGACCAAATTGCTTAAATAAAGGTATGACGCGGCTTTGCTCCGAATTGGCGGCAATTTGTGGCGTTACAGGTGCAGTGACTTTAGACACATGATGCTTAGGCGCAACTATCGCTGGCTCAAGTTCAATGGCGGCAGCAATGCTAGCAGAGAGATCTAACACAATAGTCTGCGGCAATTCGCCACGCATGGCATCGCCTATCATATGATAGTTATGCCATTTATCATGTGAATGTGTATCAGCAGATAACTCTGCCATGGTCTGCTCATCAGTCTCTCCATCGACTGCGGCAGATACCCATTCTTGACCTAATTTATCCATTTTTCACCTGTCTAAATATAAGGGTTTCTTAAAATAAGAATTTAGGCTTCCAGCAAAGGCTGGAGCTTTTTATCGATTGCTTCTCGTGCTCGGAAGATACGTGATCTTACGGTCCCGACAGGACAATCCATGACTATGGCAATATCTTCGTAACTCATACCATCGAGTTCACGCAATGAGATGGCCATTCGTAATTCTTCAGGCAAGGTCTCTAATGTATCGAAAATCACTTTTTTGATTTCATCCGATAACATTAGCCGTTCTGGGGAGGCAAACTCCTTCAGCGCGTCACTACCTTCGTAATATTCGGCATCTTCTGCATCAACATCATTCGCAGGCGTTCTACGCCCCTGTGATACGAGATAATTCTTCGCAGTGTTTACTGCGATGCGGTACAACCAAGTATAAAATGCACTTTCACCGCGAAAGTTTGGCAAAGCTCTGTAAGCTTTGATAAACGCTTCCTGTGCGACATCAGCAACGTCCGCTTGGTTCCGTACATAACGGGATATCAAGCTAATGACTTTACTTTGATATTTAAGCACTAACAGGTTAAAAGCGTTTTTATCACCTTGTTGTACGCGCTCAACTAATTGTTGATCACTTAATTGTCCACTCATCCGAGCCGACTTCTCCTAAATCTAAAATGCTGATTTCTCAGTCGCTCGAATCATATTCACTTATGTAGACTCGCGGGCTTTGAAAAAGTTCTAAAAATTAAACAAAAAAAGTAAGGTAAAAAGGAAAGTACCCATAATCGGTGAGTTGGTTTACCATAGTTGGCACTCTTCAGTCACATCATGATACCCGATGAAACAAGTAGTTGAACACCAATCTGACATATTAGTCATAGGTAGCGGTGCCGCAGGTCTGACACTAGCTTTGCATCTTGCTGAAAAAGCAAAAGTAATTCTGCTTTCAAAAGGCCCACTCTCGGAAGGGTCGACTTACTACGCCCAAGGCGGTATCGCCTCCGTCTTCGACGAAAGTGACACTATCGAATCCCATGTTGCAGACACCTTAATCGCAGGGGCGGGTTTATGTGACAAAGACGTTGTCACTTTCACAGCTGAAAATGCCAAGAGTGCGATGCAATGGCTTATCGAATGTGGCGTCGCCTTCGATAAAGAAGAAACCACAGACGGCAACGCAAAAGATGCACCTTACCATTTAACCCGTGAAGGCGGCCATAGCCACAGACGTATTCTGCACGCTGCCGATGCCACAGGCAAAGAAGTGCAAACCACACTGCAAGAACGCGCACTCGCCCACCCCAATATTCAAGTTTTAGAACGCTATAACGCCATCGACCTCATCACCACCCGTAAATTAAATCGCCCAGGTAATCGTGTGTTAGGCGCTTATGTCTGGAATCGCAATGAAGAACACGTCGAAACCGTTAAGGCTAAGTTTGTCGCGTTAGCGACTGGTGGTAGCTCAAAGGTTTATCAATATACCTCAAACCCTGATGTCGCTAGCGGTGATGGTATTGCCATGGCATGGCGTGCAGGTTGCCGCGTGGCGAATATGGAGTTCAACCAATTCCATCCGACGTGTTTGTACCACGCAGATGCGCGCAACTTCTTACTCACCGAAGCCCTGCGTGGTGAAGGGGCTTATCTGCGTCGTCCAGATGGCAGCCGCTTTATGCCGGACTTTGATGAACGCGCTGAGTTAGCTCCCCGTGACATCGTTGCCCGCGCCATCGATTATGAGATGAAACGTCTGGGTGCCGATTGCGTCTATCTAGATATCAGCCATAAAGATGCTGACTTTGTGATGAAGCATTTCCCGACCATCTATAGCCGTTGCTTAGAGCTGGGAATCGATATCACTAAAGATGCGATTCCTGTGGTACCCGCCGCACACTATACCTGCGGTGGTGTAATGACAGATATGCACGGTCAGACGGATCTCAATGGTCTCTATGCTATTGGTGAAGTCGCCTATACGGGCTTACATGGCGCCAATCGTCTGGCGAGTAACTCGTTACTCGAATGTTTAGTGTTTGCCCGTGCGGCGTCACAGGACATAGAAAGCCAACTGCATAAAATTCAAATCCCGGGACAAATTCCAGCATGGGATGAAAGTAAAGTATCGAACTCGGATGAGGAAGTGGTCATCGCCCATAACTGGCACGAGCTGCGGTTATTCATGTGGGACTACGTTGGAATTGTACGCTCTGATAAACGTCTGGAGCGAGCACTGCGCCGCTGCCTGATGTTACAGCAAGAAATTCAGGAATATTACAGTAACTTCAGGGTTAGCAATAACTTGCTCGAATTACGTAACTTAGTGCAAGTGGCCGAATTAATTATTCGCTGTGCCATGGAGCGTAAAGAAAGCCGTGGGCTGCATTTTAATATCGATCATCCAGAGAAATTAGACGCGCCTCGCCCGACTATTTTACTACCAGAAAAGTAACCGCATACGCATAGGTGACTTCATCATAAACAGACTAAATCTCAGAATGAGGTTTAGTCTGTTGCATTTTAGCCCGCAGCAACAGCCGACATAAATGTCGATAGTCAGTATCATTTAACATATCAGCCCAAACCAGCAAGAGCCGCAGCTGAGTATCCACTTCGATATAAATCAAGCAAACAAAGGGCGTGACCCAAGTGCGTTTTAGTACCTGAAAGTGCTCCCCCGTTGACAAACGTCCCTCGCCTTTATCACTCAGCACAAAATCTAAACGCCAATGCTGCAGTCGCCACAACTGCGACAGCAAAAAAATACTGACAAGTACGATAAACAAATATTTAAGCAGAGATAAGGCGATAATGTCGCTTTGGGGCCAAAGCAGAAATGAGCTAGAACAAACACAAATAAAAACGACCAACGAGAGTCGTTGGTCGAAAGAGGCTTTTACACTGAAACTATGGTGCCGGTCTTCCACGGACTTTTACTATCATACGAGCCAGTTCAGTATCAGGGCACACTTCATGGCCCATAAACCAAGCAAACAATTCTGGATCTTCACATTCCAACAAACGGATAAACACGGCTTTATCTTCATCGGACATTTCTTGATAGAAGTTTTCAACAAAAGGTTGAAGCAAGACGTCTAATTCCAGCATCCCACGACGACATGCCCAGCGAACCCTTGCGATGTTCATTAATTCCAAGGTATTTCTCCCAACACAGATTTGGCATTAGTCTATCAGTTCACTGACTAAAGTGTCGATTAACCCTTCATATTGACTCACAAAATTAGCATTGTTGTACTTGCGTATCGAGTCCCTCAAAGAGATCGCTAAAATCTGTATCCAATAATCGCTTTACCGCAGGATGTTGGATCATACGTTCGGCAAACATCACATGGTATTCCTCTTTCACATCGGTGGTTTCACCGAGCAAATTCATACCATGGGAAATCACTTCTTGGCGATAAATCGACGGTGTGACAAAAATACCTCGTTTAAGGTAACCAAAGGCTTTCATCATGGCCGCATCATCGAACTCGCCCAAAATACTGACTTTAAGATTTTGCTCGTCAAACCAGCGATATAGCTGTTGTCCAAGTGAGGTTCTACGGCCGGGGATTAATAGCTGGCCTTGCTCTAAACAAGCAGGAAAATCAGCGCTATAAGTCTCCGCGGAGAAAAAACTCACGCCACATTCGCCCAATTTTTTAGATAAAATTTCAGGGTATTTCAGTGACTCACCTGCACAATCCGAAAGGATCATATCCAGTTTATGCTCACGTAAACGCGCCATTAGGCTCTCGTGAGTCGCCTCATAGCAGGCTAAGTGCATAGAATTGTCATTAGGCACTACGGATAATAAAACTCGGCTGACTAAAGCTTTAGATAAGGCATCGGCAATACCCACCTCGAATAACATGGCATCCGCTTTTTGATAATTAAGTAAATCGAGCATTTCATAGCTAAGGCTAAACATCTTATCGGCGTAGCGAAACACCAATTCACCTAACTCTGTCGCCTCCAATGTCCGCCCGACTCGCTTGAACAGACTGCCGTTTAACCTATCTTCTAAGGCACGAATTTGCCCCGTTATCGTTTGCGGCGTTAAACATAGGGCTTCGGCCGCCTTCGCGACTGAGCCCTTTTTCTTAATCATCCAAAAATAATACAAGTGGTTATAATTCAAGTGCAGCATGCTAACCCGCTGTTAATGCTCCCTCAAACGCCAAGGCGCTGAGGGGGGACTGTGTTATTTTAAACTCGATAGTTTAAAATCAGATGATTAAAAACCTGATGATTCCCAGTCAAGTTACTTTAAACGCTGGCAGTCGAGTAAGTTAGTAACTATGCCTTGTAACTGCTCCAAATCGGCAGCATTCCCCAGACTTACCGCTTCAGTGACTCCTGAAACTAAAACGTTACGTTCAGGAATACGTTCGGCGCAATAGGTTCGATTCGCTTCTTGGAAACGTTTACCACCGCGATACTTAAGTGCCCTCGATTCATAACCATTAGTTTCTAATCTCGCCCCTAAGGAATCAGATTTAAACATCAAAGCGCCATCCACTATTCCTTCAAGATAGCTTTGGCAAGTCTGCGAGTTTGCATCCTGATTACAGGCCGAAATTTGCGATGCCGTCGCGGTTGTCGATAAACATAAGAGCGTTGCTATTCCCATTAATTTCAACTTTATCATAGTTATACTCCTTTCTTAGGTAACACTTTTGATAACCAGAAATACCCGACTAACGCTGCCATAATCGAACCGATTAAGGTCCCTAGGCGTGCTAAGTCACCGTACATAGGGTCTGCATGTTCAAAGGCTAACGACGCAATAAACATAGACATAGTAAAACCAATACCGCACATGGCCGCGACGGGGGCAATTTGCTTCCAACCTACGCCATCGGGCAATTGAGCTAATTTTAGTTTCACCGCAATAAAGCTAAATAACATTACACCGATTGGCTTACCTAACATCAGGCCCAATGCAATACCAACAGGAACAGGAGAAATTAACGTCTCCAAATTCATATTGCCGACATAAACGCCCGCATTGGCAAAAGCAAACACTGGCAAAATGAGGAAAGTACTCCAAGGATGCAAACTATGCTCTAAGCCTTCTGAGGGTGAACTGCCATCCTTTGCCCGCAATGGAATACAAAAAGCAATGATGACGCCAGCCAGAGTCGCATGCACTCCAGACTTAAGTACGGCAACCCAAAGGATTAACCCTAAGATGCCATAGGGTAAAAGTGAGGTAACCCCTTTGCGGTTTAACCCAACCAAGCCCGCAATCGCTAAACTGGCAATCACTAAACTGATGGTTGATAAGTCAGTACTGTAAAACAGCGCGATAATCACTATGACGCCTAAGTCATCGATGATAGCTAAAGCAAGTAAGAAGACTTTCAGTGAAACAGGAACGCGGCTTCCGAGCAGCGCCATAATACCTAAGGCAAAGGCAATATCGGTCGCGGCAGGAATCGCCCAGCCCGCTTGTGTGACAGGATCACCGTAGTTAAACAGTAAGTACACACCAGCAGGGACTAACATGCCGCCAATGGCTGCAAAGGTAGGCAGGGAAGCTTGAGCGACACTCGATAAGGCGCCTTCAAGTAGCTCACGTTTCACTTCTAAACCAATCAGCAAAAAGAATATGGCCATCAAGCCATCGTTTATCCACAGGATGAGTGGCTTGTGTATATTGAGCTCGCCAATTTTGACTTGAACGTCAGTGCCTAAAAAGCCTTGATAAAGTCCAGATAAGGGGGAATTGGCCATCAGCATGGCTAAGGCAACAGCAACCAATAACAGGATACCGCCAGCCGACTCTTGGCTTAGAAAATTTCTAATTGCTTTTTCCATCTTGCACTCCTAAAAATCATAATGAATTGAGTGTAGACGAATTGTAATAACAAATATAATCGTAAGTTTCTCCCTAACACCTCGGCTATCCCGAAGTGTTAGACTAAAAAACATACATCACACAGCAACAGGGGCTTTGATATGAGGGTGTGGAGCGTAGTTTGTTAATTCAAAATCATCGAATTGATAGTCAAAAATCGACTCAGGTCTGCGTACAATAGTCATGGTCGGCAACGGTTTTGGATCACGACTTAACTGCAGTGCCGTCTGTTCCATATGATTAGAATATAAATGGGTATCGCCACCCGTCCACACAAAATCACCTAAGGCCAAGTCACATTGCTGGGCGACCATCATAGTTAACAAAGCATAACTGGCAATATTAAATGGCAAACCAAGAAACACATCACAACTACGCTGATACAGCTGACAAGATAATTTACCATCGGCTACATAGAACTGAAAAAACGCGTGGCACGGTGCCAAAGCCATTTTATCCAGTTCGCCCACGTTCCACGCAGAAACGATAAGACGGCGAGAATCTGGCTGAGATTTTATCTGGGCGATAACTTGCGAAATCTGATCGATAGCATCACCACTCTGGGTTGGCCAGCTGCGCCACTGGGCACCATAAACTGGGCCCAAATCGCCATTATCATCGGCCCATTCATCCCAAATGCTGACCTTATTTTCGCGTAAATAGGCAACGTTAGTTTCACCCTTCAGAAACCACAGCAATTCATGGATGATAGAGCGCATATGGCATTTTTTGGTGCTCACCAAAGGAAAACCTTTGCTCAAATCGAAGCGCATTTGATAGCCAAATACCGAGCGAGTCCCAGTACCTGTGCGATCCGATTTATCCACGCCTTCGGCTAATATGTGCTTCATTAAGTCTAAATACTGTTTCATTGCTGCTTACCTTGCTTACGAAAAATCAAGTACAAACCGATTAACACCATAGGCACAGAGAGTATCTGCCCCATAGTTATAAATCCCCAGTAGAGTCCCAACTGTGTGTCGGGTTGCCTCACAGTTTCAACCATAATACGGAACATACCGTAACCGACTAAGAACATACCAGAGACTGCACCGACTTTATCGGTACGTTTGCTAAACCAGTAAAGTAATAGGAATAATGCTACGCCTTCAAGGGCGAACTGATACAACTGGGATGGATGACGTGGGTCAGGCCCACCAGTTGGAAACACCATAGCCCAAGGCAGATCAGTGGTTCGTCCCCAAAGCTCGCCGTTGATAAAGTTACCAATACGACCAGCGCCTAAACCAATAGGCACAACAGGTGCCACCATATCGGCGACAGCAAAAAAAGTACGTTTTTGTTTCCACGCGATATAGAGCATCGCCGTAATCACGCCCATCAAACCGCCGTGGAAGGACATGCCACCTTCGGAGATTTTAAATAAATAGAGGGGACTGGCGAGGAAATAATCGAAATGATAAAAAAGCACGTAACCGATACGGCCACCTAAAATCACCCCAAGAAAACCATAAAAGAGTAAATCTGAAACTTGCTCCCGCGTCCATATCCCCTTTGAACGGTCGGCTTGGCGGTTCAACAACCACATGGCCGCAACAAATCCGACTAAATAGGTAAAACCATACCAACGCAGTGCCGGTTCAAAGGTTTGTCCAAAAAGATTAAACGGTCCAAATGAAACGATCACGGGATCGATATTGGGGAAACTCAACGCCATAACACATCCATTAGCAGCCTCAAACTGAGATAAACATAAAAACTAGGTCAGAATTAACTTAAGGCCGACACATAGAAGTAACAGTGCAAATATCTTTTTAAGTACAGGTGTTGGCCAAGTGCTCGCCGCTTTTACCCCCACAGGCGCCATCAAGACAGAAGTGATCACTAAACCAAACAATGCAGGTAAATAGATATAGCCTAAGGTACCATAGGGCAACTCAGGGGCATTCATTCCTGCAATAATATAGCCGAAACTGCCAGAAAGAGAGATTAAGAAGCCCATCGCCGCAGAAAAGCCCACGGCTTGACGCATCTGTAAACCATAAAAAGTCAAAAATGGCACTATCAGTATACCGCCACCTATCCCGGTCAAACCTGCCAAAACCGCAACAAAAGCCGATACAACAAAAAGCACTACTGAATTAGGTAATTGACGATTTGATTCGGCCTTAACGGGATAAGCCATTTGAATTGTCATTAAAATCACAAAGATGGCAAAACCTTGTTGTAACTTATCAGCGGGAATACGCTCAGCAATAAAACCTGAAGCCAGCGCGCCTATAATCAGGCCCGGTAACATTGATTTGAATAAATCCCAAGGCACATTGCCACGCTTATGGTGGGCACGTGCCGACGAAATAGAGGTGAGAATAATGGCTGCTAGCGAAGTGGCAATTGCAATATGGGGGAGCTGAGTAGAGCTAATACCGACCGATGGCAAAATATAAAGCAGTGCCGGCACTACAATCAAGCCGCCACCGATACCTAATAATCCTGCCATAAAGCCGACAAATGCGCCTAAAGCCAAGCAAATAAAGAACACCAACAACAAACTATCCACACGAGTACCTACAGCGTGATAAATTGAGGGCCTTAGCTTAAAGCAAAACACAGCATTAGTTAATTAAGAATTGTTGCGAGACCCTGCTGGGTCAAATATTCTTTAACCAGCTCACGCACTTGGAAGCCGTTTGATAGGCTCAGCGCTTTAGCAAGTAATTGATCTAAATCAGCCCGCGCAACACGACGCAATAGATAATTGATCCGCGCTAAACTGCCCTGATTCATACTCAACTGATCGTATCCCATAGCCACCAGCAAAATGGCCCCCATAGGTTCGCCCGCTAACTCTCCACAGATACTAATATCGAGTTTATGGTATCGACAATCGAGGTGCGCCTGATGCAAAGCCCGCAATATTCCAGGATGATAACTGTCAAATAACGAGCTCACCCGCGGGTTATTACGGTCAACAGCCAGCAAATATTGGGTTAAATCATTACTACCAACAGAGACAAAATCCACTCGTTTTGCCACATCATCCAACTGATATAGCATGGCGGGCACTTCAAGCATAATGCCTATTCGTGGCATCACTATGTCGCTGTTAACATCGTTTTTTAATTCGACATAGGCTTGTTGCAAATATTCTAAGGATTGATCGATTTCATCTAAGTTGCTGACCATAGGCAGCAAAATACTTAACTGTTTACCGTCTCCCCCAGCCTGTAGCATGGCCCGTAACTGCACCAAAAAAAGCTCAGGATGATCCAGAGACAAGCGAATACCGCGCCATCCAAGGAAAGGATTGTCTTCTTTAATCGGGAAATACGGTAAAGGTTTATCGCCTCCCACATCTAAAGTACGCATCACCACAGGTCGACCGGACGCGGCCGATAAGACCTGTTGATAGACTTTGACTTGCTCAGATTCACTCGGGAAGCGCTGTTGTAACATAAAAGGAATTTCAGTGCGATAAAGCCCAATACCGTCGGCGCCCTCTGCAATTTCAGAGGCCACACCACTGAGTAATCCCGCATTGAGATACAAGCGAATACGTGAACCATCTAAGGTTACAGAAGGCAGCGCTAATTCTTGGGCATACTGGCGTTGCAAGGCTTTTTGTGCCGAAATCAGGCTACGATACTCACCGACAATCGCAGGTGATGGCGACACCAATAACTGACCACGGCTTGCGTTTACGACTAAAAGTTTTTGGTCAATATTGGCGGATAACAGTTGCTCTACACCTGTAATAGCAGGCACACCTAAGGCACGGGCTAAAATGGCGGCATGGGAGTTTACGCCACCAAGCTCCGTGACAATACCCGCAAGCTTTTGCCTTGGGAACTCAGCCAACATAGTCGCATCGGCTTCACGGGTAATGAGGATTACAGGTTTATCGGGCTCAAGCTCTAGACGTTCTGGCTCAATAAGTTGGCGCAATACTTTTTGACCTAAATCGCGAATATCGCTAGCCCGCTCCTTAAGGTAAGGGTCTTCCATTGCTAAAAACTGTTGAATATAACGTAGAGACACTCGGCTCACCGCCGACTCAGCAGCCCAGCCTAATTGCACTTCACGGGTATATTCGCCGCCTAAACTAGCATCATCAAGCAGTAACTGTAATGCATTGAAAATGGAGACAACTTCGTCATCTTGCTCGCGATCAAACCGTTGAGATAAGGCACCTATCGCTTCTTTACAACGCACCATAGCCGTGGTTAAGCGACTCGATTCATAGGCAATATCGTCAGAACGCACCTCAGGCTGTTCAAGGGGGATTTCCCCACCAAGTACGAAGGCATACGCAATGGCGATACCGTTTGATGCTGAAGTACCTTGAAACAGAATTTGTTGATGATGGGAGCTGACTTGTGCTTTTTGTTTTAACCCACGCACTGCCATCGCTAATTGGGCGGCGAGGGTCATTAGGAAGGCTTCTTCGCCCTCACTGAATTGACGAGCACTCGCCTGCTGTACCACTATCACCCCAACCACAGCCTTCTGGTAGATAATAGGTACAGCTAAAAAAGCGCGGTATTCTTCTTCGGCGACTTCAGGAAAAAGCTTAAACCTTGGATGAAGCCGAGCATCCGCTAAATTAACGGCCTCTTCTCGCTGGGCAGCGAGTCCAACTAAACCTTCAGTCAGCGGCATACGTACTCGACCAACGGCGCTTTTTTCAAGACCATCGGTTGCAGATAACACGAGTTCTTGCTCTTCTAGGATATAGATGGAGCAACATTGGGTTTCCATCGCCGCTTTAGTCGATGAAACTAAGATTTCTAATGCGGTTTCCAAACTGTGGGCAGATGCCACAGCCTGAGTAATATCCCTAAGCGTATTTAACACTGTTTTCAATCCTCTTTTGAAAATCAGCCCGTTGTTTTTTGTCTTCCCCGTTTCCTAGGTATTTCTAGGGTTTGGAATGACAATGCCGTTACCGCAAACTCTTTCATCACCTTACGATAAACATCACGCTTAAATGACACAACTTGCCGCACAGGATACCAATAACTTACCCAGCGCCAATCGTCAAATTCAGGATGCCCAGAAGAACTCAAATTAATCGCACTATCTTGGCTTTTCAGTTGTAACAGAAACCACTTTTGTTTTTGCCCGATACACACAGGTTTACTGTCTTGCCTCACTAAACGCTTTGGCAAACGATAGCGCAACCAAGAACGGGTCGAGGTTAATATATGCACGTGTTCAGGTCTTAGGCCCACTTCTTCATACAACTCACGGTACATAGCCTCTTCTGCTGTCTCGCCATCATCGACGCCACCTTGAGGAAATTGCCATGAGTGTTGACCGAAACGTCTAGCCCACATTACTTGGCCATATCTGTTACAAATTATAATGCCCACATTTGCGCGAAAGCCGTCGCTATCAATCACATGGACTCCAAATCACATTAAATTTTAATAAACTGATTGTTTCATAAAGCTAGTCTCTCAGCAAACCTCTATTTTATCCTAAGCTTTGGATAACATCTGACTTAAAAGACATTTATCAACAATGCTAGGGGATGGAATCCGGGGATATCCACATTTTCTGTGGATATCTCTGTTTGAAACTCAGGTGAACTTGTTATAACGTTCAAAAAACATCTATTTACCATCGTTTTTAAAATTTAGCGTTAAAACTTAATAGCAAACAAATTCATAAACTTACACATTAATCATGATTTATCTTAGACTAAAAAACCAATAAAGCTCATTATTTGACCAGCAAGAAGTATTTCTATCATTCTCGCGATATTACTCAACTTTATACACAAATAGTGTCCACAACTGTCCACAAAAGCCAGAATAAATGCACTTTATTCGCATTGACTTAGGATTTTTATTAGGTTAAGAGGCTCACTTTACTGAGTTATCCATAATATCTGTGGATAAGTATGTGGGGAACGCAAGGGAAAGCAGAGAGTAACTTTGAACACTTTTTTGCAAAACGGGGGGTAACACGGATATAAAATTGAAAATCAGTCACTTAGAATAAAAACATTCGGTACAAGTTAACCCACCCTGTAGAGCTCGTTTTTTAACCGCCATTGCTAAGCGGTTATTTTTAAGTAAAATCCAGCCATGAATCGAATTATCCCCCCCGAAAATCTATCTGAACTACTCGAACGTGCCAACATGATGGCGGGCGTGAGTTTGGCGCAGATAGCCAGCCAAAGAAGCATTCGTGTCCCCAAGGATCTTAAACGCGATAAAGGTTGGGTCGGTCAATTAATCGAAATGGAATTAGGCGCAACGGCGGGTTCTAAACCTGAGCAAGATTTTCTACATTTAGGGGTCGAGCTAAAAACTATCCCCATTGATACACAGGGGCGACCGCTGGAGACCACTTATGTCTGCGTGGCGCCGCTATCGAATATCCAAGGATTAACCTGGCAAAACAGCTTAGTCTGCCATAAGTTACAGCGAGTACTTTGGGTACCCGTTGAAGGAGAGAGGCATATTCCTGTGGGTGAGCGCCGTATAGGTACACCAATATTGTGGGAACCGGATCCGCACGAGTTGCAATTACTGCAACAGGATTGGGAAGAGATCATGGAGCTTATCGCCCTCGGAAAAGTAGAGAGGCTTACAGCGCGCCACGGCGAAGTACTGCAATTGCGCCCTAAGGCCGCGAATAGTAAGGCGTTAACACAAAGCATTGCCGAAGATGGTCGCCTCAAAATGACCAACCCTAGGGGCTTTTATTTAAAGACCAGTTTCACTGCTATGATACTTAATAAGGTATTTGGTTAATTTTTAGTAACGATATGGACTTGGATTGATCCAGATCACAAATTTCACTGGCACTAAGGTGACTCTTTTCTATAAACTACGGCATCCTGAAATCACAGCCGTATTCGGATACCAATCAAGCAGTGAGAGCACGTAGACAAGCGAAAAAACTCCTTTTTGCGATTTTAGCTTGGGCGATTGCCATGGCTGCATTCGTGTTTTTTCGATATGCCCAATCACCAGAGCTGCCCCAATGGGCGGTAAGTTCGGCTGATCTCGCAACACTTGCTATCTACATGGGGATTATTTTCGGCAGCTTACATTGGATGTCGAACGTCATTGCCGATTTCAGTGCAATCAATCGCCTCCCCTATGTGTTTTCAGTCATCTTTAAGGGCTTGTTTTTATTACTGGGTGCTACGACGTTAGCTTACATGACTCAGTTTTTAAATATGTGGGCCATCGAAAATCACATGTCGACCCTCAGACAAATGCTGACGGCGCACATTCTCTATAGTCCTTCATTCCAAGCATTGATCGTATATTTGGTCGTCGTACGAGTCAGCTTAGCTTTTGTCGAGCAAATGGCATTATTAGTCGGGCCGCGTATTTTACTCAACATAGGCCTTGGTAAATACCATAAGCCAAGATATGAGCAGCGTTTATTCCTCTATTTAGATATGGTCGCCTCAACCACACATGCCGAATCACTTGGCGATTACCGCTTTAGTCGATTGATCCAAGACAGCTTTAGTTTACTTTCAGATACTGTGTCCAATAACGAAGCTGAAATCTACCGCTATATGGGAGATGCAGTGCTGCTTCACTGGCCATTAGAAGAAGGGATAGTTCACGACCGCTGCATGAATATCTATTTTGAATTTAGCCAACAACTGAACTGGCAACGCCGCTACTTTGAAGAGCATTATGGCTTTGTGCCGAAATTTAAAGCGGCGGCCCATTGTGGACAAGTCGTCGCTGCGGTTGTTGGTGTACAGAAACAAGAAATTAGTTTCTTTAGTGACGTGCTCAATACCTTAGCAAGACTGCAAGATCAATGTAATCCACTAGGACAGCGCATGTTGATTTCGGGCGCACTCGCGGGACGTTTAGATAACCCCAACACTCAGTATCACCTATCAAATCTAGGCCCAGTCAAACTCAAAGGGAAACAACACTCGATTGAAGTGTTTGGCGTTTCCCCGCTCTGATTTGTAATCGACTTTAAGCTTTAGCTTGAATTAATGCTTGCAGTTACAGTCAGTTTATTCCTCGTCCTTAGTTAATAATTTTTGGATCATTAAACCTAAAGTGCGGAAAGTTAAGATGCGACTGGTGGTTTGACGCCAAACAAGGCCGATATCACGGTAAGGAGCTTCACCCGGTGGCGTCATCACCACTAAATCTGTGTCATTCAAAATACCCGCGTCAATGGCCATTTGCGGAAGAAACGTGGTGCCCAGTTTACTGTTCACCATCTGCACTAAAGTATGCAAACTGGTGGCGGCAAACGGATTGACTTTCGCACTATCACCTAGCTGACATGCAGTAATAGCATGGCCTGTGATGCAATGCTCACTTTGCAGAAGAAAAATGCTCTCGTCCGGCAGAGTTTGATAATCAATAGGTTGATGTATGCCACCCGCTAAATCTTTGTGAGCCACCATTTTGAAAGGATCTATGCCCACTTTCATGCTGTGGTAACCGCTAGTATCAACGGGTAGCGCTAGGATCAATAAGTCCAGCTCTCCTTTACCCAAAGCATCTAGCAAACGCTCAGTGGTATCTTCCTTCAATAATAAACTCATCGCCGGATAAGATTGCTGACACTGGCGGATCACACGACTCAATAGGAAAGGCGCTATGGTTGGAATACAGCCTAAGCGAATATCCCCCGTCATCGGCTCACCTTGATTTTTCACTAATTCCACCAAATCATCCACATCAGTGAGAATTTTACGAGCGCGCTGCACCACTTCTTCACCAATGGCGGTAAACATAAATGACTTATGGTCTCGCTCAATCAACTGATGTCCTAACTGCTCTTCTAGATTTTGGATCCCACTTGAAAGCGTTGATTGACTGACAAAACACACCTTAGCGGCGCGGTTAAAATTCTGCTCTTGATGGAGATTCACCAAATAGAATAAGTTTTTTAAGCTAGGTAAACTTTTCATTTTCTCGATTGCCATTAAGGTTATGAATTAAGAAATTAAATCTACTTTAGCATAAGTGATGAGCAATAACGCGGCATAAGATATCAGGATTGTGACCCGAATCGATATTCAATCGGTTCGCCGTAAAACTTAAGTGGGAGTAACAAAATAAGATGGGAAAAGCGCTAACAAGAAAATGTCGAAAACAACAAACTTAATCGTAAAACCAATGCAAGATTCACTCAATTGAGCGCAACAATAGACATTATTGCTGCGCCTTAACTTACCTTAGCAAGTAATATTTTATGCTTTGGCTTGGAGGAATAACTTTAACTGTTGTAAATCTGCACTCGCGTGTTCAACGATGTCAGCAACCCAAGAGCCATGTTCTGCATCCCATCTTGCTTCTTCGCCATGCTGTAATAATTGGGCGATTTGCTGAATACGTTTTAACCCCACGGAACCTGCAGCACCTTTAAATTTATGTGCTTCTGAACATAAGGTATCTTTGTCTGCTGCGTCGTTAGCCTTCACTAGATTTCCAACATATTCAGGCATTAACTGCTCAAATAACACCACACTCTTGAGTAAGGTACCGGCACCAATGGCGCTGCAGTACTGTTCGAGAGTATTGAGATCTAGGATTGCTTCTAATTCAACTGTGGCCATAAGGCCTCCCTTAAGTGGTTCAATGCTTAAAACGAATTTATCACATGATACCCACTAAAATTGTCAGTGCAACTTATAGCGATATTCATGGTCTAATTCAGATTAAAATTAACAAAAAACAAACTAATAGTCGTAAATAAACGCTTACGACATAATAGCGACGACATAACATTTAGGGAGTAAATTTATCCCACTAACTTGCCTCTATCGTTGCGCTAATGCGTGCCCTTGTCCACCATAAAGCTGCAAATTATCCACAATCGCCACCAATCCATCCCAACGATAGGCACACCAATCGGGTGCTAATAGCATAGGCTTTTTCGCATAAGCGGTGACACGGTGAAAAATCACTTCCGCGGGGGTATGGCGGATCATCTCACCGACACTGTGGGCATAATCCTCAATACTCAATAAAGGTAAGCGCCCACTTCGCCACGACTTAGCCATAGTACTACCTTCGACGATATGCAAAGGATGTAGCTTCAAACCGTCAACACCCTGCTGCAATACAGCAGCTAAAGTCGCCATATAATCGCTATGAGTTTCATCGGGTAAGCCAAGAATGAGATGAGTGCACACCTTAAGACCGCGAGCTCTCGCCCTAGACACAGTGTCACAATAACAGGCGAAATCATGGCCACGGTTAATTCTACGCAGTGTTTCATCTTTGGCTGTTTGCAACCCGAGCTCTAACCACACATCGACACCATTTTCCTGATAGCGCGCCAGTAAATCCAGTACATTATTCGGTACACAATCGGGGCGAGTTCCTACACATAAACCGACTATCTCGCCATCTTTAACCGCTTCATCGTACTTAGCCATTAACACTTGATATTCATCGTAAGTGCTAGTGTAAGCTTGAAAATAAGCAATAAATTTATCGGCTTGTGCCTGAGGCTTCGCCTCACGATAGCGGCTCTTACCCTGTTCGAGTTGCTCAGTAATACTCAATACATCGGCAGTTTGATGGCTAAATGACGCCACATTACAGAAAGTACAACCTCCACGCCCCAAAGTGCCGTCACGGTTAGGGCAAGTAAACTTGGCATCTATAGTGAGTTTTCGCAGTCGGGTGCCATATCGCGCCTTACAAACAGCACCAAAGGTGTTCACATATGCATCAAGCCCCATCAGAGCACCAACCAAATTTCATATCGCTTCATTGATAATAACCAAGATAAAATCACAAATAGAAAAGAAAATACGTGAACAAATAGAAGAAAAAGCTTAGTGTAAGCAAGGTAGCGAGAGGTTTCTTGGCGCTACATCAAATTCCCGCCTGACTCATACCGTTATTATCATAAATGTGCGCATCCTCAAATTAGCCAGCTTACCGCTGAGATCTTGCTCACATCAAAAATGAATAACAATTCAACAATTTTAATTTTTTATCTATTTACTGTGTTTGCAATAAAAATCACTATTTCTAAATCAAAAACAATCCCACCAGCATGTTACACCTTGGTAAATTTTGAGTTTGATAGTTTTTAAAATTCTTTTTATTCATAATGTTATACAACACATTTTACTGTTGACGTTAACGTAAGGTAATTGTGATTTGTGTATGAAACATGAATTTATACCCATGTTTTATGCAAATTTTTGGTTTGACCTTTATTGAATCTCAGGCTAATTTGGGTGGTTCGGGTGCATATCTATAGAAAGTCTTTACATTTTCTCCCCGAGTAGTAATCAGTTGAGGTCTAGGGAGGTTTTTGTATGAGCTTATATCATCCCAGTTTTGAGCGGGACAATTGTGGTTTTGGGTTGATAGCACAGATGGATGGCGAAGCCAGCCACCGTATAGTGCGCACGGCAATCCATGGTCTAGATCGCATGAAGCACCGCGGGGGCATTGCCTCCGACGGCCGCACTGGCGACGGCTGTGGTTTATTAATGCAATTACCCGTGCAATTTTTTGAAGCGATTGCCGCGGAAAATGATTGGCATTTGAGCCGAAAATTTGCCGTAGGTATGCTGTTTTTAAGTCAAGACGATGAACTGGCTGACCAAGCCAAGTTTATTCTTGAGCGCGAACTCGAGCGTGAAACCTTAAGTATTGCAGGCTGGCGCAAGGTGCCTGTCAATCCCGATGTGTTAGGTGAAATTGGCAAGGCTAGCCTGCCACAAATCTATCAAGTGCTGATCAACGCCCCCATTGGCTGGCGTGAAAAAGACTTGGAACGTCGCCTTTATATGGCGCGTCGCCGCCTAGAGCAGCAGATCACCGACGACAAAGACTTCTATGTCGCGAGTTTGTCAGGCCAAGTTATCGTCTATAAAGGTCTGATGATGCCTGTGGACTTGCCCGCGTTTTATCCCGATCTCGCGGACATTCGCTTAAAAAGCTCTATATGCCTATTCCATCAACGTTTCTCAACGAATACTTCTCCTAAATGGCCATTAGCTCAGCCGTTTAGATATTTAGCCCATAACGGCGAAATCAATACGATTACGGGTAACCGTCAATGGGCCCGCGCCCGTGCCTATAAGTTTAATTCACCGCTACTGCCAGATTTGCAGCAGGCCGCTCCCTTTGTGAATGAAACAGGCTCAGACTCTTCATCTTTAGATAACATGCTGGAAATGCTGTTATCTGGTGGCATGGACTTATACCGTGCCATGCGTCTATTGATCCCGCCTGCTTGGCAAAGTAATCCGGAAATGGATGACGAATTAAAAGCCTTCTACGACTTTAACTCTATGCACATGGAGCCTTGGGATGGTCCGGCAGGTATTGTGATGACCAACGGTCGCCATGCCGCCTGCGCTGTTGACCGTAATGGTCTGCGTCCATCACGTTATGTGATCACAAAAGATCGTATTTTGACCTTAGCTTCCGAAGTCGGAATTTGGGATTACGCCGCCGATGAAGTGATTGAAAAAGGCCGTGTTGGGCCTGGTGAATTGCTGGTATTAGATACCTTGAACGGCCGCCTGTACCAATCTTTTGAAATTGATAACGATCTTAAACGCCGCCACCCTTACAAAGAGTGGATGGCGAAAAACAGCCGTACTTTAACGCCAGCGGAAGATTTAGCCTCTGAGCAGCACGGTGCCAGCGAGTTAAGCCCTGAGCTATTGCTGCAATACCAAAAACAATTTGGCTATACCCGTGAGGAATTAGAACAAGTCATTTGGGTATTGGCGAAGCAAGGTGAAGAAGCCACAGGCTCCATGGGCGACGACACACCTATGGCGGTATTGTCGAAAAAGTCACGTTCACTGTATGACTATTTTAGGCAGAAATTTGCTCAAGTAACGAATCCACCTATCGACCCCTTACGTGAAAAGCACGTCATGTCGTTGACCACTTGTATTGGCCGTGAACAGAACCTCTTCAATGAAACGACTGGGCATGCTTACCGGGTAATGTTCAATTCACCTATTTTATTATTCAGTGATTTTAACCAGTTACTGGGATTAGATAGCACTTACTATCGCGCCAATATTGTCGATTTAAATTACGAACCACAGGAAGGCTTAGAAAGTGCCATTCGCCGTATCACAGCCGAAGCCGAGCGTTTGGCTCGCAGCGGCACAACTTTGTTGATCCTTTCGGATAGAGCCATAGGTAAAACGGCGCAAGTGATCCCCGCGGCCATGGCGGTCGGTTCTGTGCAGCAAATGCTGGTGAACAAGAGCCTGCGCTGCGACACCAACATCATAGTTGAAACCGCATCGGCGCGAGATCCGCATCACTTTGCCGTATTGCTTGGCTTTGGTGCCACGGCGATTTATCCATATTTAGTGTATGAGTCAATTTCCGAACTTGCAAAACGCCATGACTTAACCGATACCACGGCATTGATGTTGAACTTCCGCTACGGCATCGAAAAAGGCTTGCGTAAGATCATGTCCAAAATGGGCATCAGCACTGTCGGCTCCTATCGTTGCAGCCAACAATTTGAAGCCATAGGCATTGCCAGCGAAGTGATCGAACTGTGTTTTAAAGGCGTAATTAGCCGCATCGAGGGCGCAGGCTTTGCAGAGATCGCCCAAGACCAAGCGATTCTGCACAAAGCGGCCTACCGTGCCCATGTGCCATTACCGCAAGGTGGCCTGCTGAAATACGTTGAAGGGGGTGAGTATCACTGCTTCAACCCTGATGTGGTCAACACCTTGCAAGCGTCATTGATTGACAAAGACTTCGCGAGCTATAAAAAATTCGCCGAACTCGTCGACAATCGTCCCGTGGCCACACTGCGTGACTTAATCGGTATTAAGGGCGCGCAAACATCAATTAATGTCGCCGATGTAGAAGCGGCATCAAATCTATATTCACGTTTTGACAGTGCCGCCATGAGCATCGGCGCCTTGAGCCCTGAAGCCCATGAAGCTCTTGCTATTGCGATGAACCGCTTAGGTGGCCGCTCGAACTCAGGTGAAGGTGGTGAGGATGCACGCCGCTTTAATACTGAACGCAACTCTGCAATTAAACAGATTGCCTCGGCACGCTTTGGCGTCACGGCGCATTATTTAGTTAATGCCGATGTGTTGCAGATTAAAGTCGCCCAAGGGGCAAAACCCGGTGAAGGTGGTCAGTTACCCGGCCATAAAGTTAGCGTTGAAATCGCCGGACTGCGTCATGCACGTCCTGGTGTGACCTTGATTTCACCGCCGCCGCACCACGATATTTACTCTATCGAAGATTTAGCCCAGCTGATTTTCGACTTGAAGCAAATCAATACTAAAGCGCTGATTTCAGTGAAACTTGTGTCAGAACCCGGTGTGGGCACGATCGCCACCGGCGTGGCCAAAGCCTATGCGGACATGATCACGATTTCAGGGTATGACGGCGGCACAGGTGCTAGCCCAATTACCTCAGTGAAATATGCGGGCAGTCCATGGGAGCTAGGGTTAGCCGAGGTGCATCAATCGCTAGTAGAAAATGGTCTACGCCATAAAATTCGCCTGCAAGTCGATGGCGGCTTAAAAACCGGTACCGATGTGATTAAAGCCGCGTTATTGGGCGCCGAAAGCTTTGGTTTTGGTACTGTGCCTATGATCGCCCTAGGTTGTAAATACCTGCGTATTTGCCACTTGAACAACTGTGCGACTGGCGTAGCAACGCAAGATAAAAACCTGCGCGACAACCATTACCATGGTCTGCCAGAGCGAGTGATGACTTACTTTGAGTTTGTTGCACAGGAAGTTCGTGAATGGATGGCAACCTTAGGGGTGAGCAAGTTTGAAGACTTAGTCGGTCGCAGCGAATGGTTATATGCCCTCGAAGGCCAAACCGCGAAGCAACAAGGCTTAGATCTGTCACCGATTTTGTATCAACCCAAGGTGCCAGCAACCTCGTCACGCACTTGGCAAGAAACCAATCCACCAGCGGATTTAGGACTGCTGAACCAACATTTATTAAACGAGTGCCAAAGCGCCGTCGATAAGGGCGAGAGTTTCGATGCTGCTTACAGCATCAACAACACCGACCGTTCCGTTGGCGCGACGTTGTCAGGCTATATCGCGAGCACACTCGGCGTCAAAGGCACCAAAGCACCGGTCAAACTGAGCTTTAACGGCAGTGCCGGCCAAAGCTTTGGCGTGTGGAACAGCCCAGGCCTTGAGTTAAAACTCTGCGGCGATGCCAACGACTATGTGGGTAAAGGCATGTCTGGCGGCCAGATCGTCATATACCCGCCAATTGGCAGCCCGTTCCAAAGTGAGCGCAGTGCCATTGTCGGTAACACGTGTCTTTACGGCGCGACGGGCGGCAAGTTCTTCGCCGCGGGTCAAGCGGGCGAGCGTTTTGCAGTACGTAACTCAGGGGCGATTGCTGTGGTCGAAGGACTCGGTGATAACGGCTGTGAATACATGACCAGCGGCATTGTGGTTGTTCTTGGTAAAACAGGGGTGAACTTCGGCGCTGGGATGACAGGTGGTTTTGCCTATGTATTCGATCAATTCGGCCGCTTCAATCGCCGTGTGAACACTGAGCTTGTCGATACTCAAAAACTCGAATCACCGATCCATCAACAACATTTAAAAGGTCTGATTGAAGCCCACGTGGCCGAAACAGGCAGTGAACATGCCAAGATGATCTTAAGTGATTTTGGTAACTGGTTAGATTGCTTCGTATTAGTAAAACCTAAAAATATTGCCGTGGCCGATCTGCTCAAATTAGAGAAATCGAGCCCAGAATTAGTTGTAAAAGCGGGGTAATGGCGCATGAGTAACGATTTTCAATTTATTGAAGTGGGTCGTAAAGACCCCGCTAAACACCCTGCGGCTAAACGTGCGACTCAGTTTATTGAGATCTATCAGCCTTTTGCTCAGCCTCAAATGGCTGAGCAAGCGGACCGCTGTTTAGATTGCGGCAATCCTTATTGTGAGTGGAAGTGCCCGCTACACAATTATATTCCTAACTGGCTCAAGCTAGCGGAACAAGGCCGCATTATGGAAGCGGCAGATTTAGTGCATGAGACCAACACTCTGCCCGAAATCTGCGGCCGTGTTTGCCCACAGGACAGACTCTGTGAAGGTGCTTGTACTCTGAACGACGACTTTGGCGCTGTTACTATCGGTAATGTCGAAAAATACATTACCGACACAGCGATCGCCCAAGGCTGGCGCCCCGATATGAGCAAGGTCACGCCTCGCCCTGAACGAGTGGCGATTGTCGGTGCTGGTCCTGCGGGCTTAGGCTGCGCGGATATTCTGTCTCGCAACGGTGTTAAAGCTGTAGTCTTTGATAAATATCCACAAATTGGTGGTCTACTCACCTACGGTATTCCGTCTTTTAAACTCGACAAAGCCGTTATGGCGACCCGTCGCAGTGTATTAGAAGGCATGGGCATTGAGTTCAAACTCGGTGTCACTGTCGGTAAGGACATCCCATTTACTAAACTGCTCGAAGAATACGATGCCGTCTTCCTCGGTATGGGCACCTATACCGCGATGAAAGCAGGCCTTGACGGTGAAGATGCCCAAGGCGTATACCAAGCCCTGCCCTATTTGATTGGTAACACCCATCATTTAATGGGCACTCAGAATGCTGAAACGCCCTACCTGAACCTTGAAGGTAAACGTGTGGTGGTATTAGGCGGTGGTGATACTGCGATGGATTGTGTGCGCACAGCCGTCAGACAAGGTGCCAGCAGCGTAGTCTGTGCTTACCGCCGGGACGAGGCCAACATGCCGGGCTCACGTCGCGAAGTGCAAAATGCGCGGGAGGAAGGCGTTAACTTCCTGTTTAACCGTCAACCTGTGGCGATTAAAACCCAAGATGGCAAAGTGATCGGCATTGAATGCGTTGAAACCGCCATGGGCAAGGCCGATGCAAGTGGTCGTCAACGCGCCGAAGCGATTGCCGGTAGCGAACAGTTGCTCGAAGCCGATGCGATTATTATCGCCTTTGGTTTCCAGCCTAGCCCTGCCCCTTGGTTTGCCGAACACGGTATCGAGCTCGATCAATGGGGCCGAGTCAAAGCGAGCAAGTTAGACGAAAACCCATTCCAAACCACAAACCCGAAAGTGTTTGCCGGTGGTGATATGGTGCGTGGTTCTGACTTAGTCGTGACAGCCATTGCCGAAGGTCGCGATGCCGCCCAAGGTATTCTTAATTACTTAGACTAAGCGCTATAGATTAAGCGCCAACGTGTTTGTTTTACAGGTAAAAAACATTTTACCCTTGTCATTTTAACAAGCACTCCAATGGCTGGACTCGTGCAAACGAGTTCAGCCATTGGCTAGTGACTTATCGCAATCGGTTGATGGATAAAATAGATAGATGAAAGCGTGCATCTTAGGAGCGCACTTTTTTCGTTAACCCTCCCGCGTTTTACCCCGCGATTATCAAGCAATCCCAATCTCGCCATAACGACTGCATAAAACTGTGTGGTATATTAGCCAGCATTCCCGTGTCCCACTCTTTAAGTGTTGAATCAAAAAGGTCTCCCATGAAAATTGGAATTATTGGCGCAATGGAGCCAGAAGTCGCTCACCTGATCGCCGCCATGACAAATGCGACATCGCAAACCATTGCTGGTATTGAATTTATTGCTGGTACTCTCGCGGGTAAAGACGTAGTAGTGACTCGCTCAGGCATAGGTAAAGTCGCCGCAAGTATTGCGACCACGCTACTCATCGAAAAATATGCGCCGGATGCGGTGATCAATACTGGTTCTGCCGGTGGTTTTGTGGATTCGCTGGCCATTGGCGATATCGTGATTTCTTCTGAAGTGCGTCACCATGATGTGGATGTCACCGCCTTTGGTTATGAAATTGGCCAAATGGCGCAGCAACCTGCTGCGTTTATTCCTGCCGCACATTTAGTTGAAGCAGCCAACAAAGCGATTGCTCAACTGGGTGAAGTCAAAGCGATTGAAGGTTTGATTTGTACTGGCGACAGCTTTATTTGCGATCCTGTTCGCACCCAAGCCATGCTCAAAAACTTCCCGACTATGGCTGCCTGTGAGATGGAAGGCGCGGCAATCGCTCAAGTTTGTCATCAGTTTGGAGTGCCATTTGTGGTGATCCGCTCTTTATCGGATAACGCCAACAATGACTCGCCAGTGGATTTCGACTCTTATATTGTCAAAGCGGGTTATCACTCGGCTCTGATGGTGATGTTGCTGCTTGAGCAACTGAATCCTAGCGCAGTAAAATAATCACTTAAGTGGAAAGTACCGAATGCACACCTCTTTTTATCAACAACTTGTCGAGATAGATGGCGCTTTGTTTGAAGGCTTTTTGGTACTTTTTTTTGCTTTGTTATTGGCGCGGTTAGCGCCATTGCCACGGGAAATGCAGCCGCTTATTTGGTTTAGCCATTTAGCCAAGCAACTCGCTGCCAAAGTGAATCGCCCTGAACGCTCTCCAAGCCAACAAGCCACAGCAGGCTTTTTAGCTATGTTGCTATTGCTGTTTCCATTTTGGGCCATTATCACCTTTTTGCTCGAACTGGCTGCCTTTCCATGGTTTTTCGAATTTTTGGTGCTTTATCTGTGTTTAACCGATGCAGGGTTTAGCCAAGTCGCCGATGAAATCGCTAAAGCCTTAAAACGTGGAGACAATGCCAGCGCAAAAAAGCTTTTACAGCCTTGGGTGGTGCGCGATACCGATAGTTTGTCGGAAATCGGCCTAGCCAAAGCCACCATAGAAAAACTCGCCACAGCGCCTATTTACGGCACAGCATCGACCATTTTCTTTTTCGCTATTGCTGGAGCACCGCTAGTGCTAGCAGTGCGCATGCTCAAACAACTCGAATTGAGCTGGCCGCCCATTCAACCAAAGTATCAACATTTCTGCAGTACTGTGAATGGTGTATCGATTATCTTGCTGGCGATTCCGGCTTGGTTGTGGAGCCTGTCGCTCGCCATTCAAGGCGGGCCTAAGGCGTTTGCAAAACTTTTTAGAGCCCCTAAAAATCATCACGCTATTCGAGGTTATGTTCTCAGTGTGAATCTCGTGGCCAGTATTTTGAGAATCGAGCTCGGTGGACCACAGAAGTTTGCTGGCGTGCGTATCAATGTGGATAAATTATGCTACGGTCCGCAGCCAACCAGTGATGACATCACGCCTGCAATCAAGCTGACCTCACGTGCCTGTGCTATCTGGTTTAGCTTTATCATTATACTGCCCTTGTTATGGGCAAGTTTACGTTGGTTACAAAGCCTGTGATATGATGCCGCATTATCTCAACGTGAAGTTAAAGGCTGACCATCTTGCTCGAAAACATGCATGTTTCATTAACAACACCTGCGTTGTTATTTCCTGCTATCTCATTGTTACTATTAGCTTATACCAATCGTTTTTTTGCCTTAGCCGCATTAATCCGAAATTTAAGCAATGGTGAAAAACCCGTACATAAAGATCAAATTAAGAACCTGAGCCAGCGTATTACCATCATTCGTCGAATGCAGGAAGCAGGCGTGTCAAGCTTTGCCCTATGCGTACTGTGTATGATTTTTATCTATATCGGCTTTAATAAAACCGGCTCAGTGATTTTTGGCGCTAGCCTACTGCTCTTGCTCTATTCACTGATTTTATCTGTGATTGAAATCCGCATCTCTGTGGACGCATTAAATATCCATATCAAAGAGATGAGTAAATGAGCCAGTGGATCTACTTTTTTGATTTATGGGGTACCGCTGTATTTGCATTATCCGGCGCACTTGCCGCTGGACGCCATAGAATGGACCCCTTTGGCGTAATCGTGCTCGCCTCGGTTACCGCTGTCGGTGGTGGCAGTATTCGTGATGCCTTAATTGGTGCAACGCCAGTGTTCTGGATCCGCGACCCGAATTACATCATAGTGATCCTCGCGACCGTGCTCGTCTGTTTGCTATTAGTCCGTCGCCCTCGTAAGGTACCCGAGTATATTTTACCCGTTGCAGATGCCTTTGGATTGGCCCTCTTTACCGTGATAGGTGCTGAAAAGGCCCTCAATATGGGCTTGAGTGGGATGATTGCCGTTGTAATGGGCTTGATCACAGGCGTGGGAGGAGGCATTATTCGAGACTTACTGTGTAGACAAGTTCCTATGGTCTTACGCACAGAAGTCTATGCCACAGCTTCGATCATAGGTGGTATCGGCTATACCGTGAGCTTAGCCTACGGTATGGGCGAAAAAATGGCGCTATTTCTGGCGATGGCCAGTGCCCTGTTAATCCGCTTAAGTGCCATCAAGTGGCATCTTTCATTACCGGCCTTTGATCTCAAGACCAAGAGGGAATAGTTTGCGAATATTGTGTTTTATTTTGTGCCTCATTTTTGTTCCAGCCCTCAATCCTGCAGCGGCGCAAGCCAACTCAGGTGAAATGCCACAAGAACAGCAGTTAGCCGTAAAATATATGAATGCGCTAACTGAACATGACTATAAGACACTGCGAAAATTCTATAACCGCGAAAGCGTCTTCTTCGACAAAACCGCCAACCGTAAATACACTGGCGGCCGCTTCATCATCGACTTCCTTGAGCGCGCCCACGAGGGCGTGCTCGAGTACAACTTCAACATAGAACATATGTATAACGCAGGCTCTTTAGTAGTGATGATAGGTAACTATCATTTCAAGGGTCCAGGTGAACAATTTGGCAAACCGGGGAAAATTATCGATGTTGCGATACCTGGTGTGACAAGCCTTAAGATCGACATGCTCAATCGCAGAGTAACGGAACATGTCGACCTAATCGATTACCAGACCATGTCAGACCAATTAGCGATGCAGTAGTCACAAAATTTACCCGTCTTTGAAACTTGATCCCTAAAAACGAGTCGAAACTAACAATGAGTCAATACCACTGCGTATTTTACCTTTGAAAAATTGACTGAGCCGTTTCGTTTCAATGAGGTTTGTATGAAGTTTTTTGGATTGATTGCCCTACTCGCCCTTAATGGCTTAATACTGGCCCCCAAAGCACAGGCTTTACAGCCCATTATCGTTTCCTACGCCGTTCAGCCAGTAAGCCATTTTAATCAACAACTACGTACCGCTCAGGCGCAACATCAGCCTTGGTCGGAAGATCCCAATAAAATCAGCAGCCAATATGCAGGCAACAAATTTACTTTAGTGCGAACTCAAACCAATAAAGATGGCATTTTAACCTATCAAGTGAGCGAGCTTTCCAAGCAGCATCCACAGATGCTGTTGATTATCTCACTGAAACAAAACGCTAAACTTTGGCAGGTAAGTTCGGCCCAATTGGCATGGAAATGCAGTGGCGGGCAACACTTTGGCACCGACAGATGTAATATCGCCGAGCATGAGGCCAACACAGCGCCTTAATCTTGTTTTGTGAAAAGATTCAAAAACAAAGAGCGCCCTAAGGCGCTCTTTTTGTTCGTTTAAACTTACTGTAGCGTAAATCTAACTAAACCAACGTCACTATACCAAAGTCACTTTGGCAAACTTACGTTTACCGACTTGGAATACAGCAACAGTACCCGTGAACAAAGTCATACGGCTATCTTCTAGCTTTTCGCCGTCCATCTTCACCGCGCCTTGCTTGATCATCCGCATCGCCTCTGAAGTCGACGACACTAAGTCTGCGTCTTTCAACAGATTGGCAATCGCAATACCTTCACCGGCAGCTAACTCAATTTCTTCGATATCATCGGGGATCATGCCCTTAGAACGATCGACAAAGGCTTGATGCGCACTTTCGGCAGACGCTGCATCATGGAAACGTGTGATAATTTCCTTAGCTAAGGCGATTTTAGTGTCACGCGGGTTAGACCCATTCGCCACATCTTGCTTAAACTGTTCAATTTCAGCCAGTGGGCGGAATGACAGTAGTTCAAAGTAGCGCCACATCAAGTCATCCGAAATTGACATCAGCTTGCCAAACATTTCATTGGCAGGTTCGCTCACGCCAATATAGTTATGCGCCGATTTAGACATTTTCTTCACGCCATCTAAACCTTCAAGCAGCGGCATCATGATCACAGCTTGTGGCTTTTGGCCTTCGGCTTTTTGCAGCTCACGGCCCATTAACAGGTTGAACTTTTGATCTGTACCACCCAGCTCAACATCGGCCTGCAGCGCAACTGAGTCATAGCCCTGAAGTAAAGGATACATAAACTCATGAATCGCAATCGACTGACCCGAGGCATAACGCTTCTTAAAATCATCACGCTCCATCATACGAGCCACAGTTTGCTTAGACGCGAGACGGATCATACCAGCGGCGCCCAATGGCTCTAACCAGCTAGAGTTGAATTCGATACGAGTCTTAGCAGGATCGAGGATCTTGTAAACCTGTTCTTTATAGGTTTCTGCGTTCGCTAAAACTTGTTCACGGGTGAGCGGCGGACGTGTGCTATTTTTACCACTTGGGTCCCCCACCATACCAGTAAAGTCACCAATCAAAAAAATGACTTCATGACCTAACTCTTGGAATAATCTTAATTTATTTAAGATTACTGTATGTCCAAGATGGATATCCGGAGCGGTAGGGTCAGCGCCTAACTTAATACGGAGTGGACGTCCTTCTTTGAGTTTTTCCAGCAGATCCGCTTCGAGTAAAATCTCATCGGTACCACGTCTAATTTCTGCTAATACTTGGTCTAAATCAGCCATCTCGGCAGGGACTCCTAAGGCCATGATCATAAAATGAAGAGACTTATGTTACTTGTTAGCCACCACAATTGAAAGTGTGTACACTAACGGGATTATTTAAGTCTCTGGTTATTGGTATCGGCGTCAATGGGAAAGGTTATAACGTTATTTAAATTGTTGCCTAAAAAGCATCAAATTCTCCTTAGCATTCTTTCAGTTATCACAATGATAACCATGCTTCTACCTTCTGAAGAAGCACAAGCTTCAAGACAAACCACTAGCATTGATGACCAAGCTCAAATCAACACCCGTTATGATGTGCCCTTAGCTTTTCGCTCGCCTGAACGCCCTGAGTTACCAGAAGGTCAAACAGATAATGCTCCGACAACGGCAGAACCGTTATCCTCACCCGATGCGCTCGCTACAGCTGGAGCTAATAATCAAGCCGCAGGATCCCACGAAAGCGCTCTTCACAGAGATGTCGAACATTTTAACGTCAAAAATGGTGATACTTTAGCCGCGGTATTTGATCGCGCTGGCTTAACCAGCAAAGATGTTTATGAAATCACCCAGTTGCCTTTAGCCAAGCAAAACTTGCTTAAGATAATGCCGGGCGAAGAAATTGTGATTTCAAAGGATGCAAACGGTAATTTGACTGAAGTGCGTTATCGAGTCGATGCTATTTCCACCCTAGTCATCACTAAAAGCCAAGAGCAATACAACGAAAAAATCTCAGAAAAGGATGTGGAAATTCGCAGCCATTTCACCAGTGCCAAAATTAAGAGCAATTTCTGGAATGCCGCCGTCGATGCAGGCATGTCTGCCAACCAGATATTACAATTATCGACCGTATTCGGCTGGGATATCGACTTCGCCTTAGACTTACGCGAAGGCGACAGCTTCGCCATTATTTACGAGCAAGAATATGCCGATGGTGAATTTTTGCGTAATGGCAATATCTTAGCTGCAGAATTTGTTAACCAAGATGAGCGCTATACTGCCATTCGCTATACCGACGGTAACTATTATTCCGAAAATGGCACTAGCATGCGTAAAGCCTTCCTGCGCTCACCGGTCGATTTTAAGTATGTCAGCTCCAACTTTAACCCAAGACGTTTGCACCCAGTGACGGGCCAAGTCAAAGCCCATCGGGGTGTAGACTATGTCGCAGCCATTGGCACGCCCATTAAAGCTGCGGGTAGTGGACGCGTTATTGAGTCTGGTTATAATCAATTCAACGGTAACTATGTGTTTATCAAACATAACGATACCTATACCACCAAATATCTACACCTCACAAAACGTAATGTCAGCAAAGGCGCCAACGTTAAGCAAGGACAAATTATTGGTACTTTAGGTAAAACAGGCCGTGTCACAGGGGCTCATTTACATTACGAATTTATCGTCAATGGCGTACACCGCAACCCGAGAACGATTACGCTACCGAAATCCGAATCAATTGCGAGAAAAGAAAAAAATCAATTCGATGCACTTAGCAAACAATTGATGACTACACTTTCGCAAAACAAGCAAACGCAATTGGCAATGCAATAACGACGGATGGATTCCTCCCAATGAAAAACGCTTATTATATTGGACTTATGTCAGGCACCAGCATGGACGGTGTCGATGCAGTATTGGTCGACTTTTCAGGCGCACAGCCGCAGCTTATCGCCAGCCATACCGAAGCTATTCCGAGCCATTTGCTCAAAGGTCTACAGCGCCTGTGCTTACCCAGCTCAGATGAAATTAACCGCCTCGGCCGTTTAGATCGTAATGTGGGTCAGCTGTTTGCCTTAGCCGTCAATAATCTGATGGCTAAATGTGCTATTGCGAAAGAAGATGTCATCGCCATTGGTAGCCATGGTCAAACTGTGCGCCATATGCCAAACCTCGAAGTGGGTTTTACCTTACAAATAGGCGATCCTAATACTATTGCGACCGAAACAGGCATAGATGTCATTGCCGATTTTCGTCGCAAAGATATTGCCCTTGGTGGCCAAGGCGCGCCCTTAGTACCCGCATTCCACCAGCAAACCTTTGCCCAAATCGGTAAAAAACGTGTCATCCTCAATATTGGTGGTATTGCCAATATCACCTATCTGCCGGGCAATAGTGAAGAAGTCTTAGGCTTTGATACAGGGCCAGGCAACACCTTAATTGATGCCTGGATGCAACAGGTTAAAAGTGAACCCTTCGATAAAAATGGCGAATGGGCTGCATCCGGAAAAACTGATCAAAGCTTATTAACTCAGTTGCTTTCGCATCCGTATTTTTCCCTTGCTTACCCTAAAAGCACTGGTCGCGAACTGTTTAACCAAGCTTGGTTAGAGCAGCAATTATCGCCCTTTAATCATTTAGATGAAGAAGATATTCAATCAACTTTATTGGATTTAACCTGCCACAGCATAGCCCAAGACATTATTAAACTATCCAATGAAGGGGAATTATTCGTCTGTGGCGGCGGTGCATTTAATGGTCAACTGATGCAGCGTCTTGCAGCCTTATTATCAGGTTATAAGCTGGATACTACCTCGGCCCTTGGCGTCGATCCTAAGTGGGCAGAAGGCATCGCCTTTGCCTGGCTCGCCATGCGCAATCACTTAGGTTTACCCGCTAATCTCCCTGCAGTAACAGGCGCCTCCCGCGAAGCAGTACTCGGCGGACGATTTAGCGCTAAGTAATTGGCCTTCGCAAAATACTAAAGCGATAACCTAAACAAGAGCTTCTACATGAAGCTCTTGTTGTCTTTAAAAGACAAACTAATCTTTTCCCCCTCTTCCTGCCTAAATTTATCAAGAAAATCAGCAGCTATTTTAAAGCCATCTATTCTTAATTACTGAAGCATTTAGTGACAGAAGCATTAGAAAAAAAGTTTCGTCACTGAAGCTTAATCAAGTCTCACTATAGTAAAAACGGATACAGGATATTGCTCTAAACAGCTCAAACACTTAGGAATAGCCTCATAGGCGTCCAATAAGAAACTGGTTTTAAGGGAACTCGTGTCTACAGCGCGATTTTGCTCACTCAGACAAGATCCGTTAATAGGCAGGTAAATTAGGAATAAAGACGCACTGATTAACAAACAAGCGTCTTTAAAAGAATAGGAAATCAAACAATGAACATGTCACAAAAAATGGCGGCAGAATTTCTCGGCACCTTGTGGTTAGTCCTTGGAGGCTGCGGCAGCGCGGTACTTGCCGCCGCATTTCCCGAGGTGGGCATAGGCTTACTCGGTGTCGCTTTAGCTTTTGGATTAACCGTATTAACCATGGCCTTTGCGATTGGCCATATTTCAGGTTGTCATCTCAATCCTGCAGTGTCATTCGGCCTTTGGGCTGGCGGACGTTTTCCAGCGGCAGAATTATTGCCCTATATCGTAGCCCAAGTCGCGGGTGGAATTGTTGGCGCTGGCATCTTGTATCTCATCGCTTCAGGACAAGAGGGATTTTCACTCGCGGGCGGATTTGCCTCTAACGGTTTTGGTGAGCACTCACCGGGTGGCTATAGCATGCTGTCGGTGATGATTTGTGAAATAGTTATGACACTGTTCTTCTTGATTATTATTTTAGGTGCCACCGATGAGCGAGCGCCTAAGGGATTTGCCCCAATTGCCATAGGGTTAGGTTTAACCTTAATTCACCTTATTAGTATTCCTGTGTCCAATACTTCGGTGAACCCAGCGCGTAGCACAGGCCCTGCACTGTTTGTCGGTGACTGGGCGGTATCACAACTCTGGTTGTTCTGGGTAGCACCGATTGTCGGCGCCATTTTGGCAGGCTTTATCTATCGCTACTTCCGCTCGGTAGAATAAAAGCCGAAGATCTAACACAACAGCGCTCTCTTGGCGCTGTTGTTCTTTTTCTAATCCCGCTCTAATGTTACCATTTAGCCAACTGGCGAATTTTGCTGTGCCCTAGGTTTTTACATTAGAGACACAACAGGCTTCGCCCTATCCAAGCAAAAGAGATATTTTTCATGAGCAAGACTGTTAAAAACCTCGCTGAGACAGCAGCAATGACGCCAGAAGCCCGTTACGATTACCTCGTTGAACAAGTTAAAGAACACAAAATACTTTGGACATTACAAGATCAAGACGGTTGCGTGATGTTAACCACTGAAGAAGAAGATTGCATCCCAATGTGGCCAACCGAAGAAGCCGCTGATTCTTGGGCTGTGGATGAATGGAGTGATTGCCAAACATTAGCGATTCCACTCGACGAATTTCACGAAAGATGGGTGCCAGGCATGGAAGATGACGACCTATTTGTCGCCGTATTCCCAGTATTAGATGATTTAGGTGTGGTAATCCCGCCTTATGAGTTAGATCAAAGATTAGCGCCTAAGCAAAGCCACTAATCACTATCGCTATCGCTAAACGAGAATGCCTATGAGCGAGCAAAAATCGGCGATACCGACACCAGAGGCAAGTACAGCCCTGAGTCAGCACTTTCCGAAACGACTCATTGCCCTATTGCTAGTGTATGTTGTTGCGTCAGTGAGTGGCTTAATCGCTAAACAAGGGGTGTTATTTTGTCTGCTAACCCTCCTGATGGTGATTGCCATTATCGGTCGGCAAAAAGCAGGGCTTATCATGCTGCGCGGCTACACAGTCGTGCAGCTTGGATTGATTAGCATGCTGCCAGTGATCATGTACGATCCGGGCAACTTAGTGGTAGGTCCAACGACAGTGTACTTAGGTGAATGGCAGGGAAAACTGCCTGACTATGTGATTTTTATCGCTTTGATCGTCTTGTCATTACTGCAAGTTTGGATAGCATTTGATAAAAAGGTAAAGGCATGGTTTAAGCCTAAGCTTAACCTGAATATCATGAGCTAAGCTCTTGTAGAAAATAAATTTAGCCCAACAAAAAGCCGTCATTGTGACGGCTTTTTTGATCTCACTCCACACCTAAAAAGATGCAAAGTTAGTCATCATTAAACAGAAAAAATTTTTACACAGAGAAACTGGCACCACAGCCACAAGTTGTGGTTGCGTTAGGGTTTTTCACGAAGAAGCGAGAACCTTCCAGTCCTGAAGTGTAATCCACTTCACCACCGACTAAATATTGTAGGCTCATAGGGTCGACAACCAAGAGAACGCCTTGTTTTTCTATCGTAAAATCGCCGTCATTAACCTTTTCATCAAAGGTAAAGCCGTACTGAAATCCAGAACAACCACCACCAGTCACATAGACTCGTAGCTTAAGTGCAGGATTTTGCTCTTCTTCCAGCAAACCTTTCACCTTAGCGGCTGCCGCATCGGTAAATTGGATTGGCATTGCTGTATCAGCTTGATCAGTCATTACTACCTCTTACATCAGTTTTCTGGGGCAAATTATCCTTTACCTGACTGTTTTGTTCAAGTATTACCCGTGGTTCTTTTTCACCCTGTAATAACTCAGGGGCACTATAGACATGTTCGGTCTGCGAATTCTTAGTCCAGCGGCTCGAAGGCACCAGCACTTTGACTTTCACTTGTTGTAAATTAAAGCCAGCAGGAACAGTGACCTTGGTATCTATGACTTGAAAATAGCGAAAATCAAATTCCAACTTAGAACCCGTGAGTTTGTTCACACTCAAGCTAACAGATTTGCCATCTTGCACACCAATGAGCGTCAATTCAGTTCGACCTTGAATAGCTTGCTTACGCTTTTGCAACTGAGTCAACACCAACTTGAGATGATATTCATCGGCCAAAGCGCCCCGCGTCATTTCAAGTCCGTGAATAGCAACACCTTCAGCATTATCATCCGGTGTCATAATGCTGCGGTAAAACGCCAGCTCATGTTCCAATTCTTTTTGCTTTTTCATTTGCTGGCCAAACATTTCTTGCATTTGGGTATTAGCCTCGCGCTCGACGGACAGCTCTAAATTTCGGGTTGCAAGTAGTTGGGTCTGTGCCTCTAACTCAGCGGTCAAGCGTTGAGTCTTGCTGCTGATATGCTTAACAACAGGCTCATCGCTACTTAATAGCAGAAAACTTATCCAAGCCCCAAAAAGAATAGAAACTAACACTAAAAGCGATAAATAAACTGAAGATGGACGATACTTGAGATCCATCACTTGCAGCCGATCTAGCCAACGATGATAATTTGGCATTAGGTAACAGCCCCTTATATAAAATACAATCAACTCAAGAACGAGTTCGATACAATACAACTCAGGCCAATGTAGTGCAATTAACGATAAATAAAGTCGCTATCCAACATGCCATAGTCACAGCCAAAAAGTATTTAACCAATGAGCTACGTGACCATTTATCTCAAGCCCGCATCAGTGCACAGCTGTGCATACTGGCACTGTTATTTGCTATTTTTGCATCCTGTGTGATCTTACTGTTTCGACTCTTGCTCGTTTGGGCTAATCATTACACCCAAATACAGGCGCTGGATTTTACGGGGAACGTCGCCGACTGGCGAGCCCTGTTACCCCTTTTAGGCGCAATATTAATTTGGATAGTGGCGAAGTTGGGCTCCAAACGCTACAAACGTATGGGAATAGCCTATGTGTTACATAGAGTTAAACTACATTATGGTAAAATCCCCCTACAATCCGCCGCTGGGCAATTTTTTCAAGCACTCTTTGCCCTAGGCACAAATTTCTCAGTCGGCCGTGAAGGTCCTGCCATTCATCTGGGTGCTGTCAGCGCCAGTTTTCTCGCTGAAAAATTCAATCTTCCCGATAATAGCGTACGCATCATGTGTGCCAGTGGCATTGCAGCAGGGATTGCCGCCACTTTTAACGCGCCCTTGGCGGCGGTGATTTTTGTACTCGAAGTGATAGTACGTGAATATAAAATCCATTACTTTTTCCCGATTATGCTCTCCGCAATTTGTGGCGCGGTTTCAAGCCAATTAGTGTTTGGTAATGTGCACGAATTTGACCGTATTCAAGTGATCCACATTCCCTTAGATCACTACCCTATTCTCGCCATCGGCGGCGTAGTATTAGGCTGCGCTGCGGCGCTGTTTAATTACTCACTCTTAAAAGTTACCGCGACGGGGCAAAACTGGCCACTGATTTACCGACTATTACTGGCGGGCAGTGTCACCACACTAATCGGTCTCGTGTTGCCGCAAGCCCTTGGCACTGGCGATCTCGCCATTAGCGAAGCCATTAGCCAACATCCAAGCCTGTTGCTGTTAATCGCCCTGTTATTTGCCAAAACCATCGCCACTATTGCGGCGATTGGCTTAGGTATTCCCGGTGGTTTGATTGGTCCACTTTATGGTATCGGCGCGCTGCTCGGGGCGATTTTGGCGCTCATCAGTGCTATCTTATTCCCGTCGATCGCCCCTTATGTAGGGCTTTACACTGTAATAGGCATGACAGCCATGATGGGCGTGTGTTTAAGCGCGCCGCTGGCCGCCTTAGTCGCCCTGTTAGAAATGACTAATGACGCCAGCATTATTTTACCGGCAATGTTTGTAACAATTCCGGCTTTTTTAATTGCTTATCAGGGTTTTAAGACCGACTCCATTTTCTTTAAGCAATTAGAAATTATGGGACTAGGTTATAAGGTCGCCCCCGTGAATTTAGCACTGCAGAAAAAAGGCGTGCGAGCCTTAATGGATAAACGCTTTGTTATCGTCAATAACAACGATGAATTGTTACTCGAAGTGCTAAAACGCGCCGAAGGTCGCCCTGTGCTAGTCCGCAATGCCGATGGCATTATCGAAATGCTTAGTCTTGAAATGCAATCCTATGATGACAGTACCACGCTATCACGCCATCCCATGCAAGGGCTAAGCGACAGCACCACCCTCAATGAAGTCTATTCACTATTGTCGCCCAAACGCTGCGGTGAGGTGTTTATCTATCAAGATACACCAGACAATGTGGTTGGGGTGATCAGTTGGTCGAACCTACAACAGGAGATTCGTTCAGGCCAAGCCTAATATCGCTTCAAAACCTGAGACGGCAGATTAAAAGCTTTGGGCTTCATCGCAAAAATCTAACACAGTGGCAATGTGGCTATTTCGTTGCCCCAGTGCTTCTGCTACAATCGCGCCTCAGCCACCCTACATAACATCAGGGCAGATAAGCGCGATAATGCTGCTTAAAATGCCCCCTAGCAAATTGGAAAACAGGCTGATGAATCAGTTCGAAGGATCCCATATCCTCTCCGTAAACCAGTTAGATCTTGACTCAATCCAAACTATTTTTAATGTCGCTAGCCGCATGATGCCCTATGCACTTCGAGAGAAGCGCAATAATGTGCTCGATGGCGCCATTTTAGGTAACCTGTTTTTCGAACCGAGTACCCGTACCCGCGTGAGTTTTGGCTGTGCCTTTAACTTGCTCGGCGGCCATGTACGTGAAACCACAGGCATGGCTTCATCGTCTTTATCTAAAGGTGAATCCCTGTACGATACGGCGCGGGTGTTATCCACCTATTCTGATGTCATTGCCATGCGCCATCCAGACTCTTACTCGGTCAAAGAGTTTGCAGAAGGCAGCCGCGTCCCAGTGATCAACGGCGGCGATGGTTCGAACGAGCATCCGACCCAAGCCTTGCTCGACTTATACACTATCCAAAAAGAACTCAAGTGTGCTGGCCGCGGTATCGATGGCATGCACATCGCTATGGTCGGCGACTTAAAATTTGGCCGCACTGTGCATTCACTATCACGCTTACTCTGCATGTATAAGAACATCAGTTTCACACTGATTTCACCTGCTGAATTAGCTATGCCTGATTATGTGATCTCCGACATTGAAAATGCTGGCCATAGCATCAAAATAACCGACCAACTTGAAGGCCATTTAGATCAAGCAGATATTTTGTATCTCACTCGCATTCAAGAAGAACGCTTCCCTTCGCAGGAAGAAGCAAATAAGTATCGCGGCAAGTTCCGCTTAAATCGCAGTATTTACACTCAGCATTGCAAATCTAACACAGTCATTATGCACCCGCTTCCAAGGGATTCACGGGCGCAAGCCAACGAGTTAGATAATGATTTAAATAGCCATCCCAATCTTGCTATCTTCAGACAGGCGGATAATGGGCTGTTAATTCGCATGGCTTTGTTTGCATTGACACTCGGCGTTGATAATCAACTCGAAAAATATGAGTGTCCGGTTAATTGGTATTCACGTAAAGCCGATCGCTAATTGGCTACAGACTTTAAGGACTAAACATGACCCGTTCCGAAGCGCTATTTGAACAGGCTAAAAAAACCATCCCCGGCGGCGTTAACTCTCCGGTTCGTGCATTTAATGGTGTAGGCGGTTCGCCCCTGTTTATTGAAAAAGCTAACGGCGCTTATATTTACGATGCCGATGGTAAAGCTTATATCGACTATGTCGGTTCTTGGGGCCCGATGATCCTCGGCCACAACCATCCTAAAATCCGTGCAGCTGTATTAGCAGCGGTGGAAAATGGCTTATCTTTTGGTGCGCCAACTGAGCTTGAAGTGCAAATGGCCGAAAAAGTCATCTCTATGGTGCCTTCTATCGAGCAAGTACGCATGGTGAGTTCAGGCACAGAAGCTACTATGAGTGCTATCCGTTTAGCACGCGGTTTTACTAATCGTGACAAGATCTTAAAATTTGAAGGCTGCTACCACGGCCACGCAGATTGCCTGTTAGTGAAAGCCGGTTCTGGCGCGTTAACGTTAGGTCAACCTAGCTCACCAGGTATTCCAGAAGATTTCGCCAAACACACCTTAACGGCTGTGTATAACGATTTAGATTCAGTTAGAACCCTGTTCGAGCAGTATCCAACTGAGATTTCTTGCATCATCATCGAGCCCGTTGCTGGCAACATGAACTGTATTCCACCTGTCCCAGGTTTCCTTCAAGGCCTGCGTGATATGTGTGATGAGTTTGGCGCGCTGTTGATTATCGATGAAGTGATGACAGGTTTTCGCGTATCACTAAGTGGCGCTCAAGGTTACTACGGCGTCACACCAGACTTAACCACACTCGGTAAAGTGATTGGTGGCGGTATGCCAGTGGGGGCTTTCGGTGGCCGTAAAGATGTGATGCAATTTATCGCCCCTACGGGTCCGGTTTACCAAGCGGGTACGTTATCGGGTAACCCCATTGCGATGTCAGCGGGTCTGGCACAAATGGAAGCCCTGTGTGAAGAAGGTCTGTACGAAGCACTGAGCGCGAAAACCAAACGTATTGCAGAAGGCTTTAAAGCGGCTGCGGATAAGCACGGTATTCCAATGGCGATCAACTATGTTGGTGGTATGTTCGGTTTCTTCTTCACGGAACAACCCAAGATCACTCATTTCGACCAAGTGACCCAATGCAATATCGAACAGTTCCGTATTTTCTACCACTGCATGCTAGATGAAGGTGTTTACTTAGCGCCAAGTGCCTATGAAGCTGGCTTCCTGTCAATGGCACATGGCGAAGAAGAGATGCGCTTAACCTTAGAAGCGGCAGATCGCGTATTGGCTAGCATGAAAGCGGCAAGCTAAGCCTAAACTTTAGTATTTAAGCCGTTTAAACATAACAAAGGGACGCCAATGCGTCCCTTTGCTTTTATTAGATTTAGTTAACTTTGTGTCACTTTAATAACGATCAGACTTTTTAGAACCTAAAGCCGATTTAAATATTATCCCAGCCACCATGAATTGTAAGGTCAAGTGGATATGCTCAATAACGTGCTAAGGCCAACCCATCACGCCAAGCGCAATAAGTTGCTTACCACAATACGTTAACCAAACGAGTGAGCCTAAAAGCAAAAGACTCCAGATAACAAATGTCATTTTCCTCTACTCCAAAACACAATATCCAGTATTGATACCCAAACAAGCTCAAGACGCAGAATTCTGCAGGACTGAGTGCTAAGAGCACTCTACTTCCGAGTGGCACTCATTCAAAAGACAAGCATTAAAAATGCCTGCCTACATAGGCATGACAATTCAGGAATATCGACCTGAATAAAAATTAATTGAAGAATATGCAAACTAACTGCTTAGACTTTAATCGTAGATCTCACTTTTAACGCGGTAATCAAATCAAACAATACAGTTAATAACGCTGCAATAATCACAATAACCAACATATAAAACTAATTAGCAACCAAAAAGCATGAGATGGACATCACAAAGAAGCATTAAATTGAGTTACAGCTAACAGTTGCGTTCTCTAGCCCATTATGTTCTGATCCGCACGCGCTAACACGGCTAGCTTAATTTAGCCTTGATATGCCCAATCTTTAGGTTGACTCAAGTCGCCCTACGACATCAAAACAGCAGTTGGAATTGCAGTTATGTTAAATACCTTTCTCATCTTACTGGCCGTGCTCGCATTGCTCAGTATTATTTTCGAAGAAGTGACCCACCTTAATAAAGCAAAAACAACCTTATTCTTTGGTTGTATCTCTTGGGTAGCGCTGTTTATGGCTGCTGGGGATCCTTCCCATGAGAAAATCGTTGCCGAACAACTCAATGAGAATTTACTCGAAATCGCCACTCTTTGGCTCTTTCTGATGTCGACCATGACCTTCGTAGCATATTTGAATGCTAAAGGCATGATCCAAATCATGGTGCAAAAGCTATTTCCACAGCAGGTTTCAGTACGCATGCTAATGGTTCAAGTCGGTTTGTTTTCGCTAGTGCTTTCGGCATTTTGTGATAACGTCACCGCAACCTTAGTGTCTTTAGGTTTATTAACCACCTTTAAACTCGACAAACAAATGCGCCGTAGAATGGCCGTGTTAATTATTTTCGCGGTTAACTCAGGCGGTGTCGCGTTGATCACCGGTGATGTAACGACACTAATGATATTCTTAGCGGGCCACGTGCAGATGTCTGAACTATTGATGCTGTTTATTCCATCAACAATCAGCGTGATTCTGCTGGCAACCCTATTCTCACTCAAAGCTGAAGGTATTGTGAGTACGACGCCAATCAAACATACTTATCAAACCGTTGATGTATTGATTGCCCTCGTCTTCTTCTGCACCATTTTAATGACCATGCTACTCAACATATTGTTTGGTATCCCGCCGGTGTTGACCTTCTTAACAGGCCTATCCATTATGTTCCTGATTGGTCATACCACACGTAGTGATCAAGAAGAAATCAAGATCCTTGAATATATCCGCCAAGTAGAATATGACACCCTATTGTTCTTCTTAGGTATTTTACTGCTTGTTGGTATGCTTAAAGAAATCGGCACCTTAGATATGCTGACCCAAGCTTATACTTTGTATAATCCAAACATCTCAAACTTCGTCACAGGTATGGGTTCAGCCTTAATTGATAACGTCCCATTGACTGCTGCCTTGTTAAAAGCAAGCCCGGTATTAAATACACCTGAATGGCTTGGTTTAACCTACAGTGTCGGCGTGGGTGGTTCGCTGCTGGTGATTGGTTCGGCTGCGGGTATTGTGGCGATGAGTAAAGTAAAGGAGCTAACCTTCGTGAGTTATTTGAAGTATGTTCCAGCACTTTTTCTCTGCTATAGCGTCGGTTACGCACTGACACTGTTCTTAGCCAACAGACTGTTTGATTAAGTTGAGATTCACTAAGATCAAAAAAGGCGCCTAGTGCGCCTTTTTTATCAACTACTTATTTATTGTTACCACAAATAACCGCTAGCATGACTTATCGTAATACCTGATTAGATTGCGGGCACCTTAAACTGGGTTCCTTGAATATCTAACACTATGTCCCTTGGACGAATAGAGATGATTTTCAGCTTACCAGCAATCATATCCCCTTCTTGTAACTCTGCACCGTCTACATTCAGCCATCTCTGGGCGGGGTCGCTGGAATAAACATGAGCAACGATATTAAATTCAGGCACTTGTAATTGCAGACCTGCAGGTAATTGGCCGTATTTCGGAATTTCATCCACAGCAGTTTCGGGGATAGGATCTAATTTAGCCTCAGTGACATTCGTCTCTGCAGCATTAACATATTCCACATCCTTTAATGCATTTTGAAAGGAAGCCACTAACTTATCTTCATCGCGACTTTTATTGGTCTCTAAACCGACATCTTCCGCCGCGGCACTGACTTGCTGACGCAGGGCTTCAAGACTCGCTAGACCCGACTCATTGGCATTAGCACCTAATATCATAGGCTGCTGTGCTTGCGTCTCTGCTGGCACAACCGCTTCCTGACTTGCCGCATCAACTTGGGCTGACGTCGACATATAATCTGCGTAGCTTGAATCACTAAAACCCGAATTGCTATCACTTTGAGCCGGCATGCCAACAGAATTGGTCGTTATATTCGCGCTAGCATTCATTTGAGGCGCATTTGATACTACAGTCTCAGCCTGAAATTGCGGCGATACCGTTAGCTCGGGTAAAGTCTGCGTCCGAGGAAGCGCCACTTTCCCAGCAAGCCGAACACCTGAAGCAGCACTGGGCTCAACTTGGAGCTCAGAGGCAGCTCCTACCGTAGACTGAAGCTCATTTTTAATCGCAGTCGAGGGTGGCAATGATGAAGTTGATGGCAGTACGTTAGCCACTTCCACAGTATCACTTTGGGGAAGTCGAGTTTTATCCCAAACGCTTAATCCCCAAGCCACACCAATTCCTGCGGCAACTGCAACGACTAATATAGACAGTTTTCCTATCGGCACACCCGATTTACGAGGCTGTGGATAATTCGCCCTTGGCGTCATCACAGCATCAGGTAACGGTGATTGTTGCTGTTGTTTGTTGCGGGTTACGGCATCGAGTAAAATGGACATCAGCTGCGCGCCCCATCATCAGTTAACCTTGGGCCTTGCTGACTTAAATACAAATTTAATCTCACTAATGTTTGATTCCCTGCAATACCATCGGCTTTTAATCCATGCTGACTTTGGAAGGTTTTAAGATCATTTTCCAATTGCACATCAAATTGATTAACCCGACGGGGGCTACGTCCATTCACATGGGCTAACGCATTCTCTAACCACTGTAATTGACCAGGACTCGATTTTTGACTGATATCCATCATAGGCAAATTAGGTGCTTGCCATAATATTTCGAAGGTGCCACTGAAATGTTGATTAAACCAAGCTCTATCAACCCAAAGTTGTTGCTCACCCAGTTGCATCAGTAATTGTTCCCCCTCTACCGCAAGCACTGCACCATAAAAATCTTGTTGCTTGTCATCAACCAAATACACGACAGCCGGATAATTAAGCCGAGTCAGTGACATCCAGTTACCCTGCTGTTGATAGCAAGCTAATCCTTGCTCAACCGCCGATTGGCAAGCCGTCAAGCCTTTATAGGGCACTTTGCCCCACACGCTAAATAAACCTGCAAAAGCAGTATCGATATTGCGACTCTGATTAATCGCCTCGTTTAACAGACGTTGATTAGGATCGGGAATGGAAGTCTGACCGCTTGGTTGATTAGTCGGTTTTACTGACTTATCAGCGACGCCTTCACCACCCAAGGTTTGAGCATTTAATGACGCCACATTTGTTGGCACAGACTCAGTAACCAAATTGGACGCTGGCGCCGTATTGACTGACTTATCAGTAAATAACCAATAAGACACACCAAACGCAACACATAAAGCCACAGCGGTTGCTGTCGGCCACAAATACCTATTTTGAGTCGGTTCTTCTTCACCTAATACTTCAGCCGCGGCTTGCCGCACCATATGATGATCTATGGGCACCCGCGATTGTGCATAGCCTGCCATCAGTGAACGTTCACATAAAAGGTTAATTAATCGAGGAATGCCGCCACTGTATTTCTGCAAAACGTTAACGGCTTTGCGGGTGAATAAAGGCTCAAACCGCCCTGCCACTTGCAAACGATGCAGCACATAGAGGGCAATTTCATCTTCATTGAGCGGCAATAAATGATAACGAGCCGTGATCCGCTGAGCTAACTGACGCAATTCTTGGCGCTTCAATAACAGCTGTAATTCCGGCTGACCGATTAAAATCACCTGCAGTAACTTCTTAGTGTCCGTCTCCAAATTGGTCAGAAGACGCAATTGCTCCAGCACCTCAGGACGTAAATGCTGTGCTTCATCGATAATGAGCACGGTATTACGACCTTTGCTGTGATTCGCCAATAAAAAACGGCTCAAGTGATCAGTCAATTGCTTGAGTGTAGGATTGTCGCCGTAGGAAATCTTAAGCTCATCACAAAGCGTTGCGAGTAATTCAAGCTCAGTTAACGACGGATTAAGGATAAAAGCAGTATCGGTATTGTCGGGCAATTGCCCAAGTAAACAGCGAGATACTGTTGTTTTACCCGTGCCGACTTCCCCTGTTAACAACACAAAGCCGCCCGTTTCCCCTAACCCATAGGTTAAATGGGCTAACGCCTCTCTGTGCCTATCACTCAGAAACAAATAATGGGGATTGGGTGCAATTGAAAAAGGGTTATCGCTGAGTCCGTAAAAGGCCTTGTACATACCACCAATCATCCTAATTTAAAAATAACGCCCCACGTTAAAGCGTCCCAATGTTATTGTCAAAATATCTGCAACATCAATGTGACAGATAAGTGCGCAAATATCTCGCGACGACTTTATCCATCATCTTAATGAGCGTGATAAGCTATGTTCATGACACATTAGCCGAATCTTGCCTGTGAAAATATATCTCGTCGGCGGTGCTGTACGTGACAGCCTGCTCAATCTTCCCATTAAAGATAAAGATTACCTCGTCGTTGGAGCAACACCAGAACAAATGCTGCAACAGGGTTACCGCCAAGTGGGTAAAGATTTCCCCGTATTTCTACATCCCAAAAATCAACAAGAATATGCTTTAGCCCGAACCGAACGAAAAATTGGTCTGGGTTATGGTGGTTTTAGCTGCCACGCCAGCCCTGATGTGACTTTAGAACAAGATTTGTTGCGCCGAGATCTAACCATCAATGCGATCGCCCAAGATGAAAAGGGCAACTTATATGATCCTTTTAATGGTATTGAGGATATTAACGCGCGCCTGTTACGCCATGTGTCGGATGCTTTCGTTGAAGATCCACTGCGAGTGTTACGCGTCGCCCGCTTTGCCGCAAGGTTTCATGCCTTAGGATTTCAAATTGCCGCAGAAACCCTGGCACTGATGCGTCAAATTAGCGCAAGCGATGAGCTTAGCGCTTTAACGGCGGAGCGAGTTTGGCAAGAAGTTGATAAAAGTTTAGGCGGACCTCACCCAGAGGTCTTTTTTGAGGTACTTCACCAATGTGGCGCACTCGAAGTCCTATTCCCTGAAATTCACGCCTTATTTGGCATACCTCAACCTGAAAAATGGCATCCTGAAATAGATACTGGCGTGCATACCTTAATGGTGCTCGCTCAAGCCGCACTGCTCACTGGAGATAAAAGCGTTCGGTTTGCCGCCCTAGTACATGATTTGGGCAAAGCACTGAGCCCAAAAGAGCATTTACCAAAGCATCACGGCCACGGCCAGAAAGGCTTGCCACTCATAAAAGCACTCTGTACACGTTTACGAGTACCGAATGAGGCACGCGATCTGGCGTTGCTCGTCAGCGACCAACATCAGAACGTCCATCAGGCATTCGAGCTCAGAGCCGAAACTATCGTTAAAATATTCGATAAAGCTGACTTTTGGCGTAAACCAGAGCGCTTAACGCAACTTATATTAGCTTGCACCGCAGATATGCGTGGCCGCACAGGATTTGAAAACATCCCATATCCTCAGGGAGAGTATTTAACTCAGTGCTTCACTGTCGCCAATAATGTCGATATTGCCGCCATCATTGCCACTGGTTTCCAAGGCGCAGAGATAAAACAAGCCTTAAATTTACATCGAGTTGAGGCCGTCAGTCAGTTTAAACAAAAAATGCAAACAAAACTGCCGATGGATAACCAGTAATTTGTAAAGGATTTGTAAGTCGTGCATCACTGCATGGTGAATAATGCCCCTTTTTACGATTAGAAATGTCGATATCACATAGAAAAAAAGCTTTTAAAAAAAATTTATATGCCTATAGTGGTTAAACACATTAATATTCGTAGCAAATTAAAATAGCTATGTCATAATTAGGCAGTTTCGCTTACAAAGTAACGAAACATTCAAATCCAACCTATTTTAAGGGATTTTTTACAATGAACAAAAAAGTACTGATGATTGCTGGTTTAGCAATGACTGCCCTACTAGGTGGTTGCGCGAACACTACTGCTCTGGAAGAAAGCGTTGCAACTCTGGGCAACAAAGTTGATCAATTGTCAGCTGATGTTGGTTCTCTGAAATCAGAGCAAAGCAAACTGTCTGCAGACGTTAAAGATGCAAAAGCAGCATCTATGGACGCACAAGCAGAAGCTAAACGCGCAAACGACCGTTTAGACAACGTTGCTTCTCGTTACAAGAAGTAATGAAAGGTAATTTAACTTACTATTTAGTAAGTTAAGACAAAAGGCTTAAGAAAGATGAAAGCGATAAGCACATCAATCTAAGCCTTTTTTTATACCTGCAATTCAAGATTGCCATGCAAAGAATAGCGAATGCGGCAATACAAAATCGCTAAATTGATTTTAAACTTCCAAAGGCATGTTAAAGGCGATTCGCCTACCTCCCCCCTAAAAGTTAGCCTTGGCATACTTCTGTATAAACGAGTGCTATTCCTCTTTTAAATAAAGTCGCGTTATTAATCTAAACTTCTCGTTTGCGTTTTTAAGCATCCCTAACAATCAGCCTCATTTATCATAAAAAATGTATTTATGGGAAATGAAAGCTATTAATTTAAAGCACAGCTATAGATAAAAAATCGAGGCTATATGGGAAACAAAGGCAATAAGAAGGTTGTCTTTGTCACTGAACAAATAGGCCTAAAGTTAAAAATAATAACAACTTCAGCCTATCCAACATAAAAATAACATAAAAACGTCAAACAGAATCATAGACTTGAGTAATATAGCCTTTTAAAGCATCAAAAAACCATCTAACTAAGCCCATGAATTGTATTAAAATTAACCGCATCGACTGCAAGTTTTAACCTATAGCGATTCACTCACGCGTTTATGTGCCAAGACTAATACATAGTCAATTTCTAGCGACTCAAAATGATTAGCTTGAATATCGTGTTTCATCTTGTCAGTTGCACGCCACGCATAGGGTGCCATATCTAATAACGTTAATGCCTGTTCACCTGTAACTGATAAAGTAAAGCGCAGTGACTGAGTTTCTTTTACCAATAATGCTGAGGGTAAATTCACTTGGAAAGGTTTTTCAGCCAAGTCGGAATAAATATATTCTCTGAGTTGCCATAGATGTCGTGGCCCAGGCATAACCAGTAACATGGTCCCATCGTCTTTCAATACCCTGACAGACTCTTTTCCCTTTAACGGCCTATCAATAACAGTAATAAAATCCACACAATTATCGGCAAAGGGTAATTTTTTAGAAGAGCTTAAACACAAGATCCCAGGAGTCTGCGCTTTTGCTGCAGCAAAAATAGCATTTTCTGCGTCCGCTACACCCACGTACTGGACGTTTCGCGGATTTTCGACCTCTGCCAACTTGGAAGCTAAAGCACGCAAATAGAAGCCCTCAGCGCATTCATAATCCAATAAACAAGCGTCAGGCTTGATAGAGCCGGTGATTATCTCAGCCAATTTATCGATTAAAGGCGAAAAGATGCCTGATTCGAGAAGAAAACGCTTAGCCCTAACTTGCTCGCGCGAATCCCCAGTCGGCTTTTGGCGTTGTGGTTTAGTAAAAACCCAATAACCTTGCTCATTTCGATCAAAATGATGCTTATTTGCACAATAAAAACCTTGGGAGGCTTTGTGTTGTTTTAATGCAAGTCCGCAGGTTGGACACTGATATTCGAGACCCATATAAAGCTCCAAAAATAAGTTAAGCTTCAGAAAAATGAGGAAGCTCCAAAAACAAAAATCGGGTACTTGACCCGATTCTATTATTCATAATTTCACTATGATGACTAAACTGGAATGACTACAAAAAAATAAATCCACACAGCACAGCACCCAGTGCTAAACGGTAAATAACAAACGGGGTCATTCCCATGCGGCTGATGATTTTCAAGAAATAATGAATACATGCATAAGCTGCAACAAAGGAAATCAAAGTGCCTAAGATCAATGCTTGATAATCAATTGGCAGCTCGCTTTCCGCCAAATCTTTACCCACTAAAATTGCCGCGCCTAAGCTCACAGGCACTGACATTAAGAATGAAAAGCGAGCCGCAGCATCTCGACTCAAACCTAGCATTAGCGCCGCGGTCATAGTGGCACCAGAACGTGAAGTTCCAGGGATTAAAGCAAGCGCCTGGGCGAAACCAATTAACAAGGCTTTGCGCCATCCAGTCTGATAGATTGTTAAATCGCGGCGCGACATCTTATCTGCCCACCACAGCAATAAACCAAAAACGACTGTCGTAACCGCGATAACCTCTGTATTACGCAGGTGAGTTGCAATAAAATCCTTAGCCATAAAACCAAAAAATACAGCGGGTAACGTCGCCAGAATAATCCACCATGCCAACTTGCTGTCTTCGGATTGCTGACCTTTAAAGATGCTTGCAACCCAAGCATTAAACATAGTCCATAACTCGTGTCTAAAATAAATCACCACAGCAAATAACGACCCCGTATTCACCGCCACGTCGAATGACAAACCTTGATCTTCCCAGCCTAAAAGCTGAGCAGGCAGAATTAAGTGTGCAGAACTAGAAATAGGTAAAAACTCAGTTAGCCCTTGAATAAGCGCTAAAATAATGACCTGAAACGTATCCATGACAATCCTATCAATAAATTAAAACGTCAGCCCTTGGGGCCATTCAAACATCACAGGCCAAAGTCGCTGTGACTCTTTATCATACTCTTGCCACAAACTGGCATAGCTTTTATCAACCACGGGATGAATCAATTCCGGCGCTAACTCGGCTAATGGCCATAGCACAAAGGCATTATTAACTATCTCTGCACGGGGAAGCGTAACGGGCGTTTCACATACCACATGCTCATAAAGCAGCAGGTCTAAATCTAAAGTTCTTGGGCTAAATTTCTTCGCCCCGACAAGCCGGCCGTGATTCTGCTCGATTTGCTTAAACTGCGCAACTACCGCAGCAATATTAAGGTCAGTTTCAGCACTAGCAACCATATTCAGAAAGTTAGTGCCACTAAAACCTACCGCTTCACTTTCATACATAGAAGAGAGGCGCAGCGGCCCAAAACACGCTCGCAGCGATATTAATCCCGCTTGCAGATGCTGTTCAGGCTCGATATTGCTACCAAGACTAATATAAATACGTGCCATGCAATGTCCGATTTATCTGAAGATAAACATGATTTCTTAATCAACAGTCGAGTTGATCAAACTCTTATCTAACGTGAACGCTCTATCTCAACGCCAACCGATGCGGCAGTGGCGACTGCCCCCGGCTTCATCACGACAACTTTCACCCAAGTCACGTTAAATTCTTGAAGTAAGCAATCCGCTACGCGCTCGGCAACCGTTTCGATTAACTCGATTGGATGTTCAGTAATAAGTTCTGTTAATCGATTGGAAACTGTCTCATAGCAAAGCGCATATTGATAATCGTCTGTCGCGGCGGCTGGTTTGTTATCCCACGCCATATCTAAATCTAGCAACAGGCTCTGATGGATTGTCTTTTCCCACTCATAGACACCAATCACAGTATCAACGCGTAATTGCCGTATAAGTACTTTATCCATGCTTTCTCCAACTAACTTACTACTATGAGGTCTGATAAGCTAAAAGCGATCCTAGCTGTATAATCCGCAATCTTCTGACAGATAACTAATTTGCTTTCTACTCGAGCCAATCCACAGTAGGATAACGCCCTAAAAGGATTTGCTCATTCAGAAAATATCTCAACCTCAAATGGGCGAGTTATTCCACAAACCTATAGCGGGATTGACAACTGAGTCAGCTTTTTAAATTGTTGCGCGATAATACCTTAAGACGCGTAAGGAAACCAATGTGAGTCCATTAACACTGACACTTTTGATGATTTTGGCCGCCTATTTGGCTGGTTCAATCTCGAGTGCTGTGCTGGTTTGTAGAATGAGGGGTTTACCCGATCCAAGATTACAGGGTTCAGGTAATCCGGGAGCTACCAATGTACTACGAATTGGCGGCGCGAGTTCGGCTGCCATGGTGTTGTTTTTCGACATGCTCAAAGGCGCCCTGCCATCTTATTTAGCCTATCTGATGGGCATAGATGCAGTCTCACTCGGACTTATCGCTATCGCCGCCTGCCTTGGGCATATTTATCCCGTATTTTTTGGATTTAAGGGGGGTAAAGGTGTCGCAACGGCTTTTGGTGCTATGGCTCCCATTGGCGATGATTTAGCCATTTGCTTAATGGCATCTTGGATTGTCCTCCTCTTAATTAGCCGCTACTCGTCCCTTGCAGCCATTCTGACGGCCTTGCTTGCGCCACTTTATACTTGGTGGTTAGACGACAGATTTACCATTCCCGTTGCCATGCTATCGACGCTTATCATTATTCGTCATAAAGACAATATCCAACGGTTACTTAAAGGTGAAGAGTCCAAAGTTTCACGTAAAAAAACGCCTAAAAAATCTTAATGTGACAACATTATCCCAATAAAAAACTGCGCTATAAGCGCAGTTTTTTTGTCTCAACATAACCTATCAACATCAAAGGCGTTTTATGCCACAGGTGGCAAGGTATCTAACGGCCATCTTGGCTGACCTTTTACCGCCAAATCTTCGTGCTGCCCCGCCTTTAAACGCTGCAATCCTGCAAAGGCAATCATGGCGCCGTTATCGGTACAAAACTCACCACGGGGATAAAATACTTGTCCACCAAGCGAGCTCATCATTTCAGCCAAGGTTTCTCTTAAGCGCGTATTCGCACTCACGCCACCGGCGATCACTAAGCGGTTATAGCCTGTTTGCTTCAGTGCACGGCGACATTTAATCGCTAGCGTATCAACCACAGCTTCTTCAAAAGCACGCGCAATATTGGCTCGAGTCTGTTCATCGTCAGGTTCGGCAGCAATGGTATTAGCGGTAAAAGTTTTTAGACCCGAAAAGCTAAAATCGAGTCCAGGTCTATCGGTCATAGGCCGCGGAAACTTATACCCTGCAGGTAAACCTTTAGCAGCAAGCTTTGCTAAACGCGGACCGCCGGGATAATCCAGCCCCATTAACTTAGCTGTTTTATCAAACGCTTCACCCGCAGCATCATCAACAGACTCGCCTAATACTTCATAGCGGCCAATTCCATCGACTTTAACCAACATAGAATGGCCACCAGAGACCAATAAGGCCACAAATGGGAACTCGGGCGCGTCATCTTCAAGCATAGGCGCCAGCAGGTGCCCTTCCATATGATGCACACCAATAGCAGGCTTGTCCCAAGCAAACGCCAGTGACCGCCCCACACAGGCGCCAACAAGCAAAGCACCAATCAAACCTGGGCCCTTGGTATAGGCAATCCCATCGAGATCAGCAATTTCAGTATTCGCATCTTTCAGCGCTTGACGAATAAGCGGCACAATTTTGCGCACATGGTCACGTGACGCCAACTCAGGCACCACACCACCATAGTCAGCATGCAGCTTAACCTGACTGTATAAAGTATGAGATAATAAGCCCAGTTCATCGTCATAGACGGCGATACCTGTCTCGTCACAGGATGTTTCAATACCTAAAACCCGCATGGTGTCTCATCAATTGCTAACTAAAGGGCGCCAATTCTACCTGCAAGCGCTCAATTACTCCAGTCGCGCAGACCATATTGAGCCCACTATAGGACTGAGCTCAGTTTTAGGGCTTTACAAGCCTAGGTGTCTCGGTATAAAATTCCGCACCATTTTAAATAGACTTGGTTCGAGCAATTGAACCAGAACAACCTACACCTAAGGGGTGATGGCGTATGCCAATTATTAAAGTACGTGAAAACGAACCATTCGACGTAGCTCTGCGTCGTTTCAAGCGCTCTTGTGAAAAAGCTGGTATTTTAGCCGACGTGCGTGCTCGTGAATTCTACGAGAAGCCAACTACTGCACGTAAGCGCGCAAAAGCAGCTGCAGTTAAACGTTTAGCTAAGAAGCTTTCTCGCGAAAACGCACGTCGCGTACGTTTATATTAATCTCATATGAGCCTAATTGATCAGCTAAAAGACCATATGAAACAGGCCATGATCGCCAAAGAGAAGGCGCGCTTGAGCACTATTCGTATGGCATTAGCCGCCATCAAACAGATTGAAGTGGATACCCGCGAATCTCTGACTGATGAACAGGTTATAGCGGTCTTAACCAAAATGGTGAAACAACGTCGTGACTCGATTGCTCAATTTGAAGCAGCGGGTCGTAACGAGTTGGCCGACGTGGAAGCAGCAGAGATTCAAGTTATTGAAGCTTTCCTGCCTACCCCTCTTACAGAGGCGGAAATCGCGGCGCTCATCGATGCAACTATTGTAGAAGTAGGTGCATCCGCCATGGCGGATATGGGCAAAGTAATGGGAGCATTGAAATCTAAAGTGCAAGGACGTGCAGACATGGGCGCTATCGGCGCTATGATCCGTGCTAAATTGCAATAATTAGCGTTTCACTGTATGAACAAGCCGTGCCTATGCGCGGCTTGTTTGTTTAAATTCGCGCAAGGCGGGATTTTAAGCACTCAATGGCAATACCTCGTGATTTTATCAATGAGCTAATCGCTCGCACTGACATAGTCGAACTTATCGATCGTAAGGTGCCCTTGAAAAAGGCGGGTAAGAACTACTCGGCCTGTTGTCCTTTTCATAGCGAAAAATCACCTTCGTTTACCGTCAGCCGTGATAAACAGTTCTATCATTGCTTTGGCTGCGGTGCTCACGGCAACGCCATCGATTTTGTGATGGAGTATGACCGACTCGATTTTATTGATGCCATTGAAGATTTGGCGGGCCAGCTTGGATTAGAGGTTCCCAGAGAACAAGGCACAGGCAAGCGACATGATGATGGTTTAAGCCATGACTTATATCAACTCATGGAAGAAGCAAGCCTTTACTTTCAAAACCAACTTAGACAACACCAAGATAAACAAAAAGTTATCGATTATCTTGCCTATCGCGGTTTATCCGATGATGTAGTAGAACATTTTGGTATTGGCTTTGCGCCAGACGGTTGGGATGGCTTATTGGGCCGCTATCGTCAGAATCAAGATGCGCAGGATAAGTTACTGACTGCGGGTATGTTAATTAGCAACGACAGTGGGAAACGTTACGACAGATTTCGTGACCGCCTCATGTTTCCTATCCGCGACAGGCGCGGACGAGTCATTGGTTTTGGTGGCAGAGTTTTAGGTGATGGCACACCCAAATACTTGAATTCTCCAGAAACGCCCATATTTCATAAGGGCAATGAGCTTTATGGTCTCTATGAACTAAAGCAACGCTATCGCGATCCAGACAAAGTACTGATCGTTGAAGGCTATATGGATGTGGTGGCATTGGCGCAATTTGGCGTCGATTATGCTGTCGCATCATTAGGCACCTCAACCACAGCAGAGCAATTTCAGCTTTTGCTGCGCAGCGCTAAAGAAGTGATTTGCTGTTACGACGGTGACAGAGCGGGTACTGAAGCGGCATGGCGCGCCTTAGAAACGGCATTGCCATTATTAAAGCCGGGCGATCAAGTACGATTTATGTTCCTGCCTCAGGCCGAAGATCCTGATTCTATGGTTCGTAAAATTGGTAAAGATGCATTTGAAACCTTAATGGACTCTGCCATTGCACTACCCGAGTTTCTATTTGACACGTTAGCGACAAAATACGGTACAGATAAAGGCAACTTAGCGAAACAAGCTTTTATCTTAATTGAAAAAATTCAAGACACTGTGCTGCAAAATTTACTACTTGAGAACTTAGCTCACAAGTTAGGAATGAACAGCTCAGAAGATATGAAAAAGAAGCTAGGCTTTAGCGTGAAACAAGCTAAACCAATGGCAAGTAAAGGATTAAAAGGACGCGGTACACCATTGCGACTCGCCATCGCACTGCTAGTACAACATCCTAAACTGGGTATGGGTTTACCCCCACAACCCGCACTCGCCCACTTGCAGATGCCAGGCATAGAATTGCTGCCACTGTTATTGGAGATGACTCGAGAGCAAACGTTAAACAGCGCACAACTACTTGAACAATTCCGAGAGCACCCTTACAGCGGCACTCTCCATAAATTGGCCCAATGGGACCATCAAGTGGCGGATGAAAACTTGCTCGAAAAGTTTAAACAAACCCTGGTTTGGTTGAACAATCAATATATTGAACAACGATATCAGGAATTGAGTCTAAAACAGACTCATACAAAAGAAGAGAAGATGCAGCTCTCGAAGCTGATCTCAGTCATGAAAGGGTTAAACTGAGGCAAAAATGTCCTCATTCGCTGCCCCAGTGACTAGCACAGATATGTGCACACGGCTATAATTGACGATTTGCGCGGCACTTGGCTTATGCTAAGTGTCCGTCGTTGTAACAGTTTCCCAACTTGGATGATATCTATGGATCATACTCCGCAGTCGCAACTTAAGCTGTTGCTTGCCAAAGGTAAAGAGCAAGGTTACTTAACCTATGCAGAAGTGAACGATCACTTACCTGCAGACATGGTCGATTCTGACCAGATCGAAGATATTATCCAGATGATAAATGACATGGGTATCCGGGTGTTCGAAGAAGCCCCCGATGCCGATGACATGATGATGTCGGAAGACAACACAGACGAAGATGCAGCAGAAGAAGCCGCCGCAGCACTGGCAACAGTAGAAAGCGAACTTGGCCGCACAACCGATCCCGTACGCATGTATATGCGTGAAATGGGTACCGTTGAGCTTCTGACCCGCGAAGGCGAAATTGTTATCGCCAAACGCATCGAAGAAGGCATCAACACAGTTCAAAGTTCAGTCGCCGAATACCCACAAGCGATCGCTATGATCCTTGAGCAATTCGACCAATTTGAAGCCGACGAACTGCGCTTATCTGATATTATCTCTGGATTTGTAAACCCGGACGAAGATGACGTCGCCCCGACCGCCACTCACATCGGCTCAGAATTATCTGAAGAAGAGCTGGACGATGAAGATGACGAAGAGGATGACGATGACAGCGAAGATGAAGAAGAAGGCAACAAAGGGCCTGATCCTGAAGAAGCTCGTGAAAGATTCGGTCAACTCAGAGCCGCTTACGAAAGCGCACTGAAAATTATCGAAGCTAAGGGCCGTGAACACCCTGAATCGGTAAAAGCCCTCTTCGAAATCGGCGAAATTTTCAAAGAATTCCGCTTAGTACCTAAGCAGTTTGACCGTTTAGTCAAAAGCATGCGCACTATGATGGACCGCGTGCGTGTTCAAGAACGTTTAGTGTTAAAACTGTGCGTTGAACAAGCCAAAATGCCGAAGAAAAACTTCGTCAAATTCTTCACTGGCAACGAAACCAACCTTGATTGGTTCAACACTGAGAAAGCCTCAACGAAACCTTATGCCGAAGGCCTAAGAATGGTTGAAGATGACGTCATTCGTTGTCGTACCAAGCTTGCAGCAGTAGAAGAAGAAACTGGCTTAGCGATTTCTGCCATTAAAGACATCAACCGCCGTATGTCAATCGGTGAAGCCAAAGCGCGCCGTGCGAAGAAAGAAATGGTTGAAGCCAACTTACGTCTGGTAATTTCTATCGCGAAGAAATACACCAACCGTGGTCTGCAATTCTTGGACTTAATCCAAGAAGGTAACATTGGCTTAATGAAAGCCGTGGATAAATTCGAATACCGTCGTGGTTACAAATTTTCGACCTATGCAACTTGGTGGATCCGTCAGGCGATTACCCGCTCTATCGCCGACCAAGCGCGTACTATTCGAATTCCAGTACACATGATCGAAACGATCAACAAGCTGAACCGTATCTCTCGCCAAATGCTACAGGAAATGGGCCGCGAGCCTTCACCTGAAGAACTGGCTGAGCGTATGATGATGCCGGAAGATAAGATCCGTAAGGTATTGAAAATAGCTAAAGAACCTATCTCCATGGAAACCCCAATCGGTGACGATGAAGATTCGCATTTAGGTGATTTTATCGAGGATACTACCCTCGAATTACCACTGGATTCAGCGACCAGCGAAAGCTTGAAAAACGCCACCCACGAAGTGTTAGCAGGTCTAACCGCCCGTGAAGCGAAAGTGCTGCGTATGCGTTTTGGTATCGATATGAATACTGACCATACACTTGAAGAAGTGGGTAAGCAGTTCGACGTGACCCGTGAACGTATTCGTCAGATTGAAGCTAAGGCACTGCGCAAACTGCGTCACCCTTCACGCTCAGAAATCTTAAAATCATTCCTAGATGAATAGGCCGTTATAAACCTAAAGTCATCTAAGTAAGATCTGAAGCCCTGCCCATGCAGGGCTTTTTATTGTCTTTCCCACGCTAATATTGACATCAGCACAGCATCGAAGCCTTAAATTTAGGCGACGATAGCATTTAAGTTGATTAACAGATAACCAATTGAATCAGTTGCGTGAATTTCCAGCCAAAACACGGGTGACAAGCGTAAGTAAGCTTAGTATACTTCCTCCCGCTTCAGGTAATGACGATTACCTTAAGTCGGCCCCTTAGCTCAGTTGGTTAGAGCACACGACTCATAATCGTTAGGTCCACGGTTCAAGTCCGTGAGGGGCCACCACCCGATTCAACAAAAAAGCCCATTGATTCAATGGGCTTTTTTGTATCTAAAAACTGATCTCCGCTAGTTATCACACAATATCCGTGTATTTACACATTCCCCTCGCTGAACTGTTTTAAATTTTTAGCCTATTCGATGTTATTTAAATATCCATAAAAATAGGCTCTTTGATAAGTGTTAAGCAGCAACACAATCAAAGAGTCTATTTAAAATCAATGAGCTAATTCCACAAATATCTGAGTGCTAGGTTTTTAACTTGCCTAACTGCTCATGTTGCTGCTTCACTAAGCTTGCTAAAACTACACTGCTTTGCTGTGCTTCACCCGCAAGACGCGCAAGTTCAGAAGCCGAATCAGAAATGCCTGTAATATTGCGATTAACCTCTTCAGTCACCGCGCTCTGCTCTTCTGCCGCTGCCGCGATATGGGTAACTTGGCCCGAAATTTCTTCAATCTGACTCACCATTGAGTTCAATGAGTTCAGCGCTTGCTCAGTTTGAGATACGGCCATTTGTGCCCGTTCAGCACCTTTATCTATGATGCCAGAAGCACTTTGAACTTCTTTTTGCAGTGCATCGATAAGAGTACTAATATCATTCGTCGAGCTTTGAGTCTTAGATGCCAGCGCACGGACTTCGTCAGCCACCACAGCAAAACCCCGTCCTTGTTCACCCGCCCTCGCCGCCTCAATCGCCGCATTTAGTGCCAGCAGGTTTGTTTGTGCGGCAATGGAGCTGATCACCTCAAGAATACGACTAATATTCATACTGCTGTCAGCGACTTTACTCACGGCCAGCTTAGCTTCCATTGACTCTTTAGACATAGTCGCCACAAAGCCCATCGCCTTAGTCAGACTTTCTTCACTGTGACGAATGTTGCGTGACATAGCTTCTGTTTCTGCAGCGGTTTGCTCAGACGCCTTAGCAACCTCAAGTGCGGTGGCACTCATTTGGTTTACGGCCGTTACCACACTCTCAATTTCACCATATTGACGATTGACACTATCACGCGTGAGCTGGGCAATTTTCGCTGAAGCTTGGCTTTCTTCCTGAGAACGACTCGCGAGGGTTTTAAGCTCGGCAATCAAGTTTTTCAGTTTATAAATAAAGGAGTTGAAACCTTTTGCTAACGCAATCAACTCTGCATGGGAGTCCACTTCTATCGATTGCGTTAAATCGCCATCAGCGCTTGCTAGGTGTTCTACACGGCCTTGGATCATCTTTAAGGGTGAAATAATGCTACGGATCACTAGGCTAATCGTAATCACAGCAGCAATCGACACGACAACACCGACCATGAGCAACAAACTCCCCAAGGAAGTTGCCATTTCATCCATATCATTATTCAACACAATCGAACTCTTGTACGCCTGCGCAGTCGGCACTTGGATCACTAAGGACCACTCGGCATTCGCTAAAGGGATCTTAATTGGGTAGGCAACAATAATTTCATCATCGTTAACCATGTAACCCGAGTTCTTGTGTAACGAGATGATTTGTGAGGCAATAGCTGGATTTATTGACTCAGCTAAAGGGCGAGCCTTTTTACTGTAATGACTTGCTGCAACCACTAAACCGCGGGTACTCAATAAAGTTACTTTCGCTTGCCCATCGTAGAGGCTCTTAGATAACTTATCGATAAGGGTTTGAAAGACGGGTAAGTTTAAATCAACACCGACCACACCGATAAACTGTTTACGCTTAAGCACAGGAACAGTTAGCGAGGTCATTAATGCTTTGTTACCGGGAGTTATTTCGTATAAATACGGCTCCATTAGACAGGGCTTTAAGGTTTCTTTACCGCATAAATACCATTCTGCATCACGGATCCCAAATTCATTTAGGCTAGTAAGGTATTTTTCTGACGAATCTTCAACCTGTTGATGTGCAACAGTGCCATTGTCATCACGGGTATAGTAAACCTCTAGGGCACCTGATGTCGTTACACTGTGGCTGGAATTAATATTCAGAAACTCAGTATCGAGCCCATCATAACCATTAGGTTCAAACTGGGCATACATGGAGGAAACTTGTGCATTTTTCTTAAGCACAGCCGCCACAGTGAGTTCTAAACGATCACGCTTTAAGGGAAGTTCTTCTGCCGTACTCTCCACCATACCGGCAAAAGAGTAAGGAATACGATAGGCTTCGTTAATAAATCCAGCGACCATTTCGCCATATTCACCGGCGCGGGCTTCGAGTTTATCCCGCGTTTCAGTTTGTAGGGTATTTTGAACTTGATCCGATAATTGCGCGTTTTGAGCCGACAGTGTCCACCATAAACTGATAGATAAAATAGCCACTATCGATAAAAATAATGCTGATGTAATCCACAACAACTTAGTACTGATGGACAAATGCTTCATCTAGTAAACTCCCAAGAGAACGACAATAGCGTAATTATTTTGATCTACTTTATTTTTATACTTTCTATACAGCATTAAAAATAGCACTTAGGGTAAGAATTACCAGTACTTAAGATAAAGAGTTGTCAATGAAATGTAAAACTTTTGAATGACTAAATCAAAAAAAGGCCAAATTCAAATAAATGAATTCAGCCTTTAATATCAAACACTATTCTTGATTGAGTCTAGGTATTAGCGTCCCCACAACCAAGCGGCGCCACGCACCCCAGATGAAGCACCATAATAATTTTTAACAACGGGTGTGTGGCACTCTCGGCCAACCACATAGAGCGGCAAAATTTTCGGTAATTCGGTATAAATAGCATCGATGTTAGACACGCCGCCGCCAAGGACGATAACATCAGGATCCATCATATTGATCACATGGGCCAATGAACGGGCTAAACGATCAATAAAGCGGTTAAATGCTTGAGTTGCCAGCGGATCTCCCGCTTGCATCATTTGGGCAATTTCAATACCGCTGTCAGCAACACCGCCCGCAGCGCGAAAGTCGCGAACAAAACCCGTTCCAGATATAAACGTTTCGATACAGTCTCTATTACCACAAAAACACGTCGTGGTATTAAATTCATCTGCTTTCATCCACGGTAAAGGATTATGGCCCCACTCACCACCAATACCATTGCCACCGTCATGTACTTGGCCTTTAATTGCGATACCAGCACCACATCCCGTTCCAATAATGGCACCAAATACAACTGACTTTCCTGCGGCAGCGCCATCTACCGCTTCTGATACGGCAAAACAGTTCGCATCATTAGCAATTTTTACTTTACGATTTAATCGAGTCCCCAGATCCACATCGAGTGGATGACCATTGATCCAAGTTGAATTAGCATTTTTTACTAGACCAGTAAAAGGAGAAACAACCCCAGGAATACCTATTCCGATAGTGGCGGTTTGCTGCAGGCTGTCTTCGACTTCAGTTACCAATGCAACCAAAGCATTGACTGTCGCAACATATTCTCTCGGTGTCGGGATGCGTTTACGAAAGACTTCGTTACCATCGCTATCTAATGCGACTACCTCGATTTTTGTGCCACCAAGATCGATACCAATTCGTAACATTCATATACTCCGTTTAAATATATTTAACGCAAAGCGGTGCATTAACAACCTGATGCATATCTGCAACTGTAGAGACGCTGCTAAGTAGAACTTTTCGTTTTAAAGTTATCTACATTAGAATTTCCAAGCGCACTATGCCTGTTGGACAAACAGCAATCAACCTCAATGTATTTAAATACACCATAGCGCATACCCGCACATGCCATTATCTGCTTATCCGATAGTACTGCGAATGTTCCTTGATTTATCCGCAGCAGAAAAACTTAGATAGAACTGTACCCGCTTAAATCCACCTTAAAATTGATAAGGTCATTTGTAACAAAGTCTGTTTTTGCCTATGTCTGCCATTGGTTTGAATTGGTTATCGCCTTATACTTTTGAGCTCAAATATTAAAACAACAATGTTGGAAGCAAGCGATATGACTATTGGGACTGCTCCGGTAAGTAAAACACATTCATTTATGACTGTGTCTCTTATCGAATTATGGGAACGCTTTGGTTATTACGGCATGCAAGCGCTGATTGTGTACTTTATGGTGCAGCGTCTTGGCTTTGATGACTCACGTGCAAACTTAGTATGGAGTGCCTGTGCGGCACTTATTTATGTATCACCGGCGATTGGTGGCTGGGTTGGGGATAAAATTCTCGGCACCAAACGCACTATGCTGCTCGGTGCGGGGATCCTCTCTCTGGGTTATGCGCTAATGGCCGTACCCACTGAAAATACGTGGTTTATGTTTTCAGCGCTCGGCGTGATTGTGGTCGGTAACGGCCTATTCAAGCCGAATGCGGGTAACTTAGTCCGCAAGATTTACGAAGGTGACGATTCTAAAATCGACAGTGCGTTTACCATCTATTACATGGCGGTAAACGTGGGTTCGACCTTCTCTATGTTGCTCACGCCTTGGATTAAAGATTACGTTAACGCCCAATATGGCAACGAATTTGGCTGGCATGCCGCTTTTGCCGTGTGTTGTGTCGGCATATTGGTGGGTTTAGGCAACTATGCACTTATGCGTAAGAGTCTAGTCCATTACGGTTCTGAGCCAGACACTCGCCCAGTGAACAAGAAAAACCTCGCGATTGTATTGGGTCTATCCGCATTGTCGGTTGTCGCTTCAGCCATTATTCTTGAATACGAAGCTGTTGCGCGCGTCTTCGTTTATGCAGCAGGCGTAGCCGTATTGGCAATCTTCTTCCACTTGATCCGCACCAGCGAAACCAGTGAAAGAGCTGGACTGATTGCAGCACTGATCCTTACGGTGCAAACCGTGTTCTTCTTTATTTTCTATCAACAAATGTCAACGTCACTCGCGCTGTTTGCCCTGCGTAACGTGGATTGGGATTTTCAAGTTTTTGGTACCCACTTGTGGACTTGGTCACCTGCCCAGTTCCAAGCATTAAATCCATTATGGATTATGGTATTAAGTCCAGTACTCGCATGGAGCTATTCATGGGCTGGACGCAATGATAAAGACTTTTCTATCGCGGCGAAGTTTGCCCTCGGTTTTGCCGTTGTGGCGATCGGCTTCTTTATCTATGGCTTTGCGGGCCAATTTGCAGTCAATGGTAAAACCTCTTCATGGATCATGATCTGGGGCTATGCCTCTTACTCTTTAGGGGAATTGCTGGTGAGTGGTCTTGGACTTGCCATGATTGCTCGCTACGTACCTGCGCGTATGGGCGGCTTTATGATGGGCGCCTATTTCGTCGCCTCAGGTATTTCACAGTATCTGGGCGGTGTGGTCGCTAACTTCGCCAGTGTGCCAAAAGATTTAGTCGACCCACTGCAAACCTTGCCCGTATACACAAGTCTGTTTAATAAGTTAGGTATCGCGGCTGTAGTCTGTACCTTTATCGCCCTTGCAGTATTACCTCTGATGCGTCGCCTGACTGAGACTCACCATTCACACAACAATGCTGCTGATGATGATATTAGTGAAAGTGCTGCGGCATCGCTACGGGATGTGAAAGCCGAGCAGTAATGCTCGACTGACAATAGCGATTTTTCTATTGCATAACATTAACTGCCGATAGCCCTGCTATCGGTAGTTTTTTTATCACTTCATTCAACATCGTTTATACCCTTATATTGCTACTCATAACCAAATGAGCTTTAGCGAAAGTCATGCAATCCTACTGTGACTGGCTTAGCGCTGAGTTGCTGAGAATAAGAACTTCAGTTCCACATTATCGGCCCTCACACGCGAATGACTTCAGCCCCTCAATTTGTTACAAAGCGAGTACACACTCAGTTGCATAGCGATGCTCAAGTGCAGACTCACATTGAAATAATGAAGGGGAAAGTGTTATCCATTAAAGCTTGATAAGCCGTGTCGTTAACCCCATATCAATATCACTGAATACCTTTATTCATCAAGACTGAGCCGTTAACGCTTTTTCTTAGCAATGAGCCTAGCAATGCAACAAACAATACGCTAACACAGTTAGCACCTCTTGTTATCGCTAGCAAAAACGGCAGTCACTTGGAGACACTATGTCACAGCAGACATCAATATTGGCCGATATTCCCTTCTCGCTATTGGAACTCGCGCCCATGCGCCAAGGCTCAACCGTAGGCGAAACGCTTCAAAACAGTTTGCAGTATGCCAAGGAAGCCGACAGACTCGGCTTTAATCGTTTTTGGTTTGCCGAACACCACAATATGCCCGGTATCGCCAGCGCGGCGACCTCGGTATTAATTGGTTATATTGCTGGCAATACGCAGCGTATTCGCGTCGGCGCGGGTGGCATTATGCTGCCAAACCATGCGCCTTTAGTGGTCGCCGAACAGTTTGGCACCCTTGAAAGCTTATATCCAGGTCGTATCGATTTAGGACTGGGACGCGCACCTGGCAGCGATCAAATTACCAGCCGAGCACTGAACCGTGATACCAGTCGCGCCGAACAATTCCCTGAAGAAGTCAGTGAATTACAAACTCTACTTGGCCCTTACAATGGTCGTCATGCGGTGCGAGCGATTCCCGGAGAAGGTACTAATGTGCCAATTTGGTTATTGGGCTCGAGTTTTTTTAGCGCACAGTTAGCGGCGCAGCGTGGTTTGCCCTATGTGTTTGCGGGCCACTTTGCACCACGTTTTCTCTACGATGCGATTGAAATCTATCGCCGCGACTTTAAACCTTCTCAAGTGCTTGATAAACCCTATGTGATGCTTGGCTTACCGTTAGTTGCCGCCGATACAGATGAAGAGGCCCAATATTTGGGCACGACCTCAAAACAGCGCGTGCTGGCACTTATCCGTGGTCACGAGTTATGGCTAAAGCCACCGGTTGACACTATGGATGGCTTATGGAGTGCGCAAGAAGAAACCTATGTCGATAATTTCTTAGGTTTATCAGTTACTGGTGGCCCAGCGACGATTAAGCATCGTTTGGAAATGATCGTAAAAGAACTCGGCGTGAATGAGTTTATCTTCACCAATGACTTGTATGATCTTGATAAACGCAAAAAAGCATTACAGATCCTAATGGATATTAAAAAGTGGTGATTCATTTAACTAATGAGTGCTGAAAGTCACTGGCAGTAAAAACAACCAACTCCAAAACAATCGCCCCAATAAAAATCCCGCCGAAGCGGGATTTTTATTATGCAAAACTGTCATCTAAAACCGTTTTTATATCAAAGTGATATTAGCTTTTCAGTACGGCATTGAAGCTGGCGTTAAGAATACCAAGGCCTGCATCAATTTGTGCATCCGGCGCCGTTAATGGCACCAAAATGCGCAGCACATTACCGTAAGTACCGCAGGATAATAAAATCAATCCACGGTCACGGGCATCGCTCAACACTTGCGCGCAATAGTGCGGTGCAGGTTTACCTTCTTCCATCAGTTCGATGGCGATCATAGCGCCTAAACCACGCACATCGGCGATTTGCGCATGTTCGACCTGCATTACATTCAGGGCAGACTTAATGCGCTCACCAATGGCATTAGCCCTTTCTAGCAACTTTTCTTCTTCAAACACTTCAATGACAGCAAGCGCAGCAGCGCACGCTAACGGATTACCACCATAAGTACCGCCAAGACCACCGGGACCCACTGCGTCCATGACTTGGGCGCGGCCGGTAATACCTGAGAGTGGAAAACCACCCGCGATAGATTTAGCAAAGGTCGTGATATCTGCAGCAACACCCATTTGCTCCATAGCGAAGAAAGTGCCAGTACGGCCCGCGCCTGTTTGCACTTCATCGGCGATCAGCATAATGCCTTCACGGTCGCATAGTGCGCGTAAACGTTGCATAAAGGCGGGCGATGCGGCGTAGAAACCACCCTCGCCCTGCACTGGCTCTAAAATAATGGCGGCGATATCACTCGGCTCAGCATCATTTTTAAAGATACGTTCAATCGAGGCCATAGCATCATCATCGGACACGCCATGCATTTCGCACGGGAACTCGGCGCGGAACACATTCGCCGACATCAGCCCCATACCTTTACTGTAAGGCGCAACTTTTCCGGTCAATGCCAAAGCCGCAATAGTGCGACCATGGTAGCCCGAGGTAAACGCAATCACGCCAGCACGTTTGGTATAGGCACGCGCCACTTTAACTGCGTTTTCAACCGCTTCTGAACCACTAGTGAATAGTGCCGTCTTCTTGGCAAAATCCCCAGGAACCAGTTGATTGAGCTTTTCACATACTTGGATATAGCTCTCGTAGCCGAGCACCATAAAACAGGTATGGGAGAAATTATCCAGCTGAGCTGCAACCGCCGCCTTCACTTTAGGGTGAAGGTGACCCGTATTGAGCACGGCAATGCCGCCCGCAAAATCGATAAACTCGCGACCTTCAACATCCCACACAGTCGCATTTTCAGCGCGGGCGGTAAAAATAGGGTGAATTTGCCCGACACCACCCGCAACTGCGGCTTGGCGACGTGCCATCAATGAATCATTGGTTGTTGTCATTTAGTCTTCCTCACACGCCAAATCGGGCCGTATTAAACGGACATGCAGATGTATTTGATTTCTAGATATTCTTCGATACCGAACTTAGAGCCTTCACGGCCCAGTCCAGAGGATTTCATCCCACCAAAGGGCGCGACTTCCGTCGAAATCAAACCCGTGTTGACCCCAACCATGCCATATTCCAAGGCTTCGGCGACTTTCCACACCAATGAAATATCGCGGCCATAGAAATAGGCGGCGAGGCCAAATTCAGTATCATTAGCTTGTTTGATCACATCGTCGACATCGCTGAATTTAAACAGCGGCGCGAGTGGACCAAAGGTTTCTTCGCGGGCAACAAGCATGCTTTTATCGACATTGGTGAGCACGGTTGGCTCGAAGAAATTACCGCCAAGATCATGAACTTTGCCGCCCGCGATCACAGAGGCGCCTTTAGCGATAGCATCGATAAGGTGACTTTGTACTTTCTCGACTGCGGCAGCATTGATCAACGGACCCGTAGTGACGCCCTCGTTAATGCCCTCTCCGACCTTAAGCTTGCCCACTGCAGTGCTGAGTTTTAAGGCAAACTCGTCATATACACCGTCTTGCACATAAATGCGGTTAGCGCAGACGCAGGTTTGGCCGGCATTACGATATTTAGCTATCATGGCGCCTTCGACAGCGGCATCGATATTGGCATCGTTAAATACGATAAATGGTGCATTGCCGCCAAGCTCTAGCGACAGTTTTTTTAAGGTAGGCGCACATTGCGCCATTAATTTAATACCAATATTGGTTGAGCCAGTGAAAGACAGCTTACGCACTATCGGGTTGCTGCACATTTCATTACCAATCTGCACCGCATCACCCGTTAACACACTAAATACGCCAGCAGGAATACCGGCACGCTTAGCAAGTTCAGCCATCGCTAATGCGGTAAAGGGTGTTTGGTGCGCAGGTTTTACCACCATAGTGCAACCCGCAGCTAACGCTGGAGCGGCTTTGCGGGTGATCATAGCAGCAGGAAAGTTCCACGGAGTTATCGCAGCGGTTACACCGACAGGCTGCTTAATTACCATCAAGCGCTTATCTACTTGATGCCCAGGAATGGTATCGCCATAAATACGTTTCGCTTCTTCGGCAAACCACTCGATAAACGAAGCGGCATAGGTTACTTCACCTTTCGCTTCTGCCAGCGGTTTACCCTGCTCAGTCGTCATGAGCAATGCTAAGTCATCACTATTTTCATTGAGTAATTCAAACCAACGCCTTAACTTAGCGCCGCGCTCTTTGGCTGTCAGCGCTCGCCATGCAGGTAAAGCCGCTTCTGCCGCCTTAATCGCCATTTCAGTTTCAACTTGTCCCATATTAGGAACGTAGCCAATCACGGCATTGGTTGCGGGATTAACCACCTTTAGCGTGTCACCAGAAACGGCATCACACCATTGACCATTAATAAAAGACTGTTGACGTAGCAAACTCGGATCATTTAATTGCACAAGGATTTCCTCGTATTATGAAGCTACTTAGCTTCTTAAAAGTGATGATGTTAAAGACCTAGTTTGTCTCTTAACGTGTAATACCAAGCTCCGATAGCACTAAAAGGGACGCGAAGTGCGTGACCGCCGGGAAAAGGATAATGTGGCAATGCAGCAAAGGCATCGAAGCGCGTGGCTTGGCCGTTGAGCATCTCGGCCAGTAACTTGCCCGCCAGATGGGTATAAGTGACACCGTGGCCACTGCAACCCTGTGAATAATAGATGTTCTTACCGATACGACCGACCTGTGGCAGGCGCGATAGCGTCAGTAGGAAGTTACCCGTCCACGCATAATCGATCTTCACATCCTTTAATTGTGGGAAGGTTTTGAGCATGTTCGGAATAATGATCGATTTGATATCCGCCGGATCGCGGGCGCCATACACTACGCCGCCACCGTAAATCATCCGCTTATCACCAGACAGACGGAAATAATCAAGCAGATAGTTACAATCTTCGACGCAGTAATCCTGCGGTAATAAGCTCGCAGCCAGATCGACACTCAAAGGCTCTGTGGTAATCACTTGCGTGCCGCAGGGCATAGATTTCGCCTGCAACTCAGGCATTAACTTACCTAAATAAGCGTTACCTGCCACGACCACAAACTTGGCTTTGACACTGCCCTGCGCCGTATGCACAACAGGGCTATCGCCCTCATCGACACTTAACACCGCTGAGTCTTCAAAAATTTTACCGCCGAGGGATTCAACCGCGCGCGCTTCGCCTAGGGCTAAATTAAGCGGGTGAATATGGCCACCGCTTTTATCGAGTAGACCACCGACATAACGCTCAGTATTTACCACACCGCGAATACCTTTAGCATCGAGAAGTTCGAGCTGATTAACATGACCGTGGCTTTCCCACAGTTGCTTTTGATGGCGCAGATGACCCATTTGTTTTTCGTTCATCGCGGCAAACACACCGCCATCTTTTAGATCGCATTGAATATTATACTTAGCAATACGATCGCGGATGATTTTCCCGCCCTCAAAGGCCATTTGGCCAAAGAGTTTACCTTGTTCTTTACCGACTGTTTTTTCTATAGTATCAATGTCACGGCTATAACTATTAACGATTTGTCCGCCATTACGGCCCGAGGCGCCCCAGCCAATGCGAGCGGCTTCTAACACCACCACACTCATGCCAGATTCTAATAAATGCAGCGCGGCAGAAAGACCTGTATAACCTGCGCCAATCACACAAACATCGGCTTCAATCGATTCCTGTAGACGCGGACGTTCAACCTTATCGTTGGCCGATGCCGCATAATATGATCCAGCGTGAGCTATGGCAGACATGTTGTTCCCTTGAATTCTAATGTTCATTATTTTAAACAGCCATCACATCCTACACCTTCATAAAACGAAACACTAGCCAGAAAAGCGCAATAATTTACATTTTGTTTGATATATCAAACACGCGATTATTTTTAGCTCAGTGATTCGATTCTGGTGAGCTTGAGTAACAGGACTAGCCTGCAAAGCAAAGCGGGTGATGGGAGCGGTGACAAATATCAAGGATGGCTTTGGCAATACCAAAGCCATCCCAAAATTAAGCTAACTAGTTCACTGGTGTACGATCGCGTTTCTCTGCCCGTCTTGCCATATACCAAGAAAGGAAAGCGATGAGTGAAACACACAGTATGATCAGCGTCGCTAAGGCATTGATCTTAGGAGAAACTCCTAAACGTACCGAAGAGAACACCACCATAGGCAAGGTCGTTGCACCAGGGCCTGAGGCAAAGCTTGCGATCACTAAATCGTCTAAGGACAAACTGAATGACAACAACCAACCCGCCACCAGCGCCGGCGAAATCATAGGCACAGTGATCAAGAAGAAAGTCTTGAGCGGTGTTGCCCCTAAGTCCATTGCCGCCTCTTCGATTGACATATCAAGCTCGCGCAATCTTGAAGACACCACCACAGCCACATAGGCAGCACAAAATGTTGAGTGTGCAATCCACACTGTCATCATGCCACGCTCTCTGGGCCAGCCCAACAAATCTGCCATGTGCACAAACAGTAAAAGCAAAGACAGACCAGTAATCACTTCAGGCATTACCAGCGGTGCAGTAATCATGTTCGACAGGGTCAGTTTTGCCCATGAACGCTTAAAGCGTGTCATCACAAAGGCTGCCATAGTACCGATAATAACCGCCATAGTTGAGCTATAAAATGCTATCCGCAGGCTGGTCCATACTGCATCTAAAATCTGTTGGTCTTGAAATAACTCGCCATACCATTTAGGTGAAAATCCGCCCCATACCGTCACTAATTTAGAGTCGTTAAAGGAATAAATCACCAGCACTAACATAGGTGCATACAAGAAAAACAAGCCAAACCAAAGCATCACTGAAGAAAAGCTTAATTTTTTCATAGGTCTTTCTCCAAACTACGCGCCTGATAGCGATGGAATAAAGTGATCGGAATAATCAATAGACCCAACATCACAATCGCCAGTGACGAAGCCACAGGCCAGTCGCGGTTATTGAAAAACTCTTGCCATAACACTCGACCTATCATTAAGGAATCGGGACCACCGAGTAGCTCTGGGATCACAAACTCACCCACGGCAGGAATAAACACCAACATAGAACCAGCAATCACACCACTTTTTGACAGCGGGAAAGTGATTTTCCAGAAGGTATTCAAACGGCTTGAACCCAAGTCAGACGCAGCTTCAATCAAACTCATATCAAGTTTCACTAAGGTGGCGTACAAGGGCAGAATCATAAAGGGTAAATACGCATAGATAATGCCGATATACACGGCAATATTGGTATTGAGGATCTGTAACGGCTCAGAAATAATCCCCAACCACATCAGTGAATTATTGATGATACCTGTGTTACTTAAGATCCCCATCCAAGCGTAAACACGGATTAAAAATGAGGTCCAAGAAGGCAACATAACTAACAGCAGCAGCACGGTTTGCAACCGCGCAGGGGCACGGGCAATGGCATAGGCCATTGGGTAGCCAATAATCAAGCAGCCCAAGGTCGAAATTAACGCCATTTTCAATGAGCTGAGATAAGCCATGTAATATAGCGAATCATCGAGCAACATCAAATAGTTACCCAAATGCAGGAAGATATTTAATACATCGTCAGCATATTGGAATGTTGCTTCATAGGGCGGGATAGCAATCGCCGCCGTCGAAAAACTCAGTTTAAGGACAATCGCAAACGGTAAGGCAAAAAACAGCAGCAGCCAAGCGTAGGGAATACCTATGGTCCAGAAGCGGCCCTTAAGCCACTTTAATTTAATGGGTTTCTTCATGATCTCAACACCACGCCACTGGTGTCCTCCCAACTAATGAACACTTCGTCATCCCATGTGGCATGATCGGCGCGGCGTTCACGGTTAGTCATACTGCACTGTACGATTTGACCATTCTCTAAACGAATGTAATAGACTGAAATACCGCCTAAATAAGCGATATCATGCACGATTCCTTTTGCCCAGTTGTACTGACCTTCAGGCTGTTCACGGCTAATAATGGTCTTTTCGGGACGCACTGCTAGCCAAACATTCTTATCTTCAACGTTAGTCGTGACGCCATAACCGACATAAAAAGGTTGGGCCAAATCATTAGACTTAATGATCAGATGGTCGACTTCATCCACTTCAATCGCGCCACCAAACAAATTCACAGTACCGATAAACTCAGCAATCATGCGGCTGTTCGGGCTTTCGTAAATATCCATTGGCGAGCCAGTTTGAGCAATCCAGCCATCACTCATGATCGAAATTCGACCAGCCATTGTCATGGCTTCTTCCTGATCGTGGGTCACCATCACGCAGGTCACGCCGACACGCTCAAGGATTTCAACCACTTCTAGCTGCATTTGGGTACGCAGTTTTTTATCCAATGCGCCCATAGGCTCATCGAGCAGTAATAATTTAGGCCGTTTCGCCAGTGAACGGGCCAGTGCAACACGCTGGCGCTGACCACCAGATAACTGATGCGGTTTACGCTTACCATATTGCTCCATATGCACGAGTTTCAGCATATCTTGCACACGCTGTTCAATTTCGGCTTTAGGCAGCTTGTCTTGCTTCAAACCAAATGCAATGTTTTGTGCCACTGTCATGTGGGGAAACAAAGCATAGGATTGAAACATCATATTGATGGGACGTTCGTATGGCGGTAAATCGGTGATATCTTCCCCATCAAGGAAAATACGGCCAGAGGTGGGCTTTTCAAAACCCGCCAACATGCGCAGTAGTGTTGACTTACCCGAACCTGACCCGCCAAGTAAGGCAAAAATTTCGCCTTTATTGATAGTTAATGACACATCGTCGACAGCCCGCACGTCATCGAATAATTTGCTTACCCGCTCAATCTTGAGCAGTACTTTTTCTTGCGTCTTTGTTGTCGGTTTATTGGTGACGCTCGAGGTGATTGCCATAGTACTTCTCCACCCGAAAATGAGGCGTAGATACGCTCAAACTCTAGGTTCAACACGATTAATGAATGAAAAGTGGTTAAACAAACTGTGTCAAATCCTATACGTGGATTAACTATGCATAGGATTGGACATAGAAGTTTGCCAAGCTGGGGGCAAGCTAGGCTTGCCCCCTATCGACTATTGTCCTGACTTCACTTTGGTCCAAACACGGGTTAATACGCGCTGAATTTTCAAAGGACGAATTTCACCAATATAAAGTTTGTCTAACACTTCTTGTGGCGGATAGATCGCAGGATCGGTACGGATAGCCTCATCAACCAGAGGTTGAGCGGGATCGTTCGGGTTAGCATAGGCCACATAGTTAGAGATAGGCGCTATGACTTCTGGACGCAGAAAATAGTTAATCAGCGTGAGTGCATTATCGACGTTCGTTGAATCAGCAGGGATAGCTAACATATCGAACCACAGATTGGCACCTTCTTTTGGAATGGAGTAGCCGATCTTATTGCCATTTTTTGCTTCTTCAGCACGGGCTTTCGCCTGGAATACGTCACCGGAGAAACCGTAAGCGACACAGATGTCACCGTTCGCTAAGTCAGAAATATAACGTGAAGAATGGAAATACGTCACATAAGGACGAATTTTTTCCAGTAACTCACCCGCTTTTTCATAATCTTCAGCCTTAGTGCTGTTAGGATCTAAGCCTAAATAAATCATCGCCTGTGGCACCATGTCGTCGGCAGAGTCCAACATAGCAAAGCCACACTTAGAAATTTTTTCAGCGTATTTAGGATTGAAGATCAGTTCCATTGAGTTAAATGGCGCATCTTCCCCCACGGCGGCTTTCACTTTATCTATGTTGTAACCAATGCCATTAGTTCCCCATAAGTAAGGCACGGCATATTGGTTACCCGGATCGGCTTTTTCAAGCAACTTCATCAGGGCTGGATTTAAATTTTTAAAATTAGGTAACTTAGCGCGGTCTAAAGGTTTGAAAGCACCCGCTTTGATTTGCTTAGCGAGAAAGTGGTTAGAAGGTACAACGATATCGTAGCCACTACGACCAGACAGTAATTTAGCCTCAAGCACTTCATTACTATCAAATACATCGTAAATTACCCTAATGCTCGTTTCTTTCTTGAAGTTTTCTAAGGTATCTTCCGCGATATAATCTGACCAGTTATACACGCGAACCACTTCTTCCGCTTGGGCCACTGCGCTCGCAAATACGCTCGCAGTCACCAGCGCTAATGTGGTCATCTTATTAAATAGCTTCATGCTTTCTCCTTTCTCGGGTAGCAGAACTGCTTAAGCAAATTCTGACATTGTGTCACCGGGCTGCCCGGATATTGTTGTTATTTTCGACCAATGCTACACCTTAAAAACCGCATCGGCAGTCTCTACGGCATGATAACCATGCCTACTTTATATCTTGCTGCAATTTGTTAAGTATCAGGTTTCGTGCCAAATTTTCGAGGCATCGGTATTGCATTAACACTCAAAAAAATAGACTAGATATGACACTGCTTGTACATTTTGCAACATTAAGGCAAATGCCTCAAGTCCCTAAGCAATCGCAAAAAAACACTTAGATAAACACATTTTAAATATGACTAACAATTAGTTAGTAACGCTAGTAAGCGAACAACTTAAAATTGTTAAACCTATTTTACTTCCCTAGCAGACAAGCGATGGAATTGAATATTCACTTTAACGGACAAGCCATTAAAAACCATCATATTATTTAACAAGCGAGTTGCACCAGTTAAGTGCAACCTCACTAAAACAGTGCACGCATCAGTATCGTTATGGCCAACGTTAACCCCTTATTCCTTGGGTTAACGCGGCAACACGGTCAGTGCAATCAATCCAAAATATTACACAGTGAGTAATAGGAATTCACGTTCCCATGAGCTGACAACACGGCGGAAGTTTTCAAGTTCAGCCTGTTTTACCGCCACAAATCCAGTGGTGAAGGATTCGCCTAAATATTGCTTACAGGCATCACTTTCTTCCATCGCCGCTAATGCTTCCTCTAATGTCAGTGGTAAACAATGGGTATTATTGCTACGACTTTCATTGGCTTTACCTTGCACAGGAGTCGAAGGTTTTAGCGACTCAATCATGCCGATATAGCCACACAACAAGCTCGCGGCAATCGCCAAATAACAGTTAGCATCGGCGCCGGGAATGCGGTTTTCAATGCGACGGTTTTGTGGTGAAGATTCTGGAATGCGTAAACCACAGGTACGGTTTTCATCGCCCCATTCTAAGTTTACAGGTGCCGAAGTGCCGGGGAGGAAACGACGAAACGAGTTCGCATTTGGCGCCATCAGTGGCAGCAACTCAGGAATGAATTTTTGTAGGCCTGCAATATATCCCAAGAATAGCTTGCTCTTAGTACCATCTTCATTGGTGAAAATATTCTTGCCCGTCTCTTTATTGATCACGCTTTGATGAATATGCATCGCACTGCCAGGTTCATCCGTCACGGGTTTTGCCATAAAAGTGGCGCAAACATCGTGCTTCAGCGCGGCTTCACGTAAAGTGCGTTTAAAGATAAACACTTGATCAGCTAAAGATAATGCGTTGCCATGGCTGAAGTTAATCTCCATCTGTGCGGGACCATCTTCATGGATTAAAGTATCGATATCTAAACCTTGAAGCTCACACCAATCGTACATGTCTTCAAACATAGGATCGTATTCGTTGGCAGCATCAATAGAGAATGACTGGCGACCCGCTTCGGGACGACCTGAACGACCAATTGGAGGCTTTAAGGGTAAATCGTGGTCGTCACTACGACGAGTCAAATAGAACTCCATTTCGGGAGCGATAACAGGTTCCCAGCCCTGTTCGTCATAGAGAGACAAGACTTTTTTCAATACGTTACGTGGTGACAGCTCAATCGGATTACCCATTCTGTCGTAGCAATCGTGGATAACCTGTGCCGTGGCTTCGATGGTCCAAGGCAACATAAAGACGGCATTTTCATCGGGTACACAAACAAAATCGATGTCGGCTGCATCGAGCAAACTGTAGTAAATCTCTTCGTCGACAAAATCACCGGTCACAGTTTGCAACAACACACTTTCGGGCAAACGCATGCCTTTTTCATCGAGAAACTTATCGACTGGAGCAATCTTGCCGCGGGCGATGCCAGTCATGTCACTGATAACACATTCGACTTCTGTGATTTTTCGTTCTTTTAAAAAAGCGATTAGCTTATTCATTATTATTTCACTCGAGTTGTAGCCCTACGTCGGCATGCATCACCGAAGGCATTGAAAATGGAGAGGTAAAACGGATTCTCGCTCACCTTCCACTCTGGATGCCATTGCACACCGAGGGCAAATTCTTTAGTACCAATTACGGAGAAAGCCTCCACTAACCCATCTGGAGCATAAGCTTCTGGCCGCAACCCAACACCCAGACGCTCCACGCCTTGAGTATGTACAGAGTTAATCTCTGCAGAGTTACGGCCCCAGGCCTCGTAAATAAGCCCCCCGGGCTCAACAGTAATACTGTGAGAGGCCCCATACTGCACATCTAAGGATGTGGTTTTATCTTCTCGATGTTCAATAAAGCCACCCACCTCATGGAGCTTCTGATGCAAACTGCCACCAAAAGCCACATTCATTTCTTGAAAACCGCGACAAATACCTAATACAGGTACCCCAGCAGCAATAGCAGCGTGGATCAGCGGCAAAGTTGTCGCGTCACGTTTAGGATCATGGTGTGTACCAAGCTCACTCGGCTGGCCTGCATAAAGATGGGGTTCTACATTAGAAGGAGAGCCAGTAAACAAAATACCGTCAAGACGCTCTAAAATAGCGTCTATCGGTAAATCACTACCTAAAGATGGGATCACTAACGGCCAGCCTTTCGCGCCATTAACTACACCTAAAAGGTATTTTTCACCAACAATATTAAAGGGGTGTGATCCCAATTGTTGATTGCATGCAATAACACCTATGAGGGGTAAATCGGCTGACATATCTCACCTTTAGAATTGATTTTACTAGCATAACGAACACTTTGCCTTTAAATGTTCATTTTTTCACACAGTACACCGAAATTTAGCACTAGGCAAGAGGTTAAACACTTGTTAAAGGTTATTTAATCCACTTATTCTTAATAAGCATAAATAACATGTAGTTAAATGTATATTTACCTTATTTCTCGCTAATTCATGTATATAAACCAGCGGTTACACCAGCATAAAGCTCACTTTTTACAGGGTAAATTAAACCGTATTCGAAGCAAATTTGAACCAATATTATTTACACAAAGAAGAGGATATATAACCAATATGACAGGATTAGAAAGCAGCTAATACCAATCGTATTAAATATCTGTTCATTCAGCGGGAGTTCAACGCGCTTTAGACAAGGCGAAGGCTTGAAGGCATAGGTGGTGCTCTGTCGAAAGCCTTAAACGCAGTATAAAGTGCGTTGAAACCCGCCCTTCGGGAGCCTCACAGGCATCCCACTCCCGTGTTGCATTGACTTAAAAGGGAATGACCATTTCTGCGTCAATGCGCCTTGGATTGAAATGCCTGTGAGGCTCTGAACTGATTAGATATTTAATGTGATTGGTATAAATACGCAGTAATGTTGAATAACAGTATTAGGCCACTCACTTTTAGCGAATAAGTGGCCTAATATGTTGAATAATAGGGTAAGTTAATGACTTAATTAGAAGTTTGCAGGCGTAGTCGCACTCACTAGGCGACAAGGTTCATCGAAGGGATTGCGGAATCTATGGGGCAATTCACTGTTAAAATAATAACTGTCACCCGCTTCCAAAATATACACTTCATCCCCAACAGTGAGTTCGAATTTACCTTCTATCACCATAGCGGCCTCTTCACCTTCGTGCTTTAGCATCTCTTCACCCGTATCTGAACCGGGTGGATAAATCTCATTCATCACTGACATTGCGCGGTTCGGGTAATCACGACCGATCAGTTTAAATTCAAGTGGTCCAGTACCGATATTCAGTAATTCATTGGATCGATAGACGACCTTTTGCTCACTATCCGTTGAGGCTTCAATGGAGAAAAAGTCCACTAAAGACATCGGGATACCCGACAGCACTTTTTTTAAAGAGCTGACTGACGGGCTAACACTGTTTTTCTCGATCATTGAAATCGTACTGTTAGTCACACCAGCACGTTTGGCTAATTCTCGTTGAGATAAGCCTTTCATTTTTCGAACAGTTTTGAGGCTGGCTCCAATATCCAAATTTCACATCCCCCTAAAGGCTCGGGTCAATCCCGATAGATGACGAACAGGTTGTTCAGGATAAACACCATCCAGAACGCATTTTCGCCCAAAAAGCGCGTGTTTTACTGCTTTCATTGTATTCTACATAAAAAGCGTGTTAAATAAAACGAACACTTTTTTGCGTCATGTTAAAAGTGTGATGAGTATACTGAGACAAGTCCAATTTACAATAAAAACAATTTTTGGGAGCCATAATGGCAAGCAAACCTCCAGTGCACAGCGAACAGTATCCACACTCTTATTATGTTGATACTGCTAAAGAAATTTATGCGCACCCACAACTCGAAGGCAATATCAATGCCGATGTCTGTATCGTGGGCGGCGGCTTTAGCGGTATCAATACCGCCATAGAACTCGCACTGCGCGGTATGAGTGTTGTGCTGTTAGAAGCGAGGCGAATTGGCTGGGGCGCATCGGGGCGTAATGGCGGCGAACTCATTCGCGGCATAGGCCATGACCCTTCGCAATTTCAAAGTGAAATCGGCACTGAAGGTGTTCAAGCAATTCAACAGATGGGCTTTGAAGCCGTCGAAATTGTGCGAAATCGCATACAAGAACACAGTATCGACTGTGATCTGCAAATGGGTTATTGCGACTTAGCGGTAAAACCTCGTCACATGGATGAGCTTGAAGAAGAATTTAACGCACTCAAGGCCATGGGTTATCAGCAAGAAATCAAGCTGTTAACTAAGCCACAATTAGGTGAAGTCATAGGCTCAGATTTTTATCAAGGTGCGCTAGTTGATATGGGTAGCGGTCATCTACACCCACTTAATCTTGCCCTCGGTGAAGCTCGCGTCGCCCGCAATCTCGGCGCTAGGTTGTTTGAGTACAGTGCTGCTGAAAAAATCATTCAAGGCGCCAAACCTAAGGTCATTACCGCTAAGGGCGAAGTCACATGCCAATACGTAGTGCTGGCGGGCAATGCTTATATCGGCCACAAACTTAATAGCTTTGTAGGGGGGAAAGTATTACCTGCAGGCAGTTATTTATTGGCGACAGAGCCCTTAACTGAGGCCCAATGCGCGAGTATTATCCCGCAAAACATGGCCTTTGCGGATATGCGAATTGCCCTAGATTACTTTCACTTATCGGCAGATCGTCGTTTGCTATTTGGCGGCCTTTGTACCTATTCGGGTAAAGATCCGAAAGACATTGAAGCGGCACTGAGACCGAATCTTGAGAAGGTTTTCCCGCAATTAAAAGGGGTACGTATCGATTATGAATGGGGCGGCATGATAGGTATCGGTGCTAACCGTATGCCACAAATTGGTCGCCTTCCCGATGCAAATAATATTTTTTACGCCCAAGCCTATGCGGGACACGGCGTGAATGCCACTCACATGGCGGCAAAACTGCTTGCCGAGGCTATTTGCCAACAGGCGGGACATTTCGATGTGTTTGCTAAAATCAAACACATCACCTTCCCCGGCGGCCCGACGTTCCGCTCACCTATGCTCGCTGCAGGCATGCTGTATCACAGATTTAAGGACTTGTTTTAAGTCGCTTGTTACGCCTTGCCCACAGGATAAAAGGGATAGACCCAAGATAATGCACGACTAAAGCCACCAAGACGCCAAAGCCAATACCGCTAGAAGTTAAAGGTATCCCTGGCTTAAAGTTACTGATAGTTTTCTCAAGATAATCAAAGCGAACAGGGTTAAACATATAGGCAGTTTTCTCAAACAAATTGCCCGTATTAAAAATCGCCACGCCCTGTGTTAACGCTTTATAAAGCGCCAGTGTCTGTAGCTTTTGCTCAGCGTCGGCACGCACACTTGGCTCCTCATTTTGCTGGTGGCGGGCAATCATGGCATCAACATCGGCGTAATGATATTCCTTAGCCGTTGCCTCGTAACCTTCTACCTGCCATCGAGTCGATTCATAAAGGCCTGATAAAAATTGCTGATAATGATCAGCCAGTTGTGGTAACTGTAAGGCAATCACTAAAATCAATCCAAATACCAACTTATCGATCAATCTCGCTATCAAAGGTTTCTCCTTGGCATTTCGCCAAACGACGTAGAAGTCACATGATGTTCAACAAAAACCACGCTAACTTAATTAATCTACAGCACTAATTTCAATGGTGATACTCAATTAACACTCTATCGGCAGATCGTTACGGCTGCCCCAATCCGCCCATGAACCGTCATAGAGGATGGGATTTTTATGCCCAGCGGCGACCGAAGCTAAGATCAAAATACACGCCGTAATCCCAGAACCACAGCTGAATATCCTTGCGGATTTATCCGCTGCTAGCCCTTGATAAATAGACTGTAGCTCACTAACCGTTTTGATTTTATTACCATCGAGCACTTGAGCGAAGGGTAAATTAACCGAGCAAGGAATATGCCCAGAGCGCACACCGGGACGCGGCTCACTCACTTGCCCTAAAAAGCGTGGCGCACCACGCGCATCGACAATCGCCGTTCCGGCATCTTCAATTCGTGATAACACTGCCTCGGCATCCATCACAAGCTCAGGGTGGTATTGCAACACATCCGCCAAAGTATCGATATCCGTCGGGCCATAATCGACGCCTTCGGCTTGATAACGCGATGAGGTAATGCGGTCTTCTTCAATCCATTGAGGCAAGCCACCATCAAGCACATAGACTCGATTAAAGCCCATGACTTTAAAGGTCCACCACGCCCGTGGAGATGAATAAATGCCTTGGTTATCATAGATAACAATAACACTGTCGACCTCAATCCCAAGTTGAGCTATCCCTTGGATGAACTGCTCAAACGTCGGCAAGGCATGAATTTGGGTTGAAGTCTTATCGCAAAACACATTTTCCAAGTCGAATCGACGTGAGCGCGGAATGCAAATAGGCTCATCGTAAACTAGGGGTTCTTTACCAATAACGGTTTCCATACTGGCATCGAGTAAGACTAAATGGGGATCGGTGAGGTGTGCTTCGAGCCACTGCGTACTAACAAGTGGGTATTCCATAGCGGGTCCTTTTACTGTTATCCAAATCTGCCGATAGTCTCTCACCAAATGCCATAAAGCCCAAATATCAGCTTAACAAATTGTCTGCTTTGGGATTTTATTTAAAAGCGCCTACTCGGTTTTATGCGCTCAATTATTAGTGCATTCAATCATTAGATTGCGGCGAAGCCGTGTTTTGAAGAGAGTGCTTTCAAACTGCTCATTTTTAATGATGCCGCTTTCAAAACGATCCTGTCGATATGGCCGTGTTCGAGATAGCCCTTTCGCAAAAGTCCGTTTCGAGACAACTGTTTTCAAAATAGCCGCTATTTAATGACTTCTATTTTCACGTCAATCAAGCCAGAAGAAGTATTGCCTATACTACTGAACGCCGATTTAGACAAATCAATAATGCGGCCACGCACGAAAGGCCCTCTATCATTGATTTTCACAATCACACTTTTGCCATTATCGACATTGGTGACCTTAACACTCGAGCCAAAGGGTAACTTTTTATGCGCTGCTGTCTTTAATTTATGTTTGTAAAGTTCACCGCTGGCCGTCTGCTTATTCTGATGTTTATCCCCATAAAATGAAGCCTGACCAGCTTCCGTGAATCCCACCCAGTTTCCATTCTCACCCGTCTGCATTGAAGAACAGCCGGCCAAAAAGCTTAGCAATGCCAGTGCAAATAGTTTGACGACATTGAACTGCCTAATTGGGTTTTGAAGTGCATTCACATGACACCCTCTCTAATGAGTGAACGCTTTGCTGACGAGCGATTGGCTCAGCAAAAATCACAGGGAAATAACGAACAACCTTAGATGGCAAAGCTCAAGACCTGCATCCTAAAAGATCAAAATAAGAAACAATAAATTTCCACGAGGCTACAGCAGTTGCACGCTAAAATCACGTATTTACAGGTGAATGCTCTTACATTGAGATAAAATATGCAGTCATAACGAGGCTTTGTTTCCTAATTTAGATCGGTAAACAAAGCCCTAACGAGTTAACACTTCATGGATAATCTCAAATTTGGGTTCTTTACCACTTGGCCATGTAGGTTTCTTTATGGGGTTTTCAAAGGTGGTCAGCCAAATATCAAGATCACTGGAACCAGACAAACAACCCATAAACGCAAAATACATTCCACTATTTATCATGTGACGGGCAAACTGAATAGCGTCTTCAAGAGTGCCCTCTTCCCAGTTATGTGTGAACGTTTCATCATCCCATACCCATTTAATAGGGACTCCACTTTCATCACAAGCGAAGAACCTTACATTTCGATAACCTTTACTTGCTGTTTTTAGAGAATTTATAAAACTTTCTCTGGTGTTATCGAATCTTTTTTTGAACTCTTCAATATCTAGATCTTTGCTAATAAAGTTCTTCATACTTGCCCTAGAGGTAAATACTACCAACGGTATGACATAACCACACACAAAAAATTCTATCCAATGAGCCCAGTGACTGATGTCGTTTAGCTCTGTTAGAAGCTAATTATGCCAAAGATTGGTATTCATTGCTGCCATTATGAAACAACCTAATTTCGATACATTTTATTTCTTTTTTAGAGGAAATTAATTGCTCCACCAACCAAATATAACCGATTTCATATAGCTTATTTTGTAGGGAGAACAAATCATCTTCTGGCATATTGTCTATATCAACATTCAATAATTGATACCAATTAAAAGCTTTAAATTCAGAAACATCCTCAAACTCACATACTGCGGTTAAAAGCCATGCGCCATTCATCATAGAGGCTATATCGACAAAAAAATCGCAATATGCCTCACCTTGATTTTTACAAGAAATCGCATATTCCCTAACAAGTTCCATAAAATCGGATTTGTAACTATCGAGAGCTTTACTGACGATTGCCCCAAACTCTTCTACATTGTGCATACTTGCCTTCTTATTCAATGCTCTAAGCACCCTATAATATCACAAATAACTTACAACACTTTTCACACTATAACTAAATGCATTAATGGTAATGTTTGAAAGCCACAAATTTATAAGTGATAACTTACAATATTTATGAAGCAGATAAGAATGGAAGTAAATTGAGATATTAATGGGAGTGTTTAAAGTCAATATTCTATCGGGTATGAGTGATAAACAATATTACGAATCAAAACTGTAACATCTTATCCACAGCAGCAGATACAGATTTTACAAGTAAAATATGGCTTAAAAAAAGAATGGGTACGGCTTGAGCTCCAAAAAATAAAAAACCTCTTTCCATGTAATATGAAAAGAGGTTTTAGTATTGAGCGAAAGCGGCTCCTTCTCTTATATAGACAAAACTGAGCGGTTATAACACGATCCAGGTCGCTTTCAGTTCTGTGTATTTGTCGAAGGAGTGCAAAGATTTATCTCGGCCATTACCAGACTGTTTATAGCCACCGAATGGCGCTGTCATGTCGCCGCCATCGTAATGGTTGATCCATACCATACCAGAACGCAGGGCTTTAGCGGTTTTATGGGCCTTGCTGATATCCGATGTCCACACGCCAGCGGCTAAACCGTAGATGGTATCGTTGGCGATTGATATCGCTTCTTCCATGCCATTAAATTCAATAACAGATAACACTGGGCCAAAGATTTCTTCACTGGCAATTTTCATCTGATTGTTTACGTTAGAAAATACCGTTGGCTGCACATACACACCGCCAGTGTCGGCCATAACTTGGCAGCCACCGTGGACTAAGGTTGCACCTTCATCTTTACCCGCTTTAATGTAACTGAGCACTGTGTCTAACTGTTGTTTATCAACAACGGCGCCGCTCACAGTGGCGGGGTCGAGTGGATGCCCTGGATGCCATGAAGCTAGCTCCTCTGCGATAAGCGCGATAAGCTCATCTTTCACCCCGGACTCCACCAGCAAACGCGAACCTGCGGTGCAAACTTCACCTTGGTTAAAAGCAATGGCTTCGGCAGCAGCAACAGCAGCGGCTTTGAGATCTGGCGCGTCATTAAAGACGATATTAGGGCTCTTGCCTCCCGCCTCTAGCCACACGCGTTTCATGTTCGACTCACCAGCGTAAATCATTAATTGCTTGGCAATTTTGGTGGAACCTGTGAAAACCAGCGTATCCACATCCATATGCAACGCTAAGGCTTTACCCACGGTATGACCAAATCCTGGCAACACGTTGAGTACGCCTTGTGGGATCCCAGCTTCAATAGCCAATTGCGCCATACGGATAGCCGTTAAGGGTGACTTTTCAGAGGGTTTTAACACCACACTATTACCCGTGGCCAGCGCGGGCCCGAGCTTCCAACACGCCATCAGCATTGGAAAGTTCCACGGAACAATCGCGGCCACAACCCCCACAGGCTCACGGGTGATCATGCCAATTTCATTGTGAGCCGTTGGCGCAAGTTCATCGTAAATTTTATCAATCGCTTCGCCAGACCAGCGAATCGCACGGGCAGCCCCCGCCACATCCACCGCTTTGGAGAAACGAATTGGTTTACCCATGTCGAGGGTTTCTAACAGCGCGAGTTCATTGGCATTTTCTTCCAGTAACTCGGCGAAACGTATCATCACTTGTTTGCGCTTTACCGGAGATTGCTGCGACCAAACACCAGACTCAAATACGCTGCGGCCATTAGCAACCGCAAGATTAGCATCTGCAAGATCGCAACTCGCCACTTTTACCAACAAGCGACCATCAATAGGACTAATACAATCAAAGGTGCTACCCGAAACGGCATCTTGGTATTCGCCATTGATAAACGCCTTACCATTAATAGACAGGCTGGCAGCCAGACTTTCCCATTCGCTGCGTTTCTTCGGTGTGCTCATGATGACCTCTTAATCATTCGTATAGGTGTGGTTTATCGTTCATCGACAAGAAAATAGTGGTCTGTGACGACTTTAACGCAAATGCTAAACATCATCACAGTCATAATCCGAGTTTCAGGTTACGCTGTTTAAGCAATAAAATTCAATATTTTTTACAAAAATAGCTTTTTTGCCACAAATAACTGCACACGGCTCTTCCATGTTCATTATTTCTAACATAGCATAGCAAATATTAGCCACCCTAAAACAAGACCTGAAAATACAGGACAAGGTAGACACTATGGCCGATTTGCCGCTCAATTCCTCAAGCGCACCCTCACTTGAACATTTCTGGATGCCTTTTACCGCCAACCGCCAATTCAAAACCAACCCGCGGTTACTCACCAAAGCGGAAGGCATGTATTACACGGATATTGATGGTAATAAGGTATTAGATGCCACCGCCGGTTTATGGTGTTGTAACGCAGGCCATGGTCGCAAGGAAATCAGCGAAGCGGTCAGCAAACAAATTAAAGAGATGGACTACGCGCCCTCCTTCCAAATGGGTCATCCTATTGCCTTTGAACTTGCCGAGCGGTTAGTCGAGCTCAGTCCTGAGGGATTGAACAAAGTCTTCTTTACTAACTCAGGTTCTGAGTCCGTCGATACTGCGCTTAAGATGGCACTTTGCTATCACAGAGCCAATGGTCAAGCCTCACGCACCCGCTTTATCGGGCGCGAAATGGGTTACCACGGTGTCGGCTTTGGCGGCATCTCTGTGGGTGGATTAAGCAATAACCGCAAGGCATTTAGCGGCCAATTACTGCAAGGCGTCGATCACTTACCTCATACCTTAGATATCCAAAATGCGGCATTTACCCGCGGACTCTCACACTTTGGCGCTGAAAAAGCCGAAGTATTAGAACAACTAGTGACCCTGCATGGCGCCGAGAATATTGCCGCCGTAATCGTTGAACCTATGTCGGGTTCTGCAGGGGTAATATTGCCGCCACAAGGTTACTTAAAACGCCTGCGAGAAATCACTAAAAAGCATGGCATCCTATTGATTTTTGACGAAGTCATCACAGCTTTTGGCCGCGTTGGCGCCGCCTTTGCGAGTCAGCGTTGGGGCGTTATTCCAGACATTATCACCACTGCTAAAGCCATCAATAACGGCGCGATTCCAATGGGCGCAGTATTCGTGCAAGATTTTATCCACGACACTTGCATGCAAGGCCCCAATGAACTGATTGAGTTCTTCCACGGCTACACCTATTCAGGTCATCCCGTGGCCGCGGCAGCGGCACTTGCCACCCTATCAATTTATGAGAATGAGCAATTATTCGAACGTAGTTTTGAGCTTGAGCGCTACTTTGAAGACGCCGTGCACAGCCTCAAAGGGTTGCCGAATGTGATTGATATCCGCAACACAGGCTTAGTGGCGGGGATTCAATTCTCCCCTAACGCTCAAGGCGCGGGTAAACGGGGTTACGGCGTGTTTGAACACTGCTTCCGCCACGGCACTTTAGTGCGAGCCACGGGCGACATCATTGCCATGTCACCGCCACTGATTGTCGATAAACGCGAGATTGACCAAATGGTTAATAGCCTAATCGATGCCATTAACGCTGTTGGATAATAGCACCAGCGGTTCGTTCCACTCTCACATTTAACACCCCGCTGCGGCGGGGAACTTCAAAGGTTAACTATGCTCAAGATCACTCATTTTGTTAATGGTCAGCACACCCCTGCCAGTATAAGAACCCAAGATATTTTTGAACCCGCTACGGGTGAGCTACGTGGCCAAGTCTCACTGGCAAGCGAAACCGAAGTCGGCGAAGCCATCGCAATCGCAAAAAATGCCTTTGAAACCTGGTCGCAAGTCACGCCGCTCAACCGTGCTCGAGTGCTTTTTAAATTCAAAGCCTTAGTTGAGCAGAACCTAGATGAAATGGCGCAGCTTATCACCCGCGAGCACGGCAAAGTGATAGACGATGCTAAGGGCGAGTTGATCCGTGGTCTCGAAGTGGTCGAATTTGCCTGTGGTATTCCGCACTTGCTTAAAGGTGAACACACCCAGCAAGTCGGTGGCGGTGTCGATTCTTGGTCAGTTAATCAAGCTTTAGGTGTTGTCGCAGGCATAGCGCCCTTTAACTTCCCCGTGATGGTTCCCATGTGGATGTTCCCAATCGCGATTGCCTGCGGTAACACCTTTATTATGAAACCCTCGGAAAAAGACCCAAGTTCGGTGATACGTATTGCCGAGCTGCTTAAAGAAGCGGGTCTTCCCGATGGCGTGTTTAACGTGATTAACGGCGACAAAGAAGCCGTCGATACCTTACTCACCCATAAAGATGTGCAAGCGGTGAGCTTTGTGGGCTCAACGCCGATTGCCGAATACATCTACAGCACAGCCTCTAAACATGGCAAACGCGTGCAAGCCTTAGGCGGCGCGAAAAACCATATGTTACTCATGCCAGATGCGGATTTAGATCAAGCCGTGAGCGCCTTAATGGGCGCCGCTTATGGCAGTGCTGGTGAGCGTTGTATGGCAATTTCAGTCGTGCTGGCGGTAGGCGATGTGGGCGACGCGTTAGTGGAAAAACTGCTACCGCAAATTCAAACCTTAAAAATCGGCAACGGCCTGGTGCCAGAGATGGAAATGGGCCCGCTGATCTCAAAGCAGCACCTTGCTAAGGTCACCCAATATGTTGAAGCCGGTGTTCAAGAAGGCGCAGCGCTGCTGGTCGATGGCCGTAAACTGAGTGTTGAAGAAAATCCACAGGGTTATTTCCTCGGCGCCTGTTTGTTCGACCACGTCACGCCTGAAATGAGCATCTACCGCGAAGAAATCTTTGGCCCAGTGCTGGCGATTGTGCGCGTGAAAGATTACCCAACGGCGCTTGAGCTGATTAACCGACACGAATTTGGTAATGGCACGGCTATTTTCACCCAAAGTGGTGAAGCGGCGCGGCATTTCTGCCACCACGTACAAGTCGGTATGGTTGGAGTGAACGTGCCGATCCCGGTGCCGATGGCGTTCCACAGTTTTGGCGGTTGGAAGCGATCACTGTTTGGGCCGCTGCATATGCATGGCCCCGATGGCGTGCGTTTTTATACCAAGCGTAAGGCAATTACTGCCCGCTGGCCCGTAGGTAAACAGACTCAAGCTGAGTTTGTGATGCCAACGATGAAATAGCCGAATGTCAGCTCAACAAGGAAATCGCAAATGACTGTAAGTATCAACGCCATTATTCGCTTTGCTACGGCGCAAACACCCGTCGAAACCTATCAGTTACCGGCGGAAAAGTTGTTAGCAGGCAACCCAACTCAAGGATTAGAGAATCATTATTCTAGCCCTTGTGATCAATTTCACAGTGGAATTTGGCAAAGTGAATCAGGCGCTTGGAAAATAAACTACACTGAATACGAGTACTGCGAAATCCTCGAAGGGATGAGTGTTGTCACCGATCTTCAAGGTCAATCGCAGACGTTCACTGTGGGTGACAGGTTTATCATACCCGCGGGTTTTCAAGGCACTTGGGAAGTCGTGGAGCCCTGCCGCAAGGTTTACGTCATTTTCGAACAAAAGTGAGATCGACGAGGCTGATGTTAGCCTCAAAAAAGCTAAGTTATCTTAGCAATAACTCGCCATGAGGTCACAGCAACGGGTTTTCCTAGGCTGTTGTTTGGCAAACCAACGGATGCACTGGCGCGATTGAATAACCATGGTCGCCAGTAACACGTCCGAGTCAACAAAGAAAATGGGAGAAATACCGTGCATAATAATCTGAAAAAAAAACGGCTGGTACAGCTTGTCGGACTCGCGCTAACCACGACCCTATTCTCCGGCATTGCCACCGCCGAAGTGACTGGGGAAATTAGTCTTACTAACGACTATCGTTTTCGCGGCGTATCACAAACCGCTGGCGATCCTGCCCTGCAAGGTGGTATCGATTGGAGCTTCGATTCGGGTTTCTCTGTCGGCGCTTGGGCAAGTAACGTGGATTTTGATGAGCCAGGTTATAACGGCCCAGCAATCGAATACGATTTCTATGTCGCCTATGGTGGTGAGATCAACGAAGATCTGACCTACGACATCACCCTTAACCGTTATAACTACTCAGGCGAGAGTGATATAGGTTATTTCGAAGTGATTACGGGTATGGAATTTAAGGGCTTTCGCCTAGCCTATTGGTTTACCAATGATTACGGTGGTACTGACTTAGATTATCACTATGGAGAACTAAACTACTCCTACGAATTTGTTGAAAACTGGAGTATCGATCTGCACTACGGCTATAACGTGGGTGATGCCTTAGATGATGGTGAAGGTTTTGATAGCTACTCAGATTACTCTGTTGGCGTATCGACCGAATTGGCAGGCTTTGGGCTTTCTCTCGCTTGGTTAGGCACAGATCTCAGCGGTGACCAAAAAGTCTCTGACGGTGCATTTAAAAACTCAGATACCGTGCTTGCGAGCGTAAGCTACGCGTTCTAATTTCGCCTTAGCTTGGTCCAACTAAAACACAAAAAAGCCCTCATCATCGAGGGCTTCTTTTTAGCTGTTCAAACAGACTTGACTACCAACTGCGCATCTTATGGCCTTTCACCGCGTAGAACAGAATGAACAAGTAGCATGGCAACATCACAATATAACCGCCCTGCATGCCCATATCTGTCGCCGAACTCATTAAGCCCCAAGACACTGGACCAAAGGCGCCACCTGCAATCCCCATGATGAGAAGCGCAGAACCTGTACTGGTCAATTTCCCCATACCAGACAAAGCTAGCGGCCACACCGCAGGCCAAACAATCGCATTAGCTAACCCAAGAAAAGCAATCATCAACAAAGTATCGGGCAGCGCCACACCACCAAAAGGCACTAACAAAACATTAGCAATAGCGTAGGAATTATTATCACCAAACAAAACACCGCATGTCAGTAACAAACCCAGAATGGCCGACACCATCAAAGCCTTAGGTTGTGAAATAAAACGAGGAATTAACAGGATACCTAAAGAATAACCCAACACCATACACACCATAGTATAGGAAGTCATAACACCGTATGACTCTATGCCTAAAGACAAAGCAAATGTACCAATGGTATCGCCAGCAATAACCTCTACAGCAACATAAACAAACAGCGCTAACACGCCAAAGGCTAAGTTAGGGTGAGATAATGCCGCTTTAAGTTGCCCTTTATCAGTATTTTCAGCAGCTTCATCTTCATTCAACAACTCTGGCAAAGGTGATTTTTTTACCGCGAGCGCTAAGATACCGATAAAAATGGCCATGCCTAAATAGGGGAATACTAAACCGTCAGCCATTTCTTCAATTTGTACTTGAGTTAGCTCAGTACCAATACGGTCTTTAAAGCTGTCTAAAATCAACGCCGAAAACACCAAAGGCGCAATCACACCCGCACCTTTATTCAAAATACCCATCACACTGACACGGGCGGCCGCAGATTCTTCAGGCCCCAAACGCACCACATAAGGGTTAACCGCAGTTTGTAATAGGGTTTGGCCTGCGCCCATCACTAATTGGGCGAAAAGGAATAGGGCAAATATTTGTGTTTCCGCAGCAGGGATAAACAGTAAGCCCGCCAACATCATCACGCCCATGCCTATCGCCATACCATTCTTATAGCCGACTTTGCGAATAAGCCAAGCGGATGGCAAGGCAGTAAAGGTCACTGCAATGTAGAAAGAAAACAGGATCAACGACGCTTGAAAGGGATTGAGTTGCAATATTTGTTTCAAATAAGGCATCAAAGAACCATTCAACCAAGTGGCGAATCCGAGGATGAAAAAGAGAGCGGCCACTATGGCCATGGGGAGAAAGCTGCTTTTCTGCTGGCTTTTATCGAGTGTCATTTCCATAAACCTGCTTCTTATAGTAATTAATTATTTAGGTGATAACGGGGTTTAAATTAATGCCTAAGTTCCCGAATATCCGTATCGCGACTCGTCCGCAATGGCTAATGTTATCATCCAAACGCACCATTGTTTCAGTGATGTTAAAACAAATAACACAAAAAGACAACGCTGTCATTTAATAAATTCTCGCGAATATTCCCTCGTAATCATTAATTGGCCGACAGCTAAGTTATAAGTAAGTGATGACTCACATCCAGAAAATAATGTAAAAAAAGCCGCAGACACTGAGTGCGTGCGGCTTATCTCAAGCGATTAAGCAAACTGACTAAATTCTGACAAAAATATTGCGGCGATACATCCAATATAACACCAGCCACTGCACCACAAGTAAGCTGATAACCGCAGCTAATGCTTGAGCACTTTCAGGCAAGCCAGCGACTAAGCCTCCAAACACGCTTTGGGCGATATATTTCCAATCCACTAAACTCGACGCTAAATAGATAATGATGGCGTTGGTGCCTATCACCACAAAGAAAAAGGCGGCTTTTTGCCACTTAAGCACATCGACTAAGGCATAGAATACCGCCAGCAGGAGCATGCTCCAGCCCGACGTCACCAGCACAAATGAACTGGTCCACAGATCTTTATTGACCGGAATAATAAGATCCAACAGCCAACCTAAGGCTAAGCAAGCACCACCTGCTACGGCGAGTAATCCCACTTTGACCCACTCACCTTTAGGATGGGATTTAACAATAAAGTGGCCGACAAACACACCTGCTAACGCATTGACTATGGCGGGGATGGTCGACAGTAAACCTTCAGGATCAGGCGTGCGCCCCTGATAGCTTATGCCGGGTAATAACATAGAATCGACATAGGCATTGATGGATTCCGTTGGCGAGAGCACGCCCGCCTGTCCACCGGGGAAAGGCAACCAAAGTTGCATTGCGCCATAACCGAGCAAAATGCCCAAGGCGACAATAACTTGGGTTCGTAGACTCGTATGCCACACCAGTAATGCGGCAAAGAACCATGCAAAGGCGATTCGGCCTAACACACTGGCATAGCGAATTTTTTCAGGATCGGCAGACGCGCCCGTACCCCAACCGTGATTATATAAAATGCCCAGTAGCAGCAATAAAAAGAGTCGTTTAATCCCATGCCGATACACAGGTAATCGATCCTTCATCGGTAATTTATCTAAACGTTTGGGAGATAAACCTAAGGCCACACCAGAGAGGAAAATAAACAACGGAAAAATCAAATCGTAGAAGTGAAAACCATGCCATTGGCTATGGTGCATTTGTTCATCGCCCCATTGCCAACCTGCCCAGCCCGTTAAAATAAGCAAGCCACCAAACAGGGCCTCACCGCCCAAAATCCAAAACATATCGAAGCCGCGCAGTGCATCCAGAGACATCAACCTAGGTTTATTCACCTTTACTGGCACAATTGCGTTTGTCTGTGTAGTCCCCATGCCATCATCCTTTATTATTGTTATTAAAAGCTTTTATAAAAGTTGAGCAAAACTAATACTGTTTAAAATGAGTGCTGTACAATAAAAAAACTTAGCCCCTGTCATCAAAATACGACAAGGGCCAATTGTTACACATCACCTAAACTGCGAAAGCGATTTAAGGGTGTGCCCCTATCGTCTGTCCTGAATAGACGGCCCGTCCCGCAATATAGTTTGCCTGCACTTTGTTATGCGCATCGAGCAAGACAAAGTCAGCCCTATGTCCCAGTGCTAAACGGCCAGCCTTATGGTCAATCCCGAGGAACTGTGCGGGATATAACGCCGCCATTCTCAAGGCTTCTGCCAAAGGTAAACCTAACAAGTTCACCGTATTATTGACCGCAGTCGCCATATCGAGCACACAACCCGCCAGCTCACCGGTCACGGCATTTAATCTATCGCCGACTCTTAACACTCGAGTACCAAAAAGCTCAAAGCTAGTCTCATCGTCCATACCGACAGGCGGCATAGCATCGGTGACTAACATCATTTTGCCTCTCGGTTTTGCCCTTAGTGCAACCTTTGCCGCAGCGGGATGCACATGGTGACCATCGACAATCAAACCACACCAAGCGGTTTCACTCTCAATCGCCGCGCCAACCATGCCTGGCTCACGGGAGCCCAGAGGAGACATAGCATTATAAAGGTGGGTAAAGCCCGTCGCGCCTGCCGCTAATGCCGCAACCACAGTATCGTAGTCGGCATTAGAATGACCCAAACACACCTTAACGCCCGAGGCGACAAGCGTGCGGATCACCTCTGGTGACACATTCTCAGGCGCAAGCGTGACCACTTTAATCCCCAGATCTTGACGACAAAATACGGCGAGTTCAGCCTCTGTGATTTCGCGAATAAAGCCCTGTGGATGCACACCTTTTTTAGGTACAGATAAATGTGGCCCTTCAAAATGCACCCCTAAAACGCCAGCGCTACCTTTGACTAAAGCCTCAGCCACGGCATCGGCCGCATTGGCCATCACGCTGACATCATCGGTGATAAGTGTGGGTAAAAATCCTGTCGTGCCAAAACGCGCATGGGCACGGCCGATAGTCTCAATACAATCAACACTCGGATTGGCATTGAATAACGCCCCACCGCCGCCGTTCACTTGTACATCGATAAAACCAGGCACCAGCGTTCCGGCTTGGCGGATTTCCTTCGCGCCAACAACCGTATCAAACGCCAGAATGTGCCCGTCTTCAACAGTCACAGGCACATCTTGATGGAAATATTCACCATCAAAAATACGCTCAGCGATCAAGGTGATTTTCATCGCAAACCTCTTTCAATAAATAACGCGGTTAGCTTAAGGCTTAAATTAGTTTAACCGCGTGGCTTAGCTGCAGATGTTTAATCGTGCAGCCTACCTAGACCTCTTAAACTTTGCCGCTTAAAGCGTTTGGGTCACTTTTTTAAGGCCAGCAGGTTGATCGGGATCGATACCGCGGGCAATCGCAACCGCAGCCACATCGATATAGAATCGTTGTAATAACGCTAACGGAGCAACACGAGGGTGAATGTCCGTCGAGGTTTGATTCAGATGCACTAAATCGGCGCCGCGTTGGCTCACGTTTTCAATCTGTTCGATATGGCTAGCGTAAGATTCATCGCCAATGCACACATCAACAATAGTGAGTTTTTTCTCAACTAAAGTCACAGGACCGTGGAGGAACTCGGCACTACTGAACGCTTCGGCATGGATTGAACACACTTCTTTTAGCTTAAGCGCGATTTCCTTGGATACCGCATAACCTAAACCACGGCCGAGTACGACTAAGTTCTTCACGTCGGCAACGGATTCTGGCGTGAGTTGTGGCTCAGCGTCCACCGCCGTTTGCAGCGCTTGGGGTAAAGAAGCGACGGCGCTAGCAAGCGATTCGCTTTGAGTCCAAGCGGCGGCAAGTTGTAAAATCGCCGACAACGTCGCGAGGTAACTCTTAGTCGCGGCAACGGCTTTTTCTTCGCCGGCACGTAAAGGCACAACGACATCGACGATATCTTTAATCGGTGCACTTTCATCATTCACTAAGGCAACACAGAAAGCACCGGCATTTTTTGCCATACGCGCCTGCGCCAAAATGTCAGGGCTCCGGCCAGATTGTGAAATCACAATGACTAACGCGCCTTCGAGTTTCAAGGTTTTACCATACACACTCGCCACTGAAGGTGCGGCGGCGAAGGTCGGTACACCCGCTTCAATCTCAAATAAGTATTTAGCGAACACTCCCGCATGATCCGATGAGCCGCGACCTACTATCATCACAAAACGAGGGGCGAAGGCGCGCAGTTTCTCACCTAACTGCTGCATGATGTCAGCGTTAGCTTCTAATTGACCCGCAATTTTTTGCGGTGCAGTGCGTGCTTCTTGTTCCATAATAGTGTTTGTCATGTCTTTTACCTTCACGTTCAAATACAGGATTTGGCTTCAGTGCCTATGTGCACTGACAACGACTTATTAAATTCTTGCTGGGCGAAATACATAGCACCGAGTTCGGGTGGTGCTAAGGTTTCTGAAATCTTAGCGACCACATCGGCACCGAGCCAAGCTTGTAAAGGCTCAGCAAGACCACCGATCATCGAAAAACGCACCGGATTTAAGCTAAATAACTTACGCGCCATTTCGCTAATATAATCAGCACCTTCTTGCACTATGGCAGTCGCGACTGCGTCACCTTCATTGGCACAATCGAGTACGCTTCTGGCTAATGCGGCGTAGCAACTTGATGATTTACCCGCTAGATTTTCGACAATGCCTAGCGCATCGGTGACACCAAACTCATTCAACAGCATATCAGTTAATCGGGTTGGTACGGCAAAGCCATCGAGTGCTAACAACACGTGTTCGGCGGCTTTTAATCCAAGCCAAGCACCGCTGCCCTTATCGCCCAAGGCAAAACCATAACCACCAATACTCAAGCTGGTATCACCAACATGGGCATAACCGCAAGAGCCAGTACCCGTGATGATCACAGCGCCATCGGCACCGCGGTGGGCACCAATACAAGCGGTATGCAAATCGGTAGTGACATACATGGCTGCAAAAGGATGCTGCCAGTTGATAACATCTTGATATAACCTAGGTACATTTACGCCAGCAAGACCAAGACCCGCCACCAGCAAGTGACTTTCGCTCTCGTTCATGCCCGCATCTAGCAACGCCAGGCGAGTCGATGCTTCAATGGATTCAAATGTTTGTGTGAGACCATGCAGTGGATTTGCACGTCCTGCAACACCTGTCCCTAAAACGGTACCGTCTGCGCAGTAGATGGTGGCTCGGCATTTACTACCGCCTCCATCTACACCTATAAACAGTGGTTGATCTTTTGTCTGGACTAACCCCATGACACCCCTCTTCACCTATCAATGCAGCGCTACCGTTGCTTATTATTTGCCGTTAATACAGCGCTCAACTTTAGTTAACTCAATGTTACAGTAAAAATGACAGCGTTGTCATTTACTTTTTTAAGTGATTTATGATCTAAAATCAAATTTAGGCAATCACTGACACAGAAAAACAAAAAGGCTGTATTTTATCTTTAAAATACAGCCAGATATAAAAACGATTTAGTTAACGATTAAACTTCGGCCTTTACGAATACCATCGGCCGCAATGGCACGGATCTCAATCGGTGCAGTGACCGCCAATCCCGCTTGATAAGCTTGCCATTGGCCATTGAGGCTACGGTATTCGAGTTTAAGGCCGGGATAGGCGATATTAGCAAACAGTTTACCGTCACGGATCTCGGCGCCAACCGTCGGTACGCGATAATCAATCCCCGCTTTATCTAGCTTGATAAACTCTTTATGGCCCAAGGTATTCGAAAGTTGTTGCCACTCCTTTGCCTGTGCATCACGCATGGCTAAGGTAAAAGCCCCAGAGCTTTGGTTATACACAGCGCCTTGATACTGATAAGGCACTTCCCACGCAGCTTGATGCCAAGCACGCTCAGCCAGCATCAACAAACGCGGAAACACCATGTATTCAATCGTATCGTCACTGCGAATCGACTCACTCCAAACCTGCCCTTGCAAGCCAGTAAAGGGTTTGCCTTTCTCCCTTGGACCCGAGACTTTGTTACCCGCCTCATCAAGTTTTATTCTGTCATCCGCTTCGAATGGCTGATTTTCAATATCGGTCCATTGCTCGGCGTTAGCGGCTAAATTATCAGGCATAAAGCTAAAGACTTTATGGCTATTGGTCGCGCGGCTCGCCCAGTAATAGCCATGCTCTTTAGGATCGGCCTCATAGGGGAAGTCAAAGTACAATACCTCAGGATTAGAAAGTACGGTTTCCCAGCCGAGATTCGCCTGCTGATTGGCGCGCGAATGACCTTTGTGGGCAATCACATCCCAAATATTAGACTGCACCTTAGCGGGCATTTTATCAGGGCGAACATGGCTCATACCATCGCTCCATCCTGCTGCTTCAATGCCTTTTGCCGCTAACATAGTCGAAATTCGTTCAATAAAATAAGCGCCTAAGTCATCTATCGACTTAACACCTTTATCGTTATTGGCGACAAATCCTAAACATTGGGGTGATTGTTTCCAAGCTCCCGCCGTTTCATCGGCACCAATGTGGTAACGCGTCAATGGTTGACCCGCGGCTTGGTGTAACTTGGCTATTTCATCAATCACTTTATCGACAAACTGATAGGTCGATTCCATGCACACGTTAAGCGTATTGTCGTCGTAATATTGCACTGAAGAATAAACCGTTTTGTCGTTTGCATCGGATAACAAATATTGCTCAGCTGCAGTGGTTTGCCCTTCAGCTTGCAATTGACGATCGCCCGCATCTAACGCTTTTACCGCTGTGCTGGCTTGATTTGCCGTTTCCTGCACAGGGACAACCTGCACTTTGCCCGTGTTTTGAAGCTCTACGTCTTCAGCCTGTAATCGACGAAAACGCGCATCCATCGCTTTAATCGCGGCGCGGCTATGACCCGGCATATCCATTGATGGGATCACTTGAATTTGACGCGCCTCAGCATATTTCACTATGTCGATATAATCTTGTTTAGTGTAATAGCCATTGACACTAGTATCGCCAAACGGTCCACTGCCTAACTGCGGTAATAAGCAGGAATTTTCATCTAAATCATGGCAACGTTTACTGCCAATGTCGGTTAATTCAGGCAGACCATCGATTTCTAAACGCCAACCTTCATCGTCAGCCATGTGTAAATGCAGTTTATTGAGCTTATAAGCCGCCATTTGGTCGAGCAAATCCAGCAACAATTGTTTGCTGTGGAAATTACGTGCCACATCAATATGCATACCACGGAACGGATAACGTGGGCTGTCTTCAATGGTCATGGCATTCACTTTCAGCGAATTCACATCCACAAGGCTTGCTAATGATGACAAACCGTAAGAGAAGCCCGCCGAATCATTGGCAGCGATCACAATTTCAGTTGGCTGAATATCTAAGCGATAACGACCCTCATCCCCTTTTTGGCTGGCAAATTTCACGATAATGCCACTCGCAGATTCAGCCACACCCAGGCGAGCTAAACGTGCCACCGCTGCCGCAACTTGACTCTTTTGCTCTGGGTTATCTTGCTGATATTCGAGCTTAATACCACCAGCAAGGGATACTGGTGTATCAGTTGAATGGATCTTCACCTTTTGTGGCGTTGGGATAATGGTATCCACAGCCAAGGCGGCATCTTCACTCACGCTTTGATTGGCTTTAAATAATTGCGCGGCATCGGCTGGCGCGAGTTTATCCGTTTCAGTGCGTTGATATTGGGTTTTAAAATTCGTAAACCCTTCAACATACGGACGCGTCTCTAAACCCGTTTCGGCATCTTTACCCACTTGAGTGCTGGCGATAATGACGGGTTCTAATCCTTTTGCTGCGAGGTAATAGTTTGGCATAGCGTCGGTTTCAGCCAATTGCCACGGCTCACCACGGAACGTCAGTTGCTTTTTCTCGCCTTTAACAAATCCCTTAAAAGCAGCCGTTGGCGTAATACGATGTAAATCGCCTTTAACGTGCGTTATCGTCAATTCACCGCTTTCAACCGATTGCACTGGGCGCATTTGGCTTAAATAAATTTCCCAATCTTGGCTGGCTAAATCCATACCGGGCACGAAATCAATTTGAGCGACAAAACAGCGACCATCGGCTTTATCTTTTAAGCACTTATCGTCTGGCACATTGGTCACAACACGATAAGTTACGACTAACGAATCCCCGAGTTGTTGTAACTGCGCTTGAGTTAATGCGTCCTGAGCTTGCTGTGTTTGAGCTACAGCCTTATCGGCTGACGCTGCGGAAGGCGTCACAGGCGCCTCGGAACAAGCCGCTAATCCTAAAGCCAGTAAAATGGCGCTTGCTGAAAGTGTTTTATTCATGATTATCCTTATCTAGCTCCAGAAATGGCTACAATCTGAAGGAAGTTACTAACGTCCGCAGTCTTTCCCCTTGGTGAAACAGTCGCTCGCTCGAGTGCGCTAAGTGCTCGCTATCGAGTGAGGCTGAACCTGAGACATTGGCAAGATCATTTAACGTACGAGAAATCGCTTCGGTGACGCAGGTTTGCTCCTGTGCCGCATGGGAAACTTCGATGTTCATATTACTGATATTTGAGACTAAATCAGTCACTTTAGTGAGTACTAACTTAATTTCTTCCGAGCGGTTAACGCCCTGAGTTGAGAGGGCTTGGCTCGCTTTCATCACAGTGACTGTTTCGGCCACTCGGCTCTGGACCTGCTGGATCATCTTCTGGATCTCACCAGTTGCCTGTTGGGTTCGGCTCGCCAGCGTACGCACTTCGTCGGCAACCACAGCAAAACCGCGCCCTTGTTCACCCGCCCTCGCCGCTTCAATCGCAGCATTAAGCGCCAGTAAGTTGGTCTGTTCAGCAATACTGTTGATGACTACAACGACTTCATCAATCTTTTGCGTTTCTTGCTGTAACTGTGAAACGAACAATGCCGAGCGAGCTAATTCAGATGCCAGTTTACGAGTAATGTCTAATCCCGAATCGAACTGACGCTGACTGTCATCGACCGCTTTATCGGCCTGACTCGCCGCGTCCGCGGTGCGTTTCGCATTAATGGCGACTTCATTGGCACTGGCGCTCAGCTGAGTTACAGCCGTCACTGCCGCCTCGGTTTCTTTTAATTGGGTTTGCACGCGATCATTATTGGTTTGCGACAGTGACCCCAGCGCTTTGGCATCACCCAGTAATTGCCCTGAGGTTTCGTGCACTCTGGAAATCGTGCCGTGAATTTGCTCAACAAAACCATTAAATGCCTTGGCAAGCTGACCAATCTCATCCTGACTCTCAACGGGTAATCTGTGGCATAAATCGCCGTCACCGCTGGCAATTTCTTCCATAGCACGGACCACATTCCCAAGTGGATTAATCACTAAACGTTTAAGAATAATGAAGATAACAAATAAACTGCCACCGAGAATTAACAACGCCTGCAAGAAATAACCTAAGAGTAAATCTGACAACTGAGCGCGAATAGGCAACATAGAAAACTGAATAGCCAATTGGCCCGTTGGGTTACCTTGATCAGCAAATTGAATTTCACGTTTCACTAGATACTCATCGGCCACTGTTTGAGCCTGTTGACTCTCGGCTAACACTTTACCGCGATGGTCACTCACGACAATATGATAAATTTGCGCAGATTTAAGCATCACAGATAGCACTGCACGGATCTGCTCATAGTCGTAGGTGAAGATGGGCTGCGCCATAGTGACTTGCAAATTGGCGACGGTATTTTCTTCGAACTCAGTTTCACTGGCGGCCAATTTATCGCTCGCCAACCAGTAAGATGCACCGAACAGAACGCTAACAATCATAAAAATCGCTGCCGCTAATCCAATCTGTACTTTTAAGGCTAATGTTTTCATTATTTTGCACCTTGCATACTAAAAAGATCTAACCATAATTCTGTGCGTTCTATTGGTGTTAATGGACTTAAATCAGGTGTATCAAGACGGATAATCACCCTTTGTTCAAACTTAGCCTCACGGTACAGCTGCTCAATTTTAAGCTCGCGATTAAACATCTCATCAAAAGAGCCGTCGCTTACCATACTTTCAAGCCCGGCTAAAATGGCCGCAGCAAGTTCGGGGCGCTTAGGGGAAACAAAGAAATAAGCTGGCGAGCGATATTGCAGCAGGATATGGCTATCGACCTTAAGTGCGGGATCGGGGTGATTTGCGAGTTCTTCGCCAATTTCCTGGGCGCCGAGGGCAAGATAATCGAAACGCCCGCCTTCTAACATGGGGTATAAATTGGTGTACTGATAGCTAGTGACGACGGGTAATCCATTGGCTTCTAAAATCGTGGCATCGGGCCAATAACGATTTTGCCCCGCCTTTAACTGCCTAAAATCCGCCATGGTTTTCACATTAGCAAATCGTGCCTCATCCGATTTACGGATAATCAGCAGCCGATTACCGAGTAACCCTTTAAACAATGGAATGCGCACGGGAAGCACTGTTTCTTCCAATTCTTTTGAGGTCATGCTCCAAAACACGTCGACAGTCCCAGCGAGTGCTTCTTCAACCTTGCGCTTTTGATTCATTTGAGTCGACATTTCTTGCGCTTGATAACCCGAATCCGAGCGCCGCAGTGCTTCATCAAGTAACTTTAGCAACCATTCCTGCTGTATCGCGGTGGTGATTGTTTTTGAAACCTGTGCAGACGATTTAGACACATCAGAATTTGAAGCTAAATTATTTGTGGCTGTGTCGGCAGCAAATACAGCAAAAGAGGAAAATGCCGAAAAAAACGCTAATGCTATTATAAACAGGGGGATGCAAACCGTTCTTCTTGTCATGATGAGTGCGACATGGCCAATGACACTCGACATGCCAATTGCAATGACACGCATCGCAGCCGTTAAATGAATCGCCATAAATTGCAGCCTCTTTTATTATCTGGTTTATACCAGTGAGTTTTATTTATCTATGCCGCTAACGTTCAAGTGCTGAGGTAGGCAGTTGAGTAATACCGTAAAAACATCCTAAAAAAATGGCTGGGCACTGCTTACAGTACCCAGCCCACGCTAGTTTCTGGGGAGAGACTATCAAAATATCAAAGACAAACGTATCGCCGCCCGACAGCAATACTCCTGCCAAACACATGATAAGGAGACCTCATCCTCTCATGCAGACCTTACAAACAACGCGTCACACAAGCAGATGACAGCGCTGTCATTATTAAAGTACACAAGAAAGAACAGGATTTCTACATTTTTTTGACAATTATTGTTATTTTTTATGAATAGACATAATTAATGCAAATTATTCAAATACTTAAAATGTTTATTTTATTTATTCAAGCTTATGTGACAACGCTGTCTTTCATTGATAACATAGCGATAACATGACAAAGATCACGGTAGCTATTGATGAATCCCATTAACACACTTGTGCCCAATAATACCCAGCCTGCTCCGCGCTTAAATCGATATTACCTAAATCTCAGTTTGATATTACTACTCTGTGGAGCTTGGTTATTTTGGGCGAGCCATTTTCATTCGCTATTTGATCTTATCCAAGAATATGGACGCTTCGTTTTTCTAGGAATCACAGGAGCGATATTTGCAAACTCGACAGGAGCTGGCGGTGGAGTCATCTTTATTCCGGTATTTTCGAGCCTCAACTTTAGTGAGTCTCAAAGTGTTGCGACTTCATTTATGATCCAATGCTTTGGCATGACAGCAGGCGCAATTTCATGGTCACTGCATTATAAAAAGCACCACCGAGAAGATGATGCATGGTCTGGTTTTGTAAAAGCATCATTACTTACCGCCTTCTTTTCTGTCTTAGGTTTCTGGAGTAGCCAATTACTACAACTCAATTCGCCCTCTTCGCTACACACCAGCTTTAGCATTTTCTCGATAGTGCTTGGTATCGCCATCATTATCAGTAGCAAAAGTAGCACACAAATCACTCGCTCTATAATGCCGGTCGATTTTCTTTGGCTCGCTCTCATTGGCTATTTCGGCGGTATTATCACAGCTTGGTTATCGGTAGGCGTCGGTGAATTAGTCGTCATTTATCTCATGCTAAGGGGACTATGCGCCAAAATGGCGGTCGCCACTGGCGTTGTTGTTTCTGCGATTACAGTCTGGTCAGCAAGCCCTATCCATATTTTTTCAACAAATAGCCATGCCCTCTTTGAGCTAGTGTTATTCGCAGGCCCTGGCGCCATTATCGGAGGATTACTCGCTCGTAAATTAGCGCTCTTTCTCCCAGTAAAAGTATTAAAACTCTTTTTCTCCATTTGGATCATTTTGACGGGTAGCGTCATGTTGGCGAGTTAATAGGAAACATTAAGATGAATAATTCTCCGCTAAAAAGTATCACGATTGTCGGTGGCGGTAGCACAGGCTGGATGACGGCTCTCTACTTGAGTAAGTTATATAACCATTCGTCTAATATCATTGATATTAGACTTATCGAAAGTAAAGAAATTGGTATTATTGGCGTTGGTGAAGCTACCGTTCATAGTCTACGATTCTTCTTTGCAGCTATGGGATTAGATGAAAATGAACTACTTAGAGAAACAAACGCAACATTAAAGACTGGCATATTATTTCGTAACTGGATGAAACCAGTCGATGGTAAAATGCATGAATATTTCCATCCATTTGAGCAACAAAAACCATCTGGGAAAATTGATAATGCAAGTGCTTGGATTTTAAATAATCAGATTAATGAATCAAACATCACTCCCTTTGCTGAAGCAACAAGTCTTTCATTTAGCTTAATGCAAAATAACTTAAGTCCTAAAACGCAATACTTGAATCAATATCAAGGTATTGTCCCCTATGGTTACCACTTAGACGCGACACTTATGGCGGCCTTTTTAAAGCGCAAAGCCACCCAAGCAGGGGTAGATCATGTTGAAGCAAATGTAACGGACGTTCTGGTTAATGATGGCAACATCATAGAGGTTGTAACTGATCAAGGCTCATTCAAGAGTGACATATTTATAGACTGTACAGGCTTTAAAGGGCTTTTAATTCAAAGCCTAAAGAATGATAACTGGCAATCATTCGAAACCGAATTACCTTGCAATAAAGCCGTTGCAATGCAGCGGGAATATCTGCCTCACCAGCTACCTAGAGCCTATACGACAGCAACAGCGCTTAGTCATGGTTGGGCTTGGGAAATTGACCTAACGAATCGTCAAGGAACGGGTTATGTCTACGATGGACGTAGTCTAACGAGGGAGCAAGCTGAGGCTGAATTAAAAGCTTATCTTGGCGATGAACAAGAGATCATAAGAACTGTTCACTTAGATATGAAGATAGGTTGTAGACGTGAATTTTGGGTTGGAAATTGTATTGCAATGGGGCTCGCAGGTGGATTTATTGAACCCTTAGAATCGACAGGCTTGCATCTTATAAACTTAGGAGCAAGATTGCTAGCGACGCATTTAACTTCATCTAATCCCTCCCAAGCGATAAGGACGTCATATAATATCGCAATGAACGGATTGTATACCGATCTTAGACAATTTATCGTACTTCATTACTGTTTAACTGATAGAGATGATAATGAATTCTGGCAAAAAGCAGCACAAAGCTCAGTATTCATCCCTGCTCTAGAACAAAAAATGACACTATGGAAAGACAAAGTTTGTGAGTATGTCGATCTTGCTAATGGATATAGTTCAGTTTTTACAGATGAGAATTATCGCTACGTACTTTATGGTATGCAGCATATTCCTGAAATCCATATACCTTGTCCAAAAAATGAAATATCAAGAATACTCGACAACTTAAAAACACAACAGTTTAGAGCAAAAGAGCAATCTTTATCACATCAAGAATTCTTAGCGAAAATTAAAAATATTTAAAATCATAAAGAGCAAGATTAAAAATCTTGCTCTACTTACCATTTAATTCAACCATTAATTAAGTTGGATGCCATACAACTTAATACGTTCAATTAACTCTCTATGGGGTAATAATTGCGATTTGAGTAATGTAACCTGCTTGCCTAATTTCTCGGTCATTACCGTGAAAAGCCTTTTCTCTTCATCATTTAATTTCCTCTCTAATTTTGACTCAAAGTCTGAGCCATAGAGTACATATAAATAATTTTCTAAATTGAAAAATTCTAGCGTAGAAGTAAAGTCATAGGCAGTCGGTATGTGATAGCGCCACAATTCTAAATGTTCTTTTAATGTGTCTGGAATACTTATTTCATTTTTATTATCAACCCAAAATGGCGTATCCATTCGTTTAGCTATGACATAATGAAGTTTGATAAAATCAATCACCCGATTCCAAGCATTCGATACGCGCTGATTATAACGATTAGCCACAAGTGGCATAACGTCAGTATTAGCAGGAAAACATTCGGCTAACATTCTGGCTGTCGCATCAAACATAAGCAGACCAGTCGCTTCTAGAGGTTCAACAAAACCACTCGACAAACCAATCGCCACACAGTTACCTTGCCACGATTTCTCTCTATACCCCACCTTCATCGGTATGTATCGAAACGAGACGTGTTCTGTTGCTTTACCAAGATATTCCCGCAATACACTCTCAGCTTGCTCTATTGATGAATATTGACTGGAATACACATAACCAACACCACGACGTTCAGACAAACCGATATCCCATATCCAGCCAGCCTCTTGTGCTGTTGATTTAGTGAAACAAGGGATAGGCGTATATTTATCTTCATAAGGAAGCTGCACAACTAATGCTGAGTCGACAAACAAAATGTCACTCTTATCAACGAAGGGAACGTTACATGCGCTGCCAATGAGTTGAGCACTAAATCCAGTACAATCAACATACAAGTCCGCAGTCAATATACCAGCGTTATCAGTATGTAACTCTAAGATATTTCCCTGAGCGTCTATTTTTGTATCAATAACTTCTGCAAGTAGATGTTTAACGCCTAACTGTTCAACACCAAATTTGGTCAACATCTTGGTAAACTTTGCTGCATCGAGATGATACGCGTAATGCATAGCCCCTCGATATTGAGGCAGTGTCATCGCTTTAGGACCAAATCCCGCATCAATCAAATGACCTTGAACTGACACAAGATCAGCGTAGCGGCCTCTATCTGAAAGAGATTTATTGAGCCAAGTTGAAGTGAAATCTTTAAAGTAGGGATAATCAAATAAATGGTGATAGTACTCCCCTGAATTGGGTTTATTCCAATCAATGAATTTAACACTCTGCTTAAATGTTACATCACAGCAACGAATAAACTCATCTTCTCGAATACCCAAATACTTTAATGTTTCGCGTAACATAGGCACTGTCCCTTCACCAACGCCTATAGTAGGAATGTTCGGGGACTCAACTAACATAACTTGTATTTTAGGTGTTCTAGCATTCAACTTTTTAGCTAAATGGCAGGCAGAAATCCAACCTGCAGTTCCGCCACCAACAATGACGACACTCTTTATTTCTTTTATTGAAGTCATGACCTATGCCTGCTGATTACTTAAACGCTCAACTCGATTTCTTCTTTCGCTAGGCGATTAATTTGATGTAATGAGTTCAAATGGCTGTAAATTGGAGCTAAAAGGCCTCGTTGCTTGATATCTAAGAACTCATCTGAGCTGAGTTGATTTAACTTAGCTTCGTCGATGAAATAGATACCATTTATGCTGCGTTTTTCGCCTTTGATGTCAACGGTAAGACTTTGGGGAGAAAATAATTCTTTTTGAGCAAAAAATGCAATAATTGCCTTACTCATTTGCTCTTGTTCGAAGTTTTTTATAATACTGTCTTTACGCAATCTTAAAAACGCAGTTTCCTCTCCACCTTCAAACAATGCATTTCCCTTATCAGTGCTCACATGAGCGCTTTCTTCTCGTATCCCCACCCATACTTTATCCTGCTGTTCAGCACTCAACATTAAACCAAACGGATAGTTTTTAAGTATATTTGGAATATACAGCCCTAACCATTTACCATCTTTTTGCTTCAAATTCTGTCCAGGTTTTAATCCAAGCATAATTACGGACTGATATTCTCCTGTTTCACTATTTTTAACAAAAACAACAGGAGCATCTACAGCAGCAAAAGCAAACTCATAAATTGAAATGGGTAGTAAGTGTTGCGCAGCAACATGTTCATAAGTGGTAGGAGTCACTTTCAGGTGCGCATGTTTTGCTGAGTCAAGTGGGGTGATTGAATTAGTCATATGAGCTCCTTGAGGGCTTCTTCTGATTGAATATTATTGAGATATAAAAAAAGGGAGCAAGCTCCCTTTTTCATTTATACATGAGTTAAATCGAGATTAAAATCGTACGCTAGCGCCTAATGTAATTCGGCGGGCCATGTTGTATTCAAATACAGGGAAGCCATCTGTAAAACCACTTAGATTAGATTGGAACTGATTGTTACCAAACTGACGTGAACCTTCTTCTAACAGGTTATTACCATCAAGTTTAATATCCATATAATCAGTAACATGCCAAATTGCACTCAAGTCCAAGCTACCAAATGCATCGTGTAAACGATTACCGTATGAACCAGTTTCACGGATCATATATTCACTACGCCAGTTATATGCTAAACGAACTTGGAACAAATCGTTTTCAAAATAACCAGTTAAGTTATATGAGTGCTTTGAACTATCGCTTAAGAACGGGTTGCGATCTGTATATGTATTTGGGCTAGTTTCACTATCAGTATAAGTGTAGTTAACAATTGAGCCGAAGCCGTTCCCAAAGTCTTGTTGATATTGCAGCTCTAAACCTTGGATTGTCGCCGATTCGCCATTGGCTTTCTCTTGCACAGTCCAACCACCAGCAACTTCATCAGGTTTTAACGTGCCAGTAAATGGGATATCGGCGCTATCTGCATGGTACTCACTAAAGGTTACGAAGTTTTTAACATCCTTCATAAACAAAGCCGCAGAAAGTAATGACTCTTCATTGAAATACCATTCAATGCCTAAGTCTATTTGATTAGCAATAAATGGTTTTAACCCGATATTACCAACAACCCATTTTTGGTTATTAGGCACATCATCATTTGCACCTAAAACGTTAGGGTTAACATACATGTCATCATACTGTGGACGAGCCATAACTCGAGCCGCTGATGCGCGCAATATGAGATCAGGTGCTAAGTCGAATGCTACGTTTAAGCTTGGTAACCATTCCCCATAATTAGCTGAAGCATCGGCTTTCTTACCATCAACATAGTACGTTGAGGTCGCTTCAGTACCCGCATAACGCACACCAAAGTTACCGCGTACACCTTCTGATGCAAAGTTAGCCATCACATAAGCAGCATAGTTATCTTCATCAATTTCACGGTATGAACCAAAATCTTCAGTCTCACCGATGATGCTCGATTTAGCCCAATCTTTTAGTGCATCTGGATCAAAACGAATAATATCGTATTCACTCGTACCTACAGCAAAAGTACCAGTATTTAAGCCTGCTGTTGATATGACAGGATTAAAGTCATCGGCTTGTACAAAGTCAAAACGTCGACTAGTTGTATTATGCTTCGCATATTTCAGACCCGTTTTAATGGCATTAACCACACCTAGATCTACATCAAACTTAATATCTGCTTGAATATAAGTTTCATCATCTGTTTTTGGTGTTTTATTAAAGTTACTGCCAGTACCCATTGCAAGCGAACCAGGATCATAAGTAGCTGTATCAAAACCATTTAAATCCCAAGTTTGATGACCATTGGTAAAGTCGTAAGTCGCACCATTTAATGCTGTACCACCCAGACCATCTTCAACAACCATTTCAAAATCGGTACCACCAGTAGAACTTGTATCACCGATTTGAGTCGTAAACTGATATCCATCACCGCTATATTCCATCTTCAAGTCGAAAACTTGAGACTTCATTGTCGCTTCACGAGGACGAGCTTGCCAATATGCTAAGTTAACAGGGCCTGCAACTTGAGAACCTGACTGTGATGCATCTGGCTTATCACCACCACATAAACCGCAGCCACCAATCCATTCCGTGTTATCCCAAGCACCAGAACCAGGAGCACCTGACCATGAAGTGTCAGCTTGCGTAAACCATAATGCGTAGTTGGTGTTGTCCGCGGCCATTTGCATGTCCATCGCGTTAAACACAAAGTTTAATGAATCAGACGGGGCATACTGAAATGTTGCAGCAATAGCTGAACGTTCGCGCTCTTGTTCAAATGCGACAGGGCCAGCACCCCATTCCCAAAAAGCTTCATCGCCTTGACGCTGCAAGCTACGATTTTGCATAACGCCAGAAACTAATACACCAAAAGTTTCATCATCATTCTTCCAGCTACCTAAGCCTGAAAATTGTGGATCTGTTTCACCCGAATCGCTTTGATATTGAGCTTCAGCAGAAGCAAAGAAAGTCATTGAATCCATATCCAATGGCTTACGGGTATTAACTACAACAGTACCACCCACACCACCTTCAGCTAAGTCCGCTTGAGATGATTTATAGACCTCTAAGTTACCAACTAATTCAGATGGTAATAATTCATAGTTAAATGAACGTTTTGCTGGCTCAAGAACAAACCAACCTGTTGAAGCTACGTTTTGTCCATTCAGAGTCGTCAAAGTCAGATCTTGACCCGCACCACGAATTGAAACACCCGCGCCTTCACCAAATTGACGCTGGATCGTGACACCAGGAATACGTTGCAGAGATTCTGCAACGTTTTTATCCGGAAATTTACCAATGTCTTCAGCAGTAATCGCATCCACAGTACTGTCTGAGAAGCGTTTAGCATTTAAGTTAGCTTGCTGGGAAGCGCGAATACCGCGAACTTCAATTTTTTCAATATTATCAGGTGCTGCGGTGGTTGCCACGGCGTCTGCAGCAACAGCGCTGATGGATACAGCACTGCCAAGTAGGATAGCAATATTTGTAGCTAGTACAGTTTTCTTAAAGGTTGATGGTCGCATCTCGTTTCCCTTCCATAACTTTATTATCGTTTTAGTATTCATAACCATTCCCCGAGGAATGACAACGCTGTCATGTCTGGTGCAAACATTACACAATAATTAACAGCCTTGCCACAACAAAATAACGATGGAAGCAAAAAAATGTCATAAAGCAGAATGTTGAATCAGTATTTTTATTAAAAATCATTATAAAACATGAGCTTTAATATTATGACGTAAATTTACAACTCCAAGCATAATTGTAACAATGATAAATTAACGCCAATTTGTAACAATTCAGGATTGCTAAGCACATCAAAAGCTCGCACTATAAGATGTATAAGTCAGAAAAAACTGATAAAAAATGTAAGCTTGTAAATTGCTGGTAAAGAATTTACGTTCATAGAACAGTTAAACCCCTCGCGACCTTAGACAAAGAGTTTTTACATCAATGAAAGTCACTATCAACGACGTAGCTAAATATGCTGGAGTGTCTATCAAGACAGTATCCCGTGTAACCAATAACGAACCTTCAGTGAAGCAGGCCACCGTTGACAAAGTGAACGAGGCGATAAAAGCACTTAACTACCAACCTAATTTAGCAGCAAGAAATCTAGCAGGAACTAAATCCTATGCTATTGGTTTTATTTACGATAATCCAAACGCTTACTATATTATTGATATGCAAAATGGGATTTTGTCAGCCTGTAAAGACAAGGGCTATGAACTTGTCATCCACCCTTGCAATGCCAAATCAGAGACCATATGTGATGAGCTTACAGCACTAGTCAAATATTCTAGGCTCGCTGGATTAGTACTGACACCGCCCTTGTCAGAAGATCCTAAAGTACTCAAAGCACTCACTGAAATTGATGCTAACTATGTGCGCATTATTGCGGGAGAAAAGGACAACGATCAGAATGGGTTGACTATTTTAGTCAACGATAAATTCGGTGCAGTACAAATCACCCAGCATCTGATTGATTTAGGTCACAAGCATATCGCTTTTTTAAGCGGAGATTTACACCATGAATCCACCAAAGAGCGATTACTTGGTTTTAAACAGGCATTAACAATAAACAACCTAAAGCTGAATGAAAACTACATAATTGAAGGGAAGTACTCATTTGAGTCCGGTGTTGATGGTGCTAACAAGCTCATCAAACTAAAAAATCGCCCTACGGCGATTGTTGCTTGTAACGATGAAATTGCCGCTGGTGCACTTTTTGCGGCTCGTTTAGCGGGTTTAGACATACCCGTTGATTTATCAATTGTCGGTTTCGAAGATAGCCCATTCTCACGTCAAACCTGGCCTAAACTTACCACAGTACATCAGCCAAACGCAGAAATAGCTCAGGTTGCTACTGAATTATTAATAGCAAAACGTCGCGAGCAAGATGCCATATATTCTAGAACCTTTACTCCTGAACCTATCATTCGTGACTCGTCGGCAATTCCTAAACAATAAAAAAGAGAGCATATTTGCTCTCTTTCTATCTCCTAAATCACATAGAAATCAATGTAATTTGAGCTTTGGACGCTGCCACTTCAATAACTTTTGTGCCACTCGATACACAATTGCCGAAAACCAACCATAAAGGCTGGCTAAATGCCTCTGATACAAAGAGATATACATCAATCTTGCTATATGGCCTTCAACAAAGAAAGTGCCAGAGCGTAGGTTCCCCATTAAATTGCCTACCGCAGAGAAGCGGCTTAAAGACACTAATGAGCCATAATCTTTATAAATAAAGGCCTTTTCAGGCTTACCTTGTAATCGATTAACGATATTATCAAACAAGGTATCAGCCATCTGAGCTGCTGCTTGCGCCCTTGGTGGAACAGGCTGGCCAGAACTTTGGATCAATAGAGCGCAATCGCCAAGGGCGTAGATATCTTGATGACCTTTCACTCGCATACAATCATCAACTTCTACCTGATTTCGCGGAGTAATGGGCAGTTTTGCAAAATGCTGAAATGCTTTTGGCCCTTTGACACCGGCAGCCCATACTTTTAAGCCTGCTTTAATAACATCGCCATCTTGGGTAATGAAACCATCACGAGTCACTTCTTTAACTTGAACACCGATATGTAAACGTATACCAATCTGATCAAGAACAGCTTGAGCCCTAGCGCTTACACGCTCTGGTAATTGAGGAAGGATTTTGGGTGACGCTTCAATCAAATGCACATCAAGATGATGCTTCGCGATGTTCAGATAACCGTACTCTTTAACAGACTCAATGACATGATGAAGCTCTGCTGCCAATTCAACACCTGTCGCACCCGCACCGACAATACCAATGCTGACTCTTTCTTGCGTTTCATTTAATTGGAGTAAAGCGTCGAGTAATTTATGATGAAATAAATTGGCATTTTCAAGACTGTCTAAGAAAATACAATGCTCATCAGCACCTAATGTATTGAAACTATTAGAAACTCCACCCAATGCAAGCACTAAAAAATCATAATCGATTTGTCGCTGCTCTAAGAGCAACTCGCCTTCATCATTATAGACTGCGGCTAACTGAATCGATTTAGCATCCGGCTCACACTGCTCTATCTCACCACGAATATAGCGATAACCGTTTTTAAGTCCATGATCGCGATAGAGTAAACCTTCAATAGATTGATCTATCACACCAACAGCGACTTCGTGTAATTTAGGCTTCCATATATGAATAGGACTTTTATCAATTAAGCACACATCGACGACATCACTACCGCCCCATTTACGGCCCAACTTCGATGCAAGCGCTAAACCAGCAGCACCACCACCCACGATCACTATTCTTTTTGTAGCCAAAATGACAACCTCATAAAACTCATTTGCGAGGCTAAGTTATACCATGTTACAGATAAGAGATAACTACATTAGTTGAGTAAAACAGGCGATTTTCCATTAAAGATATTTCAGAAACCCAGCAGTACTATTTAGTTTTTCCATATGCTTAGGCAACAAAAAAGGGCAACTAGGCCCTTTAGAATCGTTCGTAAGCAGTTTATACCGCTTCTTCGTTTTCTTCACCCGTTCGAATACGGATAACACGTTCAACATCTGTGACAAAAATTTTGCCATCACCAATTTTGCCAGTACGGGCCGTTTCAACAATGACATCAATTGCTTGGTCGAGCAGATCGTCTTGGATCACTAACTCTATTTTTACTTTTGGCAAAAAATCCACCATATATTCGGCACCACGATACAGCTCTGTATGCCCTTTCTGACGACCAAAACCCTTAACCTCCAGTACCGTCATCCCAGTGATACCAATTTCTGCAAGTGATTCGCGCACATCATCTAACTTAAATGGCTTAATAATGGCTTCAACTTTTTTCATTAAAAATTCCTCATCCCTTGCAATAACATAAACAAACAGAATAACACTAGCTTACACGGGGTTACGTCAATATTGAAGTGAATGTAGTGCTTTACTCATAAAACACAGTTTCTATAAAATCGCTTTTAGCACATAAAAGTCTAAAAAAAGTACTATGAATATTGCCTCAGATTTTATACTTACATTCTAACCAGCACTAACTCGCTCGCGGGATGCAAGCGTAAAATAACAAGGATCTGTTATGAACTTCCATCGAAAAGGCTTTAGCCTGATAGAACTTATCACTACGATATCGATTTCAACAATCTTGTTAACAGTTGGAGCTCCTTCCTTGACCGAGCTCAGCGATCAGATAAGAGCTGATACCAATATTAAAACTATCCAGCAGACACTTCAATTTGCGCGAAATACAGCTGTTAGTTATGGTTATAGGGTCACAGCATGCCCACTCGTAAATGGAAAATGCACTCAAGATTGGCAAAAGGGATTAACAATTTTCATTGATACAGGTGTAGTCGAAAGCTTCGATGCTAACGATAAAATTATTAAGGTCATTGATGAATTCGATTCGAAAGATTTTTTAACATACAATAAAAGTTCGATAAAATTTCAACCTGATGGGTTAGCTTCTGGAAGTAATGGTACTTTCAAGTATTGCCCACGAACAACTGATAGTAAAAACTCCCGTGCAATCGTTGTTAATCAGGCGGGTAGAGTTCGCCTTTCTACCGCAAAAAATATCAATTGCGATTAAATTTAAATATATACTCCCTATTTAAATTTAATTATATAAAAGCAAGAAAATCAATTTATTGGGTATATTGAAAATATAGAATAGATACTGACCATTAGAGTCTCCTCGCATATACTTAGCTAAGTTTTAACGAGGATAGCTACATGTTAATTATTTCAAGAGGATTTACCTTAGTCGAACTGATGGTCACAATTGCCGTAGCAGCAATCCTACTAGCCATAGGGGTTCCATCACTTACGTCGCTATACGAAGGGACACGCAGCGCTAATGAAATACGAAAAATTAGTGATGTGTTTGCTTTTGCAAGAAACCAAGCTGTCAACTATGGCGCAACAGTAACAGTCTGCCCATACGCGGCATCACCATGCGGCACAGACTGGAATAAGGGGTTCAGTGTATATATTGACAATGGAGGTGCCAAGAATGTATTGAAAGTGATCGATAGTTTCAATACACACGATGTAATTTCCCTATCAGGGCCCGCCGATAAAAAAATTGATTTTACACCCGATGGTTTAGTCTCAGTTGAAACATCAATTATCTATTGTTCAAATGGGCAAAGTGACAATTCTAAAAGCATCAACATTAGCACTTCAGGTTTAATAAAAGAGGGCGCAGATGGGAAAAGCTGCACATAAACTATGGGAGACTAAATCTACCGTTCACTACCCTAAAATAATATTATCCTTAAATCGTTCGTTGTTAACATTTAAAAATACATGCTGATGTTTATCTAGGTGTTAACTTATCCAAAACTTGTGCCTTAGTATTAGTAAATTCAGCGTTTAATGCGACACACTCCTCAACACTATAGATGTAATATTTCGATCCATCATTTGATTGGCGAGTAGTACCAACAAGGCTAGCCATTCTCACATTCATTTCACTACTCTTCCAATGATAGAAGGCAATCTCAGCACTTTTCTTTGATGTAATGTAGCATTTGAAGTCTTGTTCGCTGACTGTTGCTCCAGAGTCAGCCCAAACTAAGCTTGGTAAGAAAGCCACCGTTATAAAGAGGTTTATTAATTTCATTTCCAACACTCCGCACTCGGACCTTTTGCCCCAGTATCTGATATTGTTAAAGAAGAGCACGAGGCATCACGGCTAGCCTGAACCCCTTGAGCAACTGCCTTAATCGTAAAGCTTGATTCACCACTTGATGATACAGAGTAATGTTTATGCTCAGTGATATAAGGGTTTGCCCCTACAAGTTTTGTTAAATCAGTAGCATATTTTTTATTATCGAGATAATACTGTTCCTGCAAGTTTGCTATACGCATCAAAGCAGCTAACCCTTCTGATCTTGCACTCTGAGCAATGTATTGCGTATAAGAAGGGTATGCAATCGATGCCAAAATACCAATGATCACGACGGCGATCATCACCTCTATCAGGGTAAAACCTTTAAGTTGAACCTTCATAAATTAATAACTCATTCATTTATATGATAATAAATTTTATTAACACCTAACCCAGAAGCAACGTTGATTGTACCTGTATAATCCCCATTTTCATTTTTCTCACCTTTACCAACTCCAATAATATAGATATAGGGATCTTTACCGGATTCAGGTGCAGGAATAACAATCTGCGGTGTATCCGGTACACGTTCACCCAGTTCATAATATAATTGAGAAAAGGATCTCGTTCCTTTGTGCAAATCGAACGGATATAACTTGCCAGAACCAGACACTAAACACACGTTATCGGCAACCGAGTCAGCAGGGGGAGAATAAGAAGTGAAATAAACTTTGCCTTGGACAATCAAGGCAGCTGTTAAACTCTTTTCACCTAGACCACTAAAATCATAGAACCAGCCGAGTTTTTTACCGAAACTTATGTTGTCGGCTTCAGACGCAGGTGCAGTAGAAGTCACATCATAGAGATCATTGATTGTGATCGCCTCGGGAACATCACCGCCAGTAAAACTCTTAGTCACCACATTACGATCTTGCAATGTAAAAAACATATCATTGATATCAGTAGATGATGGGTGGGGTCGCGTTCCACTTCCAATCACCACCGCATCATAGGGAACATTTTGATAAGTTTTAGTCGTAGTAGTACCACTCTCTGTTGTCACCTTAACTTCGGATAAATTAGTAAACATCGTTTGTGCTACAACAGGTTCTGCATAAAAACGGCGATTATTACTATCAGTACCACCTAAAGAAGCAAATTTAAATGCACTCCAACTCGACTTACTTGCACTTGGAAGATCAATACGCCAGACATTTGCACCGACATCGGAGGCATAAATCCTATCTGTATACCCATCATTATTACTATCAAGTACGGCGACTGAGTTTGGAATGCTATCCTGAATTCCCGAAAGTGCTGTTGCACCCGATGCAGAGCCACCAAATGAATGAATCAAAGTTCCCTTCTCTGCATCGACAATATAAACCGCACGACCTACCGGAGAAGATGAAGGAGTTGCATCAAAACTAACATCGTAGCCACCACCAAAAATGAGTACAGGCTTTTCATAACCAACGATTTTCGTCACTATAGGCTCAGACCATGTTTGTCCAAGATCAGAAAAACCATCCGTTGATGGATTAATAGTCCACATTAGAGAAGGGCTATCAGGGTTTGTCACATTGAGGGCATAATAAGACGAGCCACCTCGACGCATCCCCATATAGACCCATGCTTTAATCACTTTACCCTCAGCATCAGTTTCTGTGTAAGCAACTGGAGATGAATCCATTCCGTATACTGTGTGTACACCTGAAGGATCATTACTTCTCAGTTCTGTTAAATTAGGCAATAACTCATAGGGAATAAAGCCCCAAGTCTCTGATACAGATTCGCCCGCATCTTTAAACATATGCACAACACCTTGATTAGTGCCAAGCATGATACGAATATCAGTCGCGCTTTTTGTGCCGAAATTGAGTGCAAGTGGCTTAGAATGAAGAGGATCACCCATAACATCATTACGTTTATCTGTCGTACTACCATCTTTATTATCGTCGTCGACATCTATCCCATTAAGCCAATTTAACGTATTAGCAAGCTCATCTACGCTAGTTCTCATATAGCTAGCTAGCGCAGCATCACCGCCTGCTGCAGTTTGTGCATTAGCAAGTGTTAAAGGCGTTAAACTGGAGGACCCATTTAAGTTACTTACAATATTCCTAACTTCTTGCTTTCTGATTTGTGCCGCGACTCCGCCGACTTCAACTTTATTTCCATCCTTTTGCGCAACACAATCCGACCATATAGTACAGGCACCATCTTTAATATTGCCGTTATCTGCTATAGCTGCATTCCCTTTACTATCAACCAATGTTCCATCTGCGGTTACTTTTAATTTTTTTAAATTACCGCTCCAACGAGGTCCTTTGCCTGGGAGAAACATAGCGTAATAAGCGGCATCAAATGTCTGAGTCCTATCAAAATTATTACTAGCAATACTTGGAGATGTAAAACTTGAATCAATATTCAAAATATTTGATAACGCATCATTAAGTGCATTCTGTAGTTCAAGACTGTTTTGAGCAGCAAAATATAAACCACCACCTCTTTTAGCCGTCTCAGCAAGTAAAGGTGCGGCATCTTCTGCACCTTTACTAAAACCAATAGTATAAGTACGAACATTCTGCATTTGTTCAGTATTTGAACTGTCCAACTTGTTAATTAAGTCGTTATTAAACATATAACTAGCTAATGCGGGCAAATAGCTTGCTGTATCTAGATTTTTAGAAAATGAAGAGTAATCTCCTTCTTTACTTCCTGTGGCAGTTAAACTAATAACGTCATTATTCGCATTTTTATCAACTGTTGGAGAGCCATCAGTGACATAGATAACATAAGCAATATCCGTACATACTTTAAATGGACTTGCGTAGTTACCACTCTTCTCCACTAAGCTGTCATACGGTGGTTTATTTCCAACATAAGAGCCATAATCTGTATCACTATGACCATATTTAACGCCCTTACCGGCAAAATAACGGTAAGCTTCATACATAGTCTCACATAGTGGTGTATTTGTTTTTGCCAGCAAATTATCAATAGTAGTTAATAAACTCGCACGCGTACTATCCGTCATCTGAGTAATGCCAGATACAATTCGACCACCGTCTCGATTACCTTCATTTGGATAATTATAATTAAATACAGCAAGTCCAAAATCCACTGTTGGAGTTGAACTAATAATATTAGAAATCGCTTTCTTCGCAATTTCTAGTCTTGAAACTTTTACCGTTGGTAATTTTCCCGCTTTAGATAATCCGTACCATCTTAGGTAATTATCAGTGTACAAAGTAATAGGTTGTCCAACACCAAAGTCAGTATTATTGGCTGCGGCTAAAGCATTGCTCCAAGTTGTTCCTGGTAGTGAGGAAGTAAAATATGGATACGCTTTCTTTTTACTACCTGACCCCGTTGTTACCCCGTTAGCAGGAAATCCATTAGGATATGATGATGAATTACTCGGATTTATTTGAGAAATATCTTCCCAACAATCAATTACTTTTATTGCTGTACCGTTTGTTTCAGGTAGTTCTTTCCAAACACCAGTAGTACCACTTGATGTGAACTCTCTTATATACCCAGTAAAACGACCAAACTCTGCTAATGCAGCTTTGCTTTGACTACATCCATTTAAACTAGCTTTAAAATTACGCTTATCAGAGCTAGTATCAGGGGTGGGTAATCCTCCACCGCCAACAGCATAATAAATAAGAGTATCACTATACCCAGAACCACTTACGGCTGGGTAGTCATAGTTAGGGTCATAATCTACAACCTGAGTAATTTCTTCAGTCGACATACTTCCTGAGTTATCAAATATAACGAGCACTTTAGGTCTTGCGCCCGTTCGAGTTGTTGATTCTTTTACATATAACTCAGTATCGTCACTAAAGGAGAAAGCCGACACAAAAGTCAGCGCAAGTAGTATAGAACAAGCCAGCTTTTTAATAATCATATCTAACTCCCAGTTAAAACTTCTTGCTCCACACCTGCGACAACAGTGAGTTGGCCCAGTTTATCTCTACCAAATTCTGCTGTACTACTAATCTCAACACGCCGACAGCTGATTAAATTACCACTATTTGGCCTTGTACTCCGCTGGCATCCAACATCTTTTGCACTAATGACAACATTACCTGCAGCATCAACTTCATAAGGAATTGGCGTTAACGTTTGGTTAGAACCAAATTCAACCACAGATGAAATCTCAGATAGTTTGGCTAAGCTAGCACCTTTATTGGCTTCGATTGCCGCCTCTAAGCCACCATCAGCAACAGACTTAGCCTCTATACGTTCTGATCCTGCTCCAGACATACGCATAGATTGGGTCGAATTAACAGCCAAAGCGACACCAATAATAGTCATAAGCAACAATATGATAAGTGCAAAAAATAATACAATTCCTTTTTGCTTTTTCATCTTACCAACCTTCTAATTTCTAATTAACACTGGATTTGCAAGCACCATAGTCGTCGAAACTATCTTGCGTCGATAATGATCATTCAAATTTTTAATTTCCTTATCGCCCAGAGTGTAAGTAGTTTCATTGGTGTAACTTTTATCTTCATCAATAGCGCGAACCAACAAGAAAACCCTTAAGGCAACAAGTCTTTGAAATAATTCGTTGTCCCACATTAATGTGGTTACATTTTCTGCTGGCATAAAACTATCGGCGGTATCGTCTCCATTACTATCAAAACCATAAAGAATACGCATATTCTCAATGCCTTCAACTAACTGCTCTTCGTTATTCATGCCATTATTCTTGGTTAATGTTTTTCGGCGTAGAACAGGTACAGAACCATCATTTTTAATAAAATAAATATGATGCTGATATTCCCAAAAACGAGCATTTTCGAGTACTGGATTGGGAGGATTACCGCCTTTAAACATCACAGCTTCACTCGAAGTTGCAGCCATATAAAAACGCTCGCCATTGGGATTAGTCACTGGTGGGCCAACTAATCTTTTAATTTGAATGACATCCGTATTCTGATTCACACCTGATAAGCAACTTAATGTATCCCCACTCTCGCCCTCTTCATATCCCCATAGACGCCTAAAGTGTGCAGGTTCAGCATTAGGTAAAGTACCGTTATTTACGCCTGCACCAATACAATCATTTGCAACACCATCCCTCAAGGTCATATTGGTTCCAAGTACAAAATCAGTTCCCGTTATGTCCCCCATAAAACCTAACTGACTAATGTCTCTTTCCATTAGTGACAAAGCAATTCGTCCATTTTCTTGCAATTGGTTAAACTGGCTCGTTGTGATCACATTGGAAGAAGACATACTAAACATGCCAAAAAGCCCAAGAGTGAGAAATAAGCCAATGACCATAGAGACCATTAGCTCAACCAGCGACATCCCTTTCTCACAGTTTTTTAAATTATCCATACATAGTTAACCTAAATAATCATTGTCGAAAGAATAAAAAGCCGCCTACGCGTACCAATATCTTCTCCACATTCACTCCCAGAATAACTTGTACCCGCGCCCTCTCGGATCCCTCTCCACGCAATTGCGACCGTTACAGTTGAACCATCTACATTAATGCATGCTGTTGGAGAGTCTAACCCACCAACATTCTGGCTATCCATAACTTCAGCAGCCCCCATAAAACTCTGTTCCCACTGGTAAAGATCCCAAGCTTCAGTCTCTTCTGGAGTACATATACTCACTGCGCCAACAGCAACGTCACAAACATTGCCTGGTTTATTAAGAGAGCCAGTATACTCACCAGCGTAATTACCCAGCTGCGCTCTATTCAGCTTCATTCGATTAATTATGTCGTTTGCATAATAGGAGGCTTGAGTTTGCTGAAAGGATTCAAAGCTGCCACGCTTTGCAACAATATGCAGATTAAAAATACCAATTAAGCCAATGACTAAGATCACTAACGCAACAAGCACTTCAATTAATGAGAAGCCCCGTTGAAATTCCCTTTGTGTCAACCTTTCGATTTTAGACATATTTTTGACAAGCTTTTCAGCTATTTACCTTTTAAAATCTTAGTATTACGATAAAAATTACCAACAGTTAATAATAGATGAGTAAAATGTAAGTAGCCAGTAACATTAGCACATAAGCATTGACATCATTATGCTTTGAATGAATTTAAGACAATAAAAAAGAGGCTTATAGCCTCTTTGTTATTGTCGATTAAACAGTACGCAGATTTAACGTAATTCGGCTGGCACAGCAAAAACAGTGTCTTCTTTACGCCCTTCAACTTCAGTCACAACACTAGGAGCAAGTTTAGCGATTGCTTGAACCACTTGTTGGACTAAAACCTCGGGGGCTGAAGCTCCTGCGGTGACGGCTACACGTGTAACATTATCAAACCAACTAGACTCAACATCATCTGCAGTATCCACTAGATAAGACTGAGTTCCTGTTTTCAATGCTAGCTCGCGTAAACGATTAGAGTTAGAGCTGTTCTTTGAGCCAACAACAATCAATAAATCAACGTCCGCAGATAAATTGCGTACCGCATCTTGACGATTCTGCGTTGCATAACAAATATCGTCTTTTCGCGGACCTTCTATAGAGGGAAACCTTTTCTGTAACGCAACAATAATGTCCAAAGTATCATCTACAGACAAAGTAGTTTGTGTCACGAAGCAGAGATTATTGGGATCGCGCACTTCCAAAGCTTCAACATCCGCAGGCGATTCAATCAGATAAACTCCACCATTAGGATTATCGTATTGTCCCATAGTACCCTCGACTTCAGGGTGCCCTTCATGGCCAATCAGGATGCACTCAATACCTTTGCGGCTGGCACGCGTCACCTGAAGATGTACTTTAGTCACTAAGGGACACGTCGCATCAAAGACTCTCAGCCCTCTCGCCTTAGCCTCTTCTCTCACCGCTTGAGATACACCATGGGCACTGAAGATAACAATGTTGTTATCCGGCACTTGATCTAACTCTTCGACAAAAACCGCACCGCGATCCTTCAGATTCTGCACGACATAGCGGTTATGCACGACTTCATGGCGAACATAGATAGGAGGCGAAAATAATTCCAACGCCCGTTCAACAATACTGATAGCACGATCAACACCCGCACAAAAACCGCGCGGGTTAGCGAGCATAATATTTAAACTTGGGCTAGTAGGATCGAGTTTCATCTTAAAATACCTTTACTACGTCCAGTTCAAAAGTGATCTTGTGTCCTGCCAGAGGATGATTAAGATCGACTGTGATGGAATCACCCGCAACATCACGGACAATACCTGGGATCTCACTACCACCTGGGCCAGCAAAACTCACAATCACGCCAGCCTCTAAACTCATGTCAGCCGGAAAACGGCTTCGATCTAGATAATGGATAGCATCAGGATTGGACTCGCCAAAGGCATCAATCGCTTCAAGCGTGAAACTGTGCTTATCACCTTCAGCAAGCGTCACCAGCTGCGCCTCAAATGCAGGACTTAAAGTACCATCACCCACATTTAATCGAGCCGGTTTACCCGAGGCTTTAGTGCTATCGGCAGTTGAGCCATCAGCAAGCACAATGTTCATGTGGCATAATAATGAACGTGTCACAGTCACTTTTTAACCCCTTCAGCGCTATCAGCTTCAGACTTATCGCTTACAAATGCATCCCAAATAATCAGCACTGCACCGACACAAATAGCAGCGTCGGCAATATTGAATGCTGGATAATGGCTCTTATTCCAGAAAAAATCGATAAAATCAACCACGAAACCATGCATCAATCGATCGACTAAATTACCTAAAGCACCACCAATCACTAAGGTGTAAGCTAGATTCAGTTTCCACAAAGAAGACGATTGCTTACGCAACCACACAGTCAATAACGTACTGAATCCAATCGCAACAATCGTAAAAAGCCAGCGCTGCCAACCTCCGGCTTCACTTAAAAAACTAAAAGCTGCACCATAGTTACGTACATAAGTGAAATTAAAGAAGGGCAATAATTTCACTGATTCATACAAATCAAAATTGGCTAAGACCCATTGCTTAGATAGCTGATCGGCTAAAAACACCAATACAGCTACCCAATACCAACGTAAGCCACTGTCTTTCCAAGTTAATGGCATACAGATCCTTTACGCAAACTGACGAACTTCGCCGTCACCTTCAATATTGGTTACGCAGCGAGTACAAAGTGTTGGGTGAGCCTCAATAGTGCCAACCTCTTCTCTGTGGTGCCAACAACGCTCACATTTCTCAGCAGTGCTTGATGCGACCACTAATTTCAGTGATGCCAACTCAGTCTCAACCGCTTCCAATGTCGCATCGGCTAAAGGCAATACTTTGGCTTCAGAGGTCAACAACACAAATCTCAACTCATCGCCGATATGAGTTAATTGCTCAGTCAAGGTAGCATCAGCAAACAAGGTCACTTCAGCTTCTAATGAGCCACCGATACGTTTGTCACGACGCGCTTGTTCAATCACTTTGTTGACTTCATTACGCACGGTTAGTAACTGCTGCCAATAGTCATCGCTCAAATCAGTCGCTAAGGTGACTGATTTCAAACCTTGATACCATTCTTGGGTAAAGACATAAGCATCACGCTTGCCAGGCAGTAATTGCCATACTTCGTCAGCAGTGAAGCTTAAAATTGGCGCAATCCAACGCACCATGGCCTCAGAGATCAGATACAGCGCCGATTGACAACTACGGCGCGCATGGCCTTCTTGCTTAGCCGTATATTGGCGGTCTTTAATGATATCCAAATAGAAACTGCCTAACTCAACCGAGCAAAACTGCATCAGTTTTTGAGTCACTATATGGAAGTTATATTGATCATAGGCTTCGATGATTTCCTGTTGCAGCGCAGCGGCACGGCGAACAACCCAACGATCTAACGCCACCATATCTTCAACGGCCACTAAATCCTTAGCGGGCTCGAAACCGTTTAAGTTGGCTAATAAGAAACGCGCAGTGTTGCGAATACGACGATAGGCATCGGCACTGCGATTTAAGATTTCGTCTGAAACCGTCATCTCACCGCTGTAATCTGTTGCCGCAACCCATAAACGCAGAATGTCGGCGCCTAATTTGTTGGTTACCGTTTGTGGTGCAATCACGTTACCAATAGATTTTGACATCTTACGGCCTTTACCATCGACGGTAAAACCGTGGGTAAGCACTTGCTTATACGGTGCTTTGCCATTCATTGCGGTTGAAATCATCAAAGATGACATAAACCAACCGCGATGTTGATCGCTACCTTCAAGATACAAGTCAACCCCGTGTCCGTGGAATTCAGGACGTGCGGCTACCACTGATGAGAAGGTTGAGCCAGAGTCATACCAAACGTCCAAAGTATCAGTGACTTTACGGTATTGTTCCGCTTCATCACCCAGCAATTCTGCGGTATCAAGATCCCACCAAGCTTGGATACCCTGCTGTTCGATACGATTCGCCACGCGTTCCATCAGCGACACGCTATCAGGGTGTAACTCTTCGGTTTCTCGGTTCACAAACAGCGTGATAGGCACACCCCAAGTACGTTGGCGTGAGATACACCAGTCAGGGCGGTTTTCAACCATTTTTTCGATACGACTTTGGCCCCAATCAGGGATCCATTGAGTCTGCTCGATTTCTTTCAATGCTTGCGTACGCAGGCCATGGTTATCCATAGAAATGAACCACTGCGGTGTCGCACGGAAGATGATCGGTGTTTTGTGGCGCCAGCAATGTGGGTAGCTGTGACGATAAGCCACGTGATTCAGCAAGGCGCCTTTTTCTCTCAGCAAAGCTACGACGTTATCGTTGGCTTTAAAGACATGTTGGCCAGCAAAAAACTCAGTGTCAGGCTTATACACGCCGTTGTCGCCAACAGGGTTTGCCACTTCTAAACCGTACTTTTGACCGACAACAAAGTCGTCTTGACCATGACCCGGTGCAGTATGAACGATACCGGTACCCGCATCAGTAGTGACATGATCGCCTAAAATTGCAGGCACATCAAAATCCAAGAACGGGTGATTAAAGCGGACAAGCTCAAGCGCAGCGCCTTTGGCAGAGCCAAGCACGGTATGGCTTTCTACGTTATAGCGAGTCAGGCAAGACTCGACTAATACTTCAGCTAAAATAAGCGCTTGCGTAACACCGTCTTTTTCGAATTCAACTAAGCTGTAATCTAACTCAGGGCTTAAAGACAAGGCACGGTTCGCAGGCAGAGTCCATGGCGTGGTAGTCCAAATCACCATAGAGACAGGATGTGAGTAATCGCTTACCCCAAACTTAGCCGCAACAGCTTTGCTATCGGCAGCCACAAACGCCACATCGATAGCGGGTGATGTTTTGTCTTCGTATTCCACTTCAGCTTCAGCTAAGGCAGAACCGCAATCAGTACACCAATGCACTGGCTTAACGCCTTTATGTAAGTGACCACTCTCAATCACTTTCGATAAAGAACGAACGATATTAGCTTCCGTTGAAAAATCCATCGTTAAGTACGGATTTTGCCAATCACCCAGCACACCTAAACGGATAAAGTCTTCACGTTGACCGTTAACTTGCTCTGCAGCATATTTACGGCATTCCTCACGGAATTCTGCCGCAGAGATTTTTTGACCTGGCTTACCCACTTTTTGCTCAACTTTCAGCTCAATAGGTAAACCATGGCAATCCCAACCTGGTACATAAGGTGCGTCAAAACCAGACATAGTTTTTGACTTAACAATAATGTCCTTGAGGATTTTATTAACTGAGTGACCAATATGAATACTGCCATTCGCATACGGTGGGCCGTCATGCAAAATGAAGGGAGTACGGCCAATTCGGCTATCACGGATCTGTTGATACAAACCGTCTTTTGTCCAGCGCTCTAACATCTCTGGCTCGCGATTTGCCAAATTACCACGCATCGGAAACTCTGTTTCCGGCAAATTCAAAGTAAATTTATAGTCGCTCATTGATCCTATACCGTTAATTAAACTGATAAATTTCAGCCTGCATCATTACCAAATAAAGCTCTGGCTTCATTTGCATCATTTAAAATCTGTTTTTTTAGCGCATCCAATGAGTCAAAAGGTTGCTCATCTCGGAGTTTAGCCACCAACTCGACTTCAACATGTTTGCCGTAAATGTCACCTTCAAAATCAAAAAGATGCACCTCAAGCTGACACACTTGACCGTTCACTGTCGGGCGAAACCCAATATTGGCGACGCCCTCATAAATATCGCTGTTATCCCAATAACATTTAACCGCAAACACACCGCGTACCGGCACAACATTGCGCTTTAAGGCGATATTCGCGGTGGGAAAACCAATTGTGCGGCCAATTTTTTGCCCATGCGCTACACGGCCACTCAAGGTAAAAGGATGTCCTAATAGGCGTCTCGCCTGTTCAAGATTGCCCTTCGCCAATTGTTCACGCACAGCAGTCGAGCTCACTCTTTGCGAGCCCAGCATAAAACTTTGAGTGCTGACCACGGTAAAGCCATATTGGATACCCGCCTGCACTAGCATTTCAAAATTGCCTTTACGGCCTTGACCAAAACAAAAATCATCACCGACGACGAGGTATTTGACACCCAGTTTGCGGACCAACAATTCTTCAATAAAATGCTCTGCAGGTTGATTAGCAAAAGTGCGATTAAAGTTAACACACACTAACCGCTCAACCCCGAGTTCATCGAGTAAAATGACTTTATCACGTAATAAACTTAAACGAGCCGGCGCGTTGTCGCCGCTAAACAATTCTTGCGGCTGAGGCTCAAACGTCATTAATGTCGATGGCAGCGATAACTGCTTCGCCTTCTGCACTAAGTTCGCAATCACTTGTGCATGACCACGATGGACGCCGTCAAAATTACCTATAGTCAATACACACCCGTGGTGGGATGACAAAATGTTATGTATACCGCGGATTAATTCCATAACGTTAGACAACTGCCAAGCGCAAATCGGCTGATTATATAACAGCTAGCGATGAGAATCAGCAATCAAGCTCCTCGTTTAATTGACCAAGGACGAATTCCGAGCAAAAGCAGGCACAATAAGTAACTGACGGCCCCAACTAAAATTAAGCCTATCAAGGCTTTCGCACGATCGAACAAATGCCAATCTAACCAAATTTGTTGTGAAGGCAAAAAGTAATACAAGACTACCACCATCAAGGCTGTAGAGACCACGGCTTTAGCAAAAAACACCATAGTCGGCCTAGAAACACGATAAACGCCAGCTAAATGCAAGCCTCGGTATAGTAATGTGGCGTTAAGTAATGCTGACATCGAAGTCGCAATCGCCAGTCCAACATACCCAAAAGGAATAGCAAACAGTAAGTTAAAGCCCATGTTTGTGATCATGGCAATAATGCCATAACGCACAGGTGTTTTGGTATCTTGACGAGAGTAATAGCCAGGAGCAAGCACCTTAATCAGCATAAAGCTAAGCAAACCACTGCCATAAGCCATCAAACTATAGGAAGCCATTTCAACATCATGCAATGAAAAAGCACCGCGCATAAATAATACCATCAACATGGGCTTTGCGAGCACGATCAATCCCATCATAGCCGGTAGACCTAGCAGTAGAATCGCTTTAATCCCCCAATCCATCGTCTTGCCAAAGCCCGCACCTTCGTCATTCACATGGTTTCGTGACAGCGCAGGTAAAATCACAGTAGCAATCGCGATCCCAAACAATCCTAAGGGAAATTCGAGTAAACGGTCGGCATAATAGAGCCAACTTATTGAACCCGTCATCAAAAAACTGGCGATAAATGTATCAAATAGCAGGTTAATCTGTGAGACAGACACGCCAAACAATGCAGGGATCATCAAAGTTCTGATTTTCACCACACCCGGGTGATGCCAGCCCCAAGAAGGCTTGACGAGCGCATTTTCACGCAACAAAAAGGGAATTTGAAATAGGAACTGAATCAAACCACCACAAAAAACGCCCCAAGCCAAGGTAACCTCAGGCTGGGTCGATGTAGGCGCATAGAAAATAGCCGCCGCAATAATTGCCACATTGAGAAAAACGGGTGTAAAAGCCGATACCGCAAAACGGCCTCGGGTATTTAAAATTGAGCCCGCTAATGCCGTAAATGTGATAAACCACAGATAAGGAAAAGTAATTTTAAGCACAACGGTAGCAAGTTCAAATTTAGCACCATCTGGCTCGTTGTTAAGCCAAGCGATAAACCAACCACCACCGAATAAAGCTGACAACACAGGTGATGCAACCACCCCCAAAAGGGTCACTATTGTCACTAACAAACCTAATGTGCCCGCAACTTTACTCAATAAATCACGAGTCTCTTCTGCGGTATGTTTCTCTTGGTACTCAGTTAAAACAGGTACAAACGCCTGTGCAAAAGCCCCTTCAGCAAACAAACGGCGTAAAAAATTAGGAATTTTATTTGCAAAGAAAAACACATCAGCACTTGTCCCTGCGCCCATCAAATTAGCAACAACCACATCCCTAACTAGACCTAAAACTCGGGATATCAATGTCATAGCACTAACAATCAGGCCAGATTTTAATAATTTTCTACTCAAACGTCCCCCAGACCCATATCGAATTGATTAGGTGATACATCTCAAAAAATCGATTCAGGCTCTGTCACACTGCGGTAATAGCTGCTAGAATTGCGCCACATATTACACGAGTTGGGTCGAAGATAGCCAAGGCAGGTTGGATTAATTTATCTTTATGATGAATATTCAATCATAGTCATTGACAAAGTGACTAAATGCAGGCATATTCCTCGGCCTTTAAAAGTATCAAATCCAGTTTTTAGGAGTTGCACCTTGGCTAATAGCAAGTCTGCAAAGAAGCGCGCGCTTCAATCTGAAAAGCGTCGTCAGCATAACGCCAGCCGTCGCTCAATGTTACGTACATACGTTAAAAAAGTAATCGCTGCAATTAAAGCAGGCGATCACAAAACAGCAACAGAAGCTTTTGCTGTTGCACAACCAATCGTTGACCGTATGGCGACTAAAGGTCTTATTCACAAGAATAAAGCCGCTCGTCAAAAGGCACGTTTGAACGCTAAGATCAAAGCAATCGCTGCTTAATCTATAACATAGCAAATGAAAAAAACCGGCAATTGCCGGTTTTTTTATATCTGAAAAACACTATTAATGACAATAAATGTTGTTCAATAAGTGAATCATCTCCCGTACTTCATCACTCTTGAGTGAATAAAATACCGTTTGCGCTTCTTTGCGTGTGGTTACTAAATTATCTTTGCGTAACCAAGCAAGATGTTGTGATAGTGCCGATTGACTTAAGCCTAATTTTTTATTCATTTCGCCAACGCACATTTCTCCTTCATTCAATAAATAACAAAGAATAAATAAACGGCGTTCGTTCGCGAGTGCCTTTAATAGCACTACGGCATGATCGGCTCGCTCCTGCATTAATTCAATATTCATTACGCACTTTCTCTCCTAAAACTAACCCCTGCGCTAATATAGCGTCGCCTTACGGATATAGTCGGGACATAAAGCACACTTTTTGCTAGATTGTTTTTAAAAATGGGACATGCTTAATAAAAATAAAGGAAATCTAATGAAGCCCTATCAAACTACACTTCTCTCGAGTCTTTTAATCGGGGGGTTAAGTGCGTGCCAAACTCAAGTAGAAACTGCCCCTAATGAAGTCATTCAATTACAACAGGCAGCATTATCTTCGCAATTAAGCTATGACTTAGTCGAGTCACTCACGGTTGAAGTGGGTCCAAGACTTGCTGGAAGCCCAAAAGATATCCTCGCCGTTAACTGGGCGATAAATAAACTGACCAGCCTTGGTTTTGACCGTGTTTATAAAGAAGCCGTACAAGTGCCAATTTGGGAGCGCGGTGAAGCCAAAGCCAAAATCACCGTCCCTGTAGAACAGCCGTTGGTCATTACTGCGCTTGGTGGCAGTATTGCGACTCCTGCTGGAGGTATACAAGCTAAAATCGCGCGCTTTGATAGCCTAGAGGCATTACAACAAGCCAAGCCTGAAGAGGTGCAAGGTAAGATTGTTTTTATTGACCAAAAAACAGAGCGCCATATCACTGGTGAAGGTTATGGTAAAAGCGTTGGTGGCCGCTCGAAAGGGGCAATCGCTGCAGCACAAAAAGGCGCAGTTGCTATCGTGATCCGCTCTATTGGCACAGATCATGACCGCATGGCCCATACTGGCATCATGCGCTACCAAGATGGCGTGCCTAAGATCCCCGCGGCTGCCATGTCAAATCCCGATGCAGATTTGGTTGGTGCATTGCTAAAACGCGATCCTAATGCCCTGCTCGAATTGCATATGTCGCCAAAAAACTTAGGTTTTAATACTTCCTACAATGTCATTGCCGAAGTAACGGGCAGTAGTAAGCCCAATGAAATAGTGCTCATTGGTGCTCATTTAGATTCCTGGGATGAGGGTACTGGCGCGATTGATGATGGCGCTGGTGTCGCCATTGTGACGGCTGCAGCCAAGCATATTCAAGATCTCCCCATAAAACCCGCTCGCACTGTTAGAGTCGTGCTATATGCCGCTGAAGAAGTTGGGCTCGTTGGCGGTAAAGCGTATGCAGAGGCTCATAAAGCTGAATTACCGCTGCACTACATAGCTGCAGAGTCTGATTTTGGGGCCGGTAGAATTTATCAAATCGATACTAAAGTGAATGAGAACATATTCACAGAAGTACAGCAAGCGCTCAGCCCTATGTCATTCAATGGCGTTGCACTGGGCAATAACCAAGCTTCTGGTGGGCCAGACGTATCTATGCTCCCTGCCTTAGGTGTTCCAGTTGCATCCTTGAGGCAAGATGGCCACGATTATTTCGATTATCATCACACACCGAATGATACCTTAGATAAAATCGACCCTGCCGCATTGGCTCAAAACGTCGCCGCCTACGCACAATTTGCTTATATCATGGCAAATTCAACGGTGACATTAACGCCTTTAGCCACCCAATCTGAAAAATAGGCCATCAATGATATAGAGAACAGCATTAGCTGTTCTCTATCAATTAACATCTTATCGATATTTCGCTATTGCTCTTCACGTAAAAATGTTGGATTTGTTGGGGAACTCTGCTCTTCACTATAATAATAACCAGCAACATTAAATGCTTTTAATTCATCTAAAGTGTTAATTTGATGCGTAATGAGATATCTCGCCATCATGCCTCTAGCACGCTTAGCAAAAAAACTGATCACTTTATATTGACCATTTTTACAATCTTTAAATATGGGTGAAATTAATTGCCCTTGAAGTTTTTTAGGCTTTATTGCTTTGAAATATTCATTAGATGCAAGATTGACAATAATATCACTACTCGTTTCAGCAAGCGTTTCATTTACCGCTTGAGTTAACGTCTCTCCCCAAAACTCATATAGGTTTTTACCTTTAGGATTAGAAAGTGCCGTGCCCATTTCTAAACGATAAGGCATAATTAAATCCAGCGGTCTGAGCAAACCGTAAAGTCCAGATAAAATACGTAGTTGTGACTGAGTTCGAGCAATTTCATCTTCAGACAATGTATCAGCATCAAAGCCAGTATACACATCGCCTCTAAAAGCAAAAATGGCCTGTTTTGCATTATCTAAACTAAAATCTAGCCGCCACTCCCCAAAACGTGCCGCATTTAAACCCGCAATTTTATCGCTCACTTTCATTAAAGTGGCGATGTCTGTAGGGGTCAATTGCCGACACACTTGGATCAACTCCTGACTATAAGTTAAAAAATCAGGTTGTGAATACACCTGCGTCAGTGGCGGCTGTTCAAAATCTAAGGTCTTCGCCGGCGAAACCAATATCAACATCAAAAACTCCCAACAGAAACAAAAATATATGCCTATGATACTGAACGAGCATAAAAAAACCACGCTTTAACAGCGTGGTCTTTTCGATTACAACAATCAGTAATGCCTATTGTCGATACGCTAGGCTAATTAAAGCTTTTTAGCCGGCACAAGACTGGTATCTTGCCAAATATCATCATCAAGCTGATCCATCAACTCAGGAAATTTACTACGATCGAATTCTGGAGTCTTACCCGCGTTGATCTGTTCGCGATAATCATTGATAACGCGAATTGCCAGACCCGATAATAGTAATAGAGCAACAATGTTTACCGTCGCCATCAACCCCATCGAAACGTCAGCCAAGTTCCACACTAAACTTATCTTAGCGACGGCACCAAACATGACCATGCCAAGCACACACAAACGGAATAAAGGCAGTGCTTTGGTACTATTTCCCATTAAGTACATCACATTTGTTTCAGCGTATGAGTAATTGGCTATGATGGATGTAAAGCAGAATAAGAAAATAGCCACCGCAATAAATGCGCCCCCCCAGTCGCCAACGTGTGCAGACATGGCATTAATGGTTAATCGAATCCCATCATCACTCGAGCCAATATCCCCTGATAGCAGGATTATCGCAGCCGTTGCAGTACAGATAACGATAGTATCCGCAAACACACCCATCATCTGCACAAAACCTTGGGATGCTGGATGATTAGGGTTAGGCGATGCACTTGCCGCGACATTCGCCGCACTGCCCATACCCGCTTCGTTCGAGAAAAGTCCACGAGCAATACCCGCTTGCATTGCCTGCGCGACAGTATAAGCCACGCCGCCAGCGGCAGCTTCTTGCCAACCAAAAGCACTTTTCACAATTAAGCTAATAATCGCAGGTAATTGTTCTAGGTTGAAAATAACGATAATGAAGGCTACAAGAATGTAGGCTAAGGCCATAATGGGGACAAGAAATTCAGATACTCGCGCGACTTTACGTAGACCACCGACAATCACAAATCCACTGGCAATAACTAGCCCAATCCCTACATAGGTTGGATTAAAACCAAATACTCGCTCCATGGCACCGGTAATAGTGTTAGCTTGTACTGCATTGAATACTAAACCAAAAGCAATGATCAAAAAGACAGCAAATAAAATGCCCATCCATTTCTGACCCAATCCTTTTTCCATGTAGTAGGAAGGACCACCGCGGAACTGGCCATTATGATCTCGGACTTTATAAACCTGCGCTAAGGTTGATTCAACCATAGCAGTCGCCATACCTAAAATAGCGATAAGCCACATCCAAAATACTGCACCTGGACCCGCAGCACCAATAGCAACAGCAACACCGGCCATATTACCAGCACCGACGCGTGCAGCCATACTTGTACAAAAGACTTGAAATGAAGAAAGACCGCTATCGCAACCTTGCCGACTCATGGTCATAACTTTGATGGAATGTTTAAAGTGGGTTAACTGAATAAAGGCAAGTCTAATGGTGAAATAGAGACCAGCTCCTACTAGTCCATATACTAACAACTTACCCCAAAGTAGCGCATTCAAAAAATTAACTATGGTTTCTAACATATTATTTTACTTCTTCCCGTAGCAAATGCTCCTCTAATTGCAATTAAAGGTACAACATCTGTGGTGAATGAATCCTTCCAAGTTAAAGGTAAGAATTTCGGTAGATTTATTTTTTCAAATTATCCTTCCGTGAATTTACAACATCACGGCTACCGAATTCAACGCAGCAAAATAGCACAGTATTCGAAATTGCTCATGTGATCAAGCTCGCGTTTGCACAGTTAAACGTCATTGATATCACGTCTTACAACACTAGCTAAGCTACTGTTAAAGCTAGATTAACAAAAGAGCGAAGTTACGCTATTATTTTTAACAGCAAAAACAACTTTTAAAATTTGGATGTAGGGCACATTTTTGTAATAAAACTACAAATATAGTAACCCCATAGAAACTTCAATCATCTCTTGTTTGTTTTAGTGAGGCTTAACATGACACAAATACATGAAATCAATGCTCTGAAAAAGTATGTCAGAGCGACAAACTTTCTTGCGACCTCGCAAATTTACCTCAAACAAAACGTCTTACATAAACGTCCACTTGCCCATACTGATATCAAGCCACGTTTACTTGGCCATTGGGGTACCTGCCCAGGTATTAACTTTGTCTATGCCAACATTAACCGCTTGATAGTGAAACATAACCGCTCTTTTATCTATTTAGTCGGTCCAGGCCATGGTTTTCCCGCTGTACAAGCAAACTTATTCATTGAAGGCTCTTTAAGTCATTTCTACCCAGAAACTATTCCCTACAATGAAACTGGCATCGAAGATATTTGTAAGAAGTTTTCTGCCGCTTATGGTTATCCTTCACATGCAAACCCTGAAGCACCTGGACAAATTCTTGAAGGTGGCGAATTAGGCTACTCACTCTCAGTAGGCTGGGGAGCAGTATTAGATAATCCAGATCTGATCGCAACCGTCTTAATTGGTGACGGCGAAGCAGAAACGGGACCATTAGCCGCATCTTGGTATGCAAACCGCTTAGTTTCACCAGCGACCAGCGGTGCAGTATTGCCAATTGTGCATATTAACGGCTATAAGATTTCCGGTCCTACCCGCATGGGACGTATGAGCCATGAAGAACTGGATCTTGAATTCCGTGGTCTTGGCTATTTCCCCATCATAGTTGATAACGAATTAGAAGAAGATATCTATGTGCAGATGACAAATGCCATGGATACCGCTTATACCATGATCAATGACATTCAACGTCGAGCACGCAGTGGCGAAGACGTAGTTAAACCAAAATGGCCAGTCATTTTAATGCGCACAGCCAAAGGTTGGACTGGTGTCAGTGAATATAAAGGTAAGAAATTAGAAGGTAACTGCGAATCGCATCAAGTAATCGTCAATAAATGTGCTACTGATAAGGGCCATTTAGATGCACTGGATAATTGGCTTGCCAGTTACGATTTCCAAGAACTCTATCAAATGAATGAAAAAGGCGAACTGATTTTTGATGCCGACATTTGTTCATTAATCCCACCCAAACAACTTGCCTGTGGCCGTCAACATTTAACCTATGGCGGAGAAGTTGTTAGAGCATTAACCAATCCAGATCTTGAAAAACTCAGCTATGGCCCAGAAGTACCGCGTGGTCAACGTGGCTATTCAATGTTAAAAATGGGCGAATGGATGCGTGATGCATTCAAGTTAAACCGCGACCAACGTAATCTACGTATCTTTAGCCCTGACGAAACCTATTCAAATCAACTACAAGCTGTATTTGAAGAAACCGATCGTGCATGGCAGTGGCCAATTGAGAGTTGGGATGAAGATATGTCCCGTGAAGGTCGAGTCATTGAACTGCTTTCTGAAAACTTACTTTTTGGCATGCTACATGGTTACACAGTAACAGGCCGCCACGGCATGCTGCCCACCTACGAAGCATTCTCACAAGTTATCTCATCGATGGCCGATCAGTACTGTAAATATGTCTACGCCAGCCAAGGCGTACATTTCCGTAAGCCACTGCCAGCCTGTAATGTCGTATTATCTTCATTACTTGAGCGCCAAGATCATAATGGCTATTCACATCAAAACCCATCTTTCCTTGGGGCTATGCTGGAGAAACATCCAAAAATAATCTCGGCTTACTTACCCGCAGATGCCAACAGCACATTGGTTTATACAGAGCGAGCCTTCGCAGACCGTGACAAACTCAATATTCTGGTTGCAGGTAAAAAAGAGTTACCACAATGGCTAAGCTTGGAAGAAGCGCGTAAACAAACAAAAGACGGCGTAATGGTGTGGGATTTTGCCTCAGATGAGAATCCCGATATTGTGCTGGCAGGTTGTGGTGATTATGTCACTCAAGAATGTATGGCTTCTCTAGTATTAATCAGAGAACTCCTTCCAAGAGTGAAAATCCGCTTCGTTAGTGTCACTGAATTAAGCAGTGATGGCTTAGGTAGCCGTAAATTTAAAGAAAAACCTTGGTTAATGGACGAAATATTTACTCAAGATAAAGGCGTGGTATTCAACTACCATGGTTACCCAAATACAATCAAAAAGTTAATTTTTGATTACAAAGGCAGCCGTCGCTTCAGAATTAAAGGCTACGAAGAAGAAGGTTCAACAACAACGCCATTTGATATGGGTGTTCGTAACGGTACATCACGCTATCACCTTGTAATTGATATGGCTTACAAGCTGTTCCAACAGGGTGTTATTGATGAAACTATGCACGTCTCTATTACCACTGATATGCTGCAAAGATTAGTTGACCACCGCAACTATATTAAAGCGAATGGTGTAGACCCAGTAGAAATCGAAAATTGGGTATGGACACGCTAATAGAAACATCTAATTAACATTAGATTGTAATTTAAAGGCATTCTTCGGAGTGCCTTTTTTGCATTAAAAATACCAGTTACAGAATGACAACCTTTAAAAGGTTGATCTTAATACTGGAAAAAGTTAACAAACCAAGTGATAATTAACCGCTGGCTAAAATATCAAAGGATCCCCACACTAAGTGCTAGCAATGTTTTGCACAAAACCAGCAAAGCATATTGGTGGAGAATCATAATCAATGGACGTAAATAAAATGATGAAGAACACATTAAAAGTAGTATTACTGACATCTCTGCTTCCACTCGCAGCCAGCGCATCTCAGGAACTTACACCTTGGTATGTTGGTGCCGGTTTAGGCGTTAATAACTATGAGCACGTTGCCACTCAGAACGGTGAAGACAGTCCATACGCTTGGGATGTTTTCGCAGGCTACATGTTCAACGATTACTTCGGTGCTGAAATCGGCTTCCGTGATTTAGGTAATGCAGATTGGACTGAAGCAGGTATCAGTAATGATGTCAGCGTTAAAGGTTCAACATTAGGCTTAGTGGGTATTTGGCCTTTGGCTAACCGTTGGAGCTTATCAGCTGAAGCCGGTGTGATGTACTATAGCCTTGAAAACAGCCAAAACTTCAATGGCAATTCCACTTCTTACAGTGATTCTGACTTTGCACCTTACTTAGGTGCAGGTGTTGGCTACAACTTCACTGACAACTTGAAGTTGCAAGCTAAATATCGCCGTTATGAAGGCTTAGATGACAATGCTGGTGCCAGTGCCGTAGTTCCAGTCAATGCAGATAGCAACTATTGGGGCTTAGAATTAAGCTACCGCTTCGGTTCTGCTGCTGTTGTAGCTCCAGTTGCCGCAGCAGTCGTTGCAGCAGCACCGGTTGATTCGGACAACGATGGCGTTTACGATGACAAAGATCAATGTCCAGCAACACCAGCAACTCACAAAGTTGACTCTGTTGGCTGTACTATCTATGAAAACGTGAAGAACAAAGAAGACGTAGGTTCAATCCAGTTTGCTAACGATTCTGCTGTAGTTAAAAATGTTTACTACAAAGACATCGAAAGATTAGCTAACTATTTGAACAAAAACCCAGCTTTCACTGTTGAAATCGCAGGTCATGCCTCAAATGTAGGTAAACCAGAATACAACATGGAATTGTCTGACAAACGTGCTGACGCCGTTGCCAAGATTCTTATAGAGAAATATGGTATCAGCGGAAGCCGCGTAACTTCTAACGGTTACGGTGTTACTCAGCCATTGGTTGCTGGTGATTCAAAAGAAGCTCACGCTGCGAACCGTCGCATCGAAGCTATCGTGACTACCACAACAAAACAACCTGTTCTGAAGTAATAGTACTTACTGAAGTAAAAAAGTCGCTGCTTGCAGCGACTTTTTGTTTTTGTGGGGTATACACTAGGACAAGCGACGCCCTCTACTGCAGCCAAGATGATAGCCCGTAGCTCGAGCCATACCTTAATAGACATAAAATTGTCATTTTTGTAATTTTTTTACATTCAAGGTTGGAAAAGTTGGCAAAATCGCTTCTAATAGTCATCAGTGAATTCCGAGTTAAAACTGCTACCTGAGAAGGATGTTTTTCATGGCCAATACATTAGAGCAACTCAAGTTATATACCACTATCGTCGCTGACACAGGCGACATCGAAGCGATTAAACGCTACCAACCTGAAGATGCGACCACTAATCCATCACTCATCTTGAAAGCGGCTCAAATTCCTGAATATGAATCCCTTATAGATAACGCTATCGACTGGGCAAAATCACAAAGTACCGATCTCGTGCAGCAACTTGATGATGCCAGCGACAAACTAGCGGTCAATATCGGCGTAGAAATACTGAAACTCGTTCCAGGCCGTATTTCAACTGAAGTTGATGCCCGTTTATCATTCGATAAAGAAAAATCAATCGCTAAAGCCCATAAATTGGTTCGCCTATATAAAGAAGCGGGTGTAGATAAATCACGCATTCTGATCAAACTCGCTTCGACTTGGGAAGGCATTTGTGCCGCTAAAGAACTAGAGCAAGAAGGCATCAACTGCAACTTAACCCTACTATTTAGCTTTGCTCAAGCGCGTGCGTGTGCCGAAGCGGGTGCTTATCTCATTTCTCCTTTTGTAGGCCGCATACTTGATTGGTACAAAAAAGATACGGGTAAAGATTACAATGCCGTAAATGACCCTGGTGTCATTTCAGTGACTGAAATTTATAACTACTACAAACAACACGGTTTTGACACTGTTGTTATGGGTGCAAGTTTCCGTAATATCGGTGAAATTATTGAGCTAGCAGGTTGCGATCGTCTGACCATTGGCCCTTCTCTATTAGAAGAACTGGCTAATTCGCAAGTTGACATCACACCTAAACTGGTTGCAGCAACGACCACTGTCGCTGCAGAACCCCCATTGACTGAAGCACAATTCCGTTGGGACTTTAACCAAGATCCAATGGCGGTTGATAAGCTTGCCGAAGGCATTCGAAACTTTGCGATAGACCAAGGTAAGCTCGAAGTCATGCTCACGGCTAAGCTCGCGAACTAAGTACTCTGGAGACGGTGAAATGACACTCTTGACCCAAAGCTCAACATGGCAAGCTTTATCAGCACACAGTAAAAATGTTCCGCATATGCGGGAATTGTTTGCAACTGACGCGGCACGTTTCAATAAAATGTCGCTATCAGCCTGTGGTTTATTACTAGATTACTCTAAAAACAGAGCAACAGCGGAAACGCTGGATCTGTTATTTGCGTTGGCAAGCAATAGCCAACTTGAAGCAAAAATCAAAGCGATGTTTGCAGGTGAAATCATTAACACCACAGAGAAGCGCGCCGTACTGCACACAGCGCTTCGTAGTACTGCAGAACAATCGATTATTGCCGAGGGTCAAGACATAGTTCCTGAAGTTCAACAAACTCTAGATAAGATGCAAGGGTTTGTGAGCTCAGTGACGTCAGGTCAATGGAAAGGTTACACAGGTAAAGCGATAACCGATATTGTAAGTATTGGTATTGGCGGCTCTTTCCTAGGCCCCAAAATCGTCTCTCAAGCGTTGCGCCCTTATTGGAACCCCGAATTAAATTGTCACTTTGTGGCAAACGTCGACGGGACTTCTATTAGTGAGAAGCTGAAGTTACTGGATCCTGAAACGACCTTGTTCATCATGTCATCCAAATCTTTCGGGACACAGGAAACCTTAACTAATACCCTCACCGCAAGAGACTGGTTCCTGGCGAAAGGCGGTTTGCAGTCTGATGTGGCAAAACACTTTGTCGCAGTCACTTCAAACGTGGCAAAAGCGACAGATTTTGGTATCGATGCAAACAATATTTTCCCTATGTGGGATTGGGTTGGTGGCCGTTACTCTCTCTGGTCAGCGATTGGCTTGCCGATTGCACTTTTGATCGGTATGGATAACTTCAGGGCTCTACTCACGGGTGCGCATCAGATGGATGAGCACTTCGCCACAGCGCCACTGACTGAGAATATGCCGGTTATCATGGGATTACTCTCCCTATGGTACGGAAACTTCTTTAATGCTCAGTCCCATGTCGTATTAACCTACGATCATTATCTGCGAGGCCTACCCGCTTACTTCCAGCAGCTCGATATGGAAAGTAACGGTAAGTCAGTCACCTTAAATGGTACTGATGTTGACTACAGCACAGGTCCCGTCATTTGGGGGGGCGAAGGCACAAATGGCCAACATGCCTACCACCAGCTATTACATCAAGGTACCGCACTGATCCCTGCCGATTTCATTATGCCGCTGCAAAGCCATAATCCTATCGGTGAGCACCATGACCAATTAGCGTCAAACTGCTTCGGTCAAACCCAGGCCTTAATGCAAGGTCGTACTTTTGATGAAGCTTTAGCCGAACTTGCTAATAGCGCATTATCCGCCACAGAGAAGCAACTGATCGCTCAACATAAAGTCATGCCTGGTAACAAGCCGAGCAATACCTTACTTATGGATAAGCTCACTCCAAGTACCCTAGGCGCTTTAATTGCTTTGTATGAACATAGAACCTTCGTTCAAGGTGCTATTTGGGATATCAACTCCTTCGATCAATGGGGTGTAGAACTCGGTAAGAATCTCGGTAACGATGTGTTAGCACGCATTGGCGCAGAGCAAGATTCCGATGCTTTAGATGCCTCAAGCAACGCATTGATTAACCTTTATCGACAAGGCAAAATCTAATCGAACAAAAAGCCAGCAATTGCTGGCTTTTTAATTCTACCCTGTTCTTTTTATTAAATTTTCCTGCTTAACTCCGCTCTACTTCTGCATATAACATCAATGACATATCACTCAAAGTTCATTTCAACTTAACACAAATGAAACATAATTCTTGCACCCTGTTTTAAAAATATGTTATTTAATCGCTGACAAAACATACAACAACAGGAGGTTGCCATGGATCGTTTAGATTATGGTTGTGCGCTAGATGAAGTCGTTGAAAGACCCGATCGTTCGCGAGGCTCCAATAAAAAACGTAAATGGCGTGAGATCGAAGCGTTAAAAGATAAGCATCGTTTGCTCAAAGAACTCCAAGAAATCGATAATAACTTTAACTACGACATTGATGCTATCCAGTTGTAATTACATGTTTATATGAGCTAGTTATCATTTCAAACATGAATAGAAAAGCGCCCTTCGGCGCTTTTTTTATTTACAACTATTGGAGCAAACAGAATATAAGCGGGGTATGGTCTTACGAGCAGGAATTTTAAAAAATAAATCAACAACAGTAGCTTACGATGGCACCGAACGTCATCGACACCGATAATACTTTACAAATCCCAACCAACTTTGGCTCACGAGACATAGCTGTCTGAATAAAAGATGTGCTCCTTAGCTGTATAAAAACACCAGCTTAAGCCGACAACATGGGCCCAATAAACTAAAGAGTATTAGTCAGACGCTGTGAGATAAACCCGTAAATCTTCAAATTCTTTCTGCTCTCGATCAAGAAACAAAGGATCATCGATCAGCGATTTCTGACACTCTAACTCAATAACTTGCCAATCTTGCTCAGTTAAACTTTTGGCTAACAAAGGAAATATTTCCCGTTCCTCCATCTGCATATGTCGCTCTTGCAATGCGACATACTCTGCAAAATCAACAATCAGTTTCTCGCGTGCAACCACAATATCACTGAGGATCAAGTTTAAAGTCGCCATCAAGGTGGCCGAGGATTGGATCACCGACTCATGTTCGGCACTCAATTTATCGATAGTATCGTTCGTTTTATGGGCTAGGTAGTAGGCATAAATAATGTCTTCAATGGGATGATGGCAACGTTCAGCATATCCTTGCATATATTCAACAATATCGCGCACGACGCTGAAGTTGATTGACTCACCTTCGGATAGTTTCATCTGCTTGTTTTTTAAAACATTTAGCAATACAGCTATATGTTTATGATCATGCATGAGTCTTTTAAGCATAATGCCTCCTGAATATGGGTCTGACTATTGATACTAGCCAAGTCGTGAACTAACACCAATATAACAGGCTAAAACCTGTTCACTTTATGATGTTGATCAAGTAAATCACATACCAAACAGTAAACAGACCACAAACATTAGCACGTCTCGGCATATTTCAGGGAAATTTAGCTGTTTATCTCACCACTTTGCGATTTCTAATCACTTTTTTATTCGTAAATACCACAACCACATAGTCATTTGGCAAGCTGATGTAATTGCTGTTGTAGCTTTTTAAACTCAAGTCTTAATACTTGCTGCGATTCGATTAGCTGCGCTTCATCGACATCCTTAACTGCAAGATACGGGTAATCCTTGAGCAGTTTTTGTTCCAGCACGAATGCTTGCTCAGTCTCCTTCGCTTCGATAAGGACTTGTAACCGATGTAAATACTCAGTCAATGACACTTGATTGATTTCAGCAGACTCAGATAATTTTGGTGCATTCATAGACCTTGCAGCGATAGCGGGGCTAATTGCATCCTGCTGCTCAGTTGCTCCCAATGCGGCTTTAGCTTGCTGCATTTCCGTCTGTCTTTTATGTTCAGCCACGGCTTCTGTTTGCATGTTTAAAGATTGCATCGCTTCAGTATCAGCCATTCTTGCCATCGTTTGTGGCGCAGGGGCACTCATCACCATAGGACTTGGAGCAAGTGCATCTTCGACTTGAGGTCGATTCAGCACCAGCAGACCAACAACAAGCACTAACGATGCCGCGCTCGATAACGCCCAAGGATGGCGTCGCCAGACGGAACTTGGCGCTTCAACGGCGGTTATTTTGCTTTGATGCATTTCAGCTAAGTGAGTTTGCGCCAGCTGTAAGATATCTTGATCGAGTTGCCGCGGTGGAACCTCTAAGGCCTGCTGGCGATACCAAGCCAGCACTTCCTGTTGTAATGCGCGCTCATCAGCACTTGAAGAAGAATTACTCATGACCCGCCTCCTGCCATTTCGCGCTGACACAATCTTTTAGGCTTTGGTAAGCATAACGAATACGGCTTTTAGTCGCTTCTAAGGTCACGCCCGCAATGTCGCTAATGATGGCAGCCGTAAAACCCATTTCAATATTCAGGATAAATGCCTCTTTCTGAACTTGGGGTAACAGTGCGATACAGGTCTTTAGCAATAAGCTCTTTTGCGCTTCTTGCCACTGCACATCGGGTTTATCTTGCTCACCCGCCACAAAAGTATCGAGTCCTACATCATCTTCATCAGTAGCGACTAAATCCACGGGCTTAACCGCCCGCACATGATCAATCAATAAGTTATGAGCGATACGATACAACCAGGTAGTAAACTTAGCACTGGCTTCGTAGTTAGCCGCAGCGCGGATCACCCGCCCCCAGGTTTCTTGATACAAATCTTCAGCTAACTGCTTATCACCTAACTGGCGTACAAAATAGCGATAGAGTGCACCTTTGTGCTTCAGGTATAACTGTTCAAATGCTTTTGAATCGCCCTTGGCATAGCACAACATCAATTGCTCATCTGAGTGCTCATGGTTTGATAATTGCGCTATTGCTAATGCCACGGGAAATTCCTCATCATTGGGGTTAGCCCCACGAATTTACTTTTACTATTGTAATCTCTCATTGCGCGTATTGCTCTTGTCTCTCACTGGCTCGCCATGAAGCTTATCTTGGGGAGGAAAAGGTTTATCCGTACCATCGAATACCTTCTTAATCGGCACATGATTAGATTGCTCTATGGCCGCGGCGGTTTCCATTAATTGCACAAACTCATGGCGATATCCAAAAGGATCGTCCCCTAATGCCGAACGTGCTAACTGGCTTAACTTAGTATAATCAAATTGATGTAGATAATGGCTGCCATTCAGTAATTGCCCTAATCCTGCAACCGCTGCTGCAAATCTAAAATCATCACTCGCTTGTTCTAACAGCTTAACATTTTGGTCTAACCTGATAGGATAACTCAGTAACTGGCTCTGTGTTTGCTCTGGCAGCTTGTATCTCAGTTTAAGGAAAGCGATTTCTTCACGGCTGTATTTTTCTTGCCCCGTTTGAGCATCAACGCCATATCTGAGTTTATCATTCGCCATCTGCCCTGCTTCAACATATCTTAATTCATATAAGGCAGTCACTGTATGACCCGCGCCAATTTCGCCCGCATCCACCTTATCGTTGTTGAAATCCTCCCGTGCTAAAGCACGATTCTCATAACCGATTAGACGATACTCAGACACTAAGGCCGGATTAAACTCCACTTGCACTTTGACGTCTTTAGCAATAGTGAACAAGCTTGAACTTAACTCGTCCACCAGCACTTTTCGAGCTTCATTCAGGGTATCGATATAGGCATAGTTGCCATTGCCCTTATTCGCTAATTGCTCCATGAGTTGATCGTTGTAATTTCCCAAACCGAACCCTAAGGTTGTCAGGCCAATACCATGATCTTTTTCCTTCTCAATCAAGGCAATCAAATCATCAAAATCTGTCATACCAACGTTGAAATCACCATCCGTCGCGAGGATGACTCGATTAATACCATGGGGGATAAAATGCTTTTTCGCCAATTGATAGGCTTGTGTGATTCCTTGCCCACCATTGGTTGAACCACCTGCGCTCAATTGCTCTAACGCATAGGTTAAAGTTTGAGTGTCATTCCCCGACGCGCCATCGAGCACTACACCAGCAGCCCCTGCATAAACCACAATAGAGACTTTATCCTGCGCGCTTAATTGCGCCGTCAGCAACTTGAGTGCAGTTTGCAGTAAAGGCAATTTATCGGCAGATGCCATAGAACCTGACACATCGAGCAAAAAGACTAAGTTACTCGCGCCTAATTGAGATTTAGGTAAGTCATATCCTTTAAGACCAATCCGTAACAGCATCATGTCATCGTTATAAGGGGATGGAGCAAGCTCTGTCGTAACGCTAAACGGCGCGGCATTTTTAGCAGGTAAGGGATAATCGTAGGAAAAATAATTGAGCATTTCCTCAACTCTGACAGTGCCTTTCTCAGGCAAGCGCCCTTCCCTCAGCATCCGCCTTAAGGTGGCATAACTGCCAGTATCGACATCGATGGAAAAAGTCGATACTGGGATTTCTCCTGCCACCATGATGCCATTTTGCACCAGCGGCTCGAATTTATTTTGTGCTAACGGAATCGCGGCATAGTCTGACGGCATTGGGGCTATGTTCATTCCCATCACTGCACCATGGGTAGACATTTGCATCGGCGCCGCGACTCTGGCCATCTCAATCTGAGTAGCATCACGCATTTCAGCACGGCGCAGTGACACTTCTTTATGACTCTGTTCGGCTTGCAGCTCCGCTTGTCGTTGTTGAGCCTCAGAGCCTTTACCGCCACAGGCCGTTAAACTCAGCATGACTAAGAATAAAGCTGCGCTATTGCTCGCCGATATGCTGGCGTTTCCCCAAGGTAATAAGGAATGTGCAATGGTTTTCTGGGAGTATATTGTTTTCATGTTGAATGCCTTTGATGTTGACCTAAGGCTGTAAACGGCGCAAATGACTAAAAGGGTTAAAGTATCAAAATATTTTACAAACCACTCTTAAATGAGAATCAAACAGCCTCCAAGCACACTATTTATACAAAACAAAGTATTTTCAATCGTTTTTGCAATCAAGCTCACACTGCGTCTTGTATCAGGTCACTAAAATAGAAGCTTGTTACTCGCCTCGCTATGGGACCCACTCGTGTCACACTCAGCTCATTTGTTTTCCCTAAGAATCGCCCACGCACTCACAGAAGCTTGCGTGAAGGATAAGTATTCGTTTAAACGTTTTGGGCAAGATCTTCTTGCAGGTCTCACTGTCGGCATTATTGCCATACCGTTAGCAATGGCATTAGCCATTGCCAGTGGAGTTGCACCTCAATACGGTTTATACACTGCGATTGTCGGCGGTTTTATTATCGCCATATCTGGCGGCTCACGTTATAGCGTGTCAGGCCCGACAGCGGCATTCGTAGTATTGCTCTATCCGATAGCCCAACAGTTTGGTTTAGCAGGATTATTAATCGCGACTGTGATGTCCGGAATGATACTCGTCGGCATGGCAATGCTGCGACTTGGCCGATTAATTTTGTATATCCCTGAATCCGTTACCTTAGGCTTTACCGCGGGGATAGGTGTCGTCATCGCTACCTTGCAGCTCAAAGATTTTTTCGGACTCGATATAGCCCAGATGCCAGAGCAATATCTGGCTAAGTTGATGACATTAGCTCAAGCCCTACCCTCGGTGCATTTACCTAGCCTACTGGTAGCATCCGCGACCTTAGCGACTATGCTACTTTGGCCAAAACTCAAAACACCCGTGCCAGCGCACCTTCCAGCTATTATACTCGGCACTATGTTCGCCTTGGTTCTCAATGCCATGGGTGCAGATATAGAAACCATAGGAACCCGTTTTCACTATCAACTGAGTGATGGCACCACAGGCATGGGAATTCCTGCCGTATTACCCAGTTTCGAATGGCCTTGGCTGCAAGCTGGCGCGAATGGCCAAGCCTTTCAGTTTAATCTCGCGACCTTTCAAGCCTTATTACCAGCCGCCTTTGCCATTGCCATGTTAGGTGCAATTGAATCGCTACTTTGTGCAGTGGTGCTCGATGGCATGACAGGTAAACGTCACAGTGCCAACAGTGAATTACTAGGGCAAGGTATAGGTAATATCATCACGCCGTTTTTTGGTGGTATTCCGGCAACGGCAGCAATTGCCCGTAGCGCGGCAAACGTCAAAGCGGGAGCTCAGAGCCCGATAGCGGCCATGATCCACGCCATAGTAGTCTTAATTGGTTTAGTCGCCTTAGCGGGCGTATTAGCTTATTTGCCCATGTCAGCCATGGCAGCCCTGCTACTTGTTGTGGCTTGGAACATGAGTGAAGCCCACAAGGCACTACATTTAATTAAAACTGCGCCCACCAGCGATATCATGGTTTTTGTCAGTTGTTTTTCATTAACGGTTATTTTCGACATGGTGATAGCCATCAGTGTGGGAATTATCCTTGCTGCCTTACTGTTTATGAAAGAAATTGCCGAGATGACAAAGCTTTACGATATCAGCACCAACAAGCGTTATGTGGATCAAGAGCTACCTGCCGATTGGGCTGTCCTTAAAATTAACGGGCCGCTATTCTTCGCTGCTGCTGACCGCATTTTCTCCGAAATCGCGAGTCTCACCGAAGATAAACAAGTGATAGTGCTTTATCTCGATGGAGTATCTATTCTGGATGCGGGAGGATTAGCCGCACTGACGAAGCTGATTGAAAAATGCAAAGCGAATAAGACTAAGCTCATTATCGCCGATCTGCAGTTCCAGCCCATCCGAACACTGGCGAGAGCGAAGATCCAGCCAATTGAAGGTGTATTGAAGTTTTACTCGACCCTACGTGAGGCAATGACAGAAGCGCCAGTTATCACTCAGCAAACTGAAATCACTGCGGAGAAGCAGACACAGTAAACCAGTAGCACGATCTCAGGGCTTAATGTTGCTGACTTATCTCAAAGGCCAACCTCAGTGTTGGTCTTTTTTATTGCTCCATCACCTCACCTATTCATCGCCGCGAAAGACGTTTTTTCACACGCAAAAACGGGCAGAAATCGCTAGGATCATGGTATTATTCAGCGCCATGATGCTAGCTACCGATGACGGCTAGACAAGCATCAACTGTACCTAGACCTGAAACAAGGTCAAAATATAATTAAAATTAGTGAGTTAAGGAGTTATCATGCAAGCCCTTGTTGCTGTTGTTATGGGTTCTAAAAGTGATTGGCCCACGATGGAAGCCGCCGCTGAGATAATGGATAAACTGCAAGTGCCTTATCATGTTGAAGTGGTTTCCGCCCATAGAACGCCAGATAAACTCATGGAGTTTGCAGCCTCTGCCGCCGAACGTGGTTTTAAAATCATCATTGGTGGCGCCGGTGGTGCAGCGCACTTACCCGGTATGATCGCCTCTAAAACTCGCTTACCCGTATTAGGTGTACCAGTCCAAAGTAAAGCCCTGTCAGGTATGGATAGCTTATTGTCTATCGTTCAAATGCCAAAAGGCATCGCCGTCGGCACCTTAGCCATAGGTACAGCGGGCGCATTCAATGCGGGATTATTGGCCTGCCAAATCCTTGCGAATAACGATACAGAATTAGCGGCTCGTGTTGACGCTTTCAGAGAAGAACAGACCCGTGCGGTACTGGACAATCCAGACCCGAGGGAAGTCTAATGACCCAGACAAACACTAAACCTAAGGTTTGGGTATTAGGTAATGGTCAGCTGGGCGCCATGTTGACCCACGCTGGTGAGCCATTAGCGATTGAAGTTAACGCCGTCGATATCATGACGCCTACGGATGACATTCTACCACTCGCGCCCCACGACATTATTACCGCCGAGCGCGAACAGTGGCCAGAGTCCGCCCTGAGTTTACAACTCAGCTCACACCCCCATTTTGTTAATGGTCCGGTATTTAGCCGTTTAGCCGACCGTTTTAGCCAAAAAAGTCTACTCGACCAGCTCAGTGTTCCCACAGCGCCTTGGACCTTAGTTGACGATAACACCCAAGTCGATACCCTGTATCAGCACTATGGTCCTAGAGTCTTGATGAAACGCCGTACTGGGGGTTATGACGGTAAAGGTCAACATTGGCTAAAAGAAGCCGAAGCGGGTGATATTCCAAACGATTGGCGTAACCTTGCGATTGCTGAGCAAGCGATTAATTTTGATGAAGAAGTATCATTGGTTGGCGTGCGTACTCGCAAAGGCGAATGTGTGTTTTATCCGCTGACGCTGAACTTGCATCAGGACGGCATTTTAATGGCGTCGATTTCGCCACTGGCACGCTTAAGCCCCTTACAAGCCCAAGCCGAAGCTATGCTCAGCGCCATTATGCACGAGCTTGAATACGTTGGCGTGATGGCGATGGAATGCTTCCGTGTTGGTGATGAGTTATTGGTGAATGAGCTGGCGCCGCGAGTGCACAACTCTGGCCATTGGACTCAAGCCGGAACCCATATGGATCAATTCCAGCTGCATCTTAGAGCACTTTGCGGAATTGCGATCCCACAGCCACAAGTGAATTTTCAGTGTGTTATGGTCAACCTTATCGGTATCGATAATGACCCTCGCTGGTTAAGTTTGCCCAATGCTGAGTTGTACTGGTACAACAAAGAAGTTCGCCCGGGTCGTAAAGTCGGACATTTAAACCTATCAGTGCCAAATCAAACTGTGCTCAACCAGAGCATAGCCGCACTGCAAACTTGGATGCCAATCCAATACCAAGCACCATTAGCTTGGATATTGGCCGAATACGCAGAAAATTCGCGTTAATTCAGTATTTAGTACCAAAATCACTGATATGAAATTGTTCACAGTTTCATATCAGTTTATATTTCAATTTTCGTTATATACTTAACTGAACTCAGTGTGAATACGTTAGTGATGTATAGCATTCAATGATTACTAGCAATGACACAGATAAAGGAATAGTCGAGTGAAATTAAGGGATAATTTCAAACGTAAGACCATAGATCGCTTAGATTATCGCTATCATCTGCTACTGCTTATAGTGCCGATATGTCTATTCATCCTGCTGTTTATCTTTAATGCACCCACAGAAAATTGGACTATCCTGCCCTTACTGTTTGTTTGCATCATTTATATTTTTGCCTACAGCCTAATTTACTATTTGCATCAGGGTCGTTTAACTCGACTATGGCAGCATTTAGAGCAAGTCGTCACCATCAACGATGCCATCTATGAACTCGCCCATCTCTCGAGCCATTATAAAAATGAGCATGCCTTTCTGGACGCCTTACTCAATAAAGCCGTGTACGTGATTAATGGTGCCGAAATGGGCAGCATCATTAAAATCAACGAGGTGAATAATAAACTGTATTTTGAATCTGTCGTGGGGCTCGATTTAGCAAAGCTCAGACAACTGGATTTTACCTTAGAGCAAACTTTTGAATATCGACTCACTGAAGGGAGATGCGATCAAGTGGTGGTCATCAATGATATGAAGAATATCAATGCGGCTAGCACCTTAACGGAAGATGATCAAAAAGTGTTACTCTCAGTGTCGAAGCAGCCGATACGCTCAACCCTGTCTAGCCCTATTCGTATTGATGGCAAACTGTATGCCATGCTCAATCTCGATAGCAGTAGCCTTGGCGCCTTTAGCGATTACGACCGCAATCTTGTCTCTATCCTAACTCACGAAGCTAGCAATGCCATTGCGCTCTATCAGAAGTCACTGCAGATCACTAAACTCGCCAATTTTGATCCATTAACAGGACTTTATAATCGAAAGAATTTTGAAGATGAACTGCACCACTGGCAGCACAAACCTCACTTAGGCAGTTTTTTAATTATTATCGATATGGACAATCTCAAGTCCATTAATGATGCCTATGGGCACCAGATGGGTGATGTTGCCATCAAGCGAACAGCCACCGCCATGCTCACCTATTGGCAAAATAAAGGCATTATTTCCCGTTTTGGTGGCGATGAGTTTGTCGCTTTATGCCATGGGCCGTTAGCTCAAATTGAACAGGACTTAGATGATATGCGCAAAACCTTGAATCAAGGTTCAGAGCTTAGCCTAGGTTTTAGTTTTGGTATTGCCCCCTTCGAAGCCGATTGGTATCAATCCTTTAAGACTGCAGATCATGCTATGTATGAGCAAAAGCGTGCGAAGAAAAAAGCCATTCAGGCATTAGAAACCTTCGCAGTGAAAGCGCAATAAATCAATTGAAGTCAGTTGCTGCAGCCGATGTCAAAAGGCTAATATCAACAATCAGTAAGCGTCGGAGTTGAATATCTGAGTTTAAGATTTGAGTTTACTATCTCGATTAGCTATCTCGATTAAATATCTAAATTGAACACCGACAGTCAGCCATTATCACTTAAGTGGCTGACAATGATATAAAAACGTAATCTTAACCCAAAAATAAACGCCACAGCCAAGATGAATCTAAATCTTCTTGGCAGGTTTTATATTGAGCCGCGTAGCGTTTCGACCTCGCATCCACCTTGTTCGCCACTTTCACTAACCACGCCTTAGATTTATAACTGCCACGGCGATAACCGCCCCAGCCCTCGTGATAATTAAGATACTGCGCCCGCGCATCCCATTTAGATACGCCATTTATCTTATGGGTTTTACTAATAAACCAGCCCATAAAATCCAAGGCATCATCGAAATCACTGCGGCTCGACCAACTGTTTCCCGTCTCACGCACATAATCATCCCACGTCATGGTCTTAGCCTGCGCATAACCATAAGCATCACTGGCACGGCCAATAGGGATAAAACCTAAAAAGTATTCCATCGGTGGCGCGGCATTGTGCTTGAATGAGCTCTCTTGATACATCATAGCTAACGGCACATGCACTGGCACACCCCATTTATCACGGACATCTTTAGCGGCATCGTACCAATCTCGGTGTTCTTGAAATATCTCACACAAATTTTCGGGAGACTTAGGCGGAGATGTCGCGCAACCTGACAAGATGCCGAGACTTGCGCAGAGTAAGATAACGGAGGATTTATTCATTAATATCATGTTCTTTGGAGAGTTAGCTCGCGCCATGATGTCATAGACTCAGGCTGAGGCAAGCATAAAAAGCCTTTTTGCGCTTAGAAGATCTCAACGCTAGGGGCTAAATCAATATGACTTAAATCGTATGTTGCTGGCTTACCACTTGAACTTAACACTTTGGCTATTTCGTTTCGGGACTCAGCTCAAACTGACACTCATGATCTTCTTGCTGCCACACGCCGGGTTCCCAATACGCAGTGTCTTTACCCATATAGCGCTTATCGGTGTGAAATAACGCACCGATATGATAACGCTGATGACTTTCGACATTGAGCTTGAATACTTTGGGTGTCCGCGCGGCAAGCGTGACTGACAAACTTGGATCATCAATCAGCTCCGCAACGGTAAATTCATATTCGCCAGGCGCTAACTGATAATTAGGCTTAGAAACGACTGCCTGCCCGTTTAAATGGGTCACCACAACTCGATACCAGTGAGTACTGGCATCGGGCTGCAAATAACCCGACACAGTACCACAGCCCAGTGGGTCTTCAGGTGACGCGGCGCAGCCAGATAACAAGGCACTGAACACAATCAAAGCTGCGCGGGCACGTAGGCCAGTGAAAGAGAATAACCCCTCTTTCACGGCTTCACTCCAAAGTAATCTTCCAGATAATCATCGAATGAAACTGCACTCTGCGCCGCCTCTAGTTCAGCTTGCTTGTTAAGCGAACTGGATGCTTCAGCTTGATACTGCGCTATGGTCTCGCTCGACAAGGGATAATCGATAAAGTATTGGTAGTATTGCTGCGCTAACGTCATTACCCACTGACCATGATCTTGGCCCTTGTTGATCACGTTTTGAAGTACTTGTCCCGACAGGGTTAAATTCGGATCTTCAGCCGCTTTACGCCAATGGGCCAAAGCCACTTGATAATCCGTCCCCTCACCATCGAGCAATACAGCCAAAGGTTGCAAGGCATCAAACAACTCTTCTAACCAAGATTTAAGCGAACGTGAACCGTCTGCAGTTAATAACTCAAGCCCTGGTTTACGGCCTTCAAGCACCACAGCTTTAAGATTTGCGCTTAATCTCGCCTCTTCGCTCGCCTCAGACTTAGGCGACTGCGTTAATAAACAATAGAGTAAGAATAAATCGAGGAAACGCACTTGTGTCGCCTCAATGCCAACTGGGCTAAATGGATTAACATCCAGCGCTCTCACTTCAATGTATTCCACCCCAGCACGGGCCAAAGCTTCAGACGGTTTCTCGCCACTACGTGTGACCCGTTTCGCACGGATTGGCGAGTAGAACTCGTTTTCAATCTGCAATACATTGGCATTAAGTTGACGATACTCACCATCGACTTTAACGCCGATATTCGCAAAGTTTGCTGAAGGCATTTTAGTGGCAGCATTCACGCCAGCCAGATACTCAGGCAAAGAGTTATAGCTGATATTTAGATCTTCTTGCTCTTTGTTGGTGTAGCCTAAATCACTCATACGCAACGAAGTAGCATAGGGCAGATACAGAGTTCCATGGCCCGTTTTTTCAAACTTGAGGTCGGTTTTTTGATCTTTAATGAAGGAGCTACATAACGCTGGCGAGGCACCAAATAAATAAGGTAGTACCCACACTAAACGGCGATAGTTACGGATCAAGCCGAAATAGGATTCGGAAATAAAATCATCGTAAGTTAACTCTTTATCACTTAACTCATACAGGCTTTGCCATAATTCTTGCGATACCGAAAAGTTAAAGTGCACCCCAGAGATGATCTGCATCAGGGCACCATAACGATAGGTTAACCCCTTACGATACAAGGTTTTCATCATGCCAGTATTCGATGAGCCATAGCGGGCAACGGGGATCTGTTGCTCATCTTTCACATAGCAAGGCATGCTCACGGGCCACAAACGCTGACCATTTAAGTGGCGCACGCTGAAGGCATGAGTCTCAGTTAACCCAGTGAGAAGTTGCTCAACATTGTGATTTACTGGCGTAATAAACTCGAGCAAGGCTTCACTGTAATCCGTCGTAATACGTGAATGCATTAACGCCGAGCCTAAGGCTTCGGGATGCGAGTCTGTAGCGAGATAACCAAACTCATCAATCCGCAACGCCTCACGTTCTATGCCACGTAACATACCCAAGAGTGCGGTGCGCCCATTGGCGTCCGAGAGATGTTGTACTAATTCATTGAATGACTTCAATTTGCGCTTCTCTAATTGGTGATTCGCTATCGCGACAAGGTTAACAGTCAGACCTTTATTTTGAGGCTTATCTTGCAAAATATGCCTCAAAATAAATCTAAACCTGTCTGTGGGGCAAGCCAAATTCACACCTTGTATGATTAAAAGCAGACGGTGACAGCTAATGCTGTCACCGTCTTTCGATGTAAATCCGGTAAATATAGGGCAAATAGTCGTTAACTAATGCCCCCGTCTATCTACCTATATAAGGGCGAAATACTAATTTACAATACTAAAGTTTCAATTGGATAGCCCAATACAGCTAAATCCGCTTCAATTGTCGCTTTATCTCCCACCACCAGAATCACCATTTTATTGATATCTAGCTCGGAAGCCGCGAGGGCATTGAGTTCATCTTTTGTTACAGTATTAATGATCTTGTCCTGTTGAGTCGTAAAATCTTGACTCAATTGGTAACGTTGGATCATCCGCATAAAGCCCGCTTTTTGATACGGTGTTTCATAATCAAGGGCTTGCCCTTGAGAGACTGAATTACGCATAAAGGCAAGTTCAGCATCTGTCATACCCTGCTGCTGATAAGCACTGATTTCTTTTACAAACTCAATGAGTGCTTTCGCCGTCACGTCACTGCGAACGTTACTTGATGCGACAAAATCGCCCACTTCAGCACCGCCTGTAAAACGAGTGCGAGCACCATAGGTATAACCTTTATCCTCACGTAAATTTAGGTTGATACGGCTATTGAATGCGCCGCCTAACGGATAATTCATCAGATAGGATTTAAAATAATCGCCTGTGGCATCGTAAGGTAATGCGCGCTTGGCAATATTGATTACCGATTGCGCCGCACCAGGTTTATCAATCACATAAATTGTGCCGCCTTTTAATGCAGGGAGTGGCTTAAGTGGCGGTACCACAGCTGCTTCTCCTTTCCACTGGTTTAATCCCGCTAATTTAGGCAGCAATGCAGATTCAGATAAATTAGCAACAGTGACAATTTTAGCGTTGCCGCCTTGATACTGCTGGGCATAAAACGCTTTTACATCGGCTAACGTAAGCGCCGCGACAGAATCGAGCGTGCCAAGATCATTCACACCTAACGCATTGTCTTTACCGTATAACAAGGACGACAACGCCGTATCAGCCAGATAGCTAGGATCGGACTGCATATGCTGGATCTGTTGTAATTGCTGCTGTTTCACTCGCGCAAAGTCAGCTTCGCTGAATGCTGGCTGAAACAGCTTTTCTTCCATAATCGCCAGCGTCTCATCTAAATGTGCTGTCAGAGCCGATACTTTGATCGAACTTTGATATTCAGACGCACTAAAGTCGACACTACTACCTAGCATTTCTAAGGCTTGTGATAGTGCTTCACTGCTGCGCTTCTGGCTCGATTCATTAAGCATTTCCGCAGTCAGCGTTGCTAAGCCTGCTTTTTCGACGGGTATGAGTCTGTGGCCACCATTGAGATAAACAATTAACTCAACTGTTGGTGTTTCAGTACTTTGAGTGCCCATGACTTCGATGCCATTGGCTAAGGTTTTTGTCCAAATTTTAGGTACTTTTAGCATAGGTGCAACGCCAGATGCAGGCATCTTAGTCCGATCAAAACTTGAAACAAGTTCAGGCTTGGGCAAATCCCCCTCTACCGCAGAGTGTGCAATCGGCAACGTTGCAGGCGTGAAGTTATCCGCATGGGCAATAAGTGACGTCATTCCCTGCGGCACCACACTCATAACCACCATAGGTTTATCTTTAATGTATTGCTTAAACACGCGCATCACATCGTCTTTGGTCACATTGGCATAACGATTCAGATCTGAGGCAATCATGTTCGGATTGCCCGACAGCGTTTGGTTCATCGCTAAAGTCGACACTTTGCCAGAAACACTCTGCAGGCTATAAATAGTATCAGCCTCAAACTGCACTTTGACTTTTTGCAGATCGTCATCGGTAACGCCACGTTGCTCAAACTCCTTAATCGAGTCGAGAATACGTTGCTCCAGATCCGCCAGTTTGCCGCCCTTTTCAGGATTGGCTAAAGCATAAATCGACATCTGACACGCAAGCTCTTGACAAGGATGACTCACATTAGCCTGCACCGCATAACCGTCCTTCACCAAGTTTTTATATAATAAGGATGTTTTACCACCACCTAAAATATTGGCTAACAGATCGAGCGCGGCCTCATCTGAATGTCTAGCGTATACAGTTGGAAAACCAATACGGATCAAAGGCAAGTGCACTTGATCTTCCATGGAGAGGTAACGCGTCTTGTCTAAGTTAACCAGCGCCTTTTGCTCTAACGAGACTTCTGGACCGCGGGGGATTTCACCAAAATATTTATTGACCCAAGCTAAGGTTTGCATTTCATCGAAATCGCCACCTATGGTCAAGGTCGCATTGTTAGGACCATACCAACGTTGGAAAAAGTGTTTAACATCGTCAACCGTGGCGCGATTAAGATCGTCCGGCCAACCAATTACAGGCCAAGAATAAGGATGACCGACAGGATACATAGCTTGGCTAAAACGCTCACTCATGCGGCCATAGGGTTGATTATCGATACGTTGTGCGCGCTCGTTTTTGACGGTTTCGCGCTGCACTTCGAATTTTTCACTAGTGAGTGCGGGCAACAAAAAGCCCATACGGTCCGACTCGAGCCACAACATTTTTTCTAATTGATTGTTGGGTACTGTCTCAAAGTAATTGGTTCTGTCGGTATTGGTCGTGCCATTTAGGGTACCACCGGCTTCGGTAACCACTTCAAAATGCTGTTCATCGGCAACATGCTGCGAGCCTTGGAACATCATGTGTTCAAATAAATGCGCAAATCCCGAACGCCCAGCTAATTCGCGAGCAGAGCCCACATGATAAGTGACGTCAACATGCACTAAGGGATCGGAATCATCTTGATGTAAAATAACCGTTAACCCATTGGCTAATTGGTACTTTTTGTAGGGGATCCCTACTTGCGAATCGGCCAATTGCACATTTTCGATAAGTTTAACGCCTGCGGGCAAGTTCGCCGTAGTCGTTTCAGATGCACAACCCGCAAGTGCGGCAGAAATTGCGACCGCTAATATCCATTTCTTCAAAACATTCCCCTCATACATCAATGGGCCAAAAATACAGCTTCATAATCATAGTGCTGCGTTTAGTCATAGTGCGCTTAAATGATTAAGCATTGGGATTTATGACTCGCAAAATTGACACTAAGTTCCTATCTATACAGTAAATTCAGTCTAAACGGAAAAACACTCCCCGCCCTTGACCATTAAATGCATCCTAGCGCCATCATGCCATCCATTGCAGCACGGCAGCGGCAACAATTAAGTAACGAATTGTTTTACCGATTAAAATCATCACCAAAGAAGGTATTAGCGGTAGCCTCAACCAACCCGCCAATAAACAGAGAATATCGCCGACAACCGGTGCCCATGAGAGTAACAACGCCCACACGCCGTAGCGTTCAATCAAGGTGAGCCCCTTTGCGTGTTTACCTGTCGCTAACGCTTCTGGTGATTTTGCGAGGCGACCTAAGCGGCCTAAATAGAAACTAGTCATCGCGCCCAACGTGTTACCAATACTGGCCACCACGACCAGCGCAACCCAAGCCTCTGGAGTTTTGTTTAATAGCGCCACGAGTAAGACTTCAGATCCCCCCGGTAACAAAGTCGCCGCTAAAAAAGCGCCGGAGAACATAATGCCTAACTCAGTCATAATGGCTTACTCAATGATAAATCTCTCTTTTTGTATTCAATGTGATGAGGTTTGCCATGGGTTAATTGAATGTTTAACTTAATCTTTTTACAACAAACTCACTTATCACAATAAGTTATAAGAAAAACGGTTTGTTATAACCCTAGCTCTGTCGATACAATAGTTAACTATGGCAGGCAATAACCATGCGCATGACTGAGCGCGCGTTAACATCACGCTCAACTCGTTAAATACGAATCCTATCATCGCAGGCCTATTGGCTCACTCTTAATTTATTTTTCTGGAATATGCATGATCCTTCAAACCATTAGCCGCATTCCGTTTTGGCAAAAAGTCTTAGCAGGCTTTATTTTAGGTGCGCTCGTTGGCGTTATTTTAGGTGAAAACGCCACAGTGCTAAAACCATTAGGTGATCTGTTCATTGGGGCCATTAAGATGTTGGTCGCGCCTTTGGTATTTTGTGCCATTGTCGTGAGTATCACATCGCTCAACTCGCAAACCAGTCTGAAACGCCTGAGCTTGAAAACTTTGGGTATGTTCATGCTGACAGGCACAATCGCCTCTCTGATCGGCTTAGCTGTGGGCTCAATGATCGACATGGGTGGCACCATGCAACTCACAACGACTGAAGTACGCGAGCGTAATATTCCCGGTTTCGCACAAGTGTTGCTCGACATGATCCCTGTCAATCCTTTTGCTTCACTCGCTGAAGGCAATGTACTGCAAATTATCGTGTTTGCAGCTTTGGTAGGTATAGCTATCAATAAAGTCGGCGAGAAAGCAGAGCCATTAAAACGCACCATTGAAGCAGGTGCTGAAGTCATGTTCCAACTGACTCGCATGGTCTTAAAACTAACCCCTATCGGTGTGTTTGGTTTAATGGCTTGGGTTGTCGGTGAATACGGTTTATCGACTCTACTACCTTTAGGTAAGTTTATCGGGGCTATCTACATTGCCGCCTTTATCCACATCATCTTCGTTTATGGCGGGTTAGTGAAGTTTGTTGGTGGTTTAAGCCCACTGCAATTTTTCCGTAAAGCTATGCCAGCACAGTTAGTCGCCTTTAGTACTTCCTCAAGTTTTGGTACTTTACCTGCGAGTACTCGCGCAGTCGAAACCATGGGCGTATCAAAGCGTTATAGTGCCTTTGTGATGCCATTAGGTGCGACCATGAATATGGACGGCTGTGGGGGTATTTACCCTGCGATAGCCGCTATCTTCATCGCTCAAATTTACAATATTCCGCTCGACACACTGGACTATGTGATGATCGCCGTGACTGCGACAGTGGCTTCTGTTGGTACCGCTGGCGTACCAGGAAGTGCGATGGTGATGTTAACCGTCACCTTAGGTGTGATTGGTCTGCCACTAGAAGGCATTGCCTTTATCGCCGCGATTGACCGTATTATCGATATGATCCGCACAGCAACTAACGTGACGGGCGATATGATGACTGCTGTTGTGATTGGTAAATCCGAAAATGAACTCGATGAAGTACAGTTCTATTCGAACGACAATCAAGACGTTACACCAGTAAGTTCGTAGCAATAACAATACTGTATAAAAAGTATTAAGCTAAATCATCAGTACCATTGACCACAGTAAGAGACCGCTTCGGCGGTCTTTTTTATTATCCTGCAAACGGCCTTTAATCCGTCGGCTTTAAAGCCCCAATCAACCCTAACAGTCCTCATCTCCTGCAAAATAAGTTACTCAAATAAGATCAAGCTGTTAGACTCTAAAACCACTCTAACTCACACTTTAGCAGAACAGACAATGACGAGACTCTTCCTTATCCCGCTGATCCTATGTTTGTTTTGGGCGTTATTTTTAAAAGCCAACAAACTCACACTAAAACAAGGCCGACGAGGTTTTATCTACATTATCGGTATAGGTGGCGGGCTGATTTTAATCCTTATGGCATTACTCTGGTTAACGGCTTAGGTTAATACCAAGGATTCATTTTCTAAATTAGTGACTTAACAAAAAGCCAACTCAATACTGAGTTGGCCTTAGTGATAAAACAGCGTTAACGACTAGAATAAATTCGAAGATAAACCCGCTAAATTTACCCACTCAGTCAAGCCCAATCAGTTAACCCACTCTGTCATCAACCCAGCACGGCAAGTAAAATCCCCGCAGCCACAGCAGAACCTAGCACTCCCGCCACATTGGGACCCATGGCGTGCATTAACAAGAAGTTGTGTTGGTTGGCCTCTAATCCAACCTTGTTCACGACTCGTGCTGCCATAGGTACAGCCGACACCCCTGCGGCACCAATCAACGGATTAATCTTACCACCCGACAACTTACACATCAGTTTTGCCATCAATACACCTGCAGCAGTACCAATGCCAAATGCTAAAGCTCCCAATACCAAAATTCCTAAGGTTTCAAGCCGCAGGAATTGATCGGCAGATAACTTAGAACCGACAGCTAACCCTAAGAAAATCGTAACGATATTGATAAGCTCGTTCTGCGCCGTTTTCGATAATCTATCCACCACGCCCGATTCGCGCATCAAGTTACCAAGACAAAACATACCCACTAACGGCGTGGCTGCAGGTAGGAAGAGAATCGTTAATCCCAGTACCATCAAAGGGAAAATGATCTTTTCCTTCTTACTGACTTCGCGCAACTGCTCCATTTTAATTTCGCGCTCGGCTTGAGTTGTCAGTAACCGCATGATCGGCGGTTGAATAATAGGGACTAACGCCATGTAGGAATAGGCCGCTACCGCAATCGCACCCAATAACTCAGGCGCCAGTTTTGAGGCAAGGAAAATCGCCGTTGGTCCATCGGCACCGCCAATAATCGCAATGGCCGCCGCATCCTTCATGGTAAACTCAAATCCCGGCACTAAGTTCAGCGCGATTGCGCCAATCAGTGTCGCAAAAATCCCAAACTGCGCAGCCGCCCCTAACAACAGAGTTTTAGGATTGGCAATTAAGGCACTAAAGTCGGTCAGCGCGCCGACGCCCATAAAGATCAACAGTGGGAACACCCCAGTCTCAATCCCCACATGATAGGCGTAATACAGCATGCCACCTTCTTCGGTAAATCCCGCATGGGGAATGTTCGCCAGCACTGCACCAAAACCAATGGGCAACAATAGCAAAGGCTCAAATCCACGCACGATGGCGAGATACAAGAGCAAAGCGCCCACGGCCATCATTAACACTTGCCCGCCAGTAAAGTGAGCGATACCTGTCTCGGCCCAAAAAGCTATTAAACCTTCCATTATGACTCCTACGCCAAGGCCAGTAATTGAGAACCCACAGACACTGAGTCACCTTCTTTCACCCAAATCTTAGCGATAATGCCATCGCCCTGTGCACGAATTTCAGTTTCCATCTTCATCGCCTCAAGGATGATCACGACATCGCCTTCACACACTCTATCGCCTGGAGAAACATGCACTTTGAAGATGTTGCCCGACAAAGGCGCGCTCATTTCAAGCCTGATTTCACCATGGCTTGTTGCAGGTGTTGTACTCTCAGTCACAACTTGCACAGCATGAACACTTTGGCCCTGTGGCTGAATTTGCGAGATCTCACCGCCTGTGGCGACTTCAACTACGTACTCTTGCCCTTCGACAGTTACCGTGTAGGTTTCAGGACCACGATCCGCAGCATTAGAAGCAGCAAGTACCGAAGTCAATTCAGGTTTAGGCTCAAAGGCGCTCGGATCATCACGATTCTTTAAGAACTGCAATCCTATTTGTGGGAAGAGTGCATATGTCAGCACATCATCGTCATGCTCTGAAGATAGGCGAATGCCTTGTTCCTGTGCTTTATCAGCTAACTCAAGCCGTAATTTAGCCAGCTCTGGCGTTAATAAATCAGCAGGGCGACATGTAATGGCTTCGGCTCCTTGTAAGACTCTCGCTTGCAATGCGGCATTGACTGGCGCAGGTGTCGTGCCATATTCGCCCTTAAGCACGCCTTCAGTCTCTTTAGTCAGTGACTTATAACGCTCACCCATCAACACATTAATGACCGCCTGCGAGCCGACAATCTGCGATGTAGGTGTCACTAAGGGCAAAAAACCTAAGTCAGCACGCACGCGGGGAATTTCTTCCAAGACCAAGTCCATCTTATCGGCCGCGCCTTGTTCCTTTAGTTGGCTCTCCATATTGGTCAGCATGCCACCAGGCACTTGTGCACGTAAGATCCGCGAATCGATGCCTTTCAGCGCGCCTTCAAACTTAGCGTACTTCTTGCGCACCTCACGGAAATAAGCGGCAATCTCCTCAAGCAACACCATATCGTAACCCGTTGCACGCTCAGTATCTTCCACCATAGCGATAACGGTTTCAGTTGCAGTATGTCCATAGGTTTGACTCATCGACGAAATTGCCGTATCGAGCACATCGATACCCGCTTCAATGGCTTTCTGATAAGTGGCGGTACTTAATCCTGTCGTCGCATGGCAATGCATAGATAACACGAGTTGCGTTTGGGATTTGAGTCGACTGATAAGCTCAAACGCTTCCATCGGCTTAAGCAACCCCGCCATATCTTTGATACACAAAGAATCACATCCCATATCTTCGAGACGTTTTGCCATATCAACCCAAGTCTCTATGGTATGCACTGGACTTGTGGTGTATGAGATCGTCCCCTGCGCATGGCCACCAACTTGGCGCACCGCTTTCACCGCAGTTTCGAGATTACGAACATCATTCATTGCGTCAAAAATACGAAATACATCGACGCCATTGGTATGGGCACGCTCAACAAAACGCATGACTAAATCATCGGCATAATGGCGATAACCTAATAAGTTTTGGCCACGCAGCAGCATTTGCTGCGGCGTATCAGGCATTGCCTTTTTCAACTCACGAATTCTGTCCCAGGGATCTTCACCAAGATAACGAATACAGGCATCAAAAGTCGCCCCGCCCCAAGATTCCAGTGACCAGAAGCCGATCTTATCGAGTAGTGGCGCTATCGGTAACATGTCATCAATGCGTAAGCGCGTCGCTAAAATGGATTGATGTGCGTCCCGCAATACGACATCAGTTAAAAATAATGGCTTAGCCACTGCTGTCGTAGAATTAGATACAAAAGTCATACTGCTCCCCATTACTTAATCTGTGAACGATACTGCTTTACCGCTAGTGAAATCGCAGCGACCAAGCTTGGATCTAAAGGTTTAGCATCAGATTCCGCTACCCTCTGCTGACTCTTAGCATGATTTTTAGCAAAACGTGCAGATGCAGCATCGACTGCACACCAACGCGCAACCAAATGAATCCCAAGGATTAGTACACTTAAAAATAAATAAACTAAGCCCATCCCCAAAAACATAATGCCAACGGCATCCAATAAAGATTGTGTTACATCCTCCATAGCTCCCCTACCCCTTCCTCTCTAGATCCCTATCAACAGCGCGATTGCCCCAAAATCATCGCTATCGCATTACAAGTTCAAAATTCATCAAATGAACTGCTCACAAACGATGGTTCTTCCGTAAACAGACACATAGCGACCACCAACCAGAAAAATCGAATAAAAAATCACATTTCAAAGCTAACTAATCACACAACAAGAAAACCAGCTGAACTCAACCTGCTACGAACATAACCAATTGATAACAAAAAAACCATATCAGTGTAAATTGGTCTTACCAATATTAAGTAAATCCACAGACAGCAAGTTATTAATCCTCATAAATCGAGCGATTAATTCAATATTCCATAGTAAAACAAGCATAATATTGGATTTAAGCTGAAGTGATATCTTAGGCTAAAAAATGATTCCTAAATTGAAAACAACGAGCATAGGAATAAACCAAGTGAAAAAATATGCAAATTTAACAATCCAAGCTACTGCCATCTGACTAAGTGGCAAAATAAAAAGAATATTGTTCTGAAGACATTGTTTGAAGAAGAGGAATGGGTTCAATTCAGCAAATTAAATCATCGGTTTTGACAACTTAAATGCCCCCTAGATACCAACACAGAGAAGTGCCTAACAATACGGTTGGTGTATGGAACAGCTATCTTAAAAGATAAGTAACAGTGCTACCTGAGGTAGACCTCAGGCGTCTAGTTATGCGCAGGATTAAGCAATAGGACGAGAACAAAATGAGAAATCCTAGGATCGACAAAGAATTCAGTAATTGAAATGGCTAGTGAGCTGGTGAGCTGGTG
>NZ_JABAEB010000002.1:519507-520193 GCF_012584455.1 Shewanella oncorhynchi
GGTGAGTTGGTGAGTTGGTGAGTTGGTGAGTTGGTGAGTTGGTGAGTTGGTGAGTTGGTGAGTTGGTGAGTTGGTGAGTTGGTGAGTAAAAATAGCGGAGAAACATGCAAGTTGAAAGAAAAATGGACTAATTTCTACAAATTGCAGACGCAAAAAAGCCAGCTTATTCAGCTGGCTTGGTTACATCTCAATGAGATAATTAGGCGCTTGGCGATGACCTACTCTCACATGGGGGTGAAATCATCGCGCTATAAATACGGAGTATTTAGCCATGATTGAACGCGAAGAAGCTTGTCTTCGTAGCTGGGGAGTCCGCTTAGCGGCGGGCGACCGCCATGGATGGTGGAAGTGTCAATATTGGAGGAACATTTATTGACCGACATCGAGATAGGTTTTCGCAAAGCGTATAAACACAAAAGCCCTAACTGTTTAGGCTAGGGCTTTGGCGTTTATTTGGATGCTTGGCGATGACCTACTCTCACATGGGGAGACCCCACACTACCATCGGCGCGTTTGCGTTTCACTTCTGAGTTCGGGATGGGATCAGGTGGTTCCACAAGGCTATTGTCACCAAGCAAATTCTGTTTATTACCGTGTCCATCTCTGGACCACGTTAATAATAATTCGGAAAGCTGATTTGCTTTGTTTGAGTTCAAACTTTATCAAGTATCTGTATTCTGTCTAAG
>NZ_JABAEB010000020.1:0-57588 GCF_012584455.1 Shewanella oncorhynchi
TCGGTAGACACAAGGGATTTAAAATCCCTCGCTGGTAACAGCGTGCCAGTTCAAGTCTGGCCTCGGGTACCAAAAAACAGAAAAGCCCTGACTGATGTCAGGGCTTTTTTGCTTTATAACTTCTACACCCACATTTCATGATTCTTAATCTAGTATCACTACAGCTATAGATTGGTTAGGCCCAAGCCTACTATTTTACTCATTCAGTATTGCGACTTCTGACCTGTTTCTTTTCTACAATACAAAACTGAGTGATTTTGTGATCTAGATGTTGTAAATCGCTTTATTTAAGTAATGTCACTATTTTGGTAATAATTGCGTAATAAAATGTACTTTTTATTGTTGAATCGACAATAGTGTAATAATTTCCCTAAGAAGGGACTTAAGTCGCTATTACCCCCTTAAAGACAGTGGTATAAATAAGCCGAAATTTCCCCCTACACGCGCATATTAGGATACGTAGTCATGATTTTCTCTCAAGTATTACTCGCACCCGCTGATCCAATTCTTGGTTTAACCGATACCTTTAAAGCTGATCCGCGTCAGGATAAAGTTAATCTTGGTGTTGGCATTTATAAGGATGAGGCAGGACAGACTCCCGTTCTGGCTTCAGTGAAAAAAGCCGAGGCCATTTTACTTGAGCAAGAGAAGACCAAAAACTACTTAGGCATTGAAGGCGTTCAAGCTTATAACCGTGTAGTACAAACATTGTTGTTCGGCGAAGGCAGTGAATTAATTTCTTCTGGCCGTGCTGCCACAGCGCAAGCTCCTGGTGGTACAGGAGCACTGCGTATTGCTGCTGAGTTTTTACTGCGTAATACCGATTCGCACACGATTTGGGTGAGTAATCCAACATGGGCCAACCATCAAAATATTTTTGAAACGGCGGGTTTAACGGTTAAAGAGTACGGTTATTACAAAGCAGAAGCCCATGACATCGATTTCGATACCATGATGACTAACTTGTCTCACGCCAATGCGGGCGATGTCGTGCTGCTACACGGTTGCTGCCATAACCCAACGGGTATCGATTTAACGTTGGCGCAATGGGAACTTGTTGCTCAATTGTGTGCTGATAAGAAACTCGTGCCACTGTTTGACTTTGCTTATCAGGGTTTTGGTGCTGGCATTGAAGAAGATGCGGCAGGTCTGCGTTTAGTCGCGTCTAAAGTGTCTGAGTTGCTGGTCGCTAACTCTTTCTCTAAAAACTTTGGTTTATACAACGAGCGTATTGGCGCCGTGACTGTGGTGGCTGAAGATGCTGATGCTGCCGTACGTGCTTTTAGCCAAGTGAAACGTACCATACGCGCCAACTATTCTAATCCGCCAGCCCACGGCGCACTGATCGTCAGCACGATATTAAATGATGCAGCTCTGAAAGCCATGTGGGTGCAGGAAGTCAAAGAGATGCGTGAACGTATCGCCGAAATGCGTACTCTGTTTGTTGATAGCTTAAAGGCTGAGGGCGTGACTCAGGACTTCAGTTTTATTTCTCGCCAAAATGGTATGTTCAGTTTCTCAGGTTTAAACAAAGCCCAAGTGGCACGTTTGAAAGACGAGTTTGGTGTCTATATTGTCGGCTCTGGACGCATTAGCGTTGCAGGCATGACTAAGACGAATATGCCTGTTATCTGTAAAGCCATAGCACAAGTGTTGTAATGGTTATTGCAGCCTTATAGACAGACTAAAGGGACATTCCTTTTAGCTTTACAATATAAAGGACAGCACTTGCTGTCCTTTATTATTGCGATTGAATGATTAACAGGTAAGCGCTAGCAGGCAAGCGGTTGTTGAGTGAGATCATTGATCCGCAGCAGGGCGCTTAATGCATCTAATAAGTTCGCTTGATCATGTAGATTGGGATTATGGCGATTCTTTAACGGAAAATAGTTAATCAGTGGCCCTAAACGCGTTTGTTCACCGTGGCGAAGTACTTTGTGAATAATGGGCTTGCCAATCACCTGATGACACCAAGCGATACGTTGCTCAATGCTAAATCGACCCGCGGGTGAGGCTTCTTCGGCCAGGTTATCGATAAAGATCACCTGCGCTTTAGTAGCAGCGAGGCTTTTCGCGAACTTAGGTAACAGCAGCGGCGGCATGATACTGGTTAAGAAACTCCCAGGGCCTAAGATGACCAAGTCCGCCTGACGAACAGCTTCACAGGCTTCAAAGGTGGCATCGACCTGTGGCTCAAGGCAGAGCGCGATAGGCGCCTCATTCATACTGTCGACATTAATTTCCCCAAAGACTTTACTGCCACAGGCTTGCAGAGCCACTAAGTGAGTGGGCTGCTCTGACATGGGAATAAGTTGGGTTTCTATCTTAAGTAAGTTACGGATGAGATTAACTGCTTCTAATGGACGAACGCAGAGTTGATCAAGAGCCAGTAAAATTAAATTACCTAAATTATGGCCACTGAGTTCAGTGGCACCTTGGAAACGGTATTCAAACAATTGCGAGCCAACGGAAGGACGATTAGCTAAATGGGATAAGCAGTTACGTAAATCACCCCAAGCAATGCAGTCTTGTTCGGCTCTCAGTCGACCAGTAGAACCGCCATTATCAGTGGTGGCGACAATCCCTGTAAGGCGGTTGCCTAAAAAATCGAGCGAGGATAATACTCGGCCTAAACCATGGCCTCCGCCGATGGCGACGACACGTTCAAATTGATTTAACATCAAATGCTGCATCTGGGTTTTTCCTTCCTGAATACCCGAAAATTTAATGTCATAGCCATCCATTGTCGCTATAAGCGGGATGACTCATGAGCCGTTGTGCAATGGTGATAACGCTAAGGAACCTTAGTATAAATACTCAGTCAAATGCTTGCATCTATAAATGACGGCGTAATAGCAAGCTCGACTCGATAATGGTGCCTCAGGCGTAATATTGTACCTGAGTTCGTGATCATGATGATGGGCAAATTTCGTGAAATCTGACAAATAGCTTATAATCCGGCCTTTATTTGCCCAATAAGGGCGTTACACCTAAGGTGAATGATTGAAAACGGGTAGAATCGGTTCGTTTACATTGGCATTAGCCATGGTCATAGTGGCGATTTTTGCATTACGAGTTTGGATCATTCCTCACTCGAATGACTCATCCGCTATTGCGCCCCAATTCGTCAGCGATGTCGATCCTGTTACGCAAGTCCCTGACTTTTCAGCGATCAGCGACATTACCGAAAAGAAGAAAGCTTTTTTTGATTTCCTGCGGCCGATTGTTCAGCAACAGAATGCCATTATCTTGATGGAGCGTGGCTTTATCAATGAGATGCTTGCCTTAGTCGATAATGGTAAGAGTTTATCTAATACCGAATTAGCGCAGATCAATGCGTTATTCGATAAATACCAATATGCGGCGCGTAACGTAGATGCTAAGTCATTAGCAAGCTTACTTAAACGTGTCGATATCGTGCCGGAATCTATGGTGTTAATTCAAGCCGCGAATGAATCGGGTTGGGGGAGTTCACGTTTTGCGAGAGAAGGTTTTAACTTTTTTGGTGAATGGTGTTTTACTTCTGGCTGCGGCATAGTGCCGTCCTCACGTGGTTCGGGTAAAAGTCATGAGGTGAAAGTGTTTTCATCGGTCGATGAATCGGTTTCATCCTATATGCGTAATTTAAATTCTAATACTGCCTATGCGTTATTTCGCTCTATTCGAGCAGATTTACGTTCACAGGAGCTAGAGCCAACAGCGGATCAATTGATTTACGGTTTAGTGAATTATTCTGAAAGACAAGAGGCTTATATTGATGAGCTGCTTGATATGTTACGTCATAATGAAAAATATTTGGTGAATGTCGATGTATAAAAAACTGTTGTTTAGTAGCCTATTTTTTTTGGCAACTAGCGCCGCTGCAGAAACTGTATCCCTTGAATATAAAGGCTTTTATGATAGGTTGAAACAAGTCAATAAAGGCGGTTATCAACTCGTGGAAGTGGCTTTTAGTGTTCCAATGCAAAAGAATTGTTTGATCCAAAGTGGTTCTATTTCCAGTGAAAAAACCTCAACGCCACTGACGTATACTGATGATCAGCGGTTATTCATTCCCTTAGATGATGATTTAAAAGATCAGCGAGCCTTGGTTAATCTGAATTTCGCTGGCAGCGCTGAGGGATGTGGTATTGCAATGCAAGTTAGAGCAAAACAGACATTAGCCGAATACGATAAAACGCGCTTACAACAAATCATGACTGAGATGGACACGCTGCTCGGTGCTATGCAAGGCTTCCCGATGCGTTATTTTAGGGAATCCATTACTGGCTTAAACTTTGAATTCTCACCTGAACAAGAAGTCTATGTACGCCTTAATGGTCGAGAAGAAGCGATAAAAGGCAGTTATAAATTAGCCGCTAATGAGCTTGAAAGCATCACCACGCTAAGCTTCAGTGCCCAGCCATTAGTGCTGAGTCCTTGGGTGAAGTAATCATCTTTGTATCTTTGAATAGGCGTCTTGAGATAAGCGATTCAGAAGCGCTGGCTCAAAGATAAACTTATTCTGTAGCCATAAAAATGCCCACATTAAGTGGGCATTTTGTTGTGCTAATTTATCTTGCTTACTTTCGGTTCGTTAACTTCTCTTACTGACTAGGCGCTAAATTCAGTCTAAGTTAGACTTCGTAAGTGTTAACAATATCAATGCGTTTTGCTGCATCCAAATCGATACGACCGCTATTGGCGATATCAAGAAAATCGAATGCAGGTAGATTGGCTTCAGCAACATCACCACGCATAGGCGCATCTGGGTCACGTGTTAGAGACACAAAGTCGAACTGCTCACGGTCAACACCCTGTGATGGTGCGGTGTTTTGCATGGCGGTGAAAATCGTTTCAATGCGTCCGGGGTATTGTTTATCCCACTGATTCAGCATGTCTTTGACTGCGGCGCGCTTTAAGTTTTCCTGTGAGCCACACAAGTTGCATGGAATGATTGGAAATTCTTTTAAGCTGGCATATTCTTCGAGATCTTTCTCGCGACAATAGGCTAGGGGACGTATGACGATATTAGCGCCATCATCCGACAGCAGCTTTGGCGGCATTGCTTTCATCTTACCGCCAAAGAACATATTTAAGAACAAGGTCTCAATAATGTCATCCCTGTGATGGCCTAGGGCGATTTTAGTGGCGCCGATACGCTGGGCAAAGCCATAGAGCGTGCCGCGGCGCAGGCGAGAGCATAGGGAGCAGGTGGTTTTACCTTCAGGAATTTTGTCTTTCACTATCGAGTAAGTATCTTTCTCGAGGATGTGATAAGGCACATTGAGCTTATCGAGATAGGCGGGCAATACATGCTCAGGGAAGCCTGGTTGTTTCTGATCTAAATTAACCGCAATGATTTCAAACTGAATGGGCGCGCGTTGCTGCAGATTCATCAAAATATCGAGCATGGCGTAGCTGTCTTTACCACCACTGAGGCAGCACATGATCTTATCGCCATCTTCAATCATATTGTAATCGGCAATCACGCTACCCACTTCACGACGAAGCCGCTTCTGTAATTTATTCAGACGGGTAGTTTGTTTTTTTGATAATTCTTCCGGCATAGGATTTACCGTAACTTCAGATATAGCTTCAAGCATAAAAAAGCGCCCAGTAACACAGTTTCAGGGCGCGTATTATTCCAGCTATCTTTGGCGGGGTAAAGAGCCGCGTATTGCTTAGGCTTCTTCTAACGGTGATTTATAACCGTCGGGCTTTATAGCCAATAAATCGCAGTTGATGCTATCGATAACATGTTCAGCTGTATTGCCTATCAGTGCTGCTGAAAATCCGGTACGACCGACAGTCCCTAGGATCACCAATTCAGCATCAAGTTTTTCAGCAAGCTCAGGGATCACATCCTCTGGTAAACCTTCTTTTACATGGCAATGACTTGGATTAATATCATAAGCGCCAGCAAGATAACTCACGCGCTGCTCATGCTGCATGCGAATGGTTTCGTTGTATGACTGAGCATCAAAGTCAGGAAGCTCGATGGCTAAGTTAACTGGCGTGCCGGGATAACCATTAACTAAATGTACTTCAGCAGAGAACTTTTTCGCCAAATCTTTTGCATGTTCAATAATTTTACCGTTAAGCATTTGATGATCAGTATCTTCGGTTGCCACATTCACAGCACAGAGGATTTTACCCGTGGCTGGCCAGTCATGGGCTTTCACCATCAACACTGGCACAGGGGCTTTACGCATCAAATGCCAATCAGTTGGAGTGAAGATCACCGCCTTGAGTTTGTCGTGGGCATGGGTGCCTTTAACAATCAAATCGTATTGCCCTGAAATAGCATGATTAATAATGCTTTCAAAGGGGCGGTTATGCCAAATGACTTGAGTATCGATATTGAGTTGCAGATGAGTATAAGCGGCTAGTAAGTCTTGGATCCAAGCGAGCCGTTGATCTATGACACCTTGACGCATGGCTTCGCGTTCTTGATTCGACAGAATCGAAGTCATTTCGTAAGAGAAGTCGAAGATAGAAAGAAACACAGTGACTTGAGCGTTGCATTTACTGGCCAAGGCGACCGCTCGTGCAAGGGCAACTTGATTCTCAGTGGTAGGGTCAACCACAACCAGTATTTTTTGATAATCCTTCATGTTTGGTTCCTTTAGTCATAGGCTCAATATCATCATGAGCCTTTGGCAGTGAGCTGTATTGTTCTAGATCAAACTCATTTGAAATTGATTAAAACTCGCTTAAAAATCATGCCTTAATCTGCATGACATGTCTAGCAAGCACAGCTTTTACCATTAAACTGTTATGCTATTGGCGACAATTATTTAGGCTTGACCTCTCACGGTTAATGCTCTTGCGATTGACTATCTCGCGATGCGAGAATTACCCGCTAACAGATTTAGCTCTTGCGAGTCGAGGATAGTGATGTACTTACCCTTAACCTCAATCAAGCCTGACTTTTGGAAGCGTCCAAGTAAGCGGCTGATGGTTTCAACGGTTAAACCGAGATAATTACCAATGTCACCGCGGGTCATGGTTAAGCGGAATTCTTTGGGTGAGAAGCCACGGCTGCCGAAACGATTTGCTAAATTGCTGATAAACGCTGCTAGACGTTCTTCGGCATTTTTCTTACTGAGCAGCAGGATCATTTCTTGATCGCTCATGATCTCATTACTCATTAGACGCATGATCTGCTGACGTAACTTAGGCATAGTGCCCGAAAGTTCATCGAGGATATTAAAGGGGATTTCACAGACCATAGAGGTCTCGAGGGCCTGTGCAAAACTCTGGTGCAACTGAGCGTGAATACCATCAAAACCAATCACATCACCCGCGAGATGAAAGCCCGTTATCTGCTCATCACCTTGCTCGGTAATAGTGTAACTTTTGATGGTGCCAGAGCGGATCGCAAACAGGGATTTCAATGCATCACCTGACTTAAAAATTTGCTCGCCTTTCTGGATTGGCTTTTTACGCTCAATAATATCATCGAGCTGATCTAGCTCACTTGCATTGAGGGTAAAAGGAATACAAAGGGTACCCATACTGCAATCGTGACAATGGATTGTGCATCCGCTAGCGGCAGGACGACGATTCTTATTTTGTTCAATTGTCATGTTGATTCTCAAGTTTATCCACTGCAACCATGTTAAACCAATTCACTCACTTGGGCTAGTTTAGCTGCGCGAGTGCGATATATAAAGTTTGACCACCAAAAGCAATTAACAGTAAGCCGCTCAATAGTCTAACGGTTTTCTTTTGTACCCATGCAGCAAGGCGTTTTGCCGCAACGCCAGCGCTTAATAGCGCGGGTAAAGTACCCAAGCCAAAGGCTAACATAATTAAGGCGCCTTGGCTGGCAGAGCCAGATGCAACCGACCAAGTTAAGGTGCTATAGACGAGGCCGCAGGGGAGCCAGCCCCAAATGAATCCTGCCATGACTGCTTGGCTCGGATTCTTGATTGGAACAAGGCGCTGCGCTAGCGGTTTTAAATATTGCCATAGCCATTGACCTACACGCTCAATTTGCACTATTCCAACCCAAATTTTAGCGATGTAAAGTCCTGTTGCGATCATCATCAGTCCGGCAATCATGCGCAGGACAATCAGATAAATATCCAGCTCAAATAAGCGACCAAGACCTGCCGACGATGCGCCCACTAAGCCGCCCGCTAAGGTATAACTTAAAATACGGCCTAAATTGTAACTCAGTAAATATTTAAGCTGATGGGCCAGCTGGTTACCTATTTTAGGATGAGGGATTTGGGCGGAAAAAGCGCCCACTAAACCGCCACACATACCAAAACAATGTGCAGCTCCCATCAAGCCGACGAGAAAGGCACCGGTGACATTGTACTCAATCACAAAGGCATGCCTTTTTGCTGATTTTTTATCGCTTGCTGCGCTGCGATGTCATCATGTTCTGCTGTTGACTGAATGGCGGGGGTGGCTAGATGGCCAGGTTTGTCAGTATTTTCATCAAACAATATAGAAACACTTTGACGGTCAAGATCATCAAATTGCTCAGATTTCACTGCCCAAAAAAATACCATTACCGCAATGGCGACGAAGATCATGGCAATGGGGATAAGCACATAAATAATTTCCATAATGACCTCTTACTATCTGGTTAAACGTTTTATTATGATCACACTTTTACCCGTAATAATCTCAGGCTATTACCGACCACAATCAAAGAACTCGCCGACATGCCAATCGCGGCAATATAAGGTGCCACATGACCAGTGACAGCTAAAGGCAAGATTAGGGCGTTGTAACCCAGCGCCCAAGCTAAATTTTGTTTAATAATTTGCGTGGTCAGTTTAGCGACCGCGACAGCTTGGGTGAAACGGGATAGATGATCGCCCAGTAAAATCAAATCGGCACTGTTTTTGGCAATCGCACTGCCACTGCCCATGGCGACCGACAAATCAGCCCCCGCAAGTACTGGCGCATCATTGATGCCATCGCCAAACATCGCCACGCGAGTATGCTGTTGTAATTTCGTTACTAGGGCAAGTTTACCCGCGGGGGTTAATCCGCTGTGCACATCTTCAATTCCCAGCTCTTTGGCCAATTGATGCACATGTCCGGAGCTATCGCCGCTGGCGATACTAATGCGGCAACCTTGTTGCTTTAATATCTCAATCGTGGCCTTACTGTCTTGACGAATATTGTCTTGGATCTCAAAACTTGCAAGCACTTCAAGCTGCTCATTGGCTGAGCGTGCTAACCAAATCTTTTGGGTTGGGTCCTGAGTATCGACACGTGCACCAGTAAATACAGCATTACCAATTAAATAATCAGTCCCCTCGATACGGCCTCGAACACCAAAGCCGACTTCATGGTGAACTTGTTCTGCGACCAAGGTATTATCGGCAAATAGGGCAAATGCAGCCGCAATCGGATGACGAGAGCCCGTTTCCAGCGCTGCGGCAATAGCTAAGGCCTGCGTCTTTGTTAAATCGGCCATGCACTGCGTTTGCCCGATAGAGAGCGTACCACAGGTAAGGGTGCCAGTTTTATCAAAGACCACATGCTTAATCTGCGGCAGTTTTTCAAATACGCCGGCTTTGCGGGTAATGATCCCAAGACGGGTAAAAATGGCGGTTGCACAGGTGACGGCGGTCGGTGTCGCTAGCGCTAAGGCACAAGGACAAGTCGCGACCAGAACCGATAGCGTTACCCAAAAGGCATCCTCTGGGGAAATCTGTTGCCAAACCAAATAGGTGATCGTCGCGATTGTTAGAATCGTACCCGAGAAATAGCGGGATAATTTATCGGCTAATAGGGCTATCGCAGGTTTTGTATTGGATGCCAGTTCCTGCAGTCGAATAATTTCAGCCACGAGTTGGTCTTGCCCCAATGCGGTAACTTTAACTTTTATCGGTTGGTCGACGTTGATAGTACCAGCGTACACTTGCTGATCTTGCTGTTTTTCAATGGGCATTTGCTCACCTGTGAGCATAGCTTCATTGATATTTGTGTGGCCTTCAATCACCACACCATCGGCCGCAACCATTTCCCCTGGTTTCACAAGGATCACATCATTGAGGCGTAACTTTTTGGCCGGAATTTCTTCTTGACCATTTTCAGTGACTAAGTGTGCAGTGAGCGGCACCAATTTATGTAAATTACTGGAGCTGACCGAGGCCTTTTGTCTTGCCTTTTGCTCGAAGTAACGCCCAAGTAACAAAAAGAAAGTAAACATGGATACGGATTCAAAATACACTTCGCCTGTGCCATTCACTGTGGCAAAACAGCTTGCGGTATAGGCACCTCCAATGGCAATCGAAACTGACACATCCATATTGAGTTTGCCGCTGAGCAGGGTACGAATGGCGCTAAAATAGAAGGGTTGCGCCGAATAAAGCACCACAGGCGTGGCAAAAATCATGCTAACCCAGCGGAAATAGTCCCGATACTGCACGTCTAAATCGGTGAAGTAGCCAGTATAAAGGGCGAGGGCGAACATCATAACTTGCATAGTCGCAAAGCCAGCTAAGCCTAAACGCAGTAAAAATTTGCGACTATTGAGTTTATTGTTGAGCTCTTGTTCGTCAACTTGGTAGGGCGCGGCTTGATAGCCGATACGACTAATTTGTCCGAGAATATCGCTAAGTTTTACCTTGCGTTTATCCCAACTGATCATGGCGCGTTGGGTGGTTGAGTTGACTAGCACTTGGCTCACGCCCACAAGTTGTTTGACTTTGTGTTCAATTAACCAAGCACAGGCGGCACAGGTGATACCATCGATGGAGAGTGACACTGATTCGACATTGTCCTCAGAATGCACAAAGTCTTGCTGCACTTCGGGCAAGTCATAGGCGCTAAATTGTGTTAATGCTTCGGGGACCAGGGCATTCTGTTTATTGCCAGGTTCAGTGCGGAACTTGTAATAACTGAGTAATCCCGCATCGACAATCGCTTGAGAAACCGCCTGGCAGCCAGGGCAACACATCAGTTCATCACGGTCATTAATGTGAGTCACAAACTGCTGGCCCGTCAGAACGGGCTCTTGGCAGTGAAAACAACTTGGATACGTCATAGCGCTACTTATTTAACCACAATCAATTCAGCCAAAGTTGGACGTGATCTTTTAATTCAACGCGTTGGTGAATTCGCCATTTACCGTCGTAACTTTCGAGGCGAACTTCCCAAGGGCCGGTTAGGGTAGTAGGAATGGTAATCCGATACACATTACTGGCATCGGCCGTAGCAGTGAGTTTCATATCTCTGTCGGCAATGGTTGGATGATAGAACTCGACTTTCAAGGCGGCTTGATATGCAGGTCCCCCTTGCTGCGTCAGTAAAATCTCATTATTGGCTTGATCGAGTGAAAAATTCATGCCTATTTGTTTGGCATACTTCACTTTACTTAAGTCCATATTAATGGCTTTGCCATCTTTGTAGTAATCCTCGGCGACTAAAGAGTCCGAGTTCGTAAGGGCAATTTTTAGCGTGGTAAAACTTGCGACGACGGCACATAAAGGAAGAATAATTAAAAACCAAGGCCAGAACTGCTTATACCAGGCTTGTTGTTCGCTCATGTCAGATACCCATTCAAAAAATTTGCGCCATTTTACCGTTAAAAGACGGTTTTAGCACTTTAAAAAAAAGGCCTCGAAGTCTTCGAGGCCTTAGTGTTACTTATACCTAATTACTTGTTTGACAAGCTATAAACATAAGCTGTAATGACGTGAACTTTCTCTTCACCGAGAACGTCTTTCCACGCTGGCATCACACCTGCGCGACCATGTTTAATGGTCTCTTCGATCATGCCGCGGCTACCGCCATATAACCAAACATCGTCAGTTAAGTTAGGAGCACCCATAAACTTGTTGCCTTTAGCGTCCATACCATGACACGCAAAACAACCTTTCATGAATGAGCCTTGACCTTGGGCAGCGAGTTTCTCGTCATGCTCACGACCAGACAATTTAACAACGTATTCAGCTAAACCAGCAATCTCGCTATCTTCGATTGGCAAACCACCTTTGGGTGGCATCATGCCATGACGACCTGCCATAATAGTGGTCTTAATCGTGGCTAATTCACCACCATATAACCAGTCACCATCGGTAAGATTAGGGAAGCCTTTACTACCACGTGCATCAGAACCATGGCACTGAGCGCAGTTTTGCAGGAACAAACGGCCACCCACTTTCAACGCTTCTTGGTTTTTCACTAATTCTTCTAGTGGTGTTGCCAAGTAAGCTGCGAAGATTGGGCCATATTTTTCATCAGCGTGTTTTACTTCTTGATCATACTGAACATAAAGACCTTCTTTTGCTGCTAGCTCAATCGCTGCGGCAGAATCGGCTTTAATGCCATGCTCTGTACCGATACTCTGGTTAGAACTCGTCCAGCCTAATAAGCCTTTGTAGTTACCTAAACCAGGAAATAGTGCCAAATAGATCAAGCCAAACACGATAGTGATATAGAACATATAACTCCACCATTTTGGCAGTGGGTTATTGAGTTCTTCAATACCGTCGAAACTGTGACCCATGGATTCGCCTTCTTTTACGTCAGTGGTGTTCTTAGAACACACACGCAGTAATAGAAAACAACCCGCGATCACGACTAACGAGAGTACAGTAATCCAAACACTCCAGAAGCTACTCATCACTTATTCTCTCCTGAGTCCTTCGATACCTTGTTGACTTCCTCATCGGAAAACACAAGGTTAGCTGCTTCATCAAATGATTTTTGACGACGCGAGCTATATGCCCAAGCAAATATACCGACGAAGGTCAGCATCACAATGATGGTCAAAATGCCTTGTAATGTGCCGTAATCCATATATTGCCTCCTTATTTGAGTGCGTGACCCAAAGACTGAAGATATGCAATCAAGGCGTCCATTTCTGTCTTACCTGCAACAGCTTGCTGTGCGCCTGCGATTTCTTCATCGGTATAAAGATCATTACCTTTGTAACCACCTTTATGCAGGTTACGTAGGATAGTCATCTTGTCACCCGTTAGTTTGCCGTCTAACTTGTTTTCAGCTAACCATGGGAACCCTGGCATATTCGATTGAGGAACTACAGCACGAGGATCGATTAAGTGAACTTCATGCCATTTATCGCTATAACGACCGCCAACACGTGCAAGATCAGGACCCGTACGCTTAGAACCCCATTGAAATGGATGATCCCAAACTGATTCGCCCGCGACAGAGTAGTGACCATAACGTTCAGTTTCTGCACGTAAAGGACGGATCATCTGGCTGTGACAGTTATAACAACCTTCACGAACATAGATGTCACGACCTTCAATTTGCAGGGCAGTGTATGGCTTTAAACCTTCAACTGGCTCAGTCGTATCTTTTTGAAAAATCAACGGTGTGATTTCAACGAGACTACCGAAGCTGATAGCGATAACGGTAAAAATCGCTAACAAACCGATGTTTTTTTCAACTATCTCATGATTAAATTTCATCGAGTTTGCTCCTTTAAGCCGCTGTTGGTTCAGCCAATGCTGGCAATGAATCTTTAGAGGCTTTCACAGTACGGATCACGTTATATGCCATGATCAGCATACCGGTCAGGAAGAAACAACCGCCAAGGAAACGTACAAAGTAGAAAGGATAAGAAGCTTCCAGACTTTCAACAAAGCTATAAGTCAAAGTACCGTCAGCATTCACTGCGCGCCACATCAGACCTTGCATTACACCTGAAATCCACATAGAGACGATGTAAAGTACAGTACCAATAGTCGCTAACCAGAAATGGACGTTAATTAACTTGATACTGTACATACGGCCGTGACCGAACAATACAGGGATCAAGTGATACAGAGAACCGATTGACACCATTGCAACCCAGCCTAGCGCGCCGGAGTGAACGTGACCGATAGTCCAGTCTGTATAGTGTGATAATGCGTTAACTGTCTTAATTGCCATCATAGGGCCTTCAAAGGTAGACATACCGTAGAAAGACAGAGAAACAACTAAGAAACGTAACACAGGGTCAGTACGCAGTTTATGCCAAGCACCAGACAAGGTCATGATACCGTTAATCATACCGCCCCAGGAAGGTGCGAATAGGATCAGTGACATCACCATACCTAAAGACTGAGTCCAGTCAGGTAACGCTGTGTAATGTAAGTGGTGAGGACCAGCCCAGATATACAGTGCGATCAGTGCCCAAAAGTGGACAATAGAAAGACGGTAAGAGTACACAGGACGACCTGCTTGCTTAGGTACGAAGTAATACATCATCCCCAAGAAGCCTGCGGTTAATAAGAAACCTACAGCGTTGTGACCATACCACCACTGCACCATAGCATCGACAGCGCCGCTATACAGAGAGTATGACTTGAACAGACTGACTGGTACTGCCATAGAGTTAACTATGTGTAGTACGGCAACGGTAATAATAAAGGCACCAAAGAACCAGTTCGCCACATAAATATGCGAAGTTGTTCGTTTGATAATAGTACCGAAGAACACGATAGCGTAGGACACCCAAACGATAGTAATTGCGATATCGATAGGCCATTCTAATTCAGCGTATTCTTTTCCTTGGGTGAAACCCATTGGTAAAGAGATAGCTGCTGACAGAATGATGGCTTGCCATCCCCAAAACGTAAATGCGGCTAACTTAGGTGCAAATAGTCGGGTTTGACAGGTGCGTTGTACGACATAATAGGATGTTGCAAAAAGGGCTGATGTACCGAACGCGAAGATCACCGCATTGGTGTGTAATGGTCGCAAGCGACTATACGTTAACCAAGGAGTGTCAAAGTTCAGCTGAGGCCAGATTAACTGAGCCGCAATTAATACGCCGACTGACATACCAACAATACCCCACAAAACTGTGGTTAAGGCAAATTGGCGGACAATGGCGTAATTGTAATCAGCGCCTGTTGGCTGGGAATGGTTCATCATAATGCTTCCACTGCTTATTACTTTTACTTTTAGTAAAGACAAGCTTTACCTGTTATAAATGACATAAAACTCAGCCTCCCTATTAAGGTTGCTGAGCGATGTCAATGCGTTACCCTGCATATTTTTGCTCAAATATGAGGTTTCGCAATGATACTTGAGCCATATCAAAAAAGATACCAAAGAAGGGGTGTGGAAAGTTGATCTAGATCAACCTACGCCATAGAATGTTAACATATTGCATCATAAGGTTAATCTTTGTGCTAACTCGTCTGAGTCCCTATTTATTTATCGCATTATTTAGCTTCAATCTCACAGCTTGTAAGGAAGATGCAAAGCAAGTCACACTTAAAAGCAGTCTTGATCCTTCACTTTGCCAATTTTCTAAGGGGGATTGTGTTAAAAAAGTTGAGGATGTTGAGCTCACTTTTCGCTTGTCACCAGAGAGTGCACCAAGCGAAAAGCCATTGACATTACAGTTGTTATCTTCCATGCCAATTTCTAATGTGCAAATCCGCTTAGAAGGAAGAGACATGTTTATGGGCGTTATTTCTGTAAATGTGAAGCAAACTGACGAAATGACTTATATCGGTCAGTTAGTCTATGGTTCTTGTAGTAGTGGCTACATGGTTTGGCGTGGCTTTGTGAGTTTTAGCGTTAATGGTGAAACTAAAACGGCTGTTTTTGATTTTCTCGCAGATGACAATGGTTAGATATATCTTTGAAAGTGCCTGATATGGATTTCTAAACATCAAGACAATCAACTATACAGATTAGTGATCCTTCCAGTTTTCTTTTACTTTGACAAAAATATCTACATTTTCAATAAAGAGCTGTAATAAGTGCGGATCAAAGTGTGTTGCCGCCCCTTTACGCATTTCAGCTAAAACCTCTTCTAAAGGCCAAGCTGTTTTATAGCAGCGGGCATGGGAAAGGGCATCAAACACATCTGCGATTGCTACAATCCGCGAGAAAATGTGAATTTCGTCTTGTTTTAGATTTGCAGGATAACCAGAACCATCATATTTTTCATGATGTTGCAGTGCAATAATTGATGCGGCCTTTAGTATTGGTCGCTCAGAATTTGCAAGAATTTGATGGCCAATCATAGGGTGCTGACGCATAACTTTCCATTCTTCGTCATCTAATTTGCCGGGTTTAAGTAGGACAGCATCGGGGATCGCAATTTTGCCTATGTCATGCATTGGTGAGGCACGGCGCAGTAAATCGGCTTCGTATTCACTTAAACCGGCGAGTAATGCTAATTGAGAACAATACTCCGCCATACGTTTCACATGATTGGCAGCTTCTTTCGAGCGGCTTTCAACAACATCACCTAAACGTAAAATAAGCTCTGATTGTGTATCTTCCACCTCCTGATTGAGCAGCAAATTTTCAAAGGCTATGCCCACGTTGATGGCAAAAATATCAATGAGTTTCTTATCAATATCATCAATTCTATCAATACCATCCATATAAAGTAGATTGATTAAACCGCCTTTGGTGGGAAAGTAACCGATAAAACAATTGTCTTCATAAAGGCACCGCTGTTGGGTGAGCGCACTGCGCAGTAGACGATCAATATGTTCAGGTAGTTGCGTAATGTGGGATTTATTCGCAAATTGGCCAGTACCTGCAAGGATTTCTATATTAACAGGTTCAACATGACCACTAATTGCATCAATCGCATTACAAGTCAGCAGTAGCGTTTCTGAATCGAGATTAAGTAGAGTGGCCACTTGAGTCAGTAGCCCATCGGCGAATTTATGTAGGGTGCGCAGTTCAAATAATCCTGAGGTGGCTTCTAGTACTCTTTCTAAGCCCTTACGGTGATTTATTTGGGTGCGCCTTGCTTGCTCGATTTCCATGATATCGCGATAAGAGCGAAGGGCTGAGTAGACGCTGGTCATCAGCTTACGGGAATCCAGTTCAGCTTTTGCTTTGTAATCATTAATATCGTAATTGACGATAACGTCTTCTTCAGGTGCTTGCCCTGGCTGGCCTGTACGTAAGATCAATCGAGTGGTTTTATTCAATAATTCTTCACGGATCCACTTTACTAGTTCTAACCCTGCATGGTCACTTTCCATGACAACATCAATAAAGGCAATGGCGATGTCATGTTCTTGATTGAGTAATTCTTTTGCTTGTTCGGCACTATAAGCATTGATAAAGGTGAGGGCACGGCCATCAAGTTTAAAGCGGGAGAGGGCAAGCTTAGTGACGGTATGAACATCAGGTTCATCATCGACCACTAATACCTTCCAAGGAATACCAGACTCTGTTGTCTCGGTAGACTTTTTACCGGAAAAAAGAGGGTTTTTCTTTGCAAGATCAATCAGCATCCGATACCTCATTCAAGTAAAAATAATGATCACATAATCAGTGTAGTAGACACATTTCAAAGCGGTGCAAAATCTTGCATAAAATAGCGAGGTGAGTGGTACTCCTTAAATTACATTGTTGATAACAATTCTCATTTGTGTATTCTATTACTATCAAACAATGATAGGGAGGGAAAGGGCATGACTAATCGAATTAACTTATCAATTTCAGCACATAAATTGGCACAGCTAATACATGATGGACACATCTGCGCATCTGACTTCACGTGCTTAGATAGTCAATCGAAACAGCAAGTGTGGCAGCTATGCTTGATCTGTTGCAAAAAGCGTATTACTTGTCAGCAATGTTCATTTTCAAGTTGCGCTAAAAATCTGACATATCTTGATGCCGATAAATAACATTATCGGCATTTGCGTTTAAGTATTATCATACAAGAAACTCTTATAATTCAGATGTAATATGCAACTTCCTCCAGTAATCCCGTTATTTGACTCATTTGAATTCATACAAGTTGGCAATAGTATTGTTAACCAATATATCACCCAAATTAGCATGAAAAAGGTGGTTGATGCGGGCTTAGTCATCGAGCATGCCAGTGATTGGCTATTTGAGCAAAAGCATAACGAAAACAACTATAAAGCTTATCGCAGTGAACTCACTACGTTTCTGCATTGGTGTTTTGATGTAGTTTCAATGTCTCCCATTCAAGTTACGCGCAAAGACATGAGCCGTTACGTTGATTATTGCCAAGCACCGCCGATAGCACTGATCGGTTATTTTAATGTGCCACAGTTTAAGTACGATAAACTGCATGATGAACGGGTTCCAAACTCGCAATGGCGACCATTTGTCGGCAAAAAACAACTCGGGCAAATCCAGCCTTATGTGTTAAGCGATAATGCGTTAAAAACAAAAATGGCCATTTTGTCTTCGTTTTATTCGTATCTGACAAGTGAAGAATATTGTGAGCGGAATCCTGCTCAAATCTGGCTTAATCACAGTCGATTTGCAGCAAACAGGCAATATCAGCGTCAAAGTCATGAAGATGAAAATAGTCTCGCATTCACTGAGTTACAGTGGTCATATATTATGGCGACCGTTACTGGACTAGCAGAAGAATTTCCTGAGTTACATCAAAGAAGTTTATTCCTCGTTATATTGATTTATTGCTGTTATTTACGCATTTCAGATGTGTCTGCACGTGCGGGTTATTCGCCGGTGATGAACCAGTTCAAACGTAATCAGCAAACGGGCATCTGGAGTTTTCATATTCCGTTGAGTAAAGGTGGTAAAAGACGCAGTGTTGCGATTTCAAAAGCTTTGCTCGATGCATTAGTCAAATATCGTCAGTTTTTAGGATTAACGGATTATCCAGGACCAGACGAAAATCATCCTTTGTTTGTACGGCACAAAGCTGCTGGACGCGGCCGAGATGTTGGTATCCTCAATGCCAATCTAGGCATTCGTCATGTTCGCGACGAAATTCAAAAAATAATTAATCTGGCTGCAGAACGTATAGAAATCGATGGCTTTACACAAGATGCGGCGCAGATGCGCAAACTTACTGCCCACAATATTCGTCACACCGGCATTACGCACGATATCAATATCAACCGCAGACCGTTATCCCATGTACAAGCCGATGCTGGCCACGAAAGTATCGACACTACATCGCAATATTTGCACACAAGCCAAATTGAACGTCATGAAAGTGCATTCAACAAACCAATCGACCATTTGAAAGGCATAGAGTGATTAGATACAAAGCTGCGCACAATGTATATTATGTTAAATGCGTTCTATATGGTTCCCATTGCCGCTCTGTTTGTGTGTGGCTTGTCATTCCAAATGAGTTTTGTGTCATTTCGTGAGTCTGACTTTTGTTATTATATATCAAGGCTATAATTCACTCCGCCAACAGCTTTGCTCCATTATGGTGCAAAGCTGTTCATCCAGAGCGCATTAAACTTTGTGTTTGCTGCTTTTTGACAAAGCGCATCTCACACGCAGCTATGCGAACACTTTTGAAGTATAGATGACGTGTTAGAAATGAATTTTATGAAACAATGCCCCAATCAAATTATGTCGCTCCATTAGAATGATTACTTACAATAATTCATCGGTTTACCAAGCTTAATTGAAATTGGTTCGTAGCTATATTTCCACTGCTTAATCTTACCTATTAATTTGTTGTAATGTTGATGACGTGATTTATCAACATCGGAGTCGTTCGAACACATCACCAGTTCCACTTGACTGTATCTTAAACAATTTAATCGTCGCTACGTGAATGCTTTGGTATATTGGACTCGCAAACTAGCCAGAAACACCTAGCAACGCGCTTATGCTTGTCCCAAAAGTCACAATAAAATACTAAGATGTTGCCGATTTTGAGCCGCTATGGACATAAATATGTCATTTTCAGGAGTTTTTATAGATATCGAGTGAAGCGCCCTAACCTTCTTTGGGACAAAAAATCATTATGTGTACTAGCTCATATATGAACTGACAGCGTTGATTAAATTGCTAGACTTAATCGGACAATCTCAACTCGACCCCACCCAGCTCATTTCTGGACATTTTCAAGTTAGACTTTTAGCTCGAATTAGTGAATTTAGAATTAAAATTTCTATGGATAACGCCTACTTAAGCGGTTTAACCTCCATAACTTCTGAGTAGCTTAATGTTGAACAGTTACGGTTAGTTATTAATACGAATGACTTTTAAATGGGATTGATATCCATAACACTGCCCCTGATAGCGTGTTCTGGTCTAATCCCATCGGACACTTAACTTTGAGACAGTATGGTCAATAAATTAAGAGGTCAATATGAGTCTGAACAAATCACATAAGAGTTATCCGCAGGCATTTAAGGATGAAGCCGTCTTGATGGTGCTGGAGCAAGGTTATAGCGTTGCCGATGCGAAAAAGCCTCTTGGAGTTAGCACTAGTCTGCTTTACAACTGGAAGGAAAAACACGAAGCCTTGTAGCAAGGCCTTACCTTAGAATAGACTGAACGTAATGAGTTGAAGAAATTTCGTATATAAAAAAATTATTACGCATGGAGAAAGAAATGATAAAAATACCCAAGGGGCACACCGAGGCCAGCGCCTTCTTTGCGAGAGAAATAATGAAGTAAAATTTAGTTTCATCAAACAGCAATCTAACCGGTTTCCCACAACACTGTTATCCATCGTTTCACACTGATTCTACTGACCAGCATACTTGCGAGAGCGGTACGAGAATTACCTTCGCTGAAATGGAGTAAGCCTAAATAGCGCCTACGTTTGCGTGCACTTTTCTCCGATTTACTAAGGCTACGATGTTCGGATTATTCATATTTTTTATAATTAAAAAGCGAATATCAATTAGGCCACATAATTAATGTAAATTGTATTGCTGGCGTTGGCTTTATACCTGGGCTGAAAAACAAAAAATGATTATCGCGCTTAGCGTAATTTTATTGAACATTCATCATATAGGTCATCCTCTGGAGCTGGTTTTGATTAGTATTGGTTCTTGTACAGAACTTGATGATTGTGCTTTTTGGGCTTCTTCGATGCGTAAGTCAATAGTGGCAACTAACTTGGAAAACGCCGCCATCGAAGAAGCTCACGAGTTAGTCACCGTGGCGGACGATGGCGTGACGAGGCGGGTGTGTCACTCCCAAATCGAGGTGTTCTATGTGGAACTTGCGAACGTTCTTTAGCTGCAGCGCTTGGCTCAGCCAAATCCGCAAGGATCGGGCAATCCGGGCGGCCATCGCCATGGCAATTTTCAGCTAGCTGCTCGAGCGTTTGCACCATAGCTTGTAGTTCAACGATCTTCGCCTTCAGTCCGTCGGCATGGGAGAGCGCCAACGCCTTAACGTCGGCGCTCGCGCGATCTCGGTTGCACCACAAGACCAAGAGTTCCGAGATTTGTTCGACAGAAAAGCCAAGGTCGCGTGCGCGACGGATGAAGCGAAAGCTTTGCGCGTCCGCCGAGTTGTAATTTCGGTAGCCAGCATCAGAACGGTTAGCTTTGGGTATCAAGCCAATCTGTTCGTAGTAGCGAATCATCTTCGCCGAGATGCCGGACAACTTGGCTGCTTGACCAATATTCATCATTCTCTCCTTCTAGTAAATTAATCAAATACGCCCAAAAACTTAGGTTTACCTACGCACAGATATTTCTCTGGGCGTAAAGAACACGTCGGCATACAGGTATTCAGATCGCATTCATGTTGTCTATATTCCATCTGAAGATTGCTCAGAGCTAATGTGGTGATCAAATGCATATAGTCCCGCCACACCTCAGGTGTGACGACTCTTGCAGTGGCAAAGAGATGTTCTCGGGCGTCGCTATAATCGTCCTTGAGGTGATCCAAGGGCGTATTTGGTGAAAACATGTTGTGTAACTCCTTCAACAATATTCGTCTACCAAGCGTGACTTTTGCGCTACCACCCCAAAAGCCAATGACTTGGTGTGGGTTTAAACCATCATCGGAGCCCTGAAACGCTTGAGTCGGAGCGCGTTGCCGAGCACAAATATACTGGAAAGTGCCATTGCGGCCGCTGCGAAAATTGGCGAAAGCAAGGTGCCATTCAACGGGTAGATCGCACCCGCCGCAACCGGGATCAACACGGCGTTGTAGGCGAAGGCCCAGAAAAGGTTCTGCTTAATGTTACGGATCGTGGCCTGACTAAGCGCGATCGCATTCGTCACTCCACGCAAGTCGCCCGACATTAGCACCACGTCAGCAGCTTCTATCGCTACATCGGTTCCCGTGCCGATAGCGAGCCCAACATCAGCTTCGGCGAGTGCTGGCGCGTCGTTGATACCGTCTCCCACGAAGGCGACTTGCGCGCCATTGTTCCGGAACTTCTTCAGCGCCTCGACTTTACCATCGGGGAGGACCTCGGCTAAGACTTCATCGATGCCAAGCTGCTCGGCAATCGCCGCAGCGGTCGCCGCATTGTCGCCAGTGATCATCGCGACTTTCAGCCCGAGCGCGTGCAGCGCCTTGATTGCTTCGGGCGTTGTTTCTTTGATTGGATCTGCGACTGCAATCACCGCTGCCAAGCGGCCGTCGATCGCGGCATAAAGTGGGCTCTTGCCTTGCTCGCCGAGACGCAGGGCGGTGGACTGCAAGCTCGACACATCCAGACCGAGCTGCGTCATAAACCGATCCGCACCGACGGCGACGGTACGACCTGCGACCTTGGCCGACACGCCGAAGCCCGGTGTTGCGTCGAAGCTCTCGATAGGTGCAAGGGTGAGGTTCAACTGCTTTGCGGCTGTGACGATCGATTCGGCAATCGGGTGCTCGGAGCGGGTCTCGACGGCCGCAACAAGAGCAAGAACTTCGTTGTATTCAAATCCCTCGGCAGGCACGAGATCGGTCAGCTCGGGGCGTCCTTTGGTCAGCGTGCCGGTTTTGTCGAGCGCAATAACGCTCACATCGCGCAACGCCTGCAAGGCTTCGCCCTTACGAAAGAGTACGCCGAGCTCGGCCGCACGGCCGGTGCCAACCATGATTGAGGTCGGCGTTGCCAGTCCCATAGCGCACGGACAAGCGATAATAAGAACCGCGACCGCATTAACGAGCGCAAAGGTCAACGCTGGGGACGGGCCGAAGATTAGCCAGACTAGGAAGGTCAGCGTGGCAGCTGCCATCACCGCTGGGACGAACCACATGGTCACTTTGTCGACCAGCGCCTGGATCGGCAGCTTTGACCCCTGCGCTTGCTCGACCAGACGAATGATCTGCGCGAGAACAGTATTCGTGCCGACCTTGGTGACGCAAAAACTGAAAGCGCCCGTCTTGTTGATAGTGCCACCGACAACTTCGGCTCCCACCCCTTTAGATACGGGCACCGGCTCACCGGTGATCATGCTCTCGTCAACATAAGAGGCACCTTCAACGACTTCGCCGTCGACCGGAATCTTCTCGCCCGGACGAACGAGCACTATGTCACCAGTCATCACCTGATCGAGCGGTATTTCGAACGTTTCGCTGTTGCGCTGGACGCGTGCGGTCTTAGCCTGAAGTCCGACGAGCCGCTTGATCGCTTGCGAGGTTCGCCCCTTGGCGCGCGCCTCCAGCATGCGTCCGAGCAGGATCAAGGTAACGATGACAGCAGCAGCTTCAAAATAGACGTTGGCAGTGCCTTGCGGCAGCGCTTCAGGGGCAAAGGTTGCGACGATCGAATAACCATAAGCCGCCGCGGTGCCGACCGAGACCAGTGAGTTCATGTCGGGAGCACCACGCAGCAACGCCGGTACCCCTTTTAGGAAGAAGCGCAGACCCGGACCGAACAGGACCAGGGTGGCGAGCACGAACTGCACATACCAGTTGGTCTGTTGCCCCAGAACCCCCATCACCCAATGATGCATGGCGGGAATAAGGTGAGAGCCCATCTCAAGGATGAATACGGGCAAGGTGAGGATGGCTGCAGTGATGAAAGAACGTCGCAGTGCCCGCGCCTCGCTCTCACGACGCTCAGTGTCCTGATCGCCAGCATTCGCCGTTTCGGCGGACAAGCGACGGGACTTGTAACCCGCCTGTTCGACAGCGGCTTCAAGATCTGCCGTGGAGACGACCCCTGCAAAATGGCGCACCCTCGCGCGCTCGGTCGCCAGATTTACAGTGGCTTCGAGCACACCCGGAATTTTTACGAGCGCTTTCTCTACCCGGCCCACACACGATGCGCAGGTCATGTCCTCGATCGCCAACTCGATGGTCTCTTCGCGAATGGTGTAGCCAGCGTTCTGAATGGCGTGGACAACCGCCTGCGGATCGGCTACGCCGGTGAAAGTCATGTCGGCGCGCTCGGTGGCAAGATTGACCACGGCCGTCTGCACCCCAGGGACCGCTTTCAACGCTCGCTCGACACGGCCGACACATGATGCACACGTCATGCCTTCGACAGGCAGGCTCAGACGAGTGCCTGCGGACACGGATTGATTGGCGTTTTGTGGCAAGGAAACAGAAGCCATTGAACTACTCCTTAAATGTTGAGTTAAAAAAAGCTTAATGCTTCCAGCTATGGGAAGGTCAAGTCCTATATGTGATTTATTTCACGACGCGTCCGTTCGAAATGCCGTCTGCACCACTGCAGTCCTGCTCCGCCTGCGCGCAGATCTCCCAGCCGCCACCCAGCGCCTTGTAGATGCTGACAACGGCAAGCCGTTGGTGGGTGCGAGCGATTGCCAGCGCACGCCGGCTTGCAAAGTCGGACCGTTCGGCTTCGAGCACATCAAGGTAGATGCCTTCACCTGCTGAGAACCGCACACGGGCAAGACGAGCCGCCTCGCGATTTGCGGCTGACTCAAGCAGACGCAGCTCAAGCGTGCTACCCGCGGCACCATAGGCTTTGAAGGCATCCTCGGTTTCCTGCAGTGCGCGCAACACGGTCTGGTCGTAGACGATCAACGCCTCTTGGGTACGAGCCTCGCTGGCGGCGATGCGGGCACGCACGCGCCCAGTATCGAAAAGAGACCAGCGAATGACTGGGCCGAGGAAGCTGGACAACACTCCGGAGCCATTTACTTCATCGAGACTTCCAGCAACGAGCCCGATTGAACCATGCACTTGGATCTCGGGGTAGAGACCAGCCGTCTCGAACCCAATCCGAGCGGTCGCCGCAGCGAGAGTCCGTTCAGCCGCCGCAATATCAGCACGCCGAGAAAGGAGTGCTGCGGGATCGCCCACGGCGATTATTCGAACAGCAAGCGCTTCACGCGCAGGCGTTACAGCGGGTGGTCTAAACGTCTGGGGCGTTTCGCCAAGAAGGATGGCCAGTGCATTGCTGGAGGCCGCACGGCGGCGCTCCAATTCGGGCACGGCCACCTCGACATGGTGCAACAAGGCCTCGGCACGGAGCTGGTCGAATTCGCTGGCAGAACCGGCGTGCACGAGACGTTCGACCAGGCTCAGGCTTTCGCGCTGGCTTTGGCTGATGTCGGCGGCTACAGCTAGTTCGGCCTCGATACCGCGTAGCTCGAACCAAGTGGCAGCCACCGCAGCAGCGACCCCCGCCTGCACACCACGCAGCAGAGCCTCGCGGGAGCCTGCTTGCGCCTGAGCGGCCTCCACCGATCGCCGCACACGGCCAAAAAGATCGATTTCCCAGGAAGCGTCTACCGCGCCGCGATAGGTTTCTATCTGACGCGACTGACTATGGGGCGTCTCGACCTCACTCCGGCGACGGTTCTCATAACCAAGCTCAGCGCCACCGCTCGGCAGGAAGCCCTGACGGCTCTCACCCAACATGGCCTTTGCCTCTTCGATCCGAACGACAGCGATACCTATGTCATGGTTCGCCGCGAGCGCCCGCTGGATCATGATGTTCAGAGCTGGATCGTCGAAGGTGCCCCACCACTTCACCTCAACGGCCCCTGTTCCAAGACCGGCGGGAGGCTCACTGAAACTGGTCGGAAACTGCGATGAAGGTAGTGAGTAGTTTGGGCCCACCGCCGTGCATCCAGTCAAGATGAGCGCACTCAGGGGTAACAGAACTGCTTGGTAGGGACTTCTCATGACATGATCTCCTCTATGTGCGGCTTAGCACTTGAACTGTAACTGTGCCGCTCGAAGTGAGCCTCCAAGCCACGTATCACTACATAAAAAACCGGTGTCAGGAATAATCCGAACAATGTCACGCCGAGCATACCTGCGAAGACCGCAATCCCCATAGCCTGGCGCATTTCGGCCCCAGCACCGCTTGCCAATATCAACGGTACGACGCCAGCAATAAATGCCAATGAGGTCATCACGATAGGCCGCAACCGCAATCGACAAGCCTCAACGACCGCCTCCAGCGCACTTGTTCCTGCAGCTTCGAGGCTGCGTGCAAACTCGACGATCAAAATTGCGTTTTTGGCCGCCAAACCGACGAGCACGATAAGCCCAATCTGAACAAAGACGTTGTTGTCGCCCCCAGCCAGCCAGACACCGGTAATCGCGCTCAAAAGACACATCGGCACGATCAGCAGAACCGCCAGAGGCAGCAGCCAGCTGTTGTATTGCGCGGCGAGGATGAGATAAGCGAGCAGCACGCACAATGGGAAAATGAACAGCGCAGAATCGCCAGCCAGTTTTTGCTGGTAGGTAAGATCAGTCCATTCGAAGCTCATGCCTTCAGGCAAAACCTCCTTGGCTAATCGTTCCATGACCGCAACAGTCTGCCCTGAGCTGACGCCAGCCATCGCACCGCCCGAGATGTCGGCCGTAGGGTAACCGTTGTAGTGCATCACGCGGTCTGGGCCGGCACTTGGTGTCACAGTGACAAAGGAGGACAACGGCAGCATATCTCCGGCCGCGTTGCGCACCTGCAGTCGGCCGATAGATTCGGCTTGCATGCGGTGGTCTGCATCGGCTTGGGCCGTCACCTTATAGGTTCGACCGAAGCGGTTGAAGTCGTTGATATATAGAGAGCCGAGATAGACCTGAAGCGACTCAAACACATCCGCCAGACGAACCCCCTGGCTCATGACCTGAGTGCGATCGATGGTGACATCTAACTGCGGCGCATTGATGTCAAGACTGGTCATAAGCCCAGCCACCTCGCCCGACTCGGTAGCTTTTGTCATCAGGATCTGGGTCTGCTGCACCAGAGCTGCTAGCCCAGCACCGCTGCGGTCCTCGACCTGCATCTTAAATCCGCCCGTCGCGCCAAGGCCAGGCACCGGAGGTGGCGGGAACACGCCGAGGAAACCATCGGGGATGCTGGCAAATTGGGCTTGCAAGCGCCCCGCAATCGCCATCGCGCTGAGATCGGGTGTAGTGCGATCTTTAAACGGGTCGAGCATGATGAATATGACCGCGGCATTTGGCACATTGATGAAACCATTGATAGAAAGGCCGGGAAACGCAACGACGCTTTCGACACCTGATTCGGTCAGCGCGATCTTCGACATCTGTTTGACGACTGCGTCGGTGCGGTCCAGTGACGAGGCGTTTGGCAGCTGGGCGATTGCGACAAGATAATATTTGTCCTGCATGGGCACGAAGCCGGGCGGGACGGCCTTGAATCCGAAGAAGGTCAATGCAAGGAGTCCGGCGTAAACTAGAAGCGCCACGCCGCTAATCCGCACGACCTTGCGCACCGTATTGCCATAAGCGTCAGGTGCATGCTGGAACGGCTGGCCTAGTGTCCGAAACAACTGATCGGCGCGGCCACGCAAACTGCGCGGAACTCGCACTATTGCCGCCTGGCGCGGGCGCAACAAGAGTCCTGCGAGCGCAGGGCTGAGCGTGAGTGAATTAACTGCTGACAGAATGGTTGAAATCGCAATCGTGAGCGCAAACTGTCGATAGAACTCACCCTGCAAGCCGCTTAGAAAAGCGGTCGGAATGAAAACGGCGGCAAGTACCGAGGTGATCGCGATAATAGGACCGGTGACTTCGTCCATGGCAAGCCGTGCGGCCTGAATGGGTTCCTCACCATTTTCGATGTGACGTTCGACATTCTCGACCACTACGATCGCGTCATCGACGACGATCCCGATTGAAAGCACCAGGCCAAACAACGACAACGTGTTCAGTGAGAAGCCCATCAGATGCATGACGGCAAAGGTGCCGATCAGCGACACCGGCACCGCTATAAGGGGTATGAGCGAAGCACGCCAGTTGCGCAGGAACAGCACCACCACGATAACGACAAGAAGAATCGCCTCCAACAAGGTGGTTACCACCGACTCCAGCGAGGCACGGACAAACACCGTCGGGTCATACGCGATGCGCGAGCTGAGTCCTTCCGGAAAGTTGCCTTCAAGCCGCTGCATGGTTGTACGCACCGCCTGCGCAACGTCGAGTGCGTTAGCGCCCGGACTCTGGATGATTTGCAGCGCGACGGCAGGTTCACCGTCAAGCAGACTGCGCAATGCGTAGGTATCGGCCCCCATCTCAATGCGGGCGACATCGCGCAAGCGCGTCACCTGGCCGTCGCCGCCTGTTCGAATGATGATGTCGCCGAACTGCTCCTCATCAGTTAACCGCCCGAGCGTGTTCACTGTCACTTGGAACGCGGCACTGGAATTGGGAGCCTGACCGACGGAGCCAGCTGCTACCTGTACGTTCTGCTCGCGCACAGCGGCAATCACATCGCCCGCTGTCAGCCCTCGTGCGGCGATCAGGCTCGGATCGAGCCAGAGCCGCATACTATATTCACCAGCTCCCCAAACCAGAACGTCGCTGATTCCCGGGATACGGGACAGATCGTCGCGCACCTGGAGGTAAGCGTAGTTCGAAATATAGAGAGGGTCGTAGCGTTTGTCTGGCGATAACAGGTGAACCACCATCAGGATGTCCGGCGAGGTCTTCTGCGTAATGACGCCTTGGCGCTGCACCTCCTCCGGCAAACGCGGCAGAGCGCGCGAGACGCGGTTTTGTACCTGGATCTGTGCCATATCGGCATTCGTCCCTTGCGCAAACGTGACGGTCAGGATCATTCGGCCGTCAGTGGCTGATTGCGACGACATGTATAGCATGCCCTCGACCCCGGTGATCGCCTGCTCGAGTGGCGCGGCTACCGTTTCTGCAATCACCTTGGGATTGGCGCCCGGGTAGGAAGCGGTCACCTGAACCGTCGGCGGCGTCACGGTCGGATACTCGCTGAGCGGCAATTGGAAGAAAGCAACGATGCCAGCGAGCACCATCAAAACTGAAAGAACGATGGCAAAAATCGGGCGATCGATGAAGAAACGTGGGAATGTCATTGTACTGCTCCCGAGGTTTGTGACACCGCAATAGGTGTACCGTCAATCGCAGCGGACTGTGGCGTGACCTGCATGCCCGGGCCTACCAGCCCCTTGACGATAATGTGCTCGCCGGGCTGTAGACCTTGTTCGATCACGCGCAACCCCTCGACCAGCGGACCCAGCTCGACTGGCCGATATTCCGTCTTGTCGTCTTTGCCGACAACGAGCACATAGTGGCTACCTTGATCGGTACCAATCGAATGATCGGAAACCAGAACCCTAGCTTGCGGCGCTCCGGTCTCTAGTTTAACCTTGGCAAAAAGACCGGGCGTCAAATGCCCATCGGGGTTGTTGACAACAGCGCGGATACGCACTGTTCCCGTCCCACGATCGCTGGTGTTGGAGAGGAAGTCGACACGGCCTGGCCTCGAATACGTCTTGTCGGTGAGCAGTGCCACCATGACCTTTTCCGCCTGTGGACCATGCGTGGTAGTGTGGTCTCGGCCTGCGGCGAGCGATCGCAAATAAGTGCGTTCGTCTACATCGAAATAGACGTGGATGGGATCGATAGAAACAATAGTCGTGAGTGGCGTCTCGCCGCTGAAGACGTAGTTGCCTTCTGTAACGAGGGCTTGGCCGACACGTCCACTGATCGGCGCCGTGACACGTGCGAAACTCAGATCCAATTGTGCGGCATCCACCGCTGCCTTTGCGGCGTCGACCTGTGCTTTGCTTGCATTCATAGAGGCGGTTGCGATGTCGAAGCGATCACGAGCAACGATCTTTTGGGCAAATAGCTGTTCGGCTCGTGCATATTCCGTTTGGGCAAGTATCGATGCCGCTTCAGCCTGGCGCAGGTGCGCCGTCGCGGCGTTCAGCGCGGCTTGGAACACCCGAGGATCAATGAGAAAGAGCTCGCTGCCCTTTTCGACGAAGCGTCCCTCGGGCAGGCTTACGTTCTGAATATAGCCTGCAACCCTCGGGCGCAGCTCAACCCGCTTGACCGCGGTCAGCGAACCTGTGAGTTCGACAAATGGCGTCACCGGACGAACGATCACTTCGGCCACCGGAACGCTTGGTGGCTTTGCGGGACTGACAGAGGGAATAGCCTCCTTGCATCCTGCGATAGCGAGTGCAACGCTTAGCGCCACAGTGGTTATGGTTATGCGTTTGACCTTCATCATTTTTTCCTTTCTCGATAGCAGTCGACATTTAGTTTTGCTGAGCCGAGGTAGCTCCTACTGTATTTATCCGGCTTACTACGCTTAGAAGGTCAAGTGTTTTTTTTGATTAGTAAGGGGGCCTTGCGAGACACAGCGAAGTCTAACTCTGATGACGAAAAAATCATGATCAGCGACGAAAATCGCTAAGTATTAAGGCATGCACATAGAAGAAAACTTCCTCGACAAAAAAGCCAGACATACGGCCTTGGCTGCTACGACCACTGCACTTACAAATGAGAGCGATTGGAAGTGTTGTTACTGCTGGCAGCTTTAGCCGACGGGTTGCATTCATGTTAGGGCTGACAGCAGAAATGGCCTGATTGCAGTTCCAAGCAAACAGCATTAAACACTGGCGAGTTTTACCGTTCGACTACTTGGGTATGAGGAATGTAAGCTCGCAAACTTAGAGCTTAGAACTAAGCAGATACAAGCTAAAATAAGGAAATGATGTTCTGGCCTTAAGTGTCAGACTGAGCAGTAATCAAAATGAAGAAGAGCTGATACTATGATTAAATTCGTGGAGATCCCTCAGGTGTTTGATCAAGGCTAGCGCATGAGTGCCATTGCCTTAATTGCATTAGATTTACTTCTGTTTGTGAGCGTTCAGTGTACTGTTCAACCCATACTAGACAATTTTAATTGAGAATTTTCGAACTCTACAGTTGACAGTTCACCATTAGCAAAATGACGTCACTCCAAGTTCTAATATTTCATTTAAGCAGTCACATCTAGCTTCAAAAACTCTCTTGTTGATTGAGCAATATTAAAAATCCAATCGTGTTTTAAGCTACCAAAGAAACGCCCAACGAAGGCATTATCCCAACACGCACCTACCCATACTGCCTCAAAGTTAAGTGCTGAAATAAAATTAGACCGGAGCAGGTGCAGTGGTATACAGAGTCAGACCATTATATTGGCGGTGATATTACATTTTTGGAAACAAATTCAATTACTCTGTCCTTAAATTATATCCATTTATAACTCGTTATGGGCGGATAAGCAGCACCTCTGTTACTAGGTGCTGCTCTCCTAAGAACCGTACATGCAACTTTCACTGCACACAGCTCAAGCCTCCACTAAGGTGTACTGTCAATTGGCGGTATTTTGCGACTTGCTGCTTCTATCTACACTGCAACAGGTTGACTCGGGTTTGGCCGGATATCCAATATCCTCCAGAGCGTCGAGTATTTCGTCTTGCGATTGGCTGCTTTGTACATTGATACTACGGCTGGTGAGATCTGCTGTTACGACTGCATCGGCGTCCAGTTCCTTTATTGCACGGTTGATCAAGCCAAAGCAGTGGTTGCAGGTCATATCGGTAATTTTTAACGTTAACATCGTAAATCTCCTTTACTAAGTGGGCAGCTAAAATTCTGCACCTTGCTACAGGGAGAAGGTCAAGGCTTATTTTCTGTGATGTTACCCAGTACCAGTTGTGCCCAAATGGCATAATGTGAGCAGGGGTCGCCAGTGCTGCAATCTGATAGCTGCTGCAGTACTTACTGCATTTGTTGTAGCTCACTGCTCTTCCCTTTAATTTAAGTCAGATGCTGCTCTGCTAGCTGTTTGACTTTACGGCTTTCCCGCTCTAGATCGCACCAGAGCTGCAGTAAGGATAAATGTCATTTCATGAAAACCCCTATCTTCTAGCGCGAGCTATAAACTCCAACAGTTGTAATTGCTGACAGTTATACAGTAGCTGGCTTCAGTGCGTGGAGCCTTATTTAACCTGAACTCGGGATAAGAAACTTTGAACTAATAGCCCTCCAAGTGATCGGAACTTTCGACCAAGAAAAACCCATCATACCGGAGGGCCTATAGTTATTTTGATCATGCTTTTTTATCTCAAAAGATTGTCTTCGTTGAATTCAAATAGTCTTCGTTTTAATTCCATGCTTACACTTCTGATAAAAATAGAGTGATAAATTACTTAAAAACTATATTATTAAATATGAATAAAGTCATATTTCGGCAATCTTCAATCAGATGCAGATTGATTTATTAGCGCTTAAAATCATATTTTTTGACAAAAAAGCGCTTAAAATCATAAATTATGACAATTTGAAGCCTCCCAAAGAAAATCGTATTTTCTAACTCGTGGTTTCTACGTATTTCCCAAACTCATTTTGTATGAAAAGCCACAGTTTTGTGTTCGTGGCCACTCAGAATGAGGTTTCGCGGCAGACTGAAATTTGCTTTTTTTCGCCGATATCTTCTGGCCATCTTACCTGCTCTTATTTGGGTATTAGTACGATTAACTAAGTTTGTGTTTGGGGACTTGATGATGGTTTGTTGCTACTTCTCGTCGCGCGTGCTGGCACTTTGCCAATTTGAAGATGTACTGCAAATACGCCAGCAACAAAAACCGATGCAATTATCACTCATATAATGAAGCAATGTTGCCTGTTAAAACTTATATACTTACGATTTAGCTTAAAGCATAGACACTAAGGTTAAAACCCACATTCGTCATCGGTAATGATGTGGGTTTTAAGAAGCATGATCTTAGAGTCGTTAGTATTTATGCAAAAAATTCAATTTCCTTAAATAAGGTCGAACCAACACCCTACCCCCGAGCTGTAAAATCAACAATAACGTTTTTACTACAGCAAACGGCAGCTGGCAAAACATAACATCAGAGCGGAGCGGAATGTAGGCATCACCCACTTCAAGCAAGGTCAGTAGGCTGATTGACTCAATAACTAGACCATCCATAGTGCACCTCAATTCGTTATTTTTTAATATTATACGCAGAGATGCGACAGCTTGTGTCATAACTAAAAGGAAGTTTGTATAACAGACTCTTATATTATCGCTAGGCACTGAATTTGCGATAACTTGCGGTACAGAAAGTGGTTTAAGTGGCTTGTTGGATGGCGTCATTTATCGCTCATCTACTGGGAAGTGGTTAAATGCCTCCGTCAAATACGACAAGCTGATGATTGACATCGGGCGGATGAGTAAGAATAATACGCGGCAGGTTGCAGAGAAGCCTGTCCGCAAAAGATGATATCACTCTGATAAATTAACAGCGTTGCGAATCGATTTCATATCGAACCCACAGCAATCAAATAAGTTTGGCTTAGCGGAATGCCAATAAACTTAGGAGAATTGTTTGTGAAACATGCAACCGCTAACACTTTCAAACCCGCCGGTATCAATGCTGAACCTTCTGACATTGTACCCTTGGCATCCACCGAAATGCCCTCCCACGGGAAATATCACTCAGGATCTCAGTCAACTGAGTCCTTAGGTACGTTAGCTATCCCTACTTTGTATTTGCGCTTTGCGTTACCCATGGCATTGGCCATGATGCTCAGCGGCAGCTACAACTTAGTCGACTCTTATTTTATTTTGAAATACATCGGTGCCGATGCATTGGCTGGGGTGACGATTGCCTTCCCGTTACAAATGATGATTTTTGCTTTGGCCTGCATGATAGGAAATGGTACTGCGACCTTAGTAAGCCGATTTTTAGGGGCAAACGAGTTTGATAAGGCGAGTCAAATCGCGAACACTGGTTTTGCGTTAGCCTTAGCTTACGGCCTGATAGTGACTATCGTGTCGCTCGCCCAGCTTGACAATTTATTGGCATTTCTTGGGATAAGCTCAACACTTGCCTTAGCTGCTACAGAGTATCTACAACCCATTCTCTGTTTTAGTCTATTCACTTTTTTGTTATCTCTTAGCGGCGATTTACTCAGAGCACAAGGCAAAGTCGTGTTGATGCTGCTGGTTATCTTGTTGTCGGCGGTCATGAACATCTTGTTCGATACACTCTTTATTGCTGTTTTGGAGATGGGCGTGAGTGGTGCGGCGTGGGCAACGGTGGCGGGTCAATGTGTGAGTCTATTTATCGCTGTTGTCTATTTTGTCTCAAATAACCGCTTTGCCAGTAAACAGGTGCTTCATAAGCAAGCTACCCAGCCTATTTGTTTTAGAATGGAGCAGATAAAGCTCAATCTCACTGAGATAAAAGCGATTCTTGGCTTGGGTAGCCCGATATTATTGTCATATCTTGGGATTGCCTGCGTGATCTCATCGGTAAATCATATTTTAGTCAGTCATTTAGCCAATGTAGTGCCCCATACGCCAGCGGCGAATGAGGTTGCGTACATGATTAGCGCTTATGGTTTGATCGGACGCTTTAATATCTTTATCGCCCTGCCGCTCATGGCACTTACCTGTGCAGCACAAACAATCAGTGCGTATAACTATGGGGCGATGGCATCTTCTCGGGTGTTAGCGTGTGCTAAATGGGGAATCGTCTTGACCTGCTGTTATCTGAGTATAGTGACAATCGTATTTATGGGTTTTCCTAACTCGGTATTTCGCGTGTTCACCGATGACCTCGCACTCATAGCCGCCTGTATTAAAATCTCGAGTGTGACGTTTATCACCCTACCTTTGGCGGGGATCACAGGTATTGCGATTGCTGTGTATCAAGGCACAAATCGCCCTAAGCTTGCATTGCTATTATCTGGGATAAAAATCTATGGTTTGTTACTGCCCCTGCTGGTCCTGTTACCTCAACAATCCTTTGCAGATATTTCATTTATCACAGGTGCATTAAACATTAATATTATGCCAAACGCTTTGATTGAGTTATGGATGGCCTTTCCAATTGCGGACATTTTAGCTTGTCTCTTGAGTTTATTGATCATCAGTATTTTGCCTTTCATTCACGTGCCACGAGCAAATCGAGTCTGTCATGGAGGTAATGCAAAATGAAGTTAGCCAAGATGAAAGACTCAAACGCCATCGCATTAAATGAAACCAAAGCTCGCGCTAAAAAACTGCTCAAAGCTTGTCAGCAGGGTGAGCCGTTAGCCAAGCAAAGAGTCGCGACCTTAATGGCGAAATTGGGCATATCACACTCAGATCTCCAGCTTAAGCATTGCCAACAAGTGATTACACGTGAGCTAGGGTTTATCGATTTTCATCATTGCCAGCGAGTCCTGTCGGGTCAAGCCATACTTGGGGATGATTGGGGAAGTTTATTCCATACTAAACAATGCGACACATTACTCAATCATTGGTTTACTGGCTATTTAGCCGCGCGTGATTTTAATGCGCAAGTTGAGGACACATTGCTACTCCCCTACAAGAAGCAGTTTTTTGTGGTGGAGCGGCGGGATTACTTCAATGCGCTGAATTTGCCGATAATTTTGCAACCGGTGGGTAATGCTGGCAGACCGACAACACTCCGGGATCTGGTGAGCTGCTATGCTAATGCAGATTGGCATTCCTTTGCTCTTGCCATGATCCAACACAAACTCCCCAAAGTGTAATGATGGCTGAGATTGTCAGGCATCATGTTGAATGAGGAAATCTAGAGTTAAATAATACAAACAAAAAAGGTCTTCATTGCTGATGGTCTTACTTGTGAAATATGGCTGAGGCACTGCGTTTCGGATCAGAAACGCAAGGCTAAAATAGCTAAAATGCAAAAAGCCGCTAATTGCTTAGCGGCTTTTTTGACGAAATCTGGCGGAGGAACTGAGCTTAGAATGAGGAACCTAGGGTTCAAATTATATAAACAAAAAAGCCATCATTGCTGATGGCTTTTCCGTAAAATATGGCGGAGGAGCAGGGATTTGAACCCTGGGTGGGCTATAAACCCACGCCGGTTTTCAAGACCGGTGCATTAAACCACTCTGCCACCCCTCCGAACGAGGCGCATAATATAAGTAAGTCTGTTGACTGTAAAGCACTAACTCTCAATTATGCGCCGATTGTTGCTATTACACTCAATCCGCTGGATTTGGCTTCACATCGGACATTATGCCTACCCGTGCGGGATCTGGCTTAGTGAAATGTTTGGCAAAGTCGCCCCACTCTTGTTGACTCTTAAGTATATAGCCGACCACAACTAAAATAGCGCAACATAGGATACCCCAACCAATCGCCACTTCACCAAGACTTGCCCACATAGCGACTAAGCTTGATGCACCAAAGGCAATGCTGATCTGTAAGAAGTTCTGTAATCCTGCGGCCTTAGCGGCATTCTGACTAAACTGCTGTAGCGCGCTGTTCACGACTATTGGGTAAATAGCGCCATTAGCTGCGGCCAAAATCGAGAACGAAATAAGCAGTGGGAAAATCGTGCTCGCGGGATAAATCAGCGTGAACATGATGATCGAAATAACGCAGGCTGCGAAAACTGACAACAAGATATTGAGTGTTTGATGCCCGCCAATGCGTTTTATCAGTAACTTACTCGCATAACCACCGACAATAAACATGATGGTTTGCGGGATAAAACTTAACCCAATTTCAGTCGCTTGATAACCGTGCATTTCCATCACAATCGGCCACACAGTTAAGTAGGCAAAGAAAGCACCGGAACAGGCACCGAAGATCACGACGTTGCCTAAATAGCGGGTGTTTTTCAAAATTTGCCCATAAGATACAGCAACATGTTCACTGTGTTTATGTTGACTCTTGCCTGGAACAAAGTACAAGGTCATCAATACCAGCAGAAAAGCGATAACACACAAGGAGATAAAGATTGCACGCCAGCCTAATTCGTTCAGAATATAAGCGCCAAGGATCGGTGCTAATGCAGGCGATAATGCGACCAATGGCATAATGTTGCTGAAAATACCTTGGGCTTTATCGGCATCATATTGTTCTACCACAATAGCTTGCCAAATAACCCCTGCGCTACAGGCGCCAATGGCTTGGAAGAAGCGCGCGGTATTGAGCATTAATATAGAATCACTGTTGGCAATAAACACGCTAGCAATGGCAAATAAAACAAGGCCAAAGATCAGTGCCCAACGTTTGCCGATTTTATTGACTAACGGGCCGTAAAGCAGCTGACCTAAGGCAAGACCCGCAAGGAAACAGGTCAGTGACATCGCCACCTGTGATGGTGCGCTGTTAAATGAGCCTTCAATTGCTTTGAAAGCAGGCAAATACATGTCAGTGGCAATAAAGCCAAGCATGCTCAACATGGCTAAATAGAATAGAAACATAAAGAACTTTATGTTTACAAAGGTGTTACTAGACGTTTTCATAAAATAATCGGGTCGGATTGACTAAAGTGTACAGTCTAAAGACTTGTTAAATTTATTGGAAACGTTTATTTTTGACTTGTGCTATCAATTATTTTCATTGGAATGGACGTCAGTTATGCTCTCAGAACAAGCGCTAGAACTCATTGATATTGTGGCTCGTGTAGGTAGTTTCACCGCGGCGGCGAATCGGCTACATAAAGTGCCCTCTGCCGTGAGCTACGCGGTCAAGCAAATAGAAGAAGAACTCGGCGTCATTCTTTTTGAACGGCATCATCGCAGCGTAACGTTAACACCAGCGGGTGAACATTTTGTGAAGCAAGCCAGAACCTTGCTCACGCAGATGGACGAGATGAAACGTGGCACTCAGCGCGTGGCAAATGGTTGGCAACCCACCTTGTCCATAGCCCTTGATAATATCGTCCGTGCCGACAGGATCAGCGTATTAATTGCTGACTTTTATCGACACTTCCATGATATTGAATTAATTATTCGTATTGAAGTCTTTAACGGTGTTTGGGAAGCGCTCGCCACGGGTCGCAGTGATATTGCTATTGGTGCGACAACCGCAATTCCAGTCGGTGGCGTTTACCAATATAAAGACATGGGGGATATTGAGTGGGCGTTTCTTGTTAGTAAAAATCATCCCTTGGCCAGTATTGACCGCCCATTAAGTGACGATGAGCTGCGCCCTTTTCCTTCGATTTGTTTAGAAGATACCTCTCGGGAAATTCCAAAACGTATGACTTGGTTACTAGAGAATCAACGCAGGTTAGTCGTACCTGATTGGATCCGTGCCATTAACTGTTTCCGTGAAGGTTTAGGCGTCGGTTATATGCCAGTGCATTTAGCGAGCGTGTTTATTAAGGCGGGTGCGCTCGTTGAAAAAAAACTGGAAAATCCAAAGCAGACAAGCCCTTGTTGCTTGGCCTGGAATGCTGACAAGATGTCGCCTGCGCTCGCTTGGGTGCTGGAATATCTTGGCGATACTGAAAAATTGCACAAAGAGTGGCTGGCTTAAGCTTGGTTTAAACTCAATATGCTGATCTAGTCATTGAAATCAGCATTGAGTGTGATTGTGTACCGTCTGCTTATGTACAGACTAAGTCTTTACCTTCATAGTGGATGAAGACGCAGATACAAGAATCTTATTTTTTTGCTTTGCAGTTAAAGTTGAAATAAATAATTGAGTAAAATTTTGAAGATTAACAATTTGTTATTCATGGTTCTATGACTTTCACCCGTATCTCATGTACGGTATCATTGCACCAGTTAAGTTCATTTTAGGATTTTACGGGAACTTAGTGTGCTGTAAAAAATCAAAATGATCAGTTTGGAAATGTGTCAACGGAGATCAACATGACCCAAGAAACCTTATATTCGACGAGTGCGTCAACACTGGAAGTGAACAAACTTCTTAAAAACACTTATATGCTGTTATCGATGACATTGGCCTTCTCTGCCCTGTGTGCGGGTTTGGCAATGGCATTAAATATCAGTCCGTTAGTCTCCATTGGTTTATCGATTGGTGGCCTAGTACTGTTGTTTGTCACGTTACGTAAAGCCGAGTCTGCAGCGGGTATCTTCTGGGTGTTTGCCTTTACGGGTATGGAAGGTGCTTCACTGGGCTACATGCTCAATCACTACGCGGGTATGGCAAACGGTCCACAGCTGATCATGCAAGCACTGGGGTTAACGTCAGTGATTTTCGTTGCGTTATCAGCCTATGCCGTGACCACTAAGAAAGATTTCTCTTTCCTACGTGGATTCTTGTTCGCCGGCTTGATTGTGGTGATCGCCGCCGCTGTGATTAATATTTTTATGGGTAACAGTGTTGCCTTTATGGCAATTAACGCGGGCTTGGCGTTACTGATGACAGGTTTTATCCTGTTTGATACTAGCCGTATCGTCAATGGCGGCGAAACTAATTACATTCGCGCGACTATCTCGTTATACCTAGACTTCTTAAACCTCTTCATCGCGCTGTTGCACCTGATGGGCATAGGCAACGATGACTAATCCTAGTTAGCGATTTTTAGCTTAACTTGCGTTAGAATGGCCCTACTTTTAGGGCCATTTTTATTTTAAATGAGCAAATTTATTATCCAAGTGAACGGGCCCGCTTATGGCACGTCGGCGAGTGTTAATGCCTTACGCTTCTCCCAAGCTGCACTTTTAGCTGGGCATCAGATTATCTGTGTGTTTTTTTATCAAGATGGCGTGTATAACTCCACAGATTTAAGCTTACCCGCCTCCGATGAAAACGATGTGATCAGTGACTGGAAACAGCTGGCGCAATCCCATCAGGTCCCGTTAGTCAATTGCGTTTCTGCAGCGCTACGTCGTGGCATTGTGAGTCAGCAAGATGCCAGCGAGAATGGCCTTAGCCACTGGAATGTGGGCGAGTCATTTATCATGGGCGGTTTAGGTGAGCTAATCACAGGTATTGAATCGGCCGATCGTTTGATCAGTTTTTAACTCTCAGGGCTACTATGAAAAAATTGTGTATCCTATTTCGCTGCTCGCCACATGGTACTGTTCGTGGCCGCGAAGGTTTAGATCTTGCCCTGCTTAGCGCTAGCTTCGAACAAGAAGTGAGTTTAGTGTTTGTTGATGAAGGTGTGTTGCATTTGATTAAAGAGCAACAGCCTGAGCTTATCGGTGCTAAAGATTACATATCCACCTTTAAAGCACTGCCGCTGTATGATATTGGCTCTGTGTTAGTCTGTAAGCAATCCTTAGCCGATTACGGCTTAAGCCATGGCTTACTGTCGATCCCAGTCACAGTAATCAACGATGAAGCCATCGCAGCCCATTTAAACCAAGTGGATGAGGTCTTAGTATTCTAATGATTTTACATCATATTCAAACATCTCCCAGTCGAGATAGCGCGCTGAAACTTTGTTTACGTTACGCCTGTAAGGAAGATGCGATTTTATTATCGAGCGATGGCGTTAACGCGTTACTGCTGCGCCAGTGGGCAATGGCATTATCGCCCTTCAAGTTGATGGTCTTAAAAGACGATGTTATCGCACGTGGCCTATCCGAACGTTTAAAGAACGTGATGCTTATCGATTACAATGAGTTTGTGGCTCAATCATTACTCCATGACAAGGTGATAACGTGGTAAATCCATTGCAATTTAATGGCGCAGAAATCGCCCGTGACCATCAAGGTTATTTAAAAAATCTTAACGATTGGCAACCCGATATGGCCCTGTTGTTAGCAGCAGAAGAGCAAATTTTACTTACGCCAGCCCATTGGGAAGTGATTAACTTTGTTCGAGATTTCTATCTCGAATATAAAACGAGCCCTGCTATCCGTGTATTAGTTAAAGCCATTGGCCAAGCCTTAGGACCAGACAAAGGCAATTCAAAATACTTATATACCCTATTCCCGATTGGACCTGCGAAACAAGCAACGAAAATCGCGGGCCTGCCCAAACCAGCTAAGTGTATTTAATGGCAAAGGGTTAAGTCATCACGTAAACATGATACAAACAAAAAGGCATGTTCCCTTGGGAAACATGCCTTTCTTTTTACTTGAACAAAGTTGATAGGGTTATTTGACGTTTTCTAACACAACCCAGATGGCTTTGCCTACGGTGGCAAGCATTACAGCAAAAAATACTGCAATCACAGCGGTATAGGAAAGCCAACGGAGATAGCGCTGGCCTTTATCCATAGTATTATTTTGTGTTCCATTAGCCTATTTGAGTCAAACCGCCCATGTAAGGACGCAGAACTTCAGGGACTGTGATACTGCCATCAGCATTTTGATAGTTTTCTAAAATAGCCACTAAAGTACGACCTACAGCTAAACCTGAGCCGTTTAACGTATGCAATAGCGCAGGCTTATTGTCTGCTTTCACACGGTAACGCGCTTGCATACGACGGGCTTGGAAATCCTTCATGTTTGAGCAAGAAGAAATCTCACGATAGGTATTTTGTGCTGGTAACCAGACTTCGATATCGTAGGTTTTGCTTGAGCCAAAGCCCATATCGCCAGTACATAAAATCACTGTTCGATACGGTAAACCTAAACGTTGCAACACAGTTTCAGCATGACCTGTCAGCGCTTCAAGTGCCGCCATTGAATCTTCAGGCTTAACAATTTGCACCATTTCAACTTTATCGAATTGGTGCTGACGGATCAGACCACGGGTATCTTTGCCGTATGAGCCCGCTTCGCTGCGGAAACATGCAGTATGCGCTGTTAACTTTATTGGCAGCTCGTCTTCATCAACAATGCTATCGCGAACTAAGTTCGTTAATGGCACTTCTGCGGTTGGGATAAGGCTCAAGCCTTGGCCTTCTTCAGTCGCAGGTTTAGTGTGGAATAAGTCTTCACCAAACTTAGGTAGCTGGCCTGTGCCGAGTAAGCTTGCCTCGTTTACCAGTAATGGCACATAGGCTTCGGTATAACCGTGCTCTGTGGTATGTAAGTCCAACATGAACTGACCAATGGCGCGGTTTAAGCGGGCGACTTGGCCTTTCATTACGATAAAACGTGAGCCAGTAATTTTAACGGCATTTTTAAAATCTAAGCCGTTTAGGCCTTCGCCTAAATCGATATGATCTTTAATCGGGAAATCAAAAGTGCGTGGCGTACCCCAACGTCTCACTTCAACGTTCTCTGTTTCATCGGCACCCATTGGTACTGATTCATCAGGCAGGTTAGGCATAGACATGGCAATGGCATTGACTTCTTCAAGTACAGCGGCCAGTTCAATCTTTTTGGCATCCAACTGTGAACCTAAATCGCCCACTTGCGCCATGATTGCGTCAACATCTTCACCACGGGCTTTAGCTTGGCCAATGGATTTGGAGATGGCATTACGCGACGCTTGTAATTCTTCGGTAGCCACTTGCAGTGACTTACGCTTTTCTTCTAATTGAATGAGATGAGCTATGTCTAAAATAAAGCCACGGGTAGCCAGTCGCTCAGCGGTAACTTCTAATTCGTTGCGCAAAAATTTAGGATCTAACATGTGATATATTCTTAATAGTTAAATGCGAGAAAAAACCAGTTGTTGACCTAAGTACACCATGAATAAACATAGACTTAGATTCAACACCACATTCAAAATCGCCTTCAGCCAATCCCCTTCTTGCATCAGCAACAAGGTTTCATTAGAGAAAGTCGAAAACGTTGTCAAAGCACCTAATAGACCGATACCTATAAGCGCTTTGAGTTCAGGGCTGATATGACTCATTTGCCCCAGAGCGTAAATTACGCCCATAAAAAATGAACCTATAACATTAACCAACAGTGTACCAAAAGGAAAACTGCTGCCAAATACTTGGATCATGAATATTGAAATAAGATAGCGTAAAACTGCTCCAATTGACCCGCCGAAAGCCACTAATAAGATGTTAGTCATATCTTTTGTTCTCACTGGCTTGATCTAACTGGGCTAATTGCGCCAATTTATCTTTGATCCGCTTCTCAAACCCTCGCTCAGTCGGAAAATAAAACTGTGCTGTTTGCAGGGATTCGGGGAAATAATTTTCACCACTGGCATAGGCATTGGCTTCATCGTGGGCATATCGATACCCAGCTCCCATGCCGATGTCTTTCATTAACTGAGTCGGTGCATTGCGTAAATGGTGCGGCACTTCGACTTGCCCTGTTTCGCGAGCTAACGCACGCGCCGCCTTAAATGCGGTATACACAGCGTTGCTCTTAGGCGCACTGGCAAGATAAACAATGGCTTGTGCTATTGCTCTCTCACCTTCGGCGGGGCCAACACGGTGAAAACAATCCCAGGCATTCAGTGCGATTGTCATCGCCGCAGGATCGGCATTGCCCACATCTTCAGAGGCAATCGCCAGTAAGCGCCTTGCCACGTAAAGCGGATCGCCACCGCCTTCTAATATTCGACAAAACCAATACAACGCGGCATCGGGTGCTGATCCGCGAATGGATTTATGTACAGCCGAGATTAAATCGTAAAACTGATCACCGTTCTTATCAAAACCAGCAACTTGGTGCCCCGCCACTTGAATTAACATTTCAGTGGTAAAGGTGCCACCGTCGATGAGCATATCACTCATCAACTCAATAAGATTTAACGCTTTACGGGCATCACCATCACAAAGTTGTTCCAATGTGGTGAGCACATCGGTTGGCATTACAAATCGTCGTAGGCCTAAACCGCGCTCGTTATCGTTTAAGGCTTGAGTCACTATATGGGCGATTTCATCATGGCTTAAGCGCTTGATAAGATAGACCCTTGCCCGCGAGAGTAAGGCATTATTGATTTCAAAAGACGGATTTTCTGTGGTCGCGCCGATAAAGATCACTGTGCCATCTTCAATAAATGGCAGAAAGGCATCCTGCTGACTCTTATTAAATCGGTGGACTTCATCGACAAACAATAGAGTACGTTGGCCACGAGATTCTGCAACTGCTTTTGCTTGCTCAATCGCGGCGCGAATGTCCTTAACGCCAGAGGTGACCGCGGAAATGCGCTCAACGTGAGCATTTGAATAATGTGCGATTAATTCAGCTAAGGTTGTTTTACCTGTGCCCGGCGGTCCCCACAACATCATGGAATGGGCGCGCCCAGCTTCCAATGCTTTGCGTAGTGGTTGGCCCTCACCCAGTAAATGGGCTTGACCTATGTACTCGCCAATCGTTCTTGGCCGCATGCGCGCGGCCAAGGGACGAAAATCGGGTGCAAAATTAAACGATAAACTGCTCACGCGATAGCCTAATGCGCTGCTTTACGACGTTGATCATCAACATCGACGCTGTCTGGGATCACAAAGGTGAACAAGGCTTTGTCTTTATTTGTGATGGCTTGCTGATTGCTTAAATCAAACAGGCTTAAATTACCTTTATCATCGGCAACATTAAAGTTGACTAACTGGGTATTTTTGAAACACACATTGACGGACAATATGCCCGAATCAATCGCCTTAGGTTTGATCTCATAGCAATCTTGTTTCTTGGACACTGAATACTGTGACCAAGTCGCATCGTCGCGGTGGACGAGCAATGCGATGGGAGATGCATTGATTGCTTCAGCAAAATCCATGATGACCACCTCTTCGGCGAAAGGATTGTAGATCCACAAATCTTTACCATCAGCGACAATCTGCGATTCATCGGGCTGGGTTAAATGCCAATAAAATTGATTCGGATACGCTAAGGCAAAAATGCCAGACCCTGTTTGAATAACCTTTTTATTGACATCTGTTACGGTTTGTTTGAAATCGGCTTTTAGTGACGCGGTACCAATCAATTTTTCCCTGAGCTGCTGCGCATCATCGGCAAACACAGCCGAGCTAAATAGCAAAGGTGAAGCTAACAACACAGCGCATAATCGTTTTTTCATTTTATTCCTTACCCTGTAAACCCTTGGGTGTATCAAAGCTACGCCTTAGCGCGGCTTAATAATGTTTTGGTGCTGGCGGCGCTAAGACTTCACGGTTACCGTTGTGGCCTTGAGCAGAAACAATACCTTGTGCTTCCATCTGTTCAATAATGCGGGCTGCACGGTTATAACCAATCTTAAATTTACGCTGTACGCTTGAAATCGAGCCGCGACGAGTTTCAGTCACAAAGGCGACTGCTTCATCGTATAACGGATCGTATTCTTCGTCTGATTCTGCGGTTTCACCAGGCAATAATACTTGTTCACCATCACTGGCACCGTTGAGGATTTCTTCGATATATTGCGGTTTGCCACGGGCGCACCAATCGGCAACGACACGGTGAACTTCATGATCATCAACGAACGCACCATGAACACGATTCGGTACCGCAGTACCCGGTGGCAAAAATAACATGTCACCCATACCAAGCAAGGTTTCGGCACCCTGTTGATCTAAAATGGTGCGCGAATCGATACGCGATGACACTTGGAACGCCATACGTGTGGGAATGTTGGCCTTAATCAAGCCGGTAATCACATCCACTGACGGTCTTTGGGTTGCAAGAATTAAATGTATGCCTGCGGCACGCGCTTTTTGGGCAATACGGGCAATCAACTCTTCAACTTTTTTACCAACAATCATCATCATGTCAGCAAATTCATCGACAACGACAACAATCGATGGCAGCTTATCTAACGCAGGCGCTTCTGGCTCCATGCTGTCAGAAGACTTCCACATAGGATCTAAAATCACTTCGCCATTGGCCTTCGCCTCGGCAATTTTAGCGTTATAGCCCTTGATGTTACGTACGCCCATCATAGACATCAGCTTGTAGCGACGCTCCATCTCGCCGACACACCAACGCAGCGCATTGGCAGCTTCTTTCATGTCGGTAACTACCTCACATAGCAAATGCGGAATACCTTCATAGACAGACAATTCCAACATTTTGGGGTCGATCATGATAAAGCGTACATCTTCTGGGCCAGACTTATACAGTAAGCTGGTGATCATCACGTTTACACCCACAGACTTACCAGAGCCTGTAGTCCCCGCTACTAATAAATGTGGCATTTTACCAAGATCAACAACAACTGGGTCACCAGCAATATCTTGGCCTAACACCATAGTTAAGTTGGATTTACTCTCAGTAAAGGCGGCACAATCTAACACATCGCGCATAAACACGGTTTCGCGGAATTTATTGGGCAATTCGAGTCCGACATAAGCCTTGCCCGGAATAACTTCAACCACGCGCACACTTTCAGCCAGTAATGAACGAGCTAAATCCTTTGATAGATTAGAGATTTTTGACGCTTTAACGCCCGGCGCTAATTCTAATTCAAAGCGTGTGATCACAGGGCCTGGATACACACCCACCACATTGGCGATGATGTTGAAATCGGCCAATTTAAGCTCAACAAGGCGAGCGACTTGATCCAATTCCTCTGGGCTGATCGGATTCTTCTTACGGTCAGGTATGTCGAGCAAGTTAATACTCGGCAGAGGATCCATCGGTTTTTTCGGTGCGGGTTTGTCTTCTTGTCCTGGCAATACCACAATGCCATCGACAATTTTAGCTTTTTGATCTTGCTTATTACGCTGCGCTTGATTCACTGCACCTGTTGACACTTTAGTATCAAAATCAATGACGTCATCATCGCTAAAACCGAGACTTTCATCGTCTTCATTTTCTGTAAATGCTTGACTGCTAAACACTGGCTCATTGTCATCATGATCGAATGAATGCGAATTAAAATCGGCACTACCTTGCTCATCGGCATTTGAATGCTGAGGTTCAGCTAACCAAGGTGGCGCTTCAAAATTGCCATGGGCGGCCAAATCATCATTATCGATTTGTGGCTCAACCCGTTGTGCACTCTTACTTTTACTGCCATTCAAGCTCAGAATTTTTGCAAGCGCCGATAGTTTGTTTTTTGGCGACGAATTATTCTCAGTTTCAGTAATAATACCTTCTGGTTCAATGACCATATCATCAGTGGCAGCATATAGCGTTGGGGTTATCTCAGCTCTACGACCAATATGACGCTCACGCACCTTAGGCTTTTCAACTATGGGGGGCTTTTCTAGCACATATTGGGATTCACGGCGCTGTTTAAACTTATCCACCACGGACATAAAACCACGGGTATCCTCGGTTTCATGCTCACGCTTCATCGCTTGCGGCAATAATTTTAACTTTTTATAAATCCAAATAGAGACTAAGCCGATTTTCTCGACCACCGTCAGCCAGCTAATCCCAGTCAACAGCGTAAAGCCTGAGCCCAAGAAACACAGCAGTAATAAGGTAGTGCCGAGTTTATTAAAATACGGCAACATGGCTTGACCGATCACATCACCCGCCACTCCGCCTGCCGAAAACTCGTAGATATTGTTGGCATTCATGCTCGCCAAAGCAGAAAATCCTAGAATGATCAGTAAAAATCCTATCAATCTCAGGGCCACTGAAAAGTAATCAATTTCAAGTAAATGATGGGCACGTTTGAACAATAACCAACCCGTCGATGCGACAATAATTGGCATGATATAAGCCGTAACGCCGAAGAAATATAACAGAATATCGGCAATCCAAGCCCCTACTGCTCCGGTCCAGTTTTTAATATCGCCTTGAAAATGCGACTGACTCCAACCAGGATCAGACGGACTAAAACTCGTCAATGCGAGCAAAATATAAGTGGCGAGAACACAACAAATGATGAGTCCGCCTTCCAGCAGACGTTGCAGGCCAGTGAGCGTGCGTACACTATTTCCTTGAGACAAACGACGTAATCCATAAAAGTGAAAACAGGTGGGCTAACGATACCAGAATCCCACTAAATGTGGAGCACATTAGCCTGTTTTTCTATACAGAATTGGTCATGATTGGCAAAATTTAGTCTATTGAGGTGTTTTAGTGTGCTTTTAGGGAGGAATGAGTTATTACACAAACACTTCCGTTAACAAATTTGTTTAAAAATGCCACAAAAAGAAGCCCCTAAGTTAGCAAACTTAAGGGCAATACAAGGCGAATAGTAATAGGCGTTAAATGAGATGAATATATCGACGTTACTGATAAATAAGGGGCCTAAGCCCCTTATTGTAAAACCAAACAATCAGGGTAATTTAGATATCTGAGAGTAGATGATTTATCGCTACACGACTGGTGTGCTTAACTTCTTCCATCACAACATAAGTACGCGTGTCGGAAACTGAAGGTAATTTCAATAAAGTTTCACCTAACAAGCGACGATAAGCCGACATATCTGAAACACGAGTTTTCAGTAAGTAGTCAAAATCGCCTGAAACCAGATGACATTCTTGAATATCATCGAGTAGTTGCACTGCACGGTTAAACTTATCAAACACTTCGGGAGTATCACGGCTTAATGTGATTTCCACGAATACCAGTAGGGATGCACCCAAGAAATGAGGATTCACCAATGCGGTATAGCCATTGATGTAACCTTGCTTTTCGAGACGTTTTACTCTTTCTAAACACGGAGTTGGACTTAGTCCGACTCTTTTTGACAATTCCACATTTGAAATGCGGCCATCAAGTTGTAGTTCATTAAGAATGTTGCGATCGATGCGATCCAAGTCTTTTACAGGACTCTTTTTATTATATGCCATTTATTTAACCTTGCTTTATCACTAAAACAACATTTTATTCTACGTATGCCGAAAGTTCAGCAGCATAAACTGCGTCGCCGATACTATACTAGATATCCCTGAATTAATCACGTTCAGGTCACGATAAAATAACAATTATGCCCATTAAAAGTGGGATTTCAGGCAATTGAGGCTCAAAGATGATTATTGGTGTTCCCAAGGAAATTAAAAACCACGAATATCGTGTCGGTATGGTTCCTTCTAGTGTTCGCGAGTTGGCGATCAAAGGTCACGACGTTTTTGTTGAAACAAATGCAGGCATAGGTATTGGTTTTTCAGATCAAGATTATATTGATGCTGGCGCCACAATTTTAGCGACTGCTGCTGAAGTTTTTGCTAAAGCGCAGATGATTGTAAAAGTAAAAGAGCCTCAAGCAGTTGAACGCGCTATGTTGCGTCACGATCAGATTTTATTTACTTATCTGCATCTTGCTCCAGATTTACCGCAAACTGAAGATTTAATCAAAAGTGGTGCCGTATGTATCGCTTACGAAACTGTGACAGACGATCGTGGTGGCCTGCCTTTGCTTGCCCCTATGTCTGAAGTCGCTGGTCGTATGTCAATCCAAGCTGGCGCTATGGCATTAGAGAAATCTTCTGGTGGCCGCGGTATGTTATTGGGCGGCGTACCGGGGGTTGAGCCTGCTAAAGTCGTCATTATTGGCGGCGGTATGGTTGGTACTAATGCAGCACAAGTAGCAGTTGGTATGGGTGCTGATGTTGTTGTGCTTGATCGCAGTATTGATGCTCTACGTCGTTTAAATGTGCAATTCGGTTCTGCTGTAAAAGCCATTTACTCAACTGCGGATGCAATTGAACGTCATGTTATTGAGGCCGATCTTGTGATCGGTGGTGTACTAATTCCAGGTGCTGCGGCGCCCAAATTGGTTACTCGTAGCATGATTTCACGTATGAAACCTGGCAGCGCTATCGTTGACGTGGCGATCGATCAAGGCGGTTGTGTTGAAACTTCACATGCCACTACTCACCAAGATCCTACCTATATCGTTGATGATGTTGTGCATTACTGTGTTGCAAATATGCCTGGTGCGGTCGCTCGTACTTCAACATTTGCGCTTAATAATGCAACCTTACCGTACATTCTCAAGTTAGCAAATTTAGGCTATAAAGAAGCGCTGTTGCAAGACAAGCATTTTCTTAATGGCTTAAACGTCATGCACGGTAAAGTGGTGTGTAAGGAAGTGGCTCACGCCCTAAACTTAGCGTTCACATCTCCTGCGACACTATTAGTATAAGTTTTTAATTAACTTAACTTTTTATGTGGATTTAAGCTGGCTTTACTTAGTATGTAATTCAAATCGGTCTCGATACTATTGAGGCCGATTTTTTATTGGGTAGAAATAGGCTCCACTACGATCGCACCATCATATTTATACAAGCTCATCCCGTGCTTCATTTCGTGGTTCACACTTAAGCTATTTATTCACAGTAAAGTAAAACTGACACTCTCCATACTAAAACGGATGGACTCGATTAGTGCAATCTAAAAGAATCGCCCTCCAACACTTTACCCCCACAGGTAAATTCCCTACAATCCTTGCAATTTGCTAAAGGCACGGAGATAAAAATGAGCCAGGTCAGACATTGTAACTTATTGATTTTGGGTTCAGGCCCAGCAGGATATACCGCAGCCGTTTATGCTGCGCGTGCGAATTTAAAACCTGTGATGATCACAGGTATGCAGCAAGGCGGTCAATTAACCACGACGACTGAAGTTGAAAACTGGCCAGGTGACGCGGACGACTTAACGGGTCCAGCCTTGATGGAACGTATGCAGAAGCATGCTGAAAAGTTCGATACTGAAATCTTGTTCGATCACATTAACGAAGTCACTTTAACCGAGCGCCCTTTCCGCTTGAAAGGCGACAATGGCGAGTACACCTGTGATGCACTGATCATCGCAACTGGCGCTTCTGCCCGTTACTTAGGGTTAGAGTCAGAAGAAGCTTTCAAAGGTCGCGGTGTATCAGCCTGTGCAACCTGTGATGGCTTCTTCTATCGCAATCAAAAAGTCGCAGTTATCGGTGGCGGCAACACCGCCGTTGAAGAAGCATTGTATTTAAGCAATATTGCTGCTGAAGTTCACCTCATCCATCGCCGTGACACCTTCCGCTCAGAAAAAATCTTAATCGACCGTCTGATGGACAAAGTCGCCAATGGCAACATCATCCTTCACTTAGATCAAACCATGGATGAAGTGGTTGGTGATGCCATGGGTGTGACAGGTCTGAAGATGAAGAGCACTAAAGATGGCTCGATCACTGACTTAGCCGTTGCTGGTGTGTTCGTCGCTATTGGTCACAGCCCTAATACCGGTATTTTTGAAGGCCAGTTGGAAATGAACCACGGTTATTTAAAAGTTCAGAGTGGCTTGCAAGGTAACGCCACGCAAACCAGTATCGAAGGTGTTTATGCCTGTGGTGATGTGATGGACCAACATTATCGTCAAGCCATTACTTCTGCTGGCACCGGCTGTATGGCTGCACTCGATGCAGAGCGTTATTTAGACGCTAAGAAGTAACTAGACTCGATTTTTCAACGAATAGCAGGTTTAGCCTGCTATTTTTTTAGGTCAAAATCGTTAAGCAATAGCAAAATTTTTGCGGGCTTACCAGTAAGTACTGTTCACGCGCGCACGTGTCTTTCCTTCACGATTCTTAATCTTGTACCAGTTAGATGGGCGCTTATAAGTGTTTAGGTAAATAACATCATTAGGTTAAGTCAAAAATGGCGCACAAAAAAAGGGACCAAATGGTCCCTTCTCTACAGCAACAAACTAATTTCTTAGTTTAACGCTTCTTTTGCTTTTTCAACTAAAGTTGCAAATACAACTTTGTCGAATACAGCGATGTCAGCCAAAATCTTACGATCGATTTCGATAGACGCCTTTTTCAGACCGTTGATGAAACGGCTGTAAGACAGACCATTTTGACGAGCGGCAGCATTAATACGTGCAATCCAAAGTTGACGGAATTGACGTTTTTTCTGACGACGGTCACGATAAGCATATTGACCAGCTTTAGTTACTGCTTGAACAGCAACACGGTAAGTACGGCTACGAGCGCCATAATAACCTTTAGCTAGTTTTAAAACTTTCTTGTGACGAGCACGAGCGGTTACACCACGCTTAACTCTTGGCATTTTCTAAACTCCTAAATTAAGCGTAAGGTAATTGACGCGCGATTGCTGGAACGTCAGCTTTTGATACTAAACATTTGGCACGTAAGTGACGTTTACGTTTAGTGCTTTTTTTCGTCAAAATGTGACGTAAGTGTGCTTGCTTGCGCTTGAAACCATTAGCGGTTTTCTTAAAACGCTTCGCTACACCCTTATCTGTTTTCATTTTAGGCATTTCTAAAACTCCGCATTGGGATGTTTAATAAAAAGCAAGGCGAGCAAAGGCCATAGACCTTTGCTACTTTAAGTTTTGCCCTACTTATTTCTTTTTAGGCGCTAGCACCATAATTGCTTGTCGGCCTTCCATTTTCGGGAAAGATTCAACAACCGCATACTCGTCCAAATCAGCCTTGATACGGTTCAATAGATCCATACCCAGGTTTTGGTGTGCCATTTCGCGACCTCGGAAACGAAGCGTAATCTTCGCTTTGTCCCCGTCTTCCAGAAAACGTATCAGGTTGCGTAGTTTTACCTGATAGTCGTTTTCGTCAGTTCCAGGACGGAATTTAATTTCCTTGACCTGAACCTGCTTTTGCTTCTTCTTTTGTTCCTTGGCTGACTTAGCCTTATCAAAAAGGAACTTACCGTAGTCCATAATGCGACATACTGGAGGTTCAGCATTTGGGCTGATTTCTACTAGGTCTACACCTGCTTCATCTGCCAAATTCTGAGCATCTCTGATGCTTACCACACCAATAGCTTCACCATCAATGCCTGTTAAGCGTACTTCTGGTACACCTGTGATTTCTTCATTGATTCTATTAGGGGCCGGCTGACGCCCTGCTGTTTTTTTGATCTTTATGACCTATTCCTCCAACAATTTGAGACTACGGAGCGAAATCTGTTGATGGATTTTAGTGGCGAAATCTTCAAGTCGCATCTTACCTAAATCGATACCATCACGGGTACGCACCGCTACTTCCTTATTTTCCATTTCTTGATCGCCAACGACCAACAAATAAGGGACACGCCTTAAGGTGTGCTCGCGTATTTTAAAGCCTATTTTCTCATTCCTCAAGTCAAAAGACGCTCGAATACCTTGTTCTTTGAAGAATTTTACGACTTCTTCAACATAATCAGCCTGTTTATCGGTGATATTCATCACGACAACTTGCATTGGGGCTAACCAAGTTGGGAAACGTCCTGCATATTCTTCTATCAAGATACCCAAAAATCGTTCCAAAGAGCCTAAAATAGCACGATGGATCATCACTGGGGTCTGACGGCTGTTATCTTCGGCAACGTAAGTTGCACCAAGACGGCTTGGCAACGCATAATCGAGCTGCACAGTACCACATTGCCACGCTCGGTCCAAACAATCGTGTAAAGTAAATTCGATTTTTGGTCCGTAGAACGCGCCTTCGCCTGGCAAAATAGTGAATTCAATATTATTGGCACGCAGAGCTTGCTTAAGTGCTTCTTCCGCTCTGTCCCACATCGCATCGTCACCGATACGTTTCTCTGGGCGAGTCGACAGTTTTACTACGATATTTTCAAAGCCGAAGGTCGCGTAAGTATCGTAAACCATCTGGATACAGGCACTCACTTCCTCTTGAACTTGGCTGTCAGTACAGAAAATATGGGCGTCATCTTGCGTAAAGCCACGTACACGCATTAATCCGTGTAACGAGCCTGAAGGTTCATTACGGTGACAGCAACCAAATTCAGCCATACGCAATGGCAGATCACGGTAAGATTTCAACCCTTGGTTGAAGATCTGCACGTGGCCTGGGCAGTTCATTGGTTTGATGGCGTATTCGCGGTTTTCGCTGCTGGTCGTGAACATGGCTTCTGAGTATTTATCCCAGTGACCAGAACGTTCCCACAACACGCGGTCCATCATTAATGGGCCTTTCACTTCTTGGTAAGTATATTGGTTTAGCTTACGGCGAATGAATCTTTCTAATTCGAGGAAGATGCTCCAACCGTCGTTATGCCAAAACACCATACCCGGTGCTTCTTCTTGCATGTGATACAAGTCGAGCTGCTTACCGATTTTACGGTGGTCACGCTTAGCCGCTTCTTCAAGACGGGTTAAGTGTGTGCTCAAGGCTTTTTTGTCGGCCCAAGCGGTACCATAGATACGTTGCAACATCTTGTTTTCTGAGTTGCCACGCCAATAAGCGCCGGCAATGCTCATTAATTTAAAATGTTGGCAGAAACGCATGTTAGGTACGTGCGGTCCACGACACATGTCAGTGTATTCTTCGTGATGATACAGCGCAGGCGTCGCGTCTTTGCTGATGTTCTCATCCAGAATGGCAATCTTATAATCTTCACCGCGCGCAGCGAATGTATCACGGGCTTCTTGCCAGCTAACGACACGTTTTACTACGTCATAGTTAGTTTTTGCTAGTTGAAGCATGCGCTTTTCTAATGCGTCGATGTCATCTTGAGTCAACTTGTGCTCAAGGTCGATATCATAGTAGAAGCCATTATCGATAACAGGACCAATCGCCATCTTGGTTTCTGGCCACATTTGCTTAATCGCGTGACCTAATAAATGCGCGCAAGAATGGCGAAGAATTTCAACACCTTCTTCGTCTTTGGCGGTAATGATTGATAGCTCAGCATCGGTTTCAATGAGATCGCAAGCATCTTTTAATTCGCCATTAACGCGGCCAGCGATACAAGCTTTCGCTAAACCAGGGCCAATATCGGCGGCAACATCGAGGGTCGATACAGTATGAGCAAACTCGCGTTTGCTACCATCGGGAAGTGTAATTACAGGCATGAAATGTCCTTTCCAGTGGTGACCCACACGTAGGGCCACTTGGTTTTAGTTAATGTAAGAGAAATGCTCGCTAGGTTAAGACAGTACAGGAGTCTTAGCCGCCTTGCGTAGCAGGGCGTTTATTCTAAGGGATTGTAGCTAAAAGGCGCAAGCATATTGACCAGAATTGGGATTGGAAACAAAAAGCAAATTCATGATTTTGCAGTGTCTTGGTAACTTCTTGGTCATCTAACTCCCCTATTCTAGCGCCAGTTTATTGGGCATCACTGAAAACATGACAAGGGAGTTGATATGTTGAACTGCATTCTACTGGCTGTAACACTCACGCACACAGCAACCGCTTTACCTGAGCCGCAGGTGAAAATCACAAGCAAATCTTTGATTGATACTCAAGTGTTACTCGTTGATATTAAAAGTGAACTTGAGCAACAGATGCAGCGTTTAACGCTGGATATTACCCAAGATGCCCGCGATGGCGTGTTACACAGCAATGAAATGGAGGGGTTAGTGACGGCAAAGGACTAGTTTTTAGAAGAGATAATGATCCAACAAGAAAATATTTAACCAGAAGGTCTATCATGCTGCGTTTTGAGACCGACTTCATCTAAGTCAGTGCACTGCACTCTGCTGTATACTCAAATAGGAAGCACATAAAGCGCACTCAGGTTTCGAAATCGTCAAAGTGCAGACAATATAAGCGATAAGCGTACGAAGTATGAGATGCGTTGATTGAGCAGAGCGATTCGCTCTATTGGCGATAAGGAGTTGCACCATGAGAGTCATGAACAAAGTTATTGCTTGTCCCCACTGCGGGCACCATCAAGATATCAGTATCGATGCCAGCTGTGGAGACCAAGATTATTACGATGACTGCCGAATTTGTTGTAATCCGATTCACTTACGCTTACACATCGATGAATCGAGACGAACGGTTGAGCTGTATATCGATTCAGACGACGAGCAAATCTATTAAACGAGATTGCACTACACGCTGCGATGTCACAAAACTAACGTGCTTGTTCGTTAAAACGCCTGGCCAGCACGCGCTCGACTGTGTCGACGATAATTTGTGTTTGGCTGTCGATCTCAATATTGAGTTCACCACCCACTTTATACTGACTTAAATTGGTCAGTTTTAGGGTTTCAGGAATTAAGTGCAACTTAAAACCGGAGTCACTCACCTCGCCAACCGTTAAACTACAGCCATTAACGCCAACAAAACCTTTATAAAAAATGTAATCCATCCATTTAGGCTCAATGCCCAGTGTCAGATCATAATGCTGTTCTGTATGGCTAATATCGATGACTTTGGCCTTAGTATGGATATGGCCAGAGAGAATGTGCCCACCAATTTCACTACCGAAAGTTAACGAACGCTCAACATTAACGCTTTGACCTATAGACAAATTAGCCAGATTCGTCAGTCGCAAGGTCTCTTCCACTACGTCGAAAAATACCCTATCATCAACGACCTGAGTCACAGTAAGACATACCCCGTTATTTGCCACACTTGCACCAATCGCAAGTCCCTCATGCAAATCAGGTTCGAACGCTACCTCAAGGGTATTTAGGCCATCTTTCTTATGTATTGCAACCACCTCGCAGGTGGCTTGAACTATACCTGTAAACATTTTCTGCTCGCTTAATCGTTAAAGGCTGTATTTATGAATCATTCAGGCTATCAAGCCAAACGTTTAATCCAATTGGCGCTGCCGGTGCTAATAGCTCAGGTCACTCAGACCATGATGGGCTTTATTGATACCGTTATGGCGGGCCGTGTTAGCGCGGTTGATATGGCCGCTGTTGCGGTCGGCACTAGCCTTTGGTTACCCGCTATTCTGTTCGTCCAAGGTTTACTGATGGCTTTTACGCCTTTATTTGCCCACTACAATGGAGCTAATAATCAAAAAGCTATCCAACCTTTGGCCTTTCAAGGTGCCTATCTTGCCATTATAGGCGGCATTGGTGTGATGGTTTTCCTTGCATCAGCACCCTTTGTGCTTGGCCACATGGACTTGGAGCCTGAATTATACCGCTTAACCATAGGATATCTCGACGGTATTTTATGGGGCGCGCCCGCATTTGTACTATATCAAGTGCTGCGCGGCTGTAGTGAAGGGATTTCTTATACATTACCGACCATGGTCATTGGTTTTGTCGGTCTAGCCGTAAATATCCCCGCTAACTATATTTTTATTTATGGACACTTTGGCGTACCGGCCATGGGCGGTGCAGGCTGTGGTATCGCCACTGCTCTCGTATTCTGGGCCATGCTAGTTGCCATGACCATTTACATGCAGTTGCATAAAAAATTCGCGGCTTTAGCTCCCTTCAGTAAATTTCATCGCCCAGACTTTGAAACTATGAAGAAAATGACCAAACTCGGCATGCCGATAGCAATGGCGCTGTTTTTTGAAGTGAGTTTATTTGCCATCATAGCGCTATTACTCGCGCCACTTGGCGCAACAGTGGTCGCAAGTCACCAGATTGCACTCAACTTTTCTGCCATCGTATTTATGCTGCCGTTATCTATCGGTATCGCGGTATCGATTCGGATTGGTTATTACTTAGGCCGTGATCGCGCTGATATTTCCGCGGTGGTTACTAAAGTGGGCTTATGGCTGGCACTATCCCTTGCTCTAACGACAGCGGTTTTGACCGTATTATTTAGATTCCAAATTGCGAAACTTTATAATGGTGATCCTGAAGTGGTTGCCTTAGCCGGCAGCTTGATGTTGATGGCAGCCCTGTATCAATTATCTGATTCAGTTCAAGTGGTCGCAGCGGGTGCTCTTCGCGGTTATAAAGATACACGCAGCGCTTTTTATATCACGCTGTTTTCCTACTGGGGGATTGGTATGTCACTCGGTTATACCTTAGCTTATACGGACCATATCGTTCCCGCGATGGGCGCCCATGGATTCTGGGCAGGATTGATTGCGGGCTTGACCTCAGCAGCGCTGTTATTTTTCATTCGTCTGCGTTACATCCAAAAGCATGGCGTGCATTTGAGCCTTATTGAAGGTGACAGTGTTCACCATTGATTGCATTAATGGCGAGCGACAGTGCTCGCCTTTTGGTTTATCAGTTTGATTTCGATGCATTCTCTGAAGTAAAGCGAATAAAAAATTGCGGTTTTATCGGCGGCATTGTTGAAACACTGGGCAAGTTGCACAGCAATTCACCATTTGACGACAAATTTGTTTTTTTTGCTTGCCTGCCCTGCGCTATGCCCCTAATATAGCGTTCGTTCCAAGGCGCAACGCTTTTGAATAGCTTGTTAAATTTTGCGATGCACCCGTAGCTCAGTTGGTTAGAGCACTACCTTGACATGGTAGGGGTCGGTGGTTCGAGTCCACTCGGGTGTACCACTCTCTTCAAAGAGTATAAATTTTGAAATTCAAACAGTGCACCCGTAGCTCAGTTGGTTAGAGCACTACCTTGACATGGTAGGGGTCGGTGGTTCGAGTCCACTCGGGTGTACCA
>NZ_JABAEB010000020.1:57685-58762 GCF_012584455.1 Shewanella oncorhynchi
CCATTTTTTGTTGTAAATCAATTGTCTAACTAATAATTCTATTTTAATTCTGCGCCTAGGTTTAAATTCTTCAATTCTAGATAACATTAATTCAAACAAGCTAAACTTTTCACTTTTAAGTTTTTCTTCACTTTTATCTTTGTAGTTTAAATCCTACATTTCAGATTTGTGCCCAAGTGCCTAAACCCGTTTTTCGAAGATTTAGGTATGACCCCTACCCTAGTTACAGTGCTCATAAAAAGGTACAACTTTCACTGCATCTTTTGATTATACTTACGATCTAATTTGCTATGTCTGGCTTAGAACCAAGTGATTGGTCTTCTCTAACCGTTCCTGTGTGTCCGTCCATGGCTCCAGAATGGAGGTAGGTATTAATAGATGTTGCGGCAGCAGAAAGTTGACTATGTGTTTTTAAAAATCATCACAAACCACCCAGCTAGCCAAACAAGGTACTCTTGAGCATGTAGCAGAGCGTTGCCTGAATCAAAAGCTTAAAGGTGTAGAAGGGATTATAACCAGCATGATTATTTTGAAGAGCATTTAGAACGCTATAACTATGCTATCCGAGAAGATTCATCCAATCACAAATGAATAAAACATAGCCATTAATACAAATTTAATCTTGCCTGGTCCTATTATGGCCAGGCATGACTTTTATCAGATATTTTTGATTACACTATTGAGGTGAAAAATCAGGAGCCGCAGCACATAACTCATCATACAACTCGGAGAATGCTTCATCTCTTTCTGTTTCAGGTATTACTACTCCGTGTAATTGAGAGCGAAGATCGTCCCAACGCATCTTCAAAACTTGCCAATTATATTCATCATAGGTCCCTTTGAATACAATAGGTTTAACTTCTATAAAAGGCAGTTCAGACGGCTCCACTTGAGATGCTAACATTTCGTTAAACTCTTTTTCCCAACGAGAACCTAATCTATCGACTCGGCCTATTTGTTGCTCTACTACACCCGGATTCCATTCAGGGTGAAGTAAGTACTGTAGTGGTCAAGTAAAATTGGCCACGGTTTTAGAGTCATTCCAATATAAACGTTCTGACTCATTTGGCGTTAACC
>NZ_JABAEB010000021.1 GCF_012584455.1 Shewanella oncorhynchi
ACGCATTTCCCGTTTCGCGTCAAGGAGTTTTTGCAAACTTTCTCAACACTCATCAATCAGTAAACTCATCGATGAACTGTCACATCAGGCTGCTTAACGCTGTCTGCCGTGTCAGTGGATGCGCATTATAGGCAGTGAAACTTTTTGTGCAAGGGTTTTTTAAATGAAAAAAGATCGCATGGCGATCTTTTAAACAACGGAGATTATTTTACATGCAAAGTGCCCATTAATTGGGCTTTTTGCTGCCTTTATCGATAAAACCTTGGATTAGCGAGACGGCTTTTACGTCATCCCAATCAACATAGGATCGAACAAAGGCAATTAATTGACCCTGTTGATCAAGAATAAAGGTCGCAGGAATCGTGTCGAGCGGAAAAACGTTCCCAAGACTTTGTGGTTGATCGTAGTAAGAGTTGAAATTCGCCATACCCAATGAACTTAAGAACGGCTGAACCTGCTGCTTACCTTCTGCATCAATAGAGATAGGCAGCACGACAAAATCTTCAGTCTTGAACTTAGTTGCTAACCTTTCTATTGCAGGCAACTCTCTGACACATGGCGGACACCAAGTCGCCCACATGTTAACCATAATGATCTTGCCTTTAAATTGGCTGAAGTCGATAGCTTTACCATCAACATCATTAAAGGCAACAGGCTCAATAGGAAAAGTCTTTGGCAGTACATTGATCAAATCAACCGTTGATTCCATCGGTTTAGCCGTTTGCTGCATACCAGGGTACGCATGCGCGACCCCAGCAACAAATACCGAAAGAATGGATGACAACATGAATGCCGTTATGACTTTATGCTTCATTTTGTATTGCGCTTTAGCAAGGTATCTAACTCGCGCTGATCTTCTGCGCTAATTTCGTTCGGCACATTACCGCCAATACGTTGCTTACGAATGAAGATAAATCCAATCACTAGACCCAGAAGTAATAAACCAATAGGACCTAACCAGAGAATGTAGGTCTTGGTTTCCATCTTAGGTTTATAAAGAACAAACTCACCGTAACGACTGGTCATAAACTCGATGATCTCATCATCCCCTTTTCCTTCATCAACCATCTTGAATACCTCAAGACGCAGATCTCGAGCAACGGGTGAATTGGAGTCGATCAAATTTTGGTTTTGACACTGTGGACAACGTAGTTCATGAGCCAAAGACAAACCGCGCTTTTGATTTTCAGGTGACTTGAATTCGTAAGTATCAACTGGTGTTGCCATGACGGCGGTCGTCATGCTGAACATCAGCACTAGACCACCTATGATTTTTATCAGCGTTCTCATGCTGCGCCATCCTTCGCTGCTTCAGCTTGTAATTGTTGGATCATAGGGTAAAGGGTTTCACTCCATACGCGTTGGTCTATTGGACCTGCATAACGGAAACGGATAATACCGTTATGATCAACAATAAAACTCTCTGGTGCACCATAAACGCCAAGATCTAATCCTAAACGCCCATCTTTATCATAGATATTAACGTTATAGGGATCGCCCTGACGTTTTAACTCTTCTAACGCAGGAACACGCTCATCACGATAGTTGATCCCGTAAATTGGCAGAAGATTTTTACGTTTTAGCATCACTAAGAAAGGATGCTCATATTTACAAGATGGACACCACGTCGCCCATACGTTAAGTAATGATACCTTACCTTTTAATTGCTCATTCGTTATGATCTCAGCCGGTGTTTCTAGGCGTTCCAGTTGGAAAGCCGGAATAGGCTTCCCTTCCAGTGCTGAATCCAATTGCTGCGGATTCAGAAATAACCCTTTATATAGAAACACCCCCATGGCGAGAAATATGACCAATGGGATAAACAGAACCAACTTCTTCATACATTCCCCAATTATTGAGCCGTTGCCAATTTTGCCTTTTCGGCCAAAGGCGCGACGGCTGCAGTGACTTTCGCACGGTAACGTTTATCCGATGCAGCGAAGAATCCACCTATCATCATGAAAATTGCCCCAAACCATAACCAACGCACGAACGGCTTATAGTTTAAACGAACCGCAAATTCAGTGCTGGTAATAGGGTCACCCATAGTCACGTACAAGTCACGGAATAGACCCCAGTCAATACCGGCTTCTGTCATATCCATAGTTCGCACATTATATTGACGACGATCGGGTTTTAGTAATGTCAGTAGCTCATCGCCCTTGTAGATCTCTATCTGTCCCTGCTGTGCAGTGTAGTTAGGACCCACTACGTTTTTGGTCTCGAGATACTTAAAAGTATAACCGGCGAGTTCTTGGCTTACACCAGGCCCCATACGAACACTTTTCTCAATCGAGTAATTTGACACCATAGTGGCACCAATTACAGAAACGGCAATACCAAGATGCGCGAAGATCATACCAAGCTGACTACGGCCCATGCGACTGATGCTGATATCACCTTCTTTCGACTTGACCATGTTATAGGCCGCTCTTGCGGTAGCCAGAATAATCCAAGCCGCGGCTGCAATACCAAAGGTAACCCAAATATTGAATACACCATCGACGATAAAAGGCGTCACAATACCGATAGCAGCAGCAATCATTGCTGGGATCAATAGCTGACGCTTAAGCTCGCCCGCTTTCGACTTTTTCCAACGAATAATTGGACCAATACCCATAAAGCCAAATAGCACTAATACGATAGGCACGAACACCGCATTAAAGTATGGAGGTCCAACAGAGATCTTACCCATGCCAAGTGCATCGATGAGCAATGGATATAATGTACCCAATAGTACCGTACCTGCGGCAACCGTCAGTAGCACGTTACACACTAAGAGCATAGTTTCTTTAGACTTAAGCTCGAAACGGGCTGGACTACTCATTTCACTGGCACGTAAAGCAAACAGTGTTAATGAACCGCCAACAGCTAAACCAAGTAACAACAGGATGAACATACCGCGGCTTGGATCGGCTGCGAATGAATGCACTGAGGTTAATACACCTGAGCGAACAATAAAGGTACCAAGCAAACTTAAAGAGAAAGCAAAAATAGACAGTAATACAGTCCAGTTACGGAAGGCGCCGCGTTTCTCAGTCACAATCAAAGAGTGAACAAGCGCAGTACCCACTAACCAAGGCATAAAAGAGGCGTTCTCAACGGGATCCCAGAACCACCAACCGCCCCAGCCTAATTCATAATAAGCCCACCAAGATCCTAGTGCGATACCGCCCGTAAGGAAGGTCCAAGCAGCCAATGTCCATGGACGAGTCCAACGAGCCCATGCAGAATCAAGACGGCCGCTCATCAGCGCAGCAATCGCAAATGCAAAGCTTACAGAGAAGCCCACATAACCTAAGTACAACATAGGAGGATGGAAGATTAATCCCACGTCCTGCAGCATTGGATTTAAGTCACGACCTTCGGCAGGGATCGGGAATAAACGTTCAAATGGGCTAGATGTGAGTAGCATAAACAAACTAAAGCCAATCACAATAAGAGCCAATACTGCCAGCACACGGGCAGTAAATACTTCTTCTAAACCTTTGCTAAACAAGGCAACCGCAGCCGCCCAAGTTGATAAAGCAAACACCCAAAATAACAGTGACCCTTCATGACCGCCCCATACGGCCGAGATCTTAAAGAAGATAGGTAACTGAGAATTTGAATGATGTGCCACATAGGCGACCGAGAAATCATCGACGGCAAAACTATAAGCCAGCACGACAACAGATAAGGTAATAAAAAAGAACATTCCGTACGTTAATGGCCAAGCGTACCTAACAAGGTATTGGTCTTTTCTGGCAACACCTATTAGGGGGACGCTGATTAATAAGAAGGCAAAAGCCACCCCTATTATCAACGCAAAGTGTCCAAGTTCTGGGATCATGGGTTTTCCTCAGTCTTCAATAATATGTTGATTTAGAAAGACTCTATCTCAACGCACAACATGCTATTCACGCAAATGCACGAAATTTTGCTCATTTTAGTATTTGCTATTGTTCCTGTCTGCCTCTTTCGTACAAAACTGGGTTACTTGTCTCATTCTCAATTTTAGAGGTCGATGAAAGTCACGGAAGAGGCTCAGTTCTGCATGTGACCGACAAATGACACTTAAGTTTCATACAAAATTTACAAGAAGAATCAATTTGTGAACCAGTGCCCAACTATAAGCTTTCAGCACTGGGATTACCTTATATTACTGTTCAATGAACAATCTTTACGTATAATCTTGCTTCCAAGCCTAGCGGTTACTCCGCTTTCTGCAAACTAAAGTGAATATAGAAACAATGACGACATTTTGGATTTTTATTGCGCTTGTTATGTTAGTCGGCCTGATGCTGATTTGGATCCCGCACTTCAGACAGCAAAAATTGCTGAAAACGGAAGAAGCTGGAGTTCGTAAACAAACGAACCTTGAATTGTTCAATGAGCGCTTAGGCGTTCTTGAAAAAGAATTAAGTGAAGAGCTACTCGATCAAGCCGAATTTGATGCATTGAAGAAAGAACTGGAAATCAGTCTACTCCAAGACATCAAACAAGCGAACGACGATTCACTGGTCAACCAAATAAAGCCAAAGACGATTCTGTGGCCGTCGATCATGTCAGTTTGTTTGATTGTCATCTCAGGCTATCTATATCAACACTTAGGTGCCTTCGAGAATATTGATAGTGCTCAACAACCTGCAAATCCACATGCAGGAATGGATACGGCTCAAATCATGATGCAACGCGTGCAGATGATGGAAGCTCAAGTTAAAGCCGAGCCAGAAAACAGCCAACTGTGGTTTAGCTTAGGTCATGCTTATGTATCAGCAAACCAATACGATAAAGCGATTGCGGCTTTCGATAAAGTAATCGAATTAGTCGGAAAGCATGCAGAATTGCTCGGTCCAAAAGCAACGGCGATGTATTACAAAGCGGGTCAACAAATGACACCGCAAATCCAAGCTCTTATCGATGAGTCCTTAGCTATGGATGCCCAAGATCCTTCAACGCTACTGCTCGTGGGTATGGATGCTTTCTTTACTGCTGACTACAAGAAAGCCATCACCTCTTGGCAAACGATTTTAGATAGCGGTCGTGCCGACGTTGATCGTGCTGCTCTTATGAATGCAATCGAAACCGCCAACTTACGCATGCAGTCGGAAACCGCTGGCATGCCAAATGATGATGCACATAAGCAAGTCAAAGCGAGTGCTAAATCGGTCAATGTCACTATATCTATCTCTGCAGAACTTGCGGCTAAAGCCAGTCCAGAAGACACCATTTTCATCTTTGCCCGTGCAACTGAAGGACCTAAAGTTCCATTAGCTGCAACCAAAGTCAGTGCGAAGTCTTTCCCGATTACAGTGACATTAGATGACAGTAGCGGTATGGGTGGTGATGTGAAGTTAAGCGATGCAGCCAATGTGGAAGTGATTGCAGTGCTGTCTAAACAAGGTAATATCAAACCGCAAACGGGTGATATTCAAGGCAAGATCAGTAAAGTCGCCGTAGGCGATACAGCGAACCTAGTACTTGATACTCAAGTGCAATAAATCGCAGTTAATTGCAGATATAAAAAAACCGGCTTTCGCCGGTTTTTTTATATCTGAAAAATTACTTAGCTGTAGACATAAATTTGATAGCAGCTTTGTAATCATCATCAGTACAATCAGTACACATACCGCCTGGTGGCATAGCATTCAGACCGGTTTTCACACTCTTCACTAGAGCGTCAACACCCTTAGCTAAGCGTGGTTCCCATTCTGCAGCGTTGTGTACTTTTGGAGCACCAGCAACACCCATACTGTGGCATACGGTACATGCCTTATTATAAATAGCCTCAGCATCTTGAGCTGAAGCGTTAACTGACATAGTCAAAGCAGCGACAGCAGTCATTGCTAAAAGTTTTTTCATGTTCAATGTTCCTAATGCAAATACGTACAAAGCTCGGCGCCGCCCTTACTTAGGCAGACTCATTATAGCCGACTAAGATTACTACAAACTTCAAGAAATCTCATCTTTTTGTGATTAGAATCTCAACACAAAATGAATCAGGCGACAAGGATGACAAATTCGTTAATATATTAGCAAGTCGTAAAAAAGTTCGATAAATATTGCGGTTATTGGAACCACATCATATTGCTGACATCTAGTGCAAACCAAGAGTAAACCCCCAATAACGTTTGTGTTAGAATGACTTGTGTTTCCTTCCGGCTTGAGATAGAGGGTTCAGTGACAAATATAACTAAAGAAACCACATTAGTGTCAGCCAGCAAGCTGACCTGTATCCGCGAAGAACGTATCCTTTTTGATGAGTTAAGTTTTGATATAAATGCCGGTGACATTGTTCAGATTGAAGGCCCTAACGGCGCAGGAAAGACCAGTTTATTACGCATATTGGCGGGCCTTTCTCGCCCCTATGCCGGACAAACTTTTTACATTAATGAAGACATAAACCGTTGCCGCGATGAATACAATGAAGACCTCTTGTATTTAGGCCATTTAGCTGGCGTGAAATGCGAGCTGACTGCCGAAGAAAACCTTAATTTCAATTTAAGAATCAGTGGTTATGATGACTTTGATACGTCAGAGATTTTAGCCAAAGTCAATTTAACGGGCTTTGAAGAAGCTCTCGCGGGGCATTTATCCGCAGGCCAGCATCGCAGAACAGCGCTATCAAGATTGTGGCATAGCAACTGTAAAATTTGGATCCTTGACGAACCTTTTACTGCAATCGATAAAAAAGGCGTCGAAGAACTGGAGCAGTTATTTATTCAGCATGCGGATAATGGTGGCTGTGTGATCCTCACAACTCACCAAGATATGGGCATTATCACAGATGATAGGCTTCGTAAAATTCGTCTCGATTATCGCTTCATATAAGGTCAGGCTCAATGAAAAGAGGCATCAGTTTTACCCAAGCATTTTTCACCTTGCTGCAGCGAGATCTTAAAATTGCTATTCGCCACCGCGGCGACATTTTTAACCCACTGCTATTTTTTATTATGGTCGTTACCTTGTTTCCGCTGGGAATTGGACCAGAGCCACAAATGTTAGCACGTGTGGCACCGGGGATTATTTGGGTAGCCGCATTATTAGCATCGATGTTGTCACTTGAAAGGCTTTTCAAAGCCGACTTTAGTGATGGTAGCTTAGAACAAATGCTATTAAGTCCACAGCCATTAGCCATTCTCGTATTAGCTAAAGTGTTAGCCCACTGGATTTTAACTGGTGTGCCACTGATTATTATCGCACCACTGTTAGCGGTATTACTCAATCTAGACGGCAACAGCTACGGTGCGTTAATTTCGACGCTTGCGCTAGGCACGCCAGTATTGTCGCTGTTAGGTGCTATCGGTGTGGCATTAACCGTCGGTCTAAGAAAAGGCGGCGTGTTACTCAGCTTACTTATTTTGCCCCTATATATCCCAGTACTCATTTTTGCAACGAGTGCTATAGACGCGGCAGGAATGAATTTACCCTATGATGGTCAGCTCGCTATAATAGGCGCTATGCTGGTCGGATCGTTAACCTTAGCACCTTTTGCAATTGGTGCATCTCTGCGAGTGAGTACTAACTAAAATGTGGAAATGGTTACACCCTTACGCGGATCCTGAACGCGCATATAAATTATCAGGAACGTTATTTCCATGGTTTGCGATCTTAGCCGGTCTATTGATTGCTGTTGGCACTACATGGGGACTCGTCTTCGCGCCGACGGATTACCAGCAGGGTGATAGCTACCGTATTATCTTTATCCATGTTCCTGCCGCGTCTATGTCAATGGCGGCTTATATGGGTATGGCAACAGCGGCCTTTATCGGTCTAGTTTGGCAAATAAAACTTGCCGACTGGGCTGCAGCATCTATTGCTCCCATTGGTGCAGTAATCACCTTTATCGCACTCTTTACTGGAGCGGCATGGGGCAAACCTATGTGGGGTGCTTGGTGGGTATGGGATGCACGCTTAACTTCTGAGCTGGTATTACTATTCCTATATCTAGGTGTGATCTCGCTCTATGCCTCATTTGAGGATAAAGTGCTCGCAGCTCGTGCAGCAGGGATCTTAGCGATCGTCGGTGTGATCAATATTCCTATCATCAAATACTCAGTTGAATGGTGGAGCTCATTACATCAACCGTCGACAATACGCATTACCGAGAAATCGACAATGTCGACGGAAATGCTCTATCCACTGTTAATTAACATACTGGGTTTCGGTCTTATGATTGGCGCCATCACTATTGTTCGTTTTAGAGCAGAAATTTTAGCAAGAAATGGCATGCGCCCTTGGGTCCGTGAACTAGCTAAAGCGGAGGAGGTCAAATGATGCAATTCGATTCAATCAGTGATTTTTTTAATATGGGCGGCTATGCATTCTACGTATGGCTATCCTACGGAGTGACCTTCTTCTGCCTCTCTACGCTCATCATTACCAGCGCACGCCAAAAGCGTAAGGTGTTAATTGATATCGCGAAAAAGATGGATAGAGAAGAACGCTTAAAAGAAACCAGGAGTACTAAATCGTGAACCCAAGACGCAAAAAAAGACTGACATTAGCTGTAGCATTAATCGGTGGCGTTGCTGCGATTACTTCGCTTTTGCTCTATGCGCTGAACTCCAACTTGAACTTATTCTATACTCCGTCTGAAATTGTCCACGGCAAGACAGACACTGGTGTAAAACCTGAAATTGGCCAACGTATTCGTGTCGGCGGAATGGTGACGGTAGGTTCTATGGTGCGAGATCCCAAAAGCTTGCATGTCGAATTTGCAGTACATGACTCCCTCGGCGGTGAAGTACTGGTCACTTATGACGACCTATTGCCCGATCTTTTCCGTGAAGGACAAGGCATTGTTGCTCAGGGTGTACTGGGTGCTGATGGCAAACTAGAAGCAACTGAAGTACTGGCCAAGCATGATGAAAACTACATGCCACCAGAAGTCGCAGAAGCCATGGGCCAAAAGCACGAAAAGTTAGATTATAGCCAGCAAAAGGCACCAGATACTAAGTAGGTTATTGATGGATCAGCAATAGCGTACAAACTAAGCCTCCTAGCTTAATAACTAGTGAGGCTTTTTTATTATCTCAATATGCACAATTAAAGGTGGACTATACTCTAGGCAGCGCCAATACCTAAGACTGTATATGATTCAAATAAGACAACTAAACTCTAGTTTGCAACACATTCTAAGCTTCCTAATTATCTGCTTGGTAGGCCTCTCTCAGGAAGCCAATGCTGCTAAAGTTGTTGTTATCGAAAGCTACCATCATAGCTATCAATGGGACCAAGAATACTATCAAGCGATTTATGACACGCTCAGCCCTCACCACGATGTTAGTTATTTCGAGATGGATACCAAACGCTTACCCGAAGAGCAATTTACTGAACGAGCTGACTTAGCATGGAAATACATTCAACAACAAGCACCTCAATTGGTTATTCTCGCCGATGATAATGCGGTTAATCTCTTACACCAGCGCCTAAATGACAGCCTAATCCCAGTAGTCTATTTAGGGGTGAACATGAATCCTAGAGAATATCATCTCAATGAACACAAACGCTTCACAGGCGTCATTGAGAGACCACTACTACGACGTTCTCTACTGCTCATTCAACGTTTACTACCGCAGACTGTACATAGAAAAATCTTAGTTCTATTCGACCAAGGAGTCACCTCTGACTCAGCGGCTGAATACATCAGTAAACAACACTCAAGCATGTTAGGCGATATCGAAGTTAATTTAGTGCAATTGTCACAGCTAACGGATTGGCAGCGGAATGTATTGACCGCGAAGGAACAGGGTTATAACGCTATAGTCGTGGCGCTATACCACACAGTTAGAGATGCAGATAATCGCTCAGTAGATGCAGATCAGCTCCTAAAATGGATATCTGAACATACTCCGGTACCGAATTTTGGGTTTTGGGGATTTAGTGTCTCTGCTGAAGGTAATATTGGTGGCTATGTTCTCGATGGCTATCATCATGGCAAGATTGCAGCGAATATGGCGACAAAAATACTCGGCGGCGAGAAACCCGAAAATATTTTCCCAGTAACAGATGATCTTGGAAAATACATGTTTAGCCAGAAAGGCTTAGCTAAATGGAATATCGTCCTCCCAAAAGAAATCGAGAAAACCACACTTTGGGTAAAATAGTAAAAAAGGCATAAAAAAGCCGGGCTAATGCCCGGCTTTTTAAAAGTGTAACCTTAATTACTCAGCAGCTTCAACATCAACAGCTTGAGCAGCTTCTGGGCGACCAACTAGCTCGATGTAAGCCATAGGGGCTTTATCACCAGCACGTAAACCGCACTTAAGGATACGGGTATAGCCACCAGGACGTTCCTGGTAACGTGGACCCAACTCAGTAAATAACTTACCAACGACTTCAGCGTCGCGAGTACGTGCAAACGCTAAACGACGGTTTGCAACGCTGTCACTCTTAGCAAGTGTTATCAGAGGCTCAACTACGCGACGCAGTTCTTTCGCTTTAGCCACAGTTGTCTTGATGATCTCATGACGAACTAGTGAACCGGCCATGTTGCGAAACATGGCTTGGCGATGACTGCTGTTACGGTTTAGTTGACGACCACTCTTACGATGGCGCATGACCTAATCCTTATAACCTAAATCTGTACAAACCTGAGACTTATAGGTCGTCTGCTAAACTAGCTGGAGGCCAGTTTTCCAAACGCATACCTAACGACAGTCCGCGAGAAGCTAAAACATCCTTAATTTCAGTAAGAGATTTCTTACCTAAGTTCGGGGTTTTCAGCAACTCAACTTCAGTGCGCTGTACCAGATCTCCGATGTAATGAATCGCTTCGGCTTTCAAGCAGTTAGCCGAACGTACAGTTAGCTCTAAATCGTCGACAGGACGCAGCAGAATCGGATCGAATTCCGGTTTTTCTTCTTTCAGCTCTGGCTCAGTCACGTCACGTAACTCTACAAACGCATCTAGCTGTTCAGCCAGAATAGTTGCAGAACGACGGATAGCTTCCTCAGGATCGATAGTACCGTTTGTGGTCATATCGATAACGAGTTTATCTAAGTCAGTACGCTGTTCTACACGTGCTGCTTCTACATTGTAGGCAATACGTGCAACTGGCGAGAAAGAAGCATCAACCAGCAAGCGGCCGATTGGGCGATCATCGTCTTCGGTCTGTGCACGAGCAGATGCTGGTACATAACCACGACCACGCTCAACGCGAATACGCATGCTGATATCATTGTTACCTGTCAGATGACAGATAATATGATCAGGATTCACGATAGTGACATCACCATCATGCGTGATATCTGCTGCGATGACAGGGCCTGCGCCGGACTTGCTCAACGTAAGCATAGCCTCGTCTTTACCCTCGATGGTCACTGCTAACCCTTTCAGGTTTAACAAGATCTCAAGGATATCTTCTTGAACGCCTTCCTTACTGCTGTATTCGTGCAGTACACCGTCAATCTCGACTTCGGTAACCGCGCAGCCGGGCATAGACGACAATAGGATGCGACGCAACGCGTTACCTAAAGTGTGGCCGAAACCACGCTCAAGTGGTTCCAATGTAACCTTGGCACGTGTTGAGTTAACCTGCTCGATATCAACGAGACGCGGTTTAAGAAATTCTGTAACAGAACCCTGCATTGTGTCCTCTCTTGTTTGTTAGCCTTACTTAGAGTAAAGCTCGACGATCAGCTGTTCGTTAATTTCCGCAGACAAATCGCTACGTTCTGGAACGCGCTTGAAAGCACCTTCCATTTTCGCGTTGTCGACTTCAACCCATGTAGGCTTCTCGCGTTGAGCTGCCACTTCTAAAGCCGCTTTAATACGAGCTTGAGTACGTGACTTCTCGCGGATGCTCACAACATCATTCGCAGACACTTTGAATGATGGAATGTTAACAACACGACCGTTAACCATAATAGATTTATGGCTTACTAGCTGACGTGATTCTGCACGAGTTGCACCGAAGCCCATACGATAAACAACGTTATCAAGACGGGTTTCTAAAAGCTGAAGCAGGTTTTCACCTGTGTTGCCCTTAGTACGTGCAGCATCTTTGTAATAGTTACGGAATTGTTTTTCTAACACACCGTAAATACGACGAACTTTTTGTTTTTCGCGTAACTGAGTACCGTACTCTGACAAACGTGGCTTACGAGCGCCATGTTGTCCAGGTGCAGTTTCCAGTTTACACTTTGAATCGATTGCTCTCACACCGCTTTTTAAGAAAAGGTCAGTACCTTCTCGGCGGCTGAGCTTGAGCTTGGGACCCAAGTATCTTGCCATGATCTTTCTCCAACTATCCTAATGAAACGGCGTTATACACGACGCTTTTTAGGAGGACGACAACCATTATGAGGGATCGGCGTCACATCGGTAATGTTGGTAATTTTATAACCAACAGCGTTCAGCGCACGAATGGCTGACTCACGACCTGGACCTGGACCCTTCACAAACACTTCAAGGTTTTTTAAACCGTAGTCTTGAGCAGCAGCACCTGCACGCTCAGCAGCCACCTGTGCAGCAAATGGAGTAGATTTACGTGAACCACGGAAACCTGAACCACCTGAAGTAGCCCATGACAACGCATTACCTTGACGATCTGTAATGGTGACAATAGTGTTGTTGAAAGAAGCATGGATATGAGCCATGCCATCTGCAACCTGTTTACGTACGCGCTTACGCGGAGAACGTGACGGAACTTTAGCCATTGCTTTACCTTCCCGTTACTTTCTAATAGGTTTACGTGGACCTTTACGCGTACGCGCATTGGTCTTAGTACGTTGCCCACGGAGAGGCAGGCTACGGCGATGGCGGAGACCACGATAACAACCAAGATCCATAAGACGCTTGATGTTCATTGAAATCTCACGACGTAAGTCACCTTCTACTAGGTATTTGGCGACTTCTTCGCGTAGTGTGTCTATTTGAGCTTCGCTCAATTCCTTGATCTTAGCAGTTTCAGCGATTGCTGTAGCCGCGCAGATTGCTCTAGCGCGAGTACGGCCGATGCCGAAAATTGCAGTCAATGCGATGACTGTATGCTTTTGATCAGGAATGTTAATGCCAGCGATACGGGCCACTATGCACTCCTTAAAGTTAAAGGCCAACTGCGAAAAGCCCGAAAGGATACTCGACAGTCGACAGATTTGCAAACAAAATTTTGTTCAGCCCAATTCATGGGCTGAACAAATTACTTTTTAGCCTTGACGCTGTTTGTGTTTTGGTTCAACACAGATAACGCGTACAACGCCACTACGCTTGACGATCTTGCAGTTACGGCAGATCTTCTTCACGGAAGCTCGAACTTTCATTTCATCACTCCGTAAAGCTACTTAGCGACCAAAGCGATCTAAATTCGCTTTGTTAACTAGGTTAGCTTTCTTCATCACAGACTCATACTGATGAGACATCATATGCGTCTGAACCTGAGCCATGAAGTCCATGATTACGACTACCATAATTAGTAGTGAAGTACCGCCGAAATAGAACTGTACTTTCCACGCAATTAACATGAACTCCGGAATTAAGCAGATAAAGGTTATGTATAACGCGCCTGCCAATGTCAAACGGGTCATAACTTTATCAATGTAACGCGAAGTCTGTTCTCCAGGACGGATCCCAGGGATGAATGCACCACTCTTCTTCAAGTTATCTGCTGTTTCACGTGGGTTAAACACCAACGCAGTATAGAAGAAACAGAAAAAGATAATCGCTGTTGCATATAATAATGAGTAAAGCGGTTGTCCAGGTGACACAGCCAGTGAAAAATCACTTAACCATGACATGGACTCATTTTGACCGAACCACTGAGCCAGTGTTCCAGGAAACAAAATGATGCTTGACGCAAAAATTGGCGGAATAACACCTGCCATGTTTATTTTCAGCGGTAGATGGGTACTTTGCGCAGCGAACACCTTACGGCCTTGCTGACGCTTAGCATAGTTAACGACGATACGACGCTGACCACGTTCCACAAACACTACAAAATAAGTCACTGCAAACACAATTACCGCGAGCAACAACAATACTAACACATTCAAGTCACCTTGACGCGCCTGCTCAGCCGTTTGGCCGATAGCGGAAGGTAATCCAGCAACAATACCTGCGAAAATCAAAATCGAGATACCATTACCTATACCACGTTCGGTAATTTGCTCACCTAGCCACATAAGGAACATAGTTCCTGTCACTAAGCTCACAACCGCAACAAAGTAGAATCCAAATCCAATGTTGACCACAAGGCCTGGCACTAAGTTTGGTAACCCGGTTGCAATACCGACCGACTGGAATGTACCCAGCACTAAGGTACCCCATCTGGTATATTGACTGATTTTCTTACGTCCTGATTCGCCTTCTTTTTTCAATTCAGCGAGTGCAGGATGTACGACAGTCAACAGTTGCATGATAATCGATGCCGAAATGTACGGCATAATACCTAATGCAAAGATAGAGGCACGCTCAAGGGCACCACCCGAGAACATGTTAAACATGCCAAGGATGGTTCCACTTTGCTGAGCAAACAGCTCTGCTAATACAGCTGCGTCAATACCAGGAATTGGCACAAACGAACCGGCTCTAAAGACGATAATCGCACCAATCACGAACAGGAGGCGAGCTTTCAATTCAGAAAGTCCACCTTTCGCGCTTTTTAAATCAAGTCCTGGTTTTGCCATCGACGTATTATTCCTCGATCTTACCGCCGGCAGCTTCAATAGCTGCACGTGCACCTTTGGTTACCTTCAGACCTTTAACAGTCACAGGGCGCTCAATGGTACCTGAAAGAACAATTTTCGCAAACTGGATGTTGCGAGTTATTACGTTCGCATCTTTCAGAGCGTTTAAGTCGATAACATCACCGTTAACTTTTGCCAGTTCGAGTACACGAACTTCAGCTGTTACCATAGCGCGACGCGAGGTAAAACCAAATTTAGGTAAACGGATTTTCAGTGGCATTTGACCACCTTCGAATCCTGGGCGTACACCGCCACCAGAGCGAGACTTTTGGCCTTTATGACCACGACCCGCTGTTTTACCTAGACCTGAGCCCATACCACGGCCTACACGCTTTGGTGCATGCTTAGAGCCTGCAGCTGGAGATAGAGTGTTTAAACGCATCTATTAATCCTCCACCTTAACCATGTAGTAGACCTTGTTGATCATACCGCGAACAGAAGGAGTATCTTCTAATTCAACAGTGTGACCAATGCGACGCAAACCAAGACCCGTTAGGGTTGCACGGTGCTTCGGTAAACGACCGATACCGCTTTTAGTTTGAGTAACTTTTACAGTTTTAGTTGCCATGGTGCATTACCCCCGAATTTCGTCAACATTCAGGCCACGCTTAGCTGCGATTTGCGAAGGTGACTTCATGTGCACCAATGCATCGACAGTCGCGCGAACGATGTTGATCGGGTTAGTAGAACCGTATGCTTTTGACAGAACGTTATGCACGCCTGCTACTTCCAATACGGCACGCATTGCGCCACCGGCAATAATACCAGTACCTTGTGATGCAGGTTGCATGTACACAAGTGAACCAGTATGACGACCTTTAACTGGGTGATGCAGAGTACCTGCATTCAACTCAACGGTCACAATGTTACGACGAGCTTTTTCCATCGCTTTTTGAATCGCGGCTGGAACTTCACGTGCTTTGCCATAGCCATAGCCAATCTTACCGTTACCGTCACCCACTACTGTCAGTGCTGTGAAGCTAAAGATACGACCGCCCTTAACTACTTTAGAAACACGATTAACTGCAATTAATTTCTCTTGCAGATCGTCTTTTTGCTGAGCTTCTAATTTAGCCATTTTATAACCCCTTAGAACTTCAGGCCAGCTTCACGAGCTGCATCTGCTAAAGCAGCTACACGACCGTGATACTTGAAACCAGAACGATCGAACGCAACTGAAGTTACGCCTTTTTCGATCGCGCGCTCAGCAACAAATTTACCTACTGCTTTCGCTGCGTCTACGTTACCGGTACTCTTCAGTAGCTCTTTAACCGCTTTTTCTACGGTTGAAGCAGCTGCCAACACCTGAGCTTCAGGATTGATCACCTGAGCATAAATGTGACGCGGTGTACGATGTACAACCAGACGGTTCACGCCCAGCTCTTGGATCTTCTTACGAGCGCGAGTAGCGCGACGTAAGCGAGATGTTTTCTTATCCATATCGCGTTACCTACTTCTTCTTAGCCTCTTTACGGCGTACTACTTCGTCGTCATAGCGAACACCTTTGCCTTTGTATGGCTCTGGTGGACGGTATCCGCGAATCTCAGCAGCGACTTGGCCAATTAACTGTTTATCAACGCCACGTAGGACGATGTCAGTTTGGCTAGGGCACTCTGCAGTAACGCCTGCGGGCAGTTTGTGTACTAACGGATGAGAGAAACCTAAAGTAAGGTCGATATCAGCACCGACGAGTTTCGCACGGTAACCAACACCAACTAACTTTAACTTACGCTCAAAACCTTGAGATACACCAACAACCATGTTGTTTACTAATGCACGAGTTGTACCAGCCTGTGCCCAAGCGTTAACAACGCCTTCAACAGGGAGGAACTTAACTACGCCGGCTTCAATAACAACATTGACCGCATTGTTGATCACTCGAGTCAGACTACCTTTTCCGCCTTTGACGGTAAGGGTCTGTTCGTTCAAGGTCACCTCTACGCCAGCTGGAATAGATACTGGTGCTTTTGCTACACGAGACATTCCTAGCTCCTTAAGCTACGTAGCAGATAACCTCGCCACCCATGCCTGCAAGGCGGGCGGCACGATCAGTCATCAAGCCTTTAGAAGTGGACACAATTGCGACACCCAGACCGCCCATCACCTTTGGAAGTTCGTTTTTACCTTTGTAAATACGAAGACCAGGGCGACTTACACGCTGGATAGTCTCAACGACTGGTTGGCCTTGGAAATACTTTAAAGTAACTTCCAGTTCAGGCTTGGCTTCATCTGCTACGGCGTAATCAGCAATATAACCTTCATCTTTAAGTAGTTTCGCAATTGCGACTTTCAACTTAGCTGAAGGCATCTTCACTGATACGTGGTTAGCAGCTTGGCCGTTACGAATACGGGTTAACATATCCGCAATAGGATCTTGCATGCTCATATTAGCTTACTCCGTGACAAGTGCTTACCAGCTGGCCTTACGCAGGCCAGGAACTTCACCACGCATGGTTGCTTCACGTAATTTGATACGGCTTAAGCCGAATTTACGTAAGAAGCCATGAGGGCGACCAGTTTGATTACAACGATTGCGTTGACGCGCAGCGCTGGAATCACGTGGTAGAGCTTGCAGCTTAAGAACCGCATCCCAACGATCTTCGTCAGAAGAAGCTGGACTTGCAATGATAGTCTTAAGAGCCGCACGCTTTTCAGCGTACTTGGCCACGAGCTGTGCACGTTTAGCTTCACGTGCTTTCATTGATGTTTTTGCCATTACGCTACCCTTATTTCTTGAATGGGAAGTTAAAAGCGTCTAACAAAGCACGACCTTCTTCATCATTCTTCGCAGTAGTAGTGATAACAATATCCATACCACGAATCTTATCGATTTTATCGTAATCGATTTCTGGGAAGATGATCTGCTCACGCACGCCCATTGCGTAGTTACCACGGCCGTCAAACGCTTTAGCGCTTAAGCCACGGAAGTCACGAATACGTGGGATTGCGATATCGACTAAACGCTCTAAGAATTCCCACATACGCTCACCGCGTAGGGTCACTTTACAGCCAATAGGGTAGCCTTCACGGATTTTAAAACCAGCAACTGACTTACGAGCTACAGTCACAACTGGCTTTTGACCAGCGATTGCAGTCATATCACGGACAGCATGGTCCATGATTTTCTTGTCTGCAACAGCTTCGCCAACACCCATATTCAGGGTGATTTTCTCAATCCGAGGGACTTGCATGACACTGGTATAACCGAACTTTTTAGCAAGTTCAGCGACAACAGTCTCTTGGTATTTATCATGCAGTTTCGCCATCGTTTACTCCAATTACTTAACGAGTTCACTGTTCGATTTGAAGAAACGAACTTTTTTGCCGTCTTCAAAGCGGAAACCAACGCGATCAGCTTTGCCAGTGGCAGAGTTGAAAATCGCTACATTTGATGCTTGTATCGGTGCTTCTTTCTCAACAATACCGCCAGCTACGCCCAATTGTGGGTTTGGCTTTTGGTGTTTTTTGACAAGATTGATGCCTTCAACAATCAATTTACCAGTAGGAAGGACTTGAGAAACTTTTGCACGTTTACCCTTGTCTTTACCTGCTAATACAATCACTTCGTCTTCACGACGTATTTTAGCTGCCATTTTGAAGCTCCTTACAGTACTTCTGGTGCCAGCGAGACAATTTTCATAAATTGCTCATTACGCAATTCACGTGTCACTGGTCCAAAGATACGAGTACCAATCGGCTGCAGGTTGTTGTTCAAAAGAACAGCTGCATTCCGATCGAAGCGAATGACAGAACCGTCTGGACGACGTACGCCTTTCTTAGTACGGACTACCACCGCGTTATACACATCGCCTTTCTTCGCTTTAGCGCGAGGAATCGCTTCTTTAACAGAAACTTTGATGATGTCGCCGATACCGGCATAACGACGATGAGAGCCACCCAAGACCTTAATACACTGAACTCTGCGTGCGCCGCTGTTACAAGCAACGTCAAGAGTCGATTGCATTTGGATCATTTTAAGTGCTCCGCTATCGTTACTACACAATTCCCACTATGGGACAATAAAAACACTCATTTTTGCTATTAATTTAGTCAAAAATGGCGCGCAAATATAACACCATAAAAGTGGAATGTATAGTATTAAAAAACAAACGGCCCCACATTCTGGAGCCGTTTACCTAAATACCTAATTAGCTTAGGCCTTTGATACTACTTCAACCAGGGTCCAAGACTTAGTCTTAGACAAAGGACGACATTCGCGAATCGCTACTAAATCGCCTTCATTGCACTGATTCGTTTCGTCATGTGCATGGATCTTTGTCGTACGCTTAATGTATTTCCCATAAATTGGGTGTTTCACTTGGCGTTCGATAGCAACAGTAATGGACTTGTCCATTTTGTTGCTAGTTACACGACCCTGCAAAGTACGGATTTTATCAGACATTATGCACCCGCCTTAGAAGTAATAATGGTCTTAACGCGCGCAATGTTACGGCGCACCAATTTCAGTTGATTAGTCTGAGTCAACTGACCAGTGGCGTGTTGCATACGCAGGTTGAACTGCTCACGCAGCAGACCAAGTAGTTCAGCGTTCAGTTCTTCAACGCTCTTTTCTCTCAGTTCGCTCGCTTTCATTACATCACCGTCTTAGTTACGAAGGTAGTCTTAATTGGAAGCTTGGCAGCAGCCAAAGCAAACGCTTCACGAGCGATCACTTCAGAAACACCATTCATCTCATAAAGAACCTTACCAGGTTGAATCTGACATACCCAGTATTCAACGTTACCTTTACCTTTACCCATACGCACTTCAAGAGGCTTAGAGGTAATCGGCTTGTCCGGGAAAACTCGAATCCAAATTTGTCCCTGACGCTTAATGTGACGTGTCATGGCACGACGTGCAGATTCGATCTGACGTGCAGTTAAACGGCCACGGCCGACTGCTTTCAGACCAAAAGTACCAAAGCTAACTTCGGTACCGTTCGCTAGACCGCGGTTGCGGCCTTTGAACATCTTGCGAAACTTCATACGTTTAGGTTGCAGCATTGCCGGCTCTCCTATTTACCACGAGGCTTGCGCTTAGGTTGCTGCTGCTTCGGCTCTTCAATCTGTGGCAGCATTCCGTCTAGAACTTCACCTTTGAAGATCCAAACTTTAACGCCAATCACACCGTATTGGGTGTGACTTTCAGATGTAGAATAGTCGATATCAGCACGCAAAGTATGTAAAGGTACACGACCTTCACGATACCACTCATCGCGCGCAATCTCAGCTCCGCCTAAACGGCCACTAACTTGTACTTTGATACCTTGAGCACCAATACGCATTGCGTTTTGAACTGCGCGCTTCATAGCACGACGGAACATTACGCGACGCTCTAATTGCTGTGCAATTGAGTCAGCAACTAACTTGGCATCTAGCTCAGGTTTACGGATCTCAGCGATGTTAATTTGAGCAGGAGTGCCAGCAAGTTTTGACACTGCAGCACGCAATACTTCAACGTCTTCACCTTTCTTACCGATCACAACACCTGGACGGGCAGTGTGAATGGTAACGCGGATGCTTTTCGCTGGACGCTCGATAACAATCTTAGATACTGAAGCAGCTTGTAATTTCTCTACAAGAAACTTACGCACTTCCCAGTCGCTGTTCAGGTTACTTGCGTAATCTGATTTATCTGCGTACCAGGTAGAGATCCAAGGCTTGGTGATACCCAGACGGATACCATTAGGATGTACTTTCTGTCCCATTGCTCTCTCCTAGCGATCTGATACAACCACAGTAATGTGGCTGGTACGCTTCATGATACGATCAGCGCGGCCTTTAGCACGTGGCATGATACGCTTCATAGTTGGGCCTTCATCTACGAAGACGGCTCCGACTTTAAGCTCATCAATATCCGCGCCTTCGTTGTGTTCGGCGTTTGCGATAGCTGAGTCAAGTACTTTTTTAACCAGTACGGCGGCTTTCTTGGGGCTGAAAGTCAAAATTTCGAGGGCCTTAGCAACAGGCAATCCACGAATTTGATCAGCAACCAGACGGGCCTTCTGCGCAGACGTACGGGCAAAACGATGTTTAGCTAAAACTTCCATCTTATTCCTCCCGTATTAACGCTTCTTCGCTTTCTTATCTGCAGCATGGCCGCGATAAGTGCGAGTTGGTGAAAATTCACCAAGTTTGTGGCCGATCATTTCGTCAGTTACGAACACAGGAACGTGCTGACGACCATTATGGACAGCGATGGTCAAACCAATCATATTTGGAATGATCATAGAGCGACGTGACCAAGTCTTAATAGGCTTTTTGTCACCGGCTTCCATCGCTTTCTCTACCTTCTTCAGCAAGTGCAGGTCAATGAAGGGACCTTTCTTGAGAGAACGTGGCATGGCGAATCCTCTTACTATTTATTACGACGACGTACGATGTACTTGTCAGTGCGCTTGTTACTACGAGTTTTATAACCCTTAGTTGGCACACCCCATGGAGTCACTGGGTGACGACCACCAGAAGTACGGCCTTCACCACCACCGTGTGGATGGTCTACTGGGTTCATTGCAACACCACGCACTGTAGGACGTATGCCTCTCCAGCGCTTAGCACCTGCTTTACCTAACTGGCGTAGCATGTGTTCGGCATTACCAACTTCACCAAATGTCGCGCGGCAATCAACTGGCACTTTACGCATTTCGCCAGAGCGAAGACGTAGAGTGGCATATGCGCCATCACGAGCAACAACTTGTACATAAGCACCTGCAGAACGAGCGATCTGAGCACCTTTACCAGGCTTCATTTCAACTGCGTGAACTACAGAACCTACTGGGATGTTGCGCAGTGGCATAGCGTTACCGGTTTTGATCTCGGCAGCAACACCAGACTGGATCTTATCGCCAGCTTGCATGCCTTTGGCAGCAAGAATATAACGACGCTCACCATCCGCATACAATACTAACGCGATGTTAGCAGTACGGTTTGGATCGTATTCCAGACGCTCAATCTTTGCAGGGATACCATCTTTATCGCGTTTGAAGTCGATTAGACGATAATGCTGCTTATGACCACCACCTACGTGACGGACAGTGATACGGCCAGTATTGTTACGGCCACCACTTTTAGATTTTTTCGCCAACAAGCCAGCAAAAGGTTTACCCTTGTGCAGGTCAGTGTTCACCACTTTAACTACGTGGCGACGACCTGGAGAGGTTGGCTTACACTTAATAACTGCCATGATAATTCTCCTTTGCTTACTCAGCGCCGCCGACGAAATCGATGTCAGCACCAGCAGCTAGAGTCACATAGGCTTTTTTCCAATCGCTACGACGACCAGTACGGCCACCAGTGCGTTTAGTTTTGCCTTTGCTCACTAAAGTGCGAACTGAATCAACTTCAACTTCAAATAGCTTGGCAACAGCAGCTTTAATTTCAGCTTTAGTTGCATCGATAGCTACGCGGAAAACAACAGTGTTGTGCTTCTCAGCGTTCACAGTGCTCTTTTCAGAGATATGTGGAGCGAGAATAACTTTTAGCAAACGTTCTTCGCGGATCATCATGCTAGCATCTCCTCGATTTGCTTCACTGCGTCAGCAGTCACAAGCACAGTGTTGAAGGCGATCAGACTCACTGGGTCTAGACCCGCTACATCACGAACGTCAACCTTGTACAGGTTACGAGCTGCTAAGAATAAGTTCTCATCAACTTCTGCAGTCACAATCAGAACGTCTTCAAGGTTCATTGCTTTCAATTTAGCTTTCAGCTCTTTAGTTTTAGGAGCTTCAACACCGAAAGATTCAACAATAACCAAACGCTCTTGACGTACCAATTCAGACAGAATGCTTCTCAGCGCGCCGCGGTACATCTTTTTGTTAACTTTTTGGCTGTGATCTTGGGTTTTAGCAGCGAATGTTACGCCACCGCCACGCCAGATTGGGCCTTTAACAGAACCAGCACGAGCACGGCCAGTTCCTTTTTGGCGCCAAGGCTTTTTGCCTGAGCCAGTTACTTCCGCACGAGTCTTTTGAGCACGAGTGCCCTGACGCGCGTTTGCAGCGTATGCTACAACTACCTGATGAACCAGTGCCTCGTTAAAGTCACGGCCGAAGGTAGTTTCGGAAACTTCAAGAGCGCTTTGCGCGTCTTTCAATACCAATTCCATTACTATCTCCTCAGACCTTAAGCTTTAACGGCAGGCTTGATAATCAAGTCGCCATTGGTAGCGCCAGGAACAGCGCCACGGACTAGTAGCAGGTTACGCTCAACATCTACACGAACAACAACTAGATTTTGAGTAGTAACACGCTCGGCACCCATATGGCCTGACATTTTTTTGCCTTTGAATACGCGACCAGGCGTTTGGTTCTGACCGATAGAACCATTCGAGCGGTGCGACAAAGAGTTACCGTGAGTCATATCTTGAGTACGGAAGTTCCAACGCTTAACGCCGCCTTGGAAGCCTTTACCTTTTGATTGACCAGTAACATCAACTTTCGCTACGTCTGCGAAAATATCAACATTTAGCTCAGCACCAACTTCAATGCCCTCGCCTTCACCGTCTACCAAACGCATTTCCCACAAACCACGACCGGCTTCAACGCCGCTCTTGGCAAAGTGACCTGCTTCTGGTTTAGTGATGCGATTGGCTTTTTTGGTGCCAGTTGTAACTTGAAGTGCACGGTAGCCGTCAGTTTCTAAAGTTTTCACTTGAGTAACACGGTTGCCTGCAACTTCAATTACAGTAACTGGTATTGAAACACCATCTTCAGTGAAGATGCGAGTCATACCAACTTTACGACCAATAAGACCGATAGCCATCTCTCAAACCTCTTCTTACTAGGATCTCAATTAACCCAAGCTAATCTGTACGTCGACACCAGCCGCAAGATCTAAACGCATTAACGCGTCAACAGTCTTTTCAGTTGGCTCTACGATGTCAACCAGGCGCTTGTGTGTACGTAATTCGTACTGGTCACGAGCATCTTTATTAACGTGCGGAGAGATCAAAATGGTATAACGCTCTTTGCGAGTAGGTAGTGGAATTGGACCACGAACCTGCGCGCCTGTACGCTTAGCAGTTTCAACGATTTCCGCTGTAGACTGATCAATTAAGCGATGATCAAATCCCTTTAAGCGGATACGGATTCTTTGGTTCTGCATTGACCAGAGCTCCTAAAATGGACATATAAAAAATCACCCTCTAGCTTCTTCAATATAGAAAAGCAGAGCGAGATGATTTAACCGTTCGACTCCCAATCGGAGCCGCTATGATAATGATTAACTTCAGCGACTAATCATTTAATTCGTCAACCTAAGTCGACGAGGGGGCCATTATACCTATCTAAATCCGGATATCAAGCCCGCTGTGTAAATAGTCATCAAATAACTATTTAACTTCAGAGTGGCGAGCATTTTACACAAATTTGTGAATAAAACCAGCCCTCAAACAAAAAAGGAAGCCGAAGCTTCCTTTTCAAACTAATTTCTATCGCAATTAAGCGATGATTTTAGCTACTACACCAGCACCAACTGTACGACCACCTTCACGGATTGCGAAGCGTAAACCTTCATCCATCGCGATTGGGCAAATCAGAGTCACTACCATTTTGATATTGTCGCCAGGCATTACCATCTCTACGCCTTCTGGCAGTTCGATAGTACCGGTTACGTCAGTTGTACGGAAGTAGAACTGTGGACGGTAGCCTTTGAAGAATGGAGTGTGACGTCCGCCTTCTTCTTTTGACAGAACATAAACTTCTGATTCAAAAGTCGTGTGTGGGTTGATTGAACCTGGTTTAGCCAATACTTGACCACGTTCTACGTCATCACGCTTAGTACCACGTAATAACACACCACAGTTCTCGCCTGCACGACCTTCGTCAAGCAGTTTACGGAACATTTCTACACCAGTACACGTTGTTTTAGTCGTTGTGCGAACACCAACGATTTCAACTTCGTCACCCACTTTAACAATACCACGCTCAACACGACCAGTAACTACTGTACCACGGCCTGAAATTGAGAATACGTCTTCGATTGGCAGTAGGAACGGCTTATCGATGTCACGTTGTGGTTCTGGAATGTAAGAATCCAGTGCTGCGGCTAATTCAAGGATCTTAGCTTCCCACTCTGGTTGACCTTCTAGGGCCTTCAGAGCTGAACCTTGGATTACTGGTAAATCATCACCTGGGAAATCGTATTCTGACAGAAGTTCACGCACTTCCATTTCGACCAATTCCAGTAACTCTTCGTCATCTACCATGTCACATTTGTTCATGAACACGATGATGAAAGGTACGCCAACCTGACGAGAAAGCAGGATGTGCTCACGAGTCTGTGGCATTGGACCGTCTGTAGAGGCAACTACTAGAATCGCGCCGTCCATCTGTGCAGCACCAGTGATCATGTTTTTAACATAGTCAGCGTGGCCTGGGCAGTCTACGTGTGCGTAGTGACGTGAAGGCGTGTCATATTCGATGTGAGAGGTATTGATCGTAATACCGCGCTCACGCTCTTCTGGAGCGTTATCGATTTGAGAGAAGTCTTTAGCTTCGCCACCGTAGGTCTTAGCCAGTACGTGAGAGATAGCTGCAGTCAGTGTGGTTTTACCATGGTCAACGTGACCAATGGTGCCCACGTTTACGTGAGGCTTAATACGTTCAAATTTAGCTTTTGCCACGATATATTCCTTTCTTTTCAGAATAGTCCAGTCAGTGCTGGACCATAATAACATTTATGTCGTAACTGGATATTAGCTACGAGATTCAATAATCGCTTTTGCAATGTTTTGCGGTGCATCAGAGTACTTCAAGAACTCCATAGAGTATGAAGCGCGACCCTGTGTAGCAGAGCGCAAATCAGTTGCATAACCAAACATTTCAGAAAGAGGCACTACAGCATGGACTATTTTGATGCCACCAAAGCCATCATCCATCCCTTCAATTAAGCCACGACGACGGTTCAAATCACCAACGACGTCACCCATATAATTTTCAGGGGTAGTTACTTCTACTTTCATGCAAGGTTCGAGCAACGCCGGATTCGCTTCAAGCGCACCCTTTTTGAAGCCCATAGAACCTGCAATTTTGAACGCCATCTCGTTCGAGTCCACATCATGATATGAACCATCGAACAGAGTGACCTTCACGTCCAACACAGGGAAGCCAGCGAGAACGCCATTCTTCATCTGTTCTTGGATACCTTTATCAACCGCAGGAATGAATTCACGAGGAATCACACCTCCCACAACAGCATTGACAAATTCGTAACCAGCGCCTTCTTCATTAGGCTCTAGTTTTAACCAAACGTGACCGAATTGTCCACGACCACCTGATTGGCGTACAAATTTACCTTCAGCTTCTACTGAAGCTCGGATAGTTTCGCGGTAGGCCACTTGTGGCTTACCTACGTTACATTCAACACCGAATTCGCGACGCATACGGTCTACGATGATGTCTAAGTGTAACTCACCCATACCCGAAATCAGAGTTTGTGATGATTCTTCGTCAGTTTCAACTCGGAATGATGGATCTTCCGCTGCAAGTTTTTGCAACGCGATACCCATTTTGTCCTGATCGGCTTTTGACTTAGGCTCAACGGCAATGGTAATTACTGGCTCTGGGAACTCCATACGTTCCAAGATCACTCTATGATCGTTATCACAAAGCGTATCACCCGTAGTCACTTCTTTTAGACCAATCGCCGCTGCGATATCACCAGCACGGACTTCTTTCAGTTCAGTGCGATCGTTTGCGTGCATTTGCACCATGCGACCTACGCGTTCACGCTTCTGTTTGACAGAGTTGTAAACGCCCGAACCTGATTCGAGTACGCCTGAGTACACGCGAATAAAGGTCAAAGTTCCTACGAATGGATCTGTAGCAATCTTAAATGCCAATGCAGCAAAAGGCGCATTGTCATCTGATGGGCGCTCTACTTCTTGGTCGTTCTCATCGATGCCCTTAATTGGAGGCACATCAATTGGCGCTGGCAAGAATTCAATAACCGCATCAAGTACCGCTTGAACGCCTTTGTTCTTAAATGCAGAACCACAAGTCGCTAAAACGATTTCATTATTTATAGTACGCTGACGTAGCGCCTTTTTAATTTCGTCTTCTGATAGCGTGCCTTCTTCAAGGTACTTATCCATCAGTTCATCCGAAGATTCGGCTGCCACTTCAACCAGATACTCATGCATTTCAGCCGCTTTAGCTGCTAACTCTGCAGGGATCTCCTCATAAGTGAAAGTCATACCCTGGTCTGATTCATTCCAGTTAATTGCTTTCATCTTGATTAAGTCGATCACGCCTTTGAAGTTTTCTTCTGCACCAATATTCAATTGAATAGGCACACAAGTGGCTCCAAGACGAGTTCTAATTTGCTTCACTACACGTTCAAAGTCTGCACCTGCACGGTCCATCTTGTTGATAAATACCAAACGTGGAACGCGGTATTTATCAGCTTGACGCCACACTGTTTCTGACTGAGGTTCAACACCAGATGAACCACAGAAAACGACAACAGCACCGTCGAGGACGCGCAGAGACCGTTCAACTTCAATAGTAAAGTCAACGTGACCAGGGGTATCGATGATATTGATGCGGTGTTCAGTGAATTGAGCATCCATACCACGCCAGAATGTGGTTACCGCAGCCGAGGTGATAGTGATACCACGCTCTTGCTCTTGAACCATCCAGTCTGTGGTAGCGGCGCCGTCATGCACCTCACCGATTTTATGAGACAAACCGGTATAGAACAGAACACGTTCTGTTGTGGTGGTTTTACCTGCGTCAACATGAGCACAAATACCGATATTACGATAACGCTCAATTGGGGTTGTACGAGCCACGATTATACCCTCTCCACCAAGACCTAAGCCTTGGCAATATCAACAACTATGGTGTGGGCCTAAGCCCACACCATCATATTACCAACGGTAATGAGCAAAGGCTTTGTTAGCTTCAGCCATGCGATGCACGTCTTCACGCTTCTTAACAGCAGTACCTTTGTTTTCAGACGCATCCAGCATTTCACCTGCCAGACGTAAAGCCATAGATTTTTCACCACGCTTACGAGCAGCTTCAACTAACCAGCGCATCGCCAGTGCGTTACGACGCACAGGACGAACTTCACATGGTACCTGGTACGTAGAACCACCAACGCGACGAGATTTAACTTCGACTGATGGGCGAACGTTGTCCAGGGCTGCTTCAAGGATAACTAAATGGTTTTCGCTTTTCTTTTCAGCGACAACATCTAGTGCCTTGTAAATAATTTTTTCTGCAGTCGACTTTTTGCCGTCTTGCATAATGACGTTGATGAACTTAGCCAGCAACTCACTGTGAAACTTTGGATCTGGTAGGATTTTACGTTGTCCTACAACGCGACGTCTTGGCATAACAATTCTCCGTATGCTTCAGGGATTTCCAAAACTGGAATTCTCAAAATAAAACTAGCTTGGCCTTACTTAACGGATAAGTTAAGACTTAGGACGCTTAGCACCGTATTTAGAACGGCTTTGGCGACGTGAAGTCACGCCTGCACAGTCTAATGCGCCACGAATAGTGTGATAACGCACACCTGGTAAGTCTTTAACACGACCACCACGGATTAAGATCACGCTATGTTCCTGCAGGTTGTGGCCTTCACCGCCGATGTACGAAGTAACTTCGAAACCGTTAGTTAGACGCACACGAGCTACTTTACGTAGTGCAGAGTTAGGTTTTTTAGGGGTAGTAGTGTACACACGTGTACAAACACCACGTTTTTGCGGGCACGCATTCAACGCAGGCACGTTAGTCTTGTCGACTTTTGGCGCGCGTGGCTTACGTACCAACTGGTTTACAGTTGCCATGTATAGCTCCGAGTCAGTTGAATCAAACTCAACGATAAGGTGTGAAAAATCTATATCCCACAATGGTGGGACGCGGAATTTTAGAAAGGTAATGCCTGACTGTCAAGAAATAGCCAACTTTTGCGGCATATTACAAGAAAAAAGGCGCCATAGGCGCCTTTTTATAACAAACTTATTACTTAATCTTGGCTACCAGCCAAGTTTAAGAGATCGGCCAAGTTCTGTTCGGCTTCACTTGCAGTGATCTTGTTCACTACTACAGGTTCGTTTTTCTTCGCACGCGCTTCATTACGAGTCTTGTGATAAGCGTAACCAGTACCGGCTGGGATCAGTCGGCCAACGATAACGTTTTCTTTCAGACCACGTAATTGATCGCTCTTACCACCTACGGCGGCTTCGGTCAGTACGCGCGTGGTTTCTTGGAACGATGCTGCTGAGATAAAAGATTCTGTTGCCAGAGATGCTTTAGTAATACCCAGTAGCTCACGTTCAAAGGTCGCAGGCACTTTACCTTGGGCGATCAGTTCGCGGTTAGCAATCTTCACGCGTGACACTTCAGCTTGTTCCCCTTCGAGGAAGTCAGTGTCACCGGCAGAAGTGATAAGACACTTACGCAGCATCTGACGGATGATCACTTCGATATGCTTATCGTTGATCTTCACGCCTTGCAGACGGTAAACGTCCTGTACTTCGTTCACAATGTAGTTAGCTACGTTGTGGATACCACGAAGACGCAGAATGTCGTGCGCTGCTTCTGGACCGTCAGCGATAACTTCACCACGTTCGACTTTTTCACCTTCGAACACGTTTAAGTTACGCCACTTAGGGATCATCTCTTCATAATGATCGCCGCCATCAGCAGGTGTAATCACCAAACGACGCTTACCTTTGGTCTCTTTACCAAACGAGATGGTACCAGAGATTTCCGCCAGAATAGCAGGCTCTTTTGGCTTACGCGCTTCGAACAAGTCAGCAACGCGTGGCAGACCACCGGTGATGTCGCGAGTTTTAGACGATTCCTGAGGAATACGAGCTAATGCGTCACCCACGTTGATTTGCGCGTTATCTTCTAAGTTAACGATCGCACTACCTGGTAAGAAGTATTGTGCTGGCACTTCAGTACCTGGGATCATCAAGTCAGCACCATTAGCGCCAAGCAGACGGATCATTGGGCGCATTTCTTTACCCGCAGTACCACGCTGACCGACGTCAAGGATCACGATTGATGACAGACCCGTTAGTTCGTCTGTTTGACGTGTCATAGTGACACCGTCAATCATGTCTACGAACTTGATACTACCCGCCACTTCAGAAATGATTGGGTGAGTATGTGGATCCCAGTTAGCGATAACATCGCCCGCTTCAACAGCTGCTTCTTCTAGTTTCTCGAGCACAGTACCGTATGGCACTTTATAACGCTCTTTCTCACGACCCAGCTCGTCAATAACGGCCAGTTCAGAAGAACGAGAAACGATAACCAGTTTGCCGTCACTGTTAGTAACATGCTTAGCATTATGCAGTTTCAATGAACCCGAGTTTTTCACTTGGACATTGTTTTCTGCAGACGCTCGAGATGCCGCACCACCGATGTGGAACGTACGCATCGTTAACTGTGTACCTGGTTCACCGATAGATTGTGCTGCCACAACACCGATGGCTTCACCGTGGTTAATAATATGACCACGAGCCAAGTCACGACCGTAACAAGCTGCACACACCCCGAAATCGGTATCACAAGAAATAACAGAACGTACAATCACTTCGTCGATTGAATGCTCTTCTAACTTGTCACACCATGCTTCGTCGAGTAGCGTGTTACGTGGTGCTAATACGTCTTCAGTGCCGGGATAGAACACATCAATCGCAACCACACGACCCAGTACGCGTTCACGTAACGGCTCAACCACATCACCACCTTCAATCAGCGGTTTCATGGTTAGACCTTCGTGAGTACCACAATCGTCTTCGATAACCACTAAATCTTGTGCAACGTCTACAAGACGACGAGTCAGGTAACCCGAGTTCGCTGTCTTCAATGCCGTATCGGCTAGACCTTTACGCGCACCGTGAGTAGAAATAAAGTACTGGAGTACGTTTAGACCTTCACGGAAGTTAGCGGTAATTGGCGTTTCGATGATTGAACCGTCTGGCTTAGCCATCAGACCACGCATACCAGCCAACTGACGGATCTGTGCGGCACTACCACGAGCGCCTGAGTCAGCCATCATATAGATGCTGTTAAACGAGGCTTGTTTCTCTTCAACACCATCACGGTTAATCACTGTCTCAGTTGACAGGTTTTCCATCATAGCTTTAGAAACTTTTTCGTTGGCACTAGCCCAGATATCGATAACTTTGTTGTAACGCTCACCGGCTGTGACTAGACCAGATTGGAACTGCTCTTGAATTTCAAGAACTTCCGCTTCTGCATCAGCAACTAAGGTGTATTTCTCGTCTGGAATAACCATGTCATCGATACCGACAGAGGCACCAGAGATGGTTGCAAAACGGAAACCGGTATACATCAATTGGTCAGCGAAGATAACAGTATCTTTCAGACCCAGTTGACGATAACAGGTGTTCAACAGTTTAGAGATCTGCTTTTTGCCCATGTTCTGGTTAACCAGATCAAATGACAAACCTGCTGGCAGAATAAGTGACAGCAGAGCACGACCCACAGTCGTATCAACGATACGGCGTTGTTCAGTGCGCTCACCATCGTCACCAATAATGGTTTCAGTGATACGAACTTTAACGCGGGCATGCAGTTCAGCAGCGCCAGTTGCGTAAGCTTTTTCAACTTCAGCAACAGACATAAATGCCATACCTTCACCACGGCCGTTAATACGCTCACGGCTGGTGTAGTACAGACCCAATACCACGTCTTGAGACGGGGTGATAACAGGCTCGCCGTTGGCTGGTGACAGGATGTTGTTGGTAGACATCATCAGGGCACGGGCTTCAAGCTGCGCTTCCAGTGTTAACGGTACGTGTACCGCCATTTGGTCACCGTCGAAGTCGGCGTTGTATGCCGCACAAACGAGTGGGTGTAACTGGATGGCTTTACCTTCAATCAGTACTGGTTCGAACGCTTGGATACCCAGTCTGTGCAGTGTTGGTGCACGGTTGAGCATCACTGGATGTTCACGGATCACTTCATCCAGAACGTCCCATACTTCTGCCACTTCACGCTCAACCATCTTCTTAGCCGCTTTGATGGTAGTCGCTAAGCCACGACCTTCTAGCTTGCCATAGATGAATGGCTTGAACAGTTCCAGTGCCATCTTCTTAGGAAGACCACATTGGTGCAGACGTAGAGTAGGACCTACGGTAATGACCGAACGACCAGAATAGTCAACGCGCTTACCCAACAAGTTCTGACGGAAACGACCTTGCTTACCTTTGATCATATCAGCCAAAGATTTCAGAGGACGCTTGTTAGAACCGGTAATAGCACGACCACGACGACCGTTATCTAATAGCGCATCAACAGACTCTTGTAACATACGCTTTTCGTTGCGTACGATAATGTCTGGCGCAGCTAAATCTAACAGACGCTTCAAACGGTTGTTACGGTTGATCACGCGGCGATACAGGTCGTTAAGATCTGAAGTCGCGAAGCGGCCGCCATCGAGCGGAACCAACGGACGTAAGTCAGGTGGTAACACAGGCAGTACTTTTAAGATCATCCACTCAGGCTTGTTGCCTGAAGTGTAGAATGCTTCCATCAACTTAAGACGTTTAGTCACTTTCTTGCGACGAGTCTCAGAATTGATTGAAGGCAATTCTTCACGCATTTGTTCGATTTCTTTCGCTAAATCGATAGCACGTAACAGTTCAAGTACTGCTTCGGCACCCATTTTAGCTTCGAACTCATCACCGTATTCTTCTAATGCATCCAGATAAGTTTCTTCTGTCAGCATTTGGCCACGTTCAAGGCTGGTCATGCCAGGCTCGATCACGACAAATGATTCAAAATACAGTACGCGTTCGATATCACGCAGCGTCATATCCAGCATTAAGCCAATACGTGACGGCAGTGATTTTAAGAACCAAATGTGCGCAACTGGGCTAGCCAGTTCGATGTGACCCATACGCTCACGACGTACTTTAGTTTGGGTTACTTCAACGCCACACTTTTCACAAATAACACCACGGTGCTTCAAACGTTTGTACTTACCGCACAAACATTCGTAATCTTTGACTGGGCCAAAGATACGCGCACAGAACAGACCTTCACGCTCAGGCTTGAAGGTACGGTAGTTGATGGTTTCTGGCTTCTTAACTTCACCAAAAGACCAAGAACGGATCAGATCAGGCGATGCCAGACCAATTTTGATGCCGTTAAATTCTTCAGTCTTGCTTTGCTGTTTCAGAAACTTTAATAAGTCTTTCACGTTTCTCTCCTGAAGGAGTTAAACCGGGTGCTCCGCTTGCACGGAGCACCATTCTGTTTGCCAAACGCGGCTAAAGGCCTGCGCTTATGCCTGATCCAACTCGATATTAATACCGAGTGAACGGATCTCCTTCAGTAACACGTTGAAGGACTCTGGCATGCCAGGTTGCATCTGATGGTTACCGTCGACGATGTTCTTATACATCTGAGTACGACCGTTAACGTCATCCGATTTAACAGTGAGCATTTCTTGAAGCGTATAAGCGGCACCGTATGCTTCTAGTGCCCACACTTCCATCTCACCGAAACGCTGACCACCGAACTGAGCTTTACCGCCCAGTGGTTGTTGAGTCACTAAGCTGTACGAACCGGTAGAACGGGCGTGCATCTTGTCATCAACTAAGTGGTTCAGTTTGAGCATGTACATGTAACCTACCGTTACTTGACGCTCAAATTCGTTACCGGTACGACCATCAAACAACTTCAACTGACCAGAGGTTGGCAAACCTGCAAGTTCAAGCATCTGCTTGATCTCTTTCTCTTTAGCACCGTCGAATGCAGGAGTTGCAATCGGGATACCGCCTTTCAGGTTAGTCGCAAGACGTAATACTTCATCATCAGTGAATGAATCGATATCGACGCGCTGCTGCACTTCGTCACCTAATTCATAAACTTGCTTGATGTAACCACGAACTTCAGCCAGCTCACGCTGTTCTTCAAGCATCGCAGTGATCTTGTTACCAATACCTTTGGCAGCGGCGCCCATATGGACTTCAAGTACCTGACCAATGTTCATACGTGATGGAACACCTAGCGGGTTCAATACGATGTCTACTGGGTTACCTTTTTCGTCATATGGCATGTCTTCGATTGGGCAAATCTTAGAGATAACACCCTTGTTACCGTGACGACCCGCCATCTTGTCACCAGGTTGGATAGTACGCTTAACCGCTAAGTAAACCTTAACGATCTTGAGTACGCCTGGCGCCAAGTCATCACCTTGGGTGATCTTGCGACGTTTGATTTCAAACTTCTTATCGAAGTCAGCTTTCAGCTCTTCATGCTGTTCAGCTAATTGCTCAAGTTCAGTTTGTTTTGCTTCATCGTCAATGACTTGAACCAATACATCTTTACGTGGCAACGCAGCAATTTGCGCTTCAGTGAAACCAGCACCAATTAACAGGTTACGTGCACGGCTCAATACACCTTCTTCAAGGATCTTGAACTCTTCGCCTAAGTCTTTACGAGCTTGGGCAATATGCATCTCTTCGATTTCAACTGCACGCTTGTCTTTTTCAACGCCGTCACGGGTAAATACCTGCACGTCGATGATAGTGCCCTTAACAGAGTTAGGAACACGCAGTGAACTGTCTTTAACATCAGACGCTTTCTCACCGAAGATAGCACGGAGTAACTTCTCTTCTGGCGTTAGCTGTGTTTCGCCTTTTGGCGTCACTTTACCAACCAGAATATCGCCGCCCTTCACTTCTGCACCAATGTAAACGATACCTGACTCGTCGAGTTTCGACAGAGCAGATTCACCTACGTTTGGAATATCAGCCGTGATTTCTTCGCTACCCAGTTTGGTATCACGAGCAATACAAGACAGCTCCTGAATGTGGATAGTGGTGAAACGGTCTTCTTGCGCTACGCGCTCAGAAATTAAGATCGAGTCTTCGAAGTTGTAACCGTTCCAAGGCATGAATGCGATACGCATGTTCTGGCCAAGGGCTAAGTCACCTAAGTCAGTAGACGGACCGTCTGCTAACACGTCACCACGAACGACTGGCTCACCAACAGCACAACAAGGGCGTTGGTTGATACAAGTGTTTTGGTTAGAACGGGTGTATTTAGTCAGGTTATAAATGTCGATACCGGCTTCGCCTGGACGCAGCTCATCTTCATTTACTTTAACAACGATGCGGCTCGCATCAACGTAGTCTACAAAACCACCACGTTTAGCAACAACCACAACACCAGAGTCAACAGCCAAAGTACGCTCAATACCAGTACCTACTAGCGGCTTTTCAGAGCGCAGTGTGGGTACGGCTTGACGTTGCATGTTCGCACCCATCAAGGCACGGTTAGCATCGTCGTGTTCTAAGAACGGGATCAGCGACGCAGCAACAGAAATAATCTGTTGTGGCGAAACGTCCATATACTGGATGTCAGCAGCGCGCATAAAGGTCGATTCACCTTTATGACGACAAGCAATTTGCTCTTCTGCCATACGACCGCTAGCGTCAACTTCGATGTTCGCCTGTGCAATCACATAACGACCTTCTTCGATTGCTGACAAATATTCCACTTCGTCAGTAATCACGCCGTCGATAACCTTGCGGTATGGCGTTTCTAGGAAGCCGTAAGAGTTAGTACGGGCAAAACTTGCTAATGAGTTGATTAGACCAATGTTTGGACCTTCAGGGGTCTCAATTGGACATAAACGACCATAATGCGTTGGATGTACGTCGCGGACTTCGAAGCCTGCACGTTCACGAGTCAAACCACCAGGGCCAAGAGCAGAAATACGACGCTTATGCGTTACTTCTGACAGCGGGTTGTTTTGGTCCATGAATTGTGACAGCTGAGAAGAACCGAAGAACTCTTTCACTGCAGCAGAAATTGGCTTAGCGTTGATCAAGTCTTGTGGCATCAGCTCGTTCAGATCGCCTAAAGACAGACGTTCCCGCACGGCGCGCTCAACACGGACTAAACCTACGCGGAATTGGTTTTCAGCCATTTCACCGACGCTACGAATACGACGGTTGCCCAAGTGATCGATATCATCGACTTCGTCGAAACCGTTACGGATATGAATGATGTTCTTCATTACCGCGACGATGTCTTCTTTAGACAATACACCGCTACCTTCGTCATCAGGAATGCTGAGACGACGGTTGAACTTCATACGACCTACTTTAGACAGGTCATAACGCTCTTCACTGAAGAACAAGTTCTGGAATAGTGCTTCGGCAGCATCTTTGGTTGGTGGCTCGCCAGGACGCATCATACGATAGATCTCAACCAGCGCTTCTAAGCGGTTAGTGGTTGAATCGATACGCAGCGTATCTGAAATATAAGCACCATGATCTAACTCGTTGATATACAACGTGCTGATGTCTTTAATACCGGCCAATGATAGTTTAGCCAGATCTTCTAAGCTAATTTCACTGTTGGCAGAGACTAAAACTTCACCCGTGTCCGGATCGATATAATCTTGAGCAGCATATTTGCCCACGATATATTCAACTGGCACTTCAAGCTCAGTGGTATTGGTCTTTTCTAACTGACGAATGTGACGCGCAGTAATACGACGTCCCGCTTCAACCAGTACAGAGCCTTCAGCATCCTTGATGTCATAGCTGGCAGTTTCGCCACGCAGACGTTCAGGCACCAAAGACATGACCAGAGTATCTTTCTTGATCTTGAACTCAACGCGTTCGAAGAACAGATCGAGGATCTCTTGAGTAGAATATTCTAATGCACGTAACATGATGGTCGCAGGCAGTTTGCGGCGACGGTCAATACGCACAAATAGTGCATCTTTAGGATCGAATTCAAAGTCAAGCCATGAACCACGGTAAGGAATAATACGTGCGTTATACAGCACCTTACCTGATGAGTGGGTTTTACCACGGTCATGATCAAAGAACACGCCTGGAGAACGGTGTAATTGAGATACGATTACACGCTCAGTACCGTTGATAACAAAAGTACCGTTATCCGTCATCAATGGGATATCACCCATGTAGACTTCTTGTTCTTTAATATCTTTTACTGTGCCCGCCGCTGCTTCACGGTCATACAACACCATGCGTAATTTAACGCGTAGTGGAGCTGAATACGTAACACCACGGATCTGACACTCTTTCACATCAAAAACAGGCTCGCCAAGCTTATAGCTGACGTATTGCAGTTCTGAGTTACCAGAAAAGCTCTTGATGGGAAAAACGCTACGGAAGGCGGCTTCTAAACCGCGCTCACCGGTAGGATCTTGATCGGTGAACTTCTTAAAAGAGTCTAGCTGGATAGACAATAAATAAGGGATATCCAAAACTTTTGGACGCTTACCAAAGTCTTTGCGAATACGCTTCTTTTCAGAATAGGAGTAAACCATGGGTTTCCTCTGCTTACGAGATGTGACCAAGACTGAATAAATAACTTAAGTTATTAAAATTCAGCACGTTTGCCCATCACCGTTGATGGCAAGAACCTAACCAGTAATCTCTGCTAGGGACTGCAAAATTTGGCGACAAACGGTGAAAAAAAATCGCCAGCGCATATAGCGCAAAAAAGGCCGACGGTTAAAAAACCGCCAGCCTCCACCCAAGTGGCTTGGGTGAGCAAGCTAAATAATAGCTTACTTAATTTCTACAGAAGCACCAGCTTCAGTAAGTTCTTTCTTCAGAGCTTCAGCTTCTTCTTTAGAAACGCCTTCTTTAACTGCTACTGGAGCAGCTTCAGACATAGCTTTAGCTTCTTTCAGGCCTAAACCAGTTGCACCACGGATGGCTTTAATAACTGCAACTTTGTTGTCGCCGTGAGCAGTCAGAACTACGTTGAATTCTGTTTGTTCTTCAACAACAACTGCTTCTGCACCGCCAGAAACAACAGCAGCAGCAGCAGAAACGCCGAACTTCTCTTCCATAGCTTCGATCAGTTCAACAACTTCCATTACAGACATAGCTGCAAAGGCTTCTAAGATTTGGTCTTTAGTGATAGACATAACAAATGTTTCCTATTGTTCTGAATTCAATTTTATTAAGCAGCCAGCTTGAAATTAAGCGGCTTCTTGTTTTTGATCGCGCAGGGCGGCCAGTGTACGAACGAACTTGCCAGCAGATGCTTCTTTCATAGTCATCATTAACTGAGCTAGTGCTTCTTCGTATGTTGGCAGTTTCGCCAAACGATCAATTTCAGCTGCAGGGATGAAATTCCCTTCAAAGGCTGCGCCTTTAACTTCGAAGTTAGCTTGTTCTTTAGCAAAGTCTTTTAACAGACGTGCTGCAGCACCTGGGTGCTCTAAAGAAAAAGCAATCAAAGTTGGGCCAGTGAACGTTTCTGCTAGGCACTCAAAAGCAGTACCTTCAACAGCACGACGAGCTAGCGTGTTACGTACTACACGTACATATACACCAGCTTCGCGAGCTTTTTTACGCAGACCGGTCATAGCACCTACAGTCACACCGCGAGAATCAGCGGCAACTGCAGATAGCGCACCTTTGGCAGCTTCGTTGACTTCAGCAACAATCGCTTTTTTGTCTTCGAGTCTTAATGCCATTGGCTTTACTCCTGGATTCTACCTAGGGTATTCCCTAGTATTTACCATACTAAATACTTATGTATTTAGTGACTTACGGTGCAGATTATCCAGTAAAAAATTTTAGCTGGGGCCTGACACCGTCTACGCAGGAAATTAAGTTATTTTTACAAAAAACACCTGCGGTCTTGGACGGAAACCTGAGTTAAACTCCGCCTAAACGGAAGATAAAACAGGCTTCAACCCACAAAGTGCGCGCATTATAGACTAATGCACCCGCTTTGTAAAATTATAGAGTTGTTTCAAGCGTAGCTTGATCAACTGCAACACCTGCACCCATAGTGGTAGAGATGCTGATCTTTTTCACGAAAATGCCTTTAGCAACTGCAGGCTTAGCCTTTTTCAGTGCTGACACTAACGCTTCCAAGTTTTCTTTCAATTGAACTGGTGTGAAATCCACTTTACCGATAGTAGTGTGGATAATACCGTTCTTGTCGTTACGGTAACGAACTTGACCCGCTTTGGCGTTCTTAACAGCTTCAGCAACGTTTGGCGTTACTGTACCTGTTTTAGGGTTAGGCATTAAACCACGTGGGCCTAAGATTTGACCTAACATACCAACAACGCGCATTGCATCTGGAGATGCGATAACTACGTCAAAGTTCATTTCACCGGCTTTGATTTTCTCAGCCAGATCATCCATACCAACTAGCTCAGCGCCAGCAGCTTTAGCAGCTTCAGCATTTGCACCTTGTGTAAATACTGCAACGCGAACGTCACGACCAGTACCGTGTGGCAACACTGTTGCACCACGAACGTTTTGGTCAGATTTACGTGGGTCAATACCCAAGTTAACTGCTACGTCTACACTTTCAACGAATTTTGCAGTTGCTAATTCTTTTAACAGAGCAACAGCTTCGTTGATATCGTAGCTTTTAGTACCGTCAACTTTTTCGCGAATTACGCGCATGCGTTTAGTTAGCTTTGCCATTATATTAATCCTCTACAACCAAACCCATTGAACGCGCAGTACCTTCGATTGAGCGAGTCATCGCTTCAATGTCAGCACCAGTCATATCGGCAGCTTTCAGTTCAGCAATTTCTTGAACTTTAGCGCGAGCGATAGTACCCACTTTCTGAGTGTTTGGACGTGGAGAACCTGATTTCAGGCCTGCAGCAGTCTTCAGTAAGTAAGACGCTGGAGAAGTCTTAGTTTCAAAAGTGAATGAACGGTCACTGTAAACAGTGATCACGACTGGAATAGGCATGCCTTTTTCCATTTTTTCTGTACGGGCGTTAAACGCTTTACAGAATTCCATGATGTTCACACCTTTTTGACCCAAAGCTGGACCAACTGGTGGTGATGGGTTCGCAGAACCGGATTTTACTTGTAGCTTAATATAAGCATCAATCTTCTTTGCCATCTGACATTTCCTCAGTTTGGGTTCAAACGCGCATCAGCGACATGCTGACATGCTCCCCCGAAAACAACGGGTGCGAATTATATAGAAATTCGCACCCGTTGCCAAACGGATTTTGTAGTTTATTTAATCAGCCTTTTTCAACTTGACTAAAGTCAAGTTCAACAGGCGTAGAACGACCAAAGATCATCACTGATACTTTCACGCGGCTCTTGTCATAATCCACTTCTTCAACGGTGCCGTTAAAGTCAGCAAATGGACCATCACACACACGTACCACTTCACCAGGCTCAAATATAGTTCTATGAGTCGGTGACGCTGTCGTTTCTTGTAAGCGACGCAGAATTGCATCAGCTTCTTTATCTGAAATTGGGGCAGGACGATCAGACGTTCCGCCAATAAAGCCTAAAACACGCGGGATGCTTTTGACTAAATGCCAGCTGTCATCGTTCATTTCCATCTGGACTAACACATAGCCAGGGAAAAACTTACGTTCGCTCTTGCGACGCTGACCTGCACGCATTTCGATGACTTCTTCAGTCGGAACCAATACTTCACCGAAGTATGCTTCCATGCCATGCATTTTAATATATTCAATCAGTGACTTACAAACTCGGCCTTCATAGCCTGAGAATGCCTGCACTACATACCATCTTTTTTTAGCTTCTTTAGCTTCAGTCATTCGAGGTGCCTATACGCCAGTGATAAAATTGACAATTCGCATTAACACAGCATCCATACCCCAAAGGATAAGAGCTAAGATACCTGTTGCAGCAAGGACAATAAAAGTGGTGTTTAGCGCTTCTTGACGCGTCGGCCATACAACCTTGCGCACTTCGATATGCGCTTCACGGGCAAAAGCTAACGCTTTTTTACCTTTTACAGTCTGAAGCGCAATAAAACCAGCAATAGCGAATGCAACGATAACACTAAGCGCACGTATGACGGCACTGGCTTCGCTATACATTTGATTGCCAATAACAGCAGCGGCTAGCAATACAATCACTAAACCCCACTTCACGATATCCAGAGAATTGTTCTGGTTTTCAGTATTTGTTGTCATCGGTTTTTCCGTTACTCAATACGGCCTGAGCTTAGAGCACATTAATTGACGGGCATAATCCCACATCACTCTGCATTTCCGAACACCCTTAGAAACGCAAAATAGCATAAGCTCAGGGTCAAAAATCGGCCATAGATTGTATTCTTATTCGACTTTGTAAGCAAGGATGCGAATCCCATGCAAACCACAAAACCTATGAAATAATCCACTTAAACAAAAAAGGAAGCCGAAGCTTCCTTTTCAAACTAATTTCTATCGCAATTAAGCGATGATTTTAGCTACTACACCAGCACCAACTGTACGACCACCTTCACGGATTGCGAAGCGTAAACCTTCGTCCATCGCGATTGGGCAAATCAGAGTCACTACCATTTTGATGTTGTCGCCAGGCATTACCATCTCTACGCCTTCTGGCAGTTCGATAGTACCGGTTACGTCAGTTGTACGGAAGTAGAACTGTGGACGGTAGCCTTTGAAGAATGGAGTGTGACGTCCGCCTTCTTCTTTTGACAGAACATAAACTTCTGATTCAAAAGTGGTGTGTGGGTTGATTGAACCTGGTTTAGCCAATACTTGACCACGTTCTACGTCATCACGCTTAGTACCACGTAATAACACACCACAGTTCTCACCTGCACGACCTTCGTCAAGCAGTTTACGGAACATTTCTACACCAGTACACGTTGTTTTAGTCGTTGTGCGAACACCAACGATTTCAACTTCGTCACCCACTTTAACAATACCACGCTCAACACGACCAGTGACTACTGTACCACGGCCTGAAATTGAGAATACGTCTTCGATTGGCAGTAGGAACGGCTTATCGATGTCACGTTGTGGTTCTGGAATGTAAGAATCCAGTGCTGCGGCTAATTCAAGGATCTTAGCTTCCCACTCTGGTTGACCTTCTAGGGCCTTCAGAGCTGAACCTTGGATTACTGGTAAATCATCACCTGGGAAATCGTATTCTGACAGAAGTTCACGCACTTCCATCTCAACCAATTCCAGTAACTCTTCGTCATCTACCATGTCACATTTGTTCATGAACACGATGATGAAAGGTACGCCAACCTGACGAGAAAGCAGGATGTGCTCACGAGTCTGTGGCATTGGACCGTCTGTAGAGGCAACTACTAGAATCGCGCCGTCCATCTGTGCAGCACCAGTGATCATGTTTTTAACATAGTCAGCGTGGCCTGGGCAGTCTACGTGTGCGTAGTGACGTGAAGGCGTGTCATATTCGATGTGAGAGGTATTGATCGTAATACCGCGCTCACGCTCTTCTGGAGCGTTATCGATTTGAGAGAAGTCTTTAGCTTCGCCACCGTAGGTCTTAGCCAGTACGTGAGAGATAGCTGCAGTCAGTGTGGTTTTACCATGGTCAACGTGACCAATGGTGCCCACGTTTACATGGGGCTTAATACGTTCAAATTTAGCTTTAGCCATGGTAATGCCTCAGTCCAAGATTCTTGGTGATGAAAACTAACATATAGAAAAAATCCGATGCATTAAAATGACATCGAACCGATTATGTTTAGGCGTAGGAGCTAAATTTAGAGAGGCTGGTGCTGATAGGCAGATTCGAACTGCCGACCTCACCCTTACCAAGGGTGTGCTCTACCAACTGAGCCATATCAGCAACTAATTTGGAGCGGACAGCGGGAATCGAACCCGCGTTATCAGCTTGGAAGGCTGGAGTAATACCATTATACGATGTCCGCGCAACCTAACTAAGGCTACCTAACTACCTAGAAAAAAGTGGTGGAGGGAGAAGGATTCGAACCTTCGAAGGCTGAGCCGTCAGATTTACAGTCTGATCCCTTTGGCCACTCGGGAACCCCTCCACATAAAATGGTGCCGGCACCAAGAGTCGAACTCGGGACCTACTGATTACAAGTCAGTTGCTCTACCAACTGAGCTATGCCGGCATTATCATTTCGGAACGGGATATTAGGTAAATGCGCTCCCAAGTGCAAGTAAAAAACGCCTATTTACGTAAAAAAAGCGCTTGAACGGTGTTTTTTTACACGTTATCCAACTTTGACGGCCAATTAAACAGCGAATACATCAAACGGTAACGGAAACACGACTGCAATCACCCATTTAGTATTGTTCCAAATATTCTCATAGTGTACTGTGCCTTTCCTAAGCTGAGGAAAGCCAATGACTTCTAAAAATTCAATTCAAAAAGCACTCTATCTCGCCTTCGAGCGCCTGCAATGGTCTGAGTTACGAGATTCAGTGCCGTTGACACTGAGTGAGCAAGACTTGGAGAACCTTAGAGGCATAAATGAAAAGATTTCCTTATCGGAAGTGACTGATATTTATCTTCCCCTTAGCCGACTACTGAATTTGATCGTTAAAGCTAAGCAACAACGAGGCTTAGTGGTTGATGAATTCCTCGGTCAAAAACCATCAAAAAGTCCTTACATCATTAGTATTGCTGGTAGTGTCGCCGTCGGGAAAAGCACCACAGCACGTATTTTGCAAGCTTTACTACGGCACTGGCCTGAACACCCAAAAGTTGATTTGGTGACAACAGATGGTTTTTTGTATCCTCTGGCGGACTTAAAACGTAAAGGACTATTACAGCGTAAAGGATTTCCAGAAAGTTACGATATGAAAATGCTGGTTGAGTTTATCTCCGCCGTGAAATCCGGTCAGCCACATGTGAAAGCCCCTATCTATTCACACGTCACCTATGACCGCGTTAAGAATCAGCATCAAACCGTTTCTCAGCCAGACATCTTAATTTTAGAAGGCTTGAATGTACTACAAACAGGACTCGACTCCCCCGTTGATACCCGTCGTCCTTTTGTCTCCGATTTTGTCGACTTTTCTATTTATGTCGATGCAGAAGAACCTTTGCTAAAACAATGGTATAAAGAACGATTTTTGCAGTTCCGCTCTGGTGCATTCAGTGACAAAAAATCTTATTTTCATCACTATTCGACGCTAACCGATGATGAGGCCAATACGATTGCCGCCAATATTTGGGACACAATCAATGGTCCAAACCTACAACTTAACATTCAACCGACCCGTGAGAGAGCCCATTTGATCCTGCAGAAAGGTCAGGATCATTTGATGTCCCACGTGCTGATGCGCAAGTAAAATTGGCTCTTGGGTACTTAGCGTGCCCTTAAGCTAATTTCACCGCCGATAAATGCTTGAACACCGTCGGCGGTTTCGAGCAATACTGCACCTTGCTCATCAACGCCTCGACAAATTCCTTCGACAGACTTTTCCCCCATAAGCAAACGTATTTCACGACCATAAAATAAGTCCGCAGCTTGCCAACGAGTCTTGAATGCAGCTAATCCTTCACGCTCAAATAACTGAATATCACGCTTAAGCTGCTTCTGTAATGCAATAACAAGCGCCGTCTTGTCAGGCATGTCGACCAACTCTGACAAATCACTCCAAGGCTGATCGATACCTTTACCTTGTTCCTCTGACATAGCCATATTGACACCAACACCTATGATAAGCTGGCACAGGCTATCAGCCTGACCCGACATCTCAATCAAGATCCCGGCAAGCTTCTTGTTATCCAAATAGATGTCATTGGGCCACTTAACACCAATATTCTCGACGCCAAAAGATTTAAGCACTTCAACCAATGTACAGGCCACCACTAAACTTAATCCCATTGCCTGCGCCATTCCCTGCGGGAAAGTCCAAAACAGCGAGAAATATAAGTGATGCCCATAGGGCGACACCCAAGTCCTGCCTCGACGACCACGACCTGCGGATTGATACTCTGCCACACACACATCACCATTCTTCAATTCAGTAGTATGGTCCAGCATAAAGCCGTTGGTGCTTGCTATCTCATCAAAGTAAAAGCAACGATTATCAATTGATTGCACTAAACGTGAAGCATCAATCAAAGAAATAGGATTCGCTAACTTATAGCCGCGACCTTTGACGCTATAAATTGCCACACCATAGGTTTCTAGCGCATCGATGTGCTTATTCACTGCGGCACGCGAAATCCCAAGTTCAGTGGCTAACTGCTCGCCAGAAACAAATTGCCCGCTAGATAATAAAGCTAATATCTGGCGTTTTCTTCCCCAATGATCAGACATGCAAATCTCCTTCGCCATTAGCCCCGATGATTCTAGGCTCGGCTTCTAGCACAACACCAAATTTATCCTGTACTTGCGCAATAACATGCAGCGCTAGGCGGCAAATATCATGCCCCGTTGCTCCGCCTCGATTCACTAACACTAAGGCTTGCTTGTCATGCACTGCCACATTGCCGAGCACAAAACCTTTCAGTCCCGCTTGCTCAATCAACCAGCCTGCAGCCAATTTCACTGTTGCATCCGCTTGTGCGTAGCCCACTATCGTCGGAAAACGCTGTGCTAAATCTAGATAACAGGCTGCGCTTACAATGGGATTTTTAAAGAAACTGCCTGCATTGCCGAGCACAGCGGGATCAGGAAGCTTTTCACTTCGTACTTGGCATACGCGCTCAAAAATCTCATGCGCTGTAACGGTTGCAGGATCAAACGATTGCAATGGACCATAGACTAAACGCGGTTGCCAACGTTTAGCTAAGCGCAGCCCAACAGCTGTGACTACAGCGAGATTGCGCAATTTGTCTTTGAAAATAGACTCACGGTAAGCAAATTGACACTCAGCTGTGCTGATGCGCACAAACTCACCTGAGGGTAAATCAAGATACTCAACCCAATCACACACATCACATAGTTCAACACCATAAGCGCCAATATTCTGAATAGGTGCTGCACCAACCGTCCCAGGAATTAATGCCATATTCTCCAGCCCAAACATGCCATGCTCGAGCGTAAACTGAATTAACTCGTGCCAATTCTCACCCGCCTCAACATCGAGATAAAACGCTTCTGTGTCTTCAGATACTTTTATCCCTTTCGATAAAATCCTGACAACTGTGCCGTTAAAGTCCTCCGTAAAGACCAGATTGCTACCACCACCAAGCACCAACATAGGCAATTGTTGTTGCCATAGTGGCAGACAGATCGCCTTAACAGCTTCTTTTGAGTGCGCCTCAACAAGATCCGCGCAAGACTGGGCCAAACCAAAGGAATTAAATGATTGAAGGCTATGAGATAGAGACATGTGTTTGTTCAATGACGACAAATACGTATTGTAACTGCTAAAAGCGAGGATTGCAGCTCATGCTAGAGAAGATGACTGAATGAAGAACAGAGAAAAAAGCAGGAAAATCACTCCAATTAACAAATTGCGAATGCAAAAAAGCCAGCTTATTCAGCTGGCTTCGTTGCATCTCAATGAGATAATTAGGCGCTTGGCGATGACCTACTCTC
>NZ_JABAEB010000022.1 GCF_012584455.1 Shewanella oncorhynchi
ATGTTTTCACCTAAAGTCATCTACGAGGTAATAATATCACCTCTATTTAGGTGGCCAAAATTAGTGTGCCACTACATCCAAACCTCAGCGCTTCTGTGGGCTAAGTTTCTCTATATTAGAAATCAGTTTAAAGAGATCGATATGGATGAATATAAAGACTTTGTCGAGTTGGCATCCCCCCTTGATTGGATGGGGCAAGAAGATCTAACAGAAAATACCTGATGCCTTTCAACATCTAATCACAGGCAGACTCCCCTAATCGGTGGTGTACTGCGGGGTTAATAGTTCGCGCTGCAATTGGTTGCATAGGAAAATGATAGTACAAGCAAAAAATCTTTTGAAATTCACAACGAACACCTCAGCATCAGAAGTTCACCTTCCCCTGTGAAGTTGTCGAAATACGCAGATAAAAATGCCGTGGCGACATCATGGATGATGGCGCAGGCTCGGGGGGACAGGGATGTCCCATCTGAGCCGTTAGGCAATTTTTATTGGAGTATGAGACAGGTAACCAATGCATGTAACTTCGCTAGGGGCGTCATGGAGAATCCAAGGAGGATAGGACGAGCAGTCCTCCTTGGTCGGGTGTGGGGTGAAGCCCCACGACTTTGACTTAGATTTGGATTTAAAAGGTTAAAAGTTAAACTAATGCCAAAAAATCAAACGAAGTTTGAAAACCCACAGCCCTGCGGCACCTGAGCAACCCCCTACACTTGTGGTCTATGTAGATCGAAACGCAGACCTTCGGAGATCCCATAATAAGCCGATGGGCCGCCGGCACGTAATACGGGCTCGGCAAGGGCAGTTTGATAAATCCCCTCGGCATTGAGTAAATGCTTAGCAATATGCACGGCCACCACTTCACCTAACACTAACCAAGTATCAATCTTGTCGCCATTGGCGGCGGTGAGTTGAATACATTGGGACAATTTGCATTCGAAGTTCACTGGGCTTTCAGCCACTAAGTCTGCCTTAACAATGGTGCCAGCTTTAGCCGTGAGTCCGGCAAAGCTAAACTCATCTTGACCGCGTGGCAGCATGGCGGAGGTTTGATTCATTTTCTCAGCTAAGCCGCGAGTGGTGAGGTTCCACACAAACTCCCCTGTCTCGACAATATTGGCGACACTGTCTTTCCAGCCTGTGCTGGCAAAGCCAATGATGGGCGGTTTGTAGTTGAAACAATTGAAAAAGCTATAAGGTGCGAGATTGCGTTGCCCCTGAGTATTCCGCGATGAAATCCAGCCGATCGGTCGAGGCCCCACAATCGCATTTAAAGGATCGTGTGCAAGGCCATGGCCTTTGCTCGGTTCGTAAAAATAGCGGTTATCAGCAGTCATACTTCATCCTTTTGTTATTGCCACAACAATACTGGTGCAATTAATACAGCCATCACAGGTACGCTTTTATAGCCGCTATCTTACCCAAGTTTCGAGGCAGCTACCAAAAGTCTGTAGGGCAACTTAAGTCAGCTCCTTGAACAACATCTGGCTGCAAATTTCAAATCCAACACACTCTTCTGCTAAAGTGATACTTATCAGTGGGCTAAAAAGCCTAACTCTGCTAAATAGCATGTGGCAAATGAAGGAGCGGTGAATGGACGCGATAAAAGGGGGATGGAAGAGGTTGTTGTTGGTCGCAGTGCTGTTAGCGACAGGTTGTGCCAGCGTAGCGCAAATCGATTTCAATGCCCTGTTTGGCACTAGCTCACCGCAAAAACGCGTCGAAAATGCACAGCTTAACGACCAATTTATTCAACAAGCCGAGTTTGTGCACACACAAGTTGAGCCTATTCTCAATAGCCGCTGCGTGGTATGTCATGCCTGTTACGATGCCCCCTGTCAGTTAAAAATGACCTCGAGCGAAGGTATAGAGCGTGGGGCGAGTAAGGAAAAGGTTTACCAAGGCACACGCTTAGTCGCTGCCACACCTAATCGCTTATTTGTCGATGCCTTTACCCCAGAAGCTTGGCGTCAACGCGGATTTTACCCCATGCTAAACGAGCGCGATCAAACCCCAGAAGCCAATACCCAAGCCTCGGTATTAGCCAGAATGCTCACGCTTAAGCAAATGCATCCCCTGCCCGAAGACAAGATTTTAGATAAGCGTTTTGATTTCAGCCTAGATAGGGTACAGCAATGCGCCAGCCTAGAGGAAATGGACAAATACGAGCAAAGCCAGCCCCTTGCAGGTATGCCTTATGGCTTGCCAGCACTGAATGCGAATGAACATCAAGTGTTGATGCACTGGCTCGAGCAAGGTGCGCCACTGCCGTTTGCACAAGCGCTTACACCTGAATTTATTGCAGAAATAACCCTCTGGGAGAAGTTTTTAAACGGCGACAGTTTAAAAAGCCAATTAAGTGCACGCTACATCTACGAGCATTTGTTTGCCTTCCATTTATATTTTGAGTCTTTGAATCAGCCGAACACCCAGCCTTTATTCTTCGAGTTAGTGCGTTCTCGGACGCCGCCGGGGCAAGCGCTGGATATTATCGCCTCCCGTCGTCCCTTCGACGATCCTAAGGTGGAGCGAGTCTATTACCGCTTTCGGCCTTATCGGGCAACCATAGTCGATAAAACCCATATCCCCTACGCTTTGAATACCGGCTTGCTGGATAACTGGCAACAATGGTTTATCGATGCGGATTACTCAGTCACTCAACTGCCGAGCTACAAGCCGAGCGTTGCGGCCAATCCCTTTGAAGCTTTTATTCAAATTCCTGCCAGTGCGCGCTATCGATTTATGCTGACCCGCGCCCAAGATACCATTATGGGCTTTATCAAAGGCCCAGTGTGCCGTGGTCAGGTGGCGCTCAATGTCATTAACGATAGATTCTGGGTGTACTTTGTGACTCCAGATTATATGGACGACACTGACTTTAGCGCCTTTTACCATTCCCAACTTGAAAATCTACGTATGCCTGCAGAGGAAGAAAGCACTGCACTCGCAGTAACTTGGGTGAAATATGCCGCCAAGCAAGGCAAATATATGCGGGCGCGTAATCAATTCTTGAACGAGAAATTCAAAAACGGCCAGCACCTCACCATAGACGGACTCTGGGATGGCGACGACACCAATGATAATGCCAGCCTGACAGTATTTCGTCACTTCGACAATGCCACTGTGGTCAAAGGCTTAGTAGGCGAACCGCCCAAAACGGCTTGGATTATCGATTATGCCTTGCTGGAGCGTATCCACTATTTATTGGTCGCGGGTTTCGATGTTTATGGTAACTACGGCCACCAGCTATTAACTCGCTTATACATGGATTTTTTACGTATGGAGGGGGAATCGAATTTCCTGACCCTGTTGCCACAGGAGGAAAGGCGCAAGCAGTTGAGTGATTGGTATCAAGGGGCTGGAACTCAACTCACGGCCTTTATCGCAGGGGATATCAACACCTTTCATCAGCCTACGGGCGTACTCTACTTTAGTGACGATCTAAAGGGCGAACTGTATCAAAAACTCGGACAGAAGGTTGCTAAAGTTCAACCCAATCGATATCACATAGAAAACAGCAGCTTGAAAATACATAGCAAAGCACTTTTACACACATTAGATCGATTAAAAGGCACACAAGCGACCCTGTTACCAGAACTAACCATGATCATGGTGGAACCTGAAAAAGCGGGTAAAGCTGAGATATTTACCTTAGTTCGCAATAGCGCCCATCGGAATATTTCGAGTCTATTTAATGAGGCGAGTAACCGCGAACCCGCTAAAGATGACGTCACTTTAGTGCATGGCTTATTGGGCAGTTATCCTGAGGCATTTTGGCGAGTGAAAGAACAAGACTTGCCTAACGTCGTGGCGACAGTTGAGAAAATGCAAACTGAAAAAGACTATGAGGCACTGTTAGATATGGTGGGTGTACGCCGTACTGATCCGAAGTTTTGGGCCTTTAGTGACGAACTCAATCAGATCTTTTTCGACAATCACCCGATAGAAAGTGGGTGGCTGGATTACAACCGACTGCAAAATCGTTAATAAAAAAGGGGAACGCTAGCGTTCCCCTTCCTTTCAAATCAACCCAGTAAACTTACCAGATCTTAACGCGATCTTCAGGGGCTAAATACAGCTTGTCGCCAGGCTTAACATCGAATGCAGTATACCAAGCATCTAAGTTACGCACTGTCAGCGCGCGGTACATGCCGGGTGCATGGCCATCGGTTGCCACCCGAGCACGCAGGGCTTCGTCACGCATCTTAGTGGCCCATGTTTGCGCAAAGCCGATAAAGAAGCGTTGATCACCCGTAAAGCCTCCAATCACAGGCGCATCTTTGCCTTTAAGCGAGGCGTGGTAAGCATCATAAGCGGCGGCTAAACCTGCTACATCGGCAATATTTTCACCTAAGGTCAACTTGCCATTCACGTGTAAATCAGGGAAAGGCGCATAAGCATCAAACTGCTGCGCTAACGCATCGCCTTGCTTATCAAATTGAGCAAAGTCAGCGGGCGTCCACCAGTTACGCATAGCCCCAGTCGAGTCAAAGGCCGCACCATTGTTATCAAAACTATGGCTGATTTCATGACCAATCACAGCGCCAATCGCGCCATAGTTGTAGGCCGCATCGGCCTTAGCATCAAAGAATGGCGGTTGCAAAATACCCGCAGGGAAGTTAAGCGCATTCTGCACTGGCAAGTTCACCGCATTCACCACTTGCGGCGTCATCCACCACTCGCCTTTATCCATTGGTTTGCCAATCTTGGCTAGCTGATGGCTGTACTCTACTTTTTCACCATTGATGGCATTGGCGTAGGCATTGGTCGCAGTCACTGCATAGCTGTCGTAATTGCGCCATTTGTCGGGATAACCCACGCCCACCGCCATAGTTGCCACTTTTGCTAGGGCTTCTTTCTTGGTTGAAGGGTCCATCCAATCGAGTTTTTCCACTCGCTGACCGAAGGCGGCCACTATGTTATCCACCATAGTGCTGACTTCTGCTTTGGCCGAAGCGGGGAAATATTGCTCGGCATAGGCATGGCCTACGGCATCACCTAAATATTGGTCGAGTGCCGCTAAGGCACGTTTATCGCGGCTACGCTGCTCTGGCGTGCCAGAAAGCTTAGTGCCATTAAAGGCAAACGAAGCATTGTCGATAGCCGATGGCAACACATCAGCATGGCTATTGATATGGTGAAACACGAGCCAATCTTTCCATGCTTCTAAAGGCTCAGAGGCCACAAGCGCAGAAAGTCCCGTAATCGCCGTTGCATGGTAGGCCGCAAATTTAGGCTGATTGCCCAGTTGCGCCGCCGCTAGAAAGGCAGTCCAATCGATGCCCGGTGCTTTGGCATCAAAGTCAGCACGGCTCCATACACCCGAAGACTGAGTAAAATCTTCGCTTGCTTCACGGCTGGCGTGGGCTGCAGCAATCTTGTTTTCAAGGGCGAAAATACGATCGGCACGGACAGCGGCATCGCTCACACCCGCATCTTTAAGCAAGGTTTCAATGTAAGCGCGGTAAGCGGTGCGAATGTCGACCATTTTAGGATCGGCAGACAGGTAATATTCGCGCTCAGGTAAGCCTAAACCGCCCTGTAAAAAGTAAGGTAAGACTTCGCCCGGCGTTGATAAACCTTGGGTGACGAAGATCCCAAATAGGTTTTCGGTATAAAAGTCAGTCGCGTTGAGAGGATCGACATCGGCGCGCAGATTTCCACCTAATGCCGCAGATAAATCCTGCTTGCTCGCAATGGCCTCATAACGGGCAATATCCGCCTCGGCAGGCTTCATTCCTGCGGCATCAATAGCGGCGGTATCTGTGTAAGCCTTGTAGAAATCGGCGATACGCGCTTCGTCGCTACCCGCCGCATGTTGCGCTTTCACCAGATCGGCAATCAAACTGGTTTTATGCTTTTCGGTCGCTTCAAAAGCAACGAGGAAAGCGCCAGTGCTGGAGCGATCGGCTGGGATCATCGTCGTTTTCATCCATTCGCCATTGGCGTAGGTATAAAAATCATCCCCTGGTTTTACCGTTGGCGTCATAGCCGCGACATTAATGCCAATCGGCATTTGAGCCGCAACGTCTTGACTTTTTAGCGCGTTTTCGCTGGTTTTTACTGTGTTTTCTGTGGTGTTATCACTGCAAGCAGTGAGCCCAGCCAATACTGAAGTTGACAGTAACAGCACGGGAATAAGACGGTCCGACATGAATGACTCCTCTCTTTTTTATTATTGTATTTATAGTGTGATTGCTAAGTTTGGCAGTGTAACTGGCACTGAATGAAGAAGTAAAACAAAGCCAATTTTTATGATAGAAAGTTAATGCAAACAATTTGAACCAGACGCTCAAACTCGCAGCTTAGCATCATCACGACCGCGCTCAACTGCAGGCACAAAAAAGCCGACGCTATGTCGGCTTAATCAAGTTTGGCTAACGACTACTTTATAATTTGATCTGAGTGTACTGAGTCCACGCAAGTACTTGTCCCATCTGAGGAATGATCCATACTGCCGTGTGCTCATTTTGATAAACACGATAATAAAATAAATCTTCATCACGGATATCATGCTTACGAATTTCACGGTAGAACTGCATAGCAGAATGGCTGACTTCATCCGGTTTTGTCAGTTCTTTTTGTAACACTTTAACGTGAAAAACATCGACTTTAAGGTCATCAATTGTGGTCTGGTACTGCTCAAACTCACCGCGGATAGTGTATTTAATCGGCGTCGTTAAACAATCTTGATCTGTAATACAGGAGGTCGAATAAAACTTGCCCTTATTTTGCCCTTCATAGACCAGAGACATACTGAGATCGTTACGAACTAGGAGTTCGCCCGCGACGGGAAAATAAATATCCGCATGGTAATTATGCTCAAGTAACTCGCCCATTCCTTTATCATCCGCAGGGAGGACGATACGGTTATAGCGAATGCGCTGCTCCATTATTTGGCTCAGCGGAATAAACTCCGCCATATTTAATCCTGCGGGTTTTGCATCTATCGCCGTGATATTGATGATGCCGTGACCACTGCAGGCATCGGCGTCCAGCTCAGGGCAAATCGCCATCGAATAATTTTTGCCATCCGTTGAGGTAAATGCACTGAAGTAATTAAGGTTATTGATGTGATTTCCCTCTGGCGCTAAATGTTTTTGCCACCATGAAGGATGTAAACGATCCTCATCACCAATATAGAAGGTTCGCGCCGTCCCCAGCGTGCCACCAATATTGAGGCTGATATATTTATCGGCATGCCATTTAGCCACCTGTTTAACCACCGCATGGTGGTCGCTCACATACCAAACGATTGTCAAGATAGCGCACAAAAGGGCAATACCAGCAACTTTAGTCCAAACCGACACCCCCACTAAGGCATCACGAATTGCATTCGCATCATTGATCGCCAGCATCTTTACATGGGATTGTTCAGAGATATGCAATTGATAACCGCGGCGTGCCACGGTTTTAAGCTGCACTTCGGTATAGGGTTCGAGCTTTTTACGTAAGGTACTGATGCATTGCGTTAAAGAGGTAGGAGCAACCACCCTTTCAGGCCAGCCGACCTGCAGCAATTCTTCCTTAGTAAAAATGGCATTCGTGGATGATAACAACAGCACTAATAAGGCCGTTTCGGAAAAAGTCAGGCTGATGGTTGTCCCATTCACATGATCGACTAATTCCTTAGCCTGTTCATCTAACATTAAATAAGATGTGATTTTATGCATGTTAAACGCCTGAAAGATCAGCCAATACTGATAAAGTTTGATTACACTAACAACATGCAATCATCATGTGACATTGTTTCTTTCCAAGAAAACGATGATATGCAATCACCAAGTCAAGATGGTTTATTTTACCTTTTAACAACATATAAGAGTGTGACTCTATACTCAGTTTAGTCATTGTTTAATAAGTACAAAGTTAGACTAATACAGAGGTCGCTAAACTAGATTTCTTGGTATTTAAAGATCCAAGAACAACACAAAAGTAATGCACCAATCCAGCCACCCAGCAAACCATACATTAAGGGTAAGCCCAGCCCAGTTTGAGCAAGCAGAGTGAGACTACTTTTAGCCGCGAGTGTATCCGAGGGAGTCGCGAGTAAATTTAAAGCACGGAACAGATCAGTAGGGTTCAACAAAATCAGTAGATTGAATACAGTACGATTAAACATCTCACTCATTCCAACCACTGCACTGAGTAAAATCAGATCATAAACCAGCACAAGCACAAACCATAAAATGAGTAATATCCCCAGTGCCTTGGCTTTTTCTCGCACACACAAGCTAACCCAATAACCCAAGAGCACGAACACTAATGACAGTAAAATACTGCTCATAATCAAATGGATAAACCCGATAGCTATGGATAACTGGGCCTGAGTATCGCCCAGTGATATCAGTATCAATCCTGTTAAACCAAAGCCCAAAATGCAGGCAATGGTCATCACGCAGGCATGGCCTAAAAACTTGCCGCACACGAGATGCCAACGTGCTAATGGATAGGTCAGCAGTAACAACAGAGTGCCGGATTCTTTTTCACCAACAAAGCTGTCATAACTCAATAAAATCGCACCTAAAGGGAGCATAAATACCGATAAAGTGACTAACCCAGAGAGGATCTGGGCAGGCTCAAATACCACTAAGTTGCCGGACACAGCGCTGCCCATAAAACTCACACACAGAGACAGCAGCAACAAGATTCCCGCCATCATCCATAACCAACGATTACGTACATTATCCTTAAACTCTTTGGCGGCTATGGTGCTCACTATGCTCAGGGCACTTAAACGATGGTGCAAAACCTCAGAACGGTTCATAGGACTGATTCCAAATTAATCGCCTGATTTATATCTGTTATGTTAATAGTCTTTGTAGGCATTGTTGGCGACTGAAGGGGGCAAAGACTTTCCATGTAATGATGAAATACACTCTGCAAACTAGGAGGTTCAATAGAAAAATCCCCCGCGGGCACTTTTTGTAATAAGTGATTTAACACGGCTGACTTTTGCTCCTGTGGCACGGCTAGTGTGAGTCCCTGCCCCGCATTTGCCTTAACACATGCCGCTAAAATGGGATCCGCGAGCAATGCTTGCCTTTGAGTATTAGATAGAAAATGCAACAAGATATGATTTGGCAACTGAGTCGCCGCCCTCAGGGAGGTTAAGCTTCCCGAAGCTAACATTCGTCCTCGACCTAAGATCAAAGCGCGATCCATCTGATCTTGCACTAATCCCAACTCATGGGTACTGATAATAATGGCGCAGCCCTGCGCCCTGAGCTGAGCGATTTTTTGATACAGGAAAGCCGATGCCAAGGGATCTAAGCCAACTGTCGGTTCATCGAGTAACAGTACCTTAGGCTCAGCCAATATCGCCTGCGCGAGCCCAAGACGTTGCCGCATCCCCTTAGAAAAAGTACTCAAACGCTTATCTTTAGCGGCCTCTAAACCAAATTCAGCAAGTAATTCATGTACTTTAGGCAAGGCAACGCCCTTAAGCTTAGCGAAATATCGCAGCAGCTCATTGGCGGTCATATTGTCATAAAAACTCACATTTTCAGGCAAATAGCCTAAGGACAAACTCTGTCTGGCATTCATACTTCCGACACTATGACCTTGAACTTGGAGCAGGCCACTTGTGGGGGTAAGTAATCCCAAAATAAGCTTGAGTAACGTAGATTTACCCGCACCATTATGCCCAAGGAGTGCGATCACTTGACCCGCTAACACCTCAAAACTCACATCATCCAGTGCCTTAAACTTGCCATAGCATTTACTGATATTTGTCGCTTTAACAACCACATCAGCATTCACTACAGGCTTATTCGCTGAGCAGGTCAAAGTTTGATGATTCATCGCGAACCTCCATCAATCAGTACATGCGCGCCACTTTGCATTAGGGGAAAACTATCACTTATACCGCTCGTCACTTGGGGCTTAAATTGGCGTTCCACCCAACGCAGTAACAACACAACGGGGCTTTCCATCAACAGTTTGGCTTCAGGATAAAGCCAAAACAGTTTATCTAAACTGTCATTCGGCCTATGGACAATATCCCCGAATCCATCGCCATTCAGATCCCAACCTTGATATTCCGACCAGTAATTCCCCTGCCCCAGATAACTCCATTCAAGTTGGCTTTCACCGACATATTTGACTTGGGTTTGATTGGCCATAATACGATTATGCCAAAGGCGATTTTCCTCTCCGCCCATGGCCATACTGATCCCGGTATCGCTGTGGCTAAACTCGTTATCTTGAATACGGTTATGTTGAGCAGCGTAAATAAAAATACCTTTCCCCTCATTGCCAAGCTCCACAGTGCCCTTAGGGTTATGGATTTGACTCGCAACATTGGCTTGCACATGGGATGCCTCAGTAATGTTGAGCAAAATGCCAAAGTCCCGCGCCTGAGTCACACGGTTGTGGTGCAGGTAAATATGGGTTGAATTCATTAGGGCATAACCGCCATCGACGGCAATCGCTTGGTTTTGCCACGCTTCGTCGGCTTGGGTATACATGTAGTGAATACCATATTGCAGCTTAGTGAATTGATTTTCATAAATGCGGCTGTGGGTAACGGACTCTAAATACACACCATCACGGACAAAAATGAGCTGATTTCGGTCAATTTGTGGCGAATTAACATGCTTAAGATAAATGCCATCACCCCGATCAAGCACATGAATGGCGCCGTTACCACTAATACTATTGTTCGTGATGGTGGGCGAGTTTAGCTGTTCGCCATAAATACCAAAACCATCACCCACCAAGCGGTTTCCCTTAATCAGCACATTATCCGCCCCTTTTTTGAGTAAAATGGCGGCATCACGGTAATACAGATCCCGTCCCCAGTGGCGGATATTGAGCCCCTCAATACTCACCTGAGGCGCCTCAATGACCAACGCACTGCCTTGGCGCAGTGCATCTAATGTCGCGCCTATTTCCCCCTTTAGCGAAATGGATTGCGTCACCTTAAAGGAGCCTTCATACACCCCAGTGGCTAGCACTAAGGTGTCACCTGCTTGAGCTTTGTTAAGGGCAAGGGTGAGTGAATCTGTATCTGTTACCCGAATGAGTGCAGCCCAAGTACCGAAAGAGGCAAAGCACAGCAGCCAGATAAGGACGAGACGCAGCTTCATCATCACAACCTTATTTATCACCCGCGAGCAGTTCTAGGGTGATGTCATCAAATCTCAGCACTCGGCCACCGTATTCCTTAGCAAAGGCTTCGGCGGCGGCTTTAGTGCTAAAAGGGGCAACGGCAGGTCCCATCACAGCTTTCTTAGTCGTACCGTAAACATAGAAGGCATTTTGAGCATCAATAAAGGCGCCATCGTCTGGCTGCACCCAATCAGTCGTGCCCGCGTCATGCACCATCATGTAATCAATTTGTCTTTTATTTTCAGGCTGTAATGCAAAGTTAAACATATCGCGGCTAGAACAAAACTTAGGTACCGTTTTCTCAGCCTTGAGGTGTACTTGCCCTTTAGGTCCGGGATATTTAGTGATCACCATGCCGCATAAATGGCAACGGTCATGCTCGTGAATCATCTCGGCTTTATGAACATGGTCTGTGGCCTCGCTTTTATTACAGCCAAATAGCAAGGGCACTAACAGCAACAATGCATAGTATTTCTTCATCCTATTTATCCTTTTATTAAAATATCAACGCCTCGCCAGATTCCTTGCAGGGACAGATCTTTACGGCGAGGGTTGATAGAAACGGGTTTCATCTTTCATTCATTTTGCTTTGTGCTTTTGCAATCGCATTATCGATTGCTTCACGGTTGATACTGTCCGCATTGTTTTTGAGCAAAAGCTGCCAATGGTCAATGGCCTCTTGGTTACGAGCATGCAAGTAAGCATCTGCCGCGAGTAACATATGGGTTTGAGGCTCAAAGGGAGAGAGTGCTAATGCTTTGGTAATCACCTGTTGGGTTTCAGGTGTCATTTGCCGAAGCTCGCGGTAATAAAGCGCGTTAGCTTTTGCCCCTAACACTTCGGCATCTTCTCCCCCTATTTCGAGTAATTTATCCAAGGTCAGCACCGCATCTGAGTACAAACCTCCCGCATTGTAAGCCTGAGCTAATGACATAAGTGCCAAGGTGTTTTGCGGCTCACTCTGAGCCCAACGACTGGCTTTGGTGATCTCGGCCGCGACTAAATAATCAATATTTTCATCAATCCGACCTTGATCCCAATCTCTAAAACGGCCTGTTTGACTGTAGATAGCAAGGGTAAGCAGCACTAGGACGATTCCCATCGCAAAGGGCACCTTGCTCGACATGTTTGGCAACTGTGCGATTCCCATGACTAGGTTTAGACGCATGTGATGCCAGTAAATGTAAGCAACAAACAACAGTAAACTGATGCCAATGCCTAGTCCTAAGCTCACCATTCCAGTCTCCATTTCACTCTCCAAACAACTCGTTTTAGGAGCCAGATTAACCGTGTGCAGGCATCATCTTTTTATTTTTCATCTCTTTCATTTCGCTGGGTTTCTCAATATTTTTCAGTTCAATTTCAAAGATAAGTGCTGACTCAGGAGGGATAATACCTACAGCTTCAGTGCCATAAGCAAGGCTTGCTGGTACCACAAAACGGTATTTAGACCCCACAGGCATCAACTTTAATCCCTCTTCCCAAGCGGGGATCACCGACATTAATGCAAAGCGAGTGGGCTCTTTACGTCCAACCGTATTTTCAAACTCAGTCCCATCGATAAGAGTGCCAACATATTCCACTGTGACCACATCTTCTGGATTGGGTTTATGGCCTTTACCTTGGGTTAAGACTTCGTATTGAAGACCAGATGCGGTGACTTTAACGCCAGACTTTTTTTGATTTTCAGCAAGATATGCCGCACTTGCCTTTTTAGTTTCTGCCATTTGTTTTTCAGCAACGACAGTTCTTGCGGCATTGAGTTGTTCTGCTCTTTGGTTCAGGTAGGTCAGCACTTCTTCGTCGGTTAATTGCTGTTTATCTTTAAGCGCATCCACAAAACCTTGCACGACTAAGTCGACATTCACCTCTGAACCCAATTCAACTTGGTTGTAAACTTGACCAGAAATGTAATTACCAATAGAAGCGCCAATGCTGTAGGAGGTTTTATCTGCATCGGTTTTCAGACTTGTGGCGGCAAAACAGGCTACCGAAACAAATAATGCGGCGCAGGTCGCCACTGTGATGCTTTTGGGGATAAAAGAAGTTGGCATACGTGTTTTCATTTTATGTTCTCTACAATGTTAACCCTGTGGGTTTCGCCTTTTGGCCCTGCAAACCAAACCGATAAAACATCGGTCCTGTGTGTTACTAAGGTTTTTCTGTTACTCGACCCGACATACGCCAGCCATAAATACCATCGGCCATATGACGCACACCTGTGTAACCTAGCTTCATGGTTTCTCTCGCCGCCATATTGCTGCTGGTGCAAAGGCGGTTAGCGCAGTAAAACACCATGACTGCATCTTTATTCTTTGGAAGTAACTCTCTCCAATTCTGAACATTGAAAAAAACCGCTCCGGGGATAAAACCTTCTGCCCATATCTCCAGTGTATTTACGTCGAAAAAATAAACGCCTTGCTTGCCGACTAAGGTTTCCGCTTCCATCATCGAAATGGGATTTAATTGGATTTCGTTATAGGGCACTTCAGACATTTCTGAGCCACCACCGGCGATGACTGGCATCGCAGTCACGCCTAAGGCCAACACCATCAATATTCGGCTTACACTTTGACGAAGCATGTTATGCATAATTAGACTCTCATATTCCCCGACACCCAAAGGTGTCGGGGATAACTAGGACTCAAGTTAAACTATATTTTCTTCGCACTCAGCGCATTACCATCAATAATGGCTTGGGCTTGGGTCACATAGGTCAAGGCGGCATCTAAGCGTTTTTGTGAGTAACGCGCACCATGAACACCCCATGAACCATCGGCTTTAATCAGTTTGAGGACATCTTGAGCTTTATCAGTCAACAACAGCACTTGCGTCTTATCTTCTACCGATAACTTCGCCATATTGGGCGACTTATCGATGCTAATAAGGGCTTTTTCTACTTTGGCATAGGTTTCTTTCACTGGTTTTTGCCACTTCTGAACTTTGCCGTAGATTTGCTGTTGATCTTTAAAGTGCAGACCCTCACCCAACTTAGATTGGAATTGGCTATGGCAACCTTTGTTATCCACTACATCGTGATCAGAAGCGGAAGTACGAGCACAGGTCCACATCAGATCGAGGTAGTTATGGCCATTTTCGTCCTTCGCCACAGTCCAGCCCTTAGTGGATGAGTCGCGAGACTTACCTTCAGGTGGGTTAAGCGTCTTACGCAATGGATCGACATCGATTTTCCACATGTGCGACTTACGAACGTTGTCGAAACCGGCCATATCAGGGAACTGGATCGCGGTGAAGTTTTCACAACTACCCATGTTTGGCATATGACAGCTTTGACAAGTTTGTTTACTGTGGGTCTTGGTATTACTCGCAATTTCAGCCTGTGCTGTATGGCAATCGGTACATTCTTTGATGAGTTTGGGTTTAGTAATACCGGATTTCCAATCACCATCAGTCACTTCGTGTGGATCATGACAGGTAGAACAACGCATACCCTTATCGTAATGAGATGAGGCAAACATTTGCGAACCTTCTGTACCACAAGATGGGCACGAAGATTTCATCTTCACGTTAAAGGCATATTCCAGTTTTTCTTTACCCTGCGGGGTTTGCGCAAGTTCTTCTACGAAGTTAAAACGCTGGTGACAACGCTCACAGTTAGAAGGCATACCACCACCGATACCGCCGTCTAAATGACCACCTGCGCCATGACACTCTTCACAGGTAATACCGAGTGACACTGTATGTTTTTGGAGCTCTTTAGGATTACCAAGGGCGGCAAAAAACTCATCTTTAGTTTTAAAATCAAACTTAAAGGTATGGCACATCTCGCAATAGGAACTCGCAGGTTGGAATAAGAATTCCTTCTCGTATTTAGCACCATAGGAGCTCATACCCCACTGGTGTGAACCACTCGCGCCAAAATCTTCCATTTTAGTTGGAAATTCAGGAATAACTTTCTGAATTTTCTTCGCCATTTCAGGGGTTAACCATTCAGCCCAACCACGGGAGAATTGGTTACCACCGGCGACCATAGTGCCAGTACCATCTTTGAGTAAACCGTCTTTCACATGGAAAGTACCGCGTACTAAGTAGCTATCGATAAAGCCGTATTTGGTTCTTGGTGTTCCCACCGTCGCATAAATTGCATCAGGGGTAATGCCGTCTGGCAGGATAGAAGTATCCTTAGTGCCATACATGGTTTTGTTTAAATCGTTATCGACTTCGGGATGACTCCCCGGAAAACGTAAGGTTTTTGAATGGCGTGAACGTTTCCACTTTTCATATTGTGGACCGTGGCACTCACCACATTTTTCAGGACCAACAAACTTATTTGGGAAATCCAAAATCGACTTGGCACCGAGGCGATATTGCAATGCCATAGGGCGATTGCCCTCTTGATGTTGGCTATATTTTTGGCTATCACCACCGTGTAAGTATTCTTCACCACGGTCACTGACCTTATAGGTTCCTTTTAAACGACCTTGCTCGGCATATTTAAATACCGGATGATTTTCAAAAAGAAAATCAAACAACTCTTTTTCCTGAACAATATAATCCTGCAGTGTTCTTACACCACGGGACTCTAGTGTTAGATCGGGATTAGCCATAATTCCCTGAGCTTCCGCACTCTGTTGTTTATTACCATAGCCAGGCTTTACCTCGCCCGGTTTAGCATCGGATGCTATTCCGGCCACACTGACGATAGTACCTAAACAAAACAGCACGCTGAGTGCTATTTTGGATTTCCATCGTTTCATCATTTACTCCTAATTATCATTAGTTTTATATTTTCCACTGAACCTAACTGCTCACTGAACGACATAAACAATTGACCAGTTACAGCATGGTGGAGGCAAAAAACCATTAAAAATCAGAGCTAGAGCACACTAAATTCCCGCTGATAAATCAAGATGAATAAAATCAATTAAAACAATTTAAATACAATAACTTACAAAATTAACGTCATTTATTTTTTAGAAGTTAAAAAGAACATTTCAGTTATAAAAAAAACTAAAAATGCATTTTACTTTTCAAAAAACATCAAGCGTAAAAAGGAATGAATTAATAACGGATAAGATCACATTATCAAATGCAAAACTCGACTAATCTTAAAGTCAACAGTGATTAAACCTTGTGATTAAACTGACTTTTCCAATAAGGTCTTATATGTAAATTTAAAATCACAAGAAAACAACTCAAGTTTCTGAGCGAATTGAATAAAAATCAGCATATAAAAACCACACGGGTAAAATAGCCAACTGTAAAAAACTATATTACCGAGACCACATTATTCTAAGGCATAATAAATGACAACTATGCTTCCAGAAATTGGACATATATTACTGATCATCAGTAGCGTATTGGCATTATTTTCTGCAGCACTGACCTTAATCGGTGTTAAGCAGAATAATGCCTATCTAGTGGGATTAAGCCCGATACTCTTTAGAGCCATATTTACCTCAGTATTTGTTTCACTTCTTTGCTTAATTTATTGCTTTATGACTGATGATTTTTCTGTTGTTTATGTCGCAAACCACTCTAATAGCCAATTAGCATTGGGTTATAAAGTGGCCGCCGTTTGGGGCAGCCACGAAGGGTCAATGCTGTTTTGGATATTTGCGATTGCCCTTTGGGGCGCGATCATCAGTTATCGCATAAAGATGGCGGATTGCACTCAAGATAATGCCAGCGATAAATACCAAGACGCCCTGTATTTTGCGAGACTGTTGGCTATTTTGGCATTAGTGATCCTTGGTTTTAACTTATTTTTACTCTTTACCTCTAATCCCTTTGCCCGCTTACTACCTAACATTCCGATTGAAGGGCGCGACCTTAACCCCATATTGCAGGACATTGGCTTAATACTGCATCCACCTATGCTGTTTTTGGGTTATGTCGGGCTCACTGTTTGCTTTGCCGCAGCGTTAGCATCACTGCTCGGTGGTAGTTTTAATACTCGTCAAATTAACTATTTACGACCTTGGGTATTATTAGCGTGGGTGTTTCTAACGGGCGGCAATGCCTTTGGATCTTGGTGGGCCTATAACGAACTGGGTTGGGGTGGTTGGTGGTTTTGGGATCCGGTAGAAAATGCCTCCTTTATTCCTTGGCTTGTGGCAACAGCATTAGTGCATTCCCTCATTCTCACTCAACGTACTCATGGCTTTAAACTCACGACTTTACTGCTGTGCTTATTGGCATTCTCACTCAGCTTACTCGGCAGCTTTTTGGTGCGTTCCGGCATAGTGCAATCGGTACATGCCTTTGCCGCCGATCCGACCCGTGGCATGTCAATCCTCTGCTTATTAGTGATTTTTGTTGGGGCTGCGTTACTCATTTTTGCACTCAAAGCCCACCATTTAAAACAGGATGTGGCTTTCGCGCCTTTCAGTAAGGAAACGCTGTTACTGCTCGGGATCGTTATCTTAGTCGTAGCAGCGTTTTCCGTATTACTCGGTACATTTTACCCTTTGATCTATGAGCTACTCGATTTAGGTACACTTTCAGTGGGTGCCCCTTATTTCAACGCTATATTTGTCCCCCTCACTTTCTTGCTTGTCCTGTTAATGGGCATTGCGCCCTTAGTGCAATGGCAAATAGCGCAATGGCAAATAGTGCAATGGCAAATAGTGCAATGGCAAAATGCCTCAAAGACTCGTATTACTTTCCTGCTCATTCCTAGCCTAGTGATATTAGCCGTCGTAGGCTGGGTAAGCTTACAAGCCGCCTCGGGCAGTAGCTTATTTTTACTCCTTGGCACTGCCGCAGCACTTTGGTTGCTGGTGTGTTTATTGCTCACGATATTGGCGGCCTCGGGATTAGGTAGACGAATATATGCCCGGCAATTAACCCAAAACCACAGCGAGCACGGCTTAAATCCTCCCGTTAAATCATCAAAACAAGGGTTTATAGCCATGCTATTCGCCCACTTTGGAGTGGCTATCACTATTATTGGTGCAACATCCGTCTCCTTTTTTGAACAGGAAGCCCTCCTCAGAATGGGCCCTGGCCAAGGTAAGCCTTTGGCGAGTTATGTCTTAGTGTATGAAAGCACAGAGAATGTTGAAACCAACAGCTTTACGGCAATCCAAGCCAATATAAGTATCCGCGATGGTGCGAATGATGAAGTGATCCTCGGTTACGTTAGGCCGCAACGGCAAACCTTTAAAAGCAATGGGATGGAAATGTCCCACGCGGGTATCGATCATGGATTCTGGCGGGATATTTATGTGTCTATGGGGCTGCAATTAAGTGACAGCGAATACCTTATCCGTATCAGCTATAAACCCCTTGCGAGTTGGATCTGGCTTGGTGCGCTATTAATGATGCTAGGTGGGGCGATTGCCGCTTGGCCTACTCGCCATTTTAGCTACCAAGCTGATTTAACAACCTTAGGTAACCTATCCCATCACAAACCACAGGAGACACTTGCCTAATGAATCCAATATTGCGCTTTTTAGTCTTACTGCTCCCTATCACCTTATGTGGGATAGGGATCCCATGCTTATCCGTTGCGCAAGCTCAGCCCATATCAAGCCTTTCCTACCAGCAACAGGCAATAGATATCAGTAAAGTCCTGCGTTGCCCTATGGCGACGAATCAAAGCCTATTTGAATCACAGGCGCCAATCGCCCACGAGCTCAAAGCACAAATATTCTCGATGCTGGAACAGGGGCAAAACCAAGATGAGATTATCGATTTTATGGTGCAACGCTATGGTCAAAAAATCCGTTATCAACCTGAATTTAAAGCCTCCACCTTCGCACTTTGGTTTGGGCCACTGCTGTTATTAGTGCTTGGTGTTGGGTTGTGTCTCGCATTGGTAACCCGTAGAAAAACACAAACGACTATTTAAAAGTAAAGGATAACCAGATGAAATTACACTATTTTCCCTTTGTTCTACTCGTGTGTTTGGGTCTGTTTTCTAATAGCAGCTCAGCCCACTCACTAGACAATAAACTCTACAGTACAGGAGAGCCCCTCCCTAAGCCCCTTGTGATGACTGGTTTTATAGAAATGCAGCACGCACGCGGCGTACCAGAAGTTCCCTTTATTGATGAATCAGGACAAACCCAAACCCTAAAACAGCACCAAGGCAAATTGGTTTTAGTTAATCTTTGGGCAACCTGGTGCGCCCCCTGTTTAAGGGAAATTCCAGAACTCCACAAGCTTAAGCAGCAGTATCAAGGGAAGAATATCGCCATCATTCCAATCTCTATCGATGAAGAATCTAAAGATGTACGCCCTTTTCTTAACCAACATGGCTTTAGCGGCTATGCCACTTGGCTTGACCCGGAGCAAAACATAGAACAAATCATTCCCGCGAATGTCGTACCCGCCAGTTATATTTTTGATGCTAAAGGTAATCTTGTCGGTTTTGTGCGGGGATATCTCGATTGGACTGATAAAGACGTTGGCCCTTATCTTGATCAACTGATTGCAAAATACGGCCAATAATCACCAAGTAACACAGACTCACAATATATTTCTCCGTTCGGTCATCCGCCAAAATTTACCGAAACCCGCTGCCGCCTATTTGGCTGCGGGTATTTTTATCTCTACCCCATCTTTGTATTCTGCGACGCATTTCTTTAAAATTGCCGCCAAATTCTTTATTTCAAGGCAAATCAGATGAAACTCACCCGCTTAACTCAACCTATTTATGACCACTTATATCGTGATATCAGTGAGTTTCGTAGCACCTTCGACTTGCCCGTTAATGATATTGATTCTTTAGATGACAAGGCCGATACCTTACATACTTCATTGATTATTGAAGAGTTAACTGAACTAGCCGAAGCAGATAGCCGTATCGAGCAAGCCGATGCCATCGTCGATTCTGTGTATGTGTTAATGGGGCGTTTAGTGCATTTAGGCGCACAAGCCATGACCGACAGACTCGAAATCAGTTACCTGATTGACTTATTGCTTTGTGTGGCTCAAAACCGTGAAATCGACTTTATTAGCTGCTGGGATGAAGTCCACTCGAGCAATATGAGTAAAGTGTGCCGTAACGAGCAAGAACTGGCCGAGACCATTGCCTTCTATGCCAAGCAAGGTGTTGAAATTGTCGGTAGTCAGCAAGGTGATTTCATCATAGCCAAATGCGCTAAAGATGTTGAAATGGCAGGTAAAGTGGTTCGCCAAGGTAAGGTACTAAAATCGGTTTACTACCGCCCAGCGGATCTGACTACACTGGTTAAAGCCTAACCACGGCAGGCCTAGGATAGCACTTAACTAAGTGCGTCCTAGGATGTGTTGAACAAGGCTAAAACGGCAGAACTCAGTCCAATGTATCACTCTTACGATATTCTAAAATATCCCCAGGCTGGCACGACAGGTACTCACAAATACTCGCCAGTGTTTCAAAACGCACGCCTTTCACCTTGCCGCGTTTTAGCAGGGATAAATTCGCTTCGGTAATGCCAACCGCTTTGGCAAGCTCCTTAGAACTCACCTTCCGTATCGCCATCATGACGTCTAAATTAACGATAATGTCCAAAATTACACAAACTCTTTGTTTTCTGCCTCAAAATCTCGGGCAGCTTTAAGCAAATAAACAATCAGCAACATCAATAAAATCGTGGTGATATTGCCAAAATCGAGCGCCAAGTCGATACGAGTATCCTCAAAAAGCGACTTGTGATAGTAACCTACGCCTAAGGTTTGCAGTATCTCTATCACTAAGGCGGCAACCTTAAGCCAAACCAACCACAGATAACAATGCATACTTTCGTCGCTAAAAAACAAGCCGTCTTGATAGTAGGCTAATAATTTTTGCAGCCAATAAACCCCCAGTAAAAACGTGATAAACAATGGACTTAACATTAACAGCAACAGGGTTTGACTCGCATCAGGCGATACCCATAGCGCTTGGAACAATCCATTATTCGATCCAAAACGTATCTCATCATGGACTAAGTAGCTATAACCCAGATACACCACCACAATCGTAGCGGCCAACAAAATCACCCACCGTAAAAATGCACTGATTTTTATTAACTTTTCTATGTTTTTATTCATCACTCAATCCTAAATTTAATCCAATCCCAGTGCTCTTTAACCTTGGCTAGTATACTCGTTCGGTAAAATATATTGCAAAGAAATATAATTTTATTGTTTTACGATAATTAATTTTCGTATTAACATGATGTCACTTCTAACAACTCGAGGTTACAACAATGCGATTATCCTCCTTCACAAGCCAGTTATGCAGTGCTGCTATTGCCGCTATGCTACTCGCAAGCTGTTCAGCCTCAACCACTGAGCAAAAAGCCAATACGGATAGGCTTAACAGCCAGCAAGCCCAAGTGCCGCTCATTCCCATCGAAGATTTTTTCAATGAGCAAAATATTCACCATTTAAAAATGTCCGCCGACGGTAAATGGTTAGCCTTCACAAAGGAATACCAAGGTGCGAGCAATATTTATGTAATGGCGGATAAAAGCGATCTTGCAAGTGCGACACTCTTAACGCAGTCCATTGAACCTATTAAAGAATTTGAATGGTCATCCAACAGTAACGAACTCTTTTTTATGAAAGATAAAGGGGGAAATGAAAACACCCAAATTTTTAAACTCAGCTTTGAAACTTCCCAAGGCAAAATAGAGCCAAAAGAGCAGCAACTGACGCACAATGACAAGGTGAAATACAGCGTCATGGAACAGCCCAAGGATAACCCTGAGCAGCTGGTTGTGATGGCGAACCACGATGAATCGAGTCGGATGGATATCTATTGGCTCAACACCCATGATGGCAAGCTAACGCCTATTTTTGAAAACAACTTAAACTTGGTGCAAATGAAGTTTAATAAACAAGGGCATCCCGTTATTGGCAGTAGCACTAATCTAGATAACAGCTATAGCCTCTACGCACTCATTGATGGCACTTGGCGTAAAATAATCCACACAGCTAAGGGTGAAAGCATTGATATCTTAAAAGTAAACGATGCGAAAAAACTCGCCTATATCAGTGCCAACATCGGTGAGCGGGATAAACAACAACTGCTCAAAGTTGATCTTATGACGGGAAAATATGAAACCTTACATAAAGATCCTAAGGATGAAGCGGATGTTTATCAGGTATTGTTTAACGATGCTGGTGAACCTTTAGCCATTTCCTATTACGGCGGTCGCTTAAGAACCTATCCACTTGATACTGAGTTTGCTAAGCACTGGGATGTGATCAATAGGCATTTTAATCAAGATGTTGAAATAACCATTACCGAACGTAACGAGAAAAATAATCTCTGGCAGATCAACGTCGCGAGCGATAGGGCATCGAGCTTAGATTACCAATACAATGCCATTAATGGTGATATCCACTTACTCGCGGATATTCCTCCAAGCATACAAGCAGAACTGCTATCACCCAGACAATCCCTAGTCTATACCGCAAGGGATGGTGTAAAAATTCAGGCTTATTTGACATTACCAAAGGGAAACCAGCGCAATTTACCCACCATCATTCTGCCCCATGGCGGCCCTTGGGCTCGGGACTACTGGGCGCTAGACTCGGGTTACTTCCATGCGATTGCTCAGTTCTATGCAAATCGTGGTTATGCCGTGTTACAGCCAAACTTTCGCGCATCGACAGGATTTGGCAAACACTTCCTCAACTTAGGCAATAACAATTGGGGCACTGGCAGTATGCAAGATGACCTGACTGATGGTGCAAATTACTTGGTCGAACAAGGGATTGCGGATAAAAATCGCTTGGGGATCTTTGGCGCATCTTACGGTGGTTATGCGGCTTTATCCGGCGCGACTTTTACCCCAGATCTTTACCAAGCCGTGATCGCCTATGTGGGGCCGTCAAGCTTAGTCACGCTAATGGCGTCTTTCCCCGATTACTGGCGCCCCTATTTAGGTCAATGGTTTGAATCAGTGGGAGACCCGTTAATTCCTGAACAAAAACAAGATATGGAGAACCGCTCCCCAATTAATTTTGTCGATAACATAAAAGCACCGCTGATGCTTATCCAAGGAGCGAATGATCCGCGAGTGACTCAAGTTGAATCAGATAATATTGCGAAAAAAATGTACCAAAAATCGTTACCCGTTGAATACTTACTCGCCAAAGATGAAGGTCATGGATTTATCAAACGTGCCAACAAGCTCGCCTCGATAATTGCGACTGAACGTTTCTTTGGTAAGTACTTAGGCGGAAAAGTGGATAATAATGTCAATCCAGCTTTGCTTGAACATCTTAATAGCTTAAATGTTGATATAGAAAAACTGTAACCTTAATAAAGCGTTAGAAGTGCTACACCAATTTTGCCAAGGAAGGCGAAATATCTTAACAGGTTAACGCGGTTAACTGTGGGCCAATAGACTAATCTATCAAGTATGACTACACCCCAAGAGATAAAAATGAATCCAGCAAAAGTCGTGCGTGCCGAGGTTAAGCAATTGACTGATTTACCCAATATTGGCAAAGCCTGTGCGGCGGATTTACGTTTGCTTGGCATAGATAAGCCTGAGCAGTTGTTAGATAGAAACCCCTACGAGCTGTATCAAACGCTGTGCGACAAAACGGGCCAGAGACACGACCCCTGTATGCTCGATGTGTTTATCTCCATCACCCGTTTTATGGCAGGTGAAGATCCTAAACCTTGGTGGTTTTACACCGATGAGCGCAAAAATACCTTAGAGAAATGAAGCTTTAGCGACTATTTATCCTCCTGTTTACCCATTATCGTTTCGGGCTCTTCCCTTAACCACTCACGCCAAATAGCCACCAGCAGGGCCATCAATACTGGACCAACAAACAAACCGACAAAACCCATGGTTTTTACGCCGCCGATCAAACCGAAAAAAGTCGGTAAGAAAGGCAATTTAATCGGCCCACCGACAAGATTAGGCCTTAAGGTTTTATCGACAATAAACAACTCTATGCTGCCCCAAAGAAACAAGCCGACCCCCGCCGTCATATCGCCAGTGCCGACAAGGTAGAGTGAAATCAAGGTAAACATGGTTGGCGCGCCGCCAGGAACCAAGGCCATAAAGGCGGTTAACACCCCAAAAGCCACGGCCGAAGGTACTCCCGCAATCCAATAGGCAATCCCCAGCACTATGCCCTCACCAATTGCGATAAGCGTCATACCTATCACGGTAGAACTGACTGTTGCAGGCACCACACGGGAAAAACTATGCCAGCGAGCAGGCAGCACTCGCTCACCCACGATATCCAACTGTTTAGCCACTTGCGGACCATCTTTATAGAGGAAAAACAAAGTGATCAGCATAAAAAGTAAGGTCAACAACAACCCTAAAGTATTCCAACCCAATTGCAGCACCCAACGGGAAATGCCACTCAAATTCTGGCCACTAATGGCACTGATAATTTGGCCTAATTCATGGGGTTCACCAATAAACTGCTGCCATTGCAGGGTTAACCATTCGCCCATCCAAGGCAAGTCTTTGATCCACAAGGGCACGGGCGAACCATGTTGGTTAGTGAACACCAACCAATCAACCCAAGTTCTAATCTCTTGTAACGCATAGGAAAATACAAACACCAGCGGAATAATCAGCCCGAGCACAATACAACACAGGGCAATGGTTGCCGCCAACGCCGAGCGACCACCGCATTTTGCCAATAGTTTTTGATAGAGAGGCCAACTTGAAAAACACACAATCAATGCAGCTAAGGCGGGCACTAAAAAATCGATAAAAAAGAATACGCCAGCACACAAGAGCAAAACCAACAAACTACGGCCAATAGCGGCATTACTGAAAATCGGCGTCATAGTGCTAAAACCCCCCACAATAAAATTCAACGATAAAATGGAAAACACTCTGCATTACCAGACAAGGTTAACGCTTAACCAACTCGTTCTACGAATCAGTTTATTGCGCAGTGCTTCCCATGGGCAATGACTTTAACACCGAATATTGAGCTGTGTATCTATTCAATCTTTGAAGACAAAAGGCCTTTAGATATCTATCAAAGGCCTAACATTTGGAATGAGCTTATTGAGCCGAAAGCTGCTCAACTACTTTCTCTGGCTGGCTAAAATCGGAAATACGCTGAATAACTTTACCATCCTTAACCCACAGTAAAGTAGGAATATTGCGGATTTTAAAATGATTAAATAACACACCTAATTCATCGATACTAAAATCGACTTGAGTTTGATAAAGCTGCTTAAAATCTTCGAGCGCTTTATTGTCTGTCCACAAGTGATTGACCACACCGTGCCACGATTTATTAGGCACTTTTTGCGCGAGATTATTTAAACCTTTTTGAACGGCAATACACTCTTTAGACATTTCTGGGCGGCTATCAGCCAAATACCAATCACACCATGTTGCGGTGAAAAAAAGTAAATGCTCACCTTGTTCCCAAGATTTCAGTAACTTAGCTGTTTGTTCGGCACTGGGTGCCTCCGTTGTCTGCGCAGTCAACTCTTGGCCATTCGCCAACATATCGATAAATTTATCTAAATTGGCATCAGACTCATGGCTAGTGTAAACCACATCACCAGCACGATTGATTAATACACTATAGGGTGTACCGACCAAACCTAAAGCCACACCCAGCTCGCCTTCATTATCCAACCACACGGGCATAGTGAGCCCGAAACGCGCGATAACGTCAGCAATCTTAGGCTCCTCTTCATTAATATTGATGTTCACCGCGACGATATTAATCTTGTCCTGATATTTCTTCTGCAGGGTTTCAAAATGCGGCATTTGCTCCATACAAGGTTGGCACCAGGTTGCCCAAAACTTTAGGTATATCGGCTTGTCACCCGCAACACTGGCTAAAGTCACTTGCTGCTGCTCTGGATAGGTTTTAAGTGCGATATCTTGATAGGTTTTATTGCCCGCAAACGTAGCAAAACTCATAACGGCAAGGCACATAACAATGATTTTACGTAACAACATATTGTTTTCCTTAAATCTATAGATCACTCGCACCCACGACTATAGGGCTAGTGATTTGCAGCCATTTGTACAGAAAAAACATAATTTCAAAGAAGCGGTAGTCTCACCAACAACCAACCTTAAACGACGAGTATAAACTAACAAGCCACTAATTTAGCCATATTAAATGTAAGCCTTGATGAGCATAACAATGAGTATTAATAACCTATCCAACAATATCTTAGACCATCAAACCTAACGCCAATTGCCTCGTCAGCTCTGCGGCGGGAATCGCCTGACAGCCTGTTGCATTTTGGCCACACCAAAGTGGGCTAAAATCACCAAATCCTTGTTGTTCAGCGGCACTTCGCAATACTGCGACGGCACTTGAGGCGAGCGGAAAATCAGGGGCGGCATTATTGATGGGGCCAAGTTCTGCCATAAAACGATTCATAATTCCACGGGCGGGTCGACCGGTGAATAAGTTAGTCAGAGCCGTATGCTGCGCGGCCTCACTTTGCAGGGCGGCACGGTGAATATCACTGGTGGTGCATTCGGGACAGAGTAAGTATGCCGTCCCCACTTGCACCGCCGAAGCGCCCATCGCCATAGCAGCGCGCACTGTCTTTGCATCGACTATGCCACCCGCTGCAATAACAGGAATATCAACGGCGGCAATGATTTGCGGCAATAGACTAAAAGTGCCTAACTGCTCGGTTAAATCATCGGATAAAAAATGCCCCCTGTGACCTCCGGCCTCTAAACCCTGCGCAATAATGGCATCCGCACCACGCGCTTCTAGCCATAGTGCTTCTTCTACAGTTGTCGCTGTCGAAATGATTTTTGAACCCCAAGACTTTATCTCCAGCAACAAATCTTCATTCGGTAAGCCAAAATGAAAACTCACCACCTCAGGTTTAAATTTAGCTAACACTGCAGCCTGGGTGCTGGTATATGGCGCGCGTTGTGCCCCCACGGTTTGGCTATCAGGATTGACACCCAACTCAGAAAAATAAGGCGCGAGTTGATTAAGCCATGCGGCTTGTTTCGCTGCTTGCGGTTCAGGTTCATAATGACAAAAGAAGTTTACATTGATGGGCTTAGCCGTCTGGGTGCGAATATGTGTCAAGGCGGTATCTAAGGCTTCGAGGGATAACATGGCGCAGGGCAAAGATCCCAACGCCCCCGCTTGCGACACAGCTATAGCTAAGGCACTGCCCTGAACACCCGCCATCGGCGCTTGAATAATCGGTAATTCGATTCCAAATAATCGGGTTAACTGGCACGGCATACATCACCTCCTTTGACTTGTTATCACTTGATGCTCAATCCTGATATGGCCCCGCGGTTAAACGCTGGGAGATCCACCACAGATTGCCCACGGGATCCCGCACTCCACCTTGGCGATCGCCATAGGGCATATTCGCCACTTCCATCACTAATTCACCCGCAGCGAAGAGTGCCTGAGCCACCGTTTTATCGGCATTTTCCACATATAAATAATAGGATGCGGGCATAGGCGGAAAAGCTTCACTCGCCTCACTCAACATAAATAAACAGTCGCCGATTTGCATCTGTGCATTAGCTATTTTGCCATCAGCCCGACGGGAAATATGTAGCGCTTTAGCATCAAAGGCTTGCTGTAAAAAAACCACTAAACTATCGGCATCAGCGATCATCATATACGGGCTAACCCGTGCAAATCCTGACGGAATAAACATAACGATTCCTTGTTACCTAAGCATGAAATTGATCATAAAAAACCACTATTAGCCAATGACTATAGACTAAGCACTATGGCGAAAACCAGCAGTAGCAATTAAGCCTGAAGCGTGAAATGTAAACTTAAGCATTCAGTGAACAAGTCAAAGCGTAAAGCCTGCTAATGTAATACGCCCCCTACAATTTCAACCACTCTGCAGCCCATCATAAAAGTGCCATAACACTTCATGGCACTGGTTATTAAGAATAAATCAGCTTTATTTAGCATCGACTTAGCAACTATGGATCATTCATCTATGCTTAATCTATTGTTAACTTAACATGATGATACTATGCACTTTACTGCATTCTTCGCTTACTCTCTCAGGATTTGCCTCACCTTAATCCTCTATAGTTTCGCCTTTGCAGTGCAGGCAACTTGGTATCCCGCCGATGTGATTGCTGACGGCAAAAAAACGGCATACACACCACTCACTCAAGCCAATAAAGCATGGCGGATCTGCGCCTTACTTCCCCATGGTAAAGACCAATATTGGTGGGGTGTCGCCTTTGGGTTATCGCAGGAAGCCGAGCGCCAAGGTGTAACTCTCGGCATTTATGATGCTGGAGGATATGACAATATTGAGCAACAAAAACAACAACTCTATGATTGCCAAGCCCTCAAAGCTCAAGCCTATATTATTGCTGCCAATACGGCAGATGGACTGATTGCGGATATCGAACAACTCTCTGCTGCGGGCATTCCTGTTATTGATTTAGTGAATGGTATCGCGACCGACAAACTCACGAGTCGCTCCTTAGTCAGCTTTGAAGATATGTCTGCGGCGGCGATTGAGTATATTGCATCGCAGCAACGAGACCCTGTCGATAAAGCGCCTGCGAAACTTAAAGTTGCTTGGTTTCCAGGTCCTAAGGACGCCTCTTGGGTTATGGCGGCGGAACAAGGATTTAGGCGGGCGGCAACCAAACAAGAGTTCGACACAATTGAAGGAGGGTTTGGTACTACGGAGTTATTTATTCAAGCTGATTTAGTGCGAAAAGTGCTTACTAAACAAAGTGTAGATTATGTGATCGCCAATGCAGTTGCCGCCACTTTCGCGGCGCGCTATTTAGACGGGCGTAGGAATAAAACGGGAAAGGTCATCGCGTTCTACTCGAATGCACAGACCATAGAATTAGTGCAGAAAAAACAGTTACTCGCGACGGTCAGCGACTCACCAGTATTGCAGGCTCGGATTGCCATCGATCTCGCAATACGCGCACTCGAAGGTGCGCCTTATCCCCACAGAGTGAGCCCAGTTATCAAGGTCATCTCCCAAGACAACATCCACCAGATTGATTTAGAACAAATATTAGCGCCACAGAATCAGTGGATGATCCATCAGGATCTACCACAGCAAAAATAATGCTCACTAAACTAAATAATCGGCGCCCAGCCCAACAAATAATGCGAGTCCAGCCCAATTGTTATTGAGAAACGCTTTAAAACAAGGGGCTCGTTCGCGGTCAAAGATCAGCATTTGCTGGTAAGTACTAAAGCCGACAAAAGTCAGTAAACCTAGGCCATAGAGTAAACCACGATCGGCGCTCCAACCGGCGGCGATAAAACAAGCCAGCGCAGCAAGCTGAAATAAACCTATGATTTGGCGGTCATATTTACCGAACAAAATTGCAGTGGATTTAATGCCCACCTTTAAATCATCATCCCTATCGACCATGGCATACATGGTATCGTAGGCGACAGTCCAAAACCAATTGGCCGCAAATAACCACCAAGCCTCGATAGGTACTTCACCCGTCTGCGCGGCGTAAGCCATAGGGATAGACCAACTCCACACCACGCCTAGAAACATCTGCGGCATATTGGTGATGCGTTTAGTGAAGGGATAAATGATCGTGAGGATAATACCAACAACGGATAATTTAACCACTAATCCATTGAGTAATAAGACTAAACCAAAAGCAGACAAACCTAAAACGACGAACAGTATCAAGGCTTCTTTAGTGCTGATTTCACCACTGGCCAGCGGCCGAGATTTAGTACGTTCCACAAAAGAGTCGAGATCGCGATCGGCATAGTCGTTAATAATGCAGCCACAGGCACGCATGATCACCACGCCAATAATAAAGATGATCAATACCTTAAGATCGGGCATACCACCCGCCGCTAACATCAACGCCATCAAGCATGGCCACATCAACAATAGCGTACCTATGGGACGGTCGATTCGAGTAAGACGGGAATACACATCCCACTTCTGCTTTAAATTCATTAACTAGGTACTCCCAATACCCTCAAGTTTCCACTCGGTTTCTGGATTAGCATCATATACCCATGCTTCTCCCGATGCGAATTTACGCCCTGAAATCGTGTCATAAAAAGCTGACATTTATCGCGTTCAGGGCTGGCATTAAAGCGCCTCTAACCGAGCGTAAGCCACCACTAACCACTTGCTGCCAAAGTCAGTAAAGCTCACTTGTACTCGCCCTTGGGCACCGCTGCCCTCAAAGTTGGTCACTTTACCTTCACCAAATTTAGGGTGATTGACTCGTTGGCCGACGTTAAAGCCCGTATCGTTTGTGGCAGCCGATTTTTGTGCGCTGAAACGATTATTCGCCATCGGCGTTGAAACCTGCGCCTTAAGACGGATTTCATCCACATATTGCGGCGGGATCTCTTTGATAAAACGCGACGGCCGAGCGTAATCTTCGCGGCCATAAATGCGCCGCGATTCCGCATAGGTTATGTAGAGTTTTTCCATGGCGCGGGTCATGCCCACATAGCAGAGACGGCGTTCTTCATCGAGTCTATCGCCCTCTTCGAGCGCCATTTTACTCGGGAAAATCCCTTCTTCGACACCCGCCATAAACACCATAGTGAACTCTAACCCTTTGGCAGAATGCAGCGTCATTAGCTGCACCGCATCGGTAAAGGCATCGGCTTGGCCCTCGCCCGCTTCGAGCGCCGCGTGGGATAGGAAACCGTTAAGTTCGCCCATGTCCTCCAGCTCTTCTGGTAGCTCAAAAGTACGCGCCGCCGTGACGAGTTCTTCTAAGTTTTCGATTCTAGCGTGGGCTTTTTCACCCTTTTCGGCTTCATACATTGCCTTAAGGCCCGACGCTTGGATCACTGTATCGGCCATGCGATACAGCACCATATCTTGAGTGTCTTCACGCATCGTCATGATTAAGTCCATGAAACCACGCACAGAATTTGCTGCGCGACCCGCGAGCACTTTCTCGTCGAGCAAACGCACACTCGCCTGCCACAAGGTTAACTCATGCTGGCGCGCCGTGGAGCGCAAAATATCCAAAGTGCGATCGCCAATACCACGGGGCGGCGTATTCACCACACGCTCGAACGCCGCATCGTCGTCTTTGTTATTAATCAGCCGCAGGTAACCCATAGCATCTTTAATTTCTTGGCGTTCGAAGAAGCGTAAACCGCCGTAGATGCGATAAGCTAAGCCTTTGTGTAACAAGGCTTCTTCCAATACCCGCGATTGAGCGTTAGAACGATATAAAATCGCACAATCACTGAGGTTGCCGCCCTTTTCGTGCCAATCATTAATTCGACCGACGATAAAGCGCGCCTCGTCCATTTCATTAAAGGCGCAATAGAGCGAAATCGGATCTCCATCGGCTTCATCCGTCCACAACTCTTTGCCCATACGTTCTGGGTTATTGGCGATTAAGGCGTTGGACGCTTTAAGAATATTGCCCTTAGAACGATAGTTTTGCTCGAGGCGAATCGTGGTCGCACTCGGGAAATCTTTTAAGAATCTATGTAGGTTTTCAACCTGAGCACCACGCCAGCCGTAAATCGATTGGTCGTCATCACCCACTATCATCACATTGGCAGTTTGACCGGCAAGCACGCGGATCCACGCATATTGGATCGCGTTGGTATCTTGGAACTCGTCCACCAAAATATGCTTGAATCTGTCTTGATAATGGGCCAATAAGTGCGGTTTATTGAGCCATAACTCATGGGCACGTAATAGGATTTCGGCAAAATCGACTAAACCAGCGCGGTCGCAAGACTCTTGATAAACCTGATAGATTTTTAACAGATTTTGCTCAAGCGGAAAACCGCCCGCATCGATATGTTTAGGGCGTAATCCTTGGTCTTTTTTACCATTGATATAACCCTGAGCTTGGCGTGGAGGATATTGTTTCTCATCCAAATTAAGGCTTTTTAGAATACGTTTGATCAAGCGTACTTGATCGTCAGAATCGAGGATTTGGAAGCTTTGCGGTAAACCCGCATCTTGGAAGTGAGTGCGTAACAAACGATGCGCCAAACCGTGGAAAGTGCCAATCCACATGCGGCCCATATTGGTGCCAGCGACTTTTTCAACTCGCTCGCGCATCTCGGCCGCAGCTTTATTGGTAAATGTCACCGCAAGAATCGAGTAAGGACTCTGCTGTTCAACCTGCATCAGCCACGCAATGCGGTGGGTCAACACCCGAGTTTTACCACTGCCCGCGCCCGCCAACACTAACATGCTAGATTGCGGTGCCGCGACAGCCTCGCGCTGCTTGTCATTCAGGCCGTCTAGTAAAGAAGATACGTCCATTCTCGCCTCCAAAAAATCGAGGGGGCATTATAACAGAAGAAAACCAGCCTGCGCGTTTGATCCACAAGACGAATGATATGTTGCTGTATCTTGCATTGCACTGGCTTGCAAGAGTGCCGCAATGCCTAATCTCGCTTACGCAGATATGAGTAGCTTGGCTGACTAACACTTTGCTAGATAATGAAAATTTAGGAATAGATGGCTTATTAAACCTTTTAGATGCAAAGCAAGGTTCTTCATCACCTTCAATAAGGATTAAACAATGTCATTTCAGTGACTCGCCGTGAATATATCCCTATAGGCTCGACGACGGCATCCATGCCGTCAACGGTCACTTCCATGACAGTGCTTAATCCTATTAACCTTTGCGTAACTCTGCTAGTCAGCAAAGATAGAAGGCGAAAAGTGGCCCCCCTTATCTTTATTCCCGCTTTTATAACTGAATCAAAGCGGATTGCGATAACAAGACTGGGCGGCAATCTCAACAGACATATCTATTGAAGCTTGGATTCAAAAAATAGCCGACACTGTAGCTACAGTGAAAAAGATGCCTGTCCGGTCTTTGCAGTCGTCAGTCTTTTTTCGAACTAAAGTGAATTAAAATTGGGAGCAACGTCCATTAGACAATCGATAAAAATTCAATCCTCCGACACGTCAGCATTTGGCTGCTGTGACTTGTTAGTTATTCGTTCGACTAATATTGCCGCCGTACCTATATTTTTATATTCATATATAGCTTTTGCTCGTCTAATTAAACGCTTATCCTCAGATAGAATCGCTGAGCAATATGCTCCCATCCCTATGTGACCAGCATCGCTCTTAACATTGTGAATTTTGCTAATTTTCCTACATTTCTTTTCAGCTTGAAATCCCAATATATCCAGCACAGCGTTACATCCAACTATTCCAAGGTACATCGGCCACGATTCATAACCTTGCTTATCAATAGAATCAAAACCAAAAAATTGATCGCAGCTAATATTTGCTTCACCCATTGCGGGAGATATTAGTTCCCAGATTTTCTCTATTTGTTTTTTACCTGAAATGGAACCAATAGTACCTTTCTCATCACCAAAAGCTGATCTTGTTTTTTGAATATCATTCCCAATCGAAATCATTTCATCAATGATTGAGTCGAATTTGGGTTTTATAGATTCTGCCTTTTCAGTAATTTCGCTAGTATCGAAGGGCAATCCAGCCATTAGTTGGTGAATTTGCTTTGCAACATTAGCAGATAAATCTCTAAGTGGACCTTCATCTCCTCCACCGTTAACCCATACTTGGAATGGGTCAAAAATTGATTCGTCAAAATGAACGTCTCCCATTGCCTCAATATAGTTTTCGTAATACTGGTGTGGAGTTCCCAGCTCGAACAACTTTGCTTCACCTGTAATTTTCCAGTTTTCATCCAGAATAAGATCCAAGAATTTAGCGCCAATATCATTAAGTATGTCTAAATATTTTTCTGGATGATCGGAACGTCTCATTTCTGCGAAATGCTCTTTTGAGTAAACCCAAATAATGTCATCTCTCTTAGATAGCTCAATTAAGCCTTGCTGCTGCAGCCCGATAATATTCTGATCAATGTAAACTAGGAGAGTGCTCATGTTCCTCCAAGAGGGCTAACAGCGCTTTACCCTAACTTCTCGTTAAACCCAAATAGAAATACGCTTGAGCTTGAGCCTTAAGGGTATAATTATTTAATATATGGCAGTAAGTTATCACCGCTATCGCATCACGTTCAATACTTAGTTTATCAAGAAACCCATTGTTAAATTTTGCGGGGCAAGCGCGAATGAAAATCGGTGAATTTCGTGCTTATGAAAGTTTATTGAAGGGTGAAACAGGACACTCACAACTTTTTAATGCTTTTAATGACAAACAGACAACTCAAAAATCAAAAGAATACGCCATACCCTCGGAGTTGCCGCAGGGCGAATAGACAAATTGCGTGAGTCTCGCCATGGATGGCGAGCTAGCTTTCGCAGGTGCAGGGACGCATCCTTCGGAAGCGATAGCAAATTTGGCAATGAGCACAAGGGGCTTTCAACTCCGTTGGGGGCGTCATGGAGCATCCAAGGAGGATAGGACGAGCAGTCCTCCTTGGTCGGGTGTGGGGTGAAGCCCCACGACTTTGACTTTGATTAAATAATTCAAACAAGAGTTGGGACTGTAACAGGAGTGGCTGTGCTTAACACGACTACCTGAAATAGATAGTAATGCATCGAAACTGAACCCTCCTTCTCGATGAGAATAACTTTAGGTAGCGGCGGATCGCGGTTAGAATACTCACCCTGTTTTTCTTGGTTACTTTTTCGGAAACAATAATGTCCCATTCAGCGCTTAATTCTTTTGATGATTTTTACCAGCTTTTGGCTGACAGCTTGGCGAAGAATAGTCTGATCAAACTATTGTTGAGTAAGTACCGAGGTGCAGATAAAAGCCTGCAGCGCATTACGATTCGGCCGATCAGTTTGCAGAATGAACCTATGCTGTCGTTTGTGTATCAACACCAGACGAATCACATCACTAAAAACCTGAGTTATGACGAAGGGTTAGCCAGCATAAAACTGTTACTCGGTAGCGATTTTAAGAGCGCCCACTTAGCCATGGCGCAGGCGGAAGTTCAGCTTGAGATCAGCAAAAAAGGCAAAGTCCAAATCAGCACACATAACGTTAAACAAGCCGTCGCGGCACCGTTAGAACATGACCGTGAGAAAAAGCGTTTTGTGGATATCGAACGGCCTTTCCTGACCAAGCTAGGTGTGACGGACAGCCAACATAATCTTATCCCTGCGATGTCGCGTAAATGGAAGCAAATCAATAAATTTATTGAGGTTTTCAGCCAAGCACTCGAAGCATCACCCCACAAGAATGACCAACCGATCAATGTGGTCGATTTTGGGTCTGGCAAAGGCTATCTCACCTTTGCAATCCATGACTATCTGCGCCACAGCCTTCACAATGATGCTCAGGTGACTGGGGTGGAATTACGCCAAGCCTTGGCCGATTTATGTAATGAAACGGCAGCAACGCTGGATCATCAAGGATTGTCGTTTGTCTGCGGCGATGTGAGAACCCACGCGCCTAAGCAAACCGATGTGATGATCGCGCTGCACGCCTGCGATATCGCCACTGACTATGCGATTCATTATGGCATTCGCGCCAATGCCGACATCATCATGTGTTCGCCTTGCTGCCATAAACAAATTCGCCCGCAGATGCACAGCCCAGAGTTGTTCAAACCTATGCTGCAATATGGGGTGCACATGGGCCAACAGGCTGAAATGGTAACGGATTCATTACGTGCACTATTTTTGGAAGCCAATGGTTATGCGACTAAGGTGTTTGAATTTATCAGCCTAGAACATACCAATAAAAATAAGATGATTTTGGCCGTTAAAAAGCCACAACACAATCAGAAAGACAGCGCCGCAATCCTCGCGCAAATAGCTGACATTAAAGCCTATTACGGGATCAAGGAACACTGCTTAGAAACCTTACTCGCGCAAACTCAAGCCGATTAACGGCTGGCGGTTTACTGGCAAAGCATTAAAACTTTGCGCTCATGACAATCCCGTTGAAATTGAGGCAATCTTTAATTCTTTGCTGCTGAACCGCGCTAAGGGTGTCAATATCGTGGAAGGCAAACTCTGAATGTTCGTGACTTAATTGGATCGGCAATGGCTCACCTTCTGCCCCATTTTTTGCCACCTCAGGCCCATCAGGCAGTCGCAATTCACAACGAAAGATAAAGGCTTGGGATTGATAGGCGCTGTGATAATACACGCCGCTCAAATAGTTAACCCACACACTTAACCCCAATTCCTCTTGGCATTCGCGCACCAAGGCCTCGTGAATCGTTTCACCAGGCTCGAGTGCGCCACCGGGCAAACCCCAAGCAAAATTACCATAATTGGCTTTAAGCAACAGCACTTGTCCCTGCGCATTAGTGATAACCGCGTGGCTGCTCAATCTAAAGGTGTCGTTAAAGGCCACTCAATTATCCTTGCACTTATATTCGGTATGCATTTGAGATATCAAACAAAATCACTTCGCCGCAAAGGTATTACAACTGGCGAGATTACCCGAATCAAACCCTGTCTTAAACCATTTCACCCGCTGCGCCGAACTGCCGTGGGTAAAAGCATCGGGCTGTACGGCGCGACCCGCCATCTTTTGCAGACGATCGTCACCCACAGCACTGGCGGCGGCAATACCTTCCGCTAAATCGCCCGCTTCAAGTAAGTTAAGTTGTTGATTGACATAATGCCCCCAAATACCAGCGTAGCAATCCGCCTGTAATTCAAGCGCGACACTCAATTGATTCGCCTGCACTTTACTGCCAGATTGTTGGGCTTGGCGCACCTTAGTGCTCGTGCCCAGCAGGTTTTGCACATGGTGGCCTACTTCGTGGGCAATCACATAGGCAAAGGCAAAATCACCGGGCGCGCCTAAGGTTTTAAGCTCATCAAGAAAGCTAAGATCGATATACACCTTGCTATCGGCGGGGCAGTAGAAAGGCCCAGACTGCGCCTGTCCCATACCGCAGCCAGTGGAGGTCATATTGCGATAAAGCACTAACTTAGGCTCTCGATATTGCCCCTTGAGTAACTGGCCCCAAACGGTTTCTGTGGTGCCTAAAATGGCCGCCACAAACTGGGCATTTTCATCCTGTACCACGGTCGTTGAGCTAGATTGGGATTGGCTAAGATGAGTTTGAGTATTCGGGTCGAGTGAAAGACCACCGGTAAAATACTGAAAAGCAATATAAATGCCGCCGATGAGCAACACCACGCGACCAAGTTTAGTTCTCAGCAAAAAGGGCAAGAACCTGAGTAACAAGGCACTCGGCACACCCGCAGATGCCATTTGCTGGCCGCGTCTGTCTTCGATATTGGAGCTTCTGTCAGTGTCACGCCAGCGCATCTCATTCCTTCACTCTGTAGTTAAAACTTTCATTAAACCGCTATTAAAGTCGCTTAGATGCACAACTCTGATTTCGTATTTGCACTCTAGCGCCTAGCGGTTAAGAGTCTAGTGATTAAGTGTCTAGTGATTATTTCGCTTGTGTATCGCTTGTGGGCGCGTCTTTTAGTGAGCGTAAAAACAACCCTAAACCACCAAAGGCCAAAACGAGGATCACGATAAGTTCAAAGGCCGACATGGATTTAAAGTGGAATTGAATCGAGCTGATAACCCCTACAACCAAGGCCGTAAGCGAACCTAAACTCAACAGCCAAGCTAACTTACTCTTAGCGTCAAAAAACACCATCACAATGCCGATAATAAACGGTAGCATCACCATGCCTGTGGTAATCGACATGCCTTGCCCAAAGGCATTCACTCGATATAAGCCATAGCCCAGTCCAAAACTAGAGCTCACCTGTATTGCATTGAACAATAAATAAAATCCGCCACACATCATGGCAAGACCCATAAAAAATTGTCCCGTCCCGCCCTGTGTTCCGCCCGCACCTTTCATAGATATCCTTTCTACATTAACGATTTTTGAGTGGCTTGTTCTTTGGCCATTTTCAGCCGTTGATTTTCTTCTACTGCTTTTACTTTTGCATACTGATAACGGCTTTTATCCGCCTCAGCAACACAGCGCTGTTTATCTCGCATAGGCTCATAAGATTGACTCATTCGGTGCAGGCAGATGTCAGCACAGTAAAGAACAAGAGCAGCATAATCAAAGGGAATTTCACCATCAAGCACGCCTCAGTGAATGACCCAAATAACACACCTCATTCATAGGTAACGCCCATATTGCCAATCACACATTTTTGCTAAGTGATATCAAGCTTATTCAGGCCCCATGTTGACATAAATTACGCTAAGGCCAACACTCAATGATGAATTTTTATACGCATGAACGACGACACTAAAGTGGATTAAATACACAGTGGCTAAAATAAGGATGCTGCAACGATTCCAATATAAGCCCTACCGTTAACATTAAGGAATGCCTTTGAATACGCTATTAATAGGAAAAGGTGAACAACAGGTTCACTTAAATCTTAAGTATGCCAATCGCCATGGGTTAATTGCCGGTGCCACAGGGACAGGCAAAACCGTGTCGCTGATGAGTATTGCCGAAGGTTTTTCACGCCAAGGCGTGCCAGTTTTTATCACAGACGTTAAAGGCGATATCTCGGGTCTAGCTATGGCCGGCACTCCAAGTGAAAAGCTATTACAAAGGGCAACTCAAATTGGCATTGAGGATTATCACAACGAAGCCAATCCTGTAGTGTTATGGGATTTAGCGGGCGTTCAAGGCCACCCACTACGTACCACCATCAGCGAAATGGGCCCAACCTTACTCGGCCGAATTTTAGAATTGAATGACACCCAGAGCGGTATTTTAGACATAGTCTTTCAACTAGCGGACGACCAAGGATTATTGCTGCTCGACTTAGATGATCTGCGGGCCATGTTGGCCTTAGTTGCCGAGGAACGCAAAGAAATCTCCGCCAAATATGGTTTAATCAGCGCCCAATCCCTCGCAGCAATTCAACGCTCGGTACTAGGATTAGAGCGCGATGGTGGCAAAGACTTTTTTGGTGAACCCGCGTTACAGCTTGAAGATTTAATGCGCACTAATTTACAAGGGCGCGGCATTATCAATTTATTAGCAGCGAACAAACTGATTTTAACTCCCCGTTTATATTCAAGTTTTTTACTATGGCTACTCTCAGAATTATTTGAGAATCTGCCCGAAGTCGGCGATCCCGAAAAACCTAAGCTAGTGTTTTTTATCGATGAGGCGCATTTACTCTTTGAGGGTTGCCCACCGAGTCTATTAAAACGCGTCGAACAGATCATGCGCCTAATTCGCTCAAAAGGCGTAGGCGTTTATTTTTGCTCGCAATTTCCTGATGATGTCCCAAGCGAAATTCTCGGACAATTAGGTAATCGTATTCAACATGCCCTGCGAGCTTACACGCCAAGGGATCAAAAGGCCGTTAAAACCGCCGCCGAAACCTTTGTGCCTAACCCCAAACTGGTTGTTAGCGACGTCATATCCCAGCTCGCTGTAGGCGAAGCCTTAGTGTCTATGTTAGCCGACAAAGGCGTACCAACTATGGTCGAGCGCGCGCTCATCGCACCGCCACGTTGCCGCATGGGACCCGCCACAAGTGAGGAGTTACAACAAGTCCGTGCCCAAAGCCCGATTGGAGGTAAATACGATCAGTTAATCAACCGCGAATCGGCCTACGAACGCCTTAACCAAAGGCGAGTTGGTAACGCCACCAGCGACACCACATCCATAGCAAGTGATGTTCAAACGGATCAAAAAGCCGAAGAACAAGGTTGGTTCAGTGAACTTATTTTTGGTAATAAGCGCCGTCAAGGGTTAGCTGAAACCTTGTCAAAACAAGCGGCACGCACGGTTGGAAGCCAATTAGGTAAACAAATTTTGCGCGGTATATTAGGTGGCATGTTAGGTAAATCGAGCCGACGTTAGGCATATGGTACTTAGTTAAGCCTCCAATTAGGGCCCACTAAAACCACAAACAATGACGAAAATAGAGGTACTGTGTCCTTGTTCGCATATTTCTTATACAGGTTAACGCTAGCATTAGCATTAATTATTCTAAGTGATAGATGGATCATGGTACGGAATTCGGTGATAAGATTATTTTGCTGTAATCGCTCATTGAGGCAAATAAATTCACAGATAATTATCAATAATTTTAGATATTTGTAATTTAAAATGTTGTAATTCGAGATAAAAATTTCGCTTCAATCAGGACGTCATGGAATAGGTTCAATTAAGTACGGCTTACATGATTAGCCTGATGAATAACCAAAGAGTACATGGAGTTTTATATGAGTAAAGAGCAAAAAAACCGTAAAGAATCGAAGAAACAACCGCTGATGTCTCCTAAAGAGAAAAGAGCAGCAAAACATGCGAAAAACGCAACTAAAGGTTTCTTAGATAACACTAAATAGTGTCTTGTTATTAGGAGGTTTGTCCTCTAATAACACAAATAGGGTTAACTTAGGTTAGCCCTTTTTATTGCCCGCTGCATTGAACCAACCAAGTTTTACCTCACAATACAACCTTACTCAAAACAGTCTCAGATCTCAGTTTTGTGATACAAAAGTAGCAGCTATCGACTATAGCCTAATTGACCTTTTCCAGGTTTTATGTAGTTATATTGAGCTGATTACGGTATTTACCGCTCGAAAGACCCTACATAACACTATAAAAAATAAGGATATTTCATAATGAAAATCAAAAAACGTTTTGTCGCCGTCGGCGCAGCAGTGACTCTCACACTCAGTGCTGCCGCTATGGCTGCTGCCCCCGCCTTTATCAACATTCTCACAGGCGGCACCAGTGGTGTGTATTACCCTATTGGCGTTGCGCTGTCGCAACTCTACGGCACAGGAATCGAAGGTTCTAAAACCTCAGTTCAAGCAACTAAAGCCTCAGTAGAAAACCTCAATTTATTGCAAGCGGGTCGTGGTGAATTAGCGTTCGCTTTAGGTGATTCAGTCGCAGCAGCATATCAAGGTGTAGTGGCACACTAATTTTGGCCACCTAAATAGAGGTGATATTATTACCTCGTAGATGACTTTAGGTGAAAACAT
>NZ_JABAEB010000023.1 GCF_012584455.1 Shewanella oncorhynchi
GGCTACATTAATCAGCATGTAGTAGCAGTAATAAGTAGTTCAGAGACCATTCAACTCTATTCACCTTAATCCATTACCGAGTTGAGTGGATTAGCTCGCACTCCATAGCAGTTGTCCGCAGTCTGTAAGATCATAGCCACCAAGTAGTGCCGCCATTTGCCTCGAGTGACCGCTCGCCAACATAGTAAAAAGTTGTTGAAGCTGACGACGGAAGTAAATGCTTTGCGGCATAACGAAATCGAAAGACTCTTTAATCAGTGGCACGAAACTTAAACCACTTTCCAAAGCCACAGATTGACAACCAAAACCAATATCGGCATCCCCCCTAGCGATATAACCCGCCAACTCGCGTTCACTATAGGCAGTTAGCACGACATTAAGTTGATCTAAGCGAGCACCTTGCTTTAACAACCAATGCTCTAAGTGCTGTTGGCTACCTGCGCCCCCCTGACGACTCACCCAACGCCAAGGCAAATTCACGACTTTATCTTCTTCTTGACATCTGTGGTGCATATCGGCACGCATGATCAACCCTTGCTGACGGGAGTAACCATGCACCATGATCCATTGTTGATGGTTGTTATAACCTTTAAGTAAAGCTGGGTGGCGAATATTTCTATCCTCCATGCTACCCCAGTGTAAGGTGCACACATCGGCATAACCTTTAGCAAGCAACTCTAACCCTAAGCGTGAACCTGTTGCGCTGTAGCTTATCAACTCACGGCTACCAACTTGCGCCATCAAACGCGCCACCAGCATAGATAATAGTGGATCGTCACTACCAGTGATCAATAAACGGTCGGTCAGCATGCCACTGTGGCAAGAATCCATTACCCAACGGTCGATTAACACTTTCGGAAATAGCCATTTACCGGTGATTTTAGTGGCGGGGAGAATTCTGTCATTAGCCATGGCGTAGACTTTTTTCTCATTAAGGTCTAAATACTCGGCCACTTGCTTCGCGCTCATGTAGACCAATTCACTGGCAGACGTCATCTTGTTTCCTTGTCTTATTCTTCGTTACTGCATGTAAGTCTTAGCTGACTTGAGGCTAAGGAGCCGTATTGGCATCAAACTGCAGATTTTCACTGCCGTGGTACACCAAAAAGTGACGGCCTTTCGCGCGGGCTATAATAGTAATACCCAACTGCTGCGCTAGTGCTAAGCCCATTTGAGTCACGCCACTGCGTGATAGCAAAATAGGGATCCCCATTTTAGCGACTTTAATCACCATTTCCGAAGTTAAGCGGCCAGTGGTATAAAATATCTTATTATCGCCGCGATCCTGTGTCAGCCACATATCCCCAGCCAAAGTATCTACGGCATTATGACGGCCAACATCCTCGACAAAAGCCATAATTTTATCGTCTTCGCACAAGCCACAACCGTGTACAGCTCCCGCATTTTTATAGGTTTCGTTATATTCGTTGATATTTTTTAATAAGCTATAAAGGGTGCTTTGCTTAAGACTTGGCGTTGGTAAATTGATGCCGTCTAAATCTTGCATAAAACTGCCATAAACCGTGCCTTGACCACAGCCTGATGTCACCGTTTTTTCGGAGAGTTTCTCATCCAAATCGGCGGTTTGTTCACGGGTAACCACGGCTGCAGAACTCACATCCCAATCGACGATAACAGAGTCCAGTAAGTTCACATCCGAAATAAAGCCTTGGTTCTTAAGATAACCTAACGCCAGTGACTCAGGTTTCGCCCCTAGGGTCATAAGTGTCACTATTGGTCGCCAGTTCAAATACACGGTAAGCGGACGTTCGCAGGCGACAAATTTATCCAACACTTCCCCGGCTTCATTCACTGCTTTTACAGCAATGGTTAGCGGTACTTCCACTTGAGTTCTCACAAAAGAACACTGATGCTGAGTTTTTTGAGAAGGATTGGCTGCCGCTATTTCGCTATCTGTGCTCATGTTGTTATCAGGAATAGTGATATTTTCAGAGATCATAATGTTACCGCTTAACTAGTCATGGCCAGAGCATAGCAATATTTATACCTAGACATAAAAATTGGGGTTAAATGCGTGATCTGCCGCAATGCTGATTTTTCATTAGCCCTTTTATGTCCCAAACAAAATCCTGTACTGGACAAAATGTCCAATTTATAGGGTGTTTTTGATGATCTAGCTCAAACTAATCCACTATGTTTACTGGCACCAATATTGCAGTGACCTTTTATCGCAATTTGTTGGTAAAACCGAACCGTTCACTCAACGGTTTGTCCATCAACACGGCTGAGACGGAGAGACAATGCAACATACAACTAGTGTTTGGCCTATGTACGTTTCACTCAAGAAAGTAGAGAAGCAAGTTGGCCGCTGGACCTCAGTACAATGGGAAATTGATCACCTACTTCCCGCCACCCATCAAGCCCCAGACGATGCAACCTTAGTGCTACTCGAACTGCACAAAGACGAACGCGCCAGCTATCGCCTCAATCTCGATTTAGATAACGCCATGCTGTATTTAGTATGTGATGAAACGGCCGATGGCACTTGGATACCGGCGGCATTATCGGCGGATCAGAATGTCGCGGCGGGTTGTCTTGAGGGCAATACCCCTGTCCTCAACTTATTGATGCCAAAAGCTATCGCTTGTTGGATTGAAGCCTTTATCACCCAATATGGTGAAGTCGAAATTGCCGCTCATCGCCGTAAACATGTCGATGGCCGTAATAATCAAGGCCCAAGTCACGATCCATTGCGGAGGGACTAATGGCTGAATCCATACAAAAAACAGGCGGGCTACTGAGTCGCTGGAACCAACGGCGCGAACAAGTTGCAGCAGAGGAAGCGCGAGCTGACGGGGAAATCACACCTCAGGAGACCATCGTAGCCGAGCCCACTATGGCAGTTGAGCAGCTTCAACCCACAGAGTCAGCCATTGAACCTAATACTGCAGAGCATGACGATCCTAATCGCATCCTCACTGCAGCGGATTTACCCAATCCCGACGAAATTGAAGTAGGCGGCAGCTTTGCGAGTTTTATGGGTGCCAATGTTGACCCTGCAGCTAAATCAGCAGCGCTACGTGCACTGTGGAAACAACCGCATTTCAACGAGATAGATGGGCTTTTGGAATATGCACTCGATTACAGTAATCAACCGAAACTCAGTGCAGAAGTCTCAGCTGAATTGATGCAAAAAGTCTTCCGTTACATAGCCGAAGACAGCGAGACCTCGGATGAAGAATCAGCTGTTTTAGCCAAACAAACTGAAGAAAGCAATCCATCCACGAGTCTTGATGTAAGCGAAACAACAACTCATGAGACTAATGAAGTCGAAGTCGAATGGGCAGCTGAGCCGATAACGGACAATTTGGATGGGGAGACTGATGACCTACCCCAAAATGCACCAGAGCCCTTAGCTCAGGTACATACCCGAGTTGTTTAACGTCAGTTTAGCTAATTTTAATGTCCGTAACTTTGGTATGTGAATTGCTGTACTAAGATATAAAAAAGCTTAGATAAAAGCAGAAAAGGCAATGACTTACTTATTACCAGCCGCCTAAATCTGCCCAGATACAGTAAAACAAGAAACAGCCAAAGTACTGTTCAGGAACGCAATGTGAGCACTTATTTGATGACCAATCAAACCCAAGAAGCGTTAAAACAAGCGCGACAACAGGTATTAACGCAAACTCAGATGTTGCAGAATCTGATCCCGCCAACTGTCAGCTATACCACCGAAGGCAATGTTCTTATTATTGGCCCAGAAGATCTGGCTCGCCTCGCCGCAGACAAATTGTCCACTATGGCCCATAGAGTGATTTTAGCCAATGAAGCCATTACCAGCCAAGATGAAGCGCACCTAGAACGTGTCATGGCAGCGGCAACTGATGTCGAAAGCTATTACAACAAACTCATTGGCGTAAAAGGCTTTTTAGGCCAATTTCAAGTCAGTGTTGAACATCAAGATGGTGCAGCCGAACTCAGTTTAGTGTCAATCCGTAAACCCCATTTCGATATCGTGCTCGATTTGAGCAGCGCAGCTTGTTTGAACTTAGAAATGCTGCCACCCGGCTATTTTTACGTAGGCCAAGACGCTGAAAAACTCGAAGATGCCCTTGCGCAAATTCCCGATCTCATCGGCCAATTTGATAAGCCGCGCTACGTCAAAATTAACCCAGATATCTGTGCCCACGACCGCAATGGCATCAATGGTTGTAATCGTTGCCTCAACTTCTGCCCAGCAGATGCGATCAGTAGTGTCGCAAAGAAAATTGAAATCGATCCATATCTTTGCCACGGCGCAGGCAGTTGTACCAGCACTTGCCCAACGGGTGCTATCAGTTACGATTTACCTACGCCGCAAGCTTTGCATTCATACCTGAACAAAATTGTTAGTCGGTTCCGCGAGCAAGCACAAACCGCACCAGTGATCTTGTTCCACGATAATGCCGTCGGCGCCAACTTTATTAGTGACGATTTAGCAGGCGACATCATCCCCGTTGCCCTCGAAGAAATTACCGTTGCTAGCGTAGATCATTGGTTGTCAGTACTCGCTTGGGGCGCGCGCCAAGTGCTGATCCTCAACACAGACGCAACAGCGCCAACCCTAACGCAAATGCTTAAAGGCGAACTGTCGTTAGCCAATAGCATTTTAGATGAAATGGGCCAGCCACAACGCATTAGCCTCATCGACCCGAGCATGCTTGCCGATTTAGATTCGATGCTCGATATCAGCTTAGATTGGCCCGTGATCGTGCCCGCCGCATTTGCCTCGACCACTAAACGCAACACGCTATTTGAATCGATAGATCACCTCAATAGCCAAGCGGGTGAAATCGATACTTGCCTCAGCCTCAACAATATTCCCTTTGGCAAAGTCAGTGTAAATGTCGAAAAGTGCACTATGTGTATGTCCTGCGTGGCAATTTGTCCCACGATGGCATTACAAGATGGTGGCGACAAACCTGCACTACACTTCATCGAGCAAAACTGCGTGCAATGCGGTTTATGTGAGGCAGCGTGTCCTGAAAAGGTTATCAGCCTTACCCCGCAAATTAACTTTAATAAAGCTGCCCGTCAGCAACAACACACCCTGAAAGAAGAAGCCCCCTTCGAATGTATTCGCTGCGGCTCTCCTTTTGCGACCCAATCTATGGTGCATCGGATGCTGGATATGGTCGGCGCGCACAGCGCATTTTCTGCCAATATTGAACGCTTGAAAATGTGTGGCGACTGCCGGGTAAAAGACATGTTTGAAGACATTCTTCAAGATCCTGAAAAGCAACTGCGATAAGAGATCCGCTATGACCGAATCAGTAAGACAAGTTTCAGAAAACGATCAGTTGAGAGCCGATATCTATCAACTGTTAGCCGCCCTATTGCGCCGTCAGCCAAGCCCTGAACTGCTACACTTTTTGGCCAATCTTGAAATTGATGCCAATGAAGACAACGAGATGACTAAAGCTTGGTTATCACTCCAACTCGCCGCACAGCAGTTCAACAGCGCACAACTAGAAGACGAGTATTTTGCCCTGTTCCTCGGTGTAGGTTGCGGTGAGATCCTGCCCTACGGCAGCTGGTTTATGACGGGCTCATTGATGGATAAACCACTGGCATTGCTACGCCAAGACTTAATGCAACTGGGGTTTGAACGCGAAGACAACGTCAAGGAACCCGAAGATCACGTTGCAGCCCTGTGTGAAGTGATGGGAACCCTGATTTTAGAAGCGCCAAGTTATCGCCAATTGGCTTTTTACCAACGCCATATCGGCAGCTGGATTGGCCGTTTTTGCGACAATTTAGCCAAGGCGCCAAGTGCGGCGTTTTACGCCACGGTTGCACAGCTAGCAAAAGCGTTTTTTGCAATGGAAGCCAGTGCTTTTGAGCAATTAAGCTTAGATATTCCAGTCAATTGCCCAGGCAGCGCAGACTTACAGCCAGCCACCAGCGATTTAGCAAAACCAGTAGAGTTAATGAACTAAGACTAAACTGAGTGATAGCGCGGCATGTGCGTGCTAAATGTTAGAGATGAGTTAAAACTGCTAAGGTGAGATTAATGTTTACCTTAGCAACAATAACGGAAGCTTAGGCTTCCACAATAACCGAGGTGGTAGCCGTTTGTACCACCTTATCCAGTAACACAAGGAGACACTATGAAGAAGCCAGCTTCCGACATGGGCCGTCGTCAATTGCTTAAAGCATTGGCACTCGGCAGTGCGGCAGGCGCAGTGGTCACTGTGAGTAGTCAAGCGTTAGCTTCGACAAAAACGGCAGCGACCACAGAGCCTAAAAGTGAGAACTACCGCGAAACCGACCATATTCGTAGCTATTATGCGTCGCTTTAAAACTAAAATAGAGGAGAGTGTGTGATGCGATTAACCCGCAAAACAGACCAGGTTGTCGAAGCTAAAGCGCCAACACTGGGTCTCAATCGTCGTCAGTTCTTAAAATCGGCAAGTCTTGCCACAGGAGGGATCGCTGCGGCATCCATGCTGGGCACAGGCATGATGCGTAAAGCACAGGCCCAAGAAGATATTGGCCATAATGTTCCCACCGAAGTCAAACGTACCATCTGTTCTCACTGTGCCGTAGGTTGTGGTGTGTATGCAGAAGTACAAAATGGTGTATGGACGGGTCAAGAACCCGCATTCGATCACCCGTTCAACGCTGGCGGTCACTGCGCGAAAGGTGCTGCACTGCGTGAACATGGTCACGGCGAAAAACGCCTGAAATACCCCATGAAGTTAGAAGGCGGAAAATGGAAAAAGATCTCTTGGGATCAAGCGATTAATGAAGTCGGCGATAAAATGGCTTCAATTCGTCAAGAGTCAGGCCCAGATTCAGTCTACTTTATGGGTAGCGCTAAGTTCTCTAACGAACAAGCTTATTTATATCGCAAATTTGCGGCACTGTGGGGTACGAACAACGTCGACCATTCTGCACGTATTTGTCACTCTACCACGGTAGCCGGTGTTGCTAACACTTGGGGCTACGGTGCGCAAACCAACTCAATCAACGATATTCGCAACTCTAAGTGCATCATGTTTATTGGGGCAAACCCCAGTGAAGCGCATCCTGTTGCCATGCAGCATATTTTGATTGGTAAAGAACGCGGTGCCAAAATCATCGTTGTTGATCCACGTTTCACCCGTACTGCAGCGAAATCTGACGAGTACGTGCATATCCGTCCTGGCACAGACATCCCCTTCATTTATGGCCTGTTATGGCACATATTTGAAAACGGCTGGGAAGATAAAGAGTTTATCAAACACCGTGTCTATGGCATGGATCGTATCCGCGAAGAAGTAAAAAAGTACCCCCCTGAAGAAGTTGAACTGGTTGCGGGTGTACCAAAAGCGCAGATGTACCGCGTCGCCAAAATGATGGCTGAAACCAAACCTGGCACCATTATTTGGTGTATGGGTGGCACTCAGCACCACGTGGGTAACTCTAACACCCGTTCATACTGCATGTTACAACTCGCTTTAGGCAACATGGGTGTACCTGGCGGCGGCACTAACATTTTTCGCGGCCATGATAACGTGCAAGGCGCAACCGACTTTGGTTTGTTATTTGATAACTTACCGGGTTACTACGGTTTAACGACTGGCGCTTGGGCTCATTGGAATAATGTGTGGGATCTCGACCCTAATTGGGTAGCGAGCCGTTTCGATCAAGGCGAATATCTAGGACAAAAACCGCAAACCTCTGCGGGTATTCCTTGTTCGCGCTGGCACGATGGCGTGTTAGAAGATAAAACCAAGATAGCGCAAAAAGACAATATTCGTCTGGCGTTCTTCTGGGGACAATCGGTCAACACTGAAACCCGTGGCCGTGAAGTGCGTGAAGCCTTAAACAAAATGGATACCGTCGTCGTTGTCGATCCATTCCCAACCATGGCGGGTGTTATGCACCAACGTCAAGATGGGGTTTATTTACTTCCTGCGGCAACCCAGTTTGAAACCTACGGTTCAATCTCTGCGACTAACCGCTCAGTACAATGGCGTTCTAAGGTCATAGAGCCCCTGTTCGAATCCCTGCCTGATCATGTGATAATGTACAAACTCGCCAAAAAAGTGGGTATAGATAAAGAGCTATTCAAGCATATTAAAGTCAATGGTGAAGAGCCTTTGATTGAAGATATCACCCGCGAATTTAACACAGGTATGTGGACTATCGGTTATACCGGACAAAGCCCAGAGCGTTTAAAAATGCACCAAGAAAACTGGGGTACTTTTGATGCTGACAGCCTCGAAGCCCCCGGCGGTCCTGCCAAAGGCGAAACCTACGGCTTACCTTGGCCATGTTGGGGCACACCAGAGATGAAACATCCTGGTACCCAGATTCTGTATAACGAAGCCAAACATGTGAAAGACGGTGGCGGTAACTTCCGTGCTCGCTATGGTGTGGAACATGAAGGCAATAATATTCTTGCCGAAGGTACTTACTCTAAAGGCAGTGAGATCCAAGATGGCTATCCTGAATTTACCGCCGATATGCTTAAGCAATTAGGTTGGTGGGATGACCTGACCGAAAACGAGAAAAAACACGCCGAAGGCAAAAACTGGAAAACTGACATTTCCGGCGGTATCCAACGTGTTGCTATCAAGCACGGCTGTATCCCTTACGGTAACGCTAAAGCTCGTTGTATTGTATGGACATTCCCAGACGATATTCCACGCCACCGCGAACCACTTTACACGCCTCGTCGTGACTTAGTCGCTAAATACCCCACCTACGAAGATCGTATGGTTGCACGTTTACCGACACTGTATAAGTCAATTCAAGACAAAGATTTTGCTAAAGACTTCCCATTGGCACTCACATCAGGCCGCCTAGTGGAATATGAAGGTGGTGGTGAAGAATCCCGTTCTAACCCTTGGTTAGCTGAACTACAACAAGAAATGTTCATCGAAATGAACCCTGCAGATGCAGCGGATCGTGGTATTCGTGACGGTGACAATGTTTTTGTTCATGGTCCAGAAGGCGCCAAAATCACGGTTAAGGCTATGGTGACACCGCGCGTTATTGCCGGTGAATGTTTTATGCCATACCACTTTGCTGGGGTGTTTGAAGGCGAAAGCCTAGCGAAAAACTATCCAGAAGGCACTGTGCCTTACGTGATAGGCGAATCTGCAAACACCATTTTAACTTATGGCTACGACGTTGTGACTCAGATGCAAGAAACTAAGTCCAGCCTATGCCAAATCAGCAAAGCCTAACCTACTTGATGAGGAGATAAGCCATTATGGCAGTCATGAAATTTCTGTGTGACACCAAGCGCTGCATCGAGTGTAACGGTTGCGTCACTGCATGTAAGAACGAAAACGACTCCGCTCTCGAGTGGGGAATTCAACGTCGCCGCGTGGTGACGATCAACGATGGTCTACCTGGCGAAGCCTCAATTTCAGTGGCTTGTATGCACTGTACTGACGCTCCCTGCATGGCCGTATGTCCGGCAGATTGTTTCTACCGTACCGAAGACGGCATAGTGCTGCACAACAAAGATACTTGTATCGGTTGTGGTTATTGCTTCTATGCTTGTCCATTTGGTGCACCGCAATTCCCGAAAAAGACTGCCTTTGGTAGTCGTGGCAAAATGGACAAGTGTACTTTCTGTGCCGGTGGCCCAGAAGAAACCTTCTCCGAAGCTGAGCGTAAAAAATACGGTGCCAACCGTATTGCTGAGGGCAAGTTACCTATGTGTGCTGAGCTTTGTTCTACTAAAGCGCTGCTCGCAGGTGATGCGGAAGTGGTATCAAACATTTACCGTCAACGTATGGCCTCTCGAGGCAATCCTAACGTGATTTGGGGTTACAACCCCAAGACAGGTGAGATTAACTAAGCAGAGCGAGGGTTAGGGAGAAATCCCTAACCTCTGGCAAGGAGTGAAAATGTTAAACAAACAGTTAAACAAATCACTGCGCAGTCTGTTTGCTCTGTTGGTGCTCGTCATGGGATTGGGATTAGGTTCAGTCATGAGCTCAAACCCAGTACACGCAAGTGATCAGCAATCGAGTCAACAACAGGCGAAAGCGCAAACCAGCGATGCCGATCTTTGGCGAGCGGTAAAAGCAGGCGATGCCGGCTATACCACTGCCAAAGGAATAGATACTGGGGTGTTGATTAACGTTGCCGGTAACCAAGGTAAAGAACTGAGAAATGAATACTTAACCCCCGTCATGGCGCTAGCCGTGGTAGGTGTGTTTGGTGCTTTCTTATTGTTTTATCTGGTGAATGGTCCATCAAAACTGAGTCATGGCTTTTCAGGCAAGATGGTTTCGCGCTGGTCAAAGGCGGATCTGTGGATCCATTGGATCATGGCGAGCAGCTGTCTGGCACTGATGTTTACCGGTCTAACCATAATGTTAGGTAAGCATGTCATACAGCCAATGTTAGGCCCCGACCTTTGGGCGCCATTGATCTATGGCAGCAAAACAATCCACGATTGGGCAGGTCCCATTTTTATCGCGGCTTGGGCTGTCTGTGTGGTGAAATGGATGCCGCTACAAACCTTCAAGATGTATGATTTGAAATGGTTTTTAGTGGTAGGTGGTTATATCAACTTTGGCCCGTTCAAAGGTAAGCACCCTGACAGTGGTTTCGCTAACGCCGGTGAAAAAATGTGGTTCTGGACCCTGATGTTGTTTGGTTTATTCATCAGCGTATCTGGCATCATGTTGGTATTGCCAGGCTTGGATTTACCCCGCGAAGCCTCTATGGGCGCGCTGCTGATCCACTCTATCAGCGCCATTATCTTGATTGCCTTTACTATAGTGCATATTTGGATGGCGACCGTACTGAGCGAAGGCGGTATGGAGTGTATGAAGTCAGGCTATTGTGATGAAAACTGGGCAATCCAGCACCATAATCTCTGGTATGACGAAATCAAGGCCAACGGCAGCTTAAAGTATAAAGACTAAGTTAAACCGCAGCTTTTACATCCTCAAAACACCCCGCATCGCGGGGTGTTTTTTATTCGCACTGATACCCATCGCATTAATTCAACAGTACAAAAAATTAACAACTGAAACAGCGAGATACAAAAATCCGCCAACGCCCTCTTACCCAGTAATTCACTAAACTATGAGCGAGTTAACGCTTTAAGAGAACGGCCGCCGATTTCAGGGCTGCAAACTGTCCTAGATCAATTCCTACTCAACCCTTTCCTACTATATTGCCGTCACGCGCGATGATTGATGGTAAACAAGATGATTTCATTATCTTTTCCGCCGCTAATCTTCACTTTTTGATAACAAGATGAACCCCACAAAAAGCCGTGCGATCTCAAAAACTAAACCCTAATTTCAGGAGTCAGCATGAAGCAGCAACCCAGCGATTTATCTCGCCGATCTTTGCTCAAAGCGCTCACCGTCGGCAGCGTAGCGGGTGCCGCCATTGCCGCAACCGGCATGAGCGTGGCACAGGTCAGCGAGAGCAGCAAGGTAACCACTAAAGAGTCAAAGGGTTACCACGAAACTGCGCATATCAGCAGCTATTACGATAGCTTGCGCAGCTAATCTAGGAGAAGTCAGCGATGAAGTTAACTCGCAAGTCCAATGTTGCCACAGTGGCAGACAAACCGGCGTTAGGCATCAGCCGTCGTCAATTTATGAAGCACGCAGGTATCGCTACTGGTGGTATTGCCGCAGCATCTCTGATGGGCACAGGCATGATGCGTCGTGTCGAAGCCAAAGAAGTACCGCATGATGCGCCAATCGAAATCAAACGTACTATTTGTAGTGCCTGCGCCGTCGGTTGTGGCCTGTATGCCGAAGTACAAAATGGTGTGTGGACGGGCCAAGAACCCGCATTCGACCATCCATTCAACGCTGGTGGTCACTGCGCGAAAGGTGCTGCACTGCGTGAGCATGGTCATGGTGAAAAACGCCTGAAATATCCAATGAAATTGGTTGATGGCAAGTGGAAAAAAATCTCTTGGGAAGATGCTATTAACGAAGTGGGCGACCAAATGCTCAACATTCGTAAAGAATCTGGCCCAGACTCAGTGTACTTCATGGGTAGCGCTAAGTTTTCTAACGAAGGTTGTTACATGTACCGCAAGTTAGCGGCGATGTGGGGCACAAACAACGTCGACCATTCAGCTCGTATTTGTCACTCTACCACGGTAGCCGGTGTTGCTAACACTTGGGGCTACGGTGCGCAAACGAACTCTTTCAACGATATCCAGAATGCTCATGCCATCTTCCTGATCGGGGCAAACCCAGCAGAAGCGCATCCCGTTTCGATGCAACATATTCTGATCGCTAAAGAAAGAAACAACGCCAAAATCATCGTCGTTGACCCACGTTTCTCTCGCACTGCAGCGCATTCAGACTTGCATTGTGCAATTCGCCCAGGCACTGATATTCCGTTTATTTACGGTATGTTATGGCACATTTTTGAAAATGGTTGGGAAGATAAAACCTTTATCAAGCACCGCGTATTCGAGATGGAAAGTATCCGTGCTGAAGTGAAGAAATTCCCACCTAAAGAAGTCGAAAATATCACTGGCGTGAGCGAAGCCGAGGTTTATCAAGCGGCTAAATTAATGGCTGATAACCGTCCTGGCACTGTGATTTGGTGTATGGGTGGAACTCAACACCACGTTGGTAATGCCAACACTCGCGCTTATTGTATTCTGCAATTAGCACTGGGCAACATGGGCGTTTCAGGCGGCGGCACTAACATTTTCCGTGGCCACGATAACGTACAAGGCGCAACTGACTTAGGTTTGTTATTTGATAACTTACCCGGTTACTACGGTTTGACCTCAGCAGCATGGAGTCACTGGACCCATGTTTGGGATCTGGACATGGCATGGGTGAAAGGTCGTTTCGATCAAACAGCCTACCTTGGCAAAGATCCAATGACGACACCGGGTATCCCTTGTTCTCGTTGGCACGATGGTGTGTTAGAAGATAAGAGCAAATTAGCGCAGAAAGATAATATCCGTATGGCGTTTTTCTGGGGACAATCTGTCAACACTGAAACCCGTCAGCGTGAAGTGCGTGATGCCTTAGACAAGATGGACACAGTCGTCGTTGTCGACCCATTCCCAACGATGGCAGGTGTTATGCACCGTCGTAAGAATGGCGTATATCTGCTGCCTGCGGCAACTCAGTTTGAGACTCACGGTTCAGTATCTAACTCAGGCCGTTCTATCCAGTGGCGTGAGCAAGTCATCGAGCCACTGTTCGAGTCTAAAACCGACATCGAAATCATGTACCGTTTAGCCCAAAAACTGGGTATTGCCGAGCAGTACACTAAACGCATTGCGATTGAAAATGGATTACCTGTGATTGAAGAAATCACCCGTGAAATCAACCGCGGTATGTGGACTATCGGTATGACAGGTCAAAGCCCTGAGCGTATCAAGTTACACACCCAAAACTGGGGCACTTTCAGCAACAAGACGTTGGAAGCCGCAGGCGGCCCAGCTAAAGGCGAAACCTACGGTTTACCTTGGCCATGTTGGGGCACGCCAGAAGCTAAACACCCTGGCACTCAAATCCTCTATAACCAAGCCAAACACGTTAAAGACGGCGGTGGTAACTTCCGCGCCCGTTACGGTGTTGAATATAAGGGTCAAAGCATTTTAGCCGATGGCACTTATTCTAAAGGCGCTGAAATTCAAGACGGTTACCCAGAATTTACTGCCGATATGCTCAAACAATTGGGTTGGTGGGATGATCTGACGGCGGAAGAAAAAGCGGAAGCCGAAGGTAAAAACTGGAAAACAGATTTGTCAGGCGGCATAGTGCGCGTGGCGATCAAGCACGGTTGTATCCCCTTTGGTAATGCTAAAGCTCGTTGTATTGTTTGGACTTTCCCTGATCAAGTCCCTGTACACCGTGAACCGTTATACACAGCACGTCGTGACTTAGTGGCGAAATACCCAACCTATGACGACATGCAAGTACACCGTCTCCCCACGCTGTATAAGTCTATCCAAGACAAAGACATGAGCGGCAAGTACCCGCTGGTACTGACATCGGGTCGTCTGGTTGAATACGAAGGTGGTGGTGAAGAATCTCGCTCCAACCCTTGGCTGGCTGAACTTCAACAGGAAATGTTCGTTGAGATAAGCCCTGCCGACGCTGCCGATCGCGGCATTCGTAACGGTGAAGACGTCTGGTTAGAAGGCGCCGAAGGTGGCCGTATTAAGGTGCAAGCCATGGTTACCCCAAGGGTAAAACCCGGCGTTACCTTTATGCCATACCACTTTGCGGGTGTGATGCACGGAGAAAGTTTAGCGCCTAATTATCCAGAGGGAACAGTGCCTTACGTTATTGGTGAATCTTGTAACACTGCGCTGACCTATGGTTATGACCCTGTGACACAAATGCAGGAAACCAAGGCATCACTCTGTCAGATTGTTAAAGCGTAAGTGCAGCTTAAGCTAGGAGAATTGCCATTATGGCTACAATGAAATTTTTGTGTGATACCAAGCGCTGCATCGAATGTAACGGTTGTGTCACTGCCTGTAAAAACGAAAACGACTCCGCTCTCGAGTGGGGTATCCAACGCCGCCGCGTAGTGACGATCAACGATGGTCAACGTGGTGAAGCCTCAATCTCTGTCGCCTGTATGCATTGCTCAGATGCACCTTGTATGGCGGTTTGCCCAGCAAACTGCTTCTACAGAACCGACGACGGCATAGTGCTACACGACAAAGATGCCTGTATTGGTTGCGGTTACTGCCTGTACGCCTGTCCATTTGGCGCACCTCAGTTCCCGAAAAAAGGTGCCTTTGGTAGCCGCGGTAAGATGGATAAATGTACCTTCTGTGCCGGTGGCCCAGAAGAAAACCACTCAGATGCAGAACGCCAAAAATACGGTTCAAACCGTATTGCCGAAGGCAAACTGCCTATGTGTGCAGAACTGTGCGCGACTAAAGCCCTGTTAGCAGGTGATGCCGAAGTGGTTTCAAGCATCTTCCGTGAGCGTGTGGCTTATCGTGGTGCTAAAAACGCGGCTTGGAATTAATTCAGGTCAACAGGATCTGTCCACAGACTTAGCTTAGCGCCTACCTAGGTGGGCGCGACTAAGTGAGAGAGGATGTATGATGAACAAATGGTTCAAACACATAGGTTTAGCCATAGCACTGTTATTTAGTGCTGTGTGTATAGCCAATGGTGGTGATGAACTGGCGAATCAAGTTCAACAGTCTGATGCCCAAATTTGGGCACAACTGAAGGATGGTGCCACGGGATACACTACCTCCCAAAGTGAGTTTCATGCTCAGCCGATCAATACCTATGATTTACGGGTATTAGCGCTGCGTAGCGACTGGTTAGCGCCCGCCTTAATGGCAGCACTATTCGGTATGATCATTATCTTTGTCCTATTTATCAAGGTGAATGGCATCTCCAAGCTGCACCATGGTTTTTCAGGCAAGTTAGTGCATCGCTGGTCTAAGTTTGATGTTTCAATCCACTGGTTAGGCGCGATTCCATGCTTACTGTTGATTTTAACAGGCTTAACCTTGCTGGCGGGTCGCTTTTTCTTCCAACCTTGGTTGGGCGAAGGCATCTGGGAAGCAATCGTCTATGGCGCGAAGCAAATCCATGACGTGATGGCGATTCCCTTCATGATAGGTTGGGCATTGATGACCACCCTATGGGCGAAAAACCAACTGCCAAAAATGTACGACGTAAAGTGGTTCATGGTAGTAGGCGGTTACATTAACTTTGGTCCGTTCAAAGGTAAGCACCCAGATGCAGGTTTTGCTAACGCGGGTGAGAAAATGTGGTTTTGGGCATTTGCCCTGTTTGGATTAGTCATTTCAGCCTCGGGCATGTTATTACTCTTCCCTAACCTGTTCGAACCAAGCCGTACATTAAGCTTGATCGCCCTGGTACTGCATTCAGTGAGCGCTATCGTGATCTGTGCTTTCTCTATCGTACACATCTTCATGGCAACTGTGATGTCAGAAGGCGGTATGGAATGTATGGTGTCAGGCTACTGTGATGAAAACTGGGCCAGCCAACATCACAACCTATGGTTTGATGAAATCAAAGCCAACGGCACGCTTAAATATAAAGAATAAGACTGGAATCTAGCTGTAGGTATTCCAAAAATACTTAGCCACTAGCAAACGTAGAGCCCCCGTCAATCACTACTGGCGGGGGCTTTTATTTCAGCATTAGTCATCGGCTTTAAGTATATGTCTGAATTACATTTTGAATCATTTGTAACATTTGAGTACGAGATCACAAAGACCAATTTAAATGCTAAATCACTGTAAAAAAATTGCATGTATCATAGTTATTTAATAATAAAAACAATCATCTAGATAAAAATTGAATTTAAACAACACAACATTTCGTAACTTAGCAACCAACCAGATGCAACAACAATAAAACAATTCAATTAAAAACAGTATCTTAGTGTTAATTCCCATAAAATACTCACTTGCTGGCTAGCTCACGCGCACGCTAAAATTACCTATAGCGTAATTAAATTACGCATTGCTGCTTTTTATCCTAGAAGGTCATCATGTTTAAAAATGCCAAAACCAGTACATTGACGGCATTGCCATCAGTGTTTACAAGTATCTTACTGATCATCATAGGTATTTCGTGCTATCGCAGTTTTAATGAACTCGGTGAGACCAGTAAAAGCCTAGTCGACAACACTCAGCTCGCAGAAACTTTCACTACAGTACGAGAATCCTTTTTTGAGCTGCGCTTAGCCACCTTAGTCCACAACGGTAAAGCTATCGCCGATCAACAACATAAGGTCGCACAACTCGTCTCTCAACTGACCAAATTTAATACCGACTTCATGGGCGCTGATGCTCAAGCTATTCACACTCTTTTACCGCAAACAGAACATTATGTTCGTCTCTACCAAGATGAACTGGCACTCGCTAAACAAACTGGAGCAGTACCTGAACTAACCGCTGAGCGTGCTGCGCTCGGGCCTAAGGTCAGTAATCAAATCAACCAATTAGTCACGCTGATCACTCAGAGAAATCATGAGTTAGGCAAACAAGCTGAAGATAAAGTCACCTCAACAGAAAGCATCCTACTGGGATTGATCTTGTTCGCGATTGTAGCGTCACTCTTCAGCGCCCTCATTATGAGTAAACAACTCGTCCACATAATCAATGAGATAAAACGGGTAATGGAACGTCTTGCCCATGGCGACCTAACTCATAAAACAAATATTAAAGGACAAAATGAGCTCTGCTCACTCGCAGAAGATCTCGACAGCGTGATAGGTAATCTACGTGAAATTATGTCTGAAATTACCCAAGCCTCGGATCATATGTCCGACCAAATTGGGCAATTGAATGTACAGTCAAATGCCAATAATCATGCACTGCAAATCCACGCCGTTGAAACCGACCAAGTCGTGACAGCCATGACTGAAATGAGCGCCACGGCCCATAATGTCGCGGGTGATGCAGCATCTGCAGCCCAGTTTACTCAACAAGCAAATGCGCAAGCGGATAAATCGAAGAAAGCCGTTGAACAAGCTGCCAACACTGTGATTGCCTTGGTCGCTAAAGTCGATGTCGCCGCTGATGCGATTAATGATATGAACGAAAATACTCGTCATATCGCCGCGATTTTGAATGTAATAGGTGAAATTGCCGATCAAACCAATCTGCTAGCGCTTAATGCAGCCATCGAAGCCGCCCGTGCAGGTGAACAAGGTCGAGGCTTTGCTGTTGTCGCCGATGAAGTTCGCTCACTGGCCGCGCGCACGCAAGCAAGTACCGCAGAAATCAACCAGATGCTGGAACAACTTTATCTTGGTGCCAATGCCGCCGTAACCGCAATGGAGCAAACTAAACACAGTTGCCAACAAGCCGCCGATACCACCAATCTGGTAACGGAAAATCTCGATACCCTGACCACTTATGTGTTCGATATTAATGGGCTAAGTAATCAAATCGCCACCGCAGCAGAAGAGCAAAGCGCTGTGACCGAAGAGATAAACCGTAATCTGGCCACCATTCGTGAAATGGTCGATGAACTGAATCAAAGCGGTAAAGCCACCCTCAATAGCGCAACCTCTTTGGCCGCGACAAAGGAACAACTCGTCGGCGTGGTCTCGCATTTTAAGCTTTAGATTTAGGCTCCCTGAAAAAAGCTTTTAAATCTGCGGCCTAATAACAAAAATTATTAGGCTGTCAGATTTTTAGATGAGATATAAGGCGCGTCACACACCTGCAATATAAATCGCAGCCAAGAAAAATAACCTATTATTAATACTGTATTTTTAGAAAAATTATTTATCAAAAAATGATTAAATTGATTCAGTGCCAACAGTACTAAACCAATAATAAGAGCGTGAAGCCTATAGTTCAGGAATGAAGATACGTATTGCCCATCTCCCACTCCCACAATATTGAATACCACTAAAAAACTTCGGACTCAGCTAATCAACGATTAGCTATCGTCGGCTTCCATGTAACGCCAACACACGGCAGTGCTACCGCAGCAATTCATCCGCCTGTCCATAACACAGTGGTAAACCGCAAGGCTTGCTTGTAGCATAACAAGCCTCTACGTTAAACAACTTCACTAGCACTACCGCTTACAAGTACCCGCTTAACGACAAGGATGTTATGAAGATATTCACTATTGCGACTCTCCTATTACTGTTGACAGTAAGCTTTGCAGCAACTGCAGAAAAGTCCGCGCTGGAACAGCTATTTGAGCAACAACAATACGACGCTTTCTTGCAACAAGCACAGCAGCAAGCAGCAGAGAACAATGCTGAGGCGTTATTCTTACTGGGTAAAGCCTACCATCTCGGCCGTGGCGTCACGCAAGACAATGCCACCGCCAGCCAATACTATGAACAAGCCAGAGCCTTAGGTTCGGCCCGTGCCAGCCATAATCTAGGCAGCATGGCGCTGGATAATGATAGCAAAACGCAGGCCATCCCCTTGTTAGAAGAAGCGCTGGCGCGGGGTCTTAAACTACCGACCTTATATAACCTAGGACGAGCACACAGTCCGGCAGATCCCAGCTCAAGGTTCTATCTAGTGAAAGCAATCACTGCGGCGCAGCAAGCGGGGAGTTACTTTGGGCAAGCCTTTGAACTCCAGCCCGATAACCTCTATCTGGATAATGCCTCACGCGAGTATCTGCGTGCTTATTTAATGGCAATGCAAAGTGTCGGCAACGAAAGAGAAAGCCTCAACATCCCGCAGTTACGCCAGCAAGTCATAAAGTGGCTAGAATTGGGTATAGCAGCAGATGACGGTACGGCGTGGACAAACTACGGCGCCCTACTGTTGAATGAAAATGACTACAGCGGCGTGAAAGCCGCATTTTTACAAGGTGCTAAGCGTCAAGTTGCCATCGCTAACTATCATTTAGGCAGTATGGAAGAGCGCGGTTTGGGCGCAGAAGCCGATAAAGTGAAAGCACTGGCATACTACGAGAAAGCGGCGTTAGCCGGCATGGAACAAGCTAAAACGCCCGCATATAATCTGCTTAAGGCACAACTGGAATATGAAGACGATCTCACTAAATTGGAACAGGGCATTGCCCGCTTTAATGCACTAAAACAGCAAGTTCAGTATGTTCCCATCTCACTGGACTCAGTTATTCATCGCCTGGCGTGGGGTAAGTTTCTGACACAGCAGCGACAACAGATTATTTCGCTGCCAACAGCGGCCAAAACCCAATTAAGCTTGCAGGCCTGTGGTTTAGGCTACAACCAACTGCATGGCAGCACATACAATATTGGAGAAAACTCTCACTGGCGTATGGCGGCGTATCTAACCTTAGCTGACAAAATCGCCTTACCACTAGAAGGCAGAGTCGATGAACATGGCTGCGCCAGTTTAACGATTACCATGACAGATCAGCTGTATCACTTGTTACAACAAGGTGTCGTATTCGGATTACGCTTTCCCAACTACACACTGCCACTGGCATTAAGCCGGCAAGAAAATATCTTGCAGCTAACACTCATGCCTGTCGAGACCCCATTACCGGTTAATTAGTCACAGCATTTTAAGCCTGTGGCCTCGCTTGCTAGGCCACAGGAATTATCTATTTTCGACAGCAACATCTTATTAATCTTGCGATTCCCTCGCCCAATATCCCGCCAACATGGCGCCAGACAAATTATGCCATATCGAGAATATCGCGCTGGGAATGGCAGAAATGGGGCTAAAGAATTTAATACATAAAGCAGTGGCAAGACCGGAGTTTTGTAGGCCAACTTCGATGGAGATAGTTTTACAGACTGTGTGGTTAAAGCCTAATAAACGGCAACAGAAATAGCCTAAGGCGAGACCAAGACCATTATGTAAGAACACGGCCAGCAGAATAATGGGGCCAACTTTATCAAACTGATTGGCATTTAACGCCACGATAATCGTAATCGCCATCACAATTGCCAAGATAGAAATCAGTGGCAATGCAGGAGCGACTTTAGCCACCAGCGATTTAAAAAAATGATTGATAATCACGCCAACGCTGACAGGGATCAGCACAATTTTCACTAAACTCAGCAGCATATCGACGAAGGGTATATCGATCATTTCCCCAATCAACAGCTTAATAATCATTGGTGTTAACACCACGCCCGCTAAGGTTGATAGTGCCGTCATGGTTATCGATAAAGCCACATCGCCTTTCGCTAAATAACAGACCACATTAGAGGCGGTGCCGCCTGCAACACTGCCCACCAACACCATGCCTATGGTGAGTTCCCTATCTAATCCTAATAACAGGCTGATCAATAATGCACTGAGCGGCATGACAGAAAATTGCAGCACGAGTCCTGCGAGTACCGCACGTTTCTGTTTGAATGCATTAGCAAAATCCTGAAGATCTAAGGTGAGCCCCATAGATAGCATGATGATCACCAACAGCGGCACTATGGCGGATTTAAGCTCAGTAAACCAACTCGGTATCAGATAAGCTGTCATTGCGCCTATCAGTGCCAACAACGGGAAGAAGCGGTTTACCTTTGCCAACATAGTGGGCCCTTTACATCAAGAGGTTATTTTTATCGCTCGGATGATGACAGCCGCCCCCTGGATAGACAAGCGCTAATCCGTCAGCAACAAAATGCCTCGAATGGTGATTTTCAATCTCAGCATTTAGACTGACACGGCAAGCTAACCCCTCAAATCTACAATAAATTCCGCTAAAAAATGCATGATAAAAATGCATTCTCAATCGCTAAAACATGATCTGCTTAACAAAAAGCCCGTGATTTCCTTGTTAGGAAACCGTAACTTATAACCAGTTCACGTTTTAACAATTACATACGAGGTAGTCTTATTGCGCTAGGTGGTCGTGAATTACCTAAAGCAATTTCGGTGTTTACGGTTAGCACTCTCAGATAGGAATCGTTATGTCATCAGTTATTCAAACGCTCAGCGGCGCTATCGCAACGCCTTATCAAGCGAATATTACCGTCCCTAACTGGATGCTCGGCTCGATGGAACGGGTCATGCAGTACTATGTCGATAAGAATCTTCGCCTCGATACGCTTTCCGCAGAAATGATGCCAGCACCGGTTGAAGGCAAAAAATATATGCTATACGCACATATTCCCTTCTGCCATACCCTGTGCTCTTACTGTACCTTCCACCGTTTTATGTTTAAGGAAGACAAGGCGCGTGCCTACTTCATCTCATTACGTAAAGAGATGGAAATGGTCAAGGCCCTCGGCTATGACTTTGAATCTATGTACATTGGTGGTGGTACCACCACGGTATTAGAAGACGAATTAGCCCGTACCATAGAACACGCTAAAACCCTATTTCCTAGCATTAAAGAAGTCTCCTGCGAGTCCGATCCACAGCATTTAGACAGCCCAGGCTTTAAACAGCTCAAAGGCTTAGTGGATCGCATGTCTATCGGCGTGCAAAGCTTTAATGATGATATTTTAAAAATGACCGACCGACTCGATAAATTCGGCACGGGTCAGCAAACCTTCGACAAGATCATGGGTGCCAAAGAGTTGTTCCCTATTATCAACGTCGACCTGATTTTTGGCTTCCGCGGCCAAACCGATGAAGTGATCCAACACGATCTCGACATGGCATCGCGCTTAGACCCAAGACAAATTACCACCTATCCGCTGATGATCACTCATCAAACCCGTAAGAGCGTTAAAGGCAAATTAGCGGCGCCGCAAGCGGATATGGCAAACCAATATCGCCAAATATTAAACAGTCTTAATGGTCAATATAATCAATTGTCTGCATGGGCATTTGGTAAAACCGATGACGAAGGATTTGACGAATACGTTATTGATTACGACGAATACTTAGGGGTAGGTTCGGGCTCATTTAGTTTCTTAAATGACACGCTTTATGTGAACACTTTCTCGCTACGTAAGTACCAAGAACGCATCGCAGCGGGTCAAATGGGTGTCGAGCAACAAAAGAACTACAGCAAAAAAGACGTGATGCAATATCGCTTTTTACTGGGCATGTTCTCCGGCCGTTTATCGCGTAAATATTTCCGCGAAACCTTTGGCGTCAATTTAGATACCGCCTTATTTAAAGAAATGACGTCAATGAAACTCATTGGCGCCATCAAAAACGACCCAACAGATCCCGACAATCTGATCGTCACCGACAACGGCAAGATGATGGGTCTATTGATGATGAAAGAGTTTTACTCAGGCATGGATAACGTGCGCGCCCAGTTGCGTAAACCGCTCAAACCCTGTGATATGTAACACTTATTGATGATTGTTGATTCATAAAGACTAAACAGGCCCTTCGAGGGCCTTTTTGTTAACTCGGTTTAAAGGTAATCTTGCCCAGTACTATTAATTGAGCACAATCCCAACAATAAAGGAGTATTCGTTATGGGTTTTAATGAACAAGAAAAACAAGCCTTATTAGCACTCAAAGGCGTTGGCCCAACGGTAATTAAACGCTTCGAAGAAATTGGCATCAGCTCGCTGCAACAACTCGCCCAACACGAAGTGGATGATATTGCTAACTTAGTCGCCAGCATGCTGCGCACCACTTGCTGGAAAAATAGCCCACAAGCGCGAAATGCGATAAGTGCGGCCATCGACCTCGCCCGCGCGCAATAATCGTTCCCCATTGATACTTAAAGCATCCAACTAGAGTTAAGAAGTTCATGTCAGCACACTTAGCCATACCCCTTTTTGCTATAGTTTTACTCGTCTACGGAGAAACGGCCTCTGCCAACGACAGCAGTTTTGGCGATGCTAATGGCTCTATTACCTTGAAATATCAGCCTAATATCAGTATGGATAAAGAGTCCCTCTTCATCAGCGAGACCGAAGTCAGGGTCGATTATGTGTTTACCAACACCAGTTCGCAGGATCTTATCGTCCCCATCGCTTTCCCCATGCCACCGATGTTTTTTGGCTCCGCTGATCACAGCAGCATTGATAACTTCACCCTTAAAGTGAATGGTAATACCCAGCCAACTCAGCACAGGCTGGTTGCCCAACTTGCCGATAAAACCGATATTTCAGCCGAGCTGAAACAGCTTGGTTGGGGGATAGATGAAGTCGCTTACTTTGCCGAATATGCCGAAGTCCCCGAGGGCAAACCCGCGCTCCCCAAGCAATGGTTGGATGAGGACCAACAAATCGCCTTTACCCTAAGTGATTACTTTGTGTGGGAACAAACCTTTCCCGCGGGCCAATCTGTCGCTATCAGCCATAGCTACACGCCAAGCCTCTCAACGGGCACCCCCGATACTGCCAGTAGTATTATTGATACTTACACTGAACTGGCCTGTTTAGATGAAAGCGCCAAGCAAGGCATTAGGAAGCGCAACCTTATCGTTAAACAAGACGGTGAAGATCAGGAGATTGGCGTCGAATGGAGCCATCTTAGCTATATTTTGGTCACAGCTAATAACTGGCAAGGGTCAATTAAGGACTTCAAACTCACCCTAAAAAAATCCCAGCCCACAGATCTCATTAGCTTGTGTTTTGATGGCGAGCTTAAAAAAACTGACCCTCTCACCTTTGAGTTCCAGCAAAAACAGTTCACGCCAAAGCAAGATCTCAGCGTCCTGTTTATTCGTAAACCGAATTTTGAATAATCAAAAAAGAAGCCAGCTAAGTGCTGGCTTCTTTCATAACTAACTATTTTTAATTTAAAAACTATAGGTCATACCTAACCAGTAACGGCGGCCATCTTCGATATAACCATATTCCTCTTGAGTAATATCCTTATCGAAGGCGTTATAAATGCCCGCACTAAATTTCAAGCTATCGTTCAACTGGTAGTTAGCCCCCAAATCCAGCAGAGTATAAGAAGGGGCGATTAAACTGCTCGATGAAGGTCCTGTCGTCGGTTGGCTCTCTTCGCCACGGTAGTTCACCCTCAACCAAGTACTTAAATTATCAATAGGCTCGTAGTTGAAAGACGCTTGGATCAAATGCTTAGGCAATTGATTCAATGGGCTACCTTTATAAACACCTGTCTTTTGCTCCGAATCCGTATAGGTATAGTTACCCGTCAAACTCAAGTTTGAGCGAATGCGATAATCGATACTCAGTTCAATCCCTTGGGTCACAGCTTCGTCGACGTTCACATAAGTCGTTGGATTAGAACCAAATTGATTTGGACCATCAGTACATTGAGTCGCAGGACAGGCAACGCGGGTGATCTTGTCATTAAACTCGTTATAGAACACACCCGCGCTGGCGGTAATGCTCTCGGTCAAATCAGAATACAAACCTAACTCATAGTTAACTGAAGTTTCAGGTTGTAAATCTGGATTACCGTACATGTTGCCACCGCGGCTAACTTGTCCCCAGTCGGGCACTGTCTGGCGTAAACTCGGCGCCCTAAACCCTGTTGATACACCGCCCTTCAAGGTGGTGCTGTCGGTTAATCCCCACACGCCATAAACGCGCGGACTGACATGATTACCAAAGTTTTCATCATCATCCAAACGCAGCCCCATGGTCAGAGCAAAGCTATCGACAATGCGCCATTCATCCTCTGAAAACACCGACCATTGTTTGCGACTAATATCAGTTAAGTCACTCACTTGGTTACCTGTTTCGTCGGTGAGATCTTGATGGTTGAATGCTGCGCCAAAGGTCGCTGTATGACTTTGGCCTAACGTAGTGATAAGGCTAGATTGCGCATCCGTGTTAGTGATTTTCATCTTACGGGATTTATTATCAAACACTTCATGCTTGATATAACTATCCGAAGTACCAAAGTCCCAACGACCTGTATGTGAAAGGGAGAAGGTGCTGTTTTCATATTCTGTCGTTGAAGATTCAGGGCAACCGCGACGACCACAGGCTTCGCCCGGTGCTAACGGTGTGACTGTTTTACCTAAACTGCTGTCGAGTTCTTGGTTAGAAGTGCCAACTTCAAACATGATATCGTGATTTTCATTGGGCGTGAGCGCAAATCTCGCGGTCAAGTTAGTCGCATCGCGACCTCGGTAACCACCATAGATTTGATCTTCTTCACGCTGGGTATATTGACCATAAAGTTGCATCCCTAGCAGATCTTTGATCAAACCACCGTTGACGAAAAAGTTGCCTTGATACACATTTCCCGAGTCAGACTTTTCCTGCAAAGTGCTGTCGAGTCGCACCTCACCCTGCCACTCGTTTGGCACTTTGCGAGTGATAATGTTAATTACCCCACCAATGGCATCCGAACCATAAAGTGATGACATAGGCCCACGAACGATCTCAATTCTATCGATAGCAGCCAATGGTGGCGTCCAAGCGCCTTCAACGCCTGGGCCGTCACTGTTGGTCCGTGTCTCGCGCGAGGATTGGCGTTTACCATCCACTAAAATTAACGTGTATTGGCTACCCATGCCCCGCAGACTGATATCCTGACGGTCTGCACCGCCCGTAATCACCACGCCGGGCACTTCTAACATGGCATCGGTTAAGTCGCGGTAGAAGCGGTTATCCAGATCCTCACGGGTGATCACGCTGATAGATGCGGGCGCATCGCGAATTTGCTGTTCAAATCCCGATGCAGTCACCACGATTCTTTCCATCATCTTTTCTTTATCAGGCGCGGTATCCGCAAGGACATTTGTCACAGGTACTGTGGGCAACAAACATAAAGCGGTGATCACTTGAGCGAGGTACTTCTTACGACTTAACAACATAACCGACAAGTCTCCATTAGAGCAAAGATTGTAAATGAGAACAATTTTCAATACGGCAATGTATCTCTATGTTACAATCAGCTCAAGTTAGACTTTAGGTATTCACTTGTAAGAGTTACTTAAAAATGAATAAAAACATGATCAAAGGGATGATCGTTTTTGCGACAATCGCAGAAAAGGGCTCAATGAGTGCCGCAGCGCAGCAATTAAATCTCAGCTCGTCGGCGGTAAGTCAGCAAGTGACCAAGCTCGAAATGGACATGGGGATCAGCCTGTTCCACCGCAATACCCGCAACCTCACACTCACCGAAGCGGGCAGTTTGTTCTATGAGAATTGCCGCAAGGTCATAGCGATAGTCGAAAGCACAGAGCAGAAACTTAATAACTTGAAAGGTATTCCATCAGGGGAATTAAAGATTGCCGCGCCTATAGGATTTGGCGGCGGCCTGTTAAGCGAACCTTTTAATTACCTGTTGGCAGCACATCCACAGATAAGTTTGAATTTACTGCTGCAAGATGGCCCGATAGATATAGTCAACGACGGTATCGATCTGGCGATTTGCATCGGCCCCTTATCGGATTCCAACCTAATTGCCCGCCATTTAGCCGATTGGCGTATGTTACTGTGCGCCTCCCCCAATTATCTGCCAATGCATAAAAACCTTAGCCACCCAACGGAGTTAGCTGAATTAAATCGGATCTATCACACTTATGCTAAAGGCGATATCTTAACCCACGCCTTTAGCCAAGAGTGTTTTGAACTGACAAGCCAGCGAATTAGCGTCAACAATATGCAGGCGTTAATTCAACTCACACTCGATGGTCTAGGATTTGCCGCTCTGCCCGAACCTGAAGTGCACAAATACCTCGAAAGCGGCCAACTGGTCACCCTATTACCCGAATGGTCACTCAATACCTACAGTGTTTATAGCGTAACGTCGGCACGGGATAAGCAGCCCGCAAAAGTGAAAGAAGCGCTCAATGCACTTAGCCAATACTTTAATTTTCACCAAGCCTATCATGTTAATCTGGGCCATCAAAAAGATGGCGTAAACGATAACGTAACCAATATCTTACCAATTAAAACTAAGAAAAAGTCACATCATCTTGATGTTGGTCACGCATCTTGAGGATACCTTACACGCATTCATTTCTGCGCTAAGCTGGGGTATTCTGCGATGATAAACCGATAAAAAGATGTAACCCGATGAAAGATGTGGCCTTAGTGTTGGAAGGTGGTGGCCTCAGGGCCATTTATACCGCAGGTGTATTAGACGCGTTTTTACAGCAGTCACTTCACTTCAACTATGTAATTGGGGTATCTGCAGGTGCCATTTATCCCGCGTCCTATGTATCCCGCCAATTTGGTCGCAATCTCCACATTCAGCAGCAATATCTCAATGACAAACGCTATATGGGCATTCGCCATTGGCTGGCAACGGGTAATTATGTCAATACAGACTTTACCTACCGTCGCATGGCTTATGAGTTGCTACCATTTGATTTTGATACATTTTTAAATAGTAATACCGAATTCAAGGTCGGCGCCTTTAACTGCAATACAGGAAACACCGATTACTTTGGAATGGCCGATTTTAATGAACACGATAAATTGCTCGACGTGCTCATTGCCTCCTCTAGCCTGCCTTTTATGTCTAAACCCTGCGTGATTAACCAACACCATTACCTCGATGGCGGCATCGGCGAACCGATACCGTTAGCGCAATCACGCAAAGATGGTTATGCACGCCAAGTGGTGATCTTGACTCAAGATGAGCATTATCAAAAATCCGCGATGAAAATGAATTGGTTAGCACGCAAAACCTATAAACACTACCCCGCCGTTGCCCATGCGCTAAGTGAACGCCATCGTGTTTATAATCAAGCATTAGTCGAGTTAAACCAAGCCGTTGCGAATAATAACGCCTTTGTGATCCGCCCAGCGCAACCACTTAACCTATCGCGGCTCGATCGCAATATCGGTAAAGTAACCGTCGTCTATCAGCAAGGCTTAGCAGATGGGCAAAATATATTGCCCGCATTAATCACTTGGTTAGCCGCACCAAAAGTGCCTAAAACTGAGGTGTAATCGAATGCAGCACTTGACTAATAATCAACTCTCGCAGCCATTTATGGCTCAAGTCGTGTTCGAAGTGTTTGTGCCACATCAATAAATACGCACCGGGGATCAGCTTGATGGGTGATGGTAAAGACTGAAGCTCAAAAGACTTCATCACAGCCAAGGCATAGCGCGAAGGTGCGCAGAGGATCAAATCGCTCTGTTCACACAGGGTGAGAGCACTCTGAAAGTCGGTCATATTCACGGCAATATCCCGTTTACGGCCCTCGAGTTGCAACACATCATCCAGCAACCAATGCTCTAAACCGCCAAAGGCCACTTGCAGATGGCGATAACTCAAGAAGGTATCTAAATTCCACTCTTGTGTTAACGCCGGATGATCACGACGCATCAAACACACGGGATAATCCTGTACTAACTCAACATAGCATAAGTCATCGGGAATATTATTCACATGCATGGGCGAGCGCTCGTCCCACTCGCGGCAACCTATGGCTAAGTCGATGTCGCAACGCAGTAATCTGTCCATGGTATCGAGTCGCCACGTTTGGCAATTGAGACTCACACCGGGAGCTTGAGTGAGCAACATGGGCATAAAATGGGGAAAGGTCAGTGAATAGGTGGTTTCGACCAAATGCATTCTAAACTGTCGTTGGCTCAAGGCGGGTTCGAAGGTGTCCGGCCGAGTAAATTGCGCCAATTGCTGTAAGCATTGGCGCAACTCAGGCGCAAGTGACAAAGCCTTGGGTGTCGGTTTTAGGCCGTAGGCGGTACGTTCAAATAAAGGATCATCAAACACGTCCCTCAGACGTGTGAGCTGTTTACTCACCGCCGACTGGCTCAAATGCAACCGCGCAGCAGCGGCGGTCACGCTTTGCTCCTCAAGTAGGATTTCGAGTACGGGCAGTAAATTCAGATCCAAACGTTTTAGCATCTATGCCTCATTCACCCCAAAATAATGACTAGGGTTGCACTTTTTTAAATGGATTTAACCTTAAATTCTGCGGCAACTTCATCAATAACAGTGACAATAAAATCACAGCTATTCCCATCCATTGGCGCATATCTAAAGTTTCCCCCACAATCATGACCCCTAATGATACGGCAACCACAGGGTTGACTAAAGCGACCATACCCATGATTTCTGGCCCTAAGTTTCGCATAGACCATAGCCAAGCCCAATAGGCAACGGCGGTGTTGGCAATCACTAACCATATCAGTGAAGGTACAAGCGTCATACTCGGTAGCTGCGGTGGCCCTGCCATAAACCAAGCCAGTGGGATCAACATCAAACCGCCTAATAATAGCTGCCACGCGGTCAGCACTAAAAAGTCACCCACATCCCACTTTTGCATCCAGCGAGAAGAAAAGGCAATTAACGTAGTGGCGCTCAACATGCACAACACGCCGATAGGATCGAGATCCGCCGAAGGGTTAAGCAGTAAAATGACCCCACCTAATCCCATCAAACCTAATAATAACCACTTCATTCCTGGGCGTTTTTTATCAATGAGCCAAGCCAGTATTAAGAAGATGAGCGGCAGAGTGGCCCCTAAGGTTCCCGCCACCGCGCCCGGCAAACGGTAAGCGCCGATAAATAGCAGCGCAAAGAAGGCTCCAATATTACAAAACGCCAGCAAACCAAGCTTTGACCAAACCAAAGTTGGCAAACGAGGACGCAGCATCAGCATTAATATCCCCGCAGGCAAGGCACGCCACACGGCTACCCAGTAGGGCGACATGTCATGTAAGTAGAGACTCACTAACGCATAGGTAGTCCCCCAAAATACAGGAGCGAGTAACGCAATAATAAAGGGCATAATGACTCCTTAAAAAGTATCTTGATGTTAAGATATATTACTTTGAGATAATAAAACAGGCAAGCCTTGAGATAACAATTCCACCTATTACAACCTCTATTGCATGAACTTAGCCAAATCCACCCACAACAGACACTGCGCTTGGGCACCGTTTGCCGTATAATCGGCCGTCATTTTCTACAGGCGGGCCAGTATGTTCCATATCGCACTCTATGAGCCAGAAATCGCACCTAACACAGGTAATATCATTCGCCTTTGCGCAAACAATGGCTGCCAGCTGCATTTGATTGAGCCATTAGGTTTTGATCTAGAAGAGAAAAAGCTACGCCGCGCGGGTTTGGACTATGCCGACTTAACCAATGTGACTCGCCATAAAGACTTCGATGCTTTCCTCGAAGCCATGGCTGGCAAGCGCATTATGGCCTGTACCACTAAGGGGAGCCGCCCACATACTGAGCTGAGTTTTGCCAAAGACGATGTGCTGCTATTCGGCCCAGAAACCCGAGGTTTACCGATGGCGATTATCGAATCCATCCCCACTGAGCAGAGACTACGCATCCCCATGGCGGCCACCAGCCGTAGCTTGAATCTGTCTAATGCGGTGGCAATTATCAGCTATGAAGCGTGGCGTCAGCTTGGGTTTGAAGGCGCGGTTTAATGCGTAGTGATGCTTAAGTGGATTAGTCTGGACTTAACCTGTCAATATTCAAATCACGATGCAATCAGATCCGACGGGTTACTTTAACTCCATTCGCCCCTAAAGCAAGACAGTTGAGCTACGCGCATTACGCATTAATTGTCATTGCTTCCCCAGTGACACGCCATAAATATATCCCTATAGACTCGACGGCGGCATATATCCATGCCGCCAGCGATCACTGGTGCAACAATGCCAATCCTCACTAACCCTTCTGCTGTTCGTTTAGCTAAAAAGCTATTGCCCCAATTTAGCGGTATCAGCCAAGTACTGATTCGTAGTCAGCTATAGGCCAAATGTTGCTAATACTTCATACCTAGCTGTTTTTCGATTTAAATATTCTAAACCCCCCTTCCAGTATCAGCACAATAACGGCAAGCCAAATTCCTATATAGGTAGGCCATTCACCTGGGTTGATGGTTTCACCAAGCATTATTGCAACGACCAATAATAGTAAAGGTTCGACATAGATAAGCAGCCCGAAAAGACTTAGATTTAGGTATGGTGCAGATAAGGATTGTAACCCGAGCGCTAATGCACTAATTGCACCTAAGCCAATGACTAACCATAGTGGTGAGCTGCTATGACTTAATAAGCTTTCAATCACATAGCCACCACTAAAGATAAAGTAGATACTCACTGGCACACTGAGCATCATATCAAACCATACTCCACCAATGTTATTCGTACCGGTTTTATGTCTTAACCAGAAATAGATTGGGTATCCTAGGCAAATGGCAAGTGTTGGCCAAGCTAATGTTTGGGAAATGGCGAGTTGATTTAACACACCTAGCAATGCAAACAGGCAAGCTATCAATTGCATTCGTGACATTTTGTCTTTAAATGCAAATCGGCCAACGACCACCATAGTGATGGGCATAATAAAATAGCCAAGTGACACCGCTAAGCCATATCCATTGCTGGGAGCCCACATGAATAACCAAAGCTGAATGCCGATTAAAAAGCTTGATGCTATTCGAGTTAACCAAAAGTGCTTTTCACGGATTATTCGCTGATAAATAACGATGACTTGCGACCAGTACCCCTGCACGCCGATAAAAACCGTTAAAAGTGGAAGCGTAAATAGTATGCGCCAACCATAAATTTCCTCACCACTGAGAGCGTCCAATAGGGCGGTATAAGCAAACATCAACGCAAAAAGTGCTGATGCGGCCACATTCAAACTTACGCCGAGCAAGGTATTGGAGATTGGTTTCATGACATCCATAACGCAAAAAGTAATTTAGCTGTATTTTATTGTGTTACCTTTGAAATAAGCTCTCTAAGTTGATGCTATTTCCGATAAAATTTCTCACTTGGATGTCAATATGTCACTCGATAAATACGACCATGCTCTTCTCGCGTTACTCCAACTGAACTGCCAAATCCCTCTACGGGAGTTGGCGGAAGCCGTTCATTTATCTACGGCATCGGTTCAGCGTCGTATTCAAAAGCTGAAAGACAGCGGTTACATTCAATCTATGACCGCCATTTTAGATCCCGATAAGCTAAATAAAGTCATCACCATTTTTGTTGAAGTTCAGGTTGAAAAAAACGATATGAATACGCTTCGGCAGTTAAAAAAAGACTTTTCTGGTCCAGAAGTTCAGCAATGTTACTACGTAACAGGGGATGCCGACTTTATGTTGGTGCTGTTAGTTCCTCATATGCAACGATTCCAGGAGATATGTGATCAAATGTTCCACAATAATGCTAACGTAAAATGGTTCAAAACAATTGTGGTGCTGGATAGAGTTAAAGTGACTTTGGATGTGCTGTAATATCGTAGATATATAGCATTTTCTGTTAGTTACCAGTCGCGAAGTTAATTTTAGCCCACTTGTGACAGCATTAATTGCTCCTGTAAGTTAGCATAGGATCTGGGTTGCCCCTCTGCCACAATCCCTGCTCTAAGCAATTGATCACGAGTTTTTCACCCGACTTTAGTCATTCGAAATCTACAGATGAAAGCAAGGGATCTATCACGTATATGTCCCAAAGTGAGTTGTGTGGTGTCAAGTAGAGATTGTACGATTAAGTCGTACTACATAACCAAAACTGCCAGTTCGTGTATGAGTTAGTACACTTATTGAGATGGCGCGACTGGCGTCATCTCTATCCCGCGAAAAAGCTGATAGCGATCAACATCATCGTCTAAATATTGAATATTCTGCGTCCATTGCCATGCGTTAGCTTGAGCACCCGCCCCCTTTGCCTCGAACAGTAATTGAATTAACGCAGACCGGGCAGTCACCACGCCCTCGCCCAGCAAAGAATAATCGCCATTTTGACGATACAAGCTAAAGACTTGCTGCTTCTCTTGGGATACGCCATCGTAATAGGTCAACAACACTTGCTCGCCCTGCTCCCTAAACCACCAGGTTTCACTATAGGGTGCACGCGTGCCAACACTCACAGACAATAACAGCTGCCGCTTATCATGGGAGCAAAATCCGGTGACTGTGACTTTTCGTGGCACTTCCCCCACTTTAGCGGCATCGCCCACCCATTGACCGGTAAACTGAGGGCAAAACTCACTAAAACTTACCTTAGCCGCGTGCGCAGCCAGAGGAATAGCAGCACTCAGTGCAATTGTCACTCCCCATAATAGTCTTAATCGGTTGATTTTATTCTGCATCTACCTAGTCCTCAGCCGAAATCTCATCCTAGATTAGCCTGTAATTCTGCCATCAACAAATCACAATTAGCCGACAACCATTCACAGATGCTTACACAAAGCGCCCCGCTATGGGTTATCACTCAGTTTGCTTTCATGCTCGGTTTCTATACTCTCGAATCTGCACCACAAATAAAATCATTATAACTATATGTATGATAAGGAGACTCACAGTGAAGAAGACAGGAATCTTATTGCTCTGTCTGTTGATGCCATTCGGCTCAGCATTTGCGGAGCAGGGTAAACCGCTCTCGGTGGAATTGCTCTGGCAACTTAAGCGTATTGGTAGCCCAGTCGTATCGCCCTCTGGTGAGCATATTATTGCGCCAGTCACAGAATATGATCTGAAGGAAGATAAAGGTTCGACCCAGTTATGGCGTTTTGATGGCGAAGGTAAAAATAATCGCGCGATTACAGTCAAAGGGTTAAAGGTGAGCGAGCCCGTGTTTTCGCCCGACGGCAAAACCTTGGCCTTTGTGAGTGAGCGAAATGAAGACGACGCAGGCCAAATCTACCTATTGCCTATGGACGGTCCGGGTGAAGCGCAGCGCTTAACCGACATACCTACTGGCGTAAATGGTATTAAATGGGTTGGCAAGCATTTGTATTTCATCAGCAATGTATTCCCAAATCAAACATGGGACGAGATGAAAACCCAACTAAAAGCCGACGAGGACAATAAGGTCTCCGCTCGCCAGTGGAACGCTTTGCCCTACGCTCAGTTTGATCACTGGTTAGATGAACGTCGCCAAGCCCATGTATTTAGGATCCCCGCTTCGGGCGGCGAAGTCGAATCCGTGACGCAAGCGCTCGGCCATGAATTACCACGCTCGAGCCAAAGCAGTTCAAGTTACGATATTTCGCCTAATGAACGCTTAATTGCCTTCAGTACTTATGGCTCAGACAACCGTGTCGACCCTAAACTGGATATTTTCCTTGCGACGATTGGCAGTGGTAAAGCAGAGAATATCACCCCAGAAAATCAAGCCGCAGATGCTGATCCCAGCTTTAGTCCCAATGGCAAAACGCTGGCTTTTACCCGTCAGAAAATCCCCGGTTTCTATGCCGATACCATAAGGCTGATGTTACTGGATATTGATAGCCGTAAACTTAATACGCTAACACCTGAGTGGGATCGTTCGGTCAGCCAATTTAATTGGACCCCCGACAGTAAAGGCTTTTATGCCACCATCGAAGATGCCGCCACTAACCGCATTTATCATATCGATGCCAAAAACGGTAAAGTCAAAGCCATTACAGAGGCAACTGACTTTGGCCAACCCGCCATAGGTAAAGACGGTGAACTGATTGCCACCAACGAGAGCTTTTTGCACCCCGCGCGCTTGGTCAGCATTAATCCCAGCAATGGTAAGACGGTACGCCTAGAGAATTTTAATGACGATATTCTCAAAGATGTAGATTTAGGCACTTACGAATCAGTGACCTACAAGGGATATCAAAATCAAGATATTCAAATGTGGGTTCACTATCCCCCCGGATTTGATCGCAGTAAAAAATATCCCCTCTTTATGCTGGTTCACGGCGGGCCACACAACGCCATTACCGACGGTTTCCATTACCGTTGGAACGCACAAACCTTCGCCTCTTGGGGATATGTCACTGCTTGGCCAAACTTCCATGGTTCTAGCGGCTTCGGACAAGCGTTTGCCGATGCGATTAACCCAGATTGGAAGAATAAATCCCTCGAAGATGTGCTCAAGGCAGCCGACTGGTTTAAACAACAAAGCTGGATAGACAGCGACCGCATGGTGGCGGGTGGCGCAAGTTACGGCGGTTATCTGACCTCAATTATTTTAGGTCAACCACATCCCTTTAAAGCCTTGTTGATCCATGCTGCGGTTTACGACATGTATTCACAAATGGCGTCGGATTTTGCCGTGCACAGTACCCGATTTGGCAACTACTGGGATAATCCTGAGCTGTATAAAGCCATTTCTCCGCATTACTTTGCAGCTAACTTTAACACTCCGACCTTAGTCAGCCACGGTCAGCTCGACTACCGAGTACCTGTGGGACAAGGATTTGAACTGTTCCGCACCCTGCAAACTCGCAATGTGGAATCACGGATGATTTACTTCCCCGATGAAAATCATTGGGTTATGAAACCCAATAACTCTATCTATTGGTATAACCAAGTGAAGGATTGGATGACCCATTATGCTAAGCCGGGTGGACAATAAACACTGCATCTAGCACCAAGAACAGAAAAGCAAAAGGTCTGCACTATGCAGACCTTTTCTTTATTGAATCAAGCCTCGCAATGATGGCTTATTGGCCAAATCCCGTGGCTTTAATATCGACGGTTTGCACTTTGCCGTACTTAGCGGCAATAGGTGCAATCTTAGCCGCATTGCCAATCAGCACAAATTGCAGATCTTTTTGCGGGAAGTAAGTTTTCACTAACCTTTGGGTTTCTTCTAAGGTCAAACCATCCACCTTAGCTTGGAACTCATTGATAAACTTATCATCGAAACCGTATAGATACATGCCAGATAAGAGCCCCGCCAGCTGCCCTGAGGTTTCAAACTGAGGCGGGAACTGACCCTTAACGTAGGCTTTAGCCGAATCTAAGGTCGCTTGATCTACACCTTTTTCCCATAAACGTGCATAGGTTTTTAAGGCTAAATCCATCGCTTCTTGAGTGGTTTCCGTCTTAGTGAAAGTGCTGATTGTGAATACGCCCGAATCGGTATAAGGGCTAAAACCTGAGCGTGCGCCATAGGTTAAGCCTGCGTTCACCCGCAGCTCGTCGTTAAGCCAAGAGGTGAAACGACCACCTAAAATAGTGTTCACTACCGTTAAACCTACATAGTCTGGATTGTCACGACTAATGCCTAAACCCCCAATCACAAAAGTAGTTTCGATTGCATCGGGTTTATCCACCAACAAGACTTTGGCCTCGGTCAACTGAGGCAAACCTTGGTTTAAATCAGGCTGCACCAGCTTTTCGCTGCCCTGCCACTGACCAAAGGTTTGCGTCAGCTTGGCTTTCATCGACGCCACATCAAAGTCACCCACGACAGTTATAGCGGTATTGGCCGGTTGATAGTAACTCTTATGGAAGGCGCGTAGCTGTGACACTGTCACTTGCTCCAGTGAGTCACTGTTACCCGAAGCCGCATTGCCATAAGGATGTGCACCAAATACGAGCTTATCGAAGTAGCGACCAATCACAGCTCGTGGGCTTTCTTTATCTTGCTGCAGCCCAGCAATCGCGCGCTGTTTGAGTTTATCGAACTCGGCGGCATCAAAATCAGGCGTTAACATCGCCGCGCTAAATAAGCCCAGCATCAAGTCAATGTCCTTCGCCATAAAGTCAGCACTCAGATAACTACCTTCCTTATCCGCTTCGGCCACTAAGCTTGCACCGAGAAAATCCACTTGCTGCTCGATATCCGCCTTAGATTTCCCCGCCGCACCTAACAGCAAGCCTTCTGCCGTCATTTGTGCCACGCCTGCGGTGGTGTCATTCACTGCACCGGCGCGTACCACGGCATTTAAGGTAATTAACGGCACTTCGCGCTGCGGCATTAAGTACACAGTTAAGCCGTTATCTAACACAAACTTATCGTAACTTGGCATCGCAAAGCTGCCAGTATCGACCCGTTTTGGTGCCGATGTCGTAGCACAACCCGCTAAGGCTAAACTTGTGCCTAGGGCTAATGCGGCCATTAACTTAGACGATTTCCCAAGTGATTCCATCTTAAGTGATTTCACTGCTGTCGATTTCATAGGGAAGACTCCTCAGTTGCCGCCAGCACAGCCACAGTGCGATTCGATTTACGTAAGTAGGTTTGGGCAACTCGTTGAATATCCGCAGGCGTCACCTTGTTATAGGCTTCAGGTGCATTAAATAACTTGTCGTAACTGCCAAAATACATCTCATAGGTGCCTATGGTATTAGCCTTACCATTAATGGTTTCCATAGAACGATAAAAATCCATCAACTTGATATTTTTAACTTTATCCAGCTCTTGCTGAGTAACGCCCGTTGTCGCAATCGCATCGATTTGCTCAATCAGCGCATGCTCCAGCGTCGAGGCTTTCACCTCAGGTATAGCCACACCCATCACATAGAAAAGGTTAGGATCGACCGACATCGGCATGTAGGTTTGCGCTTCTAAGGCCACTTGTTTATCAACCAATGATTGATATAAACGTGAGCTATTACCTTGGCTTAGAATCGAGCTTAATAAGTCCAGCGCATAAAAATCCGCATGAGTTGCCGCCGGAATATGGTACGCCAACATTACGTTAGGTGTGCTGACCGATGCCTTTTGCACAAAGGTGCGACGCTCACCCTTTTGCTCAGGTTCGACAGTGCGAATCGCTTTAGGCGGAGTCTGTGCCGGAATAGGCGCAAAGTACTTGTCTGCCAAGGCTTTTACTTGGGCAAGCTTTACATCGCCAGCAATCACGACCACGGCATTGTTCGGCGCATAATAGGTTTTATGGTACTGGACTAAATCTTCCAGCGACCAAGCGGCGATATCCGACTCGTGACCGATCACCGACCACGAATAAGGGTGGGCTAAAAACGCCACGCCTTTGATTTCGCCTTCGAGGGCATTCCAGTTAGAGTTTTCTAAGCCAGTGGAACGCTCCGACTGCACTACGCCACGTTCGCTATCGACCATGGCTTGGTTGATATCTAAGTTAGCGATGCGGTCAGCCTCGAGATCGAACATAGTTTCGAGCGCATTGGCGGGGAACCAATCGGTATAAACCGTCATGTCTTCAGTGGTATACGCATTGTTCGCGCCACCGGCGGCTTCCATAGTACGGTCGAACATTTTTGGGCCGTACTTTTTCGAACCGTTGAACATCATGTGTTCGAAAAAGTGCGAAATACCAGTAATGCCGGGCACTTCGTTACGTGAACCGACCTTCCAAAATAAATACATGTTGGCATTGGGAATTGAGGCATCTTCTAGCACCATGATTTTCATGCCGTTATCTAGCGTGAAACTCTTAATGTCTTCTGCCGTGGTGGCCTGTGCTTGGCTTAGGGGGTTCAAAAGTCCCATGGCCAACACCAGAGCCGATAGCGTGCGCTTCATCTTGTTCGCTCCTTGCTGTAAATATCCACATATAGAGGTAAATTGTTTAACAAATCAAGCGCAGGAAGCGTATCCCGCGCCGATTTTTTGTAAGCTCAAGTTATACCGCAGCGCTTACGGAATAATGCATTAGCCACTTATTGGGCTTTGAGCGCCGTTAACGCCACTTTGGTCATGGCCTCAACGCCCACTTTTAGCGCGCTTTCATCCACATAAAATGCCGGCGAATGATTGCTGGCCGCCGTTTCAGGGTCCGTTCCCTTTGGCGTCACCCCGAGGAAGAAAAACATCCCCGGCGTTTCTAAGGCATAGTAAGCAAAGTCTTCGGCACCTGTGATTAACCCGGGTTCAATCAGCATCTTATCGCCCACCACGCTCGCAAGCACAGGCCGCATGCTGGCGACTAATTCAGGATTATTGACCACCACAGGATAACCTTGATGGATCTCAGTAGTCGCAGTCGCCCCTAAGGTTTTCGCCGACAGCTCGGCCATTTGCGCTAAACGCACTTTGATATCGGCGCGCATGGGTTGGTCGAAGGTACGAATCGTACCAATCAGCTCGACTTCATCGGGAATAATGTTAGAGCGAATGCCACCATTTACCGCACCAAAACTCACCACAGCCGGCGCTTTAGTGATATCCACCTGACGGCTGACGATCGTTTGCACGTTAGTGATAATTTGTGCCGCAGCAACAATAGGATCGACCCCATTCCAAGGACGAGAACCGTGGGTTTGGCTGCCTTTCACTTTGATGGTAAAAGAGTCTTCACTCGCCATTGCTGGACCACTGCGCAGGCCAATCATGCCACTCGGCATACTCGAGGTGACATGCATACCAAATACTTGCTCGGGTTTGCGCTGAGCAAACAGCCCTTCTTTGAGCATCAATTCCGCGCCGCCCTCTTCACCCTCTGGCGCACCTTCTTCAGCGGGTTGGAAGATAAACATCACATCCCCCGCTAGACTGTCTTTCACTTTAACCAAGTTTTCAGCCACGCCCATCAACATGGCCACATGGGTATCGTGCCCACAGGCATGCATCACACCCACTTTTTGATCGCGATAAGTGTCAGTCGCCTTAGAGGCAAAAGGCACATCGACCACTTCAGTCACAGGCAGTGCATCCATATCCGCTCGAATCGCAATCAACGGACCAGGCTTGCCGCCCTTCAGCTTCCCGCCTTTCAAAATGGCCACCACGCCCGTATGTGCAACACCCGTTTGCACTTCTAATCCTAAGGATTTCAGATGTTTTTCAATAATCTTGCTGGTGCGAAACTCACGGTTAGACAACTCAGGGTGTTGATGCAAATCACGACGCCAGTCGATCACCTTTTGCTCCACACCCGCCGCCAACTTAGCCGCATCAGGCATAGCACTGGTCGCCGCTTGCACCGAATTAAAACCTGTGCCCATAAAGCTTAAGGCTAAGGCCGACGCGAGTAAGGTCGTGGAAAAATGAGATTTATTTACTAGGGGCTTAAATTCAAATGATGTTGATGCAGCAAGTGATACAGAGGGTAAAGTCATAGCGATAGCCTATTGTTGTTTTTATAAGCTACCTAAACTACACGGACAAGGAGGAATTGTTAATAGATTTAGTGATAAAGGTAAAAGAGACTGTGCTTCATTAGAGGCTGTCTTTAACCGTCATTCCCGCAATGTTTGTGGGCGGGAATCAAACTTTTAGATAAATCAACCTGAAAAAAGATAGGGATGGCGGATCTCAGTTAAAGAAACTCAAGGCAACGGAAAAGCTGTCCTAATGCTTGGCATCGTTAGCTTTAGTCACAAAACAACAAATTCACGATTTTCTTTAAAACCACATGGCCATCGGCCTTGGCTATACAACTCAGCCACCTCACTCCATACGCCCTTTTGTCTGAGAGCGGCCTCTCTCGCTGCCATTTTGAAGGCAAAGAGTGCGCCGCCTCTAAAGCTCTCAGTAAAATCATGAGGACCATACACAAGCAAAGGATGTGACCGGCCAATTTTTCTCAGAGATCTGAGCGCCGATTTATACACAAGCATCTCCGCGTCTTTTGTTTCCTCACATTTTTTCGGACCATTCAA
>NZ_JABAEB010000024.1 GCF_012584455.1 Shewanella oncorhynchi
GGTTAACGCCAAATGAGTCAGAACGTTTATATTGGAATGACTCTAAAACCGTGGCCAATTTTACTTGACCACTACACAGTGATATTGATGCAGGCTTTAAAACGCCGCTGGATAAAATCCGAGTACTTGCCTCGGCTTATCCTAACTACATTCAAATTGTCGCCAATAAAGAGTCTGGTATTAAAACCTTGGCCGATTTAAAAGGAAAACGTATCTCAGTGGGTGCCCCTAAATCAGGGACAGAACTCAATGCCAGATCGATTTTCAAGGCTGCTGGACTAAGTTACGAAGACATGGGGAAAGTCGAGTTTTTACCCTATGCCGAATCCGTTGAGCTAATCAAAAATCGTCAATTAGACGCCACTTTACAATCTTCCGGTCTCGGCATGGCTGCTATCCGTGACTTAGCTGCGACTATGGCAATCAACTTTGTTGAAATTCCAGAAGATGTGATCGCTAAGATTAATAATCCCGCCTATCAACATGGCGTGATCCCAGCATCGACCTATGAAGGCCAAACCACCGACGTTTCTACCGTCGCCATTCAAAATTTACTGGTGACTCAAAGCGGTGTATCGGATGATTTAGCCTATCAGATGACAAAACTCATGTTCGAGCACTTAGACCGACTAGGTAACGCGCACTCCGCCGCGAAGACCATCAGCGTAGATAAAGCGACGAAAAATCTGCCAATACCACTGCACCCAGGTGCAGAACGTTATTACAAAGAAGTTGGTGCACTCTAAGTTTTACTGATATCTGTGCATCCTATTCCAAACTAAGCAATTGAGATGCCGTTAAATAACGGCATCTCGTTTATATCATCTCTGTAGTCTAATGCTGTGAGGCATAATATGAGTGATCCCCAACAAGGTCTCAGCGCAAATACTGGCGATTGGCCCAAGGCTCTATTTTATACAGCCTTAATTTTTTCTATTTTTCAAATCATCACTGCCGCTTTTCATCCCGTCTCGACTCAAGTACTGCGTGCCACCCATGTGGGCTTTTTACTGTTAGTGGTTTTTTTAAGTTATCCCGCTAAAGGAAAATCTCAGCCTTGGCAGCCACTCGCTTGGCTACTCGGTCTAGCTGGCATGGCCACAGCGGCTTATCAGTGGTATTTCGAAGCCGACTTAATTCAACGTTCAGGCGATCTGACCGATGCGGATATAGTGATAGGTATCACTTTGATCGTATTAGTGTTTGAAGCAGCGCGCCGAGTCATGGGCTGGGCGCTACCTATCATCTGTAGCATCTTTTTGATGTATGGCTTATTTGGCCAATATTTACCCGGTGACTTAATGCACCGCGGCTATGGATTCGATCAGATCATCAATCAATTAGCCTTCGGTACCGAAGGGCTATACGGCACACCAACCTATGTGTCGGCGACATATATATTCCTGTTTATTCTCTTCGGCTCCTTTTTAGAACAAGCCGGAATGATCCGTTTATTTACCGACTTTGCCATGGGATTATTTGGCCACAAGCTCGGCGGTCCAGCAAAAGTTGCGGTAGTGTCATCGGCATTGATGGGGACGATTACAGGATCAGGTGTTGCCAACGTGGTCACAACGGGCCAATTTACCATTCCACTCATGAAACGATTCGGTTATCGGCCAGCCTTCGCCGGCGGGGTAGAGGCAACATCGAGTATGGGCAGCCAAATCATGCCGCCGATCATGGGCGCGGTGGCCTTTATCATGGCCGAAACCATTAACGTCCCCTTTATCGAGATAGCCAAAGCGGCATTGATCCCTGCGCTACTTTATTTCTGCTCCGTATTCTGGATGGTGCATTTAGAAGCCAAACGCGCCAATCTCTGTGGCCTGCCTAAAGATCAGTGCCCTAATCCATGGGCGGCAATTAAAGAGCGTTGGTATCTCCTTATCCCCTTGTTTATTTTAGTCTACTTGCTGTTTTCGGGGAGAACGCCGCTGTTCTCAGGCATGGTAGGACTCGCCCTCACATCGATAGTAATTTTAGGCTCAGCCATAGTACTGCGGCTTTCCTCAATGGCGATGCGCATTGCCTTTTGGATTGCCCTTGGCATCCTTTGCGCTGGCTTCTTCCAACTCGGGATCGGGGTCGTATTTGGGGTTATCGCCTTATTAGTCGCCATTTGTTGGTTTATTAAAGGCGGCAGAGATACTCTCACCATCTGCTTGCATGCACTGGTAGAAGGCGCCCGTCATGCCGTGCCTGTGGGTATCGCCTGTGCTTTAGTCGGTGTGATTATCGGCATAGTGTCACTGACAGGAATTGCCTCGACCTTCGCGAGCTATATTCTTGCCGTTGGCCAAGATAACTTGTTCTTATCACTCGTGTTAACTATGGTCACTTGCCTAGTGCTCGGCATGGGGATCCCCACAATTCCTAACTACATTATTACTAGCTCGATTGCAGCTCCCGCATTACTCGACCTCGGTGTGCCACTGATTGTGTCGCATATGTTTGTATTTTATTTCGGCATCATGGCCGATCTCACGCCTCCCGTTGCCTTAGCCTGTTTTGCCGCAGCGCCAATCGCGAAGGAATCTGGTCTTAAGATCAGCCTTTGGGCAATCCGTATCGCCATTGCAGGTTTTGTGATCCCCTTTATGGCGGTTTACGATCCCGCTTTGATGCTTCAAGGTGATAACTGGTTAGCCACAGGGTTTGTCTTGCTAAAAGCGACTGTGGGTATTGGTATTTGGGGCGTCATCTTTACCGGATATCTATTACAAAAACTCTACTGGTGGGAACGCGTTATCGGCTTCCTTGCAGGTGCGAGCTTAATTCTTGCTACGCCGTTGAGTGATGAAATTGGCTTTGGGCTCGCGCTGCTATTTATCGTGCAACACAGCTGGCGAGCACGCAAACTCAAACGTCTCGCAGAGCAAGGATAAGCTCTTGAGATTATTGGTCGTTAATCAGCCATTGAAGGTAAACAGATGCTAGGCCTGTGTTTAGGCCTAGCGGGCACACTGTGGGCCCAAGTGCCCACAGACAACTTCACCTTGGCATGGAACCATAGCATAGAAAAAATTCGCTGGGAGGAAGACTATAACGTCACGCCACAAGGATTAGTGTTGGTCGAAGCAAGAGTGAAAGGTACGGGTGCTGGAATGGAAATCCCAGATGATGCCTATCTTAAAAATGGCAGCTGGCATTATCAGCCCAAGCTGCCCATTTTGCCTGTGTTGCGCTTAGGTCGCACGCCCGAAGCAGGGGATTTTGAACTTTGCTTCACTCAAATCTCAGGAAAAGTGCAATGCCAAGCCATGAGTCATTGGATTGGCGTACCCAACAAACAAACAGCCGCGGTTGAACTTTGGGGTTGCAACTCTTTACCTTAAGCGCGTTTATCCATATATTTACGCTCAATTTCTATTAGGCGCCGATTAAAATCCTCAAGGTGTGCAAACATTTCGGCCTCAGCTTTCGCCCCATCTTTTGCGATAACCGCTTCGACAATGACATCATGCAAACCTAAAGGATGAATTTCATCAGTCGGTGGCTGAAACTTAGTCGTTTGATTACTTAATAAAACCAACAAGGATTTTACGATCGCTTCTAAAAAGCGATTTCCAGACATTTCAGCGAGCAAATAATGTACTTGAGATCGCAATATGACAGTTTCGGGATAAGCCAATGAGTCACTTTCATGACTATTCGCCTCTTGCAAAGCTTTAGCTTGCTCTGGAGTGCAATTTTTAGCAGCCATTCTAGCCACTTGCGGCTCAATCAGCATGCGTGCTTGACACAGTTCAGGAAGGGAAAGTTTCCCCATTAGAAATAAATCTTGGCAAGCATCACTTAAACGTTCAAAGGTTAAGTGCTTAACAAATGCGCCACCTGTTGCACCTTGGCGAATCTCCACTAATCCACCCGCTTCGAGGCTTTTGATCGCCTCTCTCACCACAGTGCGGCTAACTTGAAATAATTCTATTAATTCGCGCTCAGAGGGTAATTTATCGCCAGCCTTATATTCGCCATCTAAAATAGCATTTTTCAGTTGCTGCCCGACTTCACTCGATGCTCTTATCTGCTTAATTGGCTTGAAGATATGCACTTGATTATCCCAAATATGCTTAGTGTCGCCATACTAGCATAAAACCGCATTAACGCAGAAAAAGTACTCTCATCTTTCCTACATTAGTGATTAAAAAACATTCATCTTTGTTGATCCAAGTAACATCTGTGCGAATTTCGTAACTAGTTTCTCATATTCATCCTAACTTCGTTGTCGACATTAGTCATACGTCATACATTTAACCTAAGAATGTTAAACATAATTTCTTTAACTAGCTCAGACAATTCTGATCAGGGCTTACTAATAATAGGGAAGATGATGATGAAAAAATCTTATTTATCTTTGCTTGTGCTATCTACGCTAGCGATTCCAGCTACAGCAGATACCAGCATTGATCAAATGTTTAGCCAAGGTACGTTAAAAGGGGAATTACGCTTATTCGATTTTACCCGTGACTTTGATAATACGACGAACACTAAACACGATACGTCATTTGGCGGACTGTTTTATTACAATACCGCAAAAGTGAATGGCCTCAGTTTTGGGACCAGCTTCGCATCTGCAAATCCCATTTGGACCAATGATTCAGATGATGTCTACGGCCTAGTTGCTCGCGATGCCGCTGGCGACCATGACAACGTCAACCGTTTACAGGAGTATTTTGTCCAAGGTAATTGGTGGGATACTCAATTCAAATTAGGTGCACAAGAACTGCGCACACCAATGATGAATCCCCATGACATTCGTGCAATCCCACGCACTTTTCGCGGCTTTTCAGCAGAAAATAAGAGTGTTGACAATCTAACGTTATCAGCACTCTATATTACAGATTCCATGGGGTGGTCTGATAATAACTTCGTATCCGTAAAAGAGGCGGTACAAAGCGAATTAGCAAGAGCGGGTATTGTGGCAGATGTTGCCGATAACCCAGTTTATGCCCTAGGTGCTAAATATCAATTGCCCTTTAAGACAGTCCAAACTGAAGCCCATCTTTGGCACTACAGCATGGAAGATGTTTTCAATCAAACCTATGCCAAAGTGAAATTAGCCGCTGATGTTGGTCCAACGAATTTGTACTTAACACCTTCCTATTTAACTCAACAGGCAATAGGTGATGAAACCGGCGGCCCACTCGATACCTATCAATATGGCTTCCATCTAGGCGCCAAATTGGCGGGGGCAGAGCTCACTTATATGTACGCCAAAACCGGGGATGACACAGTGCTGACCCCATGGGGCGATGAAAAAGTGGTCATTCAACAGGTATATCAATCTGCACGGGCGAATGAAGAGGTCAACGCGTTAAAGCTGGCCTATGACTTTGAAAAATTAGGGGCGAGTGGATTAGAAGCCTATGCCTTTTATGGGCAGTACGATGTGCCAGAGGGGACTGCGTCAGATTTTAATGAAACAAACTTTTCAATCGCCTATAAATTTTCAGGCATGTTATCGGGCCTAGGTCTTAAGGCGCGTTATGCCATGGTCGATTTTGATCAAGCTGAAGATCTTGACGATCTGCGTTTATATGTCACTTATAAATTTGCCTTAGGTAAATAGTCACAAATACAACTCCCCTGCACCAAACTTAATGCGGGTGTATCGCGCCTTGTTGGATACACCCGGTTTTTACACTGCAAAATTCTCAATCCATTTAAATGTTGCGGTGAATGCGTTGACTTAATTATTGAGATCAAAAATGGAAAAAATAATTTCTTAATTATTCCAGCCATGGCTATTTCATGTGTCTTATTTAGCGGATGCGTAAATAACGATGACTCTAACACCTCGTTACCACAATTAACTCCCGTAAACCTAGAACACTAAATATATGTAGTGAAATAGCTTAACAACACATATTTTATTTTGATCACTGTATTTAAGAAATACATCTTCCTCAAAAAATTCACTGCATTATTTAATAAAGAAAGTCCTACATTAGCTTGTTTCAAAAAGAATAATCATATTAACAGCTCAAAACTCCAGCATTTTGTGAAGCACTGCAAAGATGTAATTAATACCTCTTTGGGTTTATTGTCATATGTCATACATTTAAACGTATGTTGTTAATGAATGAGAATTTAATCACTTTCACACAACTGCACTTCTAGTTTTTAAAGCAAACAAATCACATGCGGTTATGGCCAGATCCATTGTCGTTGCTAACGATGTCATATCGACCTTAGCAATGAGGACCCAAGGAGTATCAAAATGAGTAAAGAGCATTCACAGAAACCGAAAGAAATCGATCAATACACTGCTAGCGTCCTGCAAAATGGTATATCTCGAAGAAGTTTCCTAACTCGAGCTGCAGTGGGAAGTGGTGGCTTAGCCTTTGCAAGTCTTGGTATTGCTTCAGCGAGTGCAGCACCACTTCAAGTTGGCACTGAATATGGCGAAATTGGCGGCGCAACGCTCAATTTTCTACCTAAGCCAAAACCTATTGCTGATAAAGATATTGCAACAACCCAAACCTTTGATGTTGTTGTCGTCGGTGCAGGAGCTTCTGGTGTGCCTGCGGCACTATCAGCCAGAGAAAGTGGTGCAACCGTTGCGTGTTTACAAAAGCAAGCCATCCCTGTCTCTCAAGGAAACACAGGTTCAGGAATTGACCTGAAAAACAGTGATAAATCAGCAATTGAAGCTTTAGTTAGCCGTTTAATGGCGGATAACGCGCACCGTTCACATCCCGGTCTTCTTAAGCAATGGGCTTACAATTCAGGTGAAGCTGTCACTTGGGTTATCGATAGAGTTAAACAAGGTGGCGGCCAGATTGTTGACCAAGGAACTAAAGTGCAGCACGGTATTCGCGGAATTGCTGATACTGATGACCGTTTAAATTTTATCACTTCTTTCTGCGGCCCTAAACCCTACACCACGGGTGATGCTATGCGCGCATTAGCTAAAACAGCGGAAAAAGCAGGCGTTAAGTTTTTCTTTAATACTCCTGCACAACAATTAATCCAGGATGAGTCAGGAAAAGTCATCGGCGTTATTGCTCAAACTCGTGATGGTAAGTACCACAAATACATGGCGAAGAAAGGTGTCATTCTGTCCTCTGGTGACTATCAAAATAACAAAGCCATGTGTGACTTCTTCATCCCCGAACTGAAAAACTTCGAACGTAAACAAATGGATCGTACCGGTGACGGTTTTGCTATGGCCTATTGGGCTGGCGGCGTTATTGAACCTGTTGGACATACCAAAATGTTGCACGACTTCGATGCCGGCCCGGCTTCCATGTGTGACATGCCATTCTTAGCGGTAAACCGTAAAGGTGAGCGCTTTGTGAATGAGAAGGTTGAGATGTCTCTAATGAATAACTACTTGAAAGATGAGCAGAATGCGGGGCATTACTCACAAGTATTTGATTCTGACTATATGACGCAAGCGAAGGATTGGCCTGGCCACCTCTATTCTCCTGAAGAGCTTAAAGTTTACATGCCTGAAGTTCCTGGTGAGAAAACAGGAGTATTTCCCTCTTTGATCAACACCCATTCAGCTAACACATTAGAAGAATTGGCTGTGAAGTTAGAGTGCGATCCAAAAACCTTTGTTGCCAGCGTTAGCCGTTATAACGAGCTGTGCAAAAAAGGTAAAGATGAGGACTTCGGTAAACCTAAAAGCAAAATGGTACCAGTACTCAAACCACCGTTTTACGGTATTCACCGTCGTATGCGTATTTCTACTTTATGTTCAGGAATTCTCGTTAACGACAACCACCAAGTACTTGATGCCGATGGTAAGGAAATTCCAGGTTTATTCATTGTTGGTAACCTAGGCGCAGGTTTCTATGGTGGCGTTGACTACCCATTAACGGTATTTGGCTTGTCTTTAGGTCGCTGCTACACCTTCGGCTATTTAGCTGGCAAATATGTAGCAAAACTATAGAACACATAGTCATCAATAATGGATGCCTCACATTTTGGCATCCTGTGAAATGAATAATGGGATCAAACAATGAAAAACTTAACAATTATATTGGCTATTATTTTGGGTATTTTCGCTGGCAGCGCGTTCGCTAAAGAGAGTACTTTACTCGATCAAACTCATATGGCGAAAGGGCTTAAATGTGCAAGCTGCCATGGTGCAGAAGAACGACAAGCCGTCCCTATGCTCAAGTGTGTACAATGCCACAACACTAAGAAATTAGCGGAAAAAACGGCGGATGTAAAACCAACCAATCCCCATAAAAATCGCCACTTCGACACCGAAACTGATTGCAGTAAGTGCCACCATGTACACAAAAAATCTGAAAACTATTGTGTCAGTTGCCATCAACCATTTAATTTTGTAACTCCATAAGCTGATGACACTAAGCTTAAAAAGCTAAAAACAAAAAACCACCATTAAAGGTGGTTTTTTGTTCGAATAAGGCACTGTAATCAAATATAAATTAAGTATTACTAAGATCTGCAGGCTTGGATCATTATTCCGACGACTGATAAAAACAATATCCATGCTTTCCTTGGTGTTTCACGCGATACATGGCGGCATCCGCGCGATCACAACTCTCGGCAAAACTATCACCATAGCCAAATATATCAATACCGATACTCAGGCCTACCTCCACTTCACAACCTTCTAGCAGGAATTTATCTCGATAAACATCGAGCAATGATTGTGCGAGCGCCCCTAAAGATTCACGATCAAATGACGGCAGTAATATCACAAACTCGTCGCCACCTAACCGTGCGATCTGCGCGAATTCACCGGCGTGAGATACCAAAGTATGCGCAACGTGCATCAACAGGCTGTCACCAAACTTGTGTCCGTGACGGTCATTTAACGCTTTAAAACCATCAAGGTCGATAAAAAATAACGCTCCGCGAATACCTGGTTGCGAAGATTCATCGAATACTTTGGCAATAGCTTGGCGATTCATTAAGTTGGTGAGTGGATCACTGTGGGCTAAGCGGGCTAAATCTATTTCGTAGCGCTTTTCTTGCGTAATATCGATATGGCTGCCCATCATTCGCAGTGGTGTTCCATCAGCTAAGCGCTCGACAATACGCCCACGATCGGACACCCAGGTTATGCTGCCATCTTTGTGTAGCATTCTGTGAACTGCTTGATAGTAATCGGCTTGACCATTCACATGATCTTCAAAGGCTTTTATCACCCATTCTTTATCTTCGGGGTGTAATTTACTTTTCCAGATATCAACATGGGCAGCAAACTCTTCAGGACTAAACCCGAGCATTTCGCCCCAGCGCATGTTAAATATGGTTAAATTTCCGCTTGGAATATGCTGTTCCCATAGACATAAACCATTACCATCGAGGGCCGCAAAGAGTTTTTCTTCGGCACGATAATTCAACGCTGCTAAATGAGCGTTTTCACTTTTTAGCTGAGCGATCTCAGCCTGAAGTTGCGCAATTAACTCTGCTGCAGTATCCGAAGCCACGACAAATCTCTTTCCTTTAAGTGGGAAAATTGAGTCTAGTGTAAATCACCCTATGCCGAAGCAACATAGTGAAGAGTGCAAGATGAGCCAGAATCATATTGGCTCAATCGAGCTTACACAGACTCTCGCAGTCCTGTCACGCTTAGTCGCGAGTCAGCACTTCGAGCAATTCGATCTCAAAGGTGAGATCAGAATTTGGTTTGATATGTGCCCCCACTTGACGCTCGCCATAGGCTAAATGAGCAGGGACTAACAACTTACGTTTGCCACCGACTTTCATCCCCATAATACCTTGATCCCAGCCTTTAATCACACGGCCAGTGCCAATCACACATTGAAACGCCTGACCACGATCATAGGATGAATCGAATTGGGTACCATCCTGCAAAAATCCACGATATTGGGTGGTGATCAGCGCACCTTTTATCGCTTCTTTTCCTTCGCCCACTTGCAGATCGATTACTTCTAATTCAGTCATATCTTCATTCTCTTTTCTTGTTCGCACTTAGGGCGTGATATTCAACTTTGCGCAGGATTTTATCACCGAAGAGCGGGCTTGTCGGCGCAATCTAAACATTTCTGCGGCTCGGTTCACTGCTTTATCCTTGAGAATAAGGTCATCATGGGCGATAACATCATCACTCGCCCTTTAAATAACCGTCCGTTAGCCCAATATATAAGTCGTATAAACGTTTTATTTTGGAGCTTTGCCATGATTATTGCCTGCCCCCATTGCGATACGTTAAACCGCGTTCCCGATGAGCGCGTAAACCAGCAACCTACTTGCGGTAAATGTAAGCTCAGTGTCTTTACGGCTGCGCCGATTGAACTCACTAGCGCAAACTTTGCCAACCATGCTAATAAATCAGAGCTTCCCCTAGTCGTTGACTTTTGGGCCAGCTGGTGTGGGCCCTGTAAAAGTTTTGCGCCCATCTTTTCTGCAGCAGCTAAGACTTGGGAGCCTCAATTTCGCTTCGGTAAAATCAATACTGAAGAACAGCAAGCCCTCGCGGCTCAATTTAATATTCGATCTATTCCAACCTTAATGATTTTTAAACAAGGCCACATACTCGCCCAGCAAGCCGGAGCTTTGCCCTCCTCAGCGTTAAACCAATGGTTAAATGCCTATAAATAAGAGGATTGAGCTAAGATACAACCGCTCAGCCGAGCTAATTTTGTAAAGGTAACGAAAATTGAAAAAAGCAATGTTCTTACTGGGCGCAGTACTCTTGCTAGTGGTGACGGGATGGGGTTTACAACAACATCTCACAATTGATACTTGTCTCGACAAGGGAGGGACTTGGAACGATAACACTCAGCAATGCATTCGCCCATTCGAGCAAGGGATCGCCTTTACTCGCAGTGATCATAATTCTGCCGAGCCGCAGACAGCTTATGTTTATCTTTCAGAGAATTTACAGCAAGCAGAAGTGTTTTTTGCCATGACAGATAAGCCTATTATTTTACAAGCCGTTACTGTCACTGAAGGCGATACCACTCCCGTATTATATAAAAATGATATTGAACAGATTGATATCATCAACGTAAAAGAAATCTTTTATCTACGTTATCAACATCAAGCAATTTATAGCGCAAATACTTTTAGTCGCAACTTAACCTCAAATTAAGTGCAAAACATAAGCATAGAGTAAGCTTCGAAACACTAAGCCCAAAAACTCGGTACAACGACTCTGCTACAAACAAAATGCGTATCCGCCCTATGCTCTTCATAAGGCGAATACTATTATAGCGGCAACGTTAAAACACAAAGTTTCCATGAACTATATCAGTGTTAAATATCCCAGAAGGTATGGGCGATAATACCCAAGACTATCATACTGATAAAGTTGATGATCATACCCACTCGCACCATTTCCGATTGCTTGATATGGCCAGAACCATAAACGATAGCATTGGGCGGTGTCGCCACCGGCAGCATAAAGGCGCAAGAAGCTGCAATACCAATCAGCACAGATAACATTACAGGCGATATGCCTAATGCCTCAGCAATCGCAGCAAATACAGGCACTAATAGTGCAGCGCTGGCGGTGTTACTGGCAAATTCAGTCAACATCACCACAAAAGCAATCACAGCAAAAACGAACAACGACATGTGAGTGCTACCGAAAATATCTGTCATCCAGTGAGCTAAAAATACGCTGGTGCCAGTCGTTTTTAGTACTGCGCTCAGTGTTAAACCACCACCAAACAATATGAGTACGCCCCAATCTGTGGTCGATTCAATTTTCTTCCAGCCGACCAAACCTAAGCCCGAGAGTAAAACGACGGCCCCTAAGGCGACTATGGTATCAAACTGAGTGATGCCACCTAATGCCTTGGCTAACGGCACACTGAAAATCCAGCAACATACGGTAGTCAGGAAGATAAGCAGAGTAAATTTCCCCTGAAATGTCAGCTTCTGAGCTTCAACATTCACATCGAATTTGGCAGAAAGATCAGGCTTAAAATACCAATACAAGGCAATCAACATCATAGGTAGCATGAGGATAACGGTTGGAATACCAAACTTCAGCCAATCACTAAAACTTAAGCCCACTTGAGCCGCAGCAATCGCATTCGGTGGGCTACCCACTAAAGTACCGATACCGCCTATGTTGGCCGAATAGGCAATACCAAGCAGAAGGAATACATAGGTGCTGTGGTATTTTTCGCGGTCGAGCTGCTGCAAAATCCCGAGTGCCAATGGCAACATCATCGCCGTGGTCGCGGTATTGCTGATCCACATAGATAGCAGCGCAGTTACTCCAAACAGCATCAAACAAGCGATACTGAGTTTGCCCTTAGAGGCTAGCAGCAGCTTTTGCGCTATGAGGGTATCAATCTTTTGATGGTGCAAGGCCGCAGCCAATACGAAACCACCAAAGAATAAGTAAATGATGGGATTGGCAAAGTTACTCATCGCCTCCTTGGTTTCAAACACCCCAAAGAATACGGCGAGTATAGGAACGAGAATCGCAGTGATACTGATGTGAATCGCTTCGGTCAGCCAAAGAATCGCTGCAAAGAACAAAATGGCCAGCCCAGTATTCACCCCTTGTTCGAAAGGTAAACCGTAATAAAGTGCAAATAACAGCACAATATCAGCCACTAGGATCAGCATTTTTTTCTTATCGAGCCCCTCGCTGACGGGAGCTTTATTAGGTGGAGCAGTACTTGAATCTGTTAAAGACATGGTTACAACCTTAATACCATTTTATTTTGACGCAAATTTAGGGCATAGATCACACTTGGCAAAGCGGTTTATTTTGTAATTTTATCACTTGGCAACAACATTTATTGCTGGGCTAGCACGCACAAACGGCCGATTAGCGACAATAATCACCAAATTCTGATCGACACCTTTGTTTTAAAATTTCAAACGGACAAAGATCGAACAAAACCTTGCCCACGTTGTAATTTAATTAATGTTTAAAACTGAGATATAGATCACGCCACACTTTCTACCAAGGTGATAATCAACTAATTAATCATACCTTCTGATCATTGGTAGGATTAGGTATTATTCTCCAAAATTGAATGTGTGTAGCGCTAAATCGAATCTAGGTATCGTTGAATGTGCACTAAAACTGCGACGCAGTGAACAGCAAGCGACCAACACAAACGTATTGCAACAAGGCAACATAGAAAACCCAATATCTACATGAATAGTAAACACAAATATTATTCACCACCACAGTCAATCTAACTCACTTTACCCTGTCAGCGATCCAGCCTAAAGTCGCGACCGCAACCCCGCCTAGCGTATAATATTTGTCTGTTTTCGGAACCGCCGTGGAAAAAATTGCCTTAACTCAGTCGGCTCAAAAGCCCAGCCTTTTCGTCCCAGTAGCAGGGTTAAGTTTGTTTGCTTTGGCATCAGGCTACTTAATGAGCTTAATCCCACTGTCGCTCACTTTTTTCGAACTCAGCACCTCACTTGCTCCATTACTGGCCAGTATTTTTTATTTAGGTTTATTACTGGGGGCGCCTTGTATTGCTCCTGTTGTTGCCCGTATCGGCCACAGTAAAGCCTTTATCCTTTTTTTGAATATCCTTCTTTGCAGCGTTGTCGCTATGATATTAATCCCCAAAAGTGGAGTCTGGTTAGCCTCTCGACTTATAGCGGGATTTGCGGTTGCAGGAATTTTTGTGGTGGTTGAATCATGGCTATTAATGGCCGATACCCAAAAGCAACGCGCTAAGCGGCTTGGACTTTATATGACAGCGCTTTATGGAGGCACTGCCTTAGGACAATTAGCCATTGATTATTTAGGTACAAAGGGCAACCTACCTTACCTAGTGATCATGGGATTATTAGCCGCGGCAAGTTTACCCGCACTACTGGTAAAACGTGGTCAACCTCAGGTAAGCGAACAACAATCAATGTCATTGTCTGCGCTAAAAAACCTAAGTCAGCCTGCCATTATGGGATGTTTAGTCTCTGGATTATTGCTTGGCCCTATCTATGGTTTACTTCCCATCTATGTGGCACTGGATATGGGGCTTGATCAGCAAACAGGACAATTTATGGCCCTCATCATTGTAGGTGGCATGCTGGTACAACCTTTAGTCAGTTATTTATCTCCTCGAGTTAATAAAAGTGGCTTGATAGTAAGCTTTTGCCTACTGGGTGTCGCAGCATTATTGCTACTCACTCAGCATTCAAATATGACGCTGATTATTGGATTTCTCTTGCTTGGCGCCAGCGCTTTTGCCCTTTACCCGATTGCAATCAGCTTAGCTTGTGACGACTTGCCTGCTAGCCAAATTGTTTCAGCGACTCAAATGATGCTGCTGAGCTATTCGGTGGGGTCAGTGATAGGCCCATTAGTGGCCAGCAGTTTTGGCCAAACGGAGTTCGGCTTACTCATGTATTTAGGAATATGCTGTATTCTGAGCAGTATTTACATTTTTGCTCAATTACTTATTAATACTAAGCCAAGTTTTTCCTCGCCTTAACAAGTCCCATAAAATACATTGCACTGCGACTCAATAAGCAGCCACTTAGTAAACGACATGCTCATCGAGTGGCTCAAATAGAAAACATCTGCGGTCAAATCAACACAAAACGAACAGCAAGATGATCCACAAAGGGCATAACGTTAAAAATCAGTACGCTTAGTTTTAACATTCAGACAGGGCAGTTGCTTATCCTCCCTAAGTCGCGATAATGCAGCTTACTTAAACACCTGTGCTGACTGTTTTTCCTGAGATTTCACTATGCGCCTCGATAAATTCCTCTGTAAAAGCACAGATCTTGATCGCAAAGCCGCAAGAGTCACCATTCTTAACGGCTCAATCACAGTCAATGGCGCTATCGCGACAAACTGCGCGATGCAAGTACATGAAAATAATACTGTCAGCCTTAATGGAAAGCCGCTAGCGCCACGCCCATCTCGCTATATCATGTTGCACAAACCTGCTAATACCTTGTGCTCAAATGTGGATGGAGCCTACCCTTCGCTATTTCATCTGCTCGATATCGAACGTGCATTTGACCTGCACATCGTTGGCCGCCTAGATGCTGATACCACAGGCTTAGTGCTACTGACTGACGATGGCCGCTGGTCGTTTAATATTATCTCGCCTCAATATCAGTGTGAAAAAGTCTATCGTGTCCAACTGCGAGATCCACTCGACAGCGAAGCGACTGCAGCCATAGCCGCAAAGTTTGCCGCTGGGCTAAATCTACAGGGCGAAACCGCCCTCACTCTGCCAGCAACACTGCAGCAAGTGGATGAAAAAACCGTGCTACTTACGCTCACCGAAGGCAAGTTTCATCAAGTCAAAAGGATGTTTGCCGCCGTGGGCAATAAAGTGGTTGCCCTACACAGGGCGCAAATTGGCGCAGTGGCCTTAGATATCGAGGTTGGGAAATGGCGCAACTTAACCTTGGCGGAGATAAGCTCCTTCACATCCTAATTGATTCACAAGGCTGAAGCAGACAGGCCGCCTCCGTTTATCGACGGTAAAAAAGCAAACAAATACTGATAGGTTTGCAAATCAATCCCATAAAAAATCCCAGTGTTAGCAACAACACTGGGATGTTTATTTGTTTGATACTGCTTAGCGGAATATGAATCGACTAAGAACAGCAATCGTTGCGGCGAACCCAGCTTCTTGGGATCTTCTCAAAAACCACTTTTGCCATGAGTAACGCCAACAATATGCCAGAGGTTGCCACTAACCATTGAGGTAACATTTGGTGCTCTTCACCAATTTGTGGCATCACCACAAAACCAAAGGTATTAACCAGATAATTGACCAACATACCGGCCACTAAGGCCACGCCAATCACACCGCCAAGGTAGCCCCACAGCGCACGTTTACCTAGCTCTTTAGCCACTATGCCTAAAGTCGCGATATTGGTTGCCGGACCTGCCATCATAAACACGAGTACAGCACCCGGTGACACTCCCGCCAGTAATAATCCAGCGGCAATCGGTGTCGATGCGGTCGCGCAAATATACATAGGCACAGAAACGAGCACCATCACTAGCATAGCCAGAATGCCATCGCCCCATTTAGCCAAAAAGTCAGCCGGCACATAGGTTTGTACCAGAGCTGCGAAAAATAAGCCCACCAGCAGCCACAGCGTAGTATCACGCACTAAATCCGTTGCCGCATATTTAAGGCCAATTCCGATACGACTGAGTACCGATTGCGACTTAAATTCAGTCGCCATATCTTGAGTAGAGGCACAGCAGCTATCGCCTGCAGTGTTAGTACTCACCTGCTCTGCATCCTTAGCACTGCTGCCGCAGCAGGCGCCTTTTTTCACCACCACTATTTTTTCAGGCTCTGTGGTTTGACTGCCACAACATGACCCCACGCTTTCTGCTTTAGCAGCGTTAACCTTAACCACAGAACCCATAGTTTGAGCAGATCCCATGGTTTGACCGCCAACAGCCATAACACTTGAAGGACCCGCCATTAAGCTCTGCGCCGCCATAGGCGTCATTTTGATCTTCGGCTTTGGCTCGGCTGCAGGCGCATCAACATTGTCATTACCACAGCAGGAAGACTTTACGGGCGTTATCGCAGGCGTAGTCGATGAGCAGCAGCTTTTAACCGCTTCGGCTTTTACCATCTCTGGCTGAGCCACTGATTTTGAGGCGCAGCAAGACGCCTCACCCTCTAATGGCTTATCTGATTGAGTTTCTACCTTAACCACTGACTTGCCATCGTCATCATCACGGCCAACGAGTAAGCCCGCCACAATCGCACTGGTAATCGCTGCTATCGGTCTGACGATCGCCATAAAGGGGCCGAGTAACACATAAGAAACCGCGATGGAATCGACGCCCGTTTCAGGGGTTGAGACTAAAAAGGAGGTGGTGGCCGCTTTAGAAGCACCCGAGCGACGCAGCCCTACGGCGGCGGGGATCACTCCGCAGGAACACAAAGGTAAAGGTGCGCCAAGCAGCGCCGCTTTCACTACGGTTTTAAAACCGTGACCACCGAGCTGCTTTTGCATCCACGCCATTGGCACGAATACTTTTAATAGCCCAGCTAAAATCAGGCCCAGTAACAACCAAGGCGCCGAGTCTAAAAACAGATCAATAAAATTCTTCAGTAACATAATTAATTCCCTGACTCTTCATAAATGGCTTTGCCGTGATGATTCTGGTGCGTTTGGTACTGATTTACATTATGAGAATGATGCTCAACGCGTACCCGCTCAGTGCTGGACTCCAACGCCTCTAAAATAGAGCAATGTTCGGCGCTACGTGGCCCACCACAACAGGCATCAGACAAGCTTTGTAAACTCGCTTGAAAATGATTCAGCTCAGCAATTTTTGCCTGTACTTGAGCCAATTTACAATCAACCATGCCTTTTACATCGGCACAGACTCGGTTAGATTTATCGAGTTCAATTGACAGCAATTCACTGATTTCATTGAGGGTAAAACCCACAGCTTTCGCCCGTAAAATAAAGCGTAATCGCGCAGCATCGGCCTCGGTATATACTCGATAGCCAGACTCAGTACGGCTCGACGGCGCGAGTAGGCCGTGCTTCTCGTAGAATCTTAACGTGTCGGCTTTCACCTCACATAAATCCGCCAATTCACCAATACGATACATGTCTTCATCCTTTGCGAAATAGCCCACAACTCAGGGATCATTTCCAGCATACAACTCAATAATGCAAGTATAAACCTTGGAGCCTACTCCAAGGTCAAGAGGTAATTTTAACTTTACTGAAAGCCAAGACGGCAATGCCGCTTTGTTCTGATATGAATATTGTGAAATCACGCAGAAAAAACACCCGTAAATCGAGTTTTACGCTAGAATACGCGCGCTGTGACGAAGGGATAAAAAGTTAACTAATAAAGTAAAAATAGGACCAAGGGACTTTTGGAAAGCAGTACAGCGTTAAGGCTGTTCTGTTTTCCGAAAGATCCTTGAAACTAAAATAACTGGACCCTGTACCCAAATGACTGCTGCAAATAATGCCAGACCCATTCGTCGCGCGCTGTTAAGCGTTTCAGATAAAACCGGAATTCTCGAGTTCGCCAAAGCACTTCACGCCCAAGGTGTAGAATTGTTATCAACTGGCGGCACCGCTCGCTTGTTAGCGGATAACGGCGTGCCTGTTATCGAAGTATCTGATTACACAGGACACCCTGAGATCATGGACGGTCGCGTTAAGACGCTGCACCCTAAAGTGCACGGCGGCATTTTGGCGCGCCGCGGTCTTGATGAAAGCGTGATGGCCGATAACAATATCAATGCCATCGATCTAGTTGCGGTTAACCTTTATCCCTTCGCTGAAACTGTGGCTAAAGCCGGTTGTACCTTAGAAGACGCTATCGAAAATATCGATATTGGCGGCCCAACTATGGTGCGCGCGGCGGCAAAAAACCACAAAGACGTTACCATAGTCGTTAATGCGGCCGATTACGATCGCGTACTTGCAGAAATGACGGCTAACAATGGCAGCACGACCCATGCGACGCGTTTCGACTTAGCGATTGCGGCCTTTGAGCACACTGCGGGTTACGATGGCATGATCGCCAACTACTTCGGTACTATGGTTCCTGCACACAGCACGGACGAATGCTTTGCTGATTCTAAGTTCCCACGCACGTTCAACACCCAATTAGTGAAGAAACAAGACTTACGCTATGGCGAAAACAGCCATCAAGCGGCGGCTTTCTATGTTGACACTAAAATTGATGAAGCTTCTGTGGCTACCGCGATTCAGTTGCAAGGCAAAGCCTTGTCTTACAACAACATTGCCGATACCGATGCCGCCCTTGAGTGCGTAAAAGAATTCTTGGAACCCGCCTGTGTTATCGTTAAACACGCTAACCCCTGTGGTGTGGCATTAGGTAAAGACTTACTCGATGCCTATAACCGCGCTTATCAAACTGACCCAACCTCAGCCTTCGGTGGCATTATCGCCTTCAACGGCGAATTAGATGCGGCGACGGCGAGTGCGATCGTTGAGCGTCAATTCGTTGAAGTGATTATCGCCCCAAGCGTTAGCCAAGCGGCGCGCGATGTGGTTGCCAAGAAGACCAACGTGCGTTTATTGGAATGTGGTCAGTGGAACACTAAGACCCAAACCTTAGACTACAAACGTGTTAACGGCGGCTTGTTAGTGCAAGATCGTGACCAAGGCATGGTCGGTTTAGAAGACATCAAAGTGGTTTCTAAACGTCAACCGACTGCAAGCGAACTGAAAGACTTAATGTTCTGCTGGAAAGTGGCGAAATTCGTTAAATCTAACGCTATCGTTTATGCCAAAGACGGCATGACTATCGGTGTCGGCGCTGGCCAAATGAGCCGCGTTTACAGCGCTAAAATCGCCGGCATCAAGGCCGCAGATGAAGGCTTAGAAGTGGTGAACTCTGTAATGGCATCCGATGCTTTCTTCCCCTTCCGTGACGGTATCGATGCCGCAGCGGCTGCGGGCATTAGCTGCATCATCCAACCGGGTGGCTCAATGCGCGATGCTGAAATCATCGCAGCAGCAGACGAGCACGGCATGGCCATGGTGATGACAGGCATGCGCCACTTCCGTCATTGATAACAACTTAAATCAAACTTGGCCCTAGCGATTAGGGCCTTTTCCTTTGCGATGTGTGGGAGTTTTAACCATGAAAGTGTTAATCATTGGTGGCGGCGGCCGCGAACATGCCCTAGCTTGGAAAGCCGCTCAATCGGCTCAAGTTGTTACCGTTTATGTAGCACCCGGTAATGCGGGCACAGCCCTAGAACCTAATGTTGAAAATCTGGCGATCAGCGCCACCGACATCCCTGCTCTGCTCGATTTTGCGAAAACTAATAAGATTGAACTGACCATAGTCGGCCCAGAAGCACCACTCGTTATCGGTGTCGTCGATGCCTTCAACGCCGCAGGTTTAGCGATTTTTGGCCCAACTAAAGCCGCAGCCCAACTCGAAGGTTCAAAAGCCTTCACTAAAGACTTTTTAGCCCGCCACAATATTCCTACGGCGGGTTATAAAAACTGCACTGAAATCAGCGATGCCAAAGCTTTCGTGCGTGAATTAACGGCCACAACGGGTTATCCAGTGGTTATCAAAGCCGACGGTTTAGCCGCCGGAAAAGGCGTGATCATCGCCCAAAACCAAGCCGAAGCCGATGCCGCAATTGATGACATGCTCGCCGGTAACAAGTTTGGCGAAGCGGGTTCGCGCGTAGTGATTGAAGAGTTTCTCAAGGGCGAAGAAGCCAGCTTTATCGTGATGGTCGATGGTAAGAATATTCTACCAATGGCCACCAGCCAAGATCATAAAGCCCGTGATAACGGCGATTACGGCCCAAATACTGGCGGCATGGGCGCTTACTCGCCAGCACCTGTGGTAACCCAAGCGGTACACGATTGGACTGTGGCAAACGTGATTCGCCCGACGGTTGATGGAATGGCGGCAGAAGGCAATGTCTACACGGGCTTCCTGTATGCTGGTTTGATGATATCGCCCGATGGCAGCGCCAAAGTGCTCGAGTACAACTGCCGCTTCGGCGATCCAGAAACTCAGCCAATCATGATGCGGTTAAAGTCTGACTTAGTGGAACTGTGTTTAGCCGCCACCCGTGGCGAGTTAGATAAAGTGACCGCAGAATACGACGAGCGCGCAGCCGTGGGTGTGGTATTGGCTGCTGGCGGTTACCCAGATGAGTATCGCAAATTTGATGTGATTGACGGTCTCAGCCTTGGCGATAACGACGGTAAAGTGTTCCATGCGGGCACTGAGATGAAAAACGGCCACGTCGTTACCAACGGCGGTCGCGTATTGTGTGCGACGGCACTGGGTAACACAGTCACCGAAGCGCAAAAAGCCGCCTATAAATTGGTTGATGAAATTCACTGGGATGATGTGTATTTCCGTACCGATATTGGTTATCGCGCAATCGCACGTGAACAGCAAGATTAATTAATATCTCTATTAAAAAACCGGCAAGAAGCCGGTTTTTTTGTGCCTGTTTTTTGACAAGCGTCAAATATAACATCATGATTTTCAATAAAATTATATAATTAATTCTATTGAAAACAGGAGCAACAAGATACAATGTCAACCAAATGTTAAATACACAAAGTTCAAGGACTCCCCATGAGGATTAGACTACTTTATGCCTACATTGCCATACTGCTTAGCGGATGCGGTGGCGGCTCAGAAGATGCTGGAACGACCACAACACCCACTCAGCCGCCAGTCCAACCTCCCGCGCTGGTACAATACACCGCCAGCAGCCTATCGGTAATAGGTGGCGCACTGAGTCCAAGCAGCCAAAAAGTGGAGTCTGGCAAAAGCGCTATTTTTAGCATTACTGCCGATACCGGCTTTACGCTTGAGGGCATTACTGGCTGTGGTGGCACGCTCAATGTGCTGACTTACACCACTGCGGCCATGACGGCCGATTGCACTATCACGCCGACATTTATCAGTAATGCCGAAAATGCCATTAAACACCAAGACCACAGGCTTGCCAGTGCGAGTGAGTTAATTGATTTCAGCATCGCAGAACTCGCTAATATCGACATCAAACGTAAAGCCCAGATAAATCAGCTATATCAAGGTGTCGGTAGCAGCATCTCTTGGCATCCAACCCATGACTCAATTACCTTTTCGAGCTTTATGCCGGAGAACACTTTTACTATCTTGCCATCAAATGTCGATGGCAGTGGGGCAAGCGCCGTTCGTGGGTTAGTGATGGCGGGCGAGCAACAGGGGCAAAGATATGCGGCCATGGCGGGGAATCTGTTTTCCGTCAACACTTCGGCGCAAACCGATACTTTATTGAAAAATCTTTTAGGCTGGCTGACCAAAGGTGCCGATAAAACCGACGGCCTCAGCATAGTGACCGCCCAAATGCCGAGCAAGGCTGACAGTTGGTACTTTCCCCATAATGAAGGGATCCGCACTTGGCTCACAAACAACTACCCCGCAGCCCATAGCCTTAATACAGCAAATACCTGTGACTACAGCGAGTTAAGCAACTGTATCAACACACTGAAACCGGATCTGATTATCATTAGTGACATAGACCGTCAGTCCTTGGGTTTTGCAGGCATAAAAGCCGCGATCGCTAAGGCCAAAGCGGCAGGAATTCCCTTGTTGCTCTCTAACTACTGGCGTAATGAAAGCCCAATACTGTTGCCACTTTACCTTGAGATGGGGCTTTCTACCTCTGGCAATTACTGGTCAAAACTCAATACCAATAACCTCAGTGTGACCGACATTTTGGTCGAAGACACCGCCCTGGCCAAAGTGAATAATTTGCTCGGTAAGCTTAACGAAGGCCGCTTCGACACCTCAGTACTCAACGACTGCAGCGGCAATTACTTGAGCTGTAATACTGCCGCCTTTGTTGACTCATTCAAGGCGGGTGCCGATTGGTATCGAGCCAATGCTGAAACCTTAGATAACCATGCTATCGATGTGTTTACCAAAGCAGACTTCCCCTTGATGAAGGCCGGACTGCTGCTCGCCGATAAGTATCGCAGCGAGATTGACTACCCCATAGCCTACAGCGAATACGCCCAGTGGCAGCAGGCCCTGTTTGCCGATTGGACCGTCAGCTATGCCCGTAGCCATAACTTAGCCCAGCCAGATTTAGGTGAATATGTTACCGACAGAGCTAACCTCAGCAAGGGCAGCAATGCGCACTACACTTATCCTGCGACTGTCACAGAACATAAAACCATTAGCGTGCCCTATGCAGGCCAATGGACGACCACAGGCTGGTATGCGCTGCCAGGACAAACCATTAAACTCACTCGTCTCGATAGCAGTGCTGCGAATGTGGAGATCAAACTCAACTACCACAGACGCAATACCAACCGTGCCTATGAGCAGAAAATCTACCGAGGCCCATTGGAGTTGGCGCAGCAACGCCTGCGCTTAGCTCAAGGACAAAGTCTTGAATTTTCTTCCCCCTACGGCGGGCCGATTTATCTGTATATCAGTGGTGATACTTCGAGTGCTGATGGCGGCGCGTTAAGTGTCGAAGTCAACGCTGAGCATGTGGCTAAACATCCGACCATTATGGATTTTTCAAACCCTGCAGAAATAGCAGCCTTTAACGATCGTATCCAAAATACCGAATTACCCCATGTGGACTTGCGTACCGATGGTGCCGAGCAGCATCTGCGTCGCGACCGCTTTTTAAACGCCATCGGCGGGGATGTGCCCGATGTAAACGCGCTACTCAAAAGTATTGTCGATGACCATATCAACAGCGTTTACACCCTTGCAGGACTTAAGATCCAAGGCAAGAGCTTAAGTGAATCCTTACCCGCCGATGTACTAGCGGTCTGCAAAGGACTGTTTGGCGACGACTGTATCGATAATAGTCTGCATACCCGCACTATCATTCAACACGCGAATTATGACCAAAATGCCCAGTGCGGTGGAGGTTGTAGCGGTAACCCTTGGGACGCAGCATGGAATATCGACCCAACGGGATGGGGGGATAACCATGAGTTAGGCCACAATCTGCAAACTAACCGTCTCAATGTGCAATATGCTGCGGCAAGTGATCATGATAACTGGGCAGGTTATGGCAGCCGCGCAGGGGAAAACTCCAACAATATCTTCCCCTATGTGGTGAAGTGGAAAACCCATTATCTGCGCGACGGCAATACAGGCACAGTGACCGATGGTCACATGAACCACAAGGATCTCTTTTATGTGTTTATGTCCGATGCCGCAGGTACAACAGACACCAGTGGTAAACGCGTAGTGTTTGGCGCCAATTGTAAGGTGCTCGGTGCTGGTGAAGACAGATACACTGCGCCTTGGGCCAGCAATGCTTATGCAGTGCATAACGGTTATCGCATGGCGTTTTACATCCAAATGGCGCTTAAGGCTCACGGCATGACTCTCAGTGACGGCACCACTCTGAACAATGGCTTTAATCTCTTTACCTTGCTGTATCAACACAGTCGTATTTTCGGTAAATATGCGAATAACGCCAGTGATTGGGAAGCGAATCGTAGCAAACTGGGCTTTAGCCAATTTTCGTTTGAAGGCAATAGTGTCTACGGTGGCAAAACGGTGAAAGATATTCCGGGCAACGACTTTATGCTAGTGTCTTTGAGTAAACTCACAGGCAAAGATTGGCGCAGCCATTTCGATATGTTAGGCCTGCACTACTCAAGCCTTGCAGCCTCGCAAACGGTCGCCAATGCCACATCCGGGGCTATCTCCATGGGCATGTATGAGTTAGAAACCGACTTGCCACCCGCCAATATGAGCCAAGGTTTAACCTTTGTGCCCCTGTCACTCACTGATGGCACTACACAGTGGAAAGGTGTGGGTTCGCCAACCCAGTGCACCAAACCATAAGTGTGCTAAACCTTAATCTCGCTAAGATACTAACGCTATTCATAAACCTCGCTCTGGCGGGGTTTATGTTCACCTAAAAATGTGATGTAAAGCACATACCTAGGTTCAGATGACGTGCACGATCTAGCTTCTTATATTTTTAACAATCATGAAATTAATGGGGTAAATATATGGGTTATTCGATAAAAGATCTTATTTATCAAGGTGAAAAATCAGGCGTACATAACTGGCAAACCCTAGAAGGAGCCAGCTTTTACTGGCATCCAGATTGGTTTCATATTGCAGAGGATATGACGGGCCATAACGCGACTGTGACTATCGATATCTATGGGGACAAAGCGACCCAAAGTGAAGCTGAACAATCCATCATTAAGCATCTCAATAAGAGTGGCAAATAGCTTGTAGTGGCAAAAAAATTAGTGCCCGGAGGCGATCGCCCTGCGGGCAATTTTGTCGATTAAGCCTGGCGCGATCAGCTTAAGCCAACGCCCCAAACGACCGCGAAGTGAAGTAATCAGTTGACGGCCTCGAGTTGCAATCACTGGCAACATCATATTAGCGCATTGCTCAGCCGTCAGTATCTTAGCTTCCTGCATCGGAGATTTACCTAAAGGATGACCTGCACCATCGAGGGCACGTTTGTGAATTTGTGACACTACAAAATCGGGGCAAATAACAGTTACGGCCACATTATCATCCACTAATTCAATCCGCAAAGAATCGAAAAAACCAATCACAGCATGTTTAGAAGCGGCATAACCGCTGCGAGTAGGAACGCCCGTTAATCCAGCGACTGACGCCACAACCACCACTTGGCCTTTACTGGCTTTCAAGTGCGGTAACGCGGCATGGGTTAAATACGCAGGACCAAGATAATTCACCCGCATTATGTCTTCAAGCACCGAGAGCTGAGTCAGTTCATCAAAACGTGACCACATAGTCATGCCAGCATTGTTAATCAAAATATCGAGATGGCCATAATGCGCAACAGCAGCTTCAACTAAGGCTTCACACTGTTCTGGGCTGGAGACATCGGCGGCAAATACAAAAGGAGGCGGACCATAATTAGCGATTTCTAAAGCGAGTGAGGCGAGACGTGTTTCATTACGCGCACTGAGCACTAGTTGACAGCCCATTCGCGCCATTGCCACTGCGAGCGCCCGACCAATACCTTCTGAGGCACCCGTGATGATCACGACCTTGCCAGTGAGTCCATCCATAGTCATTCCTTTGTTATCGCTATGTTAATTACGCCTTTTGCTAAATTGGCATAATCACGCTAAAAGCGCAATCCTTCACGCGCGTTGTGCAAGCCTCATCTCATATTGCTCACGATAATTAGCTAAGGGTTGCGGGCGCCCTATCGCATAACCTTGCGCATAATTAATGCCTATGCTCAACAACCTGTCAATAATATCCTGATTCTCAACAAATTCAGCAACAGTCTCGATTCCCATAACCCGACAAACATCCTGAATCGATTTAACGATGGCGTAGTCTTTAGCATTCACGGCGAGATTCTTAATAAAACAGCCGTCGATTTTGACATAATCCACGGGCAGCTCACGCAGATAGCCATAAGAGGCAAAGCCACTGCCAAAATCATCCAGTGCAAATGAAAAACCGAGTTTACGTAACTGCTTCAACATTTCCATACCACGATTGCGATTTTGGATCGCGGTGGTTTCAGTAATTTCAAAACAAATACATTGGCTTGGAATATCAAAAATGTGTTGCTGCTGGGCGATATATTCCACCATACCTTCGGCACCTAAACTATTGCCCGAAAGGTTGATCGAAATACAATGATCAGGCCAAAGCACGGGGTTCAAAGACAACCATAAAAAAGCTTTGCGGATGACTTCTTTATCGATATCTGGCATCAACTTAAAACGTTCAGCGGCGGCTATAAACTGCGCTGGCGCCAAAATGCGGCCACAGGGCTCTTGAATTCGTAACAGAATTTCCATTCGTTGTCGCTGCGGACCACTGCCTAGTCCGCGGATCGGTTGGTAATACAGGATCAACTCGTTTTCTTCAATCGCTTGCGCAATACGTACCGCCCATTTAGGCGCATTTCTTTGGTAGGTGAGCTCTTTATCTTTATCATCGTAAAAATGAATTTGATTAGCCCCCTTAGCTTTAGCGGCAATGCAGGCGATATCAGCGTCTTTTAATAACTCTTGTGCATCAATATAGGGGGCTCGGCCAAAGGCAACACCTATGCTGAGGCCAACTTTATAATTACAGTTTTTATCGTTCAACACTTGCATGGAGACTTGCGCGATCATTTGCTTCAGTAATTGCGCCACAGATAAGGCACTACGATTACAAATCACTAAACCAAACTCATCGCCACCAAGGCGCGCCAATAGCTCCTGTGGCCCAAGACAAGCCTGCATGGCCTTAGCCACCATAGCAAGCATACGATCGCCTGCAGTATGGCCACAGCTGTCGTTAATCAACTTGAATTGCTCCAAATCGAGGTAACAAACGGCGATAGTTTTGGCTGAAGCGGCAAATTGGGGTAACTGCTCATCAAATGCCTGACGGTTTAGCAGCCCTGTAATGCTATCGAAATTTGCCCTTTTTTGTAGCTGGTGTTTAAGCAACTCTTCTTGAGTGATATCCCGCAATACCACGACAGTTCCAACAATTTCTTTATCGTGATTGCGCAGATTGCTGATACTGCGCTCCATAATCCGAGGCGAAGCAGTTAATAGCTTGATTTTCTCGACCTGCGGCGCTGATTCTTCGAGACGAATGCAGGTAAAAACCGCCTGATTTAACTGCTCCCCAGCCTTTAACAGACTCGCAAGGCTCTGACCTATGGCATAGCAACTAGCAACATCGAGAAGCAACTCGGCCCGCGGATTCATATAAATCACGTTGGCATCGACATCGGTCAAAATCACCGCTTCAGCAATGGATTCTAAGGTGATTTTCGCGCGTTCTTTTTGCTGATAAATTCTTGCCAGCAAGCTATTAACACGGCTGGCGAGCACTTCTAATTCTTCATTACCCTCGCTTGTAACGGGTTGATAGACACTGGACATAGGATCGACCAGCGCCAATTGATGCATCAGATTTTTAAAGGGTTTGAGTAAGCCCGAACGCAGCCAAATATAACCAAGACCAACAATAAACACACCAAAGAGAATAAATCCGAGCGATACCCAATCAAGTTGAAATTTAACCTCTCTAAAGGGACCATCGGAAAACAGTACTTGCAGGTAGACAGGCTTATCTTTTAACAGACTTGGAATGTTAATCGCGTCACTGTGCACACCATCAACTGTTGGCGTAACTTCGCGAGAATGGCTCATGCTCACCTTAGTCACCAATAAGGCCTGAGCATATTCCAGTAAGTCTTTATCAGTCAGTTGGCGTACCAGCAGCACAGATTCATTGGGCGCAGAAGCCACGGAAGTAACGACATAAGCATACTTGCCCATCAAATAAGCGCCAGCAACACTGGGCTTATCGGCACTGACAATAGCATTGGCGATTTCTCGTAACTTATCATTCTCAAAGGGACGTTCATTGGGGAAAAAAGGGTGCAATTCACCCTGCCGTAGAATATACCAACTCAGATTGGCTGACATTGAGCTATCGCGCCACGAGGATTCAAGCTTTTTAAGTTGGTCTTCATCTAATTGAGACAAAGGTAAGGCATAGATATTAGTGAGAAAGGTTAAGCGATCGACATCAATTTGAAACTGCTGCTGGATATTGGCAAGCTCACGGTTAGCACTATCTTGACGTAATAGCTCGACGCGATGGTCGTACCAATAACCAAGACAATAGGAGACAATTACCACCGCAGGGAGACAAAAGCCCGCAATAAATACCATTATTTTCTTGCCAATGTGCATCTCTTACCACGGCTTGTTATGACTAAATTGATTGATGGCCTTGCATAATCCTTCACTGCGCCATGCAACATATCTCATTTGCGAATAGTATTAAACATCACTTCGCTTTAGTCGTTGCTAAAGTAGACATTTTCATGCAATTAAATCAATTTTATACCTTTGATTTAAATTAAAATTTATAAATTAAACGATTATAAGTTTTACTTTTTTATCAAGATAATTCACACATAATCAGTATGTGAATATAGGGAATTCAAGTCGTTGTTTAAAATTAAGCTAGCAGACGATAGAAACCACCGCATACCTAATCCATAAAGATACCTTCGCCAGAAGCTCCAACGCTATCAAATTCAAATGTCGGATATAAAACAGGCCCGCAAGCGGGCCTGTTTCGCAAACCAAAAATTATTTATGGTATTGCTTTGATTGCGCATGAACCGCCTTGATAAAGGCGCCAGCATGTTCTGGATCGACATGCTGATGAATACCATGACCTAGGTTAAATACATGGCCAGTACCTTCACCATAACCCGCTAAAATATGACCAACTTCCTCTTCGATACGTGGAATTGGCGCATACAACATAGATGGGTCCATGTTGCCTTGCAATGCAACTTTATGGCCTACACGACGACGGGCATCGGCAATGTCTACCGTCCAATCCAAACCTAGTGCATCACAGCCAGTTTCTGCCATCGCTTCTAGCCACAAACCACCGCCTTTAGTAAACAGCGTCACAGGCACTTTACGGCCATCGGCAAAGCGTGTCAGACCATCAATAATCTTCTGCATATAACGCAAAGAAAACTCACGGTAAGCAGAGTGCGATAACGCACCGCCCCATGAGTCAAATATCATCAAAGATTGCGCACCGTTAGCAACTTGAGCATTCAGGTATAGGATCACTGAATCGGCTAATTTATCTAACAGCATGTGTAATGCCATTGGCTCTGCGTAAGCCATCTTCTTAATTTTTTCGAAGGTTTTGCTCGAACCACCTTCAACCATATAAGTCGCTAAGGTCCAAGGTGAACCAGAAAAGCCAATTAACGGCACTGCGCCATTCAGTTCACGGCGAATAGTGCTAACGGCTTTCATCACATAACCCAGCTCATCTTCTGGATCTGGAATTGAGAGCTTTTTGATCGCATCGATAGTGTCTGTTGGGCGCTCGAAACGTGGGCCTTCACCCGCCTCAAAATACAAACCTAAACCCATAGCATCGGGTACAGTTAGGATATCGGAAAACAAAATCGCCGCATCAAGATCATAACGACGTAAAGGTTGCAGCGTGACTTCACAGGCAAGCTCATGATTTTTACACAAAGACATGAAGTCACCCGCTTGAGCGCGAGTGGCTTTATATTCAGGAAGATAACGGCCAGCTTGACGCATCATCCACACAGGGGTCACATCGACAGGCTCTTTTAGTAGGGCGCGTAAATAACGATCATTCTTTAATTCTGCCATTGGGCTTGGTTCCTAGTCTTATTGAGATCCGCTGGGTCGGTAGTTTAGCATTTACGCGAATAATGTAACCTTTATGTGCAAATTTATGTGAGCTATTCCCCATCATTGGCGTCGATTTGACCGCATAAACCAGAAAATGTTACCCAGCTAACATACTGCTCATTTATTCGTAACGAAGTCACACTCAGACAGAAAAAAGTTGCGCCGGTTCCCCGCCTTTGGTATAAAAAGTCTGCGCTAGCAAGAACAATCAAGAAGCTCGTCGCATCGAGCCTGCTATAAACTTTACTCGCCCAACGATAGGTTTCTATCGTTGGGCTTTTTATTTGCATTTTTCGATACGAAACAGCTGGTTTGTCCATTTCGTCATTCTCGCAAATTCGCATGAAAAGAGTTGATCGATTAGCAACTTGTCCCTACATTAGAGTTATGTGCTGGCACTTAAATGGAATGCATCATGCTGAGAGAACTCGAAAAAGCAGAACAGAAGTGGGGCGGTTCAAATAGGCTTATTGATCAATGGCTAAAAAACCGTCGAAAACTGTTAGTGCATTACTGCCAAATTGCTGGGCTTCCTCCTTACAGTAAATCAGAAAAATCGCTTCCCTCGTTCGAACATGTTAAATCTTTCTGTGACTTATTAGTTGACTATGTGTCCGAAGGACATTTCGAGGTCTATGATAAAGTCGTTAATGCCTGCAGTGAATATGGCGAATCAAGCAAAACGCTCGCGCAACAAGTATTGCCCAAGATAACGCCAACCACGAATGCAGCATTAGATTTCAACGATAAATATGCGGAAACACAAGACGATTTCGTATTATATCAACTCGATAAAGACCTATCTGAGCTCGCCCATAACATGGAAACACGCTTCGAACTCGAAGATGAACTACTTGAAGTTCTCCATCGCAAACATTCTGAGCACAACCTGTAGCCCTCCTTCCTAAGCGCACCTTGCTGCATCTGTGCGCTTATCTATCCTTTCCCTCAATCGTTTTGAAAATGAAGTAGCTGGCTTTGGGCGACTACAGGAACACGTCCTAGTGCCATCAGACAGCAACCGTTTGAATCAAATTGAATCCGATAGAGCAGATGTAGTCATGGCCGAGGCAGCACACATTGGCAAATCGTTGTTTCAATAGGTATGGCGATATTGTTATGTAATGCTTGATAGCATTAATGTCTTGAGGAGCCACAGAAGATGACTCAGTTGTGCTTTCGGGAATGGATAAACTTTGCTAATTAATAGAATAGGTTTAGCTTTAAAACAAAAAATTCATATTCTGGTAAGGATTTCATCTAAATGATGCCCGAGTATGAGGATAACCATGTGCTTCGAGCCCGAAGCATGTGCGTCACTGGGACGGATTATCCACAACGCCATAACGAAAAAAGCCTCATCTTTCGATGAGGCTTATCTCTTAATGTTGGCGGAGCGGACGGGACTCGAAC
>NZ_JABAEB010000025.1 GCF_012584455.1 Shewanella oncorhynchi
TCCATCTGATCACACTTCAAGGTGTAAGTTCACTCCAATCTAATGATTTATATGTAAATCATCAGGGGATTCTTCAGAGCAGTACGCCTAAAATAGCTGAAGGCATAGGTGATATCCGTACAGAACTTAATAAACTGCAAGCGAATAATGAACTGGCAATTTTAGCCCCTGCTGCCATTAAACAAGCTGAAGAAGCCGTTCGCGCTGCTGAACAACCAGTAAAAGACGAGCAACAATCACAGCACCTAGTGTTTGTTGCTGATAAGAAAGTCAATATTGCCTTAGCTCAAGCGCAGAGCCGCTTTGCCGAGGATCAACACAAAGTCCTCGCTAAAAAACGCGATGACGCCAGATTGGATGCTCGCACCACAGAGGCCAATCAAGCCCATCAAGATGCGCGCCTAGCCCGTGCTGATGCTGCAGATGCGCGTCAGGAAACGACCGAACTGCAAGCCCAGCTCACATTGCTGAATGCCCGTCAGTCAGAACGTGGTTGGGTCGTAACCTTAGGTGATGTTTTATTTGACACTGCCAAAGCGGATCTTAAGTCATCGACCAGTCAACATCTAACCAACCTAGCGAACTTTCTGAACAAGTATCCCGCGCGTGGTGCCATGATTGAAGGGTATACAGATAGTGTAGGCAGTGAACAATACAATCTGGGTTTATCGCAGCAAAGAGCTGATAGTGTTAGCCATTTTTTACAAGGAAAAGGGATCCAATCCAATCGGCTCAGTAGCCTAGGTAAAGGTGAAAGCTCACCTGTTGCCAATAATGAGTCCGCCAGTGGCCGCCAGCAAAACCGTCGGGTTGAAGTCATCCTCACCGACACCGCACAGGCTCCACAGTAGCTATCACTTAATCATATTAAGATTTCAGCGTGATCCTTGCTGACATTTGAATCGAGTCTCATCGCTAATAAGATGAACAGCGCAGAAATTAAGGAGATCAGTAAAAAGCAAAAAGCCCCATCTTTCGATGGGGCTTTTTGCAATTTGGCGGAGCGGACGGGACTCGAACCCGCGACCCCCGGCGTGACAGGCCGGTATTCTAACCAACTGAACTACCGCTCCAAATTTTTCCATATCCAAGTATCTTACGGGTATTAAACCCACTAACCCCAGCGTGACATGCTGCTGATGTTAAAACAGAACGATAATTCAACACACTTATCAAGGCTCTGCTTAAGATGCGAAGAATAATACGGTTGAGCCCTGCAGGCGTCAACCGTTTTTTTACTTCGATTTATCATTTGATTAAAAAAAAGCCAAATCAATTGCAGACCTTGATTTATATCCCAAATATCGCTGCAAGGTTCCAGTTCAAAGTCATAAATCAAACACATTAAGCAACGCTTGGCTAACGGTCTTTATCTGCTTCATCTGGCATAGTGAGATCGATTTCATCTAATGAAGGCGCTGCGGGTGGATTTGCAGATGCTTCATTCAATAAACGTAACTCCGCGGCAGCTAAGGCCTGCGCCAAACTTTGGCGCTTACGCCACACAATTAATCCCACCACGCCTAAGACTAATAAGATAGCGTTGACTGTAATGATCCAGAACATTGCATCTTTCTTCGCAAGCTCTTCTTCCTCTGCCGCTTTTTGTGCAGCAACAGCAGCCAACTCTTCGGCACTTGGTGGTGGTTCTGGTGGTTCAATTAAGTTAAAGAAAAGCTCAGGTAAATCCAGCACGATTTCACGACCAGTGACAGTCGTCGTAGCCACAAAACCTTTAATTCGATAACTACCAAACTCTGTCACTGTAGGTAAATCTAATTCAGAATCAGGCTCAGTGAGACCATTAACAACCAAAGGCAGTTGCAAGCCAGCAGGGCCGACTAACTCAAAGGAAAAATGCGTCTCAGCCAGCTGCAACACTGTCTTATCCACGTGTAACATGACTTTCCATTGCCCTGTTAGCGGATCGTCAGGGGTAATAACTTCTAGATTAATTGGCCGAGGTGACAATTTAAACGGGAATGAAACCTGCCGTTCAAACACATTATTACGTGCCTGCACGACAAACTCATAATCACCCCAAGGCTGCTTTATATTGATATTGCTGGTAAATACACCATCGTCGGGTTTTTCATCGTAATCTTCACCATTGTCTTTATAGGAACCAACAATAATGTCACCCGCGGCAAAATTTTCATCGCCCGCCTTATGTTTACTCACAAAATGTGCAGTCCATTCGACTAAATAATCTAACCCAGGCATACGCACACGCTGCTCGTCACCCATTAATTGCGCGACAATTTTAACTTGTTCACCTTGGAAGATTGGCTGCGGTAAAGGCTGGACTTCGATTTCGAGTTTAGAGAGCTTCTTAAGGGTTGAACCTGAGACGACCTTACCCACCAACTGCCAAGGTCCGGGTTGTGGTGACTCAATGTAAATAATATCGCCCGTTATACCATCAACCCACTTAACGGTTTCTGGATGACGATTGGCGTACCATTTACTGCCATCGGGTAACACTATGACCACAGGCGCAGAGCCATATTCACGCTCCACTAATAAGGTCATGTTATCGACCATATGATCAATACGAAAACGGTTTTTAAGCTCGGAAGCCGTCGCCAATCCTACAATCGGCGTAGCCTTGGGCGGCTTGACGACTTTTTTAACGGGATCTAGGTCAGCGGCCAATACACTCGCCACACTTAGTAACAGCGTAGTGGTAAGAAGGCAAAAAGCTAAAATGGGTTTATGGCGCGACATCGGCATAGTAATTCTTCTATCCTCTCCAGAGGCATTTACCTGATTTTGCGACTAAATCAAGGCGTTGTTTATGCATTGTCAGTTCATCGGCCGATGCGCCAATCACTTTAAGATTAAGTGATTGTGGATCAAAACGTTGAATCCCCCCCGCTTCCTGCCCCGCTTCTTCGTTAGACAAATTAAACTTTGTCTGTCCGCCAGTCATGATCAGATAAACATCAGCGAGGATCTCGGCATCGAGTAATGCGCCGTGGTACTCGCGGCGAGAAGTATCGACGCCGTAACGCTTACAGAGCGCGTCGAGATTGTTTTTCTGACCGGGATGTAAAAACTTAGCAATCTCTAAGGTATCGAGGATCTGACAAATATCAGCGGTTTTCGGACCACGCGGCTGCAGCAGTGAAAACTCATGATCCATGAAGTTCACGTCGAAGCTCGCGTTATGTGCGACGATTTCAGCGCCGTCGATAAAGTTGATAAACTCTTGAGCAACTTGATGAAAACGCGGCTCTTTAGCCACGCGCTCATCGGTAATACCGTGAACGGCGATGGCTTCGGGATCGATTGCTTGACCTGGATTGATATATTGGTGGTAATAACGCCCCGTCAAACGACGGTTTACCACTTCCACACAACCAATCTCGATGATCCTATGGCCTAAATAGATGGCGCCGCTGCCCTGGTTCATACCTGTGGTTTCGGTATCTAAAATAACCTGACGGCTAGCATTAGAGATAATATTCATGTTTTTATGCGCTTCTTATGACAATTTTTAGTTATACTCGGCCGAAATTCCCGGCTATGGTAACAATTTGATGACTGAACTAAAACTGATCCACATCTTCACCGACGGCTCTTGCTTAGGCAATCCCGGTCCTGGCGGCTATGGCATTGTAATGAATTATAAAGGCCATACAAAGGAGATGTCCGACGGTTTTGCGCTCACGACCAATAATCGCATGGAATTGTTAGCCCCAATCATAGCGTTAGAAAGCTTGAAAGAGCCTTGCCAAGTCGTGCTCACCAGCGATAGCCAATATATGCGCCAAGGCATAATGACATGGATACATGGCTGGAAGAAAAAAGGTTGGATGACATCAAACCGTACTCCAGTCAAAAACGTTGACCTATGGAAACGATTAGATAAAGCCTCACAGATGCACACTATCGACTGGCAATGGGTTAAAGGTCATGCAGGCCACGCCGAAAACGAACGTTGCGATGTGTTAGCTCGCACCGCGGCAGAATCTAAACCAACCCAACCCGATTTAGGTTATCAGCCATAACCCAGTGCTACTCAGTGTAAACTCGCTAAATTCGAAAAAGTAAGTTCGATGCCATCACGCCTAAGTTAAGCACTTGGGCGTGATGGCTTATTTCACTACTCATCTCAGTGTCAGTCCACCGTCAACATTTATGCTCACTATTTATGAGCCATTGCTATCAAACGGTTTATTTCAGTTCCACACCTGCAATATTGAAAAAATTCTCACAAAACAGCACAAAAGCTTGACCTAGGGATGTCGCCTGACGGCTCTTATGGGTGATGCGATAAAACTGCCGCTCGAGTACGAGTCCCTCAATCGTGACTAACGCCAACTCTTTACGACTGATTTCTTTCTCCAGCGCCAACTCAGATAACACCCCAAGCCCAGCACCTTGTTTCACGGCCAATTTAATCGCATCCGGCGTAGTAAAGCAGAATTTAGCCTCTGGCTGCATATCCAACTCATTGGCGGCATTTACAAAATATTCGCGAGTGCCCGATCCTTCCTCACGTAGCACCCAAGACAGGCCTTTAACAGCTGCAGGTTTAACCACTTTCCCCGCCAGAGGATGCGCCGGATGACAAAACACCAGCAGCCTATCCTTATGCCATGCCTCGACACTCAAACGATTGTCAGTGCAATGGCCTTCAATAAAACCCATTTCAGAGCGGAACTGAGCTACCGCTTGGATCACATCTTGAGTATTTGTGATCGCCACATCCACATGGGTTTGAGTGTGCTGCTGACAAAATGCCACTGCGGCTTTCGCCATCAGATAGTTACCTATGGTCGAACTGGCACTGATACTTAAGCGCCCAACCAAATCGCCACCATGGTAGGTAAATGCCTGCTCAATTTGCTCAACACGGTGCAATAAATCCGTCGCCAGTGGCAACAGTAAATTGCCCTGCGAGTTCAGCTGTAATCGATTACCAATGCGCTCGAATAGGCGGGCATTGAGCTGTTTTTCTAACTCAGCCAAAGCCATAGAAGTGGCAGGTGGTGATAAATTAACCTGCTCCGCCGCCTTTGCGACTTGGCCGCTACGTGCCACAGCTTCAAATACCGCCAATTGTCTTAAGGTGATCCGCATATTAAAACCTGTACTTAAAAAGGAAATGGCTTATCAGTTTTCCGAATGCTCTGATAAATGCCCTGAACGTCCCGCGGTCGGCGCCGTGGTCCAATTCGTTTGCCGCACCTTACGTTTATCGCGAATAGGCGTGAGTGGCGACTCGAGTTTACGCGCCACAATCAAATACAAACTGCCCGCGCTAGGAAGCCATGACGCTAAACTCTGTTGAAAAAATTTACCTTGGGTGAAATCACCCATTAAGGGGTGATAGACCAAACGCTCATCGCCCACCACTTGATAACCTAATAAACCTAACCAATCTCGCACCCTTGATGGCATAAAAAAGCGGCCATTCCATGGGAGACAATCCTGATACTTAGGCCATAACTTACCCAAAAATACTGGACTCAAGGGATTAAAACCGACGATAAAAAGATAGCCTCCGGCGATGAGTACCCGATCGGTTTCACGAAGAATACGGTAAGGATCGGGTTCAAATTCGAGCAATAGACTCATCACCACCGCATCTATCGCCGCATTCTGCAGGGGTAAATGACAAAAATCGCCTTCAATCGAGGCGCCTTTGGATGGCGAGAGTGAAAAATGATGGGCGACTGGCGATGCCATGCTCGACAATTCGGCACTCAAAGGCCCTAACTTTAATAAATGATAACCAAAGACTCTTGGCCACCAATCTTCAAGTTGTTTAGCAACAGCTTGTTGCAACGCCTCACCATTGGGTAAGTCGCTCCATTGTTCGGGTTTGAGCTCAGTACTAAAATGCGACACAGAGTTCCTCCGTTAGTTGGGTAGACAAGTATCCAATTGGGTCAAAGATTGCTGCCATTTTGCCACAGGACAAAAGCGGCAAAGGTCGCCAAGGGCCGTTCACTCATGGATAATACCTTTATCTTCGAATTGAAATACAGACATAGGCGGTTCTATGCTCACTATAACAGCGATCAAAGCCTTTAATGACAATTATATCTGGGTGTTACAACAACAGCCCCATACACAGGTTTATGTCGTCGATCCCGGCGATGCGAGTGTGGTTATTGACTATCTAGAGGTCAATCAACTCACGCTAGCGGGCATTTTACTGACCCACCACCACAATGACCATACGGGTGGCGTCGCTGAACTTCAAGCCTACAGTCAAGACCGACTCACAGTTTATGGCCCAGATAATGAGAAGATCGAAGGCATCACACATCCACTGCACGCAAAAGCCAAGCCCAGATTCACACTGGAGTATCTCAGCGCTGAGCTGCAAGTCTTAGATGTACCAGGCCACACAGCAGGACATATAGCCTACGTTGTTGAAGATGCCTTATTTTGCGGTGACACCCTGTTTAGCGGCGGCTGCGGACGCTTATTTGAAGGCACGCCAGCGCAAATGCTCAACTCACTACAGCAACTTGCCCAGCTTCCCGCCGACACTCGGGTTTATTGTGCCCATGAATACACACTTTCAAACCTCAAATTTGCCCTCGCGGTCAATCCCAACAATCGCGAGCTCCAAGACTATAACGAACGCGCGATGCAGTTACGTCGCCAAGACAAAGCGACTGTTCCCTCCACCATCGCTTTAGAGCGTGCCATCAATCCCTTTTTACGCCCTAGCGACACTGAAATTGTCGATAACATAAAACAGCATTTTAGCGGTCTAAATCACGCAAATTTAGACGAACTCAGCGGTTTTACCTTACTCAGACAGTGGAAAGATAATTTTTGATCACAAAAGCAATATTATAGATTGAAATTCAAACAGTTTTTCTCATTTTTGATGATGTAAGTCAAAAATGGCCTTACATTATGTACGATAATTAAGGGACAAGATCGAAAAGATCCCATAGAATGGCTCGTTTTGCGTGAAAACTTTGCGCGCTGCGTCGTCTTTATCTTCATATAAAACATACTGTTACTATAAAGAAAAGCGATGCACTAACAGAGGACTACCGTTTTCAATGAGAGTATCACTTTATGTTGTTGTAGGGGGATTTGCCCTACTCACAGGCTGTCAAACATTAGACAACCATGGCGTTAACCAAACAGAAGTTGAAGCCGTCACAACCGAAAATACAGTCCCAGAATATTACCTCGCAACCGAGGCTCCATCGGCGCAAATTACCGATGTGTGGGAGCGAATTCGTCAAGGCATGCAGTTACCGGTTCCAGATCAAAAATTGGTGAATCAATACCGTGATTGGTACATCAAAAATCCACAGCATCTGGCGATCATCTCGGAACGTGCTGCACCTTATATGTACATGATTGTAGAAGAACTTGAAAAGCGTCATCTTCCTATAGAGATAGCTTTGTTACCCATAATTGAAAGCGCCTTTGATCCTTCCGCATCATCGACTGGCGCGGCATCGGGTCTGTGGCAATTTACCACACCTATGGCCAGTCATTTCGGTTTAGAAATGAACTGGTGGTATGACGGTCGTCGTGATGTCCCCGCATCAACGACTGCGGCGCTCGATATGCTGGAATACCTCTACGATAAAACCAATAACAATTGGCTTTATGCTATTGCTGCCTATAACTCGGGTGAATCACGGGTGCTCAATGCAATCAAACGTAACGAGAAAAAAGGCTTAAAAACGGATTTTTGGTCATTGGATTTGCCCAGAGAGACAGAACGCTATGTGCCGCAACTGCTCGCACTGGCAGAAGTCATTAAACACGCTGATGAATATGGTATTTCTTTAGCGCCAATTGACAACAATCCGACAATTGAAGTGGTTGATATTGATAGCCAAATTGATTTAGCCATGGCGGCAGGTTTTGCCAATATGACCACGCTTGAGTTACAAAAACTCAACCCAGGTTATAACCGCTGGGCTACATCGCCACTTGGTCCGCACACCTTAGTGCTACCAATTGATAAATCGGAAGAATTTAAAAAAGCGCTCGCTGAAACAGAAACCGAAGATAGGATCAGCTGGTTACGTTACACGATCAAATCTGGCGATAGCATTGGCAAGATTGCTACGCAGCACCATACGACCGTTGCCGCTATTCGCGCCGCCAACGGCATGAAAAGCAACACGATCGTCGCAGGCAAGCATTTGATTATTCCTGTCGATGCGCAAGACAAGCAGCTTTATGCCCTGTCAACTAAGCAGCAATTGCCGAAAAAATCACATGCTGCAGTTGAATCAACAAAAATTGCTTATCAGGTTAAGTCAGGAGACACACTCTCAGAAATAGCCCAAGCCCATAAAGTGACGGTGAAACAACTCAGCACTTGGAACAAATTGGCTAAGAATAGCAAGCTACAAAACGGTCAGCAGTTAGTGATCTTAGCACCAAAGGAGCTTGAGCAAACCGCACAAATTCGTACTGTTAGTTACAAGGTAAAATCCGGTGATTCACTTGCCCGTATCGCCAATAAATTTAACGTAACTGTTGCCGAGCTACTCGAGTGGAATAGCCTAGCGCAATCACAGTATTTACAACCAGGCCAAGTGATCAAATTAGTGGTTGATGAAACTAAGTTGAGTGCGTAGGGACTAAACTGGCACATAGTTCGAACGGATTAGTGCTATAAATCCTAAGCAAAATTGAGCCATAGATAACAAAAAGGCAGCAACCCTATCGGATTGCTGCCTTTTTCTATTATGAGAGGCGGCGTTATTCCATCGTCAGTAATAAGACAACGGGCGCCATAACAACGGCATCAGACTCTAATGCTTTAGCGGCAAAATGCGCTTCTAAGCGAGCACCATCTGCAGGTATTCCTGCAAATGCTTTGGGCGGAATACTAAATGAAGTCGTGATCACTTTCCCTGCCGCCAATTGGCTATCACGTAATGCTTGGGTAAACATCATATCATCCGACCAAGCCCACAGACGTTTGCCCTCTTGCGTTACCAACCACAAATCCGCCGTCATCCCAGAGTTATAACGCAGGCCGACAGCATAGGTTTGTGGATTTGTCACAGTCAATGTCGCCTTAACCGACTGCTTAAAATCGATAAAAGGTTCTAGAGTTAATTCGCCGCGAAGCAAGCCTTGTGCCTTTTCTGCCATCACAGGTTCAGCCTTTAATGTCGGAGTGCTTTTAAGCCCAGAAACATCGAGCGCCAGATCGGCAGCGCGAATAATCTCAGGCTGAACGGCCGCAGCTGTTGTAGTCTCACCCTTGGTTGACTGACTCGTGTCAGCGGCTTCGGGCGCCGAGCACCCAACAAGTTGCCCGCCGACAAAAGCACTCGCACAAACAAGTAATGCGTAACGCGTTGAAGCAACCATTAAAAACCGCCTAGTTTTTTCAATAAGGAGTCTTTTAATTTTTCCTTAGCTTTGTCGGTTTCTTCCTTTAGCTGATTATTCAGTAAGGCTTTAGTATCCAAAGCATATTCAGGTTTTTGGAAAGTGCCTGTAATCGCCAACGGAATGTCAACTCCAGCCAGCGCATCCTTGTCGCTACCACCCTGACCCTTCAATGAATTCACTAGGCTAGCGGTTAGTCTGTAGTCCAAGGCTTCAGTCAATAAATTCGCAGTGCCTTTACCATCCAAACGCAGTAAAGGCGAAGACAAGGCAAGATCTGGATTCGTGGCAACGCCATTATCCAACGAGAAACTGCCCGTCAGACTCGAGAAGTCAGTTTTGCGCTCCGCCTTCGTTTCTGGCGATAAGTCGCCCTTTAACTTAGCTTGTGCGCTGCGGATCATCTGTGGAATATTTACCCCGTACAGAGCACCGTCATTAATATCAAAATGACCATTCGCTAACAGGTTTTTCTTTAACTGCTCAGGGATCAAACTCTTACCTTTCCCCTTCACATCAAAGTTGGCTGTACCGGCCAATAAATCCACATCCGCCGCATCTTTCAGCAAAGGACGAATTTGTACGCCCGTCACTTTTTTATCAAATTGATAACTCGCCACAGCTTGACGAGCATCAACCTGAGCGCTCACCAGCAACTGACCTTGATATAAATCCGCATTCAGTTTCGTCAAATCTAACACGCCATTTTTAATGCCCACATCCATTAACCAATTTTGAGTCGACAGATTCGCGACCTTAATAGACTTAACAGTCAACTTGAGTTTTACATCAAGCTGCTTAAGGGCTGAGAGATCAGGCTCAACTGCCTGAGGGTTTGCTGCTGGCGCTTGTTCAGCGGTGGCGGTGGCCTCTGTTTTAGGTAACAGTGTATCTAAATCAATATCGCCAACTTGAAAATCAGCATTAATTTGTGGAATTTTCGTACCATAATTAACACCCACTTTACCCGCAGCGGTAATGCTCGCCGCGGTAAGCTGCGCAATATCGACGGACAATTGCTGTTTATCAAGGGCGATTTGAGTTGCTAAGCTGACAGATGTTTCGAGTTTCTTGTTCGGAATACTCTCACCTTCCACCACAGTATCAATTTTCAGCCCATTGATAACGAGTTGTTTAAAGTCTCGACTGAGTTTTAGTTCACCTTTAGCTTCGCTACTTATCGTCATATCCGGCATAGTTGCACTGAATTCAAAGGCGATAGGCGCAAATTTATCTAAGGAGAACTCACCTAGGGTGAAGCTACTTAAGGTAAAGACTTGAGTCTGCTTATTAGCTTCGTCAATCATATTAATTTGGGTATTGGTGATAGAAATGCCACCAATATTAATGTCGTTAAGTTTGGCATTCGATGAGGATTCGGCGGCAGCTGGAGACGCAGTTTTTGGGCTATTATCGCCACTCAACCCATCGAAACTGCTAGTGCCATTTTTACGGGTGACTAAATTGATCGTTGCGCCATCGAGACTCAATTCTGCAATTTCAATTTTCTGACTAAACAACGGCATGAGCGCCACTTCAGCAACGGCTTTTTTGACTTCTAACATAGCCTTAGGCGTAAAGCCTTCAGGGTTAGATAAAGACACTCCCCCTAGATTAATACCTATAACAGGGAAAAATGTCCAAGATAAATCGTCAGTAATGACTAATTCACGACCCGTTTGTTTTTTTACGGCATCGACTATTTCAGGTTTAAAATCATTAGGGTCGAAAAAGACGGTGAGATAAACGGTGACTAAAAGAATGAGCGTCACCATTAAGGCTAAGAGCCACTTAATGAATTTCATATAAATATCCTTATCAAAAACAACTTGAATTTATAGCAACTAATGCATTTAGAAATGTTAATTTAAAAATGCAAAGTTCAACATTTCATCACTTACTGCAATACCATTTTCATCAGCATAGAGCATCATACCGGGCTTAACCGTCACGCCACCCATATCCACAGCCACATTAATTTGGCCTTGACCTAACTTTTCGGTTTTTATCGGCATAGCCCCTAAGGCAAAGACACCTAAGCTGAAAGTATTTAATCTCGCCACATCGCGAACACAACCATTAATCACTATCCCTTGCCAACCATTATCTAAGGCGCTCTGCGCTATGAGATCCCCTAACAATGCGCGGCGCAGAGAACCGCCGCCATCGACAACGAGCACTTTTCCATGCCCATCCTGTGCAAGTATCTCTTTTACCTTTGAATTATCCTCAAAGCACTTTACTGTGACTATCTCGCCCCAGAAGAGCCGTTTACCACCAAAGGGTTTAAATGCAAGGGGAAGTAACTGTAATTTAGACGGATAGTGGTCGAATAAATCTGGTAGTAGATCAAGCATTTGAATCTCCATGATAGTCTATAACTTTAGACTACTCATAATTGTAGACCCCGACAAGGTCAAAGCAAAAATCAGCGGAATTTTTTATTTCATTTTAACGTGCAAAGGCTTGGTGTATATTGGCATAAGCATTATAATCTGCGATAGTTAACGTCCTATGACACTCTTTAAAGTTTCATAAATTTGTTCCCACACCTCTTTGTTATAAAGCGAAAACCAAATGACAACTGATCTTGATTTACAGAGCGCAATCGCAGCTCTTGATGAGTATGGATATGATAAGAAAGTCTCAACGGATCTTGAGCAAGCACGTAACAAGCAACAAATGGGTAAATATATTAAATCTCTCGACTATAGTTTACGTCGATTATTGATATTACAAGAAACCGTTAATGAGTTAGTTGAAGAAAAGAAACATCAATTAGCTCAGCAAGAGAATATTCAAACCTACAAAACAAAAATCATTAACTTGTCGAGAGAATTTAACATTTCTTACGATGAAGTATTAGCGCTGATGGCATCATCTAAATCTAAGAAGTAAGTTTATCGCCATTGTGCTCTATCACCACGCAGTTAAATTGTTTAATTAACATCTGCATATGCCATATAACGAAATATATACTTTTTCGGTTATATGGCAGAATTTTCGGCTTTCATTATTCGGACAGTGTTAACGATTTCATTTCATAAGTAACAATGCCAACTTATGTTAAGCTCACACTATACCTGTCTAGCGATTTGGCATAAAAAAGCAGAGCCTAAGCTCTGCTGATTTATATCAATATGCGAACTTATTTGCTCTGCATTAATTGGCGAATATATTTCACTGGTGCACTACCATAACTCAAGAATGTTTCGTGGAAAGTTTTAAGGTCAAAATCTTTACCTTGCGATTTTTTGTATTCTTCACGGAAATCATAGATTTCTCGATAACCTGAATAGTAACTCGTCAGTTGCACTTGACTAAGTGTCGCACGGCGCCACTTGCCTTCAGCTTCAGCTTGCTGTTGGAAGGCTTCATTCATCATCAGGGCAATAGCTTGGTCTTCGGTCATGCCTTTCACATGAATACTGTAATCTAAAATAGTGTTAGAGATAACACGTAAATTCCACTTGTAGTACATCAACCACATTTCAGGCTCAAAATTGCCATAGCCTTCTTCTAACATCATACGCTCTGCATAAACCGCCCAACCTTCGACCATAGCACCATTACCAAATAAACTTTTCACTAAACTCGGAGATTGATTAGAGTAAACGAGTTGAGTGTAGTGCCCTGGGATGGCTTCATGAATATTGAGGATTTGCAGGATCCAGTGATTATATTCACGCAAGTAACTCTCGGCGGACTCATCACTCATGCCATCGAGCGGCGTCACGTTATAATAAGTATTGCCTGACTTCTCATAGGGTCCAGGTGCACTAATTGATGCACCGGCATAACCACGCATATATTCGGGCGTTTCACGGACAACGAGTGGTTTTTTAGGATCTAATGTGACTAGTTTTTTCTTATTTACAAATTCAATCAGCTCTGGAATTTGCTTACGCACTTCATTCACGAATTCATCGCGCTGAACATGCTGAGTCGATAATTTATCGATTAATTGGCGAATGGCGAGCTTACTGTCAGCAGGCTTTGGCGTAGTAAAATATTTAGGCCATAACTTATCGGTAATTTTAGCCATTTCTCCTTGAACACGCTCTTTATCGGCTACGGCTTTTTGATATAGCTGTTTCGCCGTCATCCCCGCTTGGATATCAAAGGCAAATTTTTGCTCATATAACGCCTCGCCAATTCTAAAACTACGTGCTCCATCTTTTTTAAGTTGAACCACTAATTTGTCTAACCAAGCGATATGGCCGTTAATCGCCGCAGTGGCCGCATCGAAACGCGTTTTAAATAACGCTTTTTCCACATCAGTCAAACCAGAGTCGGCGACCTGTTTTAATAAGTCATCGGAAAAAACCGAAAATGCACCTTGATTCTGCAGCACTGCTAACTCAGTGTGCTCCAATGTTGGTTTGCTAATGTTCGCCTGCGCAGCAGCATAATAAGCTGGCACATTTTCTAAACGCGCTAATACCGAACGTAATCTGTCATCTAATGGAGCGAATTTTTCATTGATGATTTGGGCAAAACCACCCGATACGTTGTAACTTGAAGGATCCCACTGCCAAGATTTAAAACTGTCAATTTCCCATGCCATGCTACCGAGTAAATTGTCGATCAGATGGTAATCAATCAGTTCATTCGGCGTTAGCGACTTTTGCTCGAACTGAGTCAACTGCGCTTGCTGAACTTTCACAAACGCTAAGGTCTTTGCTCGACCTGCTGCATCGGGGATTTCAAGGTAACCATCGTTAACATGCTTGCCACTGTATAAGGCCCAAGTCGGTGACAATTCCCACAATGAATCAATAAAGGATGCTGAAAATTGCTCAAATGAGTGGGCTTTAACTTCAGGTGCGACCACGGGCGCGGTTTGACTCGTATGGGATTGACAGCCAGCAAGGCTGGCCAGCGATAGCACTATCGCAAGGGAAATAGCGTTTTTTTTCATTATTATGGGTCCTTTGTTAAGATTTATCAGGCATATAAAAATTACCTCAGTTAATCATATTGCCCCAATAATTGCAGCTATGTTAGCCATGAATACATGCGCGGTTACAAAATTGTAAGTTCTCAATATTTTACCGCCTATCATTCGCCTATTCGACGTATAAGCCCCTCTTTACCAAACACACACACAAATAATGATAATCGCCTATTCTGTTTCACCTCCTGCTATAATATCGCCCTGCTCCACTGTTCATGCTTTAGCGTAACAGTTTGCTTATACATTATTGACCTGACCCTTTACCTGAGACATTCAATGCCATTTTCCAAACTTGGATTAAGCGATCCGATTTTAAGAGCCATCACTGAGCTCGGCTATTCACAACCTACTCCGATCCAAGAAAAAGCCATTCCGGTGATCTTGAAAGGCAAAAACCTGCTTGCTGGCGCGCAAACAGGTACAGGTAAAACCGCCAGTTTTGTGTTGCCAATACTGCAAATGTTCGCCGACATGCCGAAAATCCGTGCTAAACGCGTTCGTGCATTAATCTTAACGCCAACCCGTGAATTGGCCGTTCAGGTAGAAGATAATATTGCCAAGTACGCAAAATACCTGCCGCTGACGTCTATGGCCATGTATGGTGGCATGGATGCCGCACCGCAGAAACAACGTCTTATTGAAGGCGTCGATATTCTGGTGGCAACACCCGGTAGATTGCTCGATATGTACACCCAAAGAGCGATTCATTTCGATGAAATCTCGATATTAGTCCTAGATGAAGCCGATAGAATGCTCGATATGGGATTTATCGAAGACATCAATAAGATTATCGAACGTCTGCCAACAGAACGCCAAAATCTGTTGTTTTCGGCAACCTTATCTAAGCAAGTGCGCTTTTTAGCGAAAACAGCGGTTGAAAACCCTGTCGAAATTGAAATTGCCCGCGACAGCGCAAACGCACCACAAATCGACCAATGGTTGATCACTGTCGATAAAGATAAAAAGTCGGCCCTGTTAAGCAAACTCATCACTGAGCAAGCGTGGGAACAGGCACTGATCTTTATCCAGACGAAACAAGGCGCCGCCAAACTGGTTAGCCAACTCGAAAAACGTGGCATTGCCGCCGAAGCCATTCACAGCGGTCGCAGCCAAGCGGTACGCGAGCAATTATTAGTGGATTTCAAATCTGGCAAACTACGCTTTTTAGTCGCGACTGGCGTTGCTTCCCGCGGTATCGATATCGACGCCCTCACCCGTGTGGTCAATTATGATTTGCCCGATGAAGCCGATGATTATATTCACCGTATTGGCCGAACCGGTCGTGCTGGCGCCTGCGGCGAAGCCATCTCCTTTGTTTCTAAAGATGATTTTAGGAATCTATGTGCTATCGAGCGCCGTCTAGGTCACCTCATAGTGCGTAAAGAAATTGAAGGCTTTGTGCCGAACAAAGAAGTGCCTGTGTCTATTCTCGATTTTGTGCCCAAAAATACTACGCCAAAAACCTTTAAAACTCGGGCACCTGAGGCCAGATCCTCGCGCCCCGCGAAGGAAGGCTCCTTTGAAACCGCCCATGCGAAAAAGCATCGCAGCGCAAAATCAAAGCCAGAGGTTAAAGCCAATGTAACACGGCCGCAATCTATTCAGACTGACAATGGTAACGATACAACGGGTCGCAGCGCGCCCTTTAATCCGTGGAATAGCGGCCCTAAAACTAAGTAATGACTCAGTACAAGTCGTGACTTATTAGATATAAAAACTCATTAAGATAGAAGATATTAGCATGATTACATTTAGCACAAATCTAGGCGACATCACTATAGAACTCGATTTTGAACATGCGCCTGTCAGTTCAAAAAACTTTGTTCGCTATTGTGAAGAAGGCTTCTTTGAACACACTATTTTTCACCGAGTAATCAAAGGCTTTATGATCCAAGGCGGCGGGTTTACCGCAAAAATGAAGGAAAAACCGACCCACGAGCCTATCGTTAACGAAGCCAACAAAGGCCTAAGTAACACCATAGGCACAATCGCTATGGCTCGCACCGATGCGCCTCACTCGGCCACCGCGCAATTCTTCATCAACACAGCCAATAATGACTTTTTAGACCATACCGCCACCACCAATAACGGTTGGGGCTACGCGGTATTTGGTAAGGTTACGGCGGGAATGGACATTATCCAGCAGATTGAGAAAGTCAAAACCACCACGGTCGCTGGCCACGAAGACGTGCCCCGTGTACCTATCGTCATCGAGAAAGTAACGATTAATATCCAAAGTTAATTTTTAAAACAACAATATTTTTTCGTTAATATGATTAATCGCGCAGTTTTAGTTGAGCGATTAATCATTTCCCCAAAGTTATTTAGTTAACTTTCCCGTACTATTCAACGCAAATTCATTTTATATAAACCTAAAAACACTAAATCCCCAATACAAAATCACTTAGTATAAAATCAACTGATGGATTATTTAAGCGTTGCCATTATTGACTTAAGACTACTACATATAAAATTAACCTCACAATATAGACCTCTTTCAAACAATGTTATTCATCATAAAAGCTGAAAAACAGCAGCACATACCTGACATCAATATCTTATACTAGCCGCACAAGTTGATAATATTAAAACAATACACCAACCATAATCCTTATGGTAAAAAGAGGCTTAACTTGCCATCTGATATAGATAAAAAAACCATATCTGTATCTATTATCATTTCTTGCTAATGCTTATTATCCCTATTTATTTTTAAGCCAGAATCATTACTACCTTAAGCAGCGAATCCTATTCAGATAAGCAGAGAAAGCTTGCTATAGTGATCAGAAAATGATGTTTCTATTGGATTCTAATGAGCTATATCGTAACTTCTGTGCCTTTGTTGATGAAACCAGAACTCTCATGACAAAACTTTTTGACTAGAGATAGCGTCTAAGCATTTAGGGAATTTATTTTGAATAATAGAAAAGGTAGTCTGTTTATGGTTGCTGCGATGGCAGCATTTTCTATTGAAGACATGCTGATCAAATCCGCAGCAGAAACCACCTCTATCGGCCTCATTTTAGCGCTATTTGGCCTAGGTGGAATGTTGATTTTTATACTGTTAACCTGGCGAAAGGGTGAAACTGTGCTTCATCCTGCAGTCTTGTCTACCCCCATATTAGTACGTGCACTATGTGAAATCGTCGGCCGATTCTGTTTTGCTTTAGCCATCACGTTAACGCCACTCTCAAGTGCATCCGCTATTTTGCAAGCCACACCTTTAATCGCCATGCTTGGCGCGGCATTGTTGTTCGGTGAACAAGTGGGTCATAAGAGATGGCTTGCAGTATTGATTGGTTTTATGGGCGTGCTGATGATCATTCGTCCAGGACTTGATGGTTTTGAGGCCACATCTTTATTCGCCGTTATCGCTACCTTAGGTTTTGCAGGACGCGATTTAGCAACACGCGCAGCTTCTCCCGTGTTATCTAATATGCAGCTTGGAGTGTATGGTTTTTTTGTGTTGATTCCTACAGGCTTAGCGATACTGATTTACCAAAATGAAGCAATACAGTTTAGTGCTACCGCAGCAATACAGATAATTGGAGCAATCGTCTTTGGTGTAATGGCTTATAATGCGCTGACAATCGCTATGCGCACTGGAGATGTATCGGTAGTAAGCCCCTTTCGTTATACACGTTTACTCTTTGCCTTAGCTTTAGGAATATTTATATTTGGAGAATCCCCAGATTTGCTGACTATTCTGGGAAGCCTACTCATAGTATTAAGTGGCGGCTATACCTTAGTTCAAGCGCGTAAAAGAATGACGACGAATAACATGCATAATGCGGCAAAAACCTAAGGACTCGCAAAAAATAGCTAATCGAGTGGTAGAAATGCTTGGTTTTACCAAGGACACAGAAGGAGAAAAAAACGGCGATTTTGCCCAGCTTTTGCCCAGATGCAACAAAGGGAATCAGTAAGATACTGATTCCCTTTGCTTTAATTTGGCGAGAGAGGGAGTCGAACCCTCTCTACGTTTTCTAAGAAGCTGATTTACGCTGGTTTTTGGTCAAAGTAAACAGAGAATTGTTACACTTTACTGTATTTATAGATTGATCGAAATATCAACCCAACTGAGTATCAGTACTCGGCTTGTCTTGTCTTGTCTTGTCTTGTCTTGTCTTGTCTTGTCTTGTCTTGTCTTGTCTTGTCTTGTCTTGTCTTGTCTTGTATTTGTAACCATCTGAAAAATAAATTTTATAGCTTTTATAATATACATATCGTGTCATTGTTATTCTCGGGGGCACATTTTGTACTTTTCACTAACAAAATCAAGTTGAAAGTTGAAGATAAAAAGTGCTAACTTACTGACATCTTTAAGCTATTTTATCCATTACACTCTTTAAATCATAACGTTCATCAGGTTTAAATGAGAAGTCTGGGCATACTCTGGTTAAATAAAAAGCATGAAAAAAAAGCTTAGTCGCTCAAAATTAAAAAAATGGTTGAAGAGTGCCGTCGGAATTACGTTGCTGTCTATAAGCATCAATGATGACGTAAGTACGGTTATTTCTAATATATCTTCTACTTCATTCCTATCTAAAGCAATGGAGCAACGTATTGAAGCTTTTCCTAAGGGGATATATCTCATTGAATATCAGAGAGATGACCCTGAAGAAGATGATGACGTCCCTTACAATAGGACTGTTTGGGCGCTAGCATTCGATGCAAATCTTGCAAGAGGTGGAAAAATTCTTAACTTATCTAATTTGCTGTCTGACGTTAGCGATTATGAGTACTTGTAGTGGTCAAGTAAAATTGGCCACGGTTTTAGAGTCATTCCAATATAAACGTTCTGACTCATTTGGCGTTAACC
>NZ_JABAEB010000026.1:1446-3417 GCF_012584455.1 Shewanella oncorhynchi
AGAGCGTACCTTCTCCCGAAGTTACGGTACCATTTTGCCTAGTTCCTTCAGCCGAGTTCTCTCAAGCGCCTTGGTATTCTCTACCCGACCACCTGTGTCGGTTTGGGGTACGATTCCCACTAACCTGAAGCTTAGAAGATTTTCCTGGAAGCATGGCATCAACTACTTCAGTCCCTTAGGACCTCGTCATCAGCTCTCAGTGTGTACATTTAAGTACGTGTCCCCGGATTTGCCTAAGAACACCACCTACCACCTTAAACGCGGACTACCAACGCCGCGCTAGCCTAGCCTTCTCCGTCTCTCCATCGCAGTTAGCGGAAGTACAGAAATATTAATCTGTTTCCCATCGATTACGCCTTTCGGCCTCACCTTAGGGGTCGACTCACCCTGCCCCGATTAACGTTGGACAGGAACCCTTGGTCTTTCGGCGAGGGGGTTTTTCACCCCCTTTATCGTTACTCATGTCAGCATTCGCACTTCTGATACCTCCAGCGTGGGTTACCCCTTCACCTTCAACGGCTTACAGAACGCTCCTCTACCGCGCACAGTAAACTGTGCACCCGTAGCTTCGGTGACTAGCTTAGCCCCGTTACATCTTCCGCGCAGGCCGACTCGACTAGTGAGCTATTACGCTTTCTTTAAATGATGGCTGCTTCTAAGCCAACATCCTAGCTGTCTAAGCCTTCCCACATCGTTTCCCACTTAGCTAGTACTTTGGGACCTTAGCTGACGGTCTGGGTTGTTTCCCTTTTGACGACGGACGTTAGCACCCGCCGTCTGTCTCCCGAGTAGTACTCATTGGTATTCGGAGTTTGCAAAGGGTTGGTAAGTCGGGATGACCCCCTAGCCTTAACAGTGCTCTACCCCCAATGGTATTCGCTCGAGGCGCTACCTAAATAGCTTTCGAGGAGAACCAGATATCTCCCGGTTTGATTGGCCTTTCACCCCCAGCCACAAGTCATCCGCTAATTTTTCAACATTAGTCGGTTCGGTCCTCCAGTTGATGTTACTCAACCTTCAACCTGCCCATGGCTAGATCACCGGGTTTCGGGTCTACACCTTGCAACTAAACGCGCAGTTAACACTCGGTTTCCCTACGGCTCCGCTATTCGCTTAACCTCGCTACAAAATGTAAGTCGCTGACCCATTATACAAAAGGTACGCAGTCACGGTCTCAAGAACCGCTCCCACTGCTTGTACGTATACGGTTTCAGGTTCTATTTCACTCCCCTCACAGGGGTTCTTTTCGCCTTTCCCTCACGGTACTGGTTCACTATCGGTCAGTCAGGAGTATTTAGCCTTGGAGGATGGTCCCCCCATATTCAAACAGGATGTCACGTGTCCCGCCTTACTCGTTTTCATCAATGGTTAGTTTTCATGTACGGGGCTATCACCCTGTGCCGCTGCGCTTTCCAACGCATTCCACTAACACCCCACTGACTTAAGGGCTAATCCCCGTTCGCTCGCCGCTACTAGGGGAATCTCGGTTGATTTCTTTTCCTAAGGGTACTTAGATGTTTCAGTTCCCCTCGTTCGCCTCGCAACACTATGTATTCATGTTGCGATAACAGCTTATGCTGCTGGGTTCCCCCATTCGGACATCGTTAGCTCAAATGCTTGTTACTAGCTCGCCAACGCTTTTCGCAAGTTACTACGTCCTTCATCGCCTCTGACTGCCAAGGCATCCACCGTATACGCTTAGTCGCTTAACCATACAACCCAAATGAGTTTCACTCACCTGAGTCGCATTGCGACCAGCTTGGTTTTACTTGTCTCACTTCTGACCAAAGAAGTGGACGCGCCTTAGACGTAAACTATCCAGCAAAGAATAATTTACTATTGAATATTCAAGACACTTAATAAAGTGTTTGAGAACTCATGTTCAATGCTTTCGCATTAAACGTTTTGTAATTAATTACATGACAGACTCATGCAATTAAATACTATCAGCTTTCCAAATTGTTAAAGAAC
>NZ_JABAEB010000003.1:0-63543 GCF_012584455.1 Shewanella oncorhynchi
CACGCATATCTGACCAATCCACCAATATTGTCGGCATCGTATGTGCTGTTAGCAACCACTTTGCATGCCACTGATAAACAGCCATTCTTTCATGGTGAAGATGCGGGTTGCCCAACAATCTATCCATGCGTTTTATTGAGTGCTTAGTATGAGTGCTGGTGCCATCAATGTGCCGCCCTAAATGCGTTAGGGTGAGGCAATCCGCGTTGATAAGTGCTCGGCAAGCAACCATGAGGGTATTGAGTCGCTTTTGATGGATTTCTGGACAATGTTGATAGAGAGATTGATGTAAGATAGTTAACACTTGCACCTTGAAGCCCTGTGATTGATGTTTGTTCGCACTTCCATCTGATCACACTTCAAGGTGTAAGTTCACTCCAATCTAATGATTTATATGTAAATCATCAGGGGATTCTTCAGTGCTCGACCGCCCCGTCCATGGGGCGGACGGTCGTCTCGCTAATCACCATGGCTCACCTTTCGTGCATTCACGTAACATGTAGATTTAAAAATTATCCGCTTGATTACCTTGTTAGGCCAGAAAATTAAAAATTACATAACTCATTGTAAATAAAAAAATTGGTACAGTGAGAATATTGAATAATGAATTAACGATTATTTTTCCATTTCTCTCTGATAGACTCACTGAATCTCCTATTTTATAGATATAAACTAATAATCCATTGTCAGCTTCAAATTTGCAGTCAACTCCACTTGAATTCTTGTAAGAAATTTCTATAAGTGTTGATTTGGCCGTGCCAGTAAGGCTTCTGTTTCTAGTGATGAAATTAGTGACTACACCAGAAACTCTGCTGCCTGTAAATAACAGGTGTAATCTATAAAATAATAAAGCTATGGCGAGTACAAATAAGGAGTAGCTTAAGATTGTGAGGTACCAATACATACCTTTCCCTTTTGAAAGTATGAAGTAGTTATGTGTGTGCCTAACTATTTCGAGATAATCCGTTAAGGAAAACGCAATGCCTTTAGGCTGGTTCTCGCGGTCATTACCGATAAAAGGCAGTAGATTTTTAGGTTGTTCACCTTTTAATGCGGCCCGAATGCGCAGCTGAATACTGGTATGGTCGGATTGTTCTGGCGTATCCGCTATTTGGGCTCTAATCGGATTCAAATCAACGTAGGCCATACAGGTTAACACAGCGGCTTCATCGAGTAAGGCTTGGGCTTTAAAGCGTCCTTCCCAAAAACGACCAGTACAGTTATCTTCTTGATTTGCTTGTCTTGCTATTGGTTCATGAAGGCAGCGCATAAACCATGAAATATCGCATAATCGGCTGCGGTAAATTGCGATTGAATGCCTTAATCGGTTGACCTCGTGAGCTTCAACTAACTCACCTTTAAACAGCTTATGCCATTGCTCAAGTACTTCGCGGTCAGTCCAACGATTGGCACTGTCGATATCGACCCGCAGCACCACATGCAGATGATTCGACATCACCGCAAAGGCTGCCACATCAATGGCAAAAACGGCTTCAAGTTCAAACAGTAGTGACTCAACCCAACCACGGCGATGGTCATAGTTTTTTCCAGAATAGGTATCATCGCCACACAAAAACGCACGCCGAACAACGCGGCTACAGCAATGGTAATAGGGCGTATCTTCAAGACTAATTTGAGTTCTGCGAGGGCGCGGCATACAAACCTCCTTGTTTAATGCTTAACCCAAGCTATAGTCGGAGGTTAACAACTGCGCCATTAAGGCTGGGTGTCCAGTTTTGCTCTCCTTGCTCTCCTTGCCTTGTTAGCTTCTTGCTTCCCAGCCATCTTTACCATGAGAATATAGTTCCACTTTCATGTCTTCATCCCAACTTTCAGGATGAGGTACAAATGCTAAGAAGTAATTATCGCCATCTTCCGGTACAGCACCACTCAGTATTGATAACGCCCAATTTTTTATACTTTTACTTTGAGAGAGTATCAATAGCTTATTTTCTGATCGAGCCATGGCCAATTTACTAAAATCGATTATAGAAGCGCGACTATCGCTTCTTTGAAATTCACTTTCAATAGCCCATTCCATTTTATTCACATAGATTAGCTGCTTCTTGTTTGACGCAGAAGGTATAGATTTAACATTCACAACACTAATATCAAAAAGCAATTCATTTAATTTAAATTCGCTTCTATTATCAGAATAATCTGCTGAAAAAACTCTGTATTCAGTTTGAACATATTCTTCTCTAAATGATGCTGCGATGTTTTTCACCCAAGCTTTACTTCTCGCTGCATGAAATAATCTAGGCTTAGAATAATTTGAACTTATACATTCTTGAAATGCATCTCTTAACGAATTCTGCAATTTTTCTAAAAGCATCGATTTATCCATGAAGCTAACGTCTTAGTATTTATGCGCTGCGCTGTTTGCAGGGTATAAATCGCTTGTTGGACTTGGCCGCTGCCACATCCATGTCAATTGGTATAGATGATGCTATAGGAATTTGCTTTTTTGCGGTAGCGGTTTTTTATACAGTTTGATGCGTAATCACTTGATATCGTTTTAGCTTTCTTATACATCCACACTCACGCCTGACTGATTATTGACCTTGGTTGACAGCATTTTGGCCCCATATTCAGGCTAACACTCGTACCACATTTTCTTATTGGCTAACGTAATTGCGGTTGGATCAAACTGATAAGGCCAGAACTCTGTAGCATTACTAAAATTGGGCCAACATACTAATGTTGAAGTGAGCTAGATGCACCATTGCTAACGAGGAATGGGGCAATAGCTTTTTAGCTGAATGAAAAGCGAGAGGGTTAGTGAGGATTGGCATTGTTGCAACAGTGACCGTTGGCGGCATGGATGCAGCCGTCGAGCCCTCAGGGACGAGTTTATGGCGAGTCACTGGGGAAATAATGACAATAAATGCCACTCAACTGTCGAGAGTGTTATCTCAAATGGGAGTGAACCAGTATAACGTCAACTGCAGTTCTGCTCGCTGCGTGCTAGCAGAACTGACAGATTACACTTTCTTAACTTTGCTTACCTTTGCCAAAATTCGCTTATCCCGTGCAGGCAGGCAGGTATTCTGATAACTCAAGCAGGTTACAATCGGGGTCGCGGATATAGACAGAGTTTATCCGGCCTGTGGCGCCGGTTCGTAGCACTGGGCCTTCAATGATTTCAATCTGAAGTGCGTTTAAATGGGCGATCACTTCTTCTATATTGTGGCTGACCACAAAACACAGATCGGCACTGCCGGGCATGGCTGCTGCGGCTTTAGGTTCAAATTCTGCGCCCGCTTGGTGCAAGTTAATCTTTTGGTCGCCAAAACTTAACGCAATACGCTGATTGCCAAATACCACTTTTTTCATCCCGAGCACGGTTTGATAAAATTCGACACTGACGGCGATGTCTTTTACGGTTAAGACCAAATGATCTAAGCGGGTTACGCGCATTTTACTTTCCTTAGAATGGCTCAGAGTGGGCTCTGATTTTGAACGCTATCTCTACACTTGAGACGAATAAGAGTCAGATACCTTACATCATGTGCTGGTGCAAAAGTGACTCTGTGGTAGCATTTGTGGCGTTTTTTTGCGTAAATATTTTGTGCCTATTATATCCCTATGACCGAATGAGAGTGTGATGAAGAAAACCTTAGCCCGCGGCTTAATGAATCTATTACCTATGGCCTTGAGTTTGTGGCTGTTTTGGTCGCTGTTTGTATCGTTAGATGGTTTAGGAATTGTGATTTTAGAGTTGGTAGGGATTAACCAACACTTTGTCGGCGCGGGATTTATGCTGGTGGTGGCATTAGTTTTTGCCGTGGGCCTGCTGTTTTCGGTCAGCCCGATTGTGTGGCTTTATGGTTGGCTTGAGCGCCAGTTGATGCGTTTCCCATTGTTTAAATCGGTTTATGGCAGTATCCGTGATATCGCCTCTTTGATGAATCGTGATGGTAAGCCAACAAGCCAAAAGACAGTGTTAGTGAAACAGGCGAATGGCAGTTTTGTGGTGGGCTTTATTATGACGGATACGCCGCCACAGCCCTTGTTAGATGCGCTACCAGAGGGCGATTGGGTGCCTGTGTTGTTCCAATTGAGCTATCAAATGGCGGGCGTGACGAGCTTAGTTAAGCGGGATGATTTAATTATGGTTGATTGGTCGTTTGAGGAGGCGATGCGCTTCAATTTAACTGCTGGTATCTCGCAGTCACCGACTAAGTAATCCGATGAAGGTTTGTGCGTTTTAGCGTTTAAAATTAAATTTGATGATTTTTGTGGTATAATTTTTTGGCGACCAATATGGTCGCCATTTTTTATGCTGAATATTCTAGTAATATATTTGTTTTATGCTAAAGGTGGGTGTTAGCTGCCTTAGTGGTGTTAATTCTGTTTATCCATCAATCATTGGCTTAAAAAAGTCGAGTGTTGTTAATCCCGTTGTTCAGATCCTGTCGCGTTTAGCCATAGCGAGTCGTTGCCATGATCTTTGGGATTTCCCCCATACTGGTCATAGATGAGCCACGCAGTATTAACCAAATTTTAAGTATAAGTTTTGTCCTATCTCGCCGTTGGTATGTTGAGATATTTGGAGTGTGAACCCGCTAGAAATAGGGAGAGTCAATGTCAATCAAGTCTAGTATTAATCCGCCGGTATTTTATTCGTCGGTCTTTTTCATCATCTTGATGGTGATGATTTGCGCAGTATGGCCCACAGAGGCAAACACCTTTTTTAGATCAATGCAGTCATGGATAGAAATGAAAGCCGGTTGGCTTTACATTCTAAGTGTGGCGTTTTTCCTGATTTTTATCATATTTGTCATGGTCAGTCGCTTCGGCGATATCAAACTAGGACCAGATCATTCAGTGCCTGACTACAGCTATAAAAGCTGGATCGCCATGTTGTTTTCGGCGGGTATGGGCATAGGTTTGATGTTTTTTGGGGTAGCCGAACCTGTGATGCACTATCTGGCGCCGCCGGATGCAACTCCAGAGAGTCTTATTGCCGCAAAAGAGGCAATGAAGATCACTTTCTTCCATTGGGGACTGCATGCTTGGGCGATTTACGCTGTGGTGGCATTGAGTCTGGCCTATTTCTCTTATCGACATAAGTTACCGTTATTGCCGCGAAGTGCGCTTTATCCCTTAATTGGTGAACGCATCTATGGTCCTATTGGCCATACAGTGGATACCTTTGCTGTGCTTGGCACTATGTTTGGGGTGGCGACATCACTGGGCTTTGGGGTGTTGCAGGTTAACTCGGGTCTGAGTTATCTATTTGAAGATTTACCCAATAATGCTGTGGTGCAGGTGTGTTTGATTATCGGCATTACTTTATTGGCGACATTATCGGTATTTTCTGGTCTCGATAAAGGCGTGAAACGCTTAAGCGAACTCAATCTGGGTCTCGCGATTATTTTATTGCTTATCGTCTTGATCCTTGGCCCTACGGTTATGCTGTTGCAGGCTTTTGTGCAGAATACTGGTAGTTACTTAAGTGATTTAGTGGGCAAAACCTTTAACTTGTACGCTTATGAACATAAGGAAGATTGGCTCGGAGGCTGGACCTTGCTCTATTGGGGCTGGTGGATTTCCTGGTCTCCTTTTGTCGGTACTTTTATTGCGCGTGTGAGTCGCGGCCGTACCATCCGTGAGTTTTTGATTGGTGTGTTATTTGTGCCATCGGCGCTGACCTTTCTGTGGATGACGGTATTTGGTAATACGGCGATTGATTCGATTATGAATCACGGCGCGACCTATCTTGCCGAGGCGGTGAATACCGATGTGTCAGTGGCCTTGTTTGTGTTTTTCGAGCACATGCCGTTTCCTACGTTACTTTCTGGGATTGCGATTTGTTTAGTCGTCACTTTCTTTGTGACCTCGTCGGATTCGGGATCCTTAGTGATTGATAATCTAACCTCGGGCGGCGATAACAATGCCCCCGTATGGCAGAGGATCTTTTGGGCACTGTTGCAAGGGGTCGTTGCTTCGGTATTGTTGTTAGCGGGTGGGTTACAGGCGCTGCAAACGGCGGCAATCGCCAGTGCTATGCCGTTCTTAGTGGTGATGCTATTCATGTGTCTGGGCCTATTTAAAGCCCTGAAAAATGATTGGCTGAAGATTAATAGCGTGCAGTTACACAATACTAGTGTGCAATACGCCAAAACTAATATGAGCTGGGAAGAGCGTATTGGGGTTTTAGTCTCGCATCCTACCCATGAAGAAGCGCAAGTGTTCTTGAATAATGTGGCTACGCCCGCTTTGTCTAAAGTGTGCCAACACTTTATGGCTAAAGGCATAGTGGCCGATCTTGAATACTTAGATGGCCGCGTGCGACTAGTGATCAGCAATGAGGTGAATTTGCCCTTTGTTTACGGTGTACGAACGCGTTGTTTTGATATCACTAACCCAATAGGGACTGAAATCGAGCAGGGCAATACCTTGTATTACCGCGCCGAAGTGTACCTTGAACAAGGTGGTCAGCATTACGATGTGATGGGTTATACCGAAGAGCAAATTCTCGCGGATGTGGTGACTCAGTATGAAAAATACTTACACTATTTGCATCTGTCGAATGCCGATCATGCCCACGTAAGTTAAGTAACGTAAGCCCGTAACGTAAGTTAAGTAAGCTAAGCCAGTAACGTAAGTCAGCTTAGCCATTTACGTCTACAAATCGCGCACGATTAACCCGCAAAGTGCGGGAGATATTGCCCCAAGTGATAACTCGGATTATCCTTGGGGCAATTTTTTTAGGGTTTGTTTTAGGGATTACACTATGTCATCAGTGCCAGGCCAGAGTAAGTTAGATAAAGTATTAGCCGATGCGCGGGAGTACAAAGCTAAGCGTGAGAGCGGTTACCGTGAGCAAGCGTTAAAACTCTATCCTTGGGTGTGTGGCCGCTGTACCCGCGAATTTACCCCAAAAAACTTAAGTGAACTGACTGTACATCATAGGGATCATAACCACGATAACAACCCGTCAGACGGTTCAAACTGGGAATTATTATGTCTTTATTGCCATGACAACGAACATTCTCGCTTTGAAGAATTGATCCGTTACGGTAGCACCACAGAAACCAAGCAAGCGGCGGCGACCTACAATCCCTTTGCTGACTTGAAATCAATGCTGAAAAAATAGTCTTGTGGGCTGTTAGCTGGATGAGCTTGCGCAGAGGGTGGCGTTAGCGGATGGGGTTTAGTCCTTGTCGGTTAAACGCGCCTCGGCAGCTAACCATTTATCACGACTTAAAATATGCTGATTTTCACTGCCTTCAAATAAAGCTTTACGGGCGGGAAGTTGCTGACAAATGGCTGCTTGTTGTGCTTCGCTGCTCGTACGCCAACTGACGATTTCATCGATATGTCGAAAGCAGCCCATGCAGTAGTCTTCGTCATTTAAACCGCAGCGTGCGACGCAAGGTGAAAGCATAGGTGTCCTTTGGAGCCTTATGGCTAGTTAACCGAAGCCAGTTAACCGAAGCCAGTTAATCAAAGTTCGTTAACCTATGCTCGCTAACGCGTGTATTCAGTTAACGATATGGTTGAGTGTTTAAAGGCCGCGATACTAACATTTTTTCGCATAAAGTCATCTTTAGGGCGCATTCCCTTAGCCTAAGGTGAGACAAGTATTTTTTACACTGGGCATGACGTGAACCAAGATAACCTGCAGCGACAACTTACTTACTCACAGCGATTTAGCGAAATTAATCAACTGCTTGAGCAGAGTGCAGCCCTGTGGCAAGTGCGTGCATTTGAAGTGAACGCTTTACCTTGGGCACAGGATTTTCCGCAGTTGGCCGAAGCTGTGTGGGCGCTGGCTGATGATGAGCTTGATGGACTCGATGCCGAACAATCTTTGCTGGTCGAGGCACTGTCACCGGCATTAAGTCACGATCTTAGGGCATTAGGCCAATATTGGGACTTGTCATTGCTCACCACTGCCATTGCTGATATTGGGATTACCGATACCACAAAGGTAGATAAAGCGCAGGACCGCGGTTTGTCCTTTGATGATGAGGCGCACTTTAGTGCTCACATTAAAGGCCGAAAATGGCAGCAAATTACCGCCTTTGTGCAGCATTTACCGCAGCTTAATTTACCTGTGCTGGAATGGTGTGCGGGTAAAGGGCATTTGGGCCGCTTGATCGCTAAAGCTCGCGGCGCCGAAGTGGTGAGTTTAGAATGGCAAGCGCCGCTGTGTGAAGCAGGGCAGGCCTTTGCTGATAAGTGGCAGTTATCGCAGACTTTTATTTGCGCCGATGCCTTTGCTATTGGCGCTGAGCACAGGGCTATAGCCACTGTCGAAACACCAGTTGAACATCCCTCAGCAGCGAATCCGTTAACAACTAACCCCTTAACCGCTCAGCAGCAAGCGGTTGCTTTGCATGCCTGCGGAGATTTGCATGTTCGGCTGTTAACGCTAGCAGCCGAGGCGGGCACGCAGGCATTGGCGATTTCTCCCTGCTGTTATCATTTAATTCAAGCGAGCCATTATCAGCCGTTATCCATTCTTGCTCAGCAGAGCAGCCTAAAGCTCAGTCGCCATGATTTACAGTTACCGCTGCAGCAGAGTGTGATCGCTAATCCCAAACAGCAGGCGCTACGCCATCAAGAAATTGCGTGGCGCTTAGGCTTTGATGCACTGCAACGTGAATGTCGACAAATAGACGAATATTTGCCTTTACCCTCGTTAAAACAGAGTCAATTGAGCGGCAGTTTTACGGATTTTTGCCTGTGGGCGGCCGAGACTAAGGCCGTTAATCTTGCGAAAAACAGGGATTTTGAAGCTTGGCTTGACGTTGGGCGACAAAGACAACAATTAACTCGCCGTATCGATTTAGTCGCGCATTTATTCCGCAGCGCACTGGAGCAGTGGCTCATCTTAGATCGCGCTTGTTTTTTGCAGGAACAAGGATATGGTGTTTGCGTGGGTGAATTTTGTGCAAACAGCGTTACACCAAGAAATACGCTGATTTTAGCGCAAAAAATGGCGGTATAATTTTGCGCGTCTAAAAATATGCTGTACTGTGATGTTTTTTATGAATTATTTCTATATTAGCGCATTTAAGTTTAGTGATAGTGAATTCAGGGCCGTCGTGTTTGGAACCTGCGCTGTGAGACAAGTCTTACACTCAAGATGGTTTTTTATTGAATCATCGGGCTTTTCTTGTTCAAATGTCGCATTAATGACGAATAACAACTGAAAGCTGACCTGCTGGTCAGTCATTCTAGTGAGCGAATAAAACAGTTTCATGAAATATTCCCGCGTATTTATTAATAGCCTGGCCTATGAACTGGCGCCTGTTGTGGTTTCCAGTAGTGAGCTAGAGTCTCGTCTTGCTCCTTTGTATCAAAAGTTCCGTATTCCTATGGGACAGCTTGCCGCATTGACTGGGATTACCGAACGCCGCTGGTGGCCAAAAGGACATCAATTGTCCGACGGTGCGATTAAAGCTGCCCGTAAAGCCATGGTTGAAACTGGGATTGATGTCGCCGATTTAGGTGCTGTTGTCTATACCGGCGTGTGCCGCGATCAACATGAGCCCGCGACCGCGTGTCGTATTGCTGCCGAATTGGGTGTGTCAAAAGACACTGCGATTTACGATATCAGCAATGCTTGTCTTGGGGTGTTATCGGGTATTTTAGATATCGCGAACCGTATTGAGTTGGGTCAAATCAAGGCGGGTATGGTGGTGTCCTGTGAGTCGGCGCGGGATATTGTCGATGTCACTATCGATAACATGTTGGCCGATCCGACCATGCAGAATTTTGCCCAGTCACTGGCGACCTTAACCGGTGGTTCTGGTGCCGTGGCGGTGATTCTTACCGATGGCAGCTTGCCGCTGACAAATGTGCGTCAGCATCAATTGCTGGGTGCATCGCACTTATCGGCGCCTGAGCATCATCAGTTGTGTCAATGGGGTCTGCAGGAAGTGGGGCACAATCTGTACCGCGAGTTTATGCGTACCGATGCCGTTACCTTGCTTAAAGAAGGCGTTGAATTGGCGAAGCACACTTGGGAGCATTTCCTTGAGCAGCGTAATTGGCTGGTGGAGCAAGTGGACAAAGTGATTTGCCATCAAGTAGGCGCTTCAAATCGTAAGCAAGTACTGAGTGCGCTCAATATTCCCCCCGAAAAAGAATTTCCAACGTACCAGCTACTGGGCAATATGGGCACAGTGTCGTTACCTGTGACCGCTGCGATGGCGCACGATCAAGGCTTTTTACAAGCGGGCGATCAAGTGAGCTTTTTAGGCATAGGCAGTGGATTGAATTGCATGATGTTAGGTATTAAGTGGTAGGGTGCAGTGCACCTTTTCACGCCTTTGCTTGATGGCTGGCATACATTCGAGTCAACCCAGTAAGTCCATGATTCAGTTGATAGCTTAGTCTTTAGTTCTGTCGATAAGCTAAGCCAGCTGTACATAACCCGTTATTCGCTCTCATAAAGAATCAAGATAGGAAGCGTCATGTTAGACACTCTGTTGCCTTTTAAACGTCATTTTCTGAGCCGTAATGGCAACAAGCTACATTATATCAACGAGGGGCAAGGCGAGCCTGTGGTGATGGTTCACGGTAATCCTAGCTGGTCGTTTTACTACCGCAATCTTGTTAGCGCCTTAAAAGACACTCACCAATGCATAGTGCCGGATCATATCGGCTGTGGCCTGTCGGATAAGCCAGACGATAGTGGTTATGACTATACCCTTAAGAATCGTATCGACGATCTCGAAGCCCTGCTCGATAGCCTGAATGTGAAAGAAAATATTACCTTAGTCGTACACGACTGGGGCGGCATGATAGGTATGGGTTATGCGGCGCATTATCCTGAGCGCATTAAACGCCTAGTGATATTGAACACGGGCGCTTTCCATTTGCCCGAGACTAAACCATTCCCTTGGCCGCTGTGGATCTGTCGTAATACCCTGTTAGGCACTGTGTTGGTACGCGGTTTCAATGCCTTTTCGTCTATTGCTTCCTATGTGGGTGTTAAGCGTCAGCCGATGTCGAAATACATTCGCGAGGCGTATGTCGCGCCGTTTAACTCTTGGGCTAATCGCATTTCGACGCTGCGTTTTGTGCAGGATATTCCGCTGCGTGAAGGCGATAGAAATTATCAATTAGTCTCTGATATTGCTTCGAGTTTACCGCAGTTTGCCAAAGTGCCGACCCTGATTTGCTGGGGCCTCAAGGACTTTGTATTCGATAAGCACTTTTTAGCGAAATGGCGCCAACACATGCCCCATGCGACAGTGCATGAATTTGCCGATTGTGGTCACTACATTTTGGAAGATGCCAGCGATGAAGTGATTGCCCATATCAAAGGCTTTATGGCTGACGACCACGTAGAAGCGGCGCAGTCCGAACAGGCCGCAGGTTAATGTCGACCTTGCTTGAGACTGAAGTTGCTCCTTTAGTGACGCCGTTGGAAAAGTCACTTTTAAGTGGCACTTCTGCGTCAGCAACAATCAATGATGCCAATATTTGTCGTCATCTCAAGCAAGCCGCCCATGCCATTCCCCATCATCTTGCGGTAGCAGTACAAAGCGCTCAGGGCGCTTCTGTGGCGAATTTGCGTTACAGCGAGTTGGACTTTCTTAATCTAGACAGACAAAGCGATGCGATAGCCTTTGCGCTTAACGCCCATGGCATTGAGCGCGGCATGAAGGCTGTGCTTATGGTCACGCCGAGTTTGGATTTTTTTGCACTTACTTTTGCGCTGTTTAAAGCGGGGGTTATTCCTATCCTAGTTGATCCCGGCATGGGGATCCGCAATCTTAAACAGTGTTTTGCTGAAGCCGCGCCCGATGCCTTTATTGGTATTCCCAAGGCTCATATTGCTAGACGTCTATTTGGTTGGGGTAAGGGCAGTATTAAGTCATTACTCAATGTTGATGACGGCAAAACAGGCTTAGCGGCAAAGTTAATCCGTATCGGTACTGGTGCGATAAGTTTATCGACTCTGCTGCAAAGCACCTCAGTACAATCTTCTGCTCCAAAGTCTGAATATCCCATGGTGATGCTTAAATCTGATGAGATAGCGGCGATTTTATTTACCAGTGGCAGCACTGGCACGCCTAAGGGTGTGGTGTATAGCCATGGTATGTTTGAGGCACAAATTCAAGCGCTAAAAAACGATTATGGCATTTGCCATGGCGAGCGCGATTTAGCCACTTTTCCGCTGTTTTCACTCTTTGGTCCCGCACTTGGCATGGCGTCTATCGTTCCAGAAATGGATGCCAGCAAACCTATTACTGCTAATCCTGAATTTCTATTTGCCGCGATTGAGAAATATCAATGCAGTAATATTTTTGTTAATCCCGCTTTGCTCGAACGTTTAGGCCGCGCGGGGGAACAAAAACAGCATAAACTGCCCAGCGTACAGCGGGTGATTTCCGCGGGTGCGCCAGCCACCATTGCCTCCATCGCCCGTTTTAGTAAGATGCTGAGCCAAGGTGTGCCGATTTTAAATTCCTACGGCGCAACCGAATCTTTGCCTATTAGTATGATTGCCAGCGATGCGTTATTTGCCACGACTGACATCACAGATAACGGCGGTGGTATCTGTGTCGGTCGCGCTATCGATGGCGTGACGATTCGCATTATTGCTATCAGCGAAGAGGTTATTCCCGAGTGGGATGATGCCTTAGTGCTGAATAACGGTGAAATCGGCGAGATAGTCGTGCAGGGGCCTATGGTGAGTCAGTCCTATTATCTAAACAATAGTCAGCACGCTAGCCAAAACGAAAGCCAAGGCAAACGCGCGACTGCGGCGGCCAAGATTTGGGATTCGGCAACCAATACCGTTAGACACCGCATGGGCGATTTGGGGTATCTTGATGATCAAGGTCTTCTGTGGATGTGTGGTCGTAAGGCCCACAGAGTCGACGCCACTCTTAACGGATTGTTTGTTAAACGTTATTATTCCATTCCCTGCGAGCGCATTTTTAATACGCATCCCAATGTGAAGCGCTCCGCTTTAGTGGGAGTGAAAGTGGCGAACGAGATAGAGCCGTTAATTTGTATCGAACTCGACCAGTCATTGGTGTGCAATAAGAGTCAGCAGTTGTACCAAGATTTGATCGCCATCGCCGAGCAATTTACGCAGACTCAGGGCATAAGGCGGTTTCTTATCCATCCTGATTTCCCTGTGGATGTGCGGCATAATGCCAAGATTTTTAGAGAAAAATTAGCCGTTTGGGCGCAATCGCAAACGAAAGGTTGATTTGAAACTCCACGGCTTTTTCCTGCATTTTTTACGTTATATTCTGTGTTCATTTGAACAAACTCGCTTATTTTTAAGCCCTTGTGCTTATTTTAAACTTATTACACCGACTTTAAGTTCATGTAAATGTGCTGAAATGGATACCCCTTAATGACGAAAGACCCAATCAAGAGCACGACGCTTGCCCAATTTGATGCGGCTGAACAAACTGCACTCGCGCAGCTCGCCCTTAAGGTGCAACACGCCTTTGTCACGGGAGCGGGGGGATTTTTAGGTAAAGCGATTTGCCTGAGATTGTTAGCTGCGGGCATTAAAGTCACAGGTTTTGCGCGTGGGCATTATCCGGAACTTGAAGCACTGGGCGTAGTCATGCTGCAAGGGGATTTAGTCAATAAAGATCTGCTGCAACAGGCGATGCAAAGCTGCGATATCGTATTTCATGTGGCGTCTAAAGCGGGTGTTTGGGGTGACAGAGACAGCTATTTTTGTCCGAATGTGAAGGGCGCTGCCAATGTGATTGCCGCTTGTAAGGCATTAAAAATAGATAAGTTAGTTTACACCAGTACCCCGAGTGTGACCTTTGCAGGGCAGGATGAATCAGGTATTGATGAGTCTACTCCCTATGCCACAAGATTCCTGAATCATTATGCCCACTCTAAAGCCATCGCTGAAAAGATGATGCTCGACGCCAATCAAGTGGGTGACATGCCACTTGAAAATCCTGATGTGACTCAAGTATCTAGCCAAGTGACGACTCAAGCCACTGCACCCTATGCGTTAAAAACCGTCGCACTCAGGCCGCATCTGATATGGGGGCCTGGCGATCCCCATCTAGTGCCTCGGGTCTTGTCGCGCGGGCGTTTAGGTAAGCTTAAACTGGTTGGCCGCGAAGATAAGCTAGTCGATACCATCTACATAGATAACGCTGCCTATGCCCATGTGCTGGCGGCACTGGAACTTTGCCAAGCAAAGCCTAAGTGTCAAGGGAAAGCTTATTTTCTGAGTAATGATGAACCCATCACTATGGCCGAGATGATCAATCTGATTTTGGCCTGCGATGCTTTGCCGCCAGTGACTAAGCGTGTGCCTCAATCTGTGGCCTATGTAGCAGGCGCAGTATTAGAAAGTGTACATTACCTCCTAAAGAAGCAAGAAGAGCCCATGATGACGCGTTTTGTCGCACGGCAGTTATCCTGCAGCCATTATTTTGATATCAGCGCAGCTAAACGAGATTTAGGTTATCGTGCGCTCGTCTCTATTAATCAAGGGATGGCAAGGCTTAAAGTGTCGCTTTAGTTTTAGATATACTGCCATCATGGTATTGGTGATTTATGAGTTGCGGTGATTGTAAAACGTCGATTTTCAGGCAAAAGATTGGTCGCTGCAAACGCTGTATGTGGCAGCTTACGGCTTTATCGGCCATTTGCTGGCCGCTGTGGTGGTGGCTTTATCGTGATGCGCCTAGGGATGTAAACTCGATTGCATTACTGTTTTTCTGCGCGGCTTTTACGGGGTTACTTGCTTTGCACCTTATCGTTTTGGCTTACCGTCGCCTCAGAGGGCGAAAGTAAGCCAGCTGACTTTCTGTTTGTATGCTTAAACTGAGTTAGTAGCCGTTTTCTCGTGCATCATTTTTTTCATTAATGGCGCAAGGGCAAAGAAGACTAATGCCATCACCACGCCAATTTGCGCCGAGAAGATAAACAGTTGCTCGTATAGCGCCATCGCACTCGGTACGTCACTTATCACGCCGCCTTGGGTATCAATTGCTGCCAGTTTATTTAATTCGGCGGCTAAGATTTCAGAGTATGAAGTGCCGAGGAACCAAGCACCCATCATCAGGCTGACTACACGTTTTACCGAAAGCTGAGTCACGGCAGATAAACCTATGGGCGACAGCAATAACTCCCCGATTTCTAATACAAAATAAGCCGCGACTAAGAACCAAATACTCACTAAGCCACTGCTTAGCGGCATCTGGATCCCGAGCACAAGCACCATAAAGGATAAACCCGCGAACAAAATACCGAGTGCGGTTTTAACTGGTTTGCTTAGGTCACAATTTTTACGGGCGAGGGCTGGCCACAGCCAAGCGAAGATAGGCGACAAACTGATCACAAAGAAGGCACCGAGGAAGGTTAGCTGTCCCGCACTCCATTCGAGGCCGAGCATGTTACGGTCCATCACACGGTCCGAAAATGCTACCCAAGAGCCATAGGTCTGCTCATATAAGCCAAAGAAGACCAAACCCGCAACGATGAAAAGCAGCAAAGCCGACATCTGTTGACGTTCAATCGGATTACAATGTTTCACCATGAACCAGCCAATACCAAGGGCAAGCACTAGTGATACTGAGTGCAAGAACCAAATCACTGGGCTCACTGCGGGTAATAAACTGCTAATCGAAAGTACGAGGGAGTGGGTTTGAATCAACCCCCAGACTATGATTACGCTGCCAATTGCGCTTAAGTAAATCCATTGTTCTGTCGTTATGCCGGCGGTTTTCTTTAAAATCCGCGCAGGATCTCTGGGTTCGGCGAAGCCTTGCAGATGTTTTTTGCCACGAATAAACACCAACAAACCTGCTAACATCCCTAAACCTGCCAAACCAAAACCGTACTTCCAGCCATAGGTTTCACCTAAATAAGCGCAAATTAGCGGGGCTAAGGTGGCGCCTAAGTTGATGCCCGCGTAGAAAATGGTAAAACCAGAATCTCGCTTAGCGGATGATTTAGGATAAAGCTGACCGACTATGGTGGAAATATTGGGTTTTAAAAAGCCCACACCGACAATGATTAAGGCGAGGGATAAATAGAATACTTGCAGCGCTTGTTCATCCCGTTGAACTTCACCCGCAACGATAACCGCTTGATGGCCTTCAAAGGCCATACCTAAGTGGCCGAGCACCAATAAAACACCGCCAAAGATCACCGCTTTGCGCATGCCGATATAGCGGTCGGCCAATAAGCCACCCACTACGGGCATGGCATACACTAAGGCACCGTAAGCACCAATCACGTTGTAACCAAATTCATCAGTAAATAGATGATATTTAATCAGGTAAAGAAACAGTAATGCTTTCATACCGTAGAAAGAGAAGCGTTCCCACATTTCGGTAAAAAAGCAGACAAATAAGCCCTTAGGATGCCCAAATAGCATTTCAGCTGGGGGCGAGCCTTGTGGGCCCTGCATTGCGTGCGGCGGGTTTTGTTCTATTGACACTTAAGACTCCCAATGCTGGCACTTTATGCGCCGAGCAGCTAATGATTCATTTTATCGTAATGAATTTTATTAATTATTTTTCATTATTTGTGATTATCGCGGCGCTTTTGATCGCTAAAAGACGGCGCTGTTGCAGCAGTTAATCACACTCGGATGATATGGAACAGCCAAGGGTCTTGAAAGTGATGAATATTTTGTATAACTAACATTTTTAGCCGTTCTTTAAGGCTCGCTATAGCAATACTAAGCGGTTAAATTAATTCATTTTCAGTTAAGAAATGAGTGCTAAATAGTGGCCATAATTCAACTGTGGCAGTTTTATCTTAGCGGCTTTAGCCTTGATTTAGCTGTAGTTCGTCGTTTAATGGATAGTGTAAGTTTTATGATTGATAGCAATTTTTCATTATTGGTAGAGCATCTACGCGCTTGTTCGAGGCTGCTATCTAAAGGAATGTCACGAATGGGTGGGTTAGATGATTTTCTCAGGGAAGCGCTGTGATTGAGAAGTACACTTATTCGAGGAATAAGTATAAATAAGCACCATAATTATATTGATTGTAAAAGAATTTTAATCTTGATAGTTGCATTTTTCATATAAGATTTCACAGTTTATATTTCTACAATGAGTTAATGTCTATCTGCTCAACTTTACTGATTTAGATCAGTCGTTATGCGTTACTAAGGAGACTTATGGAGTTTTTTACCACCCTATTTGTGGGTTACCCGCTTTGGGTTTGGTTAATGTTTTTCGGTTTTGTGCTGGCGTTATTAGCCTTTGACCTTGGCGTATTGCACAAGGATCAGCATGAAATTACCGTGGCTGAAAGTTTAAAGCTTTCAGCCTTTTATATCTGTATGGGCTTATTGTTTGGGGCCTGGCTCTGGTGGTACAAGGGTTCAACCGCCGGTATGGAATACCTAACGGGCTATCTGATTGAAAAATCACTGTCTATGGATAACGTATTTGTTATCGCGTTAATCTTCAGTAGCTTAGGTATCCCACGTTTATACCAACATAGAGTGCTCTTCTGGGGCATTATGGGCGTAATAGTGTTGCGTGCCATTATGATCGGTCTTGGTGCTGTGCTTGTTGCCCAGTATCAAGGTGTACTTGTGTTATTTGGACTCTTCTTGATTTTCACTGGCGTGAAAATGCTCTTCTCAAACGATGAGCACGGTGATATCCAAGACAATAAGTTTTATAAATGGTTACGCACTAAGATGCGTTTTACGCCAACGCTGCATAAAGAAAAATTCTGGGTACGTGGCGAAGATCATCAGTTAACAAAAGGATGGTGGGCGACGCCGTTATTCTTGGCGTTGATCTTAGTGGAAACCGCGGATTTAGTGTTTGCAGTCGACAGTATTCCAGCTATTTTTGCGATTACCCAAGATCCTTTCATCGTCTATACCTCGAATATCTTCGCGATTCTGGGGCTACGTGCTTTGTATTTTGCGTTGGCTGCTATGGTGCATCGTTTTGAATACCTTAAATATGCGCTGTCAGTGGTATTAGTATTTATTGGGGTGAAAGTGGGTTTAGTGTATTTCAATCACGAGGGAATAGTGGACTTTACTATCCCAACAGCAGTGTCCCTTGGTGTGACTTTTGGTCTGTTAGTCTTAGGTGTCCTGTATTCGCTGTGGAAGACGCATGGGCAAGAAGTTGAGAAATAGCTTGGACGGCTAGTCCAATAAGCAATATGTTTCGGCCGTTTAGTCATGCTAAACGGCCTTTTTTATATCCTTAATATGTGAATCGTTAAGCTTTACAGAAGATGTTAAAAATTAGTCTATGCTTAATTTGAGCCGTTGTTAGTTTTAGGCTCACAAAGGGAGTTTTTAGGACTAATACTCTTCAAGGACGATATTATGAAACTCAACATTACCGCCATACTTCTGCTCACCGTTTGTTCATTGACCACAGTCAACGCAAAAGCTGCAGATAAGCAATCGCCTAACACTAGATCTAACGCAAATTCAACCTGTACTGGAGCCTATCCAAGTTACTTCCAAGATCCTGCTTTTGCAAAAACAGGTATGTGGGATAATCAGGTCACCATCAATCAAGCCTATCCGGGCTGGAAGGGGCCTATTTTTAGCCTCAGTGATGCTTATTCGAGTGCTAAACCAGATAGCGCTGCACCTTGGCTTAAATTCAATCCCTTCGATAAAAATCTGAGTGAAAGTGATAAAAATACCCAAGCTGAGCAATACCTCTGGGCTGTGATGAAGTACATCCAAGAGGGAAACATCGACAAAGGCGATGTCAGTAAAGACTGGGATCTGTGTAACAATAAGGTGCGCTCTTGGTACCATATTCCCTATCAGACCTATGATCCCATGAGTGGGCGGGAATTTATCCATGGCTTGACCCGAGAAGCCCCCGTTACTATGGAGATAAAAGGCCAAGGCTCCCTTAAAACCACTATGTGGGCGGTGGGTTTTTATAATCCTCAGGCGGCAAACAGCATTAGCAAGGTATGGACGGGGACGCCATCACCTGTGATGCCCCAGCAAAATTTTGCATTTAATGAAGGTAGTGTGATTGGCAAGTTACTGTTCACTACCGCAACGCCTAATAACTATCCTTTCCTTGAAAATGTACCTGTTTGGCAAGCCAATATCAGTGCCAGTGATTTCTGTGTATGTAAAAACGCCGATGGCAGTGCCTGTAGTTTCCAACAGGAAACAGAGCAATGCCCGCGCTCTGTTGCCGATGTGTACTTATTGCAGTTTGATATTGCAGTGCGCGACAGCCGTTCACCCGTGGGCTGGGCCTATGGCACTTTTGTCGCCGATGGTCAGTTTAAAGCGAAAGAGAAAAATCCTTGGGATCGTATCTCACCTCTGGGATTAATGTGGGGGAATGACACGCCGCCAGCAACTGTGGGAGCGGCAGCATTCCCTCAAAAACCAATCACAGGGCTTAAGGATAGCGCCGTATTTCAAGAGGTTGTTGGCCGTTTGAATGAGCACACCAATGCGGGACACTTAGGGTGTAATGGGCGCCTAAATGGCCCTGCGGATAATGCATTAAGTAGCTGTTTATCTTGTCATCAAACAGCTTCAGTTCCCGATAGTACCAATAATACACCGGCAATCCTGTACCAATTTGCCTCGTATCAAGAGCCGGGCAGTGGTCAATGTTTAACATCGCCCAGCGCCCTCGATTTATCGATTGACCAAGTGTATTTCAAAACCTTTATGTGTTCTGCATCCTTCGTTGGACCCAGTAACATAGTCCCTGCACCTAAATATACTCAAGGGCAAAAACAGTGGATTTCTACTGATTTTTCATTGCAGCTCAGTATCAGTCTCACCCAGTGGCAAGAATGGCAACAAGACCAAGATAACCTGAAAAAGAATATCAAAGTACGTATATTTGATGGCACTTTACCCTCGCGCTAATGTTGGCGTTTAATTTTAAAACCAACGCACTATCTGGCATGACCTGTTAGATAGTGCGTTTTTTATGGCAATACCCATGGCTTATTTTGAAATTAATGCAAATTAGCTTGTTCTTCTACGTGCTTTTTCCTAAGGTGATTGCAAATGATTTTCAATGAGGCGTGATATGAATACCCATCTGCAGTTACAGGTAAACCATTGGCTTGAAAATGATCCAGACCCTCGCACTCAAGCCCAGTTACAAACCCTAATTGATAGCGGCAATGATGCCGAACTCGCGGCGCGGTTTGCGGGTCGCTTGGAGTTTGGCACCGCAGGATTACGTGGTGTCGTCGGTGCAGGGCCTATGGGGATGAACCGTTTGGTGATCCGCCAAACCTCTGCTGGTCTTGGTGCTTATCTACTTGATCAGATTAAAGATGCAGCCGAGCGTGGCGTGGTGATTGGTTATGATGGCCGCCACGATTCATTTAATTTTGCCCATGATGCGGCGAGTGTGCTCACCGCTATGGGGATTAAGGTGCGCTTAACGTCCAAAGTAGCGCCAACGCCGCTAGTGGCCTTTGGGGTAAAACATTTTAATGCGGCAGCGGGCATTGTGGTGACCGCGAGTCATAACCCGCCGCAATACAATGGCTATAAAGTCTATTGGGAGAATGGCGCGCAGATTATTCCGCCCCACGACTCTGGCATTGCCGCGCAAATTGAGCGCGCCGCGAATCAAGCGATTCCGTTTTTAGAGCATGATGGCGCGGTAAACCAAGGTAAGTTAATTATCCTGCAGGACGATTTTTACCAAAGTTATCGTCATGGCGTGCAGCAAGCTGAGGTGCTGCAAAACCATACCGCTCCTGAAAAGGTCAGTTTAGCCTATACCGCCATGCACGGCGTGGGTGCCGAAATGGCCGAAACGGTATTGAAAGATGCAGGTTTCACCCAAGTGTATTCGGTTGCCTCCCAGCGTGAACCCGATGGCGATTTCCCGACGGTTAACTTCCCAAACCCTGAAGAAAAAGGGGCGATGGATTTAGTGATTGCCGAGGCGAAAAAACACGGCGCTATGCTCGCCTGTGCTAACGATCCCGATGCCGACCGTTTTGCGGTCGCAGTGCGTAAAGAGGATGGCGAGTATCAGATGTTGACGGGCGATCAAGTCGGTGTGCTCTTTGGGCATTACTTGTTATCTCACGCCAAAGATAATCAACGACTTACGGGCACAACGATAGTGTCATCGAGCCTGTTATCTAAAATTGCTCAAGGGTTTGGCACGCAAAGCTTTACCACGCTCACCGGCTTTAAGTGGCTGATGAATGTGGGGATTGCAAAAACTTCGCCTGAGGATCAATTCCTGTTTGCCTATGAAGAAGCCCTTGGCTACACAGTTGGCAGTATGGTGTGGGATAAAGATGGCTTGTCGGCGCTGGTGGCATTTGCCCAATTAGCTGCCGAGCTGGTGGCGAAGGGGCAAACGATTTGGGACAGACTCGAGCAAATTTACCGTGAGCATGGCTTCCATCTCAATGCGCAGGTGAGCATTGCGCTAAAACCTGACACGCCCAATATTGGCGCCTATTTGCGCGAGCATCCACCGGTTAAGATTGGTGAGTTAGATGTGCTCTCAACCGATGATTTAAAGGCACTTGAGCGTCGTTTTGCCGATGGAAATGTTGAGAAAATCGACTTACCACCGAGCGATGTATTGACTTACTGCTTAGCGGGCGGGGCTCGGGTGATCGTCAGACCATCTGGCACAGAACCTAAAATTAAGTGCTACTACGAAGTGGTAGAAACTATGGTTGATACAGATACCTTAGCCAGTGCCCAAGCGAGGGCGAGCAAAGCCATGGATGATTTTATTCAGGCACATCAAGCCAGTTTGCCAAAGTAACGTTTTAACTAGGCCAAAACCCTCAACATTCACTTTTATTAAAAGGCTACTGACATCATGCTGTCAGTAGCCTTGTTTTATTCTTGTTGTCGCCCGTTAATGATTCAGTTCTGAATTTTATAAATAAGATTTTGAATCATTGATATTTTTCAACAAGGAGAAAGTGAAAATGTTATCTATTGCACCGTTAGTTTGGGGTGAAATTCCTGTCAGTGATATGAACCGTGCCGTTGCCTTTTATCAGCAGCATTTTGGGGTTGAGTTTAAACGTGACGATATGGAAGACATGGAATATGCGACCATAGTCACCGAAGATGCGAGTGCGGCGAGCATAGGGCTAGTCAAATGCAGCATGAGCCAACCATCGATGCAAGGCAGCACTGTGTATCTGCATTTCAGCGCACAATTGCAACCTTTAGTGGATAAACTGATCGCAGCAGAGGTGACGATTATCCTGCCAGTCACACCGATAAAAGACGGTGAGTGTGGTTATATCGCCTTATTTGCCGATAGCGAAGGTAACAAAGTCGGTCTGTGGTCTAAGGATAAGTAGTCGTAAGTGATTAATGTATTAGCGTCGTGGCCTTAAGGCACGACGCTAAAATCACGCAATTAACTAAAGCATGGGTTTAGATTTCTATGGAAGAAACAAAGATGGATGTGGTTTATATTGATGCTCGACCGTTACTTGGACTAAGCACCCGCACGAATAATCGGGCAGAAATGTCTGTCGATAGCGCGAGAATAGGTAGTCTGTGGCAAGCCTTTTTTGAATCATCCCAGCTCACCGCTATGCTCAATTCGCCCATGTATGGCGTGTATTATGACTATGAGTCAGACATGAATGGCGAGTTTTCTGTGCTGGTGGGTAAGGCAATTGATGCCCCTGTTGATGCAAGTCATTTTACGCCATTGGAGCTTAACGCGGGCGAATACCTTAAATTCACAGCTCAGGGTGATATGCCCCAGTGTGTTATCGATCTTTGGGGGCAAGTGTGGGGTTATTTTAGCGCGGCTGATTGCTCTCATCAGCGACGCTATCAAACGGATTTTGAAGTCTATCTCAGCGCCACTGAGGTTGAGATTTATATCGGGATTTTATGATTTAAATCGTAAAAACACTCAAGTGTGTATTCAAGGACATACCAGCGATTGACCTAGGGTAATAATACTTAATCAATTGATTGATAGATAAAGGGTTAAACCAGAGCTAATGCGCCGCGCCGATCGCCTATTTCAAATAGTGCAAATTCTCAAACATAAACGCCTGACCACAGCCCAAGAGTTGGCTGAACGGTTAGAGGTTTCTACACGCACGATTTACCGTGATGTGCAGGATTTGTGTTTAAGTGGCATTCCTATTGAAGGGGAAGCGGGTGTCGGCTATTTGTTGCGCCACGAGGTTAATGTTCCGCCCTTGATGTTTAACGAAGCCGAACTCGAAGCGATTCAAGTTGGCATGCGTATGGTGCAAACTTGGGGTGGTAAGGAGCTTGGTAGCGCAGCGAGGCAGGCGATGATCAAAGTCGAAGCCGTACTACCAAAACGACTACAAGCCTATCAATCCTTGATGTTTTCACCGGACTTTTACCTCGATTCCAATGAGTTCCAATTCCTCGATCCCTTGCGTAATGCGGCTCAGCGACGCGAATACGTCAAACTCTTCTACCAAGATGTCAAACTGGATGTCACCGAGCGGGAAGTTAGGCCGCTCGCCATCTATTTTTGGCGTGGTACTTGGACCTTACTGACATGGTGTGAGCTACGTGCTGATTTTCGTAATTTCAGGGTCGATCGCATCACAGGTCTTGTGCGGTTAAACCGTCATTTTGATCTCACTCTTGGGCAAGAGCTTGAAGATTATATTTGCCTGATGGATGAGCAATCAAAGGCGCGAGCAGAAGCGAAAGAAAAGCCACTCGAATGAGTGGCTTTGTATTACATTTTTAATTTGCTAGTAACTGGCTAGTTGTATCGAGATCTCTCTGATCCTAGTGTCATAGCTGTTATTGAGAGCCTAAGCTCACCGTTTTTAATTGTTTAACATGACTTCACTTGATTGCGAAATATTCAGTTTTTTGATTAAACTATCTTCATCATTGTTTTGGAGCTCGCCGACGGCAACCTGAATATTGCGACTCAGTCCTAATTTTTGAGCGCTTTTAGGACGATTAGCAATGTCTTCATCCGTTAGTGGATAGGATTCACTCGCATCGATATTAAATTGACTCGAATCTATTGCGGTAAATTTACCGCTGATAGGTGCGCCATGTTGTCTAACAATATTCGCCAATTGCCACTCAAACCCACTTTTTGACTGTGCAGAATTAATCGCAGTAGGCCAATCCCATACACCATAACCGTTTATATCTTGATGAAGATATTGATCGGCTAAGGCTTCTGGTCCATTAAAATTATTCGCATTCGCTCCGCCAAAGGTGTAAGGGAAGTTAGGTCTATTTGTCGGATGATTAATATGCGCATTACCACCCCATTTTAAGAAGTTCTCATATTTTATATCGTACATCATATATAAACTTGAGGTGTATGGGACATCTGCCTTTTGTTTAAATAGGGTGATTGAGATATAACGTTTGCTGCGAGGCGGCATAATTGCGCGGTACTGCGCCTGACTCGAAATCGTTGTACTTTTGCCGTCGGTTTCACTCCAACCTTGGCTGGCAGAAAATTCGGCGCTGATTTCAGAACTCGCTCCACCTATTCCTGGAATACCCACTTCATATTTATTGGTTACGCCAATTTTCTCGGAGAAGGAGAAATTATCGGTTTTGGCCCAGCTAGTGGTGTAATCATAGTTTAGGGTGGCGACACCGGTATCTTCGGTATCGCCCCAGTTATAGATAACCACAGGAGCAGTATAAATAGCCTCACGATCATAAACTTGAGGTGAACCTAACTTTAGACTTTGAGGATTAGTGACGAAATGAATATTTTGTAAATTTATCTTCAAACGTTCATTCGCTCTGTAGCCGCTTGCATAAGGATCATTGCCGTTATAGCGGGCTTTAAGACTGTATTCGTTGCTCGATTCTCTTCTGACTTCGATGTCTTCACCAACATACTGGGATGCTGTACCGCCTGCCCATGCATATCCAAGATGGTGTCCTAAGGAGAATAACGAGCTGATAAACGAGGGGTCGTTAATTGCATCATTTTTAAGCGAATCAAGATCAGGGGCTGCGTGTTCTACCATTGACAGTTTTGGAATAGTATTCGGAATAGCAGCTTCGGCCAACAAAGAAACAGTTCCAAGTGCGGTTAAACAGGATAAAGTTAATATACCCAGGCTAGATTTTGTTCTCATGATTGTTCCTTTATTTTAATAAAATACGTCCTTTCATTGAGAGCACCGATGGCAATTATATGTGGTTCTAAATCATATAAATAATCATTACTGCTAGGCACATCTAAAAACTAGCACTTTTATTTTTATTAAACAAAATAAAAATGAATTAATTTGATGTGTGTTTTAATTTGGTTAAAAATGTTAATTAATTTATTTTTAAACGGTATTTAGAACTTTATAATATAGTATATTTACTTTAATTTTTAGTGGGTTGGTTTTTGAATGTGGATTAATATTTATGCGGCATTTTATTATGTAAAACTTTTTAAATGGACTCTTCATTCCGAGAACTATACCGAGAAAAATACTAAGATGAGTGCCGTAATAGATATAGTAAATAACATTTTTGAATGGACGTTTTTAGAGACTAAATAGTTTGAATATGGTTAGGTTAAGTATTTTGTTTGAGTCTTTGTTATTGCTGATAAATATCATCACTCTTCCATTATCGTCGATGTGTGAAATACTGTTAAAGCCGATACTGTTAGTTGCACAGACATAAGAGCCTAAATACATGAAGATTGTGGAAGATCAAGATAACGTGGAAGTGATTTTCTAGGGGGCGATGTCTCAGAGGGGGGTAGGCTGTGTAAAAGAGTGGTAGGAACGGTGTCAGTGATTGATGCAAGAGTCAGTGCCGTTGCTGAGTACTGACTCTTTGTTGACTTAGTGGATAAAGAAAAACAGTCCCATACTCAGTACTGTGGTCAGCAAGGTATTACGGGTGATGAGCGCCAACACAGTAGCGACTACGGCGCAGATGAGATAGCTGTTGTCTAGGCTCAGATCGAGCAGACCTTCTTGCACAAACACTATAGGCGCAAAGATCGCAGTGAGTACCGCAGGGGCTGAGTAACTTAAAAAGGTTTGGGTGCCCTTACTTAATCGCAGCGGTAGTTTAGGCTCAAGTAGTAAATGACGACTGATAAACACAACCGCCGCCATTGAAAAGATCATTAACCAAATCATGCTTTTTCTCCTGACAATGTTTTTGTCTTAATGTCAGTCCCAACTCCAGTATCCACTTCTGTTTTGGTCTGTGCGCTTGCTAACTGGCTGGCGGATTGTTCCGCGGGTTCCGCTTCCTTGGTCACTTTGGCGTAAAGTACACCTGCCGTCATTCCCGTAATGGCGGCAATGAGCAGTCCCGCTTGAATTTTAAAAACGGCGCATACTACTGCTAGGGTGAGCGAGACTAATACACAGACGAGAATCGATGGTTTTTTTATGGTAGGAACGACCAGAGCGATGAAGGTGGCTGCGATGGCAAAATCTAATCCCATCTCATCTAAATTCTCGATCGCATTGCCCGCCACTATGCCAAGTAGTGTGGCTATGTTCCAACCGATATAGAAACTCAAGCCGCCGCCAAGGGCGTACCAAGGGTCGAACTTATGTAACTTGCCTTGATTGGCGATGGCAAACAGTTCATCTGTGAGCAAAAAATCCAATGTTAGGCGCCACTTTAACGGCAACGGACTGATTTGACTGCGCATCGCCATTGCATATAACAGATGGCGTGAGGTGATGAGTAACGTCGTAATTAAGATACTCCACAGACCAATACCGGCTTTCACCATGCCCAGTGCCACTAATTGAGCCGCGCCCGCAAAGATAATCGCCGACATAGCTTGGCTCTCAATGGGCGTTAGCCCAACCTCAATGGCGAAGGAGCCGGCTAAAATTCCCCAAGGAACCACTGCTATTGTCAGCGGCATCATGGCCAAGGTGCCTTTTAAAAATGCCTTGGATTTTGTGGGATGCACAGGATAAACATCAGGTTTTATAAGCTTGTCGGTGGTCACTTTGGCTCCTAAAAATTGCGGCGACGGGGTTGCTGTTAAACAATAAATGCTTGGATAAGGTTGCTTGCTCAGTCAATCGAGGAGAAAGCAAGAATGAGCATGGCAGATTAACTTAAAGTGATTGTTTAGGCTTGGATAATATTGCGGCCTATTTCTTTGGCAAATTGCCCTGGCGTAACACCGACTGTCTTCTTAAAATGTCGATTCAAGTGACTTTGATCGTGAAAACCACAATCGAGGGCGACATCGAGCAGCCGTGTGCCTTGTTTGATTTTTCCTTTGGCGAGTCTCACTCTTGCCTGAATTTGGTAAGCGTGGGGCGGTAAGCCGTAATAACGCTGAAATTGCTTCAGCAAATAATAGGGGCTTAATCCCGCGAGTGTTGCCAGCTCTTCAAGGGAGATGTCGGCTGCAGGATGATCGTCGATAAAGGATTTCACCAGTGCTAACGCAGGCTTAGCGATTACAGCGAGGTCATCGCTTGGGCGATTCTTGCCATGGCGTGTCATCAACTGTGTCAAGCTGGAATAGACCAAGCTTTCGCGCAGTAATCGATTGTCCGATGAATCTAAAGTCGTAAAGGTGAAACGCAGTAATTCGGCTAATTCAGGATCGTACACTACGGGCTCAGGGAAATAGGGCGCACCGCGGTTTGATGCTAGCTCACTGTTAATATTGGCAAACTGCGCGGGTACTGGATACATGGCACGATAGGACCAACCGCCCTCGGTGGCGCTACAACCATTATGGACTTCGTCGGCGTTGACGAGAATGATGCTGTGCTTTGGCGCCACATGGTTGCCACCCGTGCGATAAAAACGCTGCGCCCCCGTTTCAATCACGCCGACTGTGTAACCTTCGTGGGTGTGCCGACTAAAGTTTTGTTTATGGTAGTGGGCATTGAGTAACTCGAGGCCACCTAATTCACCGGCAATCTGGTAGGCCGCATGTTCTGTGTTCACACTAGGCCTCCGTGTTTAGTGTATGAATGGGCGGGTTGTGCCTGATAGTAACCCAGAAACCCTCAGTGCTTTTGTACAAAATTGCGCATATAGGATTTTGTTTGCGTTTAATGGCGGTTTCTTAATGTTTGTTGCTTAATGCTTGTCGCTTGAGATTTTTCGTTCAGTCTTGCTCGCGACAGGTGTTATTTAGGTCGCCTGCTGTAATGTTGTGAGTTCTGCACCTGCGATAGCCTCTAGGTGTTGAGTGATTTTCTCTATCGGCCAATCCCACCAAGCGATGGCAACAAGCTCATCTATCACAGTTTGCTCGAATCTCAGCTTGATCACTGTGGCAGGATTACCGCCAACCACAGCGTAGGGTGGTACATCTTTTGTTACTACGGATTGACTGGCAACAATGGCGCCGTGGCCAATTTTTACCCCAGGCATGATAGTGGCGTTATAACCAATCCACACGTCGTTACCGATACAGGTGTCGCCCTTAAAAGGTAAATCTTCGGGCTTGGGCGCCGCTTTCTCCCAGCCATTGCCGAAGATATAAAAAGGATAAGTCGAGAAGCCAGATACTTGATGATTAGCGCCATTCATAATGAATTTCACGTCTTTCGCAATGGCGCAGAATTTACCGATATTCAGTTTATCGCCAATAAAGTCAAAGTGATAAAGTACATTCGACTCGAACCTTTCAGGACCAGCTGGATCGTCATAATAAGTGTAATCACCGACGATAATGTTCTCGCGGGAAATAAAATTTTTAAGAAAGCCAACCTGGGGAAAGCCTTTCATCGGCGCTTTATCGTTGGGATTTGGACCTAACTGCGGGTGAGTGTGGGTACTTGGCATGAATACCTCAGTGCTTAAAAGAGTTGTTTACTAGGGTAATGCATTGTCTTTTTTGAATCGTCGTACTTTGGTACGTATATTCTTCATCGGGGAGTAAGTGTTGAACTGGATCATACGGCCCAGAGTCCATTTATCGTACCAAGTTATGCCGTACAGTTGCTGATCACTGAGACTCGCAATCAGCGTTGACAATTTTTCCATTGTCATTTCATATTCATCAAGTAAATCAGTATATTGCCATTGGCTATATTCATGATGAAATCGCTCTGCTAATAATCCCAGTTGATTCCATTTATAACCCGTATCGGGAAAATCAACGGGGAGTGCTTGCGATGTTAACTCGTACCATTTGAGCACTAATTTACTCCAACCAATAAGGTAAGCTACGGTATCACTTACACTAATTTGTGTACCTTTGATGTTTCCTTCTATGCTGCACACACGGGACATTTGGGCTGGGATTGAACGATAGTCTGCCATCAATTTGGGGAAAACTGAGTAAATAGCCAATTCAAGTTCTTGTTTTGATCGGGGTACAGATGACATCACTACCTCGTTTACATTAGATGCTTAGGCTGAGTTTCACATCGTCCATTGGGCTGTTTAGTATTCACCTGTCACAATAAGCTCTTGTTCAATAGATTCAACTACTAAGGCAAGCGTACTATTGTCTCGCTTAAAGCCGACAGAGCAAATTGCCATCGCGCCGTTACCACAGGTTATTTCGGGGTAATCTGCTGTTATTGGCGTTTCATCTTCTGCTACAGGCGCTAATACCCAGCCAGCAGCCAATAAACTTGATTTCACCTAAGCATACTTTTTACCCCATAACGCGCTGGTGTCCTGTGCTTGAGTAAATAGAGGCAATGCGCCAAGACTTAGCATGATCAGTGGGAGAATGATTTTTCGCATATAAAGCTTTCAGTTCCTATGTGATTTCGGGGATGATTGATGGTTAATTTTTAAAGGCTAAATCAACGTCGTGGGGCTTCATCCCACACCCGACCAAGGAGGACTGCTCGTCCTATCCTCCTTGGATTCTCCAAGACGTCCCAACGGAGTTGAAAGCTCCTTGGGCATTAAGCGTCCTTATGCTATCGCGTCAGACGCTCGTCCCTGATTCGACTGACGCTATCTCGGCATCCATGCCTCGATCACGCAACGAACGCAAATGCTCTGCGGCAACTCCGAGGGGAAGGTGAACTCCTTCTGCTTTTGTGTTGTTTGCAAGTCATGCAAAGCAAACCGAGTAATGCTTACAACCACTTTTAGACATTTAACAATGGGTTTCTCGTTAAATTGCTTAATTTCGTTAATCCCTGTGTACTTTTTTAGCAAGTTTTCACACTATCAATGTCCATTTTTAAGTCGGCAAATTAGGGCATAAATTCACTTTCAGCCTTCAAAATATGTGGATGTCCCCACTCTTCTTTTTACCCCATTAGTTCATGCTCATGCTGGGGGTACGTAAGAAATTTAAATTGGACTAAAAATAGTGTGTTATGTTTCGAGTCGTACATATTTTAATCTACTCTTTTAGTTTGCTTAATGAGGCGTTAGGCACTAGGGAAAACTACTTTGCAAACAGATGATCAACTAGATATGGCTAAGCTAGATGTCGCTTTGCGCCGTCTAGAGAATGCCGTTCTTAAAAACCGGAGCACGATCTACTGCCACAGACTATGGAGCCAGTTCATACGTCTCCGTGACTTACATCGCTGCGTAGTGTGTGATAACCCCGACCGGGTATCGGCACATCACATCCTTCGCAAAAGCTTCTTGACGCAGGCAAGATACGAAACAGGTAACGGCATAACACTTTGCCAATCCTGCCATTCAAAGATGCATAGCGCCTTTAACGGACGTCCCGATTTAGGACTTCCAATGGAAGCGCAAGGAGGAGAGAACATTGAAGAAATGATTGAACTCCTTGGCTATCTTGCCTCAGATGCACAAGAGCGCGGAATCCTGTGTGACAAGTACTACTTCTTAAGCGATCAATACCTGAACGCATGCAAGAATTTCCAGGGTATTGAGAACAGCATAGAGTTCCCTTGTACGCGCCTTGAGCAGGCGTATTGGATCTGGCGTCAAACGCCCCGCCAAATGCTTAATGCAATCCTCTCTGCGAACGGAATAGAGTTTCCACCAAACTTCGTCCAGCGCGGGCCGATCACATGGTTATGACCTTTCCCTGAAGAGTGAAAGAGTGATGACACCAACACCTTCATAGTTACTCTTTGACACCATAATCCCTATTGGATGTGATTAACATCGCAGCCATGTAATGACGTTATTTGTATTTTTATAGGCTACAGATTGCGCGGAATATTAGCTAAGGCGAATTCAACTGCTGACGTGACCTTCGATGACATGGATGTCATCGTAGAGCCGCCATGGATGGCTTCACGGCGTGTCACGGAAGCAGTTGAATTCGGCGCACAAACGAGTGACATATTAAGTGTTTAATCATATGCAGGTTGCTAGGACTGATTAATCTTGTCACTTTAACGTTCAGCTAATTTTTTGTCGCGTAGCAAAACAGCCGCAAAGATCTTTGCGGCTGTTTTGCTATTGAAGCGCTTTATTTGAGCCGCAATTTAAAAATTTACGCTAAATAACACGCTATTCAGCCACCATCGCCATGAGTGCGGGTAAAAACTCGTTATCTAATGCGGCGATTTCGCTTTGTTCGACCAGCACTTGATTGAGAATGTCATGGCTGGTGAGGGGGTTGGCGAGTACTACGCGAAACACCACGGTTGCTTGTCTAAAATAGCGGGCTGGCTGAATGCGGGTGCGGGAGACGAAGGACTTACCCTGTTCGCGTTGGTGCTTTTGAATAAACTGAGTAAGACCATCGAGCAGCTCGTTAAAGCGGGCGATTCTTATCGTGTCTGCTTGCTCACAGGCAAGCTGCATGGCGGCTTGGACGCGGGCGGGCACATAACGGTAAGTCAGCAGACAAAGTTCTGGCTCAGTGATTAGCTCAAAATCCTCATGGGCTTTGATTTGTTCGGCAAAATAGCGCGCTTTTTCAAGGCTGTTATTGATTAAGATTTCGTAGCCATCGCGGCCGATGATCTGTAAGCAAGCGTGCACTAACATCGCCATGCCGGGGCGTGAACCTTCCAGCGTTTGGCTGCCTAAGTCCTTTGAACCACGGCGCAGAATATACTCGGCGTGATGGGCAATGGCGTGGGCAAACTCTGGATCTTTAAATAACACCATGCCTGCGCCCATGGGCACGTACATTTGTTTGTGGGCATCGATAGTGACTGAGTCCGCAAGTTCGATACCTGCGAGTAAGTGGCGGTATTTATTGGATAATAAACTTGCGCCGCCCCACGCTGCATCCACATGGAAATGGCAGTTTAACTCTTTTGCCAGCGCAGCTAATTCTGTCAACGGGTCAACATTACCGGTTTCTGTGGTGCCAGCCACGCCAACAATCGCTAACACTTTGATGTTTTTGCTAGCAAGTTCAAGGGCGGCTTGGCGCATTTTTGCGACATCGACCTTGTTATCGCTGCCCGTGGGAATGCTGATGATATTATCACGGCCGATGCCAAGCAGATCGACGGCTTTGCCCAGCGAGTAGTGACCGCGCTCTGAGACCAAAATCGCTAAATCGTCATAGCCATAGTGGCGTAGTGCCTTGAGTAAGCCTTCGCGGCTGACGCCTTTAAAGTCGCCATCGGCCTTGAGCAGTTGGTTGCGGGCAATCCACAGGGCCGTGATGTTGGCAACCGTGCCGCCTGAGCAAAATGCGCCGAGGGAATGATTGGCGCTGTGCATCCAGCTTTGATAAAAATCCGTATCTTGGTCGTAAATCAAATGGTGCATCATGCCGAGCACTTGGCGCTCAAGCGGCGTAAATGCCTTAGAGGTTTCGATTTTGACCAGATTTTGATTGAGTCCCACCATCATCTTCGACAGTGGCAACACAAAGTAGGGCAGTGCAGAGGTCATGTGGCCGATAAAACTTGGCGCCGCTGTGTGTACCGAATGCGCCACCAAATTTTGCATGATTTCGTCGGTGTAATCGGAGACAAAACGCGGCTGAGTTGGGATCTCAAAGGCTTGAAAATCGGTTTCGATTTCAGACAAGGGTTTTTCGAGCGCGGCGATACTGTCACCCAAAAAGCCTGCTAAGTCCTCGGAGAGCTTTTGCTCAATAATACTCAGCGTTGAGCTTGCATCTTCCGGTGCAGTAAAAATGCGCAGCAAACTTGCTTCGGATGCGGTGGCTTGGCGAGGGAGTTTCTGGGTCATGGGGCTTGCCGTCTATTAATTTTTATAGTGAAACTGCAAATGGGCTCGAAGAGTATAACGGACCAGTGACTTTCGACCAGTGATGCGCGATCAGTGACTCTCAAATTTTCAATCAGCGGAATACCAAAAAGGGAGCTCACTTTACTGCAAGGCCTTTTAGGCATCAAGCACTAAAATTTGGTATTACCAAAGCGTTGCGGCCTAAAATAAGCAAAGGCGCCGTTATGGCGCCTTTCTTCAAATCATTAAACAGAGGGAATTACTTAAGTATTAGTTCCAGTATTAGCGCTGGCCTAACATGAGTACCGCGCCGATATTTCGGGCGGTATTGCAAAGGTTTAGCTTGGCATTGGCCAGCACATCATCAAGCGGACTTAAGTGCGGGATGATAGGGAAGATAGCCGCCATACCGTGATCCAATATGGCATTGGCGTTTTCACCGAGGCAGCCCGCGATACCGATAGTGGGAATGCCCTGCAGTTTGGCTTGCTTTAACACGCCCATTGGGGTTTTACCAAACACGGTTTGACCATCGATACGGCCTTCACCTGTGATCACTACATCGGCGCCACGGATTTTGTCCGCAAGGCCAACGGTTTGCATTACAATCTCAACCCCAGGTTTAAGCTCGGCATTTAAAAAAGCCATCACGCCAAGACCCATACCGCCAGCAGCGCCAGCCCCAGCATGATCGCGGTGATCACTAATGCCATTGCGGGCAATCACATCGGCATAATGGGCAAGAGCGGCATCTAGCTGCTTAACCATCTCGGGCGTCGCACCTTTTTGCGGACCAAAAATTGCCGATGCACCGCGTTCACCGCACAGTGGATTATCAACATCGCAGGCAACTTCGAAGCTGCACTCACGTAAAAGTGGATGAGCGTTTGATACATCGATTTGAGCAAGGTTCGCCAGCGCTGCGCCGCCAGAAGGTAGCGTTTTACCTTGGCCATCGAGCAATAAAATATCCAGCGCTTGGGCCATACCCGCGCCGCCATCGTTGGTGGCACTGCCGCCTAGCCCCAAAATGATGTGCTTTATCCCCCGATTAAGCGCATCACAAATCAGCTCGCCTGTTCCATAACTTGTGGTAAGCAGCGGGTTACGTTGCTCCCTCGGCACATGGTGCAAACCTGAGGCTGAGGCCATTTCAATCACGGCAATCGCGCCTTGATGTGGCGATTTGCTCGTTGGATCTGCACGTGAAACTGAAGCAGAACTTGTATTGATCGCAGCGCCGAGAATGCCTTCCCCAAGGATGCCATAGTGTGCTTGCACTCTATGCCCCAGGGGCCCCATGACCTCTAAGCTGACAATACTGCCGCCCGTGGCGTCCACCATAGATTGCACTGTGCCTTCGCCACCATCGGCAACGGGTATTTTGATTATGTCGCAGTCGGGTATCACTTGTTTTAAGCCTTGTTCGATGGCGTTGGCCACTTCGAGCGCGCTTAAGCTTTCTTTAAATGAGTCGGGGGCGATAACTATTTTCATTAAAAATCCTACAGCTAAATGGGATAAAACAGGGCTCAATGTTGAACACTAAACCCAATGCCACTTACGTTGGGCGCAACAACATCCCTGTGCTAAAACTGAGGTATATAAAGGCATTTATATCCATCACTGGCACATTAATCTGTTGCAATTATTAGGGCGTATAACAGAGATATATCTTGGGCACGGTATGTGCCCAAGGGACAATATTGAATCAAGAACTCATTAATATTAGAGCAACACTAGGCTTAGCACATACACAGTTACCATGGACGTTACACCTTGGATTAGGGTCGCCATAGTTTGGGCTTTATAGGCTTGTTTGACACTCATGCGGCTAAATTGGGTGACGACCCAAAAGAAGCTGTCATTGGCGTGGGAAACTGTCATCGCACCTGCGCCAATGGCCATTACTGTTAGTACTCGGCCCATATCGCTACCAAGACCAATATCGCCAAGCATAGGCGCAACCAGTGCAGAGGTTGCGACTAACGCTACCGTCGATGAACCCTGCGCTGACTTAAGCGCTGCAGCGACGATAAATGGCATGAAGATTCCTATACCCAGTGCCGACAGTGATGTGCCTAAAAAGTCACCGATAGGCGTGGCTTTTAATACCGCACCAAAGGCACCGCCTGCACCTGTGATTAAAATAATCGGCGCAGCAGTGACGAGCCCTTGGCTGATGCGTTCGCTAAATTCGCTGATCTTATTCTCACCCTTTAATAGCAGCAGGGATAAAAACAGGCCAATCATCAGGGCATTAACGGGCTGACCGAGGAACACTAGCGCATCAAACACACCTTCTTTACCCAAAGGCGCAGAAGGGAAGTTAGCGATAGAACCTAAACAAATTAATACGATAGGCACAAAAATCGGTGCGAAAGCTTTTAATGGGCTTGGTAAAGTACCATAGCTTTTTTTCAGCGTTTCATAGTCGCTGGCCTGCGCTTTAAGTTCTTCTGCGCCTTCACCATCGGGCTCAACATCGGCAAAGCGGTTTGCCCATAACATACCTGCGAGTGCCGCAACAGCGGCCACAAAGAGACCCACACCGATCACTAAGCCTAAGTTGGACTCTAAGCCTAAGTTGCCTGCGGCGGCGATAGGGCCTGGCGTTGGCGGTACAAAGGTGTGAGTGGCGTACAGACCTGTGGCTAAGGCAACGCTCATGGAGACACTAGAGACCTTCATGCGGTTCGCCATCGATTGTTTCAGTGAGTTTAAGATCACAAAACCCGAGTCACAAAAGACCGGAATAGACACGAGATAACCGATAATTGACATAGTGAGTGTCGGGAAGCGTTTACCTAATATCTTGATCACCACATCGGCCATGGTGATGGCGGCGCCGCTTTTTTCCAGAATAATCCCTATGATAGTGCCTAAGACGATCACTAAGCCGATATAGCCTAAAATATTGCCAAACCCTGTGGTAATGGTTTTAGCGATTTCTCCGCTTGGCAGGCCATAGGCGAAGGCCGCGATAAAGGCGGCCAGAATTAAGGTTAAAAAGGGGTGGAGTTTAAATTTTGAGGTCGCGATAACAATAAATGCAATCACGCCGATGAGAATAAGCACTAAGTTCATAGTTTGTCCCGTTCAGTTCTTGGCTGAAGTTTTTGAGTAAGTTTTTTGACTTATAGTGTAGGGCGCAGTGCTTATTTGGGCCTGAGTCCAAATGAGGGCTGCTTTAAGGTCATCCTATTATTGTGCAGGTATGTTTGAATAGCTTTGGCTAAATCCACGGAATTACCGCGTTATGTTTCGCCATTTTTGTGCTCATGCACAAAAATGCTTAGGTGAATTCGAATGCAGGAGGAGGCGTTTTGTCGGTAAGGGAGGCGCTTGTCGATAAGGATTGGCAAATAGGGCTATTTGCCAATCTTAAACAGGAGGGACTTAACTCGACATCTTTATTGACGACGAATAAAGGATTCGACATAGGCTGCGGTGCGGGCATTGAGTATGGGATCGGCAGATGCAGTAATGCCCTTAGGTAATAACAGTGGGTTAAATATGCCTTTATCGCACTGTTGAACTTGGGGATCGCTGTCTCGCTCACCGTTAATCATCACTTGGCCTACCAGTAAACGCTGGCGAGTTTCAGGCCAGATCACAGTTGGGTCATTAATCTCATCCCCCATTTCGGCGAGTTGAATATAGAGGTTCCATTGTGCTGGCTGGGTTTTAATGCGCTCGAGTAATTCTGCCTTTAAAAAATCATCACTGAGACTGGCAAGTTCACTGGCTGACAGCGCGGCAGTACCTGCGACAGGTTCAAAAATCCATTTACCCGCGACCGTTTCACCTTGTTGAACACTGTTTTTTTGCGTGCTGAACAGGAAACTATTTACACCAAAGTAGCGGCTGTTGGCAAAACTTGGGCTGGGAGGCAACTGTTTAACGTAGTCGAAAAAAGCTTTGGCGCTGGGTTGATTATCAATAAGCCACTGTTTACCTTCAGGACCTTGTTTCACTTTGGTCTGAAAGTTAAAAAACTCTTCGAGATTTTTGGCAAAGAAAACGGGAACGTTAGTGGTGACAAAGTTAAGATTTTCTTTATCGCCGTCAATTTTGAGTGACATAAAGCGCCCAGCGGTTTTATCTGAGATCTGCGGATTTGTACCGCCGAGGGAAAAGCGGGCTGTGACCTTGATACTATCTTGATTAAAAAATGGAATTGCCAACGTTTGTTGTAATTGTGGATTCGGTTTAAAACTGCCCGAGGTACAAAATCCCTTAGTGTGATTACGCAGTTTGACATTTTTACCCGCCTCGCGACTTGCCGCATCGGGTGTGCCGTTGACGGCATCGACCAGTTCGGGAATGGTTTTCTCGGCCGCGATTAACGAAGGTGAAGTCAGCGCTAAGCCGCTAATGAGACAAGCTTTGGCGAGTAAAGTCAGTTTGATTGAGGTCATTATCATTCCTTTCAATGGACTAAGTCGAGAGCGCTAGCATATCGACGCGATACTATATGAAAGGATAGGAAAGGGGATACGGTATAAATCTTTCAATTAATTTTTTAGTACAGGCTAAGTTTTACTCAATTGATCTGGCCATCAGGTCGGCGCCGTCATCTGCGGGCTTTTTTCTAGCTAATCTGTTGAGTTGCTAAGTCATTTGAGCGTTAAGTTAAGCGAGTCGAAGTATCAATTAATTGCCCAAGATACAGGCTTAATAATCCATGCAGGGATTGAATGTCGGCTTGGGTGATTTGCTGAATTTTATCAAGGCGATATCTCAGTGTATTGCGATGAATAAACAGGGCATTCGCGCATTGCTGTGCATCGCCAAAGTGGGTGATGTAAGCCGCTAAGGTTTTGCGTAATTGGCCGTTTTTATCCGCCTTGGCGAGTTGCTGGTAGGGCGTTGCCAGCGCCTGACCGCGCCAGTCATGTTTTAGCCCTGCAAGTAACACTTGTAGGGAATAATCTTCAAACAGGTATTTATTCCCTTCTGCATTGAGCTGCTTACCGAGTGCCAAGGTTTCTTGAGCCGTGTGATAGGAGCGCGCTATCCCGCCTTTTTCCGGGAAGAAATGGCCTAGAGCAATTTTAAAGTTTAAATCCATTTGGGCGGGTAAGCGCTGCAATAGCTTATCGATACGCTGATTTTCAAGCTCAGGATCCCATTGTTTTCCATCTAAAAAAGCAGGCTTTAGGATCACCAACTGCGACATTGAGGTCATGGCAATCAAGTTACCACGGTCAGGATATTGCAATAGATGCAGCACTTGCTTGAGGGTTTCACTGACTCTGGGGCTGCGTTCATCGGCGGGCTGAGTGGATGCCTCAGCTAAGTACAAGGCCGCTGGGGTGGTGTCGGTTTTTAAATGGTGTTTCTGGATGTTTTTCTCGCTGATCTCAATAATGGCCGCGACTCTTGGCAGGCTGATATCAATGTCTAGCTGTTTTGCCCAGCGGTGCAACTGTGCATCATCGGTTTCAGCTTTGATCAGTTGCAGAATAAACTCTTCACGCTGGCGATTCTCCCATTGCAATTTATCCTGCAGGTTGGCTTGTTCAACAATCATTTCGGCGGTCATTTTAAGTAACTCACCATAATGGGTGAGCTCACGTGGATCACCGGTAATACCGACGACGCCGATAATTTGTCCTTGATAATGTAAGGGTAAATTGATGCCTGGCTTAACGCCATGCAGCCCTGATGCGACTTCTTGACTGATCTCAACATTGCGATTTTGGGCAATCGCCAGCAGCGCGCCTTCGTGGGTTGAGCCAATGCGCTTAGGGTCGCCTGAGCCTAAAATCACCCCTTGGCCGTTCATCACATTGATATTGTGGCCAATGATTTTCATTGTACGACTCACAATTTGCTTAGCAATGGCAGAATCAAGCAGATACATACAGGCGCCTAGTGGGGTTGAAGGTTTAACAGGGATGCAATACGCATTCTTAATCTGGGTAGCATATCGCGTTCAAACTCAGGATGCTGCTTAAGCCAAAGATTATTACGCGGGCTTGGGTGCGGCAAGACAAGATACTTAGGCCAATATTGCTGCCATTGCGCGCATGCTTGGGTCACTGTTATTGGTTTCAGTTTGGGGATGACTGTTACTTTAGCGCTGGTCGAAATTTTACTGCTGGTTGTTTGAGGCTCAGTGATCGGTGAAGTGGGGTTTACGGCCTCGGACGATTCGCGCGGTAGATGATAGTCGATGGCATATTGGCCGAGGATCACAATTAGCTCTATTTGCGGCATTAGGGCGAGCAAGGCCTGATGCCAAGTGGCAGCACATTCGGGGCGCGGTGGTTTATCACCCTGCTTTTTACCGTTTTTTTCGATACTGCCCGGAAAACAAAATCCCATAGGGATAATGGCAAAAAGATTGGGGTCGTAGAATTGCTCCCGCGTGACATTTAACCAAGTGCGCAGCCGTTCACCGCTGGCATCGTCAAAAGGTATGCCTTTATGGTGGGTTTTCACGCCCGGAGCTTGGCCTGCAATCAAAATTCGCGCTTGGGTACTGGCCTGTAATATCGGCTTGGGCGCTAAGGGTAAATGGGCCTGACATAAAGTACAGGCGCTGATTTTTGCCAGCAGTTTGGCCATTGATGCCGAGCATGATGGCGATACAGTTACGCACAGTGGCGATGGCGCTTTAGTGAGATTCGTCTTAGTCAATTTAATCGCTAATTTTATCGTTGCTCATTCATTTCCAATCAGGATTGGAGCATCATCACTGTTTGATATACCCAGTAGCCAAAAAGAGAATAGCCAAGGATTAAACCGATATAACTTAATATCTTAGGAATTTGATTTGTGCTTGAAGCTAAACAAATGTGGGCCAGCACAATCGTAAAGAGGGCTAATGGCGCAATCACATAGCTCAAAGCTAAGATGAATAATGCCCCTAGGCTGATGATCCAATCTGCATTGCGATTGGTGGGTTTATCGATTTGGCAAAGCTGTAGTGGCAATAAAATCAGTCCAATACCGACACAGATAATACCTAAGTTAAGGGCGAAATCACTCCAACCTCTATGATCATAAATGGCTAACGCAATGGCAATTAATGGCACTATTAGTGCGCTTAATACATGGCGTTTGGCAAAAGTGGCGCTACGGTACTGACCCGCAAAAAAGAATAAGCCCTGTAGAAACAGATTGATTAAGGTAAAACCACCTAGGCCTAAAATGATAAATAGGCTCGCTGCGCCACCCGAAGGGTCGAACGCCATGGCGGGTAAGGGTAATAGGCTTAGCCCCACTAGTGCGGGAATTGATAACAGCCACTGAGATTGGGAGAGTGAAGAATAAATACGCATGGGCTCAGAGGATTAACTAAAAGATTGAATTAAGATCCGCTAAAGTGAGCCAAAACTCAAGGATTAAGGTTTTTATGGGCGGACTTTCGCGCCAGAGTCTGATCTTATTCAAGATTTTTACTGTTATCTGCCATGACGTTATCGCTTTAAAAGATCCTGCTGCACTTAAACAAAAGCCCGCAAAATGCGGGCTTTTCGTGTTATGAACAGTATCGATTAGAGTTTGTAACTCATGCTCAGCATGATCATTTGCGCTGTGTAGTCATGGCTATTGCTGCCAAAGCCTACGACGTTCCAGATCCCATCGACGGCGATATCATTGGCGGCATCATTGTCTTTATAATTCTCAATTTTATAATCCAAGCGCAGCGCCATTTTCTCGGTGGCTTGATATTGAGCATATAAGTTAATGTTGTGCACTTTGGCAAAATAATCGCCATAGTCGCCTGTGATACCTTGTCTGACTTGAGTGTTACTGTCGGAGTTTGAATAAGTGTAATCCAATCCCATGCGTAACTTGTTCTCAAGCAAGTTGTTGTAGCTCAGGCCTGCCCCGATCACATCTACATTGTCTTCAATGAATCCTGTCCATGTCGGGGTGCTGTAATTACTGCTTCCCGCTTGTTCTGACTCAATGATTTGGTAGTTGTAGAAGGCTGTCGCCAGTAAATCATCGGTGATCATGTAGCTGATGTTGGCATCATAACTGGTGTCTTTTGACTCAGTTAAGCCAATAACTGTGTCAGAGTAGTCATCTAATGCGTAACGGGCACCGAAATCTATGGTCAAGCTGTCGATTGGCGAGTGGGTGACTCGAGCTTCAATCTGGGTTCTGTCGCGGTTAGCCAGATTGTACTTACGTAACAGGCTGTTGGTTTCAGAAGATGTCCATTCAGAAGCTTGATATTGCGAGCCATCACGCTGACCGTAACTGCCCTTAACCCACATATCCCAAGTTTCAAAGCTGTTAACGCGCAAACGTGCCCAAACAGTATTTTCATCCGTGGTTTCACGGTCTTGATAATTACGGTCATCACGTTTGAAGTCATAGCCGCCATCAAGCTTCAGTCCATGGGTAATACGATAATCCGCCGCCACTTTGAAGCGTTGGCTAGTGTTATCGTAAGGGGTGTTATAGGCCACCTTACCATTGACATTGTTGATGCTGACTTGGGTCCACTCTTCAATTTGAGTATTGTTATCACGGTCGCTATAGTCGTAGCTACCACTTAAGCGCAGTGAGTTAGTCACTTTACTGACGACTTTTAAGTTCAACCCTGTGAGGTCAACTTTGGCATCAACGGCCTCTGTTGGCACTTGATAGCCATAGCCTGAAGTGACTAATGCTTGGTCTTGACTCATTTGTCCCGCAAGCACACGACCTGTTAACACATTGGTATTGTCGTTGTATTGACCCATGAGCGACACTGTGTGTGACTGGTTGTCAGGGTCAAGGGCGAGTGTGCCAGAGGTTTGAGCACCAAAGGTCGGATTGAAGGCACTGTCGAAGTTTAACTGGTTGTACTCGTTCTTAAAAATTGAGCCATTGTAGTTAAGTGCAGTGAACCAACGATCGCCTTTTAGTTTAATGCCAGCTTCAATGGAGTCAGTGGTGTAATCAACTGGCTCAGCTAACATCATGGATTGGTTAAAGAATCCACCTGATGTTTTTTTCAAGCCGGTTTTTTCTTCACGCATGTAGCTCACATGCGTACTCCACAGCGATTCACCTTGATAGTCAAAACCTAACCCTGTGCGCTCACGTTTGAGCGACAGTTCTAAGGCATTTAGGTTGTCCATCAGTAACGGCATCTGGTTGCTTGAACCCGCAGTTACCCAGTTGTCTGGCAAGGTTAAATTATCGCTGCCGACACCAGAGTAGGGCGTTAAGGCGCTATTACTGTTGTAAGTGGCGATTTGGCGATAGTTTACATTGACATTATACTGACCTTGTTTACCCGCATTGACATCTAAACGGCCACCATCCATGCCCAGTTGATAAGCTTCAACGCTGGCTTGATAGCCTTTCTCACCACGGAAGGTGACATCGGCATCAAATTTACCCGCAACTTCGTTTGAAGTCCCAAAGGCATTCGCCGAGCGAATATCCTCTTCGCTGTTGTAACCCACGCCAACACCCACAGTGCCAGACGTACCCGTTTCAACAACGCAGCCTTTACAGCTCCAAGCGGACATTTTGACTTTTTCTGTATTGGCATTGGCTAAGCCATACCCGTCGGCCGCTATTGCAAAACCTGTGTTTGCGAGTAACGCCAGAGTGATCAAATTGAGTTTAAATTTCATTTTCTCGTCTCCTTAGCGCTGTAATAGCTTGCCAGATGGATGGTTTGAACCATGGACCTGACTGTGGCAATTTAAACAGCTTCTTCCACCCGTAAAGGCATTGTCGCCGACGTTTGAACCTAAACCAGTGTTACCTAAGTAAGCATTGCTGGCGTGTCCATCGCTGGCGTGACATTGCTGACACAGCTGCGGTGCGCGGGTTTTCAACATGGCATCATTCACACTGCCGTGAGGATTGTGGCAAGTCACACAGTTCTCAGTAACGGGTGCATGTTCCCACAGTTTTGGGCCGCGTTTCTCGGCGTGGCAGGAGTAACAGGTTTCGTTAATGCTAGGCTTGTTTAGATCGGAATCTGTCATGCTCCCATGGGGATTATGACAATCGCTACAGGTCATTTGAGCCCATTTTAGTGGGTGACTCGAGCGTTTATTCATATCTGCTTTTTGCTTCGTGTGACAGCTAGTACAGACTTCCATTTCGGTGTTTTTTGATAACACAGGATCTTTTGCGACATGCACTTGGTGGCATGAGGCACAAGCAACATCGGCATTGTCATGGTGACTACCGTTCCAAGATACGCGTTTATCATCTTGGTGACAGCTCATACAGACACTGTTTTGTTTTTCTGCACTTAAGGTCGATTGCTTACCAAAAGTGATCATCGGCTCGTTGCCGCCTTTATTGTGTTGACCCATAGGACCATGACAGGCTTCACATTGCAGGCCAGCCATTGGGCTCTTTGATGAATCAATGGCGCCATGAACACCTTTGAAGAGGTCCATCACTTTTTCAGATTTTTTGTGGCACATCAAACAAGAATCGGCACCTTTAGGGGAGTAGCTGCCTTCGGCAAACTTCTTATCTAAGGTGGCTTCGACTTGTTCTGGAGTCATTTTGTCATCCCACTTTGAGGCGTGTGCACTCGGTGTGATGCATAAAGACATCACTGCAGACATTGCCATGGAGATGACAAGTGCCGGCAGTAGGTTTTTCATTTTTAGGCTGTTCTTCATAATAGGCTTCCCAATTTGTCCCAACAAAATTCAAGAAAGGGGAAGCGAACTCCCCCTGCTTGGGCAAATTACATCTTCACCTGAGTGTGATCTGTTGGTGTGGGTTTGTGACAGTAGAAACAGGTTTCTGACTGCGCCGCTTGATTGGCTTGAACATAATCACCGTTCACAATCGCGCCCATATTTTCTAAGCCGTGGCCAATAGATTCTGGCGCGTGGCATGAAGTACAAGTGGCAGTGATTGGCGTGGTGTATTTACCCGCAGTTGTTGCCAGAGCGCCTTTGACCTTGAATGCATCTAGGTTGAAGTCGTTATGACATTGGGTACATTCTTTGATGACACCTTGTTTACCATGAACAACGTGTAATTTCATCTCCAACGCACCTTTGTTAGCACCATTTGCATAGGTACCATCTGGGGTATGACAAGCGACACACGCATCCACACCGACGATTGGCTTACCGCTGGCATCTTTTGCATGTGATAGCTGTTCTGTCATCACAAAACCCGCATGGTGGCCTTTGTGAATTTCGAAGCTATCACCGTGACAACCTTGACAGGTACCAAACTCAACTGAGTTAACATGACGCATGCTCGGTGCTTTACCAGACTTAGTGCCAAAAGCTAGTTCGGCTTTCATGCTCGTTGTTGCGCTGTCTGCGGTACATGTGGTTAAGCTTGTACCAGTGCTACACACTTCTAAACCGATAATGGTAAAGGCGGTATCAGTATCGCCTGCACCGAAAGGTAGAGCGGGTGTTGTAAAGACTAATTTACCGTCAACTAAGGTTACACCTTCTTGCAGTGCGCCATCTTTGACTAAGTCTTTCGCTATTTTCGCTTTACCGCTACCAGGACTTGGGTTGTAGCCCATGATCGGGAAGTTAGGGCCAACGTTGGTAACAGACTCTAAACGTTTAATCTTATCTTGAACGGTTGCCGCATCAATTGCGTTACCATCTTTGTCTAAGATAGACACGGTTAATACTGCAGTATCATCAGCTTGACCAGCAAGTGCTGCTGACATACCTAACTGAGCGATAACGGCTTTTTTGTCTGCAGTCTTACCTGTGTGCAGTTCTGCAGTCCAATCGCTGTTATGACAGGCGATACAGTTAGAGTTATCTAGCTGTTGTGAGTGACCTTTACCGGCAGCAAAGTCCACTGTGCTATGGCAGCTTCCACATGAGGCGGCAGTTGGGATACGTGACCAATTACTCCAATCAGGCGTAGCCTCATTTGCTGCGTGACAGCTTTGACAGCTTTCTAATGAGCCTAAGGTGAGGTCTTTGTGCTTAGCGTGAACGAGAACATTAAACTCTTTACCTACGCCAACTTTTCCGGCTGTGTGGCAAGTTGCACAGTAATTAACGTCAGAATACGCGCCGCCATGTTTAACATTGGCTAAATCTTGGTGACAAGTATTACAGCTTTCTGTGGCGACAATTTTGCGACTATATGTTGGCAGTGCGCCAGTATCGGCTGTGAAGTCGACAAAGGCGTTACTGTTTGGTACTTGAGTACCATCGGGAAGCGGAGTGTTATAAGCGCGGATTAATACTCGTTGAGCTAACTGTTCGTTATAGGTGACTTTAGTGTTAGCGGTCAGGTTCATGCTAAAAGTATAACTGTAGTGACCGTTTTTCTTGTCAACGAAAGTCCCTGGGCATGTTGCAGCGACATCACAGGTTTCATCACCAAAGTATTGCCATTGTGACGCATTACCTGCACCAGTTGCACCTTGTGGGATTAATTGTGCTGCGGCAAAACGCATTTTTTGTAGGCCAACAACGGGTAAATCATTTTCGTTAGTGACGGTAAACTCAACACTCGGAATACCGTTAGTGACGACAGATTTGTCAAAGGCGAAATTAAGGGTTTGAATCGCTGGAGCAGGTTCGCCACCAGGTTCACCGGGATTACCATCATTACCATCACTGCCACCACAGCCCGCTAAGGCCATAGTGACTGCACTTGCTGCTAACAGCAGTGCGATTTTAGTTGTTTGTGCGTTCATCATTTTTTTCCCTGCATAGGTTTGGCATTGCTTAAACGCTATGTTCTAGAGCCAACAGATTCTATGTCTGTGTTTTTGGTCATTAGAAGCGACTTAAGTGGATGCTGGAAATAGAATTCCCCAAGGAAAGGCTAACCTAACATGACCTTAAAATCTCCAAGGCCTTTGCTAATGTGTGACTTGGATCTTTCTATTTCTAAAGAGGTATTTAAAGCGAGAGGTAAAAATGATTTTAGAACAAAAAAACAGCGGATTTTATCTGGGTAATGTGCGTTGACTTTATACTATAAAAGCAAGGTTTGAATGGGGTTGCTGTTATGTAAATAAAATCCCCCGCACTGCGGGGGATTTTGCTGAATTTAATGTGAGTAACGACTGAGTTGCGATTCGTTACTCGGTTCCATATTAGTATTTCACTGGGTGAACTTTATCCACACCAAATGATTTACCTTCACCATGGCAGGTCGCACAGGTTTCGCTACCAGGAGTGTAAGTGCCAGCAGCAGCGTTATATACACCACCATTGGTTTCGAAGTGGCCTATCACTGCGCTGTCAGTTGCGGTCGTTGCATGGCAAGATGCACAAGCTGCAACGGTTGGTGAGTATTCACCAGTACTTGCTAAGAACGCAGGTTTATTGCCTAGTGTAGCTAAGCTAAGTTGACCTTTATCATGACAAGCCGCGCAGTTCGCTGGGTTTTCAGGGAAGGTTGCTGCATCTGTTGTTAAACGGCGAACACTGCGAGTATCAGCGTGAATTTGGTGGATCATGACTTTAAAGTCAAAACCACGTTCAAATGGCTTTTTACTGTGAGCAGGAGCGCCATTGTGACAAGCCACACAACTACCATCGGCTAAAGCTACCGCGGTATTAGGTACAGCAGAGTGACAAGTACCACAGCTGTTATCAGGCTTGTCTGCCGCATGGGTCAGCGCATGAGAGGCTGAAAAGTCAGCTTTCTCACCATGACAGTTAGCACATTTTGCTTCAGAGATGACTATGCTACGTGCGGTAACATTACTTGCATCGGCAGAGAATGAAGCTTTATTACTGCCAACAATCACTTCGTAGATTGGTGCTTCAGTGTTACTACAATCAATCGCAGCATCCATTGTTGGATCGAGTTCTGCAGAGTTTGCACAGATCAGCAATTTGCCGTCCATGAAGCCTTTACCAATACTAACAATTTGTTTGTATGGAACAGAACTTGTGCCAATAACAGCTTTAATGCCTGTTAATGTGTATGTTACTTTTGAGCCATTTGGTACCGCTGTTAAGTTAGCGTTAGTCTCAACTTTGGCCAAATTTACAGAAATACGGTTTTCGCTACGACCTAAAGTACCATTAGATGGACGTGGGCCCATGGTGTATTCAGTGCCATTGAATGCCGTTAAGCTGACCCAAAACTCTTTCACTTTAGGATCTTGATGTGGAGCAACATCACTGTGCCAATTGACTGTGAATGTTAACTCTCCTTTAGCCACATCAAATGTGCCATTTTCTAATTTATAGGCATATTCAGTTCGCAGTAACTTAGTGGCATTAGCTTTTGCTAAGTGATATTTAGCGCTGCCTTCTTCACCTTGTTCGGCGTGACAAGAAGCGCAACCTCCATTTTGGAATACATTGACTAGGTTTGCACCTGGAATACCGTCAATTTCAGGTGTTGCATAGTAATGGAAATAGTTACCAACGAAACCACGGTCTTTTTGACCTTCAGGTGGTGTTAACCATTCACTGTTATCTACTGGATTAAAACCTGACATGTGACAAGATGCGCAGGCTAAACCTTTGTGATGTTTAAAGCTTGCGGCATCAACGGGTCCTTTGTCATCTGTGCTATGGCAAGACTGGCAGTTCCCGATAGAGACTGGCAGAGTGACTCGTTCAGAAACGTCTTTACCTTCACGGTATTGTGGGTAGCCACTTTCAGCCGCAGCTTTAGCCATAGTACCGCTAAAGTCATAAGCCGTTCCGCTGTAACCCACCATAGCGTAAGTACCTTTGTGAATGGCATGAACCATGGCGCCCATATCCAAAGGTGATCCTGTTTCTGGATCTTTACTGTAGCTGGTATGACAAACTTGACAGTTTGCTATTCCGATCCGTCTTCCGCCATGTAGTGCTAATGGCTTAGCAGTAGAAGATGTATCGCTATAATTTGTGCTGTGACACTTGATACAGTTCGCTTCTAAATCGACAACCGTACGCGTTTCCGTCTCTTTAGCTACTCTAAAGTTATCGCTTGGTAAGAAGTCGATATGGCTGTTGACTAACTTGGCATCTTTACTGCCATCGGTTTGAAGTTCTAAAGTAATGCGATGTATTAATGTTGGGTCGTAGGTTAAATCGAGACCTTCAATAGCGGGCAAAGTACTTAAATTGGTTTGGAAGGTATAGCGGTAAACGCCACTATCAACCACTGTTAAACAAGTGGTTTTACAACTAGATTCGATGTTCGCTTGAATAGCATCACCAGGTGTAAATTTCACTTCTTTAGTAATAGGATTGCCAGCGCTATCTTTACCATCGGTATAGCTATAATTTGCAAGACTGCGTGCAGGATCAGCTGCTTTCACTGAGTTGATATAGCTGACCCATTGAGGTGTTTTGTAACCTTTGCCACTTTCAGGGGTAAGTTTTGCAATACCCAATCCGATAGTATTGATTTGAGCGTATTGCTCTAGGCCCGTCACAGGAACGCCATTCGCATTCGTTAGTACTATGTCTACGCTAACAGTGCCGTTGTCAATTTTTACATCTTCAAGTGTGGCTTTGAGTGTGGTGGCTTGACTTATGTCTAAGCCTACCGGACCCGGTTTTCCGTCTTCACCATCTTTACCGTCACTACCACCGCAACCGGCGAGTAGTAGAGAGAGTAAACCGGCACCCAACATCGCTTTTGTTGCGGTATTGAAATTGAACCGTTTCATCATGATATTTCCCTGCAATAGTTGTAATCATCATCAAACGCTTGGCAAATAAGAATAAATCTCATTACCCGCATAAGATGTGTGGAATTAGTTTTCCATCTGTAAGGCTAACTAAGTCACTGGTATTTATCAGTCACTTTAGGCGGGTAATGTGACTGAGATCTGACTATTTCTTTAGGAGTAGATGGCTGCATCGTATGAGTTCCTTTTATATCTGCAGTTGCTGGCCTTTTTAGGCCAGCATCATAGGGTTAGTTTATTGGATGCACTTTCAACACGTCCGCGACTCCGCCCTGTCCATGACAGAAAGCACAGGTTTCAGTTCCTGCGGTTGCATCGGATTTTGTACCTGCAAAAACAGCACCTTGCTGAGCCATGTGGTTATGAGTGCTGGTATTTGAATGGCAGTTGCTACACACAGCGGCAATTGGGCTGGTAAAAGTGCCGTTATTGAGGGCAAGGGGTTGCACCGCTGAATTTAAGGGGAGGGCGACGGTAGAAATTCCCGCAGTATCGTTAACATGGCATTGGGCACAGTTACCGATTTTTCCTGGGTAGTTTAGGTTTTCAAACCCCGTGAATTGACTGGTGTGAATACCGTGGATCAGCTGCTTAAAGTCAAATGACGTGATTGAAGGATTGGCTGCCGTCGCATCGGCCAGCATATTGGCGTTATGGCATAGCTGGCATTGACCATCGAGATCGTTACGTGAGCCGTGAATATTCAGTTTTTGATCACCATGGCAATTACCGCAGCTTGCATTACTCACAACGCTACGACGACCTTCATTGCTCAATGCTGCCATATCAAAATAACTGTGGCTGGATTTAATCACTAACACTTCCGCCAGTTCAGTCGTGCAATCAACCAGTACTTTATCTTTGGCACAGACTCTGCCTTGAATCGCAAGTCCGCCATGATCCGTTTCAGTGCCTGCTGGCACGGTAAGGCCCGCTATCGTATAGGTATAAATGCCATTAGAGCCTGATATGGGGGTGGATTCCGGCAGTTTAATCGAGCGAGCTGAACGGGTCGCATAATCAAAACTGGTTCCCCAGTTGGCATATACCCTTAAATCATTGATAAATTTTAGTTTATCGGCACTTTCGCTATACACAGTTCCTGTGGCTGGATTCATCAGCTTAACCGCAACAGTGACCGTACCATTGGCATCCATACTGGCGCTGGTGATGCTTGGGCTAAATTGCATCAGTGCCGCGTTTTTAGCTTCATCACTGTGTACGCTTGCGGTCCAGTCGGCATTATGACACGCCACGCAGTTACTGTTATCTATTTGCACTGGGTGTCCTTCGCCTGCGGGGAAATTGATCTGTGTATGACAGGCACCACAGGCTTGCATGGTCGGGACTCTGCGCCAGTTTTGCTGTTCGGTTAACTCAGCCTTATCGACGTGACAGGTTTGGCAGTCACTAATGGGTTGCGGGAAGCCGGTTAAATGTTTGCTGTGGATCATTTGTGGGAAAATATCAGGGTTACTGACTTTTTTGCTGGTATGGCAGGTGACGCAGGTTTCGATTTGATCATATCTACTGCCATGGAAAGCTAGATTACTGTGGCAACTATTACAGGTCTCTATTGTGACTAAGTTGCGGGTGTAAGCGACATTACTACCTGAAGATTGCCAGTCATAATGCTGATTGGTTATAGGTAAGGGCGTGTTATCGGCAAGTTTATCGCCGCCAATTTTGACCACCATTCTTTGGGTCGCTTCGGGCATAAACGTCACTCCATTCATGCCATTAAATGCGGCGCTGAAGGTATAACTGTAGTGACCGTTTTTATGATCTGTGAGACTGCCAGGGCAAGTTGCCGCGCAGGTTTCAGCGGTAAAGTGCTGCCATTCACTGCTATTCCCCGCGCCTGTATAACCTTGGGGGAGAAGCTGCGCAGCAATAAATGTCGCCGATGGGATACCAATCACGGCTTCATCATCTTGATTGCTTACTTGAAAATCCACTTGAGCAATGCCATCTGTCATCGCGACTTTATCGACCATGATGTTAAGGTTAGTTATCGTTAATGCAGGCGGTTTCGCAGGCTCACCGGGATTACCATCTTGGCCGTTATCACCGCCACAGGCGCTTAATAGCGAGACTAAGGCCAGCATAAGACTGAATTGAGTGCGAATTTTTGCAAACTTGTTCATATTTCTATCCTTGGAATGCGCTGTCAGTGCCTAAGTTACATTTGGTAGCTTAAGGTCAAGCCTAAATAGTGAGCGTTGTAGTCGTGGCCCAGATCACCAAAACTGAGTACGTTGGGAATCGTGTCCCAGCTTGTGCCTTGGTTTTGCCAGTTAGCATCTTGATATTTTTCGAATAACCAATCGACGCGCAGCGAAATACTGTCGGCAAACTTATATTTGGCGTAGGCATTAATATTGTGTTTGCGGGCGTAAAAATCGCCATAGGGACTGGTGATGCCGTAGGTCACTTCTGTATCACTCTGTCCATCGGAATAGCTGTAATCCAAACCAATATCGAGGTGATGATCGAACAGGTTTTGATAACTAAGCCCTGCACCAATCAAGGTCGATTTTTCCTCGGCAGTGCTGTACCAATCGGGTGTCGAGAAGGAATTACTGCCCGCTTGGTCTGAATCGCGCCAATCTTGGTTAACAAAGGCGGTTAAATTGAGGTCACTGCTCAGCATATATTGGGCTGACAAGTCGTAACCGAGATAGGACACCTGAGTTAGACCAACGAAGGTATGATGATAGTCGTCATTAATGCTGTGTAAGCTGGCACCAAGAGATAGACCAATATCGCTCTGATAATCCGTGTGTAAGGTGACTTTCTGCCTTTTTCTATCGGCAAGGTAGGATTTACGTAGCCAAGGATTACTTGAACTTTGAGTGGTTGCGACGGGATGATATTCACTGCCATCTCGCTCTAGTGCTTCTCCTTTCAACCAAGCTGACCATGCGGGTGAATAGCGATAACTTAGTTTAGCAAACACGCCAGATTCATCGATGGATTGGCGGTCGAGTTCGGCATAATCGTTTTCATTATGGCTGTAACCCGCTTCGGCATAAACCGCTGAGGTAAAACGGTATTTGCTTTTGAGTTCGAGTTTTTTGGTGCGCTTATCATAAAGGCTATTTTGGGCTGTGCCTTGATTAATACTGTCGGTGATGATCTGCGGAAAGTCTAATTGAGCCGTTTTATTATCTCTGTCTTGATAGTTGTAGCTTGCCTGCATGCTTAAATCTTGGTTGATCCGTCCTGAATATTTAAGGTCCATCTCTACAATATCAACTTGGCCATTTAAGGTATCCGCAGGCAGGACGGGCGATGGGCCATTGATGGTGGCAGGAATAAATGTGTCATCTTGGGTCATACGGCTAAAGCCTGCGTGCATCAATACATTTTGACCATTTGCCCCCCCTGAGGCTTCTGCGGCAACTCGGTAGGCTTTATTGTCGGGGTCGACCGCATTCTGACCTAGGTATGCTGCACCAAAGGTGGGAGTGTAGGCAGACTGCCACAGCATGGCTTGGTGATCATTTTTATATTGGCTGATCTGGCTATTGATGCCTGCTTGCCAGCCTGAACCGTTAAAATAAACTCTCGCATCGACTTCATCAGTACTGTCATCAATTGGTTGGGCTAGCATAACGCTATTGGTGAGTATATTGGCACTGGTCTTTTTTGCGCCACTGCGGTCTTCATGCTGATAGTTTAGCGAGGCTTTGTAGTGACTGTTATTGTCACCTTCAGGTGATATTTTGCCAGCGTAGTAACCACCGATACTAAAGCGATCACGTTGAATACTTAAATCTTGGCTAACAAGGCTGCTCTGTAACATAGGCATAGATTGCGTTGTGCCGCCTGTTATCCAGTTATCGGGCAATAACATTTTATCTTGCACTGAGGTATAGGGGCTTTTGAGTTGATTATGGTTATAGTTTGCTAAGCCTCTATAACCCAAGTTGATTTGATAGTTTCCCGGCCTTCCTGTTGTGAGCTTGGCTGAGCCCGCATCAAAACCTAACTTATCCGCGACCAGCTCGGTTTGATAACCCGACGGTGTTTTGTACACCATATCCGCACCGACGGCACCAACGAGACCATGATTATCTGTTCCAGTACTGTTACCGAAACGGCTGTCCTCACTATCGTTGTAAGCGAGGCTGGCACTGACATTGCCAATATCCCCTGTCTTAGGTTGGCATTGCTTACAGCTCCATGCCTCTGTCTTTATGCTACTTCGATTCGCTTCTTGCAGCTCATAACCTTCGGCGTGTGCTTGAGTCAAAACACCGCTTATCGCCCAAGCCAGCAAAGTGAGGGAGAAATAAGCGCTAGGGTGAGACATTTTAGCTGTTCGCATGATCATTCCCTTGTTATCTCTGCAGTAATTTGCCAGAAGGATGGTTAGAGCCATGCACTTGTCCGTGACAATTCATACAGGAATTACCAGAAGTGAAGGCATTGGTTTGATTGCCAAAATAGGCATTACTGCTATGGCCATCCGAAGCGTGGCACTGCTGACACAGTTGTGGCGGTTTGCTGATCAGCATGGCTTCGTTCACGCTGCCGTGGGGATTATGGCAATTAGCGCAGTTGTCGGTGACGGGGGCATGATCCCACAGTTTAGGGCCGCGTTTTTCGGCATGACAGCTATAGCAATTTTCATTAACACTCATTTGCTTCAAGCTTGAATCGTTTAAACTGCCGTGGGGATTATGGCAGTCACTGCACACCATTTGTTGCCACTGTAATGGATGCGCCGAGCGCTTGTGCATATCGGCTTTTTGTTGGGTATGGCACTGGGTACAAATGGTGACTTCATTGGCTTTATCGCTGATAGGATCTTTTGCGGCATGCACTTGATGGCAGCTGCTACAGGCGACATCGGCGTTATCGTGGTGATTGCCTTTCCATGCAGTACGTTGACTGTCATTGTGGCAACTCATGCAGACACTGTTTTGCTTTTGCGCTGGAACAGGGGAGTTCGCGCCAAAGGTGATCATCGGCTCTTTGCCACCTTTATTATGATTCCCTAACGGGCCGTGGCAGGCTTCGCACTGCAAATCGGCCATGGGTGAACCTTTCACATTGGGGTTGCCATGAACCCCCTCAAATATTGCCATCACCACGGCACTTTTTTTGTGGCACATCAGGCAAGTATCAGCGCCTTTAGCGGAATACTTACCTTCGGCGAATTTTTTGTCTAATGTCGCAACAACTTCTTCTGGTTTTTTGTCATCCCAAGGGGTCGCTGAGGCCGAAACGCTTGCGATTGATAACAAAATACATAGCATAGCCTTAGCTATGCTTCTGAACTTTAGCCCTATTTCCATGGTTATGTTTTCCCGAGTGCATTTATATTTGTTATTTTTACGCTTTCGACATTGCTAATTTAGCTTATTTAGCTCGGTTAATATTAGAACAAGTGTGTGACACGTGCTTAACATTGCGGGGTCTTTTCACTGTAAAGAGGGATGATTTTACAGGCGATATAGATTAAGTGTGATTTTGATCACACTTGCTTCGGGTGGGATTTGTTTACAGCGTTTTGACTTCTGTGCATCGCTTCATAGTCACTAATGCAAAGGTGCAGATTTTTATTTTCGGTTGGTCGTTTATTCATTGGAATTTTTATCACATAATACCCAACACAATTGAAAACTATTATCGTTACCAATCAAAAATCTTGATCTAGGTAAAGTTATTAGTGTCATCGCTCGGTTACAATGGGCGCAGTTTTTCGAGCTGAACCTGTTGCAAGGTGGAATACGTAATGAAGTTAAGCGAACTCAGTCCCGGCGATCGCGGTCTTATTTCTGAAGTGGGGCGTTTGGCGCTGCCACAAACCGTGAAGCGCAAGTTGTTGTCCATGGGGATCACGCCAAATACGCGTTTTTTATTGATCCGATACGCACCTATGGGTTCTGGTCTCGAACTGGATATTCGTGGTAGTAAACTTTGTATGCGCAGAGATTTGGCAGACATCATTGAGGTGGAAAAGACGAATGGCTAAGCAGTTTCATTGCGTCACAGTAGGAAACCCTAACGCGGGTAAATCTACACTCTTTAACGCGCTAACAGGCGCAAATCAGCAAGTGGGTAACTGGTCTGGTGTTACGGTCGAAAAAAAGACTGGTCATTTCACCTTAAACGGTGCTGACGTCTATCTGACAGACTTACCGGGTATTTACGATCTTCTTCCTGCGGGTAATAGTTGCGATTGTTCACTTGATGAGCAAATTGCGCAGCAATACCTTGCCGAGCAACGTGTCGATGGCATTATCAATTTAGTCGATGCCACTAATATCGAACGTCACTTATATCTCACAGCCCAATTGCGTGAACTCGCTATCCCTATGGTAGTGGTGCTGAATAAAATTGATTCGGCTGTCAAACGTGGGATTAAAGTCGATTTAAAGAAAATGAGCCAAGAGCTGGGTTGCCCTGTGATTGGCGTGTGTTCGCGAGATCCTGCCGATGTCGCTAAAGTGCAGGCACAGGTACTCGATTTACTTCAAGGCCGAGTCTCAGAAGCCCCATTAGTGCTTCATTATGATGAACAAATTGAAGCGGGCGTGCAGTTACTCTGCAGCAAAGATGAACAATTAAGTCGCGGCCGCGCTTTGGCTATGCTAGGTAATGGTTCGGGTTGTGGTAGCTGTAAAAATGCTGAACTGCAGGATGAAGTGAATTCCTGTACTCAGATTATCGCTCAGCAAGGCCATGATATTGAAGTGATGGTGGCGACCACGCGCTTTAATTTCGTTGAACAAGTTTTTCAAGGTTCAGTGAAAGAGTCAGGGTTCCTCACCCTCAGTGACAAATTAGATAAACTCGTTTTACATCCTGTGCTTGGCATTCCTGTGTTCTTGTTTGTGATGTATTTGATGTTTATGTTCAGCATTAATATTGGCAGTGCTTTTATTGATTTCTTTGATGTTTTTGCTGGCGCACTGTTTGTCGATCACTTCGGTTCATTCTTGACGAGCATGGGCTCTCCGGCTTGGTTGGTCACTATCTTAGCGGGCGGTGTCGGCCAAGGCATTCAAACCGTATCAACCTTTATTCCTGTTATTGCGGCGCTTTTCCTCGGTTTGTCGATCCTCGAAAGTTCTGGCTACATGGCACGCGCTGCATTTGTGGTTGACGGTTTAATGCGTCGTATTGGCCTGCCTGGTAAAGCATTCGTTCCTATGATTGTCGGTTTTGGTTGTTCAGTGCCGGCAATTATGGCTACGCGAACCTTAGGCAGTGAGCGTGAGCGTATTGTGACAGGGATGATGGCGCCATTTATGTCCTGTGGTGCACGTCTTCCGGTTTACGCACTTTTTGCGGCGGCTTTCTTTCCCGATTCAGGTCAGAATTTAGTCTTCTTGCTGTATATTATTGGTATCTTTGCCGCTATCGGTACGGGTTTATTACTCAGAAGCACTTTATTACCCGGCAGCAGTAGTGCAGTGGTGATGGAGCTACCAAGTTATGAACTACCTAAGCTGAAAGCTGTTATGGTTCGTACAGGTAAACGCACTAAGAGTTTTATTTTAGGCGCAGGTAAAACGATTGTTCTAGTCGTGACCTTATTGAACTTCATCAATGCTATTGGTGTTGATGGCACATTTGGCCATGAAGATAGCCAAGCATCTTTGCTGAGTGTCGCGAGTCAAAAAATCACGCCTATCTTCTCGCCTATGGGCATAGAGCAGGATAACTGGCCTGCAACCGTCGGTATTATCACGGGTATTTTCGCCAAAGAAGCGGTTGTTGGTACCTTAAACAGTCTATACAGCAGCGCGGCGCCGACAGATGAAGAACTTGCACCATTGAGTGAAAGCTTTAATGCGGCTCTGGCAACGATTCCAACTAACTTGTTTGGTTTAGATCTTGAAGATCCGCTTAAACTGTCGGTCGGTGATTTAACCAATAAAGAAACCGTTGCTGAAGAACAAGGTGTTGCGACATCGACTTTCGGTGCTTTACAAGCAGGTTTTAGTGGTAAAGTTGCGGCTTTCTCCTATTTGCTGTTTATCTTACTTTATACTCCTTGTGTTGCGGCAATGGGCGCCTTAGTGCATGAGTTTGGTTCTCGGTGGGCGACGTTCGCGGCAACGTGGACTTTCTCACTGGCTTATGGTTCTGCAACGGTAGTTTATCAAGCCGCTACCTTTACGCAGCACCCAGTTCAATCAAGTCTGTGGATTGGTTTCTTCTTGTTTGCATTAGCCGCTTTTTATCTGTGGTTGAAACGTAAGGGTAAAAGAAGCCAGCAGATTATTCCTGGGATCCGCATTATCACCGAGTAAGATTTACTGAGTCGGCGTGACTGAATAATAAATGTCAGCTTAGTTAGGTCAAAGATAAAAGCAGCTTTCATGGCTGCTTTTATTGTTTTACTATCGCGGTTATAACCCCAAACAGTCAAAAACCAGAGTTTTTAACCCTAGGCATTGTAACTAGTGGTGATCTGTAGGATCATGCTGGTTTTCTTAAAATTGCCATTGTTCGCAAAGAGGAATTCCATGAGTCATGTGGACACTGAAGTACGTCCGAGTAACTTTATTCGTAATATCATAGATGAAGATTTACAAAGCGGTAAGCACACGAGTGTACAGACTCGTTTCCCGCCGGAACCGAATGGCTATCTTCATATTGGTCATGCTAAATCTATCTGCTTAAATTTTGGGATAGCGCGAGACTATAACGGTCTGTGTAATTTACGTTTTGACGATACTAATCCTGAAAAAGAAGACATTGATTATGTGAATTCTATTCAGGCGGATGTGCGTTGGCTTGGATTCCAGTGGGATGGTGACGTTCGCTATTCATCAAACTATTTTGATCAGTTACATCAATATGCGGTTGAACTGATTAATAAAGGTTTGGCTTATGTGTGTTTTTTGAATGCAGATGAAACCCGTGAATACCGTGGTACGTTAAAAGAGCCAGGTAAAAACAGTCCTTTCCGCGACACATCAGTCGAAGAAAACCTCGCCTTATTCGCTAAGATGCGCGACGGTAGTTTTAAAGAAGGCGAGTGCGCATTGCGTGCCAAAATTGATATGGCATCGCCATTCATGTGTATGCGCGATCCTATCATCTACCGTATTCGTTTTGCCCATCATCATCAAACAGGTGACAAGTGGTGCATTTACCCAATGTACGACTTCACGCACTGTATTTCTGATGCGTTAGAACATATTACCCACTCTTTATGTACATTAGAGTTCCAAGACAACCGTCGTTTATATGATTGGGTGTTGGATAATTTGAACGATTTTCAAGCGCCGAATCGTACTCGTCAATACGAGTTTTCCCGCTTAAATCTCGAATATACCTTGATGTCTAAACGTAAGCTGAACGACCTTGTGACCCGTAAACTCGTGTCAGGTTGGGATGACCCACGTATGCCAACGATTGCAGGCTTACGTCGCCGTGGTTACACACCGGCTTCAATTCGTGAGTTCTGCCAACGTATCGGCGTGACTAAGCAAGAGAATATGATTGAAGTCGGCATGTTAGATGCGTGTATTCGTGAAGAATTGAACGAACATGCACCGCGTGCGATGGCCGTATTACGTCCATTGAAAGTCATCATTGAAAACTATGCTGAAGGTGAACTTGAGTACATTCAAGCGGCCGCTCATCCAAATGATGAGAGCATGGGGACGCGTGAATTAGCCTTTGGCCGAGAAATATTGATCGATGTGGCTGACTTTAAAGAAGAAGCCAACAAACAATACAAACGCTTAGTTACAGGCAAAGAAGTGCGTTTACGTAATGCCTATGTGATTAAAGCTGAACGTTGTGACAAAGACAGCGAAGGCAATATCACGACGGTTTACTGTACTTATGATCCTGAAACTTTAGGTAAAAACCCTGCTGATGGCCGTAAAGTTAAAGGCGTGATCCATTGGGTTGAGGCATCTACAGCTAAGCCTGCTGAATTCCGTCTCTATCAGCGTTTATTTACCGATCCTAATCCTGCTGCGGCAGAGACTGTGGATGAAGTGTTAAACCCTGAATCATTGATCGTTGTACAAGGTTTTGCAGAAGCAAGCCTAGTGAATGCACCTGCGGAACAAGCCTATCAGTTTGAGCGTGAAGGCTATTTCTGCGCTGACAGCAAAGATTCATCGCCGGATAATTTAGTGTTTAACTTAACCGTAGCGCTGCGTGATTCTTTCGAGTGATTTTGCTTAAGTGGAGCTGTTTGACTGAATGAGTCAAACTGATCTGCTAACTCGCTCAAAGCGTTAATTCAACTCAAAAAAGAAGGCCTTTGCGGCCTTCTTTTTTATTTTCTGCTACAAATCAATTGCGACGTAGAGCTTGAGTTGCTGTTGATTAAATTTGTGATGAATTAAAATGGTTATTGGTACATAGGACCAAAGCCTAAGCTCCATAAAATGACACTAGTTGCCATTAGCCCCACCAAGAGTACTAAGCCTGCTGTCACCATAGAGCTAGCGTAGATAAAACCTTTCTCTTCAGGGATATTCATAATGATAGGCACCCCCGCGTACAGTAAATAGACTGAGTAGGCTAAACCAATCAACCCCACTATCATGATAAACCATAGCACTGGATATAATGCGGCTAAACCGACCATAAACAACGGGGTTGCAGTGTAGGACGCGAGCTCTAATGCTTGGGTGTAAGTTGGGTTAGCATCGAAGGTTTTTGCCATCCAATAGGCTAAATAGGCAAGGGCGAATACACCTGCAATCAGGCCTAAATACATGCCTGCAGACATAAACAGGGCGCTTTGTGGTGTAAGGTAAATAGGATCGCCTGCGCCAGGATTCCAGCCAATGTAAGCCGTAGCAATGTAGCTGCACACCGCCGGAATTAAGGCGATAAGAACTACATGACTTAAGCTACTTTTCAGTGCCTCATGGTTTTTTTCAATTGTTTGCCACTCTTGTTTTGGATGAGTGTATAGCCCCATTAAGTGATTCAGTATCATTATAATTATCCTTGTTCAGCATTGATGAATGGCTCGCCAAACGTCAGACGAGCTGATAACAGCTCTACAATCGAGGTTAAAATGGTGTCCTGTCTCTTTATCCATCGATTGGTTACACATAGAGAAGTGAGAGGCTGTGTGATCAGGATCTCAGTTCTTTAGAGTGTAGATTATTTATTGAACAAAAAGTTCAGCGCGTCAAGTTTACTTAAGCCTAATGCTATAGCTTATGAGTAAATATGCGTAAAATAGCGCGATATTCAGAATGATATTGAGTGAGTCCATGCTGCAACTTCTTGCCCCCATCCACGCATTTCTTCACTGTGAAACACCGCAAACTTGGATTGATGTCGCGATAAAATCAGATTCCTTGGATGAGTTGCTGATCGACCATTGTAACTGTGAGTTAAAAGCCGCTCAGACAGCGATTTTTTTGCTAAGAAAATATGCGTTAGATAAAGACAGTGGTCGAGCTCTGTTGGCGTGGGCTAAACCCTATGAAGAGTTTATTTATTCGCAAGAACATGATGTGGAAAGTTTTTTAGCCCGTGATGTGAAAAAGAATGAGTTGGTAACTGACCTTATACCTAAGCCCAACTTTAAGTTTGCTGCGAATTTAGTTTCACCTTTAATCCGCTTGATTAAAGAAGAGTTTCATCATTTTGAACAAGTATTGGATTTAATGCACAAGCGCAGTATTGATTACCGCAATATTCGCGCGGGGCGTTATGCCAAGGGCATGATGAGTCATGTGACAACCCATGAGAAAGATATTTTGCGGGATAAGTTGATTGTAGGGGCATATATTGAGGCTCGCTCGTGCGAGCGCTTCGCTAAACTCGCGCCTTATTTAGACGGTGAGCTGAGTAAGTTTTATGTGTCACTGCTGCGCTCTGAAGCTCGACATTATCAAGATTATCTTGCGTTAGCTCAGTTGGTTTCACCTGAGGATATTAGCGAGCGAGTGAAGTACTTTGGCGAGTTAGAAGCTGAGTTGATTTTGGCGCAGGATGATGAGTTTCGTTTCCACAGTGGGTCGCCTCTATTAAATTAATTTGAACGGCTTTGCTTCCCCAAACGAGTAGAGTTAAGTCCATATAGCTGAAACGATTAACGGTTCGAAAAACCGTTAATCACAGTATTTTCAAGCTATTAAAGCTAAAAATTTAAGCCATTTAAGCTTAAGTAACGCTAAATGAGGCCTACTTAAGCCAATGCCTTTAGGTCATCATCTGGTCAAAGGGTAAGGACTGTAAATAAATCCCTTCAGCGCTCACACTGAGCACACTGCCTTGTTCATACCAATCGCCAACCACTATACGCTTACAGCCATTAGCAAGTTGATGAATGGCTGGTCTGTGGGTATGTCCGTGGATCATATGCTTAGTGTGTGTCTTGGCAAATAACACATCGACCGCATTGGGCTCTACATCCATGATGGTGTAGCTTTTTTGTTGATTGCTGCTTTTGCTCTTGCTGCGAATTTTATCAGCAATGCCCTGACGGGTTTTCTTGGATAAATAACCGTACAGCCAACGAGACAGCGATAAACTGCGCAGTTTTCGAAAGCGTTGGTAGGCCTTATCTAAAGTACATAAGCTGTCGCCGTGCAAAATTACAGTGTCGACACCGTATAAATTGAGGCGAGTGACTTCGGGTAAAATTTGCATGCCTGCGGCGCGCGCAAATTGTTTGCCTAGCATGAAGTCACGGTTGCCATGGATAAAATACACGGGCAACTTTTGTGATACTTGCTTGAGTTTTTCGGCGATGTCGAGGGCAAAAGGCAAGGCAATATCATCACCAACCCAGACTTCAAACAAATCGCCTAGGATATAAAGGGCGTCGGCATCATCGAGTTCAGTGTCGAGAAAGCGAGTGAACGCTTGGGTGATATCAAGGCGATCTGCACTCAGGTGTAGATCACCTATAAATAGAGTTCGCATTCGCCGTATTATGCCGCGACGCTGACTTTTTCAATCACAATGGCTTCTAATGGCACATCTTGATGCATACCACGGTTACCAGTGCTAACGGCTTTGATTTTTTCGATAACATCCATGCCTTCAACGATTTCGCCGAATACGCAGTAGCCCCAGCCCTGTGAGGTTTCTGATTTAAAATCGAGGAAAGTGTTATCGTTCACGTTAATGAAGAACTGTGCAGTGGCTGAATGTGGATCAGAAGTACGGGCCATAGCAACAGTGCCAGTGCGGTTTGATAAACCGTTATTGGCTTCATTTTTCACGGGCTCGTTACAACGCTTTTGGCTCATGTCTTCGTTGAAGCCACCACCTTGGATCATAAAACCGTCAATCACACGGTGGAAGATAGTGCCGTCGAAGAAACCTTCGTCAACATATTTCATGAAGTTTGCTACTGTTAACGGTGCTTTTTCAGCGTTCAGTTGCAGTTTAATGTCGCCCAAATTAGTGTGTAATGTGATCATGTTTTCATACTCTGTGTAAATAGTGGCGCGATTCTAACTTATCTCGGATTGCGCGCAAAGTGCAGTATTCAAAACCTGTCAGGCCGTGATAGACTGACTCCTTGATTTTACACCTGAATGTATCATTGAAGAGAATATCGATGTTGAAGATTTACAACAGTATTACCCGCCAAAAACAGGAATTTAAGCCAATTAATCCCGGGAAAATTGGGATGTACGTGTGTGGTGTGACCATATACGATCTCTGTCATATTGGTCATGGCCGTACTTTTGTTTCTTTCGACATGATAGTGCGCTACCTGCGTTACGCGGGTTATGAAGTGAATTTTCAGCGCAATATTACTGATGTTGATGACAAAATCATCAAGCGCGCTAACGAGAATAACGAAAGCTGTGAAGCCTTAACCGAGCGTCTTATTGGTGAAATGCACCAAGACTTCGATGCCCTAAATATGTTGCGCCCCGATTTTGAACCGCGCGCGACCCTTCATATTGCCGAAATCATCGACATGGTTGAGTTATTACTCGCCCGTGGCCATGCCTATGTGGCGAGCGATGGTGATGTGCTTTTCAGCGTGGCCTCATATCCTGATTATGGCCGTTTATCGGGCCAGAATTTAGATCAACTGCAAGCCGGTGCTCGGGTTGAAGTGGACGAAACCAAGCAAAATCCAATGGATTTTGTGTTGTGGAAAATGTCGAAACCTGGCGAACCAACGTGGGAATCCCCATGGGGACCGGGTCGTCCTGGCTGGCATATCGAATGTTCGGCCATGAACAGCAAACATTTAGGTCTGCATTTTGATATTCATGGCGGCGGCTCTGACTTACAGTTCCCACATCATGAGAATGAAATCGCCCAGTCTTGCTGTGCCCATGACACGCCATACGTCAACTATTGGATGCACACTGGCATGGTGATGGTTGACCGTGAAAAGATGTCTAAGTCCTTAGGCAACTTCTTCACCATTCGCGATGTACTTGGTCATTATGATGCTGAAACTGTGCGTTATTTCTTATTATCTGGCCATTATCGTAGCCAACTGAACTATTCAGAAGATAACTTGAAACAAGCGCGTTCAGCCTTAGAGCGTTTGTATACGGCGATTAAAGATGTCGACTTAACTGTCGTTGCGGCGCCTGCAGAAGAGTTTATTGCTAAGTTTAAAGCGGCGATGGATGATGACTTTAATACACCTGAAGCCTATTCCGTTCTATTTGATATGGTGCGTGAGATCAATCGTTTAAAACTGACCGATATGGCACAGGCATCTGCGTTAGCGGTCACCTTGAAGCAATTAGCGGATGTGTTAGGTCTATTAAGCCAAGAGCCAGAGGCTTTCTTTCAAGGCGGCGGTAGTGACGATGAAGTGGCCGAAATCGAAGCCTTAATCGTTGAGCGTAACCGTGCTCGTACCGAAAAGGATTGGGCTGCTGCGGATGTGGCGCGTAATCGTTTAGATATTTTGGGCGTTGTGCTTGAAGATGGTCCAAGTGGCACCACTTGGCGTAAGAAATAAGCTTATTCGCTATATTTTTAATTCAAGAAAATCTTCAGTAAATAAAAAACCTGCATCATGCAGGTTTTTTTATGCTTGCTAGAACTT
>NZ_JABAEB010000003.1:63640-282120 GCF_012584455.1 Shewanella oncorhynchi
CTTAGAACTTAGAACTTAGAACTTAGAACTTAGAACTTAGAACTTAGAACTTAGAACTTAGAACTTAGAACTTAGAACTTAGAACCTAGTCATGATACTGCTCGGCGGCATATAAGGTGTTTTCTAATAGGCTTGCAATCGTCATCGGGCCAACACCGCCGGGGACTGGAGTGATAAAGCTGGCATTTTGCGCAGCAATGTCATATTGCACATCGCCGACTAAGGTGCCGTTATCTAAACGGTTAATACCCACATCTATTACAATCGCGCCAGACTTGATCCACTCGCCAGGAATAAAGCCAGGTTTACCCACTGCAACGATCACGAGATCTGCCTGACGAATTTTTTGCTCGAGATTCTTAGTGAAGCGGTGGCAAGTAGTGGTGGTGCAGCCAGCAAGCAGCAACTCTAAGGTCATTGGGCGGCCGACAATATTGGATGCGCCAACCACAACAGCATCTAAACCATAGGTATCAACGCCGGTGGATTTGATGAGTGTCATTATGCCCATTGGGGTGCAAGAGCGCAGCACCGGAATACGCTGGGCTAAACGGCCGACGTTGTACGGGTGAAATCCATCGACGTCTTTATCTGGGCGGATACGCTCGATGACTTTTGAGTCTTCGATATGTGCGGGTAATGGCAGTTGCACTAAGATGCCATCAATTGTCGGATCATCATTAAGACTATCAATCAGGTTGAGTAATTCATCTTCAGTGCAGTTTGTTTCTAAATCGTATGAACGAGAAATAAATCCAACTTCTTCACAAGCCTTACGTTTACTGCCAACATAAACTTGTGATGCCGGATCGGCTCCCACTAATATTACGGCTAAACCCGGTACGCGTTGTCCAGCCTCTTTGCGGGCGGTGACTTTTTCGCTGAGCTTAGTGCGGATGGATTGAGCAATCGCCTTGCCGTCGATTATTTGGGCTGTCATGGGTGTAGGATATCCTTTATATGGGCGATGGTGAAAACAGTAGTTAACACAGAGATTGGCAATCGTGGCTATTTTAACAGGGCACAGCTACTGTGTCATGGTTAAAGCCGTTGCCAAGTGGATAAAAAAAACCAGATTAGCCTGATAATTCAGCACCTAGAGTCGAACGATAAAAAAATCGTTGACGGGTGTAAAGTGAGGGGATAAGATGCGCTCCGTTCTCAGGCAGATGTGTTCATCTTGCGCTGAAAATGTCATGTAAGACCTTAGGTGATTAGCGCAGTACGATAGAGTGCATCCAGATTTTGGATGAGAGCGGACCAGAGGGAACCCTCTGAGTTGATACCAAAAAATGTAAGATCTTCGGTGATTAGCGCAGTCCGGTAGCGCATCTGGTTTGGGACCAGAGGGTCAGAGGTTCGAATCCTCTATCACCGACCACTTTATTGTCGTTTGCTTCAATGAATTCAAAAATAATTTGAACTCAAATAGGCGAATGATAGGGTTAGCATAAATGCTTTCCAAATCGGTTAGGATACAGAAAATTCTGTAAACCATGCGCCCGTAGCTCAGTTGGATAGAGCACCCGCCTTCTAAGCGGGTGGTCGCAGGTTCGAATCCTGCCGGGCGTACCAGTTTCAGTGGTGATTGTAGCTCAGTTGGTAGAGTCCCGGATTGTGATTCCGGTTGTCGTGGGTTCGAGCCCCATCAGTCACCCCATTTTTAGTACTTTGAGTACAAATTAAAAAAAGCGACCTTGTGTCGCTTTTTTTATACCCCAGATTCGGCTGTTGAGGCTCGACTCTGCAGAAAACGGTGGCTATAATGTCGCGTCTTGATAGATATCAACTATGAGCGACCTGTGCCTAAAGCCAGTTGTGGTGGGCATTGTAGTCAAATTTAATGATCAAGAAACGAATACCTGAATAGTTGATGAATCGGCTATTACAAAGGACGTTAGACAAATTTCGAGGTAAAACAATGCAAGTTTCTGTTGAAGCAACCCAAGGCCTAGAGCGTCGCCTGACCATTTCTGTTCCTGCTGAACAAATTGAAAAGCTGGTTAAAGACAGTTTACAACGTGAAGCTAAGCGTGCTCGTATCCCAGGTTTCCGTCCTGGTAAAGTGCCTGTTACTGTTATAAACAAACGTTACGGCGCAGCGATTCGTCAAGACATCATGGGTGAAGTGATGCAACGTAACTTCATCGAAGCAATTATTGCTGAGAAGTTAAACCCAGCGGGTGCACCGACTTTTGTTCCTGGTTCTACTGATGGCGAAAAATTCGAATTTATCGCTACCTTTGAAATCTATCCAGAAGTTGAGCTGAAAGGCTTAGATGCAATCGAAGTAGAACAGCCAAAAGCTGAAGTGACTGACGCTGACGTTGACACTATGATTGAAACCTTACGTAAACAACACGCGACTTTCGCTGCTGTTGAGCGTGAAGCTGCTGATGGCGACAAAGTGAAAATGAACTTTGTTGGCTCAGTTGACGGTGAAGAGTTTGAAGGCGGCAAAGCTGATGATTTCGAACTGCAACTAGGTAGCGGCCGTATGATCCCTGGTTTTGAAGCGGGTATCTTAGGTCACAAAGCGGGTGAAGAATTTGTTATCGACGTGAACTTCCCTGAAGAATATCACGCTGAAAACCTGAAAGGTAAAGCGGCTAAGTTCGCGATTACGCTGACTGAAGTGCAAGCGGCTAACCTGCCAGAAGTAAACGATGAGTTTGCAGCTCTGTTTGGTATCAGCGAAGGTGGCTTAGAAGCCCTTAAAACTGAAATCCGTAAAAACATGAACCGTGAACTTGAGCAAGCGTTAAAAGCTAACGTGAAAGAGCAAGTGATCAATGGTCTGTTAGCTAACAACGATATCACTTTGCCAAAAGCATTGATCGATGGCGAAGTTAACGTTCTGCGTCAACAAGCCATGCAACGTTTTGGCGGCCAATCGGCTAACATGCCAGAACTGCCAGCTGAATTGTTCACTGAACAAGCTGCACGTCGTGTTAAAATCGGTCTGCTATTAGGCGAAGTCATCAAGACGAACGAACTGAAAGCGGAAGATGAACGCGTACAAGGCTTGATCGCTTCTATGGCTTCTGCCTACGAAGATCCAAGTGAAGTTGTTGCTTATTACAACAGCAACAAAGAGCTGATGCAAAACATGCGCAACGTTGCTTTAGAAGAGCAAGCGGTTGAAGCACTGTTGAAATCTGCCAAAGTGACCGAAAAACAAGTCGCTTTTGAGGAATTTATGAACAAGGCTACCGGTCGCGCATAAGCTAAGCTTGACTTGATTAGCTGTTCGCCATTTATAATGGCTCGTATGAGGCTCCTCATGCGAGCCATTTTTATTTAGGGAAGTGAATAATGCATAATGCGTCAGACATACAAAGTGCTTTAGTGCCTATGGTGATCGAACAGACTGCTAAGGGTGAACGCTCATACGATATTTATTCTCGTTTGTTGAAAGAGCGGATTATCTTTTTGGTAGGTCAAGTTGAAGAACACATGGCAAACCTTATCGTGGCGCAATTATTATTCTTAGAATCAGAAAGCCCAGATAAAGATATCTTTTTATACATTAACTCCCCTGGTGGTTCTGTCACCGCAGGCATGGCGATTTATGATACCATGCAGTTTATCAAACCGAATGTTAGCACTGTCTGTATCGGCCAAGCCGCCAGTATGGGCGCTTTCTTGTTAGCCGGCGGTGAGAAGGGTAAGCGTCACTGTTTACCAAACTCTCGCGTGATGATCCATCAACCGCTGGGTGGTTTCCAAGGTCAAGCATCAGATATTGCTATTCATGCCAAAGAAATCTTAGGCATTAAAAATAAGCTTAACCTAATGCTCGCTGAACACACAGGTCAACCGCTCGAAGTGATTGAACGCGATACCGATCGTGACAACTTCATGAGTGCAACTCAAGCCGTCGAATATGGCTTAGTTGACTCTGTGATGACGAAACGCGGCTGATTTTTGCTTTTGACTGAGCTATGCTTTGTAAAAGTTAAGCAAATTTAAGACAGGCAGTAGAGCAGACTGCAAATGAGGTAATTAATGGGCGACAACAAAAATAATGGTGACAGCGGTAAATTGCTGTACTGCTCTTTTTGCGGAAAGAGCCAGCATGAAGTCAGAAAACTCATTGCTGGCCCATCAGTGTATGTATGCGACGAATGTGTTGAGTTATGTAACGACATCATTCGTGAAGAGATTAAAGAAATCTCTCCAAAGCGTGATAGCGATAAATTACCGACACCACATGAGTTGCGTGCACATTTAGACGATTATGTTATTGGCCAAGACAGAGCGAAAAAAGTGCTTTCTGTGGCAGTGTATAACCACTATAAGCGTTTAAAAAATGCATCGCCTAAAGATGGTATCGAGCTGGGCAAGAGTAATATTTTGCTTATCGGTCCAACGGGTAGCGGTAAAACCCTACTGGCTGAAACCCTTGCGCGCTCACTCAATGTGCCTTTCACTATGGCAGATGCTACTACGCTGACTGAAGCGGGTTATGTGGGTGAAGACGTTGAAAACATCATTCAAAAGTTGCTGCAAAAGTGCGACTACGATGTTGAGAAGGCGCAGCGTGGTATCGTTTATATCGATGAAATCGATAAAATTAGTCGTAAGTCAGACAATCCATCAATCACCCGTGACGTATCGGGTGAGGGTGTACAGCAAGCGCTGCTTAAGCTGATTGAAGGTACTGTTGCCGCGGTTCCACCACAAGGTGGCCGTAAGCATCCACAGCAAGAATTCTTACAAGTCGATACTTCTAAGATCCTGTTTATCTGTGGTGGTGCATTTGCAGGGCTTGAGAAAGTGATTGAGCAACGTGCGCACGTTGGCTCGGGTATCGGTTTTGGTGCACAGGTGAAAGGCGAGAAAGAGAAGGCGACGATCTCTGAAACGTTATCACAAGTAGAACCTGGCGATTTAGTCAAATACGGTTTAATCCCTGAGTTTATTGGTCGTCTACCAGTGGTTGCGACTCTGACTGAGCTGGATGAAGAAGCTTTAGTACAAATTCTATCTCAACCTAAAAATGCCCTAACTAAGCAATACAGTGCGTTATTTGAGATGGAAGGGGTAGAGCTTGAGTTCCGCGAAGATGCGCTTAAAGCGATTGCTCACAAAGCCATGTCTCGCAAGACAGGTGCCCGTGGTCTACGCTCCATCGTTGAAAGTATTCTGCTGGATACTATGTACGATATCCCATCCGTTGACGGTGTGGTGAAGGCCGTTGTGGATGAATCAGTCGTGAAAGGGGAATCTGCCCCAATCTTGATTTACGAGCACAATGAGGCCCAAGTGGCATCAGGCGAACAATAATTGTACTGATCGCTAATAAACTGAAAAACAAGGAGTCCAATGGACTCCTTTTTTCGTATTAGCCATTGAAACTCCATAAAGCGTCCCAATATACTCCAGTATTAATCCATTTCACCAAAACGGAATCGAACTATGACCCAAGAGCGTGAAGCGCATATCGAACTCCCCGTGCTGCCACTGCGAGATGTGGTGGTCTATCCCCATATGGTAATTCCGTTATTTGTCGGACGAGAAAAATCTATTCGATGTCTCGAAACGGCAATGGCGCAGGATAAGCAAATTATTTTAGTGGCGCAGCGTGATGCCGAGCTCGATGAACCATCAAAAGATGACATCTTCGAAGTGGGTACGGTTGCCTCTATTTTACAGTTACTTAAGCTGCCAGACGGTACAGTCAAAGTGCTGGTTGAAGGTGGTCGTCGCGCCCGTATTACCCGTTATACCCAAGAAACAGAATTTTTTGTGGCTAAGGCTGAGTATCTGGAATCAGAACCGCTGGAAGATAAAGAAGAAGAAGTGTTAGTGCGCAGTGCTATTGGTCAGTTTGAAGGTTATATCAAGCTGAACAAAAAGATCCCGCCAGAAGTCTTGACCTCTTTATCGGGTATCGATGAAGCGGCGCGTCTGGCCGATACTATGGCCGCACACATGCCACTTAAGCTTGAAGATAAGCAATCTGTGCTTGAGATGGTCAACGTCGGCGAACGTCTGGAATATCTAATGGCGATGATGGAATCGGAGATCGACCTATTACAGGTTGAGAAACGTATCCGGACTCGCGTTAAAAAACAGATGGAAAAGAGTCAGCGTGAGTACTATCTGAACGAACAGATGAAAGCCATCCAGAAAGAACTGGGTGACCTAGATGAAGGCCATGACGAATTTGAAGCCTTAAATCGTAAGATTGAAGAGGCTAACATGCCCGCTGAGGCGAAAGAGAAAGCCCTCGCCGAACTTAACAAGTTACGCATGATGTCACCAATGTCGGCTGAAGCGACGGTTGTTCGCAGTTATGTCGATTGGATGACGGCTGTGCCTTGGAGCCAACGCTCTAAAATCAAACGTGATTTAGCTAAAGCCCAAGAAGTACTCGACACCGATCATTTTGGTCTTGAAAAAGTCAAAGAACGTATCTTGGAATATTTGGCAGTCCAAAGCCGAGTGCGTCAGCTTAAAGGGCCAATCCTGTGTTTAGTGGGGCCACCAGGTGTGGGTAAAACCTCGCTAGGTCAATCGATCGCTAAGGCGACCGGTCGTAAGTATGTGCGTGTTGCCCTCGGTGGCGTGCGTGATGAAGCGGAAATCCGTGGTCACCGCCGTACTTACATTGGGTCTATGCCGGGTAAAGTCATTCAAAAGATGGCTAAAGTCGGCGTGAAAAACCCGTTATTCTTGCTCGATGAAATCGACAAGATGAGTTCTGATATGCGCGGAGATCCGGCTTCTGCTTTATTAGAAGTGTTAGATCCTGAGCAAAATGCGACCTTTAACGATCATTACCTCGAAGTCGATTACGACCTATCCGATGTGATGTTTGTTGCAACGTCAAACTCCATGGATATTCCTGGGCCACTACTTGACCGTATGGAAGTCATTCGTTTATCGGGTTACACCGAAGACGAGAAGCTGAATATTGCTAAGCAACATTTGCTGAATAAGCAAATCGAGCGCAATGGTTTAAAAGCCACTGAAATTAAAGTCGATGATAGTGCTATCGTTGGCATTATCCGTTATTACACCCGTGAAGCGGGTGTGCGTTCACTCGAGCGTGAATTGTCTAAGATTTGCCGTAAAGTCGTGAAAATGATTTTGCTCGATAAGTCGGTCAAGTCTGTGACTGTTAACCAAGAGAATCTCAAGTCTTTCCTTGGCGTGCAGCGCTTTGATTACGGCAAAGCCGAGTCTAAGAACCAAATCGGTCAAGTGACTGGCTTAGCTTGGACTCAAGTGGGCGGTGACTTACTGACGATTGAAGCAACCTCAGTGCCAGGTAAAGGGAAGTTAACCTATACCGGTTCCCTTGGCGACGTGATGCAAGAGTCGATTCAAGCAGCGATGACAGTTGTTCGCGCCCGTGCGGAACAATTAGGTATCAATGCGGATTTCTACGAGAAGCGTGATATCCACGTGCATGTGCCAGAAGGTGCGACACCCAAAGATGGTCCATCTGCTGGTGCGGCTATGTGTACCGCGTTAGTATCCAGCTTAACGGGTAACCCAGTGCGTGCCGATGTGGCCATGACTGGTGAAATAACCTTACGTGGTGAAGTGTTACCTATCGGTGGTTTGAAAGAAAAACTGCTAGCAGCTCACCGCGGCGGCATAAAATTGGTGCTTATTCCAAAAGAAAATGAGCGCGATTTGGAAGAAATTCCTGCCAATGTGATTGCCGATTTAGAAATTCGTCCCGTGCGTTGGGTCGATGAAGTGTTAAAACTGGCCCTAGAAAGACCAGTTGAAGGCTTCGAAGTGGTTAAAAACTTGGCATAACGCAAGAAATTGCGCTATCACGTTAAAAAAAATGAAAAAAGGGGCTTAACAAAGCGCAGACCTGTGGTAGCCTAGGTCTGTGGAGAGCCAGCTGCTCCAAGCCCTTGGCGCAACTGGCTTTGAGCTGTATCCAGTTTTAATTCTTTGGTTTTCGAACTCAGCTTGAACTTTGAATTCAAGCTTGTTATAAAAGCCTCCGCAGACCGCTCTAGAGACGGATTTGGTTGCGGCGCAAAAAAATTACATTCAAGGGGATGACATGAACAAATCTGAACTAATCGAGAAAATCGCATCTGGTGCTGACATTTCTAAAGCCGCTGCTGGCCGAGCACTGGATTCTTTTATCGCTGCTGTGACCGAAGGTCTGAAAGAAGGTGATAAAATTTCTCTTGTTGGTTTTGGTACTTTTGAAGTGCGTGAACGCGCTGAGCGTACTGGTCGCAACCCACAAACGGGTGAAGAAATCAAAATCGCAGCAGCTAAAATTCCTGCATTCAAAGCTGGTAAAGCACTGAAAGACGCTGTTAATTAATCATTAATATCGTAGCCTTTGTAAGGCGTTCGTAATGACAAGCACTGTTTATCAGTGCTTTTTACGAATTGAAAGTAATGGAATATGAAGCTTAATTTCTACCATTACTCGGGGTTTTAGAATTTACCAGTGGTAGCGTCTGAATATTCCCCATAAATTACAGAAAGGCGCATCTCAACCTGATGCGCCTTTTTATTTTGTTAATCGCAACAAGCGAGAAATCTGATGTTAGAAAAGATCCGCGATGGTTCGCAAGGCGTGATTGCTAAAGGCATTCTCGTACTTGTGATTTTATCTTTTGCATTTGCAGGAGTCAGTAGTTACTTAGGTTCAACAACTGATGTGCCTGCGGCAGAAGTGAACGGTGACAAGATCACTAAAGCCGAGCTAGAACAGGCGTACCAGAGCGAGCGCTCTCGCATGGAGCAACAGCTAGGTGAAATGTTTGCTGCGTTATCTGCTGACGAAAAATACTTACAAAGCATTAAGCAGAGCGTATTAGAACGCTTAGTGGCTGACAAGTTGATAGATCAAGCTGCTAAGGCTATGGGTCTACGTGTATCTGACGAGCAAATTGTTGCTGCAATGAGAGCTGAACCGGCATTTCAAACTGATGGCAAATTTGATAACGATCGTTATCAGGCGATTCTGCGTCAGTTAGGTTATCAGCCACAGACTTTCAGAGACATGATGCGTGTCGATATGACCCGTCGTCAGTTAACTGCAGCCCTTGTGGGTACTGAATTTGTGTTACCTGGCGAAGCTAAGCAATTGGCTGAGTTACAAGGCCAAACCCGTGATGTGCGCTATGTTATTGTCGATTCTGCACCATTCTTAGCGACAGCGGTTGTGACTGACGAGCAAGTGAAAAACTATTACGACGCAAACCAAGGGCAGTTTATGAGCCCAGAGATGGTGAGCTTAGAATATGTTGAACTGAATGCTGCTGATTTTGCTAAAAATAATCCAGTTTCTGATGAAGAAGCACAAACGTATTACGAAGAACATAAAGCACAATATGTTTCTAACGAGAAGCGTCTTGCCGCGCATATTTTGGTTATGCCAGGTAACGATGAAGCTGCAGCAAAAGCAAAGGCTGAAGATCTCGCTAAGCAATTAGATAGCGGTGCCGATTTTGCTGATCTGGCTAAAGCTAACTCTGATGATACTTTGAGTGCAGAGCAGGGCGGTAAACTGGATTGGTTTGAACCTGGTGTAATGGACCCCGCATTTGATGCCGCTTTATTTGCATTAAATAAAGGCCAACATTCTGCGGTGGTTAAAACAGACTTTGGTTTCCACATTATCAAGCTATTAGATGTGCAATCTGGCGCGACTGTACCGTTTGCTGATGTGAAAGCTAAGATAGTGGCTCAATTGCAAGATAAGAAAGCGGTTGACCAGTTCTATAGCTTACAAAGTAAATTAGCGGATACCAGCTATGAAGTGCCAGATACACTATCTGAAACCGCAAAAGCTGTTGGCGTTGATGTTAAGACTACAGCACTGTTTTCTCGCGATAACGCACCTGCTGAGCTAAACAAGCCTGACTTAGTTAAAGCAGCCTTCTCTGAAACTGTAATGCTGAAAGGTTTAAACAGTGAAGTGATTGAGCTTGAACCTAACCATGTGGTTGTTATCCGAGTGAAAGAACATCACGATGCGGGTACTTTGGCCTTAGCTGAAGTGAAAGCCAACATCACTGAGCGCTTGAAGCAAGATCAAGCAAACGAAGCCGCCCGTGCAAAAGCACAGGAACTGATGGCACAAGTTAAAGCGGGTGCAACTGATCTTGGTTTAGTGTCTAAAGCGAAACTAGGCCGTGGCGCGCAAGACGTTGATGCTGCGATTGTAGGCAAAGCGTTCCAAATGCCAACACCAAGTACAACTCCTGTTGTTGATACCGTTGGTTTAGCAAACGGTTATGCTGTGGTTGCACTGGATAAAGTCAACGCTGCAGAAGGTGTGAGTGATGAGCTAGTTAATGCACTTAAACAACGTCTGAACGCACAATACAGTGAAGCAGACTACCGTGGCTTGATCGATTCGCTTAAAGCCAATGCCAAGGTGCTTTATCCTGTAGAAGAATAATTTCAGTGAGGATAGTGAGTTATTAAATTTACTATCCGACTGATTAAATAGAAAAGGCCAAGTGAGTTCACTTGGCCTTTTTGTTTTTAATTCGATAAAGTTTACCAATGAAGTTCGAAGGATATCCGCTATAGCAACACTGTCAGACTCCATATTCCATTACTTCAATCGCCACGTTACTGAATTGAATGGTTAATCATCAACGCCAATCATTACGCTGCTGGCTTTGATGAGGGCATAAGCCGAATCACCCACTTTGAGCCCTAGGCGCTCACAGGAAGCTTTAGTCACCACAGAGGTCAGTACGACACCGGGTGCAAGTTCTATTGTCACTTCATTGTTTACAGCGCCCATTTCTATGGATTTGATTGTACCGCTGAGGGTGTTTCTTGCGCTAATTTTCATTGATTTTCCTTATTGAGGGATTATTAGGGGTCAACTGCAGCTAGTGTAGCGCATCTTAATCTGGGAGTTATAAATAAAAACGCCACTAAAAAGTGGCGTTTAACGTTTGTGATAAGCAGTGATTCGTATTGAGTCGATTAGAGTTCGATAACGTCAAATTCAACGTATGGGTTAACGTCGGCATCGTAATCAATGCCTTCGATACCAAAACCAAATAACTTAATAAATTCAGCTTTGTATTCACGGTAATCAGTCAATTCTGATAAGTTTTCTGTGGTCACTTGTGGCCACAAATTACGGCAGTGTTGCTGAATATCTTCACGCAGTTCCCAGTCATCTAAACGTAAGCGATTATCACTGTCGGTCTCAGGTTTTGCACTATCGGCACGGAATAGACGCTCACTGAATAAGCGATAGATTTGCTCCATACAACCTTCATGGAGACCCTCCTGACGCATTTTCTTGAATACCATAGCGATATATAAAGGCATGACAGGAATGGCCGAACTCGCTTGAGTCACAACGCTCTTTAGCACTGCAACATTTGCGCTGCCGCCAGTGGCTGACAGTTGTTCATTTAACGCTTTTGCTGCGCGGTCCAGATCCATCTTGGCCTTGCCAAGGGCGCCGTGCCAGTAAATTGGCCACGTCAGTTCAGTACCTATATAGCTATAGGCTACGGTTTTGCAGTTATTGGCTAATACACCGGCTTCAGATAAGGCTTTAATCCACAGTTCCCAATCTTCGCCGCCCATAACAGTGACAGTATCGGCAATTTCTTGCTCAGTTGCTGGCTCAACGGTGGCTTCAATGATGCAGTCTTTATTGGTATCAACGGCAGTTGCTGTGTAAGTTTCGCCAATGGGTTTTAAAGCTGAGCGGATAAGCTCACCTGAATCAGGGAGTTTGCGCACTGGTGATGCCAGTGAGTAAACAACCATGTCAATTTCACCAAGATCTTGCTTGATAAGCTCGATGACTTTTTGTTTAGCTTCATGGCTAAAGGCATCGCCGTTAATGCTTTTAGAATATAAACCTTCCGCTTTAGCAAATTTGTCGAAAGCGGCAGAGTTGTACCAACCTGCAGTACCTGGTTTCGCTTCAGTACCTGGCTTTTCGAAGAACACGCCAATCGTTGCGGCATCGCTACCAAAAGCGGCTGCGATACGTGAAGACAGACCATAACCACTTGATGAACCGACCACTAATACCTTTTTCGGGCCGTTAGCAATCTTGCCTTTTGCTTTAGTTAAGGTGATTTGTTCTTGAACGTTTACTTCACAACCGACAGGGTGTGTAGTGGTACAAATGAATCCACGAATTTTTGGTTTGATAATCATATTTAAGCTTCTTCTATCAAAATGACCAATAGGATAAATATTTCGGCGGGTAAATGGCACCTATTTTTAGCCAATTCACCTGATTATTTAAGTGGTTGGAGCAGTTTAGCGTTTATGAACAAACAGACTCTGCTCTTGGACCAACCTCTGGGTGTATTCATGTTTTGGTGAGTTAAATATTTGTTCTGTATCAGCTTTTTCAACCATTACACCTTTGTGCAGTACCATAATTTTATCGCTGACATGGCGAATAATATTGAGATTATGGGACACGAAGATATAAGACAAGCCGAGATCTTTTTGCAGTTTTAACAGCAAATTAAGAATTTGCGAACGCACCGAAAGGTCCAGAGCGGTTAAGGCTTCATCGGCAATGATAATTTTAGGATTGAGCATTAAGGCTCGTGCTACTGCGACTCGTTGTTTTTGCCCTTCGGAAATCATGTGCGGATAAAACTCCGCATGCTCAGGTAGTAAACCTACTTTTCGTAAGGTATCGACCACTTGGGTGTGCCGCGATTGCGCTGACATTTGGGTGTTGAAACGCAGCGGCTCATCGAGTAATTGACCAATCGTTAGGCGCGGGTTCAGTGAAGTATTCGGATCTTGGAAAATCATCCGAATTAAGCGGCATCTTTGCTTCACATTGCGGCTGTCTAAGGCTTCACCTTCGAAAAATATCTCACCACCGCTGCGGGGCTCTGCACCGACTAAAATGCGGGCAAGGGTACTTTTACCTGAACCCGCCTCACCCACTATCGCTAAGGTTTCACCGCGTTCGAGTTCAAAGGATACGGGCGCTAATGCATCGTTATATTGGCGGGAAAAGCCCTTATAACCAGTATCATATCTTTTATAAAGGTCATTAACTTTAAGCAGTGGGGTCGTCATTATGGGTTTCGCCGTGATAAGGGAAATGACAGGCAAAATAGCGGTCTTTGATATGACTCAAATTTGGCTGATTAACGCATTTTTTTTGTGCTTCAGGGCAGCGTGGCCCTAAACGACAACCAATTGGCAAATGCTGTAAGGCGGGCGCAGAACCCGGTAGGGTAGGCATAATCGCCTTGTGACCACCTGAGCCTGAATAGTCGGGCATATTTTCGAGTAACGCCTTAGTGTAAGGATGATAAGGCTGCTTAATCACTTCGTCCGTTGGCCCAGATTCCATGACTTGACCGCAATAGAGCACGGATAAGTGATCGCACCATTGGGCTAAGGTTTCCAGCTCGTGGCTGATCAATAGAATCGATACGTTTTGTAATTGATTTAATTGGGATAATAATCTGAAAATTTGCGCCTGAGTGCTGAGCTCCATCGAGCTTGTGGGTTCGTCTGCAATCAAGAGGCGAGGCTGGTTAGCAACCGCCATCGCAATCATCACCTTTTGGCATTCACCTTCGGATAATTCCCATGCGTAGCTAGACATCACCTGCCGCGGATTCTTGATCCCGACTTTATGCAGCCATTTTTGTGCCGTAAGTCGCGCATGCCTGCGCCGTTGCCAAAAATAGGCGTTGGGATTTTTAGGCATAGCTTGCATTAACTGACTGCCGACGGTTTGTGCTGGATCTAAGCTGCCAGACGGATCTTGGAAGATCATCGCCATGTCTGAACCCATCAGGTTACGGCGCTCTTTTGAGCTCATGGCCATCAAGTTATTGCCATCCCACATCATGCGGTCTGCTGTGATAGTCCAGTTAGGGCCGGGGATGCCTAAAATCGCTCTGGCTAACAAACTTCGTCCTGAGCCTGATTCACCAACTAGCCCATGAATTTCGCCGGCATTGAGCGTTAAGCTGACTTTTTCTAGCGCCCGCACTCTACCGTGGGGCGTATCGAGTTCAATCGTTAGATTTCGTACGTCGAGTAAGGGCATAAGTTAGTTTCTGATGGGCGCAAGCGCCGACCGTAGGCCATCGCCAACCAAGTTAATGGAAAGCACACTGAAAAGAATCGCTAAGCCTGGAATAGTTACGGCCCAAGGCGCAGTTAGTAAATTATCCATCCCTTGGGCGACCATAGCGCCCCATTCTGGACTCGGGGCCTGTGCGCCCAAGCTTAAAAAACCCAGGGCAGCGATATCTAAAATAGCAGCTGAAATGGCAAGTGTGGTTTGAATAATCACCACTTCCCACACGTTTGGCATAATGACATACCAAAAAATTTGCATCGAGTTAGCGCCGTCTAAACGCGCGGCTGTGACATATTCTTTTTGTAATTCTTCATGCACTGACTGGTGTATGGAGCGCACAAATTGTGGGGTTAAGGCTATCCCGACGGCCCAGAACACATTTTCAAGCCCTGGTCCCATTACAGCAACCACTAAAATCGCCATTAATAGCGAGGGAATAGATAACAGCGCATCGAGCAAATGACCAAGAATACTGGATTTTAAGCCCCGCATCATGCCCGACAACGACCCTATGATAAAGCCTGTGAATAATGCGGTGACGACGATCAGCAGCGCCATGCCAAAGGTCAAGTGCGCGCCGTGTAATAATCGGCTGAAAATATCGCGGCCGAGATCGTCAGTCCCTAAAAAGTGCGCCACTGTGCCTGAAGGGTCCCAAGAGGGTGGCAACAGCAAGGCTCTTGGATCTTGTGCCTCTGGTGGGAAGGGCGCAATCATAGGGCCAAACAGGGTTAGCAAGAGCAGAAATGCAATCGTCCATAGACCCGCTAAGGCGAAAGGATTAGCCGAAAAGTTAAGCCAAACCCGCATAGTCGGGGAGGCAATTTGATCTTCTTGATAAATTTTAACTGGTGGCATAAAGGTCTTTTCTGCTCAGTGGATTAAAGGCTGTGTGCAGCACTTCAATCAAGATACTTAGGAAGATAATCAATAGGGCCACGGCCAAAATCCCACCTTGGATAACAGTATAGTCCCGTTGGTAAATCCCTGAAACCAGCCAAGATCCTACACCAGGCCAAGAGAAAATCATTTCAACCACTATGGCATAACTGGCAAATGAGCCAAGCATTAGCCCTAAATGTTTAAGTACGGGGATCAGCGCATTGGGCAGGGCGTGGCGCAGTATAATCGTGCCAGTATGCATGCCTCTGGCTTCGGCGGCGCGGATAAAGGTTTGATTCATCACATTCACCATTGCCGAACGGGTGCTACGAACCACTACAGTAAAAGGTAACACGGCCAGTGTTGTGGCAGGCAAAATGATATGCAGCAGGGCATCTTTAAATGCCGACATGCCGTATTCTGACTCTGACAACAAGGTATCCACTAGCATAAAGCCAGTGACGGGCTTGATTTCATAGAGCAAATTGATTTGTCCCGAAATTGGTAACCAACCAAGATCGACGCCAAACCAAAGCGAAAGATAAAGGCCTAACCAGAATACGGGTACAGAGTAGCCCGTTAGGGTAATCGCCATAATGGTATTTTGGGTGAGCTTATGTTGACTCTGGGAGGCGAGCACGCCTAAGGGCACGCCCAAGCAAATTGCGATAATACCCGCCATCACAGCAAGTTCGAAGGAGGCGGGCAGGACGGCACTGAGTTCTTCGGCGACTTCTTGATGTGACGTGACTGAAATCCCTAAATTACCGCTAAGCCTTTGTTGTAGGTAAGCGATAAATTGCCACGCTTGGTTTTTATCTAATTTGTAGTCTTGTTCTATTTGAACCAGTTGGGTCGCCGTCGGTGTATGTATGCCAGTGAGTGCATAGGTGCGCTCAACTGGAAACAAGCCTGTAGCGTAAAATAAGACACCCACCATGACTAACGAAGTAGCAAGAAATAAATTGAGGCGACGCAGTAGGTATGTAAACATTAATTCGCCTCCTGTGGTGCTTGGCTAGTATGGGTGAAGGAAATCCCACCAAAAGGCGTAAGCTGCATATCCTTGATATCACTGCGAGTTAACGCTACACGTTTGGCATGGGCCAGACTCAGCATAGGTACTTGTTCAGCTAAAAAGGCTTCTGCTTGTTGATAAATCACTTTACGTTCCGCTTGATCTGATACTTCCCTTGCGCTGTTTAAGATGGCATCAAACTCAGGGTTACACCAGCGAGAACGATTATTGTTTGATTGCATTGCTGCGCAGCTCAGCAGCGGATTAAAAAAGTTATCGGGATCGCTGTTATCAGCATTCCAGCCAATCAGCACAGAATCATAGTCGTCGCGGCTCAGTCTCTGATTAAATACGCTCCAATCGTAACTGACGATATTCACTTTTACGCCGATGTTTGCTAAATCGGATTGAATTAATTCGGCCGTTTTCAACGAATTGGGGTTATAAGCGCGGGCAACCGGTATGGCCCAAATATTGATGCTGAGATTTTTTATACCAGCTTCTTTTAATAGGTCGCGTGCTTTTTGCGGATTGTAATCGACAAGTCCTTTGTTATTTTCGTAGGCCCATGATGCTGGCGGCAGAACGCCGGTGGCTTCAATGGCAGTATTTTGATAAACCGCTCGCAGGATATTTTGTTTATCAACAGCATAGGCAAGTGCACGACGTACGCGAACATCATCTAAGGGTGGCTTTTGTGTATTAAAGGCCCAAAATGCCACGTTAAGACCTGGTTGTGATTCGATGTTTAATTCTTGATGCTGTTTGATAACAGGCAGTTCACCTGCTTTGGGCAGCGCAGAAACGCTGCAATCCCCCGCGATAAGCTTAGCGAGCCTAACTGTACTTTTGGGCGTGATATCAAATACCAGCATATCGATTTTTGCTGGCTCTCCCCAAAAATCGGGATTACGGCGATAGCGGATATATTCGTTTTTAGCGTATTGCACTAAGGTGAACGGTCCTGTACCAATGGCAAAGTGGTCGACGTTTTCAGGATGACCTAAAGCTAACTGCTGCTGCGCGTATTCGTTTGATAAGATCACCGCAAAGTCGGTGGCTAAATTTGACAAAAAAGAAGCGTCTTTGCGAGTTAAGTAAAAGACCACTTCATGATCGTTTATCTTCTCTATCCCTTTAACTTGCTGAGAAAAGCCAATACTTTGGAAGAAGGGATAACCCGTGCGGGAGACAAAATGATAAGGATGCTGGGTATCGATAATACGATTAAAGGAGAACAACACATCGTCGGCATTAAAGGGGCGAGTTGGGTAAAAACGCTTTGAATGCTGGAACTGCACGTTTTCCCTGAGAGTGAAGCGATAGCTTAAACCATCATCAGACATGGCCCAACTGGTCGCCAAGGCAGGGACAAGCTTGCCTGACTGGGTGTCATAATCCACTAGGCGACTATAAATTTGATGTGAGGTGGCATCGATTGTCGTGCCAGATGTCACCAATTGTGGATTAAAAGACTCAGGGTTCCCTTCGGAGCAATACACCAAACCAGAAGGGAGTCGTTGGGGCCCACACGCGACCAACAACCAACTCATGCAAGAAACTGCAGTTGTTAGGCACAGGCGTCTAATTAGCACACTCATTTATAAATCATTATTTTATCGACTATGAACGGCTATTTTAGCAGTGCATCTCCCCCGTGGGCAATCTGCTTATGCTTTATCAAGTAAATTGTACTTTTTAAGGATGCCACGCAGTTGGTGGTAACTTAATCCGAGCATGTCGGCGGTTTTCTTTTGGTTATATTGGCTGTTTGAGAGTGCCTGCTGGATCAGATCCATTTCGTACTTCTCAGTTTGCTCTTTAAAATCCAGCGGAAAATTAAAGCAATTCGTTGAATACTCAGTATTGACTTGTACTTCAGCCTCAAGTATCGGCGCAGATTGTGACGTACTGGCAACAGTTGTTGGCGCGACTGAGGTGATTTGGCGTTCGCGAGTCTTGATCCGCGTTTGGGGCCGATACGGTGAAGCAAAGGGATCGAGGGTAATATGATCGATGGGTCTATTTTCACCACCATTACGGTAAACGCTGCGCTCGACTACGTTTTTAAGTTCACGGATATTACCCGGCCAGTTGTGGGTCATTAATTGCTCGACCGCATGGGCGCTGAAACCGCTGAACAGCTGCAGTTTTAATTGGCGCGCCATGCCAACGGCGAAATATTCCGCCAGCGTCATTATGTCTTCTGGGCGGCAACGCAGTGGTGGCAGAGTAATTACATCGAAGGCGAGTCTATCGAGCAAGTCGGCACGAAATTCGCCTGCGTCAGCAAGTGATGGTAAATCTTCGTTGGCGGCGCAGATTAAACGAACATCAGCCTGCACGGTTTTACTGCCGCCGACCCGCTCAAATTCGCCATATTCAATGACGCGCAGGAGCTTTTCTTGGATAAGTCCTGAGGTGTTGGCTAATTCGTCGAGGAATAAGGTGCCGCCGTCGGCGCGCTCAAAGCGGCCTTCGTGTTTGCCTTTGGCGCCAGTAAAGGCTCCTGACTCATGGCCAAATAATTCACTCTCGAGTAAATTTTCACTCAAAGATGAACAGTTTAGCTTAATAAAACTTTGATCCCAGCGCTTAGACAGATAATGTAAGCGTTCGGCAATAAGCTCTTTACCTGTACCACGTTCACCAATAATCAGTACGGGTTTAGACAGAGGCGCTATTTGCGACACATGTTCTAACACTTCGAGTAGGGCGTTGGATTGACCGATGAGGTTGTCTTGCTGAAATTTATTATCCACGATATTTTTTAGTCTTTCGCGCTAAAATTTGGTGAAAATGATAATAAGTGGCTTGAAGCGTAAAAGGAAGTAAAAGTTAATATTTTGTTTAACTTGCTGTATTTAAATAATAAGTTAAAGTTGGCACGGTTAGTGTATTACCTTATACGAGACCAACATCAATTTGAGGATAGGATTATGGGAATTTTCTCTCGTTTCGCCGATATCATTAACTCTAATATCAGCGCATTGCTGGATAAAGCAGAAGACCCAGAAAAAATGGTTCGACTGATTATCCAAGAAATGGAAGACACACTCGTTGAAGTGCGTTCTACCTCAGCTAAAGTGTTAGCTGAAAAGAAAGAGCTGCAACGTCGTATCAACCGCGTGTTAGAGCAAGTGCAAGATTGGCAAGATAAGGCTGAACTGGCACTGTCCAAAGACCGTGAAGACTTAGCGAAAGCCGCTTTAGTTGAAAAACAAAAAGCGACCGGTTTAGCAGATACGCTGAATCAAGAGTTAGCCGTCATCGATGAACATATCGCACGCTTGAAAGATGAAGTGGGCATGTTGCAAGAAAAGCTGCTCGATGCAAAAGCGCGTCAAAAGACCATTATTTTGCGCACTCAAACAGCGTCATCACGCTTAGAAGTGAAAAAGCAGCTAGATTCAAGCAAGATCGACAATGCTATGCTCAAGTTTGAGCAATATGAGCGCCGTGTCGAAGGCTTAGAAGCCCAAGTTGAATCTTACGATCTTGGCAGCAAGAAGACCTTAGCCGATGAGTTTGCGGCGCTAGAAGCGGAAGATTCTGTGAATGCAGAACTGGCAGCGCTCAAAGCCAAGGTAAAAGGTAAAGCGCCAACTAAGTCAAAAGAATAACAATTCAGAGGTGAGTTATGGATATGGACGTGCTAATGGCGCCGATTATTATTTTCATGGTGATAGTCGCGCCAATATGGTTAGTTCTTCATTATCGCAGTAAGCGACAAGTGAGCCAGGGACTCACTGAGGAAGAGTTTTCACAACTCAATGATTTGATATCCAAGGCCGATAAAATGGCGGCGCGTATCGAGACCTTAGAGGCCATTCTGGATACAGAATCGCCCGAATGGAGGGGGAAACATGAGAGGATCTAATGGCCGTACTTTGTACCGCATTCCCCAGTCAGGCAAAATAGCGGGTGTATGTGCAGGGATTGCCGAGTACTTTGCGATTGAAACTTGGTTAGTGCGAGTGCTGACGGTGTCTATCTTCTTACTCGGCGGCTCAGGTGTGGTATTTATCATCTATGTCGCTTTGTGGGTGATTTTAGACATCAAGCCGCAAAAGCATTACGATAGAGACGATATCGAGGTGAAGAAGAAGCCGTGGCAGTCGGGAGAACCCGCAAAGCAAGCGCTAAGCGACGTGAGTCGTCAATTTCGAAGTCTAGAAGTTAGGCTACAAAATTTAGAACGCCATGTCACCTCTGACAACTTTGATTTAAAAAGACAAATCAATAGTTTGTAACCCTTCTAAAGGGCGGCCATGTCCGCCCTTGTTGCTTAATCTCTGCTCCATTCCAGTGTATAGTCAACATCACTTGACATAAGTTAACATCATTCGACATAAGGGAAGTCTCTATGGGAATGCTTGATGCCTCGCTCCATAAATTAACCCAAAAGGGCCAATCCCTGTTACATCGCACCGCGGACCGGCATTTACGTTTGGCCGTGACTGGGCTTTCTGGTGCAGGAAAAACGGCGTTTATCACGGGGTTAGTCAATCAGTTACTCAATTCTGGACCTGTCTCAACCTTACCCCACGCCCGCAACAACAGTGCTTTGCCACTGTGGCAGGTGAGCCGCGATCAGCGTTTGCTCGGTGTTAAGCGTGCCATGCAGCCGGATCTTGAAATCGCCAGTTTTGATTATCAAGGCGCCATGTTAGCGCTCACTTCCGAACCTGCGACCTGGCCAGCCTCTACCCGTACTATTTCTGAGTTACGATTGGCGATTAAATACCAACCTAAGAAGGGCTTACTGGCCAAGTTTTCTGATACCGCCACCTTGTATTTGGACATAGTCGATTATCCTGGCGAATGGTTACTCGATTTACCTATGTTGCGCCAAGACTTTGTTACTTGGTGCCGTGCTCAACAAGTTCGCATCGAGAATCTTAAAAGCTCTCCATTGTATGCCGAGTTTGAGCAATCTTTGACATCATTGGATTTAGCCGCCAGCGCCGATGAGCAGCAATTAAAGCAGATTGCCGATCAATATCAGCTATTACTCAATGATTTAGTGCACGTGCAAGGTTATTACCAAGCGCAACCTGGGCGCATGTTATTGCCGGGTGAATGGCAGGGGGCTCCCTTATTGGCTTTTTTCCCCCTGTTATTGGTTAATGATGAAAAGTTTGCTGAACTTTCGCAAAGCGATAAACACAGTGGATTCCATGTACTTGAAAAACGTTATCAAGAATATGTGGCTAAAGTGGTTAAGCCTTTCTATAAAAACCACTTTGCCGGTTTTGATCGGCAGTTAGTACTCGTTGACTGTTTTAGTGCGTTGAATCGCGGTAAAAAGCAATTTGAGGATATGGGCGCGGCGCTCAATGCCATTATGGAAAGCTTTCAGTTTGGCCAATCGAGTTATTTACGGCGTTTATTTGCCCCCCGCATCGACCGTTTATTGTTTGCCGCGAGCAAGGTTGACCATGTGACTCGCGATCAGCAGAGCCATGTTTTGTCCCTGCTGACCGATATGTTGAAACACAGTCAGCATTTTGCCAGTTTCGATGGTTGTAAAGTGGAGACGATGGCGATTAGCGCCATCAAGTCGACTCGCCATGGCATGGTGACAACTCAAGAGGGCGAGGTCGAAGTCGTGCAGGGGATGGGACTCAACGGTAAAGCCCTGACCTTGTTTCCAGGCGAAGTGCCCACTCGCTTACCTGAAGCGCATTTTTGGCGTGACCAAGGATTTAACTTTGTCGGCTTTGCACCGCCGAGCAATGCCAATGTTGACCCCTCTCAAGTGCATTTTGACCATATTCGTCTCGATCATTTGCTGCAGTACTTACTGGGAGATAAGTTGGAATGACGTTAAAGCTATCTGATAATCCAAATGAGCAGGCCTCTAATTCCTCTGTACACTCATTTGAGCATAAGGCGCTGAAAAAGCAGCAACTGTTTGACCCACAAATAGTGGAGCTCAAACCCAGCAAAGAGGAGCTCAAAGGGGCGAAAGCCTTTGATCCGCATACGCCAGTGCAAGAAGTGGCTGCTGATATTGAGGAATTGATGGATGAAACGCTGTCATCCCATTCAAAAATGATCGATGCTAAATCGGTATCGCCTCAACTTGTAAAATCACGCCGTTGGTCTTGGCTCGCTCGTCTGGCAGTAGCGAGTTTATTGCTGCTCGTGGTAGTTCAAACGGGATTAGGATTGATGGATGCTTGGCTTGAGAGCCCTTGGTTGTTCAGTTTTTATGGTGTGGTGCTTGGGGTGGTCAGTGCGTGGGCATTGGCGGGGGCAGTCAGTGAGTACCGCAAACTGAAGCGACTCAAACAGGTTGCCGATACCCAAGAAACTGGCGCTAGGCTGGCGCAGAGCATGCAAATGGGTGAGGCAGACAGCTTTATCGATAACATAGTGTGCCACTATGGCGACAGCCAAGGTTTGCAGCAACTTCGCCGCTCATTAAAAGATGAACATAATGATGCCGAGAAAGTCTTGTTATTCGAGGACTTAGTGCTGACGGAGCGAGATGAACTGGCCAAAAAAGTCGTGCGACGCTATGCGGCTGAGTCGGCAGTGTTACTGGCGGCGAGTCCGTTAGCTGTGCTCGATATGGCGATTATCCTCTGGCGTAATCAACGTATGCTGCGCGATGTCGCCCGCTGTTATGGCATTGAACTTGGTTACTGGAGCCGAATTAAACTTATCCGCAGCATTATTATTAATATCATCTACGCGGGCACCACTGAGTTAGTTACCGATTTAGGAACACAGCTGTTATCGGTTGAAATGACAGGTAAATTGTCTGCTCGCTTGGCCCAAGGCTTAGGGGGCGGCATGTTAACAGCGCGCCTTGGATATCAAGCCATGGCGCTGTGTCGGCCGATTGTGTTTAGGGAAGAGCAAAGGCCTAAATTGTCTAAAGTGCATCAGGAATTGTTGATCGAACTGAAGCAGTTTTCAGGCAAGCTGTTTACCAAGGAAGGCCGCGACGCATTAAAAGGCCAGTTCGCCGATGTTGATGAGAGGGTATTGCGGTCATCTAAAGATAAGTCTAAAGAGTAGATGCTATTGAATATCATATGATTAAACGATTCAAATAGCCGAAAGTAGATGCGCTAATGGACTTGTTCCTTAGCGCATTTTTTATGATTTTTGCAGATAAAGAGAATGACAAAGTGCGACTGAAAAGTGCTATGTAACAAGTTAATTACACTTTTGATCGCTGCTATTTTTGTCATGCTACTGGCTTCAGTGCTTGGCCGCGTTATGGTAGGGCTTATTCGATAGGGCTAATGTTTCATTAACTTATCTATTAGATTATCCATAATGCGGGCATTGAGCGCTCCACACCAACAATCAATCAAGAACGGGAACTGCTCAATGCCAATGACAAGGAGCTAGGTATGCAAGATGAGTCAGGCAAGATGTGGAAGGCGGCAACACAGGTTATTCATGGCGGCCATCAGCGAGAGGCCTTTGGTGCCTTAGTGACGCCGCTTTACCAAAGTGCGACTTTTGTGTTTGAGTCTGCACAGCAAGGTGGTGAGCGATTTGCGGGTAATGAGCCGGGGTATATTTACACGCGCTTAGGGAATCCGACAACCGCTGAGCTTGAACGTAAAATGGCGATTTTAGAAGGGGCTGAGGCCGCAGCAGCAACTGCTTCTGGTATGGGCGCAGTATCCGCCGCATTGCTGGCTAATTTGCAGATGGGCGATCACTTAGTGGCGTCGAATGCCGTATACGGTTGTACTTATGCGCTAATGACGACTCAGTTTGCCCGCTTTGGTATTGAAGTGTCCCTAGTGGACTTTTCATCGGAAGCAGAAATAGAAGCGGCGATTAAATCCAATACTAAGGTCATTTTCTGTGAAACCCCTGTCAATCCGCATTTGCAGGTATTTGATTTAGCGTCAATTGCGAATATTGCCAAACGTCATCAGTTGGTCAGTATTGTCGATAATACCTTTATGACCCCATTACTGCAGAGGCCGCTGGATTTTGGTATTGATTTGGTGATCCACAGTGCGACTAAATATCTCAATGGTCATGGTGATGTGATTGCGGGGATAGTGTGTGGCAGTGAAGAACAGCTCCATAAAGTGAAGTATGAAATTTTAAAGGATATTGGCGCTGTGATATCGCCACATGATGCTTGGCTGATCTTACGCGGCCTTAAAACCTTAGATGTGCGTTTGCAGCGCCATTGCGATAGTGCCCAGCGCGTGGCAGAGTTTTTGGCGGAACATCCAAGCATTACACGTGTGTATTACCCCGGGCTTAAATCTCATCAAGGGCATAAATTCATTGGCCAGCAGATGAAACGTGCTGGTGGTGTTATCGCGTTTGAACTGGCGGCAAATTTAGAAGAAGCCATGGCCTTTGTCGGATATCTAAAGTTGTTCTCAATTGCGGTGAGTCTAGGTGATGCTGAATCCCTGATTCAACATCCTGCATCGATGACGCATTCACCTTATACGTCAGAGGCGAGGGCTGCCGCTGGGATTGGTGATAATTTGCTGCGGATCTCTATTGGTTTAGAGGATTGTGACGACATCATCGGCGACTTGAACCAAGCGCTAGCTCGATTAGCTTAATGAATGTTGTTATTTTAAAGACCGCTAGTTATTTGAATGATAAAAGGATGCTTTTTGCATCTTTTTATCATAGTCAAGCACTGGCTCATTGAGCCGAAGACAGAAGTTTAGCGATAGTGAATATTTATGACGCCGATTTGGTATTTCGGGACAGCTTAGACTATTTTTGATTTGAGGCCACGGAAGTAGGACGAAAGGCCGCAAATCATGGAATAGAGGAATTGTTATGAAAACCACAAATCGTATACCTGCTTTTATGAGTGCCATAGCATTAACGGCTTTTTTGGCAAGCCCAGCAATCGCAACAGAAACCCCAACCAAGGCCGCCGTGAAAGTACAGGCTAAAACTGAAGCGGGTGAAATGGCATCTGATGCGAAAAAATCTATGCCAGATGCCGCTCAAGTCAACATCAATACCGCTTCAGCCGAGCAGTTACTCGTACTCAAAGGGATTGGTGCCGCAAAGGCTCAAGCGATTGTCGACTATCGCACTAAAAATGGTAAGTTCAATGCCATAGATGACTTAGCCAATGTCTCTGGTGTTGGGGCTAAGATAATTGAGCAAAATCGCCATTTGATCAAGTTGTAACCACCTTTGGCGATGATTGCGGTGTAGCCTGCTGATTTTTATGATAAGAGATTCAGTAAAACATATATAAAAGTCTGCATTTGCAGGCTTTTATCATTTCAATCACTCCATTTGCTTATAGATTGTGCAGTTAGGTGGGATATTAAGAGATCTTATCGATTAGCGCTTGATCCCATAGGGTCCATGGGGGATAATCCTTCGCGTTCAAGCAATGCTTTGGTTTATGTCATTCAAAGTAATGTTCGAAGTTATGGTGACCCTAGGGTCCCCCCGCAATGATAACTTGTGAACTCGGCCAGGCCCGGAAGGGAGCAACCGCAGCAAGCGACTCGTGTGCCGGGGTGTCGGCTCTAGGGGAACCTCCAATTCTGCAATATCTATGTTTTATTCTCGTTTCACTTCTCTCTATCTACTCAATTTATTTTATTCAATATACTAGCTTACAGACTATTTCCGTTTTCTGCCGTTAATCATTTATAGCATTAATATTTCTGCACAATGAGATAATCCATTACCTGCCTCTGTTCTTGCCACTACAACGGCTAAAAATACTCTCAACAGTAACCTTTAACGAAATTAACGATTGGCTTCGGCTTCTTCCTGTAATCTTTTTTGCAGATTTTGTTTAAGAAAAGCGCGGGACTTTTCGAGTGCGGTTTGGATCTCACGCTTTAATTCCTGGAGCTCGTTATAGTCTTCAAAGAAGTAAGTATCGACGAGGTGGCGTATATAGCGCACAGGCAGTTGATTTAAGGTCACGCAACATAAGTCGGCGAGATAGTCCTCAGGAAGTTCGTCCATAAGTCCTTCATCTGACAATATTTCCATTAAAAGAACTTCGTAGTAATTACGGATTTCGAGTTGCATTGTTATGCTCCATGACGGTTTTCATTGAGTTTGCTACCACAAATGATTTGCCGCAATAAAAAGTTGGCTGTGTCTTTGGCTTAATTGTAGTGGGTCTCTGCTGTAGCCGCCGCCTATCACGGCTGCAATTGGAATATTTTCCGATTTTGCCATTGATAACACAGTTAAATCCCGTCTGAACAGTCCTTCTTGGCTGATATTGAGCAAGCCAAGATCGTCATTTTGATGAATATCGGCCCCAGCATCATAAAGAATCAGATCTGGTTGATGGATTCGGATAAGGAGGGCGAGTGTCTGCTCCACAGTTTCAAGATACGCACTATCGTCCGCTCCTTTAGTTAGTTCAATATCATGGTGGGAATGCTGCTTACGACTCGGGAAATTCTCTTTGCAGTGAATCGAGCAACTGATGATCCCTTGATGTTGGTGGCTGAGGGTTGCACTGCCGTCACCTTGATGCACATCGCAATCAAAAATCAGTACCTTGTGTACTTGCTGGCTCGCGATGGCATTTCTGGCCGCGAGGATAAGGTCGTTGAAAATACAATAGCCGCTGCCAAAATTGTAATGGGCGTGATGGTAGCCACCCGTGAGATGCAGGGCAATACCCTGATTTATGGCTAATGAAGCTGTGAGTGTGGTGCCAGCCACAGAATGCAAGGTACGCTCAACTAAGGCTTCACTCCACGGGAAACCAATCCGTCTAAGCGCCGCTGTTGGCAAGGTACCCGCGATAAATTGCTCTACATATTCGCGTTGATGCACTTGCATTACATCTTCTGCAGTCATGGCCGTTGGCGTGTGGAACTGTGCAGTCGTGGCAATGTGGTTATCGAGTAAGTACTGCCGTAAATGTGCGTATTTAGTGGTGGGAAATCTGTGATGGGGAGGAAGCGCCAGCTTGGAATAGCTGGCGTGATAAACCAGTGGGATCAGAGTCAATATTGACTAAACCTCGTTATCGCAAGTTGTTATAGCTGTGAAATTGCCCAGCTCATAAATTCTTTACGGGTTTTTTCATCCGCTTGTAGCCACCAGTATTGCAACATTTGTTGTGGGTTGGCTCCTGCTGCTTTAGAGGTGTCTACGGGGGCTGTGAGTGATGTTGCGTTAACGGTCGCCGATGTTGTCACGGGTGCTGGTGCAACGGCTACTACTGCTCCAACTGCACCGGTTGCTGCTGCGGCAGTACCGGATACGTCAACGGCTTGATTACCACTGAAAAGGCGAGAGACGAAGCTTTCTTCTTCTAAATTGGTATTCACCACTTGGTAATTGACGTTGCCTTTGTCACTACGGGTTAATTTGATTTGTGGTTTTTGCGCGTAAACTTTAGGCTTTTTAACGACTTCACCTTCAGCCGCTTGCAGGTAATATTGATGGTCGCCATCAACATCTAAAGTAACGATGAAAGGAGCTGACTTAACAAAGGTTTGGCTGTCACTAAAATCATCCTCTACCATTTCATGGTAACGAATGGCGATTTTGTGAGTGCCGGGGGCCAATTCTAAGCTGCTTTTATGGTTGAATACGCTCGACTCAACTTTTTTACCATCAAGAGCAAGGTACTCAAATGACATAGGAATGTTCAGATCTGCAGCGAAGGCTGAGGCAGATCCGAGTAATACTAGCAGGCTGCTAATTGGCAAAAGTGATTTCATTGTTACTCCTTAACGGTTATTACTCTGATACGGGCGTTCGAATATTTGAATGCGATCTTCTATATAACTAATAGCTTGCCTGCATTTTCCTAGACGACGATGCATCAAAAGGATGTCATTTTGCAATTTTATTTTGTCAGCACTATGACAGTTTTCAAGTTTTGATTCCATTTCTTCAATTTTTTGTTCAAATTTTTTCGCCCAATTAAGATGTTTGTTCAATTCTTCGTAGATCTCATGACTATTTTGCATCACGTTATTGGCGATCCAATCGAAACCACTGGCTTGGTGAGACTGATTCTGGCGCTGTGCAAAACGGGCACGGCTACTGGCACGCTGCTGAGTTTTAGACTTAATGTCGATAGAAGTGGTCAGCAAGGCTCGTTTGACTGCGGTAAATCTATCTTGGATCCGCTCACAGCTCAGGGCAATGGTCTGGGGGGCGAGTTTAAGCTTAATTTGTTTTTCGAGCTGCATAATACTGCTACGAATTTGTTCAATACAGGGGCCGAGTTGGGCGCCGTGTTGGACAAACAGCGAGTGATTAAAACGCTCCGTTTCTTGCAGGAGTTTGCGCTGTGGCGGCGCGAGTCGATTATCGTGCTGCAGTACCTCTTGTTCTAGCGCTTTGAGCTGATTTTTTAGCATCACCAGTAATTGTTGGGTGTTCACAACCATGCGCTCCATGCCAAATTCGCTGCAATCATTAGCACGATCAAAATAAACAGTGGGCGGATAAAGGGCATGCCAAATTTAATCGCGCAGCGGGCGCCGATAAATGAGCCTAACATCATGCACAATCCCATCCACAAACCTATTTGCCACTCTACCTGTCCAAGCCAGCCAAAGATAGTCAATGCGGTTAAGTTGCTGGTGAAGGTCATCGCACGGGCAAGGCCACAACTGTGCAGTAAAGGCAGTTTATACAGAGAGCCAGATGTGACGGTCCAAAATGCGCCAATGCCTGGGCCAGCAAAACCGTCATAAGTGCCTAAAGCCAGTCCCTGTAGCCATTGTTGCTTGGCTGGCGGCTTGCTGGTTGGTGCTTGGCAGTTAACGTCTGACATCGCATTGGGGCTGACTAAACTGTAAATGGCGATGCCAATAATCAGCAAGGGTAGGACTTTTTCGAGCCATTGAGTATCGACTAAATAGACTAAGAAACTGCCCAATACTGCGCCGATAAAGGTGGCGATAAAAGCCATGTACCAAAACGAGGGTTTAAAGAGGTGCTTGCGATAATAGGTCCAAGCCGCCATAAAAGAGCCAAAGCTTGCGGCTAACTTATTGGTGCCTAATACGGTATGCGGCGCAATGCCTAAGGTTAACAGTGCGGGGATCGACAATAGGCCACCGCCACCCACGACGGCATCAATGAATCCAGCGATAAGACCTATGACTGCCAACAGGGCCCAATGACTGGGCTCGAGTAACAACTCCAAATTTTAATCCTACTCTATAACACGTCTAAAGGGCGGTAAGGCATCCAGTAAGGACTTGCCATAGCGTTTAGTGACTAACCGCCTATCTAAAATGGTCACTCGGCCATAATCTTGCTCTTTACGCAGTAATCTACCACAACTTTGAATAAGCTTACGTGAAGCATCTGGGATCGTCAGTTGTAAGAAGGGATTACCGCCTTTGACTTTGACATATTCTGCATGCGCTTGCTCAACGGGCGAGGTTGGCACGGCAAAGGGTAGTTTAGTGACGATCAAGTTCGTCAGATAATCGCCCGGTAAGTCGAGACCTTCGGAGAAACTGCCGGTGCCAAACAAGATGCTTGGTTCGCCCTTATCGCATTTAGCTTTATGATTTTCTAACAACTGTTGCCGTGGCGCATTGCCTTGAATAAGTAGCTCAGTGGTGAGTTTACCTTCAAGTAATTCAACCACTTTTTCCATCTGCCAGTAGGAGGCGAATAACACTAAGGTTGCCATTTCGCCTTCAATAAGGGTAATGATTTGTTCGGCAAGTTCAGCCGTATAGGCATCATCCGTCGGCTCAGTGCGCATTTTGGGTAAATAAAGTGTCGCATTATTGGGGTAATCGAAGGGCGATTGTAAGGCTAAATAACGACTGCCATCGTTGAGTGACAAACCTACTTGATGCACGAAATGGTCAAAGTTATTGAGTGCGCGCAGCGTGGCGCTACATAAGACCACGCCCGCGGCCTTTTGCCACAGCATGGATTCCAGCATAAAGCCGACTTCGATAGGTGAAGCGCTAAATAGATAATCCACTTGTTTACCTGTGATGAGTTCGACCCAGCGCGCCATAGGTGCACCTTTGTGCTTATCTTCCTTGGCCATCATCCTCCACAATTTCTGCAGGTTTTCGAGCCTTTGCAGCATAAATCCGGTTTCGGCCAATAGCGCTTCGGATTGATGTTTAGGAATATCGCCATCTTTAATCGCCTCGGCCAGCAGTGACAGCATTTTATTAAACTGTTTGAGGGCTAGATTAGAGGTAACAGCGAGGTTTTCGGCGAGAATGAGTAATGACTCTGGTAGTTTGCCGTGCTCAAAACGCAGACGGTTTTCAGGATTGGCAAAGTGTTTGGTCTGGGTATCGCAGTAGTGGGCCACTTGATTGAGCTGGCTGATAAGATCGCCTAAGTGATCCTGCATCGCCTGCGCGGGGGCAATGATATTGTTGCTCTTTATTTGGTTTTGTAACTTAGCGCAGGTTTTACCAATTTTTTCGAGCCAGTCGCAGGCGCCCCTCAGCGTGGCCTGTGCACTGGAGAAATCCCGCGCCACAATCGGTAAGTGATGTGCCTCATCGATAACATAAAACACGTCTTCGGGATCGGGCAAAATCACGCCGCCGCCTAATTCTAAATCGGCGAATAACAAGCTGTGGTTGGCGATGAGCACGTCCCAAGTATCGACATCTTCGCGGGCTTTATGGAACGGGCAATTTCTGTGGCTGGCGACTTGGCGATGACAGCTGTGTTTGTCGCAGGCGATTTGTTGCCAGAGGTGATCGGGCAGCGGCACGGCTAAGGTGTCGATTTCGCCGTTCCAGCGACCTTCGTTATAGTCTTTTAACAGGCCGTGCATCATAGCCACTTGGCTATTGTCTGGTTTAGTTTGCCACATGGCCATTTGTGTACTGTTGTCGTCACCGATGAGCATCGCCAGTTTCGATAGACACACATAACGTTGTCGACCTTTAACTAAGCCAAAGCGGAAATTTAAGCCGGATTGCTCAAGGAAGAAGGGCAAGTCTTTATGCAGTAATTGCTCCTGCAAAGCGACGGTTGCGGTAGCGATGCAGACCTTTTTCTTGCTCGCTAATGCCAGTGGAATGGTACCGAGGATATAAGACAATGATTTACCGATCCCAGTGCCTGCTTCGACCACAATGATGCGCCTATCTTTATCATAGTCGCCGGCGAGGGTCTTAGAGATTTCCGCCACCATATAGTTTTGTTCGCGGCGCGGCCTAAAATTAGGCAAGGCGGTAGCAATATCCTTATAGATGGCGCGGATCTGGGTTTTTACATTGTCAGGTAACATGCGTCACTACTTTATCGAATTAATGCTGTACATAATAACAGTGATTGCATAGCCTAAGAAACTTTTCTGCCATTTGGCGGCATTTAAATTGAGGAACCATCTAAATTGACTAGCTACGCGATTTGGGAACCCATGCGATGAAGTCAGAGGCTACCGCGGCCGTTAGTGTACAAGGTCGAGTCTTAACACGCCATGCGATTCATCGTCATGGGAGTTTAGTGTTGCAGTATTATCTGGCTACCGCCCAAGGCCCTGTGCTGGTGGAAGTGCAAGGCACTGAACACATTTGTTTTTGTCATCAAACTGATGTCACGGCTTTGCAGTTGCAAACGCCGGGTCAAGCATTGCGGTTTGTACCGTTAGCGCTCAAAAGCTTTAAAGGCGGCGCGGTCAGTGGTGTTTATGCCAAATCGAGCAATAGCTTACGTACCTTACAACGCATCGCTAAAGATGCCGACATCCCTTTATTTGAAGCCGACATTCGCCCTGAACAGCGTTATTTAATCGAGCGGTTTGTGGCGCTGGATGTGGCATTTTTAGGGCATTTCTCTGCGCCGACTAGCGACAGTTTTGAGGCTAATTCGCTGCCTGTGTTTATCGCCGAGCGTGCTAAGAGTATTGCCCCTTTAACGGCTGTACATTTGCGCTGTATCTCACTGGATTTTGAATGTAGCTTTGAGGGTTTACTCTATTCGGTTGCACTATATGGTCAAGACAGTGGCCGAGACGGTGAGCAAGATAGCCTCAAGCAGACTTATGAAAAAGTGATTATGGTGGGTGAGGCTGAATCAAACTCTCCCGAATATATTGAATGGGTGGCCGATGAAGCTGCACTCATTCATCGATTAATCGCGTGGTTCCATGAGTTTGATCCTGACTTTGTCATAGGTTGGTCAGTGGTGAGTTTTGACCTCGCACTCTTGTCACGCCGTGCATTATTACACCGTATTCCGCTCACCATTGGCCGCGGAGGGGCAAAGCTTGAGTGGAAAGTTGACAATAAATTTCGGCCAGAAACCTTAGTTTTACCGGGCCGAGTGGTTCTTGATGGTATTGATTGGCTCAAGGCGGCTTTCTATCATTTTGAGCGGTTCTCGTTGGAATTTGTTTCGCGGAAATTATTGGGTGAAGGCAAGGCTATTCATAACGTGGATAATCGCGTTGAAGAAATTGATCAGCTGTTTAAGGCCAATAAACAAGCATTAGCGCATTACAATCTTACTGACAGCCGTCTGGTGTGGGATATTTTTAGTTATACTCAATTATGGGAGTTCGCCCTCGCGCGAGCTGAACTAACAGGTTTAGAGCTGGGGCGGGTTGGGGCTTCGGTGGCGGCATTTAATCATTTGTATTTACCGCATTTGCATCGAGCCGGTTACGTCGCACCCGATGCTCCTGCGAGTGATGGGATCGAAAGCCCCGGTGGCTATGTGATGGATTCTGTGCCGGGACTTTATAAGCATATTTTAGTGTTCGATTTTAAAAGTCTATATCCCTCCATTATTCGTACCTTTTTGATTGACCCTAAGGGATTAATTGAAGGTTTGCGATTGCCCGAGTTTGAATGTGTTGCGGGGTTTCTCGGTGGGCGTTTCAGTCGGCAACAGCCCATTTTGCCTAAGCTTATCCAAACATTATCTGAGCAGCGCGAAAAGGCCAAACGTGAGCACAATGCGCCTTTATCCCAAGCGATAAAAATTATCATGAACTCGTTGTATGGGGTTTTAGGTTCTCAAGGTTGTGTTTTCCACGATGCAAAGTTAGCAAGTTCGATCACTATGCGTGGTCATCAAATTATGAAACAAACCCGCGCATGGATAGAAGAGATGGGCTATCAAGTGATTTACGGCGATACGGATTCGACCTTTGTCTGGCTTGGCAGCGAGCCTGATCTCTCAGACATTAACGCCTTAGGTAACACTCTGGCGCGGGAAATTAATGCTAAGTGGCAGGCTAAGATCGGTGAAGATCATCAAGTTGAGAGTTTTCTCGAGTTACAGTTTGAACGCCACTATGAGCAGTTTTTTATGCCGACCTTAAGAGGGTCGTTAGAAGGCAGTAAAAAACGTTATGTTGGCGCGTGGCGTAATGCGAGCGATGAACTTGAGCTTACTTTTAAAGGTATGGAGCAAGTGCGCAGTGATTGGAGCCCTTTAGCGCGCAAAGTTCAAGAGTCACTCTATGAACGGATGTTTAACCAAAGGGATATCCGTGTTTATTTGGCCAGTGTGTTTGAAAAGCTGCTTGATGGCGAGTTGGATGATGATTTGGTATTTCGCAAACGTATGCGACGCAATATTGAAGATTACACGGCTAAATCTTCTCCTCATGTTAAAGTCGCTCAACAATTATGCGACTTAACAGGAGATGCCTCTTTTGGCAAGCGTGGGGCGCAGATTGATTATCTGATTACTGTAAATGGACCGGAATCCTTACTGTACAGAACGTCACCAATTGATTACCAATACTACATTGATAAGCAAATTGGCCCTATTGCCGAGCCTGTTTTTTCGATAATGAAACTAAACTACATGGATATTGCGTCAAAGCAGTTGCTGTTAATATAGTGTTTTTAATGTTCTTTATGTGTTGCGCAGGGTGGCGAATGTAGCGTTTTAACCTGTTTTGTAGAGGTTAACTGGTTTGTTTTTGTGATGTTAATCGACATATTCTTTAGGTTTAGCTTTGAGGGAATATTGAAAGTTTGCTACCCTTTAAGAGGAAATTGTAAGGAAATATAACAACGGAATGACGTTGACAGAACATAAACAAAAAAGGTTAAGCACCAAATGAACAAGACGTTAGTAGCAACTGCGCTTGCAGCAATTTTTTTAGTTCCATCAGTCTCAGCTATCGAGATCTATAAAGATAATAAAAATGCCGTAGAAATCGGTGGTTTTATTGATGCACGCGTGATCAACACTCAAGGCGAAACAGAGGTTGTTAACGGCGCATCTCGCATTAATTTTGGTTTTAATCGTGAGTTGACTGACGGTTGGAAAGCATTTGCTAAATTGGAATGGGGTGTGAATCCTGTTGGTAGTAGCGACATCGTCTATAACAATCGCTTCGAATCTGTTCAAGAAGAGTTCTTTTATAACCGATTAGGTTACGCTGGTCTGTCCCATGACACTTATGGAACACTGACTATTGGTAAGCAGTGGGGCGCTTGGTACGATGTCGTTTACAACACTAACTATGGTTTTGTGTGGGACGGTAACACTGCAGGTGTTTACACTTATAATAAAGATGATGGCGCGGTAAACGGTGTTGGTCGTGGTGATAAAACAGTTCAATATCGCAATGCATTTGGCGATGTAAGCTTTGCAGTTCAAGCACAGTTGAAAAACAGCAGCTTCTATACCTGTGATACAACGGATGATATTTCACAAGCTCAGTGTCAAGCGAACTGGGAAAGTGGTGATAAAGCGGCTCAACAAGTAGAATACAATTATACTTATGGTGGCGCGCTGACTTATAAAGCCACTGATATGCTGACCTTAACTGCGGGTGTTAACCGCGGTGAGTTTGATGTGAGTTTTGGTAACGGCGAACAAACCACTGCGGTTGATCTTATCTACGGTGCGGGTATCACTTGGGGTAACTTCGATAGCAATGGCTTATACGCTGCTGCAAACGTCAACAGACAAGAAAATCATGACACAGACAATATTGGTCGTTTGATTAAAGACGCCTATGGTATTGAAAGTTTAGTTTCATACAAGTTTGACAATGGGTTACGTCCATTCATTTCTTACAACGTGCTTGATGCTGGTAAAGACTATGTCATTCAACCTAACTTTAATGCCGATCCTAACGATGAGTTCAAACGTCAGTTTGTCGTGGTTGGTTTGCATTTTGTATGGGACCCAAACACAGTGCTTTACGTAGAAGCACGTAAAGATTACAGCGATTTTACCAGTGCAGATAAAGAACAAGAAGCTAGAATGGCGCTTTCAGAATCTGACGGTGTTGCAATTGGTATCCGTTACACACTTTAAGTTCTGCCTTGTCTATTACAATAGTTTAATTGTTTAGAATTGTGCTAGTTGTAAGTGTTGCTTCAAAGCCCAAAGTGTAAAACTTTGGGCTTTTTCATTCAAAAAGGTTATTAAACTCAATAAGGTCGTGTTAAATAGCATTTTCTCTCCTTACAACCAAGCTCACGTCAATTATGACGTAAGTTGTGCTATCTCCATCCCCTAAAATCACTTTCTGTATAAATAATCATCAATCACGCATCCTTATGTATCTTTGTTGGGGTGATAATATGTTATTTGTTTGTTATTTGTTGATTTAGTGTTTTATATGTGATTTTATTGCTCTTGAAATTGACGTGTTAGCAACTAAGGTTGCGATAGAGCAATTTACGCTATCTATGCATAAATGTAGATGCAGAATATAAGAAAAACATGAATTATCAAGGGAGATAGACAATGTATAAGAACAATTTATTATCTAATTCAGTACGTTACGCTCTGCTTGGCGGCTTGGCTGCTGCGACATTAAATGCTCCAGCGGTCTTGGCTGCTGAAGATGGTGCAAAAGTTGAGCGTATTGAGGTTACCGGTTCACGCATCAAACGTAGCGATTTAGAAGGTGCTTCACCTGTAACAACCATTTCATCAGAAGATATGAAAATGGAAGGAAACCTTACTGTTGCAGATGCTTTGCGTAATAGTAATTTGAATACTTTCGGTTCTTTCTCTGAAAGATCAGGTAGTTCAGCTCAATCTCAAGCAACAATAGATTTACGTGGTGCAGGATCGGATAGAACTCTTGTTCTTATTGACGGTAAACGTTTTCCTGGTTCTCCTACTTTAGGTGGTGGTTCCGCAAATTTAAACGCAATTCCAATGGCTGCTGTTGAGCGTATTGAAATTTTAACTGATGGTGCTTCTTCTACTTATGGTTCTGATGCTATTGCTGGTGTAGTTAACATCATCATGAAGAAGAACTACCAAGGTATTGAATTCAATGTTGGAAGCGGTTCGCGTGAGGCTGATGGTGGCCAAACTAGCAAAGAATTTTCTGTGGTTGCTGGTTATCAGATGGATAAAGGTAACATAACGTTCGCTTTTGACCATCAAGACCGTAAAGGTATTTCTGATGCTGATCGTCCGTACACAGCTGCAAGTATGACAGATAATAATGGCGACGGAATCATTCAAGCATACACTGATACTATTGGTTGGAGTATATATGGTGCGACTGTTGCGTCACCAGATTTTTCAGAAGCTCAAGCATCGCCATTATGTGATGATTTAGCCGCTCAATATGGCTCAGATGTGTTTAAGAAAGTTGCAGCAGATGATGATTGGGGCCCTGGTTCGACTTACTGTATGTATGCAAACGCTAACGTTTCGTATAATAAAGCATCAATAGATCGAAATACTGTATACGTTGATGCAAATTATGAGATTGCTGAAGACGTCGAGTGGTTTGGCAGAACAATGTTCACCCAAAACAACTCATTTGGTCGCTATGCACCACCTGCAGCAGCATGGAATAAAATGGCTGCGGATAATCCAAATAATCCATATGGTGTTGAAACAACAGGTTACTGGCGTTGGGTAGGAATTGGAACTCGTGATGGTAATGTTGATGATTACAATCAAGATTATTTAACTGGTTTGCGTGGTACTCTGCCATCATTAAACGATGCTTCTTGGGAATTTTACTATCACTATAATAAAGCTGATAATAAGAGTATTGGTGAGTACTATCTAAGTTATGCTGGCTTAGCTCACAATATAGCCAATGGTATTGATTTAGGCTCAGAGGAAGGAATTGCAAACATGAAAGCTACGACTTTAACTCAAAGTCGTGCTGAATTTCATCAGTATAATGGTGGCATAGGTTTTGATGCATTTGAACTTCCTGGCGGAGCTGTTGCACATTATTTTGGAATGGAATACTTTACTCAGGATTTCTCTGAGGTATATGACGCTCAGTCTGAAGCTGGTTTAATCGGTGGTAGTGCTGGTAACTCATCAAGTGGTGATCGTCAAGTTTTTGCTACATTCTATGAGGCTGCATTACCAATAGTTGATAGTGTTGAAGTCAACTTAGCTGCACGATACGATAAGTATAGTGATTTTGGTAGTAATTTATCTCCAAAAGCATCAGTAAGATGGCAAGCATTAGATAACGTAGTAGTTAGAGCTTCTTATTCTGAAGCATTCAGAGCTCCTAGGTTAGATCAATTAAATGCGGCAGACACTTTCAGTGCTGAAAGCGGAAAAGACTACCCATTCTGTGTTTCAAATGCATCAGCTTCTTGTCCTACAAAACAGTTTGATACCTATATATCATCGAATGATAAATTGGATGCTGAAACCTCTCAATATATTAATTTTGGTATAGCTTGGGATGTAATAGAGCAATTCTCCGTTAAGTTAGATTATTTTAATTTAGATATTGACAATGCAATTGCGCAACGAAGTGTTACAAACGTTATGCGTGGCATCGCAAACGGCCAGTTGACCCCAGATAGTACGTTTTATGTTGAACGAGCACCTACTACTGATGGAACTTTAGGTAAAACACTCAAAGTTGGTACTGGTTATGCTAATGGTGATAAATTAACAATTGAAGGTATAGATCTAGGTTTAACTGGAAATATAGAAACTCAAATTGGTGAATTTTCAGTGAATTGGAATAACTCATTTGTTCTTGATTACACTTCGGAACAAATTGGTGGTGCTACTGCACAAAATACAGCTGGTTGGGAAGGTCAGCCAGATTATAAGAGTGTGGTCACTACAACTTATAAAGTTTCTGATCATACATTTGCTTGGAATATGAATTACACTGCAGGTACATATGCTAAGGATAAAGCTATTGATGCTGCAGGGCTAGTGTTGGTACCAGAGGGAGACCTTGACTCATGGTTAATTCATAATCTTAGTTATACATATAATGCTGGAGATTTTGGTTCGGTCACTTTAATGGTTAATAATCTAACAGATGAAGATCCGATTCTTAATGAAGGAGCTTATGATAACGCAGACCTATATAACAACTATGGTCGTGAATATCGTGCTAGCTACACAATTAAGTTCTAAATTTATTGGGATTTAATATAAAAGCCAGTTCTAATAACTGGCTTTTTAATTATATAAAGCAGTTGTCTTCGAACGCGCTGAAAATAAGTTTGATTTTAAATTTATTTAATTTCAGGAGTTGCAATTTTATAATGGTGTAATTCTGGGTGCTAAAGATTAAACGTTTGGTAGTGTGAAAGAATGTAAACTCTATGTTTCATGACAATTGTTTTTAATTTTTGTCAGGGAGTGATAAATTTTTTTGTGCAGTTTTACCATAAGTTTCTGATAATTTTTATAGGGGGGAGAATGACGAGTCATTGGAGTGAATATTGGAAATTAGGACATGTTACATCCTTTGGTACCGACTTTAAGGAGAACTATACTGGTCAGTTGAAAGATATATGGTCAAATGTTTTTAGTCAATTTTCAATGGGGTTTAAAGTACTTGATGTAGCAACAGGTAATGGGGCTTTACCACTCTTAATTCAAGATTATTTTAGTAAATTAAGTGTTGTTGGAGAAGTTAAAGGGGTGGACTATGCTGATATAAATCTAGTCCCTCTTGCAAACACACATACAAATAAAAATGTGGTTATTGAGTTGTTGGGTAATACGCCTGTAGAGTTATTACCATTTTCAGATAGTGAGTTTGACACTGTCATCTCCCAGTTTGGAATTGAGTACTCAGATATATGTACCTCAATGCCTGAGGTTCTTAGGGTTTTGAAAGATAATGGGAAATTTCATGCTGTAATACACCATGAAAACTCAGTTATTGTTCTTTATAACAGTAAACTACTTTCTTTTTTGGAACGCCCTGAAATTGAAAGTATAATGTTTTCTTTGAATAAAATATCTCTTGATATGGGAAGGATGACTGATAGGCAAGATTTGATTAGAATAAAATCTTGCGAGAAATGTGAAAAAAGTCGTTCGGAAATAAACCGCCTACTTTCTACATTAGCATCTTATGATGAAAAATCACTCTGTGAAAGTGAATTTTTAAATTATATTAATGAATTTTTTAAGAGTGGTTTATTTTGGTCTATCGGAAAAAAAATGGATTATCTTGCATTTGTGAATAGACAGCTTGCGGTCTACAGACTGCGATTAACTGAGTTAGTAGCTGCTTCAAGAAGTATTGAGGATATGAATAGTTTTAGAGAATATTTGGAACCGCGTGGTATCAAAGAGCTAATGGTGGAAAATGTGGTTAGTAGTACGGGGGATATATTTGCATGGTACGTTTCCTTTTCAAAATGATGTTTAGAAATGCATTCTTTTACATAGAGTTAAGTTGTTCCGTCAGGCTTTTTAGTTAAAATTCCAATTTATATGTGTGACTCGTAACCTTTATCATTAGCGATGTATTGGACGCCTTAGTACTAGAATTTTCTGTATTCTGTCAAATTTCAAGCTGGCATATGAATCAGGAGGTTTTCATCATGGATATTAGGATAGATATTATGATATTGATCTTAGTTGTACAAGTATTACTCAGTAATATATTAGCAATACATCAGTAATACATCTGTAACTACATGAATGTAAACGTTAGTAGAACCATGCTGGCGTAATTCTTCAAATGGCTTTCTCCACCAAATGCCCAAATAGATATAAACACCTTTCTACCTTTACTTGAGGTGTATTGTTATAGTATCGCTTTGGATATAACTGTTTTCTCGCCTTTATTTGCGGATAATTCCGGAAAAGTATCACTTCCATAACCTTCATCTGCAAGCTCGGTATCAAACCGTTAGCAGCTTCAAGTGCCAATGAGGCTGGGTGCGATAAGTAATACTGTGCCTCTGGCCTTCTGATAATTCGACTTAAATCGGCAATTCTCCGCTATCGACTGCTATAAGTTTAATTACAGCTTCGACTTTTACTTCGGCTCTCATTGTTCTGTGTTGTTGCATCAGTTCAGTACTAATGTGCGTGGAATATCGAGCCATCGATAAAGACTAATTCCGTGTTAGCAAGGCTAGTTAAGGCTTTTATAGATATGCCTGTATGCTTTTTTCTTACCATAAATGAAGTTGTCTAAAGATTGTACTCCAATGATTGAACTCTTTGGGGAAATTTTGCAAAGGAATAACTGTCGATGGCGATAAAGAATTCCTTTGAATGTTCAAGTTTATCATAGACATGGCCTGTGCTTTCCATAACATCAATGAAATAGTTTTCCCCAGTGGGTATCAGTTAACATAAATCTTGGCATGGTTTGAGATTAATAGCTTTTTTTGCAAAACAAATTATACGTCTTGCTATGCTGTCTAAAAATCACTCTCGGATGAGCAACAGATCCTAGTCATTACTCCAAACTCCAAGAAAAGGGGGGTAATTGAGTAAATTTGGGGAAGTTAACTTGTAAAAATGAGTTATTTGCCTGTGTAGACGTTTTGAAAGCACTATGGTGGGCATCTGGAAGAAGATAATGGTGGTCATGATCTCATTTATTGCGATGTGATTAGTGCGTATCTTCAGCTAATGAAGTTTTCTCTAATTCTATGATGACAACATCGGAACATCATAGATATCACAAAACACTTTCACTAAATTGTTGTGTCAAGGCTTTCTGTGTGATGGGGTTATTTGAGGTCGAAAGATTTTATCACACGGTGCCGCTAGTTCTGATGTTCTAACACCGAGTTCAAGTTAAGTAAATCTTATCGGGGGATTTGAGTAAAGAACATCTACTTGAGTCGCCATTATGTTAAAAAATGTTAATTTTAATAAAGAGGGCACGCAAAGTTGGTTGTTGGCTATCTTTATGATTTTATAGGATTTAAATTAATTTATTATTTTTTTGAACAAAAAGTAATAACCCTAAAGATTCATTTTCGCCTAAAAAAACACCTTTCGTAAAAAATTTCATTATTAACGCTTCTTTACACTAGTTTTTAGTCGTCTGAAATGTTGACACAGGTCAACATTTTGTGAAATGATGCCAGCGGGTCTACGCCTGTAAGGGCGTAGGAAAGGGAAGGAAAAACTAAGAATCACAAGAGAAAGACGAACTTACAGAAATTTTTTCGGCAAGTATTTACTCCTTGTCGTTATGTTGCTGGTAAGTTAAACCTTTTTATTCACTTCAAATTGGTTGGGAACTATGTCCAAGGTAAGCAATAGAACAAAAATCGCTACTGCACTTGTTGGCGTGCTGGCATTAGCGAGCAGCAGCTTAGTAGTTGCAGATCCTCTTACCGACGTGCAGAAAGCGGATAGTATGATCCATGCTGATGCTGCTGCGTCGCAAAAGAACGTTGATAAGTATTTCGATCAAGCACAAGACATGCTTTTTGAGTATGGTTCTGTTGCAGATGAGCGCGAATCACTGAAATCATATAACGATTACGTTGCCAGCTTAGTCGCTGATCAACAAAAGACAATGGATTCAGTGCAAGGTGACATCAATGGTGTTGATAAACTTCGCCAAGGTGTTGTGCCATTAATGTTTAAAATGGTTGAATCATTAGAACAGTTTGTTCAATTAGATTTACCTTTTAATTCTGAAATACGTACTAATCGTGTTAATGAGCTGAAAAGACTCCTTAATACTGCCGAAGTCACATTAGCAGAAAAATACCGTCTAATTCTTGATGCTTATAGTATTGAGCGCGAATATGGTAGTGCTGTTGCCGTTAACCAAGGTAAGTTAAACCTAGATGGTAAAGAAGTGTTGGTTGACTTCTTTAACTTAGGTCGTGTTGCTCTTTATGCACAGAGTTTAGATCAAAAGACTGGCTGGATGTACAACCCAGAATCTAAGGGTTGGGATAAGTTAGATGACAGCTATTTGCGTGAACTGACCAAAGGTATCCGCATTGCCCGTAAACAAGGCGCTCTAGATCTATTCGCGTTACCAATTCCTGCTGCGGAGACTGCACAATAATGAAGAAGTTAATTACTACAGCTGTGTTGGCTGCAAGTTTCTCTTTAACTGCTGGTATGGCGAGCGCTGCTGATGCGCCTAAGTCAATTGACCAATTATTGCAACAAGTTAAAGTTGAACGCGCTGCAGAAGGTAAAGTCAACAGCAAGCGTGAGCAAGAGTTCCAAGCAGAGCGTGGCGATAAGGCCGCTTTACTGCAAAAAGAAAAAAATGCGTTGGCTGCTGAAAAGCAACGTGGTAAAGATTTGAACCAAGCGTTTTTAGATAACGAGCGTAAAATTGCTCAGTTAGAAGAAGATCTAAAAACGGCTCAAGGTGACTTGGGTGAGATGTTTGGTGTAGTTAAAGGTGAAGCTGGCGATTTCGCAGGTAAACTGGCAAGTTCAAACATCAGTGCTCAATTTCCAAATCGCGATAAATTTATTGCTGATTTAGGTGCCCGTAAGCAATTACCAAAAATTGAAGAGTTAGAACAATTCTGGCAAGAGCAGCTATTTGAAATGGCGCAATCTGGCAAAGTGGTTAAGTTTGAAGGTTCTGTTACCGAAATTGATGGTAGCGTGAAAACAACGACTATTCATCGTATTGGTGCTTATAACTTAACGGCTGATGGTAAATATATTGTATATAACCCTGAATTAGGTTTAGTACAACAGCTGTCTCAACAACCTGAAGGCTACCAAGTTAGCGCAGTTGCTAAATGGGAAGAAACGGCTTCTGGTACAGCACCTTTCTATATTGACCCTGCTCGTGGCGTACTGTTAAACATATTTACTAACAAAGCTAGCATGGAAGATCGTATCGAGTCAGGCGGTACCATTGGCTATATTATTCTGATATTACTTGCAATTGGTTTATTAATTGCGGTTGAGCGTTTCATTGTGCTGGCAGCTATCGGTGCAAAAGTTAAACGCCAAGCTAAAAATGTTGATAATCCAGGTAACAATGCCCTTGGTCGTATCTTGAAGGTTTACCATGAAAACAAAGATGTTGATGTTGAAACATTAGAGTTGAAGTTGGATGAAGCTATTCTGAAAGAAACGCCTGCATTAGAAGCTCGAATTTCAATTTTGAAAGTCATTGCAGCTATCGGCCCAATGTTAGGTCTGCTAGGTACAGTAACAGGTATGATTGCGACCTTCCAAAGTATCCAACTGTTCGGTACTGGTGATCCAAAACTGATGGCGGGTGGTATCTCTATGGCTCTGGTTACTACAGTGCAAGGTCTAGTTGCGGCTCTGCCTCTGATGTTACTACATGCAATACTCGTTGCGCGTAGCAAATCAATCACCCAAATTTTGGAAGAGCAAAGTGCCGGCATTATCGCCGCACATGCTGAGAAGAGGGCTAACTAATGATGCTATACCTGATGGACATATGGGATTCCGTCAGGGGCTTCATGGCCGCTGGAGGAAACGTCCTTTGGTTGGTTGCGTTTGTATTGTTCTTAATGTGGGTATTGATGCTTGAGCGTTATTGGTATCTTAATTGGATATCACCAAAGCAACATAAAGCTATCATATCTGCGTGGGATTCTAGAGAGGAAACCACCTCTTGGTACGCACACCGTATCCGTGAAGCTTGGCTGTCCCAAGCGAAGCAAGATTTGAATGCACGTATGCTGATGATAAAAACCTTAGTAGCTATTTGTCCTATGATAGGTTTGTTAGGTACCGTAACCGGTATGATTTCAGTGTTTGATGTGATGGCAGTTCAGGGGACGAGTAATGCTCGTTTAATGGCGGCTGGTATTTCAATGGCAACTATGCCCACGATGGCGGGGATGGTTGCAGCATTATCGGGAGTATTCTTTAGTACTCGTCTGGATGTAAAAATGAAAATCAGTTTAGAAAAGCTAAAAGACAGCATGCCGCACCACTAGAGAGAGATTGAACATGGCACGTAAAAAGCATTCCAGTGTAGACGAGGAAGCGCAAATTGATATGACACCGATGCTCGACATCGTGTTTATCATGTTGATCTTCTTCATTGTAACAACGTCATTTGTGAAACCTTCTGGTTTGGATTATAACAAACCCAAAGCTTCGCAAGCGACTTCAAAGCCTTCGGCTAACATCTTTATCGGCGTCAGTAAAACAGGCGTGATCATGATGGAAAACCGTCAGGTTGATATCGAACGTGTAACAGCAAACGTTGAACGTATGTTAGCTGAAGCTCCTGAAGCTGCGGTATTGATTCAGGCAGATAAAGACGCAACGCATGGCTTAGTTGTTAAAGTTCTAGACCAAGTCAAAGCGGCTGGTATAGATAAAATTTCGGTATCTGCGGGGAACGATTAATATGCTAAGAGCACTAGTATCGATCATTATTGGTGCTGCTGTGACTTTTGGTCTGTTCGCTTTTATGGCGTTCTTGGTCGGTGGCGGCGCACAGCGCGGCGAAACATCGGCCGAGACCCCTGTAATTGAAATCACTATGGATAGACAGGATTCAAAAGCACAGAATAAGCCAAGGGTAGTGCCTAAGCCACCACCACCGCCAGAACAGCCACAGAAGCCTGAGGCAACGCCGCCAGAATCTTCGAGCAATATTGACACAGCAATGTCGTTCAATATGGGGGGTGTAGAAGCAGGAGGTCACTCAGCAGGTGGTTTTAAATTAGGCAATATGATGACTCGCGATGGTGATGCTACACCTATCGTTCGTATCGAACCTCAGTATCCAATTGCTGCGGCGCGTGATGGTAAAGAAGGTTGGGTACAACTTCGTTTTACCATTAACGAACTCGGTGGTATCGACGATGTTGAAGTTATTCAAGCAGAACCAAAACGCTTATTTGATAAAGAAGCGATTCGTGCACTGAAGAAGTGGAAGTACAAGCCAAAGATTGTTGATGGCAAGCCATTGAAACAACCTGGTATGACAGTACAACTAGACTTCACCTTAGATAAAGGAGGCAACCAATAATGCGTAATGTTAATAAAATCGCAGTTCTATTATTGCTTTCTGTTTGTGGCGGTTCATTAACTCTTTCATCTGCAGTCGCAGAAGAAAAGTGTGCTATCGACAAACGTCAATCTAAAGCTGTGGGTGAAAGCGCGGCGAAGAAAGTTCAGAAGTCATTTGAAGCTTATACCAATGGTCAGGTCGATGAAGCTATTGCTATTTTGCTAGAGGCAAATGCCAAGAACGACTTCGACAAAGCCTATGTTGCACGTATGTTGGGTAACTTTTATGCCGAGAAAGGCAAAATGGATACCGCGATCAAGTACCTAAAACAAGCTGTTGAAGCTGATATTTTAGGTGGTACAGATCATGCTGCAACTATGCGTCTTTATGCTGATTTGCTATTACAAGAGAAAAAGTTTAAGGAAGCGATTCCTTATTATTACAAGTGGATGGAATTTACTTGTAAAGCCGATTCTCAAATGTATCGCCGTATTGGTATTGCGCATTCAGAACTGAAGCAGTGGGATAAAGTGATTGAAGTGGCCGACAAAGGTCTTTCATTAGCTGAAGCTCCTGACAAAGGTCTGTATCAAATGAAGCTGACTGCTTACTTCAATCAGAAGAAGTACAAGAAAGCTGTTGGTGTGTTAGAAGTCATGGTGCCTTTATTCCCGGATGATGGCAGATTGTGGGTTCAATTAGCACAGTTTTATTTGATGGTTGAAGACTATGACAAGTCTCTTGCAACTTACGATTTGGCTTATAGAAATGGTTTCTTGGATAGCGCGGGCAACATTACGCGTTTAGCGCAGTTAATGGCACAAAAAGGTGCTCCTTATCAAGCCGCTAAAATTTATCAGAAACATATGAAATCAGGCATGATCGCTGAGGACGCTAAGTCTTTAGAGATTTTGGCGGGTTTCTATCAAAATGCGAAAGAGTTTAAGCAAGCTGCTGAGTATTACGGTAAAGCTGCAGCCATCAGCAATGATGGCAAGACTTACTTGAAACAAGGTCGCTTATTAAACTTGAATGAACAATATACAGCTGCGATCCCTGTGCTTGAAAAAGCCATATCAATGGGTATTGAGCATCCTGGTGAAGCAAACTTTGAATTAGCTTTGGCTCATTTAAGTTTGAAACAGTATAAGTCGGCTTATAACCGTGCAGTGTTAGCTGCTAATGATAAGAAGACACAGAAGAGTGCAAATAGCTATATCTCTTATATTAAAGAGAAAGCTCGTATGCATAATATCACGCTGTAATCAGTTCGCCATTTAGCGTTTGAATCGAAAGCCCCGCAAGGGGCTTTTTCTTTGGTATCAATAAACCTATTTACTGTAATCGGATTAAAGCTTGGGATTGATCATGATTTTTTTCAAGCTGTTGTGAAAGTTGGCTGACATTACTGAAGAGTGACTCTATTTTACTTTCCTGTGTAGGTAGGCAAATACAGGCAGCCAGTTTATAGTCGATTGTCAGTTTATGATGTTTACCAAAATCTTGGTTAAAGTCAGATATTTGCTGTTCTATTCGCTTTAACACTACTTCCGTTCCCACCTCATCTATATTGAACAAACCCAACGCAAAGTGATTGTGATCTAGCCTAGCAATCATATCTGTTGCTCTTAATAGCGCTTCTTGCACTTGTTTAGTAAAGAATTCGAGTAAATGGGGTTGTTTGACGGTTTCATGAATGTGAGGGCACAGATACAATAGTGCCAAGCTTTGGTGGTCTCTCATGTGACGATGCCATTCTCGGTTGAATACTTCCATGAAATAGGTTTGGTTATAGACTCCAGTTTCAGGATCCCTGAAACCTGAGTTGCGGAACGAGTAGATCATAGATTAACTCCGATAGCAGACCTTGAACTAAGTATAGAAACAGTTCTGCAATAGCGGGCCAAAAAGGAGAAATATTAAAATGAAATTGGGTTTATTGGCAGGTTCGATAGCGTTAATCTTCACCCTTCAAGGTTGTTCTAAACCTGAAGTCACTGCAGTTCAACAAAATAGCTCGGCTAATACGACAGCAGTGCAGGGCGAAACACAAACGGCAGAGCAGCGTTACTTAGCGCTTGTGGATGCTTATTTTAAAGATTACCTAAAGCTTGAGCCCATCTACGCCACTTTTGTCGGTGTTAATGACTATAACGCCGATTTCGGCGGGGATTTAACTGAGGATTACCTTAAGGCTCGTCATGATCTTAACACTCACTATTTAGCTCAGGTGCGTGCGATAGATCCAAAGCAACTGCCTGCGGATCTACAGTTGAGTTATGACCTGTTCGTCTATGACCGTGATATGGCGTTAGTGGACGAAACTTTCCCTTCACGCTTTATGCCGATAAGCCAGTTCTATAGCACTGTCATTACTATGGTGCAGCTGGGAAGTGGCGAAAGTGCACAACCTTTTAAGACTGTCCAAGATTATCGTAATTGGGAACAGAGAGTCGATGGTTTCATCAAGTGGGTCGCACTTGCTGAAAATCGTATGAATCAAGGTATTGAAAGTAAAGTGGTACTACCTCGAGTGTTGGTAGAGCGCATTATTCCTCAGTTAGATGCTATGTTAACGACGGATGCGACTCAGAGCATTTTTTACTCGCCAATCCAGCATTTTCCCGAAAGTTTTTCAGAGCAAGATAAAGCGGAATTGACCACCCGTTATCAAGCCATGATAGCCGAGCGTATCGTGCCAGCGTTAACGAACTTACGCGATTACTTTAAGCAAACCTATTTACCTAAATCGCGGGCGACTGATGGTTGGTCAGGTTTGCCTAACGGTAAAGCTTGGTATCAGCATCTGGCGAACTCACATACGACCACCACTATGTCTGTAGATGAAATTCATCAAATTGGTTTAGGTGAAGTGGCGCGCATTTTATCTGAGATGGATAAGGTGCGTGAACAGGTCGGTTTTAAGGGCGATTTGAAGGCTTTTTTTGCGTCTTTATCTTCAGAGCCGCAGTATTTCTATAGCGATCGCCAAGGCTTGATTGATGGCTATATGGTATTAAAAGATAAAATCAATCATGTATTGCCTAACTACTTTAATGTGATGCCAAAGGCTGATTATGTGGTTAAGCCGGTTGAAAGTTTTAGAGAACAATCGGCAGCGGGTGCCTCTTATGAAGCGCCTGCGGTGGATGGTAGCCGTCCAGGGGTGTTTTATATCAACACTTATAACCTCAAAGCACAGCCTAAGTGGGGGATGACGACCTTATCTTTGCACGAAGCCGCTCCTGGGCATCACTTCCAAATCGCGATCAAACAAGAGCTGACTGGTGTGCCTGAGTTCCAGCGTTTTAGCGGTTATACCGCTTTCGAGGAAGGTTGGGCACTTTATGCTGAATACTTAGGTATTGAGATGGGGCTATTTACCGATCCTTACCAGTATTTTGGTAAGCTTTCCGATGAAATGCTGCGTGCAATGCGCTTAGTGGTTGATACTGGCCTTCATTCTAAAGGTTGGAGTCGTGAACAGGCGATTCAGTACATGAAAGACAACTCGCCTATGGCTGAGAGTGACATAGTCGCTGAAGTGGAGCGCTATATGGCGATCCCTGGTCAAGCTTTGTCTTACAAGGTCGGTCAGTTGAAGATTTTGGCACTGCGTGCCCGCGCAGAAAAAGCCTTGGGTGATAAATTTGATCTTAAAGCGTTCCACGATCAAATCCTCACCTCAGGTTCATTACCCATGGCGGTCATGGAAAACAAGATCGATCGTTGGATTGCGTCGAAACAAGCTTAGCCGTGTAAGATGCCGTTAATTGACTTTGTTGTCAGTGACGGCATTTTAAGACTTTTTTATTCAACAGAAAGTTTTTATACTGTTGATTCAAAACCTGTTAAAACGAATGTTTTAGTGGGAACTCAATGATATTTGGGGCAAATGTCTCATGATCCTTACAGGAGTTTTACTATGGTCCAGGCAACAGCAAGACATTTGTTAGTCAGCAGTGAAGAGCAGTGTCAAGCGCTGAAACAGCAAATAATGGAAGGCGCAGATTTTGCTCAAATTGCTCGCGCGCACTCTTCTTGCCCATCAGGTGCCCAAGGCGGCGAATTGGGGTCATTTGGTCCTGGCATGATGGTCAGAGAGTTTGATGAAGTGGTTTTTAGTGCACCATTAAATGAAGTACAAGGACCCGTGAAAACGCAATTTGGCTTTCATTTACTTGAAGTGACCAGCCGCGCGTAAGTTTTGCCGCTTATCTAATACAGCTTGTTTGATACGGCAGCGTTTGCTGCCGTTTTGTTTTATATGCTCATCACGGAGTCACTATGCTGGAACTCTACACTGATAGATTGAAACTCAGGAGCTTACAAGATAGTGATTGGGAACATTTTTATGCACTGCATAACGATCCTGAGATTAATCGTTTTGTGCGCGTTCCAGAGTCGCAAGAGGTGATCCGCAGTAAGTTTCAGCAACGTTCTGATACTTGGTTCTACGGTTCTGGCGATTGGCTGACCTTAGTGATTGAGACAGTTGATACTGGGCAGTTTATCGGTTTAACGGGCCTCTATTGTCAAAGTTTCGAGGAACAGCGTGCCGAAGTGGGTTATTTACTGGCGGCCGAGGGGCACGGAAAAGGTTATGCGACTGAGAGCTTAATGGCGGTCATTGATTGGGCCTGTTTAAGTTTTAATGTACATAAATTTGTTGGGCATTGTGCTAAAGATAATCACGCATCGGCACGAGTACTCGAAAAGTGTGGTTTTCGGCTTGAAGGTTTACTCAGGCAGCAATTCAAAATAGGTGAAAACTGGCTCGATGAATCAGCCTTTGGCCTACTCGCCGATGAAAGACGTCTCTAGCCAAATTATCTTCAGCGAATTTTGTACTGTGCTGGTATAATGCCGCAGGTTTATTTTTAGAAGGCGTGTATTAAGTGGCGCAAATTAATCAATTGGCTTTGCATTCTGGCGAAGATTTCATTGAATTGTACAAAGTATTAAAAGTGCAAGGCATGAGCAATGCGGGTGGTGAAGCCAAACATTTTATCGACGAAGGTCAAGTCACTGTGAATGGTGAAGTTGAAACTCGTAAACGTAAAAAAATTATCGCGGGCGACATCGTCAGCTTTAATGGTGAATCAGTTCAAATCATTGCGGCAGAATAAGCCTGAAACAGTGGAGCAAGAAATGCAATTTCCAGATGATGACAATGGTAAAATGCTGGCCGCAATGGCTGAAGCGGGAATCGATTTAACTAAAGAGTTAGATGTTGATTTCTTTTTGGTTTTTGATGACCAACGCGATGCTGAAACTGCGTTAGAAGAATTAACAAATTCTGACTTGGAAGGCGAGCTTGAGCTGAATCTGAATGATGAGCTTGGTAAGTGGGAAATCATTGTTTGTCTCAATATGGTGCCTGAGTACGATACATTGGTTGAACAAGAAGTCATGCTAAATGATTTTGCTGCCGAATTTGGCGGCATGACTGACGGTTGGGGCGTAATGCAACATCAAGACGGTGACGATGAGTTTATGGACGATGATGACCATGACCATGTTCACGGTGAGCATTGCAATCACTAATTCTGATGCGCTTTAAGCCTTGAATCTAATAAACCACCTTTTGGGTGGTTTTTTATTGGTGTTTTTATGCGCTCAGTTAGTGATCTCAATATCCTCGTTTGGCACTTATAGCGTTATTGTGCCTCGCTTGAACTGAGATACGTTTAATGCAGATTAATGACGATAGGGCGCAAAAATCTCTAATAACCAGTCGATAAAAGCTTGAGCTTTTAACGGCAGGCTTGGGGATTTTGGGGTGAGTAAATAATATCGATAGGGACTGGTGAAGGGGGCGTCGAAGGGGATGACTAAGCTGCCGTTTGCCAGTTGTTCTTCGATGAAGAATCGCGGAATAAGTGCTGCGCCCATGCCACTCGCAGCCGCTTGACTCAACATATAAAAATGCTCGACACCAAAGGTTTGTGCTTGGGTGAGTGTTAAACCCACCTTTTCCGCCCAATACTCCCAAAGTTCGGGTCTTGTGGTGTGTTTCAGTAACGTGACGTGATTAATGTCCTCGATATTTTGCAGTTTAGGCGCTAGTGAAGGCGCGCAAACTAAGCATAAATCCTCATCCATCAGCTTGATATAATTCGCGCCCTTCGGGATAACAGTGCTACTACGGATCGCAATATCATAACGACCTTGGCTAAAATCCACGGCAAAGTCGCCAATGGATAAGTCGACATACAAGTGTGGATGGCGGGATTTAAACTGCTCCATTCTTGGAATGAGCCAATTGATGGTTAAGCTTGGCAGCACATTGATGGCTAAAGTTTGCGGCTTAGTGGGCTGACGGCGCAAGTCACTTGTAGCACTAGATAATGTTTGCAGAGCGGCTTGAACATGGGGTAAATAGCGTTTGGCTTCATCGGTTAAACCAACTTTTTTGTGTAAACGTACAAAGAGCGCAAAACCTAAATAATCCTCCAATACTCTGATTTGTTTGCTGACTGCGCCATGGGTGACATGCAACTCCTTGCTGGCTAATGTCATGCTCTGTAAACGTGCTGCAGCTTCGAAGGCACGGAGAGAATTGAGGGGCGGTAGTTCGGCAAACATTTTATTTCCTACTGCTGGAAAATCAGAACAGGACTCGGGATTTTGTGTGAGTTTATCTCACGCTGTGCCGACAATAACTCCTTTGCGTTTATTTGGCAAACACAGTCTAATGTTCGGCAATCACTCTCTTTTTTATCAGAAGAATAATAAATCATCATGGAATTTGAACTGACTCTACAAATCGCAGCGATACTTTTTGCCGTCGCTATGGTGGCTGGTTTTATTGACTCAATCGCCGGTGGTGGAGGCTTGCTGACCATTCCTGCACTTATGTGGGCAGGCTTGCCGCCTGCGGTTGCCTTAGGGACAAATAAGCTGCAGGCCTGTGGCGGCAGTTTTTTTGCGAGTTTGTACTTTGTCCGTAAAGGGCTGGTTGATCTTAAATCCGTTAAGTTAGCCTTGATTTGTGCATTTATCGGCGCGGCATTGGGCACGATTCTAGTTCAACTCGTCGATACTGAAGTGCTGGAGTTGATGTTACCTTTTTTGATTTTGGCTATTGGTTGTTACTTTTTATTTTCGAAAAAGATTTCTGAAGATGATAAACATCAAGTGCTGACACCTACCGCATTTGCCTTTACTGCGGCATTGGGCGTGGGATTGTACGATGGCTTTTTTGGCCCTGGTACTGGGAGCTTTTTTGCGCTGGCCTTTGTATCGTTAGCGGGGTTTGGTTTGGCGAAGGCAACTGCCCACGCAAAACTACTTAATTTCTCCACTAACATTGCTTCGCTGATCTTCTTTGCCTTGGGCGGAAAAGTGATTTGGTTATTAGGATTAGTCATGCTGGCAGGTCAAGCGATTGGCGCAACCTTGGGTTCTCGTCTCGTGGTCACTAAAGGTACAAAGATTATCAAGCCATTGGTGGTGACTATGTCCCTTGCTATGAGTTTTAAACTTTTGGCGAGCCAATATAATTTATTTTCGTAAACTATTTGATATTAAGCATTCTATAAAACTCACTCATCAATAGACGCTCTTTAAGCTGCGCATGAGTGTATCTTAGTGGCGTCCATCTTGGCTCAAAAGTTAAGCTGAGGTGGATATCACCCAAAAGATCCGCTAAATGACGACTTAAAACGTCTCATTCTACTTTGAGTTAGGTGTACTCCTTCAAGTTTTTTGAATAGTATTACCTGTCATTTTTAATACACTTTTTAGGCTTCTTATTGTTTTGGTGTGTATTTTAAATATTGTGTACATATTTAATCCGATTGATATAAGTGCAGTGTCTATCTTGCCAGTCTTATTTTGCATCGACGGGCGGCATGTGCGCTCGGGTTTAGCACCACCACTTCTTTAAAAGAGCGATTATGAAATTTATCCACACCTCGGACTGGCACATAGGTCGTCAATTACACAATCAATCACTACTAGATGATCAAGCCTTTGTGCTCGAGCAAATTATTGCTCTAGCGGATGAACACAAGGTGGATGCCGTGATTGTGGCGGGGGATATTTATGACAGATCGATTCCGCCTGCGAATGCGGTCGCGCTGTTAGATGATGTGCTTAACCGCTTAGTGCATGGTTTAGGCCTACAAGTCATTATGATTGCGGGTAATCACGATGGTCACGAGCGCTTAGGTTTTGCAGCAAAACAAATGGCGGCAAGTGGGTTACATATTATTGGGCCTTTGAGTGCTGACATTCATCCCATTACTTTATCGAGTTCAAGCGGTGATGTGGTGTTTTATCCCTTGCCCTATGCCGAACCTGCCACAGTGCGCCAAGTTTTTGAGTGTGAGGCTGCAAGCCATGAGGCCGCAATGATGCTATTGCTTGAACAAGTACGCCAGCACGATAGCCAAGGTTTGCCGAAAGTGGTAATAAGCCATTGTTTTTTGGATGGTGGTAGCGAGTCAGAATCTGAGCGGCCACTGAGCATTGGTGGCGCCGATAAAATATCGCCAACGCTATTTACTGAGTTTGATTATGTCGCCCTTGGGCATTTGCACGGACCGCAATACAAAGGTGCAGAGCATGTGCGCTACTCAGGATCGATTTTGAAGTATTCCTTTAGCGAACAACATCAACATAAGTCGGTGACCTTAGTCGAACTTAGCGCAAAAACGCCAGCAAATATCCGCTTATTGCCATTAACGTCGATACGCGATGTCCGTATCTTAGAAGGGGAGTTAGCCACATTACTCGCCCAAGGTAAAACGGATATCAAGCGTGAGGACTACCTTATGGTCAGACTCCTTGATAAACATGCCATTTTAGATGCTATGGGGAAATTGAGAGCCGTTTACCCTAATGTGCTGCATTTAGAGCGGACTGGTCTGATGGCGGGGCAGCAACAAGTCACCTTGAGCCGAGATCATATCAAAAAAGGCGAGATGGACATGTTCCGTGACTTTTTCTCTCAAGTGTCCGGCGAGTCATTAACACAAGCACAGCAAGCCGTGATGGATGAACTCCTGACTAAGCTACACAATGAGGAGCGCCAAGCATGAGACCACTTAGCCTTTCCATGTCAGCCTTTGGCCCCTTTGCATCGACTCAAGAACTTGATTTTACGGCCTTAGGGACTAATCCGTTATTTTTGATTAATGGACCCACTGGTGCGGGTAAGACGACCTTGCTCGATGGTATTTGCTTTGCCCTCTATGGCAAAACCACAGGTAATGAGCGTGAAGGCAGCCAGATGCGCTGCGATATGGCCGATGATAGTCTGCTAACAGAAGTCACTTTTAGTTTTCAGTTGGGTAATAGCAGTTATCGTATTCGCCGTGTGCCAGAGCAAGACAGGGTTAAAAAAAGCGGTGACGGCTCAACGGTGCAGAAGCCCGAAGCTCAGTTATATAAGATAGACGCCGCGGGTAATGAAAGTTTGCTTGTAGCGAGCAAAGTCTCAGAGGCAACTGCTGAGATTGAAGCCTTAACTGGCCTTGATGTGGAGCAGTTTCGCCAAGTGATGGTGTTGCCACAGGGAAAATTTCGCGAATTGTTAATGGCAGACTCTAAAGCCAGAGAACTGATATTTAGTCAGCTATTTCAAACGCATATATACCGACGTATTGAAGATTCCTTAAAAAGTAAGGCTGCAGATATCCGCGCCTTAGTGAAAGATCAACGCAGTCGCCGTGATGGCATTTTACAAAGTGCGGGTTTGGCATCCGATGACGAGCTTAGCTGTGAATTAGCCAAGCTCACGCCAGAACTTGAAACTGCCCAAAGTGCGAAAGAACAAGCATTACAGCAGCAACAATGGGTGATAAAAACCAGCGATGCCGCCCAGCATTTATTGGCCGAATTTGCGCAGTTTGATGCCTTAACTCAAACGGTTGCTGCGCTTGATGCACAGCAAGAAAACATGGCTGCGCAAACCTATAAACTGAATTTGGCTAAACAGGCGCAGCACTTGGCACCCATGCTTGAGGTGTTTGTGGCCCGTGAGCAGGAAGCCAAGGCAGCAAGTCTTGCTCTTGAACATGCGAAAACAGTATTAATCAATGCTAAACAAGCCTTCGATAACGCAGAGCTTAAGGCCGCTGATTTGCCCGTGTTGGAAGCGTCGTTACTCGAACAGGAACAGGTTAAACAGCAACTGAATGCCTTCGGGCCGCAGCTCAGGGAATTGGATAGGCTCAATAAAACCCTTGAACAAGAGCAAGCGCAGCTCATTAGCGCGAAAACACAACTTCAGAACAGCAAACATGAGTTAACCACCGTAGTCCAAAAACGCCGTGAATTGGAATCCGCTCTGCCGCAACTACAGGCCAACAGCGAAACTCGCCTCTCATTGCAACAAGCGCATCAGCAGCAACAGCAGTTATTGTCTACCTATCAGCAATGGCAACAAGTGGCGGCAAGGGTATCGTCGACACAGGCAAAACTTGTTGAGGCTAAAGTCAAAGGGCAACAACTCAGTGCTCAGCATCAGCAAGCACAGGTTACATATAAAGCCTTATTGTTGACTTGGCATCAAGGACAGGCCGCTATTTTAGCGCGGCAATTACAGCAAGATGAACCTTGCCCTGTTTGTGGCAGCCAAACACATCCACAGCCAGCACAAAGCCAAGAGCCACTCCCAAGTGATGAAGCGCTGCAATTAGCACTTGAGGCTGAAACGAATGCTCAAGAAATCCTGAGCAAAGCCAGAGCGGAATATCGTGGGCTACAAACGCAGTTAGAAACTTTGCAACAGCAAGCACAAGATCTCGCGGTCCAATTGGGCACTGCGGTTGATATTTCTTTAGACGAACATACACATACCTTGTCGCAATACGCTTTCTCACTCACTCAAGCGGAGCAAGCCCATCAGCAGTTACAGGTGTTACAGCAAGAGATTGCATTGTTGCACGCACAGGAAACGCATCTACAACAAAAGCTAGAGCAAGGACAAACACACGACAGTGCTCTGCAATCTAAAGTGGATATATTGCAGGGGCAGTTAGCGCAAATGCAGCAAAGTGTTCCATCTGCGCTTGCAACGCTTGAGGCCTTAACTGCAGCAATCGCGCAAAATCAGCAAAGTATCAGCCAAATTAAGCAACAGATTGCAAGTGCTAGGGATCTCCAACAACAGACTGGCCAATCTTTTGTTGCGGCTAAAGCGGCACTTAATGGTGCTGAAAATGCTGCTGAGGCGGCATTAGCCCAGCAAACGCGTGCACAGCAGCAACTCAATCAGCAATTAGTCGCAGCAGGTTTTGCCGATCAACAGGCCTTATTTGAGGCCATGCTAGATGAAGAACAACAGCGTGCATTAGCCAGCGAGATTGAGGCTTACCAGCAGCGCAGTGCTTTGACCAAAGCACAGTGCGAGCAGTTAGCGCTTAAGCTTAAGGATAAAGTACTACCCGATAGCATTAAGCTGGCTGCTGAGCTTGAGTTCGCGCAGCAAGCATTACACGCTGCTGAGCAGGCATGGCAGTTGCTTCACACGCGCATAGTATTACTGATGCAAACCCAAACCCAGCTGAGTATTGCCGATGCAAAAGCTAAGGTTTTGGAAGATGAATATGCGGTTATCGGCACCCTTGCAGATGTCGCTAATGGAAATACAGGTAATAAGATCAGTCTGCAACGTTTTGTGTTAAGCGTACTGCTTGACGATGTGTTGTTAGAGGCAAGCCACAGGCTACACCTCATGAGCAAAGGGCGTTATCGTTTACTACGTAAGGAAGATAGGGCCAAGGGTAACAAAGCTTCTGGGCTCGAATTGGAAGTAGAAGATGCTTATACCTCCAAAGTGCGTCCTGTGGCCACCTTAAGCGGTGGTGAAAGTTTTATGGCAGCATTATCTATGGCGTTAGGCCTATCAGATGTAGTGCAAGCCTATGCAGGTGGTATTAAACTCGATACTTTATTTATCGATGAAGGCTTTGGCAGTTTAGATCAAGATTCTTTAGAACTGGCCATTCGGACCCTGATGGATTTGCAATCCTCTGGCCGCATGATAGGGGTGATCTCGCACGTGTCGGAAATGAAAGAGCAGATAAATACCCGCATCGACATCAATAAAACCTCACATGGGAGCGAAATGACGATAGTTTTGCCTTAGTTGCTCATTCTCACAGAGTGCGATAAATAACAAATTGTTTTATAAGTGTTATTTATTGTATCTCCTGTGTGTTTAACATTCGGATAATACACACAAAGTGAGTTGAAAATGCCAACTAGCGCATGTTTTTCATTAATGGTGCAACAAAAGAGTGAAATAGCGTTTGTCATAATCGGTTTTTTGATATAAGTTGGAAAAAATTCGGGCTTCCCTCAAAGGGACTGGTCAAAAATAGAACGCAAAGTTAACGAAAGGTGAAAAGCGTTGCAAACAGGCAAACCCAACTTTATCAACTTATCGCAAACCCGTTTGCAGAACTTATCATCGACCCAAAAGAACATTCTATTAATGGGTAGTTTGTTGATGGGTGCTGCGATGTTGATGCCGAATAATAACCATGTTACGCCAACTGCTCAGCGTATCCCTGTTGTTCTCGATATTGAAAATATTCTCCCTCAAGTTTCTGAACCTGAAGTCCTAGATCAAGCTGCACTCATTAATAATGCTCCCCAGTTTGAGCGAATTATCGTTTCCGGTGATACCTTAAGTGGGTTATTTTCCAAGGCGGGTGTTGATCAGCAGACTATGTATAAGGTTTTAGAAGCTGATTTAAACATTTTGGCACTTGATACCTTGTTACCAGGTAACAGAATGCAATTTTGGCTTGATAGTGAAGGTCAGTTACAAAAATTAGAACTTTATTTTAACGCTGCCCGCCAAGTGGTTTTTACGCGTTATGAAGACGGTAGTTTTAATGTTGAAGAAGTGAACGTTGAAGGTGTTTGGCAAAATCGAATTTTGACTGGCGATATTAAAGGTTCTTTCTACGTTTCAGCCCAAAAAATGGGCTTAGCCGCTGCAGATATTCAGCGAATTGAAGATTTACTCAAAGAAAAATTGAATTTTGCCCGTGATTTACGAGCTGGCGACAAATTCTCAGTTTTGGTAAATGATCAATATGTTGAAGGTGAACCGACGGGAAGTAGCCAAATTTTAGGCGTCAGTATTAAAAGTGGTCGTTCTGAAATTAGTGCATATCAATATTCTGATGGTAGTTATTATGATGCTAAAGGCCAGAGTTTAGTTCGGGCATTCCAACGTTATCCGTTAGCTAAACAACCGCGTATGAGTTCACGTTTTAACAGCCATCGCAAACACCCAATCACAGGGCGTATTTCTCCCCATAATGGAACAGACTTTTCTGTGCCGATCGGAACTAAAGTTATTGCACCTGGTGATGGAATTGTCAGTTTAGTGACGGATCATCAGTTTGCTGGTAAGTATATTGTGATTGAACATGGTGGTAAGTACCGTACCCGTTACCTACATTTGTCTAAGGCGTTAGTGCGTAAAGGTCAACGTGTAACTCGCGGTCAAGTGATTGCTTTATCTGGTAATACAGGTCGTTCGACTGGTCCACATTTGCATTATGAATTCCATATCAATGGTAAACCTGTTGATCCGTTGAAAGCCGATATTCCTATGTCGAGCAAGTTAGCGAATCAAGATTTACGCACATTCACTAATATGGTGAAGAGTCGTGAAGCTATAATGAACTTAGGTTAGCCAAACCTAAGCTAATAGAATTTATAGTATCAAAGTTTGAATAAACAATAGCACTGACTTTCTAGAAGAGTTTATCAATCCGATGAAATGAAAATTTCATCGGCATTTTTGTTTCCAAAATGCTTATTGTGGCAGACATTTTCCTGCTATCACGAGTACTGTTCAAGTTGTATAAAAGCTTAAAATTTGTTCGATTCGAAGTCGTGGCGATAAAACATAAGGGATAAAATAGGTAGGATCTTCAGTTAGAAGTGTTATAGCGAGTCATTCAAAAGGTTGTGAAGAGGAAAATTGTGCGGCTGAAGAGCTTATAACGTTTTTTATTAAGGACTGAACAGAGAACCAAATATGCAGTGCTAAATAGTGCCTATCAGCTTGCGTGGCGCCTTTGCATCACTTTTAATGCGCACTTGCACAATTTACCTTTTAATGCGGGACAGCCACCGCAGGGGGATTTTTTAAAGGGGCGTAATGCAAAGCTGTGTTCTGTGGGTAAAGGAGAAAGTCGAGTAATAATAGTCGATGAAAATGTCGCATCATTTGCGGCAATAAACTTAGCTTTTGCGAGTTTTAATTGTTTTTTGAGTGTTGATTTATTGCTAAGGGCAAATTCTTGCTGAGCAATATGCTTAGAGAGTAATTGGGTGAGGTGCTTTCGTTGAGCCTTTTTATTCTTCAAAGATTTATCAGTCTGCGCGCGTAGATGTGATGAGGATGTAATAGTGTTCCCTGTGTTTGAAACAGATTTAACCTGTGTTTTGAGTAGCTTTTTAGCTTGCTTTTTACACCACTTGCTTAAGAGTTTGTCGATATTCTGTTTCGTCATTGTCATTACAGTATTCTGCAGCGCTAGATACTATGACACTCTAAATGAAAACTATTATCAGTCAAGTTTTGGGCGAAAAATATACGAAGGTCAGGTGTCGACTTTATCTGCAGAATAAGGGGATATGTTAGCGTCGATGCAAGTCAATAATAAGCGCAAATCAAATTCAAACTGGTGATAATCCGGCTCCATGTGGGTACACAAATTATAGAAAGCTTTGTTGTGATCTTTTTCTTTTAAATGGGCTAATTCATGTACGACGACCATACGCAACAAAGGTTCTGGCACACGCTTTAAACGCGAAGAAATGCGAATTTCGTTCTTCGCTTTGATTTTATTGCCTTGAACTCGTGCTACATAGGAATGCAAGCCAAGTGCATGATGACTAATATTAATTTTGTCATCAAATATCACTTTTGAGAGCGGTGAGGACTGGCGTAAAAATTGATTTTTAATCGTCTGAGTATAGTCGTACAGCGCTTTATCGCTACGAACGCTATGTATGACAGGATGACGTTTCAGCAATAGCTTGGGTAATGTGCCAGCATCGAGATGTTGCTGTACCTGCTGCTGAATATCAGGACTGTAACCGTTTAAGTACTTTAATGGATTCATAGAGGATTTAGCTCCGAATGACTTCGGAGCCTGAGTTCATCACATTACTTATACTTTGCCAAAAATTCGGCGATTTTGATGGGCATAAGCGGCTTCGAAAGCTAACTGCTGTACTTTTTTAAGATCTAAACTATCGAAATCAACTTGGGGTGGATTGCGCTTGTTTTGCTCTTTGATAGTGACAGGAGACAATAGACTGACGGGTAATTCCCCTAATTGAATGGCTGCTTCAAGTTTAAAGCTTGTCGCTGAACCCGCGAGTTTACCTTTTTGCTCACGTTCTATGATGACAACTTCATCAACGCGATAATCTTGCATAAGTTTATGAAAAGCGAAGTGAAACTCACGAATAGCTTCTGTGGTAGCAGATTGGGAAACGGTGAAAGACACCTTACGGCATTCTGGCACATTGAAGGTTTCACCTTCATAACTCAATAAACTGATAATGGCTTCGCCACCTTTTAATTCAACACCACAAACTCTCATGTTACACCTTCAAAATATCGATAATAGCGCTATTGTAGCTGGAAATGACATGAGGATCAGTGTTTACCATGCGCTTTTGATTCGCTTGGCGACAGACTGATAATTTTAGTATGTCAATTTCCAGTATTAGATCATGCCTATGTGGTTTGTATCAGAGATAATATCTGATGTTAAATCCACCGGCCTTTATGCATAAATTAGTTTTAAACTTCTTCAGTATCATTATCTTGCAGTAATTGTGCCGCAGCAGGTTTTCTACGCATAGGAGCATCGCCGACATCCACGCCCGTGATGAAACGCTTATCCCGCGACGGTGCTGGTGTGGTTGCTTTGGTTCTTTTGCTCTTACCTTTAGCAAGCTCCGCTTTAGCAACACGTTTTACTGGCGTCTGTTTAGCTTTGCTTTTTAGACCACTAAATTTAGCTTCTAGGCCTGGAATTGTGCTGATCTCAAAGGTTTTTCTGAGGAAGACTTGGACTTTCTTAAAGTTGTCCCAATCTTTTGGCCCGACGAGCGATATCGCATCACCTTTTGCGCCTGCACGACCAGTACGGCCGATACGATGCACGTATTCTTCGGCAAATTTAGGCATGTCGAAGTTAACGACCAAGGACACATTGAGCAAATCGAGGCCGCGAGAGGCGACATCGGTTGTCACTAGTACTTGTTGTTGGCCACGGGCAAATTGGTCCATGATTTGGTTTCGTGCGGATTGCTTTAAATCACCGCTGAGGGCGGCGGTTGCAAAACCTTGCGCGGTTAATTTAGCTGCTAAGCGCTCAGTATCTGGACGCGTCGCGGTAAAGATGATCACTTGTTTATGGGTTTCATCTTTGAGCAAACGAGCTAATAACGCTTCTTTATGGTCTAAGTGGTCACATAAAAAGATACGTTGATGAATATCGTTATGCTCAGAGTGAGCTGCGCCAATCGCCACGTGCGCTGGATTTTTTAGTAATGTTGTTGCGATATCATTGATTTCATCGTGATCTAACGTGGCCGAAAACATCAGAGTTTGACGACGTTTATGATCGGCTGCATCGTTGATCGCTTTTAGCTGCGGTGCAAAGCCTAAATCCAACATGCGGTCGGCTTCATCGAGGACTAATAACTCTAAGCCATTGAGAAAAAGATGCTTCTGTTCTAAATGATCGGCGATACGGCCTGGAGTCGCGACAATGAAATGCGGTTCTTTCGCTAGAGCTTTGGCTTGGTCATTAAAGTTTTCCCCGCCCAGTACGCTGATGGCCTTGTATTGGGTGTTGGCGACAAGGAGGCGAAGCTGACTATAAACCTGATGCGCTAGTTCGCGGGTCGGTAATAAAATCAAGACTCTAGGATCACGTTTCGACAGTGAGCGGGTAGAAATGACTCTTTGCAATGCGGGTAACAAAAACGCTAAGGTTTTACCTGAGCCCGTTTTTGATGACGCCATTAAATCTTTACCTGCCAATGCGATAGGCAGTGCTTGTTCCTGGATGGCGGTGGGTTCTGTGATCCCCATATGTTTTATGCTTTGAAGCAGACGCTGGTCCAGAGAAAAATCGGTAAATTGCAAAGGTATATCCCCTAAATCTTAGTAAGGGCAGATTATAGCCTTAATCATCCTTGCTCAGCTATCCACATCGGTGATTATCTCTGCTTCATGCACGGATTGATGTAGAAAGAGTGCCATTTATGCTCTGTTGATTGTATTTATTTACATTGGTATTACAACCTCTTAATTGTGTCGTTTTTACCGATTGACAGTGGATATGGCAGGATTTTACGTTATCGTGTACTGCATTGAGTTACAGGAGAAATGATTTATGGCTAACGGAACAACCCCTTCGGTAGGTATTGCCTTGGGTAGTGGGGCGGCGAAAGGTTGGGCACATATAGGTGTATTGAATGGTTTAGCTGCCATGGGTATTAAGCCCGATAAAGTGGCTGGATGTTCGGTAGGGGCTTTAGTGGGGGCCGCTTACGCCCATGATCATTTACCCGAGTTAGAAAAATGGGTGCGCGGTTTTTCTAGTTGGGACGTGCTTGGCTTGATGGATATTCGATGGCGTAAGGGCGGGCTTATCGGCGGAGACAAAGTGTTCGATGTGCTGCATGCACGTATAGGAGATGTGAATATTGAAAATCTCAATCGTCCCTTTGCAGCCGTCGCGACTGACTTATACTCTGGTCAGGAAATTTGGTTTACTGAAGGGGATTTACGGCAAGCGGTACGGGCCTCTTGCTCCATGCCGGGGATTTTAGCCCCTGTCAGACAAGGAGATCGCTGGTTAGTCGATGGTGCTGTGGTGAATCCTGTTCCTGTTTCGGTCAGCCGTGCCATGGGCGTTGATGTAGTGATTGCAGTGGATTTATATGGCTATCATTCTGGGCGTATCCAAGTGTTACCCGTGAATATGACCAGCCAAAGGACTGTCCAAGCTGAAATGGATATGCCAGCGCGACAAGAAACGGGCTTTATGGATTTATTCGCCCGTGGCCGAGATTATGTCAGCAACCTTACCGATAAGTTTTCACTCGGCACTAAATCGAATCCGGGGATGATTGCTGTGATGTCGCAATCTATGGGTATTTTAGAGCAAAGGCATAAACGGGCGCGGTTGATGGGCGATCCACCAGATATTTGTATTGTGCCAGAGGTGGGAAATATCGGCACTATGGAGTTTCACCGTGCTGATGAGGCGATTGCCGCCGGCGAAGCTGCGGTGGAGAAAGTCGCCCACTTGATTGAAGCTGCGCTCTGGAAAGGCTGATGATGCAAAATGTAGAGTCAAAAGCTTTCATATAGATAGCGTTTGATTGCAAGATAAACAAAAGTCGGTATCACTTTTGCGATACCGACTATTTGTTATCTCATATTGAGATGTTTATACCGCTTTGTTGGTGACTTAGGCTAGTTTTACCAACATTTTACCGCGATTCTTACCTTCAAATAGACCGATAAAAGCATCAGGTGCTTGTTCAAGCCCTTGATAAATTGTTTGTTCTGCTTTGACTTTTCCTTCCGCTAACCATTGAGCCATTTTTGCGGTGAACTCAGGATAATGCGCCCAATGTTCGGATACGATAAAACCTTCTAACTTGAGTTTTCGCATTACAATTAGGGCTAAGTTGTCAGGGCCAGGTGTTGGAGTTGTGTTGTTATATTGCGAAATCATACCGCAAACAGCGATACGTCCATGATCTTTCATATTGCTCAGCGCTGCGGCTAAATGCTCGCCACCGACGTTCTCAAAATACACGTCAATTCCTTCTGGGGCTGCTTTTGTCAACGCTTGGGTAAGATTGCCACAAGTCTTGTAATTGATGACCGCATCAACACCATAACTTTTTAATAATTCAGCTTTTTCATCTGAACCGACAGAGGCTATTACACGAGCACCTATTAGTTTACCAATTTGGCAGGCTACGCTACCTACTGCGCCAGAGGCTGCGGAAACGAACAGTGTCTCACCCGCTTTTAAATCTGTAATGTGAGTCAGTCCTGTCCAAGCTGTCATGCCTGGCATTCCGAGTACGCCGAGGAAATGTGAATTATCAAGCGTAGTTAGTGGTAAAGCTGTCAGTCCTGCGGTATCTGTGACTGCGTGTTCACGCCAACCTAGCATGCTGCTGACTTTAGTACCAACCGGGAACTCGGTGTTTTTTGACGCGATAACTTCACCAATCGCACCGCCTTCTAAGACTTGATTTAAGGCGAAGGGCGGAACATAACTCTTGCGATCAACCATGCGCCCGCGCATGTAAGGGTCAACCGACATCCATAGATTTTTAATCAGCACTTGTCCATCAGCGAGAGGTGCTAACGCTTTATTTACTAAAGTAAAGTTCTGTGCTGTAGGCATGCCTTCTGGGCGACTAGCTAGATGGATTTCACGGGTTTCAGTCATACTCTTCATAAAAAATCACTTTTTGTTTGTGCGCAAACTAATGATGTTAACTCTACGTGGCTTTAAGATTGAATGCAAATAGTTTGCGCGCAAACTAGATGGGGTGGGACAGATCGGATAAGATAGTGTTATCTTTAAATGACAGGCGCTTAAACGTGCAGAATTGCTTACCTCAACCTGAGCTAGACGCTACAAAACAGACTCATAGCCAAGCTTCTAGCGATCCACTCTGTTTATCCGATAATGTTTGTTTCGCGTTATATTCTGCGAGCAATGCATTAGTGCGTGCTTATCGGCCTCTACTCGAGGCATACGAGTTAACTTTTCCTCAATATCTGGTGATGCAAACCCTGTGGCGTCAAAACGGCTGTAGCCAAACCCAGCTATCAGCGGCGACTAAGCTCGATATGGGGACGCTAACGCCTATCGTTAAGCGATTAGAGGTAAAAGGCTTGATCACGCGTTTGGCCTGCATTGAAGATGAGCGGAAAAAGCTGATCACTCTGACAAGTCAAGGAGAGGGTATCAGGCACGAAGCTCTTGCCTTGAAGCAAACCTTGCTTGATAAAGTGCAGATGGACGCTGAGGCACTCGATTTACTAAGGCGGCAATGTCTTGCCTTGATCGAAGATATACAGTCCTAGATATAAGTTGGTTTATGCATAGTGATGCTATTAACTCAGGGGTTGCACTGATTAATATTTGATTGGCTTAGTTTTTGCTTTAAAACCGTCATTGAGTCTTAGACGCCGAATTTTTGACGATGAATTCTATTTTAAATGCCTTTAATCTTAATCGCAGCAGTGCCAGTATCGCCGATGCCTATGGTGCCAATAGCCAAAAGACGAGCACGGCTAAAACCGATACTACGATAGAAACAAATAAAACGCAGACGGATGCTACCAAACCCGATAACGGTAAAACCGATGAGATAGCGCTGTCGCCAAGGGCGCAACGCGCACAGAAAATTCAATCGATGGCGAAGGATTTTTTTGCCGATGGTCAATTTGGCGTCGCCGATATTCCCGCATTGGTGTCGCGCTTACAAAAAGATGGCATTTTATCGGATGTGCAACTCGAGCGTTTATCGAAAAACGGTATTACAGTGCCGAGCACAACAACGCCGACTAAACAATCGTTGCAAGATTTTTTAGATGATGAAATCAAGTCATTAGCTAAAAAATCACCTAATAATCCTCTTATCAATACCTTAGTTGATGCTAAAAACGTCTTAACCAATATGGATGATGCTCAGTCGCCGGTGCTAGCCCAGAAGGCCACGAAAGTCCTTAGCCAATTGACGGATTATTTGAATTCTGAACCTCCGCTTACGGATGCTCAAAAGCAGCAGTGGCAGGGGCTAAAATCTATGATGCAACTTGCTTCATCTATGGGGGCACATCAATCTGCATCGGGCCAACTCAGTAGTTATCTTGCGCTTGCTAAACGTTAATTCACATCCATAGTGCGTGATAAACACAAATTGTCACGCATTCAACTAGCTGGGTTTAATCAGCAGGTCAAGGCGCAATTTTCAGATAATTGGGCCTAGCTGCAGTTCTTGTTTGTTCTTTTATTTCATCCTAAAAACTATGATCTGGATCATGGACTCCTTACCGTCATTGTAGCCTAATGCTCTACATATTGTGTTTTATGCTTTTAAAATCACTAGATGTAGTGTTAATTTTTAGGCGAGATGGAGAGGAACTGAACAATGCCAGTCGTAATTAAGCGTGATGGTTGCCGCACACCTTTTGATGAAACAAGGATAAGGGATGCAGTGAATGCCGCTGCAAACTCAGTTGGAATAGAGGATGGCGACTATGCAGCGACAGTGGCAGCGTGTATCAGTCAGAGCGTCGCGCCATTAGCTGAAGTCGATATCCACCATCTACAAGATGCGGTTGAGAATTTACTGATGGAAGGGCCGTACAAGTCCCTGGCGCGGGTGTATATCGAATACCGCCACGACAGAGATGTGTGCCGTGAAGCGACCAGTAAACTCAACCTCGAAATCCGTGGTTTAGTTGAGCAAAGCAATGCGGCTTTGCTCAATGAAAATGCTAATAAAGATTCAAAAGTCATTCCTACTCAGCGGGATTTACTCGCGGGCATAGTCGCCAAACATTACGCCAAGAGTCATATTTTGCCAAAGGATGTGGTCGCTGCCCATGAAGCGGGCGAGATCCATTACCACGACCTAGATTACTCTCCGTTTTTCCCGATGTTTAACTGCATGTTGATTGATTTAGCTGGCATGTTGACCCACGGCTTTAAAATGGGTAATGCCGAAATTGAAACCCCTAAGTCTATTTCAACAGCGACAGCGGTGACCGCGCAGATTATTGCCCAAGTGGCGAGTCATATCTATGGCGGAACTACTATCAACCGTATCGATGAAGTGTTAGCGCCATTTGTCGCTAAGAGCTACGACAAGCATTACCAAATTGCCCTGAATTGGAAGATTACCGACGCCAAAGCCTTTGCCACGGCGCAAACTGAAAAAGAATGTCACGATGCATTCCAGTCTTTGGAATATGAGGTCAATACCTTACACACTGCCAATGGCCAAACACCGTTCGTGACCTTTGGGTTTGGTTTAGGTACGTCGTGGGAATCACGCTTAATTCAGCAATCTATGCTCAAAGTGCGGATGGCGGGATTGGGTAAAAATCGCAAGACTGCAGTATTCCCTAAGCTAGTGTTTGCGATTCGCGATGGTATTAATCATAAAGCGGGCGATTGCAATTACGATGTAAAACAGATGGCGCTCAAATGCGCAACAATGCGCATGTATCCCGACATCCTCAACTACGAGCAAGTCGAGAAAATTACCGGTTCATTTAAAACCCCAATGGGCTGCCGTAGCTTTTTAGGCACCTATGAAGAAAATGGCGAGCTTGTGCATGAAGGGCGCAATAATTTGGGAGTGGTCAGTTTAAACCTGCCGCGGATTGCCTTAGAAGCCAATGGCGATGAGACTGAGTTTTATCGTATTTTAGATGACAGATTAGTATTAGCCCGTAAAGCGCTGGATACCCGTATTGAGCGACTGAATGGTGTTAAAGCCCGTGTGGCACCTATCCTTTATATGGAAGGCGCCTGTGGTGTACGCTTGCGCGCTGATGATGATGTGGCGCAAATCTTTAAAAATGGCCGCGCTTCGATTTCACTCGGTTACATTGGCCTGCATGAAACCATGAATGCACTCTATGGCACCCAAACCCATGTATTTGATGATGCACAATTAAGGGAAAAAGCCGTTGCTATTGTAGCTTATCTTAAAGCGGCTACCGATGCGTGGAAGGCCGAAACAGGTTATGGCTTTAGTCTGTATAGCACGCCAAGTGAGAGTCTCTGCAGCCGTTTTTGTAAACTGGATGCGAAGCAATTTGGCCTAGTCACAGGGGTGACAGATAAGGGCTATTACACCAATAGTTTTCACCTCGATGTGGAAAAAAGTGTTAACCCTTACGATAAAATTGATTTTGAACAGCCATATCCCGCTATCGCGAACGGTGGCTTTATTTGTTATGGCGAATATCCCAATATGCAGCATAACCTCGAAGCGCTTGAAAACGTCTGGGATTATAGCTACAGCCGCGTGCCTTACTATGGCACTAACACACCAATTGATGAATGCTATGACTGTGGCTTTACCGGCGAATTTAGTTGTACCAGTAAAGGGTTCACTTGCCCTAAGTGTGGCAATCATGAGCCTAGTCGGGTTTCTGTGACGCGCCGTGTGTGCGGTTACTTAGGCAGTCCTGATGCGCGGCCCTTTAATTATGGCAAGCAAGAAGAAGTAAAACGTAGGATCAAACACTTGTAACACTATTACCTTATTCAGCCTGTTAGACTTATTCCGTGGCATCACGTGGCATCAAATAGTGCCACGGGATGAGTGTCAGTGTTAAAAGATGAAATGCACTATGAGTGACCATCAATGAATTACCATCAATATTTCCCTATCGATGTGGTCAATGGCCCAGGTACCCGTGCGACCTTGTTTGTCTCTGGCTGTGAGCACCAGTGCCGCGGTTGTTACAACCAAAGCACGTGGGATCCCCGTTCTGGGCATATATTTGATAGGATGATGGAAGATAGGATTATTGCCGATCTTAATGATAAGCGGATTGTGCGCCGAGGTTTATCGCTTTCGGGCGGAGATCCTTTATTGCCTGTCAATCTCAGTGCCATTTTGACGCTCGTCAAACGAGTCAAGGCTGAGTGTAAGGGGAAGGATATTTGGCTGTGGACAGGTTATGTGCTCGATGAGTTGAGTGATGAACAGCGCGCCGTGTTGGCCTATATTGATGTGCTGGTGGACGGAAAATTTGAACAAAGTCTTGCCGATCCGAGTCTTGTCTTTCGCGGTAGCAGCAATCAGATCATTCGTTTGTTATAAAAGCGGTAACGAGGATCTGTAACTTGCTGCTATAATCTCAGGCCTTGACACAGATGCTAGCATAATCAGGCTAAGATTTTACTGTGGCTAACTTAGGTAATTTAAGGTAACAGAATGAATTTAAAGCAAGAACTGCAGCAGCTTAACGATAAATTAGATAAATTTCGTCGTAAACTTGCTGCGGCTGAACAAAGAGGCGATGACGTCATTATTGCCCAGTTCAAACGCGAAATCGCTGCGGTTACTAAGCAAATCGGCAGTGTGAAAGGACAACAAACCCGCTTATTGAATAAGCAAGGGTCAGATATCAAAGGTTTGCCTTTCCATCGTGCTTTGACAAAAGCGGAACAAGCGGACATGGGCAAACTGAAAAAGTCTGTCAAAGGGCTTGTGGTAATCCACCCTATGACGGCTATCGGCCGTGAAATGGGGCTAACGGAAGTGACTGGATACGCTCCCGCAAAATTTTAATGTGGGATAGGATGTCACTGGCACGGGATCGAGTGTCGATCGCGTGTTTGTGCTCCTTGTATTTAATGCACTGCTTCGTTTTAATCCATTCCTTCGTGCTGCCCATCGAAAAGACATTCATGTTTGGTTTAGTTGATTAAAACACTAAAGTATTTCTGGATTGTTCGAAAACACTTTAGAATAGTGCGCTTAGTTGGCTAAGTGCCTAATCCTCGTTTTGTTTCTAGGGATCTTATTCGTCTCATGGAATGAGAGTTGTCGTTAAGGTTAAGTATGTCGATAAAATATGTCGCGACGTCAAAGTTACCCACTCCTTGGGGCGTGTTTGCCATGCATGGTTTTGAAGATACCGAATCAGGTAAAGAGCATGTTGCGCTCACATTCGGTACACTCAGTGCGGATGAACCTGTGTTGGGCCGTATTCATTCCGAGTGTTTAACCGGCGATGCTTTATTTAGCTTGCGTTGTGACTGTGGTTTTCAGTTACAAGCTGCCATGCAAAATATTGCGGAAACGGGCAGTGGTTTTATCCTCTATTTACGCCAAGAAGGCCGTGGCATTGGTTTGCTGAATAAAATTCGCGCCTATGAGCTGCAAGATAAAGGCGCCAACACGGTTGAAGCCAACGAGCAACTCGGTTTCGAAGCGGATATGCGTAAATACGACATGATCAAGCCTATGCTGGAACAGATAGGGGTGAAGCATGTGCGTTTGATGACCAATAATCCGCGTAAAGTGAAAGCGATGAAGGAGTTTGGCATCGAAGTGGTTGAGCGCGTACCACTGCAAGTTGGTAAAAATCGTTATAACGAAGCGTACTTAAAAACTAAATCCACTGAGCTTGGACACATGATGTCTGAATATCATTTTATGGATGAAAATAAGTAGTTTTGTCATCATGATGAGTCGACCGATTGAGTTAAAAATGAGGAAGGTTTAAGTCAATTGAGCCATTGTTTCAGTCGGTTGCTATTAAGCTTGTCGCTAATGTGCTTGGCATTACTGAGCGTTATTTCTACCACCTTTGCCGATAGTATTTCCGCTACAAATACATTCATATCTGCATCTCAAGCGGATGCTCCCAGCTTTTCTATCAATCATGCACCTAATAGTAATGCTAATGGTAGTAATCCGATAGAAACTAGCACTAATCCAAATTCCGTTTACGCCTTTGGTAGTTATCTTGGCACTGGCGTTTACCGCGCTGCAAACCAAAATGCCACTGTCGTTAGCATTCCGTTAACTTTTGACTTAAAGAAAGATAGCGGTAGCCAAACTTGGTTACGTTTACCTATCTCCTTTGGCTTTTTTGATTATCTAGCCAAAGATATCACTGAAGGTGAGTTGCCGTCGTCGATAGGTACTATGACAGTTACCCCAGGTTTTGAGCATCATTGGCAGGCGAGCGAAAATACTAGAATGGAAGGGTATTTAGATATCGGTTTTGGCACTAACTTCGATAAAAACGATAACGTTGCTATTATTGCCTCAGGGATTAGTAGCTTGTATGACTTTACCTTAGCAGGGCAGGATGCTGTGTGGGTATCGAGATTACGCTTTGCTGGGTACAGCGAGCACTATGGTAAGTTTTCTGATCAATTTGCAGTACTACAAACAGGTGTTGATTTAGGGTTAGCACCACGCTGGCAATGGTGGGATCTGCAGGTGCAACCAAGGATCTTTGCCGTAGGCTATTGGTATTTCAATGAACTTAGATTTATTAGCGAGATAGAGCAAGATACTATTGTTTCTGGCAGCTATGAGGCAGGCTTCTCCCTCGCGTTTTCTAAGCCCCTTGGGGACGAACTGTTGAGTGTTGATCGCATCGGATTCAGTTATCGTCGTGGCGATGGGCTCAATGTTTGGCGTTTAATGTTTAGCTTTCCTATCTAGGTATCATCCATTACGGGATGTATTACAAAGACTATTGGTCAGTTATTTTGTCTAAGCTGACTTTTGCGCGTCGCGCATCTTCTTATCAGTCAAGGTCGCTATTTGACTACTTAGCTGCATTATTTGTTCTTGGATTAACTTACGCTGTTGCTCCGCAACCTCAGAGTCATCTCCTTTAAGTTTGGCCAGCATTTTTTGTAGTGCTTTGATCTGCTCTTTTATTTTCTGGATCTGTTGGTCGATTAACGTCATGGGCTCTTCTGACGCATCATTTTCTGTTCCATCTTTTTTTGCTGCAGCATTGTCTCTTAAAGGGGCACCTACATCTGCGGACAATGCGGCGCGGCCGGCTGAAGAAATGGAGACTGTGTCTTGAGTATCCTGCGCATCTGCTGTCGATTCATTAGTCGCCGTTTTTGTTGTGGCAGGAGTTGCTGCGATATATGCGCTCGATACCGGAGTGAAAGTTGAGCCGATTGTGGCACTGTTTATTCCATTAATGCTCATTCCATACTCCATTAGATGCAAACTGTGTTGATACTCAAATCGCTATCGGCCATTAATTGGAAAACTGAAGCTAATTTTTGGCTTATTTGGCAAAAAGCGCGATATTGCTGATGACAATACAGCCCTCAAGTGAGGGCTGTTCACGTTTTATGGCTGCAGAGGGCGAAGATTAACTATTACCCCAAATATGGCTATTTACTTTGTCATCTGTGCTAGGTTTATCGCTTTTAGCTGACTTGTCAGGGGGAGTTTGATTGGTTTTCTTCGTCGCAATTTTTGCCGCAGGCTTCTTAGCGGTTTGACTCGCTTCCGCTTTAGGTGGCGGCAAGGGTAATTTGTTGGCTCTTAAATAAAGATATTCGACTTTATCCCGCGCCCACTCTGTTTTTCTCAAAAAACGTAAACTGGATTTGATGCTGGGATCGTGGGTAAAACAGCGGATATTAATTCTTTCCCCTAATTCTTCCCAGCCGTATTTCTCGACTAAATAAGTGATGATCGTTTCCAGTTTAATGCCGTGGAGCGGGTTATTCGATTGATTCATATTATGCATGTTGCAATGTGCTATGGCGGGAGTATAGCAGTTTTGTATGCCTGATACAGTGTGGAATGGTATCGAGTAAAGCTTGAATACCTTGCTAGCTTAAACCTGTGATAGCTGCTATTGGTGGAGCAGTATGATCAAAACAGGCGCAATAAAGCGCCTGTTTTAGGTTGGTCATTTGAATTGTTTGACTAGTCTTTGACTGTCTCTTTAAGCTTAGTTTCAACCAGTAAATCAATTTCGCCTTTACCTTTGGTTTTCACAATCAAGAGTGCTGTAATCACTAAGGTTGTGACTATGCCCGCTATGGTTGATACCGTCATAGGTAAACCGGCACCTAAGGTTGACGAGTTCAGTAGGAAGGTGATAACCACAGTGGTCATAAACATCGCTGGAATTGTCGCAATCCAATGTAGTTTGTTATGTCGTAGCAGGTAAGCCGAAGCCGTCCACAGCATTAATACTGCAGTGGCTTGGTTTGCTACACCGAAGTAGCGCCAAATCACACCAAAGTCCACTTGGGTCAATATGCCGCCGATAACAAACAGTGGGAGAGCTAACACTAAGCGCTTTGGTAGTGAGATTTGTGGCATCTTGAAAAATTCAGCCAGAATCAAACGCGCAGAACGAAAAGCCGTATCGCCTGAGGTAATCGGTAGAATAATCACTCCTAGGATAGCCATAAAGCCACCAATAGCGCCTAACAGACCGGTAGAGGCCTCATAGACGACGTTGGCAGGGTTACCTGACATGCCCGCACTTAACCCTTCAACTCCGCCAAAGTAAGACAACGCGATGGCACACCAAAGCAATGCGATAATGCCTTCGCCAATCATGGCGCCAAAGAAGACGAAGCGACCATTAGTCTCGTTTTCAACGCAGCGGGCCATTAACGGTGATTGAGTAGCATGGAAACCCGATACCGCGCCACAGGCAATAGTGATGAATAGGGCAGGCCAAAGTGGCATGTCGTTCGGATTTAAGTTTTGGAAGAAATCGCCCGCTTGTACGTTAGGCAGTAAGGTGTGCTCGCTTGATAGCATAATTGCGAAAGCTAAACCAAACGACATGAAGAACAATAAAGCGCCAAAGAAGGGGTACAAACGACCGATAATTTTATCGATAGGTACCACAGTTGCAATCAGATAATAGACGAAGATTATACCAACGAAGATACTGACATCCCAACCGATAAGCTTGCCAAGTAAGCCTGCAGGCGCAGAGATAAAGACCACACCGACGAGCAGTAACAGCACAATAGCAAACACGTTCATGAAGTGCTTGGCGGTCTTACCTAAATACTTACCCGCAAGGTTTGGCACGGATTGACCGCCATTGCGCACTGACAACATACCGGAGAAGTAGTCATGCACTGCACCTGCAAAGATACAGCCAACCACAATCCACAACATAGCTGCAGGACCATAGAGTGCACCTAAGATAGGACCAAAGATTGGGCCTACACCTGCAATGTTTAATAATTGAATTAAATAGACTTTGCCTTTAGACATAGGCACAAAGTCGACGCCATCAGTTTGACTGAAAGCGGGTGTTTGACGATTAGCGTTAATGCCGAAGACTTTCTCGACAAAGGCGCCGTAGATAAAGTAGCCGCCGATCAGTAGACCGACACAGAGTAGGAACCACATCATTTTTGTTATCTCCCCATTTGAGTTCTGGCGAGTGTAAATAAGTTGTTGATATAAAACTTTGTAATCTCAATGAGTGGTCGAAAATGCAGTGTGAGCGGCAATAGGCGAGCTTAAGTGGTTACCATTCTATGTTAACGGTGAGTGTTGTTGGCCATCTTATGGCTAAAAATACGTCGCTAAGATGACTTTTGGATTGTGTTTATTGAAAGCCAAATAGCTGTTTAAGGCTTTTAAGATAGCGGCGTGATACGGGTACTTTATCGCCTAAATGAGTGGTGACTTCAGCCCCTGTATCTAACAGCTCAATTTCAGCAATCGCCTTAGGTGAAATCAAATACTGCCGATGGCAGCGCACCAGTGGGGTTTTTTCTTCGAACACTTTCAAGGTCAACTGGGTATGGACTTTGCCTTTCGTGCTGGCCACATGGATGCCGCTTAAGTCACTGAACACATATTCCACATCTTGGATTGCAATGACTTTGAGTTTATTGCCGCTGTAGCAGGGAATATGTTCAAGACTCTTTGGGGTAATGGAGTCCATAGCCTGAGGCGTTAGATTTTTACGCACACGAGTGAGGGTTTTACTGAGTCTGTCGGCATCTATGGGTTTGAGTAAATAATCGAAGGCATGATTGTCGAAGGCTTTGACGGCAAATTCGTCGTAGGCGGTGACAAACACGATTTTCGGCATGTCATCGGGGTCGAGCATTGCAATAAGTTCCATGCCCGAAATGCGTGGCATTTGGATATCAAGAAAGATTAACTGAGGTTTTTCTTTGGTTATGCTCTGCAATGCCTCAATAGCATTGGCGCATTGACCGACGATTTGAATGTCGTGTTCTTGCCCCAAAAGGTCAGCTAATTCTTCACGAGCAAACAGCTCATCATCGACAATTAAACAAGTGATCACGTACGGTTATCCATATTTGATGTTTCAGGGCTTTCTATGGGCAATCTTATGGTGACACGAGTCAATTGATCGGGCTCGCACTCCACTGTCACGCCGTATTGTTCGCCAAAAATATTTTGAATTCGCTTATGCACTAAGTTCATCCCTAGGCCTTCTGATCCCTCAATGGGCTGATACAACCCGGCATTGTCTGTGACTTCTAGCTCCAACACATCATTTTCGAGCTTGCCTGTCACTTTAATCTGCCCTTGTTCAATCATGTGCGAAGTGCCGTGCTTTACGGCATTCTCAATAATTGGCTGCAGGGTAAAGGCGGGGACTTTACAGTGGTAGAGTGATTCAGGTATCGCGATACTGACTTGTAATTTATCAATAAAACGCGCTTTTTCAATGGTGAGATAGGACGCTATGTGATCTAGCTCATCCCCAAGCGTCACTAAGCCTGTCGTTCGCTTTAAATTGATCCGTAAAAATTGCGATAACTGCTGCAGTAGCTGCTTAGACATATCAGGATCACGTTTGATAATCGCGCTAATGGTATTCAGTGCATTAAATAAAAAGTGCGGATTGACCTGAGCCTGCAGCAATTTAAGTTCGGCTTGAGTCAGTAGATTTTGCTGTTGCTCAAACCGCCCATAAAGAATTTGGTTTGATAATAGGCGGGCAATACCTTCACCTAAAGTACGGTTGATATTCAAAAAAAGTTTATTCTTAGGCTCATAGAGTTTAATCGTGCCAATGACTTCAGTATCACTGCGCAGCGGGATCACTAGACTTGACCCTAGACGGCAATGAGAAGAAATAGAGCATGCATAGGGCGTTTCAACGCCATCGGCAAACATGACCTTATTTTGATTGATGGCTTCTAAGGTTATTTTGGACGAAATCGGTGTACCAGGGAGATGGTGATCGGCGCCTATGCCAATAAAGGCTAACAGTTTTTCCCTGTCCGTGATGGCCACTGCACCCACATTGGTTTCTTCGATGACGATTTGGGCGACATGACTACTACTTTCTTCGTTAAATCCTTTGGATAGTAATCCGACACTGCGTTCGGCAATTTTTAATGCCTTAGTCGAAAAGCTCGATGAGAGTTTATCAAACATGGTTTTTTGGTCACGGATCATGCTCATAAAGAGTGCCGCTCCCACGGAGTTCACTAACAACATGGGCGGCGCGATTTGACGTACCAATTCCCATGCATCATCGAAGGGGCGTGCGACCAAAAGTATGATGCTCATTTGCATCATTTCAGCATAAAAAGTCACTAGGCAAACGAGTAATGGATTGTAGATGAGCTCACTTTTATCTGCGCGTCTTAAGTAGAAGCTTATCATCCCTGCGGATAAGCCTTCTAAGGTGGTGGAGATGGCGCAGGCTATATCAGTAAAGCCGCCCATACTGTAGCGGTGTAGCCCACCAGTCAGCCCCACTAGAAAACCAGTAACCGGTCCTCCTAATAATCCGCCTAAAACGGCGCCCATAGCACGAGTGTTGGCAATCGCTCCCGAGGTTTGCTCACCAAAATAAGTGGCCATGATGCAGAAACTCGAAAAAATCAGATACATAAAAATCTTATGTGGCAGACGAGGAGACGTTTCGGCAAACAGTTTAAACAGTGGCGTTTTACTGACTAAGTAAACGATCACTAAGTACAGCGACATCTGTTGGGTCAGTAATAGGATCAAAGACATAATGGCTCACATTATCGTCACAGATGTCGGCGCAGTCGTCCCCATTTGAAAGTTTGTGCGCGAGATCAGGGTTCGAATTTAACCGTTAGGATATAAAGAACAATAATATTGCATCTTTAGGAGGACATATGTCCAATTCTGTTCACGGTCATGATGTTATGGCGCTGATGGTAGCTCAAGGGGCCGCTATTATAAAGCCTGAATTAATTTCCATGATGGAGCAAAAGTTTGGCTCGGCGGCTCGATACCATACTTGTAGTGCAACTGATTTGAGTGCCGAAGCATTAATTGAGTTACTCATAGGTAAAGGTAAGTTTTACGAAACGTCCCAAGGTATACAACTTGTAGCAGGGCGAAAGTGTGAGCATTAATACCCATCGTATTAACTATCTGTTTATTCAGCGGGAATTTAACTCGCTTTAGACAAGGCGAAGGCTTGAAGGCATAGAGGTGCTCTGTCTAAAGCATTAAACGCTGTATAAGCGGGTTGCCATGCAGTGAATATCAGCCGCCCTTCTGGAGCCACACAGGCATCCCACTCCGGTGTTGCATTACTTAAAAGGGAATGACCATTTCTGCGTCAATGCGCCTTGGATTAAGATGCCAGTGAGGCTCTGAACTGACTAACTATTTAATATGACTGGTATAATACACAGTGCCATAGCGTACTCATTTTATGTTGTTGTATTTTATTGATTGGTTTTTAGCCACATAGACGTGTAATCGTTTTGTTGAAGCTCAGGTTTCATCGTGGCGCTTATTTGCAATTTGCTCCTGCTGTGCGGGAGTGAGTTGGGTAAATTCATTGATCAAAATACGCAGTAATCGAGATTTTGCAATATTGGTGGATTTCGATAGGGCGTCAAGCTGGGAAATGCTGTTTTCAGTGAGGGTAAAGGTCGCGTGGCGATAAATCTTAGTCGATTTTTTATCTAAGCCCTTAACTATGGTGTGTGTGGTGGGCGCAGCTAATAAACTCGCCTTACCTAAAGCGTAGTTATTGGCATCTTCAATGAAATCATCGACAGAAACCGGCTTGATGATTTGCTTAGGTTTCTTACGTTTAAGATCAGTTAAGCTCATAGCTATTTTCTGGTGGCATTGCGAATAACTCATCCGCTATGGCGCGGATCTCATCGGCAGCTTTCCCATCGGGTTCTATTTCGACGACTGAAGAGCCTCTTTCTTCACTGTCATCATAAATATTTCGGCAAAATGTAACTGAATTTAGCACCCTTAGTCCAAAGGATTGCACCACATCTTTGGCTTCTAAAATGCGTTTAAACTGTGTAGGAAGTGCTGGACATTGGGTTAGCACTATAGTCGCGATCATTTTAGGATTCACCATCTTACAAGTACTTAGCATGTCTTCCATGTGGGGTAATGTTTTGAGATCGCGTCTTTTGGGTCTGAGGGGGATCACAACATAAGTCGCTACCGACATAGCTGCGCGCATGGCTAAGTTATCTTGGCCACCACAATCTACAATTACGTAGTCAAAACGCTCATTGAGGCTGAGTAAATCATTACGAATCTTGCCGTAAAGTTGGATGCAATTAATACTTGGGAGGCTTGGATCATTATTTCTTGCTTGGATCCAATCTGAAGTCGTGCGCTGGGGATCACAATCGACCATGAGGACGTTTGCCTGAAATTTTTGCTTAATATAAACGGCAAGATTTTGAGCGAGACAACTTTTTCCGCTACCACCTTTTTCACCACCTACCAGCAAGATCATACTGACGCCCCTTAATGAATTGTTCAATTCATTGAGTGTAGAACAGAGCCATTAAAGCTGCGAAATTTAAGTTAAATTAAAGCAGTTGCATAGCAATGTGGTAGCTTTGGTCATGGCATCTCGCGCAACGGCAGACTTGTCCTTTAACGGTATTTTGTTGGGATGAATTGGGATTAAAGGTCACTTCGATGAGTTCCCCGAGTGCAAACGGATTTTTATAATCGAATAAAATGCCGCGTCTTGCTAAGTCGATACACACACCTTCATCTGTTTGCTTCATGCCTTGAGTGTCGATCCAATTCAAAACCACGCGCTCTGCTTCCATGTCGACTCGCAGTGATGTGCGTTTTTCTTCAAAACCAGTAGTATGGTCACCCATAACTCAATTGCCCCGTAAATTATTGATCTCAGTAAAACTAGCATAATTGCTTTTTGGCAGAATACCAATGTGAAAGCTAGGTCTTTGATAATAGTTTTAAAACGAGAACAGCAGGTGCCATTGATTTAGGTTTCAATAGCACCAACTCAGGTATTTGATTAATTGTCGTATTCTTGATTTTTTGGATAAGGCATTTTTAATTGGCCCCAACGAATCACAATCACGGTTGCCGCTAAAATTAGCGTCGATAATGATATTGCTGCGATACGCCAGTCTTCCATGCTCTTCATATCTAAGATTAGGTAACGGGCCAAGGCGACAATCGCAATATAAAGCGGCATACGTACTGGTAACTTACCGGATTCATAGTAGTTAGCCACCATGGCTAACACTTCTAAGAAAATAAATAACAAGAGTAAATCGGCCAGTGCGACCATACGTACAGAGATGATATGCACAATTTCTTGGCCTATTGCGACAACGGTGGCAATGGCAATAATAAATAGGACTAAGTGTTCAACGGCTTTGAGGCTTTTAGAACCATATTGATGATAAAAAGGCATGGATATTCCCTACTTGATGTTTTTATAAATAGTAACAGCAAAAATCTGTTTTTAGGGAAAAGCTAGGTGCCGCTGTGTGATTTAATTCACAGATATGTACGATCTTAAATTCGGCGCAAAGTGGAGTTAACGTGCTTGTATGTAGAAGGTGATTTATATGATGAACAAAAGGGAAGCGAGAGCGAATGTGTTAATCCGCTTATGCTGTTACCTCGACTCAATCGTTGTACCAACATAAGCAGTTTGAATATAAAAGATTATTTATTCTTGCGTTTCTGCCACTTAAACATAATTGAATATTTCCACAGATTATTAATCAGCAAATAACCGACAGCGGAAAAAACCACTCCTAGCACGAGACACCCGAGTAAGAATGCCGGACCTATGGTCGCAAGCGATGCTTCAATCCATTGCCAACTTGCTTCGAAGGCAAAATCTTGCGGAGCATGGCCGAGTATTTTAGCACCGAGCAAATACGCCCCATAAAACATCACTGGCATAGTTAAGGGATTGGTTATCCATACTAATGCAACTGAAACGGGAATATTAACGTTAAATAGAATGGCAAAAGCCGCTGCAACAACCATCTGAAATGGCATGGGGATCCAAGCGACAAATAACCCTACGGCAAATGCGCCTGGGGCGGATTTTCGATTAAGTGCCCATAGATTGGGATTATGTAACAAGCGTCCGAACATGCGTAAGTGTTTATGCTCACGCAAGGTTTCAGGCTTAGGCATAAATCTTTTAATTAATTTTTTTGGCATATGCTGAAATTGCTGTCTTAACTTAATTCACTATGAATCGATTCATGTTTGGCTTTAGTGCCATCTTATTATCAGCGATGTTATGGCCTTCGCTGCCGCCAGTCAGTTACATACCCTACCTTGTTGTTGGGGCGTTAATCTTACACCGAAAAATCCCTGTCTGTGCAGGTGGGCTCTTTGCGGTAGCATGGCTAACTGGTTTTTGCTTAGGATTATCTAGGCAGGATTTGCCAGTGTTACAACAACCTATACAGGTAAGGGGCGAAATCATATCACTAGTTAGTCGAAACAGCGACTGGCTAAGTTTGGATATATCGCTCATTAAACCAAATTTAATCTTAGGGCCAAACGCAAAATTGCGACTCACGTGGAAAGATCCGCCAGAAGTCGATGTGGGTCAGGTTTGGCTGTTTACGTTGACACCTAAGAGCATTGCTAGCGTGCTAAATCAAGGCGGCTACAACGAACAAAAACAATTAATCAGTCAACATGTGGTCGGTAAAGGACGAGTGATTGAGGCGCAGTTACTTGCGGTTTCGCCTTCATTGCGTAATGACCTCATAAGCGCATTGACACCTGAATTAGCCTCTTTACCTCAAGGTGACATTTTACTCGCTTTGCTTTTGGGGGATAAGCATTTGATCTCAAAAGCTCGTTGGCAAGCACTAAGGCAGACTGGCACTGGCCATTTAGTGGCGATTTCCGGTTTGCACCTCTCCGTCGTCGCGGCATGGGTATACGCTTGCCTTTTGTTTGGATTGAGTCGTTTTGTGTCACATCAGAGTCGACGGAATATGACTTTTGCGTTAGTCGCGGCAGGTATAGGCGCCGCATTTTATGCTTATCTTGCAGGCTTTGGTGTGTCGACTCAGCGTGCACTCGTGATGATTTTACTGTTAATGCTACTGAGTTTATTAAAGCGATTTTCTACTGCGTGGGAGCGCTTGCTGTTTGCATTGTTTGTCGTATTGTTACTCGACCCGCTTGCTTGTTTAAGTGCGGGATTTTGGCTGTCGTTTTGTGCTTTAGGGGTGATTTTATATACCTTAGTCATCCAGCCCAAAGAGTTTACGGCTGTGTCGACTCGAAGGACGCGTGTAGGCGCGGGGCTTTTACAATTTTGGGCCATCCAGTGGCGCTTGAGCCTTGGGCTTGGATTACTGCAAGGAGCACTCTTTGGTGGTGTGAGTTTACACAGCTTGTGGATGAATATCCTAGCTGTGCCATGGTTTAGTTTTGTTGTTATCCCATTAGCTATGGCGGGATTTATATGCTGGTGGGTTGGTACTGCGTTTGGGTTCTCTTGGTTGGGACTGCTTCGCCTAAGTGATTGGAGTTTATCACCCTATGCGCAGTTGCTAGACATAAGCCAGCAATTGCCAGCCCACTGGTTAGCGCTTTCAGATACGATATTAGCCTTGGGGTTATCCGCGCTCATCGGTGGTGTGTTATGGCGCTATGTGCCTAAAAATAAAAATTATACTTCTTGGTTAAGCCTGCTGAGTTTACTGTTTATTCCCGTTTTGCTTTTCTGTATTACGCTGTGGTCACCTGTCCAAAATAATCGATGGGCTATGCATTTACTGGATGTGGGCCAAGGTTTAGCTGTGGTTATTGAAAAGGATGGTAGAGGGCTGGTTTACGACACTGGTGCCGCCTTTGGTGATGACTTCAGTTATGCGGAACGGGTGATATTGCCTTTCCTAAAAGCCAAAGGCATTCAAGAGATTGATTATATTGTTATCAGCCATAGCGATAACGATCATGCAGGTGGTGCCCCTGTTTTGATTGAGGCTTACCCTAAGGCTTTAGTGATCACAGATGTGGCTGGTTTTAGCGGCCAAGATTGCCGCCCAAGGCAGATTCAATGGCAAGGGCTGAGCTTGAATTTGCTTTCTCCGCCTCAAGCGTTAGCGGGTAATAATGGTTCCTGTGTTATACGCATTGATGATGACAGGCAGAGTCTACTGCTTACGGGTGATATCGAAAAGCAAATCGAAACTTCGCTATTAAGTCGTGCCCTAAGTGGTGAGTATGAGTTACAAAGTGAAGTGCTCGTTGCGCCTCACCACGGCAGTAAAACCTCGTCAACTGAAGCCTTTATTGATGCTGTTGCCCCCAAGTTAGTCTTGTTTCCTGCTGGTTTTGCTAATCGCTGGGGGTTTCCAAAATCCACAGTGGTTGAACGGTATCAGCAACGGGAGATTATGGGCCTAACTACAGGTATAGAAGGGCAGATTAGTGTGATTTTTCAGCAGTCTGAGCGAGAGGTTAAGACCTATCGTGGTGATTTAGCGCCATTTTGGTACAACTCTCTGTTTAGATTTGGTGACTTGATTAATCCAGAGTAGAATGCCTACTTTGCCATAATTTAGTGTTATCAATGACAACATCTCCTAAAGACGAAATGTGGACAGTTTTCAAACGATTACTGGGCTATATAAAACAGATGAAAGGCATGTTTATGCTTTCAGTTGCGGGATTAATTATTTATGGTCTCGTCGATGCCGCCTTTATCGCTTTCATCGGCCCCTTTATTGATAAGGGTTTCTCCGGCGGCGCCCCTGCTGCGGTGACCAACGGCATAGCATTGCCAACCAGTGAAGGTTTCCACGCAAACAACGACGTGCTTATGATGGCGCCGCTTGTGGTTATCGTTATGTTTTCCCTACGTGGCTTTGCTAACTTTGTTTCGACTTACGGCATTTCATATATGAGTGCACGTTTGATCATGGACATGCGTCAGCAAGTGTTTGAGCATTATCTGAGCCTGCCTGTCAGTTATATGGATAAGGAAAATACCGGTAACTTGATCTCAAAAGTGACTTTTGATACTGAGCAAATCGCTCGAGCATCGGGAAGTGCTTTGATTTCCATCGTCCGCGATAGTGTGACTGTGTTTGGTATGCTGGTGCTGATGTTCTATAACTCTTGGAAACTATCCCTCTGTATTCTTGTGATTGGTCCTATCATGGGCATGGTCATTGCGGTGGTTAGTCGTCGTTTCCGCAAGGTCTCTAAGCAAATTCAAACAGCCATGGGCGGGGTGAGTGCGACTACGGAGCAAATGATTAAAGGCCATAAAAACGTATTGGCCTTTGGTGGACAGGAAACCGAAGCCACCCGTTTTGCTAAAGTGAACGATCAAAACCGCCATCAAAATATGAAGTTAGCTGTGGCACAAGCCATTAGTCAGCCTCTGATCATGATTATTGGCTCATTCGCCTTAGCCTTTGTACTTTATGCGGCAAGCTTAGACAGCATGAAAGCCGATCTTACCGCGGGTACCTTCGCGACGATTCTTGGTGCCATGATGGCCATGTTACAGCCAATCAAAAACTTAACCCGAGTGAATGCCGAATTTCAACGGGGTATTGCGGCTTGTACCACAGTGTTTGAATTACTGGATACACTGCCAGAGTCCGATACGGGAACTTATACTGTCGAGCGTGCTAAGGGTCATCTACGTTTTGATAATGTGTGTTTTACCTATGACAGCCAAGATCGTCGTGCACTTGAGAATGTCGATTTTGAAGTCAAACCTGGGCAAACCTTAGCCTTAGTTGGACGTTCTGGCTCAGGTAAGTCGACTATTGCGAGTTTAGTGACCCGTTTTTATACCGGCCTTGAATCCGGCGATATTCTGCTTGATGACGTCAGCATCTACGATTACTCGCTAAAATCGCTGCGCAATCAAGTGGCACTGGTATCGCAACAGGTGACCTTATTCAACGATACGATTGCCAACAACATCGCCTACGCCTATCCCGGTGAGGCGACTCGTGAGCAGATCATTGAAGCTGCGACCTTGGCCTATGCGATGGAGTTTATTGATCAGCTGCCCCAAGGCCTTGATACCCAAGTGGGTGAGAATGGTGTGTTATTGTCCGGGGGGCAAAGACAGCGGATTGCGATTGCGCGCGCTATGTTGCGTGATGCGCCTGTGTTGATCCTCGATGAAGCGACCTCCGCACTGGATACTGAGTCAGAAAAAGCCATTCAAAAAGGGTTAGATAACCTCAGACAAAACCGCACATCTGTAGTGATTGCCCACAGGTTGTCGACCATCGAGAGTGCCGATCAGATTTTAGTAGTCGATCAGGGGCGGATTGTCGAGCGCGGGACGCACCAATCACTATTGGAATTAGATGGCATGTACGCCAAATTATACCAAATGCAATTTGGTAGTTAGATGCAGGCCTTAGTGAATAAAATCTGGTATCAGGGCCATCCACTGCGATGGCTCTTGTTACCGTTATCTGGCTTATTCGCGGTTATCACTTATGTGCGCCGCGCTTTGTTTCACCTAGGGATGAAATCACAAACTGTAATGCCTGTACCTGTCATCGTCGTCGGTAATATTACCGTCGGTGGCAGCGGTAAGACGCCAACTGTGATTTATCTGATTGAATTACTGCGCCAACATGGATTTCACCCCGGTGTGATCAGTCGTGGTTACGGTGTTGATATTCAAGGCGTTAAATCGGTTTGCTTAGGTGCAAGTGCGGCAGAGGTGGGTGATGAACCTGCCATGATAGTGGCGCGTACTCAAGTGCCCATGGTGGTTGGCGCTAAACGGGTCGATGCGGCTAATGCGCTTATTGCTGAGTTTGGTGTCGATGTCATCATCTGTGACGATGGCCTACAGCATTATGCTCTGGCACGCGATATTGAGCTGGTGGTGATTGATGGTCAGCGCGGTTTAGGTAATGGCTTGCTATTGCCAGCAGGTCCATTGCGTGAAGGCGCGTGGCGTCTCGATACCGTGGATTTTATCGTCAGTAATGGCGGCCCAGCGGCAAAAGGGCAGTTCGAAATGCAACTGACACCTACGGCAGTGAAACCTGTTAAATGTGATGCGATGTCTGGTGAATATACTTTCGATAAGTCTCAGCCGCTCGTTGCGATGGCGGGCATAGGTAATCCAGCGCGTTTCTTTGAATCGTTACGCGCACAAGGCTATCAACTGGCCTTCTGCCATGGTTTTGATGACCATCAGGCCTACGATAAAACCCAGTTAGGTGATTTAGCCCAAGGTTTGCCACTGTTGATGACAGAAAAAGATGCGGTTAAATGTCGCGATTTTGCACAAGAAAACTGGTGGTATTTGGCGGTCGATGCCAAGCTATCCCCACAATTTGATGAACAGCTGCTCGCACGTCTTCGCGAGGTGGCTGCAGCTAAACAAGGAAACTTCCATGGCATTCGATAAAAAATTGTTAGATATAGTGGCTTGCCCTGTGTGTAAGGGAAAACTTGAGTACGATAAAACGACGCAGCAGTTGATTTGTAAAGCAGATAAGCTTGCTTATCCGATCACTGAAGGTATCCCTGTGTTATTGGAAAATCGTGCTGTGCCACTGACCGAATCAGTTTAGTGTGACGTGAATGCGCGTATTGTCTCATACGCGCATGCTTGTTTTTTATTCTGCTTATTATCGTTTTAGCTATTTTTAGCCGATTTAAGTTTTTTGTATTGGTAACTGTGCACGTTTCTTCATTACTTTGAGTTTAGTTAATAGCTCATAAATTTTTGTTTATCAGCATTGGTTGCCCCCTCTTGGCACTCACCGCGGATTTCTCCTCGACCAGGCTCGATAATTCGGCTTAATTCAATATAACCTTCGCGGCAATAACCCGTCATTTCAAGGGTTTTGATTAAACCCAAATCAACCTGTCTCCCCCAAATTTCTAATGAGTCCTGTAGATCTTGCATCGCGCGACGTTGCTCACGGGGATCTTGCATATTACGTATGCGTGCCTCGTGTGGAAAAGGGTGCTCTGTATCATTCATTGTCGACTTTTCATCGACCAGACGCGCTTTGTAGCTGAAGAGTTTAAGGCCATCGCTTTTAATATCCGTCGTTAACTTATCCCGTAATTTTCCGGCGAGTTCACTCGGGTCAATTGGCGCACTGCTGCAGGCGATGAGCGAGAAACAACTTAAGATGGCAAGGCTGAGATATCGAAACGGCATAATCAAATTTAACTCTTAGTTATTAACTGACAGAAGAATACCTTAATATGGCCCTAAAGTTCATGGATTTATGGCATTCTCATAGGCCGAGCACGCGCCGATAGGTGTAATGGATTAAGGATGGGCGAGTAATGTGGGCGTTTTGGTCGAATAAATGGGCGCAAATCGAATGGGATATGAGCCTGACTCAAGGTATATGCCTTATGTTCTTGGCGTTATGGATCTACGCCATATGGCCAAAAGAAGAGTTAGTGCAGCTCCGGCGGGATAAACATCTCCAATTACGTTTGTTGCTGACGTTGGTGGGGATCAATGCACTGTGGTCGTTAAATGCCAGTATTCAAACTGGGTTGCATCTGCATTTTCTGGGAATTGTCACTTGCATGCTGATGTTCGGCTGGCGTCTTGCGACCCTAATGTTGCTGTTGCCTAGCGCTTTTTTTAGTCTTTTTGTATTAAAGCAGCCCGCTGATTTTGGTGCTTTTAGTTTGTTCGCTATGGCTGCACCGCTGTTTCTGTGTTTTATCCTATATAGTCGCAGTTACCACTTATTTCCTAAACATATTTTTGTATTCATCTTCGTCGGTGGTTTTATCAATGCGGGCCTCTCAACTGTGTTTCATCAATTGAGTTGGGCGATGTGGTTGTGGTCTGCAGCGGATTACGATTGGAATGTGTTAGTAGACGACTACCTGATACTCATCCCTTTGCTGGCATTCCCAGAGGCATTGCTTAATGGCATGGCGGTGACGCTATTGGTGGTGTATCAGCCCCAGTGGTTATTTGATTATTCTGACCGTGAATATTTGTGGCGTAAGTAAATGCGATAAAACAACGCAATAAAAGAACTGCGCCCGAAACCTCGTCATTCCAACGTAAAGCCCTTTGTAAGGAGCCCATTGAACAGACGATTGAAAAGGTTATTGGACGCACTTATTTGTATATTTGCGCTGACCGTTGCGCCGTGATTTAGGCGAAGCGTTGGTCTAAGTAGTTAATGATTTCTTTTGATTCATATAACCACTGTACTTGACCGTTTTCTTCAATCCGCAGACAAGGCACTTGCTGTTTGCCGCCTTGAGCGATGAGTTCATCTTTATGCGGCGCTTTTTTAGCGTCGTGGGTCACTATGTTGAGTCCTTGGCGACGCATTGCACGGCGGACTTTTACACAAAATGGGCATGCAGGATATTGATACAGGGCTAATGCTTGAGTTTGAGCATCAATTTTTTGTTGCTCAGCCAGTGGACGTTGGCGCTTCTTAGGGCTAAATACGAAATTTAAAAACAGAATAATCCTGCCTAAAATCCAGCGAATGATAAACATGTTATTGACCTTAATGATAATTTTTGTGGAAGAACATTTGTGCGTTATGGCGCCACAGAAAGTGTGCGGCGAGTCTGGGATCCAGTCGTTTAAAAAATGTGATCTCAGTTGTATAAAGGCCGCAGAGTGTAACCTATGGCACCAAGCACGGCCAACATTTTAGAGTGAATTAACAGATAGATGATTTGATTGTAGAAGAATGGTTTTTTGATTGGTTATGACGGTTAGCCATAAGGTAAAAGCCCGCTAAAGTCGAAATTTAGCGGGCTTAGTTTTATATAAAAAGCAAGTTAATTGGCTAAGTTATTGAGCATCAATGGTGAGGCTCACTTGGGCTGCATTCTGGGTTAAACTCACTCGGCTTTCGAGCAAGAAGATCCGCTCTGGAGCAATTTCTTTCACGTCCACAAGGTAAGCTTTAACGGCTTTGGCTCTTTCTTGGGCCAAATTACCCAACATGCCATCGTTAACATTCTGCGCTTTTACCGACAGATTATATAAAGCGATATGCCAGCGGGTGGTGATTTCGTCATCGGAAAGCTGCGCGTCTTTGGCCTCTGCGATAACAGTGTCTTTGATTTGGGCAGGATCGGCTTTAACTTCTTGTTCATAAAGCTTTACTAGCGCATCGGCAAGCGGCCCTTGGGTCGGGAATTGACTCGGACTTAAATCATCAGGTAACGCACTAAATTCAGTATTGGCTAATTTAGCCAATTTACGCTTCATGATGCGCTCAGCAATGGCTTGGCTGTCATTGATGGCATCGACTTCCCCTTCAACGCTGAGCTTGAGCATAGGTCTGTCGAGTAAGGCGCTAGCGAGTTTGTCTAAACTTTTTTGCTCATCTTCACTTAGGCTGAATTTACCTGCGGCAAAGCTGATCTTATCTAAGGTTTCGTCAGAACCTATGAGTCCTGCTAAGAAAGTGAAGGGCGCTGTGACGGCTTTAGTGATCACATTGGTAATCGCCGTCATTATGATGCTGCCGACACTAAAGCTAGGTGAGTCTAAATCGCCAGAGACTTCCATGCCTAAATCAATCACGCCGTTACGGTCCTGCAGCAGGGCAATCGCGAGCGTGATGGGTAAGCTAGTGGCAAGGTCACTGTCACTGGGTTTACCAAGTTTCAGTTGGTCTATGACCAGATGGTTACTGCCCTTGAGCTTGTTCTTATCGAGTTGATAGTTCAGCGATAACGATAGCTGCCCTTTATCTATGTAGTAACCCGCATAGGTGCCTGAGTAAGGATTGACTGAGGTTAACTCAACACTCTTAAAGACTAAATCGAGATCTAAATATGGCATATCTAGCAAAGGGTTAATATCGCCTTTTAGGGTTACAGGCGCATACTTGTCTATTTTACCTTTGATATCGACCGAGGCCTTCGTCCCTGGCGTTGACGACAAGTGAGTGATATTACCTTCAAGTAACTCAATCCCTGAGGCAAAGTTTGGTGTCAGTGAGTTATCGGCAAAGTAAGCTGAGCCTTGGCTAAAGCTAATTTTTTGAATATCGAGGCTTAACTCAGGCGTTGTCTTGCTTGCCGTTTGCAGCTCGGTTTGCTTAGCACTGGCTGTGGTTGTGTTTTTAGTTGTCTTGCTATTTGCAGCCGGAGCCTCAACGATAAGATCGCTGATATTAGTGGTTCTATCTTTGGCTATCACCACTTTGGCGTAGGGTTGATTAAAGGCTAAGTGATCAATTTTGATTTGATTTTTCTGTTGGTCAAAATCCAGTTGATTGATATTCATCTTTTGCCATTTGACCAGTGGAGCATTACGCAATTTGTCATGAATAGCTAAATCATCGAGCTCAACACTGCCACCGTAAATGGCTTTGCCTTTAGCATCGGCGGTCAGCTTGCCTGCTGAGCTTAATAGACCGCTCTTGAGCTGGATATTCACGTAGGGCGCTAAATAGGGCTGAAATTGGGTTAACGCCAGCTTATCGAGTTGGATATTGGCATCTATGGTTTCGCCCGTCACATCGACTTGGCCTTGAGAGCTCAAAGTACCTTGACCATTGAGGCTGAGTTGTAGCTCATATTCAATCGGAGCGGTTAAGGTACTCGTTATGACCTTAGTTGAAAAATTAAGCGGATACACTCGCCATTGCTGCGGCGTTGCCGTTAGCTTTTGTTCCGATAGATTAAGGTCATAGTTTTTAATATTGAGCGCATCGAGTTGCACTAACCAAGTGTCTTTTGAAGGCGTCTTAGGCGCTTGCTTGACTGGCTGTTGAGGATTTGCCTCTGAAGCGATGTTTGCAGCGGTTTCTTTAGCAGCATCAGTGGTGACATTTACGGTCGCTTCTGTCTTTTGTTCTGTTTTATCACTCTCGTTAGTTGCGGCTAATTCACTTTCCGTTGCTTTGTCTGCGCTATCGCTTGTATCTGTGACAGTCTCTGCTATTTGACGTTTTTCTTCCACTTGCGCAACTTGTACGCGCTCTAGCGATTTAGCATCTGCCGGCTTAGTTTCTATCGAATTAGCATCGATGGAATTAGCAACTGGCGGTGCTGCACTTGTAGACGCACTGGCGGATTTAGGCATGAATAAGCCAACAAGATCGAGCCCGTCTTGGTTCAAAATGGCACTCATTGTTAGGCCATCGCTGTGGAGTTTGTTGATATGCACTTTCTGCTGCTTCAAGTTGGCTGTAATGCCGTCGAGGGCAAATATGGAGAGCTTGACCACTGAGCGATCTTTGTCGTTAAGGTTAAGTTTTTCAACAATAAACTGGCCATTGTTGCTGATGACTTGTAACTCGCCATTCTCGGCAAGATCCACTTGATACTGAGTTTTAATACTGAGCTCGCCATCCGTGAGGACGGGATTAAATTGATCGTCGATAAATCGCCATAGTGGTGTCAGTTTCAGTTTGGCGACTTGGATGTCACCCGCAACTTTTAGCGGGAACAATTGGAATTGCCCCTGCAAACTGATTTCACCAGCATGATCATCACTGAGTTGTATCGCATAGTGATTGTGCTTGATAGGCACAATGGGTGAGTTAGACGTTGATTGGGCGTTTGGTGTCGTATTATCAACTTTGTTTACTTTTATGGCTGGTGTTATCGATGCCGATGATGCCGCCATCAAATATTCAGTATCAAGGGAACTGAGTTTTAGATTGATATTGGGGTAGTTCACTTGAGCATGGGTAATTTTGTCATCGAAGTTAAATTGTCCCGCATCCAACACAAATTGGCTGAGCAGGACACGAACGGGTGAGCTGGCTTCTGTGGGGGCTGTTTTTGTGCTCGTGGATGAATGCTCGTTCAGGGTCTGCAGAATATCGTCGAAGTTGAATCCAGCTTTCCCTTTTTTCTCCACGCGAATGATATGTGCGAAAGGCGCTTGTATGTGTATGTTTTCGATAACGGCGGCGCGATTAAAAACAGATCGCCAAAAGTGTATTTCGAATTGGACTTGTGCAATGCCAGCAAAAGGTTTGTCGTCTTTTTCTTTAATGGCCAGTTGGTCGATTTCGACTTTGAAATTAAAAGGGTTAATGCGTATATCACCGAGGGTGACGGGACGACCGAGCAGAGTTGAGAGTTTTTCTGGTGCCAGCGTGGTTATCGCATAGGGGAGGATTAAACCTAATGTGCAGACATAGCTAAGGTAGACTGCTGTGAGGTAAATAATCACTCGCAGGTATCTTGGGAGGGCAAAAAAAGAGTGTCTGAATTGCGATAACTGGGTCAGCATTAATATCAAGGCTCCAATGCATAAGACAGGGAAAAACTTCCATAAGTAGGGACATTCTAGCGAATAATGCTAATGTTTCCAGAAATTATTTATATTTTTACCAATGAAATCTTGGTATTACACAGACAATAACGTCTTCTGATCTAAGACGTTCCTGAGTGGTAACCTATCATCTACATTGATAACTACATGTGTTTCAGCCTATGGCTAATGATTTGAGTCGTCAATACTCACCATGTTGGAAGCTATTTTTGATCAGCGATTTAAATAACTAATCGCTGCAATAATGGCGCCTTGTGGATCTTTTATCCAACAAAAACGGCCTACTTCGGGTATATCTTCAGGACCAAACAGAATATCCCCGCCAAGTTTTTTTGCGCTGATAGCGACTTGATCGACATCGTTAACGGTAATGTAGCCAGTCCAATGTGAGGGAAGCATTGGGAGCAAACTATCGGTGATCCCCCCAATGCTGACGCCCTGATTTTCAATAATATGATAATTGCCGTGGGGCATTTTGACGGTTTTAAAGTGCCAGCCAAAAATCTCAGCATAGAAGTGCATAGCTTCTTCGGTATTATTGGTTGTCAATTCATGCCAACTTAACGCCCCTGCAGTGTTAAAAGCCGATTCCATAAGCGCATCCTTTATTCTATTTTGGGTAAATTTTGTGTATTGAGCCGAGGTTAACGGTCAGTGTTCAGTACCGTCTGTATTTTGAGCCATATTTTTTGTGCGTTATCTTGATTGAGTGTAGTTGAGGCAAGTTGATAATTCACAAGCGGCAAATTAAAATTTTTGCGTTTTTTAGGTCGGCAAACATTAAATTAACTTAATGTTCTACAAGGAGATTCACTTTATTCAGTGCTGGCTAATCAGCTTCTTGTGGCTCAGTGACGCTGCGGCTTAGTTGATGGGCTTCATCTTGCCCATCGCGCCAAGACTTAGCACTGAAAACAGATTTTAAAACGGGTTTGTTTACTGTGGTTTGAGTGTTAGACCTGACTCCCGTTAACTTGTTAATATAGGCGAGTTTTGCATCTTATCGATGCCACCTTAGGGGATACGAGATTGAATAAGAGTTTAGTGACGAATTTATTGGCGGCTGCTTTGGTCGTTGTGGGTTACCTGATGAATTCGGCAATTGTCCTGAATGTCGGATTATTTGCTTTATCGGGTGCAATTACCAACTGGGTTGCAGTTTATATGTTGTTTGAGAAAGTCCCCGGACTCTACGGTTCGGGAGTTGTGCCTTCTCGTTTTGAAGAGTTTAAGGCGGGTATTGCTCATTTGATGATGAAACAGTTTTTTACCACTGAAAATATCGACCGATTCCTATCTGAAAAAGAAGGGCTGAGTAAAATAGACTTGGCGCCAGTGATTGAAAAGGTTGATTTAGCGCCTTCTTTTGATGCGTTAATTAGCACTGTCGCCCAATCTTCCTTTGGCGGCATGTTGTCTATGTTTGGTGGCACAGATGCCTTATTGCCGTTAAAAGAGCCGTTTATTGTAAAGATGAAAGCTTCTTTAGTTGAAATGGCACAAAGCGATGCATTTCACGAGTTGCTGAAACAAGAAATTGAACAGCCAAATGTGATGGCCGATCTGCAAACTAAAATTGCTAACATAGTGGAACAAAGATTAAACGAGTTAACACCACAAATGGTGAAACAAATCGTTCAGGACATGATCCAAACGCACTTAGGTTGGTTAGTGATTTGGGGCGGCGTGTTTGGCGGTCTGATTGGACTTGCCGCAGCCTTAATCCAAGGTTAACCTGAGTTAAAGCCGCGAATAGAATGGGAGCTTTGGCTCCCATTTTTACTTACGCATTTTATGTTCATCATTTTGTGTCCTGATTAAATAGCAAGGAAGTCTATGAACCGTCACCACAGTATCAATTATTTGGAAATCCCAAGTCGCGACATTGCGAGCTCTAAGGCCTTTTTTAGCCAAGTTTTTGGATGGACCTATGTCGATTATGGCCCTGAATACAGTTGCTTTATGGATGTCGGCATTACTGGGGGATTCTATCAAGCCGACGTGAATTTCACCCTCGCAAAAGGTTGCCCGCTGATTGTGATCTACAGCCAGAACTTAGAATTGACTCTGACGGCTGTCGTAACTGCTGGTGGCATTATCACAGCTGACATCTTTAGTTTTCCGGGAGGCCGTCGATTCCATTTTGTTGAACCTTGTGGCAATGAATATGCCGTCTGGTCAGAATGATCCTAATGTCACTCCTTGTATTCGAAATTGTTGTTTAGATCAGCAAGATATTTGTTTAGGTTGTTTCAGGCATCTTGATGAAATTTTAGTATGGCGCGTTATGTCGGAAGTGGAGCGGCAAGCTTGTTTTATCAGGATGGAGGAGCGTAAGGAGGAGTATCTGGCTAAGTTCAATGACGCGGTTAGTAGAAGACAGGATGGAGCATGATTAGCCGTCAGAATTACCTACGATAATTGATTTTTAAGCTTTAAGTGGATAATCGAACGGCGAAATACGCATTAACGTATTTCGCCGTTGGCATTTTGAAACACCTTGGCATTTGAAGCAGGAGTTACACTGGATCTACCACTATGTGCTCAAGTTCGATGGCGGCAACGGTATGGAGCGCATCCATAGTCGCGCCAACTAAGCTGATTTTTCCTTGAGATGACTCAATTAAAACCGCACGGCTGATATCGCTAAATTCACGATTGTGGCGCGCCAGATTTGATAAGGCCATCTGCATAGGCAGCATAGAAGGATTGAATGCCGCATTTTCGGCGTAGCGACCACAATAGGTTGCGCCATCATGGGTTTCTAATACCACAGCGGCAAAACTTTGGGTGTAAGGTGCATAGCTTAAACCTGCATGATCTAAGCCTTCTATGATCATAGGATCGGCACTGTCTAGTGCAAATTCAGTTTGTTGCTTGGCCATTAAGGGCGAAGTGACATTTAAGTCTTTTGGCCCAAAAGCATAGGGTAAATAATAGGCCAGAGGATGGCTTTCCTGTGCGGGTAGATGAATGCAGATCTTGCTCCCTTCAACCAGTTCATTCATAAACTGACGACAATGACCGCAAGGACTGGCATTAACTATGATATCAACAATTTGGCTTTCACCACTGAGCCATGCGTGGCTGATAGCGCTTTGTTCTGCATGGACAGAATGAAATAACGCTTCACCGGGTAATTCTAAGTTGGCCCCCATGTAGATATCGCCACTTTTACCTTTGGCTATCGCGCCGACATAAAACTCACTGATAGGCGGTTTGGCCAATGCCGCTGCTATCGGCAGTAATGCTAATAACACTTCTGCTTCGGTCATTTTGCTTGCACTTGTTAGCGTAGCAAGTTGCTGCGCATCAATGTGTCCAGCAAAATTCTGGTGCAACATTGGGATAAGTGCATCGGCTAACGGCGTTGGCAGTTGGGTTATGCTACGAATGAATCTATCTTGCATTTCCCTATTCCTTATTTGTTAAGTTCATGGAAGAACATTCTAGTAATTTTGTTACAGCATAAATGCGAGTTAGCTCGCGTTTATACGCTGTCAATGTCAGTGCTATCGAGAGTGATAAACTTATGTTACTCACGTATAGAGTGAGTCTATTGGTGCACAAAAATAAGCTTAAGACTATAAAACAAAAGACTTAAGCTTGAATTTACACAACTTAAAGTTCACGCAAATAATGACAAAGGGCAGCAAGTAGCTTTTGCTTAGTCTCATCCGCTTGTGTTTCTTGTAGCAAATTTTCTAATTTAAGTACGTAGTCTTGATCGGCTAAGCGACTTTGACAGAATTCACGCCAGCGCTGCGACTCTGTATCATCGAGTAGTTCAGGGTAATTACGGGCGCGGTAACGAAACAGCATCTCAGGAATACGTGGATCATCAAACTGCAAATCTAACGCCGCTAGATTTTGCGGTAGGGTATGACGGATGATTTCCATTTTTGCTTTATCAGCTTGGCTAAAGAACCCACCAGAATACAGCATCAAATCGGGATCTGTGGTCGCTCTGCTGTCATCGTGCTCAAATAATAGCGCCAGTTTTTCGCGTAATTCTGGGTGACGTTTTAGGCGTTTATACTGCTCTCTGGCAAATTCTTTATCTATGCCTAAACGAGCGGCATGCTCATCACTGAGGATTTTTGCCGAGGTGATAAAAGGGCACTTATTAAGATGAATTTGTTTTACTGCGATAGGTAATTCATCTTCGGCAAGATCAGCCCTTGACGTATACATGCGCGTTTTAATTTGCTCGACATCTAGCTCGAATAGCGGCGTTAAATCCATGGCTAAATTAACGCAAATAACGGCATTTTTGTTAGTAGGATGGTGCGCTACGGGTGAGATCAACGTTGCACAACCATTGCGCGCACTAATTTTAGAGCTCACATGGACCAAAGGCTGCATATTGAGCACATCGATTTGATCGCTAACCGCTTGCTTACGGCGCAGGTCAAAATAGTACTGATATAACTTAGGCTGTTTCTCGCGAATGAGTTTTGCCATAGCGATGGTCGCATACACATCAGACATAGCATCATGGGCTTTCTCATGGCTTAAACCATTCGCTTGGGTCAGATGTTCTAGCTTAAAACTCGGAGAGCCATCTTCCTTTGTCGGCCAGTTAATACCTTCGGGCCTAAATGCATAACAAGCGCGCACTAAATCAATGATATCCCAACGAGAGTTGCCATTTTGCCATTCACGGGCATAGGGATCGATAAAGTTCCGATAAAAGCCATAACGGGTCACTTCATCGTCAAAACGCAGTGAGTTATAACCTGCAACACAAGTGTTTGGTTGGCTAAATAGCGCATGAATTCGTCCCATAAACTCAGTTTCAGGGATGCCTTTTAAATTAGCTAACTGTGGAGTGATCCCTGTGATTAATATTGCTTCCGGAGACGGCAAATAATCAGTGGCTTGCTCACAATAGAATGTCTCAGGCTCGCCGATGATATTGAGATCTAAATCCGTGCGAATACCAGCAAATTGCGAGGGTCTGTCTTTCGCTGGGTTCGCTCCAAATGTTTCGTAGTCGTGCCAAAAAATCGACCCTGCTTTATCGTCTTTCATCTTCATTTATTTTCGTTCTCTAAAGCATGTAACTTCATGTTATCAGTAGTTAAATTGCTTTAATTGGATTCGTTGTCATTCACATCAATTTAGTATGCAGCTCTTCGATGTGAGTACATAATCTGTATATATTGGGTTCTGCGTCAGATTAGCTAAAATCACATGTACACAGGGTAATTAAAATGTCTTTATCTGACAATTGGTTACGTGCAATAAACGGCAAACCATATTTAGAGAAACCAGAGCTTGCAGACCGCGACGGCTTAAGCGTTCGTATTACCCCTGCAGGGACTATAACATGGCAGTATCGATTTAGGATTGATAATCAACCTGGGCGCTTAACCCTTGGTCGTTATCCTGATTTGAAACTAGCTGACGCAAGGAAACTGATCCCTGAGTTACGGAACTCAGTGGCAAATAATATAGATCCACGTGTGTTTTGGAAACAGCGCAACACATTTGCGGGCCAGACAACACTGAGGGATTGCTGTGAACAGTTTTTATCGGCGCGAAGTGCAGCACTTAAGCCGGGCACTGTTGCTACGTACCAATCCTGCTTTAGAGCACATCTCTATGATGCCTTTGCTGATCGTAAAGTCGAAAGTATCACACTCGGCGAGTGGATAGATTTTTTCGATAAAAAGGCAATTCATAGTCGAGTTACCGCAGGCGCGATACTCAAACAGTTAAAGACGGTACTTAGCTGGTCCGTTCGCCGGCAAATGATATCGCTTGTTGATGTCCTTCAATTACGAGTCAGTGATGTGGGTTCTGCGCCCAAAGTCGGTTCGCGAGTACTCACCATTCTAGAGTGTGGCAAAATCATCCGTGAGCTTGATAAATGCCGCGCGACCAAAGCCGTAACCAATGCCATCAAGGCATGTTTACTAACAGGGGCGCGGATATCAGAAATATTAAAATCCAAACGGGCTGATTTTGATCTTGAGTCGATGGTCTGGACCTTCCCGATAAATAATAGCAAAACTAATTTGCCAATCCGGAGGCCAATCAGTCCCGCCTTATTCGACATATTGCAAGAACAGTGGAACCTCTATAACTCACTATGGAGTTTTCCCGCAGCAAACGATCTTAAGCGCCCAGGCAACATCGCTTCAGAAAATAAGCTGGTCCGCAAGATCAAACCAAGACTCGAAATCCCTGACTGGCGTATTCAGGATTTTAGACGCACATTATCGACCAGAATGTCAGAAGCGGGGGTGTTGCCCCATGTGACAGAGAAGATGTTAGGCCATCTATTAGGCGGGGTGATGGCGGTGTACAACAAACATGATTGGTTAGATGATCAAGCTGTGGCCTATGAACAATGGACAAATAAGCTGAAATTGGCCGCTCTAGGTGATAGCAAAATAGTCGTGTTAGAAAAATTGTCGTGTTAGAAAGAAGGGGTAGGCATGTTTGTCGCTGACAGCAGAAAATGGTGAGCTTATTCAGTATGTAAATCAGTTGCGTTGCAGTGCAGCAGAAACACCTCTTTGTAATTAGGTGCATTGGAGCTCAATTCGGCACAAGGTAAACTGTTATCTGTTCAATATCAGCTTTATTTATGGTTTAGTCATTTCAACTCAATTAATCATACACTTGGCACAGTGTTCGGATTAACGTTAAGCAAGGACGTCATGGAACTAAAATTTTTAATCACGCGGGAACAGTTAATCACAATCGCGGAAAGAATAAATTCAGCAAGCATTGCAAAGAATACTCGTTTAGCTAAGTGGTTGTATGCCCTTATCGTTCGTGCATTACTCCTATGGATCCCGTTATTATCCCCGTTACTACTGTTTTATTTTTTCGTAGAAATTCACTCTCCAGAGACATATATCGCAATCGCAATTTGCGCTATCACTTACCTTCTTGTGTGGAGATTTGTATTCAAAAACATCGCCGAAAATCAAGCTAACAAATTTGCAGGCAAGATAACTACTCTGGATCGAACGATTGAAAATACAACCTTACAGAGCCTTGCGAGCCTAGAAGGGGGCCACACAGTGACAGCCACAGCCTCGAAGCTAACGTTTGCGCTCCCTAGCGGTAAATCCATCACGATACCGTGGAAAAAGGTTTGTGCTTTCAAGCAAGACGATGATTTTTATTATCTAACCGTCTGTAAGCTGATGATGTTTAAAGCCACTTATTTAGTCGCCAAAAACGGTGACACAACAGAAACCGCAGGCTATCAAGCAGGTTTAGAGTACATAACGTCTCGGCTGCCGCCCGATAAAATGGGGCGGTAAAATATCAAAATATCGCCTGAGTGATCCAAACCATTCACATTGACACAAACACGATTGATCTTGCTCGTCCAGCCAAGTCAGCCATTGTTAAAAGTCACATTTGAACTAACCTTAAAAATGATGAACTGATCGCTACAGCCTTCTATTAGCGGGTTGCTAGATGCAGTTTTTCAGCTCATTAAAACGCTATGTCATCAATGACGATGTATAGCTTTGTTAGTAAACTAAAAAGGACTTTTATTATGAGCACGCTTAACACTTCTGCCTCAAATAGTGACCCAATATTCCCCTCAACATTTCCTGTCATGATCAGATCCAATCAATTTCCACAATGCTTATTGAGAATGTCTGGACAGGATTCACCACAGTTCAATGGTAATGGTTTTGGTACCGTTAATTGTCAGGCAGACCAAAATGATCCTGATAAAAACCCATGGGAGATTTTTAACGCTATTCGTAACGGCGATGGCACAGTCTCCTTTGAGTCTATGGCATTTCCGAGCAACTATTTACGGATGGCGGGTGAAGCTTCACCCGTTTTTAATGGGAATGGATTTGGAACCGTCAACTGCCAAGCATCGATTGGTCCTTGGGAAAAGTTCAATGTCGCAGTTCTAAGCGACAGCGCCAGTGGGGTCTTAACCTCCATAGCGTCAAATGCATTTCCAAGTAACTATCTTCGTATGGCCGGAGAGCAATCGCCCTCGTTTACTGCTGCAGGGTTTGGCACCGTAAATTGCCAAGCCTCTGTCGGACCTTATGAGCAATTTCATCTTGGTGCAGTCCTTAAAGAGTCAGTTGAGACTCTTGGACTGTGGTTTCCAGACTCACAGCCTACACCTGCACAGATAGAGAAGCTTGTGGCAGCCATTATCACAGGCCAACAGCCCAGTAATGTCGAAATGCAAGCGGCCACTGAAATGCAAAGTTTTTTAACGTTAACGGAGAACGAAAGTGTAGCAATAGAAGCAATTGATCTAGAGGCAATTTCCCCTTGCACTAAATCAATCGCAACATTCTGTATTGATGTGTTATTGCTTGCTCTGCAACTTGCAAGCATACGCATTATGCGAACTGACAGCATGGTAAAAGCGGCAGTACAGGCGTTGGGGGCTGAAGCTGTTGGCTTGGAGAGACTGATCACGGGTATAAGCAGTGCTTCTACCACGCTGAAAAAGGCGACATTGATATTTCAGTTTATCTCGCAACTATTCAATATAGGGTTTATTAAAGGCGTCATTAAAACAATCGTCAATGGCCTAAGCTGGTTTGGAGCCATAGTCGCTGCGGTATCATTCATCGCGACAGTGGTCGCATGGATATCAACCGATGGTGTCTTGTTAATTGCCCAAATAGTACTGGTCGGCACAGGACTCGCCGCTATCATCGCTGATGCTGTAGCAGTAGGCACTAACTGCGGTAGTAAAGGCTGTAATGTCGAAGGCGATGAGTTTATGGCCTAACAGTCCATCGATAAAGGTCTAAAAATAAAGCCCCAAAAATGGGGCTTTATCTTAAGGCTTAATAAATCAATTCAAGCCGCGACTTGCTGTTTTTCATCCCACTTATCGAGCGACGCTTTTAAGTAATGGCGGCCATTATGGATAGGAGCAGGGAAACCGTCGTTTCTCCGCCACTTCCAAAGCGTGGCTGATGAGCTAATCCGGTAGCGCGTCATGACTTCCTTAGTGGTAAGAAAGAGCGGCTCTTGTATTTGTTGATCCACGGTCGATTGGGTCGAAATCATCATTTACCTTCCTTTGCCAATTCCTCGGCGAGTCATTTTAAAAATTGTTGGCAGCTGCCGGCTTGTTTGCGGGGCAGGGTGTACCACTGGCGTAAAGCGTCTTTGATGACTGCAGATTGCTTCATGCCGATTCTCCTTGGTGCTGGGCAGAGTTTGGTATGTTTGCCATGCAGGCAAATCAGTGTTTGATTCGCTAATCAAGCTCGCCAGCCTTGTTATAGGACACTGAGCCGCCAATTTGATTGCCCTCAAAAGTGAATATCGCAGTGCAATATACCTGTGGATGATATGCACCGTTAAACGCCGTGAAGGTGAGAGCAGGGCGCAGTGATAACAGTCGCTGTTTAAAGGCTTCGGCCTTAGCATTGTGCTGCGCAATGTCAGCTTGCTTTTGTGAATGGCCCGCCGCGTTGCAATAAAACGCCTCGCCGATGCAGATCACCGCTTCAATGTCCGTCGTATGAGCGTTTTGTTCCCTTACGATGTAGGGCCGGTGAGCATTCGCACTGCGCAATATTGGAGTGAAACGATTCGGTTTAAGGCATTTACCTCCCACACACACTTAATCACACTGGGGCTTGATGATGTGGCGCCCGAGATTATGCGCCAATCGACCACTGAGACGGACGAGCCAATGTTAGTGGGGGGGCTATGACAATGACAATAACAAATAGCACAACTGGGTTATGGACTTCACGCAGGAGGATTTATGGCTAGTCGCGCCGCGGATTTACTGAAAGTAGGGCGCCGTTTACGGGGCATGACCCAAGACGAAGTGGCTGAGATTTACGGCATCAGTCGCAGCACTTATCAACGTTGGGAAAATGGCCGCACTAATGCGCCCTATGACGATGTGACATCGATATGCATTGATGTGTTTAAGCTTTCCGTTAAGAAGATAAATGAGGTGGCTAATGGCCTTTAGCGATGACCCCGAGTAGAGGATGAACATTAAGGCGTTACGGTTAGGGTTATATCGCAGGGGCTGTTATTGGGTGTACCAAGAATTGGGCAAGGGTTTTTCAAACCGCTACGCCTGCGACCGTTTAGGCGAAGCCTTGGGCGGTGGCAACTTAAAGCATGAACTCAACGTGCCTGCCCATGTCGCACACTATGACCACCTCGTTGAGCAGTTATCCATTAACTGCAAACGTGCCATCCGAGCTCATTACCTCTGCAAAGAGCAGTGGGCTTTAATGGGATTTGACCGCAAAAAGTCTTATATCTTCTGGCTAAGATAAAGCCGAAATGGCACTGCTGGATAGGATGAATTAGAAGGAACGCCCTCTTGCGAGGGCTGGCGGGTTAGACGGTTGTCCACCAAGACTGCTAACCCGTTGACTGGATTTTATCAAAAGTTCGGACAGATACCTATGCAAACTCATTCGCGATTAAATGATGCACTGAGCTTAGGTGTGATCTCTATATTGATCACAATGAAACTATGCTTTTACAAATTATTGTTTTGGTATCAGTTTTCATTGGCTGAGTTCGGTACGATACCCACTGTCGCAATCCTCGAACCCACCATCTCACGAACATGCAATATTACTTCACCAAAATCTTTACTTGCACCTAAGGTCGGCTCGTCAGTCAAGCTCTGACGTAGCACTTCATCTAATGACAAATTATCATTAGCAGAGAGTTCAATACCGTAGGAGTGCTTTAAATCTGCTACTTTGGTGTAGCCTTTCAACTTCAATTCACCCGTAGGTAATTCATAATGATTGGCTTCTGCAACACCAGAGCAAACCAGATCAACAAACTCACGCACATCGGGTTTCATCACAATAAATAAATGATCGCCAGCATACAGGAAGGTTGATCCCCTAGGTGGAATTACATTGTTTCCTCTGGTTATCATCGCTACTACTGTACCGTCAGGTAAAGCCATTTGGGATAAACGGCGACCAGAAGCGCGTGAGGTATCGCCCAATTGATACTCGACAATGTCAGCATCCACATCGCCTAAAGCAGTAATTTCCAGTGTCGCTGCAGGTGTCGCAGGAGGCGGTTCCGTAAGTCCTAAAGCGCGTGCAACCCAGGGTAATGTTGACCCCTGTATTGTCGCTGAAATTAACACGACGAAAAACACTACGCTAAAAATAAGACTGGCACCAGGCAGGCCATAAATCAGCGGATATATAGCCAGAATAATAGGCACCGAACCACGTAACCCAACCCAGGATACTAGGGTAATTTCACGCGCATTAAAGCCAAAAATCTTCAGTACAGGGATTACCGACAAGGGTCGCGCGATTAAGGTCAGGACGATTGCAATCATCAGTCCTTCCTGCCAGACATCCAGCAAAGACGAAGGATTAATCAGCAAGCCTAAAAAAACAAACATAACAATCTGGCCTAACCATGCCAAACCATCGTGAAATAAAAAGGTACTGCGCTGAAAAACAAAACGACTATTCCCTATCACCACACCAGCGATAAAAATAGCTAAAAAGCCGCTGCCGCCAAGATTAGCTGCTACGCCAAAGGACAGTAAACCAAATGCCGCGACCATCACAGGATATAATCCAGAGGTCGTCAGATGGATACGATTAATAATACGTACTGATAACCAGCCTGCCGCTAAACCCACTGCGGAGCCGATACCCATTTGCTGGATAAACAGCATCAATAATCCAGTCCCTGGTTCAAGCCCTTTGACCATGACCTCCAATAAGCCAACTGTTAAAAAAATTGCCATAGGATCGTTAGTCGCACTTTCAATTTCTAATGTGGCTTTAAGGCGTGGGTTGATATGAATACCTGCATTACGCAGTAATGAGAAAACAGCGGCGGCATCGGTTGAACCAACAATGGCACCAATCAGTAAACCGTAAAGTAAGGAAACATCTAGAATATAAGCAGCTGCAGCACCAGTGATCATGGCTGTCACCAATACGCCTAAAGTCGCCAACACAGAAGCAGGCTTCCACACTTGCTTAATCGACGCGATGGGTGTTTGCAAACCACCGTCAAACAAAATAATGGCTAAAGCTAAAGACCCAAGCGCGTGAGCAATTTGTGCATTATCAAAAACAATACCTCCAGGGCCATCCTCACCAGCTAACATGCCCACCATGAGAAAGAGCACCAGTACGGGTAAACCCAATCTCGCAGACAATTTACTGGATAAAATACCAAGAATAATCAAAATCGCGGCGAGGAGAATAATTTGATCGATCACAAACATAAATAGTTTCTCTTTAATTAATGTAGGGAAATTAAACCATTACAGAGCTTTCAATGACTGCGCCAGCTCTAAAATGATACTTCACTAAGCCTAATTGTCAGTTAGAAATCGTCAAATGCATGATGCATTTTGGTCTTGTAGTCAATGATTCCATTTATCCAAATGCTACGTGACCCACTTCACATTTGAACTTTGATAATTTCAAAAAAATCAAAATTTACGATTGGCACTCAATAATGCTGTTTACCGTAGCAAGCTGGCCCTGCTGACTTGATTACGTCCATGCTTTTTAGCTAAGTATGATTGCTTATCTGCGGATTCGATAAGCGTTTGCCATTTCAAATGCCGATGAGGTTGAATACTCGTAACGCCAGTTAATGGTGACCGCTTGGAAACTAGAGTAAATGCAAAGCGAGCACTGCGTTGACGATGAGTTATGTTCATCGCGCCTAAATGTTGAGTATCCGGTAATAGACAAATAAATTTCTCACCACCATAGTGCGCAACCAAATCGTTCGGGCGGTGTATCGCTGTGCGTAGTGCTTTTGTGACGAGATATATACATTGATCATCACCAGTGATGGTCACAAGGATCGCTGAAAAGTTTAATTCATTTAAATCAATTTTTTGCAACATTTACAAAATTTAACATTACACTCTTGGCGTGTTGGGCAAATTTAGCCAAATAGGAACGCCGTACCACACGGCGTTCTCTGACACTTTGCTCCTTAGAGAGGGAAGTAGAACGCAATCAGCAAGGCAAATACGCCGTACAATGAGCTTACTGCGACCAATGCACGCGCATCGACAACGCCTCGTCGAAATAGCTGCCACAGAAAAATAATAGCCAAAGCAGTAATGACTCCTGCCGCCATCAGTGGGCCATCAAAAAGCCATGGCGTAAAGAAGATACCCAACGCACTGGGAATCGTTGCCTGAATCATCATAGCACCAGAAATATTGGCCAATGCCAAGCGTTCCTTTCCTTGCCGTATCCATATGAGTGTGTTCATCATCTCGGGCAGCTCCGTCGCCACCGGACTCAGCAGCAATGCTACCAAGTGTGGTGACCATTGTAGCGCTGTACCAATGGCCTCAAGTTGACCTACGAATATATGAGATGCAATGCCTATGACTATCAGGGACAACACGGCTTGCAGCGCCGCCCATTTTAACGATGGCTCCGTCACGGAAGGCTGAATTTTGAGAGGTTCAATCTCTTCTTCTTCAGGCGCTGTGTCGCTCTCCTGAATTTCACGCCAGACATAGATTGCGTAGGCTACGAGAAACAAGACACCCAGCCACGGCTTGATGGCAAAGGCGATTAGGCCAAGTGCCACTTTCACTACAAACACTGCGAGAAAGGCGAGCTGGTCGTGACTCATACGGGCGTGATCGGCACGTACATGATACGTTTCCCGTTGAAGGCGGCGATGGTGGTAAATCAGTGCCAAGCCGACTACTGCATAGGCTAAGGTAGCGAGAACGAGCGGACCGCCCATGGCTGCGCCGACGCCAATGTCCTTTTGCTCTGGTGTTTTGCCGAAGACAACGGCAATGAAGGTCACCGCCGTTTCAGGTAGTGCTGTACCGAAGGCTGCAAGTACTGAACCCACTGCAGTCGCGCCAAGATTCAAACGGCGGCCGAACCATTCGATGCCGTTGACGAAGTATTCGCAGGCCAAATAAATGGTACCTGCTGAGAGGAAAAACAGAGTCAGAGTAAGGATCATGTGAGTAATCCGGCCGGGCGAGCAATAATCCAATGGCACGACAACACTGCTCGCCCGGCTGGGAAAGCGTATTGCGGCCAAAGGTCTTGCCTGGCTCTCCGCATTCGCAGAGGCTGACCACGCCATGAGGTGTTAGACCTCAATTTTGTTGACGTGGACTCCTTAGTGGGAGGCTAAGGATGACTACTCCCCAATGACAATGGGGCATTTTACCGTTCTTGCAGGTAAATGTCGCCATTAGGTTTTAGTGTGCTCATAATTTCAAACTCTGTGCATGGTATTGATTTTGCGTTGTTATTTTTTCTTCTCAGAAGTTGAAAATAGTAGGTATGCGGGAAACAACAACTTTGACAGATCTATTTTGTGATCTTTTGATCTTTGCTTTATGCGCCCTTTCTCTTAGCTTTGTTAGACTTATGGTAGTTGAGCTGCGAAATTATAGGCAGCATATGAAGAAATTTTCGATAATCGTATTCATACAAATTTTGGAATATTTCGTTTATCAGGAATGTTACAGGCATCAGTGGAAGAACCTAGGTGTGGCGGCTCGCAATCGAAATCCCTCGGGCTAGCTATCCATTGCTTCTGGCTCACAATAACTGCAAATGAAAAACGCCATACCTGTAACCCTGCCGCCCGTATTTAATCGCGTTGACTGGGTCTCCACTATCATTAGGTTGAAGCTGTGATTTGTTTAACAGTACTATCGCAACAACCTTTGTTAACTCAACAAACTGGACTGTAGAACATTATGAAAAATAACCAACCGGCTCAACCCTCACGCCGGACAATCCTGAAACAAACACTTGCTGTCTCGGCCCTTTCGGTAACTGGGCTGGCGGCCTTATCTGTGCCCTCTATCTCTTTTGCGGCATCCCTCAGTAAAGAAGAACGTGATGGCATGACACCTGAGGCTGTGATTGAACATTTTAAGCAGGGCAATCTGCGCTTCCGGGAGAATCGCACGGCGAAACATGATTATTTGGCGCAGAAACGCAACAGTATCACGGGTCAGTATCCTGCTGCAGTGATCCTTAGCTGCATTGACTCACGTGCGCCAGCGGAAATTGTGCTGGATGCGGGGATCGGCGAAACGTTCAATTCCCGTGTTGCGGGTAATATCAGTAATCGCGATATATTGGGCAGTATGGAATTCGCCTGTGCTCTTGCTGGTGCGAAATTGGTGCTGGTTATGGGGCATACCCGCTGTGGTGCGATACGTGGCGCTATTGATAATGCAGAACTAGGCAACCTGACGGGCCTGCTGAATGAAATTAAACCTGCTATTGAAAAAACAGAGTACACCGGAGAGCGTAAAGGGAGTAATTACGATTTTGTCGATGCTGTGGCAAGGAAAAATGTTGAACTGACTATCGAGAATATCCGCAAAAACAGCCCGGTACTGAAACAGCTGGAAGACCAGAATAAAATTAAAATCGTTGGTAGTATGTATCACCTTACTGGCGGTAAGATTGAGTTTTTCGAGGTATAACTGCAACAGAAGTCCGTAGCCCAAAAAGTCAGCCTCGCACTCTACTAAGAGATTATTAAATTTTATCTCTGATGCTAATGTATGTTTTGAGTATACCTAAAGCATACATCCAAATGAGACGGTTTTTCTGTCTCATTTGGATGTTATGTTTTCCTCATCTAAAGCCTAACGAGACATTTTTAATAACAATGGCCTTTTACGGTTATGCTCGGGTTTGAAGCAAAGATTAGGAGCTCGCCTTGCTGACGCAAACTCTGCGCGACAGAACACTATTGTAAACTGAACACTGCATTGAAATTAAGCACTACCAATAAAGCTGACCGTCATCTGTCTATCACTTAATGTGAGCTCAGTAAGATTTTATTGTCACTTAATCTGAGCCGAAGATTGCGCTAATTGCGAGCACAAGGAATTTCGATTGTGAGCCGTTATACCTAGGATTTGTTATCTACTGGCAGAGTTTATGAGCACTGATGGTTGGTCTGAGCTTAATTTAGAATTAGAACACTCTGCTAAAGTAATCAGAAGTATGGAGCCGGAAGTTCTTAAGCACTTGTCATGCACACCACTTTTTAATAGATAAATATAATTAGACAACATTTTTTTGCAATTAAAAATAGTATCGAATTTAGAAGTGATTTTGTTGTTTAGCAGCTGTGATATTGGAAGGTTCTTAAACGAAGTTTGTACATATATTTATTATAAATAAATGGTTAATATTACATGTTTCCGTAGTCGTGCTAAAATATTGACCCAGCTTTATCATTTTTCATCTTCATTTATTTTCGTTCTCTAAAGCATTTAACATGATGTTATTGAAAGTTAAATAGCTTTATTGGGATTCGTTGTCATTCACATCAATTTAGTTTGCTACAACTTAGATGTGAGTACATATCTGTATATATTGGGTTCTGCGTCAGATTAGCTAAAATCACATGTACACAGAGTAATAAAAGTGTCTTTATCTGACAATTAGTTACGTGCAATAAACGGCAAGCCATATTTAGGGAAACCAGAGCTTGCAGACCGTGACGGCTTAAGCGTTCGTATTATCCCTGCAGGGACTATAACATGGCGGTATCGATTTAGGATTGATAATCCATCAGGGTGCTTAACCTTTGGTCTCTACCCGGATTTAGGACTTGCTGACGCATGTAAGCTGGTCCCTGCGTGACTAAATTCATGGGTAAATATTATAGATCCCCATGCGTTTTGGAAACCGCTTAACACATTCGAAGGCCGATCAGTTCCGCTTTACTCGAGATATTATAAGAACAGTGGAACTTATATCACTCGCCATGGCGCTTTCCCACAGCAAGCGACCGGGTAATGTTGCTTTCATTAATGAGCTAGTCCGCGATATTAAACCAAGACTGGCATATCCATGATTTTAGACGGACATTATCGACCAGAATATCGGAAGCTGGGGAATTTATAGCGTTACTGTGAGTATGGGATAAGTTCAGTAACCATGATAAATAGCGTTCCAAATTAGTTAATGTACATAACTTAACTATTATGTTGCTGCTGACATTCATGACACCAACCCGCTAATTCAAGCTGTGGGCTCGATAAGGTAAATTCTGCTTGGCTAACATTCAACTGTAACTGTTCAACAAGAGCAGTGGGCAATGCTATCTCCGTGACTTTTTGACAAGTATTACAAATTAAAAATTGATTGTGAATGTGATGATCGCATACATGATGGCAGGCAATATACTTATTCACCGTTAATAACTTATGCACTAATTGTTCCTGTACTAAGAAATCCAACATGCGATAGATAGACATTATGGGTAAACTCTCGCCCAAACTTTGTTTTAACACATCGGCAATTTCATAGGCAGACAAAGGAACATCATGCTCCTGTAATACGATAAGTACTTTTTTGCGCTTACTGGTAAGATTGATGCCTTTTTCTTCACACTTTTTCACTGCTTCACGCAGTAAATCAAGATTTTTTTCCGTCATAGAACTGCCAATTTTTTTGAAATGATCATACTTACACAGTTTACCTGATCCACCCCTTCTAATGACAATCATTGTTAGCAATCATCAATCACCATACCGAGTGTTATTCTGATTGCCATTTACAATCAGTAACTTAATTTACTTTCATTTATATTGAACCCGATTGATACATGATGATATGTTGTAACATATCATTTGTTTCGGCAGTAATCATATGGAAACGACCCACAAAATGAACTTCCACAAATACCTTCTGTTATTAGGTGTTGGCACTTTAACTGTTTCAGCAGAACCTATTGAACGTATCAATGTCACTGGGCATGCTTTAGAAAAACCACTAAGTCAAAGAATACAAGCCAGTAAAATCGAACTCAGCGGCGATGAACTTAATAATCGTAAAGCCGATACCTTAGGAGAAACTTTAAGCCAATTACCGGGAGTAGACAGTGGTTTTTTTGGTAGCTCATCGGGTAGGCCACAAATCCGTGGATTTGGTGGAAACAGGGTTAAAATGTTGCTCAATGGAACTCAAGTTGAGGATATGTCGTCGGTGAGTGAGGATCAATACATCCCCATCGAGCCCTTTCTTGCTGACAGTATCTTGGTCATTAAAGGTCCTACAGCTGTGATTGCCTATGGTGGGCAAGCGATGGCAGGCATTGTTGATCTCCAAGATGGTCGTATTCCATTAAGCCCAATCAATGGGTTTAACAGTCGCGCTGAAGTGAAAGCTGGCTTCAATAGTACAAGTACCGCACTGGCAAAACTTACTGCAGGAAATGAATCTTTTAACTTTGCGCTGAATATGATCAACAAAGACCGTGGTGACTACGATATCCCTGGATATTCTAAAGACAACGATTGTAAAACGTGGTCAAAAGTCGTAGGTGCCGCACAGTTTGCCGATCTATGCCAAATCAAATATGCGCAACCTGTGTGGCAGATGAACAATCAATTAAAACGCTATGAAGATGCTACACCTTTAGAACAACAAATTATCACCGACTACTCAATAGACAGTAATGGCACTGTACTTAACAGCAGCCACCACACATCATCATTCTCGGCAGGCGGAAGCTACACTGGCCAACAACGTCTTTTGGGTTTGGCTTATGGTTATACGGACACTCATCGCGGTATTCCGGGATTTATGCGTCGTGGCAGCAGCGCACCAGTGGATTTTGATCAACGGGGTAATATTCGAATTTTCTCCCGTGGTGATCGCGTAGATATGAAGTATGTCGAAAACTGGGATGACAATTGGATAAACTCATTTAGCCTCGATGGCGCCTATTCGAATCAAGTCGATGATGAGCATATGGCTGAGGTATCCGTCAACCAATTCGAACTTACCTCTTGGGTCATTAGCCCTAAGCTCTATCATAGTTGGACATCAAACTTCGATGGTGTCTTAGGATTACAGTACGACACTAAAGCCTATAAAGGGGAGGGCTATGACAATTACATGCCTGATGTCGATAGTCAAAACTATGCAGCCTATACGCTACAAACCCTGCACTTTGGTCCGGTTACTTTTGAGTTTGGAGGTCGTTATGATGCGATTAAGCACCAAGTAAACGCAGAGGGTTACAAGGTAGGTCGAGGCTCAGGAGCGAATGTTAAAGATAGAAATTTTTATCTCCAAAGCTACTCAGGATCACTGCAATGGGACATATTGCAAAATTGGTCAACACGAGTCAATTACGTTCATGCCGAGCGTGCTCCTGAAATGAGTGAGCTTTACGCCAGTAACCCACACTATGCTCTGTTAATTGAAGAACAGGGCAGCTCAAATCTTAAAAAGGAAATTAATCACTCCTTTGAAATAAATACCACCGCGAAAATCGCCGATTTACAGCTAATGGCAAGTTGGTATCAAAATCAATTCAATGATTTTATTTATCTTGGTAGTACAGGCCTTGAGCGTAATGGTACTTATGTTCGTGAATGGCGCCAAGCAGATACAAACAATCAAGGGTTAGAGGTACAAGCTATCTATACCTTCCCGTGGCAAAGGTGGGGAGTTTTTGAGCTCAGCGCATTTACTGACAGAGTGAGAAATACTCCTCGATATCAATACGATGGTAGTTACGATATCTTTAGTACTCGCCCACCTCTCGCTGGTGAGCGGGACGAATTCTTTCGCCGTAGCTTAGAAGGCACTTCAATGCCTCGAACACCACAATCCAAAACAGGCACTGCACTAAATTGGCAGTATGATGCGCTTACTGTGTCCATCGATTATGTTCGCTATCATTCACAAGGTGACGTTAGCAGATTTGAGAGGCCCTCTGAATCTTATGCTTTGCTCGGAGCAAATATCACTTTAGATCAAGTCATTTCGAAAGTGACGACTCAATTCTACCTAAGCTTAGATAATCTTACCGATGTAGATGCGCGCCCACATAACAGTTTCCTAAGGCATTTATCCCCTATGCCAGGTCGCTCAGCGGCTATTGGTGTCAGAGTGCAATTCTAAAAAAGTTTCCTTCAAGGCTAATGGCCTTGAAGGTTTTCGTTTGATTTCTAGATACCCAAGGCCAAAAATCTAACCTCCTTCAATTCAAGCCGCGATTTGCTGTTTTTTATCCCATTTTCCGAGAGATGTTTTTAAGTCATGACGGACCCTAAGTGTTTATCTGATGAAGCCTATTCAATGATATTTCTTACATAATATGGAAAAGTCATCCATTGGATTGAGTAAGAAATCTTTACCGACAATGGAAGTCATTTCTGATTCAGATATAAAAGGATTGTCAATTTTAAAAACTAATCGTTGATTCAATTTACTTTTTATCAAAAAATCGCAATGGCGTTGATAAAATAACTGGTCAAATTGACCATTATCGATAATTCTCTGGAGGCCAATTTGTATTCGCTGAGCTAAGCGAGGTTTGTTAGGCGAAACATAATAATATGTCGCTAGTGGAATATGTAGCATGATGCTTTCATCAACAACGAGATCTGGATATTGTTGATTAAACTGCTCAACCTCTTGAAATACTTCATTCACTCCGCGGCCAAATGTTATAAACCGTCCTTTTGATAGCATATTAAATAAACTGTCATATTGATTGCTTTCTATAATCTTAAATCCTGCTTGTTGCATGGCAACTTTAGTCGACCATTGGCTACCTGAACCAGTATCAAGAGCAGTTAACTGCGCTAGCGAGGTGATTTGGGCTAACCTAGGTACATTTTCCTTTTTAATAATAAAAATTCTAAATCCCTGAATGCCTTTTCTAATAGGAATTTTTATTGGAATAAGCTGTTTATTCCACTGTAGGTTAGAGGCTTCTGCAATAACATTGATGGTTTCACCCTCTTGTAATGCTCTGAAGATACGATTTCGACTCATTATTAGATCTGAGACTTGCAGTGATGCTTCACCAAAATCGGCTTTGGTTGCATCAATAACTAATTGTAAAAGGTCATAAGTATACTGATATCTGTGATCAAGCTTGGATTCTGACTGATTGATAATGAATTGATCATTAGCATAAGTGACGGGTATGTTTGCCAAGACCCACAGGGAAAGAATACAAAAAATAATGCCCAGTCGCTGTAAATTATCCATCAATAAACTCATTGCTAGAGGTTGAAATTGATTCGGTGTGCTTATTTTAGCAGTAGCCTAGATGGCTTGCGGGATAAAGAAACAGATGATAAGCGTAAATGATACATTTTTTTAGTTTGGGTTTATGTGAGTTGTAAATCAATTTAGACAGCCCAACGGTGTTGGCACTGGGTGCGAGTGGCTCGCTGAATATTTTAAAGTCCTTATGTAGTTTGGCCATAGTGTTTTTAATATGGCTTTACGTTATATATGCATAAACGTGTTTGTAGTCTGGCAACGATTTTGGGGAAGTTTGAAGGTCGTGTTTATTGCGTTAATCATTTATGAGTACGTGCTTTGAGCGTTTAACCCGCGCTGGCGCATGCTCCACGTTTTTACAGTGCTATCACTTTGGCTCTACTGCTGATGTTAAACATATAAATTGACCACTCAAGACCCAGAGAGGACATTAATGAACTCGGATAAAATTTTAGAATCTGCACAAGCAACCTTGTCTGGATTAATACCATTTCCTCAAATTGTCGGCAATCTTATTGCTGAAGGTGTCGAGTATTACTATGTAGACTATGCCTTGAAGTCATTTACTTTCTATAGCGCAGTAGGTTCTACAGTGCAATCACCTTTATCATTTGAGGGACTTCCATTAATTGCTGAAAATTTTAATGTGATTGAACTCAGAGCTGCCATCTTGGATAGTCAGCAGCATGGGCAAAATTTTCGGCTTTTCTGCCAGCGCGCTATGAATGCAGGAGTTCAAGGTTATTTCGTGTTTTTGCGAGGTAAACGTGTAACCTATTTTGGCCGTCAGGGTGACCAGCATACCGAATGGTTTTCTGGCGCTAAGCCGAGCGATGTCTAACAACGCTGACTAGGCTCGCCACTTTCTAGGCTGGGTACATCGTGAGTTTTACATTGGGTGAATGGTTATGTGAAGTTCATTGTATACGTCATTTACATCTTCCTGTACTTAACGTTATAGAACACTGGAGGCATAAATATGCTACCACGCAATGTCACTACTATTTCTCGAATGCCGATTTACGGCATCATGAAAATTAAGTCATATCTTGCGATGGTAATGGTTTACGGAGTGATTTTAATTGGTATTGGACGGTACAATTGCGGTTAAATAGGAGAATAATGTCTTATGTACCATCAATTTCTAAATGAACCTATGGTGCTTGATGTTGAAAAGGCATCAATACTCACATTACGGCTACCCGACGATGTGAGTGATTTTATTGTGTCGCAGGCGATCAATGCCCCTTTACTAGAGATTATCGTCATCGCTGAAGCCGGAATTCAGCAAAATATAGTCATTCGCTTCCAGCCGTTTATGGGTCTTAAGGTCGAATCGTTACCGCAAAGCCCTCAGGCTTTCAATACACCAATAACCCGCAGCCTTGGGCAAGGTTTTAGGCTTTATACACGGATGGGAACTGCTGCGAAATTTTGTGCGGCTGAATTGAGGCGAGGTGTATCTTTTACCTTAGATACGACTCGTCATTTAGGTGCAGATAATGACTTAATAGGTGCAGATAGTTACTTAACTTTTGCCTTACAAGCCAATTCAAAGTTTGAGTTAGTACCCTTAGAAGCGGATTTGCGGGTTTTGCATGAGCCCAAAGCGTTAATGGTTGCTAAAGCACTGTTAGCAAGGCACTACGACTATGCCGCATCATCTGAATCTCTTGCAATTTACATGACTGAAATCGAGCAGGTTAGATTAGAATTGCAGGCGTTTATGCGTGGGGAGCTTGGTCAATGTCATGCCAGCCTTGCTGATGAAGTATTAAGGATCGATCCCTTGCTACTGCAAAAACAACAATGGTTATTTAGAACCTATACTCATATGTTTGAGCGACCAAACTACAGCCGCGCTGCTAATGATGTCGATAACACTGATAAGCTATTAAGAAAATTAGAGTGTTATGAATTACTCGCTTCACCGGAATTGATCCTGATGGTAGACCGATTGATGGAAGACGAAACGTAAACTTTTTTACCCAAATTTAGCTAAATGATAAGAGTCCATTATGCATTATTTATGTCCCCTGTGTGCCGCCCCACTGACGTTAACGGAGCGAACTTGGGGTTGTTCACAGCAACATAAGTTTGATATGGCAAAAGAAGGCTATGTCAACTTATTACCTGTTCAGAAGAAAAACTCAAAAGATCCTGGTGATAATAAACAGATGATGTTTGCTCGGCGTGAATTTTTAAACGCGGGTTACTATCAAGGTTTGAGTGATAGAGTGAATGAGCTCGCGCTTGAGTTTGGTGCCGAAGCAAAACAAATCCTCGATATAGGCTGTGGGGAAGGGTACTACAGTCAACGTTTATTCCATGTGTTGAGCCAGCACCATGATTGCAATTTACAAGGTATAGATATTTCTAAGTCTGCAATTAAATATGCAGCTAAACGTTACCCTAATTTGCAATTTTGTGTCGCAAGTGCCTATGAAATGCCAATCGCATCCCAAAGTGTCGATCTTGCCATTCGTATTTATGCCCCTTCAAAAGTAGAAGAGTTACAACGGATTATGGCTGATGGAGGCTTACTGATAACGGTTTCTCCGGGACCTTTACACCATTTTGCGTTGAAACAACAAATTTATGCTGAGCCAAGATTACATCCCGTTTCCACAGCGCATATTGCTGGATTTGAGTGTCTTCATCAGGAACGCTTAATCTCCCAGTTAGAGCTGGCAAATAGTGAACATATCGCTCATTTTTTAGAAATGACGCCCTATGCTTGGAAGTTTACTCATGCCCAAAAGCAAGCATTTGCGTTGCAAGGACTGAACTGTGAATTGGATTTTCAAATTGAAGTGCATCGGATTTCAAAGTAAGTGATAAGATTAAGCTATTGAAATAAGTTATTTAAAATGCTTAACTGTACTTGCTAAACAGCATGAACCTAGTGTTCTGCTAGCCGGTTGCAAAACCGTAAAGTAGATTTAGGCAAAATAAATAATCCAAAGTGTCGCAGTGTGTTGACTTATCTTTAGAATGGTTTATAGTCTTATCAGCTTGAAGGTTGGGCTTATATTTATGTGTTCAATACGACCAGTTCGTCCTGTAAACATAAGTAATACCGGCATTTTCCAGCTCCACCCGCCGTTAAGGCTTTAATTTTTTATTTACAGGATTTATATTATGTCTCAAGTTACTGGTGTTGTTAAGTGGTTCAACTCTGACAAAGGTTTCGGATTCATTGAGCAAGAATCTGGCCCAGATGTATTCGTACACTTCCGTGCGATCAACTCTGACGGTTTCAAAACTCTTGATGAAGGCCAAAAAGTGTCTTTCACTGTGACTCAAGGTCAAAAAGGTCCACAAGCTGAAAACGTAACTATCATTGGTTAATTTTCAGTGCTGTTAGCCTGGAGCTGATAGCAATGGATTAAAGGGCTATGGTTAATTCCGTGGCTCTTTTTATTTGTGCGAAAATAAAATTTCATTTAGTTTAGATTGTTGAATCCAGTATAAGCGACGAGATCCACTTAACATGTCGCATTAATTTAATGCTTAAATCTGAAGTTAATCCTCTAATCTTTCTCTGTTAGAATCCAATTCTGATATCTCCAAGATTTTCAATAAAACCATTTGATACACTCTCCTTATTTTTACCCCTGTAACATTCAATTCCATTATATGTTAACTCTTAACTCTTAACGCTTACTCTTATCGAGTTTATTTTTTGCGTAATCTTATATTCAATGTCGAACGCGAATGCGTCTAATCATTCATTTGTTGTAAATCAGTGACTTCAGATATTGCCGAATATGATTGGTGCATTTACATTTCTTGCACTTAGTTATCCTACATATACTAAGCTGCACCTAAGGCTGAAAGCCTTGTAGTAAAGAGTTGAGGTTGGCAAAGCATTTAGTGCTTGATATTAAAGAACACTAGCTTATTTATGATGTAGTTTGGAGCCGACCAAAAAATGAATATTGCTATTGAGATGCCTTGCATTTCGTACATTTAAGTATTTCCGACAGAAGCTTTAGGCTGCTAATCCAACTTAATTATCGGCTACTTTATAGCGGAATAATGCTCTCCCTCGACTAGTTTTCCTAACTTATAAAGGAGGGGTCTACAGTTAGCTCTAAATGGATTAAGAGCCCTTTCTACTGGCGGGTATTGGCCTGATATTTTGTTAGCATGTTTATTGCTTCTAATGTGACGTTAGTGACAATACAAGAATACTTAAAGTTGATAACTATATACTGAGGATCTTTTAATGGGTTATGTTATTCAAGGAGACTACGATTAAGCCGAAAAATGGATTGAGCTAAATTTAAATATTGTGGAGTATTACAGTGTAAATAAAAAAGCCATGCAATTGCATGGCTTTTCTGGTTTAGCTTAAGTGATTATGGACGTGCCATATCCGACTCTGCACCATTAGCGAGTTTGATTTTGGCAGTAGACTCTTCGTTCGCAGTATTCTCATACTCTCGTCCTTTAGGGACAGCCACTTGTTCTCTCACCTCAACGACAGGCTTGGTCATATCCGAAGACACCATAGAGCCAAAGCGGCTGGCGGCTTTCGGCTTGCTGACAATAACTGCATCCGTGATTTGCGGTGTTGTTGGAGCCGTTTGTATCGTGGCTTGAGGCTTAGCTATAGCTGCCGGTCTGGCCATTGGCGCAGAGGCTGTTGCTTTCACGGCTTCTTTTACTTCAGCGCTCGGTGCAACACTTGGCTCGACAAGTGTTTCGGTTTTAGCTGCTTCAGCTTTGGGTACTGCTACTGATTTAGTCACTGAGCTTTCAACTGATGGGACTGCAACGACTACGGCTTCAGCAGTAACGCTGGTCACCTGAGTTTCAACGATTGACGCAAGGTCAACTTTTGCGTCAGCAGCCTTTGGCTCTTCCACTTTCGTTTCAGTGGTTTTAGTCACAACAGGTTTAGTTTCAACTTGCTGAGTTTCAACTGCTGCAACGTCATTTGCTTGAGGCTGAGGCTCAACTTTTGCTTCTACTTTAACAACAGCAGGAGCTTCAACAGTTGGAGTTGCACTTGTTTCAGCTATTTCGACGTCATCAGTTTTAACGGCCGGTTCAGTTACCGCTGTTGTTTGAGTTGCAACAACAGGAGTTTCCACTCGAACACTGACGATTTCGCTTGGGTACTCTTGGTCAGCACCTAATTCGTCATTAGGAACGAATTGCGCTGGCGTTGATGTACCTTGGTCATCTTCGTCGCGACGACGACGTTGACCCGCTGCACGAAGGTGGCGAGGGCTACGACGGCTACGACGTTGACCATCTCTTTGCTCGCGTTTTGATTGATCATCAGCATTAGCATTTTCGTTGTCTGCATCAACTTCGCTATCTTGCGATACAGCATCCGCTGCTACAGTATGAGCTGCTGTGTCAACCAAGGTGTTTTCAGCTACGTTAACAGCATCAACAGCAGGTGTTTCTACTACAGTAGAAATTACAGTTGTCTCTTCTAGCACAATATTTTCTTGCGCTTCTTGAGCAGGTGCAGCTTCCTTACGAGGCTGGCGACGTGTTCTTGGCGCTTTAGTTTCTACTGGCGTTTGGGCAATGACTTCAGCTTTGACATTAACACTGATTGTACTTGCCGCTGCGGCGTTAAGGGCTGCAATTTCCGCTAACACTTCTGCTGCATCTTCAGGTGCAATTGGGATCGCATTATCTGGCGTATTATGGCCATTATCGATACGCACCTTACGACGCATGTTACGGCGCTGACGACGCTCGCGGGCGACTTCTTGCTTAGGGGCATCATCTGCTTCAATGTCGGCAACAACATCTTTTGGCGCTTGTACGCGTGGCTTCGGTTCAGCTTTAGCTGGACGTTTAGCCGTTTCTTCTTTTTCGCGTACTGGACGTTCTTGTGTGCTGACTACTGCATCAGTCGGCTTTTTTGGATTGCGGCTACGCGGCTCACGAGTGCCTTCTTTTGCTTTGTCGGCATCTTGGGCATTGCGTGGGCGGCGAGTGTCATTACGACGGTTACGGCGATTTGCGTTAGCCGCACTGGTATCAGTTGCTTTAGTTTCAACAACTTTTACGGGTTCAGCTTTTTCACTTGGCGCAAACATGGCACTGATTGCACTCACAAGCTTGCTGAAGAAGCCTGGTTGTGGCGCTTCAACTTTCACCGTTGGTGATGGGGCTTGTTCTACTTTTTGTGGCGCTGCAAAACCTTTTAATGCCGGAATAGGCGCCGCAGTACGTTCCAGTTTGCGTGGCTCATACAATTTGGCTTCAGGATGCTCTATACGCTTATAGCTTGATTCACTGATTTCATCATCACTACGGTGACGGATCACGCGGTAATCAGGCGTCATCATGTGTGCGTCAGGTATCACATACACTTCGACATCGTGACGCTGTTCTGTGATGCGAATGGCTTTGCGTTTCTCGTTTAACAAGAAAGCTGCAACATCCACAGGCACAATCGCTTCGATCTGTGAGGTGTTTTCTTTGATGGCTTCTTCTTCCATCAAACGTAAAATTGACAGTGCTAAAGACTCGGTACTGCGAATCGTGCCTTGGCCATGACAGCGAGGGCAGATATGCGCTGCAGATTCTTCTAAAGAGGGGCGTAGACGTTGACGCGACATTTCCATCAAACCGAAACGAGAAATGCGACCTAATTGCACACGGGCGCGGTCGTGGTGAACAGCATCACGTAAGCGGTTTTCAACTTCACGCTGATGGCGCACAGGCGTCATATCAATAAAGTCGATAACCACTAAGCCACCTAAGTCGCGGAGGCGCAATTGGCGGGCAATTTCATCGGCGGCTTCGAGGTTAGTGTTCAGTGCTGTTTCTTCAATATCGCCGCCTTTAGTGGCACGGGCAGAGTTGATATCGATTGAGGTTAAGGCTTCAGTTGGGTCGATAACAATCGAACCGCCAGATGGCAGACGCACTTCGCGTTGGAAGGCGGATTCAATTTGTGATTCGATTTGGAAGTGAGTGAATAATGGCACTTCAGCTTCGTACAGTTTTACGCGCTCAACGAAATCAGGGCGAACTAAGGCGATATGTTGCTTCGCTTCTTCAAAAATACGTGGATGATCGATGAGGATTTCGCCCACGTCACGGCGTAAATAGTCACGAATAGCGCGAACTATCACATTGCTTTCTTGGTGAATTAAGAAAGGTGCGCCTTTAACTTGTGAAGCTTCGGTGATCGCCGCCCAGTGGTGTTGTAGAACTTTTAAGTCCCACTTTAACTCGGCAGATTCTTTGCCTACACCCGCAGTACGCACGATAAGACCCATGCCAGCAGGCACTTCTAAGTCAGCCATCGCTTCTTTTAGCTCAGTGCGCTCATCACCTTCGATACGACGAGAAATCCCGCCTGCACGTGGGTTGTTTGGCATTAATACTAAGTAAGAGCCTGCAAGGCTGATGAAGGTCGTTAAGGCTGCGCCTTTATTGCCGCGTTCTTCTTTGTCAATTTGGACAATAACTTCCTGTCCTTCACTGACCACTTCTTTGATATTGGGGCGACCTTGGAACGAATATCCCTTCGGGAAATATTCTCTAGCGATTTCTTTCAGTGGCAAAAAGCCGTGACGATCGGCACCGTAGTCGACGAAAGCGGCTTCTAAAGACGGTTCTACGCGGGTAATTTTACCTTTGTAAATGTTTGATTTTTTTTGCTCATGACCTGGGCTTTCAATGTCTAGATCATACAGTTGTTGCCCATCAACAAGGGCTACACGCAACTCTTCTGATTGAGTTGCATTGATTAACATACGTTTCATGATGACGTCATTCTTCTTTAAATAGAGGTCATCAAACATCGCGCTTCGCTGCATTACGGGCCTAGCAGTAGGTCAACTGAGCCTCACGGCTGGTGGCTAGGCAAGAGGTGCGCATTACTGTTAGACGCAGTCGCTGCGTGTCGCATCCTATTTATGGCTTATTTTTTAATGATTACAAAAACAAGGAATTCGTTGTAAAACATCAACCAACCCCATAAATTCTTTAGTTTCGTTCCAGTAATGCCCAAGTCGAATCGGTTTGTCTGACAACAAGTTAAAATATCCTTCGAAATCGGGGAGGAAAACCTAGGGTAAACCTTATTAAAGTAAGGTGACTTTCTCGATTTAATCGTAAAAAACGCATTTGTGGTATTTTTACTCTGTATACGATTTGCAAATCAATGATTTGCTATCAAGAAAATCTTTTTTTATCCGTTAAATTTTCCGCTTGGGATCAGGGCGTTGTGAACACTTTATTCACGGCTTATCCCTAATCGCTGGTGAAATATAGCAATAATCAAAAAATTCAGCAATGGAAAGGCACAATTCTTCTCAGTTGTTGTACAATGGCGACCGTTATAATTAGATGGCGCATCATGAATATAGAATCCACCCCACAACAGGTTCAGTTGATCACGATTGATGAAGATCACTTCGAACAGCGTATCGATAACTACTTAATGACCAAGCTGAAGGGCGTGCCGAAAAGCATGATCTATCGCATTGTCCGCAAGGGCGAGGTTCGAGTGAATAAGAAACGCATCAAACCCGAGTACAAGTTGCAGATTGGCGACATAGTACGTATTCCGCCAGTCCGCGTGGCAGAGCCGGATAACCGTACCGCACCATCGGCGAACTTAAGCAAAGTCTCGCAACTCGAAGACCGTATTTTGCATGAAGACAATCATTTGATCGTGCTGAATAAACCTGCTGGCATTGCCGTGCATGGTGGTAGTGGAGTCGATTACGGTGTGATTGAAGCATTGCGTTCACTGCGTCCTCAACAAAAGTTTTTAGAGCTAGTACATCGCCTCGATAAAGACACTTCGGGTGTGTTGTTGGTGGCGAAAAAGCGTAGCGCGCTTAAACATCTGCATGATCAGCTTCGGTATAAAAAAATGCAGAAAGACTATTTGGCCTTAGTTAAAGGTGAATGGTCTGCTCAAGATAAAGCCGTTAAACAGCCTTTATTGAAGATCACCCTCAAATCCGGTGAGCGCATAGTGCGCGTTAATGCGGAAGGTAAACCTTCAGAAACGCGCTTTAAAATTATGCAGCGTTACCAAGGTTGTACTTTAGTGAAGGCAAGCCCTGTCACTGGACGTACTCATCAAATTCGGGTGCATTGCCAATTTGCTGGCCATCCTATCGCCTGTGATGATAAGTACAGCGAGCAAGGGTTTGACGATAGCATGCGTGCATTAGGCTTAACTCGACTCTTTTTACATGCCGCTGAATTGATGTTCATTCATCCAGAAAATGATGAAGTGATGCGGGTTTCTGCGCCTTTAGATGAAAATTTGTCGCAATTACTCGATAAGTTAAAGCGTGCGTAATCGACGGGGATAGGTTTCAAGGATGAAGATAAAGCAATACGATTTAGTGATTTTCGATTGGGATGGCACTCTGATGGATTCCATCGGTAAAATTATCACTTGTATTGAAAATATGGCTAAGGCATTGCAGTTACCTATCCCAACTGAAAGTGACATTCGCGATATTATTGGTCTTTCTATGACAGAAGCGCTGCGAGTCCTGTTCCCTGAGGGGCTTAATTGCAGCGCTTCTTCTGTATATTCTCAGCCTCTACATTCTAATAATGCATTCAGCCAAGGCGAAAATGATCAATATCAGCAGATGCGCGCTGAGTTTAAAGCACAATATTTGCATTTAGACACCACGCCAACGCCCTTGTTTGTGCAAACTCCAGCGTTAATTGATGACTTGCATAGCCAAGGCTATAAGTTAGCCGTCGCAACTGGTAAAGCCCGTGCGGGACTTGATCGCGTCTTTGAGCAAACAGGCTTAGGTCGATACTTTGTTGCGTCACGCTGCGCTGATGAAGTGCACAGCAAACCCCATCCTGAAATGATCTCAAGCTTGCTGAAAGAATTGAATATTGCCCCGAACCGAGCCTTAATGGTGGGTGATTCTCTGCTGGATTTAACCATGGCGGCCAATGCAGGGATTGATAGCGTTGGTGTGACCTATGGCGCTCACAGTGCTGAAAAGTTGCTGCGGGCAAAACCTATCGCCTTGATAGATTCACCAAAGCAATTACTGCAATACCTTTAACACTGCTATTTAATGCTGGAGCGGCAATACATGCCGCTGCGCATGAGACTTCCTTATCACTTTTATTTACGTCTCATCTTCTCGTCGATGAAACGACTCAGTAGCCCAGTATTTTTGATGCGCGTCATCGATTCAATAAACTGAGCAAATAGAGCAAAGCCTTGGCAAACGTTTAAGCGAGAACGTCTACACCTTGGGCTAACAGCATTTCCGTCAGTAATATCAGTGGTAAGCCAACTAAGGTATTGGGATCGCGACCTTCGAGCTCTGTAAATAACGCGATACCTAAACCTTCGCTCTTAAAACTCCCCGCGCAATAATAAGGCTCTTCTTTTTCAATGTAAGCCACAATCTGCGCATGGCTAAGGTGCCTAAAATGAACCGTAAAGGGTTCAACCTCGGCGGCCATGGCTCCCGTTTCGGCGTTGTAAAGTGCAAGACCAGTATAAAAGGTGATGGCCTTGCCTGAGGCTTGAGTGAGCTGCGCGACGGCATTATTAAAATGATGGGGTTTACCGATAATCTTGCCATCAATGACGGCAACTTGATCGGAGCCAATAATCAGACCATCGGGGAATTGTTCTGCTCCCGCGACGGCTTTTGCTTTGGCTAATCGCAGCACTAAAGCATGGGCCGATTCTTCGAGATACGCCGTTTCGTCAATATTAGGATTGCAGCATTCGAAGGGTAACCCGAGTTTTTGCAGTAAAGATTGTCGGTATACAGACGTCGAAGCTAAGATTAATGGGGTTGGCATAATGAGATATCCGCAAAAGAGTGACTCATATTGTGACCAATCAATGCGCGAGAGTGCAAGAGTTTCGTCTTTTACGGTTTCTTTTCAATGAATGCGACTATTTTAGGCGGCTTGCGCTTGTATGCGGCCCCATGCTTGGGTACTATTTCGCTTCCGTCAATTTCAATGTTGGGGCAGGGGAAAGGCTTAAGTCGCAAACTGGGACTTAAGTTAGTATTTTTTCTTTGACTCTAGCGTTTTCAAACTATAATATGCGCGCCTTATGCAAACAGTAAAGATACCGGTTTCAATTGATCCATTTCGCGCCGCCTCGAGTCGCCTAGTTTATCAGGGCGTTGTTCCTGGTGTGCAACTGAAAAGATTAACTGAGTTATGTGCCGGCGACTGTTCCGATGTGGCAGTGTCGCTTGAATGTGGCGTAGATTTACAGGGGATAGTCTACCTGAAAGGGAAGGCTGTGACGGAGCTCACTCTGATATGTCAACGTTGCATGACACTATTTACCACTGAGGTTACGGTCGAGTTTTGTTTTGGTCCATGTCGGACTAAGGCAGAAATCGATGAGCTCCCGGATGCGTATGACCCAATTGAGTGCAATGAAATTGGCGAAGTGCGTCTACATCAATTGATCGAAGATGAATTGATAGTCGCTATGCCGATAATCCCAATGCATCAAGAAATTGATTGCAGTGCAGGATCTAAAGACATGGTTGTAGGCGAGATAGAACCCGCTCAAGAGGAGCGTCCAAATCCGTTTGCAGTGTTAGAAAAACTGAAGAGCAAGTAATCGAGGAGACAGGCCAATGGCTGTACAACAGAACAAAAAATCACGTTCAAAGCGCGGAATGCGCCGTTCACATGACGCACTGAGCACTGCTCAGCTGTCTGTAGACGCTACCAGCGGTGAAATCCATATGCGTCACAATGTGACTGCAGATGGCTTCTATCGCGGTAAAAAGGTAATCAACAAGTAATTTGTTGGTTTCCTAATGACGAATCTGACGCTTGCGTTAGATGCAATGGGTGGTGATCATGGCCCCCACGTCACGGTGCCTGCAGCCTTGCGGGCACTACAATTACATTCTTTTCTTAAAATCATTTTAGTCGGTGACAAGACTGAAATTGATGTCTATCTACGTCAAGCAGAAGCGAGTTTACTTTCGCGCATAGAAATCATTCATACCGATGAAGTCGTTAGTATGTCCGATAGGCCTGTGCATGCCTTGCGTACACGTAAAAACAGTTCCATGCGATTGGCTATTGAGTTAGTGCGCGACGACCGCGCACAAGCGTGTGTGAGTGCCGGTAACACAGGGGCGCTGATGGCAATGGCGAAAGTATTGTTGAAGACCTTGCCTGGTGTTGATCGACCCGCATTAGTCAGTTGTTTACCTGCGGTGACTCAAAAACCGGTTTATTTGTTGGATTTGGGCGCGAATATTTCCTGTGACTCGGAAACCTTATTTCAATTTGCCGTGATGGGCTCAGTCCTGTGCGAAGCGGTAGATAAGAAATCTCGGCCAAAAGTCGCCTTGCTCAATGTGGGCGTTGAAGAAATTAAAGGTAATGACCAAGTTCAGCAAGCCGCGCAGTTGCTGCAACACACAGAACAAATCAATTACACAGGTTTTATCGAAGGGGATGAAATCTATTCCGGTAATGTGGATGTGATTGTTTGTGATGGGTTTGTGGGTAACATCACGCTCAAGACCTCTGAAGGTATTGCCAAGTTATTAGTACATCAGTTAAAACGGGGACTAACCCAAGGTTTATTCGTTCGTTTTCTGGCTAAACTTATCGCCCCTCGTATCCAGGCGGTCCTTAGTCAGATGAACCCCGACCACTATAACGGTGCAAGTCTGATAGGATTGCGCGGAATAGTTGTAAAAAGCCATGGAAACGCGGATGAAACTGCCTATTTACAAGCAATTAGTTTGGCAGTAACGGAAGCTCAACGTCGACTCCCTGAAATGATAAAAGATCGTTTGGAGTCGATTCTTTTAGATATCAATCACTGATACCGCGACAAACAAAGATTTATCACGACATTCGCTAGTATAAAACCCTTTAAAATCCTCGTTATGCGTCAAATCACTGCGACAAACTAAGACATTCAAACTCGACATAAGACAAGCAAAACTTGTACAAATTTGTGTGCAAATTTACACTATGTACACCGATAGCCGCTGAGGCTAAAAAAATTTGTACACAAAGAGGGTTTATGGCGCTGTCAGATTCATGGCTAAAAGCTAACTCCGGTAAGGAGATCGACAAGGCTTATGAGAAGGCCGATCGTGATGGCTTAAGTGTGAGAGTGTCACCCAAAGGCAAACTTACATTTCAATTGCGCTATCGATATATTGGCAAAGCATCACGGCTTGATCTCGGATCTTACCCTGCGACTTCATTAAAGTCCGCTCGGACGGAATGCTTACGTTTAAAAGGTGAGCTAGAGAAAGGTTATGATCCTAAATTAGTTAAAATTAACGATCGGATTGAAATTGAAAATGCACCAACGATCAGCGACTTGTTTTATCGTTGGCATAGTGCGAAAAAAATCAGAAATGAAAAGTGCCACAAGCAGGTATTACGTAGCTTTGAAATTCACTTATTACCTCGAATTGGCATGATGTTAGTGCAGGACACTAAATTACATACATGGCTTACTGTGCTTGATGACATCGCGAAGGGAACGCCAGCAGTGGCCGCAAGTATATTGGCCAATGCCAAAAAAATGCTTGGCTGGGGTGTTAGAATGCGGCTAATCAGCGATAACACTTTATCTGACATTAGTGCGAGAGAAGATCTTCATGTCGTTAAGCGTGTTGGCAAGCGTTCGCTGAGTAATGATGAAATCGTCTTGCTTTGGGATGCGCTTAGACGCTCAAGAGTTGCACCTAAAAACAAAGTCTTTATCAAGCTCCACCTGTTCTTCGCTTGTCGAACAGGTGAACTACGCCTAGCTGAAAAGTCACATTTTGATTTTGATAAAATGGTCTGGACTGTTCCGGCTGAAAACCATAAAACTGGTTATAGTGGCAACCAAATTGTCAGGCCTATCGTGCCTGAAATTGTGCCTCTACTGAAAGAGGCTTTTCTATTAAGCTCTGGTAAATTTTTATTTGGGTCGGCAGATTCTTTCAGCGAAAATCCTGATAGTGAAGTCAAGCCGTTAGCGTCGACATCGCATTTATCTATAGTGAACGTCATCAATAATTGGATAAATAAGCATCATGAATGCGGCATCACGCATTGGTCTATCCATGATTTACGTAAAACCGCGCGCACTAACTTTTCAGATTTGACAGATGAAAGGACTGCAGAGGTGATGCTCGGGCATAAGTTGCCAGGCATTCAAGGCGTGTATGACCACAATTTATATTTAAAAACCCAAGCGGCAGCATATACCGCTTGGCATCATAGATTGTGCGACATTATTGGAAGTGAGTTGTAACGATATACAGAACGATAGGGGGGGGTTAAGCGGCTTGGCTGTTATTTGTTTGGTGGTTTGCTGCTTGAGTCTCCCACGCTTCTACATCATCGATGGCCCACAAGTTTTGACTGCCTGCTGCTAGCATCCGTGGTTTTGGAAATGGATGTTGTGGTTTTTGCATCCAGCGGTAAATGGTGCGGCTAGTGCATCTAAACCGCTCGGTGATGTCTTTTGTACACCAGTAACCTTTAATCATCATGCACCTGCCTTATTTAATATGCATTCGTCTAATGCCATTAGATCGGTTTTCATCCCCATCCTATCTAATCGAGCAATCACGGCTTGTTCACAGCCTTGAACAGTTGATAGATCAAACTCAGGGCGCTTGCTCAGTATTACCACTTGTTTCTCAAGCTCGGTAATTTTGGCTTTAAGCTCGGCGTTCTCTGCGATAGCTAGGTTAAGTCTGTCATTCATCTTCATGCTTCACCTACCTGAAGTTCAACTTGCTCGTCTCTAAACTCCATGCAAACAAATTTTAAAATTTTCTTCTGCAGATCAACTCGTTTAAGCATTGCATCGTTCAGCACTGCTTGGGCAAATGTTTTTTGAAGGTTGCAACAGTATTGATCGAAGTAAGGCTCTGAATTACCATTCATTTTAAATGGTGAGCTATTTTTGTTTTTGAATGACATTTGAACGAAACACATCAGTAATGCCAATTCATTTTCAGTGAATATCATATCGTTAAGTTTTTTAAGTTCATCTGATGTCAGCATCATGCACCGTCCTTATTTTTCCCAACTGGTTTGACTTTGGCATCAGGTTTAACGTCGATGTACCACGCTTCACCTTCTGCGTTAATAACGATAAATCTCCATCCGAAAAGCCACTTCATCGCTATTTTTTTGCCAATCCATGAGAATAAAACCCAGATGATCGGAAGCAGCACAATACATATAAAAAATGTGGTCATTAGCAATCCTCTTCATCTTCAGGTTTTGGTGGATTTAAGCGGTTAGCAAGATTTCTAAGACGCTCGACTTCACGTGTAAGTGCCATTTCAACACTTCCGTAGTGATCATCTTTTCTTCTGTAGTCATCGCTAAAACCCGCAATTTCATTTGCCCTGCGCTTAAGGATTTCTGATATTTGCTTTTGCTCGCTGGCGGTTAATTTTATTGTTGCCATCAATTACCACCTTGTTCAAAACATCTTTTATATCTATTCCTGTACTTTTCATCGCTAAGCTTTGATAAAAAGCTCGATTCTATTAAAGGCCAATCAGCAGAACTGTTAAAAATTGCCGCTTGCCTTTTATCGCATGACCACCCTGTATTACTATCAGTTTCACCTTCAACCCATTCAAGGTGCTTGCATTGATGGCACGACTTACTTAGGTTGCCCATCACTCACCACCCTTATTGCTTATAGCCTCATGTTCAAGCATTAAGGCAATTGCTGAATCAAGTTTCTTGTTTAATTCAATTGCCGCCTTTTTAGTGAACCAAAGCGCTTCACCTTTCAATTCAATTTCTATAGGGAAGTTTTTGTTTTCTTCCACGAAATTAACTTGTGCCGCCATCACTCACCACCTTCATTAGATGCGTCTGCCGCGAGTGCCGCGCTGTTCGTTAATCGCCATTTTATTGGCAATGGTTTTCGCGAGGTCTATACCTTGCCAATGTGCCAGATCAGTAACTCTTAAAATGATGTCGGCTAGTTCAGTCCCAAAACAGTCTGAAGGTGCTTCACCGCGACATTCGTTCACGGCTTCGCCAACTTCTGAGGCTATAAGTGCTAGAGCCTCTAAAACTGTTTTGTTATGCCAGCCCATTCGCTCAACCCAATCAAATTGTTTCGCGGCAATTCTATTAATTGGCATCCCATGATCTAAAATTTCTATATCAACTTTCATCGCGTTTACTTGGTCTTTCAATTGCTGAATCTCGGTACCCAGTTTTTGTTTAACATCGAGTAGATCGGTGGCAGGAACATAAGCACCAAGACCTTCAACATTGATTTGTCTTGAACCGTTGCCGTCTAAAAACACTCTGCGTTTAGTTGTCATCACTTACCTTCCTTTGCCAATTCCTCGGCGAGTCGTTTTAAAAACTGTTGGGAGCGCCAATCTTGTTCGCGTGGCATGGCGTACCACTTCTTAAGCGCTTCGCGAATTGCGGTTGATTGCTTCATGCCGCTTCCTTGGTGCGTTCTACAGCCCACCAAGCAACAGGGCCATCTTCGGTATCGTGAATTGATAAAAGAATGGCATCGGCACTAGGCGCTTCTGGATTCCACTCACCAAAACCAGCATCACCATTTTCAAAATAATGAATCCATGCCGGATGATCTTCAGTGATTTCAGAATCCATGCGGTTAATAACTAACTGAAAATCCATTTCAGCTTGCCACTGCTCAATCGCATCCTTAGAAATGCATTCGGCACCGTCAAAATTTGGAAGTTGTGAGTGCTGATAATCACCATACCCATCACGAACAACTGTTTCTGTATTGAATTTCATACTGACTCCTTAATGGCTTTTTCAGCTTTCTTTTTGAGAGTGACAGCCGTTTTGTGCAGCGTTTTTTTATTACTGAGTGAGGCTGTGGCGGCAATTATTTGATTTGCCATTGAAAGGGCTTCTTGTGGATCGCGCTTGAGTAAATATTGAAGTGACATTTTTGCATCATCAGCGCTGGTATTAAGGTATCCCTGCAGCTTAGACATGATGGTCACCTTTAAGCCGTTTAGTGGACGCCATTTTTATACGCGCTAATAGCAAAACCGTTTCTTTAGCGTCGGCATGAGCGCGGCCTAAACCCATCTTGTTGACAACGGCATGCTCTGCGGTGGTGACAAGCATTAAATTGCTAATATCACAGTTGGTGCGGTCGTTATCGATGAACCAAATTTTATGGCTTTCGGGCACTTTACCGTGGTGTTTTTCCCACTCGATAATGTGTTTTAGTCGCCATGTTCTAGGCTCAGATACTTTTACCATCACAAAGCCGTCTTTATTATCGATACGCTCTGATCCAACAGGTTTGTGGTTCAGTGGCATATCGCCTTTTTTAAACTGGGTTGCTGCAGAATTTCCGCCAGCTTGCCAACCTTTCATCCCAGCATTCCACGTTTTACAACCAGGATTAAATCGGCCAGTACGTCCCGATTTCATTTTATGGTTGCGGGTGAAAGCACGGATCTGATTAATCGTTTTTTCAGTACCAAAGGTATGGTTAAATGCCGTGGTAATTTGCTCGATGGTGAGGCGTTTATATTGCAGCTTTACCCACTCATATTGTTCGTCGGTAAAACTGCGTAATTTGCCTTTCGTTATTTCACCTTGTTTGCGTCCACAGGTGATACCGTGGTTCGAACATGCGGCTTTAATCTGCGATAGCGTCTTGGTGTAACCAAAGGCACAATTGAAAAGTGCTGTGGTTTCAGCAAGTGACTTTTCAGGATACGTTGCACGCAAAAAATCAAGCATGGCAACAGTGAAGAAGAATCTAGCCATTCTTAGCCTCCAACATTTCAGGGAGTTTTCTACCTACGCCCATGTCATTTGCTGCTATTTGCGCATCGAGTGCTAAACGTGCGTTAGCCACAATTTGTGTCGAAATTTGAGTGACTGACTTGGAACGATGGATTTCATCTTGCAGCGCTTCACCTTTTAAGCTTTCGTCAGACAGTCGCTCAAGCTGTGCAAATAGGTGATTATTTAGGTCTATAAGTTTGTTTTTCATGCTGCTTCACCTGCAATATTTTCTTGCTTAAGCGGGATTTCGATTGAGCCTTTTACCTCGTTGCTAAACTCAACTTTGATGGTGCCATGCTCGCCAAACAGTCTCGCAAACTCAGCAGTGTTTTTACTGATGTAAGTGATCACGCTGCCCTTGGTGCAACTATCTGCTTTGCTGCCATCGGCTTTTTTGTAGTGCACTCGACCATGTGGGAAACATTGAGAATATTTAAGCAATGGTAAAAACCAGCCTTCAGATGAATTACAGAATGTGATGATCACCGCCTCTTTTATGTGGCCGCTTTCATACTCGTAGATCACCTTATTTATCCAATCGCTATTACCTGGGATCGGCTTATCAATATGATGGCCGCGTTTAATACAGGCTTTTTTCTTGCATTTAGTTGGGCAGGGTTGCTCACCCCTGTGAAATGGATGGTTCATCCAAACCGTGCCATGCCAAGGCTGAGATAGCCCGTCAATTTCTTTAGTGAAAATTGTCTTGGCATTAATGCTGGCATTAGCAATATCGTTGCTTGCTGGGTCTAAATCTATTCCACCCATTAGCTGGCTTGCTAACTGAGGCCATGGCTGTGGTGTGTAATATTCAAAACCCTGTTCTGCATTAGATTGGTTGATAAGATTGGCGTTATTTACTGTGCTCATGGTTAACCAGCCTTGCTAATTTGATGGATTGAATCAGTTAACTGATAACTGGCTAATTGTTTTTCGAGTTCAACGATCCGCACATTTGCCGCGGCTAACTTGGCAAGATGCTTTTCCCAGTCGATTTCTTTGATGGCTTCGATAGTGGCCGCAACTTCTTCGAGGCGTTCTTGTCCGCGTACAAAGTTCGAGAGTTGAACATCGTGCTTTATTGCTGCTCGCCAAGGCGCGCTTTCCAGATAGGTGACGGTGTAGTGCAACATCAGAGCTTTTATTAGGTTGTCTGAGCTGATTTTGGTCAGTGACAGCATCAGCTCTATGCGCTTTGGTGATTCAAAGCCTGCAATGAGAAGGTTCATGCTGCCACCTCTGGGAAATAGGTTATTTCAACGCTGGCGCGAACTGGGTCGAGCTTTTGCTGCATCGTTTTTAGAATAAGGTTTGATGTCAGCATCACGGCATCGGCGTTGGCGAGTAGCTTGCCTGTTTTGGGGCAAATGCAGCGGCCAGTAAAGTCTTGGCTGTTGCGGGTCCAAATGAGGTTTTGGTAAGCGTAGCGCCAGTGTCTTTGGCCGATTGATTCAGCCACGTTTGCGGCGCTCGCCAGCGCTTTAAGCATTACTGTGGTGGTAAATAAACTGGTTTCGCGCTCTTTACTGCCAAGGGATTGGAGCTCCATTGCTGCGCCCATGGTGTTCCAAAAGTCATAGGCAAGGGTGGCGTGGAATGGCTCAAAGTTTTTCTTGGTACCCAGCATGATGGCCGTGGCGTCTTTAATTTGTTTAAAGGACCAATAGCACTCGCTCTGTGCCGTGGGTTTGTTTGTCGCAAAATCAACACGGCCTTGCATCCAGTCGATTTGGTTCACTATATCCATGGTGAGCTTTGATAACTCATCCCTGTGGTTATAGGTATCTGACAAACCTTGAGGCGGCTTGCTGGCATTTTGGTTTATATCGGTAAACGCTTGCTGGCGTTCTTGCAGCGATAAATTCATGTACAGGGTGATAGAGATTGAGTCTTGCGACAGCTCCGGTGATTTTTCGAGTGCCTTTGCGATACCTGTGGCGCGGTGCTGGCCATCGAACAGTTTGATAATCGAATCAAGGCCGATTTTTAACACGCCAACTACGCCGCTGATTTCGGACGCTTCGAACTTTGGCGCATCGCCGCCTGTTGGCACTTCAACCACGCCGATGATGCCTGGCAGAAAATACCCCGTTGGATTCGTTACCATGTAATTGCCAATGGATTTAGCACGGGCAGGGTTAACTTTGCGTTGGCTGCGGTCGAGCACACTGCCGGCATCGTCAATGCGTAACATACGAACTAGTACACGCATTGACATGATCACGGTGTAAAACACTTTACCGCCTTGTACGCCCACCACAGCGGGCATTGAGTAACACATATCCATCATGCTTCTCCCTGTTCTAGTTCGTTTTCTTTGAGTTCATTCACGCATTTGGGGCACACGCAGACAAAGTATTCATTGTCGTTGATGGCCTTTTGCCAACCTGACTGGCTTAGGCCTTCGGTGATATCTGCCAGTACGTTTAGGCTCTTGCGTGGAATGAAGTGCGTTTTAGTGCAGCTGGTGCAGGTAATTTGGTAGCCTTTCACCACCTCGATTTCTTCAAAATCGGGAGGGGATAGGGTTAACATGTCTTTTCTCCTTTAATCTTGGTTTGCTTTCTCCTTGCCTTGCTCGCTTTCAATTCTTCGCAGGTATCCGACAGAACAAAGCTAAGGCCATTGCGTTCGCTGTATTGCTCTGCGCAGCTATAGTTTTCGTAAGGATTTAAACCCCAAGTGATACAGCCGCAATGTGGGCAGTTACCGCGAGTTTTACCTGTGGTTTGGCGGGTGCGTGGGCGTTTGGGTTTGCGAATGCCTACAGCGGTGATCATTCGGCGTTCGTTGATGTTGGCGGCTTGGAAAGTACGGCGAGCGATGGCGTCTATATCCGGCTTGGCGTAGATGTTTGCATCAATGCCAAGTTCATCGATACGCGCAAGCGCGTTGCGGTAGCTGAATACCACGGCGCCTTTGTAGTTAACACTCAAAAAGTCAAAGGTTAACCAGTAAACGTCATTACCGTCCCATCTGCCTTTTTGAGAGATAACGTATTCATCACAGCCTGACTTTTCGCCAGAATCGCCTAGGTACTGACAATCAACACGCACGGTTGCCAATTCATCCACAAGCTCTTTGCATAGCGGAACGTCAGTGTGACGGATGTTGAATTTGCGCTGTGCTTCTTCAAGCGTAAAAACTTCAGCAAGATCGAGGTTACTGGTGTAGCCGCCTCGGTCTGCCCAAAACATGCAAGTACTGCCAACGTTAGAGCGCGAATCGCGCAGGTAGAATAATTGGCTCATGCTGCCTCCTTGCTGGCCAGTTTTTCATTTGCATGTGGATTAACCCAAATGCACTCGGTACGCAGTCCTGTTCCATTGGCTGCAGAGCAACGCGCTTGCTTTTTGTGTAATGACCAACCAACTAGCATGTCGTTATAAAGCTCTGTCTCGTAACCGCTCAACACGACCATCCCATCAACATTAAGCAGTTGATCAAGTAACGCTTGATGCTCATCAATAGTCATTTCGTGCTGATAAACCCCTTTATTATTTCTTAGCTGCCGAGTCTCTTTGACGTATGGCGGATCAACATAAAACAGGGTGCTATCGGCATCATGTGAGCGAATGCAATCAGGAGCAGGGCGGTTCTCAATGTTTACTGCTTGCAGGCGTTCACACACATAAGCCAGCATTGGAGGATATTTAGCCCATAGATGTGCGCTAGTGTTATGCGCTCGTTTTGCCTCTGAGCGGAAACCTGTAGGGTGGAATGTTGCTGCACCTGATCCAAATCCCATTGTCGAACGCACAATAGTGCGGCGGGCTCGCTCGATAACACATTCAGTTAATTCGTATGACTGCAAAAACTCATCACGCGAATAAGGTGTTAAGTGACAAAATTCAATCAGTTGCATGCATAAATCAGGGTTGCGCAACACTTGAAACAAGTTAAAAATGTCTTGATCAAGGTCGTTATAAACTTCGCCGTGTGAACGTTCTTTTTGTAGCAATACTGATGCGGCTCCGCTGAATGGCTCAACATAACAATGGTGTTCAGGAAAGAAGGAAATAATCCATTTCGCTAAGCGATACTTACCGCCGTGATAGCGTAAAACTGGGTTGGTTAGCTTGCTCATGCTTTCACCTCAACTTTTGCGGCTTGATAAGCACTTTTTACGGCTTCATATTCGCTGCCAAATATCTCAGTCGCATCGATAAGACTAAGGCGGGTATCAAGGTAAATAACATCATCGTGCAGGAACAGCGAAAGCGGGGCGAATAAGCAGTCACCCCAATTTGTACCAATCGCTTCTAGTAAAGGTATGCGTGAAACTTCTTCAGGCATCATGGCATTGTATTTAGCTCTGATAGCTTCTAACGCTTCACGATCCGCGGCTTTCGGCTTGCCGTATTTGGGGGATGAAGCAAAGCAATTAGCAGCTTTAGGCTTGAACCATAAGTGATTATTTTCAAGCTGGTTGAAGTTGTGAAAGTTAATACCAGCAAACGAAATACTTTCAACGCGATTGCTAAAAATAGGTTTGCCACCGAAGTGGTCGGCTAATTTAGTCGCTTGCTCAATCAAGTTTGCTTTAGCCGCATCAAAGGCTTTGAATGCTTGCACTGCGGTTTCATTGGTAATTTTGTAGTAACTCATATCGATTCTCTCTGCTCTGTTTTCACTGCACTTAGGGTTGCGTTACGCGGCTATTTCGCCGTTGTAGACCACCCAACTGACAATCTCTTTCTTGGTCTTGGGGTTAACCTTGCCTGTAGGTTTGCGATAACGAACATGCAGGTCGCGGCATTGGTCCTGTTTTTTTGCTAGCTCAATGTATTGCGCGCAGAGCGAAGGCGTTGAGAGCGAGTGCGACAGCTTTTGTGGCTTCATAGTTTCAAACTTGGCCTTTGCCATTTCATCTAGCTTGGCTTGGTATTCCGCGGGGCTGAGTTCGCGACGCTTCGGCTGTACGCCTTCGTATAGGCTGCACTTTTTAGCCGCTTCTTTTTTAGCTATGGTCATGGACACGCCGTATACGAAGAACATGGTTAACTCCAAACTGGTGATTACTCACTAGGCTGATAGATGGAATAGGGTTGGTTTGAGTTGAACTTGTAAGGATTACTTACACGTTCACATTGGGGGCTTAGCTTGGTGTGCAGGCTAGTCGTGCATATTCAGCGTTGAGCAGGTCTTGCGCGCTGCGCTGGCCGTGTTTTTGCTTTATCTCTTGCCAGCTTTCTATCAGTCGAACCCAAGTGTGTTTTGATTCGGGATAGTCGATGATCAGCTGGTTTAACTCGGCTATCGAGCGGTCGCAGTAAAATGCCATGGCGTTATCGCGCAATCGGCCTTGTGCTTCTTGCTTGAGCTCGTTCGCGAGCATTCCCACTAATTTGTCGCTGGTGGCATGGGCCTGTGCATCAAACATGGGGCACCTGCTTTAGGCTGCGAATGACTTGATGTTGGAAGCAGCGATTAATCCAGCTGCAGGTTCGGTCGCTGATGGTGATTTCGGTCGCGATTGGCAGGGCTACTCGGGTAAGTTTTACGCGGCCGCTGCGAGTTATTTGAATGTTGGCCACTTCGTTTAGTGGCGTTGTTTTTAATGGGCTTTCATCCAACTTGGTGACGTGGAAGCGCTCGCGAAAGGCATAGGTGCAAATGTTGTTTTGCAGGTATTGCTCTAACGCATTTTTGCGTTGAATGACTGTTGGGCAGTGCATGAGGTTGGTCAATTGGGCGAGGCGACAGGCTATGCCAAGGTGCATTAGCAACTGCGCTTCGGTTGTGGCACGTTTATCTTGCGCAATGGCGCATGATTGCGCTGCGATTGGGTGTTGCATAGGTCACCTCGCTGAATCGTGGTTAGGTTTGGCTGGCTTTAAAGGCTAGAAATTAAACGGAAGGTTTCGCGTTATAACAGGTCGAACGGGATCAACTTGGCGAGTAGCATTAGCACTAAGTCGAGAAAGTCGGGTTGCTGAGTCTTCATGGTTTCGCGTCCTGCAGATGAGCATCTTTCAACTATCCGGTAATTCCGGATGGTTCGATTTTATTGATTGCCGGTTACGTCATCCGGCGCCCTAGTGCCGGCGTTCTGTCGCCATCTGGCCGCTAATAACGGGGGCGCAAGCTCTAGGCTCTTACGCTGCTTTACCCGTATCCGTCTTGTTTATTAACCCTCACCAGTAGATAGCACTGGCTCGCCAAACTGCATTAGCAGCGCGACTCGGGGCGCAGTCATAACCTGCGCTCATGGTTGATCTATTGAGTTACTTCATTGGCTTGCCCTCTGGTTGATTGCCTGCTGGCGCCGCAGGCTGGCGTTAATCGCATTGGTGAAGGTGACTGTGTCTCGGCGTTCGACCGTTCACGTTTCGCTTTGTCTATATTGGCTTTGCCTCACGACTACTCTGGCTAATCCGCACGCTGCCTTAAGTCACACATGGATAAATCAGCCACCTTCCCAATGCGCCCTGTTGCCAAGGCGATTGTCCATCTACCACACCGCCGATGGTTGGCGGGGCTATACACATATTTGGGTCATGCTCGCAGTGAAACCATTTAGTACCTGTTCTTATGGGCTCTTCCCGCTCAAACAGTCCGGTCGCCAATAGCGGTGTATAGGTCTGTTTACGCGGATTACTATCCTCCGCCGCGTGATCCTCGGAGTAACCTAGTCCGCTCTAGGCGGGTTTAGTTGTTCATGGGCCAGATTGTTAAAGAGCGTGATTAGTTTTCTGTAAGAACAGTTTCCAATCGATGAACAAATGTTAGTTTGCTAACTTTTTAATGTCAACACAAAAAGTAAGTTTGCTAACATTTAGTTGTTTGGTGTGATATCTTTCCGTTGTGGCACTTAGGTTACTAATCGATTTGGAGGTAGGGATGGGCATAAATAAGATGGGTAAATTTTATTGGCTGGTAAAAATGGCAGATAAAAATTGGACTTATGGAGGTAGTGTTTATGCATAATGATCAATACACCATTATTAAGTTGTCTGGCTCGCTAGCCAAAAAGTTTGGCCGTGAGCACAAGCGCTACTTAGATACTGGAACGACTACAGAGGCATTTAGCGCCATTAAAAATACGGTGAAGGGGTTTGAGCAGTTCATTAAGGAACAGTCCAAGCTTGGGTTACGCTATGCAATTTTTCGCAATGGTAATAATGTTGGAGAAGGTGAATTCGATCTGTCTGGTACGCGTGAAATACGTATTGTTCCTGTCATTGGAGGAAGTAAGCGCGGAGGAGTATTACAGACGATCGTAGGGGCAGCTTTGATCGTTATTGGCTATATTTTCCCTGCTGTTGGTGCATACACTATACCCGCTGGTGTGGGCATGATTGCTGGTGGAGTAGTACAAATGTTGAGCCCGCAAGTTAAAGGGCTTAATGGCAGGGAAGCAGCAGAAAACGCCCCAAGCTATGCTTTTGGCGGCGCAGTGAATACTACTGCTGCTGGTAATCCAGTTGGCATAGGTTATGGTAAGCGACGTATCGGCGGTGCCATTATCAGTGCTGGGATTTATGCAGAGGATATTGCTACCACTAAGCGGCCAATACAAACTGTCGGCGGTAATAGTAATCAAAATATTGATTAAGACTATTTTTATTAGATGATGAAACCACTAATTAAAATTGGTGGTTACTTTTCATTTAATTTCTCTCATACAATTTATGGATATTAATAATATGGCAAGAAATTATTCAACTATTGTATTATTATCCATGCTAGATATTTTTTCATCCAAATAATTCAATATTTTCTCATGTCGAATTAGAGAATTTCTAATTCTTACTAATTCCCCGTATGGGAGAGGGGTTTTAGGTTGAGAGTTATCACTAATAGAATGATTTAATTCATTTAAAATATTAATTTTGTTTTTAATATTTATCATGCAATCTTTTAAGTACTGAATTTTATCATAAATATCTATTCTTTTGATTTTCAAATTTTCATAATTTGATGATGTTATTTTTGAACTTTCTAGTTCATTTATTTTATGGTCTAGATTCATACCTGAAAAAAATATTTCGTTATAGTTATCTTCATCTGACCCCGATTCGTTTTGATAAATTTCAAACATATTTTTTGATGTTTTTGATACTTCATTTTCAGCGGAAAGATTTACTTCTTCAATAGTATCCTCAGAGACATTATTCATTTCATATAGCTTGGCATCACTTAAAAATCCACCTAAAGAATAAGCTTTAAAGTTATCTAATTCAGTTTGACTTATTATTTCATCGATTAGTTCATATCGAAAACCTGTTGTTTTACCTTGTGTTATTTGCCACCAATCTTCTTTGTTATCATCTGTCACAAAAATAACATTTTTAATTTTTTCAGTCTTAATATATTGAATTAACTGTTTCCACACGAATAAATCACCAAACTGTCTCTCGTAAGTTATTCCAGCATAAGAATAAACGTTATCTGGTTCACTTTCTTTCACTGAATCCTTATAGCCGGGGGGGATTTTAGACTTATAGCGCTCTTTACCTTCTTTGATAATTTCATTTATGGATTCAGAATTATTTGGTTTCGGTCCAATTCTTTTATCAAAAATACCTTCTAGCCGGGACAGTAGTGGATCATCAGAATCCACTTTTAAGCAATCTTTTTCTTGAACATTCAAGTTTACTAGGTAGTTTTCCCTAAGATTATGAATGCCGTCAATTAATTCTTTTGGATCTATAATACTATGACGTTTCTCTAGCTGTAGATCAGTTAATTTTTTTTGTAAACTATTTATAGCATTTTCTATAGCTGTACGTGTTTCATCAAATCTTCTATGTTGAGCACTAATAACACTAAGGCGATTACGATGAAACTCTAAAGCTACATGGTAAGGGATCCATACTCTGTCTTGTAATTGTTCCATTAACTTAAGTACATCTTCACACGTACTGGATTTATATCGATAAACACTATGGAGTACATTTGTGTCAAAAACAAAAATGGCATCTTTCCATAATGTTTTTAGCTCATCATCAGTTGTTTTTTTGAAACTTCGGAATAGATTTTTCATTTTAACTTATCTTTTTATTGAATTTAACATGGCTAAAAATGCATCTTCATTAATAACTTTTATATTAACGCCTGACTCTCGCAGAACTTCGACTCTTATTTGCTTGCTTGATAAGCCGCTTTGACCTACAGCAGTCATATCCTGATTACCAACAACAAGGTAGTTTGTTTTTTTTGTTATTGAATTTTTAATCTCAAATCCTATTTCTGAAACTGCAGCAAACGCTTCTGCACGTGTTATAGATAATTCACCCGTAAAGACGATGGTTTGGCCGAACATGGGGCCAAGTTCGTTAGGTGGGTATGCTTTATGGTCTGCGCCTGAAAATTTAGTGTAAGCTTTTTTAGGAGGATTATCGTTTATGTGACCTAGTGTTACTGCGGCGCACATAAACACACGGCCAGCAGCGATAGCATCGGCTTTAGCGCGGTGAGCTTCGATAAGTTGGACATTGCAGTGTGCAGCCACTGTCGCTAATTTGTAGTTTGGTAGGCTAAATGCCAGCTTTGATAGATTCATTGCACAAAGGAATTTATTGCCGAAGAAAACACCTAAGTTGGCAAATTCTTCTTGTATGAATCCTTTATCAAATTTGGCGTTATAGGCCACTATCGGTAGGTCGCCAATAAACTCTTTCAATTCATTTGCTATAGTGCCGAAACTCGGTTTGTCAGTTAGCATGAGATTGGTTATGCCAGTAAGACTGGTGATCTTGGGTGATATTTTTACGTTAGGATTTATTAGCGTATCAAAAACAATATGGTCATTTTTTCGCAGATCGAACTTAATTGCTGCCAACTCAATAACTCTGTCTATTCCTGCATCTAGCCCAGTTGTTTCGACATCTAAAGCAATAAACTTAGTTGGAATATAAGGGTGTCTTACTAAAAAATCTGCAGTTAAATCATCCATATGTTTGCCTATTCCTTTAGCTCTTAGTTATCCCAGATGAAGCAATCTCCACGTTACCATTTTGGTCAGTAATGACGCGGTATATCTTATGCTGACCTTGCTTTATTACAGTTTCTAAATGTTTAACACTGGTATTGAAACATAAGCCTTTACCCGACGTCTGAGCCCCAAGGTATAGCTCGCCAGAATTGACTTTTAATGTCACTTTTTCAGAAACATCAAGTGTTGCTGCCAGTTCATCATAAAGATAGACGTTGATATTGCAGCCACTGCCTAGGATCCCACTATCACGAATGATGGTAACAGTTGCATTGCCGTCATTTAAACCTTTAATGAACTGTCGTTCAGAAGGTACTGGTTTAGCAGCATTAATGGTTACTGCTGAAGTTGCACAACCAGTGAGCATAAAGAGTAAGAAAGTTAAGCGGATTATCTTCATTTATATAGTCCATTATTAAATAAATATTAGTTAGTCCATACGTTTAGCACTGACCACCAAAACACCCAACCAATTATTTTAATCGTACTCATTTGCTCAGGCTGGATAAATTCATCTGGGTATTCATCGTTGTTGTAACTTTTAATGCGAATGCCGCCGCCAGGTATGCGATAGAGTATTTTCACTCGTAGCATGCCATCGTGATCAATGGCATACATTTTACCATCGACTATATTTTTTTTACTGGTGTCGACGCCAACTGTGGTGCCGTGATGTAAAACTGGCAGCATGCTGTCACCAGAAACGGTCACACAGGCCGCATATTGCGGATCCACATTGCTCTTTTTGAGGGTTGATTTAGCAAATCGCAGCTTACAGCCGCCATTCTCTTGTACAAAACTAGAACCATTACCTGCGGCTAATTCTACTTCACGGTAGAAAGGTAAAGCCACTTCATCATCCCTTAATGGGGTATCACCATCCCACAGCTCAAAACCCGGATGCCACTCTGCATTAGATTCTGTATTAGCATTGTTATTTTCAGTTTCAACGCTACCAGAAAGCAGCCACTCAGCTGTGCAATCAAGCGTCTTACTTAGATTGATAAGGTTTTTCCCTTTTGGCGTATTCATACCAAGTTCCCATTGGGTAATGGAACTTGGTGTGATTTGAAGCGCATCCGCAATATTTTTTTGCGTCAATTTAAGTTCTTTTCTGCGCCGTCTAATTCTGTCGCCAATCTGCTCGGCTTGATAACTCATAACAAATATCTCATTAGCAAAATCTTTATCGTTAGTTATCTTACATTCGTTTGACATTAGAATCCTTTTGTTGATAATGTTAGAAAACTAACTTTAAGGGTGAATATGAAAACATCTGACGCTGTAGCTTTCTTTAAAACCAAATCCAATTTGGCTAAGCAACTCGGCATAACTCACTCATCTATCTCGCAGTGGGGCCAAGAAGTTCCTGAGCTTCGAGCCTTTCAGCTTGAGCGCTTAACGGGTGGTGAATTGAAGGTTCATGCTGATAAAACCCTTGAATCCAATTCAGCATCTCAGGTTGCCTAGCTAACGAGTGTCTAAACAGGATAACTAACCCAATGAGTAAACTCACATTAAAGCGCCATAGTCTCTCATGTACCGATCCACTCTATGCCGCCCATGCGCTTGGGCACGATTACGGTGTAGATAAGCTAGCGAAGGATTTATTCCAGCAGCCCGGTGTGATGTACAACAAGCTCAACCCTGATAACGACAGCAATCACTTGTACTTACGTGATGCGATTCATCTTACTGAGTTGGCCGATGACGACCGTATTGTTTCGGCTTGGTGCCATAGCCGTGGTGGCGTGTTCGTTAAGCTGCCTGCCGCGGTTAACTGTGACGAAGAGTTGAGCGATCAGCTGCTATTGATTAGCGAGCAGATGGGTATTGCACTGGCCGAAATTCGCGACTCCCGCGCTGATGGGGTGATCACCCCTGACGAGTTTGAACGTATCGGCCGCGAACTGACCAACACAGTGCGTGAAGTATTGTCACTTAAAGCCGTGGTGAGCAGCCAAGTGCGGGAATTGCCGCAAGTGAATGATTTTAGTATTGAGCTGCAACCTAACAAGACTTTGACTGTGGCTTTTTCGCAAACCTTATCAAAGAGCGCATCCAATGAGTGATATTGCAGATGCCGCCGCTATCGAAAATGAAGTGCATGTGAAGGCTGCGCTTGGCGTTCGCCAGCCGTCATTGCCGTTTACTGGCAGATGCCACTATTGCTTAACCAAGATTACAGGCGCAAGTCACTTTTGTGATGCCGACTGTCGCCATGACCATGAGCGCCTAAAGGCTAATGGGAGAGCGTGATGGCAGGTAGAAACTTAGTCTTTATGCCGCAGCTTAATTTAAATCAGTTAACTGATAACTCCTGCGCAAAATCTTGTACCGATATTCCCTACACACCTGAAGAAGATGAAGCTTTTGCACGGATTCAGCGCAATCAAGATATTGCCTTGCTGGCGAATGTGATCAGGCAGTCACCGACTACGAGTGCTGAAGGTATTGCGGCGCGGGTACTGGATGCGGGGTATCAGTTTTCAGGTAGTGCAGTGCAGTTGAAATAAGAAAGCCCACTAGAGCTGTGGAGGCCGTGGGCTTAATACCGAGCAACGTTACAAGAAGCCGAGGTAAGGCAGATGTTACAAGAACAAGAACTTAGCGTCAATCATGATGCTGGTGGCAGCAATGTGGTGCCGTTACGGCCCGTTGCTGTACACAAACAACAAGTGCGGGGTGGGGTGGTGAAAGCAGACTTGGACGATGGTTATTTACGACTCTCCAATACGCTTGTGGATGCCCTGTGCCGAACGAAATTGAGTGATCGTGAAAGCCGTGTTGTGTTTGCTGTGATCCGTAGAACCTACGGCTATGGCAAGGCCACTGATTGGGTTTGCTTAGAGCAATTAGCCGACATGACGGGCATTACAACGAGCAATATTTGTCATGCGATTAAGTCGCTTACTGCGCGCGATATCATCATAAAAGATGGTCGTAAAGTTGGCGTTAACCCGATTGTTTCGGCGTGGCAAGAAAAGAAATCGCATTCGATTAACGGTAAAAAACACACTGTTAAAACTGACAATATTATTGTCGATTCTGATAATGCCATTGTCGAAACCGACAGCGTAGGTTGTCAGAACCGAGAGATACAAAAGAAAGACACTAATACAAAAGAAATACAAAAGATCTCTTCGTCGAACATTGCTGTCGCAATGACCGACAAGCCATTAAAACTCGATGCTGCTGTTCAAACTCCGAATGGCAAACTTTGGGGCACTCAGGACGATTTAACCTGTGCTGAGTACATCTTCAACAAAGTCCTGATTGTTAACCCCACTGCAAAGCAGCCTAACTGGCCTGACTGGGCAAACCAAGTGCGCTTAATGCGCGTGCAAGACCAACGCACTCACCATGAAATCTGCAAGCTGTTTAAGTTTGCCAATACCGACTTATTTTGGGGAAGCAATGTGTTATGCCCCAAAACCCTACGTAAACAATGGGACAAACTTAACGCCAAACTGCTAGCGAGAACATCACATGAAACCACTGCAAACGATTCTGCCGCACACAATCAACGCTATGAGAACCCCACAGCCAGAGTATTCCGCGAACTGCGGGAAATGGCAGAGCAACTCGAGCAGTCAACAGATCACCACGGTGGTGGCCACACAATTGATGCCGACTATGAACCTGTACAGTCGTGATTTTAGCAATCGGTTTGGTGCTGAGCTTGGCAGTGTAGTGGCGGAGTTTGTTAGCAAAATTGGCGAGGCAGGTTTGAGTGTTAGTGAGGTGATGATCGGTATTGAGGCATTTAAACAACGCGCAGCGACCGCGCCATGGAGCGTTAACCCTGCGGAGTTCGTGGCTATGTGTACGCCTACGCCTGAACAGTTGGGCTTGCCTAGTGCAGAACAAGCTTATCGTGAGTGTTGTTCACATGGTCGATGGCCGAGTGAGCACAATTGGAGCCATGGCGCTGTATTTGCCGCTGGCCGTGAAACAGGTTGGTATGAGTTGCAAAACCGTACTGAACAGCAAACTTGGCCTTTATTTAAACGTAATTACGAGGTGATGTGCCGCCGAGCAGTGAAAGGAGAAAGCTTTGATGCCTGTATTCCTAAGGCACTTGCAGCGCCAGTAAACAAGCCAGTAGAAAATCAAAAGGCATGTTCGATTATTGCTGATCTGCGCCAAAAGTTTGGACTAAGGACTGCCAATGGCTCTGGCAATTAAACCGTTACCTGCAGATGCGCCTGATTTTTATAGCGCGATTGTGGCGCCAAAGGCTTCAGCTAGCGTTGCGAACACAACGGTCCAAGATGCGGTTAACGATGCCGTGTTGTTTGTACCGATTCAGTACTCTGCAGCAGATCTACTGGCACAAGGCTTTCGGTGTGCGCGTGAATACCCGTTGTTTTATCACTGCCGTAGTGGTGATTCAGACGCCAAGCGGATTCAACAGCACATGTCTGTTATTCCTCAGCAGTTTAAGCATTCAGTGTCGATCGAGTACGAACGCTTATTTGCCATTGGTGGGCGCGATGGTCGCTTTCAGGCGAATCGGTTTTTAGTGCAGCAGTCGAAGCATTTTAGAGGGGTATAGCGTGATTCGAATTGGTATTGATCCTGACCTGACTAAAAGCGGTGTGGCGACTGTCGTAAACGGCGAAATAGTGACGCTTAAAAGTATGGGGTTTAGTGAGTTGATTGAGTTTGTTGTTAGCAGTGCTGCTAGCTCGCCTTGCACTGTGTTACTCGAAGATGTGGATAACAAAAAGCCGGTGTTTCCTAAGCGGTTAAGGCAGTCGGCTAAAGGGCAAAACCCATTGCTTGCCTACGTTGGCTATGCACCTAGCCAAAGCGGATCTAACGCCAAGGTGAACATGAGTATCGCTGAGGATTTGGGCAAGGTGAAAGCCACGGCCAGACTGATTAAAGAAGTGCTTGAGGATAAGGGCATCAAAGTCACTTTGGTAAAGCCGCTGCGTGGTCCGATTAAAAAAGCCAAGGATAGCAGTGTTTATTTTAACAAGATCACCGGTTGGACGGGGCGCAGCAATGCCGACACTCGCGATGCTGCACTGATCGCCATGTTTGGGCAGGGGGAATAATGACAACTCTAAAATTATCGTTTGATGAGCGCATTGATAAAGCGATCGCATTCTATGTCACTCAAAAGTTATCGGTCATTGATTCTGCCCAGCGTGCTGACGTTAGCAAAGGCGCACTCACTAGAGCGCTGAAAAAGCGCGGGGTTTTCCGTGATAGATCGGTTTTATGTGCTTCAAATCTTGAAAAGGCCATTGATTTATATGTTGGCGGCTATTCGATTTTAAAGGCGTGTAAAGAGGCTGGCGTTAGTAATTCCACGCTCAGTGATGCTTTATATCTGAGGAAGCTGGTCAGAGAAGATGTGACTCGCAAGCCTGAAAGCTCGGTATCGCGCATTGATCCGCTGGAATCGAAAGAGAGCCGTGTATTTCGCATGGCGCTGGCCATTATTCACAAAAGTGCGGCACCGACTGCGCCATCACCTCAAGGGACTGACAGATGATATCGATAGAGCGCGTATTTGAGTTGTTGTCGCCCCGCGGTGTTGCGATTGGCGCTGCAGTCGGTGGCAAAGGGGTTTTTAGTAAGGAGGATGCTATGGGTGTTGTCGCGCAGGTGCAGGGTAAGTATTTAGTCGGCGTTAAAGTATTAGAGGCCAGTATTTGCGGCGATATTGATGCCGAGAATTTGCTGATCAACGCCTTAGCCAAACAGTATGAAACCGACTTTAGGCCTGTTGCTGCTACTGCGTTGGCAAAGCTGGCAGTGAATGAGGTTTGTGGATCCCGCGTTTGCACTAAGTGCCATGGCACTAAGCTGAATTATCACCGCAATGGTGAGTGTCTACATTGCTGCGGTACCGGAAAGATGTTGAACACGGTTGAGCAGCTGACTAAATCGTTTTGTGATTTAAGCGGTACTAAGATCACTGCAGAACAATTTAGCCAGCATTTTTACGACAAGTACATGACTGGCGTCGACACACTGCACCATCATCAAGCCGATGCCGAACGCCATGCAAAGCGGGTATTGCGCTTAGTCGCTGCTGAAAATGAGCAGGTGAACTAATGAGTACACCAGATAACAGACTTAAATTTAATGACGTCCCTTGGCAGCAAGGTCGCGTTCTTTCCACAAGACACACTCGCCGCTGGAGTAAGCAAGAACTTGAGAAAGTCACAAGGATAGAACGCCGCACCGCCTTTGCTCACTTTTATGCCCATGATGAAGGCCAAGGACGCGAGTTTGTGTATCAATTTGATAGCGCTGAAGAGTGTGCGAAAGCGGTTAATGAGCACAACAAAGCGCTAGCTGAGGCACTATCTAAATGATTGAGACAGTAAACGACTTAGTTAAGCGCCTAGTTAAAGAAGCTGATCAACTCGAGTCTATGGGCTCGGTTGATTTGGCCTGTGGCGTTCAGGCTGCAGTGCGGGTGATCCGTGATGAATTAGATGCTAATGCCGCGATTGGTAATGCTGACAGCCACCGCATCGAGCCGCTAGAACGCCAGAACAAACGCTTGATGGCGGTACTCGCCAAGCAGTCAGTATTGAATGAACGCTTTGATTTGCTCTGTAAAGACAGCGTGTTATCAACGCCTGAATATAAAGCTATGGTGTTTGCCAAAGAGGCGATTAAACGCCAGATCAATGCGCTGCCAAAGTGCAGAACCTGCCGTGGCTTTGGCAAAGTGAGGCCGATGTTTGCGCTGTATTGCTGTGATCAATGCGGCGGTATCGGCGTGAATATTGCGGCTTATAGCGAGCTGGTTAAGCTGCAGCAATCCTTGATCCTGACTGAGTTTGAGTTGATTGAAAAACTGATTGCTGACTTGTTTAAGGTGGGGTTATCACCTGCAGATAAAGAAGCCATTGCCATCGAGTATTTTTACGCGGATTGCAGCACTAACCTGAGGTGTGACTAATGGCCGTGACCTGTATTGCGTTAAGTGACGCCGCCATTAAACGGGCGGTTGCCGATCAGTCTATTACTGAAATTAGGGACCCAAGGTTTCCGCTGCGACTGCGTTTGGCCAGTTCACGCAGCCGTGGTAGCTGGCACTTAATCACTTATAAAGATGGCAAGGCGAATTGGGCTAAGGTTGCCGACTGGCCACTAGTGAGCGCTAAGGCCATGCTGGATGATTTACCGTCGTTAAGCATGCAGCATAGGCAAGATCAGAGTGTGAAGGTTAATACCTGGCTAAGTTGCGGCGGGTTATTAAATTGGTATTTAAGCCGGTCACAAACGGATACCAGTTTATCGTTGAAGCGCAAACGCAATATCAAGTGCGCCATCACCAAGCACTTAATCCCTGTGCTGGGTGATGTGATGCTAAGTGAGCTTAATCATCATAAGGTTGATGAACTATTGATTTGGCCCCTGCAGGCTCGCTACGCATTGGGCAGCGTTCGCCAGTATTACGCTATTTTACGTAAGGCCTTCAAACAGGCGACAGTGCTTAAGTTGATTAGTGATGATCCGCTGGCATCATTGAGTTTTACCGATTTTATCTCGACACCCATTGCGACTAAGCCGCCAAAACTACAATCCACTGATCTGCTGCAGCTGCTGACGAATATAGGTAATGCTAACGATGGCGCCGCCATGCTGATATTTATCATGCTGGCTTACGGTACCCGTATCGGTGAAACCCGTTTACTGCGCTGGACCTATTACGACGAGGCCAATGCTAAGTTGGTTATCCCTGCCGACATTACTAAGACGCATGCCCAACTGACTATCCCGATCACCCTATTAATGGCTGATGTATTACGTTGGCATAAATCCACGCAGGAAGCAGCAGGGTATCGCGGCGGGTATTTATTTCCGCATCCTTGTCGCAATGGTGGATTAGATGAACGGTCGGCGAATAGTTTGGTTAAGCAAGTGAGTAACAGTGAATGGACTGCCCATGATTTACGCAAGCTAGCAAGGTCGTGTTGGGCTGACTTAGGCATTGATTACATGGTGGCCGAGCAGATGTTAAACCACTCGATGACCAAGCTCGATCAAGCGTATATCCATACCTATTTAGCAGACCAAAAGAGGGCTGCAATTGAGTTGTGGCACAGTCATTTAATGGCAATTTATAACCCATTTATTGGTCGTGTAAATCAAGACAGTGCCAAGACAGGAATTAATTGTAAATCAGCCTAAACCGTTGGTGTAATTGGTTTGCGGGTGAGTTTATGCATCTTCACAAAGGGAAGATATTTAATATCATATAAAGGTAATGGTGGCTGTTAATAATTTACAGTTAGTAAGTTATGGAAAAATTCCAAAGCATTTTACTTGTTTTTATTCGCTAGTGACTGATTTTCTGATAGATTCAAAGCCAATGATATCTTCTGATTAGCAGGGAACTCCGTGTCGCTATTGCCTCTACTTCGCCCATACTTACTGTGTATGGTAATTGCCTTAAGCACTATCCATACCGCAAAAGTACTTGCCTCTACACAAAGTGTTAAAGTTCCTAGCCAGGAGCAATCTTGGGTCATTCAGCAAATTATGCAACTGCAAGAACGCAGCATTCGGCTAGAGGTTTTGCTTCAGCAACAAACTCAGACCAATAGTAATGTAAAAGAGACAGAAAAGGAGTTCCGGCAACTGCAATTACAACTGATGGAGCTGAAAGAGAAGTTGGCTGCACAGGCAGACAATCAGTTAAGGGAGACAAAAAGCTATGACAATCGGATTTCAGATATAAATTCATTTGTAAATATCTGGGGCGGGATCCTCTCAACATTTGGCTTAATAATAACTGTTGGTGCTATTTGGTTAGGTTATTCAGCAAAAAATAAAGCAGTAGCGGAAGCAAAATTAGAAGCGAGAGAATTTTTTTCATCAGCAGGGGCGCTTCTTTTACAGGATGAACGAACCCGATTCGACCAATTAAGAGACAGTTTTGAACAGCAAATTATTGAATTGCAATCTAAGTTTAAATCACATAATAATCAGCTGGTTGCGCTCTCATACTTAAATAAAGCTCACGAGTATGAAAAAGATGGTAAATCTGAGGTTGCATTCTCAATATATAATGAGATTTTTGATAAATTTTTTGATGACAAATCTCCTGAAATTCAAGAGATAGTTGCAAAAGCGCTTTTGAATAAAGCGAATTTGCACAGAAGAATGGGTGCTATGGAAGCCGCAATAGCAGTTTTTGATGACTTAATCACCCGGTTCGAAAATGTGTCTTCAGTGGGAGTTCAAGAGCAAGTTGCTAATTCATTGCTGAATAAAGGATATATCCAAGGAGAGCTTGGACTGATTGAGGCTTCAATTAATACATATAATGAAATTGAACATAGGTTTGCTGATTCGTCAGAATTGGTCATCTCTCAGACAGTCAATGGCGCACGAATTAACAAAGCAAACAGGTTGGCAGAATCTGGAAGGAAACCCGAAGCCATTGCTATCTATGATGAAATTCTTAAGCAGTGTGCTATTGTTTCCGAGCCTGAGTTTGAAAGGCTTGCTGTGATTACCAAGATCAATAGATCTAGTATTTTTTTGGAACAAGAGAAATATGATGAAGCAAATCTAGGTTATGACGAAATTCTGAGTAAAAAAGGAACTGAATTTGTTTTTGCAGAGGATATCGCCAAAGCCCAGTTTGGGAAAGGAGTAGTCCTTTTAAAACTTGATATAGCTGAACAAGCTTTGGAGCACTTTAAATCAGCTTATATGTTTTTTAAGGATTTAACGAACACAGATGCTCAAGAGTTTGTGGCCTTAAATTTATTTTACCAAATCAATGCGCTTAAGATTCTTGATAGAATGGATGAATCAAGCGTGCTAGTAGATGAGATTGTTAAGCGATTTGGAAAATCTCCTGTTCCAAAGTTAAAAGGTCAAGTTGCTTGTACATATAACACTTTAGGTTTTGATTTATTATGTAAAGGTAAGGCTGAATTAATTAATCAAAATACTGAATCTGCTCAGTTAATAATTAAAAAATCACTTGACAACTTCAATAATGCATTGAGTTATCTTCAAGATGGCAAGTCAAATGGAATGATTGCTGGTAATCGAGCTTATGCACTTGCATTGTTAGGAGATCATCAGTTGGCTGAGTCGTTGTTTGCTGAAGCTTTGCGCGCAGATGATTTTGGTGGGAAGAAATTATATGAAGCAACTCTCAAGGATTTTGATATTTCCCCGGTGGACGAGGACAAGCTAATGCGTGAGATTGTTGAACGCCAGTGGCAACTTTGGTCAACAGAACAAACTGTTCTAGCTGATGGGACACCCGTAAAATAGAAAGGTCAGTAAATTGACCTAATTGGTTATACTTTGTAGCCTTAACGTCATGGTTATTGAGTAGGAACCTGGCTATGTGCGGTGATTAAGTATTGACGGAATGATATTGGGAGACTCGGTGCTGAGTCATCTTGGGATTCCATTTAAGCCACAGACTAATTTAGATTTGCGCCCGACTGAAAGGGTTTCTGTGATTACAACTGATGAGCGTCGGCTTTACCAGCAAGACTGTTCTTGGGGAATTAAACCTAATTGGTCTAAGTCTCTGCTAATCAATGCTCAAGCTGAAACCGTAAGAGAAAAGAAAACCTTCGCTAATGCGTTTGCGCACCATCGCTGTGTTGTTCCATGTTCTGGATGGTATCGAACAAAAGTGGGCAATGCGGCGTGAGCTACTGACGCCACAGTACACTACTAAGTGGGATTGTTTGCCAAGGATAAAGTGCTAAGTTAGTTGTTTAAAATTCACATAGTAATTGAGTGTGACTGAAACTATTTAATTAATCTGTAGCAATCCTTTGGCGGATATTTAATCTATTTTAATTGGTGAGAAAATTTATGAGTCATGCTGATAGTGGAAAAGCATTTTCAACATGTGTTTACCAAAATGTACGGATAAAACAGGCTGATGCTTTTACTCGTTTCATAGATAGTAGAAGTTCTACAAAAGCATATGTTGTTAATCTAAATGGAGCTTGGGGCACAGGAAAGTCATTTTTTGTAAACAATTGGTGTCATAGACTTAAAGAAAATAGTTATGCATCAATAAAGATAGACGTATGGGAATCTGATTACCTGAATGATCCTCTTGCTATATTGACATCCGAGTTGCTAACTGAGCTTGAAAAATATGACATTGTAGACTTTTATGAATCTGAAAAGAGAATTTTTAATGTTGGTTGGAAATTGGCTAAGAATTTTTTGCCAGTTATCATGATGGCAATTGGGCAACACTATTTGGGTAAGGATTTTAATGAGATTCTTAAAGAAATTGGTGTTTCAACTAAAGATTTAGCAAATGACCGTAACTCTCCGGTAAATAGAATGGGAGATTTTGGTGAACATATCTTTTCTACGCATAAAATGCATAAAGAGTTTGTTCATGATTTTAAACGTGAACTAACTAATCTTATCTCTATAGTTTGCGAAAAATCTGGGAAGGATAGGGTTTATATTTTTATTGATGAACTAGATCGATGCAGGCCGACATATGCAATTGAAATGCTTGAGGTTGTGAAGCATTTGTTTGATATACCTAGACTGGTATTTGTTATGTCAACAGATACAAAACAACTAGAGAGTTCAATAAAGTCTTTATATGGTGAACAATTTGATGCTGAAGAATATTTAAGTAGATTTTTTCAGAGGAGATTAACTTTGTCAAAACCTAAATATTTTGACTTTGTTAAGTCAATGGATGCTTTTTCTCTGGTGAACTTTGAAAATTGCTTAATTTATCCTCCGATGGACAAAGAGTCTGCTCAAAGTGTTTTTGCGCTGTTTTGTGAATATAACGATGTTTCACTTAGAAGAGCAGAGCAACTATGTGCAAGAGTTGATGCTGCGTTAGTTAATTTACCAAGTAATGCTGCAGTTTTTTTCTTAGAGTTAGTGGGCAGCATTTTTAGTTATGAGTTATATCCAAAGTATAACATTAAGTATAACAATATGTTTGAACATGGTCCGCATGAACAAAATGGATTTAAATATAATATTAAGATTATAGGGAATGTCAATGACATTAATCCAAATACTGTTTTAAATTTTCATAGAGTTGTATGGGATTTGATTTTGAGTTTTAAAAATTCCTATGGTAATAAACATGGGTTGTCTTCGATAATAGAAAAAGATATTTTTCAGAATTTTACAGGAGGTATAGAACGATGTTATGTACAGAAGCGTGTTGGAGGTTTACCTTATTTTATTGGTCACCTCCCAACTTCTGATGTTAAAGCCGTTGATATGTTGGTTGAACTATTAAATAAAATTAATAGCGACAAGGCAATTATTCTTTCAGGAGATGATTTAGAAGAATTCTTACATATATTTGAAAGTATTTCGTAACGATATAAAATGAAATCTTTGTCGCTTACTCGAAAGTGGATACTACTAGTAATTTGGTGGCAACAATTGATAAGTTGTGTTTTTCTAACTAAAAAATTACTTCTTAGTGTTGGAAGTCAATGCGAGTTGCTTACCTTTACAGACAGATAATGGCAAAATGATTTATGATTTATGATTATATAGGTAGATAAACACGCATTGACCCAGTAAACACTATTTACTATCCTATTATAACAATGCGGGTTATAGCACCTAAAGCCACCTAACAGGTGGCTTTTCGCTGTCTAGACCTTCTGGATTATTCAAGCCTCAGCACCTGCTGGGGCTTTTTGTTTTGGGGCTAATTCAATGCGCAATAAGATGATAGTCACAGGTCTTAGCCTATCAGCTGCAGCATTCATTACCTTGATCACCTCAGAAGGGTTTGCGCCAGTCGCAACAGTGCCGGTGCAAGGAGATAGACCAACAGGTGGCTTTGGTTCCACGTATCACGCAGATGGACGGCCCGTAAAGCTTGGCGAGAAATTCACCCCTATTAATGCGCTTACAACAGCTAAAGCTCACATCTCAAAGGATGAAGAACGCTTCCGTAATAGCTTACCGAATGCCGAGCTTAACCAAGCATCTTACGATCTCTATATCGATTGGGTTTACCAGTACGGCATTGGCCGATGGTCAGACTCACCCATGCGTGATCATGTAATCAAAGGCGAATATCAAGATGCATGTGATGCGCTGCTACTGCCGCAGTATCGTACTGTCGCTGGCTATGACTGTTCAACACCTGGCAACAAAAGCTGCTATGGCGTATGGGTTCGAGTGCAAGAGCGGCATAAGCGCTGCCTCGATTCACTGCAGTAGATTCACTCTAAATAATATCCAACACAACGCGATTAGAAGCGATTACAGAAGGGTTTTAATTCATGATGTCAGCGGTCAAATCATTCGGTAAAGGCTTTGAAATCAACGACTATGAATCGGTTGAGGCGTTGTCAGTGGGGGTGGGGCGGGTCGAAACCTTGGGGCTTTTGCCTAACTGACCGTGCGCTCCCATCTTTATACAAAACCGCGAAATGAAACCTTTTTTTCTGGCGCAGGAAGGTCTTGAAAATGTTCAGTACATTAAAGAATAAAATCATTGCGTTAGTTATCGGTTTATTGGTCGTTTCCATTTTTGCTTTAGGTGTGTTTTTGATGATAAATCAGGGTCAAATAGCACAGTTAAAGAGTGATTTGGCTATATCTGAGCAATCAAGGGAAAACTTGCAAAAGGATTTGACCTCTGTTTCAGACTCGCTTGAAGTTGCTGAAAAAGATAAAGAAAACCTGTTATCTAGCCTTAGCTTATTAGCGAAAGCATTAAGCGATCGAGAACGTGACCGGAATGAAATTAAGCAGGAATTTGCCGCAAGTAATAAAGAATTGAAGCAAATTTTTAACGGGGCCAGTGATGAAAAAACGAAATCTTGGGGCACTGCTGATATCCCTGCAGATCTTAATAGGGTGCTCGAGCGTTCAGCCAGATGTGCGAACCGTTACCGTCACCAAGATAAAGTATGTTTTTCCACCACAGGAACTGATCAGCCAGTGCCTAGCGCCACGATATTCCAGCAAGAAAAACCAAGAACTTTCTGAATACACCAATTCGTTGATTGAAGTGATTTCATTGTGTGACCGAGATTGGCTAGCACTAGAAAACTGGATTAACGAGCAAAAATCAAAACTGTCTACCGAGTGATCGGAGGCTAACAATGAATATCAAACCATTGGCGCCAATTATGGATAAAGCTACGACAACCGGAAGCTATATTGCTTCGATCTCAACAGCAATAGGCGGCTTTTTGTCACTCAACAATATTGCGTTATTGCTTGGTATCGCATCAACAATCGCTTTATTCGTAGTTCAATTTCGCCTCTCGCGAGAAAAGAAAAAGCAAAACCGAGAATTTCACGAAGCGAGAATGGCAGCGATTAAGCAAGGCAACTTAAAAGTAATCAATATGGATGATGGCAATGAATAAAGTCGTAGTAATCTTCAATGGCGCTATCGTTTCAGTTCCAGCTGTCGAATCTGATATTGGTAATGGCGGCAATGGCGCAAAATCATTAGTGCCATTGGTACCCGCTGATTGGGTTGATGTTACTGCATTAAATGCGGCATACCCAACATTTCAGGGCAGTACCAAGCCGCCAGTTATCAATCAAAGTACTCACGACGATTTAATTGAGCAAATGAAAGCCTTGACCGCTGCCATTAACGCCCAAACCACAGCGATCAGTCAGCTGGTAAATAGTAACCTTGAAATCGTTGATCAGATGATGGCCGCAGAGCCAGAAGAAGAAAAACAATCAGGCTATTTAGATGGCTCCGATGAGCTATGAGTCAAAAACCTAGCTGGCGTGATGACAAGCGTAAAACCGCTGAACGTGGTTATGGTGGGCGCTGGCAAAAAGCCAGAGAAACATTCTTAAGTCGCCACCCGCTTTGTTGCTTCTGCGAACAAAAAGGCAAGATCACAGCCGCGACAGTCGTGGACCACAAAATCCCGCACCAAGGGGATCAAAAATTATTCTGGGACACCAACAACTGGCAACCGCTTTGTAAGCTTTGCCACGATAGCACTAAAAAAATAATGGAGAATAGAGGGGTAAAGCCTGGCGCTGATGAAAGCGGCAAGCCTACAGACCCTAACCACCATTGGAACAAGTATTGAGGTGAAAAGTGGCAGTAGGAAGAAAATCCATCCCCACTGCGCTCAAGCTAGTTACAGGGAACCCAGGCAAGCGGCCACTCAATAAAAAAGAGCCGAAATTGCAAGCTGGTATTCCTCGCATGCCAGCTCACTTAAGCCCAAGAGCCAAAGCCGCATGGAAGAAGCTCACCCTACTATTAAAAGACATGGGAGTTCTTACCCTTGCCGATGGTATGGCCCTTGAGCGTTTATGTGATGTTTACTCCGAAATCCTTGAGCTCAGAGACGAAATTAAGCAAAACGGCAGAACCTACCAAAGTATCAAAATCATCGGCGAAAACATCGATGAAGAAACCAAAGAACTTACGCAAGTCGAGCAAATGCTAATGAAGGCTAACCCAGCCGTGCAAATGCTGGCTGATGCCGATCGGCGCTTTAGAGCCTATCTCGTTGAATTTGGGCTAACCCCATCAGCCCGTAGCAAAGTACAGGTAACTGATGGCGCCAAGAAAAAAGACGAAGTCGACGAATTCTTCGGATGATATAGAAGATCGCGTCACTCGTTGGGCTAAGCAAGTTGCATCAGGTGAATTCTTAGCGGGACCAGACATCCGCAACGCCTGTAAACGGCACTTAAAAGACTTAGAAACAGGCCACGAACGTGGCATTTATTTTGACTTAGCCGCAGCAAACCGTGCGATCAGCTTTTTCCCAAAAGTATTGTGCTTAAGTGGCGGAGATCACGAAGGTAAGCCGTTCCATCTTCTAGATTGGCAAGCCTTTATCGTGGGCTCCTTGTTTGGTTGGAAAGATGCCGACCATACCCGCCGATTCCGCATGTGTTATGTCGAAAGTGGCAAGGGCTCCGGTAAATCACCGCTTGCAGGGGGAATCGGGCTTTACGGTTTAGTGGCTGATGGCGAGGCTAGCGCCGAAATTTATGCCGCGGCGACCAAAAAAGATCAGGCCATGGTGTTGTTCCGCGACGCAGTTTCAATGTTTAGGCAGTCGCCGCAACTTAGTGCAAGGCTAAAACCGTCTGGTACCGCGCAAAACGTGTGGAACCTAGCCTATCTCGAAAAGAACTCATTTTTTAGGCCAATCAGTTCGGACAACGGCCAATCAGGCCCACGTCCACACATGGCGCTGATTGACGAAGTTCACGAACACAAGAATAACAACGTCGTTGAAATGATGCGCGCCGGCACCAAAGGCCGCAAGCAAGCGCTGATCTTCATGATCACCAACTCAGGCCACGACCGCACCAGCGTTTGTTACTCATACCACGAATATGGCAAGGCCATTTGTGCGGGTACCAAAGAAGATGATTCATTCTTCGCCTTTATCTGTTCTCTCGATGAAGGTGACGACCCAATCAATGATGAAAGCTGCTGGCCGAAAGCAAACCCGTCACTCGGGTATACCTTCACGCACAAATACCTGCGTGAACAGGTTACACAAGCCAAGGGCATGCCAGCCAAAGAGAGCATTGTTCGGCGCTTAAACTTCTGTCAGTGGGTAGATTCTGCCTCACCTTGGCTATCAGCCGACACATGGACAGATTGTGAAGATGATTTTGATATCAGCGAACTCGTCGGCGAAGAATGCTACGGCGGACTCGACTTATCAGGTACCCGAGATTTAACGGCATTAGCGCTTTACTTCCCTCGAGTAAAAACTTTATTAGTCGAGTTTTGGACGCCAAAAGACACCTTGCTTGACCGAGAACGCACCGATAACGTGCCGTATTCATCGTGGTTAAGGAATGGTTTTATCCATGCGCCACCCGGACACGCAGTCGATTACAGCTTTGTGGCCGAACGCATCGCCGAGCTATCAGCCCAGTTCGAGATAAAAGGCATCGGCTTTGACCAATACCGGATCCACTACCTTGAGCCGGAACTGGCCGAAGCAAACGTGTTTATCCCGCTGGTTAAGCATGGGCAAGGTTACTACAAGGCGTCAGAGTCAAACCTCTGGATGCCGCGATCAATTGAAGAGTTCGAAAAGCTGATCACCAGCAAGCAGATCAGAATCAAAACCAACCCATGCCTAAGGTGGAACGCAGCAAGCGCAGTGCTTGAGGCCGACGCCAAAGACAACCGTATTTTTACCAAGAAAAAATCCACAGGCCGCATCGATGGCGTAGTCGCCGCCGCAATGGCAGTGGGAACGGCATTAGAGTCAGATGGCATAGATGATACCGAAGATTGGTTAGCGGCGATAAAGGACCCAATTTACTAATGAACACACCACTTGCTCTATTCATTGTCCTAGCGCTCACAGGTTCATTACTGGCTGTCGCAGGCGTTTACATCCTTTTTGGGCTTGGCTGGTCATTGCTAGCGGGTTCATTGTTTGCATTCGCTGGCGCTTCATTTTTACGTAAAGGAATGACCGCGTGAAACCAACCAACTCACTAGGTTCTGTCATTGCGAAAGCCGCTAGCCAGCCATTTGCATCGTTAGATAGTTTTATGGGTAAAACCTTAAGACTCACAGACGGTGATTTTTGGTCGCAATTAATGGCAACCTCAAAAAGCGGCAAAACGGTTAATGTTAATACCGCTATGCAGCTTGCAGCTGTTTGGGCCTGTGTTCGCCGCATTGCTGAAACCGTTGCAATGCTGCCATTGGGGTTATACGAGCGCCAAAGTGACGGCGGCAGCATAAAGCTTCAAAGTAGTCTATCGAATGTGTTAAGCCTTAAGCCAAATGCAGATATGACTGCAATGCAGTTTTGGGAGGCTGTCATTGCCTCATTACTGCTAAAGGGTAATGCATTCATTGAGATCCACCGTTCAGGTTCAGACATTATCGCACTCGATTTCCTTATGCCGCACCGCATGGATATCGATCTCGCCGACAACGGCAGCCTAGTGTATTGGTACACACCTAGAAAGGGTAAAAAGCGTCAAATCGAAAAGCAAAACATGATGCACATTCCCGCATTCTCGCTCGATGGTTTGATTGGCTTATCGACAATTTCCTATGGTGCCAATGTATTTGGTGGTGCTATGTCAGCCGAAGATGTTAGCGCCAATACCTTTAAAAATGGGATGACAAAAACAGTCGCCTTCAAGGTAGATCGCATATTAAAACCTGAGCAGCGCGCAGAATTTCGTGAATATGTAAAAACTATCACTGGCGCAATGAACGCTGGCAAATCCCCCGTACTTGAGCAAGGTGTTACCCCTGAGTTGATCGGCATCAACCCGATTGATGCCCAGTTACTCGAGTCGCGAAACTACAGCGTAGAAGAAATATGCCGCTGGTTTTTAGTGGACCCTTCATTAATTGGTTTTGGTGGTAAAGATAGCAACTGGGGTACAGGGTTAGAGCAGAAGATGATCGGCTTTGTCACCTTAACCTTATCGACTTGGATTTGCCGTATTGAGCAGTCAATTAATATCAATTTACTGACTCCAGAACAACGTCAAAAGCAATACGCAAAATATAACCTTGAAGCCCTACTTCGTGGCGATAGCGCATCACGGGCAGAGTTCTACAGCAAAATGACTCAAAACGGCATTTATACCCGTGACGACTGCCGCGTTAAAGAAAACTTACCGCGCCGTGGCGGCAACGCCGATGTGTTAACTGTTCAAACCAACTTAGCCCCCATTGATCAGTTGGGTGCTCAATCTGAATCTGCAAAAGTACAAGCCGCATTAAATAGCTGGCTTAATCAAGACAATTAGGGGTAAACCATGCCATTTCCAAAAAGCTTCTCGCAGAGCGGAGTGCGCTGCGATATTTCTCCGCGCGCGCAAGAGCTGTGGAACCCAGCGATTCAGGCCGCGGTTGAAAACACTGAATCTACCATTACGGTTTACGGCATCATTGGCGAGGACTGGTATGGCGAAGGCGTCACACTGAAGCGTATCGATGCTGCGCTACGCAGTATCGGCGCAGATAAAGATGTGACCGTCTACATCAATTCTCCTGGTGGCGATATGTTCGAAGGTATCGCCATTTATAACCGCTTGCTTGAGCACAAAGGTAAAGTGACCACCAAAGTGCTTGGCCTTGCTGCTTCTGCTGCATCCGTCATTTACATGGCTGGTGCTGATGATGCGCGCTTTGTCGCCAGCTCTGCCTTTCTGATGATCCACAACTGCTGGGTATTTGCCATCGGTAACCGCCATGCATTGCGAAACATTGCTGATGACATGGAAGAATTCGATGCTGCCATGGTCGATTTGTATGTTGAAGGCAGTGGGCAGAGTGAAAAAGCCATAGCAACCATGATGGATGAAGAAACCTTTATCCGCGGAAAAAAGGCCGTAGAACTTGGCTTTGCGGCTGGCACCTTATCCGCTGCTGAAATTGGCGAATCAACCGACAACACCAGCGCGAACTCACTACGAAAAGTCGATGCCGCTATGGCAAAAGCAGGCGTTCCGCGCAGTGAACGCCGTCAACTATTGCAAGATTTAAAGTCCAGTACGCCGAGCGCTGCTGGCGGCATCACGCTAAATGCTGATGTGTCCGATACGCAAAACGCTGTCGCCCCCGATCTAACTGCGTTAATCAACGCATCAAACACCATTTTATCTAAATAACTGGAGGCGATTATGCCAAACCCAAATTTTGAAAAACAAGTAGAAGAATTAGGTGCCAATCTAACCAAGATTGGTGATCAAATTAAATCGGCGGCAGAAGAAACCAATAAGCAGATCAAGGCTTCTGGTGAAATGCATGCCGAAACCCGCGATAAGGTCGATAAGCTGCTGTTAGAACAGGGTGCCTTGCAAGCTCGCTTGCAAGAAGCTGAACAAAAGCTGCTTAAAGGTCCACAAAGTCAGCAAGAAGAATATGAGCCGTCGATCGGTGAGCGTGTGGCAAAACTTAAGGATGATGAAAGTTTTAATAGCTCATTCCGTGGTAGTCGCCGTGTGCAAATGCCGCGGTCAGCCATTACCTCTGCAACAGGTTCAGGTGCCGCCTTAGTTCGCCCTGATCGTATGGCAGGTATTATTGGCGGGCCTCAGCGCCGATTAACCATTCGAGATTTAGTCGCGCCAGGACAAACAGAAAGCAATAGTATCGAATATGTGAAGGAGTCTGGCTTTACCAATAATGCCGCTCCAACGGCTGAAAATACTCAAAAACCCTACTCAGAAATTACTTTCAGTTTAGTGAGTGCTGCAGTTCGTACCATTCCTCACTTGTTTAAAGCTAGCCGTCAGATATTGGATGATGCTAAACAATTACAAAGCTATATCGATGCTCGTGCGCGTTACGGTTTAATGCTTGCTGAAGAGACACAACTGCTGTACGGCAACAATACTGGCGCTAACCTGCACGGCATTATCACACAGGCAAGCGCTTACGTTAAACCAACGGGTGCAACGGTTGATACCGAGCAGCATATTGACCGAATCCGCTTAGCCTTGCTACAAGCTGCTTTAGCGGAATACGCTGCCGATGGTATCGTGCTGAACCCAATTGATTGGGCGGTGATCGAAATGCTCAAAGACAGCAACAAAAACTACTTAATCGGTAAGCCGCAAGGGCAAACTAGCCCAACCTTGTGGAACCGCCCGGTCGTAGAAACTCAATCGATTGTGCAAAACGAGTTCTTAGTCGGTGCCTTCCAAATGGGCGCGCAGATCTACGACCGTAGCGAAATTGAAGTCTTAATCTCTACCGAGAACGACAAAGACTTTGAGTTAAACATGGTGACTATCCGTGCTGAAGAACGTTTAGCACTTGCGGTTTATCGTCCTGAAGCGTTTGTCACTGGCGATTTCACTTTCGCCTAACAGCGCAAAATCACTTAACTGATAACTAAAAGCAAAAAGGCCGAATATCTTCGGCCTTTGTCGTTTTTATCAATACCAATTTATAGGAGCAATACCATGGCTAAAGTTCTCGCCATTGCACTTAAGTCCTTTTACTTTGAAAAGGAAGTAAAAACCCGCGCATCAAAACCATTTAAAGTTGATGAACATCATTTTAATGAGTTAAAGCACAACAAATTAGTCGATCACGCACCGGAAGAAAAAACAGAAGAAGCAGATGCTAAGGCCGTTGCAGAAGCTGAAGCCAAGGCAAAAGAAGAAGCAGATGCTAAGGCCGCTGCAGAAGCTGAAGCCAAGGCAAAAGAAGCAGATGCTAAGGCCGCTGCAGAAGCTGAAGCCAAGGCAAAAGAAGAAGCAGATGCTAAGGCCGCTGCCGCTGCTGCAAAAAAAGCTAAAGCTTAATCAGTTATTCAGGAGTCCTCAGTGAGCACCATTTCCCTAGAGCAAGCCAAGCAATTTCTTGACGTTATCCACGATGAGGATGATGCCAAACTGCAATTATTGCTCAATGCCGCCGAGGATGAAGCCTGTCAATTTATGGGAAGGGAATCCCTTACTATTCTGCTTGATGAAACGACTGCAGAGCTGCCAGCAAGTATCACTATGGGCGTAATGATTTTACTGCAAGCAAACTATCAAGCAACACCAGAAGATGCGGCAAAACTGCGCAAAGCAGCAGAAATAAAATTAACGCCATATCGAATAGGTTGGGGCATCTAATGCTAGCTCATCGTTTACGTCATCGGGTGCATATTCAACAACCGATAATAACTCAGGATCCCCAATCAGGTGGTGATCTCATCGAATGGCAAACCCTCATGTTAGGGGTAAAACCTCTCGATAAGCTCGCTGCAGAAGTATTAACAGGGGCTGGTCGCGAGTTTTATGCCGCAGATGCCAAGCAAGCTGAAACCAGCGCAAGAATTAATTTTCGTTGGTTCCCCATTGATTTAAGCCTCTTATACCAATGCCGCATTTTATGGGATGGCAGAACCTACAATATCCAATCGGTAGAAACCGACATAACAGGGCGTCAAGAGTGGCGGTTACGCTGCAAAGATGGCGTTAATCAGGGGCTTTAAGATGGCCGCAAAATTCGATTTCAGTCTCATTGGCTTAAAAGAAGTTAAAGCCAAAATGAACAAGGTTAGCCAAACCGTGCTTGATACGGGGACACGTACCGCGCTGCGCAAAGCCGCTGGCATAGTTAAAAAAGCGGCTCAAGAAAATTCGCTCAATGTGGACGATCCTAAAACAGGTAGGCGCATTCGCGACAACGTCACACTGCAGTTTGCTAGCCGGCTATTTCAACGCGAAGGCGTGATCATGTATCGAGTGGGTATCGCCACTAATCGCGGACGTATTCCAACCCCGAACGCCGACGAGGGTGCGCGCGGTAATACTCCACACTGGCATTTAGTCGAGTTCGGTACCGAACACGCTCAAGCACAGCCATTTATGCGCCCAGCACTGGCCAATAACATCAATCAAGTGATCGGCCGTTTTACGGTTGAATTTGATAAAGAACTCGATAAGGCACTTTCATGAGTATGGCGCCCATTTTTGTCGTGTGCCGAGCAAGCACTGCGGTAACTGATTTACTCGGTACCAATCCCACAAGGCTTTATCCATTTGGCCAAGCACCGCAAAACGTAGCCAAACCTTATGCGGTTTGGCAGGTGATCGGGGGTAGCCCTGAAAACTATATCTCAGGCCGACCCGATACCGACACTTTTGCACTGCAAGTTGATGTGTATGCCGATTCAGGAAATTCGGCTAATGATGTGGGTGATGCAATTCGCTTCGCCACTGAATTAGAGGCGCATACCACCAATTACAACGGTGACAGTCGCGACAAAGAAACAGGCAATTATCGTCACAGCTTTGACATCGATTGGATAGTCACACGCTAGCCCACTAAAACCATTTCATAAAACCAAAAGCCTCTGCAACCGCAGGGGCTTTTTTGTATCTGCCGCAAGGCTATTGTTAGGAGCACACACATGAGTATGAAAACACAGGGCACCCAGCTCTATGCAATCGATCCGGCAGATGATTCCATTTTAGGCGTCATCGCGGTGACCAGTATTGATGGCATTGACAGCCCAGTTGATCCAATCGAAACCACCCCATTAGAAGCCATGGCCCGTGAGTTTGTGGCAGGTTTGAAATCACCTGGCGCGGCCACGTTTGGTATCAACATCGACCCACGAATTCCAAGCCACCTACGCCTGCACCAAATTAAAACCGCAGGTACAACCATTAAGTGGGCGATTGGTTTTAGTGATGCTGTTGGTACTCCGCCAACTGTCACCACTAAAGAATTCACCTTACCCACAACCCGTACTTGGATCACCTTCGAAGGTTTCATGACGGCCTATCCATTTACGTTTGCACAAAACGATGTGGTTAAGTCCACTATCGGCATTCAGGTATCAGGCGATCCGATTCTAGTGCCTGCCGCCGTAACGCCTTAATCATAGGCACGCCTGATTAACTTAAATTAAGCCCACTAAATCGTGGGCTTTTGCTCAACCGTCTTAACTTAATCCTAAAGGAAAAATCATGGAATTAAGTGTTGCTAGCCTTATTCAGTCTGGTTCCTATTCTCCCGCAAAGCCAGAACTCCGCGAAATTTCGTGGATCAACCAAAAGGGCGAAACCTGTACCGCAGCAGTATTCATCCGTAAAAAGTCATTCGCCACGGCCAACATAGAAGCCAATAACTACCACAGTGGTATTGATTCACTCACCTCGCGCATTGTGTCCAGTATTGTAGATGAAAGCGGTAAACCATTGTTTGAAATAGACGACATTCTAGGCAATGACGCCCATGGACCAATCTGCGACTCACTCGGTATGGCACTTATTGGTGCAATTAGCGAAGTGAACGGTTTAGGACTTAAACCTGACCCAAAAGCCTTACCGCCGACGACGAATTCTGGCACGAACTCGTCCTCGCAGGCGTTGGCGGACGAACCATCGAAGAAGCCCAGCAAAACCTCACGCACCGAGAAGTCATCAACTGGATCGCCTACCGAGCAAAGTTCGGCCCCTTAAGCCTTCAAGCACGGCAAGAACGCATTGCCGCAGCGCAAATGCACCACCTCAATATCATTCACGGCGGCAAGGCAGATCTTGAACACTTCATGTTGTTCAGCCAGTTGGATGAAGCGCCGCAGCAAGAAGCCACCGTTGACGATGTTCTTATGATGCTCAAAGCCAGCGCCATCAAAAAGTAATTCAAATTAGTAGCAATAAGGCCAAGGACGGCCAACCCAATACAGTAAAACCAAAGTCCTTAAACCAAGCAGGAATACCCATGGCAAATAAGTCACTCGGCACACTAACGCTAAACATGGTTGCCGAAACGGGCAGCTTTGTTGAAGGTATGAGTAAAGCTGAGCGTGCATCATTAAAGGCTGAAAATGCGACAGCCAGAATGGTGAAACAGATTGATCCGCTGATATCACAGCTATCTAGCATAGAAGTTCAGCAGCGCCGTCTTGCAGAGTTAAATGATAAGGGAATATTTAATGGTCGTGAGTTCGAGATCTTATCGGAACGCTTAGAACAAACTAAAAATGCCACGTATGAGGCAAACTCGGCTTTTGCAGATCAATACAAGCAGATCAACCGAGTCGTCAGCCAGCTAGACCCTGCAATCGCTAAATATGCCGAATTAGACAACATGCAAGCGCGGTTATCTGAAGGCGTAAAAGTGGGCGTTATCAGTGGAGAAGATTTCACAAAATATAATGCTCAGCTATCAACAATGCGTGAAGAGTATGACCGGGCATATACCGCATCAGGTCGGCTGCAATCTGCTCAGCAAAAAGAACAAGCTGAACTGCAAGGGCTATTGCGTCAGTTAGATCCAGTAACAGCAAAACTGGCAGAGTTAGAATCTCAAAATACTAAACTATCAGCGGCCTTCGCTGCAGGTAATATAGATAAGGGACAATACGATAGCGCAATAGTAAAACTTAACCAAATGCGCTCGGCCATTGATGGCACAACAGAAGCGCAAATGAAGGCTGAGGCGGCAACCAAGCAACAGCAGTCTGAACTGCAACGACTGCAGCAAAGACTTGATCCTGTCATCTTTGAAATTCGCGAGCTCGATAAAGCGCAAGAGTTATTAAGATCTAGCTCAGCCAAAGGCTTAATAAATTCATCTGAATATGACCTTTACTCTAAACGTTTAGCAAAAATGCGGAGTGAAGTTGGAAATACAAGCATTGAGTTTGATAAAAATGGTTTGTCAGCTAAGCAAATGTCATTCGCTTTGCGCGGTATCCCTGCTCAGTTTACCGATATCGCCGTATCGCTCCAAGGTGGTCAAAACCCATTAACAGTATTCTTGCAGCAAGGCGGTCAGCTAAAGGATATGTTTGGCGGTGTTGGCCCTGCAGCTAAAGCCATGGGCGGCTACATACTGGGATTAATTAACCCATTCACCATTGCAGCCTCTGCGGCTGGCGTAATGTCGCTGGCGTATTATCAAGGCAGTGTTGAGTCAGATAGGCTACGTAATGCATTAATACTGACGGGCAATTCTGCAGGTACCACTTCAAGCGAATTGATGGAATCCGCCAAGCGTATTGATGCCATTAGCGGCACTCAGCGCCAAGCAGCCGCAGCGCTCGCAGAAGTTGCTAATACAGGGAAATTCTTCGGTGACCAGATTGAGCTGGTAGGTCTTGCAGCAATAAAAATGGAAAATGTCACCGGCAAAGCCGTCGCCGATACGGTAGCCGAGTTTGCTAAACTTGCTGATGATCCAGTTAAAGCCGCCGAAGAACTCAACAAAAAATACAACTTCCTCACTGCATCTGTGTATGAGCAAATTGTGGCGCTTAAGGAAGCGGGTAAAAGCACCGAGGCATCAAACTTAGCATTTAAGGCTTATAGCGACGCTATTGGTGACCGTACTAGCGATATTACTTCCAACCTTGGTTATATCGAGCGCGGTTGGAAAGGTCTTAAAAGTGCTGCCGCAGAGGCTTGGGATGCCGCTGCAGGTGTTGGTCGCCCTGAAACGCTTAATGATAAGTTAGCCGAAAATGCACAAAAAATTCTTGAACTAGGTGCAATGGGCAAAGGTTCTGGTGGTGAAGCTGATCGCCGTGCTGCTCTAATGAAAGTCTTGCAAGATGAAAATAAACAAATCAGAGATCAAATTGATCTTGAATCTAAAAGAGCAAAGCAAGAGGCTGAACGCGCTAAGATCAATCAGCAATCAATCGAGGCCCAGCGTGCCATTGCCAAGGTGACCGATGAAACCCTTACCAATGAGCAAAAGCGCACCAAGGCAATAAAAGAATATAACGACAATATCGAAAAGGTGCGGAAGGGCGACGCTAATAGTGCTTTGCTGGATCCTGAAAAAATTAAACGTGATCTCGCCTCGATAGAGGAAAAGTTTAAAGACACCGCTAAAAAGACCAAAGCCTTTGCTGACGATGCAGCAACCACATACCTCATGCGTTTGCGCGAAACTCAAGCAGGCTTACAAAGTCAGCTAGAGTCAAATATCAAGCTTACTCAGTCGCAAAAAGAGTTAGTGCAGTTTGAGCAGCAAATCGCCGATATCAAAAACAAAGATGTACTTACCGTACAACAAAAAAGTTTGTTAGCGGAACAATCAGTGATCCGCGCTCAACTCGAAAAGAACGTTGCACTCGATGAAGAACTTAAAAAGCGTAATGAATTTATCCGACTGCAAAGCTACAGTGCCAATCTCACTGCCAACCTAGCCGCAGAACAACAGCGCAACGCCGATAAACTTGCCACCTTTGGCCTTGGTGACAAAGCACAACAACGCTTAGGTGATCGCCAAGGGATTGAGCGAGATATCGAGCGCGCTCAGGGTAAAGCGTTATCAGATAACCTCGCTGGCCGAACTACCGACGAAGAGTATCAGCAACAGCTTGCTATGTTGAAAGACAACCTCACCGCACGCTTGGCCGTTCAGGATGAATACTATTTAGCCCTCGATGCTAAGCAAGCCGATTGGACTAACGGTGCCCGTTCATCAATGCAAAACTACATTGATGCCGCAGCTGACATGGCAGGCCAAACCAAAACCCTCATGGATGGGGCTTTTGGTGGCATGACCGACGCGCTTACCGATTTTGTAATGACGGGTAAGGCTGACTTTGCCGGGCTCGCTAAATCCATCATTGCGGATATTGCCAAAATTGCCATGCAAAAAGCCATTGCAGGTATGGCGAGTAGTATTTTTGGTGGATTCTCTGAAGGTGTTGCTGTCGGTGATAGCGGATTCTCATCCGGCGGTTTTACTGGCTTTGGTGGGAAATACGAGCCTGCAGGTATTGTTCACAAAGGCGAGGTCGTTTGGTCGCAGCGTGATGTTGCAGCAGCTGGCGGCGTGGCCACAGTGGAAGCCATGCGCAAAGGCAATAAAGGCTACGCCAATGGCGGCATAGTTGGCGGCGCAGCCTATAACGGCGTGCCAGCCTCGGCAACGGCTGGCGCTGGCGTGGTGCATGTTGAGGTCAACATTGATCAAAGTGGCAATGCCACAACCAAAGCCGATACCCCTGCCTTAAGTCAGTTCGGCAGCGAGCTGGGTAAATTTGTCGAGCAAAAATATCGAGAGCTATTGGCGAAGGATTTACGCCCTAATGGTCAAATTGGCCGCACTATGGCTGGAGGTTATCGCTAATGACGCAGACATTCACTTGGGTACCCGATAATGGCGCTACTGGCGATACCCAATATCGCACCCGCACCGCACAGTTTGGCGATGGTTATAGTCAGGCAGTTGGCGATGGTATCAACAGTAAAGTTCAAAGCTGGCCACTAACGTTTACAAAAAATAAAGCCATGGCTGAAGCGATCACCGCATTCCTTGATGATCACCAAGGCTTTAAGGCTTTTGAGTGGACGCCACCCCTCGGTACCGCCTCACTGTGGAAAGTGACTCAGCAAACAAACACCCCGCTAGGTGGCGGCATGTACCGCATCACCGCTACTTTTGAACAATCATTTCATCCTTAACACTTCGCTATCGGACGTAAACACATGGCATTTGAAACTATCAGTCTTGGCACCCAGCCAGCAGGCACAGGTGGAGATACCGCCCGTACCGCTTTTGAAAAGGTTAACCGCAACTTTATAGCCGCCGATGTACTCGCCGCAGCCATGTCACAAGCGCAGTTTGAAGCAATACGGGCTCAAAACAATGAGCAATTCGCAGCAAGTGGATTTGTGCATTTTGGTCAGCAAGTAATAGCTAATGCAGTTAACGAAGGATTAACTACTAGCGTCACAGTACCCAATAATCTTTGGATGGGTATTCACGATGCTGCGTCAGGACGTGGTGGTAAATCTAAAACTAAAAATCCTTTATTAAATTTCGCTGGCGTTACTTTTTATATTGATAGGTTAGCTCAAACATATGAGTATTTAAATACCATTAAATTTCCTCAAGCTCCAGATGGCAAAACTGTTTATAACAAAACTACTGGTGTAGTAACGAATTATGCTACTGCGGCCCTCGCTTTTGCTGCTGCCGCTGCTGATACGGTTAATTTAGAAGTAGTTACTGACCGTGTGGATATGTGGGGTTTTGAAGCATTCTTAGAAGAAGTAAATACAACTAATCCGTATGTTTATCCAAATGGCTTGATTCAATCCCAAGCTACAACTATGGATGGCATTGCTACTTCGGCCAGTGCTCGCCCAGTAACTTATTATGCTGTGTTTGATGGTGATACTGGTTCAAAAGGCAAAGGTTTAAATTACTTTGTTTTGAGTGATGCTAATAAAAAGAAAGTATTATCTAATTCTAATAATAACTTATATTACTTAGATGATGGGAGATTAGTTCAATGGCGGTTGCGTCAAAGAACATTTGTAGGGCCTTTGAATGGTGACTGGAGTTATTATGATGTCAGTACTACTATGGGTAACCCACTTGGATTTTCTTCCACAACAGCAGGAGTAAGACCACAAGGAATATCCAATACTAAGGTTGATACTGTAAGAAATCAGTATTTTAGTAGTGTGCCTACTAATGCTGCAGTTTTACGTAATGATAGTTTAAATCTTACTGGGCTATATAGTGTAAGAAACCATTCAGACGCTAATGCTACAAACATAGAAGGTAAGTGTTACTTCCTTGTCTGTGGAACAGTCAATAGGCTGAACCAAGGAGCTTATCATCCTAGTTTTAACCCTAGTGGCACTGCTTCTTGGACCTCTGCCCAGCAACCATATTGGGCATGTACTTGGGATAATAAGGACACTAGAACAAAATTAAGTGGTGAGCCAACTAACACCGCCGGCTGCTTTACAGGTGCCCTTGGAACGTCAAATGGAGGTTTTGGTAATATAGGAACAAAATCTTATGATGGGTATAATCACCCGGATAAGCGTTTCTACGATGCTATTTATGCTGATGGCCAAGGCGGTGTGTGTCGAGATATGCGCTACTCTGCAAATGGGGTTGATTTAGTTGATTACGCTGAGGCTGACCAAAGAGTTAAGAATGGTACTTGTCGTGGGTTTGAAAATATAGGTACTATTAAAGCTTTTGTTAATAATAAATTAGTAAAAGGCCCTTCCAGTGGTACTGTTTTTAAAATAGCTAAAGCAGATATTACTGGTGACATGTCTTGGGTGACTTCTACATCTTATAATAATTTACAACCATGTAACGGAGCTCTAGTTGTTGATGGGGTTAGTCATATAGTTGAAAGTATTTCTAACGATATAGGTAATAGTTGGTGGTGGCTGTACTGTAGGTCTAATGGTGTTGCTACTACTGGAATGTCAGTTTATGGGTGTATAGGTCCGTATATAACATTATCAGTAGGTGGCTCGTTTCTCCAAACAGACGTAATTGGTGATCCTGCAAATATTCTAGCAACTCCACAATTAGTTAATGGGTGGTACGGAAGTTGGATTCCTGAAATTCCAGATGGAATTAAGGATAATTTCCCTCTCTCCAGAAAATATGTTGGTTCAGGGGCTGATATATTAAGGACTTTAACAATAAATAATGGAGTTAGTTTTAGCAGTGGGCTTATTACTCTAAGCTCGCCAGCACTTAGTCAAACTCAGTTTGATAATATGCCTGCTAATCAAATTACACTATACCAATATAAGGCATTTGCTAAGCAAACTGAGAATGCTGCTAATGCTGTGGTCTATGGGGGTAATTTAGGCGTTGGACAGGTATTTGCCACGAGTGACTCTTTCCTTCCTGCTCAGAATCGTGGAACTCTTCTAAAAGAGTCACTTACTGGTGGCACGAAAGGCATCGGTGCTGCATATACAAATGGGGCCGTGCAAGTTCTTAGTGTCAAACAGCTAACGATGAGTTCAGATAAACTGTTGAGTGGTCGTGCTGCCTATGACGTTAAACATGATGAAATAGTTATTGATGGTAATACTACAATTAATGGAGTAAAGGCCCTTAGCTATAACGTCAATCTAAATCAGCAAGCGTTTATACAGTATGCTTACACTGAGCTTAAGCACAATGGAACGAACTGGGGTGATGATGGCAAGGTGACAATTGTCGATAACCAATCCACTAAAACGGACTTAAACGGTAATACTGTTTTAGTGGGTACAGCTAAATTAAAAGAGCCCATCGGCTGGATTAAAAACAAGGTGTGACCATGAATTTAACGATGTTTTACGAACTCGATGATGCGGGTTCGCCTGTGCTCGATGAGCACAAACAGCCAATAATTCGCCATCGGCCAGAGTCAAAAACTCTGGCCGATGTGCTTTTGGTCACCCGCTTACATGCCGCCAACCTAGCAATGCACCATGTGATAGATACGTTTATCGAACTGTACGGTGTCACGCTGCAATGGGATTGGTTTACTCAGTATCAGTCATGGCTTGCACGTAAGGCAGATGCCGAGCTTAATGCGCCAGCGCTACCGATAGAAACCCAAGATCAACAAGCGATTGAACGTCCATTATTTGCTGAGCCTGAGCCTGTTCGTCCTGAACTTAAAACGATTGATCAATATCGCGCCGAAGTATTGATTGATGGTATCAGCATTGGTGAATACCTATTCCGCACCCAACGGTCCGCAGCGGTTAATTCAATTACTGTTGAAGTCGATGGACTGGTGTTTGATGGTGACGAACAATCACAGCGCAGAATGCTGGCTGCAATTCACGCTTCTGAAGATGCAGGAATTGAAAGCACTATTTGGCGCTTAGCAGATAACACCGAAGCAGCCGTCACTGTAGAGCAAATTCGCAAGGCGCATTCATTGGCGATTATCGAGCAAGGTAAACTCTGGACTAAAGGTGCCGCCGATGCTTAGTGCCGATATTCAAACCCTCGAACCGGGCAATGAGGTTATTCTCTATGAAATCGATGGTACCGCCTTTGGCGCCGATATCCTGCGCTTTCATGCCCAAAATATTCCTTACTCAGATGCGGACCTTAATCAACCAAATTTACCCGCGCGGATCATTCATTGGCAAGGCGAACAGTACAGCGCATGGCCAGCACAGTTAGAAGGGGTGGAAGTTAACTCCGATGGTTCACCCAGCACGCCAACACTAACTGTTGCCAACATCGATGGCAGTATCAGTGCCCTGTGCTTGTATTTTCAGAACATGGAACAAGCCAAGGTTACGATCCGCCGAACACTGGCTAAATACCTTGATGCGGCCAACTTTCCCAGTGGCAATAGCGAAGCGGATCCAACGCAAGAAGCGGTAGAGATTTGGTATGTTGATAAAAAGGTGAATGAGGATAATGTCGCCGTCACTTTTGAGCTCTCAAACCCTGCTGACTTGTCAGGCCAAAAAATCGGCCGACAAATGACTGCTTATTGCTCATGGTGTCAACGCGGTGAATATCGCGGCGCCGATTGTGGCTACACAGGTGAAGCCATGTTTACCGAAGATGACGAGCCGACTGATAACCCCGCACTAGATCAATGCTCGGGCACGATAGCAGGTTGCACTTTACGATTCGGCGAAAACGAAGAATTACCCCACGGTGGATTCCCAAGTGTAAGGCTGATAAGGTGATAAGTAACATCAGTAATAGTATTTACTGGTTAATTCGAATTGTTTTTAAGAATTATCTCGAAAGCATGTATTATTTCATCTAACTCAGCGTTGCTTGTTATCCTCTTAAGTTCTTCAATTAAATCTGAATTAATGTGAAAGTAATCAATCGGAACATTAAAGAAAATTGATGCTTTTGTTAGTACCTTTTTCGATGGCTCTTTTTTTCCATTTTCGATTAATGAAAGATACGATGTTGTTATATCAAGATTTGTTGCAGTTTCGGCTAAGGTGTATTGATTTTTTATTCTTAAACCTTTTAATTTGTAGCCTGGGTATGTATTGCTATCTGATTTCATATAATTTCCTAAAAATTTTAAAGGTTGAATTATAAAGCTTTAACCCTGCCTTGAAGTGTGGTGAACTAATGTTGACCACATAAGAGCGCAACATTTAAAGATACATGACTGTTCTCTAAAGTAGGTTAATGATTTGTTGAATTCAGACGCAAGTTTTTCTTTGGCTACGCTCTTTTTTGCCACCACAAGCTTAAACTTGGGCTTTGAATTTTGGACCGAATTATCACAATCTAGTAGCATTGTGTGCAGGCTTTCAGTTATAGCTATATTTACGCTATAAGCGTTATAGATAATTGCCATTTCACGATTTACTGTTGTCATAAATTCGTTCCGTTTTCAAAATTGATAACTTGTTGATTGTTTAACTTCAAAGAACAAATTTCCATCTCTTTCTTTGAACAAAAAAGTGACTGCTTCACTTTTTCGCAATACGGTCAATATTTAGATGATTGAGTTTTTCTCATTCATAATAAATACCCCATTAGAAAATACCTTTTGCATTATTATCATAGACAGTAGTTTATGTAGCTGTCACACCTACATTTTCTGAGTTAATTTAAAAAGTTAGTTAATAATACCAAATTGGCTGTTTCAGTTTTATCAGTGACTGTACCACTGCATTTTTGTTTTACACCTCCCAAATGACATCAATATCTTTAATGTCGGTTGAGGAGAGAGTGATCTGTATGCTTGCAAGGCATACACAGAAGGTTGTGCTGTACTAAGAATAAAATGTCATTAAAAGTTTAAATAACTTAAAAACTTCAATACAAAGTTGAAATACTTTGAGGTTGATATTTTTGACTTTCAGATATGATTCTAAAATCATTTTTACTTCAATCAATTTAGCTGTCATTTCTGAATCGTTATTCTTTTCGGATACTTCAATCAATCTCTCTAAAATTATTACAGCACGTTTGACTGCTTCAAAATCATCGTTAAATTTCATATTTACCTCTAAAATTTAGCGTGAAGCAGCCACATTGACTGTATGGTGTAAACAATCATGTCTAATCAACTTGGCTATACTAATTCGTTTAAAATATTAAATCAATGAAAATGTATAAAGTTTAACTATTTTGTTTTTGTTACTTTTAATCTATTGATAACTAGGGTTTTAATTTTATGAACTTAGCCATTGTCAAAGATTTTACTCAGCATGCGGCCAACTGCTACCCCAATGAATGCTGTGGACTGATCATCCTGCAAGGTAACAAGCCTTGTTATGTGCCATGCGATAACAAGGCAACCAACAAAGCCGATGAGTTTGTGATTGATCCACTGCAATATGCTGATATTGAGGAACAAGGGCAGATCATAGGTATCTGTCACAGCCACCCAGATGCGAGTAGCAAGCCTAGCCAGCGTGATATTGCCATGTGTGAAGCCAGTGGACTACCTTGGCATATTCTCAGTTGGCCTGATGGGGATTTACGCTCTATTGTGCCAACGGGTGAACGTCAACCTTTGTTAGGTCGTCCGTTTGTGCATGGGGTATGGGATTGCTATAGCTGTGTTCGCGACTGGTACCACGATGTTCAAAGCATTTTATTGCCAGACTTTGAGCGCCAAGACGGTTGGTGGGAAGGTGAGCAAGAGCTTTACCTCGATAACTTTGCTAAAGCGGGATTTGTGGCACAAACCAAGATCAATCTTGCCGATCTGCAAATTGGTGACGGCATTTTAATGCAAATTCAAAGTCAGCGAGTTAATCATGCCGCTGTTTATGTCGGCGAGGGTAAAATCCTGCACCACCTCTATGGTCGCCTTAGCCGCTACGATATTTACGGCGGGTACTGGCAGCGCAATACAAGGATGATTGTGCGTTATAAAGGTTAATTTCCTTGCCTGAAGTATCTATCGATGATTACAGTATGGGTAGATACGTCACAAGGACTCGAGATGGAAAACCTTATTGCAAATAACGCTAAATTTAATGAATGGCCTGCAAATTTTAACTTTGAAAACTGTTTGCTTAACCGCGGAGAATATGGCCAGTTTTTAGCGGACTATATTAGAGGTGAGCGCCGTGGTTTTGTGCTTAACCTTAATGGCAGTTGGGGTAGCGGTAAGACGGAGTTTCTAAAACGATTTTATTCACTCCTACTTAGCCAAAAGCATCCTGTGATTTATATCGATGCATGGGAAAGTGATTTCTCTAAAGATCCACTTACCGTTGCCGCAAGTGAGCTATTGACTCAGTTAGAATGCTTTAACAAAAAGCTGGGCTCTGTTGATAAGGTAGAAAAAGTCAAAGAAGTATTAGGTAACTTTATCAGAGGGACGTTGGTTGGTGCAGCGGCAATCGTGGCGAAGCACGCAATTGATGATGCAGGCACTGGTGTTGCCATCATGCAGCAGCTATTTACGCAAAGACCAGAAGATTTTCTTAATAAATTATCTGCAGAACACCAAGCCCAAGTTAGCGCTATCAATGAAATTAGAATAGCACTCGGGGAGTTAGCTCAAGTATTAGAGGATTGTTATGGTGCGGTATTACCTGTGGTCGTACTGGTTGATGAATTAGACCGCTGCCGCCCAAACTATGCCATTGAAATGTTGGAAGTAATTAAGCATTTCTTTAAAACGGATAATTTTGTGTTTGTAGTGGCGACTGATACAGATCAGTTGGTGCATTCGGTATCAGCTGTTTATGGTGCTAATTTTGATGCGGGACAGTATTTAAAGCGTTTTTTTGATCGCAAAGTAATCTTACCTAGCCCAGATCTTGCTAGTTACATCGCTGTGAAAGAAAAAAGAGATGTTGATGTTTACTCTAGGCTAACTATCTTCCCAATAAGACCTTATCAGGAACTTATTGACATGAAGATAAATATAATAGCCGTTTTAGCAGGCTATTATGATTTAAAAATAAGGGATATTGATCAATTACTTTATAAACTAGATTCGTGCTTACGTACTATGCAAGCAACTGGCGAGAGACAAGGCAAAGATCAGTTGATTTGCTTCCCAGCATTGGTTATCGGTTTAATTGAGTTTGATAAAGGCTTGGATAGCTTTAAATTGCGCTCTCAAACAAAACCTGATGATATTTCTCTTTACCGCAAGACAGAAGACGAAATTTTCGGTGGGATGACAATGACTGACTTCGTACATCATTGCATGATGAGCACGCAAGTTAAATCGACAACTAAAACTGGAAGCTTTGATCGTCGATATACTACCGTAGAGATCCAAGGTTTTTCAGACTTAAGCGATATGATAAATGATAGGGAATACACAAAACGTTCTAACTGGGCAAATGAAATGAGCGCAAATTTAAGTTTATTTGATCATGCTGCTGATGCAACGCAAAAATATTGGCTCTGGGATAACTACAAAAAAGTGATCGAGTTAGCGGGTAATATTGAGTAAAAATTTGCTCAAATGTCTGTATTAAAAAGCTAACTTAAATTTGATTGCCGCAGCAAAGCAAAGTCATTATCCTGTTATAACAATGCGGGTAAAGCCGTAGACATTACACGTTCATTAAAGCCACCTCTTCAGGTGGCTTTTTTATTGCCTAAAATTCATGCTTTCGCGGAAACACCATGAGCACACAGACCACTATCAAGCTATCAGGATCCTTGGCGGCTAAGTTCGGACGCATTCACCAGCGTCTACTCGAAACGGGGACCACAAATGAAGCCTTTAGCGCCTTAAAAAATACCCTGCATGGATTTGATCTGTTTATTAAAGAACAAGCAAAGCTTGGGCTGCGCTATGCCATTTTTAGAAATGGACATAATACGGGTACCGATGAGTTTGATTTAGCAGGTACGACTGAAATTCGTATTGTCCCTGTCATTGGTGGCAGCAAGCGTGGCGGAATTCTGCAAACTATTCTCGGTGCCGTGATGATCGTCGTTGGTGCTTATTTTGGACAAGGCTGGCTAGTGCAAGCGGGTATTGGAATGGTCGCTGGTGGCGTGGTGCAAATGCTCTCACCGCAAGCGAAAGGACTGAAGGGTAGGGAAGCCGCAGAGAACGCTCCCAGTTATGCCTTTGGTGGCGCAGTTAACACCACTGCGGCTGGAAACCCCGTCGGCATTGGTTACGGTAAGCGCCGCATTGGTGGCGCAATTATTAGTGCAGGCATTTATGCCGAAGATATTGCAACCAGTAAACGCCCAATTCAATCGGGTGGCACTAATGGTGGCAGTCAACAGGAGCAATAATCAGCATGAGTATTCCTGCATTAAATCAACAACTGACTATTCATGGTGCTAAAGCGGGTGAAGGTGAGCAGCGTACGCCTGTCGAATCACCTGATGATCTGCGCTCAATTGCAAAAGCTAAAATCTTACTGGCGATCGGTGAAGGGGAGTTTGACGGCCAATTATCGGGCCAGAATGTCTTTTTAGATGGCACGCCACTACTTGATCCCAATGGCGCCGAAAACTTCCCCGGGGTGATTTGGGACTTTCGCCCAGGTACTGCGCATCAAACTTACATCCCCGGACTGCCATCTGTTGAAAACGAGGTGGCCTTAGGTATTGAGTTAAAGTCTGATCAGCCTTATACCCGTGCCATCACTAACTCATTACTCTCTGCTGTACGTGTGCGCTTTCGCTGGCCAGCACTGCAACAACAGCTCGATAACGGTGATGTAAACGGCTATCGAATTGCATACGCCATTGATCTGTCTACTGACGGCGGCAGCTATCAAACCGTGTTAAGCACAGCGGTGGATGGTAAAACCACCCAACCCTACGAGCGCAGCCACCGCATTGATTTACCAACAGGCAATAACTGGCAAATCCGTATTCGCCGACTTACCCCAAATCAAAACAACAATCGTGTCGCTGATTTAATGCAAATCGCGGCGATCACCGATGTTATTGACCGCAAGCTAAAGTACCCCAATACGGCACTGCTCTATGTCGAGTTTGACGCCAGCCAATTCCAAAACATCCCAGTGATATCTTGCGAGCCCTTTATGCGCAAAGTAAAGGTGCCCACTAACTACAATCCACTGACTCGTGATTATGCTGGCGTGTGGGATGGCAGCTTTAAAATTGCATGGACCGATAATCCAGCATGGGTGAGTTACGACATCATCCTCGATGATCGCTTTGGCACTGGTCGCAGGATTAATGCTGCGCTGGTGGACAAATGGGAGCTTTACCAGATTGCACAGTATTGCGATCAGCTGGTTCCTGATGGCAAAGGCGGTATGGAGCCGCGCTATATTTGCAATATCTACATTCAGCAAGCTACTGAAGCGTGGCAGGTATTGCGCGATTTAGCGTCTATCTATCGCGGCATGACTTATTGGTCAAACGGCCAAATGTACTCAGTGGCCGACATGCCACGCGATATGGATTACATTTATAACAATAGCAATGTGATAGACGGCAAGTTTAGCTATTCATCCAGCAGCGAAAAAGTTAAATACACTCGAGCATTAATCAGCTGGGATAACCCTGATAATGCTTATGAATCCGATGTTACCTCTGTATCAGATCAACCATTACAGCGCCGCTATGGCGACAACGTAATCGAATTATCGGCCTTAGGTTGCACCCGCGAATCAGAAGCGCAGCGCCGCGGTAAGTGGGCAATTTATACCAATAATAATGACCGTGCGGTCAATTTTAAAGTGGGAATGGATGGCAGCATTCCATTACCTGGTTTCGTTATCGGCATAGCAGATCAATTGATTGCAGGCAGTCGGATTGGTGGGCGAATCTCGGCGGTTAATGGCAAACAGATCACTTTAGACCGTGCGGCCACCATTGCGGTTAATGATCGGCTCATCATGAACTTACCCAGCGGTAAAGCACAGGCGCGTACCATCGAGGCTATAAATGGCCGCGTGGTGACGGTAACAACGGAATACAGTGAAACTCCATTACCGCAGCTGTTATGGTCGGTTGAGTCAGACGAGCTAAAGCTGCAACAATTTAGAGTGCTGCGCGTAGCCAAAGCAAATAGCGACAGCATTGAGTACGAGATCACCGCAGTTGAGCATAACCCAAGCAAATATCCGTATATCGATACAGGCGCACGGTTAGAAGAACGCCCTATAAGCAAGCTGCCGATCGGTGCACAAGAAGCGCCAGCTACTGTCACCATTTCACAGTCCGTATTCACCGAGCAAACACTCTCGGTTACCACTATGACTATTCAGTGGGCGACAGCGAAAAATGCGGTTGCTTATGAAGTGGAATGGCGCAAAGACTCTGGCGAGTGGATAAAACTGCCAAAAACCAGTAGCACATCAGTTGATATCCGTGGCGTTTACACCGGGCAATATATTGCGCGGGTTAGGGCGATCAACTCTGTCGATGTTTCGTCGGTACCAAAGGCATCAGCGCTGACCAATATCACAGGTAAAACTGGCTTGCCGCCAGCAGTCGCGTCATTTACTGCTACGCCGCTAGTGTTTGGCATTGGCTTAAATTGGTTGTTCCCTGCAGGTGCAGAAGACACGCTTCGGACCGAGCTTGAGTACGGGCCCAATAACAGCGAAAGCGGCATGATTAAATTGGGTGATTTTGCTTATCCAATTGCAACTCACACCATGACGGGATTAAGTGCAGGCGCTAATTTTTGGTTTAGGGCTCGGTTAGTCGATCGCACTGGCAACGTGGGGCCGTGGTCAGGATTTATCAGCGGACAATCATCGACAGACCAATCTCAATATGATGCGTATTTCAGCGAGCGCATTACATCTTCAGCACTAGGGCAAGAACTACTCAGTGAAATAGAACTGATCCCGCTGATAAAAATTGAAACTGACAAAATTCCTGATATTGAAATCAGTATTACTGATACTCAAACTCAAATTCAGCAAATGCAGGCTGAAATTGCTGATATAGCGGGTGCACCAGACTGGGACAATACTGCTAGTTATTTAACTGGACAACTAGTTAAATATCAAGGAAAGCTGTACTCAGCCAAGCAAACAGTACCAGCAGGAACGCTGCCTACAAATACAACATACTGGACTAAAATAGGTGAATTTTCATCTTTAGGTGAAGCGGTATCTGCGTTAACTGTACGAGTTGATAGCGTTGAAAACTCAATAGAGACTATTGATGGTCAGCTAGTATCGCAAGCATCGCGGCTGGATGGGATATTCGCTTTAGTAAATCCACCACTAGCAGGTGACATCAGTTGGAACGCCGGATCTACAGTTGTCTTTGCTGGCGTTTGGTCTGAGCAATATGCAAGGGCAACAGCTGATGAAGCATTAGCTAAGCGCATCGATACAGTTTCCGCATCAGTAGGTGATACACAATCGGCAATCTCAATTGAACAATTGGCCAGAACTACTGCAGATGAAGCATTAGCCTCGCAAATCACCACTGTTTTTGCAGTATCAAATAATAATTCAGCAATAATTAAAGAAGAGCAAATAGCGCGAGCCGATGCCGATAGCGCATTAGCAACACAGATAACCACTGTTCAGGCCTCGGCGACTGCCGCTAACTCTGCGGCATCAACTGCGCAAAGTGCCGCAAACTCAGCCGCTCAAGCTGCTGCCGATGCTGCAGGTTTAGCGGGTACCAAAGGCAAGGTGCTGATCCAGTCTACGGCCCCTGTAGCAGCTGATCGCTTAGCGCAAAACTTGTGGATTGATACGACTGGCAATGCCAACACACCTAAGCGTTGGAGTGGTTCAGCATGGGTTGCCGTCACTGACAAAGCCGCGACCGATGCCGCCAGCGCCGCAGCTGCTGCCCAAGCCGCCGCGAACGCAGCCCAACAAGGTGTTACGCAAAACGCTGCAGCGATTCAAACCGAGCAAACAGCGCGCGCCAATGCCGATAGCGCATTAGCAACACAGATCACCACTGTTCAGGCCTCGGCGACAGCCGCTAATACTGCCGCATCAACCGCACAAAGTGCTGCAAACTCAGCCGCACAAGCTGCTGCCGACGCTGCAGGTTTAGCGGGTACCAAAGGCAAGGTGCTGATCCAGTCTACGGCCCCTGTAGCAGCTGATCGCTTAGCGCAAAACTTGTGGATTGATACGACTGGCAATGCCAACACACCTAAGCGTTGGAGTGGTTCAGCATGGGTTGCCGTCACTGACAAAGCCGCGACCGATGCCGCCAGTGCTGCCGCTGCTGCCCAAGCCGCCGCGAACGCAGCTCAACAAGGCGTTACGCAAAACGCTGCAGCGATTCAGACTGAGCAAACAGCGCGCGCCAATGCCGATAGCGCATTAGCAACACAGATCACCACAGTTCAGGCGACAGCCAATAACGCATCAGCTGCAGTTCAGCAAACGTCAACGGCTCTTGTAGCATTAGATGGCAAACTGCAAGCCATGTACTCGGTAAAAGTAGGCGTAACTGCCGACGGTAAATACTATGGTGCTGGTATGGCGATAGGTGTTGAAAACACGCCTGCAGGCATGCAATCGCAGGTACTCTTTACTGCTGATAGATTTGCCATTGTTAATCAAATCACTGGCACATCCACCATCACAACACCTTTTACGGTTCAGGGCGGTCAGGTATTTATTAATAACGCGGTAATCGGTGATGGAACTATCACAAATGCCAAGATCGGCAGTTATATCCAATCAACAAACTATGTTGCAAACTCGATTGGCTGGAAGCTTGATAAAAATGGGCTTTTTGAGATAAATGGTTATCAAGCTGGACAAGGGAGAATGAGAATTACCAATGAAAGAATCGATGTCTATGACGCAGCTGGCACACTTAAAATCAGACTTGGCAAACTTATATGAGTTATGGATTAGCGCTTTACGCTCAAGATAGAACCATAGATATCACCAGCGGATGGTATCCAATGGCATTTAAAGGAACAATTGAGTTTACAGTAAAATATCTATCTGCCGCAGATGTTGTACAAGACTTTGTCATACCCAATGGCTGCAGGCTGTTTATTCAGCCTGCTGGCGCCGCTGTCAGGCACACCTCTTATGTTAGCTTTGGTAGCACTGTTTACACGGGTTACATTGTTAGCAGTAAGTGCGACGGTGGAAGGGTAACGCTATCACAAAGCCTTTGGTATGGCGGCGCAGACTCCACGCTAAATAACTCGGTAGTAAAATTTAATGTTTATGCGTATTACCCTGTTGCCAATGTTCCAGATAACTACGGGATCTTATTTGCTGACGGAGGTGTCGCGGTGGCCTTATCAAATGCTAACCGCTTAAACGTAGAAAGATTTAAATACACAATTACCAATGCAGATAGAGAAATAGATGTTTCAACCGCGATTGCATCAACAGAACCGCCTCCAAGTGTTTATGTCAGCGATACTGGTTACAACGCCATGGCATCTTACGTTTATTCAAGTGGCGGATATTGGCGCGTTAAGTGTTTAAGAGCAGGAGGTTTGTATAATGTTGGCTCGACGTATAATGACGAACCGCCAAGATCTGGCACAGTTAAAATTATCGCCTTTGGTTCACCCTTGCAAACTCTTCCAAGCTGGGGTTTAGCGTTTTATGGTGACGATGGCGGCGTGGCATTCAGTTCAGCAAACCCACCAGAAATGCCAAGAGGCTATCTCATCTCACCTACGCCATTAGCAAATCCACCAGGCTCAGCTGGTTGGCATGCGATCGGCGATTCAAATCCGCAGCAATTCCCAAACTTCGCCACAAAAAAACCGATGTATCAGGCCAGATTGATTGGAGCAGCAAAGCTAAGTTTTACTCCTTTCCCTGTCGGAATTTGGCTTAAGTCAGATGGGACTTTTACTTGCGGAGTGTTGACCAAAGGAGCTGGCAGCATGCCTGTTGGGGGTAGTGCATTTGGTTACTGGGGCGAATCTTCAGTTAACTCACCAATCCCTTACATACATGAAGATGATTATTTCTGACTTAAGTCACAATTACTCTTTGCTCATGAAAATATCACTTCAATTAATGTGATGTTGTCTGATTCTTAATGTAACTTTGCGACAAGACTGCATAGCAAAGCAGACCAGTTTTGCGGTATAAATTCTATTGTCAGCAGTTTTTTTATGTTACTTTGCGGCGATAAACATTAGTGCGTACAAATCTGGCTAACTTTTAGATGTGTACAAAACAGCGTACAAAATCAAGATTTATCGACATGGCTTAAGTTGAAATTAATAGCAAGTTCAACAGCATGTAAAGTAAATCAATTATTATAGATATAAATAACTGATCCCTCCTTATGCATACAAAAATTCTCGGAACTGGTAGTTATCTACCGGTGCAGGTGCGTAGCAATCAAGATTTGGAAAAAATGGTGGAAACCACTGACCAATGGATTGTTGAACGTACAGGTATATCAGAACGTCGCATTGCGGCTTTCGATGAAACCGTTTCAACTATGGGCTACCAAGCGGCATTAAAAGCGCTAGAAATGGCTGGCATAGAAGCATCAGATTTAGACATGATCGTTTGCGGCACCACCAGTGCTCCCAATGCTTTTCCTGCTGCGGCCTGTGAAATTCAAGCCATGCTTGGCGTGCATACCATTCCAGCTTTTGATATCGCAGCGGCGTGTTCAGGCTTTGTTTATGCTTTATCTGTTGCCGATCAATTTGTAAAAACGGGCGCGGCTAAAAAAGTATTAGTGATTGGTGCCGATGTACTGTCTCGCTTATGTGAGCCAGAAGATCGTTCAACGATTATTTTATTTGGTGATGGTGCGGGCGCGGTTGTGATAGGCGCATCCGAAACGCCAGGGATCATTTCGACCCACATTTATGCCGACGGTCGCCAAGGTGACTTATTGAAATGCGCTTTCCCACCACGTAAAGGCGAAACCTCTGAAGCGGTCGGTTTTATGACCATGAAAGGCAACGATGTCTTTAAAGTGGCTGTGACTCAATTGTCCCATGTGGTGACTGAGACGTTACGCATTAACAATATCGATAAGTCAGAAATTGACTGGTTAGTGCCACATCAAGCCAACTTCCGAATTATCAATGCTACCGCTAAAAAGCTCGATATGAGTCTTGATAAAGTCGTATTGACCTTAGCTAAACACGGTAATACTTCTGCCGCGTCAGTGCCCATTGCATTGGATGAAGCCGTACGTGATGGCCGTATTCAGCGCGGACAACTACTGCTGCTTGAGGCCTTTGGTGCTGGGTTTGCGTGGGGCAGTGCGCTCATTCGTTTCTAAGTTCTACATGTGTGTTCCACATGATTTTTCAATAAATTAAGTTAGCCATAGGTAATTTGAATATGGAAAATGTTGCTTTTGTATTTCCGGGTCAAGGTTCACAAGCCCTAGGCATGTTAGCCGAGCTTGCCGAATCTCATGCTGTTGTTGGACAAACCTTTGCTGAGGCGAGTGACGTCTTAGGTTATGATCTGTGGGCATTGGTTCAGCAAGGTCCTGTTGAAAGCTTAAATGAAACCGATAAAACTCAACCAGCCCTATTAGCGGCGAGCGTGGCGATTTGGCGTACCTACGTGGCTTCAGGCAAACCTATGCCAGCTATACTCGCGGGTCACAGCTTAGGTGAGTATTCTGCTTTAGTTTGCGCCGGTGTGATAGATTTTAAAGACGCGATTAAGTTGGTGGAATTACGTGGTCAACTGATGCAGCAAGCGGTTCCAGCTGGCACGGGTGCTATGTATGCGATTATCGGTTTGGACAACGAGAGTATCGCTAATGCCTGCGCCGAAGTGGCTCAAGGTGACGTGGTGAGTCCAGTTAACTTTAACAGTCCTGGTCAAGTGGTCATTGCAGGTCAAAAAGACGCAGTTGAGCGCGCTGCAGCAGCTTGTAAAGCAGCGGGCGCAAAAATGGCGGTGGCTTTACCTGTCAGCGTGCCATCACACTGTGCATTAATGAAACCTGCGGCGGATAAACTGGCCGTGGCATTAAACGATGTACAGTTTAATACCCCAACAATTACAGTGATTAATAACGTTGATGTGGCATCACCGACCTCTGCTGATGACATTAAAGATGCGTTAGTGCGTCAGTTATATTGTCCTGTCCGCTGGAGCGAAACGGTTGAGTTAATGGCCCAAAAAGGCATTACCCAACTGGTGGAATGTGGTCCTGGTAAAGTATTGACAGGATTGGCAAAACGAATTAACAAATCACTATCAGCCCAAGCGGTTAATGATGTTGCTTCATTAGCAGCATTAACTGAGTAAGGAGTTTATATGAGTTTCAACCTGAATTTAACAGGCAAAGTGGCTTTGGTGACAGGTGCGAGCCGCGGTATTGGCCGTGCGATCGCTGAGACACTGGTCGAAGCGGGTGCAGTAGTTATTGGAACCGCAACCAGTGAGAAGGGCGCTGCGGCGATCCAAGAATATCTGGGTGACAAAGGTTTTGGTTTAGTGCTTAATGTCACAGATAGTGAATCTGTTACACATTTATTCGCCTCGATCAAAGAAAAAGCGGGTGATGTTGATATTCTAGTCAACAACGCGGGTATAACCCGTGATAATCTGCTGATGCGGATGAAAGATGATGAATGGCAGGATATTATCGACACCAACCTGACATCGTTATTTAGACTATCAAAACCTGTGATGCGTACCATGATGAAAAAGCGCTTTGGCCGAATCATCAATATCGGTTCAGTGGTAGGCACCATGGGCAATGCAGGTCAAGTTAACTACTCGGCAGCAAAGGCGGGTTTGATTGGATTTACAAAATCTCTTGCAAGAGAGGTTGCATCTCGTCAAATTACAGTTAATGCTATCGCTCCTGGATTTATCCAGACCGATATGACAGATGAGCTGACCGAAGAGCAGCAAAAAGCTATCATGTCACAGGTTCCGATGGAACGATTAGGGCAAGCGCAAGAAATTGCCAACGCAGTGCTCTTTTTGGCCTCGGACTCAGCCGCTTACATCACAGGCGAAACTTTGCATGTGAATGGCGGCATGTACATGGTTTAAGGGCGAATGGCAGGGATTTCTGTCGCAACTGAGTAGTGATCTGTATCAATTGATAGTGAAATTTCGTGGTTAGACCACGAAAACTAAGCTTGCATTGTCAGCCAAATCTAATAAACTACTCGCAATCTTACGCAAGTGCGTAATTTGAATAGGAAAGAAAACTAATGAGCAACATCGAAGAACGTGTAAAGAAAATCATTGTAGAGCAACTGGGCGTTAAAGAAGAAGACGTTAAGCCAGCGGCATCTTTCGTTGACGATCTGGGTGCAGATTCTCTGGACACTGTTGAGTTGGTTATGGCTCTGGAAGAAGAGTTTGATACCGAGATCCCTGATGAAGAAGCTGAAAAGATCACTACTGTTCAAGCAGCGATCGACTACGTTTCTAAGAATCAGTAATTCTGAATTCTTGAAGACAGGCGGCATTTTTGCCGCCTGTTTTTGTTTTACCCCCGTCAAATTCTGCCTCCGTGCCATTCAATCGTTTCTGGATCGTGTTTTAATTGTTATCCACGAGATGCTCGCCGCAGATTGGCGAATTTTTCTAAATAAACGTTATTTAAGAAATTGTCTAATGATAGAAAACCCTGCGTCCTCTATCTGAATTAACAAATTAGCATTTAAAGGTGACTGCCGTGTCTAAACGTCGTGTAGTGGTAACCGGTTTGGGGTTAGTAACTCCAGTGGGCAATACTGTCGATACTACTTGGAAGGCTTTGCTTTCGGGTAAGAGTGGTATTGCACCGATAACCAAATTTGATGCCAGTGAATTTACCACTCGTTTCAGTGGTTCAGTAAAAGATTTCGATGTTGAGCAATACGTAACGAAAAAAGATGCCCGTAAAATGGACCTCTTTATTCAATACGGTATGGCGGCTGGCATCCAAGCTATCCAAGACTCAGGTCTGGACATGAGTAAAGAAAACCCTGGTCGTGTCGGTACTGCTATTGGTGCGGGTATGGGCGGTATGTGGTTGATTGAACAAGGTCACAGCGCATTGATGAATGGTGGCCCGCGTAAGGTTTCTCCTTTCTTCGTACCTAGTACCATTATCAATATGATTTCAGGCCACTTGTCGATCATGTTTGGCATGAAAGGCCCAAATTTTGCCGTGACGACCGCTTGTACTACGGGTGTGCATAATATCGGTTTCGCGGCGCGTACCATTGCCTATGGCGATGCAGATGTGATGGTTGCGGGCGGTGCTGAGGATGTCACTTCTCCTTTAGGCGTTGCAGGTTTTGGTGCAGCGAAAGCGTTATCGACACGCAATGACGATCCGACTGCGGCGAGCCGTCCATGGGATAAAGACCGTGATGGTTTTGTGATCGGTGATGGCGCTGGTGTGATGGTGATGGAAGAGTACGAACACGCAAAAGCACGCGGTGCGACCATTTACGGCGAGTTAGTCGGTTTTGGTATGAGCGGTGATGCGTTCCATATGACATCGCCTCCAAGTGACGGAGCAGGCGCTGCGGCGGCTATGGTCAATGCCATTAATGACGCTAAGTTATCACTGGAGCAAATTGGTTATATCAATGCCCACGGTACGTCGACGCCAGCAGGTGATAAAGCGGAAGCGGCAGCGGTTAAGTCAGTATTTGGAGACCACGCTTATAAAGTACTGGTTAGTTCGACTAAATCGATGACGGGTCACCTATTAGGTGCTGCGGGCGCGGTTGAAGCGATTTTCACTTTGCTAGCACTGCGCGACCAAGCCGTGCCGCCAACGATTAACTTGGATAATCCAGATGAAGGTTGTGACTTAGATTTTGTTGCCCATACAGCCCGTGACGTGAAGATGGATTACGCTCTGTGTAACTCCTTCGGTTTTGGTGGGACTAACGGTTCATTACTGTTCAAGAAAGTGTAAAATACGCATTTATGGTGTAAAAAACAGTGAAAAAATGCGCCTGAGGGCGCATTTTTTATGGGTCAAATTCATTACTCATGTGAGTTGAACTCCGTTATCTCATGACTTTATTGTGATGGATGTCACTTTCTAACTGTATGATATCCATAGTGTTAACATTTGTTCATCAAGCTTGTTTAATTCTAGTGACCACAGATAATGACAAACATATTCAATCTTAATGGAGTGTGTCATGTTAAATCCCGCGGTGATCCCGCTTGTTCCCCTTATTGGCGCATTAACTGCCAATCTGACCGAATTGATCCGCGGTGAGTTTAAAGTGTGGCATCCAAACATGGACATTGGGATCAAGACTTTTACCTTAGCAATCGCTGCTTACGTGGTGGTTTGGTTTGCCTTATTGGTGACGGCGATTAATGTCGGTGGCGATAGCAATATGTCCTCTGGCCTCGAAGTGCTTGGTTTCTTTATGTTTGGCTTAGGTGTTTACACTTTTGCTAAGGGTACGCGTTTCGTCAGTAGTGAACTTCAACTATGGATTTATCGTTTAGCGTTGCCGAGTTTATTGCTTTGCTGCGTGCTTATTAGCCACTTTGGTTAAATCGAATTTTTTGACGAGGTCAATCGTAATTATTTTTACGCTAATGGGGCTTTCTATCGTAAACTCAGCCTATTGCACGAAACATTGAGCCACAGTGGCTGAATAAGTTGAGGTTATATGGCTGGTATAGATAGACAAAGTACCCTGAGATTTTTGTCAGAGCCTGCGGATGTGAATTTTGGTGGTAAAGTTCACGGCGGCGCTGTGATGAAGTGGATCGATCTCGCGGCCTATGCCTGTGCAGCGGGCTGGAGCGGTAAATATTGTATTACTGCTTATGCGGGCGGTATTCGTTTTGTGCAACCCATTTTGGTGGGCAATATCGTTGAAGTCAGCGCAAAAGTGATTTATACGGGTAAAACTTCTATGCATATCGGTATCGATGTGCGAGCGGGCGACCCTAAAGTTTCTGAGCGTCATCTCACCACCCATTGTATTGTGATCATGGTAGCAGTTGATGAAGATGGCCTACCTACGCCAGTGCCTGAGTGGATACCACAGACGGAACATGATATTCATTTGCGGGATTCTGCACTGCGCTTGATGGAAATGCGTAAAAAGATTGGCGCCGAAATGGAAGCCCATGTAGTGAAATAGCTCCATAAATTAAATCAGCAAAGGCGCTTAAGGCGCCTTTGTTGTTTCTAGCGAAAAGTGCGTTTATCACTCGCTCCGATTTCACTCTGACGTTACCGTTGATGAATGTTAAACTGCGGCCACTATTTTGAATCGATTCACTTTGTTTATCTATTTAAGGATCAGCTCATGGCAAAAGTCGCATTTATTGGTTTAGGCGTAATGGGATATCCCATGGCGAGGCATTTACTGAACAAAGGCCATGAGGTCACTGTTTATAATCGTACTTTTACCAAGGCGCAAACTTGGGTCGACACCTATGGCGGTCGCTGCTGTCCAACACCAAAGGAAGCGGCAGAGGGTCAAGATATTGTGTTTACTTGCGTGGGCAATGACAACGACCTGCGTGAAGTGGTATTAGGCAGTGATGGTGTTATTCATGGGATGGAAAAGGGCACTGTGCTGGTTGATCATACTACGGCTTCGGCCGATGTCGCTCGTGAGCTTCATCAAGTGTTAGCGGAAAAGGGCATTGATTTCCTCGATGCGCCTGTGTCTGGCGGTCAAGCGGGCGCTGAAAATGGCGCCTTGACTGTGATGGTCGGCGGCGATGAAGCGGTATTTGAGCGTGTTAAACCCGTGATTGAAGCCTTTGCCCGCTGCGCCGAGCGTTTAGGTGAGGTTGGTGCAGGTCAGTTAACTAAGATGGTGAACCAAATTTGTATCGCGGGTGTGGTGCAAGGTTTGGCGGAAGCGCTGCAATTTGCCCGTAAAGCGGGACTCGATGGCGAGAAAGTCATTGAAGTGATTAGCAAAGGCGCGGCGCAAAGCTGGCAGATGGAAAATCGCTACAAGACGATGTGGGGCCAGAGCTATGATTTTGGTTTTGCCGTCGATTGGATGCGTAAAGACTTAGGCATCGCCTTAGAAGAAGCCCGCCGCAATGGTTCACACTTGCCATTGACCGCTTTGGTGGATCAATTCTATTCAGAAGTTCAGGGCATGGGCGGTAACCGTTGGGATACGTCTAGCTTGCTGGCACGCTTAGAAAAAACGGCGAAATAAGTTTTACCTTAAGTTTCATCGTTATAAAAACTTAGGTTTTGTAGTGATAAAACTTTGGTTTCGGAGTGATAAACACTCTGGTTTCGCAGTGATAGGTTTTGCAATGATAAAAATGCCCAGTCCCGATTGCGTTGGCAAATAGGACAGGGCATTTTTGTGTGTATCGTTTTTTGACTAGGACATTAAGAGCTAGGATATTTAATCGTTAGTCTTTCCAGCGAATATGGGTCACTAAACTGTGGGTTTCACCTGGCGCGAGCACGACTTTATCTTCTAATACATTGGCCGCTTCTAGGCAGACCATGGTCAGATAATCTTCTGGATTAAATCGGCCAAGGCGTTGTGACTTTTCAATCCATGGATTCCATAATACCGCTGATTGGCTGTTTTCACGGCTGACTTCGATTGTCCCCTGCGGCGTATGCAGTAACTGCACTGGGCCGAGATCGGTATAGACACGATCTGTCTCGCGATCAAACAGCACTTCATCCGTGTTTTGCGGATAAGGCCCCTCGGCAAATTCGATGTATTTTGACCCACTAAAACCGCTGGCTTTGAGTTGGTGGATATCCTCAATCGGGAAATAGCTGTGCAGCGCTTGGGTAAGCGTGACGGTTTCATCGCTTGAATTGGTATTCACAAGGCTAATGCTTAGGGTGTCGCCTAGGGTGAATAACACGCTGACCTCAGTGTTATGCGGCCAATAGATTTTATCTTGCTCACTGATTTTTAAGCTAAAACGTAAATCCACTAACTGATTACGCATTTCTACCGATTCCAGCGCCCAAATGCGGGTACGGGCGAAACCGTGTTGGGGAAAGTTCGCTTCACTACTCATGCCAAACCAGGGCCAGCATACGGGCACACCGCCACGGATCCCATTACCGGGTTGATAATCGTCAGCCGATGAAACCCACAGCAAAGGTGGTTTGCCTACGGGTTGAAAATAGTCTATTTGCGCGCCCTGCAAAAAAATTCTTGCCTGACATAACGCCGTATTCACTTCGACATAATCGAGCCCGTTGGCGTGCTTTTTAGTAGTGACAGAACCCATAGTAACAATATCCTTAACTCTGCTGACATATCAGAAAAACAGGCAGTTAGCTTACAAAGTTTTCCGCGATAACATAAGGCTTTGTTGCGATCAATTTACGGTTTCGCTGTTCGTTTGTGTAAACAAAAGTCTGTGGCGGATACTGAGGTGCTTTCTTTTTCGGCAGATTTAGCTAAAGTGGTCAGATCACTTAGTTGAGTTGCAGTCTAACAAGAAAAGGGAAGCGATTATGCCAGTCTATCAAGCGCCGCTGCGCGACTATCAATTTATCCTCGATGAAATGTTACATATTTATCAGCAAGATGCACTTAAGGGGTTCGATGAAATCGATCCAGATCTTGTCGATGCGATCCTGCAAGGTATGGCCGACTTTAGTACTGAAGTTATGTTACCGCTCAATAGTGTCGGCGATCTGCAAGGCTGTAAGTTGGTCGATGGTAAGGTGATTACCCCGGAAGGATTTGATAATGCCTATCGGCAGTTTGTCGATAATGGCTGGCCAACGCTGACCTGCGATCCTGAATATGGCGGCCAAGGCTTACCCGAAGTGGTGGGGATTTTTGCCACTGAGATACAAACGGCAACTAACATGGCTTTTGCCATGTATCCTGGTTTGACCCATGGCGCCTATGCCGCCATCCATGCCCACGGCAGTGATGCGCTCAAGCAAAAATATTTGAGTAAACTGGTTAGCGGTGAATGGACTGGGACCATGAATTTGACCGAGTCCCACGCCGGTACGGACTTAGCCTTATTACGCACCAAAGCCGTGCCAGTATCCGAAGGCATTTTCGCCATTACTGGTGAGAAGATTTTTATCTCCTCAGGCGATCACCAACTCACCGACAACATAGTGCACCTCGTATTAGCCCGTTTGCCCGATGCACCTGAAGGCGTGAAGGGCATATCTTTGTTCGCCGTGCCTAAAGTATTAGTGAATAACGATGGTAGTTTAGGCGCGCCGAACACTTTATATGCCAGTGGCCTTGAACATAAGATGGGCATTCACGGTAACTCAACTTGTGTGATGGTGTTTGAAGGTGCGCTGGGCGAGCTTGTTGGCGAGCCGCACCAAGGACTGCGCGCCATGTTTACTATGATGAACCAAGCGCGTTTAGGCGTGGGCGTGCAAGGGCTGGGTGTCTCTGAGATTGCCTATCAAAATGCGCTAGCCTATGCCAAAGATAGATTACAGAGCCGCGCCTTAAGCGGTGCCAAAGCACCCGAAAAAGCCGCCGATCCGATTTTGGTTCATGGCGATGTGCGCCGTATGTTGCTGTCGCAAAAAGCCTTTAATGAAGGCGCAAGAGCCTTAGTTGGACAACAAGCTTTGTGGCTCGATGAAGCTGAGCGTCATACCGATCCCGCCAAAGCCAAAGTTGCCTCCCAATTAGCGGCACTGTTCACGCCAGTGGTGAAAGGTTTTATCACTAACCGTGGTTTTAATGCCTGTGTCGATGCACAGCAAGTGTTTGGTGGACATGGTTATATTCATGAGTGGGGTATGGAACAATTTGTGCGTGATAGCCGTATTGCACTGATTTATGAAGGCACTAACGGTATTCAGGCGCTGGATTTAGTGGGGCGTAAATTGCTTAGCGACCGCGGCGCGGCCATGCAGCAATGGTCGGCGTTAGTGACTGAGTTTATTAAGTCACATAGCACCAATGCGGCGATGCAACCCTACGTGAGTGGTTTAATGGATTGTGCGGGTGATTTGCAAAAGGCTAGCGGTTATTTAGCTGCACAAGCAGCGACCAATCCTGACATTATCGGCGCAGCCTCTATGGCTTATCTGGAGTTATTTGGGGTGACTGCACTGGCATGGATGTGGGCCAGAAGTGCTGCGGTGGCATTAGCGGCGTTGGAGCAGGGCACCGAAGAAACCGCATTTTATCAGGCCAAATTGAAAACTGCTGATTTCTACATGGCTTACTGGGCGGTGCAAGGTCGCAGTCTGCGTAAGCAAATCGAGCAGGCTAGTGAAATGCTCACTCAATTGGATGAAGCTATCTTTTAAGCATTCACCTTATAGGCTGAGTTAAGCCCTTGCTTAAGCACAGCTCAACAATAGCCAAAAACCAGCGCACTGTCGCTGGTTTTTATTTTTATATCGTTTAAATTTTTAACTTATTGTTTTTATTAAGCTGCACGCAAATACTCAGCTTGATGCTGTGAGTCTTTGTCTCATTCCACATAAAAACTTCCATCGAAGGTTTGTGTTATTGGCGCTCCTTTGTTTGAGTCATAACCACACATAACAAGGACTATGTGGGTTGATGTCGATGATTTATTAAACGCGTTTCACAATTGTGTAAATTCAAATGATAATTATTGTTATTCGTAAATCATTCTTTATAATGACGGCCAATTCGTTTGAATACATTTGTAAACCCTTTGGTTTATGCCATTTTTATACGCTCGCGCTGGGGACATTCTGTGAAGACTCGTTTCGCTTACTCATTAATCGCACTTGCACTTGCTCAACATCAGTCGGCATTTGCCGCTGAAACCGTACTCGATAAAGAGGCCCCACAGCAGACCTTGTCTACGAGCTCACCAGTCCCCAGTCCTGCATCGACTCAATCCGCAGCCGATGGGGAGATAACACTCGCAGCACCTGAGCGTATTGCTGTCCATGGCCGTGCAATGCAAATGTACGTCGATAAAGAAACGACAGTTGGCACTAAGACGGCGATTAATGTGATGGAATTGCCGCAGTCGGTGCAAGTGCTGACCGAGCAATTAATCGTCGACCAAGCCGCGCGCAATATTACAGATTTATACCGCTCTATTGCGGGCGTGAGTGAGTTCAGTTATTCGGGCGTGACCTTTCGCGGTTTCCGCGACGATGCCAACGTTTTTTATGATGGAGTAAGGGGCGATCCCTATTCGGGATTTTCTGTGCCGCAACTCTTCAATGTGCAGCGGGTTGAAGTGTTAAAAGGCCCTGCATCCGCACTTTATGGCGGCGGTGAACCCGGCGGCATGATCAACTATGTCACTAAAAAACCAACCTTTGTCGAGAGTAAAGAGCAGACCTTAAGCACAGGCAGCGAGGATATGATGGGGGGCTCGCTGGATTTCACCGGTGGCTTAACCAACAATCTCGCCTATCGCTTTGGCGCCTATTATCAGCAGGAAGATAGCTTTCGAAATAATGCTGATAGTCAAAATGCCGAAGTGGCGGGTGGGTTACTCTACGAAATCAGTGATGATACCAAGCTCACTACCACTTTCGATATTATTAAGCAGGATTTAGGTGGCAATCGACTGCGCGGCGTTCCTGTCGATAATGACGGTAACTTCCTTGTTGCGCCATCCTATAATGCCAATGAGAAGAGTGACTTCCAGAAGATGGATGCACTGGTGCTGCAATCGATTCTCGATCATCAATTTACCGATAATTTCTCGGTCAAGACTCAGATCCGTTATCTGAATAATGATTCCACGCAGCAATATCATGAATCGAGAGGTTGGGCGACCTTAGATGCCAATAAAAAGCCCATTATGGGTGATGGCACCATTAAGCGTGAATACCGAGTTCAAGCACGGGCTAATGATGAAATCAGTTTAACCAATGATTTTGTTTATGCATTCGATGCTTTAGGTTTTGAACATGAATTCCTGTTCGGCGGCGACTATCACTATGTCGAAACCGAATATCAGTACAAATTGGCGACTGATAAGGATGGTGTTGGTAACCTGAATATTTTTGACCTTAACTATGGTGAAACCGATCCTAATAGTTACAACTTGAAGGATAAAAATACCGATGGTACCCGCGCTAACCGTTACGGCATTTATGTACAGGAACATCTGCACTTTAATGAACAGTGGTCATTGATTGCTGGTCTGCGTTTTAGCCAGTTTGATGATTATGATAAAAATACCGGTTTCTCCTTCAGCGATAACGCGATAACGCCAAGAGCAGGGCTTAATTATCGTCCAATCGATTCAATGTCCTTTTATTTGAATTACTCAGAGAGCTTCAATCCAGCATCTTTAACCAATCAAGCAGAAGATATTGGTGACGGTTTCCTCGATCCAGAAACGGGCAATCAAATTGAACTTGGGATGAAAAATGAATGGCTTGATGGCCAGTTTATGACCACGCTTGCTGTGTATCGCATTGAAAAACAAAATGTCGCCCAAGCTAACCCTTTAGATACTGGTGATGACGATGGTATTCCCGCTTTACTTAATTTGGGTGAAGTACACAGTCAAGGCATTGAATGGACGCTGGTGGGGGATTTAACCGATAACCTGACCGTCACGGCAAACTATGCCTATAACGAGACCGAAGTGGTTAAAGGGGTAACGAACGATAGTTTAACCAATACTTTTGATAGTAAGCACTTTGCCAATGCGCCGCGTCATCAAGCAGGGATATGGACCCGTTACGATATCAATGCACTCGATTCGGCGATTGCTTTTGGTATGGACTATGTAGGCGAGCAGTTCAGCCTCGATGGCCAAACGGTGAAGCCCCATACGATTTTTGACATGAGCTGGACGACCCAGTGGGATCAAACTCAAGTTCGCTTAAATCTTAAAAATATCTTCGACAAAGAATATGCCGTCAGTGGTTTTAGCGAGCGTAATGGCCATTTCCCCGGTGAGCCACGTAATATCACCCTTGAACTGAGTCATAAGTTTTAATGCATTGATGTGAAAATAGCTTGTTCGTTAAGGACGATGAGCAAGCTGGAGTGAATGGGTTAATCTTGCGCGAATAATCGCCGTAGCTCTCTGTCAGTATTCGTGCCTTGAGCATGGATTAACCTTGTGTGGCTTATCATCTTAATAGTATTTACCTATTAAGATGATAGTTTCTATCCGTTATCTTTTCTCATTCAGCTTGTTTAGACTCGCCTTATATGAATTATTCGATAAGGTTTTCCTATGCACGCCGTCAGCCACTTAGCCTCCAAAGATGCTCAATCTAACGCTAGCCCACAGGTGGCCCTGATTGCAGAAGGGGGGGGCCAGCGTGGCATATTCACCGCAGGCGTGCTCGATGCTTGGCTTGATGGCGGATTCGATCCCTTTGATTTATTTATTGGTACTTCTGCAGGCTCACAGAACCTCAGCAGTTTTTTAGCCCGTCAAAAGGGTTATGCCAAACGTTTGATCCGCGGTTTATCGCGCCATAAACGTTTCTATCGACTCGGTCGCGGGTTAGTCGGCGGTAACGTGGTCGATTTAGATTGGTATTTTGAGCAGACTAGACAAGGGATGTTTAAATTAGATCTTAACGCGGCAACAGCCTCACTCGGTCATCGGCAGTTACTGATCACAACTACGAATGCCAGTGATCGCAAGGGTTATTTTTTAAGTCCAAGCAGTAAAAGCCAGTGGCGCGAATTGCTAAAAGCTTCTAGCGCATTACCATTTTTGTATAAACAAGGGGTGAAACTCACGCCTTGGCTAAATGATAATGCCTGTAATAGTGACAAGGCTTCTAATAACGGCGCGGCTAATCATAGCGCCTCTGGTCACGGCACAGCATTAAACGAAGGTATTGATAGTGATTTTTATCTCGACGGCGGTTTAGCTGCGCCTTTACCTGTGCGTGAGGCCTATCGTCGTGGTGCCCGCAAAATTGTGGTGATCCGTACTGTGAGCGAGGATTTTCAGGCGCAATCGGCTTGGGTTCACAAATTAAAATCTTGGATTTGTGTTTCTGGCTTTTGTCCGAAAACCATAGATTACTTAGTGCAGCACGAACAAGCCTATCAGGATGAATTGGATTTCATCGCTAATCCGCCAGAGGATGTGGAGATAGTGCAGATTTTTGCTGCTGAAAATTTGCAAAGTAAATTGCTGGGCAGTACCGATGCGGATTTACGCCATGATTATCATGTGGGGCTGAGTGCTGGAAAGCAGTTTTTAAGCTTAGATCCGATGGCGTTGACGCAGAGTAATGCTTATTTTCAAACTCAAGTGCAAACCAACGCTCACACTCAAACCCACATTCAAGCTCACTCTCAAATTAAGCCATTCAGTGCGCTGTCGGCCTAGTTTGGTATTTTAGCTAAGTCATCATTTTGTACGTGAGTAAGCAATAAAAGTAAACAGCATTAAAATACAAGCGCCACCCTAGGGTGGCGCTTGTGGTTTGCAGTTTTAACCAGTTTATCAATCTAATTAATTTATATGATTAATCTAGCTCATCAGCTCAGTTTACTAACCTAGTCTTCAACGTTAGGCTATTAATAACTTGAGGTGTGTACAGAGCGCACTGCTCGGCCCGATGGGTCGATAATACCGCGTAAGCTTTCGTCCCAAGCCAATGCTTCTGGCGTTGAACAGGCGACGGATTTACCACCTGGAACTGTTTCTGCAGCGCCGCTCAGTGGATAATGTTCCTCAAAGAAGCAGCGATAGAAATAGGCTTCTTTGGTTTCTGGCGTGTTGTATGGGAAACGGAATTTCGCGTTCGCCAATTGTAAATCATCCACACGCGCTGCCGCTTGTTCTTTCAAACCGTCAATCCAAGAGTAGCCCACGCCGTCACTGAATTGTTCCTTTTGACGCCACGCCACTTCTTTTGGCAACTTGTGCTCAAAGGCTTTACGCAGAATATGTTTCTCAATACGGCCATCCTTAGACATTTTCGCTTCAGGGTTGATGCGCATTGCCACATCCATAAACTCTTTATCGAGGAAGGGCACGCGAGCTTCTAATCCCCAAGCGGCCATGGCTTTGTTGGCTCGCAGACAATCGAACAGATGCAGCTTATCGAGTTTGCGGACTAATTCCTCGTGGAATGCCTGTGCGTTTGGCGCTTTATGGAAGTATAAATAGCCGCCAAATAGCTCGTCAGCACCTTCACCCGATAACACCATCTTAATGCCCATCGCTTTGATTTTACGCGCCATTAAATACATTGGCGTGGCAGCACGTATGGTGGTGACATCGTAGGTTTCTAAGTGATAGATCACTTCTTTAATCGCATCTAAGCCTTCTTGGAAGGTGAAATGGATCTCATGGTGAATCGTACCAATCGCTTCGGCTACCTTTTTGGCGGCGATTAAATCCGGCGCACCTTCAAGGCCGACGGCAAAAGAATGTAACTGTGGCCACCAAGCGTTGGTTTCGCCATCGTCTTCAATCCGGCGTTTAGCAAAGGTTTGCGTCACGGCGGAAATGATCGATGAATCTAAGCCGCCCGACAGCAACACACCATAGGGCACGTCTGACATTAATTGACGTTTGACCGCCGCTTCTAATGCGTCACGCAATTCTTCTTGGCTGGCTGGGTTATCTTTAACCGCATCATAGCTTTGCCAATCGCGAGTGTAGTATTTCACCGCGGCGGCATCGCTTGAGTACAAATATTGGCCCGGTAAGAATTCCTCTACCGTTTTACACACTGGCATCAAGGCTTTCATTTCGGAGGCAACATAGAAGTTACCCGCAGCGTCACGGCCTGTGTATAGCGGGATAATACCCATGTGATCGCGGCCGATAAGATATCTGTCTTGGGCTTTGTCATATAACACAAAGGCGAAGATACCGTTTAATTTATCAAGAAATTCAGTGCCATATTCTTGATACAGCGCCAAGATCACTTCGCAGTCAGAGTTGGTTTGATAGCTGTACTTATCGCCTAACTGGGCTTTCAATTCTTTGTGGTTATAGATTTCGCCGTTGACCGCGAGGATCAAACTGCCATCTTCGGTCAGCAGTGGCTGAGCACCGTGTTCAATGTCAACAATCGCTAAACGTTCGTGGGCAAGAATCGCCTTATCACTGGCATAAATACCTGACCAGTCAGGGCCACGGTGGCGCATGAGCTTAGACATTTCTAGCGCGACTTGGCGCAGTTCTTTGGCATCAGATTGGATATCTAAAATCGAAAAGATTGAACACATAGTACAACTCCCACACTGTCTGTCATTTGAGGATGTCTCAATTGAGGTTTAATGTGCCAGCTATTTAGCGTTTTGCCAAACACTATTTTTGATGTTTTATCTGCTTATTGGTGATTTTGTTGATTTAGATGTTTGTGTTTAATGATTTTATTTGAGAATAATTCATTTAATTCGCGTTATTTTTGATGATTTGTTTTTATCGTCTGATTTGGCGCGGGGAGTTTTGGGGAATTCACAATGAGTTTTAAAAAAGTGTCGATGACAGAAAAACCGTTAAAAAAGACCATAAATAATGAGTTGGCTCGTTTAAGTGTTTTATTTTTAATCAATTAATGCGCCGAGTTTGACATTAACCAATGGCATAAGCCTATTCATAATGACGTGGTGGGTATTTAGCGATAACGGCATTTTTTGTGAACTGAAAACAAAAAAGCACGTGAATGGTTCACGTGCTTGTAGGTCTTGTTTGGCGCTTTGGCTGGCGGAGGAGGCGCTTTATTCAGCTGGCGCTTTATTTCGCAGGTTCTACTAGTAGGCGTCAATAAGAGACGACTAACCCAACGGTCTCTCGCAAGAAGCCACAGACTTAGCCTGTTACTTTGCGTCCGTTTCCAGCGTTGTTTTGGCTGGGCGCAGGCTATTGAATTCTGTGCCTTGATAATATCCCGGCCAATCTTGGCTGTTGCCCAATGTGCGTGTGACTTGGTAGTAGATTTGCAAGTCTTGCAGCGCGCCGCTTAAATCCCAATCTTCACGGTATTCATCGCAGACATTGTGATAACAGCCCTTCATTGTGGCTTGCATCTGGGTTTTATAAGCAGCCGTGGCTTCGTCAACGGGGTTGCTACCGCCGCCAGCAAATACCGCTGGCACGCCAAGTTTGGCAAAGCTGAAATGATCTGAACGGAAGAAACCGCCCGAAGCGGGATTTTTCTCACCCATGGCGATGCGGTTTTGTTGTTTCGCCGCATCGATAAGATAAGTTTCTAACTCGGATTTACCTTTGCCGACAATGGTAAAGTCATTGGTTTTGCCATAGATATTCGTGCTGTCGAGGTTTAACACTGCCACGGTTTTGTCGATAGGATAAAGTGGATTGGCGGCGTAATAGCGCGAACCGAGTAAGCCCTGTTCTTCACCTGTGGTAGCGATAAAGGTAACCGAGCGCGCTAAACCATGGCCTTGTTTGGCATTGTCGGCTAATTGTCTGGCGATTTCGAGAATGCCAGCAGTGCCTGAGGCATTGTCCATGGCGCCGTTATAAATTTGATCGCCTGCTTTCGTCTCGTCTTTACCTATGTGATCCCAATGGGCGGTGTAGAGGATTTGCTCGTCGGCTTGTGTGCTGCCGGGGAGTGTGGCGACCACATTGTAGCTATTCGCGTATTCGGCTTTATTTTTAAAGGCGATGTTGGCCGTTTGTTCAAGGGGTAAATTGATTGAGCTGTCGGCGGCGCGCGCCATTAAATTAGGCAGTGATAAACCGGCTTTATCGAACAGTTGTGTAGCCGCGTCCAATGTAAGCCAGCCTTCGACTTGGATACGGCTATCTTGTTCAGCTTTACTGAGGACCAGATCTTGCTGTGGTCCAGTCCAACTATTTTCTATCACGGACCAAGGGTAAGAGGCGGGCTCGGTATCATGGATAATCAGTGCGCCGAGTGCGCCTTGACGACTGGCCTCTTCAAATTTGTAGCTCCAACGGCCGTAATAGGTCATGGCTTTGCCGTTGAATTTCCCCGAGTCAGGGCGAGCAAAGCCGGGATCGTTCACTAAGATCACCGCGATTTTGCCTTTCATGTCGAGATCTTGGTAATCATTCCAACCATATTCGGGTGCGTTCACTCCATAGCCGACGAAGACTAATGGTGCGTTCTCAATACTAATACCACCGTTATCGTGGCGACTGCTGAGCACTAGATCTTTTCGGTATTTAAAGGGTAATCCTGCCAGCGTAACTTGCTGCGCTTCATCTGCTGTATAGCTCACCATAGGCACTGGTTGTAAAAAGCTGCCTTGGTACGCGCCCTTGAGTCCCATCTCTGTAAAGGCTTTGGTCAAATAATCCAAGGTGAGTTTTTCACCGTGAGTGGTGGGCGCGCGGCCTTCAAATTCATCGGATGACAGGGCTTTAATATCATTTCTAAAGCGCGCTTCATTAAACTGCACTGGTTTGAGTTCAGCCAAAGTGCTGTTGCCATCAGGCTCTGGTGCATTAGGACTACAGGCACTGAGCATGGCCAGCGTACAGAGTGGATACAGACGTCGCATAGGTTAATCCTACTGTTGTTTTAATTAAGGTATTTTGGATTTATGTTAATCAATCAGAAGCGAGACTTATCATGAAGCAAGCCGCTGTGAGCCACAAGGCTGAGAAGAAGGCGAATATGTTACTTAATGTTGCTTTACCCTATGCAATACGCCTTTGGGCTAGGCGTGTTGCATAGGTAATGTTTAAGCGACTGGCAAGGATGAATTGCTAGACGTAGGATTAGACATCTGTTTAAACAACGTCTATATCGCCAGCGCAGGCAAACACATGGTTCGGGCGGAAGGGTTCTTTGTCGATATCTTCGAGCTTACTCACACCACTGGTGACCAGAATGGTTTCAAGCCCAGCTTGGAAGCCCGCCAAAATATCGGTACGCATATTGTCGCCAATGATGACAGTGTCTTCCGAGTGTCCATCGATGTGATTAAGCGCAGAGCGAATAATCCAAGCACTCGGTTTTCCCACGTAGAAAGGTTTTTTACCGGTAATACGCTCGATGGGCGAACACAGGGCGCCACAAGCAGGGCTGTAGGCTGGACCATGAGTATCGGGATTGGTGGCAATAAAGCGCGCGCCGCGTGCGATGAAGCCTGCGGCTTTATGGATCATCTCCCAGTTGTATGAGCGGGTTTCACCGACAATCACAAAATCGGGATTAATATCGGTAATGGTAAAGCCTGCTTTGTAGAGTTCGTGGGTGAGGGCGCCTTCGCCAATGACATATGCCTTGCTGCCTTCTTGGTGTTTTAAAAAGTCGGCGGTGGCCATGGCAGAGGTGTAAAAGCATTCTTCAGGAATATCAATACCGGCGGCACTTAAACGGTTTTGCAGATCCTTACCCGTTTGTACGGGATAGTTAGTCAATATCACTAACGGATTGCCTTGCTCTAAAATGCGCTGGATAAATTTGTCGCTGCCGGGGATCAGTTTATTGTCGTGCAGTAGTACACCATCGATATCGCAGATAATATTTTTCATCTAATAGTCTCTTGTCATGCCGATCAAAAATCACTTTTTCGTTAAGTTATCTAATGCCACATTGCCTAAGAAAACAATGCTTTTGTTGAAAATAGTTAAAAAAATAGAGACCCGAAGGTCTCTATTTTTTTGATTGGTACAACTTACTGTCAAGTGGAACTAATCGGGCGCGTAACCGCTTGGGCCGATAAGGTTGCCATCGAGATAGGCTTGGCCATTTTGCATGTTAAGACGTTGCTGACTAAACCATTTCACCACGAGTGGATAAATAGCATGTTCTTGCTCATGCACGCGGGCGGCGAGCATATCCGCGGTATCTTCTTCATAAACTGGCACTTTGGCCTGTAATATCACCGGGCCAGCATCCAGCTCAGGCGTGACAAAATGCACGCTGGCACCATGTTCGCTGTCGTTCGCGTCTATGGCACGTTGATGGGTGTTTAAGCCAGTGTATTTCGGTAGCAGCGAAGGATGAATATTGATCATGCGACCTAGGTAATGATTCACGAAATCATCGGTTAAGATCCGCATAAATCCCGCCAACACGATTAAATCGGGCTGGTACTTTTCAATCACTGTCATTAAACGTGCATCGTATTCAGAGCGAGATTCACCTTGGTGAGCTATCACGCAGCTGGTATCAATTTCGCCATGATGGGCGCGCACTAGGCCATAGGCATCGGGTTTATTACTGATGACTCCGACAACTTCGGCCTGCAGATTATCGTCGCAACCGTCGATAACCGCTTGCAGGTTACTGCCATTTCCGGAAATTAATACAACTACACGACAGCTCTGGGGCATTACAGGATCTCCACTTGCTCTTCATTGCCTTCACGATGTGCGATAGCACCGATAAGCCATGCTTGTTCGCCTTCTGCAGCCAGTAATGCAAGTGCTGCATCCACTTTATCGGCTGGCAGCGCGACTAACATGCCGACGCCACAGTTGAAGGTGCGATACATTTCGTATTCTGCAATGTTGCCATTTTCCATTAACCAACTGAAAACAGCGGGCCATTGCCATGAATCGCCTTGTATAACCGCTTTTAAATTATCTGGCAGTACGCGCGGGATGTTTTCCCAGAAGCCGCCGCCAGTAATGTGCGCCATCGCATGGACATCAGATGCTTCAATCAGTTTTAGCAATGATTTTACATAAATTTTGGTTGGCTCAAGTAGATGTTCAATCAGCGGTTTGCCGTTGAGATCTTGTTGAGGGTCTGCTTGGCTCACTTCTAATACTTTACGTACTAAAGAGTAACCATTTGAATGAGGGCCGCTTGAGGCTAATGCAATAAGTGCATCACCCGCTGCCACTTTGCTACCGTCAATAATGTCGGCTTTTTCAACTACACCCACGCAGAAACCCGCTAGGTCGTAATCTTCACCTTCATACATGCCTGGCATTTCAGCGGTTTCACCGCCAATTAACGCACAACCAGATTGGAAACAACCTTCGCCGATGCCGTTGACGACGGACGTTGCCGTTTCTACATCGAGCTTGCCTGTTGCGTAGTAATCGAGGAAAAACAGTGGCTCAGCGCCTTGAACGATCAGATCGTTCACACACATGGCGACTAAGTCGATGCCGACAGTGTCATGTTTTTTATAGTCGATAGCTAAACGCAATTTAGTCCCAACACCATCGGTGCCAGACACTAAAACCGGTTGCTTGTATTTAGTGGGGATTTCACATAGGGCGCCAAAACCACCTAAGTTGCCCATAACTTCTGGACGACGGGTACGTTTAACGGCTGCTTTAATGTTACTTACCAGTGCATTACCTGCATCAATATCAACGCCGGCATCTTTATAGCTCAGTGGGGTAGGTGTGCTCACGGAGGGATCCTCTCGGGTACATCGTTATTGGATTTTATGCGGCGGTATTCTACCAGCTTGTGCTAGGGGTCGAAAGTCATGATTTGGATTTATGCCCCTCGGCGGAGTTTTTTTGGTCTGAATGCGAGATATTCTATTTTTAGAGGTCTTGAGTTTGGTCACAAAATAGTAAATCACAGTAGGTATCTTAGACGATTGGGGATTATTCTTGGGAGATAGCTCACGATTAGACCGAATGGCAAAACTTTCTGTTTTACCTAGTAAACAAATCAACTAGAATCTGAAAAATTTGCCTAAAATAATACGCCGAAAAATAAGCAGGAGAGAAAAATGAAAGTTGTCGAGGTTAAACATCCTTTAGTGCGTCACAAAATCGGTTTAATGCGCGAAGGTGACATTAGCACTAAACGTTTCCGTGAACTAGCCGCCGAAGTGGGTAGTTTATTAACCTATGAAGCTACCGCAGATTTCGAAACTGAAACGGTGACGATTGAAGGCTGGAATGGTCCGGTTGAAGTCGATCAAATCAAAGGTAAGAAAGTCACTGTTGTGCCAATTTTACGTGCGGGTTTGGGCATGATGGACGGCGTACTCGAGCACATTCCAAGTGCGCGTATCTCAGTTGTCGGTATTTACCGTGATGAAGAGACCCTTGAGCCAGTGCCTTATTTTGAGAAGCTGGCCAGCGACATGAACGAGCGTATCGCCTTAGTTGTCGACCCTATGTTGGCGACAGGTGGTTCTATGATTGCGACCGTTGATTTATTGAAAAAGCGCGGTTGTACTTCAATTAAGGCCTTAGTGCTAGTGGCTGCGCCTGAAGGCATTAAAGCCTTAGAAGCGGCGCATCCGGATATTGAATTATATACTGCCGCTATCGATAGATGCTTAAACGAGAAAGGTTATATCCTGCCAGGTCTGGGTGATGCGGGCGATAAAATCTTTGGTACTAAATAGCCAAAGTTGCTAAATAATCAGAGTTGATGATGCTCAATTGAGCGGATGTGGTCAGTAAGGGAGCCTAGGCTCCCTTTTTGTTTTTGTTCAATACAGTAATAACAACTTTATCTTAAGCTGCTAAAGTTTAGGATTAAGGCAAATAATAATTCGTTATTGAAGTTGTTTTTATTGGCTTATTTTGCAATTTTATTGATCGCACTTTACGTTTTGTGCAAGGTACATTGTCGGTAGAACAGGGATTAAGAGGAATTATGGGAAATTCGGCACTCCACTGGTTATTATTGCGTCGATCATTTGAATTTGCGACCCTCTTGTTTGTCGTACTCCTACTTATTCTATTACCGTTTAAAATCGATAGAGAGCATAAATCCTTTGTGTCTTTTGTAAAAAACGAGCAACTTACACCGAGTTATATTGAACTGCTTGGTAAAAGCTTATCTCTGCACGATATTATTGATTTCAATAAATCCTCTTTAGCGCTTTTTCAGCTTGACCCTTCTAGATTAATGCTGCCGCAAGGGGGAGTGCTTTCCGCAGAAGAAGAGCAAGTATTACGCTATTTTGATTATCTCTATTCCAGTAAAACCAGTAAAAAGACCAATGTCGAAGATATATTCCTGTATGTGGGACTTTATCACAGTGATGCCATGTATTTTGCCTCCCCAATTCCTGAGGACGTAAAAGCGCGGCTGATTAAAGACCGTACTTCAACGAATGAGTTTTGTCAGAGTCTGCACTATTGTGCGAAAGACGCGACCCCAGAGTCCTTAGCCGATGGAATCGTATTATCCATTCCTTATCAAGATGAAGTCAGTGGGAAAGTCATTTTATCGATGGCATCACCGATTTCATCATCTAATGATCCTAATCATTTCATCGGTGATGTTATTGCCGACACGGCCCTAATGACGTCGGTTTTTATGCGTAATAAACATGTTGAATTGCAGAAAACGGATTATGGTACTGAGTTGGTGATCACGACAGATAGCCTTTGGGCTGAACTGACGCCGGAGTTCTTGTTTTATTCGATGACAAATCATTTAGATAACATGACTTCACTGACATATAAAATCAGTATATTTCGTTTCATTGTGTGGAATTTGCCCCTGTGGTTTTTGTTATCTATCGTGATCTTCTTCGTTCAAATTAATATCAATCGTTTTAGGAAACTTCGTACTGAGCGTCAACGGTTTAGTGAAGCGATGTTATTGGATGCTTTTACTCGAACCTATAATAAGAAAGTCTATGAGACCACACTGTTTGATGTCGCAACTAAGGGGCATTACGCGGTGATTTGCGTGGATGGCGACAAAATCAAAACCATTAATGATACCTATGGGCATAAACTCGGGGATATGGCGATCATGCAAATTGTTGATGCGATGCGCAGTGTATTTCGAGAAAATGATTTGTTAATCAGAACCGGCGGTGATGAGTTTGTCGTCATCTTAGCCAATTGTTCTTTTGAACGGGCCTTATTGTTGGCTGAACATTTACGTCAGGCGGTCGCAGAGCGGCAGTTTTTAAATGTGCTGACAGTCTCCTGCGGTGTGGCTGATTCGCAAGATTATGCTTCCTTTGAGGCAGTGCTACAAGCGGCGGATAAAGCGTTATATGAGGATAAAAAGAATAAGCAAGGAAGTCGCAAGCTTGACCCGACACCTTAATTATCACGTTCATTATTACGTGAGTTATCGAGTGAATCACTGAGTTAACCTGCTGCCCGCAATAAAAGTGAATACCCGCGATAAAAAACAGCGCGGAGAATGCCGCGCTGTTGTTACTTTCTAATCCGGTAATGTAAACATCTGCGATAACACTTACAACACCATTGCTGCAATCCACCCAAACACTAATAGTGGAATATTGTAGTGGATAAATGTTGGGATCACGCTGTCACGAATGTGATCGTGTTGACCATCGGCATTCAAACCTGCAGTGGGACCTAAGGTGGAATCTGATGCTGGCGAGCCCGCATCACCCAGCGCGGCTGCAGTGCCAACTAACGCGATTGTGGCCGCTACTGAAAAACCAAAACTCAATGCCAATGGTACATATATCGTCGCGATAATTGGAATGGTGGAGAAAGACGACCCAATTCCCATAGTGATCAGTAGCCCAACCAGTAGCATCAAAAAGGCTGCGAGGGCTTTATTATCCCCAATGATGTCGCTAAGCGAGGCCACAAGCGTACCCACTTCACCGGTTTCTTTCACGACAGCGGCAAAGCCTGCGGCTGAAATCATGATAAAGCCGATATTGGCCATCATTCGCACACCTTGGTTGAAGATATCTTGGTCGGCGACATGCTTCAAGGCACCCGAAAAACTGAAAATCATGAAGCCGACTAAGGCGCCAAAAATCATAGAGTCAGTTTCAAGTTGTACGATGAGAGTGGCTAATATCGCCAGTGCAGCAATGATGATATTGCGTTTGTTGAGATTTTCTTCAGGTTCAGCGACCAACACTTTTGCCTCGTCGTAAGTCCGAGGTTTACGGTAACTGATGAATACTGCAGTGAGTAACCCTACGACCATACCCGCGGCAGGGATTAACATGGCTGGCGGAATTTGCTCGCGAGCAGCGGCTAAGCCATTGCTGGTTAAGTTGGAAAGCAGAATATCATTTAAGAAAATGCCACCAAAACCAATCGGTAAAATCATATAGGTGGTGACTAGGCCGAAGGTGAGAACACAAGCCACAAGGCGACGGTCGATGTTCAGTTTGGTCATCACATGTAAGAGTGGTGGCACTAAAATCGGAATGAAGGCGATATGGATCGGTAAAATATTCTGTGAAGCCATCGACATGACGAGTAGCGATAACAGCAGTAACCAGCGTACCCAGTTAGTGTTAGTGGGATTAGGATCTTGTCCAAGGCTACTAATGATGCTTCTGGAAATCAGCGTCGTTAAACCTGAATGCGATAGTGCGACAGCGAAGGCGCCTAATAATGCATAGCTGAGCGCAATTTGTGCGCCGCCACCTAAGCCTGTATTAAAGGCATCTATAGTTTGGTGCAGATCCATTCCGCCTACCAATCCCGCCACGAGGGCGCTCACGGTCAGGGCAATAACCACATTCACCCTAGCTAAACTGAGTGCTAACATTAAGCACACTGCAATTACGACTGCATTCATTATCAATTTTCTTAATTCTTTAAGCCAAAGGAGCTATTTTCGACTGCAAAGGCAGTGGATGTCCAGTTTGCCGAGGGCTTATCTGAAAAATATCTGAAAATGTGATCATGCTGGGTTTTGTCTGTTAGCCGAATGTGGATTGCTCCGCACACAGGATACGCAGATTGCTCTATCCTTAGTCAGGCAAAACGGAAATACCCTTGAAAAATGTGATATTGGTCTTAAATAGGTTGTAAGGCACAGCACACGACTTATAATGCCTAAGGATTTGATTGGTAAGAACACCTTTTAATCAGTAAGGATTTAATTTGACCTAGGTTGAGAACATACTGGCTAGAAGGCATCTTGCCTTACACTTAGTTCAACTCATAGATGGAGATATAAAATGAGCGTATTAGTAGGCCGTCAGGCTCCTGATTTTACTGCTGCAGCTGTATTAGGTTCTGGCGAAATCGTTGATAGCTTTAACTTGACTGCAGCCATCAAAGGCAAACCAGCCGTCGTATTCTTCTATCCACTTGACTTCACTTTCGTTTGCCCATCAGAGTTGATCGCTTTTGATCACCGTATGGAAGAGTTCACTAAGCGTGGCGTAGAAGTGATTGGTGTGTCTATCGATTCTCAGTTTACCCACAATGCATGGCGTAACACCCCAGTTGAAAAAGGCGGTATTGGCCAAGTTAAATATACGCTAGTGGCTGATGTTAAACATGAAATCTGTAAAGCATACGATGTTGAGCATCCAGAAGCGGGTGTGGCTTTCCGTGGTTCATTCTTGATCGACAAAGAAGGCATGGTTCGTCACCAAGTCGTTAACGATCTACCATTAGGCCGTAACGTTGATGAAATGCTACGTATGATCGATGCACTGCAATTCCATGAAGAGCACGGTGATGTTTGTCCTGCTGGCTGGGAAAAAGGCGATAAAGGTATGAATGCAAGCACTGAAGGTGTTGCTGCTTACCTGTCTGAAAATGCAAGCTCACTGTAATTAGTACTTTTCTAATCACAGTCGCCTGTTAAATGAAAAAAGCTGCCAATGGCAGCTTTTTTGTTTTTTCATTGCTGAAGATCTCGTGTTAACTGTTCAATTTATTCCACAGTACCGCTTTCTGCATCCTGCGTATCCACAGCCAGTAATGGCCAACCACCTAATGATTTCCAACGATTCACGATATGACAAAAAAGCTCCGCGGTACGTTCGGTATCATATAGCGCCGAATGGGCTTCTTTATTATCGAAGGGAATACCCGCCATAATGCATGCCTTGGCAAGTACGGTATGACCAATGGCGAGTCCGGCGAGCGTTGCTGTGTCAAAGGTGGCAAAAGGATGAAACGGCGAGCGTTTTAAGTCGCAACGTTCTATCGCCTTACTCACAAAACCATGATCGAAGGCCGCATTGTGCGCCACTATGATACTACGATGGCAGTCGGAGGCTTTTTGGGCTTTCTTCACGGCTTTAAAGATTTCTAAAAAGGCTTCTTTTTCGCTCACCGCTCCCCGTAACGGATTAGTGGGATCAATACCGTTGAACGCTAACGCTTCGGGTTCTAAATTTGCGCCTTCAAAGGGCTCAATGTGGAAGTGTAGGGTTTTATCGATTCCTATCACACCTTCATTGTCCATTTTTAGTAGGGTGACGGCAATTTCTAGCAACGCATCGGTTTGAGAGTTGAAGCCCGCAGTTTCGACATCAATGACTACGGGAAAGTAGCCTCGAAATCGGTATTTCAATTTGTTCGCGTCGCAAATGTCACTCATAAAGTACTCAAGAAAATTCACAGGGCGCTATTATGCTAAATGTGTTGGGGTGTGTCATGCTTGATTGGTGGTTTTATGAGCTAAAGGAACTAAATAGTTTGCCGATAAAGCCATGTAACCGATTAAACATGAGTAAAGGCTATGTGGCGAAAACTGATATTAGTATCAATTTTATGCGTTCCAGCAACTGCAATGGCAGAGTTGCGCCATTATGTCGCCTCTTTAAGCGATTCCCAGTGGCGAGTGAGTGAAAATACTCCCATCGTCTGTCGCCTTGAGCATGATATTCCTTCTTACGGTAAAGCAATTTTTACCAGTGAAGCGGGTAAACAGCAGAATATGACTTTTACTTTAGATATGTGGGTAAAACCTGATCAAGTGACGCAGGCGAAATTAATTAGCCGCGCGCCACAGTGGCGTCCTGGTGTGGTATCAAAAGAGATCACTTCATTACATTATCAAAAGTACTTTAACGGGGAAGTGCCTAAGCGCGCAGCTTGGTCTATGTTGGCAGAGTTGAGTCGCGGTATGGAACCAACTTTTTACTATGCTGATTGGTATAATGAGTCGAATAAGATAGCTGTGGGTTTGTCTTCAGCTAATTTTGGCCGTAAATATACTGAGTTTAAAGCTTGTCTAGCGCATTTATTGCCCTATAGCTTTGAAGATATTGCTTTTACTGTATTAAATTACGATGAAGGCGGTACCGATTTAACTCGTTTCTCCCAGCAACAACTGTCTCGGGTGCAAGAATATTTAGCCTATGATCCCTTGGTAGAGTTAGTGCTGGTGGATGCGTATACCGACAGTTATGGTGGCCGTTCAGTAAACCAGAAAGTGTCGGATACACGAGCTGCGTCGGTAAAAGAGTTCTTTGTTGCCAGTGGTATTCCTCAAGATCGTATTGTCACATTCGGGCATGGTGAGCGTCGTCACGTGGCTTCCAATGATGATATGGATGAAAGGGCGCGTAACCGTCGTGTTGTTATACGGATCAGTAAACCTTTGTAGTGTTTGTTTTACCTAGGTTTTAAGTATTTTTCAATGCCAAGTTTATGACTTGGCATTGTCGTTTTTAAAAGAAGGAGAGTTCAGGCAGTATGCCACTTTAATCGAATGATTCGCTCAATTTGCGCGTATGGGTAAAAATAATGAGATTTTTTAATTTGTAGATATGACATATCCACCTCAACAAGTACTGCAGAAAGCGAGAGTGGGATAAGTACGAGTAATATAGATGAAGTATAAAACTTGGCCGTTGCAATAATCAGGATAGTGTTTGAAATGCTAAAAAAAAAGCCCGCTTAAACTAAGCGGGCCGCAAAAATAATGCATTTGCAATCAACAAATTGAAGGAAGGAAGTCAAGCATAAGAACCAGAAAAGAAACTGAAGTGTTGGGAACACACCAGTTTAAAAGTTCTTTGTTTTCGATATCTGCAAGCAGTTATCTCCTGAAAACAAGCACATTCTATTGGGAAACCCGTTGTAAAACAAACGAGAAAAATTGCCCGTAAACATTAGTAATTCTAATGACTGTAAAGGTGATTTATATCACTTAAGTCACTATTTACCTTGATTAATAACTTATAACTCACTATTAATGCATAATAATACACTTCAATAAGCTTATCCTTGCTGCTATTTTGTTAAATTCACGATACAGCTTAAAAAACTTCATATTAAGTTACGCCATTGCCATGATTTTTTTTGCTTGTATAGTACTTGCTGAAAAGGCCTTAAGCCCGAAACCATAAGAAGGACGACAACACGATGGCATTAAGATTTCGCCTTGCAAAGCAAGGTTTGTTAGTGGCCACATTGGGGATGGCACTCGGTGCCTGCCAAAGTGGTAATGCACCTGAGCAAAATTCGACTGAGCAGGCAAGTGCAACTAAACTCGTTTACCCTGTTACTGAAAAAGATGACCTCGTCGAAACCATTCATGGTGTCGCAGTGGCCGACCCTTATCGTCATCTGGAGGCCAATACGCCTGAAACTGAAGAGTGGGTAAAAGAACAACAAGACTTTGGTCAAGCCTACCTCGCTAAGATCCCCAATAAACAAGCTGTGGTCGAACGTATTACAGAACTTTGGAATTACGAAAAAGTCTCTGCCCCGTTTGAAAACGGCGACAACCAATTTTACTACCGCAATGATGGCCTACAGGCACAATCGGTTTTGTATGTTAAAGGTTTAGATGGTGTTGAAAAGCCTGTTCTTGACCCAAATAAACTGTCTGCGGATGGCACTGTTGCCTTATCCGGCGTGGCAGTGAGTAATGACGGTAAAATTTTAGCTTATGGTGTTTCAAATTCTGGCTCAGATTGGCAGCAATGGCAGTTCGTTGATATCGCAACCGGTAAGAAACTGGCCGATGAACTGAAATGGATTAAATTTTCTAGCGCAGTGTGGGATAAAGAAAATCAAGGTGTGTTCTACGCCCGTTATGATGCCCCAGCAGGGGGGGATGTCTTAGCTGACGTTAATTTTAACCAAAAAGTGTATTACCACAAATTAGGCACAGACCAACATCAAGATCTATTGATTTATGAGCGTCCACAGAATAAAGATTGGGGCTTTGGCATTGATGTCTCTGAGAAAGGTGAATACTTATTACTGTCGATTTCTCAAGGTACGGATAAGCGTAATCGTTTCTTCTATAAATCGTTATTTGAGCCTAAATCCCAAGTGGTGGAATTGATCCTCAAGTTAGAAGCTGAATATGAGTTTCTCGGTAATGATGGTTCAGTGTTTTATTTCAAAACCGACTTAGAGGCGCCTAATGGTAAAGTGATTGCGATTGACACCCGCAATAGTGATAAATCGCAATGGCAAACGATTATTCCTGAGTCTAAAGATCCGATTAATAATGTCGCCATTATTAATGACCATTTAGTGGTGAGTTATTTACATGATGTGTTAGGTCAATTATCGATTTACAGTATGGGTGGTCAGAAGCGTCAAGATGTGGCATTGCCTGGTCTTGGCAATGTGGCAGGGCCTTTTGGTAAAGCCAGCAAAGATTATTTCTATTATGTGTTTAATAGTTATATTCAGCCTGAAACCACCTATAAGTTTGATTTTAAAACTGGTGGTTCAACTGTCATTGCTAAACCCAAAGTCTCGTTTAATCCCGATGACTATGTTTCTGAGCAAGTTTTCTATAGCAGCAAAGACGGTACGCGTGTGCCTATGATGCTCTCCTATAAAAAGGGCTTAGTGAAAAACGGTCAAAATCCGACATTACTTTATGCCTATGGTGGTTTTGCCATTTCGATGACACCACGTTTTAGCCCTGCCAATATCGCTTGGTTAGACATGGGCGGCATTTATGCTGTGCCGAGTTTACGTGGCGGCGCTGAGTATGGCGAAAGCTGGCATCAAGCGGGGATGTTCGACAAAAAGCAAAATGTGTTTGATGACTATTTTGCTGCTGCGGAATATCTGGTAAGCGAAAAATACACCAACAGCTCTAAACTCGGTGCCTATGGCCGCAGTAATGGTGGTCTGTTGATGGGCGCTGCTGTGACTCAACGTCCTGAACTTTTTGCTGCCGTATTACCTGCCGTGGGCGTCTTGGATATGCTGCGTTTTCACAAGTTCACTATTGGTTGGGCTTGGACGAGTGAATACGGTAGTGCCGATAAAGCAGAGCAATTCCCTGCGCTATTGGCTTATTCGCCCTATCACAATGTAAAAGCGCAAGCTTATCCTGCGACTATGGTAATGACTGCGGATCATGATGATCGTGTTGTGCCATTACACAGTTTCAAGTTTGCGGCCATGCTGCAGGAGAAACAGCAGGGCAATAAACCCGTCATTATGCGTATCGAGTCAAATGCTGGTCATGGAGCGGGTAAGCCCACGGCGATGAAGATCGACGAATTTGCCGACATCTACAGTTTCTTGTGGCAGAGTTTTGGCTTAACCTTGCCACAAGCTATCGCAAAATAACTAACTATGTTAATAAAATGGGGTCGTTTGACCCCATTCTCTTTTACAATTGCCCCTATTCATCTGAAACCCGCGCTATTCCTATCTATATCTTCATCGGGTCATTCACAAGTCTTGTTTCCCTAGGTATAGTAAGCGTCAATTTTTCAACCAAAATTTGCTTATTTTCAAATGATGTTTCATTGGCCAATTTCAGTCTATTACGAAGACACCGACGCTGGTGGCGTTGTCTATCATTCGAACTACCTCAACTTTTTTGAGCGCGCGCGAACCGAGTGGCTAAAAGCCCTTGGCGTGAGTCAGACTGCGTTATTAGCCGACGACACCGCTTTTGTCGTAAAGCGTGCGGAACTCGATTTTCGCAAAGCAGCACGTTTTGAACAGAACCTTATTGTTGAAACTAAGGTCATAGAGTTGAAAAAGGCCTCGTTGATCTTTCATCAACGCTTGGTCGATAAACAGGGAGACTGTTATTGTGAAGGCACAGTGCTGGTTGTTTGTGTTGCGCTATCACGTATGCGTCCCCGAGCTATTCCCTTAAATATTGTGCAGGAGTTTGACAGTGCAAGCTGATATGTCGATTGTTGGGTTATTTTTACAAGCCAGTTTATTAGTGAAATTTGTTATGTTCACTTTACTTTGCTTGTCGGTGATGTCTTGGACGGTGATTTTACAACGCCGTAGCTTACTGACATCCGCAAAAAGTAAATCGGCGAAGTTTGAAGACAAATTTTGGTCAGGTGTTGATTTAAACCGTTTGTATAAAGAATTATCATCTCGTCCAGATAATAGCGGTTTAGAGTCATTATTTGTGACTGGCTTTAAGGAATATTCACGCCTGAATAAATTAAATAGCAAAGTGCCCGATGCCGTCATGGATGGTACATCGCGAGCTATGCGTGTGACCTTGTCTCGCGAAATGGAAAAGTTAGAAGCTAACTTACCGTTATTAGCAACGATTGGTTCGACTAGCCCTTATATCGGTTTATTTGGTACGGTATGGGGGATCATGAATTCTTTTATCGCTATTGGTTCGATGGAAAACGCCACCTTAGCTATGGTTGCCCCCGGTATTGCTGAAGCCTTGATTGCAACGGCTATGGGTTTATTTGCTGCAATTCCAGCGGTAATTGCGTACAACCGTTTCTCGACTCAAGTCGATAAATTAGAAATGGCTTACGCAAACTTTATGGAAGAGTTCTCCAGCATTTTGCATCGCCAAGCATACAGTGAGAAGGAAGGGGCATAATGCAACCAGCTTATCAGCGCAAACGTCGTCGCCCCGTGGCTGAAATCAACGTGGTGCCTTATATCGACGTCATGCTCGTGCTGTTAATTATTTTTATGGTAACAGCACCCATAGTGACCCAAGGGGTCAAAGTTGAGCTGCCTCAAGGGGCGGCAGAAGTGTTACCCAATGACAGTAAGCCGCCCATTGTTGCTTCAATCGATGGTGATGGTGATTACTTCCTCAATAAAGGCGGTTCAACGAATGTGCCTATGGATTTGGAAGAATTGGCAACGGAAGTGGCTGCACTTATCGTGACTGAACCTGAGCGTCCTGTTGTGGTTAAAGCCGATAGAAATATTCCTTACGATAAAGTGATTCAGTTGATGGTGACACTGCAGCAAGCTGGCGTGCCATCAGTCGGTTTGATGACGGATTCACCCAAGGAGAAATAGGTGGCAGATAAGTCAGATGTAACATTACCTCTGTCAATTTCAGCGGGTATTCATATTGGCGTGATAATTATTCTGGCGTTAGGAATAGATTTTTCTCACAAACCTGAGCCTATGCAACAAGTTAGCGCACCAGCAATCAAAGCGGTTATGGTTGATCAGCAAAAAGTGGCTAATCAAGTTGAGAAACTTAAGCAAGAAAAGCGTGATGCCGAACGCCGTGAGCAAGAACGTCAAGCCGAGCTTGAACGCAAAGCTCAAGAAGCGAAACAGGCACGCGAGCGCGAACAAGCTCAGATTAAACAGCTAGAGCAAGAACGTAAGCAGCAGGAAATTGAGATTCAAAAAGCCAATGAAGCGACCAAATTAGCCCAGGTGAAACAGCAGCAGGAAAAGGAAAAGGCGGTCAAAGCCGAAGCCGACCGTAAGCTGAAAGAGCTGGAGCGTAAGGTTGCTGAAGACGCCGCACAAAAAGCCGCTGAAAAACGCAAGGTTGAAGAAGCTGCTGCAGTGAAAGCTGAAACTGACCGTAAGCAAAAAGCAGATGCGGAAGCTAAAGCGGAGGCAGATGCTAAAGCTAAAGCGGATGCCAAAGCTAAAGCGGATGCCAAAGCTAAAGCGGATGCCAAAGCTAAAGCGGATGCCAAAGCTAAAGCGGATGCTAAAGCTAAAGCAGATGCTAAAGCCCTTGCCGATCAAGAGCAGGAAATGGCTGATGCATTAGCGGCTGAGCAAGCGGCGCTGTCGCAAACCATGAATAAGCAGATGCAGAGTGAAGTCGGTAAGTATCAGGCAATGATAAAATCAACTATTCAACGTAATTTGGTAGTGGATGAATCTATGCGTGGAAAGACTTGTACTGTCTCTGTGCGTTTAGCGAATGATGGGTTTGTGATCAGCAGCCAAACAAAAGGTGGTGATCCCAACGTTTGTCGTGCAGCAAAAGCGGCGATTTTGAAAGCGGGCAAACTGCCTGTCTCTCCGGATCCTGCGGTTTATAACTTGATGAAAGAAATTAACTTAATCGTTGAACCAACGTTTAATTAAAGGAGCACCATGAAAATATTGGCAAAATGGTTAGCACTGGCAGTTCTGCTGTGCACCACCCCCGCGAAAGCGGCATTGGATATTGTGATTACAGAAGGTGTTGACGCAGCGCGTCCCATCGCTGTGATGCCTTTTGTATGGCAAGGTCCTGGCGCACCGCCACAAGCGATTGCTGATGTGGTGATGTCTGACTTAGCTCGTAGCGGTACCTTTAAACCTTTAGACGAGCTCGGACTACCTCAGCGTAATATTGGTGCTTTGGCTCAGTTTCAACCTAGTTCATGGTCTAGCGTTGGCGCAGAAGCTGTGGTGTTAGGTACTGTGAAACCTTACGGAACCGATCAGTATTTGGTGAGCTTTGATTTAATCGATTTAGTTAAAGCACAAAACCAAGCATTGAAAGGCTCAGTGAGCGCTACAGAATTTTTGATGGACAGTCGCCAAACTGTGATTTCAGCAGCGCAATTTCGTCAATATGGTCATAGAATTAGCGATATCGTCTATGAAAAGTTAACCGGTATTCGCGGTGCATTCTTAACGCGGATCTCCTACGTCGTGGTTAATCATACTCAAAAAGCCCCTTATCAGTTGATGGTTGCTGACTATGATGGTTTTAACGAGCAAATGTTACTGCGCTCACCTGAGCCATTAATGTCACCCACTTGGTCGCCTGATGGGCGTCGTTTGGCGTATGTTAGCTTTGAAAATAAAAAAGCAGAGATTTTCGTACAAGACCTTTATACCCAAGTGCGCACTAAAGTGAGCTCTTTCCCTGGTATTAACGGTGCGCCGGCTTTCTCTCCTGATGGCAAATCTTTGGCTGTGACGCTGTCTAAGGATGGTCAGCCTGAGATCTATGTTATCGATATTGCGACAAAAGCGATTAAGCGTATTACCAATCACTATGCTATCGATACTGAACCATCATGGTATCCTGATGGGAAGTCGTTGATTTTCACCTCTGAACGTGGTGGTAGACCGCAAATTTATCGCGTAGAGTTAAGTTCAGGTAAAGTGAGTCGTGAAACATTTGAAGGTGAATGGAACCTTGGTGGTTCAATTACGCCAGATGGACGTAGTATGATTTTTGTTAACCGTACTAACGGTAAGTTTAATATTGCGCGTATGGATTTAAATACGCGTTTTATGCAGGTGCTAACCTCTACACGCTTGGATGAATCCCCAAGTGTGGCGCCTAATGGTACTATGGTCATATATGGCACTACACACCAAGGTAAGCAAGTATTAGCAGCTGTTTCTACGGATGGACGCTTTAAAGCGAGATTACCCGTGGGTCAAGGCGAGGTGAAATCACCTTCTTGGTCTCCGTTTCTCTAATGTTATACCTTGATTTAATCACATTTAATTTTATAAGGAATACGTAATGGATCTGAATAAGTTGTTAAAAGCTATGTTGGTAGCACTTCCAATTATGGCTATTAGTGCATGTAGCTCAACTTCAGAATCAGAAACTGATGCAATGGGCTCAACAAACGGTTCAGGTAGCGAACTGAATGGTGGCATTCAAACTGGTGGTGTGGGTGGTATGTTGTCATCTGAAGAGCAGCAACGTCAGCAGTTAGAAGAGTTGAGAAAAGAGCACATCATTTACTTCGATTTCGACCGCAGTGAAGTTCAAACTGAATTCGCCGCTGTATTAGAAGCTCATGGTACTTACTTAGTTGAGCACCCAAGTGTGCGCGTACTGATTGAAGGTCATGCGGACGAGCGTGGCACTCCTGAGTACAACATTGCTCTGGGCGAACGTCGTGCTAAAGCCGTTGCTAAATACCTACAAGGTATGGGCGTACAGCCAAGCCAAATGAGCGTAGTCAGCTATGGCGAAGAAAAACCACTTGATTTTTCTCGCACTGATGAAGGTTTTGGCAAAAACCGTCGTGCAGTTTTAGTTTACTAAGATTGAATCTCGGAGAGTAACACAATGAAACGTGCCGTCTTAATTACGGCAATGTTCCTTGGTGCGGGCGCTGCAGTTGCAGCGCCTGCTCCTGTGGAAGATATTGCTGGTGGTTCGGGTGATGACAGACTTGCTCGTATCGAACGTATTGTAAAATCGAGACAACAAAGTGAGCTCGAGATGCAACGTCGTCTTGATACACTGCAGCAGGAAGTTCTCGATTTACGCGGTTTAACCGAACAACAGAATTATCAGATTGAGCAGATGCAAGAGCGTCAGCGTCAGTTATATGATGAGCTTGCTAATTTATCCTCAAAGGCATCTGCCGCACCTGCAGCTGCAGCGACATCAATCCCCTCTGTGGTATCGACCAATGCTGCCGCAAGTAGTTTAAGTGAAACTGCAAGTTATGAAAATGCCGTTAACTTAGTCTTAAAAGAGCGTAAGTATGACGATGCCATTCCTGCCTTCCGTGCTTTTATCAAACAATATCCAGACTCTGTGTATGCTGCGAATGCGAACTATTGGTTAGGACAGCTATTATTTAATAAGAGCGAATTTGCAGAAGCCAAACAAGCCTTCAAAACTGTGGTTGATCGTTTTAGTGATTCTAATAAACGTGGCGATAGTTTAGTGAAGCTTGGCATGATCGCCGAGAAAACCGGTGATAAAGCTGGTGCGATGCAATACTACCAACAAGTTGTCAAAGATTACGCAAATAGCGCCGCAGCACGCATTGCACAGCAGCAATTGGCTGCAATTAAAGCGTAATTAACTAAAAAACATACTCTTAGTCTGTTTTTCATGCAAACGACAAAAAATTGGGAATTTGCGCTTGCATGAGAAGATGAAAAAGGTATTATAGGCGCCCTCAGAGCGGCGAGGTCGTTCGGGGCGTGAAATACCAGTAAATGGGTCGTTAGCTCAGTCGGTAGAGCAGTTGGCTTTTAACCAATTGGTCGAAGGTTCGAATCCTTCACGACCCACCAC
>NZ_JABAEB010000003.1:282216-495539 GCF_012584455.1 Shewanella oncorhynchi
GGTCGTTAGCTCAGTCGGTAGAGCAGTTGGCTTTTAACCAATTGGTCGAAGGTTCGAATCCTTCACGACCCACCACTTATGATTCGCATTGTTTATGCCAAAATAAGTGAACATTTTTATCGTAATACCTAGATGGGTCGTTAGCTCAGTCGGTAGAGCAGTTGGCTTTTAACCAATTGGTCGAAGGTTCGAATCCTTCACGACCCACCACTTATTTCTTCAGCTGTATCTCTCTCAAATTTCCCCCCTGAATGTCCCACGTTAAACTCCAATACTGAGTACCGAATTTAATACCTTCGTTTTACTTATTCCACTGCAAAATATTTTTCTAACATAATTATTGGCATTAGCAAGTTCGACTAATGCGGCATCTTTAAAAAGAAACGTATCTTGAGTTTGGTGATTATATTAAAGCTGACATTATGTGCAGTGATGATGACAACGGTGCGCTGGATTCAGGGGGGCTTTCTAGGCAGTTTTATGTACCGAGCACTATCTTATGGAAAGCTCTAATCCCACTGGGTTGTGATAAAGACTAAAAAGGAGACCTTAGGTCTCCTTTTGCATTAAGCGGATCACATATCTATAGCGCTTAATCTAACAGATTGTTTTCACGAACATATTGCTCGAAATCTGTGCAGCCACCTATGTGCTTCTCATCAACAAAAATCTGCGGTACTGTTTCAACTGGCTTACCGACAGTTTTTTCTAAATCTGCTTTAGAGATGCCTTCTGCATGGATATCGACATATCTGAACTTAAAGTCATCACGTTTTTCAACGAGTTGCTCAGATAATTGCACAGCACGAACGCAATAAGGACAGCCTGGACGGCCAAAAATAACAACGAACATAATAGCTCCTTAGGATTACTTTAGTCGTTTTATACCATAGGCCTAAGTGAATTGATAATGTCAGCCGCGTTTATTTTCAGTTTGATAGCGACCTTGATAATCAAAATAGCTTTCGAGCAGATCCCAGCCTTTTTTATGTTTCTTCAGCAGCAAGAGATCGGGCATGCGGAATTTATCCGCGTCGCTGATTAACTCTGTCACCTTAGTGTATTTTTTCGGTTTTAATCCCGGTGTACGGCTATGGGGAAAGATGAATAAGGCATATAGGGCTCGCCACTGGGCCGGCGTTTGTAATTTAAAGCGGCGATTGAATTCATTGCCGTCGATATCGAGGTACTGCACTTTCAGATTGCCGTCATCGTCGATGAGGCTCATATGCTGGCAGCGGAATAAATGATGGTGCTGCTGGCTGAGCACTTGGCGTAGGCGTTTATCGGGATCGATGAGGGTCGATTGGCAGTGCTGGCAAATGCGCGCGGCGATATCATTCTCTTCGCCACAATCAGGGCAAGATTTAGATCTAAATCGAAAGTCGCACTGCAGCTTTTTACCTTGCTGTTCGACTATGCCCTGACAGCGGCGACCAAAGTGTTCGATAATGTCGCCATCGTCGTCCGTGAGTCCCCAGAATATATTGGCAAAATCGCATACTGGGCAATGCACCTGCACGGGTACCGATTTACTATTGGGTTTCGCTTGGCCGACCTCGGGGAAATACAAGTCATAACCATTGGCTGCATAGTCGATGATAAGACAATCTTTTTTGCCTTCAGCGATTCGCAATCCACGACCGATCATTTGTTGAAACAAACTGACTGAGGCTGTAGGGCGCAAAATTGCAATCAAATCCACATGGGGCGCGTCGAAGCCTGTCGTCAATACAGCCACGTTGACCAAAAACTTGAGCTCTTGGGCTTTAAAGCGTTCAATCGTCGCGTCACGTTCATTGTCGTGCGTTTGTGCCGTGATAATGGCGCTCTGCGCTGAGTGAGCTTGGTTGAGTAGGCCAAAAATCTCATTGGCGTGGCGCACCGTTGCCGCAAAAATGATAATGCCTTTTCTATGTTGGCTCAGTTCAATGAGCTGTTTCACAATCGCAGTGGTCGCGCGGCCGTAATGTCCCAGTAAATCGTTAACCTCGGCTTCGGCATATTCGCCATTCTCGTTTGCTTTAAGTTGGCTGAAGTCGTACTGGGCACTTAGGCCATCAAACAGAGTTGGCGCTGTGAGGTAACCTTGCTTAATGAGCGGCCTTATGGGCAGCTCGAACACACAATGTTCGAACACGGCATGTTCTGGAGACCCCACTTTGCCGTGATAGTGTTGCTGATAAATCCAGCCAGTGCCAAGGCGATAGGGCGTGGCGGTGAGACCGAGCAATCTCAATTGGGGATTTTTCGTGCGTAAATGGTTGAGTACTTGCTGATATTGGCTGGTTTTTTCTAGGCTGACTCTGTGGCATTCATCAATAATAACTAACGAGAATGGCTGATCGAACTGCATTAATCCCCGCGCTGCCGATTGAATACTGGCAACGACGGTTTTTCCGTCGGTGGCTTTTTGATTGAGTCCCGCCGCATAGATACTGGCTTGTGCTGTGAGGAGGCCGACTTTCTCGGCATTTTGAGCAACTAATTCTTTCACATGGGTGAGCACTAAGACTCTGCCTTTGGCGATGCGTGCCAGTTCGGCGATCACTATGCTTTTGCCGGCGCCTGTGGGTAATACGAGTACGGCGGAAGTTTGGCTTTGCCTAAAATGGGCGATGGCGGCATTAACCGCTTGCTGTTGATAGTCTCTGAGTTTGACTGACACGCTGATAAAAAATCTATGCTGAATAAAAGTGAGGCTGCAAGCTTAACATAACAGGCAAAAAAAATGCCCCTGGTTGGAGGGGCAAGCTAGAGAAAGGAGCAATCACACACACTCTCTCAACAGGGTTCACTTTTAACCTGAGGTTTAAAAAGGGAGGTTCAGGTTACGCTTAGCCTATTGGGCATAGACTAAGCGTTGTGGACGTTATTCGTCACTCAGATATTACTCAGTACGATTCAAGCGTGATTCAATCAAGGTCTCGATCACCGCTGGATCGGCCAAGGTTGATGCATCCCCTAAGTTGGTCACTTCGTTAGCGGCAATCTTACGCAGGAAGCGGCGCATGATCTTGCCCGAACGTGTTTTAGGTAAGCCCGTCGCCCATTGGATGAGATCTGGAGTTGCCAGCGCACCAATTTCTTTACGAACCCATTGACGCAGCTCTTGACGTAGCTCTTCGGTTTCTTCAGTACCACGGGTTAGCGTGACGTACGCATAAATACCTTGGCCTTTAATATCGTGTGGGTAGCCAACTACTGCAGCCTCGGCAACCAGTTCGTGTGATACCAGCGCACTTTCAACCTCTGCTGTACCTAATCTGTGGCCGGATACGTTGATCACGTCATCGACGCGGCCAGTGATCCAGTAGTAGCCATCTTCATCACGGCGGGCACCGTCACCGGTAAAATACATGCCGCGGAAGGTTTTAAAGTAGGTCAGTACAAATCGTTCGTGGTCGCCATACACAGTACGCATTTGGCCCGGCCAAGAATCGAGTAATACTAAGTTACCTTCGTTCTCACCTTCTAAAATATTCCCCATGTTATCCACTAAGGCGGGTTGAACGCCAAAGAACGGACGGGTCGCTGAGCCAGGTTTAGTATCGGTCGCGCCTGGCAGTGGGGTGATCAAAATACCGCCGGTTTCAGTTTGCCACCAAGTATCGACGATAGGGCAATGCTCATGACCTATGACTTCATGGTACCAACGCCATGCTTCTGGGTTGATAGGTTCACCTACCGAGCCCATGATCCTCAAGCTACTACCATCGAACTTATCGAAGTGTTGTTTACCTTCGGCCATCAGCGCGCGAATTAAGGTTGGCGCTGTATATAGAATGTTCACTTTATGGCGGTCAATCATTTCGCCTAAACGGGCAGGGCTTGGATGATTTGGTACACCTTCATGGATAAGCACAGTCGCACCATTGGCAAGTGGGCCGTAAACCATATAAGAGTGGCCTGTGATCCAACCCACATCCGCGGTACACCAGTACACTTCACCCGCTTTGTAGTCGAACACATATTCATGGGTCATAGACGCATAAACCATGTAGCCGCCAGTGGTGTGCAATACGCCCTTGGGATTACCGGTTGAACCTGAGGTATAAAGCAAGAATAACGGTGCTTCGGCGTCCATTTCTTCTGGTTGGCAGTGCTCTGATGCGGTTTCCATCAGTGAATGCCACCACACATCACGGCTTTCTACCCAATCCACTTTGCCACCTGTGCGTTTAAGAACTATGACTTTTTCAACGGTAGTGACATCAGGGTTTTTTAAGGCATCATCGATATTGCGCTTTAATGGAATTGCACGGCCACCGCGCATACCTTCATCGGAGGTAATGATGACTTTGGATTTACCGTCAATCACCCTAGAGGCGATTGAATCCGGTGAGAAACCACCGAAGACCACAGAGTGCACAGCGCCGATACGGGCACAGGCAAGCATAGCGACAGCGGCTTCTGGCACCATAGGCATGTAAATTGTGACTATATCACCGCGGCGCACGCCTTGGCTGCGCAGTGCGTTGGCGAATTTACACACATCTGCATGTAATTCACCGTAGGTGATTTTGCGTTGTTCGCTGGCATTGTCGCCTTCCCAAATAATCGCCACGCGATCACTGTGCTCGGCTAAATGACGGTCTAAACAGTTGGCTGAAGCATTCAGGGTGCCATCGTAAAACCAATTGATCGATAAATTATGGTCATCAAAAGAGGTTTTTTTAATTTTGGTATAGGGTTTTATCCAATCCATACGCTTGCCGTGTTCTCTCCAGAAACCTTCAGGATTGACAATCGACTCTTGGTACATTGTTTTATATTTATCGTTGTTTACAAGTGCATTGGCAGCGATATTGCCGGAGACTTTGTAGAGAGACTGCGAGCTCATAGGGCTTCCCTTTTGAAAAATTGCGTGGACTGAGTATGGTATGCAAGGGGGCGGCAACTCCATTAGACCTTGGTCTAGTGTTAAATTTTCCTTTATATTTAGTCTGTTGCATTAAAAATCCGGCTAGATTTTAGACAGGTTTTATCGCACAATAATCAGAAAAAAGAGCAAAGTATGAATTTAACCTTAGTCGTTGCTGTTATTGCCGTCTGTTATGTCTCGCTTTTATTCCTATTGGCTTGGGGGGCGGAGCGTTGGTTTACTCAGATCACTAAAAAGCTTCAGGTCGTGATCTATGGTCTGAGCTTAGCGGTTTATTGCTCCTCGTGGAGTTTTTTAGGCACAGTTGGGCAATCGGCTAAGGATTTTTGGTCTTTCTTACCGATTTTTATCGGCCCTATTCTGATTTTTACTTTAGGTTTTGGCATGTTACGCAAGATGGTATTAGTGTCTAAGGCGCAAAATATCACTTCCGTGGCCGACTTTATTGCCGCCCGATACGGCAAATCTCAAACCTTAGCCGCCTTAGTCACCTTAATTGCCTTGTTTGGCATCATGCCCTATATCGCCCTGCAGCTTAAGGCGATGGTGTTCAGTCTTAATTTGTTTCAACCCGCTGACGATCCCCTCGATGGCGTGACGATTCCGTTACTGATCACTTCGCTGTTAGCCATATTTGCCATTTTATTTGGTACTCGCAAACTCGATGCGACCGAGCATAATCCCGGCATGATGCTCGCGATTGCCTTTGAGTCTCTGGTGAAACTTGCCGCATTTTTGTTGGTCGGCATCGTCATCAGTTTCGGAGTGTTCGATGGTTTTGGGGATATTTGGCAGCAGGCCAATGCGCAGTCACTAATTAATTATCCTAATCCACGTATTGAAGCCTTAATGCCTGAGTTACTCGTCGGAATGGCGGCCTTTTTATGTATGCCAAGGCAGTTCCATGTAATGGTGGTGGAATGCGCCGATGAGTCAGTGTTGTCAAAGGGGCGTTGGCTGTTTCCCATCTATTTAGCGCTTTTCGGTTTATTTGTTGGACCGCTCGCCTTGGCGGGGAAGATTATCCTCGGCGATTCTGTGTCGGCCGATACCTATGTGATTAATCTACCACTCGCCTTAGACCAACCTTTGCTGGCGGTGATTGCACTGCTGGGCACACTTTCGGCGGCAACCGGCATGGTGATAGTGGCGGTGGTGACTATTAGTGTGATGGTGAGTAACGAATGGCTGGTGCCTGTGATGCTGCGCACTGGCCATATCCGCGAGAAAAACTTCAGTCAGTTCTCGCACCTGTTACTTAATGCCCGCCGCTTAGCCATCGTGATTATTCTGGGCTTAGGCTATGGCAGCTATTTGGCATTATCAGACAGTGATTCCTTGTCCCATTTAGGCATGTTGTCTTTTGGGGCTTTTGCCCAACTTGCGCCAGCTTTAGTCGGTGGACTCTATTGGAAACACGGCAATCGTGCTGGGGTATTTTTAGGACTCGGCGTGGGCTTTTCGCTGTGGTTCTACATCATGTTGCAGGGCATGACCGATGTGCAAAGTTCATCGGCGTTCTTGTCTAGTGTCGCGAGCGAGAAAGGCCTGCTAGATGCGATAACGCCCAATGTGCGTGATGCGCTGACGGCTCTTTTTGCCAATATCGCCTGTTATATTTTGGGTTCTATTTGGTTTAGAGCCGGTGTGGCCGAGCGTATTCAGGCCAGTGCTTTTGTGAGCCCTGGCAAATTGAAAAACAGCGCTAATAAGAAAAATGGTCCGATTTCACAGCAAGATTTACTGATACTGGCGAGTCGCTTCGTTAGCCCAACACGCGCCTACGAGAGCTTTAGCCGTTTCTCGATTGATGCGGTAAAAAGTGATAGTTGGCATAAAGCGGCGCCGCCGGAGTTGATTTCCCACACTGAACGTTTATTGGCGGGCGTACTCGGCGCTTCAAGCGCAGCGCTAGTGATGGATTCCGTGCTGCAAGGGCGCGATTTAGCGCTGGATGAAGTCTTTAGTCTGGTCGATGAAGCCTCATCGAAGATTATGCTCAGTCAAGACATGTTGCGCGGCGCGATTGAGCACGCCTATGAAGGCATGAGTGTTATCGATAACGATCTCAATCTCGTGGCATGGAATTACAAATATGTGGAGCTGTATCAATATCCCGATGGATTTTTGCAGCAGGGCATGCCCATCAGTGAAGTGATCCGCTTTAATGCGGCGCGGGGTTATTGTGGTGAAGGGGAAATAGAACAGCAGGTTGAGCAGCGGGTGCAGCATATGCGTAATGGCACACCGCACACTTCTGAGCGCCATCGCAGAGACGGCAAAGTGATTAAAATTCAAGGCAATCCTATGCCAGATGGCGGCTTTGTGATGACCTTTACCGACATTACTCAGTATCGCGAACAGGAGCGCGCGCTGCTCGAAGCCAATGAAACCTTAGAAAGCCGCGTTAATGAGCGAACCTATGAATTAGCCATGTTGAACAGTGAGTTACTCGAGGCTAAAGCGCAGGAAGAAATCGCCAACGCCTCTAAGAGTCGCTTCTTGGCTGCTGTTGGCCATGATTTAATGCAACCGCTTAATGCCGCGCGGCTGTTTACTGCGTCGTTATCTCAGTATCCCAATCTAGATCGTGAGGCCAGAACCACCTTATCCCATGTGAATAGCTCGCTAAAAATTGCCGGCGAGTTGCTCACCGACCTATTGGATATTTCTAAACTCGACTCAGGTATGGTGGATGTCAATCGCCGTGACTTTGCGATTTCAGAACTGATCAATGGCTTATCCGTTGAATTTGAAGCGATGGCGGCGGATAACCAAATTCGTTTTAAGATGGTCCCATGCAGCGCAACCGTTAATTCTGATCCTTCGCTGTTAAGGCGTGTCCTGCAAAACTTTTTAACTAATGCTTACCGTTATGCTCGCGGTGGCAGAGTCTTGTTTGGTTGTCGCTATCGCGGTCATTACCTTGAGATCCAAGTGTTAGACACGGGTTGTGGTATTGATGAGAAAGAAACCCAAGAAATTTTCAAAGAATTTAAGCGGTTGAATAATCCTAAGAGCAACAATGTTAGCGGCTTGGGCTTAGGTCTGGCGATTGCTGATCGCATCAGTAAAGTGTTAGAACACGGTATTCAGGTTTCGTCCCATTTAGGGCGCGGCTCGGTCTTCTCCATTTGTGTACCGCTTGGAGAAACTGTGCGTCAGCCACAAGTGAAGGCGTTACCGTCGCTGCTGCAGCCGTTATCGGGTATCAAAGTGTTGTGTATCGACAACGAAGAGGCCATTTTAGCTGGATTAGAAAGCCTATTAAGCCGCTGGCAGTGTGAGGTTATCTGTGCAAAAGATTTATCCGATGCACGCATTAAACTAGGACTGAAAGGCGTCGCGCCTGATATTGTGCTCGCGGATTACCATTTAGATGATGGCCAAAATGGCGTCGATGCGATGGACGGTATTCGCGCGCTTTATGGACAAGATTTACCCGGTATTTTGATCACCGCTAATACCCGCAAAGAGTTGGTGGAAGATGTGCAACGCCGCGGCTATCACTATATGGCGAAAATGATAAAACCTGCCGCGCTACGTGCCTTGATTTCTAGCTTGGTAAAATAAGCTTGGTATACGTGCTAGGTAACATGAGTTTAGTGACGTCGGTACGTTTATCGAAATGCCAAGATAATCGCGTAGTTTTTTATGCGGCTTATCTTGGCGAAACGGTTTGACACAGGTTTGTGGGTGTAACTAAATACATGACTAGAGTTTGAATACGGCCAGTTTATTGTTTAAATTCAGTGATAATTCGGCCAAACTTTCACTTTCTTGAGCCAAATAAGTCGCCGATTCAGAGACTTCGAGCGCTGAGTTATTAATCCCGCACACGTTTCTGTTCATGTCTTCTGCGACCACACTTTGTTCTTCTGCGGCGGTGGCGATATGGGTTGCCATGTCACTCACATGTTTTATATGAGCAACGATAAGCGATAAATCCTTCCCCGCTTTTGCCGATTGACTCACACTGTTTTCTGCCAAAGCTCGGCTTGCATCCATTGCCTTAGCAGCGCTCACGGCCCGTTGTTGCAATAATGAAATCGTGTTTTGAATTTCTTCGGTCGATTGCCTAGTGCGACTGGCAAGTTGCCTCACTTCATCGGCGACTACAGCGAACCCTCGCCCTTGCTCGCCAGCGCGGGCGGCTTCAATTGCCGCATTCAGTGCCAGCAAGTTGGTTTGGTCTGAAATCGCGCTGATAACAGAGGTGACCTCGCTGATCTGCATGACTTCCTCTTTAAGCATATTTACTTGATCCGTCGCTTGCTCCACTTCTTTGGCAAGTGCATGAATACCATCTACGCTGGCGTGAACATCTTGGTCGCCAAGGCCAGCTTCCCAAGTGGCTTCTTTGGTATCTTTGGCTGTGCTCTCCGCATTATTCGCGACATCGGCGATAGTGGCGCTCATTTCATTCATGGCGGTGGCAAGTTGGGCGAGTTGATCCCGCTGATTATTTACCGCTTGATTGGTTTCCTCTGCAGTTGAGGCGATACGAGCCGAGGCCTGTGCAACATTGTCAGCGCTATGACTCGCTTGAAGTAAAGTGCTACGAATGGAGTCTATGCTTTGGTTTATATTGTGGGCTAAGATGCCAAGTTCATCTTTACCATAGATTTTTAGCTGAGTCGTTAAATCACCTTTTGTGATGGCGAGCATAGCCAGATTCACATCATCCAATGGCTGCGTAATAGAGCGGCTAATGGCATATCCTAGCCAAGCCATAAGCACAATAATGACAAATGTAATGCCTCCCATGGTGAGGTATTCATTCCAAATGGTGGCTTCGATATCTTGGAGTAACATACCTGAGCCTAAGATCCAGCCCCAAGGTTTAAATCCCATGACAAGTGAGATTTTTTGCGCTGATTTGCCATTCGTCGTCGTCCAGCGGTATTCGACTAATCCTTGTTTGCCATCACGGCCGAGTTCGACCATTTCGAACCAATAATTCTCTTCGCCTCGATTACCCATTTGTTGGCCAACCAGTTCTTTTTTGATGGGATGAACGATAACGTGCCTCGATTCATCAATCACAAACAAGTAGTTATCACCATCAAAACGCATGTCGTTCAACATGTCTTTAGCGGCTTGCTGTGCTTGCTCTAGGGGGAGCGATTGCGACAACGCTTGGATACGGCTGCTGGCGAGGGACAATACGGCATTAAGTCGTGCTTCACGCTCTGCCATCAGGTTGTGCTTGAGGGCTGTGACGGAAATAGTGAGTAAAATTAAGGCTCCTGCGAGGGCGATAATGAGCTGTAGTGCGAGTTTTCGATTAACGGGGATGTTAGCGAGTTTGAACATATGATCTCCTTTTCTTTGTGTAGCGATTTAAGCCATTCCCTCTGCTCAAGTTGTTGTCAGCTTTTGGCGAAAGATATGTTGTGTAAAGTGAGTGATATAAGCATCGTTAGCTTTGATAAAATTTCCAGTTGGTGGATTAAATAAATGCACTAAATTACAGAGTTTTAATGGAAATTGTGAGCAATATTGCAATTGCAACCTTAGCGCGTTTATCTATCGAGAGGATGCGAGATTCGAACAAGGGAAGGGCTGCTGAGTCTGAGATAAGCCAAGCAGTTCGAACCCCTAGCGCACAGTGCGCAGGGGTTCGTTTATTCGACGTTAAAGGCTTATTGAGTTGAAAGAGCGTTAAACTAAAAGATGGTCAAGTGTTAAAGCATTAACCGTGGCTGATAAGCTGCGGCTCAAGATTTTTTGATACCGCGCTAATACCTGCTGCGACTTGCTTCATCGCACTGGTGAGTTTGCTTAATTGTGCTGAGCTAATGATATAGGGCGGCATGATATAGATAAGGTTGGCGAAGGGACGCACCCAGACGCCTAAATCAACAAATTGTTGCTGTAGCTCAGCGGTATTGACGGGTTCGTGCATCTCTAACACGCCGACAGCGCCGAGCACGCGCATGTCTTTTACGCTCGGCAAATCAATCGCATCCTTAAGTTCAACGCGCATTTGCTGCTCGATAGCGGCCACTTGCGCTTGCCATTCATTGCGATTGATTAAGTCTAAGCTCGCACACGCCGCCGCGCAGGCCAGCGGGTTGCCCATAAATGTCGGACCATGCATAAACACGCCAGCGGGAGATTGGCTTATGCCTTGGGCTACTTTATCGGTACATAGTGTTGCCGCTAGGCTGATATAACCGCCAGTCAGCGCTTTGCCTAAACATAAGATATCAGGGGTAATATGGGCGTGTTCATAGGCAAAAAGCTTGCCTGTTCGACCAAAGCCAGTGGCAATCTCATCTAAGATCAGCAGGACATCAAATTCATCACATAGGGTACGAAGACCCGTTAAATAATCTGCGCTGTAGAAACGCATACCGCCAGCGCCTTGCATGATTGGCTCTATAATCACTGCGGCAATATCATGGTGATTAATGCTTAATATGTCGCGCATTGCGGTTAAATCATCGGCTTGTAAGGCTTCGCCAAAGACGGTTTGTGGTGCAGGCACAAAGGATTGTTTCGTGACCGCATCGCCGAACATAGTGTGCATGCCACCTTCGGGATCGCATACGCTCATCGCGGCAAAGGTATCGCCGTGGTAACCCTTCTTAACGGTAAGAATGCGTTGTTTTAGCGGTCGCTCTTCTCCATGTACACTTCGCCCTTGCCAACTCTGACCTTGCCAAAATTGCAGCGCCATTTTAATTGCCACTTCGACTGAGATAGATCCAGAGTCGCACAAAAAGACCTTTGTTAGCGGTTCGCAGGTCATAGCGATAAGTTTTTTACACAGTTCAATGGCGGGTTCATGGGTGATACCGCCAAACATCACATGGCTCAGTTGATGCAACTGTTTTTCCATCGCGGTTAATATCTCGGGATGTGCATAGCCGTGCACACAGGCCCACCACGAGCTAGTACCATCGACCAACTTGCGGCCATCGACCAGTTCAAGCTCGCAGCCTTTGGCGCTGTGTACACCAAAAACAGGAAGAGATCGGGTCATTGAGGTGTAAGGATGCCAAATATGGGCGCTATCAAAGTCAAAATCGAGTAAATTGCGCATAAATGCTCACTTTTTTGGTGATAAAGTAGCCATTAGTAAACTGGGTTCACTGGTTGGCGTTGACAGTTTAAGGGCTGAGGTTATCCTAGCCAAGATAAAAAACAGAATAAAAAGGGTGTTCAATGTCGCAGTTGCAAGTTCGTCATGATTGGAAGCGGGAAGAAATCGAAGCCTTATTTGCGCTGCCGATGAATGATTTGTTATTTAAAGCCCACAGCATTCACCGTGAAGTGTACGATCCTAATGAAGTGCAAATTAGCCGCTTGTTATCGATTAAAACCGGTGCTTGCCCTGAGGATTGTAAATATTGCCCACAGAGCGCCCGTTATGACACAGGTCTAGAAAAAGAGCGTTTGCTGGCAATGGAAACTGTGCTGACCGAAGCGCGCAGCGCTAAGGCCGCGGGGGCTTCTCGTTTCTGTATGGGCGCAGCTTGGCGTAACCCAAAAGAAAAAGACATGCCGTACCTTAAGCAAATGGTACAAGAAGTCAAAGCCTTAGGTATGGAAACCTGTATGACGCTCGGCATGCTTTCTGAAGGTCAAGCGAACGATTTAGCCAGTGCTGGCTTAGATTATTACAACCATAATTTAGATACTTCGCCTGAATATTACGGCGATGTGATCACGACACGTACCTATCAAAATCGTTTAGATACACTGACACATGTGCGTGCTTCTGGCATGAAAGTGTGCTCGGGCGGGATTGTCGGCATGGGTGAAAAGGCGACGGATCGTGCAGGCTTACTACAACAGCTGGCTAATTTACCGCAGCATCCTGATTCAGTGCCGATCAATATGTTAGTTAAAGTGGCGGGCACGCCGTTTGAGAAGCTTGACGACCTCGACCCACTCGAATTTGTGCGTACTATCGCCGTAGCGCGTATCTTAATGCCGCTTTCCCGCGTGCGGTTATCGGCAGGCCGCGAAAATATGAGTGATGAGTTGCAGGCCATGTGTTTCTTTGCTGGCGCTAACTCGATTTTCTATGGTTGTAAATTGCTGACCACACCAAACCCAGAAGAAAGCGATGATATGGGGCTATTTCGACGTTTAGGCTTACGTCCCGAGCAGGGCGCCGCGGCAAAACTGGAAGAAGAAAGTGCTGTTTTAGCAAAAGCGGCGGCCTATCAAGATAAGTCATCGGCACAATTCTATGACGCGGGTGCTTTGTAATATCACTGAGTGCATGTTGTCCGACAAACAGGTCGAATAGCCTGTAAACCTTGTTGGCTGCAGCCTATTTTGATTGCGGCCGATAGCTTTATTGGCCGCACTCCATTTTTCAAGCAAGCATTTTTAAGACAATCATTCTTGAGGCTAAATCGATGAGTTCTCTGCTCGAGATGAAAATTGCCGCCCGTCAGCAAGCCTTACGTGAGCAAGGTTTATTACGGCAACGTAAAATGCTGAGTGTTGATCACAGCTTTGATGTTAACGCACCCACTTCGAGCCCGCGCTTTGTGTTCGAAGGGCGATCCTATGTTAATTTTAGCAGTAATGATTATTTAGGTTTATCCCGCGTTCCTGAGTTGGTTGAAGCGCTGCACCTTGGCGCGCAGACCTACGGTGTGGGTAGCGGTGCATCGCCCTTAGTGACAGGGTACAGTGATGCGCATGTCACACTTGAACGTGAACTCTGCGCCTTAACGGGGCATGAAGCGGGATTACTATTCTGCTCGGGCTTTAGTGCCAATACGGCGTTAATGAAAACCTTGTTTGATCAGCAAGATACTGTGATTGCCGATAAACTTGTGCACGCCTCAATTATCGATGGTTTGCAGGACAGCGGTGCGCAGTTAAAACGTTTTTTACATAATTCGCTTGAGAGCGCTGAGCGGCTTCTGACTCGAAATCACGCATCGGCGTTAATCACAGAAAGCGTGTTTAGCATGGACGGGGATTGTGCGCCGATCACTCAGTTATCGGCGCTTTGTCGTCAACAGAATACTTGGTTGATTGTTGATGATGCCCATGGTTTTGCGGTGCTCGGTGACTATCAAAATAGTGATGCAAGAGATAAAGCCGCCAAGCTTATCGATGTGCAAGTGGTGACCTTTGGTAAGGCATTAGGTTGCCAAGGCGCAGCGGTTTTGGGGAGTCAGGCGCTGATCGACTTTTTGGTCAGTAATGCCCGCGAATATATTTATTCGACCGCCTTATCGCCCGCCAATGCCGCATTAGCGTTAGCCGCGACTCGGTACTGCACTGCACATCCTGAGTTACAGCAAAAGCTGCTTGAGAATATTTCGCTATTCAAACAGTTATGCCTCGATGCTGCCGTGCCCCTTTTAGGTTCGGATACCGCAATTCAGCCGTTGATCATTGGCGATGCGCAGCAAACCCTGCAAGTCGCCGAAGCGTTAAGAGCCGCGGGCATTTGGGTTGGGGCGATTCGCCCGCCGACGGTGCCTGTAGGGTCGGCGCGGTTACGCATTACCTTAACGGCGACCCATACCGCTGAAGATATTGCTGCTTGTGTTGAGCAATTAGCCCAAGTGCTCAGTCGTGTTGGTATTCCGCTTGTCAGTGAACGAGAATCTGCCTATGAGTACAGATAAATGTACCCTATAGATCGCGTTATTTTATTGAATGTTAAGTTTTTATGGTTGAGTGTTAGTTAAAATGCCAAGCCTGATAAAGTCTAGTGATCCAAGCTGTAGTGAGCCTGCTCATGAGTCAAACAAGTTTATAGCTTGCGATCTTAAGCTGAGTGAGCTTAATGCGGGCGTTTCTTATGGGGGCGTTTTCGCGGGGACTGTGTCCAATGTGCACGGGACTCAAATTGCTGAACGTTTTTCTGCAGCGGCTCATAGTTACCAAGATCATAATCAATTACAACGCCTGAGCGCTGCCAGTTTACTCAGTGAGTTTTCGGCAGCAGGTTATCTGTTAGACATCGGGGCAGGCCCAGGCACGGATTTTTCTGCGTACCACAGTGTGTCTCAACCAGCGGATCTCTCTACGCAAAATCCATCCACAACTGTATTTGCCGTGGATATTGCCCTTGGCATGCTACAAAAGCTAAAACAGTCTTATCCCGATTATCTCGGCGTATGTGCCGATGCGCAGTGTTTACCTTTTACCAATGGCTGCATGGATGTTATTTACTCTAATCTAGCCCTGCAATGGTGTGCTGATTTTCCCGCTGCGGTAGCCGAAATAGCGCGGGTACTTAAGCCGAACGGTGAGTGTCATTTGAGCCTAGTAGCGCAGGGGAGTTTGAATCAGTTAGCTGAATTAGGGTTAAGAGTGAATGACTTTTCGACGATGCAAGCACTCAAGGCTGCATTTAAACTCGATACATGGCAATTACTTGAAGTGCAACTCGTCCCTATGACAGTGTATTTTGACACTCTTAAGGCACTACTCTATTCAATTAAAGGTGTGGGGGCTTCTGTACATGTCGCCAGTTCAACAACTCGGGTTTCAGGTTCAACAGTGAGTGCTTCAGAATTCACTCCACGGCTGCGTGGTCGTCAAGATTGGCAGGCCATGCAGGCCAAAGCCGAATCGCTACGTTTACCCCAAGGTTTGCCATTAACTTACCAGATAGTTCAAATACGTGCTCGGCGCAGGTTTTAAAGTTCACATATTATGCCTTTAGTCATGGCATTATTAATTAGCACTAATATCTAGAAAACGTTGGATTTTTAACATTACGTATAGAGATCGTTAGCTATATGGACATTTAGCTTATGGAGAGTGGGCTTAACAAAGCGCAACTCATAGCAACAGATAAGGATCTAATATGTATTTTGTAACAGGTACAGATACCGATAGCGGTAAGACTTTGGTTTCGGCGGCATTATTAACCGCTGTGAATCGTTTAGGGCTCATAGCCAATGCTGACTCTGCTGTGAGTATTCTTGCAGCTAACACTATGTTGACTTTAGGTGTTAAACCCATCGCCTCGGGCTGCGCGCAAACCTCTGAAGGATTGCGCAATGCCGATGCGTTACAGCTGATGACGTCATCATCATTAAAACTGGCTTATCCACTCATCAATCCTTTTTCCTTCGAACCTGCGATTGCACCGCACATTGCCGCCGCCCAAGTGGGCGTGAGTTTAGCGCCTGAAGCTATCATTGAAAGTTTAGATTTAGTGGCATTTGCTCAAGCGGATTTTTGCTTGATTGAGGGCGCGGGAGGCTGGCGTTTACCCTTAGGTGATGGTAGGTATCTTTCGGAAGTCGTACAGAGATTAGAACTGCCAGTGATACTCGTGGTTGGCATGAAACTCGGCTGCTTAAATCATGCATTGCTGACTCAAGAGGCGATATTGGCCGATGGGCTTAAGATTGCAGGCTGGGTTGCTAATAGTGTCGATCCGAACATGAGTATGTTTGAGGAGAATCTGACGAGCCTTAAAGAGATGATGACAGCACCTTTCCTCGGTTGTGTGCCATTTCTCGAGGATCCAAGTGCTGAAAACGCTGCTGACTATGTCGATATTGCGCCACTTTATCAAGGTGAGGAGAGCAATACTTAGCAACTACTTAATTGTTTAAGACTTTCCCCTAAGCGGAACGGTTATTTTTCTTTTGATAAAAAGTGAGCCTCAAATCATGTTGAGGCTCATTTCTATCAAGGCTGCTGATTAATGTTCGCAAAATCTCGCAAAATAGTGCCTGCACATTGAAGCTAAGCGCCGCTATTGATTTGCTGCTTCAATGTGGTTGAGGCTTTAAAGCTGGGCTGATTGTAACCGTCTATTTCTATGGCTTCGCCCGTTTGTGGATTACGCCCTGTTTTAGCGACATGGTATCTGAGTTCAAAGGTGCCAAATTGTGGCAGGAAAATTTTCTCGCCTTCGCTCAATGCGGCGTGGATCTGTTGCAGTATCTGCTCAACCACAGGTTTAGTGCTCGCTTGCGATGCATTGAGCTCGGCGGCAATACGTTGGATAAGTTGTGCTTTGTTCATAGAAACCTCTGAAGTCAGCTTAGGTTCAATCGAAGGGGAGTTATAACAAGCTCGTCCCGAGATTGAAAGCCATAGCAAGCTCAGCGCGGTTGATTGGTGTTTTATTGACAGGCTTGTGAAGCTTTTGGTGATTGTGTGTTGCTAAAGTAAGTACAAGTTTGTCGGATTGAGTGGCAGGCTGATTTTACTGGGCGAAGTGACTGACTTAATTTAAAGGCTTATTGAAAGGCTTATTGAAAGCCTTAGTTAAAAGGCTTAGTTAAAAGGCTTAAGCGCAAGGCGTATTGCGCTTAAGCTATGGATTGAACACTATTCAACCGTTGGGTGATGAGAAACCCCTTTTAACGCTTGCCTATGAAAAGAGCGTTTCTTCCAGAGTGCGACCTTTCAGCAGCATCTTGTATTGCCATTGATGCTGATTGAAGAGGGCGAATAGGCGCATCTCAATATCACTGTTGTGCGCTTTTTCTGTATTTGTGTCTAGCTGGATAATAAACACATTGCTTTGTTTTGAGCTAATGTTCACCACTCCCGCCAGTTTTGCCACTTCCGCTTGCAGTGCATCGCTCTCACAATTTTGCATGGTTAACGTCAGGTAATCGCTGTCGGTCGATGCATGCATTGACACCGCTTGACTCAGTTGGCCTTTATCTAAATACAACACTTGATCGCACAACTTTTCGAGCTCATCGAGATTATGGGAGCTGATCATAAAGGTTGTGGTGGGTGATAAGGCTTTGACCAGTTCACGGACTTTTTTCGCATTGGCAGGATCGAGTCCCGCCGTCGGTTCATCTAATAATACTAATTCTGGCGAGCCAATCAGCGCCTGCGCAATCGATACACGTTTACTCATACCGTGGCTAAGGCTAGGCGGTTTTTGCTCGGCAACATCAATTAGATCGACCAAGGCCAACACGCGCAGTGCCTCTTGCTTTGCTTGCTCTAGGTTCATGCCCTGCAGACGAGCGAAAAATATTAACTGACTGACAATCGTCAAGTTGGGATCGAGCACTGCATCCTGGGGTAAAGCGGCAATCTTGCCTAAGAGTTTAGGGCTATTGGGGGCTTCACCGAGTAGGGTTATGGTTCCAGAACTAGGTGATAAATAGCCGCATAACAGGCTAAAAAGTGTGGTTTTACCCGCGCCATTGGGACCGACAAGGGCGATGGGGGCACCCGCTTCAAGACTGAAGCTCACATCATTCAGCGCCTTTTTGCTGCCGTAAAGCTTCGACAGCCCTTGGCATTGGATCAGACTCATAGCGAGCTCCTTTGCATATAAATTCTGCCGAGCAAGAGGGCCACAGCGGTTTGTAACAGTGGAATAGGGGCATAGACTAAGCTATTGAGTCCATTGGTATTGAGCATGTCCGACAGTTGAGCACCGGGTAATACCCACTGGAGTTGTGCTAGTAGGCTAGATTGATTCGCTAACACCACGATAGTGATGGAAATCACTGTCCATAAAATGGTGGCAAACACCATAGCTTGGCGTGCCGTGCGCGCATACAGGGACAATAAAGTCATCACAGCCGTGTAGGGCAAGATCACTATGATGAGGTTAAGGCCCACTAAGGCGCCAGACGTTAACGCAGATAAAAACAGTTGGCTGTCGCGGCTGAGCGCAAGGGCGACAGTGGCGATAATCGTTAATAGGATCAGTAAACCTTGGATCAGAATTTGGCCAAGGAAACGCCCGAACAATAAGCTGTCACGGCTAGTGCGTATGGTTAAAAAGCGCAGCGTGCCGCGGGTTTTATCCGATGAGAACTGATCGGCGGCGATAAGAATGCTGAACAGTGGAAACAAATACAGCGCAAAGCACCAAAACACCGCCATTTCGGCCACGGGCCACTCAAAGAGCACATTGAGGGTATTGGCACCAAATAAGCTGTCGATGATATCTTTTACATTGGGCTGCAATAACATGGCCGATGCACTTTGAATGGGGTAAAGCAGAAGTACACCCCAAACTAAACCAAAGGCGACCAAGGCGATGATCCCGCGGGTATTAAATAAAAATTTGCGCAGTTCAAACATGGCGATAATAAACATGTTGTTGAAACTGCTGGGTGGATTATTGGTCATGTGCTGTCTCTATTCTTTTTGCGCTAGGTTCAGGGGCTATGGTGCTTGGCGCGGTTAAGTTTCTCACCCTTGGGTAGACAGTGGATTGGTCCATAAGTGCCATGTTGCTCACATAGCACTTATTATCCATCGGTATTTATCAGTCATTATCTATCGCTAATTAGCTCAATGAGGCGATTAATTCATCGAGCTTTTGCGTCAGTTCGGCGACTTGTTGTTCAAGCTCTGTCACTCTGTTCACTAATTCAAGCGGCTCTGCGTCTACATACACAGCAACATGGGCTAAGGTATGACTTGTGCTACGGGATTGACTAGCACTTTCGTGCGATGACGCAGCAGAGAATAATTCCACATAACGGGATTCACGGCGACCAGCTTCTCTGGGTAATTGTTTTAAGAAGGGCTTTTCACGGCTCATTAATTGACGGATGCAATCTTCCACGTCGATCACGTCTTTAAATTCGTGTAGTCGATTGCTGCGGGTCCGTAGTTCTCCCGGTGTTTGTGGGCCACGTAATAGCAACAAACAGACGATGGCGAGTGCGGCGGGGGACAGTTGAAGTTCGCTGAATTCGGTATTGCAGAACCGGTGTTTGTATTTAACGACGCGGCTGCCGAATCCCGACTGTTCGCTGATCAAACGTTTCCGATTTAGGGAATCAACGGCGATTTGCACTTGGGTTTCACTGAGTTCGAGTACGGGCTCGCGGCTGGTTTTTTGATTGCAGGCTAAGGTCAATGAGTTTAGCGAGAGTGGATATTGCTCAGGGGTGATGATTTCTTTCTCAAGCAGGCATCCGATGACTCTGGCTTCGTGTAACGTGAGTTCCATATAAGCTCCAAAGAAAAAAGCATGGCTTTGTTTATAACAGAGCCATGCTTAATATCCTAGGAGTTGTCAGTCAAACTCTGCCTTAGTGGCGGTAAACTGTACAATTTTAACGCTAAGTCCTGAATAGAGTTGATTATTCTGCTGTTTCAGTTAAACGCAGACCATCATTATCTATGCTCAGTTGGCCATTCTTAAATAAGCCACCTATGGCTTTTTTGAAGGCTTTTTTACTCATACCAAGCTGATCGTAAATGATTTCAGCATCGGTTTTATCGGTCAGGGCTAAGAAGCCGCCAGCCTGTTTGAGTTTTATCAGGATAATGTGGGCATGCTTATCTAACTCTTGTTTACTGCCTTGTTGCAGCACAAGATCGATTTTGCCATCGCGGCGCACTTGTTTGATGAAACCTTTGAGTCTTTGGCCGAAACGCAGTTTTTGGAACACTTCGTTTTCGTAAATCACGCCCCAATGGGCATGATTAATAATGGCTTTGTAGCCTAAATCTGTGGTGCCGCCGATATATAAATCGACCTGCTCACCGACTGTGTAGTCCGGCTCTGTCTTATCGAGGAACTTATCGATTTTTGATGAGGCCATGATGCGTTCATCGGCGCGGTTGGCGTGTACATAGACCAGATATGAGCGGCCTTCTTCAATAGGCTTATGTTGCTCACCGAAGGGCAGTAATAAATCTTTATCTAAGCCCCAGTCTAAAAAGGCGCCATAAGGACCGGTTGCGACAGCTTTTAAGTAGGCGAATTCGCCTACCTGTGCCAATGGACGGCGCGTGGTAGCAATCACGATATCTTCAGAATCTAGATACAGAAACACGTCAAGCAGATCACCGACTTGGCAGTCTTTTGGGGTGACTTTGTTTGGCAGCAGTACTTGCCCTAATTCGTGGGCGTTTAAATACACGCCAAAGCTGACTTGTTTTACAACCTCAAGTTTGCAGGTTTTACCTATCTGTACCATGGATCTCTCTGTGCATAATGGAATGTGATTCGGTTGCGATTATACACTTCGGTGCTGAAACTGCAGCATTATTGTCTTTGAGCTTTATCTTAGCGTGTGTGAGTCGTCACTTAGCGCAGGTTTGACCACGTATTGTGTCTCGGAGGAACCACTGATTTGTGGCGGGTTTGGCGCTGTGATATTGGTTGTTTGGCTTCGCTTAATGTTGGCAAATGTGCATCACTTGAGTGACACACAAAAATCAGGGATATTTGCAGGGGTAAATGTCAATAAAAGTGACAAAGGTGATATAAAAAATATTGAACAGACTCGTACGACGTTTATGGGTTAACTAACTAATATTACTCTATTTAAAACCAATGGGTGGCGGGTGATTGTTAAGCCGGTGTTTATTATATTTTAATGTAAAAGATTAAATGAGATTCTTGCTTGCATTCTGTGACATTGCGCGGTTTAATTGCGCCGTTCAACGATTCCGCTCGTTGCAGACATTACAAATATTACGTGAGTAATAAAGGTTTTATGGTTCACCAGTCATTAACCGTGTAATTAACAGTAGATGTAGTTACATGGGGTTAAGAGGGTTTTTATTAGCTAATGCACAAGCATCCATTTTTTGCACTTTGCCTAAAAGTGTCACAATGCCAACGCTCGATTGTCGTACCATACGATGATACTGGCCTTAAGCATCTCACGTTGATCCGCATCAATTCTGGCCGCGAAGAAGCCAATAGTCCCCTGTTAAAATAATCTTGCCTAGCGATAAGCTGGTTTGGCGTTTTCGCTAGTTCAGTGTTATCGGTTTTCGTTTTCTACTTGTGTTATCGGTTTCTGAAGGTCTTAACCTCTTTCAAACGTCTTTAAGCTACTTATTAGCTTGATGTTTTAAGGATGCGACTCAGGATCTTATTTGGCTTTTTGGCGGTATTTGCGCCCTTTAGCCTGAGGATAAATGCAAGCGAGGCAAGTAAAGATAGCTTTACTGAGGTAAGGGAATAAGCTTTCCCTTCAATATGATACGATGTATTGCGCTAAGATGCGTTGTCTCTTGCGCTATTAATGAAAATCGCAGCAATGTCACTTACACTAGCGTGACGTTGCGGCATTAAGGAGAAGGTAAAATCTACCTTCGTGTATGTCAGGTAAGGTGTCCCTTTGCCTGGGTTTGTCGAACGGGCGGTTGTGCTATTAAGCCATAACCGTTTAACCCATTTTTTAATAGACGGGCTAAATAATAATGAATGATTGGTCTATTGATGATGCTCGTGCTGGGTACAATGTTACTCACTGGAGCCAAGGTTTTTATGGGATTAGCGATCAAGGTGAGGTGACTGTGTCACCGGACCCCAAAAATCCTGATTACAAGATTGGCTTAAATGAGCTAGCCAAAGACATGGTTAAAGCGGGCGTCGCTTTACCTGTACTAGTTCGTTTTCCGCAGATCCTGCACCACAGAGTGAACAGTTTGTGCCAAGCATTCGACCAAGCGATACAGAAGTACGAGTATCAGGCGGACTATTTGCTGGTTTACCCGATTAAAGTAAACCAACAGCAAACTGTGGTGGAAGAGATCCTGGCGAGTCAGGCATCAAAAGAAGTACCACAACTGGGTTTAGAAGCAGGCAGTAAGCCTGAGCTGATGGCTGTGTTAGCCATGGCGCAAAAAGCCAGTTCAGTCATTGTATGTAATGGTTATAAAGATAATGAATATATCCGTTTAGCACTGATTGGTGAAAAGTTAGGCCACAAGGTTTACATCGTTTTAGAAAAACTGTCTGAACTGAAAATGGTGTTAGCTGAATCTAAACGTCTGGGTGTGACACCGCGTTTAGGTCTACGTGCACGTTTAGCGTTCCAAGGCAAAGGCAAGTGGCAGGCGAGCGGCGGTGAAAAATCTAAGTTCGGTTTATCTGCTGCGCAAATTTTGTTGGTTGTAGAGCAACTTAAGCAACACGATATGCTGGATTCGCTGCAATTGCTGCATTTCCACTTAGGTTCGCAAATCGCTAATATCCGTGATATTCGCCAAGGTGTGAGTGAAGCGGGTCGTTTCTACTGTGAATTACGTGAATTAGGCGCAAGCGTTAACTGCTTCGACGTCGGTGGTGGTTTAGCGGTGGATTACGATGGCACTCGTAGCCAAAGTAATAACTCGATGAACTATGGCCTGACCGAATACGCCAACAACATAGTTAACGTATTGACTGACATCTGTAATGAATACGAGCAACCTATGCCACGTATTATTTCAGAATCGGGTCGTTACTTAACGGCGCACCATGCTGTGCTTATCACCGATGTTATCGGTACTGAAGCTTATCAGCCTGAAGATATTCAACCGCCAGCGGAAGATTCACCACAGTTATTGCATAACATGTGGCATTCATGGTCTGAGATTAGCGGCCGCGCCGATCAACGTGCTTTGATTGAGATTTACCACGATAGCCAAAGTGACTTACAAGAAGCGCATTCGCTATTTGCTTTAGGTCAATTGACCTTAGCGGAGCGTGCGTGGGCTGAGCAAGCTAACCTGCGTGTATGTCATGAAGTACAAGGGCTATTGAGTGCGAAAAACCGTTATCACAGACCTATCATTGATGAACTCAATGAAAAGTTAGCCGATAAGTTCTTTGTTAACTTCTCATTATTCCAGTCATTACCGGATGCTTGGGGTATTGACCAAGTGTTCCCAGTATTGCCGTTATCGGGCTTAGATAAAGCCCCTGAGCGCCGTGCTGTCATGCTCGATATCACCTGCGACTCTGACGGTATTGTCGATCAATACGTTGATGGTCAAGGGATTGAAACCACGCTGCCAGTGCCAGCATGGAGTGCGGATAGCCCGTACCTGATTGGTTTCTTCCTTGTGGGAGCATACCAAGAAATCTTGGGTGATATGCATAACCTCTTTGGTGATACAAACTCAGCAGTGGTTCGCATTGAAGATAATGGTGTGACTAACATCGAATCGGTATTGGCGGGTGACACGGTTGCTGACGTATTGCGTTACGTTAACTTAGATGCGGTGGCCTTTATGCGCACTTATGAAGAGTTAGTGAATCTGCATATCGCCGAAGGTGAACGCGCACAAATTTTAGAAGAATTGCAACTAGGGCTGAAAGGCTATACCTATTTAGAAGATTTTTCTTAATTTCTAGCGTGTTAAAATAAATCAGCCTTGGGTAACCTCGGCTGATTTTTGTTTTTATAAGGACAGATTTTTCGCTTTTATTGCCGTTTTAGTCGTGTAAAATCGCGTTGTTCTAGGATCAAGTAAAGGATGAGTGACGATCATGAGGTCAAAGAGTTGATGTTTTTCGAAGGTTCAGAAAAAAAACTCGAGATTATCGTGACGGCGTCTACGCCGAATTTACGAGAACTCGATGTGAGTTTTTGGTCTGCCTTAGTCAACTGTGCCCACGCCGAGATACTGTCGCAGTTAAGTAATGCGGACTGTGATGCCTATCTGTTGAGTGAATCCAGCTTGTTTGTATGGCACGACAGATTTGTCATGCTCACCTGTGGTAACAGTACCTTAGTGGACGCCGCTTGTTACTTTATCGGCGCGCTTGGCGTGCCTGCCATGGCATTGGTGAGTTATCAGCGTAAAAACGAATACCAAGCTCATCTGCAAACCACGAGTTTTGCCGAAGATATTGGCAAACTGCGCCAACGTATCGCCGGTAAAGCCTTTCGAGTAGGCCATCTCGACAGCCATCATCACTATTTTTTCTGCTCTGACAGTGATTATCGAGCACCAAATGATGATCAAACCAGTGAGCTGTTGATGTACCACATTCGTGGCGAATTTGCCGACTATCTTAATGGCGGCTCGCAGAGTAAAGATGAGATTTGCGCCGCACTCGAGCTTAACGATTTACTCCCTGAATTTGAGATTGACTCCTATTTATTTGATCCGTCAGGCTTTTCGATGAACGGTCTCTGGGGCAAATATTATGTTACCTTGCATATTACGCCTCAAAGCGAGAATGCGTGCGCTAGCTCCTATGTGAGCTTTGAAACGAATCTGGATTTAGCCTTATATCCGCAAGATCTATTGGGGCGTCTATTAACCTTGTTTGCTCCTGTCAGTTGGGACACAATCCGCTTTAATACCGACGACTCAACGCAGGGATTTCCTGCCCATTTATGCTTAGGGCGGTGTTCATTAACGACCGAGCAAGGTTATAACATTGGTTTTAGCCACTATCAGCAGCTTCAGGCTGAAGTGCTGATCCCTGAACTCATGTGAATTTTTGGTGTTTGCTTAAGGAAACCCTATGACAGATCTCAGTGATATCCGCCGCGAGTATGCCAAAGGCGGCTTAAGACGTGCCGACTTACCGCAAAACCCGATGGACTTGTTTGAATTGTGGATGACGCAGGCAAGGGATGCTGAGCTTAGCGATCCCACCGCCATGTGTGTGGCGACTGTAGATGAGCACGGCCAACCTTTTCAACGTATAGTATTACTTAAGCGTTTTGATGACACAGGTTTCGTATTTTTTACTAACCTTGGCAGCCGCAAAGCACAGCAAATTGCTGCTAATAATAAAGTCAGTTTACATTTCCCTTGGCATCCTCTAGAGCGTCAAGTATCTGTGCTCGGTGAAGCGCAGGCACTGTCCACCGCTGAAGTGCTTAAATACTTTATTACCCGTCCTAAGGACAGCCAAATTGCGGCTTGGGTATCGCAGCAGTCGAGTAAACTCAGCGCTAGACAAGTACTTGAAGGCAAGTTCTTCGAAATGAAAGCTAAGTTCGCTAAGGGCGATGTGCCTTTACCCAGTTTTTGGGGCGGTTACTTAGTGAGACCTTCGAGTATCGAATTTTGGCAGGGTGGAGAACATAGGCTGCATGATCGTTTTATGTATACCCGCCATGATGCCGAGTGGGAAATCGATCGTTTAGCGCCATAGTACGGCGCAAAGTTCGATAGCTCGGCATAAAACTGAGCTTGTGAACCTAATTACAGAGCTAAAAGACATTGAGTGATTATAAAATTTGGGTTGATGCGGATGCATGCCCTAATCCCATCAAAGAAATCCTGTTTCGGGCGGCGGAGCGCAAAGCCCTGCCGCTGGTGCTGGTGGCTAATCAGATGATCCGTGTACCGCCATCTCCCTATATCAGCCAAATTCGAGTCGGTGCGGGATTTGATGTGGCAGATCAATATATAGTCGATCATGTGGAACCGACGCATTTAGTGATCACCGCGGATATTCCCTTAGCGGCTTTAATCATTGAAAAGGGCGCCTTGGCGCTCAATCCCCGTGGCGAGCTTTATACCGTCGATAACATAAAACAAAAGCTGACGATGCGCGATTTTATGGAAGATTTGCGCGGTTCTGGCGTGCACACTGGCGGGCCTGATTCGTTTTCTCAAGCAGATAAACAGGCTTTTGCCAATAGCTTAGATAAATGGTTAGTGCGCGTATGAATCATAGTTTACTGGTCGCTAATGGATAAACAGAGTATCTTTAGCTTAAGTTAGGTGATGTTGATCACGTTTAACTGGGCAGGATTTTAGCCTGTTGCGGATGTCGAATTTCTTTACGACATGGCTTTTAAACTCACTCTTTAAGGACGGATACGATGAAAAAATGGATGGGAATTGTCGCCTTATCTGCTATGGCCAGTTTTAGCTGTGCCGCGCAATGGCAAGTGATGGAACAAGATTCGCGAGTCAGTTTTATTTCGGTAAAGAAAGGTGATATAGGTGAAGTCCATCACTTTAAACAACTCAAAGGTACGCTAAAAGATAACGGTCAATTTGAATTAACAATTCCACTAATCGGTGTGGCAACGGGTATTGATGTCCGCGATGAGCGGATGCAAAATTTGTTATTTGAAGTGTCTTTGTATCCAGAGCTTAAACTGTCATCACAAGTAGACCCTAAGATACTAAAAAATCTTGGCGTCGGTGAGAGTAAAGTTTTTGATATTGATGGAAAAATTGCGTTACACGGCAAATCGCAAACTAAGGCTTTTTCGGTGATTATCACTAAAGTTTCTGATAACAAACTTTTAGTGAACAGTTTTCAACCGGTAATTGTTAATGCCAATGAGTTTGATCTTGTGGCTGGGATTGATAAATTACGTGAAATTGCGGGTTTATCGAGCATTAGTCAAGCTGTTCCTGTGTCATTTGTACTAACCTTAACTCAGTAACTTCAATAAGATTGGTATAGATCAATACGTCTGTTATCGAAGATAGGCTAGAGTTAAATAAGTGGCGTATGCGAGATCTTGATAAGAAGCCGAGCTTTTGGCTTCTTTGATATTTTCTGATGTGCTATTAATAGCATCACAATAGATATTAAGTTAATGAGTTTAAAGGGTAAAAAATGGTCACAGATAAAGATGGTTACATGCATTTGGTCCAGTATTTAACTGAACATCTTGGCTTATTTGAAACACCAGGTTCAGAGGTAGTTTCAGACGATACTGTGATGGAATTATTTGAAGAGCAATTGTCGGCACAGATCATTATGGTGTGTGGCCAAAATCCATCGTTGTCTTTTACGCAACGTAATGTGATTATCCGTGAAGTGGATGCAATTGTGTATGATTTAGAAGAGATTTTAGCTTCAGTAGCCAACCATAAAGCGACTCCCGCACAGACTTTATTTATTACTGAGTTTTCTAGTTTGATTAAGAATTTGTTCGATCAAGAAATCGCTAAACTTCAAGTGAGTGCTTAGTCAGAATAGCAATTAGATTATTTATTAATGCGTGATTTCAGGTAAGTCAGGACTAATACTAATTTTTAGCGGCGTAAATCATCATCGTTTGAGTACCATGTGTTTCCTCACTCTTATTGTTAAGCTCGAGCTGCAGCAGCTTTGAGTGTGAGGTAAATATCTGCTCTTTGCTTCACTTCATGTTATTTCGTATGGTCACCATTTTTCATCGAGTTCTGCGACTAAGTTTTGTTGCTGGGTTATGCGAGTTATCGCTGTGGATTCGCTCCTTTTGGCGTCATTTGCATTGCTGATGTGTATGTATAAAATGGTGTTAGCTTAAAATAAAAAGCCCATCTTTCCCGCATTTATGTCATTGTCTGTGTATCTTTAGTGTATGAGCTTTAACTATTTTTCCCTTCATGTATTGATAAGGAGTGTTCAATGCTAACGATTTCTTCGGGTCATGCTGATGATATATTGGCTGTGGTCGCATCTGGCCGTGTTAACCATGGGGATGTTGAAGGCTATTTGGTTCCCGCCATAGAAGCCAAGCTGCAAGACCACGCCAGTATTCGCCTTTGGTACGAGTTTTCCCCTGAATTTGAAGGTATATCCGTTGGGGCCCTGTGGGATGATGCGGTATTAGGTTTATTTCATTTAAGTGATTTTTCAAGGGTTGTGATGATTGCCAATGCCACTCAAACAAATGCTATGATTAATGCGCTAGCCTGCATGCTGCCATGTCCGGTAAAGGTATTTACCGCCGATGAACATAGCCAAGCCAAGGCATGGTTAGATCAATAACGCACCTTTGTTTATTGCGGTTCTAAATTTGTACTCAATGGCCAACGACATTGAATGTGTGTGCCTTGGTTCAAGTGGCTACTGATGCTAAGGCTGCCATTGAGATCATTTTTAAGCCACAGATTTATACAGGTCAGCGTTCCAAGGCAGAGTTCTTGCGTTAGTTCTTGCCGTAACTGTGCGAGTTGCGACTCTGTCATACCTATCCCATTATCGATAATACTGATGTGTAACTCTTCGCTCGACTTGTCGATATTAATGGTTATTTCACGCTGTTCATTGTGAGCTTTAAATGCATGATTCAACGTGTTGGTGATTAGACGATAAAACAGCTGCAAATATTGCCATGAAGGGCCATCAATAATGATGTTTTCTTCGCAATTTAACGCTATTTCCACATTTGTTTTAGCTAATTGTACCTTTAGCAACCCTAAGAGATGGCGCATAAATTGTGCGAGATGCAGTGGCCGAATGTCATTTTGATGATTCGTTAATAACTGGGCAATATGTCGCAATTTATCTGCCTGAGTCACCATGATTTCGGTGATCTGATTTTGGTCGTTAGCATTATCTATTGGCTGAAGTTGGCACACTTTGGCGAGTAGCTGATCTTGCTCATGCATAATTTGCGTCATCATTTCCGCTAGAAAATTTTGCATTAGCTGTTGGCTTTGTTCACGACTGAGATTGAGTTGATGATGCTTCTCAAGCAATTGGGTTGATTTGTCTTGGAGCAGATAGAGTTCATGGTTATGTTGATTACTGAGACGAACTTGTTCTTGTAGGTGATTAAGCGCCTCGACTTGCCCTAAAAGTAACTTTTCTTGTTCTTGCTCTTTAATTTTTTGTAAGGTGATATCAAAGGCAATAGCACCGACTGCAATAACGGTATCGTCATCATCTTTGATCTTAAATTTAGTCACGATATAAATAAGATTGCCTAGGGGCGATGGAATAGCTTCTTCAAAGTTTATGGCTTCATGATTATGCAGAACGCGTCGATCATTTTGTTGATACTCGTGGGCAAATTGGCTGGGAAATATCTCAAAATCAGAGGTGCCAATAATGCGTCTGCGTTCTATACCTAAGATTTCACAATATTTGTCATTGACGAGAATATATTTACCGTGAAGATCTTTGATATAGATGAGATTTTGAGAAAATTTAAGTAAAGCCCTCAATTGTTCTTTATGGCGCTTTAACTCCAGTTGAAACAGGTTTTGGCTCTGCAATTGCTGTTCTAGTGCCAGATTACTCGCATCTAAGCTCGCCATTGCCACTTCAAGCTGTCGAGTACGCGACAGGAATGTTTTTGCCAATAAGCCAATTTCGTCATGGCTGTTATTGGCTTTGAGTTCGATTGAGGCGGAATCATTACGTTTTAAGGCTTGGACGATTTCAATAATGGGGGTGATAAATAGTCGGTGCTGGAGTAAGAATAATAGAATTAAGCCTAATAGTTGAATACAGACTAAATAAACGCCGACCTTTTCGATTAAATGTTTAGCGGTATCTTGCAGCGGTGAAATTGGGGTGACGACAAGTACCTTCCAATAGGTATTTGGCATGAGAAATACCGAAACGAGAGATGCCGTTTTAAGGATTGGATCATGGGTCAAAGTTACCGACGTCAGTAATTTCGGGGCAGTAAAATGATTTAAGGCATTGTTATTTACGATGGCCGCTAACATGTCACGCTCATTTTGATGACTTAGTCTCGTTAGATGCTGCATCTGTTCTTGGGTAAAAACGCGCTCGGCAATCGCCGCTTCTATAAAGGCTTTATCTGCACTCTGCAATGCGACTTCGACGGGGCTGAAATCTGGCTGTTGGCTGGCGAGATGATTGAAGGTGACGAAAGAATGATTGGTATTGGTTTGATGCTTAAGATCGTTATTGGCATCTGGATAGGCGAGTACTTGGTTTTGATGATCTAAGGCTATGACATAGCCTCTGACATTAATCATAGTATTGCGTAATAGCACATTGAGCTTTTCTAAACTGATATCCACAGTGGCGGCACCAATAAACTGATGGTCCATCCACATAGCGCCTGAGGCTGTGATCATTGACTCATGGGTTGTCGGATCGAAATAAGATTTTGACCAGAAAATTTTACCAGCAGGAAAATAGCGCGTCGGGCGATACCATTCTTCGGTGTGGTAGCTTGGGAACGTGTCTTTGTTATAGGAATCAATGGCGACTAATTCATCGTTTACATTGTTTGCCCAAAACAGGCTATCTCGAAATTTTTGCTGATTAAACGCGCCGGGTTCCGGCCAGACGCCGCCGCCAGAAATGATGCGTTGTTGACTATCGAGTTTCAGCAACGTGGGAATGGTTTTCACCAGTTGCTCATGATCATAGCGGTAAAGTTTGGCAATACTGGAAATAGAGTCGACTACGGTTTCAACCTGTGAAGTCATTTCTTGCAGTTTGGCGATAATCAACTGGCCATAGTTTTGGTTTAACACGGCTTGCTGATCAAGAACTTGTTGGCGTTGAATGCTTAGCATCACCCAAGCTGTACTACAAATCAAAATAGCGGCAATGACGAGCTGAATAAGGCTAAATTTGAATGGCAAACTGTTTTGCCATTGGGTTAATGGCGTGTGTGGCTCAGATGTCGAACTTTTTCCCATAATCCCCAGTTTCCAAATCACCACTTTTCATTGAGCCAGTGTAGCGCTTTCTCACTGTTTTGCTATTGGCATATGTTTAAGTTGCGAGGATTGAATAGGATAAGTGGAATATAATCGTCAATAAAAAGGCAGGTTTTATGCCTGCCTTATCTCAAACTCGTTATTTATAAAGAGACGGTTTATTTGAACCACTTAGGACAGGTACAATAAAGAGTAACCAAGCGACTAAGAAGCCACTGAAAGCCACTACCATCCATTCGGGCATCGTTACACCCATAAAGACCCAAGGTACATCAGTACACATGCCAGTAGGCATCATAACGGCAGGGAACCATTCGTGTAATGGCATCCAAGCTGGAAATTCAGGTAAGAATGAACAGGTTGAAAAAGGGGATGGGTTGGCTTGCATATCTACGAGCGATAAGGCTAGTTTTAATCCCCAAGTTGCACTGATGGCCCAGAGCACGGCAGCTAAGATCCTGACGATTCGATATTTGGGTGCTGTCATGCCAATGAGACCTGCTGCCAATAAACCAAAAATAGCGAGTCTTTGGTAAATACACATGACACAGGGTTCCAGTTTCATGACATATTGAAAATACAGTGCGGCTGCTTCTAACCCAAGGGCTGTGCCTGCGAGAATAAACCAAGATGAACGGGAATGGGCAAAGCGAGTCATTACAGTCAAAGTGAGCTCCATATCAACAAAAAACGCCCTCAGACATGGGGCGTTTTTTGGACTCTACTTATTAAATAAAGTTCAGTCAATAAAGAAGATTAATGTCCAGTCATCGGCTCTAAAACTTCACTCGCGCTGTGATGGATGATTATCTGGGAATCATAGAAATATTGGGTAGCTTGTTCTAAGAAACCCGTTTGAATCGCCATGACACCTACGATAGACAGCACGATAGTGTAAGGCAATGCCATCCATACCATTCTGCCATAGGATAAGCGAATAAGTGGCGCTAGTGCTGAGGTTAGTAGGAATAAGAACGCCGCTTGACCATTGGGCGTGGCAACCGAAGGTAAGTTAGTTCCAGTATTAATCGCAACGGCCAGCAAGTCGAATTGATCACGGCTGATTTGACCGTTAATCAATGCCGCTTTCACTTCGTTAATGTACACAGTGCCGACAAACACGTTATCACTCACCATAGACAGCAATCCGTTGGCGATATAGAAAATCACCAACTGAGTATTGCCTTGATAACTCAGTGCCCATTGGATCACTGGTGCGAATAAGTGCTGGTCGATAATCACGCCAACAACCGCAAAGAAGACAGCTAATAACGCGGTAAAAGGCAGTGCTTCTTCGAAAGCTTTACCGAGGGCATGCTCATCGGTAACGCCGTTAAAGGCTGTGGTTAAAATAATCACAGAAAGACCAATTAGGCCCACTGAGGCCAAGTGCAATGCAAGTCCTGCGATCAACCAGACACCCACTAAGGCTTGGACGATTAACTTCATGTTGTCTTTATTGGTACGGCGCGCATCTTCATGGGCGGCATATTCACATAAGATCCGATGAACGGCCGTTGGCAACTTAGCGCCATAACCAAAAATGCCAAATTTCTCAACTAAGTAACAAGTTAAGATACCCGAGATTAATACAGGAACAGTAACGGGTGACATACGCACGGCGAATTCACCAAATTGCCAATTTGCTTGCGCGGCGATAATAAGGTTTTGTGGTTCGCCCACCATAGTACACACGCCGCCCAGTGCAGTACCCACACCCGCATGCATTAACAGATTACGTAGGAAACCACGGAATGCACTGAGTTCTTCTTCGTTTAACTGATCTTCACCATCATCATTTTTACCTTCAGAGGTATGATCGTGATCAGCGCCGAAATCTTTTCCAGAAGCGACCTTGTGGTAAATAGAATAGAAACCCACAGCGACCGCAATAATGACGGCAATAACCGTTAACGCATCTAAGAAGGCTGATAAAAAGGCTGAAGCCAAACAAAACATTAATGACACTAAAATTTTAGAGCGCACTTTAGTAATGATTTTTGTGAAGCCAAATAGCAGCAATTGCTTCATGAAATATATACCAGCGACCATAAACACCAAGAGTAATAATACTTCGAGGTTGGCTTCTATTTCATGTAAGACTTGGCTTGCCGATGTCATTCCGATCGCGACGGCTTCAATTGCCAATAATCCGCCAGGCTGTAATGGATAGCATTTTAATGCCATTGCTAAGGTAAAAATAAATTCTAGAACCAATACCCAACCAGCCACAAAGGGGTCGACATAGAAAAAGAGTATTGGATTGATAATTAAAAATGACAGTATTGCGGTTTTGTACCACTTAGGAGAATTTCCTAAGAAGTTCCCAATAAACGCCTGACTCATTGTCGCCGGCATGGCAGCCTCTCTTCTAATTATGTTAAAAATTGCACGTGATTATTATCAATACCTGCGTTAGTTAAATGAGTCTAGCCTAAAGAGAAAGCTAATGTAATGAGTTACTGATACCGACATTTCAAAAAGCGGAGCTAAGCGGCAAAATTGGCCCATCCTGTATTGACCTTGGTCGTTTTTTTGAACGATTCTGTGACATTTACACGGCGATAACACAGTGATTTTAAGTGAATGGTTTCCATTTTTTACCGCTCTGGTATGATCAGTGACCATTACGAAGCACAACAACTGGATAAGTGGGCTGATGATTATCAATGCCAAAGGACCTGCAAGTTTTGCAGAGAAGTATATTGTGAGATCAATTTGGGAAAACAAATTTCCTCCAGGGTCCATTTTACCGGCTGAACGTGAGCTTTCAGAATTGATTGGTGTGACTCGCACCACTCTGCGTGAGGTGCTACAGCGCTTGGCGCGTGACGGTTGGTTGAAAATTCAGCATGGCAAACCAACACGGGTTAACAACTTTTGGGAAACTTCAGGCTTAAACATCCTTGAGACTATTGCTGATTTGAATCCCGAGGGTTTTCCGGTATTGGTTGACCAACTCTTGTCAGCTAGAACGAACGTCAGTGCTATCTATTTTCGCGGTGCTTTGCGTTATAACCCGGATACCGCTGTGGAGGTACTTGCAAAGATTCACCAGCTTGAAGATACGGCTGAATCCTATGCTGAATTTGACTACTTACTGCATCACACCTTAGCGTTTTCGTCTGGAAATCCACTTTACGTTTTGATATTAAACGGATTTAAAGGTTTGTATAGTCGAGTTGGTCGTTATTACTTTACCAGCTCAGATGCGCGTTTATTAGCATTGAACTTTTACAAAGAATTAGAACTGTTGGCTCAGGCGAAAAATTACCTCGATGTCTCTGCGCTAATGCGTACCTATGGCATGAATAGCGGTAAGATGTGGTTACAATTACGCGAAGATATGCCAGCTTCTATTGCTCAAGATCATTAATCTCTGTGAGTGATATCGCGTTAAGATAGCGCTAAATAAACAAAAAGGCCGTTTCAATTGGAAACGGCCTTTTTATTGTGCTTATTATTCTGGTTTATTGGCTTCAGGGCAGGATGCTAAGACGCTAATACTCGCATCTGCATTTTTTTGCTCTAAGGTGACAGTGAAACCCCATAATCGATGTAAATGCTTTAATACTTCTTTATGGCTGTTGGCTAAGGGAATATCGTTATTTGGCACATAATGTAAGGTTAAGGATCGATCACCGTTGATTTCTACATTATGTACTTGGATATTCGGCTCAATATTAGACAGGTTATATTGTTGTGATAGTAACTGGCGAATATCTTGATAGCCCCGTTCATCGTGGATTGCAGATACCGAAAGATAATTGCGTTTCTCATCATCATGGATACCGAACAATTTAAATTGGCGGATAACTTTAGGTGAGAGATATTGGCTAATAAAACTTTCATCTTTAAAGTTTTGCATCGCAAAATGCAACGTTTCTATCCAATTACTGCCGGCAATGTCTGGAAACCAAGCTTTATCTTCATCGGTTGGATTTTCACAAATACGCCGAATATCGGTGAACATGGCAAAACCTAAGGCGTATGGGTTGATGCCGCTGTAATAACGACTGTTGTAATCGGGTTGGGCAACTACGCCTGTATGGCTTTGCAAAAACTCGATCATGAAGCGATCAGTGACCACGCCATCGTCGTATAAGTGATTCAAGATAGTGTAATGCCAGAAGGTTGCCCAGCCTTCATTCATGACTTGAGTTTGTTTTTGCGGATAAAAATATTGCGCCATTTTACGCACAATGCGGATTATTTCCCTTTGCCATGGTTCAAGCAAAGGAGCGTTTTTCTCGATGAAATATAAAATATTTTCCTGCGGTTCGGCGGGGAAACGACGTTTTTTAGATTGAGACTGCTCATGTTGATGGGTTGGAATGGTGCGCCATAAATCATTTACTTGGCTTTGAAGGTAAGCCTCGCGATCCTTTTGTCTTGCTTGTTCTTCCCTGAATGAGATTTCAGAGGGACGTTTATAACGATCGACACCATAGTTCATTAGCGCATGACAGGAGTCTATGACGCTTTCGACTTGTTCTACACCGTATTTTTGCTCGCAGTCACTGATGTAGTTTTTAGCAAAGACAAGGTAGTCAATAATCGAGCTCGCATCTGTCCATGTCTTAAATAAGTAATTGTTTTTAAAAAAGCTGTTATGTCCGAAACAGGCGTGAGCTATCACCAGCGCCTGCATTGTGATGGTGTTTTCTTCCATTAAGTAAGCGATGCAGGGGTTAGAGTTAATCACAATTTCATAGGCGAGCCCCATTTGGCCACGTTTGTAACCTTGCTCGGTTTCGATAAAACGTTTGCCGAAAGACCAATGGGTGTAACCTATGGGCATGCCTATGCCAGCATACGCATCCATCATCTGTTCAGCAGTGATGACTTCGATTTGATTCGGGTAAGTGCTGAGTTTATAGAGCGCTGCCACCCGCTCAATTTCCTTGAGGTAGTCCTGAAGTAGCTCGAAGCTCCAGTCGGGACCATCGCTCAGTGGTGTCCAAGGTGTTGATTTAGTTATCCCCATAGTGCCCCCTTAAACCGCTTGTTTCTTGAATAGCTCCCTAAAGACAGGGTAAATATCTTCGGCTTGACGTATATGCTGCACGGCGATGTTGTCGTAATGCTGTTGCAGGGATTCATATTCGCGCCACAGGGTTTGATGGGCGCGATTGGTGATTTCGATATAGCTGTAGTAGCGCACCAGTGGCAATATTTTTTGTTCTAACAATTGCCTACAGGTAGGTGAATCGTCGGCCCAGTTATCACCGTCGGATGCTTGGGCTGTGTAAATATTCCACTCATCGGCGGGGTAGCGGGCTTGTTGAATTTCATGCATTAATTTCAATGCACTGGACACTATGGTGCCGCCCGTTTCTTGGGAGTAAAAGAACTCGTGTTCATCGACTTCTTTGGCTTGGGTATGGTGGCGAATGTAAACTACTTCTAAATTTTTATAGGTACGAGTGAGGAACAAATACAGCAAGATATAGAAGCGTTTTGCCATATCTTTAGTTGCCTGATCCATAGAACCAGACACATCCATTAAACAGAACATCACAGCTTGGCTAGAGGGGATTTCTCGTTTCGCATAATTATTAAAGCGCAGATCGAAAGTATCGATAAACGGCACTCTAGCAATCTTTTGTTTTAACTCCTCAATTTGAGCTTTTAAATCCAAAATCAACTCAGCCTTAGTACCTGGAATATTTTCCAGTTCAGCAAGTTCTTGTTCTAACTCTTTTAATAGTTTCTTTTTACTGGCCGACATCGCAATGCGACGAGCAAGGGATGAACGTAATGAACGGACAATATTGATGTTAGCGGGGACGCCATCATTGGTGAATCCAGCACGGTAAATTTGGTATTCCACCAGTTTATTGAGGCGATTTTTTTGTAGATTGGGGAGTTCTAAGTCCTCAAACAATAACTCTAGATACTCATCTTTAGAGATTTCGAACACAAAGTCATCGTCGCCTTCACCCGAGTTTGAGGCCTCGCCTTTGCCCGAACCGCCGCCTGAACCACCAGGTGGTCGGTCAATTTTATCGCCACGGGTAAATTGGTCATTACCGGGATGCACTCTATCCCTGACACCGCCTTTGCCTTGGTGAAACATAGGTTCACTGATATCCCGTGTTGGGATACTGATTTTTTCGCCTTTATCTACATCCGTTACGCTGCGACGAGTCACTGCATCGCTGACGGCTTTTTTAATTTGTTGCTTATATCTATTGATAAAGCGTTGGCGGTTGACTGTGCTTTTTCCTTTCGCATTCAACCGTCTATCGATAAAGTTCGCCATACGCACCTCCCAAAACCCAGCGAAGGCTTTGGTAACACCAAAGCCCTGTACTTAGTTAGCGCAAGTTTAAGAAGATTTACGTACTCGTAAATACCACTCAGACAAGAGTCGGACTTGTTTTTTGGTATAGCCTTTCTCCATCATGCGATTGACGAAATCATCGTGTTTGCGTTGATCGTCGTTCGACGTTTTGGCGTTAAAGGAAATAACAGGCAGTAAATCTTCTGTGTTGGAGAACATTTTCTTCTCGATCACAGTGCGAAGTTTCTCGTAGCTGGTCCAGAGTGGATTGTTACCCTCATGGTTCGCGCGGGCGCGCAGCACAAAGTTAACGATTTCATTACGGAAATCTTTAGGATTGCTGATCCCCGCGGGCTTCTCAATCTTCTCAAGTTCAGCATTGAGGGCGGCGCGGTCGAATAGCTGACCCGTTTCTGGGTCGCGGTATTCTTGATCTTGGATCCAAAAATCGGCGTAAGTGACATAGCGGTCGAAGATATTTTGGCCGTATTCAGAGTAAGACTCTAAGTAAGCGGTTTGAATTTCTTTACCGATAAACTCCACATATTTAGGGATCAAATAACCTTTTAGGAATTCAAGATAACGTTCGGCGGTATCACCGGGGAACTGTTCTTGTTCAATTTGTCGTTCGAGGACATAGAATAAATGTACTGGGTTGGCGGCGATCTCTGAATGGTCGAAGTTAAATACCCGCGACAAAATCTTAAAGGCAAAACGAGTGGATAGTCCATTCATGCCTTCATCGACACCTGCGTAATCACGGTATTCTTGGTAAGACTTAGCCTTAGGATCGGTATCTTTCAGGCTTTCACCGTCATATACCCGCATCTTAGAGTAGATGGAGGAGTTTTCAGGGGGCTTGATGCGTGACAACACACTAAATTGCGCTAAGGTTTCTAAGGTGCCGGGAGCGCAGGGCGCTTTCGATAACTCAGAGTTGATTAGCAGTTTTTGATAGATTTGCAGTTCTTCCGAAACCCGTAAACAGTAGGGTACTTTGACGATATAAACACGGTCGAGGAAGGCTTCGTTGTTTTTGTTGTTTTTGAAGGTTGACCACTCGGACTCGTTTGAGTGAGCCAGAATAATCCCGCTATAGGGCAGGGCCGATAAGCCTTCTGTGCCGTTATAGTTACCTTCTTGCGTTGCAGTCAGTAGTGGATGCAGCACTTTAATGGGTGCCTTAAACATCTCGACGAATTCCATCACCCCTTGGTTTGCACGGCACAATGCGCCTGAATAGGCGTAAGCATCGGGATCATCTTGGGAGAAATGTTCGAGTTGCCGAATATCGACTTTACCGACAAGGGACGAAATATCTTGGTTGTTTTCATCACCTGGTTCAGTTTTCGCTATTGCCACTTGGTCCAGAATGGATGGAAAGACTTTTACCACGCGAAATTTGGAGATATCGCCACCAAACTCATGCAGACGTTTTACCGCCCAAGGCGACATGATGGTTTTCAGATAACGGTTGGGAATGTTGAATTCATCTTTTAACAGCTGTCCATCTTCTTCCACATCAAACAGGCAGAAGGGGTGATCGTTGACTGGGCTGCGGACTCCATTCGCGCTCAGAATGTAAATGGGCACTTTTTGCATTAGGGCTTTGAGTTTTTCGGCTAGCGATGACTTACCGCCGCCCACTGGACCCAGTAGGTATAGAATTTGTTTGGATTCTTCTAATCCTTGAGCCGAGTGCTTTAGGTAAGCCACAATTTGCTCTATGGCGTCTTCCATGCCGAAGAAATCTTTAAATGCGGGATAGCGTGAAATAAGTCGATTCGAAAAAATACGGCTAAGTGTTGGATTTTTTGCGGTATCAATGACTTCTGCTTCACCAATTGCAAGCAGTAGTCGCTCTGATGCTGACATGTAAGCGCTGCGATCTCCCTTGCAGATGTCCAGAAACTCCTGCAAAGAATATTCTTCATCGAGTTTTTGTTCGTAGCGCTTTTGGTAATGCTCGAAAATGCCCATATAAACCCCCTGAAACGCCAGTGATGTCATGGAACGGATAACTGGCTAGCCAGCCTCCTACTCTAATCTTAGACACAAACTCACTATCTGTGTCAAAAAAATATCAAATAAAAACAATAACAAATAGTTGCAAACGCAATTATTGCACTTGTAGTTAGCGGAGGATAAATCGGTAGGATAAGGGATGGGCGGCAAACGAGGGGCATAAAAAAAGAGCCACTAGGGCTCTTTTTACTGGGATTAACCCACTGCTTATTCGGCAGTAAACAACGTTAGGTTAAATGAATTAACCTGCGAAGTTTTGGTTAACGAAGTCCCAGTTAACTAATTGCCAGAAGTGGGCAAGATAGTCAGGACGCACGTTACGGTAATCGATGTAGTAAGCGTGTTCCCACACGTCAACTGTCATGATTGGCGTTACTGTGCTGTCAGTCAGTGGCGTCGCTGCATTGCTAGTGTTAACGATAGCAAGAGTGCCATCGGCTTTTTTCACTAACCATGTCCAAGCGCTACCGAAATTGTTTACTGCTGAATCAGTAAATTGCGCTTTGAATGCGTCGAATGAACCGAAAGCGGCATTGATTGCATCAGCAACTGGGCCTGTTGGTTCGCCGCCAGCATTAGGGGCTAAGCAGTTCCAGTAGAAAGTGTGGTTCCACACTTGAGCTGCGTTGTTAAATACGCCACCAGTAGAAGTCTTGATGATATCTTCTAAAGATTTGCCAGCGAAATCAGTTCCTTCGATTAAGCCGTTTAGCTTCACAACATAAGTGTTGTGGTGCTTGCCGTAGTGGTATTCTATGGTTTCTTGAGAAATGTGTGGTTCTAGTGCGTTCTTTGCATATGGTAATGCGGGTAATTCGAAAGCCATTAGTATCTCTCCATGGTCTTAGGTTATCGTTTCTTAAACGTGCTCACTTAGGACTATTGTACCGATAAAATTTGTGATGTGAATCATTGTTTAGCTAATTGACTAGATAGACGCCATCGAAAAATCAAATGTCGACATAACCTTACAAACTGTGGGATTTTGTTCTGCGTCTAGCTGACGTACAATAGTCGCATTGAGTCAATGTCATCCTACTTAGGAATCAAAATGGAAACAGTAGAGAAAATTAAGCAACAGATCACGGAAAACCCTATCATTGTTTATATGAAAGGTTCTCCAAAGTTGCCTAGCTGTGGCTTCTCGTCACAGGTCGCTCAGATCATGATTAACTGCGGTGAGCAGTTTGCATTCGTGGATATTCTTCAGCATCCAGACATTCGCGCAGAATTACCTAAGTTTGCTAACTGGCCGACTTTCCCACAATTGTGGATTGAAGGTGAGTTGATTGGTGGCTGTGATATCGTCGTGGACATGTTCCAAAAAGGCGAATTACAACCTTTGATTAAAGCTGCTGCCGCTAAGATCAAGACTGAGGAGTAAGAGTTAATTCTTACTTCATAAAAATATTGCTTCATAAAAATATTGCTTCATAAAAAAGCCGCCGTGATTGATATCACGGCGGCTTTTTTATGGTGGTTTCTTAAGAAACGATCAATTTTATAAAGTGGTCATTTTTCAACGACCTACTTCGAAATTGATCGTGTCTTCAAGCCGTAATTAATGAGGCGTTACATCAGACTCGTGGTGTTTATTGTGTGGCTTAGTCGCGGGTAATAGTAAGTTCATGGTAATTGCGACAATACCGCACAAGCTAATACCAGTCAGACTGAATGAACCTATGCCAAATGCCATGCCGCCGATACCAAAGACTAAGGTAACACCGACAATACTTAAATTACGTGGCTCTGATAAATCCACATGATTACGAATAAGGGTGTTGAGGCCAACTGCGGCAATGGAACCAAATAGCAAACACATAATACCGCCCATCACTGGGACGGGGATAGTTTGCATCAGCGCACCTAGTTTGCCAACGAAGGCTAAAGTGATGGCGGTAATGGCAGTCCAAGTCATGATCTTAGGATCAAAATTTCGGGTTAAGGTTACTGCACCTGTCACTTCTGAGTAAGTCGTGTTCGGTGGACCACCAAAGGCTGCGGCTGCAATTGTGGCAATCCCGTCGCCCGTTAGCGTGCGATGCAGGCCGGGTTTTTTCATAAAATCTTTACCCGTGACGTTGGATATCGCCAGAATATCACCTATGTGTTCTACCGCAGGGGCGATTGCCACTGGGATCATAAATGCGATGGCATACCAGTTTAATTCTGGCGCGACAAATTTAGGAATAGCAATCCAGCTTGCAGCGGTCACGACTGCAAAATCAACAATACCAAAGGCTAGGCTTAAACTGTAACCTACTATAATACCTGCTAAAATAGGCATCACTTTGAGGAGGCCCTTTGCGAAAATGGCCACCGCGATAGTGGTACCAAGCGATGCGAGCGAAATAAATAACGCCGTATTTGTAGCGACTAAAGTCAAGCTACCATCACCACTCTTGCCTAATGCCATATTCACCGCCACGGGGGCTAAGCCAAGGCCGATAATAATGATCACGGGTCCCACTACGACAGGGGGCAATAGTCTGTGAATAAAGTCAGTGCCGCGCACTTTAACCAAGGCGCCGAGCATGACGTAGACCACGCCCGCGGCCATAATGCCGCCCATTGTGGATGGAATTCCCCAAGTCTGCACGCCATAAAGTATGGGGGCAATAAAGGCGAAGGAAGATGCGAGGAAGATAGGCACTTGGCGTTTAGTAATCAATTGGAAGAGTAGGGTACCGATACCTGCGGTAAACAATGCCACACTGGTGTCGAGCCCTGTGAGTAGCGGCATTAGCACTAGGGCACCGAAGGCCACAAATAGCATTTGCGCGCCCTGTAGGGGGATAGCGAGTCGTCTCATTTATTATTCTCGTTAATTTAGGGTAAACCGCCAAATGATAACAGTTTGTTGGATTTTGAGCAGGAGAAAATCGCCTGTTTTGCCGACGTTGATCACTGTTTGGGTTTTCTGTGCTATGGCTGGCACGGAAATGGGGCTAAATTTTGGCAAGACTCGCTTAAGGCGCTAACTATGGTACAATTTGCCTCATCTGACGCTACTTCAACTACTCAAAGATGCTGAAATTCCTATTGAAGCCGAGCTTAATTGCATTTCTATATTGTCTGTTCACGATTAATAGCGTCAATGCTGTTGAGGTGAGTAAATTAGATGAGGCCAATGTGCCTGTGTCTTCGCGCGCAGTTGCTGAACGCGACAAAGCCTTAAAAAGTGCACTTGAGCAAGTCATTATCAAGAACACTGGGACTGCGCGATCCCTCGATAACAGCCTAATCCAATCTCAGCTCAGTAATCCTGATACCTTGCTGAGCCAGTATGGTTATATCGAGCAAAATGGCCAATTGCTGTTGACCGCGAGTTTTGAGCACCGCCGCATAGTGGCGTTACTGCGTCAGGCACAATTGCCTGTTTGGGGAACTCAACGCCCGCTGACCTTATTTTGGGTCGCTATGCCTGGTGATGGCGACACTATGATATTGGGTGACTCATCTGCGTTAGCCGAACGTAAAATTTTTAGCGATTTTTCCTATGCCCGCGGTATACCTGTACTCTTGCCTATCTTAGATCTTGATGAGTTGATGGGTATTAATCCTAACGATATTAAAGGGATGTTTGCCGATATCGTGGCGAGTGTATCTGGCCGCTATCAAGCTGACTTTTTGGCGCTAGTGGCAATTGATGCCGCCGGCAATCAGGTTCGTTATCGTTTAAATCTTTATACTAAGGCTACCATTGACTCTTTGACGCCACCGTTATTCAGTTACAACGGCAGTGCTGAAAATTCGGCCCAAGCGATTACCGCTATGATGGCGGCGTTAGGTGAATACTATTTTACTAAGTATGCGATTGCCGATACTGGTACTCAGCTTGGTGCGAGTGTTACCTTCGTTAATATCCAAAAAATGGCGCAATTAGTTGAAGTTGAAAAATATTTGAAGCAACTCAGCGCGATTAAAAATGCCACGTTAACGCATATTCAAGGTAATACTGTGACTTTCTCGTTAGATTTATTTGGCTCAGAGACGGATTTACAACGCTTATTAAGCTTAGAGCCGCGTATTTCTGTGGTCGCACCTGTGAGTGCAGGTGAATTTAGCCCTGTCTCTAATCAAACTGGCAAACCTGTGTATGAATGGCGTTTACATTAAGATGTTATCGGCCGTGCTTAGTTAAGCACGGCATTGTTTTTATTTAATATTGAGAAGACCGAGTGCCCTTAAACTCACCTCTGCAACTCTCGTTACCTGTGCATTTGCCAGACGACGAAACCTTTAATAGTTATTACCCCGCCGCGGGTAATGATGAACTTATTCAAAAATTGAGAGCGAATGCCGAAGGGCATGGTGAAGCCGCCATCTATTTGTGGGGCCCAGTTAAATCGGGTCGAACCCATTTAATGCACGCTGCTTGCGCGCACGCTAATGAAGTGGAGCGTCGCAGCTTTTATATTCCCTTAGGCATACATGCGAGTATTTCGACCGCATTGCTTGAAGGCCTAGAACAGTTGGATTTGGTTTGTATCGATGATGTCGATGCCATCGCCGGGCACCCAGTATGGGAAGAGGCGATTTTTGATCTCTACAATCGCGTCGCAGAAAATAAGAATTGCGCCTTAGTGGTCAGCGGCAGCTCGTCTCCTGCGGATGCTGGGTTCCTCTTGCCAGATCTTGTTTCACGTATGCAATGGGGGTTGAATTACCAACTGCAACCCATGGCAGATGATGAAAAACTTGCCGCACTGCAACGCCGCGCCGCTATGCGTGGCCTGCAATTACCGGAAGATGTCGGGCGTTTTTTACTGAACCGTATGGCGCGGGATTTGCGTACCTTGTTTGATGTATTGGATAAGTTAGATAAAGCCTCATTAGTGCATCAGCGTAAGCTCACGATTCCGTTTGCCAAAGAGATGCTGCACCTTTAGATACAGCATGGTTTGTGTTCGTTCTGAAGATACAAAACCTACTGGCATTAAAGCCAAAAAGAGTAAAGCCCGTCATGTTGAATACATACGGGCTTTTGTTTATCTAAAATTTAAAACGCTATTGTTGTGGATGTTGGTGACGGTCACCACTTAAGCGAAGTTCGGCTTCAAAACGAGACTCGGCATTAATTGCAGCTGCATTGCTTTGGCCTTTGAGCTGCGTATTCGCAGGCGATATTGCCAATGTTTGACGCCAGCTTTGACCTTGCACCATATTCATTGGCTCGGGTAGGCTTTCGACCAGACTGATCCCATTAAGCTCTGGCAGCATTTCATCAATCACCAACGCAGCGCGATTTTCTAGACTGTCTTGCGCAATTCGTCCCCTTTGTCCCCAGTCAATAATCAGCGAATCTGCAGTTAATATCGCAGGTTTATTGGTGACGGCGACATCACGCAATATTTGATAGCGATAACTCATCATGGCTTCCTCAAATAACATGGCCGTGTCTTCACGGGTACTGGAATAGGCATAGAAGTCGCTGGCGATATCGGTAGAAAAGAAAGTACTGACATCCGATGCTTGATAGGTCTTTTGCACATTACTCGCCGCTGCGCCGAGGAAACTAACATTGGCAAGTCCCATCATTTCAGTGCTCGTTAATGGGTAGGTTTTGCTGACTTGATCTGAAATTAGACTCTTGCTGGCATTGCGGCGGCTGTAGTCATCTAACAGTCTTGGCCCTGTGAGTGTGGCATGCACGCTGCGTGGAAAAAAGTCATTGGCATGGGCGAGCTCGTGGTACAACAAGGAGGCCAGATCGGGATTGATTTGCGCTAATGTGCGGTTTGCTCTGACTGTGATAGGCACGCCAAGGGAGGCATATTGGTTATCTTTCACGTAACGCCAAGGCATCACAAAGTTAAGATCATTTCCGAAATTACTGCGGTAATCCGGCGCCTCATTAATAGTGTCGCGCTGGCTTGGCGTAAGCCATAAATCATTGGGATCGAGATAAATCGCCCCTGTGACTACCCAATAAAAAGAAGGGCGTACATCATAGCTAATCACCACGGCTGTAACGGATTGTAACAGGCGGGCAAAATCGCTATTGGGGTCCATCTGGGCTAAGAAAGCGGCAAAGTTATCACCCATCCAATCGTGTGAAACCAGTACTCGATTTAGAATCGTCTCGTGATTGAGATCGCTTGAGGTTTGTCCTATCAAAGGTAAGGTATTGATAGTGCAACTATCATTGAGCTGATTAGAGTAAACACAGTTTGCTAGTACATTAGCGTAAGGCGAGGCTGGACGATAGGCATGGGTGCGCGCAACTGGGGTATCGAAGTATGGCGAGCTGATCGCTGGCGCCGAGGTTGTTAGCACAAAGACATCATCGCTAAGCTGATTGCCATTAACGTTGGCATTCACTTTGAGGTGAGTGATTGTATCCTGGGTGACCGTTGGCGCGGTAAACAAGGGTCTAAACGGATCGCTCACATCGACCATTAAATCTGGGCCAGATGCTACACACCAAGAGATATTTGCTGCGCTTAATTCCGATTGTTGTCCGAGTCTTAAGCTCACATTATTGCCTTCAACCACTTGGTGATCTTGACGGACGTTTAGCACACCCGTCGATGCGGGATCGACATTAATGCCAATTTCTCCGGTGACATCTAGATTACTGCCCGTCACATGCAAGCTAAAACGGTAGCCGCCTGCGGTGGGAGTATCAAAGGCTAATACTGGGCTGTTTTGACTGACGAGTGCTATGTTAGGGCCATCGATTTGCTGCCAACGGAAGGTTAAGTCTTGGCTGTCACGATTTAGGATATTGGCAATGATAGTACTGGATTGACCCGCCACATAATTTGGCTCGGTTTGAAAGCGAATTGAGGATGACGTGGTGGTAATGAGTGGCGAAATACTATCTGTGCAGCGTGCTAGTGAAGTGGAGGGGGGCGTGACTACACTATCATCTGGTTGACTATCACCACCGCCCCCGCATGCCGCAAGTAGGCCCGAGCAGGCCATAAATCCGAAAAATTTCAGTGGTATCGACATTCCCATTACACCATTCTCCCTTGTTAACTCTGCTGTGCTATTTAGACTTTTGTGGCGCCATGGGACGCTTATACTGTGAGAAACTGACTATAACACGGGCACTTAGTTGCAAAAAGTAAGTGTAAGTATAATAAGTGTTAATTTTGTCGTGATGGGAATTGACGTCGGAACAGAGGTTGAAACTAAGGTTGAAATGGGTATTCAGACTGAGATCATAAGGGATATTTGAGTCAAGGTTTGGCCTTGCAATATAAAAAGTGCCGCTATACCCAGCAAGGTTAAACGGCACTGAAAATACATTGAACTGACTATTCTTTAGATTTTTTCTTCAGGCCTAATCCCAGTTCACGACCACGTATGCGGGCATAAAATGGGAAAGCGATTAGCAGTACGCCAATCAATAATACTTCGATTAAGGCAAAAGCGAAGGCGTCATTGGTGACATAAAGCAGGGTGAGCCCATGTAACATATATAAGCATAGAATAAAACTCGCCCAAGCGTAAGTGTATGGATTACCTTGGAAAACTCCCTTTGCGGGTAGTAATAACGGCACTATCCATAAGAGGCTAAATAGCAGGGTGTATTCACCGCTAATCCCTTGGCCAACAAACCAACCGCCTAACAGCAGCACTAGCGCAAAGTAGCCTAAACGGCTAAGGATAAATAAGGTGTTGGACGTCATAAGTCTACCTAAGGGTTGAAAATAAAAGCCATTTTTGTTTAAAAATTATGGGTTAAAGAATAGTAAGCACATTCTCAGGAGGACGGCCGATGGCTGCGCTTTGATTGGCGAGCACAATTGGCCGTTCGATGAGTTTAGGTGTGTTGACCATAGCCTCAATCAACTGCAATTCTGTTAGTGATGAGTCTGCAAGTCCCAAGGCTTGATATTCTGCTTCCTTGGTGCGCATTAATTCGCGAGCACTGATGCCTAATTTAACCAGAATGTCGCCGATATCTTTAGCCGTAGGGGGATTTTTTAAGTATTCCACTAGGGTAATGTCGCAGCCTTGTTGCTCGAGTAAAGCTAAGGTTTCACGGCTTTTTGAACAACGTGGGTTATGGTAAATCGTCGCTTGGGTCATAGTACTAGAGGCTCAATACGGGCTGAAATAACAATGGCGCGGATAATAACAGAAAAAACCGCGCCCCGTCAGTGTGTTCGGGGCGCATAAATGGGTTATTGTCTTTAATCTATGTGTAAAACAACTTATTACTTAAGCGCATCCATCTCTTTATCAGCCATTTTAAACTGGCGAATACGTGCTTCAATACGTGCAAGCTGTAATGGATTATTTTCGGATGCACGGTAGGCAAAGTTAAGTTGATCGATTGCGCCCTTATAATTAGCACCTAAGGCCATCAGCTCAGCGGTGGAGAAATATTCCAATGCTTGATTGCCGGTTTTTTTATACACCATAGTCAACAATTGATAGGGCAGTTCATTTTGTTTATCGAGGAAAATCATATCTTCCAGCAAAGGGATTGCTTTGGGGGCTTGATCGGCTTCGATATATATATTGGCTAAGTTGGCATTGATCACTTGAGACGTTGGTTTCATTTTACGCTGGGCTTCGAGCATAGTAATCGCTTTTGCATAGTCCTTACGTTCGATCAGTAAATCAGATTTAGTGTCTATATAAAACAGGTTGTTATCATCGATTTTTAACAGCTCATCGACGATTTTTTCTGATTCATTAAACTTCTTCAATCTATATAAAGCCAGCGCTTTGCCATAAAGTGCCGCCTCTTTGAAGCTATAGGTCTGTTTGTTGAGTTGCCGATCAAACATGCTTAATACTGCTTCGTCGCTATAGCTGGAAAAACGGACTTGAATACGAGCTTTTGCTAGCTGAAAATTAAGATTATCAGGGATATAACGTTTAGGGTATTGCTCGGCACGGTTACGGGCTTCAGTGATCCGCGATTCAGGCAATGGGTGAGTTAATAACATTTGTGGTGGTGTTGTGGTAAAGCGATAACGACTGGCTAATTTACCAAAGAAATCCGCCGCAGCATTGGGATTAAAGCCTGCATCCACTAGAATTTGCATTCCGATGCGATCGGCTTCCTTTTCATGCAAACGGGTGTAGTTGATTTTCGATTGTGTCGCCATGGCTTGGGTTGTCGCAAGCGCCGCCATACCTGCTTGTGGTACTGCAATAGTTAACAAAATGGCGCCGAGTAAACCGGCAATTGTTGCAGGATTACTTTTTTGCTGTGCTTCAAGTGATCGGGCAAGGTGACGTTGAGTAACGTGAGTCACTTCGTGGCCTAATACTGAAGCGAGTTCGCTTTCATTGTCGGCATTGAGAAATAAGCCTGTGTGCACGGCAACATGGCCGCCAAAGAAGGCGAAGGCGTTGATTTCATCATTTTGTAATAGGAAAAAATAAAACGGCGTTTTTACGCCTGTGGCATGGGCGACCAGTTTATTGCCAAGCTCGGTAAGATATTGACTCAACACGGGGTCATTTAGCATAGGTGCTGATGAGCGAATGATGCGCATATAAGCATCACCGTAAACCATTTCTTTTTCAAGGCTGAAGGTGTTAACTGCGGCCGTACCTAAATCCGGTAAGTCATTGTTGGCAAAGCTTTTGGCGGCGAAGGTTAGCAGCATCAAGGAGAGTGCGCCTGCAACAAAAGGTTTGAATCGAGTCAAAAAAGTCAAGTTACGCAAGCGGATCCTTTTATTTCTAATTATCTCAACTAAAGGCAGATACTGCACTTAGCTTGTAGTTTGAGGTGCAACTTAGGATAATGGCCCAAGTTCGTCTATAGCAAGTTCATTATGATTTTTATTGATTTAACGCTCTTTCGTTGTCCAGTACCCTTAGTGAAAGTGAAGCTTGCATTGAAGCCAATACGAGAGGGTGAGCAGTTGCATATCTTACTCTCAGACTCTGGTTCGCGGCGAGATGTTCCCCAATATTTAAAAAAACAAGGGCATGTCGTGCAAGAGTTGCGTAATGATGCAAGTCTGTTAGCCTTGATGGTCACCAAAGTTGATCTATCTCAGGGATAAATTGAGGATTTTTATGTTTAAATCCTCTTAGACTAACATTAATCGCTTAATTCTGAGCCAGACTACCGCTCAGGCTCGGTTGTTTACTCCTATCAGTTTATTTTTTGATTTAGCTGACGTGTAGAAGCGAAAGTCTAACTGAGTAAAGTCTCGAATAACATCATGATAAATAAACTTTCCTGAGCGTTTGGGAAGCATCGCCAACCATCACTATTGGAATGATCCATGTTTACTGTTTTTTCTCGTTGGTACCAAGAGCGCTTTAGTGATCCACAAGCTGTGACCTTAATGGCTATTCTTGTCGGGCTCGCGCTAGTGATTTATTTTGCGGCAGGTTTACTTGCTCCGCTGTTGGTCGCTCTTGTGTTGGCATTTCTATTGGAATGGCCTGTGGCGCAAATGCTTAAATTGGGAATTAATCGCACCGCTGGTGCATCCTTGGTTATTGTGTTGTTTTTGGGAATCGTGGTTTTACTGACATTTGGCTTAATTCCGAGTGTGTGGCGTCAAGGTGTTAGCTTAATTGCCGACTTGCCTAGCATGATAGATAAAGGCTTGCTGACAATACAAACGCTGATCAATCAATATCCACGATTTATCAATCCAGAGCAGTTAGATCTGATGGTTGGTGAGCTTAAAAAACTGCTCGATACTCAACATGTGTTGGATATTGCTAAGCAATTAATCGGTTATTCAGCTTCTTTACTCGTCTTGATGGTGTACGCGATTTTAGTGCCCTTACTGGTGTTTTTCTTTTTAAAAGATAAAGATCAACTGATTAGCGGCAGTAAGCGATTTTTCCCTGCAAATCGCCAGTTAGCCCGTAAAGTGTGGTTTGAAATGCACCAACAGATTTTTAATTACATTCGTGGCAAAGTGATCGAAATCGTGGTTGTTGGTGTCGCAACTTATATTTTGTTTGCCTTGATGGGACTGCGATATTCGGCGTTGCTCGGTGTGTTAACGGGGTTATCGGTATTGATCCCTTATGTCGGTGCAACCTTAGTTACATTACCTATCACCCTAGTGGCATTTTTTCAGTGGGGTTTTAGTTCTGAATTTGGCTATTTAATGTTGGGTTACGGTATTATTCAGGCGCTCGACGGTAATTTACTCGTGCCTATTTTGTTCTCCGATGCGGTGGATTTACATCCGGTGATCATCATAGCGGCCGTTTTAGTCTTTGGCGGTTTATGGGGTGTATGGGGAGTATTCTTTGCCATTCCATTGGCATCGTTGGTCAAAGCCGTGATTAACGCTTGGCCTAAAACAGAGCTTGAGGCTGACAATAAACTTGATGCGAGTTGATGCCTACCTGTCTAATAGCTATTTGTATCATTGGTTATAGTGGGCGAGTTAACCGTTATCGCTAATTCCTCTTGGCATTTGAATTAAGTGCCAGAGGCGTTTTGGTTGAATGTTGTGCCTTCACTATTTAAAGCATCCTCGTCTAGTACTCTGTACCCATTCACTTATTGTCATTCCTTTTTATTATCACTTTGTCTTAAGTATCACCATGAATCGAGCTTTTAGTTTTAGATTAAGGGGGATTTATTCTGTCGCTTGCCAGTTTAGGGATTTACATTATGTAGCCTCTAGGTTAGGTAGATGTAAAACTCTTATATAAGCATGTGGTTACATGATGCAGCGCACATTTTACCCTTGAGTATGTTGATAAAGTTGTGTCGCTTAGTTTGGGTTTGCTTATTCGTTCATCCTTAGCTAAGTTATATCGAGTCGTGCTATTTATTTTGGTTGAGAGATGGAAGTCACCCTGACAAGAATTTCCACTGACAATCGCCATTGGAGGATACTATTGTGAGCAAAAAACTATTAAGTGCGCTTTTCGGGGCAAGTCTTGCAGCGTTAGCGCTGTCGCCAACCGCATTTGCTGCAGATCAAAAATTGTCTGATTTCCATGCTGAGTCGGGTGGATGCGAAAGCTGTCATAAAGATGGTACACCTTCTGCGGATGGTGCCTTTGAATTTGCACAGTGCCAAAGTTGTCATGGTACCTATGCTGAAATGGACGCTGTGCATAAGCCACATGACGGTAATTTAGTCTGTGCAGATTGTCATGCGGTACATGATATGAATGTCGGTCAAAAACCTACCTGTGAAAGTTGCCATGATGATGGTCGTACCCCAGCAACTGTTCTGAAAAAATAATCTCAAAAATACGTTTAGAAAAGTTGGTATATACCTTCATGTCTAAATAAATAACGCCAGCAAATGCTGGCGTTATTTTTATCCGTTTACTAACCGATTACTCGTCTTTTGGCTGACCTTGGATGATCTTCTTGCCGGAGAACATGGCTGAAATAATCCCTGGTTGACGTTTTACTTCAGTATAAATCACCGCGAATACATGTAATAACATCAGCAGTAACAACACATAAACCGCATAGACGTGCACTTGACCTGCCAATCCTTTCATTGGTTTAAGTGCATCCGCTTTTTCTGCGTTCACACCCGTTGCATCATAGGGTTTTAAGCTTGTAGGTTCGACATTGGTATCGGCAAGATAGCTTTGTACAGCACTACCTAGCGGCGGATAATAAATATCTGTACCTGCACGCAAAAGTCCAGTGATCATTATGGTCACTAATAGCAACATGATGGCCAGCACGGCAAATTTACCTTTAGGGTTATGACCTAAATACTGCGGATTTTTCCCCGCGGCTAATTCAGTCTTATAAGCTATTAATTCGCTTTTGCTATTAGCATTGGGAAACATGTGGCTGAAACGCGCATATTTGTTACCGATAAAACCCCACACAAGGCGGACGATGAGGTTTATTGCGAACGCATATCCTATGCACACGTGTAAAGTTTTCAAGCCAATTTTACCTGTTAACTCAGATATGCCTAGCTCAGTGCGATACATCATGATGCCACCGACTAAGATGAGTGCGAGCACAAGAATGACATTAATCCAATGAAATAATCGCGTCGGTTTGTCCCACACAGGATAGGATTTTATTTCAAAAGCGGTGGGGTTACTGCTGGACATGGAATTTCCTTATTTTTTGTGTTGGTATGATCTTACGCTTTTATCCTAAAATTTCAGTAACTTTTTTCAGTTTCAATTAAGACTTCTGATTGATAGTGTAGTCAACGAAAGTGTTAGAAGTTTTTGATTTGCGTACGGTAAATATTTTTTACGTAAGTCTTTTTAATCTGTTTTATCTAATGCTAATATCGTGACCACGGTAGACTTGGAAGTCTATTGAACGGATGTTGAAGTCGTATTTGGAGGATCTTAGATCCTTAAAGTGAATAATCGTTAACCAGACAGGGAGTGAGCAGGATGTTCAAAATATTACATTGGATTGTAGTGTCACGATCGCAAGTATTGATGGAATTGCTCGCAGGACGTTGGCCGCAGGAGTTTCTCGTTAAGTTGACCCAAGTCAGCCCTGATGAGATGTGTGAGAAAATCAAAGATAATAATGCCTCCATGGTCGTGATCGATTTAGCGACTGTTGATCTTCAAAAAGCCCACCAATTTCAGCGTTTACTTGCCCGTGAGCAACCGAGTGTGCGAGTTGTCTATTTGCAGTTCCCTAAACAAGTGGATGCACGTTTCTTAATGCAAGCTGCCACAACTGCAGGGGTGTTTTATCTCGATGCAGGTTTAACTGAGATAAGCCTAGGACTCTCGAATATTTTACGAGGTCATAGGGTCATCCCAATTCAGCTCATTAATGGGGTAAATGATGATTTTGGATTGTTCGAAGACACTGAACCGTTAACTATCCGTGAGCGTGAAGTATTACAAGCATTGTTGACGGGAAGTACTAATTTAGATATCGCCAATCAGTTGTTTGTCAGTGAAAGCACGATAAAAACCCATTTGTACCGAGTATTCCGTAAAATTGGAGTGTCTAGCCGTGGTCAAGCGATTGCGTGGGCACAAACCTATTTGCACGATGTGGTGGTTTAAGTCGATATCAGTATTGATATACACACGGATATACGTTTAAGTTAAGTCTTATCTCAGATAAAAGGGGCTAAAGCCCCTTTTATTATTTCTCAAAAGTGTTCTTAAGCAGAAAGTCTATTAACGTCCAAGCCAAGCCGCTATTTTGCTTTTGTCACGAATGGATAGGGCGACAGTATCCTTAGGCGCGGCAGTTATCATCAATTCACCCGTCATCAATTCATCCCGTCTAAACCAATGTAAATTCAAGGATTCACCCAGCGGATACTGCTGTAGCTGCGCCTCAAATTGTCCTGTGACTTGTAGGTTATCCGCGGCAATTAACACATCACCTGCACTTAACCCTGCAAGGTGTGCAGGGCTGCCTTGGGTGACTGTCACGATTTTTAATCCTATAGGTGCTGCTTGGGTTTTCGCGCCGAATGCAATCTCATAACCTTTCGCTTGCCCGCCGCCCACATCTTGCGCACCTTGACTGGCTCGAAGACTCAAGTTGACTCCAAATTCGGCGAGTAAAGCCGCTAACGGAATATCGTCAGTGCTATCTAAGTAGGCAAACAGATCTTGGCAATCACGACCAAGGAGTCGTTCCACGATGGCTTGATGGCAAGTATCTGTGGTGCCTTTATCTTGCAGAGCATATTCCTGCCATAAAATCTGCATAACATGGTCGAGATTGTATTTGCCAAGGGTTTCGCTGCGCAGGGTTAAATCTAAATACAGCGCAAACAGAGCCCCTTTAGTGTAATAACTGATGATGGCATTTTGTGCGTTTTCATCCTGCTTGTAGAACTTAGTCCAAGCATTAAAGCTTGAGTCCTTAACACTTTGTTTAAAGCGCCCCTGGCTGCGATAGACACGGGTGAAGGTATCACTCAGCATATCTAAATAGCTTTGTTCATCTACCAGACCTGCACGATAGGTAAGAAAGTCATCGTAATAGGAGGTGATGCCTTCATAGGCCCATAATTGTGGCGTATAGGTTTCTGCATCAAGTTTATAGGGTAAAAAGCATTCAGGCTTAATGCGCTTAACGTTCCAGCTGTGGAAATACTCGTGGCTGCACAGGGATAAATAAGTGCGATAGTCGTTATTGACTGGCGCATCGAGCGACAGTGGTAAGTCTTTGCGTGAACACATTAATGCAGTAGAAGCTCTGTGCTCTAAACCGCCAAAGCCATTGTCTAATACTGAGGTCATAAACAAATAACGTTTAAACGGTGCAGGCGTACCAAATAAGTTAATCTGATACTCACAAATGCTCTTTAAATCTTGGCAGAGCCTTGGCATGCAAGCACGGTGGCGACCATTGAGTACGATATCATGCCGCACGCCACAGGCATCAAAACTCCCTAAGGTGAATAAACCCATTTCCACCGGATGATCGATGAGCTCGTCATAGCTTTTAGCTGAAAATTGGCCGAAGGCAAAATCGTCACCACTGGTGCGAGTCATGCTGGTAGCAAGGCGCCAGTCACTTAATGTTGGCTCTGTTGGTGGCTCTATAGAGACGGTATGTAAAGTGTCTTCGAAACCATGGGCGGATAAAAATACGCTACTGCCATTAAAGAAGCCGTGGGTCGTGTCCAAATGCGCGGTGCGCACCGACAGATCCCAAGCATACACTTGATAAGTCAGAATAATTTCGCTGCTATTATTATCAACCGACCAAGTTTGCTTATCTAGTTGGGTGAGCTTAAGCGTTTGGCCTTGTGCATCTTGTGCCTTGAGTTCAATGATATTTTTGGCAAAGTCACGCACCATATAACTGCCTGGCAGCCAAGCGGGTAGGCTAAAGACCTGCACTGGCTTGGGTTGTGATAATGTCATAGTGACAGCGAATAAATGGGCTTTCGGATCGACGGGGATTATCTGGTAATGGATCATATTTATCCTACAAAACCTGAGTGTTTTAATGGTGGCCATGCTGCCAAAAATGCCTGCAACTGGCAAATGAAAAGCAAAATATCTGCAGACACAAAGTATTGAATTGCTAGTATACTATGCCAACTAACCCAAGGAGGACGCCCCATGGCCGAAGAAACGATTTTCAGCAAAATTATTCGTCGCGAAATTCCCGCGGATATTCTGTATCAAGATGAACTTGTGACTGCCTTTAGAGACATTTCCCCTAAGGCGCCGACCCATATTTTGATTGTACCGAATCACTTGATCCCAACGGCGAACGACATGAAAGCCTCTGATGAGCCGGTACTTGGCCGTATGATGACGGTTGCAGCTAAATTGGCGGCGGAAGCGGGTATTGCTAAAGATGGCTACCGACTGATCATGAACTGCAATCAACATGGTGGACAAGAAGTCTATCACATTCATTTCCACCTTGTGGGCGGGGAGCCTCTGGGGCCCATGTTGAGCCAAGGCAAATGAAGGTCAATTCGGATTTTTTCCCGCTGACCCAAATGGCGCAGCGGTTTGTGGATCAACTAGCTCAGTGTCGCCGTCTCGGTTTAACCGTATTGGAGGCGAGTGAGCACCATGTGTTGATTGAGTTGCCCTACAGCACTGAATTAATTGGTTATCCCGATACGGGCGTTATCCATGGTGGAGTGATCACTACCTTAATGGATACTGCCTGTGGCAGTGCAGTCGTGAGCGCTATTTTCCATAAATTCAAATTATTAGAAATATCACCTACGCTCGATTTGCGGGTGGACTACATGAAGCCCGCTCAGCCCCATAAGCCTGTATTTGGATTTGCGGAATGCTATAAGTTGTCTTCTAATATTGCCTTTACCCGTGCAATTGCTTACCAAGACAGTATCGACGATCCCATCGCCCATGCCGTCGGCTCTTTTATGCGGATCAGCCCTGAAATGGTCGGTGATGCCTTTAGGCAAGCGTTAATGGGTGAAGCCGTGCCTGCGATAGGAGAGAGTGATGAGCGCAAATAATTCGATACTAGATGCCGCCAGTACAACTCAAAACGCACAGGTTAAAGCGCCTATTGATGTGCAAGGCATAGTTAAACGCGCCACTGAACTTAATGATTTTGGCCATTTACTTGAGCACGTTCCCTATGCCAAATTTATTGGCATGAAGGTGGAGCGTTTTGGTGATGAACTGATTTTTAAATTGCCCGCTAAAGACGACAATATCGGTAATCCCGTGTTGCCCGCCATTCATGGCGGCGTGATTGCGGGCTTTATGGAAATGTCAGCGATAGTGCAGTTAATGGTATTTATGCAAACAGCAAAGGTTCCTAAAGTCGTTGATTTTTCAATCGACTATTTACGTGCAGGTCTGCACAAGGATAGTTTTGCTGAGTGTCGTATTACCCGTCAGGGTCGACGAGTCGCCAACGTGAATATTGATTGTTGGCAAACCAATCGTAAGCAGCTTATTGCTACGGCACGGGCACATTTTTTGATTGATTAATCTGATTAAGTTTAGATTGATGAAGCATGACTGATTCACTATTTTAGATTGAGAATGCTTTATTTAGCCTATGTTATTAAGCATGAGTTCAGCACTGTTCGATTAGTTTGTCGTTTAATAGGAAATGATGCGCTAGCTGCGTATTTTGTGGCGTGACTAGGAGAAATATATGAAACAAGTTTATACAGGGTTATTACTGGCCGCAGCGCTTACCTTAGGTGCTTGTGCCTCACATACCGCAGGGATTTCAGTGAGCTCACTGGGTGAAACCCGCGTCGATAATTCCAGCTTTGCCCGAGATATTGCGGTACAGAGTGTGGATGCACGCCGAGTCGGTGATTTAGTGCAGGGCTCAGCGTTGATTGTTAGCAAATCCTCTTCCGATATGCGTGTGCAATATAAATTCACTTGGTACGATGCCAGCGGCTTTACTATCGAAGATGAAGCGACCAGCTGGAAATCGGTAAAATTACACGGCAAACAGCAATTGCAAGTCGGCGCCGTAGCACCTAATGCCCAAGTGGTTAAATTTGATGTATATGTGCGTGAAACCTTTTCAAACTAAGCTTGAGTTTGCTTCTGTTTAGTTTATTCCGAGTTTAATTGATTTTTTTGATATTAAACCCGTTCTAAAAAGGCTTACTTCTTTTAAGGAGTAAGCCTTTTTATTCGTTTTACATCAACGTTCAATGACCTTAAGGTCACTCAAATGTTATTAGCTTTCGTCTTTTTGACCTTGAAAGTTGCGATAAATTACCCATTTTTAAGCAAAAAGGTTTACGGCAAGATGAAATCCGGACTTTAGTCCTAAATACATTCAGTGATTGAGCACTACTATCAGCATATTACCACATGAGGATAGAAAGATGACTGCTCATATTAATGCTCAACCTACTGATTTTGCTGAAACTGTTATTATGCCGGGTGATCCACTACGTGCTAAATATATCGCTGAAACCTATCTCACCGATGCCGTAGAAGTCACGAATGTTCGCAATATGCTTGGTTACACAGGCTTTTACCAAGGACAACGCATTTCCGTTATGGGGCATGGTATGGGTATTTCATCTATGGTGCTCTATGGCCATGAGCTGATTAATTATTTTGGCGTGAAACGCATTATTCGTATTGGCAGTTTAGGTGCAACACAAAAACATGTACAAATGCGAGATGTCATTTTAGCCCAAGCCGCAGGCACGGATTCACCCACTAACGCTAAGCGTAGTAGCGGCTACCAAATGGCAACTTCTGCGACCTTTTCTTTATTGCATAAAGCTTATACCACAGCGAATGAGAAAGGCATTAGTGTAAAAGTTGGCAATATCTTTAGTGGTGATCTTTATTACGATCCCGATGAAGATATGATCCCCGCACTTGAACGTTTTGGGGTATTAGGTATTGATATGGAAGTGGCGGGGCTTTATGGATTGTCACACCAACAAGGTATCGAATCATTAGCCATTTTAACGGTATCGGATCATTGTTTAACCGGTGAAGAAACAACGGCCGAAGAACGTCAACTCTCTTTTAATAATATGATCGAGCTCGCGTTAGAAACCGCCCTCAATTAGGTTTAAAGCCATCCTTTGAACCCTTAGCATTTCACTTATGGAATGACATAATGAATAATAAAATTACTTTAACAGCCATCAGTTTTCTCGCCAATTTTATTATGGCGGGCTTTGCGACCCAATTTGGGATGTTGATTGAACCCATAGCTGAGAAATTTGCCGCTAATGTTAACGAAGTTGCATCAATCTTTTCATTGCTCAATGGTGGTGCACTCGCTGGGACGATTGCAGCATTTTTCTTTATTGAAAAAATGGGTATCAAAAGAATGACCTTGATAAGTTACAGTCTGGTTGCTCTTTCTGCTCTGGCTTTACATTTAACCAGTTCCCTACAAGTTGTGATGGTAGCAATGACCTTGATTGGTTTTTGTGGCGGTATCGGTCTATGTATTGCTGGTACGATTGTGGTGTCTGTGTGGCAAGAGAAATTACAAAGCACAATGTTAGTGGTGCAAGATGCGACGTTTAATATTGCAGGCGTTATTTTTCCATTGATAACGACTTATGCATTAACAAGTTCATTATCATGGAGTTATAGCTATTTAGCCGTAGGTTTAGTGGCGTTCGTTACAGTCATTATTACCTTGTTCACTCATTTCTCTATTTGCGAGCAATCTTCTACAACACAAGAGAAACAACAGTCTGAATGGAATCTCGGCATTATTAGTGGAGGTATTGGTTTATTTTTAGGAATGCTGGCTTTATATACTTTTTTAACTTGGGCACCTTTATTTGTAAAACAAAAATTTGATATTCCGTTTGAAGATGCCGGTAATATTATTACCCAGTATTGGTCCGCTGCGCTAATTGGTGCATTAATTTCGACTGTGATTGTGACTCGTGTAAAAATTCACCATTTCTTAGTTGGTATTATTGCTTTAGCTATGGTGATCACCGCTGCCATTGTCAGTACCAATAATCTTAATTGGATAGCTTATTTAACTTATGGTTATGGTTTTGTGTGTGCCGCGCTTTATAATGCATTTATTGCTTATGGCGTGTCTTTTGTAAAAAAAGCCAGCAGCAAAAATGTGTCATATATACTTATTAGCGGAAGTGCAGGGGCGATGTTTAGCCCAGCCATCAGTTCTTTCTTTGAACGTATTATCGGATTACAAACAGTGATGTACGTGATTCCTCTGCTTTACGCAGCGATATTTATGCTATTGATCGTTTCAAGTCGGATGAAACCGGCTATGGAACAACACTCGCCATCGGTAAGTTAATTAACCTGTGCATCCATCCCACACTCGGTTGTTAAATTAAGTCGAGTGTGGGTTATGTTGAAAGCGGTTATATACCTGCTTCAACAAATTTCTTGAGTGCGTTGAGATCACAAATCCGAATACCATCTTTTTTCCGCTCAATTAAGCCTCGTTCCTCAAGATTTTGTAGCGCCCGACGGTAGACTCGGTCGGTAGTGCCAAATCGTTCAGCCTCTAAATAGCGTTTACTAAAGCCATCTACGGGCAAGTCATTTAAGTATTCATGGTAAATATCAAATGCCACGTTATAACTGATAGGATAGAGCAGTCGCCGAGTAAAAATATCCACTGTGTCTTGGTAGTCAATCGCAATTGCACTAGCGAAAAATAGCGCGAGTTGAGGATGCTGACCGAGGCAATGTTGTAGTTTTTCAGCGTTAATCAACATGATTTCTAAGGGTTCACTGGCAATAATGTCTAATTGACAGTGGTACTGGGTGAAGAACTCCATTTCGCCAAACAGTTGTGAATCACAATCAATAGTACCTAATTGAAAACACCGACCATTTCTCGCGGTATGGCCGAGTGATACGCGACCTTGCTTCACCAATACAAGTGATGCCATCGCTTCCCCCTGCGTCATGAGGTGAGCGCCTTTTTTGAGCATTTTGATTTCGCTGATGCAGCTAAGTACAACCGCTTCAATAAGTGGATAGTCTTGCTCCCATCGCTGGCTATAACGTCCTTTCGATAAAGGTTTTAGCTGCATCGACTATGATCCTCTTACTGTGTTCGAAATTGCGACCTTCTATAGCATTATCATGATAGGCGGTCAAATGGACGAAAGGATTTAGGCGGCTACTAAAGATATTTTCATCATACGAACTGAAGGGTAGTGGTTTTCGCGACATTTAATTGAATCGCGGAGATAAGAGTGCCCACTTTTTATTTCCGTCATGTATACTAGGCGCCGCCAAGGGGTGTTTGTTGTGCATTAATGTTACTCTGATTTTAACGTTAACGGCTGCAAACTGAGATGTCATCTGACGAACCCTTAGAACCTGATCCGGCTAATACCGGCGTAGGAATGGGCCAATCAACAGCACACTTCTGAATCGCTTATTCGTTGCCGGATCTCAAACATTATATTTGAGGTCCTATGTCAAACCGTAAAACGTCAAACCATCAATCCCCATTTTCAACCGTATCGCTAAGCTTATTTTTAGCCCGAGCGCCGCTGGCATTAGCCATTGCTGCTGCGATGAGCACTTCTGCACTTGCACAAACTGATGCTATCGATAAACCCGATCCCAACCCTGAGATGGAAGTCATGGTGGTGACGGCGGATTTTCGCAGTTCAAGCTTAGAAAAAATGCCCTCCAGCATTACCGTTATCGACAGTCAAAAAATTCAAGATGAAAGTGTGCAACACTTTGAAGATCTGCTTAATTCTATCGCCAATTTTAACTGGTCAGGTGGAAGCTCTCGGCCGAAATATTTTCAAATTCGCGGTGTAGGAGAGCAGGAACAATACCAAGGCGCACCTAATTCTTCCGTGGGTTACATCATAGATGATATCGATTTATCCGGTATTGGTATGGTGTCGAGCATGTACGATTTACAGCAGGTCGAAGTGCTTCGTGGACCGCAGGGGACGCGTTACGGCGCGAATGCCTTAGCGGGATTGATTTATCTGAAGAGTAACGATCCAACTGATGTGTTTGAGCATGGTGGCGAAGTGTCGTTAGGCGATGATGATTTACGCACTTTTAGCGGGTTTAGCTCGGGCCCATTAACGGATTCTGGCAAGCTGCTTTATCGTGTGTCAATGCAGCAGCACCAGCAAAATGGTTACCACGATAACCTGTATTTAGGCCGTGATGATACCAATGGTCGCGATGAATTCAGCGGCCGCGCTAAGCTGCGCTGGTATGCGACAGATGATTTGCAGTTTGATTTAACAGTGCTGCATGCCGATTTTGATAATGGCTATGATGTGTGGAGTTTAACCAATTCACCAACCCAGACAACATCGGATCAACCGGGTGTTGATAGTCAGCGCACCACAGGCGCGGGTTTTAAAGCGACCTATTCTGGCGCAGAAAACTTCGAATTAACTTCGTTAACCTCTTTTGCCAATACCGATCACCATTACAGTTACGATGGCGATTGGGCTAACTCAGAATATTGGGCCTCTAAGCAATGTAATGATGGCAATCTGGCGCCGTGTCAATACGATTATTTTTGGGATAAAACGGGTCAGCGTAAAACCGTGTCGCAAGAGTTTCGCCTAAGTTCTACCGAGCAGGGCCGTATTTTTGCAGAGAGTACAGATTGGTTGCTTGGTGTGTATGCCATGAATCTGAAAGAAGATAACCAATTGTATTCTGAATACAATGCTTCGCCGGATGAAGTCTTAGACTCAGAGTATGAGGCGACAAATTATGCGCTGTTTGGCCAGCTTGATACGGATTTGGGCTCAAATTATGCTTTATCTGTGGGTCTACGTTTAGAGCGTCGCAACAGCCATTACTCTGATACGAATAACGATAATTTCGACCCGAGCGAAACCATGTGGGGTGGTCATATTGCTGTGAGTAAAGTGCTGAACGACTCACACAATGCTTATGTCCGAGTCGCACGCGGTTACAAGGCGGGCGGTTTCAACATGACTTTGCCCGTCGAATTGAACGATAAAAAAGAGTTTAGTACTGAGACGCTCTATAACTATGAAATCGGCCTTAAATCCCATTGGTTAGCTGGACTTATCGATACTAATTTGGCGCTGTTCTATATGGACAGACAAGATCAACAGGTGGCTGCATCACAGCAAGATCCCGATAAACCACAGCGTTTTATCTTGTTCACTGAAAATGCAGGCAGTTCGAATAACTATGGCGCTGAGTTAGATGCAACCTGGTATGCCACGGATAATCTGCAAGTTTACTCAAGCTTAGGTTGGTTAGAAACGGCCTACGGTGACTACCAGTATCAGGACAAATATGGCACTGAGGTGGATTTAACTGGCCGCGATCTAGCCCATTCTCCACATCTTACCTACAGCCTTGGCGGGACTTATCGTGCTAATTCGGGTTGGTTTGCTAACCTGAATCTTAGCGGTAAGAGTGAATTCTATTATTCAGACAGCAATGAATCCCGCTCTGAACCCTACACTATCGTCAATGCTCGCGTAGGTTATGAGGCGAGCGCATGGTCGGCATATTTATGGGGGCGCAATCTGTTTAATGAGGAATACGGTGTGCGTGGCTTCTATTTTGGCAATGAGCCAGATAACGGTTGGGCGGAAAAGCAATATATTCGTTACGGCGATCCGCGTCAGATTGGCGTAACCTTTAACGTTAAGTTTATGTAATAGCTCATTTTAAAGTGAGCACAATCATTTAAGTGTAACTGAACTGTAGCCCAGTGTTTGGGCTACAGCCTTACTTCAGAATATCAAGGAATTAAAATGAAACTGACCGCAGAAATTAGCATGTATCCCTTTAATGAAAATTACCTTGATCCTATCAAGTGGTTTATTGGCCGCGTGGATAGCTATCCCAATATCGAGCGCGTGACTAATGCGATGGCAACTCAAGTGTGCGGCGATTATTTAGATGTGATGACTATGCTGGCGACCGAGATGCAAGCGGCCCATGAGAAGTGGGGCAAGGCGGTATTTGTGTGTAAGTTTATCGGTGGTGAGCTGAATTTAGCCCACAGCGAATAATGATTGACCGCCATGTAAGCAACAAATAGGCAATGAGAACAACACTATGACAGATTTATGGTTAACCTTGGTCGAGAGCGTTAATACGGCCTTTGGTGAAGTCCATGTGATGACCGTATGGGAAGTACTCGCGGTATTGCTGGCGATGGCATATTTACTGCTGGCGATGAAGGCCAGTGTGTGGTGCTGGGCGGCGGCCTTTGCCAGTACCGCCATTTACACTGTGTTGTTTTGGAAGGTGTCGCTACTGATGGAGTCTGTGCTTAACGTCTATTACATGGCGATGGCGCTCTATGGATATTGGCTCTGGACCCAAGGTGGTGATAAGCATCAAGGAGTAAAAGTGACCACTTGGCCATTGAAAACCCATTTAAAGTTGATCGCAGCGACGGGAGTGATTTCGCTTTTGGTTGGCCACGGTATGGCGACGTATACCCAAGCCGCATTCCCGTATCTAGATGCGGCGACAACCTGTTTCGCCGTGATGACGACTTATTTAGTGGCAAAAAAGGTACTTGAGAATTGGCTTTATTGGGTGGTTATCGACATAGTGTCGATTTACCTTTACCTCAGCAAAGGCTTGATGCTGACATCCTTGTTATTCGTGCTTTATGTGGGTTTGGCGGTCGTGGGGTATTTCCTGTGGCGAACCGCGTTAGCCGATGCCCGTGAAGCTAATACCTTGAAGTTACTCAGTTAATGCTCGATATAAACGCCTCGATGCAACGCTCAGCAGGCGAGCTATTCAAAGCACTTTACCCCATACTCAAAAGTGCTGGGCTAGTTAACGTGTTAAGTATTCATGAGCTTGCGGGCGGCTTAAGTAATCACAACTATAAAATCACTACGCCCACAGGCAGTTATGTGTTGCGGGTGAATGCCGATGCGGCGGACAGTTTTTGCAACCGCCAGCAGGAGCGTTTTTACTGGCAGCAATTGGCTCAAGCTAAACTTGCTCCTGAACTGTTGTGGGTGTGCGAAGATGAGCGTTATTACCTCAGTGATTTTATTGAAAGTGACGATATTGAAAACGAGGTCTTAATCCACTGGCCAGCGTTAGAGCGCCAAACGAGTGCTGCTGATTTTGTGCTGGGGCAATCGACGTTTAATTATTTACAGTATCCGGCAGCAGAACAAGAAACGCATCCTAACCAAGCCCATTGTTTACTATTGGCGTTATTGCTGCAATTACGCGATCTGCCTACAGGGCCTTACGCTATTAGTATCACTGAGCAGTGGCAGGAATATCACCAGCAAATACTTGCCTATCAGGCTTCTGCAACATTTAGTGAGCCAGTATTAAGGCGACCTGTGCCATTGAAGCAGGGTAGTGATATTGGTGATAGCAATACTCACGATTGGAATGAGCGGGTGGCTAAGCTGCTTGCAATTCAAATCGAAATTAAACATTGGTGTGATGAGTTAGCAGCCTGCATAATCAAGCCGCAGTTTTGCCATCGCGATCTTAATCCCCATAATTTGTTACTCAAAAGTAACCGCTTGTGTTGTATTGATTTTGAGTATGCGACTGCGTCGCATCCACTGTGTGAGTTAGCTGTAGTGTTAGCGACCCATGCGTTAACGCCCTATCAGCAAAGTGTGTTGGTGAAACAGTATCTGAGTGGGCATCCTTATGTTACTGCACAAGCAGTAACGGCAGTGCCTGCCGCTATTGACATGTATTGGGTATTTGCTTGCTACTGGGCATTATTGATGGCAGCGCAAACAGAACCCAGTCGTAGCGCCGACTACCTTGCTTGGTTTGATTGCTTCTGGCCGCTGATCACCCCCAAATAGTCATTATTGCGTGTGCTTAGTTTCCATCTGATGATAATTGCTCATTCCCTTATGGCATTGACCGCGCGATTGGTGGGACATGCGGGTAGAACATACTGAAAACCTTTATTAGACAAACTTGTTTGATATAAAAAGCAACTTTATATAGTCTCAAGCGTCTTATTAGCAACAATTCTAGGATGGATTATTCAGTATGAAAAAAGGCGTGATGCTACTTGTGTGTCTCTTAGGCTTAAGCGCCTGCTCCACTAAATTCAGTTATCATTTCCTCGACTGGGCCATCGGCTGGGAGCAAGAGGATTATGTTACCTTAGATAAATCTCAGCAAAAGGCATTCGATTCCCTCATTGAAAAATTTGTCATTTGGCACCAATCCAAAGAGTTAGCTCATTATGTGGTGCAATTAACAGAAGTTGAAATCCTCATAAAAACCAATACGTTAACGCCAGTGCTATGGGCAGATCATGTGAATATTGCTAAGCGGCATTGGTTTCGATTGTTTGAGTTCGCCTTGCCCGAGCTTCTACCTATCATAATGTCTTTGTCCGATGAACAGGTGAAGCAGATCCTCACAAAATTACGGGAGGAAGAGCAGGAGCTCGTTAAAGAATTTGCGGGTAAAACCCCTGAACAGTTACAAAAAGATGCCGATGAAAACCTTCAAACCCAATTTGATGATTGGCTTGGAAGTGTAACTGCGGAGCAAAAAGTGCTTATTCACCAATATAATCAACAGCGTTTATCCACCTTAGATATGTGGCTTGAGTACAGACACGAATGGTTACGCCAGTTTGAAGTTGCATTGGGTCAGCGCGCCGATAAAACATTATTAACCGAGCGTTTGACCTTGCTGATGACGCAGCCCGATGAGCTTAAGTCAGAACAACATAAAGTGTTTTTACGTAAAAATACTGAGGCATTCGGGACTTTGCTGCTGGCGCTGAATACGAGCTTATCGGAGCAGCAGTCTAAGCATTTTTATAAAAAGTTAGGTGGGCTCATTCAAGATCTCAAGGAACTGAATCAGGAAGCGATTGAAAAAGAAGCCTAGGCCATGAAAGATTTATTGCCTTACTAGGGTCTATTCCTGCAAGCCAATAAATCAGCCTACTAACGACTAAATAGAGACCTTATGCTACTCGTATCCCTTTATCAGAAACTGCTCAATATGAGCCGCTATTTCGAAGGCTTAGCGCCATTAGCCCTTAGGATTTACCTTGCACCTGTGTTAATGCAAGCAGGCTATAACAAGCTCGCTCACTTTGAAGATACGGTTGCTTGGTTTGCCAATCCCGATTGGGGCTTAGGTCTGCCAATGCCGGCGTTAATGGCAGGACTGGCGGCGGGAACTGAGTTCTTTGGCGCTATCTTGTTACTGCTTGGGCTCGCGACGCGACTGATTTCTATCCCTTTAATGGTCACTATGTTGGTCGCCGCATTGACTGTGCATTGGCCAAATGGTTGGTTAGCGATTGCCGATGGTAGCTCTTGGCTAGCCAACGACAGAGTGCTTGAGGCAGGGGATAAACTGGCGAAAGCCAAAGAAATATTGCAGGAGCACGGTAACTATGACTGGCTGACTAGCTCAGGTAACTTAGCTGTGCTTAATAATGGGATTGAGTTTGCGATCACCTATTTTATTATGTTGCTGGCGCTTTTTACCTTAGGCGGTGGTCGTTACACTAGCCTAGATTATTTCATCGCTAAGCGCTGTGGGATTAAGTAAGTCTTTCTGAAGCGGGCCCAATTGTTAACTGCATCGGATTTTCAAGCGCATTTAATTTTGAAGCCCACTCGATTGTTAAGTGCACTCAACAAGTTAAATCCCACTCAAGCGGTGGGATTTTTTTATGCCTCTTTGTCAGCAATTTGCTATGCTTGAGCGCAATTTATATCGAACTAGGATAAGAACTTGGACGCTATTGAACTTTTACTCACTCGCCAATCAACCCCACGATTAACTGCTCCTGCTCCAGATGCGAGTCAATTAAAAATCATCTTAGATGCTGCCATTCGTGTGCCAGATCATGGCGCTTTAGCGCCATGGGAATTTATTATTGCCGTAGGAAAAGGGTTAGATACCTTGGCAGATATCTTTGTTGAGGCAGCGAAAGCGAGCGACGCCGATGAGGATTTTGTCAATAAAGCTAAGGGCATGCCAATGCGTGCGCCTATGGTGATTACTGTCGTGGCGAAAACGCAGCAACATCCCAAAGTCCCCGTACTTGAACAGCTCATTGCAGCGGGTTGTGCGACCATGGCGATGCAGCAGGCTGCCTTTGCCTTAGGTTTAGGTGCCGTGTGGCGTACAGGGGATTTTGCCTTTGATGCGAATGTGAATGTTGCTTTAGGTCTTGAGCCACACGATCAAATCGTCGGCTTTTTGTATGTGGGTACGCCAGCCGTTACTGCTCCTAAGAAACCGCAAAAGGACGGCAGTCAGTACGTCCGTTATTTATAAATCCGCCTCTATTTTTAGTGGAGAAATTCTATGCAAGTTGCGCGTACTCCTAGACTCATCCTGCGGCAGTTAACCCCAGCCGACGCTTCTTTTATGTTAGTCTTGCTCAATAGCCAAGGCTTTATAGAGAATATCGGGGATAGAGGAGTACGCACACTTGTGCAGGCTAAGGATTATATCGTCAATGGACCGATGAAAAGTTATGCCGAGTGCGGTTTTGGTTTTTATGCTGTAGTGCTCGCCGAGAATGGATTCACTATTGGCATCTGCGGTTTAATCAAACGGCCGACACTGGACAATGTCGATATAGGCTATGCTTTTTTGCCGCAATATTGGGGCAAGGGCTATGCATTCGAAGCGGCTAAAGCCGCTTTTGACTTAGGTAAAAGTTTAGGTATTGAGCGTATTGTCGCGATTGTTAGCAGTCATAATAGTGCTTCAAAAGCTTTGCTGAACAAACTTGGATTACACTTTGAGCGTTGTTTGCAGCTTAGTGATCATGATGCGCCTGTTGAACTGTTTGGTTAATGTTAACGTGTTGTTTGTATAGGTTTTTATTTTATTGTAATTCCGTCTTCTTTATTCTAGAATTTCGCAAAATTTATCGTTGAGATATGGCAATCATATCTCTTATCGACGCCCCTCGAAAATCAGGCTCACTTAATCCCTCCTTGAGCCCTTGAGTACAGCAAAAGCGTAGCCCTTTTTTGGATGTAGCATAATGGTTTCGCAATTAAGTGAAGCAATGCTGGACGTGATCGCTGATGCCTTGGTAGACAAAGGCTATATCTTTTTATCTGACTTAGTTCCTTCCTGTATTAGCCAAGTACTATTGGAAAAAATTCAATCAACTGAAATATATGAATTAAAAGCTGCCTCTATTGGTCGAGGTTCTGAACAGCACTTAAATCCAGACATTCGTCGTGACAGAATACAGTGGCTAGAAGAGCAAAATGAGCCCGATGCCCAGTATCTTGAGTTGATGACACAACTCAAAAATGGCTTGAATCGTCGCTTGTTTATGGGCTTATTCGATTATGAAAGCCACTATGCGGTATATCAGCCTGGGGCCTTTTATAAAAAACATGTTGATGCACTTAAGGGCAGCCAAAATCGTATTTTAACCACAGTGTTTTTCTTAAATCCTGATTGGAAAGCGGCAGATTGTGGTGAGTTGATTATCTATGATGAAGCTGACATTGAGATTGAGCGCATCGCGCCTAAAATGGGCCATTTTGTGATTTTCCTCAGTGAGCGTTTTCCCCATGAAGTGACCAAAACCTTGGCCCAGCGTAATAGCATTGCGGGCTGGTTTAGGGTCAGTAACAGTGTTCATGGCTTTTAACTTTAGCTTTTAACTTCACCTGATAACAAACGCCTAAATACTGCCCACAGGTTTAGGTGTTTTTGCTCTCGATTGCCGCTTTTGGTCATCATCAATCATCAATCATCAATCACCAATCACCAATCACCAATCACCAATCACCAATCACTTATCGCGACTGCGCAATGTCATTGGCTATTTCTCGGATATTGATTGGCCATCACGGCGTGTTCTTCCGCAGCAGTATTTATTCCAACCTGTTTTAACTACCTTCTACTCATTTTTTCAAATTTTTTTACACTCTTAAGCTTTAGGTAATCTAAGCCGCCAACAATGGAATGAATTTGTCCAATCATACTGAAAATAGGGTATTTTTTTATTCTCGTTTAATGTTAGGCTAGATAAAAACGTGCGCTACAACACACTTTTCTATCATCTAACGGAGGCGATACTGTGGGCTGTGAAGATAACTTAGGTTGTTTAAGTGGTGAGCATATTGTACTTGAGTCCTTATCTTTGTCCCATGTGGCGGCATTGAGTCTCGCCGTCACAGATGGTCAACTTTGGCGTTTATGGTTTACCAGTGTCCCTGAGCCAACAGAGATGAAGCTCTATGTGGCTAAAGCACTCGAAGAAAAAGCGCGGGGCCTGAGTTTTCCCTTTGCGGTGCGGGATAGAGTGTCAGGGGAAATCGTCGGATGCACGCGAATTTGCAACTGGGAGTCTGATAATCGCCGTCTTGAGATTGGATACACTTGGTATGCTAAACGTGCCCAGCGCACTGGGATTAATACTGAAGCTAAACTGCTGTTATTGACCTTTGCTTTTGAAACCTTAGACGCCATTGCCGTTGAGTTCCGTACTCACTGGCATAATCAAGCTTCGAGACAAGCCATTGCAAGACTGGGCGCTAAGCAAGATGGTGTATTGCGAAATCATAAGATTCTTAAGGACGGCACTATCCGCGATACCGTGGTGTATTCCATTATTGATACCGAGTGGCCAACGGTGAAAAACAGTCTGCAATTTCGATTGCGACAACGACCGTCAACACTCTAATGATAAATAGGAAAAGCCCATGGCAAGCATCATAACTCGAGTAGATGTGACTCATGTCCATGAGGTTGCAGTGTTGTTCAATGAGTACCGACAATTTTATGGGCGTAGGGATGATCTCGCGGCTGCGGAGCAGTTTATTCATTCAAGAGTGTCAGATGGCTCATCGGTGATATTTATTGCTAAAGATAATCAAGGGCTTGGATTAGGTTTTGTTCAAATGTATCCCAGTTTTTCATCGTTACGTTTGGCCCCTATGTTGATCCTCAATGATGTGTATGTGACTCAACATGCCCGATGTGTCGGTATTGGGCGGGCGTTAGTGCTACAGGCCGCCAGTTATGCCAAAGCGCATAATATGAGTTATTTGATGTTAGAAACACAGCAAAAAAACCAGCGCGCGCAGGGCTTGTATGAAGGTTTAGGCTTTGTGCGTAACCAAGATTTTTATATCTACGAACTTGAGCTCCACCGAGGGCTTGAGTAGGTTTATTTATGGCGATTAAAAGGAAAAGTAACATGTTAACTCAGGTAAAAACGTTAGTATTAGGTGGTTTAGTCTTAAGTGCCAGTACTGCAGTTTGGGCTGATGAAGCAGAAAAAGCGTTTAGTAAAGAAGCCATTGAATGTGCCGCTTACTATCAAATTAGCTCAGAAGCCATTGGGGCGATGAATGCACCACAAATGCAGGCCGTGGGTGAGCGTTTAAAAAGTTCTAAAATTGAGTCTGAGAATTTAGCTAAGAAATACAGCTCTGAAGCAGAGGTCACTCAAGCGGTTGCCGATGCTAAAGCCCGTCAAATCGAAAGCTTAGGTGGGTCAAGCAACTTAGGTGCGTTAATGGGTAAATATAAAGAAGAATGTAAAAACCTGTTAGCCGATCCACAAAAGCGTTTAAATTATTGGACTATGGCGACTATGTAATCGTAGGTTTTAGTCAGGGTAATCGTTTACGGATTGTGAAGAGAAGGAGCCTGATGGCTCCTTTTTTGCGTTAAAGTACAAGCACTAAGGAGCTGATGGAGTCATTCATATTGAGTCGGTTTTCCCATAGATTTTAGCCTCGTTTGGTTTAGGGGCTTAGAACCAAGTTGCTTATTTTCGCTCGGCTGAAACTCAACCGCAGTTTTTAGGGTCTTAGTTACATGGTCAAGTATTTAAGCCTTGGGTTTAAATTCTCCTCAGTTTTAAATTCTTAGTTCAGTTTACGATATTCAAAGATAATCAAATATGAGTACTAAATGGGAGCACTATGGTATTAACAATAATGGCAGCGACTGTTTTGAGTGCTGGAGTCTGTGGCTACCATTTAATCTATGGTAAGCGGGTTTTATTAGCGCCACTCTTGAAGGCGAATGTGTCACAGCAAAGCAAGCAAATGCTACTGTGCTTATTTCACTGCCAATCGGTATTTTTTGTGGTTTCTACGGCTGCACTTTTAGCCTGTGCATTAAAGGTGATCCCTGGGATGTATGCCTTTAGCCTGTTGTTATTCCTCGGGATGAACTATGGGATCTTTGCGATTTGGCAGTTTTATATTGCCACTCTGAGTCCACCAAATAGTGGCCAGATGCTCATAGTGCAAGCGCTGATTTTCTTACTCATTGGTATTTTGGCTATGCTAGGGCCACTCTTATCCGCCGCGTAAATTGCTCATGATAGCTTGATAAATCATCGCGATTGAAGCGTAAGAGTTTGAAAAAATAAACAGCGAATTATGGGGTTAATTGAATACCGTATTGGGCGGCGAGTTCAGCGAGTTTACCATTATTGATGAGCAGTTCAATCCAGTGCGAGAGCCTTTTACTATCGAGCTGTGAACTGGGGTTGAGTAAAATGCCATTGGCGTATTTTTGGTCCCATTTATCTGATATTAAAAGTAATTTTCTATCTTCTGGATGAACCTTTAAATAATACTGTAGGTAAGAGTTAGTCACGGGCGCTATGTCGGCGCGTTCACGCAGAATACTTTCGATAGAGGCGTTATTGTGACTGACGAACAAGGGGCGAAATTGCTTTGCCAGCGTGTTCGCATCGGTTTCAAAGTGGGCAAACTGGTAGTGATATCCTTTGATAAACGCAATTGACTTGTTGGTTAAGTTTTTGAAATAGCTTTGGTTATGAGCTTTAGTTTTAAGTGCAATAAAGACTTCACCATCTATCATATGTAGCGGAATAAACTGAGTCGCTATTTTTTGCCATCCCCAAGCGGGATTCTCAAAGAGCATCATGTCGAAGCGACCTAAGGAATAGGCTTTATATCTGTGCTCAATACTGGTGACGGCAAATTTAAAGACCACTTCTTGTTGTACTTGATTTAATGCATTAATGATATCGAGTGTGAGACCTGTGTAACGGCCGTCTTGTTGTTGATGGACATAGGGAGCAAATTGATAACCACCGACATGAATTGTCGGAATTGACTCGGGAATCGCTGGCGACTGAACTTTATCTTGGGCGATAGCCGCAGTAAATGCGCTAATGCTTAAGGCTAAACAAAAGAGTAGACGACACAACTGGCTCAATATCATAGTCACCCCTTGTTATTTTTAGCATGAATGATTTTTTACAAGTATACACAATTTAATTTGTTCAATGCTGTCGATAAAGTGCGAATTTTAAATCTGTCATAGTAAGCTAGCGCAAACAGGATGAGGGAGATTTCACATTGAGCAAGATAAAATCTCAAGTGTGTGGTTGGGTTGAACAGGGACATATCACGCAAGAGCAGGCAAATAAGCTTTATCGACAGGTGACAGTCTTGCCGGATGGGTCTAGTTGGCGTCGCTTAATCGCTCATTTATTACTCTGGTTCGGTGCGTTAAGTTTTGCCTGTGGGGTGATTTTTTTCTTTGCCTATAATTGGCAATCTTTGGGGCGATTTGCCAAATTTGGACTGATTGAAGTGGCTATAATACTTGCTATCAGCGCATTTGCTTGGCTCTATTATCGTGCCAACATTTATTCCCCCGTTAGCCCTTATCGTAAAGACAGCACTTTTGGTGCGACGACCGCCAATGGCGTGCTACTGGCCGCAAGTGTGTTAGTCGGTGGCTTATTAGCGTTAGTTGGGCAAACCTATCAAACGGGCGCCGATCCTTGGCAGTTATTCGCGCTATGGGCATTTGTTATCTTACCCTTTGCTTGGGTGGCGGGATTTGATGGTTTGTGGCTGTTGCTGGTGGGATTGCTAAACCTCAGCATAGGGATATTTCTGGATTCCTTTTCCCATTTCTGGGGATTATTTTGGGGCGCTCAAGGACAATTGCTGATCTTTATCTGTTTGAATTTAGTTATCTATTATGCTTTTGTACTTTTAGACCACAAAGTCGCGGGGCGCTGGCATGCGCCAATCCTTGAATATGCCTGTTCATTGTTTGCTATGGGTTGTTTTACTTGGTTAATCACTTGGCTTATTTTCGACGATTTCCTTGAACGTGATAGCTTCAGCACTGGGATCTTCTGTGGTTATTTTGCCCATCTGATATTCGGATTCGTTATTTTTCGTTATAGATTACCACGCATATATCCCTTGGCCTTGGGCGGTTTTAGCCTGATTGCCGTAGGAGCCGCGTTACTGATAAAGCTGATGTTTGAGGATAATGACCCCATAGGTGGATTTTTGTTTATTGGGCTTTATATCATTTTGGCAAGCACAGGTTTGAGTATTTGGTTGAGGGAGCTAAGCCGGAAACTTAAACCACAGTTTGTAAGAATCGTCACTCAAGGGAGCGTGGGCGTGGGAGATGTTCATGAGCAACAATAATGGTTTACAGGATAGCGAAATGATCACTCGACCCTGCACTGATAGTGTTACGTCAATCGACGCTTCGAGTGAATTAAGTCTAATCAAACACTGGCAAGCTTTGTATGCCGAAGGCAATGTTAGTGCAGCTCAAATGCCAGAAGACCATGATATCCCTTGGTATATTGCCACTATGCAGGCGTTTGCTGCTTGGATAGCGGCGTTGTTTTTATTGAGTTTCATGATGGCAGTGTTTGGTGCCATTTTTGAGCATGTTGAAGAAGATGTCATTTTATTTATCGGCTTAACCTATTTAGCCTTGGGGATTGGGCTGTATTTTTTACCGCGGCAACAGATTTTTATTGAACAATTTGCTTTTGCCGCCTGTTTGAGTGGTTTGATCAGTGTGGCATGGGGATTATTTGATTTAATTAACAATGATTTTAGCCTCACATGGTATCTCTGTATGGCGGGTATTACATTGTTATTGTGGTGCTTGATTGCCCATGGGCTAGCCCAGTTTGTATTCGCTTTTTGCTTAAGTTGGTGCGTGATTGGCCTGATGGCAAAATTTGAACTGCTCAATTTTAGTCCGAGCCTTTTTGCCGTAGTCATTAGTCTAGTGTTATTAAATATCAATCAGTTCGGGCGTCATTATCGCAGGGCTCGGATGCTCATCTATGGTTTCGCACTCGCGTTGCTTTCGTTGCAGTTGATGCACGCTTTTAGTATGGACAGTATTTTTGAAGTCTTATTTAGCCCTTGGCAGCAAAGCCTGTGGCTGACACTGACTCATCTGTTGATTATTTTCGCTATTTGCGGATTTTTATTGGTGACAATCTTGCGCGAGCGCCAGCAATCACTAAGCTCACCAGCGGCGCTAGGGTGTGTTATCGGTTTAGTCATCGTTAGCGGTTTATCTTTACCTATGCAGGGTTTATCAACGGCTATTCTATTGATCTTGCTTGGTCATTATTGCAACGAGTCTTGGTTGAAAGGTATGGGAATGGTGTCGGCGCTGTTATTTGTCAGCGGGTATTATTATTCCCTAGAGACGACTCTGTTACTTAAATCTGGTTATTTGATGGGCTTAGGCGCCTTGCTGTTGGTGGCAAGGTTAGTGATGTGGCGGTTATTTCCTGCCAATGAAAATGCCAAGGAGACTGTGTGATGGGCAATGTGATGGGAAAACTGTCGGCTTCACATAAATGGGCGCTTGGACTCGTATTATTCACAACAGTGACGATTCTCGCTGGCGTGAATTGGCGCATTTTCAAATTCGAACAACTCCTTAATCACGGCCAAGTGGTGCGTTTTGCATTAGCACCGGTCGATCCGCGCTCATTAATGCAGGGTGATTACATGGCGCTTGAATATGCCATTGCGCGCGATGTGCGTAGCGCCTTAGCGCCGCAACAAATGCAGGGGCAGTTATTGCTGGCTGTCGATGGGCAAAAAGTGGCGCGTTTTGTGGACTTTTATACCGACCAAGCACTCGGTAAAGATCAACTACGAGTGCAGTTTCGTGTCCGTAGTAATCAAATTAAGCTCGCATCGAACAGCTTTTTCTTTGAAGAAGGACAAGCCGATCATTTTAGTGCAGCTAAATACGGTGAGTTTAGAGTGAATTTGCAAGGTGAGTTACTGCTCGTCAGTTTACTCGATGAAAAGCTTCAGCCCTTATAACCCTATGTCAGGATTGCCATCCATTTGTTCTGCTTAATTGATTAACCTCGATTTATCTCTGGCCGCACTGTGTAGTGCGGCCAGCATCTCCCGTACTGCTTTCTTCCTAGTTCTGATCGCTAAATCGCACGAATAATATCCACCTTAAGTTGCAACTTTGATGCAACCAATTTGTAACCTTGACCGTCTATAGTATCGTCAGTCTTCGAGGTGACATCACCTTGAAGCATCTAAGCGCATCAATTAAATACCAAATATTAAAACAATACATTTAGGGGTCTCAATGTTTAACACTAAAACTGTGCTGGCGTTAGCCATCAGCAGCGTTTGTGGGCTTGCCCATGGCGCGGATAATGTGATCATTTCTGAATACGTCGAAGGCAGCAGCAATAATAAAGCTATCGAACTGCATAACCCAACCGCGGGCGCTATTGATTTAAGCCAATATCAATTGCGCTTCTATTTTAATGGCAGCACAAATGTCGGCACGACCATTGCGCTCACTGGCTCATTAGCGGCGGGGGCGACTTATGTGGTTGCCGATAATGACTCTTCTGCCGATATCCTTGCAGTCACAAATCAACAGAGTAGCGCCAGCTTCTTTAACGGCGACGATGCGATTGAACTGACCTATCAAAATCAAGTCATTGATAGTTTAGGCCAAGTCGGTGTTGATCCCGGTGCCGAGTGGGGCAGTGGTGATCTCTCCACTCAAGATAATACCCTGCGCCGTAATCCTGATCTGCTGATTGCCGATCCTATCAGTACTGATGCAGTAAGCTTTAGCACTTGGCTAGGTTTTGCTAAGGACGATGTTTCTGATCTTGGTAAGTTCAGTGTGGGTACGCCAACCGATCCCGTCGACCCTCCACCAAGCTCTTTAGTGTGCGGCGAAGAAGCCACAGCAATTCATGCGCTTCAAGGCGCGGGCGCTGCTAGCCCTCTCAATGGTCAAACTTTAGTGGTTGAGGCGGTTGTCGTCAGTAATCAAGAAGCAGGTCTTAAGGGCATTTTTGTACAAATGGCCGATAACGAAGCCGATAGCGAGCCCCAAACCTCGGAAGGTGTGTTTGTGTATACCGGCACTGCACCCACAGCTTATGTGGCAGGCGATCGTATTCGTTTAAAAGCCAAAGTCACTGAATATCAAGGCTTAACTGAACTAACGACTTTATCTGATCACAAGTTGTGTGCCACAGGACAAACGTTACCGACGGCCGCGCTAGTGACCTTACCTGTTAACAGCAGTGATGATTTTGAGCCCTTTGAGGGCATGCGTGTTCGTTTTAGCCAAGATTTAGTGGTGAATGAAGTCTATAACCTAGGCCGTTATGGCGAGATTTCATTAGGCAGTCAGCGCCACTTTATTGGTACGCAGGTGGCTGCGCCGGGCGCGGATGCGCTGGCGGTGAGCGCAGCCAACCAACGTGACAGTATTTTATTGGATGACGGTTTAACGGCGCAGAATCCTGATCCTGTGCAATTCCCCGCTCCTGGTTTGAGCGCATCAAACACAGTGCGTGTAGGCGATAAAGCCACATCGCTTACGGGTGTAATGCACTATGGCTTTAATTTGTATCGCATTATGCCAATCGAGACGGTGAACTTTGTGGCTGAAAACCCACGCCCAGTTGCGCCCACATTGGTTGAGGGTGGTAATCTAAAAGTCGCTAGCTTTAACGTGCTTAATTACTTCAATGGTGATGGCCAAGGTGCAGGTTTCCCAACCGCGCGTGGTGCCAATACCTTAAGCGAGTTTGAGCGTCAAAAGGCGAAGATTGTCAGTGCCATGGTGGGCATTAGTGCCGATGTATTTGGTTTGATGGAAATTGAAAATGATGGCTTTGGCACTAATTCAGCCATTGCCGATTTAGTCGCAGGTTTGAATGCCGCAGTGGGTGAAGCGCGTTATGCTTATATCGCGCCAACAGGCATGAATGCGATTGGCACCGATGCCATCACAGTCGGCTTGATTTATCGCAGTGATAAAGTCACGCCGCAGGGCGCTGCACGTATTTTATCCAGTGCAAATTCGCCATTAGATAGCGATCAACAGCCCCTGTTTGACGATAGCAAAAACCGTCCAATGCTGACGCAAGCCTTTAGCGTGAACGGCAGTGAAGAAGGCGTAGTTGTTGCGGTTAATCACCTTAAATCTAAGGGCAGTGAATGTGCGGGCGAACCTGATCTTAACGACGGTCAAGGCAACTGTAATATCACTCGTACCCGTGCGGCGACGGCTGCAGGTCAATGGATTAGCGAGCAATATCCAGATCAAGGCGTACTGCTGATTGGTGATTTGAACGCCTATGCGAAGGAAGATCCATTAACGGCCTTAGGTAATGCAGGCTTTAGTGAGCTGTTTGCCAAACTTGAAAAGCCAAATCCTTATTCCTATGTATTCTCGGCTGAATCGGGTCAGTTGGACCATGCTTTAGCAAACGCTGCCCTGGTGGATAAAGTGGTGGATGTGACGCAGTGGCATATCAATACCGACGAACCACGTGTATTGGATTACAACGAAGAGTTTAAGACACCTGCTCAAATCCAAGACTTATTCGCAAGTGATGCTTATCGCTCATCGGATCACGATCCTGTGGTGATTTCACTCTTGCTCGAAGCGGAAAAAGTCGCGCCAGTGGCCAGTTTCACCCAAGTGGTGAATGGCGCAGCGGTGCAACTGACATCCACTTCAACCGACAGCGATGGACAAATCGTGTCTGCCGAGTGGAGCTTTGGTGATAACACAGTCGCAGTGGGTGAGGTAGTGACTCACAGTTACAGCCAAAGCGGTGAGTATCTGGTCACGCTAACTGTGACTGATAACGACGGCCTAACCCATAGCACGTCGCAAATGGTGACAGTGGTTGCTGGAGAGGTGAAACAACCACCCGTTGCACAAATTCAGCGTATCAATTTACTGTTCGTCGATATGTTTATCTCGACTAGCTATGATACCGATGGCGTGATCAAGCAACATAAATGGACGTTCGACAATGGCACTCGCGCTAACGGTCAAGTGGTATTGCGCCTTGCCCGCCGTGGACAACACACTGTTGAACTGACCGTTAAAGATAACGACAAGTTAACGGATACCACGACGCTGACTTACCGTTAAGCCAGTTTTTGTATTCCGTTGATTTTAAGTGACGCCAAGCCCGCAGCCGCGGGCTTTTGTTTTTGCCTAAAAGCAAGATAACTTTGTCGTCAGTTGCTGTGACGCATCAATTGTCATTGTTTCCCCAGTGACTCATCACCTCTTTATTTAACAAGAAGCCTCCCTGAGGGCTCTAATAAAATATCTCTGTTTTAGAAGGTTACAGGTGCAACAATGCCAATCTTAACTAACTCTTCTGCTGTTCGTTTAGCTAAAAAGCTATTGCCCCAAAGTTTACCACAGCTTGAAGTTCAGCCATTTGTTGTCTGATAATTTGAGATACATAAAGTAATGACTACCAAAAAGTAAGGCCTGACCATCAGGGATTTCATAAACCGTTACAGTTGATCAGACTTTGAAGTGATTCTCGGGAGCAAAATCTAGTATTTGGCGTTAGCTTTGGCTTAAAGCGCTTCTGCCCCATTCTTAATTGAAACCAGTAGACTCGTCGTATCAAGCTTGGATATTGACCGGCCTTTGTTAATGAGTATTGTTGTGCTTACAGCTATTTTGGAAAAATAAGGTAACAAATCAACAAATAATAATGTGTGATTTTTCTTTTTTTCTATATGTATAGAACGTTAATTGGGATCTGAGGTGACGATAAAACAAGAAAGTAACCTGTTGATTTATTGAGCAGTAATAGTGCAGCAATTCAGCGCAAAATGTTTAGCCATGATTCAACCATGTATGGTTGGGGAGTAGAGCCCCAATGCATTAATCTTTCGTTAATAACAACCGCTGGTGAGCTCACCACTCTATAGTCCATCATCACTTCTGGATTTGATTCCATAATCAAGTTAATACTGATGCCACGATTAGTCGCTATAGTAGTGATTAACGCTGCTGTACTTGTGCATTTTGTGCATCCATTGCCCAAAACTTTTATGTATAGCATTTTTTACACTCTCACAAAATGGATCATTCACTCAGTGCCACTGTTATTGGAGATAGGATAAGGACACTTTGCAAAAATTCACTTTAATGCGATAACGGTTAAAATCTATGTGCGCACTATGCCTTTTGGTTTTATTCTAATCAACTAGAGCTTCATTAAAATTTAGGTGTTTTTCTTAAATTTTTGTTAACCTTAGTGTGCTTAAGTAAGGTAAAAACGTAAGTGCTCCGTACAACTGATGACCTAAGTAGTCTTCGCTACTCATACACTTAAGCTATAATTTTTTAATATTAGAGCTTAAGTATCCGTACTAATTATGTTAATTACTAATACTTTACAACTCTCTCTTTTCGTTTAATATGCGAATTACAATCACTTTTTTATGTAGGATTATGGACCCTCACCGACGATACGCTGTAACTTCAGTTGTTGCAGCCATTATCAATAAACATTGTCTTTCCATTTATTTCAATGAGTTAAGACAACTTTCTACACAATCAAATACACGGCTAATCAAAAAGTTGATAGCAAGTAGTAGATGGTTTGTTCTGAGAATTTCAAATCATACCCCAAGCCCGTTCTGGGAAAGGTCCTTTCGTTATATTCTTTTGTTATTTAAGAAGATTATTTCATGAGTTGTATCTAAGCTATCTTTCGATATTTAGCTGAGCTCATTGAGTTTCAGTATCAATTGTCTATTCATTTTTCTTGTTCAACTTAAAGCGGAACCCAGAGCCACGACTATGGAAATTTTTATTCTTATTGGTTTGATTGTGTTAAATGGCTTATTTGCTATGTCGGAAATCGCCATTGTGACTGCTCGCAAGTCACGGCTAACTGCCCTTGCTCATGGCGGTAGCAGCACTGCTAAAGCAGCGCTCAAACTGGCAGAAGATCCAACGCAATTCTTGTCAACTGTGCAAATAGGCATAACATCAATAGGGATCTTAAACGGAATATTTGGTGAATCCATCCTCGCCGAACCTTTGTCACTTTGGCTTCAGACTTTTGGTCTAAGTCCAGATTTAACCAACATCTTTTCAACCGTTCTAGTGGTTATCATTGTCACTTATGTGTCAATTGTCATTGGTGAGTTAGTTCCCAAGCGAATTGGTCAAGTCAGTGCGGAAAGTATTGCCTGTCTAATGGCTAAACCAATGGTATTTCTAGCAATAGCAACCAAACCATTTGTATGGATGTTATCCGGTTCAACTCATGCTCTTATGCGTCTAATGGGATTTTCGCATAGACTTGACGACAATGTGACTCAGGAAGATATTCAGGCTATGTTGCAAGAAGGTTCATCTGCAGGGGTGATTGAGCACAATGAACATGCGATGGTTAAAAATGTTTTTCGATTAGATGAACGTACTATTTCTTCTTTGATGGTGCCACGGTCTGATATTGTATTTCTCGACTTAAACCTGCCTCTTGATGCAAATCTGCGAACTGTTATGCAGTCTCCTCACTCACGATTTCCTGTTTGTCGTAACAATGTTGATGATATGGTGGGTATTATTTCAGCTAAACAACTCCTTTCACAGTCTATCGCGGGTGAACGTTTAGAACTGGTGGATCTCGTTAAGAATTGTAACTTTGTACCCAACAGCTTATCTGGAATGGAGCTACTTGAGCATTTTCGTACTACAGGCTCGCAGATGGTGTTTGTTGTTGATGAATATGGTGATTTGAAAGGGCTGGTAACGCTTCAAGATATGATGGATGCACTGACTGGTGAGTTTTTTCAGGAAGATGTGAATGATCAGATGGTGATAAAAAGGGAAGATGGCTCATTATTACTGGATGGTCTAATCCCTATTTTTGACCTAAAAGACGCTTTAGGTATAAAGCAATTGCCAAATGAAGAGGATGGGCGTTATCAAACGCTAAATGGATTTTTAATGTATGAATTAGGGAAAATACCTCAAACCACAGATATTGTTGAAGTTGCTGGTTGGCGACTCGAAATTATGGATATGGACGGTAAAAGGGTAGATAAAGTCCTTGCTCAAATGTTACCTGATGCTGATTCTTCAGAAGAATCTATATTTGTTGATTGATAAATTCAAAAGCATAGTAGTTGTCAGCTTTAGTGCAAAAAACACGTCTAAAGAGCGACCAACTAAATCTGCTCGGTGAGTCGAGCATTAGCCATAGATTTCCTCATGGTTGTTTAACTAAAAATCGTGCCCGTGAATCACTCTACATCAGACTGATTCACGCTATCCCCAATGCCCCGTTTGCAGCTATTCTGGGGCGCTTTTTTCCCTTGAGATTAATCAAATTTTTATAGAATTGATTCATGTCCCTGCTATGCCTATTCCGACTAGTAATATCGAGAGTTGATTAATTTACAGTCAACAGATACGTTACTAATAGAATAGCTAATCCGAATCTGACTAAGCAGAGTGAATTATCTAACAAGGTTTTGTCCAAAAGTATGTTACGTATGCCTTTTAAACCTACAGGTTACGCGAATGCTCGAAAGGTGAGCCGTGGTGATTTGCGATACGACCGTTCGCCCTCCATGGCTCTCATTCATAAACTTAGAATCCCTAGGTTTCTATTCACCCTGTCGACGAGCAAATACGATGGCAAGCCAATATGAGTAGGTCAAACCAATAAGCGCTCCACGGTTAAAAATGGCTGGCCTAATTTATTGCCCATCATTTTATCTGTCATTTTAATTAGTTTTTATTGGCAATATATATCTATTAAAGCTATATCATTTAGTTTTTCACTTAGTCGCTTGAGACACTAAAAAATGAATTCTGAAGTTTTGAAGTATGTAAACGAGCATCAGCTTTCGTCTGTAATGAATAAAACAAAGTGGTGCGAGCTTGAAAAGGCATTAAATGGATCTGAAGACTTTATTCCCTATGTGCGATACAAATTGATTTATGATGAAAACCCTAATGCAGGTTTTACAGCCGTGTGGTGGCACGAGTTACTTGAAATAGCAGAAACCATTGAGTGGTTAGAAGTTAATCCATTCAAAAGAGAATGGCTAGGCCGATTAGTGGCGGATCGAGTGACGGACTTTTCTGATGTTGTAAGCGCACAATTAGCCCAATATTCAATTCCTTATTCGATAGAAAATGGTATGTTTCGGATTTGGGGTTATCTGAGGAGGAATGAATCTCCAGAATTTATCTAACTGAAGAGTTTTATCTCTGTAAGTTACTTATTTTCAAGCTAAAACCACTCAAAACTGAGACGTCAATACTGATTATTGGGATTGAGCATAGAGACAAAAGACATTAAAAAAGTGCTTTATTTTTCAATAAAGCACTCATTTTAAAGCGACTCAAGCACTCGTTAACGTACTGAACACAGTACTGATTAAAGTCCCAATCAAAGGACCGATCAAAGTACTATGTAGAGTGGCCAGCCGAGGAGGCCGATGAGACCTTCCTTGTGTTCAAATCTTTCTAAGCGTTCGGGTGAAGCGTCGCTGAGTAATAGTTCGCGGTAGCTTTTCGCAAAGTGCAGGGTACGCAGTAGGGCGGGGGCAAAGTTTTTACCGAGATCTTTACTGATGGTTTCAGCGAGTTCTGCGGGTAATTCTGCTAACGCTTTCTGGGTTTCCAATTCGATATGCTCACGGGTAAACCATTCCTCTTTTAAGGTGATTTTGCCGATACGCTTTTTCAAATCCTGTCTGACTTTGGCGCCATCAAACAACAATCGATACAGTACCGCTTCGGCTAATACACTCTCTAGATTGAGAAAATCTAGCGGATCATAGCTCGATTGCGCGTAAAACTGTGCCAATAGGGCCGCAATTGACTGTTGGCGTTGATGCTCAAGCAGGGCATCTTGATAGGCTTCATAGCCTAACCATTCTTCTGCATCTGGCGGGCTAGACACTTGTTCAAGCAAGAACTTGTCGACATCACCGTACAGTGACTTGCCGTTGATGAGTTTATGCTTGCTGACAGTGCTGAGCATGCTCCAGCCTTTTTGAAAGCATTTGACTACGCCATCGGCGGTGATCAACAGGCGTATCGCCTGCTGCGGGTTTTGGTTTGATAATTCCATCAAACCAAGGCTCACCACACCAATCACATCGTGCGCTGCTTGTTCGAGCAAGTGCATTTTGTACTTGTTGTAAAACTTATCGGCCAGTTTGAGGCTCATCAAAATGGCTTTGGATTTGATTTGTGACAGCTGTTCACCGCTCAGCGTTTCGTCTGCTTGGCCTTGGATCAATACCTTGCTCAGGTAGGGTCCTTGATCTACATCACGCAGTACCAGTTGCATCAAATAATTCCTTAATCCAAAAAGCTAAACATATCATCGACTTCAGCGTATTCATCCGTCACTTGGTTTTTCTCTTTGGCTTGAATAACCAGCTCGTTGACAAACTTGCTGATGATCATTTCCCAACCTGAGCTTTCGTTTCGCAGCAGACTCTTAATGGCTTTTTCAACATCGGGCGCGAGCTCGTGGATCAAGGCCATTAGGCTGCGTGGGTCGTCTATGCTGAGGCTGTGTGCATCTTCACTAGCGACGCGGCTGTCATAGCCGATGGTTTCAGTGTCTTCTTCGTCATCGTAGAGATCTGTATAGCCGTCTTCATCTTCATGTTTTTCGCCTAACATCATTTCGATGAAAGGGATCGACAGGTAGAAAAGGCCCGCAGGATCTTCGGCGATACATTCTAGAATCGCAGTTTGCTTTTCTTCGCTATCTTGAATGCGAATTAAATAGGTCAAAAAATCAAAGGTATGCTGAATAAGTTCTTCGGCATTGTTTTTGATTTTTTCTTCCCAGTACAAAGGTTGCTGACAGACGATGTCGCGAATTTGTTCTGGGGTCATGAGTTCAGACATGATCGAAGGACAAGAGATATCATGGTGACTGTTGATTTGGGTCAGCGTGACGATATCCATGTGCTCGATAACTTCGACTAATTGCTCGTCGCTCATGGTATTTGCAATGATTTCAAAGCGTTTGCTCGCTTGTTTTGGCTCTACGTCCGCCAACTCTTTAATTTCGGCGACGGTAATCTCAATGAGACTAGTGTTCATTAGCGGTCCTCATCATCGTAGTGATCGTAGTAGCCATCTTCCTCTTCCTCTTCGCCTTCATCATCATCGTCGTTATCTGAGGTGCCAACATAATCGTTGTCATCATCTTCATCGTCGTGATGTTTTGCTGCTGGCGTTGCTTTACCTTGAGTTTCAAGTAAATACAGCACGGCGCAGCTTTCAATCAGTAAGGTTTCCGAGTAACCACGCACGGCTAACACTAAAGGTAAATCAGCATTGTTAAAGCCAATCGTGACTTTAAACTCATCCCACTCGGGTTGAGTTGCCGTGTTTATCCAATGTGCCCACTTGAGTTTGGCTTCGGCGGGAAACTTAATTCGACCGTAAAGCGCGACAGGCAGGTACTCAGGCACAGTATCGAGCATCTTAGGATCGGCTTCTAACACCTTTTTGATTTGGCTAGTAAATTGCTCTAGCGCTTTAGGTGTATCGGGATCGTCGTAGGACTCGATATTGTCGTAGGCATTATTTTTTAGCTCATTAATGCGTGAGATATTCAGTTTTTTGACCATTTGACACTACTCTAGAAAACGCTCAAGGATAAAATTGATCCCACAGCTCGCGCATGGCGCTAGCGGGATCGGTCACTATGACGTTATTGAAATCTTTGATAAACGCATTACGTCGCTTAGGATCGGACAACACATCATAAGCATTTTTAACGCGTTCAAGTTGTACGGCGGCTTGCTGCTTTTCCTCTTCCGAGGCGCCTAACAACTTGTCGGGATGATATTTGTTTGACAGCCGTCGATAGGCTTTTTTAATGTCGTCTTCTTTGGCACTGGGTTTTATACCAAGCACACTAAAGTGGTTAATCATACTTGTACCTGCAGGCGATGGGGCTGATATCGCGAGATAAAAAGGGTTTGACTCTGATTATCTTTAAATTCGTGGAATTATGATTAGTCAGCCGTGGATGATAGCAGAAATCCCCACTCAGCGGCAAACGCGCGAGCAGGAATTTGTGCTTTAGTGAAGGGTTAAAAATCCTTTAAACTTTAATCTGTTGTGGTGCATGGATTAAGTCTACCGCTATGCTGTTGAAATCTGGTTATCAAGCCAGATTGACAGCTAACTTAACCTTGTTTTTAGGTGAGATAATGGCCCTCGATTAAGGGCAATATTTTAGTGCAGAATCCTTCGCTAAACGTATTCACACAGATCTAACCCACACTCGCTTCAGGCACGTTCGGCTGAGTTAACGCCGTAACAGCTAAGTCAGACTAGACACTAAACGTAGGTTCATCCCAAGGGTGAGCATTTGTTTTTGTTCTCGCTGTAAATCTTTCATAAACAAGCTGATTTTCCGCTTATGGCTTGGTAGTACTAGCATGAGTCCATCGGGGATCACTTTAATATGATCTAAGGTCAGCGTCTTAGCGATACGGCCAAGATTGAGCAAGACAGCGAGTCTAAGCAGGCAGAGTAGGCGATTGAGCGTGAGCTTATGGTTGGGATCGAGTTCAGCGAGCATTAATTCGTTAGGCTTCTTTCTGTGATTGGTGATAAGTCGTGCTAAATCCAGCTGTAATGCTTCACTAAACCCAGGTAAGTCACTGTTACTGATAATGTAACCGCCGTGTTTGTGCAGGGATTTTGAATTAATGTGTAATCCGATTTCATGTAAAGTCGCGCTATAGGCGAGCAAGCGCGCATGGGGCCTTAATTGCCATTCGTCGGCGACCTGTTCAAACAAGGCCATAGCAGTGTCGCGTACCTTAGCGGCGTGGGCCATATCGATATGATAAAGCTGGGCAATACTGTCGACGGTGCGGTGGCGAATATCCTGATACTGGCCAATCTTTGCCAGTTCATAGAGTACGCCTTCACGCAGTGCGCCTGGGCTAAACTCGAGCTTTTGTATCGGTAAGCGCCTAAAAAAGCTGATTAAAATGGCAAGTCCGGCGGGCACTAAGGGAATGCGTTTATCATCGACGTTGGCAAATTGGATTTGGCTAATATGGCCACATTTGATCAACTTGATTTTGAGCTGTTTGAGTCGTGGCAGCGTGATGGTTTCATCGCCGTGCTCTTCTTGAATTGCTTCGCAGATGGCTTTCACTGTACCTGAACTACCCAAGGTGAGTTCCCAGCCACCCGCGAAATATTCCTTTGAGAGCGACGCGAACTGCTTATCGGCCGCACTTTGGGCATCGCGAAATGAGGCTGGGGTGATGAGCCCATCAATAAAGAAACGCTCATTAAAACTCACACAACCGCAGCGCAGGCTAGATAACTGAGTTGGGGTATTTTTCTGGCCGATCACCACTTCGGTAGAACCGCCACCGATGTCGATGACTAAATTACTTTTCCCTAGCACTTGGCTTTGGGCAATACCGTTATAAATCAAACGCGCTTCTTCATGGCCCGAAATGACCTCCACCGGATAGGGCATGATGGCGAGCGCAGCCTCGATAAACTGATCGCGATTTTTGGCGATTCTCAGAGTGTGGGTGGCGACTAATCGCACTTGCGCTTGGTCGAGATTGGAAAATCGTTGGTTAAAATCCCTTAGGCAATTGAGCCCACGTTCTATGGCGTCATTGTCGAGAATATTTTGCGCATTGAGCCCAGTGGCGAGCTGAACCTGTTGTTTTTCTTTATGTAAAATCTGCAAACTGCCATCTTGCTCGCGGGCAATGACCAGATGAAAACTGTTCGACCCCATATCGATGGCGACAAAGTGGCGTGATTTAGAGTTTGCGAGTACATTGCTGGGCGTAGCGTGTGACTGTGTGTGCGAATATGTGGTTACCAATCGGATTATCCTTAGGCAATCAAAGCGATATAAAGCCAGCGGTTAGCTGGCTTTGGCCCGTAACTCAGGTGTTATGTCAGGCTGAGTTTTCACTTCTCGCTCAGCGGCACCCTCATGGGTGGACATACGTAAGGCATTAAATTCTTGCAGTTGGCGCTTCTCATAATTAATCAGATATTGATAAATGGCAATTTGAGAACGCACTTTTCGTTTGTTACCGCGATTCCGATAAGGATTACTTTGTTCCTTGTTAATCACACGTGCTTTAGTGTTGTCATTGAACTGTAAGGATAAAATATCCATTATCATCTGTTTTAGGCGCAGATCATAAATCGGCACACTCACTTCAACGCGATTATCTATGTTGCGGCTCATCCAGTCGGCGGAGCAGATGAAGAGTTTGTTCTCTCCACCCGCGTGGAACAGCATCACTCGTGAGTGTTCGAGGAATCGGTCGACGATACTATAGACTTCGATGTTGTCGCTGATCCCCGGAATTTGCGGTATAAGCGAACACATGCCCCGAATAAGTAACTTGATTTTGACCCCTGCCGCCGAGGCTTCATAGAGCTTTTGTACTAAGGATTCATCGAGTAAGTTATTTAATTTTAAGGTAATCGCCGCCTTCATATGGCTCTGGGCATTAACGATTTCATTATCAATTAAGTGACTCAGTTTTTGTCTGGCATCGTAGGGCGACACAATTAAATGCTGGAAATTATCGCGGCGATACGGATGTTCAATTAAGTCAAACACTTGCTCCACTTCACGGGCAATTTCTTGATTAGCGGTGAATAGCGACAAGTCAGTGTAGACCCGCGCCGTGCCTTCGTTAAAGTTGCCTGAGCCGACGTGACAATAGAGTTTGATTTCCCCTTGTTCTTCGCGGCCAATTAAACACAACTTGGAATGCACTTTTAAGCTGGTGATACCGTGGTGAACTTTGACGCCCGCTTCGGCCAAGATGCGGGTCCATTCGATGTTGGATTGCTCATCGAATCTGGCCCTGAGTTCAATGACGGCGGTGACTTGTTTGCCGTTCTTCACTGCATCTATAAGCGATTGCATTACATGGGATTTTTTCGCCACTCGATATAAATTAATTCGAATAAAGCGCACCGCCGGATCGTAGGCCGCTTGGCGCACCATTTCGGTAAAGTGGGAAAACTTATGGTACGGATAATTGAGCATGATATCGCCCATCCGAATCGCATCGAAACTGTTGGCACTGCGGCCAAAACCTGCACTATTGAGCGCCGGTAGTTTTTCGTTTTCGAGGTAGTCGCGGCTCGGGTTGGGGAAGGCGATAAAGTCTTTAAAGCTGTGGTAACGCCCGCCTGGGATCAAACATTCAGTCGAGCTGATGTTCAGGTTTTCTTTGAGCATCACCAACATGTGTTCAGGCATTTCTTTGTCATACACTAAGCGCACAGGCTCGGCGGTAAGACGTTTTTTCAATCCCTTGGTCATTTTCTCAAGCTGGGTTTGTTCAAGCTCGTCAGTGATATCAAAATCGGCATCGCGGGTTAACTTCATCGAATACACTTCGATAGCATCGTACTCGAAGAAGGGACCAAAGAGTTCATCTACGCAGTGGCGAATAATGTTATCTAATAAAATCAGATATTTTTTCGCTTTACTCTTTTCGGCTGGGAGTTCGATAAACCGCGGTACATTTTTAGTCGGCACTTCGACTAAGGCGTATTGGCGGCGAGCTTTAGTGAACAAACACACACACAAATAGGTGGCGTCGTCGTTGATTTGCTTGATCAGATCGCGATTATTATTGACCATAAGCGGCGCGATATGGCGTTTGAAATGGTCTCTAAAATGCTTTTTCAGCCAGTCGCTGTGGAACTCGCTTAATTGTTTCTCATTGATTAACAAAATATTACGGCGCACAAGTTCGCGCATTAAATCCGTGTATATGCCATCGAACCTTTCTTGCAATGCCATCACTTTCGATTGGATCTTGGCCATTAAATGGCGGCTGTTACTGCGACCTTCCTGCAGGGATGACAGCAAAATGGAGCGTCTGACCGCAGCCACACGCACCCTAAAAAACTCATCCATGTTATTGGAAAATATCCCTAAAAAGCGGACTCGCTCCACTAAGGGAACATTGTGATCGCAGGCTTCTTGCAATACCCGCTCATTAAAAGACAACCAAGAGAGTTCTTTATCAATCGAAAGTTTATCGGTATTCGGGGACACTGCACAGCTCCTTTAAGCAAGCGTCATGGCGCAATATACAATAGCATTCATCCGCCGTTGTGCAATCAGATTTACTGCCGACAAGTGAAGGAATTTCAATGATAAATATTGCGTACACGCCAAAATCAGTCTGGGATTTATCTGGGATAAAGATACGAGGGAAATATGTCAACTTGATGACGAGTGTGACAGAAATATGACCTTATGATGATCATCTTGGGTTGAGCTTAAACTCTGTTCGCGTCACTGCGATTTAAGCCTTGAGAAACTGTGCAAGCGTGGCTTACTGGAGAATAAATCCGTCAGTGTTAACTCCTTGGGCATTATCGCAAACTATGTTATCTTGCTCGGCTTTTTTATCGCGGGAGTATAAAGGTATGTTTGTTGGATTTGATTATGGTAGTGCTAACTGCGCCGTAGGGATCATGCTGGATGATGGTGTGCAGTTATTGGCGTTATCAGAGCAATCAGCTTATTTGCCTTCGACCTTATACGCGATGGACAGGGAACTGATCGCCGAGGCGGTTTATCGTGGCCTTCCCACTGAATTAAAAGCCGATTACGCCAAAAAGCGCGCCGCGCAATTGAGTCGCGCCCGTATGGTGCGCCATGAGTTAGATCTCGATGCCGATGTTCAGGCTGTATTTGTTGGCGAGCAGGCGGTGAGCGCGTATTTAGAGATGCCGGAGGAGGGATTCTATGTCCGTTCGCCAAAATCTTTTTTAGGCGCGACAGGGCTTAGACCCGAACAAGTGGCCCTGTTTGAAGATATTGTTACCTTGATGATGCAGCACATTAAAGTGCGCGCCGAATCTGTGTTAGTTGAAAAGGACCTTGTTAAACAGGGTAGCACTGCGATGATCACCCATGCGATTATTGGTCGTCCGGTGAACTTTCAAGGTATAGGCGGTGAAGAGAGTAACCGTCAGGCCGAAGCCATTTTGACCTTAGCGGCAAAACGCGCGGGTTTCATCGACGTTGATTTTCTGTTCGAGCCGTTAGCGGCGGGGATGGATTATGAAGCGACCTTGACCGACAACAAAACGGTATTGGTCGTCGACGTCGGCGGCGGTACAACGGACTGCTCTGTGGTAAAAATGGGACCCGCCCATAAACAAAAAGCGGATCGCAGTGAAGATTTCCTCGGTCACAGCGGCCAGCGGATCGGCGGTAACGATCTTGATATCGCCCTTGCAATGAATGCCTTTATGCCGCACTTTGGTTTAGGTTCCTTGATGATCAATGGCAAACCTATGCCCAGTAAAACATTTTGGAATGCGGTCGCAGTGAATGATATTAGCGCCCAGCGAGAATTCAGTACCTTAAGTAGCCGTAAATTGATTGATGAATTGGTTAAAGAAGCCGAGCAGCCACAGTTACTGAAGCGATTGTTAAAGGTGCAACAGCAGCAGTTAAGCTATCAACTGGTTCGCCAAGCCGAGCGTGCGAAAATTGCACTGTCAGATACCGATAATACTGATGTTAATCTGGATTTTATCGAAGCGGCGCTGCACGCAGGTGTGAGTCGTGAATTGTTTGAAAATGCCATTGAGCCGTCGCTGACGAAAGTGGAAGCTCTGATGCACCAAGCGCTCGCGCAAGCTGCAAAAACTTTGGCTGCAACAAATGTCGCGGTAAACCGCTCAGCAACAGAGGATTTATCCGCTGAAGCAGAGTGTAAACCCGATGTGATTTACGTGACGGGCGGTACGGCACGAAGCCCTGCGATTTATGCGAAAATCGCTGGTATCTATCCCGATATTCCGGTCGTGGTCGGCGATCACTTTGGCTCAGTGACAGCCGGATTAACCCGCTGGGCACAAAAGCTATTCGCTACGCATTAATATATAAGCGCTAGCATATCAGCACTAATGTAAAAGGATGTATGAATGAAAACTCTGTTGAAGTGTGCGTTTGCGGCCTCTGTAGGTCTATTGCTTGCGGGTTGTGGTGACGATGTGGGTAAGGTGAGCTTAGGGCTTTTTACCACTAAAGATGTGATTATTGATGCTAAAAACGATCCTAAAATACCTGGGGTGACTTGCCATATCAGTCGTATCGAAGCCAATTTAGATTTTGCTGATCCGTCCGATATGGGGATCAGTTGCCGTCAAACTGGGCCAATTACTGCGGCCGATCTGGCGAAGATAGACATGGGGAAACACGGCGAAGTGATTTTCACTGAATCCCTGAGTATTTTATTTAAGTCATTAAAAGTGCGCCGGATTTATGATGCACAAAATCAGACTCTGTTGTATTTGTCCTATTCGACGAAAGAGACCAATGGCAGCCATAAACATGCGCTCTCAACAGTGCCGCTTTATGGCTCTGCGGCTTGGGTCGATCCTGCATTAAGTATTGGAACGAAAGCGCATTAATCGCCCTAGAGTTTATGATTTAGCGGTTTATTTGCTATAAGCATAATGATATTGCAGTAAACATTCGTATTTGTGTCAGTATCGATAAGAGAAGGGGCGGAATATTTATTCCGCCCCTTTTTTATATTCAGCTAGCACTTAGCACATTAAATATCGTTACTTAGCTTTGGCCGCCAATACAGCGTTAAAACGTTCAAACCCAGCACTGAGATCGGCGATTAAATCAGCGGGATCTTCTAAACCAATATGTAAACGGATCAAAGGTTTGCTCGCATCCCATTGAGTCGCTGAGCGGATTTTTTCAATACCGAAAATGCCGAGGATTAAACTCTCGTAGCCGCCCCAAGAAAAGCCCATCTTAAAGTGACTCATATTTTCAACCAGTGCGGTGACGGCATCGCCATCGCCCTGTTTTAAGATAAAGGAGAACAAGCCGTTGGAGGCACTAAAGTCGCGTTTAAAGAATTCGTGCCCAGGGCATGTCTCGAATGCGGGGTGACGTAGATGATCGACTTCTGGCCGGGTTTTCAACCAGTTGGCCACTTGCAGGGCATTTTTTTCATGTTGCGCCATACGCACGCCTAAGGTACGTAGGCCGCGGGCAGCAAGGTACACATCGTCTGGCGATGTGGTTTGTCCCATCAAATAACTGTGTTCACGTAATTGTGGCCAGTATTTTTCGTTGGCCGTGGCCGTGCCTATCATCACATCCGAGTGACCGACGATATATTTGGTCGCCGCTTGAATTGAGATATCTACACCCATTTCAAAGGGTTTGCTATTGATGGGCGAGGCCCAAGTGTTGTCCAGCATAGTGATCAACCCATGTTCGTGTGCGATGCGGCACAAGGTCGGTACATCTTGCACTTCCATGGTGATGGAGCCCGGAGACTCTAAAAACAGTACCTTAGTATTGGGGCGAATGAGGTCGCGAATGCCTGCGCCAATCAGCGGGTCGTAGTAAGTGGTTTCGATACCAAAACCGCCGAGAATATGGGTGCACAGATCCCGCGTTGGCTCATACACGCTATCAACCATTAGCATGTGATCGCCGGCTTTTAAAAATGACAATAACGCCGCACTGATCGCCGCAGCGCCAGAAGGATACAGCGCCGTACCGACGCCGCCTTCTAGTTCGGCAATCGCGGCCTGAAAGGCAAAATGGGTTGGGGTGCCACGGCGGCCATAAAACATCTCGCCATTGGTTTTATTTTTCGCGGCGTGGCGCATTTCATCCATGGTTTCGAAGACGATAGTCGAAGCGCGAAAGACGGGCGGATTGATCACGCCTTTGGTCCATTTTTTGTCTCGACCTAAGCTGACGATTTGAGTGGCTTGATGATGTTTATCTGTCATTGGATCATTACCTTGGCATTTAGGTTGAACGAATAGGTTGAACAATTTGGGAGAATAATTGGCGTTTCTAATCGATTGTTATGGCGGTCATCTTAGCATCTGCCCGCATAAATGACAGGAGGCGCGTGATGAGTTTGGCTCATGTTATTGGCCTCCTGTATTTTAGCTGTTGAGATTATGACGCAGGGCTTAAAAGCTGTAACACGCTTAACTTAAAGCCCGCATGTTCTTAATTTAAAGGTAAGGTGACAAGGATATCCACACCATTATGTTCGCTGCGATTACGGGCAAGGATTTGCCCTTGGTGGAACTCGGCGACCAATCGCGCGATATACAGACCTAAGCCTAGGTGGGGTTTATCTTGGGCTTGATTAATCCGTACCGACACCATGGAATCGAAAATCTGCTCCGACATATCAATGGGCAGTTCAGGCCCTAAGTTACTGATAAGCAGAGTTGCTTGCTTACCCACTTGGGTGAGTGTGACTTCGATAGCACTGTCTTTATGGCAAAACTCAATGGCGTTGGCGATAAGTTTGTCCATTAACTGGGCGATATATTCTGGCACACCTTGCATCATCAGTGGTTGCTCGGGCACTTTCACACTAAAGCCTTGTTCTGGATAGGTCATTTGATAACCTTGCATACAACCGCTGACCACTTGGGAGAGTGGGAACTTAGTGATATCGGCTTGCGTTAAACTCTGCTCTAAGCGTGTTGCCTCGCTCATGTTGTTTAAAATCATGCTTAAGCGGCTGACACCTTCTTGGGCGCGGTCGACATATTTTTGCGTGTCTTTATCTAAAGTCTGCAGGTTTAAATGCTCAAGGGATGAACGCACTACAGCCACGGGCGTGCGCAACTCATGGGACAGGCGCGACGACATGTTTTCTAGATAGTGAGTGTACTGACCCAGTCGTCCCACAATGCTAGAGAAGCTACGGGACAGATCGCCAATTTCATCCCGAGCCTTCGACGGTTTGAGGTGATTACGCACACGGCCTTGGCTATCGATGGCGTTTTCGGCTTCATCGCGCAATTTACGGATGCGGTTAGAAATACTCGAGGCGAAGAAGAACAGCGCCAAAGTGCCCATGCTCATAATGGTCAAAATCACGTTAAAGAGCTTTTCTAGCGCTCGGTTACGTAGAGTTCGAATTCCGTGGGTGGTTTCTTCGGCGACGACGGCCCCCATCACATTGTTATCAATCCAAATGGGGCTCGCGGCGGCGAGTACCACAGCTTTGTTGTCTGGGGTTAACCGCCAAGTCGAACTTTGCTGACCCGCGAGGGCTTTTTGGATATGACTGCCGTCAAGCTCGGTGGAATCTTGTAAGGAATCAATAAAGTCTTTGGGCGGTTTAGTGAGAATTTTATAGTACAGCGGATGCAGATAATCACGCTTGAAGGTATCCCACAGCGCGGTGCTCTTTTCATCTTCTAAGGTGCGGGTCCATACACTGTCATTAGCGCGAATGTCGCCGGATTTTGCCAGTACGCGACCGTGTTTATCGACCACCCAAATACGTGAGCTATAGTGGCTCATGCCTTTGATAATACTTTCAATTTCCGGTGATGGTACCAGCACAGTGCCGAGATTGTCGACCGTATCTAAGGCCGAGGTGCCGACAACTGCAGCGACATCACGGTATTTGCTGTCGTTGACATCGGCAATGGCAAATCCGAGTTTGCTGCCGACCATGTCTAAGGGAATACGCAGCTCGACATTGTAGCCCACATCTGTCGTCGCCCATTGTCCTTGGATACGCACCTCAGGTGTAACAGGCACAGTTTGCTTAGGATTAGCGGGTAATTCGAAGGCGCTGATCCAGCCGGGTTGAGTCGTGGCAACGATATAGCGTTTGAATTTATTGTCGGGCGCGAGTGTCGCAATCGAGAGATGATCGTTTCTATCGACACTTAGGGCATTTTTACCCCGCAGTACCACGGTTGGATCAATGACTTGAAAAAAAGCATACAGATAACCATCGTATTGGCCGACCATGTGGGTAAAGCTTAAGGTCAGGGGGGCGTTCGGATCGGCACGCATAATTTGGTGCGCCTCACCGTATTTGATAAATCTGTGCTGATATTCCTGCCATTCGTTGAGTTTGCCGTCGAGTAGAATCGCCCCCGCCAGTGGATAGGCGTATAGATCGCGGCTTTTTTCTACTTGCTTTAAAAAACTCGCTTGCCCATCGAACAATTTCGGCCGCTCGTGCAGCGCGGTGGCCAGTGCTTGAGTGGTGCCTTCTAAGGTGCGTTCTTGGCCGTGGCGAAGATACTTTTCCATTTCCCACACATATTGGTACCCCAGCCAAGGTAGGCAGAGCAAGAACAGGCTAAGGCCGATGACTTTAGTGCGTAGACCAAAGGGGAAACGTGTCATAAGTTAGGGATCAGCATTAATGGGTTTAAAAGTTCATTCATCCAAGGTTATCTGGTTCAACGCCGCGCGCTTAAAGGTTGGTTAAGCCATAGATCAGGCCAAGCTGTCCCAGCGATAACCCATACCATAGACAGTATCAATACAATCAAACTCTGGCGCGGTAGCGATAAACTTTTTGCGAATGCGTTTCACATGGGAGGTGATAGTGCTGTCATCGACAAAGATTTTAGCCTCTTGCATTAATTCATGGCGACTGCGTACATGGCCTGGATGTTTGGCTAACGCATGCACCATCCAAAATTCGGTCACAGTAAGTTCGATTGGTAACTGGTTCCAATAGACTTGCATGCGGTTGGCATCAATGGTCAGCGGGCCACGTTCGAGCAGGTTTTCCTGCGCCGTTTGGCTGGCCGCAAGTTCAGATCGTCGAAACAATGCGGCTAGTCGTGCGGTTAAATGGGGAAAACTCACTTCTTTACTCAAGTAATCATCGGCGCCTAAACGCAGGCCACACACAGTATCAAAGTCACTGTCACGGGCGGTTAAAAAGATGATCGGCAGCGTGCTCGACATGGCGCGCAATGACTGACATAGCATAAAGCCGCCGTCAATTTCATTACCTAAGCCGATGTCGATAATGGCTAAATCCGGTAAACGGGTATTAAAGGCTAGCATGGCCGATGGTCTGTCGGCGTAGGTTTGCACGCTGTAACCGTGTTGTTGCAGCACGTCCTTGTAATTCTCGCGAATGGCCGCTTCATCTTCCACTATGGCGATACGCTTCATAGAGCCGTATTCCTATTGACTTGGGGGAGTAAGTTTTCGTGACTATACAGGATTTTACCCGAGAAAAAAGGCCACAAATGCAATTGCCATTTTGTTGCCACAATTGATAGTTGTATTGCCATTTTCCATCCCTGCTCATGCCATTCCACTTGTGTTTAATAGCCCCATTCAGTTTTGTACCCGTTTGACCTGATGTGGTGTTGAGTGGATTGCTTCAGGTACGAGTCCAAGCTCAGCTAATAATCAAAAAGGAATGAGATGATGAAAAAGACACTAATTAATCTATTGGTTTTGAGTTTATTAAGCACACCTGTAGCCAGTGTGTCAGCGCGGGTTTCACTTCAAAACCAAGTGATAGGACAAGACCTCACCCTAGAAAATGATGCCTATGTTAGCGGTATCGCGATGGATGACGAATACGCAAGCGAGGACGAACAACCGGAAGCCTTAATTGGCCTCGGTGGTGGAGCCTTAGTAGGGGCGTTAGTCGGTGGTCCAGTGGGGGCGATTATTGGTGCGTTCACAGGCACCTTAATTGGCAAATCGGTCAGCGATACAGACACTCTGCACGTTCAGCAAAGACAGATCCATTTGCAAGAGTCCCAGTTATCCGAGTGGAGTGTAAAACAGCAAGCCGCTGAAAAACGGGCGAGCGAATATACCAAGGCGCAGCAAGAGCTGGATGAGTTGCTGTCAGCGCAACGTCAATTGCTCAGTGAACTCGCCTTGGGGCTTAGCGTACAGTTTCGTACCGGTTCCTCTGAGGTTGAATCGCATTTTTTGCCCCAATTAGATGATGTGGCTGAGGTGATGAATTTGTCACCAGAACTCAATCTTGAGCTGAAGGGTTATGCCGACCGCCGTGGTGATGAGAGTTACAACCAAGCCCTTTCTGAGCAGCGTCTACTGGAGGTGCGTGGCTACCTGATTAAGCAAGGCGTCACTGCCGAGCGTATGACCACTCAAGCCTTTGGCGCTTTATCGCCTTTGCAAGCCGACCAAGACAGAGAATCGGATGTGTTCGACCGCCGCGTGACATTAACACTACAGCCTCATTTGGCCTTGACGGCGAGGCATGCTGCTGACTAGCGGTCAATTTAAGCAGTCCATTTTACGTCGTTCATATTAACGACAACTAACATCAGTTCATATTTGTTAATAGAGGAAGCCTTTGTGATGATCACAGGGAAAAGGGTAAAAGAAGTGAGTGAAGCGGTAGCGGTATTGCTGATCAGTGCCGCCGTGTGTTGGGGTTTGCCCTTTGTGGCATTAGCTTCGCCGAATAGTACCGGCACATTGTCTGCGCCACAGAATATGGCTTCGGCAATGGTCGGGCAAAATAGTGCTGAGTCACACATCATTAATTACGATGATATTACGCAGGGGCTGTTGCTTTATCGCCAGCCGAGCGGTGCTTGGGTGCCATCTTTGCCGCTCGATACACAAGTGTCGATGCAAGTCTCTGGCTTAAGTAATCGCGTGAGCTTGAAACAGGTTTTTCGCAATAATACTGAATTTGTGTTGAATGGGCAATATTTGTTCCCGCTGCCCAATGAGGCTGCGGTGGATTCGTTGCGATTACATATAGGCCAGAGAGTGATCGAAGGGCAAATTCATCCTAAGGCCGATGCCAAGCAGATTTTTGAGCAAGCGAAAGCTGAAGGCAAACGTGCCAGCTTAGTGAGCCAAGAGCGGCCTAATATGTTCACGACCGAAGTCGCAAACCTAGCACCTCAAGAGGAGCTGATTGTAGAAATCAGCTATCAGGAGACCATTAAATATGAAGATGGTTTGTTTAGTTTACGTTTTCCGCTGGTGGTCGCGCCCCGTTATATTCCGGGATTAACATCGGATTCAAGTGCTAGCGACTCACATGATCCTATGGCACTGGTTCGCCAATCAAGCCGAGTGACAAGTTCGCAGGTGTTTGATGCTGACCGGATTGTGGCACCAGTGCGGGACGGCGCCAGTGGACGCGATCCTGTGCTGAAGGCAGACATTCAAGTCTTACTCGCAAAGGGGGTTGATAAAGCGTCCATTGAGAGTCCTTACCATGACATCAAACTCAAGCAAGGCAACAGCGGCGCGGTCGATGTATCGCTGGCGCAACGTGTGCCCGCTAATCGTGATTTTGTGCTGCAATGGCGAGTACAGCAGGGCACGAGCCCAATGGCTTGGGTGTTTAATCAGCAAGGTAAAACCCATAAGCTCGATGGCGAAAATCTGTCTCAGGATACACTTGAGACAAGTAAAACCAGCGGCGTAAATGATGATAATTACAGTCTCGTCATGGTGTTGCCTCCTAAGGTTGAAAAGAGTACTCAGCCGAGTTTGCCCCGTGAATTAATTTTAGTGATTGATACTTCGGGCTCTATGGCGGGGGATTCTATCGTTCAAGCTAAAAATGCACTGTTATACGCGTTAAAAGGACTGAAGCCGGAGGACAGTTTTAACATTATCGAATTTAACTCCAGTTTGTCTCAGTTCTCAACAGTGTCATTACCGGCGACCTCGTCGAATTTGTCACGGGCCCGTCAGTTTGTGAGCCGTTTACAGGCCTATGGTGGCACTGAAATGGCGTTAGCACTGGACGCTGCCTTGCCAAAATCCTTGGGCAGTGTATCGCTTGATGCAACGCAGCCTTTGCGCCAAGTGATCTTTATGACCGACGGCTCTGTGGGCAATGAACAAGCGTTATTTGATTTGATCCGTTATCAAATAGGTGAAAGCCGACTATTTACTGTCGGTATAGGTTCGGCACCTAATTCTCACTTTATGCAAAGGGCGGCTGAACTCGGTCGTGGCACTTTTACCTATATTGGCAAAGTGGATGAAGTCGATGAGAAGATCAGCGCCTTACTGAGCAAAATTCAATATCCGGTGTTAACCGATATTCAAGTGCGTTTTGATGATGGCAGTGTGCCCGATTACTGGCCATCACCGATTGCCGATCTGTACCGCGGTGAGCCAGTGCTCGTGAGTTTAAAGCGCAGCGCCCGTGAGCCACAGGAGTTAGTGATTTCAGGACGCCAAGGGCATCAAAACTGGCAACAGTCGCTCTCGCTGCAGGATAACTCCGCAGGATTGATGACCCATCAAGGTGCAGGTTTAGACTTACTGTGGGCGCGTAAACAGATTGGTGCATTGGAGTTGAGTAAAAATGGCGCGAATGATGACAAGGTCAAACAGCAAGTGACAGCCTTATCAATGAATTATCACTTAGTCAGCGCCTATACCAGCTTAGTGGCGGTGGACTTAACCCCAATTGATTCAACTGCAATGAGCCGTGATGCCGTGGTTCGTCAGCACTTGCCCTTAGGTTGGCAACCTTTTGGAGCCTTGCCGCAAACCGCGACGTCAAGCCGTTTGGATATGTTATTAGGTGCGCTGACCTTGCTACTCGCTTTGATTCTTACGGGATCGATTCTTCGACAAAGACGGGAAGAGAAGGCGGCCTTGGTGGCACTTACCAGTGAACGATGAGTTAAGCGCGATGAGCAAAAGCAGAACACAGCGATTTTTAGTGGTGGGATTATTTTTAATTGGCGCAACATTGTTAGGAAAGGGACTCTATATGCAAGCTAAAGCACACTTTGCCCAGTATTTGATTGAACAGGCGTGGACTAAAACCTTGGCTGATGGTCAATCCCATAAGCCTTGGTCATGGGCGGATACTTATCCCGTGGCAAAGCTGTCTATTCATCGTGAACAAGTGGCGGCGAGCAACAATATTGAAGCAGAGCTTAATGACAGTTTATATGTTCTTGCGGGGGCTTCTGGGCGAAATTTGGCCTTTGGTCCGAGTCTGGTGTTGTCCAGTGCGCCAGCGGGGCAAAAAGGCAATACTGTGATTGCCGGCCACAGGGACACGCATTTTGCGATACTTAATGGCATGGCGGTGGGGCGTCGATTATCGTTACAAACGCTTAAAGGCAATCACATTATTTATGAAGTGGTGGCGACTCAGGTCGTACATGAAACAGAAACTCAATTTATGGCGCCATCCGATGATAATCGCTTAACGTTAATTACGTGTTATCCCTTCGATTCACTTCAAGGTGGTGCTGAACTGCGGTTTGTGGTGCAGGCGATACCCGTCGAAAATGAGTCGATGGAAACACTCGGTACGAATGTATCCGTTTCAATAGGGAGTGGCGTGCAAGGGAATATTGGAACTGTTTCTCGCAGTTTCAAACATTAATCTGAAATCGAATTTAAATCCTTCATATAGCTTTCAAAAAAATACTCCTTTGTTAATCATCTTAGCCTGAAGCTGAATTATCGGCTTCAGGCTAAGTTATAACCATCAGTTACTGATAGGCAGCACACGATTTCGTCCTAAGCGTTTGGCTTCATAAAGTAATTTGTCTGCCGCTTCAATCAATTGCATACCCGTTTGTTTTTCTTGCCATTGGGCGACGCCAAAGGAAGCACTGATATTATTGATGCGTTCGTCTTTGCGTCTGTCTTTTAAACTGAGTTTTTCGAGTCCACGGCGCATAGCTTCGGCCAGTTGCCTTGCGATACGTAGCTGACTTTTAGGGACAATAATCGCAAATTCTTCACCGCCAAAACGATACAGTTTCGTGCCATCGCGGCAGGATTCCTGTAGTCGTTTCGCCACGGCGCGTAACACTTGGTCGCCGAGTTGGTGGCCATAGGTGTCGTTAAACACTTTAAAATGGTCGATATCGGCCAAGATCACACAAGTGCCTAAGGGGGCTTGGGCTATCATTCCTGCAAAATCAGTGTCAAAGGCGCGGCGATTAAAGCAGCCCGTCAGTGCATCGTAGAGAACGTCTTTTTCTGTTTGTTCAAGTTTTTTCTTTAGTGCGTCTATTTCGGTTTGAGCCTTCTGCAGCTGACCAGTAAAGAACTCTGTGCTCGAGCGAATATTGTCCGACTCTTTCACTAAGCTGCGGACCAGATCGAGTACTTGTTCGACGCTAAAGCCTTCGTCTTCGATGCGGTTGAGCTTTTCAAAATTACTTTCGATACGCGACTGGAAGTCATTGGCATCTAGATTGGTATCTTTGAGTGATTGGGAAAGCTCAGTCACCATAGCATCCAGATTTTGGCGCATTTCTCTGACATCGAGTTCAACTGGGTCGGCAACATATTGGCGATACAAGATTTCGCTACTGACTGGAGGGCAAGTGTTGTATTGGGCAATAACAGTATCGAGTTGTTGATTTAATTCGGGATTTTGTTCACCAACATAAGTGTACCAAAGCGCATAGTTGACGGGTGTGGTCGGAATTTTATGTTTGAGCATCAGAGGCACTGCTTTTTTGAGGTTCAGTGCAGCAGCTTGTAATAACTCTAGCGACATATTGTTACCTTACTCAATGAAAATACACGGATATTTTAAAATTTTCGCTATTTTTTATTCTGTTGCAGTCAGATTTAGGTCAACGACAAGAATATCGGTCAGATGGAGACATGATTACCGTTTACTCTTGGATGCAGCGACTCCGTTTGCGCTAAGACTTCCATCATAAATTAAAGATGATATGGTAAAGTCTATCCTTAAAACCAAATAATGATAATAACTTGGGAGAAAGTTGTGAAAAATTTAATCATAACCACAAGTCTGTTGGCCACTATCTCATTACCTGTCTTTGCTGAAACGGCATTTGTGAAAAGTCTCGATCTCGTGCAATACCGAACCGATGTGAAAACCTTAGCGAGCGATGCTTTTGGGGGACGCGCGCCCTTGTCTGAAGGAGAGACGTTAACTTTAGACTATTTAGTGGCAGCATTTAAAGATATGGGTCTCAAACCCGGATTTGGCGATAGCTATTTACAGGCGGTTCCTTTGGCGCAAATTAGTGCCGATCAAAACATGCAGCTTGATATCGGCGGACTTAAATTTGCCAATGGCAGTGAATTTACCGCGAGAACCCAAAGAATCGCCGACACCGTGAGCCTGAATAAAAGCGATGTGGTATTTGTTGGCTATGGTATCAATGCACCCGAATATGGCTGGAATGATTATCAAGGGTTAGATGTAAAAGGCAAAACGGTCATCGTTCTCGTGAATGACCCCGGCTTTGCGACCCAAGATCCAACAATATTTAAAGGCAATGCTATGACCTATTATGGTCGCTGGACTTATAAATATGAGGAAGCGGCACGTCAAGGCGCTGAGGCCGTGTTTATTGTTCACGAAACAGCGCCTGCCGCCTATGGCTGGGGAGTGGTGCAAAATTCCAACACAGGGACTAAGTTTACTCTGGTCGATGCCAATAATAACCAAGGTCAAGTGGGCGTGATGGGCTGGGTTCAGCACGAAACCGCACAAAAAATCTTTGCCAAAGCGGGATTGGATTTTGATACCTTAAAACGGCAAGCAGCCAAGCCAAACTTTAAGGCTATCCCACTTAAGCTGAGTGCGCAGCTCACGTTAAACAATAAAATTGAACGCGCCGAGTCCCATAACGTCGCGGCCTTACTGCCCGGTAAAACGCGCCCCGACGAAGTGGTGATGATGCATGCCCATTGGGATCACCTTGGCACTGTGATTGAAGACGGTAAGTCAGAGATTTTAAACGGTGCGGTCGATAATGCCAGCGGTGTGGCGGGGGTTTTAGCGTTAGCGCGTTACTTCAAACAGCAAGCTAGCACGGCGCCACTGGATCGCTCGGTGCTCTTCAGTGCCTTTACTGCAGAAGAAACGGGTCTGATTGGTGCACAGCATTTTGCTCAGCATCCCAGTGTGCCAACCAAAAATATCGTCGCCTTTTTAAATATCGATGGCATGAATGTAAATAAAGGCGTGGATTACATTTTGCGCTATGGGGAAGGGGTATCTGAGTTGGAGCAATACTTAGATAAAGTTGCCAAAGCCCAAGACCGTTCGGTAAAAGCGGATCCAAGACCACAGAATGGATTGATGTTTAGATCAGACCATTTTGCGCTGGCCCAGCAAGGTGTACCAGGATTGTTATTTATGAGTCTTGGGGATACAGATCCTGACTATATTGCGCATAAATATCACCAAGGAGCCGATGATTATGATCCAAATTGGACGTTGGAGGGGGTGAGTCAAGACCTAGACTTGATCGCCAGTATGATAACCACCTTAGCGAATGGTTCAGATTGGCCCCATTGGCTTGAATCATCAGACTTTAAAGCCAAACGTGAGCAGGATGGCCGTAAATAGGTTTAATGGATTGGATTATGAGGGCGTCCAGTAGGCGCCCTTATTTTTTAGCACTAATTTGGGCTAGGGTTCGGGCAACTGTTTGAGCTAGAAGGGGTGTTTAATACAATATGGGAAGAGATTTTTTATAGAATTAAAATTAAAAGGAATAGCTGATAGAAAGCATAGGACCAATAAAATTGTAATAGATGTTGTAATCGGCGATTTGAGTATCTTTATTCGGCGAATTTTGGGCGATATCAACGTCAACTTTATAGTAGTTATAGGCCACGCTCATTCGCCAGTTTGGGGTGATTTGTGCATTAACCCCCACTTTAATATCAACCAGTTCGCCTTTGACATCATTGAGTTTGATGTAAAAATACTGTGCATGGCTGGTGATTTGCCAACCGGGAACAAATTCATACTGACCATATATGCCAATGTCGGGCAGTGGCGCAGTGACATTTTCGTCAACAATGCGCGGAATTGCTTGGCTACCGCAGACATTATTGAGTAATTCCGATGAAGCGCAAACACCAATCACCCCTTCAAAACCTGTCTTGATAAACATAGTATGTAAACCAAGTGATAGACCTACATCATAGTTACTGCCTTGAAATACATCATAGCCATAGCCGAAGCGCAGTACATCAATGTTTAAGGTTGAATTTAGATTACCGCCTGCTTTGATATCGTAAATGGTGTCGTTAATCTCGAGCTGGAAGGGTTTGGTTAAGGCTTGGGTTTCGGCGTTACGATGAAGCTGTTTCCAGTCTAGGTAGATATTGTGCCGTTCGTTAAAGTGATAATTTAACTCGATAAAGGGTAAAAATTCGTTTTCTGCAAGTTGTAGATCGGACTCATAATCTAAGGTGAAATTATTACCCGAAATAGGGTTAGTGACTTCCATATTGGTGTCTGATTGCGAATAAAAGCCGCCTAACTGAATAGTAAAATCATCGGCTTGCACTTGAGTGCTGAGCAGTGACACTATGATTAGGGGTAATAGGCGGATCGACATGTTAAGGAGTGACTCCTGCATTATTCTTATTATGTTTAGCGATAAGGTCAGAATTTAGTGCCATAAAAAAACAACATTTGGAGTTTAACAGCAAATTTTTTAATGTGAACAAAATGTTTTAAAAAATGCAAAAAATTGTGATTCAAAACAAAAGTAGAGCTGGTTCTCGTGAGGTTGAATGAAATTTGAGTGAGCGATCACATCAATTGTGGATTGAAAGACTAAGGGCAAGTGCTTCCTGAACGGCTTTAGGATTGTTGTGTTGGATGGGGCGAGATACAAATGGATATAGACACAAACATGGAGGAGAATCATCGATATTGAGAATATCTAGCGGTACGATCCCGCTAGATATTGATATGTCCTAGTACTTCTATTTCGTCTCGATAGAGGACGATAGAGGTGACGGGGTAGAAGTCTCAGCCTCTACGCTATCAGCTACGATTTTTGGGCTACTTGGTTCATCTTTATTAAACATGCCTAAACGGATGCGAATAAAATGCAAAATTTGCGCGGCAATATCCACATTCAAACAGGACTCTAAGCCCTCAAACCCTGGAGATGAGTTAGCCTCACAAATTTTGTAATGGCCGTTATCAAACAATAAATCGATACCTGCAACATCAAGATCGAGAATATTGGCTGTTTGGGTGGCAAGCCATTCAATTTCAGGAGTGATCTGAAATGGACGCGCTGAACCACCGGCACTGACATTGGCTTTGAAGCTGTCTTCTTGACCACGCCTTTCATAGCAACCCGCCACACGACCACCAATAGTGAATACGCGTAGATCGCGCCCATGACTGTTAGCGATAAACTCTTGCAGAATGATGTTAGCGTTTTTATTGGTCGCTTCAATCAACTGCATTAAATCGTCAAATTCACGCGCCTTATGGGATAAAAACACACCACTGCCCTGTGAGCCTGAAAGTGTTTTTATCACCACAGGAAAACCGAGATGGCGTTCTACGAGGGCGATATCGACGGGGAATTTAACCAACATGGTTTTAGGCGTAGGCAGATTCTTCTCGGCCAACAATTGTTGGGAGAATAACTTGTCTTTAACGATTTCAATGGCTTTAGATGGATTGAGGCAATATACCCCTAATCTTTCTAAGTGACGAATAATGGCTAAAGCAAAGTAGGTCGTGCCTGAGCCCATTCGCGGAATGATAAAATCGGGCAGCTCGACGGCTTGCCCATTCAATAAAATACTCTTGTTATCTTCTCTGGTGACAGTCAGATCAAATTCATCAGGTGCGTAAACTTCCAACTCTATGTTATCGGCTTTTGCTGCCGCCAGTAGACGCTCAATTTCATACCATTCAGGTTTTAGCTGAGTCGCGGTTTCTTTATATAAAATCCAACCACGCATTTAGTAGCAAACCTTAATCTTCATTCTTTATCCTCGGGTTCAGGTTCATCCTGAACATCATCTTCAATATCAAATACAGCCTCTGCCTCTATTTCTATCTCGGGCTTGGTTGCAGGCAAATGCACTGTACCAACCACGGCATAAAAGGGTTTCCCCATGGCGAGCCTGCGATACTTTACCCAGATCTGCTCTAACAAGCTACTGGGGGCGATATTTCCTTTGGCGACTTCCACAAATTGGGCTTCATCAGAGGTGCAAGGCAGCGTTTTTCCTTCCGCTAAATTCTTCATCGCATGACCATGCAATTCAAGGAGTTCAGCTTCTTTATTGGTAAAATCGCCGCTTCGTTTAAAGCCTTTGGGGAAATTAGCGTCGTCGTAGAAACGTTTTTGAGAGACAAAACTGGCAGCAACTGAGCCGTTAAACGTCTCAGAACCCTTGTTAGCGTTAAAAAAAGACTGTTCAGACATGGCAGATACCCTCTAGTTTTTGATATACAAAGATTTGCAACTGGAGTATTGGCTAGTATTATTGATTTATAAATCAAAAAAATTTGCCTATGTTGGTCAAGAATTTTTATGGATACCGATTTACTAAAAACCTTTCTCGAAGTCTCCCGTACTCGCCATTTTGGTAAAGCGGCTGAGAATCTTTATCTCACCCGAAGCGCTGTGAGCTTTAGGGTGAAACAGCTTGAGAGCATTTTGGGTGTCGCCTTATTTGAACGGCAACGTAATAATATTCAGCCCACGCCAGCAGGCGAACGTATGCTTGGTCATGCTGAAGCGGTGTTAACAGCATGGGAGCGGGCTAAGCAAGATGTTTCCCTCAGCCAGTTACAGACAACGCAGCTTGCCATTGGTGCAGGGCCGAATATTTGGGACGCTTACTTGCAAGGTTATTTACAGGGACTGCATGTCGGTTTACCTGGCGTGGCGTTGCGCACCGAAGTGCTACCCGCGAATGCAATGACGCGTCAGCTAATGGACCGTACCTTAGATATTGCGATTTCATTCGATCCGCCAAAGCTTGATCAATTTGAGATAGTACAACTGGGGCAAATTAATTTGTTGTTGGTGTCGAGCTTAAAAGGTCAAACGGTAAAAGCGGTTGTGCCGGGGCAATATGTAAAAGTCGATTGGGGTACGGCGTTCAATATTGTTCACGCGCAGGAATATGCCTCGCTGCCAGTGCCAACGCTGCACACGAGTTCAGCACGTATTGCGTTAGATTTCATCTTGAATAATGGCGGCTGCGCATTTTTACCTGAGCATCTAGTGCAACATGCATTGCGCGGCGGCGAATTGCATCTTGTCAGCGGCGCGAATGCCATTTCACGAAATGTGTATCTTGCGTATTGGGCTGAGAATGACCGCTTAGCCCAGATCAAACAAGCCATCGACTTTTTAAGGGAGGATGGCTCAATGGTTTCTCATACAACGGTTTAGAAACTAAGAATTAAAGCACTAGCGGTGTTAATACAACCAGCCAAGTTAATCCACAAAGCGCAAGACTCATAAAGACGGCAGCCGAGGCAATGTCCTTGGCTTGGCCACTTAACGGGTGTATTTCACTGCCGACACGGTCAACCACAGCTTCAATCGCCGAGTTTAATAGCTCAACAATCAACACGATAAACAACGTGAAAATCAGCATAAGGCGTTCAATAGTGCTGATATCAACCCATAAGGCTACGGGTAACATGACTATCGTTAAGATTAATTCCTGTCTGAAGGCGGCTTCGTGGATCCAAGCGGCCTTTAGGCCCTTCATCGAAAATCCCGTCGCTCTGAATATGCGCTTAATACCGTGATTATTGGCTGGTTTCATAGTGTTTCCAATTGACGTTAGCGACAAAGCGCTGAGGTTCTGCTCATTCAAAACAGGGTGAATAAACCCTACTGTTGTCTTTGTTAACATTTGACTGAGTCATAAATTTGGCCGCAGTATAGCCTGAGATGAAAAGTGCATAAACAATTAACTGAGCAAATTTGATCATCAACATTCGTTGTTAACTTAGGGAGTTAGTGACTTTTGCGGTTATTTTAGTGCAACTTTAGCCGTGCGGCCTAAGCTTGATGAAGGATATATTGCAGCGTGGGCAAGGGAATGACTCATACTAACCCGTTACGAAATTTAACATTTAATCAGTTCATCCGTTTTAGTGTTTTTAAGCTCAGCTTGCTCATACTTTGCGGTTTAACTCTTTCGGTTAACGCACAAACCTCACCACCTGCCATACAACTTGCTACCGAGTTTGATGCGACTCGAACTTCGCAAGATATTAATATTCAAAATTTTTTGATTAGTGAGAAACTCGACGGGGTTCGAGGTTACTGGAATGGCAAGGAATTATTCACTCGGCAGGGAAATGCCATCGCCACACCCATTTGGTTTACTGCGAATTTTCCGAATTATCCCCTCGATGGTGAATTATGGCTTGGGCGAGGTCAGTTTGAAGCGATGTCGAGTTTAGTTCGACAAACCTCAGCTAAGGATGATGATTGGCGCAAAGTGCGATTTATGGTGTTCGATGTCCCCAAGGCGAGTGGCGACTTTCAGCATCGCTATCAATTTGCGCTGACTGAACTGAGTGGCAAATCGAATTATCTTAAAGTCATAGTGCAGTTCCAAGTAGAAAGCCTTGAAGCCCTGTATCAAAAACTCGATGCCTTAGTTGCAAAAGGCGCCGAAGGCTTGATGCTGCATCGCAGTTCTGCGACTTATATCAGTGGCCGAAATCCTCATTTGATGAAGCTAAAACCTTATTATGATGCTGAAGCTACTGTTATCGCTTATATCCCTGGTAAAGGTCAATTTGCAGGGCAGATGGGCGCATTAAAAGTGCAAACGCCAGACGGCCGAATTTTTAGTATTGGCACAGGTTTTAGTCTCGCAGAGCGCCAACATCCCCCCGCAGTGGGCACTATCATTACCTATAAATATCTTGGTCTTACTGTCAATGGCTTGCCCAGATTTGCCAGTTTCCTGCGGGTACGCAGTGATGTCGAATCAAGTAATAAAGCCACTGCAAAGTAAACAACATCATAACGTTATTAATAGATATAACTTCGCTTGCTGTCTATTAAGCCTGCCGCGAGCTGTGCTGTGCTGTGTTGATACTGTGGACAACAGCGATGGACGAGTCGTGTTTGCACCGAGCGCTAATCCAACTCTTGTTCGAGCAGATGGATTGCATAACTTTGGGGTAGGCTGTGGTGCTGATGACAATCGCGATTTTGTAAGGGATAAGGATAACAAACTGATGTTTCACCTGTGGCGGTTTGACAATATGAAGCCACTGCCAAGATTAATTGAGGATGTGAAAGTTGAAAAACGGTAACCCGTTACAGTCGAGTTTGACTGTGCTCCATCAATGGTTGTGGGCTGCTTGCCTTGCAAGGCTAAGTTGGTAAGATGTTGTTCATAAAGAAAATCAAATCGTTGTACATCTAAGGACATATATGGAAATTTCATTACTTGCCGATAATCCCTCTGCGATAGACACGGTAGCTAGTTGGTATTTCAACGAATGGTGCCAAGACAATGGTAGCTATACCAAGGAGGAAGTCGTTAAAAAAGTCTCTGCATCAATAAATCGAGATACCGCGCCTATTCTGATCATTGGAAAAGTAAATGGTGTTCTTGCTGGTTCAGCAGAGCTAAAAATTCGAGAAATGGACATATACCCAGAATTTGAATTTTGGCTTGGTGGTGTTTACGTCACTCAGCAGGCTAGGGGACAGGGTGTCGCCTCAAAACTTGTGAAAGAGATAATATCGCTAGCACATAAAATAGGTGTGAAAAAATTATATCTTCAAACAGAAGATTTAACTGGAGGTTTGTACTTACATCATGGGTTTAAGCCTATAGAACAAGTGAATTATAAAGGTATAAATGTATTGGTTATGGGCACAAACATCGGTGAATAACAAGTTTGTGAAGGTACACTGCCGCTCAATTGTGGGAAGCAAGTGGAACGATATGATCATATTTCACAGGGCTACCTAAGTAGGTCAAAGCATCCCCAAATGGCATCATTTTTAATCTTAGAGTTTTCGTCAGTACAAGAAAATAGATTTCCTGTTTCAACAGTAAGAACCAGTTGTGTTCTGTTTCAGTCAAAGTGTTTATAAAGTCATTAGCAAGGCCATATAATCAGATGCTGAGTGACTCTTTACAGAATCTAATGATGAAAATGAGTCGAAATCTTCCAAACTTTGACAGTTATTGTTGAATCAATGGCTACCAAATAAGAATAGGCCGCGCGTAGTTGCGACCGATTTTACGATCGCTTAGTCAGTGTTGGAGCACTGCCCACGCTTGGCCCTCGCAGACTTCAGATCAATGTTGAACTCTTGATATCACATTATGCTTTTACTGCTGTTATCGTCGTGCGGCGGGCTTTTTTACAAATAAAATAAACCTTCTGCCTCACGCTTGACAATAAGTGAAACGTAAACAATCTTTTAACATGGAATATTTTCAGAAGGTTACTTTTATTTCTGCAGAATAGAATTGTTTTCACTACGGGAACACAGGAGTGTTTAACCCTTCCACTGAGATTACTAGGTTCATTTGAGGTGATCCTCAATGAATAATCTAGACTCAAGGTATCGTGATAAAACGCAATCATGAAAAGGAATTTCAATGAAAGACGTTAATATTTATCCGTATCAATCAATCTGTTCAGACCGGCTCAGTAAGCCAGAGACTGCGATCAAAACAGCAAATTTCAATTTTAATATCGAAACCCATTTATTTGGATTTGGTTGAGGTCAAGTCTTGTACGCTATTTGTATCGTGACATCACGCCTGCAGTGGCGGGTGTTATGAAAGCCCTGATTTTAAGTCGTTAAAGAAAGTGGAATCGTAAACGTTTTAAGCATTGAATAAGTCAATAACAAGGAGAGTTAATTTCATGTCTATCAAATCTTTTAGCTACAGTACGCTTTTTTTGTGTATGAGTGCTGCTGTACATGCAGAAGCACCAGTAGAGACAAAAACAGCTATAACGCTACCCACGTTAAGCCCTGTTATGCCACTGGAAATCACAGCAAAACCCCCGTTCTCACTCGAAAGCCTGCAACATGATTTTGATGATTTTTCTTGGCAATCGTTTATTGCACTTAACTGGCCAGCCAATGCCGATGGTACACCCAATACCATGTCCACCATTGGGCAAAAAACTAACCAGCCAGTCGTGTGGCTGCATTGGAAGGAAAGCCGAGATATTTTTTTACCCGATGGCGTAAAACCACCTGGGTGGGATCAGTCCAATAATGTGCCGGATGTTTGCAAAAGTATTGATCCCAAGTCCATTCCTGAAGGGACTATTTATTTAACGCAAGTAGGGAAGACCCCGAATGTGTTGGATGAAAGTGGCGAGCCTTTTACAACGGGTCCATTGATTGATCAAAACGGGCTTTATACCCGTTATGAAATATTAACCAATGAAACTATGTTCAATTTTATTTTGGACAATAACCTTTACAGTAAAAAAGGACAGAAACAGTTTAATGCCGATGTCGACTTTACCGCGAGCGACAGTAAAACCGGGCAGGTAGGTTCTATCATGCTTAAGGCATCATGGATAAAAATGGGCGGCAAGTTTGATGCGACGAATTACTATACAACTTACGCGCTAGTTTATAACAATCCCGAAGAGCAGCACGGGGTCAAGCCCGCGTGTGCGCTTGAGCAAGTCGGGTTAGTGGGGTTTCACATTGCCCACAAAACCGCAGACGAACCACAATGGATTTGGTCTACCTTTGAGCATGTCGCTAATGCGCCAACCCAAGGTGAGTCAGCATCATTGTCGGCATATAATTTTTACGATCCTAAATGTACTGACTGCAAAGTGAATGAACCCCCAGCACGCCCGTGGGATCCGGCAAACCCGCACACTAAACCAACTCAAGTTGAACGCGTTATTCCTATCACTGCCGATGCTAAAGCCTTAAATGCCAGTTATCACGCTGCACTCGACGCTGTCGTGCCGGGATCGGTATGGAAGAACTACGAATTGATCAGCACGCAATGGCCTACCGATGCCAAAAATCCCACCGATCCAACGGGCGTGCCTGCTCCCTCATTTTTAGCGAACACCACGCTCGAAACTTATATCCAAGGTTCGGTAAAGCAAACATCAAGCAGCTGTATGGCTTGTCACAATAATGCGGCAACCACTAACGGTAATTTTGCTGATTTCACTTACTTGCTGCAACGCGCGCAATAATTTACGAAAGGAACTCATCATGACTGATATTACAGGCGCGACTGCCGATACTATGAATCATTTTATTGGTTTGAGCGCGGTATTAACCGGCTTTGCTACCAGTATTATTGCCCCGACATTGGATCCCGTGGATATTAAATCCGAATACTTAGCCGTGTTTACGCAAAAAATAACCGAAGAATCGCAGGACCTAACTTTAGTTACAACTATTCTGCAAAAATTTGCGGCGTTAAAAGCGCAGCAATTATCAGATCAACAAATTGGCACGCAAATGCTGGCACCAGACAACGGGGCTAATTTTGTGTTGGCCTGTCGTAAATTGATTTTTATGTGGTACTCAGGTGCATGGCCAACCATTATTCCCGCGACGGATACAGAGCCGGAAACCACGGTTAGCGATATGATTTCGGCAAAAAGCTATACCACAGGTTTAGTCTGGCAAGTTATGCAGGCTCATCCGATGGGGGATTCAAATTATCGCTATGGCTATTGGGCGAAACCACCCGCTGTACTGTCGGCCTATACGGGTCATCAAGGAGGTGCAGTATGAGCACTCAAACCAATTACGATGTCATTATTGTGGGATCAGGTATTGCCGGCTCTATCATGGCTTATCAATTGGGGATGGCGGGGAAAAAAGTATTAATCCTCGAAGCAGGGCAGGAAGTGCCGGTTGACCGCAGTGGTTACATGGAAACCTTTTTTAAAGCCAATGCCAAAACACCTGAATCACCTTATCCTCCTACTACGCAAAATCCAGCGGCATCGACGGCGGATAATCCACTCGGATTGCCTGATCCTGCGAAGGAAAATGTGCCGCGTTATACCGTGTTGCAAGTTGGCGCATGGCGTAATCCAAAGCAATGTTATTTCGATTACACGCCGCAACCAGAGCATTTGAAACCTGACAGCCCTGAAGCAAAGTTTGCTTTTGCGAGTTCCTATGAGCGTATTGGCGGCGGCACAACTTGGCATTGGCTAGGAACCAGTTTGCATCTATTGCCCAATGATTTTGAGTTGCAAACCCAGTATAAGCAGGGTGTGGATTGGCCCGGTGGAAAACAATTTTATCAGGCGCTGGTTCCTTACTATGAACAGGCGACCAATGAGATTGGCGTCGCCGGTGACAAAGAGGCGATGGATCAGCTTTATCGCGGATTTAATGTTTCACCGGATGGTGTTTATGGGCCGAATTACGATTACCCAATGCCTGGCATTGTTTCATCTTTAGTTGATCAACAATATGAACAAGCGGTGAGCGATATGGTGTACGACAATATTCAATTGTCAGTCACGCCAACCCCCCAGGGGCGCAATTCATTACCGGGTGAACGCCGTCAATGTGCGGGGAATACGAATTGTATTCCTATTTGTCCTATCCAAGCCAAATACGATGCCACTGTGACGCTCGGGCGAGCATTGCAAACCGGCAATGTTGATGTATTTTATCGGCACGTCGCGACAAATGTTCAAGTGGATGAAAACACAAAGGATGTTGTTGGTATTGATTATGTGACCTATCAAACTCACGGGGGGATAGCGACGGGCGGCGGTACCGTTACGGGTAAAAAATATGTGATTGCAGCTCACGCGATTGAGACGCCAAAATTATTGCTCATGTCTAAACGTAATAAAGCCTGTCCGAACGGCGTCGCCAACCATAGCGATCAAGTGGGGCGTAATTTGATGGATCACATTATGTATTTGGCCTGGGGTCTGGCGAAAGATCCTGTCTATGGTTTTCGAGGGCCTTTATCTACTGCGGGTATCGAAAGTTTACGCGATGGCGCCTTTCGTAAAGACCGTGCCGCCTATCGTATTGAAATCGGTAATGAAGGTTGGCAGTGGGCTGCGAACGATCCATTCACGACCTTAGCTGATTTTGTATTTGGGCAAAATAATTCGCAATTAAATGGGGATTCTGTCAATCAGCAGGGGATTCCATTACGGTTTGATCCCGCCATGTCTGCGAATAGCGCTTTATTTGGTGCCTCACTGGTGAATACCTTGAATGGTATTTACACACGGCAAATTCGTATGGGCTATTTAATTGAACAATTACCTGATCCGGAAAACCGTGTCGAGTTGTCGGAGACGCTGAAAGATAACTTAGGTTTGCCGCGCCCCAAATTAACCTATCGTGTACGCGAGGATTATGTGCGCAATGCGTTCGTGTCGGCTAAAGATATTTCGACCAAACTCTTTGACGCCCTTGATGCGCGGGAATATACCAAGGCTCCGCCTGCGCCGGTATTTTATGGTGATAAGAGTCAAGTAACGTCGAATAATTTTGAATATCAGGGCCATAATTTTACGTTTTACGGTGCTGGACACATTGTGGGGACGTATCGAATGGGGGACTGCAGAGATACGTCGGTGGTGAATCATCGTCAGCAATCTTGGGATCATAGCAATCTGTTTTTAGTCGGTAGCGGAGTGTTTCCAACAGTTGCAACGGGTAATCCAACCCTCACTTTGGCAGCGTTGGCATTCCAGGCTGCAGATCATGTTTTGGAAGACCTTAAAATAAGTTAAAAAAGTTGTAATTATTCATTAGCTTGCTGTTAATTCCCATTGAAAACCGCGTGCAAATTGGCGCGGTTTTTGGCTAACTGAATATACCTTCATATTACGCTAACTGGCATTTTCCTACTCATAATGCAGTTTATTGTCATTGTATTTAAAATCAAAATATTACAGTTTTTTATGCTGATAATTGGTTTGAAAACTGTGCATGCGTGTGTTGTCGGATAGTATGTCTGATAGAAAACTGATGAGTTTCACTCAAACTGAGCGTTAATTGGGCGTGCTTTAATAAGCGAATAAAGTTAATTTTTACTGATATTTATCAAAAGGTTAACTGAATACATGATTACTAAGAAATATATCGTTGTCAATCCACATGAAAGTGAGTTCCCTAACCCCATTACGTTCAAAAAAGGTGATCCTCTTGTCGTTGGAGAAAAATATGAAGGTCCTGAAGGCTGGGATCTCTGGTTCCTTTGCACTACGCCAGGGCAAGATGCTGGTTGGGTTCCTGGTCAAGTGATTCAGCGCCTAAAAAATGCCAACGGGCTGGCGCTTGAGGACTATACGGCAAGAGAACTTAATGTGCATGAAGGGGAACAACTCATTGGCACACGAATGTTGAATGGCTGGGTATGGTGTATAAAAGCTGTCAGCGAAGAATCAGGGTGGGTACCATTAGAAAACTTGAAAGAAGTGGTAGATCTATCCCGCGACTAAAGCACCTTTGCTATGCAGTCAAATCCAAGATGGCTCCTTGGTGTATTGTGCCAAGAGGATGATGACTGGCGGATATTGAGAGCTTATATCTGGCACGCAGAAGTCATTGGCGTAAAAGTGTTTTTTAGCGCAAGCTTTCCGTTTCTGTTAATAAAAAAGCCAGTATATTCAATATACTGGCTTTAACTTTAAACTTGATTAATGAGCACTATAAGCTGGAATATAAAAGTCATCAGCATCTTGTCTTTAACAAACTATGCGCCTTATATTCCAAATGCAGAGTGACAGGCTGACTAGTCGTTATGACGTTTGCCTGAACGTTTAAGTCTCTCTGCTGCCAGTTTGGCTTCTTTCTCTGCTTCTTTTTCGGCCATGATACGGGCGACTTCAATCTTTTCAAGCTCTGCCATCGCAGGCGTTTCTAGCGAGAGTAAGCCTATTTTCCCCGAGCGATATTCATGCAGTAATAACTCTGATGCCTTGTGCATATCGATGCGACCACCGGGACGCAGCGCACCACGTTTGCGGCCGATTTCCTCGAGAAGTGCGACATCATCCTTGGGTAATTCACTTAAGTTATAACGCTCACAAATCTCTTTTGGATAAGCGGTTAAGAAATACTTGGCGGCGAACAGGGCCACATCTTCATATTCCATTGCCGTATCTTTAATTGCACCAGTGACGGCAAGGCGATAGCTGCTCGCTTCGTTATCCACTTTGGGCCATAAAATACCCGGGGTATCCGACAGCACGATACCGTTACGTAAATTGATCCGTTGCTGGGTTTTGGTTACCGCAGGTTCGTTACCAGTTTTGGCGATAACACGGCCAGCTAAGGTATTTATAATGGTAGATTTCCCAACGTTGGGTATCCCCATGATCATAGTGCGAATGTCTTTTTCGGTTTTATCGCGACTTGGCACTAGCTTACGGCAGAGATCAGGGATTTTTTTCACCATTGCCGCTTGCAGCGTTGTGATCGCCGTGGCTTTGACGCCTTGCTCACGCTCTAAGTATTCAATCCATTGTGCGGTGATCTCTGGATCGGCCAGATCAGATTTATTGAGCAGTTTGATACAAGGTTTGTCGCCTCGAAGCTGAGCCACCATGGGGTTTTCGCTACTGTAGGGAATACGCGCGTCCAGCACTTCGATAACAAGATCGACCTGAGGCATTGCCTCTTCAATCTCCTTGCGTGCCTTGTGCATATGCCCCGGATACCACTGAATTGCCATGATAACGCCTTGTCCTAAATAACTTAAAGAACGGCTATTCTACCTTGAAGGTGGCGAATGTCATAAAAAAAGCGCCCTAAGGCGCTTTAATCGCTTAATCCTTGACTGTCTCTTGCGATTGTTACTTGGATTAATAGGCTGAATTAAGGCTTAGATCACCCCAAGTTCGCGCAATCTTTCCATTAGATAACTGTCAGCCGTATAGCGATCCGATAGCACGACTGCAGGGTTTGGATGTAAAAATAACGGCAAAGAGATCCGTGACTTGGTTTTATCCGTACCTTCAGGATTGATGACGCGGTGTGACGTCGATGGGAAATAGCCGCCAGAGGCTTCCTGTAACATGTCACCGATATTGATAATAATGTTGCCAAAATCGCTTGGGACATCTAACCAAGTGCCATCTTTGGCTTTCACTTGTAACCCAGGCTCATTGGCTGCAGGTAACACTGTGATAAGGTTAATATCTTCGTGGGCCGCGGCGCGAATGGCGCCCATTTCTTCACTGCCTGTCATCGGCGGGTAATGCAGGATACGCAGTAAGGTTTTTTGGCTATTGGTGATCATTTCTGGCAATGGCATCGAAAACTTGGCTTTTACGTCTTCTGGTGAGTAGGTTTCGATCCACTCTAATAGTTCTGCAGCCAGTGCGTTGGCTTTATCGTAATAGGCGAGAATATTGGCACGCAGTGAATCGGGGATACGGCCCCAAGGGTACACGTGGTAGTACTCTTTAATGTCTTTGACTGTGTTGCCTTTGGCGGTTTCAGAAATCGACGCTGGGAAGAAACCGTCGTGGGTTTCTTTTTTAAACATATAGTCGTTTTTGGCTTCTGAATTAAAAAAGGCTTGCCACTCGGTGTAGATGTCTTCAACTAAGCGCTTATCAATCGGATGATTAGATAAAACACCAAAGCCAGTTTCCCGAAGTGATTCAACGAATTGCTGGGCACTGTCTTCAGCGCGGTAATCAATGGTTTCTAATTTCATTTTGGTTTCTACTTGTTATATTTAGTTGTAATTTGACCCGCTGCAAGTGTAGCCGTGTGCTGATGTGGGTGCAAATACTCAGCTACTGTGATCTGGATCAACTGCCGTATTTTCCGTCATTTATGCAGTCGCTTATATAAGCACTTATATTAGTACTTACTTGAGTGGTAAGATTTTAGTCACCAAATCCGTTAGTATGGGCATTAGATTTGTTGTGATTGGATTGATGTCAGCTGCATTTTGAAGCCGAGTGCAAGAAATCTTGCTTGGAGTGGGTCTTATGTTGGCTTCCTTATAAATCAGCTTCTTAATCAAAGAATATCGAAATACACAACGACGTGAGTCGAAAGGGCATTAATATGAATAAACTGACCGATTTTGAACGCTATGTTATCGAAGAGAAAGGCACTGAACGCCCCTTTAGTGGTGAGTATTATGAGCACGATGCTAAGGGTTTGTATTTATGCAAAAAATGCCATGCCCCCTTGTATCGCTCTGAGCATAAATTTAATGCCCATTGTGGCTGGCCTGCCTTCGATGATGAAATTGCCGGCGCTGTAACCCGCCATATAGACGCTGACGGCCGCAGAACTGAAATTGTTTGTAGCCAGTGCAGCGGTCACTTGGGGCATGTCTTTGAAGGTGAAATGTTAACACCTAACAATATCCGTCACTGTGTTAACTCAGTTTCTATGGTGTTCAAAGGGATGGATGATGCTGTTGAACAAGCACCGAATCACTTTGCGACTTTTGGTGCTGGGTGTTTTTGGTGCGTCGAAGCGATTTTTAAAAGCCTAAAGGGCGTGGTGAATGTCACTTCTGGCTATGCTGGCGGTGATGCCCATGATGCCGATTATAAATCTGTTTGCTCGGGCCAAACCGGCCATGCAGAGGTTGTGCATATCGAGTTCAACCCTGAGGAAATTGATTTTACGACGTTATTACAGGTCTTTTTTGAGAGCCATGATCCGACCACGCTTAATCGCCAAGGTAATGATAAGGGGCCACAATATCGCTCCGTGGTGTTTACCCATAATGCTGAGCAGATAGAGCAAACTACCGCTATGCTGACTCAGTTAGCAGCAGCCAAGGTTTTTGATGCGCCGATAGTGACCCAAGTTTCAGCATTTGATACTTTTTATCCCGCTGAAAATTATCACAACGACTACTTCGCTTTACACGGTGAGCAGCCCTATTGTCAGATGGTCGTGCGTCCTAAAGTCGAAAAAGTGAAAGCCTTGTTTACAAGATTGCAGAAGGCTTAAGCGATTTAGCACAGGGTGTTAAATACAAAGACGCCACCGATAAAGGTGGCGTTTTTTATGGGGTTTCTAAAGTGCAAAACCTAGTTGTTCTCTTAACAAGCCGCTTAGCTTGGGTTTAACGATTAGCGTAACTTTTGATTCGCTACCGACGCAACTATCGGCTTTCAGTTAACCATTGGGCGTATTGTTTGGTGTAATAGCTGACAATCAAATCTGCACCCGCCCGCTTTAAGCCGATAAACGTTTCAGTCACCACCGCACGCTCATCCAACGCGCCCGCAAGGGCGGCAAATTTAATGCCCGCATATTCACCGCCGACTTGATAGGCGGCGAGTGGTAAGTGGGTTTCTTGTCTTAAACGGCTGAGCACATCTAAGTAGGGTGTGCCGGGTTTAACCATCAGGATATCGGCGCCTTCGGCTTCATCTAATGAGGCTTCTAACAGGGCTTGACGACCATTAGCATAATCCAGTTGATATCCCTTGCGATTTCCACTGAGTTCACAATCGACCGCGGCTCTAAAAGGACCGTAGAAGGAAGAGGCGAATTTTGCCGAGTGGGCCAGAATCGCCACATGTTCAAAACCTGCGGCATCGAGCCCTTGGCGAATGGCTTTTACTTGACCGTCCATCATGGCCGATGGTGCTAACATATCAGCGCCCGCTTTGGCGGCTGTTATCGATTGCTTAACTAAATTTTCGACTGTGAGGTCGTTGCAGACTTCATTATTGTGAACTACGCCGCAATGGCCGTGATCTGTGTATTCACAAAAACAAATGTCGGGGATCACCATCATCTCAGGCACGGTAGCTTTAATGGTGCGCACCATACGGGCGAGTAAACCATTGTCGTCCCATGTATCGCTGCCCTTATCATCCTTAGTGTGGGAAATCCCAAAGGGCATCACATAGCGGATCCCGAGGGCATAAAGCTCGCGAACTTCATCCGCCAGTGCGCTCTCAGGTAAGCGGCTGATGCCAGGTAGCGTGGAGATGGGCACGGCATGGGTGATGTGCTCTTCAATGAACAGGGGATGGATAAGATCGCTCAGTGAAATATGGGTTTCGCGCAGCAGATCGCGCATTGCTTCTGAATTACGTAAGCGTCTTAAGCGACGCAATGGAGGCGTGTTTAACATGAAATGTCCTTATCGAAGGCGGGTTAAAGCAATCGTACAATACTAAGGGAATAGCAAGGGATAAATTCGTCCCTTACTTTTGTGCTCTGACAATCAAAGTTGAAAAAGTTTCCCCAAGCGAGCTATATTCATTAATGAGTTTATTGATCATTGACTTAGATCACATAAATCCATCTCGTCCAGATTTGCGACTGAATATCATGCGGGCGCTATTTTAGCTGAGTTGCTTGCTTAGCCCTTTGTTTTCGGGCATTTGATGTTATTATTTGCGCCAGTTTTCTCATGGCATATTCGCGCAATACAGATTATGTAAATTTGATGCGAAATCTTGCCCGCTAATCCGGTTTTGAAATGACAATAACACACGAACACTCTGCTTGTATTCTTGCCTTAGACACTTGTACCGAATCCTGCTCAGCTGCGCTGCAATACCAAGGTCAGATGTATGCTGAACTTGCCGATGCACCGCGTGAACACAGTCAACGTCTGCTGCCTATGGTCGATTCAGTGCTCAAGCAAGCGGGCATTCGCTTAGATAAAGTGACTGCGATTGCTTACGGACGAGGCCCTGGCAGTTTTACGGGGATCCGTATCTGCACTAGCATGACGCAAGGTCTGGCACTGGGGTTAGATTTGCCTGTGATTGGTATTTCAACCTTAGCGGCAATGGCACAAATGGCGATTAGCCAGCATCAAGCCGAGCAAGTTTTGTGCGCCATTGATGCGCGCATGGGGGAAGTGTATTGGGGCCAGTTTGTGGCCGTTGACGGTATTGCAACGCTTGTCGGTAAAGAAGTGGTCAGTTCACCTGCGGACGTACAACTTCAGCTCGATACTCAAGCGCCAATTGTGGGCTGCGGCACAGGTTTTGATGCTTATCCCGATTTGCTGGCACTCGGCAAGGGGATTTTAGCTCTCGAGGCCGTGAAATATCCCGATGCAAAGGCTATGCTGATATTGGCTGAAGCAGGCATAAAAGCTGGACTGACAACCTCGGTCGATGAGCTTGAACCTGTGTACTTACGTGATACAGTCACATGGAAAAAGTTACCCGGTCGTGAATAAGCTGTTCTTTGCCTGAGTATCTGCGATAGAATCTCAGGCAATTAATGCTAAGCATTCTTTACGATGAATGGCTTAACGATGGATAGTGCAAACTTAAGGCTTCTTGATGCAAGTTAATGTGAATCAAATGAGTTTGACGAATGCCGTAGCGAGTAATAGACCCGCTATCGCTCAGGGGCTGACTGCGCCTGAATCGTCACGCCCAGTGATTGAGCAAGATGCCGTCGAAGCCCTTAGTTTAGAAACTCAGCCTAAAAGTAAAAACGCAGCGGGAAATTTACAGTCAAGGCTTGGTGCGCACCTCGAGTATGAGCAAGATACTCGCGGCCATCAGGGAGCGATTGCCCAATATTTACAAACCCAACATGCCGCCAAACGCGATGAAATTCAGCAAATGGTGGGTGTGGACTTGTATGCTTGAGCATCAAAAAACGTCTTCTAGTTCAACCTCGCGATTTTCCTCTTCTAAACTGACAGGCTTAGCCACAAGCGGTGTGCCAAGCCGTGGTTTGTTTATTATCGAGCTAGTTTTAGCTTTATTGATAACTCGAATTCCCTATTTGAGCGTGCCGTTTAAATGGCTTGAAAGCTATTTTCATGAACTGTCCCATGGCATTGCAACGATTTTAAGCTCGGGCGTGGTCAGCCATATTCAGTTGTTTCCAAACGGCGCAGGATTTTGTTTTAGCCAAGGCGGCTCGCCGATGTTTATTGGCTTTGCTGGGTATTTTGGCGCAGCCTGTTGGGGATATTTAATCTATTTATTAGCGACTTGGCCAAAGGGGATCCGCGTGAGTTTTGCCTTGCTAGGTGCCTTAGTCGTGCTAAGCGGCTTGCTTTGGGGCAGGGATATTCTCACGTTAGTGATTTTAGCTGTGCTGACTATTATTTTGTTGTTACCGCTTAAACTCAGTCAAAACAAAATATTGACTCAGTTTTTGCGTATTATTGGCTTGATGATCATGCTTAATGCACTTGCGAGTCCGACTGTGTTGCTCGGGCTTGATGGTCAAGGTGATGCAGTGATGTTGGCCGAGCGTTCTTGGATCCCCGTGTGGATTTGGGTGGGATTATGGTTATTAACCAGTGCCTGCGCTTTGTATTTTGCGTGGCGCCGCGTAGATAATGCTGCAAGTCGTTAGTTCTCAAGCTTGTTTAATGCCTCAGTCGTCTAGTGTTTTTCCCATCTTTTTTCTGCTTTGAACTTTGTTGATTTAGGTAAAGGTGATTTTGCTCATCACTTTGAGCCATAACCACTTATGTCACTCAAAGCTTAGTTTTCCGACTTCTATTCCTTGGATTTTTGGCCATTGGCTGCTAGGTTAAGCCTTCGGTATCCATGGAGAATTACAATGAAAAAAGTCACCTTAGTTGCCAGTCTGCTGCTTGCTGGTTTATGTTCGAGTGTTACCTATGCCGATGAAAGCTTAGATAAAGTCTTAAAAAGCGATTTTCGTCAGGCTAAAAATGCCAGTCGTGACGTTTATCGTCATCCCGCTGAAACCTTAACTTTTTTTGGCATTACCCCAAAACAGACTGTGATTGAACTCTGGCCGGGTAATGGCTGGTACAGTGAAATATTAGGGCCTTATCTTGCTAAAGAGGGCCAATATATCGCAGCCAGTTTCGAAACAGCTCCTGCAACAGATACTCCCGGAAATCGTTATCGCGCGAACGCGGGTACTAAGTATGCTACGTGGATGACGGCCAATAAAGACGTCATGGGCAATGCTAAGATTGTTACCTTCGATCCTCCACATAAGATGGATTTAGGTGCTGACGGTAGTGCTGATCTGGTATTAACCTTCCGAAATCTACATAACTGGGCATCGACAGATCAGCTGGAAAACGTGTTTGCCGCGTCTTATAAAGTGTTGAAGTACGGCGGTATCTTTGGCGTGGTAGAGCATAGAGCTAACGAAGGAATGAACTTCAGCACTGGCTATATGGATCAAGCGGCTATGGTTGCTTTAGCCAAAAAAGCAGGTTTTACCTTAGTTGAAAGTGCAGAAATCAATGCGAACCCCAAAGATACGAAAGATTACGCCAAAGGTGTTTGGACGCTACCGCCCTCTTTTGCCTTGGGTGATACCGATAAAGAAAAATACCAAGCGATCGGTGAAAGTGACCGTATGACACTTAAATTTGTCAAAAAATCATCTTAATTACCTGACATCAGAGGCATTATGTGGCAATCTTTCGCCCCCAAAAATCAAATCGAATTTGTATTACCTCATATTACGGTCGCGGGCCGATTATGGGGGGCGAAGGATAAACCTTTATTGCTTGCCTTACATGGTTGGTTAGATAACGCCAACAGTTTTGAACCTTTAACAGCGCATTTACTCGATTATCAAGTGCTCGCTATTGATTGGCCAGGACACGGCTTTTCTGCACATAGGCCGGGACACTATCCGCTGCATTGGATTGATTATTTGTATGATTTAGACGCGTTGTTAACGGCATTACCGCAAAAGCCAGCGGCAATGATTGGGCATTCGCTTGGCGGTATAATCGCCTCAGCTTACACGGCGACATTTCCCGAAAAGGTTAACAAGCTGGTATTGATTGAAGCGTTAAGCCCCTTGTCTGAGTTGCCAACGCAAGCTAAGGCGCGATTGAAAAAAAGCTTCTATCAGCATGAGAAGTATTTAACTCAGAAGCATGGGCAGGCAAAGATTTACGACAGTATAGATACTGCGGTGCGGGCGAGGGCACATTTAACAGGACTTGCCGAACCTTGGTGTCGTTTGTTGCTCGATCGTAATATGCAGCCCGAAGGTGATGGCATAGGTTGGCGTAGTGATCCTCGATTAAGATTAGATTCACCCCAACGATTAACCTTCGCCCAAGTTGATGCCTTGATGCAGGACATCAATGTCGAAACCTTATTAATTTGTGGCAAACAGGGATTTAGCCAGTTGCAGAGCGCGATACCTAAGGCCAGAACGTGGTTCAAGCATTTGTCTGAACACATAATTGAGGGCGATCATCATGTGCATATGGACAATGCCGAAGGCGTTGCACGTTTGATCCGCAAATTCGTTTAATAGGTTGCTTATATGGGTATAAAAAAGACGCTAGGTTTTTTGTTTTTTTTATGTGATGATGATCAAAATTAAAACGCTCGTATGATTTATGACGAGTAAATCAATAACTATAAAATGTAAGCCGGTATTTTAACTCGGTATTTATCGAGTCTTGACGCTTGTATGGATATTGTTTCCGCAGTTGTGGGGATTTAGGAGAGAGTAGTGGATCAGCCTTGGATTAATCATTTGCCAGAAGATGTGCCTGCTGAAATTAATGTGGAACAATACTCATCGCTTGTCGATATGTTCGAGACAGCGGTGGCTAAGTATGAAGATCAACCTGCATTTATCAACATGGGTGCCACGCTAACCTATCGTAAATTGGAAGAACGCAGCCGAGCATTCGCTGCGTATTTACAAAATGAATTAAAGCTTGAAAAGGGCGACCGTGTCGCCTTGATGATGCCAAACCTGTTGCAGTATCCCATTGCACTGTTTGGTGTTTTGCGTGCAGGTATGGTGGTTGTTAACGTTAACCCACTTTATACACCGCGCGAGCTTAAACATCAGTTGATTGACTCTGGCGCCAAAGCCATTGTGGTGGTGTCAAACTTCGCCCGCACTTTAGAAGAAGTGGTCGATCAAACTCCCGTTGAAAGCGTGATTATCACCAGTTTAGGTGATCAATTAAGTGCACCAAAACGCACCTTAGTGAACTTTGTGGTGAAGTACATCAAGAAGTTAGTGCCAAAATACGATTTACCCCATGCCTTATCAATGCGCGATACCTTATCAACGGGTCGTCGCATGCAATACATCAAACCTGAAGTCACTAACGATGATCTAGCATTTTTACAATACACAGGTGGTACCACTGGGGTCTCTAAAGGCGCTATGTTGACCCATGGTAATATTGTCGCAAACGTATTGCAGGCCGATGGTGCATATTCTCCCGCTTTAAACGATGGCAGTGAGTTTGTCGTAACGGCCTTGCCGCTGTACCACATCTTCGCCTTGACCGTGAATTGCCTGCTGTTTTTGCACAAAGGTAGTCAGAATTTACTCATCACCAATCCTCGCGATATCCCAGGATTTGTGGCTGAGTTGAAAAAGTATCCTTTCACCGCATTAACTGGGGTAAATACCTTATTTAACGCTTTAGTGAACAGTGATGATTTTTCCCAGTTGGATTTCTCACGCTTAAAACTCTCTATCGGTGGCGGCATGGCGGTACAAAAAGCCGTGGCGGATAAATGGCAAACTATTACTAAAACCCGTTTACTTGAAGGTTATGGTCTGACGGAAGCCTCACCCTTATTAACCTGTTGTCCATATAACTTAGACGGTTATAACGGTTCAATTGGTTTTCCTGCACCTTCGACACTGATCCAAATCCGTAATGATGACGGCAAGGTATTAGCCCAAGGCGAAACCGGCGAGCTGTTTGGTAAAGGTCCTCAGGTGATGAAAGGCTATTGGCAACGTCCTGAAGAAACCGCCAAAGTGATCGACACTGACGGCTGGTTAGCCACGGGCGATATTGGTTACATGGATGAGAAAGGTTTCTTCTATATTGTCGACCGTAAGAAGGATATGATCTTAGTCTCAGGTTTTAACGTATTCCCTAACGAAGTCGAAGAAGTGGTCGCACTTCATCCAAAAGTGATTGAAGTGGCTGCTGTTGGTGTGCCAAACGACGCCAGTGGCGAGTTAGTGAAGGTATTTGTGGTGGCAAAAGATAAATCTTTAACCGCTGAAGACATCATTAAGCACTGCCGTATTCATTTAACGGGATATAAAGTGCCGAAGCTGGTAGAATTTAGGGACGAGTTACCTAAAACCAACGTGGGTAAAATCTTGCGACGAGAGCTTAGAGACGAAGCTAAGCGCGCGTAAGATTGAAGCCGGCATTTGCCGGCTTTTGTTTTTATGGACTGTGATTGACCCACAGGATCTGGAGAAGAATTTGTCAGCGTTTCAATATGTGAGTGATGAAGTAAGCCTTAATGCCCTCGTTGCCCAATATAAACAGAGTAAGATACTCGTGTTAGATACCGAGTTTGTTCGTACTCGTACTTATTATGCCAAGTTAGGTTTGATCCAAGCCTATGATGGTAAAACCTTAGCTTTGATTGATCCGGTGGCTTTACCTGATTTAGCCCAGTTTTGGGCGCTGTTATCGGACCCGAATATCGTTAAGCTAGTGCATTCCTGCAGTGAAGACTTAGAAGTTTTTGCGCACTACGGTAAATGTCAGCCTACGCCTTTGTTTGATAGCCAAATTGCCGCCTCTTTGTGTGGTATGGGTCATGGGGTGGGTTATGCCAAGTTAGTTGAAACTTGCCTTGGTGAAGTGATCGATAAAGGTGAGTCGCGTACAGATTGGATCCGTCGTCCTTTAACGGAAGCCCAGTTAAGCTACGCCGCCAATGACGTCCTGTATTTGTATCAGCTCTATCCTCAACTGGAAGCGAAACTCAGCGCCCAAGGGCGTTTAGCTTGGTTATACGAGGAAGGGGAAAGGATGACTCAGGGCAGGCTTGCCGATCCTGATCTCGATACAGCCTATTTGAAAGTGAAAAATGCTTTTCAACTCACTGAAATTCAATTGGCTTACCTTAAAGTGCTCGCCAAATGGCGCCTTGAAAAAGCCTTAGTCCGTGATTTAGCCTTAGGTTTTGTGATCAAAGATCATGGTCTTATTGCATTAGCGAAGAAGCAACCTAAAACTTCGGCTGATTTGTTTAAGCTCAATGACTTGACCGAACAGGAAAAACGCATTCACGGCAAAGATTTATTACGTGTGCTACAAACTGCGGATTTGGTTAATTTACCCGAGTTAGTGGATGTATTGGCGTTAAAATCAGGCTACAAATCGGCCTTTAAAGCGATTAAAAGCTGTTTGGTCGAATTATGCGAAAAGCATGATGTGCCGCAGGAAATGCTCGGTTCTAAACGTCATATCCATGAGTTTTTGCAATGGCGTTGGGATAAGCAACAAGGGGATTTACCGGCAGTGTTATGCGGTTGGCGAGGGGAATTGGCAACTGAGGCTTTAGCAAAGCTTGAGGTCTAGTGCTTAATATTTCGTACTTGAATCCATTGCTGAAAAACATCCACATCAAAATGTCATCTTCAATTGAAGATGACATTTTTTGTGTCATCGACTTATCTGTCAGGCAAAGTGACGTTAAGCTCGAGTACCGACAGGTTGGCGTCGTTTTGATCTAACTGCACAGAAACTTGATCATCAGAAATCGGCACATATTTGCGAATAACGGCAATGATCTCTTGTTTCATCTGTGGGAAATAATCGGGAGTGTCCCTTTGTCCACGTTGATGAGCCACGATGATCTGTAGGCGCTCTTTTGCCATTACCGCAGTGCTAGGCTTTTTCTTGCTTTTGAAATAGTCGAGTAAAGACATAATTAGCTACCAAATATCCGTTGTAAGAAACCTTTCTTTTCTTCCGTAATAAAGCGTACTGGTACATCTTCACCCAGTAAGCGTGCGACTGTGTCACTGTAGGCTAAACCTGCATCACTTTCTTGGTCGATAATCACAGGTACGCCTGAGTTAGAGGCTTTAAGTACAGATTGTGACTCAGGAATAACGCCGAGTAACTCAATGGCCAGAATTTCTTGAACATCGTCGACACTTAACATTTCGCCCGATTTTACACGGCTCGGTGAATAGCGAGTCAAGAGTAAATATTCTTTTATCGGCTCTAGATTCAGTTCTGCGCGGCGTGATTTGCTTTGCAACATACCTAAAATACGGTCTGAGTCGCGCACTGAGCTGACTTCTGGGTTCGTGGTCACAATGGCGATATCGGCAAAATACAATGCCATCATAGCGCCTTGCTCAATCCCTGCGGGAGAGTCACACAGAATAAACTCAAAGTCTTTGGCCAAATCGTCTAGAACACGGCCGACGCCTTCTTTGGTCAGTGCATCTTTATCACGGGTCTGTGAAGCGGGTAAAACGAATAACTTATCGCAGCGTTTATCTTTGATCAGCGCTTGATTTAAATTGGCTTCACCATTGATCACATTAACGAAGTCATAAACAACACGACGCTCGCAACCCATGATCAAGTCTAAGTTTCGTAAACCTATATCGAAATCAATAACGACTGTCTTGTGTCCTTGCATGGCAAGACCGGTCGCAATTGCAGCACTCGATGTGGTTTTACCTACGCCGCCTTTACCTGAAGTGACAACAATAATTTGTGCCATGTTTCTCTCTATCCTTTGTTCTGCCATTTAGAGGGGCAATGATTCAACCATAAGCGACTCACCGTTTAGGCGAATGCAGCCGCTTTTATCTGAGCTATGTTGTTGTAGATTTTCAGCGAGCCAATATTGCCCTGCTATTGAAACGAGTTCGGCCTCCAGAGAGTGGGCAATGATAACGGCGCTGGTATCGCCCGCGGCGCCTGCCATGGCTTTCCCTCGTAATGCGCCATAGATATGAATGCTACCATCTGCGATGACTTCTGCGCCATTGCCTACCGCACCAAATATGATTAAATCACCATTTTTTGCGTAGACTTGTTGGCCTGAACGAATATTTTGCTTCACTATCTTAGTTTGGCGTGGGGCTGGCGGCGGGGTATTACTCTGTTTTCCCGCTTTGACTATGGCAAGGCCTAAGTCTTTTGCTTGTTTACTGAGTACGGTTGTCGCGCCCGTTATGCCAACAATCACTAATTGACGTGAGATCAGCAGATCCTTTAACGCACTTAAATTCAAGCTGTCGTGCTGAATGGCACTCAGATTGACGACTAAAGGAGCACCCAGAAAAAACTGAGGGGCCTGTGCCAACTTATGGTCTAATTCAGTCATGACAGCTTGTAAATCGCTGCTATTAATATGAAGCACTGAAAGAGTAAAAGAAGCGCCTTTTAACTCTAAGCTAGGTTTTGACATCCCGGCACTATTCTCCAGAAATCATCAGTCGGTTCGCTGATTTTACAATTAAATTACTAGGCGACCATGTTATAGTGTGCCCCATTGACTGGCAAGTTTGAACTATTGGATATTTGATTCTTATGCTATGTGCCGTTTATAAAAGTAGCCGAAAGGCTGATACTTATTTATTTGTGAAGAAAAGAGATTGTTTTGACGATGTTCCAGTGCCTTTGATGGAAATGTTTGGCGTGCCAAAGTTGGTGATGGTGTTTCCTATCGCTAAACGCGACGCGTTAGGAATGGCAGATATACATAAAGTCAGAGCAGCAATGGCAGAAAATGGCTTTTATTTACAAATTCCACCACCTCAGGTGAATTTATTGGCTGAGCATAAGTTGAGCCTTGGGATCAAAGATTAACCAGGTAGCATCAAGACGCTGCTAATGAGCTCTGGCGCGTCAAACCACACTCGTTAATCTCAGTGGCATTGCGTATCTGACGACAAATTAGTGTAAAATAGCCCGCATTGAGCGGGTTTTTTATTAAGAAGATACAGTTAATCATGGCATTTTGGCAGAGTAAAACATTAGCGCAGATGAGCACAACCGAGTGGGAATCCCTGTGTGACGGTTGTGGTAAATGTTGTTTAAACAAGTTGATAGATGATGAAACCGAAGACTTGTATTACACCAATGCAGCTTGCCTTTTGCTCGATCATCAAACGGCAGGCTGTCAGCATTACAGTGACCGTTTCACCTATGTCCCCCAATGTACAGTGATCACGATTGATAATATCCATGAGTTAACTTGGTTGCCCGACAGTTGTGCCTATCGCCGCCTAGCGGCAGGGCGTGAGCTACCGAGTTGGCATCCGCTGCTCACAGGCTCCAAAGAAGCGATGCATTTAGCGGGTATGTCGATCCAAGGCAAGGTGGTGGATGAAAGACGCGTGAAGGATATTGAAGATCATATCGTGCTATGGCCACTTAAAGACGTTGATTAACAGACGTGAATTCATTTTGCTGTAGCGTTATCGATTGAAAATTAACTTATTAATTGAAACGACACTTGTTGATTGGAACGTGACCGTCAGAATGAAAACAACAAGGGAGCGATTCGCTCCCTTGTGCATTTTGGGTGTTAAGTGAATTTAAATTCCATCAAATAATGCTCGACTAGATTTTTAATCCCACCATCAACTGATCAAGTTGACCAGCTGTTGCTTGCAGCTCATCACAACCTGAAACCGACTGGTTGGCCGATTGCTCCACATCGTGTGATTGGTTGCGAATTTCCATTAAGTTAGTCGCAATCTCGTTGGCCACTGCCGATTGCTCTTCGGCCGAGGTCGCAATTAGCACACTCATTTCAAACACTTTGTTGCTGTGGTGGGCGATAAACTCTAAGTCTTTACCCGTTTGCAGTACGTGTTGTTTACCTTCATTAGCTTGATTCACAGTACGTGACATCACTTGTGTCAGATTGCGAGTACCCGATTGAAGTGATTCGATCATGGTTTTGATTTCAACCGTTGCGGCCTGAGTTCTCCCCGCTAAAGTACGTACCTCATCGGCCACCACGGCAAAGCCACGACCTTGTTCACCTGCGCGTGCCGCTTCAATCGCCGCGTTGAGGGCCAGTAGGTTAGTTTGCTGGGAAATCGCATTAATGGTTGATACCACTTCATCAATTTTACTGGCGTTGTCATTGAGTACACCCACCGCATTTGAGGCCGCGGAGATCTCATCCGATAACACGTCAATAGCTTTGACTGTGGTTTCAATATCTTTCCCGCCCGCGCTAACCTGTTGATTGGCTTCTTGGGTTTCGGCTGAGGATTGTTCGGCATTGCGGGCAACTTCTTTCACTGCGGCGGTCATTTCTTCCATTGCCGTCGCTAAGGAGTCCAGATGTTGTCTCTGGTTTACCGCCAAGGATTGACCTTGCTGCGCAGTGCTACGAAACGATGATACAACTTCGCGTATTTTAGCGGTCGATTCTGCGATTTGCTTTACTAAGGTATGTTGACGTTCTACTAAGGTATCTATGCTGATGGCTAAGATACTGAACTCGTCCTTCACTTCGAAGAAGTTTAAACGCCCCGTTAAATCACCCGATGCGGCCCGTTTTAATGCCATCACCGTCGTATAAAGTGCGCCGCCTACGAAGGTTGAAATGTAATAGCTGAACAAAAATAGCACAAACAAGAGTGCCGCCATTAGGCCATAAACCAGTAGGTTATCGTTGGCGAGCAAGGCATCAATTTCTTTGCTGTCTAGGGGAATAATCGTGATCAGGTTTTGATCGTTAACCCGACTCACAGCTCTAGGTTGCTTACCGCTATCATCGATACCACCGCCACTGCGAGCGATGGATTGGGCTTTGCTATCGGCTTCATTTACCGAAACAATGCTGACATTACCTTCAATTTCGCGACTAAGTTGATTAAGGATAGTTTGGCGTTCTTGCTCTGGTAGTTTGTTATATAAGCTGCCAGTGACTTGGTTAATTTGTTGTGAAGCATTTTGCAAACTGTTGAGCTGTCCTTGAATTAAGGTTTGCTGGGATTGGTTATCTAGGAAAAGCGCCAGTCCGACAATCATTAACATGGGAACGATAGAGAGAATAGCGAATTTAGTTTTTAAGGTCATATGGATAAGATATTGATCTATCCAGCGAAATTTTACTTCTTTCATGAATGCCTCGATAAAATGGGCCATGAACCGAATTTATATCGGTCAGTTTGCCATAGACTTTATAGTTTTCTGTTTTGTAATAATTTATATGGTTAATGTAGTCTAATTGCAGTCATTATTGTGTTGTTTGTTGCAACTTTGGCAAGGTGCAGGTGTGAGTTTACAATTTAGTTGCAAATGCTGCTAGTGGCTGAAAGCGGAAGTTGTTTACGTCAGAATCGAGGTTTGGGTTTCCCCTTGAGTAAAACTCAGGCTCCAAACTGGGGTAACACATGAATTTGCATGATAAAAACCCCCAATAAGCCCTAGTAATATGCCGCTCGCTCGCGTAAAATTTCTATCCTTTTATTTCGTTATAGCTAGCAAAGCGTCTGGCATTAACGCCCGATAACCTGAGCACCCAAATAGCCTGAAAGTTTGGCGCCCATAGCACTTGTTTATCAAGCGCGACTATGCAGTGGAAGAGAAAATGCAGCAGTTAACTGAGATCGTAGAACAAGCCTTAGTCATTATTGACCAGGCCAGTGATCTAAAAGCACTGGATGATATCCGTGTCGATTACCTTGGTAAGAAAGGTAAGATCACCGACATGATGAAAATGATGGGTAGCTTAAGCCCTGAAGAAAAGCCAGTCTTTGGCCAAGCGGTCAATGATGCTAAACAGGCGATTCAACAAAAATTAACTGAGCGTATCGATGGTCTGAAAAGTTCGGAATTGGAAGCCAAATTAATCGCCGAAAAGATTGATGTGACTTTGCCAGGCCGCACCCAAGAGATCGGTGGCTTACATCCTGTGACTCGAACCATTGAGCGTATCGAAACCTTTTTCGGGGAATTAGGGTTCTCGGTAAAGCAGGGGCCTGAAATTGAAGATGATTTCCACAATTTCGACGCACTGAATATCTCTGAGCACCATCCTGCGCGTGCTGATCATGATACCTTTTATTTCAATCCTAAACTGATGCTGCGTACCCAAACTTCGGGCGTGCAAATCCGTACTATGGAAACTGAAAAGCCACCATTACGCATTATTTCTCCTGGTCGTGTTTATCGTAACGATTACGACCAAACTCACACGCCTATGTTTCACCAAGTGGAAGGGTTGTTGGTTGATGAGCATGTTAACTTTGCTGAATTGAAAGGCATTTTGCATGACTTCCTGCGTAATTTCTTCGAAGAAGATCTGCAAGTGCGTTTCCGTCCATCTTACTTCCCATTCACTGAACCTTCAGCGGAAGTGGACGTGATGGGCAAAAATGGTAAATGGCTAGAAGTGCTTGGCTGCGGTATGGTACATCCGAATGTGCTGCGCAGCGTTGGCATAGATCCAGAAAAATACTCTGGTTTTGCTTTTGGTATGGGTGTCGAGCGCTTAACTATGTTGCGTTACGGCGTAAACGATTTACGTGCGTTTTTCGAAAACGACCTACGTTTCCTGAAGCAATTTAAATAACGGAGCTGTAATAGCATGAAATTTAGCGAATCTTGGCTTCGTGAATGGGTAAACCCTTCAGTCAGCCGTGAAGCATTATCCCACCAGATCACTATGGCCGGTCTCGAAGTCGATGACGTTGAAGCCGTAGCTGCCGATTTTAGCGGTGTAGTGATTGGTGAAGTGGTTGAGTGTGGTCAGCATCCCGATGCCGATAAACTGCGCGTGACCAAAATCAACGTTGGTGGTAGTGAACTTATCGATATCGTCTGCGGTGCACCAAACTGCCGTCAGGGTCTTAAAGTGGCCGTGGCTATGGTTGGCGCCGTATTACCTGGCGATTTCAAAATCAAGAAAGCCAAGCTGCGTGGCATGCCATCAGAAGGCATGTTGTGCTCGTACAGCGAGCTTGGCATTAACGTCGAAAGCGATGGCATTATCGAATTGCCATTGGACGCGCCATTAGGCACTGACATCCGCGACTATCTGCAACTTAATGATGCCGTTATCGATGTGGATTTAACGGCTAACCGTGCCGATTGCTTAGGTATGGCAGGTCTTGCCCGTGAAGTGGGCGTGTTAAACCGCCAAACAGTGGTTGAGCCACAGTGGCAAGCCGTTACGCCAACGACAGATGCACAGGTCACGATTAACGTTAACGCGCCTGCAGCGTGTCCACGTTACTTAGGCCGTGTGGTTAAAAACGTTAATGTGAAAGCGCCTACGCCATTATGGATGCAGGAAAAACTGCGCCGTAGCGGTATTCGCTCTATCGATCCTATCGTAGACATCACTAACTTTGTGTTGATTGAATTCGGTCAACCTATGCACGCTTTCGATCTTGCCAAATTAACAGGCGATATCCAAGTGCGTTTAGGCACTGGCGAAGAGAAAATCACCCTGCTTGATGGCAGCGAAGTGACCATCCCAAGCGATACCTTAGTGATCGCCGATGATGTGCGTCCATTAGCCCTTGCTGGTGTGTTTGGCGGCGAATATTCAGGCGTGAGCGACACGACCCAAGACATACTGCTTGAATGTGCCTTCTTCGCGCCGCTCGCCATTATGGGTAAGTCACGTCGTTTAGGTTTGCACACAGATTCATCACACCGCTTTGAGCGTGGTGTTGACCCTGAGATGCAACACACGGTTATCGACCGTGCTACGCGTTTAGTACTGGATATCTGTGGCGGTGAAGCTGGCCCTGTAGTTGAGGCTAAATCAGAGGCTGATTTACCCAAACCTGCACAAATCGTTTTACGTCGCAGCAAGTTAGATCGAATTTTAGGTCATCATGTACCTGATAGCGATGTCGTTGAAATCCTACAACGTTTAGGTTTTAGTGTGGTTGTTGGCCAAGATAGTTGGCAGGTCACTACCGCGACTTATCGTTTTGATATGGCGATTGAAGAAGATTTGATCGAAGAAGTTGCCCGTATTTACGGTTATAACAATATCCCGAATACGGCGCCTGTTGCTGCGCTGCGTATGTCAGATCATAAAGAATCTGACTTAAGCCTAAAACGCGTGCGTGCCTTATTGGTCGCTCGTGGTTTCCAAGAAGCGGTAACCTACAGCTTTGTCGATCCAAAATTGCAAAATCTGGTTCATCCTGGTTTAGACGCTATGGTGTTACCAAACCCAATTTCCAGTGAAATGTCAGCCATGCGCCTGTCAATGTTCACCGGTTTATTGGCCGCCGTTGGCTACAACCAAAGTCGTCAACAGAGTCGCGTGAGACTTTTTGAAACTGGTCTGCGCTTTGTTCCTGATATCAATGCAGAATCCGGTGTAAGACAGCAAGCAATGCTCGCTTGTGTCATTACTGGGCTCCAAAATGATGAACATTGGGCTATGGAATCGAAAACTGTTGATTTTTTCGACCTTAAAGGTGATTTAGAAGCAATTATCGGCTTGACAGTTTCCGCATCAGAATTTAGCTTTAGAGGAGCGACGCATTCTGCTCTCCATCCGGGGCAATGTGCTGAAATATTGAGAAATGATCGAGTGATCGGTCATATAGGTGCAATCCATCCTAGTTTGGAGAAGCCTTTTGGACTCAATGGTAAAACCATCGTTTTTGAGTTGGAATTGGATGCTTTATTGCATACCAGTTTGCCGCTAGCCCAAGCTGTATCTAAGTTTCCAGCTAATCGTCGTGACATCGCAGTCGTAGTAGATGAGAGTGTATCTGCAGGTGATGTAATGAAATTGATAAGAAAAGTTGGCGAAAATCAGTTGGTTGGCATAAACTTGTTCGATGTATACTTAGGTAAAGGTGTTGAACCTGGCAAGAAGAGCCTGGCGATAGCACTTACATTACAAGACACTACTCGTACGCTTGAGGAAAAAGAGATTGCTGAGACCGTTGGTTCAGTCGTTTCTGCCCTTAAGTCCGAGTTCAACGCATCGTTGAGGGATTAAAGTATGGCACTTACCAAAGCCGAAATGGCAGAACATCTTTTTGAAACACTCGGAATGAACAAACGTGTCGCCAAAGAGATGGTTGAGTCGTTCTTTGAAGAGATTCGGGGCGCACTTGAAAGTGGTGAGCAGGTCAAGTTATCTGGCTTTGGCAACTTTGACCTTAGGGACAAGAATCAAAGACCGGGAAGGAACCCAAAAACAGGCGAAGATATCCCAATTTCTGCTCGTCGTGTCGTGACTTTCCGTCCCGGCCAAAAGCTGAAAACTCGTGTAGAAGCAGCAAACACGGGTAAGTAATTTCGTTTGTTTGATGGGAAAGCCACTCCTTAGAGAGTGGCTTTCCTGTTTATTTTTTCGTGCAATATCTCCATTGTTTTTATCCACTGTCTGAGGTGAATTCTTTGTCAAGACAGCCCAAACATTTTGACCGTCGTTTTAAACTCGCCTTATTACACCCTAGATACTGGGCCACTTGGTTAGTGATTGGTCTATTAGTGATTTTCGGACTCATGCCCGCATGGCTGCGTGATCCTATTGCAAGATTATTGGCAAAAATAGTGATGCCAATTGCCAAAAAGCCCATTAGCGTTGCCAGAGCCAACTTAAGGGCGTGCTTTCCTAATCAATCCACCGCCGAGATTGAAGTGTTAATCCGTGAGAACGTGCAAAACTTCGTTTTGGTGTTGTTAGCACAGGGTGAATTGCTGGTGCGCTCAAAAGCGCATTTACGTCGTAGAGTCAATTTAATCGGCTTTGAGCATGTGACTAAAGCGCAGGCTGCGGGGCAGCCGATCATTTTTATCATGCCCCATGTGTGGCCAATCGATTATGCTGGTTTACGCCTTAACCTTGAGTTGCCTATGGTGACTATGGCCAAAGCCCATAAAAACGGGTTATTCAATTGGTTTAGTAATCGTGTACGCAGCAGTTGTGGTGGCCATGTGTATATGCGCGAGGCGGGCATTCGGGCGTTATTGGCTGAGCTTAAGCGCGGTAACAGTTTCTTTTATCTTCCCGATGAAGACTTAGGTCCTGAACAAAGCGTGTTTGCGCCTTTTTTAGGCACAGTGAAGGCAACGCTACCTGTTGTTGGGCGTTTAGCGCAGGCGGGTAATGCCCAAGTGCTGCCAGTAAAGATTGGCTACAACCAAGCGACACGCCAATTTGATCTCACCGTGATGGCGGCCGTTGCGCCTGAAGACATGGTGGGCAAAGAAAACGAGGCGTTGGCACTGAACAAAGTGGTCGAGCAAGTGATCTTAGCTTACCCTGAGCAGTATATGTGGTTCTTGCGCGTTCTCAAGACGCGCCCAGAGGGTGAAGCTTCTATTTACGGCTGATATAGCGTGACTGAAATAGTGTGGTTTAAAATGGCTTTGAGCGCTGATTGCTCGAAGCCATTTTTGTGTTGAAGGGCGTTATTTATTGATAGCACTCTTTATTTATAGAGCGTTTTATCAATAGCGCTGTCGTTAACCATGCGTATCGTGGATGATTAATCCTCGTTCTGTTCCATCTCAAGTTGCATCAGTAACATATCTTCGCCATCGAGTACGCGAGTACGAAAGCTTTGACATGCAGGGCAGACGACCGTGCGCTCACTCAGTACGGATTCAGTCTGGCAGTCTTGGCAAAGTATCACTAGCGGCTGAATTTGCATATTGAGTAGGGCTTCTTTGCAAATCCCATCGAGCTTAAACGTATCGAAGGCTGTTTGTAGCAGGCTAGGTTCAACCCCGCTCATGACGCCTAGTTTGATATCCACTCGGGTGATTTTATCGGCATGATTGGCCTGCGCGTGCTGTTCGCATTGCTCAATCAGGGCACTCACAATCGAATATTCGTGCATCAGCAAATCCTTGGCAGCAGTTCACCCTGGGGAAGATCGAGATAACGCTTAGTATTCCAAGGCGTTCTTAGTACGACTTTCCCCACTAAATCCTCACTCACAGTGCCGATTATCGCTGCATGCTCACAGCGCCCAAAGCGTTGCATGATCTCGAGCGCACCTAAGGCGATGTCGTTGGGAACGGCGAGGATGAAAGTGCCTTCGTTGGCAAGATCCATGGCTTCGAAACCATAGAGTTCGCACAGACCTTTGACTTCATCGCTAACGGGAATACTGGCTTCATTCACTGTGATACCAACATTGGAGGCGACAGCCCATTCGTTCAGCACTGCCGATAAGCCACCGCGAGTCGCATCGCGCATCGCATGAATGGGAATATTGGCGGCGATTAATTGCTCGACTATGGGCCAGAGCGTCGCGCAGTCACTTTGCAATGCCGATTCGAGTGTGAGTCCTTCACGCGCCATTAAAATCGCTGCACCGTGGCAGCCAATATCACGGGAGACAATAATGGCATCGCCCACGGTGACATTCGCCGAGGAAATATTGGGACGCAAGATGCGACCAATGCCTGAGGTATTAATAAATAAACCATCGGCGCACCCCTTGGGTACGACTTTAGTGTCGCCGCAGACTATCCGTGCACCACTGTGTTTTAATTCTTTCGCCATACTGCGGACAATCGTAGTTAAATCCTTGATAGAAAAGCCTTCTTCGATGATCACACTACAACTCAAATACTGAGGTTCTGCGCCCATCATAGCGAGATCGTTGACTGTGCCTGCGATGGCAAGCTTTCCGATATCACCACCGGCAAAAAATAAAGGGGATACGGTGAAAGAGTCTGTGGTAAAGGCGTTGGCACCGTGCAAATCGAGTTTGGCAGCGTCTTCTTCGCTGCGAAGGATTGGATTATCAAACTCGGCAAAAAACAGATCACGGATCAGTTTATTCATTTCTTTGCCGCCACCGCCGTGGCTGAGTTGAATGGATTTATCTTTAAGCGTATCAGCCATGATGTGGCTCCTTGATATCGATACCTTGATAGCGGTAATAGGCATTGCAGGCACCTTCGGAGCTGACCATGCAACTGCCTAAGGGCGTTTCGGGATTGCAGCCGCGGCCAAAAACTTTACAGTCCTTTGGTTTAGCAAGCCCACGAAGTATATCGCTGCACTGGCAGGCTTTATGATCGTCAATTTCCTTCACAGGTAGGCGGTCTTTAAAGCGCAGTTCGGCGTCTCTGTGGGCATATTCGGGTTTAAGCTGCAGCGCTGAATTGGGGATTGGGCCTAGGCCGCGCCAGCGAAATTGCGGTCTGACATTGAAGAATTGATTTACTTTGGCCTGCGCCGTGAGGTTGCCGTCCTCCGAAACTGCGCGGCTGTATTGGATATCGAGCTCAGCTTTACCCGCGGCTTTTTGGCGCACAATCCGTAAAATCGACTCCATCACATCAACGGGTTCAAATCCTGCGACAACCACAGGCGTACCATAGTTTTCGACTGTGCTGCGATAGATTTTGGCGCCGCTGATCACGCTCACATGGGCGGGGCCAATAAAGGCATTCACTCTGACTTTCGGGTCGTGCATCACGGCATCAATAGCGGGGGGCACTAATACATGATTAATATGGAATAACAGATTTTCGAGATTTTCGTGCTCGGCCAGCTGCAATAAAATTGCTGTCATTGGGGTTGAGGTTTCAAAGCCAATGGCGAAAAACACCACGGTTTTATCGGGATTATCGCGGGCAATTTTGAGCGTATCTAAGGGATCATAAATCGGCCGAATATCGCAGCCTTTCGCCCTAAAACTGGCTAAGGAACCCTTAGAACCGGGCACACGGATCATATCGCCCAGCGTCACAAGAATAACATTTTCTTGGGAGGCTAGCGCCGCCGCTTGGTCAATGCGCTCTTTAGGCATAATGCACACTGGGCAGCCAGGACCATGGATAAATTCAATATTATCCGGCAGTAAATCTAGCAAGCCGTATTTCATAATCGTATGAGTATGGCCGCCACAGACTTCCATGATATTGATTTGTTGCTTAACCAATTTAGCGGTTAACTGAATATCCCGTGCTAAATTGGCAATCGTTTGGGGATCGCGAAAGCCTTGATAGAGGTGTCTTAGTTCAAGCATGCTTTTTCCTCGGTGCACTCGATAGGGGTGCGCCTTGCGACTTAATCCTGCACTGCTGATGGTCAGTGTATGGCTTCATTTTCAAGCTTAGTGACGATTTCTTTGTATAGATCAATGCTTTGCTGCGCATCTTCCTTATCAATTTTGTTCATCACAAAACCAATATGGATAAGTACATAGTCGCCAATTTCCAGTGGCTCATTCATTAAATGACTGCTGACATCGCGGCGCACGCCTAAGGTATCGACGGTGACACTCTGGCGCTCAATATCGACCGCCACCACTTGGGAAGGTATGGACAAGCACATTATTGTGCACCTCGAATATTGTCTTTAAGCCAAGCGGCTACAGCCTGCATGGAGTCGCCATCTTTAATTGAGACTTCAATAATTTGAGTTGCTGGATTGAGTTTTTTAAGCTGCGCTCTGGCTTCGTCCATCTTGAAATCAAAATAGGGCAGTAGATCGCACTTTGTGATAAAAACTACATCGGCGCGGCGGAACATCACAGGATATTTCTCAATCTTATCATCGCCTTCTGGCACTGATAGCAGCACGATATTTTTGTGAGTGCCCACATCATAACTGGCTGGGCAGACGAGATTACCGACGTTTTCGACAAAGCAAATATCGAGTCCTTCAAGCGGCAGATGATGTAGGGCACCGTGCACCATAAAGGCGTCGAGGTGGCAGGCGCTGCCCGTTTGAATTTGATAGGCCTTAATGCCTTTAGCGATGAGGCGGTCGGCATCGCGGGAGGTTTCTAAGTCGCCCTCGATCACTGCATAGTTGAGCTGCGTGTATTCTTTGAGATTTTCTAATAGGGTGGTTTTGCCACTGCCCGGGCTACTCATGATGTTGAAGGCAGTAATGTTATGTGCCTCAAAGTGGGCGCGGTTATGACCTGCTTCGACATCATTTTTATCTAAAATTTTGTGGATGACTGACAAGGTTTTTTTATCGTTTAACTGAGGATTTGTGTGTAACTCTTGATGGTTATGCTCATGAGTATGTGAATGGTCATGATTATGCTCATGGCTATGGGCATGCGCGCCTAGATGATCATGGTCGTGGCGGGTAAGGGAGCAGCCGCAGTCTTTACACATTTTACCTCTCCTTGTATCGGCAGAGTACGAGGACTTTGCCTGACAAATAATGATTGATGTACGAATCGTTAATTTGGTTACGCTAATGTTGAGTGTGATACAAATTGCGCTACGGATCTTTGATGTTCGTCAGGTTTATGGGGATAAAAATGGCGAGCGAACATCAGGGGTTATCAAATAGGTAAGGTTATTGACTCTGATGAATGCCATACCAAAGTTGGCCTAGGGCGATGCCGCCATCATTGATTGGGAGCTGTTTACTGGATAACACTTTATTTCCTTGGGCGCAGAGCTTGCTCAGGCAGTATTCCAATAGATATGTATTTTGAAATACGCCACCGCAGAGCACGGTTGGGAGGTGTTGATACTGGGCAGCATAATCACAAATAGCATCACCTAATGTGTGTAAAAAGGCGCGGGCGATGGCATAGCATCTATTGTCTGTTAGCGGTTGTGCTGTAATCAATTCAACAATTTGCTTGAACATCTCACTGCTGCGCCACTGGTCGATGTCAAGAGGTAAGTTAAGCGAAATGACTTCAAGGGCTAATGCATCGGCGCGATTGGCCGCGGCTTCTATTGCCATGCCCGCTTGGCCTTCAAACAGTGTTGTTTCGATTAAGCCTAAGGCGCAGGCGAGGGCATCGAACAGTCGCCCGACAGAGGAGGTTTTTATCGCGCTGCCGTTCTGCCAGATCTTATGTAAGTTAGTCAGAGTGTTTGGGCGCATGTTGTTTAATATAGGTAATTGCAATGCGAGCACAGCATCGAGGCTCATTTGCTCGAACAATAATGCCAGTAACAACCTAACGGGTTGCTTAATGGCTTGCTCGCCGCCTAACAGGGCTATGGGCTCAAAATGGGCTAGTCGCTGCGCTTTATCGAGCGTAGTTAATAGCACTTCACCGCCCCATAAACTGCCATCGTCGCCAAGCCCAGTACCGTCAAAACTAAAGCCCAATACGGGCTCTCGATATTGATTAACCGCCATTACGCTGAGCACATGGGCATGGTGGTGTTGCACCGATAAACATTGGTTTTGACGGGTATCGCTGAGTTTTACACTCGAGTTTGAGTGCATTTCAGCCCAGCGCGAAGGGGCATAATCTGGGTGTTTATCGCGAATAATAAGATTTGGCGTAAAGTGATACAACCGAGCAAAAGTGGCTAAGGTGCGCTCAAAATACTGCTCGGCGCTGACACTGAACAGGTCGCCAATATGGGGACTTAAAAACACATTATTGCCAAAGCCTAAGGCGATGGCATTTTTTTGTTGTGCGCCCACGGCCAAAATCGATTGGGTCAGCGGTATCTCTAAGGGGAAACTTAACGGTGCATAGCCGCGGGCGAGGCGCAATACTTGCACCTCTGCGGAGTAGTCCAGTTGCGGCTTAATCACTTGCACCACACTGTCATCGCAGCCATTAATAATCGGCCGATTATGATCGACTATGGCATCCACCACATGGCTTAAGCTGTTAATCAGCTCGTCACAATCTGTGATGATAGGTTCACCGGAAACATTGGCGCTGGTTGCAACTAATGGCCCTTTGAAGAGACCTAATAGCAAATGATGTAGCGGTGTATAGGGTAAAAATACCCCGAGTTTATTCAGATTGGGGGCGACAGCTAAGCTGAGATCATGTTCGGCTCGGCTGCTCATCAGCACTATGGGCCTTTCCTGCGAACTCAGTACTCGCCACTCGGCATCCGTCCCTGTGACATAGTGCTGCGCCATGGTGATATCCGCCATCATCACCGCTAGCGGCTTGGCTTGGCGCTGTTTTCGCAGCCGGAGTGCGTTGACGGCATTGTCACTTCGGGCATCACAGATTAAGTGAAATCCACCCAATCCTTTAATTGCCAGAATCTGCCCTTGGCGTAATCTATCTGCCGCTGCTGTCAGTACCGCAAGGTCCGTACTCAATTCAGGTGCGCTGACATTTGAGGCATTGGGAAGGATGTATTCCCCTTGCGGTGTTTTTAAGCTGAGTCTGGGGCCACAGGCGGGGCAACTCACGGGCTGGGCATGGTAGCGGCGGTCGAGTGGGTTTTGATATTCTTTGGCGCACTCGGGACACATGTCAAAATCGGCCATAGCGGTGTTGTGTCTATCATAGGGTAAAGCATTGATAATCGTGTATCGAGGGCCACAGTTAGTGCAGTTGGTAAAGGCATAGCCAAAGTGACGGTCATCAGGATTATGCATGTCGTTCAAGCAATCTTGGCAGGTACTTTTATCCGCCGATACTGCCACCAGTGCACCTATCGGTGAACTTGGGTCATCGTCCTCATGGCTGTCGCTTTTTATAATCTCAAACGTGGTTTGGCTTAATAAAATCGGCAGTGGTATTTGGCTGATATTGTCGATACGGGCGAGTGGTGGTGGGGTGGTATTGAGTACAGTGATAAAGCGAGTGAGGTTTTCATCATTACCTTGCAGCTCAATGGTCACGCCCTTGGCATTGTTGAGCACAGTGCCCGTCAGTTGAAACTCAAGGGCATAACGATAGACAAAGGGGCGAAATCCCACCCCTTGTACTATGCCAGTGACGTGCAACTGACAACGCTTTAACGTGGCTCCCTTGTGGACAAGGTATTCCAATGCCAGCCTTCGTTTTATCTGCAGGTCACTGTGCTTTTTGTGGCGACTATTGTGCCTATGTGGCTTCATACGTTGTGACTTAACTTTTGGCCTCCTAATCATGGGCATTTAGTTGTCGCTGCTTAACGTAAAGTGCCCCAACGGCTAAGTTATCGCCGTCTAAATCTAGGCTGCGATTGACCACTAAGGGGAAGTTCTTTCCTAAGCGCAAGCTGATGCGTTTGCACAGGGTTTCATTGATTAATTCATTGCCCGCTAAGGCTATATTGTGCACGCCGATATTTAAGTCGATATGCTCGATCCAGTTAGATAAATAGTCCGCCAGCGAGTCTTGCATCGCAAAGGCGAGCTGACTCGGATCGTCATTACCCGCAATACGAAAACTTAAGACAGTGCCTAAGGTTTTACACCAATTTAGGCTGCGGTGGGCTTCACCTTTGGTCAGCGGATAATCGATACGCGGTGCATTAGCACCGTGGTAGCGCATGGCGGCGGCCATGAGTGCATCGCTGAGCCTTGCTTGGCTTTGAGTCTCTTCTTGTGTATTAAGGCCAATTAATATGGCAGCAATCGCCCACAGGCTTTGTAAGTTGTCCCGTCTGCCGTGAAGCTTTAGGCTTAAAAGTTTTAGGTAATCTTCGGGGAATAGGCTCTTAAATTTTTGCGCTACGGCTTTTTGCGGACTGCTGTCCAGTTGATGGAAGATTTCGTAACCGTTATCGGGCAGCTCGGGCAGGGCGAAGAAAAGTTCAGTGTCGGCCTTATTATCGCAGGTGACAATTTGACTGGCGTGGGTATGGCTTAAGTAAATGACTGCGGCATTTTTTGCCTGTTTATGACTGGTAAACTTACCGTTGAGCAGCGCACTGAATAGCGCTGCGTCTGCAAGGGTGTGATTTTCTGTGTTGACTGTATTTTGATTATTATCGCTTAGCATACTAGTGCAATGAATATCACTGTCTTCACTTGACGGTACTTGAGTTAATACTGCCACACTCAGTTCGCCTTGGTGCGATCGTGAACGTTTCGCCGCTTGCCATTGGGCTTGATAGCCGTGAAAACTGACTTTTTCCCTTAAGGGTTCTGGAGCGATAAAGTGCTTGGTTTGAACCTGTGTTGAGCTTAAATCGTGACTGGCGATTTGTGCCCAAGCACCATCGACCCACGCTAGCTTCGGCCTATTATGCGGCCCTTTAATGTAAACCCAATCGACCCCTTTTTGTCGTAATACTTCCCCGAGCACTAAGATTACTCGGCTGTAGGCAAAGCAAATGTCGTACAGTGGCGCACTGAGTTTGTCGTGTTCTTGCGTGGGTCTCGCGCAGATAAGCGGCTTTTCAATACTCGAAAGCGCGAGCACCTGCGCATCGTTCAGACAAAAATGGGCGTTCAGCGTATTGGGATTACAAATTAACAGTTGTGGCCGCTCGCTTAAGGGCTGCTCAAACGGTGTCAGGCTGATTTGCAGATTATCGGCGGCCGCTAATGTCAGTGGGCCTTGTGTCAGCAGTCCCTGTGCCATGGCTTTAATATCTGACAAGGTTAACGCTTTTTGTGCGGACGTTAATTGTGTTTCGCCCTTGCAGCAAGGGCAAATTAAATCGAGTGTGCCAAACTTAGCCGACTGATTATCGCCAATCAACGGATAACAATGCTGGCAAAAAGGCACTATGGCAGGGCTTGATACAGACTGTGGAAAGGGCAGTAAGGTTTTACTGCCCTGGGGCTCGTCGATGACTTTAATACTAGAGTCAATCAACCAAGCGGAAATCAAAAAGTCCGCGGCAATGGCATCGGCCAATTGTTCTAGTTGGTTTTGCTCGCCCTGAGCTTCAATAAAATAGCTTTGAGGGCCAAAGTCATGTTGGCCAGCACTATATTGACCTGAGCTATGTTGACCATCACAGCCTATGCTGATATTTAGCTCATCGTAATTTAGATATTGATTACATAAATGCGCATACAAAGGCACCTGACGTGAGCAGGTAAAATCAAATCTGATGTTTTTCATCTTCTATATACTTTCACCAGTAGTAACGCCACGTTTATAAGAGTCAGGGATCAGCGAGTCGATACTATGCTCGGCAACACGCGTCGCAGTGAACCCAAGGGAGGCTAAGTGGGATAACAAGCTTGATTCCATTAACGGTACCGCGGCGGCGACTTTAGGGGTCAAGCCTAGCACCATAGGTTCGAGCACGGTTGGGGTGACGCCAAGCACGAAGGTTTTAGGCCTGTCGCCAACCATTTCCATCATATTGAGGGTTTGCAGCATTTCGACTTCATGGGCGCTGCCTTGCCAGTCGATTTCCTTCGGCGCTTTATCAAAATCGAAGAAATAGACTTCGCCCGCTTCTACGCCATTGGCATTAACTGTATCGACCACGATTAAATAATCGTATTGGCAAATAATAGGGATAAGTCCCTGAGCCAAGGTGCCGCCGTCGAGCAGCGTTAGCTGATGGGACTCATGGGTAAACTGATAATTATCAGCTATATAATTGACAAAATGTACGCCGATGCCTTCATCGGCGTACAGGACATTGCCAATACCGAGTAGCAATATCTTCATTGGACTCCTAGTGGTGTGAGTCTGGCTTTGGGTAGTCATAGCCAGAGACAATCGAGTCAACTGAGTTATGTTTGAAGCGTATCCCTGACCAAACCGCCATATAGACGTGGATAACCACAAAGATAACAAATGCCCAAGTTAAGTAGTGATGCCAAATCCTAACTTGTGCGAGCCCACCCATTTGTGCCGTGATCCAAGCGGCGCTGCCCCAAAGCATGCCACCTAAACCTTGGTGATACACATTGGCGTACAACACCAGACCCGTTATACATATCACAAGAGCGACCAGTGAGATTGCTACATAAGTCACAAATTGCAGCGGTCCATAGACACCGGCTTTATGTAAGTGCCCCATCCATAAGTAAGATTTCAGTTGAGTGATCCAGCTTTTTACGCTCATGACATCGCGAAATGAGCGCCGCTCAATGTCGCTTCGGCTGAAAAAATACAGGTAGAAGCGCACTAAAGTGATTGCGGTTAGTACAAAACCGCAAATCAGATGAGCGAAGCGGATCCAGCCTTGTACGAGTACGTCCGTACTTTCAGGCGCCACAAGAAACGGCCAAGCAATATAGAATCCGGTGATCACTAGCACCAGAATTGATAGTGCCCTGAGCCAGTGGAAAATCCGAATTGCCGGACTAAAAATCAGTGTCCGAATGCGGGTTGCAGAATGGTTCATTTTGCGTTCCCTCCCTCGATTATTGACCATTGGGACTGACACGGAACTCGCTCAATGCTTGGCCTTTGAAATCCATTACGTGTACAGAACACGCCATGCAAGGGTCAAATGAGTGAATAATACGTATCACCTCAAGGGGCTTAGTAGGATCTTCCAGTTTCAAGCCAATTAAAGAGGCTTCATAGGGACCCATTTTACCGTTGGCATCCACAGGACCTGCGTTCCAGGTCGTCGGTACGACGGCTTGATAGTTCTCAATCACTCCATTTTTAATGCGGATCCAGTGGCTTAACATGCCGCGTGGCGCCTCGATCATGGCGTGACCTACATACTCTTTATTTGGATCAATATTGGGTTTTACATAGGTAGATTCATCGGACTGGATATTCGTCAGCAGCGCATCAAAGGTTTTTAACCCTTCTTGGGCGACGATGACTGTCTGCAACATACGGGCTGCAGTGCGACCTAAAGTGGTAAATAGAGCCGCTACGGGTAGACCTGTGCGAGCGAGCAGGCCATTAACCGAATCCACGACCACCTTGTTACCGCGGGCATAACTCACCAATAGGCAGGCGAGTGGACCCACTTCGACAGGCTCACCTTGATAACGGGGAGATTTCACCCATGAGTATTTGCCATCACCATCCAGTGTTGGCAATTTGCCGTAGACAGTGTCGCGTTCAACAAAACCAGTGTAATTAGGAATCGTTGTACCGTCATAGGGATGTTGCGGTGCATCGGCGCTATACCAAGCGTGGCTGACGTCTTCGGCAATCAGATCTGGATTCACATCACTGACGCCAGCAAGGTCGCCATTCATGATCACGCCTTGATTAAACATGTATTCGCCATTGGCTAACACAAAGTCATCGGTCGCCATGAAGTTTTTCACGTTTACGCCGCCCAACACGCTAGGTTCAGTACCAAAGGCCTCGGCCGCCATCACGATATCTGCTTGATAGGCACGCAGAATAAATTCAGTTACTGTCGCATGTTTTTGCTTCCATTCCTGCAGGCGAGCAGGGCTGAGCATGTCGCGCACCGAAGTCACACCACCGACAACAACGGATTGTGGATGTGGTGATTTGCCACCAAAAATGGCTAGCATTTCTGCCGCAACACGTTGTACTTCAAGTGCTTTAAGGTAGTGAGATAGCGCGATAAGGTTTTGCTCTGGGGTAAATTTATAGGTGCCGTTGCCCCAATAAGCGTTGGCAAATGGACCTAATTTTCCCGTTTCGACAAAGCCTTTAACTCTTTCTTGTACCGCTTTTAAATCACCTTCACCCGCCGCTATGGGATGGTCTGTGTATTTCAGGGCAACTTGTGCCGCTTTAGCAGGATCGGCGCTCAGTGCAGAAACCACATCAACCCAATCTAAGCCGTGTAGATGGTAGAAATGCACAATATGGTCATGCATGTATAAAGAGGTTTGCATTAATGAACGTAAGTATCTCGCGTTCAATGGAATTTGAATTCCTAACGCATTTTCAACCGCTTCAGTACCGCAGCGGTAGTGGGAATAGGTACATACGCCACAGATACGTTGCACAATAAGGCCAACATCCATAGGCGTGCGGCCTTTGAGAATGACTTCAATACCGCGCCAAAGTGTGGAGGATGACCAAGCCTTGTTGATGACGTTATTTTCATCAACTTCGACTTCGATACGTAAGTGACCCTCGATACGTGTGATAGGGTCTATAACAACGCGCTTGCTCATGGGTTATTCCTCCAGCGGTTTGGCAAAAATACTGGCAACGGCATGGGCTCCAATGCCCACCACAGTCGCGCCTAAAATCACCGCACCAATAGTATCTGCGGTCGCATCCAATCCATGGAGGAGTTGACGGCCAAGGGGTTTTTCAAAGTCAGCCATATCGTCCCAGAAGTTAGGTTCTGAGCAACCCATACAACCGTGTCCAGCGAGTACTGGCCAGCTAGTGTGATGGTTAAAGCGCTCGGTTGGGCAGTTGTTGTAGGTGTAAGGGCCTTTACAACCGACTTTATAAAGGCAGTAGCCTTCTTTCGCACCGTGATCGCCAAATTCTTCAACGAATTCACCAGCATCGAAGCGGCCGCGGCGTTCACAGTTATCGTGTACCCGTGCGCCGTAAGCCCATTTAGGTCTATTAAACATATCCAGCGCAGGTAATTTTCCGAACATGATGAAGTACATCAAAGTGCCGACTATGTTCTTTTCACTCGGTGGGCAACCGCCTAAGTTAATCACGGGTTTACTGACCACTTCATGCACGCCTTTAGCCCCCGTTGGGTTTGGATAAGCGGCTTGCACCCCACCAAACGCCGCACAAGTGCCGACAGAGATAATCGCGGCGGCGCCTTCTGCAGCATGCTTGATGATTTCTAACCCTGTGTGGCCTTTACAACCCACAGTTAAGAAACTGCCGTTATTTGCAGTCGGAATCGCCCCTTCAACGGCCAGTAAATAGCGGCCCTTGTAGGTTTCGAGTGCATGTTCGAGGTTTTCTTCGGCTTGCCAACCCGCTGCAGCCATTAAGGTTTCGTGATATTCCAAGGAAATATGATCGAAAATCAGTGAGTCTAGATTGGGGGTATCGGTACGAATTAAAGATTCGGAGCAGCCAGTACATTCGGCCATATGTAACCAGATTAAGGGTACACGATCGGCTAATTCGGCAGCTTCGGCCACTAAGTTACTAAAGGGGAGGGGTAATGCGAGCATGCTCGTCACCATGGCACTCCACTTCATAAAATCACGGCGACTAATGCCGTGCTGTTGCATTTTTTCAATCAGCGATTGTTGTTGACGGGGAGCGAATTGGCGTAACGCATCTAAGCGCGCCTTTCCCTGTTCATATAGGGCTGCATGTGTGTCCATGGGTCAACCTTTTTTGTTATTTAAATGTAAATTGGTAAGGGTTTACATAATTGACAGTGCCAGTTTAGGCCGTTGGAGTGTAAAGATTATTGATGTATATCAAGAATTTTTAAGAGATGTGACCGAACTGATTTTGACATTTAATTAACATGACACAGATCTAATTTCACTTTTTCTAATGGGACAAAATGTCTCACATTTGCCATTTTGGATGAAATCGGTCACTTAATCAGCACTCATGTGATTAAGGCCATGCAGATGACTATGGTTCATTCGCGTGGTGAGTCTGGGCGAGCAGGTTAATTAAACTTATATAAGCTTGTTTAAGAAAACCTTAAGATTCAGTTAATAGATTCGAACGTAATCGTTAACGCGGAATATGCTATGAAGAAAATATTATTGTTACTCAGTTTATTGGCCGCAGGCGTACAAGCCGCGCCATCGCTGGACTATCAAGTGTTTAACGCGCAAAACCAAGCTGTTTCCCTGAGTGAGTTTAAAGGCAAAGTCGTCTATGTCGATTTTTGGGCATCCTGGTGTGGCCCTTGCCGTAAATCGTTTCCTTGGATGAATGAAATACAAAAAAAGTATCAAGATCAGGGATTAGCTGTTGTGGCAATCAACCTAGATACAGATAACGAGTTAGCCCAGGAATTCTTAAAACAAGTCCCTGCCAATTTTTCAGTGCGTTTTAACCCCGAAGGTGATGTCGCTCGCAGTTTCGATTTGCTGGGCATGCCGAGCAGTTTTATGTTCAATCGACAAGGTCAGTTAGTACAGCATCATGTTGGCTTTTATGCCGATAAAACCGCTGAATACGAGCAAGAGCTCGTCAATTTACTGAAGGAGTAATTTATGCTTAAACCCGCATTAGTCGCAGTAACGCTCATCATAGGTTTGAGTGGATGTTCAAGTTTAGGAGTGCAGCCGTGGGAGAAAGGCCAGTTGGCCCGCAGCGATATGGCGCTCGACAGTGAAAAGCTCGATCTTGCACTCGATGATCATATTTATTTTAGTAAAGAAGGCAGTAGCGGCGGTCGTGCATTTGCCGGTGGCGGATGTGGCTGTAACTAAACTCTCCGTTGGTGTTATTTGCCCTTAGATGTAACGAATAGATGTAACGCACAGATGTAATGAACAGACGTACTAAAACAAATGTGACGAGCAGATGTTCTAAAATCTGGGGCGAAATCCCGCGGTATTGAATAGATTGAAGTGACCTACAGGTGTTGTCAGCTATGACTCAAAAAAAGAACCAAATAAATACAAGACAATCGAAGCAGATAGCGGGTGCTCTCGCATTAGCCAGTTGTGGACTGTTTGCAACAAGTGGCCATGCGACTGAATTATCTAAAAAAGCTGACGACTGGAAGATTGATGCTGCGTTAATGTATTACGGTGAGCAAGATAGAGTACAAGCCATCGAAGCCATAGGCACAGCGCAAAAAGCCTTTGGCGATGACAGTGTGCTGGATCTCAAACTCGTGGTTGACAGTCTAACGGGTCCTTCAGCATCGGGCGCTGTGGCCCAAAGTACCAGCCAAACGTTTACTCGACCATCAGGTAATGGGCAATATCATGTTTCAGCGGGGGAAACGCCGTTAGATGACACCTTTCACGATACTCGCGTACAAGCCAATGTCGGTTGGAGTGAAGTGCTAACACCAGATTGGAAACTCAGTGTTGGCGCATATGGCTCGAAAGAGTTTGATTATATGTCAATGGGCATCAATGCCGGAATTGAGCGAGGGTTTAATAAAGACAACACCACTTTATTTTTAGGTACGGCTTATAGTTTCGATGTGGTTGACCCCGTTGGCGGTCGTCCGGTGGATTTATCTTCGATGGTCATTCGCGATAACTTCACCAGTGAGGAAGCTTATCGAAGCGCATTCGATGCGACTCGTCAAGGTGGCAGTGATAATAAGCAGACCGCGGATGTGATGTTAGGTATCACCCAAGTGCTTAGTCAGCGCTGGTTGTTGCAGGCCAATTACGGCTTGTCGAGTGTGAATGGCTATTTAACGGATCCCTACAAGGTGCTCAGTGTGGTGGATAACAACGGCATTACTCAGGATTTATTGTATGAAAGCCGCCCCGATTCGCGCTTGAAGCACAGTTTTTACGTGATGACCAAAGGCGCATTAGATGCGGGTGTGGTGGATTTTTCCTATCGTTATAATACCGATGACTGGGACCTCACATCGCATACCTTAGAAACCCATTATCGGTATTACTTTACCGGCAATTTCTATGGTCAATTACATTTGCGCTATTACCAACAAACGGCGGCTAACTTCTATCAACCTTTCTTGATGGCTGATACGCCACTGCCAGAGTTTGCCAGTGCCGATTATCGTATCGGTGATATGTCGGCTTATACGATAGGGATTAAATTTGGTCATCGATTATCGGGCGGTCATGAGATGTCGTATCGCTTAGAGTATTACCAACAGGATCCGAAAAATAACGGCGCTACGATTCCTGGAGAGCTGCAAAACTTCGATCTGTTTCCGACTCAGAAGGCAATTACAGCACAGTTTAGTTATTCTTTTTAATACGAAATAATGCTACTGGCTCAGATAGCAAGGCGTTAAACTGTATGGGTAGCTTAGCTACCCATACTCAATTTGTGCCTGAACTTATTCAATCGCAATCCCAGTGGGATGCCATGTGAAGAGGTGATTTATGATGTCGACATCGTCCCTAAAGACCGCACCTTATTCGTTGCAGCGCCGTGATTGGGGTTATGTGGGTGAATTTAGGGCCATGGCGAGTCCCTGTGAAATACTCATTGGGTGCGATCAATTTGATATTGCAGACGATATGTTGGATATGGCTGTCACTGAGGCGCTGCGTATCGAACATAAGTACAGTCGCTTTATCGCGCAGAATTGTCTGTGGCAATTAAACCATGCCAATGGTCATAAGCAGCTTATCGATGAAGAAACCTGGCAGTTATTGGCTTTTGCTAAACAATGTTTTCAGCTCAGTGATGGACTCTTTGATATTTCTGCTGGGCCGTTAATGGAACTGTGGCGCTTTGATCCCAAAGCCCAATTGCCCGAACATGGCCGCATACTTGCCGCGAAAGCCTTAGTGGGATTTGAGCGCATCGAGTTTGATTCGCGCCATATTGAGATGCCAACAGGAATGAAATTGGATTTTGGTGGTATCGCAAAAGAATATGCGGTCGACAGAGTCGCCTATGAGTTAGCCGAATGTTATCCAGACATTCCAGTGTTAGTGAATTTTGGCGGTGATATCGCTTGTCCCGTGTCCAAAGTGACGCCATGGCAAGTGGGAATTGAAGACCCACGACACCTCGATCACGCTGCGAGTGTACTGGCGATTAGTCAGGGTGCATTAGCGACCAGTGGCGATACGCGGCGATTTTTTGAAGTCGATGGAAAGCGTTACGGCCATATTGTCGACCCACGCACTGGCTATCCCGTTATCCATGCGCCGCGCTCTGTGACTGTGTTAGGGCCAAACTGCGTGACTGCAGGTATGCTCGCCACTATGGCTATGCTGCAGGGGCGAGACGCGGAAGATTTTTTACAGCAACAAGATGTTAAGTTCAGTATTTTCCGTTAGGGCTAAGTTAAGGACATTGAATGCGTATTATGTTGGTTGAAGACAATGAGTTATTAGCCCAAGGAATTTGCTTGAGTTTGGCGAAGCTGGGCATGCAAGTTGATCACCTTAATAGTTATCAGCAAGCCTTGCTGGGGGTTAAAAATGAAAGCTTCAGTGCCATAGTGCTCGATCTGGGATTGCCTGACGGTAATGGTAAAGAGTTACTTAAAGCTTGGCGCCAGCAGGGAGTGTCAATTCCCACAATAGTTTTGACCGCGAATACGGATTTTGACACTAAGCTCGAATGTTTAGACATGGGCGCCGATGATTATCTCGGTAAACCTTTTGATGTGCGTGAACTAGCCGCGCGCATTCGTGCTATCGTCAGGCGTCAGTATGGGCTCGATCACAACAGTTTGATTATTGGTGCGCTTTGCATTGATTTAAATACCCGTGAAGTGACCTTTCGCGATCAAAATGTGCTGCTTTCACGGCGTGAATTTCAATTACTGCTCGAACTCGCTCAGTCGGCAGGGCGTGTATTGACCCGCAGCCAGTTAGAACAGTTAACCTATGGCTGGGATGAAGTCGGCAGTAATTCAATAGAAGTGCATATCCACCATCTGCGCAAAAAACTTGCCAATGAATTAATCAAAACCGTGCGTGGAATAGGCTATACCTTGATTGAAATAAATTAATTTGAAGAGTTAAGTGACAAGCTCCACGTTTGTGGGTACTGATAACGCAGTGATGACTTGAAGCATAGTCGTTAGGAAAAAGAAGTGATTCGATTAAAGGGGCTAGATGTGTATTCACTGCGTTTGGTACTGACATTATTAATTTTGTCAGGTATTTCAGTATCCGTCGCTGTATCTAGCTGGTTGAGTACTCGGGATTCTAAGCATCAAATAGAAGAACTCTTCGATGCGCAAATGCTCCAAACCGCTAAAATGTTGGAGTTGTTCTATCATACTGAGCCCAATGCAACAGCTCAGGATCTCGTCATACCCCAAGTGCTCCACGTTCCCGATAGCCAGATCAGTTCCTTTGCCGAAAAGGCCGATGCGCTGAAACTGGCCTATGAGCATAAATTGGCGTTTCAAATCTGGAGTGAGGCGGGTGAGGCCTTAGTTTTATCGGATAATATTGGTCATCAACCTATTAGTCGATTCGTACAGGGCTATCATAAGAAAGTGTTCGAAGGAGAACTTTGGCATGTGTTCAGTTTTTTTTCGGTTAAAAATCATGTTTGGATTGTCACTGCTCAACAGGATGAAGTACGCCGAGAGCTTGTATCGCAAATCATGCATAACGCCGTTATTGTGCCTTTAATGGTAGTGCCTTTAACATTAATTATTGTTAGCTTCTTGTTTTATCTCTTGTTTCGGCCATTAAAAACCTTTGAAAGAGAATTAATTGGACGGGCGCCCAACGATTTGACCCCGTTGACTATGTCATTGCCTAAAGAATTAGTCCCTGTTCGGCGCGCATTGAACTTATATATCAATAGTATCGCGCGATTTATCGCCCGTGAGCGTCGTTTTAGCGCCGATGCGGCCCATGAGCTTAAAACGCCATTATCTGTGATTAAATTACATCAACATGGCTTAGAGAGTCTGATTGATGATGATCCGCAGCAGAAATTCCATTTAGCTGCGATAGATGCTGGCGTCGTGCACATGAGTCATACCGTTGAACAATTACTCGTATTAGCAAGGGTGGACTCGATTAATGAGCTTAATGTGTCATCCCACGCCATTTTGCCTATGGTCGAAGATGCGCTTAATCAATTAATGCCACAAATCACAGATTATGAATGGAATATCGATATCGCATCCAATCTAACGGTGACCTGTGATCGTTTTTATTTGCTACTTGTACTGAAGAATATTATCGAAAATGCCTGTAAATACAGTCCACAGGAATCGGAGATTTCAGTGTTGGCCCATGCTTTGGATGATGAAATCTGTATTTGTGTCGCGGATCGAGGCCAAGGCATGACAGAGCCGCAGATTGCCAATGCGACAGAACGTTTTTATCGTGTGAATGAAAATGAAGGCATAGGAGCGGGATTAGGTTTGTCTATCTGTTATCACATCATAGAATTGCACCAAGGTCGTTTAGTGATTGCGCCTAGGGATCAAGGTGGATTATCTGTGACACTTTTTCTGCCAAAATAGTTCAGGCAATGAAATGTTAAAATAGATCCGCAGTTTCAGTGACATCAGCTCAGTTGTTTTGATACATTTAAGCGGGTAAAATTTTGAAATTTCCTGCTGTCTTAGTGTTAATCCTTAGGCTTACCAACAGATTGATTCGCTTATTGTGATATTTCATCTAAGATCATCAACACTTAGTTGAGGCGTAAAAAGGCTCATTTTACTTTCAATAATGTAGCATTTGGATCACTTAATTTGTTTTTGTAACTTTGAAAACAGAAATAAGCATGATAATGTTATTTTAATATTCATTTTTGGTATAAGCTTATTCTCAAATAGTATTGTGTAGAAGGGGTTAACTGCATCTTTATTTATGAGTTTTTTTCTCCTTCTGATATCTTTCGCGATATGTAAGCAACTGTTTTTTTTCATCCCTAAATCAGAGTGAAAAAAATTCACTGTATACATAAAAAACATTGATTTCTTAGTTTATTTTTTAGGTTACCTATCTATGGTTAGCTTGTTGCGTTGCCCATCGTCCAAACCTTATTCGTCACTCATATGTTCACTGACGCTAGGCGCTGTAGTCGCCCTGTCTGGTGTCGCGTACGCTGAAGAGACAAAACCCGCCGAGGCAGTTCCTGTGGTTACTCCACCGAAAGTGATTTCTCAGCCCAGTACAAAAAATCAAATCAGATTCACTAAGACAGGCGCTTTTGATAGCGAAACTGTCGTGAAGATTGCAAAACGTTTGGCAGCGAAACCTTATGTGACCCTCAAAGATCCTTTGCCAGCTGGCCTTGCTAAACTGTCATACGATGAATACAGAGATATTCGTTTTAACCCGACTGCGTCTATTTGGCGTGATCAGGGCGTGCCATTTCAAATGCAAATGTTCCACCGTGGTTTCTATTTTCAGGATCTGATCGAGATTGCGATTGTAGAAGGTCAGAATGCAACGCACTTAGCCTATGAGCCTAAATATTTCACCGCGGGTGAAGTGATTACTCAAGCGCTACCAAATGATGACATTGGCTACTCAGGATTCCGTATTCATAACCAATTGAATACGAACGGTGTATTTGACGAGCTTATGGTATTCCAAGGTGCGAGTTATTTCCGTGCTTTAGGTAAAGGTAACGCCTATGGCTTATCTTCCCGTGGTTTGGCGTTAAAAACGGCTGACGCTGAAGGGGAAGAATTCCCGATATTTCGCGCCTTCTGGGTTGAGCGTCCACACAATGACAGCAACTTGATTGTTGTGCATGCCTTGTTAGATAGCCCAAGCGTAGCAGGTGCCTATACTTTCTCTGTCCGTCCCGGTGATAACACCTTGATTGATGTAGAAGCGACACTGTTTCCTCGTGTTGAGCTGAGCAAAGTCGGTTTAGCACCAAGCACTAGCATGTTCTTACATTCACTCAATGGTCGTCACGACACCGATGATTTTAGACCTGAAGTACATGATTCTGATGGTTTATTGATGTTAAATGGTCGTGGTGAGCATTTATGGCGCCCATTAGCTAATCCACGTCAGTTACAAGTCAGTGCGTTTTCTGACAACTCGCCTCAGGGATTTGGTCTGATCCAACGTGAGCGTGACTATGCGTCATATCAAGATTTAGAAGCCCATTACGAACGTCGCCCAAGCCTATGGATTGAGCCTGTGGGTAATTGGGGGCAAGGTTCAGTGGTGTTGACTGAAATTCCGACAGAGTCTGAAATTCATGACAACATTGTTAGTTATTGGAAACCACGTCAGCCTATTCCTGCTGGCGGTGAATTTCATTTTGCCTATCGCATGAGTTGGGGTGAAGAACCTGCTGCGAAAGTTGGTGCTGTACATATTTCTCGCTCTGCCAGTGGTCGTGCCGATATTGCTAAGGCGACTCCAAGACGTTTATTTGTGGTCGACTATCAAGTTGAAGGTCCGATGACAGATGAAATGCCAGTCGCTAAAGTTGAAGCTTCTGGTGGTGTGGTCACGAACGTGGTGATTGCCCGTAATGCCGCTAAAAATGGCTATCGCTTAGCTTTTGAATTAGAGCCAGAAGATAAAGATCTTATCGAACTGCGCGCTGAACTTAAGTTCCCAACTCCTCGTCAGGTTGAAACCTGGCTCTATCGCTGGACGCTTTAAGGTTCATGACGGAGCAACATGATATGACTGTATCCGATAACTCGGTACTCGAGACGGAAGTCCTCGTGGGTGGTAGTGCTATGCCAAATGAACGGCCTGGCGCTATGGAACCCCAAAATTTAAGTAAGATGCCAGAGGGATTCCCTCGCCGTAGCACTGTGGCTGATGGGGTACGCTCGCGTACCTACCGTCGTGTGTTTGTGGTGGGTGGGGCTTTATTATTATCTTTGTTTGCTATCTATGAAATGGGGGCGGTATTTAGCATTGGCGGAATTACTCCTCTGGAATATTTAGTGCTAGTGCTGTTTGCGGTTAACTTCTGCTGGATTGCTTTGGCGTTTTGTAGCGGTATTGCAGGTTTTTTAATTTTACTGCGAAAACCGCGGGCAAAAGATTTGCAAGTGACTGAACTGCATACGCGAACCGCGATTTTGATGCCGACCTATAACGAATCTCCTGATAGGGTATTCTCGGCGGTTTCAGTAATGGCTGAAACCTTGTCGCAAACGGGTCATGGTCATGCTTTTGATTGGTTTATCTTAAGTGATACTACCGATCCCGATATTGCTTTGCTCGAAGAGCAGGCGTTTCTGGTGTTACGTCAAGAAACCCATAAGCATTCGCGGGTGTATTACCGTCGCCGTCGTAAAAACGTCGCCCGTAAAGCGGGTAACGTAGCCGATTTTTGCCGTCGTTGGGGGTCGCGCTATGATCACTTGTTAGTGCTTGATGCCGACAGTTTGATGGAGTCTTCAACCATCACTGGCTTAGCTCAGCGCATGCAGGCCGATCCTGATGCGGGTTTGATCCAAACGATTCCGTCGTTGATCAATGGCACCACTTTAATGGCCCGTTTACAGCAATTTGCGGCGCGTATTTATGGTCCGGTAATTGGTACCGGGTTAGGCTGGTGGGTACAAAAAGAAGGTAACTTCTGGGGCCACAACGCCATTATCCGCACCGAAGCCTTTATGACCGCAGCGGGATTACCCAACCTTAAGGGTAAGCCACCTTTTGGTGGTCATATCATGAGCCATGACTTTGTTGAAGCTGCGCTGATCCGCCGTGCGGGCTGGAGTGTGGTTATTGCCTATGATTTACCGGGTTCATACGAAGAATGTCCACCGTCGATTATCGACTTAGCCGTGCGTGATCGTCGCTGGTGCCAAGGTAACTTGCAGCATTCGCGTATTTTGCCGACTAAAGGTTTGCACTGGGTAAGCCGTTTACATTTACTGACGGGTATCATGGCTTATTTGTCATCTCCTTTCTGGTTGATGTTGATTTTGACCGGTTTGATGTTGGCTTTGCAGGCACACTTTATTCGACCTGAATATTTCACCGATCAATTTTCACTGTTCCCGACTTGGCCCATCATGGACTCGGATAGGGCATTAAGATTGTTCTACATTACTATGGGGGTTTTGTTTGGCCCTAAAGTATTCGGTGTCTTGTTGCTGCTTAAAGACGGTGAGTTTGCTCGCAGTGTTGGTGGTCGAATTAAAGCGATATTCAGTGTGATCTTTGAGGTTATACTTTCAGCGCTGATTGCACCTATCATGATGTTTATCCATTGTGGTGCTGTGATGTCAATTCTGATGGGGCGGGACAGTGGTTGGTCGCCGCAACGTCGTGATGACGGCAGTATGCCTTGGATGACGTTAATTTATCGTCACCGCTGGCATATGCTGGCAGGTGTGATGTTAGGTTATGCGGCAATTTTGGATTCTTTGACTTTGTTAGCTTGGATGAGTCCGGCGTTGATCGGTCTGTGGATTGCTGTGCCAATTTCGGCATGGACAGGTTCAGTCAAAATTGGCGAAGTGTTCAAGCGTGCCGGTATTCTTGCAACACCAGAAGAACGTAACCCTGCGCAAATTTGTCTGCAAGCGCAAGAAGCGCGCGCCGCTTACCAAAGACACATTGCTGAGCCTTGGACGTTAGCACAGGTACTTAAAGACCCTGCGTTGATGGAATTGCATTTAGCCATGGTGGATAAACAGCCTTTGCGTGCTGCGGGTACACCAATTGAAGCGATGGAAGCAATAGTGCATGTGAAGGTGCATGAAGCTCGTTGTCAACAGAGCGCATTAGCTTTACTCAATCGTCAAGAAATGGCGATGGTGTTGGCAAACCCTTTGATGTTACGTAGCCTACAGAAATTACCAGAGCAATTTGTCGAAGAAGATCTGGTGTCTTTTTGCTAACGAACACTTGATCAGCATATTTATGCGAGTTTGTTTGATATCAATGCCACTGACGACCTCAGTGGCATTTTTCTTTTCATTATCTGGAGTTAACCCCTAGTAATTAATTGATCTCCATGGAATAGTCATATCATAGTGTTGTTGATTGATATACCCGCTGGCTCTCAGGTGACCTTAAAAATAGCTAAGGGAGTATTTATGATATTGAAAAAGATCATTCGCTATTTGCCCCCATCCATGCGTGTAACGGTAAACGTGAGAGAACTCAAATTGATAGAGCAGGAGTTCCACATCGCGAACTTGAAAGCATTGCAGATTAACCCGATGCCGACGAGACGTAATCTCGCGCAACTATTACTCAGCTTTTTTTTCTGTATTCCAATAATTTTAGTGCCAAAGGTAGGTGCAGCTGATGGCGCTCAATCCTTAACATCAAATTCGAGTATTGCTGCGCAGCCAAATCTTGAGGGTAAAGCTGAAGATCTTACTGCTGTGCTGCCGCTTGCGGCCTTAGTGCCACAGGTGTTGCTATTGGATCTCGCAGGCGTTAATCCAGTATTTGGCCAGCATTATCGTGACTTAACACTTTCTCCTAATACCTTATCTACTGCTGATTTAGTACGAATCCAAGCTGATGTTACCGGTTACTGGCATTATGTGATGACATCCGCAGAATGTAACAACGCTGGAGCCCCAGAGACGGTTTCATCCGTTATTCCAGAGGATCCCCAATATCAAAGGGTGCTTAAGCAAATCGCCCATTTAGTGCAATTGGACACAATTGAACCATGGGAAACTTTAGTGCTAGATGAAAAGCTAACCTTAGGAATGAGTCATCAGATCGTTGATACCATAGCAAAGCGTGTGTGGATATTGGGAGACTTAGCCACTGAGCCTAGAGTGAATCAAGTTTATACCGAAGAACTTATGATTGGCATTAAGCGCTTTCAGCAAAAGCATGGGTTAAAACAGGACGGGGTGATAGGTAAGCAGACCTTATTTTGGGTGAACCAATCGCCAAGGGCGAGGGCGGTACTATTAGCTAAAAACACTATTCGACAAAGAGTGTTTGAACGTAAATTAGAGCCGAGTTATTTGCTGATTAATGTGCCCGCTTTTGAGATGACGTTGGTCGATAATGGTACGCCAGTGTTAAGTTCCAAGGTCATTGTGGGTAAATCTTCTCGGCAAACCCCGATTTTGGACAGTCAGATTTCTAGCGTGGTGCTTAACCCCAGTTGGCGAGTGCCTAGCAGCATTTTACGGCGGGACATTCTGCCGCAAATTCAGCGAAATGGTCATTATCTTAATGAACGTCAATTTGATGTATACGATTATAACGGTCAACGGGTGCAACGCATGCCAGAGGAATGGCAGACCTTAGCCAGCGCTTCGTTTCCCTATCAGCTTGTACAACGCCCTGGGGCGAAGAATGCATTAGGTAAATATAAGTTTCACTTTGATAACAGTTTCAGTGTCTATTTACATGGAACTTCTGAGCCAAGTCTCTTTAAAAAGGACGATAGGGCACTATCATCTGGTTGTATTCGTATTGAAAAAGCCACTGAATTAGCCCAGTGGTTTAAAGAACATTTAGTAAAAGACAAACGTTTATGGGACAAGTTAGCCCCTGGTATTACTGAACCTCAGTGGTTTTCACTTTCCGAAAAGTTGCCCGTGCATCTGGTTTACTGGACTGCATGGTTAGACGATAGTGGGCAGGAGCAATACCGTCGCGACATTTATGATTTGGAACCTGAGCTGACGAATGCTGTGCCTGCCACGGTTTTGGAACAACATTAACGTTTTTGTGCTGTAAAGTTGAGCAAGATAAGCATCTGAACTCGCTTGGCATTTTGAAATCCTACTCAGAATGGGGTTGGCAAAACTTGATCTTAGGGCTTATTCAGTATAATTTGCCTTACTAGTGACCAAAAAGCATACAAAAGGTGATCATGTGACTTTAATATGTCCTGCCCGTAGGCAGTTATTGTTAGGCCTTAGTGGTGTGGCATTATGTTCCTTTATTCCCTCAAAAGCGGTTGCCAGCCGTTCAACCAAAGGGATCCGCGAGTTAAGTTTGTTTAATCGTCATACTGGCGAGCGCGATGATGGTAGTTACTGGGTAGATGGTCATTATCAGAGCAAGGTGTTAGACAATTTTAATCATTTGCTGCGGGATCATCGTCAGAATGTGGCAGCACCTATGGATAAGCGCTTATTTGATTTACTCCACTCGCTCAAAACAACCTTGAATACCAACGATGAAATCCATGTGATTTCCGGTTACCGTTCACCAAAAACCAATGCCATGCTCGTGAGCCACAGTGGCGGAGTTGCTAAGAAGAGTTATCACATGCGCGGCATGGCGATGGACATAGCGATCCCTAGCGTTAAACTAAAAACCCTCAGAGAAGCGGCTTTATCCCTGAAACTCGGTGGTGTGGGTTATTATCCTAATTCTGGTTTTGTGCACGTCGATTGTGGTCCGGTAAGGCACTGGTAGCAATGATCTGTTGTTGGATCTGCTGATAAAAATCTTGTTCCAAGGCTTGCGATTCGATCAAGTAATGTCTGAGCAGCGGGATAAATTGTTGATTGAGTTTGTTCATTTCTCTATGTTGTTGCCAATCACAGATCAATAGGCTGAGACGTTGTGAAAATTGATATTGTCTTTGCCTCTGCGACTCAATATCGACAGACTCAATAATTTGCATAAGTAAGATCAAGCTGCGGTTTTTTTGTTGGGTGCAGGCAAGCAATTCTAAGAATTTTAATTCGAGGGTATTTTGCTGATAAGGAACGGTTTCGATAAGAGAGACGAGTTCACGGGCCAGTTGGCATGAAAGTCTATTTTCTTGTTGTAACTGGTATAGCGCATGACGCATTTTTTGACACAGCAGTTATCGAAATTTGCCCGAGCTTAACAGGCTTCTCAATTTCCCAGTGTGATCTAGATCTCGTGTTTTTTGTTTGAGATCAAAGCCTTTTCTCTGCCGTAACAGCCAAGATACAAGTTCCTCAATTTGATAAATAGCGGTCTGTTTTGCTAACGCTGACGCCGATAAATAGAGGGCTTGCGGTATTCTTGTGCGCCTTGGGTATCTATGTTAGTATTCGCGCGCTTTATATGAGCCGTCATTGGTCGAAAATGCCGGCAACTTTTTACTCTAAATTTAAGTGAGAAACACATGTCTTACACTATCCAAGCACAAACCCGCACTGAAATAGGGAAAGGTTCGAGCCGCCGCCTACGCCATGCTGGTAAAGTACCTGCTGTTATTTATGGCCAAGGCAAAGAGCCAGTTTCTATTGTTTTTGATCACAAAGATATCATTAACATTCAAGCTAATGCTGACTTCTACACCTCTACTCTGACTATCGTTGTTGATGGTAAAGAAGTGGGTGTTCGTGCACAAGCTATGCAACGCCACGTGTTCAAGCCAATCATTGAACATGTTGACTTCGTTTACGCTTAATTGTCGTAACTGAAGCAAAAAGCGCCTAAGGGCGCTTTTTTTGTGGCTGATTTTTAGTTGTTTGTATTTATGGGTAGACACTTAGGCTTTACCCAAACAACCTCAACATACTGTAACGCGTATTTTGAGATTGTTTGGCTAGAGTTTTTAGTGTCAATATATTGGTATTCATATGGTTACTTGATATTGAAGTTGTAATAGATATCAAGTGATTGGCCTAAAGTGCCTGACACGGTTTCTAGATAGAGTTGTGAGAGCAAGTAATACCTGACTGTCATTTCGTAACCAGGGTTAAATACACCTACTCCGTATTTCACCATTAAGTTATCGCCGATAAAGCCACTGATCGCCACACGCCCTTCATCATTAGTGTCGAGTTGCACGTTAGAGAAACCAAACTCTTCAATGAGTCCTGTCGCAGTATTCCCTAAGTTGTTAATTGCGCCGCCGCCTACCTGTGATCCTAAACCGAGTGCCGCTCCCATCATCAGCGAGTTATTTTGCTCATTGTTGGCGCTGTTAAAGCCACTGCCTTTGATAATGTAAGACAAGATTTCGGCCTGCTCTTTGGCTGGATTGGAGAATAAGGTCACCACTGGGCGTGATGGCGTGCCTGTGACACGTACACCTGCCACTAAGTCTTCAGTCTTAATTTCCCGTATTGCTTCAATATTCAGGTTTGGTAATGACGTTGGCCCCACAAATTGCACTTCACCAGTGCGGATTTTTAGGGTTTGGCCCATAAACTTGTAGCTACCTTGATTGACTTTGATATTACCGAAGAGCAAAGGAGGACGGAAAGCTTGCTGCTGTAGCTTTAAGGTCCCTTGGAGTTTACCTTTGAGACCCATACCATCAATTCTGAGTTCGTTCCCCACACTGATATTCAGATCTGCAACGATGGCGTAGGGGCTAGTTTTAGGCTGAGTGGCGGCAATGGAGTCGTCAAATACCACGTCTTCGGAGGCTGCGACACCGCCTTCCGCTAATGGCACAATTTTAATGTTGCCTGAAGGTACTGCTATTTTTCCTTTTACTGCCAGTTGCTTACTGTTGAAGGTTAAGTTGATATCGGGGGAGACATCAAGAATAGCCAGTGGCGGTTGGATCACGGCGAGCTTATCGCCTTCGAGGGCTAACTCGCCACTAAATTGACCTTGGGGCCATTGCAGTTGACCATTCACTCTACCTAAACCATTGCCCATCATCCAGCGTCCCTTAAGCTGCGCTTGTTGACCCGCAAATGACATCGACATGTCAATTTTGTCGATTAATGTTGGGTTTGCTGTTAGGGCTAAGGCGCCCTCAGTTAAGGCCATGCTCCCCGATACTTCGGGCGCATCTAGACTACCCGCAAAGTTAAGTTGACTCGTCAGCAAACCTTGCACTGTATTTAATTGAGGAAAAAACTCTCCAAGTGGCTGCAAGTTGATTTGCTTGATATTGGCATAACCTGACAGGGTGCGATCGGGTGTGACATTGACGTTAATCTCACTCTGCCAACTGGCCACGCCTTCTGATTCAAAATCTAAAACCGTCGCCAGCCGTTTTGCATCTAAGGTCGCTTTTAATGATAGGTTTTGGTAATTAATGGTGACTTCACGATTTTTATCCCGTTTTAGCATAATGCTGCCGGGGGCAAAATCAAAGTTCACATCGGCAGTAGGCTTACGGCCAGCAGCCCATGCAACATTGGCTAATAGCGATGCAGGGCCATTCCAACGCATATTTGTTGGTAATATTGGGACAAGTAATTGCCCTGGATTACCTGAGTAGCTCACCTGTGCGCTGCCTTTTTTACCTATTGGTGTATTACTGTTTAGGCAGATACGGCTATTGGGATTCATGAGGCAAAAGGGCGTAATGCTGCCTTGATTCTTGATTTGGTCCCAAGCCAGATTAATGGTGTTATCGAGCTGCCATAGGCCTACGGGCGTGTTGAGATTTAAACGATCAACATCGAGCTGTAGTCGTGACTTCTTCACATCGTATTGGCTGCTCATCGTTGCATCGAGCCCAAGATCGCCCGTGGCGTTGAGAGTGAGTTTTTGAGCGTTAATGGTACCTTTCGCCCCGAGTGTCACTGTATCTAAATTTTGTTCTGCAATCTGCAAGGTTTTTGATTTTAGCGAGATAGCAAACTCATGTTGATCTAGCGGCTTGTAATAGGCCTTTAAATTAGATTCCTGCAGTTTAATGTTTTGATAGTAAAGTTCTGCCAGCTGCGCTGTAAGCTCGACCTGGGGGTGTTTCTCGTCACCAGTGACATTGATCTGCGCTTGTAGTTGGCCGCTGGCCTTAGGTAACCATAGGCCAAAGTCGGGCACTTGTAATTCACCTTGGAGATCCCAATTGGCATTGGCTTCGCCTTTGAGTGCCAGAGTTGAACCTAGTACTTTGGCGTTCAGCCCTTTAGCACTGACATACAGGGAGTCATTCACACTGATATCCCCTGTAATGTCGAAGGGATAACCTTGTAAAGTGCCAGTGAGCTCAGTATCGCTCAGGGATACTTGCCAACGGGGGTCTGCAAATGAGCCTTTAGTGCGTAATTTTCCTGAAATCAAACTGTCCGGTAAACCCGTTGTACTTTGCGCTGTATCCGTTTGTGGCAGTTGTATTTCTTGTAATTTGACGTCATTGATCCAGAGATTGGCGTTCCAGCTAATGGCTTTTTGATAATCGAGTTCGCCCGTGAGCTTGACCTTACCAATCGCGCCCATTACATCAAGATTATTGATGGTTAACTTAGCATCTTGATGTTGGATGTCAGTGTCTATGTCGAGCACTTTGTGAAAGGGTGTGATCAGTTGGCCAGTAAGACTCGCCTCTTGCCGATTAAGGTCGCCTTGGCTATCGAGTGTGGCATTGCTTACCGAGTATTCAGGGTTCTTCAGTGGCCACTGAAGCCGTGTTTGTTCAAGTTTCACCTTGTAGGGCAGGTTAGGGTCTTGCAGTGTTATTTGGCCATCTAGTGTAAAGTCGGCATCGCCCTTGGCGACGGCATTCACCTGAAGTTGCCCTAAACTTTGGCTCAGCTTTAACGTTAATACTTGATGAGTGAGATCTGGCAATTCGACTAGTTGGTTAAGGGTGAGATTTGCCTCTAAATCGAGTGGATAATCTTTATCAAGTGTTAGGCTGCCTGTGATATCGACGCTGCCATCGGTGTGGCTGATGGCAAGATGGTCTAAGGTCAATTGGTATTCACGGAAACTGCCTTGTAGTTCTGCATGGCCAAAAACATCTTTACGATCGCCGATTTGCAGTGTGGTGTTGTCTAACGTTAGGGCATTGACTGTCACAGGGAAAGGCATAAATACTTGTGGCAATTGTGCTAAAGCCCATTCAGCCTCTTTTGTTAGCGACGGACTGGCCGATGGTGTCGGTGTTGTTCCCGCGGCTGTGCTGGGATTTGCTGCATTCGTTACCGCTGCCGTGCTAGTTTGTGTTGCTACATCGGTTGATGCAGGGATCAGTATGAATAATCCTTCGCTGGATAGCTGTTTAACCGACAAACCTTCGGTAAACCATTGTGCTTCTGCGTTAAGACGATTAGCGGTAAATTGCATATCATCCACTTGGATATTAACGCCATTGAGTTCAGCAGAATCTAAAACAATATCAAAGGGTAATAGGAGCTCGCTGGGTTCTTCATCAAGTGGCGCGACTGGTGCTTCGTTTGAGTCTGCAGAAAGCGCTAGGGTATCAATCGTGACATCGACTTTAGCCGCAGATAAGCTATTCACGCATAAGCGTTTTTGCAGTAAACAGGCGGGTTGCCACAGTAAATGCAGATCCTCAAGTTGCACGTTTATTCCGGCCATAGACCAAGCCGCGTGAGATAGGGCTAAGTCTTTGTTAATGGAACCAGAGGTATAAGTCAGTTCAAGATCGGGTACAAATTGATCGGCTAAACCCACGGTAATGCGTGAGCCAAATTCAGTGCCGAGTAATAGGGCGATTAACACTAAAAGCCCTAATGGCACATAGATAATAATCCGAGTCCAGAGTTTGAACTGCCGCCATAGTCTTTGAATGAATGACACCGATGGGGTGACAGAGGTCACAGTGGCTTCGGCTTCATTGGCTTCAATGATGGGATTATCAACGATATCTTGTTCGCTTGGCTTATTATGCTCTGGGGGCTGGCTCATAGATCTGTCCCCATGGTTAGGTGAATTCGCCATGATCTTTCAATGGTCTCAGTTTCTTTCAATCCGACCCCTAAATCTAATTTGATTGGGCCAATCGGGGAGATCCAATGGATACCGCCACCGACAGAGACGACAGGTTCAAATTGATTATTATCGAAGGCGTTACCTGCATCGATAAATGTGCCGACCCGCCAAGTGGGGGTCACATAATATTGATATTCCAAACTACCAACCATTAAATAGCGGCCACCGATAACTTCGCGATTGGTTTTTCCATCGTCAGCAACATAGTCTAAATAGGGGCCGAGTTCTTGATAACCATAACCGCGGACACTCTGATCGCCACCGGCAAAATAGCGTAGTGATGGTGGGATAGAGGCAAGATCATTTTCGTTAGCTAAGTTGGCGGCTAAATCAATACGAGCGACGATTCTGTGGTTATCGAAGAAGGTATCAATCCATTTAAATTTAGCTTGCAAGCGTGCTAGGCGGGTTTCTGATCCTAAATAGGGATCGGCATAGTCTAGGCTGTAAATTTGTCTAAACCCGGATTTAGGATCCAGTGAGTTATCCCCCCGGCTAGTCCGAGAAAAGTTAATTCCTGCCAGATAAAACGACGGCATATAATCGACGTCAGACTGAGTATATTCTTCGCGTATGGCCTCCAACGAATAACTCATCAGCCATTGATTTTCTAGTCTTTGCTGACGTAATAGCCCCAGAAGGTACTTAGTCGACTCGAGCTGGCCTGTGTTACTAAAATCACGATTCTCGGCATCATATACTTGAGTCACACCATATTTATCCCGCAGTAAACCGAGGCGGATCTTCAATTGATCGTCTAAGGGATGTGTGAGCGGAATCGTATAAGTGGTTAATAACTTTGGTCTATCGGGCGACCATTCGAGACTGGTTTCTTGAGAATGCCCGTATTTATTGATTTGTGGTGTACGCCAAGTCACGCGCACCCTCGGATCAAAGGCTTGATCTGTTTTGCCAATATCGCCACCAAAACCAAGTTCAATTGCGTGACTTGCCTTAGGCGTTAATTCGACTCGCATTGGAATATGGTTATCTTCGACGTTATCGATTTGCGGGATCACTTTGATATTGGCGAAATAACCAGTATCTAATAACTGACGATTCAGGGCGCTTACGCGGCGAGTTGAGTATGAAGCACCTTCTTTAAAGGGGATAAGATCCTCTAATATATCGGGTTCTAAGTTATGGCCATCGAAACTGACTTGGCCAAATCGGTAACGTTTGCCTGAATCAAAATGCAAACTTACCTGTGCGGTATTAATATCGCGGTTAACTTTAATTTGTGATTCAGTAAATTCGCCATCGAAGTAACCTCGTGCTAAGGCTAAGGTGACGAGTTGCGATTTTACGTCGCTGTAAACACCGTGATTTAACACATCGCCGGGTTTAATGTTGACCTTTGCGAGCCATTGATCGAAGGCTCGGTCATCAAGCATTTCACCACTAAAATTAATATCAACCCACTGAACAATGGTTGGCTCGCCGGGGCTGATTTCAAGTTTTAATTCCCACGGTCCCTTGTCATGCTCAATCAGCTTTTCTTCTACTTCACCGTGATAGTAACCCATGGATTCTAAGGCGGTGCTGATATTGTCATCGACATTAAACAAAAAGGCACGGCGCTGCACCTCAGATTCAGGTAAAGCGCCTAAGTGAGCAACTATGTTGCTTCGAAGCGCTTCATTCACGCCTGTAACAGATAATTTGATAAAATCATCTGCTGCCGCGACTGATGTGACTGAAATCAGACTCAGAAACAAGCAAAGACGAATGTAATGTGAGGTGATTTGCAAAAATGGCTGCACTTTATAGTCCCTGTGATTTGGCATCATTGTCGCCAGAATAAAACCAACAGGCAAGGAGATGATTGAAATTACACGATGAAATGGTTACAAAGGACGCTACTTTTTAAGGGGATGTAAAGAATGAAAACAAAATTAGCCACCTTTAGTTTAATTATTTCGGGCCTACTTTTTATGTCACATAACACCTTTGCCAATGATAAACCGTTCGCCATTGCGATCCATGGCGGTGCGGGGACGATTTCTAAAGCTAATCTCACCCCTGAACAACGCCAAGCCTACAAAGATAAGTTAAAGGAAGCGGTCGATAAAGGCTCAAAAGTCTTAGAGGAGGGCGGTGACAGCTTAGTGGCAGTACAAACCGCAATTAATATCCTTGAAAATAGTGCTCTGTTTAATGCTGGTATAGGCGCGGTTTATACCTATGACGGCGGACATGAATTAGATGCCTCTATTATGGATGGCAAAACCATGAATGCTGGCGCTGTCGCTGGAGTGCGTCATATTGCCAATCCAATTGACTTAGCCTTGGCCGTGATGAATAAATCTGAGCACGTGATGCTCTCGGGCGCAGGAGCGGAAGAATTTGCCCTGACTCAAGGCTTTACTTTAGTGCCAAATCATCATTTTGATACTGACGAGCGTTATCAGCAATTACTCGATGCACGGCAAAAACTGCAAGCTGCGGCTAAATCTGAACAAGTTGCTAATGTTGAGATGAAGGACCTCGATTACAAATTTGGTACCGTTGGTGCTGTCGCCTTAGATAAAAAGGGTAACTTAGCTGCAGGTACATCGACCGGTGGTATGACGGCAAAACGCTTTGGTCGTATCGGTGACTCTCCTGTCATCGGTGCTGGCACTTATGCTGAAAACGGTGTTTGTGCCGTATCGGCAACGGGTCATGGTGAATTCTTTATCCGTTACCTCGTCGCGGGGGATATTTGTGCCAAGGTGAAATATCAGCAAAAATCTATCATTCAGGCTGCAGATGAAGTTATTAATCAACGTCTTATCACTGCTGGCGGTTCGGGTGGTGTGATTGCAGTCGATCAGCGTGGCAATATTGCTACGCCATTTAATACCGAAGGTATGTACCGCGCCACCCGTAGTAATGGTGAGCCAGCCCAAGTGCTAATTTGGCATGATCAATAATGTCATTGGTAGAAGCATCTAGGTTTATAACTGACATGACTTAGAAACGTTAAAACTTCGAAACCTTAAAAAGCGAGTGCCGCAAAAGTGGACTCGCTTTTATTTTTATATCTTAATTTTACTAATGTCTTGAAAAATAACCAGATAAATATCATTAAGCAGTATGGCTTATGATGTTTATCTGAGTGGTGCGGTTTGAGTTGGCCTAATAATTAGCGTTGTTTTAACCTTTGAAATTCAAATCTAGCAGTATAGAAGCCTAGATGTCTATATATCTAAATGATCTATTATTACCGTTTAATATATCAAATAGTTATTAATTCATTATCCATCGACCCATAAAGGCATAGAATCCGGCTCAGACAATGCATTAAATGGGAGTCATTGATGGAACAATTACCGATATTGAATTTAAGTGATTGGCATGCCGGTGGACAACGTCGTTACGCTTTTATTACTAAGCTTGCCGATGCTGCCAGAAGAATAGGTTTTTTCTATCTCACAGGCCACGGCATTGAGCTTGCTAGACAGCAGCAAGTACTTCAGTTAGCGGCAGATTTCTTTGCGCTGCCCGTCGTAGATAAACTTGCGGTGAAAATGGCTAATACACCGCATTTTCGCGGTTATACCCGTTTGCAAGGTGAATTGACCTTAGGGAAACCGGACTTGCGGGAACAGTTTGATATCATGCAAGAAGAAGTGGCTAACCCTCAGCAGTCTGATGTGCCTATATGGTGGCAGCTACAGGGGCCTAATCAATGGCCGTCACAATTACCACAGATGAAATCGACTTTATTGGCATGGCAACAGGATTTAGCCGATACCAGTGTCACACTATTGAGGGCTTTAGCTGTTGCGCTGGAGCAGCCAGAAAGCGCCTTTGATGCCACGATTGAAGCGGGTCCATATCAGCATATGAAGCTTATTCGCTATCCCAGCGCGGATGGACAGACTTCTGGCCAAGGCGTAGGGGCACACAAAGATCCTGGCTATTTGACCTTAGTGCTGCAAGATAAGCAATCCGGTTTAGAGGTTCAGACTGACAAAGGTTGGTTAAGCATACCGCCATTAGAAGACGCCTTTGTGGTGAATATAGGTGAATTACTTGAGTTGGCTTCTAATGGGTATTTAAAGGCAACCAACCATAGGGTTACTAGCCCGCCTGCTGGGGTCGAGCGCTACTCGTGTGCCTTTTTTATGGCGGCGCAGTTGAATGCGACAGTTCCTTTGTTACCTTTGCCAAAGCATCTGGCGAACCAAGCTCAAGGACCGGCAAGCGATCCATTAAATCCTCTTTTCCACCAAGTGGGCCAGAACGTATTAAAAGGGCGTTTGCGCTCTCATCCCGACGTTGCTCAAGCACATTACGCCTCATTCGCTCATGCCATTTAATGGTTATTAGGATCTATTATGCAATTTAAAACTAAATTACTTCACACCCATTATGCCGCTGATAACTCGACGGGCGCTCTTACAACTCCTATCTATCAAAGTAGCACCTTCGCCTACGGTAGTGCCGAGGATGGTCGAGCCCGTTTTGCAGGTGAGCAACCGGGCTTTATCTACAGTCGCATGGCGAATCCGACAGTGCAGGCGCTTGAATATCAATTAGCACAACTGGAAGGGGCTGATGAATCACTCGTTGTTGCGAGTGGGATGGCGGCAATCAGCAGTATTTTCTATGCCTTAGCGAGTCAAGGTGATGAAATCGCATTTATCGACCCCGTATACGGTGGCACTGCGGCATTTTTAATCCAAACGTTAACCCGCGCGGGTATTACTGTGCGCCGTTATCAAGATGATGATCATTTATTGGCAGAGATTACCGCCGAAACAAAAATTATTTTATTTGAGCCCATCACCAATCCGACCTTAAAAGTCAGTGACTACCGTAAGGTTAAGCTTGCCGCCGAAAAAGTGGGCGCTATAACCATTTGTGATAATACGTTTTTAACCCCGTATTTATTCAAACCGCTGGAACATGGCATTGATATCGTGATGCACAGTGCCACTAAGTATTTAAGTGGCCATGGCGATTTAATCGCAGGTGTTGTCGCTGGACCTAAGGCATTAATGCAACCTATTCGCACTATAGCGCTTAAACATATCGGCGCCGCGATTGGGCCACAGGAAGCCTATTTATTACAGCGAGGCTTACGTACCTTAGCACTTAGAATGGATGCCCATCTTGCGGGCGCGGCTAAGGTCGCTATTTTTCTTGCAACCCATCCGAGCGTTGCAAAAGTTTATTACCCAGGGCTAGCAGAGGATCAAGGTCATCAAGTTCTGAGTGAAACCATCAACGGCTTTGGCGGTATGGTGAGTATTGAGCTCGAAGGGGGCTTTAATCGAGCTGCGCAGTTTTTAGATCATTTGAACTTGTTTACTCAAGCGGTCAGTTTAGGCGACTTAGAGAGCCTTGCCTGCCACCCCGCTAGTACCACCCATGCCGCTATGGATGCTGCGAGTCGGCTAGCTTCAGGGGTGAATGACAACCTGATTAGATTGAGCATTGGCGTCGAAGATCCTCAAGATTTGATTGCCGATCTTGAGCAAGCCTTAGCCATTTAAGCATATTGATACTAGCCATCCCCAGTTAAATTGATTGGGGATTTCAAAAGTATAATGTTATTAATTTCGTCTATATAAAGTTAATTCCCGTAATTTTTTACGTTTTTTTTACGCGTCAGAATTGTTCTCGTCTGTTAAAGTGAAAATCTGTATGGCATAACGACTTACATTTTGATGGACAAACTAAGTGTTTTTAAACTCTCTGTTAGGTTGAGCTTTATTTCTGAGTGCTTACTCGCTATTTGCTTGTATTTACCCTCTTGGAGGGTGTCATCTAAAGCATTATTATTGTACTCCAACTCGTTGTCGTTATGATTACACTTCAATGTTGTTTTCAATATACGTATATGGCTGCATTTTTTGAAGCTATTCGTGTTCATTTTTTATTTAACGCTCCTTATTATTCCCTCCCAATGACAGATGTGGCTGTTTTTATCAATCTAATCACTTTTATTGTCATAGCCATTGTCGCGACGATAAGTCAACTTGCAATCCACCTTAGACGACAACAAAGAGTATTAGGGGAAGAACTATTTCGTAACCGAACTCTGTTATCGATTGCACATGATTTTAGAACAGGACATGAGCGCTCGTATTTTATGATACCTAATAAATTATTCATTAAGTCTTTCACGATAAATATCTAAAGGTGAGTTGGAATGATTGCAGTCAGTGGAATACAGAAATCTAGCTCTCGATTTCATACCATAATTCATCTATGTAGCTTTTTGATTGTCATATATAGCTTCACCATGTTGATGCCTATCGCTGTTGCATTATTTTATAAAGATGGATATATCACTCCATTTTTAATCACATTCCTTCTTTCCCTTTTTATTGGTGTGGTCGGTTGGAAGATGACAAGTGAGGAAAATAAAAATCTGCAAAAACGTGATGGCTTCATGGTCGCTTGTTTATTTTGGCTGATATTTTCCTTAATGAGTGCATTACCTTTTCTTCTTGATAGACGATTGGACTTGAGTTTAACCGATGCAATGTTTGAAGGTGTGTCTGGCATTACGACGACTGGAGCCTCGATTTTTTCAGATATTGATGAACTACCTAAATCGATTTTATTTTATCGAGCACAGCTTAATTTCCTCGGTGGGTTAGGGATAATTGTTTTGGCCGTTGCAATTATGCCATTTCTTGGTATTGGTGGCGCAAAATTATATCAGTCTGAGATGCCAGGTCCCATGAAAGAGGAAAAGATGACGCCTCGCCTTGCGGATACGGCTCGAAATTTATGGGGGCTTTATAGCGTACTTGCCTTAGGTTGTGCAGTTGCTTATAAACTTGCAGGAATGAATTGGTTTAATGCCATATGTCATAGTCTATCTACCGTTTCATTGGGTGGGTTTTCTACACATAGTGACAGCTTAGGATATTATAACAGTGCTGCAATTGAGCTTGTGGGTGGTGTGTTTTCAATACTGGCAGCAATCAATTTCGCCTTATACTACATAGTGTTAGTTCGACGAAGCTTCAAGCCTATTTGGTATAATGCGGAGGTTCGATTTTTTATTCTCATATTATCTATCGTTGTTGGGATCGCTTGTTTAGAGCTGAATCGTACTCAAACTTTTGATATTAAAGATTCATTGGTACATGGATTTTTTCAAACAGTTTCAGTTATGACGGACAATGGATTAGGCTCTGCAGGTTATCCTAATTGGCCCAGTCATATTGTGCTTTTATTATTAGGCGCGAGCTTTTTTGGTGGATGCTTTGGTTCTACTTGTGGCGGTATTAAAGCTGTCAGATTTTTACTTTTGTACCGTCAAGGGATCCGAGAAATTCATCAATTGGTTCATCCTAATGCCATTTTAACGACAAAGATCAGTGGCCAAGTTGTTTCAGACAGAGTCATTCGTTCAGTATGGGGATTATTTTTCCTGTACATATTTTTTACTTGCGTTTTTGTATGGGGATTGGTCGCCATTGGACATGATTTTGCCACCGCCTTTGGAACCGTCGCCGCGTGCATTAATAATATGGGGATTGGTTATGGTGACACTGCATCTGGATTTGGCACGTTAAAAGATGCAGCTAAATGGCTGATGTGTGTCGCTATGCTTTTTGGGCGATTAGAAATATTTCCTGTACTCATTATTTTCTCACGGGCATTCTGGCGATTTTAATTTTAAGTGTATTTTATGGTTAATTTGTCGAATTGACTGGGAGGGTCAGTAAATGAAATGGTTATTGAGATGTATATTACTCATTATGCTAGTAGGGTGTCAGAAATCGCCAGTTTATACCAAGTTAGAAGGCCTTGCGCAGGGGACGAGTTGGCATGTGACATTTTGGAGTAAAGACAAGATAAATAGTACAGAGATAAACCGCGAGATTGAGCGGCAATTGGCAGAAATAGATCTTCATATGTCTACTTATCGTTCAGATTCAGTGATTTCTCGTTTTAACAGTATGCACTCTGCTATGGCGGTCGGGGATGATATTTTAGGGCTCATAGGGATAGCCAAGGAGGTCACTTCAAAAACGGAGGGTTGTTATGATTTGACCATTAAACCATTATTCGATTTGTGGGGATTTACCCATAATCAATTAACCATTCCAACAGAAAGTGCACTCCAACAGACATTAACCTATGTAGGCTTACATCATTTAAGTATTGATAATCAAATGTTAACTAAAGATTTGCCAGAGGTACATCTTGATTTATCTTCGATTGGACAGGGATATAGCGTAGGCAAAGTTGCAGATGTGCTAAAGCGATACAATATCGATAATTATTTGGTAGAGATTGGCGGCGAAATGGTCGTACACGGCAGTAAGCTCGATGGTTCTGCTTGGAAAATCGCGATTGAAAAACCGCTGCCCGAACAGCGAATAATGCAAAAGGTTCTGCTTATTGATTTCCCTCAAGCGATCATGACATCGGGTACATATCGTCATTATTTTGATCATCTAGGGCAGCGCTATTCACATATTATTGATGCGCGAACCGGTAAACCCGTAACCCATAACACAGTATCTGTAACTGTATTGGCAACGGATCCGGCTAGAGCAGATGCTTGGTCTACAGCGCTATTATGTTTAGGAAGTCAAGAAGGATTAGTCGTCGCTAATCAGAATGATATAAAAGCATTATTTATTGATGAAAATAAAGGTGTACTTAAAGAGATTAAGACTGATAGCTATAATAAAATGAAAAACATAGAGCTTAATTAATCTACAATATCATCGCTTGGTCATGTGTTAATGCCAGTTAGTATTTCTAGCTGGCATTTTTATTTACTTTTATAGCTAATGCCATGGTTTATTGTGGCCTTATTTACCACTGATTATGATGACTTTTACGTATTCTTTACGGGATTAGTCATTTGAACTCTAGAGACTTTACGCGGTTAATTCATATATTTGTCCTGTTACTCACTTTCTTAAGGACAAATTATATGGACTGGATATTTCTAATACTTTCCATAGCACTTTTCATCTACTTAGCAGTGGCAATGTTTGCCCCTAATAAGTTTTAGGAGTCGTTATGTTTGAAATTACCCTTATTTTTACTACTGCGCTTGGGCTCGCATGGCTGTTGGGATCCTATATGACAGGGGTTTTCTCTGGTCAGTCCCATTTTTCAGATCGTTTATTTAATCCCATTGAAAAGTGGATTTATCGGGCTATAGGCGTAAATGCCCATTCGGGGATGACATGGAAATCCTATGGTGCGGCGTTTCTTATCAGCAACTTGGTACTTGGCATTTTGGCGTTTCTTATCCTTAAATTCCAACATGTGTTACCGCTTAACCCCGATGGTATAGGACCATTATCTTGGGATCTGGCGTTGCACACTGCGGTGTCATTCCTCACCAATACCAATCAACAGCACTATTCCGGGCAGGCTCAGCTCAGTTATCTATCCCAAGGATTTGTCATTGTCACGCTGCAATTTGTCACTCCAGCCATGGCGCTGGCGGTTTGTGTGGCGATTTTGCGGGGAATGTTAGGCGGGTTGAATAATGACAGCGCCAAAGAGGGCGAGGCTCGAAATCTGGGCAACTATTATGTTGACCTAGTGCGCGGTGTACTCAGACTTATGCTGCCATTAGCGGCTATTGTGGCGCTGTTACTGACTTGGCAAGGCGTACCGAGTAGTTTTGACGGTGCGCAAAAAGTAAACACCTTAGATTCTGCATCACCTATCACTGAGCAGGTCGTTCCGATTGGCCCCGTTGCATCTATGGTGGCCATTAAGCAGTTAGGTACTAATGGCGGAGGTTGGTATGGCCCCAACAGCAGTAACCCGCTAGAAAACCCAACGCCAGTCAGTAATGCAATCGAGACCATTGCCTTAGTGCTGATCCCTATGGCCGTCGTCTTTATGGCTGGCGGAATGCTAAGACGCAAAAAATTTACCTTGATGGCTCTGGTTGCTATGGGTTTATTGAGCGTCAGTTTTCTGGGGGCAACTGTGTACAGCGAGTTGCAACCCAACGCCGCCTTTGCGGGATTAAGCGCCCAAGGGCCTAATATGGAGGGTAAAGAAGTTCGCTTTGGACCTGAGCTATCGGCGCTATGGGCTTCTTTTACCACACAAACCTCTAACGGTTCGGTCAATGCTATGCACGATTCGTTCAATCCAATAGGGGGATTGATGACGCGATCAGGCATGTTACTCAATGCGATATGGGGCGGTATTGGCTGCGGTTTTGTTAACTTTATCGTTTATGTGTGGATTGCTGTTTTTTTATCGGGATTGATGATTGGCCGTACGCCAGAGATATTTGGTCGTAAGCTCGAAACCCGTGAAATCACCCTTTTGGGAAGTCTATTAGTTTTACCTACCTTGTGCGTCTTAGGTTTGACGGCGATCACTGTGGCTATCCCGAGTATTACGGGCAACAGTAACCCCGGCTTTCATGGGATTTCGCAAGTCTTTTACGAATATACCTCCGCTTTTGCTAATAACGGTTCGGGTTTTGAAGGCTTAGGTGATAACACGCCTTGGTGGAATATCAGTTGCGTTATCGCCTTACTGCTCGGTCGATACCTGCCGCTGTTTTTACCGCTGGCGATTGCGGGGATGATGTCGAGTAAAAGAGTGAGCCCTGACAGTAACGCGAGCTTGAAGCTCGAGAGTCCCACCTTTTGTTTCACCCTTATTGCTGTGATTTTAATCATTAACTTCTTGTCTTTCTTACCTGCGGCGGTATTAGGCCCTATTGGCGAAGCTTTAGAACTTGCCACTATGAGTCTGGAGAAATAGTCATGCATAAACCTGCTCAAATATTAGATAGCGTCGGCGTGAAGCAAGCTGCCTTCGGTGCTGTAAAGAAAATGTCCTTAGTGAGTATGGCTGGCAACCCAGTGATGTTCGTGGTGATGGTGGGCGCTTTACTCGCCGCTTTGATCACAGGACAAAAGTTCTTCAATGGCGAGACTGTTGGTTTTGAGTTAGCCACGACCCTTATTCTTTTGCTTACCGTGTGGTTTTCTAACTTTGCGGAATCCGTGGCAGAGGCAAGGGGTCGCGGACAAGCGGCCAGCTTAAAGTCGGCGAAAGAGGCCTTGCAGGCTCGGCGTATACGCCACGGTGAGTTGGAATCAGTATCCGCAACTTTGCTTGTCAAAGGCGATAAGGTGAAGGTTTTACAGGGTGACTATATTCCTGCTGATGGTGAAATCATCGAAGGGATAGCCACTATCAATGAATCGGCGATTACCGGTGAATCTGCGGCTGTGCTGCGTGAAGCAGGCACAGATCATTCCGGTGTGATTGGCGGCACTAAGGTACTTACGGGTGAAATTACTGTGCTGGTTGCTAACGATCCTGGGAATAGCTTCTTAGATCGCATGATTGGGCTGGTCGAAGGGGCGAAGCGTCAGAAAACACCGAACGAAACGGCGTTGACTGTGCTACTTGCATCATTGACTGCGGTTTTCCTCATCGTGGTGGTGACTTTGCCACCCATGGCGGGTTTCGTCGGTGCAAGCCTTGATTACACTATGTTAATTGCGCTGTTAGTGTGTTTGATCCCAACGACGATTGGTGGCTTGTTACCTGCCATTGGTATTGCAGGCATGAACCGCGCCTTAGCCGCCAATGTGGTCGCTAAATCGGGTAAAGCCGTGGAAGTTGCGGGGGATATCGATACGTTACTGCTAGATAAAACTGGCACTATCACTTTCGGTGATCGTCAAGCGACCGCATTTTTACCCGTGAAAGGCATTGCTGCTGAGATGTTGCGTGATGCGGCGGTACTGTCTTCCCTCGATGACCCCACCCCTGAAGGGAAATCTGTACTCAAATTGGCCATAGATTTGGGCGCGGTATTGCCCGTCAAACCTACGGATGCGACTTTTATCCCTTTTACGCCGGAGACTCGGGTTTCTGGGGTGATTTTAACCGATGGTATTCAAGGCATTAAAGGCGCGGGCGATGCGATGCAGTTTTGGGCGCAGCAGCATCAAATTCACTGGCCTGAATCTGTTAACGCGCTTATCCGCAAAGTGGCTTTGCAGGGGGGCACTCCCTTAGTCGTCGCCAGTGGCACGCACATTTTAGGGGTTATAGCCTTAAGTGACGTGATTAAGCCAGGCGTTGCGGAGCGGTTTGCCCGTTTAAGAGCGCTCGGTGTGCGGACCATCATGGTGACAGGGGATAATCCGCTAACGGCTGGCGTGATTGCCGCCGAAGCTGGGGTTGATGATTTTGTCGCTGAAGCTAAACCTGAGGATAAACTTGCCCTTATTCGCGCAGAGCAGGCCAAAGGTCGATTAGTGGCTATGGTGGGGGATGGCACTAACGATGCGCCGGCATTAGCGCAGGCCGATGTAGGTCTTGCGATGAACTCAGGTACTCAAGCCGCTAAAGAAGCTGGCAATATGGTGGACTTGGATTCAGATCCCACTAAATTACTGGCTATCGTTGAAGTCGGAAAACAATTGCTGATCACCCGCGGCGCCTTGACTACATTTTCTCTCTCTAATGATGTGGCTAAGTATTTTGCCATTATTCCAGCGGTATTTGCGGGGGCTTTGCCTGCGATTGGTGCACTGGATCTGATGCAGCTTCACAGCCCAACCTCAGCCGTACTCGCAGCGCTCGTATTTAACGCTCTTATCATTCCCGCCTTAATTCCATTGGCATTAAAAGGCATCAAACTCAGACCCATAAGTGCCGAAAAATTACTGCGAAATAACATGCTGATTTATGGCTTAGGTGGGGTGATTTTACCCTTTGTCGGCATTAAAGCGCTCGACTCAATCATTGCCCTTATGCTCTAGGAGACAGTAATGAATTCAATCGTATATACCACTAAAACTCAGCATGCCGTTATGGGATTGAGAGCCAGTCTCGCCCTGTTATTTGTGTGTGGTGTTGTCTATACCGGCACTGTGACTCAGCTCGGTGGCGCTTTATTTCCCGTACAAGCTAAGGGCAGTGTGATCCACAGGGATAATGTTGCTATGGGTTCTGAGTTCATCGCTCAGCCCTTTGTTAATCCGGCCTATTTTTTTAGTCGGCCGAGCGCTGTCGGTTACGATCCTATGGCGACAGGTGGTAGTAACCTTGCGCCGAGTAACCCGGCGTTACGTGAACGTGTGATGGCAACAAGCCAAGAAATCCAAGCCAGAGAATCCGTTCAGGCCGCTGATATCCCTGTGGATTTACTCGCCACATCGGGCGCGGGACTGGATCCCCATATTTCACCCGCAGCGGCCAAACTGCAAGTTGCGCGCGTGGCTCAGGCTCGACAGTTAGCCGAACCACAAGTGTTGACCTTAGTGGCGCAATTTATCGAACCACCGCAGTGGGGCATTTTTGGGCAAGCGCGCGTCAATGTGCTCAAGCTTAACCTCGCTCTCGACCAGATTGCTAAACACGCTCAATAAAACAATATTCTACTGAATTTAAGGATAAATTTTTATGTTACCGATTAAGTCAGCTCCTTGTTCGCGCCTCTGTGCGAGTGTGATCATGGCATTATCTTCACTCTCTATGGGCGCGCTTGCCAGCACTGAGACTCATGGGGGCAATGCCTCTTGGCAGAGTCAAGGGAGTGTGATGCTCATAAGTGATTATGCGTTTCGCGGTATTTCTCAAACTGATGAAGGACCTGCAGTTCAAGCAGGGTATACCCTAAGCCATGATTCTGGCTGGTATGGCTCGCTTTGGGGCAGTAACATCGAATTTGGGGATGGAAGTTTAGAACTCGACTTGTCCGCTGGCTGGGCTAAAGATTGGGATAATGGCTTAACAACGGACCTAGGCGTGATACGTTACCAATACTCTCAGGACGATACCGACCTGAGTTATAACGAAATTTATGCTGTGGTAAGCTACGCCGATGCTAAGTTAGGGCTGGTTTATTCTCCTGATTATTTTGGCGAGAATGTGGACGATTTTCAGTATGTTTACGCCAGTTATGAACCGCAGCTGTTCTCTAATGTAAGTCTAGTACTGCATCTTGGGAGCAATTTTTTTGCTTCTCAGCAAGATATGGCACTGTTTTTAGGTTCTATGGCCGCTAGCAATAGCCACTATTTAGATTGGCGAGTTGGGCTGAACCTCAATATGACTGAGCAGGATGTGTTGAGTGTCGGTTATGTCGATACGGATTTATCGCAGAGTCAGTGCCAGTCCCTGTGTGATGCGCGCTGGATAGTGAGTCTTTCAAGGAGTTTCTAATCGTGGTACCAATCAGTCAAACACAGCAAGCCAATGCGCTCTTAAGTCAGATACAGCAAAATGATAAAGGTAAACTGACGGTTTTTCTTGGGGCGGCACCTGGCGTGGGCAAGACCTATGCAATGCTCAGTGCGGCAAGGGAAATGGCCCAGCAAGGTGTCGATTTGCTGGTTGGACTGGTGGAAACCCATGGGCGTGCCGATACCGAGGCCATGGTAGCGGGTTTTGAGGTATTGGCACGTAAACCCATTGATTATCATCATAATCGTTTAACGGAATTCGATTTGGATGCAGCGCTGCTTCGTCGGCCTAAGCTTATCTTAGTCGATGAGTTGGCCCACACGAATGTCCCCGGTAGTCGCCATAAACGGCGCTATCAAGACGTCGCAGAATTATTAGCTGCGGGCATTGATGTCTATACCACAGTCAATATCCAACATTTGGTCAGTTTGAATGATCTGGTTTTGCAAATTACTCAAGTGCGGGTACGGGAAACCGTCCCCGATCGCTTCCTTGATGAAGCCCATGAAATTATATTTGTTGATTTACCGCCATCAACACTCATCGAACGCTTACAGCAAGGCAAAGTTTATCTGCCAGAGTATGCTCGCTCGGCTTTAGATGCTTTTTTTTCGGTCTCGAATTTGACTGCACTGCGCGAATTGGCAATGAAAAAAGTCATAGAGCGAGTCGATGCAAAACTGATTTGTGAACTCGATGCCAAAGCACAGGGAACGGATTTTGTTCTCAAAGACAGATTGCTGGTTTTAGTGAGTAACAGCAGTGATCATCAGTATTTGATCCGCATAGGTCGGCAGATTGCCGAGCGGCGGCAAATTCCTTGGTTAGTGCTTTGGGTCGATACTGGCAAAGCGCTGGGCCTTTATCAGCGGAAAAGGCTAAATGAGGCCTTTGCTTTAGCGAAGGAACTTGGCGCGCAGACTGAAGTATTACGCGACACGAGCAGTTATCAGGCCATTTTACCTTACATAGCCCTGCATCGAATTAACACAGTATTAGTCGGCGCGGGTGTGAAACGCACCTATCCTTGGTGGCGTAAAAGGCTGTATCAACGTTTGATTGAGTCTGGTTTACCTGTTGAGGTGAGTGTCTATCACGCACCCGAAAACCAAATGCAAGTACGAGATCCCATTACGCCTAAAGCCAGTTTTGGTGATCTTCGAGGCCATATTCTTGGGCTGATTGGCGTGGTGGTTATTTTTCCGCTGGTGGCATTTTTAGATACTTGGCTCAGTAATGGCAATCTGGTGTTGTTATATGTTTTCTTGATTGTCAGCATTGGTTTAACCTATGGCGCTAGGCCTGCCATGGCAACCGCGGTGTGGTCTTTTTTCAGCTTTAATTTCTTTCTTACTGATCCCAAATTTACTATGAATGTAAATAGTCAGGATGATATTGCCACTTTAATCTTTTTGATGTGTATAGGGCTTATCAGTGGACCGGCGGCATCTCGGATCCGAAATCAGTTTATTTTGCTGCGTGAGTCAAATCGTTATGCTGAAACCTTAAAAGATGTTGCCCAAGAATTATCGGTCGCCGATGATGAAAAAGCCCTTTGGCAAACGATAGGGCGCAAGATTGCTGGTTCAGTGAATGCCGATTGTTATATTGTTTTGCAGCGTAAAGATGGTCAGCGATCCTATTTACCGTTGCTGAATACGCCATTTAACGACCTTGATTTAGCCGCAATCGATTGGACCTTGCGCCATGGGCAAGCGGCGGGGCGTTTGAGCGATACCTTGAGCGCATCGGGTGTGAGTGTGTTCCCCATTGAACTTGAAGGTACGACGATTGGCGCGGCGATTTTAGATTGGCAACCTACGGTCAACGAACTCAGTCCGTTTGATAGAGAGCTTATTCTGGCCATGTTACAGCAAGGCGCTAATACATGGCGGCGTATTCAGTTAGTGTCAGATCTTGAATCAGCACGGGTGAAAACAGAAATTGAGCAGTTACGTTCCGCATTATTATCGTCAGTGTCTCACGATCTAAAATCACCACTCTCAGCCATGATGGGGGCGGCGGAGAGCTTAAAACTATTGAATAAACAATTGCTAGAGGCCGACCGTAACGAGCTACTTGATACTATTTTGCAAGAAAGCCGTCGTTTGGACAGCTATATCCAAAATCTACTCGATATGACACGCCTGGGTCATGGCACTTTGAGCATAGAGCGTGATTGGGTTTCGGCAGATGACATTATTGGTAGCGTACTTGGCAGGCTTAAACGCTATTTCCCTAATGCAATCGTTGAATATCACAGAGAAAAAGAACCCCCACTCCTCTTTGTGCATGCGGCGCTGATCGAACAAGGACTATTTAACATTCTTGAAAATGCTGTTCGATTTTCACCACCAGAAGAGCCTATTAGTATTGAATTATCCATCTCAAATCATCGCTGTTGTATTGCAATAGAAGACAGAGGGCCGGGGATCCCTGCAAGTCATAGGGATCAAATTTTCGATATGTTTTATGTGGTTGCCGATGGCGATCAGAAAAAACAGAACACGGGTATGGGGCTGGCTATTTGTAAAGGCATGATAGCTGCACACGGCGGTAGTGTTCGCGTTACCGATTGCCTACAGGGGCAAGGTACTCGTTTTGAAGTTGAATTGCCGTTAGACTATCCCGTTCCTGGCTAATCATTTTTAGCCAAAATATCCTTAATAAACCACAGAATGGACTAGAGACGTGGCAATAAAAATCGTGGTTATCGATGATGAGACCCAAATACGCCGCATGCTGCGGATTGCACTCACCAGTGAGGGCTATGACGTTACCGAAGCTGAAAATGGTCAGCAAGGGCTCGCAGCTGTCGCTCGACAGCAACCTGAATTAGTGATTTTGGATTTAGGCTTGCCGGATATGGAAGGCCATCAAGTGCTACAGGAGTTACGGGGATGGTCCGATGTTGCTGTGATTGTATTGTCGGTTCGCAATCAAGATAAAGAAAAAGTCGCAGCATTAGATGCAGGCGCGCAGGATTATGTGACCAAACCCTTTAGTGTGGAAGAGTTACTGGCAAGGGTGCGAGCGATTTTAAGGGACCATATCAAACCTGAAAAATTACCCATATTAGATGACGGCAAGTTGCAGATTGATTTAAGTCGCAGGCTGGTTAAAGTTGATCATCAAATTGTTGAACTCACACCCAAAGAATACGCAGTATTGTCTAAATTGGCGTCGTCACCTAACTGCGTTGTCACTCAGACTCAGTTGCTCAAAGAAATTTGGGGGCCCGCTCATACAGAAGACACACATTATCTACGAATTGTGGTCAGTCACTTAAGGCAAAAATTAGGCGACTCCCCGAGTGAACCTCAGTATGTGCGGACTGAGCCCGGTGTGGGTTATCGCTTTTATATCGACTTATAGCTTGTATCAATAGCGAATTAAAACGCGTTGGAATGACAAGTAACATGATCACCGAAGACTGATGGCATTACCTGCCTCAATCGGATACTTGCCTGATTTCAGTTTGTAGTGTTCGCTTCAGTTAACTCTAAGTCGCTATTTCTGGCTGCCTATGTTGATGCTATTTTTGTCCTGTTAGCTCTTGTTGACATTGGGTTTATGCACTAGATAAGCCCAATCGATATAAATCGCACATTCTTGTCGATATTTTGACTAGACTACAAACGTAGGGTTAATTCGAGGGAAAGACTATGGACTTAATTAAAATCCGCGACCATATGGATCGTCAGCCCGTGTTGCTGCGCGCTAATATGTCGCTTGCGACTGCGGTCGAAAAGCTGTTGGATAATAATAAAATGGGCGCAGCAGTGGTTGATGATGCGGGCGATTTGGTGGGCTTTTTATCCCAGCAGGATTGTTTGGCTGTGATGATCAAAAGTAGCTATCACTGTGATATGACCTCAGTGGTGAAGGATTGCATGCGCACTGAAGTGCTGTTCGTTGGACCAGATGACAGTATTTTGCAGCTCGCCGAACAAATGCTAGGGCCTAAACCTAAAGTGTATCCAGTGGTTGAACATGGCAAAGTGATTGGCACGATTAATCGCACCAATGTGCTCAAAGCCATGAATATCTATATGCAACAATGTTATCTGTCACCGGTTTAATTTAAGTCGAGCCAGTGCGAAACTGACACGCTATATACTGAGTGCAGAGTAAATTAGCAATACCATTACGCCACTTTCCTTGCTAGGATCGCCGTTTTTGATGCTAGCAATGGAATTTGGATTTGAACTCAGACAAACATCCGCTATCGAACGCCTTTCTTAATCTTTGTTATCAGAGCGACGCGTCGCGGATCCGTCGTCGTTTATTTAAGCTCAATAAAGAAGCCGACTCAGATAAAAAGACCCAAGTCTTAGCTCAGCTGAGCGAGCAGGCGCAGGCGGCGTTTGAGAAGGTTGAGCAGCGCCGTAACGCTCGCCCTAAAATCCACTATCCTGAAAACCTGCCTGTTTCCTTGATGCGCGATGATATTGCACGCGCGATTGCGGGCAATCAAGTGGTGATCATCGCCGGTGAAACGGGCTCGGGCAAAACGACCCAGTTACCTAAAATCTGTTTGGAATTAGGCCTAGGTTGCCGTGGCATGATAGGCCACACCCAGCCACGACGTTTAGCAGCCCGCAGTGTGGCGAGCCGAGTCGCAGAAGAATTACAAAGTCCGCTCGGTGAAGTGGTAGGCTTTAAAGTGCGTTTTGCCGATGCGCTTAAGAGTGACTCTTATATCAAGTTGATGACTGACGGTATTTTACTGGCGGAATTAACCTCCGATCGCAATCTCGATCAATACGATACCATCATCATAGATGAGGCCCACGAGCGCAGCCTCAACATCGATTTTATTCTGGGCTACCTCAAACAAATTCTCAAAAGACGCCCCGATCTCAAAGTTATTATTACGTCTGCGACCATAGACGTTGAGCGTTTTTCTAAGCATTTTAACAATGCGCCTATTATCGAAGTGTCGGGCCGTACCTTTCCGGTAGAAACCCGTTACCGACCCTTAGTGCAAGATAGCGATGCCGATTTAGATCAAATCGAAGGCATTTTTGCCGCCGTCGATGAACTGGTGACCGAAGGTCTGGGCGACATTCTGATCTTTATGAACGGCGAGCGGGAAATTCGCGATACGGCCGAGCAATTGAGTCGGCGTAATTACCGCGATACCGAAATTTTGCCGCTGTACGCGCGTTTATCCTATGGCGAGCAGTCTAAAGTCTTCAGTAGTCACAGAGGTCGGCGGATTGTATTAGCGACCAACGTGGCGGAAACCTCGCTGACTGTGCCGGGCATTCGCTACGTTATCGACCCAGGTACGGCGCGTATCAGCCGCTATAGCTATCGCACTAAGGTGCAGCGTTTACCGATTGAACCTATCTCGCAGGCGAGCGCCAATCAGCGCCAAGGCCGTTGTGGTCGGGTGGGGCCGGGTATTTGTATTCGTTTGTACGATGAGGCGGATTTTAATAATCGTCCGGCCTTTACCGATCCTGAAATCTTGCGCACTAACTTGGCTTCGGTCATTTTGCAGATGCTGGCCATCGGCCTAGGTGATATCGCCGGTTTCCCCTTTATCGAGCCACCCGATCCACGCCATATCCGCGATGGTTTCTTGCTGCTCGAAGAATTACAAGCGGTTGAGAGCAAACACGGCAAGCTAGTGCTGACGCCACTTGGGCGCAACTTGGCGCAAATTCCTGTGGATCCGCGTTTGGCGCGTATGGTGGTCGAGAGTCAGCAGTTAGGTTGTTTGAACGAAGTGCTAGTGATTGCTGCGGGCTTATCGATTCAAGATCCCCGCGAACGTCCGATGGAGAAGAAGCAAGCCAGTGATGAAGCTCATCGCCGTTTTGCCGATCCCAGTTCCGATTTCGTTAGCTGGATAAACCTGTGGCAGCACTTAAAAGATCAACAAAAAGAGTTATCTGCTAGTCAGTTTCGTAAAAAGTGCCGCGATGAATATTTAGCCTATTTACGCGTTCGCGAGTGGCAGGATTTATACGCCCAGCTTAAGCAAGCCGTGCACGATTTAAAGTGGCGCTTAAACGATACGCCAGCCAATTACGACAGCTTGCACCGCGCGCTGTTGTCGGGCTTATTGAGCCATGTGGGTTTTAAAGATAACAATAACGAGTACTTAGGTGCCCGTAATCGTAAATTCTTTGTGTTTCCCGGTTCGCCTTTGGCCAAAAAAGGCCCTAAGTGGATCATGGCGGCTGAGCTTACAGAAACCTCACGCTTATTCGCTCGCTGCTGCGCCAAAATCGAACCCGAATGGCTAGAGCCCTTAGCGGCGCATTTGATCAAGAAAAGCTATGTCGAGCCCCATTTTGAGGCAAAACCTGGCAGCGTTATCGCCCTTGAGAATCAAGTGCTCTACGGCTTGACGGTTGTGCACCGTCGTAAAGTGCAATACGGCCCCATCGATCCCGTTGAAGCGCGTGAGATTTTTATCCGCAGCGCTTTGGCTGAAGGGCAGTTACAGACCCAAGAAGCGTTTTTTGTCGCTAACCAAAAGCTGCTCGAAGACATTGAATCCCTCGAACATAAATCTCGTCGCCGCGATATTTTGGTGGACGAGCAAGTCTTGGTGGACTTTTACGAGCCGCGGATCCCGGAAGGGATTTACAACGCCCAGCTGTTTTTTGGCTGGTGGAAGAAGGCTAAGCGCGAGCAACCGGATTTACTCGATTTCAGCAAAGCGCTGTTAATGCAGCGCAATGCCGACCATATTTCGACCTTAGATTTTCCCGATACGTGGCACAAGGGCAATTTGCGCCTGCAGCTAAGTTATCACTTTGAACCCGCGGCGGCGGATGATGGTGTGTCGGTGCACATTCCGGTGGCGCTGCTTAATCAAATCGACGATAGCGATTTTGATTGGCTAGTGGCAGGTCTAAGGGAAGAAAAGTGCATCGCACTGATCAAATCTCTGCCTAAGAGTTTACGACGCAACTTTGTGCCCGCGCCTGACTATGCCCGCGCTTGTGTGCAGGCCATGGTGCCTTTTAGTGCCAGTTTGCTTGAGGCCATGTGCAAGCAATTATTGCGCATGAGTGGCACGCGTATATCGCCGGAAGATTTTGATTTAACGCAACTGCCTGCGCATTTGCAGATGAACTTTAAAATCGAAGACGATAAAAACAACTTAGTGGCCGAAGGTCGGGTGCTCGATACTTTAAAAGCCGAGTTACAAGGCGTGGTGGCGAAGGCCATTCGTCAGGTCGCGGATAAAGGTATAGAGCAAGAAGCGTTAACTGAGTGGTCCTTTGGCGATTTGCCGCAGCAATATCAGCAGCAAAAAGGCAATTACCAAGTGCGGGCGTTTCCGGCGCTGATCGATAAAAAAGACAGTGTTGCGATCAAATTATTTGATGATGAATTTGAGGCCTTAGATGCCCATCGCCAAGGTTTGCGACGGTTATTGCTGTTAAACATTCCATCACCAGTGAAACACTTACAGCAAGCTTTGCCGAATAAGGCGAAATTGGCGATGTATTTCAATCCCTTCGGTCAAGTGCAAATCTTGATTGATGACATTATTGCCGCCGCTGTGCAGCAATTGTTGGATGAAAAAGCCCTCGATGTGCGTAATCAAGCCCAATTTGAGCAGGCAAAGGATTGGGTTCGCCAAGAACTCAACCCGACCGCCGAGCAAATTGCATTGAAGGTTGAGCAGATTTTGACCTTGTATCAGAGCATTAAAAAGCGTCTTAAGGGCAAAATTAGCTTAGATATTGCCTTTGCTATGAGTGATATTCAAAGCCAATTAGACAAGTTAGTGTTTAAAGGGTTTGTCGAATCCTGTGGTTGGAATCGGTTAGCCGATGTGGCGCGTTACTTAAAAGCGATTGAAATCCGTGTCGAGAAGTTGCCAGTTGATCCGACCCGTGACCGTTTGCATATGCAGAGCATCAACAAGGTTCAAGAAGCTTTAATCGCACAACTGGCTAAAGTACCGCGTTCTATGCCAACACCGCCTGCGTTAATCGAGGCACGCTGGATGATTGAAGAGTACCGTGTTTCCTGTTTTGCGCAGGTGTTAGGCACGGCTTATCCGATATCTGAAAAGCGCATTTTGAATCATATTCAACAGGTTTAATGGACTGATTTAAAGGTTGAACTGAGCGCCTTTGTCCGATTAATGTAACAATAACGCGATCAAAAAATGACTAAACAAACCGAGAAAACTAATCATTTTCTCGGTTTTTTATTTTCCCTATGCTTACGCTTCTCACGCGATATCCCTCCACTGATGCGCCATGAAATGGGCCTGTTTTAACGTTATATCTACTCATGTCACTCATGTCCTAGTTATTTACTAGTACCAAAGTTATTTACTCACACCAAAATTATCTACTTATTCTAGAGTTATCATTCTTCAATGGCTGAAAGTGATCACCTCAGATAAAACCAAGTGATCAACTATGAGAAATACTGCTCGGCACATAAAATGAGCGTTTTTTTGGGGTGGCAGCGATGCTTTTATGCCGAATATCTTTCTTTTGGGATCAAGTCGTTATCTCGCATGTTTTTACACCTTTCTACTGCCTACTCCTTTATGAATACTCAGGTTTTTTTTGAGGGTTTTCTGTTGTTTTCTCGTAGTGATTTATCTATTCCAGTCGTTTATTAATCATAAAATCAATTCAATTATCTGGCTTGTAATTGAAAAAAACATTTAAAAACTGAGATCTGACGAATACTCACATCAAATTGATGATCTGGATCAAGCATCATCCGCTTTACCAATTTGGAGGTATACATTTTGTTAACAACTAAAAGGTATGATCGCTTCGTGATCCAAAGATGCAATAGATATACATAAAACCTGCCGCTGGCGATTTTTTGCAGCGCATTCAAAGTGGCAGGAACACACCTCTTGGAGGATGCATGAGTGCTAGCACCGCAGAAGAAAAATCCTTAGAACTGAAAATCTTTATCTTTTTAACCGTGTTTCTCGCACCGTTATTGTCCGTACTACTGGTCAGTGGTCTGGGCTTTGCTATTTGGTTCAGCCAAATTTTGACGGGTCCACCGGGCGCTGGTTAAACGTAACATCATCAAATAGTTAAAAATAAGAGTGGAATGTCGGATGAGCAAAGAACTCCATATCACCAGTTTAGTGGTGCAGGTCTTACCGCAGAAAATGGCAGATGTTAGACAACAAATAATGACCATTGAAAATGCCGAACTTTCCGTCAACAACGAAGTGAAATTGGTCGTCGTGATCGAAGGCGAGACGCAACGCGCCTTGATGGACAGTATCGAAGCGATCAATGCCATTCCGGGCGTGTTATCAGCCACTATGGTTTACCACCAGAGTGAAGTGCTCGAAGAGGGTGAAGAATGAATATGAACAGACGTGACTTTATTAAGGCCAATGCGGTGATTGCCGCTGCAGGCGCCGCGGGTTTAGCCTTGCCCGCAGGCGCAAGCAACTTAATTACCAGCTCAGAACAAACCAAATTAGAGTGGAATAAAGCCCCTTGCCGTTTTTGCGGCACAGGTTGCTCTGTGATTGTCGCAACTCGCGACGGTAAAGTGGTTGCCACCCATGGCGATGCCAACAGTGAAGTGAACCGTGGGCTCAACTGTATCAAGGGCTATTTCCTGTCGAAAATCATGTATGGCAGCGATCGCTTAACCACGCCTATGCTGCGGATGACAGATGGCAAATACGACAAGCACGGTGAGTTTTCGCCCATCAGTTGGGACAGTGCTTTTGACATCATGGCGCAAAAATGGAAAGAGACCATTAAAGCCAAAGGGCCAACTGCTGTGGGCATGTTTGGCTCGGGCCAATGGACAGTGTGGGAAGGTTATGCTGCCGTTAAGCTGATGAAAGCGGGTTTTGGATCGAATAATATCGATCCGAATGCGCGTCACTGTATGGCGTCAGCTGTGGTCGGGTTTATGCGCACCTTCGGTATCGACGAACCTATGGGTTGCTATGACGATATGGAAGCCGCCGATGCCTTTGTCCTTTGGGGCTCGAATATGGCGGAGATGCACCCGATCCTCTGGAGTCGAGTGACAGACAGACGTCTCGGTGCCAGCCATGTAAAAGTGGCCGTGTTGTCGACTTTTGAACACAGATCCTTCGATTTGGCCGACTTGCCGATCGTGTTCACCCCGCAAACCGATTTAGCCATTTTGAACTACATAGCTAACTACATCATTCAGAATGATAAAGTGAACTGGGACTTCGTGAAGAAACACGTTAACTTCCGTCAGGGCACAACAGATATTGGTTATGGTTTGCGTCCGACACATCCCCTTGAGAAAAAAGCGAAAAATGTTAAAACGGCGGGGGATTCAACCCCAATTGATTTTGAGACCTTTAAAGCCTTCGTGGCGGATTATAGCGTCGAAAAAGTCAGTAAGTTGTCGGGCGTGCCCGAGGATAAACTGATTGCGCTGGCCAAGCTGTATGCCGATCCTGACATCAAAGTGACCTCATTTTGGACCATGGGGTTTAACCAACATACCCGAGGTGTGTGGTGTAACAACCTGATTTATAACATTCATCTCTTGATGGGTAAAATTTCAACCCCTGGTAACAGTCCATTCTCTTTGACGGGTCAACCATCAGCCTGTGGCACGGCCCGTGAAGTGGGGACGTTTTCCCATCGCTTACCCGCCGATATGGTCGTGACCAATCCTGAACACAGAAAGCATGCCGAAGATATTTGGAAGATCCCAAGCGGCATTATTCCACCTAAACCCGGTTATCACGCCGTCGAGCAAAACCGTCGTCTAAAAGATGGCGACTTGAATTGTTACTGGGTGCAAGTGAACAACAATATGCAGGCGGGCCCAAATATCAATGAAGAAGGGCTACCGGGTTACCGTAACCCTGCCAACTTTATCGTGGTGTCCGATGCCTATCCGACGGTGACGACTCAAGCGGCCGATTTGATTTTGCCCACCGCTATGTGGGTGGAAAAAGAGGGCGCCTATGGTAACGCCGAGCGCCGTACTCAGTTTTGGCATCAAATGGTGCAGGCACCGGGTGAGTCCCATTCGGATCTGTGGCAATTGATGGAGTTTGCGAAGCGTTTCACCACAGATGAAGTCTGGCCTAAGGATGTATTAGCGGCGAACCCTGAGTTCAAAGGGAAAACCCTATTCGAAGTCCTGTATCAGAACGGTAATGTTGATAAGTTCCCACTTGCGGATGCCGATCCTAAGTATTTGAACGATGAGGCTAAACACTTTGGCTTCTATGTCCAAAAAGGCTTATTTGAGGAATATGCGACCTTTGGCCGCGGCCATGGCCACGATCTCGCCCCATTTGATGTTTACCATGAGGCTCATGGTCTGCGTTGGCCTGTGGTCGATGGTAAAGAAACCAAGTGGCGCTTCCGTGAAGGCACAGATCCTTATGTTAAAGCAGGTAAGGGCTTTGAGTTCTACGGTCATCCCGATGGTCGTGCGGTGATTTTCGCGCTGCCCTATGAACCTGCCGCAGAAGCGCCCGATGAAGAATATGATATCTGGTTGTCGACGGGTCGAGTGTTGGAACACTGGCATTCGGGTTCTATGACCCAACGTGTGCCTGAGTTATATCGTGCCTTCCCCGATGCCGTATGTTTTATGCACCCCGAAGATGCGAAGAAACGCGGTCTGCGCCGTGGCGATGAAATTCGCGTTGTGTCCCGTCGCGGTGAAATTAAGACCCGAGTCGAAACCCGTGGCCGCAATAAACCGCCCGTGGGTTTAGTGTTCGTGCCTTGGTTTGATGCTAGCCAGCTCATTAATAAAGTCACTTTAGATGCGACAGATCCCTTGTCAAAACAAACTGACTTTAAAAAATGTGCGGTGAAGATCGTCAAGGTTTAAGGAGAACACGATGAAAACCCTAAAATTAGTCTCAGCGATCGGTTTATTGGTATTTGGCTCATTCATCATGACAAGTGTGTCTGCCGCCAGTATTCCCGAAGAGAAAATCGATACCCTGCGCTTAGCGCCTATCAATGTCGAGCCTACGCCACCTGCGATGCAAAGTGTGCGTAATACCGATGTGAAGGAAGTGCGCAGCTATCCCATGCAACCACCTGTGATCCCACACAAGATCGACGGCTATCAGCTTGATCTTAAAGTGAACAAGTGTATGGCTTGCCATGCTCGTAGCCGCATTGGGGATTCGCAAGCGCCTATGGTCAGCGTCACGCATTTTATGGACAGGGACAATAACTTCTTAGCCGAGTTATCGCCGCGCCGCTATTTCTGCACTCAGTGCCATGTGCCGCAGTTAGATGCCAAGTTACTGGTCGAAAACGACTTTGTGGATATGGAACATCTGATCAAAGCCAACACTGAGCAGAAAAAACACTAGGAGTTAGCATGTTAGATAAACTGAAAAAAATCTGGCAGGTACTCAATCGTCCGAGTGTGCATTACAGTTTAGGTTTTTTGACCTTAGGTGGTTTTGTGGCTGGGGTGATTTTCTGGGGCGGGTTTAACACTGCCCTAGAAGTGACCAACCAAGAAGCTTTCTGTATTGGTTGCCATGAGATGGAAAATAACGTCTATCAAGAGCTACAGACGACGATTCATTTCACTAACCGCAGTGGCGTGCGGGCGACGTGTCCTGATTGCCACGTACCGCATAACTGGACCGATAAAATTGCCCGTAAGATGCAGGCATCTAAGGAAGTGTGGGGTAAGGTTTTTGGGACGATTAATACCCGTGAGAAGTTTGAAGATAAGCGTCGTGAACTGGCAGAACATGAGTGGGCAAGGTTAAAGGCCAATGATTCGCTCGAGTGTCGTAACTGCCATAACTTCACTTACATGGACTTTACTCGCCAATCACCCAGAGCGGCGCAGATGCACTCAACATCACTGGCAAGCGGCGAAAAGACCTGTATCGACTGCCACAAGGGGATTGCTCATCATCTCCCTGATATGGCCGGTGTGAAGGGGTTTTAATCTAGAGCACAGTGTTAATCCGTGTGACTTAGCCTTGCTAAGTTGGACAACTCCAGCAAAAGGCCAAGCGTACTCCACGCTTGGCCTTTTTATTTGCACGTCACTATTCAATTTTTTAGGGATGCTTCAATAGGGTGTTATTCAGTCCGATTAGCGCGCTACAATCGCGCTGGGATAGTCTTGCTTGTATGAGAGGTAAAGAGATCATGATGGAAGATCAGCCGCAACTTGAAAAACTGTTAGAAGATATTTTATGTACCAGCCCGAGTCTGTTTGAAATAGTGCAGGGGGTGCGACAGGAGGTCAAAACTGCCGCTACCACATCGTCGCGGGCCATTACTGAAGCCGTTAAGTACGGCGGTATACTCTTTAGCACCAAAGCCAGTTTTTGTGGTGTGTTTGCCTATAAACAGCATGTTTCATTGGAGTTTAGCTTAGGCGCGAATCTTAGCGATCCACATCAGGTACTTGAAGGTAGTGGCAAATTTCGTCGCCATATTAAGTTGGTGTCAATCGATGATATTGCTGCCAAGCGAGTCGCGGAATATATTGCGCAGGCGTTGAGTCTGGCAGATTAATGGTTATTTAGCCGCATGATGTGACTAAAACGGACGAACAAAAAAGGAGCCGAATATTCAGCTCCTTTCGTTTTGCTAAGGCTTAATAGAGATGTCTTAGCTATGCAGTCCCAAGTTAAGGGAGATTAGAAGTTCGCAGTGCGCGGTGCACGTGGGAAAGGAATAACATCACGAATGTTGTTCACGCCCGTCACGTAAGACACTAAACGCTCAAACCCTAGTCCAAAACCTGCATGTGGCACTGTGCCATAACGGCGCATATCACGGTACCACCAGTAATCTTCTTGGTTCAGATCCATTTCGGCTAGACGCATATCTAGCACGTCTAAACGCTCTTCACGTTGAGAGCCACCGATGATCTCACCGATACCTGGGGCTAACACGTCCATTGCGGCAACGGTTTTACCGTCATCGTTTAAGCGCATGTAGAAGGCCTTGATATCTTTTGGATAGTTTTTCACTACCACAGGGGCTTTGAAGTGTTCTTCGGCTAAGTAACGCTCATGCTCAGAAGATAAATCGATACCCCAAGACACAGGGAACTCGAAGGTTCTGCCACAGTTTTGCAGAATTTCAACCGCATCCGTGTAATCCACTTGAGCAAAATCGCTTGAAACGAAAGATTGCAGACGGTCGATCACAGTCTTATCAACGTGTTGGGCGAAGAAGGTTAAATCGTCCATACGCTCAGTCAATACGGCATTGAACGCGTATTTCAACATAGCTTCGGCAAGGCCTGCGATGTCGTTTAAGTTGGCGAAGGCGACTTCAGGCTCAACCATCCAGAATTCCGCTAAGTGGCGGCTAGTGTTTGAGTTTTCAGCACGGAAAGTCGGGCCAAAGGTATACACTTTTGACAGTGCACAGGCGTAGGTTTCAGCATTCAACTGGCCTGATACGGTCAGGAAAGCTTCTTTACCGAAGAAATCTTTATCGTAATCGACTTTACCCGCTTCAGTACGCGGCAGGTTTTCCATATCTAAGGTCGATACGCGGAACATTTCACCGGCGCCTTCGCAATCTGATGCTGTGATAAGTGGGGTCGATACCCAAATAAAGCCTTCTTCGTGGTAGAAGCGATGAATCGCTTGGGATAGACAGTTACGCACGCGGGCAACGGCACCAATAATGTTAGTACGTGGGCGTAAGTGCGCTAATTCGCGTAAATGTTCAATTGAATGACGCTTAGCGGCCATTGGGTAAGTGTCTGGATCATCAACCCAGCCAGCGACTTCAAGTTCAGTCACTTGCAGCTCAAATGCTTGGCCTGCACCAGGAGATTCCACCACGTCGCCTGTCATCACAACAGAACAACCCGCAGTCAGCTTTAACACTTCGTTGTCGTAATTATCTAAGCTATTGGGCACGACACCTTGGATAGGATTAAAGCAAGAGCCGTCGTAAACAGCTAAAAAAGAGATGCCGGCTTTAGAGTCACGACGGGTTCTGACCCAGCCACGCACTGTGACTTTAGAACCGACGGCGTGCTCACCTTTAAATACAGATGCGACAGATGCAATGCTCATTGTTGCTTAATTCTCCAACGAAACGTTTTATATGAAAATTTTGGAGGTTTATATTACCTTGCTGGTGGCTTTTCTCAAGCTGAAAAAGGTATCCTGAGGTTAATAATATCGATATTGAGCGATATAGTGAGTTAAACGGCGGGAGGCGGTATGAGGAAGACTAGAATATTTCAAATTATCCTTGCGACCTTATCCATTTTAGGCTGGGTACTGGCTGTTTATGCGTTATCAGTATTCAGTGATGCAAGGCCTGAACGCGAAATTGGCGCGTTATTTTCCCGTGGCGCTACATTTAGAGTCCATTGGGATCCACATGAAACCCAACTATTGCAGTATTTGATTTGGGTTTGTGGCGGTATTAGTTTGGTCAGTTTAGCGTTTAACTATTATGTCGCCCACCATAGCCGAATGGGATATTGGTTTAACATTCCCATGTTGCTGTTAACCTCTATTGTCGCCGGTTTGTATATCCATTTGGTGGTCTAAGCTAGCCAGTTGGCTTTTAACGGTTTAGCAATGGCAAGTGGAGTTAGAGGATATCGGCAGGAATGCTTAACTGGCGGCACAGATGGTCGATAATCGCGGCAGTCGCACCCCAGATAAACCGTTGTTGATAGGGAATAAAATGCACGCTGTAATAGCGCCCTTGGCGTAAAAAGCGTTTTTGGTGGCGATTATTCGGTTCAATAAAAAAACTTAATGGCACGGTAAAGCAATCGGCGACCTCACCGGGATCGAGTTTTAAATCAAATGCCTGCTTGATAATGCCGACCACGGGCGTGATTTCAAATCCGGTAAAAGTATTGTGGGCCGGAAATGTGCCAACCACGTCGACGTTATGCCTTGAGAGTCCAATTTCCTCTTCTGCTTCCCTTAACGCGGCCGCAATCGCATCAATATCATAGGGCTCAATTTTACCGCCTGGGAAACTGATCTGCCCCGGATGGGCGCGCAGATGAATAGGTCTTTGGGTTAAAATTAGATTCAGCTCACCGTTAATCTCCAGCAGTGGGATCAACACTGCGGCTTTGCGTAATCCAAGGTGAGGGAAGGCCGCCGGATCTTGCCGTGCTAACGGGTGCAGATTAAATCTGAGTCTAAATTCCGCTTGATCCATCGACGTTCTCGTGACTGTTTAGTATTAAAGCTTACGGCTTTTGTGACGCTGCGCCAAGCAAAGGTAAAATACGGCTGATCTTATCAAAGGTTTCTTGGTACTCGGCATCCACTTCTGAATCCGCCACTATGCCGCCGCCCGCCCAGCAATAGAGTTTGCCCTGTTCGGCCACAATAGTGCGAATGGTGATACTGGTATCCATTTGACCGTCTTGGCTGATATAACCCATAGATCCACAATAAAGGCTGCGCCGTGAAGGTTCGAGCTCTTCGATAATTTCCATGGCACGAATTTTCGGTGCGCCGGTAATTGAGCCGCCGGGAAACGCCGCGCGCAGCAAATCACTCGCAGTGAATCGGCTATCAAGCTTGGCCGTCACCGTACTGACTAAGTGATGCACGGCAGGAAAACTTTCAATTTCAAATAGATGCGGCACACGTACTGAGCCTGCTGCCGCCACTTTGCCGATATCATTACGCAGTAAATCGACAATCATGACATTTTCGGCGCGATCCTTTGGTGAGTTTGCCAGTGTATTGGCGGCTTTCACATCTAATGCGGGATCGGTATGACGCGGCAGTGTGCCTTTGATGGGTTTGCTTTGAATATCGTCACCGCGAAGCTGAATAAAGCGCTCGGGTGAAATCGATAAAATCGTGTTTTGCGGCAGACGCATAAAGGCCGAGAAGGGTGCTTTATTGGCATTGCGCAGTTGGCAATAGGCTGACCATTCATCACCTTGATAATGGGCTTCGAATCTTTGGGTTAAATTTATTTGATAGCAATCACCGCTGTGTAAATAGGCTTGAACTGCTGCAAATTTTGCCGTGTATTGGGCTTTATCGATTTGTGCTGCCCATGGGCTAGTGAGCATGAATGCGGCGGAATTTGGCTTTTTGCCGATTTTATCTTGAATTCTATTCAACTCAATGTCGAGTGCTGCTTCACCTAAATAATGCAGTAAATGCCAACATTGGGCTTGGTAATCAAAAACTAACGCCCAGTCGTAAAAGCCGATGTTCATCTCTGGCAGTTGTATATCTTGCTTGGCCGTTATCGGCAGGGATTCAATTCTGCGGCCTAAATCGTAGCTAAAACTGCCCATTGCGCCACCACTAAAGGGCAAGTCGCAATCAAAAGATTTTGAATACCAATGGGTTAATAAAGTGTTGAGTAACTCGAAGGGATCACGGTTTGGGTCTATTGCCTCGGGTAAGCTCAAGCTCGTATCGATGAGCTTTATATCGCTACGTTCACCCTTGGTTACTAACGTAGCGATAGGATTGGCGCAAATGATGTCGAATCTGGCGTCTTGATGCGGCGCGTTCGCCGAATCTAACAGAATAGCCCAAGTGTCACTTGCAAAGTGTTCGAACAGTGCTGCGGTACTTAATGTCCAGTCAAGTTGGCGTGATGCAAGCTGTTTTGACGCCCTAATTGCCATCGATTAACCCTATTCAAAATGTGATGTAGCCCAAAAAGATGTGAAAGAGTATCATATTGGCCCAGAAAGAATTAAACAAAAACAAGTTAGGCCGCAAAGGCTGCTGGAGCGCTCCTACTATGTCATCTCACCATAAAATGTCTGAAACTTCTGTGATTAAACAAGCCGACTTTATTGAAAGTGTGGCGGATGCTTTGCAATACATTTCTTATTACCACCCGAAGGATTTTGTTGATGCCATGAGCCAAGCTTATGAGCGTGAACAAAGTGCGGCGGCGAAGGATGCGATTGCCCAGATCTTAATTAACTCTCGTATGTCGGCCGAAGGTAAGCGTCCTCTGTGTCAAGATACTGGGATTGTGACCACTTTCGTGAAAGTGGGTATGGGTGTCCAATGGGACAAAACCGATATGACGATCCAGGAAATGGTCGACGAAGGTGTTCGTCGTGCCTATACCAATCCTGATAACCCACTGCGCGCATCAATAGTGTCAGATCCTGCTGGCAGCCGTAAAAATACCAAAGATAACACCCCATCTGTGGTGCATATCGACATGGTGCCTGGCAACCACATCGAAGTGGCGATTGCAGCCAAAGGCGGCGGCAGTGAAAACAAAGCTAAGATGGTGATGTTAAACCCATCTGACGATATCGCTGCATGGGTAGAAAAAACGCTACCGACCATGGGTGCGGGCTGGTGTCCACCGGGTATGCTGGGTATAGGCATTGGCGGCACGGCAGAAAAAGCGGCCGTATTAGCCAAAGAAGCGCTGATGGAAAGCGTGGATATCCATGAGTTGCTCGCCCGTGGCGCGCAAACGACCGAAGAAAAGCTGCGTTTAGACATTTTTGAGCGCGCGAACAACTTAGGCATAGGTGCCCAAGGTCTTGGCGGTTTAACCACAGTGTTAGACGTTAAAATCAAATCGGCGCCCACCCATGCGGCGTCAAAGCCAGTGGTGATGATCCCGAACTGCGCGGCTACACGCCACGTACATTTCCATTTAGATGGCTCAGGTCCTGCGGAATTAACGCCGCCATCATTGGCCGATTGGCCAGAAATCACCCGTGAAGTGGGTGATGATGTGCGCCGCGTGAACTTAGATACTGTGACTCAAGCGGATATCGAGCAGTGGCAGAGCGGTGAAACCATTCTGCTGAGCGGTAAAATGCTCACAGGTCGCGATGCTGCCCATAAGCGCATTCAAAGCCTGATTGAAAGCGGTGAAGGTCTGCCAGAAGGCGTGGACTTTACGGGTAAATTTATTTACTACGTTGGCCCCGTTGATCCAGTCGGTGCTGAAGTTGTCGGTCCTGCGGGCCCAACCACAGCAACCCGTATGGATAAATTCACTGACTTAATGTTAGAGAAAACTGGTCTTATGGGCATGATAGGTAAAGCTGAGCGCGGCCCTGCGACAGTTGAATCAATCAAAAAACACAAAGCGGTATATCTGATGGCCGTTGGCGGCGCTGCGTATTTAGTGTCTAAAGCGATTAAACATTCTCGCGTCGTGGCCTTTGCTGATTTGGGCATGGAAGCGATTTACGAGTTTGATGTGCAAGATATGCCAGTGACTGTGGCTGTGGATTCGCATGGTGTGAACGCCCATGAAACTGGCCCAGCAATTTGGAAAGTGAATATCGCCAACGCGAAAGCGTAAAGGTGAGGATGCAGCGGATTGAACTTGATGGCTTTTTAAGCAAAACAGCTTAAGTTTGAGTTCTGATATCTGTTCTTGAGGTAAAACGTTGCGCCACTGACATTTTGTCACAAAAAAATACGCTCAGGTTCGCCATTTGGCTTGCCTGAGCGTTTTTGTTTCGATAGTGTGGCAAGCTTATCTTCGAAAGATACGATCTCAGATCGTTTTTTAACATTCGTGTTTGCAGCAATGATGATTATCGAATATTTGCAAGCCTCGAACCTGTTCAACAAAAGACGGACATAACAATGAAAATAGCTCCTCTCCTATTGGCGCTCGGCGCTGCGGGACTGGCGTTATCAGCCCAAGCGGCCGATCCAACGCCTTTTACTGTGCAACAACTCATTAAACTCAATAAGATGCACTCTGCGACTGTGTCCCATGATGGCACTAAATTAGTTTATGGTCTTAAAACGGTAAACGATAAGGGAGAGGCCAGCTCGGATCTGTATCTATTAGATTTGATAGACACGAAGGCGAAACCACTGCAATTGACCTCTGCCACGGGCACTGAGCACGATGTGAGCTTCGCCAATGACGACAAGTCGATTTATTTCCTTGCCAGTCGCAGTGGTTCAAGCCAGTTATTTCAACTGCCATTAACGGGCGGTGAAGCGGTACAAGTTTCTGATTTACCTTTGGATATTGATGGCTACAAATTATCAAACGACGGTAAACAAGTTGTACTCAGCATGCGTGTATTCCCCGAGTGTAAGGACTTAGCCTGCTCAAAGGATAAATTTACCGCCGAAGCTGAGCGTAAATCGACTGGCCGTGAATACAAGCAGTTAATGGTTCGCCATTGGGATACGTGGGAAGACCACGCCCGTAACCACTTATTTGTTGGCGCTGTAAACGGTGAAAAACTGACTAAAGTAGTGGATGTGACTCAAGGTTTAGATACTGAAACGCCGCCAAAACCTTTCTCGGGTATGGAAGAAGTAACTTTCACCCCAGACGGTAAGTTTGTGGTTTATAGCGCGAAAGCCCCTAGCAAAGATCAAGCTTGGACCACTAACTATGATTTGTGGCAAGTGCCAGTGACAGGCGGCACCGCAACCAACTTAACCAAAGACAATCTTGCATGGGATGCGCAGCCAACATTTTCGAGCGATGGTCGTTACATGGCCTATTTAGCAATGAAAAAACCGGGTTTTGAAGCAGATCGTTACGGCATTATGCTGCGCGATACTAGCACAGGCCAAACCAAAGAAGTGGCGCCATTATGGGATCGCAGCCCAAGCTCACTGATGTTTGCTCCTGACAATCGTACCTTGTATGTGACGGCACAAGACCTAGGTCAAGTCTCTATTTTCCAAGTGAATACCCAATTTGGCGATGTGCGTTCTGTCTACAGTGATGGCACGAACAGTTTAATTGCGGTCACTAACGAACAACTGATTTTCGATAGCAAAACCTTAGTTGAACCGGGCGATCTCTATAGCATTACGACTGAAGGTGAAGGGCTTAAACGTCTGACCGAAGTGAATAAAGACAAATTGGCCGAGATCAAGTTTGGTAAGTTTGAACAGTTCAGCTTTAAAGGTTGGAATAACGAAGACGTTTACGGTTACTGGATCAAACCGGCGAACTTCCAAGAAGGGAAAAAATACCCAATTGCCTATCTCGTTCACGGTGGGCCGCAAGGTTCATTTGGTAATGCCTTCAGTGGTCGTTGGAATGCCCAATTATGGGCGGGTGCGGGTTATGGCGTTGTCATGGTGGATTTCCACGGCTCTACCGGTTACGGCCAAGCCTTTACGGATTCAATCAGCCAAGATTGGGGTGGTAAGCCATTAGAAGATCTACAAAAAGGTCTAGCGGCGGTGAGCCAGCAACAAAAATGGCTCGATCCGCAAAACACCTGTGCGCTCGGCGGTTCTTACGGCGGCTACATGATGAACTGGATCCAAGGTAACTGGAACGACGGTTTCAAGTGCTTAGTTAACCACGCGGGTCTGTTCGATATGCGTTCTATGTATTACGTGACCGAAGAAGTGTGGTTCGCAGAGCATGAGTTTGGCGGCACTTATTCAGATAACAAAGCGTTATATGAGAAGTTTAACCCAGTGAATTATGTTGAAAACTGGAAAACACCCATGCTGGTTATCCACGGTGAGAAGGACTTCCGTGTCCCTTATGGTCAAGGTTTAGCGGCATTCAGTTTTATGCAGCGCAAAGGGATCCCATCAGAGTTATTGATTTTCCCTGATGAAAACCATTGGATCTTAAAACCTGAAAACTTAGAGCAATGGTATGCTAATGTCTTCGGTTGGATGGACCGCTGGACTAAGCAATAACGACCAGTGCGTTTATGGGCTTTGCAGCGACGAAAGCCCATAGAAGCAAGGCTCGCCCTGATAGGATTATCATCGGCGAGTCATTTAATGCTCAACTGACAATCAAAGTATTTTTAGTCTGTATTTAAACTAAGCGTCTTCTGACCAAGTGTATTTTGATTAAGTGCCTTTTGATTCAGTATCTTAAAAAGCCAGACTTTGTTCTGGCTTTTTATTGTGTCATGAAATTTTTTAATCAAGGAGTTAAGATGAACATTCGAGCCGCAACCTTAACTGACATCCCTGAAATAAGCGTATTGCTCACTCAATTAACTCAAGAATTTATCGCCCCAACTTGCACTGCAGAGGGGGCTACAATCTTAGTTAATGCCATGTCGATAGAGGCGATTGGTAGCTACTTTGCTATGGGTTATCAGTACCATGTCGTCATAACGGACTCGGGCCAACTCGCAGGCGTAGTGGGGATGAAGGCGAATAGCCACTTGTACCATCTTTTTGTCGCCTCCCATGCGCAGGGGCAAGGCGTGGCGCGAATGTTGTGGGAACATGCCAAAGCTCAATGTTTAGCCCAAGGCAATTCGGGCATATTTACCGTGAACTCGGCGCTGAATGCGCAGGCTGTGTACTTAGGCTTTGGCTTTGTGCCCCTTGGACCCGAGCGAGAACGCGGCGGGATCCGTGATATTCCCATGCAGCTAGTGCTTTAGGTTGACTGTACTCATTTATCATCCAAACTCGAGCACTATCATTCGACTGAATAGTAATTCAACGAAAAAGCTTGAACGAAAGCACTAGGGTGCAAAGAACTTGAATAAAAAGAACTTTACCGAATAGAACTAAAAATAGAGGAATTATGGCAAATTTAACATTTTATCCCATCGGCACCGTAGGCGAAAAATGGGGCGAGGCTGAAAAAGCTGCATGGCTTGCAAGCGCCAAAATCAAGCGTTCGTATCAGGACGATGTCGTGACGCCACTCAAGGCGATGGAAGCAGCACTCTTAGCACTTGGGCTTACCGTTGTGCAATATGGCGCCTTGTCGATAAATGCGGAGCGTTACCCATTATTTGCGGTAAAAAGCCAGCAGTTTGATCCACAAAAGCCAACCGTGCTCGTGACTGGTGGCGTGCACGGTTACGAAACCAGCGGTGTTCATGGTGCCTTGGCATTTTTAGCGGATAAGGTGGCTCATTATGTTGATCGCGTCAATCTTGTGATCGCCGTGTGCGTGAGTCCTTGGGGTTACGAAACTATCAACCGTTGGAACCCTAAGGCTATCGATCCTAATCGTTCATTTTATGCCAACAGCCCTGCAGAAGAATCGGCGGCCTTGATGGCTCTAGTTGCTTCAGTTGAGCAAGGTTTTGATGTGCATGTGGACTTACATGAAACCACGGATTCCGATGAATTAGAATTTCGTCCAGCACTTTGCGCCCGTGATGGAAAAGAGTACGTCAAAGGAACTATCCCAGATGGTTTTTATGCTGTGGGTGATACCGAAAACTCAATGGATGCCTTTCAGAAAGCCATTATTGATGGTGTGAGTAAAGTGACGCACATTGCTCCTGCCGATGAGAAAGGCGAGATCATTGGCTCGACTGTGGTGCAGCACGGGGTGATTAACTATCCGCTTAAGTCATTAGGGCTTTGCAGCAGTGTCACTGGTTGTATCTATAACACAACGACAGAAGTGTACCCAGATAGCCCAACGGCCACGCCAGCAGAGTGTAATTTGGCGCAGGTTGCGGCAATCACTAGTGCCATCGATTATGTGCTGGCGCAGCGTTAGTCGCTTTTTAGTGATGAGCTGTTTAGTGAGGGTCAGTCGAATTCACGGTTAGTGAAGCAATTTTACGTTTCATATCCACGGTTTACATCACGGTAAAACACGGTAATAAATCATGCAATAAAAAGCCCTCATTCGAGGGCTTCTTCATTTATGTCGCGAGGCTTTTATTAAGCTCGTGCCTAGCATTGGCAGGCGATACCTAGTTGTTGTCGCTATAGGCTCGGCCATAATAGCTATCGAGGAACAGTTGTTTCAGCTCGTTAATCAATGGGTAACGTGGGTTGGCACCGGTACATTGATCATCGAACGCATCTTCGGCTAATTCATCTAACTTGGCGAGGAAGTCGGCTTCGTTGACACCGGCTTCTTGGATAGAAGCAGGAATGCCAATCGTCTTCTTGAGGTGTGTGATTTTCTCAAGCAATTTTTCGACTTTTTCTTCATCCGTCTTTCCGCCTAGTTTCAAGTGATCTGCGATGGCAGCATAACGGCACAGGGCTTTTGGCCTGTCGTATTGGCTAAAGGCCGCTTGCTTAGTGGGCAGATCCGTTGCGTTAAAGCGTATTACGTTGTTGATCAGCAGCGCATTGGCTAGGCCATGGGCGAGATGGAACTCGGCGCCCAGTTTGTGTGCCATTGAGTGGCAAATCCCAAGGAAAGCGTTAGCAAAGGCGATACCCGCAATAGTGGCGCCATTGTGGACCTTTTCACGGGCGACAGGTGATTGTGAACCCAAGTTGTAGGCATCGGGTAAATATTTGCACAGTAAGTCGAGGGCTTGTAGCGCTTGGCCATCGCTGTACTCATTCGCCATCACGCTGACATAGGCTTCTAATGCATGGGTCACCGCATCTATGCCACCAAAGGCGGTGAGGGATTTAGGCATGTCCATCACAAGATTTGGATCAACAATCGCCATATTGGGCGTGAGTTGATAGTCGGCAATCGGGTATTTTTTACCGGTAATTTCGTCTGTCACTACCGCAAAAGGTGTGACTTCTGAGCCAGTGCCTGAAGTCGTCGGAATTGCCACCATCATGGCTTTGGTGCCCATTTTGGGGAATTTGTAGATACGTTTACGAATGTCCATAAAGCGCAATGCTAGATCGGCAAAATCCACATCTGGATGCTCGTACATTACCCAAATAATCTTAGCCGCATCCATTGGTGAGCCGCCGCCGAGCGCAATTATCACATCGGGTTTAAAGCTTTGAGCGACCTTAGCGCCTTGACGGACTATGGCTAATGTGGGGTCGGCTTCAACATCGTAAAAAATTTCGGTTTCAAGGCCTTGGGCTTTTAAAATCCGCATGGTTTCATCGCAATAACCGTGATTGAACAAAAATCTGTCTGTGATGATTAAGGCGCGTTTTTTATCGCTCAGTTCTTCGAGCGCGATGGGCAAACTACCGCGGCGGAAATAGATAGATGCAGGAAGCTTATGCCACAACATGTTTTCGGCCCTCTTAGCGACGGTTTTTTTATTGATTAGATGACTCGGGCCAACGTTTTCTGAAATCGAGTTGCCGCCCCAAGAACCACAGCCTAAAGTGAGCGAAGGTGCCAGTTTGAAGTTGTACAGATCGCCAATACCGCCCTGTGAAGCTGGGGTGTTGATCAAGATACGCGCCGTTTTCATTCTAAAACCAAAGGCATGTACACGTTCGGTTTGGGTATCTTGGTCGGTATAAAGCCCTGATGTGTGGCCAATGCCGCCGAGTGCGACTAAAGCTTCAGCTTTATCCATGGCATCGTTAAAGTCGATGGCGCGGTACATACCAAGCAGTGGTGATAATTTTTCATGGGCGAAGGCTTCGCTGTCGCAAATGTCGGTGACTTCACCGATCAACACTTTGGTCCAGTGCGGCACTTCAAAGCCCGCCATTTGCGCGATACTGGCGGCGCTTTGGCCAACGATATCGGCATTTAAGCCACCATTTTTTAAAATGACCTGCTGCATCGCCGCGGCTTCATCCTTCGACAGCATATAGCCACCGTGGGTTGCGAAACGCTCTTTAACCTGCTCATAAATACTGTCGACCACAATTACCGCTTGCTCTGACGCACAAACCACACCGTTATCGAAGGTTTTTGACATGAGAATCGAACTGACTGCGCGTTTGATGTCGGCGGTTTCATCGATAACAATAGGCGTGTTACCCGCACCTACGCCAATAGCAGGTTTACCGGAAGAGTAGGCGGCTTTCACCATGCCTGGGCCTCCCGTTGCGAGGATTAAATTGACCTTAGGGTGAGTCATTAATTGATTTGATAGTGCAACGCTGGGTTCATCAATCCAACCAATAATGTCTTTGGGTGCGCCCGCGGCTATGGCAGCATCCAGCACTAATTTTGCTGCGGTTGTGGTTGAAACTTTGGCCCTAGGATGGGGCGAGAAGATAATTGCGTTACGGGTTTTAAGGCTGATTAAGGCCTTAAATATCGCGGTCGATGTGGGGTTCGTGGTGGGGACTATGCCACAGATAATGCCTACGGGTTCAGCAATGGTAATAGTACCGAAGGTGACATCTTCAGATAAAATTCCGCAGGTTTTTTCATCTTTATATTTGTTATAAATGTATTCGGAGGCAAAGTGGTTTTTAATTACTTTGTCTTCAACTACACCCATGCGGGTTTCTGCAGCGGCCATTTTGGCCAGCGAGATACGCGCATCGGCAGCGGCAAGGGCCGCTGCACGGAAAATTTTATCGACTTGCGCTTGGCTGAATGTTGCATACTCGGCTTGTGCTTTGGCCACTCGCTCGACCATGAGATCCAGTTCTTGTGCATTGGTCACTGTCATGATTAATACTCCTAAAAAGATTTAGTGAATCAAGGCATTCACTAAATCCTCTTTATGGTAGAAAATTACACCTAAAGCCGCGTTGAAAGTGTGATATCAACGACAATATCGTGCTTTTATGTAATAAAACTACACTTAGGGTAACTTGTTTGTTTAAAATTGCGCTGAAAATGCATCGGCTTCGATAACTAAATATTATTCGAAGTTGTGATTTAACCTCAAAAATCTCATTTTTCAGTCAATAGCGCTTGAGATACTATACTTGCCCTCAAGCTTATTTTGATGAAGACGGCGTGACACGCACATAAGGATAGTCCCTTGGAGTTAACTCTTTACATTAAATTTTTTCTTGGCCTCGTTGCCATCATTAATCCGGTTGGCTTGTTGCCTGTGTTTGTGAGCTTAACGAGCCATCAAACGGAGGCTGAGCGGAATCACACGGGTAAAGTAGCGAACTTTGCGGTTGTGGTGATTCTCTTAGTCACGATTGTGGCGGGGCAGCACATTCTGAATATGTTCAGCATTTCGTTATCAGCCTTTAGAATTGCTGGTGGCAGCCTGATTGCCATTATTGCGATGTCAATGTTGCAAGGTAAGTTAGGCGAAGTAAAGCGTAACCAAGAGGAAGACCGCGAATCCTCGGCGATGGAATCTGTGGCGGTTGTGCCTTTGGCTTTGCCACTGATGGCGGGACCTGGCGCTATCAGTTCGGTGATTGTCTTTGCCGCTGAGCATAATTCATTGTCGAACATTATTGCGATGTTCATTACTGTGATAGTGTTTGGTTTAGTGAGTTTTGGCCTGTTTAGAATGGCATCTATCATTTATAAGATCCTCGGCAAAACGGGTATTAACGTGATTACCCGTCTCATGGGACTCTTGATGTTATCTATTGGTATCGAAGTCATTGCGGCTGGTGTGAAGGGATTATTCCCACAGCTTTTCAGCTAGAGTCATCTTCAGTCACAGATTAAGTGTTCCTTTCTCTAGAAAAACGTATTGGAATTTTCAATGCGTTTTTTATTTCTATCTGATCCTTGTTTGACGTTTCTCAAGTTTGCTCTGCGATTAGCAAAATCTAAACTATTGATGGAATATGAGGGAAATCCTCGTTTATCAGGATATTAGCTTGTGCAATTTCAATAAACCTTAGTCGTCCTACGGTTGATATTATGCTATACCTAGTGTTCGGTATTTGGATCTAAAACTAAGTTTAAAAGGATATTTCTATGAAATGGCAATGGATTGGTAATCTCAGTCTAAAACAAAAATTATTAATGGTTGTCTTGCCTCCGCTGTTAGCCTGTTTTTTATGTGGCACGCTTTACCTCATTGAAAAATATGAATATAGAAAAGATTTAACCTTAGTGGTGCAATTAAGCGAGCTAGCTGTCACCAACAGTAACTTAGTGCATGAGTTACAAAAAGAGCGCGGCATGAGTGCTGGATTTATTGGCTCAGCAGGAAAAGCGTTTGCGGGTAAAATACCTGGTCAAAGACAATTAACGGATACGCAGCTCGGCCTCTATCAGCGTTTTATCACTGAGAATCATCTGCCGGAGATATTTGCCCCAAAACTTAGAGAGTTAAACGCTCAACTTGGGCGTTTGAATGCCATCCGCTCGCAGGTGGATAGTTTAAGTATCAGTGTCGCCGATGAAGTTGCCTATTATACTGAGTTAAATAAGTTATTACTGACGATAGTCGATGAAACCGCAAAAACGGGTGCTAATCAAGAAATCGCCATTAAAGCGACGGCTTTTAGTGCTTTTTTGCAATTAAAGGAAAGGGCGGGGATTGAAAGGGCGGTACTCAGCTCAACCTTTGGCCAAGCTGGATTTAAGCCTAAGGTTTATGCCAAATTTATCACTTTGGTTTCAGAGCAAAATACCTATCAAGAGCGTTTTTTAGCGCTAGCAAATTCTGATTTATTATCCTCGTTTAACCGTTTACAGAGTTCAGCTGCAATGCATGACGTTGAGTTGTTACGTCAAATCGCATTCGAGCAAGATAATCAAAAAATCCTGCAACAAAGTCCCGAAGAGTGGTTCAGTAAATCGACCGCCCGGATTGAGCTATTACGTGAGTTTGAACAGCAAGTCTCGGCAGATTTACTTAATACTACCCATGAAAGATTAACATTAGCGAATGAGAAAATGTTCTTAGTGCTCGCGACCTTAATCTCAGTATTGGCGATAGTCTTGATATTGAGTCTATCTGTTATCCGTTATTTGCATGACAGTGTGCATCACTTATATTCGACCATCACGCAAGCCCGTAAACATTACGACTTAAGTGTGCGTCTGACTCACTCTAGCTCCGATGAATTCGGTGAACTCGCCATCGCCTTTAACGACATGATGAGTGATTTTGAAAAAGTGATCCTACATGTACGTTCCAGTGGCGCTAAATTGCAACAAGCTGTGGCGCAAATGGATCTCTGTACCCATGCCATGGAGCAAGATGTGATGGCGGGCCACAGTGAGGCAGAACAAGTGGCCTCCGCTATGACAGAAATGAGTGCAACAGTGGCCGAGATTGCCAGCAATGCAGTGCAGGCATCCGAAGCGTCTTCCGCCGCCAATATAGAGGCTAAAGAAGGCAACCTCGAAGTCGGCCGAACCAGCAAAGCGATCAAAGCGTTAGCCGACGATATTAGTGGAGCTTCTAAAGCCATTAACGATTTAGACCGTGAAATTCACGGCATAGTGGTAGTGCTTGAAGTGATCAGCAGTATTGCTGAGCAAACTAATTTACTCGCGCTTAATGCCGCCATTGAAGCTGCCCGCGCAGGGGAAATGGGCCGCGGTTTTGCTGTAGTTGCAGACGAAGTCCGAAGTTTAGCGCAGCGCTCACAAACCTCGACCTCTGACATTAAAAATATGACAGATAGATTGAAGGCGGGAGCGAGCATTGCAGTAAAAGCCATGGACAGAGGATTAGCTCAGGCTAATAGCAGTGTCCATGAAGCTGAACAGGCAGGCATCGAATTGAAACGTATTGTGGAGCAAGTAGACATTATTGACCGCATGAACGAGCAAATTGCCACAGCAACCCATGAGCAATCGGCGGTATCCGAAGACGTAAATCGTAATGCACTGAAGATCAGTGAGATTTACCTTAATACTCAAAGGATCTCCGATGAGCTTAGGGAACTGACCAAAGCCCTGACGTTTGACGCGAATTCAATGTCAAAAGAAGTGCACAAATTTACCGTCAATTAACGGTATAAAACGGTGAAAAGATTCAAGAAATCACGGCGGTTTGTTTAGCAATTGTGCAACCGCCTGAAACTGAGTCTTTTTTACTTGACCCCCTTTAGGCTTTTGCGTACAGTACCGCTCCGTTAACGATGAAAGCCTCTCGGCAAGGCTATACGAAATCGTTAGTGATTCTTGAACGTGAAAGATTAACCACGCTAACATAAATCGACATATGGTGAGGTGTCCGAGTGGCCGAAGGAGCACGCCTGGAAAGTGTGTATACGGTAACGTATCGAGGGTTCGACTCCCTCTCTCACCGCCAAATTCTAAGAAGCCGCAATTACTTATATATCAAGTAATTGCGGCTTTTTGCGTTTGCTGAGAAACGCTGGTGTACCAATGAGGTGTACCAACATGGCAACTTATCTTCATAAAAATCGTAATGGCAATTACTACTGTCGCATCCCTTTTCCTGCCAGCTTAAAAGCCGTTGGTTTTCCCTCTGAAGTAAGGTTCTCTCTCAGAACAAAGGATAGAAGCGAAGCTATGGTTTCTAACCTTGAAATAGCACTTAAAACAAAGTTGTTGATCGAGGAAATCAAAGTGGCAGAAATGTCTGAAGGTTTGAAAAACAAGGTCATTCAGAAAAGAACCGAAATTCGCGTACAAGAACGAATGCAGGTTGAAATCGATAAGAAAAACAAGCAGTACATAGAGCAGTTGAAGGCATCTATCCAGTTGAAAAATCAATTGCAGGTTGCTGAAGGCCGCAATCAGGAATTGATTAATCAGAATCAAGCGATAAAAGACAAAGCAAGAAAAATACACTCTGTCGCAAAGGTAAAAATTGAGAGTAACGAATTAGCACATCAAAAATTCACCGATTTTATTAGTGAAAACATCGGTATAAATAATGCTCGGTCATCAAAAATTATTAGAACATTAGAGGAGTTACAAACCGAGTTTTTAGCGGATAAATTACGAGATCAAATTTTTAATAAGTCATTGAAGCAACTTAAGTTAAGAACGGGTGCATTAGTTCATTTTGCTGGTGGCTCGACAAGAATTTCAGATCTTACATACGGAGATGCACGTAACTTTCAGGAGCATATCACTGAGGGAAGAAGCGGAAAGACCGTTAGTGAGTATTTAAGCGCCTGTAGCCAGATGTTTAAATATGCAAGCAAATTAGAATACGTTGAGAAGAATCACTTTAGTGGCTTAAAAGTACCAAATTCTGCGGCGGGTAAACGTCAACGATGGACGAGTGAACAATTACTGAATTTGTTCAGTTGTGAGATTTTTACAGAGCACAAGTTTAAGAATATTGATGATTACTGGCTTCCACTTATCATGTTACATACTGGCGCTCGCCCGTCTGAGATCTGTCAGTTAGAAACAGCGGATTACAAGGTGTTATTTGACACCCCGTGTTTGTCGATTACAGATGATTCTGTATATGAAGACAGTGAGAAGCGCGTTAAAAATAAAAATGCTAAGCGTATTGTTCCTATCCATCACAAACTCATTGAATTAGGTTTCTTAAAGTTTGTTGAAACCAAAGTGAAGGCCGGAAACAGGCAGTTATTTAGCTCAACCGCAATAGGTGAAGATAAGGACTGGTCTAAAGGATTCACGCAGAGATTCAGTCGAACTTTAACGAAACTCGGGCTAGAAGCAGGAAATCGGCCTACAGCGTATGGTTTTAGGCATACAGTAAAGGACGAATTTAAGCTCAAAGAATCAACTAAAGATATCGTTACTGAGTTGATCGGTCATGAAAAGGAGACCTTTGGGGAGAATCAATACACTCACAGTGAGTTTGATATTGCTCGTAAATTAGAAGTTCTGCATCAAGGGCTTAATTTTGATCATGAGTTGATTCAGGTCGCTCCAGATCCGTTATTGCGATAGGTTTTATTTGGTGTGTTTTTGGGGTTAATTTTCAAAAAATACCTCAAAAACATTGAAGCAGATGGATTCTACTAAGTCGATTTTTTCTAGGACTTTGGTCTTTTCTGTTCCGTAACTATTTAAAATTCCGTAGTTAAGTGATGAGTTTGATAAGCATTTGTATATCAATAGGTTCACGGTATATCTTAGTCGAAACCGAGACAAACAAGTGCAGGAAAACCATGAAAGTCAAAGTCACATTTACCGCAAACCCCGTATTAGTTAAAGTTCGTTATATGGATGAATCAAACCAAGTTCAGTGGAATGTTTACGGTAATCATGTCGACAGAATCTTCTCTGTGGGAGAAGTTAAAATCCCTAAATTGTATTTTCATGCCGGAGTATGTGCATTAGAACTTTATGAAGGCTCTCAGGAAGCATTTGGTGAGGTTTTAACGCTTGATGAATACCAATGGTGCTATGCGTTGATGGTAGCCTGTGAACTCTTTCCTGAATACGTTCAAGAATATTCATTAAGCTAACCACTTTGAAACAAGATATACCGGCGTCTATCCGAGGTCAGGGAGACGCCTTTGAGTTATTAAGACGCTGAGTCTGCAATTATAGCGTTTCGAAGTGTCTCATAATGCTCTTTAGCTTGTTGTGTTGTTGCGCGGCTAGCGTAAATGTGTACGGGAGCTTTTAGTGCATAGAACGTCTGTTTGATAGCCTCCTTCCATATGACACACTTATCATTCAATTTAATCTGACGATTTTTATTGGCAACCCACTCAACAACCGCTTTACGCAATATATTTCTCAATTTCTCTTCAGAGCCTTGATCTGTAGTGGCACACTAATTTTGGCCACCTAAATAGAGGTGATATTATTACCTCGTAGATGACTTTAGGTGAAAACAT
>NZ_JABAEB010000004.1:0-131810 GCF_012584455.1 Shewanella oncorhynchi
CCGAAGGTTAAGCAGTTTCGATTAACTCAACACCTGTGAGTGTCCACACAGATTTGCTTGATAAATTGTTAAAGAGCATGGTTAGCAGCTTATTCAGCATTTAACCCTTGACCCCACTGGGTCAGTGGATGCGCATTATAGGGATGTCAGATTTTACCGCAACCCCTTTGGCGCGAATAATTACGAAAAACGATTCAAGCGCACACTTTTTAAACTAAAAGTGTGTTTTAACGCCAATATTATCGAATCTATGCTGAATTAAGGGCAAAGATGAGATTAATCCAGCGCTAGAAATGACAAGAGCCAACCTATTGGTTAGCTCTTTATCTCATGCGAAATAGCTTTACTTCTGATTTCTATCCAACAAGAGCAACAACTGGCACCGCTTATATCGCAACCTTGGTTGACGAATCAGCCCATGATGAACTGATTATAAGTAGTAGAACTCCAACTAACCCACGCTTTTTAAGTAAGCTGGCACATCGGCAATACTGTCGAGTACCACAGTGGCATCACTGTCATCAGCAATAACCTTACCACTGCGCACTAATATACGAGTAGTCACGCCCGCAGCTTTCGCGGCCTGCATATCTTCGGCTTTGTCGCCAACCATGACTGAGTTCGCTAAGTCGATTTTTAAGAATTGCGCCGCATCATTGAGCATACCCGGCTTAGGTTTACGGCAATCACAATCGACCTTATATTCCCCTATGCCTTTCTCGGCATGATGCGGGCAATAGTAAATACCATCGAGCTCGACCCCTTTGTCGGCAAAGTTCCAATCCATCCACTCCGTTAAGCTGTGGAATTGGTCTTCAGTATACATGCCACGGGCAATACCGGATTGATTAGTGACGACAACTAACTTGTAGCCCATTTCTTTTAAAGAGAGGCAAGATTCAAACACACCGTCAATATATTCGAAGTCATCCACTAGGTGGACATAACCATGGTCTTTGTTAATCACACCATCACGGTCTAAAAATACTGCTCGACTCACTGTAATACTCCCAAATCGCCTAAGGCGTTATCGCGCTATTATTCCATTCATTATCAGAAATTGCACCGCGAAGTTATGCTTTTAGCGCTAAATTGCGCGTTAGTGATATTTCGTGGCTGTACAGGCAAATCTCTATGCACAGCTTGTGTCTATGCGAGATAGCAATTGTCCCACCAAAGCAGCGTACAAAAAATCCAGCAGTGAAATGTGTAATTGCACTATTTTAATCAAAATACTCAATCGAAGAAGCTGAACAGCGTTTTTACAAATAATTGCTACTGTTGCCATCGAAGCCGCTCGCAAGTAATGCGCTTCAAATCGTAAGAGAAAACCACAAAAAACCCCGTCTTTTGGGCATTGTTAGTCTCTGAGATGCTGCACTCAATCAAGCATTTCCCTTTATTTGTGGTGTTTTTAACGGTAATCTTGGGCAAATAACGAGAAAATACCCGAAATAGACGGAAATAATGAGTCGAACTACGCCTATCGTCCACAAAACCCGCACCCAGTTAGTTGTGGAAGTGCTCAGAGAGAGAATTCTTTCTGGTGACATAGCCGCAGGAGAACCCCTCAGACAAAGTGCCTTGGCTGAAGCGTTAAATGTCAGCCGTATTCCGGTAAGAGAAGCATTATTGCAACTCGAAGCCGAAGGACTCGTTAAGTTTGAGCCCCATAAAGGTGCGACTGCGACCGTGTTATCCGTCGAACAAGTCACCGAACTCTTTGAATTACGTGCAATGATCGAAACCGATCTGCTTGCGAAAGCGATCCCACGACTTCAAGAGGCTGATTTAGAAAAAGCAGAACGTGTACTCGAACAATTGGAGTCGGCCTTCAAACATGAAGATGCCGTCGCCAGTTGGAGCGAGTTGAATACGCAATTTCACACTTGCTTATATCAGGCGGCTAATCGCCCACACACCCTTGAGGTTGTTCACGGCCTCAATACTAATTGTGATAGATACATTCGTTTGCAGTTATTGCTCGCGGGGGGAATTCCTGCCGCAGAGCATGAGCACAGGGCTTTGCTCAACCACTGCAAACTGAGAGAAACAGAAAAAGCGACGGCGCTACTGCGTCATCATATTCTGCATGCCGCAATGACAATTCGAGATCTCGTCGCCAAACAGGTGGTCTAGATCACGGACGGCCATTAGAGTTGCCGATAAGCTTTGTTGTCGATTCAAGGCAGCGCTCAGGTTCTGCCTTTTTTATTTGAGAGAAACCACCATGCAGTACGCCACTATCACAGGTTGGGGCAAATGTGTTCCACCAGCCACGCTGACCAACGATGATCTTGCTACCTTTATCGAGACATCCGACGAATGGATTAAATCTCGCACAGGGATCAGCCAACGCCATATCAGTCATGTAAATACCTCTGAACTTGCTTCAGTTGCAGCACAACGTGCGCTCGCAGCTGCAGGTATTGATGGCAGTGAAATCGACATGATCATTCTGGCCAGTGCCAGCCCAGACACTTTGATCCCAAATATTGCATCCACTGTACAAGCTAATATTGGCGCCAGTTGTGCCGCATTCGATATCAATGCTGCCTGCAGTGGCTTCTTATATGGATTAGGTTTAGCCAGCTCACAAATCAAGAGTGGCCAGAGCAAGAAAGTATTAGTCATTGGTGCTGAACGTTTATCTTTCTATTTAGATTGGTCACGCCGCGAAACCGCAGTGCTATTTGGTGATGGTGCAGGTGCCGTTGTGGTTGAAGCGACAGATGTTGCCGGTGGCGTGCTCGGTTATGAGCTGAATAACGATCCTGAAGGTCGTGATATTCTGAAAGCGGGCTTTGGCACGGCGATGGACAGATTCTCAGCCGACTCATTGGACTTTTTCATTGAATTCGATGGCCAAGAAATCTTCAAGCGTGCGATTAACGGAATGAATAAATTGAGCACTAAAGTGCTTGAAAAATGTGGTGTTGATAAGGATGAAGTGGATCTCGTGATCCCGCATCAAGCCAACGAACGTATTATTGATACCTTAGTTAGCCGAATGAAAATCCCGAAAGAAAAAGCCTTCGTGAACATCGCTAATTATGGCAATACCTCGGCGGCGACGATTCCAATTGCCATTTGTGATGCGTTAGAACAAGGCATTATCAAGCCGAATCAAACCATACTCTCTTGTGCCTTTGGCGCAGGCTTAACCTCTGCCGCACTCTTGCTGCAATGGGGAAATCGTGTCACACCTATCAATATCAGTGATGCCGAGTTACCACCTTGCGATAAAACAGGCATAGAGTTAGTCAAACGCGCTGTAGATTATTTTTGTAAGCCGTAAACGGTTTTTGCAAAACGATTACATAGTGTTTCACTAAAACAAAAAGCCATCTTAATCGATGGCTTTTTTAGTTTATGACTACAGAACTTATTCATTCAGCTTGCTAATGATCATCTCATCCCAATAGATAGCTTGATTAAAATGTTCGGCGAGTTTTTGATTTAACTCATTAAAGCCTTTAATCACGCCTTCGCTACCACTAATACAAGACCAGACAAATCGATGGCAATTATTGTCGAATAAATCATATTCCCGATACTGATAAATCGCCTGTTCAGCGCGGGGCAACACAGACTCGGCAATAAGAGGCTGATGTTGGTGATTACAGGCAAGATAGATTTGGCTACCGGTCCGTCCCGCTAAAAAACGCTTTACCGATACAGCCCGCACCAGCCCTGAGCCATGTAACTCTACGAGGCAATCATCACCAAGCCAAATGCCAGTATGCTCAATCACACCAAAAACATAACAACAGACGATACTCCCAGGAATTGGCGATACTTGTTTTAATCCCTTTTGCCATTGACTCGGTGCTGCCATCATAGCGCGATTGGCAGCGGGGTACTTAGGGGCCTTACCGAGTAATCTGTCACGCTCGAGCTGTTGACGCTGCTGGCGCTCATCGGCCAGCAAAACCGCACCTATTACGGCACCACCCACCCAAAGTAAAGGTAACGGCATCATATTCTCCTACACACTCGACTTAGTAGAGTGAAGTACAAGTTGGTTGGATTGCCAAGCTAACGGCAGGTTGAATTTGAATAGAGGATTAAATGTAAACTGAGTTTAGCCTGTCAGTGATTAACCTAAGATGAAATCAAAGTGAAATCAAAGTGAAATCAATCCATCTCAAATGAATTCACTCACCACAAAGAGTGATTTCTGTTAGCACTGACTAAGTCGATTTTTGCAGTAAATCAGCCACAGTAAGCTTTGCCGCACCGCCCATAGCAGCCATTTGCGCGAGTAATAATTCCCCACAAGCTAAGGCATCGGTCAGTGCGCTATGGGCTGTATAAATGGGTAAACTGTAACGTTCGCGACAAGCACCGAGACGCAAGCTCCCCTCTTTAATCACTGAGTGTTCCCGTAGTAAACGGTGCTTTTCAACCATTAAAGTATCAATTGCAGGTAAAACAAGGGCTTGATGATAAATCGTCAATAAATCCTGCTGTAAAAAACGACAATCTAAAGGGGCATGATGTGCCACCAGCACGCGGCCATAGGTTTGATTGATAAACCAGCCCATGGCTTCCTCAATGGTGACGGCTTGTACCAAATGATTATCAAGAATGCCGTGGATCGTCGCACTTTGGCCTACACTACCGCGAATTTGCACTAACTTTTGCTCGGCGCGTGCCAACGGGATCTCACCGCGCTCAATCGGCACCAATCCAATGCTGAGAATTTGATCTTGCTGTGGATTGAGCCCTGTCATCTCCAAATCCATCGCCGTTAACGGCGCTTCGGATAACGGCATTGCCAGTAGAGGCAACAGCGACTGATAATAGCCTTTAAATAAATGGTGTTGGCAACGCAGCGCCCGCCAATTGAGCTGAGTTTTCAGCAACAATGTATTCATATCAAAAGCTTCGCATAAATTTCATCTTCATCCCCGCCTGCGCCTCATGTACGACTTTAAAAGCGTCACGTAACTGATGACGAACCAGCGAAGATAAATGCCCAGGCAGCAAATAATTACTCACCTCTACCCCTTGATTATGTTGATAACCTTGGTTCGATAACCGCATATGGGCGATAAACTCGTGGGCATCAGCCAAATTGAGCGCATCTTGTCGATTGAGAATATTCGCATCCATCAAGGCACGAATACGTTTTGCAGTATTCACTTCTTTAATGCCCGCAGACAAGGCATAAACACGGGCAATATCGTTGATCAAAGCATTGCCCTTATGCTTCAAATCTATGCCTTTAACTTCGCTACCATCCCGTTCGAGTACAAATTTGCGGAAAAATCCTAGCGGCGGCGACTCCACCAGCGAATTACCTGTCATACCCGCGAGGAAAATATCGTTATCGCGGGTTTGAGCTAAGACTTTATCCTGTAAGGCATCAAAAAGGGTTTGTGGACCGTAAACCGATCGCATATCGAAGAAAATGCTGGCGTGCATTAACGCCTTAGGCTCAGGCGTTATGACCCATTTTTCAAATACCTGTTGCCACTGTTTGAGTGACATCCGCCATTGGGGATTTTGCGCCATAATATTGCCGGGACAAAATTCATAACCACATTGGTCAAGCCCTGCGCATACGGCATGGGTTAAGGCATCAAAGTAACCTTTAGCAAAATCATCCATCTCTTCTGCGACTAACAAGCCATTATCTTGATCTGAACACGCAGCCTGATCTTGTCGTCCCTGCGAGCCAAATGCCAACCAGCAAAAGGCCATGGGCGGTTCACCAAGCAATTGTTGATTGAGCAAGATTAATCGCCGCGTCAGCGCATCGGTGACAGAGGTTAACACTCGGCCAATTTCTTCAGCTCTGGCATCGGCACTAATAAGATTTTGCAGCAATAGGGGAATTTGCTTACTGACGCCAATTAAACTGGCAAGATCCTGCTGCCGTTCAATCTCACCAATCAACAGTAGCGGTTGTGAGCCCTGCCCGCGCAAGATGTCAGTACTGGTCACCATACCGATAGCTTTATCTTGATCGATAATAGGTAAGTGATGAATGTTATGCTCACTCATCAGCAGCATGGCTTCAAAAATCAAGGCATTGGAGGAGATCGAGATAGGTGAAACCGTCATGGCTTGATGCACAGCAACGCTGCCATCAAGCCCTGCTGCTAACACGCGATTACGCAAATCCTTATCGGTTAAGATGCCAACCAATTTATGATTATCCGTCACCAATAAGGACGATACTCGGCGATTTCGCATCAAGAGTGCCGCCTGAGTCACGCTAGCTTGGGCATCTATAACGATGGGAGTGGAAGACATCAAGGTACTTATCCGACTTGTGGTCGTCAGATCCTTTGCCTTAAAGCGGGCCTCATGGCGTAAACGCTTTGCGAAGGCGCGGGTAAAAAACTTATCGAAGTGACGACTCTCACTCCTAAGGCTATCAAACAAGGCTTGGGGCAGATGATAAACTAGACCGTCTTCAAGAATAGCGACTTTATTAACGACTTTTTCCCCTGATAACAAAGTAGAAAAGCCAAAAAACTCACCCTCACCCACTCTATCCACCAACACACCGTCAGGATCGCGCACTTCAAAGGCGCCGCTACGCACCATATACAACTTAGGTGAATTCGCGTCGAAATTAACATAACCAGAGGCCTTGCTGTAATACCCAACAGTAACAGCCTTAGCGCAGCGCACAACAACATCCTCAGGCAGAGCATCAAAAGGCACAAGTCCCTGTAGAAATTGCACTACGGGTTGTAACTCACTGGCATTCATAGGCAACACCTTTTTAGGCGAATTTTTACTGAGATGTCATCACTATAGCCTGCATTGTCGCTACGCTACATTCGACTAAAGTCAGCCGCAAGCATAATAAAGTGACTCCCCACAGAATCATAAAGGCTGGCCAAAAGAGCCATAAAAAAGAGCGCCGAAGCGCTCTCTTGTGTTGGTACTCACCATTACGCAGTAAGGTTAGTGGCCGCTTGCTTCACCCGAACCTTTAGGGAAACGAATCGATTCAACCATCTCCTGAACATGCAGTGGTGTTGCCGCTGTGACTCGACTGACTATCGCTGCCACACCGAAGTTCACTAACATGCCTACCATACCAATACCTTCTGGTGAAATACCCAGGAACCAGTTAGCAGCTATGTTAGCCGTTGGATCAACAAACTTGAAGTAGATGATATAACCAGCAGTAAACAGTAGACCCGTTAACATACCGGCAATCGCACCTTCTTTATTCATTGTCTTAGAGAAAATACCCATAACAATGGCAGGGAACAGTGAGGAAGCCGCTAATCCGAAGGCGAATGCCACCACTGCCGCCACGAAACCAGGAGGGTTCACCCCAAAGTAACCCGCAATCACAATGCCGATACCTGCCGCCAAGCGAGCGTATAGCAGCTCTTTTTTATCGGAAAGGTTAGGCATTAAATTCTTTTTCAATAGGTCGTGTGAAACCGACGTTGAAATCACCAATAGCAAGCCTGCAGATGTTGATAACGCTGCTGCTAAACCACCCGCCGCCACGAGGGCGATAACCCAAGCTGGTAAATTAGCGATTTCTGGCGTAGCAAGTACGATAATATCGTTATCAATCTTCATTTCATTTTTGCTAGCGGGATCTTCAATCTTACCTGACGAATAGTAAATTTTACCGTCGCCATTTTTGTCATCCCACTTAATCAAACCGGTTTTTTCCCAGTTCTTAATCCAATCTGGTGCAGACTCATAAGCCACACCTTTAGAATCGGGACCGTTAATAGTTTCAATCATGTTCACGCGGGAGAACGCTGCTAACGCAGGCACTGTGGTGTACATAATCGCAATAAAAACAAGCGACCATCCGGCAGTGATACGTGCATCTTTCACCTTAGGTACAGTGAAGAAACGCACGATAACATGGGGTAAACCCGCAGTACCCACCATCAAGGCACCCGTAATACAGAACACATCTATCATGCTCTTAGAACCGTCGGTGTAAGGTGCAAAGCCGAGCTCAACCGAAACGTTATTGAGTTTTTCTAACAAATACACACCGCTATTATTGCCAGCGGCATCCAGTAACTCAGCACCAAAACCAATTTGCGGAACTAAGTGGCCTGTCATCATCACTGAAAGGAAAATAGCCGGAACCATAAAGGCGAAAATCAGTACGCAGTATTGGGCAACCTGAGTGTAGGTAATCCCTTTCATACCACCGAGTACCGCGTAGAAGAACACGACCGCCATACCGATATATACGCCCGTATCCACATCCACTTCAAGGAAACGCGAGAACACAACACCCACGCCACGCATTTGCCCTGCAATATACGTAAAGCAAATAAAGATAGCGCAGATAACCGCGACTGTGCGTGCCGCCTGTGAGTAATAACGCTCACCGACGAAATCTGGCACAGTAAACTTACCAAATTTACGTAAATACGGTGCCATACAAAGGGCAAGCAATACGTAACCGCCAGTCCAGCCCATCAAGTACACGCTACCATCGTAACCGACGAAAGACACAATACCCGCTAACGAAATAAATGACGCCGCTGACATCCAATCTGCCGCCGTTGCCATACCGTTCACCACAGGGTGAACACCGCCGCCAGCAACATAGAACTCTTTGGTTGAACCCGCACGGGTCCAGATTGCAATCCCAATGTAGAGCGCAAATGAGAGCCCTACGATAATATATGTGAGTGTTTGAACATCCATCTCAAAGCTCCTTAGTCTTCTTGTACGTTATATTTTTTATCTAAGGCGTTGGCTTTTGCCGCGTAGACAAAGATAAGCGCAACGAATACATACATAGATCCCTGTTGTGCAAACCAGAAACCTAATTTGAATCCCATGAAATGGACTTCATTGAGTACATCAACCAATAAAATGCCGCATCCAAAAGAAACTGCCGCCCAAATGGCTAATAAGCTCAGTACGAGACGAATATTCTCGCGCCAATAACCCTTTGCCTTGTCGTTGTTTTCAAAACCCATAGTGACTCCCCTGTGCTGTTTTAATTTTAAGTCATGTTTAATCTAGCAACAGCTGGTGTGAGCACAATCACGACTTTCGTCTAACCCGTGATTCAAAACACTGTCTGCAAATAGCGAATAGAAACAAATTCAAAGAGTTAACAATGATATTACATTTCGATACGGTTTTAACTTTTTTAACAGGTTAGACCAATGTCGAACATGAATGAGTGGGATGTGAATGGAGAAAGAGGATTTTCATCCAATAAATAGAAATAACTTATTGTCTGAACTAGGGAAATTAGAAATTTAAATGACCTTTAATACAGCTCTAGACTGGCTAAAAATCAGATAACTTGAGGTTTTTAGCCTAGATTATCGAGAGTTTTAATCATGAGTTTCTCAATTAATTAGAGACGTTTCATTTCATCAAACCTAGGTCAGGTCAATTGCTTACCGTTTCATTTCATCATGTTATTTCGTCAAAATGTTAGGGTTTGACTCACAGTCACCTTGCAGGTTTACAACAAAAAATAACCCAGCCTATGCTGGGTTACTCAATCTACCTTGAGGAAACGTGACTAAGCGTTACTCGCAACAAGCAACTTTCATCGCATGATACATCGCGTGCCGTCCGTCTATAAAATGCCGTTACTTCGCAGCTAAAAACTTCACTAACGCCGCCAATTCTTCTGCGGTATGTGCGGTTGAGGTCAGCATATAACGGCCATTAACCAGTAATGACGGTACCCCCTTGATCCCAGCAAGCTCAGCTTGAGAGTCATAATTCATTAGGGTGAATTTTGCATCGACGGAATTCATCGCGGCATCGACATCATCCACCCTAGCGCCTTGGGCAAGGAAAAAGGCTTTTACTTGCTCAAGGGTGGTAAATTGCTCACCTTTCTCATGAATTTGCTTAAAAATGGCACCATGGGTTTGCTTAGTCATCTTTAATTTTTGCGCCATATAATAGGCAAACTGGCTCAATTCCCAAGCGGGACGACCTGCACCAACGGGTGTACGCTCAAAGGCCACATCTTTGCCAAGCAGCTTTACTGTCGACTCAATGAGCGGTTCTTGCTTATAACAATGTGTGCAGTTATAAGAAAAAAACTCCCGCAGCACTGGCTTTTGCGTTTCGGTAATGCCCGCCACAGTGACATAATCCTTGCCTTCTTCGAAACTTGCAGCCTGCAGGGCAAAACTGGCACTCAGCATTAATCCGCACGCAAATACTGCTATAGGTCGAACTCGATTAAACACGCCCATTATATTGTCTCTTTTTATTCGTCATTTGTTTAAATAAATAAGGATTACACATTTGCTAAAGCAAATTTGGAACCCAAAGATAACCTAAAAGTTCGACTTTTACCTTTTACAGTAATGAACCTTTCTCAACATGCCGCTAGCATATCCAGCGGCGAAACATACTGATATCGAAAGCCTAAATCTGTGACAATCGCGTCAGCTTGGATGACTTTACTCGGCATAGATTGTTGATTAAATTCTGGCGCGACTAAACCTAGAGATTCGGCAGCAGCTTGATAAAACTCAGCTTTAGTCGGATGTGAAGGTGCGCAAAGATTATAAATCGGCGCCACTGATAATCCAGAATGAGTTGCCGCGAGAATTGCGCTAACGGCGTGCACACAGTCACTAAGATGGACTAAATTTACCGCGACATTCGCCCCACTCACATCAGTTTTTCCAGCAAGAAAACGCCCAGGATGACGTTTAGGACCGACGAGTCCAGCAAAACGAACGATACAGGTATGGGGCAATGCTTGAAATAAAGCTTCAGCATCTAATAGCACTTGGCTATCGCTTGATTCTGCTATCGCATCGGCTTCTGTCATCAATTTATCTTGGGTCGGATATACGCCCGTAGTGCTGATAAACACAATCCGCTGATATTGCCAGCCTTGAGTTAATGCGATGAGTTGTTGTAATTCTTCAAGATAAGCGGCATTACCACGCTTTAATCGGGGAGGAATATTGACCACTAAATAATCGGTCTGAAATAAACCGCTTAACGCCTGAGCATCGGGGGCAGATGATGCTTCGTGGCCCAATTGCAGCGGATAGGCTTCAATCCCGACTTCAGTTAATACCGATAATTCTTCGGCACTGCGCTTACAGCCAGTGACTCGATAGCCCTCATGGACAAGTTGCTTTGCCAAAGCAAAACCAAACCAACCACAACCGACCAAAGCAACACTGGATTTTACTGTGCTGTTTTCTGCTTTTACATTCGCCATATTAGCCCTAAGGGAATCACATCAGCGGATAGAATACGGAACTTAGCGCATAAGATTCAAGTTTGTAGCGAACTAAAATAAAAACTAATCCCTTTATCGACTTGTAAGGTACGAATAGCCCCCTCGGACAACTCTTCCGCCTTGATGGCTTTTTGTACTGTCACGCCTTCATTACTTAAAAAACGCAGCGATGGTTCACTGCCATCCTCTTTGCAGGCCCACACTTGGGGTTGACTCACATCTTTAGTCGTCATCATGACTTTTGCGATACAGCCATCGGAGAGTTTCACTATGGTTCCTGGTGGATAAATACCGAGAATTTTAACCAAAATAGCGATTAAAGATTCGGCATGTTTAGTGGCCCGATTCTTAAACAAATAACCTAAAGCGACTTGAGGGGAGGATATTTGTTGACCACTGAGCTGTTGATCGTAGTCATTTGCCAAACTCACGATCTGCGTAATGATAGGAATTTTATGATCAGTTAACCCATCAGGGAAACCTGAACCGTCAATAAACTCATGGTGGTGTAAAATGACATTCAGCACTTCTTTAGGGAATAATCCGGAACGATTCAGCATGTCAAAGCCAAAATTAGGGTGCATTTGCAAATAGCTTGCTTCGTGTGTAGTCAAAGAGCCTCGCTTACGGCGAATAACATCAGGTACCTTAAGTTTACCAATGTCATGTAACAAACTACCAAGAGCAATATCACGCAGCTCTCTTGGAGTTAAATCCAGCGCATGACCTATCATCATTGCCAGCACAGCCACAGAGACGCCATGTTGGGTCACACTGACATCATTATCATCCATTCCAACTAATGTTAGGAACGGTGTTTCAACTTCCTGTAGATGGCTGAGTAAGTCTTCGACCAGTGCCGCCGATAAACGATAGGCGCCTTCAGGATCGCTGACTATTTTACCAAACACACTACGGCAGTTATTCACATTCATTAAAAAACGCTTCTGACTCAAACGCATCGCCTTACGGGTATCAGCCTTAAGATCACGCTCGGGTTCAACTGCTATCTCATCTTCGATGTCATCTTCTTCAACAATATCCAGTTCGGCATTCAATTCAGATAACAAAAAAACATAGGGGACGCCTAAGCCACGGATCATTTCAATTTGAGCGGCACTGCTAATATCAACACGGTTAAATAAAAAAGGATGGTTCGTCCATGACAAAGGCAACTTGACTCTCATGCCAAGTTGAATTTCTGACAGTAACAACTTTTTTTGAGGTACTTTTGCCACGCAATATGACTCCTTTCAAATGTAATGTGGATATAAACAGATGGCCTTATCTGCGTATCCAACAGGGCACATTTAAGCTAAGTACATATAACTATAGATGATTCAAAGCATTCAATGGAGAAATAAGGTAAAAATCCTTATCAAACTGAGGGATAGAACACATCGTCATGTGCCCCACCGCTCAGATCTAAATAAAGTTATTATATAACAATACGATAAAAACTAAGGCTGAAGTTCTTTAGCTTCTTCTTTTGGCCAATCACGGAGGTAATAACTGAGTCGCTTCGATTTAATAAGATAAATGCTCGACCAAAACAACATTAAAGCGTCTAAAGCAAGACTCCAATGAAACAGAAATTGGCCATGGATTAACCGCTGACCCAACAAGACGCCATCAATAATCAACAGCAACCACAACCCCCATTTTAAATGCACAAAAATCGGTCTTAACCATTGGGGCGAACGTCGACGTTCAGCTATCACCACAAGATAAATCAAAACCGCGCCAAGTCCCGCCCCGAGTGCTAACAAAAAATCTGACTTTTCAGGGTAAAAAATCCGCACTAACTCAGAACGGTCACCCATCTGAGTCAGCGAGGCGATAAAAATACACCAACCACGCGCGAGATAAGCCAAAAGCGCATATAAAAAGATGGGCGGTTTAATGTGGCCTTTATCATCGAGCCAAGTGATGTGACTAAAATTCAAATAGGTTTCCAATCAGCAAAATCTAAAACAGCATATCAAGGAGATGGTGCCAATCGCGGTTAATTCAATAGCCAAAGCAGATAATCTTTCCGCACCTTGATTATTTTCAGACAAAAAATAGCGCCTTGGGCCAGGCGCTATTTAATATCTGCTATTCGGCGGTATTCCCCCCTCGATACAAGGCTGCAGCCGTTACAGCCGGCATTGAATCAACATCAAGCCAACGCCCTCTCTGAAATGACGCCAATCAAGCGTTCGCGGCGAGAAGGGCTAACAACGCGTCTTCATCCATCACTTTAACACCAAGCTCCTGCGCTTTAGCCAGTTTTGAACCTGCCGCCTCACCTGCCACTAAACAATCGGTATTTTTGGAGACACTGCCTGCCACTTTCGCCCCCAGCGCCTGCAACTGAGCTTTAGCATCATTGCGATTGAGCTGATTTAAGGTGCCAGTCAATACCCAAGTTTGGCCTTTAAGCGGCTGTGCATCTGCACTTGGCGCTTCAATGGCGGGCCAATGCACACCAGCAGCGATTAAAGCATCAATAACTTCAAGGTTATGGGGCTGGGCAAAAAAATGGGCCACATGCTGGGCAACAACAGCACCAACATCTTCCACTTCAGTTAACTGCTCCACAGTTGCCACCCGCAGCGCATCTAGACTGGCAAAGTGCGCCGCCAGGTTTGCTGCCGTCGCCTCACCCACTTCGCGAATACCTAAGCCATATAAGAAACGCGCAAGAGTGGTGGTTTTGGCTGCTTCAATCGCGGCCGCTAAATTGGTTGCCGACTTCATCCCCATGCGGTCAAGCATCGTCATCATAGAAGCGGTGAGCTTAAACAGATCCGCAGGACTTTGAACTAACTCTTTATCAATCAATTGCTCAACGACTTTGTCGCCCATGCCATCGATATCTAAAGCCTTGCGGGATGCAAAATGCTTAATCGCTTCTTTACGCTGCGCTTCGCAGAATAAACCACCGCTACAGCGAGCCACAGCCTCACCTTCTAGGCGCTCAACTAAACTGCCACATACAGGGCAATTATGCGGAAATACAATGTCAGTCGCCGTTTCAGGGCGTCTTTCAGGCACTATGGCAACAATTTGTGGGATAACATCGCCAGCGCGGCGGATGATCACAGTGTCACCGACCTTAATGCCTAAACGGGCAATTTCATCGGCATTGTGCAGCGTTGCATTTGATACCGTCACGCCACCAACAAACACTGGCTTTAAGCGCGCCACTGGCGTCACGGCACCTGTGCGGCCCACTTGAAAATCAACGCCTTCAAGTTGGGTCATTTCTTCCTGTGCGGGGAACTTATAGGCAATCGCCCAGCGGGGAGATTTAGCCACAAAGCCTAAACGTTGCTGCTGGGCAATGTCGTTAACTTTCATCACTACGCCATCAATTTCAAAGGCTAAATCGCCGCGACGGCTGAGAATGTCTTTGTAGTAATCATAGACTTGGCTTAGTTCAGCGCAGACTTTAATTTCACTACTTACGGGTAAACCCCACGACTTAAGCTGTTGCAACTGTTCAAAATGGGTTTTAGCTAACGGATGGGAGTCGGGCTCAACAACACCAAGCGCATAGGCATAAAAAGCCAATGAACGGGCAGCAGTAATTTTACTGTCGAGTTGTCGCAAGCTACCGGCTGCTGCGTTACGCGGATTAACAAAAAGTTTTTCATCTTTGGCGCGCGCCCTGTCATTCAAAGCTTCAAAAGCGGCTTTTGGCATAAAAGCCTCGCCGCGCACTTCAACGACCTCGGGAAAATCATTACCACGTAATTTAAGCGGGATCGATTTAATAGTTTTCACATTTTCAGTGATGTCTTCACCTACTGAACCATCGCCGCGCGTCGCCGCACGCTCGAGCACACCATGGCGATACAAGATACTCACGGCAAGGCCATCGAGTTTAGGCTCACAACAAAAGCTCACCTCACCGACTTTATCGGTGACACGCTTATGGAAAGCACTGAAATCCGCCTCATCGAAGGCGTTATCTAGGCTTAACATAGGCTTAAGGTGCGTGATTTGATCAAATTTGGCGAGCGCTAATCCGCCCACCCTTTGAGTCGGTGAATCAGCGACAATCAAATGGGGATACAAGGCTTCTAACTTGAGTAAACGCTGCATCAACCTGTCGTACTCAGAATCGGTAATGCTCGGTGCATCGTCTACATAGTAACGAATGTTGTGCTCGTTCAGCGATTGGCTGAGCGCCTGCATCACCTGCGATGCGTTTTCTGGGGTGACGTCTTTAGACAGAAGTGTATCGAGTTGAATGTCTTGCATATTCTTTATCCAGAATTCTTTAGATCACAAAAAGTAGATCACAAAAAATGAGGCCGCAATCGCGGCCTCATCAATCTATTAACCGCCAAATTGCGGCGTCGGCTTAAGCGTTAGCGCGAATGCGGTGTAAATAATCTTGCTTAGTGAACTCACCCCAAGGTTGGCGTTGTCCGTCAAGCACGACCGCATCGATATCATCCGCGAGTTGACGCGCCGAGTTAAGCATAATTGAAAAGTTCATTAGGGCGTCACCGTAACAAGGCAAAGTCATGAAAAACACCACACCTTGGGTACTGAACTGCTCCATATTATCCGGATCAAACACGCCAGGCTTTAGCATATTCGCTATCGAGAACAATACTTTACCATTGCCAGCATTATCCACATGGCGATGGAAGATATTCATATCCCCATATTTAAAATTCAAGGTTAAGAAACAAGGTAGCAATTCGGCGCCGTTAAGCTGTAGACCCTCTTTAGCGACCACGTGTAATACCAGTACGTCGCGTGGTTCACCTAACTCATCTTCAGCGGCTTGTTCGACAACCTCTTCTTGATAGCTATCTTCTTTATATTCATTTTCGTCAAACAAGGCCGTTTGCTGCGGAGCTGCACTACGTAACGCATGTTCCTGCTCAGCCGCTTTTTGCGCGACGATAGCCGCATGGGATTGACCCATTGGCGGAGTTTGCGTGCTCGCTTGAGTGTTCAAAACGGGCTCTTGACGCGAGACTTTCGGGCTACGGTGTTGCTCTTTTGCCACGGGTGGCTGCAAGCTAAAATCAGGCTGAGCTGTCACAGGCTCGTGTTTAGGGCCAACTTTCAACTCTGGTTTAAATTCTGTTGATTTAAACTCTTGTGGTTTAAATTCAGGCTTAGGTTCTAGCTTTACTTCCTGCTTCAAATAAGGATTGGCCGCAGGAGTTTCGTTGTTAGGTGCAAGTTCACCGGCTTTGCGCACGCGTACGGCGCCAATACCATCGGCATCAAACCCTTCTGAATCGATCCGCTTCGGACTCGGCTCACCTTTCTCAGCCTGTTTCTTATAAAAGTTGCTCATTGGGCTATCTTTCAATGACTTAGGCTGTTGTCTTCTGATCGACCAAAATCCATGCACCAGCACAGCAACTATGGCTATGGCGCCTAAAACGAACAATACTAGTTGCAAATCTTCCATTGGTTACCCTGTCTTTCTTCTAGTTATCCAGCGTCAGCCATCGCCACCGCTTGCTCTATGTCTACCGCAACTATACGAGACACACCGGGCTCGTGCATAGTCACGCCAATAAGTTGATCCGCCATTTCCATGGTTATTTTGTTATGGCTGATATAAATAAACTGTACGCTCTGTGACATTTCTTTTAGCAATCGACAGAAGCGTTCTACGTTGGCATCGTCTAATGGCGCATCCACTTCATCTAACATACAGAAGGGAGCAGGATTCAGCCTAAAAATGGCGAATACCAATGATAAAGCGGTTAATGCTTTTTCACCACCCGAAAGAAGATGGATTGTGCTGTTCTTCTTCCCCGGTGGTTGGGCCATGATAGTCACGCCCGTTTCTAGCAAATCGTCGTCAGTTAACGCTAAATAAGCTCGGCCGCCACCGAACACTTTCGGAAATAAGCGTCCGAGATCTTCGTTGACTGAGTCAAATGTCGTCTTAAAGCGGCTTCGGGTTTCCTTATCTATTTTACGAATCGCTTCCTCTAAGGTTGCAAGCCCTTTATTTAAATCGTCATCTTGATGATCAAGATAAGATTTTCGCTCACTTTGCTGTTCAAATTCTTCGATCGCCGCAAGGTTAATGGCACCTAAACGAACAATTTTCTGCCGTATTTGATCTAAATCACTCTGCCACTTGTCTGGCATCCCCTCTGCGGGCAAGTTTCCAAGGATTTCAGACAGAATGATTTGCTGTTCCTGTAAGGCTTCCAGCTGACTATTCGCTTGGCCTTTTATTCCTTCACGACGTAACTTTAACGTGCTCAGGCTTTGAGTCAAGTCCTCAAGCTTACCAAGCTCTTGTTTTTGCTTTATTCCTATACGGTTTAATGTGTCTGTGAGCACACTTTGCTGCTGACGAACCTCTTTTAAGCCCTGTTGTTGCTCATGTTGTTGCTTTAGTAACTGCGTTAACTGTTCAGTCAGCTGCACACTATTTTGCACCCCACTCAATTGGGCAACTTTGGCAAGTTCTGTTAACACAGACTCGCGGGAGTGGATGAGTTCATTGACACGCACTTGCTGTAATTCAATTTGCTCCGTGCTCACGGCCATGCGCATCGTCACGGATTGCAACCCCGTCGCAGTGGCTGATAATTGACGTTCTACCTCAGTAATACGCCCTTTTAATGCTTGATGGCGCACACTATCGGCCTGTGTGTCTTGGATGAGTTGCCGCTGAATATCTTCACTAGCCTGCAGCGTCTCATCGAGCTCCATTTCTTGTTCTGCTAATAATTCGCATTGCTCGCTTAAGCGTTCAATATCAATCAAACTCGTACTTAAAGCCGCGTCGAGTTTACTTTGCTGTTCGACGCGCGCCTTCACTTGCTCGATTAAACCACTAAGCTGCATCGACTTAGTCGCTTTGTCTAACTGCAATTGATGTAATTTTTGCGCGCCATCGGTCAGTTGCAGTCTTTGTTGCTGCAAAATAGCCGCAAGATCTGTCATCTTGTCTTGCCGAATCTGCAGGGATTTTTGCAAATCGAGGATATTTTGCGCTAACTGAGCTTGCTCTTTACTGAGTTGCACCAGTGACTGGGCGCCCTCTGTTTTCGTGATTAAAAAACCTTGTCCCAGTAGATAACCGTCGGCAGTGACAATCCGTTGATCGGACGTTAGTTGTGGCAGCAGTTCTTTCGCTGCATGGATATCCTTTGCCCACTTAAGCCCCGCTAACCAAGGGGCGAGATTCACCTTAGCCTGTAAAAATTCACTTTGGTTTGATTGTGACGCTAATGCTTGAAATCCCATTTCAGTTTCAGTGACGCCAACGGGCAAGGTCAACAAGCCATTTAGGGCGAGTTCGGCCGCGGTTTCCCAACCATTTTCAACGGTTAAACTCTGCCATAACTGCGGTTTATCACTCTGCTGTTCTTGAGTCAACCACTGTTCAACCAGCTCATGGCGCGCTTTAGTCGCGGTTAATTGCTGCTGAATGTGCTCAGCGCTATGGCGGGCTTCATCTAAGGCTTGCGTACTTGCACTTACACTTTGTTCTTGCTGATGATTAATTTCATTTTGCAGTTTAAGCGCATCATCCAAAGACTCAATATCTTGCTGCAATGGTGTAATACTCGATGCGAGATCACCGTCCATTAACGCCGAAAGTTGTGCCTGCTGCTCACGACTTTGCTGCTGTTTGTGTTGTAGTAATTGCTGCTGATGCGCTAACTGGCTGCGACGCAGTTCAAGCTGTAACTTATGTTGAGAAACATCCGCTGCCTGTTGGCGCGCCACTTCGGCCTGCTGCTGACTGCGTTCTATGCTCATTTCCCATTGGGATTGCAGCTCATCCATGATCTCTTGTTGCTCATCATGCTGTGGCCCAAGTTTGGCAAGCTCAAGCTCTAACGCGCTAAGACTCGCTTTATAGCCGTTAAGCTTGTCGGTATTTTGTTGGATCTGCTCTTTGACTTGCGCCAACTGGGTTTCGAGCTGGGCGTCGCGTTGCTTTTGATTCTGTAGCTGTTGCTCTAACTTAGCGATCTCAGTACCAGTCAGATAATAGGCTTCAACCGCTCGCTGCTCTTGCTCCGCCAGTTGCGCGAGTTGCACTTGCAGTTCAGTGGTTTGTAATTCATCTGTTTGCGCGAGTGACTGCGCCGCCGCTTGCTGTACTTCAATAGCACTTATCTGCTCAGATAGGCTCGCCATCTGAGCTTGCAACTCTTGATAGCGCATCACAAGGAGTTCAGCATGGGTCTTACGCTCGGCCTGTTTAAGCTCACGATATTGTTTAGCGGCTTTAGCCTGCTGCGCAAGTTTATCTAACTGCTTACCGAGTTCACTGCGAATATCGCCCAAACGCTCGAGGTTTTCGCGGGTATGGCGAATACGGTTTTCAGTTTCGCGCCGACGCTCTTTATAGCGGGAAATCCCAGCGGCTTCCTCAATAAAGGTGCGCAAGTCTTGGGGTTTAGATTCAATCAGGCGGGAAATAGTGCCTTGCTCGATAATGGCATAACTTCGCGGGCCAAGACCTGTGCCCATAAACAAGTCGGTAATGTCTTTACGACGACACTTTTGACCATTGAGAAAATACCAAGACTCACCGTCGCGGCTCACTTGACGCTTAACGGCGATTTCTTCATAACTGGCATACTGACCAGCAAGACGACCCTCTTTGTTTTCAAAAATAAGTTCAACCCCCGCCACAGACACAGGTTTTCGCGCGCTTGAACCGTTAAATATCACATCAGCCATAGAATCACCGCGTAGGTGCTTCGCCGAGCTTTCACCGAGCACCCATCGCACGGCATCGATCACGTTCGATTTACCGCAGCCATTTGGGCCAATAATGGCGGTTAATGCCTGTAAAAAAGGAATTTTCGTGGGATCGACAAACGACTTAAAGCCGGCAAGTTTTATCTGTTTTAATCTCATGGTGCCAGTTAGCGCGTCTCTGAAGTCTGGCCCGAAAATGAGCCGAGCGGTGCAAATGCATTTATCGGCCAACTTTAACAAAGCAGGCAGCATTTTGTAACGCTTTTTATTGAATTCATGCGGCTTTTAGCTTGTCATCTGTCCATGAGTTGATCACAATCGCATATAGCTGTCGCTTAACTTTTTGGAAAAACGATATGACACAGAAAAAAACCTTGCCCTTCCCAGCCAAAAGTGGCGTTAATTATTTTCTCGATGGCTTTGGTTTAATCACACGTAAAGGCCTGCGCACTTTCGTATTTATTCCGCTAATGATTAACCTACTGCTGTTTGCTGGCGTCATTTATGTAGCCATAGGCCAGTTAGATACGCTATTCACTTGGATGAATGCCCAGCTCCCTGAGTACTTAAGCTGGTTAAACTTTTTACTTTGGCCACTCGCCGTCACCACTATGCTGGTGATGCTTGCTTTTGTATTTAGCTCCGTCATGAACTGGCTCGCCGCCCCCTTTAATGGTCTGTTGGCTGAAAAAGTCGAACAGTTGTTAACTGGTAAGCAGCTGAATACCGGTTCTGGTATTGATTTAATCAAAGACTTACCGCGTATCCTTGGACGTGAGTGGATCAAACTCAAATACTATCTGCCCCGCGCACTGGTATTTTTGTTATTGTTTTTAGTGCCTATGGTAGGCCAGACGCTGGCGCCGATTTTATGGTTTCTGTTCAGCGCTTGGATGATGGCGATTCAGTACTGCGATTATCCCTTCGATAACCACAAGGTCAGTTTTAAAGATATGCGCTTTGCCTTGAATCAAACCCGTGGCACCAGTTTTAGCTTTGGCGCCACTGTGACGCTATTTTCGATGATCCCCATAGTCAACTTTATCGTCATGCCAGTGGCGATTTGTGGCGCGACGGCCATGTGGGTCGATAAGTATCGTGAAGCGTATCGCAACCATGCCATCGCACCCGAGTAGTAACACCAGCAGTGCTGAGTCATGGCTCAGCACTGCTCCCCAATTTTTTTAAACCCAATAATCCAATCATGTTTCGCCTCGTCAGAATCAACGCAAACCTTGTAACAATTACTCGCTATTGTTAACTTCACGTTTTCTGGCAAAATGCGCGCCACGAATGTGTTATTTGAGTCTTTTTTGTTGAAATCAATCTTAGCCATCATCTTATCTAGTCTTACTTTTCTACCTGTAACTTGTCTTGCTGGCTATGCCAGCCAATTTCAGTTAGCCATTCCAACACTTAACAGTGCAGCCAATATTGACGGTGAGTTGGACGATGCCATTTGGCAACAAGCCGCAGTCACAGAGCTCAAATATGAAACCCAACCAGGGGAAAATATTGCTGCATTAGTGAAAACCGAGGCGCGAGTCTATGCGACTAAAACCAGTCTTTTTGTGGCATTTACTGCCAAAGACATTAATCCCAAACTCATTCGGGCCACACTCAAGGACAGAGACAAGCTGTGGAGTGATGATTTAGTCGGAATTAAACTCGATACTTTTAATAATGCCCGTTTAGCATACCAATTTTTTATTAATCCCCTTGGCGTGCAATTAGACTCAATTGAAAACGAATTAACGGGTGAAGAAAGCGAAGCATGGGATGGTATTTGGAAATCCGCAGGCAAGATCACCGCCGATGGCTATCAGGTTGAAGTCGAGTTACCACTGAGACTGTTCAACTTTGACGACAAGAAAAGCCTGCAAGAATGGGGCTTTGAGTTAATTCGTTATTATCCACGCAATGAAAAACATCGCCTATCGACCCATAAGATTGACCGTAATACGAGTTGTCAACTTTGTCAGTTAGGTGTGGCTTCTGGCTTGGCGGGGGCAGAACAAGGACAGGATGTACAAATCACCCCGACTTTTATCGCCAACCGTAACGAACATAAACAGGCGGATGGCTGGGAAGCTGATAACAATCTCGAGCCAGGTGTAGACTTACGCTGGGGCATTAATTCCAGCACCTTACTCAATGCCACCATTAATCCCGATTTTTCCCAAGTGGAATCCGATGCTGGCCAGCTCGATGTGAACAGCACTTTCTCCTTGTTCTATGATGAGAAACGGCCGTTCTTTTTGGATAATAAAGACTATTTCGACACACAGGTGAATCTGCTGCACACCCGCAATATTGTTGCACCTGACTATGGTATCAAACTGACAAGTAAGAGCGATGATCACACTTTAGCTCTGCTAGCGAGTAACGATAGCCAAACCACGTTTTTGGTACCGGGAAATTTAAGCTCAGAGGTTGCCTCGCTTGATCAAGAAAGTTTGAACCTTGCGGGACGTTATCGTTTCGACATTAGCAAAACCTTCTCCATCGGCGGATTACTTACCGCGAAAACAAGCAGTGACAACACTCACAATGGTACAGCAAATACCCCCCACAATGAGATCAACAGCCAACCCGATTACCACAACTATGTCATTAGTCTGGATGCGAAATATCAACTAACACCACAGGACAGTTTCACTGCGCAAGTGGCCCAATCAGATACTCAGTACCCCACGGGAGTCTATCGTCAATTTTGTACTGATACTGAAAATGACCCTAGTAATGGTTTGCCCTGTGGCCAATCTCAGCTTGATTGCGAACTCGGTCACTGCCAACTCAACGAACAAGTATTACGTAGCCAATCTGATAACCGCTTTGGCGGCAATTTATATCAGTTAACCTTTAAACACGAAGAGCGAAATTGGTTTGCTTACAGTGAATACAACGCAGTTGATCCCGATTTTCGTGCCGATTTAGGCTTTGTCGAAAAAATCGATTACCGCACCTTTGAGGCTGGTGCGGGTTTGATTTGGTATCCTACGGGCACCTTTAACAAGGTGGAATTAGCGGGAGATTGGGATATCACTCATAACCAAGCAGGCGAACGACTTGAAGAAGAGTATGAAGCCTACATCGAAATCATCGGCGCATTACAAAGCGAAATCACCTTTGGTGTAGAAACCCGTGAACGTGTGGGGCCTCGCCGCGATGCTTCACAACTCACTATCGCCGGAAATAGTCAACTATATGATGAAACCCAAGTGTGGTTTTATGGCGCAGTAACCCCGTTATCGCCCCTGAGTATGGAGCTTGAAATGTACTACGGCGATGAAATTGATTTTATCAATGATAGGCTGGGCACTAAAACGCAAATGAACCCGAGTATCAATTGGAAAATTGCTAATGGACTTTCTATCGATATCTCCCATCTTTATCAGCAAATGGATGTGGAACAAGGTGCACTTTTTACCGCTAATCTGAGCGATGTACGCCTCAACTGGCAATTCAGTCTACACAGTTTTATTCGCCTTTCTAGCATTTACACTCGGATAAATCGCAATGTGGCGCAGTATTTATATTCAGCGCCGCAGAGTGAGGAAGCGCATTTAGGCAATGAGCTCCTCTACGGTTATAAACTCAATCCGCAGAGTGTGTTCTACCTCGGATACTCTGATAGTTTGCAGGCTAATGATGAGTTAAGCCGCCTGACACGGGACGAGAAAACCTACTTTATGAAGTTAAGTTACGCATGGCTGCTATAAACAATCATTGCCTTAAACAGAAAGCAACTTAGGCAAACAACTGACATAAAAAAGCCCACATCTTCCTCGATGTGGGCTTTTTATTATGACGGTGAGAATCTTAGACCTTCTGCAGAATAACACTACCAATAGAATATCCTGCGCCAAACGAACTCAATAAACCTAAATCGCCAGCCTTAAAGTCACCGGAAAACTTGTGAAATGCAATCACAGAACCCGCGGAAGCCGTATTGGCGTACTCATCTAACACCACAGGCGCTTGTTCCGCTGACACATCATCCCCTAACAGCTTTCTCACCACGAACTGATTCATGTTGATGTTCGCTTGATGCAACCACAAACGCTTAAAAGACTGTGGCGTTAACGCTTGTTCGGCCAGATGTTCATCCAAATGTTGATAAATCATCGGCAACAGCTCTTTAAATACCTTGCGCCCTTGTTGGTGGAATAACTTATCGGCTTGATGGGCCGCACTCGGATCGCAGCGATTCAAGAAACCGAAATTACTGCGAATATTGTTCGAGTAATCGGTAAAACAGCGGCTTGAGATGATCTTAAACACATGGTCAGACTGGGCTAAGCTTTGTTCTTCCAGTACCAGAGCCGTCGCCACATCACCGAAGATAAAATGGCTGTCACGGTCGCGATAATTCACCTGTGCCGAGCAAATTTCAGGGTTGATCACTAGCACTCTTGAGGCAGAACCCGTAGCAATGGCATTAGCCGCGGCGACAATTGCAAACGTCGCCGATGAACACGCTACCTGCATGTCGTAACCATAACCCCGCGTACCCAGTGCACGTTGAATTTCAATCGCCATAGCAGGATACGCACGCTGAGTATAAGCGCAGGCAACAATCACTAAGTCAATTTGCTCAGCTTTGAGATTGGCATTCTTTAGTGCCATCAAGGCAGCTTCAAGGCCAATCTCAGCCTGCATAGATAATTCGTCACTGCTGCGCTCAGGAATCAACGGCATCATGACTTCGGGATCCAGAATGCCCTCTTTCACCATCACATATCTGTGCTTGATGCCTGAGGCTTTTTCAATAAACTCGCTTGATGAATAGGACAAAGCCGCAACATGGCCTTGCTCAATTAAGCCTGCATTTTCAAGATTGAAAATATCCACATAAGCATTGAAGCTCTCAACTAAGGCTTCATTGGAAATACTGTGGGGCGGCGTAAATAGGCCACTCCCCGAAATGACGACCTGTTTCATAAATGCTCCAAACGGGTACTGGTTGTAAGGTGAGCAGAGGATACATCATCACTCGTAAGCACAGGTGCTAACTCATTTTGCCCCTGCGCTTGTTGCTCTAATCGTTGCTTTTTATGCATTTGCACTAAGTCTATCACGACTGTTGAAGATATTTTATCTTGGATCCCCTGCCGATTGGCATCCCAAAATATTTGCATAAAACCAAGTAAGCCTGTGGTAAAGCCTGCGGCATAGCCACCATAACGGCCAAACGCGGCCCATAAACTGATATTGGCACCATCGAGCTGGATCACCCGAATGCCCAACATCTTCTTACCTAAGGTTTGACCATCAAATCGTGCAGTAAAGACGGTAAAGTAAAACGCTGCCCAACCAAAACCCAGCCCCATATCACTCAGAAAGCCTTTAACCCAAGCGACAACACTATGGCTTGTAGCTTCATCAACGGTTCTGAGGCGAGAATATTGCGAAGGGCTCACATCCACTGCATCAGCCACCGCACTTTGCGGCTGTACATCCGGCGAAATAGCTTGAATAGGCTGAAGTGGCTCAGGCGGAGAATCTGTTGTCGCCAACTCAACAGGAAGCGTAATAACAGGCCATAGGCTGCCATTAAGCACTTCCGCCTGTAACTTTTCACTGTCTACGGCAGGTAAACTACTGTTGGCTATGGTTGCTAGCACTATTTCACGTTGATCATTTTCTGTCATGCCCTTTGATCCTGAAGCATTTTTTATCGCTTCATGTAGGGACTGAACTTGAGTTTTACCACAAGCATAATTATTACACTGGCTCAACGACATCAATGCTGGTAGTGACGTAATGATTTGTTCACCTAATGCAAATTGTTGCTCTACTCCCTCACTGCTTTTAACGTCTGTTCCATTAAAATCAAACAGATTATTGGCGGTTGTCAGCAACATAAAAACCAACATCAAGGCATAAAGTCCCCACTTTAATAAACGACCAAACTTACGACTGCGCTTTTCAATCCAGATAATACTGACCACCAGCAAGACAAACATCCAATCCATCTGCTCAGCTAACACAGTGATCAGCAAACCATCAATCAGTATGGCTAACATCCGCTTCAACGGTGTCGCCAATGGGGTATATAACACGGCTGCTGCAATGGTAAATGCCTTTGGTGTTACCATCGTTTTTGGATCTTTACCCAGATCCATTTGTTGCTGCTTCATCTTTGCGCTTGTCCGATACGAGTGATAGGCTAGTTTTACGATTGAGACATCAAGAAGTTATCCCTGTTAATGCCACAATCTTTTTTATGTTAGCAAGAGGTTAACACAGTTAAACTGGCTGCCAATCAGGGTTTGCGAATAACAGCACACCCTTTAATAACCAAATCGAATAAAGAAGAACAAACAATCACTTCTAAAAGCGCCACAGCAGATTATGATTCAGTAGTGCCAACATAGGAGCAAGCAATCCATGAGCAAAATTTTCGAAGATAATTCATATACTATTGGTAATACACCGCTAGTACGTTTAAACCGTGTTAGCCAAGGTAAAGTACTGGCCAAAGTCGAAGCCCGTAACCCAAGTTTCAGTGTTAAATGCCGTATCGGTGCCAATATGATTTGGGATGCCGAGAAGAAAGGTCTATTAACAAAAAATCACGAGCTGATTGAGCCGACATCAGGCAACACAGGTATTGCATTAGCGTATGTTGCCGCGGCCCGTGGCTATAAACTGACCCTGACCATGCCAAATACCATGAGTTTAGAGCGTCGTAAGCTACTCAAAGCCCTAGGCGCAACTCTCGTGCTGACTGAAGGCGCGAAAGGCATGAAAGGTGCGATTGATAAAGCGGAAGAAATTCGCCAATCGGCTCCTGAAAAATACATTTTATTGCAGCAGTTTAATAACCCTGCTAACCCAGAAATCCATGAAAAAACCACAGGTCCAGAAATCTGGAATGATACCGACGGTGAAGTGGATGTGTTTGTTGCCGGTGTAGGTACTGGCGGTACAATTACTGGGGTAAGCCGTTACTTGAAAAAAGTGGCCGGTAAAACCATCACCTCAGTTGCGGTTGAGCCAGCAGATTCTCCTGTTATAGCTCAAACCTTAGCGGGTTTACCAGTGCAACCAGGGCCGCATAAAATTCAAGGTATTGGTGCAGGCTTTATCCCAGGTAACTTAGATTTAGAATTGATTGACCGTGTTGAGGCTGTAACTAACGATGAAGCCATCGACATGGCCCGCCGCTTAATGCAAGAAGAAGGCATTTTAGTGGGTATTTCATCGGGTGCCGCCGTTGTCGCCGCCAACCGCATCGCTGAGTTGCCAGAGTTTGCAGGCAAAACCATTGTGGTGATTTTGCCATCGGCTGCCGAGCGTTACCTATCTTCAGTCTTGTTCCAAGGCCAATTCGGCGACGAAGAAAACGTTCAATAAACGACGTTTTATCGTCCTTAAAATACCCAGCTTTGGCTGGGTATTTTTATTTATGGCATTCCATTATTTAGATCTCGATTACAGAGCATAAACAAGTTACTGCTCAAGTTTGGATACAGCTCATAGTTCTTTGTATCTCAACTGGCTTTCACGGCTAACTTGGTTATAAAGAACGGACCCGCTCGCCAATTCATTCCTTTTTATGTCTTTTTACCGAACACCAAGTAACATCAGCGCCTTCAATGCGAAGTTTGAAGCTCAAAAAATTGCCTTTGGCCCCATCAGCTTTCAAGTCGCCCACTGCCTACTCAAATTCGATGTGCTAGCGCAAATAGATAACGCGGCTGAACGTGGGATCACTGCGGCCGAGTTAAGCCAATCGACACCACTGAGCGAGTACGCCCTTGGAGTCTTGCTGGATATGGGGCTCAGCATGGGGCTCGTTTGGCAAAATGAAAATGGCTATGTGCTCGACAAAACGGGGCACTTTTTACTCCATGACGACATGGCCGCCATCAACCTTAACTTTGTGCAGGACGTTTGTTATCAAGGCCTTTTTAGCCTTGATACCGCACTACTCGAAGGCAAGGCCGCAGGACTCAAGGTTTTCGGTGACTGGGATACTATCTACCCTGCCTTGAAGGATTTACCACCCAAAGCGAAACAGAGCTGGTTTGCCTTCGATCATTACTATTCGGATCATGCCTTTCCACAGCTTCTGCCGTTAGTGTTCGCCCATAAGCCAATCCATTTAGTGGATATAGGCGGCAATACGGGAAAATGGGCACTGAGCTGCTGTGATTATGACGCAAACGTTGAAGTCACGATTATGGATTTTCCGGGGCAACTTGAGGTAGCCACACAAAATGCACTCGCACGAGGTTTTGCAGCACGAGTGCATACCTTTGCCACCGATCTGCTAGACGACTCCCAACCCTTTGTCGAAGGCGCCGATACTTACTGGATGAGTCAATTTCTGGATTGCTTCTCAAAAAGCCAAATCCTGAGCATTTTACAACGCACGGCAAAGGCAATGACATCAAGCAGCCAACTCTTTATCGTCGAAACCTTTTGGGATAGACAGCCATCGGCCGCCTCCGCCTATTGCGTAAATGCCACTAGCCTCTATTTCAGCGCCATGGCCAATGGCAATAGCCGCATGTATCACTCTAAGGATTTATTGGCCCTGCTTTACCAAGCGGGACTGTATGTGGATGAAGATACAGACAATCTTGGCCTAGGGCACACGCTACTGCGTTGTAAACTCAAACCTTAAGTTTAATAGCAACATCAAAGTAAACAAAACTTATGCAATGAATAAAATCAATCAAATTTATTTATCATTGATACCCGCAGTACACTAAATACATCAAAACAGCGCCCCAAAAAAGCGATGTTAAGCATTGTCAGTATTGAGAGGTATTCAAAATGACTTCAAAACGCAAACGCTGGACATCCCACGCAGCTAAACTTCCCAGCCCTATGGCTGGGTTGGCACTGGCAATTGCCAGCTTAGGTTGGACATGGGAGAACATGACACCTTCACTTAATGGCGCAGGACAACTCACAGGTGCCATCATAGCCTCTGTGTTACTGTTATTGCTCATGGGTAAATTCATGCTTCATCCTAATATTTTAAAGGACGAGCTAAGTCACCCTGTGATTGGTAGTGTGATCCCCACCTTCGCCATGGGCTTGATGGTGGTGTCTAAATCACTCGGCGATTATTTCCCCCATGCAGGCTTAACTCTGTGGCTAGTCGCCATTGGTATCCATGTGATCTTCCTAAGCGCGTTTATCTATTATCGCGCCATTGATTTTAAACTCGAGCACATGGTTCCGAGCTGGTTCGTACCACCGATTGGCATTATCGTCGCGGCAGTGTCTTTCCCTGTGTCTGACTACCAATGGTTAGCAAATGCCATTTTGGTTTTTGGGATGTTGGCTTACTTAATCATGCTGCCTTTGATGCTCTATCGCCTCATTTTCTGTCAGGCGATACCCGATGCCGCTAAACCAACCATTGCCATTCTCGCGGCGCCCGCCAGTTTATCACTTGCAGGTTATCTGACCGTTTGCGAGCAGGCGTCGATTCCCTTAGTCGCCTTACTACTGAGCATCGCCATTCTGATGACCAGCATCATCTACTTGGCCTTCTTTCACCTACTAAAACTGCCCTTTAGCCCAGGCTACGCAGCCTTTACCTTCCCTATGGTGATCGGTGCAACCGCCCTCTTTAAAACCGCTGCTTGGTTAACGCAGTTCAATAACATGGGTGAGTTAGCGATATGGATAAAATACTTAGCAGAATTCGAACTGGTAATCGCCACCTTAGTGGTTGCCTATGTCGCCCTACGTTATTTAGGACACTACTTTCCACTGCAATTTAACGTGGTAGAGCACAAATCAGTTCTAAATAGCAAATAAACAGAACAGCTTTTTGTAAAAATAATTAACCATACAAATGAATTGTTCACTCAAAAAACTAAACAATAAACCGAAAGCGAAGTGAATAGATATTCACTTCGCTTTTATATTTAAACAGTCAAAATTAAATAATCAGAAATAGCATTTGATTAGTTTTTATTCTTTACAACATTTCATTCCATAATTTTACTTCTAGCTTACTGACGCGGTGTAAAAATATCACCATACAAAATTAAACCGCATGAAAACCCTTATTGATAACACTCCTCAATCATCCAATCTAAAATATATGGAATGACAAACCATATCGTTATTAATTTTTACTTTTTCACATAAAATAGTTTCAAACTATTATTGAAAACAACAAAATTAAAACACAATAAAACAAAATATTAGCAACAATAAAAAAACACAAAGAACCAATAATAAAAACAAAAAGCCAAATAAAAAACAAAACCCTCAGATTAAAACCTTATCTGCCACCGATTACACACACACCCTACTTATATCTGCATTTTAAAAAGAGAGTAAATAACAAATTTTAAACAAAACTCCAGCATAACCAATGTTGCACTTGTTATTTTCTTGTGGTTATATCCTGAACTCAATTAAATGAGAGCTTAATTCTTTACATAAGTAACCATTTAAGAAAAATAAAAAATAAACATACAACATGTGTTAAGGGAGAATAAAATGCGTGCAAATTCTACATTAGCCAAAGCCGTTCGCTTTGCATTAATAAGCGGAGCAGCTACTGCCGCGTTAACCACTTCGATAGTATATGCAGCTGAAGATGGTGCCAAAGTTGAACGTATTGAAGTAACAGGTTCACGTATTAAGCGTACCGACATGGAGGGCTCATCACCAGTTACAACTATCAGTGCATCCGATATTGAGAAAACGGGTGAAATGTCTGTTGCTGATGTATTACGTAGAAGTAATTTAAACAGCTTCGGGTCTACTTCAGAACGTTCAGGTAGTAGTGCTCAATCACAAGCGACAATTAACCTCCGCGGTGCGGGTTCAGATCGTACTTTAGTACTGTTAAATGGCAAGCGTATGCCTGGCTCTCCTACGCTAGGTGGCACCGCTGTCAACCTTAATACTATCCCAACTGCTGCAATTGAAAGAATTGAGGTATTAACTGATGGAGCTTCCGCAGTATATGGCTCAGATGCCGTTGCAGGTGTAGTCAATATTATTCTTAAAAAAGGCTTTGAAGGCCTTGAAGTTTCAGCTACAAGCTCACAACCAGAGCAAGACGGTGGTGAAGAATGGAAAACACAAATTGTGGGTGGTACTGTTGGTGAAAAAGGCAGTGTAACTTTCTCTTTTGAACACTTAAACCGCGAAATCATTTATCAACGTGATCGTTGGTTTTCAAGTTCTTCCAATATCCTAGCACCAAAATTTGACGATACCACTGGCGTTTCAACTTATGCTCGTAATTTCCTAGATGGAAAAACAGGCCAATTTAAACCTATGACGGCTTGTGATAACCCTAAGATGGTTGGTGGTGGACATATCTATGATGCTGGCGATGGTGACTATGTTTGTGGTTACGATTTTACAGCAGAAGCTGCTGACCATGCTGCACGTTCCTATACTGCTGGCTATGTAAATGGAGAATATGAACTTTCTGATGAAATCGTATTTCAAGGCTTAGGTCTATTCTCTCGCAATGAAACTTTCGGTCGATATGCTCCGGCAGCAGGCTGGTTTAATGTCGCTCCAGGTCAAGTTGAAGTAAAAAATTATGATGCTAATGGGAAATACACTGGCAACAGTTTAAACGAAAATGCTGGGCGAGCTTATTATCGCTTCACAGATGTTGGTACTCGTGATGCAAAAACTGTCGATTACAGCACCGATATTCAATTGGGTTTAGTTGGCACGCATGACAGCTTTGGTTGGGACTTCACATACCATTACAATTTAGCTGAAAACAGTAACTATGGTACTGGATATGTACACAGACCTACGGTTGAAAGATATGTGAAAGATGGTATTTTCAACTTTGGTCCTGAAGGAAATAGTGCATCTGTCATAGCAGATATGACTCACGAAACCCTCAAGCAAGACATAATGGAGTTCCAAAGTATTAATGCTGGTGTGAACTTTGAAGCCATTGAATTACCTGCTGGTAGCATTGGTTGGTACATAGGAACTGAAGCACTCCAATACAAGTATGAAGCTAACGTTGATGCGCAAACCGCTGCTGGTGACGTTATTGGTTCATCAGGTAATGGCTCTTCAGGTGACCGTGATGTCTATGCACTGTTCGCTGAATCAATTATCCCTGTAACCGAAGATTTAGAATTAAACTTAGCTTATCGCTACGATAACTACTCTGACTTTGGCTCTGCAACAACACCAAAAGTCGCTCTAAGATATCAAGTCTTAGATGATGTTGTATTCAGAGCATCTTGGGGTCAAGGTTTCCGCGCTCCATCATTATCAGATCTACTTGCAGCAGATTCTTTCAGTGCAGATACAGCAACGGATTACCATTACTGTGATGTGCTAGGCACGAATGTAGCTGACTGTAAAGCCAAACAATATGATGTGACTCGTACTGCGAATAGCGAATTACAACCAGAAACATCAGATTTCTACAACTTAGGACTAGTATGGGATATCACAGATAAACTGAGTAGTAAAGTTGAGTATTACAGCTTAGATATCAAAGATGTTATTACTTTTGTCTCTTTAGACTCACTATTAAAAGAAGAACAAAAAGTTGGTTACGGTAACTTAAGCCGCGGTGAAATCAAACGCGTAGGCGATAATCCGAATGGCAAGTTATTATCAGCAACGACACCTAAAGCAAATGGCAACGGTTTTGATACTTCTGGTGTTGACTTCAATCTAACATATAGTGGATTTGAAACAGCTATTGGCGACTTTAGCAGCTCGTACGATCTAACTTATATTCTTTCTTATAATGAGGAAGAATATTTTGATGGCCCAGTTAACGATAAAATTGGCCGTAATGGTATGCCTGAGTTCAGATTTACTTGGGTTATCGACTGGAGCTATGGCGATCACTCTGCATCTATATTAACGCAATATATTGATGGCCAATCAGAAAAGACAGATCCAAATACATACGCCCAAGTTGGAAGCTTGTCTTCGCAAACAACTTTCGACATTAGCTATGGCTATGCTACACCATGGGAAGGCAAAATTAGTTTGGGTATTCGCAACTTAACTAATGAAGATCCAGTTTTAGATTCGGACCTTAAATATGATGCTTCTCTGTACAGCTTATATGGCCGTACATTTACGGCAACGTATACACAGAAATTCTAATCTCGCATTTATTAGTTAGAACCTAATCAAAAAACGGCATCTTCGGATGCCGTTTTTATTTACTTCATTATTTACACATCATAGTAAACCGACATAAAAATGCCCAGCTACCTGCTGGGCACTTTCACTTCAGACTGATAATTAAAGACGTTTTAGGAATGTTTAGTCAGCTTAATCTCACTCTGATGCTGAGGTTTTTCAGTATGTGAATGTGGTGCAGAAAAATGTTCATGATGAGCTTTGTGTGGTTCAGCCAAGGTTACTTTACCCTGCTCTATCCACCAATAACCTAAACCAACAATCACACCGCCACCGACAATATTGCCTAAGGTTACAGGTATTAAATTATTGAATATAAAGTTTGCCACGGTTAAATCGGCAAATTGTGCTTGAGTAACCCCTAAAGACACGAAGAACTCTGGGCTGGCGATAGATTGGATCATCATGCCCATAGGCACCATAAATAAGTTAGCGATACTGTGTTCAAAGCCACTACTAACGAACATAGCCACAGGTAAAATTAACAGTAACGATTTCGTCAGTACATCACGACTAGCAAAGGTCATCCACACACCTAAACACACCAACATGTTACATAAAATGCCTAAACTAAAGGCTTGGACCCAAGTATGGTGCAGTTTGTGCTGTGCCACTTTAAGGGCATTTAATCCCCAGTTACCACCATCGAGATCATACATACCTGCGGCAGTGATCAAGCAAACCATCAACATAGCGCCGACAAAATTGCCGGCATACACGCGGCACCAACATTTGAGTAATTCAGCGCCAGTAACCTGTTTTTGTGCCCAGGCGACGGTACTGAGCACAGAACTGGTGAACAGTTCTCCACCGCAAACAACCACTAAGATTAAACCTAAACTAAAGGCTATTCCGCCAACGAAACGAACTAAACCCCAAGACGCATCGCCTGCGCCAGTGGTTACGGTTAAATAAAAAACAAAGGCTAAAGCGATAAATGCGCCAGCAAACACGGCTAAGCCAAAGGACTGCCAAGGTGCTTTAACCACTTTGCTTGTCCCGTAAATTTCAGCCTGATTGTAACAACTAAAATGAGCTGAAACCTGTGGCGCTTCATGTGCGCTGTTTGTCACAGTTGGAACTGATGACGATGGATTTGGGCTTTTCATTGCATAACTCCAACTTCAGATAAACAAACTTGAACGCGTAGCATAGGTATCTCCAGCAGCGCCATTGCGCAGATAACACGAATCAAAACCGAGATAATGATTTGCTTAAATGATGATTCACTAAAGTCTCGCTTTGTATCATACAACGCGCTTATGCTGTGAAGCAGATATTGCTAAAGCGTGATGCTATTCACACCCAAAATGTGAAAACTTTGAAGCCAAAAACACAAAAGGTTAATTGGTCTTACCATGACAGCCCGATTTTCATCGCGAGAATGTGGCTTAATTAAGATGGTATACAATGCATATCCTGCACGTTTCCATCTCATATTTAGCGAACTAACGCTTAAATTAATGCGCTATAGATTCAAGCAAACCTCAGCAATGACACATTAAATGACCAATAGCTTGATGCGTGTATCTCAGTATTCATTAAATTGAACCGATACTTTAGCATTTACAGTTTAGTCCAACAGCAAGTAACAAGTTGCCTGCATCATAGCCAACTACTGTATTTAGCCACTCTTTAACCCTTCCTGAATGATTTAAGCATTGCATGCTTTATTTGATGGCGTTATGACATGCCGTCTCCTAAATCGACACTAAGTTAGCAAATAAAAATAAATTAATACAAATAGCTAACATCAAACTTATTTTTAATATCATAACCACTGCGCCTACTGTGACAGCTCCCATTATCGAGCCGTGACTCCCACCAATCAAAATCAGCCTATACGAGGATAGATTTATCCTCGCTAAAGGTGGACAGTAAATGGGAACAATATAGGCAGGCTGATTTAAGAGATAATGGGGTTCAGATGTCACACCAACTTAAAAAGCGTGCCGTATTCCCTATTGTGGTAAAAAAATGCTACCTAGCTAGCAAATTTGGGATTAACAGAGCATAAACCAAGCCGTTTAAGATGCGATAGCGACAGACCTATGTTAATATGTTTATGGACAATTGGTCTTACCAATTATAAAGATTTATCAGTAGCCGATAATCAAAGTAAGCGAATATTTGTCATCTTATCGGGTATCAATAGACAGACTTTTGGAGTGACGAGCGCTTCAAAATCCAGTTCCCATCATAGGGCGTCATCATGAAGGGAGCTTTATTTCAGGAATTAGCTATTGGCTTATACTCAGCATTGCTTAACGCTGATCGCCAATAACCTTTTATCTCAACCAGAAGGTATTAGTACGATGACCGACAAAACTGAACTGTTTGCCAACGCATGGGAAGGCTTTACTCCTGGCGATTGGAAATCTGAAGTCAATGTACGTGACTTTATCCAACAAAACTACGCGCCTTTTGAAGGCGACGAGTCCTTCCTCGCCGGTGCCACCGAAGCGACCACAAAATTGTGGGATAAAGTCATGGAAGGCATCAAACAGGAAAACCGTACCCACGCGCCTGTTGATTTCGACACTAAGATGGTTTCAACCATCACTTCCCACGACGCTGGCTATATCAACAAAGAATTAGAAACTATCGTTGGCTTACAAACAGACGCGCCGCTAAAACGCGCTATGTTGCCTAACGGTGGTATTCGTATGGTGGAAAGCTCATGCGCCGCCTACGATCGTGTACTGGATGAAGATGTTAAATACGTTTATTCAGAACTGCGCAAAACCCATAACCAAGGTGTGTTCGATGTTTACACCCCCGAAATTATGGCCTGTCGTAAATCAGGTATTTTAACGGGCTTGCCCGATGCTTATGGCCGTGGCCGTATCATTGGTGACTATCGCCGTGTGGCACTTTACGGTATCGATTACCTTATGAAAGATAAGTTTGCCCAATTTAGCTCACTGCAAGCGCAGTTCGAAGCGGGTGAAGAGTTATCTAACGTTATCCAATTACGTGAAGAAATTGCCGAGCAACACCGTGCATTAGGCCAAATGAAGAAAATGGCTGCCAAGTATGGCTTCGATATTTCTCGTCCAGCGACCAATGCACAAGAAGCGATCCAATGGACTTACTTCGGCTATTTAGCTGCAGTGAAGAGCCAAAATGGCGCTGCCATGTCATTAGGTCGTACCTCTTCATTCCTCGACATCTATATTGAACGTGATCTGAAAAATGGCACCTTAACTGAGCAACAAGCTCAGGAAATGGTTGACCATTTCGTGATGAAATTGCGTATGGTGCGTTTCCTACGTACCCCTGAATACGACGAATTGTTCTCAGGCGACCCAATTTGGGCGACGGAGTCAATTGGCGGTATGGGCTTAGATGGCCGTACGTTAGTGACGAAATCAAGCTTCCGTTTCTTGAACACCCTTTACACTATGGGTCCAAGTCCTGAGCCAAACATCACGGTATTATGGTCAGATAAACTGCCAATCGGTTTCAAAAAATATTGCGCCAAAGTGTCTATCGACACTAGCTCAATCCAATACGAAAACGATGACTTAATGCGTCCTGATTTCCAATCAGACGACTATGCAATCGCCTGTTGTGTGAGCCCTATGGTTGTGGGTAAACACATGCAGTTCTTCGGTGCTCGCGCTAACTTAGCGAAAACCATGCTGTATGCGATTAACGGCGGCGTAGACGAAAAACTGAAAATCCAAATTGCCCCTAAAGCAGACATGATCACAGACGAAGTGCTCAACTTTGATGATGTGATGAATCGCTTAGACGGTTTAATGGATTGGTTAGCGACTCAATATGTCACTGCACTGAACTCAATCCACTACATGCACGATAAGTACTCTTACGAAGCCGCGCTTATGGCGCTGCACGACAGAGACGTACGTCGCACTATGGCTTGTGGTATTGCGGGTTTATCTATCGCAGCCGACTCACTGTCTGCCATCAAATACGCCACCGTAAAACCGGTTCGTGATGAAAACGGCATAGCAGTTGATTTCGATATCAGCGGTGACTATCCAAAATTTGGTAACAACGACCCACGTGTAGATGATATCGCCTGTGACTTAGTTGAACGTTTTATGGCGAAAATTCGTGACCGAAAAATGTATCGCAATGCGATCCCAACGCAGTCAATTCTGACCATCACCTCAAACGTGGTTTATGGTAAGAAAACCGGTAACACACCAGATGGTCGTCGTTCAGGTGCGCCATTTGCACCGGGTGCAAACCCTATGCATGGCCGTGATGAAAAAGGCGCAATCGCTTCTTTAACCTCAGTGGCAAAACTCCCATTTGCCCACGCTCAAGACGGTATTTCTTATACCTTCTCAATCGTGCCAAATGCGCTGGGTAAAGATGATGATGCTCGCCGTACCAACTTAGCGGCATTGATGGACGGATACTTCGACCACAATGACAAAAAAGAAGGTGGCCAACACTTGAACGTCAACGTGATGAACCGCGAGATGCTCGAAGATGCCGTTAAGCATCCAGACAAGTATCCACAGCTGACCATTCGTGTTTCTGGCTATGCAGTGCGCTTCAACTCACTGACGCCAGAGCAGCAACAAGATGTGATCACGCGTACATTCACAAAAGGTCTGTAAGCTAAATTAGTCAAGGCTGTAGTACACTGTGCTACAGCCTCACTTATTTTAACAGGAGTCACAATGGCAGTTATCGGTCGGATCCACTCGGTGGAATCCTTTGGCACAGTAGATGGTCCCGGCATACGGTTTATCACCTTTATGCAGGGCTGTTTAATGCGCTGCCAATATTGCCACAACCGTGACACTTGGGATCTTGATGGCGGAAAAGAAGTTCTGGTCGATGAGTTAATGAGTCAAATCATCAGCTATCGGCCTTTTCTCGATGCCAGCAATGGTGGTGTTACGGCCAGTGGTGGTGAAGCCATTTTACAGGCCGAATTTGTCGCCGAATTATTCACAGCCTGTAAGCAAGAAGGTATTCATACCTGTTTAGATACCAATGGTTTTGTACGTAAGTACACGCCAGTGATTGATGAGTTGCTCGACCACACTGACTTGGTCCTGCTCGACATCAAGCACATGGATGATGAAAAACATATTGAGTTAACCAAAGTCAGCAACCATAGAACATTACAGTTTGCGCAGTATTTAGCAGAGCGTAATCAAGCGACGTGGATACGTTATGTCGTAGTGGGCGGATTTACCGACGATGAAGCATCGGCATTACAACTGGCCGAGTTTATCAAGCCCATGAAAAACATTGAAAAGGTAGAGTTACTACCCTATCACGAATTAGGTAAACATAAGTGGGAAGCCATGGGCGAAAGCTATCAACTCGATGGAATATCCCCCCCGAGTCGAGAAACCATGGAAAAGATCAAAGCGGTATTTGTCCAACAAGGGATTAACGCGATTTATTAATCCACAGTAATAGAAAAGCCAAAACGGATAACCGCGGCAACGGCCTAAAGTTCTTCCCAATAACTGGCATCTAAACGCTCAAAGGCTATTTTTAAAATCAGTGCCATATCGAGGTAACAGGCTTTAGCGCCTAAGGTGTGGCAATTGATACCCATGGACGACAACTTCGCACTCAACTGGTTAATCCAGTCGAACAGCGTTAACGGTAATGGATGGCGGGCTCGCCAGCCTAACCACAGCAGCCCCTGTAACGGTAAGCTGATAAAAAATAAACCGAGAGTGACAGCTTGGGGCAGAAATGCCCAACCGTGAATATACAGCTGGCTCATGCTCACAAAAATCGCCAGCACTGGCATCACCAGTATGGCAAGCTGAGTTGCTCGGACGACCCGATACTCAGGAAAATAAAAACCCAGTTGTCTAACCATAGGCCAAGTCTTCATATACTGATGACCATCACCTAAGGTTTTGAGGATCTTAATGCTCAATCTTAGACACCAACTACAATGGAATACTGCTCTTACCATAGCACAATCTGGCGAATCGCCCCAAGACTGATATGGTAAAAACACCGCAGTTCCTCATTATTTTGAATCGTTATATTAAACACAATGGCAAAGGGTTTACACATGTCAAATAAACTGGTTTTAGTTCTCAATTGCGGTAGCTCTTCTCTCAAATTTGCCGTCATTGACGCGCAAACAGGTGACGACCAAATTTCTGGCTTAGCCGAATGTTTTGGTTTAGAAGACTCTCGCATTAAATGGAAAATCAACGGCGAAAAACATGAAGCAGCCTTAGGTGCATTTACGGCTCACCGTGAAGCAGTTGAATACATTGTTAATAAAATTCTTGCGGAACAACCTGAATTAGCAGCAAAAATTCAAGCCGTTGGCCATCGTATCGTTCACGGTGGTGAGAAATTCACTCGCTCAGTGATCATCGATGAGAGCGTAATCAAAGGTATCGAAGACTGTGCTTCATTAGCCCCACTGCACAATCCTGCTCACCTTATCGGCATCCGCGCGGCAATGGCCTCTTTCCCTAAATTGCCACAGGTTGCTGTATTTGATACCGCTTTCCACCAAAGCATGCCAGACAGAGCTTATGTCTACGCCCTGCCTTACAAGTTATACCGTGAACACGGTATTCGTCGTTATGGCATGCATGGCACGAGTCATTTATTCGTTAGCCGTGAAGCGGCAAAAATGCTCAACAAGCCCATCGAAGAAACGAATGTTATCTGTGCTCATTTAGGCAATGGCGCGTCAGTCACGGCCATCAAAGGCGGCAAAAGTGTCGACACTTCTATGGGCTTAACCCCATTAGAAGGTTTGGTCATGGGCACGCGTTGTGGCGATATTGACCCTTCAATCATCTATCACTTAGTCCATCAACTGGGTTACACCTTAGAAGAAGTGAATAACCTGATGAACAAGCAAAGTGGTCTGCTGGGTATTTCCGAGCTGACCAACGATTGCCGTGGCATCGAAGAAGGTTACGCCGAGGGCCATAAAGGCGCGACCTTAGCCTTAGAAATCTTCTGCTACCGCTTAGCCAAGTACATCGCCTCTTACACTGTGCCACTGGGCCGTTTAGATGCAGTCGTCTTCACCGGCGGTATTGGCGAAAACTCAGATTTAATCCGTGAAAAAGTGCTCAACATGTTGGAAATCTTCAATTTCCATGTCGATAGTGAGCGCAACAAAGCGGCGCGTTTCGGTAAGAAAGGTATCATCACCCAAGATAAAGGCACGATTGCCATGGTGATCCCAACGAACGAAGAATGGGTTATCGCCGAAGATTCCATTAAACTTATCAACAAATAAAAAGGCCGAAGCCGTTTGCTCACCCAAACGGCTTTATACCTTACGTAGCCGTACTCACAAGTAAATTTGCAGAAACTATTCTGCCAAAAACCATCGAAACTAGAGGTTTTTATGTCTCGTAATATTATGTTAATCCCCATAGGTACAGGAGTCGGCCTGACTTCCTTAAGCCTTGGGATGGTGCGCGCACTGGAGCGCCACGGGGTTAAGGTTCAGTTCTTTAAGCCTATTTCTCAGCTTCGTCCAAACGATAATGGCCCAGAACGCTCGACCACTATTCTGAGCAAATCGCCAACAGTAAATCCCTTAGAGCCCTTCGACATGGCCCATGCCGAAGCCTTAATTCGCGCCGACCAAATCGACGTCTTAATGGAGCAAATCATCGCCCGTGCGGCAGATTGCGCTAGCAACACAGAGACCTTAATTGTCGAAGGTTTAGTGCCAACGCGTAATCATCCCTTCGCCGATGATGTGAACTATGCCATTGCTAAAGCCATGGATGCCGACGTGATTTTTATTGCCACACCAGGCAGTGATACGGCTACAGGGCTAATGAATCGCCTCGAAATCGCCTATAACTCTTGGGGCGGGAAAAAGAATAAACGCTTAATTGGCGCCGTAATTAACAAGATTGGAGCACCCGTTGACGACGAAGGTCGCGCGCGCCCTGACTTATCTGAAGTCTTTGATCACCAAGGTGTTCAACGCTCAGATGCGGCCAGCATGTTCCAACTGCCGGGTAAAAGCCCACTGCGTATCTTAGGCAGCGTGCCCTACAACCTTGATCTTGTCGCTCCTCGTGCGTCGGATTTAGCGAAACATTTAAGTGCACGCATTCTGAATGCTGGTGAAATGCATACTCGTCGTCTGCGTAAAGTAACGTTTTGTGCCCGCAGTATTCCGAATATGGTCACTCATATTAAGACTGACTCCTTGCTTGTAACCTCAGGCGATCGCTCAGATGTGATCGTATCAGCCTGTCTTGCGGCCATGAACGGCGTAAAAATTGGTGCCCTGTTATTAACTGGTAGCTACGAGCCGGAGCCAGAAATTCTTAAGCTGTGTGAACAGGCCTTTGAAACCGGTTTACCTGTGTTCTTAATAGACAGTAACACTTGGCAAACCTCGCTCAACATTCAACGTTTCGACCATGAAGTACCCGTCGATGACGCGGTTCGTATCGATCTGGTGCAGGATTATGTGGCCAGCCACATCGACCAAACGTGGATTGAAAGCGTGACTAAAAACTCACCCCGTGAGCATCGCCTGTCACCACCGGCTTTCCGTTACAAACTCACGGAATTGGCGCGTGCCGCCCACAAGACTGTGGTGCTGCCAGAAGGTGATGAGCCGCGTACCATTAAAGCGGCGGCCATTTGTGCCGAACGCGGTATCGCTCGCTGTGTACTTTTAGGTAAAAAAGATGAAATCCTGCGTATCGCAGCACAGCAAGATGTGGTGCTTGGCGAAGGCGTGATCATTATCGATCCAGAAGAGGTGCGCGACCGTTACGTAGAACCTATGTTGGAACTGCGTCGCAGCAAAGGCTTAACTGAAGTCGTTGCCCGTGAACAGTTAGAAGACAACATGGTGCTCGGCACTATGATGCTGGCGCAAAACGAAGTCGACGGTATCGTTTCTGGTGCGGTTAACACTACAGCCAATACCATTCGCCCACCACTGCAATTGATCAAAACGGCACCGGGCTCAAGCTTAGTTTCATCCATCTTCTTTATGCTGATGCCAGATCAAGTGCTTGTTTACGGTGACTGTGCGATTAACCCAGATCCCAATGCTGAGCAGTTAGCAGATATCGCCATCCAATCGGCGGAATCAGCAAAAGCCTTCGGTATCGAGCCAAGAGTGGCAATGATCAGCTACTCAACTGGCAACTCAGGTACAGGTTCTGATGTGGATAAAGTGCGTGAAGCAACCCGTATTGCCAAAGAAAAACGCCCAGATCTGATTATTGATGGTCCATTGCAATACGATGCGGCAGTCATGCCAAACGTTGCACGCTCTAAGGCACCTAATAGCCCTGTCGCTGGTCAAGCTACCGTTTTCGTGTTCCCAGACCTTAATACAGGCAACACGACTTACAAGGCCGTACAGCGAAGCGCCGATCTGATCAGTATTGGTCCTATGCTGCAAGGTATGCGCAAACCTGTGAACGACTTGTCTCGCGGCGCGTTAGTCGATGACATCGTCTACACTATCGCACTAACGGCAATTCAAGCCGCACAAAACGACGCAGCTAAAGGCTAACAGCATTAAATCTGCATAGCGTTACGCACAAAAAAGCACTGGTTATTACCGGTGCTTTTTTATGCTCAAATTTAGCGTAAACCATACCGTTGATCACAAGAATCGCTTAATGGATAAGTCGAAATTACAAAAGATGAAGAAAAAACGAGAAATATCGAATTATGCAGTGTGAATAAGCTCGGCAAATTGCGAAAAATATCCACAAGTAGAAGTGGAACATAATGGAAAGCAGAAAAGCGTCACTTTTTAACCAGCAAATAAAGCAAGACAATATCAGTGACTTACAAAGTATCACTGAAGTCTTCAACATAGTTTTCCACAGTTTCTGTGGATAACCTTTTTATATGACTCCTAACTATATGCCACACACATGAGGTTTGAGTCAATGCTTTTCACAATAGACAGCGAATCACGACAAGACTTGTACATTACAGCTAAAATCGCGATACTCGGAACAAATTCCAATAACTAAAACTTATGCGAACTCTATTTTTTTTCTCCCTCCTGTTTCTCTTCGGTTGTGGCGATCCCTCAACGCAAGAGCAGCGCCAGTTATCACCGGAAGAAGTGAGCTTAGGCTTTTTTCAAGCGATTTATGTTGATCGTAATGTTGAACAAGCCAAGCAATACGTCGACGATCCCATTAAACAAGTGCTCACCCATTACCACATTGCCGCAGCCGTACAGCGTAATATGCTCGGCCTATCTATGACCAATGTTGAAATGGAAATTGATGATATCGATATCGACTTCTTCCGCAAATTTACCAAAGACGTCATTGTTGTGGTCAAAATGAAAGGTCTTAAAGGTGGTCAACCATGGATTGATGACAGGACCATACGCCTACACAAAATTGGGAGCCAATGGATTATCGTCGAACTTCTGCCTGAAAAGCGCAAAGTTAACGGTTAACCCCCTTTCTTGCCTGCTTTCACCGCGCATACCTTGTCATACAATCATTCTGCTTACTTTCAGCCAAAAAAATAGCAACCTTAGGGTTGCTATTTTTTTGTGCTTGTTCTGTTATTTCCGACTCATAAGTACCGTCAGTTTAATCACTATCGATTAAGCTTGGATCACTTCTTCTTCGCTTTCAGCAGGTAAAGACGTTAGTACATCGTCTTTCACTTGATAATAAGCATTTTCGTATTCATGAACTTCCATAACAACTCCTGCTTGATTGGGTAAGGTCGCAGAGGCTTGCCATTCTATGCTGACATTTTGCCTATGAGGAAAGGGATACATTCCGTGGGCTGGAGTATAACAAAGCAAAAGCCACAATTACAGAAAACTTTCAGTTTTGTATCATCAAGCATAGTGTTTAAGGCTGGTTATCATTTAAATAGCTCACAATCAGTGATTCGACATGAAAGACTTTCACTTTCTACGAGGATATTGAGGCCATGCTGACGCCATTTCATCATTCGCTTTATACACAAAAGCGATTAACAGAAATCGCTTACATAAAATGAATCTAGGGAATGCCATTAGATGTTCAGGGCAGGCTTTATGGTGAAATTTCTATCCTCAAACACTTAGACCAACATCAAGTCAGTAAAGTGATTGAAACCTATGGGCGATCGCAGCTATCTGAGCGATTAAGCTACTGAAGAATAAGTGCTGTGTAATAAGCGACAGTGTCGAAAGCTAAACACCCAACCTAAGCCGACAAAAAAGGCCAGTTAATACTGGCCAGTTAAGCTAAATCAGGCCTAGGCTTGAGTCGATAAGCGGTAGCGAAGCACCTTAAGTGACTTCTCTTCCGACACATCCATAAAGGCTAGCGGATTGGCTAAGCGCTCTATGTATTCGAGTGCAGGTGCAGCTTCCGCTACCTGTTGACGCAGGAAAGTGGTATCGAGTTCAGGTGCATTTAGACACAGTAATACTTCGCCATTCTCGGCAAGCAACTCAGGTAAACGCCTAATTAAACGCACATAATCCTTAGTCGCGACAAAACTGCCCTTTTGATTGCTCGGTGGATCGGCAACAACAATGTCGTAGGGACCGAGCTTTTTCAGTTTGCCCCAAGATTTAAAAATATCATGGCCTAAAAAACGGGCTCCCGCGCTAAAGCCATTAAGCAAATGATTCTGCTTACCTATGCCTAATGCGCCTTTGCTCATGTCCATATTCACAACTTCATCGGCGCCCCCTTGTAATGCGGCGACCGAGAAACCACAGGTATAAGCGAACAAATTAAGCACCTTTTTATAACGGGCGTTTGCTCTCACCCACTCGCGGCCATTGGCCATATCGAGGAAGAGTCCGTGGTTTTGTCCGCGCATTAGGTGCACCTGAAACCGTGCGCCATTTTCGCTAACGATATGCGGCTCAGGCACTTCACCTTGCAATAATTGGGTAAACATCTCCCCCGCACTACGGTATTGGTAGACTAAATTCAATTGGCTATCTGGCCGAATAGCTTGCCAGCGCGCTGCAATCGCCTGTTGGCAGAGGGTTAAATCCGTATCCTCCAAGGGAGTAAAGCTGGTCAGCAATAGTACGGGTGCAAACCAATCTAAACATAGGTGCTCACAACCCACGTAATGCCCACCGCGGCCGTGGAATAACCGCACCGCATCATCACCTAACTCAATTGTCGCTAGCGCTTGTATAAAACTTTGCATCTTCTACTACTTACTCTCAGTTGCACTTGTATTGGCTTCATCGCCATTGGGAATTGAATTTTCCGTGTTACTGGCCAAGAACTTATCTTCAATATCGTCCGATAATAAAATGGCTAACCAATTACCACTCTTACTCGATTCGAGGGCAATTTTAACCACCATAGTCAATGGCACTGACAGCAACATGCCCACAGAACCTAATAACCAGCCCCAGAAAATTAATGATAAAAACACCACTAAGGTCGATAACCCCAGACCGCGCCCCATAAATTTAGGCTCAATGATATTGCCCATCACCATGTTGGCACCCACGTACAAAAGTGCAGTCCCCCCCGCAGCCGCAGGGCCAAGCTGAATAAAGGCCAACAACACCGCAGGAATGGCGGCAATGATAGAACCAATATTGGGAATGTAATTAAACAGGAAAGCAATCACCGCCCATAACATGGCGTAATCCACGCCGATGAAGGTCAACCCAACACCGACGATGATCCCAGTAGCCAAACTCACTAAGGTCTTGATCACCATGTACTGATTCACAGATTGTAAAAAGCGGTCAATCTGCTTTAAGCGCATATCGGGATCGTCCAATGCGAGATGCAATTTCTTTGGCAGCGACTGAGCTTCAAACAGCATAAAGACGATAGTGAGGATGATCAGAAATAAATTCGCCATCACATTGCCGACACCCGATAGCATATTCGTGGTCATAGACAAGGCCATACCAGGGTCAAAATAGGCTAATACCTGATCCTTCGAAATCTGAATATTTAATGCCTGTAATTTATGGATAATCCACGAAAACTGCTCCACCAGCTGATCGCGATATTGGGGCAATTGTTTAGAAAACTCATTGACAGAACTGCCGACGACTGAGGCTAACCATAGGCCCATCAACACAATAAAAACCATCAAGAGGATCACTGCCAGCCATTTAGGCACACGGAACTTTGTCATCAAACCGATTGCAGGATTACAAATCACCGCAAGAAAACTGGACAGCACAAACGGCACCACAATCGGGCTCGCCGCCTTAATCCCTGCCAAAATAATCACTACAAAGGCCATAACCGCAAAGCCACGATAAGCAGCAGAGGGCGCATTAGGTCGAGTCATTTATTAAAAATCCTTCTTGATCTTAGATAAAATTGTTAGGCTAACCCTTGAACCACTTAACCTCAGAAACTTTAGCTTAAGATAGCCATTTGTCATTATGAAACCAGAAACCGCGATTATACGCATTAAAAACTTAAGACTTCGTACTTTTATTGGCATTAAAGAAGATGAAATCCAAAATCGCCAAGACGTGATCATTAATGTCGTGATCCATTATTGTGCCGAACGTGCCCGCAACAGTGACAATGTCGAGGATGCGCTCAATTACCGCACAATTACCAAAAAGATCATTGAACTGATTGAGAATAACCGTTTCTCATTACTCGAAAATCTCACCAGCCAAACGCTGGCCATCGCCAGTGAGCATCCTTGGGTTGAATTTGCCAGTGTCGAAATCGACAAACCCCATGCACTACGCTTTGCCGATTCAGTCTCGATGGAGTTATGTTATCAAAAATAATCTGGCTAAAAATACTCCGACTAAGTGATCGTTGCACACCGCATTTTGGTATATATCCGCAGAGCTTAACCAATTAAGAGAGGTTCCATGAATATACTGATCACCGGCGCAAGCGGCTTTATTGGTCGCCAATTAGTTGAACGACTGGCGCCATATCATCAACTGACGTTATTAACTCGCTCAGTGCAACAAACACAAAAAGTGCTCGGTAATCAGCACCATTACCTCGAGAGTCTCGATGCGCTAAGCGACTTAAATCACATTGATGCCATTGTAAATCTTGCGGGTGAACCCATAGTCGCTAAACGTTGGAGTAAAAACCAGAAGCAGCGCATTTGTGATAGTCGCTGGAATATTACGGCAAGATTAACTCAGTTAATACAACAGAGTAGCACTCCTCCTCAGATCATGGTGAGTGGTTCGGCAGTAGGTTATTACGGGCGGCACGATGATAAATTACTCGATGAGTCTAGTGGCGCCCATGTTGAGTTTAGCCATGACATCTGTCGAAAATGGGAACAAGAGGCGCTAAATGCAACCTCAGAGCACACACGCGTCTGTATTATCCGTATTGGTATCGTGCTAGGCAAAGGTGGTGCCTTAGAGAAAATGTTACCGCCATTTAAACTCGGACTCGGTGGCCCAATTGGCCATGGACGCCAAGGTATGAGCTGGATCCATGTGCAGGATCTCATTTCCCTTATTGATTTTTTACTCACTCAACAACACTGTAAAGGCATATTTAATGCCACTGCACCCAATCCAGTGAGTAACGCTGTGTTTACCAAAGCGCTCGGAAAAGCACTTAATCGCCCAGCGTTAATCACGACCCCACCGCTTGCATTACGCTTAGCGATGGGCGAAATGTCGGAGCTGCTGACGGAAGGGCAATTTGTTTACCCCAAACGTGCCCTCGAAGCGGGTTTTCAGTTTCAATTCAGTGATCTTGATAACGCCTTAACAAACGTGTTAGCCAAATAGGCTAGCACGCTAGAGCCTAAACTCAGCTTAAATATGCTGATAAAATCAGTCGCTAATGCAGGCGGATCTTAGTACTCAAATCCGCTCAACAGCCAGGTATATTGTAACGTCAATCTTGCCATTATTTTAGCAACACTAGAAAAACAAGAATGTAACATCATGATTTATATTATGATTTAGCGACAATCCGTCCATTTTCTGCTAAACTCGCCTTCATTCGGTCATAGGAGGCACGCATTAATCGCCTCAGCCTTGACCACAGATAGACTCAGCAACACCTCATAAATAGACAGTTATTTATGCTCAGGAACAGGCTATTTAATCTGCTGTTCTTGGTCTGTAGACCATAAAACGATACACACTCGCGCCTACTCGTCCTTTAAATTTTTTATCGGATTGACACTGATCTGTCCTCGACATCAAGCGCTTAACATCCAGCATTAGCAGGTACTTAATAACAAGATGGGTTACTTCTCATTGGACATTGTGCCCAATGAAACGCCCGCACTAAGACAGTTTGTAAGGAATTTTCATGCACATGACCTATATGATTGGCGAGCTAGAATCATTTTTAATTGCCATTTTCGTGCTGTTTATCGGCCACTCTATCAATCGCCATGTACGTGTTTTCAGGCAATATAATATCCCCGAACCCATAGTGGGTGGCCTTGTTGTCGCCGCGGGAGTCACATTTCTTCACTTTCAAAATATCAGTCTCGACTTCAGCCTATCACTGCAAAATACCTTAATGCTGATGTTTTTTAGCACAATCGGCCTCTCGGCAAACTACAAACTATTGCTCAGCGGTGGTAAAAAAGTCTTCATCTTTTTAGGTGTGGCCTCAGTGTATATTGTGATTCAAAATGCCGTCGGCGTCAGTTTAGCCAGTCTATTGGGGCTCGATCCCATCATGGGACTTATCGCAGGATCAATTACCCTGTCGGGCGGGCATGGTACCGGCGTTGCTTGGTCACAAACCTTTGCTGAGCGCTACGGTATCAACACCTTAGAGTTTGCTATGGCTGCGGCAACCTTTGGTTTGATCATGGGTGGGATCATCGGTGGCCCCGTCGCGCAGCGATTAATCGGTAAGCATAATCTTGTTTCTCGCTATGGGGTTGGCCGCAAGCATCACAGTGAACATCCACATTTAGTCACTTATGATCACTTAGAAGAAGACCAAGTCACCGCCAAAACCATATTAGAAACTCTGTTTGTGCTGTTGTTGTGTGTTGCAGGATCAAAATGGCTCACGCTGTGGATCAGCCAATCGGGTATTGCATGGCTAAAGATGCCCGACTTTGTATATGCTCTTTTTCTTGGCGTGCTCATCGCTAATCTCACAGAACTCACCCGCGGTTACAAACCCCATACCGAAAGCATCGATGTGATAGGGACTGTCGCGCTGTCTCTCTTCCTCTCAATGGCCTTAATGACTTTAAAGTTATGGGAAATTTTTGATTTAGCGATCCCGCTACTGGTGATTTTACTGGTACAAACCGCAGTGTTGGCCATTTTTGCCTATTTCGTGACGTTCAAAGTCATGGGCAGTAATTACGATGCTGCGGTGATCACTGGTGGCCACTGCGGCTTTGGTATGGGTGCAACCCCAACAGCAGTAATGAATATGGGCGCGCTCGTCTCACGCACAGGGCCATCACCCCAAGCCTTTATGGTAGTACCTATCGTCGGAGCCTTCTTTATCGACATAGTTAACTTAATTGTCTTACAGGGCTATCTGAGCTTTATGAAGTAGTTGTTTATAACTCAATCACTTAAAAAATAGGGCGCCGACTTTGGCGCCCTATTTCATGGTTCAAAATAGTTAAGACTAGAATTCACGCATTAAGCGTTCAGGCCGAGGCAGGTAATAATCATCATAATCAAGGGAGAAAACGACTGAACTTGAACGGCCAACAATCTCATCACGGGGCACGAAGCCAATAACCCGAGAGTCTGCGCTGTTATCACGATTATCACCCAGTGCTAAATAATGCGCATCCGGCACTGTGACAGGTCCAAAATTGGCAAGCCTTGAGGGTACAGGGTTAAGGCGAATACTGTGGACCATACCGAGTAAATTTTCCTGCATTTCTGTCACATCAGCGGGAGCATAAGCACTCAATGCTTGGGATGTGTAGCTAAGCAGTTCACCGTTTAAATACAAGCGATTATCCTGCATCATCACAGTATCGCCTGGCACAGCGATTACCCGCTTAATCAGTTTTTTATCGGCCTTTTTCGAGTCAAATACCACGATATCGCCGCGAGCAGGATCTGCCAGTTTAACTAATGCGATATGCGTAAATGGCACCCTAAGATCATAAGCCATCTTATTAACAAGAATGCGATCGCCCTCGACGATAGTCGGCAGCATAGAACCCGATGGCACAGTATTCCAATCGGCCACCGCGCTCCTGAACACTAGCATTAAACTGATAAACAGAAAAAAGGAGCGATTATCCTTAAGCAGTTTTGTTACTCCTTTGAACATAATATTCCCTCTATGGCATATATAAGCTAGTCGCTGTTCTCAGTTAGATAGACCCATTGCGTTGCACTAAGTTCTGTTGCTACCTGCTTAAGCACAGATCAATTTGTAAGCCGATGTAAAAAGCATATTCAATTCAAGTGCAGCAGAATCAACCCCATAACAAAAAAGCACTGAGCTTATGTCGCATCAGTGCTTTTAATGTTGGCTCAGCTTGTTGTCTTAATAAGCTTTATGTTTTAGCCCATCAACAGAGTTCACAAACCGCCCTAGCTCCCAGCCTTTAATAGCTCAGAGCAAGATTGGCTGAGCAATTGTCGACAACGCCAACCCCCTAGTAAGGCGACGATTAAGGCTCCAGAAACAGGGGCAATACCCCACCAAGGCCAGTGCATGTATACATTAAGCTCAAATACTTGAGTTTTAAGTAGATATAATGCAAATTCGGCCACAATTACGGCTAACACACCCGCAATACCGCCAAGTAAGGCGAACTCTAAACCCGTTGCACTGCGCAATAACCATCCTGAAGCACCAAAGGTACGTAACACCGCCAGTTCACGTTGCCGAGTTGCCATGCCAGCCTCAGTCTGTGCAATCAAGACTAAGGCACTGGCTAATAACACTAAGGCCAGCACTAAAGACAAGGACAGCGACACTTGCTCAATTATCTGCCGTAACTGCCCCACCATAGCGCCAACATCTATGATAGATATCGTCGGAAATTGCTGAATAAGCGCAAGGATCACTGCATCCTTAGGCGTACCATCAGCATTCATAGTCTTATCGTTAGTCGCCTGATCATTCAGATAAAAACTCGCCATCGAGGTATAAGCAAAAGGCGCGAGCGCTTCTTGAGTGAAAATCATAAAGAAGTTCGGTTGCAGCGTTTCCCAGTGTACGGCACGAATACTGGCAACTTTAACTGTGAGCTCTTGATTATCAATCACGTAAGTCAGCTTATCGCCAAGACCAATACCTAGACGCTCCGCCACGCCGGACTCCACCGACACTTCATCAGCGGCTTGATTAAAATGCCCCTCTAACAGTTCGTTGTTAGCAGGCAGTGTATTGCGCCACGTTAGGTTTAACTCGCGCGAAATGCCCACTCTTCCCTTTTCACCCGCTTCTGACTGTTCATTCGAAATCAGCGCTTCACCGTTAATTTGAGTTAATCGGCCACGGATCACCGGATAAATATCTGTCGCCACTATCCCCTTCGCCGTCATGAAATCATTCAAGGGCTTTGCATCATCAGGCGCAATATTGACAAGGAAATAATTAGGCGCATTTTCGGGCAACTGTTTTTGCCATTCGTTAAGTAAATCTTGTCTTAACGCCAAAATCGTCAATAACAGTACCAGTGCAGCGCTAAAGCCAACCAATTGCACCGCATTTTGCCGCGCACGACGCCTTAGCCCCGCCAGCGCTAATTGCAAAGGATTGGTAGTCTTCATACCAACACTGTGTCCTGCTCGTATCATCACAAATCCAAGCAGACTTAATAGCACAGCCAGCAATAGCACAGCCGCGACCACAGTCAGAGTCAAAGTCCAACTTTGGGAATACAAATAGCCCAATAGCGCCATAGCCCCTAGACTCAGTAGCAAATGCAGCCACATACCAAGCTGTAAGCCTTCTAACTGGCGCTGCAACACCCGCAGTGGCGGAATAGCCAGTAAACGCATCAATGGATAAGCCGAAAACATAAAGGCGCTGATGAGCCCTGTGCTGATGCCGAGTAATAATGGTCGTGTGAGTGGCGGTGAATAGGCCGCAATTTCGGGTGGCAATAGATAACTGATCCCAAAATCGAGTAACCCTCCCCCAATAAGACCTAGACCAATTCCCAGTAGCGTTACCAACAATAAATGAGTACCAAACAACAGGCGAATTTGCTTTGCCGAGGCGCCAAAGGTTTTCAGCATGGCCACCACATCGTAATGGCGCTGACAATAACGCTGGGCGGCAATACCTATCGCCGCGCAGGCCAATGCAATGCCCATCAAACTTGCCAGCAGTAAGAAGCGCTCCGCTCGCTTAACGGCTCCCGCAATCGGCGAGTCACCGGATTGCACATCGACCCAACGCTGGGTACTATTCAAAAGCAGTTTAACACTTTGTTCAAAGGCCGTAAGCGAGGCTTCATCTCCGGCAAATTGATACAGATAAGTCACGCGACTGCCCGGTTGAATAACACCTGTTTTGGCGACATCCTCCATCCGCATCAATACCACAGGCGATGAAGCAAAAGGATTAAAACCTGCGTCGGGTAAGCGGCTGATCTCATTGCTGAGCACAAATTCACTGTTACCTAGTTCGATGGATTTGGGATAACCCAAAAGTCCGCCTAAGCGAGTCTCAAACCAGATTTCGCCCGCTTGAGGTAACGCCTTGGTTTTACCGCTGGTGAGTTCAATATCGCCCTTAAGCGGGTAACCCGACTCTACGGCGCGTACTGTGACTAACTGAAACTTATCTCCCGAATAGACCATGGAATTAAATTGCATGTTAGTCACATGCTTAAGCCCAAGCGCTTCGGCTTTGGATAAAATCGCCGCATCAATTTTAACAGGTGAATCGATAATACGGTCAGCAGCAATAAACTGTGACGCTTGACCACTAATTGCCACTTGCAGACGTTCACTCACCCGCGCTAAGCCACTCACAGACAAAACCGCGAGCGTAATAGCGAGGATAATCAATAACAATTGTCCTTGCTGTAACTCGCGTTTAAACAGGCGCCATGCCAGACTTAACTCCATTATTAAGCCTCCTTAACATCAGCTAGCAGTTCTGTTTGAGTGATATCTTCCTGTAAATGGCCGTTATCCATCACCAGTTGACGCTCACACCGCTTGGCCAGCAGCAGATCATGGGTAACAAGGACTAAGGTTGTATGGCTTTCTTGATTAAGCTCAAACAACATATCGGCAATCTTATGGCCGTTGACGCTGTCTAAATTGCCAGTTGGTTCATCGGCAAACAAAACTGTAGGCTCACAAATAAAAGCGCGGGCAATCGCCACCCTTTGCTGTTCACCACCCGAAAGCTGTTTGGGTAAATGGGTCAAGCGATGGGATAAACCAACACGCACCAACATGGCCTGCGCTTTTTCCTTGGCATTACTCACGCCCGCAAGCTCGGCGGGTAACATGACGTTCTCGAGCGCAGTTAAGGTATCAACTAACATAAAGGATTGAAAAATAAAGCTGACCTTCTGTTTACGCAGTGCCGCTTTTTGCTCTTCATTCAGTGGTGATAATGCCACACCATCAAGCCAAATCTCCCCCGACGTAGGCGTATCAAGCGCCGCAAGCAATCCCAATAAGGTGGATTTGCCTGAACCTGATGGGCCGAGAATGGCCACACTCTCACCTTGCTTGACATCTAAGTTAATGCCCTTGAGGATAGTGAGCATTCCTTCCTGAGTAATCACTGATTTTTCGAGGTTAACAACATTAATGGCACTGTTTTTTAAGATGACGTTAGACATAGGATCCTTCTTATATAAATCGTTCTGGTATCAATCGCTAAGATTAAAATCAATGGCGAAGACCCTAGGGGCATTCATCCTACTGAGTGTACTCATGGTCACGCCCGCTCACGCGGCAAAGATACTGATCCTCGGCGATAGCTTAGGCGCTAGCTACGGCATGGCAGAACAGTCAGGCTGGGTAGCACTACTGCAAAAAAATCTGCCCGAACATCAGTTTACCAATGGCTCAATGAGCGGCGAAACCACAGCGGGTGGCCTACGCCGATTACCCGCCTTGCTCGATTCTGTTGCTCCCGATCTTGTGGTCGTTGAGCTAGGAGGTAATGATGGTTTACGTGGATTCCCCCCAACGCAACTCGAAAATAATCTAATCCAAATCATTACCCTAGCCAAAGATAGCGGCGCAAAAGTGCTGCTGACCGAGATCATGGTACCGCCTAACTATGGCCCTCGCTATACCCAAAAGTTCACCCAAGTGTATCAAGACATATCTAAAACCCAGGATATAGTGTTGATCCCCTTCTTTATGCAGGATATCGCGCCCCATCCAGAATTAATGCAAAGGGATGGCATTCATCCCAACGAAAAGGCGCAAGCTCAGATTGCGGCTTGGATGCAACCATGGATAGAAAATGCGTTAACCCAATAAAATAGCTGCTATTTTAAGCTAACGAACCGCTTACTTAGCTAAACTCATGTTCAACGGATAAAAACGTGTTCTAACGCAAGATTCACCCTATAGATAAACAGTAAAATTCGTGTTAGCAAATGGTTAACTCAAACAAGGAGTCAATATGTCCCTTAGCCATCAGCAAAAAGTGTACATACCCAAGGAAGCCCGTACCAATCAATACATCACAGCCGAAATCAAGGTGACGGATGAGCTACTCAATCAATATCCCGATTATCAAAGCTGTTATCAAACGTTAAGCCGTTTGATATTTAATTTGGCAGAACAACACGATCTCCGTAATGTTCACGTGATCACTAACGATAAACTGCCAGTAGTGCGTTACCATACCGAAGCGTATTGCTTCCAAACCACTGAACAAATTCTATTTTTTTATAACCCAGCCTACCACGAAGCCCAAAACTTATTCTCGCAAGAAAACTATCGCGCCCGTAAACTGCGCATTGTGTTTCTCGCCACAGGTGACGATATTCGCAGTAATTCCGCCAGTTTCCATATCAAGGTACGTGAGTTGCTCACTGAATTAATGCCCTTAATGCCAATAAGCGATCTTAAGGTTAAGGTCCGCGACCATCAGCATTTATCCTATGATCTGTTCGCAAAAGCTAAGGGCTATAAAGAAACCTATGGTTATAAACTGCGCGCCATCGGCCCAAGATATAAAGCCAGAAAATGTGAGTTACCAGAAAACGTTAGCTCTCTTACCTATGTAACGGTGAGCTTGCCGCTGAGTCGCAAACTCAAACAGGGTTTATTACCTGACTCAGCCACTGACTTTACGCCTTTATATCAGCATCTTGAAGACTGCTTCCTCAAAGCGGCAGCTAATAGACAACTGACACGCCTTGCTATGATAGCGAACGGCTTAACACCACTTGTGCGTAACAGTAAGTTTGAAAAGCTCGACAGCAAAGCCGAAGTACAAATGATAGGGTTCGATCCTAATGCGACTGAGCAACAAGTTATCCGTCGCTGGGATGCCGATAACTTAGTCGAAGCCGCGCACTTTACCATAGTGGCAGGTACTAAGGACTGTGACGATTCGGGTTTCGGTCGCTTTATGAACAATGTTGAAACAGCTCTGAAGGCCTTCGCAGCCGACATAGGTGTCGATCCGGAGCGTGAAGATCTCATCGTACGTTTCCATCAACATATCAGCTATCAAATCTAACCCACTTCGGTATTAGCCGCGAAAGCTCAGCAAATGAAAACGCCTGCAAATGCAGGCGTTTTTACTTTTATTCACCAATAGACAGAATTACATAGGACGATTTTTTTCTATGAGGCGATTGAAAATAGCGTTCACAGACAAAGAAGCACCGTGGGCAATTTTATCGGCAAGTTTCTTTCTCACCTGATAACGTATCTTGTACACAGTACGCTCTGTGGCAAGTGACATTATCACATCATCGCTGGTCGAAATCGCATCAACTAAACCTAATTCAATGGCTTGCTGACCGTACCAATGCTCGCCAGTGGCGACTTTCAGTAAATCCAACTCAGGGCGATACTTACCAACAAACGCTTTAAATAAGACGTGGGTTTCTTCGAGTTCTTCTTGAAACTTCTGTCTTCCCTCATCGGAGTTTTCACCAAATACTGTCAAGGTGCGCTTAAAATTACCAGCCGTATGTTGCTCATAATCAATTTCATGCTTTTTCAGCAGGCGATTAAAGTTAGGCAGTTGAGCAACAACACCAATAGAACCGACAATGGCAAAAGGTGCTGCATAAATTTTATTCGCTACACAGGCCATCATATAGCCACCACTGGCGGCGACTTTATCAACACAGACAGTCAATGGAATATCAGCTTGGCGTAAGCGATCTAACTGGCTGGAGGCTAAACCATAACCATGCACCATACCACCGCCACTCTCTACATTGACAACCACTTCATCGCCTTTTTCTGCGATAGCAATAATTGCACTGATTTCTTCACGCAGTGATGCAACCTCAGCGGCATCGATACTGCCCTTAAAATCAATCACGAACACTTTGCCCGTGCAGGCTTCATCTGCGGCCTTGTCTTTTGCCTTTTCGTCAGCTTTTAATTGCTTTTCATAGGCTTTGAATTGTTTCTTTGACAGAAGTTCTTCTTTTAAGCCATGCTTAAGTTCTTCTAGCTCTTCAGACAAGTTAGTGATCCTCAGCTCGCCCTTATCTGACTTGTGTTTTACAGTGGAAGCCAACACCACAATAATAACGGCAACGATTGCGACCACTATTGTGACGGCTTTCGCCAAAAACATTCCATACTCGTATAAAAATTCCAAAGTGTTCTCCGTTAGGGCGTTACATCATTCAGTCAATTGCGCGCTATTCTAACAGCCTAAAGGCCCATAAAAAAACCCAGCAAAGGCTGGGTTTTTCCGATTAAGGCAAGATTAGTTAGGACAAGTCGCAATGACCTCACTGTTTGTCACTAAAATCGTCGCATCGCCCTTACCTGCAGTAGCTGCATAGGTTGCCACTTGAGTCTGCATTTCAACCGTGGCAGCCGCGGCCATACCATCCGTTGATTCCTTTTCTTTAGGATCAACAATCGAACTGTGGTGACCTTTAGCGAAGCGCACAACGCCATGACCTTTGCTCGTGCTATCGGCACAAGGTAGCCCGATGGCAGCGATCAGTGGCTCAGTGCCCGATAATGGGAAGTTATCGACGCGATTAGGCAGCACTTGATCTGCTAAGTTACCGTTACCATCACCCGCCACTTCAATTAAGTGCACAGGTAAGCCAGTCGCTTTTAACATAGCAGCATGGTTAACAGGATCTGCAGAATCTACCGCTGTTTGAACCGCAAAGGCAAACGTCGGAATAAACTGTGCGTATACCGCCTGCACCAGTGCCGCATATTCAGGGCTACCAGGCTCATAACCTGCTGTATTAGCCGCATCGACCTGTGCTTGGAAAGTTGCAGATGCCGTAATATTACTAAACAGTACTGGGCCAAAGGTTGCAGAACCTGCGAATGATCCTGCTAATCCACCTGCTGGCGCAACTAAGGATACAGCATTGATAACATAAGCATTTGGCAAGGCATCGCCGGTTGCTGGATTCTTCATACCTGTGCTGGCATAGGTCGCAAAATCGGTGCCCACAATGGCGCCTAAACTCAGACCTTGAGCACTGATTTTAGTCACATCAAATACTTGCGGCTGACCTGCTTGTGCTAAGCCCTGTGCTAAGCCCGTAAGAGCAAGACGCACCCCTAAATGGTCCATCGTCGCTTGACGGAAATTATCTCGCACCGACAAAGTGCTAGAAATATTCACAAACACCAACGGGTTACCATTTTTAAAGGCGTCCGGTTTACCAACAACTGCACCGAAGGCAGGATCTGTCGCAGAGACTTCATAAATCCCATCACCGTTAGCATCGAATGAACGCGCACCGTGAAGTGGCATATCAATAGCAACAGTCGCAACCCCCATTGCCGCATACGTGCCAGCATAGGCCAATGACATTTCTTTACCGCCACCTAAACCGTGAAGGGCAATTGTTGTTGGCCAACCAGATGTAGGAGGAATAAACTCACGACCTTGCTGTTGATAAAAAGCGGCCAATTTCGTTGCATTGGGCATAGAAATCAGTACGGATACTGTTTCATACCCTTTGATTGCTGGAATAGGATTGAATTTAGTCAGATGTTTGGTTTTATCAACTGCCGTGCCATCGTCTAAAACCCATGTTTTACCCGCCATTAACGAGGGATTAGCTAAAGCATCAGCAGGGTTAGCAATACCATTAGCCACCGCTTGCATACCAAAATTATTCTGGCTGAGTGTGCCCGCTTGCAGTGCAAGTAGCACAGATACAGGGCTATCACCTTGGGCTTTCCAATGACCATTAATTAATGGTTTACCTTCAGCGGATAAACAACCAACTGAAGAACAATCACCGTAAATAGGCAGTTTAATTTTTGCCGTATACACATCAGCTAAGTTTGCGGCAACATAGGCAGCTCCAGCAGCTGGTGTTAAGCCCGCCACTTGAGCCACAGTCAATCCAGTCGGTGTTGGCATCTGGGCAAAGCTTGGTGCATAGGGAGCACCCTTCGCCATCAGCAATTTGGTGGTTTCATAGACGTTAGCAACAGACTGAGTTGTAAATAAGCCAGAGTAACTGATGGTTAAAGGATCGACCTTATGGGCCGCAGCAATCCCTTTCTCATAACTATTCACTAAGGTTTGCAGCATCAATTGGTCTGGCGTTTCTAAAGGTAACGTATTGATATCCAGCTTCAACAAACCATAGGTCGTTGAAGGAGCGATACCACGACCTTCAGAATCTTGAATAAGATTCGTTGTCGCATAAATATAAGATTGCCCAGCTTTGAGTGGCTTAAGCGGAATTATTACCACTTTTTTGCCCGAAGCGGTTGATATAAAGTCAACGCCAAACTGCAACTCAGCGCCCACTTTACAGGCTGATACTGACGGTTTAGCCTTACATTCGGGATCAGACGATAATGCGCCGCCTACTGTGGCTTCAAACATTCTGACAGCACCCGGTTGTGCAACCGATGCAGCCATTAAGGTCAGCGGTGTACCGTCATGTTTTTTCGCCAAATCGATATCAATAGAAATCGGTGATGTTGTCGACCACCCATCTAACGCCCCAAGCGCTATTTGTGGATCAACATAATTGCCCGAGCTTTCACCCGGAATTGATAATGTGCCATCTTTGGTGCCACTGAACAGCAAATCATTCGGTAATGGAACTTTTGAATTAGCAGGGTCGAACACCATGTGCGATTCAGGGATGAGCACTTCTGTCTTATCCTTGAGTTCATTAAAACTGTCCTCACCACATCCTGTGAGGCCCAGTGCAGATGCAATCGCAACACCCAAAATGAGTCTTTTCATCTTTTTTCCCCAAATCTTGTTGTAATAGTTTTGTTTTCCCCAAGAAATTAGTCACAATAGCTTTTAGATCTGTGACCAATAGGGCTTATGTTAGCCCCTAACTCATTTCAAGTTAACGTAAAAATATTGAGTTAGCCACAAGTTTGTCACAAAGATTTTAGCTATTGATAACAAAGTTTCATTCATTTGTTTGAAACATGCGTTTATCACTTCGGCGACTCTAGAAGTGGCGGGCATTCTCGCCAAGAGGAAAAAGAGACTCATGTTGGAATATCAAGCAACAAAAGATTTACTCAAGGGCAAGACGATTTTAGTCACAGGCGCAGGTGCTGGCATAGGTCGTACCGCCGCCATTGAGTTTGCAAAACACGGCGCCACTGTGATTTTACTTGGTAAAACAGTGAAAAAATTGGAAGCAGTTTACGACGTAATAGAACAAGCCGGTTATCCCAAACCTGCCATAGTGCCATTGGATCTTAAAGGCGCAACGGAACAAAATTATCGCGATATGGCCGATACCATAGCCGAGCAATTCGATCATTTAGACGGCTTATTGCATAACGCTAGCTTGCTCGGTGCCTTAGGCCCGTTTGAACACATAGATATTCCATCACTCGAAGACGTGCTCAAAGTGAACGTCACGGCCCAAGTCATGCTAACTAAAGCATTACTACCTGTGATGCGCCAAGCACCCAGTGCATCGATTATCTTTACGTCGAGCAGTGTGGGGCGTCAAGGCCGCGCCTATTGGGGACCTTATGCTTTCTCTAAGTTTGCCACCGAAGGCATGATGCAAGTTCTCGCCCATGAATGCGATGGCACCTCAGTTCGAGTTAACAGCATCAATCCAGGGGCTACCCGCACTGAGATGCGCGCTAAAGCCTACCCTGCAGAGAATCCACTGGATCTCAAAACCGCTGAAGAGATCATGCCGACCTATCTATATTTGATGGGTCAAGATTCTAGTGCCGTCAACGGACAGCAGTTTAACGCACAGTAATCGAATCGCTTATTGAGTTTCTGCCGGTATGATTCGGCAATATTAAAGGGCCTATTTATGGCTCTTTATTATTTTAGATATTCTCAAAATGAAACCCAGAACTTGTCGATGACATTAAGTACGACAAAGATAGCGCACCGCCAATCTTAGCTTAACTGAATTTTTGCAAAATAAATCATCGTTTTAGCTTTGGCGACTCTGTTTAATTCATCGAGCGAATTTTGCGTATCCAGCTGTGAGTCAGCTAACTCATGACTTGAGTAATAACTTACCCACAACTCATTTCCGTCAATCACAACGCCCGCATAACTGGTATCGCCCTTCGATGGCAGTGTCAGTAGTTCTTGAACCACGCCAGTATCTGGATAAATTTCAACTAAAGCCGTTCGAACTTGTTCATCATATAAACGCACTACAGCCAACAAACGGGATTGATACATCAACATCACTGGCCCACCAATGCGCTTATCGAGTGCTTGCCATTGCCAATCAGTGAATGGCATTTGACTGTGACCGAGTAAACCAACAAATTCAGGGCCCCATACGGGATCGCGCCTCAATAGACAAAAGCCGTTTTCTTGATGAAAAACAATGGCAGTTTCGTTGACATAACCTTGATTATTAAACAGCTTTAGCCAAGTTTCAAACTTCACCCCATCATCACTTTTATACAAGCGGGTATCGCCATCAGGCCCAGCGCGATAACCCACGCCATAGAGTGCATTTTGATGCTCGGTTAAGCGCCATAACCAATAGCCTTTATCAGCGACTTTTAACGCATCCGACCACGCTAGCCCATTGGCTGAGCGCCAAAGATGTGATTGTAAACCAGACTTATCGTGTAAAGTCCCGCCGCCGAGTAAGAGTAATTCCCCTTGATACTCAATCAGTTTGCCATCGCGTAAATCCGCCTCATCCGAACGGATCAGCGCCACGCTCTGCCAAGTGTCGCCTAAATCTGCTGAGCGTAGAATTCGTAGCGCACCATCGGGTGACACATGGGCTGTCCCTTCACGGAAAACGCAAAACAGTGCCCCCTGAAACGTGATTAAATCGGTAAACGCATTATGGGCAGCGTGTTCCCAAATCCGTTTCACTGAAATTAGCTTCATCCATTCACTCCTCAATCCAACTGAGACTTGTTATAACATAGCTGCAAATAACAGAAAGCAAAAAGGCCGCTTAGCGGCCTTTTTCATTGGGATAAAACAACTTAGCTGCGCTGACGCGATGGCTTAGGTTTTCCCGATCCGGTCACTTTATGCTTACGTACGGCGCGGCGAATTTTAGCACTCTTCACCTGAGCACGGGCTACGCTGTGTTTATCGGCAGCAAGCATAGTACGAGTTTCGGGCTCAAGACCCGCCAGCTTACGCAAGTAGTTAACTTGCTCTACGGGCAATTCAACCCAGCCACCGCGAGGCAGTGATTTTGGCAGTTCGACCATACCATAACGAATACGGATCAAACGGCTCACCTGTACTTCTTGGGATTCCCACAAACGGCGCACTTCACGGTTGCGACCTTCGCGTAAACACACATGCCACCACTGGTTCATGCCTTCGCCGCCCGCTGGTTTGATGCTATCAAACTGCGCAGGGCCGTCTTCTAACATGACGCCAGTACGTAAACGTTGCACTGTCGCCTCAGGGATTTCACCAAAGGTACGCACTGCGTATTCGCGGTCGACTTCGTTCGATGGATGCATTAAACGGTTCGCCAACTCACCATCTGACGTAAACAACAATAAGCCTGAGGTGTTAATGTCTAAACGACCAACCGCTACCCAGCGTGAATCACGCACTTTAGGTAAGCGATCGAATACCGTTGGACGGCCTTCAGGATCTTTACGACTACAAATTTCGCCTTCAGGTTTATGATATGCCAGCACACGGCAAATCACGTCTTCGGCAGACTTTAACGAAATGGCTCTGCCATCGATACGCACTTTAGCATCAGCTTCAATACGATCCCCAAGGCTAGCAATTTCACCATCAATACTAACTCGGCCTGCAGCAATCCATGCCTCCATCTCACGACGGGAGCCATGGCCTGCACGGGCCAAGACTTTCTGCAATTTTTCACTCATTAGTATTTTGCTCTTCTGACTGTTCTGGCGCTGATTTCAAACCTGAAAAAACCGCCTGCAATGACTCAGTATCCGACAGCGGCGGTAAATCCGCTAAGGTGTCTAAGCCAAAATATGCTAAAAATTCTAAGGTAGTGGCATATAACGCGGGTCGCCCCGGTACTTCTTTATGGCCAACTACTTTAATCCAATGTCTATCTGACAAACTTTTTATGATATGGCTACTTATAGCCACACCGCGCACCTGTTCAATATCGCCGCGAGTCACAGGTTGACGATAAGCAATCACCGCCAAGGTTTCTAATGTCGCACGCGAATATTTAGGCGCCTTTTCTTGCCACAGAGGCTGCAAAAATGGACTCAAGACTTCTAAGGTCTGGAAGCGATAACCCCCAGCGACTTTCACAAGTTGCACACCTCTGTCTTGATAATCCTGCTGCAGCTCATCCAATGCAGCTTTTATTTTGTCTCTGGAAACCGTGAAATCCACCAATACAGTGTCTTTCAACATTTTCGCCGACAAGGGTTTCCCCAATACAAACAAACTCGCTTCAATAAGCTGTTTTAATTGAGTAGGATTTATCTGCATCAATTAATAGGCCTTAACGTAAATAGTTGAAAACGGCTCTGTTTGGTACAATTCGACCAATAATTCTTTGACTAATTCCATCAAAGCTAAGAAGGTGACAACCACGCCGGCACGGCCTTCTTCTAGGGTAAATAAACGTTCAAATGCCGTAAAATCTTCCGAGTTCAACATGGCTAAAATCTGGCTCATGCGCTCACGGGTCGATAACTGTTCACGCTTAACGTGATGATCTTCATAGGCATCGATACGTTTGAGTACATCACCAAAGGCACGGGCAATTTCAAACAACGAGACTTCTGGCGGGATCATTAACGGCTTAATGTCAGGTGCTGCCACTGCCTTGGCTTGAAACACATCCCGCTCGAGCCGCGGCAAATCATCGAGTTTTTGCGACGCTTCTTTAATCACTTCATAGGCTTTCAACTGACGGATCAATTGCGCCCGAGGATCTTCCTCAACCTCATCTTCAGCCACCATACGCGGCAGCAGCAAACGGGATTTAATCTCGGCAAGCGTTGCCGCCATCACTAAGTAATCGGCAGCAAGTTCGATTCGAGCCTGAGTCAGCAACGTAATATATTCTAAATACTGCGCGGTGATTTGCTGAATGGGTAAATCGACAACGTCTAATTTTTGCTTACGGATCAAATATAAAAGTAAATCCAATGGCCCTTCAAAGGACTCGAGGAACACTTCCAATGCCTCAGGCGGAATAAACAAATCCAGCGGCATTTCGGTCATTGCCTGACCACGAATAACGGCTAAGGGTAAACTCTGTTGCGTGCCCTGCATCCGCTATCTTGCTCCGTTAACACTGCGCTATCCAACCTAGGTTAACGCCAAACGCGCGATTATACCTGTAAATCTACGGCGATAAAACTGCCAAATGTTGACTACCACTATCCGAATCACTTACCCGCATCCATTAGCGATAAATCTAATGTGGCAGATTTAGAGGAACGGCGTGATATCACCCGCGCCTTCACGTAAAATCTCGGCGCCATCTTCAGACATATCAATCACAGTCGTTGGCTTTTCGCCTAAATAACCACCGTGGATAATCACATCCACTTGATGCTCGAGCAAATCACGAATTTGTTCAGGATCAGACTCGGCAAATTCTGCATTCGGCATCACTAAACTGGTCGACATCAGCGGCGCATCTAAGGCTTCAAGCAACGCCAGTGCGATCACATTGTCGGGCACACGAATACCTATAGTCTTTTTCTTGTCATTTTGTAAGCGACGCGGTACTTCTTTAGTCGCTTTGAAAATGAACGTATAAGGCCCAGGCGTGCAACTTTTTAGGATGCGATACGCCTGATTATCCACTTTAGCGTAAGTCGCAAGCTCTGATAAATCGCGGCACATCAAGGAAAAGTTATGATCGTTCTCAATTTGACGAATTCTCGCCATCCGCGTCATCGCGTCTTTCTCACCAATCAGGCAGCCTAAGGCATAGCCCGAATCGGTGGGATAAACAATCACACCGCCGCTTTTCAATACGGCAACCGCCTGACTAATAAGCCGCGTTTGCGGATTTACTTCATGTACATAAAAAAACTGACTCATGGTCGTTCCATCCAAGATTCCGATTGCCAGACCCAATCAATACCTTGGGGCTGATACAGATTTTTACCTAATTCTATCCAATTGCTCGGAAAGTGAAAATCACTCCCTATCGATGCAAGCAACTGGTTTTGGACACTCAGCGCCACAAGATTGGCCCTGTCGTCTAATGTTTGCTGGCCAAGCACCACTTCCATGGCATCTCCACCGGCTTCTTTAAATTCACGCACTAAACGCTTAAGCCACTTAGCCGATAACTTATAACCACTGGGATGCGCCAACACGGCTAATCCACCTGCGTTATGGATGATATCAATGGCACTGGCCATATCACCCCAATTATTAGGCACATAACCAGTTTTACCGCGGGCAAGGTAGCGTTTAAAGACGCTCGGCATATCCACAGCATGACCATTTTCAGCCATCCAGCGAGCGTAATGTCCACGGCTCAATGCCGCATCCCCCGCCAACGCCTTAGCACCTTCGTAGGCACCTTCAATGCCAGCTTTAGCTAATCTATGACCAATTTCTTGAGCACGTAATTCACGTAATTCACGCTGGTTTTCTAAAAATGCTAATAACGCTGGATTATCAGCATCGAAGTTAAGCGCCACTATGTGGATATCGTAACTGTTCCAGCGAGTAGAGATTTCCACGCCAGAAATCAATTTCAATGGCGCAGCTTGTGCCTGATTAAAGGCACGGGCTTCAGGTAAACCAGCCACTGTGTCGTGATCGGTAATGGCAAATAACTGCACACCCTTTTCAAGGGCTCTTGCCACCAATTCAGACGGCGTTAATTGACCGTCTGATGCGGTCGTGTGGCTGTGTAAATCAGCCAATATGCTTTGAGTATTCATGGCGCTATTGTACGCGAACTTGTTAACAAATGCGCTGCTATCTCGTATTTTGTGGCTGAGTAACATCAATTTTATGCATCATTGCAGCGAATAAATCGCAGGAAGTGAAAAATATTCAATTGACATTCAGCTCCAGCTAAGGTTTTCTATACACCAATTACTGAATTAGCGAGACCCTTTTGAATGACACACATTAACGCTTCATTAAACATCATTTGGTGGTGGCACTTCCCAACGTAGCGGGTGGTGTGAAGCTCTGTGCTCATTTGAAAGTGACCAGAATCAACAAGAAGCCCGCAGAAATGCGGGCTTTTTTGTTAGGTGCGAAAAATGTCGGCAGACTCGGGCAAAAAATTAAGAAAGCGAGATAACTCATGATGTTAAAGACATTTTATAAGGTAGCTGGAATATGAACATGCCCAAACAGACATTCGCACGCTCAAGCACACTCAAGGCGGCATTAACCTACCACAGCGATCCACTACGCTTATATCAGCACATCACCCAAGATGCGCCCCATACTATGTTGCTCGAATCGGCCGAAATCGACAGTAAAGATCACTTAAAAAGCATGGTAATGACCCATGCCGCCATGATGATCCGCTGTGACGGTTATCAGCTGACCTTCACCGCACTGACCGACAATGGCGCGAGCTTACTTGATCCCATCGAGCTCTTTTTCAGTACTGCTGTCAATGTCGCCCGAGATAACTTGACCTTAGTGGTCACACTGCAAAAAGACACTCAGCTGCAGGATGAAGATGCGCGCTTAAAATCGACCTCGCCACTCGATGGTCTGCGGATGTTTATCCAGCAGATTGATTGTGGCGCCCATACTGACAGTCAGACCAAGCCCGCCTTTGAGGATCTGTTTTTAGGTGGCGTGCTGGCCTACGACTTGATTGATACCGTCGAACCGCTGCCAGCCGTACCGAACCGCGATAACGATTGCCCTGATTACCTATTTTACCTCGCTGAAACCTTAATCCTTATCGATCATAAACTGAAACAAGCCGACATCATTACCCATAACTTCAGTCACGATTCAGCTCAATATGCCGCCATCACCGCAACGCTAAGTGAGCGGGTACAAAGTTTAACTGCAGAGTGTAAAACCCTCGGTAATTCACCTGCCGATATACCGACACTGGTCGCCATCGACGCAACTGAGCAAGTCAATATTTCCGATGAGGTGTTCAAACAAACCATTATCGATTTGAAAGAACACATTATTGCGGGCGATATTTTCCAAGTAGTGCCATCCCGTAGCTTTAGTTTGCCTTGCCCGAATACTTTAGGGGCTTATCGTGCCCTGCGCCTGACGAACCCTAGCCCTTACATGTTTTATTTCAGAGGCCAAGATTTCACGCTGTTTGGCGCCTCACCAGAAAGTGCGCTCAAATTTGATGCCAGCAGTAATCAAGTGGAAGTCTACCCGATTGCTGGCACCCGTAAACGCGGTAAAACCGCCACGGGCGAGATTGATTTTGACTTAGACAGCCGTATTGAACTTGAACTGCGTTTAGATAAAAAAGAACTATCGGAACACTTAATGCTGGTCGATTTAGCGCGCAACGATATCGCACGCATCAGCCAAAGCGGCAGCCGCAAAGTCGCCGAATTATTGAAAGTTGACCGCTATTCCCACGTGATGCACCTCGTCAGCCGCGTAACGGGTCAACTGCGCCAAGATTTAGATGCCCTGCATGCTTATCAGGCCTGTATGAATATGGGCACATTAGTGGGCGCACCAAAAGTACGTGCATCACAACTGGTACGCCAAGCAGAAAAAGCCCGCCGCGGCAGCTATGGCGGCGCTGTGGGTTACCTCAATGCCCTTGGTGACATGGACACTTGCATCGTGATCCGCTCCGCCTTTGTTAAAAATGGCACCGCCTTTATTCAAGCGGGCGCTGGCGTGGTATTTGATTCTGATCCACAAAGCGAGGCAGATGAAACCCGTCAGAAGGCTCAAGCCGTGATTTCAGCCATCAAGATGGGCGCTGGACTGCTAGTAAATGAATCGTCAGCTCAATCCTCTTCAGCACAATCCTCTTCTGTGCAATATAAATAGGAGCCAAACATGAAACTCTATCTACTCGATAACTTTGACTCCTTTACCTATAACCTAGTAGATCAATTTCGCAGCCTTGGCTGTGAAGTGGTGATTTACCGCAACGATGTTGCCGCCGATTATATAGCTGAAAAACTGCTTAACGAACAAGAGCCTGCAGCCCTAGTGTTATCACCAGGACCAGGTGCGCCCCATGAAGCAGGTTCTATGATGGCGCTTATCGCCAAAGTTGCGGGTAAGGTGCCTATGCTGGGTATCTGCCTTGGACATCAAGCCATGGTGGAATATTACGGCGGCACAGTGGCACGCGCACCTTTTGTGGTACACGGCAAGGCAAGCCCCACTTTCCATGACGGTACTGGCGTATTTGCCGGTTTGCCCTCTCCCCTGCCCGTTGCCCGCTATCACAGTCTCGTTGCCACTCAAGTACCGGATTGCTTGCAAGTGATTGCAACCACTGACGCTATGCCGATGGCAATTTTGCACCCTGAGCATAGAGCCGTTGGGTTTCAGTTCCACCCAGAATCAATTCTGACGACGCTGGGCAGCACACTGCTCATTCAAACCTTGGCATTTCTGACCCAAGACATGACAGCAGGAGTAAATGCATGAGTACAAACAATATTCAGCCTTTACTCGACGTTTTATACCAAGGTAAGAGTTTAAGTCGCGAGCACACCGCCGAACTTTTTGGCGCGTTAATTCGCGGTGAAATGAGTGAAGCCACTATGGCAGGCATGTTAGTCGCGCTCAAGATGCGCGGCGAAACCATAGATGAAATCAGCGGCGCCGCCGATGCGATGCGCGCCGCCGCCAAGACGTTTCCCTACTCGAATGGCGATAACCTTAGCAATGGAATCGTTGACATAGTTGGCACCGGTGGCGATGGCTTTAATACCATTAATATTTCCACCACTGCGGCCTTTGTTGCCGCGGCGGCAGGCGCTAAGGTCGCCAAACACGGCAATCGTAGCGTGTCGAGTAAATCGGGTTCATCGGATCTATTGGCGCAGTTTGGCATTGACTTAACCATGTCACCAGACACCGCCAGTCGTTGCCTCGACGCATTGAACCTGTGCTTTTTATTTGCGCCCCACTACCACGGCGGAGTAAAACATGCGGGGCCGGTCAGGCAAGCACTGAAAACGCGCACCTTATTCAATGTGTTAGGGCCACTTATCAATCCCGCACGCCCAGAATTTATGTTACTTGGCGTTTATAGCCCTGAGTTAGTCTTACCAATAGCAAAAGTATTAAAGGCGCTTGGCACAAAACGCGCTATGGTAGTGCACGGCAGCGGTTTAGATGAAGTCGCGCTGCACGGCAACACCCAAGTGGCCGAATTAAAAGATGGCGACATCATAGAGTATCAACTCACACCCGCCGATTTAGGTGTGCCTTTAGCACATATCAGTGACTTAGAAGGCGGCGAACCCGCGCAGAATGCCTTGATCACCGAGGCAATTTTGAAAGGTTATGGCACAGATGCGCATGCCAATGCGGTCGCCATCAATGCCGGTTGTGCTTTATATGTGTGTGGGATTGCTGATTCAGTGAAAACAGGAACCTTACTTGCGCTCAGTACCATACAAAGCGGTAAAGCCTTTGAATTGTTAAGCCAATTAGCTAAAGTCAGCAGTGAAACAAAGGAATAAGTGGCAATGACTCAAGAACTGATAACAAATAGCCAAGATATAAGAACTCAGCCACAGGCAGAAACAAACCCTATGCCAAAAAGTAATGTGTTAACCCGTATAGTCGATACCAAAGCGGCCCATATTGCCGCCCTGAAGCTGCGTTTCCCCGAGGCAAGCTTGTCGCCAAAAATCTCTGACCGCAGTTTATTTGCCGCACTCAAGGCGCCCAAGGCGGGTTACATTTTAGAATGTAAAAAAGCCAGCCCCTCTAAAGGGCTTATCCGCGATGTTTTTGATGTAGAAGCCATTGCCGATATTTACGGAAAATATGCGGCGGGCATTTCAGTATTAACCGACGAGCAGTTTTTCCAAGGGGATATGGACTATATCCCTAAGGTACGCGCTCGGGTGAACCAACCTATTCTGTGCAAAGATTTTTTTGTCGATGAATACCAAATTAAACTCGCCGCCCACCAAGGCGCCGATGCCATTCTGTTGATGCTATCCGTACTCGATGATGCGCAATATCACCGCCTAGCGAAAGAAGCCGCTCAGTATCAACTCGATGTGCTGACTGAAGTCAGTAACGAAGAAGAACTTAAACGCGCCATTGCATTAGATGCACCGATTATCGGGATCAATAACCGTAACTTAAGGGATTTGAGTACCGATCTCGCTACCACAGAGGCCTTAGCGCCACACATTAGCAGCGACCGCGTGGTGATCAGCGAATCTGGTATCTACAACAATCAGCAAGTACGCCGCCTGAGTCCACTGGTTGATGGTTTCCTCGTCGGTAGTTCGATAATGGCCGAGGCTGATATCGACTTAGCCTGCCGTAAATTGATCTTCGGTCACAATAAAGTCTGCGGCCTCACCCGCATGGAAGATATTCGCGCCGCGGCAACGTCAGGCGCCGTCTATGCCGGGCTGATTTTTGCTGAAAAATCCCCGCGCGCATTAACCCTTAATGCAGCTGAACAATTGCTCAAGGAATATCGCGCATCCGCGGCTCCCGCCATTGAATTCGTCGGCGTGTTTGTTAATGCCGCGCCAAGCACCATTACGGATATTGCAGCCAGTTTGCAGTTATCTGCCGTACAGCTTCATGGCACTGAAACTGAACTTGAAATCGCACAACTCGCAGAGCGACTTGAGCAAGCGGGACTCACAACTCAAATTTGGAAAGCCGTCAGCGTCGATGCGCAAACGGGTGAGCTTGGTAACTTACCTCAGGGAGCATCGCGATATCTCTTTGATAGTAAAACGCCAGACCAATTTGGCGGCTCGGGCCAAGCCTTTAATTGGCAAAATATTGATGTGAAGTCCTTAGGCCAGCAAAAGGCCCATGCCATGTTGGCGGGCGGACTCAACGCCGACAATGCGGCCAGTGCCAATGCCCAAGGATTTTACGGTTTAGATTTTAATTCAGGCCTAGAAACCGCCGCAGGTATTAAATCGGCGCAACTGATCCAAACGGCTTTTGCCCATTTACGTCTCTAGCCTATCGCGCTAAGCAAGAAGCCCTAGATGCTGTTGGTGCTCGACAAGAGTGATGCTCAACAAACAATATGAACCTATTAATGCCAGTGGCCAAATAGATAACGATGCGATTAACCCCAAGACGCTGTTAGCACCATCAAGCCACTGACAAACTGATTGATAAGATAAGGAAAAAGGTATGTCAAAGTTAAAGCTTAACCCTTATTTCGGCGAATACGGCGGCATGTATGTGCCACAGATTTTAGTGCCAGCCCTTAAGCAATTAGAAACTGCCTTTGTGGAAGCACAGGAAGATGAAGACTTTAAAGCCGAGTTTACCGATTTACTGAAGAACTACGCAGGTCGCCCAACAGCACTGACCTTAACCCGCAATTTAAGCCCAAATCCTATGGTGAAAATCTACCTTAAACGGGAAGATTTACTCCACGGCGGTGCCCATAAAACTAACCAAGTGTTAGGCCAAGCCCTCCTTGCTAAGCGCATGGGTAAAAAAGAAATTATTGCCGAAACTGGCGCAGGACAACACGGCGTTGCCACCGCCCTTGCCTGCGCGCTGTTAGGCTTAAAATGTAAAGTCTATATGGGTGCCAAAGACGTTGCGCGCCAATCACCTAACGTATTTAGAATGCGTTTGATGGGCGCGGAAGTAATCCCTGTCACCTCAGGTTCTGCCACCCTAAAAGATGCCTGTAACGAGGCGATGCGCGACTGGTCTGGCAGCTACGAAAAAGCCCACTATCTTCTGGGCACGGCTGCGGGGCCACATCCGTTCCCAACCATAGTGCGTGAATTCCAACGCATTATTGGCGAAGAAACCAAGAAGCAAATGCTGGAACGTGAAGGTCGCCTGCCCGATGCCGTTATCGCTTGTGTTGGCGGCGGTTCCAACGCTATCGGCATGTTTGCTGACTTTATCGACGAACCAAGTGTCGAACTGATTGGCGTCGAACCTGCGGGTAAAGGCATAGACACGCCAATGCACGGCGCGCCGCTTAAACACGGTAAGACAGGTATTTTCTTCGGTATGAAAGCGCCTTTGATGCAAGACAGCGAAGGGCAAATTGAAGAATCTTACTCGATTTCAGCCGGATTGGACTTCCCCTCCGTTGGCCCGCAGCACGCGCATCTTAATGCTACAGGCCGCGCCCGTTATGAATCGGCTACCGACGATGAAGCCTTAGAAGCCTTCCAACAACTGGCGCGCTGTGAAGGGATTATCCCCGCATTAGAATCAGCGCATGCTATCGCCTATGCCGTCAAAATGGCGCGCGAGTGCACCAAAGAAACCATTTTAGTGGTCAATCTTTCCGGTCGTGGCGACAAAGATATTTTCACCGTTTCTGACATTTTGAATGGTAAAGAGGAATAATAAACATGAGTGACACGTCTACCAACACTGGCCGTTACCAAGCCACCTTTGCCAAACTCAAAACTGAAGGCCGTGGCGCTTTTGTCCCCTTCGTTACCCTTGGCGATCCTAGCCCTGAGTTATCGCTAAAAATTATCGATACCTTAGTGCAAAACGGCGCCGATGCCTTAGAACTGGGCTTTCCGTTTTCCGATCCCTTGGCCGATGGCCCAGTGATCCAAGGCGCTAACCTGCGTTCTTTAGCCGCAGGCACGACTCCAACGGCGTGTTTTGAATTACTGGCGCAAGTGCGTGCAAAATATCCTGAACTTCCAATCGGTTTGCTGCTGTATGCGAACTTGGTGTTTGCTAATGGCATAGATGCGTTTTACGCCAAAGCGCAGCAAGCGGGTGTGGATTCAGTACTTATCGCCGATGTGCCAGTGGAAGAATCAGCGCCCTTTAGCGAAGCCGCTAAAGCCCATGGTATTGCGCCGATTTTTATCGCACCGCCCAATGCCGACAGTGAAACCCTTGAGCAAGTGAGTAAAAGTGGTGAAGGTTACACCTATCTCTTATCCCGCGCGGGAGTCACAGGCACAGACACGAAAGCTGGCGTGCCGGTAGAGGAAATTTTATCTAAATTAAAAGCCTTTAACGCCCCACCACCGCTCCTCGGTTTTGGTATTGCCGAGCCTTCACAGGTAAGCGCCGCCATCAAAGCGGGCGCTGCGGGGGCAATTTCTGGCTCTGCCGTAGTAAAAATCATCGAAACCCACCAGCACGATGAAGTTAAGCTACTTGCAACGCTTGGGGAATTTACTCGCGCAATGAAGGCTGCAACCTAAGCGAGTCTTGATTTAAATAATCCAATATAAATCAAGAATTCAATTACAAATAAAATAAGTGAGGTAGACTCGTCGCCTCGCTTATTTTGTTTGTATTTACCAAGCTCTATGTTTACTCAGCCTTTATCTCCCTCAAACACAATCTATCAAGGCAATACTGACACTCACGCAGTACTACACTGACAGCGTATTTATTTAGTCACAGTTCCTCGATAGAATGCCCTATCGAAGAAAACGGACTTTTTATGCAGTATCGGATCTATATTCTCGAATTAACGCCTTGGGGCTGTGGTTTTGAAGGTGAAGTTGCAGGTAAATGCGATAATGGTGCACCAATTTGGTTTTACTACCAAGGTAGCGATCAGCAGGCCGAAATTCGTTTTCCGGTTAACCAATGGGTCACAGTTGAATTGCTTGGCCGATTAGCAAGTGCCAGTCTTCAAGCTGATATGATTAAACAAACGCCACACCAGCATCTGAAATTCCCGTTGCATAACTGTCACTTTGAAGCTTCGGGACAAATCATCGACATCAGCCAAACACCCGAAGATACAATTTACCTGTTGCAATCAAATCTACCGCTCCCCTTTGATAATGAACTAGGGAAATCCCCTATCTCGCTAGGCCATTGGGTTAATGTAACAGGCGAGCTTTGGGTAACAAATTGGATGAATTGAGTCGATAAAAAAAGGTATAGTGCTAGCCTGTAACAAATCATTCGCCTGATACATATCCATTAGAGGATCCGATGACCATTTCTAAATCTTTACCCGATAACAAACCTCGTACTTTTTTGGGAACACCCAAATTACCGGCCAAGTATGCCACTGTGGTGATGCCATTTTTTCTCTCTATTCTCATGAGTTGTATCGTGTCTGGGATCAGCACTTTCAATGGCGTTGGCGCTTCACCGCAATTTCTCGAACTCTGGCTCGGCGCTTGGCTGATCTCATGGGTTGTCGCCTTTCCGACACTGCTGATGGTGTTACCTTTGGTGCGTAAAATCACAGCTCATTTTGTCGATTTACGCTAGTTTTACGACTTAATCTTCCGATTTAACTATTTTATTTCAAAGCCGTTTTAGGACGGCTTTATCTTAAACTCCTTCTCTTATGCGTACAGCGACTAAAAATTACATCGATAATTGCTCGATCTGTTACCCTGTCCATATTCACTTAAACTAAAACAGTACGACCTACACCATACCAATCGTATTAAATCAAAGCGCTCATTGAGCCCCCTGTCCACGCTTTACAATGGATTTACACTGACCGTTTAGCGGCACCTATGTTTATTGTATAAGGATGACATGACTCCCACCTAAATCAATTTTCCTCTGCTCTCGAACCAACTCAAGCATTAATGTAACCCACTGTATTTATATATTTTATAAAAATAGAGCTCGTAAAACCCTAAATGATACATCCTCAAAACGCTGCCTAATGATCACTCCTTTGTCATTTACTTATTTGTACCATTAACCGTATCCGCCCCCCTTATTCATCAGTTAAAAGTATTAACCCACAGCCCACCCAAATGAGAATGGTTTGCATTTGAATATTTTCACATGCTAATTTACCTACCGTTGTCGGGACAGAGACAGCAGGAAATGGCCTAAGGACTGAGCTAAAAATAGCGAGTAGAACAACGCAAGATAAATAGCCAAACAGTCTATTTTGATAACCGCATTCACTTTGGTTTGCGTCCTTAGGTAACTGATTACTGGATCGGCAACGCGCAGCAGCATGTTGCCAAGGAGGCGTAAGTGAGTACACAGCAAAGGGAAATGGATCGCGAAATCTTTGATCTACTTGGTATAGGCATTGGCCCATTCAATCTTGGCCTCGCCGCCTTATCAGAACCTATTGACGGCTTTAACTGCTTATTTTTAGATGCTAAAACCAGTTTTGACTGGCATCCAGGCATGCTACTCAAATCCTCAAGATTGCAAACACCCTTTATGTCGGATCTGGTGACTATGGCCGATCCCACCAGCCGCTACAGTTACCTTAATTTTGCCAAGCAAACGGGCAGACTTTATCCCTTTTATATTCGTGAGAATTTCTTTTTACCTCGCCACGAATACAACTTGTATTGCCAATGGGTGAGCCAACAACTCAGCAACCTTAAATTTGGTTTTAAGGTCACTCAAGTGGATTACAACGCAGGTGAAAGTATTTATCGAGTTACAGGTTTTGATAGGCGCAGTGGTAAAACCCATACCTATCAATGCCGAAAGCTAGTGCTAGGCACTGGCACTGAACCTTATCTACCAAAAGACTGCCCAATCCAAGATGCACGGGTCATGCATACCGCCAGCTATATGCAGCAAAAAACCTACCTGCAGAGTCAGAGTGCCATCACTGTAATTGGCAGTGGCCAAAGTGCGGCTGAAGTGTTTTACGATCTACTACAAGATATTGATACCTATGGCTATCAACTCAATTGGATGACACGATCAGCGCGTTTTTATCCCTTAGAATATACCAAGCTTACTTTAGAGATGACCTCGCCAGATTATGTCGATTACTTCCACGAGTTGACCCCTAATCAAAGATGCTCACTGATCGCCAGCCAGAAACAGCTCTACAAAGGGATAAATTCTGAGCTGATAAACGACATTTACGATTTGTTATATCAAAAGCGCCTATTGGCCGATTTTCAATGCCGACTGATGACGAATGCGGCGCTGACTCATATCGAGCCCCAAGCCAATATGCTCAAGTTGCATTTCCACCACAATGAAAAAAATCACACTTTTGAGCAAGAAACGGGCTCCGTCATTTTAGGCACAGGTTACCACTATCGTTTACCCGAGTTTATCAGTGGTATTAAACAACAAGTCGAATTCGATGACGCCGGACAACTTAGCGTGCAGCGTGATTACAGCATAGATATTCGAGGGGATATTTTTGTCCAGAATGTCGGTTTGCATACCCATGGAATAAGCTCTCCAGATCTGGGTATGGGCTGTTATCGCAACGGCACCATCTTAAAAGCTGTGCTCGGTTATGCGCCCTACCACATTGAGGAACATATCGCGTTTCAAACCTTCGATCCGGCCAAACTTGCCAGTCATCAGCCCTGCGGCGCCAATGCAATTAACACGCTGGATCTTAATCCAAGACATTTTCCTAAGGCACCGCACAGAAAAACTCAAGTTGATACGCCACAAACTATTCCTCCAACCAAGATTCCAAGTTCTGGCGCAAGTTCAACCGTGAGTTCAGGCGCGGGAACCAATATGCCGGTCTTAATGGCGCCGAACCAGGAGGCATAATAATGGCAAGCCAATTTAGTAACCATTGTTTAACGCAACTATGTTTAACGCAACTATCCGCTATTTCGAGCATTAATGGTTTTCAGTTCAGAGCGTTAGACCTTACACAAGACATTCCAACACTACAGTCTTGGTTTAACCAAGATTACGCCAAGTTTTGGGGTATGCAGGGCTTGAACCTTGATGCCATAAAAAATCTGTTAGCAACAACAGAACACAAGTTTGCCTTGATAGGTGAATGGCAGGCCAAAGCGCTATTTATGGTGGAACTCTACGATCCCGTCCACGATGAAATCGGCCAGCACTATCGTGTTGCGCCGGGTGATTGTGGTATGCATCTGATTATCGCGCCGCCAGATGGCAAACCCGTCAGCGGCTTATCCTTGAAGGTGATGGATGCGATAGCGCAGCTCGTGCTTGAAAAACTGGCCTTTAATCGCCTCGTGGTTGAACCCGATCAACTCAATAGCAAAATTCATCGCTTAAATAGCCTGATAGGCATTCGCTATGAAAAAGCGATTCAATTAAGCACTAAAGCTGCTTTCCTCGGATTTTGCACTGCGGCCCAGCGCCTTCAACCATCGAGCACGCCCTCTTTGATGAGCCTAGCCCAAACAACCTCAGCCCTGCCAAGCTCAGATCAGTCAATGCCTGCTCTGCCAAACTTAGCAGAACAATACTTAGCAAGCCCAACCCTAGCAAAGCCAAGCCCGCACGCGGCATCTCCAACCTCTCCCATGACATTATCGACTCTTTAGGTGAATTAGATGAACTTACCCACAAAAGCCTTATTAATAAATCCATTGCCAACGCAAGATCATCATGCTCAAGCAGTACATGCTCAACAAAGCTTGGCGCTGTCGACAACATCGACTTCTATGCCAGAGCATTTAACCCCCGCCTATTGGCAAGCGGCTAATCGTCATTTAGTGAAGAAAATCCTCTGCGAATTCACCCATGAGAAGCTCATTACGCCGACCCTATACGGGCAAAAAACGGGGCTCAATCACTATGAACTCAGGCTCAAAGACAGCACTTATTATTTTAGTGCACGACATTATCAGCTAGATCATCTCGCGATTGATGCCGATACCATCCGCGTTTCACTTGCAGGCAAAGAACAAACCCTCGATGCGATGTCGCTGATTATTTCCCTTAAAAATGACTTAGGGATCAGCGAAACCTTACTACCAACCTATTTAGAAGAAATCACCAGCACTCTTTACAGCAAGGCATACAAGTTAGCGCATCAGGCGATTCCCGCAGCCACACTGGCGCGAGCCGATTATCAAAGCATAGAAGCGGGTATGACAGAAGGTCATCCGGTGTTTATCGCCAATAATGGCCGGATTGGTTTTGATATGCAGGATTACCGTCAATTTGCCCCAGAAAGCGCGATGCCGATGCAGTTAGTCTGGCTTGGAGTCCGCAAAAACAAAACCACGTTTGCCGCCCTCGAAAACTTGAGTCACGACGCGTTACTAAAGGAAGAGCTTGGCCAGCAGTTCACTGACTTCCAACAATGTCTTAAAACCCAGCAGCATGATCCACAGGACTTCTACTTTATGCCAGTGCACCCTTGGCAGTGGCGTGAAAAAATTGCCCGCGTCTTTGCCGGTGACATAGCCCGTGGCGATCTGGTTTATCTTGGCGAAGGCAATGAGCAATATCAAGTGCAGCAATCGATACGCACTTTCTTCAATCTTGCATCACCGCAAAAGTGCTATGTCAAAACCGCGCTTTCTATCCTTAATATGGGCTTTATGCGTGGTCTATCGCCCCTTTACATGAGCTGCACACCGCAGATCAATGCGTGGGTTGCAAACTTGGTTGAAAACGATCCTTACTTTGCCCAACAAGGCTTTGTGATCCTGAAGGAAATTGCCGCCATAGGTTACCACCACACCTATTACGAGCAGGCTCTCACCCAAGATAGCGCCTACAAAAAAATGCTTTCTGCCCTGTGGCGCGAAAGCCCACTGCCACACATTGAGCCTAAGCAAAATCTGATGACCATGGCTGCGCTACTGCATACGGATCATGAAGACAAGGCCCTTATTGCAGCCTTGATAGCCGCCTCAGGCTTACCAGCAAAGGATTGGGTCAGTCGCTACTTAAACCTGTATTTATCGCCGCTGTTACATGCCTTTTTCGCCTACGATCTGGTCTTTATGCCGCACGGTGAAAACCTGATCTTAGTGCTCGATGAATATGTGCCAGTCAAGATTTTGATGAAAGACATAGGCGAAGAAGTCGCGGTACTCAATGGCGCGAAGCCGCTACCTGATGATGTAAAACGCCTTGCGGTGAGCCTTGAAGAAGAGATGAAACTTAACTACATCTTACTGGATATTTTTGACTGTATTTTCCGCTATTTAGCACCGCTGCTCGATGAGCAAACCTGTGTCAGTGAAAGCCAATTCTGGGAGTTAGTGGCGGACAATGTACGTGATTACCAAGCCCAGCATCCACATTTGGCCGACAAGTTTGCCCAATACGATCTGTTTAAGGACAGCTTTGTACGTACGTGCCTCAATCGTATCCAATTGAATAATAACCAACAAATGATAGACCTCGCCGACAGGGAGAAAAACCTGCGTTTCGCCGGCGGCATCGACAATCCCTTGGCGGCCTTTAGACAAAGCCATGCCTTTAAGCGCCCTATGCTTAGCAGCGCTGAGCAAAGGAAACGTTAACACACCACAAAGTGGATAACCCCGAAACTTTAGCATGGGCCAATGTTGGCCCAGCTTGTTTAACCCCCAACCTAAACGGAATTAAAGATCAACATTATGAAGACTTTTCCTCTCTCCAGCATCGCACTCGTCTGTCGGCAAGCCCTCGTTAACCCGAAGCTATTGCTGTGCTCAGCCATGTTAGCTACGGTTCCCCATGCCACAGCTGACACTGTCGATGCGGATAGTAAGACTAAAAAGCACCAGAAAGAAATTGAAGTCATCAATGTCATTGGCGCTAAGGACTTACACGACAACCGTTATAAAACCCAAGCGATGAACACGGCAACTGGGCTCGATTTATCCTATCTAGAAACGCCGCAATCGGTCACGTCTATCACCCGCCAAATGATGAACGATCAACAGCTTAATAGTGTCATTGATGCCATGACCAGCGTTGCGGGGATCAATGCCCGCCCAATGGATAACGACAGATACAGTATTAGTGCCCGCGGCATTGCCGTGACCAGCATTTTGTACGATGGCGTACCCACCACCTACGATACCCGCTTCAACTATGGAGATAATCTGATCGACACCGCCATCTACGAGCGAGTAGAAGTGGTACGCGGCGCGACTGGCCTCATGACGGGAGCCGGTAATCCCTCGGCGGCCATTAACCTTATCCGTAAACGCCCGACTCAAGAGTTTATGGGCAACACCTCGTTAAGTGTGGGCTCATGGAATAATGTGCGCGGTATGGTCGATGTTTCCAGCGGCTTAAATGACTCGGGTTCTGTACGCGGTCGCGTGGTGGCCGCCTATCAGGATAAAGATTCATTCCAAGACAGGTACGAGCAGCAGCGCACTACGCTATACGGCATAGTCGAAACCGATATTGGCGATAGCACCTTATTCACCCTTGGTGTCGATTACCAAAATGCTACGCCGAGCGGCACTATGTCGGGCGGTTTACCGCTATTTTACAGCGATGGCAGTCGCACTAATTATGATCGTGCCACTTCAACGGCGCCCGATTGGGGCTCGGCGCATACCCAAGGCCTCAACACTTTTGCGAGTCTCGAACACAGATTAGACAACGGTTGGAACCTAAAAGGGACTTACACCTACGGCGATAACTCATTGGAGTTCGATGTACTATGGGCCACGGGATATCCTGATCCTGTAACCAATATCGGCGCCACTGCAGGCTCTATCGCCTATGTCGACGGCAGCCGCACCCAACACAATGTGGATTTGCGCGCCGAAGGACAATACCAACTCTTTGGATTAGAACATCAATTGATGTTTGGCTGGAATGGCCAACGCCAAGAGTTCGCCAATCCCTACTATTATCCCACTGCGGCAGTACCGCCTTTGGGGGATTTTCGCGATCCGAACTTCCAATATCCAAAACCTCAATGGAAGGAAACTTATACCACGGGTTCATTTGGCGAAACCAAACAGAGTGCAGCCTATGTAGCAACTCAGCTTAATCTCAGCGACGCGTTAGCTGTCCTCGTCGGATTACGCCTCAATGAGTGGGAAACCGACCAAGATAATTTTGGCAGCCGTTACGATTTCAACATCAGCAACGAACTCACCACTTACTTCGGCCTCACCTACGCCCTGACCGAGCAATATTCGCTCTATGCCAGTTATACGGATATTTTTGCACCGCAAACTAAGCAAAGAATCGATAAAAGCTACCTAGATCCAGTCAAAGGGAAAAACTACGAAGGCGGGATTAAGGCGAGCCTGTTCGATGAGGCTTTAGATATGTCGCTGTCGGTGTTTGAGATCAGGCAAGACAATGTCGGAGTCAGCACTGGCGATGTGATCCCAGGAACAACAACGCAAGTGTATGAAGGCGTAAACGGTACAAAAACACAGGGATTCGAATTTGAATCGACGGGTAAAATCACTGATGACTGGAATCTTTACTTAGGTTACACCCAGTTCACTAGCGAAGATCCTGAAGGCAAACGTATCAGTACCACTTCACCACGCCAGCAATTAAAACTATTCACCACTTATACCTTTGGCGGTGATTGGCATAAATTGCAAATAGGTGCGGGGGTTAACTGGCAGAGCCGCGTCTACCAAACAGTTAATTCGCCACTTGGCAAAGTCGAAGTCGAGCAAGGCTCTTACGCGCTAGCGAGTCTAATGGCGAGTTACGCCTTCACCGAGCAACTTAAGCTCAGCGCAAACCTGCACAACGCCTTAGATAAAAGCTACTACAGCCAAGTCGGTCAATACAGCCAATTCCAATACGGTACGCCGCGAAGTGCCAGCTTAACCTTAGACTATCGCTTCTAAGTCAGATTTATATTGAGATCGTTCGAAAAACCTTGTGAGCCCAAATCTTGGGCTCGCAAGGTAATCATTTACATGGACTTATCGATAACCGCGGCAATCAATCACAGCCATTAAGGAGTCACTATGGCAAGCCAACGGAGAGACACCAGACTGCAAACATTGTGCGATACAGCGCCAAGCCACAACGCGTTGAATCAAAATATTTTGTCACTCAATCAGCTGTTACATCAACGGGCACCCTTCTATGGCGAGCACCTTCGCGCAACGCAGTCCCCTACTGGGTTCAGTTTTGATGAATGGAGCTGCGCCGATACTTATCAAAAACTCATTGCACGTTTTGCCATCGCACACCCTAGCGCAGAAACTCAGAGTGAAACTGTAACTGAAGCTGAAACCGAGGCGACTAAAACAGCTGCAAACAGCCGAGCGCACGCTTTCGCCAGTAAAAGCGCCTTAGTCAGTAAAAGCGCTACGGCCAGTAGAAAAGACACTCGCAAAGCGCTGCATTCACTTTGGGGTCAATGGTATTTTGGCCTTTTAGTTCCGCCTGTGATGGAGTGGATTTTTAACGCAAAAAAAGCCGATTTCGAGCCTATTCACTGGCAGCCACAGTCCGTTTTTATGCAGCTACACGCCAGTGGCCGAGTGGCAAAATTTGAATTTAACATCGCAAAACACCAGCCAAATACCGCTTTGACCTTTAAAAAATACCACGGCATCGAGCCACTTTCCCAAACAAACACTAAGCCAAGCTTCAGGACAGACACTAAGGTACACTCGCCATTAACCCCATATAAGCCGCCAGTTGATAAAGAACTCGCCCTACAAGGCCTTATCTTAAACTTACTGCAACCGAGTGTTGAGCGCCTACTCACTTTAAGCCCCGTGCCCGCTAAATTATATTGGAGTCACTTAGGCTATCTGATCCACTGGTATCTAGGAGAGTTGGGATTATCTCAGCAACAAAGTCAGCAACTTAAGCAAGCTCTGTTTCGCAGAACGACCTTTTTTGATGGCACCCAAAATCCACTGTATAACAGCATCAATTTGATTGTTGAACCCAAAGAAGGCAGCACGAACATCCACTGCATTCGCCGTACTTGCTGCCTAAGGTATCAACTCGCCAACACTGGCCAATGCCACGATTGCCCACTACTAAGTCGTCCTAACGCTAAGACAAACGCAACCAAACAGGCACAAGTCTAACTTGCCCATTAAACCCATTTAATGGGCAAGATCGCAATCCTAGGCCCATGGTGCTTTTGCCCTTATGTTGCACATGCTACACTCAAGCCCATGTCTCTTTAACATGATTATTTATGAAACAACTGCTTGATTTCCTGCCCCTCGTCATCTTTTTTGCCGTTTATAAATTTTTCGATATTTATATCGCCAGCGGCGCATTGATCGCAGCCACCGCGCTTCAATTGATCGTGACCTATGCGCTATATAAGAAACTTGAAAAGATGCACTTAATCACCTTTGCGATGGTGACAGTGTTTGGCACACTCACTTTAGTGTTTCACGATGATTCTTTTATCAAGTGGAAAGTGACCATCATCTATAGTTTGTTTGCCATCGCCTTAAGTGTCAGTCAATTGCTCAATAAATCGATATTAAAGTCGATGTTAGGCAAAGAAATGCAAGTAGACGACAAAATTTGGGCTCGCGTAACTTGGTATTGGGTGATCTTTTTCGCCGCTTGTGGCCTAGTCAATATTTATGTCGCCTTTAGTTTGCCATTAGAAACTTGGGTCAATTTTAAAGTGTTTGGTTTAACCGCTTTAACCTTAATTAATACTGTCCTGACCGTATTTTATCTTTATAAACACCTTCCCGAAGATCAACGCAAGGAACTCAAATAATGTGGTATATGATTTCAGCTCAAGATTTTGAGAATAGTTTAGAAAAACGTTTAGCCGCACGCCCAGCCCATTTAGCTCGCCTGCAAGCCCTCGCCGATGAAGGTCGTTTACTGATCGCAGGCCCACACCCAGCCATCGACAGCGAAAACCCAGGTGATGCAGGCTTTAGTGGTTCACTGGTTGTCGCAGATTTTGAATCCTTAGTGGCAGCAAAACACTGGGCTGATGCCGATCCCTATATCGAAGCGGGCGTTTACCAAAGTGTTGTGGTTAAACCCTTTAAACGAGTCCTGCCTTAATGAAAATAGTGTCCTTTAACATCAATGGTCTGCGGGCACGTTTGCATCAATTGCAAGCCTTAATCGATAGCCACCAGCCCGACATCATCGGCCTGCAAGAAACCAAAGTGCACGATGAGGCGTTTCCATTAGCCGAAGTCGAAGCCATGGGATATCAAGTGCATTACCACGGCGGTAAAGCTCACTATGGTGTTGCCATGCTGTCTAAAATCGCACCAGAAAAACTGCAAAAGGGTTTTCCTAGCGATGATGAAGATGCCCAGCGCCGCATGATTATCGGCACATTTACCCAAGCGAATGGTCGTCCATTGACTGTGTTCAACGGCTATTTCCCCCAGGGCGAAAGCATAGACCACCCAACAAAATATCCTGCTAAACGTAAGTTTTATCAGGATTTAATGCACTACTTGCAGACAAATCACAGCAACGATGAAGATATCGCCATCATAGGTGACATCAATATTTCACCGACCGATTTAGACATAGGTATCGGTGAAGTCAATCGTAAGCGTTGGCTGAAAACCGGCAAATGTAGCTTCCAACCGGAAGAACGTGAGTGGTTAAAAACCTTACAAGACTGGGGCTTAATCGACACTTTCCGTCAATTACACCCAGAGCGCATCGAACGTTATTCTTGGTTCGATTACCGCAGCAAAGGGTTCGATGACAACCGTGGCCTGCGAATTGATGTGATTTTAGCAACGCCTTCACTGGCAGCACGTTTAGTCGAATCCGACGTCGATTACGATCTGCGCGGCATAGATAAACCCTCAGATCACGCGCCCATCTGGAGCACGTTCAAAGAGGCTTAACCCGCTAACGTTCGATCATCTTAGTAGACATAAAACATCGGCTTAGGTCGATGTTTTTTTATGGGCGAAACATATTTTATCTTTGTCGTTCGATGAATAGTCAATGAGTCAGGTTTGAAACTGAACGTAATTCACTTTTGGACAGATATGTCTTGAAGACGAGTGTTTGGGGACCAATAATTTTAGTTGTGGGGAGTTTAGCGTTTGCTGATATCCACTCACACATGCTTGCCATGGTATTTGCTCGTCGACTCGCAGCCAGTCCATCCGTGGATGCTCGACCGCCCCATCTGATGTGAAAGGATTCACAAATGCCGCGATGGCATGGACGCCAAAGAGCGGCCATGGGGCGGAAGGTAGTCTCGCAAATCACCAAGGCTCACCTGTTTAGCATTGGCGAAACCTGTTTGTTTTTAAAGAAATAGGTAGCATGCTTTGGGACAAAAGCGTATTAGGTCATCAGCTATAACAGGTGAATTTCGCATAGAAATTTCTATGGTGTAACGCCTTGCTCAGCTGCATTTTTGGAGTAGAAGCTTTTGTGTTATCAAACAAAAAAGAAGGAACGGAAAAATGTCAGATGCAGCAATTTGTTATGTTCGAATTCTAATAATACTATCAACATATTGATTGACCATTATTCAACTTTCACATAGAAGCAATTACATTTACAACTGAAAAGACCAATTTGAGGATCTTTAGGTGTAACGCCCTTACGTTTAGCTTGTGAGTTAGCAACTTCTACAGCGTGCTTAATCTCATTAATTTCTTTGCTAGATAGCCTTCTCGTATGCCCATGTACAGGACATCGTTCTCGTTCTCCATCACCCGATATTCGCTCTCCTGACATATTGATGCCCTCTTTCTAATTTCTACCGCTTTAAACATAACGCCGCCAGCAACTGCCGGAGTGAGTTGGAAGCTTTTTTACGTCTTTTTGCAAAAAAGAAGACAGTTTACGGAGGTCAGATTGACTGGCCTTGTTAAACATTTTAGAACTTGAGCGAATAACCACTGGAAACCCACTCATTGAAATTTTCCGCCAACAATACCATAGACTCTTTCGTTAAATCGCCGAAAGGTACCCTATAAACTGGCCAGTCTTCTGAGCTTATATTATGTGTGGTATCGAAGACAATTGACTCTCCCCCACCATCTGAACCAATAGCAACCAAGCCAGGCAAGTATTGCTCGTAGCAATAGGCTTCTGTTAATTCGGATATCTCTTTAGCGCTCCAGAGCACAACTGAGTCATCTGGTTCTTGCACGCCAATCGGAGTTTCTGCCCCATTAGTTTCAAGCAAGAACTTCTTATACTCACTCGGAAGATCTGTTCCTAACCATTTCTCAAGAGCCTGAATTTCTTCAGCACTTGCTGGATTTTCCGGATATTCGAATTTATCTCGATATTTGCTCATAATGCTTAACGCCCATTTAAGGGGCTGATAATCGTTTGCTAAAATTGTGTAGCGAAGCGAAGTCGAGCAAACTGTTAGCAGTCCCGCTTTAAATGCTTGTATGGGTTAACGTTTGGCTAAGGGGCAGGCTTTAACCCATCACTGAGAGCGGAGCGAACGATTTTAACCACTATTTAGGCTATCACAGTTACTCAAGGTCTACACAAACCTGCTTGTGCCATGCAGAAAGATTCGGCCATTCTTCCATAGTGCTGCCGTTGTGAGACCAATAAATTATCTCACCCGTCTTTGCTATGCAGAAATAGTCGCCATTATCCTCGATGAATGGCAAAAGGTCTCTTGGAAGACCCATGACATTCCAGGCTGTTTCAGCAATGTCAAAGATATCAAGATGGCCAGAGCCGGGTAAAATTACCGCAGGCTCAAAGGTAGCGTTTGCAACATCGCTGCCAGACTTCAAAAATGATCGGTAGTCGTCATGAAAACTGATGCCCAGTTTGCTTTCTGCGCTAGCTATTTCGGTATCTGTCGGGTTTCGAAATGGATCGTTATTCATAATTATTGTTGCCTAACGTTAAGCGGCGTCCCAAGCCAATTTTAATTGACCGAGGCGAACAAGTGATACTCTGGTGAACGTTTATCATCAACAAACAATTTAAAATTGCTTGATATTTTTCTTAAATATTTCCGATAAAGGTTAACACAATCAGCCATATAGAAACCATCAATTTCCCCAAATTCTATTTTTACAAAACACAGATTTCCACCGCCAACCACAGTGAAATACCCTCCGCAAAAAGGACATTTTCAGACATGACTTTCTCCCCTGAAATCTATGACCGTCAATTTAGATAATGTCACGCTGATAGAACGGAATGGGGCAATATAACTAAATAGTTCTTTGGGTACTTCCAAATTAAAATGGCGGAAATCTACGATTTCCGCCATTGTCTGATGATACGTTACTACTTAACATGAGACTCAGTATCGGGCGTTATTGCTCAACACCCCATGCCGACGACTCACATTAAAGGTGACACATTAACTCGTGCGGTACTGCTTTAAAATGCCATCTAACTCGACCGAGGCATGGTGCAGATCATTAGCTAAGGTCACACTGCGCTGGGCTGTTTGTTTGATAGTTTCTGACTGATGGCGGATTTCATTCAATTGTCCGGCAATGTCGCGAGCGGCGACACTCTGCTCTTCCGCCGAGGCGGCAATTTGGCTGCTCATATCAAATACCGCATTGACCGATTGCGCCATACCTTGAACATCATCACCGACGGCGATAATCGCACTGCGACCTTCATCGGCCTGATCGACTATCTCCATGGTAATACTAGATAAACGAGTCGTGCCAGATTGTAAGCCTTCAATCATGGCCTGAATTTCTACCGTGGCCTGTTGAGTTCGACCCGCTAAAGTACGCACTTCATCGGCTACCACAGCAAAGCCACGACCTTGCTCACCGGCACGGGCCGCTTCAATGGCCGCATTTAAGGCTAACAAATTGGTTTGCTGGGAAATACTGTTAATGGTTGTGACTACAGCATCGATACTCGCCGCATCCTTAGACAATTGTTCCACCGATGAAAACGCCGCGCCAATCTTAGTTGAGAGTAAGCCAATACTTTCCACTGTGTGGCTAATACGCCCACGACTGGCCAACATTTGGGTTGAATTTTCCTTGGTTTGCAACGAAGTATTACTCGCATTAACAGAGACTTCTTCAATCGCGGAGGTCATCTGCGCCATCGCCACGGCAACGGAATCGAGGAATTGATGTTGGAACCCAATCAGTTTATCACTGGTGGCCGCCTGTTGATTAAATTCATCGGATGCCAATGATAAGGTCTGTGCATTTTTGCCAATAGCTGACACCATTTCACTCATATTGTCGGCGCAGCGATCGATTTCCCGGGCTATCAAACTGAAATCGTCAGTACCAAAGAAGTTTAATCTAAAGCTCAAATCACCATCTGCTAAGCGTTTGATGGCTAAGTACATGTCCCATAATCCACCACCGAGTGAAGTCGAAATCCAGTAACTCAGTTGGAATAAAGGCAACAAGCCCACTAATGCTAACCAAAACATAAAGTTAGCATCGCTACGCGCATCGGCTTCCCACTCATGGACATTCTGCGTCAGTTGTAAGGCTTGGCCTGACACACTGGCGCTGGCCGTCACTTTATCCCCTTGACGTTGCGCATCACTTTGCCTTGAAGTTACAGTTAACCCGTATTGGCTGGCAAATTGAGATAAGGCGTCAGCTTCTAGCTTTTGCGCCGTTGCAACTTGCGCTAAGGTATCGACGCTAGCTTGAACCCGAGCGATAGAGGCCTGCTCAAGGTTACGATGCGCATATTGATAGTTGACAAGCGCCACGGCGGCCGTGATCAGCGCCACCATAGAACACACTACCCAAAACTTTCCGTTGAGACTGAACTTGATCAATATGGCATCAATGGTACGAAACTGGATTTGTTTCATCTTGATAATTCCTAAGAACAAAATGCTATTTGGCACTAAATCAGCAGTATAGCTCAGATTGCCACGACAACTATGTCAGTCATAAGATCTGAGCAGGTATTATGCTAATCCGCGCTAGCAACTTGGTTACGTGTGGCAGCAGACCACTTTTGTGTCAGAGTAACCAACTGCCCCGTTAACAGGCTCATGCTAAAACCTAATAAGCCACCAATGATCAACGACGGCACGACATTGGCCACATCACCCGCCATAGCAAAGGTAGTGCAACAGCCAATAAATGCGCCTGGAATAAAGCTAAGCTTTTGATAACTTGCCTGTAAACACATGGCCGAAGTGGCTATGCCGGTAAAAATATACCCAAATACGGGCGAAATAAAAAAGCTGCTACCCGAGATAATGAGCCAAGCCCAAAATACACCGGACAGGTTTGTGCACCACGCCATCATCACGCCCTGAAAGCCAGCCTTAGGTTGAGCAAAAAAAGTGCTACAACCTAAAAAGCCGATCCAAGTGACCAGATGAAAAGCATCTGCGACGCCACACCAAATAGCCGCCAATAGGCCGGCAGAAATAGCGACTTGCCAACGATTTTCCATGGATGACCCCTTTAGTAATTCTATTCACGGAAGTTTATACCCTTGGGCGCTCTAAAATGTGTATTTTGAGGTAGCTTGGGTAAACATATTGGTTAAATTACCTCTATTTTGGTAACAAAAACCTGATCTATTGCTAATTTTCGGCATTAATGCCCGTAAAATCGCTAACAAGCAAATTTTTTGTGGTAAAAAAACGAAAAAAGCGCTTATTAGGCGCTTTTTTGTTCAAACGGCTTTCAGTTAACCCTCTTGCCGACACTTACACTCGCAATAGTTTATTCACGGGAAGATCGCGGATCCTCTGCCCCGTCGCCGCAAAAATCGCATTGGTTAAACTCGGGGCAACGGGCGGCACACCCGGCTCACCCACGCCTGCGGGCGGCGCATCGGATGCAATAATGATGATCTCCATATCGGGAGTTTGGGGAAGTCGCAGCAAAGGATAATCGTGGAAATTCGATTGCTGCACCTTGCCCTCTTTGTAAGTGATTTCCCCCATCAAGGCTAAACTCAGGCCGAACACAATCGCGCCTTCTGTCTGTGCTTTTACCCTATCAGGGTTAACTATCGTGCCCGCATCGATAGCTGCGATGGCATTCAGCACTTTAAGCTGTTTATCCTCACTCACTTCCACCAACATAGCCACAGCGACGTAACTCACAAAACTGCGGTGTACAGCAAAACCCCAGCCCTGATTTTTGCCCGCCTTGGGCGCCTTAGCTTGGGCTTTTTCGACCGCGTCGATTACCCCAAAATAGCGACTGACGTCCACGGGATGACGATTGAGCTCTTCGCCATAGTTGCCGTAGGTGAACTGTTGATCGCTAAAGGTCTCACGCCTTGCTTTCCCTAACAGACCACGCCACATTTCTGGGCAAGAGACTTGTGCCCTATGAGCCATTTCATCGACAAAACTGCCAACACTAAAACTGTGCTGAATGTTACACACAGAGCGCATCCAACCAATACGGCTGTGCGCCTGCGCTTTTACCGCTTCGTATCTTAAATTCGGCAAAGCAAAGGGCACATCCACAAAGCCTAAATCCAACTCACCACCAGAGGGATATTCCACCCCTTCAGCAAAGGTTGAACTGATCGATGGGAATCCCGTACGGGCTAAAAGAGCGGTCGGTTTGTTGCTGGCATCAAACAGTGCCTGATAGGACTGGGCGCTGATAGCATGGTAATAACCGTTTTGAATTTCATCTTCGCGGCTCCAACTCACCTTAATTGGACGCTTGAATTGCTTCGATAACAGCGCGGCCTCAACGCTAAAATCTGGTTTAGATTTACGCCCAAAACCACCACCCAATAAGGTGACATTCACTTTAATCGCATCTTCTTCCATACCCAGCGCTGCGGCCACATTTTGCTGAGTACTTTGCGGAGTTTGGGTCGATGCCCAGATTTCACAGCCCTTTTCAGTCACATGGGCAGTAGCAACGGGCGGCTCGATAGAAGAATGAATTAAATAAGGCACGGTATAAACCGCTTTTAACGTATTCGCCTCGGGCCAGTTTTTGATCTCATCACCAGCTTGGCGCACGACATTACCGCTTTGCTGTACTCGCTCGACCAACTCTTTCAAATAGAGGCTTGAATCATGCTGGCTGTTGTCGGCCTGAGTCCAAGTGACCTTTAATACTTTGCGGCCTTCGAGGGCACTCCAAGTGTTTGTGGCGATTACTGCAACGCCACCTAAAGCCTGAAAAGCAGGTGCGCCCTTAGCGGTTGGCAAACGATACACATCCACGACACCGGCCACTTTGCGCGCTGCGGTATCGTCAAAGCTTGCCACATCGCTCCCGAGCACGGGCGGGCGCATGATGCTGGCGTAGAGCATGCCCTCGAGTTTGATATCGTAACCATAAATCGCGCTGCCGCTTAACATGGCATCCATATCAACGATTTGGCGTGATGCGCCAATCTGCTTGAAATCTTTAACCTCTTTAAAGGTTAATGACTCAACGGCAGGAACTGGCTGCTCTGATGCGGCTAACGCTAACTCACCGAACTTGGCTGAACGGCCAGATTTAGCATGCAGCACTTTATGGCTGGCGGTATGCACCTCGCTCACCGGAACTTGCCAGCGCGCAGCGGCGGCTTGCTCTAGCATAGTTCTTGCCATCGCCCCCATCTGACGCATGCGGTCGTAATTTTCGCGAATACTGCGGCTACCGTCTGTGTTTTGGCTGGCATAACGTTTATCAGCTAAGCCTTGAATGGGGACGATTTTATCCCAATCCGCTTCTAACTCTTCGGCTAAGACTTGCAGAATACTGGTTCTGATCCCTTGTCCCATCTCGGAGCGATGGCAAGTCAGGTACACTTTGTCGTCTTCACCAATGGCAATAAACAGATTCAACCGCGCTTCTTTATCCTGCGCCAGCGCCATGGGGCTCCATGTTAGTCCGCTCGCCCCTAATGCTAATCCGCCCCCCACTGCGCCAAACAGTTTTAACACATCGCGGCGGCTGATATTTTCTACGGCAGTAAAAGTACTCATATTAGCCCTCCTGTTTGGCATAGTTTTGCAGTGCCGCTTTAATCCGCGGATATGTGCCGCAGCGGCAGATATTCCCCGACATGGCCGAGTTGATTTGTGCTTCAGAAGGTTTCGGATGCTGCGCCACTAACGCCGCAGCCGACATCAATTGTCCCGCTTGGCAATAGCCGCACTGGGGCACGTTATGTTCGGCCCATGCATTTTTAAGCTTTTGATTATCCAGCCCTTCAATTGTTGTCAGACGTTTTCCTTGTGCCTGCCCCAAACTGGTTAAACAGGCGCGCACAGGTTGGCCGTCTAAATGCACAGTGCAAGCACCGCATAGCCCTGCACCACAACCATATTTAGTGCCCGTGAGCCCTAAAATATCCCGTAACGCCCACAGGATTGGCATTTTAGGATCGGCATCTAAGGTAAATGATTTACCGTTGATGAAAAGTGTTTGGGTGGAAGCGGCGGTACTGGCTTCCTTGATAACTGCAGTGGTTGATAATACTTCTGCCATAACTCACTCCTTAAGTGCCAACCACGACGCAAGATCGGCTTGGGTATCAATATCAATTGCGGCGCGGGGTAGTGTTATAGCAACTAACGCTCCCTGCTGTGCTTGTTGTTTTAGAATCGATTTCGCCCCGCGATCACCACTCAAGTGAGTGAACTGCGGTAATGTAGAGGCATTAAAAATAGCAGGTACGCCTAAATCATCCAAATAATGGGCGGCAACGTCTTTACCGGTTTCATGCCATGTCCAAATCAGTTGTCGATAATCGTCTGCACTCAAGGCCACTTGGTCAGCGAGAGTCAGCAACATGGCATCAAAGCCCTGTTCCTTGGCATAGCTTGCCGCCAAACTCACTGAGGATGCCAAGCCTGTTTGCCACTGTGGATTAACTAAAATATCAAAGGGTTGGCGAGAATGAAGCTCGACTAATAATGGCTGCAATATGTGCTGATGAGCACCGAGTATGATTAACAAAGGCGTATGCTGGAGCGAATGAGCGTCTTTGCGATCCAAACCTAAATCTTGGCAACTAAGCTGCTGTAAACGCTCAACATGAGTGTTAATGATGGTTTGTTCGCGAATTTTCGTAGCGCTATGTGATGGTAGAAGTTGCGCTAACTTTACCCCGTCAAAGCGCTTACTCTCGCCGGCCGCAAGTACCACAATCAGCAGCCGCTTGGATGAGCATGGCGCCTGCGCTGCCGACTTTGGCACTGCCGAACTGGGCTGTCTCGAACCGGGCAGTGTCGACGTTAGCGCAGTGGGCTTTTGCACTGGCGGCAACGTCATCAACGCATTATCTCATCGAGATGTTTTAAGGTTGCGCCATGGAGCACGCCGTGGCACTGGGCCAAAATACTTAACGCCACTGCGCTCGGTAACTCGCCGCCAAGGGCAAGCCCCGCGGGAGCAGAAAATACCCCAGTAAAAGATTCAGCACTGAGCCCTGCCATTCCAAGCACTTTATCCCGTCGATGGGCGGGACCAAGCAAGGCGATATAGGCTAGCGGATGCGCTTGAATAACCTTTAATGCCGCAGCATCTAAGCCCAAGTTATGGTTCATCACCACGGCGCAATCCAATTGAGCGATATGATTCGCGGTTAATTCCCCCGCGGTCAGTTTCACTATATGGGCATGGGGGAAATCCGCCGCTCTGGCATAGGCGGTACGACCATCGAAAACAGTCACTTGCCAACCTAAAGTGTGGGCCATGGCGGCAACAGGCTTAGCATCGATACCACCGCCAAAGATCCCAAGATGGAATCTTGGTCTCAAGGGAATAATCAGTGATTCTCCCGCGTCTTGGGTGAAGACGCCCGTGCGTACAAAATCGCTGGCGGGGAATGGCGTCAACTCCTCAGAATAAAACGCAGCGTGATACTGGCGCGCATCCGTCCCTGCTTTGACTAAAGGCAATTGGTAAAAACCCGACCGACCGTGGCGAAATGCCTGCACTAGCTCAACTAAGCCAAGATCATGATTCTCTTTTAGCAGAGGGATCAACATGATATCTACTATGCCACCACAACCGAGTCGATAGCTGGCATCGGACTCATCGCTTGCATCATAGGTGACGCACATGACTTGCTTAGTCTGCATGGCATTTTGAGCATGGCGACGTAAATCGGCTTCTAAACAGCCGCCACTTAACATACCCACGCCTTGACCAAACTCATGGAACAACATCATGGCACCGGGTTTACGATAGGCCGAACCTTGAATTTGGGTGATCACCGCAAGCACCCAAGCGTCATCCGCCAGTGGTAGCCAATGCTCTAGTAAATCTTCGATTTGGTGATCCATCCGCAAGGACTCCATTGGGTTAGGGAGATTTAAAAGATTTAATGCGCTTATCGCTATTGAAACTATCAACCGTTAATAACGCAGCTATCGACGTCTATTTGTCATCAAAGCTTGACGCAAGTTTTATCAGCAAATAAAACCGCTTCGTCAAACGCTCGCATTAAACATATGGACAACCAAGTTAGCAAAGGCGTGTGCGTATTGAAAGGAGTAATAGATTTCAAAAAGTGTTGAAGCATAAAATATGTTCAGGGGAAGTTAAAGAGGAAGAATTGACGTCCATGTCTTGAGTGGTGTTTGTTCGCAAATCAACCACATTTCATCTAAAACTGGTATTCGCCCGCCTTAGTGCGCAGTATCTGGGATTGGTTGTCTAGACTAATGGATGTCGATTCAATCTGTTCGATAATCTGTGATACTTCACGGGAATTATCGCGGATCACCATCATGCTCGAAGCGATTTCTTTAGAAACCAAGGATTGTTCTTCGGTTGAAGCGGCAACCTGAGTATTGATCCCATGAATCGCTTCCGTACTATGGCGAATATCCTCAAATACTGCCACGATACGTTGCAGTTCTACCCCTGCCTTTTGCATTAGCGTCGCCGCTTGAGTCACAGATGTACCCACTTGATTGGTACGGCTTTGAAGGCTTGCGACAATATCATCGATTTCCTTGGTGGAATCTTGAGTGCGCTGGGCTAATGATCGAACCTCATCAGCTACCACAGCGAAGCCTCGTCCTTGCTCACCGGCCCGTGCGGCTTCAATCGCGGCATTCAGTGCCAGCAAATTCGTTTGCTCAGCAATTGCCTTAATCACACTCAACACATTGCTGACTTGGGTACTTTCGTTCACTAGATGTGACATAGAGTCTTGAGTATTCCTAAACTCAGTTTCTAATACCGACATGGCTTTCAACGCTTCCGATACTGTCTGTTTACCTACAGTGACATGCGTTTCATTTTCGGCGGCGCGGCTTTCAGCATTCGAAGTGCTCTCACTCACATGCACTAAGGTCGTGGTCATTTCTTCCATCGCACTGGCGCTGGCGTCCAGTTCTCTCGCCACCCGATTTGAGCTTTCACGCGAAATTTGAATGGATGCTTTAGTTTGCTTAGCTAAATCAGCCACCTCTTTTGCAATGCCATCCGTCGTCGATAATGAACTGGCAAGGGAGGATATAAACAAGTTGATTTGATTAACGATTTCGCCAATTTCCCCCTGAGTCGTAACAGAGATCCGCCGCGCAAGATTTTTAGAGCGCTGAATATCGAGCAATTCAACACAGGTCTGCACTAAGGGAGTCACAATCCTGCTTTTAACGATAATAAATCCGCCAACGGCGGCTAAAATCACGATAAATAACACCAGTTGGGACCAGTTTAATGCTGCATGCAGGGAGTCGAGTCGGTTATTCACATCACCATCGGTACGTTTATCCAATGCTGTAAAAAACTCATCAATCGGCTGCATGATCTTAGCTTTTTCTCTGTGGTATTGGTCGCTATGTAATAACTCCCTCGCCATAGTTAAGTTAGGCTCACCTTTGATCGTGTAAGTTTGGGTGTTGGGGTCCATAAAAATACCTTTGACGGCATTCATGGCTTTCACTTCGAGTGCGACTAACGCATCTGAGTTTTGCTGAGCTTGTTCAAGGTAACGGAATTCTTCATCAGAAAAACCGAGGGACTTCATTTGCGTGTTTATCGCAATGCTAGCACCGTCGGGCTTTGGCTTATCGCCATAGCTCAGCACCAAATCCCAGTAAATCTGGTGATATTTTTCAGGTCTAGACTTCTCACCATTACGGATAGCCAAAATATCCATATACATTTTTTCGTATTTTTCATCACCCGTAACAGCGTAAGTTCGAGCGAGACGCGTTAGGTCATCGGAACTTTGTCTTAACTCATCGGCGACTTGATAGGACTGATATCGGACGCTAGCCGCATCATTAAAGAGATCGATTTTAGACTTAACATTGAAGCTCAATACCGCAGAAATCACGGCACTCGCGACTATGGTCGAAAATACCACGCTCATCATTGTTTTTGTTTTCATACTTACCCCAGTAGACGGAAGAACTGCTTTAAGTCTAGAAGGAAAAACAGAAAACATAAAAAAGGTTGGTTTATTAGTTGAAATAATCATTTGATTTGCGAGTGATTATCGCTCACAAATCAAGCAATGCTGAATGGCGTCTCAATTACAGTAAAAGTTGGTCCGCGACAAAGGGGTTATGCTCGCGCTCTTCGCCAAAGGTCGACATAGGACCATGCCCAGGAATCAATTCAACCTCGGCGCCTAAGGGCCACAGTTTTTCGGTGATCGAGTGAATTAAATCCTGATGATTTGATTGGGGAAAATCGGTACGGCCGATAGAACTTCGAAACAAAATATCACCCACCCACGCCAACTTAGATTGGGCAGAGAAAAGTGCAATGTGTCCCGGCGTATGCCCAGGGCAATGCAGCACAGATAAACTTTGTTCGCCCACTTTAACAATATCGCCATCCTGTAGATATTGATCCGGCTCAAAGGCATCGCAATGGGGAAAACCAAAATTTTGGCTTTGCTTAGGTAAGTTATCAATCCAGAATTTATCGGCAATATGCGGGCCAATAATCGGCACATTAGCGGCTTTCGCTAGGGCTTTTGCACCACCGACATGATCGATATGCCCATGGGTAAGGAGGATTTTTTCTAGAACGAGTCCAAGTTTCGCCACTTCGTTTTGGATCCTGTCAATATTCCCGCCGGGATCCACAACCGCAGCACGCTTGGTTTTTTCACACCAGATCAAGCTGCAATTTTGCTGAAAAGGTGTCACTGGAATAATCTGATACTTCATAGCTTCAATCTCGTGTTATCCATAAGCGATAGATTACGCTAAGAAACTCATCATGGCTCAAATTTGTATCCAAAAAATTGATCTTCACCAAAAGCTAATCAAATAATCCTAGCTTACGACATAAACTATTTTGTCTATACCCAAGTTAGCTGAAGATACGCGTTTCAGGTAGCCTAGGTTACTGCATCTTCAGCTTATTTGGGTATACAATCTGCCAATCACAATAACATTATCCTCTGCCATTAAGGTTGTTTGATGAAACCCGATATTATTCTCGCCGGAGTGCTGGCGAAGAAACACACTTTTACCTTGCCCCTCAACTATCAAAATCCAATTGCAGAGCAAATCCAAGTGTTTGCCAGAGAACTCTGTAGCCCAGAAAACAAAGATAAAAAACTACCTTATATCGTATTTTTTCAAGGCGGCCCTGGATTTGCGGCCATGCGCCCCACCAGCAACAGCGGCTGGATCCGCCGCGCATTAAAAGAATATCGGGTATTATTACTCGATCAACGCGGCACAGGCTTATCAACACCGATTAATTACCAAAGCCTGCAACACTTAGAGCCCGCAGCTCAAGCTGAGTATATGAGCCATTTCAGGGCTGACAATATCATTCGTGATGCCGAGACGATTCGTGCCCAACTTTGCCCCGCCGATAAATGGGCGATTCTTGGCCAAAGTTTCGGGGGATTTTGCGTATTACATTATTTAAGCGCCGCCCCTCAAGGTGTCAGCGAAGCCTATATTACAGGTGGCATACCGTCATTAACCCGTAGCAGCGACGACGTCTATCTTGCGACTTATCAACGCGTACAGGCGAAGAATAAACAATTTTTCCAACGCTTCCACGATGCTCAACATCTCGTCACTCGCTTAGCAAAACATTTGCTTGAAAATGAAGTGTATTTGGCAACGGGTGAACGCCTCACGGTTGAAATGTTGCAACTGCTGGGTATTAATATTGGAATGGAGCAAGGACCTGAATCGGTTTATTATTTGCTTGAACAAGCATTGATTAACACGGCTTCAGGGACAGTCGTTAACCCGTTATTTTTAAATCATTTCGGTCAAATGCTCGATTACAACACTAACCCGATTTTTGCCCTGTTGCATGAAGCCATCTACTGTCAACACTCGGCTTCACAATGGTCGGCACACAGGGTTAGACAGCAATTCCCCGCCTTTAACTATCAACAAGGTAAACCGTTTTTATTCACAGGTGAGATGATATACCCATGGATGTTTGACCAATTTAGTCACTTAGTGCCGCTTAAAGCCGCGGCAGAAATCCTTGCCCATAAATCAGATTGGCCAACACTTTACAATCTAGAGCAACTGGCACAAAACCGAGTCCCTGTTGCAGCGGCCATTTACAGTGAAGATATGTTTGTAGAGATGCTATACAGTTTAGAAACCACAAAACAAGTTGGCAGGCTAAAGTATTGGTTAACATCAGAATATGAGCACAACGGCATCCGCATGGATGGAGAACGCATACTGGATAAGCTCATCAGCTTAAACCGAGGCGACACCCTAAGATAAATATGAGCTTTAAGGGCTAATTAAGTTAATGCTGAGATTATATGCCTGCTCCTCATCAGTTGAGTGATTTTGGCAAGCTTTAACGACCTATTTCCGTATGAGTAAACCGTTTTGGTTTACTCTTTTTTTTGCCCAAATTCAGTGCTATGAAAGCGTTATAGCTTAAGGTCGAATATCCCCTACAACAGAATCACAACGCACTCGTGATGATTAAACCTCTGTAGCCATTTTGCGTGTTCGACTCCTTGCGCCAGCACTAGCCACTGACTTCTTCACACTGCTTTTAGCTGTACTTGCAGTGCCTGCCCGTTTTGCCGAGCTCGAGGCTTTGCGGTAAAGCGACTTACGATAACCGGATTTATTACTTGCCGTTTTACGATAACCTTGGCCTTGTAAACCATTAAGCGCGGTTGGCAGTTGTGCGCCTGCATTCTGGATAAGCGTGGATAAGGTGCCGAGCAGTGGCTGCATAAAGGCTTGATAAGAGGTTTCTTTATGGCAAATGCCATTCAGACTCGCTTCCCAAAGCGCTGTCATATCCGGCGTAGTCGCACTCGCGGGCAAGCTGTTAATCAATCCTTTCCCCACGTCTGTCGAGACAATAGATTTACCTAAGCGTTGTAAAAAACCGCGTTTGAACAGCAATTCGATAATACCTGCACGGGTGGCCTCTGTACCTAATCCATCGGTTTCTTTAAGAATTTTACGGATCTCAGGATCGGTCACATAACGGCTAATACCCGTCATAGCACCGAGTAAAGTGGCATCGTTAAAGGCCTTTGGTGGTTGAGTATTTTTCTCCAACAATTCGCCTCGAGTACAATGCAAAGCCTGTCCCAATTTCAAAGGCGGTAATTGGCCGATAAACTCGTCATTCTCCTCATCGTCCTTACCTACGCTTTCTTCCGTCGACTTGTTGCCACTCGCCTTACTGCCATTAGGCTCTTGGCGGGCAAAGAGTTGCTTCCAACCGAGGGATTTATCCTGACGCGCCTTGGTATTAAATAAGCCCCCCTCGATTGTCACTTGCACTGTGGTTTCACTGTAACAATAAGCCGGATAAAACTGGGCTAAGTACTGGCGGGCAATATGGAGATATAACAGCCTCTCACGCTTACTCAAGCTAGATAAGTTAGCCGTCTTCTCTGTGGGGACGATTGCGTGATGGGCGTCCACTTTTTTATCATCCCATGCTTTAGATTTAAGACGGGGATCGGGTGCATCAGCACCTTGCAATAACTCAGCAGCACCGCTACTGATCGCCTTAAGTACCGAAGGCGCAAGGTTATGTTGCTCAACGGGTAAATAACGACTGTCGGAGCGTGGGTAAGTAATGAGTTTATGACGTTCATACAAACTTTGGCAGGTATCGAGCACATCCTTAGCACTCATACCAAACCGTTTGGCCGCATCAATCTGTAACGCGGATAAGCTGTAGGGCAATGGTGGATTCTGTTTCTTGTCCTTAGCCACTAATTGAGTGACTAAAGCGGGTTTATCACTGATGCGACTCACCACATTTTGCGCTAACCCTCTCACTAACACTCGTCCTTCTTCATCCATATAAGGCTGACAAGCTTCGCTAGGTTGCCACTTGGCGCTGAAGGTTTCTTGCTTCTCGGTCGCCAAATGCGCCAGTACTTCATAAAAAGGCTTAGATTGAAAGTGGGCAATCTCTTCATCACGGCGCACCACTAGCCCAAGCAATGGCGTTTGTACTCGGCCGACGGATAACACGCCTTGATAACCGACCTTTTTACCTTGGATGGTGTACGCACGCGTCATATTCATGCCATAGAGCCAATCGGCACGACTGCGAGCTAAGGCCGATGTGGATAAAGGAATAAACTCGCGATTGCTGCGTAGCTGCGTTAGAGCCCGTTTTACAGCTTGTGGGTTTAAGTCACTGATCAGTAAACGCTGGGTTTGATGTAGCTTGTCCCCCGTCACGCCAAGATAGGCAATCACTTCATCCACGAGTAACTGCCCTTCGCGGTCGGGATCGCCCGCGTTAACCAGCGTGTTGGCTTGTTTGACTAATCGTTTTAGCACTGTGAGTTGGCTGCGGGTCGCAGCCTTAGGTTTTAGTTGCCACTTGTCTGGAACTATTGGCAAATGCTCGAATTTCCAAGACTTAAATTCGGGATTATAGGCATCAGGTTCTGCTTGTTCGAGCAAGTGACCGACACACCAAGACACACAATCACCATTGGCGGCTTCGATAAATCCATCGCCTTTTTTATGGGGTTTAGGCAATACATCGGCAATGGCCCGCCCTAGGCTAGGTTTCTCTGCGATATAAAGGATCATACAAACACCAAACACTGGATATAATTACAGTATAATTTAGCCCAAACGCCAGTTGAGTGCAAATTTCTGTAGTAAACCGAGCTTAAATGTAAAAGCTTAAGTGTAAATTCAATTGCGAATAATTCTCAACAAGGTATACGATACACTAAATAACTAAGGAGTGACTATGAGACAGTTTGCAATAAATGCGCGACAGGCTATGACAATAACTCCAGCATTAATATTAAGATTCAATCAGTTATTGATATTCCATAGCTTAATGTTACTCGCAATAAGCATGCTCACCAGTACCTGGCTGGGACAAATGAAAATCATCGATATGCCGTTAGCATGGGGATTCATTCTCGTCATTCCTATTGCTGTGAGTGTATCTCTATTACTCAGCCACCAAATCACGCGCCATAGCTTAAGCAGCTTATTCGGCGTGTGGATGCTACTTTGGGTAATGGGATAACTGACATTCATAATAAATCACTACCGTATTTCGAGTTAACTCGCCCCTCCGCTCTATTTATCCATGCTAAAACTCAATTTCAAAACACATTGGTTTCAAATATTTAACACTTTAACTATGAAGCTCCCTAAAAAATAGTTATGTTGAGTATCTTGGATATTTACAAAAAATGTCTTAATCAACAGTGAATGTCCTAACTCAACATCTGTTGAATAACCGTAAACCTAAAAACTCTGCTAAAACAACACAATAAAGGAATCGGAGTCTATGAATGAGATTGTCAACGCGATCAATAGTGTAATTTGGAGCCCTGCACTTATTTTTCTTTGCCTAGGTGTCGGGCTCTATTTCTCCCTTCGCACTCGATTTTTACAGCTGCGCCATCTGCCAGAAATGATCCGCCTGATGTTTGATGGTAAGAGTACTGATGCGGGAGTGTCGTCTTTTCAAGCACTCGCGATGACATTAGCGGGTCGAGTCGGTACAGGTAACATTGCAGGGGTTGCCACAGCAATCACCTTTGGTGGTCCTGGCGCTTTATTTTGGATGTGGATGGTTGCCTTTCTCGGTGCCAGCTCCGCCTTCGTTGAATCGACCTTAGGTCAAGTCTATAAAGAAAAAATCAATGGCGAGTATCGTGGTGGGCCTGCTTTTTATATTGAAAAAGGCTTAGGCATGAAATGGTATGCATGGGTATTTGCAATTGCGACCATATTTGCCTGCGGGATCCTGCTGCCAGGCGTACAAGCTAACTCGATTGGTTCAAGTTTAAAAACCGCTTTCAACATAGATCCTAATGTGACTGCAGCCATACTGGCTATGCTTCTTGGCTTTATCATTTTTGGCGGTGTAAAACGTATCGCTCACTTTGCCAGTGCCGTCGTCCCCTTTATGGCACTGGGTTACATCATAGTGGCTTGTGTCATCATAGCGCTAAATATTGGCCAGCTACCGGGTATTTTATGGTTAATTATCAAAAGTGCCTTTGGCTTTGATGCGGGTTTTGGTGCCATTTTAGGCTTAGCCATCATGTGGGGGGTAAAGCGGGGTATTTACTCTAACGAAGCGGGTCAAGGTACAGCGCCACATGCCTCATCTGCAGCGGCGGTAAGCCATCCAGCCAAACAAGGGTTAGTTCAAGCTTTTTCTGTGTATATCGACACCTTATTCGTTTGCTCTGCAACAGGTTTCATGCTGCTCATTACAGGACTGTATAATGTTCAGGGCCCAGACGGTGCGGCGCTCTATACCGGCATTGCCGGAGTCGCTGCAGGACCAGGCTACGTACAAACGGCAATGGAAAGTATGATGCCAGGATTTGGCAATATCTTTGTGGCTATCGCACTGTTCTTCTTCGCCTTTACGACCATAGTGGCTTATTACTACATTGCCGAGACCAACATTGCCTATATTAACCGTAAAGTAAATCATCCTTGGTTCATGGTCGTTCTCAAAGTCGTGATCATTGGCTCAACCGTATACGGCACAGTTAAAACGGCTGATATGGCTTGGGGAATGGGTGACATTGGTGTTGGACTCATGGCATGGCTCAATATTATTGCCATTATTCTATTAAGGAAAACCGCATTCACTTGCCTAAAAGATTATGAATCACAGCAAGCACTCGGCATAGAGCCACTTTTTGACCCGGTAAAACTGGGTATTAAAAATGCGGATTACTGGGTTGAACGCAAACACGCTGAAGAAAATGTAATGACTGAAACAGCGCAACGTATAAATACGTAGACGTTACCACTATGCTCCGTTAAGCAAATATAAGCCATTAAAAAGCCAGTGATTTCTCACTGGCTTTTTTGTATCGTTTAGAACAAAAAGGACACAAACTTTACGATACTGAATGACCCACAATCCTTATGGGTGACAGACGTTATGCAGCTCTAAGTTAGTGCCGATATCTTTATTTCGATCGGCTTTGGCATCGTCATTACGCAGTTGCGTCAAGTGATCTAAATACGCTTGGTCAACGTCGTTCGTGATGTAGTGACCATCAAATACAGACGTTTCGAAACGTTTAATCGCAGGATTTTCCATTCTTACCGCTTCAATTAAATCGGGTAAGTCTTGGAAAATAATGCCATCAGCACCAATTAACTTGGCGATTTCATCGGCATCACGACCGTGGGCAATAAGCTCATTCGACGTTGGCATGTCAATACCGTACACGTTCGGGAAACGAATTTCCGGTGCGGCAGAGGCAAAGTACACTTTCTTAGCACCTGCTTCACGTGCCATTTCGATGATTTGCTCAGAGGTCGTACCGCGAACGATAGAGTCGTCCACCAACAGGACATTTTTGCCTTTGAACTCAGTGTTAATGGCATTCAACTTACGACGCACTGACTTCTTACGCTCCTGTTGACCAGGCATGATGAAGGTACGGCCAATATAACGGTTTTTCACAAAACCTTGGCGGTACGGTAAGTCCATGCAACGGGCAATCTCCAGCGCGATATCGCAAGAGGTTTCAGGAATAGGAATAACCACGTCGATATCGTGATCGTACCATTCTTTCTTAATCTTCTCGCCAAGCTTAGCGCCCATGTTGACGCGACTTGCATATACAGACACTTTGTCGATCGTCGAATCTGGACGGGCAAAATAGACGAATTCGAAGATACAAGGTGCATAGCTAGGCTCGGCTGCACATTGACGGGTATACAGCTGGCCGTCAATTGAAACATAAATCGCTTCACCCGGTGCTACATCACGCATCACTTCAAAGCCAACTGCATCGAGTGCCACACTTTCAGAAGCGACCATGTATTCAGTGCCAGTGGCGGTTTCGTGCTTACCTAATACTAAAGGACGAATACCAAATGGGTCACGGAACGCGACTAAGCCTTGACCAATAATCATGGCAACTACCGCGTAGGCGCCACGAGCTTGTTGGTGTACGTTAGCGACCGCATCGAACACTTCTTCCGACGTCAGAGTCAAACTCGTGGTTTTTTGCAGTTCGTCGGCGAGCAGGTTTAACAAGACTTCAGAATCCGAAGTGGTGTTCACGTGGCGACGTTTTTTGATCAGCCCTTCGGCTAATTCGACTGTGTTGGTTAAGTTACCGTTATGGGCTAATGAGATCCCAAATGGCGAGTTAACATAGAAAGGCTGCGCTTCAGATGCGCTTGAACTGCCCGCAGTTGGATAACGCACATGGCCAATACCAGCATTACCTTGTAGGCGTTGCATATGTTTGACTTCAAAAACGTCTTTAACCAAACCATTGGCTTTACGTAGTCTGAAAGCACCACGATCAATGGTCACAATACCTGCCGCATCCTGACCTCTGTGCTGCAACACTGTCAGTGCATCATAAATGGTCTGATTAACCGATGATTGGCCAACTATTCCGACGATACCACACATGGGTAAGCTTCCTCATTGTAAGATGTTCTATCACTTAGGATTATTTTATTTTCTTTCTTATAGTTTGGGTACAAAGCTGGAGGTATTTTCCAAATAGTCAAAAAACCATTGAATAACAACGCCAAATTCGGGCACTAGCACAGAGTCTTTCCACCATTGGGAGTTGGGAGAGCCTGTAAAAGCATCCATGAAAAACAACAAGGCGCTCACAATAAGCGCGCCTCGAATAGCACCGAAGCACAAGCCCAAAAGCCTGTCAGTACCAGATAATCCGGTTTTGACAACAAGTTGTCCGAGAATATAGTTAACTAAGGCACCGAGTACCAAAGTGGTAATAAAGAGGATGGCAATAGAAACGCCATTACGCAGCATCTCATCGTTCATTTGCGTTAAGTGAACGGCAAGATCTTGGTAAAATTGGCTGGCAACAAAGAAAGCCGCAAACCATACCACTAAGGACATGGCTTCTTTGGCAAATCCACGGATCAGACTGATGAGAGTCGATAATCCGATGACGAATATGATAGCGTAATCAATCCAAACCATTGAGATGGCTTTCCGACATGGGCTTTAAGACGGCGCGATTCTACCAGAGACTGAAACGATTCTCACCCCTAGTGAGGTAAATAAATCATTTTCAGTCTCGAGTGTTGTATCACCATTAAGATTCTAAGGGATTAAAAGGAACAATCCAGCCCTTGAGACGCGTGAGGTTTTCCACCTCAACTTGTACTTTCTTCAGCTTTGCCTCAGACACATCGGGTCCGACAAACACTTTAGTTAATACGCCATCTTTAGGGTTTTCAGGAATAGTGTACACTTTAAAACCACTCTTACGCAGCTGTGCAACCAAGGCTTTAACATTCGTTGCGTTGTTAAAACTGCCAAGCTGCAAGGTAAAGCCACTTTTCAAGCTGTCACGGCTGACCACTTTAACGGCATCCTCTTTGGCTGCACTGGCTTTGGGCGTTTCTGCTTTAGGCTTTTCAGCCTTAGCCACAGTAGTCGCTTTAGCGTCCGCTTTTTTAGCCGGCTCAGTTTTTACAGTGGCTTTAGGCGGCTCTTTTTTAGCTTCAGGTTTCGTTTCAGGCTTAGGCTCTGCTTTTTTAACATCAGGCTTAACGTCTTTCTTAACATCTTGCTTTGCGACTTCGATTACTGGCGCAACGGCAGACTTTTCATTGTCAGCATTAACTGGTATTTCGGCTAAGGCGACCTCAGTCCCATTCAGCGCAGCAGCATCCTCGGCCGACAAGACTTCAAACATATCATCGTCGGCTTTTTGCTGCTCAATCACGGTCGGGCGCAAAGGAATTTCGGAAAACTGCTCTTCTTGGCGATCTTTTTTGCCATCCAAAATATCCGGCAAAAAAATTACCCCAAGCGCAACCAGCACTACAGTGCCGACTAAACGATTATGAAACTGGCTAGACAAAACTGACTTCCTGCATAAATTGAGACTTAAAACCTGCCACAGTGTAAAAGGAGCCAAACACAATTACCACATCATCTGGGTTAATTTGCGCTTTTAATGCAGACCAAGCCTCAGATATGTCCTCAAACTCAAATGCAGCAGCCTCAGTGGCTAATGTTTTGCGTAACATGGCCGAACTCGCGCCACGCTCACCGTGCAGACTGACCAAATACCAAGTGTCAATCAGTGGATTGATCACAGGCAACACACCTGCAATATCTTTATCCTTCAGCATGCCGCAAAGGGCGAACACGCGCTTACCTACAACGATTGGCGCTAACTGTTGTACCAAAAAACGCGCCGCATGGGGATTATGGGCAACATCGAGTAACACTAACGGCTGCTCACTCACCCGCTCTAATCGACCCGTTAACCGAGCCGTGCTAATACCCTCAGCAATAATTGGAGGCGTGATATCCGGCCAGCCCTGTTCAATCACTGCCAATACAGTCGCCGCATTAGGTAATGGCAAAGTTGGTAACGCTAAATCGTGCAGTTTGAGCACTTGACCTTGAAAATCCCACAGATTGCCATGGGCTTGATAACTGAATTCGTTACCGACGCGATACAAGATGGCGCCAACCTCATTGGCGACATCATTGACAGTGTGTGGCAAGTTGGGTTCACCTACAATGGCAGGTTTACCACGGCGGAAAATGCCCGCCTTTTCACGGCCCACAAGCTCACGGGTATTACCGAGATAACTTTCATGGTCTAAATCGACCGACGTCAGTACGCTAATGTCGGCATCGATAATATTGGTAGCATCTAACCGTCCACCTAAACCGACTTCTAAGATAACCACGTCAAGCTGAGCGGCTTTAAAGAGTATCAAGCCTGCAAGCGTAGCGTACTCAAAAAAGGTCAGAGAAATATCGCCGCGCGCGGCTTCAATTTGCTCAAATGCCGTAACAAAACCGCTATCACTGACATCGCTACCATTGATACGCACTCGCTCGTTGTACTTCAGCATGTGTGGCGAACTGTATACGCCCACAGTCAAACCCGATAGGCGCAGAATATTTTCGAGCATGGCGCAGGTGGTGCCTTTACCGTTCGTCCCCGCCACGGTCACTATTTTGGTTGGACCTAAATCCAAAAGACCAAGGGTTTGCGCGACCTTAGAGACACGGGTTAACCCCATATCGATTTCGGTTGGATGTATAGATAGCAAATAATCCAACCACTGTTCCAATGCTGCATTTGACGCTGGTACTGTAAGCATGTCCGTATATCCTCGTATTCGATTATCTCTCAAATAAGATCTTTTCAATCCAACATGAATAATGGCCCAAGGGCGAGCTTAGGTAATTGATATTGTTCTGGATAAGTCACATCAACTAAATAGAGTCCATGGGGTTTAGCCGTTGCTGCGGCTTGGTTTCTGTCTTTTAACGCGAGCAAATCGCCCATCCAAGTCAGTGGCTGATTACCTAGACCGATTTCTAACAATGAACCGACAATATTACGCACCATGTGATGCAAGAAAGCATTCGCGGCGATATCAACAATCACATACATACCTTGGCGCGTGACATTAACGCAATGCACATTACGAAACGGTGTTTTCGACTGACACTGGACAGCGCGAAAGCTGGTAAAATCCTGCTCACCCAAGAGTGCCTGTGCCGCTTGGTGCATTTTGTCAGCATCGATATTGCCGTGATAATGGCTTACACCATGGCGTAAAATCCCAGGGCGAAAAGTGTGATTATAAATCACATAGCGGTAGCGTCTGGCGGTGGCCGAAAAGCGCGCATGGAAACTGTCGTCGACTTCTTTGACCCAACGTACGGCAATATTGTCGGGCAAATTAGCATTCACCCCTAAGGTCCATGCGCCTTCATTACGAATGGCATTGGTTTCAAAATGAACCACTTGGCCTGTGGCATGCACGCCCGCATCGGTACGACCAGCGCAGAAGACGCCGATAGGCTCATTAGCCACTATCGATAACGCCCGTTCTAATTGCCCTTGTACTGAATCGACTTCGGCCTGACGTTGCCAGCCAAAATAACCATTACCGTCATATTCAATACCTAATGCAATCCGCATCCACTTATCCTCACAATTGATTTAGCGGCGCATTTTATCACAGCAGCCCATAAAAAAAACGGCGCTGAAGGCGCCGTTAGATTGAAACACTCTCAACCGAGATTAACTAATCTCTTTGAGCAAACGTCCTGCTTCATCCTGCTGGCGCTCGTTACCGTCAATTTGCACTTCTTTGAGCAGGGCTTTCGCACTGTCGCTGTCGTCAATTTCGATATAAGCACGCGCTAAATCCAGCTTAGCGTTGACTGAGTTTTCTTCATCATCAACGTCGATCATCGCGGCATCACCGATTAAGGCACCGACATCACTCATCTCAACGTCAACTTCCGAATACAAATCGGTATCTGCGCCCTCTTCATCGGCATCATTCAGCAACTTGTCGATGTCGATAAAACCGTTTTCATTTTGAAAACTGGTTAAATCATGGTCAGGAACAAACTTTTTCTGCGCTTTTCGTGACTCCTGGGCATCGAGTGCAGCCAAGGCTTCATCGACGGTAAGATTATGATCATCGACCAGAGAGAAACTGTCTTCCGACGTCAACACATCTTCATCGTCATAATCTGTATTGGCTGTAAAAGCGGCGAGCACATTATCGTCACTTAAGTCTAGCCCTTGCTCAAGGTCCAAATCATCCGCGTCTTCTTTGATATCAAGTTTAAAATCTTCACTAAAATCAATATCGTTACGCGTAGCCTTAATGGGCTTCTCTTGAGAAGCATAATCCAGCGCTGTGGCATCTTTTTTAGGCTCAACATCATTAGCCGTTACATCTGCTTGCGTTGCCGCAGGCTTAGCCTTAGGCGCAAAATCTAGCTCTGAGTCCCAATCGAGCACATGGGGATCTTTGCTCTTATTGGCTTTTAAATCATTAAAGAAAGAAGATTCTTTTTCTTTAACACTGGCCGCGGCTGCAGCTGCGGCCAAAGTGACTGCGGCCGTCGCTAATACATCAGCGTCGTTATCGTCACTCAATTCCTCGACTAATGTAAAAGTATCATCGGTGCCATCGATAGAGTGAGCCGCACCAATGCCTTTAAGTAAATTATCTTCGTCAACTGAATTGTCTTCTGAATCGAGCTGCGCCGTTTCCATATCGAAGTCGAATTCATCTTCATCGGCATCCAATTGCTCCGGCACATCAAACTCAGCTAAGAGTGCATCTAAATCATCATCACCTGACGCTTCACCTTTTATGTCTTCCGGTAACGAAGCTTCTAATTCTGCGGCGATTTCTGCACTGATATCATCATCTTCTGCATCGACTTTGAGTTCAGGCTCAGCATCAAAACTCGCCAGTAGCGAATCAATATCATCGGATTCTTCTACGCCTAATTCATTAAGCTCATCGTCTAACTCAGCGGCAATTTCAGCACGAATATCGGGCTCGACTTCAGGTTCAGCCGCTGGCGTCGGTTTATCAAAATCCGCTAACAGAGCATCAATATCGTCGGTATCTTCCACACCCAGCTCATCAAGCTCAGCGTCTAACTCTGCGGCAATTTCAGCGCCGAGGTCGGGTTCAACTTCAGGTTCTGCTGGTTTATCGAAATCGGCTAACAGGGCATCAATGTCGTCGGTATCTTCTACGCCCAGTTCATTAAGCTCAGCGTCTAGCTCTGCGGCAATTTCAGCGCCGAGATCAGGTTCAACTTCAGGTTCTGCAGGTTTATCGAAATCGGCTAACAGGGCATCGATGTCATCGGTGTCTTCTACGCCCAGTTCATTAAGCTCCGCATCTAGTTCAGCAGCAATTTCAGCGCCAAGATCAGGCTCGACTTCAGGTTCAGCGGCTGGCGTTGGTTTATCGAAATCAGCCAATAAGGCATCGATATCATCAACGTCTTCTCCGCTAAGTTCATCATCTAGCTCATCACCGAGTTCTGCGGCTATGGCAGCACTGAGATCTTCATCATCAGACGCAACAACTTCTGGCGCTTGTGCAGTCTCAATATCTTCAGCAGGAACGCTAAACTCGGCAAGTAATGCATCAAGATCATCGTCATCCGCGATGGCTTCGTCGGCAGGTTTAGTGTCTGCGACTTCAACATCATTCAGCTTAGAAGTAATATCATTACTGTCATCTTCTTGAGCTAAATCGCTCGCAAAGTTACGCTCTAATTCACTTAAATCCTCTTCGGCTTCGGGGCTGTCTTCAGAAGTGCTGTCGTCAGAACCTAGGCCCGCTAATAGTGCATCAAGATCAGCTTCCTCAAGAATATTGCCAGATTTAGGTTTCTCCTCAACAATATCCTCTTCCTGATCGCCCATGGCTTCGGCCCACAGGTCATCAAGAGACTGTCCTTCGTCTTCAACCTCAGGTTCGGCAGAGATCCCCGGATCGACAAACATTTCAGAAGCCATATCCATCTGATCGTGGGAGTCAGTCAAATCTTGCTCAGGTTGTAAATCGACACTGCCCATATCAAGAAGACTATCGATGGAGTCCGCATGGTCAGAATCTAAATGTACCGCCATATCGTCTAAATCGTCATCATCCATATCCATGATGGCGGTACCCGCAATCCTAGCGGCACCGGCGGCCATAACCGCTTCTTGTGTCTGCATTTCACGACGTTCTTTATTGCGTTTACGGCGCAGGAACCAGAATACAGCAAGCAGTAAGAACAAGGCAGGGATCACAGCCGCGGCAATCAATAACACAGGACTATTAAGGATATTGCGCCACAAGTCATCGGGCTCAATAGGTGCCTCTGCCTCTACTTCAGCTTCAACAGCTGTCGTCTCTGGCACTTGCGCAGCTTCAACTTCGGCTTTCAAGGCTTGGTTTTGTAGTTTACTGGCTTGAAGTGTTTCTTCCAGCACCGCAATCCGTTGATTTAATTCTTCAACTTTAACTTTTAGCGCTTCAACATCTGAAGTGCGCACTGACAGTTGATCTTGCGTGCGGGCTAATTCATCGGTTAATGACAGATTTTTGCTTTCTGCCGCTTCTAACCGCGCCGTCACATCTGAACTCAGCATCTTGGGCTTTTCTGGAACAGGTGTTTCAGCAACCGCTTTAGGTGGTGTCACTTTCGTTTCAACAATCACCGCAGGAGCCGTGACTGGCGCTTTAGCTGTCGTCACCTTAGCTGGCGGTTTAGATGTTGCTTTCGCCGGAGCCCGAGATTGTCTATCACTTTGCTCTGCTCTGGCTATCGCCATACGATTGGGGATCGACAGCATGACTTCTTTAGACGGAATGAGCAGGATCATACCGCGTTCTAAACTATTATAACTGGCAGAGTTAAACGCATGAGGGTTAGCATCGTATAAGGCGGCCATCACCTGATAGACGCTAACACTGGCATCAGGACGGACTTTTTGCGCTATGCTCCAAAAAGTGTCTTTCGATGTTGTTGGACCATATTGATGGTTAACTTGACGGATCTGTCCGTCTGGCCCCATGATTTTTAAGGGTTTTAATCTTGGTGTATCTGCAGCAACGGCGGGATCAATAAAATAAGCGGTAGAAGAAACAGCTAAAACAGTGGCCATTAGACCCACAAGATACGAAGTGCGAAATTTCATCAATCCTTCCCTTTGAAGCGCTATAAAGTTATCTCACTGATAACAGGCTTTAGGCAATTGTATTTATTGAGATTACTATAAACCAGAAATCCCCGCCCTGCTACTGTTCACAATTGTAAAACAAAAAAAGCCTGCTGACAGCAGGCTTTTCAATGGGCATCAAATGCAATCTAATGCTTAGTAATAATCTCTCACTAAGATCTCGGCAATTTGCACACTGTTCAAGGCTGCGCCTTTACGAATATTGTCTGACACGACCCACAAGTTAATCCCGTGGGAATGAGAAATATCCTTACGAATGCGACCCACATAAACCGGATCGGTTCCTGCGGCATCTGTCACTGCTGTTGGATAATCCTCATCGGATTCAAACAATACCACTCCTTCGGCATTACGCAGTAAAGCTTTAACGTCTTCGGCATCAACAGGCTGACGAGTTTCGATATTAATGGCTTCTGAGTGACCATAAAACACAGGCACACGTACGGCAGTCGCATTCACTAAAATCTCATCGTCACCGAAAATCTTCTGGGTTTCCCAGACCATTTTCATTTCTTCTTTGGTATAGCCGTTATCCATAAATTTATCGATTTGTGGCAATACGTTAAAAGCAATTTGTTTTGGATAGACTTCAGCGTCAGCAGGTAAACCTTGCAATAATTTAGTGCACTGATGCGCTAATTCTTCAATGGCTTTTTTACCTGTGCCCGATACTGACTGGTACGTTGCCACATTAATGCGGCTGATACCATAGGCATCATAAATAGGCTTAAGTGCCACCAGCATTTGAATGGTTGAGCAATTTGGGTTAGCAATGATATTGCGATTGCGGAAATCAGCGATAGCATGCGGATTCACTTCAGGTACAACCAAAGGAATATCGATGTCGTATCTAAAGTGAGAGGTGTTATCAATCACAACACAGCCTGCTTCAGCGGCAATCGGTGCCCATTTGGCGGAAACATCACCACCTGCAGAGAAGAAACCAATTTGAGCTTGGGTCCAATCGAAGGTTTCTACGTCGAGAATGGTAATTTGTTTGCCATGAAAGCTGACCGTTTCACCGGCGCTGCGGCTACTGGCTAAAGGGTACAAATTGGCAACCGGGAAATTACGCTCTTCGAGGATCTCTATCATAGTTTGACCCACTGCGCCCGATGCACCTAAAACGACAACATTAAATTCCTGTGACATAGCTACTGACCGACTCCTGAAAAACCTAAATTGGACAACCAATCTACCTCAGATTGACCGTCATAAGCCAGCGCCAATGCACTAAATTCGCGTCTATGTTGGTGATTTTTTCTAATAGTGTCGAAGCCATTCTCATTTAAGAATGTATTTCTGAACATCTTGTCATCATCGCGCAAATCATAGACAAAACGCGCAAGCTGTAATAACGCTTTTTCATTCGGCGCGGTCGCAAGTTCGACCTCCTTAATGTTAAAGCTTGGCAAGAGATCCAGCAGACTTTTATCGGCAGTAATATTAAGTAACTGACACAGCTTTTGATAGAGCATAAAAGTGCCGCGCGCCTTACCTTCTAAGCTGTAACCTGCAATATGCGGCGTGGCAAATTCAGCCAGTGGTACGAGTTCAGGCATCGGTGTTGGCTCGCCTTCCCACACATCGAGTACAAGTTTGAGATCATCACGCTGGCGTTTAACTCTGACAAGTGCTTTGTTATCTATCACATCGCCACGACAGCAATTAACTAACCATGTATTGGGTTTGAGCGCCTTTAAGCGCACCTCATCGAACAAATGTTTGGTTTTATGCTCGCCCGTGCGCGTGATGGGCACATGCAAACTGATGATATCGGCCTGCGCCATGATGGTTTCTAAGCTCACAAAACTGCGCGGATCGCCCTGTTTCTCTTTGATGGGATCATTAAGCAACACGCTAATACCGTAGGCTTGCAAACATTTTGCTGTTGCAGTACCGGTATTGCCCGCGCCCACTATGCCGACGACCTTGCCCTTAAGCGGCGAATCAAACCGCTGTGCTAGCTCCAGCATAGCGATAAAAGCAAATTCCCCAACCGCAGTCGCATTGCAACCTGGCGCATTAGAGAAGGGGATATTACGCTCGGCAAGGTAGGCTAAATCCACATGATCTGTGCCTATAGTGGCACTGCCGACAAACTTCAGTTGATGATTGTCCGAGAGCAACTCGGCATTCACTTTGGTGACTGAGCGCACTAATAACACATCGGCATCGCGCACTTGCGCTGCGGTTAACGTGCGGCCATTAACAGGAATAATTTCCCCGAGATCGCCAAATAGCGGTTCAACATAGGGCATATTTTCATCGACTAAAATCTTCATGGGCACCTGATCTAAAAAAGTGGGAATGGAAGGCATCAAGATGCTCGGTATTCTAACAAGACTAATGGGATAAATCCTTGTCGATGCAACAGGTTTACAAAAAACGCCCATAAAAAAGGGAAGCCTAAGCTTCCCTTCTATCGCGTTTGATAAACAAACTTATTTGAATTTACGCATCACTAGCGTGGCGTTTGTACCACCAAAACCAAAGCTGTTACTCATGACTGTAGTCAGCTCAGCATCACGATACTCACGCACGATAGGCATATCTTTCGCCGCTTCGTCCAGATTTTCGATATTGATGCTTGGGGCAATAAAGCTGTTTTCCATCATGATTAAGCTGTAAATCGCTTCATGTACGCCTGCGGCGCCTAATGCATGACCTGTCATAGACTTAGTCGATGCAATCGGTGGGCACTTGTCTTTGAAAACTTCACGTAGCGCTTCTAATTCACGCACGTCGCCCACTGGCGTTGAAGTGCCGTGAGTATTGATGTAATCGATTGGGGTATCGACATCCATCATCGCCATTTGCATACAACGCACAGCGCCTTCACCCGATGGCGCCACCATGTCATAACCGTCTGAAGACGCACCATAACCAATCACTTCAGCGTAAATTTTTGCGCCGCGAGCCAGAGCATGCTCTAACTCTTCAACCACTAAAATACCGCCGCCGCCAGAAATCACAAAACCATCACGGTCTGCATCATAGGTACGAGAGGCTTTTTCGGGTGTGGCATTGTACTTGGTTGACAGTGCGCCCATAGCATCGAAGCCCATGGTCAGTGTCCAATCCACTTCTTCAGCACCACCGGCAAACACCATGTCTTGCTTACCCATTTGGATAAGTTCAACGGCGTGACCAATACAGTGGGCGCTGGTTGCACAGGCTGAACTGATAGAATAATTCATGCCTTTAATTTTAAATGGCGTGGCTAAACAAGCGCTGGCCGTGCTCGACATGATGCGAGGCACAATATACGGACCTACGCGTTTAACGCCTTTTTCACGCAATGTATCGGCAGATTGTACTTGGTTAGACGATGATGCGCCGCCTGTACCCACAATCAGACCTACGCGCGGATCTGAATACTGTTCTTCAGTTAAATTGGCATCGGCAACCGCTTCTTGCATAGCAATGTAAGCATAAGCTGCCGCATCACCCATAAAACGCAATGCCTTACGATCGATATGCTCAGCAGGGTTTAACTTGATGTCACCCCATACATGGCTACGTAATTGCATCTCTTCAAACTGAGCTGAATGCGTAATACCACTGCGGCCCGCTTTCAGTGACTCGGTCACTTCTTGCTTGTTATTACCGATACTTGAAACAACACCCATTCCGGTGATCACGACTCTTTTCATTTTATTGCTATCCATTGTGTACATGTCAGTACCTACTTTTCGCTGAGCCAATAGTATCTGTTTTGACTCAATTAAGTGGTCAGCTTTCCATAAAGGCGAGTAAAATAATGCCAATTATGAGACCGAGAGTAAATTTCTTTGACTGCAGAGCCCAATAAACCTTGCCAAATTAAGCGCGATTACCCGCAATTAATCAACCTTTATCCCGCAACAGCTCACACTGATGCACACTATCTCAGCAAGTTGAGCATTTATCAGCAGCGGGTATTTGAGGCTCATTCACAGCAAAAACTCTTAGTATTAGGGCAAATAGGTTTAGGCAACGGGCTTGAACTCTTATCTTGGTGGCGCACTCAGACAAATCCTAACCAACGATTACTCCTTAACGTATTCGAACCCAATCCGATTAATGCGTACGAACTTAAATTACTTTGGGATCAATCCGCCGGTTTAACCAAAGTGCCTGAACTTGAGCCACTTGCCCAACGCTTACTTCATACAGAGCCGACGGCTATTATAGGTTGCCAGAGATTAATTTTTGATGACGGTCGTACCACAATCGACCTGCACTTTGGTGATATTCAATCCCAGCTCAGTTCGCTCATCCATTCTCCGCTTCACCCCGTTCAGCACTGGCTAGTATTGCCCCATCTACAAAATGGGTTAAATCAGCAGATCCATTGGCAGATGGCAAAACTCAGTGATGATGGCGCCACTGTTGCAACTATTGGATTAAACGAGTCTAGCGGATTAAGCGAAACACCTGTGAGCCGTTTCCAAGCCTGTGGCTTTGAGGTGAGGGATTTTACCTGCGCTGAAATACAGACAAACCCTCAGCCTGATGCCATTTTGTTACACGAGCGCCACGTCTTACGCCAGCAAGACGCTAAAGCCTATGCCTTTAATCCTATGGCTGCAATCTTACCCTCGGTGCCGCCCAGCTCGATTGCCATCATAGGCGGCGGGTTAGCCTCGGCGCATTTGGTGCTGTCTTTGGCGGAACGCGGCCAAAGTACGCAGCTCTTTTGTAAAGATGCCAAGCTTGGCCAAGGCGCCTCGGGCAATCGCCAAGGGGCGATTTATCCGCTGCTGACACCGGAAAATGATGAATTAAGCCGCTTCTTCCAGCAAGCATTTTTATTTAGCCGCCGTCGAGTACAAGCGCTGACATCTGCCCCCGCCCCAAATCAAACGCCGATTTCCCATGATTTTTGCGGGGTATTGCAAACTGCCCACGATGAACGCAGCCAATTACGACTCGATAAAATTATTCAAAGCCAGAACTGGCCAAGTGAAATTGCCTATCGAGTCGATGCGAAACTGGCCAATTCTCTTGCGAACATTAATATCGACAAATCAGGCTTTTTCTATCCGCTGGCTGGCTGGGTTTGTCCCTACGAATATGCCGAAGCCGCACTACAAAAAGCGCAGCAGCTTTCTGAGGTCAAACTCCATTTGGAGACTGAGATCCTTGAAATTGAGTATCAAAGTGAAGGTTGGTATTTAATCACCGCGAAGCATCGCTTTGGCCCCTTTGCACAACTTGTGCTCGCCAATGGCGCAGCGCTCACGCAATTTGATGCCAGCAACAAATTACAAATTAGCCCTTTTCGCGGCCAAGTCAGCCATGTACCCGCTCAATTTCAATTGAGTCAACTCGCGACAGTGCTGTGCGCAAACGGTTATTTGACCCCGAGTCACGAAGGACTCCACTGCCTTGGCGCGAGTTACGTTAAAGAACCTAAGCATTTAGATTTTTGCCCGCTGGAGCAGCAAGAAAACCTCGCCAAAATGCACGAGAGTTATCCTAATCAGTCTTGGCTTGAAGATATCGACATGAGTGGCAACAATGCCCGTGTTGGCGTGCGTATGGTCACGCGGGATCATTTCCCTATGATGGGCTGCGCGCCCGATGTGCCAAAAATTATTAAAGATTATGCGCAACATCAGCTCACGAAAGAAAGTCATCACTACTGGCAAACAACGCCAGCGCCGGTGCACGAAGGGCTGTATATTCTTGGCGGGTTAGGCTCACGGGGACTCAGTTCTGGGCCACTGGCCGCCGAATGTCTCGCGGCGCAGCTTTGCGGCGAGCCAATTCCTCTCGATAAAGCGACTCTGTGTAAACTCAACCCTAATCGTATGTGGCTGCGAAAGTTACTCAAGGGCAAAGCGCTCTAGGCAATCAATCGCTAGAAAAATAACGTTTTTGAGCGCTATAAAAAAGGGATTAAGCCATGACTTAATCCCTTTTTTAAAATGTTATTTTTAAACCACTTAAGCGGCTGTGATGACTATTGCGTTGTCAATGCTGCTAGGTTCAAGGCTGCTAGACCCGACACTACTGGATTCAACATGTCGAGGTTTTCGCGGCGCTCTGGGCACTTTCACCCGAGTACGATTGTTGTTATCACGACTCTGACGGATGAGTGCATCGCCGCTTAAGTTCGAAGGTAGACCAGATGCTAGGCTCGATGTCAGGCTTGCAGCCTCACGGTGGGATTTAGCCAATCTGTCGTATAACAGCACATTGACCGAAGCCGCAAGATTCATACAACCGACCGTAGGCACATACACTACGGCATCAGCCTTATCGATAATCTCTTGCCCAATGGTGCCATCTTCAGGACCAAACACATAAAAGGCTTTCGCGGGATGGACAAAATCCGGCAGCGGCGTTGCGCCAACCACCAAATCGACACAGATAAGCTGAGTGTCCGCCGGAATCGCGGCTAACAATGAAGTGACGCCCGTGAGCGGAATGCGCTCTCCAGCATCTTTAGTATCAACATGGTATTGCACTGCGCCCGAACGCGCGGCTAACTCGTAGCGCCTGCCGGTATAAAAGACGCCATCGACGCCATAGCAACCCGATGCGCGCATAATGCCACCGACGTTAACGGGCGTTTTAGGATTCACTAAACCGATAAATACCGCGCTGGCATCGAGCGTTTGCTCACAGGCTAATTCAGCACTCGGCATTTCTACACTCGTTACTTCGGTATTAGTCACGTGCTCGTTGTCAGTCATCGGCTGGGAGCTAGGCAACATCCAATTCGCCTATAATCTTTGCCTGCAGCTGTGCCCATGCCTGTTCAACCAAGGCATAATCGGCATCGTTTAATTCTTGGCGCGCGAGTGCTAGACAGTCGGTCATTTTTAGCATTAAAGCATCAAGATCCGTTTCACCCTGTGCTTCCAATTGCGACAACACTACGGCCACATGGCCCTGTAAGTAGCCACAGGCAAACAAAGCATCGTCATCACCATGACTAACAACGCTGGCGATCCACTGTTCTAATGCGTCTTCGTAATGCTCTAACATGGGTCTAACTCTCCATTAATACTGGATTGGCCGACACATCTGCTACGACCAATAAATCTGGATTGGCCACCTGATACATGACGTAATCATGGTAACCCGTCGTCACTTTATAATAGCCGCCAAGCTCGCTATCTAATTTAGGGTCGCCACTATCCACAATTAGTGGTCGTCCATCAAGTGCTTTTAGCTTAGTTTTTGTGGCAAGGATAATAATATTGTCTTTTCCGATGCGCCGAATGAGCTCGGGCGACAACTGTTGATTGCCACGCCCTAAGATATGGCCTTGGCCACCAATTAAGGTAATCACCAACTTAGTCGGCTTATCTTGGGTCAGTTCGAGTAATTCATTCGCGGTTAAGTCACTGCCGACTAAACATTTATTTTGAATAAGATCAACACCGAGCAGGGTATTATCCAGAGCTAACTCTTCCATCACAAAGGCAACCGTACTGCCAGAGCCCATGATGTACAATTCATCTTCCATTTGATTGATCACATCGGCGGCGATATCGGCCAGCACGAGTTCATCGACTTCCTTGCCACCCATCTTCACCGCTTGCACATAACGCGGCTCGGCGGGCACTAAGAGCTCACCAAATCGTTTAGCGCGCACTGTGCCTTGGCGAAAAGCCACTTCGTCGATATCCATCACATCGGCGGACATCAAACTGACAAGTTCGCCATCGAGCAACATCTTGACCACCATGCCAGACGCATGGGGCGTAATACCGTAAACGCCGGAATGAATTTTCACCCCAGCAGGCACGCCGAGTACGGGGAGTTTGTCGTCGATAGTGGCTTGTTCAAATACGGAGTAAACATCGCGGGCCGTGCCATCACCACCGGCAAAAAGCAGTAAATCCAGCGGTTCATCCAGCAGCGCACGCACAACGGCCTGCGTATCCAGCGCCTGAGTTTTATCCGGAGTTTGATACACCACTCGCGTGGTAAAACCGAGTGTTTTAGCGGTGTCTTCACCCATGATGCCTGAAGCGGTAATGACTTCAATGTCATCACTATAATCACGGATAACCTCGAGGGCCTGCATCATACGCAAGGCGGCTTTGGGTTCAGCGCCTAATGCAAGTGCTTCTTGCGCAACGCCATCACTGCCCTTAAGACCAACACTGCCACCTAAGCCAGCTAATGGATTGATAACTAACCCTAAACGAAACCGAATCACCCTTTACCTCACTTAACGCAATATTTTGATTTTTTTTATATTTTTATCTTAATGGATATGACTAGGCCGCATGAGCTGCAACACTCGGTTTATCCTTAGGGATAAAGAATACCGCCAGCATAGCGGCAAAGGCGCATACTGCGGCAAATACCCAAGACCAAACAGCCCCGCTACCATCGCCCCAAATAAAGCCACAAATCCAAGTACCGAGCGCGCCGCCAACCCCAAAACTTAAACTGGCGTATAGGGCTTGACCTTGGCTTCTGTGACTCGCATCGAAATGTTTATGCACAAATTGAATCGATGCGGCGTGGGTTAAACCAAAGGTAAAGGCATGTAATAATTGGCTAAAACCAAGCCACAACACACTATCTACCCCGAAGGCAACCAATAACCAACGTAGGCAAGTCATGCCGATACTGACAATCAATAAGGTATTCACACCATAGCGACCCAGTAAACGCGGCGCGAACATAAACATCACGATTTCGGCCATAGCGCCAAGGGCGACAAATATGCCCGCCGAGGATTCGGAGTAACCCGCTTGCTTTAAATATAAAACGAAGAAGCCGTAGAAAGGTCCCGCGCTCATTTGCAGCAACATGGCCGAGACTAAGAACCAAATAATCGCCCGATTCCATTGCAATGGCGGCCGCACTTGGCTGGTGTCGCGCACTAAACGATTTGCTGGTAATGGCAACGCACTGGCTAACATGCCGATAAATAATGACAAACCGATATAAGGCAACACCTCAGTGCCCCACTGACCAATGGCAAAGCCCGCACCGACAACAAGACAAATATAACCGACACTACCCCAACTGCGAATTTGACCGTAGCGGCTGGCATTCTCGCCTAAGGTTTCTAAGGTGATCACTTCAAGCTGGGCGAGGATCGCATTCCAAAAGAAAGTATAGAGGGCCAAACTCAGCGCCATATACACAAAACCACCATGGTAGAAGAAACTCAAATACGCCAGCGCGGCGGCTCCCGCGCCCATTTTGATCAGCTCGGCGCGCATCCCAGTACGGTCAGCCACTTTAGCCCACACATTCGGCGCAACAATGCGCGTCGCCATCAGGATGGCGAGTAAAAAGCCAATTTCTTGAGGATTAAAACCGCGATTTTCGAAGAAGACCCCAAGATAAGGGACCATAGTGCCGAGAATAGAAAAGAAGAAAAAATAGCAGGCACAAAGCCAGCGCAATTGCCGGCTTGTGCTAGAAGAAGTTGACATTAACGCATTCCATTTATCTCATGCTACTCATTGTATCGTTATCGCATACCAGCTATTTCATGCGCCTATCTCATACCCCTATCTCATTCGCCTATCGCATACCAAGCACGGGCGTGTGACTACGCACATCCTGATTTTGCGCTCTGTGTCTTAATAAGTGATCCATCAACACAATGGCAAGCATAGCTTCGGCAATCGGTACCGCGCGGATCCCAACACAGGGATCGTGACGACCTTTAGTGACAACTTCGGCCATTTCACCCTGCGCCGTCATACTTTGACCCGGCACACTGATGCTTGATGTGGGTTTTAACGCAATATGGGCAATAATCGGCTGACCCGACGAAATCCCACCGAGCACACCGCCCGCATGGTTAGATTCAAAGCCTTGCGGCGACATTAAGTCACGCCCTTCGGAGCCCTTTTGCGTCACGACACCAAAACCATCACCAATCTCAACACCTTTGACGGCATTAATACCCATCAGCGCGTGGGCGATATCGGCATCGAGTCTATCAAATACTGGCTCACCTAAACCCACTGGCACACCTGTCGCGATAACGGAGATTTTCGCGCCAATCGAGTCACCGGATTTTTTCAGCTCACGCATGTATTCATCGAGCGCTTCCAGCTTGCTAGCATCGGGGAAGAAAAAGGCATTTTGCTCGATTTGGTCAAGATCAATGGTCTGCGCACAAATAGGACCCAGCTGCGACATATAGCCGTAGATCTCGATACCGTGAACTTGCTTTAAATACTTTTTAGCCACAGCACCCGCCGCAACCCGCATCGCAGTTTCACGGGCTGATGAGCGGCCACCACCGCGGTAGTCACGCATACCGTACTTTTGCTGGTAGGTATAATCGGCGTGCCCAGGGCGAAATAAATCTTTGATATTAGAGTAATCTTGACTGCGTTGATCGGTATTTTCAATCAAGAGTCCAATCGAGGTGCCCGTGGTTTTACCTTCGAAGACGCCGGATAAAATCCGCACTTCATCGGGCTCACGGCGTGCCGTGGTATATCGGGATGTCCCAGGACGACGGCGGTCAAGATCGTGCTGCATATCGGCTTCGGTTAATTCAAGCCCAGGAGGGCAACCATCAATAATGCAACCCAGTGCAACACCGTGACTCTCACCAAACGTCGTCACTACAAAATTTTGACCAATACTGTTTCCAGACATCCGCTTTGTACACCTTAGGTTATTTGTTCATCGCTCCGTGTCCAGCGACCACTGGACAATTTATTTTCCCGCTGCAAGCCTAACTGGCAGCGGGAAAAGTCTCAACCTAATTTGCTATCTTAGGCTATTGTGCGTCGCGATAAATGCCGAACACTGACTGATTTTCGACCAGTTGATCGCGGGTCAATACAAATACGCCATCGCCGCCATTTTCAAAGTTAATCCAAGTGAATGGCACTTCTGGGAACTGCTCAATCAAATGCACCATAGAATTACCGACTTCGACTACGAGTAAACCCGTTGGCGTGAGGTATTGCGCGGCATTGGCGAGTATACGCTTGGTTAAATCTAAACCGTCGCGACCTGAGGCTAAACCAATGGCTGGCTCATGGTGATATTCATCAGGCATGTCGCCAATGTCTTCAGCATCCACATAAGGTGGGTTTGAGACAATCAAATCATACTGAGGCCCTTCTGGGATGGCCGAAAACAGATCCGATTGCATCGGGAAAACTCTGTCCATCACACCTAAGGTTTCGATATTGATTTGCGCCACATCTAAGGCATCATCGCTGATATCCAGCGCATCGACTTCGGCGTCTTCAAATTCATAGGCACAGGCAATCGCGATACAAGCGCTGCCAGTACATAAATCTAAAATACGTGTGACTGGCTTGTTATATAACCAGGGGCTAAAACGGTTAGCAATCATTTCGGCAATCGGTGAACGTGGCACTAACACGCGCTCATCGACGTAAAATTCAAGCCCAGCAAAACGCGCTTTGTTGGTCAAGTAAGGCACAGGTAAGCGTTCTCTCACCCGACGAATGATCAACTCGACAATTTTATGCTTTTCACTGCTGGTCAAGTTACTTAAAATCACTTGCTGACCGATTTCTTCGGGTAAGTGTAAGGCATGGAAAACTAAGGCGATGGCTTCATCCCACGCATTATCAGTACCATGACCATAATACACATTGGCATCGTTAAAACGGCTCACGGCCCAACGTAACATATCGCCAATAGTACGTAATTCTGTCACAGCTTCATCTACAAAGATCTTATCCAAAACGTGCTCCCGCTAGTTTGTTCGCAAACATTGTAACTGAACTCTATTCAGAAACCATAGGATTCAATAGAATACCCGCCATGAATAAAGACGACGACAAAGAAGGCTTGGCGATGTTCTCAAAGCTTATTGATGGAATTAAACCCATCACCCAAAATAAGCGACACTTTCGCATGCCCTTAAAAACCAAACAGGAAATAGAACTGAAAGAGCAGCAACTGCATGCTAACAGTTATTTCTCAGATACTTATCAGCCACTACTGCCTGTACAAGGGCCGATGCGTTGGTTAGAAGAAGGTGTTGACAGTTTAGAACTCAAACGCCTCAGACGTGGCGATTACCAGCCAGATTTACTGCTGGATTTACACGGCTATCGCCAATCGGAAGCCAAACTTGAGTTAGCGGCACTGATCCAAGCCTGCGTTAAACAGCAAAGCCTGTGCTGCTGCATTATGCATGGCTACGGCAGTGGCATATTGAAACAACAAGTTCCCATGTGGTTAGTGCAGCATCCTATGGTGAAGGCTTTCCATCAGGCCCCTAAAGAATGGGGCGGCGATGCGGCGTTATTAGTGCTGATTGATATTGGTGAGCAACCGCATAGACGTTAGCTCGCTATCGGCTTAGGCTTTAACATTTACTATTTAGCTGAAAACAAACGGCCCATTTAATGTGGGCCGTTTGTTTTGTAAATAGAGATATTAACCTAGATTAGCTAATACTATGGGGGGCGTGCTGCCACACAATCGACGCTTGCTCGGCATGTTTATCAATGAGCGTAATGCCTGACGTCGCGAATAATGGCGGCTCAACGCCAGCCACTAACTCACTGACTAAGTAGCCCAGTAACGGCATGTGAGCAATCACGAGTACTTTATCCGCTTTGTATAACTCAGCATAAGCCACAACCAAGGCGGCTACATTGGCGGGATCGCCAGAAGGCACAAGATCATCGGCGACTAGCCACTTACGCGGCTCAGGAAAATGCTGACTCAGTTCCTGCCACGTTTGCTGTGCTCGTAAGTAAGGACTAACTAAAACAAGATCGAAATCAGCCACACTGCGAGCTAGCCAGTTGCTCATCAACACAGTATGGTGCCTTCCAACATCGGTCAGTGTTCTGTCTCTATCAGACTGAGCATTAAATCCGGCGTCACCATGTCTCATCAAAAATAGCTGCATACTTCTCTCGCGACTCAAACTTGTTTTTGTTTTATCCCAATTGTAGCCCTAAAATCCGTTTCAACAAACCTCACAAGACTTAATCTTTAGTCGATAAACACAAGAGATATTTGCTAAAAACCATTAAGACTATCAATATATAACAAGCTATCGTTACCGGAGTGTCTCTTTGCAAGCCTCTCAGTCCATATATAAAAGTCCAAATGATCACCGCCAGTATCGTTATCTTGTATTAGATAATGCGCTCAGGGTGTTATTGGTTGAAGATCAAGATGCCAGCCAAGCTGCCGCATCTATGGCTGTAGGCGTGGGTCATTTTGATGATCCCGCAGATAGACCCGGCATGGCGCACTTTTTAGAGCATATGCTCTTTCTCGGTACTGAGAAATTCCCAGACTCAGGCGAGTATCACGCCTTTATTAATCAGCATGGCGGCAGCAATAACGCTTGGACAGGCACAGAGCACACTAACTTCTTTTTCACCATCAATGAAGAAGTGTTTGCCGACTCCTTAGACAGATTCAGCCAATTTTTTATCGCCCCAAAATTTGATTTAGATTTAGTCGATAGAGAACGCCAAGCTATTGAATCTGAATTTAGTTTAAAACTAAAAGATGATATCCGTCGAACCTATCAAGTACTCAAAGAGACAGTCAACCCACTGCATCCATTTTCGAAATTTTCCGTGGGTAACTTAGTCACCTTAGGCGGAGAACAAGCACAGGTGCGTAGTGAATTACTCGATTTCTATCAAAGCCATTACAGCGCCAACTTAATGACCTTGTGCTTAGTCGCTCCGCTTTCCCTTGATAAATTACAAGATTTAGCCTGTCACTATTTTAGTGGGATCCGAAACTTGAACTTAGTGAAAAACTATCCTCAAGTACCACTATTTTCAGAAAAAGAACTGTTGAGGCAAATCGATATTGTGCCGCTTAAGGAGCAAAAACGCTTAAGCATCAGTTTTAATTTCCCAGGAATTGATCACTACTACAAACGTAAGCCTTTGACTTATATCAGCCATATTTTAGGCAATGAGAGTCATGGCAGTCTGTTGTCGTATCTAAAAGAACAAGGATTAGTGAACAACTTGTCTGCGGGCGGCGGTGTAAATGGCTATAACTTCAAGGATTACAGTATCGGTTTACAGTTAACCGATAAAGGGCTAGGCAATCTCGATGAAATTATCAGCTGCTGTTTTGAGTATATTGAACTTATCAAAACCCAAGGCTTAGATGAATGGCGTTATTTGGAGCGTGCAAACCTGCTCAAAATGGCGTTTCGTTATCAAGAGCAAGTTAAATCACTCGATTTAGCCAGCCATCTCAGTATCAATATGCATCACTATGAAGTCGAAGACTTGGTCTTTGGCGATTATCGGATGGATGGGCTGGATATCCCTGAAACCATTGAGCTACTTGAGCTCATGGTGCCACAGAATATGCGCCTGCAGCTTATCGCCCAATCGGTTAAAACGGATCGTAAAGCTAACTGGTATCACACGCCGTACAAAGTCCGCCCAATTGCGCCACAGTCCCTAGCTCGTTGGCAAGTGAACAATATTCGCCCTGAATTACAGCTACCGGCTGCAAATCCTTTTATTGTCGCCGACTCGATTGCCCGTCCGGATAAGAGCGATGTTGACGTGCCAGTGATCGTTGCTGAATCAACTGGATACCGCATTTGGCATAAGAAAGATGATGAGTTTAATGTGCCAAAAGGTCACATGTATTTATCGCTGGATTCAGAGCAGGCAAGTAAAACGCCAAGGCATGCCGCCCTCACCCGCTTATATGTTGAAATGCTACTCGATTATCTCACCGAGCCAACCTATCAGGCCGAAGTTGCTGGATTAAGCTATAACATTTATCCGCATCAAGGCGGAATTACACTGCATTTATCGGGCTTTACCGGCAATCAAGAAACGTTATTAGCGCTATTAATCCATAAAGCCAGAGAGCGCAATTTTACCGAAGAGCGCTTTGCCCTCATAAAATCTCAGCTTCTGCGCAGTTGGCAGAATCAAACACAGGCTAAACCGATTTCACAATTATTTACGAGCCTGACTGTTACACTGCAAAAAAGCAGTTATGAACCAGCACGCATGGCTCAAATGTTGGAAGATATTAGCCTAGAAGATTTACATAACCATGTACGCGCCTTCTACGAAAAGATCTATCTTGAAGGGTTAGTCTACGGGGATTGGCTAGTCTCTGAAGCACAAGCTCTTGGCAAACGTTTAGAGCACATTTTATCTTTAGTTTCGACGCCGAGCGCCGAGTCCACCAGAGAATTAGTGAATTTAACAGGCCAAGGCACGTTACTGAGAGAACTCGCGATAGATCATCAAGATAGCGCAATTATTGTGTATTACCAATCTGCCGTGGCAACACCCGAAAAAATGGCGCTATTTAGCTTACTGAATCACACTATGTCGTCCACCTTCTTCCATGAGCTGCGTACTGAAAAACAGTTGGGCTATATGGTAGGCACAGGTTACCTGCCGCTCAATCGTCATCCTGGACTTATTTTCTATATTCAGTCACCCACAACTGGGCCACTGCATTTATTAGAGGCCATCGACGAGTTTATTGCCGACTTTAATTATGCAGTGATGCAAATCACCAACGAAGAATGGGAAAGCACAAAGGTAGGTCTGATTAATCAAATCATGGAGCACGACGCGAACCTCAAAACTCGCAGTCAACGTTATTGGGTCAGTGTCGGCAATAGAGATTATCAATTTAACCAAAGAGAACTCGTCGTAGACGAAATAACTAAGCTCACCCGCACTGATTTACTCAAATTCATGATGCGTAAAATGCGTACTAAGCACAGCGATCGCTTAGTGTTATTTAGCACAGGTGAACAACACAGAACCCAAGCAGCGCTGATGTCAGACAAAATGATCACGGATCTTAAAGTTTTTAAGCAAACGGCAGAAAAGTTTAATTTCTAAACAAAAAACACTTTTGCTCACACATTTGTGAGCAAAGTTAGGTAAACAAACAGAACCGCTACAAATCAGTCCAACTATAGTCGTATCTTTCAGTGTTGGGCGTAATCCTGATGTAAAACATGGCTAGCCCATGTTCTACCACTTCAGCACCGAACAATTTTACTGCATCTACATGCTGTTAAAAGGATTTTCTGCAGACTCCACTTTGACAAACCGCTCACTTTCTGGAAAAGTGATGTAACACAATTGTTTCATGGCATCCTCGGATAATAAGAACAAACACTATGCCTAAAGCACTCTTTAAAATCGTCTTGCTCGCTTTTTTTAGCTTGCATGCATTCGAAGACGTAAACGCATCTCCCTTTTCTGATAAATCTCCTATTATTCTCCAATCACAATCTTTTGGTGTCCCAGAAGGACTTTCCCAAAGCACTGTTACGTCTATCGTTCAAGACAATGATGGTTATATATGGATAGGAACATTTAATGGATTAAATCGATTTGATGGGAAAAACTTTAAGCATTTTTATGCTAATGATACCAGAACAGGCCTTCCCAGCTCTTTTATTAGAAGTTTACTTATTGATGATAAAGGCATTTTATATGTTGGAACCGATAGTGGCTTAGTCGTATATGATAAACTTCAAGAATCCTTTTCTCATTATGGACTGTCGGTAAAAAGCTCTCCTGTTTGGAGCCTCAACTCAAGTGATAAGAGTTTAATTGTTGGAACTAACAAAGCAATTATAGATATAAATAACAAAGAAAAAACATACGAACTTTCAAATAAAGGCCTAAGTGAAATCAAAAAAACGATAAAAGTAGGCGACGATTATTACATAAGAGATTATGCAGGTACGTTATTTAAGCTCACCCAGAATGAATTAAAAGAGATAGCTAAAAAAACAATTGATTTCGAGCAAGAAGATCACTCAACACTACTCATATCATTAAGTGATGGACTATATAAGTATAAGGACAATAAAATAGTAAAAATTGATCCGCGAGTATTTTCTCAACTCACGAAACACAAAAACACTATTTATGGTATCACTAATAAAAATATAGTTAATATTTCTAAAAATAGCATTGTAGGACTTCTAGCCACAGATAGCACAGATAGCACAGATAAAACATCTTCATTTTTTGCAACCGAAGATATGTTTATACTAGGAAGTATTGATCAAGGCATCACTATTGTAAAAAAAGTAAATAATTTAGTGCAGAAAACCAACTTAACCACCGATAGCACATGGCATCTTACAAAAAACACTAAAGGCTTTCTGGTTTCATCTGACTCTGAAAAAATAAATCTTTTTGATGAAAATTTAAACCTAATCAAAAGTTTCAGCACTCATACTCAAGGATACAAATACGCAGTTCTAAGTGATGATGGACTTTATTTTGGTACTAATGCAGGGTTATTTTTACAGAAAGATGATTCATCCAGGTTGATTAGCAAAAATATAATATCATCACTCTCTATTAATGAAAATAGTTTAACAATTGCTGCTGGCACACCTGATGGGAAAGTTTTAATCATCAAAAATGGTGAAATTACTAACAGCATTGATACAAAAAAGAATGAGCCAATTTTTGACGTAGAGTTAACATCTGACAACCTAATATATATAGCCGGACAAGATGGACTGAAAAAATATGAAAATGGGTTATTAGAAAACTTAAACAATGAAATAACTTACAGCATCGAAAAAAGTGATAATGGCATTTACTTCGGAACATCAACGTCACTGATGCTTTATAATGATACCAGTAAAAAAATTTCGAGAATACTTTCTAACAATAAAGAGATCTACGCCATTGTAGATAATGATGGTTTTATAACAGCCTCATCACTAAGTGAAGTCATTATTTTTGAAAAAAACAGTAAAGTATCTTATACCTTAAAAACATCAAATGGGAGTCAATATGAGTACAATGCTCCCAATGGTATTAATATAAACGGTAACACTCTACTTGCGGGGATCAGTGGAATTAGTCTAGTATCACCTAAAGATGTTGTAAGCTATGTAAAGAAAAGCAAGGTAAATAAAACAGAAATATCAGATTTCTTAGTATTTAATATAGTTCAAAATCAAGAAAGTAACTATCTAATACAATCAATCGCAGCATCTAATAAAATATCATTGAAATACTCTGACTATCCATTTTCGTTCAATTTTATATCTCCCATGTCAGACGACTCATCAACTAACTACTACTATAGGATGTTTGGCCTTTCTGATATATGGATACCTGCAAATGGAACAAACTCAGCAACATATACAAACTTATCTCCAGGAAATTATACTTTTCAAGTTTATGCGGTTAACTCACTTTCCGGTGAAAAAGCAGCAACAAAAGAGCTTGCTGTCATTATAACACCTCCTTGGTGGTCATCATTTCAAGCAAAATCTATTTATGCTGCAATTGTATTATGTATCTCATATCTAGTAATAAAAACGGTGCTACGTCGTAGAGAAACACAAAGACAGATTGTACTCAGCGAAGAAAGATTAAAACTTTCCCTTTGGGGAAGTGGTGATGAAATGTGGGACTGGGATATAGAAACTGGCAACATTTTTCGCTCCAATATTTGGGGAGCACTTGAATTTCCCCGTGATGGACATCGTTCAGGAAAATCGGATGAAGAGAGTAATATACATCCTATGGATCAGGAACGTGTTCGTGAAGCGCTTAATAAGCATTTTTATGGTGAAACAGATCATTTTGAAGCCGCATATAGGGTAAAAGGCAAAGACGACAATTGGGTATGGATTTTAGACCGCGCCAAGATTGTAGAGCGGGATGACAAAGATAATGCCCTGCGAATGACTGGAACGATTAAAAATATTAGTCAATTTAAACAAAAAGAAGAGCAGCTGAAACTCTTTGAAAAAGCGATTGAAAATATTTCAGAAGGCATGTTTATCCTCGACAATGAATACCGTTTTGTCGAAGTCAACGAAGCTTGCTGCAAAATTTCATTACGTAACCGAAATGACTTTATTGGCAACTTACTCACATTTGATTTATATCCAGAAACCTTCTCCACCCAAATCAGAACCATGTTAAAACAGCAAGGTCGCTGGGCAAATGAAGTCGAAGCCGCCAGAGGAGATAACAGTCACTTCCATATGGAGCTCACTATCGATGCTATCTATGATGAGTTAGGCGAATTATCACACTATGTTGGTGTTTTTTCTGATATATCAAGACGTAAGCAGCAAGAAGAAGAGCTTAGAAAATTAACTAATAACGATCTCTTAACTGGACTGCCAAATCGCTCCAACTTACAAGTGACCTTAAGTAACCTAGTGAATCGAGAAATAGCTCATGCGCTTATGGTACTTGATCTTGATAATTTTAAACGTATTAATGACTCCTTAGGCCATCAAATTGGAGATGCATTATTAAAGCTCGTTGCTACCCGCATTAAGTCCTTACTTCCTAAAAATACCAGTATTTATCGTCTAGGCGGAGATGAATTCGCCATTGTATTAGACAAGGGTTCAGATATAAGCGCCAGCGCTGCGATTGCTAACCGTATTATTGAGGGATTAAAACCTGCATTTGACGTTAGCAATGAACAGCTAGTCCTAGGATTAAGTATTGGCATAGTGCTATTCCCAGAAGATGAGCAAAGCGAGCAAGCATTACTGAGAAAGGCTGACATTGCTATGTACCATGCTAAGTCAGCAGGAGGTAATTGCTACCAGTTTTATTCTGAGTCTTTAAACCAACATGCAATTAGGCAATTAGAAGTAGAAAATCTTATCCGTGAAGGCTTAAAAGATGATCTATTTGAAGTTTATTATCAACCTAAGGTTGATCTTAAAAGCGGTAAAATTGCAGGTATGGAGGCTTTAGTCAGATTAAATCATCCAGTACATGGCTTGATACCCCCAAATGATTTTATTCCGCTTGCTGAAGAAAACGGCTTAATTGTTGAAATTGGTGAAATAGTCTTACGCAAAGCCTGTTTCGCTGCACAGAAATGGCGTGAACAAGGCATATTCAGCGGCAGAGTCGCCGTCAATTTATCGTCACGTCAATTTGCACTGCCCGATATTCAACAGCGAATAGAGTCAATATTAAGACTCACTAAACTACCTGCATGTCATCTTGAATTAGAAATAACTGAAGGTACCGTCATTAAACAGCCGGAAACGGCTATTATTGTCATGCAGCAACTGGCTAAAATGGGCGTTAGTTTAGCACTCGATGATTTCGGCACTGGATACTCGTCCCTTTCATACTTAAAACGTTTCCCGATTCATACTTTAAAAATTGATAAAGCTTTTGTTGACGATATTGATAAGTCTGATCGCGATCTCAAAATGGTCGATTCTATTATCACTATCGCCCATAACATGGGGCTTTCTGTTGTAGGAGAAGGGGTAGAACAAGCTGCACAATTGAACATTTTACGGGCACTCAACTGTGAAGAAATTCAAGGCTATATTTTTAGTAAGGCCATAAAGGAGACCGAATTTACCTTGCTACTCCAAGAAGACATGATAAAGCTAAACACAAAAAGCAACATTACATAATCAATTTACTCTCAACTTGATTGCGACTTACAACATTGGCACAACAAGTGCAATAGCACTATCAGTGTCAATAATAAATCAATATCAACTACCCTGAGAGAGAATTAGAATGATGAAAGGAATCCTTGCCGCCGTTACTTTATTATCTTCAATTAGTTTTGCAGTAAATACTTATGCACTTGAAGATAGCACTAAATTAGAACCAGCAGCTAAGTCAATTACTTCAGAAGAACCTGCAGTTAAACTTGCTCCAGTAGAAGTAACTGGGCATCCATATGTGAAGTTTAAACCTTTTGAAATCGCTGGGCATCCTTATGTGAAGTTCAAACCTTTTGAAATCGCTGGGCATCCTTACGTGAAGTTCAAACCTTTTGAAATCGCTGGGCATCCTTACGTGAAGTTCAAACCTTTTGAAATCGCTGGGCATCCTTAC
>NZ_JABAEB010000004.1:131905-183946 GCF_012584455.1 Shewanella oncorhynchi
TCCTTACGTGAAGTTCAAACCGCTCGAAGTCGCAGGACATCCTTACGTTAAATTTATTAACTCTGAAGTTGCATAACATTAATCAGGTTAAGGAGAGTGACTATGTTAAATTCAATCAAAAAAGCACTCGGTTTATCCAAACCAGCGCGTAAAAAAGTTAAGTTGCCTGAAGGCTTGAATCACCTTGAAGTGATTTCTGCAAAAGGTTGGTGGAACTAATTTAAGTTCTGTAGCCATGAGTCTAACTCATGTACAGTGATAGTTAATTAAGCTAGCGCGGCTTAGAAACAATAAAGGGAGCATTGGCTCCCTTTAGTTTTAAGTGAATATAAAAGTACTAAATAGTCATGTAGTCATGTAGTCATGGAAATTACCTAGCAAATTAATAAATTAGCTATTTAATATCCCTTCCTCACTACAACGGATTTTCCTCAAGGCTAAATGACTATGTGTCGTAAAGAGTGGATAAGCCAGAGGCCCGAGCACAAAACCCAGCAGCACCCAATGCTTAACAGTAAAAACTGCGGTAAATGCAGCTAAGCCGAAGTACCAAGCCGAGATTAATGCTTTAAACATAACCAGCAAAACCACAAACCACCTCTTTAAAAACAACTAAATAAATCATAAAGGTAGAGAAATTAATTCCTCATCAAAATGCGGATGCTACTCGCGTAATCTTGGTGATTGATGCACATGTTAAATACGTCGTTTTAACAGCAGGATAAAAAATTCTCCGCACTATGCATAAACGAGCAACACTCATTCATCGCTACGCTCTCAGTACAGAACACGTAACACCGACCTCTCGATAAAGGGCTCGGATTATACAAGATCCACATCCCCAACATGAACATTTTTTAGGCAAAAACATACCTTATGGCAATAAAAAAAGCGGCAACAATCTGCCGCTTTTTTGTTCAATTTTGATTAACTAAGACCTAGATTAACGATGACTTAGATTCACTGAAACTTAGAAAAAGTGCGCGTTTTCTTGAGCCATGGTTTTTAAGCGCTCACAAGGTTCGAATCTGTTACCGAATTGACTTTGATAACCTTCAAGGATCTTCACTAAGTTCGCGGCGCCTAAAGAGTCAATATAATGGAATGGGCCACCGAGGAATGGCGGAAAGCCAATACCGAAAATAGCGCCAATATCACCGTCTCTTGGCGATGCAATAATACCATCGTCTAAACAACGCACCGCTTCATTGAGCATTTGTACGACACAACGCTCAGCAACCGCTTTTACATCTTTATTGGTGCCAGGCTTAATACCTAACACGCCATAAACACTCTCATCGACGACTTTCGCTTTCTTGCTAGAGTCTTTTTGGCCGTATTGATAAAAGCCTCTGCCATTTTTGCGGCCTTTACGATCGTCACCTAAAAGCTTGTCGAATGCGGCTGGCGCTTTAAAACGTTCACCCAATTCTTTCTCAAGGATCGGTGAAATTTTTGCGCCCACGTCGATACCCACTTCGTCGAGCAAAGTAATCGGTCCCACTGGGAAGCCAAATTTCACTAAAGCTTTATCCAAATGCTCAACACTTTGGCCTTCGAGTAGTAATTGCGCCGCCTCGTTCATGTAGAGCGCCAGAATACGGTTTACATAGAAACCCGCGCCATCTTGCACCACTATCGGTGTTTTACCTTGCTTACGGGCAAATGCGACAGTTGTCGCAATGGTTTCTGGCGAGGTTTTAGCGTGGGCAATCACTTCCACCAGCGGCATTTTTTCCACTGGCGAGAAATAATGCAGACCAATCACATTTTCAGGACGCGTCGCCGCCTCGGCGATTTGGCTAATCGGCAAAGATGAGGTGTTTGACGCAAAAATAGTGTGCTCACCACACTCACGCTCAATGTCTTTCACCATTTGATGCTTAAGCGCTAAGTCTTCAAATACCGCTTCCACAACGATGTCGGCATCGTTAACGCCTTTATACTCAGTGGTTGTAGTCATCAGTGCCATTAAGTTGTCACGGGCAGCAGGCGTCATATGACGGCGCTTTACCCCTTTATCCAACAACTTATAAGCGTAGGCTAATGCATTGCTTAAACCTTTTTCGTTGATGTCTTTGACGCGAACAGGGATTTTAGCCTTAGTGGTAGTCACAGAGGCGATGCCTCCGCCCATTAAACCACCACCTAAGATCACCGCTTTCTTCACTTTACGCGGCGTAGCACCCTCAGCGCCGGTTTCTTTCTTCATTTCTGTGGTAGCGAAGAAAATACTGCGCAGCGCTTCAGATTCTTTTGATACCACTAATTCGGCAAAGTGACTCGCTTCGACTTCTAGCCCTTTTTGCATCCCCTTCGCAATCCCTTGACGCACGCAGTCAATAATTTTGGCTGGTGCTGGATAATTACCTTGGGTTTTCTTTTCGACTTGTTTAGTCGCTTGATCGAAAATAATGTTACGGCCAAAGCTCGTGCCTTCAAGCACTTGATTAACGAGCGACTTGTTAACAGGTTTCGGTGCACGTTTACCAGCCAGTGCCATCTCAACTGCGGTTTGCAGCAAAATGGTCTGCGGTACAACATCATTCACTAAGCCCATTTTCAAGGCTTGTTTAGGACGGATTTGTTTACCGGTCAGCATCATGTCTAAGGCGGTGGTAATGCCGACTAAACGAGGCAAACGTTGAGTCCCACCGCCGCCAGGTAATAAGCCAAGTTGAACTTCCGGTACGCCGAGCATGGTTTTACCATCGTCGCTACATACCCTTTGATGGCAGGCTAAGGCTAACTCTAAACCACCACCTAAACAGGCACCATGGATTGCCGCCACTACAGGAATTTTTAAGGCTTCTAACTCATTAAAAACCAAATGCCCTTGCTGGGATAAGGCTTTGGCATCGGCCGCCGTTTTACAGGCATCGAGCATGGAAATATCCGCGCCCGCGACGAAAGAATCTTTCTTGCCCGAGATCAGCACGAGCCCACGAATATGAGGATCGCTTTTAATCTCAGCCAGAATCTCACTGATTTCAGGGCCAAACTGTGCTTTTAGGGTGTTCATGGTTTCGCCAGGAACATCCATAGTCAAAATGGCAATGCCGTCGTCGCGGCGGGTTAAATTAAAGGTCTTTTCCATGCCGATTACTCCACTTCCACTATCATAGCCACACCCAAACCACCGGCCGCACAGGCCGTCGTTAAGCCAGTTCCACCACCACGGCGCTTAAGCTCACGACACACTTGGGTGATTAAACGGGTTCCCGTTGCCGCAAAAGGATGACCATAAGCAAGCGAGCCGCCGAGCACGTTAAACTTGCTCATGTCGATTTCGCCAATCGCGCGGTTGCGGCCGAGTTTTTCTTCGGCAAATTTTTTCGAAGCAAACATCTGCATATTCGCTAATGTCTGCGCCGCAAAGGCTTCGTGCATTTCAATCAGGGTAAGATCTTCTAATTCCATTCCGGCACGTTTTAACGCCAGTGGCGTCGCGTAAGATGGCCCCATCAGCATATCTTGCCACACATCAATGGCGCTAAAGGCGTAACTCTTAATGTAACCAATCGGTTGATAACCTAAGGCTTTGGCTCGACCTTCACTCATCAGGATAATCGCTGAGGCACCGTCCGTCAGTGGCGTACTATTGGCCGCCGTCACAGTACCGTGTTGTTTGTCGAATGCAGGGCGCAACTTAGCATATGACTCCAGTACCGAGTTTTCGCGGATATTGTTATCACGATCGATAAACTGCTTATACGGCGGTATATGCGCGACCATAACTTCGTCACGCAAATGGCCCGAAGCCCAAGTTTCACTCGCTAAGGTATGTGAGCGATGTGCTAAGGCATCTTGATCGGCACGGCTAATATTGTAGGTTTTTGCCATCTGCTCGGCGGTTTGTCCCATAGACAAGCCCGTTGAGTACTCTGCCACCGCAGGCGGCACAGGTAATAAATCCTTTAAACCTAAACGGCGGAAAATTTGTAACTTTTGCCCAAAGCTACGGGCTTTATTCAGATCGACTAACGCATGGGCTAATTTTTTCGATACACCGATAGGCAATACAGAGGAAGAGTCGGCGCCGCCCGCAATACCGATTTCGATATTACCCGTCATGATAGATTCAGCCACGTTTACGGCAGATTGAAAGCTAGTTGCACAGGCGCGAGTGACACTATAGGCATCGGTCGACACATTCATGCCAGTACCGAGTACGATTTCACGGGCAATGTTAGGTGCAGCGGGCATTTGCACCACTTGTCCATATACTAATTGCTCAATCAGCTTAGGATCGAGTTCTGAGCGCGCCAATAATTCATTGACCACCATTTTGCCCATATCGAGCGCCGATACGCCGTGGAATGCCGTGGCTTGCTTTGCAAAGGGCGTTCTTAAACCCGCTACAATGGCGATACGTTCACCCTTGGCGTTCGTAACCTGTTGTCTATCACTCATTTGTCACCCTCTTTATGTGCGCAATCGCTGAGAGATTTCAGGCGGCGCTATCGATTTCCGTGTTTGACCCATTGTTTTACGGCGAAAAACGCCCAATAACAGGTCTGACCATTAAAGTGTGATCTGATTCTAACTTCTTGTCAGCAAGTTTTAAACACCTGTTTGTTTTTTTAACACTAGCCAAACCCTAAGGGAATTCTTTACCATAGCTGTTGTCTATAGCCCACACACGTATTTTCAACATAATAAAACGAGTAGCATCATGCCTTTGAGTCGCTTCCACGCATTACGCACTTACCTAAATAAGGTTGTTTTAGGGCAGCCAGTATTGACCGAAAATCTGCTCATTGCCTTAATTGCCAATGGCCACTTATTAGTTGAAGGACCACCGGGGCTGGCCAAGACCCGTGCAGTGAAAGCCTTATGTGACGGGGTTGAGGGCGATTTCCACCGCATTCAATTTACCCCAGATCTACTGCCCGCCGACTTAACCGGTACAGATATCTATCGCTCGCAAACTGGCACCTTCGAATTTGAAGCCGGACCGATTTTCCACAATTTAATCTTGGCGGACGAAATTAACCGTGCCCCAGCCAAAGTTCAGTCAGCCTTATTAGAAGCCATGGCCGAAGGCCAAGTCACAGTTGGTAAGCACAGCTATAAGCTACCGCCGCTGTTTTTAGTGATGGCCACCCAAAATCCATTAGAGAACGAAGGCACGTATCCGCTGCCCGAAGCACAGCTTGACCGTTTTCTGATGCACTTAAACCTTGATTACCCAAGCGGTGAGACTGAAATCGAAATTCTGCGTCAATCCCGCAAAGAAGCACTGACCCACGAATTGCCAACCACTGAGCCGATTGCACAAGCAGATGTGTTTGCCGCCCGTGACGAAGCCATGGAAATCTATCTTGCCGAGCCGCTCGAAAAGTACATAGTCGAAATCGTGATGGCGACCCGTGAGCCTTTACGTTACAGCGAAGACTTAGCTAAGTGGCTTGAGTACGGCGTCAGCCCGCGCGCAACCATTTCATTAGAACGCTGCGCCCGCGCCCGTGCTTGGCTGCACGAGCGAGACTTTGTTTCACCGGAAGACATTCAAGCCGTCGCACCGAACGTGTTAAGACACAGATTGCTACTTAGCTACCAAGCACAGGCCGAAGGTGTCAGCCGCGATCACGTGATCAACCACATCTTAAGTCAAGTTGCAGTACCTTAACGGTGAAGATAAAGGTGAAATAAGATGAGTGACATAGCGCGACTCTCAGCCTCAGTCGATGGCTTGCCGCTTTTTGCCGATGGCTTGCATTTAACCGAGCAAGAGCTGCTGGCGTGCCAAAATATCGCCCGTGCTATGCCTGAGCGTTATAGCCGTGCCCGCGCTAATTTAGCGGGCCATCGCAGCAGCTTAATCAAAGGCCGCGGTATGGAGTTTGCCGAGGTGCGCCACTACCAACAGGGCGACGATGTGCGCACCATTGATTGGCGCGTTACCGCTCGTACAGGCACAACTCACACTAAGTTATTTGTCGAAGAACGTGAGCGCCCTATTTTATTGTTAATCGACTTGAGCCAAAGCCTCTATTTTGGTTCGAGTTTATTGCTGCAATCGGTGCAAGCAGGACACCTTGCGACCACCTTAGGTTGGAATGCGATTAACCATGGCGATCGGCTCGGCGCCTTGATCGCATGCGAGTCTGAGCATTTAGAGCTCAAACCCCGCAGCCGTCGTCAGGGCATATTGCAATTGATCTCAGGCCTGCGCCGTGTGCACGAAAATCAGCTCAATCATGTTGGCACTGGCCAGCGCGATCCTGACCATATCCTGCGTGCCTGTCAGCGATTACAACGTATCGCCAAACCCGGCTCCTTAGTTTGGATAGTGACAGATGGCAGCCATTTTAGTCCCCAATGTATCGCGCCTCTCACCGAGCTTAAGCGTCATTGCGATGTGGGTGCCTATCTTATTACCGATCCTCTGCGTCAAGGTACACTGCCGTTACCACACAACTTTAATTTGCCGGTACGGGATGGGAATGAGGACTTAGTGCTTACCCGCCACAGTTATCAGGCTTGGCTCGACATTCAGTTGCGTCAACAAAACAACTTTATCGCCATGATGCAGCAACTGCGCGTACGTACCCAGCTCATAGATGCGGGTGCTCCCCTAGCCCATCAATTGGAATTATTGCGTTAACTATGGATCCAGCAACAGTGAATTCAGAAATAGCAAATCCACAGGCAACAGTACCTATGCCTTCTACGGCGTCAAACCCAGCCCTTGCACAACTGCAGGATATTATTCATCCCGATCCGATCGGCGCTTGGCCTTGGGCAATCGGTTATTGGCTGGTTTTAGCACTTGTGATTGCCCTCATCACACTCTTAGTTATCTGGCTAAGAAAACGCGCCCGTGACTTAGCGCCAAAAAAAGCCGCTAAACAGTTACTCAATCAGCTCGATAGACAAGCGACTTCCTATGCCTCTGACGTCAACAGCCTATTAAAGCGCACCGCCATGAGTTACCTCAGCAGAGAAGCGATAGCCTCCTTAGATGGTGAAGCTTGGGCGACTTGGCTAGACAGCTATTTACCCGAGCATAAACGCCAACATATCGGCCCTTTGCTAGCCAAACGCCATCAGGCAACTCCATTGACCTTAGCTGAAGCCAATGAATTGCATCAACTCACACAGGCTTGGTTGGCATCGAAAGCAAAACTGAGTGCGCCTGAGCCGACTCTTGCTCATGTTAGTGGCGACGCTCGAGCTAAAAGCCAAGCGACACCCCAGCCAGCTGACACTCAACAAGCGGAGGCACAATGTTAACAATTGCATGGCCTTGGCTATTGATATTATTGCCTTTACCTTTGATTTTTTGGCGCCAACACACAGTACAAGTGGATGGTGGCCGGCTGCAATTACCCGGAATAAGCCAAACGGGTAAACAAAGCTTAGCGGCCAACACGCGCCAGAGTCGCAAACGCTACTGGCTGATGTGGTGCCTGTTAGTGCTCGCTATTGCTCGTCCGCAATGGCTTGGTGAACCTATCGAACTGCCAAGCCAAGGCCGCGATTTGATGATGGCGGTGGATTTATCCGGCAGTATGCAGATTGAAGACATGGTGGTGAATGGCAAAACCGTCGACCGTTTCACTTTAATTCAGCACGTCGTCAGTGACTTTATCGAGCGCCGCAAGGGTGATCGTATCGGCTTGATCCTCTTTGCCGATCACGCCTATTTACAGGCGCCGCTCACCCAAGACAGACGTTCAGTCGCGCAATTTTTAAAAGAAGCACAAATTGGCTTAGTCGGTAAGCAAACCGCCATAGGTGAAGCCATCGCGCTGGCGGTAAAACGCTTCGATAAAATGGACGAGAGTAATAGAGTGTTGATTTTATTGACCGACGGTTCTAACAACGCGGGCAATATCGAACCAGAGCAAGCAGCGCAAATTGCCGCTAATCGTAAAGTTACCATTTATACGGTTGGTGTGGGCGCAGATGTAATGGAGCGCCGCACACTCTTTGGCCGCGAGCGGGTTAATCCTTCGATGGATCTGGATGAAAACCAACTTAAGCATATCGCCGACGTCACCCACGGCCGTTATTTTCGCGCCCGTAACAGCCAAGAGCTAGACCAGATTTACCAAGAAATCGATAAACTCGAACCAGTGAGTCGCGATCAATTAAGCTATCGTCCGCAGGCAGATCTGTTCTACTGGCCGCTGGCACTAGCATTACTGACGAGTCTGTGGATTGCCTTAGGTCAATTGCCACTGTTTGCAGCGCGCCGCGTTAAACCCTCTGTCGCAACCACTTCACAGGGGAACATCAAATAATGAGCCTACATTTTATTCGTCCCGAATGGCTACTCGCACTAGTACCGCTAGCCTTAGCCTTGTTGAGTTTATGGCGGCAACACGAGAGCCACAGCGCTTGGAATCGTTATATTGCGCCGCACTTAGCCAAGATATTGGTCACCCAAAGCAATAAGAAATCCCGCCGTCCGTTGCATTTATTAGCCTTAACTTGGTTGATTGCGACCTTGGCACTCGCCGGACCTGCCGTGAATAAACAATCCTTACCTGTATTTGCCGCCGAGCAAGGCCGCGTACTGGTGATGGACATGTCCGTATCTATGTTCGCCACCGATCTTGCGCCGAATCGGTTAACCCAAGCCAAATTTAGGGCAACGGATCTCCTGCGTAATCTTAAAGAAGGTGAAACAGGTTTAGTCGCCTTTGCAGGAGATGCCTTTACTATCAGCCCGTTAACGCGCGATACCGGCACGCTACTCAATTTACTGCCGACGTTAAGTCCTGAGATCATGCCCGTTCGTGGCTCAAACTTAGCGGCAGGTTTAACCCAAGCTAAAACGCTACTGGCTCAGGGTGGGCATATTCGCGGTGATATTATCGTGATGACAGATGGCATAACCGCTGCCCAATTTGATGACGCTAACTCGGCATTAAGTGGCACGCAATATCGTCTTGCCGTCGTCGCTTTTGGTACCAGCCAAGGCGCGCCAATCCGTCTACCCGATGGACAATTGCAGCGCGACAGCAGCAACGAAGTCGTCGTGGCCAGCACTGATTTCGCTCTGCTGCAAAAACTGGCCGCGAATAACAAAGGTGTGTTGATCCAGAATCGCACCGACGGTAATGATCTCGCCCAATTACAGCAATGGTTAAGCGATGCTGGCGATGCGAAAGCCACAGATCTTGATGGTGAAACTTGGCAGGATCTCGGTCCTTACCTCGCCTTATCATTACTGCTACCCGCACTTTTCAGCTTTAGACAAGGAATCGTGGCCAGTGTTGGATTGGCCACTCTCGCGGGCGGCTTACTGCTCGCGGCTGTGCCTCAGCCAGCCCATGCCAGTGTGTGGGACAATGCCTGGGATAGTATGTGGAAAACCACAGATCAACAAGCGATGCAGGCCTATCAATCCCAAGATTACGCAAACGCCGCTAAGCAGTTTGAGTCGCCCCAATGGCGTGGCAGCGCCCAATACAAAGCCGGTGATTACCAGCAAGCACTGAAAACCTTCGAGCAAGATAGCTCAGCCCAAGGCCTCTACAATCAAGGCAATGCGTTGATGCAACTCGGTAAACCCGATAAGGCCAAGGAGCGCTATCAAGCCGCGCTTGAGAAACAAGCTGATTTCCCTACGGCGAAGGCCAATCTTGAACTGGCTGAAAAGTTATTGCAGGAACAGCAACAACAGCAAGGTAAAAACGAGCAACAGGATAAGAACCAAGATCAACAAGGCGATCAGCATTCCGGTGATCCCAAATCAGGTGATCAACAGTCTGGCGACCAACAATCCGGTGACCAAAAATCGCAGGATAAACAGCAATCTGACCAAGATAGCGCTCAGAAAGATAAGCAAGATCAAGCAGGGCAAGAGTCTCAGGATCAACAGGACGATGCCGACGCGGATCAAAGCCCTGAGCAGCAAAAAACGGATGAGCAACAATCTGAGCAAGATAAGCAAAATGGCAATGCTCAGGATCAGCAGGATGAAGCCAAGCAGCAAAATGGCGAGCAGGATACGCAGGAAAATGAGCCTGCAGACAATGAAGCTAAGATGCAAGCGCAGGCTAAAGCCGATGCTGAAGAGCAAAAGTCAGCAGAACAGAAAAAGCAAAGTGTTGCCGCCAAAGAAGCTCCTGAGCAAAATGCGCAAGATAAACAAGAGGCTGCTATGAGTGAATCGGTCGAGGCACCGCCAACCAATAGCGAGTCACTGCCCGCAGAAATGCAGCGAGCACTGAGGGGCGTGAGTGAAGACCCGCAAGTGTTACTGCGCAACAAGATGCAGTTGGAATATCAAAAACGCCGTCAAAATGGCCAAATATCAAAGGATAACGAACAGTGGTGACGAGACAATTTTTTATCCTGCTACTCCTTGCCATCGGAGTGGCTCATCCCGCCTTTGCACTTAGCAAAATTGAGGCCTCGGTCGATCGCAACCCAGTGATGGAGGGCGAATACTTTGTGCTCAACATCAGTGTCGATGACGAAGTCGATACAGGTAAGCTAGACACATCAGCTCTACTGAAAGATTTTATTGTCGGCCGTACTAGCGTGAGTCGCAGCACGCAAATCATGAACTTCGATGCGGTCAAAGAAACCCGCTGGCAAGTGCTGCTCGCGCCAAAACAACAAGGCCAGTTAACCATTCCAGCCTTTAGTATTGACGGCGTCAGCTCATCGCCTATTCCTCTCAAAGTGGTAGAAACCGGTAGCCAGCCCGCGCAAATGAACAATCTGTTCATTGACGCCAAAGTCTCTACCGACGAAGCCTATGTTGGGCAGCTCATTACCTACAAGGTGAAACTCTATCTGGCGGTAGAATTACAAAGGGGCGTATTGAGTGCACCTGTGATCGAAGGCGCACAGATCAAACAAATCGGAGAAGATAGGGATGGTTCAGAGATAGTCGATGGCCGACGTTACCGCGTGATTGAACGCACCTATGGCATCATTCCCGATTTGCCCGGCCAAGTGAATATCAAAGGTGCAACCTTTGCTGGCGATGTGCTGGTAGAATCCCAACGCCGCGGCGGCATGTTTGGCTTTAATGAAAGCCGCCCAATGCAAGCAGGCGCGCCCTCACTGACAGTTCAAGTGAATCCCGCACCAACAAGTTTCCAAGGCCAATGGCTAGTTGCCGATTTAGTGGCGCTAAAAGAAAACTTCCCTGAAGATATTAAAAAGTTTACCGTCGGTAGCCCTATCACCCGCACTATTACGCTGTTGGCTTCCAATGCTGATGAAAATAGTCTGCCTGATATACTGCAAACTCTGCCCGATGAACTCAAGTCATACCCAGAAAAACCCCAGCGGCAGACCTTTGTGCGCGATGCACAAATTGTTTCGCAGTACAGTATTACTTCGGCAATCGTTCCCAGCAAAGCGGGCACCTTTACCTTGCCCGAAATCAAAGTGCCTTGGTGGAATCCGCGCCTTAAACGTCAAGAAACTGCAACGCTGCCCGCACGTACCATAATCGTTGAAGGTGGTGCTGTCAGTGATACGCCAGCTCAACCAACATGGGAAACCAACTCCGCGGCCGATAAGGGCTGGTCTTGGCTGACCACGGTTTTTGCTGCGCTATGGCTGGTGACTCTAGTCGCTTGGATTATCACCTTAGTCGCTTGGCGCCGCGCCTTAAAAAATCAAACGGCCGCCCCAATTTCAGTAAACTCTTCAATCAGTTCAGCACAATCAGTCACTGCCTCCGGCTTTAAAGGATTAGAGCAAGCCTGCGCCAGTGGCGATGTGAGCCGGATTATGTTGCAATTGCAGCGATATTTCAGTGAGTTACAGCAAACGCCTATGACATTAGATAAGATTGCTGAGCAGTCACCACAACTAGCAGCAGCGATACAGCAACTGCAAATCAAAGCCTACAGTGCGAAGGCCGATAAGAGCCACCATACTGAGAGTGCTAATACGAGCAGTGCGAATTCTAACAATACAAATAGCCACTTAAGCGCCGAATGTACCGCCTTACTTAACGCGGTTAAGGCTTGTGAGCATAAACATTCCGCACCTAAATCAGCGCCATTAAGCCCACTGAATCCTAAGTAAATTAAGGATTTAATGAGAGAGAAGCGAGCTCAACTATGCTAAACATTCAGCCAACAAGCCGAAAAAATAAAAATGTTTGCTAACTGGCGTAAGAAATCCGTCGAGCCCGCGGTCTCTTCTGACATGCTAAGTAAACAACGACGATACAACAGCCTAGTCAAGGCGCTACATGCAGACATCTTCCGCTACGCCTACTGGTTATCCGGCGATAAACACGTGGCTGAAGACATTACCCAAGAAACCTTCTTGCGGGCGTGGCGCTCTTTGGATTCCCTCAAGGATGATAAAGCGGCGAAAGCTTGGCTGATCACGATTCTTAGGCGTGAAAATGCGCGGCGTTTCGAGCGTAAACAGTTCGATTATTCCGACGTTGAGCAAGATACATTGGAAGACAATATCTCCAATAGCAGTGAAGAGCAGACCGAGCAATATCTGATCCGTCGACAAATTGGCAAGCTAGATATCGAATACCGCGAACCACTCTTACTCCAGCTCATTGGTGGCTTTAGCGGCGATGAAATCGCCGAGCTGATGGAGCTCAATCGCAACACCGTAATGACGCGTTTATTTCGGGCGAGGAGCCAATTGAAAGAATTACTTGAGAAGAATGATGTTAGAGGTCAATCCAATGGATGAGCTTAAATTTAGACGTCAAGCTTATGAAGATCCTCATAATCAGGATGTTGACTTTCTGGCGCAGATCAATGCCAAGCCAGAAAACCAAGCCCTAATCAATGAGCTTAAAAACCTTGATGCCAAACTGAGCAATGCATTGAAAGTAGATGTGGCTGAGGATCTCGCCGACAAACTCATTTTGCGGCAGCAGTTACAACAGCACCATAAACAGCGCCGGCAAACGTTTTTTTTAGTGGCCATGGCAGCCTCGGTCGCGTTTGTGGTAGGGATCAGCTTCAGCCTATTACGCTTAGGGCCTATTGATTTGGCTGAACATGCACTGGCCCATGTCTACCATGAAGATATTGCCTTGCATGTCGATCAAAATGTCAATTTTAGTCAAGTCAATGCCCAGCTTGCGTCGATAAAAGACTTTGGCAATGCCAAATTTACCCAACAACCGGGCAAAGTGTATTACACCTCTTATTGCGATTTTCAAGGGGTAAAAAGCCTGCACTTAGTACTTCAGGGCGAACAAAGTAAGGTGACGCTTTTTATCGTGCCACTCGAGAAACGTATGGTGTTGGATAAAACCTTCGCCGACGGTAAATATCAAGGGATGGGCTTTGAAACGCCCGATGCATTTATTTTGCTCATAGGTGAGGATCAAGCTGACCTTAGCTATATAAAAGACGAAATCAAGAATATATTTATTTAAGACATTGTTATAAATGATATTTAAAAATCAACCTCCGATATTTTCATGTTATCGGAGGTTAGATTTCAATCACACTTACATCTGCTAATGGGCGCACGTTCAAACATCTGGTAGCATGCTTGCCACTTTTAATAATAAAAAGATGGGAAAAGGCAAGATGACGATTGAAACCCCGATTTTAATCACATTTGTTGGTTACTTAGTATTGATGATGGGCATAGGTTTTTGGGCTTACCGTGCTACCGATACTGTTGATGATTATATTTTAGGTGGCCGCAAAATGGGCCCCGCAGTGACCGCACTCAGCGTGGGTGCATCTGACATGTCAGGTTGGCTGTTACTGGGATTACCCGGCGCAGTTTACTTAAGCGGCTTAGGTGCAGCCTGGATTGGCGTAGGATTAATTATTGGTGCTTGGCTAAACTGGTTATTTGTTGCCAAACGACTGCGCATTTATACCCAACTCGCCGATAACGCCCTCACTTTACCGGATTTTTTCGAGAAACGTTTCCACGATACCCAAGGCTATCTCAAGCTCGTTTCCGCAATCACTATTCTGGTGTTTTTTACTTTCTATGCCTCCTCAGGCATGGTCGGTGGCGCGATTTTGTTTGAGAAAGTCTTTGGGCTTGATTACACTGCAGCCCTCGTGATTGGCTCGGCCATCATAGTCGGTTACACCTTTATTGGCGGTTTCTTTGCCGTGTGTTGGACTGACTTTTTCCAAGGCAGTTTAATGCTCATCGCCCTATTGATTGTCCCTTTTGCCGTTTTCGCTCACCCCGAAAGCCATGCAGGTATTGAAACGATTGATCCCGCTATGTTGGCATTGGTCAATGACAAAACCACTGCCATCGGCATGTTATCTTTGCTCGCATGGGGCCTAGGTTATTTTGGTCAGCCACATATTTTGTCGCGTTTTATGGCGATAGGCAGTGCCGATGCCCTGCCCTTGTCACGCCGTATAGCCATGAGCTGGATGGTGTTATCTCTCATTGGCGCGTTAGCCACAGGTATCGCAGGATCGCTCTATTTCGCCAAAGAGCCATTAGCCAATTCTGAAACGGTATTTATCCATTTAGCTCAAGCAGCGTTTAACCCATGGATTGGTGGGCTATTAATCGCCGCTATTTTATCGGCAATCATGAGTACTATCGACTCACAACTCTTAGTCTGCTCAAGTGTCATCACCGAAGATTTCTACCGTAAATGGTTGCGCCCAAAGGCCGATGATCGCGAGCTAATGATGGTAGGTCGTTTAGGCGTACTCGCTATCGCTGTGATTGCAGGTGTGATAGCACTCAATCCTGAAAGTAGCGTGCTCAGTTTAGTGAGTTATGCTTGGGCAGGCTTTGGTGCGGCCTTTGGTCCCGTAGTCTTGTTATCCTTGTTTTGGAAGCAATACAGCCGTAATGGCGCTATCGCCACTATTATTGTCGGTGCATTAACCGTGGTGATTTGGAAGCAACTCACTGGTGGCATTTTTGAAGTATACGAAATCCTTCCTGGGTTTATATTCGCGACTATTGCGGGTATTTTAGTCAGTAAATTCTCTGCTCCAAGTGAAAAAGTAACGACAGAGTTCGAACAATTTAAGTCTGCACTCTAATCTAGATATGCTTCCATATGTTTAAAAGCGCACAAGTGTGCGCTTTTTACATTTTGTATCCTTTTAAATACCCTACACACTATTACAAACCTTTAACTTCAATTAAAACCCATAGCGGCACCCAAAGCCCTTCATATCAAGCATCTGGCCAGACCATTCAAGCATACTAAAGTATCACTCTTGTTTTAAAGACTTTTAATTAACTGAAAATTAACATATTTCACCTCTGGTCGGACTTGTTGAGGGTACATTGAATCCATAAGATGCCGGAGACTAATAAATGGATTTAAATACTTTCGGCGGACTAGGACCGAATAAAAATCCAATACTTATAAAAAATAGAGAGAATAATAATGAAAACATTCAACAAGACACTCATTGCCGTTTCTGTCGCATTAGCAAGCACACAAACCTTAGCCGCAGGCTTCCAATTGAACAGCCAATCTGCAACAGGTATTGGCCGTGCATTCTCAGGTGATGCTGTTATCGCCGATAATGCCTCTGTTTTATCTCGTAACCCAGCAGCTATGGCTTTATTTGATGAGAAAGCCCTCTCATTCGGCGTAACCTATGCCGATATCAGCGTTACTGTTAAAGACGTTGAAAAAGCTGGCACGCCAATTAGCTTTGGTAGCGAACACGATGCTGCCGACAGTAAAGTGATCCCAAACTTTTACTACATTCAACCGCTAAACGATCAATGGGCTTTTGGTCTAGCCGCATTCAGTAACTTTGGTACAGGCACAGATACCACCGCATTAGCAAATAATGCCGTCACAATCCCAGGCATGGGTACAGTACCTGCGCCAGTGGATTTACTCGGTAATACCGAAGTCGTCACCATGAACTTCAATGCGAGCTTATCCTATCGTTTCAACGATCAATTTAGCGTCGGTGCAGGTCTCGATTTAATCTATGGTCAAGGTAAACTGAGCCGAGAAGGTAACTTACCTATCGGTCCTAACAGCGCTATGGTTAATGCTAATCTAGTCGATGTTGATGCTGATGGTTTTGCCGTAGGCGGAATTATTGGTGCTGTGTATGAGTTCAATAAAGACAACCGCATTGGTGCCAGCTACCGCCTGAGCCCAGATTTCAAAGCGACTGGAGATATCAACACTCTGAATACTCAATTAGGTAAAGTGGTTTCCTTTGATGAAATCAATATCCCATTACCAGATATTTTCCAAGTTGCGGGTTTCCATCAGTTAACAGAGAAGTTTGCTATTCACTACACTGCCCAGTTATCAACTTGGGGTGACTTTGATCAGATCACATTGACTGATGGCACTGTAGGTGGCACACCAGTCGTTAGCAGCGCGCCATTAAAACAATACGTATGGGATGACTCTTGGTTATTCAGCGTAGGTGGTACTTATACGATTAATGATAAGTGGACTGCCCGTGCAGGTTACATGCATGACCAAGGAGTTGTGAATGATATCAGCTCAATTTCAATCCCTGATTCGAACCGTAATTGGTTTACTGCAGGTTTAAGCTATAACCTGAGCACTCATTCAACTGTGGATATGGGTCTTGCCTTCGTTCGCGGTGAAGATACTGAAGTATTAGAACACAGCGCAATCATTGGCGACGTGATTGCCCATACTCGCTCTGATGCTGTGTACTACTCAGTTCAATACAGCTACCAGTTCTAAGCTAAACGCTTAACCCCAAAAGCCGCATTTTTTGCGGCTTTTTTGTATCTTAAGCATTTATTGCCTAAAGTTAATTCATACTCCTGTAAACGCAGCTACGGCTATGGCTAAAGTCATTGGACTCGGTGGAATTTTCTTTAAAAGTGTCGATCCCGTTGCCTTGGCAACTTGGTACAAAACCCATCTTCAAGTCCCCATTGAAAACTGGGGAGGCGCCGCGTTTTATCACACAGATAAATCAACTCTTGGCTACCATGTTTGGACCCCTTTCGCCCATAGCACGGACTATTTCGCCCCCTCAAATAAAGGGTTTATGTTCAACTTTGTCGTTGACGATCTAGAGCAAGCCCTAGTACAAGTAGAGCAAGGTGGCGGTCAACCGATTGGTGGTATTGAAGATTCAGAATTTGGCCGCTTTGGCTGGTTTATTGACCCTGACGGCAATAAAGTCGAATTATGGCAGCCAAGCGCCATCCCTCCTGAAAAATAGAATGCTTTAAACAGATATTTCAAAACTCATATCTCAACATAATCTCCTCTGCCTTAAGCGGCATCTATTCCGAATAAACCCAGTGCATGACTGAGGTTTATTCGGTATCGTAGACTGAGTTCATCTAATCAAGAGATTCTTTTTATGGAAAAAAGTAACATCCTTCCTGCCCTGCTGTTAGGTGGTTTCCTTTGCGCTGGGCTTGTTTATGTAGGCCAGACAGCAAGCTCAGCACTATTGCAAATGAAAGCCATGGAACGCACTGTCACGGTAAAGGGCTTAGCGGAAAAAGAAGTCAAAGCCAATGTGGCAATTTGGCCAATCAATTTCACTGAGGTCGATAACAATCTGCCTAAACTCTACGAGACGGTTCAGCAAAAAACCGATCGTGTTGTGGCGTTTTTAAAGGAACAAGGCTTTAGCGACAGCGAAATTACTGTCTCTTTGCCTTCAATTGAAGATCGCCAAGCCCAAGGTTATGTCGATCCTAACGTCAGATACCGTTACTCGGCAAAAGTGAACCTATCAGTTTATACCCCACAAATTGATCTCATGCTGAACACCCGTAAGCAAATGATTAACTTAGTAAAAGAAGGTATAGCGATTGCCAGCCAAGATTATGATAATCGCACTGAGTTTCTGTTTACCGATCTCAACTCAGTCAAACCTGTCATGGTGCAAGAAGCAACTCAAAATGCCCGCGAAGTGGCTGAAAAATTTGCTAAGGATTCGGATTCTCGCCTCGGAAAAATTAAAAGTGCGAGTCAAGGCCAGTTCACCATTTCAGACCGCGACAGCAGCACGCCTTACATTAAACAAATTCGCATCGTTTCCACACTAACCTATTATTTAAATGACTAAATTTTAGGCTTAATTTGAAACTCTGAAGCATAAGGAATAAGGCGCTATAGGCCTTATTCCTTATTCCTTATTCCTTATTCCTTATTCCTAAATTAGGTAAAAACACTACATTAAATTTTTCTAATAAATATTGATTGCCTATTGAAAACAACTCCATTAGAATTTTCTCATAAATTACATCTGGGGTGATATAAGTTATGACATCAATTTCTCGTGCTTTTTTCTTACTGCTGGCACTTTCCAGTACTCAAGCTCAGGCTGCCTCAGTCGAAACCATCGAAGTCCTAAATAAACCCTATCCGAATTGGGTCACCTTAGACGCCACCATTGAAGCAATAAAAGCAGCGACGGTATCGGCGCAAACCTCTGGTCGTATTGTCAAACTCAACTACGATGTTAACGATGTCGTCCCCGAAGGAGCCGCCCTACTGGAAATTACCAGTAAAGAGCAAGGTGCTGAATTGGCAAGCTTTGAGGCTGATCTAGCCAAAGCGAAGGCTTTAAATGTCGAAGCTCAGGCACAATACAAACGTTATAAAGAGCTATTTCCCCAAGGCGCGATTTCTAAGGGCGCGATGGATGAAGCCACCGCCAATGCTAAAGCAACAGAGCAAGCCGTCAGTGCAGCACAAGCCCGTGTCATCAAAGCCAACGAATCCTTAAAATACACTGTCGTTTCAGCGCCTTTTAGTGGCATAGTCACTGAGCGTTTTGTCGAACTTGGCGAAACCGTAAGCCCAGGACAAGCACTACTTTCAGGGTTTTCCGCGAGTCAAATGCGCGCCATTACCCAAGTGCCACAGCGTTACATTAACCAACTTAAAAATTCCCCTGAATTTCTCGTCCGTTTAAGTGATGGCCGCGAGTTCACCTCAACTGACCTCACGATTTTCAGTTTCGCCGATCCCGTCAGCCACAGTTATCAAGTGCGAATTAATCTGCCAGAAAATGAAGCCAATCTTCAACCTGGTACTTGGGCAAAAGCTTCCTTTAAAAATGGCGATCGGGAAAAAATCCAACTGCCCGCCTCTGCACTACTCACAATGAACGAACTGAGCAGTGTTTACCTTAAACAAGGCGAAGCCTTTGTGCTGACCCAAGTCCGTGTCACTGAGCCCTTAGATGGCGAGGTAGAAGTGCTTGCGGGCCTTAAGTCGGGTGACAAGGTGGCCGTTGATGCCTACCAAGTGTTGCTCAGCAAGAAGCAATAAATTCCCTAGCGACTTAAGCTTTGTCGAGGTTGTTTTATGAAACATGCTCCAGTACCACAAACCACACTTGGGATTTCCGGACGAATTGCCGCTGCCTTTCAAAATAGCGCCATCACGCCGCTATTAGCACTTCTCGGGCTCTTACTTGGCTTATTCGCCATTTTGGTGACACCAAAAGAAGAAGAGCCACAAATTGATGTCACCTTTGCCGATGTGTTTATCCCTTTTCCCGGCGCGACACCCACGGAAGTTGAAAACTTAGTCACCCTGCCAGCGGAACAAGTGATCTCCGAAATCAAAGGCATAGATACTCTGTACTCGTTCTCCCAACCCGATGGCGCGCTGATCATCGTCATCTTTAAGGTCGGTGTTGCGCGCAATGATGCCATCGTCAGCCTATACAACCAGATTTATTCCAACATGGATAAATTACCAAGGGGCGCTGGCGTGGGTGAACCGCTAATTAAACCCCGCGGCATCGATGATGTGCCCATTGTCAGTTTGACCTTATGGTCAAAGGACAGGCAAGTGTCTGCTGAGCAGCTAACCCATGTCGCCCTTGGATTAGAAACCGAAATTAAGCGTATTCCCGGCACTCGCGAAATCGATACCGTTGGCCAGCACGATATGGTGGCCAACATACGTATCGATCCCGCCAAGATGAACAGCTTTAATCTGACCTACGACAAGTTAAGACAAAGCCTGAATGACAATAATATGGTCTCTATGCCTGCATCCTTAGTGCAAGGCAATCAAGAGATTAAAGTTCAGGCTGGGCAGTTTTTACAATCCATCGACGATCTCAAGCAATTAGTCGTCAGTGTCTATCAAGATAAACAAGGCAAGAATATTCCGATTTATTTGGCGGATATTGCCGAAATCAGCTTAAAAAGTGATATCCCTAAACAGAGCGTTTGGCACGCAGATAAAACCGACATTTATCCCGCAGTTACAATCGCAATTGGTAAACAAGCAGGCCAAAATGCCGTCGATATCGCCGACAGTGTGATTGAGCGGATTGCTAAAGTCGACAATGTGTTGATCCCGGCAAATGTCGAAGTCACAGTGTCACGTAACTATGGCGAAACCGCGGCGGATAAATCTAATACCCTTATTTTAAAACTGATTTTTGCCACCAGCGCCGTAGTCGTGCTGGTCTTTTTAACCATGGGCGCACGCGAATCCTTAGTCGTGGGCGTGGCCATTATTATCACGCTAGCGATCACCCTTTTCGCCTCTTGGGCGTGGGGATTTACCTTAAACCGCGTGTCCTTGTTCGCCTTGATTTTCTCCATCGGCATCTTGGTCGACGATGCCATAGTCGTTGTAGAAAACATCCACCGGCATATGGCACTCGGCAAAAAGTCTTTTAGTGAGCTTATCCCTGTGGCGGTCGATGAAGTCGGTGGCCCGACGATTCTGGCGACATTTACTGTTATCGCAGCCTTGCTGCCGATGGCTTTTGTATCGGGCTTAATGGGGCCTTACATGAGCCCGATCCCCATCAACGCCAGTATGGGCATGTTAATTTCCCTCGTTGTGGCATTTGTGGTCACTCCTTGGCTCAGTCGTAAACTGCTGAAACATAATGACCAACACGATACTGCCCAAGCCTCGCACGAAGATGAAGCTGAAACTAAGATGGTGCGCCTCTTTACTCACTTAATTGGTCCTTTCCTGCTGGGTAAAAATGCCCGTAAGGCAAGAGTGGGACTGGCTGCCGGCGTATTTGTGTTAATCGGCATCGCCGTCGCGCTCCCTGTCGGTCAGCTCGTGGTGCTTAAAATGCTGCCCTTCGATAACAAGTCCGAGTTTCAAGTAATGGTGGACATGCCAGAAGGCACTCCCGTAGAGCAAACACAAAGAGTATTGCAGGATTTGAGTCGCTACCTAACAACCGTCCCTGAGGTCGAGCATCTGCAATTGTATGCGGGCACTAACGCGCCAATGAACTTTAACGGCTTAGTGCGCCACTATTTCCTGCGTCACAGCCAAGAGCTTGGCGACATCCAAGTGAACCTAGTGGATAAGAAACACCGCAAGCGCGACAGCCACAGCATAGCGGTATCGGTGCGAGACGAACTGCAGCAAATTGGCGAGCAATATCAAGCCAATATCAAAGTGGTTGAAGTTCCACCAGGGCCGCCAGTGTGGTCGCCGCTGGTTGCAGAAGTGTATGGCCCAAGTCCCGCTATTCGCGAGCAAGCCGCATATGAGATGCAGGCGCTGTTCCATGAAACCAAAGATGTGGTCGATATCGATATTTTCTTGCCCGCCGCCCAGCAAAAATGGCAAGTGATGATCGACCGCAGTAAAGCCAGCCTGATGGCCGTGCCCTACAGCAATATTGTCGACTTGATTGCCACCTCAGTTGGCGGCAAAGATGTGAGCTATTTACATCAAGCCCAGCAAAAACAACCGATACCGATCCGCCTGCAATTAAACGAAGGCGCGAAAGTCGATTTAGAGCAAGTGCTGAATATGAAGTTACTGAGCCAAACGGGGCAATCTGTGCCTGTCTCTGAGCTGGTGACCATCAAACGCGGCAAAATCGATGCACCAATTATCCATAAGAATATGATCCCTATGATCATGGTCGTCGCCGATATGTCGGGACCACTGGACAGCCCGCTCTACGGTATGTTCGATATGGCGGGCAAAATTGATGGCACCGATGGCTTAGGGTTTGATCAGCATTATATTCACCAACCCACAGGGTTAGACTCAGTCGCCGTGCTCTGGGATGGCGAATGGAAGATCACCTACGAAACCTTTAGAGACATGGGTATCGCCTATGCGGTCGGTATGATTGCGATTTATTTATTGGTGGTCGCGCAGTTTAGATCGTATCTGGTGCCGCTTATCATCATGGCGCCAATTCCACTGACTGTGATTGGCGTAATGCCTGGACATGCCCTGCTCGGTGCCCAATTCACGGCAACGTCCATGATAGGCATGATAGCGCTGGCGGGGATTATTGTGCGTAACTCGATATTATTGGTCGATTTTATTAATCAAGAAACCGCATCCGGCGTACCCTTTGAGCGGGCAGTGATCCACTCGGGTGCGGTGCGGGCCAAACCCATTATGCTCACCGCATTAGCGGCCATGATAGGGGCGCTGTTTATCCTTGATGATCCGATTTTCAATGGCTTAGCGATCAGTCTGATCTTTGGTATTTTTATCTCGACCATACTGACCTTAGTTGTCATCCCAGTGCTGTACTACGCAGCAATGAAAAACCGCATGAATACTGTTCAAATACAGACACAAACACAAAACTAACCACAACAAAGGCCATCACCAAGATGGCCTCAAGGAGTAAGGTATGTCATTAGAACGCAGCATTATGGCTTTTGCCGGATTTATGGTGTTACTGTCACTGGTGTTAACCGCCTATGTGCACCACAACTTTCTGTGGTTAACCGCATTTGTTGGCGCGAACCTGTTCCAGAGTGCTTTTACCGGCTTTTGCCCTGCAGCAATGGTTTTACGCAAATTGGGTGTAAAATCAGAGGCTGAAATTGCCAAGCAAAGCTAAGCCACACAAAGTCACTACTTAATAGTTAAGAGTTAAGAGTTAAGAGTTAAGATTTAGGTGAGTAAGTACCCGCTTGGCTAAAACAAGCTTGCCCAAAAGATCGTCAAGGAGAGATAAAGTGACCCACAACCTCGTAACCAGTGGCCAAAGTCTAATGCGCTTAGCCCTATTAAGCTTGCAATCACTGGTACTCATGCCTCTGCTGCTAATGCCCATGATAGCCAGCGCCGCCGACCAAGATCCTGCAATCGCATGGGATAAAATTGCCGCAGGCGCTATGGTGCTCGATGTTAGAACGCCTGAAGAATTTACCGAAGGTCATTTAGCGAATGCGGTCAATATTCCCTTTGAGCAAGTGACAGAGGAGTTTGCTAAGCGTGGCATCGCCAAAGATGCTCCCGTCGTCTTGTATTGCCGTAGCGGTCGTCGTAGCAGTATTGCGACCGAAGCCTTAGTCGCTGCCGGATACACCCAAACCTATAATGGTGGCGGTTACTCCACCTTAGTTGAGGCGCAAAAAACACCCGCTAAGTAATTTACTACCATCGAATTGGCTCTAGTGTGGGGAAGTAAGGATAAATCACTTAAATACTGTCACCTAACTCTAGTCATTCAAGGTTTAACGGCTAAAAGCGCCCTAGGGCGCTTTTTTATTGTCTAAATAGAATATCGAAATTAAGCAGAGGTAAATAAGTAAGCACCTACCTACAATCATTTTTGAAGAGACACATAATCCATCCTAAAAATGAGTGGCAGATTTAAAAACACAAAAAGATGTCGTTAACCTGCAGTTGGCACAAAAATAAATCACCTTAAGGTTGCAGCACTGGCGTATTGACACCGCTGCAACCTATTGTAAGCAGGGGAAGTGAACCTCAACGCTCTACATTCTTGCAAAAGGATGAGAGAAAAGACGCATTAGCCCCCCGAAGTATTACCGGGCTCTTGAACTTCAAACGGGTCTTTAACAAGATCTTGATGAGGTTTAACGGCCTTGGTACCAGGCAATAGTTCAAAACTAGGAGTAAATCTAACCAAAGAACTCCGCAGCAAATCAAACGGCTTGCGGTCACCTTCAAGCTTAGCTTTACCTTCCTTAATCAACTGGTCAAATGTTGCTTTCCCCCCCATAACGGTTTCTAGGTCTACACGGTTGACTCTAATAGTCAGATCCGGATTCTTAGCCAACTGTCCCTTGATGTTCGTCAGTGTTGAATTGCTTAGCTCAACGATAAACATCTCACCATTATCAGGCGTGATCAGATTAATGACAGCCTTGACTCCCTCCACTTTGGTGCTATCCATGCTGATACCCATAAAATTCAACCAAAGCTCGGTGGTCATACCGCGAATGGTATCCGGACCGCTAGATTTGGGTGGTACACCACTTGGCAGACCATGGCGCAGTTCATAGGCTGCAGCCAGGAAGCTGTTACGCACGCTCGGGCTTTCCTTCTGATAGCCTATCTGCTCATAGACATCTGCCAACAAGTCTTTGGCAGAAACATTCTCAGGTTCGGCATAGACTAATTTATTGAGGATCTCAACAGCTTCGAAATACTTGCCCTGATCCTGCAGTTGCTTACCCTTAGTCATTATCTTCTTAGCGCCACCCATCATCTCGACATAAAGCGGTGCTGATTCTCTGGGTGAAAGCGGCATCAGAGTCGCCGGGTTTGCATCCCAGTAACCAAGGTATCTGTTCATCACAGCACGGCTGTTATGCTCGATAGAACCGTGGTAGCTATGGGCCGCCCACTGTTCTTGCAGGCTCTTAGGTTGTTTATAGACGTTGTGGATTTCGTTTATCGTCACACCTTTGTTCGCATGGTGCAGTACGTTGTTGTTAAGGTGACCATAAGCATCACGCTGGGTGCGCATTATTTCCTGTATGCGTCCGTTACCCCAACGTGGCCAACTATGTGCAGCGAACATGTATTCGGCCTCAATACCGTAACGATACAGTGCCACATTGATGTGCTTGGACCAAGCCAGTGCATCACGCACTAATGCGCCACGCAGGGTGTAAATATTGTGTATGGTACCGGTGATGTTCTCTGCAGCCCAAAACGCTTTTAGCTGCGGGAACCAAGTATTCATTTCAGCAGGCGCTTCGGTGCCAGGAGTACTTTGGAACTCCATAATGACCCCATCGACGGTCAACGTCTCGAAGTCTTTTTCTATATAGCGTGACGGTTGAATTAGACCTGTATTACCCGAAGCGGTATTTTTCCCAATTGATTGATCAACATGACCAAACGGGCTACGTGGAAGTAGCACGCCGTATTGAAAGAATGAACGGCGGATCATTGCATTGCCTGCGTAAACGTTCTCGGAAACAGCATGTTCCATAAAGCCACTCGGCGCGATCACTTGCACCTTGCCACTCTTGACATCGGCCTCGTCAATGACACCGCGTACACCACCGTAATGGTCCAGATGTGAGTGCGAATAGATCACCGCGACTACTGGCCGAGGACCGAGTTTTTCGTTGATTAACTTCAACGCTGCTGCGGCAGTTTCCTTCGCTGTCAGCGGATCAAACACGATCCAACCCGTGTCGCCCTTGATAAAACTGATGTTGGCAAGATCGAAACCACGGACCTGATAAATCTTGCCCGGAACCACCTCATAAAGGCCATAAGCCATGTTCAAGATGGCCTGGCGTTGCAACGAAGGGTGGATGCTATCAAAATCCTTGCCCTGCAGTAGGTATTCGTAACTACCCATATCCCAAGCCACGTTGCCAGCCTCGGCCATAATTTGCTTATAGGATGGCGCGACAATGAAGCCCTTCTTGGCCTCCTCGAAATCACGCTTATCTTCAAAATGCAGGCTCTTGCGCAGGCCATTCTGCAGTTCGACCGTAAACGTCGACGGCATTTTACCTTTGGGATCGAAATGCTTACCTTCCATGGCACCAGGGTCTACCAGCACGCCACCGCCACCTGCTGCTAAAGTGTCACCGCAGATCAAGAGTGTTCCGACCAAAAACAGGCTAAACACATTTTTATGTCGCATATGATTTCCTTTCAAGTTTGAAGAGTAAAATAGCAAACAGACATTTTGTAAAGTACTCATACGCGTTTATCCCATGAGACCAACGCAGTCTTTAAGGCCAGTAAAAATGCGTATTTTTAACTACATATTAGTTATCAGCTTCCTAAAATATAACATTCGACAAAACGCGCATGTGCGGGTTCCAAACCTATTGTTTCAAGCTGTAAAACATAAGTTATTTGTCAGAAATGTTAATCGAATGTAAGGATGGCACAGGTGCACAAGTATTTTTATTTTTTCCTTTGAAACTTGATCAAAGTCACTAATTTAGCGCAAATAAACAGTATAAAAAAATCGGATATCATGAATATAAAAACCCCGTTTCTACACCTAATTCAAGAATAAATGTGTATGCAGGATTAGAGATTAGAACTGAAAAAACTACCTGCATTGGATCAAAAAAATTATTAACGTTCACCACGAGTATCATCCTGAAACGATGGAAACTGAAGTGGCCATACAATACTTAACCTTCCTTATCCATAAATAAAATATGGCTCTCAATACGCAAAAAGTTGTGCTCAACACATTAATCTATTTGTTACGGAATCATCTGTATCATAAGTTTGGAAATTTAATTTTTTTGCTATGCCACTAAGCAGTGATATTTATCCACCGTTTTATCACTTTCAGAAGTCTTATAACGATTAAATGAACTTATTAGCCATAACAAACAAATAATAGAGCAGTGCTATAGCGGAAGATTGTGGATCTCAAAATACCTAAGATTACCTATGCAAAATATTGATATTCAAAAATACTTAATAACACGGTACATAAAGCCCAAATAGCTAAACGTGTTACCAACGTACTTTAAAGTACAACGTTGCAATCCAGTTATTTCAAACTGACCGAGATATTAGCCGTCGTCAATCAATTGGCAACTGCCACCCTATTGACAGCCTTTTGCAACAATTTCGCATAATCAATCACTTGATGAAATATCATCATTATGATGAAAACTTAAAGTTTGTTTTTGTTATTTTTAATTACAAAAAAATATATATATAAATTTCAATACATTGATAACGGTAAAATCAATCAAAAACCCGTATATGGAGTCGTAAATTCGTATTCACTTATTCACGTTTATCACATAAAAAAACAAATATTTTAATAAAATTTGGTTACAATTCGTTACAACTTGAATTTATATGCACTATAAATGCCTATTAAATCTAATCACTTACCAACCGCCATACCGTTAACAATTGATTTACAAATACTGTGGTCGCAGATAAATTCACTAACCGAGTAGCATCTGAGTCGTAGTTATTCTTATGAAACATAAAATAATAATGATTAACACTAAATTGACCATGGAAGAAGAACATGACAATCAACAGAACCACTAAAATAGCGTTAAGCCTTTCAAGCTTAGCTATTGCGATCTCAGCCGGTGTACAAGCAGCACCACAAGCCCCAGGTTTTGCCGCAGCATTACAAGCACAAACCTCCCCACTGCCAAAGCGTTACATTGTGAAGTTTAAAAACACTGATGCCGCGGCCATCATGTCAGCCAATAGTGTGCAATCAACGAGTGATCTGCAGTCACTCAATGACGCGACAACAGATACTCTACCAACCACAATGAATTATCAGCCACAAATGGCTGAAATCAGTGCCCAACATACCGCATTAAATAAAGTACAAGCGAAGGAAATGAAGCGTATCGGCCGCAGTAACAGTTACTCGGTGAAACTCGATGCCAAAGGGATCAATGCCTTAAAAACCCGTGCTGATGTGGAATATGTCGAAGAAGATATGCCACGCCGCTTTCTAAGTGAAAGTACGCCTTGGGGCCAAACTTTTGTAGGAGCAACCCAGCTAAGCGACAGCCAAGCTGGCAACCGCACTATTTGTATTATCGACTCAGGCTACGACCGTAGTCACAGTGACTTAGGTGGCAACAATGTCACAGGAACCAATAACTCAGGCACGGGTAACTGGTTTGAGCCGGGCAATAATAACGCCCACGGTACCCACGTTGCGGGGACGATTGCGGCGATTGCTAACAATGATGGCGTGATCGGCGTTATGCCAAATCAAAATGCCAATATTCATGTGATCAAAGTGTTTAATGAATCTGGCTGGGGCTACTCTTCATCCTTAGTCGCTGCCGTAGACACTTGTGTCACCAACGGCGCCAATGTTGTCACTATGAGTTTAGGTGGTTCAGGTTCTAGTACCACTGAGCGTAACGCTCTGGCTGCCCACTATAATAATGGTGTTCTCCTGATTGCTGCTGCGGGTAACGATGGGAATAGCACTCACAGCTACCCAGCATCCTACGATGGCGTCATGTCCGTCGCCTCTGTGGATAGCCATAAAGACCACTCAGCATTCTCCCAATACACTAACCAAGTGGAAATATCAGGCCCTGGTGAAGCCGTTCTATCGACTGTTACCCGTGGCGAAGGCCGTTTAGCCGATATCACTATCGGCAGTCAGTCTTACTTTGACTCAGGTGTCGTGCCACACAATCGCCTGATATCCTCTGGTGGCAGCTATGTCCCCGCACCATTTAACGGTACCAGCACTGCAACTTTGGCAGAATGTACCGTTAGCGGCACAAGCTTCAACTGCGGCAACATGACCAATAAGATTTGTTTAGTGGAACGTGTTGGTAATCAAGGCACTAGTTACCCTGAAATTAACGCAGCTAAAGCCTGTAAGAATGCGGGTGCCAGTGCGACGATTGTTTACAGTAACGCGGCATTACCCGGCTTACAAAACCCCTTCCTTGTCGATGCTAACAACGAAATCAATATGGTTTCTGTATCTGTTGATCGTGCAACAGGCTTAGCATTGCGCAATCAACTGGGCGCCACAGTCACTGTCAGCAACCAAGGCAATAAAGATTACGAGTACTACAACGGTACATCAATGGCGACACCGCATGTGTCAGGTGTTGCGACCTTAGTGTGGAGCTACCACCCAGAATGTAGTGCGGCGCAAGTCCGTAACGCATTGAAAATGACCGCCGAAGATCTTGGTACTGCGGGTCGTGACAACTACTATGGCTATGGTTTAGTTAATGCAGTTGCAGCAAAAGCCTTCCTAGATGCATCTTGTACTGGTCCAACGGGTCCTGTCGATCCAACCGAACCGGGCGATAGTGTTCTGGTGAACGGTGTGGCGAAAACAGGTTTAGCAGGCGCAACAGGTGAAGAATTACATTTTTCATTTGAGGTTCCAGCAGGTGCAACTAACCTAGGCTTTGTGATGAACGGTGGCACAGGTGATGCGGACTTGTATGTGCAATATGGCGCGGCGCCAACCACCACTAATTACGATTGCCGTCCGTATAAAAGTGGCAATAGTGAGTCTTGTCCAATCACCAACGTACAATCAGGCACTTACTATGCCATGGTGAAAGGCGATTCGGCTTTCACTGGTGTGTCGTTAACGGCGAGCTACACAGCGTCTAATGGCGGCGGTACACCAACGAGCTATAGCAATACTGATAACTATAATATTCCTGATAACAAAGCGGCGGGGATCACTAGCCCAATCACGGTTACTCGCACAGGTGATTCAGGTACTGTGACTGCAGTCGTGAATATAGTCCACCCTTACATTGGTGACTTAAAAGTGCAGCTGATCAGCCCTTCAGGAAAAACGGTTACCCTGCATAACAACACAGGTCTTGGTGCAGACAATATCAACAAGAGCTATACCGCAGATATGACAGGTGCGAATTCGAACGGCGTATGGAAGTTAAAAGCCGTAGACAGTGGCCGTGGTGATGCTGGTTATATCGATAGCTGGGAACTGAGCTTCAAATAAATAAAAATCGATACTCTTACTGATACTTAAAAGTGATAAACGGAAAGAGCCTGCAATTGCAGGCTCTTTTTTTACAAAACATGTTATTCAATATCTTTGAGAATTTCAGGCTCAATCAACACGCTGGTTTCATTATCCGATAACCAAATTTGGCCTTCACTAATCGAAACTTGCAATGCCATATTACGCCCAACAAAGGCTTCCATCGCCGTGACGGACTCTTCGGCAATATTCCACACTTTTAAATTCTGATAACGCTCTAACGCCTGCTGATTCTGTTTCCACCAAATCGGTACACTGCGGCCACCATAGGTAAAGAGCTGCACGACTTTGGCACGGCCGCTGGCCTTTCGCAGCCATTTTTCATCGGCCTGACCAAACTCAACCCACAACTCAATTTCACCGGATAGGGTTTTGTCCCATAGCTCTGGCTCGTCATCGACGCACAGACCTTTACTAAAACTTAAGGTTTCGCTGGCATTCACAATAAACGCGAGTAAACGCACCATCATGCGGCCATCGGTTTCGGAAGGATGCTGTGCAAGCGTCAATTGATGGTCTTGGTAATAATTCCGATCCATATCGGCTATCTGTAAATTGACTTTAAACACGGTCGCCTTGAGGGCCATAGTCATCCTAAATGCAGAGTGAAATCCTGAAACAGCGAAATCCTAAAATAAGGCTGCCGAGTCTACCTGAGACTCGGCATTAGCTCAAACGAACAATAGAATACGCCCATGAAATCGAACATAAAGTGCAATCGAATAGAAGGTTAAATCGAACCCAAGGCTGAATCGGTAAGAAATTAAATCGCACCGGGTCGCAGATGTTTAGCCATGGGGAAATGGGCTTTCAACAAGCTGATTTTTTGCGTATCCGCTACCAGTAACATGCGCGTACCCAGCTCATACTGTTGACTCAATTCACTGAAAGCGGGTAAAAAACCACGATCTGCGTCGCGGCGAACAAGTTCAGCGAGTTCGACGCTCAAATCCCCTTGGCTGTATATCCAATCGAGGCGCTGTAATAATGGCATGGCGGCGAGCGGCAGTAAGTCCACAGATGTTGCATCATCCAACAAAAGGATTTCACCGCGGCTGACTAAGTTATTAAACGCATTATGGTAATGCTCGGTGGTACGACTATCGAAACGGTCGCCATTGGTATCGAAAAAACGCTCCCAAAATAAGCGGCGTTTCGAGGTTGAATCGAGTTTATCTTGTACTTCGACGCGTCTATCAGCGACAAAATCGAATAACGGTTTGAGTGACTGCGGTAGGCTAGATTCTAAACGCGAGCGAATCGTGCGTGCAAATACTGGTGCTGCTCCCGCAGTGCTGATCGCGACCACTAAACGACCTCTATCCACAATAGAAGGAGTGATAAAGCGGCAAAAGGCGGGATTATCAACAGCATTAACCCAGATACCACGCGCAGTAGCTAAGGTCGCTAACTCGGCATTAAGACTGTCGTTTGCCGTAGCTAAATACACCAAATCATAATTTTGAATGTCGGCATGGACGACTTCACGCTGGGATAACAAAATGCGGCCAGCATCTGCATAACGTTGCACCTCAGGGTTCACCTCTGGCGCTACCACGTGGATATTAGCTTCAGTACGTGTCAGCAGTGCTAACTTACGGCTCGCCACATCGCCCGCGCCCACCAGTAGAACATTCAAATTAACCGTATCGACAAACAAGGGAAAATATTGCATTAGATGAGATCCTGAACGCTTAGTCCTGCACGACTGGCAGTTGACGCTGTACCCAGCCCTTATAGCCACCAATCATAGAGGCAACGTGGGTGTAACCCATAAGTTGCAGATTATGGGCAGCCAAGGCGGAGCGCGCACCACCCGCGCAGTAGAGTAATATAGGTGTATTTTTATCGGGGAAACGCGCTTCGATATCACGCTCTAAAATACCCCGGCTTAAATGTTTCGCTCGGGGTAAATGATCTTGCAGCCACTCACGATCCTCACGCACATCAACAAGGTGCCAGCGGTCATCGGCCTGATAAGCTTCGATTGTCACTTCGGTGATATTAGGCAGAATAGCGTCAACAAGGGCGGAAAACGCATTGGGATGCTGCATCACTAACTCCTAGATAAGATATTGAATGACATGATGAATGTCAGCTTATCAGCAAAGTGTAATCTTCTCATCCTGCAGACGCAATCTTTCAGCCTCACCGCAAAGCTGAAAAAGTTGCCAGTGAAAGGCTAGTTGTGGCTTTCGCTGCGCTCTGAGCTACATTGCCAGCAAAGCTCAAAACTGCCTTCATTAGTCTCATGGCATTGCACACACTGCCATTGCGGACTTTCAACATCCAACGCATTCAATTGAACTTGTGCCGACGCGTATTGGGACTCACCTACCCATAACTCGACGTTTTGCATCCCAGTAGGGAGTTCACCAATGCCGCCTAATAACGCTTCACCTCTGAGTTCAACATGAATGCCACAGGCCTCCAATAAACCTTTCCATGTGTGGGCCTGCAATAAATTACCACCAGCAACTAACACTTTACGTTCTTCCATGCGACATCCTACGGCTACAACTCTCTAGAATATGGGTTGCCGACATCCTACTGCTAAATAGCCGAGACTGTCGAGCGCTGATTTTTACATCAGTTGTTAAATAAATTAACATTCACCTTTTACAGCATAACTGACTATAACTTTGTGAGTTTGCTAGCAGAATGTCAGATATGCCTCAAAATTGATGCAAAAAAAAGCCACCTCATAGGTGGCTTTTTAACTCGAAATTAACCTTTAAGGCATCATAGGAGGTTGGTCTGCGCCTTCTTTCTCAATCTCAACTGGCATCATGTGTTCACGATTTATACCCAGTTTAACGGCCAAGAAGCTCGCCACATAGATAGAGGAATAAGTACCCACAAAAATCCCCAACAGCAATGCAGTCGCAAAGCCATGGATCATAGTGCCGCCCTTAAGGAACAAGGCCACAACAGTCACCAAAGTCGTGCCCGTTGTAATAATGGTACGGCTCATCGTTTGAGTGATTGAAATGTTAACTATTTCTTCAGGATCGCTCTTACGCATCTTAAGGAAGTTCTCACGGATACGGTCAAATACCACAATAGTATCGTTAAGTGAGTAACCCACCACAGTCAACAAGCCCGCCAATACGGTCAAGTCAAATTCCAATTGGAATAACGAAAACACCCCTAAGGTCACGATGACATCGTGCGCCAGTGCTGCTACAGAACCAAACGCTAAGCGCCATTCGAAACGAAACGACACATAGATCATGATACAAATCAGCGCAACTAATACCGCCAATGCACCTTGCTCTGCCAGTTCTTTACCCACTTGTGGGCCAACAAACTCAACACGCTTCTGCTGCACTTGTGGGTCAACTTTCTGCGCGGCTTCCATGACAGACTTAACCTGCACATCGCTCTTAACGCCTTCTTTCACCTGTAAACGTACAAGTACGTCACGGCTAGAACCGAAGTTTTGCACGATCGCACCTTCGGAATCTGGCGTCGTCAGTTGCACACGCAGCGCATTCAAATCAACCGGCTGAGTAAACTCCATTTCAACAACAGTACCGCCAGTGAAATCAAGACCCCAGTTAACGCCATTAGTTGCGAGCGATACCAGCGAGCCCAGCACTAACACTGCCGACATAATGCTAATAGGCAGTGCATGGCGGAGGAAGTTTACTGTATGTTTTAAGGATAAAACTTCAATCATTGTCACTTCCCCTTAGATAGACAGAGTCTTCACGCGCTTACCACCCCAAATCGCGTTAACGATTGAGCGAGTACCCACGATGGCGGTAAACATAGAAGTCGCAATACCTATCATTAAGGTCACAGCGAAGCCTTTAATCGCACCAGTACCTACGGCAAACAAAATGAGCGCAGTGATGAAGGTGGTGATGTTCGCATCGGCGATAGTTGAGAAAGCATTACCATAACCTTCATGGATTGCCTGCTGTACGCTACGTCCTGCACGAAGCTCTTCACGAATACGCTCATAAATCAGCACGTTGCCGTCAACCGCCATACCGACCGTCAACACCATACCGGCAATACCGGGTAGGGTTAACACAGCGCCAGGGATCATAGACATAACGCCCACGACCATGACTAAGTTTGCGGTTAAAGCCAGGTTAGCAATAAGCCCAAAGCTACGGTAGTAAACCAACATAAAGAGTAAGACAACTGCCATACCCCATACCATAGCTTGCACACCGCTTTGAATGTTTTCAGCACCTAAGCTTGGACCAATGGTACGTTCTTCAACAATTGATACAGGAGCAATCAAGGCACCCGCACGCAGTAATAGCGCAAGGTTTTGTGCTTCACCATGACTTAAGCCAGTGATCACAAAGTTACGGCCTAAACGGGCTTGAATAGTAGCAACCGAAATTACTTCTTCAATTTTCAGCATCTTAACGCTGCCATCGGCATTGCGTTCACCACTGTCTTTATACTCGATGAACAAAGTCGCCATAGGCTTGCCTATGTTGTCTTTGGTCACGTCAGAGAAAATGGTACCGCCTTTAGCGTCGAGGTTGATACTGACCTGAGGACGACTGTACTGGTCAAAGCTAGGTTGTGCGCCAGTGATATGATCACCCGTCAACATCACTTCTTTCTTCAATATCACAGAGCCACCTTCGCGGCGCTGATACACTTCAGAACCCGCAGGTACACGACCTGATTGCGCAGCATTCGGATCGGCTTTGTCATCCACCATGTGGAATTCAATTGATGCGGTTGCACCTAAGATTTCCTTAGCGCGAGCCGTATCTTGCACACCTGGCAGCTCAACGATAATGCGCTCGGCGCCCTGACGTTGTACTACAGGTTCAGCCACACCTAACTCATTAACACGGTTACGAATTGTGGTAATGTTTTGTTGCAGTGCTTCTTCTTTAATCTGCTTTAGATAAGCTTCACTCATCACAGCTTGCAGCGCGAAATCTTCGCCACGGCTAGCGTCGGTGAACACCATATCTTGATTGCGAGTTTTAAGAAAACGCTCGGCAGTCGCTAAGTTTTCAGCATCACGGAACTTGATTTCAATTCCAGTGGCATTAACACGAATACCTGCATAACGGATGGTTTCTTCACGTAATTGTGAACGGAAATCAGCAACTTTAGCTTCTTCCATCTTACGAATCGCTTCGCCCATGTCCACTTCCATGAGGAAATGCACACCACCGCGAAGGTCAAGACCGAGCTTCATTGGGCTGCCGCCCATGGACTCGAGCCACTTAGGCGTCGCAGGCGCTAAGTTAAGTGCCACAGTAAACTTGTCACCTAAACTGTCAGCAATGATTTCTTTCGCCAGTAGCTGTTGATCCGCATTTTGCAAACGGACCAACAACTGACCTTTTTCAAGCTCAGAGCGCTTTACCGCAATGCTCTTACTGGCTAACAGCTCGTTCACACTGGCTTGGGTAGATGCTGTTACTTCAGCACCTCGAGTCGCCACCACTTGCACCGCGTGATCTTCACCAAAAAGGTTAGGTACGGCATAGAAACAACCTATGGCGATGACGAGCATCACCATAATGTTTTTCCACATTGGGTATTTATTTAACACGCCTGAGCCCTCTTGGCTTACAACGACTGGATAGAGCCCTTAGGCAATACAGCTGCAATATAGTCTTTTTTGATCGTGATTTGTGTTGTGTCGTTCAAGCTCAGTAACACGTAATCGCTTTCGTCGCTGATTTTTGCAATCTTGCCTAAAATCCCACCACTGGTTAACACTTCATCGCCTTTGCCTAATGAAGACATTAGATTTTTGTGCTCTTTAACGCGTTTTGATTGCGGACGGAAAATCATGAAATAGAAAATCAGGCCGAAAATCGCCAGCATGAAAATCAGTTCCATCGTGCCGCCACCTTGTGGTGCGCCGGCAGCGCTTGCATATGCATTTGAAATAAACATAGTTTTTCTCTTCTTATTAGCAAAAAATCAATCGACTAACTCTGGTACTTCGCGACCTTGACTGGTATAGAAGTCCGCCACAAAGGCGTCTAATGTACCCGTCTCAATCGCACCGCGCAAACCTTCCATTAACATTTGATAGTATCTCAAGTTGTGAATGGTGTTTAAACGCGCACCCAGAATCTCATTACAACGATCTAAGTGGTAAAGATACGCCCGTGAATAATTTTTACAGGTATAACAATCACACTTAGTATCAAGTGGTGACGTGTCATCTCTATGACGCGCATTGCGTATTTTGATCACACCTTCACTCGTAAACAGATGACCGTTGCGGGCATTACGGGTTGGCATCACACAGTCAAACATGTCAACACCACGACGTACACCTTCAACTAAATCTTCTGGTTTACCGACCCCCATCAGATAGCGAGGTTTGTCTGCAGGAATTTGCGGGCAAATATGCTCAAGAATGCGATGCATATCTGCTTTAGGCTCACCGACGGCCAAACCACCGACGGCATAACCGTCGAAACCAATATCGACTAAGCCTTTTAAGCTTTCGTCGCGTAAATCTTCATACACACCGCCCTGAATAATACCGAAGAGTGAGTTAGGGTTCTCTAAACGGTCAAATTCATCACGCGAACGTCTCGCCCAACGCAAAGACATCTGCATTGACTTGCGCGCTTCATCTTCAGTTGCGGGATATGGCGTACATTCGTCAAAAATCATCACCACATCACTGCCCAATGCATCTTGAATTTGCATTGATTTTTCAGGATCTAAGAAGATTTTTTCACCATTAATGGGCGAACGGAAATGCACACCTTCTTCGGTGATCTTACGTATATCGCCAAGACTAAACACTTGGAAACCGCCCGAGTCCGTTAAAATAGGACGCTGCCAGTTCATAAAGTCATGCAAGTCACCGTGCTTACGCATGATCTCTTCGCCTGGGCGCAACCATAAATGGAAAGTGTTACCGAGCAAAATATCCGCGCCAGTGGCACGTACTTCTTCTGGTGTCATGCCTTTCACTGTGCCGTAGGTTCCTACCGGCATAAAAGCGGGGGTTTCTACTGTGCCACGATCAAAAATTAACCGACCACGGCGCGCACGCCCGTCGGTAGTGTCTAATTCAAATTTCATAATTCACCTCGCCAGATAAACAGTCTGACTACATTTTTAATGGCTAATGCCATTTTGATTAACAATAGAGATGGGGACAGCGTTAAAAGGTTCAATCTTTTAACGAAAAAAATTGCCGCACCATCTCACTTTGGGCGGCTATTTTAAAACAAAATCTTGGTCTAGTGGGCTTTTTTCGTCACAAACATCGCATCGCCATAGCTAAAGAAGCGATATTTTTGCGTGATAGCATGTTGATACGCCGCCATAACATGATCAAAACCAGCAAAAGCACTAACTAACATGATCAAAGTTGATTCAGGTAGATGAAAATTTGTCACCATAGCATCGACCACTTGGAATTCATAACCTGGGTAAATAAAGATATCGGTATCGCCGCTAAAAGCTTTGAGCTCGCCAAGGCTTGCGCGTGCCGCACTTTCTAAAGAGCGCACTGACGTCGTCCCTACGGCCACCACACGTTTACCCGCAGCTTTGGTTTGCGCGATTAAATCAACCACATCCTGCGGCACATTCGCCCACTCGGAATGCATCTTGTGTTCAAGAATAGTATCGACACGCACTGGCTGAAATGTTCCCGCGCCCACATGCAAGGTCACAAACGCGACATTCACGCCCTTGGCTTTTAATGCATCGAGCATGGCATCGTCAAAATGCAAACCCGCCGTTGGCGCGGCAACTGCACCAGGGTTTTGGTTATACACGGTTTGATAGCGCTCTTTGTCGGCATCTTCATCGGGTCTATCGATATAAGGAGGCAAAGGCATGTGCCCTACTGCTTCAAGCACTTCTAAGATGGTTAACTCTGATAACAACTCAAGTTCAAACAAGGTATCGTGGCGGGCGACCATCTTCATTTGATAGCCACCGTCGAGATGGATTAACGAATCCACTTTCGGGGATTTAGAGCTGCGAACATGGGCGAGGATGCACTTATCATCGAGCATACGCTCAACTAAAATTTCTAACTTGCCACCACTGGCCTTTTGACCAAACATGCGCGCGGGGATCACTCGGGTATTGTTGAACACCATTAAATCACCGGGATTAATCATCCCCAGCAAATCGGTAAACTGTTTGTCGCCTAACGCGCCAGAGTTGCCGTCTAAGGTTAACAGACGAGATGCATTACGCTGCGCCATAGGATAACGAGCGATCAGCTCATCGGGGAGATCGAAAGAAAAGTCTGCAACGCGCATATTGGCCTCTAGATAGCTTAGAACGGCGGCTAGTCTATGGTTAGAGGCCAATAAGATCAAGATTACTTATTGCCAGTGTCCACTTCTTGCTCGGGTTCCACTGGATTGATGCCATCTTGGGGCTGATTGTCATCGGCATCGAATTTTAGCCGCGAGCGACTAAAGTCATCCATGCTGAAACGGTGTTGTTCAAAGGGGATTTCTATTAGCACTTTTTTGCGCTTCTGCTGCTCGTCTTTACCAAGCATTTTGGTGAACCAGTTCCACATCATCCATGATCCTAAAAAAGGTTATTGATTTTATTTCACTTTCCCTTATCGATTACTATGTCAACGTTTAAGTCAGCCATAATTATTCACAGCGAATCAAATGTCATTATCAATAAAAAGTGAAAAAATACTGCATTTTTAGCTTCGGCGCTTTCCTAAGCGCGCTTGTGCATGATACCGTGAACCGACGTGGTTAACCAAGCACAAATAATGAACTTTCTTACACACTTACATCTCGCCGACATCAGTAAAACCCACCTTGCTGCCAACGTAGCAGGTAACTATATTCAAGCGCCAATTGCACAAGCCCCAATGGAGTTACGCCAAGCTTTATGGCTAAACCAAGAGATTAATACCCTCTGCGCCAGCCATGAATTGACGATTGAATTAATGGAAGCTTTCCCTGCGCCCTTAAGAAGCATAGCAGCAGAACTCATGGCGGTGAGTTTCGATCACTATTTAGCTTACTATTGGGAAGAATATCACCACCAACCCTTGGATGAATTCAGCAGCAAGGCCTATGACGCGTTAGATGCTTTCGCCACGCAAGGCGTTGATCCATACCATCCAGAGGCATTATTTACACTCTTGCCCACAATGCGCAGCGCCGATTGGCTAGGCAGCTACACCACCGAAAAAGGATTACAACAAGCCTTAGCACAAGTGGCCAAACAGCATCCGCAAGCCGCACTGTTTAAAGATGCCCATAAAGTCGTCAATAAAATGCAGATAGAAATCGAAACCGCGTTCCGCACTTTTTATCCGCAGCTGATGGCTTATACCCGTATTTGGAGCCGTAAGACGCCTGTAGAATATTTGCCCTCACCCCTCTAAGAATAATGCTGTGTGCCTGCGTAAATTTTGCTAGTATGGCCGCGCAAAAATGAGGACAAGATGCAGATATTTGATTACCAGCCCCCAGCAGTTCCTTGGCTAGACATACGCTATAAAGATAGAGATCTGATTATCATCAATAAGCCTTCGGGATTATTATCTAATCCGGGTCGAGCGGCTCACACCTTCGATTGCGCCTTAACCCGCTTACAAAGCCTTTATCCAGAAACGATTTTAGTGCATAGGCTCGACTGCGCGACCTCGGGCATTATGGTGTTCGCCCGTAATAAAAAAGCGGAGTCGCATTTAAAAACACAGTTTCAAGATAGACAGAGTAAGAAAGTCTATATTGCCGAAGTGATGGGACATGTGCTGCAAGATCAGGGGATTATTGACCTCGCGATAGTGCCAGACACTGAACATCCGCCCTATCAAAAAACGCTACAGGCGGGAGAGACTGGCGGCAAAAGCGCCCTCACTCACTACCGTGTATTAGAGCGCCGAGAAAACAGCACCTTAGTCGAGCTTTCGCCAGAAACAGGCCGCACCCATCAATTGCGTGTGCATATGCTTGCCCTAGGCCATGCGATTTTGGGTGATGAGTTTTATGGTGATGCCGAGGTTATCAAGGCCAAACCGCGTTTATGTTTACATGCACAAAGCTTAAGTTTGACCCATCCCTATTCGGGTAAACCGCTGTTTTTTAGCAGTAAACATCCATTTACTGAATAACTTAAGCCACTCGCTACAATTCCATAAAAGCAAAAGGTCGCGACTTAGCTCTTAGCTATCGTGCGACCTTAGTTATTTACAGATTCGACTGTCGTCGTTTAAGCGACGCGTATACCTTGACCAAAATCGACATCAGCCGCTAATTTTTCTGCTTGGAAATAACAGCCCTGCTCATTACAAAATTGTAATTGCTGCGACGATGTCACGATAAAAAATTCACCAAAGAAATTGCCGCCAACATCTTCCAGCTTATGGCCCTCAGGAGTTTGCGTCATATAGACTTCATCTAAACTATGGCAGCCATCGCTAAACCAAGTTTCTAAAAAATATTTATCGTCTTCTTTATAGAGGGTAATTTTGTCACCCAATAAAGGACGCCCATCTAACCAACGACCTATAATTTCACGATTTTGCATATCTGTCTCCCGCCAATGAAGGCGACGGCGTTTTTCAATCCCAGACATCCTGATATCCTTATGCAATACCCAATCACCTAAAGTGAATGTCAGTTGTGGTAGTACATTAAGCATAGAACCCATTTAACTCTTTACTCCCCACAGCAGCAAATTACTTCAAATCGCCCGTCAAATGTAATTTTTTGGTTAATTTAAATTTGCTAAATATTTAAAATATAAAAGATAAATACCTTTGACTAATTAATCGGCAGTGTAGCTCAATCTAAAAATAAAAACGCGATCTTTATCACTATTTACTTATCGCTAAAGTAAAGGCAGCTAAAAGACTTATCCTCCTAGATGAATGAGGTTTGTTACATCTTTTATTGCCAATTTTAATAGGGTTTCTGATATAACCCATAAGTGAATTACCGCACAAATAAGACCAAGTGATATTTCAATATCCCTACAAAACAAAAATAAAGCAGGAAGCGCTATGCATAACATTCATCGTCGTCATTTTCTTAAGGCAGCGGGTGCCGCTACCGCCGGACTCGTCACAGCCAATATTGCCCTCAACGCCTACGCCAGTAGTGTTGCCCCTAAACCGCAAGCGGGTAAATCCGTTATCGGACTCATAGCACCCAAGATGGACGTGGTTCGAGTTGGCTTTATCGGTGTTGGCGAGCGTGGCTTTAGCCATGTCGAGCAATTCTGTCATTTAGAAGGCGTTGAACTTAAAGCTATTTGTGATACTCACCTAGCGGTGCTGGACAGAGCCGTGGATCATATCGTTAAACAGAATCGGCCAAAACCGGCTGTCTATACAGGTAATGACCTGAGCTATCGCGATCTCTTAAGCCGCGATGATATTGATATTGTGATCATTTCTACTCCATGGGAATGGCACGCGCCTATGGCGATAGAGACGATGGAAAGCGGTAAACATGCCTTTGTCGAAGTACCGTTAGCACTCACAGTAGAGGAATGCTGGCAAATTGTGGATACCGCTGAACGCACTCAGAAAAACTGCATGATGATGGAGAACGTCAACTACGGCCGTGAAGAACTTATGGTTCTCAACATGGTACGCCAAGGTGTGTTTGGTGAGTTGCTCCACGGTGAAGCCGCTTATATCCACGAGCTACGTTGGCAGATGAAGGAAATAGACCATAAGACGGGCTCATGGCGGACTTATTGGCATACCAAGCGCAACGGTAACTTGTACCCGACCCACGGTTTAGGACCAGTTTCCCAGTATATGAACATCAACCGCGGTGATAGATTTGATTATCTAACCTCGATGAGTTCGCCCGCTCTTGGCCGTGCGCTCTATGCTAAACGTGAATTCCCCGCCGATCATGAGCGTAATCAGCTCAAGTACATCAATGGGGATATCAATACCAGTCTGATTAAGACCGTTAAGGGCCGGACCATCATGGTGCAGCATGACACGACGAGCCCAAGACCTTACAGTCGCCACAATTTAATCCAAGGGACAAATGGCGTGTTTGCGGGTTTCCCGAATCGTATCGCCGTCGAAAATGGTGGCTTTGGTCAAAGTTACCACGAGTGGGATATGGACATGCAAAAGTGGTATGACAAATATGATCACCCTCTGTGGCAACGCATAGGCAAAGAAGCTGAGATTAACGGCGGCCACGGCGGCATGGATTTTGTGATGTTATGGCGCATGATTTATTGCCTGCGCAATGGCGAGGCCTTAGATCAGGATGTGTACGATGGTGCGTCTTGGTCGGTGGTGAATATCTTAAGTGAACATTCAGTCAATAACCGCAGTAATTCAGTCACCTTCCCAGATTTTACCCGCGGCGCGTGGCAAACGGCCAACCCCTTAGGGATTGTAGGCGCTTAAGCAGCGGCTTTCGCCAAACTCATTATGATGGGTTCACCATAAGGATAAGTGCCTCGGCCTTATCCTTTTTCTTAAATGAAGCCTAGTGATGCCCGCACCATCAATAGCAAGCAATAAGGGACAAGCAATTAGGGGCAAAAAACTCATGATAAGAAACCACCTATAAACGCTAATAGTAGCCAATTTCTTTGATTTTCAAAGAAAAATCACCACACTGCTGGGCACCAATCACTAACCCTAGACTACAGACTTGGCTTAAATCCATTGCCACTCGGGAAATCGGTTTACCCCGACATTGGGGCAAGAAGTCACTGAAGGGAATTTCTATCCGCTGCCAATTCATGACTCTAGCGCCACTCACACCAAACGTTTGATGACTTGGCGCTGGCATAGGCGCTTGATAAACCGTACTTTGTGGTGTGTCGATATCCTTTAAATTCACTTTATAATCTTTAGGTCGGTCGCCATCGAGTTCGACATAGATCCCAGTAAACCCACTGACATCAATAGGGTTAAACTCACAACGCACTGAAGCAAACCCGCCGCCATTGGCCAGCGATACATGGCCACTAAACTCACCATAGCCTAAAGGTGACACCGTCATCTTACTGCGAGACAAACCGCCCATCACAGTGTCATTTATCCCATACCAGGGCTTTGCAGCATCTAGCACTCTAAAATCAAAAAAGATCATAACGACTCCCATAAAAAAAGCAGCCACCTAAGTGACTGCTTCCATAATACTTTTCAATACGAATAACAGCACTCGTTAACTCAGTTTAGCTTTATTCTCAGCGGCTTCACAAGCGGCAGCGGTAAAGATAACGTCTGTAGAGCTGTTCAATGCGGTTTCGGCTGCATCTTGAACCACACCAATAATAAAGCCGACAGCGACCACTTGCATGGCGACATCATTAGAAATACCAAACAAGCTACAAGCCAGTGGGATCAACAGTAATGAACCACCCGCTACACCCGAGGCGCCGCAAGCCGAAATAGCGGCGACAACGCTCAATAACAATGCGGTGAGTAAATCGACTTGAATGCCCAAGGTATGCGCTGCAGCTAAGGTCAATACCGTAATAGTGATCGCCGCGCCGCCCATATTGATGGTGGCACCTAAGGGAATAGAGACTGAATAAGTGTCTTCATGCAGATTTAATTTTTCACACAGCGCCATATTCACCGGAATATTCGCCGCACTCGAACGGGTGAAAAATGCTGTAACGCCACTTTCACGCAAACAACGAAATACCAACGGATAGGGATTACGTTTAATCTTCACGTAAACAATTAAAGGATTTACGATTAAGGCAATAATGGCCATCGCACCTAATAACACAGCCAATAACTGCGCATAACCCGCAATTGCGGCAAAACCGGTTTCAGCAAACGTCGCAGCAACTAAACCAAAAATACCAATAGGTGCTAAACGAATAATGAAATGCACCATTTGCGAAATGCCGTGGCTCATGTCGGCAAATACTTGCTTAGTCGAATCGCTAGCATGATGTAAGGCTAAACCTAAACCCACACCCCAAGCAAGAATACCAATATAGTTGCCCGTCATTAACGCATTCACTGGATTATCAACCAATTTAAATAATAAGGTATTGATCACTTCACCAATACCTTGTGGAGGACTTGTACCTTCCACACCAGCAACCAAAACTAAAGTCGTGGGGAAAATAGAGCTTAAAATCACAGCAGTTAACGCCGCGGCAAAGGTACCCAATAAATAGAGGATCACAATTGGGCGCATATTGGTTTGCGTATTTTTCTTTTGATTGGCAATCGACGATGCTACTAAGATAAATACCAGTATTGGAGCAATCGCTTTTAATGCTCCAACAAATAAACTGCCTAAGAAGGCGATATCTTTTGCGCTATCGGGTGAAAAACTCGCTAATACCACACCAGCGATAATCCCTAATAAGATTTGTAATACGAGACTGCCATTAGCCAACTTAGCTAATAATGATGATTCTTGTTTCATGGTTTAACCTGTCGTTATTATATTTCGGTTGAGATCCCCAACGCGCACCTTCGGAAATGAGGCCAATAAGGTTTTTATAGGATGTGACTAGACTTGTCTAGTTTTGCGGGGAAATAAGCTAACTAAATTACCCTTGTCCCGCAAAAAGCATACAAAAAACTAACAAGCGCCTTATTGGCGCTGCTTCATGGCTAAATCGGCACCACGCAACATGGCATCAATCAACTCGTGGGCATCGAACTTAGTCAGCGCTTCATTTGCCCCCACTTGGTGGGCCTGACTCACGCTTATTTCGCTGGATAAAGACGTGTGTAAAATGATGTATGCCTTGGCAGTCAGTGGATTATCACGCACCTCAAATGCCAGTTCGTAACCATCAAGTCCCGGCATCTCGATATCACTCACTAGAATATCTATGGGGTGATGCTCTAGTGCCGCTTGTTCCATCATGACTAAGGCTTCTTTACCGTCGGCGGTCACTCGATAAGGGATGTTGATCATATCAAGGGCGTCGGATAACTGCTTACGTGCCACCTTAGAATCATCTACTAACAGGATATTCATGGGTTTGAGTTTCTCACGCTGCACATCGGTCAAGATTGCCCGATTTGCCTGTGGGTTATTCGGGAAAATTTTCGACAGCAATAACTCAACATCGAGCAATTGTACTAACTGGTCCTCAAAACGAGTCACGCCAGTCAAGTAAGCATTCTTGCCCAAATTGGCAGAAGGCGCCTCAATATCGCGCCAATTACATTCAATAATCTTATCGATACCACGCACTAAAAAGCCAATGATCATCCGCTGACAGTCAGTGATGATGATGTAGCATTTTTCCCGCTCTTCAGGAGCTATCGGCCGATAACCAATCGCAGCCGCCATATCTATGATAGGAATCGTATGGCCACGAATAGTTGAAGCGCCAAGAATCGTCGGATGAGATTGGGGAATTTTGCTTAGCTGTGTGTACGGCACCAGCTCACGCACTTTCAACGTGCCTAAGGCAAACACTTGAGTCTGTGATAACCGAAACAGTAGTAATCCCTGTGACTGACTTGCCTTACTTTTCATAATTAGATAAATAACTCACTAAAAACAACCTTCGGATAGCTTAACCTTAACACAGTAAAATTTTGATGACTAAGGTCAAACGAATGAAACTATTATTACCTATTTATTAATAGGTTCGATGCCAATCGCCGACAAGTGCTTAGTCTTGTAATGCGTACAAGACATCAAAGGCGAATTGATCCCAACCTTCGGCAGTAAAAGCGATATCGCGAATATTACGAACTTGGCTCACCGCATGTAATGGCGCAGCACCATTGACCATCAAGTAATAGGCCATGATAAGACTGGTGCGATCCTTGCCAGAGCGACAATGGATCACTACAGGCAGCTCATCGGCTTCACATTGCTGAATAAAAGCGAGTGCCTTGGGCAACTGAGCGACACAAATCGCCACATCCCCATCTTGGGGCGGCACATTGCGCGAAAAGGGAATACATTCGTAACGTAAATCAAGCTGCTTAAACGCACTCGGCTCGCAGCCCTCGCCCCCATTGACCGACAGAATGGCACCAATACCGGCCTCTTTGAGCGCTTGTAAATCCCAAGGATCTTTATTAGGGCCACTGCGCCCTGCGACTTTACCTTCAACTAACCAGAATAAGTGTTGCATAAACCTTACCTACGACAAGTGAGATGACAAGGAACGCCAGAGATAAGCTAAGAATAGCTTGTTTCCAACGACTTAAGATTTTTTACCCCAAAATTCAGCATTGGCAGGCGGTAACTGTTTACGTTTTTTTTTACCCATACCTTCAGGCTTGGCGACAGGTTTAGCTTGTTCTAACAGTTCGGCTGGCATTTCATCATCGGCTTCAAAACCGACAATTTGCTCACGCACTAACTTAAGTTTGTTCTTTTTCTCTATCACGCCAAAGTGGTGATAATCCTCATGGGAAATCAAGGTCACGGCCAAGCCTGCTTCACCGGCGCGGCCACTACGGCCAATACGATGCATATAATCTGCAGGGCTTCGTGGTAAATCAAAGTTGATCACCACAGGCAGTTTATCGATATCGATACCACGGGCGGCAATATCGGTCGCAATTAACACACTGATCTCACCATTTTTAAAGCCATCGAGCACCCGCGTACGCGCACCTTGGGCTTTATCGCCATGGAACACTTCGGCTGTGATCCCACGTTTAGACAGCTTTTGCGCTAAGTGATTACAAGTATTTTTAGCACTCACGAAGATCAACGCCTGTGACCACTGATGTTCTTTAATCAGATGCGCCAATAATGCGGTTTTCATCGGACGATTAACCGTAATCACCCGTTGATGAATCGTGCTTTCTTGCTCACTTTGCAATTGATATTCAAGTGGATTATTAAGCAGTTTTGCCGTTAACTCACGGACTTCTTCAGGGAATGTCGCAGAGAATAATAAGGTTTGTTTCTTGACGGGCAAAGCGTCGAGCACTTGAGCTAATTCTTCAGTAAAACCAAGGCTTAACATGCGGTCAGCTTCATCTAGCACTAAGGCGCTGACACGATTGAGTTTGATGGCATTACTGGACAACAGATCTAACAAACGACCCGGCGTTGCTACGAGTACGTCGGCACCAGAGCGTAGACTCTGCATTTGCGCATTCACCGACACACCGCCAAACGCAGCCACAATTTTTAGCTTGCCATTGAGATGTGAGGCATAGGATAAAAAGCTGTCAGCGACTTGTTGTGCTAATTCACGGGTTGGGACTAAGACCAAACAACGAACATAAACGCCGGTCTTATCATCAGTTTTTGCTTCAACAAGTTGTTGCAACAGCGGCACGGCAAAGGCTGCCGTTTTACCCGAGCCCGTATTAGCACCGGCTAACACATCGCGCCCCGCAAGCACAGCGGGGATCGTCGCCGCCTGTACTGGTGTGGGCGAAACATACGCTAATTCGGTTAATCGATTTAGCAAGGGTGCAATAATGCCGAGTTGGGCAAAGCTTGCCGCAGAGGAAGAAGCCTGAGTCATAGAAAGTTTAACTGCTCACCAATATCTTAATAGGCGGCTATTCTAGCTTAAATATCGAGGCAATGCTTGGCAGTTTCCAGCGTTAATAACTGCTGTTTCATCGCAAGCCCATAGGCGTAACCCGTTAACTTGCCATTTTTGCCTATCACTCTATGGCAAGGCACGATAATCGCAATGGGATTGGCGCCATTAGCCGCGCCCACTGCGCGCACCGCCTTAGGCCGACCGATTTGCTCGGCAATCTGCCCATAACTGCAGCTCTGGCCATAATCTACATTGATCAAAGCTTGCCAAACTTCACGCTGAAATTCAGTGCCTTTAGGTGCGAGCTTTACATTAAATTCAATCAGTTCACCTGCAAAATAACGCGCGAGCTGCACTTGAGTTTCACTAATATGCGCCTTAGCTTGATTGAGGACATCCTCACTCACCTTAGCAAGCGCAATCTCAGTGCGATCCGAGCCGACAACCGTTAAATGACTCAGCCCATAGGCATTGGCATTTAACTGCAATATTCCGGCAGGACTCATAAAAGTATCTACGGCACAGGGCTGATACGCAGCAATACTCGGCGCTTGGCTCAATTGACGAATCGCATGTTTCATAATCTGTCTCTTTGTTTGCTCTAAATTTGGTTCTAAATTGGCTCTTAACTTAACGCTAAATCATCTTTTTAAACTAGCAGTTAAATGTGAGGCGGCTTGATGGTTATTGATGCCAAAGCTGGAAGGTTAAATAACTGCCCCAAGGCGCGATTTCTTGACTCAGTTGCTGGCACAGCTGCGGGTAGTTGACTGCACCCGCAGCGGCTTCATCCAGCCTATGGGTCTTGCCATACAAGGCCAGCAAATGCTTTTTAACAATCAAATCGGTATGCAAAAACACATTGGGATCGCCCAAACCGCGGAGCTTAGCATACGCGATTGTCCAAGGACCTATGCCCTTAACGCTGAGCCAATCATCGACACTCGCCTCAGGATGATCGCAGATAAACGCCGCGAGCGCATTGAGGGCTAATTTACGAGCGCCGGGCATTTTTAGCTCTGTTAGACTCGCCTCACGAATGGCCTCGGGTGTAGGAAATAAACGATACTCGCAACCATTGAGACTAAAGCGCTCGCCATAGGCTTCAACCAATTGATTAAGTAGCTTAGTCGCCTGCACTACCGTCACTTGCTGACCTAAAATCGCACGGCAGGCCGCCTCAAATAAGGAGCCTGCACCGGGAATGCGTAATCCCGAAAACGGTGTTAATCCTAAACTTGGTAGCGCACTTAAGCCTTGTTCAATCAGCAGCATATCCGCATCGAGATCTAAAATGCGTCGCACTTCAGTGACCAGCAATTGCAGCTCATCGACAGGAGAGTCTTCGGTCAACATTATCGCGAGTTTGAAGCGATTTAGCTTAGGCTCATGGATAATGTGCACTGTGCCGCGCATCTTACCTAGGGCAAAACAGCGACCATATTCGAGCCCATTATCGCCAGCTTTGGCCTCATCTACCACGGACGCCTCATCGCCAACGACATCGCTCGCTTGTGGATGACTCATCTGCGGTGTGAACCATTCCATCCCTGTTACTGCACGTAATCGATAAAACCCCAGCTGTGATGTCCAATCCAATGGCGGACGATAATACTGATACAAGGTTAATCCATAGTGCGGCACAAATTCACCCATAGTATCAATCTCACTTAATCCTGTTAGTGGCTCAATCATGGACTCCTTTGCCGCTTTGGTTAATGTACTCTTTCTTAACTGCGTCGGCGTCAATTGCAAGGTTTGCTTAAACGCCTCATTGAAACGGCGAATACTGTTGAAACCCGCCGCCATCGCGACTTGAGTGATAGGTAATTGGGTTTGGTGCAATAATTGTTTAGCAAACAGTAACTGCCGATATAAGGCATATTGTTTTGGCGAAGTGCCAAAGCCTTCGGTAAAGAGCTTATTGAGATAACGACTGCTGATCCCTAATCGGTCAGCCAATTGTGTTACTGTTGAGGCTGGCTCTCCCGATGATTTTCCCGCTAAGGCGCCCGCTTCGATTAAGCTAATGGCCCTCGCTAACGTTGTGCCAGTCCCCTTCCAAGGATTCGATCCCGGCGCACTGTCGGGCCGACAACGTAAACATGGGCGTAATCCCGCCTGCGCGGCTTTAATGGCCGAATCAAAATAACGCACATTTTGCTCTTTTGGTGCCACGGCAGGACACACAGTTCGGCAATAAATGCCGGTCGTTAAGACGCCCACAAAAAACTTACCATCAAACCGCGGATCGCGGCTCATCCTCGCTTCACGGCAAATCGACGCAGAAAGTTGCCCCGAACTGGACTCCAGCGAATGCACCGAATCTATTTCATCACGCTTATTTGCACTCTCAGACGCTCTATCTGTACTCATTTTTCATCACGCCCGACAATATTCGCTCACAATTAATTTCTTGTTCATTACTTTACGTAAAACTAGCATATAGCACTAGCGGAAAACGGAACTCAATCATTTCAATGCTTTTAAGGCATGAAATCCTATATGCTAGAGCCGACTATTTTTTATCTCACCATAGAGTTAATTCATGTTTAAACGATTTGAATCCTGGGTTGAAGCCCTACCCGATGATGAACCCACTAAACCACCCACAGGGGTTTATGCTTTTTGTCGCCACTACACTAAGGGCTACGAACTGCCGCTGATCTTAATGTCAGTGCTGACCGCCATGCTGGCCATGCTTGAAGTGTCACTGTTCGGATTCATGGGCCAATTAGTTGATTGGCTGGTGAAAAAAAATCCCGAAACGTTATTCCAAGACGAAGGCACGACCTTAATGCTGATGGGAGGTATGGTGATAATTGTGATGCCAATATTGGTATTACTGCATGCGCTTATCATGCATCAAACCTTGCTCGGCAATTATCCTATGTCGATCCGCTGGCTTGCACACCGTTATTTGCTAAAACAAAGTGTATCGTTTTATCAAGATGATTTTGCTGGCAGAATCGCCACGAAAGTGATGCAAACCTCCTTAGCCGTACGCGAAACTGTGATGAAATTGCTCGATGTGTTGGTATACATTTTAGTGTATTTCACCTCTATGCTGGTGATGATTGCCAGCGCTGATCTGCGCTTAGTCATACCTATGCTCGTCTGGCTTGCACTGTATGTTGGTCTGCAATGGTACTTTGTGCCTAGACTAAAAAGTGTCTCTACCGAGCAAGCCGATGCGCGCTCAACCATGACAGGCCGTATCGTCGACAGCTATACCAACATCACCACAGTGAAGCTATTTGCCCACACACAGAAAGAAGCCGAATACGCCAAATCCAGTATGCGGATATTTTTAGACACGGTTTATCGCCAAATGCGCTTAGTGACGGGCATCAGCGTCAGCGTGCAAATCATCAACTATCTGTTGGCCTTTAGTATTGCAGCAGTATCGATAGCCCTATGGACCGATAGCGCAATCACGGTCGGCGCCATCGCCATTGCGGTCAGTTTAGCACTGCGCTTAAACGGCATGTCACAGTGGATAATGTGGGAAATCAGTTCGTTATTCGAAAATATCGGCACGGTTACCGATGGAATGAACACCTTATCGAAAACAACGATCATCCAAGATGAGCCAAACGCCAAGGCGCTGGTCGTCAATCATGGCAAGATTGATTTCAACCAAGTGTGTTTCCATTACGGTGAGCAGACTGGCGTGATTGAAGATCTGAATTTGAATATTAAAGCAGGTGAAAAAGTTGGCTTAGTGGGGCGTTCTGGCGCGGGTAAATCGACCCTAGTGAATCTACTAATGCGATTCTACGATGTTGAAAAAGGTCAGATTAATATTGACGACCAAGACATCAAGATGGTTATGCAAGATTCACTGCGTTCGCAAATTGGCATGGTGACCCAAGATACCTCCCTCTTGCACCGCACCATTCGCGAGAATATTCTTTACGGCAATCCCAGTGCCAGTGAAGAGCAACTTGATCGCGCGATTAAACAAGCTCAAGCCTATGACTTTATTCAGGAACTCAGTGATCCTAACGGTAATCATGGCTTAGATGCCCAAGTGGGTGAACGCGGCGTAAAACTCTCTGGTGGCCAAAGACAGCGTATCGCCATCGCGCGGGTTTTATTGAAAAATGCGCCCATTTTACTGCTTGATGAAGCCACATCTGCACTAGATTCCGAAGTCGAAGCTGCTATTCAAGAAAGTTTGTATGAATTAATGCAAGGCAAGACAGTGATCGCGATTGCCCATCGACTTTCGACTATTGCCGCGATGGACAGGTTAATTGTATTAGATCAAGGCCGAGTCGTTGAGCAAGGCACGCACCATGAACTCATCGCCGCAGGCGGGATTTATGCTCAATTATGGGCCCACCAAACCGGTGGATTCTTAGGTGTAGACTAAGCCAAAGGTAAGATGACGAAAGGCGAAACTCAGCAGTGAGTGTCGCCTTTTTTATCTCAAATAAGTTTCCGCCTAATTCTGCCCTCTTCCCACAAAGCTTCACTCTTCTCGCGCTCATATTCACCGCAGTAATACACGATTCGCTACCGTGTGAACGGTTCACTTCAAACTTTACTCGTTGAACGATTGGAAACAAGAGATAAACCGCGCTTAACGGCTCAACTTATCAACATTGAAAGTGGCAGCATTCAAAGTACCAACACACTGAACAATCCGAAAGGTGAGTTTGGGCCATGGGTTAGCGCAAGGTTAAGCAGGAAAACGCTTCGATAATCTTTATCACACGATTGAACAGAATGACTTCACCACACTAAGTAAGCCTCTCGAAGCATTATTTATCTTAATGTGGATGGTTTGAATTGTTGGGTAAATTAGGCAAATAACTCGGAGCGTATGACTCGTAAATGAATCGGGGAGATCTCGATTTAATATTCAAAATTCAGACACAAAAAAACCACCTTGAGGTGGCTTATTGTCTTTAACCAAAGTTTCGATAAACCTTGATTAAAATTGGTATCCCCTAGGGGATTCGAACCCCTGTTACCGCCGTGAAAGGGCGGTGTCCTAGGCCTCTAGACGAAGGGGACC
>NZ_JABAEB010000004.1:184044-445785 GCF_012584455.1 Shewanella oncorhynchi
GGGTATCCCCTAGGGGATTCGAACCCCTGTTACCGCCGTGAAAGGGCGGTGTCCTAGGCCTCTAGACGAAGGGGACCCTGGACATATTAATTTGAACTTTTCACTAGAAAAGGTTCCCGTTTAACATCTACGGTAAGTTTGGTGGAGCTACACGGGATCGAACCGTGGACCTCTTGCATGCCATGCAAGCGCTCTCCCAGCTGAGCTATAACCCCAAACCTATCGAACTACATTTAAGTGCACTGCAAGCATTTGCTCGACTGTGTCTCAACTGCGTGGCGCATTCTATGCAGCGCACCTAAAAGTGTCAACTCGTTTTTTTAGGAATTTATTCTATCTGCTACAAATTCAATCGCTTTGGATATTCTTTGCTCAGAACGGCTTCTTCCAATTAAAAATAGTGTGATATCTAAGCCTGGAGACTGCCCTGCCCCTGTTACAGCAACACGTAAAGGCATACCGACTTTACCCATACCCACATCTAATTCAGTCGCAGTATCTTCAATTGCCTGATGAATAGCTTCAGCTGTCCACTCAGTTAATGCTGATAATTTCTGTTGCACCAGTTGCAATGGCTCTAACGCAACACCGCGTAAATGCTTTTTCGCCTGTGCTTCATCAAACTCAGCAAAATCTTCATAGAAATAGCGGCTAGATGCGGCTAACTCTTTTAGAGTCTTAGCGCGCTCAGCTAATGCAGTGACCACTTCAGCTAATGCTGGGCCATTTGACAGATCAATTTTTTGATCGTCCATGTGCCATTGTAAGTGTGTTGCCACATATTCTGGATCTAGGCTCTTTATATAGTGTTGGTTCAACCACACCAGTTTATCGGTATTAAAAGCAGAAGCGGCTTTGTTGATGTCACTCAACTTAAAGAATTGCTTCATTTCTTCTAATGAAAAAATCTCTTGGTCGCCATGTGACCAACCTAAACGCACTAAATAGTTCAGCAGTGCTTCTGGTAAATAGCCATCGTCACGGTACTGCATTACGCTAACAGCGCCATGGCGCTTAGACAACTTAGCGCCGTCATCACCTAGAATCATAGATACGTGTGCATATTCTGGGATCGGCGCCCCTAATGCTTTAAGAATGTTGATTTGACGCGGGGTATTGTTGATATGATCTTCACCACGCACCACACAAGTGATCCCCATATCCCAATCGTCAACCACCACACAGAAGTTATAGGTTGGCACGCCGTCGGTACGGGCGATGATCAAGTCATCTAATGCCTCGTTAGAAAATTCAATCCGACCACGAACATGGTCATCAAATACCACTGAACCACCGATTGGATTTTTAAAACGCACCACAAATGGTTCATCAGTCTCGCGAGCGGGTAAGTCGCGACAGCAACCATCATACTTTTGTGCTTCACCGTTAGCGGCCTGTGATTCTCTTAAGGCATCGATTCGCTCACGTGAACAGTAACATTTATACGCTGTGCCCTTTTCTAACATTTGAGCAATGATTTCGTTATAACGGTCAAAACGCTTAGTTTGGTAATATGGGCCCTCGTCCCATGTCAAACCTAGCCAGTTCATGCCTTCTAAAATCGCATCGCAAGCGGCTTGAGTCGAACGCTCAATATCAGTGTCTTCAATACGTAATACAAACTCACCGTTATTTGCACGGGCTTGTAACCAAGAATAAAGTGCAGTACGGGCACCACCAACATGCAAGAAACCGGTAGGACTAGGGGCAAAACGCGTCTTAGTTGTCATAATGGGACACTAACCTATATAAAGTCGTCTAGATAAAGACAATCACGATAAAAAAAGTGGGCTTATTCTAACAGTCAAAGCAGGCGCTGCAAATGGGACAAGCTTCACAGTATCACTTATCTGGTTAAATCGTGTCGCGAATCCCTCCCTTTTATAGGGAAGCCAATATAAAGCGATATATAAAGGTGGCACTATTGCTATCGCCACCATTGATGAATGCTAACACTTGAGATGATTTTTCAGGCTTTATATTCCAACCCCTAAATCTCTACACCTATATTCCTTCGACTATAAATATCTGCGCCATCGAACACGCGCATCTATACACTATCAATGCACTCATACTATTAGTGCGTAGTGCGCTAATTTTTATAAATCACTCACTTCCTCAGCACTTTTACCACAAAAAAGTCCGGTGAATGGGATGAGTTCAACTCGTATTTAATCGCGAGCGTCCAAATTACGTACCATTGACTGGCGAATTAAATAACACTTTGATCGGCGGCGTGATTAGCATTAAGCCAATGTGGACAAAAATAGCGCGACCAATGCTTTTTTCACTAAAAAGCGTTGACACTAGATCGAACCTCCCTATAATACGGCTCCACACAGCGAGGTCGATTAGCTCAGCTGGGAGAGCACCTCCCTTACAAGGAGGGGGTCACTGGTTCGAGCCCAGTATCGACCACCATATTTTCTACAAAGAAATTATGGCATACAAAATGTTATATCCCAGGTCGCTTAGCTCAGCTGGGAGAGCACCTCCCTTACAAGGAGGGGGTCACTGGTTCGAGCCCAGTAGCGACCACCATATTTCTCCCCCAATAAACTTTACCCACGTGCTCACTCAACTATGCTTGATCTCAATCAGCGAGTGTTAAATTTTACTATTTCGCCTTTTATAATCCGTAAAATACCAAGCTCTATCGACACTCGGCCTGATTTCATTCTGCTTTAGCATTTTTGGAGATCAACATTATGGCCAGCGTCAGTCAATCCGCTTCTCTTGCCAATATTGCCACTTATTTAAAGCATACCCATGCCTGCGATGAGCAAACAGCTCTAAAAGAGGCGCGGGAAGTCATGCATAATCTCGTCAGCATGCGCCAAAAAGGCTTTATTACCGGTTGGTACTTTGATGCACAGGGCCATTTAGCCTTGTTACCTAGCGATGCTATCCTTAAACGTATTCTTTTAGAGGATGACTAACAGCATCAAATGAATTGTGTCTTGATTGACTACGATAGCTATCGACTTAACCTCCATAGACTCCACATCTCACCTACACTTCTTCTCCTAAAGCAGCTCACCACAATATTTGTCGTTATATCGCATACTTTTACGGCTTTTTTTGATCTCAAAATAACTAAGTTTGTTTAATTTATCTGCAACGACAAGAGCCGTCAATTTGGGGCCGATCTTCACTATGGGTGGGTTTCCACCCAAACACAAAATCACTGTGAGCGAGATCTCACCCACCAAACTAAAAGTGTGACAAACATCAAATGAACTACACTTTAGTAACCAAACACTTACAGAAGCCAGTGTAAGTTGGCGTGGTATTTGCCTTTAGTAAGACAGACCTCAGGGAAATCAAGGCTGTATTCCTACTCAAACTTGGTAACAAACTAACCAAGACTGAGGACAAATCCTAACAACAGAAAAAGGAACTCAAGATGATATTGAATCAACAAACTGGATTGACCCGTCCACTCAAAACCTTAGTCAAAATGCTCGCTGTTGCCTCCGTATTTGCGACCAGTTTTAACGTATTTGCAGAACCGATTGAAATTAAGTTTTCACACGTAGTGGCAGAAAACACACCTAAAGGCCAAATGGCACTTAAATTTAAAGAACTCGTTGAACAACGTTTACCAGGTGAATACAAAGTCAGTGTATTTCCTAGCTCACAGTTATTTGGGGATAACAACGAATTAGCGGCACTGCTGTTAAACGACGTACAATTTGTCGCGCCTTCACTCTCAAAGTTTGAACGTTACACTAAACGCCTACAAGTATTCGATTTACCTTTCCTATTCAATGATATGGATGCCGTGAACCGTTTCCAACAAGGTGAAGCTGGTCAAACATTACTGAACTCCATGAGCCGTAAAGGGATTGTCGGTCTGGGTTATTTACACAATGGTATGAAACAGTTCTCATCTAACACACCACTTAACAATCCAGCAGATGCTAAAGGCTTAAAATTCCGCGTAATGGCGTCTGATGTTTTAGCGGCTCAGTTTGATGCCATCGGTGCGATGGCTATAAAGAAACCGTTCTCTGAAGTCTTTACCCTGCTGCAAACCCGCGCTATCGATGGTCAAGAAAACACTTGGTCAAATACTTATTCACAAAAGTTCTATGAAGTGCAAAGCCAAATCACTGAGAGTAATCACGGTGTTCTCGACTATATGGTCGTGACCTCTGACACTTTCTGGAAAGGTCTACCAGCTGACAAACGTAAGATCATCAAAGAAGCTTTAGACGAATCTATCGCATTAGGTAACAAGATTGCTGCTGAAAAAGACAATGAAGACAAAAAGTTAATCCTTGATTCTAAACGTTCACAGTTAGTGACCCTGTCTCCTGCTGAACGTCAAAAATGGGTTGAGGTAATGAAACCTGTTTGGGCTAAGTTTGAAGATCAAATCGGTAAAGATGTGATTGATGCTGCTGTAGCTGCAAATAAATAATAATGATAATAGCCGCTTAAGCTCAACCGAGCTTAGGCGGCCATTTCAGCGAGGGGATTATGGCTGTGATATCGCGAATATTTGGTTATTTTGAAGAAGGTGTGCTCAATTTATTGATCACTCTGATGACGCTGTTAGTGTTTTCAGAAGTCGTCGCTCGCTTCTTCTTCAACACGGGTTTTCTTTGGATCCAAGAACTTACATTAACCTTTTGCGGTTGGTTTGTGTTATTTGGTATGTCCTATGGGGTTAAAGTCGGTGCCCATATTGGTGTCGATGCGTTTGTTAAAAATTTAGCGCCAAAGGCTAAAAAGATAGTATCTCTTATTACCGCCTTTGTTTGTATCGTCTATTGCGGACTCTTTTTAAAAGGCAGTTGGGATTACTTAAGCCAGATGTATCAAATCGGTTTGCCTATGGAAGACATTCATTTCCCACAATTTATATTAAAAAGCCTCGATCCAGATTTTGCTTGGAACACTTTAAAAATCGATATTGAAGATGGCGCAATACCGATTTGGTTATCTCAAAGTATTTTAATCATTGGCTTTTTTATGTTGACTTGGCGTTTCGTCGAACTCTTTATCGCCATTCTGCGTGACCAAGTCTCAGGCTTCCAATTTGCCGATGAAGCGAAAGAAAGTATGCATTTAATTGATGAGAGCGCTAAAAACGCTAAAGTAGATCCAGTCTCTGACCAAAAGGAGGCTAAATAATGGCTATTGCAACCCTATTTACCGCCCTATTCGTATGTATGTTTCTCGGTATGCCTATCGCTATCGCATTAGGTTTTTCCAGCATGCTGACGATTTTATTGTTCTCGAATGACTCCTTAGCTTCAGTTGCACTCAAGCTGTATGAGTCTTCATCAGAGCATTACACTTTACTCGCTATCCCCTTCTTTATTCTGTCATCCGCCTTCCTATCAACGGGTGGTGTCGCTAGACGGATTATCGATTTTGCCATGGACAGTATTGGACATGTCCGTGGTGGATTAGCAATGGCATCCGTTATGGCGTGTATGCTGTTTGCTGCAGTTTCTGGATCATCTCCTGCGACTGTTGCGGCAATTGGTTCTATCGTCATAGTCGGCATGGTAAAAGCAGGTTATCCCGAAAAATTTGCGGCAGGCGTGATCACGACCTCTGGCACTCTCGGGATTTTGATCCCACCTTCAATCGTCATGTTAGTGTATGCCGCAGCAACTGAAGTGTCGGCTGCAAAAATGTTTATGGCAGGCTTAATCCCAGGTTTAATGATGGGATTTATATTGATGATCGTCATTTATATCGTTGCCCGCTTTAAAAACTTGCCCTCACGTCCTTTCCCTGGCGTTAAACAACTGGGGATTTCAAGTGCCAAGGCAATGGGTGGATTAGCACTCATCTTTATCGTATTAGGCTCTATCTATGGTGGCGTCGCTAGCCCAACCGAAGCATCAGCTGTGGCTTGTGTATATGCTTATCTTATTGCGGTATTTGGCTACCGTGATATCGGGCCATTAAAAGACGTAGCATGGCGTAATCAAGGTGAAAACTTAGCCAAAGCAACTGCGCGTAACTTAGGCCATATGTTCTTAGGACTGATTAAAACGCCTATCGACAAAGACATACGTCATGTTGTGCGCGATGGTGCCAAGGTCAGTATCATGCTGCTGTTTATCATAGCTAACGCTATGCTATTTGCGCATGTATTAACCACAGAACGTATCCCTCACATTATTGCTGAGTATATTGTTAGCATGGGTTTACCCGCCTGGGGATTCCTGATCATCGTTAACTTACTGTTGCTTGCTGCCGGTAACTTTATGGAGCCATCGGCGATTGTACTCATTATGGCGCCAATTCTGTTCCCTATTGCAACGCAATTAGGCATAGATCCTATCCACTTAGGTATCATAATGGTCGTGAACATGGAGATCGGTATGCTAACGCCGCCGGTGGGACTCAATCTCTTTGTCACCGCTGGGATCACGGGGCGCAGTATTGGTTGGGTGATTCAGTCGGTTCTGCCTTGGTTACTCGTGATGCTAGCCTTCTTAGCCCTGATTACTTACGTACCACAGATTTCACTCTTCTTACCTGAATGGTTGGATTCGATGCGTGGATATTAGTCTGCAATTCAAGGTTGTGAGATTACCCCTTGATTACAGATAGATTTTAAGCGAGCCTAGTCAGGCTCGCTTTGTTTTATTATGCGCAGTATCAGTTATTGATCCCGTTGCTTTATCAGGATAACCACCATGTTGCCCATGACGCCTAAGGCCAAGAAACGCCTCTTTCTGACCGTTGTGTTACTTGCAGGCCTATTTGCAACCCTCAAACTGACCTACTGGGTGCATTTGCATCAAGGTAAAATCGAGATCCAAAAGCAATCGGAGAAACAACTAAAGGAATTAGTCAGTTTTCTCGATGGTGCACTATCGCGCTACGAAAGTATTCCCCACGTGCTCTCGACTAACCCAATGCTCGCCAATGTCCTGAACGACCAGCAGAATCCTGATAAAGTCCAAGAGCTTAATTTATATCTCGAAGAAATTCAGCATGTCACCGAAGCATCCGATATCTATCTGATCGATGCCTTAGGTATCGCCATTGCCGCCAGTAACTGGCAACAAAGTTTTTCCTTTATTGGCAAGGACTACTCCTTTAGACCCTATTACACAGATGCTATCTCGGGCAATCTAGGCCGTTATTACGCAGTGGGTACCAGCTCAGATAAGCGCGGATTTTATTTCTCTTACCCTATTTATCAACAAGGTGGTAAAGGCATACTTGGGGCCATTATAGTCAAAGTTAATATTGCCGACATAGAGCAACAAAGTACCAGTATCGCGATTGCGGGTCAGTATCAGTTCCTTATCAGTGATCCTGAAGATATCGTCTTTATTTCCAGTATCGATGAATGGCGGTTAAAATCACTAACCCCGCTTACCCAAGCCAAGCAATATGCCCTTAATGCCTCTAAACGCTATGCTGAACGTCCCATAGGAGAGTTGTTGATGAAGCCGCCCTATGAAAGTGGTAGTCAAGCTATGCTCTACCAGCTGCAAACGGGTACGGACCATGAACAATACATGGACATCCACCAATCAATGGCGAAGGCAGGCTGGCGAGTACACATCTTAGCGCCAATCAAACCTTTACTGACCTCTTTGCCAGCGCTGATGTTACTGTCAGCTAGTATTTATCTTTTGCTTGCACTCAGCATCCTATTTAACGCCGAGCGCCGTCGCAATCTACACCGAATGCAACTAGCGCAAAGCCTGTTAGAACAGCGAGTTGAAGAACGTACTCAGGACTTACAGCAGGCCAACAATCAGCTCAAAGATACTCAAGATGAGCTGATCCAAGCAGCAAAACTGACAGTGATCGGCAGTTTATCCGCCAGTATTAACCACGAACTCAATCAACCACTCGCGGCACTTCGCAGCTATGCCCAAAATACCCAAACTTTTCTCGCCCGTGATATGCAAGATAAGGCTCTGGATAATATCAAGATTATTATTGAACTTACCGACAGATTAGCCGATATTGTTGGGCAATTTAAAAGCTTTACCCGCAAGAGCCAAGGTGCTGATAGCGCAACCGATATTGGCCGCTGTATCAAGCAAGCCCTGACCATAGTTCAACCTGCAATTGATAAACAGGGTGTTGAACTCGATGTGCAATTACCCAACGGTAACTATCAGGTTTGGGGCGATAAGGTTAGATTACAACAAGTGTTTGTCAACATTATGAGCAACGCCATTGTCGCGATGCAACAATCGGTTAAACGCCAATTGGTTATCCGCGTGACCAGTGAAGATAAGTTTTGCATCAGTATCCAAGATTCAGGCCCTGGTGTACGTGAAAGCCAAATGGAGAAAATCTTCGAACCCTACTTTACCACCAACGAACGGCACGGACTGGGGCTAGGCTTATCGATTTCACAACGCATTATCGAATCCATGCAAGGCCAAATTAACGTTGCCAATGCCGAAGAGGGTGGCGCTATTTTCCAGATTATTTTACCTATTTACTTGCTCGAGGAACGTTAGTTTTATGAGTGTGCCCAATTCAATTCAAGATTATTCTGTTCTCATCATCGACGATGAGCCGCACATAGGCACAGTTCTCGTTCAACTATTTGAACTGGAGGGCATTAAGGCGCTCGCCACCACAGAACCCAAAGGTATCGCTAAGTTGCTGCATAAAGATTGGGCGGGAATGGTGATATCGGATGTCAACATGCCACAATTAGACGGCATCAGCTTAATGCAACAAATCCGTCTGCAAGATCCCGATCTCCCCGTCGTCCTACTCACTGGTTTTGGTGATATTGCCATGGCAGTCAATGCCTTAAAACAAGGCGCCTACGACTTTCTCGAAAAACCCTTTAATAACGAACATATACTCGATGTAGTTAAACGCGCCTTAGAAAAACGTAGTCTAACCTTAGAGAACCGCAAGCTTAAAAAGGATCTCGAAAGCCAAAGCGTACCGGGCCCTCGTATTTTGGGCAACAGTGTCGGCATCAACCGTATGCGCCACATCATAACGCAAGTAATAGATACGCCTGCGGATGTGTTAATTGAAGGTGAAACCGGTACAGGTAAAGAACTTGTCGCCCGCTATTTACACGACCACAGCAGCCGCAGCCAAGCCAACTTTGTCGCCATCAACTGTGGTGCAATCCCCGAAAACCTGATTGAAAGTGAACTCTTTGGCGCCGAAGCGGGGGCCTTTACTGGCGTCGATAAGATGCGCATTGGCAAATTTGAATATGCCAATGGTGGCACGCTATTTTTAGATGAAATTGAAAGTACGCCACTGTCTCTGCAAGTAAAACTGCTGCGGGTGCTTGAAGACCGTAAGGTTGAACGTTTAGGCTCTAACAAGAGCATCAACTTAGATATTCGCGTGATAGCGGCTACAAAAGTCGATTTAAAAGGTCTGTGTGACACCGGGGAATTTCGCCAAGACTTGTTGTATCGCTTAAATCTGGTGACTGTGCCCATCCCTCCCCTGAGAGATCGCCGTGAAGATATTCCGTTACTCTTTTTACACTTTGCCCGCGTCGCATCGGCACGCTATCACAAAGCGCTTATTGCCTTAAATGCGGAGCAAAACGCGATACTTACTTCCCACGACTGGCCAGGCAATGTGCGTGAGTTACGTAATCTCGCCGAACGCTTTGTGCTGCTGGGCGGAGAAGCCGCCTTTGCTGGCACATTAGGCAATACTCCAAGCCTGCACTCGAGTATGTCCCTGCTACAAAGGGTAGAGTTTTTTGAACGGGTACTGATTGAAGAAGCACTTAGCCACAACAAGGGCAGTATTAAGCAGACCATGGAGCAGCTAGAACTGCCCCGCAAAACCCTCTACGACAAAATGCGTAAATACGATTTAGACCGCAAACAATACATTAATTCCGATGACTAAAGGGCATATTTAAGCTTTAGACTAACGCCCGTTTGGCATGAGTTTGATGGTAATGCAAACGGGTGATTGCTAAGGCGATCAAGGCTAATAAGGTTAACGATCCCATCACCACACCGCGCCACTGCGCCTCATGCCAAAACATCATCAAATAAGGGCCGCCAATCGCAGCACCTAAGTAATAACAACATAAATAGAGTGACGTCGCCTTAGCTCGATCACGACTGGCCCGCATTGCAACAAAGGAATTACAGCAACTGTGGGTAAGGAAGAACGCACAGGCGGTCATTAAAAAACCTAAGCTAATGGTTAAGGTCGTATCAAACAGGGTCAGTAAACTGCCGAGCAACATAACGCACCAAGACCACTGATATAATTTATGTTGGCCAAATTTGGCGAGCCATTTCGCAGTGAAATACGAAGCGACAGTCCCGCTGGAATAACACAGGAAAATCAAGGTTGCTTGAAAACGACTCCATTCATAGGGTGGAGCCATCAAATGCAGTTGAATAAAGCTAAATTGATTCACCATCATCATAAAGGTCAAGCCGCCAATTGCGTAGACCAAACGCATTTGCGCATCGGTCAGATGATGACTAAAGCCATGAAGATCTTGCGCTAAACGGGCGCGTTTTGATAAGGAAGGCGCAGTGTTACTGGGTGACATCGACTGCGCATCGGCAAGTGAAGGCAGCAAATAGTTCACTAAAGCCACCCCCGCTAACGTCACTAGAAACAGCAACCACATAGATTCTTGCCAAGATAAAAACTGCGACATTAAACCACCGAGCAGACGTCCAACAATCCCGCCAATACTGTTCGCCATAATATAAATGCCTGCGGCTTTCAGCATAGTGCTTGGTGATAATTGCTCCTTAAAGTATGCCATGGCAATCGCAGGTACGGCAGCGAGTAATGCACCTTGTAGCAATCGCACTAGCACTAACCCATTAAAATCCGGTGCCCAAATTAATAGTAAGTTAGACAATGCCAATAACCACAAGCTGACAATGATTGGAGTGTGTCGACCGATACGATCTGACAGTACCGCATACAAGAGCAATGAAAAGGCTAAGGAAAAACTGGTCACCGACAGGATCAAGGTTGCTTTAGAGCCTGAGACCGCAAAATGTTCCGCAATCAGCGGCAACATGCCTTGCATTAAATACAAGTTGATATAGACCACCACTGAAGCGACGCAGAGCGCCCACATCAATCGGGTGTCACGCTGTTTATTGTCAATCATAGTATCTAATACGGCTTGCACGGGAGCCTCGACCAAGTATCACTCATAGGATAGACAAAGATTATCACTGGGCATAACATAACAATAATAGATAATATCTATCGTAATCATTGATTTTTGTTATAGAAATAGCGCGCCAAAAGTACACATCTTGCCACTGATAAAATAGTACGAGCCCGATTAATGGATATTCGCCAACTCAAACATTTAGATGCCCTTGCCAATACCGGCAGCTTTACCGCCGCAGCCAAGAAACTGAATATGGCTCAGCCCGCGTTAAGTCAAAGTATCAAGCGCTTAGAGGTCGCACTCGGCGTCACCTTAGTCAATCGTACGAGCAACAAGAATGATAAACTGCTCACACTCACGGCCGAAGGTATAGTCCTGCATCAACACGCCACTTTGATCCTAAAACAAGTTAAGCAGGCCGAAGCGCAAATCCGCGCCATGGCCAATCTCACCTCGGGAGAGGTCCGCATTGCCGTGCCGGGCATGCTGGGTTCTTTCTATCTCCCCTCGCGCTTAATGGCTTTTCGGCATAAATACCCCGAATTGAAACTATCACTGTTTGAAGGCGGGACACGGGATGCACTGCGCATGTTGCAACAGGAAGAAGTGGATATTGCGATCATTACCGCCCAAGACCTACAGCCCGAATTTGATAGTCAGCTGTTGATCCGTGAGCAAATGGTGATCGCCATGGGTGCCGAACACCCTTTAGCGGAACATAGCGCTGTGAGTCTACATGACTTTTTCGACCATGAATTAGTGATGTTCAAGACAGGTTATTTCCACCGAGAGTGGATACTCTCTCAAGCCAAAGAATTAGGCAAAAAGCCCAATATTGCCTTCGAGACCAATTTGATTAATCTGATTAAACAGATTGTTTCCCAAGGATTTGGGATCACCAGTGTACTTGAGATGGCGATAAGCTCAAAAGATGACATTTTAGCCAAACCCTTCGATCCACCGGTATTTTTAAACCTCCATATTGCATGGAAAAAGCAGCGCCCTGTCAGCCAAGCAGACCGCGCCTTTGTCGATTTTTTAATGTCAAATCGCTAACACAAACCAGCAAATACAAAAAGGGCTGATATCAATATCAGCCCTTCTCTCTTACCATTAAACCTTCCGATTTTACTCTGAGGGTTTAGCCTTGTTTACGACGACCAAAAGCAAAAGGTAGCAACAACAAGCTTAACCAACCTAAGGCACCACCATCATCTTTCTTGGCTGGTGTTTCAGTCACAGATACAGACACAACACTTGAATCTTTATTGCCGTGGTTATCAGATACTGTCAGTTGGAATGAAACCGTCTGAGCAGAGCCACTCACGTTTGGTGCGACGAGATTAAGCTTGGCCGCATTAGCGTCAAAGTTAAAGCTGGTGCCCCCTAACTGAGTCCATTTGTAGGTCAAAGGATCATTGTTGGCATCCGACGACTTACTCGCATCGATGAACAAAGGTTTACCTTCTTGGACAGTGGCAGGAGCTTCAATCACAGCTACTGGCGCCACTTCTGGAACATCAAATTGATACTCCTGCTTCAAGATTTCAGCCGAGTCGTTATTCACTTTGTTGGTCAATGCCACTATGTTGCCTTGACTCGCCTTACGTGGCACTAAGTCAAACGTGACATCTAATGCCGCAGCAGCAGAGGCCATTTCGATAGTCCAAGTGATCTTATTGCCCACTTGCGCACCTTGATGGCTAATATTAGCCACTTCGTGACCTTCTGGTAATAACGCCTCTAGGGTGTAAACACGAGTTTCTTGCGTTTTGTTCGCTTCGATACGCGTCTTCATCACTTTAGCGGTGCCAGGTGTTAATTCACCAGAAACAGTACTGCCTAGAGGAGGTAATACGTCATCACTGACGCGCTCAAATACGACCGGAATTTCAACTGGTGCGACTTTGTCATCAGTGGTGGTCAGCGTCAGCATAGCTATGCCTGCATCTCCCACTAGCATCGCTTGTTTCCATGCTAAGTTGACATTGAAATCTTTATGATCACCCGTAAGATTTGCAGTTAAGTTATCACCCGCTTCATCGTATAAGGTTACTTGTTTCAAACTAAAGGCATCATCCGCATCGGCTGCAGATGCCTGATAGTTTTGTACAACGACAATATACTCACCCTTCACTGGGTTCTTAATAGATACACTTTCCTTTGAACCGCCAAACGCAGAAGATGCCGCGATAGAAAGCTTGCTACCGTCTTTCTTATCGAGTATCACAAACATGTCTAAGTCAGGAGAGGTTGTATTACCGATTGATGCATTGAAATATAAAGCTTTATCTTCAACATTAAAGCTAAATACTTTTACGCCATCGGCCAAATCATCAAATGCACTATCGGTATTTGAATCCTGTTTCACACTTGATTCATAAGTAGCGCTTAATTTAAGTGCAGTCACTGTCGCCGCAACACCCGGTAGATCAATCGCTTTCAAGTGCGCCAAATTACGTTCATCTGCATCACGTGAGGCTGAAACATTAACCAAAGCAGGTAAATCGCGTTTAGCTATCTTAGCTACGATCGGCATATTAGCCGTTGGGAAAGTATCGGACGTTAATACTAAGTTACCAAAGCCCCAACTTGCACCGACGTCAGTCACATCCGCAGTCACTGTAATCGTTTGGCTTTCACCTTTTTTGAGATTAAAGCTTTCTGGTGTCACAGTTAACGCGAATTTATCCGTTGTGGAAACGCCTTTTGCAGTCCAGCTACCATCAGCCGTTGCAGTGACAGTACGTGTCCAAGTACAAGTATCGATACAACGTGAATCAGCCATGCTTGGAATGTTTAGCTTACGTGGTTCGCCACCTGTCGAAGGATTAGCAATCTCGTAGTTTAGGGCACTTTCATCCATCACTAAGCCCGTTTTTGCCGCTAAATCAACACGAATACGACCGGCTCCTACGTCAAACGGATCAGCAACGGTTTTACCATCGGCTTTTTTCATGGCTTGGGCTGTCGTTGACGTCATCATTAGCGCAGAACGAATGTTGTCTGGCGTCCAATCCTTATGCAGCGATTTAAGTAACGCACCAGCACCGGCAACGTGAGGACTCGCCATTGAAGTACCTGACATCAAAGTGAAATCAGCAGGATCTGTACCTGTTTCATCATGGCCAAACTGTTGGTCGGAATAAGCAGCGTAGATGTCACTGCCCGGTGCAGCGACATAGGGTACGAGTACATCGTTAGTCAGGTTAGGTCCAATCAATGAACTGGCAGATAAAACATCCGCTTCTTTACTGGCAACTTTAGGGGTTGGAGACAGCGTGATTTCAAGAGCAGGATTTGCCGCCATAGCAGCAATCAATTCTAAGCCATCAATATCACCAATAAATACCGCTGGAATATTCAATTTATCCAGCCCCGACATAGTCAGACGCGCATTATTTTCACCATCTCTATTGAAAACAATCACACCCTTAGCGCCAGCGGCCATTGCTGCGGCCACTTTGATATCGAATGAGCAAACACCGCGTCTTAAAACGGCGATCTTGTCTTTAAAGGCATCTGCTGGGAACGGTTTACAGGCTTCAAAATTGGTCGCATCGATTGCGCCAGCATAAAGGGGAACACCTTTGAGCACTTCAGTTTGAACCGGACCAGAACCAGCAGTGTAATGATAGTTTTTACCATTAAATTCCACGGCGCGTACTATGTCACGGTTATGAGTCGAGTTAGCTACCGAAGTATACCAAGGTGCATTTTTAGGCGTAGAGTAAGGTGTTTGATTAATCGCAGGGCTCGTGCTTGTCGCGGCACGTGTGTTACCCGCAGCCACTGCAGCAAAAATCCCTGCATTACGCGCGGCTAAAAAGCCTTGTTCCGTCGCACTATTCCACGGGTTTCCACCGCCACTGATAGAAAAGTTAAGCACATCGACGCCATCTTTAATCGCATCATCTAAGGCTTTTAAAATCGGTGCGGTCGGGCAGCCAGAATAAGTGTCGCCCGCATTACCCGGATTACAAATTTGATAGGCTATGATGTTTGCATGTGGTGCAACACCTGAGATTTGTTTAAATTCAAGGCCTGTCGCAATGCCATCGCTTTCTAACTTACCTGTTTCACCTTGCACATAAGGCACATTCACTAGGATGTTACCTGCTGCGGTACTCGCAACGTGAGTACCATGCCCACCGTAATCCTCACCATTTTTAGCTGGAGGGGTGTCACCAAACACTTTTGCATCGTCGTAGTTATTTGTTATCTCAGAGTAACTGCGAACTCCAATCAACTTGTCATTACACATGCTCGCGAAATCAGTTTTACAATCACCAATATAGATGCCTTGACCTAATGGGTTTGTGTGGTCATAGCCATCTTGGCCAACATCAGCGAAAGAAGCATGATCTGAGTTAATACCTGAGTCGATAATACCGACGATCACGCCTTCACCCATGGCTTTCGTGCCCGTCGCGCTGCCATCCCATACATTAGGAGAACCGATAAGCGCTTGACTGACGTCGGTTTCCATTTGCTCCATGCGCTCGCGCTCAACAAACGCAACCTCAGGTAACTCAGCCATTTTCTTCGCTTGAGCTTGAGTCATGCGAACCGCCATACCGTTTAACGCATACTGATATGTCGTTAATGGTTGCAGATTGGTGCCAATAGCCGCACTCGCGTTAGCTAAAAATCGGTTCTGTTTTACTTTCAAATAACTAACATAACTTTTGACTTCAGCTTTAGAAGCATCAAGTTTACCGTTCACAGCAACTTTTGAAGTACCGTTTACCTGCACTCTTTGTGAACTAGTCGCTTTTAATCCTGGAATAGTTCCTTGGTAATTAGCAACCGAACTATCGCGTAAACGGACGATATAAGTATATTCACCCTCACCTAAATCTGCTTCAGGTACAAACTTAACCTCAGCTCCGGCAGCGTTACCGCGTAATGAAGTGACTTGTAATTCACTTGGAATATCTAACTGCAAGGTTTCACCCGTAGGTGATAATACGGTTTGTGCATTTGCCGCCGACGATAACAGTGCCATAGACACTGCTAATGCTATTTTAGTTTTCATTGTGACTTCCCTAATTCTTATAAGTTGTATGATTTATAAAACTCAGGTTTGGGTGGCATGAAAACGCTGCGGCAACCAAAAACATCACCCGTAACTGACATTTTTTATGAATAACCATTCAATTTACTGTGATGATGATCACTGAGTTTTATCGCGATAATTTGTAACACGCGATGATACAAATTAAAACAGTAAGCTAACAGAACGTAATTCAGTAAATGATGAACAACCTCATACCTTGTTAAAATAAATCCATAGAACCTTTATCAGACTGTTTTATGTCCCAACGATAAGTCGTAGTATAAAAATCGATAAAAACAAATAATAAACATTAAATCATATAGTTAAACTACACCCTTAAGTGTCAGCTCAAAAATAGCCTTAGGTTAAACAGAATAAATCCCCGTAAATAAATATTCTTTTTTATAAATATCATTAGTTACAAAATAAACGCAAAACATCTTTTACGAAACAATAAAGAACAAAATCAATAACTTTTAATTAACAAAATACATACATTTTGTTTTGCATAATATTTTACAAAATGATATCCCTTATAAAAATCAACTAACTTATGCATTAATATTCTTAATCCTCTATAGAGAAAATTAATACTTAATCTCACATTTACAGCATAGCAAGCGGATTAATGATCACAAAAAAGCCCTTTCAATATAGAATTGAAAGGGCTAAATCTTCATCAATATAAAAACAATATTATTGCAGTTGTGGCCAGTGGTTAATTCGCCATCACCGCCTTCATTAACACTTCTGTCGTGAACTTATCATTATTGATAACTGGGAACCTGTCATAGGTTTGGAAAATCACTTGGTCTTGAAACTTGATCATCGCCACTACGCCATATTGGATACTTTTATCGATCGATTTAGCGGGCAGTGTAAATTTAAATGGCACAGGTGCTCTGGCGATATTGAAGGTTTTTTGTGCGACGACGACACCTGGAGTATTCAAATCAATAATGGCAATAATGATTTGGCAGCCTTGAGGTAATGGGATCTTCTCTAGATAGCCAGCGGCGCCATTGATGATAATCGGTTGTTCAGGTGTTACAGTCACACAGCCATTGAGCAAGACAGCCATGAGAGAGAACAATATAAACGATTTTATTTTCAGATACATACTAACGTCCTTTTACCATGCGTATCAGGCCTTCTTGAGTAGAAGAAGCCACTAACTCGCCTTGTTGATTGAAAAACTGCCCTCTGACGTAACCTCTGCCACCGCTAGCATTAGGACTATCGATACTGTAAAGCAACCACTCTCCCATATTAATCGGGCGATGGAACCACATCGCATGGTCGATCGTCGCCATTCGTACCCCAGGACTTAAGAAGGATACACCGTGGGGCTGAGCTGCCGTGACTAAAAAGTTAAAGTCTGAGGCATAGGCGAGTAAATATTCATGGATATGGGCATCATTTGGCATAGGACCATTAGCCCTCATCCAAACATAACGGTACGGCTCGGTTTCTTTAGGCGCAAAAGGGTGCAGTGGATTGACCAATCGCATCTCAATTGGCGCATCGGCCATAAACTTTTCAAGTATGCTCGGCGGTACTTTATCCCGCATCGTCAGCGCCAATTCCTGCTGATTCAACAAACCTTCAGGTCCGGGTACTTGCGGCATAGCGGCTTGATGACTAAAACCTTCCTCAGGTTCTTGGAAGGAGCAGGTCATATGAAAAATCGGCCGACCTTTTTGAATAGCACTAACCCGACGAGCGCTAAAACTACCGCCATCACGCATATTTTCTACTTCATAAACAATCGGCAACTTCTCGTCACCTGCACGTAAAAAGTAGGAGTGTAATGAATGGATCTTACGCTCAGCAGCTACTGTCTGTTTTGCGGCGCTCAGTGCTTGGCCCATCACTTGACCACCAAACACATGCCCAAAACCCAGATCTTGGCTTTGACCACGAAAGAGGCCAATTTCAATTTGCTCAAGGGAAAGTAATGATAAAAGATCGTCTAATACCTGACTCATGGGATCCTACTGCGTAATTAGCAATTAATCTTAAAGGGTAACTCAGTTAGCCTTAAGCTGACCAGTCTTCTATCGATGATTCACAATCAAATCATCACTCAACGATGAGGAATTAAACGAGGCACGTTGGAGTATCTGTGTTATTTATTGTGCTTAGCATTTACGGCTTTATTGAGCCACTTACTGCATTTAAATCGCTATAGATGCAGGCTTAGTTCAAATACAAGCATGATGAATCAATCGATTTTAATGTGATGTTCTAGCGCACTTAACTTAGACCAAGACAAAACCTTATCCTCTCCACAGGAGTGCAAAGTCACGGGGAAGGATTGGTGTAACTGTGGCCACTGCTGCGCGAGGTTATCTGGCGTAAAAAGACCTTCATTAAAATACATAGGCTGAAACTCGACAAACATGCCGTGGCTAACACTGCCCGCTCCGACGAGTAGATGTTGACCATTTGGCGCCTGTTCACTCACCAAGAAAGCCGTAGTAGCCGTTAATGATTCAAAGGAAAATAGCGGCTGAATCGCACTCGCTAAATGTTTGGCCGTCATCGCGGTTACGGCCTGAGGGCATAAGCTATTGACTCGAATATTATGAATTTCACCTTCTAATGATAAGCTATTCACCATGCCGACCAGCGCCATCTTGCTCGCACTAAAACCAACTTGGTGCAAGTCACCGAACAAGGCCGAAACTCCCGTTGTCATCATTATCCGGCCAAAATTCTGTTGTTGCATATAAGGCCAAACAGCTTGAGTGAGATAAAAGCTGCCATTGAGATCGACATCCAATTGCCGTTGCCACTGCTCAAGTTTAATGTGCTCAAAGGGACAAGCACCATAAACGCCCGCGTTATTAATCAAGATATCAATGCGATGCCAGCGTAGGATCACCTCTTCAATCATGCTATTCACTTCATTTCGCTGACTCACATCAAGCACAAAATAAATGCAATCTCCACCGAGTTTAATAATGCTGCAATAGGTCTGCATTAATTCTAAGTTGGCTTGGCTCGTCTGAGCGCCGTCGGTGGAAATTGACTCATAAGACGATAACGGCTGGTCGACGAGTATCACTTTTGCCCCCCGTTCAGCCAACATGATGGCATACGCTCGACCTAACCCAGCCGCAGCCCCAGTGACTAATGCCACCTTATTGTCAAAACGCATCCAAATATGTCCTTATCGGCATTGTTGTAGCGGCAAAAAATAACGAGCATAGGGTAACAACCGCCTATGCTATCTACTAAACAAAGTATTTAGCGTTACGCCTATGTCATGGACAGCACAAAGCCTCCATTAACATTAACTATGGAAACACAGACTTTTTTGATTTTCTTTGAACTTAACGACAAATCTCATCCTGCATCAGTGAACATATGTGCGCCAATTCAAACTCTGTTAAATGCGTTTATTAGATAGTGCTCACTTTCGTGTTAAATCTTGTTATGCTATGCGCTAATTGAGCCCTTGCTCGGTACCATTCCCATTTACCAATAATGACTGGACGCCATGAATCCTTGGATTTTAGCAATAAGACCCCGTACGCTACCCGCGGCCATAGGTCCCCTACTGATAGGCAACATTCTCGCCCTGCATCTTGAGAGTTACAGCTGGTTAATCGCTGCCACTTCAATGTTGTGTGCTGTCTTATTACAAATCGCCGTCAACCTCGCTAACGACTATTTTGATTTTAAAAACGGCATAGATACAGATGAGCGCTTAGGGCCCATTCGCGTGACTCAAAGTGGTTTAATTTCACCAACAAGCGTTCGCAATGCCATGATATTTTGTCTCTTAATGGCGCTTGCCGTGGGATCATATCTGATTTGGCACGGAGGCTGGCCCATCGCCATTCTCGCCGCAGCCGCTATTTTAGGTGCTCTTGGCTACAGTGGTGGCCCCTATCCCCTCGCCTCCCATGGGCTCGGTGAAGTAGCAGCATTTGTCTTTTTTGGCTTAGTTGCAGTGGTGGGCAGTTATTATCTGCAGGCAGGCGATACGACTATTAATGCTTGGTTATTAGGTTGTGCGATTGGCTTATTTAACGCTGCGATTATGTTGGTGAATAACACTCGCGACATCCGTACCGACACCCAAGCGGGCAAGCATACTCTAGCGGTACGTATTGGCGAAGCTCAGGCAAAAGTGCTTTATCAAGCCTTAATCTATTTGCCCTTTGGCTTAGTCATCGCTGGCTTTTTATTCGGTATTTTACCCGGTTTACCAGTACTACTTGCGGGATTATCTCTGCTTATTGCCCGCAAACTCAGTAGCGATTTTTATGCAGTTTCTGGTGAAGCCTTAAATCCGTTACTCGGCCGCACAGCTAAGTTAACCATGATTTTCAGTACCTTGTTTAGCGTGGGTTTAGTGTTTACCGCATAAGAGTAAATCCGCTAAGCTAGTGCTACACCACAGCTCAATGCTGAATATAAAAAGGTTCATATCTTCGATAGATACGAACCTTTTTTATTGGCCGCAGCACAACTTCAATTTGGCTTATTATCGACGAGGGAAATCCTACCCTCCATTTATTGCCAGATATAACCAGAGATCAGCGTGTTTAACAAAATACCATTAAAGTTGCGTTCGGCATGGGATGAACCATTATGGCCTGCACCAAAACACACATGTAGCGGTAATAAATGCTCTTCCCGCGGATGACTAAAACGCGCTTCAGGGGCTGATTGCCAATGAGTTAACGCTGTTTTTACCTCGGCAGAACTAACACTTGCCGTTAAAGTTTGCGTCAACCAATAATCAAATTCTGCACTGCGTCTTTGCACTGTGAGATCGCTTGAGAAAAATGCCCGCATATTGTGAAACGACATGCCAGACCCCACGATCAACACCCCTTGGTCCCGCAGCGGCGCTAAAGCCTCCCCAATCGCTATATGGGTTTTAGGATCGAGGCTGTGGACTAACGACATCTGCACCACGGGAATATTCGCCTCAGGATACATCAACTTAAGTGGTACAAAGGTACCGTGATCGAATGCGCGTTCGCTATCTAAGCGGGCGGCGATGCCCTTATCCGCGAGCATATTCGCAATCTGTGCGGCTAATTCTGGCTCACCGGGTGCAGGATATGTCAGCTGATAAGCCTTAGGTGGAAATCCATAGTAATCATACAAAATACTTGGCTTTGGGCTACTCGACAAAGTCACCACAGATTCTTCCCAATGGGCAGTGATCAACACAATCGCCTTCGGAGTTGGCATTGGCGCTGTTACTGAAGTTAAAAATGCACGCAACTCCCTATGATTAACATCATTGAGCAAAGGCATAGGGCCACCACCATGGGGCACAAATAGCACAGGCATACGACTCGCGTTAACTTGCATCATAATCCTCTCGTGTTGATTAACTTATATCTGTACTACTGGCTTTAAACTCAGCATTTCTCACTTAACTCACTGTTCTACATAACACTTCAATGCACGCTTAAAATGCGGAACGACTCTGCACCAACTGCCGCTGAAATCGCACTAAACGCTCAATAATTTCATCCAGTTTAATAATCAGAAAGAGTCCTGCCGATAAGCTCAATGCCGGCAGTGCATTAATCGGCGCTTCATAGTTAAAGTGGAAATAAATCGCCCCCAGCATAATCGCCAGTAAACCGCTCGCCGATAGCACTCGGTAGTCACGTAGACACAACCCAAGGGCGCCAATCACTTCCATCAAACCAATAAAATAACCAAAACCAGTGGGAAGATTCATTAATGTGAACGGAACATGGAACATAGACACGCCAAATAACTTGGCAAATCCCGAGATGAAAAACACTATGCTCATCGCCAATGTGACGGTTGCAGCGGCGCGATTGAGTGTATTGGCACAAAGGAATAACTTCTGTGTATCAACCTCTGCAACTAAGCCATTGATACTTGAACCCTTAGTATCACATAAGTTTGAAAATCGCATCGCACACACCCCATTAAACGTGATATTTGCCGTCAGTCTTGGGCATAAATGCGCAGACGACGAGTGAGAATGGAATCGATTATGAGCCGATAAAAGATAAATAAATATGGAATAAAATCTAATATCTCATAAACTAATAATTTATAACTTGCGAGCAATCCTTGTGACCTTAGACCAACTGCTGATGTTTAAAACCGTAGCTGAGGCGGGCTCACTCAAAGCTGCCAGTGACAAGCTACATAAAACCCAACCCGCCATTAGCCAAAGTATCAAACAGTTAGAATCCCAACTCGATCTTATCCTGTTTAATCGCGAAGGTTATCGACTCGCCATCACTGAGCAAGGTCGAAAACTGCTGCAACATACCCTGCGGGTACTGAATGAAGCGCAAGAAATGAAGCAAGTAGCGAAGCATTTAGCCAAAGGTAACGAAGCAAGCATCACCTTAGCTTTTGAAGCCTCCTTTAATCTCGCTCGAATTTTGCCGATTTTAGAGCTGACTCAAAATGAGTTTCCCTATACCCAAATTATTCTCAAACAAGAGTTTTTAACTGGTGCGCTCGAAGCGCTGAATCAAGATAAAGCCGAAATCATCATCTCCGCAGGCGGAATAGAACCCATACGTTCGAGCCATTTAGAATTAGCCTATTTATTTTCCGGTAGCCTTCTTGATGTTGCCGCGCCGCGCATGCTTGAGCGTCATCCGACACTGACCTACGCACGAGAGCTCGTTAATGAATACCAAATCGTGATCCAAGATACGGGCTCAGGCACTGCGAATATTGAGTTTGGGGTACAGGCGGGGCAACGACGTTGGTATGTTAATGATTTTTATACCAAGAAAATGCTTATTCAAAGTGGTATGGGCTGGGGCAAGCTGCCGCACTATATGATTGAAGATTCACTCAAACAAGGCGCATTGATTGCATTGGATCTACGCGAAAGGCAAAACAATATTCAACTCGATTACTATGTGATGCGAAAACCCCACTCACCTTTAGGCCCCGTCGCCCAAGCACTCTGGCAAAAGCTGATCGCCTTTGCTACTGATGAACTTGCATAATTAAAAAGTAAAAAGGGCCAACAGGCCCTTTTAAATCAAACAAAAACTACTGTATTTCTTGTTTGGCAATGGCACGATCTAACTTAGCTCGTTCAACTTCGGGTGACGCCTTAATCGCGTTCACTAAGCTGATGAGATCTGTGCCTTCTTCAGCGGCTAACAAGAGTAAATTACTCTTGTTCTGCCAATCCACTTTCAGGCCATGAGCTTTTGCAAAATCCGCAGCAGAAACACCAGGTTTGAGCTTAACAACCAATTTTCCTGTCATTTCTGCAAATGGCTTACCAGACTGAGTCACCACTTTTTGCCCTTTCGTCAACTGTTTTGCTTCTTTCACCACGCCAGCGTCAGTTTTGACAAAATATTGGCTGTCTAAGTTCAAGAATTGCGCTCGGCTCATAGTAACCTCTTTTACTTCTTCCTGAGGTTTATCCAAATCGATTTTGTCATGTGCCATAGCTTGTGCAGATAACATAAGAGCAACTGCAACTAATGATAGATTCAATGCTTTCATTTAATACTCCTTAAGATGCAGACTTGGCAGCGTGGCCATGGAAACGAATTGACCAACCTTTCAATTTACCATCAGCTTCGTTAGCAATAGAAATAGGAGTACGGCCTTTATCAAATTGAATAAACGAGTAGTCCCCGCTATTTACATCGATAAGCTTGATGGTCCATTCACCCTTTGATGATTCACCATAGAAAGCATTAGACAGCATAGGCGTCGCATCGAAACCTGTTACTAAATCTTCTGGGTTGGTTTTATCCATGACACCTTGATATACCAAACCATTATAAGGCGTCATTAACACACTTTTAGTTCCTGCTGGAGATATTAGCTCAACAGCCAGATCCGGTAGGCGTAAGTGATCTGCCGTTAACTCGATTTGTACAGCTTCAATCACTAAATCATCCGCCACCACTTGAGTATCACTGACACCATTGACGTCCGCATCAGGAATCGTTTTTGCCAATTCTTGACTTGCTTGCCATTCAGTTACCACGTATTCACCTAAATCCTCAGCATAGGATTTAGCCAGTTTTACCGCTTCGCTGACGTTAACACGGCCAAAACCATAAAAATTATGGAATGAATAACCCGCAGCATTTTGTTGCCATCCCGGAATAGCAGCATATTCTGGAGCACCTTCACCCTGACCAATAGTAACGGTTTTAGCCGCAATATCAGCTTTCACTTTGGTTGAAGTTTTGGCTAGAACATGACGTATATCGCGCCAAGTCAAATCTGGATTTGCACTCATTATCACAGCGACTGCACCTGAAGTATTTGGTGCCGCGGATGAGGTACCGTTCATCGTTGAAGTGTAATCACAATTTGAGTTTAAAGGATGTAACCCACCGTGGAACGGCGTGCTTGGACGATCTTCTGCAATCGCTGAACCACTCTTACACCCCATAAAATCCGTTGTTACAATCGCAGGATCATCACCCCCATCTTCACCACCGGGGGCTGTTACAAAAATATTCGAGCCTACAGATGAATAGCTAGAGAGTTCACCATTAGCATTAATCGCGCTAACGACTAAGTTATAAATGTTAGCATTGTCAGAGGACATGTTGGAATTATGGAAAGGTAAACCATGGTTAGCGGGATTTTCCGCCGTTGCCGTGAAGTAATCTCCCGGTATCCAAAAAGTATTCCAACGGTAGTATTTATAACCATTACCTGCCGATTTAACGAAGATACTGCCTTTACCATCGAAGCTTTGAGTTGCAATATCTTGATAAACTTCGGTTTCATCTTCATTAAATTTATCGGGAAATGGCACACTGTAACCATAGCTTTGGTTAAAGACACGCGCACTGTCGCTGTAGGCACTGGCACCATGTGATTTTGTAAAGTTTTCAAATGTTTGAACATTTTTAACTTTGCCTGTTGGGTCAGAATCTAAGAAGTTGAAACCAATCAATTTTGCCTTAGGCGCCACACCGCGACCACCGATACCATTCCAACCTTCGGCTGCAATAATCCCACCTACTGCAGTACCATGAGCAGCATCAGCAGAACCGGAGAAAGGTGTAGGGTCAACAGTACCAGTAATTAAATTGTATGAGCCACCATTCACACTGTTGTTCATCAGATCTGGATGAGCAATTTCTAAGCCGCTATCCACCACTGCGACGATCACGCCTTGTCCCATAAATTGGTCTGAAATAGCACCACTCACATTCATATCTTCACCAGCGACACCACGGTTTAGCGCAAAAGCATTCTGTCCTGTATTTTTTAAATGCCACTGGTAAGCATATAAGGGATCGCCATTTCTGATATGGATCGTTAAGCTGGCCTCTGCTTGATACTGACCGTCAGATACTTTAAATCTGACAACTTCAGTACCTTCACTCGCATCGGAAGAATAAGTGAATTCACCAGTATTCTTATTAACTAGAGTAAAAGTACCTAGTTTTAAATCAGTAGGATCAACTAAAGAGTAAGTCAAACCACCTTCGACATCTGTCGCATCTAATTTGCCGGTGAATAATAGAGACTGCGACACATCAATGGTCATATCGACAGTTGTTGGTGCTGTGTTGACCTTAGCAACTGGCTCAGGAGCCTTTTTGTCACTTCCACAAGCCGTCAATAAGGCGGCCGTGATGCTTAATGCAACAATGGACATACGCATGGATAGACATTCCTTCTTGTCATTACATTTTATTATTTAATATTGGATAACTAGGATTTATTCGTTATTTATCCGCATTAAATACTGTTATTTTAATTTTTATTGAACACCAAAAACCAACATTAGCATTTAATGGTGATACATCTTTTAACATATGAATAATGAGAATGAAAACGACAATAAACAGAACGGTAGATTGAATATATATCTCCTAGCTATAAACCCAATAAAAATAGACATACTAAATTTAGTTTAACCTTTAAATCACAAGAAAATTAACCAATAAAATCATTAGACTAAATGTAATTTCAAGGAGTTACAATTAATAATGCATCTGTTTGATTATATTTTAAAATTTAAAATATATTGTTACACTTTCATAAAAAATAAACATAACAACATGACGTACCAATTTAACCTCAAACAAATGGTTACACTTTAACAAGAGATAGAAATAACAACATGACGTACCGATTTAAATCTAATAAAATTCTGAATATCTTATAAATACATAACGAATTTAAATATTGAGTAGCAATTCAAACTATAAAAAAACATTAAAGCGCATTGAAATTAAATATTAAAAATGAACCGCTGAAAAACCATATATGCAGAAAATTAAAACCACAGACATGATCTTACTAACTATTAAATCTAATTAAGAATTTAACTCTAGGGATAAGGTCCGTCGCGAAAAAATAATAAAAAAGTCATAACTATTATCTTTGGAGATAATGAGTTAATTTTCAGTTCAAATCGATGTAGATCGGGCATAAAAAAACCCTCAATTATGAGGGCTTTTTTATAATATTACGTACGAATTTTCACATTCACTAAACCTTAGCCAAGGTGCGCTCTTTGGCACTCCAATCTAAGTGATATTTCTCGCCAGCAGGGGTATCGATACGCTCAAATGTATGGGAACCGAAAAAGTCACGCTGACCTTGGAGCAAGTTTGCTGGTAATGTTTCGCAGCGGTAACTGTCGTAATACGCCAGAGCCGAGCTAATACACGGTGCTGGAATGCCTTGCATCACCGCAGTCGCGACTGCGGTACGCCATAGGCCTTGCTTTTCAGACAAGGCAGACGCAAAACTGTCCGCCATCAACAGATTGCTAAGATCAGATTTGTCTTCATAGGCTTGAGTGATTGATTGCAAGAACGTCGCGCGAATAATACAACCCGCACGCCAAATTTTTGCAATTTCAGCAAAGTCTAACTGCCATTTTTGTTCATGAGCCGTCATCGCCATCAACTGGAAGCCTTGGGCGTAACAACACACTTTCGCGCAATATAACGCGCTTTCAAGGGCTTCAATCAACAGTGCTTTTTGTGCGTCATCGATAACAGGTGCATTTGGCCCAGCCAATTTCTGGCTGAGTTGTAGACGTAAGGATTTTTGGGTACTTACGGCGCGCGCATACACAGCTTCAGCAATCGTCGGCGCCGGACAGCCAATTTGTAAACTGCTCACGGCCGTCCACAAACCCGTGCCTTTTTGGCCCGCTTTATCTAAGATCATTTCCACCAGCGGTTTACCCGTTAATGGATCGGCTTGTTTTAAGACTTCGGCACTGATCCCCATCAAATAGCTGTTTAAACTACCTTTGTTCCAGCGTTCAAACACATCGCCCACTTCAGAGGCACTAATGCCTAAACCGTCATGCAGCATTTGATACGCTTCGCAAATCAACTGCATATCAGCGTATTCGATACCGTTGTGCACCATTTTCACATAATGGCCAGCACCCGCGGGGCCAATATAAGTCGTGCATGGCTCGCCTTCTGTCACGGGATTACCCGGCTCGAAGCGTTCAATAGGTAGCCCAGTTTTGGCATCAACCTTAGCGGCAATGGCTTTCCAAATCGGCGCAACATGATGCCATGCATCGATATCACCGCTAGGCATAAGTGAGGGTCCAAAACGCGCACCGACTTCGCCGCCCGAAACTGCAGAGCTGAAAAATACAAACTGCCCTTTATAGCGTGCTTCTCGCTCAACAGTGTCAGTCCATAAACTGTTACCTGTGTCGATAACAATATCATCGGACTCAATACCGGCAGAAATCAAAGCACTACAGACACCATCGACGGGGGCACCAGCAGGAACAGAAAGCACAAGAATACGGGGTTTTGTGAGACTGGCTAACATTTCGGTAAGATTAGCACAGCCAAGAATGCGAGACTCGAGTCCAGCACGTTCCTGTTTTTCTTGCTGTATAACACTATTAACTTTAACAGGATCGAGGTCAAACGCGCTGACGTGATATTGGTTATCTGCGATGTTTAGCGCAAGGTTTTTACCCATAACACCAAGGCCAATTACGCCGATATCATTAAGATTGCTGTGGTTTTGCATTATATTATTCCCACGGGTCACAGAGGTTAGAGCTAACCAATTTTGAGGGGTAATTATACCGATCTTTGTAACTTAATTACCAGAGACATACGATTGGCAATTTCGATTGTGCCGAAAGTACCAATCGTTTAGGTCTCATTTTATCTAGGGCGTGTTGACGTTTCAGGGTTGTTTTTGCAGCGAGTTGGCTGGCTTTTATGCAAGCAAAGCCCGTGCAGTGTAGTTATTCTACATAAACGGGCGATAACGCAGCAGAAACGTCAGCCAAACGCTGCCCGAAGGGTTCGTCTGGCAAGCTCTTGCTCTTTGTCACTCGTCATTTGAGTAGAATAACTACACGTCACTCCTCGTTTCGTGATCACGAGCTTGCCAGAGCGAACAAAATTTAATCTCGAAACGTCAACACGCCCTAATAGAACCGTCAATTAATGGGCAAGTTTAAGCCCTAAAACACCCAGTAATATCAGTATCAAACTGGCGACTTTAAGTAAGCTAACGCCTTCTCCTAACAGGATAATTCCCGCAATTGCGGTGCCCATGGCGCCAATACCGACCCACACACCGTAAGCAGTACCGATAGGAAGTTGCTTAACCGCGAGTCCGAGTAGCAACACACTCACGGCCATCGACGCCACTGTAAAGATACTTGGCCACAAACGCGTAAAACCGTCGGTATATTTAAGCCCTATAGCCCAACCAATTTCAAATAAACCCGCAAGAACTAATAAGAACCAACTCATAGTTAACTCCCATAAAGGGGTCGTCCCCATGTTAGATTAGGCGTATTTAGGGTCGTCCCTAAGCCATTTGATTACAGTAAAACTGTAGGTGATATAGCTGTACGTGATAACAGTACGTGATAACAGTACGTGATAGCTGTGCATGATAACTGTACGTGATGAGCCTGCAAGACTAGCAAATTTGAGGTGAAAATTTCAATCTTTGATTTTGCCGAAATAAGAAATGCCATGCGCAAAAAGCGATAGTAAGCTTGGTCAGTTTACTATCGCCTTGATATTTCAACTCTCTATAAGACCTTTACACTATAAGACCTTTACACTCTTTCTATAAAAGCCTTTATGCTCAATTTCTTACACTAAGGCATCGGCATAACCCATGCGAGTGAGCGCGGTACGCACTAACTCTAAGGTCTGTGGATCTTCTATGGTCGCAGGCGCTGTATATTGCTGATTATCAGCAATTTTTCGCATAGTACCGCGTAAAATTTTACCCGAGCGCGTTTTAGGTAATTTTTGAATCGCACTCACTAACCTAAAGGAGGCGACGGGACCAATTTCTTGGCGTACCAGGGTTATTAACTGTTTATGCAGCTCTTCATCACTGATCGTCACGCCTTTCTTGAGTACCACTAATCCGAGGGGAACTTGGCCCTTAAGCTGATCATCTACCCCAATTACCGCGGCTTCGGCCACATCAGGGTGTTGACATAACACTTCTTCGAAGCGTCCCGTCGATAACCTGTGCCCCGCTACGTTTATGATGTCATCGATACGACTCATAATGTAGAGATAGCCGTCTTCATCGGTATAACCCGCATCGCCAGTTAAGTAGTAACCCGGATACATAGACAAGTAACTATCTTGATAGCGTTGATCATTTTGCCACAGTGTCGTTAAGGTTCCCGGCGGTAGAGGCAATTTAATCACTACATTACCCGAAGTATTGGCCGCAACTTGCTCACCTAATTCATCCAGTACTTCAACCGCATAACCCGGCACAGGTAAAGCTGGCGAACCCGGTTTAATAGTAACCGGTGCTGTACCCATCAAGTTTGCCGCGACAGGCCAGCCCGTTTCGGTTTGCCACCAGTGATCAATAACAGGTTTAGCGAGTTTAGTGTGTGCCCAAACTAAGGTATCGGGATCGCAACGTTCCCCCGCCAAAAACACATTTTTAAGACAATTTAAATCAACACCTTGTAGATATTCACCGTCAGGATCTTCACGCTTGATTGCGCGAATGGCCGTCGGCGCGGTGAAGAAGCTTTTGACCTTATATTTGGCAATCGTGCGCCAAAATGCGCCGGGATCTGGCGTTCCCACAGGTTTGCCTTCATACATTAACGTGGTGGCGCCCACCAGCAGTGGCCCATACACAATGTAAGAATGACCCACAACCCAGCCCACATCGGACGCAGCCCAAAACACATCACCCGCTTGAATATCGTAAATATGCTGCATCGACCAAGCCAGAGCCACGGCATGGCCACCATTATCGCGTACCACACCTTTAGGCTGACCCGTGGTGCCTGAGGTATAAAGCACATACAAGGGATCGGTAGCCTTGAGGGCGACACAATCGGCCTTAGGTGCAGTTGCTAATGCGGCTTGCCAATCTAAGTCACGGCCCTCAAGCAAATCGGCCTGATACTGGCTACGATTCAAAATTAGGCAGTGATCAACCTGATGCACTGACTGAGCTAACGCTTTATCTAACAGAGGCTTGTAAGGGATCACGCCCGAAGGCTCAATGCCGCAGGATGCCGACAGTACCAATTTAGGCTTGGCATCGTTAATCCGAGTCGCGAGTTCATTGGCGGCAAAGCCACCAAAAACCACAGAATGAATCGCACCTATGCGAGCACAGGCCAGCATAGCGAAGGCGGTTTCCGGCACCATAGGCATATAAATCACCACACGGTCGCCCTTCTCTATCCCAATAGATTGCATAAAGCCCGCGAGTCGGCTCACTTGAGCCTGTAGCTCCGCGTAGCTAATGCCGTATTCAGTGTCTGTCACTGGGCTCACATATTGGATAGCCACTTGATCACCGCGTCCGGCCAACACATGGCGATCAACGGCGTTATAACAAGTGTTCATCTCACCATCGGCGAACCAATGATAAAACGGCGCCTGCGACTCATCGAGCACAGTGTGCGCAGGTTTAATCCAATCGAGCGTCTTCGCCGCTTCTCCCCAGAATTCGGCTTTATTAAGCAAGGATGCTTGGTGCAACGCTTGATGTTTTTGTTGGTTCTGTTTTTGATTTGCGGCTTGCGCTACAGATGCATTTTGCTGTTCGGTCAACATATGTCCTCCAATCAGGACTGCGGCTAAAATCGTCAGCCGCAATAACTACCCCTTCCAACAACCATTATTAACAGGGGGGCATCAAGCCCACTATTAGACGTTAGCCTATAACCAGAAAAGATTTGTGGTTTTATGTGCGAACACTAATTTAAAGCACTCGTTTTAATCTCGCTGCACAGGCTGATGGCAATTGGGATTGACACTTTTTTGTCAACAGAATAAAAGCCAAAATCTTTACCTTTACGTAAACTTCATATATCTTGCTTAAAACTGATTATTTAGGGTGCATGAATGAGCGCAACGAACACACCACAAACGACTTACTCGATCAGTGATCTCTCAAAAGAGTTTGATATCACTACTCGTAGTATTCGTTTTTACGAAGACCAAGGTTTACTTAAGCCTAAACGCCGCGGCCAAACCCGTATTTATAGCCTCAAAGACAGAGTGCGCCTCAAGCTCATTCTTCGCGGTAAACGCTTGGGCTTTTCTTTGGCAGAAACCCGTCGCTTGTTCGAATTATACGATGCCGACAAGAGCAGCACCTCACAGCTCAATACCATGCTGGCGCTAGTGGAAGAAAAGAAATCCGCCCTACAGCAGCAAATGGACGACATTAAAGTCGTGTTGATGGAACTCAATTCCGCCGAGCAGCAATGCCGCTTAGCCTTAGAAGATAACAAAACGGCAAAAGCCTAAATCCCCGTTGACACAAAATCAAATCAATTTGATGGCGATAACGACTACGGATTTAAGTACAAGATTTAAAAGACTCAAGCACCTAAAAATCATAAAAACTATAACAATCTGAAATTAGAACATCTGAAAGGACACAAGCAATGAACTCTCTCTACACAAGTCTAAATTTTGGCCTAGGCGAAGACGTCGATATGCTGCGCGATGCAGTGCAGGATTTTGCCGCGAATGAAATCGCCCCGATTGCCGCGAAAGTGGATCACGACAATGCCTTTCCCAATGAACTTTGGCCTGTGCTTGGAGGAATGGGGCTGCTCGGAGTAACGGTACCCGAAGAGTTTGGCGGCGCGAACATGGGATACCTAGCCCACGTCGTCGCAATGGAAGAAATCTCCCGCGCATCCGCTTCTATCGGCCTAAGTTACGGCGCCCACTCAAACCTGTGTGTCAATCAAATCAACCGTAACGGTAATGCAGCGCAAAAAGCCAAGTACCTGCCAAAACTGGTGAGCGGTGAGCATATTGGCGCGCTGGCCATGAGTGAGCCAAACGCAGGTTCTGACGTGGTTTCGATGAAGCTACATGCCCGTAAAGAAGGCGACCGATTCATCTTAAACGGCAACAAAATGTGGATCACTAACGGTCCAGATGCACACACCTATGTCATTTACGCGAAAACCGACTTAACCAAAGGCGCACACGGTATTACCGCCTTTATCGTTGAACGTGATTCGAAAGGTTTTAGCCAAGCGCAAAAGCTCGACAAACTCGGCATGCGCGGCTCTAACACCTGCGAACTGGTGTTTGAAGATGTAGAAGTACCAGAAGAAAACATTTTAGGCGGCCTCAATAACGGCGTAAAAGTGCTGATGAGCGGCCTCGATTACGAGCGCGTCGTACTGTCTGGCGGTCCGCTGGGGATCATGAATGCCTGTATGGACATCGTTGTGCCTTACATCCACGAGCGTGAGCAATTTGGTAAATCGATTGGTGAATTCCAACTAGTGCAAGGCAAGTTAGCCGACATGTACACAGGCATGAATGCCGCTAAATCCTACGTCTATAACGTGGCAAAATCCTGCGATCGCGGTGAAACCACCCGTAAAGATGCCGCGGGCGCCATTCTGTATAGCGCAGAACTCGCAACCAAAATGGCACTGGATGCAATCCAACTGCTCGGCGGCAATGGTTATGTTAACGAATACGCCACCGGCCGCTTACTGCGTGATGCCAAGCTGTATGAAATCGGCGCAGGCACCTCAGAAATTCGCCGCATGCTGATTGGCCGCGAACTGTTCAATGAGTCGAAATAACGCGAGTTCCAATAATCTCTCACAAGTGAATGGGTAGCCCCTCACTGTAATTTACAGTTTGCGCCACCCATTCGAGCAAGGTGATACCGAGTTTCCGCTTTATAAGGACAATCAAAGTGACGCAAATAAGCAGTCGTATCAACGCCCGTAGCGATGAATTTCAAGCAAAATCCGACGATATGGCCGCCCTAGTGGCCGATCTCAAAACTAAACTCAATAAAATCGAACTCGGCGGCGGCCCTGTGGCGCTAGAGCGTCATTTATCCCGCGGTAAATTACTGCCACGTCAGCGGGTTGAAAAACTGCTCGATGCGGGTTCGCCCTTTTTAGAGCTATCGCAATTTGCGGCGTTTGAAGTTTATGACGAAGAAGTGCCCGCAGCGGGCATTATCGCTGGTATCGGCCGTGTGAGCGGTGTTGAGTGCATGATCATCGCCAACGACGCTACAGTTAAAGGCGGTACTTACTACCCGATTACCGTTAAAAAACATCTACGCGCCCAAGATATTGCCAGCCGTTGTCACTTGCCTTGTATCTATTTAGTCGACTCTGGCGGCGCTAACCTGCCCCGCCAAGATGAAGTCTTCCCCGACCGCGACCATTTCGGCCGCATCTTTTACAATCAAGCGCAAATGTCGGCAAAAGGCATTCCGCAAATTGCGGTGGTGATGGGTTTATGTACCGCAGGCGGCGCATATGTGCCAGCCATGGCGGATGAATCGATTATCGTAAAAGATCAAGGCACTATCTTCTTAGCCGGCCCACCATTAGTCAAAGCGGCCACAGGTGAAGAAGTCAGCGCCGAAGAGTTAGGCGGCGCCGAAGTGCACACAAAAATTTCCGGCGTAGCCGATCATTTAGCCCAAAACGATGAGCACGCGTTAGAGCTTGCCCGCCGCGCGGTATCACGCCTGAATCATCAAAAACAAATCAAAAGTCTGTTGAGCCCAGTCAAGCCACCAAAATTCGACATTAGCGAACTGTACGGCATTGTCGGCACTGATTTGAAAAAGCCCTTTGATGTCAAAGAAGTGATCGCCCGTATCGTCGATGATTCCGATTTTGATGAGTTTAAAGCCAACTATGGCGCAACCTTAGTGTGCGGTTTTGCCCGTATCCACGGCTACCCAGTCGGCATTGTCGCCAACAACGGCATTCTGTTCTCAGAGTCGGCGCAAAAAGGCGCGCACTTTATTGAACTGTGCTGCCAGCGCAAAATTCCGCTGCTGTTCCTGCAAAATATCACTGGCTTTATGGTGGGTAAAAAGTACGAACACGAAGGCATAGCCAAACACGGTGCCAAAATGGTAACCGCGGTTTCTTGCGCCAATGTACCTAAATTTACTGTGATTATTGGCGGCAGCTACGGCGCGGGTAACTACGGCATGTGTGGCCGCGCGTTCGAACCGACCATGATGTGGATGTGGCCTAATGCCCGTATTTCTGTGATGGGCGGAGAGCAAGCCGCAGGCGTTCTCGCCACAGTGCGCCGCGACGGTTTAGCCCGTAAAGGTGAAGAATGGTCACTTGAGGATGAAAAAGCCTTTAAAGCGCCGATTGTCGCCCAGTACGACAAAGAAGGTCATCCGTATCATGCCAGTGCCCGTTTATGGGATGACGGCATTATCGACCCAGCGCAAACCCGTGATGTGGTCGGCCTTGCCCTATCGGCAGCATTAAATGCTCCTATCGAAGACACCCGCTTTGGTGTATTCCGTATGTAAAAGGCACATGTGAAAAACATATGTCACACAAGAAGATAGGAAAATAATAATGACAGACACATTAAACAGCGCTAGCGGCACAAAGGATTTAAGCCACTTACAGCACGTGAGCCATGCGCTCAATCACGGCGTTGCCGAGCTTATCCTTGACCGCAGCGATGTGCACAACGCCTTCGATGAAGTGATGATTAGCGAGATGATTAGCGTCCTTAGCTATTTTGCTGAGCACAAGGATTGCCAAGTGCTGGTACTCAAAGCGAACGGCAAAAATTTCAGTGCTGGTGCCGATCTCAATTGGATGCGCAAACAAGCCAAAATGGACTTTGAGCAAAATCTAAATGATGCCAAAGCCTTAGCAAAACTGATGCAGGATCTTGATACCTTTCCTAAGCCCACCATTGCACTAGTGCAAGGTGCAGCCTTTGGCGGCGCACTGGGGTTGATTTGCGCCTGCGATATCGCTATCGCCACGACGCGCGCCAGCTTTTGCTTGAGCGAAGTGAAACTCGGATTAATTCCTGCGGTAATTAGCCCTTACGTTGCCCGCGCTATGGGTAATCGTGCATCGCGCCGCTACATGCTGACCGCCGAGCGTTTTAGTGCAGAAACCGCATTAAAACTTAACGTCATTCATGAGATCAGCGATGACTTAGACGCCGTCGCAAAGCCGATGATTGACGCGTTGCTAGCCAATAGCCCGCAAGGCATGGCGTGGGTAAAAACACTGCTGTCGCATCTTGAAGATGGCGTGATAGACCAAAACACCATTGATTACACTAGCGAGCGTATCGCCCGCATTCGGGTATCGACCGAGGGCCAAGAGGGCTTAAACGCCTTTTTTGAGAAACGTCAGCCTAATTGGCAACAAGCGCACTCAATGCCCTCCAAGCCCATGCAAAAGCCAAGTGATACCCAAGGAGCCCTTTGATGTTGACCAAGCACATGTTTACCAAACTATTGATTGCTAACCGCGGTGAAATCGCCTGTCGCATCATCAAAACGGCCCATGCCATGGGCGTTCGCACCGTTGCCTTATATTCCGATGCCGATAAAGAAGCACGCCATGTCGCCATGGCCGACGAATCCTTCTACTTAGGCGGCAGTGCGCCGGCAGACTCCTATTTAAAGGGCGATTTGATTATCGACATCGCCAAAAAAGCCGGCGCACAAGCGATTCACCCTGGTTACGGTTTCTTGTCTGAAAATGCCGACTTTGCCCGTAAATGTGAAGCCGCTGGCATCGCCTTTGTTGGCCCAGGCAGTGATGCTATCGATGCCATGGGCAGCAAAAGCGCCGCTAAATCTATTATGACTGCGGCAAACGTGCCCTTAGTGCCGGGTTATCACGGCGATGACCAAACCGATGCGACCTTAAAAGCGGAGGCTCTGAAAATCGGCTTCCCTATGCTGATTAAAGCGGCTTATGGCGGCGGCGGTAAAGGCATGCGTATCGTCGAGAATGAAGGCGAAATCATGGAAGCCGTTAACTCGGCGCGCCGTGAAGCGGCCTCTTCTTTTGGTAACGATAAGTTATTGATGGAGCGTTATTTACGCCAGCCGCGCCACGTCGAAGTGCAAGTGTTTGCCGACACCTTTGGCAACGCGATTTACTTATCGGATCGCGATTGTTCGATTCAACGTCGCCACCAAAAAGTGGTCGAAGAGGCGCCTGCGCCCGGTTTAAGCGATGCACTGCGCACCCAAATGGGTGAAGCGGCCGTCGCGGCAGCCAAAGCCATCGATTATGTTGGCGCAGGCACTGTGGAGTTTCTGCTCGACACAGACAATAGCTTCTATTTTATGGAGATGAACACCCGTCTGCAGGTTGAGCATCCAGTGACTGAGATGGTCACAGGCCAAGATTTAGTGAAATGGCAATTGATGGTCGCCAGTGGTCAGCCACTGCCCCTTAAGCAAGATGAAGTGCGTATTCACGGCCATTCTTTTGAAGTGCGAATTTATGCCGAAGATCCACAGAATGAGTTTTTACCCGCCAGCGGTAAGCTCAACTTTTTGCGCGAACCCGAGCAAAGCAAATACGTGCGTATCGATTCGGGCATTCGTGAAAACGATGTGATCAGTAACTTCTACGATCCTATGATTGCCAAGCTTATCGTCTGGGATGAATCGCGCCCGCGCGCCCTGCAACGTTTAGTGCATGCCTTAGAGTCGTATCAAATCAGCGGTCTTAAGCACAACATTGAGTTTTTAGCGAACATTGCCGAACACCCAGCGTTTGCCAATGCCGACTTTAGCACTGACTTTATTGGCCGTTATGGCGACACCTTAATTGGCACAGCTTCAAGCGAAGCTGACACTGCCCTTGCCTTTGCCGCGCTGTATCAAGTGCTTGCCCGTAAAGAAGCCGCCAAAGCGCAAGCTGTCAACAGCGCCGATCCTTACTCGCCTTGGGGTCAAGTCAGCGGATTTAGACTCAACAGTTGCAGTCAGCACAATATTGCCCTGCTCGATGATGCCCATGAATTGCAGCAGTTAGTGATGCTCGATTTAGGCGGCATGTATCAGCTACCGCTGCACGGTCAAGATTGGTTACTAAATGGCGAGCTGAAACAAGATTTACTGCTCGCCGAAATCAACGGCCATAAGAGTAAAGTGCCCGTTAGTGCCCAAGGTGATGACTTTACGCTGTTTTTATCCTCTGGCAGTTACCACTTTAAAGCAGTGCAAACACTCGTGGTCGAAGAACAAGCCAGCAATGCTGACAAGTTAAAAGCACCGATGAACGGTACGGTAGTGACCCATTTAGTCGATGTCGGCACACAAGTGAAAGCAGGCCAAGGTTTGCTAGTGATGGAAGCCATGAAGATGGAATACACCATAGAAGCACCCTTTGATGGCATAGTCACTGAGTTCTACTTTAAGGCGGGCGAGCTAGTGACCGATGGCGCAACCTTGCTTAACGTTGAGCCGTTAGAGACAGACGAGCCAACCGCGATCAAGGAAGCCTAAGATGTCGTTAGCCAATCTAAGCCAAGCAGCGAACGCCAAAGACAGGGTCAGTATCTTCGAGATGGGCGCACGCGACGGCCTGCAAAACGAAGTCGCAGTGCCGACGGCAGCTAAAATCGCCTTGATTGAATCGCTGGCAGGTGCGGGGCTTAAGCGTATCGAAGCAGGCAGCTTTGTGTCACCTAAATGGGTGCCACAAATGGCCGACTCTGCCGATGTGCTCAAGCAAATACAGCGTCAAAGCGGCGTGGTGTATAACGCGCTCACACCCAACGTCAAAGGCTTTGAACTGGCACTGGATGCAAAAGCGAGTGAGGTGGCAATATTTGGCGCCGCCTCACAAAGCTTTAGTCAGCGCAATATCAACTGCTCGATAGAAGAGTCGATTGAACGCTTTATCCCTTTGATGGAATTAGCAAAAAAACACAATATTCCGGTGCGCGGTTATGTGTCTTGCGTGCTCGGCTGCCCCTACGAAGGTGAGATAGCGGTCAGTGAAGTAGCCCGTGTGTCTGAAATCCTTTACAAAATGGGCTGTTACGAAATATCGCTCGGCGACACTATCGGTGTAGGCACGCCGCAAAAAGCCCGTAGAATGCTGCAAACAGTGGCTGAGCGCGTCCCAGTCGAAAAACTGGCGCTACACTTTCACGACACCTATGGCCAAGCATTAGCCAACATTTTGGCCTGCTTAGACTTAGGTGTGCGGGTGTTTGACTCCTCGGTTGCGGGTCTTGGCGGCTGCCCCTATGCCAAAGGCGCATCGGGCAATCTTGCCACCGAAGACTTAGTGTATATGCTGCACGGCATGGGATTCGAAACGGGTATCGATTTACAAAAACTCGCGTTAGCAGGTCAAGCCATCAGCACGCAGTTGAATCGTAAAAACGGTTCGAAAGTGGCCACAGCCCTGTTAGCAAAATAAAACAAAAACCATTAACGACACCAACAACCGTTATTAAAAACGCGCGTTATTTCCCGCGCGTTTTCTAAAGCATAAAAGGACATCACAATGGCAGGACTCAATAAAGTCGTCAGCAGCTATGAAGAAGCGTTAGCTGGCTTATCGAACGACATGACCATTATGGTCGGCGGCTTTGGCCTATGCGGCATTCCAGAAGGCTTAATCAATCAAATGGTTAAGATGGGCGTTAACGGCTTAACGGCGATATCAAACAACGCGGGCGTTGACGATTTCGGCCTTGGCTTACTGTTAAAACATCGCCAAATCGCCACTATGATCGCCTCTTACGTGGGTGAAAATGCCACCTTTGAACAGCAAATGCTCTCTGGCGAACTGAACGTGATTTTAACGCCCCAAGGCACGCTGGCGGAAAAGATCCGCGCAGGCGGCGCAGGTATTCCGGCATTTTTCACCGCTACAGGCTACGGCACGCCAGTCGCTGATGGCAAAGAAACCCGCGAAATCAAAGGTCGCCATTACGTATTAGAAGAGTCGCTGACCGCAGATTTTACCTTAGTGCGTGCATGGAAAGCCGATACCATGGGTAATTTGGTATTCCGTAAAACCGCCGCCAACTTTAACCCTATGATGGCGACCGCGGGCAAAATCACTGTGGTTGAAGCCGAGTTTATTGTTGAGCCGGGCGAGCTAGACCCAGATCATATCCACACGCCGGGCATCTATGTTGACCGCGTTATTCAAGGCACGTTCGAGAAACGTATCGAGCAGCGCACGGTAAAAGCCGCGAAATAAAAGGCGCTGGCAAAACCTTGAAACACAGTTAACGCAATTGGCACTTAGCTCCCTAAAGTAAAAACTAAGGGTAAAAACCTAAGAATAAAGACCAAAGCGTCAAAGCCAAATAGAAAGGATAGATATCATGGCATTATCAAGAGAACAACTGGCTCAGCGCGTCGCCAAAGAATTAAAAGATGGCTACTACGTTAACCTCGGCATTGGCATTCCAACACTGGTGGCCAACTACATTCCCGAAGGCATGGAAGTCATGTTGCAATCGGAAAATGGTCTACTCGGCATGGGCGAATTCCCCACCGAAGACACCATAGATCCGGATTTAATCAATGCGGGCAAACAAACCGTTACCGCAGTGAAAGGCGCCTCGTTTTTCTCATCGGCGGAAAGCTTTGCCATGATCCGTGGCGGCCATGTGGATTTAACCGTACTCGGCGCCTTTGAAGTCGATGTCAATGGTTCTATCGCCTCGTGGATGATCCCAGGCAAACTCATCAAAGGCATGGGCGGCGCGATGGATTTAGTCGCCGGCGCCGAAAACATTATCGTGACTATGATGCACGCCGATAAATACGGCAATTCTAAGCTGCTACCCGTGTGCGAATTGCCGCTAACAGGTTACGGCTGCATTAAACGTGTCGTCACAGATTTAGCCTTTATCGAAATCAAAGATGGCGCATTTCATTTGTTAGAGCGCGCACCAGGTGTCAGCGTAGAAGAAATCGTCAGCAAAACTGCTGGCAAGTTAATCGTGCCAGAGCATGTACCAGAAATGGTGTTTTAAGCGTTCTCTAAAATGCGCAAGTAACGTATAGCGGCTAAGGTTGAAACTCAAGTTAGTTTGAAGCTTTAGCCTAAAGAGTTTTGAGCGTTAACCGACGTTTTACGATACCAACGAGGCCCAGAAAATGATTCTGGGCCTCGTTGCTTTTGTCATCCCCGCGAAAGCGGGGAACCATGAGTAAAATTCACCACCAGCTTGTTCACTACAAACCTTGTTTTCCGTGAGCTTTGCAGTCTAGGTACTGTTTGAGAGCTTATCGCCATAAACAGCACTAATGCTCTGGCGACACGCCGTAAACCCATCCTTGGGGGCTCAACGAAAAAGTCCCTTTTTCCGATGGTCGCCAACGCATTAGTGCGGTTTACTCCCCATCCCAGCATATTCAATAATGAACAATGTCGCGCATTAAACTGATAACACCATATGTTAGCAAGGTTCTTTGCTGGCGAATGTGTGTTCACCATCGCTACAACGGAGTCGCTTAATGCTTGCTTCAAAAGTGCTACAGATAGTGATATTTAGCGCCGTTGCGGTAAACTTGCCGCAGCCTAAATAATAAGGATGCTCAAGATGTTAGCCAAGTTTCTCAATAAGCGCAGTCGCGGTCGTAAACATATGCGCGATTATGCCAAAAACGTCTTTGAATATGACCAGTATTTACTGACCGATTATATCGACAGTGGGATGACAGATGGTTTCGAGAGAGTGAAACAATATCGTGAGTTTGATGAGGATTTTCGCCAGTGGGAATTATTTGGAGCTGAGTTTGGTGTACCCGAGTGTCATTGGGGCTATGTAGCCCAACTTACCTATATTGAATCGGGCTTGCTTGAGCCTAAGCCGCTTATGTGCTCGCTTGCTTACGGTTATTTTGCAACCGCCATTGATTACTATAAATATTGCTCATCGCTAGAAAAAACTGGCGGGATAGCAAACGCTATGTGGTCTACAATCAGCGTGTTTCGGCTTGTGCTGATGCTGTTAGCTGGGCTTAAACGCGAGGCGGACGAGCTGTACCACGCTGATGCAACCGCGCGGCGTTCGGGCTGGATTGTTCGCTCCCATGGCTTTATTGGCGATTTTTTGGTGCAGCTGTATGGCCGTTATCTGGGGCATATCGAGCCGCCTTTTACCACTGAAGTGCAAGTGACACTGCGAAACACGGCTCCTTTCCCCTATGCGTCATTTTTAGATAACTGGGATACACAGGATATCGAATTCATCAGCACTATGCTGCAAACCCTCTGCGATGATCAGGTAGAACAAGCGATCATCGGGGATAAAAAGTGTTTTTTTGAGTTCCACAATGGACATCTATCATACATGCCCTTGACGGCGTTAATGCTGCTAAAGCTTCGTGACCTCAGGGGCTTGCCTAATCCGCAGTTCAGTCATCCAGCCTTTGGCGATATCACAGCTTTGTTTGAACAAGTATCCACATCATTTAGTGATTATGTTGCAACGTTAGGGATACAGCGGATTGAAGATGCTGCTGATGAGGTGTTAACCAACACATTAACCAGAATGCAAAGCCAAGATTTTGATGCCCATGCTATTTTCGCCAAGCGACTGCCATCGTTTAGTGCTGGTTAAGATTTTGATTAACCAAATTTTCATAAAAAATGGATAACCAATAAATCATGATTCTATTCATATTGAGGACCCAAGGCTTAAAGCTGAGCGTATTCAAGCCTTAAGTCATCCACAATACAAGCCAGAGGAAAGCTTATGTACCAGATTGCGATTGTGATATTTGATGAATTTACCGATATCGATTTCTTCTTAATGCGCGATATTCTCGGCCGTACAAAAACCGATTGGACAGTAAAAGTACTCGGGACCAAACCTAGCCACATATCAAGCTTGGGGATGACGGTTGCAACCGATGGTCATGTGGCCGAAGTCGCTGATGCCGACGTGGTATTATTCAGCAGTGGTTACAAAGGCGTACCTGCGGCACTTGCTGATACTGAGTTTATGTCCGCCCTTAAATTAGATCCCACACGACAATTGCTTGGCAGTATCTGCGCGGGGTCATTCTTCTTTGCCAAATTAGGGCTACTCGACAATCTCTCGGCAACGACTCACCCCGATGCAAAACCTGCCCTAGTTGCCATGGGCGTCGATGTAGAAGACTGCGCCCTCGTGATTAATGGCAATATTGCCACTGCGGGCGGCTGCCTTTCCTCACTCTATTTAACGGGTTGGGTTGCGGAGCGTTTATTCGACAGTACGAAACGCCGCGAAATTCACAGGCAGCTTATTCCTGCCGGGCAAACAGATATTTTTGAAGCATTAATCCAATCCTCCATCTCCGCGGCCATTCGTTAAAAGTGATGTAGATACTCTCGATGAATGAAAAAGATCCCATGATAAAACTTAAAAATCTTCTCGAGGCTATAAAAGCCGAGCATCAAATAACCACCCAGAATGAGCTTGTGGCTTTGCTATCGCAAAATGAATTACTCATTCAGCAAATCCAAACTGCTGATGCGCAGTATTGGGTCAATTTTGCTAAGAATACCTTCGATGGTTGGTATTGCATTCGAACACCTATGCTCAGTACCTTTCATGTTTATTACCAAGAACGTGGACAAAACTGTTGGGGAGAAGATGTTTTTACCGAGCAAAGTGAAGCCATAGCAGCGGTTATTTTTATGTCTGGTATTTGGGATCAAGTACCCTAGCACTAAGCAAGTAAAAGCCTGCTCACTCATCCTATATCTTCACCTTCACGAATGGCGATATGTAACGAATCATTACGCGACTTTCAATATCGAAATCATCCTGTTAGGGTGAGTGCTTAGATTGACTCATAATAACAGACACATTTTTAGCGCTCTGTTTATCTCTCTCATTGTCCAAAGGAGCGGTATCTATGGACTGGCTTATTATTGCACTCGCTGGCTTTTTAGGCGGCATGCTCAATGCAGTTGCCGGTGGTGGCAGTTTTATTACCCTTTTAGCGTTAGTGTTTGTCGGGGTTCCACCGATTGCGGCGAATGCCACGGGGACAGCCGCGCTGCTGCCCGGTTATATCGCCAGCGCATGGCGTTTTAGAAAGGATATCGAATATCCGGCGAGTCTTAGCCTTAAAAATCTGATCTTAATTGCTTTAATTGGCGGCAGTATTGGCGCGGGTATTTTGCTGACCACCAGCGAGCAAGTCTTCGCAAAGCTGATCCCTTGGCTGATTCTACTGGCCACCGCGGCCTTTATTGTTGGCCCTTGGTTGCTCAAACGAAGAATCGCTGAGCAAGGCGAAAACACCTCTACGCCAATGTTAAGTCCGATAACGGCACTGATAATGCTGTCGGCTGTGTGTATCTATGGCGGTTATTTTAATGGTGGCTTAGGCATCATACTACTCGCAAGTTTTGGCCTGATGGGGCAAACCAATCTACATGGGATGAACGGACTTAAAAATCTGATTTCAGCCCTGCTCACCGCCATCGCCGTTGTGGTTTATGCCGCGGGCAATGTTATCGATGGGCAATATCTGTTGCTGCTTGCCGTTATGGCGATTGTCGGTGGTTATGTGGGGGCGGCGCTGGCCTACCGTATTTCACAGCCCTTGCTACGCGGCTTTATTGTGATCGTCGGTTTAGCGATGGCCTTAGGCTTTTTCATGCGCTAGTTTTTCATGCGTTAGTTTTCATACTTTAGGCTTTTGATTTGTGAAGCTTAAACTCATAAAAGCTGGACAGGCGAGTTTTCGATACAAGGTCTCACCGATAAATTGCCCTTATGTGACTGACTTGTTACTCTGATCCAACCTATAGGAGAACAGTGTGATTAAGGATAGCGATGAAACTGATGACCTTGAAGCTGAGGACCTTGAGACTGAGTAAATTAATGCCAAAGACCTTGAAGCTAAGCACCTTAAATCTTGCCCTGTGTCTTATTGCATGCTCACCGGCTATTTACACCGAAACCGCTAGCGCAGCGACCATTAGCGTCAAAACGGAAACGGGTAATATTCAGGTAAAAACCATAGCCCAAGGGTTAGAGAATGTCTGGGGTATGGCATTCTTACCCGACGGCAGTATGCTCGTGACTGAACGCGCCGGCAGAATGCGCATTGTCAGCACTGCAGGCAAAGTGGGTGAACCCTTAACGGGTTTACCGCCTATGTATGCCAAAGGTCAAGGTGGTTTACTTGATGTCGTGCTTGCGCCAGATTTTACCAGCAGCAAAAAAATCTATTTCAGTTATTCAGAACCCGCTGAAGCTGATGCAAGCGAGTTCAATAGCACAGCGGTCAGTTTTGCCACGCTCAATGGTAACAAGCTTGAAAATCTCACCCGCGTTTTTAGTCAACAACCTAAAGTCAACAGCGGCCACCATTTTGGATCTCGTTTAGTGTGGGCGCCTGACGGCACAATGTTTATCACACTCGGCGATCGCTATAGTGAAAAAGATAGCGCACAAACATTGGACAATCATTTAGGCAAAGTGGTGCGTATTCATGCCGATGGCTCAGTGCCTAAGGATAACCCCTTCGTCAATACGGCTGGCGCCTTACCCGAGATCTGGTCTATTGGTCACCGCAATATGCAGGGCGCGGCGATTAATCCCATCAGCAAAGTATTGTGGACGGGCGAACATGGGCCCCAGGGCGGCGATGAACTCAATATAGACCAAGCTGCCAAAAATTATGGCTGGCCCGTGATTACCTATGGTGAGAATTATGGCGGCGGCAAAATCGGCGAAGGCACCCATAAGGCGGGAATGGAGCAACCCGTCTACAAATGGGTTCCCTCGATTGCCACGGCGGGCTTTATGTTTTACACAGGTGATAAATTTCCACAGTGGCAAAATAATCTGTTACTCGCCAGCCTAAAGGGAAAAACACTGGTGCGTTTAGTGCTTGATGGCGACAAGATAATTAAAGAAGAGCGGCTACTGAAAACTGAATTGGGGCAAAGATTGCGTTCAGTCGTGCAAGGGCCAGATGGACTGATTTATCTCGTAACCGATGAAGCTAAATCAAAAATTTACCAGTTATCGCCGCAGTAATCTTAATCGCTGCACTTTTATCACAGTGCTTTAACTAAACCATGTTAACCACAGCAATAAACTCAATCGATAGAGAATTTAAGCCTTAAAACGACAAAGAGTGTTCATCAGGAACACTCTTTGTCGTTGGCGTGGCACTTATTAATTCATGCCTTTATTCGTTCACCACACACATGCCCTGCTCGGTTTGTACATAGGGAGCTAAAATAGGCATCATGCCCTTCATCACCTGCAATGGCAGCGCCGAAGTAAAACTAAAATCATCGGATTTACTGCCTGGCACGAAGGCGGTCAAAGTACCGAAGTATTTGTCACCTAGATAAAACACGAAGGTCGCGGTGCGGTTCATCGCCGTAGTCGCCACTTTTTTACCTTGCTGCATCTGAGTCACAATACGGTTATCACCGGTGCCGGTTTTCCCGCCTATGGCTAACATGCCACCTTTTTCATCGGTAAAAATGCCCTTTAAACGACGTGCGGTGCCGTTTTGCACTACGTTCGCCAGCGCTGCTTTTAAGGCTTGTGCTACTTCATGGCGCATTACCCGCTCACCTTGGGTGTTCTGATTCTGCAATCTCACTTCATAGGGCGTATCTGCGGCGAAATGCAGCTGATTGATACGCACTGTGGGCAAACGATAGCCGTCATTTTGAATAATGCCCATCAGCTCGGCTAAGGCTGCGGGTCGGTCACCCGAGCTACCCAGTGCTGAGCCTAAGGATGGCACCATAGAATCAAAGGGATAACCTAAACGCGCCCAACGTTGATGTATGTCAAGGAAGGCTTCAACTTCAAGCATCACTTGCACTCGTACATCACGGGCGTTTTTATGCCGCGTCCTAAACAACCAACGGTAAACCTCTTGACGTTGTGCTTCACTCGCCTGCTTAACATCGTTCAAGTTGGCATCAGGATTATGATTAAGGTAATCCAGCACCCACAATTCTAAGGGATGCACCCGTGCGATATAGCCTTGATCTGGCAAATTATATTTATCCGGACCGTACTTGTTATATAAGCTCTTAATACGACCATCGGTATAGCTCACCTGCGGCAATCTTTGCTTCAAGAAAGCCTTAAATGACGCCATAGATTCATCGGGCAGTAAATAGCGATACGCTGCCGTCAACTGCTGCTCCGACTGGGACAAACCATCAAAAAACATGTCGAAACGCTCATTCGCAGCCACTTTTTTGTACTTACGATAAAACTTAGTAACGAAGGTATTACCTTCTCTATCAGCAAATACTCGCAGATATTCGTCACGGCGCGGATCTTTATCATTACGCAGCAACTGGGCCATATTGCCCTCGTTTTGCATACTACTGCTGTAATTCACGATATCGCGCATGAGGCGCACAAACGGCAAGTTAACCGAATCCTGCAGGGCTTGGTAAAGTGTTGGCGTTTTTAAATCTTCTGTTTTTTTAAAGTTATTAAACACATGCAACCCACCACCGGTAAAAAACTGTTCACTGGTTGAGGCTGAATATTCTCGCTGTAACGCCGCATCTAACATGCGGTCTAAACGTCTGTCGGGATTCAAAATCAAGTAATCAATCGCCCAACGGGTTAAATGATCCCTAGGTTCGATAATGATGGATTCCAATTCAATCCCATGTTTCTTGGAATACTTGTCGTGGATTTCGGCAATGATTTCTAAGTAGGTCGCCATCACCCGCAATTTAGCGGTTGAGCCCAATTCCAACTTGCTGCCCTCGTTAATATCAAAAGGCTGATCGGTACTATCCGTCTGCACTCTAACTCGGTTGGCGGTCTCAGTGCGCTCATAAAGCGTAAAGCTATACAGCACGTTTTGCAGTTGGTTTGGGTCGAGTAACCGTTCGCCAAGCAGACCCACTTGCTCCGCGGTAGGCACTTGCGCCAAACTGCGTAAGTAGTGACTGACTTTCTGCTGTAAGTCACTATGTAAGCTACTGTTGACAGTCAAATCGAGCCTGTCTAAATCATACAGCCCCACATTTAACATGCCAGCGGTGCGAATACGAACTGTGTTCACACCCTTATCTGCGCCAGATTGGGTATTACGCTGCGGCTTGGCGACCTTAAACTGCAATTTCTGCGCGAGTGCAGCATCACGTAGGCCACGATCAATCAAATAATACTGGCCGAGTAAACGGATATGGCTATCGACTAAGTTCTCAAGATCTTCATGACCTTGCAATAGATAGTAGGACGGACGACGTTGGGCGATCATCAAGGCAACCACTTGTCGGAATACTTGTCCACGCTTGGTGGCATTACCTTTGATCTGCGGCGATGCTAACAACTTGTTTGCAGTATCAAAATCGGTACCAAACCACGCCCACAATCCATCACCAATACCATGAACTTCGCCATGATTTGGCGCCGAAGATAATGGCACGGTATTCAGATAATCTTGAACGATGCGCTTACGAGCAGGTTCAGTGTTTTCACCTTGTTGGTACACGCGCACACTGGCCGAGCCAATTTGCAGTAACTTATCTTTAATGCTCAAGGTTAAACCTTGGGAAGAATGGCGGAATTTCTCAATCTGAGTCGCAAGTGTACTGCCACCCGCGGTAGAGACATTCATACCAACCATTTCAGCAATTTGGCTCATGCCTGCCACCACAAAACGTGGCCAGTCGATCACAGGATTGAGTTTCTCTTCCGTCGTCCATAACTCGCGGTTTTCAATAAACAGTAAAGTATTAACGATTTCATTGGGGATCTTATCGTCGTCCTGATAAACCCGTTTAGGATAGGCAAATTCGTATAAATCAGTATTGCGGCAATCGAGCAGCGTCAACCCAGATTGAGCCTTTTCATGGTAAGGCGGAAAAAATCCAAGTTGAGCGTATTCCTGCAACGCTGGCGAAAACGCCACTTGTTGCGTTACCTGAAAATTTCGTTGCAGTAACCTATCAATATATTGAGGTAACTTACTGTAGCCATGGCGCTCATCAAAAGGACCATAACTAGGATAAATAACCGCTTGGCTCGGTGAGCTTTCTAATTCATAGGTGAGCGTCTTAGCATATTGATTGATGAATTTTGCTTGGTAAAACGAAGTTTTAACCTCAAGTCCAATCAGCAATGCAGCGCAGCAAATCAGAATAAAAAATAAGAACCAGACCCTGCCCTTTGATCTGGCTTTACGCGGCGGCTTAACCTTAGCTTTAGGCTCAGGTTGTGGTGGACGAGGACGATAATTTTCGAACTTCATCTCTGATGTGGAATTAGGCAAAACAGCTCCAAAAAACACTAAAATATTCATCTTTCATGCAACTCAGCAAATCCGTTGCCACTCAGTAAAGCAAGATATCAAACTCATCTAGCCATTATCCGGCTCTATTAATTAGTCTTAGTACCCATGATGTTCCACACTTTATCAAACCTAACTTCACTGTAAAGAAGGGTGCCTGTGACCCACAACCGCCACTAATCAATACTCATGTTAAGCTGATAGTACATTTTGCCAAATATTAATTTGTTGATATCAAGGTATTTTCAGCGATTAAGGCAACAGACAGTATGACTTAAAAACAAAACGAGCTAATTTAAGTCGCATAAAAAGAATGAGTCGCTCAATAATTACACGCTATTAACGAAGCCTCATCCCACATATTCATGCGCATCCCAGATAAATTCACGAAAATGCTTGCGACAGACAGACTCGTAACTTTCATTACCGCCAATCGCCACTTGCTCACCCTCGCGCATCACCTTGCCTTCACCATCAAGACGCACCACCATATTAGCCTTACGCCCACAATGACAAATAGTCTTCAACTCAACTAATTTATCGGCCCAAGCTAATAAATAATGACTGCCGCTAAAAAGTTCGCCTTGAAAGTCCGTTCTTAGGCCATAGCAGAGTACAGGAATATCAATATTATCGACCACATGCGTCAGCTGCTTAACCTGTTCTTTACTCAAAAACTGACACTCATCCACTAGCACACAGCTTAATGGCGTAGCTTGATGCACATCGCTAATCATTTGAGTTAAATCATCTTGGCTACTAAATACCTGTGCTTCGGTTTCAATGCCAATACGTGAGGCCACTTTACCTTTGCCATATCTGTCGTCTATGGAGGCTGTCATGACCAAAGTATTCATACCGCGTTCACGGTAGTTATAGGATGACTGTAATAGGGAAGTGGATTTACCCGCGTTCATTGCCGAATAATAAAAATACAATTGAGCCAAGACTTATACCCTTTAAAAACGTTATCGCTTACGCGTCTGCTACCAGAGCCAAATTGAGCGCTAGTCTAACATTGCGCTTCACATCAGAACACTAGCAGCCGCTAAGCTTTTATCATGAAATTCTGCAATGACACCAACTTATCAATCATTTTAATCTCCAATCGCCTCCTGAAATATTTCTAGTCCACTTCATTTAATACTCCTCCCTGCAAAAAACATAAAAAACGCCCCGATGCCGTTCAATTGTTAATGAAAGCTTAACTGAAACTTAAATGTTGTTTCGTAAGGAAAAATTAGTAAAAGTTAAATTTAAAAAGTGCGATCTACCTCCAAAGTAATAGGTATAAATGGGCTCGCGCTCAAAAAATAAACATAGCGTTAACAGTAATATTTCATTCGAGACAAAACGTGCTCAATTAAAAAAAGAAAAGTATTCGATAGCTTGCAAATTGAGACCAACGGTCAAAGCACTAATCTACCCTGCAAACTTTAGTGCTCCACTCCGTCCTTTATTCGCATATTGGATCAAATGGAGATTATGATGAGAATTTTCACCTCTAGAAAACTGGCATATTTAGTTGCCTTAGCACTAACTGGCGCCCTTGTTGGCTGCGGCGATGATGGTAAAGATGGTGTAGATGGAGCACCAGGAACGCCCGGTATCCCTGGAACACCCGGTGAACCTGGAACACCCGGTGAGCCTGGAACACCGCCCCCTGTCACCAGTTCTACTATGACTAACGTCAAAGTGATCAACTATAGCTTTGGCGAAGGCAGTATCACTTACGAATTTGAAATTACAGATGAAAACAATAACCTAATCAACGGACTGTTAAATGCTCAAGCCAAAGTGGCTGCACTAACAGATAAAGGCTTCATCACTAACCGCACCGAAGCTGATAAAAATGGTGTTGCAGATAACGTCCATATTGGCGGTGAAGCAACTCAAGCAACCGTCGGCGCTGAATTGACCGCTTTAGCTGATGGTCATTACCAATTTAAAGTACCAATGAAAGGGGTTAATCCAAGCACTGAAGGTATTGTTTGGTTACGTGTCGGTGGTAATAATGGTATTGCGACCTCTAAACCTCTGGTCGTTAACAAACCTGAAGGCACCCATTCAACCACAACTGATAGTTGTTACTCTTGCCATATCGACTACTCAACAAGCCCTCGTCGTCATGCAAGCTATGTCGCTACTGGCATGGACAGCGAAGTCACCTTCGTGGAAGGCTGTTTAGTGTGTCACGGTTCAGTTAGCCGCGCAGTTGTCAATGCTGAAGGTTTCTCTACGGGTGGCTATGCGACAAACACCCTATCTAAAATTGGTCATATCAATCACCAAGATTTTACTAAAGACTTTTCAGTACAAAACTGTACATCTTGTCACGTTGAAGCACCTAAAAACATCAACGTAGCTGGACCAGGTTGTATTGATTGCCATGACAGTGGTGGCGTACCAGGGGCTATTATCCCAAGTAATGGTGCGGATCTGCGCATTATGCACGAAAGCAAAGCGGGTATAACCGAACGCCAAGCGATTCGCGCTAAGTATAAATTAAGTCTATCAACACCTGTTAAAGTAGATGATATTTCTACCAAGACAGACCACTATGCGCCGACAGGTGCTGCGGCAGCAGTAACCGCCCCAGGCTGGTGTACAACACTGACAGTGAAAGACACCGATGGTAACGTCTTTAGCATTAAAGACAACTTTAACTATTCTAGCCCGCTAGTATATGACGCTAAGAAACCTGTAGTTTATGCGGGCGCTTATTTACATTCCTATGAAAATGGCAGCTTAGTGGGTCGCCCAGGTAACCGGACTAACTACTACTATGGTTACAACACTGACGGCACTAAAAATATCTGTCATTTACTGACGGATATCAGCGCAGTGAATGCTAACTATGTTTATTCTGCCCGCGTGACATTCAGTACCGCTGGTTGGATGGAATATGATGGCAAGCAACGCTACCAAAGTAATGGCAGCCTAAGAGCGACAGGTTATGATGGTTCTATGGGCATATCCTTTACGGCTTACTCAGATGTCGTTAACCCTGTCACCACTCAAAAGGTCTCTGGCTTCGAACGTCGTGAGATAGCGAGTACTAACAGCTGTACTACTTGTCACAACGATGCCACTGCGTTCCACAAAAATGGTGCCTTCGATGAAGGTGGTAAAGCTTGTATCGCCTGCCATGACAACGGCATGGAACGTACTTCAGCAGCCTTAGGCGCAGGTTTTGGTCCTATGGTGCACAGCTGGCACTGGGGTAATGGCGCTAAAGTCGGTGAAGTTAAAGCTGATGGAACTCAAGCGCAAACCGCTAACGGTGCAGGCGCGATTGAAGCCTCTACTAGCTGCGTTGCCTGTCATGAAAAAGCGATTGATTTAAGCAAAGTGCCAAATCAATACATCGCTGAACCAGGTAGCAAAATGACAAGTCCAGTCACCGCTAACTGTTATGCCTGCCACACTAGCGATTCAGCTAAGGCGCATATGGCAAGCAACGGTGGTGAAATCAGCATACCAAAGGTTGCTGACTGGTTTAAACAACCGACCTCTGAATCCTGTGCAGTATGTCATGACACAGGTAGAAGTTCTGGTATTGATAAATACCACAAGTTTACTCGCTAATTAATCATCTCATCATCGCGTGATTAAGAAGTAAGTAAAAAGCGGTACCTATTTTCCCTGCAAGGAAATAGCCAAAGGAGTCTCGCTAATGCGAGGCTCCTTTTTTACTTAGACATTCCCGATAACAAGCCATTTTCAGCCCTATTTAAGTTACTAACGTTACAGTCCTAAAAAAACAACAATTCAAAGGAAGTCACTCAATTATGCGTAAAAGTTTTATTGCCATCGCCATCGGCGCCACTCTCACCGCCGGATTCATGGCAGGTTGCAGCAGCACAGAAACTAAAGCACCTAACGTTATCTCGGTACCAACCCAAAACCCGCTGTTCCAAGCCAGTAACCTGCAATATCAAGCCCCTGATTTTAGCCTCATCAAGAATGAGCACTTCGCGCCAGCCCTAGAGCAAGGCATGGCAGAGCAGTACCAAGAAATTCTCGCAATAGCCAATAATCCGGCAGCAGCAACCTTCGATAATACGATTGTGGCTATGGAGAAAAGCGGCGCCCTACTCAACCGTGCATCAAGCGTGTTTTATAATTTAGCAGGGTCAAACAGCAATCCAGAACTGCGTAAAATCCAAGGCGAAATGGCGCCCAAAATGGCGGCCCACTCAGATAATATCAACTTAAACCCAGCGCTATTTGCCCGTATCGAAGCCATCTATAACGACCGCACCAACTTAGGGTTAACCCCAGAAGCCGTACGTTTGGTTGAGGTATATCACCAACGCTTTATCATGGCTGGCGCTAAACTTACCGATGAACAAAAAATTAAAATCCGCGCGTTAAATGAAGAACAATCAACACTAACGAATGAGTTCTCTCAGCGTTTATTACGCTTAACCAAAGAAATCGCCGTTGTGGTGGATTCAAAAAGTGAACTTGCTGGATTAACCGACGGTGAAATCACTTCAGCCGCGAACGATGCCAAAGCGGCCGGTCACGATGGCAAGTATCTGATTAACATCACCAACACCACTCGCCAACCTGTGTTGGCATCACTGGAAAACCGTGAGCTACGCCAGCGTATTTGGGAAGCCTCAGCGAACCGTGGCTTAACTGGTGAAAACGAAACTGCGTCACTCGTATCTCGTTTAGCGAAACTCAGAGCCGAGCGCGCAACACTATTAGGCTATGAAAACTGGGCAAGTTATCGATTAGCACCGCAAATGGCCAAAACACCCGAAGCGGTTTACAGCATGTTTGGTTCAATGGTGCCTGCGGTAGTTGCTAACACAGAGAAAGAAGCGGCCGACATTCAAGCCATGATCACTAAAACCGGTGGGAAATTTGAACTGGCACCGTGGGACTGGGAGTTTTACGCAGAAAAAGTCCGCCAAGAAAAATACGCTCTCGATGCCAATAGCATTCGCCCATACTTCGAATTTAACCGCGTTCTCGAAGACGGCGTATTCTACACACTCAAAGAACTCTATGGCGTCACCTTAAAACCACGCCCAGATTTACCGGTTTACCATCCCGATGTAAAAGCCTACGAAATGTTTGATGCCGATGGCTCAAGCATGGCCATTTTCTACGCCGACTATTTTGCCCGTGAAGGTAAACGTGGTGGCGCTTGGATGAGTTCGTTCGTCGGTCAATCCTTCCTCGAAGGCACTAAACCTGTGGTCGTCAACGTGATGAACATAAAGAAAGCGCCCGAAGGTGAACCCACCTTCGTCAGCTATAACGAAGTCACTACTATGTTCCATGAAATGGGTCACGGCACCCACGGCATGTTCTCTAAAGTGACTTATCCAAGTCTGGCGGGTACCTCGGTTTCACGCGACTTTGTCGAATTCCCATCGACGTTTGAAGAAGATTGGGCCGCCCATCCAAAAGTGTTAGCGAACTACGCGAAACACTATGAAACAGGCAAACCCATTCCCGATGAACTGCTGCAAAAACTGCTGAAATCTGGCAGCTTCAACCAAGGCTTTGACACTCTGGAATACATGGCCGCCGCATTAGTAGACATGGAATGGCATTCATTAAGCCCAGATACGCCGTTGCAAGATGTACCAACCTTTGAAGCCAATGCCCTGAAAAAGCACGGCTTAAACATCAGTGCCGTACCTCCGCGTTATAAGTCGGCCTATTTTGCCCACGCCTTCCCCGGCGGTTACTCGGCAAGTTATTACGCTTATATGTGGAGTGAGATTTTAGCGGCGGATGCGTTTGCCTATGTACAAACCCAAGGTGGGCTCAATCGTGAAATCGGCATGAAGTACCGCAAAACGATCCGTGAAGTGGGTAATAGCATAGCGCCAATGGACGCCTACAAAAACTTCCGCGGACAAGAACCCACCACAGAAGGCTTACTTAAACGCCGCGGTCTAGATCAAGCACGCTAAGCTAAGAGTTGATAGCCTTAATGCGATAGGCTATAGATAAAGACAAACTCAGCCTTAACCAAAAAAATCAGCCAGCATAATGCTGGCTGATTTATTTTGACTTATTTGTCGTGAACGTTTGCAGTGAAAGGTTTCAATTAACGTCTAGCTAATTGCGCCTTTAGATTTGATTTTAAGTACGATAATACTGATCACAAATGCCACACTACAAGCCACTAAACCAGCGACAACCGACTCGGTAAATCCAAGTGCCACATAACCCACTAAGCTAATAAACGCCGCAATGAGTGCATAAGGTAGCTGAGTCACCACATGGTCGATGTGGTGGCAACTGGCGCCCGTAGACGACAAGATAGTCGTGTCGGAAATCGGCGAGCAATGATCGCCAAATACAGCACCCGCCAGCACAGAGGCAAGCATAGGCAACATCATGCCAGTGTGACTTCCCATCGCCATATCAGCAGCAATCGGCAACATGATCCCGAACGTACCCCAGCTAGTACCAGTTGAGAACGCGGTAATACCTGCTAGCACAAACATTAAGGCGGGTAAAAACGCGAACGGAATATTTCCTGTTGCTAAACTCGCCATAAACTTACCGGTTTCGAGTTGACCAATCACACCTGCGATTGTCCAAGCAAATAACAGGATGTAAATCGCCGGCAGCATAGAGCGAGCGCCCTGCACTATACCTTTGACTATCATCAATTTCTCAACGCCTTGCACTAAATTCAATATCAGCGAAACCGCTAGACCAATTAATGCACCAAAGAAAAGTGATGAACTGACATCGGTTTTCTCAAAAGCAGAAATAATATTAAATTCAATCCCTTCCGCCGCGAGTACTTGAGCGCCACTGTTAATCATGAAATAGAGGGTTGCAAATACCAACACGGTAATCGGCAGGAACAGACCTAAAATCTTACCGGTTTCGGCTTCAGGTAAATCCGCGTTCGCCCCAGGCGGTAATCCTTTAGACTCATCGTATAAATTACCACGTTGGGCATTGAGCTCATGCTCACGCATTGGCCCAACATCTAGTCCCATAAAGACAACAAAAAGTAATAATAACAAGGAGAAGATTGCGTAAAAGTTCATCGGGATCATTTGAATAAAAATACTCAAATGACCCGTATCAGCAAAACCATGGGCAGTTAATATCCCGCCAATGAGTGCGATAATATAAGCGCCCCAGCTCGAAACTGGAGATATAACGCACACAGGCGCCGCAGTAGAATCTAATAAATAAGCTAACTTAGCGCGGGAAACATAATAACGATCGGTAACAGGTCGAGCGACCGAACCAACAACTAAACTATTGAAATAATCATCAATAAAAACTACGCAACCTAAAAACATGGTCAATAGTTTAGCGTCACGTTTATTACGTATATGTAAACGAGCCCAATCGGCAAAAGCCCGCGCGCTGCCACTTACGGTAATTAACGCTGTGATCATTCCCAGTACAATTAAGAAACCGAGAATATATAAGTTCCACGAATTTAGACCTTTATCAGTCCAAAAAAGCCCTTTAACGCCATTAAATACAAACTCACCCGTTGCTAAAGGTGAAAATTGATTGAGCAATAAAGCACCAATTAAAATACCTAACCCCAAAGAAAGCAGTACACGGCGAGTCAAGATCGCCAACACGATAGCCACCGCAGGCGGCAACAAGGAAAGTGCCGAATCGGCATAATTCATAACAGTCATTGATTATTATCTTCGTTAAATACGAATGGAGGGCGACTGAACTGGTGGGAAAAGGCAATAGATACCCAAGGTCACCTGTCCTATCAGTAGCGCTCCATAGTAACTATTCCCAATATCCATATCGGAAAATACTATGGCAGTGCTGCACCTATTAGGTACAACCCCAGCAGTTGATCGTGATAAATCGAACCACTTCGGCACCAAATCCTTTCGCAATCGATCAACGGAATCACCCTACTGATCACTACTAATATTTGGCGCGCCTCTACTTCTAAGAACGCCCTTGCACGGGCGTGAGGCACATAAAAACATAAGCGGCTTAGCAGATGCTACCGCAAAGCCACTTAATGTGACCTAGATCACAGATAAAATCAACTGAGACTTGTAATCAGCTCAGGAACCACCTCAAACAGATCTGCAACGAGTCCATAATCGGCTACTTGAAAAATCGGCGCTTCAGGATCTTTGTTGATTGCAACGATGACTTTAGCGTCTTTCATGCCGGCTAAATGTTGAATCGCGCCAGAAATACCGACGGCAATATACAAGTTTGGCGCAACGATTTTACCGGTTTGACCCACTTGTAAATCGTTAGGCACAAAACCTGCGTCAACTGCAGCGCGTGATGCGCCAACCGCAGCACCAAGCTTGTCAGCAAGTTGTTCTAACATGCCGAAGTTTTCACCACTGCCCATACCACGGCCGCCAGAAACGATAATGCCAGCATTGCCTAACTCTGGACGGGCAGAAACTGTCAGCGATTGAGAAACAAACTGAGTTCTCGCTTCAAACACTTTATCAAGTGTCGTCACAGCCGCACTGTTACCTTCTGGCGCAGCGTCAAACGCACTGGCGCGCACTGTCATCACTTTAATGGCATCATGGCTTTGCACTGTCGCTAAGGCATTACCCGCATACACAGGGCGCACAAAGGTGTCCGCATTGACGACGGTAATAACTTCTGAGATTTGCGCTACATCTAATAAAGCCGCCACGCGCGGAAGCGTGTCCTTACCTAAACTTGAAGCCGAGGCCAGAATGTGACCATAGTTTGGCGCTAAGTCCACCAGCAATTTGGCAAAATTTTCCGCTAAATGCGCTTCATACACGCTGGCATCGGCAACGAGTACTTGGCTAACGCCTTGTAGTGCCTGTGCCGCTTGGACAACCGCGCCACATTGGTGACCCGCAACTAAGACATGTACTTCATCGCCTATGGCACGGGCAGCGGTAACAATTTTTGCCGTATCGAGTTTCAGTGCTGCATTATCATGTTCAGCTAATACTAAAATGGCCATTTAGATCACCTTCGCTTCATTTTTTAACTTTTCAACTAGCTCAGCTACCGACGCTACCATGATGCCCGCTTTACGTTCAGCTGGCGGAGTGACCTTCACAATCGTTTGGTGACTCTTTAACGTCACGCCTAAGTCTGCCACAGTAAATACTTCTAATGGCTTACGCTTGGCTTTCATTATGTTAGGCAATGAAGCGTAACGGGGTTCGTTCAAACGTAAATCGGCGGTCACAACAGCAGGTAAAGGCAGTTTAAGAGTTTGCATGCCGCCGTCAATTTCACGGGTGACTTGTAATGTATTCGCTTCTAATTTGATTTCTGAAGCAAAGGTCGCCTGTGGCATATCCATTAACGCGGCAAACATTTGGCCAGTTTGGTTATTATCACCATCGATGGATTGCTTACCAAAAATCACCAGCTCTGCTTGTTCTTTGTCTTGTACCGCTTTGAGCAATTTGGCGATAGACACTGGCACGAGCTCTTCTTCAGTATCGATATGAATTGCACGATCTGCGCCTAATGCAAGCGCGGTACGCAGTTGTTCTTGCACGGCTTTATTACCAATACTGACAACAACCACTTCAGTAGCGCTACCCGCTTCTTTTAAACGAACCGCTTCTTCTACTGCGATTTCACAAAAAGGGTTCAACGCCATTTTTAGGTTTGCAGTGTCAACACTTGTATTGTCAGCTTTGACCCTGACCTTCACATTGGCATCAACAACGCGCTTAACGGGCACCAATACTTTCATAGGGTTTCCTTCCTACACTTTCATGTACATGGACAAAACATTGGTTAATACCAATGCAGGATAGAGCAACTTTACGTCCTGTTAACGTTAACGTCAACCAAAGTCAAACGCCTGTTTGTATTTTTTAATCCGCTGCAACGGCCACTTTTTTGGACACTTATTTGAGGGAATAAGAAAAGTTCAAAAAATAAATAATATTTAATTTCCTTAAAACGCATAATTTTATTTGATTCGAGCTATATTAGTTTCTATCATTTAGGTGTTGTTCACCATTATCCTGTATTAAAAATAGAGTGGGACGAAAATAGATATGAGCGAATTTTTAGAGATATTAACTCACGGCCGTCGTTTTAAAGCTGCAGTAAAAGAACTTAGCGTTGAAGAGTTACGTGATTTAGCCGACAAATTAGATAAAATTTTAGTAGAACGCGAGTCTATGGCTGAGGAAGAAGAACAAGCCATGGCAGCTCGTAATGCTAAGATTGAAGAAATCCGTCAGCAAATGGAAGCCGTTGGTTTATCAATTGATGACTTAGGTGGCGTAGCTGTTAAAGCTGCTGCAAAGAAACGCGCTCCTCGTCCAGCCAAATACCAAATTGAAGTTGACGGTGAAATGGTTCAATGGACTGGCCAAGGCCGTATGCCTACCGTATTTAAGAACGAGATCAACAAAGGTCGTTCTATGGAAGATTTCTTAATCTAATCCAACCAAGTGTGATGGCACTAATTGCCAACACAAGTTTGCATAAAAGCTCGCATTAGTTGCGAGCTTTTTTATATCCATCAATCGTTTCAAACTTAAACAACAGCCGTTAATTCTGTACCTCACTCCCGCTCAAATTACGTTACAATTCAGCCTTAGTATTTACATCTGCTTTCAGTTACTCTTTGTTCACCCTCACTCGATTGAATAAAATAATGCAGATAAACAATAAGATAATGATAAGCTGCAGCATAATCGCTAGCTTAGTATCACAAACAACATTTGCCCAACTCAATACTGGAACAACATCCAGTAAACTCACTGCATTTACCCATGCTGAATTAATTATTGCACCGGGAAAGCGTTTAAGCGATGCCACTTTATTAATTGAAAATAATCGAATTAAAGCCATTATTGAGCACAACGACATTCCCGCTGGCGCATTTAGAATCGATTTGAGTGGTTATACAATTTATCCCGGATTTATCGATCCTTTTACTGATTATGGGATTGAGTTCGAATATCCCAAACTAAAGCTCACTCGCCCCGTCTATGATATAAAACGTATCGGTGGTAATGCGGAAAATGGTGCAATTCATTCTGAAAAAGAATGGTTTAATTACGTTTACCCCAATAAAGAACGCGCAAAAGAGTGGATTAATAATGGTTTCACCAGTGTGCAAAGTAGCAAACTCGACGGTATCTTCCGTGGGACGGGTGTCAGCCTTTCATTAGCAGACAAAACGGCTAATGAAGTGATTTATCGCGCCCGCAGTCAACCTTTTATGGCATTTGATAAAGGTTCGTCTGAACAAGATTATCCCTCATCATTAATGGGCAGCATTGCACTTATTAGGCAAACCTTTGCCGATGCAAATTGGTATAACCAAAATAAAAACAAACCTGCCAATGGCGCAATAAACAATCAAGTCGAATTTAATATTGCCTTTGAGCGTTTAGATAATTTAGCCGATAAGCAAATTATCTTTGAAACCAAAAATCTCAACGACCAATTACGTGCAGCCCATTTACTCAAAGAACATAAACTGCCAGCCAACCTACTTGGTAATGGTCAAGAATACTCACGCATCAATGAGTTAAAGGCGCTGAACTATCCGTTGATCTTGCCTTTAAACTATCCGCAGGCACCCGATGTCGGCACAGATGACGCTGATCGTGAAGTATCACTGGCGGATTTAAGACAGTGGGAACGTGCACCAACCAACCCTGCGGCGGTAGCTAACGCAGGTATCCCCTTTGCGTTAACGCAATTTGGGATTAAGACTGATGCCTTCTGGCCACGCCTACGCCAGGCTATTGCCCAAGGTTTAAGTGAAGAAAACGCTCTCGCGGCACTCACCACCCAAGCCGCAGAGATGACAGGTACCGCCGACTTTACCGGTAAACTCGCGCCCGGTTATATGGCTGACTTTGTTATCACTAAAGGCAATATTTTTAAAGATGGCCAGATCTACAGTGTTTGGTTGCAAGGTCAGGAGCAAAGTCTGCGCTCACTTCCCCAAGCACGATTACTGGGAGATTACCAATTAAGCCTCAATAACCTCACGCTAGATTTATCGCTACATGATGAAAGTAAAAGTGATAAACCCAACATCCAAGGCAATTTAAGCAGTGGCGAACAAAGTATCTCACTCACTCAACTTAAATTAGATGATAACGGAAGATTGAGCTTTACTGCCAATTTGAGCGCCGCAGGCATTAACGGCCTTAGCCGCTTTACGCTGTGGATAGCCGATGACGGCATTCAAGGTCGTATGGTCGATGCAAAAAGTCGCACTACAAATGTTGCTGGTGTCGCTTTAACTCAAACTGCAAAGCTCAAAAAAGCAGACCAAACAAGCAATCATGCTCCCAAGAATGAAGCCAACACGAGCCTACTGAGTCACCTCACCTTCCCTAACGTCGCTTACGGACTGAGCAAAGCCCCTAATGTTGAGAAGCTACACATCAAAAATGCCACCCTGTGGACATCGGATAAACAAGGCATTCTCGAACATGCTGATCTCTTGATGGCCAATGGCCGCATCGAAAAAATTGGCCAACAATTAAGTACGCCATCAGGTTATCAAGTCCTCGATGCAACGGGTAAACACCTCACCGCCGGCATAGTCGATGAACACTCGCATATCGCCATTAATGGCGGTACTAACGAAGGAACAGACGCAGTAACCTCTGAAGTACGCATTGGCGATATTATTAATCCCGACGATATTTCAATCTATCGTGCCTTAGCGGGCGGCGTCACCAGCGCGCAATTACTCCACGGTAGCGCCAACCCTATCGGTGGCCAATCACAACTGATCAAAATGAAATGGGGGGAGCCAGCTGAACAACTCAAATTTGTTAACGCGCCCGCCAGTATCAAATTTGCTTTAGGTGAAAACGTCAAACAGAGTAACTGGGGTGAGAAATTTGTTCAGCGCTTCCCCCAGACTCGCATGGGAGTCAAAGCCTTATTTGAAGAAACCTTCAACGCTGCTATCACCTATGAAAAGGCGTTAAAAACCTATGATAATCTGCGCTCCAGCGATAAAAAGAAAACCGTCGCCCCGCGTCCAAGTTATCGTCTGCAGGCGGTCGCCGAAGTATTAAACCAGCAACGCGACGTACATATTCATTCCTATGTGCAGTCAGAAATCCTGATGTTTATCCGCTTAGCCGAGGCCTATCACTTTAAAGTTCAAACCTTTACCCATGTGCTCGAAGGTTACAAAGTGGCGAGTGAACTAGCTACCCATGGTGCTGGCGCATCGACCTTTGCCGATTGGTGGGCCTATAAGTTTGAGGTGTATGATGCGATTCCGCAAAACGCGTGCCTGATGCGAAACAAGGGGGTGACCACCAGCATTAACTCAGACGATTATGAAATGCAGCGCAGACTCAACCAAGAAGCGGCTAAGTCTATGATGTATTGCAATATGTCGAAGGAAGACGCTTGGAACATGGTTACTATCAATCCAGCCAAACAATTAAGAGTCGATGAATTTGTGGGTTCACTCACCCCAGGCAAAATGGCCGATATCGTACTCTGGAACGCAGAGCCTCTGTCTATTTACGCCAAAGTGACGCAGGCATGGGTTGAAGGAAAACGCTATTTTGACCGCGACCAAGACCAAGTTGCCCAGCAAGCTGTGGTGAACGAGCGAGCCGCACTTATCCAAAAAATTCTCAGCAGTGATGACCAAACTAAAGCGGGTGAAAAAGTCACGCCACTCAACGAGCCACAGTGGCACTGCGATACCCACTATCAGGCATGGGGCCACGCTCATGAGGGAGCCAAATAATGCAACATTTATCTAAAACCGTTTTGTTTGTGGCGCTACTCGGCGCAATTTGCATCACGCAGGCCCCAGTTATGGCAAATGATATCGTACCTACGCCTAAACAAAGCCGCAGCGTACTGATTAAAAACGCCACTGTGCACACAGTCACTCAAGGCGTGCTCAGCAACACAGACGTCTTAATTGAAAATGGCAAGATCACGGCCGTTGGGCCTCAACTGACCAGCCAAATCAACAATGCAACCACAGAAAGCAGTGACACTCAAATCGTCGATGCCAGCGGTAAACATTTATATCCGGGCTTAATCGCCCTAGACACCAGTTTAGGCTTAGTCGAAATTGAAATGAGCCGCCCAACGGTTGATAACGCCGAGGTAGGTTATATCAATCCGCAGATCAGCACGGCCACAGCTTACAATGCGGATTCGGAGCTCATCCCTACCATACGTTACAACGGCATTACCCACGCACAAATCGTCCCGAGCGGTGATGGATTAGCTGGACAATCGGTACTGGTGGATCTCGATGCATGGACGATTGAAGATGCGCTGACGCCAAGTGCTGGACAGTTCCATGTCTATTGGCCGCAAATCAAACGCATGCCAGAAGATGAAAAAGAGAAAGCCAAGGCCATCGAGAAAAATCAGCAGGCGATCGACAAGCTCAATATCGCCTTTGAAGATGGCTATCGCTATTTCTTAAGTGATAAGGCCAACGGCAAAGACAAAAACCAGGATGAAGATCCACAGTCCGCGACCAACGACCTGCGCTGGCAGGCTATGCTGCCGCTATACCAAGGCAAAGCGACACTGTTTGCCCATGCCGACAGTGTTGGCCAAATTGAGCAAGTGATCGCCTTGACGAAAAAATACCAATTCAAACTGGTAATTGTCGGCGGATACGATGCATGGCGTTTGGACTCAAGCCTAAGGGAAGTTAAGGCTGGAGTCATTTACCCTCATACCTTGAGTCTGCCTAAACGTAAAGATGAGCCAGTCGATTTACCCTTTAAGATCCCATCTTTACTCGCCAATGCAGGTATTCCCTTCGCCCTTGGGTTCTCATCGGACTGGAATAGCCGTAACCTCCCCTACGCCGCAGGTTACAGCGCCGCCTATGGTTTAACGCCTGAACAAGCACTTAAGTCCATCACCTTAGATGCCGCAAAACTGTTAGGTGTGGAGGATTTAGGTGCGATAGCGGTGGGATACCAAGGCAGTGTCGTGCTGTCAGAGGGGGACATTCTCGACCCTATGACCAATAAAATTGAGGCAATCTGGATTGAAGGACGGCAGATAGATCTGAATAATCGCCATCAGCAGCTTTATCAAAAGTACCTTAAGCGGTAGAATTTACTCAGATAATAATATCGCATCGGCGCAGCCTACCAAGGCTGCGCAGTTTTCTCCTCAACCTCAGGTCAAACCATGAAAATTATCCTCTCAAGTGCATTAGTGCTCCTGCTCAGTGCCTGTGCAAGCGACTACAGTTTTAACAGTAATTTGGACAGTGAGGCGATTAATGACTATTTCAAGGCATCCGATGTCATCCTTTATGAAGGTGATACCTTGCCGAAAGGTCATTATGAATTAAAAGGATTGGTCGAAGGTGAGTCCTGTCAGGCCGATACCAACGGTGCGCCCGCATCACTTGCCGATGCCAGAACCGAAGCCCGTCGCAATGCCGCAGATAAAGGAGCTAACGGCATTATCATCAAGCAATGTGTCATATTTGAAGAAGCTGCCCAAGGTTGTATCAGCCGTGCATTATGCGTTGGTCAAGCAGTAAAAACGGCTACAACAGAGTAAGCCTCACGCATATTAAGCATACTGCTCGCGGCGTGATCCTATAGTTTTCTAAGATTGCCCCTATCAACCGCTTAATGGCTAACGCTTCATGACCAATGCTGCATTATTAGCACACAAAGATGGGCCTTAATGATTAGCTTAGAATAATGAGCTTAGGCGGTTGTTATACTTACCCTTTAGGTAATTTTTTGCATGACATTTACCAACCAAATTATCGCAGTGGCAACATGCCGCACGCCCTATAAACAAAAATTTGGCATTCCAAGACAACCCGGACTTGTTGAAGCGCGTGGTTATGTCGAACTCGAGCCCCATGTAAATCATATCGATGCGGTGCGTGGCATAGAGCAGTATTCCCATCTCTGGTTGCTATTTTGCTTCCATGAGAATCTTGCCCAAGGTTGGAAAACCACAGTGCGCCCGCCGCGTTTAGGCGGCAATGAAAAACTCGGCGTGTTCGCCACTCGCTCCACTTTTCGCCCCAATGGCATAGGCCAATCTGTAGTGAAATTGCACGGCGTAGTACAGCGCAAGGGCAAAGTGTGCCTCGAAATTTCCGGTATGGATCTGCTCGATGGCACACCGATAATTGATATTAAGCCATACATTCCTTTCTCAGATTCGATTACCGATGCTGTAGGCGGCATTGCCCAAGACGCGCCTAAACTGATTTCAGTGGTGTATTCTGACCATGCCAAGACGCAGATTGAGCGTTACACCCTGCAGGAAACCTACACAGATTTAGCTCTGCTTATCCGCGGTGTGCTGGGGCAAGATCCGCGCCCCGCCTACAAAAAAGCCAAGGACGATCCTAAGTTATATCAAGTCGCCCTCTATGATTTAGATGTGTTCTGGCAAATGGCGGTCGATGACAATGACCAAGAATACATCTTAGTATTGGAACTCAAACCGGGGAAATGTGGCTAAATGTCCGCGCCAACGCCTACATCAAAACCTGATTATCAAAGCCAGCATAAAAAGCGGCTCTCTTGGATGCCGTGGCTGTATTTTTCTTTAAAAGAGAAACATTTAATCTGGGCCAAACCTTGGCAAGACGATATTCAAGCAAAACTTTGTGCCCTCGAAACGGTAACTATCGGCGAGCACTGTTTTATCGCCCCCGAAGCTCAGTTATTTGCCGAACCCAATCGTGATATCCGCATAGGTAATCGCTGCATGATCGCCGCCGAGTGTTTTTTGCATGGGCCTATCACGCTAGGGGACGAAGTGGCGATTAATCATGGTTGCTCCTTCGATGGCGGCAGAGTCGGGATTCAGATAGGCAATCAAACCCGCATCGCCAATAATGTCACCCTTTACGCCTTTAACCATGGCATGGCGCCAGATACCCCCATATATCAACAAGCTGCCAACTCCAAAGGCATTGTTATTGGCAAAGATGTGTGGATTGGCGCTCAGGCAGGCATAGTCGATGGTGTGACCATTGGTGATCACGCTGTGGTGGGTATGGGCAGCATAGTAACGAAAGATGTGCCCGACTGGGCGATAGTGGCAGGCAACCCCGCCAAAGTGATTGGTGATAGACGGGATAAGTAAGCAGTAAGGATTATCTTGATACTAGCAGTGACGAAGTCACGCGCTAACAGCACAGCGCTCTTCCTTGTGTTATCCGTTATCCGTTATCTGTTATCCGTTATCCGTTATCCGTTATCCGTTATCCGTTATCCGTTATCCGTTATCCGTTATCCGTTATCCGTTATCCAGCATCAAAAAATGCTATTTATCTCCCAGCTAGTTGAATTTAACCTAAATCCCTAGGTGACATCACCAAAGCAGGTGATAAAATGGCGACCATTCAACTCAAATTTGGACATCGGTAATGCGCGTCAGCAAGTACCTGCTATCAACACAGAAAGAAACTCCTGCCAACGCAGAAGTCATTAGTCATCAATTAATGTTACGTGCGGGCATGATCCGTCGTAATGCGTCGGGCCTTTATAGCTACCTTCCCACGGGCTTACGTGTACTGCGTAAAGTCGAAGCCATTGTTCGTGAAGAAATGAACAAAGCCGGTGCAATTGAAATTCTAATGCCTATGGTGCAACCGGCAGACTTGTGGGTAGAAACGGGTCGTTGGGAAAAGTTTGGTCCCGAGCTGTTACGCTTTAAAGATCGTCACAATCGCGACTTCGTACTGGGGCCAACCCATGAAGAAGTGATCACCGATCTCATTCGTAAAGAAGTCAGCTCATACAAGCAATTACCGCTGAATCTTTACCAAATCCAAACCAAATTCCGTGACGAAGTTCGTCCACGTTTTGGCATGATGCGCTCACGCGAATTCTTGATGAAAGACGCTTACTCTTTCCACCTTGACGTCGATACCATGAATGAAACCTATGAGGCTATGTACACAGCCTATAGCAACATTCTATCGCGCATGGGCTTAGCTTTCCGCCCAGTTTTAGCTGATACGGGTTCAATCGGCGGCAGCATGTCACACGAGTTCCATGTTCTAGCACAAAGTGGTGAAGATTTAATTGCTTACTCAACAGGCAGCGATTATGCGGCTAACATTGAGAAAGCCGAATCACCTATGCCAACTGAGCCACGCGGCGCAGCCACTGAAGCATTGCGTTTAGTCGATACCCCAAATGCGAAGACCATTGCGGAATTAGTTGAGCAGTTTGGTTTGGATATCACTAAAACGGTCAAAACCTTGATCGTTAAAGGTGCGACCGAAGCCGCTCCGCTAGTGGCGTTAATCGTTCGTGGCGACCATGAACTAAACGAAGTCAAAGCTGACAAGTTAGACTTAGTCGCATCACCATTGGAAATGGCGCCAGAAGCGCTGATCCGTGACGCCATTGGCGCAGGTCCTGGCTCACTTGGCCCTATCGGTCTTAAAATCCCTATCGTTATCGATCACAGCGTTAGCGTCATGAGCGATTTTGCCGCCGGTGCTAACGTTGATGACCAACACTATTTTGGTATCAACTGGGAACGCGATCTGCCGACAGCGCAAGTTGCCGACATCCGTAACGTAGTCGAAGGCGAGCCAACACCTGATGGTTCAGGCACTTATGCTATGGCACGCGGTATCGAAGTGGGCCATATTTTCCAACTGGGCACTAACTATTCTAAATCGATGAACGCGACTGTACTTGACGAAAATGGCAAGTCACAGGTGCTACTGATGGGTTGTTACGGTGTCGGCGTGAGCCGTATTGTGGCAGCAGCCATCGAACAAAACTTCGATGACCGTGGCATCATTTGGCCAGAAGCGATTGCACCATTTAGCGTGGGTATTCTGCCAATGAACATGCACAAGTCGCACCGCGTAACCGATATCGCCGAGCAGTTATACAAAGACTTAAACGAAGCGGGTATCGAAGTGTTATTGGATGATCGTAAAGAGCGTCCAGGCGTGATGTTCGCCGATATGGAACTGATTGGTATCCCACACACTGTGGTGATTGGCGATCGCAATATCGATGCCGGCGTATTTGAATACAAAAACCGCCGCACCGGTGAAAAACAAGATATTCCATTCGATCAACTGCTCGACTTCCTGAAAAACGCAGTTAAAGGCTAAGCCTTAACGCGAAATGTAGACAAGCTGAAGATCAAAAACGAAACGCACTTGAGCCCAGCTTAAGTGCGTTTTTTATTGGACTTTTTATTGACCTTCATCGTTCACATTGGCTCGCAACATGACTTTTTATATGCGGCTGTTTACCGCTGTATTTTGGGCAAGGTATTTTGCGCTAACAGGTACTGACTCGGAGCGACACCCATCAACTGCCTAAACATATAACCAAAGGCTGAACCCGAGGCATAACCTAAGGATAACGCTGTAGTGAGCACAGATTCACCTCGGCTGAGCATTTGAATCGCCACCTGCAATCTAAGCCTTTGCAACCATTGGCTATAACTCAGCCCTGTTTGCAGTTTAAATAATCTCGCTAACGTGCGGGCAGAGGCACCGACCTCCCGCTGCCAATCAACCAAAGTACGTTGCTCACTTGGATCGGCAAGCAAAGCCTCGGTAATGCGCAGTAATTTTTTATCCCTAGGATAAGGTAAATCCAAGGCGACCTTAGGGGCGAGTACCATAAAGTCACGGATCACCAGCAAGAGCCGCATGACGCTATCCTTAAAATCGGGATCAATTAGCCCAGCCTCACTCTTCACTAAGGCATTAGCCTCTTGCAGTAATAACTGCAAAACAGGCTTCACACTCAAACAAGTACAGTCGGGTGGAAACCCGCCTATCCGGGTTTCATCCAAATACAGACTACTCAATTGCACCTGACCTAGCGCGATAACCTCATGATCGACAAAGGGAGGCACCCACACCGCTTGCTCAGGCGGCACAATGTAACGCCCCGCAGGCGTGATCACACTCAACACGCCTTGACTGGCATAAATGACCTGTCCCCAGGAATGACTATGGCGCTGCACATGTTCAAACGGCTTGAGTGTTCGCTTAAGCAACATGATGGAGGCACTTAGCCCTGCGGCGGCTAAACGTGAAGGTGCGACCTGCGTGTGCTGAGTAATATGCTGCTGGGATAAATGCGTGTCAGTGACTTGATTCAAAGTGTTATCGCCCAAAGTGATTTTTATATCGAAGCTTCTTTTCGTATTATCGAGCCTCTTCCGTATAGAAGCGCCTCTTCATATAAAAGTACTTTATATTTGTAGAAGTGTCTTTATATCTAGATATTAAGTCAATCTATCGAGCCCAAGCCAAAGCAGCAAACGCTAACATGTCATATCAGGCTGAATTAATTGGAGATGACATGAGTATCCACATGGATAAAAACCGCGTAACGCCCGTTACATTACAAAAAATGAAAGGTAAAACCCCCATAGTTGCTCTCACCGCCTATGAAAAACCGATGGCAGAAATTATCGATCCCCATGTGGATATGATTATCGTCGGCGACTCCGTCGGCATGGTGGTTTATGGGCAAGACTCTACACTCGGGGTCACCTTAGAAATGATGATTAATCATGGTCTTGCTGTTACTCGCGGCGCAGCACATGCCTGCGTTATTATCGATATGCCCTTTGGGAGTTATCAAGAATCGCCTCAGCAAGCCTTCAGACATGCCAGCCAAGTATTGATACGCACAGGCGCGCAGGCGGTAAAACTCGAAGGGGGCGCAGAGATGCTCGACACCACTCGTTTTTTAACCCAGCGAGGGATCCCTGTAATGCCACACATAGGATTAATGCCGCAACACGTGAATCAATTGGGTGGATTTAAAACCCAAGCAAGGGATGCTGCCGCCATCGAAGCCCTCGTTAGTTTAGCGAAAGACTTTGAGCAAGCTGGCGCTTTTAGCATACTGATTGAAGGCACATCCGAGCTCGCGGCGCGCACAGTTACGGCAGGAGTCTCAATCCCAGTCATAGGTATTGGCGCCTCACCCGCCTGCGATGGTCAAGTGCTCGTGACTGAGGATATCTTAGGCTTATTTTCTGACTACACGCCTAAATTTGCTAAACGCTATATCGACTTAGGACCATTGATCGCTAAGGCCTGCGCCCAATATGCCCAAGAAGTGAGAACGGGTGAGTTTCCAACATTGGAGCATTGCTTTGGCCTCAGCAAAACGACCAAAGTTACAGCGGATTAATTGTCTAAAGTTAAATGATCAAGCAATCGAATAAACTATAAATCGAAATTTGCAACTAATTGAGTCTACCGACTTGCTTTTTATAGGGGGGGGTTGCTTTAATAAAACTATTAAAACAATAAATTGAGTCTGAAGATTGCCTACATCAACTGCATTAGTCTTAGGCGGTGGCGGCGCTAGGGCCGCCTACCAAGTCGGCGTGTTAAAAGCACTGGTCCAGCTTTATCCACGCAATCATGGTATTCCCTTTAAAATTATTTGCGGAACCTCTGCGGGTGCCATCAATGGCACCGCTATCGCGACCCATGCCTCTTGCTTTCACCTTGGTGTCAGAAAACTCGAATGGGTTTGGCGTCACTTTGAAACTCGAAAAGTCTACCGAGCTTCGATCACAGGCGTTCTCAGCCATCTAACGAAAATGGCCCTCAAAGGCATGCAAGATGATAAGGTCAATACCGATGCAGGCAGTCTGCTCGATAATGATCCACTCAGAGGCTTACTCAATGAGCTTATCGACTTTAAACGTATCGATCGTAATATCCGTAATGGCTCACTGACAGCGCTAAGTGTGGATGCCTCTTGTTATAATAACTCTCGCTCAGTGACCTTTTTCCAAGCCGCGAAAGAAATCGAAAACTGGACCCGTGCCCGTCGCAGTGGCGAACGTATCATGCTCAATACCGAGCACCTACTCGCCAGTTCGGCAATCCCTATGGTATTTCCATCCATTAAACTCAACCAAGCCTATTATGGTGATGGTTCAGTCCATCAGCTAGCACCGCTCTCAAGCCCTATTCATTTAGGCGCCGAAAAACTCTTAGTCATTAACTTAGAGAGCCCACACAAGCACTTTCCTATGGAACTAGAATATCACCCAAAAACGGCGACCATAGCGGGTCATCTGCTCGATACCATCTTTTCAGATACCTTAAATAGCGACCTTGAGAGACTAGAAAGGATCAATAACACTTTAAGCCTAATTCCTGAGTCAAGCCGTAACAAACTCGCCTTGCATCCGATTAAGGCCCTAGTCATCAAACCTAGCGAAGATCTCAGCAAAATTGCTGCCCGCTTCTATGATGACATGCCATGGGCCGTCAAAACCTTACTCGGCTTCATCGGCATAGACAGGCAGTCAGACTCAAGTATTGTGTCCTACCTACTCTTCGAAAAAACGTATACCAGCGCTTTAATCGACTTAGGCTATAAAGATGCCATGGAAAAAATCGATGAACTTAAAGATTTCTTTTGCTTAAAATAAGCTAACGACTTAATCAGTTTCTTCACTAAAAATCATGCCAAATGGATAGATATAGCTTGAATATTAGTACCGAAATTCAAACTTTCGCATGAGCAAGAAGATGGATTTAACATTGATAATTTTGTTTGCATCGCTTACTATGCTGTACTAGATTATCAGAAAATCATGCACATTTTTTCAAAAAGGGAATCACGATGAAAAAAACTTCACTAGCACTTATCGTTGCAATCACAGCATTCAGCTCTATGGCTGCAAATGCAGTTGAAGGCAAAGCAGCAGGCACTAACGCTGCAGCTAACAGCACTGGTTTAATCGTTGCAGGTTCTGTTGCTGCTGGTGCTGCGATTGCCGGTGCTGTTGCAATCTCTAACAGCTCTGATGGCAACCCAATCACGAGTACAGGTACTAACACTACCACTGGTACTGGCAACTAATCAGTCTGATATAGCTATCAAACAACCGCCTACTGGCGGTTGTTTTTTTTGTTTCTCTAGAGAGTAGGAATTGCTCCATTTCTTGAAATAAGACTCACCTCTCTCTACATTTGATATTTATGACTATTGAGAATAAGCAACTCGGATGCGTATAAATAAAAAACTACTATCACTACTCACAGCCTCCATTGCATTAATGGGAATTTCTGGCTGTAGTCAACGAATTAGCGCCCTCAACGATACGATAAAATTGGCTTTCATTGGTGATAGCGATATTAAGCTCACAACCGAGCAAGTGAAAGCCAATCCCTATGCCAGCATTTATGTCAAGATTGATGACACACCCCAAGCATTTGTTGTTTTAGCCTTTGCGGAACCGAAACAAACTCTCACCTCAGTCAGACCCGTACCAGAAGTAATTGAGCTAAAATGGCTCTCCGCGGATAACGCTATGTTAGTGACAGTGAACGGACGTTTAGTAAAAACTCAAAGTCTACTTACTGGCAATTTAGCCGCAATAGAAAGCTCTGAACCCGATCCTATTCTCTTAGGTTTGCATTTAAGCAGTACCCCTAAAACTTGGACTCGAACTATTGATTGGCAGCCAGGATACCATTATGGATATAAGATTAACTCGCAGTTTGCTTTTATTGCCGAGGAAGAGATACTAATCAACGATACGCCAACTCAAGCACTGCATTACAGTGAGCGAGTATCAGTGGAAGGCCTGAATATCCAGTATCAAAATGAATTTTGGTTAAAACCAGATAATGGACACGTCATTAAAAGTCGCCAGAAGATAGCACCAAATCTACCTTTTATTGATATCACTTTACTTAAGCCATTTGCATCCTAGTGGAACCATTATGAGATATTACATAGCGCCATTGGCCCTTGTACTTAGTTCGGTATTAACGACAACTGTTCAGGCTGAAACTCAACTATTCATCAGCACATCAACAAATCAAGATGCTCAGGTTCAACTGAACTATCCTGCAGCAGTGCGTATTGAGCAAATAGTGCAAGATGGATTAGTCCAACTTCCAAAATATAATAAAACCAATCAAAATGAAGTCGTGCCTATTTATTGGTTAGGTGCAGCATTACTCGATATTGAGAATACCACCGTATTAGAGACTAAACGCCAGCAAGTCTTAACCCTGCTATCCAAAATGGGCGAAGCTAAAGACGACAGTGCTTACATCGCCAAGCTAGCTAAACTTGCACAATTCATTCGCAACTTAAAACTTGGACAACGCGTAACACAACCACTGGATGTTGATGTTATTCGAATTAATGATTCGTATAATGCGCTGATTAATGGTCGTTTTCTATTAATTTTACCGCCTCGTCCAACAACCGTCACCGTACTTGGTGCAGTGGCTCAAACGGGGAGTTTTACATGGCAGAATCAACTAAGTAGCAAAGATTACCTCAAGCAAGCAGGCATACTAGATAATGCTGAAACTAGTTTTATATGGATAATTCAACCCGATGGACAGGCAATAAAACAACCTATAGCCTATTGGAACCATCAGACTCAGGATATTGCACCTGGGGCAACACTTTACGTTGAGTTTTCAAGCGGCTTTGGTGACGACACGAGTTTGAATGAAAACATGATTGAATTACTCAGGAATCGGGCTCTGTAATGAAAAACTCTCTCCATTCTTTAGGTCGTCTATTCGCACTATCTTTGGCACTTTTGCCACTATTACATGCGACTGCCGATGAATTTAGCTATCCCACACTCTTAGCCTCGCAATCAGATTTTGGCGGTGTTGGTTTAATGCAGATGCCAACGGGGCGTATGGCACCTGAAGGCGAGTTTAATTTTGCCACTAGCTATAACGACGAATACCAACACTTTACGGCCTCTGTACAACTTTTCCCTTGGTTTGAAACCACAGTTCGTTATACCCAAGTACAAGACTTACTCTATAGTAGCGACCCCAGTTTTAGTGGAAACACAAAATACACGGATAAGGGCATAGACTTTAAAGTCCGTCTACTTGAAGAAAGCAACTGGCTACCAGAAACCTCGATTGGTGTCCGCGACTTTGGTGGCACCGGATTATTCGATGCTGAGTTTATTGCGGCGACTAAACGAGTTGGGCCGTTAGATTTCACCTTAGGTATTGGCTGGGGATATATCGGTAATAGCGGCAACCTGACATCGGATAAAAAAGATCTCAACTATAACTGCGATCGAGATACGTCCGTAGGTGGTACAGGCGGCACAGTTGATTATCAACGTTGGTTTAAAGGTTGCGCGGCCCTCTTCGGCGGTGTCGAATATCAAACGCCTTGGGACCCACTACGCGTCAAAGTCGAGTACGATGGTAACGACTACCAATCCGATTTTCCTGTTGTTCGCGGCGGTATTGCTATGCCACAGGACAGCAAATTTAACTATGGCCTATTATATCGGTTCGGAGATTGGGGAGATCTGCATTTAAGCTATGAGCGCGGAAACACTTGGACGCTTGGTTTTAGCCTACAAACGAATTTTAATGAGTTAACACAGATTAAACGCGATCCTGCAGCAGCGAAATATAAGCCAATTCCTGCGGCACCGTTAACACATGTGCAAACAACCAATACGCCATTAGATAGTGTTAATTCTTCAGAACAAACGCCTGCAATAGCCAGCGCCACCTTAGATACCGCAACAGAAATCGCTGACGTTCATTTAATGCAGCCACAAGAGGGCATGTTAGAAACAGCAATTAACTGGTCGAAAGTAGCACAGGATCTACAATCCATTGCGGGCTATAATAATCCTAAAATTTACCTCGACTCTGACAGCATCACTGTCGTTGGTGAGCAAACTAAGTTTCGAGATAGAAATGAAGCCCATCAAAGGGCGGCAACCATACTCGCCAACAATAGCGATCTAACTCGAATCAAAGAGTATCGCTTGATTGAAACTCACTATAGCCAACCAATTACCGAAACTCGTATTGATGCGGAAAAATTTGCGCAAGTAGTAAGTTTTGGCTATCTGAATGCGAAGATAACAGACGCAAGTCAAGTCAGTGTCCCTTCATTACCTCAAGGCCAACTAGTCACAAACTCAGACAAAAATTGGTTAGACAAGCTTGGCTTTGATATTTCACCAACTATGGTGCAATCCTTCGGTGGTTCGGAAGGCTTCTACATGTTTAATATCGGTGTTACAGGTAGTGCCAACTATCGATTTACCGATAACTTCGAATTTGGCGGTTCTCTCTACCTTAATTTATACGATAACTACGATAAGTTTTTATATGACGTGCCACCAGACGGCACCGACTTAAAACGCGTAAGAACCTTAATCCGTCAATATGTTCACGATAACCCAGTGAGAGTTAATAACCTGCAACTCACTTGGATGGACAATCTTAGCGATAATATTTCCTATCAAGCCTATGGTGGCTATTTAGAGATGATGTATGGCGGTGTTGGTACTGAGTTTCTATATCGCCCACTTAATAGTCAATGGGCCTTTGGGTTCGATGTTAACTATGCTAAGCAGCGAGATCCCGATAGCATGTTTGGGTTCTTTAAGGATGAAAATCAATTTGACCCGCTGACCAATCGTGCCTATCGAGTTCAGACTGGCGTAGTGACTGGACATGCAACGGCTTATTACCAACCGGAGTGGTTTCCTAACACCTTACTCAGAGTCAGTGCTGGACAATATCTCACCGAGGATAAAGGCGTGACGGTTGATTTCTCTAAACAGTTTGATAGTGGTGTTATCGTCGGCGCATTTGCGACTAAAACTAATCTATCGGCAGATGAATACGGTGAGGGAAGCTTTACCAAGGGATTCTATATTTCAATCCCATTCGATCTAATGACGGTTAAGTCTACCCATAGTCGTGCTTTCCTATCATGGATGCCGTTGACCCGCGACGGCGGTCAAATGCTTGGCCGTAAGTACAACTTGTTCGATGTAACTGATGCACGTGCGCCTTGGTATACCAGACCCAGTGTTGACCCCATTAAATAATTAGTACGCAGTAAAACCTCAAAACGGGCAAGATAATTCTTGCCCGTTTTGTTTTCTGCTATTAGGACTAACTTACAATAGTAAAATCTGCACTGCCAAATTAGCTCACTACTTTATTGGCGATTTAATCCCATGTGGCGATGAACGTAAGTACTGTGGCGGCGCTTTCACAGTTGCACCTAATATTGCTGCCGCATGCCAAGGCCAATGTGGGTCATAGAGCATAGTGCGAGCAAGTGCAATAGCATCAGCCTGCCCGTGTGCCAGAATCGTTTCTGCTTTATTGGCATCCGTAATTAATCCCACGGCAATCACAGGTGTGTTTACCTCAGCTTTTATGGCTTCGGCAAAAGGCACTTGAAAGTGTTCTGCAACTGGAATTTGTTGTAATGGACTTAATCCACCTGTACTCACATGGATAAAATCACAGCCTCGGGCCTCTAATGCTTTTGCCAATACTAGGCTTTGGGCTAAATCCCAACCGCCATAGACCCAATCAGTCGCTGATATCCGCACACCGAGTGCCATCTTAGGCGATATCACTGCTTTAATTGCATCGAACACGGCCAATAATAAACTCAAACGATTTTCTAAACTGCCACCATATTGGTCAATGCGTTGATTCGATAATGGGGATAAAAATTGATGAAGTAAATAACCATGAGCAGCATGGAGTTCAATCGCATCAAGCCCTAATCGTTCGGCACGTTGCGCCGAGCTGACAAATGCCAATATAAGCTCATCAATTTCATCCAATGTCATCGCACTCGGTAATGCTGTACCTTCGTTAAAAGCCTGCGCGGAAGGCGCTATCGTCTGCCAACCATTATGTTCATCGGGTGCAATAGTGCCGCCACCTTCCCAAGGTTTTCGAGTTGATGCTTTACGCCCCGCATGGGCGAGTTGTATCGCCATTGGCATACTTGAATACTTGCGAATAGATTTGAGGGTTTTATCTAAAGCAGCCTCCGTTTTGTCATCCCATAGGCCTAAATCTGCATAGGAAATTCGGCCATTGGGCAGAACAGCGGTAGCCTCTAAAATGAGCATTCCCGCACCCGATAACGCCATGCTCCCTAAATGAATCGTATGCCAATCGGTTGCTTGGCCGTTTTCTGCAGAATACTGACACATAGGCGCGATGATAATACGGTTCGCTAACTCGAGTTGACCTAAGGTTAAAGGCGAAAATAATAAACTCATTGTCGTTCCTTTTAATACAAGCAGTGATTGGCTTTATGAGGGTGTACTGGCGATGCTATCTCTGGTGGATAAAATCGGTGCGGCAATTAATGGCCAATCAATGGCAAACTCAGCACTGTTCCAAGCTAAAACGCTTTCATCTTCAGGATCATAATATTGGGTACATTGATAAATAACATCAGCATAATCACTGAGGACATAAAAACCGTGCGCAAAGCCCGGTGGGATCCACATTTGCAGGTGATTCTCTGCCGATAACATTCGCCCAACCCATCTACCATAGGTTGCTGAATTAAATCGAATATCGACAGCAACATCAAAGATGCTCCCTGCACAGACTCGCACCAATTTACCTTGTGGCTTACGCTGTTGAAAATGCAATCCACGTAGTACATTGTATTGCGAACGACTCTGGTTTTCCTGCACAAATACGGGAGACTGAAGTCCTATTGCTGTAAAACAAGCATCGAAATAAGATTGCCTGAACGTTTCCTTAAAAAAACCACGCTCATCACCAAATACTTGGGGTTCAAACACCAATACTTCGGCTAATTCTGTTTCGCTATATTTCATCCAATACCTGCTTATAGAGTTATGCGCGAAACAGCGAAATAGTAGGGTATAAAAAGGATCAATATATCCCTAATCTCAGCTTGCATAAGTGTGACCAAAGGGTAATAAATCATTGGTTTATCATAAATGGGCAGTAATTGCTTACAGACAACCTGCGTCATAGGATAAAGACGCGAGCCAGTACCGCCCGCCAGTAAAATGCCTTTTCTCATTGAAATATTTAGGATTGATAAGCCATGTTGAAGTGCCAAGATTGTAGCATACAAAATGTCGCGAGCAGGAAGAACAGATAACAGGGCTGTTGGCTGTTAATGCAGGAAAAACAACGCAACAGAATAGTAAACCGCAAAAGGTAAATACCATGTTGGCTCAGTAAGATTTCAATTCGTCTTTTACTTAATAAACATATAAGAAGACGCTAACCTATCTCAACCCTTACTACTTTCAGGGATCAGCATCTCAATACGTAACCCCTGATTAGGCGCAGAGAAGAGTGACACATTACCATTCAGTTTTTGTGTGATCAGATTATAAATAATCGACATCCCCAAACCTGTTCCACCACTCTGCCTTGCTGTGGTAAAAAAGGGCTCGAATGCTTTGGCTTTCACTTCATCGGACATACCTACACCATTATCTTCATAAATCATCTTGATCTGCGAAGCCATTTTTTCAACTACTATCACAATTTGCTTATCACCGACAAAATCATCGGGAAAAGCATGGCGAAAACTGTTCGCGACTAAGTTAGTGAAAATTTGTGCGATCGCACCAGGATAAGAATCAATAAAAATATTATCGTCAAGTTCAACTTTTAAAGTGATATTTTTCTTACGCATCAAGGGTTTTAATGAACTAAATATCTGAAAAATATAATTCTTCAGATTAAAGCGCTCGCGTTCCAGTATCGATTGGTCTGCAGCAGTGCGCTTGAAGTTATGCACCAGTTCTGCAGCACGGGAAAGATTACGTTCAATTAAGCATAAACCATCCTGCATTGTATTGATAAAGCTGACAAATTTATCCTCATCAAGCTCGTTTTTCTCAAAGAGTCCTTTCAATAGGGATAACTCATCCAAACAATGGGTCACGGATGTGACAGCTATGCCAAGGGGGGTGTTCACTTCATGGGCAACACCGGCGACTAAGCTGCCTAAGGCCGCCATTTTTTCATTTTCAATTAAGTGCTTTTGGGTTGATTTTAAAGTCGATAATGCCGTTTCAAGCTCTGCGGTGCGCAGCTCAACTTTATGCTCAAGATCGGTATTAATGAGCTTGAGCTGTTGCTGATATTCAATGATCTCTTTAGCACTCATGGCTCGACCAAAAAGGTCGGCGAGTGCCGAGGCAAAGGCCTTCTCATCCCGAGTCCATTCCCTCGCCTCACCCTGATGTTCAGAACAAATAATCCCCACCATTTTTCCGTGGTGACGAATAGGACTATCCAACAAAGAGCTGATCTGATTCGGTTTCAGATAGGTTTCGACAAATTCTTTAGTGGCGGGATCCGTTTGCGCCTTATTGGCGACAATTGTGCGCTCATTGTCGAGCAGGCTAAAGTAATGGGGAAACTGCGCGCGAGTGAGCACTAACGCTTCTTGTGGCTGCTGATTGTCGAGTGAATAATAACAAGCGATGCTCTGATTATCCGGACTCAACAACCAAATGCCCGCCCGAGAGATCAGTAATCCCTTACAAATTGAGCTCACGATAAGTTGTGATGCTTGAATGAGATCACCCTCATCAATAACCTGAGACTTACTGACATCAAATAAAATTCGATCAAGCATTCGGGTCATAGCGGCTCGTCCGGAATATGAATATGTAGGGAGGCAAACACATCTAACAAATCAAGGCTGGCTTCACATAACATGGGATCAAACTGTTTACCCGATTGCGCTAAGATGTACTCGCGCACCGCCTCAACTGACCAAGCCTCTTTGTAACTTCGCTTGGAAAGCAAAGCATCAATGACATCAACAATCGCCATCAGGCGGCCTTCAATAGGAATGTTTTCTTGCGATAGCCCACGGGGATAACCTTGCCCATCCCAACGTTCATGGTGAGTATAAGCAATTCTAGCACCCATTTTGGCAATAATACGATTTGAGCCAACCAACAGGTTATAACCCTTCTCTGCGTGGGTTTGCATAATCGCCCATTCCTCGGCATCGAGTTTACCGGGCTTATGCAAAATACTCTCAGGGATACCAATTTTGCCTACATCATGAAGAGGCGCCGCATAACGAATGGTTTCGATAAAGTCTGCCTTCATACCAATGGCAATCGCGAGCATTTCTGTCATGCGCGCTACGCGGCGCACATGGGCTCCCGTCTCCTTACTGCGCTGCTCAATGGCATCTCCAATGATTAAAATTAGCTCCCTTTGTGTCTGCTGCACATTTTCGCGACCCGATAAGTTCTCAAAGGTTAAGCTCACATTTGCCGCAAATAGCTCAAGAATGCTGACTTGAAAATCCGTTAACTTAGTGTTGTGTTGTAAATAGAGAATACTGGTGACATGGCCACTAAGCTCATAAAATCCAACATAAATATTGTCACGGATCAGCGAGGTTTTTAGCGCTATCGCTTCAATAATATGTTCCCGCACATCCCCTGGCAGAGTCTCAACGCTGCCACCTTCAAAGTAACTGATCATATCTCCCGTGGCGGCCAGCAGATTCATTTGAGTATCGAGGTAAAGGTCTTGATGATAACTCGTGAGATAAAGAGCCGAGCTTTCAAGATTGAGCAGCTGCAAGGTCTGTTCGAGCACTGCACTACCAAAGTTATGCAATGTATGGCTCTTAAGTACAGAGGTGGAAGCAGCAATCACTTTTTCCATCCCCTTTTGGCTTTGCTCGATAATTTTTATATCGCGATAGGAGCGCAATGACGTGTACACACAAGACTTAAGCCGAGCGGCGGTGAGCTCTGTTTTAGCTTTATAATCGTTAATGTCAAAATCCCGAATAACTTGCTCTTCAGGTGCTTGCCCCGGCTGACCCGTACGCAAAATAATGCGGGTACTGTGGTTATTTAATTCAGTGCGAATTTTTTGGACTAGCTCTAAGCCTGCATGATCGGTTTCCATGACGACATCAATAAAGGCCAAGGCGATATCTGATTCCGTTTGAAATAATGTTAAACCTTCAGCAGCGCTGTAACAGGAGTAGAACTGCAAGACTCGATTATCTAAGGTCAGATTTTTTAACGCAAATCGAGTGACATCATGGATCCCAGGTTCATCATCAATAATGGCCACCTTCCAAATGCCTTGTTTAGGCTTATGGGATGTATCTTCGATAACATCAGCACTTTTCTTAAATAACGCCACAAAACCACCGTTTACGATGAATAGTTACGTTTTAGTATAGATTCAATCTTGAAAGTGACTAGTTTCAAAGGATAAATTATCATCCCGTTGATTACCGCTTAGGACTAACAACTAACATACTGGCCACTTAAAATCCACACAAAAACAACTTAAGTTATTGTTATAAAAATAGAAATAGCAAAAGTTAGCCTAACCTAGTCTTGGCGGGTATGATGAGTGCACTTAATGCATAATTCCCAAAATTTCTATTGGAGCTACTATGAAAAAATCACTATGTTACATCGCACTGCTGGCTTTATTCACCACGGCTTGCTCAGAAGCCCCAAAAGAAGAAACGGCAGTCAATACAGCCCAAGCTCAAACAGAAGCGGCAAAATCCGTCCCAGTAGGTGATACCAGCCAGAACTCGCTCGATTGGGCAGGTAGTTATGAAGGCGTATTGCCTTGCGCCAGTTGTGAAGGAATGCAAACCCTAATCACTTTGCAAGCTGATAATAGCTTTGTTCAAGAAACAGTTTATTTAGGTAAAGATGAAAAGATTTTAAAACTGATGGGCAAAGTGACATGGGACGAACTGGGCCAGAAAATCACCCTAGAAGATGGTACACAATATTTGGTCGGTGAAAATCAGTTGATCATGTTAGACACTGAAGGCAAACGGATCACCGGCGAACTTGCTGCAAATTATGTGTTGAAAAAGAAAGGTCTATAAAAGCAGATCTGGCAGCTAGCACTCAGCTGCAGTATTAGATTATGGATAACGGAACGCTGCACTGACCAAAAGAGCAAAGCACCCGTACCGTTATCCGTAAGTCACGCAGAGATGTTCTGCAATCGCAAAGCCATGCTTTAGAAGTTGTGAAGCTAAGAAAGGCGAAACAAACCTTCTTAAATAATAAAGAGGTTATTTTGAATAACACCATGCAACTGATCCGCTATCAAGATTGCCCATCAACGCCATGGAAAAATGGTGGTGGAAGCACAAAACAGCTACTCATTTCCCCCATCAATGCCGAACTTACTGAATTTGACTATCGGATCAGCATTGCAAGTATTAGCAGCAACGGACCCTTTTCCTCATTTATTGGTATAGACAGGCAACTGGTCATTCTGGAAGGCGAAGGTGTTGAACTCAGCATCAAGAGTTATGAAGGGACAAAACAGATAAATGGCCTTGGAGCTGGAGAAAAGATATCAGGAAATACAGATACAACTGAGTATAAGCGACTCACACCCACAGATAGCCCATTCAGCTTTGCTGGTGAAACCTCAATAACAAGTCAATTATTAGGCTGTGATGTTATTGATTTCAATGTCATGACCAAACGCGGTGCATTTAAAGCGCATACACAAAAACTTAGCTTTGATGACACATTTATCGAAGAACAGATTACAACCTCAAACAGCCCCCAAAATGAACTGCAAAAAACTGAATCTTACGTCCCTATCATCCAAATACTTTGCTGTTTAGATACCATGACATGGGAGCACAATGGCAAGGTTATCAAGATCATGCCCTATGATGTTCTCGTTTTCCAACAAGGCGATGGCATAAGGTTAAAAGCAACAAGACCAAGTCGACTACTTAAAGTGTCTATTACTGCCCGTCCCCTATAACAGTATTTACAGGTTAATCTCCAATATTACTCAATTGGCGCGTTAAAATACCAAGCCACTATCCACTCGACAGTTTTTCTGAGCCCAGAATCGAAGGACTCTAATGGTTGCCAACCAAGTTCTCGCTGGATCTTGCTCGCAACAATAGCATAACGCACATCATGCACAGGTCTGTAACGTCGTTTGACCAATCAGCATAAAGACCAAGGCAGAACCGATAAAGCAGGCTCCACTGGTAATGCGTATTCGCATATCGCTAACCCAAAAAGTAAAAGGTTAGCAAAACAAAAAGCCGAATCTAAAAAATTCGGCCATCATAAAAGCGTGTACATCTATATTAGCTCTAACAAAGTTAACTCACTTTGTAGTAAGTACGATACCAATGAACGACACTCTGAACGCCTTCTCGAACGCTAACTTTAGCTTTATAGCCAGTTGCAATGAACAGGTCCGCCGTATCGGCATAGGTTTTATAAACATCACCGGCCTGCATTTCCCTGTAATTTTTAATGGCCTCCCTACCTAACGCCCTTTCAATCTCTTGGATAAAATCCATCAAATTAATCGGGCTTCCATGGCCGATATTATACACTTTATAAGGGGCAGAGCTGCCAGCGGGCGTGCCAGTTTCAACCTTCCAATGTTCATTACGCCTAGGTATCACATCTGCAATACGCACAACCCCTTCAACAATATCGTCAACATGGGTAAAATCACGCCACATATCACCGTTATTATTAATATCAATTGGTTGACCTTCTAGTATTTTCTTAGTGAAAATAAAGGGCGCCATATCAGGTCGCCCCCAAGGGCCATACACAGTAAAAAATCGCAAGCCAGTAGTAGGCATATTGTATAAGTGCGAATAACTATGTGCCATCAACTCATTAGACTTTTTGGTCGCCGCATATAAGGATACAGGATGATCAACAGAATCAGAGGTTGAAAATGGTGTTTTTTCATTTAGGCCGTAAACAGAGCTAGATGAAGCATAAATCAAATGCTGTACTTTTGTATGTCGACACCCTTCTAAAATATTAAGATGGCCCACTAAGTTACTATCAGCATAGGCCATTGGATTTTCAATTGAATAACGAACACCAGCCTGCGCCGCTAAATGTATAACCCGATCAAAACGTTCATTAATAAATAAACGCGAAACAAGGTCACGGTCCGCTATATCCAACTTAATGAATGTAAATGAAGTATCACTCACGATAAGTGCTAACCGAGCTAATTTCAGAGAAACATCATAATAGTCATTTAAGTTATCAATACCAGTAACAGAGTGGCCGCAACTCAGCAACCTTTCACAAACCTTCGCTCCAATAAAACCTGCCGCACCTGTCACTAAATATTTCATTTTTACATCCTAAATTCAGCACTTAACTCAACAAAATTAATCGCTACCGAATAAATCACGGGTGTAAACTTTGCCAACAACATCCGCAAGCTCTTTAGCCATGCGATTCGACACAATAACATCAGCCATAACTTTAAATTCAGCGAGATCTGTCACCACACGGGAGTGGTAAAATTCAGCCTCTTTTAATACAGGTTCATAAACAATGACTTCTATGCCCTTAGCCTTTAAGCGCTTCATAATCCCTTGAATACTCGAAGCACGAAAATTATCAGAACCCGACTTCATGATAAGACGATAAATACCCACTACTTTAGGATCGCGACTTAAAATGGACTCAGCGATAAAGTCTTTACGCGTCGTATTAGAATCCACAATCGCACCAATAATGCTGTTAGGTACATCGGCATAATTAGCCCGTAATTGTTTTGTATCTTTAGGTAAACAATAGCCACCATAACCAAAAGAGGGGTTATTGTAATGGTCACCGATACGCGGATCCAAACACACTCCCTCAATAATTTGCTTTGAATTTAAGCCATGAGTCTCTGCATAAGTATCAAGTTCATTAAAATAGGCAACTCGCATAGCAAGGTAGGTATTTGAGAATAATTTTACCGCTTCAGCTTCAGTCGAATCGGTAAATAATACCTGAATATCTTTTTTTATCGCTCCTTGCACTAATAAATTAGCAAAGACTTCTGCACGTTCGCTACGCTCCCCCACAATAATCCGTGATGGATGCAAATTATCATGGAGCGCTTTCCCCTCTCTCAAAAACTCTGGCGAAAAAAAGATATTATCGCAATGATACTTTTGTTTAATCTTCACGGTAAAACCCACTGGCACAGTTGATTTTATCACCATTACAGCATTGGGGTTTATCGTCAATACATCCTGAATCACTGATTCAACAGAAGATGTATTAAAGTAATTGGTTTTAGGATCGTAATCGGTTGGAGTAGCAATGATTACAAACTCAGCATCTTGATAAGCTAAGACTTTATCCAATGTAGCAGTAAAATTTAGTAATTTATTGGCTAAAAAACTACTTATCTCAGTATCTACAATGGGTGATACACCTTTATTAAGTAAAGCTACTTTCTCTTCAATAATATCAACAGCAATAATTTCATTATGCTGCGCTAACAGCATTGCATTTGATAAACCAACATACCCTGTTCCCGCTATAGCTATTTTCATTTAACTTATAACCCTGAAATCAAAACCGTTTTGCAACAGCATAAAAAAGGTAAAAAACATAAAAAAAGGAAGCTTTAAAAAATGACAACCCAGCTTCATTCCTAAGAATTTCGTAGTGCCACATACTAGCCTTAAACTTATTGGATGAAATACTAGATTCAGAAACTTGATATTTTGCAATAGGAGTCATAACACCGATGGAGTTAGTTTTAGATAAAATTGAAAGCCACATAGCAAAATCTTCATGCCCAATATTCTTTTGATAAAACTTACCTAAAACATGACAATTATATATACCTGTTAAATTACCTATTCTATTAGATTTCAACATCATATTATAAGTAACTAACGAAGGGGATTCAACAACACCAATAATAGTACTATTACGTACTCTATAGTAATAACCATGTGAGGCTAAAACATTGCTTGTAGTCATTGCATGTAATTGTAAATCCAGCTTATTGGGCTCCCAGGTATCATCAGCATCAAGGAAAGCAATATATTTACCTTTTGCTTCTGCAATAGCAAAATTTCTAGGTTCGGTAGGAGATCCTGAATTATACCCTAGACTAAATACTTTGATCCTCTTATCATTAAAAGATTTAACAAATTCTAAAGTACCGTCTGTAGAACCATCATCAACAAATAGTAACTCCCAATTCAAATAACTTTGATTCAAAACAGATCTAATCGAGTCTTCAATAAAGGATGAACTATTATAACCAGGCATTATGATGGAAACTAAGGGCTCATCTGAAGGTCTGTCAAACAACATAAAACCTCGCTTGCACTATTGAGGGTTAAATATAAAGATTGAAAACAAGGAGAAAAATAATAACCTAGGGGATAACTTATGGAAGTTTTTTAAGCAGAATGCATAAAAAACTAATGTACCAAACAGGTAACCATAAATATATCTAAATGCTATTAACCTAGAGAATAGAGCAGGATAGCTATTCAAGCCAAGACCACTAGAGACATCGGGATGTAGACCAATAGTTAAAGGAAAATAGATGATTTTGGAACCAAATTTAATCAATTTACTTAAAAACACTGGTTCATCACAACAAAAAAACTTAGTTCCAGCACCGAGATCCTCTGGAAAAGTTGCTCCAGCACTCCTAACACTAGAAAGTCTCACAGAAACCTCAATAGTCCCGATACTTAATATAGTGCTTAAAGTATGAATAAAAGATACTTTTTTAAATTTAGGCAAGACACCAAATGCAGGAGTTGAATAACTCAGAGTTACACCACTAATAGATGGATTAACTTCATAGATTTGGATTAACTGCTCAACAAAATTTGTGTATACAACATCATCATCACAAAATAAAACAATGTCACCAATTGCATGTGTTAGAGCAAAATTTCTACTTTTAGTAACGCCCTTTTCAAACATTGAAAAATATCGAACATCATCTCTTTCACTAAAAAAATGTTCAACACTCTCATTTTGAGAGTTAATTTGATGAACAATTAAAATTTTCAATCGAGGATTAGGTTCCGGAATATTGTCTAACAGTTCAAAAATACGTTCACCACAAGTGGCATAAAGCATCTCTAAAATCATATTATTTATTGCCAAGTAAAATTAAATTATCTCTCAGAGTTGCCCAAGAATAATCAGATTTGAATTTATCAACAATATCAGCATCTGGTAATTTTTTAGAGGCTTCAATTATCTGCAAAGCATAAGAACAAGGGTCATTCTCAGCGAAAAAAACAAGATCATTATACGCACTAAACACCTCTTTTGTTGCAGTATTGATACCTGAAAGATCTGAGTCAATGGCGATAATGGGAAGAGACGAAAAAGCCGCCTCTAATAGAACTTGCCCAAACGGCTCATAAGTTGAAGGAAGACAAAAAATATTGACAGAACCGTATAGTTGTTCAGGTTGACTTGCTTTACCATAAAAATTAATTCGTTCAGATAAACCTAATGCTGAAGCATGTGCCTCTAACAAAACTTTATCGGGTCCTTCACCAGCGAGTAAAAGTTTAAAATGATTAGGTAGATGCACAAGCGACTCTATAACCAATTTAAAGTTTTTAACATCAACAAGTCTACCAATACCAAAGATAACAATATCAGAATCATTATAGCCACATTCCTGCCTAATCTTTTGTCGCTTTGTATCAGCTAATCTATAAAAACGCTGCTCATCTGCACCAGGTTTAAACTTTAGTAAAGGGCATATTTTATTAAAACTTCTAACTTGATCATGCATTTCCGAACTAAAAACAACATTATTCTTACAATTTTTGATAACGTGACGTTGGATCCATACATGAATCCAAAATTTTAATCTTGAAATAATACCTTTATTTTCTTGTATATTTTGAAACTCATAAATACCAGGAATCACATAAATATAGTCTTTATAAAGAAATGCAATCAGAAATGCTAACAAATGATGCCTAACAATAACCACATCGAACTTATATAAATCAAAAATTCGCAACAAAACCCGAAAAACACCTCTATTGGATATCACGTTATTATTATTATAATAACTTATTTTTACGTTACTCTTCGTATACTTAGAGTCCAATTCTTTTGTGATTAGATGGCATTCCCAACCAGCTTCAGAAAAAACTTTAATTAAACTTCGGATTGAATTTTCAACACCGCCAATAGCAGGTAAAAAGGAAGTGTTCGCAAATAAAACTTTATTCATAACAGCCTTATAATTTCAATAATCAATTTTCAGGTGACTTTTTATCATTTATTTTAAAAGTGACAATGAGCAAAGATAGGAGCCAAGCATGATGAGTTGTTACATATTCAGAACGATAAACAGATGTAATTAAAAGACTAAAAAAAAGTAATACATTAACCTGTTTAGATAGAGAGTCAAATCTGGAACGATATGAGTAAGAAAAGGCTATCCCCCAAAATAGTAATAAAATTACTAATCCAATAGCACCAGCATCCCAAAGGTAATCTAAATACAAATTATTTGTGATAGAGAAATCTAACCCTGTATTTAAACCTGTGATTTCATCAAAAAAAGATAATGATGCGATTCCATTTCCGATTAACAAAACCTTTAGATCGGAAGAAGTCCAGCTATCGATAATAATTTGAATTATTTGACTTCTGTAGGAAGCCCCTGATGATTCAGTAGTTGACTTTGCATAAATAAATTGAGATAAATTATCAAAAAACTCAGGGAATAAATTAATTGCTATTGTGTAGCTCAAAATTAAAATCAAAAAAAACTTAAAAAACGTTTTCACTAAAGATATATTAAACTTTAGCGATTGTAAGAAAATAAAAATGACCAATAATATAAAATGGGCGTAGGCACCACCTGAAAAAGTTAACAACAGTACAACTAATGTTAATACATAAAAGGTATAGGCTTTTAACCCTGAAAAAACTAACCTTGTTAAAATTAATGATTCCACTAATATCGGGGCATAAAAGTTAGGTTCTCTCGCAATTGAAGTAATACGGTTTGGAAATAAATTTCTAATTGATTGCGGCACACCATGCATATCAGAACGACTATCAACCATGAATGGCAAATTAAAAACAAAACAAATCTGTTGAATAATTGCAAAAATAAGAAATAGGCAGGTAGAAGCAAATGCTACTTTAATAAAAATTATATGCTCTTTACTTGAGACCCTTTCAGACCATATTGCAATGCACGTAACGAATAAAATAGTAGAGATAACAGTAAAAAATCGACTTGTAATCACGTACTTTTGATATTCAGTTCCAACGATATCAAAATTTAAAAAACCGGATATATAACCTATAATCACAACGATTACTATAGGAGTAACAATTAAAATTGAATAACCTGAGAACTTGGCGCCACGACTCGAAATTAAAGAAAATAAAAAATATAAAAAAATAATGAAAAAACAGACAACCAAATTAATTTTATCTAAAAAAGTTGTAGAAAATGGTCCTAAAAATGCCAATAAAAAAATAAGAAAATTTCCATTCAGATTCTTAGGGTTAGCCATTAATTGCACTTAAAACGCCTCTGGTTCGACTGCCAATAATTTTTTGTATTTCCCAATAAATTCATCAATGTTTTTAATGAATTTTGCAGGATTTCCACCATAAACGCTATTATCTGGAATGTTTGATATAACAACACTTCCTGCTGCAACAATAACATTGTTACCAATAATTACACCTGGCAAAATTATGCTACCGTATCCTATAAAAACGTTATCTCCAATATAAATTGGTTTTCGATAGCTGCTCCTAGCACCAGGCATCCATGGTTGTGGTTTATTAATTAACTCCGAAATAAATACTGTAGGAGAAGCATCGTGACCTAACAATGTACTTCCAGTAATTGTACAATTTTTACCTATAAAAAATTTATCTCCTTTAGCACTGCTTGAAAATACAGTATTATAAACTACCGAGTTATAACCAAGTGTCACACCTTTTTTTGACAACTTATATCGTTGATACTTATAATTAACATTTGAAGAATGATTTTTTAAAAAGTCAAACTTGACTAATCGACTAAAAATTGCTAATAAGAAGCAGTATAATTTTAAAAAAACCAATTTCATTTATCACCTCAAATAATCAAAGTTGTTAATACTTAAATTTTAAAACTTACACTAATAATCGCAGCATATAAGATGTAATTAATATAGCCATATAGGAAACAAGTTTTATTCAATTTTTTACACAGAGAGAAATGCAGTAAATACTAACTAAAACCACTCACTTTCTAAAAACCAATTAATGCTGGACCTAAAATTAATAAGTAAAACTTCAAAGCGCATTTTTTTTAATATCAATAATTCTCTGAAAAGCTTTAGAAGAAATTATAATAAGCTCGTTCCTAAAAAAGCAACTACAACAGAATAATAATAGCCCCCAATACAAATATATTAAATTTCCGATATTATTTTGTTGAAGAGCTCCAATTACAGCACCTGCTACAGCTAAAAAAGTAAAACTGTATAATGCTACTCTCGGTAAAGGTTTCCAAACTCTGATAGAAAACTCAGTTCTAAGAATCAGAAATACCCAAAACGTGAGTGCAGTGCTACTAGCAGCCCCTGCAGCACCAAACCGAGGGATCAAAAAGAAGTTACAAATAAGATTCACTATTAAAGCAAGAATACAAGCTAGCATCGAATAAATAGATTTTCGAGCAATGCCTATTCCAACAACAGTGGTTTCAGAGAGTGTATAAAGAAGTGGATAAGCTAGACAAGCGACTAAAATCCATTGCACTGCCTTATATTCACTTGGCAAAATAAAAGGTACAATCCAAGAAAATAAACCAGCAAAGCAAAATAGCAAAACAACCAGTAGTAACACATAGCGATTTACCATAATGACTTTATCGTAGCCTTCATCATTAGTAGCCCATTTATATACAGTCGGTGCCCACACTGTAGAAAATACTGATTGAAAAATAGTCGCGGCAGCCGCGAAGCTTACTGATATAGAATATATGCCTAGTTCACTAAATGTGCTCCAACGGCTTAACAGAATCCTATCGACTGAAGTTACCCCCCAAAATGCAACACCTCCAATAATCAACGGTAAACCAAATTTCAGCATTTGCAGTAACTGTCGTGAATTTATTGTTTCAGATAAACTTAAACGCCATTCGTCACGAGTATTCCAAGCAAAAATAAAACAGGCTAATACTATAGCTAAAGTATTAGCTAACAATAAATTACTAAAAGATTTAGTAATATCAAGTAGCAAGTAGATAAGTATGATAATGAGAACAAATGCTTTAGGTAATAATTGACTCATTGAAAAAGCAAGACCGCGCTCATTCATCCGTAGTACAAGCGATAAAAAACGCGACAGAAAACTACATAGCAAAGCAATGCAAAGTAACCAACTGATATAATTTGATTTTATCGAGAAAACTAATTCAGCTAAAAATGGTCCAAATAATAAACATACTGTCAGACTAATCAACAACCATATCAAACCAGGCAGTACAGCAGTTTTCAATAGCAATGGCTTATTCGCTGAATCATGGAATTCACGAACATAGCCTTGATCAAGTCCAAGGGAAAAAAATAACGTCGCAAAGCTTAATACTACCTGTAGCAAAGCCATTTTACCTACATCTTCTTGGCTAAATACCCAAGCAATAATAGGTAACGAAATAATCCCCAATAATGCGGCACCAACAGGCCCTATGGCAAACTGAAGTATTTTTTTAGGTGTCATAATGAACACAACTCTTTCTACCTTTCTTTTTGTAATAAGGTATCATGAAAAAACTTTTTTAAGTTGTTGTACCAGATTTGTCTCACTAAAATATTCACGTACTAATTTATTATTACCGATAGCAACCTCGACAGACTGGGGAGTAAGACTTAAATCATCTAGCGTAAATACCTTAATTCCTAATTTAGTAAATAATGCAAATGAGCTAGTATCTGAACGCATAAAAACAGTTTTACCACGCCCCACTAAATTAATAATATTACCCATTGCCTGTTGGCGATTATGTGCAAAAAAGGCAATAGCTACTGTATCTAATATTTTGTTATAATCCGTTAATGGCATAAAATCCATTAATGGATAGAATTTGTCACCGAACATCAAATGACCTAAAAGCTTAATTTTTTCAGCATACTCTGAGTTGCCATAGGATAATGGACAATAGATTCTATCGATATTATCAAGTTCTAGTTTGACGAGTTCTTCAAAGACATGCTGATGATTATTAGCTGGGTCCGCAGAGTTCCCTACTAACAAATTAATTTTGCCGTGTTCATTTATCTTAGAAATGATATTATCTGAAGAAAGCAATTCCTCACCACTGTAAACATTACTTTTGTAGGTTATAGCCTCGTACAATACCCCCTTAGCGCCATACCACTGCTGAGCTTTTTGATAATCACCATCCACATAAGTGATAAAACCGCCCAATCGACTAATTAACATTCTTCGAAAAAACTCAAATATTCGAAAACGTTTATCTTTAACAGCGAATTGATGGTAATAAAGATCCCACCCCCAAATAGCCCATACACATTTTTTATGCAACCAAGGCATTAAACATAATAATATTATGAGTTGTTGCATATATAATCCATGCAATATAATTTTATCATGAGAGTGTAAGGTTAATATGAGTTTATATAATACATTAAACTTTTTAAAAGTTACAAAGTGAAATGTATTATTGGCTTGCGTGTAAGGGTATTTTTCAATATCCCCAAATGTTAATATTGTATGCGGTTGTTCTGAGAAGTGCTGTCGTACAATACCAATAAAGTCAGGGATAAACTTATCCAAACTGGCTATGTGTAAGATTTTTTTATTCATTACTGTTTGAGAATTCACTTATTATTTTACAAATATAATCTACTTGTTCATCGGTTAATTCATAATACAGTGGCAATCTGACTAATGTATCTGTAAAAAAATCCGAATTAGGTAAAGCATATCCAATGTACTTTGATTGATAATATTCACTTGTATGTAGTGATAGATAGTGAAACACAGCATGCACACCGTTCTCTTTCAGGTGTTGAATCAAAGCGGTACGTTGTTCCAGGTTTTTACATACCAGATAAAACATATGAGCATTATTAGTGGAATATTCTGCTAATTTGGGTAATTGGATATCTTTGTTGGCTAATTCAACATTCAACATTTCATAATAACGTTGCCAAATAGCTTTGCGTCTAGCTTGAATGGTATCAATATTCTCAAGCTGAGCATAAAGATAAGCAGCAATAATATCTGACGGTAAAAAGGATGAGCCAATATCTACCCAACCATATTTAGCCACTTCACCGCGAAAAAATGAAGATCGATTAGTGCCTTTTTCACGGATAATTTCAGCACGATGAATATATTGCTCATCATTGATAACTAGTAAACCACCTTCACCTGCAATAATATTTTTAGTTTCATGAAAGGAGAAAGTCCCAAACGTGCCGATACTACCAAGCGGTTTACCCTTGTAATAGCTGTCAATAGCTTGGGCTGCATCTTCTACCACAGGGATGTTATGTTGCTTGGAAATCGCCATGATGGCATCCATATCACATGCAAGGCCTGCATAATGCACCACTACGATTGCTTTGGTATTTTTGGTAATGAGTTGCGCGATTTGCTCTGGATCAATATTGGGGTTATCTTTGTAACTATCGGCAAAAATAATCTTAGCACCACGTAAAGCGAAAGCATTAACAGTAGAAACAAAAGTATAGGAAGGTGCAATTACCTCATCACCTGGTTGAATATCAAGCAGAAGCGCGGCCATTTCCAATGCATCAGTACATGAAGTTGTCATTAGCACTTTTTTAAAACCATAGCGTTGTTCAAAAAACTCATGACATTTTTTGGTAAATAAACCGTCACCAGAGATTTTTCCTGACGCAACAGCTTGGGCTATATAAACTAATTCCTTTCCATGGAGATATGGCTTATTAAAGTTAATCATATATAATTCTTATTGGTTGAGTGTTTTATAAAATCGGTTGTATTGGTTATAAAATGCATTTTCAGTTAAAAAACCTTTAACTATAGATTCATTAACATCTATTGAAAAACCTAGCATTTTATTAAATCTAATAGCTCGCTTATTATCTAGAAGAATTTCAGATTTTGCTGAACGTATGAGTTTATTTTTAAAAGCCCAGTCATACATAAGAAAAACAGCCTTCGAAGCGAGCATACCATTCAGAAATTCTGCTGCGCATAAAAAAACGCCACCTTCACCCACACCATCTTCATCTATGTTTTTTATGTTACAACAACCAACTAACACTCCATTACTTTCAATAATAAAATAGTGATTTTTTTCTTTATCAAGAGTTTTAAACCATTCTTGCTGACTTTCGGGTGTAATTGTAACTCTTTGCTGCATGAATGCTTGAACAAAATCACTATTCCGCCAATCCCTTAAAATATCTAAATGATCATGGGACAAAACGTGCAATTTAATACCAAAACCTTGTATCAACATAAATACCACGCATTAACACCATTCAACAATACAACCAGCCCAAGAATATCCCACCCCAAATCCACAGATAAGTAACCTATCATTCGGCTTCAGTTTATTTTCATCGAGCGCTCTTTCAATTCCTAATGGAATAGTTGACGAAACAGTGTTTCCATATTCTTCATAGGAAACTAAAAACTGCTCATCAGTAAAGCCTGTCTTGAGACGTAATTTATCAAGCATAAACTTATTCGCTTGATGAAAAACAACTCGTTCTATTTGTGATTGGACTAAGTCAGCAGCTCGTAGAATATCCTGTATTGCTTTAGGCACAGTTTTCAGAGTGAATGTGAGGATCTCTGCACCATTCATATATAAATTACATGGTGCACGTTTATTTCCACTTGAATCTTCAACTTCCGTGAATGATGCATTACATATTGGATCTCTTGACCCGCCATGCGGGACGATAAGATTAGCGGCGCCCTTTCCATCAGTACCGAATTTTACACTGTGAATAAAATTGCTAGTTCCCAATTTACCTTGCACCAAAGTTGCGGTAGCAGCATCACCAAATAATGTTCTAACACTCTTATCATTTGCATTGATATAGCGAGAATATAGCTCTGAGGTTATCAATAAGACATTACTGGCTTGATGCGATTCGATTAAAGCCTTGGCCATGCTTAAACCATACACATAACCAGAGCAGCCTAAATTAAAATCCAATGCACCAGCCGTGGTAGGTATTCCAAGCTCATGTTGCACAATACAAGCCGTCGTAGGTAACACATAATCTGGGCTTTGCGTACATAACAGCACATAATCAATCTGTGATGCTTCAACATTATATTTCGTTAACAGACTGTTAGCTGCATTTATTGCCATACTAGAGCAGCTTTCATTTTTTGACGCGATATACCGAGTGCGTATGCCAGTTTTTTCATATATTTTTTCGACACTCCATTCTGGATACTCCTCCGCCAACTGTTCATTACTGAGACAGTTTTTTGGCAAATAAGATGCTACCCCAGAAATAAATGCTCTCATACTTAGCCTTTTACTGGGCACTGTAACCTCCATCCACAAATAAAGTTGTGCCCGTTATCCATCTTGATAAGTCACTGCTCAGAAAACTGGCAGCGTAAGCAACATCTTCGGGTTTACCAAGTCCTAATGGGTGTTTATTAACTATTTTAGCCAACTGGCTGTCTGTTAGTTGCTTAGAAAAATCCATCATCATTTCCGTTTCAACCAAGCCAGGTGCGAGACAATTTACTCTTATATTTAATTTCGCCAATTCCATAGCTAACGATTTTGACATTCCCTCAAGCGCAGCCTTACTTGCTGCATAAGTTGTATTTGCAGGCTCACCACAAGTTGCGGCAACTGAACTTAAAAAAATGACACTTGAACTTATTGCGTTAAATTTTCCACGCCTTCTAAAGTTTTTCACAAGGAACTGTGCACTTTTAACGTTTATATTAAAACATTCATCAAAATCCTTTTCTTTTAATGCTTGGAGAGGTAATGTTTTCATAATACCAGCGCAATGAACTAGTCCATCCAATGGTCCTGCAACACTAACGACCTGGTCCATAAAATTTTTAATATCATTTTCAGTACATAAGTCTGCAATAATTGCGTAATGACTATCACCTGTTAGTGAATCTAATGTCTGACTCAGTCTGACTTGATTTCTTCCAGAAATAACTAATTTTGCACCCTGAGTACTAAAATATTTAGCTATTTCTCGACCAATACCAGAGGAAGCACCTGTTATTAAAATAGTTTTATCACTAAGCATATTATTTATCATTAGCTAACACCTCGACTGGTAATAATAATGTATTACTTAAGTCACACATAACTGCTCCCCAAGAAAGACCAACACCAAAACCAACCAATAATGTTTTCTTATATCTAGCTTGTTTTCTGGCACAGAGTGTCACTGGAATAGATGCACAACTTGTATTACCATATTCATTGATACTTATTGCAACCTGCTCAGGTTTAAAATTAGATTTTTTTAATAAATGTTTTATCATAAAATGATTAGCCTGATGATAAATACAGACATCAATATCGTCGGAATCGATTTTTAAATCATGCAGGAAATTATTAATTAAAGCAGGCACAGTCTTTAAAGTAAATGTAAATACCTCTCCTCCATTCATTTCAAGATAGGCATTATTAGCGCCACGAGTTGCATCACTACTAATTTGCTCACGGGCAACTATACTTTGCCAACCTGCGCCATCACTGCCTAACTCAAAATTAATTATACTATCAGCTTCATATTCTAACGCCGTTGCACTGCCTGCATCTCCAAACAATAATTCTGTACTTCTATCACCTGGTTTTATAATTTTACTGATAGTATCGCCAGCCAAGAGTAATATTTTTTTTATACCAGCATTCACTAGACTAGCAGCGACTTGTAGTCCATAAACATAACCAGAACAACCAAGATTAATATCAAATGCTAAGGCCGTTGACGGTAACCCAAGTTTACTTTGCAATATACAAGCTGTAGCAGGTAATTGATAATCTGGTGTCTGTGATACAAATATTAATGCTCCAATCTCTTGCACATCCCAATTTAATTCTTCTATTAACCGCTTTGCTGAATGCAGGCAAAGATCCGATGCAGTTGTTTGAGCATCAACAATATAGCGCGTTTCCACACCAATACTTGCAATAAGCTTGAGGGTTTCTTTATCGCCGTACACCTGAGAAAAATCAATATTATTGACTTTTCTATTTGGCACGGTACATGATATCCCTTTAATCGAAATATTTTTTATAGCGAGCATCAGAAACCCTCAACAATCTATTATTTGACCAAACTAATCAAGTCAGCAACTGTTTTAACAGAGCTTAATTCAGCAGGAGATATAATCTGGTCAAAATTAGAGTCAATCTCTGAAATAAATGTCACAACAGCTAACGAATCCCATACAGTTTCATCAAGCTCTGTTTCTATGGTAAGTTCTGCAGCATCCGTTTCTAGGATATCTGCGATAATCTCGATTATTTTTTGTACGTTACTCATTTTATTCTCCATTGATATATAAACATAGTACTTAAGACAAATTAGATTTAACAAGTGTTGTTAAATAATGTCCATAGCTATTTTTTTCCATTTGTTTCGCAGATTTTATCACTTCTTCATCCGCCAACCAGCAATTTCGCCAAGCTATCTCTTCCAAACAAGCAATTTTATAACCTTGCCTCTTTTCAATAGTTTCAACAAATGAAGCGGCCTCTAATAGGCTTTCATAAGTGCCTGTATCTAACCAAGCAAAACCACGTCCTAAAAGCTCTACGTTTAATTCGCCCATATCCAGATAAGCTTGATTAATACTAGTAATTTCTAATTCACCACGCGATGATGGCTTAACATTCCTTGCAATATTCACAACTCGATTATCGTAAAAATATAAGCCTGTCACTGCAAAATTAGATTTGGGTTTTATGGGTTTTTCTTCAATACTGATGGCCTTTTGATTTTGATCGAATTCAACCACACCAAAACGCTCAGGATCTTTCACTTGATAGCCAAATACTGTTGCTCCCGTTGGTCTAGCAGTAGCTTTTTTAAGTATGGGTGAAAAACCTTGTCCCCAAAAAATATTATCCCCAAGGGCTAAACATACACTATCGCTGCCAATAAACTCTTCACCAATAATAAATGCTTGCGCTAAACCATCAGGGCTTTGCTGTACGGCATATTGCAGATTTATGCCAAAGTCACTGCCATCGCCAAGTAGACGTTGAAATGAAGATTGGTCCTCAGGCGTGGTGATAATTAAAATATCCCGTATCCCTGCCAGCATTAGTACAGAAATAGGATAATAAATCATGGGTTTATCGTATACAGGTAATAACTGTTTCGAAACCCCTTTAGTAATCGGGTACAAACGAGTACCAGAACCGCCAGCGAGAATAATTCCTTTCATAGTAAAATCAGTTCCTAGATAAATAGATCCTAGGTTTAAAGAAAAACTAGGACATAAAACAAAATAATAAAAGAGATTAAATGCCTAAACGCTCCCGCTGATAGCTACCATCTTGGACATGCTGACACCACTCTTGATTCGCTAAATACCATTCAATGGTTTTACGAAGGCCGGTTTCGAAGGTCTCTTCTGGTTGCCAGTTAAGCTCATTACTCATTTTCGTAGCATCTATGGCATAGCGTCGATCATGGCCTGGTCTGTCTGTGACATAAGTTATTTGCTCAGCGTAAGGAGTATCTTTAGGCATTAAAACATCTAAAATACTGCAGATGGCCTGTACCACTTCAAAATTCTGCTTTTCGTTATGACCGCCAATATTATAGGTTTCACCGACTTTGCCACTTGTAACTACTTTATAAAGTGCACGAGCATGGTCTTCTACATATAGCCAATCACGGATCTGATCACCTTTGCCATAAATAGGTAATGGCTTTCCTTCTAGTGCATTAAGGATCACTAGCGGGATCAGCTTTTCAGGGAAGTGATAAGGACCATAGTTGTTGGAGCAATTAGTCACTATGGTAGGTAAGCCATAGGTACGTAACCATGCACGAACTAAGTGATCGCTTGATGCTTTAGAAGCTGAATACGGACTGCTAGGAGCATAAGGTGTTGTTTCAATGAATAATGGTAACTCTTTATTCGCTGAAGGCTTCGTACCATCTTCTATATCTATATCATCAGGATGCGGTAAATCGCCATAAACCTCATCAGTGGAAATATGATGGAAGCGAAAGGCATTTTTTGCTTGGTCAGATAAACTACTCCAATAAGCACGTGTAGCTTCAAGCAGAGTATAAGTACCAACGATGTTGGTTTGAATAAAATCTGATGGACCTGTAATTGAACGGTCTACATGAGACTCTGCCGCTAAATGCATAACTACATCAGGTTGATGCTGTGCAAATACTCTATCTAGTTCTGCTCTGTCACAAATATCAACTTGCTCGAACGCGTATCTTTCATTTTTATCTACGCTTACAAGTGACTCAAGATTGCCTGCATACGTCAGTTTATCTACGTTAATCACATAATCTTGGGTGTTGCCAATAATATGGCGAACTACTGCAGAGCCAATAAAACCTGCACCACCAGTAACTAAAATATTCATTAAATCTGACCTACATAATTATAAATAAGAGCTAGAGCTATCTACCCATACCAAATAACACAACTTTCACCGTTTTTAGTAAAATTTTAATATCCAACAGTGAGCTATGATGCTTAATATAATAAATATCATATTTATGTTTCCAAACAGCATCCTCAACTGATGCACCATAAGGATAACTGACTTGTGCTAGACCTGTAACTCCTGGCTTAACCGCATGGCGAAAACGATAATAAGGTATTTCCTTTTCAAGCTCATCAATAAATACTTCCCGCTCTGGTCTTGGCCCTACTATTGACATTTCCCCTCTAAGAATATTGATTATCTGAGGTAATTCATCGATACGGGTTTTGCGAATAAAATTACCTACTTTAGTTACTCGAACATCATTTTGCATTGCCCATTGTGCTCCAGCTTTTTCAGCATCACTGCGCATAGAGCGGAATTTTATCACCTCAAACTCATCATTATATTGCCCAGTACGCCGTTGCTTATAAAACACAGGCCCTGGACTTTCTAATTTAATTGCTAAAGCAGTAATCAAGCCAATAGGTATAGCGATGGAGCAGAGCAAAAAGGCTGCAAATAAGTCTATTACACGTTTAGCTAATTGAGTACGTTTAGTCGATAGAATTGAAAAAGCTTTTTGATGCAAAAAATAACCACTATGGAGTAAACGTACTTCAGTATAACCTAATCGTTCATCCAGATAACTGACCAAAGGTTCTACCCATGCGCCAAGTTCAGTCGCTTTAACTAAAAACTGTCTTTGTTCATTCGTTAAACTGGAGCTCTCAAAATGACAAATAACTTTGCAGCTTAAATCAGTAATGGTGTAATCATTAACGACCATATCGAAAGAATAATCATCAATAATCTCTCCAATTTCAAACTCTCTATCTTTAGGACAATAGACATAAATAAGTTGCTGAGTTAGTACCTGCTGCTTTGATTTGAATCGCTTAGTAACTATTTTAATAGTTTGAAACTCTTCAGTATCAGCTGTTTCATTAATTCGTAAGTTCATACAAAAACCAAAATTATTAATGACAAGGGAGTATCCAAGATAAACAACTTAACCTTTAACACTAAAGGTAAATTGTTCCACTATTATACTTGTTGTTTACGAAAAAAATGCCTAATCAGCACTAACATCACGCCTAAAATACCACCCAGCATAGTGCCTAATACACAAATTAATGCACGTTTTGGTTTTGCTTTTTCTTCAGGCACTAATGCTGGGTCTATGGTTTTAAAGACATATTCATCCCGTACTTCAGCGAACATAATGGTTTTAGCTTGTTCTTCCACCAACTTGTAAAGAATCGCTTTAATATCAGCAACATTAGTTAGGGCAATTTGCCTATTTAAAAACTCACTGCTACGATTAGCCTCGGCAACATCACGCTCTTTCATAACCTTATTGATATCTTCGACTAACCAAGTAACCCATTGTTTTGCGACGCTTGGAGATACATGATCTATGGATAGCGTCACCATTCCAGTTTCTTTATCCGTATTAATAGCTAATATTTTGCTGAAAACTTTATAGGCTTCTTGCATTGAAGGTTCAGGTTTAAGTGGAGGGTCAACTTTGCGAACCCAATGATTTGATTTAACATCATAAATATCCGCATCGTATACGATTATATCTAAATCTCGATCCCACTTTCTTGCAGCCATTAAATCAGCAAGAATATTATGTTTTTGAATGAAATCACTGGTAAATTGACGGGATTTTAATACTTCAATTGAAAGCTGAGTTTTATCTGTACCGCCTTTGCTGCCTAAATTCACTCCAGCTAAGCTGGCTAAACCGCCAAATTGAGAGGCTAATGCACTTAACCCACCACCTTGCTCTTCTGCTGCTGGGGCCAGTAATGCTTCAGATTTATAGACATTGGGTTGCATTATCGCAAACACCACAGAACCAATGGCGAATACAGCCGTAATGACAATAATTAACCATTTACCATGCCATATAACCGAAAAAAGCTCGCGAAGATCGATTTCGTCGTCTTGCACAGCCGGCGGAAACTTTGCATCTTGTATATATTTGTTTATTTCATTAGACATTTAAAACTTATCTCGTTATGTAAGTTCTCGTAGACGGTTGACGGAACGTTCGCAGTCTCACTCACGGAACGCTGCGCTTACGGATAACAGACAATGCTTTTAGCGTAAGGGCGAAGCCCGTTCCGTTATCCGTGAGTCACGTAGTGACGTTCCGTTATCCTAGTAACATCCGCAAGTCACGTAGTGACGTTCTGTAGTCGCAACGCGGCTTTCCTAGCCCCTTAGTTCTACAGCCCTGCGATAACTGATACAGCGACGGCGGTGTTATAGATAATACCCGTGATCTGTGTCCAGAGGCTTAGGTTATCTTTATATTCCGTATCTAATGGCACAATAATGGTATCACCCGGTTGTAACTGATCTTCACTACTAAACCAACTCGAACGACCAGGCATGAGTACTGAGCCATTTGCTTGAATAACGTAAGTGCGGTCTTCATCTGCACGTTTACGCGCACCACCTGACATAGCTAAATATTGGTCTAAAGTTAAGCCATCTTTATATCTGTGAGTTGCGGGGTGCTGGACCTCTCCCATCACTGCAATGGTTTGTTTAGTCGATGGAACATAGAGGATATCGGCATCTTCAAGCTGTATATTAGCTTGTTCAATCCCTAATGAAATTGCTGGTAAGTCGACAACGAGGCGCCCTACCGCTTTTATATTTTCTAAATCGGCTAACATTAATTGCGCATCAGCATAATTAACAACCGCACCGTCTTTAGATACTCCACGCGTCGCGATATCACGACGTAATTGATCGGCTAACTTCTTAATCTCAATCTGTTCTTGTTGACGCACCGAATCCCGAACAAATACTGCAGAAGGTAAATAAGCATATTCAGTAAACCCACCGACACGAGCGATTAAATCATTTAGTGTTTCACCGCGGCGGATATTGTAGCGCCCAGGGAATTTTACTTCGCCTCGAATTTCAACAACTTTAGATTCTTGCCAATCAGGAGTCGTCATCACTGTTAGCATGTCACGCCCAGTTAAACGGATATTCGCGCTTTCAACTCCTTGTAAGGCTTGAGTCAAGTCAAGATTATTATGCTCAACTCTTGAGCCATTGATATCGGTTGAGGTGGTGGTTAATTCAGCTCTTGCGGTATAAGCACCTTCTTTTAAGCCACCTGCAGCGATCACTAAATCATTAACACGAGCACCCACAGTCAGCGGATATACTCCTGGCTCTCTGACCTGTCCATCAATAGCAACAATTTGAATACCCGAGCCAGCTCGCCCTTGGCTATTTAATTTAACCATAACTGGGTAGAGTAACTCTTGACGGCCCATCTGATTACTGAGTTTAAGTAATTCTGTATCGTCAAATAAATTAGCCAACATTTTATTGACGACGCCTTTAACAACCTCAGCTTCTTCAGACTCTGTCTTATCTGTTAGCACTACACCAGCAAGGTCAGAACGTTGCGATAACCTAGTTTTATCGAGTTGAACAAACCCAGCTTTAAATAAATCTGAACCTAAAAGATTACTCGTATTTAAAGAAGTGACTTTTGCAACACGCTCTTTTACTAATTTATTTAGCTCATAGCGATTTTGTATATCATCTGAAAAATTAAACAAGATGATTTTATCACGCGCATTTAAGCTAAGATCTTGGTGACTTTCTTTGGCACTAATCGCTTTCCCTGGTGAGAATTGATGCACTTCAATATCACCGTACTGATTCACTTCACGGATCACAATTGCATAATCGAGATCAGCAGAAGCCGCTAAGTCCCCCCACAGAGAAGGTAATACGTCACTCACTTTTTGACCAGCAAACCATTGATATTTACCCGGACGAACAACAGCCCCGGCTATGGTGATGGCACTCTCGTATTGCTCCGACGCACTTTTTACGCGAACAATATCACCTGCTTTGGCTGGTGTATTTCGACCTTGCTCAGAAGTTAAGTCTACGTTCACTATGGTTTTCAGAGATTTACTATTATAACGCTCTATTGAACTGCTTTTAGGATATGCCCCTGTATTTAACCCAGCAGCCATTGCGATAACGTCAGCCATGCTCTCATTGTGCTTTAACTCATAAATGGCAGGACGTCTCACTTCGCCAGTTACGCTTACAAGGCCGCCGATAGAAGGAATAAACACCACATCACCAGAATGGAGTCTTAAATCCCCCGACGCATCACCTCGCATTAGCAAGTCATAAAGATCTAAAGTACCAACTAGTTTGCCATTACGTTTCAGCTGTACATTACGTAATGAACCGATCTCGTTAACACCACCAGCAACAAACAAAGCCTGAGTAATAGTTGATAAACTTGAAACCGTATACGAACCGGGTTTATAGGCATCGCCAGCCACAAAAATGCGTATCGAGCGCAACTCACCCATAGTGATGTTGGACTCAATGCCTATCATTTGCTGACTAATACGCTTGGATAAAGAGTCTCTGAGCTCAGAGAAACTAAGCCCCATAACAGGTATTGGACCCAGCTCAGGGAACTGAATAACCCCCTCACGGTTAATGACGAGGTCATACTCTTTATTTTCTTTACCATAAAGCTGAACTTTAATGTTATCGCCTGGACCAACGAGGTACTCTCCCGGAACAGGTACATCTGACACAGGTGCAAATGTGCTAGGTTCACCAGCAAACATCTCATAACCGAAACGACGCAATTTTATTTTGCTGGTATCTTCAGAAAAATCTAACTCAGCTTTAGCCGCTTTTTTATCGGCATCAGACACACGAGTATTGATGTCTCTTACCCCTACGACTTCAGGATTTGTAACCTGAGTTTGGGCCTGAGAGCCTGAAAGCATATTAGGATCAATACCGTATTGCTTAGCAAGCCTTGCCTGTTCAGATTTCGGTAATTGCTTGAACTGCTCAATCATTTGTGGAGATGGCGTAATGGCATGAACCTGAGCGCCCATCAATATTGTGGCGCCAAGGCCTACTATGATGAATTTTTTGATTTGTTGTAACACCAGATATCTCCGATTGGATTGAAAATGATAAAAAGCAGAGTTGCTAGAAAAAACAGAGCGTCACTGCACGATAGCTAGGTGCTAGAGTCTAGAGCGAAGCGACCTAGAGCCACGAAGTAGCGGGCCGTCCTTCTTTGCTTTCAGACAAGCTACCGATCCGCGTAGCGGTCAGAGGCCTTCGGCGTCCGCTTAACGAATGAAACTATTTCATTCGATGTCTTTCAGACACGCTACCGCCCATAGATTGCGGCTTCTATATTGCCCTTCGCAATGCGAAAATTCATATTTTTCATTTACATAAACTACTTTATAAGAATAGTTAAGCTCTACACTCATCCAGTTACAGGGCGAAACTAAATCTAGTTACGCTAGCAAAATACCTTAACCATAGGATGCAAACACATAAGATAAGAGCTTATATTCTAACTTTATGATTATAGAATCTTACTTCAAAGATTCACTAACGATAGAACACTTAATGTTCAAACAGCCGTTTTTAAGATCACACCTTAACAGGTTACATTTTAAAAATGTAACAACAAACCTTAAACAAAACCAACCAATTGATTTTTAATTAAATATTAAGCACCTTGCCACTTTGGTAAATACTTTATCAACTTCAAGGATAGCTAATATCTTACAGAATACTGAGCATTATTCTTACAAATAGGTTTGTACTTACGCACTTAAACACAAATTCGTTCTACACTTTGCTGTGGTACAGTAACCGTCTTTATCTGCCCCATAATGTTAAAAAGAACATGGCAACGTTTATTTGGGCATTTTTCTTGAAAAATGCCTTCGAGATCAACAAAGGGCCCATCTGTAAAACGAATTTTTTCCCCCGTTTTTAGCTCTAGTGCTTCGGCCAATACTGTTTGGGAAGGCGTTAATTCTTTCATGCGAATGGCATGGATAATTCTGTCGTCAATGGGCGTCATTTTCTCTTGACAATTAACGATTCGATTCACACCACGAGTAGAATGGACCTGCCTGACACTTGTCTGGCTTGGGTCAAAATTGATGAATAAATAATTTGGAAATAGTGGTACACGAAAAACTTGTTTGCGCCCGCGCTGAGATTTCTCTTCAGAGACCATAGGCAAATATGTCTCTAAATTTTGAAGTGCTAAGTTCTGTTGTGCTCTCGCTTCACTACGAGGTTTACAATACAAAAGGTACCATGCCTTCATAAGCTAATCTCACTACCCTATAAATAAGTGACGTCCATTCACGGGTCGCAATCATAGCAAAGATGCTCAAGTCGGTGGAAGTAATTTTTCGACTATTCCAGTCTCTCGCTCGGTATGCATACAATGACGATCACATTAACTAATTCATAATTAAAATCACAACACTATACTGCTGATAATGTCACCACTTAGCTTACCAAAATTGACTTTGGTTGCTTTTAAGGGGTATATAAGGTGGGATTTTAGCGAAAATACTCATTTTACTGCTAAACACATTACTTTTATTATAAGAACGTAACAATAACCCATACGTAACTAGCGGTTATTCAACAATTAATGAATCCTATAGCGGGAATTAATGGTTGAATAAATCTGCAGGCGATATTGGGACGAGCAACAACCATTTTTCTGTGGTGACATCATCCTGTTTCAGGGGCCCACAGGCAATCACGAGCTTAAGGTGGAAGACTTCATGAGCGTAGCAAAACCACAAGGAACGATGCTTGGGCATCCCAAGGGATTGTTCCTGCTGTTTACAACAGAACTTTGGGAACGATTTAGTTATTATGCAATGCGTGCCATTTTGGTACTGTATTTAGTTGATCAGGTGGGTAAACAAGGCGGTGGCGGCTTAGGATTTAGCCAAGCTGACGCTTTATCCTTGTATGGTACTTTTACTGCGTTAGTGTATTTAACGCCGCTGATTGGTGGTTGGTTAGCTGATAATTTTCTGGGTCAGCGCAAAGCCATTTATTTTGGTGGTGCGTTAATGGCGGCTGGCCAATTTATGCTAGCTGCGCCTCATGCTTGGTTTCCTGGTATTGAAACGACCATTTTTTATATCGGTTTAGGTACCCTCATTCTGGGTAATGGTTTGTTTAAGCCGAACATTTCCACTATGGTGGGCGATCTCTACGAGGAAGGTGATCACCGTCGCGATGGTGCATTTACTATTTTCTATATGGGAATCAATTTAGGTGCGGCATTATCCGGCTTTATTGTTGCTTGGGCTTATACTAGCTTTGGCCACACTGAAATGGTTAATGGCCAAGAGGTTTTTGTTAATAACTGGCAGGCAGGTTTCTTCTGTGCTGGTATTGGTATGCTGCTATCGCTGGTGATTCAATTTTTATTTGCTCAAAAACTGTTAGGTAACATTGGTACCGTGCCAGCGGCCAAGCTGGAACGTGAACGCCAGGCTGAGCTAGGCAATACCCGTAAAGAACCACTTACTAAAATTGAGCGTGATCGTCTCAAGGTGATTATGGTGCTGGGTTTGTTCACTATTATTTTCTGGGCGGGCTTTGAACAAGCGGGCGGGTTAATGAACTTATTTACCAATGAGTTTACTGACCGTTACATAGGTACTTGGGAAGTGCCCACGACTTATTTCCAATCGCTAAACGCTATTTTTATTGTGTTATTTGCCCCTGTAATTGCTTCTATCTGGATCCGTTTAGGTAAAAATGAACCTAACTCACCAGTGAAATTTGCCTTAGGTTTGTTCTTATTGGCGATTGGCTTCTTGTTCATGATTGGCGCTGTGGTTGAGATGGGTAGCGATCCTACAGCTAAATCAAGCATGTGGTGGTTAGTGGGTGCTTATTTCTTCCATACTATGGGTGAATTATGTTTGTCACCTATTGGCTTATCTATGGTGACTAAACTTGCTCCACTGCGTATTGCCTCTTTGATGATGGGCGCTTGGTTCCTGTTTATTGCGATGGCGAACAAGGTTGCTGGGGTCGTAGGCTCTTTGATTGGTCACGGTGGTGGCAAAGAGGAACAACTTGCTAATGCTATGTCAATTTTTGCTGGTATCGCGATTACAGCGGCCCTGTCTGGCGTGATCCTGTATTTTATGGCTGACAAATTAGTCGATTGGATGCATGGCGCAGAAACCAAGCATCACACTGAAGCTGAAGCCTTAGAAAGCGAAATTGCAGTGACGGCTGAACATGAAGCGATAAAACGTTAATAATCCTGTTCGACTGTTTTTGATTGTTAAAACAAAACGCCTTACTCGCAAGAGTAAGGCGTTTTTGTTAAGTCAGCTATTCGGTTATATACTCAATTTCGTCAAAGCGTCTAAAAACTAAAGGCTTAACTGTAGAAAACCACCAGCAGGTAGCGTTGCATCATAGACTAAGCCCTTAAACTTGTTATCAAGTAAAGCTTGTTTATGCCCAGGCTCACTTGTCGCAATACATAACTGTTCTTGCGGTAAAATACTGCGGAACTGAATACTCGGTTTACCCCAGTCTAACACGCCAAGCTGCAGACTCTCAGACAGTGCTAACGGGCTTAATCCCTCGTCATTACGCAGATAACAACGCAGCCCCTTACCCGCCTGTGCAATAGCCGCTCGGTACTTAGTTAGCTCAATGGCAACATAAATCATATCGGCTTTAATATCGAGACCAGATTTCACTAAACGCTCGTTCAAATAGCTCATCATGTTAAAGGGTTCAATAATGCTTTGACTCTGACCATTTCGAAAATCTTTAAGTTTCTGATTAACAAAACTTCTGAGCAGAACGCAGGCAAACGCAGCTCGATTATCCTCAGGATACAAATGGGCCATGTACATAATCAGGTGATCACTACCAACCATAGTTGAATCAATGAAATAACTGCTTATATCGCTATTTTTATAAAGGCTATAGTCAACCTTGGCTGCCGGATAACTAATATTTGAAGCGGGAAAGAGTTGTTGCTGAACTTGTTTTGCTGCAGCAACACTTTGCTCAAGCAATGCTAGATTATCACTTAATTCTTGGTGGGATAGCGCGTCAAAATCTGCGGCTTGAGTATCATCAATGTAGGAACTATGAAGGCTTTGTTTAATGGCTTGTTCAATAATAAATAAATCAGATACTGGCTTAACGAGATAATCACTTGCGCCAATGCGTAAGGCTTCTACGACGTCAGCCATGACATTATTACCCGAGATCACGATAGAAGGTACTAAAGGTGCTAACCTTGTCATTTCCTTAAGCATATCGAGCCCACCGAGCTTAGGCATACTCAAGTCTGCGAGAACAATATCGAAGCGCTGCGATTTAAAAACTGACAATCCTTGTTCACCATCACAGGCTTGTGTGACTTGCGCACCTCTGCTATCGAGAAAGCTTGCAACAATCTGCCTAAACACGGGGTCATCTTCAACTAAAAGAACCGCAACACCATTTAACGCCATAAAGGTTCCCGAATAAAGTTCATCGCATAGCCATTACTCAAGTGAATATGCCAATAACAAAATTTAACAAGGCTAGCATTTGATGACTAAAGACAAATGCTGCCAAGTACGGCCAATAGGGTTACTCAAGCTCCTGCATATACTGATCGAGCAACTCATCATCATCTTGCTTTTGAGGGACATTACCATCATAGACTTTATAGTCCATGTGCTGTAAATATGCATCTTTGACAAAGGCATAGGGATCGAGTGCATTATCAACAAGTCGCTCTTGATCGATTGCTGATGCTCTAGAATGAAGGTTTTTAAGTCCCCATTTAACAATGGATTGCCACATTGTTAACTCAGACAATGGGAAGTATAGACCATCAACCCAATCAGACGCGAGTTCTCGCACAACATAAGGACCCGCAAATGGCGCCATGAAGTAAGGTCCATTAGGCACCCCATAATAACCGAGCACTTCATTAAACTCATCTTGCTTGCGGCTCATACCCATCATGTCAGCAACATCAATGACACCTAATAAGCCGACAGTAGAATTGATTGTAAAGCGTCCACCAGCATTAGCCGCCCAGCCCCACTTGCCCTGCAGCACATTGTTTACTAAGCTGCTAGGTTCCTCTAAATTCTGCACAAAGTTATTGATACCTGTTTTAGCAGGTGTAGGAATATAATCGTTATAACCATGGGCTACAGGACGATATAAATATCTATCTAGGTAGAGATAGTTGAAGTCCCACATAGCTCGGTTAAAGCCTTCGAACGGATCGCGGGGATCATCATAGGTAATTTGTACCTTAGCAGGTGTTTCCTGCTGAATGGTATCTGATAGGGATACTTCAGCCGATTGCACTTTAGGCAACAGCATTAACCCCAAAGATAATCCCATCCATTTTAACTTCATATCGCTCTCTTAATATAAATGTACAGTTTAGACATCAAATTTTCGCTAAAGTGACAATACAAAAATGACGATATAAAGATAATTCGTCTTAGTGGCATACTATCCAGTATGACAGTTCCTTTGTCACAAGGCGCATAAGCATACTTGGCAAAAAAAATTGGTCAATTGTTAATTTTACTAAACGAATGTATCGCAGGATAAACTATATAAGGTCATTAAATGGAGTCGATTCCACTTGTCAGCAGTCAAAATTCGCAGTTACACACTGCGATGGCTAACACTGATGCCCTCAATGCTACTCCACGCCCCATTCCAGTTCAGGTGCAAACATCACCTGAGGGAGATAGTATTATTCTAAACGGTACAGAATATAATTTAAAGCTAGTTAATGCTCAACAGCGGCAAATATTGTTGACTGCTAATAGCTTTTTAGTCACGCCCAATGCGCAGAACAGTTCAACTCCAACTAAGATAGTGCAAAACTCCACTAGCCAACTACTTGCGTTAGCTATACCTCTCGTACTGAAAATTCCTGAGGCAGTGATCAATCTGGCACAACAAAATGGCATCTCTCAGACGCAGCTTTCTGCACTCGCGGCTCGCACACAGGGCTATCCATTACCCAACGTCACTATAGTTAACAAGGAGCTTCAATTTGCTAATGGTACCGTTGTAGCACAAGATCCTGGACCCCAGCTGAATCAAGGTGAATTCATTGCGAAAATAGCCTTTCAACAAGGGCGCCCTATTTTATTACTCACCCCAATACAGAGCAAACTCGAAATCATAATTGGGGCGCCAGTAAATGAAACTCAGGTTCCCACAAATAAACCATCTTCTGATCTTGTGATCGCGAAAATTGAACCAGCCCAGATCATTGCGTCCTTTCTAAAAAAACTCGAAAATATCAACTTTTTACCTGAGCCCACAAAACAAATTATCACGGCTAAAGTCGATATTATGCAGCTTCAAAATAAAGGTGATGTTCCATCAGCGCCTACTGCGACTGGCTCACAGAATATCTCTAACGCGCAAGTCATAACGCCAACAACTAAAGACTTAGGTCAGATCAGCACTCAAAACTCAGCCCTTGAAAATCGGCTTGTGGGTCAATCACCAGCATCACAAATGGGTGAAAACGTAAATAGCAAAAACGGGTTGTCTCAAAGCTCAAAAACATCACAAGAAATCCTAAGTGTGAGTCCTACAGACATAAACAAACTTAATAATATTTTAGGATCCAGTAGCCAAAAGAGTGAACAACAAGACAATGATGCTAAGACTGACACTTCGATAAAAGTGGCTGATGTCTTACAAAAAGCGTTCAATAAAGCGGGGGCACTTCCTATTGAGTTATCTCGTTCTAATAGCAGCTCGAATTTAGCATCTGAGTTATTGAAACACCTACCGCATTTAGGGCTGCCACCACTGAGCCAATTAAATGATATCGATGAACTCAAAGCCAATATTCTCGGTCTAGCGAGTCTAAATCTTGCTACGCCTCAATCAAATCAAGCCTCAATGCTCATGAATGGGAGTGCAATAACCTCACTTTTTCAGCTGCTACTTGGCTTTAAAGCCAATAACAATTCGAATTCCGTGAGCAAAAAGCTTGCCGACTACCTTGAACAGTTACAAGCTAAAGTGGGCTTCTCCACTAAACTTCTTGGGCAACTGAGCAAAGCAGGAGGCCTTGATAGCATGGGACTATTAGCCTCTAACCTGCATTTATACCAACAGGCAAGTAATGAGAGCGCTGGCAATTTGGTGTGGTTCTTCGCCCTGCCCTATGGCATTAACCAACGACAGGAGCAACTGGAAGGGAAATTTGAGCAAGAAGCCGATCCTGATGACCCAGATAAAAAAATGGGATGGCGTTTACAACTGAAGTTTAATCTAGCACAAGGACCTCTGCTGATTTCAGCCCAAAACCACAATCAACAATTAGATATCCAGTTTAAAGGCAATAGTCAGATACTACTTAATAAGGTTAATAACTTTTTAACGCCCTTAAGCCAAAAACTATCACAACTGGGTTTTACGCCTGGAGAACTATCAACTCAAATAGCGCAAGTACCAGCAACCTTATTACCTGGTGATCATTTCCTCGTAAAGACAAAAGCTTAATGAGTGACAATGTTCCAACACTAATATTGAGTTCATTATACAAAACATTGGAAATAACGATATGAGTGAAGAGAGTGAACCTAAACAAGCTGTCGCACTGAGCTACGATGGCCGTAACGCTCCTAAAATAGTTGCGACTGGTGAAGGGCTTATCGCAGAAGAAATTATTGCCTTAGCTAAGGCTAACGGCATTTATATTCATCAAGATCCCCATCTGAGCCATTTTTTGCAATTGCTAGAATTAGGAGAAGAAATTCCCAAAGAGCTTTACCTGCTTATCGCCGAACTGATTGCATTTGTGTATATGCTCGACGGTAAATTTCCTGAGCAATGGAATAATATGCATAAAAAAATTGTCGAGAAAGCATAAAATAAAAAAGCTAATTCAGAAAAATTAGCTTTTAGTGTTCAATTGGCTACCGATTACTTACGATGCAGACGGATCAACAGCTCGGCTTCAGCTTTAGGTAATTCGCATTCCTTAATCAACTCGTCAACGCCAGCACCAAGCGCGACCATCTTCATGGCTCGAGTATAAAGTTTTGCCTGTGGATCCTGTTGAGTCGTCTCTTCAATCCGTTCAGACTGTTGCAATATGCGTTTCTCTAATTCAATAACACGACGGCCTACACCGATTGTGCCACTGCGTAATTCTTGCAATTCGCGTTTAAAAGACTCTCGCTGCCGATCGCCCTCTTTAACTAACACAGTCAATGCCTCAACTTTGCTTCTTAATTTACTCAATTGCTTTTGTAAAAAGAGTACTAACCCTAAGCATGCGATGACATAGACTAACGCTGCGATCAAAAATTCATCGCCCATCAAAAATCCTTATACTCACTCAAAGCCATAGATTAGGAGCTGGCTTACAATTGAGTTATCTATTCCAAAGTGCTCACTTAACGTCACCAATATAATTGGCCATTGTTCAAGCTATAATAAAAAGACTTCGTCTATCCATAAATCGTAAATACTCAACATCATCGATTTATTCGCAAATAAACAAAATAGCTGAATGAATTCTAATCATTCAGCCTTATCACACTCATTGATTAGATCTGAGTCAACTCAGCCCATTCTTCATCGGACAATAATTTGTCGAGGTCAACTAAGATAAGTAATTCATTGTCGCGATTGCTCACGCCTTGAATAAACTTAGCACTCTCTTCCGTTCCAACATTAGGCGCATTGTCAATTTCAGAGCGGCGCAAATAAACCACTTCTGCAACACTATCAACTAAGATACCAATGACCTGCTTTTCAGCTTCGATGATAACGATTCGGGTTGAATCATCAACTTCAGCAGACTGCAATCCAAAACGTGAGCGGGTATCAATTACAGTGACAACATTACCACGCAAGTTAATGATGCCTAGAACATAATAGGGGGCACCAGGTACGGGGGCAATTTCAGTATAACGCAGCACTTCCTGCACTTGCATTACGTTTATACCGTAAGTTTCATGGTCCAACTTAAAGGTAACCCATTGTAATACTGCATCATCTTTACTTGCAGCGACTGCTGCTACATTTCTTGTATCTTTCATGTTTACCTCAACCAATTGAGTCCTGACAACCTAAACCCGCATTAAGCATTTCAACTAAGGCTTGTACGTGCAAAATGCCACACATCTGTTCTTTCACTACACCCGCTAACCAAGGGCGTTTACCCGCTTGACTACGCCAGTTGACTTGCGATTTATTAATTTTTACCGCATTGACCAAGGACTCACAAGTCAATCCCCAGTTACTGCCTTCTAATAATACAAGATATTGATAATTTACCGATTGCGCCAGTTTATCTGTGTATTTTTCTGGCATAACCCACGCACAAGTGTCGACAATGTTCAATTGTTCCTCCCTATGCGTCTGTACACCAAGAAACCATGCGGGTCGACCAAAGATGTGGTTTATCCGCTCAACTTTTACTATTCCACCTAAACTCACCAAAGGCACAGCCAATGTCAGCCCTGCTACTTTAAAGAATAGTACCTGAAACTCATCATCGAGCACTTCTTGCAAATCTTTTGTCACACTAGGAGGCGTAATGCCGACTTGTGTTTCTGGCACAACCACTGGCTCAACGATTTCATCAACAACGGTTTCATTAACAACAGGCTGAGCTTGTGGTACTTCCACCACAACAGGTTGAACATCAATAGGTGGCGCTATCTCTACTGAAGGTGGTATCGGTTCTAACCTTGCAGTCTTTAGTACTGGCGCTAGTAATTTCTCTAACGCTTGCTTATTCACTTGAGCTACAACCTGGCTTACCGGAGCAACAAACTCATGTTGTCTTGGCGCCGCTTTTGGCTGCAACTGCGCAGTAGGCGTTATGGCCTTCTCTACATTCTGCGGTGCGGCAGTGCGACCATTTTCAGCCAAAATAGCCGCATCGAGCAATGCTGCCTCCGTTTGATTAACGGCAACATTTTGATTTGAGTCTGCTTTTACAATGCTTTGAGGGGAAACAATCTGGTTTGGACTGTCGTCTTCCTGTAGCAATAATGCGAAAAAATCAAAAACAGTTTCATCAACCGATTTTGACATGGCCAAACTCCCCAACTAATAAGAAATCTAATAATCTTTCATAGGCTTTAACGCCGCGGCAACCACTCGCATAATGCGATGCTGGCAAATGTGCCAAACTGGCATCTCTAAACTTAGTGTCTACTGGAATAACGTCTTTCCACAAAGTATCACTGTATTCGGCACCAAGAACTTGCAAAGCCGCAGGTGATGCTTTGGTGCGTTTATCGTACATGGTTGGCACAACAGTGTAACTGTAGCGCGTCTTCTTAGATCGCCCCATTAACTCCATTGTTTTAATCATCCGCTCTAGCCCTTTAATGGCAAGAAACTCCGTCTGCACAGGAATAATGATATGCTGACTTGCCGCAAGCGCATTGACCATTAATACCCCGAGTACGGGTGGGCAATCAACGATAGCAACATCATAATCATCAGCAACCAGTGCTAATAAATTACGTAGTACTAATCCCATTCCTTCTTGATGACCTAAGGCTCTGTCTAAGGTAGCCAATGCCATAGTTGCAGGTAATAAATCTAAACCATCGACTAAGGTTGGCACAACATGGGATAAAACGAGTTCCTTAGAAAGGTTTTTATGGGCAAGAAAAACATCAAACAACGAGCCTGGAACCTCTTCAGAATCAATACCTAAGTAATAACCTAACGAAGCATGTGGATCGGTATCTATCATAAGAACACGCTTGCCACGCTTAGCTAATGTTCCCGCTAAACTCGCTACCGTCGTGGTTTTACCTACGCCACCTTTTTGATTCGCTATGGTCCAGACTTTCAAGAAGTGACCCTACCTATACTGGTTAATATGCTAATGAACTAGAAAATTGTGAGTTCACAAATTCTAAAAATTACTGCTCTTTTCTGGTCGTGACTCGAATGCCGCCATTAGGCAAACTAATCACTTTGACACCATCGGCATTCTCAGATATCACCACGGGCAGCATCTCTGCATTTTGGGGGGCAATTGTCTGAGAAACAGCTTTAACCTCTTTTTCTGGCGCTTGAAGCTGTTTAGGAATAGAGGATTCCAGATTAGTTTTTTCCTTCGCCGTATCTATTTCAGTATCTGGTTTGCCCAGCAAAGGCGGAATGCTATTTTGTACCGGCTCAGGACCAATCGCTACAGCCTTCTGCTCACCCGGAGCCGCTAATTGCAACATTGCTTTAGTCTGATCTGGATGAGACGCTAACCAAGTTGCAATAGCCTCAGCCTGTTCGTCAGGTACCATTAACAACACCTGAGTCGATTCCAAACGTTTTACATCCGCCTGCAGCAAACTATTCTTACGCTTGTAATCAAGGCTTAAGGCCCCAAGAACCAAAATGGCTATGCCCATCAACAAGATGATGAGCACACTATTTGTGCTCATCGGATATTGATTTTTAGACACGAACAGACTCTTTTAAAATACATTCGGCCATGCTGTCTAAGGCTATCGACTGGGTGGCAATCCCTGCACTCGCAACGGCTTGTGGCATACCATAAACCACACAACTGGCTTCATCTTGCGCCCAAATGGTAGCGCCTACAGCTTTCAACATACGTGCGCCTTCTCTGCCATCCGCCCCCATGCCAGTTAATACAACAGCAAGCACATCACCACTAAAGGCTTTAGAAGCAGAAGCAAAGGTGATATCCACACAGGGCTTATAATTCATATCAGCACTGCCTGCGATAACTTTTAATCGGCCACTTGCTCCAGTACGTTCAACCATCATTTGCATACCACCTGGCGCTAAATATGCACAACCCGGTTTAAGAAGATCGCCATTAGCGGCCTCTTTTACTTCAATTTTACATAAGCCATTTAAACGACTCGCAAATGCAGGGGTAAAAGCTGCTGGCATATGCTGAATTAATAGAATTGGGTGCGGATAGTTTGCTGGAAACTGCGTGAGTATTTTTTGCAGCGCAACCGGACCACCAGTAGATGTACCGATCAGCAATAATTTATACTGCTTACCACTTGCACGAATCGTCGTTGCCGTTGACGTTCTAACAGGAGCTGCGACAGGCGTATGAGCCGATATACTCGTTGTACCTAAAACGCTACCTGTTGGACGCAAACTAGGTGTTGACGCGACTACAGGACGTGCAATCGGACGAAACATTCTGCGTCGTCCCAATGCCTTAACTCTTTGTTGCAACAATAAAATGGCATCATCTTTGTTGGTCGCAATATCTTCAAAACGTTTAGGTAGAAAATCTAATGCACCAGCATCTAAAGCGTCTAACGTTGCTTTAGCGCCATCATGGGTTAAAGAAGAAAACATCAAGATCGGAGTCGGACACTTAGCCATGATTTCACGAACAGCAGTAATACCATCCATGACAGGCATCTCAATATCCATAGTGATAACTTGGGGATTAAGCTCAGCAGCCAACTTCACCGCTTCGGCCCCATTTGAGGCCGTCGCGATAACTTCCAGTTCAGGATCTTGATTGACTATTTCACTAACACGTCGTCTGAAAAAACTTGAGTCATCAACGACTAATACTTTAATGGCCATTCCATTCCTTAGCTTGGAAACTAATTCTTACTTTTCGCATAATGCTTTAGCAATCCAGGAACATCTAAGATCAGTGCAATACCACCATCCGATGTAATTGTCGCACCAGCCATCCCAGGAGTGCCATGTAACATAGCGCCAAGAGGTTTAATAACAACCTCTTCTTGTCCTATTAAGGCATCCACTACAAAACCAATTTGCATCATGCCTAATTGCACGATAACCACATGACCATGCTTTTTATCGCCATGTTTAAAGGTCGTTTTGTTTCTATGTAGCCAGTGTTCCAAATAGAACAAAGGTACGGCCTTATTACGCACTATGACAGTCAGTTGCCCATCAACAATATTGGTTTTTGTGAGATCGAGATGGAAAATCTCATTCACGCTAGATAGAGGTAATGCGAACACTTGTTTAGCGACATCGACCATTAAGGTAGGCATAATCGCCAGTGTTAACGGTACTTTAATCTCAAGTATCGTTCCCTTACCTTTCATGGAATCAATATGTACAGTGCCATTCAGCTGGGTGATACGAGTTTTTACCACGTCCATCCCAACACCACGGCCTGAAATATCTGAAATCTCAACTTTAGTTGAAAAACCTGGTGCAAAAATCAAATTATAGGCTTCGCTATCTGTCATCCGCGAAGCAGAATCTTCATCGAGCACACCACGATTTATGGCGATTTTTTTGAGTTTTTCAGGATCCATGCCTGCGCCATCGTCTTCGATTTTCAGCAGTATATGGTCGCCTTCCTGACTTGCAGATAAGGTAATCGTTCCCGTTCTTGGCTTACCACTAGCTTCACGCTCGTTTGGCATCTCGATACCATGGTCCACAGAGTTACGCACTAAGTGGACGAGTGGATCGGCAAGCGCTTCAACGAGGTTTTTATCTAAGTCAGTTTCTTCACCGACCATGATCAAATCAATTTCTTTGTTTAGTGTACGAGCAAGATCACGTACCACCCGAGGGAAACGACCAAACACTTTCTTGATCGGTTGCATACGGGTTTTCATCACAGCGCCTTGCAAATCGGCAGTAACGAGATCTAAGTTCGCGAGAGCTTTCGACATCTCCTCATCATCACGACTGATGCCTAAGCTCACCAATCGATTACGCACTAACACTAACTCACCCACCATATTCATGATCTGGTCGAGTCGTGCAGTATCTACACGTACTGTTGTTTCACCCTGAGGCACATTCGCAGAGCTAGCCTTAGCAGGAGCTTTATCGACAACCGCAATTTCCACCTTAGGCTTTGCAGCAACGACTGGAGCAGGAGCTGGTACTGCGGCTTTAACTGGCGCAGCATGTAGTGCAGCAGTAGGTGCTACAGTCGAAACAGGGGGCGTAGGCGCTTTGACTTCGGCTTTCGCAGGTGCTCCGCCTTTCCCGTGGAGTTCGTCGAGTAATCGCTCAAACTCATCATCGGTAATTTCATCAGCATCTACAATCGGTTGAGGCGCAGGTGTTGCCACAACCTTAGGCTTAACAGGCACTTCAGCCTCAGCTTTAAATTTACCTGAGCCATGAAGTTCATCCAGTAACGCCTCGAACTCATCATCAGTGATGTCATCACCTGATGTTGAAGGTGTTTTAATTGGTGCAGCAGGCTTGACAGCAACAGGCTCAGATACAAATGTGGTAGCAGCGACCGCTGGTCCCTTTCCTGAACCATGAAGCGCATCCAATAAAGCTTCAAATTCAGCATCATTGATATCATCAATACTTGAAGACGTATTTTCAATGGAAGATGAGTTATCACTTATGTCAGCAGGGATTTCTTGAAGGGTAGGAGTATCAATAATGACTTCTACAACAGGTTCTGGCTCTGCAACCTTGGCAGAAGCGACTTCAGATGGCAAAGGTGCACCTGAACTGAGCATTTTAAGTCTCGCTAACAAACCTGAATCGGCGGGGTCTTGTTGTTCGCCCTGCTGGGTTTGCGCAAACATAGTATTAATTGCATCAACAGCCTGCAAAATAATATCCATCAACTCTGCGTTAACGCTACGCTTGCCTGTCCGCAATAAATCGAAGGTATTCTCAGCCTCATGACAAACATCAACCATGGGAGTTAAGCTAAGAAAGCCAGCACCACCTTTAACGGTATGAAAACCTCGGAAAATGGCGTTCAGCAAGTTAGTATCATCAGGATTATTTTCAAGCGCAACGAGTTGCTCTTGCAGAAGCTCTAAAATTTCACCGGCTTCGATTAAAAAGTCCTGGAGTATCTCTTCATCTACATCAAAGGCCATCAAATTGACTCCCAGTTAGAAACCCAGACTCGATAGAAGATCATCCACTTCGTCTTGACCCGTTACCACATCTTGACGAAGCTCGGCATTCATTATCGGGCCTTCTGCTTCAATATTATTTTTCTGAGCAATCTGACTTTCAATCATAGGTTGCTCACCAAATACCGTCAGCATAGAAACCAGATTACTTTCTACTTCCATTACTAGATCAATAACACGACGTATTATTTGTCCTGTTAAGTCTTGAAAATCTTGCGCCATCAAAATTTGATTAAGCAATTCACGTAATCGAGTCGAGTCATTTGCACTACGAGACATAAGGTCTTGTACATCGTGACAAAGGCCCTTAAATTCAGTCAGCGCTATCTCGCGTCGCATTAATCTGTCCCAAGATGGCATGACATTTTGAATATTTACGGTCACGGCATTAGCCAAAGGTAAACATTCTTCAACCGCATCCATGGTTTTATTTGCAGCTTGTTCGGTCATGTCAATAACGTAATTTAAACGTTGCTTGGCATCGGGGATCTCTGTATTGGCTAATTCAGCAAGACGATTATCAACTTGAAAATCCATCAGCGCACTATGAAGTTGCCGAGTTAATTTACCTACTTCTTCGAATAATTCTCGTTGCAGTGGAGCAGCAAGCTCCCGAAATAAATCATCTGCCTGACTTTGCTCACCTGCACTTAATAATTCAACTAAATGCTGAGCTTGCTCGAGCGTGATGAGCCCTGATGTTTGTGACTTCATAGCTCATCCTTGCTCAAGCGAGTCGTTCGAATATTTTATCTAACTTCTCTTTCAGCGTTGCAGCGGTAAAAGGCTTAACCACATAACCATTCACTCCCGCTTGAGCGGCAGCAATAATCTGTTCACGTTTTGCTTCAGCAGTTACCATTAATACGGGTAAATGCTTTAGCGAATCATCAGCGCGAATTGCTTTTAACAGATCGATTCCTTGCATACCAGGCATATTCCAATCTGTAACAACAAAATCAAAATCCCCCTTTTGCAACATCGGCAGGGCTGTTGAGCCATCGTCTGCTTCTTGGGTGTTATTAAACCCCAAGTCTCGCAACAAGTTCTTGATGATACGCCTCATTGTCGAAAAATCGTCAACAATGAGAATCTTCATATTCTTGTCCAAGGTTTCCTCCGGTGAGCTGACATTCTGTGCTCGATTAATAATTATACTTATGTCCAGTGCTTGAGTTTAGCTTTCAATCGCAACATTGCCTGACTTAATATCTGGCTAACCCGCGATTCACTGACTTCAAGAATGGCGCCAATCTCTTTTAAATTCAATGCTTCATCGTAGTACAGGGATAACACTAATGCATCTCTTTCAGGCAATAATTTAATTGCCTCAACCAGAGCAGAATGAAATTGGTTCTCAGCTAATGCTTCAAATGAATCATCATCGGACCGATCACTCACTGTAAGTATATCCTGAGATACGCCTAAATCTTCTATCCCTATGATTTTTCCGATAGAAACATCGTTAAGAATATGATGGTACTCATCAAGCGTCATATCAAGTTTTTCTGCAATTTCTGTGTCGCGTGCATCACGGCCCAGTTCTTGCTCTAACTCATCAATAGCGTGTGCAACCTTACGATTGTTACGATGAACGGAACGAGGGACCCAGTCGCCACGACGAATTTCATCTAACATGGCTCCACGTATGCGTATGCCGGCGAAGGTTTCAAATTTCGCACCCTTGCCACCATCAAACTTGGATGATGCTTCTAGTAACCCCATCATCCCAGCTTGGAGTAAATCATCTAACTGCACAGATGCAGGTAGTCTGGCGAGTAAATGATGCGCAATTCTTTTAACCAACGGAGCATACTGTTCAACGATCGACGATTTATTGTCTAAACAAGTATACGCAGCGGCTTTATTCACTCGTTTTTTCCTCTTGAAAATCTGGTCGTTGTACTAAACGCTCAACGAAAAACTCCAAATGCCCACCAGGTTGCTGCGGCACAGGCCAGCTCAAAATTTTATTTGCCAATCCTTGATACGCAATCGCCGCTGGTGATTTAGGATAAGCTTCAACCACCAATTTTTGTTTACGAACTGATTTACGTAAGTTTTCGTCAAATGGAATCGTGGCGACTAATTCAAGTGCAACATCTAAAAATCTGTCGGTCACTTTACTGAGTTTAGCAAATAATTCCATACCTTCGCGTAAACTACGCACCATATTGGCAACTATTTTAAAACGGAACACGCCATGCTCACGGCTGAGAATTTTAATCAGGGCGTAGGCATCGGTAATCGAAGTGGGTTCATCACAAACAACGACTAGCACATCCTGCGAAGCACGTGAGAAACTGAGCACCATATCTGAGATCCCAGCAGCAGTATCTACGACTAGAATATCAAACTGAGTCCGCATCTCGCTAAATGCTCGGATTAATCCAGCATGTTGTGCAGGGCTTAATTCCACCATCCCCTGTGTTCCAGAGGTGGCTGGTACTATGCCTATCCCCTTTGGACCACGCACGATAATATCGTCAAGCTCTGCATCACCAGAGAGCACGTGAGAGAGGTTACGCTCGGCACGAATACCCAGCATGACGTCGACGTTTGCTAAGCCAAGGTCAGCGTCAAGTACCAAGACACGCTTGCCTTTTTCGGCTAATGCCACAGCAGTATTAATAGAAACGCTGGTTTTACCCACGCCTCCTTTACCGCCAGTGACCGCGATTACTTTCACTTTTTCGTTATAGGGTTGATTCATCATACGTAAACCACTTGCTTGATCCAGGGTCATAAATCTACTCAAATGCACAGGCCATATTATCTGACCACGCTGTGTCTTGTAATGATTGTTGTTCTGTACTATCTAACGCTGCGAGTGCCTGCTGGGCTAAATCTAGGGTATCCGCAACTTTCATATCTTCAGGAACTCTTTGTCCATCAGTAATATAACTTAATGGTAATCCGTTTTGGATCAACACACTTAATGCCCCTGCTAACGACACAGATTCATCGAGTTTTGTGAGAACGACACCAGATAGGGGAATGCGTTTAAAATGATTGACTGCATCTTGCAGCACACGGCGCTGCCCTGTCGCAGACAGTACCAGATAACTGCGGATAGGTATCCTGCTATTTGCAGTTAAATTATCAAGTTGCTGGTAAAGGCGCATATCTCGCTGTCCCATGCCAGCCGTATCTATCAATACTAGCTTGCGATTCCTAAACTGATAGAGAATTTGTTCTAATTCATTTAGATCATGAGCTTGCTTTACTGGGCAGCCCATTATTTTGCCATAAGTTGCTAATTGCTCATAGGCTCCGATGCGATAATGATCTGTGGTAATTAAAGCAACATGTTCAGCACCATGATGTGCCGCAAAACGGGCAGCAAGTTTAGCTAATGACGTTGTTTTACCAACCCCAGTAGGACCAACTAATGCAACCACTCCGCCCTGCTTAACAATGTCATCGCCCTGATTATCAAGCATATTCGCAAGACTTTGTGGTAATGCTCTGACTAATTCAGCTGGCGTATAATGCTGGCTCAGCGCGGCTAATTTATTCGCAACCGCAGGGGAGAATTCAGCCTCAAGCAATTTGGCTTCGAGCATAGCACCGACGGGATCGATGCGTTTTTTATGTTCCGTCATCAAGGAGGATACTTGATGTGTCAGTAAATTACGCAGTGATGCTAATTCATCACGCATAGCCTCAATATCAGCACTTTGTTTCTGTGATGTTTGTGGCTTTTTATCAAACGAGGAAGACGCTTCACGACGTTCTGGTTTCACAGCAGTAGGGGCTTGTAAGCCCTTAGCCCATGCTGGTAACTCGGCATCAACTTGCTGATGTGACATTTGTTGATTCAAACGGCTTTGCTGCTTCTCAAGTAAGGCTTGTAATGAGTCTGCTGGTGCGGCTGGCTTAGCGCGAGTTTCTACACGAACTGGCTGCTTAGCACCTAGGGACACGAGATCGTCGCTCACGTCCATAAAGGTCGGTGCTGGCGCAGTGGCTTTAGGTTCGTCATAGTCAACGGCAGCGACAATTTCGATGCCACCGTTCACTTTTTTATTTGACATAATGACGGCATCTGAGCCGAGTGTTTCTTTCACTTGGGCCAGTGCGGCGCGCATGTCTTTGGCAAAAAATCGTTTAATCTTCACTTATGCGTCCTCTACTGGCCGACTGCAGATACGATACGTATTTGCTTCTCATCAGGTATTTCTTGATATGAAATGACTCTGAGATTAGGAATAGTATGTTTAACAAAGCGTGACAGCGTCGCGCGTAACATACCTGACGTCAACAATATGGCGGGTTGTCCGACCATTTCTTGCTTCTGAGCCGCATCGGCAAGGGACTGCTGCATGCGTTCTGCAAGACCGGGTTCAATATTAGGACCATCACCACCGGTTGCTTGCATTGACTGATGCAACATCTGTTCCAACTCTGGCGCCAAAGTAATGACGGGGATTTCGAGCTCTGGGCCTGAGATTTCCTGAACTATCATACGTTTCAAAGCGATACGTACAGCGGCAGTCAAGACTTCAGTGTCATTACTCTTAGTGCCATATTCTAACAAAGTTTGCACTATAGTACGCAAGTCTCTAACTGAAACCCCTTCATTTAATAGGTTCTGCATCACTTTTACGACATGTCCTAACGGCATGATATCTGGAATAAAGCCATCAACCAGCTTAGGAGAGTGTTTCGCAAGCATATCCATCAGTTGTTGCACTTCTTCGTAGCCTAACAACTTAGCAGCATTATTTGTGAGTAATTGACTAATATGAGTTGCAACAACCGTCGCAGCATCGACGACGGTATAACCTAGTGTTTGTGCGTGCTCACGTAACTCAGGGGCGATCCATACAGCTTCCAGGCCAAAGGCGGGATCGCGCGTTTCGATACCATCGAGTTTGCCATAGACTTGACCAGGGTTGATCGCCAATTCGCAATCATGACGAATATCTGCCTCTCCGACGACGACGCCCATTAATGAAATGCGATACGCATTAGGTGATAAATCTAAGTTATCGCGAATATGCACCGCGGGCACTAAGAAGCCTAATTCCTGAGACAACTTTTTACGCACGCCTTTAATGCGGCTTAGTAACTCGCCACCTTGGCCCTTGTCTACCAGAGGGATCAAACGATATCCAACCTCAAGACCAATAGTATCCACATGATGTACATCGTCCCAACCTAGCTCTTTAGGCTCTTTATCTTGTCTTTCTATTGGACCCGATTTCACTTGTTCTAGCGCTTTAAGACGTTTGTTTTCATTTCGTTTATAAACAAAATAAGCTGCACCAGCAGTCATAAAGGCAAAGCTTAAAAACGCCATGTGCGGCATACCAGGAACAATACCCATGACAAACAGGACTCCGGCGGCGATACCCAATGACTTATGACTGTCAAACATCTGACTCATCATCATTTGGCCCATATCACCCGACTCGTTTTGACGAGTCACCATCAAGGCTGCGGCGATTGACAATAATAGACCGGGGATCTGCGCCACTAAACCATCACCGATAGTCAGTAAGGTATAAATTTCAACTGCTTCAGAGAAACTTAAGCCATGCTGCACAATCCCTATGATGAAACCACCTACGATGTTGATCACTAAGATCATGATACCGGCAATCGCATCCCCTTTAACGAATTTGGACGCACCGTCCATCGCACCATAGAAATCAGCTTCACGGGTCACTTCGGCACGGCGTATTCTCGCTTGGTCTTGATTTAAGGTTCCTGCATTTAAGTCAGCATCGATTGCCATTTGCTTACCTGGCATAGCATCCAAGGTAAAGCGGGCACTAACTTCTGCGATACGACCAGCACCTTTAGTAACTACCGCAAAGTTGATGATAATCAGAATGATAAATACCACTAGACCAACGGCATAGTTACCACCGATCACCACAGAACCGAAGGCTTCAATCACCTTACCCGCGGCATCACCGCCATTATGACCCTCAAGTAAAACCACACGAGTAGAGGCAACGTTGAGCGCAAGACGTAATAATGTCGCCACCAGCAACACAGTTGGGAAGGCAGCAAAATCTAAGGGTCTATCGGTATAAATAGCCACCAGCAATACGATGAGAGCTAACGCAATGTTGAATGAAAAGAGTATGTCTAATAGAAATGGAGGGATAGGTAAAACAATCATGGCCAATGCAGCAAGCACAACCACCGGCGTGCCAATGCCTTTAAAAGTGCTGAGCCTAATTTGTTTTACTTGACCAAGAGTCGCTTTAACATCCATTCGCTATAACCTAAACTTTGACGTGTAATAGCATAAAGCAAAAAACGCGCCAACAAGATTAAAGCCATTAATGAAGGAAAGATATGTACTGTGACTGATTGATATACATAAAATTAGCCATAAAAAAACAAATGAACTTGACATCATCAGCTTTACCAATGACTACCATCTGAGACTAGTGGTTCAATATTTCAATTCATCTGGTATAGGTTGATTAAGTGGGACAGGAATAGGTTTACGACCGCGTCCTTTTTGATATTGGCGCAGTTGGAATACATAAGCCAAAATCTGTGCGACAGCAGTAAACAAACCTTCAGGGATCTGCTGGTCTAACTTAGTCGTATGGTAAATAGCCCTTGCAAGTGGTGGGGCCGAGACAATCGCAATATTGTGCGCGCGGGCAATCTCACGTATTTTAAAGGCCACATCATCAACACCTTTCGCTATCACAAAGGGAGCTGCAGAGCGCTGCACATCGTATTTAATCGCAACGGCAAAATGCTCAGGGTTAACGACAATCACATCGGCATTTGGCACTTCAGCCATCATACGCCTTTGTGCTAGTTCACGTTGCATCTGCCGTATATGCCCTTTCACCTCAGGTTTACCCTCAGTGTCTTTATATTCATCTTTTACTTCTTGTTTGGTCATCTTAAGTTGCTTGTTGTGATTCCAAATTTGGAACGGCACATCGATGACGACAATAAACAAAATCGAGGAACATAACAGGATAAACATCCAAACCAACAAATCTAATGCATGGTAAACATTACCAGGAAGATGGTCGCTAGACAGCAACATGATGTCATTGAAATAGAAGCTTAATAAAAAATAAGCAGAAAACGCTACTACAGAAAATTTTGCAATGCCTTTGGTGAGTTCAACCAGAGCCTGTACGCCAAACATACGTTTAAAACCAGCAAGGGGACTCATTTTACTGGCTTTTGGCATCATAGCTTGGGTCGAAAAATTGATCCCACCAAGAGAGACGTTACCGATAAACGCAACCACCACAATCAGTAGCATAATTTTAGCCATGGGCCAGGCTATTTCACTCGCAACAACACCCCACACGTTGAACATTTCATTAGTATCAAAAATTTGCGCCCTATCCATGGTAAATACAATTTCAAACACCCGAGTTAGGCTAATGGCCAAACTTGGGCCTAGCATATAAAACCCACATGCCGCCGAAATCAATACCGCTGCAGTCCCGAGTTCTTTCGAACGTGCAATCTGTCCTTTTTCCCGCGCCTGTTCTAGACGCCTCCCCGTGGGTTCCTCTGTACGTTCGCCACTTGATTCTTCAGCCATGGGCTTCTCCTAATCCCATCATATCAAGCCATCAGCGTTACATTGAAGCGCTAACATATCGCAAAGCAGCACTTGAGCCGTCGACCATACTTCATCGAAGTGTGCCATTACCGGTGTTAGGGTTAACCACAGAATAAACAGTCCACCAATCATAGTGATCGGAAAACCAATAGAGAAAATATTCAATTGCGGCGCGGCGCGGGTCATGACCCCGAAGGACAAGTTGACTAATAACAAGGCGATAATCGCAGATATCGACATAGTGAGTGCCGCACCAAACATATACGAACCCCAATCAGCCAGCGATCGATAACTTGTCAGTGTTAAGCCTTGATTAGAAATCGGCAAAGTTTCAAAGCTCGCCACTAGCATACGGATCATCAAAAGATGACCGTCCACAGCTAAGAAAATTAATGTCGCCAATAAAAGGAAAAAGTTACCGATAACGGGTGTTTGTTGGCCAGACCCAGGGTCAACCATAGAGGCAAAGCCTAAACTGGTCTGCATACCAATGATCTGTCCAGTGAGCACAAAGACTTGCATCACCATTTGAGTCACAAACCCCATGGCAACACCGATAATAATTTGCTGCGCCGTGATGAATACTGCGCTTAACGAAAATAAATCCACATTTTGAGTTGGAGGAAGAACAGGTGCTATCGCAAAGGTAATTGCCATCGCCAATAATAAACGCACTCGAGTTGGTGTCGTTGCCGCCCCAAATACTACCATGACCATCAACATGCTCGCGACGCGAAACAATGGCCAAATATAAGCGGCAATGGTTTGCATTAAGGTATCGAGCAGCAGCTCCATCGCGTTAGCCTATCACTTGAGGAATGCGATTCACCATCTCGATGAAAAAGTCCATCAGGGTTTCAACTAACCAATGTCCCATAAACATTAGGCCAAAAAGTGTCACTAACAAACGCGGAAGGAAACTTAAGGTCTGCTCGTTAATAGAAGTCGCCGCTTGAAACACAGCAACGATTAACCCAATTCCCAGCCCAGGCAACACAATAGCAGACACCATCATAACGATAACAGCGAGAGCTTCACGAAAAATATCAATTAGCGCCTCAGGACTCATGTGTTTACTCTCCCTTGGCTATCCGAAACTATTCGCTAATGTCCCGAGGACTAAGCTCCAACCATCTACGAGCACAAACAACATGATCTTAAACGGCAGCGACACTATCATGGGAGATAACATCATCATACCCATAGCCATCAAGATACTCGCCACCACTAAATCGAGTACTAAAAAAGGCACAAATAGCATAAAGCCAATCTGAAATGCGGTTTTTAACTCACTGGTAATGAAAGCGGGCACTAACACACTCATAGGTGCTTCTTCGGGAGACTTAATATCCTTATAGCCAGAAATCTCAATAAAGGTCTTTAAATCCGTCGTTCTTACTTGGCCCAACATAAAGCCTCTCAGCGGCTCTTTCCCTTTATCAAACGCTTGCTGCAAGGTTAATTGCTCATCGATATAAGGCTTCACCCCTTCATCATAAATCCGGTCGAATACCGGTGCCATGATAAAAAAAGTCATGAACAAACTCATGCCAATTAAGACTTGATTAGATGGAGTCTGTTGTAATCCAATGGCTTGGCGTAATATCGACAGGACAATGATAATCCGCGTGAAAGAGGTCAACATGATGAGCATGGCAGGTAAAAAACTCAGCGATGTCATCAGCAGTAAAATCTGCATTGTGACCGAATATTCCGTTGAGCCGTCTGGCGCCGTTGTTACTGTTACAGCAGGTAAGACGCCATCTGCGGCCCATGCTGACGGCATCAATAGCAGCATAACTAACCCAACTAACGCGAGGATACGTGTTGTCATTGTTTTAATTTCGCCTGGCGTAATCGACTCGCAAACGAATCAGCTTCTAGATGGATAGGTTCAGCTAACTTATCAATCAAACTCACCTGCTGCGAGCTAACCCCAAGTAAATATTGTTGTTCTCCCACCTGAACCAAGACTAAACGTTCTTTTTGACCGAGGGAAGTCACAGCAATAGTCTTTAGCACGCCATTGGTCGTGGGGACTAAATTAAACCTTCTCAGTAAATAAGCTAACGCGAAAATTAATAATAAAACCAGAATCAAGCCGCCTAACATACTTGCTAAGGTCGCAACTTGAGAAGGTTCTGCCATTTTTGTAGCAGGCGCTATTGAAGCAATATTCGCTGCGCCTTCCCCACCGAGGCTATCTGCGCTCGCTTGAACCGCTACCACTAAACTCTGTATTACCGATGTGCTCATTTAAAGTTCCAACGACTTTTACATCTCGAATTATTTAAGCTTTTTAATTCGCTCAGTTTGACTGATCACATCCGTTAAGCGAATACCGAATTTATCGTTTACCACCACCACTTCACCGTGAGCGATAAGCGTGCCATTGACCATCACATCTAACGGTTCACCTGCGACTCTATCTAACTCAACCACAGAACCTTGGTTAAGTTGTAATAAGTTTCGAATACTAATATAGCTACGCCCCACTTCCATCGAAATGGTGACAGGAATATCTAAAATTGTATCTAACTTAGCCGCTTCAGCCTTAGAAATAGGTCTTGAATCATCAACCAGCTCATCGAGTTCAATTGCGTTGGCTTCTTCTAACGCTTGTTCTGCCATTGCTGCAGCCCAATCATCCGTATCGTCTGTGCTCATCTTACTTCACCTTATAATTCTGATATATCACGAGATTTACCCTTACGCGTCACCAATTGCAGCTCAGATTTAACTGTCTCTGGCCGAGGGATTTTCTCACATATTTTAAGCGCTAGGTTATCTCTAGAACGGCCCATTTTACAACGATATGTCGGTAAATCCTCGATTTTCATCATGATAAACTCGGGTAACTCAATCGGAATAATATCGCCCGCTTTAAAATTCATGACCTCTTTGAGTGTTAATTCATGTTCAACAATATTGGCATCGAACCCGACCTTCACATCCATGATTTCATCGTGTAATGCCTGTGACCAACGCATATCAGTATCTTGCTTGTCACTTTGCACACCCGCATCGAGTAACTCTCGGATAGGTTCAATCATGGAGTAAGGCATAGTGATGTGAAAATCACCACCACCTCCATCGACTTCAATATGGAATGAATTAATCACCACAACTTCGGTAGGACTAACAATGTTCGCCATGGCGGGGTTGACTTCAGAGTCCAAATAATCAAACTCAACATCCATTACGGGCGCCCAAGCATCTTTATAATCTTCAAATATAATCTTAAGCAGTAACTGTACGATTCGTCTTTCTGTCGGCGTAAATTCTCGCCCTTCAATCTTGGCATGGAAACGCCCATCGCCACCAAAGAAGTTATCCACCAGGATAAATACCAGTCGCGCTTCCATGGTGATCAATGCTGTGCCTTTGAGTGGGCTAAAACGCACCATATTCAAGCTAGTAGGAACAAAAAGCGTATGTACGTACTCACCAAACTTGAGCATCTGTACACCGTTGATCGACACTTCGGCCGCTCGGCGCATCATATTAAACATACTAATGCGTAAATGGCGCGCAAAACGCTCATTCACGATTTCCAGCGTCGGCATACGCCCACGAACTATTCGATCTTGGGAAGAGAAATCGTAGGAACGGGCATCTTCTCCAACAGCGTCAATTTCGTCATCATCGACGTCATCAACCCCGTGCAATAGCGCATCAATTTCGTCTTGGCTTAATAAATCACTCACTATATTGCCTTCGCCTCTTTTGGTGCTGAAGTTAAAGGATTATTGCATTACAAAACCGGTAAATAGTACTTTCTCGACAACCTTACGCCCAGTTACTGACTGTAGAGTATTTTGCACACTCAAAAGTGCTAACTGCCGTAACTCATCTTTCCCCGCTTGCGTGCTGAGCTTTTGCACATCTGCACCACTAAAGGTCGTTAAAAGCGCATCTTCAATCAGCGGAATATGTTTTTGTGTTAGCACATCATCATCGGTACCACGCACCATAAGCTGCACTTTAATCTCAACTAAACGAGCCCTATCAGGCCCTGGTAAGTTGAATAAAAAAGGACGTGGCATAGGCACGTATGATGCGGTAGCTACTTCTCCTGATGCTGGTACTTCAGCCTGAACAGCACTATCTGCTGCTACGGCGGGAACCTCTTCGGTACTGCTTCCCATAAAGAACCAGACACCGCCACCGATTAACAGCGCGACTAAAACGCCCACACCAGCAAAAATAAATAGTTTCTTCTTACTCTTAGGCTCTTCAGTACTTTCAAGTTCTAACGATTCTTCCTTAGCCATCACTATTCTCTTTAATTTAGGCGGAAACTCATTACAGTTTTATTTGAAACGTAATTATGTCAGTCATTGCTATAGGTTACCTGCTTAAGCGTAATAATCTATACCTGAAGTTACACTAATCGCTTGATTTAAACCTAAATGTAACTCTTCTGCCGAGATTTCATCCATATCAGCCGCATTTGAACTGCCGCCATCACCGAAACTACCTTCACGACGCTCACCTTGATCGCCTTGAGAAACATGGCTGTCAGCCAACTGCATCCCTTGCTCTTGCAATAACTCACGTAATCTTGGCATAGCTTGTTCAACCAGATCACGCGTTTGCGGCTGAGTAACATGGAACTGTACTTGGGTTTGGTCGCCATGCACTTGGATCTTTACCAACATATGCCCAAGCTCAGGGGGATCGAGCCGGATTTCCGCATGTTGGATGCCTTGACTCACCATAGTAATCAATTGCTGCTTCATCACAGGTGAAAATCGTTGGATCATCTCCTGCATTTGGTTTTGCTGTTCTACTCCTTGACGCAATGACAGCTGAACTTGCATGGTTTCTTGGCGATTTAATTGTGACATCGAGAGTGTCTGTATGGATGATGTCGACTTAAGTTCTGAGAAAGTATTACTATCATCCATAAAACTTTCGTCTCTGGGAATATCCATCGCAACCGTTAATTTAGCATCTTTCAGTAATAGGTTAGCAGCCAAATCGGAATTGGGACTCCCATCAAGATCACTTTCTGTTACAGATGTTGTATCTAATGGTTCAGATGAAGTTGAAGAGCCTAAGGTATTCAGGTCGAAAGTATTTCCCGAGGTCGCGATATTAGCCGTATTGAGACTATTCACTGTAGAGCTACTAGTCGTTGCTTTTGCCGCAGTGTTGGTTACCGACTTTATCGTTGCACTGTTCGCTAAGCCCGCTTGATTAATCACAGCATTAAGTGTGACCTCATTCTCAACTAAAGACTCATCTATACTCACCCCGACTTCAGTGGCAGAGACAAGCTCAGTGTCTTCTAAAGGTAATTCTGAAGCGTCATCGGTCAAATTTGGATCAATCACAACATCACTATCCGCTGACACTTCAAGTATATTTGGGTCTATGGGGAGAATTTGTACGAGTGACTTATCAGTCAAAGATGATGGTTTCACATCATCTGCGATTAAAATTGCTGCCATATCTGGGCTAGTAGAAACTAACTTTTGTAATTCAGCAGAAAAACCCGCTTCATCGGCATCTATATCTGATGCCAGTTCAATCTCAACAGAAACAGTAGATGCCAATGCTGAGCCGGTTAATAAAGCTGATGAAGTATCAATATTTTCTTCACCAGTTATATCTTCTTCAGCATTTAAAAATGCTAGCGGCAAACTATCTCCATCTGATGCCGTTTTCTTCATATCATTTGCCATGCTAATTTGGGCAAAAATGAGATTTACGTCGGCGTCATCAGTTGATATATCGTCATCTTTTACTTTATCAGCAGAGGTAACCTGCACAGTATCATCAGTGTTAGCAATGGTTTTTTTAGACGCAGAAATAGAAAATGAGCTAGCAGTGACTGACGCAAGTGTAGATGAAAAGTCTTCATTATTAGACTCTTGGGAAGATGTCTTAGCGGAATTGGCCGCAGAGTTGCCTGTTTTACTTAACAGGATATTGGTCATTTGTTGCATAAGTGCTCCCAAACATCACCCAACAAAAAAAGAAATGGCTAGGTAGAAACGTCAATTAAACACTGCGGTTGCAGGGTCATGGACTAAATCAAAGCAAATAAGATGCCAAAACATCAGATTTTACGACAGCATATCGAAAAGAATTAACACTGAGAGGTGCCGAATTGATGCTTATGCCATCAATACAAAAAAACTAAAGAGCCTATCCGGCTAGCGAGCAGTAAAGATGCCTATCATTTCACTAACGTTGATGACGGCGATAAAATTGCTGGGAAGCAAATTCATCGGTCATTTTTTGCTCCCTTTTTTGTTCAGCCACTTGACGCTTCTTCTCTTTACTGGCTAAGAGTAATTCTACTGCCTTACGTTTTTTTTGCTTTTCCAACCAATGTTGTTGTCGATATTCTTTTTGCTTTTCACCGTCGGCTACGACGCGATTTTGCTGGATAATTGCGTCATCGATCTGACGAATAAAACGGTGAAACTGGTGATAGTGACTAGCACTGATGGCTTGACCTTGCTGTGATTGCATTTGCTTCATGTATTCTAAGCGATAGTTATTCAGAGCACTGAGTTGATTCAACCGTTTTTGACACTCTAATTGCGCAGATTTTAACAATAATGCCGCTTGTTCTTCGGCATCATTGGCAAGCTTTAACACTAACAACAAGGGATCGGCGTTAGCCATACTAGACCTCGATTAATTCGATGACGCCATTATTTGCACTGTGCAGCAAGTTGCCCAAGCATGACTTGGCTATCGGCAAAGCTAAATGCATCACGCATGGTTTGTCGCAAAAAAGCATTCATTGCTGGCTGCAGTCGTATCGCATTATCAATGCGAGGATCGCTTCCTTGGGCATAGGCCCCAATAGAAATCAAATCTCGATTTTGCTGATACAAAGAATAGGTTTGTTTCACGCGGCGCATCGCCTCCAAATGTTCATTGGAGATCACCATAGGTGCGACTCGGCTAATAGAAGCTTCAATATCAATTGCAGGATAGTGCCCCGAATCCGCAAGCGAACGTGACAAGACAATGTGACCATCGAGGATCGCCCGCGAAGCATCGGCAATGGGATCCTGTTGATCGTCTCCTTCCGTCAACACAGTATAAAATGCCGTAATTGAACCTTGCCCAGGGCCACCGTTTCCGGCGCGCTCAACTAAACGTGGCAATTTTGCAAACACAGAAGGCGGATAACCTTTAGTCGCAGGCGGTTCACCCACAGCCAAAGCAATTTCACGCTGCGCTTGGGCGTAGCGCGTTAAACTGTCCATAAGCAATAAAACGTTATAGCCTAAATCGCGGAAGTATTCGGCAATACGAGTCGAGGTTTCACAGGCGCGAAGGCGCATCAGCGGCGATGTATCCGCAGGCGCAGCAACGACGACTGAACGCGCTCGACCTTTCTCACCAAGAATTTCCTCAATAAACTCTTTCACTTCCCGTCCACGCTCACCCACTAGCCCAACCACAATAATGTCGGCGGTAGTACCGCGAGTCATCATACCTAAGAGCACACTCTTACCGACACCTGAGCCCGCAAACAAGCCCATACGTTGGCCTTTGCCCACGGTCAGCATAGCGTTGATAGCGCGAACGCCAACGTCCAGCGGTTCAGTAATAGCACGGCGAGATAAAGGATTAATGGCAGCGCTATGTCTTGGCGCTTGTTGGTCCGTTTGCAACGCGCCTAAACCATCTAAAGGCACGCCGTTACCATCGAGTACGCGTCCTAGCAGGGATAAACCAACATTGAGTCCAGTTTGTTCCCCCAAAGGCACAACCCGCGCACCAGGTAATACACCACGCAATTCTTCAATGGGCATTAAATATAATAGTTCGCCATCAAACCCGACCACCTCGGCGATTAACTCGCCCGCCATGGTTTCGATCGAACATAAACTGCCCACAGGCGCACGGCAACCGCTTGCTTCTAAGGTTAAGCCGACAACACGCACCAGTTGACCACTGGCCACAGCGCGAAATGGCGGCACCTTACCCTGATGATGATTAAGCCTATTCAGCAGTTGATGTTGGCGATTTTGCATCTGATTTTGCCTCTAATTGCTCACCTGTGTTTGAGGCAGATTGTATATCCTCAGCATGTTGAGAAACCGTATCGACAACCTGATCATCAAGCTCTAATCCCACGGCCTCAGAAGCCGCAACATGTTTTGCGGTATCTTCAACCTCTATCGCCTCTTGCAATTGACGCTGCTTGTCACTTAAGTGAGCATGTTGGTTCCGTAAAGACTCAAACACAGCATCGATGCGCGATGCGAGGGTCAAATCGACTAAAGAACGATGACTACTGAGAATACAGTCACCTGGGCTTAAGGAAGGGTCAACTTCAAGTTCCCACTTACTGCGGGTCAGTTGGGCGGTGGAATAAAGTTGTTCGACTAAGATAACATCGTCAGGATGCAAGCGGATTGTGACCGTTTGTTCTTTTATCGGCAGCGATTCTATACCTAAGCGCAATGCCGAAAGCACTTGTTCAGGATGAGTTTTTAATTCGTGGCCAATGACAGATTTCGCTAATGTCATACTCAGGTTCAGTAGCGAAAGTTCAATATCGCCATCGAGCAATTGCAATGGTTTTTCAAATTGGGCTAATAAGGTTTCAAAACGCGAGAGCAATATTTTTGCTTGGGCTAAACCGGTTTCTAATCCTTGCTCATGCCCTTGGGCGAGCCCTTCAGTATGGCCCTGCTCTAACCCTTCTAAACGTCCTTTTTCTAGCCCTTGCTCATACCCTTGCTGCTTACCTTCGCTAAAGCCTTCTTCTTCGGCTTGGGCGCGAATGTCTTCAATCTCAGCCATAGTCGGTGGAGAAACACTTTCCACAGTAGTCGACTTAGCGGCTTGATGATTAGAATGGCCGAACAGATTTGAGATAGAATCATCATCGGCTTCAGTCACATCTGGCAGCGCCCAGTGACTAAATTCGACATCTCCTTCGCTCAAGACCTTATTCAACAATTTATTGTCACTCGGATTAGAGGAACTCATCGCCACCACCGCCGCCTAACATGATTTCGCCGCTGTCACTTAAGCGACGAGCAATAGACAGGATTTCTTTTTGTGCGACTTCCACTTCACTGATACGGATTGGGCCCATGGCTTCAAGATCATCACGCAATAATTCAGCGGCACGTTTTGACATGTTACCCAAGATTTTTTCTTTCAGTTGATCATCAGTGCCTTTGAGCGCCTTCATCAGTACATCTTGCTGCACTTCACGCAACAGGGCTTGAATACCGCGGTCATCGACATCGATTAAGTTTTCAAATACAAACATCAAATCTTGGATTTGCTGCGCCATTTCTTCATCAGACTCGCGCATGGTTTCCATCAACTGGCTTTCGATACCCGTGTCTAAGTAGTTCATTATGTTGGCAGCCGCTTTTAAGCCACCCATTTTCGCGGCCTGGGCGCCACCTTGACCGGCGAACTGTTTCTCCATGATGTCGTTCAACTCTTGCAGTGCAGCGGGCTGCACTTCTTCAAGATTTGCAATACGCATCATCAAGTCTAAGCGGGTATTCTCAGGGAATTGACCAAAAATTTCCGCCGCTTGATCGGGTTCTAGATAAGACAACACAATGGTTTGGATCTGGGGATGTTCGTTTTGAATAATGGTCGCCACTTGGCGTGCATCCATCCACTTCAACGAGTCCAAACCTTTAGCGCCACTGCCCATGATAATCTGTTCAATCAGATTACCCGCTTTATCTTCACCCAGCGCGGCGGTTAAGGCTTTACGGACGAACTCTTCACTGTTGAAACCAATTGAAGAATACTTTTGAATATCATCAAGAAACAGCTTATGTACCCCGATAACTTTTTCCTGACCAAACTCATCCATTGCCGCCATGGCCATACCCACTTTTTGCACTTGCTTCGGCTCTAAGTGTTTTAAAATGGATGCAGCATCAGCCTCACTCAAACTGAGGAGTAAAATAGCGGTCTTTTCAACGCCACTAATATCTTTGATATTAAAGGCTGGTGTGGCCGCAGGAGCCACTTCTTTCGTTTTATTCTCAGCCATTGTCTTGTAACCAGTTTTTCACGACTTGAGTAGAGAGCTCAGGCTCATTCGCCACGAGCGCACGGATAGCTTTAATCATATCATCATCTTTGTGAAGATTAGGGATATGAATTGAGCCATCGTCAGCATAACTGTATTCCGCCTCTTGAGTATTGAGCATCCCTAGCGTATCAGCCGCATATTGGTCCTCAATTTCGGCTAATTCATTACCTAATCTGCCATCCTCAGGCATATTCACACTGTCAGGATAGATCAAGCGTTTCAGCATAGGACGTACCACAGCTAGAATCAGCACCAAAATCACTAGCGCACCAATCCCAAGCTTAATCGCACGCCAAAACCAAGGTTGCTCCCAAAGTTCAGGTGCGGGTAAATCTTCAACCAATTGATCCATAAAGGGAACAGTTACCACTTCCAGCACATCACCCCGTTGTGAGCTAAAACCAACCGCGCCTTCAAGCAAACGACGGATATTGGTCAGTTCTTGTTCGGTACGGGCAACACGGGCTACTTGACCATTTTCTCCAGCGGCACCAGGTTTAAAGTCCACCGCGACTGATACACTAATACGGCGCACTGCACCAACTTGCTGGCGGGTATGGCTAATGGTGGTATCTAATTCAAAGTTACGGGTCGCTTCGCGGTGCGAATTACCTGCTGCAGCCGTTGCTGATTCTGTCGCTTTTGTTGCATCTTCTGGAATATTAGACTCCATTGGCGGTTGATTGGATAACGCGCCAGGGATCCCACCAGAAGAGCCGCCAGTGGTGTTATTTTCAACGGTCATTTCACTACGCAGTGCCGGTAAATCAGGGTTAAAACGCTTTGATGTTTGCTCAACCGCAGTAAAATCCATACTGACGTCGACTTGAGAGGTAAAATTATCAGGACCTAGAATTGGCACCAGAATCGATTCAATCTTAGTGCGATATTCAGCTTCTTTTTGCTGTACTAATTCAAGTTCACGGCGAGCCGTCGCAGACGCGCCATCTTGGCTGCCTGAGTTCAATAAACGGCCGTTAGAATCAGTTACCGTCACCCTTGATGGTTCTAAACCTTGTACTGCAGAAGCAACAATATCGACGATAGCATCGACTTCACCTTGGCCTAAGCCACCGCGACGGGTATTGATCACCACTGTTGCACTCGGTTTAGAGGCATTGCGGGCGAAGACGTTTTCTTTAGGTAACGCAAGAATGACTTTGGCACGACTGACACTTTGTAGTTGCTCTATCGCACGGGCGAGGTTTTCTTCTTGGCTATGCTTAAGACGAGCTTGTTCCATACGTTGGCTGACACCAAAACCACTGTCTTTATTCAAAAAATCTTGGTTGGCTGCAGGACTGTCGATACCTGCACGGCTCAACATCATTTTGACTTCTTGATATTTATCTTCAGGAACTTTAATAACGTCCACGTCGATTTGGTACTTAACTTTATTTTTATCAAGTACATCTAGCACTTGAACCATTTCCTGAGTTTCCATTTTACCCAATGGACGATACTCTGGCTCCTGCGCCCACAGCATGACAAATACCGCCAAGGCTAAACAAATCGCTAAGGCTAAAATCATAGTCACTTGGCGCATCATATCGACACCGCCAAGATTTCCCATCATTCCTGACTTATGTTCTTGCTGGACACCTTGGTCAGCTAAACCGGAATTGGATCCGACAATCATTTCTGTACTCACGATTCGTACCTGCTAATTGGGTTATTCACTGGCCTAGACAGGCATGCTCATTATTTCTTTGTAGGCTTCGACAAGCTTATTACGCACTTGCACTGTCGCCTCGAAAGCGACACTCGCTTTCTCACGGGCAATCACAGTGTCCGATAAAGAAACGGTAGTATCACCCATCTCTAAACGTGTCGCGAGGTTTGACGATGCAGACTGTAAGCCGCTGACATTGCCGACGGCTTGCGATAGCAACTGACCGAAGTCTGCACCACTAGTGTTATTCACTTGCTGCATGATATTTGGCTGAACGCCAAACGACGGCGTTATTTCGCCTTGGAGTTTCTGCATTTCCTGCAGGAATGAATTTGCGCCTATTTGCATGCTGAGCTCCCAGTCGTCGAATTCTTGACGATCAAAATACCGATAACGGGACAATGCAAAATAACGGCCAAGTTTTCAGATGGTCGTGATTGATAATAAATTGACGGGATAAGAAGATGTCAATATCTAAGGATTTTGAATGAAATGAGCCACTTTTACGGTTGTGTATTTTAATAAATACAGCCTCACACTCAATGTGGAGGCTGCGAGATGATAACTTGAATTTATAGACTAATTTGGCAGTTGGATCCCCATATCACGCATCCTTGCCATCTTGTATCTTAGGGTTCGTGCGCTAATTCCTAGCTTTTCGGCGACTAACTTACGACTTCCTTGGCATTGATTAAGGGTCTCTAAAATAATCACATGTTCTTGAGCTTTGAGCTCTTCACCTAAGCCATCTGGCTCAGAAGAAAATGGGTCTAGATCTTCACCGCTTAAAATCACATCCTGCGCATCGATAATAATGTCATTGGCAGTGATCAATTGACCGGCTCTTAATATCAAAGCACGCTGGATCACATTGTCGAGTTCACGTACGTTCCCTGGCCAGCGATGACTCAATAAACGTCGACGCGCATTCTCATCCAACTCAGGCACATCGGCAACATTCAATGCCTTAGCATGTTTAGCCAATAAATGACGCGCAAGAGGTAAAATATCTGCAGGACGTTGACTTAACGCAGGCCAAGCTAAAGGAAATACGTTAATTCGATAGTAGAGATCTTCCCTAAATCCGCCAGCTGCGACCACTGCCTTTAAATCACGATTGGATGTGGCAAGCACGCGCACATCCAATTTAATGGTTTTACGGCCACCTAAACGCTCAACTTCACGCTCTTGCAAAACCCGCAACAACTTAGCTTGTAAGCCTAAATCCATCTCAGAGATTTCATCGAGCAGCAAAGTGCCACCTTGAGCCTGCTCAAATTTCCCCGGACACGCTTGATAAGCCCCCGTAAATGCACCCTTTTCATAACCAAAAAGGGTGGCTTCGAGCATGTTCTCAGGAATAGCGGCACAGTTAATGGCCACAAAGGCTTGATTAGCACGGCTACTGTGTTGATGAATATAACGGGCCAAAACCTCTTTACCCGAACCGCTAGGACCTAAGATCATGACAGAGGCATCAGAAGCGGCAACCCGTTGAGCCAGTGCTAATAAGGCTAAACTTTTCTCATCAGCGACGACGGGCTGATCCACATTTTGTTTTAATGGCAAATAGCGTGAGACTTGATTGAGTAACACTTCTGGTGCAAAAGGTTTGGCTAAATAATCAACAGCACCTAATTTTATAGCGTTCACCGCGCTACCAATAGTCGCGTAGGCCGTCATCAACAGCACTGGCAACTTAGGATGATGCTGCTGCAGGTAGTTCAATAAACCTAAACCACCAATACCTTGCATCTGCACATCGCTAATAACTAAATCAAACTGATGTTGTTTCAAGGCTAAAATAGCGTCTTCACCGGAGGCAACATCAACACACTCATACTGAGCCAGCATTAAGGTATCCAACAAGGCTTCACGTAATGAAGCATCATCCTCAACGAGCAATAACTTTGCTTCAGACATGGGTAATCTCCAAAGGTAATATCACCGCGGATTTAGCCCGTGGGAATACTAAAGACACAGTACAGCCTTTATTCGGTACACAACTGAGTTGCAGTTGCCCCCCATGATTGCGCACCACAGATTGCACAACGGCTAACCCAAGCCCTGTTCCCTGCGACTTAGTCGTAAAGAAAGGTTCAAATACCTTCTGCTGCATAGTGGCGTCTAAGCCTTTACCATTATCGATGACGTCCAATAATAACCGTTCGCCCTCTTCCTTCGCTTGGATACGAATTTCAGTTGCTCCGGCTTCTATGCTGTTCATGACTAAATTATTAATCGCCGAGCTTAATGCATTGGAATTAGCTAACATCGAGCTGCTTGACGCATCATCAAATAACAAGTCACAGCCTTGCTTTGCCGCTATTGGCTCACAATTTGCCAAAACATTGTCGATAACCTCAGCCAACGAGATTAGATCTCCAAGTTCATCCTGACGGCCTTTCGCCATCAATAGCATGTCGTTAACCTGCCGCTCGAGTTCATTGAGTCTATCAACAAGTTTTTGTTGGAATTTAGCTTTAGCGGAATCGGATAACTTCGGACTCGCAAGGTTTGAAGCGTATAACAAAGCGGCTGATAAAGGCGTGCGCACCTGATGAGCCAAAGTTGCTACCATCTTGCCCAGTGCAGATAAACGTTGTAAATGGGAGATATTTTTCTGTAATAACCGAGTTTCAGTCAGATCAGTTAGCACAATTAATTGACCAGGCTCTGGCGTCAATGGCGTAATCGCTAATTTAACGCGGCGGCCATTACGCAGTGACACTTCGTGGCCATCATCGTCCTGCGGCGCAAAGGCACTGTGAATCACATCAATCCAGCGAACACCACACAAGGAGCGCTCAAGTAATTCAACTGCAACCGGATTTGCATCCGTGACTATACCGTCGCCATTGATAATCACCACGCCGGATGGCATAGCCTGTAAAATATGCTCCATTCGATTGGACATATTCGCGGCCTCACGCAGTTGGTTCCATTGTTTGCTAGTGTGCTTGAATGACTCAATTTGCGCTAGTGGGTTGGCTGACATAGTCACTCCGTCAAAAAATTGCTTATGACGGGGTGACTGCAGTATCTATGCCAAATTGGAAATTGAACTTTAGAGGTTAAAACAACTTATATAACAATAAAATAGAAAACTAATCTTTTGTCATTCCGTACTTACGCATTTTTTCTACAAGCGTTGTACGGCGTATTCCAAGCATTTCAGCAGCGCGAGCTACGACATTATCTTGTAGCTCTAGCGCCTGACGTATCATGTCTATTTCTAGTTCTGCTAACAAATCCTTAAGGTTCACACCTTCAGGCGGCAGCTCACTAGGGAAACGCGTTTCAGGGATTTCAACCGGCTCTTCATCGCTAAAGATAGAAGCTAAAGCATCACGTTCCTGTTGCTCTTCACTCATCTCTACACAATATTCGGGCACATCGATATGGCGATATTTGACAGGTAAATCGTTAACATCAACCAGTCCACCCGGATATAAAATGGTGAGGCGTTCGACTAAATTAGACAGCTCGCGCACGTTGCCCGACCAAGCATGTTCTTTCAGCGACTCTATCGCACGCTGCGTAAAACGCACCTTACCACGGCCTTCGTTATAGACTCGGCTAACTAACTCTTGTAATAGCAAAGGCACATCGTCCTTGCGATCACACAACGCGGGCATTTCAATCGGGAATACGTTTAGGCGGTAATAAAGATCCTCACGGAACTCATTAACGCTGATCATGGTTTCTAAATCTCTATGTGTCGCAGCAACTACGCGTACATCAGCATTAATAGTCTTAGTACCACCAACGCGCTCAAATACCCGCTCTTGCAGCACACGGAGTAATTTAACTTGCATTTGTAGTGGCATGTCTCCTATTTCATCGAGAAATAGTGTACCACCTTCAGCTAATTCAAAACGGCCTTTACGAGAACAGATTGCCCCCGTAAATGACCCCTTTTCATGACCAAATAGCTCACTCTCTAATAACTCAGGCGGTATAGCACCACAGTTAACAGGGATAAATGGACCGTCACGGCGCTCAGACAAATAATGGATATTACGGGCGACCACTTCTTTACCTGTACCTGATTGACCCAGAACAAGCACGGTTGCCTCAGATGTTGCTACTTGATTTATCAAGTGCCTCACATTCGCAATACCATCACTGCGTCCCACTAAGCTTCGGAATAACTTTGTTTGATTCGCACTAGTAGGGACTTGAGGCCGTTTAACTTGACCGAATACTTGGCAAAAGTGTAATAATTCAGTGAGCTGAGGATACGTTAAAGGTTCTTCAATATGTCCAAGAATGTTAGACACTTGCAGATCGTCAACATTGCCAAGCAACAGCATAGGTTGCCATGGATGTTGACCTGCGATGTTTTTAAGCCCATCAGCATCCATAACATCAGTTAGGATAACTAAAGCTCGAAAACGGGTATCTTGGAGGCTAGCACTTAATTTTTCGGTGTCAATTTGTACAAATTGCTCACCTAAAAAATCCAAAATGCAACACAGGCGATTTAATCGCTCTGATGGAGGGCCGATAAGTAAAATTCGTTGATCTGTTTGCATCATTCAGTAGGCCGTAAAGCTCTAATATGTATTAATTCGCATTAATTATTTATGATTAGTTGCTGTAAAAGCTTAACAAATTCAATGTAACAATCTGTGCCACCATCACTACTTGTGATGAATATTGTATTATCAGCAGACGAGAAGCAAGCCTCAGATGAGGTTTATGCCAAACTGAATTGATTTTAGTTCATTTACATCATGATTCTAGTCTAAAACGTCAATACTTTGACTTTTAGCCAAAAAAAAGACGCAACCAGTGCGTCTATTTTTAATCACGAAATAAGATATTAACCCGCTTCAGAATGCGCAGAAATATTATGTTTATCTGCAGGAATTGCATCCCAACCTTCTTTGATAGTACGTAAAATATCACATACATCATCAATCGCTTTCACATCATTATTTACGTTAGCTTCAGAAATTCTACGCAACATAAAGTCATATAAATCACTCAAATTTCTAGCTATCTGGCCACCAGCATCCATATCTAGGCTATTGTTTAAACCAGTAATAATCCCAATAGCTTTGCCAATGTACATACCTTTATTAGACAAGTCATTTTGTTCAATCGCAAGACGACTTTGTGCTAAACGTTGCAGTGCCCCCGCAAACATAAGCTGAATAATACGATGTGGTGACGCAACAGTAATTTCACTCTCTAAAGACACCTTACGATACGATTGCAGTGATCCTCTCATAAACACCTACCTGTTTAAATCTATAGTCTCATAAACACTAATCTGGCGCTTATTCTTATTACCTGCATGTAATAATGCTTGTCTATCTGCCATAACAATACTTGCTTTACTTGTGTACTCTTGAGTAAGTTCAAGCTGATGTTGAAGATAATCAACATCTGTCATATTAGCATCAGCCACTAATACATTGAGTAAAATTTGACGCTCTCCAACCAGTACTTGCAAGTTCGACACCAACTCGTCAGATTGAGGCTCTTCAGCAGGAAGCTGAGTCAGTTTATTTAAATTTTCACTCAAAAGGACATTAAGCTCATCGAGTTGTTTCACTTATACTCCCCTTACTCATTTATAATTTCACTATCGTTTTTTAACAGCTCCAGGAAGCGAATTCAAACGATCAACAAGACCACTGCTCTGCTGATTTAGTTTTCCAACGACAAGATCCATCGCATTAAATTGCTTCGTTAAACGGGCTGTTAGTTGATCCATTTTAAGCGTGAAAGCTTCTCTTCTATCTGTAAGCTGGCTTTGTTGATTAGTATATCCGGTTTGACGTGACGCAATTAATCCTCGAGACTTGACATAACTATCAGCAAGATCATTAAAGCGATTAGCAAGCCCTTTATCTGGTGTCGAGAATAATGCCTCAACACTGGCCATATCTTCAGAGATGACTTTATTAAGTTTAGTATCATCGACAGACAACTTACCATATCTATCTGTTTTTATACCAATATCATATAATGCTATCGAACTGCCGCTATCAGTTGGCACTCGTTCACTCGATATACTTCGGAGTTGCGATTCTATAGAACGGATCATAGAGTCGCCCTGTAATGCAGCTGCTGTTTTTTTCTCTTTATCATAAGACGACATTTTATCAACTGCAGTCGCTAAACTATTGTAGGCATCGACAAAAGCTTTCACATTTGTCTTTACTGCATCATCATCTTGTTCAATTTTTAACGTAGTCGTCTTAGAAACATCAGCATCAGTTAAGTTTAACGTCACCCCTGCAATAGCATTTTTAACTTCATTAGTTTGCGAGGTAACTTTCTGATTATCGATATAAACAACTGCATTTTTAGCATCTTGAAGCGTGGAGATGTTACCAGCACCGAACATATCATTTAGTCCAGTTCCAGTCGTGTCATTAGCTGTAATACTAATTTGATTGTCTTCACCTGACTTATCTGAACTAAAAACCAATCGACTGCCTGCATCACTGGTAATAACAGTTGCAGTTACGCCCGCATTATCTGGGGATTCATTAACTTTTTTAGCAATCGCAGCAAGTGAATCGGTAGCCGAAACATCAATGGAGAAATTCTTACCATTGATACCAAAATCAAGGCTCCCTTCACCTACAGGTAATGCAGGATCTGCAACGTTTTTTCCAGCAATTTTATGATTTACCGCAAGTTGCTCAACTTTAATACCATAGCTACCCGCTTGTGCAGTTTTGTCTGTTGTTGCTGATAAATAAGTTTGATTACTAACAGAAACCTTACGCAGATTGAGGGCATCGCCAGTTTGAAGTTTTTTTAAGGCATCTTGAAACGTAGACAACGCACTTTTTAAGGTTCCCATGGCAGAAACTTTTGCTTTGATGCTGTCTTCCGTTTTATTAAACATCGCTTCTTTCGGTGTTTTTTCGGCATCAACTAAAACTTGCACAATTTCACTAATTTTAAGGCCAGATCCCATGCCTGTCGCTGTTAATGCCATATAGACCTCTCAATCAAACGTACTTACAAATATTTATGCTTCTGTTTTCATCAAAAGCCCTGTGACTTCTGATAGTTTTTCTGCCAAGGCTAATGCTTCTTCACTCGGCATTTGTCTAATCACATCACCAGTATCTCGGTCAAGTACAGTCACAACAGCTTGTCCAGAGTTCTCATCAACCTTAAATGCTAAACCTTTACGCATCATAGACATCATATCAGACAACTCTGTGGCAACTTGAGCCAGCTTACTCGGGTTCTGTTCATTTTTCGTTACATCTTGTTCCGCAGCTTGTTCAATAGCCGTATTTCGCTTTAACTCAGCATCTGGAGCAGATGCTTTTAGTGGCGTTTGAGCTAAATCAACCTTACTGTGAAGCATAGAAGGTGAACTTGCTATATTGATATCCATAACCATACCTCAGCAAATTTAGTAATAACTTTAAATAGTTACATTAAAATTACCCTATAAAACTACATTAACCTTTAAAGTGGCAAAGGGAGATCCGTCACCGAACCTCCCTTATCACTTTCTCACTATTCTGCGTTAAACTACAGCAGTGACAAGGCCACTTGAGGTAACTGATTGGCTTGGGCCAACATTGCAGAACCCGTTTGTTGTAACACTTGATTCTTGGTCATTTGTGATGTTTCTTTCGCAAAATCCACATCCACAATTCGGCTCTTAGCATCAGCAACGTTTGCTTGAGTATTAGCACTGTTACTGATGTTGTATGCTAGGCGGTTTTGTTTAGCACCTAAGTTAGCACGCTGACTATCAATCGTTTTAATGGCTGCATCAATATTCGCAAGTGCAGTTGAACGACCAGCAGAACTTCCAACAGACAAACTATTAACAGATAAAGCGCCAGCATTCGTTGCTTTTACTGAAATAGTAACGTCTTCACCTTCTTGGTGTCCGACTTGGAAGGTCTTACCTGCGGAGAAATCACCATTCAGTAATTTTGTGCTACCAAATGCAGTTGTATCACCGATTGCTGTAATTTCTAATGCCAGTTCATCAATCTCACTTTGCAATGCTGTCAAATCATCAGTGCTGTTAGAACCGTTCTCTGCTTGTACTGTCAAATCACGCATACGTTGAAGCATGTTAGTCTGTTCTTGCATCGCACCTTCAGAAATCTGGGCGATTGAAATGGCATCGTTAGCATTGCGCATACCAACATCAAGGCCACGCACTTGGCTGTTTAGTCGGTTAGATATCGCTAAACCAGCAGCGTCATCTTTGGCACTGTTAATACGCAGACCACTGGATAAACGTTCCATAGATGTGGCCAAACCGCCTGCGGAAGTATTTAAATTCTTTTGAGCTTTTAATGAAGTGACGTTTGTGTTTACTGTAATGGCCATGATCGTTTCCTCTTTATACCTGGCTTGTGAACTTGCCTGTCTACTTAAGCCAGGCGGGTCTTAGTGGTTACAGTATATTTAACGGCAGCATCTTTTTTAACTTTAGAGTTATTTTTTAAAATATCTTGATTTTAAAAAATAACTCTAATTATCATAAACATAAATATCAACTCCTATAAAACTTTGCCTACTTTTCTAGATAATTCTAGAACAAGTAGGCAAAAGCACTTCATATAACATCACGCAAGTAACATTAACCCAGAAGAGATAATGCAACTTGAGGTAACTGGTTAGCCTGTGCAAGCATTGCAGAACCCGTTTGTTGTAACACTTGATTCTTAGTCATAACTGAAGTTTCCTTCGCAAAATCGACATCCACGATACGACTCTTAGCATCAGCAACGTTGGCTTGAGTATTAGCACTGTTACTAATGTTATAGGCCAAACGGTTTTGCTTCGCACCTAAATTGGCTCGTTGATTGTCAATTGTTTTAATGGCAGCATCAATATTCGCAAGTGCTGTTGAACGACCAGCTGAAGTCGCTACGGATAGCGAATTAACAGATAAACTTGCAGCATTAGTTGTCCCTACCGAAATAGTGACATCCTCAGCTTCTTGGTGCCCTACTTGGAAGGTTTTACCCGCAGAAAAGCCACCAGTCATTAATTTGGTATTACCAAACGCCGTACTATCACCTATAGCAGTAATTTCTTCTGCTAATTGATCCATCTCTTTTTGCAATGCAGTCAAGTCATCAGTGCTATTCGCACCGTTTTCTGCTTGAACAGTCAAATCACGCATACGCTGCAACATATTGGTTTGCTCTTGCATCGCACCTTCGGCAATTTGAGCAATTGAAATCGCATCATTTGCGTTACGCATACCCACATCTAAACCGCGCACTTGGCTGTTCAAGCGGTTAGAAATGGCTAGACCAGCGGCATCGTCTTTTGCACTGTTAATGCGTAGACCACTGGATAAACGTTCCATTGAGGTCGCTAAACCGCTACTGGAAGTATTTAAATTCTTTTGTGCCTTCATTGAAGTCACGTTGGTATTTACTGTAATAGCCATGTTGAGTTCCTCTTCCTAGTTATACCGCCAAGGCTTGGAGCTTGGCTAAATTTTTAACAATTTATCTTACAGATGGATAGGTACTTGCTTTCTGTTAAATAAAGTCGAACAGGGAAACAGAACCCACCTTACTAAACACGCTAGAGACTGCGTTCAATGCAAGCTGTTGCTTTTCAAATTCCGTAATCGCTGATGCATAATCGAGATCTTCCAAGAGTGATAGCGCTGATGAGTTCACCACTTTCTCCTCGGTATGAGTCTCTTTGTAACTTTCGACAACTTTCAGATTATTTCCCGCCACACTTCTGGCAGAACTAATTTGATTGACGCCACTATCGATGTTATTCAATATCTGTGCCAACTGAGCTCGGCCTTGGGGAGTGTTGGCAGAATTAGGGTCTTCAATTAATGCAATCGCACTGCTGATCGTATCGAAAATACTGACTTCGGCCTGCGGCTCCATGGTGAAACTATCGCCAGCGCTGGGTTTTCCATCAATTTTAACTTCTATACCATTAAAACTAACGGGATTAGTGGCATCGAAGTTAACTACGTTTGCGACGGGATTACTTGCAGAATCGAGCACTTGCAAGTTAGTACCACCGGCACCATTATCAGTGAAGTTAAATGTATATGTATCAGCCACATAAGTTGCAGCGTCAGCAATTTTTGCTGTTTTAACGCTAAACTCCCCCTGCTGGCTGGCCAAATAATTGACGCTATAATCACCAAGTCCATTGGGTGCTTTCATAAACGCGCTATCGCCAGGGATGTTTGTCCCCATGGCAACACCCGTTTGTACTAAACTATTTTTGACGCCAGAATCGCCGCTATACACTATTTTAGGCGGCGTCGAGTTATCAAAAGCAAAAGGTTCTTTATCGGTACTGAAACCAGAGAACATATAATTGCCAGATTCATCCTTACTATTCGCAATAGAGAGCAATTCTTCTAAGCTGCCTTTCATCTCTTCGGCAATCATTTGCCGCTCAGTTCCTGAGAGTGTGCCGTTTATCGCTCGCATAACTTGCTCACGCATAGAGCCAGTTAAATCTTCAGCACTACCGAGTTTGCTTTCTGCCACAGCAAGACGATTTTTCGCATAGTCAATATTTTTCATAAACTGATCGACTAGCGCATTTTTCTGATTCAGATTATCGATACCCTGTGACGCCACAGGATCATCACCAGCAGTATTGACTTTCTTACCACTGCTCAATTGGTCAAGAATTTTGCTGGTCGCCGTTTGCTTTTGCAGCACACTGGTAATGCTTTGATTAAAAATCTGCGCGGATGATAATCGCATAGTTAAATCTCCTAACGCACTGAGGATAATAAGGTGTCAAAAATCTGCTGTGCAGTCGTCATGATCCGTGCAGAGGCTTGATAGGCTTGCTGAAAACGCATTAAATTTGCTGCTTCTTCATCTAAGTTCACACCCGACTCACTCTCTACTCGCGCATAAGCTTGTTGATACACGGCCTCTGCCGAACCAACACGCACTTCAGCCGCTTTCGTTTTACTGCCTACCTCGAGCTTAGTGTTCTCGAACACATCAGCTAGGGTCGACTTTCCCCCATTCATCACCTTACTTTCGCTCAACTTCGCCATAGCGACAGCATTAGAGTTATCCCCCTCTGCGAAGGATAAATCGAAGGTAAATCTGTCATGGCCTGCAGCCGCTTTGCTGTCAACTTCAAAGGTAAAACCAAAAGCGCTAATACTAGGAGGAGTATAAGGGGCTGCAGCCCCAAGGGATGTTCCCGCGGCGTCGAATGCTTCATAGGTTGGAGGCACAACTGTGGTATCGAGCTTTATCGTCAACTCACTGCCCGTTACAGGGAAATTTGCGGCATTACGATTGCTAATTTGAGTCAGCTTCACTTGGGTATTGCCAGAGTTAGCGGCATCTGCAGTAATCTTTGGTGATGCGGCGGCAATGCCTTTAGGGTCTTTCATGACCACTTCAATGCCATTTGAAGCACCCGCTGTCGGGCGAATGGCAAAACGATCGCCAGACGCCATAGCGCCCGCTTTTATGTCAATTGAAAATCCAGAACCACCCGATAAAGTCGAGCCATTTAACGTCAGTGGCGTAATTGCCCCCGTTTTCGAATCTCTCAGCTCATAAGTTGCAGGCGCGGTAAATGACAGTTCGTAGGCACCACCAGTTAATAAACTGGTGTCATCTATGGTAACGCCTAACATTGCATTACCCGTATTACCAGAAAATCCTGCTGCACGGCCCAAAGACATCATAGGATCGTTGATATCTTTGAAGATATTGGCACCAACTTGCCCATTGAGGTCAATACCTTGTGCTTGCATTTTATTGAAGTTATCAGCCACGCCCAAGGCTAATTGGTCGAGCTCATGACCCGCGGGAATTAACGTTTGATCACGATAATCAAAAATGGCCCCTAACTGACCGCCAAGTTTACTCGGATCAACAGTGACACTTTGCGAACCAATACTTGAAGTCAATTGGAGCTCATTCGGAAATGGATCACCCGCTTGGACTCCCATCGTCATAGCAATTTCGCCAGAAACCAACATCACTGAGCCACCGAGCATTACGCTCTTAGCACCATTTTCTAATGGAATAACATTCACTTGAGCGTACTGGCTTAACTCTTGAACAAGTGCATCTTGCTTATCAAGCAACTGCGCATCCTGATTCGGCGACTTCATTAACTCTAGGTTTAAATTTGCCAGTTCTGTACTGATCTCATTGATACGCTTAGTCATACCAGTGATCTGGTCATTGGTCTGATTAAGCTGGCCATTCAAATACGACTGCATCTGATTAAGACTGCTGGCAACTTGCTGTGCATTTGTTAGGGTCGAACTCCGAATACCCAAATCTGCAGGCAAATCAGCCACACTATTCAGCCCCGAAAACAGGTCATTCAAGCTTTGTGGCACAACTTTACCTACCTGTGAAAACAGCTGATCTAGCTCACTCAATTTACCGTAGCTGGCTTCGGCGGCACTTAACGTTGTTTGGCCAATGCGTAACTCTCTTGCGGCATAGTCATTGTAGATACGCTTAACGTCATTAACGTAAGTTCCTGTGCCATAAAAACTACTACCAAAACGCTGCGATTCAAGAGTCGACTGGGTTGCCACTTGTCTGTGGTAACCAGCGGTATTGGCGTTAGCTATGTTATTACTGGTAACACCCAGTTGCGACTGGGAGGCAAGCACCCCAGTTCGCGCTATATTCAGTAGATCAACGGCCATTAGTTGACACTCCTATGAACAAACAGGGTTGTAAGATTCATCATTTGTCTTCTCCTGGCAGAATTGATTTCAGTTCTTCACTGATCGACTGCATCACTTTAATCACTTTTTCAGCGTATCGAGGATCAGTGGCATAACCCGCATCCTGCAAAGCTCGGATGAATTGAGTAGGGGAAGCGGCCACTTTTTTCGCATCTTGATAACGTTCACCTTCGGCAATGAAGGACACAAAATCGTTAAAGCTATGCTCGAAATCACTATAAACTCGGAAGTCAGCTTTTTGCTGGACAGCAACACCGTGCTCAAATTCTAAGGTACTGACGTTAGCCTTATCACCTAACCAACGACGATCAGCTTTAATGTTGAATAGGTTATGACTCGGCGCACCGTTATTGCCGCGGACGATTTTTTGTCCCCAGCCAGTTTCCAGTGCCGATTGCGCCAATAATACTTCTGGTTGGGTACCTAATGTTTTTGCGGCTTTTTCAGCATGTGGATATAAGGTAGCTAAAAATTCTTCTCGACTACCGAACCTGACAATTTTTTGGGTTTCCCTAAATGCTGCCGTCGGCAAAACTTGGCCGCTAATCACAGGTTCTACCACTGAAAGTGATTGTTCACTCCAGCTCGGCTTAGGCGTATCGATAGCCAGTGAACGATTAGGCGCATCAATGTCCATTGATGAATTTGCATCTTCAGCTCTATCCGGTTCAAATACAGGCCGAGCAATAGCAGCCGGCACACCATGATTTACAACTGTGGGTTCAACCACTGGAGCGGCTGAACTCTGCATAGGCACATTAAGCGCTTTATCGTCGTGGAGCATTTTCATGCCACCATCGTCACGCAATACCGATGCAGGCGTGAAATGACTTGTTTCGGGAGAGAGTTGCTGCACCATCATATCGGCAAGGCCCAATACACCTTTGTCAGATAAATCGACCGATAACTGCTGATCGCGCATCTGCTCGTAAAACTGAGTGTATTGGCTATTGAGTGGACTATCAGACTGAAAAACCGCATTGGCATCGCGCATACTTTTCATCAGCATTTGCACGAAAATACCTTCAAATTGTTGGGCGACCTTTTTCAAGGCGCCCTTCTCATCTTTCTGAGCCTGGGCGCGGAGTGAATCTAGCCCGCCCAGGTCAAGAAAATGTGATGAACTTGAAAGCTTTTCCATGATTTTCCCGACAGAAATTAGATGATGATAAGTTCACCATGCAAAGCTCCTGCCACTTTTAATGCTTCAAGTATTGCTAACACATCTGAAGGGGCTGCACCGACTAAGTTAACCGCTCTAACCAGCTCATCCAGCGTAGTGCCTGGATTAAACATAAACATACGACGGTCACTTTCTGTCGCTGTGATCGTACTATTACTCGTGACGGTTGTTTGACCATTTGCCAACGCGTTAGGCTGCGAAACCTGTGTCGCCTCCGCAATCGTGACAGTCATGCCGCCATGGGTAATCGCCGCAGGGAGTAAGCGTACGTTTTGCCCAACCACTATGGTTCCAGTACGTGAATTAACGATCACTTTGGCAGATTCCTCTGCGGGAACAACATCAAGGTTTTCAAGCGTTGCTAAAAAGGAGACTCGTTGTGATACATCACGTGGAGCCGTTACCTGAACAGACGTCGCATCTAAAGGACGCGCCATATCTGGACCTAATAGATCATTGATCGCATCGGCCATGCGCTGCGCAGTAGAGAAATCCGAACGACGTAGGTTAAACGTCAAATAATCGCCAGTTGAAAATGGGGTTGCAACACTACGCTCAACAATTGCGCCATTGGGTATACGACCTACAGTTGGCGTATTTTGAATCACCTTTGAACCATCTAAACCATCGGCACTAAAACCACTCACCACTAAACTACCTTGGGCGATCGCATACACATTACCATCTACCCCTTTCAAAAAGGTCTGTAATAAGGTGCCACCGCGTAAGCTTTTGGCTTCGCCTAAGCTAGATACCGTCACGTCAAGATCTTGACCAGGTTTGATAAAGGCAGGCATATCCGCGTGTACGGCTACCACTGCAACGTTTTTAATTTTCGGTTTGACGTTGTCAGGAAGATTAATCCCAAAGTTTTTGAGCATAGTCATAAAGGTCTGCTCGGTATAACTGGTTTTTTCCCCCGTTCCCGGTAAACCGACCACTAAGCCATAACCAATCAACTGGTTACTACGCACACCTTGCACATTGGCAATATCTTTAATTCGTTCAGCCTGACTAGGTAGAGAAAACACTAGCATGGCAACGGCTAACACCAGTTTATATTTCATGATACGACTCCTTAGAAGGGCCACCAGTCGCTCATAAAGAACTGGCTTAACCAGCCCACTTTTTGAGCATCTGCGAAAGTGCCTGTGCCACTGTATTGGATACGGGCATTAGCCATTCGCGTTGAATCGACAGTGTTATCGGGTTTAATGTCCTGCGAGCGAACGAGACCAGTGACACGAATAAACTCATCACCATTATTGATTGAAATCCATTTTTCACCACGGATCACTAAGCTGCCGTTGTTCAGCACTTGCATCACGTTTGCCGAGATACTGCCATCTAGACTATTGCTCTGATCCGCATCCGATTCACGCTTAGTGTTCATGCTATCTTTGTAACGCAAATCAATTGGCACTCCGCCAATGGACACATTACTACCACCAGCAAAGATGGGATCTAAGCTCATGTCTGAGCCTTTTTTGATCTGATTGCCTGCACTCTTCTTCGCCTGAGTCGATTCCTTCAATACGATAGTGATAATGTCACCGACTTTATGGGCGCGTATATCCGAATACAAGCTAGATGCTTGGCTGTCTTGATAAATAGAGCCAGTTGCGGCAATTTTTGTCGGCGGCGCCTCTGGGTATACCGGCGCGTAAAAGGGATCATCCGCAAGGGGTTTCTTTTGCGTCGAGCTACAGGCTGCAAGCAATAACGCGACGGCCAACACAAGATATCTAGCCATGATGTTTGCCTCTATAAATTCTGAGTCACATAAGACAGCATCTGATCTACCGCTGAAATCACTTTGGAGTTCATCTCGTAAATGCGCTGACTTTCGATAAGGTTCACCAGTTCCTCGGTCACGTTCACGTTAGAGGTTTCTAAGGCGCCTTGACGAATAGCACCCATACCATCTAACGAAGCGGTACCTTGAATTGGCGTGCCGCTCGCACCAGTTTCCGTATATAAGTTTTGTCCCATAGGATCTAGACCCGATGGATTAATAAAATCCGTCATAGTCAACTGACCCACGACTTGGTTCTCAGCGGTACCCGGCGTTTTTACTGAAACTTCACCCTCCGCTGAAACGGTAATACTGGTCGCATTATCAGGAATAGTGATCGCGGGTTGTAGCAAATAGCCAGAACCTGGCGTCACAATCTGACCCGTATCATCTAAGGTAAACTGACCATTTCGAGTATAAGCAGTGGTTCCATCAGGAAGCTGTATTTCAAAAAATCCAGGACCTTCAATCATGAGATCCAGTGAGTTATCCGTCGTCAGCATGTTACCCTGAGTAAACATTTTTTGAGTAGCGACGACTTTCGTACCCGCACCTATGTTTAATCCGTTGGGTAGCTTAGTGTTAGATGCACTAACACCACCTGCTTGGTTAACTGTTTGATAGAGTAAATCTTCAAATACTGCGCGGCTTTTTTTGTAGCCCACAGTGCTAGCGTTCGCTACGTTGTTTGAAATCACTGAAATATCAGTTTGCTGTGCGTCTAAGCCAGTTTTACTAATCCATAACGCCGGATGCATAATCTATCTCCTAACTAATACGCATTAATGAGGATGAAGCGCGATCATTCTCTTCCGCGGTTTTCATCATCTTGACTTGCAATTCAAACTGGCGCTGAAGATCAATCAAAGACACCATTTCATCAACAGGGTTAACGTTACTGCCCTCTACGGCACCACTTTCAACTGCGACGAAAGGGTCAGCTGGTGCTGGTTCGCCTGACATTTGTCGAAATAATCCATCTTCACCACGCATCATCTGCGCATTGCCGGGATTAACTAACTTCAATCTAGCCACTTCTTCTATCACTTCAGCAGTCGCCCCCTGAGGGCGAACAGACACTATGCCATCCTGTGAAATTGACACTTTATCAATAGGTAATGGCAGCACTATCGGGCCAGCGTCCCCCATCACGGGATTGCCTCTGTCGTTATACAACATGCCCGTCGCATCGAAACTGAGACTACCTGAACGGGTATAAGCTTCACTGCCATCTTTCGCCTGAACGGCAAACCAGCCATCGCCTTTAATGGCAACATCGAGATCCCGTCCAGTGGTTTTTATCGGACCAGAGCGAAAATTAGCTGACGGAGATTCTGTCATCGCAAACACCCTTGAAGGCAACCCTTCACCGAAGGCTTGCATCGATCTGGCCTGCGCCATATCTGATTTAAAACCATCGGTATTAGCATTGGCTAAGTTGTTCGCACGGAGTGCCAGCTCATTCATATTTTGCTTAGCGCCACTCATGGCGACATAAAGGAATTTGTCCACAGACTGCTCCGTCAAATTTTCTACATGACAATATCAAAGCAAGCATCATGCCAATAAAAAATAACGTTTAATTTACTGATAGAATTGAAAAATATGAAAATGAAGTGATTTGACGGCAGGATAAAGGCTAAGTGTTGCCACTGGCGGCAACACTTAGTTAAATAAAGTAATGATTAGCGGATTTGTAATACGGTTTGTTGCAGCGTGTTATTCACTTCAAGGGTACGAGAGTTCGCTTGGAAGTTACGCTGCGCCGAAATTAAATCGACCAGTTCAGTAGTTAAATCGATGTTCGATTGCTCTAACGCCGATGAACTGATGCTACCAAAAGTTCCACTATTTGCCTCACCCGCTAACGCTGGACCTGAAGCTAAACTGGCTTTCCACGACGTATTACCCACTTGCGTTAAACCTTGTTCGTTAGCAAAACGAACTAAAGCAACCCGTGCTAAAGGCACGGTTGAACCATTAGAATAACTCGCGGTCACTAAACCATCTTCGCCGATTTCAACGTTAGTTAAGCGACCTACAGTCGTACCATCTTGCGTCAACTCAGTTGCACCAAAAGGAGCAGCATATTGCGTTGGGGCATTAAACTTCACAGTCAACTCTTGAGTACCATCGGCACCTGGCCCTAAAACACCCGCACCACTGACGCCCAAAGCCTCAGTCTTGACTATAGCAGGATCACTACCAGTGTAGACACCAACAGAATTGAACTTGAGTACAGAGCCTTTCCAACCACCAGCAGTTTGAGCTGTGCCCGTTGCATCAGGCGTACCATCGCCGGTGGTATCTGTTTGATAAGTACCAGCAGGACCGGCTAAATCGACTTGCTTTCCATCAACAGCATAGTAAGCCACCCAATTGTTCTCACCATTGTACGAACCATCTTTGGGCTTAACAAAATAAGTGGTCATAATATGTGGCTCACCGAGTGAGTCATAAATTGTCATTGATGTAACGTTATTGTAGGTTTTTGCATCTAGAGGATCGAATGCCGCGGGGTCGAGTGCACTTTCCTTAGCATTTAAGTTCATTTGTAAAGTAACATTCTCAGTCTTTACAGGGCTACCTGCAGTGTCTGGTATTTGTACCGGCTTAGCCGTCGTTAAACTCACTGATGTTGAGTTCCCATCTTTATCCACTGGGAAAGTTTGCAAATAATTACCAGCAGAATCAACCATGTAATTATTTTTATCGACCTTAAATGCTCCAGCACGGGTAAACGAGTGGTCTAATGTACCCAGTTCAGAGGCTGTAACGAAAAAGCCGCCACCTTTAATCGCCATATCAAGGGAGTTATTCGTCAACTGTAAGCTACCTTGATGGAATTGCTGTGCCACTTGACTCGTAGCAACACCACCACCGACAGCAGTTTTAGCATTTGAAAAAATAGAATTAGCGTAAACATCCGCAAATTCAGCACGGGACTCTTTAAAGCCAATGGTGTTCGCATTAGCAATGTTATTCGCCGTAGTGTTTAAATCTTTCTGCGCGGCAGAAATGCCACTCAATGCAATGTTAAACGACATAATTCACCTCTACACTTGACTCAATTCATTTATGAGCGACTTACGCCCAATTCGGATACTGCAAAAATTCTTTTAGGCAAACTTAGGTTTCAGACACAGCTAACACATCGGTTAACTTGATGCCCATACCGCCTCTCAAGTTAAGAATCGCGCCAGTACTGGCCGTACCGAGAGAAACGCTGGTCACATGAGCATAGGTCGAGACTGGCAATTCTTGGGATTTCCCATCCACTAAACCACTCGCCTTGATCGTATAGTTACCTGCGGTTACAGGGTTTCCATCTTTATCGAGGCCATCCCAGTTAACATCGACATTGCCCCCCTTACTGCCATCAACTTTAAAGGTGGTCACAACTTGGCCTTTCTCATCCTCAACACGTACAGTAACTTCAGGAATTTTAGCTGGCGTGCTAATCACACCTTTTATTGTTGGGCTTTCAGCTGAAATGTTACCTGTATCAGTTGGGATCAATACCTTGCGACCAACAAGTCCTGATGCCTGTAATGCTTGGCTTGATGTCATAACACCGTTTAAATTAACGATTTCCTTATTCAACTTAGTAATACCATCAACCGTCGAGAATGATGCCATCTGCGCAATCATTTGGTCGTTGTCGACGGGCTTAAAGGGATCTTGCATCGATAACTGTTGGCTTAATAACGAGAAAAAGTCATCTTGAGTTAACTGCTGGCTTTTTGCTTCCGGTACTATTGAATCTTTTGGCAAACGTATGCCATCAAGAAACGGATTACCCGTTGAGCTGGTTGATGAATTCGTCGTAACGGCATTTGGCTGACTCTTATTTTGAGCCGTCTGCGCCGACGCTTGGTTAATTTGATTAATGAGGCTCACAGCTTACCTCCTAAGTAACACATGTTATTTACCCATCCCAAGTGTTTGTTGCAGCATAGACTTAGCTGCTTCAGCGACTTGAACATTCATTTGATATGAGCGCGAAGCAGAAATCATATCTGCCATTTCTTCCATGACATTAACATTCGGTTTATAAATAAAGCCGTCCGCATCCGCCATAGGATGATCGGGCGAGTATTCTTTCAGTAGTGGTTTATCACTTTCTACAATGCCTTTTACTGCAACGCCTTGAGAAGCTTGTTGCTGACTTTGGGCTTTAGCCATTTCGGCTTCAAAAATGGGATGACGGGAACGATAGGTCTTATCTACACTACTCGAGACGGAATCCGCGTTGGCTATGTTGCTCGCGGTGGTGTTTAGCCTGACCGATTGAGCAGACATTCCCGAGCCAGCAACATCAAATATGCTAAATAAACTCATGATTAATCCCCTCTCAACGCTTTCTTCATGCCACTAAACTTACTATCTAAAAAACCTAGCGACATTTGATATTCAAGTGCATTTTGCATGAATGCCGATTGTTCCTGTTGGATATCAACAGTATTACCATCACCGGTATCGGGTTGATTTGGCACACGGAACTTAACAAATTGCCCAGTCAACTCCGCAAGCCCAAAATGCTTATCTGGCTCTTGCATTTCAAGACTATTTCGCTGCTGCTGTTGGCCTCGAGCGGCCTGCATTGCCGCAGAAAAATCAACATCGCGGGCTTTGTAATGTGGCGTATCTGCGTTAGCGATATTGCTTGAAATGACTTCAGCCCGCTGCGCTCTAATACCGAGAGTGTATTGATGCACACCCAGTGCATTATCAAAATTGATCGCCATAAAATTGCCTCCTCGTGTTCTCACGAAAATAAAGCAATTCATGTGCCAACATCAGGAAAATTTTGAGAATAACAACAAGGATGAGTAAGTGATGGGTAAAAAATTACCGACAATTGTCGGTAATTTTCTTTAGAGCGGCTGAGTTAAGTCTTTTTCTGGTAATAAATGCCAGGGTTACAACGAACCATATCAAACTCGTCCGTTAAACCAGCGATAGATTCTGATGCACCGAGAAATAAAATCCCTTTGGGATTGAGAGCGGCAGCGAATTGCCGCAAAATTTTTGCCTTTGCCTCTGGTGCAAAATAAATCAGCACATTGCGGCAAAAGATAATGTCGAACTTGCCAAGCAGACTATAACTCTCAAGCAAATTATGCGCTCTAAAGTTCACCAACCGCTTCACATTATCCTTTAACTTCATATTACCTGAAGGTAATGCATCAAAAAACTGACGCTTACGTTCTTCAGATAAACCACGCGCTAATGCCAAACTATCGTACTCGGCATTTTTGCAGCGTTCTAACATGGAAGGAGATAGATCCGTTGCTTGAATCGAAGCACTACCAGCCAAGGCACCAGGCTTCTTCTGTTGATACTCAAGAATAGTCATAGCCAATGAGTATGGCTCTTGGCCTGACGAGCAAGCCGCAGACCAAATTTTGAGCGGACGCCCCAGACGACTGTATTCAGGTAGTAGGACATTATTCAACAACTCAAATGGATAACGATCACGGAACCAAAGGGTTTCATTGGTCGTCATAGCATCGATCACTTCAGCTCTGAGCGCACGCTCAGTAGGCTTCATCGAATGCTTAACCACATCAGATAAGGATGGCAGGTTATATTTGCCCATCAAAGGAGCAAGACGACTGCGCACAAGATATTGCTTATTTTCACCCAGTACGATGCCGCTGTGTTGCTCTAAGAACAACCTAAATTGATTATATTCAGCCTCAGCGAGTGATTTATTTGGCACATTCACATCCTAAATCCTATAGCAAGCACCAAAATCAGTGCGAAACCATCATGTTATAAAGTCGAGATTATAGCGTAAAGCGTATCTAGGTACTAACCTACAGCAATTACAAACTTAAATGCTTATTCACAGCAGCAGCCAGTTCGTCGGGATTAAACTTAGCGATAAAGTCATTAGCCCCCACTTTTTGAACCATTGCCTGATTGAATACACCACTTAACGAAGTATGCAGTACCACTTTAATATGCTTAAGCTTAGGATCATCTCGGATTTCAGCGGTCAGAGTGTAGCCATCCATTTCAGGCATCTCAATATCAGAGATTATGAGGGGGATCTCATCGGCCACATTATCCATCTCTTTGGCGATCTCTTTAAGCTTGTCTAATGCTTCGCGACCATCTTTTGCGGTATCAATTTGTAAATTCAATGACTCGAGTGAACGAATAATTTGTTTACGCGCCACGGCAGAATCATCAATAACCATAATATGATAATGCTGAGTTCTATCGAGGGTCAGTTTTTCATTGGCTTCTTCACTGATAGCCGTTTTAACTGGTGAAATCTCATCTAAGATTTTTTCCACATCGAGAATTTCAACTAATTCACCTTCAATTTCAGTCACAGCTGTCAGATAAGAATAACGGCCAGCACCTTGCGGCGGAGGCATAATCGCTTCCCAATTCATGTTGATGATCCGCTCAACAGAACTGACCAAGAAGCCTTGAACACTGCGGTTATATTCAGAAATAATGATGAAACAGTTTTCAGTGCTCGCTAAAGGTTTTCCCCCTGTTGCCGCACTCAAATCAATCACTGAAATGGTTGTTCCACGAATATGAGCAACACCCTTCACATAAGGATTAAGTTTAGGCAAAGTGGTCAGTGGTGGACACTGCAGTACTTCTTTCACCTTAAACACGTTAATCCCAAACCGTTGACGACCGTTTAATTTAAAAAGCAGCAATTCTAAACGGTTTTGTCCAACGAGCTGGGTTCGTTTGTTGACTGAATCAAGAATACTCGACATAACTCTGCCTTGTTGTTCTGTTTATGTTCGGCCCTATAACTCAGTTGAGTATAGGCATATTAATTGCTTACGTCTTATCTATCGATAAACATAGTCGAAACTGAGTCAATCTTCTGACAGTGATGCAAATTATTATTACAGTGGTCAGCTTCGAACTTAATAAAAGTATAGGTGCATTCTGGCGTTACAAGCTAGTCTCTTCATTATGAAAGTAAATTTAGTCTGTTTTTTTAGTCTTTTCACCCTCTTCATGCCCGCTTTTGCGAGTGCAGAGCCTATTGTCCCCACCGTATCGGCAATCTCAGAATTAGCTAAAGCGCTTATTTCAGAAAAAATATCCGTTCCAGAAAATGCCAAAGTAAATATTTCGCCACAGATGGTTGACGCAAGAATGCTGCCGTCACAATGTTCGTCTCCAATGAAAGTTGAACTGGCTAGCGATAGGGAAATTAGCCGTAATAACACCTTAAAAGTCAGCTGTGATACGCAAGACTTAGCTTACCCTTGGCAAATCTATATCTCGGTTCGGGTGGATATCTTATTCCCCGTTGTTGTCTCAACCGAAATCTTAGCACCAGGCGAACTCATCTCTCCTAGTCAAGTAGAAGTCCGTTACATTGAACAAAATAGCTTGAGAGGTGCCGAATTCGATGACCCGAGTAAATTGGCTGGTGTGCGAGTAAAACGACGAGTAGCAAAAGATAATCCCATATTAAGCAACAACTTATGCTTCGTTTGTAAAAATGATTCGGTATCTATCTACGTTCGTTCTGGCTCATTCGAGCTCAAAACAGTGGGAGAAGCCCTACAAGATGGCAATAAAGGTGATCGGATCAGAGTCAAAAATAGCAGTTCAAACAAAGAACTAGATGCTATAGTCACAGGCATTGGCGAAGTTGAAGTAAGAATGTAAAATAATCTAAAGCTTTTTTGTAAGCTGCCGATACCCCAGTTAAGAAATCCCGTACACACGACGCTGGAGCCTAAAATGGCAATTGATATTAGCAAACTCAACACAGCAACGACTGCGCAAGTTCGTTCAGGCGCAACGAAAGCGAGCAGCGATCAATCTGCTCAAGTTGCTACAAAATCGACAACACCACAAAGAAGCGACTCAGTGGTCATTACGGCCCAGGCACAACAACTTCAAGGAGCTCAGACTAAAATGGCTAGCCTTCCTGAAGTTGATCAAAAGAAAGTAGCCGAAATCAAACAAGCTATTGCCGAAGGTCGCTATAAAATTGACCCTGAAAAGTTGGCTGCCAATATTGCAAGTTTTGAAGCCGAACTTAATGACTTAAATAAAGAGTAACTATGACTGAAATAGCTAAACTGGTAGATCTACAACACGCCCATTTGGCTGTTCTTAAGCAAATCATACTCAAGGAAAAAGGCGCTTTGGTTGACCAAAACGCCGATTTACTGCTTTCCCTTGCTAACGAAAAATCGCAATGTCTGAAAGAACTAAAGACTAATGATGATATTCTGGCAAATAACAGTGATAAATCGCTACTCACTCAGCAAGTCGAACTCGTGCATAAAATGGCTGAGATCAAAGACGCATTGACTGAATGCAAAGAATTAAACGAACAAAATGCCAGTTTAATTGAGATGAATTTAGCGAGTTTAAATCGCTTTGCTCAAGCTTTACAAGCCAGCAGAAACGCCTCCAGCCTCACCTATAACGATAAAGGCAAGACCTCGACTATCTCAAGTTTAGGCAATGATTTAAAGGCCTAACAAGCGCATCACTCCCACTTAGCATTCCCTTTTCTAAGCTCTGATTAGATATTAATGTCTTGTACAAAAAAGAAAAGCCGCGTAAATACGCGGCTCAATACATGCTGTTGAACATACTCTCAAAAACGCTAGAAATACGTCACTTCCTTCACTCGTTGTGGACGGTACTGTTGTTGATAAAGCGCCCAAACCTGTGAAAAATCAAGTTCTAACTCAGTGACATAATGCTCACCTGCTGGATAACTCTTAACGACTCGTGCACCGCGGATCACGCCAGAAACTGACGCTTTGACATTATCGTCCGTCAACATCCAATCACTGACACTGCTGTTTGCCGTTATTTTCTGCCCATAAACTTGTTCCGCTAATTCACGATAAGCCACAATTTTTGATGCCTGCATAGCCATCAACACTCTTTGTGATTGCTCTTTAGCCGGTTGAGTCGCTAAGGGCGCATATCCTATAGCCGTTAACTTAGGAAAACTCGGCGGCGGCACATCTTCCCATTGCACATATCTATCTTTAGCAGCGCAGCCAGTTAGCATTAGCCCCGTGATAAGTAATAAAAGGTAGTGTTTCATTTTCCATCTCCTAAGACACGTACTTCATTCATGCCCGGACTCGCCTGACGATATAAAATGCCATTTTGTGACACAATTTGCTCCGAAGGCTGCATGTAGTTTGCCAACTCTTTTTGAGTCACAAAAGTTTGAGATGCCGATACCACACGATTGTTACTAATGTTCACAATCCGAGTATTGATCGCCATACCATTGGTTACTACGCTCATAGTCGAAACGACAAGATGCTCAACAGGAAGATCTTTCGACAATTTTTGCCAATCTCGCGTCAAAATAAAATCCCCGTCAGATGTGACTCTCAAGCCATCAGCTAAGTTTAAATCCACCACATTAAACTGAAAACTATGGAGCGACGTCATTAATCCTTGCTGTAACTGTTGCGCTAACGCATTAGTGCCATTTAAATCGCCCACTAATACTGGTGTTGCAACTACGATAGGTTGATCAGAACGCAAAGCATCATTTTGCTTAACGAGCTCAGTCACTATTCGCTGTGCTAAATGGTTAATCACTGCCGTTGGCGGCAACCCATTGCCATCCACTAAACTCGGTTTGGGCGGCGTAACCGGTTTAGCTACACATCCACCTAACATTATCAATGTTAAGGGAATAATCACACGCTTTAGCATTGGATTTACCTCATCTATGGGTGCATTGACAGTCAAGTGACTCACTTTCTAAGCTTCAAATTTTTAATTAGTAACAAAACCAGCAATCTTCGGACCAATATTAACCTCAGTCCGACAATATTCTTCTATTACACAGTATATCGACTGTAACAATGGAAACTTTATCAAAAGTTATCATACTCAGGCACGAAATTTGCTTTATTGTCATATTAGATTAAGAGTCAGAAAACTGGCTCGATTGGTAATATCGCCATTAGCCTAGCGATAAGGATTGAATTGATGCACATACCAGGTTCAGCTTCGCTCATCATTTTGAGCCTTTTACTACTTTCTTTGCCCACCAGAGCCGAATGGATAGAAGCCAGCGGAGAAGCAACTATTATCAATGGTAATACAGCTCAAGCAAGGGAAGAAGCAATTAATCAAGCTGTTAGCTATGCGACATTAAGCACAGGTATTCAAATATCCAGCGAGCAACAAACCTCTAATGGTAACCTCACACAAAATAACTTTGCGATAAATCGCAACGCCCAAGCCATAAACATCCAACTCGTTAGTGAACAAATTCAGGGAAATAAAATATATGTATCCCTACGCCTCGATCTAAATGATGATCCAACACAACAGTGTCCTAATGGCCAATTAAAGGCCGCTATTTTAATACCTCAAACACAAATAAAAGATCGTTCTCAGCTTAGATATGGACAACTTTCAGGCTTTGAAGAGGTCATTTCAGAGGCGTTAGGGAACACTATAGAAGATTACTCTTCAACTGGCTTTAGTCACATCCATGCTAACGAGCGACTCGATATTGAACAAGACCTAGTGGATATTCGCGGTTATCGACTCCCAAGCTGGCTCAGTGAAATTACCGACAGCCAATATATTCTTCAACCGCAGATCATTGATATATCGATAGAGCCTGTACAACCCACCTTCTTAGGATTTTGGGATGAAGCTCCGCTAAGGCAATTTCAATTCAAACTCAGCCTCTATCATGGGATCAGTGGCGAAGAGGTCTGGAGCAAAAGCTACAGCACATCGGCCCCATGGGAATTTGAAGAACAGGCTATCATTGCTCCCAACAGTAATAGATTCTGGCGTTCCTCCTATGGAAAAAGTATTACTCAATTAATATTGCAAGCTACCCGAGATTTAGACAGCACACTTAATTGCAGGCCATTACTTGGCCAAGTCGTTAGCCGACAAGCAGACAGGATTATATTAAATCTAGGCCGTAAACATGGCATTCGTGTCGGTGATAAATTCCAAGTAGTATTAAAACAAAACTTACCCGATAGACTCAATGAAATGCGCGCCGTCGCGACCAAAAGTCGTGCAACGGTAAAAATTGAGCAAGTAAGCGAAGAAAGCGCCACCGCAGTACTTGTAGACCAAAATGCCGCCTACAATGTACAGATAAACGACATAGCGCTTAAGATTTAAGCAACTAAATCTTAAGCCTTTTAATCAAAGATAAAACCAGTATAATCACTGTCGTCTCTTCATAGCTCAACAGGATAGAGCAGCCGCCTCCTAAGCGGCCGATCGGGGTTCGAGTCCCTGTGGAGAGACCAGATAGTGACCTTGGTGATATCAAACTCCCAGAAATCTTCCGGAGAAACGGAATGACCGAGCTATTTGCGTCTAATCTCAATATTATCGTTAAGCGTTGGCCTATAGTGGCCGCTGCGGTCAAAAGCCAAACCATCAATGAATTAGATGCTCACCTTGTCAACGGTCGCAATCAAACTATCAGTGTTAATGGTATTCAACTCAGCAGCCGTCATGACCGCATCGCCGAAGCACGGCTCTTTATCAGTACATTACCTGCAGATGCAACTCACGTAACCGTCTACGGTGTCGGGATGGGAGATGTACCAAGTTTACTTATCGATAATCCACAGTATCTTTCAATTGATGTTTGCATTTTAAACCTCAGCGTTTTTGCCCTCCTCATTAGTTACACAGATCAAAGCGAATGGTTAAAGCATCCAAACATTAATTTAACGGCGCTTCCAAGCGCAAAGTTAAATTTTCCTAATATTGCAATTACGCCAGATCTCACTCTTGTCAGTGATGAAAATGCGACTCTTAGAGACTTATTAGTCATGGAGCTCAATCGTGAGTTCTCTAATCAACGACATCAGTCTGATGATCCTGCAATATTAAAACGCTTCGAGGATAACCAACTTTATATTACTCACGATCCTGATGCTGCGAGCTTAATAAATAGTCATAGTAGCTATAAAGCTATCGTGATTGGCTCGGGTCCTTCTTTAGAAGAGCATTATGATTATCTGCAACAAATTAGTTCAAGTTCCCATAGGCCACTAATCATAGCGGCCGATACTGCATTACGTGGTTTACTTCACAATAATATAAAACCAGATATTGTGATCTGCATTGACGGATTGATAGGTGAATACCATTTACCGCTAGCCTCGACTCATAACATCAATCTTGTTTATTTTCCCCGGGTTGATCCAATGGTACTTAATGCTTGGTTAGGCCAAAGATTTATTGCCTATGGAGGCAGTAAAATATACGCCCAGCTCGCTTCTCGATATCCCAAACTAAGACTGTTCACGAGTGGAAGCGTCATTCATCCGGCAATTGATTTAGCGATCAAATTAAAGGCAAAAGAAATTACCCTATTAGGGTGTGATTTTTGTTATTGCAATAACAAGAGTCATGCGTTCTGGAATGATCACAAATTTGGTCAAAACGATATAAAAGAACAAATATGGGTTAATGCGATTATTCAGAAAGTGAAGGAAGCGAAACACTGGTTGATCAATGGCAAAGGTCAGCGGATAGCGACGGATCTAAACCTAAGAGCATATCTCAGACACTTGGAACGCTATATCGCTAAACATCCAGATGTAAAATTTTACCAAGCGAGTTTATCAGGCGCTAAAATTCGCGGTTCTCAGTATAAGGACCTCATATTATGAGCTTAAGCCTACAAGATTCACTGCGGCAAACGGCAGGTTTATTTAGACTAGGTCAAGAAGCAAAGGCTTCAGTAGAGTTACGGTTATGTCTTGATAAAATAGAAAAAAACTGCCCAGAACTTGTCCTTAATTCGACTTTTCAGCAAATATTGCCTGCTATGCTTCAGGCACAAGAGCAACACGATTGGTTAAGCCTTGCCGATTATTTAGAGTATGAACTAATAGAACTCGTCTGATAAAGCAAGAGAAACAGGGCATCAAGCTTCCCAGAGACTTGCCGTTAATAGACTATACCGAGCCATTTGCGAGTAACTATGACTACACATTCACCTATTTTTATCGCTGAAGTCTCCAGCAACCATCATAGAGACTTACAGCGTTGCATTGAGTTTATCAAAACTGCTGCAGACATTGGTTGCGATGCCGTAAAGTTTCAGCTTTTCCAAATAGAGCAACTTTTCGCTCCCGAGATTCTGGCTAAAAGTGAAACGCATAGAAAGCGCAAAGATTGGGAGCTCCCAGTCAGTTTTTTGCCTGAATTAAAACAAAGCTGTGATAAATATGGCATTCAGTTTTCTTGTACACCATTCTACTTAGATGCAGTGGCAGAACTTGAACCCTATGTCGATTTTTATAAGATTGCCTCCTACGAATTGTTATGGACGGATCTACTAGTAGCCTGTGCAAAAACGGGATTACCTGTTGTTCTTTCAACTGGCATGGCTACTTTAGAAGAGATAGATCAAGCGGTACTCACGCTAAAAGAAAATGGCGCGAAAGACATCACCTTGCTCCATTGCGTATCGGCATACCCAACTCCTGAGAATGAATGTAATCTTGCGGTATTAGAAAGCTTTAGAAACCGCTATCAAGTTAACGTTGGCTGGTCTGATCATACTGTCTCTAGTGCGGTACTTAACCGAGCTGTACACAAATGGCGAGCCGATGTCATAGAGTTTCATTTAGATTTAGATGAAAAAGGCGATGAATATGCTTCAGGACATTGTTGGCTGCCACAACAGATAGCACCCGTAATCCAAGGTATAAAATTAGCCAATGTGATTGATGGCAAACCAGAAAAACAATTTGTTGCTAGTGAAGCCTCAGATAGAGAATGGCGAGCGGATCCCCTTGATGGATTACGTCCACTCAAACACATCAGGCCGTATTTTTAGCCAATCATTCACCGTTCATAACTAAACACCGAGTACCATACAAGGTGTTTAGTTATAGCTTTAGCTAATGTCAAACTTAATAGTCTTGTAAACCCACGATACTCGCTTCTCTAGCTCTTCTAAAGAATCCGCTGTGACGATAAAAACACCAGCCCTATCCGCATGACTACAAATAGGTTGTATTTTTTCACCTACATTAATAAAAAACTCTAGCTTTTTGACAAAACTCTGAATTTTAACTTGTTCAATTCCATGAATTCCAATGAGTTGACCTTTTTCAGGGAAAAAATATCGATTAGCAACAAATTGATTTTGTTTTGGGATTAAGGCCTCAAAGTCAGGCTTAATATCCAGTGCAATTTCTAACGCAGTGCGTACATAGTTAATTCCCAGCCCCAAAGGAACAAGACTTTCAGAAAAATCACCACCGCTCAGTCGAGTTGCAACCTCGATAACCTTTGCTCCTGTCTCAGTATAAACAATGTCACCTTTGATGACTCCGTTTTCAATATCTAATGCCTTAGCAACATCATCAATAAGTTTCTCGATTTCAATTCGCTGTAATTTGGATAAACGACTTGGTTGCCAACCGCCATTTTCGAGAATATAGGGGGCAAAAACATCCAACATCTCATAGTTACGATCAACAAATCCCGCAGTATATCCTTTTCCTTGATAAAAAAGCGTTTCGGTACTAACCTGCGGTCCTTGTAGATACTCTTCGATGATAACCTGCCCACTAAACGATTCTTCTATTGAACGCCGATATAAAGCTTCTATATCCATGCCCTCCTTCAAAAGAAACACTCCCCGGGCACCAGACCGATCTACTGGTTTTAGCACTAAAGGTAGACCGCGTTCGGCCACCAGAATACATAAATGCTCAAAACTCTCAACGGCAGAAAACCAAGGGATAGCAACATTTTTTTCAGCAAAATGTTGTTTCATAAGAAGTTTATCTGTTGTAATCAGGGCAGTTCCCAAAGGAATACAAGGCACTGAAAGATACTCGGCAAGAGCAGATACATACTGAGAAATATCACTACCCATTACCGCCACACCGTGAACAGTTATTTGTAATCGATCAACAAAAGCTTTAAGCCCTGGTAAATCTCTTGTGCTGACAATCGCATACTGATCGGCAAGCGCAAATCCTGGAGAATTGGGATTCCCATCTACAACAATGACATGCAAACCCATCGCCTTTGCTGTCTTGATGGCAAAAACTTGATCGGCACTCGCACCTAAAAGTAGGAGATTTTTTACTTCAATTGTCAAGAATTGCTCCTCCACTAACCGCAAGAATTTGCCCTGTCATATATTGTTGTTCATCCGATGCTAAAAATACGCAGGCACTTGAAATATCTTCAATTCTTCCCGCTTTTTTCAACAAAGTCATATCTAGCACTCTAGCTCCTGCAGGGGAATCTATTTCATCAGCAGTTTGATCTGTTCTAACCAATCCTGGCGCCACTGCATTAACAAGAACATTATACTCAGCGCCATAACGTGCAAGTACTTTAGTCAGGCTATTTAACCCAGCCTTTGATACCGCATAATGCACAGTCTTCGGTCCATGATACTGACCAGCAACAGAAGAAATATTGATAATTCTGCCGCCGCCATTAGCCTTCATCAAAGGAAACACTTCCTGGCAGCACATAAAGGGGCCTTTGAGATTGGTCCCCATTATCATATCCCAGGCCTCATCAGTTACTTCATCAAACCAGCCTCTTTGGTTAATACCAGCATTGTTTACCAGAATATCAATGCGACCGAACTCAATCTGCGCTAGGTGTATCAAATTTTGGATCTCACTTCGCTTAGAAACATCAGCACGGATCGCGACCACTTTACGCCCCAAATTCTTAAGCTTACTAACAACACGAAAAGCCGCCTCATCATTTGTACGATAATTAATGATTAAATCAGCGCCTTCGCTGGCAAAAGCTTCAGCAATACCTGCACCGATCCCTCGTGATGCACCAGTGATAAGCGCCACTTTACCTGTGAGTCTACCCACTCGTTATTCCTCTTGATATTCGATCCAACGCTGCTGGATTTTCACCACTATCTGTTTTACAGTAATACCAGCTTCATCACTACATTCTTGCTTACTTCCTGGCCTTATAAAACTATCTTCGACACCACTTCTAAAAACCCTGAGACTAATATCTGAATCGCTTATGGTCTCAAGTAATACAGAACCAAAGCCCCCCGCTAATACGCTCTCCTCAAGGGTGATAATGTCCATTCCAGGAACCAACAAATCGAGAATGCCATTTACAGGAAAAGGTTTGATGCTCTGAACACAAATAATACCAAACGTTTTACCTAAATTTGCCAATAGTGATTTGAGTTCCCAAGCCTTTGCCAAAGTATTTCCAAGACAAATAATATAACCATTTTTACCTTTGGCGGCGATAGACATCCCCTTGCTAAGAACTCCAGTATCAGGCTCTGAAGTACTTAAAGGCTCATAGGGATGCAAAATAACCATGGGACCCACAGGCGAAACTAAACGCCTTTCCAACAATCTCTGCGCCTCGATACTATTAATCGGATATTCTACTTGCATATTCGGGAATGATTTTAAATACGGAATATCATAAATCCCATGATGAGTAGAGCCATCGTATCCCGCAAAACCAGCCCTGACGCCCAGTACAGTGATGGGTAAATTCATATAACAAGCATCATGCAACAACTGATCGAAGGCCCTTTGCATAAAGGTTGTTTGCATACATACTACAGGCTTTAATCCCTCAAGCGCCATACCACAAGCCATTCCAACAGCATGTTGCTCCGCCATTCCAACATCTATGACTCGACCTGGGAACAAGGCAAATAAACCATCCAAAGACGAAGCATAGGGTGTTGCAGGAGTGATAACATGAATATCAGGATCCAATGCCATAAGTGCAGCTAATTTTTCAGCAAAAACAACCGCAAATGTCTTTCCAGCAACTGTAGGTGACGCACCTTCACCAGTCATTGGATTAAAAGGCATTGAAAAATGCATTTTATAGGGATGAGAACCTGCGCAATCTAACCCCTTTCCTTTTAGAGTTTTGATATGCACTACTGTAGGACGCCCAAGAGTCTTTGCATTCTTAAGAGCCTGAACAAGAGACTTTGTGCAATGACCATTTGCAACAGACAAATAGCCGTAACCTAAACTTTCAAAAAAGTGTTGGGATTTTTCTTGCCAATTATCACCAATAGTGAGCTGCCTAACACCGCCTACTGACGGTGCTATTGCCATTTCGTTATCATTCACCACAAGAATAAGTTTGGCATCCCGATCTACACTGCCAAAGTTTAGAGCCTCAAATGCCATTCCTTCAACTAGAGAACCATCTCCGATGACTGAAACTGTAAAGTCCCTACTTCCTTTGCTTTTAAGCGCAGCAGAGATACCTGTCGCCAATGAAATTGATGTACCAGCGTGCGAGGCGTCGATAGTATCGTGCTCACTTTCTTCCCTAGCGATAAAACGACTCATCCCCTTATAAGTGTTAAGGGAGTCAAATGCGGCACGGCGCCCAGTTAAAAGCTTATGGGTGTATCCTTGGTGACCAGTATCAAAAATAATTTTGTCAAAAGGAGAATTAAAAACAAAATGAATTGCCAAGGTTAGCTCAATCACTGAAAGGTTGGCACCAATATGACCACCGGTGGCAGATATTTTATCTATCAAAAAACAACGTATTTTTTCGGCCTGTCCATCCAGAGCTTCAATTGGCAATTTTTTAAGTTCAGCTGGAGAGCCTACAAACTCAATATAATCAATGGCTGCCATAAAAAATCCTTAAAAATTAACGAATAGGTTTTATACAAACAAGAACAGTATTGGTGCCATAGGGATCAGCATCATCGTGTATAATGCCAGCCTTAATACCAATCACTTTAACAATGTGAAAATACTGTCCAACTAAGTTCAGAAGATAATCCAAACTATATTCGACTATATGGCAAGAATTCACTGGAATATGACCATAACTGTTTTGCGGTGTGCTTAGAACTAACATGCCGCCAGGTTTAATGATACGTTGTAGCTCTTTCAAACAAGCCTCTTCAGACACATGTTCTAATGTCTCGAAACTGGTAACTGCATCATAACTATCATCATCGAAGGACATGTCAGTAATATCTTCAACAAAAAACTCAACATTTTTTTGAGATGAATGAGCTTTAGCGTAAGCAACACTTTCTGGATCTAGATCAGCTCCGTGCACCGTGGCAAGAGATGTCGACATCATTCGAACACCGTAACCATCAGCACAAGCTATATCCAATACTTTCATATTGGACTTAAGGTATTTAAGCGCTAATTGATAGTGATAACCAAGCCTGTCACCCGAAGCAATCCGATGATTATTCACTTCTTGACGTGGTATCTCATAGATAGCTTGTGCCAACTGCCTACACTCTCTTAAATAGTCATCCGTGTATTGAGGTAAGGACTCGAGATGTTCAAACTTATAATCATATCGATTGAGTTCAAAATAAGTTTTAGGATGAACGTGAAATTTTGCTAACTCAGGTTTATCAAGAATTGTAACCAGCACCCGAAGTGCGCCGACACGAAAGACTTCAGAGCTAAAATGAACAGGAAAGTCAGCAGGTAGCTTGATACAATCAAGATTATTTTTTTGTGCGAGACTAACCATCTGTTGACTAAGATTAGTATCGAAGCAGAAATGAATACCATCCACTCGGACAATGAAATCATCATCATTCAACTCGCTTGATGCAGCAACCATACGTCTGAGAGGGCTTTCATCAAATCCATAAAATGCTTGCAATCGTTTATCGGCAATTTCATCAACAATCCCTTTTAGCTCGCCGCCACGATCAAATTCTGGGGCAACTAAACAAAACTGAGCCTCGGGAAATGCAGTCAATGCACGCTTAATTGTCCTTACAATGGCAATTTCACCGTCAACCAATCCCATGCAAATATCTCTACCTCCAGCCCAAGAGCGAGAACTTGCCTGAATCAATACTTTGATATTACTCATATCTACCCCTACATGGCATATTATCTATAATTTTTTGGCAAAAAGGACAACTTCTCGCCCCATACCTACGCTGGCAAGCGCTCGATAAAAATCTCTTTTGACTTGATTATTACCAGCCTTCGACATCTGGGTATCGAATCTCATACGCTTTTTATGGCAAGCACGTCCTAGTTCCGGTGACTCAACATAATTGTCACCCATTAACAAAAACATATCTATTGGAAAGGTTGTTTCCTTCATGACAACATCAAAGCCGACAGAAGCAAGCAAATTACCTAAGGTTTCGAAATTGAAATAATTAAGGTGATGTGGAGGAGCAACCCACCAAGGGCGATAACCTTCATAAGATCTAAGCGTTTCCTGAAATGGGTTATAGTCATTTGGAACTACAACACACAAAATACCACCGGGTACTAGTGCTTCTCTGCATAGTGACAACATTTCTCTAGGATTTGGTATGTGTTCAAGGACAGCGTTGGCGTGAATTGCATCAAATTTTCCGAGAATATTGACTGTCTCTTGATTAAAAAAACTCTCAACAACCTCTACTCCTAAACCTCTTGCATGCTCGCACGCCTGCGCTGACGGCTCGATTCCCAATGCAGTCCATCCATGCCGTCGACCATAATTAACAAAATGCCCTGGGCCAGATCCCACGTCCAAAATACGTCGTGATGTATCCGTTAAGAAATACTCTAATGTTTCATAACGATCAGCATAAACCTGATCCCACCAAGAATTATCCTCACCACTTTCCTTAATAAACATAGGCTTATTCGTAGTGTAATATTCGTGCCTATATATGTTTTCAAGTTCATCTAGAGTAGGAAGAGGGTGCACGTGCTTGAAACCGCAACTTTGACATTCAATCACTTGGAAACCATTAACATCATCGACAAGATGTCCGATGTGTTGTTCAGAAGTCTTTTGATGCATCTCTATTCCTCAAATGGACGGCGTCACTAATTTGGCTTTTCCAAGAATCAGCAAATTTCAAGCCAATTAATATGAAGTTGTAACAAACTCCCTGTAGCTGCTAAGATTTTAGCATCTGATTACTCACTAGCGGTACATATATTGCTTCTGAAATTTTTTAAACTCAATTATCATTATTAGCTAAATAATTAAAGGGTAAGTGAAAAAATGCCAAAGGATCAATCCATTGCCCTGTATACGGTTTTCCACTTAAACCTTGCCTTCTCATCCATTGAAAATGAGAAGCATGGCGAGGTAGTTAAACGTTGTTACTGGCCCTTACTGGAATTAGCCCAAGATGACGTAGCCCTTGGCTTAGAAATGACAGCAAATACCCTCGAAGCAATTAAGGCTGTAGATCCTGAATGGATCAATGCGTTCAAGTCATTATTATTATTAGGCAAGTGCGAATTAGTAGCCAGTGGCGATAGTCAGATCATTGGTCCGCTTATTCCTGCCAAGGTAAACCAAATCAACTTAAGACTTGGCCAAGACTACTACCAGCAGGAGCTAGGAATTAAACCCAATATTGCCTATCTCAATGAGCAGGCGGTCTCAGCAGGTCTCTTAGATATATATATTGATGAAGGTTTCGAAGCAGTGGTTGTAGAGTGGGACAATCCTTTCTCCCACAATCCTGACTGGCACACTGAGTTACTTGAGCGCCCTCAGTCACTAGTAAGCGCGAGCGGCCGAAAAATTAAAGTTATCTGGAACCACGCTATAGCCTTTCAAAAATTTCAGCGTTATGTTCATGGAGAACTAACACAGGAAGATTACCTCAATTATCTGCTCAAAGTACTTAAACCCGGCACAATCGCTTTTCCCGTGTATGGCAGCGATGCTGAGGTATTTGATTTTCGTCCAGGGCGCTACCTAACAGAAGCCAATGAAGTAACAGGTGAATGGCAGCGAGTTAAAACATTATTTAATGCTATTAAAGAAATGAAAAAGTATCGATGGGTATGCCCATCCAGCCTTTTGTCGCTTTGGCAGCAGAGCAAACCACTGAAATTGACTAATGCCCATCATCCCGTCTCGGTAAAAAAACAAGCCAAATATAATCTGTGCCGTTGGGGATTAAGCGGGCGCAACGATCTGTTGCTGAATACCCAATGTTATAAACACCTCGCCTCACTCCAAATTAAGCCTAATGCAGATGATAATGAATGGCGAAACCTTTGCCGTCTTTGGGCCAGCGATCTTAGAACCCATCTAACAAAAAATCGCTATAACGCGCTAAAGCTAACGACACCATCCTCAAAGTCACCAACTTTCGCTCCATGGATTCCCAGAGCAGATGTAATACTAGATTACGATGCGGAACGACGCAGACTGCATATCCGAACACCCTATCTATACCTAACTCTCAATGGTAATAGAGGTCTTGCTATTGATACTCTAGCCTTTTCCAGTCAAGGGTTTGAACCCATTATAGGCACTCTTTCACATGGCTATTTCGATCATATCAGCTATGGAGCTGATTTTTATAGCAACCATTTATTACTCGAGCGCTTTCGTGATAGAGACAGGGTGACCGATCTCAACCTAGTTGAATATCAACTAGGTGAACTGGATAGCTGCCTTATTATCTTTTGTAAACAATCGCTAAACAGTGGCGGTCTAATTAAATGGTATAAACTGGATAGCGAAAGCTTATACACTGGGTTTTGTTTTGAGGACAGCCATAGGCCCGAAGCCTCGGTACGTCTTGGTTTTATGACTTTATTAGACTGCGAACAACGCGCATGGTACCAAACACGTTTAGGTGGAAACCAAGATGAGTTTTTCCAAATTACTGATGACATGGATCAAGGAGCCGCAGTATCTTCCATCGTATCCTCCTCAAGTGCACTAGGCGCTACAAATGGTACCATCAGCTTTGGCAGTAAGACTCGGGGAATACACATCAGTTGGAACCCTGCCAACTGTGCAGCACTGCCAATGATCTCAAGTAAAAAAATTAACAATCAATATTTGAACCGTCTGTGGTTTTCCCTTGCTGAAGCTGATGAAACCCTAAAATCTGGGGGGCATTTACTCAACTTTGCCATCTGTATCACCCCAACCATGAGACCTTGTCATGTCTAAAGCCCTTGCAATTGTTGGTGCTCGCCTTAACTCTAGTCGTCTCGCAGGCAAACACTTATTAGAGCTCGCAGGGAAGCCGCTAATTGAACAGTTATGGCGCCGCCTAGCATTGTGCCAAGAGGTTAATAGTTTTGAACTGGCTACCACTGCTGATGATTTTAATAAACCTCTCATAAATTGGGCACATACCCACCAAATTTGTTGCCATCCTTTTGAAGGAGATGTTAACGATCTAATGGCACGACTCGATAACATAATCCAAAGACAAGCACCTGACTTTATTATCTATATTTGCGGTGACTGCCCACTCATTGCTCCTGATTTTATCGATCATGCCCTGACAAGGCTTAAGGCTTCGGGCAAAGACAGCATCAAACTCCATGATGGAGTCATCTCTATTCACGAAGGCATGGCATTTTACAGTCGCAAAGGATGGGAAAAACTGATGTCTGTAAGCCAATGTGCCATGTCGAGGGAGCACGTGGGTTACGCGGACAGAATCACCCCAGTGCTTGACTGCTTAAGTATTACCGATAGCGCAAATTATTCGCAGATAAAACACCGAATATCAGTAGATACTCAAGCCGACTATCGCTTTATGGAAGAAGTATATCGCCGTTGGTACAAGATCCATACTGTAGACACCATCGTCAGCCTAGCATGGGTGCAACAACAGTTATTAGAAGATCCAATGCTAGCGGCTATCAACAATCATGTGAAACAGAAAGCGGCAGATAAACTGTACGCAAAGGCCAGTATCTATTGTCATCTAGGACCCTCTATTGGCTTGGGACATTACAAGCGGTCCAAATCGATTGCCGATGCATTGCAAGAGTATCTTGGAATTGGGGCCATAGTACACGTCCAATATGAAGGACCACAACTTGAAAAAACATCACCTCGACTTCACTGGTATAAGAATGAAAATGAGTTGCTAACAGCCATGATTTTGGATCCAAATCCACTCATTCTACTTGATCTACATCCAGACTTTATTTCACTTCCAGCACTTAGAAAGACACTCCAGCCACTCAGAGATAAAAATACTAAAATTGTAGGGATAGATAAACTCATATCAATTATAAATGAGCTTGATTGGTTATTTATCCCTAGCTTCAATAAATCATTTCAGCATCCTAAGGTCTCTGTCGGCTGGCAAAACTATCTATTTTCTTCAATGCCCCAACAAACAAAGAAACACCAAATTCTTGTATTAACAGGTGGCAGTGATGCACTTGCTTACGGCACCATTTTACCCACGCTACTATCAACACTTTGTACTGATTGGCCTATTATTTGGGTACAAGGACCACTGGCCTCCCCCCCCTTATTGCCATTAAGTTCAACAATAAGCGTACTGACAGATCCCGATGATCTTCATGAGTTAATCGCAGAGTCAGAAATTATTTTAACTTGCTATGGCTTGTCACTATTCGAATCCATCTTCTCAAGTGCTGCTAGCATATTACTCCCGACACAACATTTGTGTGATAGCGTAGAACTCGAATTGCTTATCAAAGAGCACTGCTGCCTTACGAGTAGTTCCCTTCCTGATGCAATCTCAAAACTTGAAGCTTTATTGAGTGATTGCAACGCAAGACAAAAACTACAAAAAGAAGCAAGCAGAGTATTTAACGACCACGCAGGTATGATAAATCTGATGGAAGATATTCAACGGCTATTGGAACAATAGTGTCTAGAACCATACAAAATTTAAGTTGATATATGCTACTCGCAGCCAGAGGCTGCCGAAATGGTACTTGGCTAGCATAGATTAACTTATGCAAGTAAAAAGCGTAGCTACGATATATTGCAATTCAGACCGGTCCAATGTGGGATATAAAGGAAGTGTGAGAATTTCTTCATAAAAACGTTCAGCATTAGGAAAGTCGCCAGTCTGAAAACCAAGAGCAATATAAAATGGCTGCAAATGTACAGGAAAATAATGCACATGCACTTGAATATCATTACGACGCATTGTATCGAAAACTATACGACGTTGATCCGCATGTTGCAGCCGTACCATATAGAGATGTCTAGCGCTGATAGAATCTGGTATAGGGTCAACAGCATTCAGTCGTAAACCTGCTAGTTCTTGCTCATAGATATCAGCCAATTGATTTCGCTTAGTCACAAAATTATCTAGACGACTCATTTGTGATAGTCCCAGAGCAGCATGTAAATCCGTCATTCGATAATTAAACCCAAGTAAATGCTGCTCGTAATACCAGTCCCCTTCATCAGGCCTAAGCATCATTTCAGGTACTTTGGTTATTCCATGACTCCGATAGAGAGCCATTTTTGCTGCCAACTCTGCGCAGTTAGTCATTGCCATGCCACCTTCGGCGCTGGTAATAATCTTCACCGGATGGAAACTAAAAACTGTAATGTCCGAATATTCGCAGCTGCCAAGTTTATGACCCTGATAGCTACCGCCTATTCCATGTGAAGCATCCTCAATAACCTTAAATCCGTATTCATCAGCGAGTGCCGAAATGGCCTGCATATCGCAACTGTGACCGCATAGATGAACAGGAATAACCACCTTTGGTAAATTTCCTACCTCTGCAGCAAGAAGCAGTTTTGTTGCCAGAGCCTTAGGACACATATTACCGGTATAGGGAGCCACATCAACAAAGTCTACTTCAGCGCCACAATAAAGCGCACTATTTGCTGATGCGACAAACGTAATAGGAGATGTCCAGACTAAATCCCCCCTTTCTACACCTAATGCAAGACAGGCTATATGTAATGCTGAGGTAGCACTATTTACTGCTACTGAATATTTTGCACCAACAGCCAGTGCCACAGCCTGTTCGAACACAGGAACGACTGGACCTTGTGTCAAGTAATCTGATTTCAATACCGCAAGCACAGCATCGATATCATCCTGATTAATATCATGCCTTCCATATGGAATCATGAACATGACTCCTCATCTAGTTTTAATATTTCTTCGACTGTTAAAAAATGAACATTACTACCAGAGTTATATTCGAAGCCAGAATTAACTAAAGTGCCAACTTCATTTAAAGCATTAACTGTAAAATCACTTTCACGACCAAAAAATTTAATTGATGGTGTGATAACAAAATGATCATAGAATTCTATCGTATGATGAGAATCATCACCTGGACACATAACTTCATGCATTTTTTCACCAGGACGAATACCTACGATCTCATGTGGTAATCCATTACCATAAGCATCCGCTAAATCGGAAATTCGTATTGAAGGGATCTTAGGTACAAAAATTTCTCCACCTTGCATTCTAGAGAAATTTTTAAGAACAAAATCAACACCATCTTGGAGTGTAATCCAAAAGCGTGTCATATCGGGATGGGTAATAGGAAGAGATGAAGCACCATTAGCAATCAACTGCTTAAAATAAGGAACGACGGAACCACGAGAACCTACGACATTTCCATATCTGACGGCAGCAAAGCGTGTTTTCCCAGGACCTACGATGTTATTGGCTGCAACAAATAACTTATCAGAAGCCAACTTTGTCGCACCATAAAGATTAATTGGACTCGCAGCTTTATCTGTCGATAAGGCGATCACCTTTTTTACTTTATTGGCAATAGCTGCCTTAATAACATTCTCTGCACCATAAATGTTTGTCTTGATACATTCCATAGGATTATACTCTGCAGCAGGTACCTGTTTTAATGCTGCTGCATGGATAACATAATCGACATCTTGCAATGCTTGCATTAAGCGGTCGGCATCACGCACATCTCCAATGAAATAACGCATACAGGGAGCATTAAATATCTGCTGCATTTCAAACTGCTTCAATTCATCTCTGGAAAAAATGATCAACCGTTTGGGCTTATACCTTTCTAAAATTGTTTTTGTGTATTTCTGCCCAAATGACCCAGTGCCACCTGTAATTAAAATTGTTTTGTTATCAAACATAGGGCCTCCCCAGTGGCTCAATTTAGCTTTCCATCTTGATAATGTAACCGTAGCAACCTATACAATTGACGATTTACTGCTAAAGCAATTAAATCAAAGCAAAAAACAAGCCAACATGGCATAAAATCATTACTAGAACGTAGTTTACTCACCTATAAAGCTCTATTAGTATAGGTAGTTACTCGTAAAAATTATATGATTTTATAGGCTAATTTCGACTTTATTGCATCAAGTCAGCCCTTTCTAACTAGTCAATCAACACCTGAGGACTAAATGTCAATATAAACTGTCAAAAAAATAACATGGCGTATTTATTGCTGTTTTCTACCTGAGCAATTTTTTGCCTTGGCATATAAGATAAGAGCTCGTATTGACTTACTTGCCGACCAATAGGAATGTATAACTAATGAACAAAATATTGAATAGTTTCGCAATAAGTCGATTTAATGAATACTATTTACCTAGCATAAATCGCCATACTTTTGAAAATCTTGACTCAAAAACAATTTATAACAATAAGTTTAAAAAGGCATTTTCGATTAAAGATAAGCTTAATATTATTATTGGAATGGACTCAGGACTGCTAGCAAGTTATGCATTAGAACAGGAAATCGCTTTAGGGTCTAAATTTATATTTATCGAATTGGATGAAGTGCTACCATTATTAATTATAGATATCCCGTCAGCTAAGCAAAAAAACTTTAAGATAGTAAATGAAACTGATTTTCTAGAGCAGTTAGAACAAGAGGATATAAAAATATATCTCGCTAAAGGAGAGTATGAGATTTATGCTTCTCTTGGTGTCACATCCCAACACCTAGAAGCCTATAACTCACTATTTAGCAGAATAGAAAACAAAGTCCAAGATGAATATTTTAATCATAGAGTTTTATTCACCCAAAAAATATTCTTTCAGACTCAACTAGAAAATATCCCAGACAATCACACACCTGCAAAGCTTCTTAGAAACAAATTTGAAGGGAAGACTTGCTTGGTCGTTGCTGGCGGTCCCTCACTTGATGAGCATATTGATTGGATAATAAAGAACAGTGACAATCTTTTCATTATTGCAGTGTCGCGTATTGCAGGTAAGCTAGCTAAACACTCTATTTCAGTTGATATTATCACTTGCGTTGATCCACAAGAGTTTAGCTTTGATGTTAGTCGAGAAATTTTTGCATTAAGTGAAAACACACTTCTAGTAAACTCTTACCACGTTAGTCCAAAAGTACTTTCACAATGGCAAGGACAAAGTATATATCTAGGTCAACGATATCCATGGAGTGGCAAAAAGGATCACGACAACATCATTACTGTCGGGCCGACAGTTACTAATAGTTCGATTCGCCTAGCTGTTGAGATGGGGTTCAAAAAAATACTATTAAGTGGTGTTGATTATTGTTACTCAAGATCTGGATACACTCATGCAAACGGAACAGTTGAAGCTAATCTAGGCCCTAATTTAGGACATAATAATAAATGGGTCGAAACCTATGCAGGCTACCAAGCTGAAACTCCAATACAGCTTGTCCATGCGATGGAGTCACTAGCATCTGAGGCTAAAAAATATCCTAATGTTGACTTTATAAATTTGTCAAAAAATGCTGCAAAAATCGAAGGCATTTCTCATATTTCTACTAAAAATATTATTCTGGATGAACTTGGTAGTAAAATAATTTCTTGCCTAGAAAAGTGCGACACCCAAAATAAAAAAATTGACTTAGAACAAACATTAGATGAATGTAAAAAAGCTAAAGACGATCTCACCAAGCTACTAAAGCTAACAAAGAAAGCGTTAGCGCTATCTAAAAAACTCAATTTAAACTCATTGAACTCTGATGTCATACTTGATGAAGTCAATAAGATTGAAAAAAGTATAAACTCAAAGTACCCAGAGCTAACAAGATTAATTAAAACCTATGGATATCTTGAGTTTTCAAAGTTTCTAACTACAAGAGAAACAGAAAATTGGACTCAATCACACATTAATAAAATGACTATAAATTACTATGATGCATTTAATACTACCTGCCATAACATTCTTAAACTAGTAATAAAATCTTACAAAAAAATAGTTTTTAGAATATTAGAAATTGATTCTAGCTCATTAGCTCCACTCGCCCCTGTCTGGCTAGAAAATCATCAACCTGGTAGAGTTTTCTTATGGTGCAAAAACCATAAAGTTGCATTATCTGACTCGCATGAAAATTTTATTTTTTCACAATTAAAAGATAAATTTGAAGAAGATATCACTCAAGTACGAAAAGCTTATATCGATACGCTAAATAAAGCCTCTGGAATGGAACGCGTCTATAAAAAAATTATGGGACTAAACTCGAATGAAAATAGTTATGGATTATCACTTACAGTCCAAAACTTATTCCCCTTAATTGAATCTGACAATGAAGCTAAAAGGCTGTACCACCTCGCCTTATCATTCCAACTCAGCCTTGAACAGCAGCCGCAGCAGGCATTAGATGCTTTACTTGCTCTGCCTGAAGAACTTTGTACTGAGATGGAGTTAAAGCATATTATTTTACTGGCGCTCAAACTAAGTAACCTTGAGCTTGCAACAGCAACTCTAGTCAAAATTTTGGCTTATAGTGATGAGTACATGCCTCAGTATGCGCATATTTTAAAACTCCAAGGCAAGATTCAAGACTCAGTTAATGTCTACCTAGATTACCTAGAGAAGTATCCATCGGATACACAAACATGGATAAAACTTGGATTATTCATGTTTGAAATCAATCAAGTAGAAGCTTCGCACACTGCATTTTCTAATGCAATTAATGCCGATCCCGATAATCAAGTGGCACGTGATTACTTATCTGAACTCACAAGACTAATGAACGTCTCACAATAACAGGCTCAAGATCACCGAACTCGCATATTCGTGTTCGGTGATTTCACTATTACCTCGCTAGACCGTATAATTAGCCTCGTTTCAGCATTGCTCATCTGCATATCCTAGGAGATTTTGTTTGGCTCATACCTATATACCTTTAGAAACTTACCGCCGTAAGTGGATTTTCAACCACAAAGACTTGCCTGTCACCGACGAGGACAAGGCGCATATCCTGCCGTTAACAGATAAAAGTGCGATGGAAATCTGGAATCAATGGATCAGCAACAAGAGTAGTCGTGCGGAGCAATTTTCTAAGGGAGATTGGGCGGCGAAGGCTGATGCTTGGGTGGAAACAGATCATTGGCAGAGCGCTTGGGATAGTGAAGATAGCAGTTTACCCATCATGTTAGCTGAGTTTATACAATGGCCCGATGAGACGCCGGTGTATTTTTGCTATGAAAAATATCAGATTATTGAAACTCGTTGGGATGTGTTCGTCCGCAATTGGAAGTGTTTTCTTTTCTTTGACGACGGTCCCATTTTGATCTCGCCAAAACAGAAACAAGCGGTGATGTTCGAACAGAGTGGTCAATACAAGCTAGGCACTCGCGGATAATTTATACAGGGCGCTTAACGCTGATGATTTCCCATCGATAGCTTTACGCCAACACTTTTACGCAATAGTTTAGCGCGAGGAGTCATCTTGTTGGCATGCTCATACTTAATGATGAGTATGCCATATTAGCCATTTTCGAATAATGCGTAAACACAATTAGCCTATCTCTCTCCTCTTCTTTAGATTAACATCCGTTTTCGGTGTCGAGTATTTGAGAAGTTTGGGTCAACTTTTTGCTGTAAATACTCATAAAAATCTGCTTAAAACCCAATAATTAAAATAGAAAAATGAGGTGTATTATGAAGTTACTCTCCACTCTTACCCTAGCAAGCGCGCTGTTATTACCCCACACATTAATGGCCAAAGAAGTCTCAGGAGTGCAAGTCGCCGAGACAGTGACATTAGATAGTCAAACATTACAGCTCAATGGCGCGGGCGTTCGCAGTAAGTTCTTTATGGATTTATATGTAGGCAGTTTGTATTTGCCAGCAGCATTGAGTAGCACTACAGCGGTTATTGATGCACCAGTTGCAGCGATACGCCTTAACATTACCTCAGGCATGATCACCTCAGAAAAAATGCGCGATGCGATCACTGAAGGTTTTGAGCAAGCGACTGCAGAAAACACCGCCGATATTCAACCGCAGATAGATACCTTTATGGCGCTGTTTAAGGAAGAAATTAAAGAAGGTGACCAATTTACCTTAGTCGCCAATAAAGCCCGTGGCGTGACAGCCTATAAAAATGGTCAGGAACAAGCCACCATCGAAGGTGAAATGTTCCGTCAAGCATTGTTAAAAATTTGGCTAGGTGATAAGCCAGCCCAGAAAAGCCTCAAAGAGGCCATGCTGGGCAAATAACTGACATTAACGTTAGAATTTGAATTCGATATCCAAGGCCGCTGCGCCTTGGTTATCCATTTCAAGCGCGGCTTGATTTGTCACTTCTAACTCACCATCAAAGTAATAACCAGCATAGAGATTTACGGTTAAAGCAGGCGTTGCTCGCCAACCGCCACGCAGATAGCTCACCCATTCGTTCGTTTCCACAGCAATATCATCATCCTCAATAAGGAATCGCTCAGTACGACGTGAACTCCCCAAACCAATATTCCAATCAGGATTGAATTGATAACTGAGCTCTAGTCCTGCTGGACCACTAAAACCGGCTTGGAATGGATTAGCCAGTGTCCAATGTTCATCTATCTGCCAACGCATGGCAAGATAAGGCACTGTGCGAACTTCATCGATATCATTAAGATACGCGACCCCAAAGCCAATCATGTTTCCCGAATCAAATGCATACATGGCCGATGCCACAATACCGTAACTCTGAGCTTGGCTAGCCGATGCAGTATCGGCGTAGGCATATTGGATCTGCGGCGCTAAAAAGAAGGCCCAATGTTTATCCATGCGATAATTTAACGACACTCCGGCACGGTAACGATTAATATGATCCCAATTCTGTCCGTCGGTGCCAAACAGCGGTGCGACATTGTTTGCGCCAGTAAGCGTGATGTTACGCCAGTCATAATCAAGTCTGTCATAGCCCACACGAAAGCCTAGCGACCATTGCTTATCCAGCGATACATTCATCCCAGCATTCAGTAATAAGCTGTCCCTTTGTAGCTCAGTATTGCCATTGGCCACCTCGGCGCTTTGGGTGCTGATCTGCGTGACACTTAATCTAAAAGGTTTGTATTCCTGCGAAGGTTTATCCGCTGCAATAGCGGCACAGCTCATTAACGGTAACAATAACAAACTGCCTTTCAGCAACCGCTGTTTTACGCTTAATGGTGCGAGTTTTCGATTAGCCACGCTAGCTCCTTGCATTTAAAATAATGAATAAATTTTTGTGCATAATACGCGCTATTGAATAAAAAGGTTCACACTTTCAAAATGAAGATACAAACTAATACCTCTGAAACAAACAAGCCTTCACTCTACCCGATGCGCCCTCAAGAACATGTCAGCACAACCCAATATATAATGATTCCTGTCGTCAAAAAGTTCATCGGCCACTAATCCCAATTCTAATTTAAGCTTTAACTCACCAAACAACATTAAACATAAACGCACTGCACTATGGTGAGCATTACCAAATCGATATTGCCCTAACGCCTCTACAGCGACTAAATAATCCGCCAATAATCCCACTATATGTTTAGGGCCTGCATCAAAGAACAATCGCGACACTTCAGGATGACTTTCGGATTGCGCCACACAGGCTTTGAATACAGTAATAGCTTCAGGACTGACAATCATCTCCCCAAATTGCAAGGCAAATTGGGTTAATGCCGATTCCGGTTTAGTGGGATCACTTAACAAATCATCATTAAGATTATGGCCAACACACTTAGATTCAATTGCCGCAACAAATAATTCATCTTTGCTACCGTAATGGGAATATACGGTTTGTTTCGACACGCCCGCAAGCTTTGCAACCTCATCCATACTGGTATGAGGGAAACCTTGACGACAAAACAAATCAATTGCAGCCATAAGGACTTGCTGACGTTTTTGTTCACTACGGCTCAAAGGTAATTGCGTCTCAGAGGAATGCGTCATATCAACTCTCAAATAGATAGACATAATTAATTGGCATTAGTTAAGCACAAAATAGACTAGACAGTCTAGTTTTGTGCAACTAGACTAGCAAGTCTAGTTACATAGTATTAACGTTTAACTTACAGCGGAAGCCTTTAAAATGGATCGAACTGCCCGACTTTCTTGGCGTACTCTTAGCGTCTGCGTGTTTGCTTTAGCCACATTATCCGCCTGTCAAAAGGAAGTCACCGAACACGCTACGACAGCCACGCTACCCACAGTCACAAGCCAAGCGTTGATCCAGACCCCAAGTTATGAACACTTTCAGACCTTCACTGGCACCATCCGTGCAGGTAATACCACAGGTGTAGGCTTTGAACTAGCGGGAAAGTTAAACAATTTACAGGTCGATTCTGGGAGTAAAGTTAAGCAAGGACAAATACTTGCCGTTCTCGATACCCGGCTACTCGAAGCCGAGCGTCAAGAGATCCAAGCAAGTCTGGCACAAACCCAAGCCGATGTTGATCTGGCCACCAGCACTCTAAAACGTAATCAAGAATTGAAAAAATCGGGCTATGTCTCTGAGCAGCTATTAGATGAAAACCGCTCACAATTAAATAGCTTAGCCGCAGCGAAAAACCGTCTACTTGCCTCGCAGCATGCCAACCAACTTAAGCTCGACAAATCCATTTTAATGGCTCCCTTTGACGGTACCATAAGCCAAAGGCTACATAATCTTGGCGAAGTGATTGCCGCGGGCAGTCCTATCTTCACCTTAGTGGGTAACATCAATCCTGAAGCTTATATTGGTGTTCCTGTTGCGCTAGCGGAGCAATTTAACACCAAACAGCAAGTGCAAGTTAGTGTACGAGATCAAACCTTTACTGCTGAAATTGCCGGTATTAGCGCTGAAGTCAATCCCATCAGTCGTACCCTACAACTAAGAATAAGCCTGCCAAATGATGCCCATGTAATCAATGGCGAAATTGCGTATCTGCATCAACAACAGCAAATCCCGCAACCGGGCTATTGGGTACCCATTTCCGCATTGACGGATGGTATTCGCGGATTATGGAATCTCTATGTCATCGCAAACTATGAACAGCAATCCATCATAGAGCGCCGCGATGTGGAAATCCTCTACACCACCCAAGACATGGCCTACATTCAAGGCGCGATTCAGCCTAATGAAATCTATGTCAGCCAAGGGCTGCATAAGCTGGTCGTAGGCCAAACTGTATCTCCCATTGCTGCAGCCACGAGGTAATTATGATTAAAGCCTTTGTTGAAAACGGCCGCTTAGTCAGCCTCGTTATTGCGCTATTACTTGTCGCAGGCTTTGGTGCAATATCGAGCCTACCGCGTACTGAAGATCCCCACATAACTAACCGTTTCGCCTCTGTGATCACCCCTTATCCTGGCGCCTCAGCCGAGCGGGTAGAAGCCTTAGTGACTGAAGTCATTGAGAACCAGCTCAGACGTTTGGAAGAAATTAAGTTGATCCAATCAACCTCTCGACCAGGGATTTCAGTTATACAGTTAGAATTGAAAGACACAGTTAAAGAAACGGCTCCCGTATGGTCTCGAGCACGGGATTTATTGGCCGATGCGAAAATTAATTTACCTGAGGGCATACAATCTCCCACACTCGATGATCAAATTGGTTATGCCTACACCGCCATCTTAAGTTTAGTGTGGAATAGTAATACGCCCGTACAAGTCGACATGCTAAACCGCTACGCAAAAGAATTACAGAGTCGGCTCAGGCTGTTATCAGGCACGGATTTTATCAAACTTTACGGCGCACCGACCGAAGAAATGCTAGTGCAGCTTGATGGTAACAAGATGAGCCAGTTACAGCTCTCTCCTGCGTCCATCGCCCATATTCTCAGCGGCGCCGACAGTAAAATTGCTGCCGGTGAAATCAACAACCGTGAATTTCGTGCCTTAGTTGAAGCCTCCGGCGAGCTTGATTCTTTAACCCGTATTCGCCAAGTGCCGCTTAAAATTGATAGCCAAGGGCAAATTATTCGCCTCGGCGACATAGCCACTGTGACTCGCCAAGCTCAAACCCCAGCGGATAGCATAGCGTTAGTCGATGGTGAACAAGGCGTAATGGTTGCAGTGCGAATGATCGATAATACCCGTGTTGATCTTTGGCAAGCGCAAGTCAATAACGTCGTTGACGAACTCAATCGCGAAGTCCCCGCTAATATCCAGATCCAATGGCTATTCGAGCAAAACAGTTACACAAGCGAACGACTTGGCGGGCTAGTGGTTAACCTGCTGCAAGGATTTGTCATCATCTTGCTGGTATTACTCCTCACCCTAGGCTTAAGAAACGCCATCATAGTGGCGATTTCATTGCCGCTCACAGCGCTGTTTACCTTGGCCTGCATGAAATATATCGGCCTGCCGATACATCAAATGTCGGTGACAGGACTCGTCGTCGCCCTTGGGATCATGGTGGACAATGCGATAGTGATTGTCGATGCCATATCGCAAAGGCGTCAGCAAGGAATGAGCCGTTTAGCCGCAGTGAGCGAAACCTTACACCACCTTTGGCTGCCCTTAGCGGGATCGACTATCACCACTATTTTGGCTTTTGCGCCCATAGTACTCATGCCCGGTGCTGCGGGGGAATTTGTCGGTGGCATTGCCATGTCAGTGATGTTTGCGCTGCTGGGCTCTTACGTGATTTCCCATACGTTAATTGCAGGGCTCGCGGGACGTTTTAGTCATGAAGGTAAACAGGATGTCTGGTATCAACACGGGATCAACCTCCCGCTAGTGAGCCAATATTTTCAAGCGAGCCTGAGAATTGCCCTTAAACGCCCTATCGTCAGCGCGCTGCTTATCGGCATTACACCAGTATTAGGGTTTTTCGCCTCGGGTAAGATGACGGAGCAATTCTTTCCGCCATCGGACAGGGACATGTTCCAAATTGAAATCTATCTTGCGCCCCATGTGAGTTTAGAAAACACCTTGAACCAAGTGCAGTTGATGGATAAAAAACTCCACGCAGTCACAGGGATCACTCAAGTCGATTGGGTGGTGGGCGGTAATACGCCCTCATTTTATTACAACCTGACGCAGCGCCAACAAGGGGCGACTAACTATGCACAGGCCATGGTAAAAGTGACTGACTTTGAGCGTGCCAATGAGTTAATCCCCGAATTACAACAGCAATTTGATAGCGCTTTTCCCGAAGCGCAAGTACTAGTTCGAAAACTCGAGCAAGGCCCGCCCTTTAATGCGCCAGTGGAGTTAATGATCTTCGGCCCGAATCTAGATACTTTGCGATCATTGGGCGACGAAGTTCGTAATATTCTCGCGCAAACGCCGGACGTACTTCACACACGTGCAACCTTAAGTGCCGGTGCACCTAAGCTGTGGCTACAGGTAAATGAAGATGCCAGTCTAATGAGTGGGTTAAGCCTGACGGACATTGCCAAACAGATCCAAATGTCAACCACAGGCGTTATCGGTGGTAGCGTGCTTGAGCAAACAGAATCCTTACCCGTACGAGTTCGCCTTGCTGATGACAGTCGCGAGCAGGTGAGCCGCCTTTCTGAAATTCAATTAATGACACCTTCGGGTGAGTCTGTTGCATTATCCGCCCTCGCCCACAACGAAGTGCAAGTGAGCCGAGGTGCCATTCCAAGGCGCAACGGCCAAAGGGTTAATACTATAGAAGCCTACATCGTCAGTGGGGTATTACCTGCTCAAGTGCTTAATGATGTTAAAGATAAAGTGGCTCAATTACCGTTGCCATCGGGTTATCGCATTGAAATCGGTGGTGAAAGCGCTAAGCGTAACGAAGCGGTCGGTAATTTACTGTCCAATATGATGTTGGTCGTCACCTTGTTATTAGCCACTGTGGTGTTGTCGTTCAACTCCTTTAGGCTCACGGCGATTATTCTATTGAGCGCGATACAATCGGCAGGACTTGGCCTATTAGCCGTGTTTGTATTTGGTTATCCCTTTGGATTCCCGGTCATCATAGGACTACTTGGATTAATGGGACTTGCCATTAACGCTGCGATTGTGATCTTGGCCGAACTAGAAGATATGCCGAGCGCTCGGCTCGGCGATATGGAAACCATAGTCTCTACCGTCAGCAGCTGTGGTCGTCATATCAGCTCAACGACCATTACCACCGTGGGCGGTTTTATTCCGCTCATCATTGCTGGCGGCGGGTTTTGGCCTCCCTTTGCCATTGCTATCGCGGGCGGCACGCTGCTAACGACTTTACTTTCTCTGGTGTGGGTTCCAACAATGTATTTGCTGCTAATGAGAATCCGTACAGCGAACACCCCATCCGCAATACAAGCTCAAATCGCATCATGAACTAGATATTGATACAGTTTATCTTTAAGGTTTAATCGCTCTAATTTTAACGCTAAAAAGTGCTCATCGGCGGTGGGCACTTTTGTTAACTCCAGCGCCCTAATTTTATTATCGAGTTCATGGTAACGACTAGCCATGGTCGCGAAGACGGTATTATTCACTTTTAAATGCTTAATTTGATCGACAAAATCAGGAAACTCATAAACCAACGCATGATTCTCACCTAGCATATACACTTCTCCTATAATGTGGTTCTAACACTATGAACTCCATTCACCTTAAGCAGCTTAGTCTATACCCTCAGAATACAGCCAGTACTTGGGCATGTTATTTGCTAACATTTCTGCAAAATAAGCCGATGAGTCCAAGTCTAAAACTGCAAAAATATCAACGAAATGAGTTTAAAATTGCAGAAGTTTTAGACCCACATCAAGACTACAGAGTAAAACTTAGGCTACATTGATGTAACCGTTACCTATAGGATCTTACGATGAATTATAAAAATTGGCCTATTGCAAAACAAATTGGCGCCCTCGCGTTTATTCTTACTCTTCTCATCTTTGGCGTACTGAGTACCGTCTCCTATAAAGCCGCTTCAAATGTATTAGAAGATAAAGGTATCAGTGCCATGAAATCTGAAATGCGTGCAGTTTCAGACATGTTAGAGCTGCAGTACGATAGTCTTCTGCAACTTGCGAGACGCAACGCCGATGTTTTTAAGGAAATGTATCCTGGACAATTTAGTCTGCAAAATAAAACTGTCAATGTGATGGGAGTTGGCTCTCCAACCCTAATGCACGAACAAGAACAAGTGAACTCATCAAAAAGTAAAGTCGATCGTTTTGCTAATCTAACTGGCGGTACCGCTACGGTATTCGTGCGTGATGGCGATGACTTTATGCGAGTTTCGACTTCGCTCAAAAAAGCCGATGGCAGCCGTGCACTAGGTACTTCCCTTGGCAAAACACATCCAGGCTATCAAGTGCTGATCAGCGGTAATGAATACGAAGGTTATGCCAAACTTTTCGGCAAAGACTACATGACAGTCTATCGTCCAGTGAAAGACACACAGGGCAAAGTCATTGGCATCTTATATATTGGTTTCGACATCACCAGTTCCTTAAAACAATTACAAGAAGCAGTTAACAGAATCACCTTAGAAGAAAGTGGCCATTTTCTATTAGTACGCAAAGCAGACAATGTGTTGGTCGCCCATCCTAAGTTCAATGCAGGTGACATCATCACCGAAAGTATGCTTGATGGCTTAAGTGTTGCAAATGCCACCCAAAATGATGCGGAATCCCATTACAGCAATAGTAAAAATGAGCCTATGTTTGCCTATAGCCAAACCGTGACGGGCTGGAATTGGGTGCTAGTGGGTCAAGTCAAGGCAAGTGAGCTTAATGAAGAAAGTATGCAATTGCTCACCATCAACGCCATCGTTGCTATCACAGGGATCGCGCTGATCACAGCGCTATTATCAGTTGTCTTAATTCGCGCACTCAAACCTTTGCATGCCCTCCAAGTGCATATGGAAAATTTAGGCAGTGGCGATTTTAGCCATCACTTAGCGCCATCAGAACCACAGAGTCAAAACGAAGTGGATCGAATTACGACCAGCGTATCGACTATGTCCTCAGAGCTCAGGCAATTGATTATTGCATTGCAGGATTCAGTCATGAGTCTAGAGCAACAAGCCTCCAAGGCACAGAGTATCGCGAAGCAAAATGGTGAAGAAGCTCAAGCCCTAATGCTACAAACGGATCAAATCGCAACTGCCATCGAAGAAATGTCGACCTCGATACGTGATGTGGCTAATCATGCCCAAGATGGCGCAGTTCAAAGCCAGCAAGTGGATGCCGCAGCCAAAGAAGGTCAAAACCAACAGACTAAAGTGGTGCAGGATTTACTCAAACTCAGTCAGCAACTCAGCAACAGTCATCAATCGGTTGAAAAAGTCAGCCATGAAAGTGAAGCGATCAGCAAAGTGACCGAAGTCATTAACAGCATTGCCGAGCAAACTAATTTACTCGCATTAAATGCAGCGATTGAAGCGGCGCGCGCAGGCGATCAAGGTCGAGGCTTTGCCGTCGTTGCCGATGAGGTGAGAACTCTCGCCCAGCGGACCCAGTCATCCATTGTAGAAATTGGCCAAACGATTGAAAAGCTGCAAACTCAAGTGAAAAGCACCACAGAACAAATGAGCCAAAGTCATCAATTAGGAATGGAATCTGCAGCACAGGGTGAAGCAACGGGTGAACAACTGAAGGAAATCACCCGTAGGATTGGCGAACTCGCGATTAGCTCACGCAATATTGCCTCGGCTACTGAGCAGCAAAGCAGTGTTGCACAAGAGATAACCCACAATTTGCATCAGATCAGCGAACTCGCTAACGAAGGCGAGCACCGTGCCACTGAAACAGTGCATTCTGCCAATGAACTGTCTTCCTTAGCCGCCGCCTTAAAACGCCAAATAAGCCAGTTTAAGGCATAACTCAAATACGGACTTAGATAACCTGAGCTCGGGATAAGCAGAGCCGCTGAATAGGCATCTTTTCGGGCCTCTCTGCGTTGCTCTGTCTAACCATAGCTCGCTATGGCGTACGACAGAGCGCCTTGATATGCGCAAAAATCTGCGCATTCAGTCAGGAAATAGATTTTTCGCTTTAAACGAATAATTTTATGTAATTGATTTAATTTGTTAAATTTAGATTTTTCGACACTCGTTATCCCGAGTTCAGGTTAGATACAGAGTTAGTGCTTTATCAAACGTTAAATGCCGCCCTAACTGGGCGGCATTTTTTATAACAGCACTAGGAGCCACATTTAAGAAATGGATTTGGGACTTTGATTTAGGAGCCTGACGTAAAGGAGTAATGGAGAAAATATCTTTAACCATGCGAGCAAGCATCTGCAGAGAGCACAATCAAAAAGCGATGATATCAGGCCTATTCGCTGCAGTTACATCACCACTCTGCAGCGAAGTTAACTGCTTGGCCTAATACGATAACGCCGCTCTACTTCAAACTAAAATAACCTCAGCCATCAAAAAATCCCAATAAAAAACCCCGCTGATGCGAGGTTTTTAAATCGAGTTTAGACGTTACTCGGCATCTTCTGCCGATCTGTCCATGTTCTCTGTATTCTCAAGCCACAGGGCATTGATAATCCCAAAAGAACAGGCCAACAAAACCCCTAATATCCACGTAAAATACCACATAGCAGATGCTCCTTAATGCCTAATAGAGTGAGGCTTTGTTATCTTCAATATGCTTACGGCCGATACGACCAAACATCTTGTAGTAAGTCCAGACAGTGTAGCTCAACACTATAGGTACGAAAATCGCTGCAGCAGCAGTCATAACACCTAAGGTCATTTTACTGGCTGTTGCATCCCACATAGTCAAACTGACGTTAGGGTTAAGTGATGATGGCATGACGAATGGGAACATTGCTGCACCGCAGGTCAAAATCACCATAGCCACAGTGAGTGAGCTGAATAGGAACGCAAAACCTGAACGGTTAAAGCGGCTAACCAAAATCACTAGTAGAGGCAATGCCACACCTAAGATAGGAAACAGCATAGTGATGGGGTATTTGTCATAGTTGGCAAGCCAAGCACCCGCTTCAATTGCGACGGTTTTCATGGCTGGGTTAGAAACCGCATTATGGTCCAGTACTGAAGTCACTACATAACCATCAATACCATTGGCTAACCACACACCCGCAGCAGCAAACAACACTGCCACTAACAGTGCGAAGAATTGCGTGGCTTTCGCAGCACGAACACGCAGCTCACTGTCAGTCTTCATTTGTAGCCAAGAAGCGCCTTGCATCATAAACATGCTCACGCTCACAAGACCTGCCAGCAAACCGAAAGGATTCAACAGGCCGAACAGACCACCGTGATAAGTCGCACGTAGGAACTCGTCGAATTCAAAAGGCACACCTTGCAACAAGTTACCAAAGGCCACGCCTATGATCAGCGGTGGCACAAAACCACCGGCAAACAAGGCCCAATCCCATGACTTACGCCACTTTGGATTTTCGATTTTAGAACGATAATCGAATCCGACTGGACGCATGTAGAGGGCAAACAGCACTAACATCATGGCGACATAGAAGCCAGAGAAAGACACTGCATACACCATAGGCCAAGCGGCAAATAACGCACCGCCTGCTGTGATTAACCACACTTGGTTGCCGTCCCAATGGGGAGCAATAGTGTTAACCATGATACGGCGTTCAGTATCGTCTTTGCCTATAATTGGCAGTAACGCACCGACACCCATGTCAAAACCATCAGTAACCGCAAATCCGATGAACAGTACGCCGATCAGAGCCCACCAGATAACTCTTAATATTTCATAATCAAACATAATGAAATCCTCTGCTTAGGCTTCTAGGTTCTCGAAATGATAACGACCAGTTTTCAAACTGCTCGGACCAATGCGGGCAAACTTAAACATCAAGAACATCTCAATCACCAGCAGTACAGTGTAGAACAAGGTGATAGAAAGGATACTGAACCATAAGTCGCCAGTCGTTAAGCTTGACGCAGACATAAAGGTCGGTAGTACCTCAGAAATCGTCCAAGGTTGACGACCATACTCAGCCACAAACCAACCACACTCAATCGCGATCCAAGGCAATGGCAAGCTATAAAGTGCAGCTTTAAGTACCCATTTTTTCTCGGCGATTTGATGACGTGTGCTTTGCCAGAATGCCGCAGCAAATACGAACAGCATGATAAAGCCTAGACCTACCATCACACGGAAGCTCCAGAAAATCGGTGCTACGTTCGGGATAGAATCTTTAGCAGCTGCTTTAATTTGCTCTTCAGTCGCATCGACCACTTTGTCTGTGTAGCGTTTCAGTAAGAAACCGTAGCCTAAGTCGACTTTCGCTTCTTCAAAAGCAGCACGTAGTTCAGGCGTTTCTTCACCCGCACGCAGTTTCACTAGCATGGCATAGGCTTTCATACCGTTACGGATACGCACTTCATGCTCAGCAATCAAGTCATGAATACCAGTCACTTCTTCATCCAACGAGCGTGTTGCCACTATACCCATCGCATAAGGAATTTTGACTGCAAAATCTGTTTTCATGGTTTCTTGATTCGGAAAACCGACAGCAGTAAAGGCCGCTGGAGCAGGCTCTGTATGCCACTCAGCTTCAATCGCTGCTAACTTAACGCGCTGTGCTTCACCCACTTTATAGCCAGATTCGTCACCTAACACGATAACCGACAGAATCGCCGCCATACCAAAGCTTGCCGCAATCGCGAATGAGCGACGGGCAAAAGGTAAGTCACGTTTCTTGAGGATGTAATAAGCACTGATCGCCAGTACAAACATGGCACCCGCCACATAACCCGAAGCGACGGTGTGAACAAACTTCACCTGCGCGACAGGGTTAAACACAACCTCAGCGAAGCTGGTCATTTCCATACGCATGGTTTCGTAGTTGAACACTGAACCCACAGGGTTTTGCATCCAACCGTTTGCCACTAGGATCCACAATGCCGACATGTTAGAACCAAAGGCCACTAACCAAGTCACGACTAAATGCTGACGCTTAGTGAAACGATCCCAACCGAAGAAGAACATACCCACGAAGGTAGATTCAAGGAAGAAGGCCATTAAACCTTCAATAGCCAGAGGCGCACCAAAGATGTCCCCTACGTAATGCGAATAGTAAGACCAGTTAGTACCAAACTGGAATTCCATTGCCAAACCTGTGGTAACCCCCAAGGCAAAGTTAATACCAAATAACTTACCCCAGAACTTAGTCATATCTTTATAAATTTGTTTATCTGTCATCACATACAGTGATTCCATGATAGCCAGCAAAAATGCCAACCCCAAAGTCAAGGGAACAAATAGGAAGTGATACATGGCTGTCAGCGCAAACTGCAACCGCGATAGCTCAACAACCTCTTCAACAATCATCGGTGACTCCTTACTTGGTGCGTCCAATTGCTATGACAAAACCCGCGTCAATCACAGCAAGTGCCTTTGTAGGATAGTGAGTTTTCATTTTGTGTTTATATCTGCGACAACAGTATAAACCGTTAAATTTAATCTTTTGCATTAGTTCGAAGCAGCAAGGGCTAAAAAGTACCAATATCTGTTGCATATTGAGACGCGAGTCACACTATCGCAAGTAACTGAGACCGACGCCCTACCACTCACTCAATCAAATGATTTCATCGATATAAATATCAGATAGTTAAGATATTTATTCATTTTCATTTGTGGCTATTTTATACCACCTCGCTTTGATGCAAATCAATCAAACTCAGGGGTTTAGGTGGGTTTTGCGGTGAGGAACACACTTCCCCACCAGAGAGGATTGACAATCGAGAAAAACAAGAGTAGTGAGCAGCCATTAATTAATATAAAGTCATACTTTTACCAACTAGGCAGTAAAAATCAGCTCTAATCATCAAAAAACCAATAAATAAATAATGTTGCAACAAATTAACTAAAAAATATTGTCACAAATTTAAGTGAGCCATAATTTAAAACCTTTAAAATCAAATATAAATACATATAAATATAAAAAATCACAATCGAACAGGCTAAAATGCATTAGTTTTAATAATGAATATTTGTATTTTTTCTCGTTTGAGAAGCTAACCTAAGTTGTTTAATATATGTCCTGTGTTAAGGAGACAATTTGGTAGAACTGGTGTCGTAGCCCAGCCAAGACCAACTTCGCGCACATAGGTACTAACTTTTGGTGTGGAGATATCGATATGACTAAATTATTTGAACGTCTGGTTAACAGCTACAAGCGTGTTTTTGTTGAACTTTATACAGCTAATGAGCTGAAATAATCCCCAGAATTACTCGTGAAATTTATTGCATTTATGTGAAGTTTTGTTAGCGCAAAACGGGCCCCCATCTCCCTGAGATTGGGGGCTTTTTCTATATTAAGACCCTAGCATCCCCCAACAACTCCAAAACCCCATAAAACACCACGCCCCGTATCAAATGCGCAACATACCTATTAATAGGTATTTACCGATTAAAGTGGCTATTTTGCCACTTTAGTCCATTAGATTATTTGCAACAAGCGTTAATAATTTGAAATACAATCACTTCCATAAAATGCATTTTATATATAAAAAAAGGAGCGAAATTATCGCTCCTTTTTTACGCTTTCATTAACCTGCTTTTACCACTCAACAAAGGCAAAAGCCGTTGACTTTAAACGCTTAACCTAAGGTCACTCGTGCATTACGGAACATACGCATCCAAGGGCTATCTTCACCCCAAGCATCTGGATGCCAAGAGTTCGCCACAGTTCTGAACACACGTTCGGGGTGCGGCATCATCAAGGTTACGCGGCCATCGGTGGTACAAATCCCAGTCAAGCCATTTGGCGAGCCGTTCGGGTTTTGTGGATACTGAGTCGCGATATTCCCCTTACCATTGACAAAACGCAGCGCAATCGTGCCTGACGCTTCGGCAATCGCCAGCGCTTCAGGGCTAGCAAACTCAGCCAAACCTTCACCGTGGGATACAGCAATGGGCATACGTGAACCTGCCATACCTTGGAAGAATAACGACGGGCTCTGTTGCACTTCAACTAAGCTAAAACGCGCTTCAAAACGCTCCGAGCGGTTACGCACAAAACGTGGCCAGTGCTCGCTGCCTGGGATAATTTCTTTCAGGTTTGACAGCATTTGACAACCATTACACACGCCAAGGGCGAAACTTGAGTCACGTTCAAAGAAACGAGAAAACTCATCGCGAGCACGCTCATTAAACAAAATCGACTTAGCCCAACCTTCACCCGCACCTAATACGTCACCGTAGGAGAAGCCACCACAGGCCACTAGGCCTTGAAACTCACCTAGGCTGATACGGCCAGATAAAATATCCGACATGTGTACGTCGCGGCTTTCAAATCCGGCACGATCAAAAGCAGCGGCCATTTCTACGTGGGAGTTAACGCCCTGCTCACGCAAAATCGCCATCTTAGGCGCAGCGCCCTTAAGAATATAAGGCGCGGCAACATCAGTGCTTGGATCAAAACTTAAGTTAACGGTTAAGCCTAAATCGGTTTCGTCTTGCTTAAGTTTGAACTCTTCAAGCGCGCACGCTGGGTTATCACGCAGAGCTTGCATACGATACGTGGTTTCTGACCACACAGTACGCAGCGCTACACGGGTATCACTGAAGATTTCACGCGCGCCATCTTTAATGGTGATGCGTTGATCGTCGGCTAGAGTTCCGATCACATGGCAAGGCACGCCAGCGATAGCGAACTGAGCGGCAATTTTCGCAGCATTGTCACGGCTCACTTGCAGCACAGCGCCGAGCTCCTCATTAAAGAGTCGTTCTAAATCAGTGCCCTGCAAGTCTTCTACATCTATGTCTAAACCTGTATTACCGGCAAAAGCCATTTCCACTAAGGTAGTGAATAAACCACCGTCGCTACGGTCGTGGTAAGCGATAACCGACTTCTTAGCCACCAGATTTTGCATCGTTTCGAAGAAACCGCGCAGCAGTGCAGCATCGTCAAGATCCGGCGCAATATCACCCAGCTCACCAAACACTTGGGCTAAACAAGAACCGCCTAAACGATTTTTGCCCGCACCTAAATCCACTAACAGTAAAGACGTTTCGCCTTTATCGGTGCGTAGCTCTGGCGTCACTGTATTGCGAATATCTTGCACCACACCAAAGGCGGTAATGACCAATGACATAGGCGACGTCACGGTTTTATCCGCGCCATCTTGCTGCCATGCAGTCTTCATCGACATAGAGTCTTTACCGACCGGAATGGTCAGGCTCAGCTCTGGACACAATTCTTCACCTACGGCTTTCACCGCTTCATAAAGACCCGCATCTTCACCAGGGTGACCCGCGGCAGACATCCAGTTGGCAGAAAGCTTAATACGCTTAAATGCACCGATATCGGCACCAGCGATATTCATGATTGACTCAGCCACAGCCATACGGGCAGAGGCGCCAAAGTCTAGTAGCGCTAGCGGTGTACGTTCACCCAGTGACATAGCTTCACCGGCGTAGGTATCAAAGCTTGCCGCTGTGACCGCGCAATCGGCCACAGGCACTTGCCATGGGCCCACCATTTGGTCACGGTTCACTAAACCCGTAACTGTGCGGTCGCCAATAGTGATAAGGAAGGTTTTATCCGCAACTGTAGGCAAGCTCAGTACGCGTTTAACCGCTTCTTTAACTTCAATATTATCTTGCGCTAACGCGGGTGATACCGCTTTAGCCGATACCACATCGCGGCTCATCTTAGGCGCTTTGCCTAATAAGACTTCGAGCGGTAAATCGATAGGATTATTATCGAAATGGCTGTCGCTAAGCGTTAAATGTTTCTCAGCTGTTGCTTCCCCCACAACCGCAAACGGGGCACGCTCACGCTCACAAATTGCAGTAAATAGTGCGAGGTTTTCAGGGGCAACGGACATCACATAACGTTCTTGTGATTCGTTACACCAGATTTCCAGCGGGCTCATGCCAGGCTCATCTGAAGGCACGTTACGCAGATTGAATAAACCGCCGCGCTCGCCGTCATTCACAAGTTCAGGGAAAGCGTTCGACAAACCGCCCGCGCCCACATCGTGGATAAATTGGATAGGGTTTTTATCGCCAAGCTGCCAACATCGGTCAATCACTTCCTGACAACGACGTTCCATTTCGGGGTTTTCACGTTGCACAGAAGCAAAATCTAAGTCTTCACTCGATTGACCCGATGCCATAGATGAAGCAGCGCCGCCGCCCAAACCAATGTTCATCGCAGGGCCACCCAGCACAATCAGCTTAGCGCCGACGGTGATTTCGCCCTTCTGTACATGCTCTTCGCGAATGTTACCCAAACCACCGGCTAACATAATCGGCTTATGGTAACCACGGACTTCTACGCCGTTATGGCTGCTGACTTCCTGCTCGTAGGTACGGAAATAACCGACCAATGCCGGACGACCAAACTCGTTGTTAAATGCCGCGCCGCCCAGTGGGCCTTCGGTCATGATGTCCAGCGCACTGACGATGCGCTCTGGCTTGCCATAGTTACCTTCCCATGGCTGAACAAAACCCGGGATTTTTAAATTGGATACGCTAAAGCCCGTTAAACCGGCTTTAGGTTTAGAACCACGACCTGTCGCGCCTTCATCACGGATTTCACCACCTGAACCGGTTGCAGCGCCAGGATAGGGGCTGATGGCGGTTGGATGGTTGTGGGTTTCCACTTTCATCAGGATGTGCATAGGTTCAGTATGGTAGTTGTACACCCCATCTGGATCGGGGAAGAAACGACCGGCAACCGAGCCTTCCATCACAGCAGCGTTATCTTTGTAGGCAGATAACACGTGATCAGGCGTGGTTTCAAAGGTGTTCTTAATCATTTTGAACAATGACTTAGGCTGAACTTCACCGTCAATGGTCCAATCTGCGTTAAAAATCTTATGACGACAATGCTCAGAGTTCGCCTGAGCAAACATCATCAATTCGATGTCATGGGGATTACGGCCTAAACGGACGAAGTTCTCGACTAAATAGTCGATTTCATCTTCGGCTAAGGCAAGCCCCAATTCAGTGTTAGCCACTTCAAGTGCGCGGCGACCTTCCCCAAGAATATTGACGCTCTTAAACGGCGCAGGCTCAGTGCGTTTGAACAGCACATCGGCTTTGGTAAAATCATCGAGGATAATTTCAACCATGCGATCGTGCAGCAACGCATTTAAAGCTTGTTGCTGAGGCGCTGTCAGTGCATCTGACTCGACATAATACGCAACGCCTCGCTCCAAACGCTTCACTTTACCAAGGCCACAATTGTGCGCGATGTCAGTGGCTTTTGAAGACCAAGGAGAAATAGTACCGGGGCGAGGAGTGACAAACAGGAGTGAACCTTGGGGGATATGAGCTTCTATCGCAGGTCCATAGGTGAGAATTTTTTCAAGTTGCTGGCGTTCATTTGTATCGAGCAACTCGCTCAAATCCGCTAAATGGACATACTCAGCATAGATTTGGCGTACCGGAAGCGCCGCGTTTTCGCAGGCCTCCATCAGCTTTTGCACCCTAAACGTCGAGAGTGCAGGGGCTCCGCGGATGATCTCCATCACGTCTATTCACCTTATTATTTATTATTGCAGGGGTCAGAGGTGGCGCTATTATAAGGAAATGTCTGTCACAAATCACCTGCGACCTTACGCAAAACAGTGTTTCCTGTGATATAAAAAGCCCAGTATTGTGTCGGCTGTACTTTCCCCCAGAATGATTTTTTTTCGAAATCGCAGACAAACGGATATAATCCCACCAATGTCAGCCAGTTCACCACTAATGCCCCACTGTTAACTCGCTATCTATAATATTGATTTTATTTACTATAAGTACATTTAATGACTCGATTTCTGTTCGCTCTTATCTTAGGTTTCCTACTGACTGCCTGTCAGCAGGTGACCGTGGACGAAACAGAATTCGTGCCAAAAAAGTTAACTGAGCTAAGAGTCGGTACACTTTACGGCCCACAGATTTATATGACCTCGGGCCAAGGTGATAGCGGTTTCGATTACGATATGGCGGTATTGTTTGCCGAATACTTAAATGTGCCCTTAAAAATGGTGCCCTACACAAACCGTATCGAGTTGTACGAAGCCCTCAAAAAGAATGAAATCGATATTATTGCTGCAGGCATGACAGAAACGCCCACAAGGCGAGAACAGTTCCGCTTAGGTCCACCGCTATACCGGGTGAATCAAGTGTTGGTGTATCGCGAAGGCATGCCAACCCCAAAAGACATCAGCGACTTAAAAGGCAAGATCACCGTTATCGCCGACTCTTCCTTCGTCGAGACCTTGACCCAGTTGCAAAAGCATTATCCAACGCTGGTGTGGGATCAAATTACCGACAAAGACAGTGAAGAGTTGTTGGCTATGATTGCCAACAAAGAAATTGACTACACTATCGCCGACTCCAGCAGCGTACAGATCAACCGTCGCTACCTGCCCGACCTACGCTCAGGCCCTGTGCTAGAAGAAAAACTCGATGTGATCTGGCTATTACCTCCCACTCACAGTGATGAACTTATGAGTAAATTGCTGGCCTTTTGGCACCAAGAGAAGCTTGCCGGTACGCTGGATCATCTCAACGAGAAATACTTTGGTCATGTAAAACGCTTCGATTATATCGATACTCGCGCATTTATCCGTGCCATTGAGACAGTATTGCCGCGTTATCGACAATTATTTGAAACCCATGCAGGCAATTTAGATTGGCGTAAACTGGCAGCAACCAGCTATCAAGAATCACATTGGAATCCTAATGCCCGCTCGGCCACAGGAGTGCGTGGCATGATGATGTTGACTCAACCAACCGCCAAAGAGATTGGGATCACCAACCGACTCGATGCCGAAGAAAGTATTCGCGGCGGCGCGGCGTATTTGAACGATATGATCAATCGCCTGCCAGAATCGATCCCCGAGAGTCAACGCATGTGGTTTGCGCTGGCCTCTTACAACATAGGATATGCCCATATTGAAGATGCACGTAAGCTTGCGGAATCGATGGAGTTAAATCCCAATGCTTGGCGAGATTTAAAAAAGGTACTACCGCTACTGCAAAAGCGTAAATATTATCAAAAAACACGTTATGGTTACGCCCGAGGCAGTGAAGCCGTTCATTACGTCGACAGCATCCGTCGCTACTATGACACGCTAGTCTGGGTGGATAATCAGTCGAAACAACCCGACCCCGATGATGACTCGAGCGACCTTACTGCGGAAGAACCCGTACTTCCAGCAGGAACGTTAAGTCCTGATCAACCTAAATAGCTTAACTCGTTAGCGCTCAGGTGCATGGGCCAAACGACAATCCAACAACTCACTTCTTATATATCAAGTACAGAGTTTTACGTAACAAGAACACCAACATAAAAACTCAAGATGTACGTAGATGTCTTCAACAAGGTCAGATACTAAGCAACAGGCAAGCTGAATTAAGGTTTATCAACCTAACTCAAATTTGCGATGAAAAACATCGCTTAGTTCAGCTTATCTGACCAGTGCTATTGCTGCACTCCTGTGCAACTGCTACTGTCTTGGGTTATGACCTAAGATAAATCTCTGTAGGGCATCGATAATAACAATTAATGGGGTCAATATGAGAAGAAAAACCATCAACAATACCGTTGCGCGTCGTCGTACTTTGCTAAAAATTCGTCATCGCCGTATTTTAAATCGTCAAAAACTCTTCTTTACTTTTATTCAGTCTCAGGATTAATTCTGTCACGTTAATCGTCACTTACCAATAGCTTGCTGCGCCTTTTGAGCCTGTTTCAGGGCTTTTTTCTCTTCCCTGCGACGTTTAAAAAAACGACTCAATTGCGCGCTACAAGCATCGGCCAGCACCCCTGATGTGACTTCAACTTGGTGATTAAACGCCGGATGTTGCAATAAATTCACCACAGTACCCGCTGCACCCGTTTTTTCATCCCGTGCGCCAAATACCACACGAGCAATTCTGCTATGCACCATAGCGCCCGCACACATAGCGCAAGGCTCGAGGGTGACATATAAAGTCGCATCTAAAAGACGATAGTTTTCGACCAAACGCCCCGCTTCCCGCAAACATAAAATTTCCGCATGGGCGCTAGGATCGTGCTGGCTAATGGATAAATTGTAACCCGTCGCAATCTGCTGACCGTCTTTGACCAATACCGCACCCACAGGTACTTCGCCCTCAGCTTCAGCTTTCTCGGCCATCAGCATCGCGACTTGCATCCAATGTTCATCTTGCTGAGATTGTTCGTCTTGTTGCGTTTGCACCACTTACACCTTATCTCTTTTAGCAAAAAATAAAGCCGGATTATATCAGTCAAGCACAGATATTTCACGGCTGAGCCATTCAACCTAAGTTAATCCATCAAACAACAAAAAAGGCGCACTCGGCGCCTTTTATTCGTTAATTCAAATAATTAACTTATTCCCATTCGATAGTCGCTGGCGGCTTGCCAGAGATATCGTAAACTACGCGGGAAATGCCATCGACTTCGTTGATGATGCGGTTTGATACGCGGCCTAAGAAATCATAGGGTAGATGTGCCCAATGGGCCGTCATAAAATCGATTGTTTCGACGGCGCGCAATGACACCACCCAATCGTATTTACGGCCATCACCCATCACGCCAACAGAGCGTACTGGTAAGAACACAGTAAAGGCTTGACTGACTTTATTGTATAAGTCGGCTTTATGCAGTTCTTCGATGAAGATAGCATCGGCGCGGCGCAGCAAGTCACAGTATTCTTTTTTCACTTCACCTAATACGCGCACACCAAGACCTGGTCCTGGGAACGGGTGACGATATAGCATGTTGTATGGTAGGCCTAACTCAAGACCAATTTTACGCACTTCATCTTTGAACAGTTCACGCAGAGGCTCGACTAAACCGAGCGCCATATCGGCTGGCAAACCGCCAACGTTATGGTGAGATTTAATCACATGGGCTTTGCCTGTGGCACTGCCGGCAGATTCAATCACGTCTGGATAAATCGTGCCTTGCGCTAACCATTTGGCATTGGCGCATTTTTTCGATTCTTCATCGAAAATTTCCACGAATACACGGCCGATGATCTTACGCTTAGCCTCTGGATCGGCTTCGCCTTTCATCGCATCGAGGAAACGGTTTTCCGCATCAACGTGGATGATATTCAGGCCGAAATGATCGCCAAACATTTCCATCACTTGCTCGGCTTCGTTCAAACGTAATAAACCGTTATCAACGAATACGCAGGTCAGTTTTTTGCCGATAGCGCGGTGTAGCAGCATAGCCACAACCGAAGAATCAACACCGCCCGATAATCCTAAAATCACTTCATCATCACCGATTTGCTTCTTCAAGCGCTCAATCGCATCTTCGATGATAGAGGAAGGTTTCCAGTTGGCTGCACAGCCACAAATGTCTAAGGCAAAGTGCGATAACATGCGCATACCTTGGCGAGTGTGGGTCACTTCTGGGTGGAACTGTACGCCGAAGAATTGCTTCTCTTCGTTTGCCATAGCGGCAAATGGGCAAGTGTCCGTTTTAGCGACCGCCACAAACCCTTCAGGAATAGCCGACACTTTATCGCCGTGGCTCATCCATACGTCGAGTAAGGGTTTGCCGTCACTGCTAACCGCATCTTCGATGCCTTTGAATAGCAATGAATCTGTCAGCATTTCAATTTGAGCGTAGCCGAATTCACCTTCGCCCACACCTTGGATCACTTTACCGCCCAGCTGCTCAGACATAGTCTGCATGCCGTAACAAATGCCCAGTACCGGCACTCCTGCGGTAAAGACGTATTCAGGCGCACGCGGCGAGTTTTCAGCCGTGACACTTTCTGGTCCGCCCGCAAGAATAATGCCGTTCGGAGCAAATTCGCGGATTTGGGCTTCGGTGACATCCCAAGCCCATAATTCGCAGTAAACGCCGATTTCACGGATACGACGGGCAATCAGTTGAGTGTACTGGGATCCAAAATCGAGGATCAGTATCTTGTGCTCATGAATATCGCTCATGGGTAACCTTTATCTCATCTATTGTTTTAACATTGCTCAACGCGGCGAGAGCCAGCCTTGAGTATTGGATCACACGCTTTACAAAGGGGCGGCTTATTGCCGCCCCTCTTATCAAACGATTAAGAACCTGAACGGTAGTTCGGCGCTTCTTTAGTGATAGTCACATCGTGTACGTGGGACTCGCCCATGCCTGCTGAAGTCACTTTCACAAATTGGGCTTTTTCATTCAGCTCTAGAATGGTGGCACACCCTGTTAAGCCCATGCATGAACGCAGACCGCCCATATGTTGATGGATGATTTCCTTCAACTTGCCTTTATAAGGCACGCGCGCCTCTACACCTTCTGGGACTAACTTATCGGCAGCATTATCTGATTGGAAATAACGGTCAGATGAGCCTTGAGACATAGCGCCTAATGACCCCATACCACGGTAGGATTTATACGCACGGCCTTGATATAACTCAGTTTCGCCCGGTGCTTCCTCAGTTCCCGCAAACATTGAGCCCGCCATGATGCAAGATGCACCCGCGGCTAATGCTTTGGCTAAATCACCAGAGAAACGAATGCCGCCATCGGCAATCACAGGAATACCTAAGCTTTTCATGGCTTCAGCAGCATCGGAAACGGCCGTAATTTGTGGTACGCCAACACCTGTCACGATACGAGTCGTACAGATAGAACCAGGGCCAATACCCACTTTAACTGCGTTAACACCCGCTTCGACTAAGGCTAATGCACCTTCAGCCGTGGCAACGTTACCACCGATAATTTGCAAATCAGGATGTTTAGCGCGAGTTTCACGAATGCGTTGTAAAACGCCTTCGGAATGACCGTGGGAAGAATCGATAAGTAAAACGTCAACACCGGCTTTAACCAGAGCCTCAACACGCTCTTCATTACCAGCGCCCGCACCTACGGCGGCGCCAACACGTAAACGGCCTAATTCATCTTTACAGGCGTTAGGTTTACGTTCGGCTTTCTCGAAGTCTTTAACAGTGATGAGGCCTTTCAGCTTATAGTTATCATCAACCACAAGCACTTTTTCGATACGGTGTGAGTGCATCAACTTTTGCACTTCATCTAATTTAGTGCCTTCGGCAACTGTGACTAAACGCGCTTTAGGCGTCATCACTTCTTCTACCGTCTTGCTCCAATCCGTCACGAAACGTACGTCACGGCCAGTAATGATACCGACCAGCTCGTTGGCTTCGTTGACCACGGGATAACCCGCAAAACCATTCTTCAGTGTTAACACTTTCAGATCGGCTAAAGTCGTTGATGGGGTCACAGTTACAGGTTGTTGAACCACGCCCGCTTCGTAAATTTTTACTTTACGAACTTCTTCGGCTTGTTTTTCAATGCTCATGTTTTTATGAATAAAGCCTAAGCCGCCTTCCTGCGCCATAGCGATCGCAAGACGAGCTTCGGTAACTGTGTCCATAGCGGCAGACACAAGTGGGATATTCAATTCAATGGTATTGGTCAGGCGAGTTTTAAGAATGGCGGTATTTGGGAGTACAGTCGAATGCGCAGGAACAAGCAACACATCGTCAAAAGTAAGCGCTTCTTTAATTAAACGTAGCATATGCAACATCTCCCCAGTTGAGTAGGATTTAGAGGTGAAATATTGCGGCGGGATTATACCTTGCATATCTCCACTGGTAAATGGAAAATAGTAAATATCCCCATTTTATTGAGTTATTCGATGCAAGGCACCAAAAACAACATTTATACTGTCTCGCGGCTCAATGGTGAAGTCAGACAAATTCTCGAGGGGCAACTGGGTAAAATTTGGCTCAATGGCGAAATATCCAACTTTTCCTCCCCCAGCTCAGGGCATTGGTATCTCACTTTAAAAGACCACTCTTCGCAGATCCGTTGCGCCATGTTTAAAGGCCGTAACCAAACGGTCAGCTTTAAGCCCATCAATGGTCAGCAAGTGCTGGTCAAAGGCGCGATCAGCGTTTATGAACCCAGAGGCGACTATCAATTATTAATTGAGTCCATGTTACCCGCAGGAGATGGATTACTCGCCCAGCAGTTCGATGCACTCAAGATGAAGCTCGCCGCCGAAGGCTTATTTGCCGCCGATACCAAAAGATTGCTACCCAAAAATATTCAACGGATTGGCGTTATTACATCACCTACGGGTGCAGCGATCCGCGACGTTTTACATGTATTGGCAAGGCGCGATCCTTCGATTGAAGTCATTATCTATCCGACTCAAGTTCAGGGCGAAACCGCGGCGCAGAGTATTTGTCAGGCAATCAATATAGCCAACCAGCGTTTAGAAGTAGATGTATTACTGCTCACCCGTGGCGGCGGTTCGCTTGAGGATTTGTGGTGTTTTAACAGCGAAGCCCTCGCCCACACAATTTATAACAGCGCCCTACCCATTGTCAGCGCCGTCGGCCACGAGGTCGATACAACCATCAGTGATTATGTTGCCGATATCCGCGCCCCAACACCGTCTGCGGGCGCGGAGCTATTATCACAAGACAGTGATAATAAGGCGCAAAAACTCGCCACAGCCTTATCGCGCCTGCAACAAAGCGCGAAACATTATCAGCTTAAACAAGAAAGACGACTTAGTTTGCTAGAGCACAGACTGCAACGCCAAGACCCTAAACGGACTTTGCAGCAGTTCGAACAAAGATTCGATGAGATGCAATTACGACTAGAGTCCGCGCTGTCGAATCGCTTGCATCTACTCAGCCGCCGTCAGCAGTTGCTCGCAAGCCGCCTTGAACAGCAATCTCCCAAGCATAAACTCGCCATTGAGGGTAACCGCTTAAGTTATCTTGCGAGCCGCTTACAGGATGCATTGCAGGACAAACTCAGCCAAAGTGAACAGCGGATAAAATACGCGGCCCATCAACTCGAAACCGTCAGTCCGCTTGCCACTTTAAGCCGTGGTTACAGCATTACCACTGACATCCACAATCAAGTGGTCGACTCTGCTGATAAACTGGCCATAGGTGATAGTTTGCAGACCCGCTTGCGCCATGGACAAGTGATATCAACCGTCACTCAAATAAAACCGCTCGAATAAATCTACATGACGCTGAAATAGTCTTAAAACACAAAAGGAACCCTAAGGTTCCTTTTGTTTCAAATGTGTCTGGTAAAAAACACTATTTGGTTTTTCTGTCTTTAATATGGCTTTGTGCGCGCTTGCGGCGGCGCTCTTGGCTCATAGTCAATTTTTCAGTCTTGTTTTCAAATGGGTTATCACCCTCTTGGAAACGCAGCTGGATTGGCGTACCTACGACTTTCAATGAACGACGGAAGTAGTTCATCATGTAGCGTTTGTACGAGTCAGGCAGTCTACTCACTTGGTTACCGTGAATGACCACTATTGGCGGATTGTAACCACCGGCGTGAGCGTATTTAAGCTTCACACGGCGGCCATTCACTAATGGTGGCTGGTGATCGTCCTGCGACATTTGCATAATACGGGTCAGCATAGAAGTGCTGACGCGGCGTGTGGCACTGTCGTAAGCTTCTTCAATCGATTCAAATAAATGGCCAACACCGGTACCGTGCAGCGCCGAAATAAAGTGAATACGGGCAAAGTCGATAAAACCAAGACGACGGTCAAGCTCACTCTTCACGCGATCTTTAATGCCTTGGTCGATACCATCCCACTTGTTGACAGCAATAACCAAAGCGCGACCCGCATTGAGTGCGAAACCTAACAGACCTAAATCTTGTTCGGCGATACCTTCACGGGCATCGATGATAAGCAACACCACGTTAGCATCTTCAACCGCTTTCAAGGTCTTGATCACTGAGAATTTCTCAATGACTTGATGTACTTTACTGCGGCGACGAACACCCGCGGTATCGATAATCACGTACTCGCGACCTTCACGTTCCATTGGAATGTAAATACTGTCACGGGTCGTGCCGGGCTCATCAAATACCACAACGCGCTCTTCACCTAGAATACGGTTAGTCAGGGTTGACTTACCTACGTTAGGTTTACCTATGATCGCCAGCTTGATAGGCAAATCTTGCAGACGCTTTTGCTCAGCTTCCGCTTCTTCTTCGGTATATTCACGCTCTTCAGTAACTTCGTCTTCACCTTGACGCACAATGCCCATCGCTTCGGCATAAGGGGTCAGCGCGTATTCGATCATATTGGTCACGCCACGTCCTTGGGACGCCGCCATTTGGTAAACTTCACCTAGACCTAAAGACCAAAACTCGGCACAAGCTGAATCGGCATCAATACCGTCAACTTTGTTAGCAACCACAAAGGTGGTTTTTTGACGGCTACGTAAGTGCTGTGCAATCGACAGATCCGCAGCGGTTAAACCCGCGCGCGCATCGGTCATAAATAGAACGACATCGGCTTCTTCAATGGCGGCAAGGGATTGCTCAGCCATTTTCGTCTCGATCCCTTCTTCAGTGCCATCGATACCACCGGTATCGACCACAATGAACTCATAGCCGGATAAGAATGCTCGACCATATTTACGGTCACGTGTTAGGCCAGGAAAGTCAGCAACCAGCGCATCACGCGTGCGCGTAAGACGATTAAATAGGGTGGATTTACCGACGTTCGGCCGACCAACAAGGGCCACTACAGGGATCATGATTTTGCCTCTAAAAAACTTTTCAATAAAAAGCCCCCGGAACACACTTCCAGGGGCTCAGCAAGGATAACACTTTTAACTATTGAAGTGTTACAACAGCCAACTTTCCGCTGCGACCTTGAACATAGATTTTATCATCCACCACTAACGGCTGGCTGTATAATCCTGAGCTGTCCACTTGGACACGACCCACAATCGTCCCTGTACTGCGATCGATGAAGTGCAAATAACCTTCGAAATCACCCACAACTAAATAGTCTTTATATACAGCCGGAGATGTCAGAGTGCGGTTAGCTAACTCAGAATTACTCCACAGTTCCAAACCGTTACGTTTATCAACTGAGTAGATACGGCTGTGATCGTCAACTAAGTACAAGCTTAGGCCCGCTGATGCTAACTCGTTAAAGCTAGAATACTTACGTGTCCACACAACTCGACCCGTGCGCAGTTCCATCGACACTAAGTTACCGTTGTAGCTCACTGCATATAAGTTGTCGCCAAGGATCAAGGGGGTCATATCCACGTCGGCCATACGCGTAAACTCGTTACCGCCCGTTGGATTGTAAATCGCCTGTTCCCACGCAGCTTGACCATTGTTTTTAATCACAACAGCCACTTTGCCATCGGCGGTACCTATGAAGAAACCACCCGCTTCGTAAGCTGCAGAACCTGTACCGCGCAGGGTCAGATTCGGCAATTGCATTTCATACACCCACAGCTTAGCGCCAGTATCGACGTTAAACGCTTCGAGTGAACCAGAGCTGGTACTGACCACCACGACGTCATCGGCCACTGTGGGAGCTGACAGTAATTCACCGCCCGCAACGACATGCCATAACACTTGACCATCTTCAGCGTTCAGTGCAGCAAGCAGCCCACTTTCACCACCTAAAAAGACTTTATTACGCGCAGCAGTCACACCAGCAGCAATACGCGCACCTTTATTTTTAGCTAAAGCGTTATCACGAAACTCTTCGCTGAAATCTTTAGTCCAAACGCGCTCGCCAGTGGCCTCATCGAAGGCAACCACTTCACCATAACGGTCGGCGGCAAAAATTTTTCCATAACTAACGGCGGGGGCGAGGCGAGAATAATAATCACCAACACCATTGCCGACAGAGGCGCTCCAACTCACTTCAGGAAACACTGTCGCCTGAATGGCAGTTAACTCACTTACCGGTTCTTCTTCGACATCGCTCGACGAACAGGCGGATAACATGGCCAGACTTAATCCAGCGGCTAGCAGGTTTTTGCACCAAGACTTCATCAAGGGATCCCTTATGCCTGATTTAGGCTATCAAGTTTGATTTTAAGCGCAGGGCTTGTCACCACACCACCATTGTCCATGGCAGCTTGATAAGCTGTTTTTGCCTTCTCAACTTCACCTTGACGTACTAAGAAATCACCTTTCAACTCATCGCGCTGAGCGAAGAAAGCTTTATCTGTTACTTGATCTAAGGTCGCTAGAGCTGCATCAATTTGACCTTGCTCTGCTTGTACACGTGCTAAACGCAAAGTCGCAATCACATCTAAACCAGCACCGGGTTTAGCCGCAATCACCTTGTTCAAAGCATCAATCGCTTTTGGATAATCCTTCGCTTCTACCGCAGTTTTGGCCACGATCAGTTCTAACAAGGCTTGATAGCCCTTTTGATCGTGATTTTTAGAAAACTCGGCGACACCCGCAAGCATAGCGGCTTCATCGGCAGATTTAGTGGTCAAATTTTGGAACGCTTTTGAAGCTTCTTCCGCTTGCGCCACTTTAACGTCAGAATAATAATTCCACGCATATAGGCCGCCTAAACCCACTACGGCACCGATTAAAATTGAATTTCCGTAATCTTTCCAGAACTGCTTGATAGCATCAACTTGTTGTTCTTCTGTGCTATAAATTTCCACGCGCACGTCCCCTTTATTTGATCAGTTCAGCCAAAAATGCGCCTAAGGCACTTCGAGCTACCCGTTGTTGTTCGATGTCATTGCGTAAATGTTTAACCGTAACCATACCTTCGGCAAGTTCATCTTCACCTATCAGTAGTGCCACACTCGCACCGCTTTTGTCGGCACGCTTCATTTGTTTCTTCACGTTACCGCCGCCACAGTGACTCATCACTTTAAGGTTTGGCAGTGCGTTACGTAATTCCTGCGCGACCTTGATGGCTTCGACCAGACAGCTATCACCCATGGCCGTGACATACACATCCACTTCTGGCGGAATATCTTTGGTCAGCTCTAAGGTTTCAAGCAGCAAGACAATGCGCTCTAAGCCCATAGCAAAACCGACCGCTGGAGTATCTTTACCACCTAACTGGGCGACTAAACCATCGTAGCGACCACCCGCAAGTACAGTACCTTGTGAGCCTAAACTAGATGTAACCCATTCAAATACAGTACGATTATAGTAATCTAAACCACGTACTAGACGCGGATTAATGGTGTATTTGATACCCACAGCATCAAGTAGTTCACGCAATTGTGAAAAATGTGTCTTTGATTCTTCACCGAGAAAATCCATTAACTCAGGTGCATCAACCAATATGGCTTGGACATTTTGATCTTTTGAATCCAATACTCGCAGCGGATTGCTGTACATGCGACGCTTACTGTCTTCATCGAGCGCATCTTTATGCAGCTCTAAAAACGCTATTAAGGCATCACGATAAACAGCGCGCTCAGCAGGATCACCTAAGGTATTTAGCTCTAACGAGACGTGCTCGCTAATACCGAGTTTTTCCCACAGACGTGCCGATAGCATCAAGACTTCAGCATCAATATCAGCCGAGCCAATGCCATACACTTCAACGCCAAATTGGTTAAACTGACGATAACGGCCTTTTTGTGGACGTTCGTGGCGGAACATAGGACCCATATACCAAAGACGTTGCTCTTGGTTATATAGCAGACCGTTTTCGTTACCTGCACGCACTGTCGACGCGGTACCTTCAGGGCGTAGCGTTAAGCTGTCACCGTTATTATCTGCGAAGGTATACATTTCTTTTTCAACAATATCAGTCACTTCACCGATAGAGCGTTTAAAAAGATCGGTATTTTCCACTATTGGAGTGCGGATTTCGCTGTAACCGTAAGCACTGACGCTCGAACGTAGTACCGCTTCCACTTTTTGCCATAGAGGACTTTGAGTTGGCAGAATGTCATTCATTCCGCGAATCGCTTGGATCTGTTTTGCCACTGTATCGACTCGTCCGATTTCGCTAAATTAATAAAAATGTCACGCATTATAGGCTTTTGAGCGTAAAACGTAAAACGACCCCGTCGGTTTCGGGGCCTAGCTCAACATCATTAGGCGTAATCTATGCCCAAATGCGGGTACATATTACTCAGTTGTGTCTTTGATTTGAATACGGTTCGCCATTTGAGTGGCTTTTGCGCGAATTTTCGCTTCGAGGGAATCGACAATGTTGTCGTTGTCAAAACGTTCTTTTTGACGTTCACCCTCATCATAGTAACCGCTCTTATTGTGCCCACCAGTTAAACCGATGTGCGACACTAAGGCTTCACCTGGGCCGTTAACTACGCAGCCGATAATAGACACATCCATGGCGGTAGTCACGTCTTCGAGGCGACGCTCTAACTCATTGACTGTACTGATCACATCGAACTCTTGACGAGAACAAGATGGACAGGCAATGAAATTAATGCCACGGCTACGAATACGCAGCGACTTTAAAATGTCAAAACCGACTTTGATTTCTTCGACCGGATCAGCGGCCAAGGAAATACGTAGTGTATCACCTATGCCTTCGGCCAATAACATACCTAAGCCTACGGCCGATTTCACTGAACCCGCGCGCGCGCCACCGGCTTCTGTAATGCCTAAATGCAGGGGTTGACGAATTTGTTTTGCTAATAAACGGTAAGATTCGACCGCTAAAAATACATCGGAGGCTTTAACGCTGACCTTAAACTGGTCAAAGTTCAATCTGTCCAGAATATCCACATGGCGCATAGCTGATTCAAGCAAGGCTTCAGGTGTGGGTTCTTTGTACTTGTCCATTAGATCTTTTTCTAATGACCCACCATTCACACCAATACGGATGGGAATATTATGGTCACGGGCACATTCCACCACGCTACGAATACGCTCTTCATTGCCTATATTGCCCGGATTGATTCGAAGGCAATCGACACCGTACTCGGCAACTTTTAGAGCAATGCGATAATCAAAATGAATGTCGGCCACTAAAGGAACATTGACCGCTTGCTTAATGAGCTTAAAGGCTTCAGCCGCATCCATAGTGGGTACAGAGATACGCACTATATCGGCACCGACTTTCTCTAAGGCACGAATTTGAGCAATTGTCGCTTCAACATCTGTGGTCTTAGTATTGGTCATTGACTGAACAGCAATCGGCGCCCCATCACCAATCGGTACATTACCCACATAAATGCGGGTGGAAGGACGTCTTTTTATGGGAGTTTCATTATACATGCTTAATACGCTCTATTTCGGTACGTGCTGCAGATCATTACGCGGTCGTTAGGCTTTAGGCAAGGTTAAACGCGCGACTCGTCCCTTGGGGAAATCCGCTAGGCTAACAATTTGACCATCTAAGCTTAAGGTCGCTACATGGGGTGCACCTAAAATGACTTTAAACGGTGGCACACCGCTCACTTGCACTGTTGCGCCAGCGCCTTTAACACCATCGACTAACGCTTTACCTTTAGCATCAACAATGTTTATCCAGCAATCACCCGTCAACTGGACATCTATAATCGATTGTCCTGCAACAGCAACCAAAGTACTTGCTGCAGTGGCAGTGGTCGTTGATGTTGTGGTCGGTGAAGGCGTTGCACTAACAGGCTGTTGGACTACAGGAGCTGTCGTTTGCGGAACCGATGGCGTTGTGGCTGCGATTGCTGAACCGCCATCTTCATTACTCGTATCAACGGTCTGAGGATAATTATTGTCCGTTGGTCCTGTGCTGACATCAATAGTGCTTGCATCAGTATCTTTAATTGGACCATCGATAGACATTGAGCCGTTTGCGGCAATCTCAGTCAAACGAGGACTGGCATCCGTTTCGGTCAATAACACATCACCTGGCAGCGTCTGATTCGCTGCTGCGACCTCTTCAGCCGTGGGTTGCGACACATCAATAGTGCTTAGCAAGGTCGTTTTTTGCATCCACCAGACGACTAACGAACCGAGTAACACTATGACGATAAAAATACTCAGCCAAGTTAAACGTGTATCGCGAGCTTGATATGTGGTTTTGCGTGAAAAACTTTGCATTGCAGGCTCAGTCACGACTGGCACTTGCTGCACAAGACAAGCTTCAATCAAAGCCGCATCGGCACTAACCATACGCGCGTAGTTTTTCACATAGCCACGTACATAAGTCGATGAGGCAATATTTGTAAAATTGTCAGCTTCAATATCTTCAATAATACGAGGACGTAGATGCAGCTTTACAGCAGCATCTTGAATACTAAGGCCCATTTTTTCGCGGGCGGCTTTTAATAAAGTACCAAGCGTGACATCTAGCGCGACTGATTGCGGTGCTACCGACTCAACTGGCGCATTGGTTTCATGATCTTTCATTGATGCAAATTAACTCTGTATTGCTTGGCCTGAGGTGATGCTGGGAATTTGGCAAGCAATAAAATACCAAATCTCTTCACAGCGGCATCATCATTCACTGCCTGCTCTATTTTGATCCCGAGCGCTAAACTTTCTGGAGTTTGCTCAGCCACTTGGTGATAGCGCGCTAATTGGTTTCGCGCCTGAATAAAATCACCTTGATCGACTTCTAACTCTGCCAACTCCAGTAATGACACCGAGCGTCTCGGGTCATACTTTAACGCCATCTGAAAATACTGTCGTGCCTTTTCTGCTTGTCCTGCTTCGCGACTACAAAGACCTAAGTTCTCATAGCTTGAGGCAGTGCGCGTATATTTGGGCATTTCAATTGCGGCCAAAAACATTTTTTCAGCTTTGTTGTATTGCTTTTGTTGGCACAAAAACACCCCGAAATTATTCATGGAATCGCCAGAGGCGTCCTTAGTACTAATGGCATTCATGTACGACTCTTCGGTACGCACTAAATCGCCCACGGTTTGATAGTAATAAGCCAGAGCGGTATGCACATCTTCGAGCTCTGGAGCATATTCTAATGCTTTATCAAGATTGTATTTGGCTTGTTCCGTGCTACCTCGATTTAAATAGGTTAAACCGAGCTGCATCCGCTCCCTTGCGGCGGCGACTTTGTCTAACTTTCGTTCCGAAACAGGAATATCTGTCCCAGTATAAGTACGCTCAGTGACGCATCCTGTCATCAATAATGACAGGCTTAAAATCAATGAAAACCTTGGCAATCCATGCTTCATGGGCAAGCCTATAAATCTGTGCAAACAAAGAGTTAATTCATTGTGACTGAAATCTGGTTTTCTTGCATGCGTTTTTTCGCTAAACGTTTCGTTCTGTCGCGAATATCACCAGCTAACTGACCGCAAGCGGCATCAATGTCATCTCCACGGGTTTTACGTACGATGACAGTAAAACCGTATTCCATAAGAACCTTAGAAAAACGGTCGATACGTGAATTAGATGAGCGGCCATAAGGCGAGCCAGGATACGGATTAAATGGGATCAGATTCACCTTACAAGGTGTATCTTTCATTAACTTAGCTAACTCATGGGCTTGATCTGTGCTGTCGTTGATATGATCTAGCATCACATATTCAACTGTCACGCGGCCGCGGTTAGCATTTGATTTAGCAATATAGCGACGAATACCCGCTAAAAACTCATCCAGCGGATACTTTTTATTGATCGGGACCAGAATGTCACGCAACTCATCATTGGGTGCATGAATACTGACAGCAAGTGCCACATCGATGGCATCGCCCAGTTTATCTAACGCTGGCACTACGCCTGAGGTTGATAAAGTCACGCGGCGCTTTGATAAACTAAAACCAAAATCATCGAGCATGATGTCCATCGCAGGGATCACATTGGCTAAATTGAGTAATGGCTCACCCATGCCCATCATCACGACGTTAGTGATCGGACGCTCGCCCGTGTCTTTTGCAAATCCTAAAAAGTGCGACACGCGCCAGATTTGGCCGACGATTTCAGAAACCGTTAAGTTACGGTTAAAACCTTGCTGACCCGTCGAGCAGAAAGTACATTCCAGCGCACAGCCAACCTGTGAAGATACACACAAGGTCGCACGATCATCCTCAGGAATATAAACCGTTTCCACTTCTTGGCCTTGGCCAACATTAATTGCAAATTTTATCGTACCATCGGTCGATTTTTGGAAACTCGAAATTTCTGGTGCAACGATCTCGCAGCGGGCCGCCAACTTTTGACGTAACACTTTGTTGATGTTGGTCATCTCTTCGAAGTCACTGACACCGAAATGATATAGCCATTTCATGAGCTGATCGGCACGAAAGGGTTTTTCACCCATTTCCGCAAATAATGCGCGCATCGCCTTACGATCAAGGTCTAATAAATTGATCTTCTTTTCACTCATATAGCTAACCTCAACACCAAAAACCGGATCCTGCAACAGGGCGGCGAATTATACAGACGCAAATAAATTTTAGCCAGTAACTCAATTCACCTATGATAGAATCTCCACGGGCTAATATTGGCCTAAAATACGGAGTTGTAATTCCACCTATATGTTAACCCTCATCATTATAGTGCTTGTCGCTGTCGCTGTTTCTTTTCTGTGCAGTGTGTTCGAAGCTGTTCTGTTATCGGTTACCCCAAGTTATATCGCATCACTCGAACAAACTGACAGTGCCGCAGCCGCGCGCTTACGTAGATTGAAAGAGAATGTCGAAGCCCCTTTGGTGTCAATCCTTACCCTAAATACTATCGCTCATACCGTCGGTGCCGCCGTTGCAGGTGCGCAAGCGGCTAAAGTATTTGGTGACGATATGTTAGGTGTTTTCTCGGGCGTATTAACCTTTATTATCCTGTTTTTCTCAGAAATCATTCCTAAATCATTGGGTGCAAACCATTGGCGTCGCCTCGCACCGAGTGTTTCTGTTGCCGTGCTGTGGATGAAACGTACCACTAAACCGCTGATCTGGATGTCACAGCAAGTCACTCGCCTAATGGGCAAAGGTGATGAAGGCCACTACATACGCCAAGAGATGAGTGCTATGGCCAAAATTGGCCATGAATCCGGTGAGCTTGATGAGCAAGAGTCAAAAATTTTGACGCAAATGCTGAAGGTGCGAGATATGCCAGTCACGGCGATTATGACGCCGCGCACTGTGATGTTTTCTTTGCCCATAGATCTCACCCAAAATGAGTTTGTGCGCCAATACCGCGACAAGCCTTTTACCCGAATTCCAGTTTACGACCAAGATCATGATGATGTGATTGGTTACATTACCCGCACCGATGTATTGCTAGCAGAGCGTTACACGCCAGAAGCACCGATTGGTGAACTTAAACGGAGTTTATTTGTGGTGCCTGAAACCGCAAAAATTCTGCCACTTTTTGAGCGTATGATTAAACGTAACACCCAAATTGCGATGGTGGTCGACGAGTACGGCAGTAGCCAAGGTATCGTAACTCAAGAAGATATCATCGAATCTATGTTAGGATTAGAGATTGTCGATCTAAACGACCCCGCGACCGATATGCAGCAATTGGCACGTAAACTTTGGACTAAGCGCATGAAGCAAAAAGGCATTCGCCTATCCGATGACGGTGATTTTGAAGCCGCATCCGATGATGACGAAGCCAAATCCGGCTGAAGGCTAACCAAGTTTAGTGCTTGTTAATATAAAGGGAGCCTAGCTCCCTTTATTCTTTTAGAATGCAGATAACTCAGAACCCTCTGAAACTCGCATTTTCAGGTTGCTTGGGTATATACTCACCCGCCGTAATAGAGGTAAGTTATGACACAGAGCTACACACTCTCACTCGCGCACATTAATGACACCCATTCGAATTTTGAACCCTGCCGCGTCCAATTTAGCCTTAACATAGGCCAACATAAGCTAGATGTGACCAGCCATAGCGGTGGTTATGCCCGCATCGGCCATCACATCACAAAAGCGCGTCACACCGCTGCACAAACTAATACGCCTTTTATTTTCCTGCATGGTGGTGACAGCTTCCAGGGCACGCTGTATTTCAGCCATTTTAAAGGTAAGGCCAACGCCCACTTACTCAATCTGTTGGCACCTGATGCTATGGTCATTGGCAACCACGATATTGATGAAGGTAACGCCAGACTTGCCGAGTTTGCCAAGCAAATTGATTTCCCATTGCTTGCGGGCAATATGGATTTAAGCCAAGAAGATCTCAACAAACCCGGTTGTCTGCGAGGTTTGCCTAATATCTTGGATTATGATCATGAGCAAAAACACGCGAAATACCTGCTTAAGCCCTTCCACAATAAGACATTAGCCATTGTCGGTATTACCTTAGATCAGATGAAAGAGATCGCTCGTCCCGATCCCGACACCCATTTTGTCGATGCTATCGCCACTACTGCGCGCACGGTTGAGCACCTTAAAAATCAAGGTATTAAGCATATTATCGTGCTCAGTCACTTAGGCTTAGATCAGGATAAACGCCTCGCGGCCGAAGTCGATGGTATTAGCCTTATCGTCGGCGGTCACACGCATACGCTACAGGGGGATTTTCGCGCCTTAGGTTTGAGCAACCTGCCCTACGGTGAAGTTATTAATAACACACCCATAGTGCATGCGGGTAAATATGCCGAAGTCGTCGGCTTAGCCGAGATAACGTTTGACGCTGATGGGAAAGTGCTGAATTTAAAGGGCGGCAACTATTTCATGCTGGATCAACACTTTATCTTAAGTGCTAACACGGCAGTCGATAACCAAGATTACCAAGCTGTGCGCCAGCAGCTTAATCAGCATCCGAATATCTTTTGGGATGATGCCGATGCCGATATCGATGGCGTGATCCGAGACATCTACAAACCCGCTATCGCAGAGATGGAAAACAAAGTGTTAGCACTGGTGCCGAAGAACTTAGTCCATACCCGCTTACCCTCTAAAGCCCTGCCCCACGGCAGTGAAATAGCACCTTGGGTGAGTCGCAGCATGTTCCAAGAAGCCAAACTGGTCGACCCAAGAGTGAACTTTGCTCTGCATAATGCTGGCGGTGTGCGCCAATCGGTGGCCCAAGGACAATTGACACTAGCCGATGTAATGGGGCAATTACTCCCCTTCGAATTACCATTAGTTAAGTATGAAATTCAAGGTCAGTTTCTCTATCAAGCGCTCGAATCGGCGATTAACGCGGCAACCAACAACAGTGTCCGTGGCACAGGTGCGGGTAGCTTCCCCTACACTTACGGCCTACGGTATTACTACGATGGCCGCCGTCCACTGGGCGAGCGTTTATTTAGATTGGAGATGATGCAGCAAGACAGCCAATCACTATGGTATCCCGTTGAACCTGAGTCACTTTACGTAGGGGTTTCAACATCTTACACCGCTGCAGGTAAAGAAGGTTATTCTCCATTGCTGCAAGCCCGCTGGCAGGAGTCGATGGAGTCACTGACTTTGCCACAGGCCTTTATTCGATTCTTGAATCGCTCACCGAATTTGTCTGATTTATTGTCACAGCATGTGCATTACACCAGCCACAGCCAACGTATAGGTTAGGCGCTATGCTCCTCATGGCGTAAACATTAATGCTGTGAGGAGCAAAGTGAGTGGCAACTTACAAAGCACTAAACAAACCTGAGCTTAAAATTGCCAATCACATTGCGGTAAACGCGCAGTAAACCAATCCTGCGCCTTGCCTTCAGCATATTTACGCCATGCCATAAACACAGCTTGCGTTGGGCGCGGCATTTCCACATGACAAGCCACTAGGCTTCCCGCCGCCAACGCATCTAAGATCAAGTGCTTTGGAATGTAACCCACACCTAATCCCAATTGCTGCGCCTTAATTTTGGTCTGCATATTCGGCACACGGATCACTTGGCGACTATCAAATAAACCACTTGATCGCTGTGCTAGGGCAGTCGAACTATCTGCTACCACAATAGAAGGAAATTGCAGCAATGCCTCGGTCGGAATTGGACCTGCATGTTGCGCCAATGGGTGCGCGGGATTTAAAGCAAATACAAACTCCAACTCCCCAATTTCAACCACATGATATTGGCCTTTGGGCAACTCCCCTGTTACGCCGATAGCGATATCGGCACGGCCAGAATAGAGCGCATCCCAGCCACCACCTAAGGACTCTTCGCTGATATTCACAGTCACTTGCTTACCCAGCTCAGTAAACTCACCAATCAACTGCAGCAGGGGTAAATCCGGCACCACTGTATCTATAGCTAAGGTCAATGAAGACTCCCAGCCTGTCTCGAGTTGACGCACCGCCTCTTCGAGCCTTGATGTTGCCGCAAGGATTTCTCGGCCTTGGCGCAGCACAAGTTGACCGACTAAGGTCAGCTCGGCGCGCTGGCCCTTACGTTCAAATAATTTTGTGCCTAAATCGCTTTCCAGTTTCTGCACTGTGTAGGTCAGTGCCGACGGCACCCGAAACAAGGACTCGGCCGCTGCGGAAAAACTGCCTTTCTTATCAATGGCATCGAGCACGATTAATCCATCGAGACTAATAGATGGCAACATATAAACCTTATATTCAAATTATTTGAAATAGACATTGAAAATGTTCCGATTTTCTTTGCCAAAGGTCAAGTCTACACTGCTTAGCAATGGAGAAGTTCTTCGGAACTGCAGCCAAACTGACTTAAGACTGAGTGAACAATACCCTTAACTATTCGTTAAATAATTTGAAATGAGGAATATCCCATGAAAGCACTGATCACAAAAACACTGAAATCAGCCCCGAGTTTTGCCCCACTGGCACTGCGCATTCCTATCGGGATCATCTTAATCGCCCATGGTTCACAAAAACTGTTTGGCTGGTTTGGCGGTTACGGCTTAGAAGGCACCGGACAATGGATGGCATCCATTGGTTTGACACCAGGTTACTTAATGGCATTGATGGCAGGTTCAAGTGAATTCTTCGGCGGCCTGTTCCTATTGCTCGGCCTGCTGACTCGCCCAACGGCCCTCGTATTGTCATTCACTATGGTTGTGGCGATTTTCTCGGTACATATAGGCAACGGTCTGTTCCTTGCCAATAACGGTTACGAATTTGGTCTCGCCCTATTAGCAGCCACAGTCTCATTGACGGTATCTGGTGCTGGCAAATTCGCTGTAGATAACCTATTCGCTAACCGCATCAAATAAAGGGGAAAGCAAGATGATCACATTAAGAAAAGCACAAGATCGCGGTCAAGCAGACTTAGGCTGGCTAAAGAGTCAACATACCTTCTCTTTCTCTAGCTATTATGACCCAGAGCACATGGGGATATCATCCCTAAGAGTCATCAACGATGACAGAGTGGCACACGGCGCAGGTTTTGATACCCATGGTCATAAAGACATGGAGATCATCAGTTACGTGATATCCGGCACTATCGCTCACAAGGATAGCTTCGGCAATATCAAAACCTTACCCGCAGGAGAGTTTCAATTGATGTCCGCAGGTAAAGGCATTTACCACAGCGAGTTTAATGCCTCTAAAACTGAGCCGCTGCACTTTTTACAGATTTGGATCCGCCCAGATACTTTAGGCATAGATGCGGGTTATCAGCAAAAGGCATTCGAGCAAAGCTCACCACTGACGGCCGTGGTGACACCAAACGGTGAAAATGGCACGCTCAAAGTGCAACAGGATGCGACCCTATATCGTTTAGTGTTGAGTGAAGGCGAAAAAGTAACGATGGACAGAAGCGCCGCTCAAGCAAATCGTCATCTGTATGTTCAATTGATTGAAGGTACGTTGGATATCAATGGCACAACACTCACGGCTGGGGACGGCGCACATCTGACACAACTCGCGAGTGTCGACTTTACTGCAACAAGCGGCCCAGTTACCGCATTAGTGTTCGACTTGTCGCCTAACGCGTAATACAAATGATTTAACAAAGCGATTAAATAATGCGGCTTCACTATTTATTAGTGATTAGCAAACTACCAAGCAAACGATTGAGTAAGTGATTAGATGCCAGCTTAATAAGCACTCACCTAGAAGCACTGCCACAAGTCATCTTTGGCAGTGTTTTTTATTGGCGCTTCTATGGCGATGCGATAAGGCGATGTGATAAAGCCGTGCTAACGGCTTCGTTTAGCTAACCAGATCAGCACCTTGATAAGCTGAGTTAGAGGGCGAGCGTCATGCTGAAGTTAACCAACACTTGAGCTTGGTCCTGTGCTTTATCCGTCGCATTCAAAAAACGCTTATGTTCATTACGACGAATACTGCGAAATCCCTGTTTCTCAAAAAAAGGTCGCGCGAGATAGGATGCTTCAACCGTTAATCGTTTCAGCGCTAAGATTTTAACTTCTTCAAACAACGCAAAATACAAAGAGGTAGCCACCCCAGAACGGGCATATTCTGGATGAACAAACAAGCATTCCACTTCGGCAGCGGCTTCAACATCACTGTCGGCGCCTATCTTAAGATTGATAAAACCCACCAGCATATTATCGGTTTCGGCAACCCAAATAGTGGTTCCCTGTAAGCGTTCAAGCCAATAACTCTCGCTGCGGGTCTCACCTTCGATATAAGCCCATGCGGAGCGTTCGGCGAAGGAGTAAAACTCGCCAGAGCCTTGCATTACACTCGCCTCAAAGATTGCCGCCAACTGCGAGACATCCGATGGCGTAAATAGTCGAATCTTCATTCTCTGCCCTCCATCTTGAATCATTAATTGACTTAGATTAACCGAATTCTAATTTAAGCTAAACAGTGCTGATTAAGTTAAATAGTGTCACTAAACGGCGTTAAGCTAATGTTTTACTGTGGAATACCTTACATCACTTTCTAGCTGAAACCATAATAAACGCGCGTTAAATATTCTTTCCTATATTCTTTTCCATATAGAAACTGGGGATCACTTGCCCAAGTTTTTGCTGATAACTGCGCTGTATTTGAATAAATCCCATCCGAGTAAACAACCCTTTAGAGAGATAAGATGCGTCCAAGCTCAAGCGCACATAGCCTTGTGCCTTAGCCCAAGCTTCTAAAACAAGATAAGCGCGCTCACCTAATCCCTGCCCTTGATAATCTGGATGTATATATAAACTATCTAAGTAACCTTGGCGGGGGAAATGGGTTTCGACATTGATAAAACCGCAACAAACTGAAGAAGCAGTCGCTTCATCTATGGCTAAAACCACCCACGCCTTCGAGCGGCTTAACCGTAAATGCCAATGTTTAGCCGATCTTGGCGCCGCAGACCAAGCCATAAGCTGCGCCTGCGAATAACGAACATGGGTAATGCTGTGCACGCAAAGGTGAAATAACTCACTCACTTCACGTGCATAACATGATTGATAAGGCTGGATCTCGAACTGTTCAAACGCCATCACTTGAGTGATCCCCTACTGAGTAATAACGGCTAGAAAAATAGCCGCTATTTTGCCGCCTTTGTCCCCATCGAGATAGTCACAAACTCAGATTTAGCGGCATTGAACGCTAAAAACAAAAACGGCCTCGAAAGTATCGAAGCCGTTGAATTACAGAGGCGCTCAGGTTAGCGCACTCAATACTGCTGACTATTTCTTATCGATTTGACCAACAAATAACAGTTTATCAAAGGTGCGGTTCAAGGTTTTGCTGGTGAATTCGTTCATCCACATTTGCTCAACCACAGCCACTTTATCGCCTTTGCTCACTTCAGTTTGAGGACCCGCGGCCCAAAAAGTGGTATCAGCTTCTTTAATCTGTACGTAGGTGTAACCACCACCGTTCATCGTATCAACAACAGTACCTTCGTGGGTGACACCCTGAGCCCAAGCACTTGACATGCCTAACGCTAAAGTCGCTACTGCCGCTAATTTTACCCATTTTGCCATCATGCCTGCGTTCCTTTTGTTTTGCTAATATGCTGCATTAAAGCACGCTAAAAACAATAAATCGCTAATCTCTATCACGAAATACAACACTTATCGCAAAAGCAGTATTTTTCTTAAAAGAAGGGAACTCATTTCAACAGCGGTTTTAGCATGCCTTCTAAGCCATTAAGTTTGATTTCGTACATTAGCGCTAATTGCTCACCAAGTTTCCCTTGAGGAAAACCTTGCTTATGGAACCACACCAGATAAGGTTCGGGTAATTCGAGCAACTTACGTCCAGCGTACTTACCAAAGGGCATTTTTTGATTAACAGCATCAATAAGGAGTTGCTGATCCATAGGTTGTTATCTCATGCAGAACGTCACGATAATCCTACGGATGCTACAACATAAGCGAACGAATGTCGCCGTTAACTACACAAAAGTAACTATATACCCAAGGGCTTAAATACGCGCTAGCTAACACCTAAAAGGCATTCTCACACGAATATTAAGCGATAATTTTTAACAGATTAGGCCCTAAATTAGCGCAGGGAGCATACTGAAAACCATATTCACTACATAAGCGCTCATGCTCACCATGGGCGGTCATACTGACACAAGTTCCCGCACTCGCATGGTCATCAACAAAGGCCATCACCCGCTCAAGTATTATCTTTGCTAGCCCGTAGGATTGGTATTCGGGTAAGACAATAAAATCTTCAATCATCAAATGCCCGGGCTTGTTGCCATAAACACACGCCGTTGCCAATAGATTAGACTTAGCGGCCCCAGCGCCTGCATGTTCCAATTCAGTCTTGTCACTTAATCGAATAGAGACCCAGAACAATGCCTGTACATCCGCAAGTTCAACGCCAATAGAAGGGAGGCCAACTGTGGCCCGCAGATTAAGTAGTTCATGAAATAACGGTGCAGTTTCAACGAGTTCAAACTTAATAGGCATAATAGTTTTGATATCCATTTGGCATCCCTTCTCCATGGTTGAAATTTCAAGCGATTTAGACGTCAGTCTATAGAGATGATAAAGCCAGCATTTGGCAGTTTGATGACAAGTGCCTCACCAAACAAGACCACTTTCGACTGAGAAGCTGATAATTTACTCAGATCAGCCAATAACATTTAGAAATATAAAATTAACATTTATACCAAGAAAGAAATAAAAAACTACACCCTAAGTCCTATGCACAGTTACCGATCACCACAAACAACCCTTTTAACTGACGGATAACAGATAAAACAATGTAAAACCAATAAGATAAAAACATTTTTATAAATCCCTCGTCTCATCTTTTTTGTCAAATTAACGGCATATGACCAGATACTGACAGAAAAACGCCTACGACAATTTAATTTAAAAGCGTCAAAAATCAGCCAATTGACCGAGATTAACATTAGGTTTACATTCGATTTCGGACATCAATGCGGATAGCTCCAAACTCATCAACTCGCTGCACAAGGGTCATCAAAAGAATTAAGGAATGCGTCATGATAGTCTTAATCGGTGGAGAAAAAGGCGGCAGCGGTAAAAGTTGCTTGGCCCAAAATATAGCTGTATTTCTAACCACAGAATGTAGCGCCTCGGTCATTATGGTGGACTGCGATCCCCAGCGCACTACCTCTGATTGGATCCATGCAAGAAACAACAATCCGCAACTTGCCAGCATCAATTGCGTGCAGCTTTACGGTAAGATCCGTAATGACTTACTCAGTCTTGAGCAACACTATGATGTAGTCATAGTCGACTGCGGTGGGCAAGATAACCTAGCGCTACGAGCAACCATGTCTGTCGCCTCTTACATTTTAATGCCCTTAAGACCTAAGCGCCGCGATTTAAAAACCGTATGTCATATGGACGATATCGTCGCGACGTGTAAGATGATTAATCCCAAGTTACGGGCTTCTTTTGTGATCACCCAATGTCCAAGTCTACCCAATCAAGCTAACCGAATTTTGGAGGCCAAAGAAGTCTGTAAAACCTATGATATCCATGTCCTTGACGCGATAACTTACTGTCGCAATGTTTATGATGACAGTGAAGAATCAGGATTATCGGTAATTGAAATCGAGCCCACAGGAAAAGCAGCCGAAGAAATTCGCACTATCGCCTGCGAACTATTCCAAGTCGATTGTGCTGCCAGCTTAGCCAATCTCCTACATCCCGCGATACACGCTCAGGGGGTGAGTCAAATGCATCATCATTTGACCAATCAAACTCAATCCACTCACACGACCACTCAACGAAGGGGGCAAAATGGGACTCAGCGATCTCAAGAAAAACGCTATGTCATCTAGCAACTTACAGCACTCGCTTTCGTTAGATGAGTTTATTGAGGCGGCAAACTTGTACGCAATGGGACAAAGTCTGAATAAGATAAAAAGCAATCTAGATCATAAAGCAGATGCAACTGTCACAAAAACACAGGCTCACAGGCAAATCACATCACAACTGACATGGCCCAGAGCCATTCCAATATGTTGAGCTTACACAACCAAAGCCTAGAAACAGACGTATTATTCCCGGCAAAAGTAGAAACTAAAACACACTATCGCAAAGCAACATTTTCCCTCAGTGAAGCGGCTATAACCCATCTTGCTACACTGGCAGAAGAAAGCACTATATCCAAATCAAAGCTGCTCCGACTCTTGATTGAACAACACTTCGACCTACCTATTGCCTTGAGGCAATTACGAGAACAACAACGCCAAAACCGTTAACGATTCACACTACTCCCACCCTTTTCCGGTAACTTAGCTAAGATCGAGTTACCGGCTTTTTGCTCAAAAAGTAAAAAACACAATAAAAACCATCATAAAATTGCGGCATAAGTTCTGATCCCACCTATCCTTAAATATACATAATGCTGAATTAATGATATTAACTCAGAGTCAATACGTAACATTAAGGTGTTATTTTTGTTAAACCGTATCAGATTTATTTTTCTTTGTTTAACCGCAGCGATAATGATGCCCTGTTACGCAGAATTTTCATTGGCACAAATCCCGCCGCTAACAAACAAAACACCTATCACTTTGGTCGCTGAAAAAGGATTTTGGACCGACTATTTAACCCAAGAAATGTTGCCTAAATTCACCGCAAAAACCGGCGTAAAAGTGCAGGTGGTCAGTACTGAATTAGAGGATATGTTTAACTTACAGACCCAGAATTTACTTCAAGGTTCAGGCAAATACGATTTACTTACAATGGAAGCGGGCTGGGCTAAAGAATGGGCTGCCAATGGTTATACAGTGCCCTTAATTGAACTCGCTAAACTTTACGATCCCGATGGCGAAAAGGCCATGGAGAAATACCTAGAACCCTATTACCCATCGCTACTTAACATCTTGTCCTATCAAGGTGAAATCCATGCTATTCCCTATAACAATTATGTTATGGGAAATCATTATCGAGCAGATCTCTTTGATAATAAAACTGAAAAAGCTCACTTTCTGCGTCAGTTTGGCTATCCACTCGCACCAGCAAAAACCTTAACAGAGTTACGAAATCAAGCTCAGTTCTTCACTCGTAAAGCAGGCACTATATTGGCGGATAAAATACTGACTCATGACTTTTACGGTCTAGCGCTAATGTCGGGTGATAAGCCCCATATTAACGATGAATTCTCTAGCATGATTTGGAGCTTAGGTGGCACTTGGATGCAGCCCGTCTATAACAGCCAGAAACAGATCTCCCATTTTGAAGTGCCTACCATCAACCATGAAGCCATTGAAGCGGCCAAACAATATCGCGAATTAATGCCCTATGCAGTTCCCGCTAACGAGCAGTTTGCTTTCAATGAAGCAGCTAATGCTATTGCGACAGGTCAAGCGGCAATGTGGCCTTTTGCCTACAATAATCTGTGGTATAAATCCTTTAAAGTTGAACAGAACATTCTCGGCGCGCGTCTAGCCGTAAGCCAAGTGCCTGGCGGTTATCCCTACAATGGCGCTTATGCCTTTGCCGTTAGCTACGACAGCAAAAACCCTCAAGCTGCCTATTGGCTGCTCAAATATATGGGCACCTATGAGGCACAACATGCCTATGCTATGGGGGGGGGTAATCCCTGTCGTATGGATGTAGTAACAGCCCCAGAATTTAAAGATGAATCTTTAAGAGGCATAGCTGGCGCATTTGAGGCAAGCCACATAGCCAATATGTTTTGGTCTACTAAGGTCTTATCCTTTGGGCATTTCACCAGTACTGCCATGGGACAAATTTACCCTGAACTCAGCCACGCCTGTTTTAGCGCAAGCCGCAGACCCGCTAACAGTGAAGATATTTTCATTAAATTAAGTGCAGAGATAAAACACCTCCAAAATACCTATGGAGAGGTACCTGCTATTGACAAAGAAAATAATGCCAAGCACTAAACCACTGAAAAGTTTGAAACAAAAAATAACCTCAGCCTTCTATATCATAGTGGGCATGGCGCTATTAAATGGTGTTGTCGCCATACTACTGTCACAGCAACTAAAATCAGAAATTGAACACTTAGTCGGGGTAGATGTGGTAAAAGTCACCACTGCGCTGCAACTGGCAAAAAACAGTGAAAAACTACAAATCATTACTGCACGCTTGAATAATTATTATGATGAAAAACAAAGAACTAGCCTGTTAGGCGAACTTTCCGCACAATGGGAATTACTCATCAATGACTCACGACTACTGGCCTCGATAGAAACTTCTACAGTCAATAAGCAAGAATTAAATTACGCCTTAGATACTCAACTGTATTACTTACAACAACTGCCATTACTCAACACGTTAACCGATACTGCCTTACAAGCCAATTCACAGGCAGCCAATATTCAAGCCAACTTAACGTCAATGGCGTCGGGATTTAGCGATGAAATGCAAACCCAATTTCAGCGTATCAATACGGACTCTGAACGTCAGCTTAAGCTGAAAAACGTTGACCAGATTGCTTTAAATATCAATACCAATCAGCAGCTATCTTTATTTAGTCATCTAGGAGAACACTTATTTACCCAGTTAACTCAAGTGAATATCATCGACAATCTGGTTGAACTAAACCAAACCCAAAGAGATGCTATGCGACTGCTGTTAAGCATGGAGGCTATGCTTGATAGTATCGGTGGCGATAAAAACTTATATTTGAATTTGTTATCACAAATAAAACAGACCATGGTCGGTGAAGACAATCTCTTTGAACTTTCTCGCAAAGCGATTAGAAGCACTCATATCGCCAATGCGCATTTAGAATACCAAGCTGATGCCGCACAAATCGTTGCGACCTATACGCAGGATCTCGTTAACCAAGTTGAAAATGAAATTCAGCAAACAGGCCGCGAACTTAAAAACGATAGCACCGCATTTATCGTATTGATTTTCTGCAGTGGCATCTTATATTGCTTCTTCATCTGGCTCACCAGTTGGCACTTTATCACTAAGGGAATCATCAAGCCTGTCATGGCGACTCGAGATGCAATGAATGCCATTGCCAATGAAAAACTCGACGCCAGAATGCCTGTCACTGATAACCTAGAGCTCCAGCAAATGGTGAGCTCCTTAGAGACATTAAAAAGCTACGCAGCTCAGGTTAAAGGCATGGCCGAAACCGACGGATTAACTGGCTGCTATAATCGCCGCTATTTAGATTTACAACTCCAAAAAGAATTAGAGTATGCAAGAGACCACAACATGCCCCTAGGTATAATTCTGTTTGATATTGATAATTTTAAACAATTTAACGACAGGTATGGTCATGTCGCAGGCGATCAATGTCTTAAGACAATCGTTAATGCCACCAAATCGATCTTGAAACAACCCACTTACATGCTTGCCCGCTATGGCGGAGAGGAGTTCATGATAGTACTGCCATCGAGCAATCTCGAGGAGGCATATCATTTTGCTGAAATATTACGCAATAAAATCATCAGTTTAAAAATACCACATGAAGACTCCCCCCATGACGGCATACTGACCATCAGCGCTGGTATTACTTGCTGGGAGCGATCACAACCTATGGATACGAATAGCTTAATTAATCAAGCTGATGAGGCTCTCTATCACGCCAAACTAACAGGTCGCAATCGTACAGAGACACGACTAAACCAACCAGTTCGCTATTCCTAACCATAAAATGCGGCAACTGTTCAGTTTCTTTTTTCACCAGAGGATTGAGTTACGCTGACTTCACCCCCATTAGCTAATACTAAGTTAATCAGGATAAAGTCAGGGAAGTATGCTCGCTATTGTTATCACGCTTATCCTAGGAATTGGCGCAATTATCTGGCTACTGTCGAGTCGTTGGCGCAAGACCTTACATCGTCGACGAGTCACGATGAAACCTTTTCCAAAAGAATGGCGCAGCATTCTCAAAAAAAGACTGCCTTACTTCCATGCTCTACCCGCAGATCTACAACTGCAACTCAAACGGCATATCCAAATTTTCATCGATGAAAAAGTCTTTATCGGCTGCGATAATTTTGAGATCACGGATGAAGTAAGAGTCACAATCGCGGCCCAAGCATGTCTACTGCTACTCAATCGTAAAACCGACTTTTACCCCAAACTGAAACAGATTTTGGTCTATCCCGATGCCTTTATCGTCAATAATCAACATAAAGACATTAGCGGTATCGTGTGGGAACAACGCAATGTGCTAGCAGGGGAATCATGGGAATACGGTAAAGTTGTGCTCTCATGGAGAAATACTCTAGACGGCGCCGCAGATCCCCATGATGGTAATAATGTCGTAATCCATGAGTTTGCCCATCAGCTCGATCAAGAAGATGGCCAAGCCAATGGCGCACCCATTCTGCAGCATTTTGCCGACTACAGCACTTGGTCTGAAGTGCTAAGTAGGGAATTTACCCAATTACAACACAGTGCAAATTTTGGCATGCCCTCATTATTTAATTATTATGGTGCGACTAATCCCGCTGAGTTTTTTGCCGTCATCACCGAAGTCTTTTTTGAGAAACCTGGGGATTTTTACCAACAACACCCAGACTTGTATCGGGAACTGAGCCGCTTTTATCAACTCGATCCGATAAACTGGCATTAACCCATAAAAGTAGAGGCACGCAAATGCTCAAAGACACTCATGCATTCTCAGTTAAAGGTTCCAATATTCATCGCGCTACCTTGGGGTTACTGCTCAGCGCGTTAATGCTTGGCGGCCTTAATGTAAGCGTACAGGCACAGGACTCGCCAAAACAAAGCGCTCAAACGACTTCGAATCCTGATCAACAAGCGGCGGCTCACGTATTAGATTTACTCAACCAATATTCAAGCGATGCCAATTGGGATAAATATTTTGCCCTGTACCGAAAAGACGGCATTTTTATTGGCACGGATGCGAGTGAGCGCTGGGGAATGGCGGAATTTGAACGTTACTCCCGCCCTACAAAAGGTTGGCGCTATGATTTAACTGAGCGTCATTTAATCCAACACGGCAATGTCATATTGTTTGACGAGTTATTAAATAGTCCAGCCTATGGCGTCAGTCGAGGAACAGGCACTTTAATCAAAACCAATGGCAACTGGGAAATAGCGCAATACCATTTAAGCTTTCCCATTCCTAATGAGGTAGCCAAGCAAATAACTGCCGAGATTAAAGCCGTAAACAAACAATAGAGCAGCACTTCCAAAAATACGGTTTGAAAGAGTGCAATTTCGAAAGAATACAGTTTGAAATTAAATCACTAAAAGTAATCACTTAAGTTATACCACTATCTCAAAGACACAGTAAAACACACATTCGCCAATTGGGAGAAGTGGATGAAACTTTGAAAATCCACGTCTTCAAATGCCCTTTCCGAAGGACCCCTATCCGCGTAGTAAAACCCGATCACTTTACTATCGACTAATAATGGTGCCAATAAAAAGCCTTGACGTGACACATGTTGCGCTTGTAATTCTTTACACTGCTCTTGCCATTTCTTAGAGCTAGGATCATCTACCCAAAGCGGTAACTTATGCTCCATCGCTTGGTAAAATAATCCCCGCCTATCGCTCAAATCGATAATAAACTCTTGCTTAATGGCATCTGCATCACGACCTAATATCACCCTAGGTTGAAGTTGTTTACGGCTTGGCGACAATAACAGCACGCCGCACCGGTCAACGCCAACGCCCTCAAGTATACCTTCGAGAACCGTTTGCATGATTTGGTTAAAATCGGCTTTATTAATGGCGAAGCCTGTTAATTCTCGTAGCTTAGCTAACTGAATATTCAAGTTAACTTGATAGACAGGCATATCTAACGGAATGGGAAGTGGAACAGGTTTAACTGTGACCATACGCTTAGGATCTGGTAGATAGTCTAGCAACACCTTAGCACCATATACTTCAGCTAACTTATGGGTCGCATTCGCGCAGCGTTGCATCCGCACCATAAACTCATTTTCTTCTAGTCCAGTAAAACTCGCCGCTTGCGTGATACGTTTCCCTAATTCCTGCTTATCAAGATTAGGTTGAGATAAAATATCGCAGAGCTTATCCGCAATAAAAATAGACCGAATTTCAGGTCTTTGGTCTTCAGGATTATTAACTGCATGGACCAACAGTTCTCCCAATCCCCAATTGCGGGCAATACTTTGAGTTAATAGTGAAAAAGAAGTGCCAAGGGCTTCGCGTGTTATACTTCGTTCCTCTGCTGGCGTTGCACATTCACGTAGTTTTAGATCTAACTCTTCGGTGAACTCACCACCAATACTCCAAAAAGCACTCTCACCTATGTGATACAGCAAAGAGGCTATAAAAGCTTCCTCCTGCATTTCTTCGTCATAATGGCTCAACATCATCCGTGCAATCATGGCGGCTTGAAATGCTTTAGCCATCAACTTTATTAATCTTTGATATACGTTAGGTGCCAAATTTTTACTCTCTAACAAGCTTGAGAGTAACTTGGCTGTGATACAGATATTTCGCACCGCATCGAAACCAAGCACTATAGCCGCTCGGCTGACAGTAGAGATTTGGCTACTACCTTTATGGTAAATAGCGCTATTAGCAACTCGAAGAATACGAGAGGTTAAGGCGTTATCGTGCATCACGCTACGCCCGAGTAATGCGAGAGAGGAAACGTCATCCTTGGCGAGCTTTTCTAGCGATTTAACAGTCGAACACAGTGCTGGCATTTCCAATTCACTGATCCGATTTGTCCAATAATCGACCCCTTTATTAGTATTGTTATTAGGCTTCAACCTAAAGTTACCTTAGCGATATAATCTTGTTGTTTTTAGTATAGATAAACGCAAACATTTCGCCTGTTGTCTAAAGCTTGTTTTAGCAAATCATTCATTAATTGCTTAATAATTCAACATTAAGCAATATCTGCCTATAAAAATGCCCAAGACAAAGCTCGGGCATTTCAGTAAAACAGGAAATCAATCCACACTTAGGCTTTGAGGTACTGCTTAACAACACGCAACACTTTATCTATGTCCTGACGGCTGACATCTTTATGAGTCACAAGCCGAAGCGTACGCCCTGGGCTTATCAGGATGCCTTCCGCTCGACAGTGTTTAGCCAATAAGTTCGCATCAATATGGGGTGCTAATGTAGCAAATAACATATTAGTTTGTACTGCGGCTAAATTGACCTCGAACTCACTGAATTCTGCCAACTGCCGAGCTAAGTACGCTGCATTGTCATGATCTTCACTAAGCCGTTGTACTTGCTCAGTTAAAGCAAGCTTACCCGCAGCGGCAAGTATCCCAGCTTGACGCATGCCACCACCAAGCATTTTACGCCAACGAATGGCTTTCTTAATCAAGCGTTCATCACCTAAGAGTAATGAGCCAACTGGCGCGCACAATCCTTTGGATAAACAAATCGACACTGAATCAAAGTGCGCCGTGATATCACTTATCGCGATATTCTGCGCCACCGCAGCATTGGCAACTCGCGCACCGTCTAAATGAATTTTTAATCCGCGATTAAAGGCTAATGCCTGCGCATCCGCCAAATAGCTTTGCGGGAGAACCTTACCGCCAATCGTATTCTCTAAACTAAGCAAACGAGTACGAGCAAAATGGATATCATCAGGCTTAATTGCGGCTTCAATGTCAGCTAATGCAATAGTGCCATCTAATTGATTCATTAAAGGTTGAGGTTGAATGCTGCCTAGGACAGCGGCGCCGCCGCCCTCGAACTTATAATTGTGAGCCTGCTGACCGCACAGGTACTCATCTCCACGATCACAATGGGCCATCAAAGCCAATAAATTTGCTTGAGTACCCGAACAGGTAAATAATGCACTTTCAAAGCCAAACATCTCCGCAGCCATATCCTGCAAACTATTTACCGTAGGGTCATCACCGTAAACATCATCACCCACTTCGGCTCTGGACATGGCTAACCGCATGGCTGCTGTTGGCTGGGTAACAGTATCACTGCGTAAATCTATCATCTTGTCCTCAACTTAAAGTTTGGTTGGCGCATAATGGGCTCAAGACTCTAGCGCTAAAGGCTTATTTTGTATAGTTTATCGTCATACTTGTCGACAAATTTACCGATGTAGAACCTCGCATATACTTGAAGCAAGTATCGACATACTGACATCTACTAATAAAAACATAAATATACTCAAGATCTTGCCGATATCTATCTGTCGATGTATAGACGCTTGTACGCGTTTAGCTTGGCGAAAAGAGTCTTACTCGTTAGAATGCCACACTAAGATGGTCATGCTACAACAATGCGATCGCTTTAGTAATTTTGACTAATACTTATCGTTCAATAGGTGATTTGTAGTGAAAAACTCCCAATCTCGATGGATTCAGCTAGCGCTTTTGCTATTAAGTTTAAGCCTAACATCACAGGTATTTGCTTGGTCTGACACTGACCGAGATGGAGTGCCAGATATCAAAGATGCCTGTCCTAACACGGAGCCAAATACACCTGTTATGGCTAATGGTTGTGTGGAAGAAATCGCTGTGGAAATGACTGCATCACCAGTTTGCGATATGAGTCATTCAAATGCTGAGTTAAACACAGATTGTCATAATATTTCTGCAGCTATGGTGTATTTTGAATTTGCCATTGCCGAGGTTGACTTTTCTCAATGGAAAACTTTAGCCTTAGTAAAAGCATTCTTAGAAACAAATGATGCTGAATTAACCTTAGTGGGCCACACAGATATCGTTGGTACACCAGAGTTTAATTATCAACTATCACTTCAGCGAGCTCAAAATGTAAAACGTATTTTGGTTGAAGATTATGGCTTTAATCCAAATCGCTTTACCGTAATGGGTAAAGGTATATCTGAACCTGTAGCGGACAACCGTTCTAGCGAAGGGCGCAGTTTAAATCGACGAGTAGAATTTATCGTCAATAATAAATAGTTTTTGTTAGCGTATATTTAGGGAGTTATTCAATGGAAAACCTCGAAGGTTTATTAAAGCAAGCACCAGATCTGATTGTGACTTATGGCTTAAAAACATTATTCGCCATTATCATCTTCTTTGTTGGTAAATACTTTGCGGGCGTAGCACAGAAGCTTGTTCGTAAATTACTGAACAGCCGTAAAGTTGATCCGACAGTCGTTTCATTTGTCGCGAACCTCGCTTGGGCAGTGGTATTTGTTTTCGCGGTTATTGCTACGTTAGGGCAAATTGGCGTACAAACCGCATCACTGGTAGCCGTTATCGGTGCAGCAGGTTTAGCAATAGGCTTAGCGCTACAAGGTTCTCTGTCTAATTTTGCATCGGGTGTGTTAATGGTGTTATTCCGCCCTTGCCGCGTAGGTGACTATATTGAAGCTGCAGGTATCGCCGGCACTGTTGATGAAATAACCATATTTTCAACCAAGCTCCGCACTCCTGATAATAAAGTTATCGTAGCGCCAAACTCATCTATCATGAATGGCACTATCACTAACTACTCAGCGATGGATAGTCGTCGTATCGATTTAGTGATTGGCGTATCTTATTCCGCCGATATCGCACTCACTAAAAAAGTATTGACCGATATTTTAGATAACAACCAGTATGTGTTAAAAGATCCAGCATATACAGTTGGACTTTCTGAATTGGCTAGCTCTTCAATCAATTTCGTGGTTCGTCCTTGGGTAAAAACATCTGATTATTGGACTGCACGTTTCCAACTGCTTGAGCAAATAAAAAATGCATTAGACGCTGCAGATATCGGTATTCCATTCCCACAAATGGATATCCATGTCAAAGAATTACCGCTAAGCAAATAACAATTAATGGATAAAAAAGGTCGGTAATTACCGACCTTTTTTATGGTTCTACGCATCATTTTAGCGTACCTTAATGGACAGATATTAGCGAAGGCACAGATATTCATGTGTGAGGAAATCCAATGCAAAAATATGTTTCATTTTTAGCCGCAAGCTGTATTTATAGCCTAGTTCTGATGAGCCCCAATACACTCGCCAGTGAGAAAACACAGGTTTTAATGGGTGAAAAAACAGTCACCTTAGAAGGGAAAAGACCAAAATTGTCGCAAATGGCGCCGGGGTTTAAAGTCGTTGATGAGCATTTCACGCCAGTGATGCTAAGTGATTTTAAGGGTAAAACTGTACTGATAAGTGCCGTGCCAAGCCTAGATACAGGTGTTTGCGCACTGCAGACGAAGCGCTTCAACAGCGAAGTTGGCCATTTTTCCGATGACGTCATCATGCTAACGATCAGTACCGATTTACCCTTCGCACAAAAGCGTTTCTGTAAAGTGGAAAACGTAGATAAAATCAAAGTGCTATCAGATAGCGTGTGGCGTGATTTTGGTGAAAAGTATGGTTTGTTAATTCAAGATTACGGCTTGCTGGCTAGAGCCATTTTCATAATAGATGCAGAAGGTAAGCTCCAATACCAAGAGTTAGTACCAAACATCACAGAGCATCCTAACTATGATGCAGCCCTTGAAGCCTTGAAAACCCTGCAAGCCCAGCAGTAATTCACAGCTAAAAACAGGGCAGCCTTAGCTGCCCTTTTGTTTAACGGTTCTATTTCTACGATTTGGTTTTACGATTTAATGTGTATGCTGATCGCCACAGGATTGGTAGTCAAAGGTTGGCATAGACCAATGATATCGCAGCGCCAACATCCGTAAGCTAAAACCAACGCTTAGACAAATAACCAGATTAATCCATTCCGTTAACTGATAGGCTTTTAAGACGATATACAAGCCTGCCGTCAGTAGTGAAATCACCGCATAGAGTTCTTTCTTAAAAATCAAAGGCACTTGGTTACACAGAATATCGCGGATAACGCCACCAAAGACACCTGTGACCAATCCCATGACTACGGCAATTGTTGGGCTAAATCCCAGCATTAACGTCTTTTGTGCGCCCACGATGGAGAATACGGCTAAGCCTAAGGCATCAATAGCCAAAAATAACTTAGACAGATAACGCATTACAGGGGCGATAGCGACAGTGAGCAAAGAAGCGAATGCAATCGCAATAAGGTAATGCACATGCTCAACCCAAATTAAGGGGTAATTTCCGAGCATCATATCCCTTAGTGTACCGCCACCAATTGCCGTTGCGCAGCCAATGATCACCACACCAAACAAATCCATCTGCTTGCGGCCAGCCGCCAGAGCGCCCGTCATCGCCTCGGCAATAATCCCAATCAGCCAAAGTAATCCAATAATCTGCGTCTCATGCATCTTTGCTACTACCAACAACTCAAAGAATTGATTCTGCCTGATAACCTCTCAGTTCTATAATGATTTTATTTTGAATTCATCATTAGAAAAATTAATTCATCATCTTATTAATAATCTGATGCAGATTCCTACAACCTTATTAAGTTATAGAATAAATATTATACAAAATAGCTAGTTATAAAAATGTTACCTTCACATTGTCATCTATGAAAATAGAATTTTTAATAAGTATTAATAACGTAAATCCAATCAGATGATAAATAACTGCAGATCATCTAATACCGTAGACAAAAAGCATAAAAATCAACCACAAAAAAGCGGCCCTTAGGCCGCTTAATGTTCATTCAAACTGAATCAGAACTATTTAGTGTCAGGCTTAGGTGGATAATTTGCCATTACACTGCCCACTGCTTGATTGATGATCTGTACTCTTTCTTCTGGGGTATTTTTGTCGCGAATGGTATCGGCAACAGAACCACGCCAGATCAGTTTAGTGGTTTTATTATCAACCAAATCAATAATCAGGGTACCGACTTCATATTCTCTTACTGTGGTTTGGGTCTGCATATTGCCGCCCCAACCCCATCCTGGACCATAGTATGGGTTGTAGCCAAAATTACTATTGAAGGTATCAACATTAATCTTCTTATCAACTTTGGTCAGATAATTAACAAGTACATCAGCATCTTTTGCATCAACTAATGTCATCCCCTTACTCGCTAACTGGCTATTCACCGCTTCTCTGACCCGTTGATCCATCAAGCCATCTAGATGATATCCGGCAGAATCCGTTTTCTGAGCAACCCAAGCATAGGTTTTATATTGGGTAAAATTTGCGCTAGGGTCAAAATCCCAACCAGACTTCATCGAACTACAGGCACTGAGTGCCAACACAGCTAATGCTACAAAAATATTTTTCATCTTAATTTCCTCAGATGTTCGACCCGAACAAAGACAAGTATCAGAGATATGAATTTAGCTTACAGAGCAATAGCCAAATCTACAACTCAATTGATTAAAAAGCAGCATCTCATTCAGCTTGACTTCAGCAAAGCCAAAGATGATAATGATTATCAATTAAGATTTAAAGGGGTGTTGAAATGTACTGGTTTATTAGCGCGTTTATGGTTGCATCTGCCATTTTTTTCCTTGCACCAGAAAAAATTTCTCTCGAGGCGAATAACGCAAAAATTAAACGTCATTTGCCTACCAGTTTACTGATATTACCCCTCCTAGTGCTTGGCTGGTTGGTTATTGATACCATTGCTAATGGCACTAACTATGCCACAGTCGCCGCATTTGGTTTTGTTACAACAGCCTGCTTAATTGCATTACCTAAGTTACATAAATTTATTATGCCCAGTGCATTACTCACCGCTGTGGCGCTGATAGCCATGGTATTCATGCGAATGAATTAATCCTGAGCTTTAAGCTTACTTTTCAAAAATATGCTTACTTCCCTGCAAAGAGTTAGCATTTTGTATTGGCCACTTAAGGAGAATCCTCAAGTGGTCTTTTTTTACCTCCCAGAACCTCTGCAAATTTGATAAACTGAGTCGGTATAAGTCACCTTCTAATATCAATGAATGAAACCAATGAAAGCAGATCCTAATGTATCCTTAGTGTACAGCACCGACAAAGGCCGTATAAATGCAGAGCCCGCCACTAAAGCGATTCCGGAATCCGATGGCATAGTCAGGATCCATAGAGACAGTAAAGGCCGCAAAGGTAAAGGCGTTTCGATTATCTCTGGGTTAGGTCTCGATGAAGCAGCGTTAAAAGCAATGGCACAAACCCTTAAGAAACAATGTGGTTGTGGTGGTACGGTTAAAGATTTCACTATTGAAGTCCAAACGGACAACCGCGAGCAATTAAAGCTATTACTTGAGAAACAAAACTACAAAGTTAAATTAGCTGGCGGTTAATCTCGCCCGACTTAGCAATATAGCAGCAAGCTAGATCAACTTAGCCACATCAAACGGAGTAGTTTAATGGAGAGTTTGCAGAACCATTTCTTAATTGCGATGCCCTCACTACACGGTACGTTTTTTGAACGCTCAGTCATTTATATCTGTGAACATGATGCCAAAGGCGCCATGGGGCTGGTGATCAATAAACCGCTCGGTATCGAAGTTAATTCGCTATTAGAACAAATGGATTTGCCGGCAGAGCAAGTCTCCGCGGATTTAGTGCTCAATGCCGATGTCATGATGGGCGGCCCCGTCTCCCAAGATCGCGGCTTTGTGCTGCATACCTCTCAGCCCTATTGGGCCAATAGCACAGATCTGGGTTGTGGTTTAATGCTAACCACTTCACGTGATGTGTTAACCGCGATTGGAAGCAACAGATCGCCCGAGAAGTTTCTCGTCGCCTTAGGTTATGCAGGGTGGAGTAAAGATCAGCTCGAACAAGAGCTTGCCGATAATTCTTGGCTCACAATTCCAGCAACGAATGCGCTCTTGTTTGACATTAAACACGAAGACCGTTGGCCACAGGCCAGCCGTGCTCTCGGATTTGATGCTTGGCAAGTTTCAGCTCAAGCGGGTCACGCTTAAGCCTATTTATTAATATAAGTCCGCACACTATGAATTCGAAAACCGTATTAGGCTTTGATTTTGGCACTAAGAGCATTGGTGTGGCTATAGGCCAAGAGATCACAGCCAGCGCCACACCATTATTATCACTCAAGGCCGTCGATGGTATCCCAAATTGGGATCAGATAGGCGACTTAATCAAAGAGTGGCAACCCGACTTAGTCGTCGTTGGCCTGCCCTTAAACATGGATGGCACAGAGCAAGATATGACCCACAGGGCGCGTAAATTTGCTAATCGCATCAATGCAAAATTCAAAGTCAAAATAGCCACTCAAGATGAGCGATTAACCACTACCGATGCAAAGGCAAGATTATTCGAATTGGGCGGGTTTAAGGCGCTGACCAAAGGTCAAGTCGATGCGGTATCTGCAGTCCTTATCATCGAAAGCTACTTCGAAAATAACTTCAGCAAGTAATGCCACAATAAATAAAACCACAACAAAAATAAAAGGATAAGTTACCTTATCCTTTTATTTGATGTTTAACCCGATAAATTACCAGATCAAAAATGTGGCTTCACTAAGTTTGCCATCATAGTAATGTGCGCATCATCATCATTTAATGCAGCAATGTAGCGGAACTTCTCACCACCAGCCTCGGCAAAGAGATGACCATTCTCACCAACAATTTCTTCCAGCGTTTCTAAACAATCGGCGCTAAAAGCAGGGCAAACGATAGCAATATCACGCACACCTTGTTGCGGTAACGCTTTCAAAGTCGCATCGGTATAAGGTTGTAGCCATTTGGCTTTACCGAAACGCGATTGAAATGTCATCACAAACTCATCTTTACCTAACCCAAGCTTTTCGGTGACAAGTCGAGTCGTTTTCATACAGAAGCAGTAATACGGATCGCCTAAATGCAAATTACGCTCAGGCATACCATGGTATGACAACACCAATTTTTGCGGTTTACCATGGGCTTCAAAATCAGCCGTGATCGAATTGGCTAAAGCATTAATAAAGTCAGCATTGTCATGATAAGTATTAATAAAATGCAGTGCTGGAATATAGCGCCACTTGGACAACTCAGCCGCAATCGCATCAAAAGCAGAACCTGTAGTTGGCGCCGCATATTGGGGATACAGAGGTAACACCACGATTTTATCAATGCCATTTTGATGCATAGTTTGCAATGTACTGGCGACCGATGGACTGCCATAACGCATTGCTAAATGCACAGAAACATCATGGTTATCGGCTTTAAGCTTATTCGCTAACTTTGCCGTTTGACGCAAACTAATGTCCATTAACGGTGAACCTGCCGCAGTCCATACCTTTTGGTATAACGCTGCCGATTTTGCAGGCCGTACCCTCAAAATAATCCCATGTAAAATCAACATCCACAATAGCTTAGGGATTTCGACGACTCGGGGATCTGCTAAAAACTCTGCAAGATAACGTCTAACAGCAGATGCTGTGGGTTCATCTGGAGTACCTAAATTCAACAACAACACGCCTACTTTGCCGCGCTGCCCGTGTCCAACTTCTTTGGATAAGCCTGAAAATTTAGCCAAAACAGCCTCTTAATTAATAAATATTCGTAAGATTAAAGTACAGATTCTATCGCTTGCTTAAGCTCTTCACTATCTGGCTTCACTTTAGAATTGAACTGTTGCACAACCGCACCATCACCGCTGACGACATACTTATAAAAATTCCACTTAGGCGCACCAGTTTTTTCAGCTAAGTATTTGAAGACACTATTAGCGTCACTACCACGTACTGGCGATGTCGACAGCATAGTAAAGGTGACACCGTAATTGATGTAACACACCTTAGCCGTATCTTTCTCATCATTTTCTTCTTGGAAAAAATCATCCGATGGGAAACCAATGACCACTAAGCCTTTATCTTTGTAGTTTTCATGCAATGTTTCGAGCGCTTTAAACTGCGAGGTGTAACCACAGTTACTGGCCGTGTTAACAATCAACACTGGTTTTCCCTGAGTCAATTCACACAGATTAACTGTCTCTTCAGAATGTAATTTTCGTACTTCAAGGTTAAGATACTCGGGACAAGTGGCCGCCATAGCGCCAACACTCATCAAGCTCGCTGTCATAGCGAATATCATGGGTAATTTTTTCATTGCTTTCTCCTTTACCAGTACATTACGCAAACGCACTGGGTAAAGATCATATTGAATTAAAAAATAAAAGCTATGGATAATGGCAACATAGCGATGAAGTAGAACCGATTGAGCTGAACGAAAATCTAATACACAAACAAAAAGCAGCCCATAAAGAGCTGCCTAACCCAGAACCGGACTATCGCGTTAGTCCATGTCTAAGGTGACACCTTCCATAAAACCTGAGCCCGTGGATTCTTTATTCTGCAATTTAATCATCAAACGTAAATCGTTTGGTGAATCAGCATGGTGCAGCGCATCGGCGTAACTAATCTCGCCATCGACATAAAGTTTCAGCAAGGCCTGATCGAACGTCTGCATGCCCTGCTCGTTGGATTTTGCCATGGTTTCTTTGAGTAAATGCAGCTCGTTCTTCGCAATTAAACTCGCCACCCTTGGGGTATTAATCAATACTTCAATCGCGGCGCGACGCCCTGTGCCATCAACTTTAGGGATCAATTGCTGCGCCACAATACCGCGCAAATTTAATGATAAATCGAACAATAACTGTTGGTGTTTACTCTCAGGCACGAGATGCATAATCCGGTCTAACGCTTGGTTGGCGTTGTTGGCATGTAAGGTTGCCATACAAAGATGACCCGTTTCTGCAAATGACAGCGCAAACTCCATCGTCTCTTGGGTACGGATTTCACCAATCAAGATCACATCGGGAGCTTGGCGAAGGGAGCTTTTTAGCGCCGCATCAAAAGACTCAGTATCTATACCCACTTCACGCTGAGTGATTATGCTTTTTCTATGGTCATGAACGAATTCAACCGGGTCTTCAATAGTCAAAATATGCCCACGGGCATGACCATTGCGATAACCCACCAAGGCCGCCAAGGACGTTGACTTACCCGTTCCCGTTCCGCCTACCATAATGATGAGACCACGTTTACTCATCACCAGGTCTTTTAGAATAGGCGGCAATTTTAAATCATCGACATCAGGGATTTTAGTCTCAATACGGCGCATCACGCAGCCAGGCGATTCACGCTGCCAAAAAGCGCTCACCCGAAAACGACCTAAATCCTTTGCCGCAAAAGCGAAGTTACACTCACGAGTGGAATGAAACTCTTGCTTCTGAGCCTCGGTCATTAACGACTCAACAAAATCCAGTGATTGTGCTGGTGTAAACGCACTTTCTGCCAAGGGACGCAATTCACCGTCAATCTTGGCACTCGGCGGAAAACCCGCTGTGATGAACAAGTCGGAGGCTTTGCGTTCCACTATCACTTTTAAAAACGGACGAACATCCATCATAAATCCTTAAAATGTCGCTTGTTTATTCGAACTTTTCGCCATTGCATCTTCACGAGTGATAAGACCGCGATTGACTAAGTTCTGTAAACATTGCTCTAAGGTCTGCATTCCATGGGCCATACCTGTTTGAATTGCCGAATACATCTGCGCCACTTTGTCTTCACGAATTAAGTTGCGGATAGCGGGCGTGCCCATCATGATTTCATGGGCGGCGACACGGCCTCCTCCCACCTTTTTAATCAGAGTTTGTGAAATAACCGCTTGCAGCGATTCAGACAACATAGTGCGCACCATGTCTTTTTCACCGGCGGGGAATACGTCGACCACACGGTCAATCGTTTTCGCGGCAGAGGTGGTATGCAAGGTACCAAACACTAAGTGGCCTGTTTCAGCGGCAGTCATAGCCAAACGAATAGTCTCAAGGTCACGCATCTCACCGACTAAAATCACGTCTGGGTCTTCACGCAGTGCGCTTCTAAGCGCCGCATTAAAGCTGTGGGTATGGCGGTGAACTTCACGTTGGTTAATCAAACATTGCTTATTTTGATGAACGAATTCGATAGGATCTTCAATGGTTAAGATATGATCATGTCGATTTTCATTCACGTAATCCACCATGGCGGCAAGTGTGGTACTCTTACCCGACCCCGTAGGTCCAGTCACTAGCACCAATCCGCGAGGGAAACTGGCAATTTTTTTAAAAATTTCCGGCGCACCCAATTGCTCAAGTGACAAAATGTCACTTGGAATGGTACGAAACACAGCCGCTGCACCACGGGATTGATTGAATGCGTTAACACGAAAGCGTGCAAGATTAGGGACTTCGAACGAGAAATCGATTTCTAAATGTTCTTCGTAGTCCTTGCGCTGCTTATCATTCATTATGTCGTACACTAAGCTGTGTACACCTTGATGATCGAGCGCGGGCAGGTTAATTTTTCTCACTTCACCGTCAACACGGATCATGGGAGATATCCCTGCAGAAAGGTGTAGATCCGAGGCTTTGTGTTTTACACTAAATGCCAATAACTCAGTGATTTCCATCGTTTGGGATATCCTTGCAACTAGATAATTACATCATGACAACAATAGCAGACAGACTCGCAATCGCCCAGCGTAGGATCACACAAGCAGCGCAAAAATGTGCCCGCCACCCCAGCAATATTCGCTTACTTGCCGTCAGCAAGACTAAACCTATTGAAGACATTATAGCAGCCTACCAAGCGGGTCAGCGTTGCTTTGGCGAAAACTATGTCCAAGAAGGCGCTGAAAAAATTACTGCGCTCAAGGGGGATTTCCCGGACATAGAATGGCATTTTATCGGCCCACTCCAATCCAATAAAACCAGCATAGTCGCCCAGCATTTCGATTGGATGCATACCCTCTCACGCGACAAAATTGCCCTACGTCTCAATGAGCAACGTCCGGCCGAATTGGCGCCATTAAACGTCTGTATTCAAATTAATATCAGTGCTGAAGACACAAAATCTGGCATAGATGCGGCTCAAATGCTGCCACTGGCCGAACTGATAGCTCAGCTACCTAACTTAGCACTGAGGGGCCTAATGGCAATTCCAACGGCTACCGCGGATACAGAGTTACAGCTTAAAGAGTTTTCTATGTTAAACAATCTATTTCAAGAACTTAAATCGTATTATCCCGCTGTAGATACGCTTTCAATGGGGATGAGTAATGACCTAGATACAGCGATTAGCTGCGGTTCAACTATGGTGCGTATTGGCAGTGCCATTTTTGGTGAACGCAATTACGCTGCGTAAAATCCACTTTAGGCATTTAGTTAGAGGTCAGTTTAACCTTGTTTTTAGCACTTTATGCCCAAATACTGTATTTAAGAACACCGAACATTAACGATTTAAGAGCAATTAGCGAGAGTCGATAATCAGGCTCAGTCATTCAAATGACTAACCGTTTTATCATCTTAATTTAAGGTGAAGATGTTACAAGTTAACGGTTAACACACTGAAGAGAATCAAATGGATCAACAGAAAATCTGCTTTATCGGTGCCGGCAATATGACGCGCAGCATCATCAGTGGCTTAATCAATAGCGGCTATCCAGCTCAACTCATCCAAGCGACTAATCCCAGCCAAGGTAAACTCGATGCACTAAAAGACGATTTTGGGATTTTGGTTTCTCAGGATAATTTGGCAGCGGCGCAAGCTGCCGATGTCATAGTACTTTCAGTAAAACCACAATTGATGCAACAAGTTTGTGAAGCATTACAGACAGTCGAGCTGTCGAATAAGTTAGTCATCACTATCGCTGCGGGCATTAAAGCAAAGCGATATACCGACTATCTGGCACAAGACATCAAGCTTATCCGCGCCATGCCAAATACGCCGATGCAAATTAGTGTGGGTATGACTGGCCTCTATGCGCCTCAAAGCATTACTACCGATCAGAAAGCCATTTGCGATCGTTTGATGTCAAGCGGCGGCGAAATAGTGTGGGTAAATGAAGAGTCAGATTTAGATCAAGTGATTGCACTATCGGGCAGTTCACCGGCTTATTTCTTTTTGCTAATGGAGTCTATGATAGATGCAGGCAAAGAAATGGGAATGGATGAAACAAAAGCCAGAAGTTTAGTGCAGCAAGCTGCGCTTGGCGCTGCTATGATGGCAAAGCAAAACCCACAACTGACCTTAGGTAATTTAAGGGAGAATGTTACTTCAAAGGGCGGCACCACCGCACAAGCGCTGGCGACATTTGAAGCTGCGGATATGCGCGGCTTAGTAAAAAAAGCCATGGAAAACTGTATTAATCGTGCAGAAGAAATGGCTAAAACATTTTGATCCACTAACACGTTTTTATATCGAACTTTAATAGGTAGAAATCTCGATGAATGCATTTACCTTTTTAATCACCACTCTATTCGATCTCTATTTGATGGTGGTGATTTTGCGGATTTGGTTACAACTGGCAAGGGCTGATTTTTACAATCCTTTTAGCCAATTTATTGTTAAAGCAACTCACCCGCTCATCGCACCAATGCGCCGTATTTTGCCTTCCTTAGGGCGATTTGATACCGCATCTTTCGTCCTCGCATTATTGGTTGTGATAGCCAAGCTGCTATTAATTAGCCTCATTGCGGGCGGTGGCATAGACATACTGTTATTTTTGCTGTTTGCCGTTGTATCTGTGGTCAAAAAAGCAGGGGTACTGCTATTTTGGATGCTATTAATACGCGCAATCTTAAGCTGGTTTAACCAAGGCTATAATCCAATTGTAATGATTATGGGTCAGTTAACTGAACCCCTATTAGCACCAATACGTCGTATCATACCGCCAATTGGTGGTTTAGATTTATCCGTAATGCTGGTCATTATTGGTATGAATTTCCTCAATATGTTACTTGCTCAATATATCCCTTATTGGGCAGTGATCTAATGAGTGCAGTGACTTTGCAGCAGGGTGACTTGCTGCTTAATCTCTACATTCAGCCTAAGGCCAGCCGAGATCAAATTGTAGGATTGCACGGTGATGAGCTAAAAGTAGCCATCACTGCGCCCCCGATAGATGGCAAAGCGAATGCCCATTTAAGCAAGTACTTAGCAAAAGCTTTTAAAGTGCCAAAGAGTGATATTCACATATTAAAAGGTGAACTTGGCCGACATAAACAAATCCGCATTATTGACCCTAAGATCATCCCAAGTGTCATTACTGAACTGATGGGGCAAGATAGTGAAAGGTAATTCCGTTGAAAGGTCACTCAGTTAAAGAATCGTACAACTGAAAACGAATTAATCCTTTGAATGCTATTAATTTATTAGAAAAAATAGTCACAGCGGCCCTATAATCCAACATTCCCTAATATGAGGTATCCCATCATGTTCCGTAATCTTCTCGCTGTATTAGCCCTCACGGCCAGCCTTTGCGGTGTTGCAAATGCCGAGCAAAAAGAAACTGTCGGCAATTTTGATATTCATTACATGGCACTTGGCAGTACATTTTTAACGCCTAGCATAGCCAAATCCTATGGCATTAAGCGCAGTAACTACACTGGCATCATCAATATTGCCGTATTAGATATTAGCGAAGCGAATAAGCCCGCAGTACCCGTTGAAATTACTGGAGTTGCTAATAATTTGTTAGATGCGCGAATCAATCTAACGTTTAAAGAGATCCGCGAAGGTGATGCGATTTATTACATTGCCGAAGTGCCCTACCGCGATGATCAGGAAATCAACTTCAATATCGCAATTAAATATGGCAATCAACTGAACACGAACTTACAGTTCAAGCAAAAATTCTACGTTGAATAAACCTATTTTATACCTTTGTTGGCGTTGCTTTCCTGTAGCGCCAACCCCTTTCCCTGTCCTTTACTATTGAGCTTGGGTATCATAGTGCCAACGCACGTCGCCCCATTTATGATAGGTATTCCATGCAACAAATCGTCCTCGCCAGCGGTAATAAAGGCAAACTCGCCGAATTCGATCAAATGCTCGCAAGCTACGGTGTCACTGTACTGCCGCAGAGCCAGTTTAATGTCAGCGAAGTAGCAGAAACGGGTACCACTTTTGTAGAGAATGCCATTATCAAAGCAAGGCATGCCGCCGAAATCACCGGACTTGCGGCCATTGCCGATGATTCGGGTTTAGAAGTGGATTTACTCCAAGGCGCTCCAGGCATTTATTCAGCACGTTACGCGGGCGAAAATGCCAAAGATCAAGACAACGTATTGAAACTACTTGAGACGTTAAAAGACCAGCCAGCACCTCGCGGGGCAAGATTCCAATGCGTACTGGTATATATGCGCCATGCGAAAGACCCTACCCCGATTATTTGTCAAGCCTCATGGGAAGGCCAAATCGACTTTAGCCAACGCGGCGCTAATGGCCATGGTTACGATCCGATTTTTATCCCTGAAAATTATCAATGTAGCGCGGCAGAGCTGAGCAGCAACGAGAAAAATGCCTTAAGTCATCGTGGTAAAGCTCTAGTGCAACTCATCGCTGCCATGCAAGCCCAAGGCGTATTAACAGGCGGGAATGCACAATAATGTCGTCAACTGCCGTGACTACTACGATGAAGCTCGAACTGCCACCACTCAGTCTGTATATCCATATTCCCTGGTGCGTACAAAAGTGTCCCTATTGTGACTTTAATTCCCATGGCCAAAATGGCGAACTGCCACAAGAGGCTTATGTTGATGTGCTATTGGAAGACTTACGCCAAGATTTACATCTCGTCCAAGGGCGACAGATCCATACCATCTTTATCGGTGGCGGCACGCCATCATTATTCGATGCTAAACAAATCAAACGCATACTCGATAGTGCCAATGCGCTAATTCCCTTTAGTGACAATATCGAAATCACTATGGAAGCCAATCCTGGTACTTTAGAGCACGATGACTTTAGTGCCTATCGTGCAGCGGGCGTCACTCGTTTATCTATCGGGGTGCAGAGCTTTTCTAAGGATAAACTCAACTTACTCGGACGTATTCACGATCAAAACGAGGCACAAGTCGCCGCTCAAAAAGCCAGCCAAGCGGGATACTTGAGTTTTAACCTCGATTTAATGCATGGATTACCCAACCAAAGTTTTGCTGAAGCTATGGCCGATATCGACACGGCAGCGGCGCTTAACCCGCCACACCTATCTTGGTATCAGTTAACAATTGAGCCCAACACCCTATTCCACTCAAAACCGCCGCAGCTGCCCGATGACGAAGCGCTCTGGCATATCTATGAGCAAGGTCAACAAAAGCTGGCCGCATTAGGGTATGAGCAATACGAAATATCTGCCTACGCAAAACCTGGTTACCAATGTAGGCACAATCTCAACTACTGGCAGTTTGGTGATTATCTAGGCATAGGCTGTGGCGCCCACGGCAAAGTGACGTTGCCAGAAGAAAACCGCATCATACGCACGGTAAAAATTAAACATCCCAAGGGATATCTGAGTGCACACAACTACACCTTCGAATCGATTGAAGTTGCAGAGGAAGACCGCGCGCTCGAATATTTAATGAATCGCCTGCGTCTGATGACACCTATTCCTAAGCAAGAATTTGAACTGCGCACAGGACAACACAGAGACACATTGACCGAAGGAATGGAAAAAGCCAAACAACGCGGTTTACTCACAGAATCCGCTGAACATTGGCAATTAACCAGTAAAGGTCATATGTTTGTTAATGATTTACTGACACAATTCTGCTAAGCCTGCCGTTAAAATAGCTCTATAAATAATGTGTTAGCTTTCAATAGTGCAGTTTAATACTATTACTGCTAACACATTTTCTAACACTAATATCCATACATTCTTGTTCCGCTTCTTTAGTATTGATGCAAATCAATCTAGGAAGCCTGATCATGCCAATAAAAACTAAAATCAGCTTAGTCGCACTGACCCTTTCAGCTCTGCTGACCATTCCCGCGTATGCAGCATCAACTGCGCCAGCCTTACACAGTGCAAGCGAACCTGTGAATGCAGTAGCGCAAACCGAATCAGAAAAAGCCAATGCCCTGTTCGAAACCATCTTCATGGAAAACATTATGGCAAGTCCCATTTCGCAGACCTATATGGGGATCAAGCAAGACTATGATAAATGGGATGAACTAGGTGATGCCGCCGATGATAAAACCCTAGATCGCACAAAAAAACAAGTGGCGCGGGTCAATCAGATTGATGCGACCAAACTCGATCCACAAACTCATCTTAGCCTCACGTTACTGAAGCAAAATCTGCAAAATGACATCGAAGATGACCAATGGCGCTATCATAATTACCCTGTGAATCAGATGTATGGTGGCCACTCTATGATCGCCTCCTTCTTAATTAACCAACATCAAATCACAGATGTCAGCGATGCCAAGGCCTATATCAGTCGCTTGAATGGCGTTCCCAAACGCTTAAGTCAATTACAGACAGTATTAGCCGTTCGCGCAGATAAAGGCATTATCGCGCCTAAGTTCGTATTCACTTATGTGATTTCAGACAGCCAAAACATCATCAAAGGTGCGCCTTTTGATAAAGGCGACGACAGCGCGTTACTCGCAGATTTTCGCCGTAAAGTTAACGCATTAGCGATTCAAGAAACGGAAAAGCAAGCACTGCTTCAACAGGCTGAGCAAGCACTCGTTACTCAAGTCGAGCCCGCCTATAACAAACTCATCAGTTACGTAAAAACCTTAGCTGCCAAAGCTGATGACCGCGATGGTGCGTGGAAACTCCCTAACGGAGCCGCCTATTACAATAATGCCTTGGCACGAACGACCACGACAAACATGAGCGCCGATCAAATCCATGACTTAGGCCTTTCTGAGGTGGAACGTATTCACAATGAAATGCGTGCCATCATGAAGAAAGTCAATTTTAAAGGCGATTTGCAGCAATTCTTTAGCTTTATGCGTGACGATCCCCAGTTCTACTACCCCAATACCGCCGAAGGCAAAGCCGCCTATTTAGCTGAGGCGACTAAGTTCATCGACAATATGAAGTCGCGCTTGGATGAAGTGTTCAAAGTAAAACCTAAGGCCGCCATGGTAGTGAAGCAGGTTGAAGCCTTTAGGGAAAAATCTGCTGGTAAAGCCTTCTATGAACAACCGGCACCGGATGGTTCGCGTCCAGGTAGCTACTATGCAAACCTATATGACATGAAAGCCATGCCAAAATACCAAATGGAGGCGCTGGCCTACCACGAAGGTATTCCGGGTCACCATATGCAGATAGCCATTTCCCAAGAACTGCAAAATATTCCTAAGTTCCGTAAGTTTGGGGGCTATACCGCGTATATTGAGGGCTGGGGTTTATATAGCGAATCTTTCCCAAAAGAAATGGGACTCTACGCCGATCCCTATTCTGACTTTGGTCGCCTAGCAATGGAACTGTGGCGTGCATGTCGCTTAGTCGTTGATACTGGTATCCACGCTAAAAAGTGGACCCGCGAGCAAGGCATAACCTATTACGTGGACAATACGCCAAATGCTAAATCAGATGCGGTGAAAATGGTTGAACGCCATATCGTTATGCCATCGCAAGCGACAGCCTATAAAGTGGGCATGATTAAGCTGCTGGAACTCAGACATAAAGCAGAGCAACAGCTTGGCAGTCAATTTGATATCCGCGACTTCCATACGCTAGTACTTGCTAATGGCGCATTGCTACTAGATGTGTTAGAGCAACAAGTCGATCTCTGGATAGCCAGTAAGAAGCAGGCCTAATGCCTTAATGCTGAACCGTGAAGCACTGTTAACTTGCTTCACGACTAAAGCGACATAAGTGAAAGTCCTAAGCTGCAGCCAATAAAAAAGCCACTCGAAAGTGGCTTTTTTATTGGTGCCATTATCCCGTTAGATAACAGAACCCTTCTCACTGTGGGTCACTATATTTGTTGCATTAATATATGCTTTAGCACTCGCCTTCACATCATTTAACACACAGTTGCGACTTTAGGGTACAGGGAGACAAAACTTGTGCTCAAGGCTGCAAACCATCAATAAAAAATTACCTCAGCGGTAAAGCTGAGGTAAACCAAAAACTAGGATGATGGTTTAAAGAGCCAACATTGTTTTAGTTCTCAAACTTCTGTTGGCTGTGATCCAAAACTGCATTAACGCCGACCTGTATACAAAAATTGAAAGGGGTCATTTCCAATAAACGTATAGGACTCAGATCATTCCGAATCAACTGTTACCATTGTATTCAATTAAGAACAGAGTTCAAGGATGTTATAAAAAAGTGCTTTAGGAACCCCTAAAAAACCATCAACAAATGTACTCACCAACTCAATCTAAAGTATTGATTTTAAATAACCATAAAAGTGCGCGCTCAATTTAAAACCACATAAGACTGCTTTTGAGAACAATGTTTCCTATTTTACTGACGTTTACTGAATAATTCGACATAGGGAGCATCCCAATACGGTGGCGTTCCTATGTGATCTTTGATGAATTCGATAAAAGAACTGACCTTAGGTGCTAAGTGCTTACGACGGGGATAAACCGCCTGCAATGGCAGATGGTGGGTCAATTGCCAATCCTTCAGTAAAGGCACTAATGTCCCTTTGGCAATTTCATCTTCCATCAGATAACTCGCAAGATACACAACCCCAAGACCACTGATTGCAGCAGATTTTAATGCTGGCGCGTTATCTACCCTGAAATTGCCCGATACGCCAATTTCACAGTAATCATCACCCTTCTTAAATTGCCACATGCTGTGCTCGTGCCACTCGCCTTGATAGACCAAACAATTGTGGTCAACTAACTGCTCAGGTCGAGTTGGCTCGCCATGTTGAGCAATATAGCCAGGAGAAGCAACTAACAGGAATTGGCACTTCATCAGAGGTCTAGCAACCATGCCAAGCGGTAATTGCTCCGACATAGTTAACAGTAAATCTAAGCCTTCACTCACTACATCTACTTTATGGTCCAGTAAACTCACTTGTAGCTCAAGCTCAGGATGTTTTGCCATAAAGGATGGCAGCGCAGGAATGATATGCATCACCCCAAAGGATTGGGAAATCCCCACCTTGAGCACACCGCGGGTCGCATCATTTAAGTTATGCACGCTGGCTATCGCTTGTTCAGCGTCACGCAGCAGTTCTTCACCTTGCAGATACAGCAAATGCCCTGCTTCAGTCAGACTTAAGCTACGGGTGGTACGTTGGATTAATTGAACACCAAGTCTATGTTCAAGATCGGCGACTTGTGTACTGACCTTAGACTTAGAGATCCCAAGCCTTCTTGCGGCGGCACTAAAACTACCTGCTCTGGCCACATGAGTAAAAATCGCAATAGGTTCTAACAGTTCTAACATGGAAGTCGCCTTAAGCTGTTTACGACAATGATATTAACTTTCGGTGAGCAGCTATGGTTAGCGTAATCATCGCTTAAAAATAACCATAGCATTGATATCTCGCATCAAAATGATATAACGCAGAGATTTAGACCGAAAAAGTCCACTAAAGTAGGGGGTTATATCTGACTGATATGCCAGCTTTTAATTATATTTTAAGAGTATACCAAATATTCGTCTCTAGACTGTAACATTCCGAACTAAATCGCTGCAAGCCTAGCCTATAAGCCACATCAACTTAGCCATAGAGGTTGTCGCCACGATTAAACAGTAGCCAATAAAAAAGCCCCTAGTCGATTAATTGACTAGGGGCGTAGCATTCAAGTTTGACTCATGCACAAGGAGATAGAAGTTATTGCAGTTAAAACTAAGGGCGATTCGCAAGAACTATTTGCAAGAACTATTCACGCAGTTCCTTGGTTGAGTTTTGTGTCAACACATAAGGTGCTAGTTCTGGCACTTCTTGGCGCAATTGATTTTCAAGCACTAACAGATGTTCAAATCGGTCGCACAAACGGTCAGCCTTAGCTTCTAATCCCTTAGATTGGCTCTCAACTTGTTGCTCAATATCTTGGCCTAAATTGTCCATTTTTTTGGAGAAGGTATCCATCTTGGCTTCAAAATTTTCACCGCCACCAGACATGATTTGGCCACCTAAGTTCATCATAATGGCGCCAATTGAATTCTGGACAATTTGTTCCATTTCCTGCTCGAATTCATCGTTAAATGTACTTTGCATCGAGTCTTCAGTCGCCCCTAAATAGAAGCTATCACCATTCTTATAAGCCACTGAATCAACCCGTTTTTGAACGCCAGCCATCATTTCATCAAATTTTGCACCAGCAGCATCACCCATTAAAGGTGTTAAGGCCATACCAACAGCTTTGGAAGCAAGAGATACTGCCTCATTCACCAGTTCAATCACTTCTGGCACTTGAGTCGAAACTTCATCGGCATATTGAGTAACCAATTTTTTCTGCTTGTCGGTTAAGTTAACTTGCTTACCTTCCACAAATAACTTGTCAACTTCGATACGATACTTTTCTGTGCCCTTCTCGCTCATGACCAATTTTTTAGGCTCGACCATAACGTCATAATTTAAGGAGACTTCACAGCGCTCATCTATTTTTGGCTCTGTTTGTGCTTGCGCCAGCTGTACGCTAGATGCTCCTAAAATCACGCCAGATAATGCAAATCCAGTTAATAACTTATTTAATTTCATTTTTGTTCGTCCTTTAATCTGAATAATTCGATAAACCTAAACTACTGAATAGCTTATAGCATGAGACGTGCCAATTTTATAACAATATGATTATGTTGAATTTTGAAAGTTAGCACTAAAAGGTCATTAGCGAAATTCGCTAACATTTAGTCTGATAGTGCTAATAAAAACGTGAGGTAAAGCTAGAAAATAGAACGGCCGAGACGCTGACTTAGATGCTCAAGCATCGCAGTGCCCGCAAGTGAGTTGCCATTATTATCGAGTTCTGGCGACCATACACAAATCGACAGTTCTCCAGGGATCACGGCAATAATACCGCCGCCGACGCCACTTTTACCTGGCATACCAACACGATAAGCAAACTCACCCGCACCATCGTATAAGCCCGAGGTTGCCAACAGAGCGTTAAGTTGTCGAGTTTGCACTTGAGAGATAAGCTCAGACCCTGTGATACTTTTGCCGCGATTAGCCAAATACAACATGGCCTTAGACAAGTCAGCACAATTCATCTTCAAGGCGCAATAATGAAAATAGGTACGCAGCACAGTATCAACATCGCCTTGAAAATTACCAAAGGACTTCATCAAATAAGCGATAGCCGCATTGCGCGCACTATGCTGATATTCTGAATCTGCTACTTGTTTATCGAAACACACTTTATCGTTTTGGCTTAGTTGCCTGACTAACTCAAGCATTCTGTGTTTAGGAGCACCTAAACGACTCTGCAATAAGTCAGCAATCACTAACGCGCCAGCATTGATAAAGGGATTACGCGGCTTGCCACGTTCTAACTCGACTTGTACTAAAGAGTTGAATGAATGGCCCGAAGGTTCTTTGCCAACACGGCTCCAGATTTCGGCTTCTTCATATAAAGTTAACGCTAAGGTTAAGCTGAAAACTTTGGAGATACTTTGAATCGAAAACGGCTCAAGGTAATCGCCCGCACCTAAAGTTTCACCGTCAACAGTCGTGACGGCAATACCTAATTTGCCAGCATCAACGCTGGCCAGTGCGGGGATATAATTTGCAACCCTTCCTTGGCCGAGCAAGGGTCGAACTTTCTCGACCACTTCCTCAAGTAATGCCAACTCGGGCATTAACCCCACCAAATGTCGTACAGTTCGCTAACTTCAACCTGAGATACTTTTTGGGTCGCCCAGAATGCCTTAACTGCAGCAATATCTTCTTCGGTACATTTACCAATCGTTTGGGTGGCGATAATGCCTTCCCATTCGATGTGGCCGCCGCCATGGAAACCTAATTTACGGGTTTCGATCACTTCATCGATGAATTTATCTACAGTTGCATCGATATCGGCTTCAGATACTGATGCATCAAAAGTCCAAGCCATATCGAAACCTAACTCTTGGAATTCATCAACGCGCATTTTCTTACGTAAACGACGGCTACGATTAGTTGCCATAGTGATTTTCCCTTTTGTGTTTAAAATTAGCTAAAATTGAGTTCGTGATTAAGCGATACGCTCAAACATCAGATCCCATACACCGTGACCCAGTCTATGGCCGCGGGCTTCAAACTTTGTCAATGGACGATGATCAGGACGCGGCACAACACTGCCGTCGGCCGACTGGTTTTGATAACCCGGAGCGGCTTGCATCACCTCTAACATATGCTCGCTGTACTCTTCCCAGTCAGTGGCCATATGGAACACACCGCCAATTTTTAGCTTGCGACGAATAAGTTCGGCAAATTCAGCTTGTACGATGCGGCGTTTATGGTGACGTTTTTTATGCCAAGGATCTGGGAAGAACAATTGCACTCGGGCTAATGAACCGTCAGCAATCGCATGTTCTAATACTTCCATGGCATCGTGATGATACACACGTAAATTAGTCACACCAGCAATGGCGGCATCACTGAGGCAAGAGCCTACACCCGGTTTATGTACTTCAATACCAATGAAATTTTGCTCTGGTGCATCTTTAGCCATTTGTACTAAAGAGGCGCCCATGCCAAAGCCAATTTCCAGCACAGTATCGGCTTCACGACCAAAAACGTCGCTCAGTACCAATGGCACTGGGCTGTAATCTAAACCCATTGTTGGCCACTGGCTTTCAATAGCGTGTGCTTGGCCTTTGGTTAGGCGACCTTCTCTCAGGACAAAGCTTCTGATCTTGCGCAGATACTTGCCTTCTTCATTAAATTCAGCGGTAGTGACTTCGCTCATTTTTGCCTCGTCTAGTGGACAACACCATCATAAAAGAAGGGCATTATCCAAAGTTCAACATACAGTGCAAGCACTAATGGGGCGAAAGTATACCAAGATTATTTAAGAGTGCGAATTTAGCAGCGATTTTTAGCTTTAGATCCCTTGCCAACTTATCTTTGACGCTTGTCTAAGAAGATAACTGCCGCTACACTGCGCCGATGAAATCTACAGCCTCCTTCGCTACACGTATCGTCTCTTGGTACGACAATCACGGTCGTAAAACCCTCCCTTGGCAGCAAGATAAAACCCCATATCGCGTATGGGTTTCTGAAATCATGCTGCAACAAACTCAGGTTGCGACTGTTATTCCCTATTATCTTAAATTTATGGCGCGTTTCCCCGATGTGTTAGCACTTGCTAACGCGCCAGACGATGAGGTATTACATCATTGGACCGGTCTTGGCTATTACGCTAGGGCGCGTAATTTGCATAAAGCAGCCAAAATAATCCGCGATGATTATCAGGGATTATTTCCCACACATTTTGAACAAGTGCTCGCCCTACCCGGCATCGGCCGCTCGACGGCAGGCGCAGTATTGTCATTGTCACTTGGGCAACATCACCCCATTCTCGATGGCAACGTAAAACGTGTATTAGCAAGACATGGGGCAATCGCAGGTTGGCCAGGGCAAAAGACGGTTGAAGAGCAACTTTGGCAACTGACGGATGCCTTCACACCGCAGCAAGATATTCAGAAATATAATCAAGCCATGATGGATATCGGCGCCAGTATTTGCACTCGTAGCAAACCTAACTGTGCCGCTTGCCCTGTAGCGATTGATTGCAAAGCTCAACTGATTGGCAGACAAACCGATTTCCCTGGCAAAAAGCCTAAAAAAACCATACCAACCAAAGCGGCGTGGATGTTAGTGATGATGCAAGACAACCAAGTCTTTCTAGCTAAACGTCCGCCAGCGGGAATTTGGGGCGGGCTCTGGTGTTTCCCTGAATTCGCTACCCAAGCCGCCCTTGAAACTCATCTTGAAGAGCAAGGGTTTGATGCGCAGCAACTCGAATGGTTAACTGGCTTTAGGCACACATTTAGCCACTTTCATTTAGATATTCAGCCCATGATGCTTAATCTAGATAAAGCCCTCGGCAATAAACAGAGCGTGGGCGCTGTCATGGAACAAAACCAGTCTCTCTGGTATAACATAAGTCATCCTTCCAAAGTGGGACTCGCCGCCGCCACCGAGCGCGTGCTAGCCAATTTGGGATCACTCGTTCAATCCGCAGTCAGTAAGGAATAATCATGGCGCGTACAGTCAATTGCGTATATTTAAATAAAGAAGCCGACGGCCTAGACTTTCAACTGTATCCAGGTGATTTAGGTAAGCGCATTTTTGATAACATCAGCAAAGAAGCTTGGGGCCTATGGCAAAAAAAGCAAACCATGCTGATCAACGAGAAAAAACTCAACATGATGAATGTTGATGATCGTAAATTTCTTGAAGAACAAATGACCTCTTTCCTATTTGAAGGTAAAGATGTTGAAATTGAAGGTTTTGTACCAGAAAAAGACCAAGATTAATTCTGGTCGTTAGTCGGCTCTCAGTATAAAGCTTACAAAAAAGCGCCTTTCGGCGCTTTTTGTTTATCTAATGGCAGAATAAAGAGTTACTTACGCACACCTTCAACCACTAGATCTAACTCAACATGGCTAGATGCTGGACCTAAATCCATCTTGATACCGAAATCTTTCATCGCAAAGGTGGTTGTGCCCGTAAAACCGGCACGGTAGCCACCCCAAGGATCCTGACCTTCACCCACAGCATGGGCCTTGATCGCTAATGGTTTAGTCACACCATTTAAAGTTAAGTTACCGTTAATCACTAAATCGCCATTTCCTTTATCTTCCACCGAAGTAGATGCAAAGGTCGCTTTAGCGAATTTGCCAGTATTAAGAAAATCTTCGCCGCGAATGTGTTTATCACGCTCAGCATGGTTTGAATCGACACTTAATGTATTCACAGTAACATTTACAGTCATCGCTGTTGGTTTAGCCGCATCGTAACTAAAATCACCGCTAAAATCATTAAAACGCCCCACCACATAGCTATAACCTAAATGGTTTACTTTAAAAGTAATAGAAGCATGAGCACCTTCTGTATCAATCACATAATCTGCAGCAGAAGCCGCCATAGGAACCAATAGAGATACACCAATCAGTGCGCTTAACAGTTGCTTTTTCATTGTATTATCCTCGTTTAAATTTAATCATTCTAAGTAGGGTGGTGTCTTTATCGATAAAGTGATGTTTTAATGCGCCCGCGGCGTGAATAACGACCAGCGCGATCAGGCTGTAAGCCGCATATTGGTGAATATCACCCGCGATATCAGCTTGGTTTTCAAACAAAAGTCCCAATCCTGGTAGTTCAAACCAATCAAACACCCAGATACCACGGCCATCTGCGGTTGAGATTAAAATGCCAGCAATCATGATGACAAAGAGCAAGATATAAATAATAAAATGCGCCAAATGTGCGGCCGTCTTTTCCCACGGTTTATGACTCGCCTCAGGTACAGGCTTGGGATTAACTAAGCGCCATACCAAACGAAATATTGTCGCAGCCAATAACAGAATCCCAATACTTTTATGTAGATGCGGCGCAGTCTTGTACCAAGTACTGTAGTAGGTTAACTCCACCATCCACACACCGACTGCAAATAACCCAATCACGACGAACGCACTCAACCAATGGATCACAATGGCGGTAATTCCATAAGCAAACTGACTATTTCGAAACATACTGCGACTCCGTACTCGCGTTTTCTTCATGCCATCCATGAAATAATATTCATTATCATAAGTCTAATTTTAAAAACTAAAATCAGTAAAAATCGCTCATATCTTTCTAAATTTTAGAAAGTAAGCAAAAAATAGGGTTTATGAGCACAAAGCTATAGTAAACATAAGCATCCCTCTGACTTAAAAACTACAGTCAACGAATGAAATTGAGCTGAATTCGCAAAATAAGAGATAAAAAACACTCAAGATGTGCATTAAACAGCCGAACGAGTGATTTATCAGGAAAAAGCACTTGCAGAGGTCAAACACCCTAGCTAATATAGCCGCACTTCGAACGATACGGCTTAGCCAACGTGTTCAAAGTAGTTAACTAACGCTTAGTTTAGTTGCCCGAATAGCTCAGTCGGTAGAGCAGAGGATTGAAAATCCTCGTGTCCCTGGTTCGATTCCGGGTTCGGGCACCATTATTCTGTAGTAAAAATTGCAGTAAAGATTTAAGCCGGCATAGCTCAGTTGGTAGAGCAACTGACTTGTAATCAGTAGGTCCCGAGTTCGACTCTTGGTGCCGGCACCATATAAAACAATGAAGCCACTCAATGAGTGGCTTTTTTGTATCTGAAATTTGAATAATAACTAACAAAGTCTGTGGTCAATCGCAACTGACTTACTCTTGACAATACCAATAAGTCCCGAGTTCGACTCTTGGCATCTGCACTATATAAAGCAATGAAGCCACTCGCTTACTCTTAGTTGCTCCGCTTAGTTACACCCCATAAATATCAGCCAGCCATCAATCAAAGCTCAACAATACCCACTGCGCCCCACAGCCCCTTGCTTGCAACAGATGAGCTTAAACCTTAATTTTTCCTCCAAAATAGAAGATAAATAAATGAGGAAGCTAGGATAAACAGCCAAAAGGAACACCTACTGGCGTTAAAGTGCTGAAACTTTCAGCGGTAAAATAAGGGTAAAACGAGAGAATCAAATAAATAAGCGCATTTTGTTTAATAGTTAATCAATCACTTAAAAAGGGCTTGCACAGCTAAAGCGAGCACTATATTATACGCGCACTTCGAACGAACATGGTCTTCGCGACTTAGTTCAAAGTAGTTAACTAACGCTTAGTTTAGTTGCCCGAATAGCTCAGTCGGTAGAGCAGAGGATTGAAAATCCTCGTGTCCCTGGTTCGATTCCGGGTTCGGGCACCA
>NZ_JABAEB010000005.1 GCF_012584455.1 Shewanella oncorhynchi
GGGTTAACGCCAAATGAGTCAGAACGTTTATATTGGAATGACTCTAAAACCGTGGCCAATTTTACTTGACCACTACACTGTCTCAATACTCACAAGTGAGTACATGGAAAAGGAATTACATGTTTCAGGAAGATATAGTGAAGGCCTAGTTCAAAAGGGATTCCTTTCAAAGCGAGTGAGCTTGGATGACCTTCTGGAAAAAGGTCCACAGGCAGAAAAGGCAGCGCTTGCGGCACTACTGATGGGCGTCCTTTTGGCTTTTATGATTAATAGACTTAAAAATGACTTGGGAGGCTCCAGAAGTGTCAATAACTCAGCTTTTATGCTTCTCCATAATGAGCTAATTGAAGAGGCTGAAACGATCCTAGAAAAAGACATGTATCAACGAGGTTCAACCGCGTACGAAATGGCTAATTTGGGACTGTGTAAAGCGTTAACGGGAGATAAAGATGCTTCCGAAAAATATTTTTCCGCGGCCGAGCTTTACTCTACATCAAAACAAATTAAGGCACTTGTTGCGTTTAATCGAGCTATTGTAAGTTTTGAATCTGATAAATTTGATGATGCTAGACATTATTTCGAAAGTGCAGCTACCCTTGCAAATCGGAGAATTAAACTCTACGTAAAATGCAGCAAGTTTGGTTTCAAGCTTGCTGCACACTTTCCAGAGTTTTCTGAGTTTTTACCATCAAAAGCTAAGGGAAAGATCGGACAGGCATAATTCTTTCTGAATTTACAGTCCATACAGCATCGACAGGAGTTCACCTCCCCTCGGAGTTGCCGCAGGGCATTTGCGTTCGTTGCGTGAGCGAGGCATGGATGCCGAGATAGCGTCAGTCGAATCAGGGACGAGCGTCTGACGCGATAGCATAAGAACGCTTAATGCCCAAGGGGCTTTCAACTCCGTTAGGGGCGTCTTGGAGCATCCAAGGAGGATAGGACGAGCAGTCCTCCTTGGTCGGGTGTGGGGTGAAGCCCCACGATTTTCTCGGCCGAAGGCCGCAATTCCTTTGTCGGTTATGCCGCATCAAAAATCAAATTGTCGCATTACGCGACAATAAAAAAGCCACTGTAATCAGTGGCTTTTATACTAAAAATCAGAATCTAAGCGATTCTGCTTAGTCCAGACTTGGTTCTTCGCTGTAATCGATACCGTGGTAGCTCAGGCAAGCGTCGACTTCGTTGCTGCTGCCTAGGATGACAGCAACACGTTGGTGAATTTGTGTTGGTTGAATATCCAAAATGGTTTCATAACCGGTAGAAGCCTTACCGCCAGCTTGTTCGACTAAGAAGGCCATTGGGTTGGCTTCGTACATCAAGCGCAGTTTGTACGGTTTTTTAGGATCTTTATTGTCGGTTGGGTAAGTGAAAATACCACCGCGAGATAGCACGCGGTGTACATCGCCAACCATGGCCGCAATCCAGCGCATGTTGAATGATTTTTCGCGTGGGCCAATTTTACCGAGCAGTAAATCGGCAATATAGGTCTGCATTGGCGCTTCCCAAAAACGTTGGTTCGACATGTTAATGGCAAATTCGGCTGTGTCTGGGCTAATGCTCATGGCGGCATTCGTCAGTAAAAACTCATTGGTTTCTGGGTGCAAAGTAAACAGTTGCACACCTTGGCCTGTGGTTAATGCCAGCATGGTCGATGGACCATAAAGTACATAACCTGCGGCTAATTGTGCGCGGCCAGATTGTAAAAAGCTGGTTTCAGTCAGCTCGCCAGCAGGGGCTGGCAGGACGGAGAAAATGGTGCCGACTAACGAGTTGATATCGATATTAGATGAGCCATCAAGTGGATCGAAACACACCAGATATTGACCATTTTGGCTGACTTCAACCACATGATCTTCTTCTTCCGACGCTAAACCGCGCACTGTACCGTCAGCTTTTAAGGCATCTTTGAGCATGTCGTTGGTGATGATATCCAGTTTTTTCTGGGTTTCACCTTGGACGTTTTCTTGTTCAGTCGCGCCTAACACGCCCGCAAGTGCACCGTGGCGAACGGCATGGCTAATGGCTTTTGAGGTGTCGGCTAAGGTTAAAATTAGGTGGGAGAGGGAGTCGTTCACTGCCTGTGAGGTCAGGTGCTGGGCCAGAGTCTGCATGTTATGTCCTTTAAGGGTTCAACAATGAGGTCAATTTCGTTATTTGCCGCGAATGATAACTCAGTTAGTCGACAATTTCAGCGATGTTGCTGATGCTTTTAGCGAATATTAAGGCTTTTAGGGATTATTTGGATTGAGCTTGGCGCAAGGGCCTAATTTGTATCGGCATATTGCATGCTCTTTCTATTTATAGGCGGCCTCTGGCACAATGTCGGCTTGTTTTTAATCGCTGACATCTTAGGCGATTATGCTCCCAAGGAATAATAATGATTAAAAATAGGTTAACTTGGTTCCCTGCGTGCTCACTTAAGGTGCGCGCCGTTCCCCTACTGATAGCGAGCCAAATGGCCATGATTTCGACAGCTATGTTTTCAATTACCCCAGCTTATGCAATGGAAGGCGGCAAACTGCCACTGACGATTGAGCGAATGAATGCCTCGCCCGCATTAGCGGGCACCAGTCCCCGTGGTTTGAAATTGTCACCCGATGGTCAGCGTGTCACTTATCTTGCGGGCCGTAAAGACAATCAAAATTTTTATGATCTCTGGCAGATGGATGTAAAGACGGGCAAATCTAGCCTATTGCTCAATGCCGATAAGTTGGCAAGCAATGAATTATCCGATGAAGAAAAAGCCCGCCGCGAGCGCCAACGTATTTATGGTGAAGGCATTATGGAGTACTTTTGGGCCGATGATAGCCAAGCGCTATTAATTCCGGCTGCTGGTAATCTGTATTACTTTTCATTAGTGGATAACAGTGTCAGCCAACTTCCCATTGGCGAAGGGTTTGCCACAGATGCGCGCCTATCGCCCAAGGGACATTTTGTGTCTTTCGTGCGGGATCAAAATCTGTATGTGTTAGATCTGGCGACCAAAAAACTCCAAGCTATGACAACCGATGGCGGCGGGGCGATTAAGAATGCCATGGCCGAGTTTGTCGCTCAGGAGGAAATGGATCGCATGACAGGTTATTGGTGGGCGCCCGATGAATCGGCTATCGCCTTTACCCGTATCGATGAGTCCGGTGTCGAGCAAGTAACCCGTAACGAAATCTATGCTGACGGTATTAAACTTACTGAGCAGCGCTATCCCTATGCCGGCAAAAACAATGTCGACATCGCCCTCGGTGTGGTCACGTTAAAAGATAAGGTTATCAATTGGGTGAAGCTGCGCGAAGAGAACAGCGAAGACAATAGCAAAGATATTTACCTGCCGCGGGTCGATTGGCTGCCCGATAGCAAACATTTGTCGTTCCAGTGGCAGAGTCGCGATCAACATAAGCTAGATTTGCAACTGGTGGCGTTAGATTCACTGACTAAGCCAAAAACCTTAGTGAAAGAACGCAGTAACGCTTGGGTGAACCTCAATAACGATCTGCACTTTTTAAAACAGCAATCGGCTTTTATTTGGGCATCTGAGCGTGACGGCTTTAATCATCTGTATCTTTTTGACTTAAAAGGCAAACTTAAAACCCAATTGACTCAGGGCGAGTGGGCTGTCGATGCGTTGGAATACATAGATGAAACCGCTGGTTGGGTATATTTCACTGGCCGCAAAGATACGCCAATCGAGAAACAACTTTATCGCGTGCCTTTAGCTGGTGGCAAGGTTGAGCGGGTAAGCAAGCAAGCGGGCATGCACGATCCTGTGTTTGCCGACAATCAAAGTGTGTATCTGGATTATTTCAATAGCTTATCTCAGCCACCGCAGATCAGTTTACACGGTGACAAGGGCCAGCAACTGGCTTGGGTTGAGCAAAATGAAGTCAAGCAAGGCCATCCTTTATATGACTATGCGGGTCTGTGGCAAATCCCTGAATTTGGTGAACTGAAAGCCGAAGATGGCCAAGTGTTACAAACCCGTTTATTCAAACCTGTTCCCTTCGATGCGAGCAAGAAATACCCTGTCGTAGTGCGGGTTTACGGTGGGCCGCACGCACAGTTAGTGACCAACAGTTGGAGCGAGCAGGACTACTTTACCCAGTATCTGGTGCAACAAGGCTATGTGGTGTTCCAGTTGGATAACCGCGGCAGTGCCCACAGGGGCACAAAGTTTGAGCAAGTGATTTACCGTCATTTGGGTGAAGCTGAAGTCAAGGATCAAAAAGTGGGAGTGGACTATTTACGGAGTCTGCCATTTGTCGATGCCGATAATGTAGCGATTTACGGCCACAGCTACGGCGGTTACATGGCCTTGATGAGTTTATTTAAGGCGCCGGATTACTTTAAAGCCGCGATTTCGGGTGCACCTGTAACCGACTGGAGCTTATATGACACCCATTATACTGAGCGTTACTTAGCCCATCCTGAGGGGAATGAAAAAGGTTATGACGCCAGCAGCGTGTTCCCTTATGTGAAAAACTATCAATCGGGTCTGTTGATGTATCACGGCATGGCCGATGATAACGTCTTGTTTGAAAACAGCACTCGGGTTTATAAGGCGTTGCAGGATGAAGGGAAATTATTCCAGATGATCGATTATCCTGGATCTAAACATTCGATGCGTGGCGAGAAAGTACGTAATCACTTATATCGCTCACTGGCAGATTTCCTCGATAGGCAGTTGAAAAACGCCAAATAGCAGGCATAAAAAAACCAGATCCTAGGATCTGGTTTTTTGAATCGATTCTTATCAAACCAATTAATGCGGATGTTGCTTAGCGGATTAGCCTTCTAAGTTACCGCAAAAACGATAGCCTTCACCGTGAATAGTCGCGATGATTTCTGGCGTATCTGGTAAGCTTTCGAAATGCTTACGGATACGACGGATAGTCACGTCTACAGTACGATCGTGTGGCTTAAGTTCACGGCCAGTCATTTTCATCAGTAGATCGGCACGAGTCAAAATTTTGCCTGGGTTTTCAACAAAGTGCAGCATAGCGCGGAACTCGCTACGTGGCAGTTTGTAAGATTCACCCTGTGGGCTCACTAATGAACGGCTGTTGATCTCTAAGCTCCAATCATTGAAGCGGTAGTATTCTACTGAGCTCTTTTCTTCGACTTCAGCGCCAGCGCTGTTGACACGAGTCAGGAGGTTACGAGCACGAATCGTTAATTCACGTGGGTTGAACGGCTTGGTAATATAATCGTCCGCGCCAATTTCAAGTCCAAGAATTTTGTCGACTTCGTTGTCACGACCTGTCAGGAAGATAAGACCGATGTTGTTGATTTCACGTAGTTCACGTGCCAACAATAGACCATTCTTACCTGGCAAGTTAATGTCCATAACGACCAAGTTAATTTTGTTTTCCTGCATAGCCTTATGCATTTCTGCGCCATCATTGGCCTCAGTTACCACATACCCTTCTGCCTCGAAAATACTTCTCAGCGTGTTACGGGTAACGGCTTCATCTTCAACGATCAGAATGTGCGGATTTTGCATATTATTTACCTAAATTTTAATCAGTTTATACTAACCAATAAGAGCAACTTACTTCGGGCTCTTATATTCATAAAAGCGTTGATACTTCCTTGAACTGCTTTGTGCTCAAAAGGAAAATCTTTACGGTGACATCTATATCTGGATGTAGATTAAGTGCACGTTTAAGTGTAATACGAGAAAACGTAATCAGTATCAACTTCGATAAGCAATAGTTAGAATAAGTTCCTTAACTATTGTTTTTTTAAATGTTTAAAAGACAAATCAAATGTAGAACAGATTTTAAACAGATGCCCGGTCAGTTCACGTTACTTTAAGCGATATATGTAACAAACTGTATTGAACGATAAGCATCTTGCTCAATCTGTTTCAACTCACCAGTACGTACATTGTACTCGTTTTAGTCATTTGTTAACAAATGAAATGTTAATAAATTTTAGGTGGGCAGGGGTTTTTACCATGATATTTACTTTAGCTATTGATTAGTATAACTAATGTATTTCTTATTCCTGTGAGCCAGTTCACGCCTCTTTGGATTTTACAATCACTCTGCTACACTAGCTTGGGTTCATTTTTCGACTAGACTACCAATGGACAATACGACTCAAAATTTGTGGCAATGTTACCAAGCGCCGTTGTTTTTGCTGACTCAAGCATTATCCTGTGATTTTTCCTTTGCTGTTATTACCGCTCATAATCCCGCTTCAAAGCTTCTCTCTCCTAGCCAAAACCGTTTACTCGATCGCCAACTTCTTCGTGAAATTGAATTACTCGGTAGCCCTTATCGTGCTTTAGTGGGCGCTGCACCGGATTTATCCCACATGGAAAAAAGTTGGGCCGTGTTTATCGATAGAACGATGGCATTGCAATTGGGTAAGAAATTTAATCAATATGCGATTTATGTTGTCGAACAAGGGGATGTGAGTTTAGTGCCTTGCACCTTGGATGGGCATGATGAAGTGTGTTTAGGCAAATTTAGAGATTATGTGCAGCTGGTATACGAGCTACCCGATTTGAACACTTAGTTGTTTTCAAAAGATTTTATTTAAATTGTTCATTTGTTATGAAATTAGCATTGACTTCATTAGGGGTTTATTGCTACTTTTTTCGTCCCTTTCCTAGGAAAGGAACAGAAGAGGAGCGTTAACTAGGTAGTCGGTCAGAGGAGCACAAACTCCAGCGATGACTGATGAGGGAGATTAACGCCGAGGCATAGATATGGTTGCTGCATGTTTATGTCGGTCGCTCAGGCTGAATCCTGACGATTGTCACCTGTAATTGGTGGAGAGCTTCTGGTGACGATTGCTGTTTCCCTTCTTTTGGGGTGCGTTATCATTGAGCACCAGGCTCTTCGAACGAAGTCAGTTCGGAGTGTGATCATGTTAGTTAATCAATATCTTATTCAATCTGTGTTTATTTGTTGCCCTACGTGTTTCACGGAGGTGAGCTAATGTCCCTCGTTGTCGCAAAATTTGGTGGCACCTCAGTTGCCGACTATAACGCTATGAATCGCTGTGCCGACATAGTGTTAGCTAATCCTCATTGCCGTTTAGTCGTGGTCAGCGCTTCGAGCGGCGTGACGAATCTACTAGTGGAATTGACCCAAGAATCGATCAACGACGATGGCCGATTACAGCGATTAAAACAAATTGCCCAAATTCAATATGCGATTTTAGATAAGCTCGGTCGTCCTAACGATGTGGCCGCCGCATTAGATAAATTATTGAGTCGCATGTCAGTATTGAGTGAAGCGCTCGCATCACAACGCAGCAAAGCGACCATGGATGAGTTGTTGTCCCTCGGTGAGCAATGTTCTTCAGCGTTGTTTTCGGCGGTGATCCGTGAGAAAGGTGTCAACTCAAGTGCCTTCGATGTGCGCCGAGTGTTACGTACTGACAGCCACTTTGGCCGAGCCGAACCTCAGGTCGAGCAGATTGCGACTCTAGCTCGTGATTATCTACAGCCACTATTAGCGGAACAAGTGATTGTCACGCAAGGCTTTATCGGTGCCGATGAAGCGGGACAAACAACAACGTTAGGTCGTGGTGGTAGTGATTATTCTGCTGCACTGTTAGCTGAAGCGTTACGCGCCTCAGCGGTAGAGATTTGGACCGATGTCGCTGGGATTTATACAACGGATCCTCGTTTGGCGCCCAATGCCTTTCCGATTGCCGAGATCAGTTTCAATGAGGCTGCCGAGATGGCGACCTTTGGTGCCAAGGTATTGCATCCAGCGACTATTCTTCCTGCCGTTCGTCAGCAAATTCAAGTGTTTGTGGGTTCAAGTAAAGAGCCTGAAAAGGGCGGAACTTGGATCCGTCATCAAGTGGAAGATGCGCCCGTATTCCGCGCTGTGGCTTTGCGCCGCGATCAAACCCTATTAAATCTTCACAGCTTGCAAATGTTGCATGCGCAGGGCTTTTTAGCGGAAACCTTTGCGACATTAGCGCGACATAAGATCAGTGTGGATTTGATTACCACATCAGAAGTGAATGTGTCTCTAACCCTCGATAAAACCGGTTCAGATTCAAGTGGTCAAGGTCTGTTGAGTGAGGCATTGCTGCAAGAATTATCACAGCATTGTCGTGTGCGAGTTGAAGATGGATTGGCCTTAGTGGCGATTATCGGTAACCGCATCGCGACGACGCCGGGTATTTGTCGTCGTGTGTTTGAAGTGTTAGAACCACACAATGTGCGGATGATTTGCCAAGGTGCCAGCCCACATAATCTGTGTGTGTTAGTGGCAGAGTCGGAAGCGGCGCAAGTGGTTAAATCGCTGCATCAAAATCTGTTCGAAGGCGTTTAGTATGTTGCCGACAACATCGTCTCTGCAAATCGGGGAGCTTGCCGCAGGGCAAGCACTCACTTTGCCTATCTACCATTTCAAACCGAGTGACGATAAGGCGACTGGCCCCAAAGTGTATATTCAGGCCAATGTCCACGGTGCTGAAGTACAAGGTAATGCGGTGATTTATCAGTTGATGAAGCAGCTTGAACACTATGACATCCGCGGCGAAATCACTTTAGTGCCGCTTGCCAATCCCCTTGGGATCAACCAAAAAAGTGGTGAGTTTACCCTTGGCCGATTTGATCCTATTACGGGCGCGAATTGGAATCGTGAGTATTTGAATCATGCAATCGATTTACCGACTTGGTATGGGGAACATGCCAAGCTGAGTGATAGCGAGCTGATACAAGCCTATCGCAGTACTTTGGTTGAAGCCTGTCAGCAAAAATTGCGTCATGAATGGGGCATCACCACGGGTCATAGACTTGCGGTTAACCTGCAGATTATGGCCCATGGCGCGGATATAGTGCTCGATCTGCACACAGGACCTAAGTCTTGTAAGCACTTGTATTGTCCTGAATATGACTTAGCTGCTGCGCAGTTTTTGTCGATCCCTTATACGCTCATTATCCCCAATGCCTTTGGTGGCGCCATGGATGAGGCTGCGTTTTGTCCTTGGTGGCAATTGAGTGATTTTGCAAAATCTCAAGGGCGCGATTTAGGAGTTGCAGTGTCAGCGTTAACCTTGGAATTGGCGAGCCAAGAGCGCGTCTGTCTTGAGGATGCGTTGGGTGATGCACAAGGGATTTTGGCATATTTAAGCCACCGAGGCGTGATCGCTGAAACCGTTGCGCCCGCTAAAATGCAGCGCTTTGGTTGTTACCTTAAGGACTATAAAAAGTATCACGCGCCAAGTGCTGGATTAGTGGAATACCTCGCGCCTGTGGGTGAACCACTGGCAGCGGGGCAGCCCTTAGTGAATTTGCTGCGAATGGATTTATACGGTACGGCGGATGAGCTAAAAACGGTTAGTTTGTCGCAGGACTGCGTGCCGATTTTGCACTTTGCTTCGGCATCAGTGCACCAAGGAACTGAGCTTTATAAAGTGATGACCAATGTGTTTGAGCTGCCGACATTTCAGCCTAAATCATAAAAATTAGCTCGTAAGCATTAGCCCATAACAATTAGCTTATAGGACTGAGAGAAAACAACGCCAATCCTAATCGATTTGCTTTGTTGTTTTAAGGTGGCTATAACCACTTAAATCGATAAAACAGTGCCATTTGCAGGGCGACGAGTGAGATTAATATGCCGCAGAAGGTGGCGAAGGCCCAAGTGTTGTCCGCGCCCGGTATCCCGCCAATATTGACCCCAAGTAAGCCTGTTAAAAAGCCTAGCGGTAAGAAGATTGCTGACACTAAGGATAAGAAGTATAAGCGTTTGTTGAGTTGCTCCGACTGCTGACTGAGTAATTCTTCTTGAGTCACATTGGCTCTATCGCGCAGGGCATCGAGATCTTCAATGGTGCGGATAAGTTTATCGTTTGTTTCCCTCAGTTTGAGTCGCTCAGTATCTTTAAATAGGCTGAATTGCTCGGAAATCATTTTCGAGAATGCTTCGCGCTGTGGGGCTAAATAGCGGCGAATGGCTACAGTTTGACGGCGCAGTTCGGCGATATCGGTACGTAAGTCTTTCACATTGCCTGAGACGACGAGCTCTTCTAAATCAGAGAGCTGTTCTTCCAATTTATCAATAAACTCGACTTTACGATTGGTCAGTCGCTCGCAGATTGCGACGATAAAGTCCCCCGTAGTTGTAGGCCCATTTCCCTCAAGGATCAGCTCGGCGACATCTTTGACCGACTGTAACTCGCGATCGCAGGTGGATATGATCCGCTGTTTATCGGCATAGATACGCACGGCCACCATGTCTTCGGGAGCTGAATTGGGGTTGAGGTTAACGCCGCGTAATGCGAGTAATATGCCTTCACCTGTAATCACAGCACGGGGACGAGTGTCTTGGGCGAGTAGGGCATCACTTTCGACCTTAGGCAGACCGCTATTGAGTATCCAGTGGCGTGCCTTTTTATTACGATAGCGAAGGTGTAACCAGAGTAGGCCATCCTGAGGATCCCATTTTTCGATCTGTTCTAGGCTCAAGGTGGAACCCGCTTGGGCGCCGCTGAGCACTAAACTGTAGATAAACCCTTCGTGCATATCGCATTCCATTTAACTTTCAAAATCATTCAAACAAACTAACTGATTTTGTCATGAAAATGAAGTCAGTACTTATGCTTAACGACATGAGACAAACGTAAATTGACATAAATTTGATGTGCTGAGGGATGCAAGCAACTTAGCCAAGGATAGGTTAAAATTAGCATTAGTAGGCTTAGATCAAAGAGACAATAAAATGGAATACGAATTTCGGCGTAACAGTTTAACTGGCACTTTTGGGGCTAGCTTTAGCATGGATCATGAAGTGCTTGGGCAATGGTTTACGGAAGAATTAGGGACTGAGTTAGCTAAAATTCAGCAAGTGTTGGGTGTGATAAAAGAAATTCAAGCCGATAAACGAGGTTCATGGCGTCTTGTTGGTAATGATTTTACCTTAGAGTTAGAGCGTGAACAGGCGCGAGTCTTTGCCAATACCTTAGGCTTTGAGCAAGAATATGAATTAGAAGAGGCTATGTCACTCTATGATGCTGAGTCAGAAGCTTATTGTGGCCTTGAGGATTTTGAGCAGGCGCTATTGAGTTGGCAGCAATTTATTGAGAAAGGTTTGTAATCATTTATTTAATCTCTATTTGATAAAAACATAAAGGCAATCATGGGATTGCCTTTATTGTTTGCGCGATACCAAGCTTATTTTCGTATCTTTAATTATTTAGGTAGCGCACCGCCATTTCGGTTCTCGATTTAGCATTGGCTTTACGCAGTAGGTTTTTCACGTGCACTTTAACTGTGCCTTCACTAATGTGTAAATGCTCTGAAATCATGCGATTACTTAAGCCTTCCGCCAGTTGCTGTAGAATTTGCAACTCCCTTGGGGTCAGGCTTGAAATCCATTCTTGTTCATCGGTCGCATCTTTAAGTTCGTAAAGGTATTCCTCTACTTCATCGCTGATCACCCTATGGCCAAGCATGGCATTTTTGAGTTTTTCGAGCAGCAAATCTGGCTCAGTATCTTTGAGCAAATAGCCGTCGGCTCCAGCGCGAAGTAAACGGATAACATCCTGTTTTGCATCTGAAACGGTGAGAATTACTATGCGTGAGGTAACACCTTCTTGGCGCATGGCGTTGAGGGTATCTAGGCCTGTCATGCCTTTCATATTCAGATCGAGCAATATGATGTCGGGTTCATCGGTGACCACTGCGGTTAATGCGTCTAAACCACTACCGGCTTCGCCAAATAGGCTGAAGTCAGGATCTGAAGCGATGAGCTGGCAGATGCCTTTGCGCAAGAGGGGATGGTCATCGACCACTAGTACTGAATAAGGTTTACCCATTTGAAGGCTCCTGTTGAGATGGGAAAATAAGCGTCACTCTAGTGCCACTTGACCCCTTGCTGTGCTGCATAAGGTTTAATGGGCTGTTAGGGTTGAGTGCGTCGTCTTGTGCATTGCATCCTTGCTCAGTCGTGGTTGCCATAGCAGGTTTAAATCTCTTTAAATCATTGTCGCTGAACACGACTTTACCTGAAAGCTTACTGGCTCGTTCATGCATTATACCTATGCCAAAATGTTGATCTCGTTCTTTTAAATGTCCAATACCTATGCCGTTATCACAAACATCAATATTGACCATACCCTCGTCATCCTTATAGCAATGGATGTTAATGAGGCTGGCCTCAGCATGTTTGATGGCGTTTAACGTCGCTTCTCGCGTGATCTGCAGTATGTGGATGTGTTGCTTTGCCTCTAGCCATTGTGGCGCAAGTTTATAGTCTAAGGTTATCTTTATATTCGTCTTTGTCCTGAGTTGCTCAAGCATAGCCTCTAAAGCACTTTTTAGATCGGGCTCTTTAATTGTGAGCCTAAAGGTGGATAGTAACTCCCTGAGCTGCACGTAGGCAGTGCTTACACCTTCGTTGATTTCGGTTAGCTGCGCCTCAACGATTGGACTGCGGCAACTGCAATCTAAGTTTTTGCGTAATAAGCTAATTTGGATTTTTAGGAAAGATAGCACTTGACCTAAAGAGTCGTGCAGCTCTCGGGCAATTACGCCACGTTCCTCCATTAGCGCCAGTTGCTGTCTTTGCTCTGTGGCATTGTGGATCACGATTGAGCGCGTCAACATAATTGCGAAATTGTTAAACAAGGCGATATTGGGTGTTTGGTCGGCAATTAACTCTAAATAGCCTAAATTAGCCTGCTCAAATTGCAGTGGGAAACGGGTGCTCTCTTGAGTCATATCTGGCCAACCGCCATCGGCCTCAATCACTTCTAACTCTTGCTCTGGGTATTGAATGATGAGTCTTAGGTAGTCGAGTGATTCATAGCCTTTTAACTGATTCAGCGCCGCCTTGAGAGCCTTGTAATCGAGTTTATTTGCGTTTAATGTCAGTAGGTTATCATATAAGAATGCCAGCTCGTTGTTGGCCCTTGTCAGCGCTAAGGTTTTTTCTGCTACCTGCGATTCTAAGTTGCCATAAAGCGTCGCGAGTTCCTTCGCCGTTTTTTGTAGGGCATGGGTCAGCGCTGTAAGTTCAATATATTCGGTCTCGGGCATTTCTATTTCAAAATTACCCTTAGAAATCGTGTTGGCCGATTCCATCAGTTTTTGCAGCGGGATCACCACTTTCTTCTTTGTAAAACGCACGGCCACAAAAGCGATAATGAGCATGACGCCTAAGCCTAATATTTGGCTGGCGGCAAGGAGCCTGAGTTTAAAGGCGGCGTAGTGCTCCATCTCAAGCACCAGTAAATCAATGGTATCAACAAAGTCCTTCAGTGAGGCGACATAATCGCGGGAGTTTTCTTGTTCTATGTAGTGTTTCATCACCAGCCATTTATCGATGACAAGCTGATATTGAGCGGCAATTTCTGGCGGACTAAACCAACTTTCCGAGGGCTTTAATGTGTCGGAATAGAGCGTATTTTCGAATTCGGTGATTTTATCCTGCGCAGCATCACTGCCTGAGTTGGCGTAAAACATTAACCGATAGCTTTGCATCCTCAGCGACCCTGAGGCATTAATCGCCTTGGCGTCGCCTAAGCTGTAGGACAAATTGATGATAGCAAAAGTCGATAAACTACTAGAGAGCAGAATAAGTACTAACATTAATCCTAAGATTTTTGAGGTGAGACTACCTCGTTTCATTAATCCGCTGTTCATTTTGATGGCCGCTGTTATGGCACTTTGCAGTGGTTTTTACATTAGAAAATAATGTAATACATTAACAAAAGTATAGAAATGTGAACAACAACACCTTTACATTTTGATCTAGCGCAAACTTCAACCTAGATACCCCCTAAGAGGTATATTTTTAGCAGGGTTAAATCACTAAGTTTGACCATGGAGATGTCGTGATTTACAACAATAATGCAACACGGAGATGAGATGATGAAGAAGATGACAGGTAAGTCCTTTGCACTGAGTGCACTGGTTGCCGCCAGCTTCATGGCAGCGGGCGCAATGGCGAGTGATAAAACAGAGCCTCGCAACGAAGTTTATAAAGATAAATTTAAGAATCAATATAATAGCTGGCATGATACCGCAAAGAGTGAAGAACTTGTCGATGCGATTGGGCAGGATCCTAATATGGTGATCCTGTGGGCTGGCTATGCATTCGCAAAAGATTACAACGCTCCTCGCGGCCATATGTATGCCGTGACCGACGTGCGTAATACCCTACGTACTGGTGCGCCGAAAAATGCGGAAGATGGTCCATTGCCTATGGCATGTTGGAGCTGTAAGAGCCCTGATGTACCTCGCTTAATTGAAGAGCAAGGTGAAGATGGCTACTTCAAAGGTAAATGGGCTAAGGGTGGCCCTGAAGTCACTAACACCATTGGCTGTGGTGATTGTCATGAAAAAGGTTCACCAAAACTGCGGATCTCTCGTCCTTATGTAGACCGTGCAATGGATGCTATCGGTACGCCATTTGATAAAGCTTCGAAGAAAGACAAGCAATCTATGGTGTGCGGTCAGTGCCACGTTGAATACTATTTTGAGAAAAAAGAAGACAAAAAAGGTTTCGTCAAATTCCCTTGGGATATGGGCATAACTGTTGACCAGATGGAAGTTTACTACGACGGTATCGAGTTCTCCGATTGGACTCATGCGCTGTCTAAAACACCTATGTTAAAAGCGCAACATCCAGAGTATGAAACGTGGAAACTGGGTATTCATGGTAAAAATAATGTCAGTTGTGTTGACTGCCATATGCCAAAAGTGACTAGCCCTGAAGGTAAGAAATTTACCGATCATAAAGTGGGTAATCCATTTGACCGTTTCGAAGAAACCTGTGCAACTTGCCATAGCCAAACGAAAGAATTCTTAGTTGGCGTCACTAATGAACGTAAAGCTAAAGTTAAAGAAATGAAACTGAAAGCGGAAGAGCAATTAGTCAAAGCGCACTTCGAAGCTGCTAAAGCGTGGGAATTGGGTGCAACTGAAGCTGAAATGAAGCCTATCTTGACCGATATCCGTCATGCTCAATGGCGCTGGGACTTAGCGATTGCTTCCCATGGTGTTGCTGCTCATGCTCCTGAAGAAGCCCTACGTGTTTTAGGTACTTCAGTGAATAAAGCGGCCGATGCCCGAGTTAAGTTAGCACAGTTATTAGCGAAAAAAGGCATCACAGATCCAATCGCTATTCCTGATATCTCTACCAAAGCTAAGGCACAAGCAGCCTTAGGTATGGATATGGATAAGATGAATGCAGAGAAAGAAGCATTCAAGAAAGACATGTTACCTAAGTGGGATGAAGAAGCGAAAAAACGCGAAGCCACTTATAAGTAGGTTTTAATCAATCGCGGTTGAGTTTTCAATATGAGCTAACCCCTCATGTAAATAAAAGCCCTCGCTGACTCAGCGGGGGCTTTTTTATGGAAAAAAATATCGAGTAATGTCAGGCGTTGGTCATGCTGGCTGAAGAAATACCACGGGCTAAGTCGCTATTTGATCAGTTTTAATAATGCCCTAAAGCGCTCGCCTTGGGCTTGATGTTGTAATTCAAATAATAGCGATTCCACGTTAGTTAATAAGGCGCCTCTGGCCGTCATCATCTGAATACCCAGTTTTTTATTATCGGCACTGCGTGACGAGACGCCATCTGCGACGAGATGCACCGAATATTGCTGTTCGATAAGGTCACAACAGGTTTGGTAAACACACACATGGGTTTCAATACCCGCGAGTATGACGTGTTTGCGATTCGTCTTAGTTAATGCCTTTGCAAACGCGTCACAGTGCCAGCCGCTAAAATGCTGCTTGGCAATGGGTGAGCTGGTTTTCGCAAGTAAAGTTTGCAGCTCAGGGCTAGTTGCTCCGAGTTTATCGGGTAGCTGTTCTAACCACAGTATTGGAATTTCAAATAATTGTGCGCCTTGGATTAAGGTCTGTAGTTGTTGATGCAGCTTGTCACTGTTATCCATGATTTGTGCAAGTTTTCCTTGCACATCGACGATAACGAGAACACATTCTTCTGGTTTTAACATCGGGCCTTCCTTCTGCGCTTGATGATTGTCTTAGTGATGATCTTCGCTTTTGTTTAAGAGCTTGTGTTGTGATGCTCAGATTTCATCTCGATTTACGCTTCCCCCAGTAGACCCTAATTTAACCTTGTTACCAATAGGCCTAAGGTCGAATAGCTGTCGCACTTAAACTGCTCACTAAAAGAGTGCATCGCACCAGTTAGTGCTCGATTATGGTGCATTTTTAACCTTAAAAAATAGTGTTAAACAATTTAAATCAATAATAATCAATGGATTAAATTGTTGGCCTAATGATTGAATTACCTTTGATACAAGTTAATAACAATCGCGTTTTTTTGGAGGTCAGGATGAAACTAGTCAGCGCTATCATCAAGCCGTTTAAGTTGGATGATGTCCGTGAAGCTATCGCCGGAATTGGTATTGAGGGCATGACGGTGACCGAAGTGAAAGGTTTTGGCCGTCAGAAAGGGCATACAGAGTTGTATCGCGGCGCCGAGTATCAGGTGGATTTTTTGCCAAAAGTAAAACTAGAAATTGCCACTAAGGCTGAAAATCTCGACATGTTGATTGAGGCCATTACCACTGCGGCCCATACGGGGAAAATTGGTGACGGTAAGATCTTCGTCGTTGATTTAGAACATGCTATCCGTATCCGTACGGGTGAACTTGATACTGAAGCGCTATAAGGGGCTGACAATGGAAGAATTAACGAAATTAGGCGGCACAGTCACTGAACTACGCTTTGCACTCGATACCTTTTACTTTTTGATTTCTGGCGCTTTAGTCATGTGGATGGCGGCGGGATTCGCCATGTTAGAAGCGGGTTTAGTTCGCTCTAAAAATACCACTGAAATTTTAACTAAGAACGTTGTGCTGTACGCGATTGCCTGTGTGATGTATCTGTTGGTTGGCTATAACATCATGTATGTGGATAACACTGAAGGTGGCTGGTTACCGTCAATTGGCACCTTAATTGGTTCACAATCAGCAGATGCGAGCCATGCATTAGAATCTGACTTCTTCTTCCAAGTTGTATTTGTGGCAACGGCGATGTCAATTGTCTCTGGTGCTGTGGCGGAACGGATGAAGTTGTGGGCTTTCTTGTTCTTTTCTGTGGTGATGACAGCGGTTATCTATCCAGTAGAAGGTTATTGGACTTGGGGCCAAGGTTTTATCGCTAAACTGGGCTTTGTAGACTTTGCTGGTAGCGGTATTGTGCATATGACGGGGGCGACCGCGGCGATTGCTGGCGTAATATTGCTCGGTGCGCGTAAGGGGAAATACGGGCCTAATGGTCAAGTGAATCCTATTCCAGGCTCTAACTTGCCAATGGCAACCTTAGGTATGTTTATTCTGTGGATGGGCTGGTTTGGCTTTAACGGCGGATCGCAATTAATGGTGTCGGATGCGGCGAATGCAAGCTCAGTGGCGAAAGTGTTTGTGAATACCAATACTGCAGCGGCTTTTGGTGCTATCTCAGCTCTTATCGTGTGTAAGATGATTTGGGGTAAAGCGGATTTGACCATGATCCTTAACGGTATTTTGGCTGGATTAGTGGCGATTACGGCAGATCCTCTCTCGCCTTCATTGTTAATGGCGGGTGTGATTGGTTTAGTGGCGGGCGGCGTGGTGGTGTTCTCGATTGTGGGCTTAGATCGCATTAAGATCGACGATCCCGTCGGTGCGATTTCAGTACACGGTGTGGCTGGTTTCCTTGGCTTAATGTGTGTGCCATTATCCAATGCCAATGCAACTATTACCGGACAGTTGACGGGCGCAGCGATCATTTTCACTTGGGTGTTCTGCTCGTCATTTGCTGTCTGGTATGTGATTAAGATAACCATGGGGATCCGTGTGACTGAGGAAGAAGAATACAACGGTATGGATGCTTCTGACTGTGGTATTGATGCCTATCCTGAGTTTGTTACGGTCAAAAATGCGGGCTGATTAAACTTGCACATTAATGCGTGATTCACCTTGATGCTTAGCTTGGATCGAGGGATAGTGAAGCAGAGCCTAGGCTCTGCTTTTTTATGGGTAATCACTGTGATTGAAGTTTAAGTACAGGGTCATAAGCTTAATTACTGAGCAATTCTGTTTTCTTGCATAAATTAAGGAGTGTTCTATGAGCTTGAATATAAAAACAATAGGTCAATTTTCGCGACTAAGTCTTATCGTCATTTCTGGCTGGATATCGGTTTCTGCCTTTGCAGGAGAAGTGATCGTTAATCGCTCAAGTGAGCCTGTCGATGCCTTTGCCGTGCGTGATCAAGTGCTCAAGGATTTTGAATGGCAGGAGTCGCTTCGTCGCCAGCAGCAAATCCAAATTCTGCAGGCTTTACCCTCAGGTTGCGTTACGGTCATGAAACCCTATCGACATTTTACCTGTGGAGAGCATAACTATCGGCCGTATGATTATCAGCAGCGTGAGTTATACATAGAAGTTGACCGACCTTCGCAATAGTTAATTCGTTAAATTATTTGCAATTATTTTCAATCGATCGCGATTATCATTTTTTGTAACCATTTTATGTCGTCTTTTTCGCCATTTGTAATAAGCTCAAATAGGAGCTAATGGTGTGGGAGGACGTATGTCGAAACTATTCCGAGCCGTATACTTGATTACGATCTTGAGCGTTGTATTCAGTCAATTGTTTGCTTGTAGCTCGACGACCATTGAGCCTAATCCGTCGGATCTTGAGTCGTTACTTGCCGATTCACTGTTTACCCCTGTGGCCGATATTCCTTCTGTTGCGGATATTTTTTATCTGCCACCCGAGGTCGTGACAGACGTAAAACGTCGTTATGGGATATACACTTTATCACACAATAACAACATGTTAGCCAATGAATGGTTAGCTAGTTATATCAATGCGAGTCAAACCAATAGCGCTAACATTGATTTTCGATATCAAGATAATCTGACCCAAATTGCCCGTGAAACCTACGCCCAAAAGGCGGGTAATTGCATGTCTTTAGTGGTCATGACTTCTGCGTTAGCGGACATATTGAATGTGAGTGCTGAGTATCAAGATATTGCGATAGAACCCGTATGGGATAAGCAAGGTGATTTCTATTTAATCAATGGGCATGTGAATTTACGCTTACTTCCACCTGAAAACGCACATTCAGTTTATGTGTCATCTACCGCAGTTTTAGTGGACTTTATGCCAGAGCGAGCTCTACGGGGATACGGTAAAACCCAAGTGGATCGGCAGACCTTAATCAGCATGTTTTACAACAATATGGCGGCAGAGTCTTTGGTGAACGGTGATTTAGACAGGGCCTATGCCTTGATTAAAGTGGGTTTAAAAGTCGGCCAGTTTGTTCCTTCACTCAACACGCTCGCCATTATTTACCGGCATAAAGGTGATGAAAAGCGGGCCGAACAGGTTTATCGCTATGCACTCAAGTTTGATGCGAAAAATCTGACAACGCTTTATAACTTAGCCTTGATTTTAGGGGAGCAGGGGCGGCTTGATGAATGGGCCGAAATTAATAAAGTGCTTGAATTAGCGCGAATACGTAATCCCTATTATTACTATGACATGGGGCAGCAAGCCTATGATGAGCATCAATACGACGAGGCCTTGGCTTGGTATCAAAGGGCGTTGGCAAAAGCGGATTATCGTCATGAGTTCTTCTTCGGTTTATCTAAAACCTACTGGGCGCTGGGGGACGAAAAGCGTGCCAAACTGAATATGGATAAAGCCTTGGCTTTGAGCCGAGATGAGTCAGAGCGTCAACGCTATCAGAGCAAGTTACAAGTCATGTTACAGCATTAGCATTTGCCCGCTCTTTTCTATAGAGCGCTGGCCATCAATTAAGCTTATTACGGGTAAACATCTTTGCTTGCTAATATAGGGCACCTAAATACACTTGCAGTAAATATGTTTATTCCTTTTTATCCGCCATATTCGATTTTGTTCATCAAGGCCGTGAGTTAGCTGGCATATTTGAATTTTGATTTTTTTTAAATATATTAAAACAATAAGTTATATTTGATTTTTTGAAATGGAGACAACTTGGTTGCATTGGCGCTTGAGACTCGATAAATTGAACTCAGTATTGCAGTTGAGATCCCTTATCGCAGCGATAGAAATAGCCTAAAACACCAGCGTTGGAGCAGTAAAATTATGTATTACCAAAATGATGACGTTCGCATTAAAGAAGTAAAAGAGTTACTTCCACCTATCGCGATTCTTGAACGATTTCCTGCTTCCGAAAAAGCCTCTGCGACTGTGTTTAATGCGCGTAATAGTATCCATAATATTCTGGCTAAGTCTGATGATCGTCTATTAGTGGTGATTGGGCCTTGTTCTATTCACGATCCCAAAGCTGCGTTGGAATATGGACAGCGTTTGGTCTCACTGCGTGAACGTTATAAAGATCAACTCGAAATTGTGATGCGAGTGTATTTTGAAAAACCAAGAACCACAGTGGGTTGGAAGGGGCTGATTAACGATCCTTACATGGATAACAGCTTTAAACTCAATGATGGTTTACGCACCGCCCGTAAATTATTAGTGGATTTGAACGATAGCGGTATGCCAACCGCGGGTGAGTTTCTTGACATGATCACCCCACAATATATGGCTGATTTAATGTGCTGGGGAGCCATTGGCGCCCGTACGACAGAATCTCAAGTACACAGAGAGTTAGCCTCGGGTCTTTCTTGTCCGGTCGGCTTTAAAAATGGTACTGATGGCACGATCAAAGTTGCTATTGATGCGATAGGTGCTGCCAATGCACCACACCATTTTTTATCTGTGACTAAGTTGGGCCATTCGGCGATCGTTTCGACTAAGGGCAATCCTGATTGCCACATTATTTTACGGGGTGGCCGCGAGCCCAATTATAGCGCGCCGCATGTCACTGAGATTAGCCAGCAATTGTTAAAAGCAAAGCTTGCCGACAACATCATGATCGACTTTAGCCATGCTAATAGTAGTAAAGAGTATCAACGTCAGTTAGTGGTTGCTGAAGATGTAGCTGGTCAAGTGGCGGCGGGAAATACTGCTATTTTTGGTGTTATGGTAGAAAGCCATTTAGTGGAAGGTCGTCAAGATCTTATTGAAGGTCAAGAGTTATGCTATGGGCAGAGTATTACCGATGCGTGTATTGGTTGGGATGATACCGAGCGTCTGTTAGCCATTTTGAACCAAAGCATTATCGAACGCCGTCAGGTTTAATTGTCTGCTCGAGCGAACATTAAGCCGCAACTATACCTGAGTTAGCCGTTAACGATTGCGGGTTAAGTAAAAACAAAGGCGCTATCCCGGCGCCTTTGTTTTATCTATTTATTGCTTATTTCAACAATGTATTCATTTGCTTTGGCTAAGCTACCAAAGGCGGCAATAAGGTTGTTTCTACCTTTATCTTGTATCTCTGGATTGCCTGATTCGATCATCATCCACACCCAAGTTTGGATCAGTGGTAATGGCGGGTATTGAACTTTAGCGGAATCCAACATAAAGCTTCCTTTGATCTTAATTTAATTTGTTTGTCTTAATGTTCTCGCTAGAACTTGGGCGTATGAATCGCAAAATCTAGCGCGTAGAGGTTAACAAATTCTATTGATTTGTATAACCGCCTCCATGGCATTTTGGGCAAAACTGCAAAAATAATCAACAGCAGCAACTTTGTGCCAAGCCTTCTTCCATTGCACTCTTATCCTCTTACATACGGCTCTGAGGTTAAGCAAAACGGTACATGCCTGAACACAAATCAGTATAAATTCATTTATTGTGAATACGCCAGTGTAATGCGTAAGTATGATGTTTTGGCTTTAAATACAATCAAAATAGCAGATGAGTATGTCGTGAATAAGTCTATTTGTCTGTCAGGAAAATCTGATTGATTTTATTCAGACTTTGCTAGTTTCGCTTAGCTTATGTCCGGTGTGAACTGTTACAATTGGCATAACTCATTCAAGGTTATGTCCTATGCGCCCAACGTTATATTTTGAAGGTCCAGTCGATAAATTAAACTGGCACGTCATGAAACTGCTTTGGCCTTACTTATTGGAATACAAAGGCCGTATTGCGTTGGCGATGTCATGCCTCATCATCGCTAAGCTGACCAGCGTGGCTCTACCTTTTATTCTGAAGCATTTGGTCGACACCTTAGATGCCGATAAAACCGCGCAAGCCCTCAGTGTGCCCGTAGGATTAGTGTTGGCCTATGGTGCGATTCGTTTACTGACGGCGATTACGGGGGAGATCCGCGATACCTTGTTTGGTCGGGTGACTGAGCGGGCGATCCGCCGTTTAGGCTTAGCGGTATTCGACCATTTACACCGACTGGATCTCGACTTTCATCTAGAGCGCAAAACCGGCGGCCTATCCCGTGATATTGAACGCGGCACCAGCGGCGTGAGTTTCCTCATGCGTTTTATGGTGTTCAACATAGTGCCAACCTTGCTCGAAATTGTCATGGTGATTGGCATTTTCTTCTATAACTACGGCATTGCGTTTGCGGCAATCACTTTTGTTGCTGTGCTGGCTTATATTATTTTTTCTGTGGTCGCGACCGAATGGCGTACTGAGTATGTACGTGATGCGGCCAAGGCTGACTCGTTATCGAATACCCGCGCCATCGACAGCTTGCTGAACTATGAAACGGTAAAGTATTTTAATAATGAAAAGTATGAGTCGCAGCGCTATGACCAAGCGCTTGAACAGTGGGAGATAGCTAAGCGTAAGAATCGTTTATCTTTGTTTGCGCTCAATGGTGGACAAGCTGTGATTATCGCTTTGGCTATGACTGCTATGATGGCGCTGGCGGCTTACCGAGTTACCTATGGCGATATGACCTTAGGTGATTTTGTGTTGATTAATGCGTTTATGATGCAGCTCTTTTTACCCCTTAACTTTTTAGGTTTTGTATATCGCGAAATTCGCGGCGCGTTAGCCAATATTGAGCGCATGTTTAGCCTGCTCGATAAACATCCTATGATAGTCGACTTACCCCAAGCACTCGATTTTCAACCCACTAAGGGTGAGTTGATATTTGAAAATGTTAATTTCAGCTACGATGAGCGGCAAATTCTGCGGGACGTGAGCTTTAAGGTTGAAGCCGGTAAAAAGGTGGCTGTTGTAGGTGATAGTGGCGCAGGTAAATCGACCCTGATTAAACTGCTATTTCGATTTTACGATGTGGACCAAGGTGCGATTAAAATCGATGGACAAGATATCCGCCATCTCACGCAAGATGCGCTGCGGCGTGCCATCGCTATCGTGCCGCAGGATACTGTGCTGTTTAACGATTCATTAGTCGAAAACATACGTTATGGTCGCCCAAGCGCGACGGATGAAGAAGTGCGTAATGCTATTAAATTAGCGCACTTAGAGCAATTTATTGCATCACTTGCCCTTGGTTGGGACACAAAGGTGGGTGAGCGCGGCTTAAAGCTATCTGGCGGAGAAAAACAGCGGGTCGCGATAGCAAGGGCCATTTTGAAGGGCTCGCCCGTGCTGGTGTTTGATGAGGCAACATCTTCACTCGATAGTCGCTCCGAGCAAGCTATTTTGTCGGCACTGCGGGAAGTCGCTAAGGGGCACACTAGCCTAGTGGTAGCTCATAGGCTATCGACCATAGTCGATGCCGATCAAATTGTGGTATTAAGCCAAGGAGAAATAGTTGAGCAAGGTAATCATCAGACTTTGCTGTTGGCAAATGGTCTCTATGCCAAATTATGGCGGATACAAAATGAGCAACAACATACTCATCTGAGCAGTTAATAGCGTAATACAGTTCAGTCTTTATTCAGCTTCGGCTCTCTATACTCAATGCCAACACATCAATCGGAAGAGATCTGGCATGGAAAATATTACACTGAGAGCTAATATTGAAGGCAAAGAAGAAAAAGTCGCCACTGATTGGTATGCCATCATGGCGACATTGAAAAAACGTGGTGTTGATTATGATTCGTTGCAACGTATTCATGCTGAATTGAATGCGGGTCTACTGGTGACCACTCGGCGACTTACCTTGGCGAAAGTCAATCCAGAAATGGTGCTGGCAGGTGTGATCCGCGATATGAACGCGCCGACAAGTGACTTTATGGGTATGCGTTAGGTGTGTTCGCTAGTGCTTTAGTACAGTTTAGGTGAGAACGTCCGAGAATAGAGGTGAGCCTCTATTCTTGATGCTCTAGAGAGACTCCAGAGATAAAATATGGCTGAATTAAGCTACGCCGTTCAGCTTCCCCGCTTTCCAACCTTCACATAAAAGATTCAATTTAGGTACTGACTCATCTATCAAAGTGAGTCGAATGATCTGCCCTTCGCGAAAACACACCAGTTCACCTTCGATCTCGGTTAGGCGATTACAGCTCTTACAGCTAGTGCTTACAGTTTTACTGGCGGGCAGTTGGCTTACGAAGCTAGATTTCAAAGTGTTTCCTTAAGTTCAATTGTGGGTAAGACATTTGAATAATGTCTCACGTCACGGATCTTACCTCTTTTGTGATACGCATTCAAATATACCTTATGTAAACCCTATATAAACGAAAGTTGTATTCGCCATTAACCGCGAGGGTTCGCGGCTACTTATCCATATGTGCATAGTATTTATCGAGTGAAATGGATAAACCGCTATCGAGCACAATTCGGACATGTGAAGGTTTGAGTTGTCTTGGTTCTGTCACTCCGCAAGAGTGCGCAATTAAGGCTAAGTCATGGTGTAAATTATGATTATAGTTAGCAACACGAGCCGATTTATCCCTAGGATCGAGTCCTTGTTGTAGCTTGGGATTGTGCGTTGTGATGCCCGTTGGGCAGGTATCTCTATTGCACTGTAAGGCTTGAATACAACCGAGGGCGAACATATTGCCACGGGCCGATGCGATGAAGTCGGCACCTAATGCCAAAGCCCAAGCGACTCTTGATGGCACTATGAGTTTACCCGAAGCGATGACTTTGATGCGTTTACGCAAACCTCGTTGGATCAAGACATTAACTAGGATAGGTAAGCTTTCCTTCAGTGGTAATCCGACATAATCCATTAAAGGTTGTGGTGCAGCGCCTGTGCCGCCATCGGCACTGTCTAAGGTAAAGAAGTCGGGGGCAGAGTCTTCGCCACGGCGTTCAATTTCATCACATAAATCTTCGAGCCACTGCACGTCACCGAGTACGGCCTTAATGCCTGTTGGTTTACCGGTAACTTCACGTACTCGTTCAACCATATCCAAAATATCGTTCACGGATTTGAATTCAATATGACCATTAGGGCTAATAGAGTCATAACCCTGAGGAATACCGCGAATATGGGCAATTTCAGCCGTGACTTTGATCCCAGGTAAAATGCCACCTTTGCCCGGTTTAGCTCCTTGACTCATTTTAATTTCAAACATTTTGACTTCGGGATGAATGGCTATCGACTTGAGCTTTTCATCGTCTAAATGTCCGTGCTCATTACGTACACCGTATTTGGCCGTTCCAATTTGAAAGACGATATCGCAGCCACCTTTTAGATGATAAGGGCTCAAGCCGCCTTCACCTGTGTTAAGCCAGCAACCCGCCTGCGCCGCGCCGTGGGAAAGGGCGGTAATTGCTGGGCGCGATAGAGCCCCAAAGCTCATGGCTGAAATATGACAAATGGCTTGAGTCGTATAGGGTTGGCGGCAATTGGTGCCAATTGTCAGTGGATGAATGGGTGTGATCTCTTCATCTTGGGTTGGGAAGGCGGTATTCATAAACATAATGGTACCGGCATTATCTAAGGGGCGAGTCGAACCAAAGGCGATAGTTCTATCAACATTTTTAGCCGCGCGGTAAACCCAACTGCGTTCTGCACGGTTGAATGGCAGTTCTTCTCTGTCTTGGGCAAAAAAGTATTGTCTAAAGAACTCGCCTTGTTTCTCGAACAGATACCGAAAGCGACCAATTACAGGATAGTTATGTCTTACCGCTTGTTTGGTCTGCATTTTATCTGCGATATACATGTAAATAACCGCGAGTACTGCGAGTCCTATTACAATCAAAAACAGCCCTGAAAATAGATCGAGTCCCCACATAAACCAATTGAGTTCACTCATGTTATTTATCCTTATTCTTGTCCGTAACGGGTGGCGATCAAGCTCGCAGGTTGGTCATCATTAAGAGAGAGTAAAAACAGCTGGCTATAGTCATCTTCACTTATCGCTTGGATCTCAGGTCCACCAAGGGCTTTAATGATCAGTGGGACAGTGTTTGAATGCCCAACGATGAGTGTATTGCCCTTTACAGCATGCACTTGTTCGACAATGTGTTGAATATGTCCTTCGATAGGTTTGGCTGCTTCTACTATCGTCACAGGTAAATGGCGAGCCTCGGCGATGGGCGCGAGTGTTTGTTGGGTTCTTAGGTATTGAGTCGCAATAAGTTGCGAAAGCGGCGTGCGGCTCAAGGCAGTGATCAGTGATGCTGCGCGTATTTCTCCCTTGGGTGTTAACTGCGGGTTATTGGCTGGCGTGTCGGCTTTTTCTGCATGTCTGACTAAAATAATTAGTCTGCTTTCAGCATGAGCTTGGCTAATGGGAGTAAAGCCGAGGCAAGTGAATATGACGAGGATTGTTAGCAGGCTAAAGCGTTTTATATTGATACCCAGATTATGCTTAAAATAGTGCTTAAGCATGAGTGTAAACCCGTGAAAGCGGAAATGACTCAAACTACGGCCTGCTGCCATGGTGTAACATCCTCTTCTATTGGCTTATGTCTAAGCTCAGCGATAGTAATGATCTGCATTGCGGTGGGTTGGCGCTTTATGCACCTTATTAAAGAATGAACCCACTTAATTTATGTGGGCCTTATCATGGCCTTGTGGTCAGATGGTACTTCAATTCTAAAAATTACTAAAGCTGGTTAAATTTTGGTCGATAATTAAGTCGACCCGAATTGAATGGATAGTCATCATGGAAATCAATAAACCCCCTCAAGTGCAAAGTACTCCTTTGCCACAGAAAAAATATGCTGAAAACGCGGCGTCTAAGGGCACCGAAGTGAGTGATTCGAAGGACGCGAAAGCCACAGAAGTAACCTCGAAGCAAACTGCGCAGCAAACGAGCAAGCAGCTGATGAATCAAGCGATTTTATCGGCACAGCAAGATGTAAATATCAAGTCAGGCGATCAGTCTATGGCCTTGCTTTATCGCGCAGCGATAGAGTCGATTAATAAAGAATTAGCGCCCACTATGGGCGAGAACGCGATTCAGACGGCTTACGATAATGGCGTAGATACTTCTCCAGAAGCGACTGCAGATCGTATCGTGAGTTTTGCGACGCAGTTTTTTAGCATTCACCAACAACAAAATTCGGGTATGAGTCTAAGTGATCAACTCGATAGCTTTATGGGGATTATTGGCGGTGCCATCGACAATGGCTTTAAAGAGGCTAAAGATATTCTGTCCGGCCTTAAAGTATTGCAGGGTGATATTGCCGATGGTGTCGATAAAACCTACAGCTTAGTGCAAGAGGGGCTGCAAGCCTTTAGAGATAGCTTTAACAAGAAGACTGATGAGACAGCATCGAGTCCGAGTTAATACCTCGGTATTTTCAGTTCTATATTCAGTGTTATAGTCATAAGCCCCTTATATAAGGGGTTTTTGTTGTGCAGAAAAAAGTCTATGCTGGAAGCCTATTTAACGTTTCGCTTGAGGGCAAGTTATGTGGATTAGGGGACAAGTGATAGAACGTATTGATTGGAGTGATAAGTTATTCTCATTGCGCATTGCTGCCGAGTTAGCTCCATTTATTCCTGGTCAGTTTATCAAGTTAAGTCAAATGCAAGATGATAAGCGTGTGGCTAGAGCCTACTCCTTAGTAAATTCTCCCGATAAACCCTATGCCGAGGTGCTCGCAGTTGCGGTAGAGGATGGCCTGTTATCGCCTCAATTACACAACCTTGCAATAGGCGATGAAATTGAAATTACCTCAACCGCGACCGGTTTTATGACCTTAGCTGAAATACCTAAGGGGGAACTCCAAGGGAAGCATTTGTGGTTTTTAGCCACAGGAACAGCAGTAGGGCCATTTTTGTCTATGCTCGACACCGATGAACCTTGGGAGCGTTTTGAAAAAGTCGTGCTTGTGTATGGCGTGCGCGAGGCACAGGATTTGGCATATCTTGATAAGCTGCGTAATTTAGAACGCAAATACCCTGAACAATTTACATTAGTCTTGAGTGTGACCCGTAAACCCTTTGCCGATGCTTTGCAGTGCCGCATTCCCGAGGGGATCGTCTCGGGTGAAATCGAAAAAAAGGCAGGATTAACCTTAAACGCAGCTGACTCTCAAGTTATGATCTGCGGCAATCCGGGTATGATTAACGGTGCGCAAGCCGCTTTACTCGATAAAGGGTTAGTGAAGAATTTACGCCGTGCTCCTGGGCAAATTACCGTTGAAAAATACTGGTAATCTCAATTTTACATAGAAGGCGAGAGTAAACTTGTTTCCGTTCTTGCCCCTAAAAAGCCATAGCGTTTAATGCAAACAAAAGGAAATTTTTGATGAAGTTGTTAAGTTCTCAAGCTTCGCCCTATGCCCGTTGTGTAAGAGCCTTAATCCAGTATCTAGGGATTAACAATATTGAAGAGCAGTTAGTTAATCCCTTTGAAAACAGCGCAGAATTACTCGATGCTAACCCGTTAGGACAGATCCCGTGTCTTATTACCAACGATGGTGTAGCACTATTCGATAGTGAAGTGATCATGCGTTACCTAGATGCAGAGCTTGGCGATCGTAAGATGTTTGGGATCTCAAATAATAACTGGGTGCTGGAGTGTCAGTATTCTTTAGTTAAAGGCTTAATCGATAGCGCGGTGAAATTACGCCAAGAGCAAATGCGTGAAGAAGAAGGCGTGAGATCAGTATTTTGGACTGCACGTTTTGAACAAGCACTGCTGCGCGGCCTTATGCAGATTGAGCTTCAAACTGTGATCACCCAAACCACGATTCAAGCACCGCAATTAGCCTTGATTTGCTTACTCGATTATGTGGATTTTAGACATCCAGAGCTAGATTGGCGTAAGGTTGCACCTGCGACAGCACTTTGGTTCAGTGAAATGCGTGATTTACCTGCATTTATTCAAACTCGTCCCCAATAATCCGCAGAGGATGCTCAACCGTCGGTTGCGCGTCTTCCTCTTGGCCTATCACGGCGATTTTGTTCACCAAAAGCGCCGAATAACTCACGAGTAACCCCATATTCTACTCTGCGATCATTGCCTAGTTGGCGCCTGTTTTCATGGTGTTGATAGCGGCATTGGCAGTTTGCCATAGTGCATTCTTCCATCGGAATTTCGGGCGCATCTTTCGATAAAAATCGTTTTCCAGAAAGCGCTTCAATCTGCTCACAGCAACTGCCGTTATTCACTATGCTCACACTGTGAAAACTGTGAGTTTTATTAATACTGGGATCTGCAGCTTGAGAAGAGTTTTTATGTCTTTTGGGACTAGTATTGAGTTTGAATAAGCCAAATAGCGCAATTGCGGCTACGCCTAGCAGCAAAACAGTTAACATAGCGCCTCCTGAAAGCATTTTAATCAAATTAAGGTTCAGTTTAGTTTGATTTGAGATAATCTCAAATTTTCAGATTAATGCCATTAAAAACATAAAGTTAATTAGCTGCTTGCTCTCAAGTTCTGTATCTATTACTCTTGCGAAACTGATAAGCATTATCATTAATGCGTTAGTGTTCAAATTTTACTGAACACGTCATCACTTTGGGGAGAATTCGGTAATGAAATGGGTAACTTGCGCGGCTGTTGTTGGGTTAATGTCGGTTGGGCATTCAGCGAATGCAGATGATAAATTAACCGTTTATTCTTATCGTCAAGCTTTCTTGGTGGAGCCTATCCTGACGCGTTTCACCGAAGAAACTGGCATAGGTGTGAATTTGGTATTTGCTAAAGACGGTATTGCCGAGCGTCTCGTCCGTGAAGGCCGTTTATCCCCAGCGGATCTTGTGCTGACGTCTGATTTTTCACGTTTAGTTGAATTAGTGGATAAAGATCTAACCTCTCCAGTCAAAAATCCCCTGCTAGAGAGCAATATTCCTGCGCAGTATCGCGATCCCGATGGCCAGTGGTATGCCCTGACTATGCGGGTGCGAAATCTCTATACAGCCAAGGATCGTTTAGGCCAGCAGCAATTGACCTATGAAGAATTAGCCGATCCCAAATATAAAGGAAAGATTTGTACTCGCAGTGGTAAACATCCATACAACATAGCGTTAGTCGCATCTATGATTGCTCATCACGGTGAAGCTGAGGCAAAAACTTGGTTACAAGGCGTGAAAACTAATTTAGCCCGCAAACCTCAGGGGAACGACAGAGGGCAAATTGCCGCAGTAAAAGAAGGTGTGTGTGAGATCGCCATTGGTAATAGCTACTATTACGGCAATATGTTGCAGGATCCTGAGCAAAAGGCGATTGCCGAAGCTGTGACGCTCAACTTCCCGAACCAAGCTGACCGCGGTGCCCATGTGAATGTGTCTGGCATGGTACTAACTCGCCATGCGCCTAATAAAGCCAATGCGATCAAATTGATGGAGTTCTTATCCGCCGATGTGGCTCAAAAGGCTTATGCCGATGTGAATATGGAATATCCAGTGAAAGCCGATGTGGCACCTTCATCTTTAGTGGCTTCATGGGGTAAGTTTAAGTCAGATCAATTGCCCATTTTTAAGTTGGCAGAATATCACCAAGCGGCGGTTAAGCTATTAGATGAAGTGCAGTTTGATCTCTAGCTCCAGTGCTAGCGACAAAATGCAGATTTAGGTTATTAGCGCCAGTGATTGGCGCTGTGACGTTTTAAGGATTGACATGATTTTAGGATTAGCCAGAAGCTGGTCGCTTGCTGGTTATGCCGTGGCCGCCTTGCTGGTATTGCCACTATTTGCGTTGATATTTCAAGCTTTTCAGCCTGACGAAGCCGTGTTTGGGCACTTGATGGCAACGGTTCTGCCGACATATATCATTAATAGTTTATTGCTGATTTTCTGGGTGAGTCTGGGGGCGTTATTACTCGCGTTACCTTGCGCTTGGTTGATGGCTCGTTGTGACTTTGTAGGCAGGCGATATTTGCAATGGGCGCTATTATTGCCCCTCGCTATGCCTGCGTATATTGTTGCCTACGTCTATACCGATTTACTCGATTATGCGGGGCCAGTGCAGCGCGGTCTTCGTTCGATATTTGGCTGGGACTCACCGCAGGATTATTTCTTCCCCGATATTCGTACCTTAGGCGGCGCGGCGTGTATGTTGTCGCTGGTATTGTTTCCCTATATTTATCTCTTGGCGCGTACCGCTTTTATGGAGCAATCCTTAAGTTTGGCCCATGCTTCGCGCATTATGGGTTGTTCACCGTGGCAAAGTTTTTGGCGTTTATCTTTGCCTATGGCAAGGCCTGCGCTCGCCGTTGGGGTGGCTTTAGTGGCGATGGAGACGGCCGCTGATTTTGCAACGGTTAACTATTTTGCCGTGCCCACCTTAACGACAGCCGTGTACGACACTTGGCTGGGTTATGGCAATTTGACCGCCGCCGCTAAGTTATCGGCGATTATCTTGCTGGTGGTATTTAGTCTGATTGGATTTGAGCGTTTTGCCCGTCGTAAACAGCAGTTATTCCAAAAACAATCACGTATACAAGTCACTGACTTGTATCGACTCTCGATGACTCAAACCTTAGTTGCACTCAGCTTTTGCGGCATGCTATTGCTATTAGCCTTTCTGTTACCTTTCGGGATTTTATTATCCTATGCGATTGGTTACTTTGAACAAAGCTGGGATAAGAGTTTTTGGCAATTGAGTCTTAACAGCCTCAGTCTTGCGCTGATCACCAGTTTACTCTGTTGCTTAATCGCCTTACTGCTGATGTTCGTTCGCCGGATAAGCCCAAGACAGAGTGATGCTTTGCCCTCACGGTTAGCTTCGACGGGCTATGCCTTACCAGGCACTGTGCTGGCTATTGGGGTATTAGTGCCTTTAACTATGCTAGATTTTGCGATTAACGATCTGGCGGATCTTGTCGGCATAGCAGGTCCTGGTCTTATCCTTACAGGCAGTGTGATGGCATTGATTTTTGCTTTTTGTGTGCGTTTCGTGGCAATTGCGATTGGCAGTGTTGAAAGCAGTTATAAACGCATCTCGCCATCGCTAGACATGGTGAGCCTGACCATGGGGCAAACTCCTAGGCAACTTTTGCGGCGGGTGCATTTGCCTTTACTTGCCAAGGGATTGTTTGCGGGCGCTTTATTGGTGTTTATCGAAAGCATGAAGGAACTGCCCGCTGCGTTATTGCTGCGGCCTATCGGCTTTGAGAATCTTGCAACTTATGTATTCCAGTTTGCGTCCGATGAAAAACTCGAGCACGGCGCATTAGCTGCTATTGTGATTGTACTGGTGGGTTTAGTGCCGCTTATTTATTTAAACCGTTCATTGGAGCATCACAGCTGATGACAAGTACGCTCAAGCTTAAGCAAATTCATAGCGATTATCAGGGCCAGCAAGTACTTAAAGGTTTGAGTTTAACGGTCGCTCAAGGGGAAATCCTGGCGTTGTTAGGCCCAAGCGGTTGTGGCAAGACGACCTTATTACGTGCGGTTGCTGGATTACAGTCCATAAGCCAAGGTGAAATCCAGATTAATGGCCGCATAGTGAGTGGCAATAGCCAGTTTGTACCTAGCGAGCAGCGCGGCATCGGCATGATTTTTCAAGACTATGCGCTTTTCCCTCATTTGACTGTGGCGGAAAATATCCTCTTTGGGGTGGCTAGATTGTCGGGCGCAGAACGTCAGGCACGTTTGGATGAAATGCTAGCCTTGGTCAAACTTGAAGGGTTGGCACAGCGTTATCCCCATGAATTATCTGGCGGTCAGCAGCAGCGAGTTTCCATTGCGCGAGCACTTGCCTATGAGCCGCAATTATTGCTGCTCGATGAGCCTTTTTCCAATATTGATGCCCAAGTGCGCTACGAGATGATGGCGGAAATTCGCAGCATCTTAAAACAGCGTAATGTCAGCGCGGTGTTTGTTACTCATAGCAAGGATGAAGCCTTTGTATTTGCAGATACTTTAGCCATCTTTAATCAAGGCATCATAGTGCAACATGGTAGTGCCGAAGCTTTATATGCCGCCCCAAACAGCCGCTATGTGGCGGACTTTTTAGGTAGCGGTAATTACTTACCTGCAGCAGTGTTTGATGGGCACAGTGTTGTCACTCCCATAGGTCATTTAACCAGCCTCACGCCATTAAATTTGCCGAACGAGTTCAGTGGAACAGTATTCTTGCGACCACAGCAATTGACGCTCAGCGCCGATGAACAGGGCGTTGGTACTATCACTGAGCGACGTTTCTTAGGCGCCTTTTGTCATTATTGGGTCAAAATTGAGGCCGCTTCCCATGCTTATTATGTGGAGGTGCGTAGCCAAATGATGCAGCTAAGTATCGGTCAAAAGGTTGGGGTAACGACTGAGCCGCATTCGCTTGTGTTGTTTGAATCTTCAGCATATTCAAACTGTGGGGACCCAATCTAAGCGATGAGTAATTATTTAATGCAGATATGACATAGCCAACTAAAGTACGACATTTTTGCTTACGTTTAACTTGGGTCTATGTGGTATTGGTTGGTGATATTTTCGACCATCCTTGCTACTTTTATCCTCCGGTTTTGGAGGAATTATGATAAAAACAATAAATTCAATTTGCACCCTCGTTATTGTAGCAACGGCAATATCGTCTTCAGGAGTGATGGCCATGGATAGGATCACAGGTAAAGCCTTCGCAACGCGATCAGAAGTGTATGCAACCCAAGGGATGGCGGCGACCAGTCAGCCTTTAGCTACACAAGTTGCTATTGATATACTTAAACAGGGCGGCAGTGCGGTCGATGCAGCGATTGCCGCTAACGCCATGTTAGGGTTAGTCGAGCCAACGGGCTCGGGTGTCGGTGGGGACTTATTTGCTATCGTCTGGAGCGCAAAAGATAAACGCCTCTATGGTCTTAATGCATCGGGGCGCAGTCCCAAATCCTTAAGTTTAGAAAAGCTTAAATCCCTCGGATTAGACTATTTACCGCCGCTTGGACCTTTGCCAGTTTCTGTACCGGGCACTGTTGACGGTTGGTACGAGCTGCATAATAAGTTTGGTAAATTAGCTATGGCTGATAATCTCGCGCCTGCCATTCATTACGCCCGTGATGGTTTCCCTGTGTCAGAGTTGATTGCCTATTACCTTGATGGCAGTGGTAAAAAACTGGCTAAATTCCCCGGTTTTAAAGAAACCTATATGCCTAATGGTAAGATGCCTGCCGTAGGGGAAATCTTTAAAAATCCCGCGCTTGCTAACACTTATGAGAAAATTGCCAAGGGCGGTCGCGATGCTTTCTATAAAGGTGATATTGCCAAAAGTATCGATAAGTACATGAAATCCCAAGGTGGTTATTTAAGTTATGATGACTTAGCGAGCCATACTAGCGACTGGATAGATCCCGTTTCGGTGAACTACCGTGGTTACGATGTGTGGGAACTGCCACCTAATGGTCAAGGCATTGCGGCGCTACAAATCTTAAAAACGATGGAGCCCTTTAATGTGGCTGCCATGGGCTTTAATAGTCCTGAATATGTCCATTTATTTGTCGAAGCAAAGAAACTCGCCTTTGCCGACAGAGCTAAGTTTTATGCCGACATGGCCTTTAATAAAGTGCCCGTTACCGAGCTTATCTCACAGAAATATAACTATGATCGCGCTAAGTTGATTGACCTTACAAAAGCCGCCAAAAGTGTCGATGCGGGTAATCCAGCGTTGCAACATGGCGATACTGTGTACCTGACTACTGCCGACAAAGATGGCAACATGGTGTCACTCATTCAGAGTAATTACCGTGGTATGGGGTCAGGGATGACACCGCCGGATCTCGGCTTTGTGCTGCAAGACCGCGGGCAAATGTTTGATTTAACGGAAGGGCGTTTTAATACCTACGCACCGGGCAAGCGTCCATTCCATACCATTATTCCGGCTTTTGTGACCAAAGACGGTAAACCTTGGCTGAGCTTTGGGGTGATGGGCGGCGCGACTCAGCCACAAATGCACGCGCAGATTGTAATGAATCTGATTGATTTTAAAATGAACTTGCAAGAAGCGGGCGATGCCCCCAGAATTTTGCATATGGGTTCAACCGAGCCCACAGGCGAAGTGATGAATGATGGTGGCTACGTCAGTCTGGAATCAGGTTTTCCGGTAGAAACCCGTCGTGAGTTGATTAAGAAAGGCCATGTGCTGCGTGATGGACTTGGGGAGTTTGGTGGCTATCAAGCCATTGGATTTAATGCCGAAACTGGCGTATATCGTGCGGCCTCTGAGAGTCGCAAGGATGGTCACGCCGCAGGCTATTAACACTAAGATAAATGCTAAGGTAAACTCAACACTGAGTGAACCTGACGTCATGGATTCGATTTAACTGATTGGCGAGACTTTAATGGTCTCGTCAATTTTTATGTTTAAGGGTCTGGGGTAGGATAATGCTCCGCTATTGGCATTATCATAAACAGATCAGAGCAAACTGTGCGTTAGTTAATGTCATTTTTAGGTAAAGTTGCGGATAATATTGCCGAAAATGAATTTAGAAAAAGGGTGATAACCAAATGGATATTCAAAATATGCCGCGTGAACAGTTGGGTGTGTGTGCAGAGGGGAACTTACACAGTGTCTATTTGATGTTTAATGCCAATGACAATGTCGAGTCGCAATTACGTCCCTGTCTTGCCAACGTTGCGCAGTATATTTATGAGCTGACAGATCAATATTCCGACAGTGCATTCAATGGTTTTGTTGGTATTGGTGCTAATTATTGGGATAGCCTCTATCCTACTGCTCGCCCTGAACTGCTCAAACCTTTCCCTGCGATGCAAGTGGGCAGTCGTGAAGCGCCTGCAATTGAATATGATTTATTCGTGCATATTCGCAGTGATCGTTACGACATTCTGCATTTAGTGGCTAATGAAATCAGCCAAATGTTTGAAGACTTAGTGGAGTTAGTTGAAGAAGAGCGTGGCTTTAGATTTATGGATAGCCGTGATTTGACTGGTTTTGTCGATGGCACCGAAAACCCTAAGGGGCGCCACCGCCAGGAAGTTGCACTTGTGGGTGATGAGGATCCTGAGTTTAAGGGTGGCAGCTATATTCATGTGCAAAAATATGCCCATAACTTGAGTAAGTGGCATAGGTTACCAGTTAAAAAACAAGAGGATATAATCGGTCGTACTAAGCAAGATAATATCGAGTATGAATCTGAAGATAAGCCACTGACCAGCCATATCAAGCGCGTTAATCTTAAACATGCCGATGGTAAGTCAATGGAGATCCTGCGTCAGAGTATGCCCTATGGTTCGCTGAAGGAGCAGGGATTAATGTTTATCTCTAACTGCCGCACGCCAGAACATTTTGAAAAGATGCTGCATAGCATGATGTTTGGTGATGGCGAAGGCAATCATGATCACTTGATGCATTTTACTAAGGCGATGACAGGTTCATCTTTCTTTGCCCCTGCACTGGATTTTATGCTGCAGTTCGACGAATAAGCTTTCTATAATCAAGCCGAATTAGTATCAATCGAGACGCACTTAAGCTAACGCCTAAGTGCGTTTTTTTATGCTAATGCGCGGGAACCCATTTTTTGATATCGAGCTGCCATTGCAGGGCGGTGAAATCGATAAAGGCGCGCACTAGATTTTGCTGATAACTGCGGGACAAATATACCGCCCACAGGGTTTGGCCTGGTGTCGTAAATTCGGGTAAGACTTCTTTGAGCTGACCACTGGCAAGGTATTGGTTAGCCAAGTCACAGGGTAACCGCACTATGCCATGTCCACGTAGCGCCGCACTGACCAACACTCCCATATCGTTAGCCCTAAGATTCCCTGTAACTTTGACGTGCTCGGCTTGCAGTTCTTTTAGAAAAGGCCAGTTTTGTTGCGCTGAGTGTATGAGGCAGTTGTGGGCCAGCAGATCTATGGGTTCGAGGAGTGGCGTTGCGCTATCAAGATAGCTCGGCGCCGCGCAAAGTACCGCATCTATGGTCATCAAACGCCGAGCTATGAGATTCTCATCGGGTTGCTCGGTATAACGTAGCGCCACGTCGACTCTCTCATCTACCAATTGCGCAAAACTGTCCGACATCACCAGTTGAATGTTGACCTTAGGATGAATTTTAATAAAGCGATCGACGACATCAAACAGACTGTGCTGCCCAAGGCCAATAGGCGTAGCGATACGAATACTGCCTACCAGTTCACTGTTATGGCTGTGGGCACGGCTCTCCATGGCCGCAACTTCACTTAAGATCCGCTGGCAAAATTGTAGCGCTTCCTCACCCTGCAAAGTCAAGCTGGCGCTGCGCGTGGTGCGGTGTAATAAGCGTAAACTCAACCACTGCTCCACTTCTTGAATATGACGGGAAACCTGCAGGCGGCTGAGGTCTAAATGTTCGGCAGCTTTGGTAAAGCTGCCACAGTTTGCGACTTCGACGAAACTGCGTATTGCGGCAATTTTATCCACATTAGTATCCTATATTGAAACAATCATGCTCAATTATTGATGTTTATTAGGTGAAAAACTGCAAGTAAACTGGATCCAATGTAAATCATCTGAGTGGGACAATGAAATGAAAATCGCAATTTTAGGTGCAACGGGTTGGATTGGTGGTGCAATTTTAAAAGAAGCACAGAGTCGTGGACATCAAGTGACAGCATTAGTGCGTGATCCAAGCAAGTTATCCGTGGCTGACGTGGCAGTACGTGCCGTGGATTTAGAGCAGCCATTGGTCGCCGATACTTTTGCTGGCGTAGATGTCGTGATTGCCGCCGTTGGTGGCCGCGCCCAACAAAATCATGGTCTAGTGGCGAGTACGGTTCAGCATTTACTGGATGTGCTGCCTAACGCTAACGTGTCACGTTTATTGTGGGTCGGTGGTGCTGGGAGTTTAGAAGTGGCGCCGGGTGTGGCGCTGGTCTCTAGCCCAGATTTCCCTGCAGCATATAAAGATGAGGCGTTAGCTCAGGGTGAAGCTTTGCAGGTATTCCGTGCGGCGCAAACTGCAATCAATTGGACCTTTGTGAGCCCAGCCGCTGAGATTTATCCCGGTGAGAGTGAAGGCCCGTACCGTCTTGGTGGCGACAGCTTCTTTACCGATGCTAATGGTCAAAGCCGTATCTCTGTAACCGATTACGCAAAAGCCATGGTAGATGAAGCCGAAAAGGGCGCTCACCCAAACCAGCGCATCAGTGTGGCTTACTGATATCGTTATAGTTGAGTTAGATATTGTGAGTTAGATATTGTGCTTGAATGTGTAACGTAATCGGGACAATGGCCAAATAACCAGCGCTATATTGCACTTCAAAATGTACAGATAAAATAGAACAGGTCAGCTCACTGACCTGTTTTTTTATTCTGCGTAATTGAATAAAGATTTGATGGTTTCTAAGGTATCGGCGATATCTTGGATGCTCGATGGGCAAATAAAGATAGTGTCGTCACCGGCAATCGTACCCAAAATGCCTTCTGGTTTACCGATAGAATCCAACAAGCGGGCAATCAGCTGCGCGGCACCTGGGCTAGTTCGCACGACGATCATAGCTTGGTTGTGATCGACGTCGAGTACCAAATTCTTCAGCGGGCTACCCGCTGTGGGTACGCCTAATTCGGCTGGTAAGCAATACACCATCTCTTGCTTAGCGTTGCGAGTCCGCACTGCGCCGAACTTGCTGAGCATGCGTGACACTTTTGATTGGTTAATATTACCAAAGCCTTCAGCTTGCAAGGCGGTGACGATTTCACTCTGAGAGCCAAAGCGCTCTTCTTTTAAAATCGACTTAAAAATTCTAACAAGGTCATCCTGATTCTTGGTCGTTTGCATAATATTATTATTCGTTATTCAAAAAAACAGGCCCATTTTGAATATTTTTAGAAAAATTGTCAACAAATAACCAGATTGGTTGAATAAAAATTCACTAAGCCCCAGTGGTTAAGCGTTTGTAGGGGGCGTAAAAATCCCAATTTGAGTAATTGTTCTACATTGCTTCTACGTTATTCCGGAATTCTTTTGTCCCACGACTAAGGGATAATTGAAATTGTTGTGACATTCCAGTAATGTGACGCCAACGCAAATTAGATCCATGTCACACATATCCGAGAAATAACGGAGATAACTATGAAAGTTGCTGTACTTGGTGCTGCTGGTGGTATCGGCCAGGCTCTTGCCCTACTGTTAAAAACTCAATTGCCTGCGGGTTCACAATTGTCTCTATATGATATCGCACCGGTAACTCCGGGTGTTGCGGTTGACTTGAGCCACATTCCAACTGCTGTTGAAATCAAAGGTTTTGCTGGTGAAGATCCAACGCCTGCCCTAGTGGGTGCTGACGTTGTTCTAATTTCTGCTGGTGTTGCACGTAAGCCTGGTATGGATCGTTCAGATCTGTTCAATATCAATGCCGGTATCGTTCGCAACCTGATCGAAAAAGTAGCGGCAACTTGCCCTACGGCTTTGGTTGGCATTATCACTAACCCAGTTAACACGACTGTAGCTATCGCTGCAGAAGTGATGAAAAAAGCGGGTGTTTACGATAAAAACCGTCTGTTCGGTATCACGACTCTAGACGTGATCCGTTCTGAAACTTTCATCGCCGAATTAAAAGGCCTGAACGTTGCTGACGTTAAAGTGAATGTGATCGGCGGCCACAGCGGCGTGACCATTCTGCCATTACTGTCTCAAGTTGAAGGCGCGACTTTCACTGACGAAGAAGTGGCAAGTTTGACGACTCGCATCCAAAACGCGGGTACAGAAGTGGTTGAAGCTAAAGCCGGTGGCGGTAGCGCGACTCTGTCTATGGGTCAAGCGGCTTGCCGTTTCGGTCTGTCTCTGGTTCGTGGTCTGCAAGGCGAAGCTAACATCGTTGAATGCGCCTATGTTGACGGCGGCAGCGAGCATGCTGAATTCTTCGCACAACCTGTGCTGTTAGGCAAAAACGGTATTGAAAAAGTACTGCCTTACGGTGAAGTGAGTGCATTCGAAGCTAACGCTCGTGATTCTATGTTAGATACGCTAAAAGGCGATATCAAACTAGGCGTTGATTTCGTTAAATAATATTTCGGATAATCTTTTTAGATTATGAGGAATTAAAAACGGAGCCATTGAGCTCCGTTTTTTTTATGCCTGGGTTTTACACTTTACCAAGCTAATTCAGCGGCGCTTAGTGGGAATTTGGCAATTATCGTCGCAGCGGGCTTTGCCCGTCAGTAAATAAGAGATGCGATATCTGTGTTTTGCGAATCTGAGATAGCACCAATCGGCGACAGTTTTAATCACGGGCAGGCGTAATAGTTGGATCCAAGCGTGCGTCCCTGTCAGTGCCCACGCTTTACACGTGACATCTAACCCGAGTAACACTTCGCCCGTTGCGGTTTCGCCATGGAGAATCGTATTGGCGTAGTCTCTATCGATATGGCTGAAGCGCTCACTAAAGTCTGGCGCATTTAAATCCTCAAGCGCAATCAAGTTCTTCGGATCGCGCGCTTTCAGTTGACGCATTTCGGCGCTACATAATGGACAATTCCCATCGTAAAAAATCCGCAGTTCCATCGGTATTACCTCTGATGACTTGATCACAATACTTGGTCTAAGCTCTTGGCTTGAGTACTTAAGCTTGGTTTTCTTCTACCCTATACGCAGAAAAAAGGGTTTTAGATCGAAGCGATTGTAGAACGGATCCGCATCTCATTCGGCTTTTTATTAGGTTAAATTTAAACGAGTGCAGTAACATCTTGGTTATTCATCAGTTTAACTTGATTGCTGATTTTTAAGTGAACAAGGTAAAGCCTGACAAATAACGACTCAAAAGGATAGGTATGACATCTCCCATCATTATCACAGGCGTGGGTAAGCGCATAGGTTACGCCTTAGCCAAACATTTTCTCGCCCAAGGTCAGCGCGTGATTGGTACTTATCGCAGCCATTACGCTAGCATTGATGAGCTGAACGCCTTAGGTGCGACCCTGTATCCCTGCGATTTTTATGATGATGTCCAAGTGAGATCCTTAATTGCTGAGTTAGCTAAATTGCCGCAAATTCGCGCCATTATTCACAATGCTTCAGACTGGCAGCCTGATCCTGTGCTTACAAAGAATGAGCCTTTAAAGAGTGCCACTTTTACAATGAGTGAAGTGCTGCAGCGGATGATGCAAGTGCATGTGAGCGTGCCCTATCAGTTGAACTTGGCCTTAGAGGCGCAGCTACGTGCTGGCGATGAAATCGGCGGCAGTGATGTGATTCATATTACTGACTATGTGGCAGAGAAGGGCAGTCAGAAGCATATCGCCTATGCTGCCAGTAAAGCCGCGCTGCATAATATGACGCTATCCTTTGCCGCCAAATTTGCGCCTGAGGTCAAAGTGAATTCGATTGCGCCAGCGATGATCCTATTTAATGCGGGTGATGACGCAGCCTATCAGCAAAAAACCTTAGCCAAAGCGCTGTTGCCGAAAGAGGCGGGGAATGAGGAGATTATCGACTTAGTGGAATATCTGCTGAATAGCCACTACGTCACCGGTCGTTGCCATAATGTCGACGGCGGCCGGCATTTAAGGTAGAGATGGCTCTAGAACGCCACTGCATGGCTGTAGAATCTAGCTTCTAGATCCTTCTTTTTCAAAACGTCAGTACCCGACTTGGGGTGATGATAAATGGCAAAGGCACATCCCAATGTTCGCAAGGTAAACTCGTCACTTGCTGACAGTCGTGGGCGTAACCCATAGGCAAAGGTTTACCTTTAAGCTGCCAGTTTGCCAGCGTCCTATCGTAATAGCCGCCGCCCATGCCCATACGATTTCCCATTAAATCAAAAGCCACTAAGGGTGTGATAACAACATCTAACTCTGTCACTGGGATAATGGCGCGCACATCTAATTTAGGTTCTAAGATGCCAAATTGATTGGGTTGCATGGGGGTATCTGCGGTGTAATGCAGGAATAATAATTGTCCGGCATTGAAGGGATGTAACCTAGGCAGATAGGTGTTTATGCCCATTTGCCATAGCACAGCGATCAGCGGCGGCGTGGCGAGTTCGCCATCGTGGGTGAGATAAAGCGCCACATGTTGCGCATTTTGGGCCTGCAATGCATCGAGCATTCGTTGGCTGGCGCTTAAGCTTGCTTGGGTTTGCTCGGTTTCTGAAAGGGATTTGCGGGCGGTGCGAATGCTTTTGCGTAACTGATTGCGGTTTTCTTGCATATGAATGGCGATATTTGCCACATGGCTAGCGACATCAGTCATTTCACCAACAGCAGCAACCTCTACGGCAAGGTGCGCCGTGTCGCTTTGGGTATTCAAATGAGAAAGTTTGGAGGATGTAGACATAAATTAAGATGCTCCCCAGAATGCCGCTACCGGTGTAGCCCTTGAACCGTAGGTTCAAGGCGGGTAAATGATTACCTCCTAAGGCTTCTCGGTACAAGCCGAGCATGCACAATGTCAGTAAAGCATTCACCCTGAGATAAAAATTATCGGCACAGGGACATTACCAGTTGGCATGCATCCCAGGGAGCAAAACGGTATTGAATCGCTAAAACATTGGTTTATGTTGATAAGCCAGTTTAGCCATTCACTGTGCGTCAGTCGGTTTAACTCAAATGGTGTTAAATCACCAAGGCGCACAGTTTAAATCTATTTAGTTGAACGCTCAACTAAGGCATTTTCGAGGGTCGACTGCAGCAAGCTGATCCTGTCGTCCATCTGTTGCATGTAATGCTTATTTTTTTGCTTTTCTTGGAACAACTCGTGTCCAATATTCAGCGCCGCCATAATCGCAATTTCTTCACGGCTTAGGCTATTGGTTCGGGTTTTTAACGCACTGAGTTGTTGTTCAACTCCTAATGCTACCGTACGTAAGGCATCCTCTTGACCTTTCGGGCAAGCGATAGAGTAGGTGCGCCCAAGTAGGGTAATTTCAACAGCACTGTTACTCATGTCGCGGGTGATCCTTTCGTTAGCCTCTTAGGGCGGACTATATAGGGCTGATCTTAAAAGTGCAAGGTAAGCCGCAAATGGATTGGTCTTTGATGGTTTTGTTTGCTGTTTGTGTGAGCAGTTGGATAGTTTTTTATCAGGGCGTGGCCGATTTCGCCATTATTGGGATTCAGTATTGGTTCAAGTCTTTATCTCTGCTAGCATTGCTGCTGGAAAAATCTTATTGGGATCTGATATGGCAACCCCTCCTTCGTTACGTATCGACAGCTTAAAACTCGCCTTAGATGCGGCTGAAATCGGCCAGCATCCGGTAGAAGTTCACGGTGCTTTAGTCGGTTTAATCTGCGGTGGTGTAGAGCAAACTGGCGACACTTGGATCAAGCCTTTATTCGACCTGATGAACGATGGTCAACCTTTGCCAGCGCAGTTGCACCAATTAGTGTGTGATTTGTTTAACGATTCAGTGACGCGTTTAGTGGATTTTGAATTTGGTTTTATGCCGCTGTTGCCCGAAGAAGAAGAGCCGCTCAGCCAACGTGTTGAAGCCTTGTCTCTGTGGACCCAGAGTTTTTTGACTGGCATGGCGATTATTCAGCCGAAACTGAATCAAGCCTCGGCAGAAGTACGTGAAGTGATCAAAGACTTGGCGGAAATTGCCCAAGTGGAATTTGATGTTGCCGACGATGAAGAATCCGAAGCCGCTTACACTGAATTACTCGAGTTTGTTCGTATTGCTGCCATCATGTGTTACTCGGAGTTTGGTCCTGAGCTTCCCCATGGCGAGGCTGACGATACTGCGGTTGTGCATTAATTTACCGCGGTTGTTTAATGTTCAATAAGTTAACACAGTAGTGGCTTCATTAGATGTCAAAGGTGGGCAAACCTGCCTTTGAGTCCATAGCACTGGTGTTTTTGAGTGCATAGCATTGATGTTTACATGCCTTAGTGTTATGCCAAAGCTTGAATGAGATCCCCATGACGGCCACAAATCACATGGATACTTCAGTTCAACACGTCGACATCGCGATTGTAGGCGGTGCGATGGCGGGGGCAACCCTAGCGTTAGCTCTCGCGCGTCTTTCTTTATCCGCAGCTCGGCCACTTTCTATCGCCTTAATCGAAGCACACCTTCCCGATAAGCAACACCCCGGATTCGATGCCCGCTCTATTGCTATCGCCCACGGTTCTATTTTCGAATTATCCCGTTTAGGTTTATGGCAAAAGCTCGCCCATTTGGGCACGGCGATTGAAAATATCCATGTGTCGGATCGCGGCCACTTTGGCATGACAGAACTCAATGCGGCGCAGTTTCATTTAGATGCCCTAGGCCAAGTGGTTGAGCTTGAACGAGTTGGCCAAGTGCTGTTTAACGAGTTGAATAAGAGTAATGTCAAACTCTATTGCCCCGCCAAACTTGCCCAAGTAGAACCCGACGTTGAAGGTCACACCTTAGTGCTCGATACGGGCGAGCGAATTCAAGCCAAACTTGTGGTCGCCGCCGATGGTTTGCAATCCAAAGTGCGCAGCAGTTTTAATTTGCCTGTGACCCAAGTGGCCTTTGAGCAAACGGCCATTATTGCCAATATTCAAACTGCCGATTTGCCAACCAATAGGCCTCACAAACATTGGGCCTATGAGCGCTTTACCCAAACAGGTCCCTTAGCGTTATTGCCTATGGCCGATATTCAAGGTCAACCTCGCTTATCTCTCGTGTGGGCGCTCGATGATGCGCGGGCTAAACAGATGCAAGACTCGCCTAAGGCCGAGTTTTTAGCGGCGCTTCAACAGGCCTTTGGTTATCGTGCGGGCACGTTTATCGATGTCAGCGCGCGCCATGCGTATCCGCTTAATTTGTCCTATATGCCAAGGCCAATTCATCACAGATGTGTGTTTATCGGCAATGCAGCGCAGACACTGCATCCGATTGCGGGGCAAGGGTTTAACTTAGGACTGCGTGATGTGGTGAGTTTGCTCGAGGTGATCCAAACGGCGCTCGCACAGGGTGACGATATCGGCTCCGCCGCTGTGACCCATGCGTACCTTAATGCCCGCGAGCACGACAGAAACAGCACTATCCGAAATATCGAATTTTTAGTCCGTGGCTTTTCAAACCAATATTGGCCGATGGCGCTGGGGCGTAACTTAGGATTACGGCTTTTGTCTTGGTTTCCGCCACTGAAAACCCCCGTCGCTCAAAAGGCAATGGGCTGGAAATAACTCAGTAATTTACTGGTATCGCAACGCGAAAAGGATGTACCCATGTTAAGTTCACAAGCCTATGACATCGCCATTGTGGGTGGCGGCATGGTGGGACTCGCCACCGCGATTGGATTGGCGCAGGCCGATCTGAATGTTGTCGTTATCGATGCGGGCCACACTGAGGCCGTGAGCGGCGAGCCGCGTTTACGGGTGAGTGCAATCAATAAGGCGAGCCAGCGCTTGTTAGAAAACTTAGGGGCATGGAGTTATTTAGACACCTCCCGCGCCACGCCTTATCAAAAAATGTCGGTATGGGATAAAGATGGTTTCGGTAAAATTGCCTTTGATGCCAACAGCATCAGCGAAACCAGTCTCGGCGCGATTATAGAAAACGATGCCATTAGCTTTGCCCTCGCCAAACGCGCCAGTGAGTTTGACAATATCACCCATATTCAAAACCAACGCATAGAGCGCATTGCCTTTGGTGAGCGCGAAGCTTGGTTGACCCTTGCCAATGGCGCCGATTCTGAAATAGAAAGTGTCAGTGCTGCACTTGTGATAGCCGCTGATGGCGCCAACTCTTGGGTGCGCGAGCAATGCAAGATCCCGCTGACCTTTTGGGATTACGGCCACCACGCAATCGTCGCAACTATTCGCACCGAAATGCCACACCTTGCCACCGCCCGCCAAGTGTTTTTGCAGGACGGCCCGCTAGCATTTTTACCTCTGTATGAAGACAATCTCTGCTCTATCGTTTGGTCGGTGCCACCCGAGCGCGCCACTGAATTATTGGCAATGGATAAAGTGCAATTTGAGCGCAACTTAACCGCGGCTTTCGACGGTCGTTTAGGGATTTGCCAGCTGGAAAGCGAGCGCCAAGCCTTCCCATTACGGATGCGCTACGCCCGCCATTTTGCCCGCCACCGTTTAGTGTTGGCAGGCGACGCCGCCCACACTATCCATCCACTGGCGGGCCAAGGGGTGAACCTTGGCTTTTTAGATGCGGCCAGCATTATCGAAGTGATCAGCGAATTACAGCAAGCGGGTAAAGATATCGGCGATTATGCGCAGCTGCGTGCACTTGAACGTTGGCGCAAAGCCGATGCAATGGAGATGATCGCGGCGATGGAGGGCTTTAAACGCCTATTCGAAGGTTCAAACCCAGTCAAAAAGGCGATTCGCGATCTGGGATTAAATCTGGTTGATAATGTCGCTGGGCTGAAAACAGTGTTCATACAACAGGCCATGGGTAATAAGTCGGCACTGCCTAAGTTGTGCCGTTAGCCTAGGTTGCGCTAATGTGATCAGAATTGCCGCTAATATCAGCATATTGACTGCAAGCTGCGCAAATCTGGCCTTCGCATGTAAAAAAATTACATGTTGAAGATGAGAAAATCTAATGACAATGGCTTCGGATTAGAAAAATCTCCTGTATACAAATTTGTGACGCAAGGTATAATTTCGCCGCATTTTAGACCCTAGTATCTACACCCTACACTAGGCAGAGACCTGAAAAAGGCCGCAAAAAGGGATAACAATGGCTAACAAAACTATTCTGTTTAACAAGCACTTAGAATCAAACGCTAAGATGGTCGACTTCCACGGTTGGGATATGCCCCTCAACTATGGTTCACAAATCGAAGAACACAACGCTGTGCGTCAAGACGCGGGTATGTTCGACGTATCCCACATGACTGTGGTTGATGTGATAGGTAGCGACGCTGGTGCATTTCTACGTAAGTTGCTGGCGAACGATGTGGCTAGACTTAAAATGCCAGGTAAAGCCTTATACAGCGGCATGTTAGATGACAATGCCGGTATCATCGACGACCTCATCACTTATTACCTCACTGACACAAACTACCGCGTGGTAGTGAACTCAGCGACCCGCGAAAAAGATCTCGCTTGGATCGCCAAGCAATCCCAAGGTTTTGATGTCACTGTGACAGAGCGTCCTGAGCTGGCGATGATTGCCGTTCAAGGTCCTAACGCAAAAGCGAAAGCCGCTGCCGTGTTCAGTGCCGAGCAAAACGCCGCCATCGAAGGTATGAAACCTTTCTTCGGTAAGCAAGCTGGCTCACTGTTTATTGCGACTACGGGTTACACTGGCGAAGCGGGCTACGAAATTATCGTCCCAGAAGATGAAGCCCAAGCCTTGTGGCAAGCATTGTTAGATCAAGGGGTTAAACCTTGTGGTCTCGGTGCCCGTGACACGCTGCGTCTCGAAGCCGGTATGAACCTTTACGGCTTAGACATGGACGAAACCATCAACCCATTAGCCGCCAACATGGGCTGGACTATTGCATGGGAACCAAACGACCGTGACTTCATCGGCCGTAAAGCCCTCGAAACACTTCGCGATGCCGGAACCAGCAAACTTGTTGGTCTAGTGATGGAAGAAAAGGGCGTGTTACGCCATGATATGCCAGTATTTTTCACCGACGCAGCCGGTGTAGAGCAACAAGGCGTGATCACCAGCGGGACTTTCTCGCCAACATTGGGCTATTCTATTGCGATGGCACGTGTTCCTAGCTCGATTGGGGATACTGCGGAAGTCGAAATGCGTAAAAAACGTGTGGCTGTTAGAGTAGTGGCGCCAAACTTTGTGCGCAACGGTAAACAAGCATTTTAAAAAAACGGAACAAGGAACAAGAACAATGAGCAATATTCCGACAGAACTGAAATACGCCTCTTCACACGAATGGATCCGCAAGGAAGAAGACGGTAGCTACACAGTAGGTATCACTGAGCACGCCCAAGAGCTGTTAGGTGACATGGTTTTCGTTGAACTCCCAGAAGTTGGCGACACTGTGACTGCGGGTGAAGACTGTGCTGTAGCTGAATCAGTAAAAGCGGCGTCTGACATTTATGCCCCCATTTCTGGCGAAGTGATTGCCGTGAACGAAGCGCTGGAAGATTCGCCAGAACTCGTTAACAGCAGTGCTTACGGCGAAGGCTGGTTCTTCCGCGTAATGCCTTCTGACGAATCAGAAGTCGACGCTCTGCTGGATGCTGAAGGCTACCAAGCTGTTATCGACGAAGAATAATCGTCGACGCTAACGAAGCCCTAAGGGGCTTCGTTTGTTTTAGCGCAAGATTGACATAACAACAGTCCGTTAATCAGTACCCTACAGTTCTGAATTTCGGCAAATCTGGAACAAGGTTTATCATGACCAAGCAAACCCTCACTCAGTTAGAACAGCACGATTTATTCCTACGTCGTCATATCGGCCCAGATAGCAGCCAACAGCAAGCCATGCTGAACTATGTTGGTGCTGAGTCTCTGGACGATCTGACCGCGCAAATTGTGCCTGAGTCGATCCGTTTAAGCCAAGACCTGAGCATTGGTGATTCCTGCGGCGAAGCCGAAGGCATTGCTTACATTCGTGGTTTAGCGAAACAAAACCAAGTATTTAAGAGCTATATCGGTATGGGTTACTACGGCACTCAAGTGCCAAACGTGATCCTGCGTAACGTATTTGAAAACCCAGGTTGGTACACGGCTTATACGCCATATCAGCCAGAAATCGCCCAAGGCCGTTTAGAAGCCATTCTAAATTTCCAACAAGTGTCGATGGACTTAACGGGTTTAGATTTGGCTTCTGCTTCTTTGTTAGATGAAGCTACTGCTGCTGCCGAAGCGATGGCGCTGGCAAAGCGCGTTTCTAAAGCGAAAAAAGCCAATATCTTCTTCGTTGCCGATGATGTGTTCCCGCAAACCTTAGACGTAGTGAAAACCCGCGCTGAGTGTTTTGGTTTTGAAGTGGTGGTTGGCCCTGCATCTGAGGCCGTTAACCATGAGCTGTTTGGTGCTTTGTTCCAATATACTAACCGTTTCGGTCAAATCACTGACTTCACTGAATTATTCGCAACTCTGCGTGCGAAGAATGTGGTTGTGACTGTCGCTGCCGACATTATGTCTTTGGTATTACTGAAATCACCAGGCTCTATGGGTGCCGATGTGGTATTTGGTAGTGCACAGCGTTTTGGCGTACCAATGGGCTTTGGTGGCCCACACGCGGCCTTCTTCGTTGCCCGTGACGAGCACAAACGTTCTATGCCTGGCCGTATCATTGGTGTGTCAAAAGACGCCCGTGGTAACCGCGCACTGCGTATGGCAATGCAAACTCGTGAGCAACATATCCGTCGCGAAAAAGCCAACTCCAACATTTGTACTGCACAAATTCTGCTAGCGAATATGGCGTCTTTCTACGCCGTATTCCACGGCCCAGATGGCCTGAAAACTATCGCATCACGCATTCACCGTTTTGCCGATATTTTAGCGGCAGGCTTAAAAGCGAAGGGCGTGAACTTAGTCAACAGCACTTGGTTTGATACTGTTAGCATCAAAGGCTTAGATGTTGCTGCCGTCAATGCACGCGCACTGGCTGCTGAAATGAACCTACGTTTCGATGCCGATGGTATTGTGGGCGTGAGCTTAGACGAAACCACGTTGCGCACAGATATCGAAGCCTTGTTCGATGTGATCTTAGGTGCCGGCCATGGTTTAGATGTTGCCGCGTTAGACGCGCAAATCGTCAGCCAAGGTAGCCAATCGATTCCGGCGGCACTCGTGCGCCAAGATGCGATTTTAAGCCACCCAACCTTCAATCGCTATCAAAGCGAAACCGAGATGATGCGTTATATCAAACGTCTCGAAAGCAAAGACTTAGCACTTAACTACTCGATGATTTCACTGGGCTCTTGCACCATGAAGTTAAACGCAGCGGTTGAAATGCTCCCTGTGAGCTGGCCAGAATTTGCCAACATGCACCCATTCAGCCCACTGGATCAAGCCAAAGGCTTTACTCAGTTGATTGAAGAGTTGTCGACTTGGTTAGTGAACATTACAGGCTACGACGCTGTGTGCATCCAGCCAAACTCAGGCGCTCAAGGTGAATACGCTGGCTTGTTAGCCATCAAGAAATACCATGAGTCACGCGGCGATGCGCACAGAAACATCTGTTTGATCCCGCAATCTGCCCACGGTACTAACCCTGCATCGGCGCAATTAGCCGGTATGCAAGTGGTGGTGACGGCCTGTGACAAGCAAGGTAACGTCGATTTAGAAGATCTGAAGACTAAAGCTGCCGAAGTGGCTGAAAACCTGTCTTGCATCATGATCACTTACCCATCGACCCACGGTGTGTATGAAGAATCTATCCGCGAAATTTGCAACATAGTGCATCAGCACGGCGGTCAAGTGTACTTAGACGGCGCTAACATGAACGCTCAGGTCGGCTTAACGTCTCCTGGCTTTATTGGTGCCGACGTATCACACCTTAACTTGCATAAAACCTTCGCGATTCCACACGGCGGCGGTGGTCCAGGTATGGGCCCTATCGGCGTCAAATCACACTTAGCCCCATTCGTTGCGGGTCACGTTGTGGTTAAACCGGGCCGCGTGAGCGACAACAATGGCGCCGTATCAGCCGCACCTTACGGTAGCGCTGGCATTCTGCCGATCAGCTGGATGTACATTAAGCTGCTTGGTTCAAAAGGCCTGAAAAAGTCGACCCAAACTGCGCTGTTAAACGCAAATTATGTGATGAAGAAGCTGTCTGAACACTACCCAGTATTGTTCCGTGGCCGTAATGATCGCGTCGCGCACGAATGTATTATCGACCTACGTCCACTGAAAGAAGCCTCAGGCGTGACCGAAATGGATATCGCTAAGCGTTTGAATGACTACGGTTTCCATGCGCCAACCATGAGCTTCCCCGTTGCGGGAACTCTGATGATTGAGCCAACGGAATCTGAGTCTAAGGTGGAACTCGATCGTTTCATCGACGCTATGGTGTCAATCCGCGCCGAAATCGCCAAAGTGGAATCAGGCGAATGGCCTGTGGACAACAACCCGCTGCACAACGCACCGCACACTATGGCCGATATCATGGACCCAGAGTTTGATACGCGTCCATACAGCCGCGAAGTGGCCGTGTTCCCAAGTGCCGCAGTACGCACTAACAAGTTCTGGCCAACCGTGAATCGTATCGATGATGTTTACGGCGACCGCAATTTAATGTGCTCATGCACACCGATGGAAGACTACGAGTAAGGGCTGAATAGCGACGTTATTCAGGTCTAACGTTTGATGAAAAGCGAACCCTTAGCGGTTCGCTTTTTTGTTGCCTGAGTTTTAATTCTGCAGAATTGAGTGGTGCGAATGGGCTTTGTAGTGGCTTCTAGCTACGGTATTTCCTAATTGCCTGCCGCAGGCTTTCGCATTGTTACACCAGTGACACGCCGTAGATACATCCCTGTAGGCTCTACTAAAACATCCATGTTTTAGAAGGTCACTGGTGCAACAATGCTGTATCTGGTGTAACCATTGAGTGAAGAGTTATGCCTGTCCTGACATTTTGCACCAAGTGACTAATACCCCTTGGTTAGTTTCTGAATTTGGCATTTTAATCCCCCAAGGGTAGGGAGTTTCCTTTTGAGCTTGCTGATATTGGTAGATTATCAATTCAGGCATATTGCGACCCGCATAACACGCTCCAAGTCTCATGGAAATGATACTGGGGGCAGCAAGGACGAGATGAATTTTCTTCACACCTTTGGATTTTAGGGTGGCTATGCAGTTCATGAAGTCTTGCATTAGTGTCTGGATAGATGTTTCACTGATCACCATGCCTGGGGCTGGGTTTTCTATTTTAAGCTCAACAATATCAGTTCCAGGGAAGGCAGTTGTGAGTTCTAAGCAGTCAATGGGGTACGAAATCGAAAAAGCTAAGACCACTTCTTGATATGCTGGCTTATAGATTATAGGTAAAGGGTCAGTCAGATCAGTGCCCTCATCCGGGGATACCCACTTAGATGTTTTTCTGTTCCAGTCAAGCCAATGGACTTTGCTTTCTGCGGCTAGTAGATTTCCTGTGAGGAACAAAAGTGGAACAGGTGCTAGCCCTCCAGCATAGAGGCTTAGATCATCGCGATCTCTACCATCTTTGAGTTGTTTGAGGCGAATGTGGATTAGGTTGACGGCGCTTACAGCTTCTTGCTTTTGTGCTGTTGTGCCTTGAACCAGCTGGCGTACATCAATGAATATGGATTCTCTTCGGCCGAGAGTCAGAGAGGGAATCGAACTTTGAAGTGGGCTATCTGCGGTTTGGCTCAGTCCGCGCAGTTCTAGGGCGATCACTAATTTTCTGCGCTGCTCTTGAAATGTGATCCATGCGAAATATGAGCCGATTACTATGAGCAGTGCTCCGGCACCTAAGCATGCGGCATTTACCCACCACTCTGTTTGGGTCGTATTTATTTCTCCTGCGATATAACTGCCATCAGAGGACTCTTTTCGGAAAATCAATTTTGCAGCTAGCCAAGGCCCACCGAGCATAAGGGAAACCCCGGAGCTGAGAAGCAGACCAGCAGGGCTCCTTCGAAAATACAAGGTGGCAAGTTCAAATATACGATTCATCAATTGAGTGGTGTTCATGGTTTTAAATGCCCTAGAAGAGTGAGCTGCCGACCTGCGTATGCATGCCAGTATCCAATAGTTTCTGTGCCTACAATTAGATAAAGGAGGCCATTGCAGTCAAATTTGCCTTTTCTTAATACACTTTCACAATCATTGAGGTCGATAGTGGAAGGTGATGGATTGGCTTCAGGATGAGTATGCCAAAGGCCTAGTTGAGTGCCTTTACCATTTGTTTTCTTATTCCAGAGTTCGGCCTCTCGTTGGTGTCTCTCACTTCTGAAAAAGCTTGTCCTAGAACGTTGATCTCCCGTTCCGGGAACTGTAATCCCTTCGGCCAATAAACCATTTGTATCGCTATCGACGAACCCCAGAATCAAACCACCAGCCTCTTTCGAGTAGAAGCGCTTTTGCGACCAGCTGAATAGTTTTCTTATCACGTCTGGCGATAGAGATCCGCAAGCGCCCTCATTTGTCCCCCAAACTACATGCCCACTAGTCAAACGCTGCAGCATGGACACCTCGGCTGGGCGAATTCAGATGGTATGACGTCTGAGGCGATGCGCTGGGTGCGCAGGGCTTCGTACGTAGCAGAGGGTTGTATCCCTTCCGCTTTGGCGAGAACAGCTTCCCCAGCCCATCGTGAGTAGAGAGGAATATTGGTTAGCACACGCTCTGCAGCCAGGACCGCCGTTCGAGTCGCATCTAGCGCTGAATAAGGTGTGAAGGCGCCACAGCCCGTCAACTGACGAGTTACTTTTTGGCCGGGTGCAATGAGGGTAGTACGCATATTAGGAAGGGACTGCTGTGTGTCGGGATCTATGTATAGGCAGTCTAGGCATCCAGGAGTATCTGATCGCATAGCAATTGCGTGCCCACCCAAGCCAGCTGCTTCAACACTTGTGGATACAATCAATGATGGCCACTTCTCCCTGAATGCTCTTCGAGCGATAGATCGTTCGAGAGTCGAATTACCAGTTGCTAGCACTATAGCATCAGCTCCGGCTAGCTCTCCATTAGCCAGCACTGTTTGAAGGTTCGTCGCTCTAGCTTCGATTTGAACACCAGGCATCCGCTCTTTCAGAAGCGTCGCCAGCTCATCAACCTTGGGCTTGGAGACCGACTGTCTTCCAAGTACATGCCTGCCCAGGTTGTCTGGGCTGAATTTGTCTTTGTCCACGAGGGTGATTTTGTTAACCCCCGCTAGAGCAAGATGTTCGGCCACTCGGGAACCTATAGAACCACAGCCGGCGACAATGACGTGGCGCATGATTGGTTCTCCGCCAGTACGTTGGACCAAGTACTCATGATCCTGCCGCTCCAGAAGATAGGTTGATCTCTTCTTTGCTTGGCGCAGTCCCCAATAAAGTAACAGTAATGAGTGCCCAAAGCTGTTGGGTACACGCAGAACAACGCCACGGTTTTTAGGCGCGATGACAATATCTCGCTGAGCCGGTTGCAGTCTGCTGAGGAATGCTTCCCACCAGTCACTTCCCCACTCACTTAAAAGCCCATCGATTTGATGGATGGTGACATCAAGAATGCCTAATCGCTCTTGATGGCAGGCGGATAGCTTTGTGTTTCCTTGATTAACCCGGCACACCTTTGGCGTGATGGGGCCACTTACTCCCCTTCTAATGAAGGCGACTTCTGCATAAAGGGATTTGGCCTTATCAAGCTTCTCGTCAAGGATTGCTGACGATGAGCCGTCATTACGCAAATAGCCTTCAAGTTCATCGGCAAAGGCAAACTTGCGATCATGCTCAGCCATAGCGCAGCTATTGGCGAGCAATCTAGTTGACTCTTGGAGTATCCATTCGATTACCCCTGACACATCCTCTGGGTCATACTCCAACCCCTCACGATCGCTTACGCATACATCTCCGGAGCTGCTGACGTGAGGCCATCCCCAAATTGGAGATGGCTTCCGCCAGTAGACGGCAGGAAGTTCGTCAATATTCCAACCGACTGTGACTAGTCGCAAGGGCCATAAGTGACCCTCTCTGTTAAGGGTGATGTCCCACACAGACAATTGACGTTTTTGATCGAACGCATCGATTTCCGCGCCAAGCTCTCGTAGCGCTACCTCAACCTTGGCAATAAAAGCTTTTTGAACTTCGGTCAAGCTGAGCGACCAGAAGTACTAACCCCTGCTGAGGTTTGCTTGGTAGTGTCGGATTTCTCTGGAACAGGGAAGTCTTCGCCAAATTTCTTACGCAGTATTTTGCATGCTTCATGGGTGTCGGCCTGGGCATCAGCTTCGTTTAAGGCATCACGCAGCTCTTCAAGCCGGCACTTTAGGTCGGTCATTTGATTGTCTGTCATCCCTTCGAAGAGATCGCTGAATGGCGCTACAGGAAGATGGACCTGTAGGCGTGAGCCCATCCACCTGGCCAGCATTGCATCTACTAGGTCTCTCAGTGCAATCAGATCTATGGGTTTGCCATCGATACTGTCATAGCGAGCGATGAACCAGTAGTAGGCCGCCACCGTCAAACCGATGCTCGGGGTGTTTTTGTGGCCGATTTTTTCATCTCGCCAGCGCTTGAGCGCTCGGACACATCGACGAAACTGGTCACGGTCGCTACCAGAGAACTTATTGGTGATCTTCTCTGTCAGCTCCCGGGCTTCGGACGGCTTCCATTCCCTGTCATCTAGTGGAGTGCTTTCTCTGCACCAGGCTATTTGAGTTTGTGTCGCGGCGTTCAAGCTGTAAACGGCAAGGTCGATATGGTGGAGGGGATTTCCGTCCCTGTTATAGGTAACTGTTACACAAGGCCGGCGAATGTTGACTGTGCGGTTGTGTCTGGATAATGCATCGCGAACGTATTTTTTCAAAACCAACGGATCGGGGTAGTCGTCAGGAGAACATTCAAAGAGGACGCCTATGTCCATATCCGGATTGCCGTTCAGAGGATGAATACCTGTATCGAGAGCATAGCTACCCTGAGTGAAGGTTGTATACGGTGGTGCATCATCACTAATTTTTTCTTTTAGATCAGTCAGCAGGGTATCCCTTCGTTCACGAAGGTCTTTGCTGCTTTCGTAGCCGAAAAGAATCGTATTATGAAAGCTTTCAAACTGTTTTTGTGCGCGAGCCATTTCATATTCTCCCTGTGATTTATCAGTAAATCGGGACTACGTGTTTTGAATTCAAGGTGCAGTGTTGAAAATGTGTTAAAAAATATTCTATTAAAGTCATTTTCCTATTTCGCTTTTACTCAGGCATCTTTGGGCGACTTGGTAGATGATGGTGTCGACTTGTTGCTGGGTAAGGGCTTGGGTTCTGAGTGTTGGGATGGTGCCGACTAATTGTTTGTGGTTGAGGATCGGGAACGGTGGTTTTGATTGACTCGTGACATACCAGCCGGGGAATACTAGGACTGGGGTTGATGATACTGGTGCCCCTGTAGCCTTGGTTAACCATTGGCTGACCCACTTGGCTTGGCGTTCTGCTTGTTCGATTGGTTTGGTTTCTGTCCATGAGGGGAAGTTTAATCGCCCGTCTTTGTAAAATACTTGATAGCCTTTTTTACCAGAGCCTGGGCCAGTTCCATTGGTTTGGAGTAGGTCTTTGTTCCGTTTATGGCGGCCTTTGGTTTCAATGGCGAATACGCCATTTTTGCCTACGACAAGATGGTCGATGTTAAAGCCGTCGGCTTGGATATCGTGAAACACTTGATAACCCAATGCTTGTAAGCCTATGAGTTCATTGGCTGTAGCGATTTCTGCTGTATGGCCAAGGCGTAATTTGATGAGCTTGGAAAAGAGTTTCCAAGTTTTAATGCCGAAGTAAATTACTCCTATTAAACCTGTTAAGGCGAACAACCAAGGGAATTTTCCGACTGTGATATGCGCTTGGATGCTGCTGGCGGCAAATGGAAGGCAAACAATCAATAGTCCCATCATCATGCAGCCGATTAAATCTAATTGCAGATCATGGATTTGCTCTTGTAAGCCATAGGCGGGGATACGGGTCAGTTGCTCACGATCAACGGGCAGCTTGACGGTTGCATCGCGATGTTTGAGCAACACATACATCACACCCACTGTGACAAGAAGGCCAGACAGAAGTATCCCGTAGGATAAAAGAATGCTGCTGAAATCGGTCATTTACGTCCCTGAAGTAATGCGAGTCAATAGTTAACCCGATGACATAACCCGCTAATCAAATGTACTTATTATTTTGGAAAGTGGTGGCAGACTTGTCTGCTTAGAGTTTGGGCGCACATTGCTGATTTGCTTCTTCTTCCCTAAATGGCGTGCTCGATGATTGAGTTCGAGTTTGCCCTGCATTTTCCTTAAGTGGTCACACTTTTTACTTTGTGGTCACACTTTAACCCGCTCTATACGGTTTAATCAATGCGTTTTATCACAAAAACGTATTTTAAATAACAACTTGTAGACAAATTACTTCGGTGGAAAGATCTGATAGGCATCATTTGTAGCACAACGTTTTTAGATCCTGATATTTTTCCTTACTAAACTTGCCGATCTACACAAGTGTTAAACAAGATTAAGCACTTCATGTAAATAACTGCCCGTAGTAAGGATATTTTATATCACCTCATCGGACCAGTTTCAGGTGTCAACATACTAATTATAATATTTTTTTGAGTTTTTAATCATTATTCTCCCATACTTAATATTTATTCTGATATTGGCTGTGACAAAACTTATTAGTCTGTTGAATGACTAGGTTTCTCAATTTTAATTTTATGGCCAATTTATGTGTGTTGATTTTATTTTTGTTAAGGAAATGTATGAATAAGGCTTTATTATTTTTTTCATTAACCCTACCTTTTTCAGCTGCTTGGGCTGCTAATGAAACGTTTAGGGATGATATGGAGAGCCAAACTAGCATATTGGAAACGCTTAGATCTGCGGATATCGATGAGATAGATGAGATAGATGATATAGATGAGACAGATGGTCCAGATAACCATTTGGAAGCTGGTCACAGTCATACTTATATTCGTTGTTGGTATAGATTAGATCAAACGCATAATAATCCTGCAACTGAACATAGGTGGGCAAAGCAAAAGGACAGTGATGAATATTATTCTATTCAAGGCGCTTGGAGACATAAGCTTTCGGGTAAAAATATGTTTTATACAGAGACGTCACAAGATGAAATCATGCAACGGTGTGTCGATACATTAGGGGTTTCAAGCAACGAAGTCGCAGATATTACCTTCTTTGCTGCTAATGAAAAATTGTCATTTAATCAGACTATCTGGACGCAAGATAAGGCGGATCAAGGGAATAAAATTAACAAAATCATCGCATTTGGTGATAGTTTGTCTGATACGGGAAATTTATTTAATGGTTCTGAGTGGCGATTTCCAAATCCTAACTCTTGGTTTTTAGGTCATTTTTCTAATGGATTTGTATGGCCGGAATATTTGGCTAAATCGCAGAATATTCCTCTGTATAATTGGTCTGTTGGCGGGGCCGCAGGTATTGATGAATATAAGGTTATTCCCGGTTTAGGTCATCAAATACAATCCTATTTTCATTATTTAAAAAAGGCTGAAAATTACCAGCCTGCAAATACGTTATTTACACTTGAAATTGGCCTTAATGATTTTATGAATTATAATCGTGAGGTTAAAGATGTGAGTCAGAACTTAAGTGATGGGTTAAAACGTTTAGTTGATGAAGGCGGGGCTCAGCATATTATTTTATTCACATTGCCTGATGCTACGCGCGCACCACAGTTCAAGTATTCTACTCAAGATAATATTGTAAAAATAAAATCAAAAATTGAAGAGTTCAATGGCTTTATTAAACAGCAAGCTCTGTTGTATCAAGCAAAAGGTATAGATCTAGTGTTGTTTGATGCTCATTCTATCTTTGATGAAATTATTCAAAATCCTAAAGAGTATGGTTTTGTTAATGTTACAGATGCTTGTTTAGATATCAATAGAGATAGTAGTAAAGATTATTTGTTGTCACACAGCTTAACAAAAGATTGTGCCTACTATGGCTCTGATAAGTATCTGTTTTGGGGGATCACTCATCCAACGACTGCTGTGCATAAAGTTTTTGCGGATAAGATTATTGAAACAGGTTTTTTTAATCGTCATTAACAGGCGAATAGTCGCGAGTAAGATATTTTGGTTAAATATATCTCTAAATAATCAATAATATGGAGGTAAGCCAGTCAAAGCTGCTTTACCTCCATGAGTCAATTGTAATTTAAGCCAGTAAAGCCACATCTTTTTGCATTTTTTAGCACCGCTTTTAAATTGCCCGAATAATGCTGATACTTTGAACTGTGGTGAAATCATGTTACTTGACGTGTTGCTCGCCGAGTAGAATGAGCTGCTAAGTAGTATTAGCTAGCTTATGCTTTGTTTTATTGAAGGAATTGCTCACAAGGCCAATCGTTAAGACAAGTATTAAAGATGCGTTTGGGGAAGGCCGCTTTAAATCTCAAGCGCTGTTAGACGAGTAAGCGCTGCCCGCTTACATGATGTACATGAATTCAAAAAGCAGCATAAGGGTAAAAAATCGAGTCAAGCTTAACATCCTCAAACTCAGGATGTGTAGTGTTCATGGATTTAGTTTATGTTTAGTCCGCGGTCAGTATGAGTGGCGACTCTTCAGCTGCGTGAGTTTTTGCTGGTAAGGCTGCATGTATAGTGCTGCGAATAAGCTCTAGCTGATATCTGCGTTTGGCATTGAAGCGGATTAATGGCAGTTTGGCGCTTTCGCAGGCTTGCTCGATGAGGAGGTCGCGTTGCTGATTACGTGTTTGCTTATGGCTTTTATCGTCGAGTTCGATGGCGGCGATAACTTCAAGTGTATTTTTGTCGCAGAGTAAGTAATCGAAGTGCTTGGCTGAAATTCTATTAAAGGCAATTTGCCAGTGTTTGCGGTTCATGCCTTTTTCTGGGGTGATAACGTCGGCGATACGCACTTTGCCCAAAACTCGGAATTGTTCGCCTACAGCTTGATCTAATATCCCGAGAAAGGAGCGTTCAGCACTGGAAAATAGGGCGTCTTGTTTACGGTAGCGATAGTTATTATCTGAAGATGGGATAAGCAGATTAGTGAAAATGCGTAAGAGTAGCGGCACGAAAATGATAATCGCCAAACCCAGCCCGATAAGTATTAATTGATTCGAATTCATCATTACATCCTTGTTTAGTATTGTCATTGTAACTTGTTAAGTACATATCCGTTAGCTGCTAGTACTTTTATGCCAAAAATAATGAGTCTCTGAGTGTAGTGATCACATCTTGTTAGCCACTACATCAACAGTCGTACCGATATTATCAGTACGCATACATCTTAACGATAAAATGCTTCAACTGTGCCTTTTACTGCGAGTAAAAGAGGTTGGCCACGACGGTCTAAGGATTCATTATGGATGGCCATTTATTTTAATGTTTTATGCACTTTAGTTTTCGATTTTTTGAGTTATGCTAAATGCAGCATATAAATTTGCGGGTATCTCTATGTATTTTAAAAGTATCCTTGTTTCGTTGCCTTCTGTTTACGCAATTTTGTGTGTGCTTGGTTGTGGTTTTTTCGCGGGCATCATTGTCGCCGCTGAGGTGCAATCGGCTACTTTTTCTAACGTGTTGCGTGCCGATTTTCGGCATCGTCCTCCTGAGATGGTGCTTGATGAGCGAACTAATACTATGACGAGTCCGTTAAAGGATATTCTTGAGGAAGCGGCGGCTAAGGTCGGTTATCGCGTCGAATGGAGCGCGCGTCCTTTTGCACGCAGCATTCATGAGTTGCGGGTAGGCACGGTCGACATTGTGCCGCGCACGATACGAGACGAAGAGCGAGAGGCATTTGTAAGGTTTCTTGGTCCTATCGGCACTCAGACTCGCGATATTTTGTTTCTCGTAAAAGCCGGCGAGGAAGGACGGATTAAGTCCTATGAGGATTTGTATCAGGTTACTGTAGGGGTTAAACGGGGCACAGTTTATTTTGAGCGTTTTAATACAGATCCCGCGCTACGTAAAATTGAGTCTACCGATGATGAAAACATGGCTCGCATGTTTATCATGGGGCGTTTCGACACTATGGTGGTGCTCGATCGTGCCGCCATTGAGAATGCCTTCAAGCAGCTCGGTTACGATCGTTTTAGCTATGCCGATTACCGTCAGTCAAATCGGATCGAACATTATTTTGGTATGTCCCGTAACTCTACCCATGCTGCTATTTTCGATGAACTTAATCGGGCGCTGCTTGATATGGCTGCATCGGGCCGTGTAAAACAGATTTACCAGGCCTATGGTTTAGCCGCAGAAGTTGAATAGGCAAACAAAAACGGCCAATATTAATTGGCCGTTTTTATGATCTAGCTCTTTGCAAGCTTAACGATAAAAGGCTTCAACTGTGCCTTTTACTGTGAGCAAAAGAGGTTGGCCGCGACGGTCTAATAATTCATTATGGATGGCCATTTATTTTGTTTTTATTTTGTCTGCCATTTATTTTTTTTATAAACAAAATGCTTGCTGCGATAGGGATGATTTGTTATTACTGGCGCATGAAAAAAATATACGTAAGCGCAATTAACACCACCACTACCACCACGAGAATTCTCGGGGGGTAGTTTTTTGCGTCTTTAAAAAAACCCTCTGAGCGAAATCGCCAGAGGGTTTTTTTATACCTTGGTTTTGTATTTCGCTCAGATTTTACTTAGGAGAGAATGATGAAAACACATCGCGAAATTGCAGAACAACTTGACCTATTTCACTCTGAACCACAGGCGCCGGGTATGATTTTTTGGCACCCGAATGGCTGGGCGTTATTCCGAGACATTCAAGAGCACATGAGGCGCGTGTATCGCCGAAATGGTTTTGAGGAAGTGAACACGCCTGTTTTTATGAAGAAGGAGTTATGGCAAACGTCTGGGCATATGGACATGTTTGCAGAGAACATGTTTTTCGGTGGCGGAAAGGAAAACATGGATGAATATGTGTTAAAACCCATGTCTTGTCCTGCCCATATTTTGCTGTTTAAGCGCGGGGTACATAGCCATAGAGATTTGCCACTGCGACTATTTGAGTTTGGCTTAGTGCACCGTAATGAATCCTCAGGCTCGTTAAATGGTTGCCTGCGCGCACGCCAGTTCACTCAGGATGATGCCCATGTTTTTTGCTGTTGGTCTCAGGCAGAGGAGGAGATACGTGGTTTTCTCCAGCGTGCAAAGCAGGTTTATGGTGATTACGGCTACCATAATTTAGACGTAAAAATATCGACTAAACCTGAGAAGGCATTAGGCAGCGATGAACAATGGTGCCGAGCACAAAAGCTACTGGATTCAGCCTGCCAGATTGAGGGCTTTGATGCCGAGTATCAAGCTGGCGAAGGGGCTTTTTATGGTCCCAAAATTGAATTGTCACTGACAGATTCTATGGGAAGACGCTGGCAGTGTGGCACTATCCAGTTTGATTTCAATTTGCCTGAAAGATTCGATGTTCAGTACACCAATGAGCAAGGTGAATTCGAACGGCCAGTGATTATGCACCAAGCTATGTATGGCTCTATCGAGCGTTGGTTGGGGATTCTCTTGGAAGTCTCACAGGGTAACCTGCCGGATTGGTTGCATCCCGTGCCTGTTGCTATTGCCTCTGTAAATGAGTCAAACAGCCAATTTGTCCGTCAGCTAGCCACATTATGCTTAGCACGAGACATGCGAGTGTTGGTTGATATCAGTCAAAACTCAGTTGCCCGCAAAATGAAACGTTTTCACAAGCAAAAAGTGCCTTATATCTTAACGGTTGGAGATAAGGAAGAAGCCGAGAAGTATGTGTCAGTTAAGTGCCGTAAAGACGGTGTGATGACTCACATCCCTCTTGCTGAATTAGCTGACTATCTTGCGGATAAACTAGTGCGCAAACAATAACGTAAGGAAGACTGTGTTTGTTATCTAAGGCTAGCTAGGGTTCCCACTGCTAGCCTTTACTCATTTTATGATCCAGCTCTTTGCGCTAAAGCTTAACGATAAAAGGCTTCAACTGTGCCTTTTACTGTGAGCAAAAGAGGTTGGCCGTGGCGGTCCATGATTTATTGCGGATGACCATTTATTTTTTGTTTAAATTTTTTCAAAGGTAACATTTTTAGGAGGGAAACTATTAGGTAATGATCCTGATCTTATTTTTCTTAACAATAAACCAGTCAATAGAGAGGTTATATTTTCATCAAAATATTCTACATCTGGCGATCTAGATGCGATTATTGCAGTGCCCCATGTCTCACTGTCTTTCAGATCGGAAACAACCCAAAATATGCAATCACCATTATCCGTTACGCCTATTGGTAAAAGGCCATTAATTTCTGGATAGAGATTATATTTAAAATACTCTGGGTCTTCATTATTAAGGTAATTGAAATCCTCAATGATTGATTTCTTCTGCTCAAAAAAATCAAGGTCATAATTTGTAGTAAATGGATTGAATATCGCAATAAAATCGGCAATTCTTCCTGTGCCATAACGATTAATAAACGCAATGTAATCCCTGGGAAAACTAAGACCTTCATCTATAGAAGGCCAAACGTTACCAATCCCAGATTCATTAGGGATGTTAGGGGGAACTAAAATGCTATTTAATACAGATAGGGTCATGATCTACATTCCACGAGGATTAAGAAGAGTAATGCTTTCAAAGAAACCACCACTACCTTGAGCATTCACTGTTATACCTGCCGGTATTCTGGAAGGACCTTTATATATTGGAGTTACCGAGACATCAACTATTTCTCCTCTCTCTCTAACGCTTTTCTCTAGCGAATCCCCAAATAAACTTAATGATATTCAAATAAGTAGGCATGCATAATGCTATTTGCTTTAATCCATTTCGCCAAAAACCGACTAGATAGCTGTTCCGAATAGTCGTTTACTTCACTGGTGCAGTTTCAGCAAGTAGTATTGAATTAGTATCATTTGCTGCTGGGCAAACAAAAACGGCCAATTAGATTGGCCGTTGTTATGATCCAGCTCTTTGCACTAAAGCTTAACGATAAAATGCTTCAACTGTGCCTTTTACTGTGAGTAAAAGAGGTTGGCCGCGACGGTCTAAGGATTTGCTTGGCACTTTTACCCAACCTTCACTGATGCAATATTCTTCGACATCAAAACGCTCTTTGCCGTTGAGCTTAATACCGATATCGTGCTCGAAAATTTCTGCCACATGGTGTGGGCTGCGTGGGTTAACGGAAAGGCGATCCGGTAAAGCAGGTAATGATGTTGTGTCGGTCATGGTCGTGATCTGTCATTGTCTATAGTGAAAAAGCGTGCGCTATTGTAGGCAATCCCAGCGCAACGCTCAAGACTTTAACTGTGACTGATTACGCGCCTTGCGTTACAAGGTTAGGTTGTCCTGTTAGGACGCTGCTGTTAGGACACTGCTGTTAGGACACTGTGCCGCAGCTGGAAAAGGCTTTCAGCACTCGGCCGTTTTCTCTGCCCATGACTGAGCGCAAATAAACCTTGGCTAATGTGTCGGCATTGATCGCACTAAAACCGGGAAAATAGTCCTGATAGCTCGCTAACGACTCGCTTAATACCGTTGGGCTGACAATGTTTATTCGCTGCTGCGCAGGTAATTCTCCCGTGACGGCGGTAACAAAATGCTCAAGTGCGCCATTGATTGTGGCTGCACTGATGCCATCTTTTACTGGGACATCGGCAATAATGCCACTGGTTAGCGTAAAACTGCCCCCAGCGTTGAGGTATTGGCTACCTATTTGCACTAACTGTATCTGCCCCAATAACTTACTTTGGAGCCCTGTATACCAGTCTGCTTGGGTCATAGCGTTGAAGGGTTTAAACACGACGTCACCCATGGCCGAAATCATTGCATCGACTTTACCGATTTTTTCTAGCCCTTGATGGAGTGAATGTTCATCCCGAATGTCTATCAGGACATCCCCCGTTGTTCGCCCTACCTGAATAACTTCATGCTGAGTTGAATGAAATAAGCTGACTATGGCTTGTCCGATTGTACCTGATGCACCTACTACGACTATTTTCATGACATGCTCCTAAATTGAATACAAATTGAGGATAGTCTGGTTAATTAAATAGAAAAAGCGCATATAATCACCACATTGTTTCGTTAATAGGTTTAATTGATGAATCTCACTCATCTGCAGTCATTTATGCTGGTTGCCAAAATGCACAGTTTTAGCGCTGCGTCTGAACAACTCGGCGCTTCTAAAGGCTTAGTGTCGCGCCATGTTAAATCCCTTGAAGATGAAATGGGTTGTCAATTACTCCACCGAACCACTCGGCGAGTATCAATGACCGAAGCAGGGCAAGCGTTATATGGTAAAGCCTGCGAAATCGAGAGGCTGGCCAATGAAGCTGGGCGTTTAGTGCAGGATTTAACGCAGGACTCCTGTGGCACTTTAAAATTCACCGCTCCAACGGAACTGGGCAAAAAATTGCTGAGTCCTATGCTGCTCCAGTTTATTGCTGAGTATCCTCAAGTGAAACTCGAACTGTGTTTTGAGCAGAATATTCAAGATGTTGAGTTCGGCAAGTTTGATCTCGCCTTAAGAACAAGCATTGCGCACAGCGATAATCTGATCGCCAGATATCTTGGCAGAATTCGCCATGTCTTAGTGGTTGCGCCCGCACATCCCGCAGCCGCAGAAGTTCGTCACCCTGATGATTTACGCCATTATCGTCTATTGTCTTCGGGCGAAACTCAGTGGGTGTTTGAACCGCTCGCAGGGGACAGTCTCACATTCACTTTTGAGCCTGCACTGTGCAGTTCAAACTATGCCACTACGCATTTGCTTACTTTGAGTGGTACAGGTATCGCTAGCCTGCCTTATTATTTGGTAGAGGAGGATATCATTCAGCACAAACTCACTTTGCTCGTTCCCCAATGGCAATGCTATCCACATGAGTTGTATATGGTTTATGCCAAGCAGAGCCATTACCCAAAGAAGCTGCGCGATTTACAACATAAGCTACAAACTTGGTGCGAAACCCACTCAAAATATGTGGGTTAATGAGTCAAAGCGTAATCGCATCAAATCTTATCCGGCGGAGGGCGGAGCTTTTAGAATAAAGTGAGGCAGAGTACACTGCCGCGCATTGAATTTTTGTATTTGAATGTAAAGTCAAGCAGGCTTTTACCATGCAGGCATAAAAGAGCGGCGATGAACCAAGCGTTATGAACGACGACATTAGTATCTCGCTGCCCTCGCTGATCCATCGAATTGGGCGGGAGGCGGTTAAACAAGCTCAAGCGATTGCAATCCAATATGATTGCGAGCTTAAGCGTGTGCGGCGTTCGAGAAATTGGTGCATGGTTGGCGCGGCGATCAAGATCCAATCCTGCACCGCTCGTTTACAAGCCGAGCAGCTAGTGATGGTAGATGGAGCATTTCGTTATCTTATTCAAAAGCTTGAGTCAGCCTTGCTGCAACATGCGGACAAACTTGAACCATTAGACGCTAAGCTGATTCGGCTTATCACAGACAACCCTGCGATTACCTTAGGTGAGTTGATGCAATTGACTCAATGCACAGTCACAGAGGCCAGATTAGCACGTTTTCAAGCTGACTCTTGGTAGTTTGTCTGCTGAGTGTTTTTGCTTTGAAGGTTTATTTATGGCTTGTTGTTTCTAACACTTTTATTTGATTTTCGATTTGCTCGGCTTCAGCGGTCAGCATTGAGTAGGATCTAATATCGCCTTTTCTCTGGGCATGCATAGCTTGTTCAAGCTTGGCGTTATATTGCTGAGTTAATTTTTTTAAGGGATTTTTCTTAAATATTGAGAACATGGCCATTTCTATTGGATTGGGTATTTGAGCTTATATACGTAGGCAATGGGATTTAAGTTTTACTTTTTGAAATTAAAAAATCCCACAATCTCGCAATCCTTCAATTCCACTGCCATCGGCCTCAGCAAGGCTGAGGCCTTATCTTACATTTGCAGCAAACTAATGGGTTGCTATGTCTTATCTAGCTTACAACCCATTGAAAATATTTTAAATCTTAAACTGACCGACGAGCTTACCTAAGTTAATTCCTTCCTGCGACACGGTTTGGCTGACTCTGGCAGCATCTTCGCTGGAATGGAGTAACTCATTCACTATCTCTTGGATGGCGAACACATTACGGTTGATTTCTTCGGTCACAGAGCTTTGTTCCGTGGCCGCCGTCGCAATTTGGGTGCTCATGTCGTTAATTGCCGTGACCGCCGATGTCACTGAACCAAGGCTTTCAGAAATTGCACGGGAAGAGTCTACCGAGCGCACGCAGCTTTGCTGACTTTCTTCCATCGTTTTTACTGCCAGTGCGACAAGCTTGTGCAGTTCAGTTAGCATCTCATTGATTTCTAAAGTGCTTGATTGCGTTCGGCTCGCTAAGTTACGCACTTCATCGGCCACCACGGCAAAGCCTCGGCCCTGTTCTCCGGCGCGGGCCGCTTCGATGGCTGCATTTAATGCCAATAGGTTAGTTTGCTCAGCAATACCGCCAATCACTGACAGCACGTTGTTGATTTTTTTAGACTGTTCGCTCAAGGATTGAATACTGCCCGCCGCATTGTTGATTTGCGCCATGAGTGCCGAAATTTCTTCTAAAGAAGCATCGACGCAGCGCTGAGCATTGGCTACATCGCCAGTGGCAGCGTGAGTCGCTTCAGCCACTTGCGTGGTATTTTGCGCTACTTCGCTGGCGGTGGCTGACATTTCAGTAATAGCGGTAACCACTTGATCGGTTTCATTGTTATGGCTGATGAGTTGGCTCGACATGACTTTGGTTTGATCGTGAATCGCGTTGGCGGCGGTTTTAACTTTAGCCGTCGCGTTTGCCACATCGCCTATGATGGTTTGGAGTTTATCGACAAACAGGTTAAAGGATTGACCTAGTTGTGCAATTTCATCTTCACCTTTAACAATAAGACGTTTGGTTAAATCGCCTTCGCCTTTAGCTATATCGTTTAAGTTATTCGCCATATTTTTAATTGGCGCGACCATACGTTGTGCGGTGATCAGAATAACAACGGTAGTAATCGCGGCGAGTAACAGCGCAATTAACAGAATGGCATAGGATTTTTCGATCATCTGCTCAGTGACCGTCGCACGATAATCCTCAACGACAGTGTCGATATCATCGATATAGACTCCCGTGCCTAGCATCCAGTCAGTGCCAGGGATCATCATGGAGTAACCGATTTTTTCAATTTGCTCATTGGTATTGGGTTTTTGAAAGTAGAACGAGAAGTTACCGTCCCCTTTTTTAGCGGCATCGAGTAAACCGACAATGATTTTAGTGCCGCGGGGATCTGTCATATTAATTTTATTTTGCCCTTCGAGGTTGGGCATGACGGCATGGAACAGGTTTTTACCTTGGGAGTCGTAAATAAAGAAGTAACCAGAACTGCCAAAACGGATATCACGTAGCGCTTGGTTTACATTGCCATTTTCTTTTAAAGACAATTGATACTGCACTATTCCTGCGGCAATTTCGGTGGCTTCTTTTATTTGTGTTTTACGTTCACCGATGAGCTTAGTTCTAAAGGTCGTCACTTCATCTGCAAGGGCGTCTTTTTCGACATAATAAGAAACTGTCATGAGTACGAACAAAGTAAAAATTAAAGGGAATAACGACAACAGCAGTAATTTATTACGTAGGCTGAAATTAGACATGCTTGACGACTCCATGATGAACATCTCTTTTATTGCAGGGCAGTATAGCTAATTTCCCGCATTCTTAAGTGCTTAAGTTAACAAAAATTTAATGGAAATCGATAAAATGCGCGCTGTTGATTGATTCCAAAATCGTTAACTATGCTGTGAATCTAGGCCTTTCTTTTGATCTTTATCAACACTATACGGGCCCAATGAGTTCACTATATTAGCTTAAATTGATGCAAAATTAGCTAGAGTTGGTGCAGGCTGGTGCAGGTAGTGGCGAACAGTAAGGGCTGGGTTGTGACAAATGAAAAGCTGATCCTAACGCTGAAAATCTGCATTACTGTAGGCATTTGTCTTATTGCGCTGGGCATCTACTTGCATAACTTTAATGAAACTGTTGAGGCGATGGGCGTGCAAGGGATTATTATCAGCGCCATGTGTGTCGCCTTTGGCATGGCCTTGTCATTACCGACTAAGATGTATTTAACCTTTCTGTTGGTTAAGCGTGAAACTGAAAAACATCCATAATGTGTTTTTGCACAGAGTGTTACTCTGCGACTCATTGGTTTCCTCGCCTTCTTGATACTCAATCTAAGCAGTCGCTTAACCTTGCTATTCAACCCACCAAGCTCAGCCGTAAATGCCCTGATTATGGTTTTTAACATAATTAACCCAAGACTAATGGGCCAAAAACACCGATAATTCCCCCTTAATGACTCATTACCAATGACGCGACTTGGTCGATGGGCTGCTACAGACTCGCATATTTAGTGGAAATCATATTCAATGGAAATCAAAGTTAATTTTCTCGACAATCTTAGACTTGAAGCCAAGTTTGATGATTTTACCGTGACCGCCGATCAGCCAATCCGCTACAAAGGTGATGGTTCAGCGCCTAGTCCGTTTGACTATTTCTTAGCGTCGTCAGCCCTGTGTGCGGCCTATTTCGTGAAGGTATATTGCAAAGCCCGTGATATTCCAACGGATAACATTAGACTGTCGCAGAACAATATTGTCGATCCAGAAGATCGCTACAACCAGATTTTCCAAATTCAAGTTGAGTTACCCGAAGATATTTCGGAGAAAGATCGCGAAGGTATTTTGCGCTCGATTGACCGTTGTACGGTTAAAAAAGTGGTGCAAACTGGCCCAGAATTTAAAATTGAAACCGTTGAGAACCTAGATTCAGACGCCAATGCCATGTTGATGGGCCAGCCTAATGGCGCATCGAGCACCTTTATTCTGGGTAAAGATCTGCCGCTGGAGCAAACCATTGCCAATATGACGGGCATGCTCGCCGATCTTGGAATGAAGATAGAGATCTCATCATGGCGCAATATCGTGCCGAACGTGTGGTCACTGCACATTCGTGACGCCGCTTCGCCAATGTGTTTCACCAATGGTAAAGGCGCGACCAAAGAAAGCGCGCTGTGCTCGGCACTCGGCGAGTTTATTGAGCGTCTGAATAACAACTTTTTCTATAATGATCAATTCTTTGGGACTGAAATCGCCAATAGCGAATTTGTGCATTATCCCAATGAAAAGTGGTTTGCGTTAGAAGAAGACGATGCGCTGCCAGCGGGTATTCTCGATGACTATTGCTTAGAGATTTATAACCCAGATGACGAGCTGTGCGGCTCGCACTTGATTGATACTAACTCGGGCAATATCAAACGCGGCATTTGTGCGATTCCTTACACCCGTAAATCTGACGGTGAAACGGTTTACTTCCCATCGAACCTGATTGAAAACCTGTTCTTAAGCAATGGTATGAGTGCGGGTAATAACCTGCAAGAAGCCCATGTGCAGTGCTTGTCAGAGATTTTTGAGCGCGCTGTAAAACGTCAAATCATTGAGCAAGAAATTGTCCTGCCCGATGTGCCTATGTCTGTACTAGAAAAGTACCCAAGCATCCTCGCGGGCATTAACGGTTTAGAGGAGCAAGGTTTCCCGGTTGTGGTTAAAGATGCCTCACTCGGCGGCCAGTTCCCAGTGATGTGCGTCACCCTGATGAACCCGAAAACTGGCGGTGTATTTGCCTCCTTTGGCGCGCACCCAAGCTTCGAAGTGGCGTTAGAGCGCAGCCTAACTGAATTACTGCAAGGCCGCAGCTTCGAAGGCTTAAACGATGTGCCAAAACCGACCTTTAACAGCATGGCGGTCAGCGAGCCAGAAAACTTTGTTGAGCACTTTATTGATTCAACAGGAGTGATTTCATGGCGCTTCTTTAGCAGTAAATTTGATTATGAATTCTGCGAATGGGATTTCTCTGGCACCAGCGAAGAAGAAGCTGACGGCCTGTTTGGGATCTTAGAAGCGTTAGGTAAAGAGGTGTATATCGCCGAGTTTACCGATTTAGGCGCATCGGCGTGCCGTATTTTAGTTCCTAATTATTCTGAGATTTATCCAGTTGATGACTTGATTTGGGATAACACCAACAAGGCGCTGGCGTACCGTGAAGATATCTTAAATCTGCATTCGTTAAGCACTAAGCAATTGGCTAATTTGGTCAACCGTTTAGAAGAAAGCCAACTCGATAACTACACGGATATTCGCACCTTAATCGGCATTGTATTTGATGAAAATACCGTGTGGGGAAAACTGACGATTATTGAGCTTAAGATCCTGATTTATTTGGCACTTGGTGCACACGAAGACGCGATTGAGCTGGTCGGTGAGTTCCTGCAGTTTAACGACAATACCGTTAAACGTGGCCTGTTCTACCAAGCCATGAATGCTGTGCTGGAAGTGACCTTAGATGAAGAGTTAGAACTTGATGATTTTATCCATAACTTCAACCGTATGTTCGGTAAAGAAGTGATGGACAACGTCGTTGGCTCAGTCACAGGAAAAGTGCGTTTTTATGGTTTAACTAAGACCAGCATGCAGCTCGAAGGCATTGAGCCGCATTTAAGATTGATTGAAAGCTATAAGAAGTTGCATCAAGCCCGTAAAGCTGCGAAAGACCTGAATTAATTCTGTTATTTGGCATTAGCTTCATGTGTTTAAAAGCGAACCTTTTGGTTCGCTTTTTTGTTTGTTGCTCTTTTGATTCGCGCTTCTTATGAGCACTTGTGGCTATCATTTATTAAGGGCGCTTGTTATTGCTATGTGTGGTTTGAAATGTTCAGCCCGCTTAGGCTGTATTTGATATAACTCGATTTTTGCCGTTACGTTTAGCTTGATACAAGGCCGCATCGGCCCGCTTAAGCGTTTCTTCATAGGACTTATCCAATGGTTCGATAGAGGCGACTCCAATGCTTACGGTGGCAAACAAGCCATTGACAGCATATTTTTGCAGTTCAGTGTAAAAGCAATCGCAGAGGTATTCTGCAAATTCAACCGCTTGCGAATGCTCAACCCCAGGTAGGGCAATCACAAATTCATCGCCACCAAAACGATACGCGCTATCGGTTTTTCTAAATTGAGTTCGGCAGGTTTCGGCAACTGCGATGATGATTTGATCGCCAGCATAGTGACCCAACTGATCATTGATGGACTTTAAATGGTCTAAATCGAGGATCAAGATTGAGGTGGGAATACGGTGGCGCTGAAATATATCGAATTGAAAGGTTAAATCACGTTCTAAGCGGCGACGGTTATACAGCCCTGTCAGCTGATCGGTATCGCTTAGTTGACGTAGTTGCAGTTCAAGTTCATGCCGCTTGGAAATATTACTGGCGACCCAAAGCACCACAGGCTCATCATCAACCAGAAAGTCTAGTGCTTGAATGCGTCCCTCAAACCAAATGGGTTGTTCAGGGCCTATATCGGGTAAGCCTTTGACATCTTTATTGCTCAATTCATATTCTTCGATCAGTAATTTTCGGCTGGTTAATGCACTTTCGATAACCTGTAAGAAGTAATTGAGTTTGTCAGCCTTTAACACATCGCTAAGATACAAGCCGATTAGGCCACTACCATCGTGGTAATAACGGTCATCTTTACCACCGAAGACGGCAATGTATTTACCACTTTTTGACAGAACAAAAGTAGGATCAGGAAGTGCATCAAGGACTAAAGCCATTTCTTCTATTTTGATCATCGATTAAAATCCCTGTGGAAAATCACCCAACCTTAAGTCCGCGTGTCCAAGTTATCATAGATAAACTACTCTTTGGCGCTTTAGCCGCGAATGCATCCTGCGAACTCATTACAATTTAGCCGCTTTTGTGGGTAACAACAAACCATAACAATATGCCGTACAATTTATTTGTCGTCGCGATTTTACCAAGGCATCAGAGCGTTCGATGGCGCAGAGTTGTATCCCTGTTGAGGCTTAAAACCTAAGTCATGCGATCGTATCGAGTCAGTCGTGATGTCTTGAACTTTAGCGTTTGTGCTTATGTTCAAAAAGCTTCATTGCGGTGTTTAGTGGACAGATGATTTTCGAGTAGAATCTAGGGCCTTAATTGTGGTTTTAATTTTACACAGGGATTTATAATGCATACTGCAGATGATTTTATTGAACATTTAGCGCTAGAGCAGCATGTTGAAGGCGGTTATTACCGCTCATCCTATCGTTCAGAAACGGCATTTGATCAGACTCGGGCATTATGGAGCAGTATCTATTTTTTGCTGCGTACGGGAGAGGTTTCCCATTTCCATCGTCTGACAGCTGATGAAATGTGGTATTTCCATGCGGGGCAATCGCTGACGATTTACATGATTGATCCTGATGGGGTGCTAACGACGGCGCAATTAGGGCTTAATATAGCTGCGGGCGAGCGGCCACAGTTTTTAGTCCCTAAGGGCTGTATCTTTGGTTCAGCCATGAATCAAGATGGTTTTTCATTAGTGGGTTGCATGGTATCGCCCGGTTTTACCTTTGATGATTTTGAGCTGTTTAGCCAACAAACTTTGTTAGCCCAATATCCACAGCATAGTGACATCATCCAACGTCTGAGCCGTTAGGGAAGTGCTAAAGTCAGTTAAATTTAGCCAGTTGATTCGTTAAATGGTAACTTGGTTGACATTGCCTCATTCGGCAAAACCAAGGTCGCTCTGAGTCATTAAATTTGACTCAATAGTAAGATATCCCCGCGACAAGGCTTGTCTATTGGCGTTTAACCACGTAAAACATGCTTTTTGGCGTACCTCTATGTACCAAGTGTTATGGAGTAATTGAATTTGGAACACTTAGTGTGGGAGCTCGATCCTGTATTAATCTCGTTTATGGGACTAAAAATACATTGGTATGGAGTCCTGTTTGCTGTTGCTATTACTGCTGGTTTTCAGGTGATGAAGCGGATTTATATCAAGGAAAATCTCGATCTTGAGTCCCTTGATAATTTACTGATTTATTGTGTGGTTGGCATTATTGTGGGTGCGCGTTTGGCCCATTGTATGTTCTACGATCCGACTTATTACTTTGCTCATCCGCTTAAGATCTTGGCGATTTGGGAAGGCGGACTCGCCAGCCACGGTGGTGGTTTAGGCGCGATTCTGGCCTTGTATTATTACCAACGTAAAGTGAAGCTACCATTTCTGTTTTTGTTGGACAGACTCGCGATCGCCACCGCCATTTTTGGCTTTTTTGTGCGTATGGCAAACTTCGCCAACTCAGAAATTTTAGGCGATCCTACGACTCAACCTTGGGGCATTATATTTGCCCGTGTCGACATGTTGCCAAGACATCCAGCACAGCTCTATGAGGCTTTCGCTTATTTAGCTATCTTTATTGGTCTGTATGCTTTGTATCAATACACGCAGATTAAACAAAGACATGGGGCTATTTTCGGCCTGTTTCTGGTGTCGGTGTTTAGTGCGCGAATTGCGATTGAGTCGATTAAAGTTAGCCAAGCGGCTTACTCTGAAACTTTCTTAAGTGCGGGACAACTTCTGAGCTTACCGTTTTTAGCCGTAGGTATAGTTTTGTTGTTCTTGGCGTATCGAAAGAAAACCGTTTAAATCTGAATATCAAACGATTAAAAAAGGCTTTCTATCTAGATAGAAAGCCTTTTTTATGAATGAATTAATCATCAAGTATGACGTTAGGTTGTCTTCACTATATTGGTCACCTGCACCATGGCATCCCGAGCGGAACGGCTCACGCCCGAGAGTTGGAAGAAACCATGGATGACGCCAAGATAACGACGGCAGTGGACATTGACGCCAGCCTCTAATAGATTCCTAAATAGCTGTTCACCTTCATCGACGAGTGGATCGAATTCGGCGGTGATGATATGGGTTTCGGGTAAGCCTGCTAAGTCATCACGGCGTAGTGGACTGGCTTCGGCATCGGTTCTGGGGTGCCAATCTAAATACAGATCGAAACCTGTTAGCAAGGTGTCGCGGGTGATGATGTATTTCTCGCCATTGTCGCTATAGCTTTGGCTCTTCGCGGTGGCATCGAGCATAGGATAGATAAGCACTTGTTTCTGTGGCAACCATTGCCCTTTGGCTTTTAAACGCAGGCAAGTGACTAGGGCTAAATGGCCGCCGGCGCTGTCGCCCATTAGGGTGATCTTAGTGTTATCACCGCCCCATTGGGGACAATGTTGATAGATGACTTCTGCGGCATGGCAGGCATCGTCGTGGGCAGCGGGATAAACATGTTCTGGGGCGAGGCGATAGCGAACGGCGATCACCAGTGCGCCAGAATCATTGGCGAGTTTTCGCAGTTGTTGATTATGGGTTTCAACGCCGCCACTGACAAAACAGCCACCATGGTAGTAAATGACGATAGGTAAATTGTTTGCCGCCGAGGGTTTGAACAGAGTTAATTCTGCGCCATCGATGGAAATAGATCTAACCTCGAACACCTCTTCAGGCTCACCCGCGAGTACAGTGCTGGCAATATAACCTTGTCTACGTTGCTCAATACTTTGCTCTCGCACCGATGGGCAGCCCGCCGCGATAAACTCGCTAACCAATTGTTTAATTCCCTCTTCTAAATAGAGTTGGCTCATTTAATACTCCCTCAATTTTTAGTGCGCTCGGCTGTTCTGCAATGGGCTGAGTTTATCGGCAGCTTAATTGAATTGGTAGCCTAGATTCACACTCAGCCATGAGCTCTATCATGATTGCGGAAATTAACTTTGGTATTAACTTAGTAATGAATACGGTTGCAGTCGGCATCTTTTTCACTATTACAGATTGAGTTGTAGGGTGTCTTGTAAGAAAATTACCAACTTAATTGACTGTCAGGCTTAATGCGCTTAAATGTCCGCCTGATTGTGCGTTCGATAGCACTTTGATGTCTATTTGTGAAAGTGGGTTTCAGTCTCTTGGCTAAAATATAGGTTGCCAAGATGCTGTTTGAGCGACACATTGAGCCAGCGATCACACTCGTTATTCGTTCTCTATTTGCAGGAATCTTTCGTGGCCAAAGCACCCAAAACATTGCAACAGCGCATGGGCATAGTTGCCCTGACGTGGCCGATTTTTATCGAGACCTTGCTGCAATCTCTGCTTGGGATCTGCGATATCTTTATGCTGAGCCATTATTCCGATAATGCGGTTGCCGCAGTGGGACTCACGACTCAGCTGATGTTCTTCATGATGGTCATGTCCATGATGGTGAGTACGGGCGCAAGTATTTTGATTAGCCAAAGCAATGGGGCAGGCCAACCGCAGCAGGCTGTCGATATCGGGGTGGCGAGTGTCGTATTGAGTTTGGTATTAGCCTTGGTCATGGGCGCATCTATGTTCTTTGGTGCTAAGGGCATTATCGGCTTATTTGCGCTTGAGCACGATGTGGCTGGTTTTGGATATGACTATTTGGTGATTTGCGGCAGCTTGAGCATAGGGCTAGTGATGAACATTGCCTTCGCCGCTATTTTGCGTAGTTACGGTTTTACCCGCTCGGCCATGTTAGTTACCTCGAGCACGGGCTTAATGAACGTGATCGGTAATTATATTGCCCTGTATTCACCCTTTGGTTTACCTGTTTATGGGGTAACAGGGGTGGCGATATCGACAGTGACCAGCCAGGTCATTGGTGCGTTTATCATGCTGATGGTGATCCGGCATAAGCAAATTCCGCTGCCACTGCAACGACTTAAGCTTTTACCGCGCAGCACTTATTGGAGTGTGATGCGTATTGGCCTGCTCAATGCTGGCGAGATGCTGTCTTATAATGTGGCTCAGATGACCATCATCTACTTTATCAGCCAGATGGGCACTTTATCGCTCACGGCCTACACCTATGGCTTGAACATTAGCCGTTTTATCTATTGTTTTGCAGTCGCACTCGGGCAGGCGACGCAAATCCAGACTGGATATTATGTGGGTAAACAATGGTTCGATGAAATCACCACTCGGGTGCAGCGTTACTGTTTGGTGGGCTTTATCGCTTCACTGACCATAGTATTAGTCTTCTACTGGCAGCGATTCGTTATTGTCGGCTGGTTGAGTGAAAACGAAGAAGTTATCCAACTAACAGCGTTATTGCTTGCGGGTTCCATCGCCCTTGAAACCGGACGAGTGTTTAATCTGGTGATTATCTCGGCGCTCAAGGGCGCCGGTGATGTGGCGTTCCCTGTGCGTATAGGTCTTTTTAGCATGTGGGGTATTGGGGTGTTTTTTGCTTGGTTCTTTGGCTTGCATTTAGGTTATGGCGTGCTTGCAGCATGGCTGGCCGTTGCGGCAGATGAATGGGTGCGTGGATTGATTATGGTGCACCGTTGGCGCTCGGGTCGCTGGCAGCGTTTTACGCGTATTCCGCCAGTAACCCTAGCTTAAACTGTTCTGATATCAAAAGGTCAACGCTTATTGGTTGCCCCATTTGCCCGATTTCAGTAGTTCATTTTTAAATTGTAGATACCTTGGATGCCCTTCATAGGTTTCGATTTCCATAGTGCTGTAGGGGGCAAAAATAGCCCCTGGAATTTGGCATCCTCTAGTAAGAACGTCTTCTAATGAGGGCATAAAACATTCTTTAATCGGGTCAAAATGGATTTTATAACTGGCATAGCCGCGCGCAACAAATCTATCGGTTATGGTTTTGAATAGCTGTCCAAAAGGCGTGTCGAGCGTCTCCGGCGTGGAGTAATAAAAGCCTTGTCCGTACCAGTAGAGTAATAAGGCGGTACCTGCGTCGCAGAGTGGATGTTCGATAATCGCCCTGACCATGTCGGGATCATCGTTATCCCAATTCAAGTTGGCCGCGACAAAATGCAATTCCTCCATACTTTGTAAGTCACTGATACAGGTGATTTGCGTTGCCGCTTTGCCAAAGTAGGTACTGTCTTGATGTAAAAAGTCGTAATCGGGATCGGCGAGTAATTTGGCGAGTTGTTGTTGATTGGCAAAACAGCCAAATTCTGCGCATTCATAGGCGCGAATAAATTGTTCTTGTGAGAGTAATTTAGCCAAGGGAATCCTTTCTTTTTATAGAACACACAGTTTATAAAAAAGACAGCGTCAGCCTTGCGTAGCAAAAGGCTGACATGGAAGAAAGGGAGCGTAAAACGTTACGCTTGCTGTTGCAGTAGGGTACGGCACAGCTTAATAAAGTCCGATGAAGTGACGATACCGAGTACCTTTTTATCGACATCGACGACGGGCAAGCAGCCGAGTTTGTTTTCAATAAAATATTCCACCACCACAGTTAAGGGCTCGTCGGCGGTTAGATGCTGATACTCTTTATCCATCACTGTCGTGATTGGCGTGTATCGCTCTTTACGTTCGAGCGCGCCTTGGCCGTACTTGTTCAACATAGTCATCACGCTGGCGATCATCTTTTTATGGGTGAGTACGCCAACGAGGGTGCCATCAATTTCAGAAATCACAGGTAAGTGGCGTACGCCACGGGTTTGCATCAGATGGTGGGCATCTTTCAAACTGGCGCCATCGCTGATGCAGATGACTTGATCACTCATAATATCGCTGACTTTCATTGTTAAATTCCTTTTCTTGCCATTCTCTGGCGTGCATTTAACACGCTGCGTTAGCCTGCACCGATGTTAGCAGCTTCTCTGTAAGCTACGCCAGTCCTGCACAAATAAAGTACGCTATCCAGTATAAGTGTTTGAATTGATAGATATCATAAAAGGCTGACAAAGATGTCACAAATATGTAACAGTGATATCTCACAATCGTGGTCTTATTAGACCTCATACCAGTGAAGCCTTTTCTAACAAGGAATAATAATGAATCGTACCGTAACTCGTCGTGATTTTTTGGCTATGTCGGCCAAAGGTGTTGGTGTTGCTGTGATCTCTTACGGCTTGATGGGCTGTAGTGATAGTAATGATGATAATTCTGTACCCGCGCAATTTTTACATGGGATTGCCAGTGGCGATCCGGCAGTCGATGCCGTGATCCTCTGGACTCGTGTCACGCCTGAATCTGAGAGCGATGTAAAAGTGAGTTGGCAAGTGGCAAGCGATGCGGCCTTTAGTCAATTAGTGACCACAGGTGAGACTGTCACTAATGCAAGCCGTGACTACACGGTTAAGATTGATGCCCGTGGTTTACGTGCCGGGCAAACCTACTTTTATCGCTTTATGACGGGTGATAAAACCTCAGTTGTGGGTAAAACCCGCACTCTGCCTGAAGGTGATGTTAGCTCAGTCAAATTAGCCGTGATGTCCTGTGCTAACTTTCCTGCCGGTTATTTTAACGTCTATGAGTTAGCGGCGGCGCAGGATGATTTAGATGCTGTGGTGCATTTAGGCGATTACATCTATGAATATGCCCGCGGTGGTTATGCCAGTGAGCATGCTGCCGAATTGGGGCGTGAAGTGTTACCCGCCAATGAGTTGCTGACGTTGAGTGATTACCGCACTCGCCATGGTCAGTACCATACCGATGCGAGTCTGCAAAAGTTACACGCGAAAGTGCCTTTTATCACAGTGTGGGATGATCATGAAGTGGCCAATGATACTTGGCGTGATAGTGCCGAGAATCACAACGAAGGCGAAGGGGATTTTGCCGTTCGTAAAGAAGCGGCACTACAAGCTTATTTCGAGTGGTTACCGATTCGCCCATGGCGTGAAGGGAACCATGAAGAGATTTACCGCAGCTTCAGTTACGGCAATCTCGTCGATCTGCATATGTTGGATACTCGCGTATTAGCCCGTGATAAACAGCTCGATTATGCCGATTATATGGATCCTACCACGGGTTCGTTTGCGGGAGAGCGTTTCCTTGCTGATGTCACTTCGACCACTCGCACTATGCTGGGGCTGACGCAATTATTATGGCTGCAGGGCACATTGCTACAGTCGACAGGCAAGTGGCAAGTACTGGGACAGCAGGTATTAATGGGTAAGATGTCATTGCCTGCGGCGATTGCCACTCAGCAGATGAGCATTCCTCAATTTGCCATGTTAGGGGCTTTAGCTAAGTTAGCGGCCCGTGCGGCGGCAAATGATCCCACGCTTACTGCCCAAGAGCTGCAATATCTTCAAGCCAATCAAGCCTTACTCACGCCAGAAGTTATCGGACTGCTGCAATTACCTGCCATTCCATACAACTTAGATGCTTGGGATGGTTATGCCTATGAGCGTGAAGTGATTTTAGGTACGGCTAAATCGAAAAATCTCAACCTAGTTGTGATCGCGGGTGACACCCATAATGCATGGGCAAACGAGCTTAAAGACGTGCAAGGCGATACAGTGGGTGTTGAGTTTGCGACTAGCTCAGTATCATCGCCAGGCCTTGAATATTACTTGAATCTGCCAGCGGAACAGATCCCCGCGACCGAGGCGGCAATCGTCGAGTTAGTGCCAGATCTTAAGTACGCTAACTTAAAAGACCGAGGCTTTATGACGCTCACCTTTACCGCTGATGAGGTGCGCAGCGACTGGCATTATGTGGATACCATTTTGTCGAAGGATTTCCAAGTCGCAACGGCCCGTGGTTATAGTGCTAAGACAAAAGTAGGCGAGCATGTGATTACGCCTATCGTTTAATGCGGTATTGTTCGCTTGTTTATCGGCCACCTTAGGGTGGCCTTTTTGTTGCTTTTGGCTTTAAAAGACAAAATAAATGTCTGTTGTCACGCAAGTTCTTACTATTACTGCAGCACATCGCATTTTTTTGGTATAAAATTCGCTCCCAAAATTCGGCGGCTGCCTACACTTGCTAAGGCAAAGCTGTTCTAGTGTTTTGGGAACCTTTACCCGCCGAACAGACCTTACAGGGGTCATAAGCTTTAACGACCTAAGAATAAAATCAATGTGATGGGGACTGTGTCATGTCAGAAAAGTATTTTGTTACCGCGCAGCAATTGCTGGAAGATTCATTTTTATTAGCTTCGCAAGTGTATGAGAGTGGCTTTCGTCCGCAATTTATCGTGGGTATTTGGCGTGGCGGTGCTCCAATCGGGATCGCGGTACAGGAGTTTTTCGATTTTAAACAAGTTGAAACTGATCACATTGCCGTGCGTACCTCTTCTTATTATGGGATTGGCACCGACAAACAAAGCAAAGAAATCAAAGTTCATGGCCTGCATTACATCGTTGAAAATGCGAACGCGAGTGACGGTTTGTTGATTGTGGATGACGTGTTTGACTCTGGCCGTAGTATTCATGCATTAAAAGAAAAACTCAGCCAACTGATGCGCTTGAATATGCCAACCGATATCCGTATCGCTTGCCCTTATTACAAGCCAAAAAATACCGCAGTGCCTTTAAAACCCGACTATTACATTCATGCCTCTGAAGACTGGTTAGTTTTCCCGCACGAAGTCACAGGTTTAACGCCTGAAGAAATTGCCGAAGGTAAGGGCGATTTAAAGAATATCCAGCACCTGTTTAAATAGCTCGCGGCGAGATATAGATTATTTTCGCAATAAAAAAAATGCGTTAACGATGAATCGTTAACGCATTTTTTCTATTTTAAAACTTATAAATCCATACAGTTAGCATAGTAAGTCACTGTGGCGGGCCAGTCGGAGAACACTCCAATCACGCCGACATCTTTCGCAAGTACATCAAGTAATTCAAAGGTATCGCCTTCATTATCTATCGCTTCGGTAATGCTTTGAAAGTAAAAGCCGCCGCCATTTTTTAATAAACCAGATCGCTCCAGCGACCAAGTGATGATCTTAAGCCCAGCGCCTTTAGCGGCCTTAGCGTATTCCGAAGGAATGATTTTCTTATCCGCATCTAAGGCGACTAATACCCAGAGTGGCGGCGCAATAATTTCGACGCCTTGGGTCTTTAAATCCGCCATTGATGGTGACCAAGTGGCAGAGTTCTGCGGATCAAAGGCGCTGTTATAATCGTATCTGTCATCGAGAAACACGGCTTGCTTCGCAAATTCAGGTGCGTTGGCGACCCAATATTTGATGTCATCCAAAATAAATGACTGGGGGAATACTTGCGAAACATTGACGCCCGCCGCCGTGTATTCATCCAACATTTTTTGCGCGTAATCCTGCTGAGTAAAACCATCGAAGGGCATAGATACGCTGGCGGCTTTTAGCTCAGGCGTCATCTTCACACCGGCTTTTTTAAACATTTCAATACTTTCAGCGTGGGTCATTAAGGTGCCATTGCCAGCATAAAGATCGGTACGCCAGCTTGGGGTACCATTGATGAATTCGGCCGCAGTGGTCGCTTTCGGATTGTTGCCTTCCATCTTACCCTTGAGAGTTTTAAATTCGGCGAGGGTGATATCGCTAGTGCAACAGGTTGCCGATGCGCTGACGCCATTGGCGGCATCAGCAGGAGTGAATGGGATCGAACATTTATTGGCAAGTTCGGGTATGGCTAAAATGTTGGTCGTGCTGGCAAGATCGCACTGTGAGTGGCGGCAAACTAAAGCTTTATCGGCGGTGAAGGTGACATCACACTCGACTATGCCTGCGCCCGAATCGATAGCCGCTTGGTAGGATTCCTTTGTATGCTCAGGGAATTTCATTGGCGCGCCACGGTGACCTATGGAAAATTCGCTGCGATAAAAATTGTCAGTGGTGCATTGTTCTAAGCGGGTTTTAAGTGTGCTGTCTTGCATCTGACGTACGAGGAATAAGGGTCTTTCTCCCACTTGAGCTGGAACGGGTTTGCTGGTGGGTGGCGTGACTGCGGCGTTATCATCGCCATTATTGCAACCGGCTAATAAAGCGCTCGTGGCAATTAACAGGCCGAGTGAGAGCGACGAAATAGGGCGTAGTTTCATCAGATTTACCTATGAGTAATGATGTAAATTATTAACATTAATCAGAAACTCTAAAGTGTTAATGTGACTGAAAAAGCCTATTTGTATGACATAAACAAGAATATATACCGTTTGCACGACGATTATCTAAGGCACGCTAGCTTGCGATAAACTGCCTTAGACAGAGGACGGTCGGGATATATGTACAGTGTTGCTTTAGATGTGAGCATTGACTCCACTGAGCGAGTCGATGAAACTGGCATGAATATTTTCATCTGGGCGATCTTTCTGGGCCGAAATCAAGTACACTGCGCTCCTTTTGTTTTATGATGAGCGTTTGGTTCGCTTGATAAGACAAACGTGACAAGCATCATTTAGGAAATAGAGCAGAATGAGCAAGGGCAAAAAATACGATTTTCGCGTGACACAGGGCGACAACGGTTGGAAAACTGAAATCACTCGTCGCATGACATCAACTAAAACAGTTGTGTCTAAGAGCCACGATGGCTTTGCGACTGAAGCCGAAGCGCAAGCTTGGGGCTTAACTGAATTACAAGTGTTTTTAGGCACGTTAACTGAGCGCAATAAACGTCGTTCAGAGAAACAAGCTAAAGCAAAATTAGCCGCAGCATTAGCGGCTGAAGCGGCTACTGATGCCGAAGATCTTGATGAAGATGATTTCGACGAAGAGTAACACTCATTTGTTTAACCTTGTCTTATCAAGCCAGTGTGACTGTTAGGGCGCGCATAACGGGTTCTGAAACGTTACTCTGGCGATGAACAGCAAAAGGCAGATCTTAAGATCTGCCTTTTGTGTTTTTGTCGCTCGCGAAACTGTGCATATCAATTCATTTCATTCTATTTCCTCGTTTATCTTCATACACTCTGTTCGGCTGGACTGATCTACTGATGCTGTCATTAGCTTGTTTTTATCGCATTTAGTCGGGATTACGTACCCTATACCACTAATAATTAACGATAACTATTATCATTTGATTTACTTAGATGCTGCTCTGTGCTCATATGTAAGGAATTCGAACGCACGTTTAACTTTATCAAGGTAAGGGAACTCCTATGAAACTACTTCAATCCAGTTTATTGCTGTGTTTGTCGGCTTCGGCAACCCTGAGTTATGGCCAAGCCTTAGATGGAGAGGCGTTACGCTTACTACAAGCGTCGCTAAAGGATTCGACTTTGGATGCACAAGCGCAGTTAACCAATACAAAGCGGGCATTGGCGTTAGATTTAAGCCATCAATATGCGCAGCTTGCGCCTATCTTACAGACTGAAATAAACCAGTATCAGTTAGCAGTGAATGCCGATGACATTCTGTCTCAGCATAGGCTCAATGATCATGTGATCACCAAAGCCGATGCATCAATTCGCCGAGTGAAGGGCTTAAGTGCCAAAGCAGATTCTCTGGTGCAAGTGCGTCTAGCGGATGAAGCCATGTTAACCCCATGGCAGCAAGGTGAGTCTCCTTTATTTGCCTATGAGCCCGATGGTGACGAGCGTCAGTGGGATTATATTGAAGCCTTTGATATTCATGGGCAAGTGCATCAATTAGACGTGTATAACCTGCCGCAGCAGCCAGTGTTTGTGGTCGGTATCGATAGCAAAAAAGCCTTTGTGGCTGGCTTAGAGGTGATGCGGGCGACATTTGCCGAGGCGCAGTCAGCGAAAAAAGAGGGCGCGCTACTGAGCCGTGCGCAAACACAGGCGGTGGCAGACAAGCCGATTTCAACCACAGTGATCAAGCAAATATCCTTGAAGGATGACCATGAGCCGTGGATTTCTGGTCGTGCCGAAATTTACGGCATAGTGACTGGGGTTGATCCAAGCCGTGAAGAGCCAGTGCTCGATATCGTCGAAATGCCCTATTTAGATTATGCGGATACGACCTATTATCCGAATCAAATCATCATACATTGGGAGCGTTATCGTTGGGCGGCTGCGGACATGATCTTAATGGAGCATGACGATGGTACTAACTATAAAGTGTTGGCCACTAAGCTGTTGGAAGCGGCGGAGCAGATCTTAAAGTCGATCCCAGATCCTGAAGCTCAGGGTTATGCGCTGATCCCGCAAATTACCAATGGTATTTTAAGTGTGATGCCGGATGCTTGGTTCACCAATGACGATGACTTTGTCGACGTGTATTACACTTTACAGGAAGGGGTTGAATATCCTAACTTGAACGGCGCTAACGGTAATACGATGACGAGCTTTGCGCCATTAGTCATCCAACCAAGACCATGATGAATTAGTGCGGCTAAATGCAATGGCTGAAATGTAAAAGCGGATCCTAAGATCCGCTTTTTTGTTTTTATCACTTAACGTTAGGCTAAGCCATTCACCTTAAGCTTTTAACTTGAAACTGCCTTGCATAATCGCCCAGTGACCTGGGAAGCTGCAGAAGAATTGGTAGGCTTCGGTGGCGCTCATACCGGCAGTGCTAAAGGTGATAGACGTTGATTCGCCACCGCCCACTAAATCAGTGTGTGCGATAACGCGCGTATCACCGGCTTTGACATAGGCTGCATCAGGACCTGCACTCATACCTTCGGTCGCTACGGCTGACATATCGGCTGCCTTAGTTAATACCCAGTTATGGCCCATCGCTGCTTTTGGCAAAGTGCCTGAGTGGGTTAAGGTTAAGGTCACTTCTTTACAGCTTGCAGGTACAGACAGCTCTTTAGTGTCAAATTGCATTGCATCAGTGGCGGCAATTTTCAGTTCACATTCGTTGGCACTCGCTTGGCTAGCGAATAATAATCCTAGGCCGATTAGGCTAGTGCTGGTCACGTTACGTAAAGCTGTGCTTTTTGCTTTCATCTGGTACTTCCTTATTTGAACAAGGGTAGCCGAGCCGTTTTGACTCGGACATGCACCTGCTAGCATAAGCAATCTTCATTAAATGGGAATGAAATCAGCGTGTAAATTATGTATATGCAACTTTAGGTTGAAAGCTTGCATCGTTATTGGCGGCAAAATTGTTAGCGGTAAACATAGGTGAGTACTTATTTGGAGTGAACTAAGTACTCAGGAACTATTATTTATGTGTTTGATTTATAAATTATAATTTTTTGTTCTAACGCAGGGCGTCTACTTCAGAACGTCTTACGTTTTTAGTACGAAAGCTCCTGTCGATAGGGAATCGCACGTTGTGCGCCTGGGCGAGTGACAGTAATGGCACTGGCTGCATTGGCAAATCCCACGGCTGCAGCAATCGACATGCCCTCGCTTAAGCCCACAACTAAGGCGCCATTGAAGGTATCCCCTGCGGCGACTGTGTCTATGGCCTGCACTTCAAACGCAGGTATTAGCCCATTAAAACCTGGGCTGCTGATAAATGCGCCACGGCTACCTAAGGTAATGACCACAATCTTTACTCCCTGCTGGTGGAGAAGTTGCGCTGCCATGTGTGCATCATCAATATGGTTGATCTCAACTCCCGTTAAGGCTTCTGCTTCGGTTTCATTGGGGGTAATAATATCTACCCACTTGAGTACATCTTGGCCAAGTGCCGTCGCTGGAGCAGGATTTAGTACAGTCGTCACGCCAAGATTCTTGGCTATTTGCAGCGCCTTTGCCACTGTGGCAGCGGGCGTTTCCAATTGTGTTAACAAGTACTCAGCATTAGCAAACAGGGCGTAATGAGCTTCTAAGTCATCAGGTGAAAGGCTGGCGTTAGCACCTGCGGCAACGCCAATCGTATTCTCACCGTTATCACCGATAAAAATCATGGCAGTGCCTGTGCTCAGTCCGGCTATTTGGCGGATCCCTTCCGTGCTGATGCCATCTTTCATCCAGCTTTGACGCATATCATCGCCGATACTGTCTTGGCCGAGATGGCAGATAAAATCAGTGCGTGAACCTGATTTGGCTAAGCGCGCGCAGGCGACGGCTTGATTGGCCCCCTTACCGCCCAGTTCGAGGCGATAATCTCGGCTCATTAAGGTTTGCCCTGCAGCGGGCAGGTACTCAAATTTCATCACATGGTCGGCATTTGCACTGCCGATAACGAGTATCTGGCTCATAGAAGACTCACTGTCATTTTTATCTGCGATTGAGATAAGTTGCATCATAGACGCGTAAACTGTCTACCAGTAAATCGACAAAGCCTTGCCTATCGAGCCCAAACAGCACAGTCGCATTGGCGGCTTTACCTGTTAGCTGATAGCGATCGACCACTGTCATGCCTAAGGTCAACTCACTTTGGGTTTCAATACTTACCCAGCAATCTTGCGCCTCAAATAGCTCAGGTTTAAGCAACCAAGCGATAGTGCAGGGGTCGTGCAATGGCGCACCAATAAAGCCCCATTTAGGATCTCTGTGGTAAATCATAAAGAAATCCAATAATTCGGCGACGCACTGAGCAATTGGATTTTGAATCGCGCGAATGCGTTCTATGTCTTCATCCATGATTTGCGCCTGATGAGTCACATCGAGCCCACACATAGTGATGGGAATACCGGATTTAAAGACAATATCGGCGGCTTCGGGGTCGACAAAAATATTAAACTCGGCGGCTGGTGTCCAATTGCCGACACCGGCTGCACCGCCCATTAGCACTATGCGTTCGATCTTGGCGTGTAATTCGCGGTGGCTGGCGAGCAAAAGCGCGATATTGGTGAGTGGTCCTGTGGGAATTAAGGTTACTGGCTGATGACTTTGGCGAATTTGCTGCGCCATTAATTCAACTGCGGTAATGGCTTGAGGACTAAAACTTGGATTAGGCAATGCAGGGCCGTCGAGTCCGGTTTCACCATGGACATTGTCGGCAATGATTAATTCGCGAGCTAATGGCTTGACTGCACCGCCAGCGACAGGAATATCACTGCGATTTAATAAGGTTAAGATCCGCAGGGCATTATTGAGCGTTTTATCCGGCGTTTGGTTACCGGCGCTGGTGGTGACGGCCAGTGGAACCAGCTCTGGATGGGCGAGAGCTAAAATGAGCGCAATAGCGTCGTCATGGCCGGGATCGCAATCCAGAATAATAGGGCGAGTCATACTGTTACTCCTTTAAACAGCGGTGATGGGGGCTTAGAATAGCATGTTCAAGCGGGGGGGCGATGAGTGTGATGGTGTCTTTACAGTAAACTGTGAGCTTTTTCTGATTTTTATCAATAAGCTGCTAAAATTGCGCCCCGCTGTAGGCACAAACAAAATTCATTTAATGCTTAAGCATCATGGAATGATAAGGACGTTTTGGCGTGTTGATTAATCGCAGTAAGTTAACCTCTAGCGCACCCGAGCGAGGTTGGGGGGGGCTCGAAGTACTCTTGTTTACCTTACCTCCCATTTTAATCTTGAGTCTTGCGGCCTTTTTTATCACTGAAGGATGGCAAAAGTGGTATTTGGTCAATCAGCTTGAAGTGCGTGGCGATGTTGCCATTGGCCGGGTGATTGAAACTGAGTATCGGAGTGAACGAGGTTCGAACGGCATTTCTCGCCAAAGATTGGTTTGCTTAGTGGAATATCACACCGCCGAGGGCGAGGTGATTCGTCAGTGGGGGCTTGATGGTGTTGATTGCCGTGCGACTTATCAATTAGCTCCGCCGCAGGGTGATACGCCGTGGGCATTAGGGCCCCATTATGCGCAAAGTGCTGTGAGCTACCTTCCTGATGCACCAACCCGTGCAAGTGCAGACCTTAAATTAACCCGCGATCTCGCCAAGTGGGACTTTGCCTTTGGTACTGCAAGCTTATTATTGGGTTTGCTGGTGGGCTATTTCTGTTCGACTCCTTTAAGAATTTGCTGGGCTGAGTCTCGTTATATCCCAATACTCAAGCGTTTAGGGGATCAGCAAGATTACGTTGGAATTATCAATTTGCTTGAAACCTACAGGCGCCACCCAGCCGCTAATATTCTGGTATGGGAAGCGGCCGACCATATTGGCCATTGCCCTGAGTTATACCCAAGTTTTGTTGCCTTATTTGCCCAAATGCAATCTGCACCAAGCAAAAAACAGCTGGAATCGATAGATGAAACTATTGTGATGATTAGCTTTTATCGCTTGAGTTCATTAGGGTTTCACGACTTAGCGCTCGCGATGTTAGCCCGTTGCAATCAAGCCTTAACAGCAAGAACCTTGGCAACCTTTGTGCTGATGACTCGCACTGCGCAGCTCCCTTTTGCACTGACATTATCGGCAGAAAAGCTCAAGGCATTGGAGGCACTTTGTTATGCCAAGGAGCTCAGTTTTGGCTTGGAGGATGAAAAAAAATGCAGTGTCGACCTTGCAGCCCGTATCGAATATTTACTTTGGTTAGTTAAATGGGTGCTCGATGATACGCGTAGCGCGCCGGAGCCAAGTGTTAGCCCTGTGCAAGCGGTGATTTTAGCGGCATTTGGCCAGACGATGGCGCTTCAAACCCTCAGCCTTGATAGCGCGCAGACCACTGATAAACATGCACAAGCACTATTGTCTCGGTTAGATATGAATCATGGTTTTCAGCGCGCATTGAGGCCGATAATCGAGTCATTATCGGATAAAGTAGCGCAACATATTCAGCAACTCACGTTTTCAGCAACGACAAGGAAATAAGTTATGCAGTCTTATTCAATTCCTCGCCCTTTGGCATTCGTGTCAGTTTTAATCGCCCTGCAATTAACGGCTTGTAGTCAGCCGAAACCCTTAACCGTGTTCGAAAATGATAAGGAATCCTTATTGCAGTTTGATAACGGCAAATTGCTCCAACTTAAGGAAAATCCGAGTCCACAGTATCGCCATATTCCCTGTGATTTACCCGCAGTCGAGACTGTGGTCACCAACAGTTCGGCCTTTGCGGCGTTAACTAAATCCGGTGAGGTGATCACTTGGGGTGACAGTTATGCTGGCGGTGATAGCCGGGAGGTGACGGAGCAGCTTAAGCAAGTTAAGCAAATCGTCCCAGTTAAGGACGGGTTTGCCGCGCTACGTCAAGATGGCACTGTGGTTTACTGGGGTAATGTGGGGAAATTGAGCCTCGACAAAGCCCTGCAAAACCGCATGACCAATATTACCAAGTTGTTCGCTAATCAAGAGGCCATTGCGGCCCTTGATGCTAATGGCAAGGTACACACTTGGGGTTATGGCCCCTACGGCGGCAATAGCTTACATGTGCAGGATCAATTAGTTGATGTTGTCGATATCTTTGCCAGAGGTCGCAGTTTTGTCGCCCTCAAAAAAGAAGGTAGCGCGGTGATTTGGGGGCAGGTTGAAGAGTCGACCAATATGAAAAAGTTACTCCCGCAGCTTACGGATGTGGCGAAGATCGAATATTTTCAACACACCTATGCCGCCTTGAAAAAGGACGGCACTGTGGTGAGTTGGGGTTGGCGCAGTGATGCTTACTCGATCCGCAGCGCCTTAAAGGATGTGGCGAGTATGACGGCAAACAATTGTGCCTTTGCGATTTTAAGTCCTACGGGGGATGCGCATTTTTGGGGCGATGGGATTAACTGTGGTGTCGATTGGATTCAAAAAACCGATATCACAGGGGTAAAAGAGATTATCAGCATCGGCTCAGGCTTTTTATTACTGCGGGATAAGGCCGTGCCGCAAATTGTAGCCGACGATACTGATTACGCTCATATGTTTGGGTTTCACTATGCCCAAGAGATTCTTGATAAATATTGGCAGGAAGGCAGCGTCATTACTCGAGGGCCTGCCTCCTTTGTGTTTACCCGTCCCGATGGCAAAGTGGTACCTGTTGGTTATCGCGCCAACCGTGAAAATGTGGAAAAGTTGATTGCACGTATTCCGCGACTCACTTGGTTAGATGGCGCAAATGACGGTTATGTTGGCATCAGCGAAAATGGGGAGCTGGTCTCTTGGTCGATGAATTTGCCAATGTTCGACAAGTCGCCAGTGCAACCTGCTGACTCGTTAGTGATTAAACCGCTGGATTTTACCCCCGTTGCCCAATGCGAAACCCCTGAGCAGCGTCAGGCGATTTTGAGCAAAGACAGACCAAAACCTGCGGCAAAAAACTGGGATGGTGTTTTCTAGCTCATGTGAGTTTTCTCGCTAATCTGAGATTAATGGACTTTCATCCGTATAGACGTCTATAATGCGCGCGCTCAGGTCTGATATGCTCTGAGCCTTGTTGGGCGTTAACAGATTGTACGCCCTTTGAACCTAATTTTGAGTCAACCTTCTGTGGTGCTTACGATGATAGTGTCGTGAGATAATCGGGAAGCCAGTGAAATTCTGGCACTGCCCCCGCAACGGTAAAAGGTGAGAGAAGACCGCGTTTGATTGGTGTGTTCAAGACTGAACCCGAAAGTCAGAATGTAAAAGGTCAGTCTCGCGTTAATCTAACTTTTAATGGATTAACATAGCCTAAGTCCGGAGACCGGCCCTAAAGGTGTTTTTGAGATTTCGGTGGGCAGATCTCAAAATGCGATAATCACCGTCAGTATTTACGACTGAATTAACGGTATCGTGGCGTCAATGCCCCGTTTTCCTTGCAGGAGTTAAAGGTAAAATGGGAACAAATCCAACAAAAATCGCGCTGCTGATCGGCAGCCTTTGCAGTTTTTCAATTATCGCGCCCGTTATGGCGGCTGACGATACCAGCACAGCTAAAGTTGACGAGCATCTTGTCGTGATCGGCCGCTCTGATAAGACCCCCTTAAATATTGCCGCCAATGTGAATGTGATTGATGCAGCCGCGATTGAAATGAGTGGCGCGACTAATTTGACCGACGTCTTACGCGGTCAAAGCGGTATTCAAATTTCGGATAACAATATTGGAACTAGCTTTGCGATGCGCGGTTTTAGCGCCAGCACTGCCGTTAATAACACGCTGATTTTACTTGATGGTCGTCGTCTCAATAATATCGATATCGCCGCACCTAGCCTTAATGCCATTCCGCTTAATCAAGTGGATCGTATTGAAATTTTATCGGGTAGTGCGGGTGTACTTTATGGTGACCAAGCCGTGGGCGGGGTGATTAATATTGTCACTAAGTCCCCTGAAAATACTGGCGGCAGCGTGCAGTTATCCGGCGGCAGTTTTGATACCTATGAAGGTCGTGGTGATGTGTCTGGCGCGATCAACAAAGATTGGCGTTACTTTTTCACCGGTAGTTACAACCAAGGTGACAACTATCGCCAGCATAATGCCAACGAAACCGGCTCTATTCTTGGCCGCATTCAATATAAAACAGCCACAGACTCGTTCTTTGTTGAAACCAGCTACTACGATAGCGATCGTGAAAATCCGGGCTCGCTTACTGAAAAGCAATTTAAAGACGATCCCCGTGCTTCATCAAATAAGGTAGAGTATGCCCACGAGATGACCACTGCGGCGCGAACGGGTTACCAGCATCAGCTTAATCAAAACTGGGCGCTGGCGGCGGATTTAGATTACAGCGATACCTTAGTGTCTTCTCTTAATTGGGGGGCGAACAGCCATAACACACGCTCACTGTTAATGTTTAGCCCTAAAGCGTTAGCGAATTACAGTACCCGTCAAGGCGAGCTAAGCCTAGTCACAGGTTTAGACATCAGCCGTGGTAAGGCTGATTTTGACACTATGGCGCGCAGTAATGTGCAGCAAATGCAAAGCGCCTATCTACAAGCTACAGTGCCTTTAAGTCATACTTTAAGTTACGTTGTGGGTGGACGATATGCGCGGGTGACCGATGAGTTAGTCGATGGCAATGTCTATCCTAATGGCATGGATTTAGACGAAAATGCCCACGCATTCGAACTGGGTTTAAATTACCGCCCAACTGCGGAGCACAGACTCTATGTGCGCGCTGATGATAACTTCCGTTTTGCCAAAGTGGATGAGCAAGCTTATACATCGCCGGGCGTATTTGGCTTAAAGCCGCAAACAGGCCGTTCCTATGAGGCGGGTTGGGATTGGGCTGTCGCTAGTCAAACCCTGCGAGTCAGCCTATATCGTCTCGATTTAGAGGATGAAATTGTTTATGATTCGAGTGCAGTTAAACCCATAGGTGGAAATTTCAACGGTGCAAACGTCAATGCCGACGCTTCTCGTCGTTATGGCGCGGGTGCCGATTGGGATTGGCAGATCACTAAAGCGCTGCAGCTAGGGCTGGAATATAACTATACCGACGCCGAATTTACCGATGGTGCTAACGATGGCAAAGAGCTATCTTGGGTGGCAAAACACACGGGACGCGGTTATGTCAGCATGGATTTTGCTGAGCATTTCCAAGTATTTGTCGAAGCTATCTACACGGGTGATCGTTTTATCGAAGGCGATAACGCTAACGAAGGTGATAAGCTAGCAAGTTACGTGCTTGGTAATTTAGCCTTGAATTATAATCGTGATGCTTGGCTTGCCAGTCTGCGTATCGATAATGTATTCGATAAAGATTATGTCAGTGCAGGTTATTACGGTGGCGATTGGGGGGATAGTTACTATTCTGGTCGAGGCCGTGATATTCGTTTCACTGTGGGCTACCGCTTCTAAATATTAATGAGCTATCTAATAACAAAGCCAGACTGAGTCTGGCTTTTTATTTTTTACGCTGAGTTCAAAGAATAAATCTTAAAATAGGTATAGTCTTGAATATCGTTTTAGTAGAGTGGTTTAATTGTCGTTATCTATAGTGTTAGCGGGCAGTCATCACTAAATAGGAGTAATTTATATTTTACTCTGCTGTTTATGGCTGAAATTCTTAGTATTTTAGGTATGATGTGGACTGTAATCGAATCATCTTATTGTTAATAAACAGGTGTAAAGTGTCTTATGACTGATCTTGAGCAACAGGTTTTTACTCAAGTTAGAGCTATCATAGCGAACGAAGAGCAAGTGATTGGCCGCCGAGGAATTCTAATTCCACTCAAAAAAGCGATCCTTGCTGAAGGCGACATTCGTAATGTGATTGACATTATCTCGAGCGATCCCGCATTGGCAGCGCACATGCTTATGCGCAGTAATTCCGCACAGGCTGCTGTAGTGGAAAATCACAAAACTCGTTCGTTGAAAGAAGCTTTGATCCGCTTAGGTCAAGTTAATATCTATCGCTACGCCTTTACGTTCTATTTAAAAGAACGCCTCGATGAACTGCCACAGCCCTATAAAAAGTTGGTCCAAGGTTATTGGAAGTTGACTGAAGATATTGCAACGGATGCGGTAGATAGCTTAGCGGATATGGAAGGTGTGGAGGTTGATGCTGACGAAGTACAAACCTTAGCTCTGTTCAGTGTGTTCGGCCAAATTATCGCACTGACCGCATTTGCCTATTTAAATGCTAATGCCGAACAGTCATTTCCTTTAAGTGTGATTAAGTCATTGATTGATAATCAACAACAGACCTTAACCATCGAAGCGTTCGAGGCCTTAGATCTCGATCAGGATCTGCGTCAAGAGTTTATGATCGCCCATAATTTGCGTCAGACCCGTAATCCTAATTCATCAGGGTTGATACTGCGCCGTGTCTTGTCTATGCGTGGATTGTTGATGAATCCGCTGTAATTTGTCGATGCTATGAAATAGTCATTTGACTCAATAAACAAGCCTGTATTCGCAGGCTTTTTTACTCTATGTCACCCGCATTAATTCGTCTTCTGCTGGCGGGATAAACCTTCCCTCGCCACCAGTTGTAACCAATTTTGGATCAATGCAGAGTTAGCACTGTGGCGGCGATAGGCACCAAATAGCGGTCGTTTCAGACCTTCTTGGCCGAGTTTTACCGTAGCGAGACTCAGTCCATGTCCTTCATTAATCGACCAACTTGGCAGTGCGGCTATGCCATCTTTACAGGCGATGCGTTGCAATAACATCATGGTTAAATCACAGGTTTTTTGCTCGCCTGCCTCTATGCCCGCAGGCTCTAAAAAGTGGCGATAAATGTCTAAACGCGTCAACGGCACTGGATAACTGATAATAGGCAAGTGTGCTAATTGCTTAGGGGTGACATAGGCTTCTTTCGCTAAAGGATGATCCTTAGCAACCACTAACTTCACTTCAAAATCAAACAAATGCTGGTAGGCGAGTGAATGCCCAGGCACAGGATCTGAGGTTAATACAATATCCAGTTCACCCATTTCTAAGGCATTGAGCGAGTCGAACAGATGACGGCTCGACAAGTCTAACTCGGCTGCCGGATGATCTTGCCTAAATTGCTCCATTACAGGCATTAACCAGCGAAAACAGCTATGGCACTCAATGCCGACACGCAACTGATTGGTTTCGGTTTCCAGCCCATTCTTCAAATCTGTCTCTGTTTCTAACACCTTAGGCAAAATCTCTTCGGCCAGATGCAACAGGCGTGCACCTTCTTGGGTGAATGACAGTGGCTTACTCTTACGCACAAAAATGGGCGAGTTAATCCTTTGCTCCAACTCCTTAATCTGGTGGGAGAGGGCGGATTGAGTGACAAAACGTTTTTTGGCTGCGCCCGCCAAACTGCCGCTTTCTTTCAGGGCCATTAAGGTTCGCAGGTGTCTTAGTTCGATCATGTTCACTCCAAGTGAATTTCGCTCATGTTGTGCTTGAAATCAATTCGGTTGCTGGCATAGAGACTAACACAATAAACTTCTAGACGTCCAGACGCCCATTGTTATTTATCAAGGCTGAAATGCTGAAAAGTGCCAAGAGAAAACAATCTGGTGGGTGCAAGTGCCGAATATGGCTTATCTCAAATAAAGGAAGATAGAGTATGCAATTAAATAGTCTTGGGTTTCCCCGTATTGGGCGTCGTCGTGAATTGAAATTTGCCTTAGAAAAATACTGGCGTGGTGAGAGCACTCAGGCACAATTACGTGAAGTGGCGAGTGAACTTCGCCGCACCCATTGGCAGTGGCAAGCTGCTGCGGGCATTGAGCAAGTTCCCGTAGGCGATTTTGCCTTTTATGATCAAGTGCTGACCTTAAGCGCGACTTTAAATGCCATTCCTGATCGTCATCGTGGTGAAGGGGCAATCGATCTCGATACTTTATTCCGTGTTGCCCGCGGCAGAGCGCCAACGGGCCAAGATGCGCCAGCCTCTGAAATGACCAAGTATTTCAATACTAACTATCACTATCTGGTACCTGAGCTCAGCCAAAACCAAGAGTTTTCGATTGCCTATGAGCAGTTCTTTGATGAAGTCAGCGAAGCGCAGTCCTTAGGTTATAAAGCAAAACCTGTGCTACTCGGCCCTGTTAGCTACTTGTTCCTTGCTAAAACCGTGGGCCAAGAGTTTGATAAGTTAAGCTTGTTACCCAATTTATTAGCTGCTTATACTGACATTTTGGCGCGTTTTGCTGCTCAGGGAGTGCAATGGGTGCAGCTCGATGAGCCCATTCTCGCATTGGAGTTAGATGGCGAATGGCAAGCGGCGATCACTGAGGCGTATCAAGCCCTCAGCACTGCGAAGGTGAAGATCCTTCTTACCAGTTATTACGGCGGTATCGCACACCATCAAGCGCTGGTATCGGCTTTGCCAGTTGCGGGGTTGCATGTCGATTTAGTCACAGCGCCAGATCAATTGGCAGTCTTTGCCAATGCGCTTGGTCAAGATCAAATTTTGTCGGCGGGTGTGGTTAATGGTCGCAACGTGTGGGCGGCAGAGGCGGATTTGATTGCCGAACGCATAGGCGCGGTGGCCCGTGATCTAGGAGATCGTTTATGGATCGGTACTTCTTGCTCACTCCTGCATAGCCCTGTGGATTTAGAGGTGGAAGCCACGCTTGAGCCCGCGCTGCGTCAACAACTCGCGTTTGCGAAGCAAAAATTACTCGAACTGGCCAATGTGCGCCAATTGCTACTGGCACCTGAATCGGCCGCGGCAAAAGAGATTGTGCAAACCTGTTTGGCACGCCGTGAGGCGAAAGCGCAGGCCGCCGACAGTCAAGTGATTGCCCGCGTTGCCGCGTTGACATCTGCCGATTATGAGCGCGTCAGTGATTTCAACGTACGCCAAGCAGTGCAGCAGCAGAAATACCGTTTACCTCTGTTGCCGACCACCACCATTGGCTCCTTCCCACAAACACCAGCAATCCGTGGACTACGCAGTCGCTGGCGCAAGGGCGATCTGAGTGATGCACAATATACAGAGCAATTACAACAAGTCACCCGCGATACTATCGACCGCCAGCTTAAACTTGGTATCGATGTACTGGTTCATGGTGAGGCCGAGCGCAACGATATGGTGGAATACTTTGGTGAGCAGCTTGCGGGCGTTGGCTTTACCAAAAATGGTTGGGTGCAAAGTTATGGTTCACGCTGTGTTAAGCCACCGTTGATCTATGGTGATGTTAGTCGTCCAAATGCGATGACGGTCGATTGGGCCGAGTTTGCCCAAAGTCTTACCGACAAGCCTGTAAAAGGCATGCTGACTGGCCCGGTGACGATTCTGCATTGGTCATTCGCCCGTGAAGATATCGGCCGCGATGTGATTGCGACTCAGCTGGCGCTGGCGATTCGTGATGAAGTGGTGGATTTACAAAATGCCGGTATTGGCATTATACAAATCGATGAGCCCGCCTTCCGTGAAGGTCTGCCATTGAAACAAAGTGAATGGCAAGCCTACTTAGATTGGGCGGTCAATGCCTTTAAACTCAGCGCTGCTGGCGTGACTGATGAGACTCAAATCCACACCCACATGTGTTACAGCGAGTTTAACGACACGATTGCCGCGATTGCCGCCATGGATGCCGATGTGATTACTATCGAGACTTCGCGTTCACGGATGGAGTTACTCAACGCCTTTGAAGATTTTGAATATCCCAATGAAATCGGCCCCGGTGTGTATGACATTCACTCGCCAAACACCCCAAGTGTGGAGGCCATGGTGCACTTAATTGAGAAAGCGGCGCAAAAAGTGCCCGTACGTCAGCTGTGGGTCAATCCAGATTGCGGCCTAAAAACCCGTACTTGGGATGAAGTTGAACCTGCACTGAAAAACATGGTCGATGCCACGCGAGAACTACGTCACCGCCTTGGTTAATATTATGCTTGAGTGAAATATTTTTTTACTGAGCTTATTGAGCTTATTGAATTAGTAACAGCGGATGCTTACGCATCCGTTGTTGTTTATTGCTTGCCGACTAACTTAAGCATCTCGCGGTAAGCCTTTTTCGATAATGCGCACCATGCGCTCGGTTTTGCGGCGGGCTTTTTGTTGTTCAGTTGCAGCGCTTTCAGCAAGGCGCGATTGCTGGGCATTAAGCGCCCATTCAATATGCTCACGCACTATCTCATCGATATCTTCGCTGTGATTGCGGGCGTTAAGTGCGGCAATAATCCTTGGGCTTGCGGGAGCGTTACCCAGTGCTACTGCAATATTACGTAGCCAACGTTTATGTCCAATGCGGCGAATGGCGCTGCCTTCAGTTTGTTTAAGAAACTCGGCCTCGCTCCAAGCAAAAAGGCTGAGAAGGTCAGGTTGCTTTAACTGCGGACGAATATGAAAGTCAGTTTCTTCAGTCAGCGGCGCTTGGCGATTGATGGGACACGCGAGTTGGCAATCATCGCAGCCATAGATGCGATTGCCCATGAGTGGCCTAAATTCTTCGGGAATAGCGCCCTGCAACTCAATGGTGAGATAGGAAATACAGCGTCTGCCATCGACCACATAAGGTTCTACGATTGCACCCGTTGGACAGGAGGTAATGCAGGCGACACAAGTGTTACAGCCTTCTTGAATGGGAATATCCACAGGTAGAGGCAAATTGATCAGTAGCTCACCTAAAAAGAACCAACTGCCAGCCTCATGGTTGAGTATGAGTGAGTGTTTACCTGTCCAGCCTATACCGGCTTTTTCGGCTAGGGGGCGCTCAAGTACAGGGGCTGAGTCAACAAAGGGGCGAAAGTCAGCAGCATCGAAACCGAGAGAAACTAACTCTGCACTGATTTGATCTCCCAGCTTTTTAAGTCGAGCGCGGATCAACTTGTGATAGTCGCGACCTCCGGCATAACGGGAAATATAACCTAAGTTGGGATCGGTGAGATTCGTTGCAAAGCCAGCTTCGGGTGGTAAATAGTCCATCCGTACGGAGATCACCCGCACTGTGCCCGGATGCAGTTCTTGCGGGCGAGCGCGCATCATGCCATGGGTAGCCATATAGGCCATTTCGCCATGAAAACCTTTGTCTAGCCATGCTTGGAGTTTGGCTTCTTCAGCGGTTAAATCCGTATCGCAAATGCCAACCTGCGCAAATCCGAGTGCTTTTCCCCACGTTTTAATTTGCAGAGCGAGCCGCGACAGCATGCTGGCATAGGATTGGCTTGGGGTTTGATTGGCTAAAGTTGACATGAATTGATGGCAGCGAGGCTCTTGGCTAGGTGGCAATATGATAGCAGTTTTCACTTATTGAGGACGAGTTTACTCAGAAGGGGGCGTGAGGCGATATTTTCTTTGGGGTATTTGTTTATTTGCAGTTGGGATTGAGTCTATGATTAGGTCTAATGTTTATCGTTTGGTATTCGTATGCTGAGTGCGTTTCCCCTTAGGGCGTGTTTTCTTGCGATGAGCTTATTAGGCCTGATGCCTAATCTTGTTTTTGCGGCGCCTGACAAGTTGAAATTGGTGACCGAAGCTTGGCCTCCCATGAGTTACGAGCAAAATGGTGTGCCGCAAGGTTTTGCGGTGGACTTAGTCAATACTTTGCAATCAAGACTGGGTCAGAGTGAAAAAATTGATGTGTTACCTTGGGCTCGGGCGTATTCGATTGCCAATACCTCAGCGAACGTTTTACTTTTTGCTACGTCAATTAATGATGAGCGAGCTGAGCAGTTTGATTTTATCGGTCCTATTGCGACCAGCAAAATTGCATTGTACGCAAGGGCGGCAGATCCCATCGCTCTCGATCAACTTGCTGAACTTCAATCGACAGATATTGTGGGGGTTTATCGGGAATCGGCGGGTGCGCAGTTGCTACAACAAGCGGGCGTGGATAATTTGCTGGTGGCGAGTTTTCCACAGCAATCGGCGAAACAGTTGCTGTTTTCTCGAATTCGTTTTTGGTGCCAAGCGGATCTTGCGGTAAAGCAGATACTCGAAGAAGTGGGTGCGAGTGAGACAGATATCCGCCAAGTGTTTGTAGTATCGGAGATTAATCTCTATTTAGCTTTTTCTAAAGGGACATCGGCGGCAACCGTTATCAGTTGGCAAACAGAGCTTGAGAAAATGAAAGACTCAGGTGAATTTAGTCGTTTGTATCAGACATGGTTTGGCACTTTGCCACCGCCATTACAACATCAAGTGTTTTGGCATAAGGCCGTTTAATTCTCTCTTAAAGCCTCATTCTTGGCTGATTTCACACAATTTCTGCCCGCATTTTTAGCCTCATAAAGAGCATTGTCGGCCCGCTTTAGCAAGGTGGCAAAATCTTTATCTTGATATGCATCTTCCGTATTATTTTGTGGTTCTAAAGTGGCGACACCAGCGCTAACGGTTAATTTGAGTTCTGCTGGTAAATTCTGTGCGCTAAGGCGGCTAATATGGTTCTGCAATTGATGCGCTAGCGCTAACGCACGTGTGGCATCAGTGTTAGGCAATAGGATTAAAAACTCTTCACCACCGATGCGGCCAACGAGGTCTTTATTACCTGATAAGGCTCGGCCTGCATTTGCAATGGTCATAAGGGCGCGATCGCCTAATTCATGGCCGAAGTTATCATTGATTTTTTTGAAGTGATCCGCATCAAAAATAATCACTGAAAAAGGGCTTTGATGTTTTAAGGCTTGCTGAAAATATTTTGCGGCTTGGGCATAAATATGCCGACGATTAGGGAGTTTGGTAAGATAATCCGTGAGGGCAATAACTTGCAGTTGGCGATTTCTATGTACTTGTTTATAAGCGAATATAGAAACTATCGTCAGGATAAAGCCCGCTAGTAATAGGATAATGTGTTGCAGTGATTTGTTCTTTTCAAGTAGCGCGAGCTCTTGTTCTTTAAGGTTTTGGTTTTCAATCAAGCGTTGATTTTCAGATTCAATCCGACTCGTATCAAACTTGACCTTTAATTCTGTCGTATGATGGGAGAGAGAATTGCCATCGACTTTTTTTGTTAGGGTAACAAATTCTTGCAGCGCTCCGTAGGCGGCAGATAAATCATTCATAGCCACATATATGTTACTTTTAAGCTGCAGCAGTTGAGTGAGTCCCCGATTATTCTGCAGAGTGCGAAAGGCTTTTTCCCCTTGCTCAAGTTCGGTAAGCGCCTCTTTATAGCGAGCTTGTTGAAACTTTATATCGGCCATAAAAAGCTTCATGAAGCTGTAATCGGTCAGATCTTTTTCATTAATAACAGTATCGGCTTCGATTAAATACTTTTCGGCTTCGTTTAGACGATTGAGTTTGATTAAGCTGTAGGCAATATTCGTTGCCATAGTTGCTGCCACTTTTTCCTGCTGATGTTCCTTGAAGTATTGATAACTTACTAAGAAACTATCTACGGCCTGTTGATGTTCACCGAGTTCATCTAAGGCAAGGCCAATGTCTGAGTTGACATACATTGCCTGTTCTTGGTTATTGTTTTTTAGATAGAGAGCTTTGAGTTTGGTGTAATAGCGGATTGCACTTTGGGGATCGCCATAACGTCTAAAACTGGTAGCAACATCGGCAAGGTTAATGTTAGCCCAACCGCTTAAATTGAGTGATTCATAGAGATCTTGCGCTGTGACGAGATCGTCTAATGCCGCAGAAAAATCGCCAATATAAGAGTAAAGTGCGCCGCGAATGCTGCGCGAGTCGGCGATTAGCTTAAGGTCTTCATGCTCATAGGCACGTTTAACACTGAGATTATAGCCTTCCATCGCGCCATCCATGTCACCACTTAATTGCAGAAACCAAGAGCGGCAGAGCGTGAGGTCGGTAATGAAATGGGGGGAGGCGGTTGGCAGAATATTGCTCAGTGCTTGGTTAGTATTTTTAAGTGCCAGTGCAATAGCGGTGTCGTTTTCTGTATTCTGATCCCAGCATTTAAGCAGTTGCAGCTTTTCATGACGGGTGACATCGTCAGTCGAAATTAGTTTGCTTAATAACACTAGATTGCTTTCGATTTCTTCACGGGTCATAGGGACGCCGCTTTCAAATCTTGCAAATATTTTATCAACCTGAGTCTTTTCTTCTGCCATAGCGTTGCTGAGCGGCAGTAGAAGCAGCAATAAGGAGAATGATAAATACCTAAGTTGATGTAGCAAAAAAGATTCCTGTTCGAATTAAAATCAATAGCTAATTATTAGCTTAGCATAACTTGTTTGTTCATTTTGAATATAGATGTATAGCAATTTTGCATTCGGTTAATGATCAAGGTATAAACTCCGCCTTGGTTATTATCCCACAAAGGAATCACCCTTGAAGAAATTACTCTGTGCTGCATTATTCATGATGAGTGGCACTAGCTGGGCAGGCTCAGATTTAGAAACCTCTGGCGATGTATTACATTTATTATTACCCGCTACTGCGATGGGTGCGACCTTGTTTTATGAAGAGGGTTATGATGGTAGTTGGCAGTTAATTCAGGCAGCGGTGTCGAGTCGGTTAATTGTTGAAGGTCTTAAGTATGGTGTGAGTAAAGACAGGCCAGACGATAGTGGCGATGATTCGTTTCCATCGGGTCATACCTCTGACAGCTTTATGGCGGCGACGTTTATTCAGCAGCGCTATGGTTGGCAATATGGTTTACCTGCCTATGTTGCCGCATCTTATGTGGGCTACACTCGAGTGGCGAGCGACCAGCATTACCTCGAGGATGTGTTAGCTGGCGCGGCGATTGGAGCGCTGGCGGGGTGGTATTTTACTCAACCCTATGAGGGGATTACAGTTACGCCGATTGCGGGTAACGGCGTTTATGGTTTATATGTGAGTGGCCAGTTTTAACTCTATTTTTGGGATGCGAATCGAGATTTTTATGAGCGAATTATCAGCTATTTACCGTGAAACTGCCGAGCAGATTTCTTACAATGTTGCGAATAAAGTGTTACCAATGGCTAAATTACCGGGCGACTTATTAGCAGCGTACCAAGGTTTGTGTGCCGAACTGTTGGAAGACAGGGAAGGTAAATTTAGCCAAGCTTGGACATCTTTACCTGCCAGTGCACGTAATCTAATGGAACAAGCCGCATTCCACGGTTTCTATATTGCGAATGCTTGGTTGCAATTGAGTCGTGTCGCCCAAGAAATTTCTGAGCAAGCCGATACCGATAGTGCAATCCAAGAGCAAGAATATAATGGTATTTTTACGCGCTTAGCCGATGAATCGCTCAAAGAAAGCCTACGTAAGTTGAAGAAAGCGCGTACCGATCGTGCTTTGCTCAATAGCTTTAAACAGGTGATGGCGCCTTAGTTTTTATTGAAATAAGCGCTGAGTCTGAAAATCAAAAAGCCCGTCACTTTGCAGTGACGGGCTTTTTGTTGGCACAAACGCTTAGCTAAAGCTGCTTTGCCACGACTTGAGTCGCGGCAACGCTATGCTTAGAACGAAGTGCGTTTGTAACGGCGATATTCTGGACTCCAGAAATTGCCTTCAATCGACTGCTGTAAGATCTCATCGCTCATTGGCAGCGTTAACCCTTGTTCAACTGCGACTTTACCGACGGCGAAAGCAATATGCTTACTCACCGCATGGATATCTTCCAGTTTAGGCAGTAGTGGACCTGTACCATCGATTGCCAGTGGCGAACATTCGGCAAGTGCGCGACTTGAAGCCATCAGCATGGCATCGGATACGTGACGTGCGCCAGAAGCTAATACGCCTAAGCCAATACCTGGGAAGATAAAGCTGTTGTTGCACTGGGCAATTTCATAGGTTTCACCATCGACAACCACAGGCTCGAATGGGCTGCCCGTAGCGACGAGTGCTTGACCTGAGGTCCAATGCAAAATGTCCTTCGGTGTCGCTTCTACGCGGCTGGTGGGGTTCGACATAGGGAAAATAATCGGGCGAGCACAATGGCTGTGCATAGCACGGATAATTTCTTCGGTGAAGAGACCCGGAACGCCAGATACCCCAATCAGCACTGTCGGCTTGGCGTTGTTAACCACATCGAGCAGTGAAATATTGTCGCTGAAATTGCTCCAGTTTTGGATGTTGGTGCATTTCTGCGCTAATTTTTGCTGGAATGGCAACAGGTTAGGCATGTTGTCGAGCAATAAGCCCCAACGGTCAACCATACACACTTGAGTGCGAGCTTGCTCGTCGCTGATCCCTTCAGACACCATTTGTGCCACGATAGCTTCGGCAATACCGCAACCGGCACTACCAGCACCAAGGAAGGCGATACGTTGTTGATTCAATTCAGTGCCCGCAGCCTTACACGCGGCGAGCAAGCAACCAACGGCAACCGCAGCAGTACCTTGAATATCATCGTTAAAGCAGCAATAGCGATCCTTATAACGCTCTAGGATCGGCATGGCATTCTTTTGGGCAAAGTCTTCGAACTGAATTAAAGTGTCTGGCCAACGCACATGTACAGCTTGCATAAAGGCTTCGATAAACTCGGCATATTCTTCGCCACCGATGCGTGGATGGCGCCAACCCATATACATAGGATCTTCTAACAACTGCGGATTATCTGTGCCTACATCTAAGGTAATAGGCAGGGTATAAGCCGGACTGATACCGCCACAGCTAGTGTAGAGTGACAGCTTACCGATAGGGATCCCCATGCCGCCAATACCTTGATCGCCAAGGCCTAAAATACGTTCACCATCAGTGACTACTATGATTTTAACTTTTTGACGAGTCGAGTTATTGAGGATGTCATCGATCCTATCTTTGTTTGGATAGGAGATAAACAAACCACGGTTGCGGCGATAGTTTTTCGAGAAACGTTCACAAGCTAAACCTACCGTCGGCGTATAGATGATGGGCATCATCTCGCTGATGTTATTTTGCACTAAACGATAAAATAAGGTCTCGTTTGTGTCTTGGATATTACGTAGGTAAATATGCTTGTCTAAGTCGTTATTGAAACTTCTAAATTGATCGTAGGCGCGAGAAGCCTGCTCCTCAATCGTTTCAATGGCATAGGGGACTAAGCCTTCGAGGTTAAAGAAAATACGCTCTTCTTCAGAAAATGCACTGCCCTTGTTAATCAGTGGGGCTTCAAGAATGGCAGGTCCTGCAAACGGAAGATAGAGGGGGCGTTTATTATCGTCCATGGGTAACCTTTTGAGTTATTGTTTAAGTGGTCAATACGTGCTGTAAGTCACGTAAGGTTATCATGAAATGTGATCTTTGTTGTCCGTGGAACGAGGTATTTGTGGTTTTTTTTGCAGCAGTAAAAAAGTCAGCTGTTTTAAACAGGATTTCTGAGGTTGTTGAGATGGAATTGTTAAGGTCTTGTTTATATCCAAACAAGCTCAGGTGTAGATAAAAACGGATATAAAAAAACGCAGCCTAAGCTGCGTTTTATGTCATAAGTTTAGCGTTATACGCCGCGATACTTAAGTGATAAGCCGCGGATAAAGTTACGCAGTATTTGATCGCCACACTCTTTAAAATTCTTGTGGTCTGGATTGCGGAACAGGGCGCTTAGCTCTGATTTTGACATTTGCACTTCGGCTAAAGCCAAAGCTGCTACTATGTCTTCTTCACGCATTTCGAGGGCAACTCTCAGTTTTTTAAAGATGAGGTTGTTGTTTAAACGTGAAACGGGTGCTGGAATTTCTGCACCTTCACGTAGACCGCGCTTCTCTATGATAAGACCATCTAAAAACTGACATAAGGTCGTGTCGTTACAAGCTTTATAACCTTCTTCCTCTTCTTTACGTAGAAGATCAATCATCTCTTCGACAGGCACTTCTCTTCCAGCTTTAGCAAAAATTTTAATCATTTTTGCATTGCTAAAATCAAACACGAAGCGCAAACGGCGCAAAATATCATTATTAATCATGGTCATCTCTTGGCGCGGCTGCGCTGTCTGGTTTAAGAGCCCGCATTATATACCCAAACCACCTTAATTGCAGAATTCAGCGGGAATTTAATGGCAGTTAGTTAAGGCCATTTATTGCTCCGGCATAAACATTCTGGGTAATTAACCTTTAATGATGTTGTACCAGTAGATAAACAGTGCAGCGAAAATCAGTAGATAAATCAGGCCAAACCAAGAGAGTAGTTTCATCTTCGCGCCGTATCTATCGGCCTCGGGGAGCTGTTTGCTGGTCATTAAGCGGTAATTTAACCAAGCAAAAATGACTGTGGTCATAAAGGCCAAGATCATCACAAACTCGAGTAACGGTAAGAGTGCACCTTTAAAGAAGAGGATCAGTAACAAGCCTAAGGCACTGATGGCGAGCATGATCCCAGTGAGACGTTTGTCTGAACTGGCCTTTGAGGTGAGTAACTGCCAGCCCATATCTAAGGTACGGCTATAGCCATCGATCACTGTTACTGTTGTGCTGAAAATACACAGAAATGCCACAATACCAATAAGATAACGACTCTCGCCGCCCATCACTTGGCTGTAAAGATTAATCAATTGATTAGCAAACTGCGCGCCGGAATCTGAAAAGTGTTCGCCGCTGCCGTGCATCACTAAGGCGCCCAAGGACAAAAACACGATCGCGAGGATCGCAGTTATGATGTAGCCTAAGTTAAAGTCGAGCAGTGCCTGCGCTTTCGTGACCGTCTGGCTTTTTTGTTTTTCGAGCAACCAGAGAGAATTCCAAGCGCTGACTTCAATCGGTGCTGGCATCCAACCCATCATGGCGACCAAAAATCCCACATGGGCCCATTGCCAAGGTGAAGGAGAGATAAAATTGCTCGCTAATGGTTGAGCGTGATCCCAAGCTAAGGCCACGGCAATTAAGGTGGTTAAGGTTAGGGCGAACATGATGATCTTAGTGAGTCTATCAAGGAGTTGATAATGGCCTAAAATCAGTAAAGCCAATGAACTTAGCAATACCAGCAGGGCTAACCAATCGATGGGCAGCGGAATAAATTGGGTCAACATAGCGGCGGTTAACATGCATACCCCTGCAGTACTGGCAATGGCGGCGATCACATTGAGCCCAGTAAACAGCAGTAAGTAACCTCGGCCCTGTTTTTGGTAGCCGTGCAGTAGACTCTCCCCTGTGGCAGCTGTGTAGCGTGCGCCAGCTGCAAAGAAGGGATACTTAAGTAAATTCACCCCAAGAATAACCCAAGCCAGTTGCCAACCAAATTCGGCGCCCGCCCGAGTCGAGGCGACTAAATGGGATGCGCCAATCGCCGCGGCGGCCATAAGAACACCTGGGCCCATGGCTTTAATGCCGAGAGTTAGGTGTGTCATCCAAGGGGATGAAGGAGAAGTTACTGAAGATTCTGTCATGTCGTTATTAAAAATGCCTGTTGAAAATTAATCTGGGGAATCGAACACTCCCTCATGTTAAGGCTGCGCTAACGCTAAGTGAGTGGCTCAACATTAAAGGTAAAGTGATTGAACTAAAAGTCGTTTTATTCAATTTATCTGTTTAATTTTTGACTGAGTAAAGTTTCAATGCGTTTTAAGCTTGCAGCCATTTCGACTACGATTTGTAACAGCGTATTATCTGGCTGTGCCGATGGGCTTATTGGGTGCAAGGGCTGGGTAAGCCGTTCTTTTTGTTCTAATACGCGGGCTCTAAATCGAGGCGCATCGACTATGCCGACTAAGCTTATCAATGCGCCTGCGCCCGATTGCCCTGCGGTTTCTACCGTGAGTTTATGCAGACCAAATAGGCGCATAATTGGGCCTTGAATCAATGCCATATCGGTAATTTTGTCCAAAGGCACAGTGTTTTCAGTACGAGTTAATATGCCCCTCCTGACAATAAGTTTATTGCTGGTGAGCTGCGCACTCATGTTGTTAATATAGCGGCGAGTCCCCCACAGCCCTATTGGAAACCAAAGTAATAACAAGGGAATACCTATTATGCTTAGGCTGAAATAGGCGGCCCCTGAAAGCAACCAATACAGACCTAAATGGGTTTCAAACTCTGCTTGATAAATAATCTTGTCTTCCATCTTTCTTCCTTAAATTCTGATATTCAAATACTGCGACTTGTCTTGTAGGTTGAATTTTTAGTGCCTAGACGTTCTTTGATTCTCGTATGAGGAAAATACACTGCCTCAAATGTAACAAAAGTTTAACTTTTATTTCTCTGCCATTGACTTTGGTTTGTAACTCATTACCTTATATGTTGTTAATTTAGGGTTTTCTTATTGTTAAAATAATTTTAATGAGATAAATAAAACAAGGGAAATGTATGAACAGACCTCAGATTCTACCCAGTGCTTGTGCAATCGCAATTGCTATGGCATGCGCGCCAACCGTGGCCCATGCTGCCGATAAAGGTGCAGAAAAAGTTGAACGTATTGAAGTAACGGGTTCCCGTATTAAACGTACCGATATTGAAGGCCCTTCCCCTATTCAATCGATCAGTAAAGACGATATTGCCAATATGGGATTTGATAACCTGCAGCAATTACTTGAACGCATGCCTGCCAATGGTGCTGGCGCGTTTTCTACCCGAGGAAACAGCCAAGATTCAACCGCCAACGGCGGCGCATCTATCAGTCTACGTGGTTTAGGCCCAGACGCGACCTTAGTGTTAATTAACGGTCGTCGTGTTGCGGCGAGTGCTTTTGCCGAAGGTATCACTAATTCCTTTGTTGATATCAATAATATTCCGGTATCAGCTATTGAACGTATCGACATACTGAAGGACGGTGCATCGGCTATTTATGGTTCTGATGCGATCGCGGGTGTGGTTAACATTGTTCTGAAAAAAGATATTGAAGGCATTGAGGTCAATCTTGGCTACGGTGATGCTTCAGGCACTGGCTACGATGAAACTACAGCGAATATGGTGTGGGGGATGAAGTCCGATAAGGGCAGTGCTTCCGTTATCCTCGACTATTTCAAAAATGACACTTTAGCTGCGACTGATTTAGGACGTTTTGGTGTTTCAAATCAATCACCTTATGGTGGTGAAGATTTTCGTTCTTCCCGTGGCTTTCCTGGGTATTTCTATGTTGATGGTGTTAAAACTATCGACCCTGCTTGTCCTGCTGATAGTGCAACCGCGAGTGGAAGTTGTTTATTTGAGTACGGCTCATACAATTTTGTTGCACCGGCTGCGGAGCGTGTAGGGGCTATTGGCCAATTTGACTATCATTTTAATGATGATTTAACAGCATTTTTAGAGTTAGCGGCGCAGCACAATACCTCAATCGCAGGTGGAGCACCGACACCACTTGACGAGGATGCTGGTTTAACTGTACCTGGATCTCACCCGAATAATCCTTGGGGGAAAGATATTGAAATTGGTCGCTTCCGTACGGTTGATGCGGGCGCACGACGTTGGGATATTGAATCCGATAGTTTACGTTTGGTTGCTGGTTTACGCGGTGTAGTAAAAGAGTGGGATTGGGAAGCTTCTGTTCAAAAAGGTCGCAGTGAGTCGACTCAAACGGGTGATCGCAGCCAAGGCTGGGTAAGAACAGATTATTTGCAACGTGAAATTGATGCGGGTCGTTACAATCCTTTCGGCGGCACGATGAACTCACAAGAGGTCATTGACGCTATTACCACCAGTTTAGTTCGCCAAGGTTTGTCAAACATGACATCTTATGCGGCTAACATATCTGGTCAAGCATTTACCTTGGCTGGTCGCGACATCATGATGGCGGCGGGAGCTGAATATCGCGAAGAAGATGTCAGTGATGTGCCCGATGAGCAATTCCAACGTGGATTGATTTTTGGTACTGAAGCTGTCTCTGCGGCAGCATCCCGTGAGCAATATGCCGCTTATATGGAATTATCTATTCCAGTCACGGATAACTTCGAGTTGCAACTCGCTGGTCGATATGATCATTACAGCGATTTTGGTTCAACGACTAACCCTAAAGTCGCCTTTCAATGGGGAGTGACTGACGAGCTAACGGCGCGCGCGTCTTGGTCTACGGGCTTCCGTGCACCCTCGTTAGCGCAAATCGGTCTTGGTCCATCTCGCGAAAGTAGTTTCTTTGTCGATACTTACCGTTGCGCTGCCGATAATGTTGATTGTGAAGCCTTAGATTACAACACTGAATTTGAAGGTAACTCTGAGCTGGATGCTGAAGAATCCGAAACTTGGAACGTCGGTATGATCTGGGCGCCGAGTCAGACGTTTGATGTGGGTTTTGATATCTTTAGCATCACGCAAGACAACAAAATTGATAAACAGCCATTAGGCGATATCTATACTGCAAATTGTAACGATCAAAATAGCACTGTGTGCGAGCGCTTAGCGCCACAGCTAGGTCAAACTTTAGGTCCGATCAGTATTATCCATTCAAGCTTTATCAACTTAAGCTCTCAAGATGTACAAGGGATGGATGTCTCTAGCCATTATGGTTTTGAGTTAGATAGCTATGGGGATTTGAAGTTTGGCTTAGAGTACAGCTACTTACATAATTTTGAGAAAGACGGTCTGGATTACACGGGTGAGTATAAGTTCCCTCAACATCGCTGGTTACTCACCACTAACTGGACTATGGATAATTTTGCCGCCAATATTAATTTGAGTTACATCGGTGAATTTGAAGATACCCCAGATATCAATTTCGATGGTGTACTTGATTTTGAAAGTAATAAGTCTCGTATGATCGACTCTCAATTATTGGTCGACATGTCTGGTACTTATCGCTTCAATGAAATGTTCAAGCTGACACTAGGCGTGAACAACGTATTTGATGAAGAGCCACCATTTGCTATCGGTGACGGTGATACGGATCTCTACGGCTATGTTATTTCAGTACATAATCCTATGGGCCGCTACATTTACACTAAATTCACGATGAACTTCTAACTACCGCTTAGCGTCATTTCATTCGGAATGGCGCGTCATTTATGATGGGTGGTGTGATCTCTAATAAAAAAGGCCAATAATGATATTGGCCTTTATTTTTATAGGGTTAAAACTTGTGACGGTTGAGTTTATAACTGAGTCGCTGCCCACTTTGCGCGACTTTCGCGGCTTTCACTCATTTTGGTCGGTTCACGGAAGGCTTTGTAGGCCTCCACGTCGAGGGCCACTAGGCTGACGTCGACTTCTAGGACCAGTTTGCACTCTTTCTTGATGCGCCAAGCGGCCGTGTTGTACAGCTCAGTAAAAGGCAGTGAACTTAAGAATTCGGGGTTGTATTGTGTGTAAACCGCTTGAGTGGGGTAGACCACGAAGGCTAAGTGACGCTTAGGTTCTTTCTTAAATAGTTCTTCGATACCATCGCAGGTGTTGAGCACTTGCATCTCAATGATGTCATCAATATCAAGCAGTTTCTTTTGCGCCAGATCAGGTGCCAGTTGTTCACCGCTTTCCCAGGCGAGTACATCGGCTTCGCTATGGTTAGTCAGAGCACCAACTTGAGCCGCGCTTAAGCTGAGTGACTGGCGTAAGTAGCTCATTTCGATGGCATTCAAGCCAATGTTCTTAGACATAATCGTGTTCTCAATGCAATAAAAGTAAAATTAGTATTTGATCTTTAACCAGATTTCTTCAACCCATTCCCAAAACGACTCCCAATAGATATCGGTAAAGTCGCCGTTTTTCCAGAAATGTACTTGACCATCTTGGTCGATACAGTAAAAAGCATCACCCTGCTGACATATGGCAATCATGTCCCTTGGCATACCGATGGACCACGCATAGCAAGTCACTTCGGGCAGGTAGGTGTGCGAGTAGGGATCCGATGCTGTTACTGGCTCTATCGTGCCGTAAATCACATCACTGGCATACAACAGGTATTCTTTTAGCTCCCTTGGCAATGAAATCAGGATTTGCTCTTCGACTTCGACGAGCTGCTCAAATGTGGGTAATTCGAGTGGTACAGGAACAGTTTCGCTGCGTTCTTGGAGTTGCTCAATAATGTCGTGCATGGCATTTCCTGCTGATAGGGCTATGGCGCGGGATTATATACTCAAATAGCACTTTGATGCGAGAGAGTGCTTTTTTACACCTTATATAAGATGATGTTTCAGGCGCTGTAAAATATAAAAAAAGGCGCTGGCACCTTTACAGATAACCAGCGCAAGAGTGGAAGATTTTTAGTTAAGCGACTGAGGCTCTTAATAAACTGGCTTCATCAACCCGTTTATAGTTAAGCCATGCCTTGTGGTACAACTTATGTGATTCTTGACGTAATTGGGCAATCTGCGCGAGTTCAAACTCACTTAGTGAACGTTGTTGTTTACGAGCATTGGCCTCAATCCTCTGTACTTTTTCATATACCTTGTGTTCAGGACCATTTTTGATATCAGCGATATCCTGTAGGTGTAATTGCACTTCAGCAATCATGCCTGATTGGGGTAAGCGTACCAGTAGATTGAGATCGCGATAGCCGGAGGCTTTAGGTTCGGCAAAGCGGTTTTTTTGTTTCACAACTTGGGTGTGCTCATTCAAAGTTTGGTAGGCCTGCATCAGATCTTGAATGCTGTCGGTCACAATACTTGCCCTTGCAAGGTCGGTAATTTGGCTGGCATCACCGTTAAATTTTGTGGCCACTTTATCGGCTGCTCTTTGGTAACTCTTTACTGGCGGAACAATCACTTGTGCCTGTGAATAATGGGCAATCTTGGTGAGTAATTGAGCGAGCTCAGCTTGTGCATCATAGGCTTGGTGATGGAGCACGGATAAGTCATTCGAGGATTGATGAGGCGCATCGAAGGTCTGACTGCTGAGTGCATATAGACCTTGTAGGTCATGGCTTGATGCCTGTCTTGCACTGTAATTACCACGTTCTGCTTTACTGTCACTGATGTCGAGAGGATTTGCTACACCAGCGCGGCTCGATAATAAGAGTAGAAAAATAAAAAAGGTACGAAATAACTTAGTCATGCGGCCTACTTCCTTATGGGTGAGTTATTCAGGTCACGCATCCACCATAGGCTTCTATTGCTTAATTAAAGCTGAACCAACCATGAAGACTTGTTCATCTTGCGCATGGGGCTCAGTGGTTTAAGGAAATAAAAATGGCGCCACCTGTAACAGTGAGCGCCATTGTTGGCCAGCTTATGCCGCTGAACAGTGATTTAAATTTGGCTTACCAAATTTTTACGCGTTTCTCTGGTGCGATATACATGGCATCGCCAGGTTTTACATCATATGTAGTGTAGAACTCAGGCATGTTAGATAGTGCACCCAGTGCGCGGAATTCCGCAGGTGAGTGTGGATCGGTCGCTACGCGGTTACGCATGGCTTCTTCTTTAGCTTTTGCGCGCCAAATTTGCGTGAAGCCGATGAAGAAACGTTGATCGCCCGTTAAGCCATCGATAACGGGTGCATCTTTACCGTTAAGGGATTTCTTATAAGCACGATAAGCGATAGTCACACCTGACAAGTCACCAATGTTTTCGCCTAAGGTTAAGCTGCCGTTGACATGCAGATCATCAAACACTGCGTAACCATCGTACTGTGCGATTAGCGCTTTGCCGCGAGCAGAGAACTCTTTCAAGTCTTGCTCTGTCCACCAATCACGCATATTGCCTTCGCCATCGAATTTAGCGCCTTGGTCGTCAAAACCGTGGCCCATTTCATGGCCGATTACCGCACCAATACCACCGTAGTTGACTGCATCGTCAGCTGCCAAATTGAAGAATGGTGGTTGCAGAATAGCTGCAGGGAACACGATTTCATTCATGGTTGGGTTGTAGTAAGCGTTAACCGTTTGTGGCGTCATGTGCCATTCGTCTTTATCGATTGGCGCGCCCAGTTTGGCTAATGATTTAGCATGTTCAACTTCGCTGGCACGCATAGCGTTACCGACTAAGTCGTCTGCCTTGATGGTCAGCTTACTGTAATCTTCCCATTTGTTCGGGTAACCGATTTTCGGGTTGAATTTTGCTAATTTATCCGCCGCAGCCACTTTAGTGCTGTCGCTCATCCAAGTTAATTCTTTGATGCTGTCGCCGTAAGCACCACGCAGGTTTTCTACCAGTGCTTGCATACGGTCTTTGGCTTCTGGAGTGAAGTGACGTTTGACATACACTTTACCCACAACTTCACCAAGAACGCCATTGACGGCTGCAACGCCACGCTTCCAACGAGGTTCTTGTTCTTCTTGACCATTTAAGGTTTTAGAGAAGAAAGCGAAGTTTTCATTGTCTAACGCTTCACTTAGATTGCTCGCCGCGTGCGTCAGCACTTGCCATTGCATATAGGTTTTCCAAGTGGCTAACTCAGTCGTTTTTAAAACTTCGTTTAATCCTTGGATATAGCTAGGTTGGTTAACTATGATATCGGTTTGCTTGTCAGCGCCAAGAGCGGCTAAGTAGCCTGCCCAATCGATATCCGGTGCCAGTGTTGGCAGATCTTTGACTTGATATAGATTGTAGGTCTTAGTGCTGTCGCGGTTTTCAACCACATCCCAATGCTTAGCTGCAATCGCCGTTTCTAAGGCTAAAATAGCTTCAGCACTGGCTTTAGGGTTAGCAAGACCCGCAAGGGTAAACATTTTTTCGATATGGGCGACATATGCCTTACGGATATTAACGAAGCGTTCTGATTCGTTAAAGTAGTAGTCTTTCTCTGGCAGGCTTAGGCCATATTGATAGAGATGAGTTGCGTAACGGCTAGAGTTTTTCGCATCAATATCGATATAAAATGCTATTGGGGTACCCGCGCCAGCGATTTGGCTGTGGGCGAAGTACTTCACTAATTCATTCTTATCTTTTAAGGCATTAATAGCATCAAATTCGCCTTGGATTGGTGTGACTCCCAGCTTATTGAGTGTCTCTGTATCCATAAATGAACGATATAAATCGGCCACTTTTTGCTCGTCTGTACCAGCGGCGAGATTGGGCGTTGCAGCCACTTCTTCGATAATAGCTTTTACGTCGTCACGTGATTTTTCACGTAAATCGTAGAAAGCGCCAATGCTAGTGCGATCGGATGGGATCTCAGTGTTTTTTAGCCAAGTGCCGTTAACGTATTTATAGAAATCGTCTTGTGGACGAATCGCTTTATCAAAATTAGCAAATTCAATTCCAGAACCTAGTGCTTGAGTCACTGCCGCTGCGGTGGCTGTTTTAGCAGTTTCAGGTGCTTTAACTTCGGCAGCCTTGTCATTACAGGCAGTCAGGCCTGCGATAAGTGAGGCACACAGTCCCCCAATGAGTACTTTTCTCATGTTGTTTCCTTCGAGTTTATTATTGTGCCCATTATTGGGGCTGTTATTTTGGCAAAATGGGATTGCTTCAGGCGCAATGAACTATGTTAATGCCTTACTAGGAATCGAAACAAGGTCATTACAGTGTTTATCGTGGATTTATCTTGAGTGATATGTAACTAAAGGTTACCAGTTAGCATATTTAAGTCAGTAGCTGTAAAGTTACCGTATGCAGGCCTTTTCAGGTAAGCGAGCACTTCGATTTCTCATTTTAAAATAGGGTTAATTCAGTTGCCTAATTTGTTTTGCAGGGTTGCATGCAACCACTGTTTTGGCAGCGACATTTTTAGTTACTACGGCGCCAGCACCGATGACGGCATCATCACCAATATTGATTCCTGGCATTATGATTGCGCCGCCGCCAATCCATACCCGTTTACCGATGTGAATCGCTTTAGCGGTTTCCAAACCTGAGCAACGTAGCTCGGCATCAAGTGGGTGACTTGAGGTATAAAACTGTACATTGGGACCAATCATAGTCTGTTCATCAATAAAAATGGGGGCATTATCCTGCAAGGTGACATTGACATTGATGAACACTCTGTCAGCAAGAGTGAGATTGATGCCATAACTGATAAAAATCGGCGTGGAGATAGTTGCAGCAGGCGATTTAAGGGGCAGAAGTTGTTGGCAGAGTTGGGCGTACTCAGTGCTATTTTGAGCAATTGTTTGATTTAATTGTCGATTCAGTCGCTGCTGTTGTGTTCTTAAACTTAAGAGTTCGCTGTCAAGACAATCATATTCTTGGCCTGTGATCATCTTTTGGAATTCAGTCATAGCATCTTTCCCTATGGTGATTACTGTCAATGCGTAAGGGCTCATATAGAAACACAGCTCGCGTTGAGCAGCAATTCTTTGCCCTTTGAACTGGTCGGCTTCATAATACGGCAGTTTTCTTTATTGAAGTTGAGTATTAACGTGCGTTTAGACAAATTTATCTGTGAGAGTACCTCACTGACTCGCTCATTAGCGAAAAAAGCCTTGCATCGCGGTGATATTACTTGTGATGGCTTAGTCGTTAAAGACTCGGGTTTTAAAGTGACTGAAGGTATGTGTGTTTGCCTTGAAGGCGAGCCGATTGTCTTAGTGGGCGAGCGTTATTTAATGCTTAACAAACCGGTAGACACTATTTGCTCGACGATAGATGAAACCTACCCTTCGGTATTGAGCTTAGTGGATGTGCCTAAGCCAGAAACTTTGCACATTGCTGGTCGTTTAGATGCTGACACTACAGGACTTGTGTTGATTACCAGTGATGGCCAATGGTCGCATAAGATCACCTCACCGAAGAAAGAATGTGGCAAACGTTATTTAGTGCAACTCGCTGAGCCTGTGGATGCTCGTTTGATTGCGGTATTTGCCGCTGGCGTTGAATTGCGCGGTGAAGATGGTCTAACTAAGCCGGCGTTACTGGAGATTATTGATCCACAATTAGTGCGATTAACTATCACCGAAGGTAAGTATCATCAAGTGAAGCGTATGTTTGCCGCTGTGGGCAATCATGTGCAAGGGTTGCATCGTGAAAGTGTAGGGCAAATTGAATTAGACCCCTCCTTAGCACTGGGTGAATGGCGATATTTGACGGCTGAAGAGATAGCTTCAGTCTGATGAGTTTGATATAAAAAATGCCGCTCGAGTTTTACTTTGGCGGCATTTTTATTTGTGCTAAATAGCTTTTATTACTGTTTCTTTAAAATCAGATGACCGCTGATGGTATTCATCTTCACGTTGGCTGCACCAGAGCCTGTTTGGAATGATAACTCTGTGCTTGGTACATATTTTTGTTTTTGCGGTACATCTTGGGTTAAACCGTTGTTGATTTTTCCACCAGGACCACCATCTAAGTTGAAGCTGGCATCGGGAACATCATTAAAGATCACGGTAATATCGCCACTCACACTTTCTAAATTCGCTTTGTTGAAGTTTTTAGCGAGTGACACTTGTGAATCTCCGCTGACGGTTCTGAGCTCGATTTCCTTGGTGACACTAAAGTTAGCATTCACTTCACCTGAGACTTGTTCAATCGTGACTTTTTCTGCCTGAGTGTGGCTTTTTAAGTCACCGCTAACGAGGCGATAATTCATTTCTCCTTTACTGTCAGTGTCCTGAATCGTGCCGGATACGGTTTCTAATTTGATTTTTCCATCAAGTGCTTTGGTCGTGATATCACCAGAGACTGTATGTAACTCAGGTTTACCACTTAAGTTGTTGGCGTTGATATTGCCGCTTACCGTATTCAAATCTAGTTCACCTTGAGTTTCGGCAACTTGCAGATTGGCAGATATGGTATCTGCACTGAGTTTAACCGTTTTTGGGACTTTAATGGTGAGCTGTGATCCTTTGTCATTATTGCCATTATAGTGGCGAGGCATCTTGTCTTCGATATTGAGACTATTTCCCTGTTGCTCAAACACAAAGCCTTCGCTCAATTCATCTAATGTGCCAGTGACACTCACTTCACTCTTATCCCATGTTTGAATGGTCACATCACCGCGTTGGACTTTGATCTGCAGTTGAGTGTCGCTGCTGACACTTAACTGTTTATCAACGCTTTGTGCTGCTAACACATTGCCCATTAAGCCTAAACAGAGTGTCGAAACCAATAGGCTAGCTTTAGTGAGATTGAGGTTACTCATAGGGTGTTTCCTTGTGTCGAGTTTCTAATGGGTAATTTTTGGCCCTGTTGTAATAGGTCGAGCTCACGCTGCTGCACCCAAAGCCACAGTTGCCAAAGTTGTTTATCGGTTGGATTCGCTTGTAAAGCTTGGTAAATCTGTGTTGCCGCGAGCCTTAGCTCAGTTAAACCTTGCTCAACGGGTGCGCTGAAGCTGCTCGTTTGCCACATTAGCGCATTTGGCGCCTGTTCTAGGTTGTCCACTTGCGCTTGGTGTGATGTTGCAATTTGGGTGAGTAATAAATGTAAGGCCGCATCCCCTGGTTGCTCTGGCATAGCTTGGTTCTGGGCAAGCTCTGTCTGCTGCATTATGAATGAGTTGAAATAGGGCAATTGGGTATATCCCAATGCCGCTAGAATAATAAACGAAGCCGCTATCGCCCAAGCGTGACTCTTCTGGGATTTGTACGTTTGGGGTATCAACGTTTTATCCATGCGTTTTTCAATGCCTTGCCACAGATCATGTGTAGGCGACATCTCTTTGGGCGCGCTATTGATCAATTGCTCAAGCTGTTGTTCACGGGAAAGCGGCGTTAACGTCATTACAGCATCTCCTGTAGTAGTTGCTTAGCTCTATGGTATTGGGTCTTGCTGGTACCGACGGCAATGCCGAGTAAGTCAGCGATTTCATCATGTTGATAACCTTCGATTGCACAGAGTACGAAAACCATGCGAGCGCGTTCTGGCAGTTTGAAAATTAACTTATCTAATCCGCTATAGCTGCTATCAGGGCTTAAGGGTTCAGTTTCTTGTTCCAGCGGAATAAATCGTGACCAAAAGGACTTTTGTTTACGAATGCTGCTCAATGCTTGATTGACACAAATACTGTGTAACCAAGTGGAAAACTGACTCTCACCTCGAAATTGTGGCAACTTCTGCCACACTAAAATAAAACACTCTTGGGTTATTTCTTCAGCCATAGCGCTATGGCCGCAAAGGCGCAGTGATAGGGCGTAAATACGTTGGTAATGGCTTTGATACAGCAACTTGAAGGCAGTTCTGTCTCCTTGGCTCGCTAAGGTGACCAGTTCAAAGTCAGACATTGAGCCATTGAGTGGGAGGATCCCTGCTGTCACTGTAATTTCCTGCCATAATGATTGAGTGTTGTAGTTTTGACGCAGTGGGCGCTACAAAAGGTTTGGAACCTTAAAAAATATATTTTATTTAGATTAATTATCCAGCGTAACATTTTTGTAATTTGTAGTAGAATTCGCCCGAAAAAGTACTGCTAAGCTAATGAAGTAATTCATTTTATATCAATTGATATTATGACACTTACATCTGCTTTGAGACGGTATATTTAACGTAATTAAAACGAAATACTTTGTTGTAACGGTAGGGTATCACCTTGAAGAACTAAGTTAAAAATAATGCGGTACTCACAGTATGGGAGCTTAAATCGACAAGCTATCAAAGTATTTGATGTGAACTTTTAATGTATTGCTATGTTTGCGCTGTTAAAGGCTTAATTTCCAGCTATCTTTTTAAGATAGATTATATATTCGGGGACTTTCTATGCTAATCCGCTCAAAGTTGTTACTCAGTGCTGCAGTGTCTATTTCGGCACTAATTGCCATGTTTGGATTACAACTCTATTCAAATTCGGTGAAATCGGAACTTTCTAACGCGGCTCAAAGTGTGCTTGATTTAGAGCGCGACGTCTTAATTTTGCGTAAAAATGAAAAGGACTTTTTCGCTCGCAAGGATTTGAAATATGTCGAGCTGCATAAGCAAAGCCACATGGCTATCGACAGTATTGTCCCTGAGTTAGAGAAAGTCTTTAAAGAATATGGGGTATCGACTGCCTCACTTGAAAGTTTTGACCGTAATTTAAATCAGTATCAAGCCGCTTTTTCTGAAGTGGTGCAGCTACAACAAGAGATTGGCTTAACACCTAAAACAGGTTTGTACGGTACGTTACGAGCTGCGGTGCATAACGTTGAAACGCTACTCAAGGAATTTGATCAGCCCGCACTCGAAGCCGCAATGCTGCAACTTAGGCGTAACGAAAAGGATTTTATGCTGCGTCGTGAGCTAAGTTATGTCGAAACCTTCGATACTAATATTGGTAAGTTTAATGACAAGCTTCGTGCCTCGAGTATCGATATTGATACTCAACGAAAAATTGAAGAGCTTATTACTCAATATCAAAAGGATTTCAAAAGCTTAATTAATAAAGAACAGCAGCTTGGTTTGACCGAAAATGACGGTACTATGGCGCGAGTTTTAGCTGCAAACCAGCAAACTGAGAGCAGTACGAGTGACTTGAAAAACTTAGCTCTTAAGGCCATTGATGATGCTGAGAGTAGTAGTGTTAATGTCGGTATTACTGTGTTTATCTTTATTGCGTTACTACTATCAATCATTACCTACTTGATTATCCGCAGTATTATCGCGCCTGTTGAGCGTATCACTCAGATCATTTCTCGCATTGAGGTGAGTAAAGATCTGACATTGAGGTGTGATGCTTCTACCCAAGATGAACTTGGTAAAATTGCACAGCATTTCAATAGCATGGTGAGTAGCTTCCAACAGCTGATTGAGCAAGTGATTGAGTCGGTCGCAACGATTAACACTTCCTGTAAACGTGTTTCAGAAAATGCCATGCTCGCCTCCGAAGGTGTGGGTCAACAACTTAATGAGACCGACATGGTCGCAACAGCAATCACTGAGATGGGCGCAACGATTGAGGAAATCGCTAAAACAACCGAATTAGCGGCATCAAAAGCGGGTCAGACCCACGATAATGCCCAAAGTGGTCAATTAGAGGTTGAGCAAACGATACATAAAATCCAGTCACTTGCTGAGCAGTTGAATAGCTCAGCAGCGGTCGTTAACGAATTGGAACGTGACAGCGAGACTATCGGTAGCGTGCTAGATGTGATCCGCGGCATTGCTGAGCAGACTAACCTTTTAGCCTTGAACGCCGCGATTGAAGCGGCGCGTGCGGGTGAGCAAGGCCGTGGTTTTGCTGTGGTTGCCGATGAAGTGCGTAACTTAGCGATGCGGACGCAATCGTCAACCCAAGAGATTGCTAACATCATTCAAACGCTGCAGACGCGTACCCGATCGATTGTGCAATTGATGGAATCTAGCCAAAAACAAGGCGTTGAAAGCGCTGAACAAGCGGCAAGTGCAGGCGCTTTATTGAAGCTTATCAATAACGACGTGCGTAATATTATGGACATGAGTACTCAAATTGCGGCGGCTATTGAAGAGCAAAGTATGGTGGCGGCCGAAGTGAACAAGAACGTGGTGGTGATCCGCGATATCGCTGAGGAGTCATCCCATGCGGCAGATGCAAATGCGTCCGCATCGGATGAGCTTAAGGCGCAGGCTGAGTTCTTATTCCGTGCGGTGAGTAATTTTAAAATCTAATGCGTAGAAGCCAGTTTACATCTGATGATCAGAAGCTGGCTTAAAAAATACACTAACAAAAACGCACTCCGAGGAGTGCGTTTTTATGTCTGAGTAATTAGCTCTGCAAGCTTAGTGATTCGTTAAAACAGCAAGCTGTGCATTGGAACCGCTCAGATTAGTCAGAACGTTCAGTAACAGAACTATTAGTGACGGAACATGGCAGAAATAGACTCTTCGTTGCTTACGCGACGAATTGCCTCAGCCAGTACCGCAGACATAGTTAACTGAGTTACTTTAGCCACTTTCAACATTTCTGGGCTTAAAGGAACAGTGTCAGTCACAATCACTTCATCAATCACTGAGTTAGCGATATTTTCAGCCGCTTTGCCAGAGAACACTGGGTGAGTTGCGTAAGCAAATACGCGGTTCGCACCATGTTCTTTTAAGGCTTCAGCCGCTTTACACAGAGTGCCGCCTGTGTCGATCATATCGTCAACGATAATGCAGTCACGACCTTGAACATCACCAATGATGTGCATAACTTGCGCAACGTTCGCTTGTGGGCGACGTTTATCAATGATCGCTAAATCAGAATCATCCAACAGTTTTGCTACTGCGCGAGCGCGAACAACACCACCGATGTCTGGAGAAACAACGACTGGATTATCTAAGTTCTTCGCTAACATATCCTCTAGTAGCACTGGGCTACCAAATACGTTATCAACAGGAACGTCGAAGAAACCTTGGATTTGCTCAGCGTGCAGGTCACAGGTCAGAACGCGGTCAACACCCACGCTAGACAGGAAATCGGCAACCACTTTTGCAGTAATAGGTACACGGGCGCTACGAACGCGACGGTCTTGACGAGCATAACCAAAGTAAGGAATAACAGCTGTGATACGGCCAGCAGATGCACGGCGTAGCGCGTCAACCATAACGATGAGTTCCATCAGGTTGTCGTTTGTCGGCGCACAAGTGGATTGGATGATGAACACATCGGCCCCACGTACATTTTCGTTAATTTGGACACTGATTTCACCATCGCTGAAACGACCAACCACTGCGTCTCCGAGTTTGCAAAATAGACGATCGGCTATCTTTTTAGCGAGACTGGGGGTGGCGTTCCCAGCAAAGAGCTTGATGTCGGGCACTGTATGAACCTCAGGCGTTTGCTTTATATTTTAGTGGCTAGAGTAACGACGATGTAGGGACGGGAGGAACCCGAGGCGTTATCGTTAAGTGGTTACTCTAGAAGAAAGTAGTTTAAGGGTGACTGAGTCGCGTGATGAGCGGCGAAAGATTCATCCCTTGTGCAACAAATCCTTGCATTTCAGACGGTAATTTCGCCAAGGCTGCGAGAGCTTGTTGCTTTTGTGTGAATTCCCCGAACACGCATGCGCCTGTTCCTGTCATTCTCGACGGCGCATATTCTAGCAGCCAGCCTAATGCCTTGGCAACTTGAGGGTATTTAGAAACGACTAGTTTTTGACAATCATTTGCCCAAGGTTGGTTCATTAAGGTATCTATGGCCAGTTTCGGGGTATCACGTGGTAAAAGTGGATCTTGGAATACTTCAGCGGTGGAAACATGGGCATCGGGTGCGATGATTAAGTACCAAGGCTCACTCGGATTTACCGCTTGTAAGCGTTCACCTACACCTTCGGCAAAAGCAGCGAAACCATGAATAAAAACAGGAATATCGGCTCCAAGTTTAAGGCCGATTTTAGCCAGTTCTTCGGTCGATAATTGTGTGTTCCATAACGTGTTCAGTGCCACTAAGGTGGTGGCAGCATCTGACGAGCCGCCACCTAAACCTCCGCCCATGGGTAGACGTTTATCCAACCAGATTTCGGCGCCGCCAGTAAAGCCTGTGGTTTGTTGTAATGATTTTGCGGCTCGCAGAATTAAGTTATCGCTATCGGCGACAACATTAGAGATATTGGAGTGCAAAATCAGTTCTGCGGTTTCAGTGACCTTAAAATCGAGCATGTCACAGTAATCAATAAACTGAAACAAGGTTTGCAGTTCATGATAACCATCTGCGCGGCGACCATTCACGTGTAAGAATAAGTTAAGCTTGGCTGGTGCTGGCCAATGGCGTGAAATTGCTGCGGGCATGCTAAGGTTTCTCTTCGAGTATGATTGCAGGCTTGCCGAGGGCTTGCCATTGATTCAATTGTAGTTTGAGTTGTAAGTCACCACGCTCAAGCTTTAATTGATGGGGCACGTTGGCGCCGCTCTGGGATTGCCAACTTAAAAATGTGACCTGCCAAGGCGGTGGGGTTTGAGTGTTCGTGAGCTGTTTGGGTTTGCCTTGGCTATCGCTTTCCAGTACTTGGTCATTCGGGCCAACTTGGCCGGTGATCCATAAAGGTAAATCGGCCAAGGGGATGGACCAACCGCTGACGCGCTCGAGTAAACGCTGGGCATTATCGTCGCGAAAATCTTTGCCATCGATATGTAAATGGGCAGAGTTTGGGGTTGAGTTAAGCGTCAACACAGTTGTGCCTAGCATTGTCGTGAGAGTGAGTTCATCGCGATCTTCACTGTGGCGCCAGTAGATATTGGCACTGAGTTTATCGTCGGGAGTTTTTATCGCTAGTTTTCCCTGTAATTCCCAAGCTTTGGCTTGGCGCGCATCATTGACTGTGATTGGGCTTAAGTCAGTCATCGGCGGCAAGGTTTCACACCCCGCCAGTAAGAGTAGGGCGCTTAAGGTAAAACAAGAGAAAATGGTTTTTGTGAGGCGCTTCAAATTATTCATCTATGACTGATATACCAAAGTCCTTATGATACGAGGGCTTGGAAAGAATACCAATGCCAAACGTAAAATTTCCATCGGCGGTCACTTAGATTTGCTCCCTTGGGACAAATTTTGCCTTACCTATTATTGATAGAAAATTTAGGTAAGAAGTTAGACCTTTATTCGGTTTTGTTAAGCGTATTCTGTTTTTAGTTGGGCCAATTCAGTAGAATGCCCTTATTAAGAGAGTCGCCAAGAATCTAGAAAGAGTCAGATGAGCCTTGTAGCAATCGGTATTAACCATAAAACAGCCACGGTAGACCTGCGTGAGAAAGTAGCCTTCTCTCCGGACAAAATTCATGACGCTATGAAGAGTCTGGCCAGTCGTACACGCTCGGGTGAAGCCGTTATTGTCTCGACCTGTAATCGCACTGAGTTGTATTGCAACAACGGCGATGAGGCCGACATTATTGCGTGGCTTGAAGAATATCACGGCCTAGATCATGAGGATGTAGCACCTTGTCTCTATAACTATCACGGTCAAGATGCCGTAAGGCATTTGATGCGCGTAGCCTCTGGGCTCGATTCTTTGATCCTTGGTGAGCCGCAGATTCTCGGTCAAGTAAAGCAAGCGTTCGTTAAGGCCAAAGAGGCTGGTACGGTTGCGCTAACCATAGATAGACTCTTTCAGAATACTTTTTCAGTCGCTAAGAAAGTCCGCACTGACACTGAAATTGGCGCCGCCGCAGTTTCAGTGGCATTTGCCGCGGTAAGCATGGCGAAACATATTTTCTCATCGATATCGACCACTAAAGTACTGTTGATTGGCGCAGGTGAAACCATAGAACTGGTTGCGAAGCATCTTAAAGACAACGGCGTGGCTTCAATGGTCGTAGCAAATCGGACGTTAGAACGTGCCCAAGGCATGTGCGAGGAGTTTGGCGCAACAGCAATTACACTGGCGCAGATACCAGATTATCTCCCAAAAGCCGATATCGTGATATCCTCTACCGCCAGCCCTCTGCCTATCCTAGGTAAAGGCATGGTCGAAAAAGCGCTAAAGCAGCGTCGCCATCAACCTATGTTATTGGTTGATATAGCAGTTCCCCGGGATATTGAGCCGGAAGTCGCCGATTTGGATGACGCGTTTCTGTATACAGTGGACGACCTGCATAGCATTATTGAACAGAATATGGCTTCTCGAAAAGAAGCCGCCGAGCAAGCTGAAGTAATTACTGAAGAACAATCTTTCCTATTTATGGATTGGATCCGTTCTTTAGAGTCGGTCGACAGTATTCGCGAGTATCGCAGCCAGAGCATGGCGGTAAAAGATGAGTTAGTGGAACGCGCCTTGAATAAATTAGCTCAGGGCTCAGACACTGAGCAGGTATTGATTGAACTAGCCAATCGCCTGACCAACAAACTTATCCACGCACCGACACAGGCCCTCACGGCAGCGAGTCGTCAGGGCGATTTGAATACTCTCGGTCAGTTAAGATCAGCGCTTGGATTAGATAAAAACTAAGGTTAGCGAGTTAAATGAAGGAATCCGTTATCCGCAAGCTGGAAGGCTTGCTCGAGCGCAATGAAGAAGTCATGGCTTTGCTGGGTGATGCTAGCGTCATTTCTGATCAAGACAGGTTTCGTGCGTTATCGAAAGAATACGCCCAGTTAGAAGACGTTGTTGCTGGCTTTAAAGCCTATCAGCAAGCGCAGGCCGATCTCGATTCTGCCAAAGAAATGCTGGAAGAAGACGATGCTGAAATGCGTGAAATGGCGCAGGAAGAGATGAAAGCCGCTAAGGCCAAACTCGAGCAGCTCGAAGACGAATTGCAAATTCTATTATTGCCAAAAGATCCTGACGACGATAAAAATGCCTTCGTTGAGATCCGCGCTGGTGCAGGCGGTGACGAAGCGGCTATTTTTGCCGGTGATTTATTCCGCATGTACAGCCGTTATGCTGAAGCGAATCGCTGGCAGATCGAAATCATGAGCTGTAACGAAGGTGAACATGGTGGCTTTAAAGAAGTGATCATGAAGGTCAGCGGTGACGGCGTATACGGCAAACTTAAGTTTGAATCCGGCGGCCACCGTGTACAGCGTGTGCCAGAAACCGAATCCCAAGGACGTGTGCATACTTCAGCGGTTACTGTTGTGGTACTCCACGAAGTACCTGAAGCTGAAGCGATTTCAATCAATCCAGCCGATCTGAAAGTTGATACCTACCGTTCATCGGGCGCGGGTGGTCAGCACGTTAACAAAACTGACTCAGCTATTCGAATCACCCATATTCCTACCGGGATCGTGGTGGAATGCCAAGATCAACGTTCGCAACACAAGAACCGTGCCCAAGCCATGAGTGTACTGGCCGCACGTATTCAAGCTGTTGAAGACGAAAAACGCCGTAGCGCTGAAGAATCGACCCGTCGTAGTCTGGTTGCCAGTGGCGATCGCTCCGAACGTGTACGTACTTATAACTTCCCGCAAGGCCGCGTGAGCGAACACCGTATCAACTTGACCTTATATCGATTGAACGAAGTGATGGAAGGCGATCTCGATGCGATTTTATTGCCTTTGATGCAAGAGCATCAAGCCGATCAGTTAGCCGCACTGGCTGACGAGCAGGGGTAATTTTGTCAGATCAATCTAGCATAGCCGAAGCCCTGCAATGGGCTTATGTGCAGTTAGCATCAACCTCTGAATCCGCTCATCTGGATGCAGAGGTTTTGTTGTTATATTGCCTCAATAAAAGCCGCAGCTATTTGTATACTTGGCCTGAAAAATCCCTAACGATTGAACAGTGGAAACGCTTCCAGCAAATGGTACAGAAACGCCAAAAAGGCGTACCTGTGGCACATATTGTCGGTGAGCGCGAATTTTGGTCGTTGCCTTTTATCGTCAACGACACCACTTTGATACCACGTCCTGATACTGAAATTCTGGTTGAAACCGCCTTGAACATGCCGCTTTCCACCTACGCCAAAGTGCTCGATTTAGGCACTGGCACTGGGGCAATTGCGCTGGCGTTGGCCTCTGAGCGTGAGTCATGGCAAATCACCGCGGTCGATAAAGTCGATGATGCCGTGGCTTTGGCTATCGCGAACCGCGAGAACTTAAAGCTGCCACAGGTCGAAATTCTCCAGAGTGACTGGTTCAGTGCCGTAAAGTCGCGGGACTTTGATTTAATCGTTTCAAATCCGCCCTATATTGATGAAGCTGACGAACACTTGCACCAAGGTGATGTGCGTTTCGAGCCCCAAAGCGCGTTAACCGCCGCCGAGGAAGGCTTTGCCGATCTTTACTATATTGCCAACACAGCTCGAGATTACTTAAAGCCTAACGGCTATATCCTGCTCGAACATGGTTTTGAGCAGGCTGTGAAACTCAGAGCTAAGCTTATCGAACTGGGCTACGAGAATGTCGCCACAGTGCGAGACTTTGGCAGTAATGACAGATGCACTATGGGTAAATGGGCGGAGTAATAACTCTGCTTTAAGTGAAGATATTTACCTAGTTATGCCGATTTATCGAACGCCATTGGTTATTGCCAATGGCGTTTTTGTCTTCTAGAGGGCGACCTTAAGTTGGTGTAAGGTGAAGATCCCAAACCTTAAACATCACAACACTTTTACCATAAAGAATTTACTGCCGGTTTCTGGGTAGGCTTGTTGTATCCACTGCACGCGATAGTCGTGGCGCTCATAAAAGGGCTTAGCTTGAAAATCTAAGGTATCGAGTAGGGCAAATTGGCAGCCGCGTTCTTTTGCTTGGCTTTCTGCGGCTAATAATAAGTGCGTGCCTATACTTTGGTGTCTTAAAGAATCATCGACCCACAGATAATCGATTAACAACCAATTGCCGAAGGTTTTGCCGCTTATTCCCGCTAACAGTTTACCTTCGGTATCTTGTAATTTGAGGCCGAGATTTTTACGGCTAAGCCCCTGCCATTGGACTTGGTTGAACTCGACAATTTTTTGTTTTATAGCGTCGGCGAACTCGGTTGATTCATCGTTAATTAAGCTTAAATTCATCGTCACTTCTCGTTTGATTTTTTATGATGTTAGCTCTGAATATCTAGGCTGATAGGCATTGGTATGCCGCCAAGGATTAGGGTAAACTAGCGCCTTTGTCACTGGCCATAAGTATCGTAATGGAAACTTTTTACAGTCTATATCCTGCGGTTAAACATCTGCATTTTACCTTTATCGCGTTGAGCGTGTTACTGCTTACCGTGCGCTTTGTCCTGCATCTGCGCCAATCGGCTCTGATGGAGAAGAAGCTGCTCAAGATAGCGCCCCATGTTATCGACACTTTCCTACTGCTGTCGGGCTTAACTTTGTGTTTTATGATCCAGCAATTTCCTTTTGTGGATCCTTGGATGACCGAAAAAATCGGTGCTGTAGTTGCTTACATTGTCCTAGGCGCCATTGCCATAAAAGCGAACAGAAACAAATTGTTCAAAGTGTTTGCTTACTTAGGCGCGATAGGTTGGTTGGTTTATGCTGCTAAATTGGCTCATTTTAAACAAGCGGTATTATTGGGTTAATGGGTAACTACACTCTGCAAGATGGCATTTCATTGCCCGAGTCGGCATTGGATGTAGGTGCGCACCTTGGATTTTCTAAACTTGAAGCCGCTAAATGGGCTTGGTTTGAAATGGCGGGAGCCGTATTAACTCATTACTTGGTTGATCAACAACAGCGTTTTAATGCGCTGTTGCATTGGTTTTACGAGGATTTAGGTTTTTGTGTTCGTGAGAACTACTTCAGTACAGAGGCGGCAGATTTAGGTACTTGCTTAATTAGTCGCCAAGGTAATAGTACTACGCTGGCGACGGTATTGATGTTGCTTGCGAAGCAGTTAGATCTTGAATTCGAACCCATATTGCTACCTGGCAATACGGTGTTGCGTTGTAAGATTGGCGGTGAAGTGAGTTATTTGGATCCTTTAACGGGCAAGGAACTCACCCGTCACCAGTTGCACGTGTTAGTGCGCGGCGAGTTAGGTAATGCTGCTGAGCTTAAGGCAAGTTACTTAAAGCCTGCAACGGTGAAAAAACTGCTGACGCGTATGCTGCATGAGCTTAAGGCGGGTTGCATAGTGTCGCATCAATTTGAGGCAGCGATGGAGTGTTGCAGTCTGCTGTTGCAATGGCATGTTGACGATGTACATTTGAATCGTGAGCGGGCATTTATTGCACAGCAGTTGGGTTGTATTAATGTGGCCGCCGCCGATCTGCAGCATTTTGTTGATAATAGTCCTCACGATCCCGTGATCGAGATAGTGAAGATGCAGCTCAAAGAATTAAACGAACACGCCGAGGTTTATCACTAAAGCAGAGCCTTTCGGGGCTCTTCTTATTTATTCAACTTTTATTAACGAATTCAATCCGCAAAAATAATAACACTGGGCAGATGGAAGTTTGACCCAGGGACTTAAAAGTTAAGTCTCTAATAAAAATAATAACTGTATCAACAGGGAGAAATTAGCATGACAAGCACGGCTTTAGTGACGAACGATGCCACGGCGTTAGGAATACTCGCGACAATTCTAGGTTTTGTATTTTATACCAGTAGCAGTAGTCATCCTTTTTGGCAGAAGTTTTATCGTTTTATTCCCGCCCTTTTATTGTGCTATTTCTTGCCATCGTTATTGAATACCTTTGGGGTAATCGATGGTAATACCTCACAACTGTATTTTGTGGCATCCCGTTATTTGCTGCCAGCTTGTTTAGTCTTATTGATTTTAAGCGTTGATTTAAAAGCTATTTTAAGTTTAGGGCCGAAAGCTTTGATCATGTTTTTAACTGGCACTGTCGGTATCGTTATCGGCGGCCCTATCGCCTTGTTGCTGGTGTCGGTTATTGAACCTTCTTTAATTGGGGTCGATGGCCCCGATGCGGTATGGCGTGGTATGACGACCTTAGCGGGGAGCTGGATTGGTGGCGGTGCAAACCAAGCTGCAATGAAAGAAATTTATGATGTGGGCGGTAATATTTTCTCTGTGATGGTGACAGTCGATGTGATAGTCGCCAATATTTGGATGGCAGTGCTGCTGTTCCTAGCCTCAAAAGCGAAAGAGATCGATGCTAAAACCGGTGCGGATACTTCTGCAATTGAAGCGTTAAAAGATAAAGTTGAAAAGTATCATGCTGAAAATGCGCGTATTCCTAATCTGCGCGATCTTATGCTGATTGTCGCTGTAGGCTTTGGTATCACAGGTATTGCTCATATCGCCGCTGATTTTCTGGGGCCATTTTTTGAAGTGAACTATCCTTGGACCGCAGATTACAGTTTAACCTCTAAATTCTTCTGGCTAGTGGTGATAGTCACAACGATTGGTTTGGCGATGTCATTCAGCCCAGTGCGTCATTTAGAGGCGGCGGGGGCATCAAAAGTGGCTTCAGCCTTCCTTTACATCTTAGTTGCGACCATTGGTCTACATATGGATGTGAGTAAGGTGCTCGATACGCCATTGTACTTTTTAATTGGTATTGTGTGGATGATCGTTCACGCAAGCTTTATGTTACTGGTGGCTAAGCTGATTAAAGCCCCGTTATTTTATATGGCCGTAGGCAGCCAAGCGAATGTGGGTGGCGCTGCGTCAGCCCCTGTAGTTGCGGCGGCATTTCACCCCGCTTTAGCACCCGTGGGCGTACTGTTAGCCGTATTAGGTTATGCGTTAGGAACCTATATGGCATGGATTTGTGGTCAAATTTTACAGTTAGTTGCGGTATAACCGCCTTAGCTCCTATTCACCGCTGGGAAAGGTTCCAGCATTTTAGAGAGAAGTTGCGATGAGTAATAAAATCATAAACCTAGGTTCAATCGAGATTGCCAACGATAAACCTTTCGTGTTGTTTGGTGGCATGAACGTGCTTGAGTCTCGCGATCTCGCTATGTCGATTGCTGAAACCTACGCCGAAGTGACTCAAAAGCTGGGGATCCCTTATATATTTAAGGCGTCTTTTGATAAGGCGAATCGTTCTTCGATTAACTCTTACCGCGGTCCAGGTATGGAGGAAGGCTTAAAGATTTTTGAAGAGATTAAAAAGACCTTTAATTTACCTTTGATCACCGACGTGCATGAAGTGCATCAGTGTGCGCCAGTGGCAGAAGTAGTTGATATTATTCAGTTACCTGCATTTCTAGCCCGCCAGACAGATTTGGTTGTCGCGATGGCAAAAACTGGCGCTATCATCAATGTGAAAAAGCCACAGTTTTTAGCACCACATGAAATGCGCCATATCATCACTAAGTTTAACGAAGCGGGTAATGACGAGATCATCCTGTGTGAACGTGGTTCAAGCTTTGGATATAACAACTTAGTCGTTGATATGTTGGGTATGGACGAGATGAAGCAATCTGGCTATCCGGTGATTTTCGATGCGACCCATGCGCTGCAACGCCCTGGTGGTCGTGCAGATTCAGCGGGTGGACGTCGCGCACAGGCAACCGAGTTAGCGCGCAGTGGTATGGCGCTGGGTTTAGCGGGTCTATTTATTGAGGCGCACCCCGATCCTGATAACGCTAAGTGTGATGGCCCATGTGCGCTGCCTTTACATCAGTTAGAAAATTATCTGAAGCAAATGAAAGCGATCGACGATTTGGTGAAATCCTTCGAGCCAATCGATACCAGTAAGTAATCTCAAGCTAAGACTTAATGAATTAGTGACTTAATCCCAAAGCCTCGACTCGTTCGGGGCTTTTGTTTTTCAGTTGAGGAATGTGATTGGTATAGCCCCGTAGCTATCTGAAACATTAATGTTTTATGATGGGCTTTGCCTAACAATCTTGTTTTTATAGCCGACCAGATTCTTTACGGAATACCTTTATGTGGATCTTACTCACTTTGCTGGCGGCATTTATGCAGGCTTGGCGTAATGCGTTTCAAAGCCAGCTGAGTAAAGAAGTGAGTGTTGCGGGCGTGACCTTAGCGCGTTTTATTTGGGCTGGGCCGATTGCCGCCGTGTATCTGGCGAGCTTATATCTTTGGCAGGATGTCGGAATCCCCGATTTTAGCGACCGTTTTATCGGTTTTATTCTCGGAGCATCGGCGATGCAAATCCTCGCGACGGGCTTGATGGTGAAATTGTTCAAGCAACAGAACTTTGCCGTTGGTGCCGGGCTAGCCAAGAGTGAAGCTGTGGTCGCGGCAGTGTTAGGCACAGTGTTTTTTGGGACGCATTTATCCCTTTTAGGTTGGTCGGGAGTGTTGTTGGGTGGTGTGGCAATTTTTCTCATTAGTGCCAAACAAGGCCTGCGAAGTCTGTCGCTCAATACGGTATTGATTGGTTTAGCCTGTGGTACTTCGTTTGCGCTGACATCGCTTTGGGTACGAGAAGCGAGTTTATGTTTGAATATTGGTTTCCCCCATAGCGCAGCTTGGGTGTTGCTATTTGTGATAGGCCTACAAACTTTGCTGTTAGTCAGTTATTTGTTGCTTAAGGATGAATTTACGCTGATAGCATTATGGCAACGACCTAAGTTGACTTTACTGACAAGCATCGCCAGTTGTTTAGGTTCTATCGGTTGGTTTAGTGCTATGTCGTTGCAGGCTGTGCCCTATGTTAAAACTTTAGGTCAAGTTGAAGTTTTCTTTATGATCTTGATTGCCACCTTTTGGCTGAAGGAAAAAGTAAAGATAAAAGATATGCTAGGGTTAGTCTTGATCGCTATCGCCGCTATTTTGGTGATGTGGGAATAGACTAAATTAATAGAAGGTGTGATGGTTTTTTAGACTAAAATAGAACTCGATTCAGTGTGTTTATATCAAGCAAACATTCGCTGAGATACAAATATACACACGTCTTGCTCCATAGATTTTGATACCATTTTTAACCGAGCGCTGTGCGAGTTAAGGATATATGCGAAAAAAGTTAGCAAAATTAAATCTGTCATTATGGCAATGGCTGGCAGTCATATTGTTTCCAATTGGAATTGCTGCTGTCGCAAGTTATCTTTCTGCACAGTATTTTGTTGAAGATAAAGTCAAAGGTGTGGGGGCTATTTATGTGAGTCATATTGATACTTTGGTGTCCCATGCTAATGAAATCAGCCATTATGCATTGGCATTGAAGGATTCTGAGTGTCAAGAGTTATACAACTATATGTTGTTCCAACCCTACTTTCGCTCGGCTTTAATATATGATTCACAACATGTTTATTGCTCTTCTAAAACCGGTGATATTGATACTCCCCTGAGCATTGTTAGTGCTACCGAAAATCTTGAAATATCTAACCAGTTTATTATTACGGGCACGCCTTTTATGCCTGAGGTGCCCGCGATAGTGTCATCTAAATGGGACCCTAAATCTAAACACGGTGCTGCTGTCATTATTGAAGGACAATATTTATTAGATTCCTTTGTACAGCCCGATGTGTTTCCTAGCGCAGTTATCAATGTCGCTTTATCCATCAATGGTAAAACGATTCCTGAATCACTCGAGTTTATCAAAAATGAGGTAATGACTTTAGATTCTGAGGATCATCGTTTTTCGGTGTTACTAGAAATGTCACCTGCTTTTTTTAGGCATTTTTTTTGGATATTTTTTGCTATCTCATTACCCTTTAGTATTATTTTGATTACGGGTTCTATCTTGTTTGTGCTCTATTCACGGTTATCTCGTCACTCCCTTGCTGATGATATTCGTAGCGGGATAGAGAACGAAGAGTTCTTTTTGGTTTATCAACCTGTGATCTGTGCTGAGGACGGTAAGGCCAAAGGAGTCGAGGCATTAGTGCGTTGGCAGCACCCACAAATGGGCTTAGTACGGCCTGATTTGTTTATTCCTATCGCCGAAGAGAGCAAGTTGATTGTTCCATTGACCAATTATATCTTCGAAAAGGCATTAAAAGATTTTGCTAATATGAGGGTTGAATCGGGCTTTAGAGTCGCGTTCAACGTGGCGCCAGAGCATTTCACCCAAGATGATATCGAGTCGAAATTTATTCATCTGCGGGATTCTTTGGATCGTATTGGCGTTAAGCCTTTAATCGAAATCACCGAACGGCAATTATTAACGCCGGATATTTGCCAGCGCATTGAAAGCTTACGCCAGTTGGGGATTTTAGTGGCTATCGATGACTTTGGTACTGGGCAAACAACCTTATCTTTGTTACAAACCATGCCATTGGATTACTTGAAAATCGACAAATGCTTCATCGATACCATAGGGCAGGACTCTGTGACTTCCCACGTGCTCGATACCATTATCGAGCTCTCCCACAAGATGAATTATGTGGTGGTGGCTGAAGGGGTTGAAACGCAGGAGCAGGCGGACTATTTGACCAGTCGCCAAGTCCATTTTTTACAAGGTTATCTCTTTGCTAAGCCGATGAAGCTGGCGGATTTAAAGTTATGGTTAGTCGAACATTTCAAAAAGTAGCATCATGATGTAAGTCAGCCATCAGGGCGCCTTGGTGCCCTTATGGCTATTGAACTGTCTTAACTAAAGGTTCTGGCTCGAGGTTCTGATTAAAGACTATAACCCGTTTCTTCGTGTTCCGATAAATCTAAGCCGTTAACTTCTTGTTCTGTGCTGACGCGAAGGCCGCCAAGTAGCTTACGGATGATCACAAACAGCAACCAAGTGACCACCGCAGTATAAGTAAATATCGCCGCAACCCCGATAATCTGTACCCCAAGTTGGTCTATCATAGTGTTGTTCATCGTCGCAAAACCGTAGCCGCTGAAAACGCCTAATTGGGTCGAGCTAAAGACTCCTGCCAAAAGAGTTCCGAGAATACCGCCGACACCGTGTACGGGGAAAACGTCTAAGGAGTCATCGATTTTAAGTTTCTGTTTGATATAAACCGTTGAGTAAAAACACACGATTCCACCGAGTAAACCTATGACTAAGGCGCCTGCTGGGCCAACATAACCTGAGGCGGGAGTGATAGTGCCTAAGCCCGCTACCATACCTGTGACTATGCCAAGGGCGCTGGGTTTACCAAACTTAATCCACTCAATTGCCGCCCATGTCATCGCGCCCATAGAAGCGGCGAGATGAGTGGCTAGAATCGCCATGGCTGCGGTGCCATTAGCGCCGAGCGCACTGCCACCGTTAAAACCGAACCAACCCACCCACAGCATGCCCGCACCTGTGACAGTCATTGTCAGGTTGTGCGGCATAATGGCTGAGTTTAAAAATCCTTTGCGTGGACCTAGCACTTTAGCGGCTACGAGCGCAGCAACCCCTGCGGTGATATGCACCACGGTTCCGCCTGCGAAATCATACAGTCCTAGCTGTGCTAACCAGCCACCGCCCCAAACCCAGTGGGTGATCGGCGCATAAACCAGTAATAACCAAGCACCTGAAAAGATAAGCACAGCTGAAAACTTCATTCGCTCGGCAAAACCACCGATGATTAAAGCTGGCGTTATGATGGCAAAGGTCATTTGAAATAGCATAAACAGCGGCTCGGGAATATCCCCGCTAAGACTATCGCGACCAATACCTGACAGTAGTGCTTTGTCTAAGCCACCGATGAAACTGTTACCTGTGTCGAATGCGAGTGAATAACCTAGCCCGAACCATAAAACTGACACTAGGGCGGCAATAGAGAAGCATTGCATCAATATTGAAAGCACGTTTTTACTGCGAACTAAACCGCCGTAAAACAAGGCTAATCCTGGCAGTGTCATCAACAACACTAATGCGGATGAGCTTAAGATCCACGCCGTATTTGCAGCGCTAAATTGACCATCATCGGCGACGGCATTCGTCGCCAATATACTGAATAATATCAATAGGTATTTAATACTGAGTCTGAAGCTCACTAGCATCATAGGGCATCAACTCCTTCTTCCGAAGTGCGAATGCGCACCACTTGTTCTAACGAAGTCACAAAGATTTTGCCATCACCCACTTTGCCCGTATGGGCTGCAGCAATAATGGCATCAATAACGGCATCTTCTTGATCGGAATGAATGGCAACTTCGAGTTTAATCTTAGGTAAAAAGTCCACTGCATATTCAGCACCACGATACAATTCCGTATGGCCCTTTTGGCGGCCAAAACCGCGTACTTCAGTGACTGTCATGCCATGGACGCTGAGCTGGGTTAAAGCTTCACGTACATCGTCTAATTTGAATGGTTTAATGATTGCGGTGACCAGTTTCAATTTTCTCTCCAACAAGCTGCAGACTCAATTTATTGGAATAAAGCAGGAATTAGGCCATATAGATAAAGCATTTATTATCATTGCGTTAACATTGAAATGCACCGAAATAGCTTAAAATTTTGGTGCAAAACAGTGCAAAGCAAAGTTAACCTGCCCTGATTTGGTGCGTATTGTTGGTGCAAGGTAAATTTGCTTGACTAGCATGAGTGCAGCAAAAGTCGAGTGAGTATGGCGCTAGGGTAATTCGCGTTTTAATGCGGTAAATAAAAAGTGAGGATTTAGCAAAAAATTAAAAATTATATCAATTAAACATAATGTTATATTTAGTTTTGTGATGTGAGTTTTCTTGCTTAAGCTTCTAGCTGTTTGACGCGCGCCCAGAGGTCAGCATTAACTGGTGCACTTAAACCGTGCGCTTGTGCACGCTCACAGATATAACCATTAATTTGGTCTATTTCAGTTCGTCTTTGGTGTGCAATATCTTGGTGCATCGATGAGAAATTCCCCGCAGTGAGGCGGATCACCTGATAGACCCTGTCGTGTAACAATTGTTTATCGAGATGCACGCCCTCGAGTGTGGCAACCGTGACTAACTCGTCGAGAATGCCTTTAATCATGTCACTAAAATCTGGCTCGGCGAGTGTGCCATTAGGACATTGATATAGTGCTGTAAGCGGATTAATCGCTGCATTAACGGCGAGTTTCTGCCATAGACAAGGCACGATGGCATCCACCCATTCACTGTTGGGGATAGCCGTCAGTAAAGCATTGCGATAATGCTCAGTGAGCTCTGTACCTGCAAAATGCCCAAATTGAGTTAGCCCTTGTCCAGTTTGCCTAATTTGCCAACTGGCTTGACGTAACACCCCTTGGGAAGTTGTCCCTAGGCTTAGCCCTCTGCCATCAGCTTGCGCATCAATTAGCGGCGCTAGGGCTAAATGAGGTCCCATGCCATTGTGTAATAACAAAATATGGCATTGTCTGGGCAGTTGGTTAAGTAAGGGTAAAAGTGCATCGAGCACTTGATAGGCTTTGACGCAGACAATCACGAGGCGGATATTATCGAGCGCATTGGCCGCTAAGATAGGCACAGAATACTGGAGTGCGTGTGTTTTCTGTTGATTATCATTGGCCGGCGCTAATGGAGTGACGCTAAGTGTCTGCTGTATAGATACAATTAAATCGCGGCCGATAAGAGCAACACCCATGCCCGCTGTAGTCAGTTGGTGGCAAATAAGCTGCCCAACGGCACCAGCACCTAAAATCGCAATATCCACCACGCGATTTATGTTCACAGCATGAGCCATATGTGTAGCCTTAAGGTATAGGTCATCAGTACCAGTTTGAAGCGCCTGAGTTAATCTTCTCGCAATTGCGCTGCGCGGAAGTATTTGCCATAGGCCCAATTGCAAAAGTAAAACAGTGCAATACCCGAAAAGTCGGCAATAACGTCACCCACAGAAGCGCTACGGTAGGGCAAACGTGATTGCACTAACTCAATTAAAATGGCGTAGCTTGCCAGTGTGAGAGATAACCAATACCACTTAGGTTTGAAAGCAAGATAGGTGAGATAGGAGAGGAAAAAAAAGCTCCCAAGATGGCCTACCTTGTCGATATTCGGAATACTTTGCGAATAGGTTGGTCTGGAAAATACCAGATAACTGATCACGACAAAGGCTACGGCTAAAGCCAGCTTAAATAGGGTGTTTTTAGTTATCACAAATATGTTTGTATTAGCTTAGAGTGGGGCAATGATAGGAAAATGTGTGGCTAAAGTCACCCATATCCCGAGTTTTATCTTGCTTAGGGTGAAGTTAATCTTCAACTTGGTGCGGGGAGTCGGTAAACTATGGGCATTTACAATCACCTAAGGGGCGGCAACCATGCCTTCATTTGATATTGTCTCTGAAGTCGACGAAGTCGAATTACGTAACGCGGTAGAAAATTCTCGTCGTGAACTCAGCAGTCGTTTTGATTTTCGTGGCAAAAATGCTGAAATTGAATATAAAGATCACGTGGTCACACTGTCTGCTGAAGATGATTTCCAGTGTAAGCAGTTAGTGGACATTTTACGCACCCAATTGAGCAAGCGTAATGTTGAGCCATCGGCTATGGACGTGGATGATAAGTCTGTGCACAGCGGTAAGACTTTCTCACTTAAAGTAAAATTTAAGCAGGGGATTGAAACTGATATCGCCAAAAAAGTCGTTAAGATGATTAAAGACAGCAAGCTGAAAGTACAATCGTCGATCCAAGGCGACACGGTACGTGTAACGGGTAAGGCCCGTGACGATTTACAAGCGGTTATGGCGTTAATGCGCCAGTCTGAATTAGGTCAGCCTTTCCAATTCAATAACTTCCGCGACTAATTTGCTTTAATGCCCGCTTGAGTGCATTAAAGTCATCAATAAAAAAGCCCCCAATGCTTAGCATTGGGGGCTTTTTGTTGAATAACGTTATTAAGTAGGCCGGATATTAAGTGTCTGATGGATTTGTTTTGGTCTGCGCATCATCCATTAATGATGTGCTTGGATGCGGCGCATACTTGTTGACTAAGATAACCAAAAACAACACTGGAAAGCCAATAACACTGGCGGCGACAAAGAAGTTCACATAGCCAAATGCGTCGACATAAGCGCCCGAGAAGCCCGCGATAAATTTAGGGAAAAGCAACATAATCGAAGACAGTAAGGCATATTGCGTTGCACTGTAGCCGTTGCTAGTGAGACTCGAGAGATAGGCAATAAATGCCGCCGTGGCTATCCCAGCGCTGAAGTTATCCACGGAAATAGCAAAGGTTAAAAAGGGCACGTTGTAGCCAATCACTGCCTGCCACGCAAATAGCAGATTGGTTACGGCAACCAGTAAGGCACCGAGGAAAAGGATTTTCATAGTTCCGAAGCGGGCTAACAAAACACCGCCAAAGGCTGCGCCGACTAAGGTCATGATCAGGCCATAGATTTTACTCAAATAGGCAATTTCTTCCTTAGTGAATCCCATGTCCACATAAAAGACGTTCGCCATAATCCCCATCACAATATCCGAGATCCGGTAGCAAGAAATCAGTAATAAGATGAGGATAGCGCTGCGGCCATAGCGTTTGAAAAAGTCGATAAAGGGTAAAATACTGGCCGTATATACCCAAGATATGCCCGCTGCGATAATTCTTGGATAACGGGCACTTAAGCGTTGTTTTAGCGCTAATTCAGTGGCATCGGCGGCGCGGGTATCGACTTCGGGTTCGCAGCTAAAAAGTGTGGTCAAAATCCCAACAGACATCAATCCTGCCATAATCAGGTAAGAAGTTTGCCATGCCACTAAGTTGTATGCCGTGTTACCGGGTTCAACCCAAGCCGCTATGGTGAGTGCGCCTGCGGTGGCGATAATCATGGCGCTGCGATAACCCACTTGATAGGCCGCTGCTAGTGCGGCTTGCATCTTTTCTGGGGCTGATTCAATCCGAAAGGCATCAATAACAATATCTTGAGTGGCTGAGGCAAAGGCGACCATTAATGCGAACAGTGCCAAGCGCTCGAGATCTTTGAGAGGGTCACTAAAAGACATGCCTAAGATGGCACCAACCAATAACAACTGAGCGAACAGCATCCAGCTACGGCGGCGGCCTAGAAATCGAGTTAGCAGCGGCAATGAAAGCCGATCGACTAAGGGTGACCAAGCCCATTTAAACGCATAGGCTAAGGCTATCCAGCTGAAATAACCGATTGAAGTGCGATCAACACCAGCTTCACGCAACCAAAAGGATAACGTTGAAAATACCAGCATTAATGGTAGACCAGCAGAAAAACCCAGTAATAACAGGATCAAAACCCGCTTGTGATAATAGACACTGAGGGCATCGAGTGTACGTTGAATAAAACCTGTTGCGGACATAGGCATGAGTCTAAGTGTTTAATCCGCTTAGCTTACGGGTAAGGTGCCATAGGGTTCAAGGGCTAATGGTATTCCTTTTACTTTGGAGTCCCGTTTAGCACTATAAGATGGTTGAATATGGCTCGAGAGTTAACTGCTTGTAGCTAAAAGTTTATCGCTTATCTTTATCGCCAGCATTGATCTTGATAGTAAGGAGAGCGTAATAATGTACACACGAGGAATTTGTTTACGAAATAAAAAGGCCCTATTACAGGGCCATTTTTTATCGATAGGAATGCTGAACTTAAGGTCTTATCCCGATGCATCCCTGCGGCACTCGGCCGCCTAAACTCAGGTAGTCACAGCAATCATTTACTTGCTTACGCAGATATTGATTACCGCGGATCACACAGTCAGGCCACCTGTTAAAGCTGTGGAGCAAGTGCCAAAACACTTTTTCAGTTTCCGTTTGCGCTTCGCCAGTCGAATTCAGTTGCTGCCATTCTTCTAACGTATCCCATAAGTAAAGTTGCACTTCATGGAAGTCGAGTTCTTCACTCAAAAACGCTTTTCCATAGAAGGCGAGTTGGGGCGCTTTATTATCGATGAACTCAGTTGCCGTCATCGTTTGCCTCCTTTCTGTTTACTATCACAGTATAGATGCAAAATTAGCGCTTTTGCTCGAAATTATATTTTGATTACTGTTTTGGTAATAATTTGGCTTTTTTCAATATGATAGGGGTAACAGGAACATCGGGCCAATTGAGCTTAGTGTTAGTTCCTGTCTCAACGACAGCCATAGCTTCGAGGACAGTTTTACCTTCAATCACTTCACCAAATACGGCATAACCCCAACGACGTTTAGAGGGATCGAGCTTAGTGTTGTCGGCTACGTTAAAGTAGAACTGACGAGTGGCTGAGTGCGGCTCGTTTTCACGTGCCATGGCGATAGTGCCCATGCTATTTGTTAGGCCATTTCCTGATTCGTTGACTATCGGCTTGCCGTCTGGCAACTCTTCATACTTAGGGGTGAGTCCACCGCCTTGCACCACAAAGTCACTGATCACACGGTGAAATATCGTGTTGTCGTATTCGCCTTTAACGACATGAGTTAAAAAGTTATCGACAGTGATTGGTGCACGAGTTCTATCTAGCTCGACCACGATTTTGCCTAAGCTAGTATCAAATTCGACTCTGGGATACAAGGTATCGGCCTGAATGTCGAGTGCGAGGCTATGATGACTCATAAATATGAGCAAGAGGGCTGATATCCAACGGAGCATATTGATTTCCTTATAATAAACTGACGCTGTTATTTTTGTAGAAACTGATTAAGCTCAGGATCGTTTAGAATCTCGCCGGTAAGTTGGCCGAGCAATTTGTTCATATCCAGTTCTAAAGTTGCAAAATCGGGTGTTAAAGGACCTTTTAAAGTGCCTTTGGCTTTATAGCGTTTAACCAGCTCTTGGGTGGAGTTTTTGGCTTGAACTGCGATTAACACACTGTGTTTTGCCTCATAGCCAAAGGTCTTTTTAGTGATATCCATTTGCAATTCTTCTAATTGAATTTGCACTGAATTAGTTGCGCTTGGGTCGATTTGGTAGCCCGCTTGAGCAAAACCTGCGCGGAATACTTCATCAAGTAACAGTTTAGGCGGTTCGCTCGGGCCAACTAAACGTGTTTTTGTCCCTTCTTCAATAAAACGAGCAACATAATCGACTGTGCGTGTATCTACCGTTTCAAGAGCTATAGGTACAAGTTGCGCCGTTTGTTGGCTGATATTGGGCACTTGAGGGCTGAAAGCCATATGAGTCGGATTTTGGCTGGCACAGCCCGCGAACAGCAGGGGGAAAGTCAAGGTCAGTAATAGCCGTTTCATGGGATCTCTCGTACAAGTAAAAGTGGCTACAGCATACCAGAAATCACTTTTGATGCCACAGAACACCGTGATTCAGTTGAGGTACAGCTTTTATTGCTAATATCTTGTGCTCATTATTCACATCCGTGTTTTCTGTGCATTCACATCATTTATTCGCATAGTTACAAGGCATGGAAGGCAGGTTAAATATGGAAAAAATATCATTCACTTCGTTATTTGTTGGCCTGATGCTGGCGTCAGGCATGATGAGCTCCAATGCGCTCGCGGGCGATTCTGCCCATATACTGGGTGGTAGTTTAGGTTACGGTACCCAAGAATTTGAAACTAAGAACGGTAAATATGATGCGGGTGACACCTTAACCAGCGACTTATATTACCGCTATATGCTCAACGAGCATTTTGGGTTTGAGGCGGGTTATTTAGCGGGTTCAGGTGGGGTGGCGAGTGCGCTTGTTAGCGTCATCAGTGAGATAAAAGATTTACGTTACCAAGGTGTTAGAACCGCCGCTTACGCTGAATATGCTTTGTCTCGTGGTAACAGCTTGTATGCCAAATTAGGCGCAGCTTACACTCAAGTCAGCTATGAGATAGATAAACAAGATATGGACTCGGATGATGTAGGTTTTTATGGCGCTGCAGGCTGGCAATATCGATTTAAGTCAGGATTCGGTTTGAATTTGGAATACCAATATATCCCGATGAAAGAGCTTGAATTACAGGGGATCAACTTTGGTATTAGTTACCGATTCTAATCTTTCCTTATCCAACGATTAAAGCGCCTTTAGGCGCTTTAATCGTTTTACAAACAAGGAATTTAAAACATTAAACCGAATACTGACTGGCAACAAAATGACAACATTTTGTCCTTGCACTCTTTTAATGCAATGGGGGACAGGTTAGAGTAAAAATTCGATGTTTAGAATGAGAGAGCATAGATGCTCCCGCGTCTTTTTTGTAAGGCTTAGTCATGTTAACGATAGCAACGCAAATCGCCCCAGATAACCTGATCAATCAGAAGGGGTTACCCCATTTCGGTCATTTCGATGGCATAGTCAAAACCTTAGGTTTAGCGGACTTTGCCTATTTTGATACCATGGATAAACCTGCTTCAGCGTGGGCTAAGCATTTCGATTATAAACAATTTCAGTTTGTCTCTTTGGTCACGCCGCGTTATGTCCTAGGCATCGCGCTTGCCGATATTGCCTACGTCGGCAGTGCTTTTTGTTATTTATACGACATAAAAACCAACACACTCACCCAGCTTGATTGGCTAAAACCTTTGAGGTTTGGCTATCAAATGACACCATCGCCAGCCGAGGGCCGAAGTAGTATTGGCCGTAAAGGGGCGCAGTTAAGCTTTGAGATTGTAGAGGGCGGTTGGCGGTTAGTGATTGATACTAAAAATATTCAAGCCGATGTGACTTTACACTCAGCCCCCTTAAGTTTGCCTATGGCTATGTGTAGTCCTACTGGATACAACGGCTGGACTTACACACAAAAGCATAATGGTTTGACCGTTAAAGGTAGTTTGACTGTGGGTCATGAGCCGCAGCCGCTGAATCAAGCTTTAGCAGGCTATGACTTTTCAGCGGGTTACATGCGCCGTGATACCAGTTGGCGCTGGGCGTCAATTAACGCGCGGATCCATGAGGGCATTATGGGGCTTAATTTAGCGGCGGGTGTTAATGAAACTGGGGCTACTGAAAATGTCTTTTGGATTAATGGCGAGCGTCATTTACTCGGGCCAGTGCAATTTGAGTTTGATCGCCATGCCACACTCGGCGCCGAGGTTTGGCGAGTCTACAGTCAAAATGGCCAAGTGGATTTGCAGTTTGCGGCGCGCAATTGTCGCAGTGAAAAGCGTAATTTGCTCTTGCTTAAGAGTAATTTCCGCCAATTCATCGGTCATTTCAGCGGCACGATTACCGATAATCAAGGACACAGTTACCAGTTAAATAATGTTCTGGGGCTCGCCGAAGATCATTATGCCCGCTGGTAGCTAACGATGACTAACGGATCGCACCTGCCTGCGTTGTGGCGTTGAATGCGGTTTATAGAATGCAGTTAGAGTTTTTATAAAAGTAACAATAAAAATAATCATAAAATAAAAATAGAACAGGATGATCTTATATGGATATCGCCTCGCTGATCCAGCACCCAGAATTGTTACTGCTGGTGCTTGCACCTTTGTTTTTTGTGTGTATTTTGCTGGAATGGTACTTTGGCGATAAAAGACAAAGGCTACCGTTAAGTGCACGTTATCGCGGCCAAGAAGTGCTGTGTAATTTCAGCCTCGCGGCCATGCATCAAGGTGCTGATTTACTCACTGGTTTGCTGATCGCTAAGCTGTATTTGGCGATTTTTGGTTGGAAGTTATTCGATATTGAAATGGGCCCATTGAGCTTTATTGCCTTGATGGTCGCGCAGGACTTTTGTTATTACTGGTTCCACAGGGCGAGCCACAGAGTCCGCTGGATGTGGGCGGCTCACGTGGTGCACCATAGCTCTGAGAATATGAATTTTAGCACTGCGTTTCGTCAGAGTTTAATGTATCCCTTTGCAGGCATGTGGGTATTTTGGTTACCGCTGGTGGTCATAGGTTTCGATCCAAACTGGGTGGTGTTTGTGGTATTACTCAATCTGGGATTGCAATTTTTTGTGCATACCCAAGCGATTAAATCACTCGGACCGCTGGAATGGGTTTTCAACACCCCGTCTCACCACAGGGTGCACCACGGTCGTAATCCCCAATATATAGATAAAAACTATGCTGGCGTGCTGATTATTTGGGACAAGCTGTTTGGTACCTTTGAGCCCGAAGTGGAGACTGTGATTTACGGCATCACTAAGCCAGTGAATAGTTTTAATCCCTTTAAAGTGACTTTTAGTGAATGGCGAGACATGTTTGCAGAGGTCACAGCGACAGGTTTGAGTGTTAAACAACGACTACGTATCTTGTTTGCTCCGCCTTCCAGCAGTTTAAAAAGCGAGGAATAACAATCCACTGCATTTTCCAAGTTAAATAGCGCAAATGGCTAATAGAGTCTTGAATTTAGCCTTGCTAGCCTATATTCCGTTTTTTGCCACTGTTTTGGTGTAAAAATGTACAATCCCATACTTTGGTGGTACTTTTTGGGATAAGGAATTTAACTTGGGAGGACGTATCATGATGGATGAACCTCGATTATCCGCGGAGGAGCTTGCTTGTTTTAGCGAACTTTTTTCGCCGACTCGTGTGGGCACTGCCTTGACTAACGATCCCCTGGTCAATCATGTGCTCACAGTCACAACTGAAGTGCCGCAAGTTATCGCCTCGATTCTCGGCAAGGCAAAACTCACTTTATTGGCCGAAGTCGGACCCTATAAACTCTGGTTTCCGCTACTGATGAAAGTGGATGACTTTGGACAGTTTCAACCCACTTTAGGTGTACCTGAAGTGCTAGATGCCTCGGGAGTGGAGCGCAGTTGGCGGTTAACTCAAGCCGATGATGTGTGGATATTCGACCACGATCAAGGTGAGCAATGGTCTGTTGCCTCGCTATCTAGTTCTGGCATGGCTATTCGTGCTAAATCACAGCAGCAATTTAAACAATTGTTAGGCAGTAAAGATTTGCAATTACAATTGCCCAATGGCGAGACTATGCGCGTCGATATCGAGCCTATTCGTAGCGAGAAAGGTCTGGCCTTCGTTAAGTTTCAGGCCGAAACCGAAGAGCGTGAAGCGTTACGTCAATTCTTATTTAGTCGTCACCGTAGCCAGCACGCTCAGCTCTACCGTGACTTACGTTAGGACCTCCATTGCGACAGTTTTTGGCTTTGTGTTAGTTGACCTGTTATCTAAAAATCTCAGTTCTGCAACTCGAATGTGAAATCCACTGATTTTGAAACTGTCATTTGTGATTGCTGTGCTTTTCCCAGATTGTTACCTGCCAATCTGTCGCTCGATGGATTAGAATGGCGGTGAATTCAACACATCAGAGCGAGCGGTATGCACGTACATATTTTAGGAATTTGTGGAACCTTCATGGGTGGTCTAGCGTTATTGGCTAGGGCCAAAGGGCACAGAGTGACGGGCTCGGATGCCAATGTCTATCCTCCAATGAGCACGCAACTAGAGGACCAAGGCATTGAGCTTATTCAAGGTTTTGATCCTAGCCAGCTGGGTGAAGCAGGGCATTATCCTGACTTAGTTGTCATTGGTAATGCTATGAGCCGAGGTAATCCTTGCGTGGAAGCCGTGTTGAACATTGGCATCCCTTATACCTCTGGCCCGCAGTTTTTAGCCGATCATATTTTGCCTGAGCGTTGGGTGCTGGCAGTGTCTGGCACTCACGGTAAAACCTCGACATCTAGCATGTTAGCCTGGATTTTAGATAATTGCGGTTATGAGCCTGGGTTCTTAATCGGTGGCGTACCGCAAAACTTTGGTGTGTCGGCACGTTTAGGCAAGACCGCTTTCTTTGTCGTTGAGGCCGACGAATACGACAGTGCCTTCTTCGATAAACGTTCGAAATTCGTGCATTATCATCCGCGTACCTTAGTGATCAACAATCTTGAGTTCGATCATGCCGATATTTTTGCTGATCTGGCTGCGATTCAAAAACAGTTTAACCACTTAATTCGCACCGTTCCTGGTGAAGGCAAGATCATTTGGCCCGCCGATTCCCATGCCGTTAAGCAAACGATTGATATGGGTTGTTGGAGTGAGCAAGAAACCTACCATTTAGCCGAATCGACCAGCGGTTGGTATGGCAAAGCGTTAAGTGATGATTGCCATCGCTTTGAAGTGTTTTTTGATGGCGAGTCCCAAGGTGTTCTCGAATGGGATTTGATTGGTCAGCACAATATTGAAAACGCCATGATGGCCATTGCTGCCGCACGCCACGTGGGCGTTAAGCCGAGTGCTGCAATTGAAGCTTTAGCTAAGTTTATGCCACCTAAGCGTCGACTCGAATTACTCGGAACCGTTAATGGTGTGAGCGTATACGACGACTTTGCCCACCATCCGACGGCCATTGCGACCACGTTAAAAGGCATGCGGGCTAAGGTTGGGCAGAGCAAGATTACTGTGGTACTCGAGCCGCGCTCAAATACCATGAAGAGCGGTGTCCATAAAGACACTTTAGCTTTTTCTATGATGCAAGCCGACGAAGCCTTTTTATATCAAGCCGATACCATCGACTGGAATATGAAAGAAGCCATGGAAGCGGCGGTGATCCCTGTGACTGTGTTACATCAAATTGATGATGTGGTCGCCAAAGTCGCAGCAACCGCCAAAGCAGGCGACACCATAGTGGTGATGAGTAACGGTGGTTTTGGTGGGTTACATAAGAAGCTGTTGGCCGCATTAGAACAGGCTTCAACTGTAGAGCAGGTTAGCTAAGATGGCCTACGCAAAGTCGACTAAGGCGATTAGCTTAGCTTGGACAGGTGCCTCGGGTGCTCCCTATGGGCTTAAGTTACTCGAGTGTCTGTTGGTATCGGGATATCAAGTGTTTTTGATGATCTCCAGTGCAGCTCGAGTGGTATTGGCGACGGAACACGGCTTACAGTTAAGCGCCAACAGTGACAAAGCCCATGCCCAGCTGTTGGCTTTGCTGCACGAAAAAGGCGTGATTATTGCTGGCGAGTTAGTGGTATTAGGCAAAGATGAGTGGTTTTCGCCGCCTGCATCGGGTAGCGCTGCACCTAAACAAATGGTGATTTGTCCTTGCTCTACGGGGACGTTAGCGGCAGTTGCTACCGGAATGAGTAATAATTTACTCGAACGCGCCGCCGATGTGGTGATTAAAGAGCGCGGCCAACTTATCCTAGTACCTAGGGAAACTCCTTTTAGTGCCATACACTTAGAGCATATGTTAAGCCTTTCTCGCCTCGGCGCGACCATTATGCCCGCTGCACCCGGCTTTTATCACAATCCCAAATCGGTAGAAGATCTGGTAGACTTCATGGTCGCTCGAATTCTCGATCATTTGGGCGTTGACCATGCATTAACGAGTCGCTGGGGTTATGACAAACAGTCTAACCGCGACCTCGACAATTGAGACTTATATGAAACACACCACCGAAGTGATGATCTCTGCAGAAGAGATAAGCCAGAAATTGGATCAAATGGCAGAGCTAATCAATGCCCATTATGCCCACAGCGAACGTCTGCTGATGGTAGGCTTGTTAAAAGGCTCAGTGGTCTTTATGGCTGACCTGTGTCGCCGAATTAAAGGCCATGTTGAAATCGATTTTATGTCGGTTTCCAGTTATGGCAATGCTATGACCAGCTCACGGGATGTGAAAGTGCTGAAAGATGTGCAATCAGATATCGCCGGTCGCGATGTATTGATTGTGGAAGACTTGATTGACTCAGGTAATACGTTAAGCAAAGTGCGCGAGATGTTGTTACTGCGGGAGCCTAAGAGTCTTGCACTGTGCACCCTGTTGGATAAACCTGAGCGTCGAGAAGTGGATGTGAAGGTCGATTTTATCGGTTTTACTATCCCTGATGAGTTTATCGTAGGTTATGGTATTGATTATGCCGAGCAGTATCGCAATCTACCTTATATCGCCAAAGTCGTACCACTCGATTAAGTGTACGATACAGTTTAAAACTCCCGCAACAGGCGGGAGTTTTGCTTTTTGCGGCAATATAAAAAGTATTAATGATTGAATCATTAAAGATTGTCTTTTCAATCAATTAGCTAATTTTTTGTTTTAGTTCTGCAACCTATCATTGTAATTGTGTTTTTTAGCACCATCTTATTACTTTCTAATGTGTAAGGATCGGTACAAATATGGCGAATATTACCCATGCTCTGGTACTCGAAGGGCTTAAAAAAACCTATAAAGGCGGCGTCGAAGCGGTCAAAGGCATGAGCCTTACCGTCAATCAAGGGGATTTCTTTGCCTTGCTCGGCCCCAATGGTGCGGGTAAATCCACCACGATTGGTATTATTAGCTCCTTAGTGCAGAAGAGTTCAGGTACGGTCAAAGTCTTTGATTATGATATCGATAAGCAGCTAGAACACGCCAAACTCTGCATTGGTTTAGTGCCACAAGAGTTTAACTTCAACCAGTTTGAAACCGTGCTGCAAATTGTGGTGAATCAAGCGGGTTACTATGGTGTGCCAAAACCTATCGCCCTTGAGCGTGCCCAAAAATACTTAAGCCAACTGGATCTGTGGGAAAAGCGCAATAGCCCTTCGCGGGAATTATCCGGCGGGATGAAGCGACGGTTAATGATTGCGCGCGCCCTGATGCACGAACCTAAATTATTGATTTTAGATGAACCTACCGCAGGTGTGGATATTGAACTGCGCCGCTCTATGTGGGAGTTTCTTAAACAAATAAACCAGCAGGGCGTGACGATCATCCTGACCACTCATTACCTTGAAGAAGCGGAAATGCTTTGCCGTAATATCGGCATTATCGATAAAGGTATTTTAGTGGAATGCACTAGCATGAAGGCGTTGCTGAGTAAGCTGAATATGGAGACTTTTATTCTCGATCTTCGTCGCGATACTGGAACGGCCCCCGTGCTCGATGGCATGGCTTGTCGCTTAACCGACTCTCATACCTTAGAGGTGGATGTAGCGAAAGAGCATAATCTTAACGATGTCTTTAGCCAATTGAGCGCAGCCAATATTGAAGTGCTATCGATGCGTAACAAGTCTAATCGGTTAGAAGAACTCTTCGTCGAACTCGTGAAGAAAACTCAGGGAGCCTCAGCATGAATCAGCTCTACTTTATTGCCTTTAAAAGTATTTTAAGTAAAGAGATTAATCGTTTTACGCGAATTTGGATCCAGACCTTAGTCCCGCCGGCGATTACCATGACCTTGTATTTTTTGATTTTTGGTAACTTAATCGGCAGCCGGATTGGAGAAATAGGCGGCGTATCTTATATGGAGTTTATCGCCCCAGGTTTGATCATGATGTCGGTGATCACTAACTCTTACTCGAACGTGGCGAGCTCATTCTACAGTGCTAAGTTTCAGCGTAATTTAGAAGAGCTGATGGTGGCTCCTGTGCCCCATTATGTGTTGATTGCTGGCTATGTTGGTGGCGGCGTGGCGCGCGGTTTGTGTGTCGGCCTAATAGTGACGCTTGTGGCCATGTTCTTCGTCGACATTAGCTTGCATCATGCCGGTTTAGTGGTAATGACAGTGTTTTTAACCTCAGTGTTATTTTCACTGGGTGGATTAATCAACGCTGTTTTTGCAAAGAGTTTTGATGATATCAGTATCATCCCTACCTTTGTGCTCACCCCATTAACCTACCTTGGCGGCGTATTTTACTCCCTGTCACTCTTGCCCCCTTTCTGGCAAGGTGTGTCGGCACTCAATCCTGTGGTCTATATGATCAACGTGTTCCGCTATGGCTTTTTAGGCTTCGCCGACATCAGCGTGCCATTGTCCATCGCCATTATGATCGGTTTCTGTGTCACACTTTGGACCTTAGCGTATTACTTAGTCTCGCGCGGAATCGGCCTGCGTTCCTAGACATATTTCTTTAGAGCGTAATAGAAAAAGGGAGCCATTAAGGCTCCCTTTTTAGTGTCAACAACTCGTTACTTCATACGACGACGCATTGCCGCCAGTGGTAACAATAAGGCGGTTAGCCAACCTAGAGCACCGCCACCTGAAGATTCTGCTTTCTTAGCATTAACTGTGATGGTTGCTGTACCGGGATCACTTTCAAGTTTGCCATCAGAGGCTGTAACAGAGAAAGTAAGAACATGGTCACCGCTAGGAGCAGAGAAGTTTATGCTGTCTCCACCATTAGTAAATGTGACTTTAATTCCACTTGTTTGTACCCAATTATAGGTTAGGGTGTCTTTATCTGCATCTTTAGCATTGGCCTTAGCTGTGACAACAAACCCTTCAGTACTTGCCATGCCCGTAGGTGCAACGGTTGGTTTGGTATTATTAACCATGACAGTGACTTTTGCTGGCGCTGAAGCATTACCCATAGTATCTAGTGCAATAACTTCAACTTCCATTGTCGTGCTCTGTTGATTAATTACAGCATCAGTACTTAAATGCACTGTTCCATCTTTATCGACAACGACCATGCTGCTATTAGAGTTCAGTGTGACAAACTCGGAGAATGGACTTGTGATCATGTCTGGATCTGTTGCCGTTAATTTACCTAACACAGTTCCTGCTGCAGCACCTTTATCTACTGAAAGCATCACGTCGGCTACTGTTGGAGCAGAGTTACCTTCGTCAGAAGTATTAGCAACAACGGACATAGAACCAGAATCAGACAGGAACATAAAGCCTATTGCATTATCGCCAACTTGAGTTTCTAAAGTGGCACTTTCTCCTGGTTTTAGTTCAGTAACTTCATTGCCTTGTGTATCAACTAGCATTGCAGAAGTTCCTGAACCATCAAGCCTCAGTGTTTCCACCACGCTGTCTTCATCACCCGATGGAATTGGAGCCCAGTCACTATCCTCAACGCGGAAGCGAACCTTTATAGTCTTACCTAAATCCGCTTGAGTTAAGCCTAAATCTTCAAAACAGGCTTTACTCGTTAGGAAGTCATTACCAGTCACGTGGAATACAGGTTCTAATGTTCCAGACGAAGTACCATATTTAGAAACTAAACCATAGATAGATCTTGGATATGCTTCATTGAACCAGTTTAAGTTCGCCGTTGCTGCTGTGTAATCCCAAACTCCATCATTGTTAAGATCATAATCGACTGAATAGTTACCCGCTAGAGGATGGATAATAGGATCGCGCATTTGTAGCGTGTTATATATCGCAATACCCGCATCACATGAGCTGCTTAATAACAGTTCACTCGATGCATTGAGCAAGTCATGACGTTTTGTATTATCAACAGGGCTAGTTGCAATAAGTGGAGCCGTAAATGGATCGGTAATTGAAGTTGCGCCTACGTTGGTGAGTGTGCGCACTATGCCATCGGCAGTGGTTTCTGTTGCAACTGAAATTGCGGCCGCTGCTTTTGGCAGAATATGATAAACCAAATGTAGTGCTTTTTCTTCGCCATCCATAAATTGGATCGCACCATCGTATTCTGACAATGTTAATGCAGTAGAAGCATCTGCAGCAGTCCCATCAAGCTCATAGGATGATGTAAGAGTCCATTCTGGCAGTTTTGTTGGATCTATTGTGGCTGTAACGTCAAAGTCGACAGTTTGTCCTGCTGGAATCGTTACGCTTGCAGGTACTGCAAAACTTAGTGCTCCAGAATCTAAGTCATTCTGGAAACGTTGGTCGACTTTTAGTGTGTAGGTTTTTTCTGCTGTCGAGAAGTTCTTAACAGAAACCGTTTTAGTAATTGAAGTTGTTTTGTTGAGAGCCAATAAGCCAAATGCTAAAGCCGCTTGTTTAGTTTCTTTATTCCAAGCTGCTACAGGAAGGTTAATGGCTTTTTCTACATTGACCAATCCAGAACCAATATAACTGATTGGTGCCAATTCAGTGTCTGGGTTTATTTCTTTTGGCTCTAGCGTTACGTCTAAGTTTGCCGCGTTCATCATTGTGGCTTTAATTTCAAACGCGTTGCGATGTGGCAATGCCTCACGAATGATACTAATTGCACCAGCTGTGATTGGACTTGAGAATGAGGTACCGCTTATTGGAGTTAATCCTTCTCCTAAACCTGGGTGAGCAGTTAATATGTCAGTACCAGGAGCGGTAATCTCCGGCTTTAAAGTGCCTGCAATTGAAGGACCACGTGAAGTAAAGGTTGCAATTGCTCCTGCCGTCGTGACTTCAGTAGATGACACGCTGAACGCTACGTTACCTGCCGCGAGCGCCGTTTTAATTGCATCACCATCTTCCTTTGAAATCATCACAGATGGAATTGTTATGCTGTTGTCTTCACCTCCCATAACAATTGGAGCTGTGTTGGCCGCGTTGTTTGTCACTATGACAAATGAAGCACCTTTTAACTGCGCATTTAGAACTTTAACAGCGAAGCCACAAACTCCACGATCAATCAGTACCGTTTTACCAGTTAAGTCTTCAGTGTAAGCAACACAACCATTTTTGTTAGTTGCAGGGTAAATTATTGGTGCAGTTGCATTCGTGAAGCTGTATGTATTTGATTTATTAAACCCTGCACCAATAGCAGTAATTGACTCTCCAACTAGCATTGCATCAATTTTGCCAGCTTTAGTTGTTGGGTGTGTCATAGCGCCTACTGATAAAGCACTATTAGTGGTACTTGGGCCGCCAACCACGAAAGGTGTTGAGCCATCATTACCTGCAGAGATAACCAGGTTTACCCCAAGTTTTACCATTTCATCAATTAAGACTTGAACTGCGCCACCATCGGTATCACCAAAGTCACCGCCTAATGACATGTTAACAGTGTCAACACGGTCAGTGATATCACCATCATCATTAGGATCCATTGATGCTTCTAATGCATTTAACTGGGCGATACCCGAACAGCCTGAGTTACATACTGAGTACACGAGTAGTTCTACATCAGGCGCCGTGCCAACTACTGAATGACTCACATGGGTTCCGTGGTTCGTTGTGACATCAATTGGATTTGGATCGTTGTTAACGAAGTCCCAACCACCAATTACTTTGCCCTGAGGCCAGTTTGGTGTTTCACTTTTGGCAGCAACAGCTGCTTTATAGTCAGCAACTAAGCCTGAACCACCTAGAGCTTTGTGAGTGTAATCGACGCCAGTGTCAAGTACAGCAACACGCTGACCTTTACCAGAGGCTACACCAGCTTCGATAATAGCTTTTGCTTTGATGTACTCCGCACTTGCTGCAACATCGAGTTTATAGTCGTATATAGGTAAAATGTCGGCAACTTCAGCATTTTTCAGTAAAGCAGCGAGTTTTTTATGATCACCTTGAACGACAATGGAATTAACTAATTTTGAGGTGGTTGCGACAATCTTAATATCAGCATCCATGTTCTGAATAGCATTTTTAACTTTTGATTGTGAACTTTCGATATTGCTCATGACCGATTGTCGATTAAAACCCTTTAATTGGCTTTGTTGAGCAACAGAAGGAGCTTTAAGTTTTATCATCCAAGCAACAGCTTGTTTTTGCTCATTACTTCCATTTTTTGTAACACTGATGCCAGCGTACTGATCTGTCGCTTGGTTAGTAGTGTTGTACTTGGTTGCAGTGTCAGCAATAGCTGCGCTTGAGAGTAGTGCAGCAGAGATAGCGATCGATAGTTTTGTCTTCACAACTTCTTCCTTGTCAATTAATGCTTTCAGCACTTTACTAAATGTGCTTGTAGCTGAATTGTTATAGTTTATGCTGCGCTCTTTGGCGGCAGCAATGAAGTTGTAACACAAATATATCGTATGGTTAACACTTTTGCAGTAAAAAAGATGTTAATCACACTTTGAGGTTTGTTATGTTGTTTGCAAGTATTTGCTGTTTTTCCTGTTTAAGGCTTAACCGCTCTGACGATTGGGTTTTGTAGGCTGATCAAGGTTTCCGTCGACTGGATTTCATCGATAGATTGAATGCGATTGATGAGCACGTGTTGTAAGCCGTCGATGGATTGGCACATGACCTTTACGAAAATGCTGTAGTTGCCTGTGGTGTAATAGGCTTCGACGACTTCTTCGAGAGCGTTGAGTTTGGCGATAGCGGCGGGGTAATCGCCAGCGCTTTTAAGGTTGATACCGATAAAACAGCAAACGTCATAGCCTAGGGCTTTAGGGTTTACCGTGATTTGCGCACCTGTAATGATCCCCGCTTGCTTCATTTTTTCTACCCGAACATGGATAGTGCCCGCGCTAACGCTAAAGCGTTTAGCGAGTTCGGCAAAGGGTGTGCGGGCATCCTGCATTAGGGCTTCGAGGATATGATTATCGAGTTGATCGCGCTGAAATGCGGTATCCATAAATAAACTCTCTATAACGTAGTGAATTGTCATAAAGTTACGTTTTTTTATGGGGAATTGCTACCGATTTTGCCCGTATTATTTGATTTTAGTGATCATTGTTCACCCAAAGGCTCACAAAAAGGGACTTTTGCGCTAAAAGTCATACTGACACCTGAGTAGGGATGTTTGATGGTGAGCTCTGCTGCATGTAGTAATAGTCGAGGCGCTAAGGATTTTGCCAGTGAGTCGGCATAAAAACCATCGCCTAAGATCGGATGACCTAGCGCCATCATATGCACCCGTAATTGGTGTGAGCGGCCTGTGATTGGCGTCAGTTTAACCAGCGTTGAGCGTTTGGCGCGGCTCATTACTTGGTAGTGAGTCAAAGACGGTTTGCCAACAAGATGATCGACTTTCTGTTTAGGGCGATTTGGCCAGTCGCAGATCAGTGGATAATCAACGCTGCCAGTGTCATTTTTGACATGGCCTGCAACCCTTGCATAATAGGTTTTGCTGGTTTCTCTATCGTGGAACTGACGTTTTAATTCCCGCTCGGCGCTACGAATAAGGGCGACAACGATCAAGCCAGAGGTCGCCATATCGAGGCGATGGACGATTTGACAATGGGGATGCTCTGCTTTTACCCGGGCATAGACACTGTCGTAATGGGCGGGGTCGCGACCGGGCACAGATAACAATCCTGAAGGTTTGTTGATGACGATAATGTCTTTATCTTGATAAAGAATATCTAGCCAAGGAGTGGTCGGTGGTTGGTAAATAAAATCAGTCATAAATAGTGCCTATTCGTCAATGCGGGGCAAAGATACTCTGCTCGGCTTGAGGGCGCAAGTGTGAGGCCTAAAGATCGGCTGTGTCATTATCCTTGCTGACAAAAGTAAAGCGGATTAGTTGATGATTTGCTGATAGAGCTGTATTTGAGTTTTTGTTATACTCCCGTCCTTTTCGTTAATGATCATTTTGAGTCTGTGAAGCCATGAGCCAGCCAGAGATATACACTCCCGAGAATCTTTCTCACGTCCATAACCGTCTTGAGTTATTGGCGCCTGCAAAAAATGCTGACTACGGTATCGAAGCCATACGCCATGGTGCCGATGCGGTATACATAGGTGGTCCTGCATTTGGTGCGCGGGCAACGGCGGGTAACAGTGTTGAAGATATCGCGCGCCTGTGTACTTATGCTCATCAATATCATGCTCAGGTATTCGTCGCCCTCAATACCATTTTGATGGATAACGAACTGGCCGACGCCGAAAAACTTATTTGGCAATTGTACGAAGCGGGAGCTGACGCGCTGATTGTGCAGGACATGGGCGTATTACAGCTCAATTTGCCGCCGATTGCCCTGCATGCCAGTACCCAAATGGATAACCGCAGTCCAGAAAAAGTGGCGTTTTTAGAGCAAGTTGGTTTTTCTCAGGTGGTGCTCGCCCGTGAATTGGGCTTAAGCCAAATCCGTGATGTCGCCGCGCATACCAATATGCAACTCGAATTCTTTATCCACGGTGCTTTGTGTGTGGCTTACAGTGGTTTGTGTAACTTGAGTCATTCCTTTAGTAACCGCAGTGCTAACCGCGGTGAATGCTCGCAAATGTGCCGCCTGCCGGGGAATCTTAAAACACGTCAAGGGGATGTATTAGCGCAGAATGAACACTTATTGTCTTTAAAAGACAATAACCAAACTGAAAACCTCGAAGCGCTCATTGATGCGGGCATTCGCTCGTTTAAGATTGAAGGTCGCTTAAAGGATTTAAGTTACGTTAAAAACGTCACCGCGCATTATCGCCAAAAGCTGGATGCGATTATGGCGCGTCGCCCTGAGTTTAAGGCTTCATCCCACGGCCGCTGCGAACATAGTTTTACCCCTGATCCTGAAAAGACCTTTAACCGTGGCAGTACAGATTACTTTGTTAACGAACGTAGCCAAGGAATTAAAGATTTTCGCTCGCCCAAATACATAGGCGAAGAAGTCGGTAAAGTGGTCAGCATAGGTAAAGACTTTATCCAAGTGAGTTCGACCCATGAGTTTAATAACGGCGATGGCTTAGCGTTTTTCCCCGCGAATTTTGCTATGGCAAAACAATCCGATGACAAGCTGCAAGGCCTGCGGGTTAACCGCGCCGAAGGGTTAAAACTGCATATATTGCAGGTGCCAAAGGATTTAAAGGTTGGCATGACTTTATATCGTAACCATAACCAAGCCTTCGAAGCCCTGTTATCGAAAGAATCTTCTAAGCGGATTATCGGCGTCGATTTACGGTTGAGCGACACCCAAGAAGGACTGGCACTGACATTGACGGATATCTATGGCCTTACAGCCACAGTGAATTTAGTGGTCGAGAAGACGCCTGCGACTGATGTCGATAAGACCTTACAAAATACCCGTACTCAACTGGGTAAGCTAGGCAGTACCGACTTTGTTGCCCGTAGCATCAGTATCGATACGGCCCAAGCTTGGTTCTTGCCCGCATCAGTGTTAAATGGTCTGCGCCGTGATGGTGTGGCCGCCTTAGAGGCTGCCCGTGTGCAAGGCTATGTGCGTCCACTGCCGTGGAAGCATAATCAAGATGCAGTCTATCCCGTCAAGCATTTGAGTTACTTAGGCAACGTTGCCAACGAAAAGGCCAAGGATTTTTATCAACGCCACGGCGTGATTGAAATTCAAGATACCTATGAGAAAAATGGCGTTACCGAAGATGTGCCATTGATGATCACTAAGCATTGCCTACGCTTTAACTTCAATCTGTGTCCGAAGGAAGTACCAGGTATCAAGGCCGATCCTATGGTGCTTGAAATCGGTAACGATGTGCTCAAGCTGGTCTTTGACTGTCCTAAATGCGAAATGATGGTGGTCGGTGAAAACCGTCAAGTGCGAGGCCAGAAACACCTTTAACATTTGTCATTAGGAGCATTGCCCGAGTGCAATGCTCCTAGCTCCTATTCAGCTTGCATCTGCGCGCCTACAACAGCCTACCTCTCATTGATGTTGCCCTCACCATTGCCACTCTCATATTTTCATCAAAGCCTTATATTGCACATGCGGTAATGAGCAGATATCTTATTGAAAATAATATCAATAATAAGGGATGTTAAAATGGGATTGTTAGACGGTTTACTCGGTAATGCTGCTGAGGTTGATTTACAGGAATTAGCCGAGGAATTAAGGCCTATCATGGGCATTCAAGAAGAATTAAAACTCGCCTACAAAGTGATCCGTGATTTGTTTATTTTCACCAATAAACGCCTGATCTTAATTGATAAGCAGGGACTTACAGGTAAGAAGGTTACTTACCATTCAATACCTTATAAATCTATTACCCATTTTGAAGTGGAAACGACAGGGCATTTTGATATGGATGCCGAGCTTAAAATTTGGATCTCAGGTCAGAGTGAACCTTTAGTCAAAGAACTCAAGCGTGGCACGGATGTTGTGGGTATTCAAAAGACGATTGCCACTTTTGCACTTTAGTTTTTTTGGACTTTAGTTTTAGTGCCGTGGCCTAAGTTTTAGTGCTGCGACTTAGATTCATTTAGTGCTATCAAGCTTGGAATTGTTATCGCAAGCAGACGGTTAATGTGAGTAAGGTAAGCCAAGTTTTATCAGGGCTTACCTATCCTCGCGATCTAGTGTGATTCAAATCTGCTTGATTAATTTAACACTATCCTACTTGTGCTAGTGGAGTGCTCTATCGGTTCGCCCGCCATAGTATAGGTTTCGGAAAGCTTGAGTTTGCCTTGCTCATCGTATTGATTGTGGATGCCGACCCAGAATTGCTCTTGTCCCTGAATTTGTAAATTACCTTCTTCGGCAATCTGGCGATTGGGATGATAGCGTTTCATTGCATAAAGTTTGCTTTCATCATCAAATTTTAAATGATAAGCCAATATGGGTTCTTCGGTGTGAGCGGCGACATCTACTGCTATTGTTTTATCTTCTCGCTGTTTTGTCGTGGTATTGCCATTGGGTGCGTGATACTTCTGACGAGATAAATATGCGTTATTTCTACTATTGCTAGCATGATGTTCGCTGTTATCCGTACGGTTATTTGGTCCGTTACTTTGCCCATCAGCATCGTCTTCATCATAATCATAACTAGGATTTTCTGGGCTATCCCATTCAGGTTCTTCATCTTCCTGAGTTGCTATATTTTCATGAAAATCAAAGTAGTGACGGCTTTCTATCAGTTGGCCTTGTTCATCTAGCCAGGCTTCGCGGTACACTTTTCCTTGGGGCGTAAAACGTTGCCAATGGCCGATATCGAGGTAACGACCATTAGTAATTTGGATTGTGCCAGTTTCTAAAATTAAACCTTGAGGGGATAAGGATTTAGAGCTAAATAAATCCCCTTGCGTACGGGTGAGTAACCAGCGAATGGCGCCATCTTCATAGTATTCGATGCGAGTATCGGCAATACCTTCTTGATAGTATTCCCTTTGATTATTATCAAGATTATAGCCGCAGCGGGTATTCGAGTGACTCTGGTAGGATTCGAGGATCCCTTTGTTATTATAAAAGCTGGACTCTTTGAGGTAGCCTTGGCCATCACGAACTTCATATTCAGAAATTGTACGTATCGTGCCATCTTCATAAAACCAGCGAGCAGTGCCATCACGGTTGCCCTGTGTGTGCGGTAAGTACATCTGAATTTGCTGGTTTTCGTGGAATTCAATAAAAGGGGCTACCGAGAGGTTATTTTTATATTGGCCTTCGGCCGAAAGCACGCCACTTTTATAATAGCTTCTAAATAGACCTTCTCTGAGTCCATTTTCAAGATAGATCTCAAGGGCGAGTTGACCATTGTCATGATACCAAAGGGCCATGCCTCGTTCTTTACCATTCTCAAAATAGATTTTTTCTTCAAGTTGACCATTGGGATACCATTTTACATGTTCGCCATGTAATTGGCCTTCGGTATTGAAGGGTTCACGCCATGCAGGCTTACCTGAGTCGTAAAACTCTTCAATGACTTTGCCCGTCACATCATTAAACACTTTTTGTTTAATCGCTCCATTGGGATGATACCAAACGGCTTCATATTCATAGCCTTGGTTGTAATATCTTTCAGCTTCTAGTGAACCATCAAGGTAATATTGTTTTTCAATTCCGTGGATAACATCTTGCACTAAGGGCCGGATCAGCTGTATTTTTCCAGATTCATAGTAGCGAGTTAATGTATTGATATAATAGCCATTGCTATCTTGTTCGGCGGTTTCTTTAAGCTGACCATTGCCATAAAAGTATTGAATAAATTGACCTTGGGGATGGCGATCTTCTATTTGATTGATCTTGCCCTCATGGTCGTACCACGTTTGTGTTCCAAGTTGCTGATCATGAATAAAGTTACCTTCAAATAACAGGGTACCTAGGGCATTGAATTGGCGGGTCACGCCATTACGTTCGCCAAAATAGTTTGAATCGACGGCTTGGGTAAGTCCTGGGCTTTGGGTGATGATTCTAAGTATACCTGCACCTTCTTCAGTATTGAGTTGGTGAAAAATGCGGTGCAGTTGGCCTGTTAGGCTGGCGTAATCTTGAATATCGCCTTGCACTATATTGTCTGCATCGAGGGTAAAGTGGCTTATCAATAATGCATCGAGATTGTTAAGCTCAACTTGCCACAACGCCTTTATTTGGCTGTTCTTTTTGGGGGTGATACTGCACACTTTTACCTTGTCTAGCCAAAAGTGCTGCTCGGGGAAAGGGAATTGATTGCTGATTTCGAGGCGGTCGAATTCGGTATGGTGGAAGTCGCAGCATTCATTGGCGTTTTCCCAGCCCAAGAGTTCTATGACTTGAGGCGTATCATACTGATAGAGAGTTAAGCCGTGGTCGGCATTTTCTTCGCAAGAAGTTGCGTCTGCCTTTGTCGCATGGATTTTTAAGCTGAAGTAGCGCTGGAATAGCGGTGCAGCGACTGACGGCTCCTGCGTTAAATCTTGTTCTTTGCTGAGTGTTTGTGATTCAGTTTGAAGATGAATGTCTTTTGGATCGCGGCTAGTTTGGTTTGAGGGAAATAACTTGGCTTTGAGTGCGCGAAACAACGACATTGGGGGAAATCTCCATATCCATATGTAAAACGATAGGCTTATCTGAGGGATACTCATGGCAACTGAGTATTTCTGTGCGCATATCATAGCGGTTTATGGATTCGTTTCTCAATGCTTGATTGCTCAAAATACCGTTTAATCAGAGTGGCACATTAATAAAAGCAGAGGAATAAAGACAAAATGCTTGATAACTTTTTTGCAAAATTACCCACAGATTTATCGGCCGAAGTGTTTGAAAAACTGGCGGGCAATAACACTGTGACCATTGAGCGCATCGTTTCCAATGGGCAATCTACGCCCGAAGGTCAATGGTACGATCAAACTCAACATGAATGGGTGATGCTGCTCAAAGGCGAGGCGACGCTTGAATTTGAACAAGGTGAACCCGTTACGCTAACCCCTGGAGATTACTTAACGATTCCGCCCCATCAAAAACATCGAGTCGCTTCGACTTCTATAAGTTCAGAAACCCTATGGCTCGCGGTATTTTACGATTGATTAAGGCTATAGGTTAACGATTCTGCCATAGCCAACTGGGCGTATTGAGTAAGTCTTGGCCTTGGATCTGCGTTTGGCCTAAGGTTTTGTCTAAGGCCAAGGTATTGCAGTGTTCAAATTGGCTTAAGGCATTGATAAGCCGATTAGCATGGGAAACCACCCACAACTGGCACTCTTCCGATACCTTAGCGATTAAGCGTGCAAGCGCAGGTAATAAGTCGGGATGTAGGCTAGTTTCTGGTTCGTTTAGCACCATAAGCTCTGGCGGCCTTGGGGTGAGTAGGGCGGCAATTAATAGCAAATAACGCAAGGTGCCATCCGACAATTCACTGGCATTGAGTGGCCTTAATAAGCCATTTTGATGAAATGCGAGTACTAAAATACCGCCCGCTTGGGGTTCAATGCGAACTTTAGCACCGGGAAAAGCATCGCTCACCGCATGATCAAAAGCCGCTTTATCACCTATCTCAAAAATGGTTTGAATTGCTGATGCAAGGTCGCGCCCATCGTGGTGCAATACTGGCGTGGCTGTACCTAATTGTGGACGACGGGCTGGCGCTTCTGCATCGGTTCTGAAGTGATCGTAAAAACGCCATGCGCGGATACTATCGCGAAGTTTTAGCACTTCAGGGCTGCGCTCTGGATCGGCAAATTCGGTAAAAATACTGTCGCCGGTTTGCAGGTGTGCGCCTAAGGTTACCCAGCCTTGTCCGTCAGCACTGCGACTCTTCACCATAGGACCACGGCGCTCAACCAATACAGTTGAGGGTCTATACTTAGGCCCGTTCCAAATGGCTTCGCGCTTGATTTGTGGATCTAAGCCAAACAGCGTGGTGGCGTCGGGTTTGGGTAAACCGAGTTCAATAAGATAGCTAAAATCTTCGCCAGCAAATCCAAGCTTTAGGCGTCTTGGCGCTTGCCTGACGGTGGCTTCAATGGCGGTGTCGCCCGCTAGCATACTTTTGGTGGGGTTTTCTGGTCCCGCCCAAAAGCTGGAGTCGAGTCCGCCTTCTTGGGCTAAAGCATTGACAACGCCGCCTTGCGCCGTTTGTGCGAGTAAACGTAGTGCCTTGTATAGATTCGATTTACCACTGCCATTCGCCCCAGTGATCAAATTGAGTTGCCCTAGGGGTAAGACGATTTCACGCAGAGAGCGATAATTGAAAATAGCGAGTGTGGTCAGCATAGAATATCCAAGACTGAAACAAGCTGATAAGCCAGTAAATTTATCGACAAAGTAAATTAAACATGACGATAAAACAATGGCATTTACAGTAGCACTTTGTTGAGCACTCTTTGCCAGTTACCACCCATAAAACGGTCGCGGTCAGTAGATTTAAAGCGTGCCTTGGCTAAGGCATCGTCGATACGGCTCATGCGATCGATATGATTCAGCTCGGGGATCACGACATGCCTTGGTTCTGCATCAAAACCTAGCACGCCTTTCGCCCTCAGGCTGTACCACCATTCTTGATATTCTTTAATGCCTTTGGCGTTGTCATTACCGAGTGTCAGTAGGTTTTCTTGGCCTCGGAGCGGGAAGTCATTCGCGATTGCCACGCAGTCCACTCCACCAACACGCATAACGTATTCCAGTTGGCGAATATAATCATCAATCGTGGGCACGGCATTATTGGTAAGCCAGAAACTCATCATAAATACGCCGAATACGCCGCCGCTATCGCCGATGGCGCGGATCACTTCATCGGGGGAACAACGGGCATGGTTGACTATGCCGCGCGCCGCGCCGTGGCTTTGCACTATGGGTGATTTAGTGATTTTTGCGACATCTAAAGCGGTTTTAGCGCTGGAGTGACTCACATCGATCAAGATATTGGCGTGATTGAGTTTGGCGATAAGTTCGTGCCCGTGGGCCGTGAGTGGTTTATTGAGTCCGCCACTGGCATCATTATCTAAGGCGCCGCCGGCAAAGGTATTGCCGTAATGGTGGGTGAGTTGCAGTACGCGTAGCCCTTGTTGATGAAACTCATCTACCCGCGCCCACTGGTTAGCTTCACTGTCTTCTTCGACACAATCTGCGCCTTGGATTTGAAAGTATACCGCAGTGCGTTGGCTGTCGCGTGCACGTTGAATATCTTGCCCCCTCAGGCCTTGCAACAAAATATCGGGATGATCACTTACCCGTTTAGCGGCCTGCTTAATGCTTTCCATGCAAGCTTTATAAGTGCGTTTGTAGTTTTGAGTGCCATCGGCTTGTTCTATGGTCTCAATAGCCGAAATATCGCAAAGATAGGCATCGAGCTTAGCGGCGGTTACATCACTTAAGTCATCGGGTAGGAAGGATAAACCATCGACATATATCCGCCTCTGTGCGGCGGCAAAGCTAGGTAAACTGGCGAGTGGACTTAACAGAGTTGCTGCGCCAAGACCTTTAAGGAGTGTACGACGGTAGTGATTGACTGCCTTGATGGGCATGCTCGGTTCCTATCAATAACGCAAATGTAACTTCTTTATACCTTTTTAGGGCGTAGAAGTCTTTGATTAAATCCCTTTTTTGGCCTTTGCCCCTGAGCAAGAGTTGTGATTATTTGTTGTTGCCGAGTGGTTTCAATTATTGCTTGTCGCAGTAAATGAAAACCCTCGGGTTATGATTATCGAGTGGCTTCAAGCATTGCTTTTGCCAGTGAGTTAAGGCCGTTGGTGCGCGATGGGCTGAGCTGACCTTCTAGGCCCAATTGTTTGAAGTAAGCTATAGGATCAAATGCTTGGATTTCAGCGCGGCTTTTACCATGGCAGGCGCCAAGCAATAATCCAATCAATCCCTTAACGATGCGGGCATCGCTGTCGGCTAAATAATAGTGCCTGCCAGCCTGTTCTAGATGGTAAATCCATGCATCACTCTCGCAGCCTTTTACTTGAGCGGTCTCGATGCGAAGCTCAGGGCTTAAACTTGGTAAGTCTTTCCCTAGCAACATAATTTGGCGATATCTTTCCTGCCAGTTAGGGGCATTGGTAAAACGCGCCAGTAAGGTTTCGGCATCTTGCACTAAATAGTGAAAATCGGCCTCATTTGGCATAGGCATGATTGAATCTGTCATAGGGTGAAATCCTGTCTAACTTATTTTGAGCATCGTATGAGTTGGGTAGAGCAGTGGCTAAATGCTGGATTACAGCAGCAAGTCTTTTACCGAGGCTAACGCGGCAATAAAGCGGTCGATATCGTCTTTATTGGTGTAGATACCGATAGAGGCGCGGCAACAGCCCTTAAGATTCAGGCTCTGCATTAATGGCATGGCACAATGATGGCCACAACGAACGGCAACCCCTTGTTGGTCCAGCAAAATGCCTACATCTTGGTGATGTTCACTGGCAAGATTAAACGCGACGACGCCGATATTGTCATCAAAGGCGCCGTATAAATGCACTTCACCGAGCGCGCGCAATTGGCTTTGTAAATAGTTAACTAGTTCTGCTTCATAAGCTTGAACCTGCGGCATGAGCTCGGTTTGTAAAAATGTAATGGCCGCGCCCAAACCTATGACTTCAGCAATCGGCGGTGTACCCGCCTCTAAGCGATTCGGCAGGTTGCCAAATTCTGTCGCCTCAAAGCTCACGCGTTTAATCATCTCGCCGCCAGTTAATAGTGGCGCGAGATTATCTAACGCGTCGAAACGGCCGTAAAGCACACCAACACCAGTGGGACCATACATTTTATGCCCAGAGAAGACGTAAAAATCACAATCGATTTCAGTCACATCCAGCGTTAAATGCGCCACTGCCTGCGCACCATCAACTAAGGTGATAGCACCTTGTTTTTTCGCTAACTGCACTAGCTGAGCCACGGGATTGACTGTACCTAGTGCGTTGGAAACATGACACAGGGCGACGATTTTAGGCTTTAACTCGAGCAAGGTTTTATAGGCGTTGATATCTAAGCGGCAATCCTGACAGAGCGGGATTGGTTTAATGATTGCCCCTGTGCGTTTCGCCAGTTCCTGCCAAGGCACGATATTGGCGTGGTGAGCGGCGGCGTCGATTAATATCACATCGCCAGCGCTTAATTGGGCTGTCAGCCCAAAGGCGACTAAGTTGATTGATTCTGTGGTGCCGTGTGTAAAAATGATTTCTTCGCGGCGTTTTGCCTTCAAAAATTGCTGCAACTGATCGCGCACTTTCTCATAGCTTAAGGTCGAACGCGCCGATAACTGATGTGCAGCACGGTGTACATTCGCATTTTCATTAGCGTAAAACTGCGCCATGGCATCTAACACCATTTGCGGCTTTTGGCTGGTGGCTGCTGTGTCGAGATAACATAGGGGATAACCATCAAGCATTTGATTTAACGCTGGGAATTGTGACCTAATTTTAGCATTGCGCTGCTCTGCTTCTAATGAACAAAGAACCGCTGTGGCATCAGGAGAGGCACTTGCCGAAGGATGTGAGGTAACAGTATTCGTCGCTGTGTTAGTCACAGTATTTGGCGTAGGTGATGCAGGTTGAGTCATGGGCGAGGCTAAGGGCAATGAAAAAGGCCATGGGATCTTCTGTGATCTGCCATGTGAATGCAAGTCTTAGCGGTTTGTTGAGGTGTTGTTATCGGACAGTGGTATTGAATGCCTAATTTCACTAAGGTCTGTTCAAACTGTTGCCTAATAGATATTTCGCACGCCTTAAACGGTTTTAGACTCTAACGCATCATTGAGCTTAGCTATGATGCGATTTTTCTAATGTTTAAGTTTTTCTTTTAAATTCAGCTAATACTTTACGCTTAATTCATCCACCTAAAGTTAAAACTCCGACTATTCTAAATTGGACGTCCTTCGTTGTCAGTGTTTGCTGGAGAGTAGTTTTATGGTGAAGCTTTTAAAAGACTTACGGATTAAACATAAGATGATCGCCCTCGTTGGGGTGATGTTAGTGCTGATCTTGATTTTGTCTGGATTTAGTTTGTTGAAGATGCAGCGTGTATCGGAGGAAATTCAAGCCATTGCAGAAGAGAATCTTCCGTTAGTGAGATTATCAACTGACGTCACCATTAAGCAGCTTGAAAGCTCTGTCATTCTAGAAAAAGCGTTTCGTGCCGCGGACATTGAAACCGCATCGAGCCAGCAAATTTTAGTGGCTTTTATTGCGGATGTTATCAAGCACAATGAAGACATTAGCAAGGAGTTACTCTCGACTCAGTCTATGCTCAATGAGGCATTAAAAGAGGCTGTAAATCCGCAATTACATGAAAAAACTCAGCAGTTAAATCAAGAGATTGGCACTATTATTCAACGTTTTGGTAATTATGAAGCCCTGCTTGCCACTGTGATTACTGGAATACAGCAAAAAGAAGAACCTGCAGCCTTGGCTAAGCGGGTTGAATCTTTAGAGATTGCGCAAAACGAGTTTAATACTGAGCTGAGGCAATTCGTTGAGCGTTTAGAGCAAATGACCCAAACTGCGGTTTCTGTAACAGAGGAAGAAGAACTCAGGGCGATTTATGGCTTAACGATTATTTCGATAGTGTCTTTAGTCATAGGATTATTGATTGGCATCGTTTGCAGTCAATACATGGTCAAATCTATCAATCGGTTACGTAATTCTGCCGCCATGATGGAAAAGGGCAACTTTAACCAAGAGTTACACGTCGATTCCAAGGATGAATTAGGCGAACTTACCGTCAGTATGAATCAAATGGCGTGGACTTTAAGTAAAACTGTTGGCCAAGTGATTGCTCGAAGTGAAGAAATTGCCTCTATGGTGACTGAGCTTAATGCGGTGGCCGAGAATAATCGTGAGGCTATGTTGAGGCAGCAGGATAACACAGACCAAGTCGCCGCCTCTATGACCCAAATGGCAGCAACGATCACTGAAGTGGCGAGTAGTGCAGAAACCGCTTCGTATTCAGCGGGACAAGCTGAGCATAAAGTGAAAGAAAGTTGTGAGGTTGTCGATGCGAGCGAAAAAATATCGAAGCAGTTGGTTGCCAGCGCCCAGTATTCGAATCAACTTATTCAACAGGTTCAGGCGAGTACGGGGAAAATCCTCAACTTTGTTTCTGTGGTCGATGCGATAGCTGGGCAGACGAACTTATTAGCTTTGAATGCATCGATTGAAGCGGCGCGGGCGGGAGATCAAGGTCGTGGTTTTGCTGTCGTTGCCGAAGAAGTGCGGGCATTGGCAACGCGCAGTCAAACGGCCACGCAGGAGATCAGCGATCTTATCCAAACACTTGTGAAAGATGCTAAATCCTCAGTCGAATCCTTCGCCAATAACGATAAGCAAATCAGTGAGTCATCACTGCTCGTTAATCAAGCCAAGCAACACTTATTTGAGATTTTAGATGCGTTGACTGAACTGACTCAGGCTAATACTCAAGTCGCGACCGCTAGTGAGGAGCAAGCCGTGACCGCCGAAGATATTAGTGAGCGCATTAATGCGATTCGTGATTCGGGTGAGTTGGTACTCAGCAGCGCTAACGAAACAGCTAAAGCCAGCGAGTCACTGTCTAAGCAGGCGAATTCATTGAGGGAAACGATGCAGCAGTTTAAGGTGCGAGTTGTTTAAATGCATTAGCCCATAATTCAGTGTGCCAACGACTGACAGCGGTTAACTTAACTGCGCTACTTCATCTTAGCTTGAGCCTCATTTGTACCTTAACTCAATGTGAGGTGAGTATATCCCCAAATAATTTGAAGATGCAGGATTCAAGTTGTTTGGGATATAGGTCTCTCTTGTTATCCGACACACTATTGCCGTAAAAATGATACTGGTTGTGCAGTGACTTGCAACAAACTGTTGTAATATGTAGCGCTAAATAACGACTAAAAATGTGAATTAAATGGGCATGCGTATTCTTTGGCTTCTAGTGTTAACGCTGAGCATTCTTCCTAGAACCGCTGCAGCATCAGATATTGCGAGCAGTGTTACTGGAGGAACTAATCGCCTTGCTGACGGCGGTGATTTTGAGCTGGGCATGAGTGTTTACGGGATTAATCAAGTCGATGTTCGGCAAACGGATTCTGGTTCTGCACAGTTGTCGCTGTTAGTCAGTGGCATGTACCAGTACAAAGGGCTGTTTGTTGAGATGATCCATCAATCTCAAGATGGCATTAATCTGGGGTTTAATCTTTGGAGCTCAGAGGATTGGTCATTAGAACTGCTATTGGCTAACTTACAAGGTTCTTGGTCCCGTCCTGATGTGGATCCCAGTACGCTGGATGAAGCTGGCCGCAATGCCTATCTACTATCGGAAGATTCTCTCTATGTTGGTGCCGGTTTTCGTGCTACGCGTTATTGGGGCGATAACTATGTTTTTCAGTATAGGTTAGTATCTGATTATTATGATGATCAAGGTATTCAGAGTTCTGCCAGATTGGGTAAGTCCTGGCAGGTTCGTAATTGGAATTTTCACGTATTGGGGAGCGTAGGTTACTCATCTGCCACCTTGAATCGCCATCTTTTTGGGATCAGTAAGGAAGAAGCCACTGAACGCTTTCCTGAGTATCGGCCGGATAGCTCTTTCAGTTACGGCATGGAGTTAGGGGTTGCCTATCCGCTGAGTGAAAATTTTGTCTTTCGGGCCATGTACCGCTTCAATGTGTTATCCCAAGAAGTGACCGACAGTCCCTTCAATCAAGCGAGTTATACATCGTATTTTAATGCTTCTCTTAGCTATGTGTTTTAGGAGGAGGGCATGAACCGATTTTATCAATTGTTAGCGGTAGTGATGCTGAGCGCGCCTTTTTTGGCTTGGAGTCAGGATGATGCCGTTATTTTTACCGCAACCCCAGAACGCTGCATTGCACTGCATAAAGGGCAAACTTGCTATCAAGATGTATTGTTCCGATGGCAGACACCCGCGAGCGGCGAGTACTGCCTCATACTGACAGACCGTCAGCACCAGTTAACCTGCTGGACTGGCAAAGCTATGCAAGAATATCAATATAGTTTTGAAGGGGATAAAACGGCGACTTTTAGTCTTATCCGTAATGATGATGTGCAACCGCTCGCGCAAGTTAAAGTGGTCGTGACATGGGTTTATAAGGCCCCTAAACAGAGTCAGTCCGGTTGGAGGTTATTCTAATATGTCAGTTGCAAAGCATATCTTAGTCGTAGAGGACGATACCTCACTGGCAGAGTGGATCAGTGATTATTTACTGGATCACGGTTACGGAGTCACAGTGGCCAGCCAAGGTGATTTTGCCTTAGAGATGATAGCCGATGAGATGCCTGACTTAGTGCTACTCGACGTGATGATGCCCGTTAAGAATGGCTTCGATGTGTGTAAGGAGGCCAGGGCATTTTATACTGGGCCCATTTTATTTATGACGGCTTGCGTTGAGGACGGCGATGAAATCCGCGGGTTAGATGCCGGTGCTGATGATTACCTCACTAAGCCGATTCGACCACAGGTGCTGTTAGCGCGGATAAAGGCCCTGTTACGCCGAGTGAGTGATGAGGAGCAAAAGCAGCAATTAGTGTTTGATTCTTTAGTGTTAAATGCGACGGCAAAGTCAGTCACCATTGATAAACAGCCGCTGGATTTGAATGCCAATGAGTTTGATGTTTTGTGGCTGCTGGCATTGAAGGCGGGCACGATAGTGAGTCGCAATGAATTGGTGGCCCAACTGCGGGGCATTGAATACGATGGCCTAGACCGCTCGGTGGATATTCGCATATCGCGCTTACGCAAGAAGTTGCAGGAAGCGTTGAGTCAGCCCTATAAAGTCAAAACCATTCGTGGCAAGGGATATTTGTTTTGCCGCGATGAGGCAGAGCAAGCTTTATGAAGAAGTTAATGACTTCTCTGGTGCTGGTCGTGCTGGTGGCCATTGCCAGCCTAGGCTGGTCGATAAGTGAGTTTGCAACACTTATTGATCCTGATAATGAAACGCCTAGCCCAGCAACTCACCTCGCGGCATTAAAACTGCTGGGCGGTTCACTGGCGCAAACGTTAGATAACGATCCCGCCCCTAATAATGCGTTTATAGACAACTGGAATCAGCGAAATGCAGATCAATTGTCTTTGGTGAATGAAGCAGATTTTGTCTTACCCTCAGCCCTAAAGACAGAGTTTTATTCAGGGGAATCATTATTGCTGGAGTCCGATGACGGCATCTCTTTGCACTATTTATTGCCTAAAACGGGTCAGGTGCTGAATATCAATACCCAGATAGTGACGCCAGCCGATGTGAGTTTTAACGCGAATAAGCTGTATACCATGCTTTTTTATGGCGGTGTGGTGGTGATTTTGTTGGTGTGGGTGTCTCCTTTAATCCGCCAACTGGTTAATCTCAGTAAGGTGACTCAAGCATTTGGTATGGGAGAATTACAGCAGCGAATTGTGGTCAGTAAAGCGTCCTACATAGGCACAATAGAAAGCGAATTCAACCGTATGGCAGATCGCATCCAGCAATTAATCGATGACAATAAATTGCTTAGTCGGGCAGTTTCCCATGATTTAAAAACTCCGATTGCGCGGCTGCGATTTGGTATTGCGGCGTTAGAAGAAACCCAAAGCGAACAACTTAGGGTGAAGTATTTTCAGCGATTGAACCGCGATCTGGACACTATGGAAGAGTTGGTCATGACACTGCTCAGCTATGCCCGCCTCGATGAGGCGAATATCCAACCTGATTGGCAACCTATTGAGCTTAATACTTGGTTGCTGGAAAAGTATCAAGGCCAAGTATACTCAGGGTTTTCAATGGAACTCATCACCTGCCCAATACCGCTAAATATCAAAACAGATCCTAAGTACTTGTCAATGCAGGTGAATAACTTGCTCAGTAATGCGCTGCGTTTTGGCCGTGCCAATATCCGGTTGATGTTGGCATCGGAAGATGGGATTGCGTGGTTACACGTTGACGATGATGGCCCTGGCATAGATGAACAGGAATCTGCTCAAGTGATTAAACCTTTTGTGCGTGGTCAGCACAGCCGCGGAAATTCCGGTCATGGCATGGGTCTGGCGATTGTCGATAGAATTGGTTGTTGGATGGGGTCCCCATTACGTATTGGCCGTGCTCCTGACTTAGGTGGGGCTCGCATGTCACTAAAATTCAAGGCTGAAGTTTAAAGTTGGGGTTTAATACGATTGGTATAATGCGAGGTTTTAGCCGTTTTTGTCTGTTTCTTTAACATGAGCTGAAGCGAGCAATGCGGCTAAACCTGCGTCATCTAATCTGCTGAGTTGATTTAGAGATAGAGGCAGAATGACTCAACTCACTATACGAATGAGTGCCTAACGAATTGGTGCAGAACAGGGGGATTTATAAATAAAACGCACCAGCCTTGATACCTAACGAGAATCTAGACTGGTGCATTTTTGATGAGCAATTAACTTTTCACATTGACATTGTTAAGTATGTAATCTGTTTCATAGATGCGGGAACTCGCATTTTCTGGCTTGCTATGTAAACCTGTGACTTCGACCATGACAGAGGTTTCTTGATTCATCGTCGAACTCCCCCACAAGATATCCTTACTCGCGCTCGCTCCTACTCCAAACTGGCCAATTGCATCACGATCGGTTTGTTCGTGAGTAAAAGTGAAGTAGTTATAACCCGCTTGTTTGCATAACTCTGCTGACTTACGCATGACGTACTTTCGGGCCAATGCGCGGTCAGTGTTGGTATTGCCAACAAAGCTTATCTGCCAGCTATCGGGTGCAATCTGTGCGGTTTCAAATCCTTTACCGAAAGACCAAAATTGCTTTTCGGTATCGTAGGAAGTGGCACAAGCTGAAAGCATCAGAGCTAATCCAGCACATAAAAACGTTTTTCTGATAAGTGTCATGGTCTTGTCTCGTCAGGTTGTTTAGAAGCTATAGTTCACGCCAAGGGTAGTAACCCACTGGTTGTTACTGTCTATTAGCGGAGAGTCTGCCATGTTGGCACCTATGTGCGAGTAACCTGTGGCTTGAGTAATATCTAAATGCTTAGTGACTGGAATAACCAAAGCGTAGCCTAGCTTATAGGCAAAGGTGCCGTCGGCTTGATAGGCAGGGCGCTGCGCCGTAGCTTCAGATGATGTCACACCTGTGTAGTAGTTTGCGAAGTCTTTACTGAAGTAGTGCACACCCGCATAAGGCACCAGATCACCGAAGCCTACATTTATTGGATGGTAATAGGTGATATCGGCCTGAAAACCATCATAAATATTGGTGACATCGTGTTGGAATTTAGTTGATAGCGTGCCATTTCCTAAATGAATGTCGGCGTTTAAACCCAGATCGCCACTGAATTTACGATCCTTCATGCCCGTTAAAATATCCGCATCATCGGCATCAAAGCCAGGATTGGCAACGGCAAAGATACTGAAATTAACGGCACTATCGTTCGTGCCTAAAAAGCGGTAGTTGATGCCGGACAGATCGGCGTTGAAGTCTTCACCGTGGTAGCCGCCATTGAGGTAGGCACCTGTCTGGTGATCTTGACCCTTATAAAACTGACTACCAGTAGCAACACCTGCGCCAGCAAAGAACTGATCTTGATGACTATAGATATTACCGTTACGAATGTAGGTATTGCTTTCAGCAAGAGCGTGGCTTGACATCAAAACACTTGTGATTACAAAGCAAAGTTTTTTCATTTTTTGATCCTTAAGACATCTGTCTAGTGACTGTGATGCCACTATATTTCACTTCTTAAAAGGACTCTGTATCCGAATGTAACCTAGACCATGTATTGCAGCCTTCTCGCATAGCCTGGCGCTGGTGAGCTCGTGGAGCTGAAGACGATGACCTTTTGCTAAGCCGGAGGGATAAGATAAAGAAGACTAAGTAATAGGTAGCTTTTGATTGAATGGAGGAGAGAGCGCATTGATGAGGTGATATAAAGGTAAAAAGTTATGCCTCTAAAGCTATTTGAAATCAATAGCATCAGGGGGATTTGACCCGATGCTATTGGTCAGTCATTCAAACAACTCGCCGACTAAGCCTAGGGGCTAAGGGCAAGGTAATCTAAATTGATCGGACAGTTGGTTTAATCGTACTAATAGCTCTGGCGATAAGGTGACTTTTAAACTGTCGATGTTTTCTTTCAGTTGATATAAGTCGGTGGCACCTATGATATTGGAGCCGACAAACTTACGTGAGTTAACAAAAGCTAACGCCATTTGTGAGGGCGTGAGTTTGAACTCGCGGGCCAAATCGACATAGGCTTTTGTAGCCTCCAGAGCCATTTGCGAACCTGTATAGCGGGCGAAACGCTTAAACAAGGTCAGGCGCGCGCCTTCAGGCCATTGGTCGTTGCAATATTTTCCCGTCAAGGCGCCAAAGGCCAGTGGCGAATAGGCCAGTAATGGCAAGTTTTCGCGGTGACTGATTTCGCTCATGCCGACTTCGAAACTGCGATTAAGCAAGTTATAGGGGTTTTGCACACTCACAATACGCGGCAAACCATGTTTTTCGGCGAGTTGCAGGTATTTCATCAAGCCCCAAGGCGTTTCGTTCGACACACCGATATAGCGCACTTTACCTTGGCGGATCACTTCGGCGAGCGCTTCTAGGGTTTCAAGTATCGGTGTTTGATGTTCATGCTCTTGTTGATCGTAAAACAGTTCACCAAAGAAATTGGTATTACGGTCAGGCCAATGGATTTGATAAAGGTCGATAGTGTCTATTTGGAGGCGTGCTAAAGATGCATCGACCGCTTGGTGGATGTTGTTCCAGTCCAGCGCCATATTTTTGCGAATGTAATCACTTTTACCCCCCGGTGCGGCAATTTTAGTGGCGATCACTAAGTCGTCTCGGTTACCGCGGGCCTTAATATATTGCCCTAGGATACGCTCGGTTTCCCCTTGGGTTTCCGGCTTAGGTGGTACGGGATACATTTCCGCCGTATCGATAAAGTTGATGCCATTGCCTATGGCGTAGTCCAGCTGTGCAAACGCTTCGGCTTGGGTATTTTGTTCGCCCCAAGTCATAGTGCCCAAACAAATTTTACTGACCTCAAGATTAGAATGCGGTATGCGTCTGTATTCCATCTATTTCTCCTACGGAAACTCTCTTAGTTTGAGGCTACCAAGCTTTTGCTGTAAAGCAAAGGTTAAACCATAGGTTGAAATGTTAGTGCGCTAAAAATAGCCAGCAAGTTTAGCCATCCTGCCCCATTTTGAGGCATGCCATTGGCTGAAGTTTGTTCGCTGAGTTGCTCTTTTAACGGTTTTAGCGCTTTACTGCACTGAAATGGAGATTTTTGCTTATTTTTGTAAACCTTAGGTACTACTAAATCAGTAATGACGTATTTATGAATAAATTGTTATAAAACTACATTTGCAGATTACAGCAAGTAAGGATGTGAATCTGTGTCACAAAATTGCGTAAATTTACGTATCTAACTTACGAATTTGCAGCGGAATGTGACGCCAATATCGGAATCTGCGTTAACAAATCTCTACCCTAAATTTATCTAAAAATTTTTCATGGTTGATATTTGTGATGGCAGATTTTTCAAACCAAATTGTAACGATCAAAAAAGGCCTCGACTTGCCGATTGTTGGTGAGCCGCGACAGGTCATTGAACTCGGTGCTAAGCCATCCCAAGTGGCTGTTCTGGGAGAAGAGTTCGTTGGGCTTAAGCCGACGATGTTGGTCGAAGAGGGTGATTTTGTTCAAAAGGGCCAAGCCCTATTTGAAGATAAAAAAACGCCTGGTGTGTTGTTCACTGCACCCGCTAGTGGCCAAGTCGTAGCGATTAACCGCGGTGAGCGTCGAATTCTACAATCAGTCGTCATTCGTTGTGATGACGGTGAAAACCGCGATGGGCAGATTTCTTTCGATATCCATCAAGACATCGCCGCTCTCCCTCGACCAACCGTTCAAGACCAGTTGGTGAAGAGTGGTCTATGGACTGCCCTGCGTACTCGGCCTTTCTCGCGCGTGCCTGCGCTCGATAGCACGCCAGCAGGTATTTTCGTCACCGCTATCGATACTAATCCACTGGCCGCTGATCCGCGTTTGATCATCGCCGAGCAAACCGAAGCTTTTAAAGCTGGCTTGCTGGTGTTGAGCCGTTTAACCGAAGGCAAGGTTTACCTGTGCCAGGATAAGGGCGAAGCGATTGTTAAAGAAGCATTACCACAACTTGAGGTGCGCCGTTTTGATGGTGTTCATCCTGCGGGTTTAGTGGGCACTCATATTCACTTTACTTTGCCAGTGAGTTTAGAGCGTCAGGTATGGCATATCGGTTATCAAGATGTGATTGCCTACGGCAAGTTATTCCAAACCGGTGAGTTGTATACCGACCGCATCGTCGCCTTAGGTGGCCCGAGCGTGCTGAACCCGCGTTTACTGCGCACTCAATTGGGCGCTGAGCTAAGTGCCTTAGTGAGTGATGAAATCAAACCTGGCCATAACCGCGTGGTATCGGGATCTGTGTTATCTGGCCATACCGCGGCGGGCGTACATGACTTTTTAGGCCGATTCCACAACCAAGTGTCAGTGTTGAGCGAAGATTCGCAGCACCATGTTCTCCCTTGGGTGCGCGGTGGTTCTGACAAATTCTCCATCACTCGTGCCGTAACATCACGTCTGTTTGGTGCGACTAAATTGTTCGAGTTTACGACTCATCAGGGCGGTTCAGCTCGCGCCATGATGGCTTTTGGTCAGTTAGATCGCGTGATGCCACTGGATATTTTACCCACCTTACTCGTTCGAGACTTAGTGGTGCGTGATACCGACGAGGCACAAGCCTTAGGTGCATTGGAGTTAGATGAAGAAGATCTGGCGCTGTGTACCTTCGTATGTCCCGGCAAATATGACTTTGGTAAAGAATTACGTGCCTGTCTAGATGTTATTGAGAGGGAAGGTTAATGACCAAACAAGTGAAAAAACCTGATTTACAGGACGCCTCTGATTTACAACAAGAGTACTACGCAACGGGTAAGTCGATGAAGGGCTTTTTGCGCTCACTCGTCATTGCCAACGGTCGTAGCACTAAGGGCCAAGTGCATGTGCGTGACGCGATTGACGTGAAACGTACCATGACGCTAGTCGGTTTGTGTTTACTGCCCGCCATTTTATTCGGTCTATATAACATTGGCCTACAGGCACAGCTTGCGCTCGCGGGAGGATTATCGACGCCAGATATTTGGAAGTTAGAAATCTTTAATACCCTGTTTGGCAGCCTTAGCCAAGACACTGGGATATTAGGTTTATTCCTCTATGGTCTTAGTTTTTATCTGCCGATTTACCTGACAGCACTGCTCACCAGTTTGTTTTGGGAAGTGGTGTTTGCGCGGGTTCGTGGTCAAGAGTTGCACGAAGGCTTCTTCGTGACGGCCCTGCTGTTTACCTTAATCTTGCCAGTATCGACACCGTTGTGGCTGGTGGCCATGGGGATTTCCTTTGGTGTGGTCGTGGCTAAAGAGCTATTTGGTGGCATGGGATATAACTTCCTTAACCCTGCGCTGGCGGGCTTGGCTTTTATCTACTTCGCCTATCCATCTGAAGTTTCAACCATTAAACAGCTCGTTGCCGTTGATGGTTTCTCTGGTGCAACAGCGCTGGCACAAACTGCAGCGGGCAAGTTGAGTTTTGCCGATTACTCTTGGTTTAGCGCCTTTAGCGATCCTAACTGGTGGAACAACTTTTTTGGCTTTACCGTGGGCGCGATTGGCGAAACCAGCACCTTAGCGATTTTGATCGGCGGTTCATTATTGCTGATCAGCCGCTTAGCGGATTGGCGCATTGTGCTCGGTGTGTTGCTGGGCATGATAGCGACAGCAACGCTGTGTAATTACATCGGTTCTAGCAGCAATCAAATGATGGCAATGCCGTGGACTTGGCATCTTGTCACTGGCGGTTTTGCGCTAGCAATGATGTTTATGGCCACCGATCCTGTGACCACTTCGTACACTCGTCAAGGCAAGTTTGCCTACGGTGCTTTGATTGGTTTTATGACTGTGCTTATCCGTGTTGCTAACCCCAAAATGCCTGAGGGCGTGATGTTAGCCATTCTGTTCGCCAACCTTTGGGCGCCGCTATTCGATTATCTGGTGGCCCGCGCCAACATCAAACGGAGATTAAAACGTCATGGTATTTAAGAAAGATACTGTGGTGGGGACCATGATCTTCACCATCACGCTCTGCCTCCTGTGCTCTTTTATGATCACAGGCACAGCAGGCATATTGAAAGAACGTAAAGTCGCCAAAAAACGTGACGAAGTGCAGCGCTATGTGTTGATGGCCGCCGATGTGAACTTAGGTCAGGACAATGAGTTTAGAGAGATTTTTGCTAAATCTGTTAAGCCATTATTGATCAATCTTGACACAGGTAAGGTGGACTCAGACGCTAACGTCCTCGATTTCGATGAGCGTATGGCGGCAATTAATCCTGAGACTTCAAGTGCGCCGAAAAAAGATATCGCCAAGATTAAAACCCGTGCGAACGATGCCCGCGTGTTTAAAGTGCTCGATGCCAACGGCAAGTTAGACAGCGTGGTTGTGCCTTTCTATGGCAAAGGTCTGTGGTCGATGATCTACGGTTATGTGGCGGTTGAACCCGATTTCAACACCATTAAAGGGCTCGTCGTGTACGAGCACGGTGAAACCCCTGGTATCGGCGACTTTGTGACCGATCCCCATTGGTTATCGTTGTGGAAGGGTAAGCAATTATTTGATGAAAAAGGCAAATTTGCGATACGTCTTGTAAAGGGTGGCGTTAAAGAAGGCGATCTTCACGGTGTGGATGCGGTAAGTGGCGCGACCATGACGGGCCGCGGCGTGCAACGCGCAATGGAGTTTTGGTTTGGCGTTGAAGGTTTTCAAACCTTCTTCAACCAGCTGAAAGCGTCGGCAGCGCAGGGTGAATTGCAAGGTGAGTTGGGAGAGGCAAAATGAGCAACACTTTATCCATGCGTGACATGTTAACGGGGCCAGTGTTTGCCAATAACCCCGTCGCAATGCAAGTGCTGGGCGTATGTTCGGCATTGGCGGTCAGTAATTCAATGCAAACCGCTGTGGTGATGACACTGGCAGTGACCTTTGTGTTGGTGTTTTCTAACCTGATTATCTCTGCCATCCGTAACTTTATCCCGACCAGTGTGCGGATTATCGCGCAGATGACGGTTATCGCCTCCTTGGTGATTATCGTCGACATGGTTCTGCAGGATGTGGCCTATGAGTTATCTAAGCAACTTTCTGTATTCGTTGGGTTAATTATCACTAACTGTATCATCATGGGCCGTGCAGAAGCCTTCGCCATGAAGTATCCACCGCATTTAGCGGTCGTCGATGCGCTTGGTAATGCGACGGGTTATGGCTTGATTTTGATCAGCGTCGCCTTTGTACGCGAGCTGTTAGGGACGGGTAATTTATTCGGTCACCCTGTGTTCACCACCATCGAAAACGGCGGCTGGTACTTGCCAAACGAGATGTTCAAGTTACCACCGAGCGCCTTCTTCCTGATTGGTGTGTTGATCTGGACTATCAATGTGATCCAGCGGAAACGGGGTTAAGGAGCAGATATGGAACACTATATAAATCTATTTTTGCAGGCCACTTTTATCGACAACATGGCGCTGTCGTTCTTCTTGGGTATGTGTACTTTCTTGGCCGTGTCTAAAAAGGTGTCAACCGCCTTTGGTCTAGGTGTCGCTGTGATTGTGGTGATGACCTTAGCCGTGCCGTTAAACCAACTGATTTACGTCAAAGTGCTCGCACCTGGCGCACTGTCTTGGGCGGGATTACCCGGTATCGATTTAAGTTACCTGCAACTGATCACTTTCATTGGTGTGATTGCGGCGTTAGTGCAAATCCTTGAAATGTTTTTGGATAAGTACATTCCTAGCCTGTATGACTCCCTTGGGATCTTTTTACCTTTGCTCACAGTGAACTGCGCGATTTTTGCCGGGGTGATCTTTATGGCGAACCGTGATTACAACTTCGGTGAGTCAGTGGTGTTTGCTATGGGCTCGGGTCTTGGTTGGGCGGTGGCGATTGTACTGCTGGCGGGACTGCGCGAAAGAATGAAATTCAACGCGATTCCCGAAGGCTTACAAGGTATTGGTATCACCTTTATTACTACAGGCTTGATGGCGCTGGGCTTTATGTCTTTCTCAGGGATCTCGCTGTAGAGCTACAGTAGGCGAGCCAAGAATTGAGAAAGTGAAACCAGATTCTTTTTAGAAAAGAGCTAGAAAAGGGTAATACGATGGAAATGGCAATTGGCATAGGCATGTTCACGCTAGTGGTCTGTCTATTGGTGATAGTGATTCTAATCGCCAAAAAGAAATTAGTGGCTACGGGTGAAGTGACTATCAGCATCAACGAAGATGCCGAAAAAAGCATTCAAGTTGCCGCGGGTGACAAGTTACTCGGCGCTTTGGCGAGTCAGAGTATTTTTATTCCGTCTGCCTGTGGTGGCGGCGGAACCTGTGGTCAGTGCCGAGTGAAAATCAAATCGGGCGGCGGTGACATTCTGCCGACTGAAATGGGCCATATCACTAAGAAAGAGGCTAAAGAAGGTTGTCGTCTCGCCTGCCAAGTCTCAGTGAAAACCGATATGGAACTTGAGCTCGACGAAGAAATCTTTGGGGTGAAGAAGTGGCAATGTCAGGTGATCTCTAATGATAACAAGGCGACTTTTATCAAGGAGTTATTGCTTGAGTTACCCGAAGGTGAAGATGTTCGCTTTAAAGCGGGGGGTTATATTCAAATTGAAGCGCCAGCCCATGTGGTGAAATACGCTGACTTTGATATTCCTGAAAAATACCGTGGCGATTGGGACAAATACGGTCTGTTTGACATTGTCTCTACCGTTAATGAAGAAGTGTTGCGCGCTTACTCTATGGCCAACTATCCCGATGAAAAGGGTCGCATTATGCTGAACGTGCGGATTGCGACGCCGCCATCGGCCAATGTGCCAGCGGGCAAGATGTCATCTTACATCTTCAACTTGAAAGCGGGCGATACAGTGACGATTTCTGGGCCATTCGGAGAGTTCTTTGTGAAGGAAACCGATGCGGAAATGGTGTTCATCGGCGGCGGTGCGGGCATGGCACCTATGCGTTCACACATTTTCGATCAGCTTAAGAGTAAGAAAACCACACGTAAAATGAGCTTCTGGTACGGTGCTCGTTCGACCCGTGAAGTGTTTTACCAAGCGGATTTCGATGCCCTAGCGGCCGAGAATGACAACTTCGTTTGGCATGTGGCGTTATCTGAGCCATTGCCTGAGGATAATTGGACTGGCTACACTGGCTTTATTCATAATGTGATTTATGAGAATTATCTTAAAAATCATAAGGCACCAGAAGACTGCGAGTACTACATGTGTGGTCCTCCAATCATGAACTCTTCAGTGATTAAGATGCTTGAAAGCCTAGGCGTTGAACCAGAAAACATCCTACTCGATGACTTTGGTGATTAGCCGTTAAACTTAAGCTAGAGCTTAATCTGAGCTTAATCTGAGCTTAATCAGAGCTTCAATTAGCGGTTAAAGCTTGAAACTCATAACTCGCGTTAAGGCAACTTAACGCGAGTTTTGTTTATTGCTTGTTAGCGTTTTTAAGTTCAAAGCCTCTAACAATGACATATGCGATAAGGGCAAATATGAATACGATGAGGTACATCCATGCGATACTTTGCAAAGTTTCAATAATTGTTCGATATATCTCAATAGTCCAACGTTCTAGAGTTAGCTGTAGAATTTCAACATCTTTATGTCGAGCGGTAATGTAGCGTTCTAAATCATAAATTCTAACTCCACCAGAAATACCCACAACGTATGTGGCAAAAATAATATATTTTTGCCAAGCGGCACTGATTGAATCTTGAATTATTCGAGAAAATATTTCTCCTAGTGGTCTTTTGAAAATCGAAACAACCAGAAATGAAACGGTTATAGATAGTGCAAATGTAATAATCAGTAATGTAAAGAACATGCTCTCTCCTTAGAACAGATAATCAAATCGACAATTTTACCAGTCATTTAAAATCAACAACATAATCTGCTTTCGGCTTACGTTCAAGTGAATAGTGATTGAGATCGCTTTAAGGATAGGTGCCGAGTGGGTGTCAACATTCGTGAATGATTTTGCTATCTGGGTAGTGCTATTCAGTGGGTATAATTTTTGAGTTGTTAAAGTTAAAGTCGTGGGGCTTCACCCCACACCCGAACAAGGAAGACTGCTCGTCCTATCCTCCTTGGATGCTCCAAGACGCCCCTAGCAAAGTTACATCCATTGAATACTGGCTTCGTGCATATTCGAAAATCGCTAACGCTTCCGATGGGGCGTCCATTCCCCCCGAAAACTACGCAGACGTCCTGTCTGCGTCACGCGATTTTCTTCAACACCCTTCAGCAACTTCGTAGGGGAAGGTGAACTTCTGCTGTCTAGGTGTCGGCAGTTAATCCTGAAAGAGTTATGCTTATCCCATCTTTTGGTTTGATAAATTCTTTTTTATGTTACTGGGTACATCTATTCAAAAAACTAATCCATATGAAAAATCTTTCATCTGGAGCCTTAATCGTCTCATACTGTTCGTTGTCGTTTACTTGTCTTGCAATGATAACTTGTCCTAAATTCTTGATAAGTTTAATGTTATATATGTCACTGAATTCATCACTATTTTTTTCATCTAATCCAGGAAACACAATATTATCAGGAAGGCGATAAAAGAAACGATCTGTTGCAGCAAGGAATAACTCGACAACATCTATGAAATCATTGACTTCAGTTTCAGTTGGTATGGCATAATTGTGCTCGACTTCGTTTCTTATTTTGTTTAACTTGTTTAATACTCGAGGGCTGACTATTCCGCATTTTTTGCAGTATTCAAGCTTAGCTGGAAACGCATTTTTGTTGGTGTGACTTTTGTAACCGTATGTATCGACTAAAAGATCAACTTGATAATGCAATGCTCTCTTTGCATTTAACAGCGCATTAATCGAAGAGTGATTGTCTAGAGTTCCCTCAAGATCCTTAATTGCAAAAATGAAGTAGTCACGTGGCTTTAGATCTCCAGCAATATCAATACCTTGCCACTCTGGGTCATAATCGTACTTCACGAGATCAAGATACTTTTCTAATTCTTTCATATTACTCCTTTGTTAAAAGGTTAGGTTTCTCTACTAATAGGGATCGCGGTATATCATACGTCCTATTATTTTGGTTTATTACGTTAATTCTTCAAGCCCTATAATAGAATGCAAAATAATCCCAACAGCTTACCCTAATGCTCCTGTTAATTAAGGATACACATCGATTATATTGTAGTTCTCCTTTGATAGCTTTATCGATATATTACTTAGGGAAAATCTGACTGGTATAAGTTTAATTCCTTAATAATTTACCAATAACACCTGAGTTCAAGGGATGCACAATCCCCTCGGAGTTACCGCAGGGCGAATAGAGCTCTTGATTTAATAAAGAGTGCGTGAGTCTTGGCATATAATCCAACTCTCGGTTAAAGTCTAAGTTATTTCTGGCACTCTAAACCTTAAACATAACAACACTTAACACGACCTTGTGATAAGCTTGCCGCTTTCTAAAAGGCAGCATTATTTGTTAATTACGTTAAGGATAACCAATGCGTTTGAGTGTTATCAGTACCCTGTTGACTGGTTTTTTATTATTCCCAAGTGCCAACAGTTTTGGTCTGTTATTAGAAACAGGTGCTGAACAAGAGCAAATCGGGCAAGGCAGTAACTCTATTGCCGTTGAAAGCCAAACCGCATCTTCAGTATCGAAGGTGGCGGAGATCAAGACTTTAATCCAAACCGCGATAAAGGATTCGCCGCAGCCATTTAGTGGCAGTGTTATCCTGCTTGAGCAGGGCAAGCCGCAGCTTGAACTGCAAAAGGGCGAAGGCATTAGTCAAGATTCGCGCTTTGTGATGGCATCGCTCTCTAAGCAGATTACTGCAACCTTGATATTGCAGGCCGTCGATGCGGGGAAACTCGACTTAAACCTATCGCTTAATCATTATCTTTTTGGTGATGCTGAAGGGAATAATAAGGCGCTAAAAGGCATGGATGCAGGTGTAAATCCAAGTGCGGATGCACTTAATCCCAGTCGATATGATGAGCGGATTACGCTACACCAACTGCTGACGCATACATCGGGTGTCGATAAACTGGGTAAGGCCAATCGATTCGAGCCGGGAAGCCAATTTGAATACTCCAACTTCGGTTATTCACTTTTAGGGCAAGTGCTTGAGAAGGTCAATCACCAATCCTTTGCCGAGCAAGTGGCGCAGTTTGCAACTCGATACCAGCTTAATGGCCTGAGTGCTGAGCTTGGCAGTATTGAGGCGATTCACGTCAAAGTGCCTTCACTCGCCGTAGGTTTACAGGAAAGCGAGGTGATTGCCCCTGCTGACTTAGTGCTTGATGAAGCTTTGTTGCCCGCAGGGGGATTAATTGCTTCAGCGCCAGCTTATGCCGCCTTTCAGCATCTATTACATTCTGGCAAGTTGATGAGCGCAGAGAGTTATCAACGTATGACTATGGCGTATACCGAGATCCAATTCTTATGGCCGAATATGCGCTATGGCTATGGGGTGAGGATCAATAAGGACGATGGTCTCGTCGAATACAGTCATACGGGCTATTTATCTGGCTATATGTCGATGACACTGCATTATCCCGAATTTAATTTGGATCTGGTGATGCTGGAAAATCTATCGCTAAATCTTAATGATCGCGCTCGAGTATTTGAACTGCATAATCAGATACGTCAAATCATTCGTAGCCAGTTACTGCTTGCTAAAGCGTCTAATGTTAAGCCTTAAGTCTCTCCATTATGTTGGCTAATAGGCGGCTAAGTCAGATGGTGTGAGTCTCGAAAGCATAAAGCCCCAAAGTTAGGGCTTTATGCTTGGTACTCGTTGGCAGTTAAGGTGCTAATCGTTACCAAAAGCGCTTTCTAAGTGCGGTCTCGATATCAATCTCAACCCTAAAGTACTGCAAAATCGTCCAAACTGAATCGACTAAGGCTTCGGTAAGCGCTGGATAATCATCCTCGATAATTCCGTTAATTTCTTCGACGGTTTCATCGATATATTCCTGAACACCTTCCTCAAATTCGGCCTTTGTCGCTTGATTGCGGAAAAAGCTAAAGTTGTCGAGTTTTTCTATCAATTGATCAATAAGGACTCTCACCGAATTGAGTTGTTCAACTGTGATCGTCGGATCGGTGGCGATCAGTTTAAAAAAGCTCTGCACTTTGGTTTTGAGATCGAATAGCGTTGGGATTTGATCTCGATTTGCCGCCGCATTACTCACCTCTAATTTGGTTTGCTTGACGGGCGCAGGTGTCACATTCACCTCAGATGCTTGCGGATTGGCCGTCATAGGATCGGCATTGCTCGAAGCTGTTGCTGGTATTGCGCGATTGTGGGCTATGGTTGTGGGGGCTGGCGGTATCTCGCGCCCCAGTGTTTGTAGCAGGCGGCGCTGGAAATAGCTTTGCGGCAGGGCTTTGCTGAGTGCTTGCTCAAGCTGAGTTTCACTGTAGGAGGCTATTTGCAGCAGCGCTTCGAAAATCTCTTTATATTCTTGCTCAATAGCCGCTATTAGCGGGCTATTGCCTAAGCTATTGGTCACGGTTAAGTCGGCGCCATATTGCTGCAAAAGTCTTAAGATCCGCACCGCCGTTGATTCAAAGCGGGGGAACTCGATTGAACTGCCGCCTATCACAGCGCAAAGGGCAGGAGTGGTGTCTTCACCATTGATGGCATTGGGGTTGGCGCCATGTTCGAGTAGCGCCTCTACGCAGGACTGCGCGCCGTAGTAACTGGAGCACATTAATGGCGTAAATTGCTCATCCACCGAGAATTCTTCTAACTTTGCTCCATGGCGCAGTAAGAGTTCTACGGTTTTTCGCCGCATAGGGCCGGTAATTTCATCCCACCAGTAGGTCGAAATCGCCTTGTGTAGAATGGGCGAATTATCGTGGCCACAATGGGTAAAAATATCCCCGCCTTGGTGAATGAGCCATTCAAGTAGTTGGCTTCGACAGGAGATGGCCGCCGCAGACACATAGTTAGTGTTGTAGATATTGGTGAGGCTTAAATCCAGCCCCTTGGTGAGCAGATATTCCATCACTTGGATAAGCGTTGCTTGATCTTCTTTCCCTGAACCACGCTGGCAGATAGTGAGTAAGGTTGGTTCATCCACCGCCCCAAATTTTTTATTGATATCCATACCATATTGCAGGAACAGATCGAAAAACTCGGGCAGAAAGGTTTTCTTTTCGACCATTGGATAAACCAATAGTCGTAAATTCGACCAGACTAACATCTCATAGGATTTACCCGTATTCACAAATTCGGCATTTGGATTAGCGCCATATTTGAGCAACAGTTCAAGGGCTTGGTAGATGTAACTCCGTTTATTCGGATCGGTAAATTGGGCATTATTAATATATTGGTTGAGCAAGGGTGAATGGTCGGCATCAGGCGGTGTCATCCTATAGATGCGATTGATATCGACGGTGGCCTTAATCAGTTTTTCGATAATCCTAAGGTCAAATTCTGAGGTCAATGCCGCATAGACCAAACTTTTGGCGTGAGAATCGGCTTTGAGCTGCGGATAATGGTCTAACAGGTATTCAGTGTAGTCTTGCGCTTTAGCGTAAACGCATAGTTCGAGTAAATTAGCATCATCCCAGAAGCTGCTATCGTTGGCCATAATATAGCGTGACTTTTTAAATGCAGGGAAGCGTTTAACCAAGGGAGAAAATGTTTCTACTCCCCAAAATTCGCTCGAAGAAATAATGTTTTCAATTAGGCTTAATTTGCCAATATCTAATGGGATATCTTTATTAATGATATGCAGGAACAGATCTCTATTGCGTTCATCATATAATATTTCTAGCGGGTGATTTAATTCACCATTGGTCCAAAAACTCACCGGTTTATTGATATCTAAGTTAGCTGCAAGTAGAATATCGATCATGTCTCTACGTTGATGGTCTTGATAGATATATTGCGGATTAGGATGAAATAGATAGTTGAGCCAGCAATTATTATATTGATTTTGAAAGTAAAGATTGGCACTAGAGTCTAGGTATAGGGTAACGAGTTCTGAGTTGTTATATTCAATAGCCGAATGCAAGGCACTGAAACCATTACATTCGATTTTAGCGCCTTTGCTGAGCAAGTATTTTATAAGCACTAAATCGGACTGAGGACTGCAAGATAGTGGAACTAATATATTGCAGGGCGAAACATTGAGATCAATAAAGTTGAGATCTCCACTATCGGCAAGAAATTGATCAACTTTATTTATTTTAGCCGAGGTCGAAAGCGTGTTATCTAGGCATATTTCCCGAAGTGTGAGTTTCTTATCACTAAAAATCCAACTGAGCATAATGTTCCCTATTTAATGCCGTTAACAAAATGGTATCAAACACCTTTCAATTTATTAAAAATTGAGTGAGGTAAATTGCCATATTTTAATGCATTTAAGTTAAGAAAAACTATGCCCTAAGACTGATAATTAAAATCATCTTGCTGAATAACATTTGCTGATACAAATTGATAATGCCAAACAAGTTTAATCATGGCTGTTTGGCATTGTTACTTTGATTGGAATTCTGCTTCATATCCTATTGATTAAGATCTAGCTGCATCGGCATTTCGCAGGCGTCGTGGCCTGTGTTCCCTAGGGGAGCTGACAGATGTACAAAGCCTAATTTCTCATAGAGTTTTACGGCTTCATTTAGTACAGCGGTGGTTTCTAAATAGCAGCTTTGATAACCCGTTTCGCGGGCGAAATCGAGTGCCATTAACGCTACGCGTTTTGCGAGTCCTTTGCCGCGGATTTCTGGCATAAAGTACATTTTTTGTAGTTCGCAGACGCCATCATTGTTAGCTAAAGGCGCAATACCGGCGCCGCCTAAAATGCGGCCCTCTAATTCAATAATCCAATAGTTGGCGCCCGCTTGGGAGTAAATCTGGCTTAGGCAATCTAAGGTCGGGTCCGCCACACTATAGCCTTTATCTGCGGTTAAGCCGTATTCGGCCGAAACATCGCGGATGACTTTGGCAATTGCGGCATCATCTTGGGCTGTGGCTTGGCGAATGTGACAACCACTTTGCTGCTTGGCGTTATGTACGGCTTGGTTATATAACACGAGGGCCTCTTCGATTTGTGAAGTTTGCAATGGAGTCAGTTGGGCTAAGATCCCTTGGAATAATTGATTCTGCTGAGTATCCAATTTAACGAGTAATTTCTTACCCGCAGGTGTCAGTTGCACAACTAAGCAGCGACTGTCCCGTGGGTGCACCTGACTCTGGGCAAGATGTTTATCGATCAAATGCTTGATAGCGCGGCTCGCATTGGACTTATCAATGCTGAGTTTGCTTGCAAGCTCTTTGATGGTCAGGGGCTGCTTGCCTATCTCAAACAGGGCATGGGCTTGCACGGGCGAAAGGGGTAAATCCCCAAAGGCGGCGTTGAGCATGCCTAAATTTCTCACCAGATAGCGAGACAAATGCCTGAGTTGGGTGGATGAGCCTGGCTCAGTCGTTTGCTTAGTTTGAGTCACAGGCTTCGCAGGATCTTGAGCCAATGGTGCGTCTGTTTGAGCCATAGTCGAATAGGTTTGGTTGCATGTCACAACTAAGTTAGCGGGCTTTAACTCCTCTTGCAACATATTAATAACAATCTGCTGTGTAAATATCAGGATTCAATAATGGCGCCATGGCGAGAATAATCGCTTGGGTGTAATTACTTTCACGGGTCGCATGGCCGTGGGTTAGTAAACCTATGGCACCGCCTTTTTGCTTAATATTGATTGTATTGAACAACCTATCCATGACATCCCCGAGTTCTTCTCCCGCTTCTAATGCCCGATAAACTTGCATTGGTAAAGGTAAAATTGCACTGCGGCCAATGGCAAGCTGGTCTTTATGGCCAATAGCGATATAGGCGAATGTGGCTGGGCCAAAGTCGAAACAATCGACACCGCCTTCCATCGCAAAATAGTAGTCGGCTTTAGTCTCTTGCGGGTCCTGCTGTTGACAATAGCGCACCCGATTGATCGCCCCTTGGCGAGTGTCGAGATCTGTCATTGGCTGCGCCGCAACACCTGAAGGCGCATCCATACCGCAGGCTTCTATAATGCTGTCAGGGAACAGTTGTGCCATGGCATTAGTTGCCGCGTTGATTTTTACAGGGTTTTTAGAACCCACTTTTATCTTAATAATGTTTTGTTGCATATAAGTTATTTATTTTGGATTTTAATGTGGACGCTCGTTTGAATCATTGCTTAAATGGTCTGAGGTGTCTAAGCGTTTGGGTTTTCTATTCTGCCACAGTCGTCGGCGAAGCTCAGTAAAAAAGCCAACAGTAGGGGAGGCAATAGCCAGCCTTAGGGACTAGGAAGCGACATGCAACTATTGCTCCTTCAGTAATTTGGGCTGGAATAGGCAGTAAGGCTATGTCATTGAAGGAACCAAAACCAAGAGATAATAATAATGAAATTCAACAAACTCGTGATTGCTATGGGAATGGCCTGCGGTGTAATACTGACTGGCTGTAACGATAGCGAAGATAGCACTACGCCTACCGAACCTGAAACTCAACTGCAAGCTTTTGCCCCCAATGGTTTACTCAAAGCCAGTATTCGCCGTACGACCTATGGCGTGCCGCATATCCAAGCTGACAACTTAGAAAGTTTAGGTTTTGGTAGCGGTTATGCGCAGGCACAGGACAACTTATGTGTATTAGCCGATGGTTTTATCAAGGCGAACTCACAGCGTTCTATGTACTTTGGCCCCCATGCGTCGATTGACTTCACTACGGGTCAACCTACGGCGGAAGATAATGGTAACCTTATCTCAGATTTTGCCTATAAAGCGTTAAAGATCAGAGCGCAAGCCGAAGAAAAATGGCCGAAATTTAGTGAAAACTCTCGGGCACTTATCCAAGGTTTTACCTCTGGTTATAACCAATATCTTGCTGATGTCGAAGCGGGCACACAAACGGCAGAACCTTTCTGTGGCGGTCAGCCTTGGGTGAAACCCATAGTGCCAGAAGATGTGGTGACTTATTTGTTTTCTATCGCCTTATTACCGGGCGCAGCTAACTTTCTCGATCTGATTTTTTACGCTAACCCAGGAGATGCACAGGAATACATGCCGCGTATCGTTGGGCCTGCGCCTAGCCAAGACCAAACTGCGTTTGTGGCCGATATGCAGTCTAAGTTGATTGCCCGCGCGGCTCGTATCACGACACCAGAGACTAATCCCCGCGATTTAGGTTCAAATGGTTGGGGTTTAGGCAAGGATAAAACTGAAAATGGTAAGGGCATGGTGCTAGGTAATCCGCATTTCCCGCATACGGGTAACCTGCGTTTTTGGCAATCCCATATTACGATCCCAGGGCATTTAGATATGATGGGCGGCTCGTTAGTGGGTATGCCTGGACCGATTAATATTGGTTTCAATAAAGATCTCGCTTGGACTCATACCTTCTCTACCGCTGAGCATTTTGTGATGTATAACCTTGAGTTAGTCTCAGGTGATCGGATGCAGTATTTGTTTGATGGTAAACCTATGCCGATCACCAAAGAGACAGTATCGGTTCTAGTGAATGCAGGTCCTGCGGGCATGCTGGTCGCCGAGAAAGATATTTATACTACGGCCAAAGGCCCTATGGTCGAAGCTCCTCCCGCTTTAGCGCCTTTTGGTTGGGATGATGGCAGTGCCTTTATGATCCAAGATGCCAATATGGGCACTATGGACCCTGTTGACCATTGGTTAGCCATGAACATGGCGACGAACAAAGAAGAGTTCCAACAGGCATTTAAGGACTACGATGGTGTAATCTTCAATAACACTATGTACGCCGATAAAGAGGGCAATGCTTTTTATATCGACGACTCAACTGTACCAGGATTATCCGAATCTGCAGTCGTGTTGTTAAAAACCTCACCGGATATTAAAGCGGCTAAGGCAAAAGCCGGATTTACGATTTTACCCGGTAACACTTCGTTGTTTAGCTTCGATGGTCCTACGCCCTATGAACGTGCGCCCAAGCTTGAGCGCAGCGACTTTGTGCAAAACTCCAATGACTCCTTTTGGTCGACCAACTTGAATGAACCGCTGACTTACTTCTCGCCTATGTACGGCGCAGAGGCTGGACAGCTATCACTACGTACACGGATGGGCTTGAGTTTAATGCAGGACGCCGCGGGGGCTGATGGCAAGTTCAGCTTGGAAGAACTCGAAGCGGCTGTGCTGTCGAATCGCAGTTATCTCGCCGAGTTAGTGCTGCCTGACTTGATTGCCCAGTGTGATGCCCAAGGCAGTACACCTGTGGTGGTGTCGGCGAGTTTATCTAAGGATATCTCTTCGGCTTGTGCGGCATTAAAGGCGTGGAACGGTAAGCAAGATAACGACAGTAAAGGTGGTGCTTTACTACGTGAATTTGCCCATCTATTCAGCCAAACAACCATGTTGACCCAAGGATTCGATCCCGCTAATGCGGCAACGACACCTAAAACCTTGACTACGGATGGTAGTGCCTTAAAGGCCTTGGCTCACAGTGCGCTTAACCTTGAGGCCGCAGGCTTTGCCTTAGATGCGCCATTGGGGGATGTGCAATTTGTGGAGAAATCTCTGCCAGATGGAACGCCAAGTGGGTCGCGTTTACCTTGGCCGGGTAGCCATAATGCTGAAGGTGGATTCAACGTGTTTTCAACCAGTTTGTCGGGTGATGACACTTTGATCCCGCAGCACAAATACGCAGCTGTGATGGATGTGGTCACAGGCAAGGCGATGAGTTCTGGCTTAACGGCGAAAGGGTATCAAGTGCGTTATGGTTCAAGTTGGATGATGGCGGTGAACTTTACCGACGAGGGGCCTGTGGCGCGGGGGATTTTAACTTACTCTGAGTCGAGTAATATCTTAATGCCTGCGTTTGCTGATCAAAGTATCTTGTACTCGAGTGCTAAAAGCTTCCGTCCTTTGTTGTTCAAAGAGGCTGACATAGCACCTGCTGTAGTGTCGACGACTGAGCTGACACTACAAAAACCATAAGTCAGATTTTGCGCTTTAATCGTTAGCGGCTCACTTCGGAGTTGAATCCGAATGAGCCGTTTTTTATGCGTGTTTGCGACTGATAGCGATTTGTAAAAATTTAACATTAACGACTGTGATCTCGATCTACCTTAGGCGCGAGTGTGTAGTGACGCGTCTCGTTTTGTTGATTTTTGTGACATATGCCCGGTTAGCTGTTTTTCTCGGCGCTTATGCAATGTCACTGGATTTAGCTTGAGGTGAATATCTTGTATTTTTAAGTGGCTTTTTATGTATGTGTTTTGATGCTGCATTGAAAACTTATTACATTAAATCAGCGATCTAGATCTCAATATCAGTTTATTATGAAATTCCCTTACATAAAGCCGTGTCAGATCAACTTTTATGGGCTTTTTTTGGTTATCCTTAGCGCGAATTTATTATGCTAGTCACACCGTAAGGTAACTTTTATATGCAAAAAGATGCGACCAGTGTTCTTGGAACACCTCAAAGCACACAGAATCTAGATTCAACGAAACACTTACCTTGGACTCGCCAAGACACGACTTGGATGTTGAGTTTGTTCGGCACTGCCGTTGGCGCTGGAATTTTATTTTTACCTATCAATGCGGGCATGGGCGGCTTTTGGCCTCTTGTGTTAATGGCAGTGATCATCGGTCCTATGACCTATCTTGCCCACCGTGGTTTATCTCGTTTTGTTTGTTCATCAAGCATTCCTGGTAGCGACATTACTCAAGTAGTTGAAGAGCATTTTGGTGTTGGCGCGGGTAAAGCCATTACCGTACTGTATTTCTTTGCTATCTATCCGATTGTATTAATTTACGGTGTGGGTATTACCAACACTGTCGATAGCTTTATCGTCAATCAGTTAGGCATGGCATCGCCACCACGCTTCATTCTATCGGGTGTATTGATCCTCGGTATGATGGCTGTAATGGTCGCAGGTGAGAAATTCATGCTCAAAGTGACACAATTGCTGGTGTATCCGCTGGTGGGTATTTTGGCCTTTATGTCTATCTACCTGATCCCTGAATGGAAAATGGATGCTTTACTCGTTGTACCAGAAGCGGGTGCATTTTTAGGCACAGTTTGGTTAACGATTCCAGTTTTAGTGTTTGCCTTTAACCATTCTCCAGCGATTTCACAGTTTTCTGTGTCATTGAAACGTGACCATGGCGCGAATGCTTCTCGCAAAGCTGATGTTATTTTACGTAATACTTCCATGATGTTAGTGGGCTTTGTGATGTTGTTTGTGTTCTCTTGTGTGCTGTCATTATCGCCAGCACAATTGGCCGAAGCGAAAGCTCAGAATCTACCGATTTTGTCTTATCTCGCCAACGTGCATTCAAGTGGTTTTGTGAGCTACTTTGGTCCATTAATCGCCTTTATCGCGATTGTGTCTTCTTTCTTTGGCCATTACATGGGCGCGACAGAAGGCATGAAGGGGATTATTGTTAAGCAGTTAGACACGAATAAAAAAGGCATTTCAGAGCAAAAAATCAACAAATTTATTCTGGTGTTTATGTTTGTGACGATTTGGGCCGTGGCAATCAAAAACCCAAGTATTTTGAATATGATTGAAGCTTTAGGTGGCCCAATTATCGCGGCTATCCTGTACTTGATGCCTATGTACGCTGTATACAAAGTGCCAGCATTAAAAGCGCACCGTGGTCGCATCAGCAATATCTTCGTGGTTATAGCGGGTTTATTGGCAATGACGGCTATTCTGTTTGGCTTCTTTCGTTAAGTTTTAATCTTAGTAGAAACGCGGTTTGAATGTGAATCGTGAGTCGTAAAAAGAAAAGGATCGTGCCATTGGCCCGATCCTTTTTTATTACGTATAAGATTTGAATCGCTTATTTTTCTTCGTACATTAAGTAGTAACTCTGCTTCATCCCTAACGCTTGATAGGTCTGCTGTGCGGCGAGGTTTTCTTGCTCGACATATAAACGGAAGCTGGCGGCACCACCATTGGCTTCGGCCAGTTGTTTGACTTCGCTGTAGAGTTTGGCATAGATGCCTTGACGACGATTTTTCGGGCGAATATACACACTCTGGATCCAGTAATAATCCTTCGCACGCCAATCGCTCCATTCAAATGTCACCATGAGTGAGCCGACGAGCTCACCTGCGATTTCAGCGACCAGGTAAAACCCTTTTTGCGGGCTCTCAAGTAGCGTGCCCACACCTCGAGTCAGTGTCGCTTCATCTAAGGCTAGGCCTTCTGTTTCTTGTGCCATGGCCTGATTAAACTGCACTAAAGCGATTAGGTCTTGAGCCTTAGCTTTACGAATCAACATACTACAACTCCTAGGCGGTTATTTGGCAATACCGCTCTTGTTTAGTAAACAACATTTTGTGATTCACTTTATCATGGAACGACAAGGGATAACGAGTTTGGCAGTGGCAGGTTAGGCACTGATATTATTTATTACTGTGGATATTTGTACGACTAAAGTCTTATCTGCTAGGCTTATCTTTAGTGTCCTTTCGCTGAACTAAGTGAGTTAATGATGGGATTTATTAAGTCTACTCGCCGCTATAAACTTAAGATTTTACCTGTCTATGATATTGCTGCTGATGAACAGATAAATCATCTTCTGCATTTTATTTTAACGCTGTTGAGCTTCGGTTTATGGGGTTTAGTTTGGTGGTGGTTGGTCTTAAAAGCTAACGGTAAGTCCGACTTTATTTTCAGTGGTTTTGATGAAGATTATTGGAGTTATTTGATTGAGCGTGAGCAACCGCCTGCGTCGCTTTATCGTCAGCAAATAGCACCAAAAAAAATCACAGAATATTTTGATGCTTAAGCAGGAAAACTAACATCTCAGCGGCCAATTTAACAAAGTTGGTTTGGTTAATATTACTGATTTTAAGGCGGTTTAGCTCAACGTGACCCAGATCATCCCTCGATTAAAACCCCTCTGCTAGACTCGGCGATTGCCCCATTTAGACTGAGAAACTAGCGCGCTAGTTTTGGTCTTTGCCCCATCATAGTTTCGAATTCAAGGTTATCAATATGACAAAACAAAAGTCGTCAGCATTAGGCCGTGTTTGGTCTCGCTGGATGTCAGTGCCGCTGTGGCTGCAAATTGTTATCGGTATGGTGCTAGGTATTTTAGTAGGCATCATCTTCGGCGAGCAAGCGACTCACTTAAAACCGATAGGCACCTTGTTTGTTAATTCCATTAAGATGCTGATTGTGCCATTGGTATTTTGCTCACTGATTGTGGGCGTTACTTCGATGCAAGATACGAACAAGATGGGGCGTATTGGTTTTAAATCTTTTGCGTTTTATCTCTTTACCACGGCTATCGCGATCACTATCGGTTTGATTGTCGGTTATGTTCTTCAACCCGGTGCAGGTTTAGGTTTGTCATTGGCAGATGGCACGGCTGAAACTGCCAAAGAAATACCTTCTTTAGTCGATACTTTGATCGACATAGTACCGACGAATCCTATTGCGGCTTTAGCAAGCGGGCAAATTTTGCAAGTTATAGTATTTGCGATTGTTTTAGGTATCGCCTTAGTGCTGATTGGCGAGCATGGAAAACCTGCAATTAAAGTGTTCGAAAGTTTAGCTGAGGCCATGTATAAAATGGCCGACATGGTGATGAAGCTCACACCCTACGGTGTATTTGGTCTAATGGCTTGGGTAGCGGGGGAGTATGGGATTGATATGCTCTGGCCACTGATCAAAGTCATTATTGCTGTGTACCTTGGCTGTATTATTCATGTGATTGGATTCTATAGTTTGTTACTGCGCGGATTTGCGAAGTTAAGCCCGCTGCAGTTTTTTAAAGGGATTAGCAATGCCATGTTAGTGGCGTTTACCACGTCGAGCTCTGCGGGCACGCTTCCTGTGAGTATGAAGTGTGCGAGTGAAAATTTGGGAGTTCATAAGAAGATCTCTAGCTTCGTGTTACCGCTAGGCACCACCATCAATATGGATGGCACAGCGTTATACCAAGGTGTCACAGTGCTGTTTGTGGCACAAGCGTTTGGTATCGACCTGACTGTCGTCGATTATCTCACCATTATTTTAACGGCGACGTTGGCCTCTATTGGTACTGCGGGAGTGCCCGGTGCGGGTTTAGTGATGTTGACTTTAGTACTTACAACCGTAGGGCTTCCCTTAGAAGGGGTGGCATTGATTGCGGGAATTGACCGTATTTTAGATATGGTGCGTACTGTGGTAAACGTCTCCGGTGACTTAGTGGCGACGACTGTTATTGCAAAGTCTGAAGATGAGCTGGATATGGCGCATTATAATGCCGACATAGATCAAAGCGCCGTAATAGCCGAACAGAATATCGCCCTCGAAATTGCAGCGGCTAAGAGTGTCAAAGCATAGGGACCTTTTATTGCTGGTTCGTTAACTAAAAAACCGCCATTGGCGGTTTTTTTATGCTGACAAGTTTTATGGTTACTTCATTTGGCTTAACACTAACACTGGCTTGTCGTCGCTGTTAAGTAAGGTAAGTCGGCCTTGCACTAATTTTGCTTTGGTAACTAATGGCATAGCTTGCATCACTTTGTGCTCTTGCTGCATTAGGGCATCCACACAGGCTTTCATTGTGCTACCGGCAGGAGATAGCTTAAGCTCTTCGCCTTGCTGAGTATATTGACCGAAAAAGTTATTGCAGCTGTTGTTGCCATGTAATTTACCTTCGGCCTCAAAGGTGATTTGCGCTGGGCTGTAATCGATAGTCGGTTGGCCTTGGACCATTTCAATGTGCCAGCGGCCTTCTAATGGAATGGTATCATTTGGGGCTATATCGGCACTTTGGCAGGCGGTGATGCCTAAGAGTAATGCACCTAAGATGAATGTTTGTTTTAACATCGTTGCGGTTCCTTTTTCCATGATTATGGCCATAGTGTGACAAGTTTTTCGTAAGATCTAAAGGGGTTTATATGACAGGCTCATTTAAAAGTACTCTGAATTTGTTGAAGTTTTTACATTGGTTAGGTGTATTGATGCTAGTTTGTGGACTTGGGTTTTATATGTTGACGCAATGGAGTCTAGAGATAAGCGGCATGTTATTGATCTCAAGTCTGATTGGTTTAGGGTTGGTCTTAATGTCGCCCTATCCTGTGGTGCTGTTTATACAATGGGCGAAGCGCCAAGATGAGCATTCCAAGTAATTTTGTACTGCCTAATTAAGCTTAAATTTCATTAAATCAAAGCTCTGCCGAATCTGCGGCGGGATTATCGTACAAGCTTGAGTCAATGGCGGGTTCTACTGGCGTGTCTGCGGCTTGTGGTACAGGTGGGCGCATTGAATCAAGTTTACCCCGTGCTAGTTCCATCATAGGTGCAAGTTTGGCGCTGGATTCTGGGGTAAAAAAACTGTAACTCACATCGAGTTTTAGCTGATGGTTTTGTTGTTCTAGCTGTTTTTCCACCCGCTTCATAATATGTAGAACATCCCGTTCACCATCCACAAAAGCAAGTACCACAAATTGAGTGCTGTTGTAATGGGCGGCAACGTCAGCGGTTCTTATCGTATCTTGGATTAACTTGCCTAACAGTCTGTGGTGATTATTTTCGAGTGGTATTGGTGTGTTATCCGTGCTCAGTAATTCAAAGAAGATGATACCTGCATGGGCGCCAAAGCGGCGGCCTAAATTGAGCTGTCTTGGCGCCATCATCAAGAAGCCGTAATGGTTGAGCATGCCCGTTTCTTGATCGCGCATCGAAAGGGATTCAATTCTATGGTTCTGACACAGAAGGGATAATTCCTGTTGTAGTAAAATCTGAAATGGTTCGAGCATAGCGGCATTGACCAGTGGCTCTGTTATATGCGGGTTGAGTACACACAGGGCACCAAATTGGCTACCATCCGGCCAAGCGATAGGGCGCGAGAGAATGTGCTGAATGCCATCAAAATCCCTTGGTAAATCCTCTAACATAAAGCTGCCGAGGTTTTGATATAAACCATCAGGTTGGCTGTTTTGTATCTGTTTGAAGAGTTCGAGTGCTGGTGGATATAAAGTGCCTGCGGTAAATTGCGGTGTTTCAGTGATTGAACTGACAATGATCTCAAACCCTGCACTGATTTTTTGGAATATGAAAACCGTGTTGGCGTTGTAATAGCTTTTGATGAGCTCACATTGGTGCATCCAGCGTGTCAGATTCACTTGTTGATTATCGGTATCAAGTAAACTCAAGTTGGGATTAATGGTTTCTGGCAACATACAAACGCCTAACTATGGCTAAATATCCATTAAGTTTGGGAAATAAAAGGATATTTAGCAAATCAAAGCCCTAAATATTGCCTTGTTCTTGCTGTGCCTATTAACCCAACCGAGTATACTGGCGGGCTGAAATTGGGCCCAAAGCCGAAATAATGCTGTGAGAACACTGTGAAAATTAGACTAGCCTTACCTCAAGATGTTGATTTATTAGCGATGCTAGAGAAAAAACATCTTAATGATGAATTAGCTTCCGCCAGTATGGGGTTACAAGGGCAAGCTTTTTCCCACAGTGAATTGAGCGAATTAGTGCAGCACCATTGGGTCGTGGTGGCGCAGGTTGAGCAGCAGATCGTCGGTTACGTGATTGCAGGCCGTTGGGGATTTTTCGAACATTGGCCCATTTACCGCACTTTGTTGAATCGTTTGGGGCAACTCGATTGGGATGGACCTAAATTAACTAAGGTCAATTCTTGCCAATACGGGCCGATATGGGTGCAGCAAGCCTACCGTGGGCAAGGGATTTTCGAGGCATTAGTCCGTGAAATTCGTCGCCAAGTTGCTCCGCATTTTAGCTATATGTTGACCTTTATTGCTGAAGATAATGAACGTTCCTTTGCCGCTCACTCGGGTAAAGCGCACATGCAGGTTGTGGATTTTTTCACCGTTTCTGCAAGGGATTATTATTTAATGGCGGCAAAGACCCAAGCTTAGTTGTTCGACGATAAGAATTAAGGGTTAAATCTCTACTGATATCAATAACGGAGATAAATACATGCATGTGCAATTTGTTGAGTCATTATTAGCGACTTATGCCAAGGTCAATTTATCGGCTTGGGACAACTTGAGATTGGGCTTATCTGAGTGCGCTCACCATGGGTGTGAGGCGAGGGGATTTGAAGTCGAGTTTGCTTCCGATTCAGGGCAAGCACAGCATTATTGGGTAGAAGTAGGAGATATTTGGCTCGATTGTGGCCGAATCAATGCCTATTCTGCGACGATAACGCAACTGAGCGATGCGCAAGTCAGCCGCACGAATACGAAAAAGGCGCTAGAGTGCGCCATTTTATCCCAAGAGCAAATTGGTCTACTCTGCATGCAAAATGCCCATTTCGATCATTGCTAAGTGCGCTTATTCAGCCTGTATCTCAATCGTTTTTTGATTAATATTTCTTCATTAGAAAGTAGCGCTCAGGGGTTGTGGTGACTGTGCCTATGATCTCAAAACCTTGTTTCTCATAGAATACTGGGGCTTGAATCGATAAGGTATCCACTTGGGCTACTAGGCAACCGCGTTGTTTCGCCTCTGCTTCTGCAAGTGCCATCAGTTTACGCCCAAGCCCTGTGCCTCTGGTTTGGTCATCAACCCAGACGACATTGATTAAGAAGTTTTTATAGATAGTTCGGCCACCCACACCACCAATCAACTTGCCAGCTTCATCACGTGCAATGACAGTCAAAGGTACTGATTTCTCGGGTCCTAAGAGCCCAGCATTATATTGCCGAACGCCGTCTACCAGCGCATCCACAATCGCGATATTTTCTTCACTAATAACTTCAAAGTTCATATCAAAAACTCTTTCTGGAATGTGATTACTTTATAAAACGTAAATGTTATTTCTGTTGTATTCAACTTTTGATTGATCTTGCTAATGTTAATTATTATCATTCGCGAAATCATTTATAGGTTGCATTTGTAAACTAAGTTTACTAAACAGGAGAGGTTTATGTTATTTCGTCAAACTTGCTTGGCAGTTGCCATTACCGCTGTATTTGCGGGTAATTTTGTCCAAGCCGAAGAGGCTCCCGACAGAAAAATGGAAGTTATGGTTGTTACTGCCTCTGGATATGAACAGAAATTGGTTGATGCACCTGCCAGTATTTCTGTTATCACCCAAGAAGATTTGATGATAAAACCTTATACCACTCTCCTAGATGCAGTGCGTGACTTGGAGGGGGTTGATATTGGTGAAACCCGTGATAAAACAGGGCAAGGTACCATCAGTCTACGCGGTATGGGATCTGACTATACCTTAATCCTTGTCGATGGTAAGCGTCAGAATAACCATGGTGATATTTATCCAAACAGTTTTGGTGGCAATCAATTTGGTCATGTACCACCACTTGATGCTATTGATCGAATTGAAGTTATTCGTGGGCCAGCATCAACGTTATACGGTGCAGATGCTTTAGGTGGTGTGGTGAACATCATCACTAAAAAAGTGGGCGACGAATGGTCTGGCTCTATCACTCACAGCCGAACTCATCAAACCAATGATGCCTATGGCGAAGATATCACTACCGATTTCAGCGTGATGGGTCCCCTCATTAAAGGCGTTCTTGGGTTATCGATTCATGGCAGTATTTATGATCGAATGGGGTCTACACCAGAGTACGCACCAGTAGATTATCCTAATGGAGAAGTACGCACTCGTTCACTCGGTTTTGGTGGTGGCGGTAAAACCGTCGATAACGAAAATCATATGTTAGGTGGGAGTTTAAGTTGGACACTAAATGAACATCACAAAATTTGGTTTGATTTAGATTCCTCATCTCAAGATTATGATAATACGCCACTGATCAATGATAACGGTGAACGAGAGTATCCGCTTGGTACTGTTGATAATATCGATAGTCTCTGGATTGCCAGTAACTTCTGCAAAGGCGGTGTAGGTTCCCGTGAGGCTGCTTGTCTAGCCAGCGGTGGTGAATGGGCAAGACGATCAAATCCGCGAGCGGGTTACAGCGAGACTCAAAAATTTACCCGTGATGCTTGGGCGTTAACGCATGAAGGTGCTTGGGATTTTGGTACAAGCTTTGTGTCACTATCCTATGTAGACACACAAAATAATGGCCGCACACTGCCATTTACCACTGCTGAACGAGTATTACTACTGCAGATGATTGATGGTAAAGGGGATTACACCGGCATGACTGAAGCCGAACGTAAAGCGATTGCTGAATCCACTTTCCTGCCTAGACCTAAACGCGAAATGGCAAGTAATCAATATACGCTTGATATGAAACTCGATATTCCATTTGAAGCTGCAGGAAATCATGTCGCAGTGACGGGTGCGCAGGTGATTCGTGGTGAGTTGAAAGACGGTGTATTTGGTATGGAAGAAGGTACGCCTGGCGCAGTACAAGAACACAATATGTGGTCTGTTTTTGCTGAAGATACCTGGAGCATGACCTCTGATTTATCTGTTACTGCGGGTTTACGTCATGATGATCATGAAATATTTGGCAACCAACTCAGCCCACGTCTATACGGTGTTTACATCATTAATAATGAGTGGACAGTAAAAGGTGGGGTGAGCACAGGTTTTAAAACACCTAAAACCACACAATTGTATGATGGTGTCGTTGGCTTTGGTGGCCAAGGAACCTCACCGCAATTTGGTAACCCAGATCTCGAAGCTGAAACCAGTGTGTCCAGCGAAGTCGCCTTGTATTGGTCTCATCCAGATGGCCATAATTTTAACGTCACTATCTTTAAAAATGACTTTGACGATAAGATTGCTTCACAACCCTGTGGTAAAGGTACGAGCATAGAATGTTCCGATGCGGGTGAATATGCTGATTTAGGTTATGCAGTCAGTAGCAAAACAGTCAACATAGATAAAGTTACTATTCAAGGTGCTGAGCTCGCGGGACGTTGGGAAATTCTAGATGCCTTAACGTTAAATGCTAATTATACCTACACAGATAGCGAGCAGAAAAGCGGTGCAGAGCAAGGCCGTCCACTCGGCAACAGTGCCAAGCATATGGCAAACGCGACATTAAAATGGGAGTTGACCGACTCATTTAACGTATTCTTGACCTCTGAATACCGTGCTAAACGTTATCGCTCTTGGGATATCATTAATGATGCTGCACTCTACTATAAGGGTTATAACGTGTTCCATCTTGGTGGTTCTTATCAGGCGAGTGAGTTTGTCACCTTCAACATGCGAGTAAATAACTTGTTTGATAAAGATTTTACTTCATACGATATTGTCTTCACCGAATGTAGTGACACTAGCACAACTTGTGTCTCTGACGACAATGGCCAAAACGGATACACAGCATCTTACGTTGATGATTTTAATAACAAAGATAAGGCCCGTAACTTCTGGGTTGGTATGAATGTACGTTTCTAAACTAATACTCTGTGCATTAGTCATTATTTGATATTCATGGGCGATAGATAAAACTGAGAGTTACCCGTTTGATAAAGGTATCCACTATCAATTAAACAATAGGGTAACTCTCATTACTCATTACTCAGTGCACCTGCACTGTGCTGGAGAGTCCGCACTATCGAGCCATCAATAAAGACCCATTCCGTGTCGGCCATTTTCACTAAAGCTTTGAGTAAATAGGCCTGAATGTCTTTTTAGACCATAAATGAAACCCTCTAAAAACCGTACTCCAATGGCCCAACTCTTTGGGTCAATCTTGCTAAGGGGGGCCTGCTAGAAGGCGGTAAAGAATGCCTTCGAATGTTTGTCTATGTTCAGGTTTATCATAAACATGGCCTGTGCTGTTCATTAAATGAAATAGCGTTTCCCTGCGTGCATTGGTTAGTATCAATCTTGGCATGCTCTCTAAAAATCATTCTCGAAAGCTCAATAGATCCTAGATGAAGTCAGAAACATTAAAGGTGCTAGCGTATAAGTCTAAAGTATCAGCCATTGCCCGTTTGGGTAAGTACCAATATAACCAAAGGGTATTCTTCCACAGAGATACCAAAATAGGCGTTCACTCGTAAAGGCTGAAAGTTTAACGTCAGCTAGTAGCAGTGTTGCGAGCGTATTAGCGTCATCGGATGTCAGCGCGCATATTTCTGCAACGGGAATAATTTTCCAAGTGGAGAGGTAAGCTGACTTAGACATTTCATCGACTTCGCTGTCAGAAATCCAAGCATGCACATCATTTACTACTGCCTTTGTTTTTAACGAATTTGCCAAGTCATGATCAGTTACACACAGGCTTTCATAGTGGATTTCGTAAGGTGTTTCAAAAAAGGCTTCAGGATCGGATTCAAGAAAAGCGGCGATCTCCTCTAATGTACCGTATGTCTTTGCTGTTTCCTCTGGCAGACCTACGTTGGCTGCCCATGCACAAGATTGAAGTTGCTGTAATAAGATGGCGTTATCGGTCATGGGATCAGTGCACTCTAATGGTCTGTGTATATGCTGCTTTTTATCTTGCCATATTTGTCTTAGCACTATTAATCTAACTAAATGTCAGACATAAAAAAACCGCTGGGTAGCGGTTTTTTATGGGTCTTAAGTGTAAAAATTGAAATGAATTAAGACTATAGACCCGCGTCAGCACGTAATATTTCGGCTTTATCAGTCGCTTCCCATGGGAATTCGCTGCGACCAAAGTGGCCATAAGCGGCGGTCGCTTGATAAATTGGACGTGCTAAATCTAGCATGGCCGTTAAACCGTATGGGCGCAGTTCAAAGTGTTGACGTACTAACTTGATCAGCACTTCTTCAGATACTTTACCGGTACCGAAGGTCTCGATGCTGATAGAGGTAGGCTCTGCCACACCAATTGCGTAAGACACTTGGATTTCACAGCGATCAGCAAGACCTGCTGCAACTATGTTTTTTGCCACATAACGGGCAGCATATGCCGCGCTACGATCCACTTTTGATGGATCTTTACCAGAGAATGCGCCACCACCATGACGGGCCATGCCGCCGTAGGTGTCAACGATGATCTTACGACCCGTTAAGCCGCAATCGCCTACTGGACCACCGATAACAAAACGGCCAGTTGGGTTGATAAAGAACTTAGTATCTTTGTTTAACCATTGAGCCGGTAACACTGGCTTGATGATGGTTTCCATCACACCTTCAATTAAGTCGGCTTGTGAAACGTCATCTCTGTGCTGAGTCGATAACACGACTGCATCGATACCGACAATTTTGCCATCATCATAGGCAAAAGTGACTTGGCTTTTCGCATCTGGGCGTAACCAAGGTAGCGTGCCATTTTTACGGACTTCAGACTGACGTTTCACTAATGCGTGGGCATAGGTGATAGGTGCAGGCATCAGAATATCGGTTTCGTTGTTGGCATAGCCAAACATTAACCCTTGATCGCCAGCACCTTGCTCTGCAGGGTCTGCGCGGTCTACACCTTGATTAATGTCGGGTGATTGCTTACCAATGGCGTTTAATACTGCGCACGAGTCTGCATCAAACCCCATATCTGAATGGATATAACCAATTTCACGCACCGTTTTACGGGTGATTTCTTCAATATCAACCCAGGCAGAGGTAGTGACTTCACCACCCACTAATACCATGCCGGTTTTGACATAAGTTTCACACGCTACGCGTGCTTTTGGATCTTGAGCCAGAATTGCATCTAGCACAGCATCAGAAATCTGATCTGCAATCTTATCGGGATGACCTTCTGAGACCGACTCAGAAGTAAACAAGTGCTTTGCCATAGTAGGAAAATCTCGTCGTTAGCATTCAAACGTGTAGAAGCATCTACATCTAGACGGCTATTTTAGTTTAAATCCGATTGCCGATCACCCCCGATAATAAAAAATCCTCTCAGATTGTGACCTGAAAACGACTACGCTCAGTCATAAATAGGTTATTTTTCTTATATTTCATAGTATTAAGTTTGCTATGTTTTTGAGAAATTTATTTCTCCATTACAAGTGATCCTTGCTATGCCCTCTCAAGTAAACGCGAGCAAAGTGACCGGCTTGTTTCTGCGACTTGTATACCCAAGCGACCTGAATCCTGCATCTTCAGGTTGTTTGGGTACATATTCGCCCATCTTTTGCTGAGTGAATGGTAATTTTAGTTTGCGTCACACTGGCATGTAGGGGAAAATATGCATCCAAATTGCCCGCTAGACCCCACAAACAAGCAGGAGAGAGCATGTCTTCCCGTAAAGTACTCGCAAACGCAATCCGTGCGTTAAGTATGGATGCAGTTCAAAAAGCAAATTCAGGCCATCCCGGCGCCCCAATGGGTATGGCAGATATTGCTGAAGTGCTGTGGAATGATTTCCTTAAGCACAACCCGAACAATCCGAAATGGGTAGATAGAGATCGTTTTATCCTCTCTAACGGTCACGGTTCAATGCTGATTTACTCTTTACTTCACCTGACTGGTTATGAATTACCAATTGAAGAGCTTAAACAGTTCCGTCAATTGCATTCTAAAACCCCGGGTCACCCAGAATACGGTTACACCCCAGGTGTTGAAACCACAACGGGTCCACTCGGTGCGGGCATCAGCAACGCTGTTGGTATGGCGATTGCTGAGAAAACCTTAGCGGCACAGTTTAACCGTGATGGTCACGATATCGTTGATCACTACACTTACTGCTTCCTCGGCGATGGCTGTTTGATGGAAGGTATTTCCCACGAAGCCTGTTCATTAGCCGGTACTTTAGGTTTAGGTAAACTGATCGCATTTTGGGATGACAACGGTATTTCTATCGATGGCCATGTTGAAGGCTGGTTCACCGATGATACACCAAAACGTTTTGAAGCTTACGGCTGGCATGTGATTGCCGGTGTTGATGGTCACGATAGCGCGGCAATCCGTGCTGCTATCGAAGCGGCTAAAGCCGTTACCGATAAACCAACCATGATTTGCTGCAAAACCATTATCGGTTTTGGTTCACCCAACAAATCTGGCAGCCACGATTGTCACGGCGCGCCACTAGGCGATGCAGAAATCGCAGCCGCCCGTGAATTCCTTGGCTGGCCACATGCACCATTTGAAATCCCTGCTGATGTTTATGCCGGTTGGGATGCCAAAGAAGCTGGTGCGGCCCGTGAAGCAGCGTGGAACGAGAAGTTTGCAGCTTATAGCGCAGCTCACCCAGAACTGGCTGCTGAATACGAGCGCCGTGTACTGAAAGGTGAATTACCTGCTGATTTCGAAGAAAAAGCGCAGGCATTTATTCAAGCATCACAGGACAAAGCCGAAGGGATTGCGAGCCGTAAAGCGTCACAAAATGCTATCGGTGCATTTGGCGCTATGTTGCCTGAACTGTTAGGCGGCTCTGCTGACTTAGCGGGTTCTAACTTGACACTGTGGTCAGGTTCTAAAGGTATTCAAGACGATCCAGCTGGTAACTACATTTACTACGGCGTGCGTGAATTCGGCATGAGCGGCATTATGAACGGTGCTTCGCTGCATGGTGGTTTCATCAACTACGGCGCAACGTTCATGATGTTCATGGAATACGCCCGTAACGCAGTCCGTATGTCGGCGCTGATGGGTATTCAAAACATCTTCGTTTATACCCATGACTCTATCGGTCAAGGTGAAGATGGCCCAACGCATCAACCAGTTGAGCAATTAGCTAACCTGCGTATGACGCCAAATATGGCCGTATGGCGTCCATGTGATGCGGCAGAAACGGCAGTTTCTTGGAAAGCTGCGATTGAGCGCCGTAATGCACCTACGTCACTGATCTTCAGCCGTCAAAACCTGAAAGCTCAAGCGCGTACCGCTGAGCAATTAGCTAATGTGGCTAAAGGTGCTTATGTACTGCAAGACTGTGCGGGTACACCAGAACTGATCCTGATCGCAACTGGTAGCGAAGTACAATTGGCAATGGATGCAGCCGCTGCACTGACTGAGCAAGGTAAACACGTTCGCGTCGTCTCTATGCCATCGACAACTGAGTTCGATAAGCAAGATGCCGCGTATAAAGAATCTGTATTACCACGTGCTGTGACTAAACGTGTGGCTATTGAAGCGGCGCATACCGATTTCTGGTACAAGTACGTCGGGTTTGAAGGCACAGTTGTGGGCATGACCACATTTGGTGAGTCTGCGCCGGGTAACGTGCTATTGAATCACTTCGGTTTCACCGTTGAAAATGTGCTGAATGCTGCAAAATCATTGGGCTAATCGCTCAAGGGATTAGATTCAATACAAAAGGTTAAACTTTTTAAGTGTTAATCTGTATAATGCGGCCTGCAATCGTTTGCAGGCCGTTTTTGTATTAAGAGGAAATTGAGACCTCAATGATCCGAGTCGCTATCAATGGTTATGGCCGTATCGGCCGCTCTATTCTCCGAGCTTTATATGAGTCTGGAAAACGGCAGCAAATGCAGATTGTCGCGATTAATGAATTAGCTAAACCTGAAGCCATTATTCATCTGACCCAGTACGACACCACCCACGGTCGGTTTGCGCATAAAGTGAAGCTTGTTGATGATCATATGCTGATTGGCGACGATGCGATAAAAATCCTCCACGAGCCCGATCCGGCAAAACTCCCTTGGCACGAGATGGACATCGACATTGTCTATGAAGCCACAGGCGTATTAGTCGATCGTCAAAGCTGCGAAGCCCATATTCACGCCGGCGCTAAACAAGTGCTGATAAGTCATCCATCCTCAGCCGATGTCGATGGCACGATTGTCTATGGTGTAAACCACGATTTACTCCGCGCCGAACACACTGTGGTGTCCAACGCTTCTTGCACCACAAACTGTATCGTGCCAGTGATCGATGTGCTTGACCGCCACTTCGGCGTTAAAAGCGGTGCGATTACCACTATCCATTCGGCGATGAACGATCAGCAAGTGATTGATGCTTATCATGATGATTTGCGTCGTACCCGCGCCGCTGGCCAATCGATTATCCCTGTCGACACTAAACTTGCCCGCGGCATTGAGCGGATCTTGCCGCACATGAAAAATAAGTTTGAGGCGATTTCGGTGCGCGTGCCCACCATCAACGTGACCGCCATCGATTTGTCCGTGACCTTAGAAAAAACCGTCGATATTGCCACAGTCAATCAGGTGCTGGAATCAGCCGCCAATGGGCGATTTAACGGCATCTTAGGCTATACTGATGAGCCCTTAGTCTCATGTGATTTCAACCATGATCCGCGCTCCAGTATTGTCGATGGTACCCAGACCCGCGTGAGCGCCGGTCAGTTGGTGAAGTTACTCCTGTGGTGCGATAACGAGTGGGGTTTTGCCAATCGTATGTTAGATACGAGTTTGGCGATGATCGCGGCCAAGCGAGGCTGATAAAAGTAGATTATTCACTTGTGGGTCACTGAATTTATGCCAATTCGACGGGATGTCGAGCGCCGAGCGGCAGTCAATTCATACCGGCTATAGTGTGAAACAGTTTGTTTTTTGATTATAAAAGGAAGCGTTACCATGGCAATTATCAATATGTCAGATCTGGATCTACAAGGTAAGCGCGTGCTTATCCGCGAAGATCTCAATGTCCCTGTCAGCAATGGCGTCGTCACCAGTGACGCACGTCTGCGCGCCTCTCTACCGACTATCGAGTTGGCCCTTGAAAAAGGTGCGGCTGTGATGGTGATGTCGCATTTAGGTCGTCCGACTGAAGGCGAATACAATGCTGAATATTCTATGCAACCTGTGGTCGATTATTTGGCAAAAGCCCTGTCTTGTCCTGTGCGTTTAGCGACGGATTATTTAGATGGCGTTGACGTTGCCGTGGGTGAAGTGGTTGTGTTCGAAAACGTGCGTTTCAACGTGGGTGAAGGTAAGAACAACGAAGCCTTATCGAAAAAAATGGCGGCGCTGTGTGATGTCTATGTGATGGACGCCTTCGGTACAGCACATCGTGCCCAAGCATCGACCCATGGCGTGGGCATGTTTGCTCCAATCGCCTGTGCCGGTCCATTACTGGCACAAGAATTAGATGCCTTAGGCAAGGCATTAGATAACCCTGCGCGTCCAATGGTGGCGATTGTCGGTGGCTCTAAAGTGTCGACTAAGCTGACCGTGCTAGAAAGTCTTTCAGGCATAGTTGATCAGTTAGTGGTTGGCGGCGGTATTGCCAATACTTTCATTGCAGCGGCGGGCTACAATGTCGGTAAATCGCTGTATGAAGCGGATTTGATCGACGAAGCTAAGCGTTTAGTGGCTAATGCTAAGAGCCGTGGCGCCGATATTCCTGTGCCGACCGATGTGGTCGTTGCGGGCGAGTTTAGCCCAACAGCAGCGGCAACGTTAAAATCGGTTAGCGAAGTCGCTGATGGCGAAATGATTTTCGATATTGGTCCAGATAGCGCTGAAGCACTGGCTAAAATCATCGAATCTGCAGGCACTATCGTATGGAACGGCCCTGTGGGCGTGTTCGAATTCGACCAATTCGGTGAAGGTACTAAGCGTATCGCCCAAGCGATTGCTGATTCAAAAGCGTTCTCTATCGCAGGCGGTGGTGACACTTTGGCTGCGGTTGATAAGTACGGCATTGCCGATAAAGTGTCTTACATTTCGACTGGCGGCGGTGCTTTCCTCGAGTTCCTCGAAGGTAAAGAATTACCGGCTGTGGCTATGTTAGAAAAGCGCGGCGCTTAATATTAAGTTTTAAAAAACGCGGCGCATAAGACGCCGCGATAAGCTCTGATAACATCAAAGCTTTGATAAAAGTAAAAAATTATAAAAAACCGCCCGTATTCATCTAAGGTACTTAATTTAAGTTGTTTATTTAAGGTACAGAGTTGAATGCGGGTATAAAAATCCATCCAAACGATAGCGACCTCGGTGATAGATATCACCCTATTATTGGAGTTAAAAAATGGCGTTAATTTCCCTACGACAACTACTTGATCACGCAGCAGAACATGGATACGGTGTGCCTGCGTTTAACGTTAACAACTTAGAGCAGATGCGTGCCATCATGCAGGCCGCTGAAGCAACAGACAGCCCTGTGATAGTGCAAGCTTCTGCTGGCGCGCGTAAATACGCTCGCCCACAGTTCTTAAAATATTTGATGGCAGCGGCTCTTGAGCAGTACCCAGATATTCCTGTGTGTATTCACCAAGACCACGGTACCGATCCTGATATTTGTCAGCGTTCTATTCAATTAGGCATGTCATCAGTCATGATGGACGGTTCTTTGATGGCTGACGGCAAAACGCCTGCATCGTACGAGTACAATGTTGATGTTACCCGTCGTACAGTGGCATTTGCCCATGCGTGTGGTGTGTCAGTTGAAGGTGAAATCGGCTGTTTAGGCAGCTTAGAAACTGGCCAAGCTGGCGAAGAAGATGGTGTTGGTGCATCTGGTATTTTAAGTCACGATCAAATGCTGACTAGCCCTGAAGAAGCGGCGCGTTTCGTTGCCGATACCCATGTTGATGCACTCGCGATTGCTATCGGTACTAGCCATGGTGCATATAAGTTCAGTCGTAAACCGACGGGCGATGTACTGCGTATCGACCGCATCAAAGAAATTCATGCGCGTATTCCTAATACTCACTTAGTGATGCACGGTTCATCTTCTGTGCCACAAGAGTGGCTAAAGATCATCAACCAATATGGTGGTCAGATCCCAGAAACCTACGGTGTACCATTAGAAGAAATTGTAGAAGGTATCAAACACGGTGTACGTAAAGTCAACATTGATACCGACTTACGTTTAGCATCAACGGGTGCCGTTCGTAAATTCTTAGCTGAACACCCAAGTGAATTTGATCCACGTAAATTCCTGAAAGCATCAATGGAAGCCATGGCCGATATCTGTACGGTTCGCTATGAAGCTTTCGGCTGTGCAGGTCAAGCATCTAAGATTAAGCCATTGTCTTTACAAGCAATGTATAAAGCGTATCAGTCTGGCGCGTTAGATCCTAAGATCAATATGTAAGCGTTATCGCTGAGATAAAAACCCGCTAAAGCGGGTTTTTTTATACTTAAAATAGCTGCAATTTTCATTTTTTAATCGTAAATGTTAATATCGCGCAGATTTTCAGGGGAAAATACTAACCCTTATTAATATGTGCTTATTCAGCATCGCTGGGACGAACAGATATTTATAGGGATTGGATTTAACGGAACAGGAACGGATAAACATGAAGAAAGTACTGACCGCAGCACTATTAATGACTGCACCTTTTATGGCGACAGCTGGGGCCGATTTTGTAAAAGGCGATGAGACATTCGCAGGTGAAGCTGAGCTTGGTGCAACCTTAACCACAGGTAACACTGAAACCTCATCATTCAAAGGACGTTTAAATCTTAAGCATGAGCTTGGCGATTGGGAGAATCAGTACTTACTCGAAGGTTTATATAAAGAGGATACAGGTTCTGTTACCGCGAAACGCTATTTAGCGGGCGCACAAGGTAACTACAAGATGACAGATCGTAGCTACTTGTTTGCTAATGGTAATTATGAAGTTGATCCGTTCACAGGTTATGATTACACGCTATCTGGCGCAGCGGGTTATGGTTATAGATTCTATGATACTAGTAAGACCTTTTTAGATGTCGAAGTCGGTCCAGGTTATATCTATCAGCGTCTTGATACAGAGCAAGCACTTATCGAAGGCCATGACACCAATGACAGCGTCGTTGCTCACGGTGTGATCAACTTTGAAACCGAAATCACTGACACCTCTAAATTCCAACAACGTTTCGTTGCCGATTACGGTGATAAGCTCGATGCCCGTTCTGAAACTTCGTTAACGGCGAATATTATCGGCGCATTAGCAATGAAGTTTGCCATTATTGTGCGTTACAACAGCGAGCCGTTGGATAATAAGAAAAGTACAGATACAGAAACCAATATGACCTTGTTATATTCCTTCTAATGCTGTGACGCTGATTAGAAACTAAAAAGCACCTTTGAGGTGCTTTTTTATTGGCTCTTTTTAGACTAAGTTAAATGTTTCTTTATTAGTTATCGCTGTAGTTATACAAAAATTAATGTTTTAAATGCCTTTGGTTATAGGGTAATGCATAGAAAGTTGCGTTTTATCAACATTTACTATGCCGAAGCTATGGTAATTTTCGACTAATTTCCTACGTAGAGATGAACTTTAATGAAATTACAGCGGTTGTTTAAAGGCAGTGGAATGGCGTTATGGAGTCTATTCTGCGTTGCAATATTGAGCGGATTCTCACCTGCAGCATGGGCTATGACAGAAGGGATAGAACGGCTTAATTTAACCGCCTCGAGTGTGGGTTATGTTGCCGTCTTTGTGTTTGTACTTGCATACATAATGGTGATGGCTGAGGAGTCGTTACATTTACGCAAGTCGAAACCTGTGCTGGTCGCGGCAGGGATTATCTGGGGCATGATAGGTTTTGTGTATGTACAAAATGGTATGTCTGAAGTGTCGGAAACTGCATTCAAACATAACTTGCTTGAATATGCTGAGCTTCTACTCTTCTTACTCGTGGCGATGACTTATATCAATGCTATGGAAGAGCGAAATTTGTTTGATGCCATTCGTGGTTGGCTTGTCGGCCGTGGGTTTAGTCTAAGAACCGTATTTTGGTTGACAGGGTTTATGGCGTTCTTTATCTCACCCGTGGCAGATAATTTAACGACTGCGCTATTGATGTGTGCCGTGGTGATGAAGGTGGGGGCAGGGCAACGCAAGTTTATCACCCTAGCCTGTATCAACATTGTTGTTGCGGCTAATGCGGGTGGCGCGTTTAGCCCGTTTGGTGATATCACGACCTTAATGGTGTGGCAAAAAGGATTAGTGCACTTTAGCGATTTCTTCCATCTGTTTATTCCTGCTTTAGTGAACTTTGCATTACCCGCTGCCATTATGAGTGTGTTTATCCCACATTTCGTGCCAGAGCCAGAAAAAGAGCATGTTTATACTAAGCCGGGTGCTAAGCGAATTGTTGCGTTGTTTTTACTCACAATCGCTACGGCAGTGTGTGCTCATTCCTTCTTAGGTATGCCGCCTGTATTGGGTATGATGACGGGATTAGGTTTCTTACAATTCTTTGGTTTTTATCTGCGTAAAACCTTCAATCGTTCCGTTGCCCGCGAACGTGCAAAGGCTGAATTGCGTCAGGACGAGCAGCGTCTTCAGCAGCTTGGTAGTGTGGTGCCCTTCGATGTGTTTAGCAGGATCTCCCGAGCTGAATGGGATACCCTGTTGTTCTTTTATGGTGTAGTGCTATGTGTGGGTGGCCTTGGCTTTATGGGGTACTTGAGCTTAGTATCTGAGGCTTTGTATTCCAATTGGGATACGACTTATGCCAACGTGGCTATCGGTCTGTTGTCTTCTGTTGTTGATAATATTCCGGTGATGTTTGCTGTGTTGACGATGAACCCTGAGATGGCCTTAGGCCAATGGTTACTGGTAACGTTAACCGCAGGAGTTGGGGGCAGTTTATTGTCAATTGGCAGTGCTGCAGGGGTTGCCTTGATGGGACAAGCTAGGGGGATTTACACCTTTGGTGCCCATTTGCGTTGGACACCTGTCATTGCGCTGGGTTATATCGCGAGCATTTTAGTACATATGTGGCTCAATGCCGCGATGTTCTAAATAAAAGTACTGAGCATTCATCATTTGGGCTGTATTGACGTTTGCGAGTCGTTTTGTAGCGGATAATATCGCGAATTATTTAGCGAACAACATCGATCTAACAAAATTCAATTGCATAACGTCTAGATATCAATGAATAAAATAGAGGCATCCGATGGATGCCTCTATTTGTTTGGATATGTCATGGGAAGGATTATTGCGGTAGAACTTGGATTAAATCCAGCTCGTTATTGGCTTTTGCACCGTAGATCTGAATCGCGACTTTAATTTGTGCCACTGAACCACTTGGATCCTGCTGAGCCCAATCTAAGCCTGCTATCTCAAATTGATATTGACCGCTTGTGACTTCGGTTAATTTACCACTGCATTCCCCAAGACTTTGGCAACGATAATTTTGGGTAACATGCCAGTGTTTCCATGCCTTCGGATTCGAGGATTCCTTGGCTTTGTCTGGGAACCCAAAATAGTAAATATCATAGGCTTTCGCCGCAGTGATCGCTTCTTGTTGCGCATCCGTCAGTGAAAATTGAATTGTCCCTGTACTCGAGTCAAATTGCTCAAGCTTGAGATTTATTTGCGTTGCTTCATCAATGTTTACTGCATTTTCGACGGGAGGTGGCTGCGGAGTTTCAGGCTCAGTGTTATTGCTGTCACTGCCACATCCTACGAGCATTAATGTCGCGAGGGTCAATGTGAGTAATGGGTATTTCATCACAGTCTCCTTAATTGAAATGCCCTGTATGGCAAGTGGTGCATTCCATGTCTGTTTTTACACTTGCCGCTGAGCCTAGTGTGCTAGTGCTACCGTGACAAGTTTGGCAATCTTGTGCATCTGGTGTTGGTTTACTACCAACAAGGGCGCCGATATTCTCCCCTTGATAGGCACGATTTAATACATCGACTAAGTAATAAGCCATAGACGCGGATAAGCGGTAACAGCGTTCACCTTTTTTCGCGAATGGTAAGCCAGAAGCCTTTGACCAGTTACTGATAGATGAGTGGCATAACACGCTCTTGGCTTTTGATGAACTGCCCACAAGAGCCGTTTTTTCTGCTGTCGAGCCAATACCAGTAACAAATTCAGGTGAAGATAAAGGGAGCGTTGTATTTTCGTAGTAGCGGAAGGTATTGGCTATCACGGCGTTATTGTGACCATTAATGTCATCTAAAATATTCACTAACATGCCTATCGCATTAAGATTACCGCAGAGTGTGCCTTGGCCCGTTACCCCTGCAAAACCATAGGCGGCTAATGCCGTTGGGATTGTTTTGAACTTGTCTGCATCGGCGCTATTAGATTGGGCTAGCATAGTCACAACGGCATGAAAAACTTGGTGCATACAACCACCACCCGTTTCATAGGCCAGTTTTGCTGTTGCCATTGCATCAAGTGGAACGTATTTAAGTTTCTCTCCTATCGCTAATTGATATTGACCATCGGCATTCGTTGCCGCGAGAACCGATGTTCCCATGAGTGTTGCACCTGCCGCAGCGGTGCTAATACCAATAATACGGGTTAATGCTTGACGTCTATTTATGCTCATTATGTATTTCCTCTATGTAGGATTACTTCTATTTATCAAATGCTAAAGATAAATTGATGGCGTAAATTCTAAGCATGCTTGAGATAAATATTGTGATTTACGCCGGAGGATATTTGCCTTTTACATGAGCGGTAAATAGCGTCACTACAATAGAATTAACCGACTTAAATTCTGCATTTTAATTAACTAAACAGATTGCAAAGTGCTCATCGTCCCGATATTTGTTATGTTTATGTAAATTTATGCCGAATTTACCATGTGCTAAATGGCATTTATTCCTGTGAGTTAACGCATGTTTTTGCCTAATAGCGCTGAACTTGGGGGTCGTCTCACGAAAATTAACTATTTGCTGACTTGGGTTAGCAAGATCACATTAATCATTAGTTAGTTTGCATAGACTTACTTTGTGTTTTTATGGAGTTGAGTGGATGTTGATGCAATTGGGAGACTGCAGGTTTGATCGGGAACGAGGCATACTGATTGAGTTGTCTCGCGATGAATCTTGGCATCTTCCTCGAGCCGAGTTACAAGTGCTTAATTTGCTTGTTGAGCATCAAGGTAAGTTGGTTTCTAAGCACATGCTGAAGACGGGGGATGGAAAACATCCGCCGCTAACTGATACCTCTGTGGCCCGTGCTGTTTTTATGCTTCGCAGCTTTCTTGGACCTCAATATGAGGGCTTGATTGAAACCGTGAAAGGCCAAGGTTATTTACTCCAACCATCTAATGGGACTGAGTTTAGAGGTGTTAATTACCTCAGATTGCACACAGTGCCTTTGTGGAGTGCCTTAGTGTTATTCGGGTTTATGTTAGCGTTTTCGGTGTTTTATTTGAATCATACGGATCACAGTAAGCCAACCCAAGCACTTATGACCTCAATATTACCTTTGGCTTCTGGCCAGCAAGTACGATTACACTTATTTGCTGATTCCAATACTAATAACACTTTACTCTTCGAATTAGGTGAGCGCTTAAGTGCAGGATTAATCGCCTGCGGTCAAAGTGATTGGGCTGATGTCTATGCTTCTTTGTCCCATGATAAACAAGTGCTTAATATTACTTTTCGAGGCGAAAAACTCGGTCAGTCAGTGATCCGTAATATTAAAATCAGTGATTTCACTCGACCGAAAACCTTCATCGATGCTGCTTGGCTGCAGGAGGTTAACATCTGTGGCTAAATGGCTAAAGTGGACGATTAATATTGTTATCTTGTCGGCATTGATTATGGCCTGCGGTGTGATATACAAACAGTCGGCTACCAATCAGACGATGATTTTAAATTGCAGCTCTGAATTATTCGACCGCCATTCTAGTGCCAATCCTAGCAGCAGCTCGAGTGTTAGCAGTGACGGTAAATTTTACCTACTCGTGGATGTTTTGATTGCCGCTGACAATACGCAGATCAATTATCGTTACTTTAATATTGACGGTACGAGTGCGGGCAATATTTTAATGCAAGGCAAAGTCGACAGTATTGAGGCCAATAGCATGACCTATAAAGTTACCGTTAAAACGAAAACGGAATCTGAAATTGAAAAGCAAAAAAATTGGCCAGAACATATGAAATATCTATCCTATATCAGCAGCTTACATTTTAATGACTCAGAAATGCACAATCTCAGTATCGAGGTGTTAGATATGGATGACACCAAAGATTATGCCGTGGTCCTTTTTCAGCCTAGCAATACCATTTGTGGATGCAGAATCGTAAATAGTCGAATTTAATCAGTGAATTTGAGTTTATTTCAGTTAAGATTAGTGCTCATTGATTTGTGATTACTGTGGTGAGTCTCCAGTGAGGGATTCATGAAAAGGGTGTTGTGTCTAAGATACGTGTAAAGCAAGAAGAATCCCTGTCGATTAAGTTCAGCCATCAGATGGAAAAGGGCGATAATCGTCAGCTTGATCTCTATTTCTTTTTACCTAAGGAAATGGGCATAGGCTCGCGCACGCTCAATGAAGAAGAGTACTACTACAGCTCAATAGTTGGACGTCGCTCATACTATTCAGAAGGCTTGCACTTACCTCTGGTGCAGGGGCGTTTTGCCAGTTTAAATCGCCGTACTGTTGAAGAGTTCAGGTTGTACCTAAATCTCTTCGCCTATCAGTTTGCGGTTGCGGTTGAAAACGATGTTAAAGAACTCAATCAAATCACAGATGTAACCCATTTTTATTTTGCCCTCGACGAATTACGCGAACAAATTGCCCAGTTGCTGAAAAAGTTTCGTCGTAACGAACCAGGTGATCCCAAATGGAAATCTTACTTTGAAAATGCTGATAACTACTTGTCTTGGTTTTGTGAGCAGCAGTTACTCAAAGTGCTCGCTTATGCCACTCGTACCAGTGATTTCAACGATATTTTAGAGCGGGTACTCACGCTCTGCCGTAATGAATGTGCCTATCGTGATGAGCATAAGTACAACTCAGCGCAAACTAAGCAAGATCCTAACCGTATCTCTAATAAGATGTTGTTATTGCGCCGTTTAATTCAACAAGGGGTGGTACTCAAAGAAGAGTTAAAGCCTTTAGGGATTGGCCTTAAAAAGTTTACGACAGGACTGGCGACCGCGTTAGTGATGTTGGTGGTGTCTGCGTTGATAATTCAAGCGCAGGGCGCCTTTAGTGGTTTTACTATTGCACTAGTGCTGACTTTGGCTGTGATCTATGGTTTCAGGGAAATCTTTAAGGACGATGTGCGCAATGCCATGTGGCGATTTATTCAGCGGGGTCGACCACGTTGGAGCCGCATTTTACGGGATACTACGAGTCAGGCGGTTATCGCTAAGCAGTTGGTATGGCTTGAGTTTATGCGTCAGCAAGATCTACCCGAAAAAGTCAGTGACATTCTAAAGCACAGACATAGCCAAAATAAGGTCGATGCGGAAATTCTGCACTATAAAATCGCCACTAAGGTGAATCAGAGTGAATTCCAAGCGGGATATTCGACTATTCAAGAGCAAGTGAGCTTTAGCTTAGTGCCTTTTGCCCGTTATTTAGAACGGGGTAAAGCGAAGATTTATAAGGAAGTTGAAGGCAAAATTAGTTATGAATCGGTTGAGCGGCGCTATCAAGTCAACCTGATTTTAGTGTTGCGTGATGGGCGCGAAGCCCCGCAGTATATCCGCTATAAAATCACCATGAACCGCTCGGCAATCATAGAAATTACCCAGAGTCAGTTGCCTGACTCAGTTAATGCACCCGAATCTACGATTGATGACGAGTAAAGGCTTGACCGATATTTTGATCGTTATTTTGCTTCGCCCGTTTTAGGGCGACTTCGGCATTATTCAAATATTGCTCTAATGTCTGGCCTTCTTGATAACCCGCAATACCAATACTAATACCTTCCCCTAAGCCATTACCATTGAGCTTTTCCATCATATTGAGGGTAAAGTTGTGCGCATGGGTGGCGTCTGTGTCAGGTAACATCACAATGAGTTTCCCTAGCTGCCAATGCAGAATTTGATAATTAGCTGGAATTTCAAGCAATAATTGCACTTCTATTTCTTGCTGACGATTTGCCAGTTGGTCGATATCACTCATGTGGCTTAGCATGCCCTCTGGATTGATATCCATTAACAGTAAGCTTGAACTGAGACGGCTTGGTGGCGGCAGAGAGTTAAAGTAACGTTCTAAATCTGCCAAATTCTGCAGAATAGTACTGCGATGGGGTACAAGGTTACGCTTCTCAGTGCCTCGACCACGCTCGGCGGCTTGCTCTAAAGTGCAGACGATATAATCAATCTCACCATCGGCGGCCACATGGCCCTTCAAGGTGGCTTGCAAACAATTGGAATGCGCCTGTTTAGGTGAGCATAGAATTTGCCCTTGCCACTGACCTTGCATGGCAATTTGGGCGCTGATCCTCTGCCATTGATTGCCTAAATCATTCGCGAGTAATGACGCTAAATCTTGATTTAAATCGCCATTGAGTTGCATTAACGCATCGAATACAGGATTGATTTTAATCAGTTTACCGTTAGCATCTGTGAGGGCTGTCGCGACTGTGTTATCGCATAAAAGCTCACTGAGAAAAGCATTTTGTTTGCTGCTGATTAACTCACTGATGTCCTCAAGGGTAATTAATAGATGTGGTGAGCCTCGGCTCGCCCTTGGTGCTTGGCGGATATGAACCCGCAGCGTGGGGCCATCGATACTCTCTAGACTGATTTCACCAGACCATTGACCGGTTTTATGTACCTGCTCCATTAACTCCGTGTAGGTTTTATCATCGAGGCATAAGGTACGCTGTAGGCTTCGGTCTGTCAGTTCATCTAATGGTACTAAGGTCGCTTGTGCCGCTTTAGTATTGGCGCTGATGACTCTGGCATTTTCGTTTACCATCATAAAGCCGATGTCACTATTAAATAAGCCATTAGCAACATCAATACTGTATTGGCGTGAACGCTGTTGTAAGCGATACATGTGGCTGAGTAGTACAACCCAAGCGGCTAAAACCGTTAATATTAACGATGCCACAATGACAATGTTTTGCCATTGTGAGAAACGAGCAGCTATGTCTGAGTTGCGCACATAGGAGAGTAAAAAATATTCTCTGTGAGTCTCAGGTTGGGCAGTGAGTTCGATTTTAAGGTAAACATAAGTGGCTTCTTCACCGTGGAATTGTCCAAAGTTGCTCATGGACATATCGCGCCACAGGGCCGGATAGCTCTGTCTTAAACTTGCTCCTAAGGTCTCTGGCATATTGCTTAGAGGGGCGAGATCGCTCGCGCCAGCATAGAGTAATCCTTGAGTATCAAGCACTAACATAGGGGACTTATTGCTTGAAAAGGCTGGTTTTATGGCCTCCAGCATTTTTACCATAGAGTTGTACGTCACCAGATAACCGATAGAACTCTGATCGGGCTTCTCGAGCCACGCCATTTGATACATATAAGGTTCAAGCATGCCGTCTATCGGAACAAATTCCAGTGGCGAGGTATAGACCTCCTTGCCACCCATGCTCCGACTCGCTCCAAGTAAGGTCGGTGGTAAGGCATCTTTATTGAAATTAGGGGGCGTTGAGAATTTATAGTTACCTTGGGGATCGTACAGTGCAATGCCGAGTAACTCAGGAATATGTTTTACTAGATCTTGCCAGTTTTCCTGCAATTTAAGTTGTTGCTTGGCGGTAGGATTGCTTAAGTATTGTTTTAGCAGTTCCCCATTGGCGAAAATTTGGGTTCGAAATTGCTGAAAAGACACTTTATCTGCGATCAATGAGCCTATGGTTTGCAGTTCACTGTATCTTTGCGTTGCCCACTCTTCTTGCAGGCGTCGTTCACCTAACGTAATGATTAAGTGAGTTAAAATAATCATGCCAATCACCAGCATAGAAAGCTGGCTTGCAATAGCGAGTAAGCGTTGATGCGACCAATAGATCCCTTGAGTTAAAGAGAGCAGTGGCGCAGCGGGATACGTGCTTGGGTTATTCTTCAGCATGAACCGATTATGAGTGGGTGAACTGTTAATTTCGCTATGTTAACACGAAAGAATTGTTACGACAGTGCCAAGTTACTCAGCAAGATTCCTTGAGTAAAAGTTAAGACGATTCACACATGTACCACTCACGTAATCGACGGTGTTATCTGCTTGGGTATTTCAGTCGATTTTGGCTGTATTAGAATGCCGTTTAGCCTAAGGCGCCTAATATGCGATGCTTGAATTCACAGCCGTAGGACTCAACTTGTTCACGACAGATGTCGATATCAACACCCGCTAATCCTTCGATGGCCGAAACTTGTACCGTTTCAATATAGTGTGGCGCTAATGCGATGAAAGCATGTACGGCGGCATAAGAACCGGCGAGTTTGGGGCGACAATGTTCCATATAGGCGGCTTCATTATCCGCATTGAGGGAAATGGATAAACTATCAACGCAGTTGGCTAGTTCCGGCAAAATATTGCGCCTATGGACTAAATTACCTAAACCATCGGTATTAATACGTACTCGTCCGCCTCTTTGTTTAATTTCTTTCGCCACTGCCAGCAAGGTTGGAAGATTTAAGGTCGGTTCACCATAGCCACAAAACACATATTCTTCGAAGTCTTTAACATCGCCAAGCAGTGGAATAATTTCTTCTGGCTTAGGTTGGTGACACAGTGCCAGTTGATATTCGTGGATCTGTTTACTGCCATTATGTTTTGGACAAAACGCGCAGCGCAGGGTGCAGCGACCCGTAATATTAAGGTAGCGACTGCGACGAATATCATAGACAAGCGTTTCAGTCGCACAGGTTTCATTTGTGCAAACTTCATCTGTTATGTGACCGTTCGCTAGGGTTTCTGTGGTGACAACTTGTGTTTTATCAATATTTTGCTTGTGCAGATGCTCAGACATAATGATGGGTTTCATTCTAACGATAGCTGACGACTTAAACACATTGTAGCGAAAGCCTGATGCGATAACTGTCAACTAGATCGCAACTTGAAAGCTCAAGCCACTCGCGGCAGATTCAAAATGACATAGATGATTGAGAGGTTATTGACTCGCACTGAGGATTAAAAAGAGAGCCTAAGCTCTCTTTTTAAGTTTCAAGACATTGATTAACTGCTTCTAGTTAACTTCCTATAGATAGTCTTTTTTATAGTCAATGGGGACCGGCGGCTCTAAATGCTCAGGTGTAAAGTCCACTTCATGGTCTTTTTTAGGCTGCCACCACCAATGGAAGAAGCGGCTGCTAGTGCGCTTAACGTCGTCGAGTATGATGTACAGCAAGGGCACTAAAATTAGCGTCACAACGGTCGAGAACAGGATACCGAAGGCGAGGGACGTCGCCATAGGGATCACTATTTGCGCCTGCAAACTACGCTCGAGAATAATAGGCACTAAGCCGACGAAGGTGGTGAGTGACGTCAGGATGATCGCCCTAAAACGATAACAGCCTGAATCGACCGCCGCCTGCCTGACTGATTGCCCTTGCTCCCGCGCACGGTTCACAAAGTCCACCAAAATCAAGGAGTCGTTCACCACCACACCTGCTAATGCCACTATGCCGCAGAGACTTAACACGCTCATCGCGAGTCCCTGAATCAAGTGACCAAACAGAGCGCCGATAATCCCAAAGGGGATCACAGACATGATGATTAACGGCTGACTGTAGGATTTAAGTGGCACGGCCATCAAAGCATAAATGGTGAACAGCGCAAAGAAGAAGCCTTGCATCAAACCGACCATGGCATTCTGTTCATCCAAACTGCCACCGTCCAGTGCAGTTTGGATTTTAGGGTACTTGGCCTGCAATTGTGGCAGGTAATCTTTTTGGATTTCTTGCACTACTTTTGAAGGTTCAACGATGTTTTTGTTAGCATTTGCCGTGATGGTAATCGCTCGCTTGCCGTCAACACGGGTAATTGAGGCGTAGGATTCACCTTTTTCAATTTGTGCCACGGTCGAGAAGGGAACCGAGGTGCCCGTTGGCGTGCGGATCAGCATATTTTCAAGATAACCCACAGTACGACGTTGCTCTAATGGGTAGCGCACCATTACCTTGATTTCTTCTTTATTACGTAAAATACGTTGGGCTTCATAACCATAGAAACCGTAACGCACTTGGCGGGCTAAATCGGAAAGCGTGAGGCCTAGGGCTTCTGCCTCTGGACGTATCTTCAGGCGAATTTCATGGCTGCCCGATGAAAAGTTGTCGGCAATATCGTACACGCCTTCGTAGCTGGCGAGTTTTTGCTTCAACTCTTTAGAGGCTGCGGACAGCTCATCGAGGTCACTCGAGGTCAATCTGAAGGAAATATCGCCACCGGCATCGTTGGTGCTCGCGTTAAAGCTGAGTTTTTTAACCGACAAAAGCTCGGGCAATTGTTCACGCCACGCGGCAGCAATCGTCACGCCATCGACTTCCCGGTCTTCACCTTTCGTCAGTTCGGCAAAAATGAAGGCCGAGGTACGGGAGCTCATATTGATAAAGCTGTGCTTCACCACTTGATAACCGTTATCTTTCTCCATTTTTTCGTTCATCTTGTACAGGGCTTCTTCTATGCTCTGTACCACTTTTAAGGTGTTACCTTCGGAGCTGCCTTCATCCATCTCAAGTTCAACTTGAATAAAGTCTGAGGGAATGTCAGGGAAAAATACCCAGCGTACTTTGCCACTGGCGACTAAGGCAATCGACAAAATTAATACACCGATAAAGGCCGCGACCACGTTGTATCTGTGTTTGATACAGCGCTCGAGGAAGTTGCGATAACTGTGGTGAATAAAGTATTGCACTCTGTCGTTAAAATTGGCTTTTAGGTGGCCAAAGAATCCCTTTGGTGCGCCAGGTTTTTTAAACTTCATGTGCGCTAAATGCGCTGGCAGAATGAACTTAGACTCTACCAGTGAGAAGGCTAAACAGAGGATGACCACCATACCGATGGATTTCCAGATAATCCCCATAGGGCCAGAAACCATTAACATGGGAATAAATGCCGCAATTGTGGTTAAGACCCCGAAGGTCGCGGGCATCGCCACTTTTTGCGCGCCGCGGATCACGTTCTCAACCGAGTGACCGTGGCGTTCGACCTCTGTGTAGGCACTCTCACCGATGACAATGGCATCATCCACCACTATTCCGAGCACTAAGATAAAGGCGAATAGGGTCAACATGTTGATCGTCATGGAGAAAGGTTCGAGCGGCATGACCAACATAGTGCCGAGGAAACACACGGGTATCCCCATCATGACCCAAAATGCTAACTTCAGATCGAGGAACATGGCTAAGATGATAAACACCAACAAGGCACCGTAAAACATGTTTGACATCATCATGTCTAAGCGGCCCTGGAGATAGTGGGTCATATCACCCCAAGTATCGAGTTGAGCGTTAGCTGGCAGTGTGGCGCGGCGCTGCTCTACGTACTGTTTGACTTGGTCTGCAATGTCTAAGGCGTTTTGATCATCAATGCTGGTAACTTCAATAATCGCAGCGGGTTTGCCGTTAAAGCGGGTATATTCCAAACGTTCTTCAAAATCATCTTTGATGGTCGCCACTTGTGGCAGCATCACGCGGCTACCGTCGGCGCGAGTTGTGACGACTATATTGGCAAAGTCATCGCCCGTGTAGGCTTGGCCTTTGGTGCGCAATAGAATATCGCCATCTTGAGCACGAATAGAGCCACCTGGTAAGTCTAAGGAGGAGTTTTGCACTGCTAATGCGACCTGTGAGAAGGTCAAGCCGTACTCTCGTAACTTATTCTCAGAAACTTCAATACCGATTTCATAATCGCGCACCCCAGTCACTTTCGCACGGGTTACAGCGGGGAGTTGGGTTAAATCGTCACGAACCGATTTAGCCAATTCTTTCATATCGTGGAGTGTCATATCGCCATAAACAGAAACCCAAATGACGTTATTCTCAGGTTTGATTTGAGAGATATTCGGTTTTTCGATGTTCACTGGGAAGGTTGAAATTGCATCTAACCGCAGTTTGGCTTCATCGAGAATGGTCTGCACTTCGTAACCGTCTTCAACTTCAACGGTAATCGATCCAACGCCTTCGCTAGCCACAGAAGTCACTTTCTTGATGCCGTTGATATCTTGGATGGCTTCTTCAATCTTGATGTTGATGCCTTCTTCGATTTCCTGTGGCGCCGCACCTGGATAGGCGACGGAAATATTTAATAAATTGAGTTCGAAAGAAGGAAAAACCTCTTTATTAATCAAAATACTGCTGAACAGGCCGCCGATGAGCAGAACACACATTAATAAGTTCGCGGCTACACTGTTGCGGGCGAACCAAGCTAAGATCCCTTTTTGAGTGTCCATTATTTAACTCCAGCGGCCGCAAGACTCGATTCAGGAGTATTTTCTTTTGGTGTCTCAGTAGGCAATGCCGCTTCACCTAAGATTTTGACCATTTGCCCATTTGCCATACTGTTGAAGTGGGTCGTAGCGACGCGTTCACCCGTTTTTAGACTGTCTTTGATGAACACATTTTCTAAATCACTACGAACCACATTTACTTGGCGCATTTCAATGATATTTTTGTCGTTGACTAGGGCGACTTGGTCGTTACGAACCACATGGCGGGGCAATTTGACTATGCCATCGACAGTGCGGCCCTTGATGACTGCATTGACGAAGCTGCCGTATTTAAGTGGTAAGCTACCTGGCACTTTATTCGCGCGCAGATAGGGATCTTTGATTTCTGCGACTAAATACACCATGCGATTTTCGGCATCGATAACACCTTCACTGCGGATAATATTGCCTTCCCAAGTATTTTCTTTGCCCGCCAAAGAGGCGCTAAGCGTGACTTGGGTATCGGGATTATCGACAGACTCTAGATAGGCTAAATCATCATTAGAAATGGGTAAGCGGATTTCGGCAACGCGAGTATCGTAGAGCTCACCTAGATTAGTGCCTAAGCTAACGTATTGCCCTAAATCGACATTTCTAACTTTGATTATGCCATCAAAGGGCGCGCGAATAACCGTGCGCTCAAGGTTACGTTGGGCGCGCGCCAGTGCTGCCTGCGCATATTTTACGTTAGCTTGTTCTTTTTTGAGTTGCGGGATACGTAGACCTAACTCAGGGGGCAAGCCCTTGTCGTAGCCTTTGAATTCGATTTTAGCGACTTCACCACGGGCTATTTCTTCGTTCAGTGCGGCGGTGGCTTGGGCCAGCGTCGCTTCGGCTTGCATTAAGTCAGCCTCGTAATCTGAGGGTTCGATTTGCGCTAATTGGTCGCCTTTCTTGACTATGCCACCTGCAACAAAATGAGGGGAGATAGTGAGCATTCTGCCTTGAACTTCGGTTACGAGTTGGGTTTTATACTTTGGGGTAACCACGCCGTAGGAAGGTAAGTTTAGCGATACTGTTTGCTGAGTCACTTGCGTGACATCAACGATAGGAATGGGCATCTCTTCAGGTTTTTGTTCTGGCGCCTCCTTCGTTTGCATTAATAAGGCTGCGCCAAAGACAAACAGCAGCAGAATAAGAAAAGGAGACAGTCTCCTCAGTAGGGTCTTCATCATATAATGGTTAAATCCATGCTAATCGCGTAATGGGGTTAAAGTAGCAGAGTCGGCCACGCCAATAAATTTATTTTTGTAAATTAAATGTTTCTAAAAGTGATGCCGCGACAGATATGCGCATCATGCATCGATATTTGGGCGAAAATTAGAGCAGAAAGGTGATGAAAGGTTCAGTTAGGTGATTGGAATATATTGAAATAAGAATGAATACGCATTGGGGTTAACTGCTCTAAACCCGCCGCATTTCATTCTATATAATTAAACATAGCAGGATATTTTTAGTAAAATCACCCACGTAAGTTATATTTTGGTAATAAAAAAGCCGCATATAGCGGCTTTAGTTTGGTAAGTTTAAGCGGGTGTTACTTTTTCTTACGGGCGATTTTACTCGCTTTCTTTGCCGCTTCTTTCTTGCTCGTTTTCTTCGCAGCTTCTTTCGCTTTCACTTTGGCTTTTTTCTTACCCGGTGTGCGCGCTTCTTTATTCTTTGGACGCAGCTCTTCGATCACGCGGCGTTTCAACGGTTGCTCGATATAACGCTCGATTTTACCGACGATACGCATGTCGTGGGCTTCGGCAAGCGAAATTGCTGTACCTTTTGCGCCAGCGCGGCCAGTACGGCCAATGCGGTGGATATAAGTGTCGGCAGAACGTGGCATATCGAAGTTGATCACATGAGTGATATCGTCGATATCGATACCGCGTGCAGCCACATCGGTCGCCAACAGGACATTGACTTCACCTTTAGTAAAGCGACTCAAGGCTTGGAAGCGTTTCTTCTGTTCCATATCGCCACGCATAAAGGCGCAGGGAATACCGACTTTCAGTAACTGGCCTTCTAGGCTAGAAACGATGTCGCGGGTTTTCACAAATACGATAGTCCGTTTGACATCTTCTTGGCGTAGCAGATGACACAACAGCGCAAATTTATGCTCTTTATCATCGGCTAAGTGGATCCATTGGTGGATCTTGGCTTTTTCACTGCGTGGGGCTTCAACATCGATTTCAATCGGGTCGTTTAACACTTCACGGGCAAAACGTTGTACACCGCCGCCTTCTAAGGTGGCAGAGAACAGCATGTTCTGTTTGCGGCCTTGGGCCTCAATAGCAATGGCTTGCACCACAGAAGAGAAGCCCATGTCTAACATGCGATCGGCTTCGTCGATAATTAAGATATCGACTTCTTGGGCGTTGAAATTGCCTTTGTCTAAATATTCCATCAGGCGGCCTGGGGTCGCGACCAGAATATCGACGTTGCCTGCTAAGGCTTCTTCCTGTGGTCCATAAGGAACGCCACCAGTAACGATAGCAATATCTAAACCTTGGCCCGTGGCTAGGTGACTCGCATAACGGTGGATTTGGCTGGCTAACTCACGGGTTGGCGTGAGGATTAGCACCCTTGCTTGTCCAGCAAAACGACGGGGAAAATCGATCAAATGTTGTAGCGATGGCAGTAAAAAGCTCGCTGTTTTACCTGTTCCTGTCGGGGCGCGCGCAAGAATATCTCTTTGCTCTAGGGCGTAAGGAATCGTTTCTTGCTGAATCGTAGTGGGTGAATGATGCCCCATGGCATTAAGCGACTCTAATAAGCTAGGGTCAAGCTGGAAATCTTCAAATTGCATGCGCAGCGTCTCGACGGATAATAGCGAAGCATTATAAAGGTTATGGCGGTTAACTTAAATAACTTATCTAGATCTCCTGTGTTTATCTTCTGTGTCAGTAAAGCTTTATGGTAATTGGCATAAGTTAATTACTTTTAGGTCAATGTATTAGCATTTAATTTGTGGGAAATTGGACCTTTCGTTAAATTTGCCAAACTTAGCGAGCTTTACTTAATGTGTCAGGATTGGACTCGATATCAGTATTTAAGGTAAAAATCTCGAACCAATTGCACCATGGTTTGTGTGTATTGGCCTGAACGTTCACGAATAGTGATATCACTGAGCTTTGGAGCCATTTGTGGATGAGTCTTGTGGGCGAGTACGCAGAGTACTCGATTAGCGCTTTTCCCTACAATGCTGATAAGGTTGGTTATTTCAATCAAATCGAGCTGAGAGTGCGTTAATATTTCGTCGAAACGCGCCATACTCTGCATTGGTAATATGAGACTTGCCTTTCCTTGCGGTGCTAGGCACACATGAATGGCATCGAGTAGTGCGGTAAAGCTTAAGCTATCTGTGTGACGGGCCATAGCGCGCTGGGATTGTATCGCTTGCGTGCCTTGCTCAAAATAGGGGGGATTACAAATTATGTGTTCAAAATACCCTTGATACTCAGTTTGTTGGCAAAAGTCTTGGATGCTGCAATTAACTAAGGTCAGTCGATTAGCCCAAGGACTATTGTGGAAGTTATGTTGGCAAGCATGGGCGGCATTGGTGTCTAATTCGACACTGGTGATATGTGCTTGACTGCGCTGAGCTGCCATTAAACTGAGTAAGCCGCTGCCTGCGCCTATATCTAAGATTGATTTCGCGGTGGTCAGTTGTGCCCATGCCCCAAGGACGACGCTGTCTGTGCCTACGGCCATGCCGCAATTCATGTCATCGATATGAAATTGTTTAAAAGTGAATGCCATGGGGAGTTAATTTTGCCGTTCTAAAGTGATTTAGGCCCAATATTGGGCGCGCAATATTCTAATTCTAGCCCTCGTTTTTAGCTAATGTTTTTAAACAGTCGCATCTGTCCTAGCTGTATGAATTTGTGTCGCCAAATCATTTACTATTTTACGTGGTAATACTGATTTCACTTAATTAACGCTTTAATTTATTGCCTTAGAAACCTTTTATTAGCAGTTAATTAGCATTATTTCGCTTTTTTTGCCTGAACGGACTTGTTGTCTTGTATTGATGCTTTAAGTCTGGTATTAGTTTCGCCCCCATTTTTAATCACTTTTAAGATTAACGGATAGGTAAACGAGTTTGCTGGTGAATTAGTAGTCAGCCTGGCTACATAAACGTTCGCCATCGTTTATAAACTCGGCAGATATCGAACATATTTACCACGGAATTGTGTAAACATAGATTTGCACTCCGGATGGGCTTTGTTTTAGCTATGGCTAATCGACACATAATCACTTAAGTTTGTAAAAAAACAATAAGACAAGATGGGGCTTCCAGTGCAAGACAATCAGATGAGTATCGGAGATACATTAGGCTTAGGTTTTATGACCTTTGCGTTCTTTTTAGGTGCGGGAAACCTAATTTTTCCACCATTCGCGGGTATGTTAGCGGGCGAAAATATGCCCCTCGCCATGTTGGGTTTTTTGATTACCGCCGTAGGTTTACCTTTAGTTGGACTGATTGCTGTCGCTAAGGCTCAAGGTAAGGTTATGGCTATGCTGCCAGTATTTGCAGCAACGACATTGGCTGTCGCGATTTACATTATTATCGGCCCCGCTTTTGCTGCGCCGCGTACGGGATTAGTGGCTTACGAGATTGGCGCTAAGCCATTTATCGATGACACCACGGCAACGTTTTTGCTGGGCAGTTTAGAATTAAACCTGACGCAACTGCTATACACATTAGGTTTCTTCGCTGTCACTATGTTGCTGGCGCTTTTCCCTGGTAAGTTGCTCGATAGCGTAGGTAAAGTATTAACGCCTATTTTATTGATTTTGTTGGTCGGATTAGCCGTCTCCGTGCTGTTTTTACCTGCATCCGAAGTGGGCCAAGCTGTGGGGGATTACCAACAGCATCCGCTGACCAAAGGTATTTTGGAAGGCTATAACACTATGGATACGTTAGCATCCTTGATGTTTGGTATGTTGATTATTGATATCCTGCGTAAAAAGGGCATTGACCAACCCAGTGATCAAACTAAGTATCTAATCCGTGCAGCCTTTATTGCCGCCGCTGGTTTAACTTTTGTGTATGTGTCCTTGTTCTTTTTAGGTGCAACCGCTGGCGATATCGCTATCGGCACTAAAAATGGTGGCGAAATATTAACAAATTACGTGACCCGCGAGTTTGGGGAACTAGGCTCAGTCTTGTTGTCATCAGTCGTGACTTTAGCTTGTTTAACCACTGCGGTTGGGCTGGTGAGTGCGTGTTCTGAGTTCTTTAATGAGCTGATGCCTAAACTGTCTTACCGTTTCCTCGTGATCTTTTTAAGCTTGATATGCGCTGTGATTGCGAACGTGGGCCTAAGTCAGTTGATTGCTATTAGTATTCCCGTATTAATGACGATTTATCCTGTGGCTATTGCTCTTGTGGTTGTGACTTTCCTGACCGCTTATTTTGCGAATCCACAGTTTGCACATCGTGCAGTACTGAGCGTGGCACTGTTTTTCGGCATCTTCGATGGTCTTAAAGTGGCAGCGAAAAGTTTGACTGACGCTGATGGTCAAGCCATGAATGGCTTAGCACAGGTTTTTATCCATATAGTGAATGTTATGTCTCCAGTGTTATCTAAGCTGCCACTCTATGAAGAAGGTATGGCTTGGTTATTGCCGACCATTGCGACGATTGCACTGTGTTTAGTATTCGGTCGTGGCCGTGGTCAAACGGCTGCAGCCTAGGCTTTGCATTTGAGTTCTCGTCTTTATGCTTAACTCAGTTAAGCTTATGCAGGCTTAGACATATTTAAATTAATATCAACGGCGTATCATTTGATTACGCCGTTTTTTTATGGAGTATTTGTGCCTAAAACCTATATGCCAGATCCACTTATCGATGCTTTTCTTGATGATCTTTGGTCAAGCAAGGGACTGAGTGATAACACGCTATCGGCCTATCGTACCGATTTACGCCATTTTGATCGTTATCAAGGTCAGCAAGGCGTGACGTTACTCGCGGTTTCTCAGGCCGATGTTAGGGCATATCTGGCCTTTAGAGTTGAGCAGAATTTTGCGCGTACCAGTAGCGCTCGGTTGCTCAGCAGCTTACGGCGTTTCTATACTTATTTGGTGCAGACCAAACAGATTTCAGCCGATCCTATGGCCTTAGTCGAGTCGCCTAAGTTAACGCGTCATTTGCCGGATTCTCTGAGTGAGTCGCAGGTTGACCGTTTACTGTCTGAGCCCAATGTGGATGATGCCGTCGAATGCCGTGACAAGGCAATGCTAGAGCTTTTGTATGCAACTGGCCTCAGGGTGAGTGAACTTGTCGGCTTGACCATGGAGCAAATGAGTTTGCGCCAAGGCTTAGTACGTATTGTGGGCAAGGGTGGCAAAGAGCGTCTTGTGCCGCTGGGGGAATTGGCTATTACCGAAGTGGAGGGCTACATGAAATTTGCTCGCCAAGAGTTGCTCGGTAATAAACAATCTGATGTGGTATTTCCGTCGAAACGCGGGCAGATGATGACGCGGCAAACTTTTTGGCATCGGATTAAACTTTATGCTCTGCGTGCGGGGATTGAAACTGCATTATCACCGCACACTTTACGCCATGCTTTTGCCACTCATTTGCTCAATCACGGTGCCGATCTGCGGGTTGTCCAACTGTTATTAGGTCACAGCGACTTATCGACGACACAGATTTATACCCATGTAGCACGGGCAAGATTGCAGGAATTGCATCAACAGCATCATCCTAGAGGCTAAAAAAGGATTTAGTTACAGCATAAATTTGCTTTCCGCGCGGCTTGTCTGTAACTTTTTGCCCCTATACAGGGTCTATTGAATATCTCGAGTTAGAACGGCCCCAATATCTCGTTGTAGCGACACAATTTATAGGATGTCCCATGAAGTTGACCCCAGCATTATCCTTAGTTTTTGCCCTCCTAGTTGCACCACTTGCCAGCGCTGCCACTGCGACGTCTCCCGATACCGCTGCGATTAAGCAAAAACTCGGTGAGATGTTAGATGTTGAAGTCATTTCTATGCAGGACTCACCAATTGAGGGCTTGTATCAAGCCATGACTAACCGCGGCGTGCTCTATATTAGCCGTGATGGTTCAAAACTATTCCACGGTAGTGTGTATGATATCGATAAGGGCATGAAAAACTTAACCGAAGCCGCATTAGCGGGTCCGCGTTTAGAAATGATGAAGCCGCTTGAAGAGAATATGCTTGTCTATAAAGCGAAAAACGAAAAACACGTGGTCACTGTATTTACCGATGTTAGTTGTGGTTATTGCCGTAAATTGCATAGCCAAATGTCTGACTACAATAAACTTGGTATTACAGTGCGTTACTTAGCCTTCCCGCGCGCGGGTGTGCCGTCAGCTAATGCCGATGAGATGCAAGCTATCTGGTGTGCTAAAGATCCATTAAAAGCCATGACTGATGCTAAAGCAGGCAGCAAAGTTGCCGCGGCAACATGTGATGCTAAAATTGCCGAGCAATATGCTTTAGGTACAACCTTTGGTGTCAATGGTACGCCTGCAATCGTATTAGAAGATGGCAATATGATCCCTGGTTATCAACCGCCTGAAGACTTATTACGCACCTTAGAGGCACGTCAGTAACAGCCTAAAATGTAAAATTTTTCCCACGAAAGGTGAGCTTAAGGCTCACCTTTTTGTTATCTTATTGCCACGATTTCATGAGAGTTTGAGTCCCTTGATCCATAAGATAGTCCGTCGCCCAACCGTTGATGATAGCCATTTACCCGCTCATCTTTCGCCGCTATTGAAACAGCTTTACGCTCGTCGTGGTGCGCTAACCCACGAATGCGAGCTTGTCCTTAAGGGTCTATTAAGACCTGAAACTATGAAAGGGTTGCCCGAAGCCGCGGTGCTTATCGCCGATGCCATGCAGGCGAATAAGTCGATTCTGATCGTGGGTGACTTTGACGCAGACGGCGCCACATCGACCAGTGTGTGTATGTTGGCGCTGCGGATGATGGGCGCGGTGAAAGTGGATTATTTGATCCCCAATCGCTTCGATTATGGTTACGGCTTAAGCCCTGAAATTGTTGCAGTTGCGGCGTCTAAACAGGCTGAAATGCTGATCACTGTCGATAACGGTATTTCATCAATTGACGGTGTTGCAGCGGCCAAAGCCTTTGGTATGCAAGTGGTGATTACCGACCATCATTTACCCGGCCATGAGTTACCCGCTGCCGATGCGATAGTGAACCCTAACCAACCGGGCTGTCCATTTGCCAGTAAATCGATAGCGGGTGTCGGCGTGGCCTTTTATTTGATGACCGCATTAAGGGCTGAATTACGGACGCGAAACTGGTATCAAACCCATGGTATTGCTGAGCCTAATTTAGGCACACTACTCGATATCGTTGCCCTTGGCACCGTTGCCGATGTGGTGTCACTCGATGCCAATAATCGTATTTTGGTTGAAGCAGGTTTACAGCGCGTGCGAGCCGGGCGTTGCCGTGTGGGGATTACTGCGTTGCTTGAAGTGGCGAAGCGAAATCCGGCGCGGATTGTCGCATCCGACTTTGGTTTTGCCGTGGGCCCAAGGCTTAATGCTGCAGGCAGGCTGGATGAAATGGCACTTGGGGTTGAAACCTTACTCTGTGAAGACATGATGTATGCGCGGCGTATGGCAGCGGAACTCGATGGGTTAAACCAAGAACGCCGTGAGCTGGAAGTCGGCATGCAGCAGGAAGCCTTAAAAAGCCTTGAGCACTTAAAGCTTAACGAAGCCGAGTTGCCTTGGGGAATTGCCTTATTTCAAGAGGATTGGCATCAAGGCGTGATCGGGATTTTGGCTTCGCGCATTAAAGACAAATACCATAGACCCGTGATTGCCTTTGCCGATGCGGGCAATGGTGAAATTAAAGGTTCTGCGCGTTCGATCAAAGGCTTGCATATGCGCGACTTATTGGAGTTAGTGAACACTCGCCATCCGGGACTGATTATCAAATTTGGTGGTCATGCAATGGCGGCGGGTTTATCGCTCAAAGCGGGCAGTTTTGCTACATTTGCTAAAGCCTATGATAATGCGGTGCGTGAGCAGCTTAAACCTGAGTTGTTAACGGGCGAGCTTTGGTCCGATGGCGAACTCACTCCAGCAGAGTTGAATCTTGAAATGGCTCAGTTACTGCGTAATGCGGGACCTTGGGGACAAGCTTTCGAAGAGCCGTTATTCGATGGTTACTTTACGATAGTGCAACAACGTCTTGTCGGTGAGCGCCACCTTAAGCTCGTACTCGAAACCCAATGCGGCACTGTGATGCTCGATGCCATTGCCTTTAATGTGGATTTGCACACTTGGCCAGATGCGACGATTAATCATGCTCGTGTTGTGTATAAACTCGATGTGAATGAGTATCGCGGCAATTTTTCGCTGCAACTTATGGTTGAGCAAATCGAAGCTATGTAAGATGACAAGGAGTGAAGTTGAAATCATTATCCGATAAAAAAATCCGCCAGCTACTTAAGCGTTTTGCTTGGATATATGTTGTCTGCTTAAGCATTCCGTTTATCTCAACTTTACTCACCACTAAGGCTCAGGGGCAAATGCTACTTATGGGGATTTGGCCCGCAGCCTCCTTGTTTTACTTTCTCGCTTACCGTTATTTAGCTAAATCCTTTAAGTATGAAATCAATCGCCACTTAGCTTTTAGTTATCATGGCGGTGGCACTTTAGCGGGGGCTTTGTATTCGTTAGCTAAAGTGGTGTTATTAGCGATGGCATTTATGATATTTATGAGTGCCAATAACACCTGAACTGACGTTAACGGAAAATTTCGGAGAAAGGAAAATGCAGCAGGAAACAGGATACAGAGTCAGTACAGATCAAGCTGAAATGAATCTTGAGGTTATTCATGGCTTTATTAGTAATAGCTATTGGGCGCAGGGCATGCCAAAGGCGCTGCTACAAAAAGCGTTAGCCAATAGCCTGTGTTTTGGGGTATTTGATAAGGACAATCAACAAGTGGCTTTTGGCCGCTTAATCACAGATAAAGCCACTTTTGCCTATCTTGCCGATGTGTTTGTACTTGAGTCGCACCGCGGCTTAGGTTTAAGTAAGTTGATGATAACAGCGATTCTTGAACATCCTGAATTACAAGGTTTAAGACGGATAATGTTAGCCACCCGCGATGCCCATGGACTCTACGCCCAGTTTGGATTTAAAGCGGTCGATACCCCTGAAATGCTCATGCAAATTAGGCCTGCTAAGCCTTATCAATGCCTTAGTTAACATCAAAAAAAATAGCCAGCAAATGCTGGCTATTTTTTTGCGTTAGCTTTGATGTCTGTTGATGAGTTAAGCCTTAAGCGGCTTTGGTCGCGGCGGTCTCTTCATCGCTGTGGCGAATTAAGTAATCAAATGCGCCCAGTGATGCGGTCGCGCCGCTGCCCATGGCAATGATAATTTGCTTGAAGGGTGAGTTAGTGACATCACCTGCGGCAAAAATACCTGGAACTGAGGTTTGCCCGCGCTCATCGACTATGATCTCGCCCCTTGGGGTTAAATCGATCGTGCCCTTCAACCATTCCGCATTCGGTACTAGCCCAATCTGCACGAAGATACCTGCAAGTGCGACATGGTGACTCTCGCCAGTGGCTCTGTCAGTGTAGTTCAGGCCATTAACCCGAGTACCATCGCCAGTCACTTCAGTGGTCATGGCTTGGGTAATGATTTTAATGTTACCCATAGAAGCCGCTTTACGTTGCAGTACATCGTCGGCGCGCAGGGTTTTATCAAATTCCAGCACAGTCACATGTTCTACTATGTTGGCAAGATCGATAGCCGCTTCGATACCTGAGTTACCGCCGCCGATCACCGCCACACGCTTGCCCTTAAATAACGGGCCATCACAATGTGGGCAGTATGCGACGCCTTTGCCACGGTATTCTTTCTCGCCGGGGACGTTCATTTCACGCCAGCGGGCACCTGTGGCTAACAATACGGTACGGCTACGTAATTTAGCGCCGCTTGCCAGTTCAAGCTCGAACAAACCGTCAGTCGTCAATGACAAAGCTTTTTGGTTGTCCATGATGTCGACTTCGTAGTCTCTTACATGGGCTTCAAGGTTTGCTACTAGTTTTGGACCTTCGGTCGCTTTGACCGAAATAAAGTTCTCGATACCGACGGTTTCAGCCACTTGTCCGCCAAACTTGTCGGCAACAATACCGGTGCGAAGTCCTTTACGTGCTGCATAAATAGCGGCTGCTGCGCCGGCTGGGCCGCCGCCGACGACTAAGACTTCGAATGGCGCTTTTTCATTAATTTCATCGGCCTTACGGCTTGCGGCATTGGTATCCAGTTTATTGAGGATCTCGCCAATGCTGATACGGCCGGCGGCAAACACTTCGCCATTTAAGTAGACAGAAGGCACAGCCATAATGTTTTTGCTGGTCACTTCTTCTTGGAACAGGGCACCGTCGATCATCACGTTGGTGATATTCGGGTTAATGGCCGCCATCATATTCAGTGCCTGTACTACGTCTGGGCAGTTTTGGCAGGTCAGTGAGACGTAAGTTTCAAAGGCATATTTGCCTGGCAGATTGCGGATCTGCTCAATAATATCATCGCTGAGTTTGATTGGGTGTCCACCCGTGTGCAGTAATGCCAGCACGAGTGACGTAAATTCGTGACCCATAGGCAGACCAGCAAAGCTGATTTGCGTATTAAGCTCTGGGTTAATCACTGTCATTGCCGGGGTGCGTTCGCCCTGAACTTCTTTCAGGCTCACCAGAGAAGATAGGCTGACAATGTCTTGCGCTAAGCTTTTTAATTCTTGAGACTTTCTACTCTCATCTGCAGACACGACAAGTTCAACTGGTCTCTTGAGGTTTTGCAGGTAGGTTTGCAGTTGATTTTTTAAATTCGCATCTAACATTTGATGACTCCAAAATAGCTTAAAAGGGAGAAAAGGGGGCCAGTCTAGGCCCTTGCAGGGGCGGGCTTAATCCTTTGCTGCGTGGCGCTACAACTGTGTTGGCTGTAACGCCAATCAGCTTGGGATGCTAGACTGGCGGGGTTGACGCTTTGCAGGCTAAATTAGATTTTGCCAACGAGGTCTAAAGACGGTGCTAATGTTTCGTCACCTGGTTGCCATTTAGCTGGGCAAACTTCGCCATCGTGAGTAGCAACATATTGAGCTGCTTGAATTTTACGAACTAGCTCTTGAGCGCTACGGCCGATGCCTAAATCGTGAACTTCGCTGACCTTGATTTGGCCTTCTGGGTTAATCACGAAAGTACCACGCAGTGCTAAACCGTCTTCTTCAATCATCACGCCGAAGTTACGGCTGATAGTGCCTGTTGGGTCAGCCAGCATTGGGAAGTTGATCTTCTTGATGGTGTCTGACGTGTCATGCCATGCTTTGTGAGTGAAGTGTGTGTCAGTTGATACTGAGTAAACTTCAACGCCCATACCTTGCAGTTTTTCGTAGTGATCAGCCATGTCGCCTAATTCAGTTGGGCAAACAAAGGTAAAATCTGCTGGGTAGAAGAAGACAACAGACCACTTACCTAACAGGTCTTGTTCAGTTACTGGAACGAACTCACCATTGTGGAATGCAGTGGCTTTGAATGGTTTGATTGTGCTGTTGATAATTGATTGAGTCATTTTATGCTTCCATTTAGTTGATGATGGCTTAAGTTCATAACGAGGACATTTGCTTGCGTCCTGTCGATGTGAAGCATATTACCGACTCGATTAAAATTAAGATAACGGATAAAAACTATTATCTTAATCGGTTTGGTCGAATGACGATGCGATTAGGTCGGACTCAATCGGTTTTTCTGTGACTGCTGCGGGTTTGGCGTGACTGGGTGTAGTTTGGGTTTAGCCTGCTGGTCTTTGGTCTTTGGTCTTTGGTCTTTGGTCTTTGGTCTTTGGTCTTTGGTCTTTGGTCTTTGGTGATTGAGATAAGATAAATTTCGAGCATAAAAAAGGGATATCAATGATATCCCTTAAAGTGTAAATACAATTAAAACAAGATACTGAGGTTCTAGGTTCTAGGTTCTAGGTTCTAGGTTCTAGGTCCTAGGTTCTAGTTCTGTGCTTTGGGTTGAGTTAACCAAGTGCTGAGTAAGCGCACGCCGTAACCTGTTGCCCCCGCAGGCACAACAGCGGTATCGGTGGCGGTTAAGGCATTGCCCGCGATATCGATATGTGCCCAAGGCTGTTCGCCCGCAAAGCGTTTTAAGAACATGGCCGCAGAGGAAGCGCCCGCGCTGCCTTCTTTACCTGTGTTTGTGAGATCCGCGATAGTGGATTTAAGCTCATCCGCATAGGCTTGATCTAACGGTAAGCGCCAGACTTTTTCGCCAACCTGTTGACCTGCATAAGTTAGCTGCTGCACTAAAGGCTCAGAATCGGTAAACAAGCCTGCGTAAACATTGCCTAATGCACTCACTTTTGAGCCTGTCAGTGTCGCAACATCGATAATCACAGATGGCTTATAATTTTCTCTGGCATACCAGAGGCCATCGGCCAGCACTAGGCGACCTTCGGCGTCGGTATTGAGCACTTCAACGGTGAGACCTTGGGCGGTTTTAATCACATCACCAGGGATCATTGCATGACCCGATACCATGTTCTCCGCCATGGGCATAATCGCCACTACGTTGACTGGCGCTTTTTGAATCGCCATGGCTTTAATAGTGCCAAGCACTGTGGCTGCACCTGCCATATCTGACTTCATCCGCGCGATTGAAGTACCTGTCGCCTTAATATTGTAACCACCCGAGTCGAAGGTGATGCCTTTACCGACCAGTGCGATTGGCGCGTCTTTGCTACCAGGCCAATGGGCGACCACTAACTTAGGTGGGCGCTCGCTGCCTTTACCTACAGCAGCTAAGGCGCCCAGTTGTAGACGTTCGATATCTTTGGCTTCTAATACCGTGACTTTAACGCCGAGGGATTTGAGTTTTCTGGCTTCGTTAGCAAAGCTGTCGGGATACATAATGTCTGCAGGTGCGTTTGTCAGATCGCGCGCTAAAAACACACCTGCTTCAACCGCTTGCAGATTTTTATGGTGTTTTTGGTTGCGACTTAAATCATCGACAGCGATTTGGTAATTCTTCTCGGCACGGGGGCTCGCTTTGAACTGAGTATAACGATAACTGCGTAGTTCAATTCCGTGGGCAAGCTCAGAGGCAAATAGCGGCGCGGCAGTTAAGCCTTGGGTGAGTACACGCACAGTGGCTTGGGGAACCGTATCGAGTTTAGCCGCAACATTGCCACCGATGGTATTAATGTCGCCGGGCGTTAAGTTTTTTGCATCGCCAATACCGACCAGTAAGACCCGTTTAGCATCAATTTCGCTGGGTACCAAAATCTCGAGGATTTCTCCCCGTTTGCCGGAAAAAATATTATCCGCCGTTGCTAGGTTTAATTGATCTTGGGTCGACTGAGGTAAAAAGTCGATCCCATAGGTAGTAGAATCAGCGCTTTGGAATAGCACTAGTGTATCTGAATTCAGTGAGCTACGAGTGTCAAAACTAAAACTTTCGGCGTTAGCAGTGAGAGAGTTAAGGCACGCCAGAGCCATAACGCTTAATATCAATTTATTATTATTTTTCATGGTGACAGCTCATATCATGGAAGTGTGAGAAGAATATCAAAGCTCAGCCTTAGGGTTAACTAATTTACGCTATTTTGCTGATATTAGTATTAAATCCAAGGGCCAAAGCGTGTCAATGATCGATCAAGGGCAAAACCCAATTGTTGCGATAAAGATTGAGCACTACTTTTAAGGGCCGAGGTGCCTAAAAGCTGTGGCGATTGGCTCGCAAAAATCACCCAATTACCGCCGCCTGTGAGACAAGCGTTCACATGGGCAAAGTGTTGTTGTAAGTCGGCTAACAACTCGCGATTTTGGCTATGTTCTTTCCAGCAGTTCAGCACTAAATACCCATTGGGTTTGATGAGGTTAGTGCACTGCTCAAGGAATATTGGCGAAAGCTGCCCTGTTTCAACGCCTTTGGCTGTGTAAATATCGGCAAAAATTACATCCACTTTTTTATGATCGCCAGCAGCTAAAAAAGCAATAGCATCATCATTGATAAGATTGAGCTTTTTACCTATCGGCAGCTGAAAATAGCGCTTAGCTAACTCAATCACCGCGGGGCGTAATTCCACCGCTGTTAACTTTATTGCCGCGTCGAAATTGCGCAGTGAGTGAATAATCGAGCCACCGCCTAAACCTAAAACAATAGCGCTCTTAGGCTTACAAAACAGTAAAACCAACAACATGGCTTGCACATAAGTGTGCTGGGGAATATAGGGCGCCGCCTTGAGGATCTTACTCTGCTCATCGTTATCCCCAAAGGACAGGATCCGTGAGTCGTCGTAATCGATTACACGAATCGGGCCTAGTGCGTCTTGGGTTTCATGTAAGAGGGTAGAATCGGCCATATTGGATTAATTACTCGGTTTAGCTGTTTGGCTTGTTTGCACGGGCTATAACTGCTCGCGCAAAAAAGTTAGAATTCAGACAGTTTTAGTTAATTGAGCCGCTATTATGACAAATCAAATCCTGCTTGCCTGTATTTATCTTGCAGTGTTTATCTTTTTACAGCGCGCCTTAACCCATTGGGTTAGAAAACTCGCGCAAATGAAGCAAGTGAGTGTTGCACGGACCAGTTTAGTGACCCGTTTTATTTCCTATGTGATGTTTTTTATTACTCTGTCATTGATGGCGGTCTCGCTCGGACTGGGCTATCAGGATGTGTCGCTATTTGTGTCATCTGCCTTTGCGGTGATGGGCGTTGCATTGGTTGCTCAATGGTCGATATTGAGTAATTTAACTGCTGGCGTGCTGATCTTTTTCGTGTTTCCTTACCGTATCGGCGAGCGCATTCGGGTGGTAGATAAGGATGAAGATATTAGCGGCGTGATCATCGAAATCGCTTTATTCCATGTGCTTATTCACCGCGATAACGGCGATACCATCACTTATCCTAATAACCTCATGCTGCAAAAGGCAGTGTTAAAGCTCGCCGATCAAACTCCCTTAGCCGAACGTCAGGCCTTACTCGAAGGCAAAAAGAAGTTTGATCCTGAGTAGTTTGGATAGTTGCGCAGCGCTATATTGATTATCAAACTGTGCTGAGCGTTCGTGGGCGTGTCTGAGTCGTTTGGCAGGCTTATAGGGTCTATTAACCCATCGCGGCGTACGATGAGATGAATAAAATAGCTCTTGCCGTTCTAGCCATTCAACTCAGACTTAACCGATAGCGCTTGAGTACAAGATTATCAATAACCCAATACAGGCCAGATAGGGATAACAACAAGGTCAGTATCCCCAGCAGCCAGCTAAAGGGGTTGTTAAAAGTACCTTGATTGAGGTAATCCATAAAGTGCAATTTAAACATCAAGTCGGCGATGTCTGTGTGGTCATTTTTATGGCCAACTAATTCGCCATTAACTGTATTGATATAAATTCGCGTCGACAGGTCATCATCCATATCTATTTGCCAAAGTGAATTGCACTGGGTTGGCCACTCGCTAATGGGGGCTGATATTTGCTTAACTTGGGTAATTTTCCCTGGCCCGGTATAACTTTCAAGCGCCAGTTGTTGCGCGCTTTGTTTATCAATGAGTAAGGAATTGCCTGTGTAGGCATCAATCAAGGTTTGCTGCTGGCACTGGTGTGCATAGCGCTGCACCTTTGCATCGAGTACATAAACGGGCTTACCCGCGAGCGCCATTAATGTCAGGCTTTCTACCTGAGTATGCTTAGCCAGTAAGGGAGCGATATCCACGAGCTTTTGTGGATCAAACTCTTGCTTTTGCGGTGCAGGACTATGGCTAAGCTGGTACTCCATTCCCTTGAGTTCATCATGGGGCGTTAAATTGAAATAGACCCCAGTAACAAGCCAAAGTAGCAGTTGAATGCTTACTATGGCACCGAGCCAATAGTGGGCGATTTTGACCCAGCGTTTGAAGTGTTTACTTTGGAGCTTAGGTTTAAGTTTCGGCATCATTTCAGATACTTCCTTCTGCGCTGCCAAAGTAAGACGAAGCCAGCTAATACAGCCACAATAGAGATTAGAGCCGTGCTCAGCAGTAGAAGATTGTCGATGGCTTCACCCTCGTCGTAATCCATAATGTGCCATTTCCAAAAGAGATCGAATAAACGCCAATAGTCATGTCTGCGCGTGACTAACTCACCCGTTGTCGCTGACAGATAAAGGCTTGTGGCTGCACTATCGTTAAAATCCATTCTCCAAACTGGTAGGTATTGCGGCGCTAGTTTAGCTGGGGCGATATCGGTGAGCAGAGTTGCACTAACAAGCTTAGCCTCTAAGGGTAAAGACCCGTTATGCTGATAGTTTGAAGCTATCATTCGGGCTTGTTTCTCCGTTATCGAAGGCAATAATTCACCCGAATCTGCGTCCACTAGAATGGACTTATCGTTCAGTTTAATCCGGTAATAGAGAGTATCAGTGATTGAGGTTAACGCGATTGCTTGAGCCTTAGGGAAACGCGCATAAACCGCTGCGATTGGGTACTGGATCTGGCTGGGATCGATATGCTGGATGTCTTGAACTTTAATATGATCGCCACGGATAAACCCAAGATCCATTAATACAAAATAGCTGCCGGTGACTGACCAGATCCCAATCGGCAGTACCAGCAATAGCATCAACCATCGGTGCAGAAAGTGCGCCGATGAGACTCGTTTTAGTGTGTTAACCCGCTTCAAGTTGATGACTCACCTTTTATTTTATTAACTAATTTAGCCTGCTTGCTTAAGGGGATTACCCCTTAAGCCCAAAGCACTACAGAGCCCATTTCATTCCGACATAGTAACGACGTCCCATTAGGTCGTACGTCATAGTGTTGGTATTACCGTCGGTATAGCTTTGATGATATGGCGCTGGTTTATCGAACAGGTTATCGATACCTGCCGTTAAGGCTATATTGCTGTCCATTTGATAATGAACCTGTGCGTTATGGTAAGTGACCGCATCAACGGCGTCACCTATATCTCCGGCATTGGCATATTGATCATCCGCCGCGCCGATATATTGAATGTTGTAGCTAAAGCGCCAATTGTCATTCGTGATATCAAAATAGAGGTTTGAGCGCCATTTGGTGTAGCTACCATCATAACCAATGGTGCCAGCTCGTGATTCAACGGGGGCGCCAGCGTAGGTTTGTAGATCGTATTGATCTAAATAGCTCAGCTCCCAAGTCGTATTAGTCACAACGCTGCCCATCTCTTTTGGGTAAAACATCGCCATATCAACACCTGAAACCACTTCGTTGGCGGCGTTGCCCAGTTGTGTTTGTAAATAGGTGATGTTGCCTGTCATCGCGTCTCGCACAAAGTGCTCGTCGCTACAGAAAGGATGCGTCATCCCTTTACTGTCGTAACAGGCGGCTAATTTGCTCGAACCATTGACTGAGTTAATGGCGTTATTAATCTCTATTTTGTAGTAATCGAGCGTGATATTGAGCCCTTCAATAAATCCCAGATCCCAAACAATACCGGCAGTAAAGGTATTGGCCTCTTCTGGTTCTAGCTCGGCATTGCCACCACGGTCGGTTAAAATTGTGCCTTCTTGCTTATAATTCGTTGGCACGTTTGATGCCATACAATTAGCATATCGATTCGAGCTTGGGTCGAGCTTAGCCCACTCGCTACAAGGATCTGTGGTATTCATGGAACCTTGATCAATACCACCAAATAACTCAGGAATATTCGGTACTCTGAATGCCGTGGATTGTGTGGCTCGCAGTGTCACTGCGTCATTGACGACCCACAGTAGCCCCATTTTATAATTGGTATCGCCACCGAAGGTATCAAAATAGGAATATCGCAGCGCCGCAGTTAATTCGACCGACTTAGCAAAGGGCAGACCGCTTAACATAGGTAACAAGGTTTCAAGATAAATTTCGTCGGCAGTGTAACGACCATCAATCGGATCTTGTTGGGCAGTGTTTGCTTCACCACTGATTTTAAGTGGGTCAGGATCATTCCATCCTTTCTCGTTTCTGTGCTCTAGTCCTACAGCAAAACTCATCATGCCTGCGGGTAACTGCCATAGATCGCCCGTGATATTCGTTGTGAGACTAAACTGCTCATTACCGCCGCTATCACGCATATTAAACAGAAAATAGTCCAGCATTGCTGGTGTGAGTGAGCCTGCTCCCCAAAAGTCTGCGCAAGGTACATTAGGATCAAGATTACAATTGCTATAGTCTGTCGCGTCGGCAAGACGAACCTTATTAATGACATTGGTCACTTCATAGGAACCACGATTACTGCCGAAGTTAACGGCAGCATCCCATTGCCAACCGTTGTCTAAATCACCTCTAAAACCTGTCACTAAGCGCCAAGTATCCGCTTGAATATTAAATTGTCGGGGAGCTTCTGCCAGTCTGCGACTCTGGAGAAGGAAGTCTGCATCGGTCGGATTTGATTCATGCCAAGCAGGGATCACGATACCTGACACCGATTGCGGAGTAGCGGGTAATTGTGAGCTACGGTGAGTGTACATAGCCTCAGCAAACACTTGGCTGCTCGCCGTTAAGTCATATTCACCGTAGGCAAACAGATTGACTCGCTCGTTAGGTTGAACCGCATTAAAATACTGATAAGTATTATCCTTATGGCTACTGGTGTAAGGGGCACTTCCTGTTGGCAATAGCATTAATTCATTGCCGATTTGATTGCCATTTGCATCAATGAAATGGCCTCTGCCTCCCGGCAGCGCCGAGCTACCGCCACACACTAGCTCACCATTCACTTCCTCAAGCGGACAAGGTGCGCGACTCAGCATATCGACGGCTTGGGTTTTATCGTAACTCATCGCCACATATGCACTGCCACGCTCACCTATATGACCGAGGGCAAGGTCGAGCTTGTACTGTTCACCATCATTTTGCTCGGTTATGCCCGTTCTCGCTTGAAATTCAACCCCTTCGATTTGTTGCCGAGTGATGATATTGACCACGCCAGCAACCGCATCTGCACCATAAATGGCGGATGCACCATCTTTTAATACCTCGATTCGTTCAACCACGCTAATGGGAATAGTATTAAGATCCACGGAGGAGTTTGCCCCTGTGCCACTGTTCACCATACGTCGACCATTGAGCAGTACGAGTGTACGATTTACCCCTAATCCGCGCAGGTTAACTTGGGTTGAACCATAGCCACCCTCAGTCCAATAGGCATTCGTTTGATTACCCGCAAACCCCGCAGAGGCCGTCATTCTTTGCAGCAATACTTCAACTGAGGTGGCACCAGTTTTCTCGATATCTTGTGCGGTAAAAACGGTCATAGGCGCGGTGGAGGCCATCTCTTCCCTTTGAATTCGGCTCCCTGTAATGGCAATCCTTTCGATAGCAGTGGGAGTCGATAATTGAGGTTTAATTGCAGATGCTGGAAACATTACTTCAGTTTCGGCTTCGGCTGCTATCCCTGAAACAGTGGCCATACTTGTTAGGGATATTGCAATTGAAGCCATTACTGCAGAGCGGGACATAATAAGCCTATGAAAGGTTTGTTTAAATAATGAGATGTTTTATAAAGGATTAAGCTGATATCTCAATAAAAACTAAACTACCTGCGACACTGTGTCACACCCCTAATACGCGGTTTATAATAAAGTGCTGATATAATCGACACTTTTGATATGGAAAAATAAAATTACGCTTGTTTCTGCTTATTTCCTCTCTCTATATTTCCACTAAGTGATAAATCACCGATGACTAAGGGTTTGGAAGTTCAACCATGTGGGCCCGCTGCATAGTTTTTTGTTTTACAGATATGATGATTCGGCATTGCGTAAATGGGAGGATGAGAGCATGCAAGCGCAAGTACTGAAAAAGTTTGAAGGCTACCCTGAGCATATAACGCCCTTGCTATTGCGGATTCGAATTTTGATTTTTTCGATTGCCGAAGCGCAAGATTTAGGCGCGGTGGAAGAGAGCTTAAAATGGGGCGAGCCGAGTTATTTCGTTAAAAATGGGAGCACAGTAAGGTTTGACTGGAAGCCTAAATATCCCGAACAATATTACCTATTCTTTAATTGTAAAACTAAGCTGATTGATACATTTCGAGAGCTGCATTCCGACGTGCTGCAGTTTGAAGGGAATCGAGCCATAGTGTTAAATATTCATGATCCCCTACCAGAATCTGCGATTTCCCAATGTATTGAATTATCGTTGAAATACAAAAGTATCAAACATCTACCTTTACTAGGCGCTTAGTTTCATTGAATAAAAAGATGATGAATCACTAAAACCTTAACGCGAGTTAAGGTTTTAGTCTGTTTCATTAAGCGTGAATTTTGCTAGTTAAGTGTGTTTTGGATAACCTGCTGCATTATTTGAATTATGCAATAAAGGCTTCTAACTTGTGGCGGTAGGATTCTTCAAAGGCAATTATCGAAGCACTCTTTGAAAAAAAGCTACCGCTTGCAGGTACATTTGCAGTGCGAGTACGGGATCATAGCGTTCGCCTTCATCACGCATAAAGGCGTGTTGGGCGTTGACTTCAAGCCAAGTAAAGTTACGGTTCAGCGCCATTAATTGCTGGTGGATTAGTACTCGGCCTTCCGCGGATACGTGGGGATCTTGCTTGCCGAACACTAACACTAATTCCCCTTGAATATCACCGCTGCGGCTCAGTGAGTCATTGCCGTAAGCGCAGGGTAGGGTATTGGAATGAATGTCGGTTGGATAGAGGCAAAATGCACCTAAAATAGCGGGGTTGAGTGCGGCGCGGTAGGCTAAGTGGCCGCCGATACACACGCCCATAGAGCCAACTTTGCCATTACAGTAAGTTTGTTGAGTGGCAAAATCGATCAGTGCTTGGGTATCGCTATCGTGATGTTCTAGGGGTTTGGCAAATTTATCGGCGTTACCTTTATCTTTACCCGATTCATCATAGGCCAGCACAGTGCCTAAAGGATTCAGTTCATGGAACACTTCGGGTACTAACACCACAAAACCGTGGCCAGCAAGAATTGTCGCAGTGCGGGCGATGGGCGCAGTTTGCTGAAATATCTCGGAATAAAAGATGAGACTTGGGAATATTCCCTGTGCTTCTGGGCGATAGATATAGGTGCGCATTAGCCCTGAAGGTGTGGAGATATCCTGAATTTCCTGAGTCACTAACATATTTATATTCCTCTATGAGGCTTCAAACGTTGAAGCCTCACTTTAGCAGTCAGGATTTTATCTGTCAGTTAAAACAATTCGTTACCAGATAGCTCACCTGCACATAGTGCTTTTATATTGCTCAAGGTCGTTTTGGCAATGGCGCCTAGGGCTTCTTCGGTGAGGAAGGCTTGGTGACCCGTGAAAATCACGTTATGGCAGGCTGATAAACGACGGAATACATCGTCTTGAATAATTTCATTCGATTTGTCTTCGAAGAACAGGCCCTTTTCGTTTTCGTATACATCGAGCCCAAGCGAGCCGATTTGCCCCAGTTTTAATGCTTCCATTGCGTCGAAAGCATTGAGTAAACCACCGCGGCTGGTGTTGATCACCATGACACCGGGTTTCATCTTGGCGAAGCTGGCTTGGTTTAGTAAATGACGGTTATCTGCGGTCAACGGGCAATGCAAGCTGATGATATCGCTGTTGGCATAAATAGAGTCGAGATCTTGATATTCAACATTCAGCGCGATGACAGCCGGATTGATAAAGGGATCGAAGGCAATGACTTTACAGCCAAAACCGAGCAATACCTTGATAGTTGCTACGCCGATTTTACCTGTACCAATCACGCCGACGGTTTTGCCGAACATGTTAAAGCCGACTAAGCCTTCGAGGGAGAAGTTGGCATCGCGGGTGCGTTGGTAAGCTTTGTGGATTTTTCGATTCAGTGTCAACATCAGTGCGACTGTATGTTCGGCCACGGATTCAGGAGAATAAGCTGGTACGTTAACGACTTGCATGCCTAAGCGTTTAGCGGCAACTAAATCGACGTTGTTAAAGCCAGCGCAGCGCATGGCGATAATTTTTGTGCCACCCTTAGCGAGTTCGACCAGAACTTCTTCACAGAGTGAATCGTTGACGAAGGCGCAGACAATTTCAAAACCTTCGGCAAGCTTCACTGTTTGCATGCAGAGGCGATAATCGAAGTACTCAATTTGTGCACCAAACGCAGCATTTGTGCGGTTAAAGTGCTGCATGTCGTAATGTTTTGCGCTAAAAAATCCAATTCTCATTTCAGTCACCTAACGGGTTTGCTGATGTCATTATCTGGCAAAGAGTGTAAGTGAGTTAGGGCTTTTTGTCCTTAGCCTTAGAAAATTCCCCGTTAAAAGAGTGAGCTTTATCATCAATTGGGAATAAAAAAGCGAGCCCCTGACGGCTCGCTTATTGATTGACTGCTTTTACTTGAAGTGTTCAAGCTAGAGCTCTCATATTGAAAGTCGTACTATATGAGCTGAGGGTTAGTCCTTTAACCCTCTGTTATTGCATTTTACTTTTTGTCTTTAGCGTATTTAGCTGCAGATGCACCCGCGATACGGCCATAAGTAACGATATCGGAAATAGCATTACCACCTAAGCGGTTAGCACCGTGAACGCCACCTGTGACTTCACCTGCTGCATATAAACCATCAATAGGCTTGCCCGTTTTTTCACTCTTCACTTCGGCTTTAGTATCGATCACAACACCACCCATAGTGTGGTGAACTGCTGGCGCGATTTCGAGAGCGTAGAAAGGTGCAACAACTAATTCACGTGGTAAATCAGGACGTTCAAATTGAGCATCTTTACCTGATTTAACAAAGCCATTATAAGCTTTCACTGTTTTAGCGAGTTCGGCTGCTGGAATATCTAACTGTTTAGCCAGATCTTCAATTGTTTTGCCTTCTTTAACAATGTTCAGGTGCACATAGCCTTCGATAGCTTTTAAGCTCTTACGGATAGAGTCATCGAATACCAAATAAGCACTTTCGCCTTTTTGTTGCAGAATCGCGGCAGACGCTTTGTCACGGGTGGTGATTTCGTTCATAAAGCGGTTACCTTCACGGTTAACCACGATTGCACCGTTACCACGTACCGCTTCGGTGATCATCACACCACCAGCAGGTGAATAAGTTGGGTGAGCTTGAATAAATTCTAAGTCGCGAGTTGCTGCACCCGCTTGTAATGCCACGTCTAAGCCATCACCTGTAGCACCTGGGTGGTTAGTCGCTTTAAAGCCTTTTAACTTAGGATCGTACTTAGCTACACGATCGTTATTTTTCGCAAAACCACCCGCTGCGATAACGACAGCGTCAGCTTTGACAACGTAATAACCTGTGTATTCACCCTTCACCAATACGCCGGTAATTTTACCGCTCGCATCTTCAAGAATACGTACTACACGGCTGTTTAAGCGGATGTCAGTACCACGTTTCACTGCATTGTCCCATAGAACTTGTGCTACGTGTGCACCCACGCCAGCGCCGCCTGTTGGACGGTGACTACGGTTAACACTTGCACCACCCATACGACCTACGTCAGTCATATCGGCACCCATAGAGGTTAACCAATCGATAGAGTCTGATGAGTTGTTGGCTAAGGTTTTGACCAGTTCAGGATCGTTAATATTGCGACCACCTTTCATGGTGTCGTCGATCATGATTTGTTTCTTGTCTGCGATACCTAGTTTAGCCTGTGGCTTAGTTTCTGCAGCGTTCATACCGCCAGCAGCAAGTTTAGTGTTTCCGCCTGGGATAGGTTCTTTTTCAAGCAGGATAACTTTAGCGCCTGCATCACGGGCTGAAACGGCTGCAGCAAGACCTGCACCACCTGAACCTATGATCACGACATCAGTGGTTTCTTTTGCGCCAGCGGCAATGGCTTTATCTTGAGCAGCTTTGTCTGCATCAACAGGCACAAACTTACGTTCCCACTTACCACCGTAAGGCATATCGAAGCCGAAGCTGTGACAAGCATCGCAATAGGTGACTGATTTTTCATGACCTTTATGGCAGCTAGTACAAGCAATTTCGCCAATTAGGTGAGATTTATGGGGTGATACTTTATCTTTAGGTGCAGCGGCGGCCAGTTCTTTTAAATCACCGTGGCAGCTAACACACTGAGCATTTTCATGGGTAAGGTTGTCGTTGGTGACGCCACCTTTGTCTGATACGTGGCAGCTGTCGCAGCTACCCATTTCACCGTGAAAATCGGCTAGCACTTCTGGTGCTGCATAGGCAGTACCTGCCATAGCGCCAGAGATCAGCATGGCTAGTGCTGTTTTTTGAATCTTTCTTGTGAACATGATAGTTCCTCCGCCGTACATTCATCTACTTAATAAGGGTTATTCATCGTGGCGTGATATTTATTTTTTACGCAGCTCACGCACTGTTAGAGCATTCTCCATTTGCAAATTTAGCACTATCTAAAGAGGTATATGTGTGCTCAGATCACATAACCTTTGTTACAGCGAAAATAACATATTTAAAATGTGCAATCGGATGGGAAATATTAATGAAGTTGAGACTAATCACTGCTTCAATACGGTATAACATGCGTTAGTTAACATATTGAATGGATTGATTTTAACTTTATAAAATAAAAATGGTATGAATTATGGTTTTGGTAGTGTGTTTTATCTATTTGTATTTTATAGATATTATAATTTAATCTTGTATATTGAGGTGATGGCTTATTTATTTTTATGTATTCTATAAATAATGTTATTTCAAAAGCCTTTATTGTATAAAATTATATTTCAATTTTAATTAAATGTTACGCAATTGATTCTTAAGGGGTTGTAATGCACAAACAAGGCATATCTGAAAAACGTTTTTGGTTTCAACGTTTGAGTAAAACCAGTTTAAGGGCATTACATATTTTAGGGATAGTAGGTGTCGGTGGTGGCATTTTATTAGATGTAAATAAAGTGCAATGGTTGAGTTATTGGTATCTCGCGATGACGACGGGCAGCATATTAATGTTGTGGGAAATCGCACGGGATTGGCGCTGGCTGATCCAGCTTAAGGGAGTGTTAACTTTAGTAAAAATAGGCTTGCTTGGCCTGTTTGTGCCGCTGGCTCATTACAAACCTGAGCTGTTAATCGTGATACTTTTTTTGTCAGTGATCGTGTCCCATGGTCCTGCAGGGCTCAGGCATTATTCTATTGTGCATCGTCGGCAAATTGACTCGAAAAAAGAAATTAAGGGCTAATTGATATGTCTGTAACCCATACGTCAACTTTAACGCCTGCCGCGTTAATCACAGAGTTCGCTTGGCCTAATCCATCTGTGTCTAACTTAGACTTGAGTTGTTTCGATGGGCTTAAGGTACTCGATCTCGCTTGCGGTTCTGGGCGTAATGGTTTGTGGTTTTTAGCGCGAGGGGCTGAAGTGACGTTTATAGACAGAGATTTGTCAGCCATGTCACACATTGTTCAGGCTAATGCTTACAAATTACAAAGGGATTTAGAAGCTGAGGCAGGACCATTATTGCCGGTTGAAGAGTACGATATTGTCTTAGTATTTAATTATCTGCATCGCCCATTACTGCCACAAATTGCTAAGGCGGTTAAGAGCACAGGCCTTATTGTCTATGAAACCTTTACAACGCAACAGGCGCAGATAGGTAGGCCACGCAACCCAGATTTCTTACTTACTGAAAATGAACTCAAATCAGTGTTTGCTAACTGGCAATCTTTACATTACTTTGAAGGTCGATTATGTGATCCGCAGTCCACTCAAAGCAGTTATAAAGCCCAGTTGATTGCGCGAAAACCTACAACGTAAATTTATTGATTGAGACTCAGAGGTCGTAGGATGTTTCCCTATCCAGAGCAATATCGCATTGCAACGCCGCCGTTGACGACCGCCTTTATGGTGGCGTGGGCTTTATTCAGTCACAGCTTATTTTCCGATGCAAACCCTGTCGCACTCTATCCGCTGTTAGCGCTATTTCCTTTGGTGATTGGATTACACTTATATTTGATTTTGTTAGCAAAAGGAATGGGGCGACTCGATCAGTGTTTCTATGCCTTAGTGCATATCCCACTGGCGTTTGTGGTGTGGACATTCACTATTATGCACGTGAATGGTAACGCTTTTTCTTAAATTCGCCTGACGTTTTAGAGAAAATAACAAAAAAGCGCCCTGATAATCAGAGCGCTTTTTTTGATTTTGTATTGCTAACAATTAGGCCGTGGTGTTGATGTTGTGGCCTGCATTGCCTACGGGTTTTGGCGCCGCAGCTGCAATTAAATCTACCGCGATTTTACCTTCGGCTTTTTGCTGCTCTTTTGCTAACTGAGCAACCTTAACGCCAATTGCACCATTTTCTAGATTCGGTGCGATAGCTTGGGTATTCAGTGAAATTGACATAACTAACCTCGATTGTAAGCTGGATCCCTTTATCGGCAAACCCACGGTTAACTTTAGTCGTTACACATGAATTTGCCAATCTGCAATTATTTTGCCTTGGCCGTGAACAGTTTGCGGCCGATGACAATTATTGCTGTAACGCCTAGTGAGCCTAAAATCAATCCAAGTGCCAGGCTCACATTTTGCAGTGCTGTTGGGTCAATAACCAGTGCGATACCCATACCTAACATCATCACGCCTGACATAAGTTTCAGGGTTTGGCCTTCTTTTTCGGTTAACTTACGTTTGCCTAAGGTCGCACTGAAAACGATAACAATAATAGCCAGCGGGATCACATATACAATATTGTATAAAACCAGATACATATAGCGTTCAATGTCTGGCAGATTGTGCATAGATAGCACACTGGTGTAGATCATTGGGAAGCCTGCGGTGCAAAGTAATTCATAGGCGTTGGCGAGGATAGCTAATACGGTAGAACCTATGAGTAACGCGCCTAAGTTACTGGAATTGGATAGTTTTCCCATGCGTTTTATCAGACTCGTACGATTTTCTGCCGACATTGATAGTGTCACTTCTCCCTTAGTAAAGAAGTAATCTTTGATATTGATGACTCCTGCGATCAAAGCTAAACAACCCGCCGCTAAAATGATCATACCGCCATCACTGCCTGCCCCCAGCAGTTGGAAGATGTTTAGCCATGCCGTCATAAACAGGAAATAGATAAAGCCGGAGAAGAATACGAAAATCCCGCCGACGAGTAACATGCGGCTGCGACTCTTGGCATTAACCATTATCGACAGTAAAAATAGCAACACAAAGAAGGCACAAGGGTTAAAAGCATCGACACCTGCGAGCACTAAGGTGAGTAACGGCAGAGACATAGTCTCAGGTGTCACGACTCCCACTAAAGGTAATTCAACGGGCTGAACTTCTGCCTCTGCAACGGACTCGCTTAAGCTGGTGGCATCACAGGTGCCTTCACCAGTATCCGTGCCACAAGTGCCAAAGAGCGGTGCATCAGTTTGAGCGCTTGTGGTTGTGCTGGTGGCTCCTTTGGTGGGGAGGTCAGCGTCGCTCAGTTTACCGCCAAGGGCTAAATAACAATTCTTTAGTCGATTGACTAAAAACTCACCCGTTACCGCTTCACTTGAATATCCCACAATGGCCTTTTCACAACTTGCCATATAGGGTACTGAGCGTGCTTCAGTACTGGTTTTGGAGGCAACATTTTGCCAAATATCCTGTACGCCGGGATCTGACACCCTATGGGATTCGAGTTCTATCCAAGGGTATTTTTGCGGTAATGAATCAATGAACGGATGGGCCTCTGCACAGTGCGGACAGGTTTTTGACCAAAAGAAATACAGCTTAATTTTGAGCTCACCCTGATCATTCACATAATGCCACGTTCGATCCGCTGAGCTTGAGGGTGTTGTCTCGGCCCAGCTCGGGATAGAAAAGGCAAAGAGGAATAATAGCGAGCAAAAGAGAGATAATTTCGATAGATATTTTGTCATAGCGCCTCCCACAGAGAGTGGGTTTAAGTATCGTCAAACGGTTCGATTATCTCTTACTCTACTTAAATCAATCATTTTGATTAAATTAGATATTAAGAAGTGTTAGTTAACTCGCGAATAATAATTTTTTGGGAACTGAAACCAGTTTATCTCCCTGTGAAATGGGGTGATGCACACTCACTCTCAGCTTGAGTCGTTATTGGCTAATAAAGAATAAAGCACCCGAGGGTGCTCTATTTCTGACGTTATCAACAGGTGCCGATGATGGGTTATGGTTAGCCTAGCGTTACGCCATTTACGCTAAGTTTCACGTCGATATTATTGCGCGTGGCGTTCGAGTATGGACAAACTTGATGTGCATGACGCACGAGGGCTTCTGCGGCTTCTTGCGGTAAATCTAAGCTGACTTCTAAGGCAACCGCTAATGCAAAACCACCGGCGTCATTGGCACCTATGCCAACAACCGCACTGACTGGCGCTTCGGTAATATCCACTTTGCCGATTTTTGCGACGTGCAGAACGGCGTTTGAGAAACAGGCGGCATAACCTGCGGCAAACAGTTGTTCAGGATTAGTGGCGAGACCGCTACCGCCCATGGCTTTTGGATAGGCTAAAGCGACATCAAGTAAACCATCATCAGTGCTGACTTGACCTTGACGACCCGCTTTTGCTGTGGCACGTGTTTCATAAAGTGTTTTCATAGTATTAGACCTTCTGAGGTTAAGGATTAAGTAAATCGATTTAAATTGTGCGCAATTCAATTGTGATAAACTATAATTCGATCTTTGGTGTGAATGCAAGTATATTGTGCGCAATATATTTAATTTGTCGGATCTTCCTATGGCAACAACTCAACCCAACACCCGTGTTAATACTGTCGATATGGCAGAAAATACCAGCACAGAGAATGCCTTATGTCTTGAGAATCAAGTGTGCTTCTCACTTTATAGTGCTGCAAATGCTATGGTGCGTGCCTATCGGCCTTTGTTGGACAAATTAGATCTAACCTATCCGCAGTACTTAGTCATGCTAGTGCTATGGGAAGAGCAGGGGATTAGTGTCAAAACCTTAGGCGATAAACTTTTCCTCGATTCAGGCACATTAACGCCATTGCTGAAGCGGCTAGAATCTAAAGGATTAGTGACTCGCGGGCGTAGCGAGCAGGATGAACGCGTGAGAGTGCTGGCCTTAACGCCAGCGGGGCTTGCCCTCAAAACACAGGCAAGTGAAATTCCCCATTTGATGCGTTGCAAAGTCGGCGGCGAGGCGAGCGAACTAAAAGCCTTAAAGACTATGTGCGATCAAGCACTTAAGCAATTACATGCCAGTATTGATTAAACACTTATCGTCAAGATTTGATCTAAGATTAACTTATTGACATATTAACGCTTATTAGCGGTTCGACTGAGTGTAATGGGTTGTATGCTTGAGGCTCAGCGGGTCAGTCGTCTATTTAAGGTTAGCGAGAGTAAGTTATGGCCTGTTTCGATGTAGCCATTATTGGCGGTGGGATCAGCGGTGTCGGCATTGCCCAATATGCAGCAGCATCGGGCTATTCCACCTTGCTGATTGAAAAGGGCGAAATTGGCGGCCAAACCTCGGCGAATTCCAGCAAGCTTATCCACGGTGGTTTACGCTATTTAGAAACTGGACAAATTAATTTAGTCCGCAAATCATTGCTTGAAAGGCGACATTTACTCAATCTTGCACCATCACTTGTTAAAGCTGTGCCCTTTTATATTCCCGTGTACGACAACAGTCAGCGCAGTCCTTGGACCATTCGCGCAGGACTGAGTATGTATGCACTGCTGAGTGAATTTGATCCTTTAGGCCAATTTGTGTCAGTACCTGCTGTGCATTGGCATCGTTTCAAGGGATTAAAACTCTCTGGATTAAAAGCCGTATTTCAGTACTGGGATGCGCAGACCGACGATAAATTGCTCACTCAAGCGGTGGCGCGCAGCGCGCAGGCACTGGGCGCTGAAGTCTATGCCGAGGCTGAGTTTCTTGAGCTGGAACATAAGCGCGAGGCTTGTGAGCTGAGTTTTAGCCACAGGGGCGAAATCCATAAAGCCGAGGCGAAGCTTGTGATTAATGCTGCAGGTCCTTGGGTGAATGCTGTTTTAAGCAAAGTCTTGCCCCCACTTGCGGGTGTTGAACTCGATTGGGTGCAAGGCGCCCATGTGTTACTGGATATTCCTGCGCCCGATGGCATCTTGTACTTAGAGTCATGCTTCGATAAACGGGTAATATTTGTGATGCCTTGGTATGGTCAAACCTTAGTCGGCACCACAGAAACTGAATTAACCTCTTTAGATAAGCCGCCCCAAGCGACCGAGTCTGAAATTAATTATCTGCTTGGTATTTATAAGCATTACTTCCCGCTAACGTCGGAGATTGATGAGCTTAAGGCTTTAATTACCCAAACCTTCTGCGGTATTCGGGTTTTACCTAAGCAAAATAGCCAAGCCTTTGAGCGACCGCGGGATACCTTGATGAAAACATCAATTTCCCATCCGCGAATACTCAGTTTATATGGCGGTAAGTTAACGACGTTTCGCAGTACCTCAGCCGAAGTGCTTGAATGGATTGAAAAGGCCATAGGTAAGCGGCAGTCTATTGCTGATGTTGATAAACTCACCCTATCTTGAGTGCGCCGTGAATTATGCACTTGATGCTGATTTGAATATGCTTCAAGGTGATTTTTACCTGTAAAACCGCTACAGTGTGGCGCTTTTTTACTGATATCTAGGATCTGCCGTGAATGCTGCTATTGTAAATACCGCCAAGCAATGTGGTTATTTTAACCAAGGTCAGTGCCTTTCTTGCCGGCATATACAACAACCTATGGTGCAGCAAGTGGCGGTTAAGACTCAAATTTTACAGCAACTACTCGCGCCTTTTATCCCAGCTAATTTGCCCGATATTTTTCAGCCGCCGGTAATTGGCGAGGACAGCGGCTTTCGTAATAAAGCTAAAATGGTGGCCTTAGGCGCCGCCCATGCGCCTGTGTTGGGGATTGTGGGCCCAAGTGGCGAGGCGGTAGATCTTTGCGACTGCCTTTTATATCCATCTGATATGCAAGATTTATTACATCGCTTAACACGCTTTGTGCAGCAGGCTGGACTTCCTCCTTATCGGGTAGATAGAGCCAAGGGTGAACTTAAATTTATTCTGCTGACCCGCAGCCAAGTGCGTGGTGAATATCTACTGCGGTTTGTACTGCGGTCCACCAATAGTATCGAACGTATCGAACGTGAATTACCTGCATTATTAGCTGAATATCCGCAAATAAAAGTGGTGTCAGTCAATATCCAACCGGTTCATATGGCAATACTTGAGGGGGATGAAGAGATTTTCTTAACTGAGAATACTAGGCTTGAAGAACGTTTTAATCATGTGCCTTTGTTCATTCGGCCTAAAAGCTTTTTCCAAACTAATCCACACGTTGCGGCTCAGTTATATCAAACGGCCCGTGAATGGGTTGCCGAGTTTTCACCTCATTCGTTATGGGATCTCTTCTGTGGTGTAGGCGGTTTCGGACTGCACTGCGCATCCAATGACATTACACTCACAGGGATTGAAATTGAAGCTGAAGCGATTGCCTGCGCGCAAATGTCAGCGCAGATGATGGGGCTCGAAAACGTGCAATTTATGGCGCTCGATTCCACCGACTTTGCTAAGGGTAAAAGCGCTGCCGATAAGCCGGATTTGATCATAGTTAATCCGCCGAGGCGCGGTATTGGCGAGGCGCTATGTCAGTCTTTAAGCGAGTTTGCCCCTAAGGCCATTCTCTATTCAAGCTGTAATCCGCAAACCTTAGCGAAAGATCTCGAACATATTCAAGGCTATCACTTAACCAAAGTGCAGCTATTTGATTTATTCCCCCACACGGATCACTTCGAAGTACTAGTCATGTTGGTGAAGGATTAATTTTTTAGCTCATCAATTTATCACTAAGCATTTGTGTTCACTCGCTTTACGACTCTTGAAGTCCGCTCAAACAATCATAAGGACTCTACCATGTGGAGTCTTTGCAATACTTTTATCTGTGCTGCTCGCGTGAAACTTCATCAAAGTGTCTTTTTAGTGGCATAATCTTCAGCACTTTATGCATTGATGGGCGGCGATTTATGCTACAGATTTTCCTACGCTTTTTTACCTTGGGCTTGATGAGTTTTGGCGGACCTGCGGCGCACATTGGTTATTTTCGCCAGACCTTCGTAAATGAACTCGGTTGGCTCGATGATAAGCGTTACGCCAGTCTGGTTGCCTTAAGCCAATTTATGCCGGGGCCAGGGTCGAGCCAAGTGGGTTTTGCCATTGGTTATCAAAGAGGCGGGCTTGTTGGCGCGCTTGCTGCTTTTGCCGGTTTTACACTACCTTCCTTTATTTTGATGTACTTACTGGCGGTAACAACGTCGGCATGGCTCGCCAATCATTATGTTCAAGGGATGATTTATGGGCTTAAATTAATGGCCGTTGTTGTGGTTGCCGATGCCGTTCTCGCCATGTTTAAACAGTTCTGCCAACGCAAATCCGCACGCCTATTAATGTTAGTCAGTGCCGCGGCAATTTTGATTGCGCCATCGATGTGGACGCAAATCCTGCTGTTACTCGGCGCTGCGACTATCGGCATCTATAAATTGAGTGCGACGCAAGATGACACCGCACCGCTTGCACCTATCAAATTGAATTATATATATTTACTGCTCTTTTTTGTGTTGCTCATCGGCAGTTTTTTTATCGTGGATTTAGGCTCTGAAGCTTGGATCTTCGGTGAGTTTTATCGCGTAGGGAGCTTAGTATTTGGTGGTGGTCATGTTGTGCTACCTCTGCTAGAAACTGCGGTGGGTGATACCATAGGTGGCGATCGTTTTCTGACAGGTTATGCCTTTGCCCAAGCAGTGCCAGGACCTATGTTTACCTTTGCGACCTTTTTAGGCGCTGAAGTGATGTTAGATAAGCCCTTCATGGGAGCTTGCATCGCAACCGCAGCCATTTTCTTACCCGGTTTTTTACTCATGCTGGTGGGGTTGAAAAGTTGGCATGCGATTGCCGCAAGACCAAAAATTGCTGGCGCGATAGCGGGAGTGAATGCCTGTGTTGTTGGCTTACTTGCTGCAGCACTTTATCAACCCGTGTTTTCTCAGGCGGTATTCTCAGGTAAAGATATGGCCTTGGTATTGCTCGGTTTTGGTGCATTAAAGTTATTTAAACCACCCATGCTACAACTGGTATTAGGCTTTAGTGTATGTGGTGTGCTGCTTAATATGCTTTGAACTGAGTCGTTATTAATCGAATGTTTATTGAGCAAGATTAAGATTTTGTTACTTTAAGCGCATAGAAATACAACAATCTTAGCTATACTCCGAAGATACAAGTTGTAATCCTTTGGAGCATTCAAGTATGTCTAAGTTGAGTTTGCGCAATAAATTATTATTGCTATCGCTATTTCCTTTGATCCTCGCATTATTGGTGTTGATGTCGGTTTCTTATTATGTCGAGCAAAATGCGCTTGCCGATGAGGTGGTTACCTTTAGATCTAAGCTCGTCGGTGAACGTAAACAACAAATTAAAGAAGCTACCGAAATTGCCGCTGGTATAGTGAATTACCAATTATCGTTAAAAGAACAAGGGAATGTGAATCAAGCGCTAAGAGACATACGTTTTGGCAGTGCGGGTTATTTCTTCATGTATGACTCTCAAGGGAAAAATATTTTTCATGCCCTCATACCGAGTTTAGAAGGGCAAAATAAAATGGATATGACAGATCCTCGCGGCACTAAAATTATCGTCGGTCTGCTCGATGCCGCTAAACGTGGCGATGGTAGTTTTTCCTATTACTATCAAAAACCTAATACTAATGAACAGATTGAAAAAATCAGTTACGCCATGATGATCCCTGGTACTGACTGGATGTTAGGTACTGGGGCATATATCGATGATATTGAAGCTGTTGTTGAAGATTATCGCGAGACAGTGACTGAGCAAATGGCAGAAAAATCCTTCGCGATTTTGCTGATAGCGCTTTTCCTTACGGGTATTACTGGCTTTATTATTATGATTGCCGCCCATCGTATGGTTGTGCCAATCAAGAATATGGCCGATAACTTAAATGATATTGCTAAGGGCGAAGGGGATTTAACCAAGCGACTTACCGTAAAAGGTGAAGACGAAATTGCCCAACTTGGGCGCTCCTTTAACCTCTTTGTCGATAAACTTCAGCATATTATCGGCGATGTCGCGACCGCGACGGCTAAAGTAAAAACGGCAGCCAATGCGATTCATGATCAAACTAAAGTCATGTCGAGCCAGTTGGTGAGTCATAACAATGAAACCGATCAGGTGGTGACTGCAATCACTGAGATGTCCTCCACTGCGAACGAAGTGGCTAAGAATACCACTCAAGTAGCCGAAGCGACTCACGCTGCTACTGGTGATGTGGCGAATGCACAGCGCTGTGTTGATGCTTCGCTTGAGGAGATTGCGTCTTTAATGTCGCAAATCAACAATGCGGCAGGCAGTATAAAATCACTCAGCGAGCAATCACAGAAGATCAACAGCGTGCTTTCTGTCATTGGCGGTATTGCCGAGCAGACCAACCTGTTGGCATTAAACGCCGCCATCGAAGCGGCCCGTGCTGGTGAACAGGGTCGTGGATTTGCTGTGGTCGCCGATGAGGTGCGTAATTTAGCCAGTCGAACTCAAGCCAGCACGTTAGAAATCAACGAGATGTTATCGGCACTGCATAAGCTAGTGACCCAAGCCGTGAAAGCCATGGAAGAGAGTCAGCAAAGCTGTGTACGTTCGGTGGATTCTTCTCGCACGATTTCCGATAGTTTAGGTTCAGTCACTTCAGCGGTAACGGCTATTAATGATATGAGTACCCAAATTGCGGCCGCGGCGACAGAGCAAAGCTCAGTAACCGAAGAAATTAACCGTAACGTGTATGCCATCCAAGAGATTGTAAACGAGCTGCTTCATTCCAGCGAAGATGCCGCTAGGATCAGTATGACAGTCTCGGAAGAAGGCATTAACTTGGGCAAGTTAGTGGGCCAGTTTAAGATTTAGTGGGACAGTTTAAGATTTAATTGCAGCAATCTTGATTAAAACGGGAGACTTAAGGTCTCCCGTTTTATTTGGCTTATTTATCTTTTTGAAGAGCACTTAATCCATTTACTTTAGTCAATCCAGCCTAGTCAGTTCATTCTAATCAATTTTCTCGGCAACCCGCTCAACCCTTACCGAGCAGACCTTATATTCAGGGATAAAAGCGACAGGATCGAGTGCATTGATGGTGAGTTTATTCGCCGCAGCTTCCACAAAGTGGAAGGGCAGGAATAGTACGCCAGCTTGGGCTCTTTTCGTCACAAAGGCGTCGATTTCAATTTCACCGCGACGGGTTGTGAGTTTGATTTTATCGCCATTGCCTATGCCGAGTTGCTCGGCATCGTAGACTGATATCATTACTTTAGGCGAGCCGAGTAAGTCGAGTCCAGCCGTTTTACGGGTTAAGGTGCCTGTGTGGAACTGTTCCAGTAAACGTCCGGTCGACAGAGTGAGCGGGTACTCACTGCAGGGCATTTCTGCGGGTAAGCGATAACTTACTGGCGTGAACTTGCCTAAGCCGCGGGTGAATTGACCTTGGTGCATGATGGGCGTTCCCGGATGGGTTTCATCTGGACATGGCCATTGAATGCCTTGGGGAATTTTACCGTCAACTCCAGTGCTTAATCGCTGCCAAGTAATGCCGCGATATTGTGGTGTCAGCTCATTGATTTCCTGCCAAATCGCTTCTTCATTAGGGTAATCCCAAGCGGCACCCATCGCATTGGCAATGGCTTGGACAATTTGCCAATCGGGCAGGGCTTCACCTGGCGGTAGCAGGGCCTGTTCGAGTCGCTGCACTCGTCGTTCAGTATTAGTGAAATGACCGCGTTTTTCGACAAAGGCTGCGGCGGGCAGAACCACATCGGCAAGCTCGGCGGTTTCGGTGAGGAAGATGTCCTGCACCACTAAAAAGTCGATTGCATTAAGCGCCCTAAGCACATGGGCTTGATCTGGGTCGCTTAATACGGGGTTTTCGCCCATTACATATAAAGCCTTGATTTTCCCTTTGGAAATATCATGCATCATATGGGTTGCGGTCACGCCAATTTCTCCCGATAACGGCGTTTGCCAATGTGCCTCGAAACGCATTCTGGCATGAATGTCGGTGACTTTTTGGTAACCACTGAAGAAGTTAGGCAGTGCGCCCATGTCACAGGCACCTTGCACATTACTTTGTCCCCGCAGTGGATTAATCCCCGCTCCTTCAACTCCAATATTGCCGCATAGAAGTTGTAGATTAGATATGGCGGTGACATTGTCGTGTCCCGTCGTGTGCTGGGTAATGCCCATAGCATAGTAGACTGCGGTTTTGTCTGCAGTACCTATGGTGCGTGCGATGCGGGCGATATCTTCGGCTTTAACACCTGTTATCAAGGCTGCGTTTTCTAGGCTGTAATCTACTTTTTTGAGTTCAGCATAGAGAGCATCCACGCCTTCGGTGCGTGCGGCAATGTAGCTTTTATCCTGCCAGTCGTTGCGGATAATTTCCGCCATAATCGCATTGAGTAGCATGACGTCAGTGCCGGGTCTGTGGGCGACATAAAGCTGTGCACTGTCGGCAATGGCAACACGTTTAGGGTCGGCCACCATTAGTCTCGCGCCATGCAAAGCCACGGCTTGCTTAATTTTCGAGGCGATGATCGGGTGAGCACTGCTGGTGTCTGAGCCTATGATAAAAATCACATCCGATGCTTGAATGCTCGGAATGTCATTGGTCATGGCGCCACTGCCGATACTTTGCTGTAGCCCAGTGACTGTAGATGAATGACACAGACGGGCACAATGGTCGATGTTATTGGTGCCGAGTATGCTTCTGACAAATTTTTGCAGGAGGAAGTTTTCTTCATTAGTGGCTTTTGCCGAGGCCAAACTTGCCAGTGCATTGCTGCCATATTGCTGTTTTATTTGCAGTAAATGTTCGGCCACATAGGCGATAGCTTCAGGCCAACTACTCGGCGTGAGCTGGCCATTTTTACGAATGAGTGGCGTGGTGAGGCGTTTTTCACTGTGAATAAAATCGAAGCCAAATCGCCCTTTGACGCAGAGCATGCCTTGGTTAACCACAGACTCTTTATTGCCCTCAATATGACGGATCTGATTCGTGCTGGTATCGATTTTAAGGTCAAGCCGACAGCCTACGCCGCAATAGGTACAAATCGTTGAGGCGGTTTTGAGTGGCGTTTCATCGCCTTGGCGTTTGTCCCGCGCATCGACGAGTGCGCCTGTTGGGCAAACCTGCACACAGTTGCCGCATTGCACACATTTGCTGTCGGCCATGCTAGCGCTAAAGCCGACTCTCGGTGCACGGCGCGTGGCGGTTTCGCTTATGTCTTGCGGCAGCGCTTGATAGGAATCATGGGCAAATTGAATCGCACAATGGCCACTCTGCAACTGGCACACATCGACGCACTTACCGCAGCTAATACAACGATTTGCATCAAATTGAATGAACGGACTCGATTTATCGACCGAAAACTTACGCGCGCTTTGAGTGCTGAGTGACTTAGGTTCGACATGGTAGTCGGTCGCATAGTCCCTTAATTTACAATCCGTATTGGCTTGGCAGGCGCATTCGAGGCAGCGAGCAGCTTCTTGCATGGCGGCATCGGGAGCAAAGCCTAGCTCGACTTCGCCGTAATTGAGTAAACGTTGCACCGCGTTCAATTCGGGCATGGTTAAACGGGCTTTACGTGCGACAGAGGGGTAGAGTTCGGTAGTTGGCAAGCCTTGTTTTATTGTGTTACCGACTGCTTTTGATGAATTAAATTCAGTGGCATGCAGCTCGCAACTTAGGCCTTGTTTGAGCAATTTATCTATGGCAATTGCGGCTTTATTGCCGTCGCCTATCGCGGCGACTGCGGTAGCAGGGCCGCGGCGTGCATCCCCCACCACAAAGAGTTTTTCAACCCCGGACGACATAGTGTGCTCGCAGCCAATAAAGGTATTCCAGCGGCTGAGAGCGAGTTCACCATTGCTTAAGTGGCTCGCGGGATCTTGCATAAAACTCATATCGGGAGTTTGTGATACTGCGGCTATCACAGTGTCGAAATCTTGAGTAAAGGTTTCACCAGTATCAACGGGAGCGCGTCTGCCAGAGGCATCGGCTTCGCCGAGTGCCATCTTAGCGAAGGTGACTGAATGGACTCTACCTTGCACATCGCTATGGTTTTCAAGCGGATTGGTTAAAAAATGAAACTTCACCCCTTCGACTTCGGCCTCATGTACCTCGTAAGCTTCGGCGGGCATTTCTGCGCGGGTGCGACGGTAAATTAGGGTGACATCGCAACCTTCACGCACTGCTGTGCGGGCGCAATCAATAGCGGTATTGCCACCACCAATGACGGCGACTTTCTTACCTAAAACAAGTGTCTTTTCGAGACAATGATCTTTTAAGTAATCGACACCTAAGTAGCAACCCGCGAGTGTGCTGCCGGGATAATCCATAGGCACAGCTTTTTGGGCGCCAATGGCGAGACAGACGGCATCAAAATCTTCAACTAATTGATTTAAATGTATCTCGTGACCGAGACGTGTTTCTGTGTGTATGGTTAAGCCATTGCGGCACAGGAGTGCGATCTCCTTGTCTAGTATCGCCTTAGGTAAACGATACTCAGGAATGCCATAACGTAGCCAACCACCAGCCTGTGGCATAGATTCGAATATCTCAACGCTATGGCCTTGGTTTGATAAGTAATATCCGGCACTTAACCCTGCTGGACCCGCACCGATAATCGCGACTTTTTTGCCCGTGTCGGTTTGGCGTGGCGGCACATAACTCATGCCCCCATTTTCGCCATCAGCTAAATCGAGATCGGCGGCGTGGCGTTTTAATTGACGTATGGCAATGGGCTCATCGACCAGCCCGCGGCGACATTGTGCTTCACAAAAAGCAGGGCAGACACGGCCAATGGATAGTGGCAGCGGCAAAGTTTGTTTAATGACTTTAACGGCTTCAGTATGGTTGCCTTGGGCTATGTGATACAGGTAACTCTGCACATCGACGCCCGCGGGGCATGCTTGTTGGCAGGGGGCTTCGCAATCGGCAAAATGATCGCTCAAGATCTCAGTCAGCGATTGTTTGCGTTTTTGACTTAAGAATTCAGACTGAGTTATGACTCGCATGCCGACTGTGGCGGACGTTTCACAGGCGCGTACGCAGCGCAAACTGGCGTCAGAATTCTCAATCTGGACGACACACAAATTGCAGGCTTGCTTGTCTGCATGCTCGTGAACGCCTAATTGCTGCGAGGCTGCGCTGGGATCACATAAGCTGGGTATTGCTATGCCAGCAGCATGCGCCACTTGCAGTAGGTTATCGGTCGGATTAACCGACAACACTTGGTCATCAATTCGAAGTTCTATCATCCCATGGCCTTTTTATATGTAGGGTGCTTAGCTGCTATAGCGCGGGGCTGCAGGCTTAGGTTGTTTCGAGTATACCTAGACAGCTTTAGAAGACGCTTATGGGCAAGTGAAGTTTGCTGCAAAATTGCAGCTTGAATCACAAACCCGCCCAGATTGTGCGCTGGTGAATGTTTGTTCTGATTTAGTCGTGATGGGGTTGGCGTTATCAGGCCTTTTTAGTTGTGTTTCCTTTGATATTATGGGGATTTTTTAGGCAGGAGAGCGCTTGTGTGTCAGCCATTGGCCTCGCGCATAGCACTATCTTGGCTAAATTCTTGGCTAAATTTAAGTAAGATCACAGTCTTAACTCATTGCTTTTTGTTAGTCTCGGCTTTAGTGCTGTGGTCTTTTAGCTTGGAAAATAATCCTTGTTATCCCATTTAATGAACAGTGCACCCCTAGGTTTACCAGTCTGGTTAGGTTAAAATGCGCGGTTGCAAATACTGTTAATCACTGCCCCTTTTAGTGGAAGATCAATTAAAGCGGCCAAATAAAGAAAGTTGAAAACTCATGTTTGAAGTTAATCCAGTAAAATTCAAAATTAAGGAGCTTGCCGAGCGCACGGAGCTTCTTAGGGGGTATCTTTGACTACGATGCCAAAAATGAGCGTCTAGAAGAAGTTACCCGTGAGCTTGAAAGTTCAGAAGTGTGGAACGACCCAGAGCGCGCCCAAGCCTTAGGCAAAGAGCGCGCCAGCCTAGAAGCTGTGGTCAAAACCATAGACGATATGGACTCAGGTCTTGAAGATGTTGAAGGCTTACTCGAGCTGGCTATTGAAGAGGAAGACGAAGATACCTTCAATGAAACCAGTAAAGAGCTGGATTATCTCGAAAGCCGCCTTGCCGATCTTGAATTCCGTCGTATGTTCTCCGGCCCGCAAGATGCGTCAAACTGTTATTTAGACATTCAGTCTGGTAGTGGTGGTACCGAAGCCCAAGATTGGGCCAACATGGTGCTGCGTATGTACCTACGTTGGGGCGAAGCCCATGGCTTTAGCCCTGAGTTGATGGAGGTGACCGATGGTGACGTGGCCGGTATTAAAGGCGCAACCATTAAGTTTACTGGCGAATATGCGTTCGGTTGGTTACGCACTGAGACTGGCGTGCACCGTTTAGTACGTAAGTCGCCATTCGATTCATCGGGTCGTCGTCATACATCATTCTGCTCTGTGTTCGTTTATCCAGAAATCGATGATGATATTACGATTGATATCAACCCATCGGATCTACGTATTGATACTTACCGCGCATCGGGCGCGGGTGGTCAGCACGTTAACAAAACGGAATCGGCGATTCGTATTACCCACTTACCGACGAATACCGTTGTGCAGTGCCAGAACGACCGTTCACAGCATAAAAATAAAGATGCTGCGATGAAGCAGCTGAAAGCAAAACTGTTTGAGTTAGAAATGCTCAAGCAAAATGCCGACAAACAGGCCGCAGAAGACGCTAAGTCTGATATCGGCTGGGGCAGTCAAATTCGCTCTTATGTATTAGACGATGCCCGCATTAAAGACTTACGCACAGGCGTTGAAACCCGCAATACTCAAGCGGTACTCGATGGCGATCTGGATAAGTTTATCGAAGCCAGTTTGAAATCTGGGCTGTAATTAATTCAAGGTATAGACGAGAAATAAGATGACTGAACAAGTAATTGATGAGAACAAACTGATCGCCGAGCGCCGTGCCAAGCTAGAAAGCATCCGCCCAAATTGTAGTGCTAATGCCCATCCAAATACCTTCCGTCGCACCCATAAAGCGGCTGAATTACAAGCACAGTATGGTCAAAGCACTAAAGAAGAACTCGAAGCCTTAGGTTTTAAGACCAGCATCGCTGGCCGCATCATGGCAAAACGTGGTCCTTTCTTAGTGATCCAAGACGTGTCTGGCCGTATTCAAGCTTACGCTGAAAAAAGCGTACAAGCTGATTTGAAAGAGCGTTTTCAAGGTCTGGATATCGGTGACATCATAGGTGTAACCGGTCAGCTGCATTTGTCTGGCAAAGGCGACTTATACGTCAACATGGAACAGTACGAGTTACTGACCAAGGCGCTGCGTCCATTGCCTGCGGACTATTATGGTCTAGCCGATCAAGAAATGCGTTACCGTCAACGTTACGTGGATCTCATCGTTAACGAAGATTCGCGCAATGCCTTCATCATGCGTTCTAAAGTGGTTTCTGCAATTCGTAACTTCATGATCAAAAAAGAGTTCATGGAAGTTGAAACCCCTATGATGCACGTGATCCCTGGTGGTGCTTCGGCCCGTCCTTTCATCACTCATCACAACGCCTTAGACATGCCAATGTACCTGCGTATCGCGCCAGAATTATATCTGAAGCGTTTAGTGGTAGGTGGTTTTGAGCGTGTGTTTGAAATCAACCGTAACTTCCGTAACGAAGGTCTGTCGCCACGTCATAACCCAGAATTCACTATGATGGAATTCTATATGGCTTATGCTGACTACAAAGATCTGATGGACCTTACCGAAGAAATGCTCAGCTCGATTGCTATCGAACTGCTTGGCAGTGCGCAAATGCCCTACGGTGAGCACACAGTCGATTTCGGTGGCCCATACGCACGTTTAAGCATGTTAGAAGCGATTCAGAAGTACAATCCTGATAACGCCACTATCCAAGCTATGACCTATGAGCAAGTGAAAGATGTTGAATTCATGCGCGATTTAGCGAAAAGCTTAGGCATGAAGATTGAGAAGTTCTGGACCTGTGGTCAGCTGCTTGAAGAAATCTTCGGTGAAACTGCTGAATGGCAATTGATGCAACCAACGTTCATCACTGGCTACCCAGCGGACATTTCGCCATTGGCACGTCGTAATGATGACAACCATTTCATCACTGACCGTTTCGAATTCTTCATCGGTGGCCGCGAAGTGGCTAACGGCTTTAGCGAGCTGAACGATGCTGAAGATCAAGACAACCGCTTTAAAGCACAGGTTGACGCGAAAGATGCAGGTGACGATGAAGCTATGTTCTACGATGCAGACTATATCACTGCACTGGAACACGGTTTGCCACCCACGGCAGGTCAAGGTATTGGTATCGACCGTTTAGTGATGTTGTTCACTAACACTCATACTATCCGTGACGTGATCCTGTTCCCTGCTATGCGCCCACAGGCGTAATGCAGTCGAACAAGGTATTTCGGTTAGTCATTTTATCGACGATGAATGAGTGGGAATTGGCTAAACAGTAAAAGGTTTACTCATTAGCTGACAATCATAGTGATAAAATGCACCATAAAAACCAGCCATTTGGCTGGTTTTTTGTTTTCTAGAACTTTTTAAAAGGCGTGATTATTAAAGATACAACTGGATAAGCTATGTTGTTACAGCTGAATTTTTATAAAAGCACAAATTAGCTATAAACTATTTGGCAAGTTTACATTCTTTAACATTCTTCATGCCTTCACCGTCAGTTACTGACTGCAACCCCGCACCGCCAACAAAAACACCTATTTTTATATATTGCTCGATAAAGTAGTTTTTACCACCTTCTGTCGATAGTTTTAAATTATTTTCACTGAATTCTGATTCGGTAGAAAGTGTTTGCTCACCTGGTTCGACTTCCTTGTAGAAGTAGACTTTATTAGCAGATTCGCCAATCATCTCACCATTAATATAGATATTTTTCTTTAGAGCCTGACCCGCAAAACTATTGCGGTATATATAAATCCCTGTTTTATTGTCAGCTGGCTTCTGGAATGTCTTAAGCTTTGCATCTTCCTCTTGTGAAGCCATTGGTACTGTGGCACAACCTGAGAGTAGAAGGAAAATGGCCAGCATAGGCGTTAGAAGTTTTTTTAACATGATTTGTCCTTAAATAAGTGTCTTATTTTAATTGTAAAAATATAAGCTTTTGTTATTTAGATAAATTTATCTTTATTTATAACGCTTTAATTTATTGAGCTTTTAAAGTTATTAAATGTGTTATCTCCTTTGGGATCGTTTGAACATTCAACATGAATGCCATAACATGGGCAGAATGTATGGAATGTCATGTTGGTAAAGTCAGCTATTATCATTTTTGTGCAAGAGCGCTCGGCCAAAAATAAGTTATTATAAAGTCATTAAGAGGCAGGTTAATGGTGTTTTTATTCTTGCTAAATATAACTTAAGTTTTATTGGTTTGCTAATGGTTTATTTTAAATTTTGTGATGTCAAATAGTAGTTTTCTTTGTTTTCTGTTATTTTTGAAAGCTAGTGAGTTTTTTGTTTTTGGTCTTTGATTTTTTCTTGCGGTTTTACGGTTTTTATAAATCGTAAAATGATTAAGTAATAAGTCGCTAGCGCTTAAGGTAGTTTTGTTTATGTTGCTGATTAACTAATTTAGACTCTATTGCAATATGAAGTTATAGAATGGATTAGGTTTATTACTTGGGTAGGAGTTAAGTGGTCTGATATTTAGCTCAATTTATAAAGAAGTTTTAAATCAGCAATGAGTTAATTATTATACTTAAGGTTACTTGTATGCCCATGGTTAACTTAGTAGGTGTTGACTGACTAGCTTAGTACTACTAAATCGTGGAATAGAATAAGGACGATGAGAGGAACTCAGTTTTAGCATGATAAGTACTGTTGCAGATAAATTGAATACTTCATAGGGATTATTTTTAAACGCGTTTGTTCATCTATACCCACTCGTACGGCTGTTTCAGATAATCAACCCGACATTAGTCTAATAGTGTGTTGCTTGACCTCAGTCGCTAACTCAATGAAACTCTCCATTAAATCACCTCCTACTAAAGTATGGATAATTAAATAATGTTAATTTTCTTTATTTGTATCGCACTCTTAGTGCTTGCATATAAGTTCTATAGCCCCTTTGTTGAGCGGCAAGCGGGTATAGATCCTAAAGCGATTACACCACAGGCGAGATTCGAAGATGGCGTCGATTACGTTCCGGTTCATCCGGCTAAAGCGTTTCTGATCCAGTTCCTCAATGTCGCTGGTGTGGGGCCGATATTTGGCCCGATCCTCGGTGCACTTTACGGCCCAATAGCCTTAGTGTGGATTGTACTGGGGAATATTATTGGCGGCGCAGTACATGATTATTTTTCTGGCGTGCTCAGCATAAAAGAAGACGGTAAGAGTCTGCCAGAGATTGCGGGCCACTACTTTAATATTTACTTTAAAGGCGTGATGTTGCTGTTTACGGCTATGCTGCTGTTTTTTGTGGGCGTGGTCTTCATCATGAGCCCCGCAGGTTTGCTGAGTAATCTCGATTATTTTAAAGACACCATCTTTGGCAATAATACCTTCTGGGTGTTAGTGATTTTAGTTTATTACTTTTTAGCGACTATGCTGCCGATTGATAAAATCATCACTAAATTATATCCCGCATTTGGTTTGTTGATGATAGTCATGACAGTTTCTATCGCCGTTGCTCTAATGATCAATGCGCCGCAGTTACCTGAAATGGGTGATGTGTTTGCCTATTTCGACCACAGCCATTACAACAATGAGTTACTCGAACCAAATCCAGATGGACTACCTGTTTGGCCACTATTATTTGTGACTATTACCTGTGGTGCGATTAGCGGTTTCCATTCAACTCAAGCGCCCATCATGGCTCGTTGCTTGACGAATGAGAAGTATGTTCGCCCTGTGTATTATGGCGCTATGGTTGCTGAAGGTATCGTTGCTTGTGTATGGGCAACGGCGGGTATTGCAGCTTTCCCTGGCGGTTATGTTGAGCTTAAGAGTTTGCTCGACCAAGGGGGCCCAGGTTTAGTGGTTAATCAAGTGGCAACTACGTATTTAGGTGTTGCGGGCGGTATTATGGCGATTGTGGCCGTGGCTATCTTCCCTATCACCTCTGGCGATACCGCATTTCGTTCGCTGCGTTTGACAATTATCGATGCCTTCCATATTCCGCAAAGTATGCGTAATCGTTTATTGGTTGCAGTGCCTATTCTGACCATTGCGTACTTTATGACGAAGATCGATTTCTCTTTGATTTGGCGTTACTTTGCCTTCTCAAATATGCTGCTATCAACCAGTGTGTTGTGGTTAGCGACTAAGTATTTGTTCGATCGCGGGACCTTCCATTGGATTGTTAGCTTACCAGCGATTGGCGGCACCAGCGTTACTGTGTCTTATATTATGACAGCGGGTATTGGACTAGGCTTACCGCAACCTTTGAGCCAGCCAGTGGGTATTGCAGTCGGGGTTATCTGTTTAGTTGCCCTGATCATTGCACACAATAGACGCAAACCTGTGGCAGAAGTTAAATAGTCCGTTATTCCATAGTTTTACCCAATAACAAACAAGGGCTGCATTTTGCAGCCCTTGTTTTTTTATGATTGGTATCATTCTACTATCCTTTAATAGCTTATTTTAGAAAGGGTAATTTTTGCTGAATATTTTTTAATGAGCGGATTCATCGCGTTTCATCTAGAGGTAAGGTAAGGTCGTTAGACTGGTTTTTATTTCTCTATTGAAACGATTAGTCTGTGGTAGAGAGCGTTAAGCAGTACAAACTTGCGGCAAAAGTCATTTAGATTTTATTTACTTGAATATTTTTTGCGAACAGAAGGAGAGCACGTTATGTCTGAGAACAAATGTCCTATGCACCATTCTGCTGGTGGCACCTCGAATCGAGATTGGTGGCCTAAACAGCTCCGGCTCGATATTCTGCACCAACACTCTTCTTTATCTAATCCTTTGGGTGATGACTTCAATTATGCTGAAGCCTTTAAATCCCTCAATTTAGCTGCTGTAAAGCAAGATCTCCTTGCATTAATGACGGATTCACAGGACTGGTGGCCTGCAGATTTTGGCCACTATGGGCCGCTATTTATTCGTATGGCATGGCACAGTGCCGGCACCTATCGTACCGGTGATGGACGTGGCGGAGCGGGGAGCGGTAATCAACGTTTTGCACCGTTAAACAGCTGGCCAGATAACGTAAACCTCGATAAAGCACGCCGGCTCCTTTGGCCGATTAAACAAAAATATGGCAATAAAATCTCTTGGGCCGATTTGATGATCCTCACGGGTAATGTCGCGCTGGAATCTATGGGATTCAAAACCTTAGGTTTTGCTGGTGGGCGAGTCGATATTTGGGAACCCGAAGCTGATATTTACTGGGGTGCGGAAAATAAATGGTTAGACGATAAGCGTTACTCGGGAGAGCGAGATCTTGAAGATCCCCTCGCCGCAGTCCAAATGGGGTTGATTTATGTTAACCCTGAGGGACCCAATGGCGACCCAGATCCTTTCGCTGCCGCCGTTGATATCCGCGAAACCTTTGCCCGCATGGCGATGAATGATGAAGAAACCGTAGCCTTGATTGCCGGAGGTCATACTTTTGGTAAAACCCATGGTGCAGGTGACGCAGCATTAGTCGGACCTGAGCCAGAAGCCGCAGGTATTGAACAGCAAGGGCTAGGTTGGCAGAGTCGCTATAAAAGCGGTAAAGGTGGCGATACTATTTCCAGTGGCCTCGAAGTGACTTGGACCTCAACACCAACCCAATGGAGTAACAATTTTTTTGAAAATCTATTTGGATATGAATGGGAACTGACTAAGAGCCCTGCGGGTGCCCATCAGTGGATACCTAAAAATGGCGCGGGTAAAGGGGTGATCCCCGATGCGCACGATGCTTCAAAACGTCATGTGCCAACCATGTTGACCACCGACCTTGCACTGATCTTCGATCCTGATTACGAGAAAATATCACGTCGATTCTTTGAAAATCCCGATGAGTTTGCCGATGTATTTGCAAAAGCTTGGTACAAGCTGACACACAGAGATATGGGGCCATGCACACGCTATTTGGGTCCTGAAGTGCCTGCAGAAACGTTTCTTTGGCAAGACCCCATTCCTGCGGTTGATCATCCCCTGGTTAATGAGCAGGATGTTACTGATCTCAAACTGAAGATTATTGGTTCTGGATTAACGATTTCAGAAGTCGTTGCCACTGCTTGGGCCTCGGCTTCTACCTATCGCGGTTCTGATATGCGCGGTGGTGCGAACGGTGCTCGAATTCGACTCGCACCGCAAAAAGATTGGCCAGTGAATCAGCCTGAACAGCTCGCTAAGGTGCTCAAAGTGCTTGAGAGTATTCAGTCTGAGTTCAATCAAGGAGGTAAGAAAATCTCCCTTGCTGACTTGATTGTGCTAGCAGGTTGTGTCGGTATTGATCAAGCGGCTAGAAATGCGGGGGTTGAAGTGACGATTCCATTTACGCCGGGTCGTATGGATGCCACGCAAGCACAAACTGATGTGGAGTCTTTTGCGGTACTTGAACCTGTCGCAGATGGCTTTAGAAATTATCATCCCACTCCGTTTTCTGTTTCGGCGGAGGAGTTATTGGTCGATAGGGCGCAATTACTGACCTTAACTGCGCCGGAAATGACAGTGCTTATTGGCGGTCTGCGGGTGTTAGATACTAACTCTGATCAGTCAAAAACGGGTGTCTTGACTGCGCGTCCTGAGTTTTTGACCAATGACTTTTTTGTTAACTTGCTCGATATGGGGACGACGTGGAAACCCACTTCCAAAGCGGAGGATATGTTTGTGGGTATTGATCGCGTCAGCGGCCAGCAAAAGTGGACTGCAAGTCGTGTTGATTTGATCTTTGGCTCTAATTCGCAGCTGCGTGCACTCGCAGAAGTGTACGCGAGCAGTGATGCACAGCTGCGATTTATCGATGATTTTATCGACGCTTGGACTAAGGTGATGAACTTAGATAGATTCGATCTTCGCTGAGCTTATATTTATTAGTCTTTTTAGTAGTAGATTGGCCCAATTTAGGCGCAGCTGGGGTTAATGCAGACTGAGCGTTTAAGTGGATTTTCAGTTAAATGATCGCCTAATCCAAAGTGGTTAAGCGGTCATTTTTATTCATGTGATTTGACGCTCATCAATTTAGGTGGAATATGAATATTCAGCAAATGTCGGGTTTAGCCATTTTACAGGCAATGGCAAGGGGTGAATTACCCGCACCTTCTATCTCTCTCACTATGCCAATGTCGCTGGTTCAAGCCGACGAAGGAACGGTGACATTCCATGCGACTGCCGATGATAAGCACCTCAACCCATTGGGCGGTGTTCATGGTGGTTTTGCCGCGACTGTATTGGATTCGGTTACAGGTTGCGCCGTGCATACATTGCTTGAAGCGGGTGTCGGTTACGGCACTATCGATTTGAATATTAAAATGATTCGACCTGTGCCTAAACATCAAGTGTTAGTGGCTGAGGGCAAGGTGATCAATTTATCTAAGTCTTTAGGTATTTCGGAAGGTACGCTAAAAACGCAGGATGGAAAACTGCTCGCCACTGCTACGGCGACTTGTATGATTTTAAGGCCATAAACAGATTTTGCGGGCTGGCGATATTATCTCTTCGAGTTAACATGCTGAGCAGATAATTAACCTATGCCGAAGGTGCACTTTATCTTCAGATATTAAGTCGACGGCCTTCTTGCTGGCAGTGAAGTTTTTATGGGCGTGAATTCAGTAAATAACGGAATTTTTTAATCATATTTTCATAAATAGGCCTCAAGATTGAAAATAGCTAGCATGCCATATTCCATTCGACAGAAAGTATGCTAGATTCTGGCGAATTGTTGCTGATCGCTGTATTGTTACCTCTGTCATCAACAGTTCTCCACAGGGCCATCGCTGCAATTGAGTCAGATTTGCAGGGAAGTGTCAGGAAGTTACACCAATTCAGAGTCTGCTTATGCAACCCAATTTATTTCCCGAACAAAGAAACGTTTATCAAGAATCGAGGATGACACAACCCTCGATTGAAGCCCAATCTTCCTCTCGTCGCGGCCGTTTGCAGCGTATGGTTGGCGGCGTATTGTTAACCTGTAGTGTATTGCTGAGTCTTTCAGCATGTGCGGCAGGTAAGCAGGCGTCACCACAAGAAGGTGAAGAGTTTAGTTACGCTTGGCTTAAGGGTTATGCCCGTACTATGGCTGCACAACCCTATGAGAGTCATAAAGGCGAATTACCTAAAAGCCTTCAGGGCATGAGTTGGGATGATTACCAACAATTCCACTTCAAGAAGAAAGCCGCACTATGGCGTGATCAAGATTCGGAGTTTCGTGCCGAACTGTTCCATCTTGGGCTGTTTTTCGATACCCCTATTCATATTTATGAGCTAAATGAGGGTAAGGCTAAGTTAATCGAATATTCACCTTCAATGTTCGATTACGGCAAGTCAAAGGTCAAAGGTAGTCAGTTGCCTAAGGATCTTGGTTTTGCGGGTTTCCGTATGCAATTTAATACCGATTGGCAGCGTGACATTGTTGCCTTCCTTGGCGCTAGTTATTTCCGCGCAGTGGGGCAAGAAATGCAGTACGGTTTGTCGGCTCGTGGCTTAGCGGTTGATACTGCACTGCCAAAACCTGAAGAGTTTCCAATGTTCACCAATTTCTGGTTAGAAAAACCTAAACCAGGATCGAATATCACCACTGTGTATGCCTTGTTAGATTCTCCGAGTGTCACGGGGGCTTATCGTTTTGATATCGAACCGGGTGAACGTTTAAAAATGAAGGTGGATGTGGCTGTTTATCCACGTAAAGCGATTGAACGTTTAGGCGTTGCGCCACTGACCAGTATGTTTATGGTGGGTGAGAACGATCGCCGCACCGGTTATGACTGGCGTCCAGAAATCCATGATACCGATGGTTTAGCCATGCACACGGGGAATGGTGAATGGATTTGGCGTCCGCTAGGTAACCCTGAAAACCTGCGATTCAACGCCTATAGCGATGAAAATCCAAAAGGTTTTGGCTTACTGCAACGTGATCGTAACTTCGATCATTATCAGGACGACGGCGTGTTTTATGATAAACGCCCAAGCCTATGGATTGAACCAACCAGCAGTTGGGGTAAAGGTTCAGTGCAGTTGGTTGAAATTCCAACACTGGATGAAACCTTCGATAACATAGTGGCTTTCTGGAATCCTGCTGAGCCGATTGTTCCTGGTCAAGAGCTGCTGTACAGCTACAACATGTACTGGGGTGGCATTCCACCGGTTCAATCACCCCGTGCTCGGGTTGTCGATACCTTCACCGGGATTGGCGGTGTAGTTGGCCAGAAACGCAAATACTACAGTAAGCGTTTTGTGGTTGATTTCGCGGGCGGAACTTTACCTATGATAGGTAAAGACACCCAAGTTAAAGCCGTGATCACAGCATCTGAAGGCAAAGTGGAAATTGAATCAGCCCGTCCTTTAGCCTCGATTAATGGTTACCGCGCTATGTTTGACGTAGTGCCACCCGGAGACGGTACTGAGCCGATTAACCTGAGAGTCTATTTGGAGGTTGATGGTCAGCCATTGTCTGAAACTTGGATGTATCAGTGGAATCCGCCTGCAAAGGATGATCGTGAATTGCACAATGCAGGTCATCTGCAATAAGCGATTTGTGAGTCATTAATCTAAAACGCCAGCTAACTTAGCTGGCGTTTTTGTTTTGATGATTAACAAGATGCGGGGAATGCCGCTCATTTGACATCTAAAAAATCAAGCCAGTTGTAATTGCAAGCATGCTACTGAGTTATTGGGGGCTAATTCACTTTTTGACAATCTAAACAATTTTTCACTGTAAAAGACCCCAAACTTGGGCGTAACCTGTGGGCGTTCTCGCCATGGGTAAGTATTTTATGTTTGAAATGTTCACAACGTTAGGCTTTGCGTGGTCGGTGGGTTTAGTCCTTGCCGTACTTTTTGTACTGGCATACGAATTTATTAATGGCTTCCACGACACGGCAAATGCGGTGGCGACGGTGATCTATACCAAGGCTATGCCGGCAAATCTGGCGGTCGTTACCTCTGCACTATTTAATTTTGCGGGTGTGCTGTTAGGGGGGTTAGGGGTGGCCTATGCGATAGTGCATTTATTACCCGTAGACTCCTTGCTCGGTATGGACTCAATCCAAGGCTTGCTGATGGTGTTTTCCCTGCTATTTTCGGCAATTATCTGGAACTTAGGTACTTGGTATTTTGGTATTCCGGCATCGAGCTCCCATACCTTGATTGGTTCGATAATGGGTGTGGGTGGCGCGTTCGCTTGGATAAATCATCAGCCTATCTTGCAGGGCATTAATGTCTCTAAAGCAACGCAGATCATGCTGTCCTTGATTATTTCGCCGACCTTAGGGTTTGTGATGGCAGGGATTTTTTTGCTCATCATGAAATATGTTTGGCAGAAACATAAAATTCACCGTACCCCCGATGAGCAGATGCAGATTAATGGTAAAAAACACCCTCCATTTTGGGCAAGAGCGAGTTTAATTATCTCTGCTATGGGGGTGAGTTTCGCCCATGGTTCTAACGATGGACAGAAGGGGATAGGTTTAGTGATGCTAGTGCTGATTTGTATGGCACCGGCTTATTTTGCCTTGGACATGGGCAGTCAACCCTATGATTTAGAAAGAACTCAAGATGCTAATCGTCGCATTATGGCGATTTATGACCGTAACCAAGCCGTTATTGCGGATGTTATCGACTTTAAAGCCTTGGTCAACGTTCCCGAATATATGCTGGCCCATTGCTCATCTGCCAATGTATTACCTGCGATGTCGTTGCTTGACCGTCGCTTAGCAAAAGTCTCAACTTACAAAGATATGGATGTAGAAGAGCGACGCGAGGTGCGACGTTTATTGTTGTGCATCGATGATACTGCTCGCCAAGTGGCTAAATTGGATCTTCCTGCTAAGGATTTGAGTTCATTGGCTAAATGGCGAAAAGATCTCACTAGAACTACTGAGTATGCGCCCATTTGGGTGATTATTGCCATTGCTACTGCGCTGGGTTGCGGCACGTTGGTGGGGTGGCGGCGGATTGTATATACCGTGGGGGAAAAAATTGGTTCATCGAGTATGACTTACAGCCAGGGTATTGCCGCGCAGGCCACCGCTGCCGTCTCTATTGGGATTGCTAGTATGACGGGGATGCCTGTATCGACGACTCATATTTTGTCTTCCGCTGTAGCGGGTACTATGGTGGCTAATCGTTCAGGGCTTCAGATCCAAACCATTAAGCAGATCATGCTTGCTTGGCTGCTGACACTACCTATTACTATGTTGCTCTCCGCGAGTGTGTTTATCCTTGCCAATGCACTTTGGGGTTAGCCAAGAATACTCAAGTTGAATGCTCACATAGCCAAGCCTTGAGGGCTTGGCTTTTCGGTTCAGTGCCGTTTCCCGCGATAATTACCTAAGCCATCTTGTTAGAGTTGAGCCTTCAACACCAACAAGGACATAAGATGGCTGAGCAATCTAGAATACTTTTCAAAGCACTACATCAACAATCAGAGCCGCTGATATTAACTAACGCTTGGGATGCCGCCAGTGCGGCCATCATCCAAGCATCTGGCGCCCGTGCGATTGCGACCAGTAGCGCGGCATTGGCTTGGTCGCTCGGTTATCCCGATGGGCAAGCGCTACCTAAAGCGGCTTTATTGGACGTAGTGAACAATATCCTACGGCTGAGCCGAGTGCCCGTGACGATAGATATTGAATCTGGTTATAGCCAAGATCCCGATGAGGTTGCTGCTTTTGTTGCGCAGCTCGCTGAGCTTGGCGTAGCAGGAATTAATATTGAGGATGGCAGTGCAAGTGTTGCTGAGATGGTGGCAAAAATTAAAGCTATTCGCGCCCATCCTCGTTGCCAAGGATTATTTATTAATGCGCGAACTGATGTGTATTTACTGGGTTTAGCCAGTGGTGAGGCCGCTGTTGTTATGACTATCGATAGGTTAACTCAATATCAGGCTGCGGGTGCTGATGGTGGCTTTATCCCTGGCGCGAATCAGGTCGAGACCGCTAAGCGCTTGTCTGCCGCTGTGGATATGCCACTGAATTTTATGCTATTGAATGAGCAGATGGATATCGGCGAGTTATTTGCCGCAGGTGTGCAGCGTTTTTCCACTGGCCCAGCTTCATTTTTACAGGCCTATAGCACTTTGCTTAATCCAATTTTGTTAAATTCAATTAAGGCAAAACCGTTTCAGCGAGAGTCAAATGATGCTGTTATTGCCGTTGATAAGGATTCAATACCTAAAGCCATTTCCCTTGGTTTTGAGCAAATGAATAACTTATTTATCCCGAGTTAAAGCTGTTTTTCATCTATACCCAAGCTACCTGAAGATACGAGTTTCAGAGCGCCCAGGGTGCTTCAATTCAAGGCGCATTAATGACAGAATGTCGGCCACCTTTTGAATTGATGCAACACGGAAGTGGAGTGCCCTGGGCGCTCCGTCCCGGCGGGTTTTAACGCACTTTATGCTGCGTTGGTTATTTTTAACTTAGCCCGCTAGGCCTGCAAATAACCGCCTTGCCTAAAGTGCGTTAAATTCCCGCTGAATCCTGCATCTTCAGGTTGTTTGGGTATATACCCACGGCGAGTTTGCCGTGGGTTTCTTCTTACGTCCATTTTACTTAGCGACCTTTTTACCAAGAAAGTCCCATCTGCGTGCTTGTCTCCTCAGGTTTCTTATCAAGTAGTCTTAGCTCGGTGAGGTGAATGTGCGCTGCAATTTGGCTGCGCAATTTTTGATAGAGACGGATGGCTAGTTCAGGCGCGGCTTCATTGTCGGAAGTATGGATAAACAGATAGGGTTCTCGACCTTCTGCGAGCCACTGCGGGAGTTGGGTGAGCCAATTATCAAAAAAGGTATCGTTATCCTTAGGTAAAACAGCAACGCCTTGCTGTGCGAGTTGTGCGATGGCATCGTCTGGTTGGCCGATAAAGCGCACCACTGGATTATTGGCGGTGGCAATTGCATGCACTGGCACTCGAGGTTTTTTCTTGTGAGCGTCGATAATCGCGACATTGCAGGGCGGCAGTGCAAACAAGGGCCTGCTGTCCATGATGATGCGATTCACTTTTTTATCGATGAGTAATCGATTAAGCGCACGCTCGGCATCTCCCTTAGCAAAAAACGCAGCATGCCTGACTTCGACGCCATAGGTTAACCCTTGGGGGATTTGATCTAGAAATTGCGCTAACGCAGGCAAGTTTTCTGGGCCGAAATGGGCGGGCAGTTGAATTTTCCAGATCCCTGTTTTATCGATTAATGGTGTCATTATCTGGAAAAAATCTTTCAATTCTTGGCCGCAGTGTTGCAATAATCTTTGGTGAGTGATGGTTTGCGGTAGTTTGAAGGTAAAACGAAAGCTATCGGGCGTGGCACTGTGCCAATTCATTACCGTTTGCTGTGCAGGCGTTGCGTAGAAGCTGGTGTTCCCTTCGACAGTATTGAATATTGTCGCGTAACGGGCGAGTCGCTCCGCTTGTTTAGTTCCGTGACCATACACACTTTCTTGCCAATTCGAGTGCGACCACATGGCAAGCCCAAGGCGAAAATGGTTGGGTTGATGTAACGGAGAGCACAATCGGTCCAAAAATAAATTCCTTTAATGCGATTTGCGCGTACCAAAGCTGCGCCCTGATGTTGACCAACATTTTAGGGCATTGTGCCGATATCTGTCGTCCAGAGTCAAATAGTGCCACCGATGGCCTTAAGTATTGTGTTTGATTTTGTTTGAATTTAACTCTGTAAAAGTCGGACTTAACTTAGCCAACTCTGGAATGACATTGAAAATTAACCTACTCTAATAGTGCGTTATTATTATTTTTATGCTTATGATCAAACTTAGGACTTAGCCAAAGACGGACGTTTATTGGAGAATTACGTGAATAATGATGGCTACACTTCCTTAAGCAATTTTATCGACCTTCTCTTGGATGCTATTTGTGTCGTCGATAAAGCGGGGAGGTTTGAATTTGTCAGTGCAGGGGCAGAACGTATTTTTGGCTATACCCCAGAAGAAATGATGGGTATGCAGATGCTAGATCTTGTCATTCCAGAGGATAGGGAACGCACTCTCGCAACGGCCAATGAAATTATGGCAGGTCGCTTTAAAGTCGATTTTGAAAACCGTTATGTGCGTAAAGATGGTGTTATCGTCGATATTCTTTGGTCTGCACGTTGGTCCGATGCTTATCAACAACGTGTCGCAGTCGCTAGAGATATTTCTAAGAGCAAAAATGCCGAACGTAGACAAGCAGCCTTATATGAGATTTCAGAGGCTGTGCATGTCGCTGAGGACTTGCTAGCCCTATATCGTCGAATTCATGAAATTATTGCTAAATTATTGCCTGCAGTAAACTTTGCTATTGCATTGTACGATCAAGATTTAAATGAATTAAGTTTTCCTTATAAAGCCGCTACTGGCAAGGATTCACTTATCGATATTGCAAGTTTCAGTGTGTTCACTGACCAAGTGATCCGCAGTGCTGAGTCTTTACTCCTGTGTCCCGTGACCTTAACTGATTATCCCCAAGCGATTCGTGAAGATTTGGGTAATGGTAGTTTAAGTTGGCTGGGTGTGCCGCTAAAGCTACAGAAAGGCGTTATCGGCGCTTTGATTATGCATAGCTTGCCCACTTCGGCTTCATATACACACCAAGACCGTGAGTTATTGGAGTTTGTTTCTACGCAAATAGCCTTTGCGATTGAGCGTCGACAAATGCTCGCGCGATTAGAGCATATTGCACTTTATGATCAGTTAACCTTGTTACCCAATCGTGAGCTTTTTTACGATAGATTTCAAAAGGCGTTATCTCGAGCCCATAGGGAATCAAGTTATTTCTCTTTGCTTTATTTAGACTTAGATAAATTTAAGTGGGTTAACGATACTTTTGGTCATAGCGTGGGCGATTTATTACTGCAAGTGACAGCACAGCGAATAGTCAGTTGTGTGAGGGGCTCAGATACCGTTGCGCGTTTTGGGGGGGATGAGTTTGTCATCTTACTTGAACGAGTCGATTCAGCACATAATACCCTGCTGGCCGCACAAAAAATATTGCAAGTATTCGAGCAACCCTTCGAGCTTGCCGAACAGCAGATCCATATTCTGCCGAGTATCGGTATTGCTCTGTATCCAGAGCACGGTGAAGATGAGAAACAGCTTATTTCCTGTGCGGATACTGCTATGTATAAAGCTAAAAAGAATGGCGGAAATCGAATTGAAATGGGTTACCAAGGATTAAGAAACTTACATGCTGAGCTTCGGCCTGAGGCCAATATTCCTGAAAATAAAGCGATGAAGATCATTTAAGCTCGCTTTAGGCGAGCCATTGTAAGTCTTTGAATAAATAATATGTAAAGTAATGCCCGCAAATGTCACTGACACTTGCGGGCATTATTGTATGGAACTGTTGATGTAATCTTTATATAAAATAAGGCTTTTGATTACAGTTTAAAGCGATTAACTTCCTGCTGCAATGATGCGGCTAAATGGGCGAGCTCTTGAGCTTGGACCATAGACGTTTGTGCCTCAATCGAGAGATTCTCTGACACTTCACGAATCGATTCTGTATTACGGTTGATTTCGCTGGTGACTGAGGTTTGCTCCTCGGCTGCTGTGGCAATTTGGCTCGCCATATCTGAAATATCATTAATGGCTTTGCTGATTTGCAACAGACTTTCGCTGGCTGAATTAGCATCGGCCACACTGGTTTCTGCCATTTCATGACTTTGAGTCATAGACTTAACGGCTTTGCCTGCGGTTTGTTGTAGGGTTTCGATCATCGCTTGAATTTCTTGTGTCGATGAATGCGTACGTTGTGACAGTACACGCACCTCATCAGCAACTACAGCGAAGCCACGACCTTGTTCTCCTGCACGTGCCGCCTCAATGGCTGCATTGAGTGCAAGTAAGTTGGTTTGCTCTGCGATGCCACTAATGGTCAACAAAATGCTGTTGATCTTTTGTGAGTGCTCGTTCAGTTCACCGATAATTCGCCCTGCAGTTTCGACTTCACTGGCTAAATTACGGATAGATTGCTGGCTTTGCATTACCTGTTTATGGCCATGGTTTGAAAGTCCGACCGCATTTTGAGCGGTCTGCGCTGTATGCTCAGCATTACTGGCAATTTCCTCGGTGGCGCTGGCCATTTCGGTCACCGCAGTGGCAACCATAGTCACTTCATCTTGCTGTACTTCAATGCGCTGACTGTTATCCGTTGCCGATGCACTACTTCCTTTGGCTTGATATTCCAATTGACCCGCAATCTTGTGCATGCGGGAAATCATACCGTGTAGACGTTCTACAAAGCGGTTAAAACCCGAAGCTAACATACCAATTTCATCGTGGCTGTTGGCAGTATGAATGCGCACAGTGAGATCGCCATCGCCTTCGGCAATATCATTGAGTGCTTGGGCAACGCGTTCGAGATCTTTGAATTGAATTTTAAAGATGGCGATTAAAATCAAACCAAACAGCACCAATAGTGCAACACCTACGGCAGACATCCACCAAGCGAGATCGGTTGCCTGTGACATGATTTCTTGCTTATCCATCACGAAAATCAGTGCCCAGTCAGTTGAGGGTATTGCCGCAACGTAAACTAATTTAGTGGCACCATCGAGGTTTCGCTCTTCCATGGTATTGGCATTAGTGCGCTGTGATAACCAGTTATTGCTAAAATTACTATCGATTTTAGTGAGCTGTTGAGTATTTAGCTGGCTATTGGGATGACTAATAATGAGCCCTGCATTATCGACCATCAGAGTGTAACCTTTGCCTGGTACTTGGAGGCGCTGCACTGCATCTGTTAACTGATCTATGGTTAAGTTCGCAGCCGCTACGCCTATGAGCTGGCCTGAGCTCATCACAGGTTCTGCTATAGTTACGACTTGTTTTTTCAATGTGGCGCTGACGTAGGGCGCCGTCATGATCATTTTACCCGCCGTTTTAGCATCCATATACCAAGGGCGAACGCGGGGATCATAATTTGCGGTATTCAGCGACGGATCTTGGCGATACATGTTGCCTTGCTCGTCACCATAGTAAGTGAGGGCAAAGTCAACCGCAGTATGCGCTTGCAACAAATGAGGGGTAACGTTGGCACTAGGATCGGCTTCAATGGTCTGCTTTAGGCTAGTAATGGCCATTTTTCTGTCTTGCATCCACTGACCTATGCCGGATGAAAAAGTCTTCGCCAGTTGGTCAATTTCATGTTGGGTGTTTTCTAACGCATTATTTCTAATGAAATAACTAGAGATACTCACGAGTACAGCAATAGTGATCAGTACAGCGGAAAGACTGCTAAACAGCAGCCGCGTTTTGAGTGTCGATCGCATAATCTATATCCTTTATATTCCGTTAGCTCTCTAACGTTGTTTTAGTATAGCGGCAGTACGGGGCAAAACATTAAATCATTGAAGAATTATAGTAATAAATTTAGAAGTGACGCCCATAATTTATGAATTTAATAATTACATGATTTTTATATCAATAACGATTGCGTCAGCGGTTGTTTATTTGATGAGCTGATGGAACTTAGCAGACTAAACTGAAGAGATGAATAATATTTTACAGGTGATAAATAACATTAGTTATCGTCAGTAAGCCGTTAAAATACATAAGCTCAAGCTAACAATTTAATTAAATATGTCACTGGTTGTGAGTGTGATTAATTCATTATTCAGAATGCTGGCTTGTTTATATCAAAGGTTAGTGAGCATAATTTCGCGCGGGTAGCATCTTGTGTGCTGGTTCAAGTTTAAGACTCATCTGTAACAGAACATAAAAAAGGGACTCCTAGGAGCCCCTTGTTAATTTTAAAATGACCTTAATATTAGTGAGTCATCTTATTTTTGATCAGCACACAACGCTGCTCTATTTGACGGGTTTCCAGTAGATTACGGCGGGTAAGGTTAGATAGCCCAGTTTGGCGATCAAGTACTTTGTCCAATGCCGCTATGCTAGTGTAATTACAATCGGTTGGGATGAGGAAATGGCTATAATTACGCATAAATACAGGCCCTTTTTTGTCCATATCCATTAAGCTCGCCAGACGCTCTTCCGCTGTAGCTGCGCTTAATAGTTTTTGCTCAGCAGGATAAAGATTTTGCATAATAATCCGCTGTTTGGAGAAAGGCAGGCTGTCTAGATGGACTTTACTTAACCAACGACGTTTTGCGGCCGCTTCAGGGCGGATCACTTGTGCCGCAAGTGCCGCTTTTTCACCAGAGTCTGAATTATCCTTGGCAGCTTCTTTGGTTAAGCGCTGCAGCGCGTTAGGAAAATCATAGCGATTAAGCTGGGTGATGATTGCCCATCGTAAATCTTGATCTAAAGTTAACCCCTTAATTTTTGTTTCACCGTCAATGAGTTGTGCTAAATGACGCAGTGAATCTCTGTCGCTTGCTAAACTGACATAGGCATTGAACCAGATCCGTTGGAAGTCATTATCGCCTTTATTTTCCATTGCTTTTCTCAGACTCATTTGGCTTAAGCCTTTAATTGCATTTTCAGCGTAGTTTTGCTGAATAGGGGCGATCTGCGCGAGATATTCCTTCGAGCGCAACATGCTATCGATGATCTGACCAACAATCGTGTAGTCCGTCTCAGCTGGCGCGTTAACAAACACTGTGCTTAGGTATTGATCTAAGCTCAATTTACCTTCGCGGACGCTGTCCCACAGACTTTGCCACAGCATAGATCGCAGTAGTGGATCGGAAATGTTACTCAGTTGTTGTTTTGCGGTATTAAATGACTTGTCATCAAGCTCGACTTTCACAAAGCCCCAATCATCAAAGTTTGGATAGACTAGGTCTGGGCAGCGCTCACCAATCAGTTGTTTAACTTCAGTACGCTCGCCTTTGTAAGTCACTGGCACTGTAATGTCATTTCGCAGATCAAAGCGACCTTGGGTAAATAAAGCCACTTGGACTTTTTGTTCACGTAATGTGGGTAGCTCTGCGCTTGCAGGGAGCTGCCGTAGGTTAAATTCGCTGATTCGGTTGCCCTCACAACGATATTCCGCCTTGATGGTGTTAACGCCCGCGCTGTAGAGCCATTCTTGAGTCCATGCACTTAAATCGCGGCCAGCGGCTTTCCCTAGGCTATTGATAAAATCGTCTAACTCAGCGTTTTGATAACTGTATTGTTTTAAATAGTTACTGACGCCACGACGAAACACCATGTCCCCGAGTAAATGGCGTAATTGTTTCAGCGTTGATGCGCCTTTTTGGTAAGTGATAGCATCGATATTGTCGAAGGCGTTCTGGGTTGTTGCTACGGGTACTTCAATGGGGTGCGTGGTGACTAAGCTGTCCTGCTCATAGGCTTTTTGCTTGCCTTTAGCGTAGAAGGTACGCCAAGCATTAGTGAACTCTGTGGCTTCTTTAGTCGCAAGTGTGCCCATAAATGAAGCAAAACTTTCATTTAACCACAAGCCGTTCCACCATTTCATGGTGACGAGATCGCCAAACCACTGGTGCGCCATTTCGTGCATGATCACGCCCGCAAGATTTTGCTTTTGATCTGCTGTCATAGCCGCTTTATGAAGGAAGATATCTTCGGAAAAGGTCACTGCACCCGCGTTTTCCATCGCGCCATAAAGGAAGTCTGGCACTAGAATTTGATCGTATTTCTTAAAGGGGTAAGGAATACCAAAGTAATTATCGAAAAAAGTTAACCCTTGTTTCGTATAGGTAAACCAATCTTGCTCCGTGACTTGGTTAGCAACGGATTGGCGGGCGAACAGGCGCATAGGATAGCGGCCTGAGTTGTCTTGCCACATGTGATAAGGGCCCGCGTGCATTGAAAAGTTATATGGGCTTAGCTTAGGTGTTTGTGGGAAAGTCCAACGATTGTAAGCACCCGCTGGGGTGATTTGGCTTTCACGCATCGAGCTAATGACTTGCCAGTCTTTGGGCGCTGTTACCGTAATTTGATAGTTAGCCTTGAGATCCGGTTGGTCGAACACTGCGAACATCTGCTGAGCTGCAGCGGGTTCAAAATGAGAGTAGAGGTAGACCTTGCCATCGATTGGATCTTTAAAACGGTGTAAACCTTCACCATTGGTGCTGTGGGCACGGCTAAATTGCACTTCAATGATATTTTCACCTGAGGTGAGCAAACGCGTATTTAAGCTGATGTAAGCGCCATTGTAATTGGGGTATACGGCGGTACCGTTGATGATAAAGCGTTTTATCTGCGCCTTGTTTAAATCTAAGCTCAGTTGTTTTGGCACTTCACTTAATTGAAATGTCACTTTGGAGGTGGCTGAAAACTCGGCGTCCCCTGTGAGCTGAAAATCCAAGTCATAGTGAATATCGGAGATGACCTGCGAGCGAAGCGCAGCCTGATATTGGCTAATATAAGCGCTAGCATCACGTGGACCCGTATTGAGTGTACTTTGGGTTGCACACGACATTAATGTGCCGCAGGTAAGGGCAACGAGACTGGCTTTAAACAAGTTCACAACTTAAATCCTTCAACGATTTGTTTTGTTTTCTGCTTGGATGTTTGCATTCAATATCGTGTGTGTAGGTTTGCCTTTGTGGCAAATTATCCCTCGCGCCAGCGCCAATTTTGAGCATCATCATCGCAGTGTATTTTGGCCGAGTACACTACCTTATTTACCTTGGATTACCAATGTTAAAAATGTAAAAAAAAGCCAGCGTTAACGCTGGCTTCTTGAGATTACTGCTTGGCAGAATTAAGTGCCAATAGGACAATTACATGCCTAAGAAAGACTTAGACTTCATCTTACGGATTTCTTTTTCATCAGACCATTCGATAAGGCCTGTTTCTAAATCCATTAAACGCATTGTCATCTTATAGTAGACATCTTTAGTGCTACCGTCTTGCTTCACTATGCTAGATAAATTGCCATATAACATGTATTGAGCGCCAATTTGACGACCAAACTTGATGGCGGTTGATGGGTCAACCATGCCAGTGTTGTTTTGGTAATCCAGTTGTTTACGGACTGAATCTACTTTAGTCATGTCGATAAAACGGAACTTGCCTGAGCGCAATAATTTGTTACTGATAGAGTCAGTGACAGACTCAGTGTCGATATGTTCTGAGGTTTTGTTTTTGATGCTATCAACAAATAAAATCGGGCGGTCATTGGCTGTTATTGCCACGATAGGAGGGAAAGTCATCATGCTATCCACCATCTTGGCTGCAATAGCTTGTAGATCCGTCGAGCCAAAGTTCTCATTGACGGTTTCAACTTCTGTGGCATCGCCATATTCGACTTTAGATTGACATGCAGCTAGACCCATAACGGCAGCCAGTACAAAAATCAGTTTAAATTGTTTCATAGTCAGTTCCATTTTGTGATTGTATAAACTTAATGACACACGTCTTATTCAAATACCACAACCGCTAGGCTAAATGATTATTGAATAAATTCGGGTGTAATTACCAGTATCAATTGCCCAGACTAAGGTGGTTTTGCCTGCTGCAACATCAATTTTAGCCGGTGGCGCTTTGTCTAACTGCAAAGTGTATTCACCTGCACTCAAATAACGCCGCCCGATCTGTGCTTGTTTAGGGAGCGTCAGCCAACTGCGACGATCCGCTTGTTCTGTTACTACGTTAAAAATCTGCATCGCTATACTGCCAATATCGGCAGCATTGTTCCCTGGTTTACCACTCTTCTCAATCTGATAGGCCATCTCAGATTTAGCATAGACCCTAGCGACTTGACGAACTAGCGTCGCGGGCAGATCTTCCTTGAGTGCTGTGATGGCTAAGGCATCGATATTGGCAATAGGTTCAGTTTTCAGCACTGTACCTAAACCTTGCACTTGCGTCTCTGGCACAAAAGTATTGTTTGGCATGTAGGTAGCGAGTGACACTGTCTGCCAGTTACCATGGATAGTAAAAGGTACCGTGAGAGCTTGTTTTGCAGGCACAAAGCCGCGCTCGACCATCAAAATCACTTGACCATCTTTGGGGTTGGGCAATTTAGCATCGCCCCAACGGCGCTTAAACTCATCATACTGTGGCATGCCGAGCTGCTTGGCGAGGCGAACCAGATCTTGCTGTAAATAGGTGTTATCTGGAGTGATTTGTGCTGCTTTACGATAATCGATATAGGCATCGTTCGGCTCACCCAGCACTTCGTGCAGTACGCCAGTCGTGTAATAACTGTAAGCGTTTAAGAAAGAACTGGTGACTGTGCCCGCAGCTTGTCCTAGTTTGTTAACCTCGGCATCTATGGTGCCGTTTGCCATGGCTTGAACTGACTTTTGTGATTTTTGATAGCGTTCTTGCTCGCTGCTCTGTAGTTCGTTACTGCGACGAACTTCGACTAGAGCCCCCTGATAGTCGCCACTAAACAAATAGTTAAGAGCTTGGTATTGGTGCAGCATAATGCGTTCATACCCAGGGCCTCGGTACGGAATCGCATTGTCGTTTAACACTAAGCTGCTGGCTGTTGCGCCAATGTCACTAACGCTGACTTTGGCCTTATCATCAAAGGCGGTATAAGCATCTACTGCTTGCTGATAATATGTTTTACTGGCAGCAAAATCGCCGGCGACTTGAGCAATTCGTCCCGCTTCTTGGGCATAGAGTAAGCCGTCATTGCCATTGATATTGCTGGCAAGTTTGTCGATATCGGCCATGGGAGTCGCACTATTAAGCTCTTGTTTGAGTGGTTCAATCTGCGCAGGATAATTAATGAAAATACTGTTATAAGCGCAGCCCGATAAGTTTAAAACCAATCCCATTGCCAAGGTTGGTGCAATAAATGCGCGAAAAGGTGTAACGAAGGACAGTTTCATTATTGCGCTTCACCTTTTTTGATGGATTGGGCTGAAATCGCCTGAGTCTGTTCTGGCATAAGTGAACGCTCGAGTAATGTGATCCCTTGAAGGTGATCAAATTCATGTTGAAAAATCCGTGCAATAAAGCCCGTTAATTCGGTTTGTTGCCACTCGCCTTGTAAATTTTGATAGCGTACTTCAATGGCTTGATGTCTTTGTATCGTAAATCTTTGCCCCGGTACAGATAAGCAGCCTTCTTCTCCGCTGACCAACTCGCTTGATGCATTAATGATTTGCGGATTAACCACGACCACAGGCGCCATATTAGGCGCGTCGGGATAACGCTCATTAGGGCGAGAAGCCATAATAAATAAGGCTAAAGGGCTGTGAACTTGGGGGGCTGCGATACCAACGCCATTGGCAGCGTCCATGCTGGCAGACATTTGCTCGGCAAGATGCACGAGCTCGGCATCGAAATGGTGCACTGTGATTGCAGTCTGCCTTAGAATGGGTTCACCCACTAACGCTATGGGTAATAGAGTTGGGGTTTCTTTTGGCATTAAATGTTTAAACATCGCATTCCCTGGATATTTTGCAGTAACTGTTTTTTTAATCAAAGTTAACATCTAAAGCGTCAGTGTTAATAATGTGGTGGTGGCGTTTCTTCAGCCTGAGTCGCCATATTACTCGGTTCCATGTCCTGCAACTTACCAATTAACATGTGAATTTGGTGTTGCTGGTGAGCCACCAGTCGATTTAATTTGATGACCTCTTGGTTTAATTCTTCGACTGTGAGCTCTTGAAAAGCCAATTTGGTTTCTAGATCTTCAATCTGTGCTTGTACGCCTTGCATGGCTAACCTCTATTTCTGCCAAGTTTCAACTAAGCCTTGGCTACTGATACTAACGACTTTATTGGTATCTCGAATTGCCACAGAGTATACAACGGCTCCTCGATTTTGGCTGTTTTTAGTGAGTGCAACCTGCCATTTTTCAATTTGTTTACCCGAGTCACGTTGCCAGAGTATAACTTCCCGCGCTGGCGTACCTGTTAATAGCTGGCTGTCTTGTTTGATAAACCTCACCGCTGAAAAGTTCATTTGGCGACGGGTAATATCCAGCTTATTTAACAGCTTACCGCTTGTGTTATCCCAGATTTTTGCTTCATCTGTGCTGCCATTGGTAAAACTTAAACTACCACTGTCGTTGAGTGCCACTTTGGTTATACGGCTGCCGAGTGTCCACGTATGAAGCGGTTGGCCAGTTTGTGCCTGCCAGAGAATCGCCTGCATATCATTTGACCCCGTTAATGCTAATCGGCCATCAGCAGAGAGGGCAACACTATTGACGCGCTCTTTATGTCCAAGAAACTTGATTAAGGCAGATTTTTCGGCATTAAGCGACATGACTGAACCATCATTTAAACCAATAAGTAGTGCGCCATTATCTGCTACCGCGACACTTTCACCGGATGAAGGTAAGGACCACCAGCCCAAAGGCTTACCGTCGGCTATTTTCCACATAGCAACTGAATCTCGGCTTAACGATGCTGCAAATATCCCGTTGGGAGAAATCGCTGTACCTGTGACGCCAGTATTAATATCGCCATGTATCCATTGGTATTTGAGGGTAAGGGTGCTGAGATCCCAGCATTGAACTCCACTACTTTGAGTGGCAACTAAGGCGAATTGCCCATTACTTGATAGGCTCGCGCTATAGCTGGGTTCTGTCGTGAGAACACTGATATCTTCTGCTTTGGGGTGGCAAGCGATTAGAAAAACTGTGCAAATTACCAGCAGTAGATTTTTCTTCATGAACTTGCTCCCTAAGTTGTTGTCTTTAGACTTGATCAAGTGACATTAATCACTGTTAACCCATAAAGAATCTAGTTGGTATAACCGAGATAACTAGTATAAAGTTGTCACGCTTAGGTTATTGTAACCGCTTGAGGATGCTGAGGAAGCTTTAATGAAATCGATTTATAAATTATCGTTAGTTGCATTGGCTATTATTGGCCTATCTGCTTGTAATCAAGAAGAAAAAGCAGCTACGAGTACAAATGTTGAATTAACGACTGAAGCTCAAAAAGAAGCTTACAGTGTAGGCGCTTCAATCGGTCGTTATATGTCTGGCCATATCAAAGAGCAAGAAGAATTAGGCCTGCCAGTTGATCGCACTCTGATCGTCACTGGTTTCACTAATGGTCTGAATGACCAATTAAGTTTAACCGAAGAAGAAATGCAAACCATTCTTCAAGGTCTAGATAAAAAGTTAAACGATAAACGTCAGGAACAAGCAACAGCGATTTCTGCGAAAAATATCGAAGATGGTAAAAAATTCCTTGAAGAAAACAAGGTTAAGCCTGGTGTAGTGACAACTGAGTCTGGCTTACAATATGAAGTATTAACTCCAGGCACGGGTGAAAAGCCTGCCGCAGAAGACACTGTAGAAGTGGATTATGTCGGTACTTTACTTGATGGTACTGAGTTTGATAGTTCTTATAAACGCGGCGAAGCGGCTAAGTTCCCTTTGAATCGCGTTATTCCAGGTTGGACTGAAGGCGTGCAATTAATGCCTGTTGGCGCTAAGTACAAGTTTGTGATCCCATCAGAATTAGCCTATGGCGTACGTGATACTGGTACTATTCCACCAAACTCTACGTTGATTTTCGAAGTTGAGTTGAAATCAATCGAGAAAGCTTCTGCGGCGCCAGTAGCTGAACCTGCTAAAAAGTAATTGATTAGCTGCGACGTGTAATACGCCGCAATTGAAAATACCGCTCCTAAATGAGCGGTATTTTTTTGTCTGTAAAATTCGCATTATTGTTTTAATATTGAGCTCACTATCTTACAGCCGTTGGTTCTCAGACTGGCTCTGTGTTTCATTTTTATACCCATCATCAACATTAATCTGCTGCAATAACCAAGGGTATAAATCATCCACTTTAGCAGTTTGACTGTTATGTTTATTTCAAAATAATGAATGCTAAATTAAGTTTTAATTATATCCATTACCTTTTAAGGACCCGTGTTCCTTATATTTTATTGGGTATTGCATACTGAATAATATCATCAAAATATCACATTAAAATATTGATTGTTATTTAAGCAGGATGCCAAATGCTTTGAGCTTATGTGTATTGTTCTTACTGTTTGTTTTTACATGGCTAATACTTTTGATTTACCATCCTGTTCTGTTAGGTGAACAGTGAGAAGTCTATAATTAGTTACTCATCAATGTGTTACATTGGCAATGTGCGATCTTGCCCTCTTTTTTTACGCATTCAACTCTGAAATAATCCGCTCGCACGTTAATAGAAGTTAGCGGCAATATTATAATAATGGGGTTGATGATATGGATAATGTTAATAAATTAACGGCTATTTCTTTAGCTGTTGCAGCGGCTTTGCCTATGATGGCAAGCGCAGATGTGATGATCACCGAATATGTTGAAGGTAGCTCAAATAATAAAGCGATTGAACTGTATAACAGCGGCGATACGGCAATTGATCTCGCGGGTTATAAACTGGTTCGTTATAAAGATGGTGCTACTGTTGCGTCGGATATGGTGGCTTTAGGTGGTCAAACTATTGCGGCAAAATCGACAAAAGTTATTTTAAATACTAGCGGTACTATTACTGTTGCTCAAGGGGTTGATAGTTACTCTGGTAGTTTAAGTTTTAATGGCGGTGATGCGGTTGCCTTAATGAAAGATGATGCAGTCATCGATATTATTGGTGATGTGCCGACGCCAACGGGTTGGGGATTAGACGTTACCTTAAAACGTAAATTAGATGCGTTAGTGGCGAATACAGTATTTAATGCCGCCCAGTGGGAACAATTACCTAAAGATACCTTCTCTGGTTTAGGTTCTCTAGAAACGCCTGCTGAGCCAGAAGTGCCGCTCTTTAGCTGTACTGGCGCTAAAATTGTGCCTATTTATCAAGTACAAGGTGCGGGCGAGTCGAGCCCATTTGTACCAGCAGGGGCATTCGAATCTGAAGCCGAAGTGACTGTGCGTGGCGTAGTGACTGCCCGTGGTGAAAGCTTGTTTAAAGGTTTTTACTTACAAGAAGTTAAGGGTGATAACTCACCGTATACCTCTGATGGTGTATTTGTATTCTTAGGTGAAGCTGCACCTGAAGCGATTCAACCAGGGGTTGAAGTGTGTGTGCAGGGTAAAGTGAAAGAATACTTTGGCCTAACTCAAATCGATATTAAAGCCGATAAGAAATTTGATGTTGGCGCTAAGGGTGAAGTCCCTGTTGCCGCACCTTTCTATGTGGCCGATGGCGAAACCTTAGCGCAAGCATTAGAGCGCTATGAAGGCATGAATGTGGCCTTAGATGCGGGCAGCGATCTTAAAATCAGCCGCACCTTCAGCTTCGACTATGCGGGTAGTCGCAATAACATGCTAGTGTCATATCAAGCACCTTTGATGAAGCCGACACAGCTGTATCCAGCGCTTTCTGCTGAAGCAACGGCATTAGTTAAATCTAACCGCGAAAACCAACTCTTTATCGAATCCGATTACAAGCCTGCCAATGGTGTTATTCCATACTTCCCTGATTTCAATGTGGAAACGGGTTACATCCGTGTTGGCGATCAACTGACTAACCTGCAAGGTGTGATTGGTTACAGCTACGGCGCTTATCGTTTAGTGGCGACTAATACTATTACAGCGGGTGATTTTATCCGTGGTGACGATAGAACCGAAGCCCCAAGTGTTGCAACTAAGGGAGATCTGCGCGTGGCTAGCTTTAACGTGCTGAACTTCTTTAACGATGTTGATGGTGGCGATACCAATCCATCAGGCAGTAACCGTGGCGCCCTAACGCTGGAAGAAATGGTGCTACAACGTACTAAAATCGTTAGCGCTATTACCGCCATGAACGCCGATATCGTCGGTTTGATGGAAATTGCTAACAACGGTTTTGGTGAGAAGAGTGCGATTAAGGATTTAGTCGATGCACTAAATGACAAGCAGACGCCTGAAAACGCCTATAGCTTTGTTGAAATCACCGATGCTGATAAGTATGACGGCAAGTACTTTGGCACAGATGCGATTACTGTCGGCATGTTATACCGTGGTGGTAAAGTGGCTTTAGCGGGGGCAGCACAAGTTATCGGTACTCCAGAACAGCACGCCAGTGCTGGCAGCGTGACTCGCACAAAAGATGGCAAAACTGAGACTAACCCTGGCAATGATGCTTATCAACGTCACAGCTTAGCGCAAACCTTTAAAATCCATGATGAGTCTCTGACCGTAGTCGTTAACCATTTGAAATCTAAAGGCTCAGGCTGTTTAGAAGATTGGGCTAACTTCGAAGAGTCAGTTGATCCGGCCGATCAACAGGGCAAGTGTAATGCTTTCCGCGTATCTGCAGCCAAAGTCTTGGGTGAAACGCTAAAAGACGTGAAAGGCGACTTACTGATCATCGGTGATATGAATGCCTATGGTATGGAGGATCCTATCCGTGTACTAACCGACTTCGATGCGAGCAAGTCAGAGCGTGACATCCTGACCGCTTCGTGGACGACGCTCGACGGCAAAGTGTTTGAACGCCAAGGCAGCAAGATTGAAAAAGGTTATGGCTTTATCAACTTGAACACGAAAGCCCACGGTGCAAGCACTTTCTCTTATAGCTATAACGGCGAGTTAGGTAACTTAGATCATGCTTTAGCCAATGCTAGCTTAGCCAAACGTTTAGTGGATATTGAAGATTGGCATATCAACTCAGTGGAATCTAGCCTGTTTGAATACGGTAAGAAGTTCTCTGGTGATCTGGCTAAATCTGAAAATGCTTTTTCTGCATCGGATCATGATCCTGTGATTGTTGCTTTAAGTTATCCTGCGCCAGTAGTGCCGCCAAAACCTGAGCCAAAGCCTAAAGATGATGGCGGTGCTTTAGGTTATTTAGGTTTAGCACTGATGTCCTTGTTTGGTTTGCAGCGTCGTCGCCGTTAACCTGTATATGGGGTTAACTCACAAGTGCAATTTGTGAGCTAGACTGAAACAAAGGGATGGTTAACCATCCCTTTTTTATCTCTTTTTTTCAGTTTTTATTAGGAGTGAGTATGGATACCACCTCAAATCCGCTGAAAACCATGAATATCAAGGCGCCACTGTGGTTTTACTTTGTCGCAACGCTCAGTTTGTTGTGGAATATCATGGGGCTGATGGCTTTTGTTATGCAAATGACTATGACGCCAGATGCACTGGCACAGATGAGCCCAGATCAAATTACACTCTATGAAACAACGCCAATTTGGATTGATGCTGTGTTTGGCTTTGCCGTAGTTTCAGGGGTTCTAGGATGTCTATTATTGTTATTCAGAAAATTAATTGCTTATAAAGTGTTGGTCGCCTCGCTTATCGCTATTTTGTTGCAAATGACCTATGTATTTTGCATTCAGCAAGCGGCTGTGGTGCTAGGAGCCGACGCGTTAATTATGCCAAGTGTAGTCGTGGTGTGGGGATTATTTCTTGTCTGGTTTAGTCAGCTAAGTACCACTAAATCTTGGTTAGTTTGAGCCTTATTTTTGCCGATATAGATGTGACTAGCTGAGAGTAAACTAGTTGAACTTCATCCACTTCACAGTAAACTGCTGATTGGTTTTATTGACTAGGAAGTTGCAATGAGTATTTGGTTTAGAGCTGTAACGTTAGAGGATTGCGCGCGTTTAGACGCCGGTATGGGTGGCAAAGGCACCTTGATGCAGACTTTAGGAATTGAGATCAGTGAGATTGGCGACGATTACATGAAGGCCACTATGCCAGCCAGTCCGGCGGTGCATAACCCTTTGGGCATAGTGCATGGTGGCGCGAATGTCGCGCTTGCTGAAACCGTTGCTAGCTATGCGGCAAATTTCGCGGTGGATTTTGAGCAGTACTATTGTGTCGGTCAAGAAATTAACGCTAACCACTTACGGGCTTCCCGTAATGGGGTATTAACCGCCACGGCTAAGCCTATCCACTTAGGGAAGCGCAGCTCTGTATGGGAGATTTTAATCCACAACAGTGCGGGTGAACTGACTTGTATTTCACGGATGACGGCGGCTGTCGTTAAACGCTAAATGCAATGAGCCAGCTTATTACCTGTGGTGTGATTGGCGTATCAATCGTTTGATTTAAATAATATATAGATAAGGATTGGATATGGATAACGCTACAATTTGGGAATGGGTTGGTTATTTAGCTTCAGTGGTCGTTGCAATATCACTGATGATGTCAAACATTAAGAAACTGCGCTGGTGGAATCTCATTGGTGCGGCTTTATTTGTGGCCTACGGTGTGGCAATTGGGGCTTATCCTGTTGCCTTAGTTAACTTTTTTATCGTGCTGATTGATACTTATTATTTGGTTAAGCTTTATCGTGAAGCTGACTTATCCAGCAGTTAATGGTGTATCAGCTTAACTCCGCTTTCTCGCACCGCACTTCGCTCCATTGTCCTGAGCAGCTATTTGGTTTTTCAACAGCATCTTAAGTGATGTGAGCGGACCATTGGCTGTGAGTCCGTGTAATTCATTAACTGTCTTGCCAAACCCATTCTTAATCTTTTTTTTAGATTATGAAAATCTAGTTTAATCGTTTTATTCTAAAGTGGTAATTCTCTATTCTTGCTCCATCGACAACACGTCGCAGCCAAGGAGATAAACCATGGCCACCATTTACGATTTAATTGAAACCTGGTTAACCAGCAATCAAGACTAAGGAGCAGGGCATGAGTCAACAACATCAAACAAGTCAGTACTTAACGAGCCAAAACGGTGCCCCAGTGGCCGATGATCAAAACTCACTGTCGGCGGGTGAACGTGGTCCTTTGCTATTACAAGATTGGCATTTAATTGAAAAGTTAGCCCATTTCAACCGTGAGCGTATTCCTGAACGTATCGTGCATGCCAAAGGTACAGGGGTTTACGGCACATTTACGCTGACTAAAGATTTAAGCGATTACACCATTGCTGACCATTTCAATGGTGTTGGTAAGCAAACCGAAACCTTTATTCGTTTCTCAACCGTAGGTGGAGAAATGGGTTCTGCCGACGCAGAGCGCGATCCACGTGGCTTTGGTTTACGTTTTTATACTGCCCGTGGTAATCACGATATCGTGGGTAACAATACGCCGACCTTTTTCTTGCGAGATGGGATTAAGTTTCCAGACTTTATTCATACGCAAAAGCGTAATCCTAAGACAAACTTAAAAGATCCGCAGGCTATGTGGGACTTTTGGTCATTGAATCCTGAAGCTATGCATCAAGTAACCATTTTGATGTCGGATCGTGGTATTCCGGCGAACTACCGTCAAATGCATGGTTATGGTTCACACACTTTCTCGCTGTGGAATGCCAAGGGCGAGCGTTTCTGGGTGAAGTTCCACTTTAAATCGCAGCAAGGCGTGGTCAACTTAACCAATGAACAGGCTGATAAATTAAAAGGGATTGATCCCGATTCATCACAGCGCGATATGGTGGTTGCTATTACTGATGGTAACTTCCCGTGTTGGACGGTTAATGTGCAGATTATGCCTGAGGCGGATGCCAATACTTACCATATCAATCCATTTGATTTAACTAAGGTTTGGCCGCATAGCGACTATCCATTAATTGAGATTGGTGTATTAGAGCTGAATCGTCTGCCACAAAACTACTTTGCTGAAGTTGAGCAATTGGCATTAGCACCTAGTAATTTGGTCCCAGGCGTCGGGGCTTCACCAGACAAGATGTTACAAGCACGTTTATTTGCCTACGCCGATGCGCAGCGTTACCGCATTGGTGCTAACTACAACCAATTGCCAGTGAATTGCCCGCATGCCGCTAAGGCAAATCACCATCAACGTGCAGGTGCGATGGCGGGTACACAATGTCCTTATCATGGCAGTCAAACTGGTGGCGACGCTTCGGCAAACTATGGCCCGAACAGCACTGCTGATGCCTTGGTTGAGCCAGTAAACTTTAGCGAACCACCATTGCGTTTAGAAGGTGAAGCGGCGCGTTACAGTCGTTATAACCAAGACGATTATACCCAAGCGGGTAATTTGTATCGCATCTTCTCTGAAGCTGAGAAAGCGCGCCTAGTGGCAACAATTTCGGGTTCATTAAGTCAAGCGAGTTTAGATGTGCAGCAACGTATGGTGGCGCATTTTACTCAAGCCGATGCGGATTACGGACAACGTATTAAAGCGGCATTAGGTCTTTAAACTGTTGTTGTTGCGAATGTTTGAATAATAGTGGAAACGATAAAACTGAGTAGAAAGCCTCTACTCAGTTTTTATTATCAGCGACAACAATATTAACATTCTCGTTAATGTGCTCTTAGGCCGCGATGAGCGCTGCATTAGGGCTATTTAGCTGCTTTAACAATCCAAATGCTTGCTGCATTTTATCCTCGGTTACGATAAATCCTATAAATGTTTCATCCACGTCGAATGCTTTAATACAGCTTCCTTGAGCATCAATATCGACTTGCCAGCGATAGACGCCATTCACTGTTATACCGCTGAGCTGCATAGGTAACAGTGGCGTTTTCACTTTAATGAGCATGGCGGGAAAATTCACTGCTGTCGGTTGGTTCAGTAATGTGTTCGCCAGCGCATTGGCGCTCAGTAACGCAGGTTGCAAATAGGCCCTATTTTGGCCGTTGATTTGGGCGCAATCACCTAGCGCATAAATATGGGCATCGTTGGTTTGTAAGCATTCGTTAACGACGATACCTTTATTGACCTCTAGCCCCGCATGCTGGGCAAGTTGACTGTTAGGGATCAGTCCGGCTGCACAGATAACCGCATCACAAATAAACCGTTGGTCATTATCTAGGCACACAGAGATACTGCCATCTTGGTGTTGCAGTTGGCTGACTCGGGTTTGCAATTGCACTGTGACGTTATGCTGCTTTAGTACAGCGGTCAGTTTGTGGTTTAACATTTCGGGTAGCATATTCGGCATTAAGCTCGCTTGTGGATCGACCAAAAACACTTGCTTACCTGCAGTTGCTAAGTCCATTGCCAGTTCAACTCCGACCAAACCAGCACCGATAACCAGTACTCTCCTCGCGCCATGGATGTCTGCTTCGCAGGCCTGATATTCTATTAAGCTGTTAACTGTGTGGATGATATCGACGCCATCTCCCTCTATAGGTGGAATAAAGGGCCGTGCACCCGTGGCAAGCACTAATTTTTTGTACGCAATTTCGCGTCCTTGATGGCAACATACTACCTGACGAACTTTATCTATTTTTATGACTTCACAGTGATTTATCACATCAATTTGTTGCTCATGTGCAAATTCAGTCGCGGTCAATTTTATGAGATCTGACGCCATTTTTTTAAGGCTAAACACATGGCTTAAATCTGGTTTATGGTATTCGTCACCAGAGTCGGCTGTGATAACTGTAATCGGTTGTTCGCGGTTTAAACGTCGCAGTGTTTTGACTAGCTGATATGCCGCGAATCCACTGCCGATAATGACGATTGGCTTAGGCATTAGTCACCTCATTTTTTATGACAGCGAAAACGCTTTTACCTAGGCCACATTCGGGACAGAGGAAGTCTTCGGCCACTTGAGTCCAAGGTGTGCCAGCAATGATATCTTGATTAGGTTCTCCTTTTTCAGGGTCGTAAACCCATTGGCAAACGGTGCAAATCATTGATTGTGTATCATTTAATTCGCACGCTTTTGTTGCAATCGGTGCAGTCATAGGGACGTTATTAGTAGCAGTATTTTCAGCTGTTTGACTGGCCGTGGTGGCTTGGCTAGGTTTTGACATGACTTGATTAATGATAGAGCGACTATTAGCGCTATCGAGGGGACGCAATGCCCATTCTCGCGCGATTCGCTGGCCGTGCTGACGGCATTCTTGCATCGCATCACGATCGGGACGCCATTTGACTTTTAATCCCACTGAAGTTTCGAAACCAGCATCCATCAAACGAGTGTGAATTCTATCGACTGCGCCGCCATTCCAGCCATAACTACCAAAAGCTGCCGCCTTTTTATTGCGAAAACGCAGGCCCGTGATTTCTTCAAGCATGGCGGCAATTTTAGGCATCATTACATTATTCATGGTGGATGAGCCGACTAAAATACCTTTTGACCTAAATGCCTGTGCAAGGATTTCGTTTTTATCATGACGTGCGACGTTATACACTTTTACTGCTACATTGGGGTCAACATCATGAATACCTTGAGCAATACCGTCGGCCATCATGCGAGTATTATTGGACATAGAGTCGTAGAGAATCGTGATGCGGTCTTCTTGATAAGCGTCGGCCCAAGCTAAATATTGGTGAATAATTTGGGCAGGATTATCACGCCACACAATGCCGTGTGAAGTTGCGATCATATCTACAGGTAAATTAAAGCTTAATACTTCGTGAATTTTAGCCGTCACTAGGCTGCTAAAGGGCGTTAAAATGTTTGAGTAGTACCGTAGGCATTGTTCCATTAATTCATTTTGATCAACCTCATCATTGAATAAATGTTCGTCGCAATAGTGTTGGCCAAAGGCATCGTTACTGAATAAAACCGCATCTTCGGTGAGGTATGTCATCATGCTATCTGGCCAATGCAACATAGGTGCTTCGATAAATATCAGTTGCTTACCATTGCCTATCGCTAAACTATCCCCTGTCTTTACGGTAATGAAATTCCATTCTGGGTGGTGGTGATGTCCTACAATGGAGTCGACCGCATTTTCACTGCAGTAAATTGGTGTGTTAGGAATTTTGGCCATTAATGCAGTCAGGGCGCCTGAGTGGTCTTCCTCTGCATGGTTCATCACAATATAGTCTATGTCGGTTAAATTAATTTCAGCTTCAAGATTTTGTAAGAATTGCTGGCTAAACCGATGATCAACTGTATCAATTAACACGGTTTTTTCTTCACGGATAAGGTAGCTATTGTAGCTTGTGCCTTTAGTTATCTTGTACTCAGTACCATGAAAATCTTGCACTTCCCAATCGCGTTGGCCCACCCAGTGGATATTGTTTTTTACATGAATAGTCATAAATACACCTGTGATAATTAATAATGAATGCGCTACGTAAATCTTGCTTATTTAGTTAAATCTCTTATTGCACTCACTATGCCAACATTCTAACGTGTTGATTTTTATTGACATTAACGTATTTCAACATTTGGAATCACTTATTGGTGTCATAATGACAATTTGATATTGGTCAAATTGACATTACACTGTTGTCAATATGACTTTATTTGACTGTGGATGTGCTATGAGTGCCCATGCTGATTTAACTCAGTTAGCCTTAGATTTAACTGTCGGCGTGTCGACGCAAGACAGATTTGAGCGTTTGTTGGCAGTGGTCAGGCGGCGTGTCAATTGTGATGCTGCGGCATTATTGGCATTTCGGGAGCAGCAATTTGTCCCCTTGGCGATAGATGGGCTCTTTGCCGAAGTGTTAGGGCGGCGCTTTCAAATTAGTGAACATCCGAGATTAGAGGCTATCGCCCGTGCTGGCGATGTGGTTCGTTTCCCGGCCGACAGTGAACTTCCTGATCCGTATGATGGTTTAATTCCACATCATAGTGCGAACTTACATGTACATGCTTGCATTGGTTTACCACTAATCGCGAACGATCGCTTAATTGGGGCGCTCACCATTGATGGTTTCAACCCTCATCAGTTTGATGATTTTAGTGATAGCGAGTTGCGTGTGATCAGCGCACTGGCCGCAGCCAGTCTTAATACTGCGTTATTGATGCAACAGCTAGAATCCCAAGTTGTTGAAGTTTCCAATGGCACAGAGGTGCTCAATCGTCCTGCTAGTCAGCAGGAGATCATAGGGCAATCCACACAGATCCAATCGCTAAAGCAGCAGATAAGTGCCGTGGCAGGCACTGATTTATCGGTATTAATTACCGGCGAAACTGGCGTGGGTAAGGAGTTAGTGGCCGCGGCGATACATAATCAATCGACCAGAGCCGATAAATCACTTATCTATTTGAACTGCGCTGCACTGCCGGAGTCCGTCGCCGAAAGCGAGTTATTTGGGCATGTAAAAGGGGCATTTACGGGAGCAATCAGTCATAGGCAAGGTAAGTTTGAACTCGCTGACAAGGGGACCTTGTTTTTAGATGAAATCGGGGAGCTTCCCTTGGGGCTGCAAGCTAAGTTATTGAGGGTTTTACAATACGGTGAATTACAGCGAGTTGGCAGTGATAAGAGCCTAAAAGTTAATACTCGGATTATTGCCGCCACTAATCGAATTTTGCACCAAGAGGCAACGGAAGGGCGCTTTCGTTTCGATCTTTACCATAGGTTGAGCGTATTTCCTATCCACGTAGCACCATTAAGAGAGCGTGGGCAAGATATTGTTATGCTGACAGGTTTTTTTCTTGAACGTTGTAAAGCGAAGTTAGGACTCACCCATATCAATATCACACCCGCAGCGCAGCAGTTATTAGAGCAATACACATGGCCGGGTAATGTGCGTGAGCTAGAGCATGCGATACACAGGGCTGCGGTGTTGGCGAAAGCCGAGCTAAAAACGGCTTACATCAGCTTAAGTGATAAACATTTTCAGCTCGATTCTTTGATGAATCAAGCACACAGAACAGTCGACGAAGATAGGCCATCAGATGCCGCAACGCCAGCCAGTGAATTAGCATTTAGGTCTGAGTCGGCCTGTCGTGAGCGACAATCGCAAGATAATTCCAGTGTTATACTGGGGCTTAAGGCGGCGACTGAGAGATATCAGCGTCAACTTATTCGTCAAGTTTTAGCCGCGAATCAACAAAATTGGGCTGCGTGTGCAAGAATATTGCAAATCGATACAGGTAATTTGCACCGACTTGCAAAACGGTTAGGTTTAAAAGAATAAAATATTGCGTGAAGAAATTTTATTCTGCAGCAAAACCACAGCCTCGATTCTTAGAAGAACAGTGTTGCTACGCCTAAGAGTGCGAACAATACCGCGCAGCCACGGTGTATCCACAACATAGGTAATTTTTCGGCGCTGAAGTGGCCTGCGATCACTACGGGTACGTTAGCAAGCAGCATGCCTAAGGTTGTGCCTGCAACCACCATAGTTAATGAATCGTATTTTGCGGCTAATACCACAGTTGCGATTTGCGTTTTATCCCCCATTTCGGCGATAAAAAACAGGATAAAGGTAGCGAGAAAGGGGCCCATTTTATAGAAACGGCTCTCTTCTGCATCGACTTTATCTGGGATTAACACCCAAAGAGCGATCGCGAAGAAGGACGCAGCCACTAAATAACGTGCAAGATCTGGGCTTACCCAGTTAATGGCCCATTGACCAATCCAAGCGGCGGCAAAATGGTTAAATAATGTCGACAGCAAAATACCTAAAATAATGGCGGTTTTATTTTTAAATCTTGCGGCGAGGATTAGTGCAAGTAATTGAGTTTTATCACCAATTTCGGCGATAGCAACCGTAAAGGTTGAGGCAAGTAGGGCTTCCAAGTGTGATCCTTTAGGGGTGGTTATGACATAAGCACAATAAACCGTCCACCCCTAGGTGCGGTAATTGTGCTCAGGTCTTGCTGGGCAAATCTATGATTTGCTGTGAACACCATGGCATGTTGCCAAGTATGTTGATGTTCACCCTAGATGACGATGGTTCGAAATCCAGTTAGCTACTCCCCCGAAGCGAGGTGGGCATTATACCTAGGTAAGATTTAGTTTCAAGCACGAGTTTATAACAGTAGGTGCTGATAAATGTTTGACGGGTGTCAGAAAAATACCGATTCACATTCTGTAACTTAATGAATATAAATGAATTATTTTTTGACAACGTTGTCTTTTGTTGCTAATTTAGCCAAGTCATTTCTACTTAGTTACATACTGTTAACTCGTAGTGACTCAATGATAACGACTGTATTTGGCAAACTAATTGAAAAGTTAGGACGCAAAGCTTCCGGTCTAAGGTTGTAAATGGATTTTTTAGTGAACTAAGATAGCGGAGTTGCCGCAGAATTCGATTTCTGTGAAAGATAAACGACTGCTGTTTAATGCTGTTGTTTGCCCAAATACCACTTTTATATCTAAGCCTATCATTATGTTTAGGATGATAGGCAATCAATGGAGTGCATTAAAGTGGCAAATCCTACTGTTTTTTCCCCTATTTCTAAATTGAGTTTATTGGCCGCGGCAGTAATGGCGACGAATGCGTTTGTGAGTATCTCTGCGCAGGCGCACGGTTATGTTGTGGCACCTGAATCGCGTTCATATGCCTGTAAAACAGGTAAAAATGCCAATTGTGGTGCGGTGCAATGGGAGCCGCAAAGTGTTGAGGGGCCATCGGGTTTTCCTGAATCAGGTCCTGCTGATGGCAAATTGGCGAGTGCTGGCAATGGTGCTTTTTCACCTTTGGATGAACAAAGTCCGAGCCGTTGGGCAAAGACGGATATTAAAGCGGGCTGGAATAAGTTCAGTTGGCAGTTCACAGCAAACCATGTCACCCGTAATTGGCGTTACTATTTAACTCGCCAAGATTGGAACCCAAACCAAGCTTTGAGTCGAGCGAGCTTTGACTTAGCACCCTTTTGCGTAGTTGATGGTGGTATGGAACAGCCGCCTAAGTTAGTGACCCATGACTGCTACGTGCCAGAAGGTCGCAGTGGTTATCAAGTGATCTTGGCCGTGTGGGAAGTGGGAGATACGACGAATAGTTTCTACAATGCTATCGATGTGAACTTGGGCTCGGGTCCTGTTGTGCCGAGTGAATGGCAAGATGTGGGGGATATCAATCCGTCACTCGATCTAAAAGCAGGCGATAAAGTGATGACCCGGGTGTTTGACGCCAATGGTGAGCAAGCGGCTAAGCAAACAGTCATTACCATTAGCGATGCGACTCAAGGTGATAAACAAAATTGGCCTTTCCTATTAGCAAGCGCGATTAATGCCCAGCAGTCCCAGTTAAAAGCGGGACAAAAAAATGCATCGGGTGTGATTGAGCCTGTGTATGGCAAAAACGACATTTTTACAGCGAAAAACTCAGGTATTGAGCGTGTCGAAGTAGGATTTGATTTAGCTCCTGCTCCGGGCAACAGCTTAGAAGTCACTTCACTTGCCGATGATTATCAAATTATCGATGGTGCGGCGAAGGTCAGCTTTGATGTGACCAGTAACGCCGAGATGCTAGTGTCAGCGTATTTGTTTAGCCATGATGGCACAGCGGCAGGTTTTGTGAGCCAAACTGTTAACAATACCAGTGCTAGCTTAGTGTTAGACGTCGTTGAGCCTAAAGCTGGGCATTATCATTTGCAGGTAAAAGCTGAGCCTAAACAAGGTGATGTTATTCAGCAGAACTTTGATCTCTTCTTAAAGGACCAAGCTCCTGCACCAGAAGCTGATTTTGTATTCCCAGCAGGCGTGAAAGGTTACGTTGCAGGTACTACAGTGTTACAGCCTAAAAATGGCAAAGTGTATCAATGTAAGCCATTCCCTTATAGCGGCTATTGCGTGCAGTGGTCGGCTTCTGCCACTGGATTTGAACCAGGTGTTGGCGCTTCTTGGGCTATGGCGTGGACTGAGCTGTAAATTAACTTTTTGAGTTAATCAATTCTCAACATGATGTGATTGGGCTTAAACATATCCGTGTGTTTAAGCCCTTTTTGTCTGCATCGGATGGAAAAAGACCGGCTTTATTTTGATTCGAGCCTAATACAAGATTACAGGTATTCTCAACAAAGGTAGCGCTTTTGTTGGCTTGTATATTTTCGTTTATCACAGCGCTATTAAGTTGTTACCGTACCGTTTGCTGCCCTTCTTTGTTCACAACTGGCTTGCCCACTGGGTTTGGCTCTGTTAATGTCCCAAACTATCTATTTAATCGATGCTTATATCGGTACATTAATTTGGGCTATCACAATTGAAAGTCATGCCATTTTTCAATAATCGATTTAGTTAGCCTCAATGGCTACTGGGTTGAAACATTCAAAAGCTATTGGGGCCAATTGATCTGCTAGGTCGAGATCTGATTGGATGCTTTAAGTGATGTGTCGCTTATTTCGATTTAAGACGCAAGGCTTTATCGGTTCAAATCTTACTCAAATAAAATAATAATTAATTATTGAACAGGACTATTGTGTGAATTCAAAAATGTTAGGCTCGATCGCCATCGTTGCCGGGACGGCCATTGGCGCAGGTATGTTAGCGTTACCTTTAGCCACAGCGGCTTTAGGTATTATCCCTGCTTTAGTGTTACTCGTCGTTATTTGGGGCGTGTCCGCCTATACCTCATTACTTATGCTCGAAATTAACTTACGCACTGGCGTGGGGGATAACGTGCATGCTATTACGGGTAAGTTACTGGGTAAAAAAGGTCAAATAATTCAAGGTGCTTCTTTCCTGAGTTTATTATTTGCCTTGACCGCGGCTTATCTCACCGGCGGCTCTTCGTTATTAGTGCTTAAAGCGAAGAACATGTTCGATATCGTGCTCGATAATCAAGTCGCAGTGTTGTTATTTACACTGGTGCTCGGTGGCTTTGCGGCGCTAGGTGTTGCTTGGGTCGATAAAGTTTCACGTTTCCTATTCTCGTTAATGATTCTATTGCTCGTGGTGGTGGTATTATTTTTATTGCCCGAAGTCAGTATTGCTAGCATGGCAACTGGCGCGATTGCCGAGTCTATGACCAGCAATTGGATGGCGGCAATTCCCGTAGTGTTTACTTCGTTTGGTTTCCACGTTTGTATCGCCACTTTAGTGCGTTATCTCGATGGCGATGCAGTATCACTGCGTAAAGTGTTGTTAATCGGCTCGACGATCCCACTTGCTTGTTATGTTCTGTGGTTATTGGTGACTTTAGGCACAGTAGGCGGATATGAGGTGAATAGTTTTGAAGGTTCACTACCTTCACTCGTCACGGCATTACAGGATATTGCTCATACACCTTGGATCAGCAAATGTATTTCATTATTCGCTGATTTAGCCTTAGTGACCTCATTCCTCGGTGTGACCTTAAGTTTATATGACTTTATCGCCGAATTAACTCGTGCCAAAGAAACGTTTGCTGGCCGTATTCAAACTTGGTTACTGACCTTTATTCCGCCTGTCTTGTGTGCCTTGTATTTGCCTGAAGGCTTTGTGGCGGTACTGGGATTTGCGGCCGTACCATTGGTCGTGATGATCATCTTCTTGCCAATTGTTATGGCACTGCGTCAACGTCAGTCGCAGCTCGGTGGTTATCAAGTGTCTGGTGGATCTGTTGCATTAGTTATTGCAGGCTTGTTAGGTGCCGTGATTGTGGGTGCCCAGCTATTTGTTGGGCTCTAATTCATTGCAATTTAGCTTATTGTTATTTCATTGCGATAGATGAGGGCTTTTTAGCGAATACATCTGGGTAACTTTGATTAAATGTATTTGCTTTGTAAGCGAGTTTTTCAGAGTCTGTTATAGAGAGTGTCGCATGTGATAAAGTCAGGCCCCGGCCTGACTTTTTGCTTTTTAGGTTTTAAAGCGAGTGATGCTGGGTTTTAGCACAGTTATTTAAAATTAAAACAACGCTATTAAAACGAGAAAATGGCCCAGCTTGCGCGTGGCTTCATTCACATCAAACGGACTTAACACAATGAAAAAATGGTTACTCACAGTTGCCGTGGCCGCTAGTTTTGGCGCACAGGCTGACGAAGGTATGTGGCAGCCCCATCAACTGCCTGCAATGGCTGATGAGCTAAAAGCAAAAGGCCTTGAAATTGATGCAAAATCGATTTCTAAACTCACCGAATTCCCGATGAATGCCGTGATAAGCCTTGGCGGTTGCACTGCATCATTTGTATCGCCAAAGGGCCTAGTCGTGACTAACCATCACTGTGCCTATGGGGCGATTCAATACAACTCCACTCCTGAGAAAAATCTGCTGCAGGATGGTTTTTTAGCTAAGACTTTCGCCGATGAATTACCTGCGACCCCTGGCTCACGTGTCTATGTGACTGAAGATGTAACTAATGTCACTGAGCGAGTTAAAAACGGGCTTGAAGGTAAAGTGGGCAGCGCCTTCTATCAAGGCGTTGAAAGCCAAGAAAAAGCCTTAGTTGCTGAATGTGAAAAAGAAGATGGTTACCGTTGCCAAGTGTATAGCTTTCACGGTGGTCTCGAATATTATCTGGTTAAGCAATTGGAAATCCGTGATGTGCGTTTAGTCTATAACCCAGCCGCGAGCGTGGGTAAATACGGCGGCGACGTAGACAACTGGATGTGGCCACGTCACACAGGCGATTTTTCTTTCTACCGTGCTTATGTATCTAAAGCGGGTAAACCCGCAGAATTTAGCAGCGACAACGTGCCATACGAGCCAAAAAGTTTCTTAAAAGTATCGGCTAAAGGCGTGAGTGAGGGTGATTTTGTGATGGTTGCAGGCTACCCAGGTCGCACCAACAGATATCGCACAGCCACTGAAGTTCAAAATGAGTTTGAGTGGGCTTATCCCGAAGGCAAAATGCTGCGTGAACGCTTTATTGAGATCATTAAAGAAACTGCGCCAGAGGGCAGCGACGAGCGGATTAAGTACGAGAGTCAAATCGCAGGTCTGGCCAATTATGCTAAAAACTTCACTTCGATGATCGAGTTTTACGGCAAATCGACCATGTTGGCCGACCGTAAAGCCCTCGAAGCTAAGCTTGCGGCGTGGATAGCCAAAGACAGCAGTCGTGAAGCGAAATACGGTAAAACCTTAGCGGAATTAGATGCCTTGATTGCCAAAGGCAAAACGCATCAAGAGCGTGACATGATCTTAAGCTACATAGGCAGCACGACTATGTTGCCGACGGCGCGCAGCTTATATCGCCTCGCGAACGAGAAACAACTGCCAGATATGCAGCGTGAACCGGGCTTCCAAGATCGTGATATGACACGTCTAAAAGCCAGCATGGAGCGTATTGACCGTCGTTATGCGCCAAGCGTTGATAAAGCGGTATTGCTCGACATGCTAAAACGCTACGCCGCACTGCCAGAAGATCAGCGCCTACCCGCATTGGATAAAGCCTTTGGTATCGATAAAAAGTTTAGTGAAGCTAAGCTTTCGAAAACCTTAGATAAAATGTACGCCAAAACTGAGTTAGGTAAGAAAGACGTTCGTCTGGCGTGGATGGACAAATCCGTTGCCGATTTTAAAGCCTCTAAAGATCCTTTCATTCAATTCGCTGTCGCTATGTATGACACCGATATGGCCGAAGAAAAGAAAGAAAAAGAATTAGCGGGTGAACTAATGAAGGTGCGTCCGCAATATATGGATGCCATTATTGCCTATAACCTTGAGCAGGGTAAGCCTGTGTATGCCGATGCTAACTCTAGCCTGCGTGTCACAGTTGGCCATGTGAAAGGCTATTCGCCAAAAGACGGTTTAGTGGCCGTGCCATTCACTCGCCTTGAAGGCATAGTGCAAAAGGACACGGGTGTTGACCCATTCGATGCACCGAAGAAAGAGTTAGAGCTGATTAAGCAGAAGCAATATGGTGATTTCTATATGAAATCAATAGATTCTGTACCAGTAAACTTTTTATCAACTTTAGATACTACTGGCGGAAATTCTGGCTCACCGACCTTAAACGGCCGTGCTGAATTAGTGGGCCTATTGTTCGACGGTGTGTATGAAAGCATTATCGGCGGTTGGGCATTTGATAACGAGATTAACCGTTCTATTCATGTCGACAGCCGTTATATGCTGTGGGTAATGAAGTATTTAGATCATGCCGACAATTTATTAGCTGAGATGGAAATCGTTAAGTAATCCATTGCCGCATCTTGAATACTGTGGCTTAGGACGATTTAGATGAGCTGCATTTAAGCGTGTTTTTGTTCGATTAGCACGCAGGAATTACAAGACAATAAAATAGCGATAGACTCATAATGTTTATCGCTATTTTTTATTCCTAGAGCGCAGTAACTTTAGGTTCTAAATTGCTTTAGTAACCCCTCAATCATCTCCACTTGTTCTTCCAGATGTTGCTGTGATGTTTGTGCTAACTCTCCCGCTTGCTGATTTATTTTGGCTTGTTTTAGAATATTTGAAATGCTGTAAGTTATATGTGCCATCTCTTGTTTTTCATCTTCTGAAGCGCGGGCAATATCTCCATTCATGATTTTTATTTGATCAACAACGCGGATGATATCTGCAAACGCATCAGAAGTTTCTCCGATCCGTTCTTTTATCATTAACGCTTGCTTCTGTGCACTATTCATTACATCTACAGCTTTAGCTGAACCGGAAGATAAATTCGTGATGATGATTTCAATGGATTTGGTGGATTCCTGTGTCCTCGATGCAAGGTTGCGAACTTCGTCCGCGACTACGGCAAAACCGCGCCCAGTTTCTCCTGCACGCGCGGCTTCAATAGCTGCATTGAGTGCTAGCAAGTTGGTTTGCTCTGCGATACTTCGAATAACATCTAACATGGCGCTGATATTTTGACTGTCGGCAACCAAACTTGAAATGACTTGTGAGGCTTTATCTACCTCACTGGCAACGAGAGCGACTCCTTGTTGAGCCAAAACGACAATCTGATTACCTGTATAAGTGCTTGAGACTGCTTGTTCAGAGGCTTTATTTGCACCCTCGGCGGAGTCACCTACTTGATTGAGGGAGTGAGAAATTTTTTCTACTGCATCTGCAACTTGAGTTATTTCTTGTAACTGTGCGCCAGCAACCTGTGAACTTGTGGTAATGGACTGGCTTATTTGCGTGCTAGCGGTGATGAGAGAGTGATTACTGAGTTGGACTTTACTAATCAAGGCTTGTAATTTTTGTATAAACCCATTAAATGCGTCAGCTAAGCGTCCAACTTCAGTTTCTGCATTGGCATTGGGTAATCGCACTGTTAAATCGCCAGACCCTATGCTTAAATCAGCCAACTTATCAGTTACTACCGCTATCGGGGTCAATATTAATTTGAGCGCCATGAAATACACAAATACAGCGACAAGCACTGAGGCGATAAAACCTAATATTAACTTTGTGTTTGCACTGGTAACAATGGAATCAATTTGGCTAGATTCCCCCTCTACCTTACTATCAGCAGCTTCCTCTAAACTGGTTATAAATGCTAACAGTTCACTTATTTGTTGATTAAATTGTTTAATATCATTTTCTGGTACATCTCCGCTTTGCAAGGCTGAAAATATGACTTCGCGGATATGATTAAAACTCTCTAAACGATGGTTTAATGAGTTAACTTGCTGAGGCTCTATCAAGTTTTGTGATTTCATTCGCCCTAAGGCTTCTTCTGCGGCTTCAATGGCGGCATCCATTTCAGTTCGAGCTGCGGCTGGATCAATTTGTTTTTGTTGTAAACGGTTAATAACAATAATTTGTTTTTCAAGCTCTATCTGCCCCTCCATGGCACCATCGGCCGTATTCCAAGCCGGACCTGTGATGTAGGTTAGCATGTTTGACATTTGTACTGTCGCTGAGTAACCCACATAGGTATTAATACCGATAGATATTAAAAATGCCACTAAACCCGCGATAATTGATTGTTTAATATTCATATGCTGTCCCTAAAATCCTTAATAGATCCACAAACTTTAATTTTACAGCGTCATCTACGATTAATTTATTAGCTCAAAATTCAATATAAGCTCGCACTCCAAATGCTAATGCGTTATCTAGCACTGATGACATACTTGGATTATCAATACCGTACAAACTGGCTTGCATACTCACTGAAGATGTGACTGGACATAAATAACTCAGCTCTAAAATATTCTCATTGAAGAGTAAATCAGTATTTACGCGTAAGAATGGCGAACTATTTTGAGTAGAAGCATAGGCTAAACCAATGGTATCTTCTTCAAACCAAATATTATTTAGAGTGAACCCGATACCTAGATAGGATGCTAATTGATTTTTACTGGCATCAGCTCGTCCATATTGGAAAAAAGCGGTCAATCTATCGTTAATATTCTTTTCGCCAATTAAATAAAAACCGCTATTTGAATCACTGATATTCTCGTCAACGGGATTTTCTATTTCTGCAGAATGGTGCCATGCACCGATGGCAAATTTATAGGAATGTTCATTTTTTATTCCCCATTCAATGGCATTGAATAAACCATCAGATTGTTTAAATTTAATGTGAGTACCATGCGGATGCTCAGGATCGCCGGGAATGCCATCGTATGTCGCAAGTAAGAGATATTGATGTTCACCAACAAGTGTTAGTTGAACTCCTACCGCGGTTGTCGCAAAAATGGAAGGGCCTACTTGAGCGACTTCTGGACCAATACCAAAAGATGACGTTGTGAATAGTCCCGCAGATTCAAGTGTGTAAAAGGTTGAGTTGTAATCATGCAGGCCTGCCAATAAATTAACCGCGCCATTTGCAAAACTATGCTCATACCACAATTCATAGAGTTTAAGATGATTATCGGTTTGAATATTCGAAATGGTTTGTAAGTCGCCAGTCAAATCAGAGGGCGCCTTTCCATAATTACCTAAGACATAAATAAAGATGTTGCCATTATTCGACCAATTGGCAGCTTGCGTATCGATCGCTAAGGTTAAATCCAAATTTGCGAGATTGCGTGTTCCCTCTGCGATCCCTCCTTTAAGATTGGTGACAGACTCCAGTGTAAGGGCATTCGACCAGGTATACGGGGAGTTTTCTTCCGCCATCGCATTCACAATCGTCAACTGCAACATTATGGTAAAAAAGCACTTTTTCAGCATAAGGCAAATCCATTCGCTTCATATGAATTAAAAGTATAGGTAGGATTGTAAAATATGCAGAGAAATGAGACGGATGTGATTCTAGCAATGAAAGAGTTGTCTACCTCTTATCGCCAAATACGTCTTATCACCAAAATAGTGCGACACTTGGTAATGCTCCCACTTTTTAAGAACAGTAAGGCACATCGTACGAAGTGGCTACAGTGATACTAAAGACTGATGTGAAAAGAGCGCAAGACTTCTCTGAGTGCCGCTAGGGTGAAGCATACAACCGCCTATATTATTGCCAGCGCGGCTTTTAGCGTTGCAATTTCATCTAGTGTGAGTGGTCGCATTTCTCCCTCTGCTAATGCTGCTTCAGTACAAGAGTCTTCCGCCTCTATCGCTAACCTTAGCGTCATTAGCTCGACGCGTTGTAAGTCGATAACCTTATAGCGTAAGGCGCTGGCCATACGCCGAATTTGCCTATTTAAGCCTTGCGTCAGCACGATTTCAAAGCTGTCCGAACTGAGGCGGCGAACTTGGCAGGGCAGGGTTTGCACATCTTTATAATTCACTCCATTGGCCATTTGCTCAACAAAATCATCTGCGAATGGCCTATCGAGACGCACATGGTAGGTTTTGCTGTGGGCAAAACTGGGGTGCATCAGTTTATGGGTCAGCTCACCATCGTTAGTTAACAGCAGTAGGCCGCGGGAATCTTTATCGAGCCTGCCGACGGGGTAGAGTCTTGGCGCTTTGGGAAGCAGGTGTATAAGGCTCGTTTCATCTTGCTCAAGTAAACGGCAATCCGTGCCCACAGCTTTGTTAAATACCCAATAGGCGAGCGTTTCGGCTTTAGTGATAGGTTTGCCATCAAACTCAATACGGTCGAGGCAGTTTAATGACTCGTCTAAACAGATGGGATCTGTGTGGCGGGCGATACCGCCATTGAGTGTGATGCGCCCGGCCTCGATCAAACGGCAGGCTTCACGGCGTGAGCCTATGCCACACTGGGCGAGGTATTTTGCTAAGCGCATGGATTACCCTAAAGTATTTGGCGTTCTTGGGCGCGATGATACAGTATTTTTGATAGGCGCCGCATTGCAAAGGCTAGGCTTAAACACCAAATAATACTCAAGTTAGTTTGGAGCCACATATTGGCTGAAACAGTACAAAAGTGTGTTTGGGGCACACAGGGAGGGAAATCCAATATGGTCCAATCTAATTGCAGGGTTAAACTCACTGCACTACAAAAGCTGATCAGGCTCAAATAGAACAGTGGCTTTGGGCAAATAAACCGAGGCACTATCCCCGCTATAATCACAAGGCTGTGTAAGATGAGGGTGCTTAATAGATAACTCGTTGAAACTATTCTGTGTATGCTCAAAAAATTAATGGGGAATATTCCCATCAAAATCACAGAGACTCCTACCCAAGCACCTGTAAGTGCTATGCATTGGCTGAACGTATCCAGTTTTAGTAAGTAGAGCCCGGTCATTGAAATGAGTATGCAGAGCCCTGCAGCCAATAAGCTTAAATTAAACACATAAGCGAGGGGTGAGTTGATATAGTTACCTAAAAAATCAGCTCGTATTTGTAAGACTTGAACTCCAACGTTTTGATATTCAGCATAAATAGCAATTAAAACTCCAGAAGCGCTAATAAAGGCTGCGCCTACAATCAACCATGTAATAAGACGATGTAGATCGTAATAACTTGGTTCTTGGTGATAAAGAGGATTCATGGGGGACTAAAAATATACTGACGGGATATGACCACATTGAATGCGGTAACTTGCCTGAATTGTTTAATGAAGGCAAGCGAGTTGATGCTTTTTCGTCAAAAGAGGGCTTTAAAATGACAAGGAACGCCTAGTGCGTTCCTTGTCATAAACGTTAGATTCTACTCATGCATTCAAATATCATTTAGTGTCGTTTGCGGAAAATTACAATCGCAACAGCCACTACGGCTAAAATCATACAGTACCAAGCGTGTGATACCGCTGCTAATGGCGTGATGCTAAAGGTCGAAGCAATTAAGAGTGCCTGTGCACCATACGGGATCAAACCTTGGATAATACAGGCGAAAATATCGAGTATGCTGGCGGCACGTTTTGGACTCACGCCATGCTTCTCTGCTAAGTCTTTTGCAATATCCCCCGTCACCACGATAGAAACCGTGTTGTTAGCCACACAAGAGTTAGTCACTGCGACTATACCTGCCATGCCTAGCTCAGCAGCGCGGCATGAAGCTTCACCTTGCGCCTTGGAGAAACGAGTGATCAGCTTTTCAATCTGTTTACTCACAAAGGCAAGACCACCTTGCTGCTGCATGAGTGCGGCTAAACCACCCACTAGCATAGATAGAATGAAAATCTCCTGCATATTGCTAAAGCCTGCATAAATATCTTTACCAAATTGGATCACGCCGTAATCCATAGTAAACAGGCCGGTTGCGCCCGCTAATAAGATACCTAAGGTCAAGACCACAAATACGTTCAGACCTGCCACAGCTAAGATCAAAATGGTCAGATAAGGAATGACCTTAATAAGATCGATATTCTGCGTTGCTAATTCTGCTTGGCCTTGTCCGGCAAATACAAAGGCGATTAAAGTTAGCAGTGATGCGGGGATAGCGAAAATCAAATTTTCACGAAATTTATCTTTCATATCACAGCCTTGGGTGCGCGTAGCTGCAATAGTGGTATCGGAAATAATCGACAAGTTGTCACCAAATAGAGCGCCAGACATCACGGCTCCCGCCATCAGTGCATAGTCGATTTGCGCTTGGTCGGCTACGCCTAGGGCGATTGGAGCGACAGCAGCGATTGTCCCCATAGAGGTTCCCATAGCCGTTGCGATAAAAGCGGCAATCACGAAGAAACCAGGTAGTAACAGGTTCGATGGGATTAACGATAAACCAAGAGCAACAGTAGCATCGACGCCGCCAGTGGCTTTAGCGACTGCAGCGAAGGCGCCTGCAAGTAAGTAAATTAAACACATTGCAATAATATTGCTGTGACCAATACCGCCAATAAAGGTATCAATCGATTGATTTAATTTCTGTTTTGATAAAATCAACGCCAGAATGATTGCAGGTAAAATAGCGATAACGCTGGGTAATTGATAGAAGGCAAAGTCGACACCTTGGCTTTGGAAATATACACCCGCGCCAATGAAAAGACCAAGGAAAACAAATAATGGCAACAGGGCAATAAAAGATGCCGGGCTGTGCTGTGTTGCTGTTGGATTGCTCAAATGTTATCTCTCTTTCGCTTAGGGTTTTTCCGCAGGATCCTTGGCAGTCAAACTCGCTTAAATTCAGTGTTGCCGCGGCATCGTATCCTAGCAACTTGAGGCAAAGCATATTTGATCCCTGATAACCTGTCAATTTAGACGTCTAGATGTTTTTACTTCCGTTGTGATCGATAGGTTATTAATAGGTTGTATAAGATGAGAATTAGTCTTTATTTTAATTATTAATCAATACTTTAATAGTTTTTGTTCAGGTTGGCTTAGAGGGTTTATATCTGATTTAGCGTGTATTTCAACTGAACGGAATAGCGTGAAATTTAAGCGAATGACTGGTGTGATGGAGTAAGCCGGCTATTTATTGCTCCATTTAGTGTGAGTTGTTGGTGGGTAAGCCAGCATAAATAACGTAAATGATGAGTGGCATTAATCAATAGGGCTCATTTGGGGACGTATTGACTTAGTTCGCTTGTGCAGCGTTGTGATAGCCATGGTACGTCAAATAACTTTAATAAAACCTTAATAAGCAATCTATTGTTTTTAAATGTAAAACAGTTTCAAGCATCTAAAATCCCCATAAAAACTAATGGCAACAATTTGTATTGAAGTAGAGACTTTAATAGAATCCGCACAAATTATGTTAATTACTCTTAGTGCTTTGTTTAAATTTAACTGGATGAAGCGTTTATTGCTGATCCCTCAGATCTTCCTACTACAGTGGGTATTATCATGATACGTCGCGCTAAGCCATTACTCGGAACGCTGGTGGAAATCGCTGCCGAGTCACTGCCAAATCAAAGCGGTGAGGTACAACTTAAAGATAAAGTATTGGAAGCGGCTATTAGCGCGGCTTTTTCGCGTGTGACCCATATTGGGCGGTTGCTGAGCTTCCATCAACAGGACAGCGAGTTAAATCAGTTAAATCGGCAGCCGGGAATTTGGGTAACGTTAAGCCAAGATAGTTTACGAGTGCTCAAGTTGGCTAAGGGACTGGGTAAGGCGAGCAACAACTTATTCAATTGTACCGTTGGCGGCGAAATGATGTCTCGCGGCGCTTTGCCTGCTTACCTTGGTATGCCATTGTTATTGCAAGGTGACTGGCAAGATATTGAAATAAAAGGTAATCAAGCGCGATTAGCTAGACCGCTAATTTTAACCTTAGATGGTATAGCTAAAGGTTATGCGGTTGATATGGCAGTGAGTGAGCTGCGTCGCGCTGGCGTGAGCGGAGGTTGGGTCAATGCGGGTGGCGATTTAAAAGTTTTTGGCAGTGCATCTTTAAATGTAGTGTGCCGCGGTCCATTAGGAGCGAGCCAAAAGCTCTGCGTTAGCAATATGGCGCTCGCCAGCTCAAGGGTCTCACAAACCTTAAGTCATGATTACCCTGCACTATTACTACCAACTGGCAATGTTGCCGATACGAACGTCGATGCTGAAAGCGAGCGTATTGTTAGTGTGAGAGCTTCTTTTGCTTGGCGTGCCGATGCGTTAACGAAAGTCGCAGGTTATCTTAATCCCGACTTTGCCGCTGAAAAAATTGCTCACTTGGGTGGTCAATTAGTCAGTTTTGATTGATGTATCTTTTGGCTGTTTTACAGCTTTTGCAGATGATTGAATTAGAAATTCAATCATTACTGTGAGTTAACATTAAACAGTTAGTACTGTTATTCGCACTTTAACGGGTGAATCGATACAACTTGGGTTTTGTTACCGTTATTTGCAACTTGCATACGGTTGTGGGCTTTTATTGTCTTCAAGCTTTTCTTGGTATTATTTCCATTAAAAAGAGTGCCTACATTGGGCACTCTTTTCGTTTCAATGGTTTATCGCTAACCATGTGTCGTTAGTCATTTATCTTAAGCGACTTTAAATCGCGCAACTTCTTTTTGTAGATTGCTGCAAATAGCCTTAGTGTTGACGACTATTTGCTGCGTTTCTTGGATCACTAAGTTGCAGTATCTTGTTTTATCGGATAATTCGGTCAAGTTACGATTAATTTCTTCGGTCACATGGGTTTGCTCTTCGGTCGCAGTCGCCGTTTGAGTGGACATCTCACTGACCTTAGAGGTGGAGTTTAGAATTTCATCTAATGCATCTTGGGTCTGGCTGGCGAGGGTCACGGTTGATGTGGTCAGGCTAGCTCCCGATTCAATGCTTTTAACCGCATCATTTACTCCGCGTTGCAACTCTTCAATCATGCGCTGAATATCTTGGGTTGAGGTTTCGGTACGACTCGCTAGTGTACGTACTTCATCGGCAACTACGGCAAAGCCACGGCCCTGTTCGCCAGCACGCGCCGCTTCAATGGCCGCGTTAAGGGCAAGGAGGTTAGTTTGCTCAGCGATTGAGCGGATCACATCAAGCACTGAGGCAATATTGGCAGAATTGACTGAAAGTTTTTCAATAACAGTCACGGCATTTTTAACTGATTCAGACAGTTGCTGAATATGATTAACGGACTGGGCGAGGATATTCTTACCCTCTACTGTTTGGTCATTCACCTTAGTGATTTCGGTGGCAGTATGAAGAGCGTTACTGGCGACTTCTCTTACGGCTGCACTCATTTCATTCACTGCTGTGACAATGGTATCGACAAACTGCTCTTGTTCATGGCTGATGTTGATTGTGGTAGCTGACTTAGTTGCAAGGCTTTCAACGGTTTGGCTCACATCTTTAGTTTGACCAATAATCGAGATGACCATTTGCTGTAGCTGCTCTACAAATAAGTTAAATGCATGGGCGAGCTCGCCGATTTCATCCTGACGTGTGATAGGGATCCTTTGGGTTAAGTTACCGTCACCATCGACAATGTCATTGATCCTGCTAGTGATATCTTCAATTGCATTGACTATGATTTTAGGGCCGAAGTAGGCAATCAACAGCGCCACAATGGCGACTAAGCTCGCTATCGTTAAGGATATTTGGGTTTGGGTGGTTGCCTGTTCCGTTGCTTGTAAATCTAGCTCTTTTACTCTGTTATCGGCGGCTTCGCCCGCGGCATTGTAGATATCTCTTAATGCCTTAAATTCTTGCTTGGATTTGGTTTCGTGGAGTTGTTTCGCGCGTTCAAAGTCATTACTTTTGACTGCATTAATGACCTCTGATGAGGCTTGATACCAGAGCGAAAACTGCGCCTCAAAGCCACTGGTTGATTGCAGTACTTGCAGGTGATCTGTCAGGATTTGTTTAAATTCTCCCATTCTGTCACGGGCTTGATCGACATTCTCTTGCCAGTTATCAATCTCACTTTTGCGATTATCGGCAGATAATTCTTCCCTGAGTAACACTTCTTCACTTAGCTGCGCTTGATAAAGGTCGCGATCTGCATTGAGAATTGCCGAAATTGCGGGATTAAATAACTGACTAAATTCCTGCATCTGTTTCACAGTGGCACGGCTTTGCATAGCGTCGGTGACCGCCATGACAATGAGGGCTGTCGCCATAATGGCAAACATCAGTGAAAACTTAACGCGAATACTGTTAAACATAGGACGATCTCCATTAATAACTTAATAAATAGCTTAGCCGTTATTTATAGAATTGCCTTTGCATGCAGCAGATTGCGATGGGATTTTGTACACATTGAAATAAGCGAAACCGCCTTGGTCACAGTTACCAAGGCGTTGACGCATTACTTTGGATTATTCAGGACAAGCTAGGGTAGGGATGACTTTAGGCTTAGGTTTTATCTGCACTAGCATGACGCCAATAATGACCATAGAACCGCCAATATAATGATAAATGGCTAAGGTTTCATCTAGGATGATGGCCGCCAGTATCGCCGCAATAATAGGCATTAAATTAAAGAATACGCTGGTGCGATCGGCGCCGAGTTTGCTTATGCCATTGATCCAAGCCCACGGCGCTAAAAGTGAGGCAGCGATAGCAGCGTAAAGTATCAGTGGTGCTGATTGGGCACTGATCGCTATGCTGGGACTCGTAAACAGCAGTGGCGTCAGCATGAATACGGCTATGAGTCCTTGAATATAAACCGATTCCCAAGTCGGTAGTGGCAGTTGCCAGCGTTTCAGTAATACGCCATAGAGCGCATACACAAAGGCGCTAAAGAGCAACAGTAAATCACCTTGAGTCACGCCGATGGCAAGGTTCATCATATCGCCGTGACTGAGCATAAAAATCAATCCAAATAGCGAGATTAAGGTGCCACCAAAGGCTAACGGTGATAATTTTTGCTTGAGTAATGGCACGGCTAAAAACAGACTGATCATCGGCACGAGAGAGGTGATTAATGCCATATTTGTTGCCGTGGTGGTTGCCGCCGCAAAATAGGCCAGACTTTGGTTTAGCACCATACCTAACAAAGCCAAAGTAGCGAACTTAGGTAACAAAGGTAGTATCACTTGGCGTTTTTGCCAGACGCGATTTGCGACAAAGGGTGTTAACAATAACATAGCGAAAAACCAACGGTAAAACGCTATTGCTTCAGGATCGATAATCCCAAATGAGAGCTTGTTGACTATCGAATTGCCTGCCCAAATTAATACGGCCAACAGGGGAAACAAATACAGCATGGTCTTGCCTTTAGGTACTGGCTAAAGTGACTGGCCTTAGCTTATGGCTTATCACTTAAGCATCCAGATAATAGATTAGTGGCTATTATCCATGGTCGGTTATGATATAAATATCGCTTATCAGACAAGGTCAGTTCCTCTACGGACAAGCGTAATCTGGGTTAGCGATTTCGTTTGAGTTTTTTGGACCACCATAGCTTTGAGGGCATCAAAATGCGCACGGTTTACTATCCGCTCACGGCAGAGCAAGAGCCTGCTGCAGATATCTTCTTCAACTATGAAGCTTTCCTGCCAAATACGGTAACGCCAAAACATCAACATGTTTGGGGACAACTGCAGTTAATCAGCGGTGGAATTATGGAGTTACATGCTGCAGGGCAACGGTTTTTATCGCCGTCACAATATGCGATTTGGGTTCCTGCGGGGATAGAACATGAAAGTTATACTCGGCGCAGTATTCATTATTGCTCGATGAATATAGTTGCCGAGCGAGCTGCGGCTTTTCCCATAGAGACCTGTCTTTTAGCCGTGACATCCATTGCCCAATCGATCGTGAACGATCTGCGGGAACGGCAAGTCACTGTGGCAGAAACTGCGGCGGATAAGCGACTGGTTGAGGTTTTGCTCGATCAGCTGACCTTGGGTAAAGCTCTACCGCAATTTCTGCCCACCGTTTCAGATAAACTGTTACAGCCGTTGTTGCTGGCACTTGAAGCCGACCCTGCGAGTTCGAAAACCTTTAAATCTTGGGCCAGTGAATTACATACCACAGAGCGTACCTTAGCTCGTCGCTGCCAAGAGGTTCTGGGGATGAGTTTTACTGAGCTAAGACAAAGGCATAAGTTTATCTATTCCTTACAACTATTACGTCAGGGACTTGCGATCAAAGAAGTGGCATTGACGCTCGGCTATAACCAAACTTCGCCTTATATCGTGATGTTTAAAAAATATGCTCAGTGCTCACCTGAGCAGTATCGCCGCCGATTGTGATTGAGTGGCTGATGGAGCAAGGCTTAATAAAGGCGAGATAATGAGATCCTATGCGAAAGTCGCGCTAGATGATGCACTAAAAATATTGGGGGAAACTGTGAAATAAGATAGGGTGCTAAAGTATTAACACCCTATTTTCGGCCTATTTAAAGAGAGGATTTAAGGTTTTTTACAGAGTTAGATAAGTTAGTCGGAAGCCTTTTGGCGGTTCCGTTTATCTTGACGCTTCTCTTTTAAGGTTTTCATTGGCGGTTTTTTGTTTTTTTCTTTACTCATAGATATAAACTCCAAAGTGAAGGTTACTATCCGAACCCGCGCCGCAAATCGGTTTCGATAGTTGGGCTCAATTTTTTATTTCAGGCTTTAATTGAGACGGTTTATTTATAAAGAGTATAAAAATAAATTTAACGATTGAGGCGCCGTGCTAAACCTCTTAACCCCTTTGCTGTTTACTCTAAAGCGCTGCCATGACTTATACGTAAATAGTTGCAAAGAGTCGTTAATTGCAGTGTTAAACTTATCTAAAGTGTCTCTTTAATAAATATCGCGGCCAGTTAATGACTTCAAAATAACATTCCCTCTTATTATATTATGTTGAAAATGCCGCTATAAGCCGCCGCTAATAGCGAGTTCAAAGCATGTTGCCACTGAATTGAACATGCTTTATTTTAAAATGCTTACAGCCTAATAATCATATCTTTAAAATTTTATGAAATGTTGTCAAGTAGCAATACTCAATAGCTATTTACAAAAAGTATGCCCAAATGATTTTTTCTATACAGACTTTTTAGGTTGTTTTTTCGTTAAACTGACATCTTTAATCATAAACAGAACTGGTTTGCCTAAAATGCTCACCTCTGCCAGTTCGCCCTTTGATAACCCAAGTAAGCTGACGCCTAAATCTGATATGACAGAGAAACGTCCTGCACTGGGTTTATGCCTTGGTGGATACACGAGTTCAATTTGGTACTCTTGCTGATCCTGCAGATTAACTAAGTGAATTTCTCGTCCCACAGTCACTTTATCACTCGTCGTATCATGCTTTAGCTGCTCAAGCTTACTAATCACGCCTGCCAAAGCCGTTGGGCGTAGAGAGGCATTAAAACTGTTTTGTAAATAATAGGTTTCAGTTTTTAGAATAAAATTCTGGAAAAGACCACTAAAAAAAGAATATGCCATTGCCGCCTCTGAAATAACAAAGTTAAAATATAAGCATAGAAATTAAAATGAGTATTACTCTGTGCTTATTTCACAAGAAGTTATAATTCTGCCGAGCGCGAGTGACGCTCGGCTTAGACTGGGAATTTGAGCGAGAGGCGGATTGAGCTTACTGAACTAGATGTGTTAGCTAACACATGGGAAAATAGTGATGAAAATGCAGTGCTAAACATAGTGTTACATCTCCAGTCAAAAGTTGATATTCGATTGATTATTTATTTTTTGTATATCGATTTAGTATATCGGCCTTGCTGTTAACTAAATCTTGCCATTAACTAAATAAGTAATTGCTTGGCTGATACCATAGGTCAAGTAAAAATATAAAGCAAGCCTAACTAAGCTAATCTTGCTGAATATACTGATAACAGCAAAGCTAGATTTAACATAGTTTTAACTTTGCTACATTGAGGCTAGTCTTCGTCAATTTAATGCTAGCACTCGTAAAGTAAACTGAGCACTTGTTAATTTGGCGGAACTGAAAGCCAAATTAATTCAACCATTGAATGTTCTAGTGCAATGTCGCTAGATGCTATGGGCACTAACTGAATTAAGCCTTAATATAAGCTTCTAAAGTCAATATTTACTTAGGTTGTTAAGCCCGCACCTTTTAAAAGTATTTTGATACACATAGAGACGAGGAACAGACAGCTTACGCTTGTACACCAAATCAGCACTAACCAGCCGAGTCGATGGGCGAGGGATTTCGTTTGGGTCGTCATGTTGATCTCCTGCATATGTAAAGTCATCTAAAGTGAATCAGCGACCTAAGCCAAGTTAGCTTCAGTCGTGTTGTGGGAAGCCTCTTTTACCTGAGTCATGGCTAGTGATAGCCAGCATCCTTGGTTACTTTGCCGCGGAACACGTAGTAGCTCCAAAAGGTATAAACCAAAATCAGCGGGATGATCATCAGGGCGCCGACGAGCATAAAGCTTAGACTGCTGTCGGGGGCTGCTGCCTGCCAAAGGCTGATGTTGGGTGGAATAATGTGTGGCCAGATGCTGATCCCTAAGCCACTAAATCCTAAGAAAATCAGCCCTAGAGTGAGTAGAAATGGCTGATAGTTATCATCACGATTTAGGGATTTTATCAAGGCCCAACTGCAGGCTAATACCAGTATTGGCACTGGGGCGAAGTAGAATAAATTCGGTAAACTAAACCAGCGCAGGGCAATATTGGGTTGCACAAAAGGCGTCCATAAACTGACTAAACCTATGGTCATCAACAGGCATAAGGTCAGTGCTCTGCCGAGTTGTTGCATGGTCGTTTTAAGCTCGCCTTGGCATTTTTTTACTAACCAAGTTGCGCCGAGCAGAGCATAGGCCAGCATAAGGCCAAAACCGCAGAAAAGTGAGAAGGGCGTTAACCAATCGAAACTACCGCCGCTAAATTGTTGGTTACTCACCGAAATGCCGGAGATAAACGCCCCCAGCACTACGCCCTGTGAAAAGGTGGCCGTGATAGAACCGAACATAAACGCTTTATCCCAGAATGGTTTAGCTTCTGCGCCCGACTTAAATCTAAACTCAAATGCCACGCCGCGAAAAATCAATGCCAGCAGCATGATGAGCAGCGGTATGGTTAGCGCTTCGAGCACTATGGCATAGGCGAGGGGAAATGCACCGAGCAGGCTGGCGCCGCCAAGCACTAACCAAGTTTCGTTTCCATCCCAAACAGGGGCGACGGTATTGACCATAATATCCCTGTCGTCCTCGTCGTGAATGAAGGGAAACAGTATGCCGATGCCGAGATCAAAGCCATCCATCACGATATACATTAAGGTGGCAAAAATGATGATCCCGAACCAAATCAAGGGTAGATCGAATTCCATGGTGAGCCCTTAAATATGCTTAAGATTGAATAAGTAAAACTAGATTAAAATTAATGGCTTGTTGCTGCGCTATCTGGCCCTTTGCGGATGAGTCGCATCATATAGCGATAACCAACGCCAAAGATGCCACAGTAACTGACGATAAAAATCCCTAGGCTGATACTTAGGTGGGTAACGCTGTGGGAAGACACGGCATCCTGCGTGCGCATCAATCCTTGGATCACCCAAGGTTGACGGCCAAGCTCGGTGGTAAACCAACCCGCTAGTGTGGCGAGCAATCCGGCGGGGCCGAGCACCAATACAAATCGCAGAAAGTGTTTGTTGCTGTAGAGGCTGCCTTTGCACCTGAGATAAGCACTCCACAGTCCAGCAAAAATCATCAATAAGCCTAAGCCAACCATGAGCCTAAAACTCCAGAACACTAACAACACATTGGGTCTGTCCTCGGCGGGATACTCAGTCAAGGCTGGCACTTGTTTGCTTAAATCATGCTGTAAGATCAGGCTCGCCAGCCCTGGGATTTCGAGACTGAAGTGGTTTTTCTCTGCGTCCATATCAGGAATCGCAAACAAGATAAGCGGTGTGGGTTTGTCACCCTCATTACGCCAATGGCCTTCCATCGCCGCGACTTTTACAGGTTGATATTCAAGGGTATTTAAACCATGAAAATCGCCAATCACAGCTTGCAGCGGTGCGACAATTAACGCCATCCACATCGCCATAGACAACATCTTGCGGATCGCGGGCGTGTCGTTACCTTTGAGTAAGTGCCAAGCCGCCGATGCGCCCACAAAGAAAGCCGATGAAATAAAGGCCGCCACTGTCATATGGGCTAAACGATAGGGAAATGAAGGGTTAAACACTATCTGAAACCAATCCACTGGAATAACGCGATTGTTCACGATTTCAAAACCTTGGGGCGTCTGCATCCAGCTGTTTGAAGCTAAGATCCAGAAGGTCGAGATAATCGTGCCCGTGGCGACCATACAAGTGGCGAAGAAATGCAGGTTTTTACCTACCTTCTGCTGACCAAATAGCATGACCCCCAGAAAACCCGCTTCGAGGAAGAAGGCGGTGAGGACTTCATAGGTGAGTAGCGGCCCAGTTACGCTGCCCGCGAAGGCGGAAAAAGCGCTCCAATGGGTACCAAATTGGTAGGCCATCACTATGCCTGAGACCACGCCCATGCCAAAGTTTATGGCAAAAATCTTCGACCAAAATTGATAGAGTTGTTGGTACACCTGATTCGCCGTTTTCAGCCATAAGCCTTCTAATACCGCCAGATAAGTGGCGAGGCCGATAGTGATGGCGGGGAAAATAATGTGAAAAGAGATGGTAAAAGCAAATTGGATCCTAGCAAGTACAGTGGCATCAAAATCAAACATAATTTCCTCGAGAGATAAGAGTCTCGTTACAAAGGCATTCATTAATGCAGTGTCCGCTAAGCCTTAAATTGGCTCCACGGTGAAAGCTTGTGTGCTATTAGACCATGGGATATGCTGGCTATAACAGACACAGAATATCTTGACTTGGCTATAACAGATGACGAAGTACGAGCAGTTAGCGCAGGAATTAAAGACACGAATAGCCCAAGGTGTCTGGCAGGCGGGGGACAAGTTGCCGTCGCTGCGCCAAACTGTGGCCGATTCGGGTTTGAGTCTGATGACAGTGCTCAATGCCTATCAGTTATTGGAAAGCCAAGGCGTGATCTCGGCGCAGGCTAAGTCTGGCTATTTAGTGGCGCCAAAGCCGGAATTAATCGCGCGGCAGGGAGAAGCCTTTCGTTATCCCGAGCGACAAAAGCCGATTTATCTTTCCGATAGCGTGGATATTAATGAGTTTGTATTCAATGTTCTGCAGGCTTCAAAGCAGGCGGATATAGTGCCCTTTGGCTCAGGATTTCCCGATCCTAGTTTATTCCCGCAACAAGCACTGGCGCGATCTTTAGTTAAGGTGACTCGGCACATGTCACCTTCTTTTGCCGCCGATAATTTACCGCCAGGCAATGCGGGACTGCGTAAGGCTATCTCCCAACGTTATGCCAAATTGGGCATGAGCATTTCGCCCGACGAAATCATCATTACCTCGGGTGCCATGGAGGCGCTCAACTTGAGCTTAGCGACGCTGACTCAAGCGGGTGATTGGGTTGTCATTGAATCACCGACCTTTTATGGCGCGATGCAAGCCATTGAACGGCTTAAACTCAGGGCGATTGCGGTTGCTACCGATCCACAACAGGGGATTGATCTCGAGGCGTTGGCAGAAGTATTAAAAACCTATCCAGTGAAAGCCTGCTGGTTGATGAGCCAACATCAAAATCCCTTAGGTTGCAGTTTATCGGATGCTAAAAAACAGGCGCTTTATCAGCTACTAAACGAGCATAAGGTCAGTCTGATTGAGGATGATGTTTATCAAGAACTCTATGTCGACTCGAGCGCGCCAAGGCCAGTAAAAGCCTTCGATACAGAAGGACGGGTGTTGCACTGCGGCTCATTTTCTAAGTCTTTGATTGCTGGTTATCGTGTCGGCTGGGTGGCGGCGGGATGCCATGCACCGCAGTTACAACGTTTACAAGTCATGTCGACATTATCGACCAGTGCGCCGATGCAGCTCGCCATCGCTGATTTTATTCAGTCGGCGCAATATGAACGGCATTTGAAACAGTTACGTAAAAAGTTAGCCAGCCGTAAATTGGCCATGTATCAATTATTGTGCGCGCATCTGCCCGAATCTGTGGGGGTCAACTTCGCGCAGGGCGGCTATTTTCTCTGGTTAGCGTTGCCATCACACATGGACGCTACACAAATTTATTATCAGGCGATTGAGCGTGGGATCAGTATTGCACCCGGAAATCTCTTTAGTAATCAGGTCGAATTCCGCCATTTTATGCGTTTGAATGCCTCATACGAGTGCTTGCCAGAGATAGTCTCTGCGGTCGTGGTGCTGGCCGAACTTATCCGTAACTATTCGCGCCGAAGTTAAAGATGTGTCTAAAAAAATTTTAGACTTCTAGATGTCTATCTGTTAGCTTGTTGAACATGCACAAATCTTGTGCAATTCTCAATGTCGATTGAATACTGGGCTGTTACGGATAAGGAAGGGAAAATGAAATTAGAGTCACTGGCATTACACCATGGTTATGAGTCAGAAGCGACCACGAAGGCGGCCGCAGTACCTATCTATCAAACGACCTCTTATACCTTCGATGATACCCAGCATGGTGCTGATTTATTTGACTTAAAAGTCGCTGGTAATATTTATACACGGATAATGAATCCTACCACTAGCGTGCTAGAGCAACGTCTGGCAGCCATTGAAGGCGGCATAGGTGCGCTGGCTGTGGCATCGGGTATGGCGGCGATTACCTATGCGATTCAAGCCTTGACTCAAGTTGGCGATAATATTGTCAGTACCAGTCAGCTCTATGGCGGCACTTATAATCTGTTTGCCCATACGCTGCCGCGCCAAGGCGTTGAAGTGCGCATGGCGGCCTTCGATGATTTTGAAGGCCTCGATGAGCTGATCGATGACAAAACTAAGGCCTTATTCTGCGAATCGATTGGTAATCCAGCCGGCAATATTGTCGATTTACAACGTTTAGCCGAGATTGCCCATAAGCATGGCGTGCCTTTAATTGTCGATAATACGGTCGCGACTCCAGTGTTATGTCGCCCCTTTGAGCATGGCGCCGATATCGTTATTCACTCTTTAACTAAATATATTGGTGGCCATGGCACAACGATTGGCGGCGTGATTATCGATTCAGGCAAGTTCGATTGGGTGGCGAATAAGGAAAGATTTGCCTTACTTAACCAAGCCGATCCTTCCTACCACGGCGTGGTCTACACCGAAGCCTTTGGCCCTGCGGCATTTATTGGCCGTTGCCGTGTGGTACCGCTGCGTAATACCGGCGCCGCACTGTCACCGCACAGTGCATTTTTACTGTTGCAAGGCCTTGAAACCTTAAGCCTTAGAATGGAGCGCCATTGCTCGAATGCGCTAGCATTAGCCGAGTATTTAGTGTTGCATCCTGCGGTCAGTTGGGTGAACTACGGCGCCTTGCCGAGCAGCCCTTATCAGGATAATTGCCACAAGATCACTGGCGGAAAAGCTTCTGGGATAATCAGCTTTGGGATTAAAGCGGTCACAGCAGAAGAAGGTAAGCTTGCTGGCGGACGTTTTATCGATGCACTGCAGATGATCCTGCGTTTAGTGAACATTGGGGATGCGAAATCCTTGGCCTGCCACCCTGCGAGCACTACGCACAGACAACTCGATGCCGATGAACTCGCAAGGGCGGGTGTGTCAGAGGATCTTATCCGTATCTCGGTTGGGATTGAGCATATCGACGACATCATTAACGATGTGGCGCAGGCGCTCGATAAGGCACTGGCGAGCAAATAGCTCGTATCGAATAGTCCATATTAAATAGCCGATACCTCATCGCTTTATTAAATCGTTAACAGTAAAAAGCCGCCATCGATTCAATTTGATGGCGGCTTTTTTAGTGCTTTAAAAACGATGTTAATCTTGCTGCAGTCGATTTCTCGCCTTCTGATAGAAGTAAGAAACAGTCAGCAAAATGACCCCGATCAGCATAAAGGCAATCACCTTTTGCACTAGCTCGAATGAAGCCATATCCAGTAATAGCACTTTAAGCGTCGATAAGGTAAATAGCCCTGCGGCGAGGCGGATCATATCGGCATTTTGTGGTTTTAAGCTGATAAACATCAACACACTGCCATGGATAACCAATAAAATCGCGCTGAGTGGGGCGGCAATAATGTTATCGAAGCTATAACTCCACATGAAGTAACTTAAGGCGAGTAACAGATGCCAACCCCACTTAAGTCCTTGTAAAGGTAAGATGCGTCTATGCAAGCGTATTGCTGCACCGTGCTGCAAGATAAGCCTTGCTAGGAGCGCCAGTGATAAAAACTCGATTAACATGAACGAGGCATTATCACGATTAAGCCCGAGTGTTAGCTCAAAATGGAACATGATGGGCAACAGGGCTAAGCCTAAAGTGAGACCATAGGCGAGATGGTAGCTTTCCTTTATTGCGGCTTGGATTTCGGCGGCGAGGGGGAATTTTGCGCTATATGAGGCTTGGCCTACAGATCTCTGACTTAAACCTCTCAGGCTTAAACCTCTTTGGATTAGCAATGCAAAATAACCACTTAAGGCTAATGCTGTCATCGCTATTCCTACTAGCTCAGAATGATTAAAGCCATAAACGATCACGGCCGTTACCAGTGCAAAGTAATAAGGGCTCAATTGCCATTGTAGTTGCAGCAAGGGGCGCCATGTCTCGGGTAACTGGCGGTAGCGGAGCAGGGTGAAGCTCATAAACAGGGCGCCAACGGCTAGCGCCGCGAGTCCTTGCCAAGCGTGAATAAGGCATTGCGAGGCTGTCATAAGAACCGCTAGCCAAGTGAGGATTTTGGCTTCTATGTTCAAACTCTTATGTTTAACAAAGTAGGCTAAACCTAGGCTCATAAAGGTGCTCAGCCAGAGTGCAATAGCGGTATATTCCCAATGGTTGCGGATGACTTTGGGCAGCAGAATAAGCGGCAGCAGCAAATAGCAGAAGATTTGCATCGTATAAGCGGCTTTGGCAAATAAGGCATCTTTATAGTGGCGACGATACCAATAATGGGCCAAGAGTAGGGCGATAAATAACTCAAACCGTGCCAGTTTTGCTATAAGCGGCTGGGCACTAAAGCTAAAACTGCCTGTGAGCGTTATGCCTTCAACAACCTTAAACAGCAGCGGCAATAGTAAGAGCCAAGCAGCAAACTCGCTGAGAACGAGTCTGTCCTTTGCGCTCAAATACAGCAGTAATAGGCTGACCAGTGGCAAGATGGCGAGGTAGTAATCGCTGCTCAGAAGATAAGCCGCGAGGATAATTGTCGCCACATAAAAACCGCTTAATAGCTCTTTTAACACTCTGTTTAGCTGACTTTCTAGGGTCGAAAGTAACGTATGATGGAGTGTTAATAGCCGAATCACTAAGACTAAGGCGGCGCAACTTAAGGCCAGTGCTAACAGTGGAAAGCCAAAAGCTGACAAGGGAGAAATTGGCGCCCCATCGATAAAGCTTGATTCTAAAAGGCTCATGCCCGTCAGTACACTAGACGCATTGAGCCCTAATCCCATCAGCAGCAATACATAGGCTTCGGCGCGAACGGAAATCAGTTCTTCTTTGGTGCCAATCCACAACAGTAATAAGGCTTCGAGCAGTAATACTAATCCAAGGAAATCGTGGCTGAGTAAATACAGTGCGGCAAATCCCGCAAAACTCCCTGCAAAGACTAACAATAAGCCGTTGCGGGCTTTTTCTAGGTTGCCTGTGCGCTTCCAATAGAGGGCTGCGCAAATCAGTGCGTTGGCCGCAAAGATTTCCCCTGCGAACTCAGTAAATTGCGTCAACTCTAATAACACAAAGGCGAGCAATGCTATCGGTAGGGCGAGTATGCGATGGCTTAGTGCATTATGTTTTTCATCCTGATGGGTAAACTGCTTGGTAAATAGTAGGCCTGTGATGCCGTAGAGATAAAAGAACGCATTAATACTGATAAGCGCGAGCAGACTGACGCCGCCAACGTCGCTGAGTGGCAATTCAATGAAATGGCTAAAAGCTTCGATGCAGCCTATGTGCAACAGGGCGGTGATTTCCAGTAGCAGCGGCCACTTAAGTTTGCGACTCTGGGCAAGGGCGCCGGTACCAATAAGCAGTAAATAAGGCAGATACAATAGCGGCGCATAGCTTTGGGATAACAGCATCATAGGTGCGGTCGAGCCACCGACTAAGGCGATCACGGCGATCACTTTGGCATCTAAGCGCATCGACAGGCCATAACCCGCCAAAGTGATCAATAACAGTAAGATAAAACTCGCGCTATTGGGAATTAACTCAAAATACGGCCCAATAAAGTACGCGCAGAGATAATTAAGTATGAGTCCGAGTCCGATAATACCTGAGCCAAAATCCGCCATGCCCGCGCGTTTTTGGCGAATAAAAATCCCGCCCACTATGATAGCGTTCGCGCTGGCAAACCCGAGTAGTGCTTTGCCAAGTTCAGAAAACCAATGGTTGATTGAATATTGCAGTAAATAACCAAAGCCTAAGGTCAGGGTGATAATGCCTGCGACAGTCATTAAAAAGACAGGTCCTAATCCCTTGGCCTGATAATGATGGTAGAAAGATTTGACTTGCTCGTTGACTGCCGCAAAGGGTGCCATGACGGCCGCGAGTCCTTGGGATAACAACTCATCAAATTGACTCGCCGCTTGCACGCTTGCCTGCAATTTGACTTCATCACTCAGCTGTTGATTTTGCGCTTGAGAAAGGTGTTCGGTTTTAGCGGTTTGTTCTGTCGAGGTATTTTTCGTTTTTCTTTGCCAAGGGTCTTCTTGCCAAGGTTCTCCTGGTATAGGGCCTTGCAGCCATGGGTTGGGTTCTGCTGGGGCTGGTTCTACGGAAGCTGGCTCAAGGGTTGGTGTTTGTGCCGCATAGGTTAATGTAGGCGCGTTATCGGCGGCGGTGAGCACAGATGCAATCGATGAAGCACTCGCTGCCATATTCAGAGTGGTTTCAGTGGCGTCTTCAGTCGCAATTTGCTGACTTAAGGTCTCGAGCTTAGTGGAGAATTCTGCTAATTGACGACCGAGCGAAGATTGCTGCGATAAATGCAGCGATTGTAACTGTGCCAGCTCAGCTTTTAGTTGGGCAACGTCATCCTTTAACGGCATATCTCATTCCTAAGTGTTTAAGTGTTTAAGTGCTTAACTCATAAACCTTTGTCGGCAAGAAGTGTACTTGTATGTGTATTTTTCGGCTAGTTGTTGTTGATTTTTAGGAAATCTCCGACTGCTATTTTTCCAACATGTCATTGCTCTGCATAAAAAGAGCCAGACATTGCTGGCTCTCATTTAACGTGTCAATTTCGATGAGGTTATTTTTTCTGTGCCTGTAGGATCACAAATTTACCGTTGGAGGCAATAGTGGTGCAGTTCTTAAATAAGCGCTGTAATTTTACATGGTAAGCCAGATGACGGTTGCCGACGATATGTAAGAGCCCCCCCTCTTTTAAGCGGCGGCGAGCATCTAAAAACATCTGCCAAGCGATATGATCGGTTATGGCTTCACCTTGATGAAACGGCGGATTACACAGCACCAGATCCGGTTGAACATCATCGGGCAGATGCGTCATGCAATCGTCCCAATAGAAGTGGCCTTTGTCTGCGGGCAATTGGTTGCGTGCCCAGTTTGCCTTGGCTGATGCGACTGCCATTTCAGAATCGTCGATAAAGTGAATGTCAGCCTCTGGGAATAACTGGGCTGTGCGTAACCCCAGCACGCCATTGCCACAGCCGAGATCGACAATCGACTTAAAATCCCCTTTGGGCAGATTCTCTAGCATGATACGTGCGCCAATATCGAGTTTGTTGGCGGCAAACACATTACTTAAATTGCTGATCTCAAGTTGATATTCGGGTATGGCCCAAGTCACTTTTTTGGCTAATGGTCTTGGTTTGCCATCACTGACACAGGTGATCACTCGCGTATTTTTCCACGCTAAACTGGCGCTTGCGAGGCCTAAATGCTTAGCAAAGATGTCGAGTAAGGCGCCATTAATCGATTTGGATTTGGCGGCCACTAATACACGAGTGCCTGCGGGTAACACTTGCGACAAGCGCGTTAGCTGGTGGGCAAAGTAGCTTAAGTTCTTAGGCAACTTCATCAATACTAAGGCTAAGTTTTCTGGCAAGGTATCGCGGCTGGTAAACCATTGCAGATTATCCATAGGCAACTGATTGCGGCCATGGTTTTGTTCTGTGCCTAAAAAGCTGGTTCTGGCATCGGTTTCAACACGCAGTGGCCAACATGGATTCAATTTAGATAAACCGCAGCTTAAGGCGCCGAAACTGTCGTTGATAATGGCGGTTGGCACGGCGGCTTGCTCTGACTCAATAATGCTTTTGAGTAAGTGTTCATCGGCGGCATCCCAAGCTTGAAGATTAGATTCCTGCTGAGCTGGATACCGTAAGAGTTCGAGTTCAACACCCGCTACTGAAAATTGTGTTGTCATGTGCCACACTGCGCCAATAAATTTAAGGCGCAGATTATCGCAGATTTCATGGCGCAGTGCGACGGCTCGCATGGAGGACGTCAATGCAGCAAGGTAAGTTAGGGTTTGATACAGAGGGTGAGGCTCAAATTAAACCGCCCATCACCTTAGTGCGGGGTTATCTTAATGCTGAGCAGCAAGCGGCGCTAATGAAAGAAGCGCTGACCTATCCCTTAAATCGCCCTGAAATCCAAGTCTTTGGTCAGTTTCACGCGATTCCTCGCCAGCAAGTGTGGTTTGGCGATTTGGGCTGCGACTATTTATATTCAGGACTGTTTATCCGCGCCTTACCTTGGCCTAAATATGCTCACAAGTTGAGGGATAAGTTAGCGCGGGATTATGGTTTGGAGAGCAATGGGGTATTAGTGAATCGCTACGCCGATGGTAAAGATTGTATGGGCGCCCACAGTGATGATGAACCTGAAATTGCTCAGGGGAGTCATATTGCTTCTATTACCTTAGGCGCCACGCGGGATTTTGTGCTTAAGCATAAGCACAGCCAAACCAAGTACAGCATAAGTTTGAACAGTGGCGATCTACTGATCATGCATTGGCCCATGCAAAGTGATTGGCTGCATAGCCTCCCTAAACGGTTGAAAGTAAAAGAGCCGCGTTGGAACTATACCTTTAGACAACTCATCGTTAATTTCCATGGTTAATTGCCTCCCGCTAACTGCCTATGGTGAAGCACTGCGAAATATGGCTGGATATAAAGTGGTAGGGCATCAACAAATTGAAAGCGTGAATTTGATCTTTTCAATTTGAAGCAGTACTCTGCGGCAACTGGATTTTCCCATTCTGAGACTCGAATATGTCCAATACTCATGTGCAGGGCACTGTGGCTAACACTATTTCGCAGAAATTAACCGAATGCTTTTCGCCGACCCATTTAGAAGTGATTAACGAAAGTAATCGTCACCATGTACCACCGAATTCAGAAACCCACTTTAAAGTTGTGCTGGTGAGCGAGCAGTTTGATGGCTTACGTTTATTAGCCCGTCATCGATTGGTCAACACTCACTTAGCCCATGAGTTAGCCAATGGCGTGCATGCTTTGTCTATTCATACTTTCACTCAAAATGAGTGGGATGCGAATGCACAAGTACCTAATACGCCAAATTGTCGCGGTTAATTAATCGTTCAGCAATATTGTTTAGCTTAGATTTCAAGGCCACTCTTCATAGAGTGGCTTTTTGTTTTAGGCCAACTTAAGACTATTTTTGAGTTTGCCGACCTTAGTTTCTAGTTTCCCTACCTTAGTTTCTGTGTTAACAATATGTTTTATTTTAAGAGGTTGGGCGATGTGATTGTCGATACCCATCCTGAGTGCATTTCCATGTTAGTTGGATCCATGTGCTCGTTTGACATCAGGGAGAGTATTAAAAATGCGTAAGTTAGGGAGTTTGTTTATCTCAGTGCTGCTGATGGGACTGAGCGGTTGTAACCCCGTCTCCAGTGATGCGCAAAGCGTAGCCGCTTCCCATGCTGCAACTGATGTTCCCCACGCTTTACCTGCTATTGAATGGCGTCTTGCAACCTCTTGGCCGAAAAACTTCCCCGGTTTAGGCATGGCTCCTGAGCGTTTTGCGCATTTAGTCGATGAAATGTCTAACGGTCGGTTAAAGATTAGCGTTTATGGTGCGGGTGAGTTGATGCCCGCTTTTGCCGTATTTGATGGTGTGAGTCAGGGTAAAATTCAAATGGCCCACTCCGCTTCTTTCTACTGGAGAGGAAAAGCGCCCGCAGCGCAGTTTTTTTCATCGATCCCCTTTGGTATGACCGCGCAGGAAATAAATGGCTGGCTTCACTATGGCGGTGGTATGGAGCTGTGGACTGAAGTGTATCAACCCTTTGGTATTATTCCCCTCGCGGGAGGCAATACTGGGATGCAAATGGGTGGCTGGTTTAATAAACCCATCAATACTATTGCTGATTTTAAGGGATTGAAGGTCCGCATGCCGGGCTTAGGTGGTGAAGTGTTGAAACGCGTTGGTGCTGTACCTGTAAATATGGCGGGGCGTGAACTTTATGGTGCACTGCAAACGGGAGCGATTGATGCCGCAGAATGGGTAGGGCCAGTGAATGATCTTGCCTTCGGTTTACATAAAGTGGCTAAGTACTACTATTACCCTGGTTGGCATGAGCCAGGTTCAAATATGGAATTCTTGATTAATACCGCTGCCTTTGAGAGTTTACCTGAGGATTTACAGGCCATAGTCAGAGTTGCTGCTAGAGCCATTAACCAAGATATGCTCGATGAATACACGACCCGTAACGTGACCGCCCTTGAAACGTTAGTGAAGGACGAAGGTGTGGAGCTTAAAGCGTTTCCACCGAACGTCTTGTTGGAGCTTGAGAAAATCTCTAAACAAGTGATTGAAGATCAAGCGAATCAAGATCCCTTAATGCGAAAGGTGTACGATGCCTATCACGCGTATGAGCAAGGCGTGCGCCAGTACCATAAAATATCTGAGGATGCTTACAGTCAGCAGCGTCAACACTAAATGATGTTTTTTACTGCAAACTGTCACATTAGCATCTGATTTATATGAGATGATTTCATCTTAGATTATCTTGTTATCGGCGTAATTCATTTGGTGTTATGCTTGCAAGCCATAAATAGACAGTTACAGTGGCGTTGATGTCGCCCTGAGAATTTGGAGATCCCTATGCCATTACTTGATAGCTTTACCGTCGACCATACTCGGATGAATGCCCCTGCGGTTCGTATCGCTAAGCATATGAGCACGCCAAAGGGCGATGCCATTACTGTATTTGATTTACGTTTTTGCGCACCGAATAAAGAGATCCTCAGTGAGCGTGGTATTCATACTCTAGAGCATTTATTCGCGGGTTTTATGCGTGACCATTTAAATGGCAGCGATGTTGAGATCATTGATATTTCGCCAATGGGATGTCGTACCGGTTTTTATATGAGTTTGATTGGTGAACCCACAGAGCGCCAAGTGGCCGATGCGTGGTTAGCCGCGATGGAAGATGTGCTTAAAGTGGTTGAGCAGTCTGAAATCCCTGAGCTGAACGAATACCAATGTGGTACGTATGAGATGCATTCATTAGAGCAAGCACAAGATATCGCCCGTAATATTATTGCTGCAGGCGTAAGTGTTAATCGTAATGACGATCTAAAATTAAGCGATGAAATTCTAGGTAACCTGTAATTGTTCGCACTCTTATAGTATGAGAGTGCTTCGTTAGTAAATTCAGTTTCCTGAAGTTAATAAGAGAAAGCGACGAGAGTCGCTTTTTTTTTCATTCAAATTCAGCTATTTTACAAGTTAATAACAAAAACACCGTACGCTAACAAAGTTTTTGGGAGCTTGGTATGCCTAGTCGTTACTTCACTGTATCACTTTGTGCAATTTCTGTATTTCTTGCCTGTTCTAGCACAACGTTCGCCGATGATCTTCACAGTCAAATGCTTGAATTGAACAAGCTCAATGACACATTTCATTCAACGTCTAATCGTTTAGCATTAGGTCAATTGACGGCTTTGACGGTTTTGCCTGCGGATCTGAGTGGAAATCCCGCGAGCATCAGCATGCGCAGTGCGACTCAAGGTATTGCGGTATTACAAGATAGAGTGTATTTCTCCCCTGCGCCGTATTCTGCACCGCAATTACAACTCTTACCTAATCTGCTGCAGCAGCAGAGTGTTACTGCCACCCCGATGGCAAATATGGCTGTCGGTGGGCAAGGTGCGTTTGGGGTGGTGAGTTATCAAACCTTACCTGTTGCTGAGCAGACCGAGAATAGTAAGGCGACTCTCGAGGGCAATACCGATTCAGACTACAGTGTCGATATGAATTGGGGAGTTAAGCAAAAAGAGTATGGCATGATACTCGCGGTTAATTATGCAGATAATAGCGGCGCCGATCACTTGCTCAATGGTCAAGACACAGACCATCAAACGACAGACATCTTATTTAAAATCAATGCTGCGAGTTTACTCGGTGCCAGAAGTCCACAGGTGACTGAGTTTACTTACCAGTTTCTCGATGATGATAGCTATCGCTCTCAACTTGGATTAACACAGGCCGATTGGCAACAAGATCCTATGAGTTTGTATTCGGCCACTGCGGCGGATAAACATCAGGGGCGACATCATAAGTACCAACTGTCTCACCAAGTTACGCTCAATGGTGGGCATAAGGTCACCACAGACTTTTACTACCAGTCTTATTCGCAGCAATTAAACCAACTCAATCAATTTGATGGGCAAATGCTCGATGCCCAGAGTCTTGCTGCGTTGGCCGCATTTGAACGTCAGCCGACAGTCGATGGCGTCGAACTGGCTTCTTTACAGCAAGACAATGATTTCAGCTCCTTTGGGGCACAAACTGAATCAGTGAATCAGTATGGTGCCCATCAAATTATCTATAGCGCCCGTTATCATACGGATAAAGCCGAGATGCGCCTTGGCGATCAACTGAGTCTATGGCAGCAGGACTTGAGTTTAGTGAGTGATGCACAAAATGCATTATTAGCCTATACCGACGATGCAACAGCATTTACTTCGGCAATCGATTCTTTGTTTAATTGGGACGAATTACAGATAAAGCTCGCGCTTGCCTATGAACAAGTGAGCGTCAATCGCAAGGTCGATTTAGCTTATGTAGGACTGGATGCGGCTGATTTCTCCGACAGCGATTGGATGCCACAACTCGGTGTTTTATATGATGCTGGAGATTGGCGCTTTAGTACGGATATTCGCCGCTCATGGACCGCCGCGAGTGCGGGGAATCTTGAGCAAGAGGCGCAAGTGTCGCTGCAATATCAAGTCAGCGCCCAATATGCCAGCGAGCATTTTAGTGCTGATATCAAAACCTACGTCCAAGATTTTGAAAATCTTCATGTGAATTGTGATGCGTATACGCAATGCGCCGACAGTCGTTTGTGGGTTCAAGGTAATGTTGTGGATGTACTGACCAAAGGAGTTGAGCTGAATCTTGGCTACCAGTGGGATATCGGTAGTGTACAGTTACCATTAGTCTTAAATTATCAATATTCGAATTCGGAATATCAAACCAATAGCTGTAACGAAATCCAAGGTTGCGTTGTGGCTGGTGATAGAGTGGCTTGGTTACCTGAGCAGCAATTGCATTTTAGTGCTGGAATGAAATATGCCGAATATGAATTGAATGCAAATGTCTTTTATCAATCCGAGCGGGAAATGGGCCAATTTGGCGCTGAATTACAGCCTATCGCAGTACAATGGCGGGTAGATTTAGCGGCGAATTATCATTTTAACCGTCACCATGAGATTTATTTTAGGGTAGAAAATCTCTTAGATGAGTCATTAGTTACGACAGCATCAAATAGCGGAATTCGATCGGAAAATGGACGTATTAGCTATTTAGGTTATCAATGGCGCTTTTAAATTGAGTTTTATTTTGTTTGAATTTAAATCAATTGAAACAAATAAGATCGATTTCGGCTGCGTTTAGTGGACGTTTCGACTTTTTGCTAAATTAAATCTTTAATTATTAATGCTATAGTACCCAGTGGCCGTAATATTCTCTCTTTCTGATCAGTCACTAGGTCGGAAGGTGAACGCCGTAGCGCATGATTCTTTTCAATCCGTATTTTAGGTTTGAAATCACCTATAATTTTCGTGGCGATGCCAAGTCAATTGGGGTAAAATGCGCGCGACCAGCGTGATTGCGATCGCATTTCTGTGATAAATCTGCGCTAGCTCAATGCAGTAGGTTTTGTTTAAAACCTAAGTATTTAGCAGGAACGCGGCGCATTGTCTTTCCTTCAAACGTAGTGCTTGTGGATATGATTACAATTAAGAAAGGATTGGAACTGCCTATAGCAGGCGGACCAGAGCAAGTTATCCATAATGGCCCAGCCATTAAACATGTAGCTACTTTGGGTGAAGAGTATATTGGCTTACGTCCAACGATGAAGATCAAAGTGGGCGATAAAGTACAAAAAGGCCAAGTTCTTTTTGAAGATAAGAAGAATTTAGGCGTTAAATATACGGCTTTAGCCAGTGGTACTATATTAGACATTAACCGGGGCGCCCAGCGTGTTCTGCAGTCTGTTGTCATTGAAGTGGAAGGAAACGACAGCGTTGCCTTTGCTAAATATGATGCCACTGCACTTGATACGCTCGACTCGCAGTTAGTCCGTGACAATCTGATTGAATCAGGTTTATGGACTGCTTTGCGTACTCGTCCTTTTAGCAAAGTTCCTGCTGTAGACTCTTCTGCTGCTGGTATTTTTGTAACCGCAATAGATACTCAACCTCTTGCCGCTGATCCCGTTGTGGTGATCCGTGAGCATAAAGAAGATTTTGCTAATGGTCTTAAGGTCTTAGCAAGACTTACTGACGGTAAAGTTTACCTTTGTAAAGCGCCTGGCGCTGATATTCCTGCCGCAAACGCCCAAGTTGAAGAATTTGCTGGTGTGCACCCTGCAGGATTAGTCGGTACTCACATTCACTTCTTATTGTCTGCCTCTGCAAAACGTACCGTTTGGCATATTGGTTACCAAGATGTAATAGCAATTGGTCAGCTATTTACGACGGGTGAACTCAATACCGAACGTGTTATTGCGATCGCAGGCCCTAAAGCGGCTAAGCCAAGACTCGTACGCACTGTTGTGGGCGCGAGCATGACTGAATTAACCGCAGGTGAAGCCTTAGATGGCAATGTTCGTCTGATTTCAGGCTCTGTTCTGAATGGTCGTACAGCCGTTGGCCCACAAGGGTATTTAGGTCGTTACCATGTTCAAGTAAGTCTGTTAGAAGAAGGTACAGAGAAAGAATTTTTAGGCTGGGTATTACCAGGCTCAGACAAATATTCTATTACTCGTGCATTCTTAGGACATCTTGCTCCTTCTCGTCTGTTCAGCATGACGACCAGTACAGGTGGTTCAGACCGCGCTATGGTGCCAATTGGTAACTATGAGCGTGTAATGCCATTGGACATTCTTCCTACTATGTTGTTGCGTGACTTGATTTCAGGTGACTTTGACGGTGCTGCTACGTTAGGCGCGTTAGAGTTAGATGAAGAAGATCTCGCACTGTGTACGTTCGTATGTCCAGGCAAGTATGACTACGGTTCATATCTGCGTGACTGTCTAGATACGATCGAGAGGGAAGGCTAATGAGCTTGAAAGATTTTTTCGAACGTATTGAACCCGACTTTGAAAAAGGCGGTAAATACGAAAAGTTTTATGCCCTATTCGAAGCGGCATACACGATTTTTTATACCCCAGGTAAAGTGAACAAGGGCAAAACCCATGTTCGCGATAACCTCGACCTAAAACGTATGATGATTACGGTTTGGGCTTGTGCTTTCCCCGCGATGTTCGTGGGTATGTACAACGTAGGTTTACAAGCTCAATTAGCTTTAGTGGCTGGTTTTGCTACCCCTGACGTATGGCAAGTGAGCTTGTTCAGCATGTTCGGTACCGAACTGACGGCAAATTCTGGCTGGCCTGCGCTGATGTGGTATGGCGCCTGTTTCTTCCTACCTATCTACGCGGTGACCTTCGCCGTCGGTGGTATCTGGGAAGTGCTGTTTGCCTCTATCCGTGGTCATGAAGTCAACGAAGGTTTCTTCGTTACCTCTATCCTGTTCGCTTTAACGCTACCAGCAACTATCCCATTATGGATGGTGGCGCTGGGTATCACCTTTGGTGTGGTCGTGGCGAAAGAAGTGTTCGGTGGTACAGGGCGTAACTTCTTAAACCCAGCACTAGCGGGTCGTGCCTTCTTGTTCTTCGCTTATCCGTTGAACATGTCAGGTGATACCTCATGGGTTGTGGCTGACGGTTACTCAGGTGCAACAGCACTGAGCCAAGCGGCGTCTGGCACTTTAGATTACGCAATTAACCAAAACTGGTGGGATGCGTTCTTCGGTTTCATTCCTGGTTCAGTGGGTGAAGTGTCTACATTAGCGATTCTGTTAGGTGGTTTGGTCATCATCTACACGCGTATCGCTTCATGGCGCATCGTTGGTGGTGTAATGGTGGGCATGATTGCCATTTCTACGCTGCTTAACGTTGTCGGTAGCGACACTAATCCAATGTTTGCAATGCCTTGGTACTGGCACTTAGTGTTAGGTGGTTTTGCGTTTGGCATGATGTTCATGGCGACAGACCCAGTGTCAGCGTCATTTACTAACCAAGCTAAATGGGCATACGGTATCTTGATCGGTGCAATGGCTGTGTTTATCCGCGTGATTAACCCTGCATTCCCTGAAGGCATGATGTTGGCAATTTTGTTTGCTAACTTGTTCGCGCCATTGTTCGACCACTTCGTGGTTCAGGCAAATATCAAGCGGAGGATTGCCCGTGGCTAGTAATAAAGATTCGTTCGGCAGAACCTTATTTATCGTCGTTGGCCTGTGTCTAATTTGTGCGATATTTGTGTCTACTGCAGCAGTGTTACTGAGACCGACTCAAGCAGAAAATAAACTGCTTGATAAGCAAAAGTACATTCTGGAAGCCGCTGGTCTTATCGATACTAAAGCTGGCAAAGTGACCAAAGCGCAAATTCTGGATACATACGGCAAACACATCGAAGCTAAACTGGTCGATTTGAAAACGGGTGCTTGGGTTGAGGGTGTTGATGCTGACACTTATGATCAACGTAAAGCGTCTCGTGATGTGAAAACCTCATTTGTACCTGAGAATGACATCGCTTCAGTGAAACGTGTTGCTGATAAGGCTGTGGTTTATCTTGTTCGTGATGGCCAAGGTAAATTAACCAGTGTCATTCTGCCAATCCATGGTTATGGCCTATGGTCTACTATGTATGCCTTCCTTGCTATGGATGCTGACCTAAACACAGTGCAAAGCTTAGTCTACTACGAGCACGGCGAAACGCCGGGCTTAGGTGGCGAAGTGCAAAATGCTCAGTGGAAAGCGAAATGGCATGGCAAAAAGTTATTTGATGAGCAAGGTAAACTCGCTATCAGCGTAACGAAAAACCCAACTGTTGCTAGCACTGAGTACGGTGTAGATGCATTATCTGGCGCAACCTTAACGAGTAACGGTGTACAACATTCACTGACATTCTGGTTGGGTAAAGAAGGTTTTGCGAGTTTCATTGAAAAAGCACGCAATGGAGGTCTCAACTAATGTCTGACGCTAAAGAACTGAAACAGGTTCTGACCGGACCTATAGTCAACAACAACCCGATTGCTTTACAAGTACTTGGTGTATGTAGTGCATTAGCGGTAACGAGCAAGCTCGAAACTGCACTGGTAATGGCGTTGGCGTTAACTGCGGTAACTGCGTTCTCGAACCTGTTTATCTCAATGATCCGTAATCATATTCCCAGCAGTGTGCGTATTATCGTACAGATGACCATTATTGCCTCTTTGGTAATCGTGGTTGACCAATTGCTGCAGGCTTATGCTTATCAGATCTCTAAGCAGCTGTCGGTATTCGTCGGTCTGATTATTACGAACTGTATCGTAATGGGTCGTGCCGAAGCCTACGCGATGAAAACACCGCCAATGATGAGCTTTATGGATGGTATAGGTAACGGTTTAGGTTACGGTGCGATTCTGTTAGCTGTTGGCTTCGTACGTGAACTGTTTGGTAACGGTTCTCTGTTCGGTGTTGAAATCCTGCACAAGATCTCTGATGGCGGCTGGTACCAACCAAACGGTCTGCTACTACTGCCTCCGAGTGCGTTCTTCCTGATCGGTGTTTTGATTTGGATTATTCGTACCTATAAGCCAGAGCAAGTTGAAGCAAAAGGGTAAGTGCGATGGAACATTATATTAGCCTGTTAATTCGCTCTGTTTTCATTGAAAACATGGCACTGGCCTTCTTCCTAGGTATGTGTACTTTCTTGGCTGTGTCTAAGAAAGTCACTACAGCCATGGGCCTAGGGATTGCGGTAGTTGTAGTGTTAACTATCTCTGTCCCAGCAAACCAAGTTATCTATCAAGGGCTGCTAGCTCCTGGTGCACTTGCTTGGGCTGGCGCACCTGAAGCTGACTTAAGCTTCTTGAAATTCATTACCTTTATCGGTGTGATTGCGGCTTTGGTTCAAATTCTGGAAATGGCACTGGACAAGTACTTTCCACCTTTGTACAACGCATTAGGTATTTTCTTACCTTTGATCACAGTGAACTGCGCGATTTTCGGTGCGGTATCATTCATGGTTGAGCGTGACTACAAGCTGGGTGAGAGTGTGGTGTTTGGTTTCGGCTCAGGAGTGGGTTGGGCATTAGCTATCGTATTGATGGCCGGTATCCGTGAGAAGCTGAAGTATGCCGACGTGCCTAACGGCCTACGTGGTTTAGGGATTACCTTTATCACCGCTGGTTTGATGGCCTTAGGTTTCATGTCGTTTTCAGGTGTGTCTCTGTAAGAGACACATAACGGCTTCTTGAATTGGACCTTCTAAGGATAAGTTAATGGATATTCTTGGTATTTTTAAATCTACTCCGCTCGAGGTTTACCTCGGTGTGAGTATGTTTACTGCTATCGTCCTCATCTTGGTATTAGTGATTTTATTCGCTAAGTCTAAGTTAGTGGCTAGTGGTGACATCACGATCGGCATTAATGACGATCCTGAAAAAGCGATTACAACCGGTGCGGGCGGTAAGTTGTTAGGCGTTTTGGCTAACAGTGGTATCTTCGTATCGAGTGCGTGTGGTGGCGGTGGCTCATGTGGCCAATGTCGCGTGGTGATTAAGTCTGGCGGCGGCGATATTCTGCCAACGGAACTTGACCACATCAGCAAAGGTGATGCCCGTAAAGGTTGTCGTCTTTCTTGTCAGGTTAACGTTAAGAACGATATGGAAATCGAGCTTGACGAAGAAATCTTCGGTATCAAGAAATGGGAATGTGAAGTTATCTCTAACGATAACAAAGCCACTTTCATTAAAGAACTGAAGCTACAAATTCCTGATGGCGAGTCTGTACCATTCCGTGCTGGCGGGTATATTCAAATCGAAGCACCAGCTCATCATATTAAATATGCAGATTTTGATGTACCTGCACAATACCGTGGCGACTGGGAACACTTCGGTTTCTTCAATCTTGAATCTAAGGTTGATGAAGAAACTATCCGTGCATACTCAATGGCTAACTACCCAGAAGAGTTCGGCATTATTATGCTGAACGTGCGTATTGCTACGCCTCCACCACGTAACTTGACTCTGCCTTGCGGTAAGATGTCATCTTACATTTGGAGCTTAAAAGCGGGTGATAAAGTGACAATTTCTGGCCCATTCGGTGAATTCTTCGCGAAAGATACCGATGCAGAAATGGTGTTTATCGGCGGTGGTGCGGGTATGGCGCCAATGCGTTCACATATCTTCGACCAACTGAAGCGTCTTCAGTCTAAACGTAAGATGAGCTTCTGGTACGGTGCACGTTCTAAGCGTGAAATGTTCTACGTAGAAGATTTCGACGGCCTAGCGGCTGAGAATGATAACTTCGTATGGCATGTGGCACTTTCAGATCCTCAACCAGAGGACAACTGGGATGGTTACACAGGTTTTATTCATAACGTATTGTATGAAAACTATCTGAAAAACCATGATGCTCCAGAAGATTGTGAGTTCTACATGTGTGGACCTCCAATGATGAACGCTGCCGTAATTGGTATGTTGAAAAATCTTGGTGTCGAAGACGAAAACATCCTGTTGGATGACTTCGGCGGCTAATGTTCATTAGTCCTAGATAGAAAAGTTGCAGATGTTGAGGTTAACCTTTCATCTGCAACTTTTGCATTTAAGGGCCCAAATAAGAGTAGTAGGTCACTATGTTTCAGACCTTAAAGATCAATACCTCAGCGTTAAAGTATTCATTTAACTGGCTAGTCCTCGTGGGACTGGCCTTTTTTGTTTCAGCCTGTTCAAAGCAAAACGAAGTCATTTCGTTGGCCGGCAGCACTATGGGCACGACTTATCACATTAAAGTCGTCCCGAATGAGCAGATGCCGACGGCACAGTTACTTCAAGCGGAGATTGATTTAGCCCTTGAGCTAGTCAATGACCAGATGTCGACGTATCGGCCTAATTCAGAATTATCCCGTTTCAACCAATTGCCATTGGAGCAAAGCGTTGAAGTCTCACCGGATACCATAAAAGTGGTGCAAGAGGGAATACGTTTATATCAAGTGACGGATAAGGCACTTGATATTACCTTAGGTCCTTTAGTTAATCTGTGGGGGTTTGGACCTGATAAGCGTCCGACGAAAGTTCCGACACAGGCTGATATTGATGCGGCTAAAGCCAAAACAGGGATTAGTGAACTTTCCATTGAAGGCAACCGTCTAAGTAAGCACAACACCCATTTATATGTAGATTTATCATCAATCGCGAAGGGATTTGGGGTTGATAAGATCGCTTCCATTCTTGATAAATACCACGCGACAGGGTATTTAGTTGAAATCGGTGGCGAACTGAGTATCAAAGGTGCCAAAGGTGATGGAAGCTCTTGGCGTGTTGCTATAGAGCAACCGACCAATGATGGCTCTGAAGCCGTACAACAGGTTATCGCACCTGGTACTATGGCGATGGCGACCTCTGGTGACTATCGTAATTATTATGAAGAAGATGGCCAACGTTTTACGCATATAATCGATCCGCGTACTGGTTTGCCGATAAATCATAAGTTAGCATCCGTGACTGTATTGCATCAAAATTGTATGACGGCCGACGGTTTTGCGACGGCCATGATGGTTTTGGGCACAGAAGCATCATTGGAGCTTGCCAAGAAGGAACACTTGGCGATAATGCTAATCGAAAAGCAAGGCGACGGATTTAAGGTTTATTACAGCGACGCCTTCAAGCCTTTCCTTATTTAGTTTTTGGAGTAAACCATGACCTCTTTTATCGCGGCATTTGTGATCTTGTTAGTCTTCTTTTTGCTCATGTCGATTGGTTATCTCATCAAGCGCAAAGCCGTTGAAGGAAGTTGTGGCGGTTTAGGTGTTCTAGGAATTGAAAAAGCGTGTGATTGTGATGACCCTTGTGACAAACGTAAACGTCGTATGGCCGCTGAAGAAGCGCGTCGTGAGAAGTTAACGAAAGACCGCATTATCTAAATAGTCTTGATTCGATCATAGCCTCCGATTTAGGGGGCTATTTTTTTGCCTCGTATTTTCTTACACGAGTTAATCATTTGAGATTTATCCTTGGGATTAGAGTGGGATAGCAAGTTAATCTAAGCAGGAATGAGAATGCTTTTCATCATTAAGTGGGTGAAATATAAAGATAATTTGAGTTGGTCGATAAATTGTACTAGGCTAGAAGCTTGATTTAGATCAATCTTTTCACGCTTACCAAGGATAGTAACTTATGAAAGGTCATCCTAAAGTGGTTGGGCAACTGAATCGGGTGCTTACCTGTGAGTTGACCGCCATCAATCAATATTTCCTCCATGCCCGCATGTTTAAACATTGGGGCTTAGAGAAGTTAAACCACGTCGAATACAAAAAATCCATCCAAGATATGAAGCACGCCGATAAGCTCATCGAGCGAGTGCTGTTTTTGGAAGGTCTGCCTAATCTGCAACAACTCGAAAAACTTCGCATTGGTGAACATAGCCAAGAGATGCTCGACTGCGATCTGGCCATGGTGCAAGAGCAGCTTACATTGCTGCGTGATGCGATCAGCTTGTGTGAAGCCGAACAGGACTATGTGAGCCGCGATCTGCTGGAAGATATTCTCGAAGACGAAGAAGAGCACTTAGATTGGCTCGAGTCGCAGCAAGAGCTCATTACGCTAACCGGTATTCAAAATTATCTACAATCGCAAATTAGCGACCAATAGGAGCAAGATATGAAAGGCGATAAAGACGTTATCGATGCGTTAAATCGACTCCTAACGGGAGAACTCTCGGCAATGGATCAGTATTTTGTCCATGCCCATATGTACGAAGATTGGGGCCTGAATGAACTCTATGAGCGTATCGCCCATGAGTCAGATGATGAGAAAGCCCATGCAGCCAAATTAGTGCAGCGCATTTTATTCCTCGAAGGTACACCCAATGTTGCCGCCCGTGAGGCATTGAACATAGGTAAAGATGTAGAAGAGATGCTACGTAATGATCTTGCCTATGAATACAAGGTCGCGGACGATTTGCGCAAAGTGATTGCACTGTGTGAGCAGAAGCAAGATTACCAGACCCGCGAAATTCTCGAAGTATTACTCGACGATACAGAGTCTGACCATATGTATTGGCTCGAAAAACAACTTGGGCTTATTGACCGTGTTGGATTGCAAAACTACCTGCAAACTAAGATGTGAGCCTTAGATTGTTAGGTTGAGTAAATACCTAGGCCACTGAGTGTAATGGCCTAGGAAATTCAGTTATTAAGCATGTCTGTTGTTCCTCACGCTTGTCTTGTTCTCTTTCCAGCGCTAGGCCACATCTTATTGGCCCAAATCTATCAGGGATACTTGATTACTGTTTTTATATACAGTATTTTGGCGTTGGAGGAATTCAACGTGCGAAAAATTATTCATATCGATATGGACTGCTATTTTGCTGCAGTGGAAATGCGCGACTTTCCTGAGTACCGTGGCAAGCCTTTAGCCGTAGGCGGCAGTAGCGACCGTCGCGGTGTTATCAGTACTTGCAGTTACGAGGCACGTAAATTCGGTGTACGTTCAGCAATGGCAACGGCTTATGCCTTTAAGTTGTGCCCTGAGCTGATTTTAGTACCAGGCCGGATGCAGGTTTACAAAGAAGTGTCGCTACAAATTCGTGAAATATTTTCCCGCTATACCCAATTAATTGAGCCGCTTTCCTTAGATGAAGCTTATTTGGATGTGAGTGAGTGCCAACAATATAAGGGCTCTGCGACCTTGATTGCCCAAGCAATTCGTCGCGATATCTTAGCCGAAACGGGTTTAACCGCATCGGCGGGTATCGCGCCAGTAAAATTTTTAGCTAAGGTCGCCTCGGATCTGAACAAGCCAAACGGCCAATATGTCATTACGCCAGAGACGCTTTCTGAGTTTGTTAAGACCTTATCGCTGCGTAAAATTCCCGGTGTTGGTAAAGTCACCGCCGAAAAGCTCTCTTCGCTCGGGCTCAATACCTGTGGTGATGTGCAAGCTTATTCTAAACCTGAGCTCTTAGCGCGATTCGGTAAGTTTGGTTGCGTGTTGATTGAGCGTTCCCAAGGCATAGATGAACGGGGTATTTCTGCCGACAGAGAGCGCAAATCAGTGGGTGTTGAAACCACGTTAGCAAAGGATATTTATAGCTTAGAGCAGTGCCAGCAGGTGATGCCGAGTTTGATCCAAGAACTGTCGTTGCGTTTAAGTCGCAGTGCTAAGGAACGCAAAATACATAAACAGGTGGTCAAACTTAAGTTTAACGATTTCAAGCAGACTACAATTGAGCACCGCAGCGATGAAGTCTCGATTGTAATGTTCTATGAGCTACTCGCACAGGCTATGGAAAGGCAAGAAGGCCGCGGCATTCGTCTATTGGGGATTTCAGTTGGCCTTACTGATTCTACTCTTGTCGTCGCCACAAGCTTAAACGGCCAGACTCAGCTGGATTTAGCACTCTAGCCGTTTATTGAGTCGATAAGCCGCAGACTTATGCCTGCATTGGCTCAATAAGCCTCGGGTGGATTCGCCAACATAAAATCAATTAACAGTCTGACTCGTAAGGGCAGGTTGTCTCGATCGCGATACATCAAGTAGGCGGTACGCGGAATACCTTGCCACTCGGGCAGTATTTGAATGAGTTTGCCACTTCGTATCTGTTCACTCGCCATGCTGATGGGTATGAGTCCAATCCCAAGCCCCGCCACCACGGCCTGACAGGCAATCGCCATATCATCGACGGCTAATTTGATATTCCCCCTTGGTTCAAACTCGACATTTTGCCCTGTGCTATTGTGCTGTAAACGCCACGTTTTTGTGGGCTTGGCGATGATAACCGGATGCTGATCCAGCTCTTCAATGGATTGCAGCGCATGCCACTGCGTTGCCGATGTGCTGGTGCAAAGTACAAAGCTAATCGTGGTAAGTGGCCTTGCAATCCAATCGGGATCTTTAGGTTCGCCCACTCGAAAGGCGATATCGATGGCGTTTTCACTGACATCGATATTCATGTTCGACAGACTTAAATCGATATCAATATTGGGATAATGCCGTTGGAAGGCGTTGAGTGATTCACCCAGCCAGCGATAGGTTGTATTGATGGGCGCCGAGATCCGCAATTTGCCAACCGCTTGATGTTTATCCGCATGCAACTCACCAGATACCTGGTTTAACTCGATAAACAGCGGGCCGCAGCGTTCGAGATACCGCTGACCTGTGGCGGTAAGGTTGACTCTATGGGCGTCTCTGTGCGGTAAACGCAGACCTAAGGATTGTTCTAACAGATTGATTCGACGGCTTAAGGTTGAAGGTGGAATGCCTAAGTGCTGCGCCGCGAGCTTAAAACTCCCTTGCTGTGCCACTACCCAAAATAAGCGCATATCGTCTAAGGAATAATTAAGTTTCATATTTGGAATTTAAGCTCTCAATTTTGTTCGTTTTAATAATATATGAAACTTATAAACTAAGCTCAATCCCAATTACCTCCTAGAGGCCGATATGAAATCCCATACACCTTACATGACATTCGTTTGTCTACTGATTTGCGTTTTTAGCTGGGGCAGTGTGTTTCCGATTGCTAAGCGAGTGCTGGAGGAGATGTCAGGAGAGTCCCTCGTCTTCTGGCGTTTTACCATTGCGGCTGTGACTCTAGCGTTATATATCGTTTTTACTCGTCAGGTTTGGCCCAAATTGAGTTTGGCGCAATATATTGTCATAGCGTTAGTGGGTGTGATTGGTGTGGGCGGCTTAAATCTGGCGTTATTTAATGGCCTGCAGCATACCTCTGCTGCCAATGGTGCCTTGATTATGGCACTCAGCCCGCTGGTGACTTCAATCGTCAATGGGCTATTACAGCGTGAATGGCTCAGCAGACAACAAGTGTTTAGCTTAGTGGGCGGATTGGCGGGCGTACTGCTAGTGATCACCAACGGTAGTGTTCAGCAGTTGCTCAACTTTAGTTTTAACCAAGGTGATGTGATGATTGCCGCCGGCATGTTGGCGTGGAGTGGTTATACCATTTGTTCGCAACGGGTCTGCCATTGGTTGCCTGTGTTGCCATTTACCTTGCTGAGTATGATAGCTGCCAGTGTGTCTATGTCCGTGGTTGGGCTTTGCCGAGGTGAGTTTCACCCTTGGCTGGATTTGATGGAACTGTCGGCAACGGCTTTTTCTAGCGTGCTCTACATAGGTTTGTTCGCCACTGTGCTCGGTTATCTGTTTTGGATTAACGGTGTTAAGGCGCTTGGCCCCGCTAAGGCATCGATTTTTTTTAATCTCGTGCCCGTTTTTGCAGCATTAACGGCGTTAGCCATGGGGCAGGCGGTGACGGAAATTCAATTGGTAGGGATGCTGATAGTGATCCTTGCGTTGATGTTACCTATGTTAGTCAACTTACGCGCGGCAAGAGGCTTAGTGGTTAAGCGCTGCTAATCGGTGCTAGCTTTGCTGTTTAAATATAAGGGAGCACCTGAATTCAGATAATCACTGCGACAGGTTTATGCTCCCTTATTCGTTTGAGGGGACCTTTCAAACATCACTGATTTACAAAAGGTAACTTATATAAAAGTTTTCACTCTCAACAAATTACAGTTTAAAGCGGCTGACCAGCGCCGTGAGATTACTCGCCATTGACGAGAGTTGTACGCTTGCTGCGTAGATTTCATCAGTGGTTCTTAGACTTTCCTCCGACTGTTCGGCAATGTGTTGAATATTTTGATGACTCTCGTTGGCCATAGTGGTTTGCGCTTTAGCCGCGAGGGCGATTTGATTGTTCATCTCACTAATTTGGCTGACCATTTCTGCAATATGCGCTAAGGCTTCACCGGCATTACTGGCGGCTTCTACGCTTGAGATAGCCTTTTCATTACCGATATTAATCGCTGCCACAGCGCTTTGAGTGCCATTTTGCACATTGGCGATCATTAATTTAATTTCTTCGGTTGATTGGTGAGTCTTAGAGGCGAGGGATCGCACTTCATCGGCAACCACTGCAAAGCCGCGTCCTTGTTCGCCTGCTCGCGCCGCTTCAATTGCGGCGTTAAGGGCTAATAGATTCGTCTGTTCGGCAATGGCTTGAATCACCTCGAGCACGCGGCCGATATGTTGGCCTTCCTGTTCGAGTTTATTGATCTGCATTTCTGCCGTGCCTACATCTCCCGCAAGTTCACGAATCACATTGATGGTTTTTTTCACTCTTGCCTGACCGTCGGCGGTAAATACGTCGGCTTGTTTAGCTGCATCGGCGGCATGACTGGCACTGACTGATACTTCTTGCACTGATGCGGCAATATGATCGCTGGCATCGGCGATTCTGTGGGTTGCAGCTTGTTGATCCATTAAGTTATGTTTTGCTGATGCGCTGGTTTTGGCTAGACCTTCGGCAGCGGTGTTGAGTTCTGATGTAGACTGTTTAAATTGCGAGATAATGCCATGTAAGTTATCGAGAAAATGATTGAATGCCTTGGCGAGATCACCAAGCTCGTCTTTAGAGGTTAAGTGGACTCGTTCGGTCAAATCGCCATCACCATCGGTAATGTCGTGGATTTTTGCGAGTAAAACCGCCAGCGGTTTGCTGATGAGTTTAGGCAGTGCAACGATAAAGAGTATGCAGATCAAGAGACTGATGGCTAAGGCAATTAACTGCATCTGTTGTCCATGATTGGCATCATCATCTACTTGGGCTATCGCTGCGGTAGTATTACTATTTAAATCATTGATTAAATGATTAATGTTCTGGTGTAATTGCTCGAATTGCGTTGCTGCTTGACCGAAACTAAGATCAATCGCCGTCGTTCTACCGTTACGGCCATTTTGGGTGCGTTGATTACTGATTTCTGTGGTTGTCGCTCGCCAAGTATCGAAACTGCGATTCAATTCATTGAGCTTATCTTTAGCGATGGGACTTGTAGTCACATCGGCAAACTTATCAATATGTTCTTTAACGAGAGAGATACTATTAGTGTGCTGCTTTAAAAGGTCGTTGTAAGAGTCTGTGCCCACGTTAACAAACATCAGGCTGCGCTCGGCCACTTGAGCTTGATAAAGCTCTTTATCGGCTTGTAGTAGTTCAGATTGGCTAGGTAAGTATTCAAGCGCGAGTGTATTCGCGCTGTGATTTAAGGCTTTGAGTCCTAAAATGCCAGTTGAAGAGGCGAAGATGACTACGCCAGCGAGTAGCAGACTTGGATAAGTCAGTTTCTGATTAACGGATAGATCTTTATACCATTCCATAGTCACGCCCTCCTTGATTGATGCACTGAAAAGGTGAGAGCCGCAGTAACCTCTGTGGTAAGAGGATGCAGCCCATCACTGGCGTTCTCTGGTAATTAGAGTCCAAATTGATCTAGGTTGATCCCAATCGTGATAGCACCAATTGCAGCATCGCCATCCATCACTGGAATAGAAATTTGTACTAGATAGGCTTGGGAGCTCTCGTCAAATTTGACCGGACCTATGTGTTTATCGCCTTTGCCATTGGCGAATGATTTTTGCCATTTATCCTCATCACCCTGCCAATAATCTGAAGTTTTACTGATCATGGCGACGTTCGCGCCTTGATTGTCCATGAGGAAAATTTCTTGGTAGTAAGGTTTGCTGGCTTCGAAGGTCGTGAGAAACTTGGCCGCTTCGTTGTTCATCAGGGATGACATAAAGTCATCAATACCTGCGGTGGCAATCCATTTCTCATCTAATGTTTTGATTGAATCTAAGCTTTTGCCTTGGGCGTTTTGCGCTTTAACGGCATTCACCAGTACCACTTCTCTGCCTAATGGCATCAGTGAATCGGCTAGGTCGATAACGGCTTTGGGGACTTCTTCGGCGAAACTGAGGTTACTGCTGAGCAGTAGTGCGGCGGCAGACAAGATTTTACCAAATTTCATGATCTCTATTCCTTAAGGTCACAGTATTGAAGGGGAAAGCGGTTATCTCTAAAAGCGCGATAAGCAAAAATACGTTAGGGTCAGACAGAACAACTATAGTAGAAAATTCAAGTTATTCAGTTCTTTCATAAAAATTTTATCGATGGCATTTCTAAACAAATAGAATCCGCGGTAAAAAATAAGGCCACATCTGACTTGATCTGATGTGGCCTTGAATTGAGTGAGCTTGGGTGAGGTTAGAACATTAAGCCTTGACTGGAATGCGCTCGAGTACGGCTAATAATAATGTCCAATATTGGCCGACTGTGGTGATGTTTACCATTTCGTCTGGACCGTGTGGATAGCGAATGGTGGGGCCAATCGAGACCATGTCCATGTCTGGATAGGGTTTCTTGAATAGGCCGCACTCGAGACCCGCATGGATCACCATGATCACTGGCTCTTTGTGGTAAATGTCTTGATAGGTTTCGCGCACTATTGCCATTACAGGTGAGCTGTTATCTGGCTTCCAGCCTGGGTAAGCACCGCTTAAATCGATATCGGCTCCGGCTAAGTTGGTCAGCGCAGTTAACATGCCTTCGACTTGAGTACGGCCAGAATCGATCAGCGAGCGGATAAGGCACAGGATAGTGACTTCTTCATCGTTAGTGCTGATAACGCCAACGTTGAGCGAGGTTTCAGTCACACCTTCGACTTCATCACTCATGCGGATCACGCCGTTCGGGCACACATGCAGCAAATCGATCAGGGTATTTTGGCTGTTTTCGCTCATCACACGTTTTGGCGTTGGGATAGTGTTTAACACTAAACGCATATCGGGATCGGCAATGGCGAGTTCGGTGCGGATAAGCGCTTCAAACTCAGCGACTTTTTCGTTTAAGGCGCTGACGTTTTCTTCTGGCAACATAAAGCTGATGTTGGCTTCCCGTGGGATCGCATTACGCAGTGAACCGCCGCTAAATTGGGTCAACTCCAATGCTAAATCATCTGCGTTTTCAAAGAGGAAACGCGCTAATAACTTGTTGGCGTTGCCGCGACCTAAGTGAATGTTCACCCCAGAGTGACCCCCTTTTAAGCCTGATAAGTGCAGGCTAAAGGCTGAGTAACTTTGCTCAGAGGCTTGCCACACCATAGGCAGGGTGATTTGAGCATCGACACCGCCGGCGCAGCCCATGTAGATTTCACCTTCTTGCTCTGAGTCGGTATTGATCAGAATGTCAGCGTCTAACATGCCCGCCTGTAAACCGAAGGCGCCTGTCATGCCCGCTTCTTCATCTATCGTCAGCAGCACTTCTAATGGACCGTGCTTGATATCATCAGAGCCTAAAATGGCTAAAGCCGATGCCATGCCAATACCGTTATCTGAACCTAAGGTTGTACCCTTGGCTTTAACCCAATCGCCATCGACATAAGCTTCGATAGAATCTTTAGTAAAATCATGCACTTTATCGGCATTTTTTTGTGGCACCATATCGATATGGGCTTGAATAACCACGATTTTACGATCTTCCATACCCGGCGTCGCAGGTTTACGGATGATCACGTTGCCAACGGCATCCTCAACGACGGCAAGTTGTTTGCTTTTAGCCCACGCTTGAATGTGCTGGCTTAATGCTTGCTCATGCTTAGATGGATGGGGAATCGCGCAAATTTGTTCGAACCATTGCCATAATGGCTGCGGGTATAACTGACTTAAGGCTGTCACTTGAGTGTCCCTCATAAGGTCTTGTGGGTATAGGGCAAATTTGCGGCCATTCTACCACATTCTGTGCAGCCAAATAATCTCAGCGTCACAGGCTTTTGGTGAGCTGGCAGCCAAAGTTTCCAGTTCGATTTTTTCTGGGAGTGTCGGTACCACTTTTAGATTGGTAATTAAGCGATAGAGCGGGAATAATGCAGGCACAATAATGAAAAAGGATGGGTCATGTTTCAAGTTAACTTCGTTGATGTAAAAGCAGAAAATGCCATTTTTGATGGTGAAGGCTGGGATGCGGTTGTGGTGGTGACGCCCGATCTGGATTCTATCGGTTTTGATGAGATAGGTTTATTGGCTCAGCACGGTGCCCACGTGGATAAGCGCGTGGGTAAGAGCCCGACATTATTGTTTGCCCCAGGGCTTGCGGGAGGGCGTTTGATCATTGCCCCTGTCACCCAAGTGAATGACGAGTATGTGGACGTGCGAGTCTATGCCAATGCTGCAAGGGCAGCGATTGCCATTGCAAAAGACGCAGGTGCAAAACGTCCATTGTTATATGTAGTGCCATCGAAGGACTCACGTTTTAGTTTTGCCTCTGAAGTCGCAGCATTAGCTTGCGGTCAAGAACTGTGGCAAACCTTAGAGCTGCGTGAAGCGACTGGTTTAACGCCTGCATTTGAGTCTATAGGGTTATTATCTTCATCAACCCATAACAGCAATTTGCTCAATGCCTTAGAAGCGGGCCGCGTATTAGCGCGGGATTTGTGTGGTACTGAACCTGAGCGCATGTCGGCTAAAGCCTTTGCGGACTATTGTTTGCAATCCTTTGCGGGCAGCGTGATCAAAACCGCTGTGGTGGAAGACAGAGATATTTTAGAGCGTGATTATCCGCTGCTCAGTGCTGTGGCGCGTTCTTCTTTTGCCGTCGGTCGTCATCAGCCTCGCGTGGTGAAACTAGAGTATCTGCCAGAGGGTCAAGTGACTCGCACTTTCCTGTTTGCGGGTAAGGGCGTGATTTACGATACCGGCGGCGCCGATCTGAAAGTCGGCGGCGCTATGGCGGGTATGAGTCGTGATAAAGGCGGCGCTTCTGCCGTAGCGGGTTTATTTAAAACTCTGTCAATGCTCAAGCCTAAAGGTATTCGAGTGATTGCCGAGTTAGGTTTAGTGCGTAACAGCATAGGCAGCGAAGCCTTCGTGACCGATGAAATTATTACGAGCCATGCGGGTGTGCGGGTACGAATTGGTAATACGGATGCCGAAGGGCGCTTAGTACTGGCGGATTTACTGAGCCATTTACGCATCAAAGCCGTGTCGGCGGTGAAGCCTGAGATGTTTTCGGTAGCAACACTCACAGGTCATGTCGTACGTTGTTATGGCAGCTATCCCGCGGCGGTGGAAAACTCAGTAGCGAGTTCACAGCAATGCGCTGTCACTTTACAGCAGCAGGCGACTCAATGGGGCGAACCCTTTGAAGTGTCTACATTACGCCCTGAAGACTTCGCTAAGATCCGCGATGTGTCAGGCGCTGCTGAAATATTATCTTCCAATAATGCGCCATCATCGATTACCGCCCGTGGACATCAGTATCCCGCGGCGTTTTTACTGAAAGCCTCTGGACTATTTGATCATGGGGTTAATGCCCCTATTCCCTTGGCTTACACACACTTAGATATTGCAGGCAGTGCAACAGAAGGTGATCCGCTCTACGGCAAACCTACAGCGAGTCCGCTGGTGGGCTTGTATCAATATCTGATCAATCGCTAACGATTTGTGGTAACAAATAGAAATAATTCTGTAATATCTTATTTATTAGATATTTACAGGGTTATTTCTGTTTTTCTGTGAAGCAGGTCGCCATTAACCTCACTATAATTGTGTAATTTAATTACATTAAAAAGCCTTAATCAAAAAAAATACAAATAAAGGTTGTAATAAAACTACAAATCCATATAATTACTTTCGTGGATTAGGCACTACACCTTTCCTCTCTAGTCTATCCAGGATGGATATTTTTCTCCAAGGACCTGAGTGACAAGTCGTCTCAACGGATATGAGAATCTCTAGTTCCAAGGAACCGAGCCAAGCTTCACTAGAGTACTTAATCACAACTAATTTAGGAGTATTGACTATGTCTTATACAGGCAACAACCATATTTATTGGCAAAACACTTGGTTTAACACTGATGTTTTGCGTGGCGGTTTATTCGCCATGAGCTTTAAGGCCTAACCCTCCTTAAAGTTTGAGTTTCCATCATCCATCAACCTTTGTATCGCCTTTTTTGGCGTGTTTAGACTCAAGTAGCATATTGATGTTTTTGCATGGATATGCCAGGTTTTTCCCGCTAGCGCGGTAATGTACTTCCCCGAAAGGGACGCTTGAAATATGTCTTTGCCTGCTCATTGAGCAGGCTTTTTTTTGTCTTTTTTTTGCTTAAGCGTTTAACGGTTTTGCCTGATGGTAATGAGCGTAAATGGTTCGTGTTAGAAGTGATGCGGTATGGACAACAAATGGATATGGGGTTCAATATACAAGCTATCGGCTTATCGCTTGTGATACTTGTTACTCAGGGACTGTTTATGGACACTAAGCTGTTTTTTCAAAATGGTAAGTTAACACTGGATATCAACCCCAGTGAGATGCGAATGTCGCATTGGGTTTATGCGCCTGTGTTAATCAATACTGAAACGGCGGAAGTGCTTTTTGATTTATCAGGGAAGGGCTGGGATTTTCGGTCTGCAGAAGAAAATGGTGATGACATCATTTTAAAGCTTGCCCGTTATCCTGATGCGAACAATGTATTTAGGCTCGTTCTGAATATATCAAAAGACCGAGCAAGCCTTAACGGTAATATTTTTTCAATTAATGATGTATGTAAGGTATTAGAGGATATTGTCTAACAAGTGATATATAGATGTTTTAATTTTTATATATAAATCATAGTCTTTAATCTGCAAAGATATATGCGGCAAACCCTACCCAACTTAGTAGTAAAAGCGTTATGGCAATCCAAGTCGCGGTGGTGAACTGACGTTGAGATTCGAATAACTCGTCTGAATCCTCTAGTTCATCAGTGTCATTAACTGTGCGAGATTTTGCTCTCAACTGTTGTTTACGTGCTTTATCCCGTTCGCGAGCTTTGGCTTTTTGCAGCTTTTTATATTCAGCTATGCCTTTTTCTATCCCTTGGGCAATGAGTTTAGTTTGCTCTTTGGTTTGGCCCGGCTTTTGGGTGGCTTTGGCTGCGACCAGTGCTTCTTGTTGAGTTTCTGTTGAGATAGTGGGTTTCATCTGGGCTCTGCCTAAATTAATGCGGCTGCGGCTGCGGCTGCGGCTAAAAGGTGATAGCTAAAAGTGTAAACGCAGCGATTATACCCACATTAGACCTCAAAAATGTAAGATGAATATCTTCTTTCCATTAAAAAATCAGTGGATGTCCACCCTGTGGGGCGGGGATATATACGGGCTCGTAGTCCCATACTTCCCTAATGGTATCAACCGACAGAGCATCGGATGGCGTGCCTTCACTGACGATTCGCCCTTGTTTTAACACAATTAATTGATCGCTATAGCGCGCGGCTTGGTTTAAGTCATGTAGTACCACTATTACAGTGTAGCCTTGTTGGTGAGCTAAGTTTTGGGCTAACTCAAGTACTCTGTGCTGCTGGGCAAGATCCAACGCCGATGTTGGTTCATCCAGTAATAGTACGGGCGGAAACGGCGATTGCCTGAGTTGAGTCAAGACTCTGGCGAGTTGGACTCGCTGTTTCTCGCCGCCTGAGAGGGTTGGATAGCTGCGCTTAGCCAGATGGGTTAAGCCCACTTGCGCCAGTTGCTCGGCAACTAACGCATCACCTTCTATCTTACTGATGGTTAAGGGATATAAACCCATTGCTACGACTTCTGACACAGTGAAGGGAAAGGTGAGGCTGGCGTGTTGCGGCAGTACAGCTAAGGATTTTGCCAGCTCTCTCCTAGGCCAATCCGCCAGCTGGCTATGGCCTAGCCGTATACTTTGCCTTGGTGTGCTGATTTCTTGGCAAAGGGCTTTAAGCAGGGTGGATTTACCCGCACCATTTGGGCCGAGTAGGGCGGTTACTGCACCCGATTGAAACTGTACATTAATATCACTGAGCACGGTTTTTGGACCGATGCTGACATCGAGCTGACAAATGCTGAGCTGGGTGCGATCAAATTGCGCCTTGGCTGAATAAGTTGTCGATTGTGATGGTTGATTTGCAAAGGATGTTGCAGCCATAAAAACTCGCTTAGATTAGCTTACTGCGTTGTTGCAGTAGTAAAAAGATGAAGAAAGGCGCACCGATGAGCGCGGTGACGAGTCCAACGGGTAACTCGGCAGGCGGTAAAAAAGCGCGCGCGCCGATATCGGCCAATGCCAATAGGGCTGCACCTAAAAGTGCGCTGATGGGCAGCAGTTGGCGATGATCTGGGCCTAACATCATGCGCACTAAATGCGGCACGACGAGGCCGATAAAGCCGATAATTCCTGTTGCAGCTACACTTACGCCAACCCCTAAGGCGCAAAGCAAAATAAGCCTAAGTTTGAGCCTATCGACATCTATCCCTAAGTGGCGTGCTTCGGATTCGCCAAGCAGCAAGGCATTGAGTGCCGCCGCATCTTGGTGAAATCGCCAACTCAGTAGCGCTAAGGTCACAAGACACAGACTGACATATAGCCACTGCGCACCTGCAATCGATCCCATTTGCCATAGGGTTAAGTCACGTAGCGCCATGTCGTTGGCAAGATATGTGAGAACACCTATTCCTGCGCCTGCCAGCGCAGCTATGGCAACACCCGACAAAAGTAATAATACGACCGATGTACCTGTTGGGCTGCTGGCGAGTCGGTAGACGATAAGGGTGGTCACTAATCCCGATGCAAACGCACTGATGGGGATCATCAACGGATTTGCGTTGGGTAGCAGCACGATACAGATGGCTGCGCCAAGTGCTGCGCCGGATGACACTCCGATAATACCGGGATCCGCTAAGGGATTGCGAAAAAGCCCCTGCATTACCGCGCCGCACTGTGCGAGCGTAGCGCCTACTGCTAACGCCAGTAATGTCCGTGGTAAGCGCACATTGTTGATTACCAGTTGCTCGTGGGGCGCAATATTGCCGATATTTTGCTGGGTAGCCCAATTGAACACTGCATTTAGGGCGTCGACAAAGCTGATGCTAACAGGGCCAGTGCTGACCGAGAGTAAGCCACTGAGGGCTAACAGTGTGACTAGACTCGGCCAGAGCCAGCGGTTGAGGAACATCTCAAATATCCTTTCTATTTTTATCTGGGGTTAATTAGTGCTAACTGTACTCATCGTTGCGTTTGTGAATGGTTTTGCTTGAGCAATGTGCTGGCGAGCGTATCCGCGGCGCTTATGGCACTGATGCCTAAACCACCGAGAAGGGCTTGCGGTGCTAATGTTTGAATATGGCCGTTTTCACCTGCTGGGGTATGGGCGAGTAGTGGCATCTCTTTCAACAGTTCTTGGGCAATTTGTGCATTGGTTTGATCTGTGTTTTTATCGCTACGCTTTGACAGCAAAATAATGTCGGGCTGCAAGGACAGAATTCCTTCTTGAGACATGCTTTTGTAGCCATCAAACTCGGCGATATTTTGTGCGCCAGACAGCTCGATAATAGTATCTGCGGCTGTGCCTTTACCGCCAACCCGAGCACCGCGGCCTTCTTGTAATAGCATGAAGAGAATTTTTGGCTGAGAGCCCGCATCGCGCACTTGTTGTTTTTTACCCGCTAAGCTTTGCAGTTGTTGATGTAAATCTTGTTTTAATTTAACCGCATGTTCTTGGCGATTGAGTAAGTGACCTAAGGTATCCACATTGTTCATCAGTTGTGGTTCATCATTTGTTGCGGGTAATTGCACAACTTGGATATTCGCCTGTTTTAATACCTTTAGTGTGGTTTCTGGTCCCATCACATCTGAACCGACAACCAGCGTTGGGGAGAGGGCAATAATGCCTTCGGCGGAGAGCATTCTGTGATAACCAAGCTTAGCCACATGGCTCAAACTTTCAGGCACATAGCTGGTGGAGTCGATGGCAACTAGTTCATTGCCTGCGTCGAGGGCGAGCACGAGCTCTGTGACTCCTGTACCCGCACTCACGAGTCTTATCTCTGGCTCGGCACTCAGTTCAGCGCTAAAAACGCTTGAGGATAGTAAGGCCGTAAGTGCTGATGTGAAAAACATCAAATTTTTTAATGTCTTATATGTGCACTTATGTTGATAACGCTGAACTCTGGAACCTTTTTTACTGGTATTTTAGTTGCTTGAAACAACATGGTTAAACTCCTAATACAACTTGTTCGCGACAGGCTTAGATGCCGTTTTTTGATATCAGACTTTTGCTTTCTCGTTTAAATGGCGGGTTCGGATACGCTAATGCTCCATCAAAATTTGGGTCTGACTGATGGACTGCGTCTGCAATAGTGCAAGCAGTTGCATCAAAGGTTCCACTGGCGCGGCTTTGTCGGCGGCAATGACAACCGTCGCCTTCGGCATAGTCTGAAAATGTGCAGTAAATTCAGTGGTAAAAGTGGCTAAGTCATCAAACTCTTTGCCATCAATAGCCCAATAAGGCGCTGTTGCCATGATATTGATGGCAATTGTTTGTTTGTTGTCGATTGCCGTGATAGCTGAGCTTGGGCTTTGTGGCACATCTACCGGCAAACTCAATAATTGGCTATTTGCCGTCAGTAGTAAAAACACCAGCACGATAAAAATAATGTCGATTAACGCGGTTAAATCTAGGCTCGGAAGTTGCTCAGGCGAAGCAATGCCAGCCTGCGATAAGAATGATTTATCTGCACTTATCATGTCTGTGGCTCAATTTGAGAATGGGGCTTGGATGCCAATTTTTGCTCGACGCTGGTTTTACTGACTCGGGTGAATGCTTGGTAATGATTGGCATCAATTGAAATATCTTCGATACCCGCTAACCAGAGATTGAGTTGATTGAGCACATGCCCAGCGCGCAGGCATTGGCCTTGAGCCCAGATCCCAAAAAGATGGGCGGCGGTAATGGCGGGCACGGCGATCATGAGTCCGGCAGCTGTGGTGTTCATCGCAAGGCCCAGTCCAGCACTGAGTTGTGCTGGAGTGACGGGGCCTTGTGATTGCCCGAGTTGGGCAAACATTTCGATGAGTCCCAATACTGTGCCGAGCAAACCGAGTAGTGGACTAATGATGCCAATCACTTGTAAAACCTTGAGTCCGGCTTGCAAGTCGCGTTGTTGCTTATTGAGCCACAGACTGAGTAATTCTTCCCTTAGCACTTTTGGCTGGTGGACTTGTTTGAGTAATAAGGTCGCGCCACGGGCGAGTAAATCTTGCTGTGCGCTGGTTTGCGCTAGCAGCGCGCTGACGTTTTCAGTGGTTGCCGCTGAGCTTGATTGACGCAATGCTTTTACCCAGGCCTGTTTTTGGGGCCAGATTGACAGCAGAGTTTGATGCAAAAACAAGGCGCTACGTTCAAGGCAGATCATCAAAGCTAAAAAAGCACATAACAACAAGGGCCAAGTGAGCACGCCGAGTTGAGTCTGTAGGGTTGAAAAATCAGTTACGGGCATTAAGCCTCTCCAATCGATTGAAAAATAAGTTTTATATGTAAGTTAGTAAAACAAAAATCAGGCTAGTTGTGCGGTGGCTAATTCCCTACGAGCTAACTCTCCACGGGCTAACTTTTCAGTGGCAACATTGGGCCTGTTAGTTGAGCGCGAAGCGAATAGGCACTCTGACCTTATAATGACTCGCTAGCCTTTGCGCTGGCGCCGCAAATTGCCAGTTTTCAACTGCATCTAACGCGGCTTGATCTAACAGACTGAACCCTGAGCTTTTTACTAACGTCAGTGCCAGTTGCTCACCAAGTTCGTTAAACATCACTTCTATGGTTGCGGTGCCTTCTAGCCCTTTTTTACGCGCTATCTTTGGATAAGTCGGTTGCGGTGGTGCTGCAGCGAACAGCGGTTTGGCTAATTCCACTATGTTAGTTTGGGCACTGTCAGTTGTTACACTGGCTACATTTGGGGTCGCTTTTGCATCAACTTCGGCTGCGTTAGTGATTAAATCCATTTGTGCAGTTTTGGGTTCTGTTTGTTGTTCAACTTGTTCGAGTCGCTTATGTGCTAAAACGCTTGGATTTAAAGCAATTGGTTCTAAAGCGTTCGTCACTAAAGGGTCCGTATTCGGATGATTGTTAGCCGTGGGTTTTGTTGCTGAAGATTTTTTGGCGATTTGGCTGTCAATTCGTTGATCAGCTTTAGTTTTCGGGATAACCACCTTATCGACAGATCCTACAGTTGATACTTTTTGCGCTGTACTGTTTTTTTGCACTGTACTGTTCACAGTGGCTACTTTGGCGTCTGTTTGCTTGATGGGCTCTGCATTTGTGTTGCTTGCAGCGCTAGTCGCGGTAGAAAAATTAAGGGTGACAGTATTTGCGCTGGGAGTGAGCGGTGCTTGATTTACGCTCGATGTTTGGGCGCTTGGCTGCATAGTCATAGCGGGTTGCGAGGCGATAACACCCGTCTGGATGGCAACCGTTAACGCGCCAAAGGCAAGATATCGTTTTGGTGTCACAGCAACCTCTTTTTCCAATGAAAGCCATTTTCCTAATTAAGATATCTCAATATAAACAAGATCGCAAATGATAATGATTTGCATTTGATATATTTTATTATCTCAGGTAGAGTGCCTGCAATAGCTCGAATGAGCGCTTAAAAAAGCAGCTAAACCGACAATTTATCCTACTTTATGGGTACTGATTGCCTTGGGCTCGATCTGGAAGAGGCTCAATCTCGAAAGGGCCAAATCTGGAACAGACTCAATCTCGAAAGGATTGGCGTCTGGAAAGAGAGTCTAGGCTCAGTAATAAATTGTACGGAAACAGCTGAATATCACTTGAGGATGAAGAGATGAAAAAAAAGCCGTTAGTGATCGCCATGGCGATAGCACTGAGTGGTACGGCCCTAAGTTTTACGTTAGCGGCAGAGGAAAGTGTTAAGCCTGTTGTTCAACAGGATGTGAATAAAAAACTGGTCACAACAGAATTTGATGAAGTATTGGTGAGTGCAACACGCATCAGTGAAAAAGCCTCCGAAACCAGCCGTAGCGTGGCAGTGGTGGATGAAGAGCAACTTACGGTCGCCCAAGCATCATCAGTTGCCAATGCCCTTAAAAATGAGGCGAATATTACGTTGACTAATGGCCCAAGAGCTTCATCTCAAGGGGTTGAAATCCGTGGTTTAAGTGGCGATCGTGTGTTGCAAACAATTGACGGTGCAAGACAAAATACCAGCTCTGGTCACAGAGGTACCTACTTTATGGACCCTGAGTTGCTCAAATCCATCGAAGTGCTGCGCGGCCCTGCCAGTAGCTTGTGGGGCAGTGGTGCCCTCGGTGGCGTCGTAGCGCAGAATACTAAGTCGGCACAAGATTTTTTAGCGCAAGATGAGACCTTTGGTGGCTATTTCAAACAAGGTTATGAGACCAATGGCTCCCGCACTAAAACCAGTGGCGCTATCTATGGTCAACAAGACAGCATCGATTGGTTACTCAATGGTGCCTATTACGATTCAAACAATATAAAAACCGGTAATGACGAAACTCTAAACAACAGTGCATCCCAAGGCAGCAGTGGTTTAGCTAAATTCGGTTGGCAAGCCGACGAGGCATCACGGTTAGAGTTATCTGCAAGAGCTAGCAAAAACAATGAATTAGTACCGAGTAATCCTTCTGCTGCTGTGAGTAGTTCAGTGCCTTTGGTGCGCCGCAAGACTGACGATCAAAACCTCACCCTAAACTACAGTCTCAATCCTGCTAATAACCCGTATCTGGATACTAAGATGCAAGTGTATTGGAACAGTACCGACTACGATGAAGACCGTATTACGAAAGGTCAGCAAGACAGTACTGAGTTCCGCACTGTGGGGATTAACCTTAATAACAGTTCGCGTTTAGGCAATACTCTGTTGACCTACGGGGTCGATGGTTTTCGCGATACCATAGAAACGACGCGTGATGATTCGGGCCAAGTGGGCCAGCGTCCAGAGAATATCGATGGTGAAACCACAGTATGGGGCGCTTTTACGCGTGCGGATATCGAGCTGACTCAGACGTTAAATCTTGATGCGGGTCTGCGTTATGACAGCTTTAAAAATGACAGCCATAATCTCAACTTATCCTCAGATGACAATGAGTTATCACCATCGCTTGGCTTGGTGTGGCAGACTCAGCCTTGGTTGACCTTAAGTGCCCGTTACGATCAAGCCTTCCGCGCACCTACGGTAGAGGAAATGTTCTCCAGCGGCACCCATTATTGTATCCCGCCAATCCCCGGATTTTTACCCCAAGGTTTATGTAACACCTTCGCGGTGAATTCAGATCTAAAAGCAGAGACTGCGCGCAATAAAGAAATCAAAGCGGACTTACGTTTCAGTGAGTTAGCGGGTGATGATGAACTGGCGCTAACGTTTAACGTTTTCCGTAACGATGTGGACGATTTTATCGTGCAGCAAGTGTCTAATCCTTGGCGTGGCATTCCTGGATTCGAGCAAACGACCTCATGGAATAACGTTGAAGATGCACGTTTAACAGGTTTTGAAATTAGCGGTCGTTACCGTATTGGCCAAACTCGCTTAGCGATGAATTACGGCCAAACCCATGGCGAAGATCGTCAAACGGGCGATGATATAGAAGATATACCCGCCAATAAGTTCAATGTCGATTTATCCCAAGGCATTATGGAAGGCGACATGAAACTCGGCACTCGCGTCACTTATGTGGCGACTCAGTCGAATACGCCTGACGGCTTTAAAGTGGCGAAATACGACGATTACACCCTATGGGATGTGTATGTTGCGTGGGAGCCGACTATGGGCGCGATGGCGGGTGTGAGAGTGGATTTCGCAATCGAAAATATCGGTGATGAGAAGTATCAACAAGCGTGGCAAACCTTGTATCAACCGGGTCGTAATATGAAGTTATCGGCGCGCTATATGTTCTAAGCCACTCAATAGTCACTACCGCTGGAGACAGTAAAATGAAGATGACACTCGATACCGAGCTCGATGTCGCGCCAGATTTAAACTCTGAGCAACGTCAGCTAAGTGAGCAACATGCGCAATTGCGACAACGATTTGAACAACAAGCTGATTTAATGCCAGCGCAGCTCGCCAGTGAATTAGGCATTGCCGAGCTTGAAGTGGTCGCTGCATTGCCGCCCGAACAAGTGGTGTTTGTTCCGTTAACTCAGCTTGATACCTTACTGCAAGCCTTACCCAAATGGGGAAAGTTAACCACTATTGTGATGTTATCTGGCAGCGTATTTGAATTTAAAGGGGATTTCCCCGAGGGAAAATACGCCCACGGTTATTACAACCTATACAGCAAGGGGGACGGTTTGCATGGGCATCTCAAATTAGATGCTATGCGCGGCATCGCCTTGATCAGCAGACCTTTTAGAGGCAGCGAGAGCCATTCGATTAACTTTTTCGGCAGTGAAGGTGAGGTCGTATTCAAAGTGTATTTAGGTCGTGATAAACAAAGAGCGCTGTTTCCTGAGCAAGTTCGCCAATTTAAAGCGCTCGTGACTGCCTTTGCCTCGGTGTAATCACACCTCTGAATTGAAGTATTAACGACAGTATTTAAGGAAAACAGCAAATGAAGCCTGAAATTACCGAACAAGAACAGCGTTTAAGAGACAAACTCTTACCCGAAATTGAAGCCTTTAAACAGCAGCGCGAAACTCTGCAACTGGCCACCATTGGTACAGATGGCCAGCCGAATGCGAGTTATGCGCCCTTCGCTCTGGCCGATGATGGTTTTTATATTTTGGTGAGTGACTTAGCCCGTCACGGTCATAATTTAAAGCACTCATCTAAGGTCTCTGTGATGTTAGTTGAAGACGAAACTGCGGCCAAATCGGTTTTTGCCCGCAAGCGTTTAACCTTCGATGCGATTGCCGAGGCAGTGCCCCGCGATACGCCCGCCTTCAGCAAAGGTGTTGGTGTGTTATCGGCACGTTTTGGCGAAATGTCCGATAACCTTGCGGCGTTAACCGATTTTAACTTATACAAGCTCGCGCCCCATCAGGGTCTTTACGTCAAAGGTTTTGGCCAAGCGTTTAGCCTGAGCGGCGCAGAGTTGTTAGATGTGGATTGGAAGCGCGATGGCCACCACGGCACGCCAAAAACGCCGGAAAACAAGCAAGTTGCTTAAGCCGCGTCAAGCTATTGTAATAAAACAAACCCGCACTCGCTGCGGGTTTGTTTTATGCTTTTCTTTTGAGTAAAACCATACAGCCCTTGAATTCCACTGCAAGAGGTAGCATTTCACTTATATGCTTTAAGTCATGCTGCGCGGTTAACGGCTGCAGATGATCCCATTCATGCTGATGTTATATTTGAATTGCCTTACCTACCTCAAGGATGCCACCCGTGACCGAGCCGACACACGAACTCGCCAAATCTTCCGAACCCATTAAAGCGGGGGCTGAGCCATTGCCCGAAAAGTTAATTCCAGTCACGTCTACAACAAGCGCTGATACATCAAAGGCTAAATGGACCTCGGCGCAGCAAAGATCGGTATTGCCTTGGATTATGGGTTTTCTTAAACCCTACAAACTGAAAGTTGTCGCGGCGATTATCTGCTTGATGATAGGGTCGCTCGCTTGGTTATCATTGGGCCAAGGTGTGCGCTTGATGGTCGATGAAGGCTTTGTAAGGGATAATGCGCAGCGGCTGAATGAAATCATACTGTTAGTGCTCGGAATTACCGCCGTCAGTGGCACAGCTGTGTTTTGCCGCTTCTACTTGATGACTTGGCTTGGCGAGCGGGTCAGCGCCGATATTCGTCTCACTGTTTACAATCAACTGCTTAAACTTTCTCCCGCCTTTTACGCTAAGGTGCGCACCGGTGAAGTGATCTCCCGTTTTACCGCCGATTCTACTTTGCTACAAACTGTGGTGGGTTCGAGTCTTTCCATGGCGCTGCGCTCTAGCGTAACTGTGCTTGGTGGTTTAGTCATGATGGGTATCACTAGCGTTAAGATGACATTGCTGGTGTTGTTGGCGGTGCCCTTAGTGTTAGGGCCGGTGATCTTTTTTGGTCGCAAAGTCCGTACGCTGGCGCGAGAAAGCCAAGATAGGGTTGCTGATCTCGGCGCTTATGTTGATGAAACACTTCATGAAATTCATACGGTACAAGCCTATGGGCATGAAGATAAAGACCGTAGCTTGTTCAATCGCCGCGTCGAAGATGTCATGTCTGCGGCCAGTGGCCGGATCCGTTACCGTGCCTTATTGATCTCAACCGTGATGTTTTTAAGTATCGCCGCAATTGCTATGGTGACTTGGGTCGGTGCCCACGATGTGATGGCGGGTAAGATGACGGGCGGTGAGTTATCTGCCTTTATGTTTTACGCTGTGATGGTTGCGGGCGCAGTGGCGACCATTAGCGAAGTGATAGGCGAAATTCAGCGGGCTTCTGGCGCCGCCGAACGTTTAATCGAACTGGCTGAAACACAAGTGGATATTCCCGTTGCAACTCATCCTGTGAGTTTACCCGCCAAGGTCAGTGGCGAGTTAATGATTGAAGGGCTCAATTTTGCCTATCCAGAGCATGATGCCTTAGTGCTAAAACAGCTCAATATGGCTATTGCCGCGGGTGAGCGGGTTGCCTTAGTCGGGCCAAGTGGCGCGGGTAAAAGTACCTTGTTCCAGTTATTGCAACGCTTTTATGTGCCTAGCGCTGGCAGTATTCGACTGGAAGGTATTGATATTGCAAATCTTCTTCCGCAGGAGTTGCGGTCGCAGTTTGCTCTAGTGCCGCAGGACTCGGTGATTTTTGCGACTAGCGTACTTGAAAACGTGCGTTATGGTCGAGTCGATGCCACCGAGCAAGAAGTGATAGATGCCTGTATTGCGGCCCGTGCCCACGAGTTTATTAGCGAGTTTACTGAAGGTTATCAAACCTATTTAGGTGAGCGTGGTGTGCGGCTTTCTGGTGGACAAAAGCAACGTATTGCCATTGCGCGGGCGATTTTAGCCAACAGACCGATATTGTTACTCGATGAAGCGACCAGCGCTTTAGATGCGGTAAGCGAGCAGAAAGTGAAGCAAGCGCTGGATGTATTGATGGCGGGTAAAACGACTTTGATTATTGCTCACCGTTTATCGACGGTAATCAATGCCGATAGGATTTTTGTGTTTGATAAGGGCGAGATTGTCGCCAGCGGTCGCCACCAAGAGCTGATGCAATCTAATGCGTTATATCGTGAATTTGCCAGTCTGCAATTGTTAACCGAAGAGGCCAATGCCAGCGCCTTGAATGAGACCATTTAGGTAAAATAAAACCCAGTCGCTAGCTGAAACGCTCAGGCTAGCTTACTGGGTCTTTTATTGTGTTTTTGTTTCTTAGCTTTGCCTTTAAATGCGTTTTTTAAGCTTTATCTTTTAGCTCGCGGCGCAGAATTTTGCCGACGGTACTTTTAGGTAATTGCGCCATAAATTCAATGACTTTTGGCAATTTATAGGCGGTTAACTGCTCGCGGCAATAGGTTAGAATGGCCTCTTTAGCCTGTTGATGATCTTGGCTATCATCCTTAAGCACGATAAAGGCTTTAACCGCTTCGCCCGAGTGTTCATCTTTTACTCCCACCACGGCGCATTCGATCACATTAGGGTGGCTCGCTAGGACGTTTTCCACTTCGTTGGGATAGACATTAAAACCTGAGACTATGATCATATCTTTTTTACGATCAACTATTTGGTGGAAACCTTCCGCTGTTGCTATGGCAATATCCCCAGTTTTGAAGAAGCCATCTTGAGTCATAGCATTGGCGGTTTCCTGCGGATTATTCCAATATCCCCGCATGACTTGTGGGCCGCGTGCGGCTAATTCTCCGGCCTTACCTAAGGGCACTTCAATGTCGTTTTCATCTAAGAGTTTAACCTCAGTGCCAATCACAGGTTTACCAATAGTGCCTAGTTTTTGATAACCGGGTGCATTGAGTGAAATCACCGGCGAAGTTTCAGATAGCCCATAACCTTCACTGATTATGTTGCCTGTCGTCTGTTGCCAAATGTTGGCCGCCGCGGCTGTCAGTGCTGTGCCGCCCGAGATGGTGATTTTTAAATGGCTAAAATCGAGTGCTTTAAACTCGGGTTGATGGCATAGGGCGACAAACAGAGTATTGAGTCCTGCAAATCCAGTGAAGGGATATTTGGCGAGTGTCTTAATTAAGCCGCTAATATCCCGTGGATTTGGAATTAATACCGAGCAGCCGCCACACTCGAAATACAGCACTAAGTTCACCATAAACGCATAAATATGGTAAATCGGTAGCGGTGCAACGAAGATATCTTCCCCTTCGGTGATCACGCTCGCGATGCGGGATTTTACCTGCGCCGCATTAGCGAGCATATTGCCGTGGGTCAACATGGCACCTTTAGATAATCCAGTGGTGCCGCCCGTATATTGCAACGCCGAGAGGTCGTCGAGATTTGAGATAAATCGGCTAAAGGGGAGTTCTGCCCCTTGTTTTAAAATTTGGCAAAACTCCACATTCTTCAGGCCTGTCTTAGGCTGTACGTGCGGATCGATCAAATCTAAAGGGTGGGTTGAAATGACGTATTCTATTTTGGTGCTGTCGATGACTTTGGCTAAGGTCGGTAATAGATCGGATAACACCACGATCGCTTTGGCACCTGAATCATTGAACTGATGGATGAGCTCACGTTCGGTATATAGGGGATTAGTGTTAACTAAGATAAGCCCAGCCCTGATTGCGCCGTAGGCTGCGATGACAAATTGGGTGATATTAGGCAATTGAATGGCGATGCGATCGCCCGGTTTGAGTGTGGTCTTATTTTGTAAATAGGCGGCAAAGTAACGAGAATCGCGTTCTATCTCGTTAAAACTGCTGGTTTTACCGAGACAGGCATAGGCGGGTTTATCACCGTAACGCAGGCTGGTTTTCTCGATCAGATCGACCAGTGATGAGTAGTTTAGTTTGAGTTGAGAGTCTTGATCGTATGCCATGCTGAACTACCTCAAAGATGATGTTTATTAGTTGTTATTATTTTGGAGTTAAACAGGTGTTTAGATTAGAGGGTGTTAGCACTAGAGGTCAATGCTTATCGCGAAAAACATCTTTATGCCAATAACGGTATCTTTATGTAACAAATAGTATTTTTACTCTAAAGCTGAGTGCTTAACTATAGCTTAGTTATCTAATGAACCACAAAACCTAAATAAGAGTTGAAGGAAAGACAATTTAAAATTTGTAACCGTTATGTTTCTAAGGATTAAGATTGAATCTGCTCAATTTGCTTTGTCTATGCGCCGTTTAACGGGGAAATTTTCAGCTTTGTAGGTGTTTAAGGTTTGATTCCGATGTATGAGACGTTAAAGATCAGGTTGTCATTTGGGGATGAACTTCTGCCTTTAACCGGCGCTTGAGTTGATTCCTCAAGCGCCGATTGGGTAGTTAATTTGATGATGACCAATGTTACGGTAACTCATATTAAGCGCTAAAAGCTTAGTGCTAAGGACTGAAGAATCCGGTTTCTTGGCTTACTTGTTGTGTTGGCTGTTTAACATCCGTCACCGAGAATTGGATAATTTTGCGCCCCGAGGGGATGGCATCCTTATCGGCTAATACTGTGACGGGATAGTCCACTTGTTCACCCGCTGCCAAGGTAATAATAGGATCGGCAATCAAGCTAAAGGGCATTTCACTGTCGACGGCGAGTTGATACTGCTTAGTATCTTGCGTCTTGTTGCGGATCTTTAGCTGATAGGTATTTTCAACTTTATTATCCGAGGTTTCACGGTACAAGCTTTGGCGATCACGGATCACGTTAAGCTGGATCTCGCTGCGGCTATTTAAGTCTAACCCTATGACGATAAACATGATAATGACCGCTGCACCGTAGCCTAAGAAACGCGGCGAGCGCCAATAGGAGTAATTCACTCCCTTAAGATCATTTTCACTCATATAGCCGATAAGATTCTGCTTGTAATCGAACTTCAACATAGTCTCATTACAGGCATCGACACAGGCGCCGCAGTTGATGCACTCATATTGCAAGCCGTTACGAATATCTATCCCTGTTGGGCAAACTTCGACACACAAATTACAGTCAACACAGTCACCTAAAGTATGGTCATCTTGATTGTTCTCTTGTTTACGTTTGCGAGGGCCACGGGCTTCACCGCGCTGTGCATCATAGGTCACGGTTTTAGTGTTGGCATCAAACATCACTGCTTGGAAACGTGAATAGGGGCAGCAATGTAAGCACATTTGCTCGCGCATCCAGCCCGCATTGAGATAAGTACAAATGGCGAAAAACCACACCCAGCTTGTCACCCAGAAGCTGGCATTACCCGTCAATATGTCCACATAAAGTTCGCGGGCGGGAATAAAATAACCGATAAAACCACAGCCAGTGAGCAGAGCTGTTAGACCCCAAAGTAAGTGTTTTGCACTTCTTTTACCGATTTTACTGCTAGACCAAGGGGCTTTGTCGAGCTGCTTACGTTTATTACTGCTGCCTTCGATGCGCGTTTCTATCCACACATAGATAAAGGTCCACGCTGTTTGTGGGCAAAGGTAACCGCACCAAACACGGCCCCAAAATACGGTAATGAAAAACAGACCGAAGGCGGCGGCGATAAAAATCCATGCCAGCAAGGTAAAGTCCTGTGGCCAGAGCGTGATACCAAAGAAAAAAAACTGTTGTTGGCTGATATCTAACAGTATTGCTTGGCGGCCATCAATAGAGATAAACGGCAAGGCGAAAAACATCACGATCAATAGGCTATTCATCATGGTTCGCAGGCGCTGAAAATCACCTTTTTGCTCACGGAAATGGATATTGCCAGAGGGGAGACGACTCTTTGCTGCGGTTTCAGTAGAGAGGTTTTTAACCGGAATGTGTAGCTCTACTGAGGCAGGTTTCGCGCCCACACTCTTATTTACACTTGGAGAATTTGGGGTAACTTCGCTCTTGGGCATAAAGGGTCCTAACGGCTTAAATAAGATTCGCCTCCCTATAGCAAGCGCTAGGCCAAGTTTTGAATGATTCAACCTTATGATATATATGGTTATTTTGTGATTAAAGCCAGATAAAGATCACGATATATCACACATTGGCGATATATCGCGTTTTTAGTGTGCTCGTTTTGAATTAGATTTCACTCGATTGACGCTGGATCCCCAGTTTTTTCATTCGCGATCTCAGTGTACTTGCGGGCACACCGAGGACATTCGCTGCGCCGAGTGGGCCAGATATGCGCCAGTTTAAGCGCTTAAGGGTTTGTTCTATATGCAGCGCTTCCGCTTCCGCTAAGGTTTGCCCTTGGGTTTGAGCTAAGGGATTATTGCTCGGCATAGCGTGGATCTGCAGAATATCTCCTTGGGATAGAATGGCTTCGCGTTCGAGGATATTTTGCAGTTCGCGCACATTGCCCGGCCAAGTATAAGCCATGAGTTTTTGTAGCCCTTTTTGGCTCACTCCACGAATTTTTTTACCTAGCTTACGATTCAAGTTGTGCAGAATATGGCTGACGAGTTCGGGAATATCTTCGATTCTTGCGCGCAGTGGTGGTACTTGAATAGGGAATACATTCAAACGGTAATAGAGATCCATCCTAAATAATCCCTGTTCGACTCGCTTGAGTAAATCGTGGTGACTGGCGGCGACTAAGCGAATATCCACTTGAATGGTTTCGCTGCCACCGAGACGTTCAAAGGATTGTTCTTGGATGACTCGCAGTAGTTTTGATTGGGCTTCTAAACTGAGTTCAGCGACTTCGTCGAGGAACAGTGTGCCTTGATGAGCAAGTTCGAAGCGACCTTTACGGCGGCTCGTGGCGCCAGTAAATGCCCCCTTCTCGTGACCAAAGAGTTCACTTTCTAGTAAAGATGCCGAAAACGCGGCACAGTTGACACTGATCATGGGTTTATCTTTGCGGCGACTGAGCTGATGTAAGTTACGGGCAACGAGTTCTTTTCCTGTGCCATTTTCACCACAAATGAGCACAGTACTGTCGGTATTGGCCACCATGTGCAATTGCTGGATCATATGGCGGATCACTGTACTGGCACCCGAAATATCCACATCACCCGTTTTGTCTGCCAACTCTGCCTGTAGATAATGATTTTCAGAGGCGAGTCGCTCCGAGAGTGCTTGTACTTGGGCTAGGGCTTGGCGTAATGACTGCTCTGTTTGTTTTTGAATACTAATGTCGCGAAATATCGCGACTACGCCAATCAGTTGATTGTCACGGTAAACAGGGGTGGAACTGTAATGAACGGGGAAGCTACTGCCATCTTTACGCCAAAATACATCGTGGGTGATTTCTCGGGTGATCCCATCCTTTAAGGTGTTGTAAATTGGACAATCCTCTTGGGGATAATGACTGCCATCTGCATGACTGTGATGATGGCAGTTATGGATGTTTTTACCGAGTAGCTCTTCATTCTTCCAACCCGTCATACGTTCGGCTGCCGGATTGATAAACACCGCATTACCGCTTAAATCAAATCCATAAATACCTTCGCCGACAGCGTTGAGCAGTAACTGGTTTTCCGGTAAGAAATGCTTATCTATCGATTTTTCATTATTGACTGAAATCTTATTGGTCATCTGTCTTACTCTGGTTTTGGCGGTATTTTCTGAGTATACCTTAAGTACTGTGACGCGATATATCGTGTTTTTGATTGTGCCCTTTAAGCATTTTTTCTTTGGTGATTTTTCTGCTCACACTTTTTGCCGTTCGAGTACATTTTACTTGGTGCCATACTCTAAAAAATATTTTCATCTAAGAAATTGATATAAAAGATAAATGACTAATATTCATTCAAAAGTCTGATTTAACATTGGATATTGTTTAATTTATGTTATAAAAATGTTTGTGTTATGTGGTTTTGTATTGGCCGTGGTAGCAAGGTTTAGGGACGAGAATCGCACAAAGCAGGTCAGGTATTCTAAAAATAATAAGCAGTTGGGATGAATATGATGACCTCAAAGAAGCAGAAGTTTGGATTAAGTGCAGTGAGTTTGGCGATTACTCTAGCCTTGTCTGGTAGTTTAATCAGTCCGCAGGCAATAGCAGAAGAAGATGAGACGGCTGTTAAAAATGAGAACGTTGAAAAAATTGCAGTTGTAGGGTCCCGTGCTGCGCCACGCTCAATCGGCGATTCCCCCGTTCCTATTGATATTATTAGTAGTGACGACCTTAAAAAGAATGGTTCGACTGACATGATTGATATGTTAGTGACTTCGGTGCCATCGTTTAACTCACGCGCTCAACCCATTAGTGATGCAGCAACCTTAGTTCGTCCCGTTAATTTACGGGGTTTGCCATCAGACAGTACGCTAGTGCTAGTCAACGGTAAGCGTCGTCACCGTGCATCTGTGATTGCGTTCCAGGGTGGTGGTATTAACGATGGCGCTCAAGGTCCTGATATCTCAGTTATTCCTGGTTCTGCATTAAAGCAAGTTGAAGTGTTGCGCGACGGTGCTGCTGCGCAATATGGCTCTGATGCGATTGCAGGAGTCATGAACTTTGTTTTAAAAGATAATTCCGAGGGTGGTTCCATCACTGTGACCCAAGGAGAATATTACGAGGGTGATGGTGCTACGACTACGGTCGAAGGTGATGTTGGTTTACCTGTGACTGAAAATGGCTTCGTCAATTTGAGCTTCCAGTATAAAAATGCTGACTCCACTAGCCGTAGTGTGCAGCGTCCTGATGCGGCTAACTTAGCCGAGCAGGGTAATACCGCGATCAATGACCCCGCTCAAGTGTGGGGTAATCCTGAAATTAATGATGACTATTCAGTGTTCATTAACTCAGGCTTAGACATTAATGCCAACATGCACGCCTATGCCTTTGGTAATCTGTCCTCCCGCGATGCCGTGGGGGGCTTCTATTATCGTTACCCACAAAATCGTAGCAATGTGTATTCCAATGATGGTGGCCAGAATTTACTTGTGGGCGCAGTAAATGGTGATCCATCAACATGTGGACTCGTACCTATCCCTAAAAATGCTGATGGAAGTGACGGCAACGTACTCGACACTGATGCATACAAGGCGATGGTTGCCGACCCAAATTGCTTTGCTATGAACCAGATATTTCCAGGTGGTTATACGCCGCAGTTCACTGGCACCATTGAAGATATGTCCTTCTTCGCAGGTGTAAAAGGCGATATCGGTGAATGGAATTATGATTTCAGTGCTGGTACGGGGGCGAACAAAGCCAGTTTTGGTCTTAAAAATTCGTTGAATCCATCACTGGGATTAGATACACCGACGGATTTCGATACGGGAGCTTACGAGCAAGTTGAAACTACCGTTAACCTCGATTTCTCGCGCTTCATAACCTTAGGAGGCATTGAAGACATTAGTTTTGCTTCTGGTTTTGAATGGCGAAATGAGTCGTTTGAGATTTCTCAAGGTGATGAAGCCTCGTGGATTGCAGGCCCTTATGCTAACCAAGGTTTTAACATTGGTGCGCACGGTTTTAAAGGCTTTGGCCCAGAATCTGCGGGTAAAAACTCTCGCCACAATATCGGTATTTATACGGATTTAGAAGCTTATTTAAGTGATGACTGGTTACTCGGTTTAGCACTGCGTTACGAAGACTTCTCAACCTTTGGTGATACGTTAAATTACAAATTGACGTTGCAGTATTCTGCAACGGATGAATTGTCGTTCCGCGCCTCACACAGCACTGGCTTTCGTGCGCCAACGGTTGGCCAAGAAAACGTGGTGAATACCCAGACATCGATCATCGATGGTGAATTGATCCAGACCTTTATCGCCCCTCCAACCGATCCGCTTGCGGCATTTTACGGTGGTGAAGTATTAAAGCCTGAAGAGTCGATTAGTTATGCGATTGGTGCTGTATATGAGTACGAAAGCTTCTTCTTAACGGTCGACTACTACAATATTGCCGTTGAGGGCCGTATTGCACAGTCGAGTAAGATTGATGTTGAGGCTAAAGATTATGATGCTTTACGTGCCGCTGGGGTTGAGTTCCCTGAGTTGATCCAAGGTGTGAGCTATTACACCAATGACTTTGATACTACGACTCAAGGTATCGACATCGTCGCCTCCTATGATGCAGAAATCCTGTCGGGTAATGCTAAATTCAGTCTTGCCTATGGTTGGACCGATACCAGCGTTGATAAGTTTGATCTTAAAACGACCGATGCGGGTAAAGTTCGTCGATTAGAAGATGGTATCCCAGCGCACCGTGCCACCTTAACTTGGGCACAGTCATGGGACAAGGTAACCCTGTCACTACGTGGTAACTATTTTGGTGAGTACTATGCGACTCACGCTGATGATACCTCTGACTGGGGCTCTGAAATGGCTGATGCTGCAGTGACCGTCGATCTTGAAATGAGCTATCAATTACTTGATGGCTTAACCCTGGCGGTGGGGGCTAATAATCTATTTGATCAAGAAGCGCAAAAGCTGAAAGAAGGGACCTTGGGTGAACTCGGTGGCGTTTATTATGAAAGTGGGCCATTCGATTACAACGGCGGTTTCTACTATGGTCGAGTGAATTACCGTTTTTAATGAGTAAGCCAATTTATAGAAGCGATTTCTAACCCACCTTTCAAGAAATTTGGCTTTTATAAATAGAAGTGAAGTAAGCAAAAAGGCTGCAATGCAGCCTTTTTTATTCGTATTTGACTCGTCCTAAATATGGTTTAGGGCTTAGTTACGATTCGTTTGCGCGGCAACTAAACCATTTAACACATCACTCATACTGAGTTTTGACGGCAAGAGAATCCCATTAGGGGCGCTTGGACCATAAATTTTATTGTAGGGCGTGCCGGGCACTCCTTCATGGCGCATATAGGTTTCAATCGTTTTATTCGCCTCACTCCAGTTACCTTGCATCAGGATGATATTGTCGGCCATCAAGGCATTTACAATTTGCTCCCTGTGGGTGACTTCCGCTTTATTCGTTTGGCAGATGGTGCACCAATCAGAGGTAATATCGACAAAGACGGTATAGCCTTGGGCAACCAGAGGCGCGATTTTCTCTGGGGCTAAGGTGTGCCATTGTAGTTTTTGATAGGCTTGGTAATCCTCGCTTTTGTGCACAAATCCAATAATAGCACTGAGTCCTAAGGCGAAAAATCCCAGCACAAAAATCACCGTCAGCGGTATGGTTTTACCTTTTTGTCTTTGCCAAAGCAGTAATAAGATCGCACCTATTAATAGGCAAAGAATAAAAATACTGATCAGCGTTATAGTGTTCATAAAATGTCCTGATTGAGAATCGCCTTTGTGGTGATTGCGATGAAGGCTTAGGTATTAAGGTTTGGCTATAAAGATTAGGTTAGCGCTAATCTTAGCGGTTAACGGCTTAAATCAGTGTGAATTTATGGGATTATCGCGTTTGGGGTTCTCTTAAATGACTGTTCATTTATTGAAAATGGATTTATTAGCGTTAACGCCTTGATGGCGCGATGCTAGAATGGCAAGCAAGTTTAAGGCCCAGCAGTGGGCTTTTTTATTCGGCGAAAGGTGTCATCAATGAGTTGGAGTACTTGGTTAGGTTTATTGGCTATTTGTTGTTTGGGGGCTATGTCGCCGGGCCCAAGTTTGACTATGGTAGTACGTCATACTTTAGGTGGTGGGCGGGGAAAGGGGATCGTCTGTGCTTGGGCACACTCGATAGGGATTGGGATCTATGCGCTGGTGACGTTACTGGGCTTAGCCGTAGTTCTTAAAAAGGCGCCCTTAGTCTTTAATGGCATTGCGATTCTCGGTGCCTTATACCTTGCTTGGATGGGAGTTCAAGCGCTGCGTTCTAATGGCGGTATGCAAGCTAAATTGGCTGCAGGGGAGGCGACAGATACCTTAACCGCAGCCCGTGATGGTATCGCTATTTCTTTATTCAACCCTAAGATAATGCTATTTTTTCTTGCGTTATTCAGCCAATTTGTGATGGTCGCCGACAGCATGACGGCTAAAGCATTAATTGTTTTTACACCGTTAGTGGTCGATGGTCTTTGGTACACCTTGATAGCCTTATTGCTATCCCACTCGAGTGTGTTGCCTAAATTGAGAGAGAAAGCGGGGGTAATTGATAAGTTATCCGGCGTAGTATTAATATTGCTGGCGATCCGTGTGGTGTACACGCTTTAGTGATCTATCTAAAATTATTGGTTTTAAATAACAAACACGCCATCAATCGATGGCGTGTTTGTTGATGGCTATGCATTTAAATCAAGGCGTGATTAGCCTTTAAACATTTGCACAGAATTATCAGCTTCTTCTGCCACACTTTCTTGGATAATGGGTGGATTGGCAATGTGGTCGTCTAAGTTGTCACTCAGCATTTCTTTGAATTCACTGCTAAACCATTCTAATGCGCTCTCTTTTTCAGCACCGAGATCCGCTGATTTAATCGCGGCTTCGAAGGCATTAAAACGTGCTGCGGCAAAACGGAGTGCTGTGCCAACTTTACCTACATCTGCTTCTTGTTGGCTTAGCTGATTGGCTAAGGCAATAAACTGATCGGCAAGTTCGTAAATGGTGGTGCTGCTCGTGTCGGTCATGGCGTTCACTCTAAAAAAGTAACAGATTAAAGTTCGATTCTAACTTAATTGGTGTAAGAAGGAATCGTCAGGCATTAACTATTGGGATCTGTGTCGGTAATGACGACTCCTGTGTGGGAGTCATAATTAATCGACAGTTTATCGTTTGCTCGATACAAATAAGTGCACTGGCCAGGATCGGTATAACTGGCTTTATAGTCGGTTTCAGTCGCATCAACATTCAAGCGCGAGACACTCGGCTGGGCATTTTGGAATAATACTTCCCATACCGATATACAGTCTTCGACATTATCGAGTGCCGGAGAGGCCTCATTACCATGGATATAGTGTTGTGCTGGCCAACCGAAGGCGTTGAAATCTATTTGTTCGGATTGTGCTGTACCAAATACGGGTAAATCCTCTTTTGGACCTGAGCCCACTTTTACAGCCCATACGGAACGTGCCAGATTGATAGCTGATTTAAAGCCTCCGCCTGCCGCTTTAACGGTTGCAATTTGCGCATCTTGTTGCACATTGATAAATTTTGGCAGGGCCACTACGGCTAAAATACCGAGCACTATGATGACCACCACAAGTTCAATTAAGGTGAAACCCGTTTGATGTCTTTGAATTGATTTATCAGAATGTTGGATCATCATTACGTATCAGAGTGTGCGAGAATGGGCGCACTATATCACTTAATTTCGAATGTTTTAAATTGAAAGTCTTAACGTGAGACCTAGCAGGTTTAGTGGTATTACTTAGCGGCAGGTAAGGTCTGCAAACTTGCCATACCACTATAGGACTTTTAAGCTAACCCGATTATAGAATTGAGGAAGTAAAATAGTGACTCAGGCGACATGGCAAACATTTATCGATGAGCAAAGAGCTTTGCCTTATTTTCAGCAACTAAGCGCATTTGTTGATAATGAACGCAGGGCTGGGAAAGTGGTTTATCCCCCCGAAGTTGATGTTTTCAATGCTTTTAGTATGACGCCCCTTGAACAAGTCAGAGTGGTTTTGATTGGCCAAGATCCCTATCACGGCCCAGATCAAGCCCATGGTTTATGTTTTTCGGTTAAACGCGGGATAAAACCACCGCCATCTTTAGCCAATATGTACAAAGAATTAGCGACGGATATTGAAGGTTTTGTTGTGCCATCCCATGGTGATTTATCCGCATGGGCGGAGCAGGGGATACTGATGCTCAATACTGTGCTGACGGTTGAGCAAGGCAAGGCGCATTCCCATGCCAAAGCCGGGTGGGAAGTCTTTACGACTGCGGTGCTGGAATTATTAAATCGGCAGACTCAGCCGATTATTTTCGTGCTTTGGGGTAGTCATGCCATTAAAAAGGGTCAAGTCGTTAACGCACCGCAACATCAAGTGCTCACAGGACCACATCCTTCACCTTTATCGGCTTATCGCGGTTTTTTTGGTTGTGGGCATTTCTCTCAAGTGAATCAATTATTGCTTGAGCGAGGCGAAACGCCGATCCTTTGGCAGGTTTGATTTTAGGATTGCGGTTAAAGCAATAAAAAAGGTCTTACTGAGTAAGACCTTATTTTTGTGGCGAAATTACATTAGTTAGCAATCAGTGGTTTCTGTCGACCGAAATCTTAGCTAGCGTTACTAAGGCTTGCTTATAGTCGCTATCGGGTAAAGCAGATAATGCCGCGATGGCTTTCTCTGATTCTTCAATTGCTTTTTGTTGGGTGTAGTTTAACGCGCCGCAATGGTGCAGTGCTGCTACGATTTTATCTATGGCCTGAGTACCATCACCTTGCTCAATTGCTTGACGTATGAGCTGTTTCTCTTCGTCTGTGCCATGGGCAATGGCATAGATGAGTGGCAGAGTCGGTTTACCTTCGGCAAGGTCATCGCCAATATTCTTACCTAGCTCGTCACTGTCGGCGGTATAGTCGAGTAAGTCGTCGGTAAGCTGAAAGGCGGTGCCGAGATATTTACCATAGTTGCCTAAGGCGGTTTCTTGCTCAGGCGTTGCACCTGCTAGCACGCCCGCAAGTAGCGTAGCGGCTTCAAATAACTTGGCTGTTTTGCAATAAATGACCCGCATATAGCTTTCTTCAGTGGTGTCTGGGTCATTACAATTCATCAGCTGTAAGACTTCACCCTCGGCCAACACGTTAGTCGTATCAGCTAACACTCTGAGCACTTTCATGTTGTCAAGTTCGGTCATCATCTGGAATGAGCGGGTATAAAGGAAATCCCCGACTAGCACACTGGCACTATTGCCAAACAGTGCATTGGCGGTTTCTCGTCCGCGGCGTAACGTCGATTCATCAACGACATCATCATGGAGCAATGAGGCTGTATGGATAAACTCAATAATCGCCGCTAGCTTAAGATGTGCTTCGCCTTCGTAGCTCACTGCACGTGCGGCTAAAACCGACAGCAGAGGACGAAGACGTTTACCACCACCATTAATAATGTAAAAACCTAATTGATTAATTAGGGCGACATCTGATTCAAGCTGTTTATATATCAGCTGATTGACTGCTTGCATATCAGTGTCAGCCAGTTGACGAATAGCGTTTAAATCCATAATAGACTCTGGTTGTGGGGTCATTACGTACCCGGCCCCTGTTTAGGCTCACGTGTTATAATGAAATGAATTTTACCTAAAATTCTGACATATGACAGCACTAGCTCAACTAATGTGAGAGTTAATCCGGTCTTTTTTTATTCTTTCCTAATTAGGGCTTGCCAGAGTTGGATTCTTCGCGTAAACTCCGCGCCCATTGTCAATAAAGTTTTTGTAGCACCCTGCCTCATCCAAGAATGAGCCCGCGTGTTAGGAATTGGAGTAAAATAGCTATGTACGCTGTTTTTCAAAGTGGTGGTAAACAACACCGTGTAGCTGAAGGCCACACAGTACGTTTAGAAAAGTTAGAAGTTGCAACTGGCGAAACTATCGAGTTCGATCAAGTTCTTTTGATCGCTGATGGCGAAACAGTGCATGTTGGTGCTCCTTTAGTAGCTGGCGGTAAAGTCGTTGCTGAAGTTGTAAGTCACGGTCGTGGCGATAAAGTTACTATCGTTAAGTTCCGTCGTCGTAAGCACCACGACAAGAAAATGGGCCACCGTCAGTGGTTCACTGAAGTTAAAATTACTGCTATCAACGCATAATAGGAGTCTAACTCATGGCACATAAAAAAGCTGGCGGTTCTACTCGTAACGGCCGCGATTCAGAAAGTAAACGTCTAGGTGTTAAGCGCTTTGGCGGTGAATCAGTTCTAGCTGGTAACATTATTGTTCGTCAACGTGGTACTAAATTCCACGCTGGTGTAAACGTAGGTATTGGTCGTGACCATACTCTGTTTGCTCTGACTGACGGTAAAGTTAAATTCGAAGTTAAAGGCGCTAATAACCGTAAGTTTATTAGCATCGAAGCTTAACTTTCGAACCTAGCTTATACTGTTAAAGCCCCGCCATTGGTGGGGCTTTCTGTTTTTTGTGCTTCTATTTACGCCGTGTAGATGCTTGAGTTGGTAAATGATTACCAAGAATGAGCATTGACAGGTAAGATTGGGAGCAAAGTATCTCGAGTTTTTTGGCGACCAATGAAGTTAGACGGTATAATTGCTTCATTCAGTGGTGCCAGGAGTAAGTATGAAGTTTGTCGATGAGGCAGTAATTAGGGTCGAAGCAGGCGACGGCGGTAGCGGTTGTGTTAGCTTTAGGCGCGAAAAATATGTACCTGATGGTGGTCCTGATGGTGGTGATGGTGGCGACGGTGGCAGTGTTTTTCTGCAGGCTGACGAAAACTTCAACACTTTGATCGAGTTCCGTTTTGAACGTTTTCACATGGCTGAACGTGGCGAAAATGGTCGTGGCCGTGATTGTACTGGTCATAGCGGTAAAGATTTGATCTTAAAAGTTCCTGTTGGTACTCGCGCGGTAGATCATGATACTGAAGAAGTCCTTGGGGATTTAACAACCCACGGTCAAAAGCTATTGGTTGCCAAAGGTGGTTTCCATGGTTTAGGTAACACCCGTTTTAAGAGCAGTACTAACCGTGCCCCACGTCAAAAGACGTTAGGCACACCCGGTGAAGTTCGTAGCCTTAAATTAGAGTTGTTACTGCTGGCTGACGTTGGTTTGCTTGGCATGCCTAACGCGGGTAAGTCGACATTCATTCGTGCGGTTTCCCGTGCAACGCCGAAAGTGGCTGATTATCCGTTTACAACACTGGTGCCTAACTTAGGTGTGGTTAATCCACGTCCTGGACAAAGCTTTGTGATTGCGGATATTCCTGGTCTCATCGAAGGCGCTGCCGATGGTGCGGGTTTAGGTATTCGCTTCTTAAAGCATCTTGAGCGTTGTCGTATTCTGCTGCACATCATAGATATTGAGCCGATTGACGGAACCGATCCGGTTGAGTCTGCACGCGCTATCGTAGGTGAGCTTGAGAAATACTCTCCAAAGTTGGCGAGTAAGCCACGTTGGTTAGTCTTTAACAAAACCGATCTGCTGCTTGAAGAAGAGCTGCAAGAGAAGGTTGATCGTATCGTTAAAGAAATGGGTTGGGAAGGCGATGTTTACACTATCTCCGCCTATAACCGCGACGGTACCAGTGAGTTGGCATTAAAACTCCTCGATTATATTGCGAGTCTTCCACCTGAAGACAATGAAGTCGACCCAGATAGTGAAGTTGAGTTCAAGTGGGATAATTATCATCAAGCAAACCTTGATTCATTGAATGAAGACTATGTTGATGAAGATGATGACGACGACTTTGATGATGACGACTACGACGTAGAAGTTATTTACCAAAGATAATAGTAATCTTTGAGTTTTGAGAGTTCTGTGTACGCTGATACTCAAAATGATATTACTCGGCAAGTTGTGCGTGCTGCACAATTGCTACTGGCCTACGGCGCGGAATCTGATTTAGTTGAAGAAATCAGCCAGCGTCTAGGTCAGGCTTTAGGTCTTGCTAGCGTAGAACTCTCTATTTCCTCTAATTCCCTCGTGTTAACCAGTTTGGTTCATGGTCGCTGTATCACAACTACTCGTCGTATTCGTGAGCATGGCATTAATATGACAGTCGTCTGTGAATTACAACGTATCTGTTTACTCGCGGAAAAGGGGCTGTATGGCCCAAATGAAGTGCGTAAACGTTTGGCGCGGATTGAACCTAAAACCTATCCTCCTAGCTTAGTGGTATTCATGATTGGCCTATCGTGCGCTAGCTTCTGTCATTTATTTAATGGCGATCTCACTGCATGCGTGATTACTTTTTTTGCCGCGGCAGTGGGTATGTCGGTACGTTTAGCAATTGCTAAGCGGCATTTTAATTTATTAGTCAATTTTGCCATCACAGCTTTCGTCACCAGTATGCTGGCTCAAACGGGTTATTTGTTTGAGTTAAGCGAAACTCCTAAGGCCGCTATGGCATCGAGTGTGCTGATGTTAGTACCGGGTTTTCCGATGATTAATGCGATTTCTGACATGGTAAAAGGGCACATGAATGTCGGTATATCCCGCTGGGGTCATGCTACTTTGCTGACCGTTTCTTCAGTGATAGGGATTACAATTGCGATGCAGATCGGTGGAATTTTCCTATAATGGAATTACTGATAACGCTGCTGCACGATGCTTTTTTCTCTGCCATCCCCGCCGTAGGATTTGCTATGGTATTTAATGTTCCTAAACGATTTCTTCCTTACTGCGCTTTAGCGGGAGCCATTGGCCACAGTTCCCGTACTTTAATGTTACAGTTTGGTCTGCCAATCGAGTGGGCAACCTTCGCCGCCGCGGCATTAGTAGGGATTATTACCATAGGGTTTGGTAAGCGCCACTTAGCGCCACCTTTAATGTATGCTGTCGCTGCGATTATTCCTATGATCCCAGGCACTTATGCATTTAATACTGTGATTGCCTTAGTGCAATTGACCGCTCAATCTCAAGTCAGTCCTGAACTGACGGGGCAAGTGATTAGCAATGGCCTCAAAACTGTCTTTATTCTAGGGGCGTTAGCCGTGGGTTTGGCCATGCCGAGTTTGCTGTATTTCAGGACCCGCCCCGTCATTCAATAATTCTATTTCTATAAAACAGGAGTGAGCATGCGCATTGCTATGATAGCCGCGATGGCAAACAATCGAGTCATCGGAAAAGATAATAAAATGCCATGGCATCTTCCAGAAGATCTACGTCACTTTAAAGCGATGACCCTAGGCAAGCCTGTTGTGATGGGACGTAAGACCTTTGAGTCAATCGGTAGGCCCCTTCCTGGTCGACATAACATAGTGATTTCACGTCAAACGGATCTTGTGATTGAGGGCGTGACCTGTGTGACCTCGTTTGATGCAGCCAAACAAGCTGCTGGTGAGTGTGAAGAGTTAGTGGTTATAGGTGGTGGCCAGCTTTATGCCGAGTTATTGCCCTGCGCCGATATCTTATATTTGACGCAAATCAATCTTAAGGTGGAAGGCGATACATTTTTCCCCCACTGGGACGATGGGACTTGGAAGGAAACTGAATCTTTGTCGAGTATAAATGCTGCTGGTTTGGAATATCGCTTTATCAATTTGGTAAAAAAATGTTAAATTGCAGCTTCTGTTGTGTACCCTGTGTGTATGGGGCGTCAGTTTATCTAACGTATTGCATCATATCGGACATTTAGTTTTCACGGAAAGAGATAGCCTATTTCGTTATCCTAGATTTCGAACGAGAGCTAAAGCCAAGAGGTCAATATTATTTAGACAATAGATGCGGCCCATACAGAATTGATAATAAAACTATAAGAAAGTATTAAGGAGTATCGGATGCGTCTTATGCCTGTGGCCTTGGCTGCGTTAATTGGATTTAGTTCTATTGCTGTACCAACCTCTGCTGTTGCGGGGGAAGATCCACTCGTAGCGAGTCTTTGTGATTATGTAAAAGCTAACGACAAAAACCGCTTACGTAAAAAGTTAAAAGAAAGCCGCGTTAAGTTACGTCAGATTTACAGTGGTATCAGTTGCGATGGTGCAAGTCTATTGCGCACCGCTTACGGTGCGAGTGCGAACGATACCGGTGAGTTTGTGGCTAAGCGTTTGTCGGCGACTGAATTGAGTGTTGCTGAAGCTGATGGGATGACAATCCAAGCTTGGGCTGAAGCAAACGGTCATGGTGCTAGCCCAATTACCGCTGCAGTGAAAGAGCGTCTTGGCGCTGCAGCTGGCGGTGAAGAAGAGTAATGCGAATTTGAACTTAGCGGCACTTTAGCCCTATTTGCTGCTACGTTATATTAAACGTCTAATATAAAGTATCTAGCATTAAGCTAGATAAAAATGCCAAACTTAAGTTTGGCATTTTTTATGGCCTTAATTTGTGCAAAGGCCGGAAAGTTCGAGTCGTCAGTAAGATAGGAAAGTGAATTCGTCTCAAAAGAAAGGGCCGCTAAGCGACCCTAGGTTTTAGTGGTGATAAACATTAGACTCTAAATTCACCGACCGAAGCTTGGAGTTCTTCGGCTAATTTGGCGACTTGATGGCTAGACTGAGCCGTTTGATCTGCACCGATAGCGGTTTCTTCTGAAATTGCTGCAATATGCTCTAGTTTTTCAGAAACTTGCTGGCTTACTAAATTCTGTTCCTGCGCAGCATGGGCGATATGGGTGCCAGAATCATAGGCCTTATGCACAGATTGGCTAATGGTTTCGAGGGCAATGTTGGCTTGCTCCGTTTTTTCAACACAGGCGTTGGCTTGAGCGCGCCCCATATCCATGGCGGCAACGGCTTGCTCTGCACCTTGCTGCAACACTTCGATCATCTGTTGGATCTCTCGGGTCGACACTTGAGTGCGTGAGGCTAAACTACGCACTTCATCGGCAACTACCGCAAAACCACGACCTTGTTCACCCGCACGGGCGGCTTCAATAGCAGCGTTAAGGGCGAGTAGGTTAGTCTGTTCTGCAATACCACGGATCACATCCAAAATTGAGCCAATAGAGGCGCTGTCCGACTGCACTTTATTGATCACAACACCCGCTTTAGCCACTTCATCGGCTAAAGCCAAAATAGTCAGTTTGTTCTCTTGCGCAATGGCACGCATATGCTGAGTTTCTTGATCAGCCTGTTTGATTTGCTCAAGGGCTTGATTGGCACTTAAAGACACCTGCTGAGCACTAGAGCTAAGTTCAGTTGTTGCAGTAGCCACTTGGTCAACTTGGCTTTTTTGTTCTTGTATGCCTGAGGTGGTTTGCGCTGTAATTGCCGATGTTTGTTCGGCTGCCGCGGCAAGTTGATTTGACCTATCTAGAATACCTATGATTAAACTGCGTAAGCTATCGACGAGACGATTACAGTTTTTTGCTAGTTCGGCAAATTCATCGTGTCCAGAGTCATCTAGCTTATGGGTAAGGTTGCCTGAGGCTAAGACGTTCAGGGCATTGTTCACTTGGCTGAGTGAGCGTTTTAGTGGATTCACCACAGCAAAACTCACAATCACAGCGACAACGATTGCTATTAACACGACAATCATGGTTTGTATGCTGGCAGAGTCAATCTTGGCTATGGTGTCATTGCTCATGTTCGCGGCAACAAGTTCGATGTTATCGCTGACATCATTCATGTTCGAATTGATGACTTTCACATCTTTTTCGATAATGCCAAGTTTTATCACAGCTTCTTTGGCGTGCGAGAGCTGACTCGATTTTAGCAGCAACATAGATTGCGGACCTGTGACGAGCGCTAATACTTTTTCGATATCTTTAGTGACTGAGCTTAAGGTATCCGCTTCGACAATACCTTGACCGTGACGATTCACATATTCAAGTTTGTTCTTGGTTTCGCTGATAATGTAGTCAAGTTCCTTTGAGATCAGTTCGTGCTTACTGTCTTCGTCATTCGTTACTAAATCTGCAATAGTGGTGATGATATTTCCGAGACTAGTATCAATAGCGCTGGCTGATGCAGCAAGACTCTGCTCATCGGGATTCTGACTGCTTTCTAAATCAACAATATCGAGCAGTTCTGATGAGGCATCATCGGCGGCATTTTCGAGCTTTTTCTTTAGTTCAACTAGCTGTTCTTGCTTGCTCAATGAGGCCTCACGTTCGGCGATCATGGCAATACTATCTCGCTCAAAGGTGGCAAAGCTGCCGCTTAATTGGGCAATTAAAGAAGATAGATTCTGCTGGCTCTTGACTAACTGAGTGAGGGTGGCAATTTCGTTTTTGAACTGAGTCCCGTGGTCTTCAAACACTTTACGAATATTCGGGATATTTGCCGATCTAGGGGTGTTATAGGCAATGAGGATTTGTCTTTGTTGCTCACTCAATGCTTCACTAAGGTGGTTTGTCGATTTCAGCGCGGGCAAGCTTAATTCTTGCATCATAGCAGAGCTGGCTTTTAGGCTATTGTTGGTTAAATAAGATGTAAATCCTAGCAACACGAGTAAAAGTGTGACAATACCAAATCCGCCAATCACTCTGGTGGCTACATTAAATTTCATAGGATACTCCGATTTTTATTATATTTTTCCAAATGAAAACAGGGTGATATTCAGGGTTAGGCGGCTCAGTCTGTTATCGACTTTAAGCTGTTTTAGTTTAACTCTTTTTTAACTTTTTTTGCGTAATTTTTTGGTCTTTTTCAAGATGCCATAAGGTTAAGTGCTCACCCCAGCAACAGCCTGTATCTAAAGCCTTTAATTTAGTATCGTCGACTTTGCCCATCAGCGCAGCCCAATGGCCAAATACTAAGGTATGACTCTGGCGCAGCGGCGAAGCAAACTCAAACCAAGGTTTGAGTTGTGGATTAGTACAGTTTTCAGGAGGTTGTTTGCAATCAAAATCAAGTCGGCCATCGACATAAAGATAGCGCATGCGTGTTAATGCATTGATGCAATAACGTAAGCGTTCTATGCCAATTGCACTTGGATCCCATTGCTCTGCGGTATCTGAATACATTTGGCTTATTAATGTCTCAAGATAATCATCGTGCTTGAGGGCGCGACTGACGAGTGCGGATTCTTCTCTTAATACCTCCAGCGACCACTGAGGTGGTACACCCGCATGACTCATAATGAGTTGGTGTTCAGGTAATTCACGCATAAGAGGTTGTTGTCTCAGCCAGTCAATTGAGGCTGAGATATCGGGGGATTCTAGAATTTCAGTGAGATTATCGCTGGGTTTAGCGCGCTTGAGCTTACCGTGTAATGCCATTAGATGGAGATCGTGGTTACCTAAAACCGTTTTAGCGGAATCACCTAAGGAGCGAAAAAAACGTAGCGTAGCTAAGGAGTCAGGTCCGCGTGCAACAAGATCACCTACAGCCCAGAGTTCATCGCGGGAAGGATTAAAATCGACCTTAGCTAGTAATTTTTGTAACTCAGCGAAACAGCCTTGAATATCACCAACAAAATAATGCGCCACAGTACCCCTTTCCTAACGATATTAATGTAGTAAGCCTGGGGTCGCTAAACGGAAGGGACGGATTGTCGCCTGGAAACGCTCACCCGATTCGCTGACCATACCATAAGTGCCGTGCATTATGCCAAGTGGCGTATCGAGCACAGTACCACTGGTGTATTGATAGGCAGTATTCGGCGCAATGGTTGGCGTTTCACCGACAACACCGGCACCTTGGACTTCACTGGTGTTGCCATTGGCATCAGTGATTATCCAGTGACGAGTTTCAAGTTTAGCCGCTTGCTCACCTAAATTGATGATAGTGATGGTGTAACTGAAGAGGTACTTTTCATCCTCGGGCGAGGACTGCTGCTCTATATACTCAGTTTTGACTTCGACCCGAATGGAGGTGTCCAATGCGCTCATTCTTGTTCCTAGGCTCTGGTCTAAGGGCACCTAAGTGCCCTGACATATTTATGCTTTCTTATCGCAAACCATGTTAGCCATAGCAACATATTGCTGCACGCTAATCTGTTCTGGGCGTTGACTTGAGTCAATCCCTAACTGCTCGAACTCATCGTCAGATAACATGTGCTTTAAGTTATTACGCAGAGTCTTACGACGCATGTTGAATGCGGTAGTACAAAGGTGGCGTAGTACGGTCACATCTTTACAAGGGAACGGCTTTACGGCGTATGGCAATAAGCGTACGACTGCTGAGTCCACTTTAGGCGCAGGGGTAAAGCTGTGGGGCGGCACTTCGAGAACCGGAACCACTTGGCAGAAGTATTGTGCCATGACCGTTAAACGGCCATAGGCTTTACAGCCTGGGCTTGCCGATAAACGCAGTACCACTTCTTTTTGTAGCATAAAGTGCATGGTTTCAATCTGTTCGGCAAATTCGAACAGGTGGAACATCAGCGGCGTTGAAATGTTGTAAGGTAAGTTACCGAACACTTTCATTTTTTTGCCAGGCACACTCAGTTGGCCAAAATCAAACTGCAGTGCATCACCTTGGTGAATAGTCAGTTTATTTTTAAGGACTGGGTGTTGATGTAAGCGTTCAACCAGATCGCGGTCGAGTTCGACGACAGTCAGATTATCCACAGCATCGGCTACAGGTTCAGTTAAGGCACCAAGGCCAGGGCCGATTTCGACCATCACATGGTGATTATCGGGTGCAATTGCACCCACAATGCGGTCAATCACATTGCCGTCGGTAAGGAAGTTTTGTCCGAAACGCTTTCTGGCCGTGTGGCCTAAATGTACTTTGTTGCTCATTAATAATGTAATCGTTTAGTTCTTTGAGGATAACTCAATGGCTTTATTCAGAGCACAGACAAAACTGCCAATATCGGCCTTGCCTGTACCCGCGAGATCGAGCGCCGTACCGTGGTCAACCGAGGTACGAATATAAGGTAAACCTAAGGTGATGTTTACCGATTTGCCAAATCCTTGTGACTTGAGAACGGGAAGTCCTTGGTCATGGTACATGGCCAAGACGACATCGGCGTCCTGTAAATATTTAGGTTGGAATAGCGTGTCGGCCGGTAATGGGCCGACAATATTCATTTGGAACTCTTCTCGCAACTCGTTGAGTGCAGGAATAATCACGTCGATTTCTTCACGCCCTAAATGGCCGTCTTCACCTGCGTGTGGATTGAGACCACAGACATAAATTTTCGGTGAAACTATGCCAAATTTGCTGATGAGATCGGCATGTAGAATCTTGATAATATGCTGTAAGCGTTGGCGTGTTATGGCTTTTGCAACATAGGCCAGAGGAATATGGGTGGTCACGAGTGCCACTTGCAAACCAGGCGTTGCCAGCATCATCACTACATCGGGGCAATTTGCTTGATGGGCAAAAAACTCAGTATGGCCACTAAAGGAAATACCTGCTTGATTGATAATGCCTTTATGCACGGGGCCTGTCACGACAGCATCAAACTCGCCGCTCATGTTTTTTTCGCCCGCATAACGCAAGGTTTCAACTACATAAGTGCTGTTTTGCTCATCGAGCTGACCACAAATCGATTCGCTCACTAACTTAAAGGGCGCTATGGTTAATGTGCCCGCTTCTTGCGGTTTAGGAGCTTGATTTGGCTGGTAAGGGCGGAAAGTCACTTGCAAACCGAGTCGTTTCGCACGGCTCGCAAGTAATTCTGGATCCGCACAAACGACTAACTCAGCAGGCCAAGCCTGCTGAGCGAGTTGTACGACTAAATCGGGGCCAATACCTGCGGGTTCGCCTGGGGTAACGGCAATACGTTTAGTGCTCAATTAGAATTAACCTCGATTGGTCTCTGGCTGGAAGATTTCAATGTATGCGTCTGAACGCATTTCGTCTAGCCAGTTTTGCAGTTCTTCGTTAAATTTGCGACGGAAGATCAACTGGTGCGCACGGTTGCTATTGAACTGATCCGTGGCGTCGGTTTTTCTGCGTTCTTCTAACTGAGTGATATGCCAACCGTGAGTCGTACGGAATGGCTCACTAATTTGGTCGTTTTTCAAACTGTTGAGCGTTTGAGCAAACTCAGGTACGTAAATGCTTGGTTCTGCCCAACCTAATTCACCACCTTTTGTGGCCGAACCAGGGTCTTCTGAGTACTGACGCGCTAGGTCTTCAAACTTAGCTTCACCTGAGCGGATTTGTTTCAGGAATTGCTCAAGCATGGCTTTAGCGCGGTCTTCTGACAGGATCGGCGATGGCTTGAGCAAAATGTGGCGCGCTCTAACTTCTTCGATTTCTTTGGTTTGTAGGCCGCGAGCATCCATGATCTTAATAATATGGAAACCTGCACCACTCTTAATCGGGCCGATAATGTCACCCATTTTCGCACCGTTAATCACTTCGGCGAACAGAGTTGGCATTTCGTTGATGTTCATATAATCCCAAATACCGCCTTCGAGTGCCTTAGGACCTGAAGAAGAAGCGATAGCGGTACGACGGAAATCCTCACCACTCTTCAAACGTTCTAATACGATATTGGCGCGTTTGCTTGATGCTTCGAGTTGTTCACTGGTGGGATTATTAGGCACGTCAATCAGGATATGGCCAATTTGGTATTCCACATCTTTCATCCCTTGTTCTTGGATGAGTTTGACTAGGCTAGTAATTTCCTGTGGTGATACTTGAATGCGGCGTTGTACTTGAATACGTTGAATTTCACCTAGAGTGATTTCTTCGCGCAATTGTTCTCGGTATTGGCTGAAACTTAAACCTTCGCTTTCAATTTTTTGTTGCATCTGCGCGACAGACATTTTTTGTTCGCGCGCGATGTTTTCAATCGCTTGGTCTAGTTGTAAGTCACCAATATTCAGCCCTATACGACTAGCCATTTGCAATTGTAGGCGAGTTAAGATTAAACGCTCAATCACCTGAGTGCGCAGGGCACTGTCAGAAGGTAACAATTGGTTTGCTGCTTTGGCATTCGCTTTAACAGTGTCAATCATGTTAGTGATTTCACTTTCGAGCACTATGCCGTCGTTAATTTGGACTGCAACGCGGTCGAGCGGCTGGGGGGCGGCCAATGTAGGTTGGCTGATCGCGAGTGCAAATAAAGCAAAAATCAGATGTTTACTGGGTTTCATCCACAAAATCCTTGGCACGTTCTAAGGTCAGGTTCGACGGCTTAATTGAAATAACTTTACCATTTATATCGAAATTACAGTGAGTTGCCCTAATGTAATTTTTTGGCGACGCATTTGAGTGCAAGGTTAGACCTTAAGATCCGTTTTTATTCGCTTTAGCAAAAGGTGAACGGTAAAGCACTCATTAATCTGTTTGGACTCTGAGTCCTTGTTGAGGTTCAGCAATCTATCACAATTCTTTGCTAATTCCTCAGATAAAGCGGTTTTCTGTAGTTAAACAGGCCATCATTGAGCATATCGGATACGCCTAATGGGCCAGAACCACCGAGTCCCTTAATGATTAAGTTCAGGTAGACACCACTATCAAACTGCTCACGAGGATCAATTGTGGCAGAACCTATGTTGTCGTCATAGTTGGTTTTAATGCGGTAATGATAACTAAGTCTTACTGCGTAACAGCATGATTCGTACTGGATACCTGTGTAAGTTTCAATACTGCGGCTTTCGTTAAGGTCATAATACCAATTACCAACAAAGTAGAGGTCGTCACTGATTGGCCAAGCGCCACGAACGCCCGCTTGGGAGATGTTCACTGTATCATTGGTATTTGAGTTCAATAAATCTGGGACATAGCGATAGCTAAATTGCAGCAATTTATTCGCTTCAGGTCTGAAATCTAAGGTGACTTCGGATTTTTTATTGTCACTGGTGTTGGTATCGTACTGAATCGCAGCCCCCATATACCAATCATGGGACAAGCGGGTATCTAACTCTGCAGCAAGTACTGAAGTTGATTGATTAGACTCAAAAATACTGTCTTCGTAACCGACTTTACTGTCTTGCAGGTAAAAAATTTGTCCTAGGCTGAATTTAGTGGCTTCTTGGTTGTGACTATCAAACAGGCGTGTAGTAACACCTAGAGTGACTTGATTTGCATCGGAAATCCGATCCAGACCCGAGAAGCGACGATCACGGAATAGACCAAAGTAGTCGTCCTGTAATTGAGCCGTATCATAAATGCCTATGTTGCGTTGATCTTCGTAGCCGACATAAAGATATTGAAATTGTGGCTCGAGCGTTTGGCGGTAGTTTTGATCGAAAAGCTCAGTAAAACGTTCGAAGTTGATTTGACCATTAATTCGTACCTGCGGGATGGTGCGATTCACTGTGTCGTCTAGTTCTTCACTTGGATTGTTATTTTGCTGCCAATAATTGGTCTGCATCAGCTTAACTTGGCTGGTGAGCGAGCCTGAAGGTCCATGTATTGGCAGAGTTATGCTCGGTGACATGTGCAAACGAGTCGCCGTATTAACATTGTTGTCCTGATGGGCAAAATTCGTTAGCTCTGAATTAAAACCAAAATCTAAATTGTTCCAAAAATCAGCGGCACGATAGTTAAAGTTAACCTGAGGCATGACTTGATATGGTTTTTCATCCTCACCCAGTACTTTAATATCTTGTACTCGGGTGCTTAGATCCCAGTTACTTTCGAAGTAGCTGATTTCACCTATGCGTGATAACTGGTTATCGGTTGCACGGTTAACATCTGACTTTAAGTCATTGAAATAATTGTTATCTGATACATCGGTAAAATTCGCTAATACGCGCCAATTTTTGTCGATCGCCCCTTGATGCTGCCAGTTATATAAGTAGCGATTCGGGCTACCATCGATCAATTTGTCATTGCCTAGATATTCTAAATTGACTCGGCCATTTTGGGCCTCACCCGCCAGATAACCAAACTCTGTTTTAGTGAATAAACCACGGTTTGACATATAGCTAGGTGTAAATGTTAAATCGTACTCTGGGGCAATATTCCAATAATAGGGTGCGGAAATTTCGACACCATCAGTAGTGCTAGTGCTAAAGCTAGGGTAGAGAAAGCCAGATTTACGTTTGTCTGAAACGGGGACTGTCATGTAGGGAATATAGAATACAGGTACACCGCCAATTCTTAGTTTGGCATTCCAAATTTCGCCCCATTCTTCTTCACTGTTGATCTTGATCTTTTCGGCCTCAAGTAACCAAGATACATTGTCAGGAGGGCAAGTAGTGAAGTTGGTATTCGTTAAAATTAAATTGTTATTGATAGTAATTTGCAGTTTTTCGGCATCACCGTGAACTTGTTGGCCATGGATCCAATATTGTGCACCTTTAAGGGTGGCACGGTTTGTCCGCATTTGAGCTTGTAAGGATTCGGCTGTAACGGTGAAGTTACTGTCTTGAAAGACTAAATTACCATTGGCATCAAACTGTTCAGTAGCTTGATCTAAAATCGCCTCATCGGCTGCTATGTGCCTATCGCCTTGGCTAAAAACCACATCGCCACGGAAAATCGCCTGCTTCCCCATTTCGGCATTGGTGTTATCAGACGCAATACGAATTTTGTTGAGTTCAGCCGCACTCATCCCTTGGGTTTGAGATACGATACGGGGTACTGGCGGTTCGATTAAGCATTGGGATGCCGAAGCGGTTAGAGAGTCGTCTGCCAGGACTAATTGCGGTAACAGGCTCAGGGCCAGAAGGTATCGGATCTGCATCTTTAGGTCAGTAATTATGATTTCTTATTCTGGACAAGTATGGATGGGGAAAGTTGCAATTGACAAACGCAACATCGCTTAATAAATCTCTCAATTTCTTAGCTGTTTCCAAATTCTATGCCAGCTATAATAAAGCAATTTTTCTTTAAGAGCCATGAAATGACTTTATCCGATCCGAGATTTCTTTCCCTTAATCAGTGGCTGAATGCTTATTTTTCCTGTGAGCTGATGCCTGTGTTGATTTCCGGTGACGCAAGTTTTAGGCGTTACTTTCGGATTTCGATGCCTGATGCTACCTTTATCGCCGCCGATTCACCGCCTCAGTTAGTGCCTATCGCCCCCTTTATTGCCCTGTCGAATGCTTATTCTGCCGTGGGACTGACAGTTCCAAAAGTAATCCACGCCGATGCCGATTTGGGTTTTATGTTGATGAGTGATTTGGGTGATACCCAACTCTTATCTGTATTGACGGTACAAAATGTGGAACGGTTTTACCGTCAGGCGCTCGATTTATTACCGCAAGTGGCCGCAGTAATTGAGTGCAAGAATCTTGATAGCGGTTTAGTACAGGCATTACCTAACTACGATGAAGCTTTTGTGCGCCGTGAATTACACATTTTTACTGAGTGGCTGTTAGGAACACATCTTAATTTGTCTTTGGACGCGGCAGAGTTGCAGTTGCTGAATGATACTTTTGATCGCCTCGTCGGCAATGCGCTGTCTCAACCTAGTGTGGGAATGCATAGGGATTTCCATAGTCGTAATCTTATGCTGCAAGCGGACAAGCTGTGCGTGATTGATTTTCAGGATGCTGTCGTTGGTCCCGTGACTTACGATGCGGTATCACTACTACGCGATTGTTATATTCGTTGGCCACAGCCGTTAGTCGCAGACTTGATGCGGTATCATTATCAGCAAGCATTAGCGCTTAGTTTTATTCCCGCACAGACTCCTTTTGAGCAATATCAAACTTGGTTTGATCTCATGGGCTTACAGCGCCACATTAAGGCGGTGGGGATTTTTGCACGATTAAACTATCGCGATAGTAAACCTGCTTATATGGCGGATATTCCACTGACATTAACGTATATTGTCGACATCTCGCTGCAGTATCCCGAACTCGTGCCATTTGCACACTGGTTAACTCGTCGTGTGTTACCTGCGTTTAGTGTGAGTCAGTCTTCATCTGAGGTTAAGCAATGAAAGCCATGATCTTGGCCGCTGGACGAGGGGAAAGGTTACGGCCGTTAACGGATAGTTTGCCTAAACCTATGGTGCCAGTGTTAGGTAAGCCGCTGATTGTTTATCATATTGAAAAACTTGCCGCGATAGGCATAGTCGATATCGTCATCAACCATGCTTGGCTAGGGCATAAGTTAGTCGAAGCTCTGGGCGATGGCAGCACTTTTGGGGTGCGCATTCGGTATAGCGCCGAAGAGAGTGCGTTAGAAACCGGCGGCGGTATTAAACGCGCTTTGCCTTTATTGTGTGAGGACGGAAGCGACGAACCTTTTTTAGTGATTAATGGTGATGTTTTTATTGATGCATTACCGCCAATCACGCAACTGGCTGCGGATAGGCTCGCTCACTTATGGTTAGTGCCTAATCCTGAGCAGCATCCAAATGGCGATTTTGCTTTGAATGGTCATCAAGTTCAGGAGCGTGGCGATGTTAAGTACACGTTTTCGGGCATGGGCATTTATCACCCTGCGCTATTTCATGACACGCCGCAGGGCGCCTTTGCACTGGGTCCGTTGCTCCGATCGCAAATGGCTCAAGGCAGAGTTAGTGGTGCCTTGTTTAATGGATTTTGGTGTGATGTCGGTACCATTGAACGATTGCAAGCGCTTGAACTAAGGTTACAAAGTAACAAGTAAATTTCGGTGCTGGCATATCCATAGGATTAAGCTAGTGCATCAAATACATAATAGAAATCAGGAAATAAGATGCGGCTTTGGGGTAAGTTTTTTGGATTTGTCATTGGCTTTATGTTCGGCCGTATTTTTGGTGCGCTGCTAGGTTTGTGGCTCGGTCATCTTTACGATAAGCGTGCAGCATCGGGCGTGGGTTTTCGACAAGTTCTAGGGCAGGCTAAGAATCGCCAAGCCATTTTCTTTAATACCACATTTGCAGTAATGGGGCATGTGGCGAAAGCATCAGGACATGTTACTGAAACCGATATTCGCATTGCGACCTTATTAATGGATCAAATGCGTTTAACGGGGGAAGCCCGTAAAGAGGCGCAACAGGCATTTCGTGAGGGTAAATCGGCGGATTTTGATCTGCGCAGCAGCTTACAAGCTTTCCGTGTTATTACGATGGGACGCAAAGAGTTAGTGCAGATGTTCATCGAAATCCAGATCCAAACGGCACTGTCTGATGGTGAATTGGATCCCGCTGAGCACGCTATCTTGATGACGATTGCTCAAGAGTTAGGTTATGGTCGAGCGCAGTTAGATGAATTACTTAAACGCTGGCAGGCGGAGTTTCGTTTCCATCAAACATCGAGTGGCAATAAAACATCGATTACTGATGCTTACAGTTTACTTGGCATTACGAACGAAGCTAGCGACCAAGAAGTTAAACGGGCTTACCGTAAATTGATGAATGAACATCATCCCGATAAGTTAGTGGCGAAAGGGTTGCCACCGGAAATGATGGAGTTAGCTAATCGTAAGGCTCAGGATATTCAAGCAGCCTATGACAGAGTCAAGTCTGAGCGCTGTATGCGTTAGCCTTGATAAAATTGGTTTTTGTAAAAGATAAGGAATTCATTATGAAAAACACTTACCGTTTGTTGCTGTTGGCGAGTTTGTTACCTGTGGCTATGTCTACGCAGGCCGAGGTGTTTATCGCTCCTTTTGGTGGTTATAGTCTGGGGGGCGGTCAATTTGATGTGAATCAATATGAGGTCAACACAGATCAAACGGGTGATAAGGCCGATGTGAAAGTCGAGGAGTCGAGTCATTACGGTTTGATGGTGGGTATTGGTACGAATGATCCCGGTAATATTTATCTTTTATATAGTCATCAAGCCTCTGAACTGAAAAGTGGCGGCTTGTTTACGCCAGACTTTCTTACCTCGTTAGATTTAGATTATATCCATTTGGGTGGCACTTTATATTTTCCCCGTGGCGATATCCAGCCCTATGTCACCGCCAGCGCGGGGATCACCCGCATGCTGCCTAGCGGTTGGTCGAGCGAAACGCGTTTCTCCATGGGGATTGGTGGCGGGGTAGAGTATCAAGTGACGCCACACTTTGGCCTGTTTGCGGATATTCGGGGTTATGCGACGTTTATCAACAGTGACACTTCGCTGTTTTGCAATGAAGATGATTGCCTATGGCACATTACGTCAGATGTGATGTGGCAGGCTCAGGCTAACCTTGGGCTCAAAGTCAGTTTTTAGATCTAACGCATCGTCTTAAAAGGAGATTTAGTGGCATGAAAATAGTCGTACTTGATGGTGAAACCTTAAATCCTGGCGATCTCAGCTGGCAATCCTTAAATGAATTAGGCGAGTTTGCGTGTTTTTCCCGCACAAGTGGCGCTGATATTGTCGCGCGAGCCCAAGGTGCTGAAGTCATTCTTACCAATAAAACGCCCTTGAATGCAAAGACGTTAGCGCAACTTCCTAGTCTCAAATACATAGGCGTATTGGCCACGGGCACGAACGTTGTCGATATCGCGGCAGCTAAAGCGCAAGGTATAGTGGTCACTAATGTGCCCGCTTATGCGCCTGATGCCGTTGCGCAAATGGTGTTTGCCCATATTCTGCATCACACCCAAGCCGTGGCCGCCCATCATCAAGCTGTGGTCGATGGCCAGTGGGTGAACTGCCAAGATTTTTGTTTTACTTTAATGCCGTTGCAATCTTTAAAAGGCAAGACTTTAGGCTTAATAGGTTATGGCGATATCGGTCAGCAGGTGGGAACGCTCGCCCTCGCATTCGGGATGAAAGTTCTTGTCAATACTCGCTCAATCATCAAGGATTTACCCCAAGGCGTGATGTGGGCGCAACGTGATACAGTGCTTAGCGAATCAGATATTATTTCGCTCCATTGTCCGCTTACTCCAGAAACTGAGCAATTTATCAATCAGCAAACCCTCGCCTTGATGAAGCCTAATGCGCTGCTGATTAATACGGCGCGCGGTGGATTAATTGATGAAGCCGCGCTTGCAGCAGCGCTTTTGCAAAACCGCTTATTTGCAGGTGTTGATGTGTTATCGACTGAGCCGCCTACTGCAGATAATCCCTTACTGCATGCGCCTAATATCAGCATCAGCCCCCATAATGCGTGGGCGACGAAGGAAGCAAGACAAAGTCTACTCAATATCGCAGTGGCGAATTTGAACGGTTATTTGAAGGGGGAAGTGATTAACTGCGTGAACAAGTAAAGCAGTATGCGTCTTTCTCTCTTTTCATCATGTCGACGTTGAGAGAGAAAGACGTAAGTGGTTATTTATTATTGAGTTTTTCTTCTACGCATCCACCACACACCCAATAAGCCTGTGAGGGCTAATACGCCAAATACGACGGGCTTTTTCAGCTTGTGGTACAGGGCGTTCCATTCTGCCATTTCATTCGCCTGCGCTCGTTTTACTGCACCGTCAAAATCGGGCGCTTCACACTGCAAACCAAAGTTCTCGGCCCAAGGCACAAAGGGGCCGTTGGCGACGTATTTTTTGTAGTAACGCAGGGCAAGTTCTTGATCTCGATACAAGACCCAACCTGTGGCTTGGCAGAGTAGCGCTGCATAGGCTTGGCTGTTGTGGGGTACATGATCCGATGCCTTGTTGGCTAGTTCTGCTGCCGTGTAGCGATAATGGAAGCGTTTATCGGGGATTGCTTGGCTGGCGCTGATCCGCAGCTGTTCTTTCTCAGTCAGTTTGCTCGGTTCATTCCAATCACTTAGATCGAACACACCTTGGTAAATAGTGTAATCCGGGGCTAATTCAAACCCTAAGAGTTCCATGCCTTGGTGGCGGGCAAGTTCGGCAACAGCCCAATAGGCTTTCGCGCTATCAATGCCTTTTGTTTTTTTCGCTGCATTAAGCTCTGTGCCATAGGCAAGGGCGCTGGCATTCAGTTTAGGATTAGGGAAGTAAACCGGCGCTTCAGCTATCGCGCCTTCGCGTAATAGCCTGCGACCTAACAAGTAGCGCAAGCGGTTGTTAATTGGCTCAATATTATCGTACCAGTCGCTGTCTTTAGGGTATTCAAAGGCGATAAATGGCACATGTTCGTCGATAAATAACTTAAGTTCAGCCGTGGTGAGCACGCGCTCCGCCACATAGGCGATGTCTTGCCAGTACTCATCACCGCTGGCGAGTAAGTAATTGAGCGCATTGACATATTCGCCACGCTCTAGTGACAACACCCCTTGCTCGGCACGAATACGGCAGTAAGTGGCTGTATCTTCATCGGCATTAATGGCTTGTTGCTGAGTTTCTTTAGCGTCAACTGTGGCCGAGATCTTATTGAGCTGCTCAGGGAAGTGACGCGCTGCCTGAGCATAGGCCTTGGCCGCTTCTGCTTGATCGCCCTTTTGTAGCATTAATTTTGCGTTGAGCCACCAAGTGAGGCCGCTCGGTTTCGCTAGCGTTAATAGGCGCTCAGCACTGGCATAATCCCCTAACTGGTAATAAATCGCCGCTAATTTATCGCCATGGTTGAGCTGTAAGCCATCGGTTGGAAATACTTTAAGGAGCTCTGCAACCTTTAATCCCATTTCTGAAAGCTGGCCATTGTAGGCGAATTCATTAGTGCTGCTTTGCCAATAGGCAATCAATAACTGCTGCACGCTCGCCTGTTGCAGTAGCTGCTTAAGTTCAGCAATCTCTTTACCCATCAAAGTGCGGCTTAACATCAATAAGGAATCATAACCGCCGCTATCGCCCTGTACCGATTGGGTGGCATAGAGCTCAATAGCTTTATTCAGTGCATCAGGGGTGAGAGCCATTTGCAGCTCTGACTCAGTTTCACCTGTAGCTTGATTGGTCAATTGCAGGAGCGGCTGGCCTTGGTGTAGCAGGATATAGGCTTGTTCACCTAAGCTCGCTAAACTCAAACGCAGGGGATCGGCTGCGCCTTGTGCGACTTCGGTTTGTAATTGTGTCAGGTAAGCATTAGCACGATTAAAATGTTCAGGATCAGCCGAAGTCTTGCTTAAGATAAGCTCAATACGCGACAGCGAATAGAGTGCCCACAGGCTACGAGATGCGCGTTCACTTTGTGGTAATTTAATGATTTTGCTGAAATAGTTACTCGCCCTCTCATAATCTTTTGCTTCAAACGCTACGGCACCTAAGGTGTACCAAGTTAGCGCTTGTGGTAGATCTTTGTCTAACTTAGCGGCCATTTGTTCGGCTTCAATGGGGCCCGTTGCATCCCGCAAAGTGTTCACTAAGGCCAAATGGGCGTCACTTAACTCGCTGTTTTCAAAGGCGCGAGTTTGTGAAAGATAACGGCTATGCACTTCATCCCAGAGATATTCTTGTGCAGCGGGTGCATCTTGATACTGCCAAGGCAAAGGTTTTGCGAGGGCGGTGAGCTGCTGGCTGAAAGAGGTTTGCGGTAAATAACTGAGATTGCTCTGCCTATCCTGAGTGAGTTGCAAAGGAAAATCGGGGCCGCAGGCCAATAGCATAGGGGAAAATAAGCTTAAACAAATGAGCGTGGTCTTTTTAAGCATAAAAGCCCGATTGGGTGTTGCCATGGTAAACGATAGTTTTGGCTTATGGCGCATAAATTCCCTGTAAATATAATGACTCACAACGTGCCCAGCCTATCACTTTTTGGCCGCCAGGGTTGAGCATGTGTGTTTGAATGTCTCTGTTTGATTGCGGCATAGGCATGATTGCAGTGCGTGAAACTGTTTTAGTTGGTGTCAACGCTGCTGTATTCTCAGCTCGCCATTGCCACGTTAACAGCCCATCTTTTTGTATTACGCTATAGCCATTTTGCGCATCATACCCGCTGCAAGCTTGTCCCGCTAGCGACAAAATAGGAGGAACTTCACCTGCAATATTACCGTGATTCATTAAGCTCAGTTGGAATAGCTGTGGCTTGTGGATTTCCAGATTTTTTGGCTTATTTTCAGCGGCGAATGTCGTTTGGGTTGTGGCCTTGTTATCGCTTGAGATCACTAATTCAATCTTGGCGGCAAGTTCACCTTGCTGTGCAACGGCGATTAAGGTGTTGAGTGGCCAAACCCTTTTATCCCCTTCCAGCGGCAGCCGAAACCAGATAATGCCTTTGAGCTTGGTATCCGTGTGGCTTTGCAGTTTTTGCACAAAAGTCTGCAATACTTGCGGATCGGCCATCAGTTCCTGTACTGCATTGGCTGATTTTAGTTGATCGCGCAGCGGTGTTTCACTTTCAACTTTATAACCTGAAACTGTACTGATGACCGCCGAACCATAGGCGGGGAGCGCAATAAGGTAAGGCACAGTGCTGATATTTGAGAGTTGCTGCACCCACTGCCAACCTTGAGTCGCATCGAATAGTCCGAGGCGTGGATCGCTTACGCTGTGAATTTGTAGCACCAGTTCATCAATACTGGTGAGTAACACGGGAAAATCGGCGCTACTGAGCCAAGCGGGCAGTGCAGTAATGCTGAGTTTGAGTTCTGCGGGTAACTGCGCTTTAAGCTTTTTAAGAAAATCCCGATAGGCTGGCAGTTTACTGTTGGCACTGTCGTGGTCGATTTCCACCCCAGCGATTTTAGTGCCTTTAGCCTGCCAGCTGTTAAGTACTTGGCTGATTTTACTGATGATCTCAGCATCATTGAGTCGAGTAAGTTGGCCATCTAAGCGAACCACAGCGATTTTGGGTCTAGGATCGGCCTGTAGCCAAGTGTGGTTAACGGCGACCTCAAACCAAATATCGGCACCATTGGGTTTGGGGTGTGCCTGCAGGGCTAAAATGCGTAATCCTTGGAATGCGTCTTGGCTTTGCACTAAGGCCGTTTGGTTGGCGGGGCGCCATTGGCGCTGCCAGATATAGACTTGCTGCGAAAGTGGCGCTCGAAGCGTTGTTGCTTCTGCAGCGGCTTTTGCTGCGACACTGGTATTTGGGCTAGCCGTGATTTCACTGGGGTTTGATGCTGGCTGGCAGGCGCTCATGAAGAGGGCTGTGCTCAACAAAGCGCCTAACAGCCATTGATTTCGGCTCATGTTTTTAACCAGATTGCCTATGCCCATACTACTGTTATCGATTCCGTTTTGAGTGAGGCATTACTATGCCCGAAAAATGCGACTTATACATCGCGGTCAAACTTCTGATAATGCCCACTAGCTTGGTTTTCCTTTTGGTGCCTTGTTAATCAATATCAGAACTCAGATCTCAAAAATCAGGATCGACTTGAAAGCGCATCTGTTCACGGGTGACGGGATGTTGAAGCATCAATAAATCGGCATGCAGATGCAGGCGATTGGCGCGAGTACCATAAAGATCATCACCCACAATGGGCGTATTTAGCCCTTCTGAGTGGGCGCAGTGAACTCTGAGTTGATGGGTTCGGCCCGTTTTTGGGGATAGATATACGCGGGCTGTACGTGCCATTTCATCGATATGGCTTAATTCCCAATAGGTTTGGGCCGCTTTGCCAAATTCATGGCAAACGAGTTGCCTCGGTCTATCGTCTAAATCGCCACGCAGGGGTAAAGAGATTTGTCCCGCTGCCTGTTTATCTGCCATTGCTGTAGGGATCCCTGCTAAAAGTGCCACATAACGTTTAGTCACTGTGCGCTGGATAAACTGTTTTTGCAGTTGTTTATGGGCGTCTTTTGTCAATGCGATCACCATTAATCCCGAGGTCGACATATCGAGCCTGTGGACGATAAGTGGCCCAGTGGCATTGGGAAACATTTGCCGCATGCGCGAATACACTGAGTCTTCAATCTCTTTGCCGGGCACTGATAAAAACTCGGCGGGTTTGTTCACAATCGCCATCGCCTCGTCTTGGTAGAGGATGCTTAAGGTTTTGCCTTCGGCGGGGTTCGTCAGCAGCGGATTATCATCGACAACAAGCCCTTCGAGCATATGCCCCAAGATAGGTTGGCATTTACGCAGACAGGCGGGATAAAACTGTTTGTGTTGGCGAATTTCCGATTTTGGCGGCGCCCCCCACCAAAATTCGGCAATCGCCAATGGTTTAAGACCGTGTTTAAAGGCGTAATGTAGCAACTTAGGGGCGGCACATTCCCCTGAGCCTGCGGGCGGTGTTAACTCAACCGTCCCGTTAAATATGCCGTTAAGGCTTTTTTCTGCACCGCGAATATTCAAAAAACGATACTGCTCAAACAGCTTTTGCTGCAGCGCCGCCGAGAGCTGTTTACGCTGTTGTCGTAACGCATCGCGCTCATCTGTCAGTTGGCTTAACGCTTGGCTGATGGCATGGATACGTTCATCCCAATAGCGTTTAATATCTCTTAACTGATTCTTTTCGTTAATGCTTTCTTGGCTGAGTTTAGCTTCGATTGCATTATTTTCACGTAAAGTCTCATCAGTTGGATTGGTAGTCCATTGCACTGCGAGTTGATTGCGCTGCGTCTTGCGGGATTGACGGCCGTCAATCATCACTTGCCTGTGGGCGGCAAGCTTGGCTTGTGCTTGGGCTTGCTCAGCGTTGAGTTCGCTCGATAGCCGAGGAATATCGGGGTGATTTTCTACTGCAAGTAGCTGCTCGTTAATTTGGTTGATTTGCAGATTTTCGGCGTGGAAAAAATTGTCCTTAGCCAGCATGTCAAACACAGGTGGAACGAAGCGTGGCCAATGGTTTTGCTCAGCTAACTTGCCCGAAAATGCCGACAAATAGCCCACTTTCCCCTGCGGGTCTTGCACTAAAAGCACACCAAACATTTTACCAATGGCACCCGTTAACTCCCCCGTGAGGCCAAAGTTATGTTGCCAATCGTTTTGAGTCTCTAGGTGGCGTTGTAATTCGTTGGCAGCGATCACGCACAGTGGGTGCGGTTCGTAATAGAAAGGAAAGGTAAAACGCTGCGGCAGGACATAGGCATCAATGGCTTGTGTGAAAGAGGTAAAGCAAGAAGGCTGAAGATGCATATTGGGGTCTACTGTTGGTTTTACTTATCAGGGTTAAGCCGCAACTTAAAGATGAGGGCTGGCAAGAAAGGGCGCTAGTTTACTCCGCCTATTGGAGACGGTCACTTTTTATTGGTGCGGCTCTGTGTTGAAAAAGGGAAATGGCATTAAAGCGCATTTCCCTTTGATGTGTAGCTTGTACTTAAAGCCAATTTTAAACGCTTAAACCCGCTTAAAAGATGACTTTCACTTTACTGGCGCTATCGAGTGCTTTGCTGATTGCGCTGTCGATATCGATATCACGGGCAAGCGCGACACCTAAACGGCGGCGACCATCAATATCGGGTTTGGCGAATAATCTAAGCTGAGTGTTGACCGCTTCTAATGCCGCACCAATCCCTTGATAGCGGATATTGCTTGAGGTGCCTTCGGCCAAAATCACCGCCGAGGCACTTGGACCATGCTGATGGATATTGGGAATAGGCAGGCCGAGAATAGCTCTAACATGCAGGGCAAATTCCGATAAATCTTGGCTGATGAGTGTGACTAGGCCTGTGTCGTGTGGCCTTGGTGAGACTTCAGAGAAATAGACTTCATGGCCCTTAACAAATAGCTCTACGCCAAATAATCCATAACCGCCAAGGGCTTCGACCACTTTACTGGCAATAGCTTGGGATTTTGCTAACACTTCATCGGACATGGCTTGTGGCTGCCATGACTCGCGATAATCGCCATCTTCTTGCCTGTGGCCAATAGGCGCACAAAAGTGTATGCCGTTGACTGCGCTGATGGTTAACAGGGTGATTTCATAATCGAAGGGAATAAAGCCTTCGACTATTACGCGACCGCCGCTGGCGCGTCCGCCTTCTTGGGCGTATTGCCACGCTTTATGGCTGAGGGCGATATCGCGAATAACGCTTTGGCCTTTGCCCGAGGAACTCATGACAGGCTTCACCACACAAGGCACGCCAATTTCACTAATTGCTTGATTAAATTCGGTTTCGGTATCACAGAAAAAATACGGAGAAGTCGGTAAACTTAAGGTTTCAGCGGCGAGACGACGAATACCTTCCCTGTCCATAGTGAGCTTTGTTGCCCGAGCAGTCGGGATAATATTTACCCCTTCGGCTTCCATGTCCACTAAGGTTTGGGTGGCGATGGCTTCAATCTCTGGGATCACTAAGTGCGGTTTTTCTAACTCGATAACCGCACGCAGGGCGTTGGCATCGAGCATATTGATCACATGGGAGCGATGCGCGACTTGCATGGCGGGGGCGTTGGCGTAACGGTCAACGCCAATCACTTCAACGCCTAAGCGTTGCAGTTCAATGGCGACTTCTTTGCCAAGTTCACCGCAGCCGAGCAACATGGCGCGTCGTGCGCCCTCAGTGTAGGGAGTGCCTATCATGTGTGGGTACCTTTGAGATTGTAGGGATGATGAGTTTTATGCTTGCGTTCTATGCCGCAATGATGTGGCTAGTTTAGCCTGAACAGGCTTTAGGATCATGGAGTAAATCGACAAGTGTGTCCCGGATCACTGGGGGCAAAAACGAAACAGCATATCTTTGGTTAATATTGGGGCTGAGGTTGAGAGTAAACCCAAATGTTAATGTCATGTTGGTGGCATGTTTGGAGACCATCCACTAATCTTTGGGATGGAATACATATTATTAATACAAGGAGATGCAGATGTTCTTAGATTACTTTGCGTTAGGTATTTTGTTTTTTGTCATCATTATTATGTTTTATGGTGTCATTGCCATTCATGATATCCCCTATGAAATAGCCAAAAAACGTAATCATCCCCAGCAAGATGCATTGCATATCGCCGGGTGGGTGAGTTTATTCACCCTACATGCAATTTGGCCATTTTTATGGATCTGGGCGACTTTATACCGTGAAGATCGCGGTTGGGGGTTCAATACTGTCATGAAGCGAGAATTAGTTTTAGAGGAGGATGTGAATTCATTGCGCGAGACGGTCAGAGGGCTTCAGACTCGGCTTGAACAGTTAGAGCAAATAACTCCCATGAATATAGCGCCTGCTGTGGATGCGATAAAAACAGATAAAGTTGAGGTATAACATGGATTTATTACTCATACTCACCTATGCGGCCGTGTGTATTGCTATCTTTAAAGTCTTTAAAATTCCGATGAATAAATGGACTGTTCCCACCGCAGTGCTGGGCGGGGTGTTCATTATTGGTACCTTATTGCTCGTGATGAATTACAACCATCCTTATTCTCGTTTTGCCCGTGAATATTTTGTCACTATCCCTATCACACCCGCAGTAAAAGGCTTAGTGACTTCGGTGGAAGTGCAGCCTAATATGCCTGTTAAACAAGGGGATGTGTTATTTCGTCTCGATCCTATTCCCTTCGAGGCCGTTGTTAAACGTAAACGCGCAGCTTTGATGGAAGCAGAGCTCCAAGTGCCACAACTCGCCGCGGCGTGGGAGTCTGCTAAGGCTAATGTAGAGCGCGCTAGGGCCGATAAAGACCGTAATAAATCTGCCTTCGAGCGTTATGAGTTAGGCCGCAAGAAAGGGGGCGCGAATTCGCCTTTTACTGAACTGGAACTCGATAATAGGCGTCAATTGTACTTAGCCTCAGAGGCACAACTGACCGTCGCGAATGCTGAAGAACTGCGTGTCAAGCTGGCCTATGAATCTAATATTGATGGTGTCAATACTAAAGTGGCTGGCTTGCAAGCTGATTTAGCCAGTGCACTCTACGATTTAGAACAGACAGTCGTGCGGGCACCTGCTGATGGTGTGGTGACGCAAATGGCACTTCGTGCGGGAGCGATGGCAGTGCCTTTACCATTACGCCCAGTAATGAGCTTTATTCCCGACGAGCAGCGCTACTTTGCGGGGGCATTCTGGCAAAACTCGTTAATGCGTTTGCAGGAAGGTGATGAAGCTGAAGTGATATTGGATGCCGCTCCAGGACAAATCTTTAAGGGGAAAGTGGCGAAAATATTACCCGCTATGGCTGAAGGTGAAGTTCAAATGGGCGGCGCGCTGCAGTCATCGGCTCGTTTATTTCAAAATGGTCGCGTGATTGTGCTGATTGATATCGAAGATGATGCTATCCGTAAGCAATTTCCTGCGGGTGTTTCTGGGCAGGTTGCAATTTATACTGAACATTTCCATCATGTCGCTGTGATGCGTAAAGTATTGCTGAGGATGCAAGGTTGGCTGAATTACTTGTTTTTTGATGGACATTAACCCTTAATCGGTTAACTTTTGTCTGTTGTATCAAGTCCAGTTCGCTGGACTTTTTTGTGACCCATTTTGGGTGAATAAAAAGGAATTTGAAAGCATGCAAGATATTCACGATTTAACCTCAGTGCTGCGCTCCAATACGCCAATTGTAGTGATTGAAACCTATGAAGAATATCGCGTGGTTGAGCTGCTTAAGCGGGTCGCAAGTGTGCTCTATCAACCTGTGTTTACATGGAGCATCACCCAAGGCCTAGCACGGGTCGATAAGCCCTTGGCGGCGCAAAAGTTTAATAGTGAGCCAACCGATCTACTCGGGCAAATTAAATCAACCTCACAGCAGGGGATTTATGTGTTGTGCGACTTCCATCCCTTTGTGATTGATGCACCTAAGAATGTCCGTTTGCTTAAAGAAATCGCCCTTGAGTACGAGACGCTGCAACACACATTAGTGCTGGTGAGCCATGCCTTTGAAATCCCGCCTGAAATCAAACGTTATTGCGCTTATTTTCACTTAACTTTGCCAAGTACAGTGCAATTGCAAAATCTGATTTATCTTGAAGTTGATAAAATTCGTCACCAAGGTACGCCGCTACAGGTCGATGATGCGGCTGTGGTCAAATTAGCCGATAATCTGCGGGGCGTGACTTTAGACGATGCCCGTCGTCTTGTACGCAAAGCCATAGTCAATGACGGTGCTATTACCTTGTCTGATATTGATGCTATCAATAAAGCTAAGTTTCAGTTACTCGACTTAAATGGTGTGCTGCAATTTGAATACGACACCAGTGATTTTTCACAGGTTGCCGGACTACATAATCTAAAAAAATGGCTCAAGCAGCGCTCGCCCATAGTGGCTGTCAGCGCCATTGACCAAGGCGGCCAGCCGACTCCAGTTCAGCACGTCAAAGCGCTCGATGCGCCCAAGGGGATTTTATTGTTGGGCGTTCAGGGCAGTGGTAAGAGCCTCGCGGCTAAGGCAGTTGCGGGCGTTTGGCAACGACCTTTGCTCAGGCTCGATATGGCAGCCTTATATAACAAATACATAGGTGAAACCGAGAAGAATCTGCGTAATGCACTGGATCTCGCCGACATGATGTCGCCCTGTGTGCTTTGGATAGATGAAATTGAAAAAGGCTTAAGCGGGAGTAGCAGCGATGAGGGCACCTCGACGCGGATCCTCGGCACCTTACTCACTTGGATGGCGGAGCGTAAATCTGAAGTGTTTGTGGTGGCTACCGCTAATGATATTCAAGTTCTGCCGCCAGAGTTGATGCGAAAGGGCAGGATGGATGAAATCTTTTTTGTCGATTTACCCGACGAAGCTATACGCAAAGCCATCTTCTTAATCCACTGTAAGCGCCGTGGAATCGATGTGGCGAGCTTAGATCTCGCCCAGTTATCGGCGCGTAGCCAAGGATTTTCCGGCGCCGAAATCGAACAAGCCGTTATTGCTGCCATGTATACCGCAAGAAGTGTCGAGTGCAGTGTCGACCAAGTGCTATTACTTGAAGAACTTAGTAAGACACGGCCTTTATCTGTGGTCATGAGCGATAAAATCAATGCGCTACGACAATGGGCAGCAGGCCGAACCGTGAATGCCCATGAGTAAGATTTTTGCTTAGTACCATGAGTGCTAACTAGCATTTTTAAACGCTATATTGGCTTAGTTATTTTCGAGATTCCCAAGGTACTGTTATGAATGATGAGTCGTTTTACTGGGTATTAGTGATACAAGGATAAGAGATTGAAAAGTATATATGAACTGATTGATATCGAAGACTCTGGCATAAAAGTAGTCAATGAAATGGTTGCTGGTGCTGAGCATTGTGTAGAGATACTGCCGCCTTCAAAGGATCGGGTTGAAGTACTTGAATCACTTCAGGTATCGACTCGTTCGGTATTAGGGGCAATTGCCTACGAAACCGGTGGGATTTTGATCGACAATGGATGGATTCGTTTTTTCGGCTCTGGACATGAAAGATTGTCTAGAAACCTTACTGATTGGAATAGAAGTGCACATTATCTTTTAGTGGCGAATGACGTAGTTGGTGGATTTTTTGCTATCAACGGCGGCGGTTTAGGTGCAGATGTTGGGAATATATACTATTGGTCGCCAGACTCAATTCATTGGGAAGGATTAGAAATCGGATTCACAGATTTTTTTCAATGGTCAGCTACAAAGAGAATCAATGAGTTTTATGCGAGTTTAGGTAAAGAGCGCTTTCAAAAAACCTATTCACAGATAGCTACAGATAAATGCCTGAGCTTTTATCCATTTTTATGGGCGAAAGAAGGTTCTATTGAAATAAGCAGCGTGAAAGTGGTGTCAGTTGATGAAATGTATAGGCTGAAATTGGAATTATTAACCTCGGTTAGTTAATTCGTTTACCTGTTGATTTTATGAGTACTTCTGCAACAATTATTTGTTATAAACATCTAATGTGTTGATTACTAGATGTAAACCTGCTTATCAGCTCTATTGATTCAACATGGATTGGCTGTATATGCCATCCATAATTAACTTCGGAGGGGACAGTGCAAAGATCCAGCTGACGTTTTGGCGGTATCTTGGGCTTTCTCGTTACCGCTTGCATCAAAAATCAAAGCTGTCGCTATCACCAAAAGTTGTCGCGGCAATGCCTAATGAGTGCTTCACTGTTTGGCGTGACAATATCTCTCTAAATGGTTTGAATCTTAGCGGTATCCACTCCCTGTGGTACCGCTAATACTGTTTATTCCTATCATGATGACATTAGATATCAAAGGCGAGACTGCCCGGAGTCAGGAATGGCCAACTTAGACGCGTCGGTGAACTCTCACCCTGCGCACCAAAGAAGTAAGCTGTTCTTGGGGTAGCGTAAACTACACTGCCTTTTTGCAACCCGAGTTCCTGCAGATTATGGTGGGTGAATTTGGCTTCCCACAGCTCTTCGCTATGCCAGCCGTGTGGGGCTAATTCCAATCTAACTTCGGCGCCAATAGGGGTCATAGCGACAATATTGAACGGCAAATTGGCCTGACTATTGGGCTTATTTGACAGCGCTAATTCGTGACTGCGTACATAGAGAACACCATCTTGCTGCAGTGTTTGCTGTTCTGGAGGTGTTAAAAATGCTTGACCATTTTCCCAACGTTTTTGTTGCCAACTGGCTTCAAAGACATTGACGTTACCAAGAAAATCAAACACAAAGCGACTATTGGGGTGTGAGTATAGCTCAGCAGGTGTATTAATCTGTTCTATATGACCATTGCTCATCACTACCACTCTATCTGAAAGCTCAAGCGCCTCATCCTGATCGTGGGTCACAAACACGCTGGTGAATTTCAATTCATCATGCAGGCTGCGTAGCCAGCGGCGTAGTTCTTTACGCACTTTAGCATCTAAGGCGCCAAAGGGTTCATCCAGTAGCAAGACTTCTGGTTGGGTCGCCAGTGCGCGGGCCAATGCAATGCGCTGTTTTTGTCCTCCCGAGAGTTGTTCAGGATAGCGCTGTGCGAGGTGGCCTAGTTGTACTGTTTCTAGCAGTTGTGTCACTCGCTTATGAATTTCTGCCGCCGAAGGCCTTTGTTTTTTCGGCATGACTTCGAGTCCAAAGGCGACGTTATCGGCGACCGTCATATGGCGAAACAGCGCGTAGTTTTGAAACACAAAACCCACGCGTCTTTCACGCACATGCACTTGGGTGACATCTCGGTTGCCGAATTGAATTTGGCCGCTATCGGCTCCTTCAAGACCGGCAATAATCCGCAGCAGTGTGGTTTTGCCTGAACCTGATGGTCCCAGCAGACCAATCATTTCCCCTTCTTGAATATCGAGATTAAGTGGGGAAAGCGCCTGAAATTGGCCAAATTTCTTGGAAATATTAGTAAGACGAATACTCATAGTTGGCTCTGCTCTTTATTGTCATTGGCGGTTAAACTGCGTTGTTGCCGCCATTCCACTACGGCTTTTAACATTAGGGTAAATAGGGCGATCAGGGCCAGTAATGATGCGCTCGCGAAGGCGGCTTCGGCCTGATAATCTTCGTACAATAATTGCACATGTAAAGGTAAGGTATTGGTTTCGCCGCGAATGTTGCCAGACACGACAGCAACGGCACCAAATTCTCCTACGGCTCTGGCATTGGTGAGGATCACACCATAAATCAGTGCCCATTTGATGTTGGGTAGGGTCACGCGGCGAAAGAGTTGCCACCATGACGCTCCAAGGATCACTGCGGCTTCTTCTTCCGATGCGCCCTGTTGTTGCATCAATGGGATCAGTTCTCTGGCTACAAAGGGGCAAGTGACAAAAATGGTCACTAATAGTATTCCCGGCCAAGCAAACATGATCTGCAGATCGTGCTCATATAGCCATTCGCCCAGCCAACCACTGTTGCCATAGAGCAGCAAATAGAGCAAACCTGCGACGACAGGGGAGACAGCAAATGGAATATCAATCAGCGTGATCAGTAACTTGCGACCGGGGAATTCAAAGCGAGTCACGCTCCAGGCCAGCATGATTCCGAACACTAAATTGATCGGTACTGTGAGTGCTGCCACCATCAGTGTTAAGCCAATCGCATGCAGCGAATCCGGTTGAGTTAAGTGTCCAATATAACGCTCCCAACCTCCGACAAACGCCTGCTGAAAAATACTCACCAACGGCAATAGCAACAATAGCAAGCCTAAGAGCACGGCGAGGGTAATAAGGCTCCATTTGATCAGGGGCGCTTCACCGACTCTTAAGGGTTTAAATGAGTTCATATTTGCTCCTTATCGTCCATGAATGCGGCGCAGATAACGCGCCTGCCAGAGGTTTATCAGCAGTAATAGCAGTAACGAGGTCATTAGAACCACTGAGGCAATGGCGCTGGCACCTGCAAAATCAAATTCTTGCAGGCGGACAAAGATCATTAACGAAGTGATTTCACTGATATAAGGCATATTGCCAGCGATAAAGATCACTGCACCAAACTCACCCAGACTGCGGGTAAAAGACAGTGCCGTTCCAATCATTAATGCTGGCCAAAGGGAGGGCAAAATAACCCGCCAGAATACCGAACGATCCGAGGCGCCAAGCGTCATTCCCGCTTCTTCTTCCTCGTGGGATAACTCTTCGAGAACGGGTTGTACCGTACGAACCACAAAGGGAATACTGGTGAAAATCATCGCGACCACTATGCCTAGCGGGGTGTAGGCGACTTTTATGCCCCATTCAGCTAATAGACTACCGATTTGGCCGTTTTCCGCATAAAGGGTGGCTAAGGTGATACCGGCAACGGCGGTCGGCAAGGCAAAGGGCAAATCTACCAAGGCATCTAAAATGCGTTTGCCGGGAAATTCATAACGCACGAGTACCCATGCGAGTAATAATCCGAAAAGGCAGTTAAATAATGATGCCGCGAGCGCCGATAGTATGGTGACTCGGTAACTGGCAACCACTCTGGGATCGGCAATCACGCCCCAGTATTCGGACCAGCTCATTGAACTGGTCTGCATGATTAAGCCTGTGGTTGGCAATAATAGGATTAGGCTGACAAACAGCAGGGACACACCTAAGCTGATGGTAAAACCGGGAAGAACCCGCTTATGGCGTAAACGCCCGTTATTAAAAATCACAGAATAATCACCCGATCAGGTTAATTGCGTTAAACCAATACTATTTATACGGTTCGCTCGTTGTTGGCTCAAGCCATTTGTTGGATGCAATCTTTACGGCTAACACTGATTGATAAATGCCAATTAGCGATAAACCCGAGACTTTGCTCGGGTTCAATGTTGATATCTTACTACATTAAGGACGATATCAGCGCTTTAATAGCTCATCGAGTTTTGCACCGTTAGCAAACTGCGTTTTCATGGCATTATCCCAACCACCGATGATTTGCTCAACAGTCAGCAGGTCAACGGTAGGGAACTGCTTAGCAAACTCAGCTTTTACCTTTTCGTTGTGTACACGATAGCTGAATCCTGCCAGTAGACGTTGCGCTTCTTCGCTGTAGAGATAATTCAAATACTCAGTTGCGAGTTCCTGTGTACCGTTACGCTTAGCATTTTTCTCAACCACAGCGACGGGGAACTCTGCCAGAATCGAGGTTTTTGGTACAACCACTTGGTAATCGTCCGTACCATACTGCTGGCGGATATTGTTCACTTCCGATTCAAAGGTAATTAATACATCACCGATCCCACGTTCAACAAAGGAGGTGGTCGCACCGCGGCCGCCTGTATCAAATACTGCGACATTACCGAGGAATTTTTTCAGGAATTGATCCAGTTTAGCCTGATTATCCTTACCATAGTTTTTCTGAGCATAACCTAATGCGGCTAAATAAGTGTAGCGAGCATTACCAGAGGTTTTTGGGTTAGGAAAGACCAGTTTAACGTCATCTTTAGCTAAATCGCCCCAGTCGCTGATTTGCTTTGGGTTACCCTTACGCACCAAAAATGCAATGGTGGAATAGTAAGGTGAACTGGCGTTAGGGAGTAATTGTTGCCAATTTTCTGGGATCAATTTACCGCGATCGTGCAGAACTTGTACGTCTGTCACTTGATTAAACGTTACCACATCTGCGGGTAATCCCTGCAGAATCGAGCGTGCCTGTGCAGATGAGCCTGCATGGGATTGTTTAATTTCGACGGTTTTACCTGTTTTCTCTTCCCAATGTTTGGCAAAAACGGGGTTGTAGGCATTGAATAATTCCCGTGCGATATCATAAGAGGAATTAAGCAGGGTTTGATCTGCGGCAGTCACATTGAGTGAGGTTCCCAGAATGAGGGTTCCTAGCAGGGCCTTTATCAATTTTACGGACATTTTTAACTCCTTAATCTGGCAATTTTGTCAGCGTTATGGCACCTAGAGTAATAGAATTAATTGTTTATAAAAAGCCAGTTGAATAGAACTTTTTTGAATAACTATGAGCGATTTATTTTATGTTATAAGCAGTATTCACCGTGTTTGTCAGTGGTAACCGACTTAGAATAGGCTATCGCTTAGTTGTTTTTATCAAGTAAAGGATAATCCTAGTGTCTGACTTTCCGACAATTGAAGCCTGCATCGGGCAAACTCCGCTGGTTCGCTTGCAGCGGCTTAACTGTGGTACTTCCACTGTACTGTTAAAATTGGAAGGCAATAACCCCGCGGGTTCAGTAAAAGATCGTCCTGCACTCAATATGATTATTCAGGCCGAACTTCGCCAAGAAATAAGCCCTGGTGATACGCTTATTGAGGCAACGAGTGGCAATACTGGGATTGCGCTGGCGATGGCGGCGGCAATCAAAGGATACAAGATGATCCTGATTATGCCGAATAATTCGACTCAGGAGCGTAAGGATGCGATGCAAGCCTATGGCGCAGAGCTCATGCTAGTGGATAATATGGAGACTGCGCGGGATTTGGCGCTGCAGTTACAAAGCGAAGGCAAAGGTAAGGTGCTGGATCAATTTAATAACCAAGATAACGCTAATGCCCATTTCCTCACTACAGGCCCTGAGATCTGGCAACAGAGTCTAGGCAAAATTACCCACTTTGTGTCAAGTATGGGGACGACCGGTACCATAATGGGTGTGTCCAAATACCTTAAAAGTTGTAATCCAGACATTACTATCGTCGGCCTTCAACCCGCCGATGGCAGTGCTATTCCTGGGATTCGGCGTTGGCCGCAGGCATATTTGCCTGGGATTTTTGATGCTTCTTGGGTTGATTTAGTTATGGATATTGAAGAGCAAGATGCAAAAGCCATGGCGAGAACCTTAGCGCGAGAGGAAGGGATTTGTGCAGGAGTCAGTTCGGGCGGTGCCGTGTTTGCTGCGCTGGAGATTGCTAAACAATATCCGGGTTCTGTGGTCGTGGCGATTGTCTGTGATAGGGGCGATCGTTACCTTTCGTCAGGGCTTTTTTCCTGAGTCCTAGATTTTTACTCTAAGCATATTGAGCGATATGAATGTTTGATGGGTGAAAATGGGCGAGACGCGCCCATTTTTACCCTTTAAAACGTGATCATTTTTTCGGTGGGAATTGCGCCAAAATTCGGTTGACGGCTTTGGCGGTATCTTGGGCTTTCTCGTTACCGCCTGTATCGAAATCATAGCTGTCGCTGCCACGCCAAATAAGAGCTTTGGTCTTAGGATCGACAATATCTATCTGAATGGTTTGAATTTTAGCGGTATCACTCCCCAGCGGCACGCCAACACTGGTGCCTATTCCAATCCCGCCCGAATTTCCGAATGTGCCTGTGCCTAATCCAATGGATAGCCCTGAATCTTTGGGCTTATCTTGGGTGAGTAAGGCGTAGGCGACGTTAAAGTCCGGCGACGCTGTATTTTCTACAAACCCTTTTTGAGTCAATTGGTTGTTAATTTCTACTTGAATACGCTGGGCGCTTAACGGGTCATCCGTCGGCTGTGGTGTTAACTGGGTAAAGCTGCGTAGTGCGGTGAAGTCGTAATTGAGATCATAATCGTTTTTCGGTTTACTGCTGCAAGCGCTTAATAAGGCAACAGCGACGAGCAGACTGGCAAAGTGACGGTATCCCATGATAGTGCTCCAAGTTGTACAAACTCTGTTCAATGTGCCTTGATTAAGGTTGTTTCTGCAAGTACTTTAGATAAGTGTGTTGTATTTGAATCGCTTTGAATGCAATCCAACGGTATCTTTTTTAGCGCGGGTCGTTTTGAGTATGGTTTATTTTTAGATAGGAATAGCGGCGGGTTATGGAACAGTTAGCCTTTTTTGATATCCCGAGTCCCTGTATCGGTGTGTGTGTTACCGATGCGCGTGGTTACTGTAATGGTTGCCTGCGAAGCCGTGACGAAAGATTCAATTGGTTAACGTTTTCAGATGCGCAAAAGTATGATGTCATTCGCCTGTGTACTCAACGTAAACGTCGTCGCCAGTTAGCGATGATGAAAGCAAGGCAAGCACAAATAGAGCAAGAAAGGGCAGCGTTAAATCCACAGTTGAATTTTGAGCCTGAGCCCGAAGCCGATCTGGATTTTGGTGGCTTCGAGCTAGACTAATAGGTTGAATACTTTGTTAAATAGTCTTATTTAACTGACTTGTAGAATTAGCGCGTTAGATGAATAACAGACCCGCAGTCGTTTAATCCCTATCCCAATCCCTATTACAGCTTACGCTTCTTCGGCCAGATTAAACTAAATCGAGTATGTTGTGCATCACTGGTAACACTTACATTTCCTTGATGTCGTTGCATAATCCGTTTGATGATCGCAAGGCCTAAACCATGTCCTTTATTGCCATTCTGTACCGATTGGCTGCGATAAAATGGCTCGAACACTTTCGGTAAATCCACCGCAGGGATAGGTTCGCCGTCGTTACTCACACTTAAATTGACCCTGTGCTGGGTCTGCTTAACCTCAATGATGATTTCTGTGCGGGCAAAGCGTTGTGCATTGGTCAGTAAATTCTGTAGTGCCCGTTCGATTAATGCGGGTTCTCCGAATAAGGGCAGTTTTTCGACTTCGGCTTTGAGCGTTATAGGCGTTGGACTTAAGGTTTCTAGGCGCTTAATACTTTGATTGATGAGATTAATTAAATCGTACTCATCCAACTGGATACCTTCTCGCTGTGACTCTAAGCTGGCGTAGGTTAGCAGTTCTTGAAGTAAGTCTTCCATTTCTTTGATGTCAAGCTGCATTTCATCGAGAAAGTCTTGTCGCTTCTGTTCGTCCGAATCTGGCTGACAATACATAGGCATAAGTGCAAGAGCAAATTTGAGCCTCGCCAGTGGCGTGCGGATCTCATGGGATACCGCATTAGATAAGTGTTTCTGGTTCTCAATCAAGGCGCTGATATGTCGCGCCATTTCGTTAAACGTATTGGCTAAGGGCTTAACTTGGGAGCGATTTGACAGGGTAATCCGCGTGTCCCATTTGGCTTCGCCAAATTCTTTGGTGGCCTTACGCAGTATGCTCAAATCCCGTGAAAGCGGGCCGACCCAAATTAGCGCAACAAGGGCGAGTGATAAATAAAAGAACAGGGTGAACAGGCTGCGAAGGTTGGCTCTGGGATCTATGTCCAGCGGCCCCGCCATTAAGACTTGATCGTCTACTCGAATAAATTGCAGCAAGCTATCATCATTGGCCGTGGTGGTGAACACCTTGCTTGTGCTTAACGCTTGATTATCTGCCAGCGCGACTTGATCTGCATTGAGTAATTGCAGTGGCATCACAGGGTTCGCTGGGATCGCCTCCAGATACCGTTGGCGGGCATCGGGAGGTAATTCCGCTAATAATTGCGCCAATGCCACTAACGGCGCATCGAGGGCATTATTGTCATCAACATTCTTCTGCCACAGGCTGTCGAGTGTCCAGCCAATCCCTAGCACGCTGAGACTGAGTAGCAGATATAAACTAATAAAGAGACGTTTCACTGTATTTGTGCTTAGTTATTCCAAGCTTCAGGAGCAAAGAGATAACCTTGTCCCCAAACGGTTTTAATTCTGAAAGGTGTCTCAATATTATCGTTGAGTTTTTTACGTAATCTAGAGATCCGCACGTCAATTTTTCGATCTTTACCATCAAAATCAATATTGAGTAACAACTGATAAATATACTGACGGCTGAGCACTTGGCCCGCTTGCGAGGCCAGTAACCACAGCAATTCGAATTCATGGCTGGTGAGATCAATTTCAGTTTCATTAAGACGAATCGCATGGGTATGCGGGTCGATACTCAATTTACCGAAGGTTAGACAGTGTGATTCTGCCTGTGGTGGCTGATTCTGACGGCGAAGTAAGTTGTTGATCCGCGCAACTAACAGAGCAGGATCGACGGGCTTGACCACGTAGTCATCGGCACCGAGTTCTAGTCCTTTGATTTGATCTTCACTTGAGCCAAGTGCGCTCATCAATAGGATTGGACCTGCGAAATAATCGGGCAGTTTCTCACACAGAGTGAGACCATCCATGCCGGGTAGCATAATGTCTAACAGTATGATATCTGGCTTGTAATTGATTAATCGTGTTAGCACTGTATCGCCACGGCGTTCAACTTCAACATGCATACCATGGGATTTTAGGTAATCTACAATCAAGTTTGCTAGGCGAACGTCGTCTTCAACCAATAATACTCTGTGGTTCGATTGTGGGCTTGTCATTAAAATAAACTCCAAGGGTTGCGGTAACGTCTGCGAACCTGAGGTTGTGATGCAGAAGTGATTTTAAGTTTGGCACCAGCCAAAGTTTGGTTACTGTCTTTACTCACCATGACAAATTGAATATCCGTCATAGTGTGGATTTTCATGCTTAACGTATGGGTTGAAACTGAATCACTGCACCATTTGGGATAGGCGGCGTTGTCGGACAAGATACAGATAAGCTCATCTTTAGCGAGTTCCCACTGTAGTTCTATATAGACGTCACAGGCCTCAGTTTCTGAACTTGTGATGCAAATTTCGGGTGTGAGTTTGAGTGCCGAGTCGCGAGTTTTGGCTTGTGCTGAACTTTGGCCCATCAAGCCGAGGCTTAGACCTATAAAGCAAAGCAAGCTTAACTGAGGCAGTGTCACTAACGTTAGAACCTATAGGCAGCGCCGATAAAGTAGGTGCTGCTATAGTCTTGGTCTAACAAGGGACTGGCGGCAATCTCATCGGCAATTAGAGTGTAACGAACTGCCAACAGTAGATCCCAATTGTCAGTTAATATGTAACGGGCCGTCATTTCCGCACCTTTATCCCAACCTGATTTTGCTTGATATCTTTCGCTCCAATAGGCGTTTTCACTGGGTCTAACGCTGTAATAATAATCCACTACGGCTTGGCTTTTCCAATCAAATACCAACGCAAACTCAAAAATGAAACGATCGTAATCCCAGCCATAGGTCCATTTTATTTGTGCTTCTGAACCTTGATGAACATTAAACATATCATGGGTGTACGCCAATCTAATAATACCGAGCCGCGTATAGATGAATGCTTCGGCACCGCCAAGTAAGGTGAAGTTCCGAGTCTCTAAGGAATTAAACTCAGGCTCTGGCTCAGTCGACAAAGCCATACTATTTATGGCTTTGGCTTCAACTTGAGTGCCACGATTCAAAAAGATATTCGATGGGTCCCATTGATAGAAGTAGGCCCTATCTAAGCTATAACTTGTTATTAAGTTAATTGTAAAGCTTTCTTGCTCGGCTAAGGTATAACCTAAATTACCATTGTCGAAGAACCAGTGTTCGCCGTAATAGGCCACTGTTGGAATAAAGAACAATGGAATATCGTCAAAATCCCTGAGTGGATTGCTTTTTTGTCCCCAGCCTATGGCGATGCCTAGATCCCAGTTGTTCATCTCAATACATTGATTTTCTGGTGCACAGGCTTCTTTCGCCATTCCGATTGCAGGCAAAATACTTAAACTTGTAATAAGGACAAAAAGAATGCGATACATGATTTAACGATTAAGGGCTGAGGTTAACAATACAGGAAAACAGATTAGCATTTTATGCTCAATTCAACAGTGGTTTCATTCACGGAGATGCAAAATGATACAGCTATCAATTAAATAATAAATTTATGAATTGCACAATATGTTGATAGTCATGCTAAAAGCTTATCTTGGCAGCTTTCGTACGGTTAATTGTGGATGTTAAATTTTGTGTTTTATAAGTTTCGAGTGTAACTGAAATGATGTTAATTATGATGTAAAAGCTGTGTTGCTTGGAAATAATAATGCCATTCGCGAGTGTGAATGGCACAGACTGAAGCCGAATAACCTACTTTGCGGTAATAACACAGAGATTAGAATGAAGATTAATTGACCTCAGTAACTGACTTGTAGCCCATTTCTGTCAATTGATCGTTTACACAATCAAGCACATATTGTTTTAGCTCAGCATTTTCGACTTGATCTTCAGAGGCCATCTGCTGGCACACTTCTTTCAGTTGAGCGAGATCGGCTGCTGGTGCAGGCGGTAAAGAGGAGTCGTCAGCAAAGGAAGTGAAACTTACTAATGCCAATAGAGTAAAAACAGCTGATAACTTATTCATTTTATTTCCTTTAGTTATGTATTGTTAACCACAGATTAAGAAGCATTCTCTCAATACCACTGTGCCAACATCAGCAATTTATCACTGCTATTCTGTTTTAGATATAAATAATTTTTACCTTTCTTGATTAAGGTTTTTTACCTTGTTTTCCCTTGATTCGCTTCAAGTAAATGGGCTGGCTAAGTGTACTTTATTTGCTCTAGTTTGATTCATTTTCAGCATCTTTTGCTGCTTGAGTTAGGTTCACAACCCTCCCTCTGAACTTATGCGTGCTAAGTTGGCTCTTCTGAACTTGTGTTTGAAATTAATTGATGAAACTCTGCACTAAACTTATGCGCTTAACTTATGCGCTTAATTGTGCGTACAGTAGAACTTGGATTTCTTTCAAAAGTGTTGCTTACATCACTTTAAGGAATTATTTGCGATAAAGTGCATTATTCTCACTGTTTATGGTCGATTTTTAATGAAGGTTTACTCGCCGCTGTTAACTGAATTATGCGGTAGTTATAAGAAGTCATATAAAATGAGATATGACGCATGTTGTAGGCCGTTTTTTTCCAAAATATTGAATTAAAAAGAATTAATTTTTATGTGTTTTTTAGTTAAAATTTTATTTTATGGTTTATTGTTTTAACTTTATGTTTTTATTGTTTATTTTTATGTGTTCTTTTGTTTTTGATGATTACATTGCTAAGATTGTAGCTATCCTCTAGAATGCGCCACTCTCGCAGGTGCGTGTGCATAAGATTAATGGCAAATGCTATTGATTTTTATTGAATTGTTGATTTTTCTCTAGGGGAACTCTGTGTCTACAAAACTGGCTAATCCAGCGCCATTAGGTTTAATGGGCTTTGGTATGACAACAATTTTGTTAAACATTCATAATGCGGGATATTTCCCTATTGATTCTATGATCTTAGCCATGGGGATTTTTTACGGTGGCATTGGTCAAGTGATTGTGGGGATTATGTGTTTCATGCGCGGCGATACTTTCGGTACGACGGCATTTACCTCATACGGTTTGTTTTGGTTAACGCTAGTGGGCCTCATTTTAATGCCTAATGCTGGCATTGCGGCGAGTCCAACGTATTTTATGGGCTGGTATTTAACGCTTTGGGGCATATTCACGGCATTTATGTTTGTGGGTTCTTTGCGTTATCCAAGAGCCAAACAGTTTGTGTTTGCTTCTTTAACTATCTTATTTTTTCTGCTGGCGGCGCGTGATTTTACGGGTAGCGCCTTGATTGGCACTATTGCGGGCTTTGAAGGGATACTTTGCGGTGCGAGTGCGATTTATTTTGCGATGGCGCAGGTGCTTAATAATGAGTATGGCCGTACGATTTTACCGGTGGGTGAATTGAAAAAGTAACGATTCAGCAATGCAGAGTTGTAAAAAAGGCTGATGAAGATCAGCCTTTTTTATGGATGTTTTTAGCTGTACTAGATTTTAGTTTTAATATAGGCCACAGCTGCTTCATCTAAGCTACGGAGAGAAACATAACTCGTGCCTGCTTTGTGGGTGATCAAGAAGCCTTTTTCAGTTTCTTTAATCCGGTAAATCTCGGTCCATAAAATTTGGCTGGTCACAGATATAGATTGAGTATGAATCCCTTGCTCATCAATAGTGAGTGTGACCTCATTGCTGGCCGCTTTACTCATCATCTGACGCATCAACCACCATGCTTTGTGATACTTCACATTGAGAGCTTCGATAACACCTAACCCAACAAAAAAGTAAGCTAAATAAAGGCTAATATCGGTGAAAATAAGCGCGATACCTATCAGTGTTAATCCAATGGCTTTGTAGTAAGGTTTGAGCGTGGGATCTGGTACCACTGATTGCGTATAGCATTCATCGAAATGGGCTTTATCTAAAATATACGTTGTGGAATATGAATAGGGCGTTGGCATCATGTCATCTAATTGAGGTGGCACTTAATGCGGGCTAGTGTAGCGATTACAGTGATGAAAGTAACTAACCTTGCTATTGCAAGCATGAATGAGCACTTTGGTGTTTTCAAATTCGACGTTCAAACCCGCTCGTTAATACAGGTCAAGATATGAGTTGGACAGAAATACGGCAACGGCTATATTAGTCTTGCCGTAAGCATTGTTCGATTTTCGTGATTTGACACAAGGAGTGCAAAACATCATGGCCTTAGTCCCCAAAGATTTTGTAAATTACAAATCAACGCCGGTTTTCAACCATGACAACGTTCCTAAAATGTTGCTGCACATGCACAATACTAAGGCTGGCGTGTATGGGCAGATCCAAGTGTTAACGGGCAGCTTAAAGTTTTATGGCTATACGGGTAGCAGGGGCGAATTAGATAAAGAAATTATTATTCGCGCAGGTGAAACCGCCATTTCACATCCTGAATATTGGCATAAAGTGGAGCTACTGACTGAAGATACTCAGTTTAGACTCCACTTTTATGCCCATAAGGATTCGGCCATAGTGGCGCAGCAACAATCCGAGCGAAGCGAATAGTACCTAGCTCCTGCACCCTATTCACTACATGCGGTTCTTGGCTGCATTGGCTACTTCTTTTTAATAACGATTTACGCTAATAGCGATTTCGTTCCTTTGGAATATCAGTTAAATACTCCACAAATTCCACTTCAAAACCATGGGCATCGAAGAAGTAAATATTGCGTCGATAGGGATCTTCCATGCCATCTTTGGCAATAGGGAAACCTGCTTGGGTCAGTCTTGCTATCACAGCATCTAAGTTGTCGGTCACAAAGGCAAAATGCGCCAGTCCAATTTGATGACCTGCCAAATCGCGGTTTTCACCTTCACCATTGTCACTAAAAGCAATGTATTGATAATCATCGCCAAAATGAATCCAATTACGGGGTTTGCCGTACCAAGTGCCTTTATCGCCACCGCGAACACGCCAATGGGGGAAAGCCGCTTGATAAAAGCGCAGTGCTGCGGGGATGTCGTCTACCACTAAATTGATATGCTCTAAATGAATCATAATGCGTTCCTTGTAATGATTTTAGTCTGTTGCTGGTGGTTAAAATCTCAAGCCGCTTACATACCGTAACAGTATTCCTGCTGTTTTGGGTACGCTTGATTGGCATGTTGTTCACGAATGGGGGCTAATGCTTGGGCGTATTGATGCAGCATATATAAGCTGTATTGCACTCTTTCCCTAAGCGCGATATCGCGGGCACTCTCAGGGATTGTATTGAGTACATGGCTGACATTGCGGATGATTAAGTGATCGGGTATGGGCACTAATTTATTGTTTTTAAGGGCATTCATCTTCACTTCAACGATAGGGTAGGTACCGCTAATACCGTCCGATATTGAGACTAATAAGGCGGGTTTATGGGCGGTTTCTTCACGAGTACACATCAACAAAAAGTTCTTCAGTAATGGTGATGCCATGCCGCCCCATTCCGGGGTGATCAGCACTAGCGCATCGGCTTCATCGACTCTGTGTTCTATTTCGGGCCAGTGTTCACCTTTGTTGTCTTCTTCTCCATCCCAAAAGGGCAGATTAAACAGGCATAGTTCTAAGTGATGTATCGTGTCGTAACCCATGTTGTGGGGAGATGAGAAACTGCTTTCCGCGATATAACGACCGACTTTAGCACTTTGTGAATCGGGTCTTTGGCTGGTGCTGATGATGAGTAATTTCATTAAGTAAACCTATTTGTTTATAAATTATTTGTAAGGTAATTGCTTTATTTAATCTTGTAAAGGATAAAGTAAATAAAAAAGTTTATTTAATCTGTTAAAGCCGCGGAGATTGGGAGATAATGCTTCGGCTGAAATCGGGAGACTCAATGAAAACTACTGATAAGATTATTCAATTACTCAAGTTGCATGGCCCGCTTACTGCTAAAACCTTAGCGGAGGAATTGGCGTTAACGACTATGGGAGTGCGTCAACATCTGCAGGCTTTGGAAGATATGGGTGATGTGGATATTGAGGATCGAGTTGAAGGCCGCGGTCGCCCAACACGTTACTGGGGATTGACTGAACAAAGCCGTACTCACTTTGCCGATCGCCATGAGGAATTGACGGTACAGCTGATTGACTCGGTAAAAATGATCTTTGGCGACCAAGGCTTGGATAAGCTTATCGGTCACAGGGAGCAAAGTGCGTTAGTCCAATATCGTGCGGCAATGGAAGGGGCTACTGATATTCCGACACGTTTGGCCATACTTGCGAAATTACGCTCGAACGAAGGTTATATGGCGACCATGGAACACATCGATGGCGTGTATTTTTTACTCGAAAATCATTGTCCTATCTGCGCCGCAGCGACTAAGTGTTTGAACTTTTGCCGCTCTGAGTTGCAACTTTTCCAGCAGTTATTCGCTGATATTGCCGTGGTGAGCCGCGAAGAGCATATCATCGAAGGTGCTCGCCGCTGTGCATATAAAATTGCGGCAATTAAAGTTGCGGCGATAGCCTAGTAGTGCACTTAAGTTGTTTGTTTGAGGCGTTTTATCTGTGGGATAAAACGTCACTGAAAGCTAACGCTATATATTAAGCATTAAACCTCGGAGCTTAGGGCTTATCAGGTTCGTGATAGGCCAATAAGGTTTCGAAACGAGGATGTCCTTTAAGTTGTGAGAAATCAGCTTCATCCAACGCTAGCTCTTTGAAGGATGCGCTGTTATGGATGGCACGTTCCAAATCAGAAATTGCCCTATCTTCAACACCTAAACACGCAAAGGCGCAGGCTCTTTGATAAAAAGCATGGGCGTTAGTTGGGTCAACTTCCAAAACACGATTACATAGGCTTTGTGCCCAATTAAATTCGCGCATTTCCATTGCGGCATCGGCCTTGTAGGTCAGCGCTTCCAAGTCTCCAGGTCGAATCGTGAGGATTTCATCGTAGACTTCAATTTTTTGTTCGGGTGTCTGGGCACTTTGGGCACGTAGCCACAGATTATGAATTTCATTAATCACTTCTATTTCACGATTATTATCCGTGATAGTACGACTCTTATGCTTGAGTTCTTGCTCGAGTAATTTGAACTTTTCTTCGTATTGTTCGGCAATACTCTGTAGCTGATTCGCGGCCAGTTTGGCGGTATGTGTCTTGATTTCCCGTAGGGATTGCCAGCCGATAAAGGCGACTAAAGAGGCGACGCCGGCGATCATATAAAAGAAGTAAGTGACAGTGACATTGGCGTAATTCATCGACTTGTCGGCAACGGCCAGTTCGCGATCTGTGATATCTATGGTGAGGCGCCGCTCAAGATCCTGTTGATCGTATCTGAGAGATTTGAGTTCATCGAAGACGTAGCGCTCTATCAGCGGTTTATCATGGATGGCGAAAGGTTGAGGCGCTTCAGGGGGATTTTCTGCATCGCTCGCTTGAGTGAAGAATGAGCTCGCGAGTATCACTAAAAACAAGGCTAAAAATAGCAGGTTCGAACGTATCATAACGGGACTTGCAGATAAGTTTTTGATGCGGTAACCACTCACAATAAGATGAATTGAACGCCTAGCTTAACAAATTTTGCCTAGTTTGATCTAATTTTGCTCTAAATAAGCTCTGTGATGCTTACAGTATCAGCTCGCTATGACCTGAACTCGCATCCTGCTAGAATGGCTATCCCATTCATATTTCGTCATTTGTGGTGTTATGCAGTCTAAGCGCGGCCGACTCGATCGTTATCTTTGTACCCAGTTACACACTCACCGTAAAGCGGTGCGTGAATTGTTACTCTTGGGCCGAGTTCGTGTCGATGGATTGATAGTGAAGGACATGGATAGGCAAGTGGATGAGTTTTCTCACATCCAACTCGATGGGCAAATATTACAGGCCAACACGCCGGTTTATTTGATGTTGCATAAGCCGATTGGCGTGGTGAGCGCGACTAAAGATACTCAGCATAAAACTGTGATTGATTTGCTCGATTGCGAAGCCCGTGATGAGTTACATATCGCGGGTAGACTAGATTTAAATTCTTCGGGTTTGTTATTACTGACCAATGACAGTCGCTGGTCTGATGCACTAATGTCACCGACGCATAAGGTCGATAAAGTGTATCGCGTCACCTTAACTAATCCATTAACTGAAGAATATATCGCCGCATTTGCCGAAGGTATGTATTTCAGCTTTGAAGATATAATGACTCAGCCTGCTAAATTGGTGATCCTTGCTGATCATGTTGCTGAAGTGACTTTAAAGGAAGGTAAGTACCATCAAATTAAGCGGATGTTTGGTCGCTTTCGAAACCCAGTTGTTGGTCTACATAGATTATCAATAGGTGATATTGTGTTGGATGAAGCTCTGGCGTCGGGCGAAAGTCGTATGCTGACTGCCGCAGAAGTGGCTTCTATCCGCTGTAAACCGGTAGCTTAGAGACATAGAGCACTTCAATTTATTAGCCATTATTCTGCGGATTCTAAATATAAAAATGGACTTGAGAGTCAAGTGTCCCAAGCCCGTGACATGGGATTAGAGATCGGCGTGGGGGCCGAATACTTCATAGTGCATGTTTTCAGCTGAGACACCCAGAACGAGTAATTGTTGCTTGATGGCTGACATAAATCCAATAGGCCCGCAGAAATAGTAACGTGCATGGGGAAGCAGTTGATCTGCGACTTTGCTTAATTCCATTTGTCCTTCAAAATCATAATCTGTACCTACCACATCGGTTGAACTCGGCTTGCGATACCAAACATGGCTCTTCAGATTATGATGTTGCTGGCGCTTGGTGTGAATAGCCTGTTTGAAACCATGTACATCACCTTGCTCACAGGCATGTAGCCAAGTAATAGCACTTGGATGTTGCAACTTGATCAATTGATTCAACATGCTTTTCATCGGTGTTTGACCCACTCCTGCCGAAATGAGCACTACGGGGATGTCCGCCCCAACTTCTAAGATAAAATCTCCCGCCGGCGGCATAACTGCAATTTTGTCACCGATATGCATGGTATCGTGTAGCAGATTAGATACTTGGCCACCTAATTCACGTTTCACACTGATGCGGTAGCTGTTGCCATTCGGTGCATCGGATAGGGAATATTGGCGGATTTCTTCATATGCTAAATTGGGATGTTTTAGCTTCAAACTTAAGTACTGACCGGGAATGAAATCTTTAACTGGTTTACCATCTTCGGGCGTCAATATGAAGGAGGTAATGACAGTGGACTCAGTCTTTTTCGCGCTAATGATAAACTGACGCTCACCCAACCAACCGCCATCTTGTTCTGCATGTGCCTGATAAATTTGAGCTTCTCGTTGAATAAATATATCTGCTAAAAATCCATAGGCCTGCGCCCAAGCTTCTAATACTTCTTCTGTTACTGCATCGCCGCCTAACTCTTTAAGGGTGGCCAATAAGTGGCTGCCGACGATCGCATATTGCTCAGGCTTGATCAGAAAGCCTGTATGTTTTTGGGCAATGCGCTCGACAGTCGAACTTAGCACCGCTAAGTTTTCAATATTTTTAGCATAAGCCGCGACGGCGTTGAATAGGGCAACAGGCTGGCCACCAGAATGCTGGTGTGCCAAGTTAAATACATCTTTTAGTTCAGGATTATGTTTGAACATACGTTCATAAAAATGGGTCGTCAGCGCAGGGCCTGCGGATTCGAGTAAGGGGATAGTGCTCTTGATAACTTGGATTGTACGGCTGTCCAACATAGAAAATCCTTAACGTGCAAATATTATGAATGTTAAATAAGTTTAAAGATCTATTTGATTTGGATCAATAGTGATGATCGCAATTCGTGCTACCGATAAGCGTGATTAAGGTCATTTGAAGTGCTTTATCAAAGCGGGTATGAGATTGGGAAATGATAAATAAATATATTATTTCAATGTATTACAGAGGTAATGGGGGAGGTTAACTGCAACAGCAAAGCTTATTGCAGTCATAGTGTGGTTTTTTGACTTAGAGTTTAAATGCACTCACTTGATTGCGCATACTGTTGGCGAGTTTAGTTAAATTAACCACAGATTCACTTAATTCAGCCGCCGATGCGGTGGAATGTTCGGCAATATCGCTGATGGCAATAATACTACGATTAATGCTTTCGGCAACGCTACTTTGTTCTTCGGCAGCGGTCGCAATATGAGTATTAAGTTCTGTGATGCTATCTACTGAGGAGACGATTTCTTTCAGTGCTTGGCCTGCTTGATTAGCTTTATCATTAGCATCATCTACTTGCTTTATACCTATTTCCATAGCGTTAACTGCTTCTTTAACGCCTTGTTGCAGTGTGGCAATCATGGCCTCAATTTCTTGGGTAGACTTTTGGGTGCGCTGCGCAAGGGTCCGCACTTCATCCGCAACGACTGCAAAGCCGCGGCCTTGTTCCCCCGCACGGGCTGCTTCAATGGCGGCATTTAATGCCAATAGATTGGTTTGCTCGGCAATGCTTTTTATCACATCGAGTACGCGGCCGATATTTTGGCTTTCATTAGACAGAAATCCAATGACTTGTGCCGTTTTTTGAATTTGATCAGATAATTGCGACATACTGCTAATCGATTGCATCACAATATTATTGCCATTGGCTGCATAGGTGTCGGCATCTTTGGCTGAATCTGCCGCCGCAGATGCGCTTTGGGCGACTTCTGCAACCGTTGCCGTCATTTCATTCATGGCCGTTGCAGTTTGCTCCGTTTCGGCTTGCTGCTGTTGCATACGTTTATTGGTTGCCTGCGTGAAGCTGCTTAACTCATTTGCTGAACTATTAACGGTATTTGCCGCTTCGGCAATCGAATGAAGAATGCCCCGCAAGTGTTCAATAACTTGGGTGAGGCTAGTGGATATTTGTCCTAGCTCATCGTGATTAAAAGTAGTGAATTTGACGGTAAGATCTGAGTCTTGATGGATTAGCTTAAGTTTACTGAGAATGTCATTAATAGGATTCATCACGCTGCGATTGACCCAGAGCCCAATCACAATACTGATAATCATGGCGGCACAGGCTAATGCTACAAAAATAGTGATTGAAGATTGGTAAATGGCATTCACACGATCTTTTTCTTCGCCTGCCACGCGAATTTGCAGTGCAATCAGTTCAGATATTTGGTTACTGATGGGGTCTATTACTTGGTAAAGCGGCAGGATATTGGCCGATAATTGGCTTGATACATCACCATTTAATCCTCTTAAGCGTGAGATCAGTGTGTCAATCTGTTGATTCGCGGGTGAGAACAGTACTTCGGCTTGTTTTACGAGTCGGGATTCTTCTGAGGTAAGTTCAGTGGCTAAGTATTTTTGCCAATGCTGGGTAATGGTAGATTTGGCACTGTCTAGTGCTTCAGCTGCTTGAGAGGCGGTGAAACCACCCGCGTTCGCCTTATTGACCGCATCGATAACATCGACCGCGTACTTATCAGCAATCACTTTTAAATCGTCTAGTGGCACAACTCTATCGGCATAGATACGTTCAACACCCGATTCAATTTTACCCATCATATTAATGGCGAGAAAGCCAATCGTCATTAGCATTACAAGGGGAACCAGAATGCCGATAAACATTTTTTGTTTTATTTGTAGACCGTTCATATGGATAGCCTCAGTGAACTAAAGAGTCCTTTAGGCAGAACTCTATCTATCCCTATGATGAGTCTGTAACAATAGGTATAGCAAATCTGAGGAAAGAGGGGAGAGTTACAGAAAATTTATTTTGCTTTAGATACAAAAAAACCTCGCTTGGCGAGGTTTAAATGTTGGTACAGATGAGAGGACTTGAACCTCCACGCCCTTGCGAGCACCAGCACCTGAAGCTGGCGTGTCTACCAATTCCACCACATCTGCATGGCTATTCGATATTTCATCGAATTGACAATCTTAACACTGTGAATCTTAACTTTTGAACTGCAATTTGGTACAGGTGAGAGGACTTGAACCTCCACGCCCTTGCGAGCACCAGCACCTGAAGCTGGCGTGTCTACCAATTCCACCACACCTGCACTGTACCTATCGCAGTTCTCTAACATAAGTCGCTATCGCAACCCATTTAAAGATGGTGCCCGAACCCGGAATCGAACCAGGGACACGAGGATTTTCAATCCTCTGCTCTACCGACTGAGCTATTCGGGCGACGGGCGCAATTTAAAGGCTTTTCGGGTTTTGAGTCAATAGATTTTTACTAAATAACGGAAAAAGTGACTCAGTTGGATAAGATTTACACGAAAGTGTCATTTGTGTTGGTATTGAGGATGTAAAAATAGCTAAACCACTATCCACCACTGAGAACTTAGCGTTATCTATTTATGGCTTATTAGGGTAACCAAGCAAAAAAATGCCCCTATTTAAGGGGCATTCTCGGTTAGTTTGATAAGATTTCATTGTTTGGAAAGTTAGCTTGCATTACCATGAGCACGTTTTGCTTCAGCTTGCTCTGACCTAATTCGCCATAAGCTTCTATCATTATCTCTAATGCCCGTTCATTTGAAGGGGTGCCAGGGTATGTTTCCATTACAGATTGTGCTCGGATTGCTGCGGCGCTCCATGCATTCATCTTGAGATAATACTCGGCAACTTGAATTGAATATTTTGCTAAGCGATTCTTCAACGCTAACATGCGTTTTTGCGCATCAGCGGCATATTTGCTGTTAGGGTAGGTTTTGATAAGACGATCAAAATCTTTGAAAGCATCTTGAGCATTTTTAGGGTCACGATCGGTTCGGTCGATATTAAGCATGTCGTGGAACATGTAATTGTCGGCTTGCATGTTCACTAAACCGCGCATATAGAACACATAGTCTACATCTGGATGAGTTGGATTAAGACGGATAAATCTGTCTATGTTCGCAATACCAGAAGCGACATCGTCCATTTTATAGTAAGCATATATCAGGTCTAACTGGACTTGAGTTTTGTGAGGTCCGAAGGGGAAGCGTGAGTCTAACGCTTCCAAAGAACGGACAGCTTTAGAGTAATTGCCAAGCTCCATAGAGGTTCTTGCCTGAGTATAAAGTACATCAGGTGACGTTTTGGCGGCAATATCGTTATCATCAGGGCTGCTGCTACAGGCTGATAACGCTAGTGAAAATAGGACTAAGGTAACGCCTTTGGAAAATTTATACATACTTGAATTCAATTCTTTTTAAGTTGTAGTTAAGAATTTTTCCATTTCACTATAAAATAGAAAACATCCGATTGTAACAGATAGCACACATTTTTTGACCCCTAAATGGGGATACGGTTCCTATGACACAAGAGATTAATCTAAAAAGCGAGATTTCGGCAACACAAACTGGACTGAGATTAGATCAGGCCCTAGCAGAGTTGTTCCCAGATTACTCGCGCACGCGCATCAAGGAATGGATCCTATCTGATGCAGTTTATGTTGACGGCGTTGTCGTTAATAAGCCCCGAGAGAAAGTTTATGAGCTGCAACAGATACTCATAGATGCCACTCTTGAAGAAGAAGTTCACGCAGCGGCACAGGCCATTGATCTGGATATCGTCTATGAAGATGACGACATTATTGTGATCAACAAGCAAGCGGGACTCGTGGTTCACCCTGGTGCTGGCAATGCCGATGGCACTTTGATGAATGCACTATTGCACCATTGTCCCGATATTGAGCATGTACCACGTGCTGGTATTGTGCACCGTCTGGACAAGGATACTACAGGTTTAATGGTTGTAGCCAAAACCGTTGAAGCGCAAACCCATTTAGTTGCCGCCTTGCAGGCCCGTGAAATCACTCGTGAATACGAAGCGATTGTGATGGGGACTATGACAGGTGGCGGTACTGTTGATGAGCCGATTGGTCGTCATCCAACGAAACGTACTCATATGGCGGTGCATCACTCAGGTAAACCAGCTGTGACGCATTATCGTGTAGCGGAAAAATTCCGTAATCACACTCGTCTAAGATTGCGCCTTGAATCTGGCCGTACTCACCAAATTCGTGTGCACATGGAATACATTGGCCACGTATTAGTGGGCGATCCTGTGTATGGTGGTCGTCCAAAACCGCCGAAATGGGCCAGCCCAGAGTTTTTTGATATTCTGAAAAACTTCAAGCGCCAAGCGCTGCACGCTGTGCGTCTTGAATTAGCGCACCCTGTGAGTTGTGAAATCATGAGCTGGCACGCGCCAATTCCTGAAGACATGGTGATTTTGACTAAAGCACTGCGTCAAGACACAGTCGAGCATCCGAGCGAGTATTTGTAAGTGTTTCATCACGATTGGCCTGTTCCCGCTAATGTCAGCATCGCTATGACAAATCGTCATGGCGGTGTGAGCGTGCATCCTTATGACAGTCTGAATCTTGGACTGCATGTCGGTGATGCGCCAGAGTTGGTGATGGCTAATCGTGAATTACTCTGCAAACAATTAGCGTTAACCGCTGAGCCTGTCTGGCTCGAGCAAGTGCATGGTACTCATGTGCTTAATTTAGATGCGCTGAGCTTAGCTCCTGCTGTGGATACACCGATTGCCGATGCCTGTTACAGCCGAACCGCGAGCCTAGTTTGCGCTATAATGACTGCCGATTGTTTACCTGTGTTGTTGTGTAATCAAGCGGGAACCGAAGTGGCTGCAGCCCATGCCGGTTGGCGTGGTTTATGTGATGGCGTGATTGAGGCCACCGCGGCGCAGTTTAGTTCACCTATGGATGAGTTGATTGCCTACCTCGGCCCGGCTATTGGTCCACAAAAATTTGAAGTCGGTGTTGAAGTACAGCAAGCCTTTTGTACTTTACATCCGCAGTCGGCAGTGTGTTTTATTCCAAGTGGTAACAAGTATCTTGCCGATATTATTGGCTTGGCTACACTACGCTTGAGTTTACTCGGGATAAACCATATTTATAGCGCAGATATCTGCACAGTCAGCGACACGGATTACTTCTCTTATCGTCGCGACAAGGTGACGGGACGCATGGCTTCATTGATCTGGCTTAAGTCTTAAGCTAATTCCCCTACAGTTTGTATTTATTTGCGCGTTATTCGCTTGAATTTGGCTAAATAGCCCCCATCTTTTAACTAACGAAATGTAATACCAATCCTATTTAGATCTCTCCATTAGCGGTACTGATTTTAAAGCCACTAAATTGGCAAGATGTCTTGTGGATTGGCATATCTCTACTATATGAGTGTTAGGAGGCTGTATGCGACTCGATCGTATGACCAATAAATTTCAGCTTGCCATCTCTGATGCCCAGTCACTCGCACTTGGGCGTGATCATCAGTTTATTGAACCGCTGCATCTGATGATGGCATTGTTGAACCAAGATTCAGGTTCAATCCATCCCTTATTGACCCAAGCTGGCATTCGAGTGAGTGCGCTGCGTTCGCTCTTGAGTCAAGAGCTGGAACGCTTACCTCAAGTTGAAGGTACTGGCGGCGATGTACAATTATCCCAAGGTTTAATCCGTTTATTAAATCTGTGCGATAAATTGGCGCAAAAGCGTAAAGACAAATATATCTCTAGCGAATTATTTGTATTAGCTGCGTTAGAAGGTGTCGATGCTCTTGCGCAAGCGTTGAAAAAAGCCGGTGCGACCAAAGAGTTGATGGAGCAAACCATTGAACAAATGCGTGGCGGCCAAAAAGTGGATGATCCGAACGCTGAAGATCAACGCCAAGCGTTGAAGAAGTTTACTATCGATCTCACCGAGCGAGCTGAACAAGGCAAGTTAGATCCTGTGATCGGCCGTGACGATGAAATTCGCCGCACGATCCAAGTATTACAACGTCGCAGTAAAAACAACCCCGTCCTTATCGGTGAACCGGGTGTGGGTAAAACGGCGATTGTTGAAGGACTTGCCCAGCGTATCGTTAATGGTGAAGTCCCCGAGGGCATTAAAAATAAGCGTGTCTTATCCCTCGATATGGGCTCATTGATTGCGGGCGCTAAATATCGCGGTGAGTTCGAAGAACGTTTAAAAGCGGTATTGAATGAGTTAGCGCAGGAAGAAGGTCAAGTGATCCTCTTCATCGACGAGCTGCATACTATGGTCGGCGCCGGTAAAGGTGAAGGCGCAATGGATGCGGGTAACATGCTCAAACCTGCGTTAGCGCGTGGTGACTTGCACTGTGTGGGTGCGACAACGCTCGATGAGTATCGTCAGTATATTGAAAAAGATGCGGCGCTTGAACGACGTTTCCAAAAAGTGTTGGTGGATGAACCAAGCGTTGAAGACACCATTGCTATTTTGCGTGGACTGAAAGAACGTTACGAGCTGCATCACCATGTGGAAATTACCGATCCGGCGATTGTGGCGGCAGCGACCATGTCGCACCGTTATGTGTCGGACCGTAAGTTACCCGATAAAGCGATCGATTTGATCGATGAAGCGGCATCGAGTATCCGTATGCAAATGGACTCAAAACCTGAGTCACTCGACAGGCTCGAACGTCGTGCTATCCAGCTCAAACTGGAGGAGCAAGCGTTAGCCAAAGAAAATGATGAGGCGAGTCGTCGCAGGCTTGACCATCTGCAAGAGGAATTACGTGACGTTGAAGCGAAAGCTTCAGAGTTGAACGAAATCTGGCGTACAGAAAAAGCCGCATTAGCGGGCACTCAGCACATAAAAGCCGATCTCGAACAGGCTCGAATGGACTTAGAAGTGGCGCGTCGTGCGGGTGATTTAACTCGGATGTCTGAGCTGCAATACGGCCGTATTCCTGAACTTGAAAAACAGCTCGATTTGGCATCGCAAGCCGAAATGCAGGACATGACGTTATTGCGTAACAAGGTTACTGAGTTCGAAATCGCCGAAGTATTGTCGAAAGCGACGGGAATACCCGTATCGAAAATGCTTGAAGGCGAGCGCGAAAAATTACTGCAAATGGAAGTGGCACTGCATGAACGAGTGATCGGCCAAAACGAAGCCGTCGATGCGGTCGCGAATGCGATTCGTCGTAGCCGCGCGGGTCTGGCGGATCCAAATCGCCCGATTGGCTCGTTCCTGTTCTTAGGCCCAACGGGTGTAGGTAAAACTGAGCTGTGTAAATCACTGGCGAGGTTCTTATTTGATACCGAATCGGCTTTAGTGCGCATTGATATGTCTGAGTTTATGGAGAAACACTCAGTATCGCGTTTAGTGGGTGCGCCTCCAGGATACGTGGGTTATGAAGAGGGCGGTTATTTAACGGAAGCCGTTCGTCGTAAACCTTATTCGGTGATATTGCTCGACGAAGTCGAGAAAGCGCATCCCGATGTGTTTAACATTTTACTGCAAGTGCTTGATGATGGACGCTTAACCGATGGTCAAGGTCGTACTGTCGATTTTAGAAATACAGTGATCATCATGACCTCGAACTTAGGCTCCGACATTATCCAAGAAGGATTTGGTCAAGTGACCTATGCAGAGATGAAAGCGGCGGTAATGAATGTGGTCACTCACAGTTTCAGACCCGAGTTTTTAAACCGTATCGATGAATCTGTGGTGTTCCATCCATTGGATGCTGCCAATATCAAGCGTATTGCTTCGATACAAATTGCTTCCTTACGCCAACGTTTGGCTGAAAAGGACTATACATTGGAGATCACCGACGACGCATTATCACTGATTGCGGAAATTGGTTTCGATCCTGTGTATGGTGCAAGACCGTTGAAACGGGCATTGCAGCAAGAAGTCGAAAACCCGCTGGCGCAGAAATTACTGCGTGGTGACTTGTTACTGGGTAAACCGATCAAGGTCAGCTGTGCGGGTGGCGAGTTAGTGTTCGAGCAATAACCTGTGACCAGTAGCTAGTAACTTAGTGTGTTGTTTGAATGCGATACGTTAATCGCAAGCTTGAAGTTGGATATGTTGAAATAGGCGAACTGAAATAAGCGTTCTTGAATGAACGAGCTTGAAATAAACTATCTTGCAATAAGAGATAGCGCTTCCTTAGTCAGTATCGCTTCCGCTTCAAGCACTAAAACGAAAGGAGCCGAGTTTTTAACTCGGCTCCTTTTTTATTGCATCAGCGTTAATCGTTGTTCATTAATGTAGTGGCATAGTGAATTTGGCTACTTCTTATCACAGAAGAGTTTGATTCTTTCCTGCTGTTGGGCAATCGAGGCTTGGCGATCTTCTTCAGTCATAGCGACAGATTCACCCGATTCGGAAGTTTGGCGGATAAGCTTAGTATGCGTCGAGAGAATATCTAAATTGTGTTTTGCACTCTCACAAATGGATTTAGCCTGCTTAGCATCTTTCTCTTTGATCAGCGCTGCTGACTTTTCTAATTCATTGGCTTCAGAAGTTGGCTCAGCTTTCTTTATCGGCGCGATAAAACCGACTTTCGCCTGCTCTAAATCTTCACTGTAGAGTTTTGATGTTTTGATGCTTTCTTGTTGTGGGGCTTGTTGACTGTAATGCGTCACCCCATTTTCATCGACCCAAGTATAAATAACGCCCGCAGAAACGGGGCCAATGAAAAGGCCGAGCCAGAGCCATCGATACAGTATTGTTCTGAACATGTTCACTTTTAACATCGAAATTATCCCTAACAGGTCTCTCATCGACATGATAATAAAATATGTTATCTTGAAAGCTAACTTCTTTTCACTGAACTAGCGTAATAAGTGTATGCAAAATTCTTCAAATCAAACAGTAAAGAATAAAGGTATCTATTTACTGCCTAATCTTTTTACGACAGCCGGATTGTTTTCTGGCTTTTATGCTGTGATTGCTTCCATGAATGCTAACTTTGAAGCTGCTGCAATAGCCATTTTTATAGCCATGATCTGTGATGGTCTCGATGGTCGAGTGGCAAGACTGACTAATACCCAAAGTGATTTTGGTGCCGAATACGACAGTATGGCGGATATGGTGTCCTTCGGAATGGCACCAGCACTACTCGCCTACAATTGGGCATTAGCCGACTTAGGTAAAATTGGTTGGTTGGCGGCATTTATTTATTGTGCAGGTGCGGCACTCAGGCTCGCTCGATTTAATACGCAAGTTGGCGTTGCCGATAAGCGTTATTTTCAAGGTCTCGCCAGCCCGGCCGCTGCAGCTGTTATTGCTGGCAGTATTTGGCTTGGTAATCAATATAGTCTCGATGGAAGAAACATCAGTTGGATTGCGGCCCTTGTTACTGCAGCAACCGGTTTACTGATGGTCAGCAATTTCCGCTATCACTCCTTTAAAGAAATTGACTGGCGTGGCAAGGTTAACTTTATCGTGATCTTACTGGTCGTCGGTGTATTTGTGGTGGTGTCAGTTCAACCTGCATTGATCTTATGTGTCGGCTTCTACTTATATGCGATTTCAGGCCCAATCATTACGATTCGAACCGTGAGAAAACTCAAAGTCGCACATGTTGTAGGAGATGATGTCGTGGCGAATGTCGAAACGGTTCCCTCGGCCCAAGCCGCTGCACAAAAACAAAGCGCTACAAATATCGAGAAAGAGAAACAAGAAGAGCATAAATCTTAGGGCTCGTTCTTTTGAGCATTGCTTATCATTAGCTAGGTGTAAATAAGAGTAAGACATCACACAGGGCATAACGTTTTTAGAGGTTTGCTGATAGATATAGCGAAAAATAGCTATCAACTTCTGTTTATGCCCATTCAATCTATTAAAACTCCAGCAATAGGCTATTCCTTCTGCCAGACTTATCAACCCAAACAGCGATATTGCTCAGTATTGCAGTATATTTCTGCAGTTTGGTGGTTATTCATTCGCTTGGCGCTGATTGTTAAAAAAGCCCTTGCACAAAAAGTTTCACTGCCTATAATGCGCATCCACTGACACGGCAGACAGCGAAAACCAGCTGACGAGTTAGGTTGAATTGAGTAGCTTTTAAGCACTTAATTCAAGCGCAGCAAGAAGTTGTAAAAACTCCTTGACGCGAAACGGGAAATGCGTAGAATACGCAGCCCTAGCCAACTGGAAGCGTTCGGCGCTCAGTGTGGTACTCACCTTCTCTTACGAGGTTGAGTTGCTCTTTAACAAGATAAAACAAGAAATCTGTGTGGACACTCACAGGTGTTGAGTTAATCGAAACTGCTTAACCTTCGGGTTGGCAGTCAAAAATTTAAATCAATGTAACAATGAGTGTTCATAGCAATATGTACAGTTTGTTTCTTTAGTTAGAAACAAAAAATCAGAATTCATTGAGCCGCTGAAGTCGCAAGACGGAAGCAACAAAACTTTAATTGAAGAGTTTGATCATGGCTCAGATTGAACGCTGGCGGCAGGCCTAACACATGCAAGT
>NZ_JABAEB010000006.1:0-65347 GCF_012584455.1 Shewanella oncorhynchi
TTGTGCTGCGAAGAAACTAGCTGAACTCTCATTAACTCATGGTTGTTGGGGCTATGAATTATGAGGGGATCCTACAGCGTACTGCTACAAGCTGCTACAGTGGTTAGGAGTAGGCTATATGCCAGTAGATGGCGGCTAAAACGTAAAGGCAGACCCGATGAAACGATAGGTTTTTTCATTACTGAATTCCTCCTGAACGGCGCAACATTTCTTGCTGCAGAATGCTGATATTGTTTTTCATTTCATTATTGACGCTATTGGCTTGTGCCAGCTCAGCGCGAGCTTGGGCCAATTCGGCCTCAAGGCTCGCCTCTATGGCGTAACGATCGGCGCTAACAGTGTCCATATTGAGTAATGCGCTGCTTGCAGATTGAAGTTTAAGTCTGGCCTGTGCCAGTTCATTTGAGGCATATTGGCCGACTCTTGCTTGCTCTGCGCGGGCAATGGTGTGTTCAGCTCGTTCCATTTCTGCGGTCTTAGTCAATGGCGTTGAACTGCAGCCCACGAGCGCTGTTGCAATACAACCTGCTAATAAGAAGTGTTTGGCTCGCTGCAGACCGATTGAATATTGCTGTGGTTGTTGATTTTTATTGATGTTCATTTGAAATTCCTTTCTCGGAAACAGTGTTCAGAGTGTGGTCTTTAGGTTTGTTATTCCACCATGCACAGTTAAATATGCTGGTGAATAGCCTTATTTTTGAGCCAGTTGGTATGAGTGAGTAATTTGACGCCACGGAAATTCATGATCTACTCCTCTGAGTTAAAGAGGGCCGACACAGTAAGGATTGCATCGGCTTGAGCTAAACGCAGTGTGTTACTGCAAGGTTTAGTTTTTGCACTTAATCAATGAAACTTTTCCCTGTTTGTTCGTCACGTCCTAGTCTAACGAGTGATGATTTGGCTCTTTTTCAGTCCAGTTTTCTTCCTTGTCGTTTGATTTAAGTTCTTCAACCTCGCTTATTGTGTGTGCTTTTACTGGTATCCACGTCTTGTTTAGCTTTATCCGCAACTGCAGTTTTGACCATCTGACGGTTGCGGGCTACGACGGGAGGATTGGCTTTGTTGGTGTTGGAATTCTGTGCATCGTTATCGACGGATTTATATTGTTCTGTGAATTTTTTCATATAAACCTCAAGTAACCCGGTGTAGTGCAAGAGTGCATGAACCGTACATTCAGCATGACCTGCAAAATATTGAACGTCTGTGCGTTAGCGCGCATGGGATTAGTGATGGCAATATTGGCCGCTCGGCACGTTTTTTGTTTGCTGGGTGGGTCGATGCAATCAACAATAATTCATTGATTATAAAGGTAATATTTCGGATACTAGGCAGCATCAGTTTGCGCCATGTTGGCGTGTCGGGTTGATGACTGCCTGTTTTGTTTATGCTCTGCAGTACCAGTGTGGTTGTAGTACTGAAGTGGAATATGGGATAACGATAGAATGGCTGTTGTACGAGTGGTCTAGCCATCCGTTATGTGTATTTTTGTATCCACAGTACGTTTATGTTTGCTGCGCTTGTTGAGGGGGCATCAGCCGTTCTGATTCCTGTCTAACGACCGTGTAACATTCACAACAGGTTTGTTCTAGTAACTCGCGATCGACCACTTCAATATTCCCTCGGCTGTAATTGATAATTCCCATGCGTTGCAGTTTGCCTGCCGCATCAGTGACCACCTTCACGGCGTACGCCGAGCATATTGGCAATCAATTCTTGTGTCATCAGCACGCGATCATCGGGCAACCTATCTATCGAAAGCAGCAACCAACGACACAGTTGCTGTTCAATACTATGGTGGCGATTGCAAACCGCAGTCTGAGCCATTTGGGTCAGTAGCACCTGACTGTAACGTAGTAACAGATGGAGCAGTGCGCCATGACGGTTAAATTCGTCTTTAAGCCGCTGACCAAACAATCGATAGGCAACGCCAGCACTTTGCACTACAGCGCGACTCGTGGTGCTTTCTCCTCCCATAAACAGTGCAACGCCGACCATACCATCATTGCCAACGACGGCAATTTCAGCGGATGCCCCATTCTCCATCACATATAGTAGCGAAATAATCGAGTCCAGCGGGAAATACACATAACGCTGCTTTGAGCCTGCTTCACAGACTACTTGTCCGAGTTCTAATGGAACCAGTTCCAGATGCGGGAAAATACGTTGTTTGACTTCTTCTGGCAATTCACATAACAACCGATTGGATTCTGGCGGGAAGTGAGTTTCCGGTGGCGGTCGCTCTGATACAGATTTCAGTTTTAGTGTGTCCATTATGATAGCGTGTCCTTGTTTGGTGATGTCGCTAACTCAGGTTGCAGCGAGAAACACCTATGCTATGTACGGTAGCGAACATAATGGCAGGTTTTTTGAATCGTTGAGTGGAAAATATGCACTTAAGTGCGCATTGAGTGATAGCAACTGCAGCAACGGGCAAGTAGAGCTTGCCGATCAAGAATATGTAATCGCCCACGATTATATGAAATGCTGCCGCGGGTCTGTAAATTGCCTGCGGCCTCGGTAATACTGCTTCGTCTAACACCCAGCATGTCGGCTAAAAATTGATGGGTTAGATATAACTCATCAGTCTGAATTCGGTCGTGACTCATTAGCAACCAACGTGCTAGCCGAGACTCAATGGAGTGAAAATGGGCACAGACTGCATTTTGTGATAATTGGCATAACAAAGTGTATAGATAAGTCTCTACTATTTGCTTCAGATTGGTATTTTGAGCGAGCAAACCTTCAAAGGTTTCAATGGGGAGCCGCCAAGCTTGACCAGAACCTTGGATGAGCGCCTCTGAAGGCACTTGCCGAGTGCCCAGCAAAGTCGTCGCCCCAAGCATACCTTCGTAACCAATCAAACCCATTTCCAATGCAGGATGTTTGGGGAGTTTAGCAATCAAAGAAATAAAAGCCGTTAAGGGAAAATAGACATATTGATATGACTCGCCTGGTTTGCACAGTAAGTCGGCAAAGTTAAGTTGGACTAATTCAGCTTGTGATAATAAATCCGCTTGTTCTACCACTGGCAGATGACGGATTAATCGGTTCTGAATTTGTGGGGCTAATGTGTCTTGGTGTTGAGTGGACATAGCGGTTCAACCTGTGGTGGCATTGACTTGGCACCAGAAAATCTGCTGCAAAAAGAAGGGCCGCAGCATCAGAACGGGGCTGCGGAATGATGGAGATTAAATGACTAGTTGTTTAGTTGCGGTGAAGGTGCGCCAGATTTTAGTTGCATATCGTTTTTGACTGAAATGACGCTGGGGACTTTGCTTGTTAGTTTTACCGCAGTATTGATATCTTCACGCGATTTAACAAACCCGCTGAGCTGGACCACGCCTTTAAAGGTTTCAACATTAATCTCGGCCACACTTAAGTTTTTATCACCTAAAATGGCAGCTTTCACTTTGGTGGTGACCACACTGTCGTCTAAATACTCGCCAGTACCTTCTTTGTTGTATGCAGAACTGCAACTGGCCACGGCGACTAAGCCTAGAGCCAGCAGGAAGATACTTAACATTTTAATTGTTCTCATCAGATTATCCTTTTTGATAAAGAGTAAAAATGGGGCGTATTAGCTAACGCGTCCCGTTAACAGCAATATAATCAGCACCAGTAGCACTATGCCTATAAGTCCACCAGGACGATAACCCCAGTTTCGGCTATGGGGCCAAGTGGGGAGCATGCCGAGAAATAACAAAATTAAAATAATCAATAAAATAGTCGCAATTGACATGGCTAATCTTCCTGATACCGGGGCAATTTTGCACTGGGTAACATGAGTCTGTGCCCTAGCAAATGGGATGTCGGTACGCTGGCGCACTTACAGGGATCTGACGAGTCGATGTGTTTATATTCGCATTACCTGATAAGCGGTATGCCGAACAGAGCGAGTGATTGTAGAGATGCATACTCTAACTTATGTCCAATGACGGACATGTTCAATTCGAAACCAACGTTTGGTATTTCACTTATTCCGTTGTCCAGTTTCATGGGCTGCGCTAATAAAGAGGTCAACAAAATGAATTATCATGATCGCGATGTTTACGGCATTTACAACAATCCACAGTTCGCTTCTCCATCATTGGCACAAGGACCCGGCCCATATCTGATGGGCGCTGAAACACTGATCGGCAATAATGTTGTTAATAATTCTGGTGAAACCTTAGGGGATATCAAAGAAATTATGCTTGAAGTGGAAACTGGCCACGTCGGGTATGCGGTACTGTCGTTCAGTACTTATTTTGGTTTTGGAGAAAAGCTGTTTGCAGTGCCTTGGAAGATGCTGACACTTAATCATGAGCAAAAATGTTTTGTCATGGACATCTCATTAGAGCGACTCAAAACGGCGCCGGGTTTTGACAAAGGCCATTGGCCCAATATGAAAGATGTTGAATGGGAAAACGAACTGCACGATTACTACGGTAGCCGTAGGGATTAATGGTGTTAAGCAGGGGATTTATCCCCTGCGTTATTATTTGGATTCGGTAAATATGTATAAGTGTGGTTGTGCCTATCAAGTGAGTAGGGCCCACACGCATTTTAGTTGTTAGGGATTTGCTTATCGCCATGGTTGACACCTAATAACGATAAAAGTTTGAGCTAGCGTATTATCGAAAGTCACCAGCGTGTATCGCTGATCAATGTCTTCGCTTCATCAAATGATTAAAGCCTTGTCGAAAGATAAGGCTTTTTTGTTTTTCTATTTTAAGTTTAAATCCCTATTTAAGGTAAATCTGATGTTTTCGGATTTGTACTACAGCTTATTTTACTTGATGTCGCTAGATTGCTCCGTTTTCTTGATTTTTTCTCCATAGGTGATGAGGGAAGAGTCATATTTAACAGTGGATATATCGAATAGATAATTTCAGCTTACTGTTCATGCTGTTGTCATCTGCGTCATTAAAGCTAAGCTCATTAGTATTTAGCTCAGTTATCTAAAGGATTTATATGGTTGAACACATTACTGGCATGCTAGCGCTAATTGGAGTGCTATCGTTATTTTGTCAATGGCTTGGCTGGAAACTGCGGTTACCAGCGATTTTACCCTTGTTGCTATGTGGGCTCACTTTAGGCCCTGGGCTTGGATTCCTCAATCCTGATGCGATTTTTGGTGATTTGCTTTTTCCGATAATTTCCCTCGGGGTCGCCGTGATTTTATTTGAAGGGGCTTTGACTCTTAACTTTAAAGAAATCAAAGATCATGGTCGCATGGTGACGCATCTTGTGACTATCGGTACCGTGATCACTTGGGCCTGTATCAGTACGGCCACCTTTTATTTACTGGATTTTAGTTGGGAAATTGCATTGCTCTTTGGGGCGCTAGTGGTAGTGACTGGGCCTACGGTTATCGTGCCAATGCTCAGAAGTGTGCGTCCTAAATCCCAGCTAGCGAGTATTTTGCGTTGGGAAGGCATAGTGATTGACCCAATAGGCGCGCTGCTCGCAGTGTTAGTCTTTGAATACATAACCGTTGCCAGCGATCAAACGACACATGTGCTTTATGCCTTAGGCTCTATGTTGTCCCTCGGATTAGGACTTGGCGCAGTGGCGGGTTATCTAACGGGACAAATCTTAAGACACAACCTATTGCCACACTATCTGCGTAATACCGCCGTTTTGACCTTAATGCTGGGTATCTTTGTCGGCTCGAACCTATTACAAGAAGAATCGGGTTTATTGACTGTGACGGTTATGGGCATTTGGCTTGCGAATATGCGTGGTGTGGATATTGCTGAAATCCTTGAATTTAAAGAAACATTAACCGTACTGTTGATTTCTGCACTGTTTATTTTACTGGCGGCGCGATTAGATTCTAATGCCATGCTCGGCTTAGGTTGGGGTGGACTGGGGGTTTTAGCGGTGACCATGTTATTGGCACGACCGCTGAGTATTTGGGCTTCTGGTATCGGCACATCTCTGTCGAAAGCGGATAAGTGGTTTTTATGCTGGATTGCCCCTCGAGGTATTGTGGCCGCGGCGGTATCTTCGTTATTTGCAATCAAGTTAGAAGCCAATAATGTGCAGGGCGCAGATGCAATTGTGCCCTTAGTGTTCTTAATTATTATCGGCACTGTGGTGGTCCAAAGTTTAACGGCGGGACGTTGGGCACGATTTCTTGGGGTTAAAGCCGATTCTGCCCAAGGTTTATTGATCTTTGGCGCCTCTAAATTTTCCAGAGAGTTAGCGAAAATTTTAAAAGCCAAAGATGTCAAAGTGCTATTGGCTGATAATAACTGGGATAACATTCGCCTTGCGCGTATGGATAATATCCCAGTGTATTTTGGTAATCCCGTATCGGAACATGCTGAAACCTATATGGATTTAACTGGAATTGGCCGCGTATTGATTATTTCACCTTACCGACAGTTAAACCCGTTAGTGAGCTTTCATTTCCAAGACTTTTTTGGTGCTAAAAAAGTATTTGGTCTTAATAATACCGAAGTAGGCAGTGCGCGCCACCAGCTCTCTGAAAGTTATAAGCAACGTTTATGTTTGTTTGGTGATGCAGTGTCTTATGCCAAGATAGCCAGCCTAATGGCGAAAGGCGCTCAACTGAAAGTAACGAATTTAACCGAAAACTTCAGCTTTGAACATTTTCGTAAACGTTACGGTGAGACGGCAATACCACTGATTTACCTGACAAAAGAAGGTAAGGTCGTCGTTGTTTCGGGTAATGATACCGTATTTCCGAATGGCATTGAGCTTATCAGTCTATTGCCAATTGAAGCCTTAGAAGAAGCCAAAGTGCAGCAAGCAATTGCAGAGCGGGAAGCCCAAGAAAAAGCAGCAGAATCTGCTTTAGCAAAGGAAAAAGCGGAAGAGGAGGCCGAGCGATTAAAGCTTGAAAAGGCTCAAGCTGAGGTGGCTACTGAAGATAATACCGCTGATCCACTACAAGCTGTAGATGAGACCTTAGTGAAGAATTAACCTAGGCTGCTATTGCGTTTAATGCTGCTTAATGACTTGAGTCGTGTGATTGGTTATAGGCATTAAAAAAGGAGGCTAATTAGCCTCCTTTTTGTGGTTTAAATCTTAGTGAGTATTACGCAGCACGTTCCTGTGAAGTGGTTGAAACCACTTCTGGACGAAGTTCTGCTGGGTCAAAGTCATCAACGTTGATTGATTTCATACGACCAATTTCTGCTCTTTCCAGTAATTGCACTTCGGCATCGCTTAACACTCCTAAGGCTTTACCTTCTGCGGCAACTTTATCTAACCACATAAATGGTAGACGTTTACCACTGGCTTTACAGACTTTGTCATGTAGCGGTTCAGACGCGATGATGTCGAGTAGTGTTTGTTCTTGGATCCCCACAGCATTGTGCTCAGAGTTAGTCCAGAACTGACCTTTACCTAAACGGTTACGGCTTTCACATGGTGTTTGCATGATCTTAGCGACTTTATGATCTAACACATCGCTTGGGCGTTTCAGTGGACGACCGAATGGGAACATCACCACACGTAATACGCCACCAAGGCCCATAGGGAAGTTATCCAGTAAATCGTCTAAAGAAGCTTGTAGCTTATATAGCGCATCTTCAACTGCCCATTGTACTAATGGCAAGTCGTCGGTTTGACGGCCTTCATCTTCATAGCGTTTCAGCGTGGCTGATGCCAGATACAGTTGGCTCAGTAAGTCACCTAAACGGGCAGAGATACGTTCTTTACGTTTAAGGTTGCCGCCCAAGGTTGCCATGGCTAAGTCAGAAAGCAGGGCAAGGTTGGCACTGAAACGGTTCATCTGTTGATAATAACGCTTGGTTTTATCTGAATAAGGCGCGTTAGAGAAACGGCTTGATGTCAGACCTAACCAGAAGCTACGGATGAAGTTACTGGTCGCGAAGCCAATGTGACCAAAAATAGCTGCATCGAAGTTAGCTAAACCTTGACCCGATTCAGTATCAAACGCTGACTCCATTTCTGCGAGTACATACGGATGGCAACGAATTGCGCCTTGGCCGTAGATGATCATAGAACGGGTAAGGATGTTTGCACCTTCAACAGTAATTGCGATAGGCGCAGCTTGGTAGCCACGGCCTAAATAGTTATTGGGGCCAAGACACACGCCTTTACCGCCGTGAATATCCATGGCATCGATAACGCATTTCTGCATTCTGTCGGTCAGGTGATATTTCACAATCGCAGAGATAACCGACGGTTTTTCACCTAAGTCGATACCTGTGGTGGTCAAAGTCGTTACAGCATCCATCAGATAAGCGTTACCGCCGATGCGTGCCATTGGCTCTTCGATACCTTCAAGCTTGCCAATAGGCAATTTGAACTGACGACGAATGCGAGCATAAGCACCTGTTGCCAGCGCTGCGGTTTTCACGCCGCCAGCTGAGTTTGATGGCAGTGTGATACCACGACCCACAGATAAACATTCCACCAGCATGCGCCAGCCTTGACCAGCCATTTTCGGGCCGCCAATGATGAAGCTTAATGGCACGAATACTTCGTTGCCGCGAGTCGGACCGTTTTGGAACATGCAGTTGAGCGGGAAGTGACGACGACCCGTTTCAACCCCTTCCATATCGGTAGGGATCAAAGCACAAGTAATGCCGAGTTCTTCTTTATCACCAAGTAGATGCTCTGGATCGCGCAGTTTAAAGGCTAAGCCTAATACTGTCGCGACAGGCGCTAAGGTGATGTAACGCTTGTTCCAGGTCAGCTTCATCCCCAGAACTTCTTCACCTTCCCATTGGCCTTTACACACAATACCAAAGTCAGGAATCGAGCCTGCATCGCTACCGGCTTCTGGGCTGGTCAGAGCGAAACAAGGGACTTCTAACCCTTTGGCTAAACGCGGTAAATAATGGTTTTGTTGTTCTGGCGTGCCGTAATGTTGCAGCAGCTCTCCAGGGCCTAAAGAGTTAGGTACGCCAACAGTTGAAGCCAATTCACTACTTAAGCCCGCCAGTTTTTGTAACACGCGAGATTGGGCATAAGCTGAATATTCTAAACCGCCGTATTTTTTCTTAATGATCATGGCGAAGAAACCGTGATCTTTCAGATATTGCCATACGTCGGCAGGCAGATCGGCAAGTTGATGTGACACTTGGTGTTGATTCACCATGCGGCACACTTCTTCAACAGGGCCATCGAGGAAGGCCTGTTCGTCTGCACTTAAACGCGCAACTGGGTAGTTATGGAGTTTTTTCCAGTTCGGGTTACCCGCAAACAGATCCGCTTCCCACCAAGTGGTGCCGGCTTCAATCGCTTCTTTCTCTGTTGAAGACATTTCCGGCATGATGCCGCGATATACCTTCATCAGTGGACGACTGATCACATTTTGTCTAAATGCACTGATATTTAACGGCAGCGCGATCACGAGGAAAACGATCCAAGAGATAGGGCCGACAACATCGAGTGTCCATCCTGCTGTCATCACAACAGCGGCTGTAATAGTGGCAGTGAGCAAAGATACCCGAAGGTAAGCTAGGGCTCCTAGCACTAAGATCATGGCGATGATCCAAAGTAGGGTAGTCACTGTAATTCTCCTTAAATATGACCGAGTGCCAACCACAGGTCATAGAGTGTTTTATTGATTGCGATCACAATTATAGTTTGTGGTCAGACCTGTGTCGCATAAAAGTTAAACCTAAGAGAATTTTAATACAAGTATTTTTCAAACAATTGTTTAAATTATTTGTCAGCTTTGATCATTCCACAAATGTCATCAACTAGTTACAATGCCAATAAGTAGTTTTTTTGATTGATGATAGGCGAGAAATATGTGCGAGTTACTGGCGATGAGCGCCAATGTGCCGACCGATATTGTGTTTAGTTTTACGGGATTAGCACAACGTGGTGGTGTAACTGGTCCCCACGTGGACGGCTGGGGTATTACTTTTTACGAGGGGAAAGGTAGCCGTACTTTTAAAGATGCTTGCCCGAGTAGCGAATCGCATATTGCAAAATTGATCAAATCCTACCCGATTAAAAGTGAGGTGGTGATAAGCCATATTCGCCAAGCGAATCGCGGCTGTGTGTCTTTAGAGAACACTCATCCTTTTACCCGCGAATTATGGGGACGTTATTGGACCTATGCCCACAATGGTCAATTGACGGACTATCTGCCCAAGTTTCATGTCTCGCGCTATCAACCCGTAGGCGATACCGATAGCGAACTTGCTTTCTGCTGGATTTTGGAACAAGTCGCCCAGAAGTTTGGCGGTACTAAACCTGAAGATATGTTGGCAGTTTTCCATTACGTCGCAACGTTGGCCGAGCAAATCCGTGCGTTAGGTGTGTTCAACATGATATTGAGCGATGGCGAGCATTTAATGAGCTATTGCAGTAATAACTTATGTTACATCACTCGCCGCGCGCCGTTTGGTAAAGCGAAACTTATCGATACCGATGTGGTGATTGATTTTGATAAGGAAACTACCGCCCATGATGTGGTGACTGTGATTGCGACTCGCCCTTTGACCGAAAATGAACAGTGGCGCGTTATGCAGCCGGGTAACTGGAAGCTGTTCAGATTGGGTGAGCTGTTAATCGATCTCTGATGTGATACCACTGAGCTAAATAATGAGGGTAAGCGGATTTACGGTTGACTTTGTTTTGTTCAGGTCACTTTATTAAAAAGTTCGAGTCAGTATCTAACATACCTTCTAGCAATCAGTGATGAACCATTAGCGATGAACATTAACTGAACTTAGAGGTAGGCCCTAAGTTCAGTTAGATATAGTTCAGTTAAATATAGTTCGGTTAGATATTAGTTCGGTTGGGCTTTATTCGATATGAGTTTGGCTTTAGTTCAGTATTGTGAAGCTAAGGCTTTGTATCATTGGGTTAAGTTTATACATCTTAACTCAATGCCTTACCGATTAACCTTCAGTCGTGCCGAGCAGTTTAGGCACTAGCGGTTTCTCTGCAATGTCTGCAGGTATGGTTTCTTGGTGCGGCACTTCATCGAAGTGATATTTAAGTAACTTAATATCGAGCTGCTTACTGCCTTTTTCAAAGTGAGTTAGACGCACGGGCAAATACGCTAAGTCAGGCGCCATCCAGAAGAAGGTTTGACGTTTTTTATTGTCACGCACGACTTCAATTTTGACTGTGTCGTAACTGCCGCTGTCGATGTTCATTCGTTCTTTACCGATCACATGAAACTTGTATTCATCGACTTCGTTGTCCTTGACCATCTTATAGTCGAGCACTTCTTTGCCCGCCATCATATCTAGCCTAAATTGCAACTGCACCATAAGAGGATCAAAGATTTTATCATCATAGGGAAACTTGCCTTTTTCATCTTTGTAACGTGTATGAATAAAGCCTTGAGCTTTGGCGAATGCGGTTTGCTCCGTGTAATTAGGCCCGACACCTTGGCGTTGTTGTAAGTAACGCAAAGGACTGAGCTGCGCGTCATTTTGAGTAAATTCACTCAAGATGTGACGCACATCTGTTAACAATAACAGGCTGAGATCGCTATCAAAACGATACTTAAACACGCCATCTTCGGCATTGGGTAGCGTGTATTTGGCTTTTCCTAATTCAATGTCTCCATAGTTGACTTGGTATTCGGCCGTCTGCGGTGTTAGCGGCGTTGGCGCTGCCATGGCAAACATACTTTGAGTGAGGACGGTAAAACTCACTAATAATGTGGGAATGGTACGCAAAGAATGCTCCTTGGGTCGCAGGTTTTCACCTTGTATCACTACAGAATGGTCGGTAGTGGTTGATAAAAAAGTGTCGAGTAGCATGCTTACTTACACAGTTCTGGGTCAATCAGTTGAGCATAAATCAATTATCGGATCGACTGTAAGCAGGTTATAGCCGAGGACGACGTTTCTGTAAATAGAGATGTAAATAGTTTATGGATCAATATATTAAACTAAAATGGCATTGCCATGACTAAAGTCACCAGATCCGGTCGCCACTCGTATTCAGACAAACTAATTTTGCCGCAGTTCACTGTTATCCCTTCAATTCTTAATAATTCCATCTGTTCTTGAAAGAAGGTTGAATTTTTCTCGAAGGATATTTTGCCTTGACTATTGAGTACCCTATGCCAAGGGAGTGACAAATGTTCGGGAGCTGCTTTCAGCGCTTTTGACACATAACGCGCTCGTTCCGGTAATCCTGCATAATCGGCAATTTTGCCATAGCTGCTGACTTTACCCTGCGGGATCATGGCGACGATATGCCAGATTTTCGCCATAGGAGACAAGTCCACTGCTTGGGGCTGTTTTCTCGCTACACTCTGTTTATCTTGTTCAAGGTATTGATACAGCGGTGATTTGTCTTTAGGAAACGATGCCATTGAATTGTTAACCCTCAGCTTAATGGTATTGATACCAATCACATTAAATATCTAATCAGTTCAAAGCCTCACAGGTATTTAAATCTCAGGCGCATTGACGCAGAAATCGTTATTCTCTTTTAAGTCAATGCAACACCAGAGTGGGATACCTGTGAGGCTCCCAAAGGGCGGGTTTCAAAACGCTTTATACTGCGTTTAAGGCTTTCGACAGAGCACCACTATGCCTTCAAGCCTTCGCCTTGTCTAAAGCGCGTTGAATTCTCGCTGAATGAACAGATATTTAATACGATTGGTATGACTCACAAAGAATCACGCTCAAAAACTTTTGCTTGATGAGTTCACGCTAGTGTAACGGTAAAGCGTGGCTTAGCGGAAGATGTGAGGGTATTTGGTATTTAAAGGATTAAGCACTTCTCGATATTTTTATCGGCTAGCTCGATTACTAACAAAATATTTAAACTGTTTTTAGCTTAAATATTGTGTAAATAGTCAAATAGTCCATAATAGCGCCAATTTTTTTGACTCGATGAGAGAAGATAACTGGCATGGCTGTACTCGATATTCTAACTATTCCCGATGAGCGCCTTAAACGTAAAGCGCAACCTGTAAAAGATATTGAAGCTGTTCAGGGATTTATCGATGATTTAATCGAAACCATGTATCACACGGACGATGGTATCGGTTTAGCGGCAACTCAAGTCGGCAGTACAGATGCAATTATCGTGATCGATTTATCTGACGGTCGCGACCAGCCTTTAGTGTTGATTAACCCTGAGATTGTTGAAAAGTCAGGTGAGTTCGTCGGTGAAGAAGGTTGTCTGTCTATCCCAGGTTATCGCGCTAAAGTGTCACGTTTTGAAAAGGTTAAAGTGACTGCCTTAGACAGAACTGGCAAGGCTATCGAAATCGAGACCGATGAGTTTTTAGCCATAGTGTTGCAGCACGAAATCGACCATTTGCATGGCAAAGTATTTATCGAACATTTATCCATGCTAAAACAACAAATCGCCCTTAAAAAAGTGCGTAAATACGCTTAACTTTTGACTTAAGTTGTATTTTAGAGAATGGTTGTACCTATTGATTAGCCGCATTTATAGTGCGGCTTTTTTGTATTTAAAATCTAATCAAGGAAGATTAATGCTGTGATATGTGAACATAACAGCTTGTTTTTACTCTGATGAATGGATAAGGTAACCCAAAATCTGCATTATACCAATCGTATTAAATATCTGTTCATTCAGCGGGAGTTCAACGCGCTTTAGACAAGGCGAAGGCTTGAAGGCATAGTGGTGCTCTGTCGAAAGCCTTAAACGCAGTATAAAGCACGTTGAAACCCGCCCTTCGGGAGCCACACAGGCATCCCACTCCGGTGTTGCATTGACTTAAAAGGGAATGACCATTTCTTCGTCAATGCGCCTTGGATTGAGATGCCTGTGAGGCTCTGAACTGATTAGATATTTAATGTGATTGGTATTATTGTAGGTTCAGTTTTCATCATTAACAGCAAGTGTATGGATACGGTAGGGAAACAAATGAAACTTAAGGTAATAGCCTGTGGTATAGCCTCATTCGCAATGCTTTCACTGGGTGGTTGTAGTGCATTTTTTAACGGTAATACTACTGAGAAAAATGCGGTATCAAGTAGCTTAGTTGAATATTTATACCCTGATGAGAAGAGTCGCCAAGCCCAGCAGCCATCCTTACCTGTGCTGCGTTTACCTATTACCGTCGGCATCGCTTTTTTGCCTTCGTCCCATTGGCAAGCCGATGCAATTGATAGCCGAACTCAGATGGCATTACTTGATAAGGTTAAAAAATCCTTTGTTAAATATGACTATATCGATCGTATCGAAGTGATCCCAAGTACCTATCTTAAAAATGGTAAAGGTTTTGAAACCTTGCAGCAGGTTGCTCGCCTGCATGATGTTGATGTGATGGCATTGGTTTCTTACGATCAATTGATGCAAAGCCACGAGAACAAGTCCGCCATCCTTTATTGGACTATCGTGGGCATGTATTTAATCCCCGGTAATGAAAATGCGATTCAAACCTTTGTTGATACAGCCGTTTTCGATATGCGTAGCCAGAAGATGTTATTTAGGGCGCCAGGTATTAATCAGTTAACTGAAAGTTCAACCGCTGTTGGCGTGACGACAACACTAAGAGAGAAATCCTACGAGGGTTTTGAGCTTGCGGTGAACGACATGATAGTCAATTTAGATGACGAGCTTGCCCGTTTTAAAACTCGGGTTAAGGAAGAGCACGTCGCCACCATAGAACATAAACAAGGTTACAGCGGCGGTGGCAGCTTATCTTTATTAATACTTTCACTATTGGGAATTTTGTCACTCGGCCGTTTAACCATCTGCCGAGAATAGTTGAACCCATTTATCAGGGGTGAGGTGAATGAAAAGGAGTTTCAATGTTTTGGATATTTCTACTTCGGGCTTTGTATTAAGTTCTTATCACTCCTTTACCCTATGTTAAATGGGCTGATTGAAGCATTAAGGACTTAAATATAATGACAGAAATTATTGATAGAATTGTTTATGACATCGAGGATGTTGAAGAGGCGGTAAACCTTGTAAAAACTATCTCGTCAGCACATGAATTGTATGCCTTATTGGACCATTATAATTGGGATGATGGTAATGAGATTCCTATTGCAATTGCGGATCATCCATTATGCGAGTTAGCCATTGCCATAAAGCTATTTTGGCTTGCTGAAGCGATGGATTGGTTAGAAATGAATGAGCTAAATGAATTAATTCCAACAAATGAGGTAATAGAACCTTATCAACAGGAACATTATGATTTCGCGGTCATGCTGACTAAGCGAATTTTAAGCGGTTATTATCAGGTGAAAACTGTTTCTCATACTGAAAAAATAACAAAGACGGCGCAATATTTTCTTAAGAAGCGTGGAGTGCCTGAGATTCTGTATCAGCCTATTGTGGTATGAGTGTAGAGGTATACGAAGTTGTATTAACCTCACCATTTATTTTGTAGCTTCTGTCCGTAAACATTTCTATAAACCCCAAATCATATCCTTACAAAATAGGGCAGTGCGATCAGGGCGATGCCGATAGCGATAAGTAACGCGAGATTGGTGACAAAATAGGGATAAATCATCAGGGTGAGGCCAACGACTAAAGGGATGGGGGCCGCTTGGCGTTTGCCATAGGTGAAAAAGCCAAGACCAAAGAGGCTAAAGACTAAACTCCATAGTAATAATGCTGGATTATCAAACATCTTGAGTTCCTAAATGGTTAGCCTAGGTAGGCTTTGACCTTATCACAGCGTCAAACTGGTCAATCGATTACTTAAACTATTGGTTAAACGACTGCGTCGTTTTATTGAGTCTAATGCTGACTATCCCGTAGCGTAATTAAGCTTTATTCATCTTATTGCTGCGATGTTGCCTTATTTCACTCGTGCTATAGCTCATATAACTCTAAGGGTAAGCCGTCGGGATCGCTAAAGAAGGTGAATTTTCTGCCTGTGTATTCGTCAATGCGGACGGGTTCAACGGTAATGTGATGGCTATGAAGATGTTCGATGGCGGTTTCAATTGATGCTACGCGAAAGGCGAGATGCCTAAGTCCACAGGCTTCGGGATAGCTTGGTCGTTTGGGCGGATTATCGAATGAAAACAACTCAATTTGACTCTTATCGGCCAGTTGCAAATCAAGTTTATAGGACTTACGTGCCTCACGGAAATGCTCTGCAAGCACGGTAAGGCCAAGAATGGTTACATAAAAGTATTTGGACTTTTGATAGTCGCTGCAAATAATCGCTGCATGGTGAATGCCGAGTAACATCGCTTTCCTTTGTGATTTTTAAAGGGTGATCAAATAAGATAGAAAGGTTTGAGAGTATAACGGTTAAAAAAAGATAGCGTCACAGTTTAGCATGACGCTATCGGTCGATTTCACTTTTTAGCTCACCTAGGCTTTTTGCTCGTTTAATCTTCTAGCTCGAATATGGCTGAAGACAGCGGTGCAAGTTGCATCTGAACTTGTCCTTCCCCTTGTTTGACAACCAACTGCGCTTTATTGTCTTCCAGCAAATCCTTAAGTGAATAGGTCCCATCCGTTAACTGCCATTGGTCGATAAGTGGCTTTGGTAGCTTAAGGGATAATGGCTTTGCTTGAGTTTGATTAAAGTTATTCACAATAATCAGTTTTTGGCTCGTTTTATTGGCTGTATTTTCCTCAAAGCGCACAAAGGCAAAAGTGCTGTCATCATAACCCGTTGCATTGCTATGAGTATCCATTGTGGCGGTTTGTGCGCTGCGGTTGGCTGCATCGAGCGAGTAATATTCTCCTAAGAGCGCAGGTACATTTTTACCTGTGCTTAGGTTCAGTAATTTTTGATAATAAGCCCGCAAAGTGACTTCCTTTAGGGTTGATTGTCCACCATCAAACTTGCCATTGTTCATCCAGCGCTGATGCGCAGGGACGCCTACATAGTCAAAAATACTGGTGCGTGATGCATGACCAAATCCTGGGTTGTCGATGGCGGCTTCTCCCACTTCTTGGCCAAAATACACTAACGTCGGTGAAGTACCTATCGTTGCCGACACCACCATAGCGGGTAGGGCATAGTGTGGATTCACGGCTTGGGTTGTCGTGGGCTTATTTGTGTGTAGCGATGCTAAAAATGCCGCATTACCAATACGTTGCTCGTCGTGGTTTTCTAAAAAGTGCAGCATGTGAGATTCAATATCCTGCACTTTTGCCTGATCTGCCGCGATATTAGCTGTGCTGGTTTTACCCGCCATTACGGCTTTTAGGGTGTCGTAAAGATCGACCTTATCGTACAGATAATCCATTTTGCCAAGTTGGATATAATCTCGATACAGCTTGGGGTTATAGACCTCGGCCAAGATAAAGGCATCGGGATTTGTGTGTTTTATCTGGCTGTTGAGATAGCTCCAAAACTCCACTGGCACCATTTCGGCCATATCATAGCGAAAGCCATCGACCCCTTTCGCTAGCCAATACTGGGCAATCTGATTGAATTTAATCCAAGAGCTTGGGAGCTCGGCTAAGTGTTGTTGCCAGAAAGCGTAATGCTGCGCCTGCGTTAAAGTGGCGAAATTGGCTGGCAGGCGAGGGAAGTCATAGGTGCCATCGGGGCGTACGCCGTAATTGATTTTGACTGTTTCGTACCAATCATTGGCATCAGGCTTGGCTAAGCGTGAGCCATTACCAGTCCATTTTGCGGGAAATTCGTTGAATTTGCCGTCACTTAATGGGTGAGCTTCTCCGCCCAGCGGTTTAAGATTTGCGGGTAAGCTTGGCACTTCAAAGGCATGCGCTTGTCCCTTTGCCCCCTCCGAGCCATTATTAACATCAACTTTATCAACAACGTAATAGAAGTTGTTGTTTTTGGCGTACTCCAGACTGGTATCATCATCTTCGCCAAAATCGCGCACGCCTTGGGGTTTATTAACGGATTGATAATGGCGCGCCACATGGTTTGGCACTATATCGATAATCACCTTTAAGCCGTGGTGATGGGTACGGGCAATGAGCGCTTCGAACTCGGCTAAACGGTTGGCGGGATTGACCGCCAGATCTGGGTTGACGTTGTAGTAATCTTTGACTGCGTAGGGTGAGCCCGCGCGTCCTTTGACCACATCGGGATCATCAGTACTCACGCCAATCGTGCTGTAATCACCAATCAAGGCATGGTGGGGAACGCCCGTGTACCACACATGGGTAACGCCTAGGTCCTTGATGCTATTGAGTGCAATATCATTGATATCATTAAACTTGCCGATGCCATTGTCGGCAATCGTGCCCCAAGGTTTGTTGGTTGGATTTTTATTGCCATAAAGGCGAGTAAAGATTTGATACACCACAGGTTTAAGCGTCATAACCTCACTCTCAGACTTTGGCAGTAACTCATTATCAAGCGCCTGCATCGATGTATTTGCATTGGTCGAGACGCTAAAAAGCGAGGCAGTTAATAAAGAGGCACTGAATAGAGCGTTTAAACATAAGCTGAGTGATGACTGTCGGCGCTGCTGGGTTTTTGGCGCTTTGGTTATAAGTAAAGCCACTATGGGAAATTTAGCCTCTTCAGGGCACTGAGTCACTCGGGAATAGATAGGCGATAAAAAGCTCAAGACTGAATTCCTTTTAGGGTTGAGTTTTTGATTGGGTGAGTTGTTTGAGCCTGAGTTAAATCGCTAGCTGAGTAACTCATGTGATTAGAGGTTTGACGGCTAGGTAAGCCAGTATTTAGCTGCAGTCTGGCTTTAAGCTCAAGGATAGTGACCCCTGCGTGGGGCAATGCAAGCGCTTGATTGAGTGAAACTGTGTTGCCACTGATGATATCTGTAGCGGCGCGGTTATCGCCAAGTACACTGGCAAAGCGGTTTACATCTAGCGTGACTGCTTTGTCATTTTTATTGTAAATCACCATGACTTTATCGGCCGAGGGCTGAGTACAGGCATTGTGTTGGGTTTGAGAATTGTTTTGTATTAGTGACTTAAGTGCTTCGGCTTTCTGTTCAGCTGATAATGGATCATTTAATAAGCAGCGAAATTGCACATAGATGCCATCCTGCGGCACAAAGTGCAGTAAATCGCCCGATTGCAGCGCAGGGGATTGTTTACGGTAATTCAGTAGGGTACGGATAAATTGCTGCGCTTGTCGTTGAGGTTCACTCAGTCCTTGGCCGGTAAAGGCATTCGTGGCATTGTTGGCAAACCCGCCGGGAAAATCACTGCGTACAACGCCATCGTGACGGCCCTCGGTTGGGCTTGTCATCAACACTTCTGTACCGTAGAACAGCTGTGGAATGCGTTTGGCGGTCAGCACATAGGTGAGGGCCATCTTGTATAAGTCTATATTTTCTTTCACTAAACTGAAGATACGATTGGTGTCGTGATTGCCTTCAAATAGCACTAGCTTACTAGGTTCTGCATACACAACATCGTTGGCTAAAATCTCGTAAAGCTTGATAAAACCCGTATCCCAGCTTTCTGGCTCATTAAGGCTGGCAATCAATTTTTCATATAGCGGGAAGTCCATCAAACTGGGTAAATCTGAGGTATAGCCATCGGCATTGATTTTGCCCTTTTGCCAATAGGACACTGTGATGGGGTTTGCGGTCCATTCTTCGCCAACAATATTAAAATTTGGGTACTCAGCCATTACGGCCTTAGACCATTTAGCGAGAAACCCTTTGTCGGCGTAGGAGTAAGTATCTTCACGTATCCCCGAAAGTCCTGCGTACTCGACCCACCAAATACTGTTTTGGATAAGATAGGTTGCCAGTTTTGGATTGCTTTGATTTAGATCTGGCATAGTGTCGGTAAACCAGCCGTCGACAAAATCAATATGATCTTGCGCTGCCGCGTAGGGATCTTGCACTGTAGTGCGCCTATGGCTGGTGAAACGGGGGCTGGTAACGCTGGATGTGATAGCGCTGGATTTAGCATCGGCAGACTGAGTCAAATTAGGCTTGGATTCTTGATTCTTTAGCTGCGTTTTTGTGGCATCGTTCAGCCAGTCATGGCTGGGTAAATCGTTGAGCCACCAATGGTTAGAGCCGATATGATTCACCACAACATCTTTAATCACCCCTAGGCCAAGTTTGTTAGCCTTAGCGACTAAGGCTTTATAATCCTCGTTGCTGCCAAAGCGGGGATCGACGCGGTATAAATTGGTAATTGAGTAACCGTGGTATGAATACTGGGCTTGATTATTCTCAAGCAGTGGATTGATCCATAACTGAGTCACGCCAAGTTTTGCCAGATAATCTAAGTGCTGGCTGATCCCTGCGATATCGCCGCCATGGCGAGCATCGGGATAATAGGGGTTGCTGGAATTGCTAGGAGAGTTAGCCGCGACTTGCTCTAACATATCGGCTTGATTGTCATTACTCGTGTCGCCATTGGCGAATCGGTCCGGCGTGATAAGGTAAATCACATCCTTATTGCTAAATCCTTGGCGCTCACGGCTACCTTTAGCGCGCCCTTGCAACGTATAGGGCAGGCGATAAAGAGGTTTATTGGCTTTTGAAGCAGAGTCAGTGCTTGAAATCACTAGTTCAAAGGTTTGCGGCGCAGCTTGACTCAGATCTAAATTGATAAACAAATAGTGAGGGTTATCAGTATGCTCAAGGCTTTTGAGTGTGATGCCTTTTCCTTGTATATCAACTTTAATCTGTTGCGGTAAGCTTGGAAGTTTGCGGCTATACAGCATCAGCTGTAACTCAGGATTGTGCATTCCCGCCCACCAAAAAGCGGGTTCAAGCTTAACGTCCGTCGATATATCTGGCTCAAAGGTGTTTGCATAGGCCGTATTAAATGAAGAGCAAACCAAGCATAAATAAAGTGCAATCATTAGGTTTTGACGGATCATAATGTAAGCCTTTTAAAGAGAAAGAAGTAAAACGTGCTGGCATGATGAATGTTAGAAATGCTGAAATCTGCATAAGCAAAAGCCTGCTTCTTAATTGAAGCAGGCTTTATTTGGGGTAGTTTATAAAGAGTAACTTAACCCTAGGAAGTACTGTCTACCGAAGTATTGGATTGTTCCTGTTTGATGTTCTTCACCAAAATAGGTTTTGTTCGGCTCATCGGTTAAGTTATTAATTTGGAATAAGAACTTAAGTCCATTTTCCAGTGCGTATGAAGCTTGATAATCCACAATTGTTTCGGCATCGAAGAAAGCAAGTTGTGATTCAACTGCCACTTGTTCTGAAACATAGCTACTACGATATCTCATGCTGACGCGAGTATCGAAACCATCCAGAGTATAGAACAAGGTGGTGTTGAGTACGCTTTCTGATAACCCTGGTAATGGAATGGTTAAGTTTGAACCACTTAAATCTGTGGTAAATTCCACTTCACTGTCTGAATACGAGTAGCTGCCAGTGAAGCCAAGACCGCTGAGTGGCGAGGGTAGGAAATCAAATATTTGGGTATAACCTAACTCAACACCACGAATGTAGCCGCCATTGTCGTTGTTGATTGCAGTTTGATATTGACCTTCATCTTTTACTACTGGGAATTCAACACCATTATCGATAATAGTATCGGGGACGATAAATCCATTACCTTCAAAATCAAATGGTTGGATTGTAAAGTTGTTGATAAAGGATTTAATATCTTTGTAGAACAAGGCTACGACAACCGCACCTTCAGAATCTTCAAAATAGTGCTCGTAAGATAAGTCGTATTGATCTGCATAGAACGGATCGAGTAGAGGACTGGTGTTACCCCAAGCATTGTACTTTTTGTATCCCGGTGTAGCAGAATCGTCATACCAAGATCCCATGCCTGACTTTAGCTTGTCGATTGGAGGACGTGACATCACAGAGGCTGCAGCAAAGCGCAGTTGATCATTTTCAGTGAGGTGGAAAGTTAAGTTGAGTGACGGTAAATAATCGGTATAGGTTTTACCTATCTCGTTACGGATATAATCGGTACTGATCACGCCAAGTTCATCAGTAATCGCTTCACCTAGGCCATAGCCAACTTGTTGTAGACCTTTACTGCTTTGATCTGTTTGAACAACACGCACGCCCACGTTACCCGTGACTTTCATATCGCCTAAGTCAAACTCGAGATTACCTTGGACATAGCCAGCTAATACATCTTCATTGACCGAACCGCTTTGGATCATGGTCCAGTTATTAGACCAATTGGCTGTCGGGGTGAAAGGGGATTGTCCTGTTGCCGCTAACTGTGCGTTAATCAGCTCAATGGCTTTGTTAAAATCAACGGAAAGGAAGTTAGGGTAACCAGATAATTCACCGCCAAAGTTGACGACATTTGTCATGTCAGTGTTCATTTGAAGCACGGGCTGGTTAGTTGGGTTTTTACCAAATTCAAAACCATAACCTGCTTGTGAACGTTGCGCATTAAACTCACGTTCTGAGTAGCGCAGACCAAAATCAACTGAAGTTAAGAAACCAGAATCTAACACATAGTTAAAGTCTAACTTGTAGGCGACAAGATCGTTTTGTTGATCGTATGGCCACATACCCACTTCTTTTAAACCCAAAGTCGCCGTATCTGTATAGTCGTGTGAAAAACTGACATCCGCAGGATTCAATCCATGTAGTCTATAGGTGATTGATTCTGCTGAGCGTACTTCATTACCTATATCATCATATAGAACGGCACGCGTACCACCGTTGACGAACTCGCCATCGGCTTTTGAATAGCTCACATCACCTGCGATAGTCAAGGCGCCGCCATTATTCCACTCAATATTGACTGAGCCTGATGTCAGTTCTGAATATTTTGAGTCGTTATCGTTAATCACAAAAACAGCAAAGTTATCATTGCCAGTGGTTGATATGGTTCCACCAGTAATAGAGCCATTTTCGACAACGGGATCACTGAAAGTACCATTTTTTAATGACTTGACTCGGAAGCCTCTAGCAAAGTTTTCGGAAGTGAATTTTGAATGGAATAAATCACTTTTCACACTAAGATTGTCTGTAGGTTGCCAATGGATAGCCGCCATATAACCATCGCGAGTATCATCACCACCTTTTTGCTGCAGTTCAAAACCTTCACTGTTTGATTCTAAAATATTATCGCCATTGACATCTTGTTTACCGTCATTGAAACGTAAACCAATGAATTGACTGGCAACATAAGGTTGGTACAAATGGGCATAGCCTAGCGCCACACCGAGTGTATCTTCAAGGAATTTGCCTTGATAGGCAAAGCTAAGACGGTTGCCATATTGATCGGCATCGGAAATCTCATCCGCTCTGTCATTAAAACTGCCGCGAGCATTGATATTAAATGATTGGTCTTTGTCGCTTTTTAAGGGATCTGCGGTTTTTAATTCTACCGTACCGGCGACGCCACCTTCAATCAGCGAGGCTTTTGGTGTTTTATAGACGGCGGCTTGACTAATTAATTCGGATGGATATTGGTCAAACTCAATCGCGCGTTTACCGCCCGTTGTCACTTGTTCGTGTCCATTAAGTGTTGCAAAGACGAAATCACCATCAAGACCTCGAATATTGAGGCCGCTTGCTTGTCCACCAGTGCGCACTGCGGTCACGCCAGGTAAGCGAGTCAGTGCATCAGCGATTGACTGATCGGGAAGGGCGCCAAGATCATCTGCTGAAATCGATTCAGAGACGGTATCTCCAAAGCGTTTATCATTTAGTGATTTGATGACACTGGTTCTAAAGCCTTTAACTTCAATAACCTCAATAGCAGCTTCTTTTGCTTTTGCTTCCTTATCTGTGGTCACTTCATCTGCCGCATAGGAGTGCATACTGGCACCTGCGGCGATGAGCGCTAAGGTTAGCAAACTGGGTTTAAATCGCATCATATCTCTCTTCCCCTTGGAGTCGCTTTATCGCTTTGTAGAGCGTTTTATCGTTATCACCGCGTTATTTTTGCGGCCTTTTTTTGGTATATGGGCGCTTAATTGACTGCATAAGTGCTGCGTTTATGACCAAATTGTTATGCAACGGTGAAGATACTACTCCCGAGTTTCTTAGCTGAACAACAGAGTGCATACGTATTCAATACCTAGCAGAGTTAAGAATAGACTGTGATAGAGGGTGAACTCAGGGAATAAAATGATTTTATTTTGCAATCAAGTGACTGTTAATAAAAAGTAAATTTCATTGTGATGTCATGTGACTATTGGCTGCATCTTCTGCATACGTATGCAGGTGTATTGAACCTTATTTCCCTCTTCACGTATGCTCGGTAACACAAAAGAAGCCGCGATGACTTTACTCTGCAGTAACAAAACGATAACTGTTTGCTTGAGTGTGTCAGGGAAAGTTCGCTGTAGAATAATGATAAAAGGGGCAACAATGAGTGAGTTAACGTGGTGGCGTGGTGCAGTGATTTACCAAATTTATCCGCGTAGCCTTTTAGATACCAATGGCGACGGCGTCGGGGATTTACGCGGCATTATCATAAAGCTGGATTACATTGCGAGTCTCAATGTCGACGCCATCTGGATTTCACCTTTCTTTAAATCTCCTATGGCAGATTTTGGCTACGACATCAGTGATTACCGTGAAGTTGACCCTCTTTTTGGCACTATGCATGATTTCGATGAATTGATTGAAAAAGCCCACGGTTTAGGTATTAAGGTCATTATTGATCAAGTATTAAGTCATACCTCGGACCAACATGCGTGGTTTATCGAGAGCCGCGAAAACCGTACGAATCCCAAGGCGGATTGGTATGTGTGGGCCGATCCTAAGGAAGACGGTACAGCGCCTAACAACTGGCTCGCGATTTTTGGCGGTTGTGCTTGGGAGTGGGAACCGCGCAGACAGCAATACTATTTACATAACTTCCTGCGTAGTCAGCCCGATATTAATTTCCATCATCCCGAAGTGCGCCAAGCTGTGCTGGATAACGTTGAATTTTGGCTTAAAAAGGGGGTAGATGGCTTCCGCTTAGATGCCATTACCTTTTGTTATCACGATGAACTGCTCAGGGATAATCCGGCAAAACCTAAGGATAAACGTCAGGGCCGTGGTTTCAGTGAAGATAACCCTTACGCATATCAATACCATTACTACAATAATGACCGTCCGCAAACCATCGCTTTTATTGAAGATTTACGAAAGCTCATCAATCGCTATCCAGAAGCGGTGACCTTAGGCGAAGTCTCTGCCGAAGATTCTTTGGCTGTAATGGCTGCCTACACTAAGGGCGAAGATCGCCTGCATATGGCCTACAGTTTTGAGCTGCTGACTGATGATTACAGCGCAAGTTATATTCGCCAAACCGTAGAGGCTTTGGAAGCGAGCATAGGTGATGGCTGGCCATGTTGGGCTATCGGCAATCATGATGTGCAGCGCGTAGCGAGTCGTTGGGGGCAAGGTAAACAGAATTCAGACATGGTCAAAATGCTCAATGCCATGCTAAGTTCGCTGCGCGGCAGTATATGTAGTTATCAAGGTGAAGAACTCGGTCTAACTGAGGCGCCAATTGAATATCATGAGCTGCAAGATCCCTTTGGCAAAACATTTTGGCCTATGTTTAAGGGGCGTGATGGTTGCCGTACGCCAATGCCGTGGCAGCAAGGCGCTGACTTTAGTGGCTTTAGTGATGTTTCTCCTTGGCTGCCAATTGCACCTGCGCACCAAGCGTTAGCTGTGGATGTACAAGAATCTGATGCTGATTCCATGCTCAACGGTTATCGACGTTTTCTGGCTTGGCGTAAGTTACACCCAGTGTTAGTTGAAGGTGATATTAAATTTGTTGATACAAAGGAGCCCATTTTGGCCTTTGTTCGCACCTTAGGCGATATAAAAGTGTTCGTGGGATTCAATTTAGGTGATACCGAGGTCGAGTTTGATTTCTCTGCATTTGAAATCAGTGAACCGCTGACGGGACACGGCCTTAAAACCGCACAAATAGAAAACAATCAGCTGAAGTTTTCGGCATTTACCAGCTTTTATGCAATGTTAAAGTGAAAATGATTCATTTTTATTCGGTTGAAGTGTTATAGATACGGGATCCCAAGCCCACAGTTCGATATAAACCCGCCCACGGGCACCATGGGGAATGTAACCTTAATTAGTTCCTGATAATAAAAACATACAGAGAGAATAACTATGGCGTCATCAATTAATACCGGTAGCTACACGAGCAGCACTGGCGAAAATGGGTCGGGCAGTTATCGTTTTGCCTTGATCTCATTGACTTCACTGTTTTTTATGTGGGGTTTTATCACCTGCTTGAACGATATTCTGATCCCGCATCTTAAAGCGGTGTTTTCACTGAATTATACTCAAGCCATGTTGATCCAGTTTTGTTTCTTCGGTGCTTATTTTCTAGTCTCAATCCCTGCGGGTAACTTAGTGAAAAAGCTGGGTTATCAAAAGGGAATTGTTTCTGGTCTCGTGATTGCAAGTATTGGTTGTGCGCTGTTTTATCCTGCGGCGGCCCTCGCTACTTACAACTTGTTCCTCGGTGCATTATTTGTTTTGGCATCAGGCATCACAATCCTGCAAGTGGCAGCCAATCCTTATGTCAATGCCTTAGGCAGTAGCGAAACTGCGTCGAGTCGTTTGAATTTAACGCAAGCGTTCAACGCCTTAGGCACAACGGTCGCGCCGTTTTTTGGTGCTATGTTAATTCTTTCTGTTGCCAGTTCAGTATCAGGCGATTTAGCCCAAGCGAGCGCTGAAGCAGAAGTGGTTAAACTGCCATACCTGTTACTTTCTGGCGCCTTGGCAATTTTAGCGTTGATTTTTGCAAAGTTAGATTTACCTGTGATCCGTGAGCATGATGAAAGTGTTCAAGGTGAAGTTCAGACCCATCTAGGTAAAACCAGTGCCTTACAAAGCAAGCACTTAGTGCTCGGTGCTGTGGGTATTTTCGTGTATGTCGGCGCAGAAGTGTCTATCGGTAGCTTTTTAGTTAGCTTCTTAGGTGAAAGCCATATAGCGGGTATGCCAGAAGCCGAAGCCGCCCATTACATCGCCTATTATTGGGGCGGCGCTATGGTGGGACGTTTCATTGGCTCTGTGGTGATGCAAAAAGTACCAGCAGGCTCAGTGCTTGCATTTAATGCTTTTATGGCGGCGCTACTTGTGGTTGCAGCGATGACAACCAGTGGCAGCATTGCCATGTGGGCAATCCTTGGGGTGGGATTATTTAACTCGATTATGTTCCCAACGATCTTCAGCTTAGCGCTTCGTGATTTAGGTCCACACACTTCACAGGGCAGTGGCATTCTGTGTTTGGCGATTGTGGGCGGCGCGATTTTGCCTTTATTCCAAGGCATGTTAGCGGATAATCTTGGCGTTCAGCTCGCCTTTATTCTGCCCGTGATTTGTTATGGTTTTATCCTGTTCTACGGGGCTAAAGGCTCAAAAATGTAATGGGTTAAACTGACTGTGGCAAAAAAGCGATCTTAGGATCGCTTTTTTTTATGGCTTTAACCTTAACTCGGCGCCAGCACGCTTGCGTATTAGGGCCTGACCTCCTATGATCCTCCGGTTTTATCATTCATGGTGACCTTTTAAATGTTGAATTCTCCGCTTTCTGCCAGCTCGAACGAATTAGTGATCAGTATCTTAACTATGGTGCTGAGCCAAGGGAAACCCTTAGATCGGGCCTATTCTCAGCATTTTTCTGGGTTGCAATTGGTACCCGCCGAGCAGGCGCGTATCGCATTAACGACGGGTGATATCCTACGTCGTTTAAATTTATATTGTTATCTGGCGGAAATTAGTCCAGATGAGATGGAGCGTTTTGGCTCTAAATTGCTTAATGCCTGGCATTTATTCCACGGGCTTGAATTGCCTAAAATGCAATATTCGTTGCAAGTTGATGAGGCGCGTTTAGCTGAGCGTATCGAGCAAGCGAAAACTAAGCCTGTGTTGTGGGACGGTTGCCCTGAGTGGCTCGATGTTATGGGCCGTGAGCAACTAGGTGAGTCTTGGGAAAAAGAGCGCGCCGCGTTAAGTACTGCGCCGAAACGTTTTTTACGCGCTAACGGCCTTAAGGTGACTCGTGATGAACTGGCCGCTAAGCTTGCCGCTGAGTTTGTGAGCACGCTCTGTGTTGATGGGGTTGATTCCGCCCTTGAAGTGACCTCCGATTCTGCCTTGTTCCGTACACAAAGCTTTAAAGATGGCTTATTCGAGCAGCAAGATGCGGGCTCTCAGCGCGTAGCTGCGGCGCTTGATGCCAAGCCAGGCATGAAAGTGATTGATGCTTGCGCAGGCGCGGGCGGTAAAACCTTACACATAGCTGCGCAAATGCAGGGCAAAGGACGCTTGTTGGCCATGGATGTGGAGCAATGGAAACTCGACAAACTTAAGGAACGAGCGCGTCGTAATGGGGCACACAATGTCGAAACCCGTGTTATCGCCAGCAGTAAAACCATTAAACGCTTAAAGCTCAGTGCCGATAGGGTATTGCTTGATGTGCCTTGCTCTGGTTTGGGTGTATTAAAGCGTAATCCCGATGCAAAATGGCGTGATACTGTAGAGCGTTTACCCGTGTTAATGGAACTGCAAAAACACATTTTGAGCAGTTATAGCCGCATGGTCAAAGTCGGTGGCATAGTTGTCTATGCGACTTGTTCTATCTTCCCTTGCGAGAACCGCGGTCAAGTGGATGCGTTTTTAGCCGAGAACCCCAACTTTCGCCTGATTGAGGATGAAAGTATCAGCCCAGCCGATAGCGGCTTTGATGGCTTTTACCTTGCCAAACTTGAACGTATTCAAGAATAAAGCATTGCTTTTTAGACTAAAGTAAACCTTTTACCGCGCAGGTAAAGGGTTTACTTAATTAACATTAGTGCCTAGAATTTCTTATAAGTTATAAATATTTAACATTGTTAATCAGTATTTATATTGCAACTTTGCTCTTAAGGAAATTATGGCGTACGGCGTTAACCTTCCAGATCTGCTCGATCATGCAGACGTTAAACTCGCCCACAATGTCAGCATAGCTTGTTATAGCAGTATTCTTTCTATGCTGCTCAATGGCGCACCGCTACATGAAATCTTGCACGCCTTAGTCTTAAAAATCGAAGCTCAAAAAGTAGGAACCAGAGGGTCTGTGTTACTGCTCAGTGCTGACGGTAAACGTCTGTTATTAGGTGCAGCCCCCAATTTACCCGACAGTTACAATCAAGCCATTAATGGTGTTGAAATTGGCCCCAATGTGGGTTCTTGTGGCACGGCTGCCTATTATGCGCAGCGTGTTATCGTTGAAGATATCGCTCAACATCCTTACTGGGTTAATTATAAAGAACTACCATTACGTGCAGGTCTTAAATCTTGCTGGTCAGAACCTATCAAAGATACTCATGGTAAAGTGCTAGGCACATTTGCCATGTATTATGATACGATAAAGTCCCCAACAGAGCAGGATTTAGAACTCATTTCAGAGGCGGCAAGACTGGCGAGTTTAGCCATTGAACGCAGTCGTGCAATGGAGTTTCAGCATTTAGCTGTGAAAATTTTTGACCGGTTACCCCTTGCTCTGGTTATTTCCAATTCTGACGATACAGTTCTCTATGCTAATCCCGCTTTCAGACATATAGTTATCCCTCAAGATACTGATATTGCTAGCTTTCATCCTAAGATTTTTTTAGCATCATCCCAATCTAATGAATTAGTGGGGTTATTTGAGCATTTAGCTCAGGACAGAATGTGGCAGGGTGAGTTGGTGGGTCTTAGGGGAAATGGTGAGGAGTTTTATCTTGACCTTATCGTCACGACCTTCCGAGAGTCCAATGGTCAGCAACCCTGTTTTGCATGGCTATTTTCAGATATTAGTGAACGTAAGAAAGCGGCGCAGCTGATTAAGTATCAGGCCAATAATGACTCTCTTACCGGACTTGCTAACCGCAATGCGTTATTCAAGCAGATCCAAGCGTTAATTACTTCCGACAGTTTGACTCCCGGCTTTAGTTTTATGTTGATGGATTTAGATAACTTTAAGCAAGTCAACGACACCCATGGCCATGACAAAGGTGATGCACTGTTAGTGCAAGTGGTTAAACAGATCAGCGAGTGTGTCGATGACACTATGGTGTTTGCACGCTTAGGAGGGGATGAGTTTGCCTTGCTATTACCTGGGGTTGTTAACCAGAAAGAATTGGCACAAATTGCAGATACAATTAACAAAAATGTGGCAAAACATTATGTGCTAGCCGATGGAAAAGGCGTTTATAGCTCGGTAAGTATAGGGATTGCACGTTTTCCTGAAGATGCCCTCGATCTTGAACAGTTGTTAAATTGTGCCGATCAGGCCATGTATATTTCTAAGGCAAATGGTCGCAATCGATATCATTTTTTTACTGAACAAATGCAGCTAAATGCCGAGCGTGTTGCTAGCCTTCATAATCAGCTTAAGCAGGCATTAGATCAGCATACCTTCGAGCTTTATTACCAACCTATAGTCAATGCGACCACAGGTCTTATTGTCCGTGCTGAAGTGCTGCTGCGCTGGCAGCATGAGGGAACGTTTATTCCACCCGATGAATTTATTCCTATCGCTGAAAACAGTGGTTTAATCGTTGATATTGGTCGAGATGTTCGCCTTGGTGCTATGCAGACTATTTTAGAGATGCAGGAACGAAATTGGCCCATTAATTTATCGGTGAATGTCTCGACTTTTGAGTTTTGGTCCCATGAACTACAAGATGCCTTTGTGGAATCCTTTGCTGCAATTACCGAGCAACTTGAGGTGACAGATTTCCCTTATGACAGATTAACCCTTGAGATCACTGAATCTTTATTGATGAAGCAGCATACGTATCTTATTGATGTACTTAATGGTTTGCGAGTTAAAGGGATTAAAATCTCCTTAGATGATTTTGGGACGGGTTACTCATCTCTATCTTATTTAGCTAATTTTCCTATCGATCAAATTAAAATCGATAAGAGCTTTATCGACAGATTAGATGAAGGCAAACGTCACGAAGCGTTGGTGGAGGCCATAGTGCGTTTAAGCCATGCGTTAGATTTAACTGTGACGGCAGAAGGGGTAGAAACTGAGTCCCAGCTTAAATTTGTAATGGCGAATCATATTCAAGAAATTCAAGGATATTTATTTTATAAGCCTATGCCCAAAGCTGCATTCTTTGCCCTGTTGGCAAAGCAAGCTGAGCTGCATAAGGGTTTTGACGTTTGACCTTGATGTTTGACCTTGATGTTTGACCTAGATGTTTGACCTAGATGTGAGGGCGGCTTAATCAGTGACAGTCTGATTTTGATATTGGGTTTAGATGTAAGGTAATAATTCAAGTTTTAGATATAAAACATTGAAAAAGTAATAAATAAAAAGAGCGCCGAGGCGCTCTTTTTATTACTGAAAACAGGTGCTGCACTGAGTCTCTGCGTTCACATTGAGTCAGATGGGTGAGCGCTAAGATTTAGCTGTTATCTGGCTGTTAATCACTAGACTCAAGTATTCAGTAAAGTCATGACCGTGATTCTGCAGCATTTTGGGGAACATAGAAATCGGCGTGGAACCTGGGAAGGTATTGATTTCATTTAGTAAAATCTCATTGTCCGCGGTTAAGAAAAAGTCGATGCGCGACAGGTGACGCAATTTCATACCTTTAAATGCCTTGATTGCATAGGCGCGGATTTGTTCACTGATCTCAGCCGACACATGCTGTGCCACCACATCGGTGCGTGCTTTACTGTTTTTGGCGTATTTCTCATCGAAGGTGTAGAAGGTGTTGGTATCACAGATGATTTCACCTGGTACTGTCGCCACCACTTCACCGTTGTACTCGTATACTGCGACTTCTAACTCACGAGCTTTAATGGTTTTTTCAACGATAACATAGGGCGCATAGCCGAAAGCATCTTTAAGCACGCCAGCGACTTTATCGCTGTCATCGACTTTATAACAACCAACAGAGGAACCTTGTGAGGCCGCTTTGACGAAGATGGATCCCCATAGTGCTAATGCGGCTTGGGTTTGCTCTATTGCTGCATCATCGAATTGGTTTAGAAAAATATACGGGGTATTCGGAATACCTAAGGCCGAGAACCACATTTTAGCGGTGATCTTATTAAAGCAGTTACTGCTAGCCTCGGATTCACAGCCAAAATAGGGCAGTTGGATTAGGTTAAAATAGGATTGAATGTCACCTGTTTCGCCGGGATAGCCATGAATGCAGGGAATGACGTAATCGACCGGCCATGGGGCTTTGCTCTCATCTCGGAAGCGAATTTCACGGCTATTGGTCAGTTCACAATCATCACCCGCAGCGGTGCGGTATTGACCAAATTTATCCAGTTCGACTCGCAATACACAAAACTGCTCGGATTTTGCCAGTGAGGTTTCAAAATAATTGGCCGACATGAGTGAAATATCGTGTTCGGCACTTCCGCCGCCGCACAGCAAAAGCAGGTTGATCTTAGACATTGTGAGTGATTCCTCAAAGTGAGCAAAATCGGATGACATCGGCCTGTGGCAATACGAATATCATCCTATAGTACAGCCGCTGTCATCTTAGTTTTCTTGCCCCTATGAGTGCAAGGTTTTGCTGACTGATGGCTATTAAGTGGTGAATTTTAACGCATTACATCGCATTGCAAATATGGGGTTGTGCCTTTGTCGGGTTTATTTTGATTTTTGTGGCGTGAGATGGCAATGTCGTTGGACTATTGCTTCGTCACCGTCATCTAAACTGTGCAACCCAGTACGAGTGACACTTACCTTTAGGCAGATTACAGCATGGTATCTCATGGTGAATAAAAACATTCGGTTAGCCCGCTTACAGGATACAGATAGTGTGCAGGTATTACTTGAGCAACTCGGTTATTCTTTGCCCCATGCCGCTTTAGCCCAGACGTTAAGCCAATATCAGCATGATTCTCTGCGCCGCAGTGATGAATTACTGGTGTATGAGCAACATAATGTGCAGGGTGACCTGCAAGTTGTCGCTGTGATGGCCTTAATGTTCTTTGATTATTTCCCCGCCTTGAGTCGTATCTGTCGTATAACCGCAATTGTGGTGGATGCCGACATGCGGGGTCAGGGCGTTGGCTCTCAGTTGATTGCCTTTGCGAAAGAGAGGGGAAAGCAAGAGAATTGCCAGTTACTAGAACTCACTACATCGATGCAGCGCATTGCCACACAGCAATACTATGAAAGTATAGGGTTTACCAAAACATCCTTTCGCTACAGCTTAGTTTTGAGCGAACCAAACGGCTAACTCTTGGCTCGAGCGAGCATAATCAGATCCGTTGTCCTTGTGCATTCGGGTACTGGAAAAACGTTGCGGGTGACATTGATAATTTCAAATTGATTGATTTTAGCAACTGATATTGCTTGGCCCACCACCGATATTTAGTCATCCGAATTTGTACATTAATACAAAAGATCAGAGTAAGTAGTTCAGATCAAAACAGATGTTTAGCCCTAAGTTATAGGCATGATTTTTATGTAAATTCACCATTAACTCGACATCCATCAGTTGCGCTAAGGTCACTGGTCTCGCTTCCCAGCGCGGTGCGTGGCCAGCATCATTACACTGTGCTAGGTATAAACGTCGCGTACTTTGATGTATGCCAAAATACGTCATATTACAACGCTGGCTAATCGTTAAATAGGGCTCAAAGTCGAGTGCATATACCTGCATGTCTTTAAATTCTGACCACTGGATATAGCGGGTTTTTTCATAATAACGCTTAGGTAAAGCGGCATCTGGTGCTATGGCGTCAAACAAGGCAATAACGGCTTGTAGATCCTTAAGTGTAATAATGTCCTTTTTAATCAATGTTTAAATCCTTAGTTTCATGGTTAGAATAAATCTAAAAGCCATATCTTAAAATGTAGTTCCTAAAGTGTTCCCCATTGACCACAAAGCTTCATTTACCCCCAAAGGCGGTCGGCAAGACCCGATGCGCGTTGGGTTGCTTGGCTACTGGCCCGCTCGAATACGTGCTGGGTGCCTAAGCAGGTAAAGTGGACTTTAGCGCGGGTGATGGCGGTGTAGACCAACTCTTTGGTCAGCAGTTGCCATTGGGCTAGGCTGGGGCTCGGCGGCAATACTAAGGCCACACGGCTAAATTCGCTGCCTTGGCTTTTGTGTACTGTCATGGCATAACAGGTTTCATGGCTGGGCAAACGGGCTGGCAAGACTTTTAATAGGCTGCCATCGGCCTTGATGAAGTGCGCCATTAAATGTTCGGGTTTATCTTCATCCTGCAAAATCAATCCGATATCACCGTTAAAAAGGCCTAAGTTATAGTCATTGCTTTGGATGATAATGGGCCGACCCAGATAAAACTCCTGTAGCGGTTTAATCAGCTTGGCATTGGCCAGTGCTTGAGTCACATACTGATTAATGCCTTCAACCCCATAATCGCCCGAGCGCATAGCACATAGAATACGGTACTGGTTAAAGCGTTCAATGATGTCAGCTGTGCTTGGACGCTTGCTTAAATCACTATTACTCGTATCATTGTTACTTGCATGGCTATTCAAGGCACCGAGATAAGTGCCATATTGCTGGCAGGCTTGCTCCAGCAGTGAATTGAGTCCCATATTATTAGCAGGCTCACTCACTTTGGCTTGGGTTTGGCTTACGATCATACTGTGTTCTAACCAGCTCAATTCTGCAGGTCCCTGTTGCCATACCTGCAAAATACCTTGAAGATCTGCGCGATTGACTGCACTGGCGAGCAGTCCAATCCCTGCATCGCCTTTAAATCTGTGGCTGTGCATTAGCATACATAAGCTATCGCCAAGCTTAGGGGCGTCGCTGATATAGGGCGTTAACTCAAAACCTGTTAAAGCACTCAGACGCTCGGCTTGTTCCTTGGAATAGCGCATTTGCCACAGAGCAGGGCTGTTTGACGCTATGTTGTTCTGAGCAAGGTTATTGGGATCTACTGGTATTTTAAGGCCCGCACAAATATCGGCGAGCACAGCGCCAGCCTCAACCGAGGCGAGTTGGTCTTGATCGCCGAGTAAAATCAAACTGGCGTGCTCAGGCAATGCGCTCAGCAGCTTGTACATCATGGGCAAATCGACCATAGAGGCTTCGTCGACAATCAATAAGTCGAGCCTAAGCGGATTACTTTGATGGTGGCGAAAGTGCGGCGAATTGGGGATCACCCCAAGCAGTCTGTGTAAGGTTGAAGCTTCCTCTGGAATGCGGCCCAGAGCCGTTAAAAAGTCTTGGCTATTTCTATTGCGAACTTCATCAATAACATTAGCATGGGCGCTGAGTTCCTTCGCCAGACGCGCTTTTGAGGCTTTGATTGATTCGCTTAAGCGAGCCGCCGCTTTTCCCGTTGGCGCGACTAAACGGATTTCCTGCTGTGATTCCATTTGTAGCAATAACAAAAGTTTAGTTACAGTGGTGGTTTTACCCGTACCTGGGCCGCCAGTGATCACTGACAGTTTTTTACCCAGCGCTGTGGCCGTTGCGACCTTTTGCCAATCAATGGGTGCTGTGTCTTCACTGTTAGTGAGTACATTGGTAGTGAGTGAATGGGGATCGCTCACATTGGCAGGGAACAGTTGATCTAGCAGTGACCTCAACTTAGCGATTTGCGGTTGCTTTTGGTGGCTTGTTTCTTCAGATAATTGCCTAGATACACTTCCGGACAAGCGGATTAATGAGGCGGCCACTGAGGTTTCAAATTGATGATAACGTTGTAAATAGAGTCTGCCATTATCAAAAATAAGTGGTTTATTGCTGCCCGCTTGGCCGACGGCATCAAAGGTTTGCAAGGTCTCAGTGAGCGCTTCGAGACTTAAACTGATTTTACAATGGCTATTTTGCTCGGCCATGGGATTAAGCGGCACGATATGAGCGAGTACTAGGCAGCTGTGCTGTGAAGATAATTGCTGGCTTAATAGCGCACACAGCAAAATAAACAAGGGCTGTTGGCTGTCGCTTGGATGCAAGTGACTCATTTCGAGTGCGAAATGCCGATCGAGCGGTGTGAGCAGTCGTTCTTGCTCCCACTGTTTTAACAGCTCTGGCAGCGGCGCTGTAAGCTGAATTGCGCCATGGTCTATCCATTTCGCCGCTGTGAGTGAATGTGCATTTAGCCCTTGGGTTGAGCGCATCATGCCGTGACTCCTGTATCTATTGCACGAGCCAATCTGCTGTGAAATAAATTGTCATTAAAAAGTGAATCTAGCGCGAGAATAAGTGCCTTCGGCGGCTTGTCGTAGTAAATACCATAGCCGGGATATTGAGCTGACATTCCCCGTAAGAACAAGTAATAACAACCGCCTATGTGGCTATCGTAGTCATAACTTGGCAGGCGTAAACTCAAATACCTGTGTAGCGCCAATGAGTAGAGAATGTACTGCAAATCGTACCTGTGATCGGTTATTGCGCTTTGCAGCGCGCTCTGATGATAGGCATTGATGTTGTTGCCTAAATGATTCGACTTATAGTCGGCGATATAATATTGACCTTGGTATTCAAAGGTTAAATCGATAAAGCCTTTGAGCATGCCCTTGAGATCATCAAACTTAAGTGTCGACTCATAGCCAAATTGCAGCAGTAGCGCATTGAGCTCAGTATCTTTAAGTTCGCTTAAGGGTAAATAAAACTCCATTTCGACTAAGGTATTCTGCGGCGATAACTTGGCTAAACACAGATCTGGATGAGCAGGTTTGACGGCGCTTACGGCTCTTACATGGCTAGTGACCTGCGACTCTAAGGCGTGCGGCATAGCGCACAGCGGTGCATGCAGCACATCCAAATACCAAGTATGTAATACTGTTTGCCATTCGGGTGCGATACCGTATTGCAACATGGCTTTAGGCAATTGCAGCGGTAAGTCGATTTCTGCCTGCGTAAAATCAATCTCTTCTAACACTAAATGCATAAAGCTACCGGCATTAGCGCCGCGCTCAAAGTTAAAGCGATTGAGCATGCCATCCTGCAGCTCATGGCTTGCCTCATTAGGAATAGAGAGTGTTTGCGCAGCCGTATATTCAAGCGTACCTAATATTTCATCATCGGCGCCCGGCGCGGCTTTACCATGGCTGGTATTTTTAACGAGACCTGAATAACTGCCGACTCGCCACGGCGTGCTGTATTGGCGGGTTAAGGTTTTCGCGCTAAGTATTTGCGCTATGTCTTGGCTTGAGGGCAATGGGCGCTCGTCTATGTCATCGGGCACCTTATCAATACTTATGGCTTCCACATCTTGAGCGAGCTGCTGCGCAGCATTGCAGATACGGGCAAAGTCACATTCTGAGTCGTCTATGCCGAGCAGATAGCCGATAGCGGTTTCATGCAGCTGACTTTTAAGGCCATTTTTAAGCTGACGACTGTGATTGGCGATATACAAGTAACACAAATACACTGGGCGAGTGAGCGCCACATATAGCAAGCGCAAGTCTTCGGCCAAGGTTTCTTGTTTGGCGCGATCCCAACCCTCATCCGTGCCTTCGATATCCCATACTAGCTCTTGCTCACCTGCATCGTTAGTTCTGTGGTACAGCATAGGCGTCGGGCGGCGGCGATTGTCACGGGCTAGGCTAACAAAGGGCACAAAACATACGGGATACTCAAGCCCCTTACTCTTATGGATAGTGACGATCTGTACTAGATTCTGCTCGCTCTCAAGGCGTAGCTGCTGTTCATCGGTGCCTGTGTTATCAATCAGTTGCTGTTCATACCAATTGAGTAGGGCACTCATACCATCAAGTTCGGTGGCTTTTTGTTGTAATAGCTCGGCAAGGTGGCGAAAATCCGTCAGGCGGCGCTCACCGTTTGTGGCATCTTGCTCTTGAGCATCTACCTCTGCACTGGCGGTGTGCAGTAAACGGTCAATCAGCTTAGTGCTATTGGCAAGGCTTAATAGCGCGGGCATGATGCCGCGTTTTTGCCACACTTGGTGCAAGTTAAAAAATTGCTCTAATAACAGCTGTCTGTGTTCTTCATCTTGGTTAAAGGCATGGATTTGCTCGGCGCTATAACCTAATAATGCCGTGGCTAGGGCGCTGCGCAGTGCCCGTTCATCTTTTGGGTTCGCTAGAGATCGCAAAATTAACGCCATTTCCCGCGCTTCAAGGGTATCGAACACACTGTCGCGACTTAAAAACACTGCGCCTATGTGGCGTTTACTTAATGCGGTTTTCATCACTGCCGCTTCGTTGCGATCCCGCACTAGGATAGCGATGTCTTTAGCGATCAACGGCCCTTTAGGGCTGTGGCATTCGCCATTGGCCGCATCTGTCAGTAAATGGGTAATTTGTGCCGCCGCGTCTTCTGCGAGCAAGTGTCTTGCCGTGGTTTTGTTGAGGCCGTTTTCTGCGCTTTCGCTTAAGAGTCTTAATCTTAAGGCGGCAGGATTGGCGGTTTTTTCAGTGAGGATTTTCCCTTTAGCACTGCTGGGCGTTTTCACGCTATCAAAGGGGATCGATTGACTGATAAACGGATCGTGATGCTGGCTAAACAGATGATTAACCCCAGCGACCATGTTTGCGCTTGAGCGGTAGTTGGTATCCAGATGATAGTGGGCCTGCGTATGATGACGGGCCTCAATATAGGTATGGATATCGGCACCGCGAAAGGCATAAATGGCTTGCTTAGGATCGCCAATCATCAACAGGCTAAGCTTATTTTCTGTATCGTTTTTGCTTTGTTCAAACGAGTAACGGTCTTGGTAGATGCCAGAGAAGATCGCAAATTGCAGCGGATCGGTATCTTGGAATTCATCAATAAGTGCGACGGGGAAACGTGTTGCCACGGCTTTGGGCAAGGTTTCATTATTGGCGTTTAACGCGCTCGCTAATGTCGTGAGTAAGTCATCTGGGGTCAGCACATTTTTTTGTTGTTTTTGCTGGGCAAATCGCTCGCTTATGCCGAGTTTCGCGCTATATAAAAATGCTGGTTTAATGGCGGCAATCAATGTGGCGAGTTGCTCCATATGATCCATCAGCGGTGCTTCGCTCACACTTGGGATGACGCCGCCCTTGTTGAGTTTTAACTCAGACAGCGATAAGGCTTCTAACTCTTTCAGCGGCGGCAACCCATGACCGAAGGCGAGCCAGTTATCTAATGCATCGAACATGGCGGCGAGCTTGGGGTACTTATCCGTTGCTTTGCCAAAGCGGGTGCCGTTGAGTGGCAAACTGTGTAGCAATGCCAATAAGCCATCGCGTCCCCGTGGCCAAGCTAATTTAAAGCGCTCTAAACTTTGGCGCAGTGACAGGGCCAAGGCATCAAACTTAAGCGCGGGTTTCAGAGGCTTTGCTTGACTGGCGCTAAGGAGCGGCCGCAATTGTTTGACCAAACCATCGGGCTCGCCAAATTCCTTAGCAATGATTTGCGCTAAGTAATCGGGCAGCGGATAACAGGCCTCACGCCAAAAATCCCGCACCGCATGGTGCAAAAATTCGCTGTCGTCCAAGGTAAAGTCCGATTCGAACAGCAAGGAAGACTCAAAGGCGAGATCCGATAAAATTCGCTGACAGAAACCGTGGATGGTAAAAATCGCCGCTTCATCGAGGGATTTAAGGGCGAGATCGAAACGCCGCAGGGCAATGGCGCGATCACTCTCAGGGGTGTTGTCATACAACGCCTGCACAAAGGGATCGGCAATCTTTAGCCCTAAGAAGCACTTAAAGGCGACTTGAATACGCCGGCGAATACGATCCCGTAATTCTTCAGTGGCCGCATTAGTGAAAGTTACCACGAGAATTTGCTCACAGGTCAGCGGCGCGGCGATGCCATCGCCAAGCAATAAGCGTAAATAAAGACCTGAAATGGTGTAGGTTTTACCTGTGCCAGCGCTGGCTTCAATCAGACGACTACCGCCAAAGGGTAGAGTGAGAGGATCAAGCGCTTGTGGTGCAGAATGTAAGGCTTGCGTGTTCAACGGCATCTGTTCACTCATGCTTGCTCTCCCTGTGCGCTATTGCGGTTCAAATGTGGTGCGAGAGCTTGTGTGTCAGTCGCGTGTTCATTAGCAGGGCCTTGGCTCATGCCATCGTTCAGCGCAAATTCCTCAAGCTGAGCCAGCGTGTCTTTGAGATATAAACTCACCATAGGGCGATAGATGCGCTCGGCTAATGCGCCAAAGCTATCCTCAGAGAAATCCCGCGGGAAGCTGAATAATCGCTGGTAATGGGGCTCATTTCCTTCTCCAAAAGCAGCTTCACCCAATTGACTCTGCTCATCTAACCATTCGGGTAACGCTTGCTGCAAACGCTCATCGTGCTCACCCTCGCAGCTGACGTAGGCCAGTGACGTGCGCGGCATAAAACACAGTGGGTGTTGTTGGCCTTGGTAAAACAACACTAACAAATCGGCCAGTAACGCATGGGCGCGCTCAGCTGTGATTGGCGCTAAGGTGTGGAAGTGCCCCATGTCGAGTAGATAGCTTGCATGTGTGTGGCCCATTGCCATTAAACACAGGTGGCGAAGGTACAACCTCAGCACATCGCGACCGTGTGCGCTACCAGGGCGGTAATTGACTAACCCCTTAGGGCTGATGTCATCGATACGACCTTGCAGTAACACTTGCTGGGATTTACCTGCCGTGATGGGCAAGTCAAACACGAGTTTAATATCCGCATGGCTGCTGGCTTGTTCTCCCTTGAGGAACAAGGTTCTGCCAATCAAAGGTTTAATATCATGCTGATATTGGCGCAGTAGCAAATCATCGAAGGGCTGCATGGGCAAAGTGCCACTGGCTTTGAGGCGTTTAATCAGCTCGATATCGGGCTCAGTCAGACCTTGGCCTATGGCATCGTCGAGTAACTGGGCCTGCAACATATAGCGCTCTAGGGCATTTAGACTAAAGGGCTCGTCATTATCATCGGCCTGAATATTAAGGCTGAGATCGACTTTTAACGTACGGTTGAAGAAGTACTGCGCTGGATTTCGAAAGAAACGGATCAGGGCTGACACATCCACTTGCTTGCTTTGCTGTTGTTCGTGCTCAGAAGCTGGCTGTGCCTCTGTATCTGGCACTGAGTCTTGTTCATCCGCTTCGAGCATGATGCGAGTTTGCGCGCCGATAAAGCGGCCCGCATGTGTGCCCGCAGCGCCCGCATTGGGCGGACACCATTGCAGGCTGTAACTTTGGCCTATGCCCGAGCTATTTGGGGTTCTGCCTGAGCCATCTATGTTTGAGCCATTTTTGTCATCACTTTTTACTGCGGCTTGATACAACTTAGGATCGAAGGGTTGCAGTGGCTGGTGGCTGACAATCGCGTTATAGAGGGCTTTTTCGGCATCCTCTGGGTCTATGGGGCTTGCAGCTTTTTGCGATTGAATCAATAGGGCCTCAGGCAAATAGCACAGCTGACAATATTCAATCAGCTCAGAGACGAGCATAGAGGCGATACGTTCAGAGTTATCCCGTTCGCTGCGGCCAATATAGCTGATATACAGTTGTTCCCGCGCCGACAATAAGGCTTCTAAAAACAAATATCTGTCATCGAGGCGGCGGGAGCGATCGCCTTTACGGGCACCGAAATGCGCCATTAAATCAAAGCCGACGGGATGTTGAACCCTAGGATAAACCCCATCGTTCATGCCGAGTAAACACACGACCTTAAAAGGAATCGAGCGCATCGGCATCAAGGTACAAAAGTTCACGCTCCCCGCAAGATAACGCTGGCCGACCCGAGATTCGGTTAAGCGTTGATTAAACCACTGTTGCAGCACTTCAATACTGAGGCTAAGCCCGCTTATGCGCTCTTGGGTTAGCGCCTCTAGCGGATTTGTCTCTAACGTTTTTGTATCTAAGGGCCTGCCCGCCGATAGTAACTCTTGCTCTAGGGCGGCAATGGCATCGCGGATTTCCTGTAATTGTTCGTGTTCGTCTTCATCTGTGTCGTAGAAGGCATCTAGTAGCTCAGTTAATTCCGCTAAACGCAGGGCGCCCACTTGCGGCAGGGCGAGTATTTGCGCCGTTTCATCGAGTACTTCAATAAAATTGAGTAGCTTACCTAACGCCTGCGCCGATTGGCCTTCGATGCCAGTGACGACAAGATGGTCTTGATAGAGCGGCGCATCGTCACTCAAGGCGTAACCTAAAATCAGCCTTTTAATACCAAAGGCCCAAGAGTTTTGCTCAAACGCTGGCACACCTTGTTTAAGGCGGCTTTGTTCATCGCGGCCCCAGCGCACGCCCGCTTCATCTAACCAGCGGCGGATCAGTTGCAATTCATCGTCATCGAGCTGGAAACGGCGCAAAATGGCGGGCACTTCGAGTATGCTCAAAATGTCAGTAAGACCAAAACGGCTCTGATTAATCCCGAGTAAATTTAAAAAGCTATTGATGAGCGGTGATTCCTGCGCTGCGCCGCGGTCGGCAATGGCGTAGGGAATGTAATGCAGGCCTTGCTTCGCCGAGAAGACGGCATCGATATAGGGGGCGTAGGCGGCGACATCGGGCATCATCACCACTATGTCTTTAGGCGTCAGGTCGACATCATTGCTGAGTAACTCAAGCAAGTGATCGTGCAGGGTTTCGATTTCCCGCAGTGGGCTGTGACAACTCTTGACTCGAATAGATTCATCGTCGCGCTTTAGTAGGCGTCTGTTCTCGACATTTTGGTACAGATCGGCATCTGGCCCTAGTACTCTGTCTAAGGTTTGCATCTCTAAAATATCGTATTGCACGCCGTGGAGCATGCTGGCGTTACTGTGTGGCGAGTTGGGATCGTCACAGGGCTCACAATACACATCATCGCCAAAGTCGCAGTGTTCGGCGGGGAGCTCAAGCAGCATATCGAGTAATTCACGGCCCATCTTGCCGTTATTGGCAAGCAGCGGGTTACCCACTTCGAGTTTATCTTCCCACAGTTCGGCTAATTGGCGTTTACCCGCATATTGCACCGCCATGCGGGCCCGATTACGGGGATCAACAATGTCGCCCCAATAGTGCTGACAGGGGCTTAAGCCAAGCACGATCACATCGATACGACTTGCCAGATGGTAAAGCACTTCAAGGGTTTGCGGCGCCATCGAGGAAATGCCAAACACAAATAGGCGTTGTGGCAATTTGGCGAGTGACGTGTCGGGATGATTCAGCGCTGCAATTAAGTCACTGTGCAGGTTGGCCCTGTGGTAATGGCTTTGATTAAGCTCATCACGGTTAAAGGCAATGAGCGCGCGCCATAAAATGGGTTGCCAGCGTTGGTCTTCATTCAGCGGCTTGGTAAGTGAGTCGGGATGCTCGTTTTGCTCCCACGCTAAAATCCAATCGGGGCGATACACTAAGTATTGGTCGAAGATATCGGCAATCCGCCCACAGAGTTGGTACAGCTTAATATCGTCAGCCGTCATATCACGGGTGTTGTGCTGTTCATTCGTGTCGGCGGCATTTGTGCTGGATTGCTGATGACTTAGATAGTGTCTCAACGGCCCAAAGGCGTCATTTTGCAACATGCGCGGTAAGAGTTGCATCAGCTTCCACGTCATCGCCGCCTTAGTGAAGGCGTTGTCCTTAGGCACATCGGGTAATAAGTCATGGCACAACTGCCAGGTAAAGCTCGATGGCAGCGGGAATTCCAGTGCGGCGGCAATTCCATTTTGTTTGGCGATTTCGAGGCGTAGCCAAGTCGACATGCCGGGACTCTGTACCAGAATATGCTCGTTACTCAGTAGACGTGCAAAAGCAAGGGGTTGGGTCAGGTAAGCGGCTAAATGGGCGCAGAGCACTTCCATCTGATTGGACTGGATTAACTTTAGCATGTGCAACTCGGCATGGTGACAATAAAACAATTCTATGTGTTTGATTTATAAGATTCAACACTATTGCTGCTTCTGTGGAATTAACCCGCAATTTTAGGTGTTTATTGGTGCTTGCTCCGATGAGGTATCGTCAGTTACAGCTCAGTTGACGAATGCTAGGCTAGATTGAACTTATCTTTCACTTTGGCTCTGAGCAATAACCAGTTGAGTTGCTTCGCCGCCGCTTTAAATGCGGTTAAATGCGCTTGATAGTCTTTAGCCGGTAAATCTTGGTACTTCAGCGCTACATAACTTTGTGTCAAGGTTTGAAACAGCGTGCAAAGCTTTGGTGCACTGTGTTGGTATTGCTCAATAATCTGCTGCGCAAATTGATTTGGTCCATCACTGTCTTTGCGCTTAATGCCATGGTGTGCGAGACGATTACAGAGCTGTTGATAACGAGTACTAATGGGATCGCCTTGAACTCTAAAATGTAATAAGCCCGCGCTGTAGGCGATATAGAGCACGATAAGGCTGATACAGAGCCCCATAAAGACCGCAATTTTAGTGTGAGTCACATCGCCTAAAATGCCACTGAGCACTTGATTCTGCTTCTCTTGGTTAAAACCCAGTACCCACACGCTCCAGTAATAATCTATGCTGGCAAAACGTTGTCTTAACTCATTGAGCCAAGGCATTGATTTAAATCGTAAGCTACTAAAAGGGCTTTCCTGCAGGTAACTTTGCTCGGGATCAAACTGGGCGTCGAATCCTTGTTCGATACGATCGGGCGCCACCATAGCGGTCGGGTCGAAACGCACCCAACCTTCACCTTCAAGCCAGACTTCTGCCCATGCGTGGGCCATATATTGATACACACTGTAGTAACCCGCTTGCGGATTAAATTCACCGCCCTGATAGCCTGTGACCATACGTGCGGGTAAACCTGTGGCCCGCGCCATAAAAATGAAGGCTGCGGCATAGTGCACGCAAAAACCGGCTTTGTTTTCAAATAAGAAATCATCCACTTGCTGCGGCCCAAGGGGAGGCGGCGTGAGAGTGTAGAAAAAAGGCTCACTATTAAAGTGGCCCATCATGGCCCATAGTCGTGGCTTAGGCGCGGGATACTGAGTCTTAAACTGCTCAGCTAACGCCAAAGTGCGTGGATTACTTTGGCTCGGCAGTTCGAGGTTAATCTGCCTTTGCCGCGCCGATAGCTTGAGGTCCATCTTCGCCTTAGGCCAAGACTCCACTTGATAACTCATTCGCTGATCGATATTGCGCAGCGCCAACAGCCGATAGTCGGGCATATTGACCACGTTATCATCTTGGCTATAGGCCACATCGAGACCAAATAACCACGGCTGGTGGCTCGGCTCAGTAATCACTTGATAACGAATACTATGCTTATCTTGCTTACTTAATGCGATCTCTTGATCTTCACTGCTTATCGGAGCAGGACTATTGCTCATGGGATCACTCATGGGATCAGGATTATTGACCATCAATGCTGGGCTGGGCCGTGAGGGCGGAAACAGCAGCGCATCTTTTTGCAACTGTTTAATCCCCGCTTCTTGGCGCCAAGTGACACCATCATAGTTCTCCATCACGAGGGCGCGCCAATATAACTCGGCATTAATGGGCTTTGCATTGGTAAAACTCGCCCTAAAGGCAAGTTTAGTCGAACGGGTAAGCTTACCTATATCACCAATCGCCAGACTATCGGACAAGCCCGTTTGGGCTTCTTTCATGTTGGGCACTAACCAGAGCGGTGCAAGACGCGGTAACACTAAAAATAACAGCAGCGCGAGGGGAAGGCTCTGGAGTAAAAATTTGCCACCGATCCAAGCCGTGTGTTTTAAGGATTGCTTATCTTGATACAAAGTCACGAGCACGCAGGTGTTGATCAACGTCACCACGAGTAAATGCGCGGTATTGAGTAAGGATTGGTGATCAATAAAGGTCAGCGCGATAATAAAATAGCCCGCGAGGACGACAACGCGCACATCCCTTTGATTACGCATTTCAATGTATTTTAAGGCATAACCTAACAGCAGCAGATTTACTAGCGCATTGAGTAAGCCTATTTCCTTTGAGACGAGTGCCAGTGTGGCTGCGGCGCCGATCGCAAGACTGGTGACCAAAAAACGCGGTGGTTTTGCCACTTTGCCGACATAAATCCCCACACGCCACAGCAAACAGATAGCGCAAATGCCCAAAGTCCAAGGCGTGGTTTTATCAAATAGTGGGCTTAATACCGCAATATTGGTGATCAATAACCAAAAAAGTGTCTGGCGGCTAATATTGTCGCCGATTTGAGGTGTCGTGCTATTGGCCGCTAACTTCATACTTGCTCCCTCGAAGTAGGGATATGATGCTGCTTGCGGGGAGCTTGATTCGTTTTTTGTGGCTGATTAGCGACTGATGACTGATATGGGGGCTTCGCCACTGAAGGCGCTAATTGTGGATATAAGGCAATGGCTTTTTGACAGGCGATCCTGTGGTGATTGCCTATCGCGGGCGCGATCAAGAAATCGTCTCCCATTGGGTTTTGCAGATGTAAGCCAAAATACTGCTCAAGTTGCGTGAGTTTATTGACTTGCCAGCTTAGCTGACTCAATTGGGTTTCGAGGCGTTTGGCATCGGGTCTGAGCCTTAACCAGACGGGATCACCTTGGGGCTGCTGGAATTCTTTAGTCAGCATGCCTCGACCTTGTGCCCATTGTTTCCATGCCACTTGCTTGAGGGATTCGCCGAGCACATGGGGTTTAAGGCCTTTAAACTCATCGATGCCTGACACATGTTTACCCGCCAGTAGCAGGGGATCTTGCTCAGACTGAGTATGATCAGACTCAAGCTGCAGCGGCGCTTCAATCGGCTGGGCAAAGACTAAGTGACTAATGGCCAAATCCACATGGGACCATGCGCGGCAAAGCCCTAAGGGATAGAAGGATTCAATTTTGAGCCGACCCGGTGACACTTGGCCCCGCTGATGATATTCGAAGGGTACGAGCGCTTGTTGTTCATCTGTGCCGACGTTCTGCACCGTATAAGTGCGATTATGCGGATAGTTAAGTTGTATGTTATGGCCACTATGGTGAGTGTTGATAAGGACAGGAAAAGTTAAGGTTTCGCCCGCATAGACTTCGGGCGGCGTCGTGGCCCGTACATGTAAGCCGGCCAGATTTTTGTAACTGTATAGAATGCAGGTATTAAAGAGGCTTAGGAGTAAGATGCTGAGGCCAATGACTAAGTTGTTTTGATAGTTAGTGCCGAATAAGTATAAGAGTAAAACCAGACCAAGCCAAACTAACCCAAAACCGCTCGGCAGAATAAAAATGCTGCGATGGCTTAAGGTTATTTCGGGACTCGGTGGCAAGCGTCTTGCTAACCAACGTTGCCAAATCGGGACTAACGTCGGAATGAAAGTCGGGAGTATCAGTCGTTTCACTTCTGAGTTATTTCCTTAGTTTAATGCGTTAACTGCATACTTTAGCGATATCTTCTCATTACAGTATCTTGCTACATAATAGGGTTAACACTGGCGAGAATTCGCTCAGATAGGGCTTCACCCTGTAATTGGCTACTGGTTCTGAGTCTATGCTCCGCTACACAACAAAATACCGCTTGCACATCTTCGGGGACTAAATAATGTCGACCTTCTAAAAAGGCCCATGCCTTAGCCGCTTGTAATAGCGCTTTGGTGGCACGCGGTGATAACCCCACGCTGTCACTTTGGCTACGGGAAAAACTCACTAAGGCTAGAATATAATTGAGTAAGGCATCGGAAGCGCTGACCTTGTCGCACTGCTCTTGTAGTTGCATTAAGGCCATAGGTGTCAGGCATTGGGGCAATTGATCTAAGGTTAAGTGGTTATGATTGCTCTTAAGCATAGCGAGTTCAGCATCGTGGCTTGGATAACCAATAGACAGACGCATCATAAACCTGTCGAGCTGCGATTCTGGTAGCGAAAATGTACCGGATTGATCGGTGGGATTTTGAGTCGCGATCACAAAGAAAGGATTGGGCAATCTGTGGGTGATGCCATCGACGGAAATTTGTTGTTCGGCCATCGCTTCGAGTAAAGCACTTTGTGTCTTAGGGCTGGCGCGATTAATTTCATCTGCCAAAATCATCTGTTTGAAAATCGGTCCAGGATGAAAGATAAATTGTGCTTGATGTTTATCAAAAATCGATACGCCGAGAATGTCGGCAGGCAGCATGTCACTGGTGAATTGGATCCGCTGATAGCTCAAACCTAAGCTTTGGGCTATACCATGGGAAATACTGGTTTTACCCATGCCGGGTAAGTCTTCAATCAACAGGTGCCCACGGGCGAGAATACAGGCTAAAGCGAGACGAATTTGCCTAGGCTTGCCCAGCAATACTTGTTCGAGTTGTTGTAGTAATTCGCTGATCCCAGATTGTGCCACGGGCGACTCCTAATACATTTGGAAGTGTGCTTAAGGTGCATTTGCAAGCTGATGTGCGTTATCACTATGGCGGATCATCGCCCGTATATCCAGTGGCATTTCTAGTGCTAAATCAATTACTCGACAGCATTAGGTTTGGTCTTGAGTGGGCTGGTGGCGCGAATGTAAACCGTTTTAGCCTGATCTTACGTAAGGCACAGTGCTTGGCTGCTGGTGGGGCGAATAAACCAGGATTTAAACAAAAAGCCTTGGACAAAGTCGACACCGATATCCCGCGCAAAGGCTAAGTGAGCTTCAGTTTCTATGCCTTCTAAAATGCACTGTTTGTTGGTCTTTTTGGCAAAGTTGACCAATGCAATTAATAATTGGGCTCCCTCGGGGTGTGTTATGTGTGTTAACCAATGGCGGTCAAACTTAAGATAATCCACGTTCATCATCAGATCGACACTGAGCATGGAGTGGGGCGCACCAATATCATCCAGCGCCACATGTATCTTAGCTTGTTTAAATTGAGTGAATAATTGACTGGCTAGCTGGGCATCGTTAATGCAGGTGTTTTCGATGATCTCGACCGTGACTCGTTCATAGTGGGACAGCAAACGAATGAGCTTGGCGGTATGTGGTCCATCGACGGCGTGGGGATCAACATTGATAAAAATTCGCTGCTGACTCGGCGCATGGATGAGTTGAAATGCCTTGGCTTGATATTCAACTGCAGCGAGTATTTCTGTGGATTCATGCAACTGCTCGAACACAATATTAGGTGCAACCGCATCACCATTAGGCAAGTAAAAACGCGCTAAGGCTTCATAGCCGTCGATGGCTAAAGTATGAGGATTGACAAAGGGTTGGTATTCGCAGCTAAGGGTTAACGAACTAAGGTTAATCATGGGTGTAATGGGATTCTTAATGCTTTAATACTAATTATTCGCATTTAACGCCCTTCAGTGCAAACAAGTTTTCGATAAAATGGCGTGATTGCTGAATAATTATTCGCTTTGCTAATTATTTGAATTTAGAGAATAACATTTAGAATTTTTGGTGGTTAAAGCATGAGCTTTACCCTAGGGTATGCTGAAAAGTAGGAACTCGATGCGGCTGAGTATCGAGTTCCTTTTCATGTCACGAGTTAGTAAGCAAACTTAAGCTCAGCTTCGCTGAATAATGGCTGTGCTTTTTGCTTTTGCGCCTCATAAATCAATCGATAGCTGAGGACGGCTTGAACATATTCACGGGTTTCAGTAAAGGGAATAGCCTCGATAAAGCCCATGGCATCGAGTTTGCCATCAGAGTTTGATAACCAGCGCCGCACGCGAGAGGGACCCGCGTTATAGGCCGCCGTGGCGAGGATGCGGTTTTGGTTAAACTCTTTCAACAGCTGGGCATAGTAAGCGCTACCAAGATTGAGGTTAAGCTCTGCGCTGTAGAGATCCTTTGGATCGCTATATCTGGCCCCGTGTTTTTTGGCGGTAGCTTTGGCCGTGGCAGGCATAATTTGCATTAGACCACGGGCACCTACGCCCGAGGTCGCATAAAGATAGAAGGCACTTTCGCGGCGGCTAATCGCACGGATCTCATCGATGTTAACCCTATGCTTTTTGCTGGCGTGCTCAAAACCCGCTTGGTGTGCCATAGGGAAGCGTAGAGGAATATCATCCCACAACTTACCTTGAATACTGGCTTCAACACCAAAATCGTACCAGCCCTGTTCATGGGCATAGCGTCCATAGCGTGCTCGCATCGTATTGTCACTGCGTTTTAGTAGCGACATCCATTCATAGCGAGCATCAAAATAACGGTCGAGCGCCATTAACTCTTGCACGCGCACAAAACCCAGATCATCGGTTAACTTTTGGCTATTGGCATCAACAACAGGCTCAGGGCTTTGATTGAGTGATACCGGTTTATTTAAGAACTGCGCAGCAGCAAAACCGTAAAAATTACGTTCATTACTGATTGTCGCGAGCGCTTTTATGGCGCTTTCAGGCGCTTCTTTGGCATTGGTGCGATAAAGCCAGTATTGCCAACGTTCCTTTGCCAAGGTTTCTGGTTGGAGTAGGTTCAAGTAACGGGCAATACTGCGCATGTCGTGATCGCGGATAGCCCATCTTAAACGGCGTTCAAATAAGTCGTCATTTTTCAGCTCAGTGAGCACATTGTCGACATAGTTTTTATAGTTATCATCTTGTTCAATTAAAATGCGGCGAACAAGGTATTTATCGAGTTGCTGCGCTTGTTCTGGGGTAAAACGATGGGCCTTTTGATACCGTTCATACAAATTAATGGCTTGGTCGAGATCCTTACGGGCAAGACGTTTTAATCCTGCGGCAACTATGTCACCGACAATGGGATTTTTATCTTTAAACTTTTCGGTATGGCGCAGGCTATTAGGATCTTTATAGACGGCGACTAAACGCTTAGCTTCGTTACTATGGGTGGTGATTTTTTGGGATAAAAAACTCAGTAAACTCGTTTCGCCAGCCTCGAAACTCAGCATCATTCGCGCCCATACGACATCTTGAGTGCGTTTACCGGCTTTGGTCCATGTGTTGAAAAGAGGATCACATTCCTTTGGGCGCGAACCCCCAAATACCCAAAGTGATTGTGCGGCCGCATAAGCCGTTTTTAGATCGCCCTTGGCGAGTTTCGCCTCATAGTAATAACACTGCAGGCGGATGTCGGTAGGCGCTTCTGGGGTGATCGCAAGATAATCATTCCAGCGTTTTTGGCTACCAGCATTGTTTAAATATTTAGACCGTAACCTATTGTACATGGGTGTGGTTTCATATTTTTCAATCAAGGCTTTAGCTGCATAACCCTGTAAGGCATTAAGAGCACCTATGTCGATATCATGATCTAAATAAATCGCGAGCGGATAATTACCTAGTTTTGCCCGTAGGGGTTTATAGGTTGCATAATCTTGCTTCTTCAGGGCTTTTTCAGCCTCAAGAAAGGTTTTCTGCGTTGACGTTAACGCAAGTGCAGCAGGGGCATTCAATGCGCCTGCGAGCAATATTGCACTGGATATAACCACATTTATAACTGCTTTGCACATGGAGCGTTTGCCTCCGGGCATCAAGGTATCAATCGACATGTCCGTATCGATTTGAGGTAATTAATGGGTGTTCAATTCTTGTTATCTATCATTGCACTCGACAGGTTCGAGTTCCGTGTCCTTAGGATCGCGGGTATGCGATAGATTAAGTTCAGCGTCGTCATCCTGAGTGTCGTTATCGTCTTGGGCTTCATTGAGTGCTTTTTCTAGCAGCATTTTATCCAGTTGTTTGCTGGTATCGACCCCGAGCTGCTGCATTAAATGGGCTTGACGCACTAGATTGCCTTTGCCCGATGACAGCTTGTTCATTGCACTGTGATAGGTTTTCTCCGCATTATCTAAGGCGCGGCCGAGTTTTTCCATGTCTTCAATATAACCACATAACTTGTCGTAAATTCGACCCGCTTGTTTTGCAATGGTTTGTGCGTGTTGATTTTGATATTCGTAGCGCCAAATATTGTTAATTGTGCGCAGGGCTACCAACAAATTCGTTGGACTAACAAGCATGATATTCTGCTCAAGGGCAAAATTGACTAGGCTAGGATCATGCTCCAATGCCAGTAAAAATGCCGGTTCGATAGGAATAAACATCAACACATAATCGAGACTCTTAAGGCCATGCAGATGTTGATAATCCTTTTGACTTAAGCCTTTAATGTGACTGCGAATTGAAATGACATGCTCGTTAATGGCCTGTTGGCGCAGTGCCGGATCTTCACTGTTGAAGTAGCGCTCATAACTGACTAACGACATCTTAGCATCGATGACCACATCTTTATTTTCTGGCAGATGCACAATCACATCCGGCTTAAAGCGTTTACCGCTATCATCCTTGAGATCTTGCTGAGTATGGTACTCATGGCCTTCACGTAGGCCGCTTTCCTGCAATACGCGATCGAGGATCACTTCACCCCAATTACCTTGTTGCTTGTTATCGCCCTTGAGCGCTTTGGTCAGGTTGATAGCATCTTGGCTCATCTTAAGGTTGAGCTCCCTTAAGTGCTCAAGCTGATGTTTGAGGGCGCTGCGCTCGGATTGTTCGTGGGTGTAGGATTCACGAATTTGCTGTCTGAATCCTTCAAGTTGTTGTTTTAATGGCCCAAGTACGCCTTCGAGTTGGCTGGCATTTTGGTGCTTAAAGTTTTCGCTACGTTCTTCAAAAATACGGTTTGCGAGGTTTTCAAATTGGGTTTGTAAACGCACTTCGGCCGATTCTAAGCTGGCAATTTTATCCTGCAGCGATTCTTGCTGGGCATCGGCCTTGGCTTGAATGGTTTGCTGCATGGCATTGGATTTCGACAGGGCTAATTGGATCTCTAACTGACGGCGCTGGCTATCATTTAATTGCTGCTCTAAGGTGGGAACGCGTTCGGCTAAGGCCTCGGCTTTGCCCAGTTGTTCAATTTTGAGCTCAAGGCGTTGCTGGTATTGACGTAATTGCGCTTCTTTGTCATCGACCAAAATTTGCTGTTGTGCTAAGGATAATTCTGCATCTTCATTTACTTGACGCATTTCTTGCTCAAGTTGGTCTTTGTGTAGTTGCCAGCGTTGGCGGGTGAGTTTTTGATTGAGCAGAGCACCGATCAACAGGCCTAAGAAGGCAATGGCGAGAAGGCCGATGATTTCGGCGACAGAAAAAGATTGAGAAAATGGCATGATCAATAGCACTCCTTTAGCTTTGGCGCTTAGGTTCGCATGCCCCCCAACAGGCTTCAAGCCCTTTAATCAACTATATCTGCGCTTAATGCTTGAATGAGCAAGTCTTATACGTTTAAGGTGAATTTATTCACGGGTGGAAAGTTTTTCTGGCTTTTACCTGTCTATATAAGAGTGAGCGATACAGAAGAGCGCCAGAGAAGGTTTTTATCGCGACTCGGTAGCTTTAATCATTGGATGGTAGAGGTGTCAATTGGCTAAACATTCCCGTTTTACCCCAGGTATTCTTAAAAAAGCGCAGTGGCACATGCAAGACAACCAAGTGACGCCCGAAGCGGTATTTCGCTCGCGTCGGCAAATTGTAAAAGCCATGGGACTCGGTGCTATCGGCGCCAGTGTGCCAGGTTACGTGCAGGCCGGATTATTCGATCTATTTGGCGATCAACCTAAGTCCTCATTTATCACTACGCCACTGACGTTTCAATCCAATAAGCAGTACGGTGACGCCGATGTGTTAACCCCGTTTGATAAAGTGACGCAGCATAATAATTTCTACGAATTTGGTACGGATAAGCAAGATCCCTTCAATAATGCCCAAGGCTTTAAAGTCGACCCTTGGCAACTGCGTATCGAAGGTGAAGTTGAACGGCCCATGACCTTAGATTTTAATGATCTGACTAAAATTTTCCCGCTTGAGGAGCGTAACTATCGCCTGCGCTGCGTTGAAGCTTGGTCTATGGTGATCCCTTGGGTGGGGTTCCCGCTGGCGGCGTTATTAAAAAAGGTTGGCGTCACCAGTAAGGGCAAGTATGTCGCCTTCGAAACCGCTTTTGATCCCGAGCAAATGCCGGGGCAGAAGAGCCGATTAATGGGCGGTGGTATTCATTATCCCTATGTTGAAGGCCTCACGATAGCCGAAGCAATGAACGATTTAACCTTAATGTCGGTGGGGTTGTACGGTAAAACCTTGCCACCGCAGAACGGTGCGCCCATTCGCTTAGTGGTGCCGTGGAAATATGGCTTTAAGAGCATTAAATCAATCGTGCGAATTCGCGTCATGGATAAACAACCGCCGACCAGCTGGAATCAGCTTGCTTCACACGAGTATGGATTTTATGCCAACGTTAATCCGGCGGTGGATCATCCACGCTGGTCGCAGGCCACAGAGCGTCGTATCGGCGAGGGGGGATTGTTTTCAGCAACCCGCATCGATACTCAGCCGTTCAACGGTTACGGCGAGTTTGTGGCTTCACTGTATGACGGCATGGATCTGAGGAAATACTATTGATGATTGGTTTGTTGTTTGGATATTCGCCATTAAGCGGGGACAACCTATGTTGAGATTAACCGCTAAGCACTTGTTTTGGCTAAAGGCGTTATTTCATTTGTTGGGTTTAGTGCCCATCGTCTACCTTGTGTTCACTGTGGTGCTTGGCCGTGCGGGTGGCGATCCCGTGCAGCACATTATTCACTACACAGGCATAGGCGCATTAAATGCGCTAGCGGCGACCTTACTGATCTCACCGATTGCCAAGTTGACTAAGCAAGGGTTGTTGATGCAGACCCGCCGTTTAGTGGGGTTATATGTGTTTGCCTATGCCACTTTACATATCTTGGCCTTTTTTAGTTTAGATCTGTTGTTTGCTTGGGAATTACTGTTTAGTGAAGTGGTAAAACGGCCGTATATTTTAGTCGGTGCAGTGGCTTATCTTATCGTCACCGCTTTGGCGATAACTTCGTTTAAAGCCTTGATGCGTAAGATGGGACGTCGTTGGCAAACCTTGCACTATGCGGTGTATTTAGTCGCGATATTGGCGCCAATCCATTTTTACTGGTCGGTAAAATCAGAAATCATCGAACCAAGTCTGTATATCGTAGGTTTTAGTGTGTTGCTGCTGTGGCGCACGCCTTGGTTTAAACGTCATTTCAGCCGTAAAGTGGCGAACAAAACCGAGCGAAAGCTGACACAAGATAAAGCTTCGATAAAGTCGGTTTAAACGCATGGCGCGAGCAGTAAATCACTGGCTTGATTTATGTTTCTTTGTGCCTAACGTGAGATCTAAAGTATAAAAACAAAAATGCCGAATGAAGATCCGGCATTTTTCGCTGAATAAATAGTCTTGCTCAGCTATTTTTCGGGTTCAGTTGACAGGACTTAACCTAAACCTTGAGTCGCTGATTTCATTTGAATAAACTCAATTTTATAACCGTCTGGATCTTCAACAAACGCAATCTCAGTGGTACCACCTGCGACAGGACCTGGGGCGCGAGTCACTTTGCCACCGGCTGCGGCAATCGCAGCGCAACGGGCGTAGATATCTTCATCGCCAATCGCTAAGTGGCCAAAGCCTGTGCCTAAATCGTATTTGTCAGTGCCCCAGTTATAGGTGAGTTCAACCACGGCTTGGCCTGTGGATTCTTCACCGTAACCCACGAAAGCTAAAGAATATTTGTACTCTGGATTTTCAGAGGTGCGAAGTAGCTTCATGCCGAGCACTTCAGTATAAAAAGCAATACTGCGTTCTAAGTTACCGACGCGGATCATAGTATGTAATAGTTGCGACATAGGTCCTCTCTCTAAATAGATTACGGGGTGGAGTATACCAAAAATCCGTAGATGGACCTCGATAAATGTCAGCCATTGTTTTTACTGCGCTTGACCCAGATTAAAGCTTAGGATAGGGAAATGATTGTCTGTAAGAGGAATTTTCAGGATTTAGAAGAGAAAATTGCCGATAAATTGGCTATCGCTCACAAAACACAGATACAAACATGGGTTTTTATCACTGGGTTGATAATAATGTAGCCATACCAACTAGGAGAGTGAATGATGAACACCGAACTTAAAATGGCTTTAGGCACCACAGTTGTTATTGCTTTATTTTTTAGTGCGTTCTTTGTTTCAATGTTTTAACGACTAATACAAGTTTGAGTTAACCCAGTTCCAAGTTAAGCAAAAAAGCCGCTATTGCGGCTTTTTGTTTGTCTGTGATTTAATGCATGTAAAACTTAACAAGGATTTGAAGATGTTGTTTAGCGAAACTGAAATAGCATTAATTGCGTCGGCCAAGCGAAAAGTACAGATGGCGCAGAAAGTGCGATTAGCTGTGATTACATTAGTCGTGCTGGGTACTGGGCTGACGATATCTGGCTTGTGGGTCAATGAATTCGCCATTTATATGGCCTTTGGAATCGTGGTTTTTGCAGTGGCCTTGCCGCAATTTGGGCAAGGGCCAAAATATGAAGAGCTAGTCAGTTTGCTCGAGAAGAAAAGCCAAGGCTAACTGGCTTGGGTTTACTCTTCAGGATAAATTTTTTCTTTAAACTCACACAAGTCTTCAATGATACAGCTGCCACAGCGGGGTTTGCGCGCAAGGCAAGTGTAGCGGCCATGCAGGATAAACCAGTGGTGTACATCGACTTTAAATTCCGCCGGCACGACTTTTAGCATTTTCTCTTCCACTTCGACTACGTTCTTGCCGGGCGCGAATTTAGTGCGATTGGCGAGGCGAAAAATATGGGTGTCTACGGCGATGGTTGGCCAACCAAACGCAGTGTTTAGTACCACGTTAGCCGTCTTGCGGCCAACGCCGGGCAGAGACTCTAGGGCTTCGCGGTTTTCTGGCACTTCGCCATTGTATTTCTCAATTAAGATCTCACAGGCTTTGATCACATTGATGGCTTTGTTGTTATATAAGCCTATGGTTTTTATGTATTGCTTTAAACCCTCTACGCCAAGGGCATAAATGCTGTGGGCCGTGTTCGCCACAGGAAAGAGTTTATCCGTTGCCTTGTTAACACTCACATCTGTTGCTTGGGCCGATAACGTCACTGCCACTAGCAGTTCGAAGGGACTTGAAAAATTGAGTTCGGTTTCAGGTTTGGGATTGTTATCGCGAAGACGAGTGAGGATCTGGATACGTTTTTCTTGATTCATGTACGATTCCTGCGCTGTGGTGGGTTTCAACTCTCAACCGTTCATTATCACTATCTTATTAATGATGATTGATGAGTTTACAACCCACGTTCGCTGATTTTCTTATGCTTTGAGTTTTGCCGCTAATCATGTGCTAGGCACACATTAAACGCGTTAACACTAGGGCATATCTGATCGCCATAATGCCTGTCGTTACTTGAAAGCCTAACCTACCTTAGTGATCCGTGCGCGGGTAATACTCGGCTCTGCGGCGACTTGAGGTTGGCGTTCTTTGACTTTTTTATCAATCACATTTTTCAATGCAATCAATAATCCCATCACGATAAATGCGCCGGGTGGCAACATAGCAAGGAGAAATGGGGTATCGACTTGCCATAGATGCATGGTTAACGATTTAGCCCATGGGCCGAGCAGTTGATCCGCACCATCAAACAGTGTGCCTTGACCTAAGATTTCCCGCGTTGCGCCCAGCACTGTAAGCACTAAAGTAAAACCAAGGCCCATCATTAGACCATCGAAGGCGGCACTAAACGCATTATTACGCGAGGCAAAGGCTTCGGCGCGGCCGATGATGATGCAGTTCGTCACAATTAATGGCAGGAAGATCCCAAGGGATAAATACAGGCCGTAGGCATAGGCATTGATGAGCAGTTGCACTGTGGTGACTAGCGCGGCGATGATCATCACAAACACAGGAATACGAATTTCTTTGGGTACATAGTCGCGCACCAGTGATACCAAAATGTTAGAGCCAATCAGCACCAGCATAGTGGCTAGACCAAGGCCAAGGGCGTTAGTGATCGTTGCAGTAACCGCAAGTAGCGGACATAAACCTAACAGTTGCACTAGGCCTGGGTTGTTTTTCCACAGTCCTTGCCACGCAATTTCGCGATAATTAGTCATGGTTGGCCTCACAATTTAGCGGCTGGCTGAAAATTTGTGCTTGGTTAGTGCTGAAATACCATACCGCGTTTTTGACTGCTTTAACATAAGCGCGCGGGGTGATGGTTGCACCGGTAAATTGGTCAAAATCGCCGCCATCTTTTTTAACTAACCATTGCTTATCATCTTCAGAGCCCAATACTTTACCAACAAACTGAGTGACCCAATTCGATTTACGTAGTTCAATTTTGTCACCCAGCCCAGGGGTTTCTTGGTGGGACAAGGTACGTACGCCTAAGACTTCACCTTGGATATTAATTCCAACAATTAATTTGATATTACCGCTATAGCCATCGGGTGCTATGGCTTCCATGGCGATAGCGACAGGCTTGCCTGCATGGGTAGCAATATAGGCCGGCATTGGACTATCCGTGCCTAATGCTTCTTTGTTTAATAGCAAGGTACACTGAGCGGTAAGCTCATTATCATGTATTTCATCAGGGATTAATTGTTGCAATACTCGCATCAATTCCTGTTGTTCTTGCTGCTTAATCTTGTCAAAGGTTTGTTGATTGACCGCGGCGACGAGACCCGTGCAAATCAAGGCAAACAGCGCCAATAAAAAACCATTTTTAATCATCGGATTTTTCAACTCTTTTTCCTTAAGCTCTCGTTGCCAGCAGAATGACATTATCTTGTAGCATGACTGTAGTCCGCCCAATGGCCTTAGCTAGCTGAATGACCATAGGTGCGTGGCCGCACATAGTAGTCAATAAAGGGGGCGCAGAGGTTAGCCAATAACACGGCAAAGGCAAAGGCGTCAGGGTAACCGCCTTTAATGCGGATGATGTACACCAACACACCAATTAACGCGCCGAAGATAATGCGACCTCGGGGGCTGGTTGCAGCTGTGACGGGATCGGTTGCGATAAAAAATGCCGCTAACATGGTCGCGCCAGAAAACAAATGTAATAGGGGACTGCCTTGGGTATCGGGCGACAGTAAGAAACCGATACTTGATGCAACAAAGAGCCCCAATAACACGCCAGTACTGATGTGCCAACGAATGGCTTTCAGTTTAAGTAACACTAAACCGCCAGCCAGATAAGCTAAATTCACCCAGAACCAACCTACGCCTGTGCTGCCATCAAAAATGGCTTTAGTCAGGCTTTCTGTGGTGGTTAATCCTAGGGATAAATCGGTTTTAAGGGTATCGAGTGGCGTCGCCATTGCGATGCCATCTATCCCTAAACGAAACTGTTCCAAGTTAACGTGGGCGCCAATGTTGAAGATAAGTTGCAAGCTCTCAGCTAGGCTAGGTGAATGCAGCGCAACGGTACTCGGTGCTATCCAAGTGGTCATTTGCACTGGGAATGAGATTAGCAGCAATACATACGCCGCCATTGCAGGGTTAAACAGGTTATGGCCTAAACCGCCGTAAAGGTGCTTAACGATAACGATCGCAAAGGCGGTGCCCATCACTATCATCCACCAAGGTGCTAGGGGAGGAATGGCGACACCAATCAAGATTGCGGTCAGCATGGCGCTGTTATCGCTAAGGCTGGCTTTGATATTACGATTGCGAAGTTTCATCACCGCAGCCTCACAGCTTAAGGCAACTATAATCGCAAGCAGCACTTGAACAAGCGTGCCCCAGCCAAAAAAGGCGCATTGCACCACAAGGCCCGGCAGTAAACATAAAATCACCCTTTGCATCACAGTTGAGGTATGCAAATTACGTGTAACATGGGGTGATGAGGCTATTTTAAACGCCATTGTGTTCCCTTTTTATCATTCTGTTCTTAATCATTAGCAACACTTGAATCGCTCGAAGCTCCGGCTTCTTGGGCGAGTGCCGCTTTTTTGGCTTTTGCCTTGGCGATAGTCGCAGCAATCCGTGCTTTTTTAAGCTCATCGCCTGATAAGGCTGCCGTTTCAATGGGTTCTGCGGATGGTAAAACGGCTTCAGGTTTGGCTGCTGCTATCGACGGCGATGCCATGTTAGCTTTAGTTTGAATGTCGTCAACGGACTCTATTTCAGACTCAGCTGCTGATGCCGCAGCTATTTTCTTCGCTTTAGCACGAGCAACAGCGGCGGCCACTTTGGCCTTTTTAATCGCTTCAGCGTCGTTAACGTCAGTAGCGGCAGTTTCTTTATCATCATTCACATCTGCTTGAACGCTAGCTGCGGAATCAACTGCTGGAGTCACGGTCTGAGTTAAATCATTGTCAGCATTTGTCTCAACTTGCTGCGCGGCTTTTTTCGCTTTAGCACGGGCAACCGCGGCGGCTACTTTGGCTTTCTTAATCGCTTCTGAATCATTAACGTCACTAACGATAATTTCAGTATTGCTAACTTCAATATCACTAGCGGCGGTTTCTGCTTGCTGCGCCGCTTTCTTGGCTTTTGCCCGCGCGACTGCGGCAGCCACTTTGGCCTTTTTATCATCGGCAGCGCTGGCTTTTGGTGTGCTGTCAGCCGTTTCAGTCGTTTCAAACGGCGCGGTATTGGCTTGCTGAGCCGCCTTTTTAGCTTTGGCGCGAGCAATGGCCGCAGCGACTTTGTCCTTCTGAGATAACGGCGTTTCTTGCGCGATAGCATCTGTTGCTAAGAAGGATTCATCACTGGCATCAACATTCACCACATTGTTTGTATCAGCACCATTGGCATTCACTTGGGCGGCTTTCTTCGCCTTAGCGCGGGCGATGGCTGCGGCAACGGCAGCTTTACCCTTGGGCGCGTCTGTCGTATCAGTGCTTATTACGTTTGATTGATGATTCAATGATTCTTCAGTCGACAACTCTTCAGTTGCTGATTGTGCCGCTGCGGCTTTTTTCGCGGCGATCCGTGCCATGGCTTCAGCGACGGCATTTTTATCCGTGCCAGTCATAGTCGCTTGTCGGCGCTCTGCGGCTTCTTTGGCCTTAGCTTCACGGGCAAGCTTTTCTTCTTCAAGACGCGCTAAACGGGCATCGAAACGCTGTTTAGCGCGCTCCGCTTGCTGCTTTTCATCGGCGGCTTGTTTAAGTGCAGATTTGGCAATGCGGTAATACTCGACTAAGGGAATATCACTCGGGCAGACGTAACTACAACAACCGCATTCAATACAATCCTTTAGATTGTAACTGGCTGCTTTGTCATATTCTTCGGCCTTGGCGTGCCAAAAGAGTTGCTGTGGCAATAAGAGTGCAGGGCAGGCATTGGCGCATTCGCCGCAGCGGATACAGGCTTTTTCTTCTGGCGTAGTTCCTATTTCTTGGCTGCTTGGCACCAGAATACAGTTAGTACCTTTTAAAATAGGCACTTGGATATTCGCCAATGCATGGCCCATCATAGGCCCGCCAATAATCACCTTTTGTTCAGGCTCAGGCGTGAACTCAGTCGCAGCCAGCACATGCTCAACAGGTGTGCCTATCGGTAACCAGTAGTTCCCCGGTTTACCGACATTTTTGCCCGTCACAGTCACAACGCGCTCAATCAGCGGTTTACCTTGGGTAACCGCTTGATGAATTGCAAAGGCAGTGCCGACGTTATGCACGACGATACCGAGTTTGGCGGGAATCGCGCCCGAGGGCACTTCGCGGCCAGTAATGATTTGAATTAACTGCTTTTCACCACCAGAAGGATATTTTGTCGGAATGACCGTTACCCGAATGCTGTCCGCTGGGAGCCCACATTGCACGACTGCAGCTTGCATGGCTTTTGCCGCTTCTGGCTTATTATCTTCAATGGCGATAACAATGCGTTTTGGCGTTAATAGCCGATGAATAATGCCAATACCGGCGAGGATATCTTGGCTGTATTCGCGCATTAATCTGTCATCGGCGCTGATATAAGGTTCGCACTCGACGCCGTTGATGATGACTAAATCAATTTCACTGACCGGATTAAGCTTAATATGAGTTGGAAACGCCGCGCCGCCCATGCCTGCAATGCCAGCAGCACGGATCTTATCGATCATCTGTTGATGGCTTAAGTCATCAAGATCATTTTGCACCAGCTCACACCAAGTGTCTTTGCCATCGGCCTGGATAACGCAAGTGTTAACTGGCAATGCTGAAGCATGGTTACTGGCCCTTGGCTCAATGGCAACGATAGTGCCTGATGTCGGCGCATGCACAGGTAAATGCCAAATGGAGGTACCTTGAGTTAACGGTGTGCCTTTTAATACGCTATCGCCGATGTTTACCGCAAGTGTGCAGTTTTCACCGACTTGAGGAATGGGCACTAAGTACGTAGCGGCTAAGTGCAGTTGGCTAATCGGCGTCGCGTTCGAGAGGAATTTGACTTCGGGTGGATGTATACCACCGGGTGAGCGCCAAAGGGTTCCTTTATCTAATTGATCTAATAAAGTTAACACCGCTTTTCCTCTTCTAACTGTGGGTCTTGGTTCTGAATCTCTTGAATGAGAGTCACTGGGATGGCATTTAAGCGCCAGTTCCAATTTTTAAGATTCTGGGTGACTGGGATCATATCAATACAATCGACGGGACAAGGCTCAACACAGAGATCGCAACCCGTGCAATCGGTCGTCAACACAGTATGCATAAGCTTACCTGCACCGATAATCGCATCAACGGGGCAGGCTTGAATACACTTAGTGCAGCCAATACATTCGTCTTCACGTATGTAGGCGACCTTTTTGACTTGAGATTGTGCTTCGGCATTCAGCGGCTCTGGCTCGACGCCCATCAGGGTCGCCAGTTTTTCCATGGTGGCAGTGCCGCCGGGAGGGCATTTGTTGACTTTATCGCCGTTGGCAATCGCTTCAGCATAAGGGCGACAGCCAGGGTAACCACATTGACCACATTGGGTTTGTGGCAGAATCGCTTCGAGTTCATCAACAATCGGATTGCCTTCAACCTTAAATTTAACGGCGGCAAAACCGAGTAATAGTCCAAAGACTAATGCCAATAGGGTCAACAATATGACTGCAATTAAAATTCCGGACATCTTACTTAACCAATCCTGTGAATCCCATAAAGGCGAGGGACATAAGACCTGCGGTGATCATCGCTATGGCGCCGCCTTTGAAAGGTAAGGGGACATCTGCGGCTGCTAAACGTTCGCGCATCGCCGAGAAGAGAATTAACACTAATGAGAAGCCTAACGCAGCACCAAAGCCATAGATAGCCGATTGGATAAAATCGTGCTTCTCGTTAACGTTCAATAGGGCAACACCCAACACAGCACAGTTAGTTGTGATCAGCGGCAGGTAAATCCCTAAAGCGCGATGCAGTGCAGCACTGGTTTTTTGCACCACCATTTCAGTAAATTGCACCACAACCGCAATCACTAAAATGAAGCTCATGGTTCGCAGGTAGCTCAGATCAAAGGGTAATAATAGATACTGGTTGACGAGGTAACTGAGAATAGAGGCTAACGTCAGCACAAAAGTGGTCGCCATAGACATGCCAATAGCGGACTCCAGTTTACTGGAGACCCCCATGAAAGGACACAAGCCTAAGAATTTCACTAAAACGAAATTGTTGACCAGTACTGTACTGATCAACAAGAGGAGATATTCAGTCATCTCAATACTTTTCTAAACGGATCTTGGCCGTATTATCGACTTTTCCGTTTGCATAAACAACATATAGAATGCAGGGTTAACCATCTTTACTGTAAATTTTGGCGACGAATTAACCCGTTAAAGTATTAAATTTGATCTGTAATCGCCATGGCTTGGGGCTGTGCTATGTAATAGCCTTGCAATCCATCAACTAAGAGTTTTTCGAGGGTGAGTTTTTCTTCTTGGCGTTCGACGCTGGTCGCAATAACCCGAATGCCTATCCGTCTTGCAACATCCACCATCATACGGACGAAGAACTTATTATTGCTGTCTTCATCAATGTTCGATGTGTAGCTGCCATCAAGCTTTATGTAGTCTGGACGCACTTCACTGAAGAATTTGAAGGACGTAAAGCTCATGCCAAAACGCTCTATCGACACCCGTGATCCAACGCTATGTATTTCGCGAACGAACTTATAGCTTGCCCCTAAGTTAGACTGCATACCTGACTCATTGATCTCAAATACTAAGCGCGAGGCGATGTATTTTTGCTTGCCTAAAATGTCCTTTAGCCAAGCGACAAACATATCTTGATGCGCAGAAAATGCGCTGATATTGATGCCAAAGTTACCCGAAATGGTCGGGTTTTCCTTAAGCATTCTTAATGCACTGATCACCACCAGTTTATCTAATTCAGAACTCATACCGTGACGTTCTGCCATAGCGATCACTGTGGTGGTCGGTAAAAACTTACCTTCGCTATTGTAAAAGCGCGCCAACAACTCGCGGTAAACCTCTACATCAGTTCGGCAGGGCTGAATTGGCTGTTGGTAGAATTTTAATGCTTGGCGAGTGACTAAATCATTGATCGCCATTTTCCAGCGATCATCACCAAACTGCTCGTCACCATTGAGTTTTTCTTGGATATGATAGCTATTAGGTCCAAGGGTCTGCGCTATGCTGACTGCGGTATCCGCAATCGTCAGTAAATTAACCGCATCGGTACCTTGGTGATAGGGAACTAAACCGATATGGGCAACAGATTCCGCTTTTGTCATCTGCAAATATTCATCGAGATAAATTTTTAATTGATCTAAAAATTTTGGCGCATCCTTCAGCATGACATCAGGAATAAAGATGGCAAAATCAGCGCTCGATACCCTGAAACATTCTGCATCTGAATACTTGCTACAGGCTTTGCGGATACAATTTGCCACCCTTGAAAGATAATCATCCCCCGCAGTTCGCCCTTGTTTTTGATTGATTTGCGCAAGCTCCGTGGCCTTAACCATTGCCATAAGCCCCAATTGAGGAATATCGGGATTACTTATGGTTTCTAATTTTTGGGTAAAGCGCTGGCGACTACCAAAACCCGTCACTGTGTCTTGATAGGCCGCTTTATGCAGCTTTTCATTCTCTTGATTGAGTTTATCGATTTGGGCTTTAAGTTGAAGACGACACTCTTCAAGGGATATTCCAATGGGGTTGAGCTCACCTGTGAGTTTTGATGATGCGACAGCAGAAAACCCTAACTCAGGTATTTTTGAAATATAATCAGCAGCATAACGTATCGCCGCCCTATGTTTTGACATTAACAGAATAAACACTAACAGCAAGATAAGGTAAGCCACCAGTAACATGACACCGAGCTTTTTAGTATGACTAATCGAAGTTTCAATCGCTTGGTTTGCACTGAGTTTGACTTGTAAACGACCGCTTGCCAATTTTTGTGTATGACTGAGCTCAATAGAAAATAAACGGGCTAAGGGATGAGGATGTTTGCTGTCTAAACGACCTTCGGTATGACTCAGTTGGCCATCGGTATCATCAATATATTGGAAAAATTGGAATGGGTAATTTTCAGAAAGCTTTTTGAAGAGTTCGGCGCCATCACCTTGCCATTGTTGGTAGCGGGTTAAACTGGTTTTAAAGCTATCCAGTTCTTGCTGTTGTTGGATTTGTAATTGGCTATTTTCGCTTTGATATACCCAAGCAAAAAGACCTAAGAAAATAAGCAGTAAAAAAATTGGATATGATTTTGACATGGCCATAAAAATCCGCTCTATTTTTTTTGGTGAGCTCAAACAGGATAAGTTTAAGTCAAGAATACTTAACTGCAGCTATCTGTGTGATGACACTCATAAATTTTTATTAATAAGCTGATAACAGTGTAACTGCATTTGCTTAAAAACAAAACGGAAAAGAATAGGGTAACTAGAAGCCGGAAGAGGCAAAGGCACGAGAACAAAACGAAGAATAAATTGGCTCCCCTGACTGGACTTGAACCAGTGACATACGGATTAACAGTCCGCCGTTCTACCGACTGAACTACAGGGGAGTAGAGGGTGCGATATTGCTATCGACTTTACAGAAATAACACTTTTTAAATGGCTCCCCTGACTGGACTTGAACCAGTGACATACGGATTAACAGTCCGCCGTTCTACCGACTGAACTACAGGGGAATCG
>NZ_JABAEB010000006.1:65439-370180 GCF_012584455.1 Shewanella oncorhynchi
TAAATTGGCTCCCCTGACTGGACTTGAACCAGTGACATACGGATTAACAGTCCGCCGTTCTACCGACTGAACTACAGGGGAATCGTTTCACACAATCGTAGCGACTCGTTGAGAACGGAGCGCATAGTAAAACGCTCTGTTGGATGAGTCAACTCGAGTTACTAAAAAAAGTGTAATTATGCTGTTAAGTGCTCATCTAATGTGCATCGTGGTGCAGAATTCGACATTTTTCGTGAAAAACCACTTAACAATTCGCAATATAGCCATAATTGAGTCCATCGTTTTTAAGCGGTGATTCTATGAAATTGAAATCATTCGCTAAATAATCGACACCGTTTTCGGTACTTGGTCGAGTACTTAAGACTCAAACCGCTCAAAAAAGGATCTCAGGTGGGGTAATGTGAATTTACTCAGTTCTTTATACCGATAGAAAACGTGGGTTATCTTTTCGCCGTTAAAGCCCGTTTTTCTGTTTTAACAAGTTTACTGTTGTTGATGGAGGTGTTAATTGAGGCTTTATCGAATTAGCGTGAGCTGTTTTTCAAATTAAGTGATGCACTTCACTATAAGTTGTGGCACCAGATGCGCTACTACAACTCGTGTTAATTACAGTTAGTGAAATTGATACAAGTGTAACCAGTCAAATGGATTGACAATAAGTGAGAACAGCCGAGATTAGTCGAAACTAGGCGGGAGGCCTTGGTGTACAAGAGTTGTGCGAGTGGTGAGTTAAGTCGGAAGTGATTCACTAGGATTGATAAAAACAAAGCTGGCGCCAAAATGGTTCGCCAGCTTTGAAAAATAATCACAGTTCATCAAGATTGATAAACTCGGAACTGTTAAAGATTTAATCGAGGTTTTTACCCATCCACACGACTTTGCCAATAATTTGCAGCATTGTCAGTTCGCCTGCAGAGACAATCTGAGATTTATACTCTTTGTTGTCACTGATTATCTCTATGCCACCATCAAACAGTTTTTGTAAGCGCTTGGCATAGAGATCGTCGCCCAGGCGTAATACGAAGATACAGCCGTCTTCTAGCGTCGTTTTGCTGATATCAACCAGTAGGCTATCTCCGCTGTGTATGGCGGGTTCCATCGAATTGCCTTTGGCATAGACGACTTTAAGATTCTCGGGCTTTAAACTACGGTATTTAAGCCAGTTCTTTCTAAACGGCAGCCGTCTGCGTACACCTGTTTCATCATTAAACGCACCATGCCCAGTGCTTACCACCACGTCATAGCCTTCAATCAAGAAATACTCTTCATTGAATTGGTCTTGGTGGACGTAAACAATACCTTCCTGGGAAATTTCATCGCGTTGGCGATTCGGGTATTTAGGGCCATTGCCAGTTGCAAGCCAACGAATGCTCACGCCAGCCTCTTCTGCTATACGTATTGCTGTATCTAACTTAGGTTCACCACCTTTGATTAGATTACGTAGGGTACCTTCAGATACGCCAATTTTAATGGCGAACTCTCTAATACTGTTTTTTCCAATTGCTTCCGAAATACGGTCAGCAAGAGTGCCGACTTCAGTTGTGGAAGTCGGATCTAAAGTTGGATCTGAGTGTAAGGCTTCCGACTTCATTATTTTCCTCGAACCAAAATCTATTTAACGCTCAAGAGAGCAATAGTTATTACTTAAAAACTACCGAATAAGTAATGGTTTACTGAATATTCAACCGAAACTACATCAATCTTTTGCGCACTAAAATAACTTTAGTGCGTAATTTTCTGCGCAAAAAAGCAGAAAGCTGTTGATTTGTGCCTAACTCGGATCTATATTCGCAATACGTTACGCACTGCGTAACGTATTGTAGTTAAACTGCGTTCGTTCGCATTGCGAACGTAATCAAAATATTAGCACGGTAATTCTTATGAAGATAGAAAGCGCTCGTCATATACATGCAGCCTTGCTCGCAAATGGACAAAGCTGCCGTGCGTGGGCGATTACGCATGGATATAACCCAAGGACGGTTCAGAAGTGCGTTCAATGGTTTGCACCCAATACAGGTCGTAAACCTAAACGCTTAAAAGCCATCAAGATCATGGCTGCTTTATCTGAATACCTTGGTGTTGATTTAGTGGGAGAGCACCATGACTAAGGAATGGTTTAGCACTGTAGAAATTGCAGAGCTATTGGATGTCGGGGATAGACGCGTCCGTGATAGGGCAAAACATGAAAACTGGCAAAAGCAAAGGCGACAAGGGCTAGGTGGAGGATTTGAATATCACCTAAATAGTTTACCCCTTGAGGCTCGTCAGAAGCTGGCAAAACAGGAAGCGGAGAAGATAGCAAAATCTCCAACGTCCCTGATGCGTGCGGGATCTGCTGTTGCCAAACTGCAAATCCCTGCAGTGAGTCAAACAGAAAAAGCCAAGAGCATTCAGCAGTTTATAAATCTACCTGATAAAGCGCAAAAGCGGGCTGATGCAAAGATGCTGATCGTCAATGCCAAGGCTAAATTCTGCATGCCTTACCTTGAGGTTCGCAAGCTCGTTGATGGTGAAAAAGCATTCTGCAAGGCGTATGCCCAGCGTTCGATTGCACTACCGGACTGGGTATTCTCAATTATTAGCAGTGTTTCTATTGTAACTATCCGCCGTTGGGAAAAGGTCTTAGCAAAAGATGGCGTTAGCGCACTCGCTGGTAAATATAAAGTTGAGCGTCCTTGTCTACTGAATGACGAGCCCGACTTAGCCGACTTCCTAAAGGGGCTGATCACCGCTAAACCGCATCTGGTGGGCAAGGCAAAACAGCTTAAAAAGCTAGCCGAGATCTATGCGATAAAAACCGACATGCCTTGGCAGATCCCAAGCATCTCCAGCATTCGCCGATGGGTGAATAAATGGATAAGTCAGAATCAAGCGGCCTTTACTTTCACTACAAACCCTAAAAAATTCAACGATAAATACCGGACTGCGGTTGAGCAAACCTATCCATGGATGGCTGCGCCAAACGATGTATGGGAATTTGACTCAACCCCAGTCGATGCCATGTTGAAAGAAGGACGACACACCATTATTGCGGTGATCGACTGCTTCACACGTCGCGTCAAACTGCTTGTTTCGCCTACTTCATCAAGCGAAGGCATTTGCCTTTTAATGCGTAAAACCTTACTGGCTTGGGGAGTTCCAAACCAAGGCGGCTTAATGCGTACCGATAACGGCAGCGATTATGTCAGCCAGCGAACCACGTGCATCTATCACTTACTCGACTTAGAACAAAGCCGTGCTAACCCATACTCAGGTTGGGAAAAGCCCTTTATCGAACGTTTCTTTAAGACGCTCAGCCATGATCTTATTGAGTTACTGCCTGGCTACATTGGCCATAACGTCAATGACCGCGAGGCTATCGAGGCTCGGAAAGAATTTGCGGTACGCCTTAAAGAGCGCAACAAGAAAGAGAACGAAAAGGCTGATTACGATCTCCGTATGACGCAACCGGAATTACAGCAACTTCTTGATAATTGGGTTGATGCCTATTATCACCTCCGCGCACACGATGGCTTAAAGGGTAAAACACCCAATGAAGTCTATCGCGCAGCTCAATATCAAGTGCGGGCGGTTGAACATCCTGAAGCCTTAGATCTCCTGCTTAACCACGTTGGCGAGTACACCATCCTTAAGGGCTTTATTAAAGCGGGAGGATTGCGTTATACGGCACCGGAAATGTTGGAGCATGAGTGGAAAGGGCAACGAGTTCGAGTATTTCTCGATCCAACGGATGTCGCTCGTGCGTTTATTTACCCGATCAATAATTGGGAAACCCGAATCGAAGCAGTTGATAGCCGTCTTTTAGGTCAAGAGATCAGCCCTGCGGCTTATCGTCAAACCAAAAAAGAAGAAGCTAAGGCACTGCGTAGTTTCAGGGCCGAAATGAAGCAACTCGCAAAAACGTTCAACATAGGCGAGATCCATCAAACCGTCATCGAGCACTATGCCAAGCAGGCTAAGTCACTAGTCGAGTTTCCAACCCAGCCAATAGCCCACCAAACCCCCAGTTTAATGGCATTAACTGAGGCTGCAGAGCAGCTCGTTAAAACCAATAAGCCTGCTTATAGCGACCAACAAATTGAGCATTTACGCCAGAAGCGTAAAGCGATTGAAGAACGTAAAAACACCATTAATCAACAGCATGCAACCTTAGTGCGTAATGAGCACGAAAAGGCACGTTTGCTTGCCGCTGAATCTCTCAACCGTGAATTAACGCCAAAGGAGGATGCATTCCTAAAGGATTACAAAAAGCACAACAAGTTAGGGGCAAAACGCATTGATGAAATCATGGGCCATAAGCGCAGAGCGACCAACTGAGCACTTATTACCCACAACGGCCATGAAGGCCATAAAACTAAAGCAAATGGAGTATACAAAATGAAAGCAGTGATCGCACCTGTAAAAAATGTTCTGACAGCCCAAGACGCCTTCGACAATCTTTGTACCCGAGGCATAGGTGTACCAGGTCTCGGTTTGTACCACGGCCCAAGTGGCTTTGGTAAAACAACTGCAACCACTTATCTGTTTAACCAAGTGAACGGTATCTATGTTCGAGCCATGGCCACAGACAGTGCCAGTACGCTAATGAACCGTATTGTCGGCGAACTCGGATCGAGCGGCATGTGGCGCATTAATAAGATGGTCGATTTCACTATCGAGCAAATGAGCATGTACGAACGCCCGCTGTTTATTGATGAAGCCGACTACCTCATGTCGGACGTTCGTATGCTTGAAACGGTGCGGGATCTCTACGACAACACCGAGGTCCCTGTGATCCTCATTGGTATGGACCAAATCGCCCGCCGTATCAGCACACGCAAACAGTTCTTTAACCGTATTTCAGAGTGGGTTGAGTTTCGACCAGCCGACTTAGATGACGTCATGGTGATGGCCGATTCCCTCTTAGATAACGACATCAAAGTTGAACCAGAACTCCTTGATGAACTGCGTAAAGCCAGCAGTGGTGAGGCTCGTCGCATTGTCATTGGCCTTAATCAAATCGAACGTCTCGCCAAAATGAACGAACTTGATTACGTCACTGCAGAACACTGGGGGGCACAGCCATTCCATGGTGTTCGACGTCCAAGCCTTGTGGGTTAAGCGTTATGGCACAAGTCAAACGCTCAACCCCGTTAAGGCACAGCGCATGGTTGTTTATGTGCTGTTGTCGCAATCGAAAAGTCAGCTTTAGTGCTGAACAAGTTGCCGATGCATCGGGAATGCCTAAGTGTCTCGCGAATCGCTTTTTGCGTGATTTGTATCGAGAAGGGCGCTTAACACTCGAATGGAAAGGGCGTACAGGGCTGACCAACCGCTACTGGTTAAACGATGACAGCCCGTTAAAACGCCAGTCTCAGTTCGCCAAGATTAAAGCGAATCAGCGGATCTGGAACAGTTGCCGCATCATGCGCAATTTCTCGATTGAAGAAATCATGGTCACAGCTAGGGTGGCGCGCTCAACGGTAAAGCGTTACCTCAATGCCCTGCAACGGGCAAGCTTGATCCGCATTAGAGCTATCGAAGAGGAAATGATCATTTATCACCTCAACGTTGACTGTGGCGCTTTAGCGCCAGAGCTAATCGATGACGGTATTTATGCACCAACCAAATCGAAGTTTTATCCCTATAGGGAGGCGCTATGAACAAGGACAATTGGTTCCAAGTGCTTGAGTTAAAAGTCAGTGAGAGCAGCCAAGCGCAGATTGCCAGAGAGCTAGGTGTCAGTCCGACCATGCTTAATCAGGTCCTGCTGAACAAATACAAAGGCAATATCGACACCATTAAAAATCGTGTTGAAGGGCGCTATTTACGTCACCACGTACAGTGCCCCGTTGCAGGGCAAATCAGCGTTGATACCTGCAAAGACAATCAAGAACGGCCTTTTAGCTCTACCAACCCACAACGCGTCCGACTCTATCGCGCCTGTCGCGGTGGCTGCCCACATTCGCAGTTAAAGCAGTCGGCAGTAACACAGAGGATCGATGTGCAATCAGCGACAGACAGTCGTTACAACGTAGAGGAACAGCTCGCGTTCTGTCGCCGACTCGCCCAGGGCGACCAACTACAGCATATCGAACTACTCGAAAGGGAGTTGCAAAAGGTGGCTAACCGCCTAAATAGCGCCCTTTGGGATAACAAATGGAAAGGTAAATAACATGCAAACAAAAGCTATCAATGTGATTGCCGCCTTAAGGCTTCGTGGGATGAAGGTCGTTAGCCAGCATCGCGGTGTTATCCAAATTGACGTTCCAAGCCGTGATTTTAAACGCATGGCAGTTGAGATTATCGAGAATATAAAAGGCATTCGTCGCCGTTGTATGGCGGTGCAATTTCATGGCGTGACAGTGCGCTGGAATGAGGACAAATAAGATGAACACACAAGAACAAACCCACAACCAAACCGCTATTCCGCAGGGCTACCGCAAAAACGCTTTAGGCAATTTGGTGCATGAAGATCGTATCAAGCCCGTGGACAAACTGCGCGATGAAGTCGTGCTGGCTATTGTCGGTTCAGCCAAAGAACTGCGTGAACAGATGCTTAATTTCAAACTGATGACGATGGCACAAATTGATGGCTTTGCCGAACTATCGGCCAGTGAATATGGCGTTAAGGTTGGTGGTAGTAAGGGCAATATTTTACTTACTAGCTTTGATGGCAAGTACCAAGTGCGCCGTGCTGTAGGTGAACACCGCGTATTTGATGAGCGTATTCAAACCGCTAAAACCTTGATTGATGATTGCATTAAAAGTTGGAGCGGTGGCGCGGATACCCGCCTGATGGCCATGGTTGAGCATGCCTTTCGGGTAAACCAGCAAGGCCGAATCGACGTTAATCAAGTGCTCAGTCTGCGCCAGCTGGATATCGACGATGCCAACTGGAAACGGGCCATGGACGCCATAGCCGACGCGATTCAAATCACAGGCACTAGTCAGTACCTGCGTTTATATGAGCGTCAGCCTAATGGCAAATATACCCAACTACCACTGGATATCAGCACCCTTTAGGGGGGAGCAAGGAGCACATCATGAAACTCAGCACACAATCGGGCATTCAACACCTATTCGATGACAACCAAGCCGCACTCGATCGGGTGGCGTTTCAATTACGCCAAGCAACCTTACTTGAAGCCAGCTTTGACAATCTGCGCAGCGAGCTCAGTGGCCTAGCGGCGGAAAGGCCGCATTACTGCTTGATGATGTGCGCTGCTTTGCTCAATGCGCTTAAGGAGTTAAGCAAAGAGTTTGCAGGCGAACGCCGCGCTGTGATCGCCTTTTTTATGGAGAAGTCACTCAATAATTTAGAACTGCTAGAGCCAAAGCCTGTAATGCGTTAACCCTGCGAAACCCGCTCCATAGCTTGGAGCGAGGTCTGTCTAATGTAGTGATTAGGCACTGATGAGCAGCTAACCAAAGAGTAAAGATGAATGACACCCTACGCTAAACGCTTACTCAAATATGCCATTGCGAACTGCCCAGTTAGGCCTGTTCGTAAGGGGAAAACCAAAGCCGAACTACGCAGTGAGCGGGAGCAATGGGCGGTAAACTTTTTAAATGCAGCAACACCGAATTGGCAGCAGCTCAAGAGTCAGCCTAAAGCCATCAAGATAGTATCCAGTGCGACAACCGATGAGGATGACGAATAATGCGAGAAACAAATCAACATGCCACTGCGCCAGTCGCTCAACACAAGAAGCGCCTGATCACTTTAATCAATGTGGCTAAGGGATCATTACAGCTCGATGAAGCCATCTACCGCGCCATGCTGAAAAATGCCACGGGTAAAGATTCCTTGCGGGCAATGAACTTGCCAGAGCTTGAACAGGCGCTAGAAGTGTTCAAACAAAAGGGCTTTAAACCTACTGTAACCAACAATAAAACAGCGGGTAAACGCCGTTTAAGTCCTTCTGCGGGTAAAAGCAAATTGGCCAGCATAGATAAAATACGTGCCATTTGGATCACCATGGGCCACCACTTAGTGATCCATGATAACAGTGAGTCAGCGCTTGATGCCTATGTGCGTCGCATGACGCTACGTAGTAAAAATGAGGGCGTTGATGCCACCCCATGGATGACAGAACAGCAAGCCTACAAAGTATTAGAAAGCCTTAAAAACTGGCATAAGCGCGTACTTATCGAGCGCATTACTGTCCGTGGTGAACGGCTAAAGATGAATGAAGCAGGTACACGTCCCGCAAACTATGAAGTGATCGTCGCGCAATACGAGGGGCATGGCTATGAGTAAGAACATCTTAAACGCGGTTAGCATTCCAGAAAACCAGTTGGATTTATTGTCCACCAGCGCCGCCGAGCTGGAACAAGCCCTCGAAACCTTAGCCACGCTTAAGCCCGATGAACGTGAGGACTTCATTCGCCGCTGGCCCTCAACCTTGCAAAGCTTGTGCGATGTGATGCGCCAAACCCTAAAGCAATACGATATTGATAACGCGGATAATGTCAGCGAAGCCTTAGCCACTAGTCTAAGCGCCTATCTCGGTGGGCGTGATATCTACATCCCCAATGGTGAGCGCCTCAAGGATGCGCTGCGGGATATCCGCATTTGGCGCGAGTTTAAGGGCAATAACCTAGAGCAGTTAAGCCGCGACTATGGACTCACCGAGCGCCGGATCAGCCAGATAGTGGCAGAGCAAAGGGCAGCATTTGTGGCGAGGAAGCAAAGGCGATTGTTTTAGTTAAGAAGTGTGGCTTACTGCAAGGTCATTTGGCATAAAGAGATTTAGAGTATTTAACAATTCACAATTGTTGTTATTATGTAATAAGTTAAATTTTCTCAGGAAATTATATGTCAATACATGTAACTGATTGCCCGCGCTGCAAGGCACAAAAAACCACATTCGATGTACTTGCTTTTGCACCAGTAAGAGAGATTGATAGCTATCAGGACACATTTTATCTTGAAGTGCCCATGCAATGTAGAAATTGTAAGCAAGTATCAGTGATTAGTGCAAATGTAACTGGCAGAGCAACATTTCGTGATTTAAATGATTTAAATGAACATAAACATTTACTTTACGAATTTTTAGACGTCCTCGTTTTTGTAACTCTTGCTGATGTTAAAGCATCCGCACCTCCAGAGCATTTACCACAAAACATACACAATGCTTTTGTGGAGGGAGCAAAGTGTTACGCTGCAGGTTGTTATAATGCTGCTGGCGCTATGTTCAGATTAAGCCTAGACCTCGCTTCAAAGTCCCAATTACCGAAAGACGACACTCTTACAAATCACCGACAAAAGACTAATCTTGCTGATAGGTTGGAGTGGCTTTTTGAAAATAATCATTGGCCAGTTGCCTTGAAGGAAATGGTTACTTGTATTCGACAAGACGGCAATGACGGTGCGCACGATGGTGAGCTAGGAGAGGCAGAAGCCTTCGATATTATGGACTTTAGCTTTATGGTTCTGGAGAAAATTTATGCTGAACCAGAGCGTATCAGAATCAGCCAAGAACGCAGAGCGATTAGAAAGCAATAATTGGCTTAAAAGTTAAGGATAGATAAATGAAATGGATTTTATTTTCTGCTATGTGCTTTGCATTTAGTGTCGAGGCCGAAATCTACAAATGTATGGTAAATGGGGTGGAGACCTATAGCCAAGTCTCCTGTGCAGAAGATGCCATACCAATCTCAGTAACTCCTCCACCGAAAATGTCTTCTGTTGTCGATACAGCTAACGAATCAATCCTTGTAGAGCAGTGTGTGGCTTACTTGAAACGCTTTGGTGATTTTAAAGATCCTGATTCTATCAAGGTCGAAGGGCATTTCTTTGATTGGTTGCAGGATGATAGCGGTGCTCGCAGGGTATTACAGCTAAAGATTAACGCCAAAAACAGTTATGGTGCTTACTCTGGCGGATATTATCGTCCTTGCTTTCTAAACTATAACGCTACGAAATTAAGTGATAATCAGAAGCTAATTTTCACTAATACTAATGGTGTATTGAATGAGTGAATTAAAAAAAGAGGTGATGCCTGAAAAGTCATCTTCTGCAAAGTTAGTTGTTGATTATGCTAAATCAGGTTGGGATGATGAGCTTAAAAGGTTTTACAGCATTGATGATAAGTTATCGAAACTATTGAGATTTATAACTGGTGTGCTAGTAATATTTTCGACGTTCTTAACTTGGCTTTATGTGCATATAAATGAATTCAATGGATTATTTCAATACTTAATTTTAGTCTCTAGTTTTGTGTCTTTAGTGAGCTTAATTAGTGCGATGTTACAAGCGTATAACGGTACCCAGCTGATGGTCTTTGTAAGACCACGTATGAGTTCTGCAGTAATTGGACTACTAGATTTAGACCAAGAAGAGTCTGCAAAGTTGATTGCAGAAACTTATCTGGAAGCAATTAGTAAGCACAGGGATCAAATGAAGGCTAAGGAAAAGTGCTTTGATATTTCATATAAAGATGTGATTTTGGCTTTATCTATGTTCGTAACTAGTCTGTTTTTATTGATAATAATAAAAGGAATCTAATAACAATGTCTGAGAAAAATCAAGAACAAAAAATACCAGTAAAGCCCGGCAGTGGAAGCGATCAAAAACGTAGTGATGGTGGGTTAGGGGTTGATAACGTTAGAAATCAAAAAGAGATTGGAAACGGCAAGATATCCATTCCTCATACGCCAAGTGATAGGAAAAGCCGTTAGCTACCGGGAGGTATTATGGCCAGTTTAGAATTCAAAATTACTTTGAAATATTATGTTCAAATTATTAATTTTTATAAACAATTTATTGAAGGGCTAAGAACTGAACTTCCTGAAGAGTATGGTTTGCTTGTCCAACCTGAGAATATACATGAACCGGTTGTGTTACATATAGTTGGAACAACATGGGAGATTACAATCCGTCCTATTCAAAAGGACCAACTGTATGGTTTGATTGAATTTAAAACTATCGAGGACACTAAGGTAGTGTTTACTCTTTATATTGACCGATATGGTAATTTTGGTTCTGATGTGACTGAAGGTGGTAAGGTAGAATTGTTCACATCTGTTAGACATAACCCTGATTATCAGTTTTATGTCATTAGACCATTTTTTGAATCATTTTTTTCATATCATGGTATTGCTATAACATAACAGATTAATCCCGAAACCTTTCCAATCCGCTGAAAATCCCTAAACCGAGACAATGAACCTATGTTCACTGTCTCGGTTTTTTTATGGCTTTTGTCACCCACAACTCTCGTAAATGCAAGGTTCGCAGCGGCGTTAACAGTATGCCGATTGCGAATGCTCGCCCCTCTGGCTTTCACATCAGTCGGATACAAAGCCGAGTCTATCGCCAGTGCGCTAAGGACGGTTTTAATGCCCGCATCCGTGCAGAGTTAGCGGCTGACCTCACTGGCGATGTGCCCGCCACCGTACCCTTGTATAGCCACAGTCTCACCCGCCAAAGCTACTTGGATCAAGGCTGGCAAGCCGTCACCCATCTGGACATTTTAAAAGCGCGTAAACGAGCTAAAGCACAAGCTATGGCGGTGCCTAATGAACAGTAAACTCAGGGCCATTTTAGTTGCCGCAGGCTTAAGTTCGGCGGCCATCACGGGCGCACAGCTTACCGATAAATGGGAAGGCAATAGCCTGAGCGTCTATGTCGATGCGGTGGGCGTGCTGACCGCCTGCCGTGGCCATACGAGCAAAGACTTAAAGCTTGATCAAACCTTTACCGAGCAGCAATGCATGGAGATCTTTGCCAAGGATATCGCCAAGGAAGATAAGCAACTGCTCAGCCTCACCGCGCCCGTAACGCTCACCCACAGCGAGCACGCCGCCTATTTATCGTTTTTGCACTGGGCGGGATACGGCAACTTTGCCAGCTCAACCTTGCGTAAAAAGCTGTTAGCTGGCGACAGAGTGGGCGCGTGCAAAGAGCTAACCCAAGCCTGTTCAACCAATAAGCAAACGGGTGAGCGCGTCTGTAATGGCTGGACGTATGGCACCGACCTATTCGGTAACAAGGTGCGCCTAAATGGCCTCATCAAGCGCCGTGCCGAAGAGCAAACCATTTGCCTAAGCGAACTGGGCCTCTCGCAATCAAAGGGGAGCATGCAATGAATCCCTCACAAATCATTAGCACTGTGCAGTGGTTATTTCTGTCACTGGCATTAGTCACCATTGGGCTGATGTACCACCAACAGCAGAATACTAAGAGCCAGCTCACCCAAGCGTTAACTGACAATGCTGCCCTAAAACAGAGTGCCGACACGCTAGCGGTATGGCTGCAAGACGCCAACCTTGAACGCTTTGCCCTAAAAGACGAAGGCGAAACCCTCGCCCTGCAGGTGCAAACCGTCGAACAGCAAAAGGCCGCGTTAGCTACCCGTAATCAAGACCTTAACCACCAACTGAACCAGCTACTTGAGGACGCCCAGGATGAACAAACGCAAGCATGGCGTGTGGCTAGCGTGCCTAACGATGTTGTGCGCGTGTACGACAACGCCGCCCGCTGTGCGTTACGTGCCCACTTACAAGACCCAATATGTGTTGCCGCCCGAAGCACTGATGCGCGAGTGCAACGTCACTCAGGTACCGCCACAGGTATTGCAGTGCCTGCAAACCCAACAGGTGGTGTGCCTTCGCAACCCTCCGCTCAGTAATCAAGAGTTAGCGGGGCTAATGCTCTCGCTACTCACTGACCTTGGGCAATGCAACCTCGACTGGCAAGCCCTGCACGATTGGCGGCAACGCCATCAAACAGACCAAACAAAATAAGGAACCCCATGGACGAAACCGATTGGGCTAGCAATATGGAAACCCGCGAGCGAGCTGCCTGCGTTGATGCAGTAAGGGATGCCGCCAGGCACAAACAACACCGCCAAGGCAATGGTATTTGTATTGATTGCTTAGAGCCAAATGAGCCACAGCGGCTTAACGAATTGCGCTGTATCAGTTGCCAAGAAGATGAAGATAAGCGCCAGAAGATGCGCTATGGGAAGCGTTTATGATCGAATCGCTATTTGAATATTTCGGTAAGTATTGGGGCTTTATTGGCAGCGTCATTAGCGTTTTCTGTGCACTGCTGATGGCGTGGTTTAGCACGCGATTTACCCCACGGATTGAGCATGAAAAAGTGATCCAAAAGGTGGCTGAAATCGACAAGCGCCTTAGCGAAACTGAAATGCAATTGGAGTACATGCCGACCCGCGACGAACTCCATGCGCTCGATAAAACCCTCACTGGATTAGGTGAGCGCTTTGGCGCAATGGAACAAGGCATTAGGCGCTTAGAAACCAAGACCGACATGCTTCTCGAAAACGAACTGAAAGGAGGCCACCAATAATGGCGATGCAGCAAATTATCAATGAGCACCAACGCCTTGTGGTGCTTCGATTACTGACAGAGGCGGGAGCCTTCGCACTCAATGAGTCCATCTTACAAGATGGCTTAAATGCCTACGGACTCGACATTAGCCGCGATGCCTTGCTGGTGCAGCTCGCTTGGCTTAACGAGCAAGGGCTGATTAAAACCGAGTTAGTGGGCAAAGTGACCACGGCAACGCTAACAGGTCGCGGCCAAGATGTGGCGACAGGCCGCGCGGTAGTACCAGGGGTTAAACGCCCAAGAGCGGGAGAATAGCCATGGCCGTTAAACCGTTAACCGCTGGACAAAAAAACGTGCTTTATCACTTAGCTCTCGCTTTGGTTACCGCTGATGTAGAAAACCAAGTCATTAAACCCATGATGAAAAAAGAAGGTAAGCGGTATATCGAAGGTGAGTTCCGCAAGATGTATTTCGCCAAAGTGCCCCAAGTTGCACAGGCCGAAAGAGCGCTGCAAAAAGCCATGGCTCAAGCGCAGAAGGACATTGCTGCTTCGATAAAGTCTTCTAAAGGAGCTGACAATGGCGAGTGAAACCCGAGGCCGCCGCTCTAAGGTGGATTTACTGCCTGATCCTATTCGCAAGAAGCTCGATGCGGGGCTGCGTAATGGCTCGATTCAGCAGATTGATCTGCTTGATGAAATCAATGCCCTGATTAAAGCCGCAGGGCTACCAGAAGAACAGCAGCTTTCCCGCGCAGGCATTAACCGCTATGCCACCAAGATGGAGGCCGTGGGGAAAAGTTTGCGGGAAATGCGTGAGATCACCCAAGTGTGGACGGCAGAGCTGGGTGACAAGCCCACGGGTGAAGTGACTAAACTCATTCTCGAAATGGCGCGTTCGCAGCTGTTTAAAGCCCTATTAAACCAAGATGAAACGGGCGAAGGTGCCGACGTTGGCATGATTAAAGACGCCATGTTAGCGGTGCAGCGTTTGGAGTCTGCTGCCATGGCCAGCCATAAGCGCGAGAAAGAGATCCGCACCGCGTTCGCGGCCGAAGCGGCTAATGCCGCCGAGAAGGTCGCGAAAACCGCTGGCTTAACCAGTGATGCCGTTGCCTTGCTTAAGCGTGAAATACTGGGGATTGCCTGATGAGCGGCCTCATTAAACCCGTCTTTGATCCTGTGCTTGAGGCCAGTTATCTCAGCATCTTTGATCCTAAAGAGGTGCTGCTCGGTTATCAGAAACGCTGGATAGCCGACGAGTCACCGCTGAAAATTGCCGAAAAGTCGCGCCGAACTGGACTCACTTGGGCCGAAGCTGCCGATGCTTCTTTAACTGCAGGCGCTGCCCGTGGCCAAGGCGGGACTAACCATTTTTATGTGGGCAGTAACAAGGAGATGGCGCGGGAATTTATCGACGCTGCGGCCATGTGGGCCAAAGTATTTGATAAGGCCGCAGGCGAAATCCAAGAAGAAGTGTTTGTTGATGAAGGCCAAGACGGTAAAGAGATCCTGACCTTTGCCATTTACTTTGCCTCAGGTTTTAAGGTGCAGGCGCTATCGAGTAATCCCTCGAACCTGCGCGGTATGCAAGGCAATGTGACTATAGACGAAGCGGCGTTCCACGAGCGCTTGGCCGAAGTACTAAAAGCGGCATTGGCGCTGACCATGTGGGGCGCGAAGGTACGCTTGATCTCCACTCATAATGGCATTGATAACCAGTTCAATGAGCTGATTAATGATTCCCGTGCGGGTAAAAAAGATTACTCCATTCACCGTGTCACCTTAGATGATGCCTGTAATGAGGGGCTGTATAAGCGTATTTGCCAAGTGCGCGGCATCGAATGGAGCCAAGCGGCCGAGGATGACTGGAAAGCAAAATTACTCAAAGCCACTGCCACTGAAGAGGACGCGTTAGAAGAATACTTTTGCGTGCCTAAGTCTGGCGGTGGTTCTTATCTTAACCGCGCGTTAATCGAAGCCCGCATGGCGAGCGTGACAGATAGCGGCCCCGTTATTCGCCTTAAAAAAGACGATGCTTTTGGACAATGGCCAGAGGGTTTACGGGCGGCGGAGATCCTTAAGTGGTGTGAGGATGAACTAAAGCCGGTTCTCGATAGCTTAGACCCTGCACGCCCCCATTGCTTTGGTGAAGACTTTGCCCGTAGTGGTGACTTAACTGTGATTGACGTGGGGGAAATCGCCCAAGATCTCCACATCAAAACCAAGTTACAGGTCGAGCTTAAAAACATTCCCTTTCGCCAGCAAGAGCAGATCCTGTTTTACATTGTGGACCGCTTGCCACGGCTGAGGGGCGGCGCGATGGATGCACGCGGTAACGGCCAAGCGCTAGCTGAATACGCCCAGGATAAATACGGTAGTGAAGTGATCGCCTGTGTGATGTTGTCAGAGTCCTTTTACCGCGAACAAATGCCTCGTTTTAAAAGTCACTTTGAAGATGGGCTTATCACTATCCCAAGGGATGACGACACCAGTACTGATCTGCGGGCCTTAAGCATTAACCGCCGAGGTACGCCATGCCTTGGCGATGTACGCACAGGCCAAGAAAAAGAACGCCACGGTGATGCCGCAATCAGCCTGTTCTTGATGGTATACGCCTCCACCTTAGACGGTGCCCCCATAGAGTTCACCCCCATTCCTAGGAGTGATCACCGCAATCCGAATGCCGCAGCAAGTGCCCATGAGGATGATGATAATCAAACGCAGCGAGGTTGCTGGTAATGCAAGAAAAAACAACTGAATCACGTATTTTGGACGCCAGTGGTCGGCCGTTTAAGCAGCGTGAAGCCAAAGCGCTGCAGACCGACGATGTGCGTTTAATTGGTCTGCAACGCACCTTTAGCCAGCACCCGAGTAGTGGTTTAACGCCCGCCAGTGCAGCCAATATTTTGCAGGCCGCCGAGCAAGGCGATCTCATTGCCCAATGTGAACTGGCTGAAGATATCGAAGAGAAAGACGGCCACCTATATGCCGAGTTAGACAAGCGCAAACGGGCACTGATCGGCGTGGATTCCTATTTAATACCGCCCCGTAACCCGACGCCACAGGAAAAGGCCGACACTGAATATCTGCAGGAAATGCTCGAAGAAGGTAACTGGATAAAGACGCTCATTAAGTCAATGAGTGATGCCATTCTCAAGGGCTTTAGCATGCACGAGTTAGCCTGGACGCGAGAGCTAGGGGAATGGTTTATTGAAGTGCCAGAGTATCGCGATCCGTCTTGGTTTATGACTCACCCTGAGCGGCGTAACGAACTGCGCCTGCGTGATGCCACGGTCAATGGCGCTGACCTGTGGCCCTTTGGTTGGATCAAACATATTCATCCAGCCAAGTCGGGCTATGTTAGCCGCAGTGGTTTAGTGCGTCAGTTAATCTGGCCGTTCATTTTTAAAAACTACAGTGTGCGCGACTTAGCCGAGTTTCTGGAGATCTACGGTTTGCCGCTGCGTATTGGTCAGTATCCAGCGGGTGCCAGCGATGAGGAAAAGCGCGCCCTGTTAAATGCAGTGATGAGCATTGGCCATAACGCGGGTGGCATTATGCCCAAGGGCATGGTGATGGATTTCGAGAGTGCCGCCACAGGTCAAGCTGATCCCTTTGATTTGATGATTAGCTGGGCTGAAAAGACCATGAGCAAGGTGATTTTAGGCGGCACCTTGACCAGCCAAGCCGACGGTAAAAGCTCAACTAATGCGCTCGGTAACGTGCATAACGAAGTACGCCAAGAGCTGCGCGATGCAGACCTTAGCCTGATTGCCGAAACCTTAACCCGCGACTTAGTGGCCCCCTTGTATGCGCTCAACTGCAAGAGTTATCAAAGCCATCGCCGTCATCCACGTTTAGTATTTGATACCACTGAGGCCGAAGACTTACGGGCCTTAGCTTATCCGCTGCGTGCGTTCGTCAGCATGGGTATGCAGATCCCACAAAACTGGCTGCATGAAAAGACCCGTATCCCTAAGCCCGCTAATGGCGAAGCCGTGCTGGTGATCCAGCAAGAAGACCCCAATGCCAGCGCTGCAGGCGGTAATGACAATCAGCAGACGGCATTGGCGGCATTAGCAGCGAAGCAGCCGGATGCCCCGTTGAGTGAACCGAGCCAAACCGCCTTAGATAAAGCCTTGGATGCACTCACTCAAGGGCAAATGAGCGAAGCCTATATGGCGATGGTAGAGCCATTACTAGCTCAACTGCAGAGCGAGCCGAAGCAGCTGCGGGCGCAACTGGAAAAGGACTATCCCGCCATGGATACCGAGCAGCTTACCGAAACGCTCGCGCGGTTAATGTTTGTGGCTGAACTGTGGGGCATCGCCAATGCCTAAACCAAGAGTGCCTAAAATCGTTGATTTAAGCATTGCCATTAACCAAGCCCCCGCCGATGCGGTGGCCTATTTCCGTGCTAAAGGCTTTGCCATCAGTGATGATTGGCAAGACGTGTGGACCCGCGCCCACGCTCGTGCCTTTACTGTGGCCAAGGCGGCACAGATGGATGTGCTCACGGCGATCCGTAATCAAGTGGATGCAGCCCTAAGCCAAGGGTTAACCGCTAAGCAGTTTCAGGCAAACCTTAAACCTCAACTCGAAAAGCTCGGATGGTGGGGAAAAAAGGAAGTCGATGGCCGCGAGGTACAGCTGGGGAGTCCCTACCGCTTAAACACTATCTATCGTCAAAACATGCAAACTGCCTACATGGCTGGGCGCTATCGGCGCATGTTATCGCGCACTAAAACCCACCCCTATTGGCAGTATGTGGCGATAGATGACGGCCAGACACGCCCAGCACATGCGAGGCTTAGGGGTAAAGTGTTCCGCTTTGACGATCCAATATGGGACATTATTTATCCTCCCAATGGTTGGGGCTGTCGTTGCCGCGTTCGGGCGTTAACTGAAGCGCAGGTTAAGGCGATGGGGATCACTGTGGAAAATGGCGAAGGTTATATCCAGCGCTTTGACACTGAGACAGTCGTGCGCGGAACGGGTGAAGTATTGACTGTGCCCCATGCGCGTATCGATCTGCCCGATGGCAGCAGCATGAGCCCCGATTTAGGCTGGGCCTATAGTCCAGGCGAAGCCGCCTTTAGTACCGACGTGGCCGTCGCTAAAAAGCTTGGCACTATTCAATCCCTCGATACCCGCGCGCAGTTTATTCAGGCACTCAATAATAGCCCGCTGCGCCAAGCCCAGTTTGCCCAATGGACGGATGAAGTCCTTGCCGCCAATCCAGTACAAAAGCGGCGATCAGGCATAGGCGTACAGGCTTTAGGTTTTATGACACCCTCGATTCAAGCCGCAGTGACAGGGCGTTTAGGGCGAGAGCCCAGCGTCTTACTTGCGATAAGGGAACGTGAACTGATATTGCAAAGCGCATCGAATAAGTCACTTAGTCGTGAGGCGCTTACGCAGTTACCGTTGATGTTAGCAGAGCCAGAAGCGGTGCTGTGGGACAGTGAGAATCAACACTTGCTGTATGTGTATTCCGCAGTTGATGGCACCGAGAGCAATGGCAGCAAGAATAAAGTAATCATCAATAGCGCATGGCAGCTAACGCGCCAGCCTAATGAGGGTGAAGTGCAACTGCTGACGTTATCGCTGGCACAATTACAGCAAGCCCAATACCAAGTGCTTGAAGGCAAGTTAAGAGGGGAGGGACATGAGCAAGATTGATATCACCCTTAGCAATGACACTGTAATGCATGTGCTGACTAGCTTGATGGAAAGGCTAGATGACTTAAGCGAACCCATGAACGATATTGCTGCCGTGCTAGAGTCAGCCACAGAAGGTGCGTTTGAAGCAGAGGCCGATCCCACCACAGGCCAAGCTTGGGTATCCTTAAGTGATACTTACCTTAAGGCCAACCCTAAACGCCAGGGCGGTAAGATATTACAAGCCAGTGCTGGCGGACTAGCTGCCAGCGTAACAGCCGACAGCGGCGACTTTTGGGCGGCGATTGGTAGCAATAAAATCTATGCCGCTATTCACCAGTTCGGTGGTATCGACGATATGCCCGCTGGCCCAGCGGGAATTCCAGCACGGACATACCTAGGTGTAAGCCGTGAGGATGAACAGTCTATGCTAGGGATTTTAGGTGAATATTTTGAAGGTTAATCAATCATTATTTATAGCTAATTTGATGAATAAATTTAATTTATCTATCGAAGACTGCAAGATTTTAGAACTAACAACACCTTGAAATGGTTTTAGCAATCTTTCTGCTTCAAGCAAATAAACTAAGGTTAACTTTTTACTATGGGATTCTTGATGATAATACATAGCAACTGTAGATAATTGCAGTAAAAGTTTTTCAAATTCTACCAGTGGACTAGGCTCATTGTTTTGAATTGCAGAGTCAAATTGTTCTTTAAATGCAGCTCTTATGTTTTCATTGTTTTCGAATAAACTTTTTCGCTCGCCATAAATTAACGCATTCATTGTGGTAGCGGTCATGCTGCGTACGTCATCAGCTGTTGTACCATAGGTCGACAATGCACTGACGATTTCATGAGCCACATCTCGTGAAAGAACGAATTTATAGTTAGAAATAATTGAAATATGTGTCCTTAAATCCGCAATAATTCTTAACGCTTCATTTAATTTTGCCTCTTTTTCTAAGTGAGTTACCTGTGCTTCCATAGCTTTGCGACTCAATGCTATTTCTTTTTTAGTCTCTTCTAGTTCTTTGCGAGTAAGGGCTAGCTCTTCCCTTTGCATCCTCAATGACCAGATCAGTAACCCAACAGTTGCAAAGCCTAGGACAGGGTTTAACACCCCACCTAAATAATCCCCAAACTGACCAAATTTTTCTTGATTGGGTACACCTTCATTAAAATTTGCGAAGTAAAATATAAGCAAACAACACGCGATAACGAACAATGCGCTCAATAAAATAATTGGCCACATTAAAAATTTCTCAGAATATTGAGTTTGTGTATGCTCCGCTTGTGGGAGTTTATAGGGATTGGTGATCATACGCCGTCCTTGGAGGTCAAAGTGAGGCCATCATTCTAAGGGGAAGGCGCTTTTAGCGCAAAGCTCTAAAACGCATTTTAAGCGGCTTGGTTCTCAATTTAGTACAACGGCTTATCGCAAAACAACTTAAACGCTTTAACGATGATTTAAATGGGTTTTAAACTGGGTTATGCTCGCTTTGAATAGCCAGCAAGGAAAAATTACAGGAGGTTGCATGAACTTGATTAAAAACTTTTGAGCTTGAAACTAGAGGTGGAACTACCCAGCCTAATAGCTGTGAAGTCTTAGTTGACACCTGTTATCGGAAATCAGCCAAACACCGCATCTAGTTGAACTATAAATTTTTTCAATCCGCTAGTTAGTCCCACTTGATCATTATGGACTCTACAGTGTCGTTTGAAGTTCTATGGTGCCTATCATTTAAGCTTAAAACCCAATTCTTTACCTTGCTTTTACTTATCAGAAGTCTTCCCATGTGTTCAAGTATGGAGAATAGCTAATTTATTTTTTTTGTGATTTAAGTAAGATTTAAACAACAAGGCTCTTGAAAATGGCTGATGTCAGTGGCTAATATGTTGTGTAATGACTGTAAAACCTTTAGTATCACGCGCTAATTTTTTAGATGATGTTTGGGAGTAAGAGGGCAAGGAATGCATAAAAGAAATTGGCCAGCAGATTACCCTGCGCATGTAACAGTACCGCCAGTTGACGCAACTGAGCAGAACGTCAGGTTGTATAGATTGGTGGAAAACAATCCTCCTATACCTTATGATTTTGTTGCGTCTTATAAGGATCGTGATCAAGCTCATCTTGTAAAGTTCCCCAAGTTTTCTAACTGTCCCAATTTCTATGGAACCTCAATGTTCCGTAACAAACAAGCTGCTGAAAATCTAATACAAAGTAATCCTCATCGGTTTAGAAAAAAATCAATTGCTAGTGGGGATGTTTTGGTTGAGCATGGGGTTGTTGGCAAAGAGAGCTCGAATAACCATGTGACGGTTTGGTTTTTTGACGGAACTAGTCCTGATGGGTTTGCATTGATATGAAAAAGTCAGAGTTGTTATTCATCAAATCGGAAGCATTCGGTAGTCTGTATTACCATAATGTCTATAGCTTCTATGAACAGCCATTAACATTCGTTGCATTGAATGATTATGGCCAGCTATTCTTCTGTTATAGTCTTGGTTTAGATGATGAATATATCAAGGACCAGTGGATAATTGTTCCAATTTCGGAAGAGAATGTGAACAAGTTAGAGCAGAAAGACATTCCGATAATTAAGGCTATAAAACAGAGTTCAACATCGCATGTTTTGATTTTAGATATATTGCTTGAATCAGGTGAACTGATAGAAAAAAAAGCTCTTGCCAAAAATCTAGATTTTTTCTTCCCAGATGAAAATGTTTTTATTCACGAAAATGTAAATTATGACGGTACCAGAAAGCATACACATCGTATTCGCTTTTCAAAAAAAGCCCAATCGCCAATTGCTTCCGATGTACTAGACTCAGCATCAAAAGCTTTTAATGAATTTTGTAAGAACTTTCTTAAGTATTTTGATGTTAAAACAAATTTTTATCATCATGATGCAATTGTCGGTTCCTTTGTATATCGAGTAAAAGCAAGTCAAATCGAGGAACTCCAAAGCAAAGGTCATGCTATATTATCTAGAATCTCAAATATTGATGAGTTTATCTATGCCATTGAAAACAAAGAAATTGATTTGAGATTGGCTAGAAATTTGTTTGATGAACTTTTGAATAGTGAATTAAAAGTTGAGCTTTATGATGAAGAATCTACTGAGCTTATTCTGTCTTTGGAACATGAATACGTTCAGAGTCTTTTGAAAGAGGTTGATAAAAGAATTGGTGTGTATTTAGATAGCACAATGGTTCCTCAAGCTGATAACCTCGATAGGATAAAACTCTATTTGGGCTTGGTTGCTGAAAATCAGATCGTAACTTCGGATAATCTGAAAGTTGATCCTAGACAAGTGAGCTATTATCGAGACGCATGTCAACTACTGTCACTTACTCACTCATATGGAAAGATCACTCCTATAGGTTATAAGGCATTAATGGCTGATAATGAAGAGGATTTTCTAAAAATAATTCAGAGACAGTTCGAGGAAATGGAGTGTGGTCACATTTGGATGACAGAACAAAATGTAACCTCCATGTTAGAGATAAATGAAAATACAGCGGCTCAATTTTTGATAAAAAACTGTAATGGGCTGAGTGACAATACAAGTAAGAGACGTGCTCAAACTCTAAGCTCGTGGGTCAGAAAATTTAAGAAATATGCTATTTAATAAATGATTAAGCATTTATTAATCTTGTCTGAGTTATTTCTATAGCCTCAGGATTTATATCATTTCCTTTGAATATTCTTCCTGAGGATATAGCTGCTGAACCTACAAACCCCGCACCACAAAACGGGTCCGCAACAATCTCGCCTTCGGAGGAGCTTTGCTCAATTAGTATTCTTGCTAAATTGACAGGCTTTTCAGTTGGGTAGCCTTTCCATATTCTTTTTTCGGCTAGGACATCGGGTATGGATAGGTCATTCAATTTTCGCTTTCCTTTTTCAAAAAAGAGAATAAATTCATATCTAGCTCGATAATGATATCCCATGCCTATTGTCATTTTGTCCCATATTAAAGGCTTCCAAAACTTGAACCCGACTTTTTCAGCAATAGGTTTTACGACAAATGCTGTCTCTTGATCGCAAAAAAGATAAAAGTGGGAGTTTTTACTTAAAACTCGGTATATTTCAGTAAGCAACTCTTCAAATCTTGAGTTTGGAAATATTTCAAACCATTGATTACTAGAGGACTTACTAACTTTTAAACGAGTTGTTGTTCCAATTTTACGATGCTTTTCCAGTGATTCGTATGGAGGATCTGTAATTAATAAATTAATTGAGTTATTAGGCTGATCCCTCAACCATAAGATTGCATCTTTGCTATCAAGTTCGAATTTTAGAGTTTCCATAATTCCATCAATGAGTTGACTATTGTAAATAGTAATTTACCAATAGTGTATGTATATACAGTGCATTATGTCATAAGCTTGTCCATTATACATTAGTAATTAATTACTATTTTTCAGGGTTTCCCCGAAATCTTTCCAATCCGCTAGTTAGCTCCACTCAATCATCATAGGCACTCCAATGTAATTGAGAGTGCCTTTTTTATGTCTGCAACCACCACCGCTTTGGGCTTTGCCGCCTTAAGCAGCCAGTTAAATGTCAATTCAGAAGCCGCCTTTGTGGTTGGTGAAGATGGCTACATTCAGGCGCTGCCTGATGGCCACTTTGCTGCCGTAGATGGTCGCCCTGATGATGTGGCTGGTGGCAAGTGGTTGATGGATAGCGTTGCGTTCGCGGCCCTGCAAGCAAACACCCCCCATAAAGCCGGTGATCTGGTTATTGACTACGAACACCAAACCCTCAACAAAGAGAAGAATGGCCAGCCTGCACCCGCTGCGGGTTGGTTCAACATCGATGACGTGCAATATCGACAAGGGCAGGGCTTGTTCATTAAGCCGCGCTTTACCGATAACGCCATCGCTTATCTCACTGCCAAAGAATACAAGTACTTCAGCCTAGTGTTCGGTTATGACACCAGCACTGGCCGCCCGCAATTTATCCACTCAGCCGCGTTAACTAACCGCCCTGGTGTCGATGGCATGTTGCCACTCGCATCGTTGGTTGCACTGGCTGCTCTTAATACAAGCCTCAATCCACACGAACTTATCCAATCTACCGACACGGAGGAACTCCATGTGAACCCATTACTGAGAAAAATCTTAGCCGCCTTGGGCGTTGAAATTCCCGATGACGTGACAGCTTTAACCGCTGAGCAAGAGGTCGCGGCGCTATCTGCACTTAATACGCTAACCACGGCAGCAAATAGCGTTGATGGCCTTAAGCAAGAAGTCACTGCACTAACGGCTAAAGTCGGCACTGTTGACCTAAGCGAGTATGTGCCAGCTTCAACAGCGAAGGCCCTGCGCGCGCAGCTGGTTTCGCTAACTGCTGAAAACGGTGTGCTTACCGTTGAGCAAACCGTGAAGGCGGCGATAGATGAAGGCAAAGCCTTTGAGTGTGAACGTGATTACCTAACCAAGTTAGGCCAGCAATCCATGGTGGCACTTACTGCCAACTTGGGTGAGCGTGTGGCTATTGCCGCATTAACGGCCAAGCAAACCACCACAGTTCCCGATCCTATCAAGGACAAGGAAACCAAACTCGCGGCACTGACTGCCGACCAAATCAAAATGGCCGATTCTTGGGGCATGTCGCACGCTGACTTTGCTAAAGCTATCGCCGCTGATCAGGAGCACAAATAATGGCTGCTATTAACGCCCCAGTATTACAAGCCCTGCGCACTATGGTGCGTAGCGAGTTTCAAAATGCGTTAGCTAAGACTGATCCACTGTATTTAAAAATAGCCTCAGTGGTGCCAAGCAATACTAAGTCCAATACCTACGGCTGGTTAGGCTCAATGCCGACCATGCGCGAATGGATTGGTGCGCGGGTGATCAACTCCATCAAAGAGCATGGTTATTCAATCACTAACCGTACCTTTGAAACCACCATCGGTATTAGTCGTGATGATGTGGAAGATGACACTTTAGGGATTTACAAACCTATGGTGCAGGCATTGGCGCAGGAAGGTGAAGAGTTTCCCGACGACTTGGTGTTCGAGCTATTAGCCGAGGGCTTTGGCACTTTGTGTTATGACGGGCAGAACTTTTTTGACACTGACCATCCCGTTAACGAGAAGCACGATGGTACGGGGGCTGACGTATCGGTGGCCAACATGGTGGTTGATGGCGCTTATACGGGGGAACCTTGGTTTTTGCTCGATACCACGCGCCCATTAAAGCCACTCATCTTTCAAGAGCGTCGCAAGCTGGATTTAAACACCCTGTTTAATCCAACCGACCCTGCAGTTTGGACCAATAACGAGTTCCAGTTCGGCACCGATATGCGCTGTGAGGCGGGCTTTGGCTTCTGGCAAATGGCCTTCGCCAACAAGCGTACTCTCAATGCCACCAACCTATGGAGCGCTTACAAAGCCATGCAAGCTTTTACCAGCGATGGCGGTAAGAAGCTCAAGATTCGCCCCAATTTGTTGGTGATCCCAGCTTCTCTTGAAGACGTCGCACTCAAGTTAATGACCCGTGAGCGCATTGATGAAGGTGGCGTGACCGTGGATAACGAATTGAAAGGCAAGTTCGAGATCCTTGTGGTGCCACAGCTTTAGGTGTTCACCCCTTAAGTTTGAGCAGCGAATCGCAGGCACAAGGATGCGCCCGCACCCCAACATCGAGTGAGGTAACAATGAAATGGCGAATCCTTCTAAGAACATTCAAGTCCTGTTGGTTATCTGTCTTGCGCACACTGGCTACCGCCGTGCGGGCATGGCGCTTACCAAAGGCGAAAACCTTATACCGCTGGCCGAGCTGTCGGATGAGCAAGTTGCAGCGTTTGAAGCTGACCAGCGCCTTAAAGTATCTGTGCGTGATATGGCACCAGCGTCGGGGAGTGTGGACATTCCAGACGGTGATCAGACATTAGGCACCGATATCACAGGCACGCTCACTGGTGTGAAAGAACCTAGCGGTGAAGAGAAAGTCTTAAACCAACTGACAGTAGATGAACTGTTAGACCAGCTCACGGTAAAGGATCTTAAGGCGCTAGCAAAAGACTTGGAGATCACCGGCTTTAACTCGATGAATAAACCTGACTTAGTCAATGCTATTCGGGCGGTAAGAGTCACAGTGCCAGGTGCGAGTGAAGCGGATTCCCCAAGCGCTGAAACGGAAAGCACTGAACCATTTGGCACCACCACCAACGAAGCAGGTGAATAGCCATGGCCGACTTAGCCATCACAAGAGCCATGTACGCTACCACTGACAACATGCTGAGTCGCTTTGGTGCGCAGGACTTAATGCTGCTTACCGAACGCGAAGGCAGCGTGCCAGGGGAAATCAATTTCGCCTTGCTTGAGCAGGCGCTGCGCGATGCGTCTGCCGAGATTGATGGCTATATCGTGGGCCGTTACACCTTGCCGTTAACCACGGTTCCCGCCGTATTGGAGCGTAACTGCTGCGATATCGCCCGTTACTTCTTGTATGGCGATAAAGCCCCTGAACAAGTCGAGAAACGCTATACCGCTGTGGTGAAGTTTTTAACCGCCGTGAGCAAAGGCGATATCAGTTTGGGGCTAGCTGATACGGGTGAAGTCGCTAGCCAAAGTGAGCTAGTAGTCAGCATCGACAGTGCAGGTAGCGTGTTTGGCCGTGCATCGTCTAAGGGGTTTATCTGATGTTTGAAATTAAAGATAACTACCTTGCTGCAGGTGATGCGTTGACTCAACTGCTTGAGCCATTAGTGGCGAGTCAGAAGCTGAAAAAGGTCTATCAAGCCAATGAGCTAAGCGAAGTGGATGAGCGCAGCCAAATCACCCCCGCCGCCCATGTGCTGTATATGGGCGATACGCTGGCGGATACCGCACAAGGCGGCAACACCAGCCAAATTAAGCAGACTTGGCTTGTGGTATTGGCTTGCCGTTTATCTATCCACGAAGGCCAAGCAGGTGAGCTATTAGTCAGCCTGTTAAACGCGATTGTGGGTAAGTCCATTGCGGTGGATGGTCAGATGCTTGGCCCCTTTGTGCGCGTTAACAGTCCCGTTAAACCCCGTTTCACTAAAAGCCACGGTTATTACCCCGTGGCGTTAAGTGTGATTTTGAGATTCAAACCTTAACAACCTAAGAGGAACTCACCATGAGTGGATTATTAGTCGCAGGCAACTTCTTTGTTGACCGCTTAAATGCCCAAGGGCAATCAACGGGGATCATTGGCCCCATCAACACCACTAAGCTCGCGATCAAAACCGATGCCGATGAAAAGGTTCGTCCAAGTAAAAAGAAAGACAGCTACGGCCAAGCCTTAAGTGTGGTGAAAATTGCCAAGCCCGCCGAAGTGGAATGGTCATTCGACGATCAACCTGCCGAACTGATTGCCATGGCACTGTTGGGTGATACCCAAGTGCTGAACACGGGCAGCGGCAACTTAACCGATGAAGCTGTGACCTTACCAACCAATCAACGTTGGATTCAGCTACCTGAAAGTAACTTTGCCGCCCTCGGTTTTGTGGTGAAGAAAGACGCTACCACCTTAGTGCTGGGCACTGACTATGAGGTGAACTATGCCCTAGGGCTAGTGCGTGCCGTAAAAGGCGGCGCAATTGAAGCGGGCGGCGCAGTGACTGTGACAGGCCAACATAACGCCATTTCCGGCACGCTAGTTCGTGGTGGCATTAGTGCCCAAACCCGCGCGCGGCTCTTCGGTGAAGGTAAAAACCTCGAAACAGGCAAGCCGATTAAGCTCGAAATTTTCGACGCCAGCTTATCGCCAACAGCGGCGCTCGATTTTGCCGCCAGCGAGTTTGTGAGTGCGACCTTAGCAGGCAAAGCACAGTTGGTGACGGGGAAAGATCATCCGTTCGAGTACCTAGAGTTGGATGCGTAAGCGGTTTTGCTTAACCCAAAGGCATGGCCGTACTCAATTGCCATGCCCTTTAATTCCCATTTAACCGCCGTTTAAACACCGATTATTTAGATACTAATGAGAGCATTAACGAGATAGCCATGGCTGATAAAACCTTAGAACTCGCCCTGCGGATCGTGGCAGAAGCCACGGGCAAGCAACACATTGCGGCTTTAGTCGATGAGCTTAAGCGCATCGGCACTGAGTCGGATGCGGCGAATCCTAAGACGCAGGCGCTCGCTGATGAACTTGATGGCGTGAGTGATGCCAGCCAAGCGGGTGCTAACCAAGTTGATGAACTCAAAAATAGCCTTGATCCGTTAAGCGACCAGCTAGACCAAGTGGCCCAAAGCGGCCGTAATACCAGCAACCAAACAGAGCAGCTTACTAATGACCTCAAGCCTTTAGCAACTGGGCTTGATGACGTAGGCGATAGCAGCCAATCGACCAGCCAAAAAGCCAATACCTTAGCCAATAAGCTCGATGAACTGGCTAACCAGCAAGACCTGATCAACACCATTAAGCGGTCACGTAATGAGCTTGAACAACAAGAGCTTGCTGTCACTGCCGCCGCCTTAGCACTGCAGGACTTAAAGCAACGTGCCAGCCAAACGGATGCGCCTTTTGTGCAGCTGGCACGCTCTATTGATGTGGCAGAAAAAGAGCTGGAGCAAATGCAGCGCGAGTTAGCGCAGCAATCATCTAGCCACACTAAGCTGCAAAATGCCCTGTCAAAATCGGGCATTGATTACAACAACCTGACCACAGCGCAGCGCAAGTTAAGTGCCGAATTTGACGGCACTGGCCGCAATGTCGATAAGTTTGCTAATCAGTTAGATAAGGGCAATGCCAGCGCCCGTGATCAAGCCAGTTCGCTGCGTGGCGTGATCGGCCAAGTGACCGCTTTAGCGGGTGCCTATTTGGGCTTTGACCGCGTGGCCCAAGCGTTGAAGGATGTCTTTGCCACGGGCGATCAATTTGAACGTCTTGGCGTACAAATGAATGCCGTGATGGGCGGTTTTGAATCTGGCAAACAAGCCACCGCTTGGGTAAAGCAATTCGCCATCGATGTGCCACTGCAACTGAACGAAGTCAACCAAGCGTTTGTGAAGGCCAAAGCCTTTGGCCTTGATCCTATGAACGGCACCATGAAGGCGATTGTGGATCAAGCCTTTAAACTCGGTGGCGGTTTTCAAGAGGTTGAGGGGATCACCTTGGCACTCGGCCAAGCCTGGGCAAAACAAAAGCTACAGGGTGAGGAGATCCTGCAGTTGATTGAGCGCGGCGTGCCCGTATGGGACATGCTGGCTAAGGTCACGGGAAAGAACACCTTAGAGCTGCAAAAACTCAGTGAGCAAGGCAAGCTTGGCCGTGATGTGATCCAAGGCTTGATTGATGAAATGGGCCGAGCCGCAAATGGCAGCGCAGCGGCGCAGATGGCTTTGCTCAGTGGCCAAGTATCAAACCTCAAAGACAACCTTTCATCCTTCTATGATCTCGTGGCTCAGTCCGGTGCGCTTGATTGGCTCAAGGGCCAGATCAGTGAGTTGAATCTTGAGTTTGCCGCCATGGCCGCTGATGGCCGTTTAAAGGAATGGGCGCAGCAAGTCAGCGACACGATCGTGAGCATAGGCTCAGCGGTGCAAGATGGCGCGGCGATGCTGTACCACTTCCGTGATGAAATTGGTTTTGTGGCTAAGGCATTTCTCGCGTTAAAAGTCGGTAGCTATTTTAGTGATGTGATCACGGGAGCCAATGCCGCCATCGGCGTGATGCGTCTTTACACTGGCGCGATCATGGGTACCACTGCGGCGAGTGAGGGCGCGGCCTTAGCTGCTGGCAAACTTAAAACCGCCTTGGCAGCAGCGGCTAAAGCGGGTTTGTACTTAGCCCTGATTAGCGAGTTGATCGAGGTCGCTCGGGTATACCAAGAGTTATTGATTGCTGAAGAAGCACTGGAAAAATCTAAACGCGCTGCCGCGTCTAGCGCCAAACAGTTGGAGTACTCACTTAAGGATCTCAGTGAGCAAACGGGCGTAGCCTTTACCACTATGGCCGAGTTCAACAAGGCGGTAGACGAAGGCAAACTGATTTATGACGACGCCACTGGTAAGTGGAAGAACGCCGCGAAAGCGATGGAAGAAGTTAAACAGGCCGCCGTTGACGTCGTTGAGCCGATTAAACTAACGGTTGAAGAAGCGCTGCGCCTGACCTTTACCTTAAGCGAACAAACTAAAACGCTCGATGGCGTTAAAGGTGGTATGGGCGGTTTCATTCGCCAAATTGATGCCGCCTTAGTGCCGTTAAAGGCGGCGGGGGATCAATACGAAGGCCACGTTAAGTTACTCACATTACTGCGCGCCAAGTTTGAAGAGCAGCAAACCTATCTTGATGCCACGGCTAAGGGCGCAGAGGCATTGGAACAAGCCTATAAGGACTTAGGGCTGACCAGTAGCCATGCCTTAGAGCAGGTGAATACGAAAGCCGAAGCGGCCTTTAATCTGATTAAAAACAACCGTGAACCGATTGAGCAACAAAAGGATGCATTTTTAGCCTGGGCTAAAGCGGCATTAACGGCCGCCGAAGCGACGGGCGCAGCGGTACCCGAAACCTTGAAAGCGCAAGCCGCTACCCTTGGACTAACCAAGGAACTAAGCGAGCTGACTGCGAAGCAATACGGCTATACAGACAGCGTGAAGGAACTTTCACCCGAGCAAGCCAAGCTAAGCCGCGCAGTGGCAGAAACTGAAGCCCGTTTGAAGCAATGCCGCGATGTGATGAAAAGCTCGACGGTATCGAGTAAAGCCAAAGCAAAAGCTCAACAAGATCTGATTAGTTTACAGGGCAAGTTAAGTGACCAAACTAAGCAGCTCAGTGAGGTTCAGGCACTCGAAGCGGCTAATTATGAACAGATAAAAAGTAAGTATGCCGCTGTATCTGACGAGATGTTAAGGCTCGAACAAGCCTATAAAGACGGCGGCATCACGGCGGAAGAATACCTGCGACAAAAAGAACGCTTAGTTGAAGTGCTAAGAATATTGCAACGCTTAATGGGCGGTTTAGAAGATGGTGAGCAAGAGACTGACGAACAGGTAAAAAAGACCACTAAAACCTTAATTGAGCAACGCGAAGAACTTGAACAATTAGAGGAAACCACTGGCCGCGCTACTGAGTATGTAAACCTGTTCGCGGGTGCCTATGCCCACTTAAATAAACAGTTCAACTTTAACGAAGATAGCACCGAAAAACTCAACGCCCGCGTCGATGAGCTGACTAAAAGCATCATGAACAATATGCGGGTGAATACGGGCTTTTGGGGTGTGCTGGCGCAGCTCAGTAACCAAGCATTTATCCGCGAAAAGCAGATCATCAATGAAACCTTACTGACCCGCAAATGGACTGAAGAACTCGAAAGCTCAAGCATTAGCCTCGATCGCGTCAATCAAATTAGCCGCGAGGCTAAGTGGAATATACGCGAGCTAGGCGACGAAGAGCTTAAGCCTCTGCAAGCGGCCATTGATGCTACCCGCGATCGTATTCTCGGCCTGCGTGACGATATCAACGCGACCTTGGACAGTCTTAAAGATGAGATGGATCAGCTCAACAATAACCAAGCCGCTATCGAGAAGCGTCGCTATGAGCAGCAACAGGCTGAGCTTAAGGCGCAGCTCGATGCTGCCCGCACAGCTCAGGATAAAGAGTCCATCGCCAGTGCCCAAGAAGCACTGCAACTGAGTCAGCAAATCTACGCCACCAAACTAAAACAAATCGAAGCAGAGGCGGTAGAACGTAACGCGCAGGCGATCGAGCGTGCATCAAGCAGTGCAAGCACCGCGATGAATTCCACTCGCAGTACTACAAGCCAAACCACTTCGCCATCGGTGAGTAATCAGAACACAGGCGGCAGTGTACAAATTTATCGGTTAGAGCTGGCAATGCCATCGGGCAATGTGGTGAAAGCTGATTTGCTTGATGAGTTTAAGCAGCTGTTTTTGCGCGAACTAGAACAGATTAAGGCCACCTCATGATCACCTTAGACACGCTTCAATTACCGCATTTTATTTGGCTTAACCGCTTTGGTTATACGCCCTTTGTGAGCAGCACTGAGTTTGCGCTCGATGGCTCGCAGCATGTTGAAGTCGCGGCTAAACAAGCAGGGCGTTCCATTATGCTCTTTAGTGATGGCGAATCTTTAAGTCTGTTTGAAGCTCTTGAAAGCCACGCCAATACAAAAGGGGCGGCCAGTTTCAATCTGGATATTAACGGCACTGTTTTTAGCGTGATTTGGGATTACCGCGATCAACCGATTAGTGGTGCACCAGACATTAACTACAGCGATAGCGCCCCCGATGCTGTCGATGCCATCACCCTCAAGTTAATCACTGTTTAAAGGCTGTTTAATATGGCAACTTCTCCGACTCCGATTTCTCGCGACAGCTTAAAAATCTTCAAGCCTGAACTATTAGGTTCGAGCAATGAGGCAGGTGGCCAGCGCACCAACAACGCAGTTCAATCAGGGCAGATTAACGAACTGTTTGATGCTATTTCAGATATTGATCATGCCCAATCGAGTATCGAAATCGCTAAGGCGTATCCTACGCTCTACACAGACGATACGAGCAAGCTTAAACAGGCTCATGTGTTTTTCAGTGAGCCACCCGTCGATCCGTTGGTGAACGTGTTTATGATTGAATCACCCGCGCTGAATGATGAGTCTCGCATGACGGATATGAAGGAGATCATTGAGTCGTCTGTAACTGCAGGGGAATTAATCCGCGAAGGTGGCCCAGGGTTCCTTGTAAATCAAAACTCGTTTTCCTCAGATTACTTGCAATCGACTTATCACTTTAATGATCGCGATTACTGGAAAACTACCTATTTGGTCGTGGGCCAAGTGATTTGTATTACTGTGGAATATACTGGGGTGGAAAATGCCGATTGGCCGCGCAAAACTCACTTTTGCAAAGTAACCAAGACCAATAATGTTAATGGCCAAGTCGGTACCGTCACGTTTGACCCACCCATTCCTTTTGCCACGCCATGGCCATCATTAGCTGTTAATGGACAAAGCAAGTGTACTAAGCTGCGCTTATCAAATACCGCATCACCGCTTAAGTTTCATGGCGTAACCAAATTAACGGCTGTGGCCAATGGCGTTAATTTAGCCGTGGGGGCGACGCAGTTGTCGTTACTGCCATCCATTACCACTGTGTTACCCAAGCCAGGCAATACCATTGTCGGCGGCAGTGAAAACGGGGATGCCACTGTCAGCCAAGTGATCCGCAAAGTGATCTCCCAACCTTCAAGCGCAGGTACCTATAGCTATACTTTTACCACCACGGATTTATTAACTGATGAAAACGGATTAGTTGCCGTTTCAACGTTACCCACGGCTGCTATGGGTGGTTATACCAGCTACATTCAATCCGTGACAATTGGCTCAGGTAATATCACGGTAACGCTCACCTCAAGTACAATATTTAATAATGCGTCAACCGTGAGCCTGTTTTATGTTTCATCCTATAAATACAGTATCTATTCAAGCGCCAACCCGTTCCCCGCCAATAAGCAACTGACAGTGGGCAGTATTAAAGGCCGCGCAGTCTTTGCTGATACAAACTATGCTGCCCAAGATGTGTATGAGAGAGTGAGCGCCGAGGGCACAACAGGCAAGCTATATGATGGGACAGAACACATCGCAACCATTAATTACTTAACGGGTGCGGTGACTAAGCAAGTTATTAGCCGTGGCGAGTTTACGTTTACCTATGCCGGATTAGTCGAATCGAGCGCGGCTGCTGCTGCAGGTGATACGGTCGCTAAGTTCACCTTGTCAGTGCCAAATCCCTTATTAGAAAGCTTTTATGTGCAGGTTGAGCGTATCTCTGATCGAGCGCTGATTAGTGCCTCCGCCAATGCTCAAGGGGTGGTTGCTGGCACTGGCATTAACGGCAGCATTAGCAGTGGCATTGTGGAACTGACCTTTAGTGCCCCAGTGGATTTAACCACATTGCGCTATGACATTAGCGACCAAGTGCGCCAACTACCACCCGCTGAGATTTATGGCCTTAACCCGCTGCGTATTCCTTATGATGGCATTGTGAATATGTTCCGCCAGTGGGGCACTGTGGCGCTGTCACACTCACAAGTGCAGCAAGTCACCGCCACGGCTGGTACCGTGTATAACATTCGTCAAAACGCAGCATTTAGCGACATTACAGATGCGAATGGCGCCAGCCTATGGACCAGCGAAAACACCCATTTCACCGTAAATAAAGCGGCAGGCACTGTCACCATTAATAGTGCCTTTACTGGTTTTGCGCCGCCCTTTGTGCTGACCGATGTCATTAGCGAACTGGCGTTAGTTTCAAGCTTTACCCCAAGTAGCATAGTTCTGGCAAAACCTTTATCACGCGAATACCCCATAGGGGCCACTGTTGCCAGTGTGCAGATTTTAGGTGATTTGCAGGCGCGTGTTGGCCAAGTACGGGATATGACCGCCTGGTCAAATAACTGGGATGTTGATGGTGCTCAAGCCACGGGTAATTTCAATGCCGTTGACTATCCGGTAGAAGTTAAAAATAACACTGCAGTAAACGAAGATTGGGTAATGATTATGACCAGTGAAACCGCGTTTCGCTGCGTCGGCCGCCGCCTCGGACAAATTGCGACTGGTGATGCCCTCAATGATTTTGCCCCTATCAACCCAGTGACCAATACCCCTTATTTTGTGCTCAGAAAAGGCGCATGGGGTGGTGGTTGGCAAATGGGCGAGGCGGTGCGCTTTGCCACCTTTGCGTCATCAAAACCCATCATGCTGCTGCGAAATGTGCAGGTTGGCCACAGCCAAATCACTACAGATAAAGCCGTATTGTCATTTTTCGGTAACGAGTCATAGGAGCAATTGAAATGGGATTACCAGTTACAGTTTATCGCTACACAGACCCAGGTGCGCCACAGTTGGTTAATGCCACCCCCTCAGAGTGGATTAATATCCTAAAAAAAGTGCTGGTTGAGGGTTATGGCAATAAAGCCCCGCTAGGCTGGACTCTTGAATTCGAGAATGCCGCAGCGTTTAAGGTGGCATTTAGAAACTCACTCGCGAATGGTGGCTCAGGGGGCTATTTTCAATTTTGGTCAGCTAATGGTGGTAATACTTCGCAGCAAGGTTGTTATATAAAATGTGCAGGGGATATGTCTGCTATAGATGTGTTTTCTAAAGCTTGTGGTCTTAGAGCTGCAACACTTTCAAACTCTGGTAAAGGGTGGGAAATTATAGGTACATCAAGGGGATTCTACCTAATGCAGCATCGGACTGATTCACCAAAGATGCTTGTTGCTGCTAACACTATCTTTTGGTGTTACTTCATTGGTGATATTCATAGTTTTTATTCTAATGATATCAACTGTTTTTCACTTATTTCAGGTAATAACACCGCTGGTGATTTACCTTCAACACCTGCAGGTAGTGTCATTGGTTGGACTACGACACTTTCTGCCCAGTTATATGCGGTTGATGGTGTCAATACTAGCCGAATGTATTCAATGACTCTTCCGTTTATCAATACAAGCTCACCAGCAGCACCATTTCTTAACGATGCAGAGGTGTCGAACTTACAACATAATTTTGTTATGCCGTATTTAGAGATTGCATACAACAGCAATGATGCAAGTGGAGTTCCTGCAAATATCAGCACGTCATTACCAGTTTGTCGAGGGACAGCACCAGGGATGAAGGTTTCCTCATTTGTTGGCTACGGTAATAACAACTGGCCAGTTGATCGAATCTTTGACGGGATAACTTACATTTTACTCAGATCTGTTTACAACAATAAGTTATGGATTAGTACGGGTGACTGGTATGAGTAAATTTATCGATGTAAAACCCGTAAAGTCATCGATTTATCATCAAGCAGTTATAGATATTAAAGTTGATAACAACGCAGAGCGATTAATTGTAATGAATCGCTTAACATGCGAACTTTATTATGTTTTTAATTGCAATCAAGTGAAGAATGTCAAATTAATAATGCCATTGGAACATACAACAAACAATGAGTTATTGGTCGGCATACTCGATGATGACCGCAACTATAACGCTAAATTATTAGATGGTCGGCAAGCCGATTTAATTAACGGCAATCAAGTGACGATTCGCCCATGACAGCCATTGTTATCAATTTTGATAAGCCATGGATTGCCTCAGCCTCACCTATTGTCATTAGCTTTACCGATGAACCCACGCCAGAGATACCAGAGGTACCCATTAGCCCAGGTACCATTGGTATAATGTGCGGCATAGGTATTGCGATTGCGCCGAGTGTTGCACAGCAGCTAACCATTAAAGAAGCCACCCAAAGCCATGCCACACAATTAACGTCACAATGGCAAGTCGGCCATGTGACGCAAATCGTGACGGCCAAGTGGCAAGCTAAGGCATTAATGGGCATTACCGCCTCAGTGGTTTGGCGCTGGAATAACCTAGTACCATGTAAAGCTGATTTGCTTTGGTTGGTGCCGCAGTTACATAGTGTGCAAGCCAATAGCCTATGGCTATCGCCAGAATCCGTGTCATCAAGGGTTGAAATGCTATGGCGGCAACCAGAGGCTACCACGCAGATTATCACGCTGGGTTTAAGGCAAGGTGAGTTAGTCCCGACTGAGGTTAAGCTTGCCCACTCGAATATTCGTGCTGCAGGCGATATGAAAGAAATAGCATGGGGGCCACATGCTGCGCGGTGGGTGTGCTCGAGTAAGTATCGACCACCCAAAGGCAAGATCACCATTAACTTTAGCGATCCTTGGGTAAATGCAGCCAGCCCGATTGTGATCAACTTTACCCCTTCACCAAATATTTGTTACTGGGACGATGGCGGCGGCCTGATAGGCACAAATCCATCGTTACCCACCATTGATTTTAAGATCCCTATCGAACCGCAAATCAGAAGGAGTTACCTCATGCAGCCTCAAATCAGTTGTGTTCGTGTGAGTGACGGCGTTGCTGTGGTGCTCAAATCAGTATCCATTTCTCAATCCCGTTCGCAATGGGCCAGTAGCGGAAACTTAGCGTTTTCATCCCGTATTGATGCCGAGCGTGCCGCTAATGAATTACTGAAAATAAGCATTAATGGCTATGACTTTTACCTGCTTTGTGAGTCTCCCAGCGAGTCAAAAGCCTTTGGCAAAACCAGTTATAGCGCGACAGGTCGAGGCCGCTTAGCCACACTCGCCAGCCCGAACCGAAAGGCCATCAACTATGTGAACGTGGTAGCCCGCAGCTTTATTGGTTTGATGGCCGATATTGTGGCCAATACTGGGTGGACTGTCGCCAGTAAAATTAGTGATTACCCTGTACCCGCAAACGCCTTTAGCTATGCCGCTAAAACACCCGCTGAAGCGATTAACATGATGGCAAATAGCATTGGGGCCATGCTCGATGTGAACGATGAAACTCAGACTATAACTGTGATCCCGCAGTGGCCAGTCGTGCCTTGGAATACCGCAAGCGCAATTCCCGATGTGATTTTGCATGATGGAGTGATCCTCGAATTTAACGAGCGTATCGACATTCGTCCCGATGCTAATGCGGTGTTTGTACGTGGTGAACAGCAAGGCGTGGCGGTGAAAGTGAAACGTTTCGGGACCGCTGGTGACAACTTTGCTGGTGATATAGTGGATAAGTTAATCACTGATAATCAAGCCGCAAGAATGCGCGCAACGGCCGAATTAGCCAACGCAGGTAATAAGGTGCAAAACAGCATTCGCGCAAAGGTCATGGCGGATTTGCCACCCATGCGACCAGGCATGTTAATTGGGGTTCGCAAAGGTGCCGAGGTGTTTAAGTCAGTGTGTGAAAGCTTCAGCATAAGCGGCAGCGTTAATGAGTCAACGGGGATGGTTACAGTGAATCAGACAGTGACGCTATTGCGTAATGAGGTGGCTGCATGAGCAACATCTATCAACGCTTAGCGAACTTAAACCCTAAGCCTCAGCGCAGTGTTGCCACTGTGATTAACGTGACGAATGGCACCACGACAGTACAGCACGCCGATGGCAGTTATCAGACCGTTTTGGGTGACTCAGTTGCCAGCGGGAAAGTGTATATCGTCGATGGTCAGATCCAAGGTCAAGCCGCCGACCTGACGTATGTTGAATTAGAGATTTGATAAAAGAGAGCGGTCTAGCAATGCTACCAACACTGCTAGACCGTCAACACACAGGATAACACCCTGTGAGCCAACCAAGGCTCCCTCACCGCGTCGACACGGCGAACCGAGCCTAGCATAAAAAATCCTAAAAAAGGAGGCTCACATGCCAAAACCGATTATCCCTTGGATGGGCGGTAAGCGTAGATTAGTTAAGCAGATTTTACCGATATTCCCTGAACACCATACCTATGTCGAACCCTTCTGCGGCGGTGCTGCAATGTTCTTTAGCAAGGATGAGGCGAGGGTGGAAGTGGTCAATGATATGAATGGCGATCTCGTCAATCTTTATCGGGTGATTAAACACCATTTAGAAGAGTTTATAAGGCACTTTAAATGGGCTTTAATTAGTCGTGAAGAGTTTCTATGGCAGAAGAATACTAATCCAGAAACACTTACCGATATTCAGCGAGCGAGTCGCTTCTACTATCTGCAAAAGCTGGCGTTTGGCGGGAAAGTATCAGGTCAGAATTTTGGATGTTCAGCGTCTCGACCCGCTGGTTTGAACTTGTTAAGGATTGAGGAAGATCTCAGCGTTGCTCACCTACGCTTGGCAAGAACCTATATCGAGCGCTTGGACTGGGCTGAGTGCGTAAGACGATACGATAAGCCAGAAACCTTGTTCTATTTAGACCCGCCTTACTGGAGTACGGCAGGCTATGGTGTAGAGTTTGGACTAGAACAATATGCCTTGATGGCCGAGCTTGCGAAGACAATCAAAGGCAAGATGGTGATCAGTGTGAATGACATACCAGAGATGCGCGAGGCATTCGCTGGGCTACAAATGAAGACTCTGGGAATACGTTACACGGTAGGAGGCTCAAAACGCTCTGGAGAGCAGCAAGAACTGCTCATTTGGAACTGGTAGACCAACATATTAACTAAGTAGAAAAGACTCAATAGCCCTCGATTTAGGAGGCTTATTGAGAAGTTTATCAAATTGAGTGAACCCATATTTATCAGACTAAGTGAACCAACGAGTAATTGATTAATCGCTAATTTTCAATTTAGGTGAATTCGTTTATCAAATCTCGTGGCGCGCTACAAAATTGATACAAGTAGCAACATTTATCAAATGTAATTAAATTACTAAATGCCGAGAGACGGTTGTTAAGACACATGACAGCCTCCAATCCCGCGTGGTTTCTAGGTTATTTCGACTTATCAACAAAATCTGTGGATAACCCTGTGAGTTGTCCTGAAAAATGGCCGCCAAAGCCTTGGGGTATGGGCGGCGGACTTAAAATGCACTATTTTGGGGTTCAAAAATAAATTTAAGTATTATCAAATGCATACTAAAAGCAAGTGGTTTTTGTTGAGGGTGAAAACAAGGTTGCAATTTTGTAATCGAACGAAATTGATTTCTTGTGTATTAAATTGGCATTTTTGCTTAGTTTGCGGGTGTTTTGTGAGCAAAAAACGCTGAAAACGCCTTAGTTTAAAAGTTTCATGTTTCTTCCTTTAAATTGTCATCTTGCGGTTTTAGATCGTATTGATATGACGACAGGAAGGATAACTGTGGAGCTTAGTCGGTGACTTGATTAGAATGGGGCGACTCACTAAAAGGATATGTGCGCGTGTCAGAATCTGTTTTTCAGCTTGAATCGCAATTCGCCCCCGCAGGCGACCAACCTACAGCGATTGCCAAATTAGTCGATGGACTCGAAGCGGGTCTGGCCTGCCAAACTTTACTCGGAGTGACGGGCTCAGGTAAAACCTTCACAATTGCCAATGTGATCCAAAAGTTAGGCCGGCCCACGATTATCATGGCGCCTAATAAAACCTTGGCGGCGCAGCTTTATGGCGAGATGAAAGAGTTCTTTCCCCATAATGCGGTCGAGTATTTCGTTTCTTACTACGATTACTATCAGCCCGAAGCCTATGTACCTGCGTCAAATACCTTTATCGAAAAGGACGCTTCGGTTAATGCTCACATTGAGCAGATGCGCTTATCCGCCACTAAGGCGCTGTTAGAACGTAAAGATGTGGTGCTGATTGCTTCGGTGTCGGCTATTTATGGCTTGGGCGATCCCGATTCCTATTTAAAAATGTTGCTGCATCTACGCCAAGGCGATGTGATGGGGCAGCGTGACATCTTAATTCGTCTCAGTGAATTGCAGTACAAGCGCAATGATATTGAGCTACAACGTGGTACTTATCGTGTGCGCGGTGAAGTGATTGATATTTTCCCCGCCGATTCTGAGCGTAATGCCATTCGAGTCGAGTTGTTCGACGATGAGATTGAACGTTTAAGTGAGTTTGACCCGTTAACGGGCCATATTATTAAACGTATCGCCCGTACGACGGTTTACCCTAAGACTCACTATGTCACGCCGCGGGAAAAAATTATCGCTGCCACTGAGTTTATTAAAGAAGAACTGCGTGAGCGTAAGCAATATCTACTCGATAACAACAAGTTAATTGAAGCCCAGCGTATCCATGAGCGGGTGCAATACGATGTGGAAATGATGGTGGAGTTAGGTTACTGCTCTGGCATCGAAAACTACTCGCGCTATTTGTCTGGCCGCGCACCGGGGGAAGGGCCACCAACCTTGCTCGACTATTTGCCTGCCGACGGCTTATTAATTATCGATGAATCCCATGTGACTGTGCCGCAAATCGGCGCTATGTACAAAGGTGACCGTTCCCGTAAAACCACACTTGTGGAATACGGTTTCCGCTTACCGTCCGCCTTGGATAACCGGCCGCTTAAGTTTGAAGAGTTTGAGCAATTGATGCCGCAAACTATCTATGTGTCGGCAACACCGAGTGCCTACGAGCTGGAAAAGAGCGAAGGCGAGATTGCTGAGCAGGTTGTGCGGCCAACGGGATTGCTCGATCCTGAATTAGAAGTGCGCCCTGTTGGGACCCAAGTGGACGATTTATTGTCTGAAATCGCCAAGCGAGTGGCCGTCAATGAGCGGGTGTTAGTGACGACGCTGACTAAGCGTATGTCGGAGGATTTGACTGAATACCTCGACGAACATGGCGTAAAAGTGCGTTATCTGCATTCGGACATAGACACAGTCGAACGGGTTGAGATCATCCGCGATCTGCGTTTAGGTAAGTTTGATGTGCTGGTTGGGATCAACTTATTGCGCGAAGGCTTAGATATGCCTGAAGTGTCATTGGTGTGTATTTTAGATGCCGATAAAGAGGGCTTCTTGCGCTCTGAACGCTCGCTCATCCAAACGATTGGCCGCGCGGCGCGTAACGTCAATGGTAAAGTGATCCTCTATGCCGATCGCATCACCAACTCGATGGAAAAAGCGATAGGTGAAACTGACCGACGTCGTGAACGTCAGCGGGCGCACAACTTAAAGCACGGTATCACGCCTAAGGGCGTCGTTAAACGGATCACCGATGTGATGGATGTGGATGATGGCCGCGACAGTAAAGCTGTGTATGGCAAAGTGGCTGAGCCTAAGTCCCATTACCATAAAGCCGATGCGGCAGAGTTAAGCCATCAAATCGATCAGCTTGAGAAGAAGATGCATGAACATGCGCGCAACTTAGAGTTTGAACAAGCGGCGGCAATGCGTGATGAAGTCAAGCACCTGCGGGACCTGTTGATCAAAGCCTAGATTTATTCTTGCGCTCAGCATTAAAAAAGCCGTCCAGCAATCATGCTGCGACGGCTTTTTAATATCTTGACTTGGGTTAAGCTGGGACTTTTGATGGGCTCATTTTTAGCTTGATAAACACCGCTAAAGCGCAAATCAACCCGCAGATTAAGCCGACCAAATGCGCCTCGGTTGCTACGCGCGCACCTATCATGGCGGTGACATCACTGCTGGCACCATAAAGCTGTTCGTAACCGACCTTGATGATAACACCAACGAGCAGCAGATAGCCTGAGCGCAGCTTACGGACAATATCCTGCACTGCGCCGTAGGCGAACAAGCCATGCAACATACCGCTTAAGCCGACATAACCGAGCAATTGCGGATAGCCTAAATACAAGCCTATACCTTCAAGTAAACATAACACGAAAAATAGTGCACTTAAGCCTTTGAGATGATAATGAAAATGGTGCAAAAATAGCACCACCCAGAGCCCTGCAAGGTTCATCAATAGATGCCATTGATTCGTGTGCAGTAAATTTCCACTGATTAATCGCCACCATTCACCCTCACTAATTGCACTGCGGCGATAGGCGAGTAGGTTATCGACTTCGGGGCTTGCTAAGCCTGCGGCATACAAACCCGCACAAAGAAGACTCACCATCAGCGCGACCCAATAGGGACTGCGTGTCATGCTTTTGGCTCGCTGGCGTCAAGCTCAGCCATGACCGCTGCTTTATTCTGTAGATAATCATCTAATCCACGTTTGCGAAGATGACAGGCAGGGCAATCACCACAGCCATCGCCAATCACGCCGTTATAACAGGTGAGAGTATGGTGGCGAACCAGATCAAGTTGCTGATATTTATCCGCCAGTGCCCAGGTTTGTGCCTTATTGAGCCACATTAAAGGCGTGATGATTTTTAGTTGCTTATCCATACCTTGAACTAAGGCGGATTCCATCGCTTTAACAAAATCGTTACGACAATCTGGGTAGCCTGAAAAATCGGTTTCACACACGCCTGTGATAATCGCTTGCGCCCCTAATTGATAGGCATAAATGCCTGCAAGCGTTAAAAATAAAATATTACGGCCGGGCACGAAGGTATTGGGTAAGCCATTTTCCATCAACTCGTGTGAAACGGGTATTGCATCACGGGTGAGGGCTGAAATAGCTAACTCATTGAGTAAGGTGACATCTATGACTTTATGGCTGGTGATCTTCAAGCGTTTTGCTAAGGATTTGGCAACTTCAATTTCTTCACGGTGACGTTGACCGTAGTCAAAAGTGATCCCATGTACTTCATCGTACTGGGTTAGGGCTTGAATAAGGCAAGTTGTTGAGTCTTGTCCGCCACTGAATACCACCACTGCTTTGGACACCACTGTTTTTGACACTAAGCTCGTTGACATAAAGGATTTCACTTCACCGTAGAACAGGTATAAATAGGGCGTTAGTGTAACTCAGGCCATAGGGCTTGCAAACTCTGACTATAGGGTCGAAATAGGCTTTCTCGGCGCAAAGACTTGCAGCTCAAGCTAAAATCCACTATAAATGCCGCCCCAGAAAAGTGGAACGTCAGTATGAACTACCCTGTCAACGAAGTATTTGAAACCATTCAAGGTGAAGGTGTCTTTACCGGAGTGCCCGCCATATTTGTCCGCCTACAAGGTTGTCCCGTGGGATGTGCTTGGTGCGATACGAAACAGACATGGGATGTGCTTGAAGCCAATAAGGTCTCGCCAGAGCAAGTGATTACCGTGGACGGCACCATTGGTCGCTGGGCTGACCATACGGCGCAAAGTCTTATCGCTGCCTTTCACGCTAAAGGTTTTACTGCGCGTCATATCGTGATCACTGGCGGTGAGCCTTGTATGTACGATTTACGCGAATTAACCGAGACCTTGCACAGCCAAGGCTTTGCGACTCAAATCGAAACCAGTGGCACCTTCGAAATCAACTGTGCCGATGACACTTGGGTGACTGTATCACCCAAGGTGAACATGAAAGGGGGCTATCAGGTATTAGCACAGGCGCTGAACCGCGCCAATGAGATTAAGCATCCTATCGCCACTGAAAATCACATCGATGAACTTGATGAGTTACTGCAAGACATCGATATTTCAGCGAAAACGATTTGCCTGCAGCCGATTAGTCAAAAGCCTAGAGCGACAGAACTGGCGATGAAAGTGTGTATCGCCCGTAATTGGCGCTTATCGATCCAGACCCATAAGTATTTGAATATTGATTAATGCTAATCTGCAAAGCATAAAAAACGCCTCACAATTGTGGGGCGTTTTTTATGGTGGATGTTTTGTGGATTCTAAACCTAACGACTTAATACAGTTGCTTAATCAAGCTCACTTAACTGGCCGAAATGATTAAATGCTGCAAGTTGGCGCTGATAGGGCGCAATATCGCCAATGTTAGCTGTAATCCAATCTGTATCGTAATAAGTATCAAGGTAACGCTCACCCGAGTCACAAATTAAGGTCACTATTGAGCCTTGCTCTCCACGCGCTTGCATTTGTACGGCAAGTTGCAATGCGCCGTACAGGTTGGTTCCTGTGGATGCGCCGGTTTTACGGCCAATTAATTGTTCTAACCAATGAATCGTCGCCACTGATGCGGCGTCGGGAATTTGCAGCATAGTATCGACAACTCCAGGAATAAACGATGGCTCGACTCTCGGTCGACCTATGCCTTCAATCTTACTGCCATTGCAACAGGTTAAGCTGGCATCGCCGCTCTGATAGAAATCAAAAAAAACGGAGTTTTGCGGGTCGACCACGCAAAGTTGTGTTGCCAACCTCTGATAGCGAATGTAGCGGCCTATGGTCGCCGATGTGCCGCCAGTGCCGGGGCTCATCACTATCCAGCGCGGGATAGTGTGTGGCTCGCGCTCCATCTGATTGAAAATCGAGTTAGCGATATTGTTATTACCGCGCCAGTCGGTTGCACGCTCGGCGTAGGTGAATTGATCCATATAATGGCCGCCTAGCTCTGCGGCAAGGTGCGCCGATTCGGCGTAAATCTCACTGGAATGATCGACAAAATGACATTGACCACCATAGAAAGTGATCTGCTCAATCTTCTTTTTAGCCGTGCTTTTGGGCATCACGGCAATAAAAGGTAAACCGAGTAAACGGGCAAAATAGGCTTCAGAAATCGCCGTGCTGCCCGATGAGGATTCGATAATCGGCGTACCTTGCTTAATCCAGCCGTTACACAGGGCATAGAGGAAGAGTGAGCGGGCGAGGCGATGCTTCAAACTCCCTGTCGGGTGGGTACTTTCATCTTTGAGATAAATATCTATGCCATCCAGCATAGGTAATTCAAGCTTAATCAAGTGGGTATCGGCGCTGCGCTGAAAATCCGCTTCAATCTTGCCTATCGCATGGGCTTCCCATGTGGGGCAGAGTCTGTGAGCGCTGTGAGAATCCACTGGTGGTTGAATCGTGTTAGAAATCATAGTAGTCACATCGAAAGGGATCATTTTCAGATCATATCACAGGGACGGGCAAAGCGGTTTTATTGGATGAGCTTGAAGTCATTCGCTTAAAGTCGAGCATGACGTAATTGAAATCAAAAACAAATGTCGCTCACCAAGAGGTTTACTTAATATAGAAATGCCAAGAATTTAATCAGATTAAGCTGGAACAGCCAGATTAAGTTGGAACAGACTAAGCGGAAGTGGAACAAGAAGGATATGCGAGAGTCAAAGAAATGGTGGAGGGAGAAGGATTCGAACCTTCGAAGGCTGAGCCGTCAGATTTACAGTCTGATCCCTTTGGCCACTCGGGAACCCCTCCACAAACTTTCTTTTTAGCTTTACAACTAACTTTTAAAATGGTCTTTCAAAACATCATTAATAACGGACTTGTTTATAAAGACAAAACTAAACATTGGCCATGTTTAGTCTTTGAAAATGATTATCTGCGTTAGAGATAAAGATGGTGGAGGGAGAAGGATTCGAACCTTCGAAGGCTGAGCCGTCAGATTTACAGTCTGATCCCTTTGGCCACTCGGGAACCCCTCCACGAATACCTTTAACGCTTTTGTAAAACTCTAGATCATTTTCGAACAACACGATAAAACTTGCAGTGCAAATGGTGGAGGGAGAAGGATTCGAACCTTCGAAGGCTGAGCCGTCAGATTTACAGTCTGATCCCTTTGGCCACTCGGGAACCCCTCCTCAATTGCGGCCGCCATAGTAGTCAGAAACCTTTTCCATGTAAATACCCAATTTAAAAATATTCCTAAAGTTATGTATCAAATGGTCGATTAACTAACAACGAATTGTTTTGACGATGTTTTTTTATGCAAATTGATGTTCCTTTAGTCAACGAAGCCCAAATTGGCACCCGCTTAAACGCGGCGATAGAAAATGACAGACGGGGCGAATTCGCCCTGTTGCTGTCGTTACTGTCGGTTGACGCTCGGGACATGGCGCAATTCCAATGGCAAAATGAACTCGATATGGCGCAAAAATTACAACGCCAATTTGAATTGCCACCGCAGCAAAGTTTAATGGCGGATTTATCGTCTGCTGAGCCTGTGGTTGATAACAGCAGTATTTTTATGGCTCAAGGTCCACGTGCGTTTCAATTACAACAAGCATTGCGACCGGAAGCCTTAGTCATCCGTGGCGGCGAGTCAGTCGCAATGGCAGAAGCGTTAAGTAACTGTGACCATGTGACTCAGCTGAGGCAAAGGGGCCAATTAACCGCACCCAAAGTCGAGATCATGCACTTTGCTGATCAATTGGCAATCCAACGTAATCTTGTGCCTTTGCTCGCCTCAGCCTAAGGCCGTCTTCCCGCGCAAGTGGTCTTCAATACCCATCAAGTCAATCTGATCCATTTCGATAAATAAGCGTGAGCTAAAGCCAGTTATCTTGAAGCTTAATTACCTATAATTCGTATTAACCTATCGAGTTAAAATTTACCACGTTAAAAATTTAACGAGCATATTTTAGTGATGCCGTTAATCAGTCGCTCTATACATTAAGGAATACAGATGAAAGGCATAATAGAAGCACAGAGCCCGACAGTGAATGACACTTGCACCGATTGCGGCAGCTTTGTCGATATCGGCGCCGTTATTGATGAGCACGATACGTTATTGACGTTAAATTTTGTTGGCGATAGCGCTCAAGCGGATGCCGAAAGCATGGCAACACGCGCTCAAACTCGATTTGCTGAAGTGCAAACTGAATTTGTGACTAAGACTGAAGGCGTCGACTTACTGCTGACCTTCAATGTCAGCGCGGAAAAAATGATTTTTCAATTGGAAAACGGCCTGTAATTTTTAGAGCAGCACTTTAGTTTTTAGTCGGTCATAGATGTCACAGAAATCGCGCTAATTGCCTAAAAATGCTGCTATTGTTAACCAAATTGTAATAAATTGTGCCACATGTTGCTGTGCTTGCAACAGTTAGTGTAATCTGCCTCCAAATAAGAATAATTCAATCAGCTTAATTCTAAATTTCAAGGTAAGTTTGCTAACAGCAAAGACCTTTAGCCCAACACGAAGTTTTGTAGGGAACCAGCGTGAAGCGACGTCAGCATCAGCATTTATTGGAGTCTTTGGTACAGTCAACTGCAAAACAGCAGGGCGATTTCACAAAGACGGCAGAGTTAACCACAGAGTTGTTGTGCCAGAATTTAGCGGTTTCTTTGGTATCAGTGTGGACTTTTTCATCTGATCAACAAACCCAATCACTCGTCGCACAATTTGGTTCTATGATGTTGCAAGACATTCATAGACCTAAGTTATTACAAGATTGTCCCCGGTATGTACACGAGCTCAAAACTCTGCGCCATATCGATGCAGGCAATGCCCTGACCGATCCACGTTTAAGTGAATTGGCTGAGTGCTATTTTATCCCGCGGCAAATCAACTCGAGTCTCGACATCGCCATTCGCATCAATGGTCATCTCGAAGGTGTGCTCTGCATCGAGCGGGCACAATTGACTCCCCACTGGCATGACAGTGAAATTCACCTCGCGTGCCAGATGGCCGACCAATTAGCCCTGACCTTAGCGACAAAGCACAGCTACGATAAAGAAGAAAGCTTGAGTTTATTTCGCTGTGCCACTGAACAATCGCGACAAATCAGTATGTTAATTAATTTGCATACTGAAAAAGTCGAGTATGTGAATCAGGCGCACAGTGAAATCACCGGCATGCCCCGTGAGCAGATTATCGGCGCGAATATTCGTGAGTTGGCTTTTTTCAAGCAGCATGCCCAATTAGCCGAGCAAACCCTAGCGCAAATCTTTAGGGGCGAAATTGCCAAAGGCGAAGTGCAGTTTAGTCGTGCCGATGGCAGTCGTTATTGGCTGACATACGTGCTGAGTCAGTTCATTACCGATCGCGGTAATCATTATGCCTTGGTCTCGTGTGAAGAAAATACCGACGAGCATAACTATAAGTCAGAGCTTGAACGGCTTGCTTGGCGTTGTGGATTAACGGGACTCCATAACCGTACTCATTTTAATCGAGTCCTTGAACGTACCACGAAGGGACTGTTGTTATTAGTTGATTTAGTGGGATTTAAGCGTTTTAACGATACCTATGGTCATGAAAATGGCGATAGCTTGTTGATAGAAATTGCCCGCCGTTTGAAACATTTTTCTGAGATTAATAAGGCCACCGAAATTGCCCGCGTCGGCAGCGATGAATTTGCCGTGCTATTGACCGATGATAATGCCGTTTACGATCTTGATTATTTTAGTACGCGCCTGTATCAACATCTTGCTATGCCTATCTTAATCGGCCGCGAGCAAGTCGAACCAAAGCCTGCTTTAGCTGTGGTTGATATTGCCTCTGTGGCGAGTTTGTTTGCCCCATTAACCTGTGCCGATATTGCAGTGCAGTATGCTAAAAAGAAAAAAGGCACTGCAATCCAAGTATTTAACAGCACGTTATTGAGCGCATTTAAAGAGGATGCGCAGATAGAACGTGATTTACATAGTGCGATCCGTGGTCGTCAGTTTGAGCTTTATTATCAGCCACTGAGGGATCTTGAGCAGAATACCTATATTGGCGCCGAAGCCTTAATCCGTTGGCATCATCCTAAAAGAGGCGTGTTATTTCCAGCTTCCTTTATTGATATTGCTGAGCAGTCGGGGATGATTAATTCCATCGGCAGCTGGGTTTTAGAGGCTGCTTGTCGACAATTGAACCTATGGCAGCATCATAATGCAGAGATGACAATGCATGTGAATGTGTCGGCCCGCCAGTTCTTCAGTGGTAATTTATTCGAGCAAGTGTGGCAGTTGTTGACACGTTATCGCTTGAAACCTAAGACGTTAATCTTAGAGATCACAGAGACTGAATTGATGGGTGATATTCGCCACGCGACCTTGTTATGCCAAGAATTAGCGGAATTAGGCGTAGGGCTCGCGATTGACGATTTTGGGACGGGTTACTGCTCTATGCGTTATTTGAAGCAGTTTCCGATCAGTAAACTTAAGATTGATCGTTCGTTTATTTCAGATCTTACCGTCAGCCGTGAAAGTCGCGAAATTGTGTCAGCCATTATCGCCATGGCGAATGCATTAAATATATCTTTGACGGCAGAAGGGGTTGAAACCCTTGAGCAAGAAGCGTTTTTAGCGAAAAGTTTTTGCCATCAGGCACAGGGTTATCTCTATAGTCCTGCATTACGGGAGCCTGAGTTTGCACAATTTATCTTGTCGGCGAAAAGCGCTTCAGTCATAACCCACTAAAGTTACAATTATTTCAAATGTGCTGCTCACGATAAAATAAAGGCAACCTAGGTTTGTAATCTAGGTTGCCTTTATTATTCATCTCTGTGCTTGTTCAATCAGCACTATAAACCTTCACCGTCATTCTCCAGTGCAGCTCAGCACTGTATACCTATTAAGATTTTAAGCAGCATTGTTTGAATTTTTTGCCACTATGGCAAATACAGAGGTCATTTCTACCGGGTAATTTAGCCGTCATTTGCTGGCCTTGGCTGTAATACCAGCGACTTGCTTGGTAGATAAATTCGGATCGCTCATAGATAGCATCAATTTCACCATCGAGCTTATACCAAGCTTTAAAGGTAACTGTGCCATGTCGTTGTTCAGCTATCGCCGCTTGAGCATTGTGGCTTGGTGTTTCAGTACTGCTCTGTATATCTAATCCTAACCAATGTGGGTGAGGACCAGCATTGAGGCTCGTGAGAGTAAGGCCATTTAGATAGTCTGGATGATGTGTTTTTAAAATGTAATCAAAATTTTTCAATACAAATGCGCAGTAGCGTGAGCGCATAAGCTGTTCAGGAGTACGGGCAATCTCTTGCCCAGAGTCTACATGCGTATGCAGTGGACCACAGCAATCTTGGTAGCTTAGCCCACTACCACAGGGGCAGGTTTGCTTAGTTGTAGTCATGTTAGCTAAATCTTTAATTTAATTGTATTTGTTTAAATTTATTCGATTTCTATCTAAATGCGCTAGATGTGAGATAGTCCATTTAAACGTAATCGGCATTAACATTAGGGTAATTTTTTACCCGCAGGTAAAGGCGGAAATTGGCGACCATAATATAAGTTAGGTACCGGTTTCGCATTCAGATAATAGCTAGGTTCTGCGCGGTTATTGGTATCTAAGCTCACTTTCCATTGGGTGGATGAGACTTTTTCTGTACCAATAGCAAATTTGCCCGCAAATTCACTCACAGGTTCGCCAGTTTCTTGTGCCGGGTAAAATCGAACCAAATAATAGCCTGTATCTATGGCACCATTACCGATAATTTTGCGTTTAGTAATGCGAAAATCCACGTCGATAGTGGCTTTTTTGGCGCGGATTTTATCGAAAAACTTCTTGTAAATGGCGACAATATTGTCTCGTCCATAGTAAATTTCTTTACTTTGACTTTCAGATAAGTAGCTAGCGTCATCAGCGTAAATCTCACGGGTCACCTCGGGGGACAATTGATTAAAAGCACTAATAAACAAAGGGTAATTAGCATTGATCAATTGATCATCAGTGGATTTTGTATGAGTTTTAGCTGGATTGGCTAAGCTTGGTAGTGACAATAAGCACATCAGGACTAGCGGTAAAAATTTCATTACTTTATTCTAATCTGGCAATCATGGCGTCACTATAATGGAGGCGCCCGCTGAACTAAAGCGTTGAATGTTTACAAAGTGTGTTTCTGTACAAGAGTGTGAAGTAAAGGAGCTTGCCATGCTGGATGATGAATCAGCACTGTTTTTTGAGGAAATGGCTGGAGTCGTACCACTAAAAGGCGATATGCCAGTGGTAAATTTAGCACCGAAAGCGTTGACGGCTGAGCAAATACACAGACGCGATGCTTTAGAACGGGAAGCCTTCCTAGCGTGTATGCCACTGGATTTAAAAGCGTTTCCACAGCAAGCGCCAGATGACATTGTGAGCTTTAAGCGTGAGGGAGTACAAAGCGGTGTTTTTAAACGACTCCGAATGGGGCAATACAGCATCAAGATGGAGCTTGATGTGCATGCTTATCGGTTAAACCAAGCTCGTGATGCCGTCCTTAACTATTTACTTGCAGCGCAGGCACATGGTGAACGCTGTGTCATGTTGATCCACGGTAAAGGCTATCAGAGTCAACCCTTTGCGGGATTGCTCAAATCCGCTGTGTGCTATTGGTTATCACAACTCGATATGGTGCTTGCCTATCATTCGGCGAAAACCGAGCAGGGCGGTGCTGGGGCACTTTATGTGATGTTAACTAAGTCAGAACAGCTCAAGCTTGAAAACCGTGAAGCCAATCGTAAAGGCATGGGATGGCGTTAGATTAAACAGATAAGTATTGAATAAAAATGCCCAATTTTATTGGGCATTTTGTTTTATGTTATTGGGTGATGATTTAATGAACCCTTACCAACCACACTGGCGGTTTGCGGTGGTATTTTGCTCATCTAACCATGTTTTAAGTGGGGCGAAGTAATCGAGCACCGCTTTTGCATCCATGGCTTCTTTACCGGTGACTTCTTTCAATGCTTCTGGCCAAGGTTTACTTAAGCCTAACTCGAGCATCTTATTGAGTTTCTCTCCCGCGGCTTGATTGCCATAAATACTGCATCTGTGTACCGGACCTTTATCGCCTGCAGTTTCACACAGTGCTTGATGGAATTGGAATTGCAAAATATGCGCTAGGAAGTAACGGGTGTAGGGTACATTGCCTGGTACATGGTATTTAGCACCCGGATCAAAATCTGCTTCACTACGTTCAGTCGGTGCTTTGACGCCTTGGTATTTTTCCCTCAGATCCCACCAAGCTTGGTTATATTGGGCGGGCGTGATTTCGCCGCTAAACACTTTCCAGCGCCACTGATCTATCATCAGGCCAAAGGGCAAGAAAGCAATTTTGTCTAAGGCTTGTTTTAGTAAGAGGCCGATATCCTTAGATGCATCAGGTACTTCTTCTAATAAGCCGATTTGCTTTAAATAGCTTGGCGTGATCGACAGTGCTATTGTGTCACCAATTGCTTCATGGAAACCATCGTTAGCGCTGTTTTTAAACAGGAAGGGTTGTTGCTTATAAGCGCGTTGATAGAAGTTATGCCCAAGTTCGTGGTGGATAACGCTAAAATCTTCGGCAGTTTTTTGGATACACATTTTAATGCGAATATCGTCGAGATTATCGAGATCCCATGCCGAAGCGTGACAAACCACATCACGGTCCTTTGGCTGAACGAATAGAGAACGCGCCCAAAAACTTTCTGGCAATGGTGCGAACCCTAATGATGTGAAGAAGCCTTCGGCTTGTTTCACCATTTTATGCTCGTCATAGCCTTTATTTGCGAGTAACTCAGTGACATCGTAACCCGGATCAGCATTGTCAGGGGCGACGAGATCATACACATTACCCCATTGCTGGGCCCACATGTTGCCAAGTAAGTGTGCCGGGATGGGTCCAGTGGTAGGTGCGACGGTATCGCCGTACTCTTTATTCAATTCTCCCCGTACGTAGCAGTGCAAGGACTCATAAAGTGGCTTAACTTGGCCCCAAAGACGGTCGAGTTCCTGTGAAAAGTCATCGGGCTTCATATCGTATTGACTGCGCCATAGTTCAGACAGGTTGGCATAACCAAGATCCTTCGCGCCTTCATTGGCCAGTTCAACTTCGCGTTGAAACAAGGGGCGCATGGGTTTAGCTATTTCACGCCAGCCTTTCCACGCTTCCAGTAATTTTACGGGATCACGTGATTCGGCCATTAAGCTCGATAGCTCAGGCTGAGTCATACACTTGCCGTCGGCAAAACAGTATTTTCCTTTGCCGTATAAGCCATTTAATTCCGAACTAATTTGCGCCAGCTCGGTATTCTTCGCAGGATCGAGCGGCGCGGGTAACACTAACGCACTGCGCAGTATATTGAGCTTGCGGGCATTTACGGGATCGAGTTGCACATTGGCGTACTTCGCCGCCTCGGTTGCAAATTTTACCGACGCGGCACTGACCTTTTCGCCGACTGCGGCAGACAGGGCCGCGGTATCATCAGTAATAAAGTTGCTGTAAATCCACTCGGCGCGATTAGATTCAATCGATAATTCGGCCATCTTGGCTTCAGCATCATTAATAAAAGCAATGGCTTGTGCTTTATCTGGGGCGGTATTGATGACAGCTGCTTCTGCTGTAGCTGTTTTGTCTGTCTTGTCTGTTTTACTTTGTGCATCATTACAGGCCGTTAATCCTAGCGCGAGTGCCACTGTGAGGGCGATTTTACTGCGACGATTCAATGAAATAACCATGTCTAGTTGTCCTTGTTGTTTTTGTGTTACACAGTTTACCTAAACCACAGGGTTATTGCACAAGGGTTAATTGACTTGTTTTTAACACTTATTCGGACATGTACGACATACCGCTTGTATCACAGACTAGAAAGCGATGAATTTGTCCAATTTTAGTTTGACATCCGTGGTGCCAATGTTTAATTTAAACGAGTGTTTTAAATTAATTCAAGGTCACGGAATGGCAAGTCGATCCGATACAAAAACTAGAATACTTGATGCCGCAGAAAAACTGTTCGCCGAACGGGGCTTTTCTGAGACTTCCTTGCGACTCATTACCAGCAAAGCTGAGGTGAATTTAGCATCGGTCAATTATCACTTTGGTTCTAAAAAAGAGCTGATCCGTGCAGTGTTAGCCCGCTATTTAGACGTATTTATGCCTGCTGCTTCAAGCCAAATTCACCGTTTAAATGCCGCTCCAGCACAAGCTACACTCGAAGAGATCCTGTCTTCTTTGGTCGATCCTTTATTGGATTTAAACGCGCTACGTACCGAAGGCACCACGATCTTCCTGCAGCTTTTAGGCCGTGGCTATATCGAAAGCCAAGGGCATTTACGTTGGTTTATTACTACCCATTACGGCCAGCATCTCGATGCTTTTGTTAAAGCCGTTTCGGCCAGTGCACCACATATTCCACCCGCTGAAATGTTTTGGCGCTTACACTTTACCTTAGGCACTATCGTGTTCACTATGGCGTCCGCTGATGCCCTAAATGACATTGCTGCTGCTGAGTTTGGTGAGCATAACGACATCGAAGCCGTGATCCGTAAAGTGATCCCCTACATGGCGGCTGGTGTATCAGTCCCCGTTTCTTCTTAATTAAAAGGTCTTGATAATGTTGACGATTATAATTCTTGCCCTGATAGCCATTGTCGTGTTGTTTGCGGTGAAAAATATCCGGATGCAGTTTATTACCCGCCCAGTTTTTAGTTTTTTCAAGAAGGTCTTGCCGCCACTTTCAGATACCGAGCGCGAAGCGATGGAAGCCGGTGATGTCTGGTGGGAAGGGGAGTTATTTCGCGGAAATCCTAACTGGAATACCTTGCACAGCTACGGTAAGCCGACGCTGACAGCTGAAGAAAAAGACTTTATTGATAATCAAGTAATGACAGCACTGACGATGATCGATGATTTCGACATAGTGCATAACCGCAAGGATTTACCGCCGGAGCTGTGGGAATACTTTAAGAAAGAAGGTTTCTTCGCACTGATCATTCCGAAGAAATTTGGTGGTAAAGCTTTCTCTGCCTATGCAAACTCGACCATTGTCAGCAAATTAGCCAGCCGTAGCGTAAGCGCCGCTGTGACTGTGATGGTGCCGAACTCTTTAGGTCCTGGTGAGTTGCTGACCCACTATGGTACGAGCGAGCAGAAAGAACGTTGGTTACCTGCTTTGGCTAAAGGCGATGAAATTCCTTGTTTTGCGTTAACTGGTCCAGAAGCGGGCAGTGATGCCGGCGCTATCCCCGATGTCGGTATTGTGTGTCGTGATACTTTCAACGGCGAAGAAATGCTTGGGCTTAAACTAACATGGGATAAGCGTTATATCACGCTGGCGCCTGTAGCAACAGTTCTGGGGTTAGCGTTCCAAATGCGCGATCCTGAAGGTCTGCTTGGCGATAAGAAAAACTTAGGCATTACCTGTGCGTTGATCCCAACGGATCATCCTGGTGTGGTGATTGGTCGTCGTCATAATCCGCTGGGTATGGCGTTTATGAACGGTACTACTCAAGGTAAAGAAGTGTTTATCCCGCTCGATTGGATTATCGGTGGCCCTGAGTTTGCAGGTAAAGGCTGGCGTATGCTGGTTGAGTGTTTGTCAGCGGGCCGCGGTATTTCATTGCCAGCATTGGCAACGGCTTCTGGTCACATGGCGACTAAGACGACAACGGCTTACAGCTATGTGCGTCACCAGTTTGGTATGGCAATTGGTCAGTTTGAAGGAGTGCAAGAAGCGCTGGCGCGTATTATTGCCAACACTTATCAGTTAGAAGCCGCACGCCGTTTAACAACCACGGGTATCGATCTTAAAGTCAAACCTTCGGTCGTGACCGCGATAGCTAAGTACCACATGACTGAATTAGGCCGTTCAGTGATGAACGATGCCATGGATATTCAATCGGGTAAGGGCATTCAATTAGGACCTAAAAACTATTTAGGCCACCCTTATATGTCGAATCCAATTTCGATCACTGTGGAAGGCGCGAATATTCTAACCCGCTCGTTGATGATTTTTGGTCAAGGTGCGACTCGCTGCCATCCTTACGTACTTGCCGAAATGGAAGCCGCAGCGATGGAAAACCAACATGAAGCCTTAGAGCGTTTTGATGCGTTATTAATGGGTCATATGGGTTATGCCACGCGTAATGCTTTCAGTGCTTTGTTTAGCGCGTTAAGCGGTAGCCGTTTTGGCAGTGCGCCAGTGAGCGGTGAAACTAAGCAGTACTATAAAGATATGTCGCGTATTTCGTCTGCATTAGCCTTAATGACAGATTTATCAATGCTGATCATGGGCGGCGATTTAAAACGCAAAGAAATGCTGTCTGCACGTATGGGTGATGTGCTCAGCCAGTTGTATTTAGGCTCAGCGACCTTGAAGTTATTTGAAGATAATGGCCGTCAACAGGACGATTTGCCTGCGGTACGTTATGTAATGGCCAATCGTTTGCACTTGGCGGCTAAAGCGTTGGAAGACACGATTCGTAACTTCCCGAGCCGTCCTGTGGCCTGGTTACTGCGCGGCTTAATTTTTCCACTGGGTAATCACTTCACTGCACCGAGCGACAAAATGGCGACCGATTTAGTTAGCGGTATGTTGAAGCCTGGCCCTGCTCGTGAACGTATTACTTTCTTATGTCCTGAATTTGAAGGGGATAAGGGCGGTATTGCTGAAGTAGAGCAAGCATTTATCGCGCAATATGCCTGTAAAGATATCTATAAAAAACTGAAGAAAGCGCAGCGTGCCGGTGAGTTGCCAGCAAAAGTGCCGAATCTAGTCTTGTTTGCAAAAGCACTCGAGACTGGCGTTATCACTGCCGACGAAGAACAAAAGTTACAGCATGCTGATAAGCTGCGCTTAGCGGCAATTAATGTGAATGATTTTGAAGCGTTATAGTGATTGTTAGTGTTTGATGTTAGCGTTTAATGTTAGTGCAGTTTGGTCTAAGCGGTGTTAAGTTCGATAGCTAAGCCGCTTAGGCCGTTTGGATTTCCCTCTGAAATGAGAGACCAACAAATCTTCATCAACAGAAATAAGCACTTACAGAAAACAGTCAATATAAAAAAACCACCTTCATGAGGTGGTTTTTTATTGGCTTTTTTCTAACGAGCTTGAGTTGTTAGAAGAAGCTCTTAAGCAACTTAAGCTACGATCAACACTTTACAGGTGTTAGTGCCGCCGATGGTTTCCATTGCATCGCCTTTGGTCATTAATACCATATCACCGCTATTCAAATAACCAGCCGCTGTTAATGCTTCTAACGCTTTTTGCGCTAGCTCATCGGCTGGGTGGATCGTTGAATCGAAGTAGATTGGCAACACGCCGCGGTACAAGGCCATTTTGGCTAAGGTTGTTGCGTGACGTGATAAACCTAAGATTGGCAGTGAAGAACTGATACGAGACATTAACTGTGGTGTTGCACCCGATTCAGTCAGAGCGATAATCGCCTTAACGCCTTCTAGGTGGTTTGCTGCATACATAGTTGATAGCGCAATGGTCTCTTCAACTGAAGTGAAACGCACATCTAATCTATGCTTAGACACAATCACACTTGGGTGAGATTCAGCGCCAACACACACGTTTGCCATTGCCTTAACGGTTTCTTCTGGGAAGTCACCGGCAGCAGTTTCAGCAGATAACATCACAGCATCGGTACCATCAAGCACAGCGTTCGCCACGTCCATCACTTCGGCGCGGGTTGGCATTGGGCTTGAAATCATCGATTCCATCATCTGGGTGGCAGTGATGACGACTTTATTCAGTTGGCGTGAACGGGCGATTAACTTCTTTTGTACTGCAACGAGTGCAGCATCACCAATTTCAACACCTAAGTCACCACGGGCAACCATAACAACGTCAGACGCTAAGATAACATCATCCATAGCGGCATCGGTCGCAACCGCTTCAGCACGTTCAACTTTAGCAACGATCAACGCATTACAACCGGCTTGACGGGCAAGATCGCGTGCATAGTCCAAGTCAGCACCACTGCGCGGGAAAGACACGGCTAAATAATCCACTTGGATCATTGCTGCAGTGAGAATGTCAGCCTTGTCTTTTTCGGTCAGCGCAGCAGCAGAAAGTCCGCCGCCTTGTTTGTTAATACCTTTGTTGTTAGATAAAGGGCCTGCCACAGTCACTGTGGTATGCACTTTACGGCCTTCAACACGCTCAACGCGTAATTGAACACGGCCATCATCTAACATCAGGATATCGCCAACAGTCACATCGTCTGGCAATTGCTTGTAATCGATACCCACTTTGGTCTCGTCGCCTTCACCTTTGGCTAACTCGGCATCAAGTACATAGGCTTGACCTAATACGAGTTGTACTTTCTTATTGTCTTTGAAAGTAGAAACGCGGATTTTAGGGCCTTGTAAGTCACCAAGAATGGCCACATGAACGCCTAACTCTTTAGCGATTTCGCGCGCTTGAGTTGCTCGTTTTAGATGATCTTCGGGGGAACCGTGGGAGAAATTAAGACGTACAACGTTTGCACCTGCCGCGATGATGCGGCGTAGGTTATCATCACGATCGGTAGCGGGACCTAGAGTGGTGACGATTTTGGTTCTGCGGAACATAAGGATACTCCGTTAAAGTTAAAAAAAATCTTGGGACTATATTACCATGCAATTCCAAATTTTGTAGTAAAGTTACAATCAAATTGATCTAAAGTTATGTATGAAAATTGTGAGGTATCGCTGATATTTGCACGATAAATGGCTAGGTTAAGGATCAACGCTAGCCATTTTTAGAAAAGGAAGTGAGTTACAGTATCGGATCTTTATTGATGCGAGACTCTTTTAACACTTCTTTCACTCGTTTCAAATTATCGCGGAAACGTGGGCCTCTACGTAAGGTAAAACCCGTTGCCAATACATCTATAGTGACTAATTGGGCTAAACGCGAGGCCATAGGTAAATACATGTCAGTATCTTCTGGCACTTCCATTGTCACGGGCAGTGTACATTCCATTGACAAAGGCGAGTTGCGGGCAGTAATACCAATCACAGCTGCACCATTTTCTCTCGCTAAACGCGCTATTTCAATCAATGACTTAGTGCGGCCAGTGTGGGAAATCAATACCACCACATCGCCCTCATTACTGTTAATACAGCTCATGCGTTGCATTAGAACATCGTCAAAACAGATGACAGGGACATTAAAGCGGAAGAATTTATTTTGCGCGTCATGGGCAACTGAAGCGGATGCGCCTAGGCCAAAAAAGGAAATAGTCTTAGCTTGAGTGAGAATATCAACGGCTTTATTAATGGCTGAAATGTCTAGGCTTTGACGTGCGGTATCGAGCGAAGCCATTGAAGATTCGAATATTTTTGTCGTGTAAGACTCAGTCGAATCATCTTCTTCAACGTGGCGGCTCACATAAGGTGTACCGTTCGCAAGACTTTGTGCTAGATGTAACTTAAAATCAGGGAAACCTTTAGTATCTAAGCGGCGGCAGAAACGATTCACAGTAGGTTCACTGACATCTGCCATCTTAGCCAGTGTGGCAATGCTAGAATGTATAGCTGTCTGTGGTGATGCTAAGATCACCTCTGCAACTTTGCGTTCTGATTTACTAAAATGGGTGAGGCTTTTTTGAACCTTTTCTAGGGTATTCATACGCGTATGTCCGCTAAATTGAGAATGTAATTTTATTTATTTTTATTTCGTGGGAGCAGATCAAGACTGGCGGCCCACTAATAGACTCTATGTAGTAACTTTTCAGTACAATTTTGAAATAAGACTTTACTACCTTCAGTAATTTAAGCACAAAAAGCATATCAGATTTATGCAGCAAGTGACTAGTTAGCAAGAATGTTAATATTTATAAAAATAGATGCATTTAACAAATTCTGTTGTTATATTACAACAAAAGTGTGGATTTCTTCATCGACATGAAGGGACACGACATACAAAGGAGATCGTAACGCAATGGGCAAAACAACATCAGGCGCCAAAGCTTGTGACTTCGTACTCTTTGGTACTAAAGGCGATTTGGCACGACGCAAGTTGTTACCTTCTTTATACCAGCTAGATAAAGCTGAACTTCTCGATAAAGATACGAAAGTGATCGGTGTCGCGAAAGACGAGTTTACTCAAGATGAGTTTATCGAATTAGTCACGCTTGCATTAAACACCTTCGTGAAAGAGCCTTTGTGCGAAGAGACTCTCCAACGTTTCCTGTCCCGCTGCCACTATATAGGCACTAACTTTACCGATTCAGCGGGCTACAGTGCCTTCCATGATCTGCTCAAACCAGAAGAGCGCGTTATGGTCAGTTACTTTGCTACGCCACCTGCAATATTCGGCGATATATGCCGTTGTTTGCATGAACAAGATCTTATCCACCCAGATTCACGCGTGGTGCTCGAAAAGCCCATCGGCTCAGATTTAGACTCTTCTCGTGTTATCAATGACCAAGTTTCCGCTTACTTCAAAGAACGTCAGGTTTACCGTATCGACCATTACTTAGGTAAAGAAACCGTACAGAACTTGATTGCACTGCGTTTTGCTAACTCTTTATTTGCCTCTAAGTGGGACAACCGTACGATTGACCACGTCCAGATCACAGTCGCAGAAGAAGTGGGCATCGAAGGCCGTTGGGGTTACTTCGACAAAGCGGGTCAGATGCGCGATATGATCCAAAACCATTTGCTGCAAGTGTTAACGCTCGTTGCCATGGACCCACCTGTTAACTTGGACGCTGACAGCATCCGTGATGAAAAAGTTAAAGTGCTGAAATCACTGCGTCCGATTAATTCTGACAATGTGTATGAAAATACCGTACGCGGTCAGTACAGCGCAGGCTTCTTAAAGGGCAGCCCAGTCCCGGGTTATTTAGAAGAAGAAGGCGCCAACCTTCAATCACACACAGAAACCTTTGTGGCTATTCGTGTGGATATCGACAACTGGCGTTGGGCGGGCGTGCCTTTCTATTTACGTAGCGGTAAACGTATGCCGTTTAAGAGCTCTGAAATTGTGGTGTATTTCAAAAACCCACCGCATAACTTATATCGCTCAAGCTACCGTAATCTGCCACCGAACAAGCTGACGATCCGTCTGCAGCCCCATGAAGGGGTTGAAATCCAGATGATGAACAAAGTGCCAGGTTTGGAGCAAAAACAACGTCTACAAACCACTAAACTCGATTTGAGCTTCTCCGATACCTTTAAAAATGAACGTATCGCCGATGCCTATGAGCGTCTATTACTCGAAGCTATGCTCGGTAATCAAGCGCTGTTCGTGCGCCGTGACGAAGTCGAACAGGCATGGACCTGGGTGGATGGCATTATCCAATCGTGGGAACAAAGCAACGAAAAACCAAAACCTTATCCTGCGGGTACTTGGGGTCCAGTTGCGTCAGTTGCTTTGATCACCAAAGATGGCCGTTCGTGGGACGAGTAGGAGACTTTGATGATTAAAGAAACCGTATTCAAATCTTTCGATACGCCAAGTGCGTTAGAACAACAGCTTGCGAATAGAATTGCGAGCCAGTTGCAGGAAGCCGTCGATGCCCGCGGAAAAGCGAGCTTAGTGGTTTCCGGTGGTTCGACGCCGCTTAAGTTATTTCAACTATTGAGCATGAAATCCATCGATTGGAGTGATGTTTATATCACGCTTGCCGATGAGCGCTGGGTTGAAGCCGACGCCGATGCATCTAATGAGCGTCTCGTGCGTGAACATTTATTACAAAACCGTGCGGCGAATGCCAAATTCCGCGGTTTAAAAAACATGTTTTCGACCGCAGAAGCGGGCGCCGATATGGCCGCCGAGTCCTTGTCTAACTTCCCACGTCCTTTTGATGTGGTGGTGTTAGGCATGGGTAACGATGGTCATACCTGCTCTTGGTTTCCCTGCAGTGCTGAGCTTGAAAATGCGCTCACAACCCAAGCCTTGTGTGTGGCGACGAACCCCACCACAGCGCCCCATGGTAGAATTACGCTCTCTAAGAGTGCGATTCTGAACAGCAGACAAATTTATCTGCACTTGGTCGGGGAACAGAAATTATCCGTATATCGTCAAGCGTTAGAAAGTGATGATGTCCATGCTATGCCTATCAGAGCCGTATTAGCGCAGCGTAAAACGCCCGTTGATGTGTTCTGGAGCGCTTAAGGAGTCACTATGCACTCAGTAGAAATACACTCAGTAGTTCAAGCTGTTACCGACAGAATTATTGCCCGTAGCAAAGCGTCACGTGAAGGTTATCTCGCCGCATTGAATGATGCCCGTAACCATGGTGTACACCGTAGCTCATTGAGCTGTGGCAACTTAGCCCATGGTTTTGCCGCCTGTAATCCAGACGACAAAAATGCATTGCGTCAATTGAATAAGGCGAACATCGGCATAGTGACGGCATTTAACGATATGTTATCTGCGCACCAACCCTATGAAAGCTATCCTGAATTGCTGAAAAAAGCCTGTCAGGAAGTCGGCAGTGTTGCACAAGTGGCAGGCGGTGTTCCGGCCATGTGTGACGGTGTGACTCAAGGTCAACCCGGTATGGAATTGAGCTTACTGAGTCGTGAAGTGATTGCGATGGCAACGGCTGTGGGTTTGTCTCACAACATGTTTGATGGCGCTTTACTGCTCGGCATTTGCGATAAAATCGTTCCAGGCTTACTCATAGGTGCCTTAAGCTTTGGTCACTTACCTATGTTATTCGTGCCAGCAGGGCCGATGAAATCAGGTATCCCGAACAAAGAAAAAGCCCGTATTCGTCAACAATTTGCCCAAGGTAAAGTAGACCGTGCTCAGCTATTAGAAGCTGAAGCCCAGTCTTACCACAGTGCGGGAACCTGTACTTTCTACGGCACGGCAAACTCGAATCAGTTGATGCTTGAAGTGATGGGTCTGCAGTTACCTGGCTCATCTTTTGTGAATCCTGACGATCCACTGCGCGAAGCGTTAAATAAGATGGCGGCTAAGCAAGTGTGCCGTTTAACTGAAATGGGCACCCAATATACCCCAATCGGTGAAGTGGTCAGCGAAAAATCTGTGGTTAACGGCATTGTGGCACTTTTGGCTACTGGCGGTTCTACTAACTTGACGATGCACATTGTCGCCGCGGCTCGTGCTGCCGGTATTATTGTGAACTGGGATGATTTTTCTGAATTATCCGATGCTGTACCATTAGTGGCGCGCGTGTATCCAAACGGTCATGCCGATATTAATCATTTCCATGCAGCCGGTGGCATGGCGTACTTAATCAAAGAATTGCTCGATGCGGGTCTATTGCATGAAGATGTGAATACCGTTGCGGGCTTTGGTTTACGCCGTTATACCCAAGAGCCAAGGTTGCTTGACGGTGAACTGCGCTGGGTGGATGGTCCAACAACCAGCTTAGATACTGAAGTGTTAACGTCAGTCGCATCACCTTTCCAAGGCAACGGTGGCTTAAAATTACTCAAAGGTAACTTAGGCCGCGCTGTGATCAAAGTGTCAGCAGTACAAGAACAACATCGTGTCGTTGAAGCGCCCGCAGTGGTGATTGACGATCAAAATAAACTCGATGCCTTGTTCCAAGCCGGTGCTTTGGATAGAGATTGTGTTGTGGTGGTTAAAGGTCAAGGCCCGAAAGCCAACGGTATGCCAGAACTGCACAAGTTAACCCCATTATTGGGAACGCTTCAGGACAAAGGCTTTAAAGTCGCGCTGCTGACCGACGGTCGTATGTCTGGCGCGTCGGGTAAAGTCCCTGCGGCCATTCACTTGACGCCAGAAGCCTTAGATGGCGGTTTAATTGCTAAAGTCCAAGATGGCGACTTGATCCGTGTCGATGCGTTAACAGGCGAACTGAGCCTGCTTGTATCTGAAGCTGAACTTGCCACCAGAGCCGCGGGAATAGTGGATTTACATCGCTCACGTTATGGTATGGGCCGCGAGTTATTTAGTGCGCTACGTTCAAATCTAAGTAGTCCAGAAACTGGTGCGCGTTGTACTAATGCCATCGATGAACTTTATTAATACAAAGGAAGAATAACGCAATGCTTGAGAATAACTGGTCACTACAGCCACAAGATATTTTTAAACGCAGCCCTATTGTTCCTGTTATGGTGATTAACAAGATTGAACATGCGGTGCCATTAGCGCGAGCACTGGTTGCCGGTGGCATTAGCGTGTTAGAAGTGACTTTGCGTACGCCTTGTGCACTCGAAGCTATCACTAAAATCGCCAAAGAAGTGCCTGAGGCCTTAGTGGGTGCAGGGACTATCCTAAACGAAGCTCAGCTTGATCTTGCGATTGCCGCTGGCGCGCAGTTTATTATTACCCCAGGTGCAACGGTTGAACTACTTAAAGCGGGTATGCATGGTCCAATCCCTTTAATTCCAGGGGTTGCGAGCATTTCAGAAGTGATGACGGGGATGGCGCTCGGTTACACCCACTTTAAATTCTTCCCAGCCGAAGCTTCGGGTGGTGTTGATGCGCTGAAAGCCTTCTCGGGTCCGCTAGCGGATATTCGCTTCTGCCCAACAGGTGGCATTACGCCTAGTAGCTATAAAGATTATTTAGCGCTGAAAAACGTCGATTGTATTGGTGGTAGTTGGATTGCGCCAACGGATGCAATGGAACACGGCGATTGGGATCGTATTACTCAACTTTGTAAAGATGCCATCGGCGCTTTATAAATCGAGATTGAAATAGTGACAAAATAAAAAACCACCGCGAGGTGGTTTTTTGTCTTTTATCTTTCGCATTTTGATAGAGAACGGCTGCGATAGCTGACTCTGTAGAAAGTCTGGTTTTTACAGTAACACGAGCATTTACAAACAGTCTGGCTTTATAGCAAGTCGGGCCGCGCAATGCCTGCTTGCCTACATTTCCTTGCTCAGTTCTACATTTGAGCCGGCTTTTGGGCTAAACAACTGCTGATATAGTCTGCCTGCAAACTCATCAGTCATTCCTGAAATATAGTCCGCCAACACTCTGTGACTGTTTAAGCCTTGTTGCTCACTTTCGCGCCAGCGCTCTTGGGTGTTCAGTGGTAGTAAACGCTCTGGATCGGAAGCGAAGGCTTCAAATAATCCCATCACAATTTGCTGGCCTTTATATTCGAGCATTTGGATCTCAGGTTTACGGATCACGTATTTATAAACCAGTTGCTTGAGCACATTGAGCGCAATGGCAAATTCGGGCTCTAATGTTGCATTAAAGCGCAATAATGGCTCTTCGAACACGTCATCTTCTGAGATAACAATAGCGGTGACAAAGCCATTAACGAGTGTGCCTATGGCATCTTTACGCAGGTGATGCTCATGGGAAAATAGCTTGTTGCCAATATCTGCCAGCTCTTGTTTTATCCACGCATCACTGCTGTTCGTCAGTGTCGGCGCCACATCTTGATGCCATTGGGACGCTGTGACTATGCCCATCACAATCGCATCTTCGAGATCGTGCACCGCATAGGCGATGTCATCTGCCAGTTCCATAATTGAGCAATCGAAGGATTTAAACTGGGTTCGCAAATGCGGATAGTGGTGCAGGGCGGGGTGTGAACCTTGCTGCGTTGATGTAAAACGACGGCTATCTGCCTCAGACAAAGGCTCAAGCACCCAAGCGAAGATGTCGTTATCATCGTCGAAAATGCCCTTAACCGGCGGCCATTGTGACGGCTTGAGCTGTCTATGGTTGGTGATTTCACTATGTTCACCCGCGACAAACAGCTTCGAGTGCGGCGCGGGGTATTTTAAAATGCCGAGCATAGTTCGGCGGCATAAGTTCATCCCGAAATCTAAGGTATAGGGCTCAAGTTTCGATAAAATACGAAAAGTTTGGCCATTGCCTTCAAAGCCGCCGTGGTCGCGCATCATGTAATTTAATGCGACTTCACCGCCATGGCCGAAGGGAGGATGACCAATATCGTGGGCTAAACATAAGGACTCTAATAAGCTCATAGAGCAAAGCAACTGCTTATGTTGTGGATATTTGCGTCTGAGCTGCGCGGCTATGCCAGTGCCAATTTGCGAGACTTCGAGTGAGTGGGTTAATCGGGTGCGATAGAAGTCATTCATGCCAACACCGAGCACTTGGGTCTTGGCCTGGAGGCGGCGAAAGGCGGCCGAGTGGAGAATACGCGCCCTGTCTCTTTGGTAAGGGCTGCGGTGATCAAAGCGCCGTTGTTTATCTTCACCATGACGGCGTTCTTGCCAAACACTTGAAGTCATATGCATTCCTAGCGAGAGTGGAAAATCAAAGCATCTTGTTAATTTCGTCTAAATTCAAAGTGAAACTGGGTACAAAGCAGCTCATAAAATACTGTACTGAGGGATCAGGATTCGTCGACAGCATGTCTTCGAGACGCTTACGGGCGGTATTGAATTCACTGTTGCCAGCGCGGTTTTCCTCAAGGCATTTAAGATAGGCACACAGAGTATCAGCCGATTTCACTATGGTCTTGTAAACGGGATCGGCGTAATCGCTGATGAACAGACTGCGATAATCCTCTTTAAATTCCTCAGGTACCATATCTAACATGCGCTGCTCGGCAATCGCCTCAATCTTTTTATACTCGGCTTCAATTTCTTTATTGAAGTATTTCACCGGCGTCGGTAAGTCACCCGTGAGAATTTCACTGGCATCGTGAAAAATCGCCAAACTCGTGGCTTGATGGGGATCGAGCGTCGTGCCGAATTTCTTATTACTGATGATCACCAGTGCATGGGCCACCATGGCAACTTGCAGCGAGTGTTCTTGAACATTTTCAGTGCGAACGTTGTACATCAAAGGCCAGCGTTGGATAAGTTTCATGCGAGCTAAATGCGCAAATAAGTGACTCATAGTTTTCCTGCTAAAGAGTGAAATCGGTAGGCGACAAGCTGCAATGGAAGACATGATACGAGTGAATAGGCAGTATTGACGCTAGTGAAGTCTTAGATTATCACAGCCTTGGATGACACGTGAGCATGAGCGTAGAGGATTTAAAGAAATAGCTAAAAATAAAGCGACCACTAGGATCGCTTTATGACTCAAACTGTTAACTGAGGATAAACTTACTGCCGATAGTTTTCGAGGAAGGCACCAAACTCGGTAAATGCTTTCTTCAGATCTTCTTTATAGGGCAAGAAAACCACTCGTAAATGGTCAGGCTCAGGCCAGTTAAAGGCCGTGCCGTGCACTAACAGAATTTTCTTTTCTCTGAGCAAATCCAGCACTAAACGCTCATCATCCCGCAGATTGAATTTCTTCATATCCAGTTTAGGGAAGGCATAGAGTGCGCCCTTGGGTTTTTTAACGCTCACACCTGGAATTTGGTTAAGCAATTCGTAACAGGCATCCCTTTGGACTGTGAGGCGGCCATTAGGCAAAATAAGCTCGTTAATACTCTGATAACCGCCGAGCGCGGTTTGAATCGCATGTTGATTGGGCACGTTTGCACAGAGGCGCATCGAGGACAGCATTTCTAAGCCTTCGATGTAACTTTTAGCAGCTTTAAGATTGCCAGATAACATCATCCAACCAACACGAAATCCTGCTGCACGATAAGCCTTTGATAAACCGTTAAAAGTAACAGTTAAAATATCATCTGATAGACCCGCAGCAGGAATATGCTTGGCTTCATCGTATAAAATTTTATCGTAAATTTCATCGGCAAAAAGGATCAGATCATGTTGACGACACAGTTCAACCACTTGCAGCAGTAATTCTCTGCTGTATACCGCTCCGGTTGGGTTGTTCGGGTTAATCAGCACTATGCCGCGGGTACGTGATGAAATTTTACTTTTAATGTCGTTGAGATCGGGGAACCAGTCCGCTTCTTCATCGCAGCGATAATGCACAGCCTTGCCGCCCGCGAGATTCGCCGCTGCTGTCCACAGGGGATAGTCTGGTGAGGGGATTAAGATCTCATCATCGGTATTTAGCAAGCCTTGCATTGCCATCATAATGAGTTCTGAAACGCCGTTACCTATATAGATATCTTCAATATCGACACCAAAAATCCCTTGGGCTTGATAATGCTGCACTATGGCCTTACGGGCAGAGAATAATCCTTTTGACTCACAGTAGCCTTGGGCACTGGGTAAATTGAGGATCACATCGCGCACAATTTCTTCAGGCGCTTCGAAACCGAAGGGGGCCGGATTACCAATGTTGAGTTTGAGGATTCGATGCCCCTCGTCTTCTAAACGTCTGGCTTCCTTGTGCACTGGGCCGCGGATGTCATAGCAAACGGTATCCAGCTTGTTGGATTTGATGATAGGGCGCATTTACACCTCGGAACATGCATAAAGTTTTGGCTTAAGTTAGCGCACCATAACGAAATTTCATTGCAGATGAAAGGGGGTATAAGCACAGAATTGCGCTTTTTTTATAAATATCCCTCAGTTAAATATGCTTTAACAGTCGATTAAAGAAATCTGAACAAGTTTTATGTTCTGATATTGGCATGATTTTAAGATTGTTTATCTATTGGGTTGGTAGGGGAATCTTGTTTATGTTTTTTCATTTCGAAAGATGAAAATGCGTTTTCATTAGCTGACTCATATTTGATTTCTCTATATTAGCCATATTAATCGTGACAGAAGAAAATGTATTTTAGCTGATACTTAATGGTTGATTTTTAATCACAGATTTTTGATAAGGTAAACTTATGCAAGCGGCATTTTATCTTGTGATAATTAGGCATATTTATTGAATGCTTATTAAGCTAAGAAGATCATAAATGTTTAAGTTACAATGGCGTTAAAAGTCTTTTAGATTATACGGTTATGTAAAATTGTCTCACGGGAATTAAATTTATTTTCTATCAAGTTAAATTTATAGTTGACTCAATATTCGATGCGCTTTATTTTCTGCGCGATGTTTTTGGCAAGGCACCTTAGATAGCAAGCAATTCGCGGGTTTTATCTTCAGGGTTAGTCATCATGAAGCAGCTGTGTTGACGTTCTAAATCGTGTTGATTTCAGACGTTATTCTAAAACCATTTGCCTTTTAGGCGATTTATTTAGAGGACCTAAGTGCATGTCTGAACCGACAGCGTTAAGTCTCATTCCACCTTTGGTGGTATTGGTGTTAGCTATTTGGTTACGCCGTCCTATTTTATCTTTGATCATAGGTGCGGTAACCGGTTTCCTGTTACTCGATCCCAGTCAAGTCTTAAACAATTTTGCTAGTGTGTCATTGAAGGTTATGGCCGATGAAACCATAGGTTGGTTGATTCTGGTGTGTGGTGGTTTTGGCGCGCTCATCGCACTTTTAGTTCGAACTGGCGGCGCATTAGCGTTTGGCCGCAATGCACTTAAATTGGCGAAAGGACCTAAATCTTCCCTATTAATGACTTTTATCCTTGGGATCGTGATTTTTATCGATGACTATCTCAATGCGTTGACCGTGGGTGAAACCATGAAGCGTGTAACGGATAAATTTAAAGTGTCCCGTGAAATGCTCGCCTATGTCGTGGACTCCACCGCCGCGCCCGTGTGCGTGTTAGTGCCATTATCGACTTGGGCGGTATTTTTTGGTGGATTACTGGTGGATAACGGTGTGGCAGCCGAAGGTCAAGGCATTGCAGTTTATATGCAAGCCATTCCTTACATGCTTTATGCTTGGTTAGCTGTGGCTATGGTGCTACTTGTCGCATTAGGTATTGTGCCCGCCATTGGTCCAATGAAGACTGCGCAGCTGCGCGCTGCCCAAGGTGAACCCGCGGAAGCGCAAGTGGATTTCGACCAAGTGCAAACTTCGGATGAATATGCGGTTAAAGCCATAGAAGAGGAATTTAAGCACGCCGATAATCAGGGCAAACTGCATAACTTTTTAGTGCCTATTGGTTTGTTAGTTGCCTTTACCGTGTACTTTGATATCGACGTGTGGAAAGGCTTGCTGGCGACCTTAGTTATCACGATTCCTTATTATGCAGTGCAGCGTTTGATGCCATTTTCAGAGATGATGGACCAAATGATCGATGGCTTTAAAAGCATGCTACCGGCCATTAGCACTGTGATTGCGGCGTTTGTGTTTAAGGATGTGTGCGATCAGTTGTTACTGCCGCAGTATGTCATTGAGTCATTAAGCCCATTTATGACACCTAAATTGCTGCCTGCGGTAGTGTTTTTATCTATGGCTATACTCGCGTTTGCCACAGGTTCGAGCTGGGGTATATTTGCCGTGACAATTCCTATCGTGATGCCATTAGCGCAAGCGGTTGGGGCGGACATCCCATTAGTCATTGGGGCCTTATTGTCTGCATCATCATTTGGTAGCCAAGCGTGCTTCTACTCAGATTCAACCGTATTGGCCGCCCAAGGCTCAGGTTGTAACTTAGTGAGCCATGCTGTGACTCAGTTACCTTATGCACTTATCGCAGCAGTAATAGCATTTATCGGCTTTATTGTGATTGCATAACTTCTGTCACGATTAATATAAGAAACCAGCTACGGCTGGTTTTTTTATGTCTGCCGTAATGGGGTTAGGCGGCTAGAGTGAGTAAAGGGTGAGTAAAGAGTGATGAGGCTTGAACTAGAATAAACACGATTACACTGCTAAATGAAGATTTTCAACTGATGTCAAATTATATCTTACGAAATTGTCATTTATATTTTACACATTTCATCGTTGCCATGTAGCTTTTCAAATCAAAGCCTGATTATACTTTGCATCCTTCAGGGCATTATTTTCAACATTAGTGGCAAACGAATCAAATGGACTCAACTCTTCTTACTGCGTTTTTCGAGCACGGCACAATACGTGATGTCGAGTGTTTATTCCCTGATATTTCAGGCTATCCAAGGGGAAAGCTTATGCCTGCCCGAAGTTTTGCTCAGGGTGCTGAATTACGTATTGCCCAAGCGATTTCGATGCAGGCGATTACCGGTGAGTATTCCTACGATCCTGTTTTCCCTGATGCTGATCCTGATCTTTTACTCGTCCCCGATTACAGCACCCTCAAGATGATCCCATGGAGCACTGTGCCGCGCGCATTTGCCATCCATGACTGCGTATTACTGGATGGCAATTTATGTCCATTTGCGCCGCGCTCTATGTTAAAAAATGTGTTGGCCCGTTACCAAGCCCTTGGGTTAACACCCGTGGTGGCCCCTGAAATTGAGTTTTATCTTACGGAGGCGAATACCGATCCGAGTGTTCCGTATCAGGCGCCCATTTCAAAAAGTGGCCGAGCTGAAAATGGTCAATCCGCGTTTAGCATGAATATGCTAAATGAACTCGCACCATTTTGGGATGAGTTTAATGCCGCTATCGATGCGATTGGGATTAAAGGTGATACTTGGATCCATGAAATGGGGCTATCGCAATATGAAATTAACTTAGTGCATGGCGATCCGCTGGCCTTAGCGGATCAAGCCTTTATGTTTAAATACGCGGCGAAAGAAATCGCCATTAAACATGGCTTGAATGCAATTTTTATGGCGAAACCCATAGCGGGTCAACCCGGCAGTTCTATGCATTTACATCAAAGTGTCGTCGATGATAAAGGTAATAATATTTTCAGCCATGCTGATGGTAGCGACACTGACCGTTTTCACCACTATATCGGCGGATTACAAAAGTATCTACCTGATTTAATGTTGTTATTTGCACCCAATATCAATTCATTTAGACGTTACATTTCCGGCAGTCAAGCACCGATTAATTTAAGTTGGGGCGTTGATAATCGCACCACTGGCTTACGTGTGCCATTAAGTGCTCCAGTGGCGAGACGGGTAGAGAATCGCATTGCGGGCGCCGATGCTAATCCGTACCTGATGATTGCCGCATCTTTGGCAGCGGGCCTTGCCGGAATGGAAGAAAAATTATCGCCAAGTGCACCAGAAACTGGGAGCGCTTATGAGAGCAGCCATGACCTCGCGCAGACATTTTTAGCTGCGTTAACGCAAATGCGACAAAGTGATTCGGCACGACGCTTACTCGGGGACGATTTTGTCACTGGCTTTGTATCGGTGAAGGAAATTGAATTCCAAAGTTATTTGAGTGAGATAGGGGCTTGGGAGCGACGTTTCTTAGGGCCGCAATGCTAACGCTTATTTAATGAGGGGATTTTGCTGGATAACGCCTATTCCCTTGAGTGACTCGACACATCACTAAAAAAACAGCAACAAAAAAGCCAGTGCAAGCACTGGCTTTTCTTCGTCTGGAAACGAGAAGGGCGATTAAACGCGCTTCTTGAATTCACCAGTACGAGTGTCGATTTCAATTTTGTCGCCTACTTTCACGAAGTCAGCAACACTTACTGTGCCACCGCCAGTGATAGTCGCTGGCTTCATCACTTTACCTGAAGTATCGCCACGAGCTGAAGGCTCAGTGTAGATCACTTCACGTACGATAGTGGTTGGCATTTCAACAGAGATAGCTTTGCCATCATAGAAAGTCACTTGGCAAGTTTCTTCCATACCGTCAACGATATAAGCCGCTGCATCACCTAGGTTTTCAGCTTCTACGTCGTATTGGTTGTATTCTGCATCCATGAATACAAACATAGGATCTGCAAAGTAAGAATATGTGCAGTCAAGACGATCTAGGATGATGTCTTCTAACTTATCTTCACCTTTGAAAGTCGTTTCAGTACCAGAGTTAAGCAGTAAGTTTTTCAACTTTAACTTAACGATAGCAGCGTTACGGCCAGAACGAGTTGTTTCAGTTTTCTGCACAACCCATGGGCTGCCATCTAACATGATCACGTTACCAGGACGGATTTCATGAGCAGTTTTCATTACACTATTTCCTATATTTAGATTTTTCTGTTTTCGCGCAGTATCTTAGCTGTTTTTAACGAACTGAACTAGTCGAGTAGCGAGATCTGCAGCATTTAATGCATTAATTGGCCATTGTTTAGCATGGTGATGCAACAAGGGCAAATTAACAGGATTAAGGTTTTGCCAGTGAAGGCTCACGGCTGATTGCTGTGCTTGGTTGAACGCGAGATTCAATTCAGACCAATAACAAGCAATTTTAGGTGGCAGATTATCGCAGTAAAGTTTGAGAAAAGCTTCTAATTTTACGAGGTGATAATCATCTTCTTGGGGATAAATGTGCCAAATGAAGGGTTTTGCGGCCCATTGGGCACGTAAAAAGGAATCTTCACCGCGCACGATATTAAAATCACTGCTCCAGAGCAGGCGATCAAACCCCTGTTGGTCAGTCATAGGTAAAATGTGCAGGGTTAAATTGCCATGATTTACCTGTTGACCCGGCACTAGAGCGGCAATTTCACAGGGCAGTAAATACGTCAGACTGTTTAAGCTACGCCCCTTGGGGATTAACGCATGGATTTTTTCTACCGATTGCTGCCATAACTCACATAATGCGGGTAGCGCCTCGGTCTCATAGCTAAAAACGCTAATAACAGTGTCTTGTGCCTGAATGTCCTTAAGACCTAGATCAGTAAAAAGCTGCAATTTATTGGCAGTATCAGCTTGCCAAGCATCACGCTCTGCAAACAAATTTTGCTCGCAAATGAGTCCACCCGTTTTGGCGCTAAAACCGGGAAAGTAGAAATACTTTTTCAAACCATTGGCTTGTAACGATGGCAAACCATGGCAGCCTTCAACCCAATCCTCTGCGCTTAAATACTCTAAATTCAGCCAAACAGGTACAGATTTTGGGGCGTTCTGATGTAAATAAGCCAGCTGCTCTTTTACCTGTTCGGGGAGTTCACAGGCAAAGGCTTCGATGAGCACTGCTCCTGCGACAAACTCTATAGGTAAAGGCTCTTTCCAATGAATAATATTCACACCATTGAAGGTTTGAGTGGCTTTTAGTGGATCGAGTGTCGGTAAGATATGCGAGAAGCTTGCGAGGTCGTCGACCCACAAATTAACGGGGATCTGATACTCATTGGCTATTTGTTTGGCTAAACGCCAAGTGACGCCAATATCGCCATAGTTATCAACGACGGTGCAAAAAATATCCCAATGATTGGAGCGAGGTGTGTTGCTCATGAGTGTGGTATGTCGTTATTCTTAGTCAGAAATATATGCATAAAAAAAGCGGCGTTAAAGCCGCTTTAATCAAATGGTTAACAGAATTAATCTTCTAATTCAGCTAAACACATTTCTTCGTAAATTTGCTTAACCCAAGCATCAACACGTTCTTCAGTCAGCTCTGGCTGGCGATCTTCATCGATACCTAAACCAATAAAGTGGTCGTCATCGACTTGACCTTTAGAGGCTTCAAAATTGTAGCTTGCAGTTGGCCAATGGCCGATGATGATACCACCACGGGCCTGAACAATATCGCCAACCATGCCCATGGCATCAAGGAAGTACTCAGCGTAGTCTTCTTGATCACCACAACCAAAAATAGCGACAAGTTTGTCAGTAAAATCAATTTGCTCTAATTCAGGGAAGAAATCATCCCAGTCACATTGCGCTTCACCGTAATACCAGGTCGGGATGCCGAACAGCAGCAAGTCATACTCTGCAATCTGTTCTTTGGTACTTTTGGCGATATCTTTCACCTCAACCATTTTTTTACCCAGTTTTTTCTGGATCATCTTGGCTACAGCTTCGGTGTTACCTGTGTCGCTACCGAAAAAAAGACCTACAGTTGCCATTGTCTATCCTTTAATGTCTAGTTCACTTATTAGGTTAATCTTGCTGGTACTCGTTCAGCACTCAACTTGTTGCTGAAGAATTAATTCGATTAACTGGCTACGGCTGATGTTACTGGCCAATGCCTGCTCATTCAAGGCGTCATACAAATCTTGTGACACCTTTAACTCTATTCGCTTTAATCCGTTGGCTTTATCGCGCTGGATTTGATTGCGTTTGTTGACCTTAAGCTGTTGGCTACGGGACAAAGGATTGCTACGTGGTCGGCCCCGGCGCTTTTCGTTGGCAAAAAGGTCAATAGTGGTTCTGTCTGTCGCTTCTTTTGCCATGTTCTTATTGTTAACCGATCCCTGAGCCTTCCCAAGTGATCTGGATAATACCTTTTACAATAAACCCGGCGCAGCCGAGAAATAACACTAACCAAACAATAAATCGACCAAATTTTGGCACGTTACCTTGTTTAAGCACATCGTGGATGGCCATGCCGATAAAGAAAAATATCGAGGCAAAAAACAGGTTCAGGCCGATGGTTTCAATTTGTTCCATGTACTGAGATAACATACTTTCTTAGTCCTTGAGAGTGTTCTAAGGCCAAAAGAGGCGCGAATATATCACAACAAGATGGCGGCTGCCATATGCTTTCGGTCGAGTTTGCTGCTGATTTACATTGAATGTTTGTCAATAAATTCAGACACGATCCGGTTAAAAATGACGGGTTTTTGCGCATGCAACCAATGACCACATCCTTCAAGTGTTTTTGCCTGTGCCGCGGGGAATTGCGCCATGATAGCGCTTCTGTGCTCGCTAGTGACATAATTTGAGTCGCCGCCGCGAATAAACAGACTTGGTCCAGCATAGCTTTGTACTGGATTTAGTGTCTGATTTTGCCAGCCAATAATATTAGGATAACAAGCCTTTAGGCCACTTAAGTTCATTTTCCAACGAAAGCCAGTATCAGTGCGTTGTAGATTTTTGAGTAAAAATTGTGCCGTCGCTTCGTCAATACCATTGTCAATTAAGTGGTTTAGGGCAAAGCGTCTGTCGGTATGGCCTTCTAAGGGCAGACTTTCTAATGCCGCAAACACTGTGTTGTGTCTTGGCTCATAGGCGACGGGGGCGATATCGGCTGCCACCATACTGATAATGCGCTCTGGAAAGGCTAACGCCGTCGCCATGGCGATTTTACCCCCCATGGAGTGACCCACAATATGGGCGCGTTCAATAGCCAGTTCGTCGAGCAAGCTGATCATTGCAGTGGCGAGGCGAGGGTAGTCCATTTGATCCCAATACTCACTTAAACCATGATTGGGCACATCGACACGAATAACTTGATACTGATTTTCTAATACTTGCCCTAGACCTTTGAGGTTATCTAGATTACCGAACAAGCCGTGGATCAAGAGCACTGCGGGTCCTTGGCCTGTGGAAACAAAGTTCATGGAGATTCCTGTTGGAGATTTTTAGCTTAGCGTGACGCGAATTGTGCCCTTAATGCCGTTGGCTTGACAAGTCAGTTGCCATTTCTATAGTGGGGGCGGCCAGTAACTTGTGTGCTTTTTCGGCAATTGTCGATTAACTGCTAGTTTGCTGTGCTATTTCCCGCACTTTTAGAATAATGGCGCTTTATCAGATTGATAGAGATAGATACACTGGTAACAGATCGCAATGATCTGCCCCGATCGCTGTGGTACACTTTTTTCGGTTAAGCCTGTCGAATAACAAAGGATAATTAAGGTTATGAAATATATCGAAGTAGATGAAGAGCTCTATCGTCATATTGCCAGCAAAACAGAACGTATTGGTGAGAGCGCCTCTGACATTCTTCGTCGATTACTCGGCCTGTCCGTCGATGCGGTCGAACAACCCCAGCCTTTGGCGATTAGCCAACCGAGCCTTGAAGCTGAACCTATTCAGCCCGTCGCGGCGCAAACAATGCCAGCAGTGAATGATTTTAGTCGCTTAGTCGATGAACATCAGTTATCGCAGCAAAAAGGCGCAGTAGGTCGTTTTCTGTTTTTGCTCGAAAGTTTGTATCAATTAGCCCCAGAGCAATTCTCACAAATTCTGCAGATCCAAGGGCGCGATCGTTTGTATTTTGCTCGCTCTAAGGAGCAACTGCTCGAAGCGAGTGCTTCGGCTAACCCAAAAGAAATTGGTGCAAGTGGTTTCTGGGTAACGAGTAACAACAATACCGCCAAGAAACGCACTATTTTATCGGAAGTTTTAGTGCAATTTGGTTGTGATGCGACAGTAGCAGCGGGCATCGCCGAGCGCGTTTAATCCGCGGGTGAGCCAAGTGAGTACGACATTTTTCTACTTTTTCTAATTGTAATTGAGTGCAGGAGAGCCATAGGTGGCAATACATCAAAGGGCAGGACAAATCGCTAATCAGACGGATCTGGTCAATATTCCAAAACTGATGAGCCATTATTACAGCATCACGCCAAATATGGATGACGTACAACAACGCGTCACCTTTGGCACTTCTGGGCACAGAGGCTGCGCCTTCAATGGCAGTTTTAACCAACAACACATTTGGGCGATTACCCAAGCTGTGGTGGACTACCGTCAATCGGCAAATATCGATGGGCCGCTGATCCTTGGGATTGACACCCATGCGTTATCCTATGCCGCTTATTTATCGGCCATTGAAGTGCTGGCGGCAAATAAAGTCACAGTGCACATCCAGCAGAATGATGGATTTACGCCAACGCCAGTGGTGTCCCATGGGGTGATTTGCGCCAATCGTGAAGCCAATATTACGGGGGCGGCCCTGTCCGATGGTTTGATCATTACGCCTTCCCACAATCCTCCTCAGGACGGTGGCATCAAGTACAATCCACCCCATGGCGGACCGGCCGAAGGTAATATCACGGCTTGGATTGAATCGCGAGCCAATGATTACTTGCGCCAAGCATTAGTTGGCGTGCAAAAATTAGCCTATTCCGATGTGCTGGCTTCGGGTTATGTGCAAGCCATTGACTTGATTACACCCTATGTGGCTGATTTAGAAAATGTTATCGACATGCAGGCGATTGCTAAGGCTAAGCTGCGTATCGGTGTTGATCCACTCGGTGGTTCGGGTATTTTCTACTGGGCACCGATTGCTGCGCGTTATGGGCTCGATATCACGTTAGTCAATGATAAGGTTGATCCAAGCTTTAGCTTTATGCCGCTGGATAAAGACGGCAAAATCCGCATGGATTGCTCCTCTCCTTATGCGATGGCAGGTTTACTCGCCCATAAAGAATCCTTTGATTTATGCCTTGGTAATGATCCCGATTATGACCGTCACGGCATAGTCTGCCCTGGTACGGGTTTGATGGATCCGAATCATTATCTTGCGGTCGCTATCGATTATTTACTGACGCACAGACCAGATTGGAGCGATACCTTAGCCATAGGTAAAACCTTAGTATCGAGTGCGCTTATCGATAAAATCTGTGCTTTCCACGGCAAAAAGTTACTTGAAGTGCCAGTGGGCTTTAAGTGGTTTGTCGACGGTTTAGCCGAAGCCACAATCGCCTTTGGCGGTGAAGAGAGCGCTGGCGCGGCATTTTTACGCCGTGATGGCACCACGTGGTGCACGGATAAAGACGGCTTCATTTTAGGTTTACTTGCGGCAGAGATTCTTGCAGTGACAGGTAAAACTCCAGGTCAACGCCATCAAGAGCTAGTGAAGCAATTTGGCCAAAGCTTTTATAAGCGTATCGATAGCCCAATCAGTCTTGAAAACAAGGCCAAATTTGCGTTATTGAATGCTGAAACCTTAAATGCCACTGTGCTTGCGGGTGAGTCAATCGAAAACGTGTTAACCCATGCGCCGGGCAATAATGCGGCCATTGGTGGCATCAAAGTGACTACGGCGAATGGTTGGTTTGCGGCGCGTCCATCGGGCACGGAAGCGTTATTTAAGATCTACGGCGAGAGTTTTATCAGTGAGCAGCATTTGGCTGAGATCATTAAAGATGCGCAGGCATTAATTGATAAGGCGCTAAACGCTTAATGCAGCAGTAGGTTTATAAAGTATCAAAAACAAACGCACTCAGATTTGAGTGCGTTTTTGTTTGTGTCTAATTCAGCTGTGAATAGTTGATCTCATGCTGATTTGACCGTATTTAGTACTCGATATGACAACTCGGTAAGTTATTCTTATCGATGTAATTTTGGTGATATTCCTCAGCCACATGGAACTGTTGCAGTGGCACTATTTCAGTGACGATATGGCGTAATCCCCAACGGCCCGAGCGGGCAAAAGCTAACTTTGAGGCTTCTGCGGCCGCTTTTTGCTCACGGTCGTGGAAGAAAATGGTGCTGCGATATTGAGTGCCAATATCTCCGCCTTGCATGTTCAGACTCGTTGGATTGTGGTTTTTCCAAAATACATCGAGCAAGTCTTCATAACTAACAAGGGCGGGATCGAATTCCACTTGCACCACTTCGGCATGGCCCGTTTTGCCTTTTTTGACTTCTTCATAGGTTGTCGCCGCATTATTGCCGCCCATATAGCCGCAGGTGGCATTCGATACGCCGTTCACTTGTCTAAAAAAATACTCTACGCCCCAGAAACAGCCGGCACCGAAGGTTGCTAACGCCATAATTAAATCCAATAGAAGTCTAGATGGCTAAGGATTGTGATAAAACTTGAGTGCAAAAGCAAGCCTCAAGTTGGAATATTTATCATGGGAAATTCTTAGGGAATGTCCTGAGAATTTAACAATCAGCTTAGTTGAATGTCATTCCGCTTAAAACTGGGTCCTACGGCAATAAATGTCTGAGAACAGCACTAAAAACATGTGTTAGTATTGAAGCCGTTTTTTAGGTGCGAGTGAGACTAACCGCGGTGAGAAAAATGCTTAAGAGGTTATTTACTGCCAGCACTTATGTGATTGCGCCAATACTGTTACACACCATTATAAGGAGAATTCTGTGTTACAAGCTCTGTTAGATTCAAAGGATTTTTTAGCGCTCACCTTAGCCCATCCTGAACAGTTCGATGGCGAATTTTCATTTAACTTAGGCGATCATACTCAAGTGGAAGTGTGGGATACCGGTGTTATTGTTTTCGAACCAATACAGAATGAAGGAAAAGATATTGTGCTTTCCTGCGGTGTTCACGGTAACGAGACCGCACCCATTGAACTCTGCAATAGCTTAATTAAACAACTTCTACAGCAAAAGATCATCGCAAAGCAGCGCACTTTATTTCTCATTGGTAACCCATTAGCGATTAATAACGGCACGCGGATTATTGACGAAAACATGAATCGTCTATTTAGTGGTGAGCATTCCAATCCACCAGGGTTAGTGAACCCTGAGCGAGTACGCGCGAAAAAACTCGAAGCCTATGTCGATCATTTTTATACTACGGTTGCCGATGGACGTCAGCGCATCCATTATGATCTGCACACGGCGATGCGCGCCTCGAAGCATGAAAAGTTCGCTATCTATCCCTATCGTCCTGGGCGCGCCTTTAGCGGCGAGCAAATTATGTTTTTAGCCGCAAGCGGCGTCGATACAGTACTTTTCCACCACGAACCGACCACGACCTTCAGCTATTTTTCCTCTGAACGCTACGGCGCTGATGCCTTTACCATTGAGCTTGGCAAAGTGTATCCCATGGGGCAGAACGACATGACGCGTTTTATTGCGGCACATGAAATGTTCATGCGCTTGATCACCGCTAAGCCGTTGGAGCTGGATGCATTTGATGCCGATAAGGTTAACTTGTACCAAGTGTGCCGGGTCATCAATAAACATTTCGATGATTTTGAATTTACCTTCGCAACTGATGTCGAAAACTTCAGATCTTTCCCGAAGGGCTTTGTTTTAGCGCGGGAAGGTGGGCAAGAAATTAAAGTGGAGCACGAGTTTGAGTCTGTCGTGTTCCCTAATGCCAAAGTGCCTATTGGCAATCGCACTGTGATTTGCCTGATCCCTGCGGTGAATGCGGACGTGCGTTAGGCTTGTAAAGCAATATATACATGCGTGGCAGGGATAACTTGTGGTTTGAGCTATGCCAATGGTTGATAGGTAGTTTACGTTAACGTAATGTTCGTCGGGCATATTCGTATAAACAGACGCATCAAAACGCTTTGATGCGTAATGAGATAACAAGAGCACAATATGAGCAAAGCAACACTCAACACTGATACAGTGCACCGTGTCGGCTTCTTGGATAAGGCATCGCTACACATTCCTATCCTTCGAATTCTACAAGCCGACGGCACCACTTATGAAACCGCGGTTTTGCCTGTGATAGATGAAACCTTAGCCACTAAAATTTACGATACCTGTGTATTCACTCGGGTACTTGATGAACGTATGCTTGGCGCCCAGCGTCAAGGGCGCATCAGCTTCTACATGACCTGTACGGGTGAAGAAGCGGCGATTGTCGGCAGTGTGGCCGCACTCGATCAAGAAGATGTGATCCTCGCGCAATATCGCGAGCATGCGGCGCTGCGTTATCGCGGCTTTACCACTGAACAGTTTATGAATCAGATGTTCAGTAACGAGAAAGATCTTGGTAAAGGTCGACAAATGCCAATCCATTACGGTAGTGCGGCATTGCATTATCAAACGATTTCTTCACCGTTAGCCACGCAAATCCCGCAGGCGACTGGTGTGGGCTACAGCTTAAAAATGCAAGGTAAGCGCAAAGTCGCGGTTTGTTATTTTGGCGAAGGCGCTGCATCGGAAGGGGATTTTCATGCTGGCCTAAACATGGCCGCGGTACTGAAATGCCCAGTGATTTTCTTCTGTCGTAACAATGGCTACGCGATTTCTACCCCCACTGAAGAGCAGTTTGCTGGAAACGGTATTGCCAGCCGCGGTGTGGGTTATGGCATGCACACCATTCGTGTAGACGGCAATGACATGTTGGCCGTGTTAGCGGCAACCCAGCAAGCCCGTGCCTATGCGATTGAGCATAATGCGCCTGTGCTGATTGAAGCCATGACTTACCGTCTCGGCGCACACTCTTCTTCAGACGATCCCTCAGGTTATCGCTCGAAAGATGAAGAAGCCAAGTGGCAGCAACACGATCCGGTTAAACGCTTCAAATTATGGCTTATCAACAAAGGTTGGTTGGCTGAAGCGGATGATGTGAAACTGCATGAAAAATATCGTGAAGAAGTATTGGCTGCGGTAAAAGTGGCTGAAAAAATTCCTGTGCCTATGCTGGATGAAATTATTGAAGATGTGTACGACAAGCCGACGCCTGTGCTGAAAAAGCAACTTGCCGATCTTAAAGAACATATCAAGAAATATCCGCAAGCCTATCCAAAAAGTGCAGGGAGACTATAAGCCGTGGCTGAAATGAATATGTTACAGGCCGTCAATGAGGCCTTGTCGATTGCCATGCAAGCCGATGAACGCATGGTGGTTTTTGGTGAAGATGTGGGCCACTTTGGCGGAGTATTTCGCGCCACCTCCGGTCTTCAAGAAAAATTCGGTCGCGCTCGCTGCTTTAATACGCCGCTGACAGAGCAAGGTATTGCCGGTTTTGCCAATGGTTTAGCCTCCAATGGCATGACCGCTGTGGCTGAAATTCAATTCGCCGATTATATCTTTCCGGCGTTTGATCAAATCGTCAACGAGTCGGCTAAGTTCCGTTACCGTAGCGGTAATGAGTTCGATGTCGGTGGATTAGTGTTCCGTACGCCCTATGGCGGCGGTATTGCGGGTGGACATTATCACTCACAATCACCTGAAGCCTATTTTACCCAGACGCCGGGGTTAAAAGTCGTTGTGCCACGCAACCCTGAGCAAGCCAAAGGCCTGCTGTTGGCGTCAATCCGTGACAAAAATCCGGTGATCTTCTTTGAGCCTAAGCGTTTATATCGTGCATCGGTTGGCGAAGTGCCAGCGGGCGATTATGAAATTGAACTGGGTAAGGCTGAAGTGGTTCGCGAAGGTAAAGACATCACCTTAGTGGCGTGGGGCGCGCAAATGGAAATCCTTGAAAAAGCCGCCGATATGGCCGCTAAAGAAGGGATCTCCTGTGAAGTTATCGATTTACGCACCTTGTCACCCTGGGATATCGATACTGTTGCCGATTCAGTCAAAAAGACCGGACGTTTACTGGTCAACCATGAAGCGCCATTAACCGGTGGCTTTGCTGGTGAGATAGCGGCGACGATTCAGCAAGAATGCTTCTTGTATCTAGAGTCGCCCATCAGCCGCGTTTGTGGTTTAGATACCCCGTACCCACTCATTCATGAAAAAGAATACATGCCAGATGCATTCAAAACGTTTGAAGCCATCAAAGCATCAGTGACCTTCTAGGAGTCCGGTATGATTAAAGATTTTATTTTGCCGGATATTGGCGAAGGTGTTGTGGAGTGTGAGTTGGTTGAATGGCTGGTCAAAGAAGGCGACACAGTCGTTGAAGACCAACCTATTGCCGATGTGATGACAGACAAAGCACTTGTTCAAATCCCAGCGCCTTTTGCGGGCGTAGTCACTAAGCTGTATTACGCCAAGGGCGATATTGCGAAAGTGCATGCGCCGCTCTATGCCGTTGAAATTGCAGGCGAATCTGTTACGGCTGAACCTGCTGCGACGACTGCAAAAGTGACTGAGCCAGTGGCAGTAACAAACGCGACCACGTCATCCAGTTCATCTGTCAGCATTGAAGAATTCTTACTACCGGATATCGGCGAAGGCATTGTTGAATGTGAGCTAGTTGAATGGTTAGTGAGCGAAGGTGATTGGGTTGAGGAAGATCAACCGATTGCCGACGTGATGACAGATAAAGCGCTGGTGCAAATTCCTGCCATTAAAGCGGGTAAAATTGCCAAACTGCATTATCGCAAAGGTCAGCTAGCTAAAGTACATGCGCCTTTATTTGCCATTGAAGTTGAACAGACGGCTTCTGCACCTGCGGCGACAATAAATACAGATACTGTGGCCAATGCCGCACCTGCAGCGCAGATTGTGAATGCAGAGCCTGCTCGCCAAGGTAAAGCCTTAGCCAGCCCCGCAGTTCGTCGCATGGCGCGGTCGTTAGATATCGATTTGAGCCAAGTACCTGGCACAGGAAAGCACGGCCGTGTGTATAAGGAAGACATCACTCGCTTCCAACAAGGCGCGAGCAATGTTTCTGCTCCAAGTGTGGCTCAGGTAAAAGAGGCGCCAGTTCAAGCTACTCAAGCATCTCAAACCCAAGTTCCAACATCTACAGTGACTCAACGCGCTGACACGGTTGAGCCTATTCGCGGCGTAAAAGCTGTGATGGCACGCATGATGGTGGAATCTGTGTCGAGCATTCCGCACTTTACCTATTGTGAAGAGTTTGATTTAACAGACTTAGTTGCACTGCGTGAAAGCATGAAAGTGAAGTATTCGTCAGATGAAGTGAAGCTGACCATGATGCCTTTCTTCATGAAGTCAATGTCGCTCGCGTTAAGTCAGTTCCCTGTGATGAACAGTCAAGTGAATGCGGATTGCACTGAGCTGACTTACAAGGCGCGTCACAATATCGGCATGGCGGTGGATTCTAAAGTCGGTCTCTTGGTGCCCAACATCAAAGATGTGCAGGATAAGAGCATTTTAGAAGTGGCCGCAGAAATCACCCGCCTGACCCAAGCAGCCCGTAGCGGCCGCGTGGCACCAGCGGATCTGAAAGACGGCACTATATCTATTTCTAACATTGGCGCTTTAGGTGGCACAGTGGCGACGCCTATTATCAACAAACCTGAGGTGGCGATTGTGGCCTTAGGTAAGTTGCAAACCCTACCGCGCTTTAACGCGAAAGGGGAAGTCGAAGCTCGCCAAATCATGCAAGTGAGCTGGTCAGGTGACCATAGAGTGATCGATGGCGGTACGATTGCTCGCTTCTGTAATCTGTGGAAACAGTATCTTGAGCAGCCTCAAGAGATGTTATTAGCGATGCGCTAAGCCGCTGGCACGAATAACTGACACTAAAAGGACGCTAAAAGCGTCCTTTTTTATTTGCTTTGCACAAATGGGTTAATCTTTTGATCCCGATTACGTATAATTCCCGAACGTAGTTATCCTGATGGATGTGTTATGAGTCAGTTAGCCCCCAGCCCATTTGCTCCAACAATAGAAACCATTGATTACCCGTTTCCGCCTAAACCAGTGCCTTTGTCCGATGCGCAAAAAGCCGATTACAAGGCGCGTATCAAGCAACTGCTCATTGAAAAAGATGCCGTTCTGGTTGCCCACTATTATACCGATCCTGAAATCCAAGCCCTTGCCGAAGAGACTGGCGGCTGCGTTTCAGACTCCTTAGAAATGGCGCGCTTTGGCCGCGATCACCCAGCAAAAACCTTAATCGTTGCTGGGGTCAAGTTTATGGGCGAAACCGCCAAGATTTTGAGCCCTGAAAAAACTATCCTAATGCCGACCCTTGAAGCGACCTGTTCATTGGATTTAGGTTGTCCGATTGATAAGTTCAGCGCTTTCTGCGACGCGCACCCAGATCATACTGTGGTGGTTTACGCCAATACCTCGGCTGCGGTTAAAGCGCGCGCCGATTGGGTGGTGACCTCCAGCATTGCCCTTGAAATCGTTGAGCACTTAGACAGCGAAGGCAAAAAGATCATTTGGGGACCAGACCGTCATTTAGGCAGCTATATTGCCAAACAGACGGGCGCCGACATGTTGATGTGGCAGGGCGATTGTATCGTTCACGATGAGTTTAAATCTAATGCGCTGCGCGATATGAAAAGCGTTTACCCAGATGCAGCTATTCTTGTGCATCCTGAGTCGCCAGCCAGTGTGGTGGCGATGGCCGATGCAGTTGGCTCTACCAGTCAACTGATTAAAGCAGCGCAGACCATGCCAAATGAGCGTTTTATCGTGGCAACTGATCGCGGCATTTTTTATAAAATGCAGCAGGCGGCGCCAGGTAAAATTTTAATTGAAGCGCCAACGGGCGGAAATGGCGCAACCTGTAAGAGCTGTGCCCACTGTCCTTGGATGGCGATGAACGGTTTGCAGGCAATTGAAGCGTCACTCGCCGACAGCGATAAAACCACCCATGAGATTTTTGTGGATGAAGACTTAAGAGTTAAGGCACTTATTCCGCTGACGCGTATGCTGGATTTTGCCAAGACACTGAATATGAAAATAAAGGGTAATGCCTAAGCGCATTATTTAGCTTTTCTTCAGCCTAATAAAAATCCCTGCCATAGTGTGGGGATTTTTTATGTCTGTTGTTTTTATTAAAACTAAGGCAATAAAAAGCCCCGCAAATGCGAGGCTTAATTGAATAACGCGGAATCTAGTGACTAGATTACTTTACGGTTACTTACTTGGCGTTCATCAGTGCAACCGCGTTATCTAACATACGGTTACTGAATCCCCACTCGTTATCATACCAAGACATCACTTTCACTAAACGACCGTTTACACGGGTTTGAGTGGCGTCAAAGTTCGAAGAAAACGCATTGTGGTTAAAGTCGATAGACACCAATGGCTCTTTGTTTACCGCTAACACTTCGCTCAATGGCGCAACGCTGGCAGCACGTTCAATAATGGCATTCACTTCTTCAACTGTCGTGTCACGGGCAGCGATGAAAGATAAATCCACGAGTGATACGTTAACTGTAGGTACACGAACCGCTAAACCGTCGAATTTACCTTGTAATTCAGGTACAACCAAACCTACAGCAGCAGCTGCGCCAGTTTTAGTTGGGATCATTGACAGTGCCGCAGCACGGGCACGACGTAAATCTGTGTGGTACACGTCAGATAAACGTTGATCGTTGGTATAAGCGTGAATGGTGGTCATCAGGCCTGATTCGATACCAATCTCGTCATTTAACGGCTTAGCAAAAGGGGCTAAACAGTTTGTTGTACAAGAAGCATTTGAAATCACTGTCATGTCTGACGTCAGCACGTTGTTGTTCACACCGTAAACAACTGTGGCATCGACGTTTTTGCCTGGAGCAGAAATAATCACTTTCTTCGCGCCAGCGGTTAAATGTGGTTGAACGGTTTCTTTAGAAGTGAAGATACCGGTACATTCGAAAACCACGTCAACCTGTAGCTCTGCCCATGGCAGTTTTGCAGGATCACGTTCTTGGAAAGTGAGGATCTTATCGCCATTCACATAAATGGCTTCTGCATCATGGTCAACCTTGGCATTGAAACGACCATGAACAGAATCGTATTTTGTCAGGTGAGCGTTGATTGAAGCGTCGCCTAAATCATTAATAGCGACAATCTTGATTGGATAAGCTTTTTCGCTTTCGTACAAGGCGCGTAATACGTTTCTACCGATACGGCCATAGCCATTTATTGCTACACGGATAGTCATCTCATATCCCTCTGGTGATTATAAAATTCAACTGGTAGTAAAATTACCAAACTGACAGCTATCGTCAAGTTAAATCGGCATTTTACCGCTGTCTTGATTAACAAATTAGGTATTTTTTTTACATCGGTCGCGAAATCGCCATTTTTTACGCGTTAATTGGGTAAAAAATTACAAGATGGCAAACATTTTGCCATCGATTGCTTAGTTTACTTTTTCGACAGGCGCAGGCGGCACCACCTCAGTTACAGTTGGCGCTTGGGCAACCGCTTGAGGATCAAGCCATTGTCTTACTGGGCTCATAGAATAAGTGCCCTTTTTTAGCGCATCGATAAGGGCTTGGGCTTTTAAATCGAGTTCAGTCGCCAGCGTTTTATTGCCACCGAGCAAGGCTAGCATTTTTTCTTCAGAATACTTCTGCTGCGTAAGTAGTAAATTTGCTTTTGTTAGCATATAGGATTTATCTAAAACCTGTTGCTGGCGATAGGCAGATGCGAGCCCAAGTAACCAGTTAACGTCGAAATCATCGTATTGGATCTCCGCAAAGACTTTAAGATAGAGTTGTTGCGCTTTGATGGCATTTCGATTGCTGTAATAGGTTGCGACTTGGGCAAGTAGAAAGGGGTCAGTCACTTCGCCGGCGTTTTCCTGTTCTAATAATCTATTTAACGCAGCGGTATCGCCAAAGCGAGTCCATTGGTAATAGGACATAAAAGGGTCTTGCCGTTCACGGGTTTGATCTTGTAGTAAACTTAAATTTTGAGTGCTTAGTCTAAAGGCTCTGGCTCTATCTGCTGTGCGATTGGTGTGGATGATATGCTGAACGCCAGAGGCGAGTTCAATGCAACGGCTGTAATCCTCAAGGTAGGTTAATTGTGAGTAGAGCTGCTTACCTGTGAGGTTTTCGTTGTCTTTTAACATGTAGCGGTTTTGGATAAGCTTGGTCTTTTCAGTCAAACACCAGCTGTCCTTATGCAAATCGGCACAAATTTCAGGATTATTTTTACAAATTGCTGAGATATTTCGGTCATTATCACAACCGAAAAGACCGAAAAAGCTCATCCCTAAGGTAAATGATGTAATTATTACTAGATTTTGTCTCAAAACACTCTCCAAACGATAATTTTTCTAATAAAATTACAGATTTACAGAAAATATCTTACTGGCAACAAAGCGCGACTTTCATTACAATGGCGCCGACCAAAACAGGGTTTTCCCTAAAACCCGCATTAGATTATTGGTCTTTTCGTCATGTTACTCAAACCTTTCAGTACATTTTATTGAAAAGTGAGATAAAGGATCTGTAAATGAGCGCTGATAAACACCTACAAAGTTGGCAAGAACGTTTTGAAATGGCAGAGGCGATGCAGCCTTTGTTAGGCAAGTTGTACCGTAACCAAGGCGTTGAAGTCGTGGTCTACGGCAAGCCGTTACTCAATGCTTCTACGATTGAAATCATTAAAGCGCACCGTTTAGTTCGTCGTCATGTCGGTGAAAAATTACGTTTACGCGAGAGTTTCCCCTTCGTTCAAGCTTTGAGCAAACTCGCAGTTAAACAATGTAAAGTGGATATTGGTAAGCTCGCTGTCAATTACTGGCGCGACCATACTGATGTCAGCGAAATTGAAAGCTATATGGCAAAAGAATTGGCCGATGCTATCGACCATGCCGATGATGTCGCGCCGCGTGACGTCGTGCTTTATGGTTTTGGCCGTATCGGTCGCTTATTGGCACGCTTGCTGATTGAACGCACAGGTCGCAGCAATAAGTTAAGGTTACGCGCTATCGTTTTACGTGGCGGCAAGAAAGGCGATTTAGAAAAACGCGCGAGTTTACTGCGTCGTGACTCAGTCCATGGTCCTTTCAATGGTTCTGTTGAAGTTGACGAAGAGAACAACGCCATCATAGCCAATGGCACTTATATCCAAGTGATCTATGCTAATTCACCCGACGAAGTGGATTACACTAAATACGACATCAATGATGCATTGATTGTTGATAATACAGGTATTTGGAAAGATGAAGCGGGTCTTGGTTTACACCTTAAGAGTCCAGGTGCCAGCAAAGTATTACTGACGGCTCCTGCAAAAGGCGCGATTAAGAACATCGTTTACGGTGTGAACGAAGGCGATATTACCCCAGAAGACATTATCGTTTCTGCGGCGAGTTGTACCACCAATGCTATTACGCCAGTACTGAAAGCTGTGAATGATAAATATGGTATCGAGAATGGTCACGTTGAAACGATTCATTCTTATACCAACGATCAAAACCTGATTGATAACTATCATACCGCTGACCGTCGTGGCCGTAGTGCACCATTAAACATGGTGATCACTGAAACGGGTGCAGCAAAAGCGGTTGCTAAAGCTTTACCTGCATTAGCCGGTAAGTTAACAGGTAACGCGATTCGTGTGCCGACGCCTAACGTCTCTATGGCGATCATCAGCATGAACCTGAATGCTGAAACTAGTAAAGATGAGCTTAACGAGTATCTGAAAGATACGGCGCTACAATCACCACTGCAAAATCAAATTGACTATACAGACTCTACTGAGATTGTATCGAGCGATTTAGTGGGTTCTCGCTACGCGGGTGTGGTTGATTCACAAGCGACTATTGCAGAAGGCAAGCGTGCCATTCTTTATGTATGGTATGACAACGAATTTGGTTACAGTTGCCAAGTGGTTGGCGTAATGCAAACTATGTTAGGTTTAACGACGCTATCTCTACCTGCGTAAATTGCCCATGTAGGTTTTGCTCGAGTGATTAATGACTTTGCCTAACCTTTGAATAAAGCGCCCAATAGGGCGCTTTTGTTTTTCTATACTTCTGCAATTTTATTTGGCTCGACTCCATAACTCACCATGATCCCCTGTTTATCTGCCGCGTTTAATTAGCAGTAGCATCAGTATCGGTAAAAGCCTAAATTGATGAATGAAACATCAACTTTACTGAGGTGTGGCGGTTTATTGGGCAAACGATGCGGCTTAGATCATTTTTTAAAAATTGTTGATTGACTCTGAGGTCTAAATCGGTAGAATGCCAATCCGCAGTCAGGGGAAAGCATGCCGAGCATGAGTTCAAATGATTAAGCGCAATGATAGGCGACATTAGCTCAGTTGGTAGAGCGATACCTTGCCAAGGTATAGGTCATCGGTTCGAACCCGATATGTCGCTCCAAATTTTAATAAATTTGGCAGTTTGGGCGCGATGGCAGAATGGCTATGCTGCGGATTGCAAATCCGTCGATCTCGGTTCGACTCCGGGTCGCGCCTCCATAGATTAAAGTATTAATGACATGATTCCCGTCGTTAATATCAAGAGTTTGCCCGAGTGGTGGAATCGGTAGACACAAGGGATTTAAAATCCCTCGCTGGTAACAGCGTGCCAGTTCAAGTCTGGCCTCGGGTACCATTATTTTGATAGTGATGGTAAAAATAAAGTCCGAATCTTCAATAGGCTTTATTAAATAGATTTATTAGCGTAAAGGGTTAATTATTTAGAGTTAATAATATTTTTGACATGATTCCCGTCATTAATATTCAGCGTTTGCCCGAGTGGTGGAATCGGTAGACACAAGGGATTTAAAATCCCTCGCTGGTAACAGCGTGCCAGTTCAAGTCTGGCCTCGGGTACCAAAAAAGAAAAAGCCTCGATATTTATATCGAGGCTTTTTTGCATTTAGATTTCTACTTTTAGTCGGCATTCTTCGTGAGGGGTTTAAGGTCAAACTTGACTGACACACTTAACGTACTGCTTACTTTAGTTCGCAGAGGTCCTTGCGGCGACGCACATCAGGAGAGGCTAATAACCCTAAAATCACACAATAGTGCTACGTTTTAAGCTGATAGTGTCATTTGAATTAAGCCTGTAGTTATGTTGGTAGAGAAGTCGGGCGATAAGGTATGGGATTATGTTTGCTGAAAAGCAGGTTGTGAGTTTTTAGCCTTGGCTTGTTCTATTTATGCTAGAGATAAAACCTATAAATAGTAAGCCTATAAATAAAATCCTAGGTATAAAAAAGCGCCAGTAAAAACTGGCGCTTTTATTCATTTACTCGGTCAGTTTATGCTTGTTAGACAGTGATACTCGTGAATATCAGCTTATTGCCAATCATCGCTATTCCAGCGGTACAGCCAAGTCGCTGCAAGTGGTTTATCGTCTTTCTTAAGCTGTATTCTCAGTTCGGCTACATTGGTACTTTCTGGTTCGAAGCTGATAAATACTCGAGCGCCATTGATGTCCGGGTGGGCGACAATCCGAGACGACAGGATTTTACCTTTGCTGATGCTGGCATCGAGGATAATTTTATCAATGTCTTGCGGCTTGATGTTACTGAAATCGATAAGTAATTCTTTGCCTTTTGCTAACACTTGCCCCTTAGTACTGCGGACAACACGTGCTTTTGACGCCGTAGAAGGGCTGTCGTTTGAGGCTGTTATGCGATAGGAGTATTTATAGGGCTGATCCTTTTTCAGTCCGCCTTGCGGCTCCCAATAGGCAACTATGTTGTCGTTGGTTTCAGCATTAGAGGGAATTTCAAGTAACACCAGTTGGCCTTTGCCCCAATCATTGAGGGGTTCAATCCATGCAGAAGGTCGAAGTTGATAGTTTGCACTCAGATCTTGATAGTCTTCAAATTTACGATGGCGTTGTATAAGACCAAATCCCTTTATATCTTCATCGCCAAAAGCACTGATCTGCAGTTTGTTAGGATTATTTAATGGGCGCCATAGGCGTTCGCCATTACCACGATCGATTTGTAGGCCGTCTGAGTTATGTACTTGTGGGCGGTAATCGGGTTTATCTGAGTTATCGAGTCCGCCAAAGAGGAACATAGAGGTCAGTGGTGCAAGACCCACATGCTGGATATCTTTGCGTGGAAATAAGGTTACATCCACTTCGACACGTGATGGTGAACCGGGATAAATACCAAAACGATAGGCGCCAGTGACACTTTGGCTATCTAGCAGAGCATGAACCACAATTGCCGTCTGATATTTAGATGGTCGCTCGACCCAGAAACGCTTAAACAGGGGATATTCTTCACCTTTTGGCTGAGCGACATCAATCGCTAAACCACGATTAGACAAGCCATAGGTTTGCCCTTTAGAGAGCACGCGAAAATAGCTCGCACCTTGAAACATGATGAATTCATCTTTTATTTCATCATCATTGATAGGGTAATGTAAACGCACACCCGCGTATTGGCCCACTTGTGTGATGAGTTTTTCAATGGTGTCGTTAGGGACATCGAACGAAGCTTCTGTTAGCTCAATTGGAATAGCTTTGCTGTTTTCGACCACGTCGATATCGACAAGGTTTTTATAGAGAAAGCCTGGAGCAAAAAGTTGTACCGAAAATTTGGTCGGTGTTCCGCCCCAAATCGCGGCATTTTCTTGGTAATTGATTTTGCCATAGGTCGCGAAATCGAGATCAACCAGTTCTTTAGGTGCTTTTTTCGCTTCTTTAAATGGTTTTTGCGACAGTTGTTGAGCGAGTTCAATAACTGTGTCTTGGGAGAATTTTTTAGATTTCTTCTCTGGTGCAGGCTTTGGTGTTGTCTCTGCCGCTGCGGCATTGACGTTGTTTATGCCGACGACATAGACGATGGCGGTCAAGATGACAAAAGGTAGTTTTTTGAGTAATGCCGGATAACCGGTAGGGTAATTCATCATAAGATTCATTCGCAAAATGGAAACTCCTTACTAAAATGACGCTGATTCATAGGCACAATATATGCTTCAGTCTATCTAATCCCTAAATATTAATAACTTGTCTGCTATAAAATCCTCAGTTGTGGGATTCGAGTAGCTGAGGTGAGGGATAATTTTACCTGCGTAGCTAGAGATTTGTAACATAAATTATGCTTGGCGCTATTTTAGGTGCCGTTCTCAATACTTTGCGGTGTGATATTACGATAAGTAATCGCAATTGGTACTGCAGTAAAAACTGTCTTGGCTGAGCTAACACTGTTCTCATAGAATTCAGTGGCGTTTTTACACAAAATTGGTGCAGTTGAATCGAGAATGTTAATTAAAAACTTACAATATCAAATAGTTAATCTTAATTCTTGCTAATGAGTGATTTAGGCTCACGGTGTTAACTGTGAGCCCATTTAGATATGCTAACGTGGATATTATGACTTGAGTAAGTGCGATAGGTCACTGCCCACAGGGATTGGGATCTCTTGTTGCTCACCACAGAATAAATACGCAGGTTTGTCACCTAAGAGTGATAGTGTGTCTCCTTGTCGCCACAAAGCTGAGCCTTCAACTATGCCGATCACTGGGGTTAATGGGTCGACTTTAGTGAATTCTAATAATCGCTGGGCACGGGTTTCACCATTGTGGCCCGGTGCTTGGTAATTGGAATAGTGTGGATTGAGCTGGAACGGCACTAAGTTTAATGCGTTGAACGAAGGCGGTTCGATGATCGGCATATCATTAGTGGTGCGAATACTCAGTCCCGATACGTTTGAACCCGCACTCCAGCCGATATAAGGTTTACCAAGGGCGACTTGCTCACGAATAAGCGCGACCAGATCATAATGATATAGTTGGTGTAACAGGTGAAAGGTATTACCCCCACCGATTAAAATTCCATCGGCATCTTTTATTGCTTGTTTAGGGTCTGGATGCTGATGAATACCACTGATATCGAGTTCAAGCTCAGCTAGCCCAGTCACGACAGACGCTAAATAAGTGTCATAACTCATGCTAACCCCTGCATAGGGGATAAAAATCCATTTTTGTGCGTTGGCGGTGAGCGGTTTAATAAAAGGGAGCGCGTGGGCAAGATAAGGCGTATCACCGACACGAGAGCTGCTCAGTAGTAGGGCGTTGATTGTCATTTTGTATCCTGAAATCTCGGAGTGTATTGGTATGTTAACAAAGATTAATTCCGATAAACATAGAGAGTTAAAGCAGAATTGCGCTCTAGCACGGCTAGCGGCGGTGTTTTTCAAGATAGTGATCCCCACCAAGATAGAGCGTTCGGGGCATTCTACTTCTGTATTGCATCAATGCAAAAGTCAGTGATTGATGCGCCTTGAATTAAAGCTCTCAGAACGCGATGAAACTCGTCTCTTGAGGTTGCTTGGGCATAAGTTTAAGTTTCGATTAATATACTGTCCCTAGACTCTCGGCCATGAAAGGCAGTGTCTATATACGAGAAAGATAACCTATTTTAAAAACTCTTTTCTTTTACCACTTGAATTTCGATGATTTGGACATATTATGTCTTTGAACAAAGTTAAATGGCCTATTCTTGCCCTAAAGGAGCTGAAATGAAGCGTATATTTCTATTGATTGCGACTAACCTAGCTGTGTTGCTAGTAGCCTCAATTGTGATGTCTATTCTAGGCGTGAACACGTCTACTATGGGTGGACTGCTGGTGTTCGCTGCCATTTTTGGATTCGGTGGGGCCTTTATCAGCTTAGCCATTTCAAAATGGATGGCGAAAAAGACCATGGGTTGTGAAGTCATCACCACCCCACGTGACAGTACCGAACGTTGGTTAGTGGAGACGGTTGCCCGTCAAGCTAAGCAAGCTGGGATTAAAATGCCAGAAGTGGCGATTTATCAATCACCAGACATGAATGCGTTCGCTACTGGTCCAAGTAAAGATAATTCATTAGTGGCTGTCAGTACGGGTCTATTATATGGTATGAGCCAAGATGAAATTGAAGGCGTATTAGCCCACGAAGTGAGCCACGTTGCTAACGGTGACATGGTGACCTTGACACTGATCCAAGGTGTGGTTAACACGTTCGTGATCTTCGCGGCCCGTGTGGTTGCTGGTATTATCAACAACTTCGTGTCGAGTAATGATGAAGAAGGCGAAGGTTTAGGTATGTTCGCGTACATGGCCGTTGTTTTCGTACTGGATATGTTATTCGGTATCTTGGCTTCAATTATCGTCGCTTACTTCTCACGTATTCGTGAGTACAAAGCCGATGAAGGTGCAGCACGTTTAGCGGGTAAAGGTAAGATGATTGCTGCGCTTGAGCGTTTACGCCAAGGCCCTGAAAGTACGGCAATGCCTGCACAAATGTCAGCCTTCGGTATTAACGGCAAACGTTCAATGGCAGAAATGATGATGAGTCATCCTCCATTAGAGAAACGTATTGCTGCGTTAAGAGCAAGCTAATAGATAGTGAGTTAGATTTTAAGTTTTAAGACTCACAATTTCGGGCTCAAACTTTGGTTTGAGCCCGATTTTTTATGCCTGCCATTTAACTCACATTTGATGAAGCAAAAAGACGCCGCTATGAGAATCATCACACCGCGTTAAATACCATCGCAGGTAAATCGCTGTAGATTCATGCGGGTTGTGCGTTCTGTCTTGATGCAACAAATCATACCTGCAGCAAATTATGCTGCGCTGTTGCCGCAAGGGCACGGTAAACCAGTGTCGTTTGTTTTGCTTTGATATTCCAATGCTGCCAAAACAGCGGCACGCGCATGCGCCGTTCTGGGGTGATCTCAATCAGTATCCCTTTATCGATTAATGGTTTAGCTTGTAAATGCCCAACGAGTCCATAACCTAAACTCAAGTTAATCGCTTCTAAAAAGCTTTCTGAGGAGGGGATCGTATGTTGCCACCATTGCCCTGGCGTCATATTGAAATACTGGGCGAGAAACTTCTCATGCAACTTATCTTTGGTGGAGAACACTACCGCTGGCGCCTTTGCTAACTGAGCTTGGTTGATGGTGTTGAATGACGAGGTGTCACTAAATGATGGAGTGTCGCTCGGCTCACCAAAATGGCGCGCGGCAAATTCGGGCGTGGCCACACACAAATATTCCATGGTGCCTAAAAACTCACTGCTGCAACCAGCCATCGGCACTTCGGTTGTGGTGACACATCCGACCGCTTCACCATTTTTCAATAGATGATGGGTGTAAGACTCATCATCGACAATTAATTCCAATAACCAAGCGTGGCGACTGAACATGCCTGCCAGCGCAGGTAAAAACCACGTGGCCAAACTGTCGGCATTCACAGCTATGCGCACTGTGGTTGGATGGTTGGGATCGTCGGCGTCCATCTCGGCTCTTAATTCACTCTCGAGCAATTGTACCTGTGAATAGTGACGCAGCAGGCGCTTACCTGTGGGCGTTGCGACCACAGGATTGGAGCGAATAAGCAGTGACTGACCGACTTTTTCTTCAAGTTGTCGAATACGCTGTGATACAGCCGACTGAGTAATGTGCAGCACTTTAGCGGCGCGGTCGAAGCCGCCTTCCGAGACTACAACGGCGAGCGCTTTGAGATTGGCGTATTCTAGCATAGTCATCCTTAATCGATCTGTGTTTGATGGTTATTAATTTTACTTATGATACATAAAAAACATTAGTTATATTAATTTTGTTGTTTTGACTATGCTAGCGCCTTCTTTGAACATGAGAGGTGGTTATGCAAGCGGCATTTATACAGGGTATGGGGATTGGTGGGAGTTTGATTATTGCTGTGGGCGCACAAAATGCCTTTGTGCTCAAGCAAGGCATTAAGCGCTCGTATACATTACCGATTGCCTTGCTCTGCTCTATCATTGATGCGCTGATGATCACTGCGGGTGTCGCGGGGCTAGGACATATTATTGAGTCGTTTCCCACTATTAAGCATGTGGCGAGTTTCGGTGGCGCCGCGTTTCTACTCTGGTATGGTGCGAATGCGCTAAAGGCGTCGTTTGTGGCTAAGGGCATTGAGATGGATCAAGCCGATAATGCGGACACATTTAAGAAAGCCGTACTGACGACGCTTGGGATCAGTTTGCTTAATCCGCATTTGTATCTTGATACTGTGGTGTTGCTCGGCAGCATTAGCACTCAATTTGATGATTTTGATCGGCCTTGGTTTGGCGCGGGTGCCGTACTGGCATCATTTATTTGGTTTTTTGGCTTAAGTTTTGGTGCGCGTTTGTTAGCGCCCATTTTTACTCGCCCAGCGGCATGGCGTTATCTTGACCGTTTTATTTGGTTAACTATGTGGAGCATTGCCGCTGCGATTATTTGGCCCTATGTGGCAGGATAACCGGTGTTGGGATGCCATAGAATACGGGCATAGCTGAATGCTTTTGCGGTTTTTTTGCTCGGTTAGACCGTATCTTGTGGTATGAAAGTGAAAATTTTTCATGAAAAAGGTCCTGATTTCAGGACCTTTTTATTATCGATTGCCGATTATTTATTCAGGCTACCAAGATCAACTGACAACATTTACACTTTTGTGTCGATTAAAGCAGCAGATTGAAGCCTTGTATTCGTCGTCATATTAGTCATTAACCCGCGATTTGCGCGAGTACGACTTCATGGTGATCTTTGGTTTTAAACTTATCGAATACGTGGGCGATGGTGCCGTCGGTATTGATAAGGAAGCTTAATCTGTGGATGCCATCATAGGTTTTTCCCATGAATTTCTTTTCACCCCAGACCCCAAAAGCGTCGGCGACACTGTGGTCTTCATCGCTCAGCAAAGTGAAGTTGAGTGCTTGTTTCTCTGCAAATTTAGCCAGTTTAGCCACAGGATCTGGGCTAATGCCAAATACAGTGACATTATGACTATCGAGCTCGGCTTTACTGTCACGTAGACCACTGGCTTGAACTGTGCAACCCGGCGTTGATGCTTTCGGGTAAAAATACACTAAAACAGGGCCTTGCTTAAGGCTGTCTGCCAGCGATACTGAGTTACCATGTTGATCTTGCAGTGTAAAGTGAGGCGCTTTTGCCCCAGCCGTTAAGGTATTCATCTATTATCCTCTGTCCTCTAAGATGGCAGTGCCTTCCATACGACGAATAGTACAATCTAAGGTCATATCTTGGGCGAGCTGATAGATACTCTGTTCGAGCTTTTCTAGTTCAACTTTTTCAGGAATATTAATGGTTAGCGACACATTTTGCGTTTGTTCACCACCGGGGAGTTCCTCAGAAAATGAACGTACTGCGGCAAGATCTAATGACCTGTCAGCAAGGAACTGGGTAATGCGTTTAATGGTGCCGCGTTGGTCCTTACCCGTGAAGCGTACTTCGAGGCGAGAAAGGTAGTTTTGTGGTGTGTGTTTAGAGGTGCGTTTCATCACCGTCAGCAGTTCTAACTCAACGCTCAGACTGGGGAACATACTTTCAATTTTCGTTATTGATGCCCATGAGCCAGACAACATCATAATCAGGGTAAATTCGTTACCAAATAATGCCATACGGCTGTCGACGATATCGCAGTCACAGTCACTGGCAAGTCGAGCTAGTTTACTTACAAGTCCAGGACGGTCGAGACCCATCGCTGTTACGACCAGGAAATTGGTCATGAATTTTCCTCACTTTTTCGATATCTTAGAGCGAAAACTCAGGGTTAAAGCTGAGTTTTTGTGCGGGATGTAATGCTACCATAACTAATTCAATTTGAGAGCCCCGTTAATGCTTGTCATTAGTGGTTGGCATCAGTACCATAGCGAATCCTGAAATCTTGGGGAAAGTCAGATGATAAACGGAAGCATCGTAGCCTTAATCACGCCAATGAACAGTGATGGCTCAGTAGATTTTGCAAGTCTTGAAAGGTTAGTCGAATTCCATATTGACCAAGGCACAGATGCCATTGTGGCCGTTGGTACTACTGGCGAGTCAGCGACTCTGCCTATGCCTGAGCATGTAGCGGTCGTTTCACAAACCGTTAAATTTGCCGCGGGACGTGTTCCTGTCATTGGTGGCAATGGCGCCAATGCCACATCTGAAGCCGTTGAGCTTACCAAGTCCTTATCTAAGGTGGGTGTTGCCGCTATGCTTGGCGTAACGCCATATTATAATAAGCCGACGCCTAAGGGATTGATTGCGCATTATAAAGCCGTGGCCGCTAGCACAGATATTCCACAAATTCTTTATAATGTTCCAGGCCGTACAGCCGTTGATATGCTGCCAGAAACTGTTGCCGAGCTTGTTAGCGTAAGCAACATTATTGGTGTAAAAGAGGCGACCGGAGACTTATCCCGTGTAAAACGTCTGCGCGAACTGTGCGGCGACGATTTCCTCTTGTATAGCGGTGATGATGCCACAGCCAGTGAGTTTTTACTCTTAGGTGGAAATGGCGTAATTTCTGTGGCTAACAACATAGTACCAAAGGCTTTTAAAGCTATGTGTGATGCGGCGCTCGCTGGCAATGCCGAGTTGGCTCAGAGCATAGATACCCCGCTGCGCGGTTTGTATAGCACACTGTTTTGTGAAGCCAACCCTATCCCAGTAAAATGGGCTGCCCATCGTATGGGTTTGATTAAATGTGGCCATATTCGTTTACCTTTGACTGAACTTTCTGAGCAATGTCATGGTCTGTTGATAGAAGCAATGACTCGTGCCCAGATAGAGGTTAAATAATTAATGTTAAAGAAAGTCACTCCACTGATCTTAGTTGCTGCTGTTGCAGCCTGTAGTTCGCCACTTGATCGCCGCCAAGCGAACGGTAACGACGACTATGTTCAGGCCGAGCAAGCGCCTTTGCTTAAGATCCCCGCGGGATTAAAAACGCCACCCTACAATAAAGAATTCGATGTACCAGCACTGGGTTCTAAAGTGAATGCTTCGCTGTATGGCAAAAACTTAGATATCCGTCCGCCACTGCAAGTACTGCCAATGGCGGAAGGTACTCATGTGGAAGAGGGCAGTGACAACATTAAAATCGTGGTTGAATCCATCGACAATGCTGTGGATTTGAAACAAGAAATCTTCACAAACTTAGATGGTTTCTTTGCTCAAAAAGGTATTGCTGTTCGTAGCCGTGATTTTGACAAAGGCAACGTAGAAACCGATTGGATTGAAAGCCGTGAAGTGATTGAATCGAGCATGTGGGGTGCGGATAAAGTTTATCTGTTGCGCCAACGCTATCGTTTTGACGTGGAAACGCGCCCACATGGTCGTACTGCAAATATCGTTATTCACTTAGTTGAACACGAAGAGTTCTACGACGATAAAGCGCAACAAGTTTTATTAAGCGGTGAAGATAAGCAAAGATACACTATTGATATGCTGAACAGCGCCATTGCGTATATCAGCGTTAAGCGCGATCAAGCGATCCAATCGAATCGTTTGAAGCAAACCTTAGGTATTAATGTTGATCTCGTGACGCCTGAAGAAGGTAAAGCTTACTGGTCTGCTAAAGCCTCTTACAAGCAAGTGTGGGATCGTCTACGCATAGTGCTACCAGAAATGGGCTTTGAAATTGCCGATATGGATAGTGCTAAAGGATTGTACTTTATCAAGTTTGACGATAACTCTGGTTTCTGGAGTTCATTGTGGGGCGAAGATAAGTTAGCACTGAAAGAAGGTAGCTACCGTTTACTGCTTGAAGATGGTGATACTCCAGAAGAAACGAAAATCTTCCTTCGCGATGGCGAAGATCAGCCATTAAGCGATGAAGTGGTTAGCAATGTGTACCAGTCACTGTCAAACCTGATGAAAGAAGAACGTCAAATACGTTAATTTCAGCAGTTGACTAGAAAAGGGCGAATTATCGCCCTTTTTTATTGGCTGCGATTTGAGTTTTAAGCTGGGAGTTGTCGATTATCTAGGCGATCTGTGTTTCAGGATTTAATTATCTATATACCAATTTTTTTCAAATGGTTTTAGTGATAAATGTTGATTTAGTGGCAATAAGTAAAATTAATCACTTAACAACCTTGTTATCGTACTGCATTCTGGCAACTCAGCCATTGATATCGCCAAAGACACTTAATCATACATATTTTGCGCTATCAGCGTAATTTGTAAGAAAAAGTAAAACGTATTGATGCGATGATGTGAGTGAGTAAACTAGCCGTCATTAATGCGAGTCATTCCTTGGAAGCCCGATGAAAAAAATTATTCTAATAATCGCCATATTGGCCGCTGCATGGTTTGGATACCAAGCCATGCAACCGCAAGAGATTGCTGCAGCCCAGATTAAACTCATACCTAATGTAGTGATTGCCACTGCAGCTATGGCGCCCATTCGCGATGAAGTTGAAGCTATTGGTAGCAATAAAGCCGCAGAATCTGTAACGATAACGCCTAAAGTCACCGACATGGTGATAGCACTTAAATTTGACGACGGCGATATCGTTAAAAAGGGCGAGTTATTAGTCCAACTGCAAAATGCTGAGCAGATCGCTAAGGTTAAAGCCGCGCAAGTCAAAGTCAGTGATAATCAACGTGAATTAGCTCGGATCAGTTCGTTGGTGACTAGCCGCACTGTGGCCGAGTTAGAACGCGACAGATTACAAACCCTTATTGATACCACCCGTGCAGAGCTCGAACAGGCGCAATCATCACTCAATGATCGTAGTATTCTGGCACCTTTTAATGGCCGTTTGGGCTTACGTCAAATCAGTGTGGGCAGCTTAGTGTCGCCCGGCACTGTGATTACGACATTGGATGATATTTCTACCATTAAGCTCGATTTTTCAGTGCCAGAGCGCTTTATTCAAGATTTAGAGCCAGGTAAAAAGGTTGAAGCCAAAGCGGTCGCTTTCCCTGATGTGACTTTCAAAGGTGTGGTGACATCGATTGATAGCCGCGTGAATCCAACCACACGCACAGTGATCGTTCGCGCCGAAATCCCCAATCCTGAGTTGCGTTTATTACCGGGCATGTTGATGAAGGTCAAACTCATCAAGCGTAGCCGCGAGGCCTTGATGTTGCCTGAATCTGCCATTATCCCGATCCAGAATGATCACTTTGTTTACAGTGTTAATACCGACAATGTGATTGAGCGTAAACAAGTTACTATAGGGATTCGTACCCGTGGTTGGGTTGAGATCTTAGACGGTTTAGCCTTGGGCGAAAACGTGGTGATCCGTGGCTTATTGAAAGTCCATCCTGGGGATAAAGTGCAAACTGAGTTCGCGGAAAAGTTTAGTTATCTTGCGGATACAAGCGCGGAGCCAAGTGTATGATCCTCACTGATCTCTCGGTAAAACGTCCCGTATTTGCCTCAGTGATCAGCTTGCTGCTGGTCGCTTTCGGGCTTGTCTCCTTTGATAAATTGCCCCTGCGCGAATACCCAAACATAGATCCGCCAGTGGTATCTATCGACACGAATTACCGCGGTGCCAGTGCTGCCGTGGTGGAAAGCCGCATTACCCAATTGATTGAAGACAGGATCAGTGGCGTCGAAGGCATTCGTCACGTGAGTTCATCGAGCAGTGATGGCCGCTCATCGGTTACCTTAGAGTTTGATATTAGTCGTAATATTGAAGATGCAGCTAACGATGTGCGCGACAGGATCTCAGGTTTACTCGACAATTTACCCGATGAAGCTGATCCCCCAGAAGTACAAAAGGCCAATGGCAGTGATGAAGTGATCATGTGGCTCAATCTTGTGTCAGATCAAATGACGACCCTAGAATTGACCGATTACACCAACCGTTATTTGTCGGACCGCTTTTCGGTGGTCGATGGTGTGGCGCGGATGCGTATTGGTGGTGGTAAGGTTTACGCCATGCGCGTTTGGCTTGACAGACAAGCCTTGGCCTCTCGCAGTTTAACGGTTGCCGATGTTGAGGCCGCGCTCAGAGCTGAGAACGTCGAGTTACCTGCTGGTTCGATAGAGTCGAAGGAGCGGCACTTTACAGTGCGACTGGAGCGGGGTTATCGCACTGCCGAAGATTTCGCAAACTTAGTTATCACCCAAGGGGAAGACGGTTATTTAGTCAAACTGAGCGATGTCGCACGGGTGGAAATTGGCTCTGATGAAGAGCGGATTATGTTCCGTGGCAACAAAGAGGCAATGATAGGTTTAGGCGTGTCTAAACAGTCAACCGCCAATACGTTAGAAGTGGCGCGCGCAGTGAACGCGCTGGTTGACAAAATCAACCCGACTTTGCCAGCGGGGATGTCGATTAAACGCAGCTACGATAGCTCAGTGTTTATCGAAGCCTCGATTAAAGAAGTGTATCAAACCCTGTTCACAGCGATGATTTTAGTAATTATCGTGATTTATTTGTTCCTTGGCAGTGTGCGCGCTATGTTGATCCCCGCGATCACTGTGCCAGTGTCTCTGCTCGGCACCTTTATTGTGCTGTATGCACTAGGTTATACCATTAACCTCTTGACCTTATTGGCAATGATCCTCGCCATCGGTATGGTGGTAGACGATGCGATTGTGATGTTGGAAAACATTCATAGACGTATCGAAGAAGGAGATTCCCCACTCAAAGCTGCTTTCCTCGGTGCGCGTGAAGTGGCTTTTGCTGTTATCGCGACCACACTCGTGTTGGTCGCGGTATTTATGCCAATCACTTTCCTTGAGGGTGACTTAGGTAAACTCTTTAAAGAGTTTGCCGTGACCATGAGTGCGGCCGTGCTGTTCTCTAGCCTAGTGGCGCTCACACTCACGCCCATGATGTGCTCTAAGTTGCTTAAGCCGAGCTCGCAGGATTCTTGGTTGGTGCGTAAGGTCGACGGCATAATGACAAAAGTGTCCAACCGATACCAATTGTCCTTAAAATCCGCCATGGCCCACCCGATATTGGTGTCGATTCTGGTGTTAGTCGCATTAGGTTCTAGTGTCTATTTAGTCCAAAAAGTACCGCAAGAATTTGCGCCACAGGAAGACCGTGGTTCGTTATTCTTGATGGTCAATGGGCCACAGGGCGCGAGTTATGAATACATAGAATCCTATATGAATGAAGTGGAAAACCGCTTGATGCCATTGGTCGAAACGGGTGATATCAAACGTCTGCTCATTCGTGCCCCCCGTGGCTTTGGCCGCGCGGCGGATTTCTCTAACGGTATGGCAATCATAGTACTGGAAGACTGGGGCAAACGTCGTCCAGTAAAGGAAGTTATCGTCGACATTAATAAGCGTCTTGCCAATCTCGCCGGAGTGCAAGCGTTCCCTGTAATGCGCCAAGCCTTTGGTCGCGGCGTAGGTAAACCTGTGCAATTTGTGATTGGTGGACCTAGCTACGAAGAGCTTGCCCGCTGGCGCGATATCATGATGCAAAAGGCGGCACAGAATCCCAAATTATTGGGATTAGATCATGATTATAAAGAGACTAAGCCTCAACTTCGTGTCGTCATCGACAGAGACAGAGCGGCGAGCCTTGGAGTGTCGATTTCAAATATAGGCCGTACGCTGGAATCCATGTTGGGCTCACGCTTAGTCACGACCTTTATGCGTGACGGTGAAGAATACGATGTGATCGTTGAAGGTGAGCGCGATAATCAAAATACCGCGGCGGATCTGCAAAATATCTATGTTCGTTCCGAGCGCACTCAAGAACTTATTCCGCTGTCTAACTTAGTGACTGTGGAGGAGTTTGCCGACGCCAGTTCGCTGAATCGTTACAACCGTATGCGCGCGATCACCATAGAAGCCAGTTTAGAAGATGGTTATAGCTTAGGTGAAGCCCTTGATTATATGAATCAATTGGCGCGTACCTATTTGCCAGCGGAAGCGGTGATTAGCTACAAGGGCCAATCCCTCGATTATCAAGAGTCGGGTAGCTCTATGTACTTCGTATTCATCCTCGCACTGGGGATTGTATTCCTCGTGCTCGCGGCGCAGTTTGAGAGTTATATCCACCCTGTGGTGATCATGCTTACTGTGCCGCTGGCTACCGTCGGAGCCTTAATTGGTTTGTGGCTTACGGGGCAGAGTCTTAATATTTACAGTCAGATAGGCATTATTATGCTGGTCGGGTTAGCCGCGAAAAATGGCATCTTGATTGTCGAGTTTGCTAACCAATTGCGGGATAAAGGCGTTGATTTTGATAAGGCCATTATTCAAGCGTCAGCGCAGCGGTTACGACCTATCTTAATGACAGGGATCACCACTGCCGCTGGCGCCGTGCCATTGGTATTAGCGGTAGGCGCGGGTGCTGAAACTCGTTTTGTGATTGGTGTGGTTGTGCTATCGGGGATTTTACTGGCAACCCTATTCACTATCTTCGTGATCCCCGCCGCTTATGGACTCTTTGCCCGCAACAGCGGATCGCCCGAAGCCATCGCCCAACAGTTAGAAAAAGAATTAGCCCAAGACTAACGTCTCGTGCAGGTTGATGTTGAAAGCATACATATAGGCGCTTGGTATTCATCAAGCGCCTTATTTTTCGCCATTCGAACCTCGTTTTAGCCCTTGCCCTTGAAAAGCAAATTTGGAGCCCCATTTAGTAAACACTAAGCGTTACTTTTACCAAATTGCGTAACAAATAAAGGAAAATTTCATGTCACAACAAGAAACTCATGGTTTTCAAACAGAAGTCAAACAGCTGTTGCATTTGATGATCCATTCTTTGTATTCCAACAAAGAAATTTTCTTGCGTGAACTGGTCTCCAACGCTGCGGATGCGGCGGACAAGCTGCGTTATCTGGCGTTGACCAATGACGCACTCTATGAAGGCGACGGTGAACTGCGAGTCCGTATCAGTGCCGATAAAGAAAAAGGCACTGTGACCATCGAAGATAACGGCGTGGGTATGACCCGCGACGGCGTGATTGAGCATTTAGGCACAATCGCAAAATCAGGCACCGCTGATTTCTTTAAGAATCTATCGGGCGAATCCTCAAAGGATTCACAGCTAATCGGTCAGTTTGGTGTTGGTTTCTATTCGGCTTTTATCGTGGCGAAAAAAGTCACTGTTCGCACTCGCGCTGCCGGTCATAAGGCCGATGAAGCCGTATTGTGGGAATCAGAAGGCGAGGGTAACTTCACCGTTGATACCATCACTAAGGCGAGCCGTGGTACTGAAATTACGCTGCACCTGCGTGACGAAGAAAAAGAATTTGCCGATGATTGGCGCCTGCGTTCGATCATCACTAAATACTCAGATCATATCTCTGTGCCAGTCGAAATGTGGCAAGAGGGTACGCCAGAGCATGATGGTCCTGATGGCGAAAAAATTCCTGCGACCGAAGGTCAATGGAAAGTCATGAACAAAGCCACGGCTTTGTGGATGCGCAATAAAGCTGACATCAGTGACGAAGAGTATCAAGAGTTTTATAAACACATTTCCCACGATTACACCGATGCACTGCTCTGGAGTCATAATCGGGTAGAAGGTAAGCAAGAATACACTAACCTATTGTATATTCCTGCAAAAGCGCCTTGGGATATGTGGAATCGCGACCGTAAACACGGCCTAAAACTGTTTGTGCAACGTGTGTTCATCATGGATGACGCTGAGCAATTTATGCCATCTTATCTGCGCTTCGTGCAGGGCTTAATTGACTCAAACGATCTGCCGCTAAACGTATCCCGTGAAATTCTGCAGGATAACCACGTGACCAAAGCGATGCGTACTGGTATCACCAAACGTGTGCTTGGCATGCTGGAAAAACTGGCGAAAGACGATGCGGAAAAATATCAACAGTTCTGGGCTGAATTTGGTCAAGTGCTGAAAGAAGGGCCTGCGGAAGATTTCGCCAACCGTGAGCGTATCGCGGGCTTATTGCGTTTTGCCTCGACCCACACGGGCAGTGCTGCGCCGACTGTGTCACTTGATGACTACATCAGCCGCATGAAAGAAGGTCAAACTAAGATTTATTACATTGTTGCCGACAGCCATGAAGCCGCCGCTAACAGCCCACATTTAGAGTTGTTACGTAAGAAAGGCATTGAAGTCTTACTGATGTCAGAGCGTATCGACGAGTGGCTAATCAACCACTTAACTGAGTACAAAGAGAAACAACTGCACTCAGTGACCCGTGGTGATTTAGAACTTGGCGAGCTAGAAGATGCATCTGAAAAAGAAGCGCAAGAAAAGCTTGAGCAAGAATCGGTAGCTTTAGTTGAACGCATTAAAGCGGCATTAGGCTCAACCGTTGCGGATGTGAAAGTCACGTCACGCTTAACTGACACCCCAGCCTGTGTGGTGGCGGGTGAAGGCGAAATGTCGACTCAGATGATTAAGCTGATGCAAGCTGCGGGTCAACCTGTGCCAGAAGTGAAGCCGACATTTGAGATCAACCCAGCGCACCCATTAGTATCGCGCTTAAATGATCTTCAAGATGAAGCCGCCTTCGCGGATTGGTCAAATCTGCTGCTGCAACAGGCGCAATTATCTGAAAAAGGTAGCCTTGCGGACCCATCGGCCTTTATCAAGCTGATGAACCAAATGTTACTGGCTAACATGAAGTAAATGACTATCGGGGCCCTTCTTTGAACGGCCCCGATATTGTTTCTAGTGCAGGAAGAGTGGTTTGCGCCTAGCCTGTCACTCAATCCGTTAGCGGTAAGACTCGATTTTAAGACTTGGTTCTAACGCTTAGTTTTAAAAGAATAAGGCCTCCCATGATAGAGGCCTTAAATGTTAAGGGAATACTATGGATAATATCCTCAGTCTGACTAAAGACAATATTCAGCAAGTGGTTGACGCCTCGATGCAACAGATCGTGGTGTTAGCATTTTGGGCTCAGCCGCAGGAACAAAGTGTGGCTATGCTGCACACCTTAGAGAAAATTGCTGTGCAAAATGCGGGTCGATTCGTGCTCGCAAAAGTTGACTGTGAAGCCGAATTAGAAATTGCCAATTACTTTCGCATTCAAAGTCTACCGACCACGTTAGTATTGGATAAAGGTCAGCCTGTAGATGGTTTTGCGGGCCTGCAAGATGCGGCGCAAGTCACGGCTATGCTGGATAAACATTTACCGCCTATGTGGCAGTTACAGTTAGCACAGGCCAAAGCATTACTCGCCTTGAGTCAAGTAAGTGCAGAAGATCTTGCTACTGCGGCTGTGTTGCTTAAAGAAGCCCATGTCGGGTCAAATCAAGCGGGTGAGGTGAGTCTAGTGCTTGCCGATGTGTATCTGATGCAGGGCGAATTAGTGTTAGCACAAGCCATGCTTGAGAAGGTAGGGCTTGCCGACCAAGATGGTTATTACCAGAGTTTAAAAGCTAAGCTCGCACTTGCCTTGGATGCGGCGGATACCCCTGAAATTCGCGATTTGCAGCAAAAGTTTGAGCAAAATCCAACAGATTTAGTGTTATTACTCGAGCTGAGTAAGGCATTGCATGCTGCCCACCGCGATGATGAAGCATTAGAACTGTTATTCGGTGTGCTAAGTAAAGATTTAGGTGCTGAAAATGGCACAGTAAAACAAGTGTTTATGGAAGTATTAACGGCACTTGGCCAAGGTAATCCCATAGCCAATCAATACCGCCGTAAGCTCTATACTTTGCTCTATTAATGAAAAAAATCGCTTAGTAACCGCAGTTTATTTGCGGTTTCTGAGGCTAAAGTCGAAGCTAAAACCCTTCTCAATGGCGGCCAGATGTGCGAAGATCGCCGCCCTAAGAAGAATATCAATGCGAAAAGAGGACTCTTGAGATGCGCATTATCCTATTGGGCGCCCCAGGTGCCGGTAAAGGTACCCAGGCCCAGTTCATTATGGAACAGTATGGTATCCCACAAATTTCCACTGGTGATATGTTACGTGCCGCGGTAAAAGCGGGTACTCCACTGGGTTTGGAAGCGAAAAAAGTGATGGATGCTGGTCAACTGGTTTCTGATGATCTGATCATCGGTCTGGTTAAAGAGCGTATCGCACAGGAAGACTGTGTTAAAGGTTTCTTGTTAGACGGTTTCCCACGTACCATCCCACAGGCGGATGCGATGGCAGCAAACGGTATTAGCATTGATCACGTGATTGAAATCGACGTGCCAGACGAAGAAATCGTTAAGCGCATGAGCGGTCGCCGTGTTCACCCAGGTTCTGGCCGTGTTTACCATGTGGTTTTCAATCCACCTAAAGTGGAAGGTAAAGACGACGTGACGGGCGAAGATTTAGCTATTCGTCCAGATGACGAAGAAAGCACAGTGCGTAAACGTCTTGCGATTTACCACGAGCAAACTAAGCCGCTGGTTGAATACTACGGTAAAGTGGCTGCCGCTGGCCAAACTCAATACAACAAGTTTGACGGTACTCAATCGGTTGCGGCCGTAAGTGAGCAGTTAGCTAGGGTGTTGAAATAACCGAATAAAGGTTAATTTACGAGAACAAGTTCTCATATTAAGAAAAAGCCTGCCGATGCAGGCTTTTTTTATGGGTATCGCAATGTTAGCCTCCAAGTGAACTTCATTAACCATGAGCCTAACGTTGAATCCTTCCCCTGCTTTTGGTGTGTTATTGGTTAACCTCGGCACGCCTGATCAACCTAGTCCTAAGGCCGTTAAACGCTTTTTAAGGCAGTTTTTAAGTGATCCTCGTGTCGTCGATTTATCGCCGTGGATTTGGCAACCGCTGCTGAACGGCATTATCCTCAACACCCGTCCGGCGAAAGTCGCCAAACTCTACCAAAGCGTGTGGACGCAGGAAGGCTCGCCCTTGATGGTGATAAGTGCACGCCAAGCACAAAAGTTGGCGGTGGACTTAAGTGCAACCTTTAACCAGACCATTCCGGTTGAACTGGGTATGAGTTACGGCAATCCCTCCATCGATGCGGGATTTGAACGCCTGAAAGATCAAGGAGCAGAGCGTATTATTGTGCTGCCTTTGTATCCCCAATATTCCTGCTCGACGGTGGCAAGTGTGTTCGATGCCGTTGCCCGTTATCTTAAAACCGTGCGTGACATGCCGCAGGTTCGCTTTAATAAAGACTATTTTGACCATAGCGCTTATATTGCTGCGCTGGCACACAGTGTGACGCGCCACTGGAAAACCCATGGGCAGGCCGACAAGTTGCTCTTGTCATTTCATGGTATTCCACTGCGTTATGTGAAAGAGGGAGATCCTTACCGCGAGCAGTGTTTTGTCACGGCTAAACTGTTGGCGCAAAAACTTGAGCTGAGCGAGTCGCAATGGCAAGTGTGTTTCCAATCGCGCTTTGGCCGCGAAGAATGGCTCACGCCCTACGCCGATAAACTATTGACCGAGTTACCTGCGCAAGGGATCAAAAGTGTCGATGTGATTTGCCCTGCGTTTGCGACCGATTGCCTCGAAACCTTAGAAGAAATCTCCATTGGCGCTAAGGAAACCTTTTTACATGCGGGTGGCAGCGACTATCGGTTTATCCCATGTTTGAACGACGATGAGTTACACATTGAATTATTACGGCAATTAATCCAAGAACAAGCGGTATCTTGGGCCCATACCCAAGCCACCTGAAGATACGAGTTTCAGAGCGCCTAGGGTGATTCAATTCAAGGCGCATCAATGACAGAATGTCGGCCACCTTTTGAATTGATGCAACACGGAAGTGAAGTGCCCTAGGCGCTCCGTCCCGGCGTTTTTTAACGCACTTTATACTGTGTTGACTATTTTTAACTTAGCCCACTAGGTCTGCAAATAGCCGCCTTGCCTAAAGCGCGTTAAATTCCCGCTGAATCCTGCATCTTCAGGTTGTTTGGGTATTGGAGCACTGGCTTCGAACTGATTTTGTGATAGAATCTGCGCCCTTCCGGCTAAGGGGTGGTTTTTTTGTCTCGCTAGCCTAGACTCAATATTTTTAGGATGCTGCTTGGCTTGACCGCCTCGGCAGACGCCAATTAGCATGGATGCCAGGAAAAGAGAGCCACTATGAAGTTTCCCGGTCAGCGTAAATCAAAACATTATTTTCCGGTTAAAACCCGAGATCCGCTGCTTGAACAGCTGACTCAACAGCCTCAGCCGTTTGCGACCTATATCAGCGGTATTGATCAAACCTTAGTGGATATCGAAGCGAAAGTGGAAGACGAATTGCTGAGCCGTTATGGCTTGCCCAAAGGCAATTCTACCTTGATCAATGATGAACAGGCCCACAGACTCTACACTGAGTTAAAAATTCATGGTTTGATTAGCGATGAATTTGCTGGTGGCACGATTGGCAACACAGTGCACAACTATTCTATTCTGGCCGATGACCGTTCAGTGCTGTTTGGGGTAATGAGTCAGAATATCGAAGTGGGCAGTTACGCCTACCGCTATTTATGTAATACCTCTTCTAAAGTCGACCTTAACTTTCTACAACCTGTAGATGGTCCTATCGGTCGCTGTTTTACCCTGATTTCTGAGTGCGGCGAGCGAACATTTGCGATCAGCAAAGGCGCTATGGATAAACTCACACCTGAATTTATCGATAAAGACGTAGTGCAGGGCAGTTCAGCCTTAGTGTTGACCGCGTATTTGATGCGCGCCAGTGATGGCGACCGTATTACCGATGCGGCCATGTGCGCTATCGAATATGCAAAAGCCGCCGAAGTTCCCGTGGTATTAACCTTAGGCACGCGTTTCTTGATTGAAGAAGATCCACAATGGTGGCAAAACTTCATCAAAGAACATGTCACCATTTTGGCGATGAATGAAGACGAAGGTGAAGCCTTAACGGGTTCACGGGATCCTCTGCTTGCCAGTGAAAAAGCTTTAGAATGGTGCGACATGGTATTAACCACAGCGGGTCCAATCGGGCTTTATACTGCGGGTTATACCGAGGACTCAGAAAAACGCGAAACGACTCACACGCTGTTGCCGGGTGCTATCCCTGAATTTAATCGTTATGAATTTTCCCGTCCAAAGCTTAAAAGTGACTGTGAAACACCGATTAAAGTGTTTGCCCACATTTCACCTTACATGGGCGGCCCAGAAAAAATCGGTAACACTAATGGCGCTGGCGATGGCGCATTATCGGCGTTATTGCACGATCTGGCGGCCAATACTTTCCACAAGACTAACGTGCCAGGCTCAAGTAAACATAAGCGCGATGGCCTGTGTTATTCCTCGTTCTCTCAAGTGTGTAAGTACGCTAACCGCGTCGCCTATGAAGTCTTAGCCCAGCATAGCCCGCGTTTATCCCGCGGTTTACCTGAGCGCGAAGACAGCTTAGAAGAATCCTACTGGGAAAGATAAGTTGGTAGCTGTATTGGTATTAAGCTGACTGATTTACGCTAGGGCAATAACGGCAAACCGTTGTTGCCCTTATTTTTATGGCGTTTATCAATAATCAATTAACTAAGCATTAATTTTAACTACAGGCAGTTGCGAATAAATGTTAACGTTAGTTGGGTTCAGGTAGTCCAAATACAGCGATAATTTAAGGTGGAATTTTCGGTGAAAGCGCAAATCTTAAGAGAAATGAAAGTACTCACGGCCATAGAGCCTGAGTTCGAAGTGCAACGTCGTGTCGCGTTTATTAAAACCAAACTAAAAGAAGCGCGTAGCAAGGCATTGGTATTAGGGATCAGCGGTGGGGTGGATTCTTCTACTGCTGGGCGTTTGTGTCAGTTGGCGGTGGACAGTTTAAACCAAGAAAATGGCCAAGGCGGTTACCAGTTTATCGCTGTGCGATTACCCTATCAGATCCAAAAAGATGAGCATGAGGCGCAATTAGCCTGTCAGTTTATTCAGCCCTCTAAGTTGGTCACTGTGAATGTGCATCAAGGTGTTGATGGCGTGCACAGCGCTACCGTTGCCGCGTTAGTCGAAGCTGGATTGCCTTTGCCCGATGTGGCGAAGGTTGATTTTGTGAAGGGTAACGTCAAAGCCCGTATGCGGATGATAGCGCAATACGAACTCGCCGGACTCGTGGGCGGGCTTGTGGTGGGGACAGATCACAGCGCCGAAAATATCACAGGTTTTTACACTAAATGGGGCGATGGTGCCTGCGATTTAGCGCCATTATTTGGTCTTAACAAACGCCAAGTTCGCCAACTCGCCGCGTATCTTGGTGCGCCAGAATCGTTAGTCTATAAAGCGCCGACCGCGGATTTAGAAGACAATAAACCCTTACTCGAAGATGAAGTCGCGCTTGGCTTAACCTATGCGCAAATCGATGATTTCCTTGAGGGTAAAGACGTTGGCAAGGCGGTTGAGGACAAGTTGATTGGTATTTATAAGGCGACGCAGCATAAACGTCAGCCTATTCCAACCATTTACGACTAACCCTGAATCGTCCTTGAATATGCACTCGTTTGAACTCTGTTCACGAGTGCTTTTTTATGCCTTTGTTATTTGGTGACTAATGCTGTGGTGACAGCCGTTACCACAATCATAATGGAATTATTTACTGTGTTGGGGCTCTGGCGTTGCTAAGTGTTGCCGTGTCAGGGCGATCAGCTGGTTTGGGTATTGGCGATAATCCAAATAGGGCGTGAGTAAAAAATGCTGTCCTAGCGAAGATGGCAGCTTAAGTGCAGTTATGGATTTATTTTGGGCAGTTAAATGCTGCGCACCGGAATCGTTCACGGACATGGTGAGCCCTAAAGCATTTGCGACCACTTGCCCCGCAATGAGATGAATCTTAGCGTTTGCCATCAGCTCTATAGCGCCTATGCAGATCATTTCATTTTGCTTGAGTAACACTTGGTCACGATAGCTGCGCCAGTCATCTCCAACCGTACTTATTTTGGCCATAATAGTGAAGATCTTACGCCAATGATTGCCATTGAGAGCTATAAGAGTCGCGACAGCGTCTGGCTGAGTGTAATGCCAGTTCTCAGGTACCAGCGGCGCGGTAGGAAGATAGTAGGCGAACCTAGCGTGTGGATTACCGATTATCATCGAGAGTGTATAAGTTTCGTTGGAATAAGACTATTTTCGATCCTAACCCGATTAAGGCCTATGCGGCTAATAAAATTGCGAGATGAGTAAATTGGGGTGACTAAATTGAAGTGACTAAATTGGAGTGATTAAATTGTACTGCTTAAGTGGTTTTTATCGCGGTAAAACGTTTGAAGGATGTTTTTATCTACCCGTATAATCTAGTTGCACATTTTATCTTCATGTAGGAACAGCGATGAAGGCTATCATCATAGGTTCGACAAAACACCTATTTTTAGCTGCAGTGTATGCGAGTACTGGCATAGTGGTGGCGTTACTCGCGACAGGGATCTATTTTCTTAATACGCGCCCTGAGCTGTCACTTTGGCATACGGTCGAGCTAGAAAATGAGTTCCATTATAATACTAAACTCGCTAATTTTAATGAGTACTTAGCGCTAGAAGACCGCTTATTCGGCGAAGTTGAGCGCAAAGTTGTACAGAAGATTCCTACCTCTGAATTATCTCCAGTGAATCGCTATGTTAAAAATAGCTTGTCTGATCCTGCCCATTGGCCACAAAACTGGAATCGCAGTTATGAATGGTCTGTGGCTAATGCCGAATTTGGAGTATTACTGCTCCACGGTATGTCGGATTCGCCCTATGCTCTATCCAATGTGGCAGTGCACTTTAAAGGTAAAGCCCATGTGCTCGGTTTAAGACTGCCAGGACATGGCACGATTCCAAGTGGATTGACTGAGCTTTATTGGCAAGATCTGGCCGCAGCGGTGAATTTAGCCACAGCGCATATGCGGCAAACTCTGAAAGATAAACCATTATTTGTGGTGGCTTTTTCGACGGGTGCCGCCGTCGCGCTGAACCATGAGTTAGAACGTATAAGCCATGATAAAGCCCCTGATTATGATGGAATGATTTTTATCTCTCCCGCGATAGGGCTAGCGCCATCTGCGGCGGCTGCACGCTGGCAGAGTTGGATAGGACGATTGTTGGAGCTGGATAAACTGCAATGGAACAGTATTCAAGTGGAGTACGATCCCTTTAAATACACCTCTTTTGCGGTTAATGCAGGCGATGTAGTTTATCAATTAGCCCTGCGTAACCAAGGTTTATTGGCAGGATTAACGCCGCAGCAACGGGCGCAAGTTCCGTCGATACTCACTTTTCAGTCAGTGGTGGACGCAACGGTTTCAACTGCGGCGGTGGTGAATAATCTGTATCAAACGTTGCCTGAAAAAGGTCATGAGCTAGTGCTGTTTGATATGAACCGACTCGATGTGAATGCCAAGATGGTGTCCAATGATCCGCTTGCGGGCTTGTTGGCGAACATTAATAACCCTGAGTTACATTATCGCGGCACTGTGGTGGAAAATATCAGTAATGAAACCACGCAGGTTCAGGCGCGATACTTTGGTTTAGATGAACAGAATTTAGATACACAGGATATAGACGCACAGGGTAAAGTGCTCACTCAGGTCAGTGAAAACGTGCGGATATTAGATTTATATTGGCCTGCAGGCGTGTATTCTTTATCCCATGTTGCGCTACCTTTTGGCATAGATGATGGGCTTTATGGCGCCGTGATCCAGCCTGATTTACATAGGATCCAAATCGGAGCCTCAGCTTCGCGCGGAGAGCGCGGCTTGTATAGCGTGTCAGCATCTGAAATGTTACGACAGAAATGGAATCCCTTTTTCCCATATCTACTCGAGCGCATGGATGAGTATCGACTCGCCCATATGCACTCGCATTGAATGATGATTTAGTAAACAGGTGTCATTATGTCTGTTCTGCAGCTAAATCCTGTTTGAGTATGGCCGTAATCAGTATCGAGCAATCATTATCGACGAAAATTGTGTCATTCAGAACATAAACTAAGCAGTTGATCAAAGAGATGTAATGAAGCCCTTGCGCAGTTGCGAGGCAATTGCTACAGTTCTGGCTCGCTTAAGATAAACCCCATAAACAGTATCTTAGGTGATAAGTAATTGAGCAAAAGCCGTAAAGATTATCGCTAAACTATATTTAGCTAAGTCAGCACAGGTATGCAATATACTTAAAAATTCGGTATGTAGCGCAGCCCGGTAGCGCACTGTCATGGGGTGTCAGGGGTCGGAGGTTCGAATCCTCTCATACCGACCAAATTCTAAATAAAAAAGCCTGTAAACTTAATAGTTTGCAGGTTTTTTTATTTTAATCCGATTTTAATATTCATTTTTAAGCGGTCAAACTATGGTCGAACTCAGGTCAAACAGGCTTTCAATAACCGAGGCCATTCAGGCCCGTTTGCCTTAGTTTTTCTAGGCTAATTTGCCATGTTAATCTCTGCATGTGGTACCTCAGTCCATTCCAAATGATCACGAACATAGACCTTGGTAGACTTCGAATCGGTATGCGCCATGCGGCCTTGAGGATCAATCCCCATATCCGAAAACAATCTTGCAGATAGGGCGCGGATTTCATGAAAAGTCGGCCGCTGATTAACTTCAAGGTGACTAAATAATCCAATGTCATCCCTTACCGCAGAAAATGCTCTGCTAAGGTAGTTTGGATCAAGCTGATAACGATGGTTTGTTTCAGCGCTTTGCCTAGTATTTCGCTCAGGAACCCGATGAACAACATACGGGCATAAAATCCCATCACGGCTTCTATCTATAATCCCTTTAATCTCCTGACCAATAGGGATAGCGACATGGCTAGCTTCCTTTTCCTCAACTTTTTGCCTATGGATAAACAGCGTTCCATAGATCCCATCAACCGGAGCCTCAAACCAAATACAGCCGCATTGCCCATCCTTAGGCTTTTTAATGCTGTACTTAATTCGAGAAATTTCTAACCTTGCCTGCGATGCTTGAAGCGCTAACTCCATTGCTGTTTGTAACCAAAGTGGCGCCGCAGCGTGGATAAGTTTGAAAGCATCCAAACTTAAGCGTTGGCGTTCTTTGCCTTTGGTTTTTCGCTTTTTCATCTTTTTGGCGGCAGGGTTATCAACCATCAGCGATTGATCAATGGCGTAATTAATCAACTTTTCAATGAAACCCAGTTTGCGATTATGCACATTAGCACTCGCGTTAGGATGGTACTGGTTAAGAAATCCATTAATATGCTCAAGGCCAATATCCTGGCTTGGTATAGCCTTGAAGTACTCCTTCACTCTCGACGCATCGTTTAGCATAGTGCTAGCGAATTGCTTACTGGGTGACTCCTCTTTGAAAATGATTTCCATCAAACGGTCAACATGATCAGCAAAAGGAAGTTGCTGCTCAGATTCAATACCGCCAGAAGCCTTTATCAGGTCATCTACAATCAACCCAGAACTTGGGCGCATGATCCGGTTATATTCATTTGCTATCTGTATTGCTTGGATTTTATCTTTACCCAGTGATTTCCTAATACCGTTAATCAGGGTAAAGCGGTAAACGCCAGAGTCGATTTCATATCTTAGATATGAAGGAAGATGCTTATTTACCGGCTTTTTTGGGCGCACCATGATACTTACACCGATTCCGCGACCAGATGCATAACCGCATTACTGACAACCTGCGGAACGCCAAAATACTGATCCTCATACACATAGACAGTGCCACTAATGACGGCACCACGAATTTTACCTTTCAATATCCACGTAGAAATGGTTCTATTTTGTGGCATTGATCCTTTAGTGAACTCGCGGCTAGCCCATTCGCGTGCCTTCATTAACTTTGCTGTGTTTTTCATAATAGCCTCTCTTATTTGCTATGACGTTTGTATGTTTACTTGGCCTTAGGCCGATTCCATCGCAGGAACATAAATGCCTTCAGCGTTGAGTTTTGTGGTGCAATTACTCTTTAACCCTTTTCTTTGCTGTCTGGTCATTTACCTTCCTTTGCCAATTCCTCGGCGAGTCGTTTTAAAAATTGTTGGCAGCTGCCGGCTTGTTTGCGGGGCAGGGTGTACCACTGGCGCAAAGCGTCTTTGATTACTGCAGATTGCTTCATGCCGCTTCCTTATCCTTAGGTGCGAAGAACAGTGCGACGGGGCCATCTTCGGTGTCGTGAATACTCAGCAAGAATGAGCCGGCTTTGTCGCAAACGGGGTTCCAATCGCTGATATCGTTATCGCCCTCGTCAAAGTAGCGCTCGATTAAGTTTTTAGGCGCATCGAGTTCAAACCAAATCGCCACAAACTCGCCGCCTTGGCGTGCAGCCCATGCTTCACACTCTGCGCGGGTTACGCCTTCATCCCACTCGGGCATATCTGGATGGGTCCAATAACCTTCTTCACGTTCAACTGTTGCTGCTTGTATCGACTTCATGCTGCTTCTCCTTGGCGCTGGGCTTGGTATGTTTGCCATGCGGGCAAATCAGTGTTTGATACTCGCCAATCAAGCTCGCCAGCCTTGTCATAGGCCACTGAGCCGCCATATTGAGCACCCTCAAAAGTAAATGTTGCAGTGCAATACAGCTGTGGATATGCACCGTTAAACGCCGTGAAGGTCAAATCAGGGCGCAGTGATAACAGCTGTTGCTTAAAGGCTTCGGCCTTGGCATTGTGCTGCGCAATGTCAGCTTGCTTATGTGAATGGCACGCCGCGTTGCAATAAAACGCCTCGCCAACGCAGAGCACCGCTTCAATGTCCGTCGCATTGCCTTCATCGTCTTCGGCTCTAATTGGCTGGCCGCAGTGGTAACAGGTAAAACACCAACCATCGGCCAGTAACACTTGATAAGGCACGTTGCCTTGCTCAGCGTATTGGTCATATTCAGGGCAGCGAGTGACCGACATATCATCTTCAAACGTCAGATTGAGTTCGCCCGCACCTATGCGGCGAGCGGCGGCAGCATGTTGATGAAACACAATGCACGCTGCGCCCTCGCAATGTTCTTGTACTTGAAACGCTTTAATCTTGGGTGTGCTCATGCTGCTTCTCCTTTTATCCTGAGTTTTGATTCTGCGTTGAGTGCAAATACTTCGGCGTCGGCTTGGCCGAAGTCGCTGCACTCGATGGCGTTAAAAGACTTACAAATGCCCCAACCGTGGTAGTTGTTGGGGGTGTACTTCACTTCGATTTGCTGTTGATCGCACATCAAGGTGAAGTAGGGCTTAGATAGCGTGACCACACCCGCTTTAGTGCTGAACGTATTCATGCCGCCTCCTTGTTTTGGTTGTCGCTGGTTTGGCTGACTGGCGGGTGGCAGGGCAGGCGCATTGGGTGATATCGGTACGAATACACTATGGTGCGGCTAATGCCCTTGGCTAAGTTGGTTAAGCCGTTGCCCAATGCTTGCCAGTACAGGCAATCTAGTGCGCCGAGCGCCAGTGCGATTTTGATGCTGTCGCCCGTTGTGGCCTTGAGTAACAGGCTTAACTTATGGCTACGGTAATGGTTTAACAGATGGCGAAACGCCGCTGATTGAGTCATTTAGGCCACCTGCTTCGGTTGCAAAGGAGTTGTTAGCAAAGCGCTTGATTGCAAATGAGTTAATTGCAGCTTGGCCCAGTCGATGGCTTTAATGGCCTCGACCGTGGCGGCGATTTGCTCTAACTTCTTTTGCCCGCGCATAAAGTTTGATAGCTCAATACCGTGGCGAGCGGCCGCGCGTTCGGCGGGTAGGGCGCTGGTGTAATGCAGCGTTAATGCGGCAATCACCTCGGGTGAACTAATGCGGGTAAGTGACAGCAATAACGCAACGCGCTCTTGTGATTCAAAGCCTGGGAGTAAGTGGTTCATGCTGCCACCTCAGGGAAAAACGTTCTTTCAACGCTGGCGCGAACGGGGTCGAGCTTTTGCTGCATGGTTTTAAGAATGAGGTTTGATGTCAGCGTCACGGCATCGGCGTTGGCGAGTAGCTTGCCTGTTTTGGGGCAAATGCAGCGGCCAGTAAAGTCTTGGCTGTTGCGACTCCAAACGAGGTTTTGGTAAGCGTGGCGCCAGTGGCGTTGGCCGATGGACTCAGCCTCGCTTGCGGCGCTCGCCAGCGCTTTAAGCATTACTGTGGTGGTAAATAAGCTGGTTTCGCGCTCTTTACTGCCAAGGGTTTGCAACTCCATTGCTGCGCCCATGGTGTTCCAAAAGTCATAGGCAAGGGTGGCGTGATAGGGCTCAAAATTTTTCTTGGTACCCAGCATGATGGCCGTGGCGTCTTTAATTTGTTTAAAGGACCAATAAAATTCGCTCTGTGCAGTCGGTTTGTTTGTCGCAAAATCAACACGGCCTTGCATCCAGTCGATTTGTTTCACTAAATCCATGGTGAGCTTTGATAGCTCATCCCTGTGGTTGTAGGTATCTGACAAACCTTGAGGCGGCTTGCTGGCATTTTGGTTGATATCGGTAAACGCTTGCTGGCGTTCTTGCAGCGATAAATTCATGTACAGGGTGATAGAGATTGAGTCTTGGGCAATCTCCGGTGATTTTTCCAATGCCTTTGCGATACCTGTGGCGCGGTGCTGGCCATCGAACAACTTGATAATCGAATCAAGGCCAACTTTTAATACACCAACCACGCCGCTGATTTCGGACGCTTCGAACTTTGGCGCATCACCACCAGTGGGCACTTCAACCACGCCGATAATGCCTGGCAGAAAATACCCTGTTGGATTCGTTACCATGTAATTGCCAATGGATTTAGCACGGGCAGGGTTAACTTTGCGCTGGCTGCGGTCGAGCACACTGCCGGCATCGTCAATGCGTAACATACGAACCAGTACACGCATCGACATGATCACGGTGTAAAACACTTTGCCACCTTGTACGCCCATCACAGCGGGCATTGAGTAACACATATCCATCATGCTTCTCCCTGTTCTAGTTCGTTTTCTTTAAGTTCTGCAACACATCTTGGGCAGACACATGGAAAGAACTCATTGTCGTTGATGGCTTGCTGCCAGCCTGCCGCTGATAATTCGGCGACTATGTCACTGTCTGAGACGATAAAAATGGTGCGTATACAGCTAGAGCATGAAATCTGGCATCCAAAGCTCTGCTCTAGCTCGCTGATATCGGCAGTGCTTAACGTCAACATGCTGCCACCTCGTCACATGGGTATTGCTTCCTTACATTGTTAATCGCGTCTTCCATGGTGGGGTGACGCTCATTCATTCGGCCTTCACGTTGATGGCGCTTATGTGCAACGAGCTTTAACATGCGTGGGCCCGATGGCTCGATTTGAAAGCGGATCATGCGGTCATGTGCAAGAACGACGGCAGTCGTTAGGGCGCTATAGTCGAAGGTAGACATGTAATGCGCGCTAGTACTGTTGATTGATAACCCGTGATCACCACAGGCTTGGATTTTGCCAAACATGTGATTGCCACCGTTGTGAATGTCACAAAGGAAATCAAAACACTCACGTTGATCTGCATTGAGCCAAGGGTAATGTTTGGCGTAAAAATCATGTTCGTTGCTCATGCTGCCTCCTTGCTTTGGGTGGCTTCGTCGTATTGGCGGATGGCAAAAACGATCGCGTAACAGCACCAGATAAAGCGATAGGTGAAGCGGTCTTTCCAGCCATCCCAAAAATCATCTAACGTCATGCCGCCCGCATCTTCTTCATCCCAGTTATTGAGGCGATAAACTACATCCCACTCGGCGTTCTCGCGGTTTTGGGTAAACTCCTTAACAGCATTGGTCGCGCTGTTAATCGCCTCAGCCTCTTCTTCGTTCGTTGGGTCGAGCCCTTCGATAAACCACTGCAAAAACTGCTCAAGGCGTTGATCGGCTTCCTTGGCATCAAACTCACGAGTGCCATCGGTTTTACACTCAGCCTGTACCTTTTCTTCCCAGTAACTCGCATTCACGCCCCAGTCATCACCGCTTTGGCGAAAGAAGCAAAACATGTCCTGAACCCGAGAAAATACGTAACAACCCATATCGCCACTGATGCACAAATGCTGCGGCCATGTTGTTATCTCAAAGCGATGCTCAAAGCTGCCTTGGCTGAGTTCCATGTGGCGGAACACCCCATCATCCTTAAGAATGGTGAGTTTGTGGTTAGCAACATCTTCTAAAAATTGCGCTTTTGTAGGGTGGTCCATGCTCTATTCCTTCTTTCGTGAATAACGTGCTTACGCGGCGCTTGGTTGTTCTGCGGCGGTGGTTGGTGTGTTGTTTGATGGTTTCGATTTTGCGGGTTGCTGACGGCCGCAATGATGAACAAACTCTGGTGGTTTGCTGCGGTCTGCTGGATCGGTACGCATTGGCATCATCATGACAACGATTTCACGTTGGGCACCCATGACTGCTACAGCTGCAGAGTCAGAACCATAAAAACAAAGATTGGCACCTGCTAACTGGTTGTGTTTTAGCTTTGTTAGACGGCTAAAAAGCTCAGGATTTATGGCAATTTGACTAACAGACTTAGGTTTATTAAGGCGCTCGAATAAGCGACCAGCATTAGGATATTGGGCGTCTATTGGGTTGATAAACTCTAGGTATGTAACTAAATCTCTAACGGCGTGCTCATTGATATCGTCAAAGTCATTTAACCAATCTTGAATGTCACTAATCCCCGTTACCATGGCGATGCCGTCGATGATCACCACGTTTTTAGTCGGCATTCTGTGTGATGGAACTTGCTTTCCATTTGCCGCTGACAACAGTGCTTTGCTGATTTGGAAGATGTATTCGCCGTCGCTAACACCCTCAACATCGTGAATAGTAACGAGTGTATGGCCGTCGGTGGCGGTGAGGATTACGCCATCTTCAGGATGAGGCTTTACGTGAAAGCCGTTGAGGTAATAGCGCACATCTTGCTTGGCTGCAAATGCGGCTAACATGGCTAAATATTTGTTGTTGAATATGATTTTCATGGCTGCTCTCTGCTCTGCTTTCACTGCACTTAGGTTGCGTTACGCTGCGGCTTCGCCGTTAAACACCACCAGATTGATGATGGGTTTCTTGGTTTTGGGGTTCACCTTGTCCGACAGCTTGTGATAGCGAATATGCACATCGCGGTGGGCTTCTTGGGTCATGGCTAAAACAATGTATTGCTGGCACAGCGCGGGCGTTGATAACGAATGCGACAGGCGTTGTGGCTTCATGGTTTCAAACAAGTGCTGCGCCATATCATCCAACTTTGCTTGGTACTCGTCGGGGCTCAGTTGACGGCGGTTAGGGTGCGCGCCCACAGAGGTGCTGCACTTTTTGGCCGCTTGATTTTTCGCTAAGGTCATGGACACGCCGTAAACAAAAAACATAATTGCCTCCAACAAGGTGAAACTGTCGCCGTTATCGTTATCGGGATATGGACCATCACCCCTTGGTTGCTTTGCCTTGGCTGTTTTGCCTAGATAGCCTAAATCGTGAATGTGTGCGGCGGCTCTGCGGCTCTACTGCTTAGCGGCCGATTGGCGTGGCTGTCGTCATAGTGTGCAGCGGATGCACATTTGTGACGGCCAGCGAGTCGTTGCGCCACACCATCACCTTGCCGTATAAGCCTTGTTGGGGCTCGGTGAAGCGCAGGCTGAAATTGAGCCCGAGTTCACCCGTGTGGCGAATAAACTGGCGGTAAAAGGCGGCGCTGGGGTGGTGATAGGCAAAATGCTTTACCAGCTCGGCGCAACGGGCTTGCACCCGTGGGCAATCCATTGGGTCGGTGTGGCCCTTGGCCAGCGACATCAAGCAGGCAAAACGTATTGCAACCAGTAGACGAAACTCATCGCGTTGCTTAGGTGTGGTGTGAACTTTCGCTAGAATCATTTCCTTGTCCTCGGTAGTACCCATTGGGAGTAAATCTCGAAAGATTTATCAGTCGTTCATGATCCAGATTGTAAAGAAGTGGTATGTCGCTGACGTGATAAATATACCGATATGGTATTTTGTGGTCAATACCAAAATGGAATTATTTTTTTCTTTGGTATATTATTCTTAAGAAATTAGTGTTGATATTTTGAGAGTCGGAAATGGATGGGCAATATAATGAATAGCTTTTTGAAGGTATCAATAAGGCAATCAGTGTTTATCGAGCTGAAGATTAGAGGGGGGAATCGTGGATAATAATCAATGCATCATTATTAAGTTGTCTGGCTACTAGCCATAAAATTTGGTCCGATTTAGATATGGGCACGACGATAGAGGCATTTTGCGCCATAAAAAACCCGCTTTCGCGGGTTTTGTCTTTTATTTAAGCTAACAGTGGACTAGGTTAACTGGAAAGGCTTTTCATCTGGTATTTGTAGTTGTTTTGCAAATTGATAAATTGCTTGTTTATCAGCAAATGGCAATACGTTTACACCCAAATTTAGCATTTCTCGTTCAATCTCTAAGTAGGCCGCTTCAAGGTCATATTTACATTTAGTAGGCTTTTCTACAGTAAACAGCATGTGCTGCGGTTGTACGGTATCATTGTTGAGCAGTCGTTTTGCTCGTCCTATCCACTTTTCACCATGCTCCAGCAAGCTCATTGGTTTCGTGTGGTTAAACGCAAGTGGCTTTATTACTTTTAGATAAGTATCTAAAGTGGCGACTAGCGGCATTTTGATTGCTGTATTGAGCTCGCCTGTCAATTCCTTTTGTACAAAATGCATGTCACTTACATTTTTGCGTAAGCCGCCCCGCAAAGTTTTTACCATTACTTGTTCACGGTACTCTTTGGTAACAAAGTCACGACCGACGAAATAGTCATAAAGTTCATCAAGTTTTTTTGCAGGGTCATCAGCAAAAATGGCTGACATATTCCCAAATCGAAAAACACCTTCGCGTAGTCGGGTAACTTCTTGGAATACGCCTAACTGACTTTTACCCGTCAAGTAGGCATGATCTACTGTCACTCGTTGGAGTTCTGTCTCAAATATATGCAGGCCTTTTTGGTAGATGTTTCCGTCAAGATCATCAAAAAAATCAGTTACTCGAGCAAAGCGTTTTGGCGCAAGTTTAAAAGCTGAATAACCTGTTTGCGGCGCAAAAAGTAGCACCCCTACATTTGCAAATTCTTCCGTTTCGAGGAACGGCATAAAGCGAATGATGGCGTAGTGGCATAGAACCGTCACTTTATCCCCTCCCAAAATTGAATGTCTTTATAAGAAAGTAATCTTACCCTGATGGCATCAAGGAAGCTAGATTTTGCTGCTTCACTATCGAACCAATCCAACGGAATATCATCAGTAAACTTTTGCCAGTGCAACATGACTGCGTCGAACCGGTCACTATAAATTGGCCGATCATCCATCCTTTTTTGTTCGCAATTCCAGACGGTAGATGCCAAGTGTAGATCTTTATGGTTAGCAATTGAAAAATCTTTATCGAATGCTAAATTGTGATCGAATATCACTAGTGATGATTGATTAATATCGATAAAGGCATTGGGATTACCACCCAAGCTTGTAAGGTTTCTATCAGTATTATTTATCCAATAATCGAAAATATACAAATCTAGCATGGTTTGCTTGTCAATATTTTCGATTTGACTAAATACCATTTCGGTTAAGCCGTCAACAAACATCGACCCGAAACACCACTCAATATCAAGATCTGGAAATGCGCCGCTGTCTATAATTTCTTGTGGCACTCGTACAGGGGCAAAGTCAGGTATAGGCAGACCAAATTCTTTACATAAAAAAGCACAAATTAGCTCGATAGCAAGTTGGTTTTTGGTGGTATTAGACCCCTTCACAACATATTTAGCACCATCACTACAACCGCATATATAGGGTAGCGTTGCGCCTTGGTCCAAGCGCCTAATAACTTGATTTATTTCAATTGTCATGACTACCCTTCAATTAACGCCGTGAATTCATCTTCATCTAAAATTTGAATATCAAAGCCTTCATCAATAAGATCTCGCGCTTTTAGTTGCTTGCTGGATATGCCACTTGGGCCAACTAGGTTTTCATCTTGTTCACCCACGACAAGATAATTTGTCTTTTTTGATACGCCAGTTTTAATTTCAAGCCCAAGGTCAGCGGCGGATTCAAAGGCTTCGGCGCGAGTCATGGACAGTTCGCCCGTAAAGACGATTGTCTGACCGTATAGCTCACCAAATTCATTAGGCGGGTATGCTTTGTGGTCTGCGCCAACTGATCTAATAAAGGGCTTTTTAGGGGTAATCTCATTGATATGGCCTAATGTCACCGCTGCACACATAAAAACTCGGCCAGCGGCCACTGCATCGGCTTTAGCGCGATGTGCTTCATTCAGCGGGACATTACAGTGCTCAGCCACTGTTGCTAACTTGTAGCTTGGCAAGGTAAAAGCCAGCTTCGATAAGTTCATTGCACAGTGAAAATGATTATTTAAGGTAATGCCGGTATTGGCAAACTCAGCATCTAAAAAACTTTTATCAAACTTGGCGTTATAGGCCACTATGGGGAGATCACCCATAAATTGCTTTAAGTCTTCTGCTATGTCGGTGAAGGTCTCTTGGTCAGCTAACATCTTATTAGTGATCCCAGTGATACTGGTGATCTTGCGCGATATTTTTACATTTGGATTAATCAATGCTTCAAATACAGGATGATCGTTAGATAGAAGATCAAATTTGATTGCTGCAATCTCGATAATTTTATCAAAGCCAGCACTTAGCCCTGTTGTTTCTGCATCTAACGCGATAAATTTAGCGGGGATATAAGGGTGTTTTGCTAAAAAGTCTGCTGTTAAATCATCCATTTTGATTGTATCCACTTTTTATTTATAGAAACCACTAGGTAATATTGCCATGCTGCCAGATGGGGCAATTGCAACCCAATAGGTTTTATTTTGTCCTTGCTTAATCGAAGTTTCTAACTGGTGGATACTGCTATTTATACATAGGCCATTACCAGTAAGTTGCAGAGCAAGAAACATTTCGTCTGTTTTGATATTGAATGTAGCCTTTTCTGATACATCTAAGGTCGAAGCTAACTCTTCATCAATAAACACATTAATGTTGCAGGCACCACCCAAAAATTCTAACTTCTAACTTGTTAGAAAATCTTAATTTTAGCATCCACTACAACACCAATAATCTTACAGTTTCCATTAATTGGTAGCGTAGGGTATGCGTTGTTTAGCGGTTTAAGGAATTTTTGTCCTGCATCCATCACCAGTTTTTTAAAGGTGGCCTCGTTAACGTCAGTCAATTTTGCAACTACAAACGAGCCACTTTGGTGATCGCGTTCAGTATCAACAAGGATTAAAGTTCCCTCAGGGAAACTAATACCAGATGACGCCGTCATTGAATCGCCGGAAACTCTCAGCCAAAAACACTTCTCACCAGTTCGTTCTGTGGTTTCATACCATTCATCTGAAGCAAGCGCAGGAACTGACTCAATCGCTTCTGCCCAAGCTCCTGCTTGTACATAGCTGATTACTGGAAATGCGCGTTGATATGACATATTTCTTTCGACAACTCTGGTGTTTTCAATAGCAGAATCAGGGTACTCGACTAATCCGTCTGATGTTAAAACCATATGACTAAGATCTACATGCTTCATTATTGATGCAATGGTTTCTAAATCTGGTTCTCGTTTTTTATTTAGATATCTAGCAATAGTTGGCTGAGCCATATTCATGCGCTCTGCCAGCACATCTTGCGTAATACCAATCTCTTTCATTCTGGACTTAACCAGATCATACCAATTCATTTTCATATCCAAATTATGCCATATCGGCATGTTATAAAAACAACCGATACGGTATATTTTCATTGCGCCAAAAATACCGAAATGGTATATATTGGTGTGGAGGTTCATATGAACAAACTAAAACATTACAGAAATGCCATTAACGCAACTCAAAAAGACGTCGGTGACATTGTAGGCGTCAGCCAGAGTTCTATTGACCGATATGAAAGCGGAATCCGTAAATTGAATACATCAAAAGCTTGGGAAATGGTTAATGCTCTCAATCGATTAGGCTCCTCATGCTCGTTTACTGATGTTTTTCCTGATCCGTTGGAATGTGTTCCACATGCTGTAAATCAATCAAACGATAAGCAGGATTACTCAGTTTTAGATAATCCTAAGTCGGCGAGTGTGGCTTAGGTTCACTTTAGGTTAAAGGAGGTAAGTACACATGAAAACCAATTCACGTAAAAAAGATAGCCGTTTGAATTTGTTGATGAAAACGATTCATCGGGTGTTGGAGTTACCCAAGATGACGCGCTTTGCGCTGGCGATAGATTTTGTTGCGGCGGTTGAGCGCCTCGGCCTGAGCGAGGTGTTGGCGGCGGAGGGCATTAGCTTTGCGAGCACGCAAGATGTGCACAACGATGCGCGGATAAATGCGCAAAAGCTGTTCCGTTGGCTTGGCCAGTACGAGGGCCAGCATCCGCAGGCTGATCGCTTGTTTCATGTTGAGCAAGCACTGGTGGCGGCATTGCCCGAGCATTTGCGGGTGCAGTATCTCAACGATGTGTTTGGTTGCACTGGGGTGACTGTGATTGCTGACCGCATGAATGATGGCCATGTGTTGCATGTGGCCGATATGGCGGCGTCGCTCACTAAAGAGAACGCCGAGGCGCAAGTGGCGGTGATCCATTTGGGCTGTGAGCCCAAGCGCGAGCAGTTAGTGGCGGCGCACCGCGAGTTAAAAGAGTCGGCGGCGACCACGCAAGCCAGCATGGCGGCGTTAGAGCTGGCGTATCCGTATTTAGCGAGTCATGGCGGTAAGGCGGCGCAATACGCGGCCGAGAAGTGACCGCGATGCCGCAATCAAACCTAAACATCAATGTTATCGCCAGCGCTAAGACTGAGCTGCATCAGCAGTTGGTCCGCTTGGGTGACATGATCGGCGACGGTTTGCACTTAGAACCCGATGGCAAATGGATTGCGAAAGAGTATGTAAAAGTGGCGCGGGCGTTAGGTTATCGGCCTAAACGGGCTAATCACACTGCACAGATTAATGCGGTAATGCTTAAGCGGGTGGCTGATGTGCCGTGTGGCCAGTGCGGTTTGGCTTTAAAACAAACCAAGTCGGGCTCGAAACGCGCCGTGTGTGCCAATGGGCATAAGTGGCAGTTGTTGAAATGACTTGGTGAAATAAGTGAAGGAGTGAATGACATGTTCACAAATCAGTTAAGTGATAACTGGGCGCGTAAAAAACGCCGTTATCCCGATGCCCGCCACAGTTTGGCGACCGATGCGGGCTTGATACCTAAGATCATGAAGTGAGGAGGATAACGATGTTTGATCCTGAATGTTTAATTTGTTGTTTGGAGGGCGGCGCCGCGTGTTCGGTACATGGACAAGTTAGCCGTGATGATGGGCCCGCCGTGGCCGCGCTTACCGAGATGGAAACCGCGCAAGTGACGTTACTCATGATGCAAGCAAAGCAGTTAATGCTTAAGGCGATGGCGCTTAAATCTAAGTCGAACATGCCTAATAGCACTGTGACTAATGTTGCTGAGCTTAGCGCCAATGATCTTAGCGCGGCAACCTCTGAACGGGCAGCGTTAAGTGGCGTGAACATGGGCAAAGACATTGCCTGTTTTCATGGGCATACCACGGCGGAGTTGTTTAGGCGAACGCAGGTGGGCCGAATGGTTGAGGTGTTAAGGCGCTGCGATGAATTGCAGCATAGTCGCCCCGAGCGTTGGGCGGTTATCGCGACCGACATCGTGGATAAGGCGCTGCTGGGCAGTGGCAAGCAGTTGTTGCTGCCGACGGTGAGTATCGATTGGATTATGAATTATCTGCTGATGGAAGAACAACGCGCGGAGCGTTCTATTGCGCTATTGGCGGTGGATGCAGGCGCGGCTGATGTGAGTGCGGCTGATATGAGTGCAGCTAATGTGAATGCCATCGTGACTAGCCGCAACGTGCACATTAAACGGCGTAATTTTTTTAGCCAGTTGCGCAGTAACTTGGCGCACAAGGTTTACTTGCTTGGCAGTGAAGGCGAGCGAGCGGAGGGCAACGGGGCGCATTGCAGTTGACCCGTTGCTGTAGACATAAGAAAGCCCGCTGAAGTTTTGGCGACCGATGCGGGCTTAATACCTATACCTAAAGTGAGGCAATAGCATGTTACTGAAGCATGGGGTTTGCGTCAATTCAACTTTGTGGGTTGCTCCGTTTGGGGGTGACTTATGAGTATGGAATTGATGGTAAAAGCGATGAAGGCCAAGGTGGGTAATCCACTGCGCAAGCTGGTGTTGATCAAGCTTGCTGATAACGCCAATGACCAAGGCGAATGCTGGCCGAGTTACGAGTATATTTCGCAGGCTTGTGAGATAAGCGAGCGGTCGGCGATTAACCACATTAATGCGCTGGTTGACGTCGGACTGGTGCGCAAAATTACCCGCAAGAGTGAGCATAAACGCAATACATCCAACCTGTATATTTTGGACTTTTCATCGTGTGTTCTGAGTGATAAACCTGCTCAAACCCTACCTTTTACTGAGGGTGCAGCAAATTCACCCTTAGAAAATACTGAGGGTGCAGCATATTCACCCCTAGAAAATACTGGGGGTGCAGCAGATTCACCCATGGGTGCAGGAGATTCACCCTCTGAGGGTGCAGGAGCTGCACCCAGAATCTGTCACTCTTTTGAACCTATCAAAGAATCTTTAAAAGACTCTTGTCCAGCAACCAGTGCTAAGTCGGTTTTCAATGCGTTTTTCAAAGCCTATCCCGCCCATCGCAAAGGCGGCTCGGATTCGGCTGCGTGGAAAGCGTGGAAGGCCGAAAAGCTGACCGATGCCGATTGTGTGTTGGCGGTGAGCTGGTTGAAGGAGGCTGCGGCGCTGGATGCAAGTTGGGGCTTTAGCGCTAACGGCCAGTTTGTGCTCGGCATTACCAAGTTTATCCGCGAACGCCACTGGCTGACGCCGTTGCCAAGACCGATGGCAACCGCGGTTGGGCAAGTGGATTGGAGCTATGCGGTGTATGACCCAGAGGACCCTTTGATATGACTGCCAACCAAAATACGAGCATGAAATCACTGCAAACGTTGATGCGCCAGCCGCTGGTTGGGCAGGGGCGTGTGAGTCAACCCGAGCCGACGGCAATGGACATGGCGATTGTGGACAGCGTGTTTAGCAAGTTGCGGGTGTTGTTTCCGGTGAGTGCGCCGCGGCCTGAGGATGAAGCAACCCACAAAGCCGAGTGGCTTAAAACCTTGGCGGCGCAGGGGATTGCCAGCCGCGAGCAAGTGCAAGCGGGGTTGAATCGCGCCAGACGTGAGCAGGGCGATAGGCAGTTTTGGCCGACACCGCGCCAGTTTGCGCTTTGGTGCCAACCCACGGCCTGTGATTTGGGGCTGCCCACGTTAGAGGCGGCGTTTAAGGAGGCAACCCGCCATTACCATCACCCTGACAAGCATACGTGGAGCCATGATGTGGTGCGCTTGGCGGTGCGTGAGACGGGCAGTTGGATGTTTGCGACTGGGCTTGAAAAGGATGTGTTAATGACCTTTGAGCGCAATTACACAGTGTTATGCAGACGCTTTAGCCGTGGCGAGTTGACCGATGTGGCATTGCCTAAAGCACTGCCCGAAACAGTGACGCGGCCCACTGAGGCGGCCAAGGCCAAATCAATTATTGCCACGCTACGAACAAACCTTGGGCTTAAGGGGGCAAACGATGGCGAATAAACCACTGACCCAGCGCGAACGCTTGATGCGCATCATCACAGGGAAACGGTTTTGGACCCTGTTTGAAATCCAGCAAGAGAGCTTTAACCGCTTTGGGGTTCACGATAGCGAGACGGCGTTAAGTGCGCGGTTTCGGGATATGCCGATGAACCAGCGAGTTAAGCGCATACGCTCGGGTACCCATCACACCTTTGAATATCGGTTGGAGGGCTAGATGGCGCAGGTGATGACAGCAACAGGCGTAGAGCAAGGCAAGTTAAACGATGCAGTATTGCGCCGTTGGTTGCGGGCAGGCATAACGCGAGACTTTCGGGACACGCAGTTTCCGGCGGTGCGGTTACGGGCCTCGACCGATAGACGCCAAGCCTCAGTGTATTTAGTGATGAACGAAGCAGGCAAAACCGTGTGGCAAAAGCAGGGCGTGTGGCCAGTGATGTGCTTGAAGACCTTTTTAACCGAGTTACCCAGTTTGCTCGCCAAACGCAGTATGGGCCAAGCGGTAATCAGCAACGAATTTACCACGGTCGCGCAATTGCTGGCGTGGTTTGTCACCCATGTGGAGTGCAATCGCACTTTAAGCAACAGCTGGCGCAGTAACTGTAAATCGTTAGTGAGTAAACATCTCAGCGGCTGCTTTGGTGAGTTACCACTCAATGAGCTGAACTTTATCGCGGTGGACAGTTATTTAATCAAACCCATGTTGGCGCAGGGGTACTCGGCCAATTACATCAAAGCGGCGGTGAAAGTGTTGAAACGGGCGTTATCGGTCGCGGCCGATTTACGGGTGTTAGACACCAATAGCTTGGCGGGGTATCGGGTGCAGATGAGTTTGAAGATGCCGCCTTTGGTGGGCACGCAATTAAGCGAGTCGGACGTGGGCCCGTTATTCAGCGCATTGCGAAATGCAGCAAGACCGGTGGCCATGCTGTTTGTGTTGATGTTGATGTTCGGTACCCGCATAGGTGAAACCCGTTTAGCACGTTGGGACCACTTTGCCGGCGATTACTGGTTTATCCCCGCCGAGAATGCCAAGAACCGCCAAGAGCATCGCTTACCTATGACGCCCACAGCCAAGAAGCTGATAACCCATTATGCCCAATGGCAATACACGCATGTGGGCAAGCGGGCGTTTTTGTTCCCAGGCGAAGTGGGGCCGGTGAGCATTCGCACCGCGCAGTATTGGAGTGAGACGATTCGGTTTAAGGCATTTACCTCCCATGCACTAAGAAAACTGTGCCGCACCATTATTGCTGATATGGGCGTAGATACCATGGTGGGTGAGCGAATTTTGAATCACACCTTGCCATTGCTGCTGCGCACTTACGTTAACAGCACCTTAGATAAGGGCATGTTGATGGCGTTGGATGCCTACCACGCACACTTAATCACACTGGGGTTTGATGATGTGGCGCCCGAGATAATGCGCCAATCGACCACTGAGCCGAGTGAGCCGGACGAGCCAATGTTAGTGGGGTGGTTATGACGCTAACAATAACAATTAGAAATAAAACGAGTGGGTTATGGAGTTCACGCAGGAGGATTTATGGCTAATCGCGCCGCGGATGTATTGAAAGTAGGGCGCCGTTTACGGGGCATGACCCAAGACGAAGTGGCTGAGATTTACGGCATTAGTCGTAACACTTATCAACGTTGGGAAAATGGCCGTACTACTGCGCCCTATGACGATGTGACATCGATATGCCTTGATGTGTTTAAGCTTTCGATTGAGAAGATAAATGAGGTGGCCAATGGGCTTTAGCGATGAACCCGAGCAGAGGATGAACATTAAGGCGTTGCGGTTAGGGCTGTATCGCTGGGGCCGTTATTGGGTGTACCAAGAATTGGGCAAGGGGTTTTCAAACCGCAGCGCCTGCGACCGTTTAGGCGAAGCACTGGGCGGTGGCAACCTAAAGCACGAACTCAACGTGCCTGCCCATGTCGCCCATTTTGACCACCTCGTTGAGCAGTTATCCATTAACTGTAAACGCGCCATTCGCGCCCATTACCTCTGCAAAGAACAGTGGGCTTTAATGGGATTTGACAGCAAGAAGTCTTACATCTTCTGGCTAAGGAAAGCCGAAATGGCACTACTAGATAGGATGAATTAGAAAGAACGCCCTCTTACGAGGGCTGGCGGGTTAGACGGTTGTCCACCAAGACTGCTAACCCGTTGATAGGATTTTATCAAAGGTTTGGACAGATACCTATGCAAAATAATTTGCTATTAAATGATGATAAGCAATATGCGCTTGCAGAAAGAATAACATATTTGCTTTCATGATTTGACCGTGAGTTTTGTGGCCTGTAGTAGCAAATATGACGTTAAATCAACCAAACTAGATTTTGATTATTTTTTGTAATACTCACATTTTGTTAGTGTTTTATTGTGAGTCGTTCTTCAATGGGCAGTATTTGAAATCGTGGATTCATCACTATGTTTCTTGCACTTTACTGTATAAACATTGCCCAAAAATACATCAATATTCACATCAATGCCTGTGAAGCTGCACTGGTATGATTTTTCTAAAGGCTTGCTTTACTAAGTAGAAGGGCACTCATTTAGACAGAAATACTTCATACTTCCCTCAATAGATATTCTGTAATTGAGAAGCCTTTACAAATACCACCTGTAGCCATTATCAAACTTTCCTTGTCTTGAACCTCTATTGCGAATAATGACTGTCATTAATAAAAAATATTGAGCAAATTGTTCATTTTTAAAAGTACAGATCATACTGATACTTTAGGGGATCTTGTATATCGTTCCCTAAGAGCGATATTAAAAATTTTTCCGTTTGTACCATTCGAAAAAGTATCAGACAGGAGTTAGTTTATGTTTAAAAGCATGACAATAATACAAAAAATGACCACAGTGTTTTTTATCCTTTCTTTACTGGTGCTGGGATTGGCTTGGTTTTCAGTCACTCAGCTTGCCAGCTTGCATAGTAATACGACTAAGATTACTGAAAACCTAATCCCTTCTATTCGTTCATCTGCTCAAATGCATGTTGCATTACTTGATGCTCGACGTGCTGAATTGAACATGGTAATTGACGTGATGAAACAGGACTCTGCTGCCATGGAGATTAGTAAGCAACGCTTTGAGACAGCCAAGCATGAATTTGAAGTCGCAGACCAACAATATGCCAAACTAGATTTTGTATCAGAGCAAGACAAACAACAATTTACAGAGCTTGGCATCGCTGCAGAAAAATATTTCGCTGCACACTCATCATTGGTGACAGCCATTGAAAAAGGGGACATGGCGAGTGCAAATGTGATGATCAAAACAGTGACCAGACAAACTTTGGAAGTGGCTGGAGAAGAAACTGCGAATTTACGAAATGAAAATGATCGCGCAGCACAGGAGATGGCGACAAGTAGTGAGTCAGCCTATAAAACAGCCAAAATGCTCAGCATTATAGTGGGACTTGGCACAATATTTTTTGTACTAGCGATGGCATTACTGTTAATCCGTCAGATAAAAAATCCCATAATGTTGTTGTTAAAGCAAACTAATCAGGTATCAGCTGGTAACTTGACCAATAAGCTCGACATGAATTTGTTTGCCCGTGATGAGTTTGGTCAACTGGCAGATAGCTTTAATGAGATGCAAGATAACTTGCGCATGCTGGTTAGTGAGGTTTCCAACTCTGTAGTGCAACTTAGCTCTGCGGCCGAGGAGATAAGCGCTGTTGCTTTGCAGTCATCCAACAATATGGAAACTCAGCAAAATGAGCTAAACCAGTTGGCTACTGCGATGCATGAGATGCAAGCTACCGTTCAAGACGTCGCTCGAAATACCAACGATGCCGCCAATGCAGCGACACAGGCAAGTGGCACTGCGACGCAAGGTAGTGAAACAGTAAATGACTCGATTGTGCGTATTGATAAGGTCGCTGGAGCGATAGAAGCTACCGCGGTAGTTATCCGTAAATTGGGAGATGATAGCCGTAATATTGGGATGGTATTGGAGGTGATCCAAGGTATTGCTGAACAAACTAACTTGTTAGCGCTGAACGCGGCCATTGAAGCTGCAAGAGCTGGCGAACAGGGTAGAGGGTTTGCTGTCGTGGCAGATGAGGTGCGAACGCTAGCCAAACGGACACAGGACTCCACTTCTCAAATCAATAGCATCATTTCTGAATTGCAGTTACGGGCTAGTGAAGCTGGGAATACTATGCAGCAGAGCCAAGCTATGATGATTGAGACTGTTAACAAAGCTAAGGAGGCTGGAGAATCGATTGCGAAAATCAGCGGTTCAGTGAGCAGCATTTCTCAAATGAATATTCAGATTGCTACCGCGACAGAAGAACAGGGCGCCGTAAGTGAAGAGCTAAACCGTAATGTCGCAAATATTAGCGACGCTTCTGAAGAGGTGGCTACTGGTGCGAAACAGATGGCGATGGCATGTAACGATCTGAATCATTTAGCCACGCAGTTGCAGGATGTTGTGAGGAAATTTCGTATTTAACTAAATTATTTATTTTATATAATAAAGCACTGGCATTATGTCGGTGTTTTTTATGAGCATTAATAAATGAGAAGAGAATCCCATTATCTTTAAAAAAATCTTTATCAGTTTCATGTTTTGTCGTCATGTTGGGTCGTACAATGCGGTCCCATCATGTGACTATCTGAATTTGTCTGGCTAATTATGCATGAATAGCAGTTTGTTCTAACTCATGCAACACAGTCCTGATTTGTCTTCGGCATTGATAGCTATCTATGGATAATGCATGGTTTTCATCATTTCCCAAACTTGTCTGATATCTTCTAGAAGAGTACCGCTATAGGAGTTATAGGGAATGATGCTTAGATTGGATCTAAAGCAATGCTCATGTTTGGCATTAAGCTTCAGCACGCGCAGTAGTTGGTCGTCGCTTTGTTACTCATAGTGTAAAGTGCCCAAAAGTATTCGTGCGGGTCGCTATTTAGTCAGTCTAGTATTCTAAAATACTCTTTCATTAAAACTTATTCACTTCTTTTTAACCTAACTTCTGTTGTAAAGTTGCATAATTGGGTAAACATATTGATGTTTTGTCTGATTTAGTTAATTGCAGGCTGAGGAGTAAGCAATCTTGACTATTAATAGGACAAGGCTATCAGCACTTAGGTATTAACCATTGTATGGAAAAATCTTTACACGGTATCAAGTCGGTTATGTCCTAGACCCACTCTTTGTTGGGCCTGTATTTGTCATTACTGCTAAAGCTGAAATGGTACGATATTTGCTTTTTGAAAAATTGCACTGGTTTTATCTACTTGAACTATACTCTGATTGAAAATGCATCTTATATGCTATAAAAGAAATTTTTATTTAAATTATTGGTTTTTGTAGTTGTAAAGTTGGATAAGGTAGCTTTGATTTTATATTTTATTAAACTAATAAAAGTAGAGTTAACAACTAAGCTACTCATTATAAAGTAAGATAGAATGGTTAATTTATTTCATGTGAAAACAATGTGTTGTATGTTTTTTTGTATTTCTAATTTAGGAATGAGATAAATGAGTTTTATTGGTGTATTGGTTGCAATATTATTTATATTAGTTGGAAACCTTATCGAAGGTGGGCATCCTAGTGCCTTACTGGACTTACCAGCATTTATGATTGTTATCGGGGGAACAATAGGTGCAACTGTAGCACAGTTTCCTTTTTCAGTAATTATTGCTTCAATAAAACGCTTTAAGTGGCTCATTTTCCCTTTACGAACTGATTTGGCGGAGCGAGCCGAGTTTTTGGTCGACATTGCAGGCGATGTGCGAAAAGGTGGTTTACTATCAATTGAAGATAAGATAGACCAAATTAACGATCCTTTTTTACATAAAGGACTTCAATTACTCGTTGATGGTTATGAAAAAGACAATATTGTAGAAATCTTAGAAAAAGAGATTGAATTTGAACAGCACGGTGTAGAACAAACTGTAAAAGTATATGAGGCAATGGGTGGCTATTGTCCTACGATGGGAATTGTTGGTGCTGTATTTGGACTAATTCATGCTATGGGGTTACTTGATGCCCCAGATAAATTAGGTGGTGCGATTGCAGTCGCATTTATTGCAACTATTTATGGCGTTGCTGCGGCTAATATCATCTTCCTGCCATTTGGAAACCGTTACAAAGCGTTTGCACATCAGTTAAGTGTATTTAAAGAGATGACTCTGACTGGAATAATTGGCATTGCAGACGGTGAGTCACCACAACGGTTACAAGCTCATTTAAATCCATATTTAGAGCACTAACGAGATGAGAAAAAAGAAAGTTGATCCCCCAGAAAATCATGAACGTTGGTTAATTTCTTACGCAGATTTTATGACACTGTTATTTGCCTTATTTGTAGTGTTGTACTCATTTGCGATGAGTGATAAAAATGAAGCAAAGTTTATGGTTGAAGGTCTTATAGATTCATTGGCTAAAATCGGGTTGATATCAACTCCTGCTGTGACTTCATTAGCACCTGGAGGAACGAGTATACTCGAACCCAATACTGTGACATCCGTTGTAGATGCAGAACCAAAGCTTATTGAACTTGCAACAACCGCACCTGCAAGCTCCGAGAGCAATGACAATACGCTAGCAAATGCGAAGAGCAATGACACAATAAAAAAGTATAAAGAAATAATATCCGCTAAGTTAAAAAATGAAATAGAAAATCAAGAAATTGAAATTGATGCTGTGAGTGATAGTCTCATCATTCGAATCGGTGACAACAACACTTTTTTTGCATCGGGCTCTGCTTTTATACAACCTAAATTTGTACCGCTAATTGATAAGATTGGCGAGATTATCGCGTCAGTCCCAGGAAGAATAGTGATAGCCGGACATACTGACGCAACATTGCCAATGGAGATTTATGCTGACAATTGGGACTTATCATCTTTAAGAGCTACGGCAGTCGTTAGAGTAATCACTAAAAACAAGGGCGTAAACCCAAGTAGAATTATTGTTCAGGGCTTAGCTGATACACAACCTCGTTTTAAAAATGATACACCTGAACATCGTCAGAAAAACCGCAGAATAGAAATAATTATAAACCAGGGTAATACCGTTGAAAGCCATATTCCTATACCTGAATAATCATACAAAACTGTCTGACTAACACACTATTTTCTTAATGTTAACGCTCTTTATCTACAGAGAATGGCTTCTGAGTTAAATATAACGAGAATGTATTTCATTAGCTAAAATTAATATTAAGGCAAACCCTAAGCAATAACACAAAAATAATGCTGAGACTTATCTGATATAACTAACAAATGTAAGCTATTTTACTTTGCTCATTGCAACAATTCCCGGCTACTGAGCCGATTACTAATAAAAATAGCCAGTTTGGTGGCAAGTGGCATATCCAATTCTATAAAGGTCATGGCCGTCGGAATGGACCAGTCATTTATCTATACGTCAGGATGGTGAGAGGAAAACAAAAGTAACGGCTCTCACCATGAGGTGGGCATTGCTGGTAAAGAGCTAATGCCTACCGCTTCTAGCCCAGAGATTACCTTTTGAAATGAATACCTCCCAAAGTTCAGAAACCTAATAGCTGGTCAGTAAAAGTCAATCTCATTTGCGTTAGTGACATTAAATCCTATAAACGTTTATCAATCTCTTACAGTACAAAAGATTTGAATATGCACATTATAACGAACAAGTCGCAGAAACATTAAGTAGGGAGAAGACACCGAACAAAGTCATCAAACTCGGTAACCTGTTCATCAGCAAGTAGCGCTACCAGCTAACAACTTTTGGTGCAATTGCATTTCGTGGAAAATTCAATAAAAATCGCTTATGAAACAAAAAATTAAATATCATTCACATAATTTAATTAACAGTGAAAAACTGATATTTTATCCACTTATTTAACTATCAAGTCGCTATTTCACACACTTAAAGGCACAAAATGACAGACTGGATTTATTTTCTTAAAGCGTTTCTACTTGGAGTTATTGAAGGTATCACTGAATTTTTACCAATTTCAAGTACTGGACATCTTATTTTAATTGGTGATTGGATTAACTTTCCCTCACATGAGGCAAAAGTATTTGAGGTTGTCATTCAATTAGGAGGGATTTTAGCAGTATGTTGGTTATTCCGAATTAAAATTATAACACTAATTAATGGGGTACTAAAGTCCGACCCTGTAGCACAACGATTTGCAGCTATGGTCATGATTGCTTTCTTGCCAGCCGCTATTATAGGGGCATTATTTATTAGCAATATTAAACAGCTTTTATTTAATACAACCGTAGTTGCTTCAACATTAATTATTGGAGGAATTATCATACTTTGGGTTGAAGGACGAAAAAAAACAGTTGAAATAACAAGTATTGAACAGATAGGATTAAAACAAGCTATAGCAATAGGAATAGCACAATGTATTTCAATGATCCCAGGCACATCTAGATCTGGTGCTACTATTATTGGCGGTATGTTATCAGGGGTATCACGGCAAGCTGCAACAGAGTTTTCATTTTTCTTAGCCATACCAACCATGCTAGGTGCCGCAGTATACGATGCATCAAAAAATTATCATCTGCTAAGTATAGATGATATTTGGGCAATAGTTTTTGGATTTATTGCAGCATTTTTCTCGGCAATTATTGTTGTTAATACACTAATTCAATTTGTTGCCAAACATTCATTAAATATTTTTGCATGGTACAGAATTATATTAGGCATAATAATTCTTGTTCTTGCCTGATACAAGTAAGGCTTATAAAAATATCGTAACACAATAAAGCATTCACATAAACCACATGTGAATAAATGAAAAAGTACCAATAAAAAACATACAGTTAATTTTAATTTGATGGTTAGGCGAAACTTCACACCTAACCATCAATTATAATTATTAAAAAACAACATTCGCTAAAAGCAATGTTAACGCATAGCCCAAGCAATAACATAAAAATAATGCTGGGACATATCTGATATAACTAACAAATGTAAGCTCTTTTACTTTGCTCATTGCAACAATTCCCGCTGCTGAGCCAATTACTAATAAAGAACCACCAACACCAACACTGTAGGTTAAACCAAGCCATTCAGAAGTATTGAGAACAGGCTCAGCCTTCAGCAGCGCAGCAGTAAGCGGAACGTTATCAATTAAAGCAGAGCCCAAGCCAGCGACAAAGTTTGAAATATTGGGATTAAACATCGCATATGCTTTAGCCAATAAATCCAGTGTTCCAATTTCTTTAAGCATTCCAACCAACAATAAAATCCCCAAGAAGAATAATAATGTGTCATATTCAACTTGGCGAATGTATTCAAGGATTTTTATCTCCTCTTTATCACTACGAAAAACATGGCCAACTAAAAACATAATTGATAGACCAGTTAAAAAGGTTAACACAGGGGGTATTTCAAACAGAATGTTAAACAACATAGTCATCATAATTGTACAAAAGAAAATGAAGGCAATAAGCACATCAACCTTTTGATATGTAAGTTTATCGTTCGAAGTCGTAACGAACCCTTCAATTTTATAAGAAAAAATTGTAGCCAATAAAATTACACTTATAGATGATGGAATAAACAATATAATAAGTTCAGACATCTTTACATGTCCACTCAAAAAAATCATTAGAGTAGTGACATCACCAGTAATAAGTGCTACCCCTCCAGAGTTGACTGAGAAGATGATTAGTACAGCCATTTTTAGACGAATACTATCTTCTAATTTAAACGTATATAGTAAACCAATGGAAACAAGGGTTGCTGTGACGTTATCACAAAATGCTGAAAGAACAAGTGAAAACAAACCTACTTGGATCATCAGCAATCTCACAGAAACCTTCTGTGGGAATATTTTTTGTACCATCACTTGAATCATACCTTTGGCATTAAGGTATGCAACAAACGTCATTGTGGACATTAAAAATAACCAAAGAGTTGCAATCTCGAGTAAGTTTTCATTGAATTTATGCGCTACAACCTCCTGATTTGCCACGCCATCAGCATTAATGAAAAGTGTAGCCCACGCTATACAACCAAAAAAAAGCGTTGTTTTTGCTTTATTGATATGAGTAATTTCTTCAAAAATAATACTTAGTAAAGCTAATATAGCTAATGATATTAAAAACGCATGTAACATAATTTTTATCCAGTAAAATAAAAATTCATCTATACTAAATGCTGTGATTCTTACAAAAGACAACAAATAGCAATTTATAGAGCATTAACAGCAATTTATATTAACATGCAGTCAACAAAAATAAAATGGTTAACGTTTCATTTTTAACGTTTATTCACTCTCAATGTATTTATGAGAAATAGAGTTATTGCCAATATCTAATTGTCATTGATTACAGAACTTGATGCAGTAAAAATATTAAATGCATTTGACGAATACTCAACAAGTTTACTGTTTTCTTCAGCAATAAATAATGCGCTAATATCGTTTTTATTAGCAGTCTCAACCCCTCTCTCATGCCCCAAACATAAAAGTGCAGTAGACCAAGCGTCAGCAAGCGTTGGATCCTTATTCAATACAGTAACCGATACAGTGTTATGTATTACAGGATAACCAGTTCTGGCGTCTAAAATGTGTGATAAACGGACACCATTATTATCAAAGTAATGCCGATAAGTACCAGAAGTCATTATTGCTTGATCTTGTTTTATGGTTAATAGCTTGTGTAGTATATTTTTATCCGGCAAAGGACGTTCAATCGCAACTTTCCAATTAGAGCCATCGGGTTTATGCCCCTTTACTACCATTTCCCCACCAATTTCAACTAAATAATTTTTAACATCATATAATTCTAACGTTTCAGCTAACTTACCCACACTATAACCCTGAGCAATGGAGGACAAATCTACATTAATATATGGACTCGATTTTGACATCGCATTAGATTGTAAATGTAAATGTTGCATCCCTGTTTTTTTAAGTGTTTCAGAAATAGCTATTTCACTTGGGACCATTAACTGAAACTTATCAAAACCCCATAGATCAAATAAGGATTTTACCGTTAGATCATAACATCCATAACTTTTGGCAGAGACGTTTTTAGCCTTTTCAACTAAACTCACGATTTCCTCGCCTACTACGATAAGCTCTGTACTCATGGATGAGTTAAATAGGCTAATAGTTGAGTCGGGCCTATAATTAGAGAGATTCTTATCTAGCTCTTCAAGTTTCTTATTTATATTCGCCTCAAGTAAAGAAGAGTTAACATTATTTGGGCTCCAAAAACTTATGTGCCATGTTGTCCCTTGTGCCTCTCCTTCCAGTTTAAATATGTGTGGTGTAGGCTGACAACCAACCATCATCAAACAAATAATAGAAAAACAACCAGTCAATCTCATGTTAAATCTCCAAACTCGTCATTTCGTTATCCAATGGTTAATTTTGTTTCGGGGTAACGTATACGTTTAGATTTTGGGCTCGCTAAAAAATAGGCAAGAGTTAAGGGGCCTAATCGTCCCATAAACATTAAAAATATTATAATGAATTGACCAGCCATAGTTAAATTAGGTGTTAACCCCCTTGACAATCCTACGGTCCCAAATGCAGATACAGCTTCAAAAATAATATCTATCATTGGCGCATCCTCACTGAGTAATAAGAAAAATATAGAGGCCCAAATTGTTCCAACAGATATCATCGCCAGTGCTAATGCTTTACTTATTGTCTCTTTAGATATACCACGATGATAAACATAAACAGTTTCATAACGTCTTAAATAACCATAAGTTGCCAATATTAGCACCATAAATGTCACGACTTTTATGCCACTTGCGGTGCTTAACGAACCTCCACCGATGAACATTAACATTAACATTAATGCGGTTGTTGAATCTTCAAGTTCATTTATCGGAAGTGTATTAAATCCAGCCGTTCTTGGGGTTACAGCTTGGAACCAAGACGCTAGCCATTTACCCGTTTCAGATAATGGCGATAAAGTCATAGGGTTATTATATTCAATACAATAAATAGCGAGTACGGCTACAGCATTAATAATAACCGTCCCAATAATCATCATTTTGCTATAAGTTGTTAATTTAGCCCAGCGTCTTTGACGCCATAAGTCAATCCAAACACTAAACCCTAAGCCTCCAATAATAAATAATGCGGTAATTGTCAAATTGATAACAGGATCTTCAACATAGGGGATGAGACTGTCCGGACTTAGCCCTACACCAGCATTATTAAAAGCAGATATTGTGTAAAAAAAACCATGAAACAGACTCGTTTTCCAACCTAGTTCATCTGACCAAGAAATAGATAAAATCAACATGCCAATTAATTCAACACAGAGAGAGAAAATGAATACCGACTTTGCAGTATTCACTAATGTCGAACTATTCGTACTATTATAAGCCTCTTTTGCTATAGTATTTTGGAAAAACCCAATTTTCCCGCCTAAAGCTAACAAGGTTACAATAGCAAATGTCATGATGCCTAAACCACCAAGTTGAATTAATAGGGCAACAATGACCTGTCCAAATGTGGTATATACAGTTCCTACATCAAAAACGACTAAACCTGTCACTGTGACTGCAGAAGTTGCATTAAATAAACTCTGACTCCAAGTAACAGGGGCTGTTGTGGCTATTGGCAATTTAAGCAGTAGAGTGCCAATTAATATTAAAATAATAAAGCTCACCGACAGTATTAAAGGTGGAGCCGCCAGTATTTTTTTTGCCGCTTTAGGTGTTTTCTTTGCTATATAAATCGATGGATGCCAAGAAACCATGATTAGATTAACCTTGGAGCAATAGATTTAAGTTCAGTTTGAGTCCCATAAAGTAATAATATATCCTCTTCATGTAGACAAAAGTCAGTGTTAAAGCTAGAGAAAACCTGAGTGCCACGTTTAACTAATATCGGTTTAACACTGCCTTTTAAAAGTTCGAATATAAGCGTATTATGCAATTTATTTCGTATATGAACTTCAACAACGTATAAACCGTTTCCTAATGGTAAATAATTATTCACCATCGGATAATTAAGTGCCTGTGCTACGCGGATCCCCATTTCCTCTTCAGGGTGAATTATGCGGTTAACGCCTAATTTAGAAACAATCGTGTGATGAGCCTTAGTACTCGCCTTAACCCATATTTTTTTTACACCAATATTTTTTAATGCTAAGGTACACAATAAGCTTGACTGCATATCTTCGCCAATAGCAACTAAAACAGCCTCACTATTTTCAAGATCTAATTCACGTAAGGCATTTTCATCAGTGGAATCACAAACAACGGTTTGAGTTAATTCATCAACATACTTTTCTGCCAACTTTGGATCTCGTTCGACTCCTGTTACAGTATGCCCTAAATTGATTAATTCTAACGATGCAGCAGTACCAAAACGACCGAGCCCAATCACTGTAAAATGTGCCATAACTGTCCTAAATGCAGGATAAAAAAAACAGCAGAACAGTAACCTAACGCTTTTTTTATAGCAATACTCTTATTGGTACATATTCAATACTACTCCATACTCGTCTGATTTTTCATCGCATTATTAATATTGTGGTGTTGTTGGATAAAACCTCCACTCATCTATTTTGTCACAACTCCATTAGCTAAAATCAGGAAATGTGATATTGAATAACGATTCCAACACAGAATAATCAGCAACAAAGATTAACAATAATTTATAAAAACCACCTCAATCTTAATGAAGTTCTTATTGATTAAAACAAGGCCAAAAGGCATAGTGCAGCGATAAATTGGGTCCTTAAACGCATTTTTTGAAGTGTCACAAGCAATGCCTTATATCGCCATAACGAGTGGCACCTAAGCGGCACCTAATAGGTTACCCCGTATTGTGAGAGTGTGAAATGCTGTGTATAAAAGTTTTGGGTAAGGGATGTGAAAAATGCACAAATACTGCCGCACTAATTACTGCGATCGCTAATAATCATAGTATCAGTATTAATTTGATTATGGAGACAAATCCAGAAATAATAATGGACTATAGAGTGGTGAGTTCACCTGCAGTTGTCATTAACGAAAGATTGGTGCATTGGGGCTCTACTCCCCAACAACAGATGGTCGAGTCATGGCTGAAAATTTAACGCCGAACCATTACACTATTGCAGCCAAATACAATAGAACGGTATCCTTAACCAATACGAGTATTTAAACAGAACCCCAAAATTAATGTACAAGAACTATACATCGTAAAAGAGATACAAGATGTATCTCCTTATAAAATCATTAATTTACAAAACATTAATCACAAAACACAGGCTATTGACAGTTCTTATCTTGATCACGTGTTTTCCAAAGTGAATAGAGTACACCTGCGACAAGTAAGCCAAAGGTAACGCCTAAAGAAAGTGCCGTAGGGATTTTAAAATCCACTAACCCTTCATGGTTAAAATACACTAGACCCACTTTCACCCCAATAAATACTAATACCACTGACAGCGCATACTTAAGGTATTCGAAACGGTGCACCATAGCTGCCAAAGCAAAATACAAGGCTCGTAGCCCCAGAATCGCGAAGATATTCGAGGTATAGACAATAAAAGGATCTTGGGTAATCGCAAAAATAGCTGGAATACTGTCAACTGCAAACACCAAATCCGCGGTTTCTACTAAGATCAACGCCAAGAATAACGGCGTAGCCCACCATCCTTTTGTTAACTGATGCTCTTCACCCCGTACCCAGAATTTTTCTTTATGCAACGTTGGCGTAAAACGCATCTTAGTGCGTAACCATTTGTAAAACTTATTATCTTGGATATCACCGTGCTCATCGTTTGAGAAGAGCATTTTCACGCCAGTGAAAATCAAGAAGAGTCCAAATAACACAAGTACACCTTGATACTGGGCAACAAGCACGGCACCAAGACCGATCATAATGGCGCGCAACACTAATACGCCCATAATGCCCCAGAAAAGCACTCTATGTTGGTATAAACGTGGGATACCTAAGCTACTGAAGATTAACGCGATAACAAATACGTTATCCATAGACAGTGATTTTTCAATCAGATAGCCCGTTAGGTATTCCATACCAGCGGTTGAGCCCTTGTACCACCAGAGCCAAGCCCCAAACAATAAGCCCATACAGATATAAAAGGCTGAAAGCTTTAAACTTTCAGCCACAGTAATTTCATGCTGCTCCTTGTGCAATACGCCAAGGTCAAAGGCTAATAACGCCAGCACAAAACCGAAAAACATTAACCAAACCCAAAGCGGGTAACCCACAAATAGGGTGGAAAAAAATTCCATATGTATCCTTAATCACATTCAACTGAAGTTAACACTTATCAATATAACTTGAAGCCTCGGTTCACCAAAGCATGCCCGCATAAAGAATAGAAACAGTGTATATGATTTAGTTAATGGAAATAACTTATTGTCGATTACTCAAAAATGCATACAAAATTTGGCACTACTGAGAAAAATTAAAGTTTATTAATAATACCTTAAGCGATTGCAAGCCAACATAGATCCCTCTTACCATGAAATCGGTAACTTATAATTGACTAGGATCACAGAATGTTATTCAGGCATCTTGTCGTTTGGCTATATAGCCTTGCAGTGTTACTTGGTGCATCCAAATCAGTTATCCAGGTTGAGTTTACTGGTAGTTCAGCATTACTTGACAGTAGTCACGTCATTACTCTTCTGCCTACCTCAGAACCTTCATTCAATTCACTTCGACCCCTTTCTGATAACAATGAACTGCTGACACCTCAATTATCGACAATTATCACTCAGTTTTCAGTCAATGAACATTCGAACACTCTCCCGTCCAATGCTGCGCTAGGAAGTCTTTGTCGTGGAATGCCGATAGGACAAGCTCCCCCCTTGGTTTTTTAACGATTTAATCCCTTACATAACTAAATTAATATACTGAGGATTTTTATCATGAAAACTTTGCATCCCTTTAATGTTAACTCTTCGCCTTTATACGTTGCACATCATCCACTCACTCTCCAATGCCCCGCTATAGCAGCTATGCAGCAGATAGCCGAACATCACTTATGGTCTTTGCCACTGGAAATGTCGGTTGCAGATGCCAGAAAACGTCTATTGACGACCTCTGGTATAACATTTCTGGTCATCAATCCGTCAGGCCGTTGGGAAGGAGTCATCGGCTCTGCCGAAGTTGCTTCGGATCGTATACTGCCCATAGTCAGCAAAACAGTAACGCCATTTTCGCTGACACTAGCAGATGTAATGCTACCCCGAGATAAACTGCAAGCCGTAACCCTGTTAGAACTTCAGTTTGCCACTGTAGCTGATGTCTTAAATACTTTAAGCGCTTCTTCTATAAGACTATTATTGGTTATCGATGCCGACGATAAGCTTTGTGGCATTATCAGCGGTGATAATATTGCTGAACGACTATGCTTACCTACGCAGCCAAAACAAAGTTTCGCAGCTGAGATAGTTCATCAATTACATGAAAGCCATAAGCTAGCGACCAACCATTAGTACAGTTAGGCATTCAAGTGAAATGCGGTTGGATAACCAACCGCATTAATTCGCTTAGTATGCAAGCCTAAAAGAGTTGATACGGAGCAGTATTACATTTGAAATACATCAGTAAACGAATGTTATTTATAAACTAAGCAGTGATTGATCAAGTGATTCTGTATGCTTTATCACTGGCTCAAAAGTAACACTGTTATAAGTGATTCACCACTAAGCTATTTCGTTCCTCACTCAACACCTGCAGATAAATTTCCGTAGCCTTGCTGTCACAGTGTCCTATTTGCTTGCTGACCACATTCACCGGCAGACGTGTCACCCGATCTTGTTACGCTTTTGCCCAGTCGTCAGCTTTACCCAATCCCAATTTACATCATGAGTTGTGAGCAGTAATACGCTAATGACGGTCGATAATGGCCGGTACCTAAGCATGGTGTTCCGCTTGTTCCTACGATCCTGCTGTGTTGACCTGCAGGTGTGTCCGTTAATCTCACGCTGGCTAATTGCTTGTTGAGATAACGGGATGGATAGGGCTGATACCTAGTATCAATGTGCATGTTTATGTTTTTTGTTAGCTGCTTTACCTGCAGATGTTTTAGTCGTTCAGGCATTTGCTAATGTCTGTGGGTGCAGCCGGCATTGATAGGGCAGATATAGGCGTGTTGTACAGCGATGGTGAGTGGAGGATATCGCACGTTTCCTTAGTTTTATTTGTTACATGTGTGTTGTTATGCGATAGGTGTATTACACCATTAGAGTTCAACAGTACTTCGATGCGGCCTAGATAATCCCTAGATAGCCTCAAAAAGTTGGGAGCGCTCAAACCCATGCAGCAGTAGGGCTACAGGCTAGTCGTTGCATCAACCCTACAGGAGGATGCAACGACTCACTTTTGTTGCTTTTGTGTTAACGCTTCAAGGGCGTAAAGGGTAGGGCAAAAGGTGAGTTTTTTGGTAGTTCTGGGTGAATTGATGGCGCCTAAATGGATCCTTCTATTCGGCTCACTGTTTCGGTCGCGGCCTCATCCTGCGAAGGCGTTATCCGCTCCCCGTTTTTAGTCATCGAAAGCAGACGAACTGGGATGATCTGCACACTGTTTCTGAGTGATTGAACGCGTTTTTAGGCTCATGCTGCCTTAGTTTTAATTGTTATTGATATGTTTCTATTCAATGGGTGTTGTTCAGTGTATTGCACCAATATGGTTCAACCGTTTTTCGATGCGGCCTAGATAATCCCTAGATAGCCTCAAAAAGTTGGGAGCACTCTAGCCCATGCAGCAGTAGGGCTACAGGCGAGTCATTGCATCAACCCTAAGGAAGGATGCAATAGCGTGCATTTGTTGCTTTTGTGTTAAATGCTGGCAATAGGGTTAAGAGGGTAAAAGCCAAGGTTTTAAACGGTTTTAGACGGTTTTAGGTGAATTGCTTCTGTCTAGGACTAGGCTCATTTTAACCGAGTGCCAGACTCGTTATCTTTACCTATATTAGTCATCCTGCATGGATAGGAATGGAGCGATGATCATGTGCAATTATGAGGAATTTTGATTTTCAGATGGGCGGATTTTGTGTCTCGCCGATGCTCACGGTTTGATTGAAATCGAACGCGACACTTTATGATGATGAGAATCGCTCTCAACTCTAAGTAGATGCGAACCATTATCATCGCGGGTCCTTCCGGCGCGGTTGATTGCGGGGGCAGTGACGCGCAGTGCTTCACTACATATGAGGATTTTAGAGGGCTTGGTTGTTGTTTTATTAGCGGGCTTTTAGGGGGCGTTCATAATATTGAACGCTATATATGGTGTTGATTATAAATAATTATTCTCCTTACTTTCTCCGAAGCTCAAAAAATAGGTGTGCTCGGATATACCAACTTCGACAGATCGATTTTGTGATCCTTTGATCTTTGCTTTATGCGCCAATGTTATATCTCCATTTTTTTACTTCGGAGGATGAGGTAGTGGCGATATAAGCGGAGCAAAGAGGGCTAAACCACCTTCTTAGGAAGGTGGTTTATTTCAATTTGGCTTATTTTTTAAAGAATGCTTCGTTTGTACCGTATGGGCCTAGGTTAAGATCACGTTTACGAATGGCATCAACACGATCAAAGGCTTCTTCAGCCACTCTCAAGTTTTTCACATCTTTGCGCCAATAGTATTTAAAACCATCAAAGTGAGCATTATTCGGATACCAGTAGAACACGCCTAAACCCTCTTTGTTTAAAATTGGCGTGTTGTGGATATGAGCCCCAGGTATGTAGAAGTATTGACCTTTAGCTAGGGTTTCAAATTTATTGTTTGCTAATGTTTTACTTGTGCCATTTACGACGTAATAACACTCAGGTTGGCCATGAAAGTGCGGCTCATGATCTGACTTGCCACCATTAGTAATACCGATAACAACTGGGCTGTCAGACAATTCTTTCCAAATATAGCCAACGGGAGAGTTTTTAGGGTCGCAGTTTTTTGCTTCTAGGACATTGCCATTATCATCCAAGGTTTTACAGAAACGTTGATCCGCGGCGATGCTGTCGTTGGGTTTAATGGTATTAAAATCGATTTTGCCTGCTTCCCAATCAGTAATATAAGCTTCAATTTCTGGGTTACGACATTGCTCAGGCATAGTATCTTGTGGGACATAAGGAGTACTGTCCGCTGGCACTGGTGTCATTTGTTGGTATGGAAGTTGTGCATGGTTACATTGTGGGCCTTGCGCCATAGCTGCCGTTGATGCCAATGCGGCGATTCCAAAAAGCATTTTTAATTTCATCATTATCTATCCTATTGTCTTAATTTTTAAAATGGCGGTATTGTGTTGGTATTATTGTTCTGTCACTAACAATAAAGAGATTGGTCTACCGCAAAGGTGAAATGGATCACGTCATGTTTTCAGTGGCAAACTTATTCGTGACTCTGCTCGCGAATAATCTTATCTGCGACCCCAGCATTAGAAATGGAATTGCAGACTGACTTGTGCATAGTTGGAGGCTCCCTGAGTTGCCCTGGGCTGGGATACTGTGGGCACAAGAGAAGTGATATTGTCTTGCATTTGATAACGACCTATTTCAGCGCCTAAAGTGAGTGATTGGGTTAAATTGGTGAATAAGTTAACCCCAAAATGACTGCGATCTGTTTGTTCTACTTTTGTGGATGTGTGCCCATAAAAGATACTTGAACGTGTGTGTTGGGTCCAAAAGTGCCTATAGGCGAACATGACGGATAAAGAATTTTCTAATTGCCCATCTGTGATATCTCTAGCTGCATCGGTTCCTACATAGCGCCCTAAATGACCATAGTGCAATTGAATACGAAGATCATCTTTCCCTATGGAATGTATTTTTGCCGCTATTGATGTACCACCACCCCATTGGGCTGTATCGGCAGAGTCTAAATATCTTAGTAAACCTGATATCGACACATTACCCCAGTCACCCGATTGGTTGTAACGAACGATCATGTCTGGCAGATAATCATGGTTGGTATCAATCCATAGCGGTTCTGTTGACGTGAGTGCTGTGGCGAATTTAGTTTGTGCACTTGCTTGTTCTGGTGCTTGAGTTCCGTAGGTGTAGGGGTTTTCTAGGGCAAACTGCCAATGGGCTGCGTCATAACGTACCAGCGCTTGTCTTATCATGGCTTGACCAACTAATGGCCCGCCTAAATCGGCCGTTTCAGCAAAGGTGCTGGTATTGACTAAGGTGGACCAAGTTTGCCCAGCCGTTACGCCTTGGTAGGATATAAATGCGTGCCTTAGGCGGGGGCTGTAGGAATTGGAGATGATCGGATTACCCTGCGCCGAGCCAACAAAGTCGATTTCAGCAAAGGCTTGAACTTCATTTGAGGTGATGGTCATATTTACGCGACTTTCTTGCGCACTGAATTGAGTACGTTTAGTGTTATCCGCGAAAGAACCTCCACCTGTCCAACTGTCTTGAAACTTCAGATTACCTTCAACATAACGTGCGTTTGCCTTAATAAATCCCCCCATTTGTAACTCTGTTCCATAGAGTGGTGAAAACGGAATAAAAAATAGGGATAAGGCGAGTAAAGTGTGTTGCTTCATGGTTGGCTAAATCACATTGAAAAATAAAAAATGCCCTAATAAATAGGGCATAAAAAGAAGGGTCGATCAAAACCGCAGGAACGTCCCGATCGACTTGATTATTACAAACAAGAGTTAGAATGGAGAGTTAGAAATAATAGCCAAAGTTGATGTTAATGCGTTTATCCCAATCATTACCGACTTCCGGTAATCCAACATGGTCGTTATTGGCAGTAGAGAAGGTCATATTTTTACCCATAACAAAGTCGATCATTGTGTAGGTAGGACCTGCAGAAATCGCCATACCAGTGACGTTTTGCATACTGTTATCGTAGCTATCATCATCAACATCTGGCGTCATTAAACCAAAGTCGTTGTAGAACTTAATGCTACCCCAATCTGTGTTCACGGTTTTGGCAATGTTGATGTTATAGGCTTGGCCCTTAGAAGCAATTTCATACTGCCAGCTCACTACTGACACGCCAATTTTATTGGAGTCGATAGCATCTGCAGCATCGTATTCATATTGCATGGCTTGCATTTGTAAATTCCAGCCTTTGTAGCTGCTGTCTAAATGCAATGCTACGGCATAGCGATCGCCATTGTTGCCTGTCTCGTTGTTGTAGATTTGGCCATACTGCACAGAGCCACCAAAGGTAGTCGAGCCACCTTCGTATTCTGTTGTATAAGTTTGGCGCACGTTTAACTGGTTAGTCTCTTCATTGTGATACTCAGTGCCATTGATGGTACCGGTATACAAATCGGTCGAATAACGCTTGTTCTCGGTCGCACCATATTCAGCATTTTTGTAAAAGGCTAAATCAGTATGCCAGCCATTTTTTTCGTAAGTGGCTTTAAGACCGATATCATGATCATCCTCAAAACCTAAGTAGTAAGGTAGACCAAACCACCAACTGTTAGAAATAAACTCGCGATTACCAAAGGGGACCTTGTTGATACCAAATTGCAGTTGCCAGTCTGGATCAATGTTGTAGTAACCATAACCGTACTTGATATAGTTAGTGCCTGAAGTAAAACGGTATTCTGCGGCTAAACCGAAGTCGCCTTTTTTACCATCAAATTTAATTGCGGCCATATCAAAATTAAAATCGCCGCCTTTGTCTTTTGAGGCTTTGTCATAATCTTTATAACCATAGTTAACACGCACTGCACCGCCAACGTTAATACCATCTTCTTGTTGTTCTGCAGCAAAAGCGGCTGAACTCGACATGGCCATTGCAGTTGCAACCATGGACAGCATAAACCGAGTGGATTGTTTCATCATCGTTACCTTTTATTTTAGTATTTGAATTTTAATAATTAATTTACATTTCTTTGAACCAAGTACGGTGGCATTCAGCACAAACTGGGGCCTTTTTTTCGTGTTCAGCGTGGCAGGCTAAGCAGCTTGCACCTTCGTTGTAGTGCAACGATTTGTGCGGATGAGCCTCTGGGATCGGTAGCTTTTTCTCGTCAACGGGGATACTGGTTATGTCACCGTGACATTCAACGCACGCTGCGTCGGTAGCATTTTGCTTACCTGAACCTTGGTGACAGCTTTTACAGCCTTCTTGATAGAGAGACTCATGATTTACTCGGCCTTGAGTACTGCCTTTCATTTTGACCAGCTCTCCGGCGTTTACATTGCCAGCAAATACGAATCCAATAAGGAGTGTTAGTAGTAATTTATTCATAATATTTAAGCCTGCATGTCAGATTTGATGGTTTCAGATACGATAATTCCCATCGTCAAGCACTCTAGGCATGCCGTTGAACTTAAACGTGTTCCACCATGTGTACCACCGGTCGCTTCACCAACTGCATACAGTTTCTTAATTGTCGTTAACGATTGACTGTGCATAACACGGGCACCTAAATCGGTTTTTAATCCTCCCATGCAGTAATGCACTTTTGGCCAGATCCGCGAGACAATAAAGGGAGGTTTCAACTGTACAGCCGTATCCATCATGCGGCCAAAGAGTGGATCAACACCTTTAGGTACTTGTTGGTTGTACTCAGTAACGGTTTGTTTTAACTCATTTAGTGGGATATTAAACTGCTTAGCTAATTGCTCTAGGCTATCGACTTTCCAGGCAATTTGGTCACGCACGGCACGGGTGACGCGTTCATCGCCAACATGGTCATCATGATTAAAAAACACGACAGGATAAGCGGGGGAACCATCTGCATTACGGTTTTTCATTATGGCGTCAGAGCAGGTTTTTCTGTCGGCACGTTCATTCATAAACCGTTTACCATCAAGAACATTGACGGAAATGCCCTTATGGAAACCAATCGACAGTAACGCATTTGACCAACCGAAGCCGCCTTCATCAGGCGAACCCCAGTGGCCAGTTTGAATAAAGCTCATATGTATAGGCAGTGCACCGTGTGCCATGGCTGTAAGGGTGACTTCTCCAGTCGCTCCTAGCGCATTGGTGCAATCAAGTGTCTTATCAAGCGATGGATCAACCAGCTCACGCAGTTTTAAATTTCGAGAAAAACCACCGTGGGCAAGGATAACGGCCTTGTTAGCTTTGATATAGATTGTTTTGCCGGTTTTGAGATCGGGGAAACGATAATTTTGGCGAACTTTGAGGCCGATAATTTCCTGACCATCCATGATGAAATCTTCAACATAGTGTTGCAGACGATATTCAACTCCTTCTTTTTTACCCACTTCATAAAGTTTAGTGGTGATATCGCCGCCCACACCGTGTTGGGTACGAATCGCTCGTGCTTTATTATGTCCACCCACTTGCTGGTTAAATCCTTCGCGAAACTTTACTCCTGCATTAATACACAGGTCATAGGCATCCAGTGCGCGATTAGCCATTTGGCGCAACATGTCAGTATTTTGCATACCGCGGCCAGAAATGATCTGATCTTTAACCAGTTCCTCTGGCGAATCATCTTGAATGCCTTGGGCTAATTGGATTGGATTTTTGGGAATGGCTAGCCAACCGCCATTAATCGCAGAGTTACCGCCAATGACTTGCATTTTTTCCAATACAAGTACGGAACCAAGACCTTGGCGTTTAGAATTGAGTGAAGCAGATAAACCCGCGAAACCTGAACCCACGACGATAACATCGCGTGTTTCATCCCATTTTATGTTTGATGTGCACTCGTTAGCTGATACTGCACTTGGCAGTGCGGCTGCAATACCGCCAATAGCTGCACCTGCACCCAGTTTTAAAAAGTTTCTTCTATTATGCATGTTGTTCACCCTCTACTTCAGAATGCAAGCAAGATAGAGGCTATGGGGCAGGCTAAAGGTGAACTAAGTCACGGCTTTTTTGGAGTGGCAAACTTATTCGTGAGTTATGTCTAGAATAATCTTTTTTGAAAATGAAAGTTTTTTGCAACAAAAATGTAAGTGAAGGGATTTTAATCTATGAAAAAAACTTGTTGTTGCAATGTATGCTTGAGGTAACTCACAAAGAACATAAATAAAATGTTCACTTGCGTGAGCTTTATCCCGATTAGTCATCCTTACCCTATAACAGGCATAAGTTAACAACGCATAATTCACGCTTACTTAGCGTTTTATTTGGGTTTAGTGCATGAAATGTCCTTCTGACACACTATCTATTTTAAGGTGCAATCAAATACTGGATGCAGCTGAGCTGTTGATTGAGTCGCAAGGCATCGTCTCTTTTAAGTTTTCTCAACTAGCCAAAGAAGTCGGTTGTTCTACTGGCACCTTGTACAAATTTTTTGAACGTAAAGAAGACGTTTTAGTTTGTCTGTTCCTAAGAAGTGCAACCTCTAATCACTTGCCAATTTTTATTAATAAAAATCCTGAATTAACGGCTAAAGAACGAGTATTGTTGCCAATTCTATTTACCTTTGAAACGATAAAACGCAGCAAAAGCTTTGCAACGTTACGTTCTGTTTCTGTTAATACCATGGTATGGCAACTTGCTAGTGATGAAAAAGTCGAACGCTTTAAAAAGCGCATTAATGCGTTCTGGGGCTGGTTTACTGACTCGCTCAATCTAGCAGTAGAAAAAGGGGAATTAGAGGCGACACCATTACAGGTAAAAGAGTTAGTACAGGGCATCACCTTTTATTTAACCGGGGCGTTAACTCAATTTGAGAGCCAGCTTATCGCGCCAGAATACCTTTCTAATCGTCGCGAAACCTGTTACCGACATTTGGCTAAATTGATGGGGCAATATAAGTGGAAAATGCCCTTAACCCCAGAATTATATGATTCTTTAGAGGCCAGAACGATTAAGTTCTTCGACCAACATTATCGTGATCATATGAGTTGCGCTGCATGTAGTGCGCTGTCTTGTACAAATGGTGTTGGGGGTAACGGTGATTGAAATCAACAAAGCTCTGTTTCAGTAGGTTTTATACTTGTGCCCAAATTCAACTCAGAAGAATGGTTTCTTTTACGGATAATTTATCAAACTAGTGTGTTGCGGCTCTTCATAGTAATCTAATTTTTGATCAAACTTTATTATGTTCTTAGATAAAGTTGGTGAGAGGTTGGCCTGAATAAAGTCATCAGGCTAGGTATGCTTGCAAATAATTCGTTAGCTGTTCATATTTCCAGCATGAAATATTCATTTAAAAAACAGATTAGATTTACTAGTGCTAAAAATAGTGCAAATTATACGGTCAAATACAGTGTAAGCTATTGAATACACAGGCTGCACATTTCGCATTTGCATGTAAATGCACATAAATTATTAGGGTAATTAAAACGTGAAAAATCACAAAATTTATGTTTAAATTCAGTTGGTTATGATTTGGTGATTCACTGTCATGGGGTGTCAGGGGTCGGAGGTTCGAATCCTCTCATACCGACCAAATTCCTCTTTTTATAAGAGTTAAAAAGCCTGCAAACTTAATCGTTTGCAGGCTTTTTTATTTTTATGCGATTTTAAAGTTCTTTTTAAGCACGCCAAAAGACTGAGGTATATGCATGGTAAAGTGTCCCAGTTTGAATCATGAAAAAAACATAACAAATATGGGCAGGCCGCGCATAGCTGCGACTTTATCACAGTGTTGAATCACCCCGAGGTTTAATTGATTGAGGGTTAATGGATAAGTTGTATAGTTAAATAGAAATTTGCTGAAAGCTTTGGGTAGTGCTTTGAAGATTCAGGAGTGGCATTTATTGGGAGCAAAAAATTAGTTGGACACACTTTTTGTTCCCATCTTATGGTTGAATAAACTGCATTAAAAAACCCAAATACCACGCCAACAAAGACGCCCAAGTATAACCCCAAACTGCCATCAATAAAGCAGCGGAAGCCAGCCTTGGGTGAAAAGCACTGGCGATAACTGGTGCAGAAGCCGCACCACCAATATTACACTGACTCGCGATCGCGAAGTACATGATAGGTAATCGAAAAAATACAGTAAAAATAAATAAGATAATAATGTGTATAGAGAACCAAATAAGAGCGATACAAACGTAATAGGGCGCGGCGCTCAATGCGCTAATATCAAAGTTCAACCCCATCAACATTATCATGATATAGATAAAAAAAAGAGCTGCCTGCTGAGTTTTCTTGACTAACACATGTCTTGCATTTGTTAATGAAAATAATAATCCTAAAAAAGTTGCAATTAATACTGACCAAAAAAATTCAGAAGTAAGATTGTATTTAAATAAGTGTGGGAAACTATTAGCGATTCTTGTTGCAAGGAAAGATGATAATTTTTCACTAAAGAGAATTACAATGAAAAAAGTCAAGCTCAATATCAGAATCCAATAATAGCTTGTTTGTTTTCCTATCACTTTACGTTTGATGTCAGTGCAAAATATCGGTCTATAGCTTTTATTAGCTTTCAGGAAATCATCGATTTTATCTTGGCGTTCTGCAATGAAAAGTAATATAACCATCCATATACCGGAAAAAAGAATATTAATAGCCATCATTACCGCAAATACGGCATCACCGACACTGTGGATTTCTTTTACAGCCAATTGATTGGCGGTTCCGCCAAGCCAGTTTGCCATCAGTGTTGACATGCCTTTCCAAGCAGCATTATCTCCCTGCCAGACGAGTTCGTTCGGAAAAAATATAGAGCCTAACCATAGGCTTAATGGACCGCCAATACAGATGCTCACAGCACCTAGCACGTACATACCGAGAAGTTTTTTTCCCACTAAACTGAGAGCAAAGAAATCGGTGCCTAAAATCAGCAAAAATAAACAACCGGGCATTAAGTGTGTTTTTGCCATTTCGCTAAGTTGACTATGACTTGCATCAATAATATTTAGCGAGCTAAAGATGGCAGGTAAGGCGTAGCACATTAGCATCAGTGGAAAAATACGATAAATTTGCTTAAAAAGTGTAATAGAGGATATGTGTGTATAAAATAAACTACATAGTAAAAAGACTAAAAAAAATCCTATTCCAAGATCTGATGATATCAATTTAATTCACCTAGTAAGAATAGCTGGTATATATATATTATATTTTACAGTAGCTTACTAAAGGCCAGGAAACTCATGCTTAATGCAGATAATTCTTCTCCTTCACGCTGAATTGACCAATAAGTTCGTTTGTAATCCCATCCATCCACAGGTAATAAAATAAGGTCTTTTCTTGCTAATTCAGCGTCAATCGCTAATAGGGGTAATACACTCAAACCTATACCTGTTTCAATTGCCCTTTTAATAGAGCCAATGGTTGACATGCAGATTTCATCACGAACGTGGATATTTAAGCTTTTTAATAACTGAATTGCACGAATTCGAGAGAACGATGATTCATGGTCGAATATCCACAATTGTTCACTAAGCCAAGATTTTGTATTTAAACCATTTGCAGCAGGATGAGTTACGCCACTCACAATGCAAAGATTATCTTGTAACCAATGCTCACAAATGAGATTTTTACTCGCGGGTTTAGCATCAATAAAGCCTAAGTCTAGTTCTTTTTCTGAAACCATTTTTTCAATAACTAAACTATTATCAATGACTAGTTTTATTTTTACATCGGGATATTGGTTCTTAAATAATGGAATTTTTTTAGATAATACATAGTTACCAGCAGTCTTACTGCTCCCAATGGTTAACGTCCCCTTAATGCCATGTTCAGGGAATGAAAATATATTTTCTAACTCTTTTCCCTTGGATAGCATTTCATTAGCATAAGGTAATATTATTTCTCCATGCGCATTTACAACTAAACCTCCCGCCACTCGCTCAAATAATCTGCAGCCTAAAGAACTTTCTAATTCTTTAAGTGCCATACTTACAGCAGGCGTTGACATATGAAGTACTTTTGCCGCTTTTGAGATCTGCCTCTCAGAATGTATGGCTTTAAAGATCATCAATTGTCTTAATGTTATCCGCATCAAATGCTCCGCGAGGTGAAAATCAGTTATACTAGCAGTATAATAGTTTAAAACGATAAATAATTAACATGATAAATATCTGATTTTTATAAAGCGGCTATTTAGCCGCTTTATCTATAGAGGTTAAAATAGATATCTTGTAGATACAAAAATGAGAGTGTCATCAAACTCAGTATGTCCTTTGGCGTCAGTATAGTCACCATCAAAATAGGAAATACCTACCCCAAAAGTCAAATCCTTTTGAGCCTTAAAATCAACGCCTACTGAATATTGACTTGCATCACTCTCTTTTAGTGTTTTTAGATCTGCTCCGGCATTTTTTGTCACTTTACCCAGCCCAGTATCATCTTTTAAATATTGAAATTTTATATCATATTTATTAATAGGAACAACCATACTTAACAGGTAGGAGTTACCTTTAATATTATCATAAATACTTGACTCAGAGCGCTGGTACATAGCCCCCAATTTTACGGATGAAATAGCAACACCACCTACCAGTCTTGTTGCCTCTAACTGGTTCAATCCATCAGCATAGGCTATTGAAATATAGTGACTATTCTTTTTAAGTGCTGCATCGCCTAGGGAAAAACTAATTGCATAATTGTTTTGTTTATCAGAAAGTTCTGGATTTTTTTGATTAAAATCCTTATCAAAAACATAACTAATACCCATAGTAACACCTGCGACCTTAGCGCTATTTAATGTTACCGAATCGCCTAATCTATCGTTACCTGCAATGATCATATTCATATCGCTTGAGGTAATATTAAATAAATCCACTTTACCTTCAGCACTTTTAAAAACGGTATCATTTCTTCCGAAAACAGCTGAACCATAGTTAGTTTTAAAACCTAAGTATGAGTTTCTCGGTTTGAAAATATTAGAATCATCGTTATCAAAGCTTTCTATCCCTGCTTCAAATTTATATAACAAGCTAAAATTATCATATACACTATACTCACCTTTAACGCCTAAATATGATGCATAATTTTCAAGGGAAAATCCATCAACTTTTTCGTTACCAGAAAGACCATTACTTGAGTTGGCCACACCAAGCCACAGTCTTCCATAAAAATCTAGTGGCTCAGATAAAGCTGGAGTTGAACAAATTAAAATAAAACTAAAACCAATATATTTAGTGTTTTTCATCGACATCACCTTTTTAGAATGTAAAAGCAATGCCATATTAGAGATTTAAGAAAACACATCTCCGCTTTAGATCACATCTAATCAACAAAAATATCGAGTTAAGCATAACTTAAAGTGTGTTAAGTTATATTTAATAATTTCAATTTATTGCTCAATGTCACTATTTAAAAAAATTAAGAAACTATCATCACGCCAAATCTTACCAAAATAAAAACTGGAGAATTGCATGAAGATAAAATACTTGAGTATTATTGTCTGTTCGATTTTAACGGCGTCATCATGGGCTGCTGATAATAAAAATGATTTAGCATCATTCCATAAAGATGTTAATGGTTGTAAAACCTGCCATACAGCACCCAATAAAGTGAGCGATAGCGAGACATTTGAAAATAAACAATGTAAATCCTGCCATGGTGATTATGGAAAACTAGCAAATCCCAAACTAGACATTGACCCACATTCTTCACACTTAGGTGATATTAATTGTACGTCTTGTCATAAAGGACATGAACAACCAAAGTTATATTGTAATGAATGTCATTCATTTAAAGGGCTCGACATGCCTTTTAATAAAGCAAAATCTAAAGAACCGTGGGACAAAGGTTGGGATAATGAAGCAATAAATAAAGCGATAGCTGCAGGTCCTAAAGAAACAACGGATGTGATTGTTGTTGGAGCCGGTAGTGCTGGATTTAATGCTGCGATTGCAGCTAAAAAGGCGGGGGCTAACGTTATATTGCTTGATAAAGCACCATTTAGTGGTGGTAACTCTATGCTCGCCGCTGGCGGGTATAATGCTGTGGGTACAGTTCAGCAAAAAGATCATAAGGTCGATGATAAAATCGAATGGTATGTAGAAGATACAATGAAAGGCGGTCGATATGCTAACGACCCTAAATTGGTACAAATATTAGCGGAGCAATCGGCTGATGGCATTAAATGGTTAGAATCTTTGGGCGCCAATATGGATGATTTAAAACGCTCTGGCGGCGCTAGAGTCGATAGAACACATCGTCCATCTGGTGGTTTAAGTGTTGGTCCACATATTATTGATGTACTAAGAAAAGCATCGGATAAAGAAGGGGTTGATACAAGACTCAACTCCAAAGTTGTTAAACTGGTTGTTGATGATGAACAAAAAATTGTGGGTGTTGTCATCCACGGTAAACACTCTGGTCACTATATGGTTGCAGCTAAGTCGGTTGTTTTAGCCACCGGTGGTTATGGGTTTAACAAAGAAATGATTGCTTTTTATCGCCCTACATTTAAAGGCATGACAAGTTCAAATAATATCACTTCAACTGGGGATGGTATTGAACTTGCTAAAGCAGTCGGTGCAAGTATGACTGATATTGATTGGATCCAGACACATCCAACAGTAGGAAAAGATAGCCGTATATTAATTTCAGAAACGGTTCGAGGTGTCGGGGCCATAATGGTTAATAAAGAAGGCAATCGCTTTATCAATGAATTAACGACTCGAGATAAAGCCTCCGATGCCATTCTAAAACAGCCTGAACAATATGCTTGGCTAGTATTTGATAATGAATTATATAAAAAAGCTAAAATGGTTCAGGGGTATGATCATTTAGAAATGCTTGAAAAGGCCAATACTGTTGCAGAGCTTGCAAAAATAACAGGAATGACCCCAAGTGTTTTAGACAAAACTATCACAAACTACAACCATTATTTCAAACAGGGTAAAGATGAGGCATTTAACCGTGAGCAGATGCCGCTATCAATAGAAAAATCTCCTTATTATGCCGTAAAAGTTGCTCCTGGCATCCATCATACTATGGGGGGAGTTGCCATTGACACTAAAGCTGAAGTACTCGATATACAAAGCCAACCGCTCAAAGGTTTATTTGCGGCGGGAGAGGTGACTGGTGGTGTTCATGGGTATAATCGACTGGGGGGTAACGCTGTCGCTGATACTGTGATTTTCGGTAAAATCGCAGGGACAAATGCTGCCAAACATGCTCTAAATACAAAGTAACGCTAAATCAGTGAGAGACTCGTTATTGTCTCTCACAACATCTCAAGTTTTATTCATCGTAAATATTAGCAATAAAATTATTGCTTGAGTTAAAGTACTCCCCTGCTATTTTTTGAGAGGCTAATGTAGCCTCTCTTTTTTATTTGTCGGCAGAATTAGATTCGATGGATTTTGCTCACTTTTCGATGGCTTCATCTTTTTAGATCGCGCGGGAATATTGGCGAAATGTACTTACTCTTTCCATGAATCGAATAATACACTGTAGGCGAGTCCAGCATCGCACCACTTCTTAGAGAACCAATTACAGATTTGAACGTCTGAACCTTAAGCCGGATACGCAGTAACGATTACTATCACTGAACCTACATTTCCAGCGTTTAAAATTATTACACATATATTGATCAGCTTTAATGCTCAATAGGATTGTGTTGGTAGACTTTCCTACAGAGCATCAAAGCGGGTGAGACTATTTGGCAGTATTATGCCGCGCAAGCTAGGCTCTCAAGCGCTCTTGTGTGCTGATGACAAAGACAAAAAACGCCGGTACGAAGAATATTGCCAACCAGGTGCCACTGAGCATGCCACCGAATACGCCAGTACCGATAGCATGCTGAGTTTCCGCGCTGGCGCCGCTCGCAAGCATTAAGGGTACCACTCCGAGAGTAAATGCCAGTGAGGTCATCAGAATTGGCCGTAGACGCAGGCGTGCAACAGTCACTGCAGCGTCTATCAGCGTATGGCCCTCGGCATGCAGTTGGCGGGCGAACTCGACAATGAGGATAGCATTTTTGCCGATAGGCCGAGGTGGTGGCTAGGGGCAGGCGGTACTGCCACGCGCCCGCACAGACACGCCCATAAATACCCAAATGTTGCGCGTCGGCCCGTTCCAAATCGACTTAGACCGTCACGAGACTAGCGTAATCTGTAACGGTCAGTAGCAGGCACTGGATCTGACCTTGACCGAGTTCAAAATGTACGCCAGCATGCTGATCCTGGCACTTTGACTGTAAGACTTTACAGCGTGGGAGCAAGTTGTTATCTAACCGTAGAAGATGAAGGCCCTGGTATTCCTGATGAAGCCGCAAGCTACATATTCGAGGCATTTCGCCGAGTTGATCCGTCTCGCTCTCGAAAAAGTGGTGGCAGTGGACTCGGTCTCGCAGTGGTTAAGACAATTGCTGAAGCTCACGGCGGCCACGTGGTTTGCCAGCCATCGGGCCATGGAGGAACAATATTCGTTCTTTTTTGGCCTGTTAAGGCAAGTTAAGGCTCCCCTTAACTATGTCCTGATACTGGAATTATCTATATGAACGGTGACGTGCTTAGTGATTCCTGCACGTATGGCCACCGCGTCAGAGCACATTGCTGAATCGGGAAAATGCAGGGATTGTAGGTATTCCCTAGATCCCATTGGTTGTTATACGATATTAATTACAACTAATGGGATGTTATTTTGTTTGAATACGCTCAATTTGTTGTACTTGTAGCCTTGATATCGCATTTGCGTGTAAGTGTACATAAATTGTTGAGGTGATTAAAACGTGTAAAATTACATTATTTATGTTTAAATTTAGCAGGTTATGATTAAACGGTTTACTGTTATAGAGTGTCAGGGGGCGGAGGTTCGAATCTTCTCATACCGACCAAATTAGATGCTTTTTGTTAGTTTGTTTTAATCATTAAAATAACCAGCAGTTAAGTAAAACAAAACCCCGTGTTAGCATTGCTATACGGGTTTTGTTTTTTATATCTTTTCGCTGCCCATATGATTAACGCTGCTTGCGACTAAGGTTCAAGTTCGAGTGATTAGGCTGATTTGGGTACAGCCAAAGGCAAAAATTTTTAAGGTGAAATCGTCAATTTCACAAATTATATGCATCCGCCATTTAGCATTTAAGACATTATTGAGTAGGACATTTACCTATGCGCGCGTTTGTTTTACGAGCAAGATCAGCACCTACTGACAGTCAGTTGTTTTTGGCTTCTGTCGGCCAAGAGGCGCATACCGAGATTTTAGCTCATACCTTGATGAACACTATCTTTGTGGCTCAGTCCCATCGAAACGATGTTGTCGTTTATTTGGTGCTAGAAAGTACCCATGATTTTTCCCGCACTATCTGCTTCGATACTCGAAATATTTGCCATATTGGTGGTTTTCACGAGCACGCTTTGCTCACTAAAATTGCCAAAGCCTTAGATATTTCTCGGGGCATGACGAAGGAGCAAACCCGTGTTGTTGACGAGGGCATCAGTGTCAGTACCATCAGTTTTGAAAAGCTGGTGCAGGACCTCGCGGTGGATTATCAATTGTTTATGATGGATAAGAAGGGCACTTCAATCCGTGAGCAAGAATTTGTGGGTAATCCGTGCTTTTTGCTGACCGATCATATTCCTATGCCGAAGAAAAGTTTTAATACCTTGAAACGACTCGGCGCGCAAAAGATTAGCCTAGGGCCAAAGATGCTGTTTGCTTCCCAGTGCGTGGTATTGATCCATAATGAATTGGATATCAATCAATAGCCTCTGACTCTTATGTATCCGTTGCTAACGCTGACTATTCCTGTGGTAACGTGTGTGTCGAGCCCCATTTTTTAATGGGGTTTTATATTTTCCCCTTTAAAAATGTAATCGCTTTTTGGGCTCTGCGTGACAAGGGCCATTCCGCACGGTGGATAAGCCAAATGGTGTCTACAACTTGGCTGCCACATTCCACAACATAAATATCTTCTTGTCGTTCAAAGGCTTTTCGGGCGTATTGCGGTATAACCGTAAATCCTAGCCCTTTTGCGACAGGTTCGAGAATGAGGCTGATTTGGTTGGTAAATCCCTTGCAGGGGATCTCTTGAATGCCGGGGTGAGTTGGATATTTACGGCTAAGCAGCCGAGTCGCCATAGCCTCACCATCGGGATGGGAGATAAACCCAAGCCGTTGTAAATCAGCCCATTCATGTTGTTTATGGCTCGCAGGTACCACAAGTTCAAGCGGCTCTTCGGTAAAATGTGTGCTGTGAATACGAGGATCGGAAGGTTTTAAGGTTACCATGCCGATTTCATGTTCATTGGCCAACACTGAGGCCACTATCTCATTGTCAGGGGCAAAACGGTGGCGAATGCTTAACGCCGGAAAGGCTTGTTGTAATTCGATTAATAATGGAAAAAGCGTTAAACCAATGCTACCTGGAGTGATAAGGCTAATATCACCGGCATTGGCGTCATCATGGATAAGTTTCTGTTGTAGGCGTTTCTGCGCGCATTCAACTTCTTTAACGTAGGTCAGCAGGTTTTCCCCTATGGGGGTGATTTCAAGCTGGCGGGTGCGGCGTAAAAACAGTGTGCCGTAGGTTTCTTCTAAGCGACTGATATGCTGGCTCACAGCCGCTTGGGTGATACCTATGGCTTCGGCGGTGCGGGTGAAATTCCCTTTCTCGACTAGCACGCTAAAGGTGTATAACCACTGTGGATTTATCATAAGTAAAATTTATCAAATCTATAATCTGTATGTGCTTTTAATTATGGCACGATAAGACTAGTCTGTCGTCATTCAGTATTCAAATACCTTTTGATTTTAATAGACACAGGAAACACCATGGCCGATCTATTTTCATCCTTCAAACTTAAAGACATCACCCTCAAAAACCGTATTGCCGTTGCACCCATGTGCCAATACCAAGCCACTGATGGACTCATCAACGACTGGCATCAGGTGCATTACACTAGCCTTGCCCGTGGCGGAGCGGGTCTTGTTGTGGTTGAAGCCACAGCGGTTTCTCCTGAAGGACGTATTACCCCCAAATGCCTTGGGTTATGGAATGACGAACAAGCACAAGGTTTAGCAAAAGTGGCTAGTGCGATTAAAAATGCGGGTGCTGTTGCAGGTATTCAGATTGGTCATGCAGGCCGTAAAGCGAGTGCCAATATCCCGTGGGAAGGGGATGACCATATTGCCGATGATGACGCGCGAGGTTGGCAACCGATTGCACCATCAGCCGTCGCATTTGGGGCAAACTTACCTAAAGTACCTACCGCTATGACGATTGAGGACATTGAGCGGGTTAAAGCCGACTTTGTGGCGGCGGCAAAGCGTGCCTTAGCGGCAGGATTTGAATGGTTAGAACTGCATTTCGCCCACGGTTATTTAGCCCAAAGTTTCTTTTCAACCTATGCCAATCAACGCACCGACCAATATGGTGGCAGTGCCGAAGGGCGGGGGCGCTTTTTGTTAGAAACCATTGCCGCGGTAAGAGACGTTTGGCCATCGCATTTACCCTTAACGGCGCGATTTGGCGTGATTGAATTCGACCATAAAGATGAAGAAACACTGACGGAATCGATAACCTTGGTGAAGCAATTTAAGCAAGCGGGGCTCGATATGCTAAACGTCAGCATTTGCTTCTCGACCCCAACGGCAAATATTCCATGGAGTCCTGCATTTTTGGCGCCTATTGCAGCGCGGGTTCGTCAAGAAGTGGGGTTCCCCGTTGCGACTTCTTGGGGTATGGATGATCCACATCAAGCCAATGCGGCCATTGAAGATGAACAAATGGATTTAGTGATGATAGGTAAAGCGTTTTTAGCGAATCCACATTGGCCATATCAAGCGGCGCAAACCTTGAAAATTGCGCGCCCATCTTGGGTATTACCTGCTTCCTACGCCCATTGGTTAGCACGCTACTCTACGGTTAAAGCCGATTGATTGTAGAGTGAGTTGATTTAAGCCTAAGCCTTAAAAAGCCGTTATCTAGCGATAGCGGCTTTTGGCTTTAGTGGCAGGTAAGGTCCATCATAAGAGACTAGCTACAAGAGATTAGCTACAAGAGACTAGCTTCAAGATAATGGCCACGCAGCCCCCACGCAGTTAAATCCAAGCTTCGTGCATTTCGTATTCATCCAGTCGCCAGGGAATAAAAAAGCCCCAATCCTGTAGGAATGGGGCTTTCTTAACTAAGATGATGAAGCTCAGTGGTTATAGAAACGTCGACCTTCACGCATCACTTCAATCAATTCAGGCGCGCTCATTTTTTTATTGAGCCTATGTTCATAGTTTTCATCGTAAATACGATATTTACCGTGGCGGTCAATCACTGTCACTTCTGCTTCTTGATAGATAGCAAAAATACGGCTATCACCTATATAGATCCACGTTTCTTTGTCAGGTTGTAATAGGCTGCGGCCAGCGCTGTAATCTGTCGTGTTATTGGTGCAACCTAGCACGTGGGTCATTAAAGTCGGCGCAATGCCGTAATGGCTGGTGCGGTATTTGACCTTAGAAGCACCCGTATTCGGCCAGTGGATCACTAATGGCACTTTGACACTCTGTGGTGACAGGTTGCGATTAGCTTCATCACTATTGCTGGTGAACATTTTGCCATTGACCCCAGTGATAATCACTAAGGTGTCGTTGGACACATTGGCCAGCATCGCCTTGAGTTGTTGATCGACAAAATACAGAGATTGGCGATATTGATTAAACAATACTTTTTGCGCTGGCATAAGGTCGGTATCGGCTTTCACTGTTTCGATACCCAGAAAACCCACGGGAGTATCAAAATTTTCTGGCGCTTTTAAGTTAACGAGCGCCAACCAAGGTTTATGTTGGATGCTGTGCCACTCGTTAAAACTGGCCACTGTGTGCAAATCGGCATCGGCGCTGCCATTGGTTTCTTTGGCTATGACAGGATTAAAGTCATTAAACATCGCCTGTGATGAACGCAAATTGAGATTGGTTTCAGGGAGGAAAAGCCCCAATTCATAGCCTGCTTGTTGAAAACTTCTGGTCAGTAAAGGACTGGTGCTATTAAAAATTCGCGCATCGCCATAACTGCCTTGCAGGCCATAGAGTAGCGAAAACATGCCTGTTCTAAATTGGTTGCCGCCGCTGAAATGCTGGGTAAAAGATTGATTATTTTCAGTGTATTGTTGTAGGAATGGCATGCTTTTACCATCGACCATATCCGCCCGCAAACTGTCGATGGTAATCATCAACACGTTGATTTTCGTGTCGGCCTGGCAGGTGAGTGGCTGCTCTGGATAGCTGAGTACACTGGTGCTGTGATTGACGTCATCGCCTTGGTATGAACCATCGATACCGTGACTTTCCATAAAGGAGCGAGCAGTCGCGGGATAAGATAAAGGATAAGTATCGTCGAAACGGGTAATTTCTGTGATATCGGCGGCATCGGCCCAAATGTGGATCAAGTGGCTGCTGATAAAACAGATACACACTAAGGTGATAACTTTATTGCCTAAATTGAGTTTTTGGATCTTCTCTATGCGTTTCCACAAAAAATTGGCCATGGTCAGTTCAATGGCGATGATGGCCAACGGGGTGACGATATAAGAAGTACCACGGAGCAAGGCATTGAGATCCGCCCAAGCTAAATCGAAGGCGAAGGGGCTCAAGTGCATGCCGTAATCGGCGTAAACAATGGTATCGTACAATAAGATACAAAGACTTAGGGTCGCGATCACCGCCGCGACACCTCTTAATATCTTTGAATAGGGCAATATCAAGGTTAGTGGAAATAGGCAGATCAAATAGGCGATAAAGGCGAGAAAGCTAAACTGACCAATAGTGCTGACGCTCAGATAAAACCAGCCATACCAAGTTTCTGGATAACCTACGCTGCCAAGGTATCGGCTGCCGACTATCATGGCTAATAAGCCATTGAAGAAGGCGAACCAATGCCCCCAGTTGATGAGCCGGGAAACCCGATCGCGGCTCATTTGCTTTTTTCGCTCGACCATAGTGATCCGCTTATTCCTAAAAGGCCTTGTATCTTATATTCTTTTGATGATTATTACCCAGTTAACTTACTGGGATTTAACCGATTGTGCGAGTGCTTTTGCAAATTGTTCGGCCACGGCTTGGCGCGATTCGCTAGGCACTTTACGTTCTAGCAGATTAGTCACGCAGTTACCCAATGCCATCAGGCTCAGGTCAGTCGGTGCTTTATGCTTTTCTAACACAGCCAATATTTCGGCGATTAATGATTCAACTTGGGTGTTTGAGTATTTCGATTGGATTGCCATAATCAAAAAATGTTTCACTTTGGAATGGATTAGCGGCATATAATAGCGGATTTATCCCAGTATCACTATCAGGGCTTATGAGTATTAACATCGAACACGCAATTATTCACGAGATTTCTCAGGACAGTCAGGGGCAATTACGCTGCCGTTTGCGTCCTCAACCTCTGCTGAACGGTCAGGCGGTCGAGGTGATGCTCGACGAGTTGCATCAGACATATACGGGAAAGGCCGGTAAAGGTTTTGGCTATTTTGGTATTCACGGCGACGACGGTGAGGCCAATCCTGCTTTTGCCAATGCACTAACTCAATACCGTGGCGGCGATTTAGGATTTGTGGAATTTTCTGGCCAAGCCAGTAAATTACTGCAAGAAGAATTGTCGAAATACGATTTCAGCCAAGGCGGTTTCCTGTTGATGTCTTGCTATACCAGCATCACCAGCGATTATTTGTTTGTGGCTTTATTAAGTGCGAAGTCGTCAATGACAGTATTAGACGATATGGAACTGTCGCAAAATAACCATTTGGATTTAAATAACATCCAACTCGCGGCGCGTATCGATTTAACTGAGTGGCAAGCCGATAAGGATTCTCGCAAGTACATCTCCTTTATCCGTGGCCGTGCGGGACGCAAAGTCGCCGACTTTTTCCTCGACTTTATGGGTTGCGTAGAAGGCGTCAATACTAAGGCGCAAAACAAAACCTTAATGAATGCGGTTGAAGATTTTGTTGCCAGCAGTGAGTTGACGAAAGACGAGCGTCAGCAGTGCCGCAATAAAGTGTTTGAATACTGTAGTGAGCGTTTCGATGAAGGCGCTGACATTGAGATCAAAGACTTGGCCGATGAGTTAGCCGATCAAGGCATGGACTCCTTCTATGATTTTGCCCGTGGCGGCAGTTATGATCTTGATGAAGAGTTTCCGGCCGACAAATCAACCCTGCGTCAATTGAAGAAGTTTTCTGGTACGGGTGGCGGTGTAACGTTAAGTTTTGACGGCGGTCACTTAGGCCAACGGGTGATTTACGATCCCATCTCGGACACGATTTTAATCAAAGGTGTGCCAGCAAACTTAAAAGATCAGCTTGATCGTCGTCTTAAAGGCGAATAGCACTTAATTCATCCATTGTTTTTTAAGCGAACGAATAACCAAAGGCCGAGAGTTTTACTCTCGGCCTTTTTGCTGTGCTAAGTCGCGCTGACTTAGTGTCTATGCTAAGTGAGTACTTCTTAGTCAGTGACTCGTTGCCTATGTTAGTTATTGGAACTAAATGGCACAGGACGTGGCGTATCTTTATTCGATGGTGGCAAAATAGGTAGCGTGATTTGCGGCTGATCGCCCGTTAAGGACTCAAGGAAGGCGACCATTTCTTTCACTTCTTGGTCAGAGAGTTTTTGCCCTAATTGAATGTCTGCCATGGTATTCACCGCTTCTTCCAAGGTCCAGACGCTGCCATCATGGAAGTAGGGGTAGGTGAGCTCAATATTGCGTAGTGTCGGCACTTTAAACACATATTTATCAGCTTCTTTACCAGTGACGCCCTTACGACCTTCTGCTGGGTTATTGGTGTGGAACGGTTTGATGAGTCCCATTTTCATATACATGGTTCCACCGACAGCGGGGCCGTTATGGCAACTCACGCAACCTTTATCCTTGAAGAGTTGGTAACCCGCTTTGGCATTTGCGCTGATGGCATCTTGCTTGCCCAGAAGATATTGATCGAAGGGGCTATTAGGGGTGACTAAGGTTTTTTCAAAGGTGGCAATCGCATCGGTTAAACGGTCAATTGTGACTTTTTCATCGCCATAGACCTTGGCGAAGTGCGCTCGGTAGGCGGGCATAGAGGCGATAGTTTCAGTTGCGAGTTCATGGGTAAAGCCCATCTCTTTCGGGTTGGCGATAGGGCCCGCGGCTTGTTCTTTCAAATCACTGGCACGACCATCCCAAAATTGAGCCAGCATAAAGTCGGCATTAAGCACTGTGGGCGAGTTAATTGGGCCTTCCTGCCAATGATGACCAATAGACGTTGGCAGTGCATCGACACCACCAGTGGATAAATTATGGCAAGAGTTACAAGAGATAAAGCCAGATTTAGACAGTCTGGGTTCGAAGAACAGCATTTTACCTAATTCAACTTTTTCAGGCTCAGTGATCTTGGCTGCTGTAATGACTTCGATGGGTTCTGCACTGATAGCATGGGTACTGGCTAACATACCTGCGATGAAGATTGCGATAGATGTAAGTTTGGTCATCTTATTTCTCCCTATATAACCTTGGTTTTTGTATGGTTTAACAGGGATGCTAGCGGTTAATAATGCTGAGTGATAATGCTTTGTTTCGATTGGGTCTATCGTTGTTGCGGATTAAGCTTTTGCGATCTAATTCGCTGTTTTTACGTTGTTATTTTGCTAGGTTGAGTGGTATTTCTGTTAAGGCTTTATCTGTTAATCGACAAGGTCGATGCATTGTTGCTTTCTGCCTATCGGTACCTGATGGTTGCAATGAGTCGAATTGCTGGATTTTCGACTACCTGATACACACATCTGATACAAACATCTGATACAAAATATTGGGCTGAGTGGATTCATTTGTCGCGACAATAGACGGAATTGATTAGAATCTCCATTCATGTTGAGTTAACTCGTGTTGAGTGCCTCAAGTTAGCATGCTCGGCCATCGCCAAGCGGTGCTATAAAATTACATAGGCGGACTGTTTTTCTGCCGAGGAGCGTTAATGCAATTGTTTGTCAAAGATTTAACTGTGATCGATTTTTCCTATTTGTGCCCAAAGCGCGGCATGGTGGGGGAGAGTTGGATTGTTGATGTTCTGCTAGAGGGCGGATTAGACGAGCAAAACATGGTGCTCGATTTTGCTAAAGTCAAACGCACGATCAAGCAAACCATAGATGCGGTGGCCGATCATCGTTTATTAGTGCCTACGGCCTGCAGCAGTGTGCGATGGCAACAGCAGGGCGATAGAGTATGGATGGATTTTGATAGTCAGTTAGGTGAAATTCATTTGGCCTGTCCTTCCCAAGCCTTTGCCTTAGTGCCGACCGAAGAGATTGATATTCCCAGCGTGAATGCCTTTTTACAGAAAGCATTGCGCGAAGCTTTACCTAAGAATGTCGAAGGGATCACGCTCACCTTAAGACACGAAATCCTCGATACGCCTTATTACCATTACAGCCATGGTTTACGTAAACACGATGGTAATTGTCAGCGTATCGCCCATGGACATCGTAGTCCTATTCATGTTTATGAAAATGGCAGTCCAGCACCTAAGTGGGATGAGTATTGGGCCAAACGTTGGCACGATATTTATTTAGGCAGTGAAGAGGACTTGGTTTCAGTTAAGACCCTTAATCTTTCGCCGCAAACGCGGATAACCGATGACAGCCACTATGGCTTTCATTACCAAGCCCCCCAAGGGGATTTCCAATTGGCAATGCCAAAGGAATGCTGTGATTTAATTCCCCACGACACGACGGTTGAGTTGTTAGCCGATTATATTGCCACGACATTAGTCGCTAAAGTGCCAGGAAGTCAGTTTAAAGTGGTGGCGTTTGAAGGTGTTGGCAAGGGCGCGATCGTCGTTAAGGGATAGGCACTACGAGCTGATATAAGTGAATGGACTTAAACTATTCACCTTTTAATCACGGATTTAATAGGCCTCGATAGATTATCGGGGCTTTTTTGTTTGTTTTTATCATAGGCTGAACTGAGATTACGACAGGGATGTGGGTTTGCAGAATCGATTTTTATGGTGCGTTAGGTTAACGTGGCATTGATTGAATTCGGCTGCGTTTTGTGTCGCGATGAATGTATTTAGTGGGTCTTGATCCCTATTGCCCATCGATAAGGATTTTTTGAAGATGTTGGAAACTAGGATATTGGAAACTAAGATGCTGGAAAATAATAAGATGTTGGGAAATAAAGTATCGCAATTTTTATCTCACGGTGGAGCCCCCCTAAGTTCAAATCCAGTGCGCTGCTTATCGGCATTATTCACTTTGGGCCTAGTGCTCATTGCGCCTCAGGTACAAGCTGAGGTGAGTTTACAGGGTAAGTTAGAGCAAGGCGCATTAATGCGGGGTCAAGCGCCAGCGGGCACTCAGATTAGCTTAAATGGTGAAGCCATCAAGGTCACGCCTGACGGCCATTTTGCCTTTGGTTTTGATCGCGATGGTGAACTGAGCCAACAGCTAACCTTGGTTTATCCCGATGGTTTGACTGAGGTTAAGCCTTTAACCTTAACCAAGCGAGAGTACGACATTCAAAGTGTAAAGGGCATTAGCTCGAAGATTATGAAGCCCGATCCTGTCGCGCAGGAAAGAGCGGCGAAAGACACGGCGCAGGTGAAAGCGGCGCGGGCAACATTTAGCGAGCAAACTGCATTTTTACAGGCGTTTATTTGGCCTCTGACGGGGCGTATTTCAGGCGTTTACGGTAGCCAGCGTATTTATAATGATATACCCGGTAATCCACACTTTGGGGTGGATGTGGCGGCGAAAACCGGCACTGTCGTGGTCGCCCCTGCCGATGGTGTTATTAGTCTTTCTGTGCCTGACATGTTTTATTCGGGCGGGACTATGGTGATCGATCATGGCTATGGCGTGAGTTCGAGCTTTTTGCACTTGAGTAAGCTTTACGTCAACGCGGGTGAAGTGGTTAAGCAAGGTCAAGCCGTGGCAGAGGTGGGCGCAACAGGCCGTGCAAATGGTCCACACTTAGATTGGCGAGTGAACTGGTATCAAATGCGCCTCGACCCTACGACCATAGTGCCGCCAATGGCAACAGTGCTGGCGAATGAGAAAGCTAACAAAGCGGCCAAAAAGGGCTAGGTTTGATATCCAGTTCTGGCTCACTTAAATGGCGCAATGATGCGCCATTTAATGGTGATCCTTATCGTGAACACTTAGCGAGTTGGCTTCTTTCTAGGCTAGCTTCAAATGTCCGCTTGCCAATAATTATTTTTAACCGAGTCGCCTAAAAAGATTACTTCAACAGTGGATGATCAGCTGGCAGTTGGCGGGTGATCCATAAAATCAGTTTGTGTTTCATGTTTGGCCCATCTTCTTTATCTTTGGCCAGTGGCTGAATCAAGTTGTCGGTGACCAATAAACGGTAAATACATTCCACTTTGTCTTTGGGTGAGATGCCTTTGTCGAAGTCTGCATATCCGCGTTTTTTGGCATAGCCCACGCCGATTTCCATGGCGAACTTCAATATTTGTGCTTCGTTCTTGTGTGGCTTCATTGGCGATCCTCTGTTTGCACATAGCATCCATCTACTGGACACGATAATTTGTGCCTGATGGCATCTGCGAGTTATATGTCCTAAGTTACGCTAAATATGCTGTTTTTTAGATTTAATTTTGGCGATTTTTGACAAAACCACCAAAAAACTGACCTAAAAATAACGAGAATATTGAATCTGATTAAATTGTCATCAACTCAGATGTTAACTCAGTTACTGTCGTAGGTTTTAGCTAAGGCAAGTGCCGATGAAAATCTAAGCTCAGTTTTATCTGCCTGAGTTTAAGTCTGACTTAACATTCAGATACTTGTTCGCTCGCGATGACCGCTTTTATGCCATGGGGATGCACTTTAATGCATATATTGCCGCGTTTAAAGGCGATAGTTGGATTGGCTAAACGTTCTTTATCGCCTTTGGGCGAGCTCATCTTGACCTTAATCTCAGCAAGGGATGGTAAGTCTGGTAATCTTGAGTGCTCTGATTCAGCTGTCTGCTCAGATTGCGGCAATGGACTCAGTCCTAGGTTGAGTAAAGGGCAGAGTGTTGGACATAAGACCAGTAAATCTTGGCTCAAGGTATCGCAATCTTTGGCTTTAGAATCAATAACTAATTCTATGTGCTCCCAGCCTTCCTGTGGATAAACTTTATCACTAGGATAGGGAAGCTCGACGCAGGCAATGCTAAATTGACCGAGTGTGAGTGGCGTGTCTAGCTCGATGATTAGAATCGTACGGCCATTGATGATGTTGTCTGAAATGATTTTACCTATGCGGCTAAAGGCGTCGCGCAGGGCATCGGCACTGGCGATGGAATTGACGCGCAGCGCGACATGGTCGCAAACCAGTGCTTTATCTGCTAAGTCTAAGGTTTCAAGCAAGGCTAAAATTTGTGCTTCGAAGGCTGGCCAGCCTTGGATTAATTGCTCATAGCTGAGGTTTGCACTGTGCGGCGCAACAGGCTCGTTGAATTTAGGCATAAATACTCCAAGGCATTTCTATTGGCGTTAGTTTTTATCCCTAAGTAAATGACTGAGAATATTACAACTAACATCATGCTTTTAATGGTTAAATAAAAACGCCCATTAAGCTGGGCGTGTTTGATATCGTTCAATTATCTATTTGGCATTTTGCCATCTGGATATTGGCTAAGGTTACGGCCAAATCTCAATTGGTGTTCCTTCATCGACCACTTTCCACACTTCATCCATTTCGGCGTTGGTAATCGCGATACAGCCGTCAGTCCAGTTGTATTGCTGGGCTTGTTCTGGCGGCAGTGACGACTTAGGGTTTTGGCCGTGGATCATGATCATGCCTCCGGGTCTAATGCCTAAGGCTTTGGCTCTGAGTTTATCCTCTTCATTAGGATAGGAAATATGGATCGATTTATAATAAGCACTATCAGGCTTTTTATAATCTAGGGTATAACGCCCCTGTGGTGTGCGTTGATCGCCTTCCTTTAATTTGTGTCCAGCGGGTAGGTCACCCATGGCGATGCGATATTGTTTGAGCACTTTGCCATCGCGTAATAAAGCCATACTGGATTCGGATTTAGTGATCACCACCAGATCCACTTTACCCATGCCAGAGGCATGTAATTCGGGTGAAACGAGAGCCGCGATAGTCACAGTGAGAGATGTCAATGTGGAAAGTAGGGTGGCGCGCATGAAGTCCTCGAAAATAAACACAGGTTGTTGGCTTTTTTCGGCATCATACCGCAATTTTATCCTACTGTGAGTAGATAATTTTGAGCTAGGTGCAATTGCATGGCAGACTCGTGGCATATTTATACTGTAATCCCTGTGTTAGTCAGTTTGTTGCAAGGAAGTAAAAGCTTTTATGTCTGAGAATATCGAATCCGAAAGTCCGTTAAAACGTCAATTACGTACCATTATTTTTGGCACTGATACTCCCGCTGGCCGCTATTTTGATATCGCCCTCATGGTGTGTATTGTGTTGAGTGTCGGCTTAGTGTTCCTCGACACAGTAGAGATATTCCATCGCGAATACGGCCAGCTTATTTCTGTGTTGGAATGGGTATTTACCATTATTTTTACGATTGAATATGGCCTACGTTTGTACTGCGCGAATCATCCTGTGTTATATGCTCGCAGCTTTTATGGTTTAGTGGATTTGTTATCGGTATTGCCAAGTTATCTGGCGTTGCTGATCCCTGGCGCTAACTTCACCTTAGTCATCCGGATACTTAGGCTGTTTAGGATTTTCCGCGTACTCAAATTACTGCGTTATTTGAGTGAAGGAAATGTTCTACTTAGGGCGATGATGCAGTCGAGTCGTAAGGTTTTTTTGTTTTTCTTCTCGGTCAGTTTGATCGTTATGGTACTGAGTTCAGTAATGTATGTGGTTGAAGGGCCTGATAATGGTTTCAGTTCAATCCCTAAATCTGTGTACTGGACAATTGTGACTATTACTACAGTCGGTTACGGCGACATTACCCCGAAAACCGGATTAGGTCAGGCGATTGCGGCTTTTACTATGCTAATTGGTTACTCGATTATCGCAATCCCAACGGGGATTTTAACCGCCGAGATATCCCAAGAAGTAGGGCGTCATCGAGATTTACGCTCGTGTAATCAATGCCATAAGACAGGTCATGATATTGATGCCATGTATTGTAGTCGTTGTGGATGTGAGCTAGATAGCCTAGATGTGCCCGTTGATAAAGGCGTTTCATGATGACTTCGGCGAACACTTTTTATTTTTTGTAGGTAAAAGACACGTATGACGCAAGCCAAGTTTGTTGAAGGCCCCATATTACGCCATATCTTAGTGATGAGTTCGACCGCAGCGGTAGGGATTTCTGCCTTATTTGTCGTGGATTTACTGGATATCTTTTTCCTGAGCCTATTGGGAGAGCATGAACTCGCGGCGGCTGTGGGATATGCGGGGAGTATTTCGTTTTTTACCACATCGATTGGAATTGGTTTATCGATTGCATTAGGGGCTTTAGTGTCTCGCTCGATTGGCGCAAAAGAGGTGGTGTTGGCAAAGCGCTTATTACTCAATAGCGCGGTTGTGACGACACTGATCAGTGTGCTGGTGGCGGCAGTGGTCACCATCTTTATTCCTGAGCTAGTTGCCTTAGTCGGCGCGAGTGGTCATACGGCAGAGCTTGCTGCGAGCTATTTGTATATTCTCGTGCCTTCCTTGCCTTTTATCTGTCTTGCGATGGCGCTCGGCGGGGCTTTGCGCGCCGTGGGTGATGCAAAGTTATCTATGATGTCGACCTTAGCGGGAGGCGGCGTTAATGCAGTACTCGATCCGATTTTTATCTTCATGTTCGCCATGGGGATTGAAGGCGCTGCATTGGCATCCGTTTTAGCGAGGGTGGCGGTATTTGTGATTGCCGCTCGCGGTGTGGTGGTTAAGCATAAGTTGTTAGGCCATTTTGATAAGGCACATTTTGTCGCCGATCTTAAGCCCATCTTTGCCATTGCAGGTCCAGCGATGTTAACCAATGTGGCAACTCCCATCGGAAATGCCTTTGTGACCCGAGCGATCGCCGATTTCGGTGACGCTTATGTGGCAGGCTGGGCAGTATTGGGGCGTTTAATCCCTGTGGCCTTTGGGATGATCTTTGCACTCTCTGGCGCGATTGGACCTATTGTTGGGCAAAACTTTGGCGCAGGTCAGTTTGACCGAGTACGTGAGAGTTTAACGCGGGCGATTCAGTTTTGTACTGTGTATGTGCTGGTAATGTCTTTGTTGCTGTTTATGCTTAAGTCACATTTGGTCAGTGTGTTCGATATGAAGGGCGACAGCGCTGATCTTATTCACTTTTTCTGCAGTTATATCGCAGTATTCTTTATCTTTTCGGGGATTTTATTCGTGGCGAATGCGTCCTTTAATAACCTTGGCAAGGCCAAATATTCCACACTGTTTAACGTAGGTAAAGCCACTTTAGGCACAGTGCCCTTTGTGTATTTTGGTGCACTTTGGGGCGGGGTTTACGGTGTATTGATTGGGCAAATTTTAGGGTCTATTTTGTTTGGCACATTAGGTGTATGGGTTGCCTATCGTTTAGTGGATAAAGTGGCGGCGCAGGCACAGTTTTCAGCTGCGCCTAATCTTGATGCTGCGAATGCTATCCCCCGCAATGTCGTACTGACTGAGGAAGAGGAAATCGCTAATTGTGTTGCACAGAACTTACCGAGTGCGACCAATCCGCTTTCATCCTCTTGCGTGCAGATGGCGCAATTAACGGAGGAGCAAGAAAATGAGCCCGTATTGCCCTATTTAGACGAGGGTAAAAAGCCTAATTGACGTTATGTGGCTTAGCTGTGCCGTGTAGAAGCTGTGGGCAAGAACGCAGATAAAAATGAACTCTTAATAACGAGGAGCAGTCAGAAAGCTGCTAATGATAGGAATGCTGAAAAACAAAATGCCACAAGATTGCTTGTGGCATTTTGTTTGAAACGGCGTTTGCACTTCATTTAGTTAAGCTAACAATGCCAAAATACGCCGCTAAAAGACTATTCTGCTGAGCTTCTTATTCTTCGTTACTGCTTATTCTTCAATACTTGGCGTGTCTTGTTGGCCTTCGACTTGTTCAGTCGCGGCTTCTGATGCCGCCATTTTTGCGCGATCAGCCTTAGAGATGTAACCTGATTTTGCAGGTGAGCCGATAGTCACTGGGTCGACTTTATTCAGTCTGGCCTTAGCGCGTTTAGCTATTTTCTTGATGATCTTTTGTTTCTTGTTCATGACGTCTCTAATTTCGTTTCGCACCTGCTACGCGCAGGAATATGAGGCCAAGGGCTCAATTGAGGCGGGATTCTAACTCAATCTGAGCGAACTGACCATGTTTTGCTGAATTTTGTCGAAAACAACGGCCACTCTTTGGGAACTAGTTTTGCTATATGGCGTTAGCATAACAATTTGACTCAAACGGTACTGTTAGTATTTCACACGACAAATGCTGCAAATTCTGCGGTGTAGGCTGTCAGTGTGGATCAAAAGCCATTATATTGCCTAGCATTATGAGTTTGAAAAATTGACTCTACTGTTATTTTATTGCTCATATCCTGAGCCGAGGAAGATGTGTGTTATTAACTAAAATCACTTTTTTTGAGCGCTTTGAGCACGATATATTAAGTGGCACTAAAACCATTACATTGCGTGATGAAACGGAATCCCATGTGATTGCAGGTCAAACGCTTCCCGTTTCAACCTTCGAAACCGACCGCTGGTTTTGTGATATCCATATTATTGATGTCGTGCCAGTGACCTTAACTGAGCTCTCAGACATTCATGCTAAGCAAGAGAATATGACGTTGCCGCAGTTACGTGATGTGATTGCAGAAATTTATCCCGGTCTTGAGCAATTGTTTATGATCCAGTTTAGGGTTTTACCGCAGTAAAAGTATAGAGCGTAATTCGTAAAATAAAAAAGGCCGCACAGCAGCCTTTTTATTACAAATTCAATGGCATATTAAGTTGTCAAAGATTGCTGAACTGTTCAAGAACATCAGCTATCCAAGACAACTAAACCGTCCAAGGTAACAGTTTTTTGGCAAAGTGATCGGCTTGGCCTAAGCGAATCGCTGCGCGGTGACGCATCCGATAAAATGCTTGATAGCACAGGGGGACTAAGTACAAGCTAGTCACTGTCGAGAACGATAAGCCACCAATAATGGCGATTGCCATGGGGTAATATGGCGGGCCACCGCCACCGATTTGGGTATCACCCATCGCCAGTGGGACTAATCCCAGTACTGTTGTACCTACTGTCATTAACACTGGCCGCAAACGGGTGATACACACCTCCCGAATGGTGTCAGACAATTTGTCGAGATCCGGTGTCATCTGATTGATTTGATCCACCAGAACGATACCGTTGTTCACCACTATCCCCATTAAAATCAAGATACCTATCATTGCCATCACAGAAATAGGGGTACCTGTGATAAACAGCGCCCAGAATACACCTGTGATGGAAAATAGGATCGAGGTAATAATCGCTGTCGGTAACAGTAGAGATTCAAACAACGCCGCCATAACAATATAAATCATCGCGACAGCCAAGAGCATATTAGTCACCATCACGTTCTGATCTTCATCTTGGCGCTCGAAGCCACCACGGAGTGAATAGTCGTAACCATCGGGGAAACGGATATTTTCCATCACTTGCTTGATCTTAGTTTGCGCCTCTTCTGTGGTGAGGTTTTCTAAGTTAGCCCCAATCGACAGCGAGGTTTGGCGATTGAAGTGTTTGATAGTATCGAAGCGGGGTTGGATCTCAATCTTCGCCAGATTATCTAAGGTGTACACTCTTTGGTCGAGGCGTACTATGGGTAACTGCTTGAGTTTCTCAAGTGACTTTTGCCATTCTTTCTCGTAGGCCATTTCGATGCGCAGCTCGCCATTAGGATCGTGGCGGAAGGATCGTAGCGGTGAACCGCGCAGTGCCATGGAGATACTTGAGGCAATTTCATTGAGTTTTAAATCTAACCGCGCCGCCATTTGTCTATCAATGCGGATAATCACTTCTTGCTGAGCGCCGTTAAGCTCGGAGCGAACATCTTGCAATCCTTTGATATTTTGCAACAAAGGAATAACTTGTTCGCTCAAATTAATCAGCTCAGAGGTTGAACGTCCTGTCAGTGTGACTCGCACGCCAGAGTTGTCATTGCCCCAGCCAAATTGCGGTTTGGCGATGGAATACTTAGGGAAGCCGCTGCGGATTTTCTTTTTTAACTCATCCACTGACATAGGTAAATCTTTCTTTAGGAGGATCACTGATGAGCCATCGTCAGAGGCATAATAGCTGTAGACAGAATCAATATGGAATTCCTCTTTATTGTTATAAAGATACTCTTCCATTTGGTTGATCATTGCCTCAGTAACATTGAGATTATGTCGACCTTCTACTTGGTAGTTAATGTAGATTCGTTCATTGCTCTCGCTGTCTTCTTGGTCCTGTTTAACCATAGATAGCGGCAGGGCGGTGGATGCGAGGATCGCTACAGCAATAACGCCTGAACGCCACGGTCTGAGCAATACCCAATCTAGGCTATTGTTGTAGAAACGCTGTAATTTACCCCCATCCTTTTCGGGGGCGATGTCGAAGTGGAGCTTAGTCAACATCAAAGGGATTAAGGTTTTTGCGACCAATAGCGACGCGGCGAGTGAAATACAAATCGCAATAGCAACATGCTCTAGAAAAATGGTGATCTCGACTTTTACGCCAAAAATATTAGGTAAAAATACAATGGCGGTTGTCATTGTGCCTGCCAATACCGCCAGAGACACTTTATCGACCCCCGTCATGACAGACTCTTCATTGTCCTTAGGGTGTTTACCTTGTTTTTCCTGCAGTACGCTCTCAGTGACAACTACAGCATTATCAATCAACATACCGACGGCAAGCAGGAGTCCCATCATAGACAGGATATTCAAGCTGTAGCCGAGTAGATACATAGCGGCGAGCGTCATACCGATTGAAATAGGCACGGATGACACAACCACTAAAGTTATTTTCAAATTACGCAGGAATAAGTACAGCACCACAAAGGACAGCAGTGCACCGATTAACCCTGAAAGCAGCAAATCCATTAGTGAAGATTTTACTCCAGAGGCTTGATCTTCCATGATAAATAGACGAATACCTTGGAACTGTTGGTCTTGCTTCGCAAGCTCAATTACCTTCATTACACGGTCTGACACTTCGACTAAGTTAGCGCCAGATTCCTTAAACACATCCAAACCCACGGCATAGTGCTTATCTAAATGTCGACCTTCGATACGTTCAGGTAGGGCAAATTGCACATCGGCGATATTGCCTAAGGTCAATCCGGGGATCAGTACTAGTGCTTTGATATCTTCAAGGTTTCTAAACTCACCCTTAGGTGAAACTTGATAAACGATATTACTGGCCCTGAGTGTACCTGCGCTCAGCACAAAGTTCTCTCTGCCGAGACGTTGTTGCAAATCTGTGGCTGAAAATCCACTGGCGGCAAGGCGGTCGGCATTGATGCGTACCTCAATTTGCTTTTGCTCAACACCGTACAGGCTGACCTTAGAGACACCTTCAACACGTTCAAGCGGACGCTTGAGCTGTTTATCGAGTAGATCGAATGCACCTGAAAGCTCACGATCACTTGAGATACGTATGGTGAGCACAGGCATGTCGGCGGTGGAGAATTGGCGGATAAAGACCCGCTCCACATCCTTGGGCAGTAAATGCCGCACTGCATCGATTTTTTCCCGCGCTTCTAAGCTCTTAGTTGCAACGTTTTCCCCCCACTTCATGTTGATTTCGATTTCGGCGCCTTCTTGGGAGGACTCTGATTCAAGCTCATCAATCCCACCCATAGTCGCGAGGGATTCCTCCAGCACTTTGGTAATATCGCGTTCCACTTCAGCAGGGGTCGAGCCTTTGTAAGGCACTTCCACCACTATCTGTGGGATATCAATACCGGGGAACATTTCCAGCGGTAATAGGCGACTCGAGGCGAGACCAAACAGCAAGATAGCAAAGAAAAACATGCTGGTGGTTACGGGGCGCTGAATGGCTAAACGGGTGAGGTTCATGGGCGAGCCTCCTCTACGTTTACATGTGAGCTAGTTACTGCGTATTCTTTACGGTCGAACAGGGCATAGAGCACTGGGAGCACAATTAAGGTCAGTAGTGTTGATAAACTCAGACCAAAGATCACCGTAATCGCCATCGGTGCGCGCACCTCTGAGCCATCACCTAGACCTAGCGCCATCGGCAATAAGCCTAAGATCGTGGTGAGGGTTGTCATCATAATGGGGCGTAGGCGCGATTTAGCTGCATCGCGAATGGCATCAAGTTTTTGAGCACCTTCGCTACGCAGTTGATTGATCCGATCCACAAGCACAATCGCGTTGTTCACGACGATCCCCGCCAACATGATAAGGCCAATAAATACCACCACACTCAAATGAGTTTGGGTGATATAAAGCCCAAGTACACTGCCACCTAATGCCATAGGTACGGCAAAGAGAATAAGCAAGGGATGTAATAGTGATTCAAACTGACTCGCCATGACTAAATACACTAAGAAAATCGCTAAGATAAGGGCAATTTTGAGTGATTGGAATGAGTGCTCCATTTCCTCATTTTGACCACCAAAACGGGCCTGAACCGATGCGGGTAACACTTGTTGCGATAGGATCTGCTGCGCCTGTGCAACCGCATCGCTTAAATCACCATAGGCGAGGTTAGCTGATACGAGAGCCACACGTTGTTGGCTGATGCGGTTAATCGCAGATGGGCCTAATTGCAATGAAACTTCTGCAACTGCGCTTAATGCAATAGGCTGACTGCTATTCGGATTGATGATTAAGGCATCGATATCGCTGATTTGATCCCGCTCTGCGAGTTCACTGCGCACCAGAATATCAATCTTACGGTCACGCACTGTGTATTGACTGGCAACAGTACCACCAACACGTTGGGCAATACGGTTCGCAACCGTTGGTGCATCCATTCCTAGAGCCGCTAACCTTGCATGATCGAAACGGATACTTAGCTCTGGTTGACCATCACGTAGACTGGTGTTCACGTCGGCAAAACGCTCCGAGGCGGATAATGCTTTGACGAGACTATCTGCGCTGCGTTTGAGTAAGTTCAAATCGTAACCTGTGAGCTCAATCTCCAGTGGCGTTTTAAAGCTGAATAACTCAGGTTGCTCAATTTTCGCTTCAAGTTCAGGAATACGGCGCGCAGTATCACGTAATACTTGAGTGACTGCGTTATAGGCACTGTGGTCGTTAAGCACCACTTGCAAGCGGCCCCAGTTTTCACCCCCGCGGGCAGTATCCGAAGTCATCAAACCGCCGCTACCAGCTTGGCTATAAGCATGTTTAACTTCGGCTCTGTCTTTAATGGACAGTGCAAGTTGCTGTAATATCTTGTCGGTTTCGCTCACTGCCGTACCCGGCGGTAGCAAGATCTCCACATAAAACTCACCCTGATTCATTGGCGGAATAAGCTCCATACCAAGTCGCGGTAACAAGCTAATACAAGCGCCTGTTATTGCAATCGTGAGTAACAGCGTTGCTTTTTGTTGGCGCAGCGCCGAGGCCAGAAGTTTGTAATAAACCTTCTCAATACTGTGGTATACAAAGTTAAATGCAGAGCTTAACGGGCGCATCACTAGACCAATAAGCCATGAGAAGAAGCGGCCTAAAATCAACACTAAGGTCAGTAGTGCACTGGGTAAGTAACTAACAATTAATAGAATAGGAAAGGAAAACACAGTCGCGCTATAGTGTTTAAGCTTGCCCATTTTAGTGGTGGGTTTATCCTTAGGTGTCGTTTTTATCAGCGCGGGTAAGGTTTTAAAGCCTTCACGTGATGCCAGCATTGGAATGGACGTTAACGCGACTAATAGCGATGCTAACAGCGCAAAAGTGACCGTTAGCGCTTGGTCTGAGAAGAGTGCGCCAGCAATCCCATCCACAAATACTAGCGGCACAAACACCGCAAGAGTGGTGAGTGTTGAGGCAAAAATCGCGCCTGCCACTTCTTTAGTCCCTGTCACTGCAGCTTCTAATTTACTCATGCCTTCGCTACGGCAGCGGTCTATGTTCTCTAATACCACAATGGCGTTATCGACCAAGAGGCCGATGGCAAGGGCGATACCACCTAATGACATGATATTTAAGCTGATATCGGCAAAATACATCATGTTAAAGGTGGCGATGACTGAGAAGGGAATCGAGATAGAAATAATCAGTGTCGGGATGATATTACGCAAGAACAGGTAAATCACTAGCATAGATAACAAGCTGCCCATCAGCGCAGAAGAGGTGACTTCGCTGACCGCACTTTCGATAAACTCAGACTGATCGTAAATCACTTCGAGCTTATTTTGCTTAGGGTCTTGATTGATTTTGACGAGTTCATCGCGCAGTTTTTTGGCGACAGCGACAGTATTTGCATCACCTTCTTTATAAATGGCCAGTTCAATCGATTCTTGACTGCCGATGCGGGTGATATCACTACGCTCTTTGTAGGCATCTGTGATGGTAGCAACTTCGAATAAACGGACTAAAGCTTGCTCGTCGCGATAGACGATCACTTGGCCGAGTTCATCTAATGAGTTGAATTGGTTTAGCGTTCGTACTAAGTATTCGCGATCACCTTGGATCACTTTACCCGCAGAGAGGTTGATGTTTTCCTCATTAATACGACGTTTAATATCATCGGCATTGAGATTGAGCTGCGACAGTTTTTCTTGATTGAGCTGAATATGCACTTCTTGCTCTAGGCCGCCAGATAAACGCACGGCGGCGACCCCAGATAGCGCCTCTAAACGACGCTTAAGCTCTTCCTCTGCATAGGTGCGCATTTGTTTGAGATCGGCTTCAGATGCATTGGGCACCGACAGCGCAAGACGCATAATGGGGTCGAGATTGGGGTTAAAACGCAGTAATAAGGGCTTTTTTACATCGAGCGGCAGAGCGATAGTGTCGAGTTTTTCACGTACATCTAAACTCGCCATATCCATTGTTGTGCCCCATTCAAACTCAAGCACCACATCTGACATGCCTGAGCGCGAAATAGAACTGATTTTACGTAAGCCTTTGACCACGCCAACGGCTTCTTCAATTGGTTTAGAGACGAGCTGTTCGACTTCAACTGGCGCCGCGCCGTCATACATAGTGCGAATGGTTAATGTGGGATAGCTTAAGTCTGGCAGTAACTTCACCGCTAGGCGGGAAAATCCCACCATACCGAATAAAATCACCGCCAGCATGAACATCCATACCGTGACTGGCCGTTTAACAGAAGTGCTGATAATTGACATGAAAGGCTCCTATCAGTTCTTAGCGGAAGCAAGATCGAGTGGGGTTATCACTTCGACTAAGGATTGGTCTTTCAAGTTTTGCTGGCCACGGGTAACGACTTGCTCACCGGGGTTAATACCTGTAATCACTTCTACCGAATCACCTTCACGGTAGCCAATTTCGACTTCACGACGATTCGCATTGGTACCATCAATAACATAAAGCGCTTGCTTGTTATCTTGGTTAATCAGGGCGCTATAGGGAACGGTAATCACGTTTTCATGGGTGTCGTACTTAAGCTCAACACGGGTAAACATCCCCGCTTTGAGGCGCGCCTCTTGATTCGGTACGGCTAATGTCACTTTAAACGTGCCACTTTGTGGGTCCACAATCGGGCTTATCCGTAGCACTTTGGCATGGATAGCATTTTTACTTTGTTGATTGCTGAACACTTGTGCTTCTTGGCCGAGTTTTAAGCTCGCAAGTTGTTGCTCTGGGAGATGAACAATACCGTGGAGTTCATCTTGGTTGACTATATAAAACAAATCGCCAAATTCCTTCGCCATATTGCCAGCTTTAACATAGCGTTTAGCAACGACGCCGCTAATAGGGGAAAGGACGCGGCTTTCTTTTACTTGCAGTTCGGCGAGATCTTTTTTAGCGATAGCGGCTTGTAAGTTATATTCAAGTTTGGCCATTGAATCCGCGCTGATAAATTCTCTGTTGCTCATTTTCTTCAGACGATTTAATTCTTGCTCGATGATTTTGACTTCGGCTTCTGAGCGGTCTAAATCATATTGCTGCCTCTTGGCATCAATAACAGCCAGCACTTGGCCCTTTTGAACGCGGTCACCTTCTTCAACAGCGAGAGATTCAATGAGTCCTGATATACGACTCACTACATTGGCTTCCTGTGGCGCTTCTAAGGTGGCAGTTGTACTGTAAAAAGATGAAACGTTTCCTTGCATCACTGTGGTGGTTTCGACGGGAATGGCATATTTTTCTTCTTTTTTGACCACTTCTTCCTCACCACAGGCTGCTAGCATCGAAATCATTAGCAGTGGCAGGGTGAATTGAGCAATTTTTGACTTTTCCATAAGAATGTTACCTGTTGTCTTTATTGTGATATCAGTTTTTAGCATAAACCATGCCAATGTTTAAAGTTGTTTAATTTCAGTCTGTTAGTCGTGTTTTTTGGCTAAGTGTGATTTGTGATTTCTACTAAATGTAGCTAAAAGGTTTAAAAAGTGATGAGAATAACTAAACGCGGTTAATTAAGATTACACAAGTGCGCAATTGCAACAATGTATTTTGTCAGGAGAGGTAAGTTTAAAAGAGGATTATTTGAAATGAAAAAAGCGCCCTTAGGCGCTTTTTAATGCGTAAGCCGTGGGACTTAGCGTTTGTCTTGTGCGACGAAATCACGCGCAGTTTCACCAGTATATAACTGACGTGGACGGCTGATTTTGTGGCCTGGTTGATCTAACATTTCTTTCCAGTGAGCAATCCAGCCTACAGTACGTGCCAGTGCGAACAGCACAGTGAACATACTGGTTGGAATACCAATGGCTTTCATTATGATGCCAGAGTAGAAGTCGACGTTTGGATACAGCTTTTTAGAAATGAAGTATTCGTCTTCAAGTGCAATGCGCTCAAGCTCCATTGCCACATCCAAGAGTGGATCTTGTACTTTCAGTTCTTTCAGCACTTCATGACAGGTTTCACGCATCACTTTGGCTCGTGGGTCAAAGTTTTTGTAAACACGGTGTCCAAAGCCCATCAGACGGAAAGGATCATTTTTATCTTTAGCGCGTTCAATGAATTCAGGAATACGGTCTACTGAACCGATTTCTTCTAACATTTGCAAACAGGCTTCGTTAGCGCCGCCGTGTGCAGGGCCCCAAAGAGATGCGATACCCGCTGCGATACACGCAAATGGGTTTGCACCTGAAGAACCGGCTAAACGTACTGTTGAAGTCGATGCATTTTGCTCATGATCTGCATGTAAAATGAAGATCCTGTCCATTGCACGTTCAACAATAGGGTTCACGACGTATTCTTCGCACGGTACAGCAAACATCATGCTTAAGAAGTTGCCTGCATAGCTTAAGTCATTACGTGGGTACACGAATGGCTGGCCTGAAGAATACTTGTAGCACATGGCTGCTATCGTAGGCATTTTTGAGACTAAGCGATAAGCGGCAATTTCGCGGTGACGTGGATCGTTAACATCCAGAGAGTCTTGGTAAAATGCAGATAATGCACCCGTCACACCACATAACATGGCCATTGGATGAGCATCACGACGGAAACCTCTAAAGAAGAAGGCTAGCTGCTCGTGAACCATAGTGTGGGTTTTAACTGTATGTACAAACTCAGTATATTGCGCTTTGGTCGGCAGTTCACCGTAAAGCAGCAAATAACACAGGTCTAGGTAATCGGAGTCAACGGCAAGTTGATCGATTGGATAGCCACGGTGTAACAATATACCTAGATCACCATCAATATAGGTAATTGCAGATTCACAGGAGGCAGTCGCAAGAAAACCTGGATCAAAAGTAAAGTAACCTTTGCTGCCAAGTTTACTGATATCGATTACGTCAAAACCAGCGGTTCCCTGCTTTACTGGCAATTCTATCGAGTCGTTCCCTGGTAATTCTAATTTGGCTTTTAAATCAGCCATACCCCGTTCTCCTTACTTAGTTCTTATCTGTGAGTGCGGCATGTCAAACCGCCATTACTTTACAGCCATTCTAGATCACATTTCAATTTAAATAAGCGTTTAAATTTGTTAGACCATGGTATAAAAGCCTTTACTTTTCTATTTGTAACTGGCACTTACAGTAAAAAATAGTCAAAAAAACATAATTTGCATTCTGTGATGTTTGTATTTGACATTTGCCGCGAGTATACTTGCCTCGCCCAATAAGGGCCGCAAACAACGATTATAAAGCACCCTTTGTTTACATGTTAAATGAGTGCGTGCTCAGATAGTTAACTGTTTGTTTAAACTTTGCTTTTGTGTTTACTTTTGCAGTGATCAACCTCCTGTTTAAAGTTTGTACAAAAGCGGTTCACATAACAAAAAAAATGCTCAATGGAGCTGAGTGAGCAGAACGTGAAAAAGCAAAGACCTGTCCATTTAGATCTGCAGACCATTCGCTTTCCTGCAACAGCGATTGTGTCAATTCTTCACCGTGTTTCCGGTGTCATCATGCTGTTCGCAGTTGGCATTCTCATTTGGTTGCTAAATTCATCTTTAGCATCAGCTGAAAGTTTCGCTGGCGTACAGTATCTATTCGATAACTTCGTGATGAAGTTTATCCTATGGGGCATTATGACTGCACTGGCGTATCACTTGTTTGGTGGCCTGCGCCACTTAGTAATGGATACCGGTCGTTGGGAAGAATTGTCATCGGGTGCCGCATCAGCGAAAGCTGTATTTGCCTTAACGGTAGCCTTTTCAATCATAGCGGGGATCTGGGTATGGTAACCAATGCAGCAAGTTTTGGACGCAGTGGTGTTCATGACTATATTCTACTACGCGCTAGTGCAGTGATCCTCGCCTGTTACACCATTTTCTTGGTTGGCTTTATTGCATGTAGTTCCCCTCTCACCTACGACGTCTGGCATGGCCTATTTAGTGCTCTGCCAATGAAAGTGTTTACACTTCTGACGCTGGTAGCCTTATTAGTACATGCTTGGATTGGTGTATGGCAAGTGCTGACAGATTACGTTAAGTGCACGTCGTTACGTGGTGTTTTACAGTTCACCTTTGTCGTTACCGTATTTTGTTATTTAGCGGCCGGCATTGTTATTGTGTGGGGTGTCTAAGTGAGTATTCCAGTACGCGAATTTGATGCTGTAGTGATCGGTGCCGGTGGCGCTGGTATGCGTGCAGCGCTGCAGATTTCCAAAGAAGGTAAAAGCTGTGCGCTTTTATCAAAAGTATTCCCAACCCGTTCTCATACCGTATCTGCGCAGGGTGGTATCACTGTTGCGTTAGGTAACGCCCATGAAGATCATTGGGAACAACACATGTACGATACCGTGAAAGGTTCCGATTTTATCGGTGACCAAGAAGCGATCGAGTTCATGTGTAAAACCGGTCCTGAAGCCGTGATTGAACTTGAGCAAATGGGTTTGCCTTTCTCTCGTTTCGAAAATGGTACGATTTACCAACGTCCATTTGGTGGTCAATCTAAGAACTTTGGTGGCGAGCAGGCTGCGCGTACTGCGGCAGCTGCCGACCGTACTGGTCATGCTTTGCTTCACTGTTTATACCAACAAAACGTTAAGCATAAGACGCAAGTCTTCTCAGAATGGTATGCATTAGATCTCGTTAAAAACGATGATGGCGCCGTTGTGGGTTGTACTGCGATTGAAATTGAAACGGGCGATATCGTTTATTTCAAAGCTAAAGCAACGATTCTTGCGACCGGCGGTGCAGGGCGTATTTACGCTTCGACAACTAACGCGCATATCAACACCGGTGACGGCGTCGGTATGGCAATGCGTGCTGGGGTGCAAATGCAAGACATGGAAATGTGGCAATTCCACCCAACTGGCATCGCCGGCGCGGGTGTACTTGTGACTGAAGGTTGTCGTGGTGAAGGCGGTTATCTGCTGAACAAAGACGGCGAGCGTTTCATGGAGCGTTATGCCCCTAACGCGAAAGATTTGGCATCACGTGACGTGGTAGCACGTTCAATGATGACTGAAATCCGCGAAGGTCGTGGTTTAGACGGTCCATTAGGCCCACACTGTTTACTGAAGCTTGATCACTTAGGTAAAGAAACATTAGAAGCACGTTTACCAGGCGTGTGTGAATTGTCTCGTACTTTTGCCCATATCGATCCAGCCGATGGTCCAATTCCAGTACTACCAACCTGTCACTATATGATGGGCGGTCTACCAACTAAGGTCAGTGGTCAAGTTATTCGTAAGAATGAAGACGGCACTGAACAAGATGTTATTGGTCTGTTCGCTGTGGGTGAGATTGCCTGTGTATCTGTACATGGTGCAAACCGTTTAGGTGGTAACTCACTGCTTGACTTAGTGGTTTTTGGCCGCGCAGCGGGTCAGCATTTAGGTAAAGCTTTGGATGAGACTGACGATCCAAAAGACGCTAGTGATGCGGATATTCAAGCCTCTCTGGCGCGTCTGAATCGTTGGGAAAGCAACAAAGATGGCGAAGACCCAGCGCAAATCCGTAAGGATCTGCAACTGTGTATGCAATTAAACTTCTCTGTATTCCGCCGTGGCGATGCTATGGCTGAAGGGTTAGAGCAGTTGAAAGTGATTCGTGAACGTCTTGCAAATGCTAAATTGTCTGATAACTCTCGTGAATTCAATACTCAACGTATTGAATGTTTAGAGTTAGATAACTTGATGGCAACGGCAATCGCCACGGCTTACGCGGCTAACTTCCGTACTGAAAGCCGCGGTGCTCACTCACGTGAAGATTATTTAGAGCGTGATGATGAGAACTGGTTATGCCACAGCTTATTTGACCCAATCACTGAAACGATGGATCGTCGTGCAGTGAACATGGCACCTAAGTTACGTGAAGCATTCCCGCCGAAGAAACGTACCTACTAGGAGTTGCAAAGATGAAATTGACATTTGCAGTTTATCGCTACAATCCTGACGTAGATACTAAACCGTATATGCAGGATTACAGCTTAGAAGTGGCTGAAGGCTCTGACATGATGGTGCTCGATGCACTGATCAAGTTGAAAGAGCAAGATCCGACTTTGTCATTCCGTCGCTCATGCCGTGAAGGCGTGTGTGGTTCAGACGGCGTGAACATGAATGGTAAGAATGGTCTGGCGTGTATTACCCCAATTTCAACCTTTAAAGGTAAGAAATTAGAAATACGTCCATTACCAGGTATGCCAGTTGTTCGTGACTTAGTTGTTGATTTAACTCAGTTCTATAAGCAGTATGAGAAGATCAAGCCTTACCTCATTAATGATGAGAAACAACCTGCTCGTGAACACTTACAATCCCCTGAAGAGCGTGCTCATTTAGATGGTTTGTACGAATGTATCATGTGTGCCTGTTGTTCTACGGCTTGCCCATCATTCTGGTGGAATCCTGATAAGTTTATCGGTCCAAGCGGTCTGCTTCATGCATATCGTTTCTTGATCGACAGTCGCGATACAGCTACAGAAGAACGTTTATCTGAGCTGGACGACGCCTATAGCGTGTTCCGTTGCCATGGCATCATGAACTGCGTTGACGTTTGTCCAAAAGGTCTTAATCCGACTAAAGCAATTGGTCATATTAAGTCCATGCTGTTGAAGCGAGCAGTGTAATGCGAGAACCCGAGCTGAAACCAATAATAATATAGCTCTTGAAGAGTCACTTTCTGGTAGCAGAAGGTGACTCTTTTGCGTATGTAATGGAAGACAACGCGCCGTATATCTGGACATCTAGGGGCGGCAGAAATTATGCGTCGAAGGTAATCTCTACAGACTGCATATTTAATACTATGGCTAAGCACGTGTATAAAGTTTGAAAGGAATAGAAATGCACCAAGGCATCATGAAAGCCTGGCTCGAATCATCTCACTTAAGTGGTGCAAATTCGACCTACGTAGAAGAGATGTATGAAGCCTATCAAGAAGACCCACAGTCAGTCGCTGATGATTGGCGTGCGGTATTTGATAATCTCCCTCCTGTGAACGGTGCCTCTGTTGATGCGCCTGAAACTGCTCACTCAAAAGTACGTGATTATTTTCGCAGTTTAGCGTTAGAAGGTCGCCATAAGAGCTCGGCTCGTGTGACGGATCCTGAAATGGATGCTAAACAAGTTAAAGTCCTGCAATTAATTAACGCCCATCGTTTCCGTGGTCACCAAGGTGCTAATCTTGATCCCCTTGAACTGTGGAAACGTGAACCCGTAGCTGATTTAGATCCTGCCTTCCACGGCTTGACTAAAGAAGACATGGAACGTGAGTTTAATACAGGTTCTTTTGCTCATGGTGGCGAAACCATGAAGCTCGCGGATTTGGTAAAAGCGCTGAAAGCCACCTACTGTGGTTCTATCGGTGCTGAATATATGCACATTACCGATACCGATGAGAAACGCTGGATCCAACAACGTCTCGAACCTTCCTTAGGTAAAGCTAACTACGATAAAAGTGTTAAGACACGCATTCTTGAAGGCCTTAACGCCGCAGAAGGTATTGAAAAATACTTAGGTGCTAAATTCCCTGGTGCGAAACGTTTCTCGTTAGAAGGCGGTGATGCGTTAGTGCCTATGATGCGCGAAATTATTTATCGTGCAGGTGAAGCCGGTACCAAAGAAATCGTCGTCGGTATGGCTCACCGTGGTCGTCTGAACGTGTTAGTGAACGTATTAGGTAAGCGTCCAGCTGAACTGTTTGACGAGTTCGCAGGTAAGCATGCTGATACCCACGGTTCTGGTGACGTTAAGTACCACCAAGGTTTCTCCTCTGATTTCGAAACGCCGGGCGGCAATGTGCATTTAGCACTGGCCTTTAACCCATCGCACCTTGAAATCGTTAACCCTGTGGTGATTGGCTCTGTACGTGCCCGTCAAGACCGTCGCGGTTGTAAGGATGGCTTACAAGTCATGCCTATTACTATTCACGGTGACTCTGCCATTGCAGGTCAAGGGATAGTGCAAGAGACATTCAACATGTCTCAAACCCGTGGCTTTAAAGTCGGCGGCAGTATTCGCATCGTAGTGAACAACCAAGTGGGCTTCACTACGTCTAACCATGCGGACACTCGTTCGACTGAATACTGTACTGACATCGCTAAGATGGTTCAGGCTCCGATTTTCCACGTTAACTCTGATGATCCCGAAGCTGTTGCTTTTGTGTCGCAGTTAGCCGTTGATTATCGTAACGAGTTCAAACGTGATGTGGTGGTTGAATTAGTGTGTTATCGCCGTCATGGCCATAACGAAGCCGATGAGCCAAGTGCAACTCAGCCGCTGATGTATGCCAAGATCAAGAAACACCCAACGCCACGTAAGATTTATGCAGACAAGTTAATCGCTGAAAACGTGATGGCTGCTGATGATGTGACTGGTCTTATCAATAATTACCGTGATGCATTAGATCAAGGTGATTGTGTAGTTAAAGAATGGCGCCCAATGACGCTGCATTCTGTTGATTGGACACCGTATATCGGTCGTGAGTGGGACGAAGCATATCAAGCCTCTATGTCGGCTGAGCGTTTACAAAGTCTGGCTGACAAACTGAGCTATGTACCTGAAAGTCATCCATTGCAATCACGGGTTGCTAAGATTTATAGCGACCGTTTAGCGATGGCAAAAGGCGAGAAGCCACTCGATTGGGGTTTTGCAGAAACGCTGGCTTATGCCTCGATTCTGGAAGACAACAAGCGTGTACGTATTACGGGTCAGGATTCTGGCCGCGGTACTTTCTTCCATCGTCATGCTGTATTGCACAATCAAAACGATGGCACGACTTACATGCCACTGCGCAATATTGCTGATGAACAAGGCCCAATTGATATTACTGACTCAGTATTATCTGAAGCCTCAGTACTGGCGTTTGAGTATGGTTATGCCACAGCAGAACCCGGTGGATTGACTATTTGGGAAGCGCAGTTTGGTGACTTTGCTAACTGTGCCCAAGTGGTAATCGATCAGTTCTTGTCATCGGGTGAGCAGAAGTGGGGCCGTTTATGTGGTCTGACTATGTTGTTACCCCATGGCTATGAAGGCCAAGGCCCTGAGCATTCAAGCGCCCGTTTAGAGCGTTTCTTGCAGATGTGTGCTAACCACAATATGCAAGTGTGTGTGCCTTCAACACCTGCACAGGTCTACCATATGTTGCGCCGCCAAGTGGTGCGCCCTATGCGTCGACCACTTATCGTTATGTCGCCTAAGTCATTACTACGTCATCCATTAGCGGTTTCAAGCTTGGAAGAATTAGCCAATGGCAGTTTCCAAAATGTGATCGGTGAAATCGATACGTTGGAAGCAAGCAAGGTTGACCGAGTTGTCTTCTGTAGCGGTAAGGTTTACTTCGAGCTACTGGAAAAACGTCGTAGAGAAAATATCACTAACGTAGCGTTAATCCGTGTCGAACAGTTATATCCGTTCCCACATGATGAAATGATCGTTGCTTTGGCTGATTACCAACATGTGAAAGATTTTGTTTGGTGTCAGGAAGAGCCACAGAACCAAGGTGCTTGGTACTCTAGTCAACACCATTTCTGGGCCGCGGTTCCTGCAGGTGCACAGTTAACTTATGCTGGTCGTGAAGCGTCAGCTGCACCAGCGTGTGGTTACCCTGAGTTGCACACGCATCAGCAAGAATCTTTAGTGAACAGTGCCCTGAAACTTACAATCACACTGTAGTAATAGACATTTTATAAAAGGATAGTTTTTCATGAGTATCGAAATCAAGGTACCCGTACTACCAGAATCTGTTGCCGATGCCACGATTGCCACTTGGCATGTGAAAGTGGGCGAGCAAGTTTCTCGTGATCAAAACCTGGTTGATATTGAAACCGATAAAGTGGTTCTTGAAGTGGTTGCGCCAGAAGATGGCCACATTGGCGAGTTCTTATTTGAAGAAGGCGCCACTGTTCTGGGTGAACAAGTGATCGCTAAATTCATCGCCGGTGCTGTATCGGGCAAAGAAGTCACTAAAGCACAAGCTGAAGCGGCAACGCCTGCAGCTGAAACCAGCGATGAAAGCAGTGATGCGTTAAGCCCATCTGTTCGCCGTTTACTGGCAGAGCATAATGTTGATGCCAGCAAAGTAAAAGGCACTGGTGTGGGTGGTCGTATTACTAAAGAAGACGTTGAAGCCTTTGTTAAGTCTGCCCCTAAAGCTGCGGCGCCAGCAGCACCTGCTGTAGCTCCGTTAGCGGCTGGCCGTAGCGAGAAGCGCGTGCCAATGACACGTCTGCGTAAGACAATCGCAAACCGCTTGTTAGAAGCGAAAAACTCTACCGCTATGCTCACGACGTTTAACGAAGTGAACATGAAGCCAATCATGGATATCCGTAAGCAATACCAAGATATCTTTGAAAAGCGCCACGGTATCCGTTTAGGCTTTATGTCTTTCTACATCAAAGCCGTGACTGAAGCGCTGAAACGTTTCCCAGAAGTCAACGCGTCTATTGATGGCGATGATATCGTCTATCACAACTACTTCGACATCAGCATCGCAGTATCAACACCACGTGGTCTGGTAACACCAGTGTTACGTGACACTGATACCATGAACTTAGCTGAAATCGAAAAAGCCGTTCGTGACTTAGCCCTTAAAGGCCGTGACGGTAAGCTGACTGTGGCTGACATGACTGGCGGTAACTTCACTGTAACTAACGGTGGTGTTTTCGGTTCACTGATGTCTACACCGATCCTTAACCTGCCACAAAGTGCGATTTTAGGCATGCATGCCATTAAAGATCGCCCAATGGCAGTCAATGGTCAGGTTGAAATCCTGCCCATGATGTACCTAGCACTCTCATATGACCATCGTATTGTTGATGGCCGTGAGTCTGTTGGTTTCTTGGTTGCGATTAAAGACTTCCTAGAAGACCCAACTCGTCTGCTGCTTGATCTGTAACACAACTCGATAAGAGATTGCGCTTAAAGAAATAGCCAGACATACCCTCGTGACTGGCCCAAACGGGCCAGTTGGATTTGATTAGAAGTATACGGATAGATCATCATGAATTTGCATGAGTATCAGGCAAAATCCTTATTTGCCGAATATGGTTTACCAGTGTCAGAAGGTTTTGCATGTGATACAGCCCAAGAAGCTGTAGAAGCGGCAGGCCATATTGGCGGAAATTTATGGGTTGTTAAGTGTCAAGTACACGCAGGCGGTCGCGGTAAAGCAGGTGGCGTTAAAGTCACTGGCGATAAAGAAGAAATCAGAGCCTTTGCCGAACACTGGTTAGGCAAAAATCTGGTGACTTATCAAACTGATGAGAAAGGCCAGCCAGTTGCTAAAATTTTAGTAGAAAGCTGTACCGACATCGCTAACGAACTGTACTTAGGTGCCGTTGTTGACCGCGCGACTCGTCGTGTTGTGTTCATGGCGTCGACTGAAGGTGGTGTTGAAATTGAGAAAGTGGCAGAAGAAACGCCAGAACTCATCCACACTGCAATCATAGATCCTTTGACTGGCCCACAAGGTTATCAAGCACGTGATCTTGGCTTCAAGTTAGGTTTAAACCCAACTCAAATGAAGCAGTTCACTAAGATTTTCATGGGTCTGGCGACTATGTTCGTTGATCATGATTTCGCATTGCTTGAAATCAACCCACTGGTTATTACCACTGAAGGCAACCTACACTGCCTAGACGGTAAAATCGGTATCGACGGTAACGCACTTTACCGTCAACCAAAAATCAAAGGCATGCACGATCCATCACAGGATGATGCTCGCGAAGCTCACGCTGCTAAGTTCGAGCTGAACTACGTTGCATTAGACGGTAACGTTGGCTGTATGGTGAACGGTGCTGGTCTTGCGATGGGTACTATGGATATCGTTAACTTGCACGGTGGCAAGCCAGCGAACTTCCTAGACGTAGGCGGCGGCGCGACGAAAGAACGTGTAGCAGAAGCATTCAAAATCATTCTGTCTGACAGCAATGTGAAAGCGGTTCTGGTTAACATTTTCGGCGGTATCGTACGTTGTGACATGATCGCAGAAGGTATTATCGGCGCTGTTAAAGAAGTGGGCGTTAAAGTACCTGTTGTGGTTCGTTTAGAAGGTACTAACGCTGAACTTGGCCGTGAAGTATTAGCTAAATCAGGTCTAGATATCATTGCAGCTACCAGTCTAACTGACGCGGCTGAGCAAGTAGTTAAAGCTGCGGAGGGCAAATAATGTCTGTCTTAATCAATAAAGATACCAAGGTAATTTGCCAAGGTTTCACTGGCGGTCAAGGTACATTCCACTCACAACAAGCTATCGATTACGGTACGCAAATGGTGGGCGGTGTGTCTCCTGGTAAAGGTGGTCAAACTCACTTAGGTCTGCCAGTGTTCAACACTGTGAAAGACGCTGTGGCTGCGACTGGTGCGACTGCTTCTGTGATCTATGTTCCGGCTCCGTTCTGTAAGGATGCGATTCTTGAAGCTATCGACGGTGGCATCGAGCTTATCGTTTGTATCACTGAAGGCATTCCTACACTGGACATGCTGCAAGTTAAAGTGAAGCTTGAAGAAACTGGCGTTCGCATGATCGGCCCTAACTGCCCAGGTGTTATCACCCCAGGTGAATGTAAGATCGGCATCATGCCAGGTCACATCCACTTAAAAGGCAAAGTGGGTATCGTTTCTCGTTCAGGTACTCTGACTTATGAAGCGGTTAAGCAAACAACGGATGAAGGTTTTGGCCAATCTACTTGCGTAGGTATTGGTGGTGACCCAATTCCAGGTACTAGCTTCATTGATGTACTGGAAATGTTCCAAAACGATCCACAGACTGAAGCGATCGTTATGATCGGTGAAATCGGTGGTAACGCTGAGGAAGATGCGGCGGCTTTCATTAAAGCACACGTGACTAAACCTGTTGTGTCTTATATTGCCGGTGTCACTGCACCTGCTGGTAAGCGTATGGGCCATGCTGGCGCGATTATCGCTGGCGGTAAAGGTACTGCAGAAGACAAATTTGCTGCATTAGAAGCAGCGGGCGTAACAACTGTCCGCTCGCTTGCTGATATCGGCAAAGCGCTGCGTATTCGTACAGGTTGGTAAGCTAACCTTTCGAATATAAAAGGCGCCTAAGGCGCCTTTTTTATTGGCTGTAATTTCGGCAGCGAATCGCTGTAAATGACAGGAATGGGATTGAGCTAACACCATGAAGACTAGATATTTTTTCTTCTACGGGTTAGATTGATGCTTCTCTACTACGCGCTCGTCTGTGTCATTGGCGAGGATAATGTGAGTAGAGCCATTAACCATGAGCTAAGTGCTTATGGCTTCAGTGCTGTTCTGCAAAAAATCTTGAACTCAAATTTATTTAACACGGTTGCAGTCTATCGTTGCGAGCGTATTTGTTTTATGGGGCTTATCGCATTGGGGGAGGGTAAGCAACAGAGTCGATGTTAGCCACAGTAACGGCTTAAACATCACATTTTTTTACGAGGGAAAAACTGTGAAAACACCTAAAATCATTATTTCGGAAATTGACTTAGAAAGACTAGAGCGATTATTGGAGTCACTGCCGGCAAATGCGTTTCCGGGCAAAGCGGCATTGGAGGCTGAATTAGACAGAGCCGATATTGTGCCTGCATCACAGGTGCCCGCGAATGTGGTGACCATGAATTCAGAAGTGAAGTTTAGCGTTTCATCCAGTAATGAGACTTTCTGTTTACGTTTAGTGTATCCAAAAGACGTGAACGGTGCGGGCACGATTTCTATTTTGGCGCCGGTGGGCAGTGCATTATTAGGGCTATCTCAAGGTGATGAAATTGAATGGCCAGGTCCGGGTGGTTCTATGGTAAAAGTGCGTATTGAAGAAATCCTGTATCAGCCTGAACGCAGTGGTGATTTCCACCGTTAAGCTTGAGGTATTGGCGTAGTGTCGTTGACGTTACGCCAGTGCACTTTAAGCGAACCATTGGTTGATTTTTAAGTGCCATTTTTGAAGGAGCAAAGATGATAACCCAAACTGAACGGTTAATTATTCGACAATTTACTGAGCAAGATTGTGAAGCGCTTTATTTGATGAACAGTAATGCCGCGATGCTGAAGTACATTCCCACCGCGGCATTTACAGCTCGCGAGCAGGCGGTTGAGTTGTTTCACAAGGTGATCCAAGTCGATTATCAGCAACATGGTTTTGGTCGTTGGGCGGTGGAGCATAAAGCTGATAAGCGGGTGATTGGTTTTTGTGGTCCAAAATTTATTCCAGAATTCAGCGAAGTCGAACTGGGTTATCGTTATTTCCCTGAGTATTGGGGAACTGGAATTGGTACTGAGGCCGCATTTGCTGCATTAGCCGAATTTAAACGTTTTGGTATTGACCAGACGATTGCACTTATCTTAGCAGGGAATCTCGGTTCTGAAGGTGTGGCTAAGCGTGTTGGCATGCATTGGCGTGAGCAAAATGACTTTATGGGCCATAAAGTGAATATCTACGCCAAGGTGTTATAGCGGTTTACCAGTTAACATCATCCAATAAAAAACCAGCCTTAGGCTGGTTTTTTGCTTAATTCTTTATAAACACAATGGCCGACTTAGGCGTCGTTATGCTCACAGGTATCGTTGGTGCAAGTGCCGTACAAATATAAGCTGTGATTAGTCAGCTTAATATTGTGTTTCATGGCAATTTCATCTTGACGACGTTCGATGACTTCATCTGAAAACTCAATCACTTTGCCACACGATAGGCAAACTAAGTGATCATGATGATGCTGAGTCGATAGTTCGAAAACGGCTTTACCGCTCTCAAAATGATGGCGACTGACAATACCTGCATCATCAAATTGGTTTAACACACGGTAGACGGTGGCTAGACCAATTTCTTCACCGATATCGAGCAGCTTCTTGTACAAATCTTCTGCACTGATATGTTGGTTTTCAGGTCCTTGCATCAGTTCTAGGATCTTGACTCGTGGCAGGGTAATTTTCAAACCCGCTTTTTTTAGCGCTTGATTTCCATCTGTCATTGCTAATCTCTTGATTGCAGAACCAATAGGTTCATCCGTGGATAGTGTTTGCCATTATAGGTGCTCAGGTTGAAAACTTAAACCTTTGTTCTGGCTTTCTAGGGCGATATGCAGATAAATTGTGTCAATAGGCGTTAAATCACAATATTTTGCGGCAATTCAAGCATAGTTTTTGTATGGTTATACCAAGGAATAATATTCACGGCTGCCAAAGTCAGTGAGAATAATTCAAATAAATAAAATAATAAGGAATCGGCATGTACCAGCAAATTGTGGTGTTAACTGGCGCAGGGATCTCTGCGGAGTCGGGTTTACGCACCTTTCGCGATCAAGATGGTCTGTGGGAAGAGCATCATATTGAAGACGTTGCTACACCAGAAGGTTATGAGCGTGATGCTGAATTGGTAGAGCGATTTTACAATAGTCGTTGGTTGCAACTGCACAGTGGCACGGTTGAACCCAATGCAGCGCATGTGGCCTTGGCAAAGTTGGAAGCGGACTTTAAAGGTCAATTACTTATCATCACACAAAATATTGATGATCTGCATGAGCGTGCGGGCTCGCGCCGCTTATTGCATATGCACGGTGAATTATCCAAAGGCCGTTGTCCGCGCTCACGTCAGACCTTTATTTTACGTGAGCCCTTTGGTGCCGATAATTGCTGTACTTGTTGTATTCCGGCTCAGCGTTTACGTCCCCATGTGGTGTGGTTTGGTGAAATGCCCTTAGGGATGGATCGAATTCACGATGCGCTTGATAACTGTGACTTGTTTATCGCCATTGGCACCTCTGGCACTGTGTATCCTGCCGCGGGCTTTGTGGATACTGCTAACCATCATGGGGCTCAAACAGTAGAAGTGAATATGATGGCACCCGATAGACACAGTCAGTTTCAATATCACCTCACAGGAAAAGCGGGGGAGTTAGTGCCTCAGTTGGTTGATACCATTTTAGCGGGTCGAGTGATTGGCAGTGAGTCGAACACATGAGCGAAAAAGTTGCGATTATAATGCGTGGCTTACCGGGCAGTGGTAAGTCACATTGGGTTGAAACTTACATTCTTTCCTTTCCTTTAGAAAAAGCCATTGGCGTGCGGCAACGTGGCGTATTTTCGACTGATAGTTTTTTCTACCATGAAGATGAATACCGTTTCGATGCCAAGAAATTACCTGAGTTTCATCAATGTAATTTGACGGGGTTTATTCAGGCACTTTCTTCAAGCGAGCCTGTGGTGATTTGTGATAATACCAATCTGTGCCACTGGGAATACATGGCCTATGAAGCGGCGGCAAAAGCCTTAGGTTATCAAGTTAGAATTGTGCTTGTGGGTGAACCAAACAGTCTGGCTCATCAGCAGGAATGTGCCAAACGTAATCGCCACGGCGTTCCTTTGGCACAAATTCAGCTGATGGCGAAGGGATTTGAAGATTTTTAATTTCAGGTACTTACTTATGTTGAGTGTTGTGATCTGTAGCAATCAATTTTAGGTATAGGTCCCGCAGTGTTTTCGCCCTGTCATAAGTCTGTTGTACTCTGTTTCAACGTTCTGCTTTGTCTATGTGTATGTGCATGTGTGTGGCTCATACATTCGCCTTATCTATTTGACTGTGCACTTTAAGCTTGATCCCAAAGACAGTTTATCCACATAAGTCTGCGTATAATGCGCTAACTTGTGTGGCATTGAAGGGCCAATGCAAGATTGCTGCTGACTTGATCGAGACCATTGAGCACAAGCGGACGTTTATCAGAGGAAAGAGCCATGCTCATTAAAATTTTACTAACAGTCTTAGTCATTGCTGGCGCTTGGTTTTTATTGGTGAAACGCAAGCGTCAGATTGAACCTCTGGCAGTTAATCTCAGTTCAAAGCGTTTTAGTGAACCGCTGTGGCGCCGATACTTGTTGACGGGTGTGTTTGTGGTGATTGGATTTAGCCTACTGAGTTACAGTGTTTGGTATTGGCGCGATCAGCATAGAATTGTCACTGTGAGAATTGTGTCACCGAATGCCGACAATAACGGCGAGTATCGTGTGCGAAAAGGGGATATCTCAGACTCGAAAATGGTCACTATCGATGGCATCCATATTCGCTTTTCGACCCAAGAACGGTTGGCAATTATCGAAACCGATTAAGGCATATTTATTTTACTAAATTACCTTGCACGCCTTTTCATTGCCAACTTATGCGGTAAACTAGCGACAATTTTTTAGCCTGCACTTAAGTGGAATCGTTAACTTAAGTTTTTTTTCAGGAGGACAAATGATTACTGCTTATGTCTATGATAATCGTCACCTTACTGTGACAGAGCTCGGCATACTGGACAGTATTCCCGCGTCGACCATTTGGTTAGATCTGTATAAACCCGATGATGAGGAGCGAGAGTGGTTAAGTCATTTTTCTGTTGAAGAAGTGCCTGACGAAGAAGATATCAATGAAATTGAGGCCTCAGCACGTTTTTATCAAAACAGTGACGGCTTGCATATTAATTCGTTATTCCCACAGCGTGTCGGCCAAGATGTGCGCGGCGTTAACGTTTCCTTCAACCTTCGTAGCAATTTTTTACTGACAATTCGTGAAGAAGACGTAGGTCTTATCCGTTTGCTGCGTAACTATTTGCGTTTAGGGCGGTTAGAAGTATCGACACCGCAGGAATTGTTTCTCGAATTATTTAACCTGAAAGTGGATTATCTATCTGACTTAATTGAAGACGTTTACACTGTACTTGAAAATGTCGGTGAGCAAGTATTTGATAACGACGAACTTGACGATGTATTTAAACTCATCACTCTGCAAGAAGACTCTAATGGTAAAATCCGATTAAGTTTGCTCGATACACAGCGTTCACTGCGTTATATGCAGCGTTATTATCGTGGCCAGTTATCCGATGAACATTTAAAGGACTTGCGGGAAATGTTGTCGGATATCGAGTCGCTGATGCCCCACAGTCAGTTTATTTTCGATAAGTTAAACTTTCTGCTCGATGCGGCTATGGGGTTCAGTGGTCTGCAGCAGAACAAAATCATCAAAATCTTCTCGGTTGCTGCTGTGGTGTTTCTACCACCGACCTTGATTGCCAGTAGTTATGGGATGAACTTTACCAGCATGCCTGAGCTTGAGTGGCAATACGGTTACCCTATGGCGATTGTGATGATGTTAGCCAGTGCCGCAGGTACTTACTTCTTCTTTAAACGTAAGCATTGGTTATAAGTCTGGCGCTAGCTGTGTTGATTTCTCGAATTAAAAATAAGGGGCGAATGCAATATTCGACCCTTATTGTTATCACTTTTATTTAATCATGTTCATTCAATGATTTTTATTCAATGAGTGAGACTCGATGACTTTGCTTAAATGAGTGAAGCTCGTTAGACATAATCGTTAAGCCAGTTTCTTAATCAACTACTTACGACTATCGCCGCCAAAGTAGTAACTCACTCGCTCGCGCGGATTTAGATACTCGTGGACTTTTTCAGGAAGCGCCGCAGGTGGTAAGCAGCGCACTATGCTGATCCCTTCAATCTCTAAATCAACGATAGGCGCTTGGTCTTTAGGAACTAACGCATCGTAAACCAATATCTTAGGGCATAGCAGTTTAGTTAAGTTAACCGACATCACCATGGCATATTGACCGCTGGATAATTCCACCACACTTCCGGGGGGATAAATGCCCAGCATCTTGATCATCTTGCCAATATACTCTTGATTTAGCTTAGTTTTGTATTGCTTATACAAATGCCCCAGTGCGGCGTAGGGCATTCTGGCTTTGCCCTGTTGGCTTGGGTAACACAAGGAGTCATATTCGTTCACTACCGCAATCAGTTGCGATACCTTATCGAGAGCCTCTTCCTTTAGGCCTTTGGGATAACCACTGCCATCGAGAAACTCGTGGTGATTGGTGATTGCAGGTAAGGCTGCTTGGGGAAAATTATCGGCTAATTTGAGCAGTTCAATCCCAAGTAATGGATGCTGTTTGATAAAATTAAGCTCTGGTGCTGACCAAGGTGCCGATTTTTTTAGAATTTGTGGTGGGATTTTTAATTTACCCACGTCGTGGAACAGGGCACTGAGACCGACCGTTTCGATTTCACTTCTATCCCATTCCATTTCTTTGGCGATCAGCATAGAGAGGATCGCAACATTCAAGGAGTGGTAGTAAATGCTTTCATCCTGCTTAGCATCACTCATCAAATGCAGCACTAAGTTATCTGAGTTGAGCAGCTGTTCGACTATTGTGTGCACCAAATCTTTGGCGTCATCGACCGCATTTAAGGGGCGATTACGTAGCTTAGAGATGAGGCTGCGCATCATGGCTACTGAGCGGGTAAAATTTTGCTCAGTTTTATTAATGTCACGGCGTAATTTTTTTTGTACTTCGATTTGCTCAGCCTTGTATTGATCCATGTCGTTTTTAAGCACATTGATTTCAGCACTTGGCGGCAATTTGATAGGGTTGACCGCATCAGCATGTATCGGGGCGACGTCGCTGCGTTCTAAATCGACGATGACATGTTCGATGCCCAGATTTTTAATCAACTCGATTTGCGCAGCTTGTTTAATATGAAAGCTACTGAATAAAAAGGGATGATCTTTCCAAGCCACGGGCAAACGCACAAAGTTGCCGACTTGAAGTTGATGGACTGAGACTTTACAGCTTTTTTTCATATTCTTGTTATCGTGAAGCGTAATGTGGGTTATTTTATCTCAATGATGCTGCTTTACAATTACTTAACTAACATGTCAGCATAGTAAGCCTAGAAAGTAGCCACTCCATTGAGGAAGTATGGACTTTATTGAAGTATACCCTAATGCGTTGCCGAATGACTTGTGTGACCGTCTCATTCTGGCATTTGAGCAACATGCTGGCGTTGTTGATGGACACACGGGCAATGGCGTCGATTTGGAGAAGAAGATCAGCCGCGATTTGACCTTAGATAGTTTCGTCGACCTGCAGCCCATCAGAAACGAACTCTTAGGTTATACCTTAAAGGGCGCGGTAGATTATTTCACAAAGTATTCAATGGCATTAATGGGGGCGGTGTCAGTGTCAGTGAGTGATGAGCAGGGCCAACCTGTAACGCTAACTCCGACTAATTTTGCGACGCTGGGTGCGCCTAGGGCCGATGGCTTAGTGAAGTATTTGTATCGCAGTGGCAGTATTAATATTCAAAAGTATCAGCAAAATAAAGGCGGTTATCCTCATTGGCATTCGGAGCAATTCCCGCAGAATGGCCACAATGAAGCTCTGCATCGCGTCGTGCTTTATATGTTTTATTTAAATGATGTGGAAGAGGGCGGTGAAACCGAATTTTATTATCAACAGCGTAAAATCTCCCCTAAAAAAGGCACTATGGTGATAGCGCCTGCGGGATTTACTCATTCACATCGGGGAAATAAACCTGTGAGTGGTGATAAATATATTGCCACTTCTTGGATCATGTTTAATCGAGCCGAACAGTTATATGCGGTGATTGCCTGATAGTATTCCAGTTTCTTACACTGGGATACGGATCCTAAAGAGCGCCCCTTCTAAGCGACTTTCTTCAATTTTTAAGCTGCCACCGTAGCTGTGAACGATTTCATCACAGACAGCTAATCCGATCCCTTGCCCTGGGGACTGAGTATCGGCACGCACGCCACGTTGGATAATCTTCTGTCTTAAGCTTTCTTCGACTCCTGGGCCATCATCTTCAACAATGAGTTCAAACTCACCTTGTGAGTTAATTTTAGCCGATACATGCACTTGGCTGATACACAGGCGGAAAGCATTTTCCATAAGGTTGCCACACAGCTCCATTAAGTCACCCTTGTTGCCGGGGAACATCAAGGAAGGGGAGATGTTGGCCGAGAACTGCACTTGTTTTTCTCGATAAATTTTAAACAACATTTGTGCTAATTGATCGACTAAGGGCGCAATAACAGTTTGTTCTTGCTTCAGGCCTTGTCGGCCTAACATGGCCCGTTTTAATTGGTATTTGACCAGCTGATCCATCTGGCTGACTTGTTCCATGATCTTTTCGCTCGCCGATTGTTTACTCAAACTGGCGTCATCTGTAATGGCATGCACGGCGGCTAAGCGGGTTTTAAGACTGTGTGCCAAGTCATTCATAGCATTTTGATAGCGCTGTTGTTGGGCACTCGATTGTTGCAACATCTGGTTGAGTGCTTGCGTTACGCCTTCAAGTTCAACAGGATAGCCCTCAGAAAGTGATTTACTCTTACCTTGGTTAATTGACTGCAGTTCATTTTGCATCCGCACCAAGGGACGCATGCCCCAATAGGCGGCGCTGACCAATAGAATTAAGGCTAAGGCCAATACCATGGCTAAACGAATATAAGTACGTTTACTGAACTTACTGTATTCCTGCTCCAGTTTGGCGGCATCTTTCATGACGAGGAGGTTGTAATGCACACTGGCAATTTCTACCGCGAGCAAATAGACGAAATAACCTCTGTCGTCAGCCATGGTGAGGTAGTAGGGCGGGGAGTCGTTACGGATTTCGTTAAAACGCTCACAGGTATCAAATAAGCCACGATCTACTGCGAGGGATGAGGTCCAAACCTGCTTAAATTTGTCATCGCAACTCGCTATTACATAGCGCTCTTGTTTATTATTTTCTTCTAACCAAGCACTGGTATCGGGGATAAGATCGTGCTCCCGTAATTCGGCGGCGACTTGGGGAATTTCGGCAATGAGTTGGGCCGTTTCTTCGTTATAACTATTTTGCGCATGCAGAATATTAACCATCCATGCGAGACCAAAACCCACTAAGGTAATAATTGATAGTGAGGTGAGAAACATCCGTGTCAGCAGACGTTTCTTGAATTTTAATCTTAATTGCATGGCAGGTTAAATTTATATCCTTGGCCGCGGATGGTCACTATGGGGTTATCGATACCATCGCGGGTCAGTTTTTTACGCAGGCGGCTGACCATGACTTCAATCGTATTGGGATCGCCTTCCTTATCACCATAAATCACATCGAGTAAACGTTGCTTGGCGACAACCTCATGACAATGGCGCATCAAATATTCGAGGATTAAATATTCAAAGGCAGTGACCTCCATGACTTCGTCACCCAGAGTGACTTGTTTGGCGGCGAGATCGAGTTTCAATTCTCCACTGCAAATCACGGGTTTAACAAAACCTGCGCTACGTCGCACTAAGGCATCAAGCCTTGCGACAAGCTCTTCTTTTTGAAAGGGTTTCACTAAATAGTCATCGGCTCCGGCGTTTAGGCCTTCAACTTTATCCTGCCAATTAACTCGTGCCGTGAGAATTAATATTGGTGCTTTAAGACCCGCTTCACGGAGCTGTTGAATTAAGCTAATACCATCTTGATCGGGTAACCCTAAATCGACAATGGCGACATCGATGGGATAATTAGTGGCTTGATAAAAACCTTCTTTGGCAGTCAGTGCCACTTGAACTTGATTGCCGAGATCGCTTAATTGCACTTTTAAGTGGTGGGATAAAATAGGATCGTCTTCAACAACCAAAATTCTCATAATATAATGCCTTAAAGTGTATGAGCTAAGCTTTAGCAAACTAGTCTACGTAAAATCACACTGATAACCAAATAGAGGATCAGCATATCTTAGTTGAACTTAACCTTTGCTGACCGAGTTGAACTTGTGGTCAAAATAAGTACTAATTAATTGTTGAATAAGAAGGTTTTGCCGTTAAAGTGTTAGCGTATCGGGGAATTTCCCCAAGGCGATTTTTGTTTTCTGATCCGCAAAATGCCGTTGCCACACATAATCGCGCCTAAGGTAAATAACATCACCGCCATCATGATAAAAGACAATCTCAACCAAGGCATTTCTTGCGCTAATCGCAGATGTACCGCTTCAATGGTTGTGACGCCCCATACGGCAAAGACACTTATAAATAATAAAATTTGTAATAAACGAAGTAAGTAAACTGAGTTAAAAAATAAGACCAAAGGCGCAAGTGCAAAAGGAATAGCAAAGTTAATTTGTTCGTAACGTACGAAGTGGGCACTCAATAACCAGCATGCAATCAGGATCCAAAGACTTCTCCACCACATTTATACCCCTCCCATTAAACGTATTAAAATAGTAAACATAATGTATCTAAAAACAAACTTCCGTACTATTGGTGCGTTCACATTTTGCTAACAATAGACATGTTAACTGTATTGCGTTCAAACAAAAACGCCCAACACTGAAGCTGGGCGTCATTTTGGTCTTTGTGAGGTTTAGTTCGATTTATCTAAATGATGAACTTGCTCATCAAAACTTCTAGCAACTTTACCCGCTTGAGTGTTGTTAAACACTTGCTCGTTAAATTCGCCCTCTGATTTAGCAATAATTACAGTTGCTACGCAATCACCTGTGACGTTTACAGCAGTACGTACCATGTCGAGTAAGCGATCGACACCGATAATCAGGGCAATCCCTTCCACTGGCAAGCCAACTTGATTTAACACCATGGCCAGCATGATAAGTCCGACACCTGGAACACCCGCTGTACCAATTGATGCTAACGTGGCAGTCACAACGACAACGGCATAATCGGTTAGTGAGAGCTCAATGCCAAAAACCTGCGCAATAAACACAGTGGCAACGCCTTGCATGATTGCTGTGCCATCCATGTTAATCGTAGCGCCTAACGGTAGCGTAAAAGCGGCGATTTTATTATCGACACCTAATCTATGTTCAGACGCTTCTATGGTAATGGGTAAAGTGGCATTTGAACTGGCGGTTGAAAAAGCAAACAACTGCACATCGCGCATTTTACGAATGAATATTAAGGGGTTGAGGCCTGAGAAAAGTTTTAAAAGGATTGGATAAACGATAAACGCATGGACCAGTAATACACCTAAGACCACGAAGAAATATTGAACCACACTACCAAAGGTCTCTAAACCGAGTGTTAATGCAAGTTTTGCCATCAGCGCAAATACACCATAGGGCGCGAGTTGCATGATCAGTGTCACGACACGCATGATGACTTCATTTAAATCTTCAAACAACGCCGCAATACGTTTGCCGCGCTCACCAATATGGGCAATAGCAAAGCCAAAAATCACCGCAAAAATAATAATTTGCAGCATATTACCTTCGCTCAATGCCTGCATCGGATTGGTAGGCACTATGTTTATCAGCACATCAGCAAGACTTGGGGCTTCTTTTGCGACGTACTCCATTTTTTCTGACGCCAGTGAGGCGTTTCCAGGATGTATTAGGGCTGCGCTGACAATCGCAATCACTAAAGCAATGGCGGTCGTGAATAAATAGAAGGCGAGGGTTTTCCCCCCTAAGCGGCCTAATTTTGAAGGTTCACTCAGTGAGCAAGTTCCGCAAACTAATGAAATAAAGACTAAAGGAACGACTAACATTTTTAAGCTGGAGATGAAGATAGTACCGATAACATGCAAGAAACCTTCAGTTATATAATCTTTTACTAAATCGCTTTCTGGAAAGGCATTGCGGAGAATGAGGCCTAAAGCAATACCTGTTCCCATACCGATCAGAATTTTACTTGTAAGGCCGAGTTTATTTTTTATAGAAATTGCCATAGAGAGTCCTGTGTGTTTTTTATACATTCTATTTTTTGGCGCTCACAAGACTAGCAAGAAAATCGTGAAGATGAAATGACAATTAATGTTAAAGTATTTATCAGATTTGCGAAATAAAATAAGATAGTTATGGGAAAGTTGCGTGAAAATTGTGTAATGTTAGCCTATAAGTAATAAGCGTCTCGCTTAGGTATTATCATCAGAGTAACAGGGAGCCTGACAATGAAGTCAGCGTATAAGGTTTTTCTCGCAGGATTGTGTTCGCTTTTATTATTAGCATGTGGTGGTGGAGGCAGTATCTCTGATGATGGTTCCGGTACTCCGCCATCTGATAAATTTGTTGTTAAATTAGAATTAGTTAATTCAGATGGACAGGCAATAACAGATATTTCGAATGCTATCCCTGGAAAGTTGAATGCGACTTTAACTAAGAATGCGAGTGCTCTTGCTGGTGCGCGAATAGTCTTCAGTATAGATGGACAAGGAGCTCTAACTCCAGATAGTGGTGTCACTAATGCAGATGGTAAAGTGTTTATTAATGTCTTACCTGGAAACAAATTAGGTTCAGGTAAAATTACCGCCACTTACACATCTGCAAGTGGAAGCACAGTTACTGCCGATATTTCTTTCAATACCCAAGGCGATGGTGGTGATGCAGGTGATGGTCCTCAAGTGAGCCTGAAATTGACAGATATTGCTGGAAATTCAATTGATAGCATCACGTCGACAACACCTGGTGTATTAACGGCAACAGTTATAGGTTTGACTAAAGCTGCGATTGTTACCTTCGATACCACTATTGGAGATTTACCCGTCAAGACGGCCATCACAGATGCCAATGGTAAAGCAAGCGTTAACTTATATGCGGGAAGTACGCCTGGTGCTGGTACTGCAAAAGCATCATTAAATACTGGTGAAAACGGCGAACAGGTTTTTGTTGTTGGCGCTACCAACGTGTTAATGGGCAGCGGTTCTCCTTTCATCTCGGGTAAGGCTGATGTGAGTGCATTAACGCTTTCCGCTGGTGGTACTGCGACAATTTCAATTTTATTGCAAGATGATAAAGGTAATCCTTTCACTGAACCTGTAGATGTTCGTTTTGCTTCAACTTGTTCGAATAAAGCTACACCAGAAGCGATAATTAGCAGCCCCGTTACTGCCGTTGGCGGACAAGCAACGAGTACTTATCTTGCCAAAGGGTGTGCTGGTGTTGACAATATTACGGTGACCGCGGATGTGGGTGGTAAAAATCTGTCAGCTACAGGTAGCATCACAGTGATGTCGGCGAGTGCAGGGAGTGTCGTATTTGTTGATGCAATACCTGAAAATATTGGTATTAAAGGAACCGGAAGTGATGAAGCCTCCACATTACGTTTCAGAGTGTTAGATACCAATGGTAATCCTGTCGCAAATAAAAGTGTTAGTTTTAAATTAAATAATGACTCAGCAGGTTTAACATTAACACCTGATATTGCTACTTCAAATAATTTAGGTTACGTACAGACGGTCGTTAATTCTGGTACTGTGGCTGCAACTGTCAGAGTCACTGCAACGATAAATGGAACTAACCCAATAATTTCAAGCCAATCGAATGTGTTAGTTGTTTCAACGGGTAAACCGGATCAAGACAGTTTTTCTCTATCTGCGTCAGTGTTCAACGTTGAAGGTTGGAATTATGATGGTGCCAAGGTCACTATTACGGCTCGCTTAGCCGATGCCTTTAATAACCCTGTACCTAATGGAACAGCAGTGGTATTTACGGCTGAAGGCGGTTCGATAGAAAGTTCTTGTCAAACTCAAAAAGGGGTTTGTTCCGTTATTTGGACAAGTCAGCAACCCCGCCCTGTGGGTGTGAATGGCAATGGACCATTTTTTGATATAAATGGTAATCAGACTCAGGACCCCAATGCGCATTTGAAATCTGAAACTAATCTTGCTGGTGCATTATATAATGGTAACTATTTCGGTCAGCCTTATGGTGGCCGAGTAACGATTACTGCAACTGCAATCGGCGAAGAATCCTTTGCTGACTTAAATAGTAATAATATTCTTGACACTGATAGTGAGTTTAGTTTATTCGCTGGAACAGCTACGAACTGTGGTCGTGATAATAGTGGTGATTGTTATGATCTTACTGAGGCATTTGTTGATCACAATGAAGATGGTATATACACACCTGCTTATCTAAAGAATGGTTTAACAGATACATCAGGAGATCGTGAAACTTTCATAGACTTTATTGACCCAGTTAATCCAACTGGGCAAGGAGTATTTAATTTAGCCGATGGTGAGTATAGTGGTGTTCTGTGTAATAACTCAGCTGCAGCATCAGTAAAATGCAGTCCTCAAGCATCAATTTCTGTTCGCCGTTCATTAGTGTTAGTAATGTCGGGGAGTGTTGCGATAGCAACCCGTATAGAAAATGTTCTGATACAAGATAAAGCCGCCGGCAATCAACAGATTGATATAGGAATTAAAGGGACAGCTTTTGTAGCTTTTACTATTTCAGATATCAATAATCAGCAAATGCCAGCAGGCTCCGTTATTAATGTTAAAGCGTCAGGGGCTACAGTAACTAGCTCAACAAGTATTATTTGGCCAAGTACAAATTATAATGGTGGTCGTGAAGTTGACGTTAGTTTAAAAGGTGGTGATGAACCTGATTCTGGGAATTTAATTGTCACCGTTACTACACCAGGTATAAAAGGTGATAATGGGGATATCGCTGGAACGACAACCGAAGTTTTAAATATTCCAATTGTCGTGAATTAGTATCTAGTTAGTTTGTAAAACAAGGTGCCAACGGCACCTTGTTTTATATAAAAGCTAAATATCTGCCTAATTAACGCTGGAACTGATACACGCTACCTAGTTTCATAATCTGTGTCAGTTCATCCAGAGCTGTTCGAGATTCGATGATTAGCTGAGGGTCTGCAAGATCTTGGGTGGTTAATCTGTCTCGATAATGTTTGTCTATCCAAAGGTTTAAACGAGTAAATAAAGCATCATTCATCAGAGTGTGTTGATTTACCGCTGCGACTTCCACTTCATTCATGGCGACACGTAAACGAAGACAGGCAGGGCCGCCACCGTTTTGCATGCTTTGTTTTACGTCGAAATAAAGCACTTGCTTAATCGGCGTGTTTAACGTGAGTAATTCGTTCAAATAGGCAAATACCGCGGGATTTTCTTGGCAATCTGTTGGGGCAATAATCGCCATTTCACCGGATGGCAATGTAATAATTTGAGTATTGAATAAATAGCTTTTGACTGCGTCGTTAATTGCTACTTTCGCGGTGGGCACTTCAATGAAATACAGCTCAGTGTCGAGTTTACGTTTAATTTCATCGATCTTATTCTGGGTATTTAAGAAGGCTTGTTCGTGGTAGAACAGGACATTTTGATTACCTACTGCGATAACATCGTTATGGAATACACCTTGGTCAATTACATCAGGATTCTGTTGGATGAAGACGCAATTATCGTCTTCCAGCTGATGTAAGCGTGCGACTGCCATTGACGCTTCTAAGGTTTGTCTTGCTGGATATTTTTGCGGTTTAGGTGCGTTGGGATTGGTGGCTTCTTGTCCATAAACAAACAGCTCAACACCAGCATGGCCGTATTCATTGCAGAGACGAGTGTGGTTTGCGGCACCTTCATCACCGAAGCTATTATGCTCAGGTAAGTGACTATGGTGATGAAAATAGTGGGGATCACTGAAAGTTGCTGTTAATATGCGCCCCGTTGTCAAAGGCTCGATGCTGCGATGCAGTTTATCGACTAAATTTGCTGGGGTAAAATGCAGTTTGCCGTCACGTGTATCTGCACTTGGTGAGACGGTAGCGGCATTGGCTGTCCACATACTGGAAGCACTGCAACAGGCATTAAGTAATATGGGCGCTTCTTTTGCCGCTTGTTTTAATACATTAGCATCAGAGCCGGAAAATCCAATTCGGCGCAATGTATAGAGGTCTGGGCGCTCTTGAGGAGCTAATATTCCTTGAACCATGCCCATATCGGCTAGTGCTTTGGCTTTTTGGAGTCCTTGTTTTGCAGCAGCTTTGGGGTTGGAAACTAAGGCGGCATTGTTAAGTGAGGCGACATTGCCAAAAGACAACCCTGCGTAATTGTGTGTTGGTCCAACGAGTCCATCAAAATTCGCTTCAAAGTGCTTCATTGCTTATCCTTGTGATAGGGAAAGTTATTATTTGTTCATATGGTCCCTGAGGGAACCCAGTATACTGAAGCTTTTCGAGCGCACAAGCGGACGGTTTTGTGCTCAAAGCGACTTTTTCACGATAAATGCATAACTATTTCTTGCTTGCTGGCAAATAATGAAATATTAGTTTTTAATTACGCATATTATATTTTTACATTTTTTCAACTTTGATTAAAAAGTGACTCGCTGGTACATATAAAAGAGGGATTAACTTGAAACTATCAGTACAACCCTCTATATATGGTGCCAATTTCCACCTTCTTGAGATTTTTTGGCGCAAATTAAACTATGGGTAAATCGCTAGTTATTGTCGAATCACCGGCCAAAGCTAAGACTATTAATAAATATCTTGGCAAAGAATTCATCGTTAAATCGAGCGTAGGTCACATCCGTGATCTGCCGACATCATCGACTTCAGAAGGCAATGAAAAGGTTAAATCCGCTGCCGAAGTTAAGAAGATGTCGCCAGAAGAAAAAGCTCAATATAAAAAGGTGAAAGATCAGCAAGCGCTAGTGTCTCGTATGGGCGTAAACCCTGAAAAGGGCTGGGCGGCTAAGTACCAAATTTTGCCGGGTAAAGAAAAAGTCGTTAAAGAGTTACAGGCACTTGCCGATTCTGCTGACCAAATCTATCTCGCAACCGACTTAGACCGTGAGGGAGAAGCTATCGCCTGGCATTTGCAAGAGGTGATTGGTGGTGATCCTTCACGGTATCAACGTGTTGTTTTCAACGAAATTACTAAGTCTGCGATTCAAGATGCTTTTAGTAAACCGTCGACACTCGACACTAACATGGTTAATGCCCAACAAGCCCGCCGCTTCTTAGATAGAGTTGTCGGTTTTATGGTGTCGCCGCTGCTGTGGAAAAAAGTTGCTCGCGGTTTATCCGCTGGGCGAGTGCAGTCGGTTGCCGTGCGTTTAGTGGTTGAACGCGAAAGCGAAATCAAAGCCTTTGTGCCTGAAGAATTTTGGGATGTACACGCAGAGCTCAATACGCCCGCTCAGGAAGCTTTGCGGATGGAAGTGGTTAAGCATCTAGATGCTGCCTTCAATCCTATCAATGAACAGCAAGCGATGGCTGCGGTTCAAGCGTTATCTGCGGCAAGTTTTACTGTGCTGGCTCGCGAAGATAAAGCGACTCAAAGTAAACCATCGGCTCCCTTTATTACGTCGACACTGCAACAGGCCGCGAGTACACGCTTAGGTTTCGGTGTGAAGAAGACCATGATGATGGCGCAGCGACTTTACGAAGCCGGTCATATCACTTATATGCGTACCGACTCGACCAATTTGAGTCAAGAAGCCGTTGAAAACCTGCGTGATATGATTGCTAAAGAGTTTGGTGATAAATATCTACCCGCTGAACCCATTCGTTATGGTTCTAAGGAAGGCGCACAAGAGGCTCACGAAGCGATTCGTCCATCGAACGTTCAAGTGCAAGCAGCGACCTTATCTGACATGGAACGTGACGCTCAGCGCTTATATGAGCTTATTTGGCGCCAGTTTGTCTCATGTCAAATGACACCTGCACAATATGATGCCACTAAGTTGACCGTAAAAGCGGGCGATTATGAGCTCAAAGCTACGGGACGTACCTTACGTTTTGATGGTTGGACTCGCGTACAAACAGCGCTTAAGAAGAAAAACGAAGAAGACAATACGTTACCATTCGTGGCACAGGGCGATGTATTAGCATTAAAAGAATTGCAGCCTAAACAACATTTTACTAAGCCGCCAGCACGATACAGCGAAGCTTCTTTAGTAAAAGAATTAGAAAAACGCGGTATTGGCCGCCCATCAACCTACGCAACCATCATTTCAACGATTCAAGATCGTGGTTATGTAAAAGTAGAAAATCGTCGTTTCTATGCCGAAAAAATGGGTGAAATTGTCAGCGAACGATTGGTGAGCAGTTTTGCTGATTTGATGAGCTATGACTTTACCGCCAGCATGGAGCAAACATTAGATGATGTGGCTCGGGGCGAGTTAGACTGGAAAAAAGTACTCGATGGTTTCTATGCTGACTTTACTAAGCAATTAGAAAAAGCGGAGCTGGATCCTGAAGAAGGTGGCATGCGTCTTAACCAAATGGTGATGACGGATATCAAGTGCCCAACTTGTGGTCGTCCTATGGGGATCCGCACTGGAACGACTGGTGTTTTCCTTGGTTGCTCTGGTTATGAATTACCCCCTAAAGAACGCTGTAAGACGACGATGAACCTCACGCCTGGCGTTGAGGCGATTAGCGAAAACAGTGAAGATGCCGAAACAGATGCACTGCGTGCGAAGCACCGTTGTAGTATTTGTGGCACGGCAATGGACAGTTATCTGATCGATGAGAAGCGTAAGTTACACGTCTGCGGTAACAATCCAATCTGTGAAGGCTATGAAGTCGAAGAAGGCCAATTCAAGATCAAAGGCTATGAAGGTCCACTGATTGAGTGTGATCGCTGTGGTCACGATATGGAACTGAAAAATGGTCGTTTTGGTAAGTACTTTGGCTGTACCAATGAAGAGTGTAAGAATACCCGTAAATTACTGAAAAATGGTGAGGCGGCGCCGCCAAAAGAAGATCCTATTTATTTACCCGAACTTAAATGCAGTAAATCGGATGCCCATTTCGTATTACGTGATGGTGCGGCGGGTATCTTCTTAGCGGCTAGTACTTTCCCTAAATCACGTGAAACCCGTGCGCCTCTGGTTGAGGAGCTGGTTCAATACCGTGACCTGCTATGGCCTAAGTATCAGTATTTAGCGGATGCGCCAGTCACTGATGATGAAGGCAATAAGGCTGCGGTGAAGTTTAGCCGTAAGACGAAAGAGCAATACGTTGCGACTGAAGTCGATGGCAAAGCCACGGGTTGGTCTGCGCATTACGTCAATGGGAAGTGGGTGAGTGAATCTACCAAGAAGGCCAAGAAAGGCGCATAGTGACTGATTAAGCTAGCTTAACGCTAATAGAACAACAAAAAGCCAAGTCAAATATGACTTGGCTTTTTGTTTGTGTGTTTTCGATATTAATTTGTTGCTATAGATAATAATTCAAACATGTTGAGTACTTTACACCTGCAGATACAAACTGACTCACAATGACGCGGTAGCATGAGTGGCAAATGTGTCGCTAATTCAATTTAACGGTAAGCAAATAGAGACTGATCACCATTTCTTTTTAGGTTGAAACAGCATATCGATATCATCTTCTTCATTTTTAGGTCTAGGCGCACTGGGTTCAGATTGTTTCTGTGCCCCCATAATTTCATCAAGTAATTGTTTAGCCTCATCGACTTTACGCCCAATGAAGGGATCATTAGGCGTTTGTGCCTTAATGGCGTGTAATGTTGATAGGGCTTTGGTTACCATTTGTTTTGATGAGCCATATTGCTTCATAAAACTGGCCGCGCGGGCACGAGAAAGCATAGAATCGACATTAATTCTGAGCTGTAAACTGTCGATGCGGCTTTCTTCTTGAGCAAAAATGCTCGGATCGACTTTACCTTTATTATGCTCGGCTCTGAGTATCGCCTTTAATTTTTTTAAGGTTTGAACAAGCGCTAAAATTTGTTTGTCATTATCGGGTAGTCTGAAATTCTCAATTGGAGGAGTTTGAGGTTGTCCAGACTGTAAGCTTGTTATTTGATTATTAATATCGGCTAAGCGACGTTGGTAGTCCGACTGTTGTTGGCCATTACTGATCGCTGTTGCAGACTGCAAGGCATCTTGTACACGCCGGTACAAAACCAACACTATATTCGTGCTACAAGGCATCATTCCTGTGTTTGATAACACAGTTTCAGTTTCATCGATAATTGCTCTTTGACGGGCAAATTCAATGCGACGCTCAGCCTCTACACGTTCTTTTTGTTGCTGTAATACGTTAATTCCGATAACAAGCAGTAAAAGCGCACCGATGAGGATCAGAACCAAGGTGAATGACATAGATGTTCCATTATTTATCCAATTGAGCTAATGCTACAATAAATCAATAAACTAGCATAGTTATCTTAGCCTAGGTTATCATTTCTGTCGTATGAATCTGTAGACTTGTGCTCTATATTCCTATTTGCTTTAATTTTTACTATATACTATAACGATTGATTATAGCTGAGAGTGCTTTGAGGGCTCAGTTGTTAATGGCATTTTGCGTGTTTGAGACAAGGAAATAAGATGAAACTGCAACAACTCAGGTATATTGCTGAGGTCGTAAAACATAACCTCAATGTATCGGCGACAGCTGAAAACTTGTATACCTCTCAACCCGGGATCAGTAAACAAGTTCGTATGCTTGAAGATGAGTTGGGGATCCAAATATTTGGTCGCAGCGGTAAGCATTTAACCCATGTCACACCTGCGGGTTTGCAAGTGATCAGCATTGCCAATGATATTTTAGGTAAAGTTGAAAGTATCAAAAAAGTGTCTGAAGAATATACTAAGCCAGATCAAGGTGAGTTAAATATTTCCACAACAGATACTCAGGCACGCTATGCATTACCGACGATAATTCGTCAGTTTATTGATCGCTATCCTAAAGTGAACTTGCATATGCACCAAGGGACACCGTCGCAGATCAGCGAACAGGCAGCTCGCGGTGATGCAGATTTTGCCATTGCGACCGAAGCAATGCATTTATATTCAGATCTGATAATGTTGCCTTGTTACCACTGGAACCGCTCTATCGTTGTGCCCAAAGACCATCCTCTTGCGACCCGCAATCAAGGCAACTTGATTAGTATCGAAGATTTAGCCCGTTTCCCCTTAGTGACCTATGTCTTTGGTTTTGACCGTGCTTCTGAAATTGAAAAAGCGTTCAATCGGGCCAATTTAGAGCCGCGTGTTGTCTTTAGTGCGACCAGTGCCGATGTGCTTAAAACCTATGTTCGTTTAGGATTAGGTGTGGGCGTCATCGCGTCTATGGCCATTGATCCAAATGTTGATAAAGATTTAGTCGCTATTGATGCTGGTCATTTGTTTGCCCACAGTACGACTAAAATTGGTTTTAGGAAGGGCAGTTTCTTGCGCAGTTATATGTATGATTTTATTCAGCACTTTGCGCCGCATTTAACCCGTGATGTGGTGGAGAAAGCTGTAGCATTACGGGATCAACAGCTCATAGATGAAATGTTTGCCGATAAAAATCTGCCAATGCGTTAACTTGGATGATTTACAAACATAAAAATGCCGCTAATAAAAGCGGCATTTTTATGGGTTTAGCGATTAAGATAAATCGACTTTATCCATCTCGAGTTGCGCAAGGGCAATAACTGCTTGAGTGCGGTTACGAACGCCAAGTTTTCTAAATATGGCGGTAGCGTGCGCCTTGATGGTCGCCTCAGATACGCCAAGATCGTAGGCTATTTGTTTATTTAATAAACCTTCGGCAAACATCTGCAACACTTTATATTGTTGCGGCGTGAGATCGGATAACTTGCTGGCCATTTTATCAATGGCATCGTCATTGATAGCAATAATCTCAGTGCCTTTAGGCAACCAAATATCACCGAATAACACCGCACTTAGCGCCTCTTTTAGGGTTTCCATTGAAGCTGATTTAGGGATAAAACCACTGCTGCCATAATGAATCGCACGGCTAATGGTATTGATATCCTCGTGGGCTGAAATCACCACAACGGGTAACTCAGGATAATGTGAGCGTAGGTGGATAAGTGTGGAGTAGCCGTGGGACCCCGGCATCTGCAGATCTAACAGTACAAGATCGTAATCGACGCTTCGAACATCCAATACAGATTGCAGTGCGTCAGCACTGTCGGCTTCAAACCACTGTGCATGCTCGAAAGCGCTGGTCAGCGCTTGACGTAGTGCATTTCTGAACAATGGATGATCGTCTGCGATAATAATATTTAAGTTTTCTAGCTTCATGGCTTTTATGATTATGTTCGGTGCGCGTGAAGATTGAACTCAATGTAACAGAAAAGTAATCAAGGATCCTATTGCTTTATTCAGGAATAAGGACAAAATTTTGATATGTTTCTGGTTGTTAGACTTTGGTCGGTGTTTTACAGGGAAAAAGATGGACAGTATAGTTTCAATTGAAAGCCCGAAAGTACGGGCTAACCTATACTTTAAAATCGTCTAAAAACTACCCATATGTCCACACTTTTGTGGGATTTCGTTGTTCGTCAACCGCAACAAAGGTGAACACACCACGTATGGCATGCTCTCGATGGTCTTGATACATGTCTTCGACATAGATGTTGACTTCAACTTTTAATGACGTATTACCTACATGGATCACACGAGCGATGAGTTCTGCTAGTGTGCCAGCTGGGATAGGCTTTTTAAAATCAATTCTATCGGAACTCACTGTGACTAAGGTTTTACGGCAGAAACGAGTTGCCGCAATAAAGGCTGTTTCATCCATCCACGCTAAAGCTTCACCACCAAATAACGTATTGTGATGGTTGGTGATTGAGGGAAATACTGCTTTAATCACACGCGCTTCTGAGGAATCAATTCGAGTTTGAATCGCGTCAGGAAAAGGTGTTTCAGCGGCTTCGATTCGTGAGGTGTTTTCGGTGTTTGTGGACATGGGGGTAAGCGACATACAGCAACCTAAGGTAATGCAGCAAAATAAGCTCGAATTATAAAGATTTATGGTGGTTAAAGATAGAAAACTACAGGCTTTAAGGTGCAGTAGGCATATGACTGAGGATAATGTCATGCTTCCAATAAAAAACCGAAATGAGATCGGTTTTTTATTGGACGATTTATTTTACTTCAGATTTATTTGGTTAACAGTGCTTTTCTTTCGCGGGAAGCCGCTGCGAGCTTACGTAGCAGGATTTCAGAGTCATCCCAATGCAAGCAAGCGTCGGTGATACTTTGGCCATAACAGAGTGGCTGGCCTTCAACGACTTTTTGATTACCTTCTTGTAAGAAGCTTTCAGCCATAATACCTGCGATGGCAGTGCTGCCAGCACGCATTTGAGTCATAATTTCATCGGCGACCATCAGCTGTTTGAGATGGTTCTTCTCACTGTTTCCGTGGCTGAAATCGATAACCATACGTTGAGTTACCCCAACAGATGCGAGCTGTTGACGCGCTTCTTCGATATCTTGTGCGTGATAATTAGGTTTTTTGCCACCACGTAGGATGATATGGCCAAACGGGTTGCCGTGGGTGCGATAGACCGCCATAGCGCCATCTTTATCCGGTGAATAGAAAACATGCGGTACTTGTGCGGCACGCACTGCATCAACGGCAATATTGATGTTCCCATCAGTACCATTTTTAAAACCAACAGGGCAGGACAGTGCTGAAGCCATTTCACGGTGGACTTGGCTTTCCGTGGTGCGGGCACCAATCGCACCCCAAGTGATGAGATCCGCTATGTACTGACCGTTCACCATATCCAAAAATTCGGTGGCGATAGGCAATTTTAATTCAGTGATTTGTTGCAGCAATTCGCGGGCAATGCGTAAACCTTTGTTTGGTTCGAAACTGCCATCGAGATCGGGATCTGAAATTAATCCTTTCCAACCGACAATTGTGCGGGGTTTTTCAAAATAGACGCGCATTAAGATACACAAGTCATCTTTCAATTCTTGGTGTAACGCGGCCAAGCGTTGAGCATAATCTAATGCCGCTTTAGTATCGTGGATTGAACATGGGCCTATGATCACCAATAGACGTTGGTCTTCACCCATAATGATGGCTTCGACTTCACGACGTTGCTGAACCAGATAATCGGCTGCATCTTGAGTTAATGGGAACTCAGATGCCAGTTGCGCAGGTGAGATGACTTTTGCTAATAAGGAAGTGCGTAGTTCGTCTGTTTTTATGGTCATTCAAAATACCGAGCTTGCGTGCGGCGCTTTTCGCCAGATTGCCTCGGATTATAACGAATCGAACCGAGTTGCACAGTGCCAATTGCGTTAATTGTCGGCAACTGTGCAATGAATTTGATTTAAGTTAGTTTCTTTTAGACTAAATTCACTCGGTTTCTTTTGCTGATTTTGGCTTATTAGGCTTAGAACATATGCCGTTCTAGGCCCGTGACATCTAATATTTTAGTGGCAATTTCTTCCACGGAATGATTAGTGGTGTCTATGTAAGGAATGCGTTCTCGTTTAAACAGCATTTCAACTTCTTTGACTTCTAAGCGGCACTGTTTGAGCGATGAGTAGCGGCTATTCTCCATTCGACTCTGACGGATTTCATGTAAACGCACGGGATCAATCGTTAAACCAAACAGTTTTTTCTTATTGCGTTTCAGCGCTTCAGGTAACTTAAGGTTATCCATATCATCTTCGGTGAAAGGGTAGTTTGCCGCTTTTATACCGAACTGCATTGATAAATACAGGCTCGATGGCGTTTTGCCACAGCGAGAGACCCCAAGTAAAACCAGATCGGCTTGATCCATATGTTTCATGGTCTGGCCATCATCATTATCCATGGCGAAATTAATGGCATCAATACGCGCTTCATAGCCGTGATTCGCTTTTCCATGGGTTCTATGTACAACTGGAGAGGCAGAAACACCTAAATGTTGTTCGAGTGGGGCCACAAAAGTATTCAAAAAATCATAATCAACCCCTTCACTCGAGTAGATGATGTCGCGGATCTCGGCTTTTACGATGGAATGGAATACTAACGGCCGCTCACCTGTTGTAATAAAACAATCATTAATTTGTCGCTTAACTTGCTCCGCTTTCGTCAATGTTTCGACAAATGGAATCGTAAGTGACTCAAATTCTAATGGAAATTGCGAGAGAACCGCATGACCAAAAACTTCAGCTGTGATCGCTGTCCCGTCGGAGATATAGAATACTTTTGGTGCCATACTGACCTCTTGTAGTAATAAAATTACAAATAAAATTATAGATTTACGCGTGTTCGACAGGAGTGTAAAATGCCGCTGCCCTCGTGTGAAGGGGCCACTGAAATAAACTTGCGGAGATAGAACTGTGCAGCAATACGTACTCTGGTATCAAGAATTAGGCATGGGTGACGTCAACTTGGTTGGCGGTAAAAATGCTTCTCTAGGCGAGATGATCAGCAATCTGGCCAATGCCGGTGTTCAAGTACCTGGCGGATTTGCGACAACTTCCCATGCGTTCAACGAGTTCCTTGAACAAAGCGGAGTTAACCAGAAGATTTATGACATTCTAGCCACACTGGATGTAGATGATGTCAATGCGCTGGCTAAAGTAGGTGCACAGATCAGACAGTGGGTTATCGACACTCCATTTCAACCAGCATTAGAGCAAGCGATTCGTGAAGCTTACGATAAACTTGCCGCTGAAACTAGCGAAGCGTCATTCGCGGTACGTTCTTCTGCAACAGCTGAAGATATGCCAGATGCCTCTTTTGCGGGTCAGCAAGAAACCTTCTTAAACGTAAAAGGATTTGAATCCGTACTGACAGCGATCAAGCATGTGTACGCTTCACTCTTTAACGATCGCGCTATTTCCTACCGTGTGCATCAAGGTTATGAGCACCACGGTGTTGCCTTGTCTGCTGGCGTACAACGCATGGTTCGTTCAGATAAAGCGGCTTCAGGTGTGATGTTCACTATGGACACTGAATCTGGCAATAACGATGTGGTGTTTATCACTTCATCTTTTGGTCTGGGTGAAATGGTTGTTCAAGGCGCGGTAAACCCAGATGAATTTTATGTTCATAAACCTATTTTAGCTTTAGGTCACAAGGCTGTTGTGCGCCGTAATATCGGTAGCAAGCTCATCCAAATGGTGTATTCAGATGATGCTGCTCACGGCAAACAAGTCAAAATTGAAGACGTGACTGCTGACAAACGTCGTCAATTCTCTATCAATGACGCTGAAGTTGAAGAATTAGCCAAACAAGCCATGGTGATCGAAAAGCATTACGGTCGTCCAATGGACATCGAATGGGCAAAAGACGGCAATGATGGCAAATTGTATATCGTTCAAGCGCGTCCAGAAACGGTTCGTAGCCGTGAAGATGTGCAATTGATTGAACGTTATCACTTAAAGAGCCGTGGCGCTGTGATCTGTGAAGGTCGCGCTATTGGCCATAAAGTGGGTACTGGCGTAGCCAAAGTATTAACGTCAATCGCCGATATGGATCAAATCCAACCTGGTGATGTGTTAGTGACAGACATGACAGATCCTGATTGGGAACCTATCATGAAGCGCGCAAGTGCTATCGTCACAAACCGTGGCGGTCGTACCTGTCATGCGGCGATTATCGCCCGCGAATTAGGTGTGCCAGCGGTGGTGGGTTGTGGTGACGTGACTGACCGTATCAAGAATGGTCAAATCGTAACTGTTTCTTGCGCCGAAGGTGACACTGGCTTTATCTACGAAGGTAAACAAGAGTTTGAAGTGATTTCAAACCGTGTTGACTCTCTGCCTGCATTGCCAATGAAAATCATGATGAACGTGGGTAACCCTGATCGTGCATTTGATTTTGCCCGTTTGCCAAACGAAGGTGTGGGTCTAGCGCGTTTAGAATTCATCATCAACCGTATGATCGGCATCCATCCAAAGGCACTGCTCGAATTCAATCAACAGGATGCAGCGTTGCAAACTGAAATCAACGAAATGATTGCTGGTTATGAATCACCTGTTGAGTTCTATATTGCCCGTCTGGTTGAAGGTATTGCGACTATCGGTTCAGCTTTCTATCCGAAGAAAGTGATCGTACGTATGTCAGACTTTAAGTCTAACGAATACGCAAACTTGGTTGGTGGTGATAGATACGAGCCAGAAGAAGAGAACCCAATGCTGGGCTTCCGCGGTGCGAGCCGTTATATTTCTGAATCCTTCCGTGACTGTTTTGCCCTTGAGTGTGAAGCGATCAAACGTGTTCGTAATGACATGGGTCTGAAAAACGTTGAAGTCATGATCCCATTCGTTCGCACAGTGAAAGAAGCTGAGCAAGTGGTCGGCCTGCTCAAAGAGCAAGGTTTAGAGCGTGGTAAAGACGGTTTACGTGTCATCATGATGTGTGAAGTGCCTTCAAACGCCCTGTTAGCAGACCAATTCCTTGAGCATTTCGATGGCTTCTCTATCGGCTCAAACGATTTAACTCAGCTGACACTCGGCCTTGACCGTGACTCAGGTATCATTAGCCATTTATTCGATGAGCGTGATGAAGCCGTTAAAATGCTACTTTCATTAGCCATTAAAGCGGCTAAAGCGAAGGGCGCTTACATAGGTATTTGTGGTCAAGGTCCTTCAGATCACGCCGATTTTGCGGCTTGGTTGGTCGAGCAGGGCATAGATACCGTATCGTTAAATCCAGACACTGTGATTGATACTTGGTTGTATTTAGCCGAAGCGCACGGTTGATCTCGATTGTAATTTTATAAACTTGTTAAAAAAGCCGCTTTTTAGCGGCTTTTTTTTGTTTATAATGGCGCCATAACGATAATTGACAGAAGCCATCTATGCTACCCCTGCTATCACATCAACAAACATTAGAGCCAGTGTATTTGGCATACCTTGATGCACTGGAGCAAAGTGAGTATTCCGGTGATATAGACAAACGTTACAGCGCGCGTTTAGTGCAAGCAACGGACAACTCAGTATATCAATTTTTACCTCAAGCCGTGTTATATCCTAAAAATCAGCAGGATATTCAAATTGCATTGACGCTGGCTGCCACGGACGCATTTCGCAGCGTGACCTTCAGTGCGCGGGGTGGCGGTACTGGTACCAACGGACAATCCCTGACCCATGGTTTGATTTTGGATGTGTCGCGTTACATGAACCGTGTGCTTGAAGTGAATGCTGAGCAAGGTTGGGTTCGAGTTGAAGCTGGCGTGATTAAAGATGCGCTTAACGATGCATTGCGTCCCCATGGATTCTTCTTTAGTCCCGATTTATCCACTTCAAACCGCGCCACGATTGGTGGCATGATCAATACCGATGCCTCGGGTGCGGGCTCACTGGTCTATGGTAAGACGTCAGATCACGTGCTAGCGCTGCGCAGTGTGCTGATCGATGGCAGTGTGCTGGATACGCATCCCCTAGATGCGGGACGACTGTGTAACCCCGATAATGTCAGTGATAATTCGCTGGGGCAGAAACTGATTTTTGCTGTGGCGGCGGTATGCCGCGAAAAGCGAACTCAAATTGAAAACCAATTTCCTAAGCTCAATCGTTTCCTTACTGGCTATGACTTAAAACACGTGTGGAACGACAACCTGACGCAATTCGATTTATCACGAATTCTGACGGGCTCAGAGGGCACACTTGCGGTGATAACCGAAGCCAAACTTAATCTCACCCCGCTGCCGACTGAGCGCGCTATGGTGAACATTAAGTACGATTCGTTCCAATCGGCATTGCGTCATGCGCCATCCTTAGTTGCCGCGCGGGCGACTGTGGTCGAAACCGTCGATTCAAAAGTGCTTAATTTAGCCCGCGAAGATATTGTCTGGCATTCGGTATCTGATCTTATCCAAGAAGTGCCAGGTAAAGTTATTGATGGCCTCAATATGGTCGAATTTGCAGGTGACACGGTCGACGTTGAGCAAAAGCTCGCGAGTTTGGAAGCTGTGTTAACTGAGCAGATTAGCAAAGGCGAGTGCGGTGTATTGGGTTACCAAGTGACGCAAGATAAGCCGAGTATCGAAAAAATTTACGGCATGCGTAAAAAAGCCGTTGGCTTACTCGGCGCCACTAAAGGTCGCCGCAAACCCATCGCCTTTGCAGAAGATACCGCGGTACCGCCCGAAAAACTCGCCGATTACATTATGGAGTTTCGCGCCTTACTCGACGGGCATAATCTGCAATACGGTATGTTCGGCCATGTGGATGCGGGCGTGTTGCATGTTCGTCCAGCGCTCGATATGTGCGATGTTGAAGATGAAAAATTACTACGAGTCATTTCTGATCAAGTCGCGGCACTGACGCTTAAATACGGCGGCCTAATGTGGGGCGAGCACGGTAAAGGCGTGCGCGGTGAATACGGTCCAGCTGTCTTTGGTGATGAACTTTTCGGTGTATTGCAAGATATCAAAGGTTTGTTCGACCCTGATAACCGACTAAACCCCGGCAAGCTGGTGGCGCCTAAAGATACAGGTGCCCTCTATTACGATGTTGACAGTGCTAAGCGCGGTAAGTTTGATCGACAAATCCCCGTTGATGTGCGTGATGCGTTCCCCGATGTGATGAATTGTAACGGTAATGGCCTGTGTTTTAATTACAGTAGCTATTCGCCCATGTGCCCATCGTTTAAGGTGACGGGTGACAGAGTGCAGTCGCCTAAGGGGCGTGCAGGGCTCATGAGAGAGTGGCTAAGGCTGCTTGAGGCTGAAGGGGTTGATGTTAATGCCCTCGCAAAAGCGAAACCTTTTGGTATATTGCAGCGCATACAAAATACCATCAATGCCAAACGTGATTATGATTACTCCCACGAGGTGATGGAATCGCTCAAGGGCTGTTTGGCCTGTAAAGCCTGCTCTGGACAATGTCCGGTAAAAGTGGATGTGCCTAAGTTTAGGGCGCAGTTCTTCAATATATACTATCAACGCTATTTAAGACCCGCGAAAGACTATCTCGTTGCAGGGATTGAAGATAGCTTGCCATTGATGGCCGCGGCACCGCGTCTCACTAACTTTGTCGCACAAAATCCATTGAGCCAATGGGTGATTAAACAGGCGATTGGTTATGTGGATGCGCCTGCGTTATCTGTGCCGACTTTGAAGCAAAGACTCGATGGTCATGCAAGCCGCGGTTACGACTTAGCTGCGTTGCAAGCGATTCCAGAAGAGAAGCGCTCGCAGTTTGTGTTGGTGGTACAAGATCCCTTTAACAGTTTCTATGACTCAGGTCTTGTGTTGCGCTTTATCCAATTAATTGAAAAACTCGGCTTAAAGCCGGTGTTATTGCCCTATAAACCCAATGGTAAGCCAACACATATCAAGGGATTTTTAGATAAGTTTGCTAAAACGGCGCAGTCGAGTGCGGACTTTCTGAACCAAGTCCATAAACTGGGCATGCCCATGGTCGGTATCGATCCTGCCTTAGTCTTGTGTTATCGCGATGAATATCGTGAAGTCTTAGGGGCTAATCGCGGTAATTTTGAGGTCAAGTTAGCCAACGAATGGCTACTGAATGTCATCAAAGATTTACCTGCAAAAGCTGCGCAAGGTAAGCAATATACTTGGTTTAGTCATTGTACCGAATCGACGGCCAAGCCAAATACCGCCAATGAGTGGACTAAAATCTTTGCCCATTTCGGTGCTAAGTTAACCGCAGTTAATTTAGGTTGTTGTGGTATGGCGGGAACCTATGGTCATGAGGCGGAAAACCTCGAGCGCTCTAAGGCCTTGTTCGACATGTCTTGGCAGCAAATGTTAGCAAGAATTGAGCAGCCGCAAGTGTTAGTGTCTGGCTATTCGTGCCGTAGTCAGGTAAAACGTTTTGCCGGTTACAAGCCAAAGCATCCACTTGAGGCCTTACTTGAGTTAGTAAACGCGTAATGGTCCTTATTACTTAAATTGACCAGCAAGGCCGTAATTATCCTCACTGGTATATCCAAGTGTTGAATGTCACACTAAAGCCAGCCGCAAGGCTGGTTTTTTTATGGATGATGGAGGCCTAGATGGAAAAGATGACTTACAGTATTCAACACACGCTCAAACAATTCGCCGCTGATAGTAGGCTAACCTCGGTTGCGCCATTGTGCAGTGAAGTCCCATTGTTTGACATTAACGCCTTGGGTGATTGGACATATCTAGGCACATCGCTGCCAGCCAAGTTTGCTAAGTTGTTCGCCAGTATTTTGCATTGCATCGATGATGAGTATTTCTTAATTACCCCAGTGGAGAAGGTGCGAGTGCGGGTTGAAGATGCTCCCTTACTGATTGTCGATTTCGAGCGAGCGCAACCCCATTCGCTGCTCAATGTAAGAACCAGTATTGAAACACAGCACCATAAAGTCGATATAAAACAGATGAAGCTCACCGATGACAGTGTTTATTTGCCGCTTGAGCGCGGTTTATGGGGCAAATTAGGTCGGGCCTGTTACTATAATTTTGTGAATGAATTCAATTTATCTGATCTAGATGAGGAATGAGCTCGTAGGTTAATCGCATAATTTGCTGTGGTCTAAGCTAGTTTATTATGGGTTAAGTGGTAGTATTAAAACTAACTCTGGGTTCCTATGATGGCGTGCAGAGTAAGTGAAAACGCGTTAAACCTTTGCTGTAGGAGGTGCTGTTTGAATCGTCATGAAAGCTTAGGCTATCTTGTCTCCCACTTAAATATCGAGCTGCAAAATGAGCTTGATCTGCATCTTAAGCGATATCAACTCGATATAAAACTGTGGCCTGTGCTGTTTGCTTTGTGGCAAGAAGAGGGCATAAGCCAAACTGAATTGTCTAAGCGTTGCGATGTGGCAAATTACACTATGACGCGCTTACTCGATCAGTTACAGGTGCAAGGTCTTATTACTCGCCATCAAGAAGTCGATAATCGGCGTGCTTTCCAAATCTTTTTGACCGATGAAGCAAAAGCATTAGAGCAAGATCTTATCTGCGAAGCTGAGCGGGTCAATGAAAAATTCCTGTCAAATTTAAGTGAAGATGAACAACAGACATTCATTTTACTATTAAATAAAATCAACCGTTTGGCTTGAGATTTTGAATCTAATGGGTATGGAGGAAAACTGTGGTTTAGCCGTTTTTACTTCTATCTGTATGTGGTTATCTAAATCATTTTCCAGTTTAATCCCACCCACTATGCCTCACTTTGCGGGATTAAACTGGTTTGATTAATTCAAGTAAAGTGCAAAGACGCAAAGCAGACTTACGGCTATCACTGAGTGCTGTAAATAACGCCGGCTAGCTAATAAATTTTCTTTACCTTGTTTTAGGCTAGCGACGAGTCTATGTTGCTTATAAATTCGGCACATGAGTTCATCGGTTTGGGGATCGATAAGCAGTTCAAACTTGCAAGGCGCGCCGTCTTTAAGCTGAATGGTATGCTCGCTTTGAGGCTTAAAGTTAAGCTTGTGCGACACCATCTGGCCATTAACGAAGACCCGCTCTAAACCACTCCAATTGCTGGCTTGCAGTTCTACCACATCTTGGTTGATATCATATTTGAAACGGATCATAGCGCTATCCTGTGCTGGGACCTGATAGACTAATTCAAGCAGACAAATATGACGTTTTCCAGCGTGATTAAATGAATATTCTGTGTCGAAATTAAAAGCGCGGTTAAACCATGAGCTTAGTGATAGATTAAATTTTAGATAACAAAAAAGCGACCAGAGGTCGCTTTTTTCAATATTTGACGGGCATAAAAAATAATAAACGCGTAGAAAAATTACTGCTTAGCGGCTTCGATAATGGCTTTTGCCATTTCATCAGCCACGGCGCCGGTTGTACGGTTCTGCGCATCGGCTTGGCTGAATATTTTAAGCAGCGTGTTGTAAATTTCTTCTACTTTAGCCGTCGATTTTGCTGCGTCGTAATCTTTTTCGAACGACACGTTGATAATACCGCCTGCGTTGATCACATAGTCTGGCGCGTAAAGTATGCCCATTTCTTTCAGTTGTTCACCGTGGCGTACTTCGGCTAATTGGTTGTTGGCACAGCCAGCAACAATTTTGGCTTTCAGTTGCGGTAAGGTCGCATCGTTTAAGGTTGCGCCAAGGGCACAAGGGGCATACACATCCACATCTTGCGCGTAGATTTCTTGAGGCGCGACAACAATGGCACCAAAGTCGGTAGCGACTTTATCTAACGAGGCTTGATGAATGTCGGTAACAATCAGTTCAGCGCCTTCGTTATGCAAGTGTTTGCACAGGTAATAGCCAACGTGACCGACGCCTTGAACGGCGATTTTAAGGCCTTTAAGGCTGTCTAAACCAAGTCTATGTTTAACCGCAGCTTTGATGCCTAAATAAGTGCCAAGGGCTGTGAACGGTGATGGATCGCCACTTTTGCCTTCAAGGCCCGCCATATAAGGGGTTTCTTCATGGGCGATCATAATATCAGCCGTAGTAGTGCCAACATCTTCCGCTGAATAGTAGCGGCCACCTAGGCTGTTAATCAAACGGCCAAAGGCGCGGAATAGGGCTTCGCGATCTTGTCTTTTCGGATCGGCAATGATCACTGATTTGCCACCGCCCATGGTTAAACCTGCTAGGGCATTTTTATAAGTCATGCCACGAGAGAGGCGTAATACGTCAGTAAGGGCTTCATCATCCGATTGGTAGTTCCACATCCTACATCCACCCACGGCAGGACCAAGGTTAGTGTTATGGATGGCGACAATGGCCTTTAAGCCACTTTCTTTATCATGACAGAATACAACCTGTTCATGTTCGTCAAAGGATACATGATTAAATACAGCCACGTGAATTTCTCCGCTATACACAATGAAAAAGCCGACGAGGTGAGCCTCTATCGACTGCTTGTTATATTTATTGCAGAACCATAGCATTTAGCGATACTCTCAACCATGCATAATGACCGAATAAATACATTATTTGTGGCAATTTAGCTTTCCACTTTACGTAAACGTAAGCTTTGCGATTAAGAATGGATTGTACTGAATTTAACGTAACGAATAGAATGAATCGCGTACTGATCCCAAGAATTAGGTTCGCGTTATAACAATAAGATAGGACGGAAGTATGACTGAACAAGCTGTCGACCAAACTCAACAAAATTTATCAGCTGAAGAAATAGAAAAGCTGCGTCAAGAGTGGGTCAGAACTCAATTTCAAAAAGCCAATCGTTTTCTCGCTGAAAAAGGCGTGATCCCAAGCAAAGTCCTAGCCGATGAAAGCCGTTATCTTGCGCCTTATATGGCGATTTGGAAGATGGAATCAAAGCGTCCAAGCAACAAAACCTATTGGGTGATGTCAGGTGATTTACCGTCGGATTTTGTCGATGTGAAAGTGGCGGCTACGGCCCGTGATGCCGTGCGTCATTTCTCTATGATGTGGCAAATGCAGGCGGAAAACTTAGTGCGTTCGGGTGCAACCCGTGATGCCACTCAGGCTAAATTTGCTCAACTATTAGTATCGCGTGCCGAGAGTTTATATCGTATGCACAACGACGATAAACTGTGGAATGCTTAAACTCAAATGAGTTGAGGATTGTATTTAGATAGTATTGAGTTAATACAGTCACTTGTGTTGATTGATACTGATAATTGAAATAACAATAAGGCACTCAGTTGAGTGCCTTTTTTATACTGACTTTTATGTTGATTTCCTATGTTAAGAACAAGGTCATCGAACAAAGTCGATAGGGCTTATTCTTCGCTGTCGCTCAAGTAGTAGAAACCTTGATTGATGAGTTTCAACAGTAGGGCTTGGACTTCTTCATGCTGACATATTTCAGCCGCTTCATCGGCGTTTAAGCTGACGTTATCGCTCAACTGTGCGATTACGTCTGCCGGTGTTTGGGGCAGTTCGTGTACATCACCATTGATGAATAATCGCGGCGTGGCGTCATTTTCAAGGCGCAATACTTTCAAACCACCGATACGGCTCACTCCAGCACCTTGGGCGAAGGCATCTTGCAAATCTTCCATGCTGTAAGCTTCTTCGCCTTCACACAAATCAAGCTCGAAACGGTTTTGACTGAGTAGCTTACCTAACACGATTTGGTAGCTATTGGGATCTTGGCTCAGCTGACTCAAGAGTGACATTATGCCCACTTGATGATCTTGGCTGACAATACCCGCTGAACTCGGTTCAGTTTGCGATGTGAAACGCTGCTGACCTAAGTTATTGTCGAGCAAATAATCGGCGACTTCACTGACTAATTCTTGCTGGCTAGGAGCGCGGAAACCAATCGAGTAACTCATTGCCACAGTTAGGGTTTCGCCGCAGTGTGGGAAACCAGGTGGAATATAAAGCATGTCGCCTTTTTCTAACACTACATCGATAATGGGTGTGAAGTCTTCAACCAGCGGCGAGTTGGGATTGCCACCGCGGCGTTGTTGCGGGGTATTGTCACCCACAGTCCAGCGACGCTCACCTTCGCCTTGAATGATAAACACATCGTAGTTATCGACGTGCGGGCCGACACCGCCACTTGGGGTTGCAAATGATGCCATCAAGTCATCGAAGCGCCAGTCAGGTAAAAAACGCAGCGCTTCAACTAATGGTTGCGAATCTGGGTACCAATGGTTGACGGCTTGCACTAATAATTGCCAATGGGTTTCGCCATAGCTGTCGTAATCTTCAAACGGACCTTGCCCCACTTCCCAATCATTGTCTTTGGTGACAACGATACGTGAAGAGATTTCTTCTTCACAGGCAAGGCCAGCTAATTCATCGGCGCTGATAGGATCTTCAAATTGCGGAAAGGCTTTTTTGATCAACAGGGGTTTCTTTTGCCAGTATTCACTAAGAAACTGGGCGATATCGAGATTGAGTGTATACATAGTGTTAAAAAAGGCGACCACATCACGGTGATGTGGGTCGCCTTAATCCTTATTTCTGTTTAAGAAAGAGTATTGTCCGTCGCCAATTTCAGTTAATAACTAATTTCAGTCAATAGCTTAATATTAGTTAATCGCCAATTTTAATTAATAACTTACTTCAGTTCGTCGACAAACGTTTCGGCACGACCAATGTAGTTGGCTGGCGTCATTTTCTTCAGTTCAGCCTTCACTGAGTCTGGTAATTCAAGTCCGTCAATAAACACTGACAGTTGCTGCGCGTCGATACGTTTACCGCGCGTCAGTTCTTTTAATTTTTCGTATGGCTTTTCAATACCATAACGACGCATTACCGTTTGTACGGGTTCTGCTAACACTTCCCAGTTGTGATCTAACTCATCACGCAGATGCGCTTCGTTAACTTCTAACTTGCTGATGCCTTTTAAGGTCGCTTGATACGCGATCAACGCATGGGCAATACCCACACCTAAGTTACGCAGTACAGTCGAGTCAGTTAAGTCACGTTGCCATCTTGATAACGGCAGCTTAGACGCTAAATGTTGCATCAGGGCGTTAGCGATACCTAAGTTACCTTCAGAGTTTTCAAAATCGATTGGGTTAACTTTGTGCGGCATAGTCGATGAACCGATTTCACCGGCGATAGTGCGTTGTTTGAAGTGACCTAGGGCGATGTAACCCCAAATATCACGGTCAAAGTCAATCAGCACAGTGTTGAAACGGGCAACTGCATCAAATAATTCGGCAATGTAATCGTGTGGCTCGATTTGCGTCGTGTAGGCATTCCAGTGCAAGCCAAGGCTAGTCACAAAACGCTCAGACAGCTCATGCCAATTAACTTCAGGATAGGCTGACAGGTGAGCATTGTAGTTACCTACGGCACCATTCAGTTTACCCATGATTTCAACATTGGCGATTTGTTTGATTTGACGTTCAAGGCGCACTGCGACGTTCGCCATTTCTTTACCGAGCGTCGAAGGTGACGCGGGTTGGCCATGGGTACGTGACATTAATGGCACAGAGCGATATTCAATCGCCAGCTTTTTAATTGCCGTCAGTAACTCATTGCAGTAGGGCAGTAAAACATGCTCACGAGCTTCAGTCAGCATTAAACCGTGGCTTAAGTTGTTGATATCTTCAGAAGTACAAGCAAAGTGAACAAACTCACCCACAGCGGCTAATTCGCTATTGCCTGCGATTTTTTCTTTAATGAAGTATTCAACCGCTTTTACATCGTGGTTAGTGGTGCTTTCGATAGCCTTAACACGCAGCGCATCTTGTTCGTTGAAATTGTCTTTAATGCCATCGAGTACGGCGATAGCTGACGCGCTCAATGTTGGCACTTCGCTAATGTCTGGACAGTCGGCTAACAGTTTTAGCCAATTGATTTCAACCTGAACACGGTACTTGGTAAGACCGAACTCGCTGAAAATCCCTCTCAATGACGCGGTTTTACTACCATAACGACCGTCTACCGGAGAGATAGCAGTTAGTGCGGAAAGATCCATGTGTAGCTCCTTGATGAACGCTAATTTTATTATAGGGTAAGACTTTTCTTGGCTGTATCGACTATGGCTTTGCGGGCGAAGACTAAGTGTCGACGTTTACCGCCCAACTGACGCCACAGTACTGCGCTGCGTATAGCGGCAAGCAGCAGAGCACGAATTTTATGTTGTACAATAGGGCGCTGCAAACACACAGGATTACCCGATATTTGGATTTTTGGCCCTAAATTACTGATGATGTCACTGTAAATGCTGGCAAGATTGGCAACAACTTGCTCATCTGTGATGGCAAAATGATGTAGCTGGCGATTCACTTGATTAATACGTTCAGCCAACATGCCTAAGCCACTGTTAGAGCGCACGAGTTTACGCTCAAGGGCAAGCACGCCCACTAAATAGCGGGTGATTTCAACATCTTTTTGGCTGCTGTCACCGAGCTGATTCAGGATCAGTTTATAGCCTTTTTGCAATACGATTTTATCTTGGTAGACATCGGCCGTATTGTCAGGATTGGTGACGAGAATGGTGTTTAAGCTCGCTGCGAGCTCGGCATTATCCAATTCGCCATGGCGCGCTAAATGTTGAACTTGGGCAATGGCTTGCAGTATGCCTGCAAACGCCATAGTCCGATTAATGAGTTGCTCGTTCACGCGTTACCCTCGGATTAATTGATCTATGATGCCGCCACCTAGGCAGACCTCACCATCATAAAATACCGCAGACTGTCCAGGCGTCACCGCCGCAACAGGTTCATCGAAGACCACGCGCAAGGTGTGTTCATCTGTGTAGGTTAATGTACAAGGCACATCTTGTTGGCGATAACGGGTTTTCACTGCGATATGACAACCATCGACAGGCCCAGTTCTATCTACCCAATGCAGTTGGTTAACTGTCATGCCGGTCGACATCAAACGGGGATGGTGTCCGCCTTGACCCACGATCAATACGTTACGCTCAAGATCTTTATCGACCACATACCAAGGATCGTCATTGCTGTTTTTCATGCCGCCAATGCCTAAGCCTTTACGTTGGCCTAAGGTGTGGTACATGAGTCCTTGGTGCGTGCCTATGACTTCACCTTCTGGGGTTTCAATATTGCCAGGCTGCGCCGGTAAATAAGTCCCTAGAAATTCAGTGAACTTGCGCTCACCGATAAAGCAGATGCCAGTACTGTCTTTTTTGTCATGGGTGATTAAGCCCATTTCTTTGGCAATTTCACGAACTTGATATTTTTCGAGCTCACCGACAGGGAACAGGCTTCGGGCAACTTGCTCGTGGCTTAAGGTGTAGAGGAAATAACTTTGATCTTTATTGCCATCAACGCCGCGGAGCATTTGCGTACTGCCGTCGCTGTTATCGCTACGGCGAACATAGTGGCCCATTGCGATGTAATCGGCGTCGAGGATTTCGTCGGCAAATTCTAAAAATGCCTTAAATTTTATCTCTTTGTTGCACATGATATCGGGATTTGGCGTGCGGCCGGCTTTATATTCGGCGAGGAAATACTCAAATACATTGTCCCAATATTCGGCAGCAAAGTTGACTGTATGTAGCTTGATCCCGAGCTTGTCGCATACGGCTTGGGCATCTTTTAAATCTTCTGCGGCCGCGCAGTACTCGTTGTTGTCATCTTCTTCCCAGTTCTTCATGAAAAGGCCTTCAACCTGATAGCCTTGCTGCATAAGCAAATAGGCTGAAACAGATGAATCTACACCGCCGGACATGCCGACAATGACTTTTTTTCCTGTATGAGTGGGTTCGATTGATGTCATAAATCCTAAAAACCATTGAGTATGTGTATTGGCTAGGTGGATGAATTTAAGCCGCGACATTGAGCGCGTAACAAAAATACCTAACCTAACTAAAAATATGGGCTAACTAAAAATCCAAGCTCGCTTTACATCTAGGTGCCGTGTGCTGCTGATTGCTAAATCAAACTTTGCCAGCGCTATCAAATAAAATGAGTCCGCAAACTGTCAGTAAACCTCGCATTTACGGCCAACTATTTATTTGCTGTACAAGGCCTCTGCAGTAGCACACGCATTAAGCTTAGCCAGCCGTTTATGCGGGGCGGTATTCTATCACGCCTTGCTCGCTTGGGCTATCGTGAGGCGGTCACTATTGAGTAAGCTAAGGGGATAAGTTTGGCCATTTTGTGCCTGATTGAGATAGTCTTTTAAGCAATCGAGTACTAAGGGACTGCGCAGTAAAGAGGACTTGGCTTCTATCTGCGCAAGACTTAACCAATGCGCACTATGGATCGCTTTATCCTGCGGCGCAGGTGAGGGCATATCATCTAACTGCACAAAAAAAGTAAAGCGCACAAAGGCTAAGTCTTCACTGGCGCTGAATTGATAAATGCCGACGAGTCCTTGGGGTTTGAGTGAAAGGCCCGTTTCCTCAAGCACTTCGCGCTCACAGGCTTGGATTAAGCTTTCATTCGCTTCTAAGTGACCCGCTGGCTGATTAAAGCGCTGCTCTCCTTCAATCCACTCTTCCACCATCAGATATTTGTCCAGTGAAGTCGCATGAATAATACAAGCGACGGTCACATTGGGTTTATATCTTTGACTCATGGAGCCTCCTTTGAGTGGATTTGAATGAAGAAAGTAGGCTGAAATTTAGACTTCATCACCGAGACGGATACATTTGTGCTCACCCGATGGCAAATTATCTAGACTCCATTGGCCTATTTTATAACGGATTAATCTTAAGGTCGGAAAACCGATATGCGCTGTCATGCGTCTGACTTGGCGGTTGCGGCCTTCATGAATTTGGATTTCTAGCCAAGTTGTTGGGATATTTTTGCGCTCTCTCACCGGTGGATTACGTGGCCAAATGTCGGGTGAATCCATGATTTTGACTTTAGCAGGCAGCGTCATACCATCATTTAATTCAACACCTTGGCGCAGTTTTGTCAGTACATCTTCCGTCGGAACGCCTTCCACTTGCACCCAATAGGTTTTAAAGGTTTTCTTTTTTGGCTCTGTCAGCCTTGCCTGTAATTGACCGTCATTAGTCAGCAACAACAAGCCCTCACTGTCTCTGTCTAAGCGGCCTGCGGCATACACGTCAGCAATGGGAATGTAGTCTTTTAGGGTTTTACGACCTTGTTCATCGGTAAACTGGCAAAGTACATCAAAAGGCTTATTAAACAGCACGATAATTGGTGCGAGCGTTTGACTCTGCACCGGTTTTGCCGCCGCAATTGCGCGTCGATTAGGATTTTTAAAGGGTTCTTTCTTTAAACTGCCATTGGCATTTCGTGCTGGCGCCACTTTGCTATCTACGGCGGTAGCGCGGTTGGCAGGGCCTCTGCTGGCGGGCTTAGCGGGTTTAATCGGGCTCTTGGCTGGGGAACTTGCGCTGGCATTGGCACCTTTAGGTTGAAACTTGTTTTTGTTCATACTTTTGCTAACAGGAGGTTGAGACACGCTTACCTGACTTGATTGAGTCGTTAATGTGGTCATAGTGTACTTGGCATTCGCCGTTAGTGGAATTTGAATATTATTGCGAATGCTCTATGATGTCGGCCAGAAAATGTGATCTGTGCCTAAATGTTTATTAGGTTTTAATGAGTCGTTGTAACAAATTTTAGCTTGCGCGCAAAGACAGAAGGGCATTGAGAATTTGAAAGGTGAGGGCGTGGTCGATTGCCTTGATTGATATTTTCCCTGTGCTCAGATTTGTTCGCCATGCTATAAAATTATTATAAAAAATATTAAATTTTACAATAATGTAGGATGTAACATGAAAGATAACTCATCAACAATTATTTACACTGAAACAGACGAAGCGCCAGCTCTGGCCACCCTCTCACTCTTACCTATTATCAGAACGTTTACCGACGCCGCGGGCGTTGCGGTTGAAACCCGTGATATCTCGTTATCGGGCCGTATTATTGCCAGTTTCCCTGAGCAACTGACCGAAGCACAAAAGATTGGCGACCATCTGACTGAGCTTGGCGAGTTAGCGAATCAGCCAGAAGCGAACATCATCAAGTTACCGAATATCAGTGCTTCGATCCCACAATTAAAAGCCTGTATCCTTGAACTGCAGCAAAAAGGTTACGACATCCCTAATTATCCGGATGAGCCAAAAACCGACGCTGAAAAGTCAATTAAAACACGTTACGACAAGATTAAAGGCAGTGCGGTAAACCCAGTATTGCGTGAAGGTAACTCAGATCGCCGTGCCCCATTATCGGTGAAAAACTTCGCCAAGAAAAACCCGCATTCCATGGGGAAATGGGCCAAAGATTCCAAGTCACACGTTGCCCACATGACTGACGGTGATTTCTACGGCAGCGAACAGTCTGTTACTTTATCTGATGCGGGCAGTGTGAATATCGTGCTGACCCAAAAAGATGGTCAAGAAGTAGTACTCAAGTCCAGTCTTAAGTTGCTGGCTGGCGAAATCATCGATGCTGCGGTGTTGAGTAAAAAAGCCTTAGTGAGCTTCTATGAGCGTGAAATCGAAAACGCCAAAGCAGAAGATGTGCTGTTATCGCTGCATCTGAAAGCCACTATGATGAAAGTGTCTGATCCTATTATGTTTGGTCACGCTGTGAAGGTATTCTTCAAGCCAGTATTTGACAAACATGCGGCGCTTTTCGCTGAATTAGGCGTAGATGTTAACAACGGTTTTGGTGATGTTTATGCCAAAATAGCGACATTACCTGCTGATAGCCGCGCCGAAGTCGAAGCCGATATCGCCGCCGTTTACGCTGCGCGTCCCGCATTGGCTATGGTTGATTCTGACAAAGGTATCACCAACTTACACGTGCCAAGCGACATCATTATCGATGCGTCTATGCCTGCTGCGATTCGTTCATCTGGCCAAATGTGGGGACCAGACGGTCAACTGCATGACACTAAAGCCATGATCCCAGATCGTTGTTATGCCGGTATCTACCAAGAAACGATTGCTTTCTGTAAAGAGCACGGCGCTTTTGATCCTAAAACCATGGGCAGCGTGCCAAACGTGGGCTTGATGGCGCAAAAAGCCGAAGAGTACGGCAGCCACGATAAGACCTTTGAAATTCCTGCTGACGGTGTGGTCAACGTTGTTGATGCCAGCGGTAAGGTATTGATGAGCCATAACGTCGAAGCGGGCGATATCTGGAGAATGTGTCAAGTTAAAGACGCACCAATCCGTGATTGGGTTAAACTGGCCGTGCGCCGTGCCCGTTTAAGCAATACTCCAGCGGTATTCTGGTTAGATAGCAAACGTGCCCACGATGCGCAAATCATTGCAAAAGTGCAGCAGTATCTGCCAGAGCATGATACTGATGGCTTAGACATCAGCATTATGTCTCCAGAAGACGCGACGCGTTTGTCTTTGGCTCGCATCAAAGAAGGCAAAGATACCATTTCAGTTACGGGTAACGTTCTACGTGACTACCTGACTGACTTGTTCCCCATCCTCGAGCTAGGCACCAGTGCCAAAATGCTGTCAATCGTTCCATTAATGAACGGCGGCGGTCTATTTGAAACAGGTGCTGGCGGTAGTGCACCTAAACACGTGCAACAGCTTGAGAAAGAAGGTCACTTACGTTGGGATTCGCTCGGTGAATTCTTGGCTCTGGCAGCGTCTCTTGAGCATTTAAGCCAAACCGTGGGCAATCCAAAAGCCCAAGTGTTAGCCGATACGTTAGATCAAGCCATTGGCCAATTCTTAGATAGCAATAAATCGCCATCAAGAAGAGTCGGTGAGCTGGATAACCGTGGCAGTCATTTCTACTTAGCCATGTACTGGGCACAAGCCTTAGCAGAGCAAACGGGCGATGAGCAGTTACAAGCTCACTTCATTCCGTTAGCGCATGCGCTAGCGGCGAATGAGCAAGTGATTGTGGCTGAATTAGCGACGGCACAAGGTGCACCAGTCGATTTAGGCGGTTACTACCGTTTAGATGCGGCTAAGGCTGAAAAAGCCATGCGCCCAAGCGAGACGTTGAACAAGCTGTTGATTGCTTAATCCCGCTCGTTATCACTTTTAGATGGCGTGCGCGTCAGTGTGGCCATCTAAGTTGATGTAAAGTTGTAAGTCATTAGACTGATTTTAAAAAAGGGTCTGCATTGCAGATCCTTTTTTATACCCTAAATTTGCTGTCGAGACCGATGATAAAATCTTTTTGCTGGGATGTAATGGGTGATGTGCGGCGATTGAACTTGAATTAAATTCATGCGAAATGATGATGAGCGATGCAGTATTAAGTGGTGAGAATTGATGAAACACGCAGCAATAAAAAGGCAGGGACAAGTCCCTGCCTTTTTGATCATTGGCCTCACCAAACGTTATTTTGTTGGTGAAATGGCTGAAGCGTGCATCCCTTTTGGACCGGCTTCTACTTCAAATTGAACGGGTTGGCCTGCTTTTAGAGTTCGATAGCCTTCCATTTCAATGGTAGAATAGTGTGCAAAAACGTCCTCACCACCTTGATCAGGGCAAATAAACCCGAATCCTTTGGCGTTGTTGAACCATTTAACAGTTCCGCTTGCCATACTTCCACTTCCTTCTGTTGTCTACTTACCAGTAAGATAGTAAAACCTGTATAGACGGGTATTCGTTCACCGTCTGCACAACAGAATGTAAGGAGTAAATGCGGAAGTCAAGCTAAAATTAACAAAGGGGTAACAACTGATTAATTTGAACGGATCAATTGGAAGAGGCCAACACGAGAGGCTAGTATTAAAAAATGGCAAAGATAGGAAATATTGAACACGTTGAAGAACGTGTCGAATCAGAGTTAATGCCGCCTTCGATGTATAAGGTGGTACTCAATAATGATGATTACACCCCAATGGATTTTGTGATTGAAGTTTTGCAGGTTTTCTTTCGCAAGAACGAGCAGGAAGCGACCGATATCATGTTGACGATCCATCACCAAGGAAAAGGGATTTGCGGTATTTTCCCGTTTGGGATTGCAGAAACTAAGGTGATACAAGTAAATCAATTTGCAAGACAAAACCAACATCCGTTACTGTGTTCGTTAGAGAAAGCATAAAACTGCTTTACTCTGTAGTCTGTTGTTAATTTTGGGGGTGCTTATGCTGAACAAAGATCTGGAAGTCACCTTAAATCTGGCGTTTCAGCAAGCCAGAGACGCGCGTCACGAGTATATGACAGTGGAACATCTGTTATTAGCTCTGATCGACAATCCTGCGGCTCAAGAAGCGTTAATCGCCTGTGGAGCGAATCTAGATAAACTCAGAGATGAAGTGGCAAGCTTTATCCAACAAACAACCCCAATCATTGCCGATATTGATGATGACAAAGAAACTCAGCCGACGCTTGGGTTCCAGCGAGTGCTGCAACGGGCAGTATTCCATGTGCAGTCATCGGGTCGCAATGAAGTGAACGGCGCTAACGTGTTAGTCGCCATTTTCAGTGAGCAAGAATCCCAAGCTGTGTATTTACTGCGCCGCTGCGACATTAGTCGCCTAGACGTAGTGAATTTTATTTCCCATGGTTTCGCCAAAAATGATGATGCTGAGTCACATCAAGATCAAGAACGTGTTGAAGATCAGGGCGAAGGCAGCGAAGAGCGCAGTATGTTGTCGCAATTTGCGTCCAACTTAAATCAACTTGCAAAGCAAGGGATCATCGACCCACTGATTGGTCGCGACCAAGAAATTGAGCGCGCGATTCAAACCCTGTGCCGTCGCCGTAAAAATAATCCACTGTTAGTGGGTGAGGCGGGTGTAGGTAAAACGGCGATTGCCGAAGGGTTAGCGTATCGCATTGTCAATAAACAAGTACCCGATGTAATGCTTGAAGCGACAGTGTATTCCTTAGATTTAGGTTCACTGCTGGCGGGAACTAAGTATCGCGGCGACTTTGAAAAACGCTTTAAGAACCTGTTAAAAGAACTGGCGGCGGATAAGCATGCCATCCTATTCATCGATGAGATCCACACCATTATCGGTGCGGGCGCGGCCTCTGGCGGCGTAATGGATGCCTCTAATCTACTGAAACCTTTGCTATCTAGCGGCAATTTGCGTTGCATGGGCTCGACTACTTTCCAAGAATATCAAAGTATTTTTGAGAAAGACCGCGCACTTGCACGTCGTTTCCAAAAGGTGGATATCAATGAGCCTTCAGTGGAAGAAACCACTAAGATTTTGATGGGGCTTAAGTCTAAATACGAAGAATATCATGGGGTTCGTTATACTCAGGCCGCGATCAGCAGCGCTGCAGTATTGTCGGCCAAGCACATCAACGACAGGCATTTACCCGATAAAGCCATCGATGTGATTGATGAAGCGGGTGCGCGTATGGTGATGCTGCCTATGAGCAAACGTAAAAAGACCATAGGCCAGGCCGAGATTGAGTCGATTGTGGCGAAAATGGCACGTATCCCTGAGAAGTCGGTATCCGCTACTGATAAGGACTTACTGCGTAACCTTGAGCGTAACCTTAAGATGGTGGTCTTTGGCCAAGATAAGGCCATTGAGAGTCTGAGTTCGGCCATTCGCTTATCGCGCAGTGGCTTAGGTGCTGACAGAAAACCTGTGGGGAGCTTCTTATTCGCCGGTCCAACCGGTGTGGGTAAAACCGAAGTCACTAACCAACTGGCCAACTGCTTGGGGATGAAACTGGTGCGCTTTGACATGTCTGAGTACATGGAAAGCCATACAGTGTCACGCCTGATTGGTGCGCCTCCTGGTTATGTGGGTTATGACCAAGGTGGCTTGCTCACGGATGCTGTGATTAAAAATCCGCACTGTGTCGTGCTATTGGATGAAATTGAGAAGGCCCACCGTGATGTCTATAACTTGCTGTTGCAGGTGATGGATCACGGTACTTTGACCGATAATAATGGTCGTAAGGCTGACTTCAGACATGTGACTTTGGTGATGACTACTAACGCGGGTGTACAGGAGACTATTCGTAAGTCGATTGGCTTTACCCAGCAAGATCACACCCAAGATGCATTATCTGAAATTAATCGAGTATTTTCGCCAGAATTTCGAAATCGTCTCGATTCCATCATTTGGTTCAATCATTTGGATATGACGATTATCGCCAAAGTGGTCGATAAATTCTTGGTGGAATTGCAGGCACAGTTGGATGCAAAACACGTTACTTTGGAAGTCAGCGACGAAGCCAGAACCTTGTTGGCCGAGAAAGGCTACGATAAGAACATGGGCGCACGTCCAATGGCTCGGGTCGTGACCGAATTGATCAAACGTCCATTGGCAGACGAGATATTATTTGGTGTCTTAGAGTCAGGTGGTGTTGCGCATGTGGATGTGAAGGAGGGCGAGATTGTCATTCGTACCGAACGTCACGAAAAAGCCACAACAAAAGCTTAACGCTTGATTATCCATTAGTTTTAGACATAAAAATGGCTGCAATTGCAGCCATTTTTTTCATCTTTCGCAAACAAAAAAACCCGGCCTTGCCGGGTTTTTAAATCTAAGAGGCTATATCAGCGTGCGCGGAAGACAATGCGACCTTTGGTCAGATCATAAGGAGTCAGCTGGACGGTTACTTTATCGCCAGTGAGGATCCGGATGTAGTTTTTACGCATTTTGCCTGAAATGTGGGCTATCACCACATGACCATTTTCAAGCTCTACACGAAACATTGTGTTTGGCAAGGTTTCAAGGATAGTGCCTTGCATTTCAATGTTGTCTTCTTTCGCCATTAATTAATTATCCCATTAGCCTTCGAATATAAAAAACGGGCGTATCATGCCCCAAATTTCCCCCGCTGTAAAGGGGAAGTACTTAGCAACCTTGGGAATACTCCCAGCCCGTCGGTGTCAGAATTTGATAAGGGCGATACAAACGCTTGTAAGACATCTTACGGTTTTCATCTATTTGATATCCGAGATAAACAAATTCTTTATTCATGAGTTTTGCCAGTCGACACTGAATTAAAATTAACAGTGCGCCGAGGGAGCGATGTTCTTCGTCGGGGTCAAAATAGCTGTAAATTGCCGAAAGACTATTGGGCAAACTATCAGTGACCGCAACTGCCAATAATTTATTTCCATCATAGACTTCGATAAACGTTGGCGGTAACCAATGGCAAAAAAGAAAGTGATTATATTGATCTTCACTTGGGGGAAACATGGGGCCGTCAAAATGTCGTCCACGAATGTAATGTTCATATAGCGTATATTGCTCGGCGGTTTGCTCCGATGTTATACGCCAAGTCAGATCTTGGTTTTTTGCTAAAGTGCGTTTTTGGCGTTTCGATGGGACAAATTCATGGGTTGGTACACGGATTGGTTGGCATGCACTGCATCTAGGGCAACGTGGTTTGTAGATAGAGCTACCACTGCGGCGAAAACCCACTGCGAGCAAACGCTCAAATAAAATGGGATCGAGCGTATCTTCTTGGATGACGAGTAGCTGCTCCTGCTGGCCATCAAGGTAGCTGCAGGGAAATATTTGACTGATACCGATAGCGATCGATGCTTTACTCGAGTTCAAGGATGACCTCTTTAGTGGCCCAAGTATTTGGGTCCACGGGATTGTTTCTCAGTTCGCTCAGTAACGTTATAAAATCAATGCGTTTAATAGCTTTAGCTCCCAAACTTTCTAGGTGGGGATTCATCACTTGTGCGTCGATGAGTTTGAATCCCATCTTGAGTAAATGTTGTTGCAGTGCTGCAACGGCGGCCTTGGACGCATTGGTTTTACGGTGAAACATGGATTCGCCACAAAATACTTGGCCGATCGCTAAGCCGTAAAGCCCACCGATTAAACGTTCACCTTCCCACACTTCAATGGAGTGGGCATGACCTGTGTGATGCAATTCGCGATAGGCCATTTGAATTTCTTGGGTGATCCAAGTGCCGCTCTGTTTTTCTCTTGGCTGCGCGCATCCCGCCATCACATCGGTGAAAGCGTGATTGATAGTGATCCTCCAAGGTTGCTTTTTTAAGTACTTACGCAGGCTGGTGCTGATGTGAATTTCACCTGGAATAAACACGGCGCGGGGATCCGGTGACCACCATAGGATGGGATCGTCAGAATTAAACCAAGGAAAAATACCGTTGTAGTAAGCAGAGAGTAAACGTTCAGGACGTAAGTCGCCGCCGATAGCCAATAAACCATTAGGATCGGTTAAGGCGTGCTCGGGCGAAGGAAAAGCGTCAAATTCGTGATTCAGGAAAGACAGTGACTTCACAATTGAGTATGATTTAGTTATAGACCTTATTATTAAGTTAGCGGAAATTCAGATATGTGGAAACCTACTCTAGCAAGCTTTATGTTTATTTTTGCTTTTATCATCAGTCCCGCTAATGCTGGCTATGATCGCAATCAAGCCGTGCCAGTTGAGAAAGTACTCTATGGCGATATCACTTCGGTACGTAATATCACCGAAACCCAGTTAATTGAAGACCGTAATCAAGGTTGGAAAACCTTCGGTGGCGCCTTAGCGGGTGGGGTGATTGGTAATCAGTTTGGTGGCGGGTCGGGTCGAGATGTTGCGACGATTTTAGGTGCCTTGATTGGTGGGGGTATCGGTAACCGTTATGGCAGCGGTACTAGCGTGCAATCGTTTAAGCTGGTGGAACTGATGATCAATCAAGAAGATGGTACTCAGGTCATGGTGATCCAAGATTACGATGCTGGCATGACGTTTAACGCGGGTGACAGAGTTCGAGTGGTGTACCTGCAAGGTGGCGTGCGTGTTGATATCGCGATGTAAGCGATTGTCTCATCTTGAATAAGTGCTCATCTTCAGTAAATGGTCATCTAGAGTAACGGACGGTAATGCAATGACACGGACAGAACTAAGCCAATATTTAGCCGATTTTTTACATGTGTCGGCCTTTAAGGATTACGCACCCAATGGGCTGCAGGTAGAAGGCAAGGATGAGATCCGAACCTTAGTCACGGGCGTGACAGCTTGTCAGGCCTTGATCGATGAAGCGATTCGATTAAACGCCGATGCGATATTGGTTCATCACGGCTTTTTTTGGAAGAATGAGCCTGAAGTGATCACAGGCATGAAACAACGCCGAATTAAGGCGCTGCTCAAGCATGATATTAGCTTGTTTGGGTATCATTTACCCTTAGATGCCCACCCAATGCTCGGTAATAACGCGACTTTGGGGAGACAGCTTGGGATCATCGACGCAGAAGCCATCGAAGAGGTGGCTCAGGGGCTACTGTGGCGTGGAAAACTTGATCTTGCAGTCAGTGCTAGCGAATTTTCTCACACCCTTGAGAATGCGTTAGGCAGAGCCCCACTGCACATTGGTGATCGCGATGCTAAGCTCCAACATGTAGCTTGGTGTACTGGTGGCGCACAGGATTATATCGATGTTGCGGCGAGTTTAGGTGTGGATGCGTTTATCAGTGGTGAAGTGTCCGAGCGAACGTTCCACAGTGCGGTAGAGCAGGGCATACATTATTTTGCGGCGGGGCACCATGCGACAGAACGTTTTGGCATTCAAGCCTTAGGCCGTCACCTCGCCCGCGAGTTTGATCTCGTGCACCATTTTGTGGATATCACCAATCCGGTCTAATCCATTCATAAAGCGGCTTATGATGACAATCTAACTGTTTTATTCCTAAACGAAAGGCGAGCATGGCTCGCCTTTTTTATTGTGGTTTTATTGTTACTTATAGTCACTCAAATCCGTTCCTCTAACTGATTGTGCAATCAGCTCTTAGCCTTTAGCTGCTAGATTAGCTCCAAAGTGGACAATACAAAGATGCCTAAGGTGCACGTGATCAGCGAGCAGACCGTGGTTAGCGCAATAATATTGGCCGCAAGGGGCGCATTGCCACCCATGGCGCGCGCCATCACATAGCTTGCGGCTGCGGTGGGTGCAGAACTCATTAAAAAAACCAGTGCTAACTCAATCCCTCGATAACCCAACAGCAAGGCCCCAATAGTGATAAAAAGCGGGGCAAAGATCAGTTTCAATGCGGTCGAGAACCAAGTTGTATGCTTTTCATGTTTGAGTGAACCAACATCGAGCGAACCGCCGGTACACAGTAGCGCTAATGGCAGGGTCATATTGGCGAAGTATTGTCCCGCATCGAGCACCATTTTCGGTACTGGAATAGCAAGCAAATAGAACAACATGCCTGCCATAATGGCAATGATCAACGGGTTTTTGGTGATGGTCTTGATGATCACGCCAAATGCACGTTGGCTGGATTCTTCGCCTTTAGGGCTTAGGCAAATAACCGCTTGAATGTTATACAGCAGCGTCATCGAGGCAACATAGACCGCGGCTAAGGCAACACCAGAACTCCCATAGGCGTTGGAAACATAAGCTAAGCCGATAATGGCGGTATTGGCCCTAAAACCCCCTTGAATGATCACTCCTTGGTCTTTGTGCTTGGGAAATAGCCGCCCAGTTGCATAGGTGGAGAGTATAAAAAACAGGAAATTGGCCGCTAAACCATAGCCAATCAAGGGTGCACTGGAGGCGAGATCGTGATTTGAGCTAATGATGCTAAGGAACAGCAAGGCTGGCAGCGTCACGTTAAAGACTAATCTTGATGCGACATCAATAAAGTTTTCATTGATGATTTGGGTGCGTTTTAGGATCACACCGAGCGCTAACATCAAACAGATGGGGCCCGTAATCGAGGCCGAAAACAGCAACTGCTCAACGATATTTCCCATAACGACTCCTCGAGTGATTCATTTAGCACTGCGTCGATTTTAGACTTGTCACTGATATGAATGTCACATTGCCGTGAATGCCTTGTCGATAGAAATACGAGTTTTAACTCGGTCTCTTAAACCACTCAGTTAAAATTAAATGGCTTAAACTCAGTCTTTTAAAAGAATGAGTGACACTTGCGACCACGAATCGGCTCAAACAATCGATATCAACAAATAAGGCCACATAAAATGCGGCCTTATTGATTTTTCGAGCACTATCTAGCACAGATTACTTAACCCGCATGCCAGGCTGTGCGCCTTCATGGGGTTCTAAAATCCACAGGTCGCTGCCACCAGGGCCAGCGGCCAAAACCATGCCTTCTGACATACCAAAACGCATCTTACGTGGCGCTAAGTTAGCCACCATCACAGTCAACTTACCTTCGAGATCTTCTGGCGAATAGGCCGATTTGATCCCTGCAAACACTTGGCGTGTTTCGCCACCGATGTCGAGCTGCAACTTCAGTAACTTGTCAGCGTCAGCAACATGCTCGGCTTTAACGATGCGAGCGATACGCAGGTCGATTTTAGCGAAATCATCAAAGTTGATGGTCTCACTGATAGGATCGTTAACCAGAGGCTCACTACTAACCGATGAAGCTTTAGCTGTTTTTTCAGGCGCAGCCGTCTTTGGTGCATCGGCCGTGACTTGCAGGTTATCCTTGGAATCAGCAACCATAGCATTGACTTTATCGAGCTCAACACGTTGCATCATGGCTTTGAATGGAGCTATTTCATGACCCGCTAAATCTTGGTTCAATGCATTCCAAGTGAGCGGTAGTTGGAAGAAGGCTTCCACATCTTGGGCTAAACGTGGCAATACAGGTTTGAGATACGTCACGAGAATACGGAACAGATTCAAGGCATTTGAACACACTTGATGGGCCGCTTCCTGTTGATCGTCGTGTTTTACCATTTGCCAAGGTGCTGCATCGGCTACAAAACCGTTAGCAATATCCGCCAGTGCCATGATTTCGCGCATTGCTTTGCCGTATTCGCGCGACTCGTAAAATTCGGCAATCACCTCTTGCTTGGCTAGAAACGCCTCAGTCAGTGTGGTGTCGTTAATTTTCGCTAGCTTGCCATCGAAACGTTTAGTGATAAAACCTGCAGTGCGCGAGGCTAAGTTCACTAGCTTACCGACTAAGTCTGAATTCACGCGCTGGGCGAAATCTTCGAGATTTAAATCTAAATCGTCGATACGGCTGCTGAGTTTGGCGGCGTAGTAGTAACGTAAATATTCAGGATCTAAATGATCTAAATAGGTACGCGCCTTAATGAACGTGCCTTTCGATTTTGACATCTTAGCGCCGTTGACCGTCACATAGCCGTGGGCATAGACGCTGTTTGGCTGGCGGTAACCTGAGCCGTGTAACATGGCTGGCCAAAACAGACTGTGGAAGTAGACTATGTCTTTACCGATGAAGTGATACACCTCGGCGGTTGAATCTTTGCCCCAGAATTCCTCAAAGCTCAGCTCAGGGCGTTTGTCACAGAGGTTTTTGAACGAACCCATATAACCGATAGGCGCATCTAGCCAAACGTAGAAATACTTGCCTGGCGCATCGGGAATTTCGAAACCAAAATACGGTGCATCACGGGTGATATCCCATTGCTGCAATCCTTGCTCGAACCATTCGTCGAGTTTATTGGCCATTTCGACTTGCAGGGCACCAGAGCGAGTCCACTCTTTTAGCATGCCTTCGAAGGCGGGCAGGTCGAAGAAAAAGTGCTCAGTGTCTTTCATCACTGGTGTCGCACCCGATACTGCTGATTTTGGATTGATGAGCTCAGTTGGGCTGTAAGTCGCGCCGCAGGCATCACAGTTATCGCCGTATTGATCCGGTGACTTACACTTAGGACAAGTGCCTTTTACGAAGCGGTCTGGCAGGAACATGGATTTCTCAGGATCGAACAGCTGAGAAATACTCTTGCTCTTGATATAGCCATTCGCACGTAGCTTGAGATAAATATCACTCGCCAGTACGCGGTTTTCATCGCTGTGGGTGCTGTGATAGTTATCGAAGGCGATATTGAAATCGGCAAAATCCTGCTGATGTTCTTTGTTCACTTGGGCAATCATGTCTTCTGGCGCTATGCCTAATTGCTGTGCTTTAAGCATGATTGGCGTGCCATGGGCGTCATCGGCACAAATATAGTGGCACTCATGTCCACGAAGTTTTTGATAACGCGACCAGATATCTGTCTGTATGTATTCCAGCATGTGACCTAAATGTATCGGTCCGTTTGCATAGGGAAGTGCGCTGGTCACGAGAATTTTACGTTGTGAAGTTGCCATCTTGTCTCAAATATCGTGGTGGGCCAAAAATATTGGTAGAGATACTAACCGATTACAGGATGATTTTCATCAAAACCTGAGCCAATTGAGCTAAATCTGCGCTAATGTTTTCTGCATTATCTGGTACACTTGGGCAAATTTATTGGTGGGGGTAATTCTTTTGTCTTCAACTCAAACTGATTATCGTCTGAATGACGATCTTCTCGGGCCAGTTCTGGCTATTCTCGATTCATTTGTTGACCCGTATCTCGCGAAAGGGTTAGTGAGCGCAGGATGCGTAAATAAGCTGGCATTGGAAGGTAAGCGTTTGCAGCTTGGCTTAGTCTATCCATACCCTTGTATGACTCAGTATCGCGACACTGTCATGGCGCTGACGAATAAGTTAGCGGTGCTCGATGCTATTGATGAAGTCGAGTGTGAAATCGATTTTCAACCTAAAGCTTATTCAGCGTTATCTTCTATTGCGCCGATTGCCAATGTGAAGCAAGTGATTGCCGTAGCCTCAGGTAAGGGCGGCGTGGGTAAGTCAACCACAGCGGTGAACTTAGCTTTGGCATTAGCGGCCGAAGGTGCGCAGGTGGGTATTCTCGATGCGGATATTTACGGCCCGTCAGTGCCTATGATGTTAGGTATTCCTAATTTCAGACCGCTTTCCCCAGATGGTAAACATATGACAGCCGCCAGTGCCCATGGTATTGCCGCGCAGTCGATTGGTTTTATGCTCAGTGGTGATGAAGCTGCCGTGTGGCGTGGCCCAATGGCCGCGGGCGCGTTAGCCCAGTTACTGAATGAAACCCAATGGCCAGAACTGGATTATTTAGTCGTTGATATGCCACCTGGCACAGGGGATATTCAGCTCACGTTATCGCAAAAAGTTCCTGTGAGCGGCGCCGTTATCGTGACGACACCGCAGGATATCGCGCTGGCCGATGCCAAGAAGGGCATCAATATGTTCCAGAAAGTGAACATTCCTGTGCTGGGTATTGTCGAGAACATGAGTTTCCATTTATGTCCTGAGTGTGGTCATAAAGAACATCCATTTGGAACTCACGGCGGCAGTAAAATCGCTGAACGCTATCAAGTTCCACTGTTAGGCGCTTTGCCGCTGCACATTAATATCCGTGAAGCCATGGATAATGGTGCGCCGACCGTCGTTGCCGAACCTGACAGTGAAGTCGCAGCTCTTTATCGGGAAATTGCCCGTAAAGTGGGCGCAGAATTGGCTTTAAAGCAAAGCCAGAAAACAGTTTCTATTAGTGTTTCAGATGACGAGTAAGGTTTAAGGGTATGAATTCTCAGCAGTGTGTCATTATTGCAATTGCTGGCGCGTCAGCATCGGGCAAAAGTTTAATTGCCAAAACGATTTTTGACGAATTGCGCCGCGATTTAGGCACAGATCAAATTGGGGTAATTAATGAAGACGCGTACTATCGCGATCAGAGTCATTTATCCATGGATGAACGGGTATTAACGAATTACGATCATCCAAAAGCGCTGGACCATCAACTGCTGTGCACGCATTTACAGTTGCTCAAGTCTGGCGAAGCTGTTGATATCCCTTGTTATAGCTATACAGAACATACACGCACTGCAGAAACCTTAAAGATGACACCGAAAAAAGTGATCATTTTAGAAGGTATCTTATTGCTGACCGATCCTAAGTTACGTGCCCTGATGGACGCGAGTGTGTTTATGGACACGCCGCTGGACATTTGTTTCCTACGTCGCTTAACTCGTGATGTGGCCGAGCGGGGCCGTACTATGGAGTCTGTGATTTCACAGTACAAGAAAACCGTGCGTCCTATGTTCTTACAGTTTATCGAACCCTCGAAACAATACGCCGATATTATCGTTCCCCGTGGCGGCAAAAATCGTATTGCGACCGATATTTTAAAGACTCGTATCCAACATTTACTGGCAAAATAACGACATAAAAACTCAAGGAGTAATAGGCAAGATGCGCTTAACCGATATCGAAATTGAACAGGCCCTTGATAACGGCACTATCGTAATAGAACCTCGCCCAGGCATAGAAGCTATTTCAGGCGTCAGTGTTGATGTGCGCTTAGGTGGACAGTTTCGCGTCTTTAAAGATCATACCGCGCCTTTTATCGACTTGAGTGGTCCAAGTGCTGAGATGCAAGCGGCGCTCGATCGGGTGATGAGTGAGATTATCGAAATCCCCGATGGCGAAGCATTTTTCTTGCATCCTGGCGAATTGGCTTTGGCTGTGACTTACGAGAGCGTAACTTTACCTGCTGATATCGTCGGTTGGCTTGATGGCCGTTCGTCTCTAGCGCGTTTAGGCCTGATGGTACACGTAACGGCGCACCGTATCGATCCGGGTTGGCAAGGTAAAATTGTGCTCGAGTTTTATAACAGCGGCAAGTTACCTTTAGCTTTGCGTCCACGCATGACTATAGGTGCGCTTAACTTTGAACGCTTAAATCATGCGGTTGCACGTCCTTATAACACTCGTAAGAGTGCCAAGTACAAAGATCAGCAAGAAGCGGTGGCTAGCCGTATCAGTCAGGACTAATACGCGTGTTCTGGGTGAATGGCGCATCGCAGGCAAGTGTCGACCCTTCCGATCGAGGGCTTGCCTACGGTGATGGTCTGTTTGCAACGATGCGAACGGACGCTGAGGGGATTATGTTTTTTGAAGCCCACCAAGCCCGTTTAACCGCAGGCGCAGCAAGGCTTGGATTTCAATGGCAAATGAGTGAAGCATTGCAACAGCAACTGAATACCTTAGCCATTGAATATCCTCATCATTGTATTAAGTTAATCGTTTCCCGTGGTGCTGGTGGCCGTGGCTATACACCGCCAGAAACGGTTAATCCTACTGAAATCGTCTCAGTTCATACTATCCCCGGCCATTATGCTCAGTGGCAGCAACAGGGTATTAGCCTTAAAACTTCGTCGGTACGATTGGGTTTGCAGCCTCTGTTGGCAGGGATGAAGCATTTAAATCGACTCGAACAAGTCTTAATAAAATCCCACCCTTTACCGCAGGGATTTGATGACTGGTTAGTCAAAGATATCGAGGAGAATGTGATTGAATCTTCGATGGCGAATGTGTTTTTTATCAAAGATAATCGCATTATCACGCCTTCATTAGCCCTGTGTGGCGTGGCGGGTGTGATGCGCGAACAGATAATGTTGGCCTTGCTTGAACAGAACATGAATATCGAATGTTTGCCCGTTGGCGCCGAGCGTTTAATCGAATTTGACTCAGCGTTTATCACTAACAGCGTTTTAGGGATTGTGGATGTACTGGCGATAGACTCGCTCAAGTTCACTCGTGCTCCGATTACCGCGCAACTTAGACAGACACTTTCACTCACTCTATGAAAAAAATCATTATTATCGCCAGTTCAGCCCTGTTGACCTTGCTAACCTTAGTCTGTTTGGGTGCCTTTTGGGGCTATCAAACGGTTGTAGAATACAGTCAAACGCCGCTGAGTCTCAGCGAGCCTAAAGAGTTGAAGGTTGAACGCGGCACCAGTGTAAATCAACTGGCGCAGCAACTTGCCGATGACGGCGTTATTCAAGATACGTGGAAACTCAAGTGGCTGCTTAAGTTCCGCCCTGAGCTTGCCAAAATTCGCACAGGACTTTATGAAATATCACCTTCACAAACGATTACTGATTTACTCAATGATTTGATCGCTGGCAAAGTAAAAACCTTCAGTTTGACCTTAGTTGAAGGTAAAACTATTGTGGAATGGGAACAACAGCTTACCAGTGCTCCGCATTTACAAATGTCACCAGAAGCATTTGCAGCGGTATTGATGACACAAGGCGATGATTCTGGTTTGCCTGAGGGAAAATTCTTCCCCGACACTTATCATTATACCGCCGAGGCAGATGCTAAAGTCATGCTGACTCAAAGCTATAAAATGATGGAGCAGGAGCTTGCCAAAGCGTGGGCGGAACGGGCGCCGAATTTACCGTTAAAATCACCCTATGAAATGCTGATTTTGGCATCGATAGTTGAAAAGGAAACCGGCCAAGCCCATGAGCGTGAGCAAATCGCCGGTGTATTTGTTAATCGTCTTAACCTAGGTATGCGTCTGCAAACCGATCCGACCGTTATTTACGGTATGGGCGATCGCTATAAGGGCAATATCACCCGCAAAGATTTAGTTGAAGAGACGCCTTTTAATACTTATCGCATCTTTGGATTGCCGCCGACGCCGATAGCTGCACCGAGTAAAGCCTCATTGATGGCCGTGTCTAAGCCCGCCAGTGTGAGTTACCTTTATTTTGTATCGCGCAACGATGGCACCCATGTGTTTTCAACCACGCTTGAAGAACACAATCATGCTGTAGACGTCTATCAGCGTAAGACAAAACCAGCGACGCCAGAAAAATCACCAAAGTAAAAATGCAGAGAAAGAAAATCCAATGTCAGTTTTTGCAAAATTTATCGTTATTGAAGGCTTAGAAGGCGCAGGTAAGTCGAGTGCGATTAACCTTATTCGCGACTTTATTGAAAAACATACGGGTAAAGCACCGATTTGCACCCGCGAACCGGGCGGTACACCATTGGCTGAACGTATCCGTGATTTAGTTAAGATTGCCGATGCGAACGATCCCCTGTGTGATGAGGCCGAGTGTTTACTCATTTATGCTGCCAGAGCTCAGTTAGTTGCCAATGTCATAAAGCCCGCGCTTGCGCAAGGGCAATGGGTATTGGGTGATAGACACAATCTATCGTCATTAGCTTATCAAGGTGGTGGACGAGGGTTAATGCCGTTAGTGGAAGCGGTGAGCACTGCAACACTAAAGGGATTTAAACCCGATCTTACTTTGTACTTAGATTTAGATCCTAAGCTTGGGCTTACCCGCGCAGCTAAACGTGGTGAGCTTGATAGAATTGAGCAACAAGCGATTGATTTCTTTGAGCGCGCACGCGCTACATATCTCAAACTTGCCAGCGAAGATGACAGTATTGTGGTTATAGACGCGAGCCAAACTATGGCCGAAGTGCACAAAGATATCTTAGCCGTGCTTCAGGCGATGGTATGGTAGCCGAGTCCGGATTTACGGCTGAGCAATTACCTTGGCTCGAAGGGCCAAGACAGGCATTTTTAGCTCAATTAGCGCGTCAAAAAATACCTCACGCACAACTCGTGGGCATTGATTCAGCCTATGGCGGTGAGTTGCTGAGTGTGTTTATGGCGCGCGCGGCTATGTGTTTGCAGCCAACGCCTGTGGGCGCGTGCGGTTTTTGTAAGTCTTGTCAGCTCTATGATGCGGGCAATCATCCTGATTTTTATCATATCGCCGCCGATGGCAATCAAATTAAAGTCGATCAAATTCGTGAGCTGTGTAAGCGTCTGACAGCCACCGCACAGCAAAGTGGCAGGCGTGTAGCGATTATCCACCACAGCGAGCGTCTTAACTCCGCTGCCGCGAACGCACTCCTTAAAACCCTTGAGGAGCCTGGTAAAGACACCTTACTGATTTTGCAGTCGGATACGCCTGCACGTTTGATGGCGACGGTTAGCAGTCGTTGTCAACGCATTCCTTTTGTCGTTCCGAGTCGAGAGGTCATCAAAAACTGGCTTGCCCAGCGATGTGGTATTCAAGAGGATGTAACTTGGTGTTTGAGTGTGGTGGGTGGGCCGTTAAAGTTGGCTGAGAGCTTGCTGTCTGAGAGTAGTCAACAGAGTCGGTATCAATCCCTGCTACAATTTCGCAAAGATTGGGCACAAAGTTTGTCGTCTGGTCATCTGTGTGCTAGTTTGTTAATAATAAGTGAACAACAAATAATTGATGTTCTTAAGGTTTTGTACCTACTTATACGACAGGTTTTACTGAAAAATAGCCATCAAGATGCGTTTGTTCATGCGCAGCTCGGGAATTTGGCGGCTAAGATCATGGGAATGTGTCATAGCTTAAGCACAATGCCGAGCGTCAATTATCTGGCCCTGTGTCAAAGTTATGTCTTAGAATATAGAGAGATAACAAATAAGTAATATGCCATGGTAGATCTCGTCGTTAATTTTGATACTTTACATCAGTTATATCGTGCCTATATGCCTTTTATTAAGCCGGCAGGATTATTTATTGCGACCAGTGAAAGTCATTATCTTGGCCAACCGCTGACGATTGCGTATCGTTTACCCGGCGCAACCCTCACTAATGAATTTCGTGGTGTTGTGGTGTGGATTAATCCCTTAGGAGCGTCGGGTGGCCGCCCTGTGGGGATTGGCATTAAAATTATTTCTGAGCCAGATAGCCATAAACACCATATCGAAAAGTTACTGTCCCGCGAACTCGCCTCTGGCGATTTAACCTGTACTATGTAGGTTAGCCTGCATTATTGCTCTGGTTTAAACGTCTGCTCACTGCCTAAACTGGCTATTTACTTCTGTTGAATTTGACCTCGATCTCTTGGCTGGGTATCCTTGTCGTCCTTTGTTACTCTGCTTGGAAATCCTTGTGCTTATTGATTCACACTGCCATCTCGATCGCCTCAAAGCGGCGCCTGATCAACAAACCTTAGTACAGATTCTTGCTAATGCTAAAGCCCGTGGCGTGGACTATATGTTGTGCGTCAACGTGCGCCAGCAGGGATTTGAATTGATGCGAGATAAAGTTGCAGCCTTCGAACAGGTATTTTTGTCATCGGGTGTGCATCCATTAGACGTTAAAGAAGGCCTCGATGTTGAGCAAATTCGTCGCTTTGCCACCGATCCTAAAGTGGTCGCGATTGGTGAAACGGGGTTAGATTATTTTTATGCAGACGACACTAAGCTCTTGCAACAGCAATGTTTTGAGCAGCAGATTGCCCTTGCGGTCGAAGTGAATAAACCTTTAATTGTCCATACCCGTGATGCACGTGAAGATACGATCAATATGCTTAAGCAGGGTAATGCGGATAACGTTGGCGGCGTGCTGCATTGCTTTACCGAGAACTGGGAGATGGCGAAAGCGGCGATTGATCTCGGCTTTTATATTTCGGTTTCAGGCATAGTCACTTTTAAAAATGCGGGTGATCTGCGAACCGTTATTCGCAAAGTGCCTCAGGATCGTCTGCTAGTTGAAACTGATTCGCCTTATTTGGCGCCGATCCCACACCGTGGACAAGAGAATCAGCCTGCCTATGTGCGCGATGTGGCTGAGTTTGTGGCAGAGCTTAGAGGTGAGCGTTATGAAGATCTTGCTGAATACACCAGCAATAACTTCTTTAATTTATTCAAAGATGCAGCGCGTTTAGTTGGCCGTTAGCTGCAAGTGCTTTGAATCACTTTATGCGATTGTGTGATTGTTAGCGTGCGGGCATAAAAAAAGGCCCAAAACGATTAAAGCTGTTTGGGCCTAGGGGAATGGCTCATTGAAGAGCCGTGCGCTACAGCTGAAAGCGCCATGCAGTGCGCTTTACAATAGACTCAGTGTAGTCGAGCTTTTGTCTTATAGTCGCGCTCACTTTCCCCTTTTTTAGGTTATTTATCGCTAAAAAACAGCGAAATTATAACGATTTTGTCTGTTCTGGTAGCAGTAACACTTTATCTTTCACTAAGTCTCTGGGTAGGTTGTTTTTTAACTTATTGCCTAAATGTTTCGCCATGCCTAATGGTGCACCGCCATAACAGACGATCACTTCACCTTGAGCTTTCACTGCGGTGTTTAGGGCAATATCTCGCCCCATCAAATACTCTTTCGCTTCAACATCGCTCACATCGACCGTTTTTGCGGTTGGGCTGAGCTGTTTTCCTGCTAATGCAATAATCGCTTCATGGCGGACTTTAAAGCCGTGTTTACTGTTATCAGCGAGTTTAATGCCAATACGCTGAAAGCGCATACGGCCAATAAAAGCGTTGAATTCATGCGGAAATAGCCAGAATTCATCATCGCGAACCATGATGAGTTCGTCCGGTAAGCTGATGCCTAAATCCTGCTGAAAATAGTCTTTTATCCCTTGGGCTTGTTTCGCTGATGCGGGCGTGAAGGGGAAGTTTTTCTGCAGTTTAGGCTCAGGCTGTAAACGCGGCACTGAGGCGGTTTTTGTCAATTTAGCGACAAAGAAACCTTCACTGTCGTAAATCTGTGGCCAGACATGTAAGAAGCCTTCGGGCGTTGTAGCTTGATCTGCACCATCAAATAAATCGCTTAAGGATTCAAATTGCACCGTATCGCCGTAGACTTGCTTTAAATACTCGCACACGCCTTGGTTTTCGAGGCGGTTTAAGGTGCAGGTTGAGTAGACCAAACTGCCACCGGGTTTCAGGGCGAGAAACGCCGATTCGATTAAGGCTTTTTGGGTTTCGCTAATCGCCAGCACATCGTCTAGGCTCCAGTGTTTTAGAGCATCGGCGTCTTTACGCACTGTGCCTTCACCGCCACAGGGCGCATCGATAAGCACGGCATCAAAACTTTCGTACAGGTATTCGCCAAATACACGGCCATCGAAATGGGTGAGGGCGCAGTGGCTCGCGCCCATGCGCAGCACATTAGCGTGCAATACTTTCACGCGGCTCGCCGAATACTCATTAGCCACTAATAACCCTTGGTTTTGCATCAATGCGGCCATTTGCGTGGTTTTTGAACCGGGTGCGGAGGCGAGATCGAGTACGCACTGCCAATGTGCATTCGGTGTAAAAAGTGCGGTCGGCGGCAACATAGAGCTGGCTTCTTGAATGTAGAATAGGCCCTGAATATGCTCTAAGGCATTGCCGAGCTGTTCTTCTTCGTCATAACTGATCCAAAATCCGTCTTCACACCAAGGAATAGGATCGAACGTCCAGCCCTTAGGTTGCATCAGGGTCTTAAAGTCGTCGCTGCTAATTTTTAAGGTATTGACCCGAATAGAACGTCTAAGCGGCCTGTCGCAAGCGGCAATAAACTCGTCCATGGATAAATGGGCGGGGAGTTCTTGGGTGATTGTATCGATAAAATTTTGATTTAATTGGACCATTGATTTCATTGAACCATAGGAAAATAGACTGTGTATCAACTGGCGCGAGTATATCATAATCCCTTATTGGGTCTGAGATTTTCTCCCGAGCAGCCAAGGCTGCTATTGTGATTTAATGTTTATGCTCTGACGATTTCAGCGATATTGGAATGAGTCGCCATAAAGCTGGCACTCAGTAGCCATGAGCTAATAGAATAAAAACAAATAAAAATAAGGGGATTAGCGTGCTGAATCGCGTGTGGTTGGCTTTTTTTATCACAGCATTGCTTGCAATAGCAGTGCAGTTATTCAATGGACATATAGAAGTATTATCGGCTTCGGTCGCGGCTTTATTTGCAAGTGCTAAGCTTGCCGCTGAAATTTCTCTTGGGCTGATTGGCGTGCTTTCCCTCTGGATGGGATTGATGCAGGTAGGGGAAAAGGCTGGCGTTGTCGGTGCTATTGCCTTTGTGTTTGAGCCATTACTGCGCCGTTTGATGCCTGAAGTGCCCAAGGGGCATCCGGCCTTTGGCAGTATCACGATGAATTTAACAGCGAATATCTTTGGGTTAGATAATGCCGCCACACCACTTGGTTTAAAGGCGATGCATGATTTACAGAGTTTAAATCCGCTAAAAACCGTGGCGACCAATGCGCAAATCTTATTTTTAGTACTCAATACTTCCTCTGTGACCTTAGTGCCTGTGACGGTATTCCTTTACCGTGCCCAGCAAGGTGCCGCTGCGCCTGCGGATATTTTCTTGCCGATTTTACTGGCTACTTCGGCATCGACATTGGCGGGCTTGCTGGTTGTGGCGTTAGTGCAGCGAATTTCATTATTAAACTCAGTGGTGCTCGGTTATGGCGCCTTGATGCTCTCAGGGTTAGTGGCGAGTGGTTTTTATCTGATGACCTTAAGTGCTGAGGCCATTGGCACTGTGTCGACTGCAATGGGCAATGGTATTTTGCTGTTATTGGTATTTACCTTCGTGATTGTTGCGGGCATCCGTAAGGTGGCGGTTTATGATGAGTTTATTGAAGGGGCGAAGGCGGGTTTTGCCCAATCCATCCAATTGATCCCTTATTTGCTCGCCATGCTATTAGCGATTGGTTTACTGCGTGCATCCGGCGCCTTGGATTATCTGTTGCACTTGATTGCCACTGGTGTGCGGATATTAGGTTTTGATACGCGTTTTGTCGATGCTATGCCGACCGCGCTGATGAAACCTTTTAGTGGCTCAGGCGCCAGAGCCATGATGCTTGAGACAATGGATCACCACGGAGTAGATTCCTTTGCGGGTCGATTAGCGGCGATTTTTCAGGGTAGCACTGAAACCACTTTCTATGTTCTCGCTGTGTATTTTGGTTCTGTGGGTATTCGCCATGGACGCCACGCCTTGGCTTGCGGTTTAACTGCGGACTTTGCGGGGATCAGCGCCGCGATTGCTGTTTGTTATTGGTTTTATGGATAAGTGGGCTAGAGTATTGAGCGATCTAGAATGTCTCAATAACATTGCGAGAGAAGCTAAAAATAAATCAGGCGCATTATGCGCCTGATTTATTTATAAGAGCTTTAATATTAGTGCGTTGGTGTAAGTATTTTGATGAAAAAATTACTGGGCTGGTGCCCATTGCTGCCATTCGTTTTCGGCTTTGTGTTGTAATCTTAATACTGTGCCAGTCGCTAAATGATTACCCTCTTGAGTCGTGTCCTTAGTCGCCACATTGATGCCGCCAGCGAGTAAGGTTTCCAGCGAGCCCGCTTCGATTTGGGCACCAGAGAAGAGGCCTACATCGACTTTAATCCCTGAGGCATCCCAGAACTGACTGCTTTGATTCACTAAGTGACTGTACTGTGCCTCGATATGGGCCTGCATCAATACACTATTCCCCTGTGTCGATAGGCTATAACCGTCGATTTGACCGACTTTAATCCCTCGGAAGAAGATAGGTGTGCCGACTTTCATTGAGCCTAGGCTAGTATCTTCTAGAATGAATTTCAGCGCATCTTCGGCAACATTGGCATAGCTGCTGGCAGCGAGGTTGGCAACAAACTGGGTCGATTTTTGACTGCTTGTACCCGGCAGTACACCGATATAAGGGCCAGTGATCAAGGTTTCTGGCGCTTTAATTCCTGCTAGAGAAATTTGCGCATCCACTAGATGATATTCACAGTCGCTGCGGCTGAAATGTTCGGCGTATTCGCCGTAGAGATAGGCCGTTGCAGTGAGTGTATTGAGATCGGCATTGAGCTTCACCTGCGACACTTCACCCACTTGATGACCTTGATAGCGAATCGCTGCCTTGGCCGCCAGTTTGCTTGAGGCGGGTAGGGTGAGGCGAATTGCCTGCGCCTGATTTAATGCCAGCAGCTTGCTCTCATAGAGTTTTAAGTTAGCTGCATTGCTGGCTTTGTCATTGCTATCAAGTAATCCCAGACTGATGCTGCCCTTTAATGCTCCTTGAAGCGGCGCGACCGCAACATCAATGCCCGCAAGACTGGCACTGATATCCACGGCGCTGTTACGCCAGAATACTTTTGGCTTTTTCAGCAAGGGTTGAAACTGTTTGTCGATAGCGAGCTTGATAGCGAAGTCTTCGGTTTTGCTTTGCCAGTTCACTGAGTCAACTGTGCCAATTTGCATTTTTTTATAGTAAATCGGTGAGCCTTGGCTGACATCGGCGCCATCTTGACTGATTAACGTTAAATGCACTTGCTGCTGACGATCATAAAAAGCTGTCGCGGCATCCACAGAGCTAAAGAGGGGCAGAGCGCTGTTAGCAACTAAAGGTGTGTCGCTATGACCTTGGATCAAGCTAACTGCACCTTGAGTGAGTGTTGTAAAATCCCTTGCTTTGACTGAGACCCCGTCTAACGATGCGTTTACCGTTAATGCTGACTCAGGCACAAAATAGCTGTCGCTGCGTATTAGACTGGCAAACTCAGGTTGTAGCTCGAGTTGGTATTCCACCGCCGATAAATCTTTGGTTAACTTAACTGCAAGCACTGAACCAATGGGGATTTGCTTGAAGCGAACTTGAGCGCCCGCTGAAATGCCCATGTTTTCGGCTGAGGTTAAGGTCAAGAAACGCTTCTTCGATTGCAGTAAATCAGGCGCTTTGGCTTGTAAGGCAAAGCTGCTTGGTACCGCGCTTTTGGTGTTGATGCCTGGCAGGAAGTTGATCACGCTACCTGTCAGTAAGCGTTCTGGATTCTTAATGCCTGAGAGGGAAATATCAGCACCTTCAAGCCAAAACACGCCGTCGTTAGTTAACAGTGAACCGTATTGAGGTTCAAATTTAGCCACGGCTGTAACACCATTGGACGTGAGTTGTTTACTTAAAATACTGCCAATATTGATGCCGCGATAAACGATACGAGTGCCTTTGTCGACACCGTTAGCGTCAGCCATGGTCAAGCTTATTTCTATGCCGCCAAGGGCGGTGGTTTCTGAATCATAAAGCGAAAAAACGTCACCGTTTTTAGCTATGTCTGCTTTATCGTCAGAGCTGAAACTCACGCCGCCAGCCAGAATGGACGCCAAACTCTCTGAACTGACTCTAACCCCAGTTAGTGAAGCATCAATTTTGACGCCAGAAACATTCCAAAAGTGAGAATTTTTCTTCACTAATCGCGCGTATTGCTCTTGAATGAAAGCGCTGATAATGACTCTTTGATTGCCATCTAAACGATAGCTGACCACGCTACCCACAGGGATTTGGCGGAAAAATATTGGCGAGCCAACATCGAGTGAACCGAGTTTATCGGAGGTCAATTCGACCATCACACCTTCTGAGCCGATTTGCATCGGCGGCGGTTGGCGTTCTGCTTCAAAAAAGGTCGAGGCATTACCTTTTCCTGGTTGGATAGCAATATAGTTACCCGAAAACAGCGCATCTAAGCCTTCAACACCTGTAATACTTGCTTTAGGTGTGACAAGCCAGAAGAGGGTTTCTTTATTCAAGAAAGGCTTCGCGCGGTAGTCCATCATGACTTTGACGTTCACGCCTTTGAGATCTTCATCTATGCCAATGTCTTTCACTTTACCGACAGTCAAACCTTGGTATTTGACTAAGGTTTTACCTACATCAATCCCAGTGGCGCTCGGAAAGTGAATTTGAATTTCAACCCCCGATTCTTTAATGCTCTTAATGCCCAGCCAAGCACCTAATGCCAACGCGACAATAGGAAGCAGCCAAATGGGCGAAAAGAGTTTTTTCTTTACAACTTTCGGCGATTCAATTTGTGTCATCTTGAGGTTCCAATCGATCCCAGAGTAAACGAGTGTCTAAAACTTTTGCGGCTAACTGAGTTAACAGAATCACCAAGGCAAATGCGGTAGCCGCAGGCGCGGGTTTCGCGTCGAGTAATTGTCCCATGTTCACTAATGCCACTGTGATTGAGATGACAAATAAATCGAGCATTGACCAGCGGCCAATCCATTCGATGATGTGAAAACCCACCATCAATTTCTTTTTTGAAATCGGAATGTCAAAGCTGATCGCACACAGATAAATGGATAAGCCGATGATTTTAATCCATGGTACTAAAATACTGGCGGTAAACACTATGATGGCAATAGGCAGCATATCTGAATGCACTAAATGCAAAATGCCCGAAAAAATCGTGTCGTGCCGCACTTGGCCTTGGTTGGTCAGCATAGTGATAGGGTAAATGTTGGCTGGCACCAGCAAGATGGCAGCGGTAATCAACAAAGCCCAACTTTTTTGCAGGCTGGAATAGTCTCTGACGTGCAACTCAGTTTCACAGCGCTGACAGTGCGTGAGTTCACTGCTGTTGAGTTGGCGACACACTTTACAGAGACATAGGCCGATATCTTTACCTTGTTGTTTCATATCAGCTATGACCTTCCAATAACGTCCACATATGTTCTAAGTCGTATTCTCTTTGTAGAAACAAGGTCACGAGAAACAGCATAGTGAAGCAAAATGTGCCCATACCAAAATAAATGTCCGAAAAATCAGATAGCTGAAATGATGAAACTAAGAAGCTGATCACATAAATTTCCAGCATAGTGAGCTGCGATAAGATACCATGAAATTTTAATAACTGCTTCAATGAGTTACGCCAAAAAAGGCTATTCAATCCCCATTTCACAATTAAAATCTGTGTCAATATCGATAACAGTAATAAGCCTGGACCTATCACAGCTGCGGCAAGTACGGCGACACCTACAACCCAATAGCCTTGGTCAAATACTGCAAATGCCCCTTGGAAAACCGTGGTAGTACGAATACTGCCGAAAAAGTGGATCTCGAGTACGGGTAAAAAATTAGCAGGGAAATAAAACACTAATGCCGAAATACATAGGGCTAACATACCATTCACAGAGCAGTATGGCGTGTCATAAAGTGCAGTGCTGCAACGAGGACAGATTGCTCTAACGCCGCTAGGCAAGGCACGTTTGCGGACTGCTAAATCGCAGGAGCGGCATAGGGTTACTGAATTTTCTGCTGCGTTTTCATGCATATAAAAATATATATTAGCCTAATAGGAGTAATAACAGCGAGATCGGTGCAAAGTGTCGTGCTAGTTAGCTGTTAAGCCACGTCTAGCGCTTTATAATCTTGGCAACGAAAGTACGCTAATAATATCAGATTAATCAGAACACTTGCATCACAAGTTCAATCTATGTCACTCTAGTTACTGTATATAAAAACAGTGCGAGGGCAGTCATGGCAGTAATAACACAGTTTGTCGTGGTCAGAGAAGGGGTTGAAAAGATGACATTCACATCTAAGAAGGAGGCTGATGCCTACGATAAGATGCTCGATATCGCCGATAACCTTATCCCCTTCATTCAAAAAGCTGATTTGGGTATAGATGAAAGTGTGGGTGAAAAGCTCGCATTCTATTTTGCTAACAATAAAGATGAGCTGACGAACTTGCTTAAAGGCGCCGTTCAGGTTAATAGTACGCCAACGAATCCGCCTGCAGCGAAAAAAGCGGCTAAAAAGACCGAAGCAGCAGAATAAAATTGTTAGGAAATGTAATGAAATCGAAATTTTATGAGTCACTTAACCGTCAAGCCTTGGCCTTGTTGGAAGGGGAAGACGACCTTGTTGCGGCGATGGCGAATTTTTCAGCCTTGCTCAATGATAATTTAACTGAGCTGAACTGGGTGGGATTCTACGTTATGCGTGGCGAACAACTAGTATTAGGCCCGTTTCAAGGTAAAGTGGCTTGTACACGCATTCCGTTAGGAAAAGGTGTGTGTGGTACTGCAGCATTCACTAATCAAACTCAGCGAGTGGCTGATGTCCATCAATTTGATGGTCATATTGCCTGTGATTCTGCCAGTAATTCTGAAATCGTTGTGCCAGTTCGTGCGCAAGGTAACGTGGTTGCCGTGCTCGATATTGACAGTCCTATCTTCGATCGTTTCGATGAAGAAGACCAAAAGGGGCTGGAATTACTGGTTAAAAGTTTTGAAAACTGCCTATTTGATTAATTTGCGTACAATAACGCATAATTCATAGTCGCAATCGGTGGCGTGCGCCTTATAATATGCGCCTGCACGCATTAAGCTGGTTTGATTGGCATGCAATGAATAAGCTTAGTGTTTTGAGCTGTCAAAATTTGTTAAGGTATATTTTTTAACTTTAGTAAACGCGGCTAGGATGCTAATTTGTACGTTGACTCAATATTGAGTTTAACGAAGATAAACGACATGTAAGAAGCTGATATATATCACCTCGAATCGATGTCCCTTTTTGACTGTGGAAGTAATGATGGAATCAACAGAAAAGTTGACCGACACCAATGCAATTTTGGCGTATTTGTATGAAACATTTCCTTTGTGCTTTATTGCTGAAGGTGAAACTAAGCCATTAAAAATCGGATTGTTTCAAGATTTGGCTGAAAGGTTGGCTGATGATTCTAAAGTCAGTAAAACTCAGCTCAGAGTTGCCTTGAGACGTTACACCAGCAGTTGGCGCTATTTAAAGTGCGTTAAAGCAGGCGCACAACGCGTAAACCTGGATGGCGAACCTTGCGGCGAGTTAGAGCAAGAGCACATTGATCATGCTCAAGCCATGTTGAAAGAGAGTCAGGATAAGGCCAAAGCGAAACGTGCAGCACTTGCACCTAAGCCCGCGGCGAAGAAAGCACCTAAAAAGGTGGCCGTTCCTCAGCGTCCTAAAACTGAGCGTCCTGCTAAGCCTGCACCAAAAGCTGCAGCGCCAGTCGTCAATTATGTTCAAGCACAATTGACTGATTTAACGAAAAAACAACGCGTCAATGTTAAATTAGGTATGACACCCGTAGCCGGTGTGATTACTGACATTAACAAGGAAGATATTCATGTTCAGCTTGATAGTGGCCTAACGATTAAAGTTAGAGCAGAACATATCCTGCTGTAATCATTTATTAAAACGGAGTAACTTGTTGATGCGAAAACTCACTTTGGCTACCTCGATCGCCACTGTTTTTGTCGGATTCTCGGCTTGGGCCGTACCACCCACGATTCAAATCAGCGAGTTACCCACTCTCAAGCAGGAAGCGCAACATAAGGTTGCGAGCAAAAGGGTAACGGACTTATACACTCGTTCGCACTATCATAGATTCAATCTTGATGACGCCTTTTCTGCGCAAATTTTTGATCGTTATCTACAGCAGTTGGACTATCGCCGCAATGTGTTAACCCAAGCGGATGTCGATAGTTTTAAACCTTATGCTACCCAATTCGATGACATGCTCAGTTCTGGTGAACTTGAGCCTGCCTATAAAATGTTTGATATCGTCCAAAAGCGCCGCTATGAAGGCTTTGTCTATGCTTTATCTCTATTAGATAAAGAGATGGATTTTTCTGCGCCCGGTGATGCCTATGAGTACGACCGCGATGAGGCCGCATGGCCAAAAGACCAGACAGAAATTAATGAGTTATGGCGTCAACGTGTTAAATACGATGCACTAAATCTTAAACTCACAGGTAAGAAATGGCCTGAGATTGTTGATATCCTCCAAAAGCGTTACAACAATGCTATTAAACGGTTGATTCAAACTAACAGTGAAGACGTGTTCCAAGGCGTGATGAATGCCTTCTCCCGTAGCATTGAGCCACATACAAGTTACCTTTCACCACGCAATGCTGAACGTTTCCAAATGGAAATGAACTTGAGCCTTGAAGGTATTGGTGCTCAACTGCAACTCGAAGACGATTACACTGTCATTAAAAGTTTAATTACTGGCGGTCCTGCTGCGGGCAGTGAAAAACTGTCGCCGGAAGACAAGATTGTCGGTGTCGGTCAAGAAGGCGGCGAGATTGTTGATGTGATTGGCTGGCGTTTAGACGACGTGGTCGACCTGATTAAAGGTCCTAAGGGCAGTAAAGTTGTACTGCAAATTTTACCGAAGAAAGGCGGTTCGAATGCGAAGCCATTCGATGTTACCTTAGTTCGCGATAAAATTCGCCTTGAAGACAGAGCGGCAACCTCTAAGGTGATTGAACCTAAAGACGGCGAGTATGCAAATCGCAAAGTCGGTGTGATCCAAATTCCTGGTTTCTATATGAATTTGTCGCAGGACGTTGAAAAAGAGCTAGTGAAGTTAAACGACGCCAAAGTAGAAGGCATAGTCATCGACCTTAGAGGTAACGGTGGGGGTGCATTAACGGAAGCCGTGCTGCTGACGGGACTCTTTATCGATATGGGCCCTGTAGTGCAAATTCGTGATGCCGATGGACGAGTGTCTGCGCATCGTGATAACGACGGTAAAACCAGTTATGCAGGACCATTGACTGTGATGGTTGACCGTTACAGTGCTTCAGCCTCTGAAATTTTTGCTGCCGCATTGCAAGATTATGACCGTGCATTGATCGTCGGTGAGTCGAGTTTTGGGAAAGGCACAGTACAGCAGCATAAGAGCCTAGGCCGTATCTACGACATGTATGAGAAGCCAATTGGCCATGTGCAGTATACGATTCAAAAGTTCTACCGTATTAATGGTGGTAGTACACAGATTAAAGGTGTGACCCCCAACATTGCTTACCCAAGTGCGTTGGAGCCGGGCGAGTACGGTGAAGCTGAAGAGAAAAATGCTTTACCTTGGGATAAAGTGCCTATGGCGCAATATGGCACGCTTAATGATGTTACGCCTGAGTTAGTGACTAGCCTTGAATCTAAGCACCTTAACCGTATAAAAAACAGCGTAGAGTTTGCCTATATCAATCAAGATATTGCCGACTTTAAAAAGCATCACAAAGAGAAAACTGTGTCTCTGGTTGAAAGTGAGCGTATTGCTTCCCGCGAAGCCGATGAGAAAAAAGTCCTCGACAGAACAAACGAGCGTCGAGTCGCCAATGGTTTAGCACCGGTTAAATCAATGGAAGACATTAAAGACGACGCTGAATTGCCAGATGCATTTTTAGACGAAACCGCTTATATCACCTTAGATATGGCTGATGTGCAAAAAATGGCTAAAACTAGTGCTAAGTAGGCACTAGTCGAGTCGATTTATCCGATATCAAAACGCGCTTATGGCGCGTTTTTTCTTATTTAGATCAGCGTTAAAGGGATCGAAATGACACAAGCTCAAGCAAAATACTTAAAAGATTATCAAGCGCCACTTTTTACGATAGAGACTATCGATTTAGCTTTTAATTTGGCAGGCAATGAAACCCAAGTGCAGGCGATCAGTCGTATAAAACGCACTTCAAAACATGCACAAGCCTTAGTGTTGGATGGCGAAGATTTGACCATTTTTTCGCTGACAGTCAATGGTGATGCTGTGCCTTACCATGTTAGTGCAGGTCAATTAGTTTTAGAAACTGAGCTTGATGAGTTTGAGCTGAACATTATCACTAAGCTCGATCCTGAAGCTAATTCGAGCCTTGAAGGGCTCTATATGTCCGATGGTGCCTACTGCACGCAATGCGAGGCAGAGGGCTTTCGACGTATCACTTATTTCCTTGATCGCCCTGATGTATTAGCTAAATACACAGTTCGTATCGAAGCCGATAGCGCCGCATTCCCGTTTTTACTGAGTAACGGTAATTTGATTGATCAAGGTGAGTTAGATGGCGGACGCCATTATGTTTGCTGGCAAGATCCATTTCCAAAACCAGCGTATTTATTTGCCTTAGTCGCTGGCGATTTTGATCTATTGCAAGATGAGTTCATTACTCGCAGTCGCCGTAAAGTGATCCTGCAAGTGTTCGTTGATAAAGGTAATTTACATAAAGCACACCATGCGATGGCATCACTTAAGAAATCCATGGCATGGGATGAGAGCCGTTTTGATCTTGAGTATGATTTAGATATTTACATGATAGTGGCCGTCGACTTTTTCAATATGGGAGCGATGGAAAACAAAGGCTTAAATATCTTTAACACTAAATATGTGCTCGCAGATACCTTAACGGCCACCGACGAGGATTATCACGGCATTGAATCGGTTGTAGGCCATGAGTATTTCCATAATTGGACAGGAAACCGCGTAACGTGCCGCGATTGGTTCCAGTTAAGTTTGAAAGAAGGCTTAACGGTTTTTCGCGATCAAGAATTTAGCTCAGATTTAGGCTCTCGTGCTGTGAATCGAATTCACGCAATTAAAGTGATCAAGAATCAGCAATTTGCAGAAGATTCTGGCCCTATGTCCCATCCTATTCGTCCAGAATCTGTCATTGAGATGAATAATTTCTACACTGTGACTGTGTATAACAAGGGCGCTGAAGTCATCCGCATGATGCACACTTTGCTCGGCGAAGAAAAGTTTCAGGCGGGAATGAAACTGTATTTTAAACGCCACGACGGCCAAGCTGTCACCTGTGATGATTTTGTGGCGGCAATGGAAGATGCCAGCGGAGTGGATTTAACCCAATTCCGTTTATGGTATAGCCAAGCCGGTACGCCGATTGTGACTGCGATGGACAGTTTTGATGCGCAAACGGGCGTTTATCAATTGACCCTTAAACAAAGTCTAGTGAACTGTGCATCACCGCTGCATATTCCGTTTAGCTTAGAGCTCTTAGATGCGAAGGGCCATTCTTTAGTGAATGAGATTCTCGATTTTACTCAAACTGAACAAGTGTTTAGCTTTGATGGATTCACTCATAAACCCGTCGCTTCGTTACTGCAAAACTTTTCCGCTCCCGTCAAATTACAATATCGATTCAATGTGGATCAACTCGTTCACTTGATGCGTTTTGCTAGCAGCGAAGTGGCGCGTTGGGAAGCCTCTGTGACCCTAGTGAGTCAAGCTATTTGGCAAAATGTGGCGAGTTTACAACAGCAACAAGCTATGGCTCTCGATCCCCGTGTGCGCGATAGTTTTAAAGGTGTGTTGTTAGATACTGAGCTTGATCCGGCATTGATCGCCGAAATATTAGCGATACCTACGGCTTCGGCTTTGATTGAGCAAACAGAGAATGTTGATCTAGATGCGTTAGCTTTAGCACGTGAATTTGTACTAATAGAGCTCGCTTCACATAGTGAAGATGAATTGATTGCGCTATATCGTTCTTTAGTCGCAGTAGAGAGTACGCAGGCAAGAGCCCTTAAAAATCAGTGTTTAACTTGGTTAGCTCGGGTGTCGGATGAGGCCGAGGGGTTAGTGATTTCTCAGTTCGATAACGCCAGTAATATGACGGATTCTCTTGGTGCGTTGACGGCAGCCAATGTTGGGAATTTACCTTGTCGTGATGAACTGATGACGACATTTGAGCTACGTTGGCAGGATACGCCATTAGTGATGGATAAATGGTTTATGTTGCAAGCGACCCGTGATGCAGATGATGTGATTGAGTGTTTGCGTCAGTTGCAGCAACACAAGTGTTTTAGTATGAGCAATCCAAACCGAGTGCGTGCTTTAGTGGGCAGTTTTGCTGCCGGTAATATTTATCAATTCCACCGTAGAGACGGTAAGGGTTATGCTTTCTTAACCGAATGCTTAATGACCCTTAATAAGCTCAATCCGCAGGTTGCGGCCCGTATGGTGACGCCATTGATCCAGTATCATAAATTCGACTTAGGCCGCCAAACTTTGATAAAAGCCTGTTTAGGGCAACTTTTGGCTTTGCCTGACTTATCTAAGGATATGTACGAAAAAGTCTCTAAAGCATTGGCAAAATAGCAGTTTGTTGGAGGAGGGCAGCAGTCTGTGCTGTCCTGATATTATGGAACTGTATTTCAAACTATCGATCAGCTATCGAGATTTCTTACCTTATTATCAAGGGCTTGCCGATAAAGTCGAGGTTCGTGAAACTCAAGGGCGGATTTTGTGGATTAATGGCCGTCATTTTAGGCGTTTTTTAACCGAAAATGGCATTCAAGGCTATTTCAAATTGGTTTTAGATGACAAGGGACAATTTGTTTCATTAAATCGAGTTTAGTCTTAATTTGTTTATCTTTGCTTAGAGCAATTACTTTAAACGGTCGGCTGATTACTAAGCTCGCTTTGTGATATTTTATTTTTAAATATGTTAATGAATTATATGATTTTTTAATGTGTTTTTATGTTTCATTCCTATTCCGCTTTTCGCTAATTTAAATCTCTCCTTTTTAGTTATCGGTACAAATGTACCTACATGCTTAATTCTTTAGAAAATTTTCTCTAACTGCGCCTTGCTCAAGGGGATTAATTGCTGTAACAATGATGTTACCTGTGAGCTAACAAGATGTTGGTTGTAATTCCTAAAACAAAGAATCCAGCAGGGTACGGAGAGCTAAAATGAAAATTGTTAAAAATAGTTTTAACAAATCGGCGCTTGCTTTGGGGGTGGCGTCGGCATTGAGTTTGTTAATGATCCCAAGCGTTAATGCAGTATCTTTTAATTGGGGAGAGGTTGAGGGCACATTTGACTCAACTTGGACTGCTGGTGCGAGCTGGCGTGTAGGGGAGCGCGATTGGGAAGGTCAAATTGGTAAGGTTAATCAACCCCAATTCGATTGGTCTAATTACAGCGCATTTGGCAATACTAAATACACTTCTGCTGAGATTTGGGCCCAGCCCGGATCGTATTCCAGTAACAATGACTTAAGTAATTTACTTTATTCTCAAGGCGATACTACGTCCGAAATCGTTAAAGGTTTGCATGAATTGTCATTGAAATACAAAAACTACGGTTTATTCGCTCGTGGTATGTATTTCTATGATCGTAAACTCAATGACGGTAATTATGATTTTAATGATCCGATAACGGGCAAAGAGTTTGACCCTTGCGAAGATAACCGTGCTTCAGAAGTTCAATGTAAAGATATTCGCTTACTCGATGCGTTTGTGTATGGCAACTTTGACCTCAACGATGGCGCTAATCCATTATCTATTCGTGTAGGTAATCAAGTGGTGTCATGGGGTGAAAGTACACTGATTGCCCATGGGATCAGTGAAATCAACGCCGTTGACTTGAACATACTTAATGCGCCAGGCGCTGAACTAAAAGAAGCGTTCAGACCTCAAGGTATGGTGTGGGCTTCCCTTGGTTTGACGGATTCATTAACGGTAGAAGCATTCTATCAATATGATTGGCAACCTATTTGGGTACCAACACCGGGTTCTATTTTTGCGACTAACGATTTTGCGGGTTTCGGTGGTTACGCTCAAAACGCTCAGCTTGGGTTTAATGCTAACCCTGACATCAATTTAGACTTTGTGATGCAAGAATACGAGCGTTTAGCGGGCATGATTGCCAGCGGCCAATCTATTCCGACACAGCAATTGGTTTCTATGGCCTTAGCTTACCCAACAAAAGTGACGCTAGTGCAGGATGAGGCAGAGCCAAGCAATGATGGCCAATATGGTATTAAGCTGGGTTATTACGCGCCTTCACTGGGTGAAACCGAATTTGGTTTTTATTTCATGAATTACCATAGCCGTCGTCCTCTTATCAGTGGTACAGCCGCCGATTTTAGCACGGGTGCACTTTTGTCTGATCTGGCGACCATAGGTCAAAACTCGGGTAACATTGATCGTGAATTGTTGCTCAATTTGAAGAGTTTCTCTAAGGCGCAAATCGTTTATCCAGAAGATATCAAGCTTTACGGTTTCAGTTTCAATACCTTGGTTGGTGATACCTCTGTCGCGGCTGAAATTGCCCATCGTCAGGATGAACCACTGCAAATCGATGACGTAGAATTATTGTTTGCCGGTATGCCACAGCAGTTAGCTAACGCTGGTCTTCGTCCAGATCTCGATGGTATTTCACAGATTAAAGATGTTAAGCCGGGTGAAACCGTGGATGGCTTTATCCGTCTTGATACCACTCAGGCGCAGATGACTTTCACCCATTTATTTGGTCCAACGTTAGGTTTAGATAACTTGACTATGTTGGCCGAAGTGGGTGGCGTGTGGATCCATGATATGCCAGGTTTTGATGAGCTACGTCTCAATGGTCCTGGTACGTCACGTTCTGGCGGCAACCCAGATATGCCCGGCATCATTCAAGCCTTGCACAATGGTCCTGAAACTAACCCGTTCCCAACCGACTTTGCTTGGGGATATCGTTTAGTTGGAAAGGCGGATTTCAACAACGTATTTGCTGGGGTCAATATGTCTCCACGGGTGATTTTCTCCCATGACGTTGATGGTATTACACCTGATCCTATGTTCCTGTTCACGGAAGGACGTAAGTCTGTCGCGCTAGGCGTTAACTTCGACTATCAAAACCGTTGGGGTGCAGATATCTCCTATAACAATTTCTTTGGCGGTGTCGGTACGACGAATGCGATGGCAGATCGTGATTATGTTTCATTCAATATCAAGTATTCGATCTAAAAGGACTCAAACAATGAAGAAACTGACGATATTGGCGAGTGCAGTCATGCTGGCGTTCGCAGCGCCAGTCGCTATGGCTAAGATATCAGAAGCTGATGCGGCAAAACTTGGCAATGAACTTACCCCTTTAGGTGCTGAAAAAGCAGGTAATGCTGATGGTTCTATTCCTGCGTGGGATGGTGGTATCACTCAGCCTGTGGCGGGTTATACCAAAGGGATGCATCACCCAGATCCTTTCCCTGAGGATAAGATTGAATTTACTATTACCAATGCTAACAAAGCGCAATATAAAGATTTTTTAACGCCGGGTCAGATGAAGTTGTTCGAACTTTATCCTGATACCTACAAGATGAATGTGTACAAGACTCGCCGTAGCGCCTCTGTACCACAGTTCGTTTACGATGCGACTAAAGTTAACGCGACTCGTGCTGAACTGATTGCACAGGGCAATGGTATTTCTGGCGCGGCTATTGGTATTCCATTCCCGATCCCTGCAAATGGTTTAGAAGCAATTTGGAACCACATTTTGCGTTTTCGTGGTATCGATATCGAAACTTCCCGTAGCCAAGCTGCACCGACAGCCGATGGTAGCTATAGCTTAGTCGAAACGGCTGAGGAAATTCGCTTCGAATATTCTCGTCCAGAAATTACCTTAGATCAGCTTAAAGCCAGCAATACGCTGTTCTACTTTAAGCAAGTGGTGACTCAGCCTGCACGTTTAGCTGGTACAGCCTTATTGGTTAAAGAAACCATGGATCAAGAGGCGCTTCCCCGCCAAGCTTGGACCTATAACACAGGTCAACGTCGAGTACGTAAAGCGCCGAACGTGGCTTTTGATACACCGGGTACAGTGTCAGATGGTCTGCGTACGACAGATGATTTCGATATGTTTAACGGCTCTCCTGTGCGTTACAATTGGGAACTAGTTGGCAAAAAAGAAATTTATATCCCGTACAACGATTACAAACTGCATTCGGATAAGCTGAAATATGACCAAATATTGAAACCTGGTCATGTGAATCCTGAATACGTTCGTTGGGAAAAACACCGCGTATGGCAAGTGAGGGCGACGCTGAAAGATGGTATGCGCCACATTTATAAAGTGCGCGATATGTACCTTGATGAAGATTCATGGCAAGTGTCAATCGCCGATCTCTACGACAACCGTGATCAGTTGTATCGTGTGGCCGTTGCACATGGCTTGAATTATTACGAAGTACCTGCACAGTGGGATACTTTAGAAGTCTTCCATGATTTGCAATCCCGTCGTTATCTCGCCATGGGCTTAGACAACCAAAGTGGCATGTATAACTTCGATGCCAAACTGACTGAAGCTAACTTTACCCCCGATGCATTGCGTCGTGAAGGTATCCGTTAATAGGCCACGTACAAAGGGGCGCTTAGCGCCCCTCATTAGTTAAGGAAGTTTGTATGTCGTTTCGCATCCTTCAGTGTGTCGCTGTATTAAGTTTCGGTGGCGCTTTTTTTCCTTTTACGTTATCTGCAACGCCCTCTGATCCGATTTTTTCTCAAGTTCAACCTCTTGCTGCTTCATCTTTGATTTTAGATATTGCCAACGTAGGCGCAGGTTTAGTGGCTGTGGGTGAACGTGGCCATGCTCTGGTGTATGACGGCAGTTGGCATCAAGTGGCAACGCCCGTGAGTTCACAGCTGACCAAAGTCTTTTTTCTCAATGAAAAACGCGGTTGGGCTGTAGGTCATGATGCAACCATTTTACAGACTCAGGATGGCGGTCAAACTTGGCAGTTACAAATGCATTCGCCAGAGATTGAAAAGCCTTTCCTCGATGTGGTGTTTTTAGACGAAAACAATGGTATTGCCATTGGCGCTTACGGTTTGTTTTATCGCACCAACGATGGCGGTGCCCAGTGGCGCGAGGAGTTCCATGAGGAGCTTTTAGCTGAAGAAGATGTGGCTTATTTGGCGGAGTTAAAAGGCAGCGATCAATTGGCCTATTTGAGTGCGCGCGCTTCATTATTGCCGCACTTTAATCGTATTTTAACCTTAACCGATGGACGTTTATTATTGGTTGGCGAGCTGGGCTTAGTTGCTGTTTCTGGCGATCAAGGTAAAACATTTACGCGTACCAATTTTGATTACGATGGTTCTATGTTTAACGCCGTAGAAACGAAAAATGCTGTGTATGTGATGGGCCTTCGCGGTCATATATTCAAAGCTGATGTGAGTTTAAGCCAATGGAATCAAATAGAACTGCCTGTGCAATCCTCAATCAACGGTGCCATGGTTGTTTCTGACGACGCGCTATATTTAGTGGGTAATGCGGGGATAGTGATCAAGCTAAATGAGGACGACACTAGCAGCATCGTGACTCGTCGCCAAGGGGAAAACTTAGTGTCTATTGCGAAGGATAATCAAGGGAATATGTGGTTATCTGGCAGCCAAGGGCTGTTTATTCTTAAGCCATAAAATTTTAAAACTACAATAAATAATAGGGCCGAGAAGATGTTAGAAAAACTGGTCAACGGATTTGAGTCATTTTTGTTTCGCAATCGCGCATGGGTCGTCGGCATTTTTGTGTTTTTGACGTTGTTTTTTGGCTATCAGGCCAGTCAACTCAAAATGGATGCGGCTTTTATTAAAAATATTCCACTGCAGCACAGTTATATGCAGACCTACCTGAAACACCAAAAAGATTTTGGTGGTGCCAACAGCATCATGGTGGCGGTTGAGGATACCAGCGGTAATATTTTTAATGCTAACTATTTTGATACCTTAAAAAACGTGCATGATCAGCTGTTTTTTATTCCAGGGGTTGACCGTGCGCAGGTGAAATCAATTTTTTCGCCTTCCACTCGTTTTACGGAAGTCGTTGAGGATGGTTTTGCTGGCGGGCCAGTTATTCCAGCGGATTTTTCAACTTCAGTGTCTGGGTTAGAAACGGTTCGCGATAATATTGAAAAAGCAGGGATTGTCGGCCGATTGATTGCTAACGATTACAGTGCGGCTATGGTGTCGGCTCAATTAATGGATTTTGATCCACAGACGGGTAAACCGCTTGATACCATTGCTTTTGCTGCACAATTAGAAAAAGAGCTTAGGGGCAAGTTCGAAACCGATAAGGTTAAAATTCACATCATAGGTTTCGCCAAAATGGCCGGGGATGTGGCTGATGGCGCTAAGGGCGTGTTGCTGTTCTTCGTGATCGCGATTTTGGTCACTGCCATCATGGTTTACCTCTTTTCTAAATCCATCATCTTGACCATGCTGCCACTGGTCTGCAGTTTAACGGCTGTGGTCTGGCAGCTTGGTTTATTGACTGTGATAGGTTTCGGTCTCGATCCTATGTCGATTCTGGTACCGTTTTTAGTCTTCGCCATCGGTGTGAGCCACGGGGTGCAGATCATCAACGCTGTACGGCGCCGAGTGCTCGACGGGCAAACGACAAAAGCGGCTTCGGCGTCGGCATTTCGTAGTTTATTAGTGCCGGGTGGTGTGGCATTACTGTCTGATACTGTTGGTTTTGTTACCCTGTTATTTATCGATATTGGGATTATTCGCGAACTGGCGATTTCCGCCTCGCTCGGTGTTGGCGTGATCATTTTCACTAACCTTATCCTGTTGCCTTTGGTGATTTCTTTTAATGAAATCAAAGTCAATAAACACGCAGAACCGACCGCTGAAGAAGTGCGAACTGAGGCTATTTGGCGCTTCATGGCGCGTTTTGCGACGCCTAAATATGCTGTGGTAGTCATTATTGCCACTGTGGTGTTGTATTTTGTGGGTCTGCAACAAGCCAATCAGATGAAGATTGGTGATCTACAGGGCGGCGCGCCAGCGTTACATCAAGATTCGCGTTATAACCTCGATACCTTCTTCATCACCGATCATTTTTCTATCACCACAGATGTGATGACTGTGATTGTTGAGGCAGCACCTGAAGCCTGTACTTACCACGATGTGCTCACTCAAATTGATCAGTTTGAATGGTTAGTACGCAATACCCCTGGGGTGGAGTCGACTGTGAGCCTGGCGTCTGTCGCTAAAAAAGTGAATGCAGGCTTCAACGAAGGTAATCCAAGATGGGAAGTGTTGCCGCGTACAACGGCGAGCTTAGTACAGGCCATTGGCCAAATTCCCACAACTTCAGGTTTATTAAATGGCGATTGTTCTGTCATGCCTGTGTATCTGTTTATGAAAGATCACAAGGCCGAAACCATAGAAACTGTGGTCGCTAAGGTCAAAGCCGTCGCCGCGAAAATGGACAACGAGAAGTTGCAGTTTAAACTGGCGTCGGGTCCTGTGGGTGTAATGGCAGCGACTAACGAAGCGGTGGCTGAGGCACAGTTACCTATGATGATATACGTCTATGGTGCCGTGTTTGTACTCTGCTTAATCAGTTTTAAATCTTTTAAAGCCACTGTGGCGGTCATTATTCCGTTATATGTCGTGTCGACACTGGCACAAGCCTTGATGACTCTGCTTGATATTGGCTTAGCTGTCAGTACCTTACCTGTTATTGCACTGGGGGTTGGTATTGGTGTGGATTACGGTATTTATATCCTCTCGACTATGTCGTCTAAGCTATCAAATGGTATGCCAGTGCAACAGGCTTACTATGAGGCGTTGGTCGAACGGGGTAGTGCGGTGATCTTTACGGGTCTGACATTGGCGATTGGTGTGAGTACTTGGTTCTTCTCAGCACTTAAATTCCAAATGGACATGGGAATATTGTTAACATTCATGTTTGTGGTAAATATGCTCGGTGCCATAATTATCCTACCTGCATTGGCCGCCATTTTCTGGCGCCAACCTAAGTAGAGTCTACAAATGGGGAGCTAAGCTCCCCATTTACTTTTGAATACTTAGTCTGCTTTATCGATTGTTTGGTCATTTGTCATTCCTTGTTTACGCCAATACTGGATTTCAAGAGGATGTACCACTAAAATTTTCCTCGAAATACAGCGGTTTTAGTAATAAACTTCGCGCGACGATCTAGATCACATTAATTTATCTGCGATTGTTAAGCCGAAGCATCCAAATAATGAAAAAAGCGCTGCCATAGACGCTTAAGGAAACAGCAACATGGCCTTGAAAGATGCAATGCCTTCAGTACTACTTGAAAATGTAGTCAGTTTAATTCACGCTAAAGTCCCTAATTCACAAGCCAAGCAAGTTGAACAGTTCGCCACCTGCCTTTATGCCCACATGTCGAAAGACGATCTCAATGCGCGTAATGACAGTGATTTATACGGTGCGGTTCTCAGTTTATGGAACGCCCTGAACAAAACACCAAAAGGTAACACTCATCTGAGAGTGTTCAATCCTAGCCAAGCCAAACACGGCTGGCAATCTACTCACTCGATCATTGAAGTTATCCAACCTGACATGCCATTCTTGGTCGATTCAGTTGGTATGGCATTGAATCGTATGGGTATTACTGCTCACATGATGTTGCACACTCCACTGGCGATTGAGCGTTCAGAAAGTGGTGTGACGAATGTTACTTATCTTAATAAAAGCCCTGAAAGCACTGAGCATGTCGCCGTATTTTTGATTGAAATTGACCGTCAAAGCAGCACGGTCGATATCAAAGCATTAGAGCGCGAAATTCAGTCTGTGCTTGCCGATGTCGCTTCATCAGTCAACGACTGGGAAGTCATGTCTGCCAAGTTGGCTGAGATGATTAAGGAATTGCCAAAACGTCCGTTCCCGGGCGATAAGCAAGAGTTAGAAGAAGCGATTAACTTCCTGACTTACTTGAATAATCATCACTTTACGCTATTAGGTTACCGTCAATACGATTTGAAACGTGTCGAAGGTGACGTTGAGTTAGTGCCTAATATCGCCTCTAGTTTAGGTTTGATGAACAAGCACACTAAAGCACAACCTGAGCAAGGTTTGTTGTTATCTAGCTTCTCCGATAGTGCCCGCAAAGAAGCCTTAGATCACAGCTTACTGATCCTCACTAAGAGCAGTGCTAAGAGCCGTGTACATCGTCCAGCTTATGTCGATTATATCGGTATTAAGCGTTTCGATAAGAAAGGCAATGTGATTGGCGAAGATAGATTTATCGGTTTATATGCGTCAAACCTTTATAACCGTAGCCCACGTGAGATCCCACTGCTGAATGAAAAAGTGCAGCGTGTGTTAGATCGTTCAGGCTTGACCCCACGTTCACACGACTATAAAGCCCTGCTAAACATCCTTGAGAATTTACCTCGTGACGAGCTAATTCAAGCCAATGTTGATGATTTATCGCACATGGCCCATGGCGTGTTAGAAATGCAAGACAGAGACAAGCTGAAACTCTTTGTACGCAAAGATGGCTTTGGCCGTTTCTTATCCTGTTTAGTGTACGTTTCTAAGGATCGTTACAACACTAAACTCCGCCAAGATACTCAACGTATTCTGGCCCAGCACTTTAACAGCAAAGAAGATGTAGAGTTTACGACTTATTTCTCCGAGTCGACGCTAGCCCGCACTCACTACATAGTCAAAGTTGATAACAATAATATGGATGTAGATGTGGCTGCCATAGAGAACAACTTAATAGAAGCGGCACGTTCGTGGGAAGATAAGTTAAGCACTGCGCTTAACAGTGCACTCGGCGAAGAAGCTGGCACTCATCTGACTAAGCGTTATTTCAATGCGTTTGAGCAAAGCTATAAAGAAGACGTATTGCCAAGTTCTGCCGTCGTCGACATGCAACAGCTCGAAGCACTGGATGACGAACACAAGCTCGGCATGTTGTTCTATCAACCGCAGGAAGCGGCGCTGAACGACAATAAAGTGCGTTTAAAGCTATTCCATAAAGATGAGCCTATTCATCTTTCTGACGTGCTGCCAATGCTCGAAAACTTTGGTCTGCGCGTGATCAACGAGCGTCCATATGAAGTCACTACTTCAGACGGTTCTACCTTCTGGATCTTAGACTTCTTGATGACAGTTAAAGTCGTCAACACAGATAACATCGCTGATAGCCAAGACAGATTCCAAACTGCACTGTCACAAGTGTGGCAAAAGAAGTTAGAAGATGACGGCTTCAACCGCATTATTCTGGCGTCAGGTTTAACGGGCCGTGAAGTCTCGGTATTGCGCGCGTATGCGAAATACATGCGTCAAATCGATGCGACTTTCAGTCAGTCATATATTGAAGAAACCTTCGGTCGTTACCCACAAATCGCTGATTTGTTGGTGAAGATGTTCATCCGTAAATTTAACCCTAAACTGAAAACCCGTACTCTGGGTAAGTTTTTGGAGCAGATCAATTTACGTTTAGACGAAGTGTCTAGCTTAGATGATGACCGTATTATTCGTCGTTATTTAGACTTGATTAACGCCACTCTGCGTACCAACTTCTACCAACTGGATGCCAAAGGCGAATCTAAGAGTTATATCTCGTTTAAATTCATGCCTTCACTGATCCCTGAAATGCCACGTCCACTGCCGAAATTCGAAATATTCGTTTATTCGCCACGGGTTGAAGGTGTGCATTTACGTTACGGTAAAGTGGCTCGTGGTGGTCTGCGTTGGTCAGATCGTCGTGAAGACTTCCGTACCGAAGTATTGGGTTTGGTAAAAGCACAGCAAGTGAAAAACACTGTGATTGTGCCTGTGGGTGCTAAAGGTGGCTTTGTTTGTAAACAATTGCCAACGGAAGGCGGCCGTGAAGCTTTCTTCACCGAAGGTCAAGAATGTTACCGCATCTTTATCCGTGCCTTGCTCGATATTACCGATAACATTTTGAACGGTGAAATCGTCCATCCATTGGATGTGGTTCGTCACGATGAAGATGACCCATATTTAGTGGTAGCAGCCGATAAAGGCACAGCGACATTCTCTGATATCGCGAACTCGATTTCCCTCGAATACCGCTTCTGGCTCGGTGATGCATTCGCATCGGGTGGCAGCAACGGTTATGACCATAAGAAAATGGGTATTACGGCCAAAGGCGGCTGGGAATCGGTTAAGCGTCATTTCCGCGAAGTCGGTATTGATTGCCAAACTACAGACTTTACCTGTTTAGGTATAGGTGACATGGCGGGCGACGTATTCGGTAACGGTATGTTGTTGTCTAAGCACACTAAACTGGTTGCAGCCTTTAACCACATGCATATCTTTATCGATCCAAATCCGGATACGGCATTAAGTTATGATGAACGGGCGCGTTTATTCGCTCTGCCACGTTCAAGCTGGGAAGACTACAGCAGCAAGTTGATTTCTAAAGGTGGCGGTATTTTCCTCCGTTCATCTAAATCCATTCCATTATCGGCAGAGATGAAGCAAATGTTGGCCACAGAGAAAACCTCTATGACCCCAACTGAGCTGATGAAAGAACTGTTGAAAATGCCAGTGGATTTGATCTGGAACGGCGGTATCGGTACGTATGTGAAATCTTCACGTGAAACCCACGCTGAAGTCGGCGATCGTGCCAACGATGCTCTACGTGTCAACGGTGGCGAACTGCGCGCTAAGATAGTCGGCGAGGGCGGTAACTTAGGTTGTACTCAGTTAGGTCGTATTGAATATGCGTCTAATGGCGGTCGCATCAACACTGACTTCGTGGATAACGTTGGTGGTGTGGACTGTTCCGACAACGAAGTGAACATCAAGATTTTGCTGAACGCTATGGTGACTGAAGGTGAACTGACGCTTAAGCAGCGTAACCGTTTACTGGAAGAAATGACTGAAGAAGTCGGCCAAATCGTACTACAAGACTGTAAAGATCAAACTCGTACTATCTCCGTCACCCAAGTGCGTGGTGCTGAGCAGTTAAAAGAGCAGATCCGCTTTATCCAGTATCTGGAAAAAGAAGGCAAGTTAGACAGAGCGTTAGAGTTCTTACCGTCTGACGATGAGCTAGCTGAACGTTTAGCCAGTGGTCGTGCATTAACGCGCCCAGAGCTATCAGTATTGGTTGCTTATGCGAAAATGGTGCTGAAAGAGCAATTAGTGACGCCAGAAATCACTGAAGATACTCTGTTAAGCCAACTGCTTATCGCGTATTTCCCGAAAAAACTTCAGGAAAAATACAGCGACAAAATGGCAACCCATCCACTGCGTGGCGAAATCATTGCGACCTCACTCGCCAATGAACTCGTCAACGACATGGGCTTGAATTTTGTTCAACGTATGCAAGATGAGACTGGTGCCTCAGTTGCCGACGCGGCAATTTGTTACACTATGGCTCGCGAAGTATTTGGTTTAGCTGAATTAACTAAATCGATCACTGACTTAAACGGCATAGTTCCGGCTGTGGTTCAAGGTGAAATGCTGCATCAGTTACGCCGCAATATGCGTCGTGCTAGCCGCTGGTTCCTACGTCACCGTAACCGCTCTTGGAGCATCGAACAAACCGTTGCCTTCTTCAAACCGGTATTTGAACAAATTAAAGATAATGTTCATTTATATCTGGTCGAAGAAGAAGCTAAAGGTATCCAATCTGAGATCAATGCTTTGGTCAAAGAAAACGTACCACAAGCTGTTGCAACGATTGTGGCTAACATGAGCACCTTGTTCTCTGCCTTAGACATTGCCCAAATTGCGCAAACAGAAGATAAGACAGTGGCATTAGTGGCTGAAACTTACTTCAAACTCGGCGCCCGCGTTGAGCTGCACTGGTTCTTAGAACAGATCAGCGCTCAACCTGTAGCGAACCATTGGCAAGCACTGGCTCGTGCTGCCTTTAGGGAAGAGTTAGATTGGCAACAACGTGCATTGAGTTCAGTGGTCTTAAGAACCTGCAGTGCAACCTGTGATGCCGAAAGTGTGATTTCTCAGTGGATTGAGATAAATCAAGGCTTATTGGAAAGATGGTTCCATATGCTAGCTGACTTTAAAACGTCGCAAATCCATGAGTTTGCTAAGTTCTCTGTCGCCCTACGTGAACTTAACCTTCTGATCCTTCATTGCGAAGGCCAAAAGTAAACTTATTATAACAATCAGAAGCCCTGGCGATCGCCGGGGCTTTTTTTAGGTCGAGGAAAGTACATGTTTTATAAAATCGCACAGAAAGTCATGTTTCAGATGGATCCTGAGCGAGCTCACCATCTTGCTATAGGCAGTTTAAAAGTGACCGCCAATAGCCCGTTAACATGTCTATATGGACAAACGATTGCACCCGCTCCTGTCAGCTTTATGGGGTTGACCTTTCCTAACCCAGTGGGACTCGCTGCCGGTATGGACAAGGACGGCGAATCGATTGATGCCTTTCATGCGATGGGATTTGGTCATATTGAAGTGGGTACAGTTACCCCAAGACCACAGCCTGGTAACGATTTACCCCGTCTATTTAGATTAAAGCCTGCCAAAGGCATCATTAATCGCATGGGGTTTAATAATAAGGGTGTCGATAATCTGGTCAAAAATTTGATCGCTAAAAAGACCAATATCATGGTTGGCGTCAATATTGGCAAAAATAAAGACACGCCAGTAGAACAAGGTAAAGACGATTATTTGATCTGCATGGATAAAGTTTATCTCCATGCGGCTTATATTGCGGTGAATATTTCATCACCCAATACCCCAGGATTACGATCGCTACAATATGGCGATCTATTAGATGAATTATTGAGCGCAATTAAAACCAAGCAACTTGAGCTGGCCGAAAAGCATAAAAAATACGTGCCCATCGCGCTTAAAATTGCTCCAGATTTAACCATCGAAGAAATTGAAAATATCGCGCAAGCTTTGATTAAAAACAAATTTGATGGCGCAATTGCGACCAATACCACTTTAACACGTGATGGTGTTAGCGGTCTTGCCAACGCCAATGAAAGCGGCGGCTTAAGTGGCAAACCTTTAACTGAGCTGTCTACTAAAGTGATTAAGCAATTGGCAATTTGTTTGAAAGGGCAGATCCCGATCATAGGTGTGGGCGGTATTAATAGCGCTGAAGATGCCTTAGCCAAATTCGATGCGGGCGCCACTATGGTTCAGATTTATTCAGGTTTTATTTATCAAGGTCCGAAGTTAATTAAAGAAATAGTGAATGCATACCGCTTGAAATAATGATCTTAGGATTAATATAACGATCTAAAATAAGATCTTATCCTTTAACAGCGATCTAAAATGATCCCTAGATCGCTGTTAAGATCTTACAATAGATCGACTAAGTAACTGTTAAATAATTTGTATTTTATTATTTTTTATTTTGATATTGGATAAAATATCTACTATTATGTCCCAGTGTTCAAATATTGGGTCACCGTTATGTTATTAATGCCGCAAAAAGATTGGCAATGGAAATATAACGATTCGTATGGTGTATTAGGCGTATCGTTAGGTTCCGAGATAGAATTTCTGACGTCTTATAAAGCAAAATTACTCATTCCAGATGCCTTATCAAGCATGGAGTTTAATATTGCGCACGCCAAATTCTATATGAGCTTACTCGATAGATTACCTAAAACCCTGTCTTTGTCCGATGCTGCAATTGTTCAAATTGCGCTCAATGCCACCGCAGCCCATTTTATGCTGACACCGCAAATGCCTAAATCATGGTTTTTTGATACCAGTGATGTCTGTGTTTATAGCGATGTAGGTAAAGTCTTTGAACTTAAATGCCAAAAGCAAAGAGTGCTCGCCCTCGTGGTTGAAAATACCCTACAGTCCGCGCTAGTGATGTTATTGTCACCTGAATGTGTTTTGTCGGGTGCAAAAACTATGGTGCAGTTTGAAACCATCAAAGTGATGCATAATCGCTTACACCCACTACGTGCACAGCGCCACGTGGTTGCGGCATAGCGTGTTTGCAGATCAATAGTCATTATTGGTTTTTGATACTCACTACTAGGCTCTAATTCGCTTAAATCTCCATGGCATTTGTGTGCTATTCGTACTCTTTTCTGTTAAGAAAGCCTTTTTTCTAAGATTAGTCACGTGGATTTTCAACGCCTTTTTATTTAATGCTACCCAATGATAATTTGTGAGTCTGATTACTCTCAACTCGGCTCAGCTTTTTCTATCAAATAGAAGGAGAGTGACGAGGCCAAGAAGTACGCAGAGCAGTTTGGTGAGCACAATATTCCGCCATGGGTTGCCAGCATCATAAAGTGAACTGATTCCTTACTGATAATAAGCTCACTTGATCCACATAGATCGGTTTGCCATGGCATTTACTCGGCGACTCGCAGCGAGTCCTCCGTGGATGCTCGACCGCCCCGTCCATGGGGCGGACGGTCGTCTCGCCAATCACCATGGCGCACCTTTTAGCATTTGCGTAGTCTGGGGGTTCAAATGGCGAGAGCTTGCATTTGATGATGGTTTTAAATTTTCGTTTTTTCAATGGAAAATATCGAGCAAGAATATCGCTTTGTTGTTCATGGCAAAGTTAATGTATTAATAATACTATTTTTGGGGTATCCGTTAATTTACATACCGTGCCAACCAGTTTCTCGTATATAAAGTCTCTTTTTTTACATAATAAAGTGATTGAAAAATCATCAGAATGGATGCTAAGTTTCTGGCCTATTCAAATTATTTATTCGGAATGTTCGAAACCTAACTATTTCTTGCTAGGTTTTTACGAGGAGTCTGGGTAATAAACTGTTATCTGTTTGGTGGAAAGATGGAATATAACGAAGTCAAAAGTAGCGAAATTCCGATAGACTTATTGCTCGAAGCAGACCCTTCAGAAGTTAACATTGCAACGTATTTATCTGATTCTTGGTGTTTTACTGCATCAGATAAAGGCCAAATACTTGGTGTTTGTGCCGTTAAATCTCAGAATTCGACTCTTGCTGAAATCTACAATGTTTCTGTGTACCCAGAGCATCAAGGCCGTGGTATAGGCTCTGAATTATTGAAATTTACTCTAGCAAATTTACCGATGAAAGGTATAAAAAGAGTTGAGCTTGGTACAGGTACATTTGGCTATCAACTGACATATTATCAACGTTTCGGCTTTCGCGTAGAGTCAGTGGTAAAGGACTATTTTCTACTCAACTATCCTGAACCTATTTTTGAAAATAGCATCCAGCATAAAGACATGTTAAGGCTTTACGTACTGATTTAGTTACTTAGATTACACGCGCTTCAAGAGGGACTGTCAACGTGTGGCGTTTTCAGTTCAAATTGGATGTTGTGTTTGAATGAGGTTACCCGATCCGATGCACTGCATGGATTTGTCGATGTGATTAAGCACAATCACGTAAGTGATCGTTCATGATGGTCGAGCTTATAGGTATGTTTTTTTACTAGGAAATAGGACGGCGAGTGACAGGAATTAGTGTGCATAATCAAACTCCACCAATAAAAACGCCTGCAATTGCAGGCGTTTTGTTTATATTTATTCGTTTTGCTTTTACGCGCTAGAGCCTTAGAAAGTGGACTACTTTTTAATCCATTTGCCTTTGGCATCTTGCACATAGTTGCCTTTATCTGTGGCGGCTATGGCTTTTTCGCCTGCGAGTTTAGCAACATCGGCTGGGGATAGTTTGTTCTTCTTGGCGATGGTTTCGTAGTGGGCGCGACGTTTGTTATTTACGTCGTCCATCACGGCTTTGGCTTCGGGATTGGCTTGCACTAATCCTAAGTAGCCGTTGGCTTGTTCGCCTAAATAGCCCTGTGATTTAGCTTCTTGAAGTGACATAGCAAAGGCGCTTAGGCTTAAGAAGCTGAGGGTTAATAGCAATAATAACTTTGTTTTTAGTCGGATTGATTTCATGGTGATTCCTCAATTCTTATTTAATTAGAACAGCTTATCGTCTGACAGGAGTTGGTCTAATTCCTTATCTACTTTGATCCGTATCTCATGTTCAATTTTCACATTGAGATTGATAACGATAGGTTTATCTGGCGGTTCTATTTTGACTGTGGGCGTACAGCCCTGCAATGAGGCTAGGGCTACCAATGCGATAAGCGCGCTTCGGGTACCTATGCTAATTTGCTGTAATTGAATTATCTTCACTGAGGTTTCCTTGTTACTTCACTGATTTTTCGATTCTGTCCTGCAAGTCATTACCAATTTGCAGACTTCTAAATAATTGCAGCATGTTCTCTTCGTGGGAGTAATTCAAGTGGATAGGGCGTTCAATCCCTTCACCGCGGCCTTTCACTTCGACGAGTAGTTTAGCATCACCGGCTTGGTCCATATCAAAGCTGCTTGATAATTGGCTGTATTGTAAGTGTTCTAACGTCGAAAAGACAAAGTCTAGATACGGTTGGGATTGGCGCATCTGCTCAACGGCGGGGTTGCCCGAGATAGCGATGAGGCCGCCGGGTGCGCGCGCGGCTAATTGCCCGCCAGTGATCGACACTTTGCCGTTGATTAAATCGACGGGCAACACGCCATCGAATATGCCGTCGGCATAGATGCCAATTTGCGGTTGAATACGCAGGACCTCTTCTAGACTCATGGCCTGCAGTAACAGATAGGCATGGGATTTATCCTGCAATTTAAGATTAAATTCTGGCAGCAGAAACTGTCCGCTGAGCACTTTGCCTTTGGCGGTCATGGAAACATCGGTGTCACTTAAGCCTGTGAGTTGTTGTATCCAATTGTCGGGCAATTTCTCGGCATCTTTGCCAAGGACGATATCGGCTTCCACTTCAATATCAGTCAGTGGGAAGCCAGGATCAAATAAGTTAAAGGTCATCAGCGTCTGCGGGCAATTGAGCTTACTGAGGCTGCTAAAATAGCCTTTATCCTGCGGCTTGTTATGAGACTCTTTTTTATAAGATTGCCCCCAAGTGAACTCACATTGCGCTTGCAGTTTTCCCCCCTCAAAAATGATGTCTTTATAAAAGCCTTCAAGTTCTGTCATCGATTGAGTTATTTGCATGGCAAATTGGGTCTGATCGCGCCTTTGCGTTAGGTTAAACTGCGCCTGTAATTGGTTATTACCTGTGACATTAAGCTCAGATGGTAAGGGTTGGGTTTGATTGAGCAAGGCCAGCGCCTCGGTCATGCTAGTGTTGACTACCCATTGGCCCGTTAACACTAAGGGATTGTTCGCGGTGGCAAGGTTCAACTTGTGTTGGCTTTGCAGCTCAACTGTGCCCACTTGCCAATGCTCATCACCAAAGAGCGTGTTATTTTTCCAATCTAAGCTTTGTGCCAGCGTTAACTTGTCCAGCTTAAGTACGGTTTCTTTGCGGCTGCGGCCTTTGCTGCTGAGCTGTTTTTCGATATTTAGCTGACTGGCTTGCCATGCGAGTTGATTATGCCAAGTGGTAGCGAGCAGCGAGTCGAACAGCGCTTCGATATCGGGTTTAAGTTCGAATGACATGGCTTTTTGTAATGCAATCGAGAAACTGCCCGCATTCATATCGGTTTTCGTTATGATGCTAGTGCTCGCATTTTTATCCGCATTAGCCTCAGTGACTACATCATCTGTCACTAAAGTCTGTTTGGTCTGCGAAAAATACAGTTGCTCCAGTGCTAAGGTTAAAGGCGGTATGGCAAGGGTTAACCTGTTTGCGGTATCAGATGTGGGCACTGAGCTTTGCGCTGGACTGGCTTTTTGAATACCAGAACTCTGAGTATGAGTGCTTTGCTGCGAGCTTATGTTCAGCGGCGCAAGGGCATTTATCGCGATACTACCAAGGCTAAACTCTGCATGTTTAGCCGCATTTTTATCACCAGTGAGCTGTTTAAGCTCACCCACGGCGAACTGTAGCGTGTTGCCAGTATTTTGTTTTATTGATTGAGTCAGTTCAGTCGACTCGGTAGCGGCAGTGATAAATTGCCAATCGGTTGAACTTGGCGTCTGAACTAAGTTAAATGTGCCTGCTGTCGTTAACTGACTATTATTCCAGCTATAGTCCTGCGGCGGATTTGCCCACAATTCAGATAATTGCATTGAGCCTGTTTGCCTCGTACTAAGGCGCCAATCTGTTTTGAAGGACAGTGCTTCGATTGATTTTGTGATTTCAACATTGGCCAAATCGACTTGGGTATCTAGCTTACTGCCTAAGGTCTTAAGCTTCACTCGAGGAAGTTTAATCGCAAGGGGATTAGCTAAGTGCACATCTTGCGGAATTTGAGTCAGCGGGTAATGCAGGGCTTCAGGCAATGTCAGTGCGATCCCTACTGGTGCATCTGTACTTTTGAGCCCCGATAGCAGCTTAGCGATTTGACTCGCTAGCGGATCAGGCACTTGCTCAGCTATCGGTTGAGATACTGGTTCAGATACTGACTGAGATGAAGGTTTAGCCAGCGTCTCATCGAGCAGTTGCATCAATCGCTGTTGCTGGGCGGTATTGGGGCTCACAGCTAAGCTAAAGGGCTCTAGTTTTAGGTCAAGTTCTGCTAAATGCCCTGCAATCTTAAATGCGAGCTCAGGTTTTGGCGCAAGCTCGGGTTTAGGTGCAAGTTGCAGCGCTGCCAACTGATTAAAGGTCAGCTTTGGCTCGATTAACTGATGCTCACTGATAAGCTCGCCTGAGGTTATTGTAATACTGCTGTTGGATACCAATTGGCCTTGTAAATCAATTGCTAACGCTTGCCACTCTTTATCAAGCTCAGTTAACGGGCTCAGCACACTGTCTTGCGTTTGCCTTAGGCTGATTTGATGCAAGCTCGCAAGCAGCGGCGCGAGCTGGATTTGACTCATGAGTTGCCATTTGTTGGTTTCTAGTGTGGCTTTCAGTGTGGCGATGCTTTCGCCTGCATGGCTAAACTCGCTGTTGATTTCCCCCGCGCCGTTGAGGCTCAACTTGTCCATCACCAAACGATAGGAGGGTAAATCATTTTGGGTGTTGAGATGCTGGGCTTTGAGAATAAGACTGGTTTTTCCGATATCGATGAGTGGTAGTGATTTGATATCTAAGGCCAATGCGGGGCCTTGTTCATCGATGGCATTTCGATTGGGTAAAAACAGTGATTGCCCTAACTCGACTTCAATATCACCTGTGGATATTTGGGTGATTTTTTGAGTGAGGTAAGAGGCTTGGCTGAACTGTTTAAGTTCGGCAAAACTCTGTGGCCAGTCAATTTTTAGCTGAATATTCAAATCATTAAGTCTGATATGGCTATCATGTACCCTCAGATTGGCAGAGGTAATTCGCCAATGTTCTAACTGACTTTGCCCTAATTCAATGTCAATCAGTTCGCTGTCCATACCTGTGAGGGCAAAATTTGCCGCCCGTATGATGAGTTGTTCAGCCTGGGTATTCACAATCCAAACAGTTAACGCCACGCCCGCCAAGATGCCCGTTAAGCTGGTCGCCAATAAGGTTTTTTTTAGGGGGAATTTATGGCGATTTTGCGCAGCAATATGGGGATCCGTTCCAGAACCTAAAGCACCACTGCGAGGGCCAGCGGATATCTGCGTTGCCTCGTGCTGAAGTGCCTTGCTATCAGAGGCATTGCCACGGCTTGGCTTGTTGTGGATTGGCATTGGGTTTGATATTTATCCTTTATTGACTGAGCCTTGATCAAACTCGTGCCTTAGCAGTGCACAAATACACGAATGTGTATATTTCATCGGCATTTTTACTTCGGAGCGTTTGATTCGGAGCTGTTGCTCCGGAGGTATCGCATTGGAGCTTTTATATCGCGCACGAGCACCTGAGGCAGTTTAACACTCAAGGGCTTAGCTGACTAATGTGAAAGGATCATTGAATAGACAAGAGCCTGATGTCAATAGTTGAGGTTTTACAGGCTCTTGTACTTAATCTGTTATTCGGGCTAGCTAACTTTTAGTTCACTCACTCTTGGTGAGTGAATTGCGGCTAGCTAAATATCTGGGCGGCGATCACTACAATTCCGCAAAGTGTGGCGAGCATTAAGGCTAACTTTCCGCCCGCAACGCGGTAACCCGTCGGCATATTGGCAGCGTCTCGCATCTGGCGTTGTGTCCACACCATGGCCACAGGTAAAAAGATGGCGAGGATCACCAGCGCAATCGCCGCGTAACCCAGCGCTGTGATAAAACCTTGAGGGTAGAAGAGGGCAAAACCTAAGGGCGGTAAAAAGGTGATAGCCGCGGTTAAGCTTCGACCTGTTGCATTATCTTCTTGCCTTAAGCTTGAGGCCATAAAATCGAACAAACCTAAACTCACCCCTAAAAACGAGGTCGCAAGGGCGAGATCGGCAAATAGACTTATAGCGCTACTTAAGTATTCACTGTGCAGCACACTTGCCAGTTGATTGATAAAGCTTGATAAACTCTGGTTTTCGAGCAATTGACTTTGGTTCAATACGCCTTGACTGCCCAGTTGCCACAAAAGGTAAATCACTAATGGCAAAGCCGAGCCAAACAACATGATCCTGCGCAGGGCTTTGACTTCAACGCCCAAGTAGCGCACCACTGAGGGAATCGAACCGTGAAAACCAAAGGAGGTAAAAATCACCGGAATAGCCGTGATAATTAGGCCTTGGTTGAGCGGGAGTTCGAGCAAATGTGGGCTTTCAACCTGCGGCAGTAACAATGCCAACATAAGCAATAATGCCAATAGCTTAAGGGCAAATAAACCGCGATTGATGAGATCCACACAGTGGGTTCCCATGCCCACAATGGCGCCAACCAGCAGGGTGAATAGGATTGCACCCGCCTGCGCTGGCAAATTTAGTCCTAGCCAAGTGCTCAGTTTTTGGTTCACTTGCTCGCCGCCGCCAGCAATGTAGGCGGCGCAGAGGGCGTACAGTAAAAACATCAAGGCGCTATTGGCGATCAACTGGCCCTTACGACCCAATAAGTGTTGCGCTAAGTGATTAAGGCTGGCATCGCTGGGGGCGAATTGGTGGATCTCCACCATTAGCAGTGCCGTGTAGGCCATCAGCGCCCATAGGATGAGCATAATGGCGGATGACGTGCCAAAACCGAGTCCAGACGATGCTATAGGCAAAGCCAACATGCCCGCGCCGATTGTGGTGCCTGCGATAAGCAGTAAACTGCCGAAAATTTTATTCTGTGTCATAACATGATCTCAAAAGCGTGTCGCAAGAAAAAGAGATAAAGACTTGATCCTAAAGCAACTGTCTTAAAGGATTTTGATGCGATTCAAGCACAAAATGATTTAAGCAAATGAGACAGTGGCGCTCAGCGGATCCGAAAGGATGTGGCCACAATGGAAGGTCAGGCGAGGTGCCTATCTATGCCATTGCGGCTACAGATAGGGAGTATAAAATGCTGTGAAACACATAAAACTTGCCTTAGCGTGTGTTGAGTAAACAGGGATAACCGCGATTAAATTAGATTCGATTATCAAAGGTGGCGTTCTCTTTAATCTTTTTACTTAAAAGACATTCATTTTATGAGTCGCTGGAACAACCGCACCTTAAGTCTTTTTGCTGCCGGGACTTAACATCGGTAACGGAGGCTACCATAGGGATTTGAATTGTACTTGTCAACCATTACAACAGTATTTTGATTGTTTTTTGTCATGTGACTAAGCTGAAAGACATGCCTAACTCACACTGAGTTTATGGTCAACTGGGAGAAGTAAAAGGAGTTAGCCACGTTTATCGCGCGATAAAAAATGCCACTGACTTGATTTAAGTGAGTGGCATTTTTAGCGGTAAAACCGATAGCGAGACATTGGGAACAGTAAGCCGATTATGCTTTGCTCTGCAGTGCCTTTTCATGTCTTGCCAGCAAGTTTGCTGTGATGTCACTGAGGCTTAAGTGTTGATCTTCAAGCAATACCAGCAAGTGATAGATAAGATCTGAGGCTTCGTTAACTAGCTCTTCTTTATCGTGGGTCGCAGCGGCAAGGGCGGTTTCAAGACCTTCTTCCCCGACCTTTTGGGCGATACGTTTCGTGCCGCGCGCAAACAAAGACGCCGTGTAGCTGGAATCGGCACTTTGCCCTTTACGCGAGGTGATTAAGCTGGCGAGGTTGTTCAAAAATGGGTGCGCATTGTCATCTAACCAGCAACTTTCGGTGCCTTTGTGGCAGGTTGGGCCGTTGGGGATCACTTGCACTAACAGGCTGTCGTTGTCGCAGTCCTTATCGATAGCGACCAACCTTAGCGTATTCCCCGAGGTTTCCCCCTTGGTCCATAAGCGCTGTTTTGAGCGGCTGAAAAAGGTGACATCACCTGTGCTCAAGGTTTTTTCCAGCGCGGCCTTATCCATATAACCGAGCATTAATACCTTGCCCGATAAATGATTTTGGATAACGGCAGGAATGAGCCCATCCTGTTTGTTCCAATCCAGCTCATTAACTTGAACAGGGCTAAAATCCGACTTAGTGTTTGTTTGCGTTGACATAGTATTCACTCTTAATCTGTTTGTAGAACCTAGAACCGCTCTAGCGTCTAATCGCGATACCTTCGGCCGCTAAATAGGCTTTTAATTCACCTATGTTGATAATCGCCTTGTGGAATACGCTCGCTGCCAGCGCCGCATCGACCTTAGCTTCAATAAATACATCGCGAAAATGCGCCATAGTCCCAGCACCGCCCGAGGCAATTAAAGGCACGTCGCAGATGGCGCGAACAAGACTTAACTGCTTGATATCATAGCCGCCGCGCACGCCGTCTTGGTTCATCACATTGAGTACGATTTCACCACAACCACGTTTTTGCACTTCTTCAACCCAGTCTTGGGTAAACCATTGGGTATCTTTAGTCGCCGCCTCATCGCCAGTAAATTGCTTTACCTTATAGCTGTTGCTGGTGGCATCGAAAAAGGAGTCGATACCAATCACGATACACTGGCGGCCGAACTCGTCCTGCAGGCGTGAGATCAAACTCGGATCGGTTAACGCGGGCGAGTTAATCGAAATCTTATCCGCACCAAAGGCTAATAACTCACGGGCTTGGCTAATGGTTTTAATGCCACCTGCCACGCAGAAGGGAATATCAATCTGCTCCGCCACGCGGCTTACCCACGATTTATCGACCACACGTTCGTGGGCGCTGGCGGTAATGTCATAAAACACCAGCTCATCGGCGCCTTCTTCGGCATAACGCGCGGCTAAGGGGACGATATCGCCGACAATTTCGTGGTTACGGAACTGCACGCCTTTCACTACTTTACCGTCTTTTACATCTAAACAGGGGACTAGTCGTTTGGCCAGCATTGGATTGCCTCCGCCACGTTAAACTGATTGATAAGCAAGGCTTTACCGATAATGATGCCCGCAGCGCCGCTGTCTCGCACGGCGCTCACATCATCAAGGGTCGCAATACCGCCAGAGGCTTGCCAAGCTATATTGGGATAGCTAACTGCAATTTCTTGATAAAGCGCGGTATTCGCGCCCGTTAAGGTGCCATCACGGCTAATGTCAGTCACTAGCGCATGCTTTAAGCCGACAGCGCTAAAGGTTTCTACAAGGGATTCTAAACTCTTACCGCCACCACTTTGCCAACCGGATACGGCGACCATTTTCTCGCCGCTCTGGTTGATATTGACATCGAGTGCGAGGCAAATCGCTTCGCTGCCGTATTTGATAAACCATTGTTTAACTAACTCAGGTTCTTTCACCGCAAGTGAGCCAATTACCACGCGTTTTACACCGATAGCTAATAATTCAGTGACTTGCTCTTCTGTACGAATGCCGCCGCCCACTTGAATGTTAGCGTTTAGTCCCGCCACGAGTTCACTGATAAGGCGAGTTTGGCGTTTAGCGGGATCTTTCGCGCCTGTTAAATCAACGATATGCAACCAGTTAGCGCCTTGTGCCTCGTAGGATTGCAGCTGCGCCAAAGGACTTAAATCAAAGGTGGTCTGCTGGTCGTAATCGCCCTGATAGAGGCGGACGACATTGCCATCAATTAAATCAATCGCAGGAATAATCATATGCTTAAATCCTCGATTGATTTATTTGTAAGTTGTTTATTAATAACTGGTTTTTTAATGAGTAATTTATTCATTGGTCAGTCTTTCCTGCGCCAACTTGTCCATCAGCGCTTCATCTATCTGTAAAAAGTTACGCAGAATTTGCGCACCCACGGCGGCACTTTTTTCGGGGTGGAACTGCACGCCCATAAAGTTGCCTTTGCCGATGGCGGCGCTAAAGTCTTCACCATAGGAACATTGGGCTAAGGTAAATTCACTCAACGGCGCGCGGTAACTGTGGACGAAATACACATAACTGCCATCTTCAATGCCCGTAAACAGCGGGTGAACGTTAGGGATTTTGGCTCCTTGTGAGTTTGTCGTTAGCTTAAGTTGGTTCCAGCCCATGTGCGGCAAAGGTAGGCTTTCAGCTTTGAGTAACTGCGTATCCAGCTCGCAAATGTCGGTCGGGATTATGCCTAAGCACTCGCAATCTTGACCTTTGCCGCCGCGCTCCTTCGAAATTGCCGCCAACATTTGCATGCCAAGGCACACGCCCAGCACAGGTTGAGTCAGGCCTTGAATGAGTTCGACCAAGCCTTTTTCATGTAAGGACGCCATGGCGGCACCCGCGGTGCCCACACCCGGCAGTACCACACGTTTTGCCGCTTTGATTTTGGCTTTATCGTCTGTGACCAATACCTTAGCGCCTAAACGCTCGAAGGCGAAACGTACTGAGTTTAAATTGGCACAGCCCGTGTCTATGATGACGGTTTCAGCATCTGGTGATTCATTTGCTGTTAATTGCGGGCTAGTTGTTAATTGCTGACCAGCTGTTAATAGAGTGTCTTGTTGCATCCTAACCTCTTAAACGATTTATGCTGATGCCTTAAAGCACGCCTTTGCTCGATGGCAGAATATCGCCTTCGACTTTAACCGCTTGGCGTAGCGCGCGGCCGAGCACTTTAAACAGGGCTTCAACCTTGTGGTGATCGTTATCACCTTCGGCGGCGACATGTAGCGTACAGCGCAGGCCATCGGCAAAGGATCGGAAGAAGTGCGGCACCATTTCAGTGGCCATTTCGCCGACGTGCTCACGCTCAAAATTGGCCGAGAATTTGATAAAAGGACGACCAGAGATATCCAGCAGACATTCGCCCTTGGCTTCGTCCATCGGCAGGCTAAAGCCGAAACGGGCAATGCCGCGTTTGTCGCCGAGCGCTTGGCGCAGGGCATCACCTATAGCCAGTGCAGTGTCTTCGATGCTGTGGTGATCGTCGATTTCCAGATCGCCATCGACTTTCACATCCATTCTAAAATTACCGTGGGTGGCAATTTGATCGAGCATGTGGTCGAAAAAGCCAATGCCAGTGTCGATTTTGCCTTTAACGGGGCTGTCGAGATCAACAGCCACACGAATATCGGTTTCTTTGGTGGTACGCACGACCGTTGCGGTGCGGCTTTTATTCAGCAGCGCATCGGCGATGGCGTTCCAGCCTAAAGTGTCGCGTTGATATTTAAGGCTTTTAATGCCCATGGCATTGCCCAGCTCCACATCGGTTTCGCGATCGCCAATCACCGCCGATTGGGTGAAATCGATGCAGCCTTGGGTGAGATAGTCTTTTACTAGCCCAAGCTTAGGTTTACGGCAACTGCAATTTTCATCGTTAAAGTGCGGGCAAATCACCACATCTTCAAAGTTAACCCCTTGGCTTGTGAGAATTTGCATCATCATATTGTGGGGCACATCGAAATCTTCCTGCGGGAAAGACGGTGTGCCAAGGCCGTCTTGATTGCTGACCATGACTAAACGAAACCCTGCCTTTTGCAGACGTAGCAAAGCGGGGATCACCTGTGGCTCAAACACTAATTTAGCCAGACTATCGACCTGTTTGTCGGTGACGGGTTCTTCAATCAAGGTGCCATCGCGGTCGATAAACAGAATTTTTTGTGCAACGTTCGGGACAAATTGTGGGTTCATGGCTCTACCTTCAAATTCAATTCGTTTAGCTAATGCTTAAGCTGATTTAACTTTCAGCGTTGCATTCGCTTTTTATTAGTTTTTTATGATCAGAGATTTATTATCAGTGACTTATTATTCGTTTTCTGATGACTGCTCAGTGCGTTGCGATTCAAATAAATTCACTAACACATCGGTATCCGCCTTTGAACTAAAGCTAAAGCGGATAGCTTTGGCAAGCCTTGGGTCTTTGTAAGCGCGGGCGACAACACCGCTGCCTTGCAGTAATGCTGCGACCTTAGCTACATCATCAAATTCAGCCAGCACATAATTGCCGTTAGGCTTAAGCACGCGGGCGCGGGACTCTGAACTATTCGATTTTGAACAATAAGCGCTGATCGCTGCTGTGAGTCTGGCGCCTTGCTCATTTAATTGTGCAACTTGCACTTTCATCCGCGCAATGCCAGCGCTTGATAGCGCCTGTGTGGCGACTTCACTCACGGGCAGCGGCACAGGATAGGGCGCAATCACGCGCATAATGATTTCGACTACGGCCTCGTTTGCCAGCATAAAACCACAGCGTGCGCCGGCGAGTGCGAAGGCTTTTGACAGGGTGCGCAGTACCACCAGATTCGGATAGCTTTCCAGCAAATCCGCCACGCTGTATTCGGGGCAAAACTCAATATAAGCTTCATCAATGACCACAAGCGCGTCGGGCAGGGCTTTGATTGCTTGCTCGATAATGGCTTTGTCGATCACTGTGCCAGTCGGGTTATTGGGATTGCAGATAAACACCAGTTTTGCGCCGCGAACGTCCTTGGCATAGCTTGTCGGCAAGCCATATTCCGCGCTGAGATTTAACGCTTTAACGCCCACATTAAAGGTGTTCGCGCTGATGGCATACATGCCGTACGTCGGGCCAAAGTAGGCAATGCTGTCGACGCCTGGTATACAAAAGGCGCGAATTAACAGTTCAATCGCTTCATCGGCGCCGCGGCTGGCGACTATCTTGCTGGCGCTCACGCCGCTGTATTCACTGTAGGCATTGATAAGCTGCGGCGGTTGGCATTCTGGATAACGATTCAATTTTGATAAATCGAGCGCTGCCGTATCGACATTATTAAAAGGCGATTCGTTGGCATTGATCCAAATATCACCACGACCGCCCAGTCTGCGGGCACTCTGGTAGGGCGTTAAATCCAGTAACTCAGGGCGCGCTAAACGCTCGGCTAAATTTAGTGGCGCCGATTGCGTTAACGTTGATGCTGCTAACGTTGATGCTGTGGGGTCTGCTGTCTTTTCCATGCTGCTCACTTGGCTCATTTTCTTCACTCAGCTCTATTTTTATTCACTTAAGTGCTAATCACTTAAGATCTAGGCGGGTCATTTCTCTAGGCTAGCTAGACGAATGGCGACGGCATTTTTGTGCGCATCGAGCAATTCGTTACTGGCTAACGTCATGACCGCTTGCCCCAATCCTATTAAGCCTTTAGCGCTGAGTTCCTGCACGGTAAAGCGGCGGCTAAAGTCGGCTAATGACAGGCTCGACACGGCGCGGCTGTAACCGTAAGTCGGTAGCACGTGGTTGGTGCCACTGGCATAATCGCCAACAGATTCAGGTGTATAAGCGCCTAAAAATACCGAGCCCACGGCGCGAATTTTTTTCAGCACCTCACGGGGAAAGCGCGTTTGAATGATCAAGTGCTCAGGCCCATATTGATTAGAAACCTGCGCGGCTTGCAGCATATCGTCCACAACAAAAGTGCGACTGCTCAGTAGCGCCGTTGCCGCGATATCACAACGCGGCAGTGCAGCGAGCTGTCTTGTCAGTGCGTCATTCACGCCATCGGCGATAGCTTGCGAATCCGTTACTAAAATCACTTGTGAATCAGGGCCGTGCTCAGCTTGTGAAAGCAAATCGGCGGCGATAAATTCGCAATTGGCGTCGCTATCGGCAATCACCAACACCTCAGAAGGACCAGCCGGCATATCGATACACACAGTGCAGCGGCCATCCTGTGACACTAAGCGTTTAGCTTCAGTCACGTAGCGATTACCTGGGCCAAAAATCTTATCGACCGTGGGAATCGTTTCTGTGCCAAAGGCCAGTGCCGCAATGGCCTGCGCGCCACCCACTTGATAAATTTCAGTGATCCCGCAGGCATTGGCGGCATAGATAATGGCATCGTTGATCGGCGGTGGGCTGACCAATACTCTTTGTTCGCAGCCGGCGATCTTGGCGGGCAGGGCGAGCATCATCACGGTAGAAATTAATGGCGCGCTGCCACCGGGGATATATAAACCCACTTTTTCAATCGGTTCGCTACGTAGCTCGCAGCGTACTCCCGCCTCGGTTTCCATATCAATCGGACGAAATTGCTGGGCGCTGTGAAACACATCTATATTCGCCATGGCTTTGGCGATCGCCGCTTTCAGCTCTGGTGATACCCGTGCGCTTGCCGCAGCAATCTCGGCTTCACCCATGCGCAGCTCGCCACTTCCTTGTCCATTTAAATTTTTGGTCGCGCTATTGAAGCCATCAAACTTTTGATTAAATTCGGCAATGGCGGCATCACCCCGCGTTGCCACTGCATCGATAATGGCGCGAACGCTTTGCTCTAAGCCGCTGTCACCAATTAAAGGCGAGCGTTTCAGCGCCGTTTTTTGCTCGGCGGTTGATAAGGTTGACCAAGTTAGGATTTCCATACATTACCCCATCATTTTTTCGATTGGCATTACCAGAATCGAGCTGGCACCGAGTGCGGTCAACTGTTCCATAGTATCCCAAAACAAATCTTCGGTACTGACGGCGTGGATAGCTACGCGGTTAGTATCATCGTTTAATGGCAATACGGTTGGGTTTTCAGCGCCGGGCAGCAGGGCGACGATTTGATCTAAGGTTTCGGTTGGCGCGTGCAGCAGTATGTATTTGCTCTCACGGGCGCGGATAACGCCATTGACGCGGGACAGAATCTTGTCGATGAGTGCTTGTTTAGTCGGTGTTTGGGTTTGGGTCGATTGAATGATGCAGGCCATAGAGCGGTAAATCACTTCGGTTTCGTATAAGCCGTTGGCTTCTAAGGTAGCGCCCGTCGACACGAGATCACAAATACCATCGGCAAGGCCGGCACGTGGGGCGACTTCAACCGAGCCTTTTAACATACAGTCGCGATAAGTTATGCCTTTTTGTTGCATAAAACGGCGCAGAAGGTTCGGGTAAGACGTGGCGATGCGTAATCCTTCTAAAGAGGAGGCATCGGCGTAACTGAATTCTGTTGGTACGGCTAACGAGAGGCGACATGATCCGAAATCTAACTGACGTAGTTTGAGGCAATCTGCGGGTTTGTTCAGAGTTTGACGCTCGATTTGTTCCTCTTCGAGCACGTTTTCACCTATGATCCCCATATCAACCACGCCGTCCATCACCAATCCTGGGATATCGTCATCACGAACGCGCAGTAAATCGATAGGCATATTGTCGGCATGAGCGATAAGGCGTTGTTCATTAATGGAAAATTTAACACCACAGCTTTTTAGCAGTTGCTGAGAGTCAGTAGAAAGACGGCCAGATTTTTGGATGGCGATGCGTAAACGGTTCGATTCAGTCATAGTGTTATCTCGCTCAAAAGTATCAAAATTAAAAGATTCAAAAAGTGTTGTTTAATCGGTTTAATACGCCTTGCCATTCAATGGGCCCTAGCTAAGAAATCTAGCTAACGTATTGATAATTTATTAAATATCTAAGAATTTTTTATTTAAATTAAAACCAAAATTAACGCCTAAATGCAAAAACCCCCGGAATTCCTTCCAGGGGTTTATGATCATCTTGAATCAGTCCGCCAGAAGGATATAGTCCTCCGGCAGTGAGCGTCCGAAGGCTACCGCATATGGTGGTGATGGTGGTGGATAGCGTTCAGTAATGGGCTCATGTTACTCTCTCGGTATTTAACGTTATTGGCTTAACTGCTCGAAATACAGTGAAGCGTTGAATTCGTTGTTACGGACGTCTATCCGTATAAGTGGATTTAAACTAACCGCTTTTATGAGCCTTTGCAACAGCCAATTTGAATTAAATGAGAATATTTATGCGTTTTTGTGAAAGACAGAAGGTTATCGTTAAATAAAGTTATTGAGCATTTTTGTTGGGTGGATGTTGAAAGTAGATGGAAATGTGTTGGAAGTCGTGCAGGGGAACTGTAACTTGAGTTGTGAGCATTTGCTGATATTCATTAATACAGGCTTGCCATGGTGTTACTCATAGCCAGTCCGTATATGGACACCTCGAATAGATCAACCACTTTTTGAGTAACAGAAAGTAATACTGCGTACGTATATCCGACCTGTTTGTGAGAATCTTTGTTCTCTGGCCTTAATGAGAACCGCGCCTTTGCTGCTTATCGTCCTTTCGGAGTCATATGCTCCTTGTACTCTCTCAGCATCTGCAAAGGCCGGTATTACCTGTTACTTCATTATCTGTAGTCGTGTTTTTGGGGTGAGTTTAATACTCGATTTTTACATATTAACAAGGCCGATATTCGCTGCGATGAAACAGCATAGCCCAGATGATCCGCGCCAATTTGTTTGCAATTGCTACTGCCGCTTTCTGTTTACCTCGCCGCTCAATCACCTTTAAGGCCCATACGGAGATCCTGTCATTACTCTTACTTGCATAGCGAATAATCGACCAAGCTCCCTGGATCAGTTGCCGCCGCAGATAGCTGTTACCTCGTTTGGTTATGCCGCCCAATTTTTGTTTTCCCCCACTGGAAAACTCTTTAGGAACCAGTCCTAAATTTGCAGAAAAATGCCGAGCACCATGATAGCCAGATCCATCTCCGGCAAATGACACCGCGGCAGTGGCAATGATTTCTGCAACGCCTCTTATACCCATCAGTCGCTTGGCATCTGGGTGCGTTCTTGCCTGCAGTTTGATGTCTTTTTCCAGTGAACCTATTGCAACGTTGATCGCACGCAACTCTTCCATCAGCTCACGCATGTATTGGCGTGCAATCGTAGTGAGTTGATTACTGGCATCCTCAAGTAATTCCGGCAGCAAAAGATTCAATGGATTACGTCCTTTAGGGAGGGCTATTCCATATTCACTTAGTAAGCCTCTGATTTGATTGGTTAGTGCAGTGCGTATTCTGATCCGGCGCTCGCGAATTCTGTGGGTAATGATGATATCAACCTGCGCTAAGGTTCTCGGCTGGACGAAAATCAGGTTTGGTCTCTGCGCTGCCTCACAGATAGCGAAGGCATCATTGCGATCGTTCTTATTGCCTTTGACAAATGGCTTAACATGCTGAGGCGGGATCAGTTTGACGTCATGCCCGAGAGAAAGTAACTCTCTGCCCCAATAGTTAGAGCCACCGCAGGCTTCCATCGCAATAGTGGCATCAGGGTAAGTACGCAGAAAAGTCAGGAGCTGAGCACGTTTAATCGAACGGTTAAAAACACTCTTGCCTGCTTGATTAACTCCACATACTTGGAAGATATTTTTTGCGAGATCAATTTCTATTAGTGTAACTTTCATTTTGGACACCTTTTGTTGTTATTGAACGTGCAAATTCAATATGGCGTAAATGACGCCTACTTCACAAGAGGTGTCCATCCCATCATCCTTGGATGCTCGACCGCCCCGTCCATGGGGCGGACGGTCATCTCGCTAATCACCATGGCTCACCTTTTTAGCATTAGCATAAACTGTAGGTTTTAAGGAGACATGCAGCACGCTTTGGGACAAAACCTTGTTAGACTTTTTACTCCAATTCATTGGTTTCGGATTAATATTTGTAAGGCAATTATTGAACGTTAGTATTAAACCCGATGAAAAAGCCATCCTAAAGCGAATGCTCTTCTAAAACTCGCAGCAGACTGAGCAGCTCAAAGCAGTAGAAGTGATCACCCATAAACAGCAGAAGCGATCAATTGTGTCAGTGCCATCAGTTGGTGGCGCTGCCCCAAACTGCGGCCCCTGCTGGCAAAGGCTGCACACTTCTACTGGTCAAATTGCTTAGTTTCAGGTAAGAAAAAGCCCCAATAAAATGGGGCATTTTGTCTATCATTGCACTAATATAATCTTCATATTGACTACACTAGTAACTTGTTAAGCTTATCGATTACAACTAAATGCTCGTCTTGAACACCTTCTTCCTTTATTGCTTTTAAATTATCATCAATGGATAGCACGAGCATCAGATCTTTTGCTTTTTCCTTAGCTACATATTTTTCAAAGTCTACTTGAGCTATCGCGACCAATAATTCACCATCATACTTCCATCCACATAGGGGATTGAGAATTAACATGTCTATTGCTAAAGGAACTATCTCCTTTAGGTAGAGTTCTTGCCTAATGGCAATCGCAACATCTTTTTCTGATAAATTGTATAAATATGTATCTCTAACAGAAATATACCAATCATCTAGTGAAGATGTATCTTCGCAATGTTCTATGTTAATCCCGTACTGTTTTTCAAGTTCAAGAAAGTTTATATCTTTCATATCAAATCCCGTGACCTTTAAAAGCACCTTCCATTTTGTCTATAGCATCGACTGCTTTTAGGCGAGCTTCATTAGCTTGAGGATTATCGACTTTTTCTAAAGTTTTAATCGATTTTCGCAAGCCTCTCAAATTATCATTCATTTCTTTAATATGATTCCAATACTTATCGCCTAGCTTAGATTTTAACGATTGCATCATTTCTGTTCCAACACCGATAAAATCTTTATCCTTTAGCCCATTAGCTGTAATGTTGTTGATTGTTCTAATTGCCTTTAGCTGCGATTGACCTAGTTCAAAAACTGCTTTCCCTCCCTTGCTGGGTAGGAACGCCATTGCATACTTCTCCGCTCCAGCTTGCTCTTCATATGCTTGCATATTGTAGTGGTCAAGTAAAATTGGCCACGGTTTTAGAGTCATTCCAATATAAACGTTCTGACTCATTTGGCGTTAACCC
>NZ_JABAEB010000007.1 GCF_012584455.1 Shewanella oncorhynchi
CATGTTTTCACCTAAAGTCATCTACGAGGTAATAATATCACCTCTATTTAGGTGGCCAAAATTAGTGTGCCACTACAGTCACTGCTTTTAATAAAGCTACCGACGCCACTTAAATCAACTGGCTGACTGTTTTCATCGCAAGGATCGGCCTGATATTTTCCATCAGCACATTTATAGACTTCGGCAAAGGCCGAAAAAGTAGGACCGCTCGTTAACACCAGCGCGAGTATTATTAAAGATTTTCTATCCATAGATCACCTCAATGTTTATTGAGTAATCATATCACCAGCGGGGAACCATAAAACAACTTTTTAAAATCGGTGATCCTATAGTGAACCACACTTTTAACCACTTTATATAAATCAAATGGTTAAATTAAAATCTTACCTATCCAACATGGGCGCAATGGAAAAGGTCCTATCGATTGGAATAGTTGATATAACAGGGGTTTTACTCATTTTAGATTGAATCATTACTCTCACATTCTATTAAGCGGTTTTCACATATTTGTGCATTGGTCTAATTGCTAAGTATCCTGTGAGGTATCCCAAATTATAAGATTGAGCGCTCAAGATGGTGTTCCCAGTAATTGACTCGGAAACACGTACTGAACAACACACTACAAATGCGTCGTTAGGGTGAAGCAAAAAGTGAGACAGTTTACAGCGAACATCGCACTTTTACAAAGTCAGCTAAGACGCTCAAGGCCAAGACGCCTTTTCGATAGCACTCCACAATGCCGAAAATAGCCATATAAAATGGGATTACGTAAGACGCGATGGGATAGAGAGTTGAGTAGCAACGCCTTCTCACAAGTTCAAGTGCAAATAAAAGTCGAGTTACTCCATAAAAAGGCTAAAAAACTTTGCAGCATCGGCACTCATGAGCCACTATGAATGGGGCTAATGCAGCCGATATATTGCCATTTTTTGTATGTATGAGACGTAAAACAACGCTATTTGACGATAAGCGTCTTCCAAGCAAACCTATGAACCATCATACAAAACGGTCTAAACAATAAAGGACACGGTTATATGGAGCTTTAACTGCCTATAACTCAGATAAATGATAAGAATATCTTTAAATTAGCCTCACATTTATAGCTGTCTCATCTAAGCTGATAGAGTGTGATCAAGATTGCTGTCGATAAGCAACTTTTCTAATAGCCTTAAGCAATGCCATTACTCCATGGTTTAGGCTCAAAAGAGGACAAACTTAGGCATGAACGTTAATTTTATTAATCCTTTCCTCCAATCTTTGCTCAATGTCATATCTACGATGGCGAGCATGGATTTGACGCCGGGCAAACCCCAAATCAAAGTAGATAACTTAGCAAAGGGTGATGTATCCGGCCTAATAGGTCTTGTTGGACCCCAAACAAAAGGATCACTGTCGATTACCTTCGAACAAAAGCTTGTTTTGCAGATAATGCAGAATATGCTGGGCGAAAACCCGGGTAAAATTAACGAGGAAGTGACTGACTTAGTAGGCGAAATTACGAATATGGTGACTGGTGGCGCAAAAAATCTTTTGGGTCAAAAAGGCTATGAATTTGAAATGGCCACTCCTATGGTCGTATCAGGAAAAGGCCATACTATTTCCCATAAAGCTAATGGCACTAAGATTATCATGCCATTTACAAGCCCGCATGGTACTGCTTATATTGAAATATGTTTTGAAAACTAATAGCTAAAATGCACCAAGCCAGTCAGCTCAAAATACATTAACTATCCTGTCGCTCTGGATCTTATGTTTCATTCGCTTATTTAAAGCCAGATAACAAAGATCAGAACGGCTGGTTTACCGTAAACTGAATTGAGGTATTTTTATCGTCTATTTTGCCGCCTAACACCAGTTCAGCACAGCTTCATCCTCAGGTCTAAAATATATTGCGTCGCCAACGGTGAACTGCAAACCACTATTTTGTTTATCTCAGCCCTACAGGTTCGACACTTCTCCCGCTAACAAATAACTATAATTCATAGTGTTATTTGCAGTAACCATTCGTGTAGTGGCAATTATTCATCCTGACACTTTACATAAAAGAAAACGGTGTTTAATCACCATTTTCTTGCTAAAAAGTGTCCCAGAATAATTCTATCTGTCAGGGTTAAGCTAAGCAAACAGCAACCCTTGGCGTAAGCTTAGTGACTAATTCGTAAGCGATAGTGCCGATATGTTCAGCGACTTCCTCCACGGGTAATGCCTTACCCCACAGCAATGCACTATCCCCAACTTTATCTTGCGCACCTTGACCTAAGTCAACAGTCAACATGTCCATAGAAACACGGCCGACTATGGGTACGCGGCGACCATTGACCCACACGGGTGTGCCTTCCGGTGCATTGCGAGGATAACCATCACCATAACCAATCGCCACGACACCTAAACGGGTATCTTGCTTCGCGGTCCAGAAACAACCATAGCCGACTGGCTGATTGGCTTTATGATCCCGTACCGCAATCAACTGTGATACTAATTCCATCGCAGGAACTAGCCCGTGATTCGCACCGCAATCACCAGTAACAGGAGATACGCCATAGAGTGCAATACCAGGACGGATCCAATCGCCTTGGCTCTGAGGCCAATACAAGGCACCAGCAGAGTTTGCTAAGGTTCTAAATCCGGGCAAGCCTGCCGTTAACGTATTAAAAGCCGCCATCTGTACTGAGGTATAAGTGTTATCTGGCTCATCTGCACAGGCAAAATGTGTCATCAAATGGATCGGTTTTGCCACATTGGGACAGGCCATTAACCTTGCGTAAACCGTTGAAAATTGTTCGGGCGTAAAACCTAAACGATGCATGCCTGAATCCACTTTAAGCCAGACAGTGACGGGTTTTGACAACACAGTTTGCTCTAACATTTCAAGCTGAGAGCTGTGGTGCACTACAGTGTCAATATCATGCCCGACGAGTAACGGAAGATCGGTGGCACGGAAAAAACCTTCTAGTAATAATAAACGCGCTGTCACGCCGCCCGCTCGTAATTCTAAGGCCTCATCCAATCGTGCTAGGCCAAAGCCATCGGCACTGACTAAACAATTAGCGACATTCAATAATCCATGACCATAACCGTTCGCTTTAACGACGGCCATCACACGACTCGCTGGTGCCTGTTGACGCAACGCAGCGAGATTGGTTTGCAGTGCACTACTGCTAATTTCTGCACGGGGAAAAGGGTTCAAAATTTACCTTGTTTACTCAGGAAATAAAAAGTCACGGATATAAAAATACATCAATACAGCTCATCTTCTGCAAACGCAAACTGACTGTTTTTAAACGTCAATTAATCTTCTTCAAACTGCGGCCCAGCATAATTATCGAAACGCGAAAATTGGCCTTGGAAAGTGAGCCGCACCCGACCAATGGGGCCGTTACGTTGCTTACCAATGATGATTTCTGCCGTGCCTTTATCTTGAGAATCGTTGTTATACACTTCATCGCGATAAATAAACATGATGAGATCCGCATCTTGCTCGATAGCACCCGATTCACGTAAATCCGAGTTAACAGGACGTTTATCGGCCCTTTGTTCAAGCGAGCGGTTAAGCTGCGACAGGGCAATAATCGGGATTTCCAACTCTTTGGCTAATGCTTTCAGCGAGCGTGAAATTTCAGAAATTTCTAAGGTACGGTTATCTTTTAAGGCGGGCACCTGCATTAACTGCAGGTAATCTATCATGATCATAGATAAACCACCGTACTCACGGGCGATACGACGCGCGCGGCTGCGAACTTCTGTCGGGGTTAATCCCGAACCATCATCAATATACATTTTACCTTGTTCGAGCATGATCCCCATGGTCGATGAAACCCGCGCCCAATCTTCATCATCGAGCTGACCAGTACGGATTTTGGTTTGATCAACACGGCCCAAGGAGGCCAGCATACGCATCATAATCTGTTCTGACGGCATCTCGAGACTGAAGATAAGTACGGGTTTATCTTCATTCATTGCGGCCTGTTCGCACAAGTTCATCGCAAAGGTGGTTTTACCCATAGAAGGACGCGCCGCAACAATAATTAAGTCGCCAGACTGAAACCCTGCGGTCATTTTATCCAGATCGTTAAAACCGCTCGATACTCCAGTCACACCGTTGTGGGGGTTGTTATAAAGCTGCTCAATCTTATCGACGGTTTTTTCCAGAATAGTTTTGATACCTTCGGGACCTTCATTAGCATTGGTTCGCATCTCGGCGATCTTAAATACTTTACTCTCAGCAAGGTCGAGTAATTCACCCGAGTCACGACCTTCTGGGTTATAGCCCGCATCGGCAATCTCATGCGCGACGCGGATCATGTCACGCACCACGGCCCGTTCACGGACGATTTCAGCGTAAGATAAAATATTACCCGCACTTGGGGTATTTTTCGCAATCTCACCTAAATAGGCAAAACCACCGGCATCTTCTAATTGATTTTCAACTTCGAGCTGTTCAGAAACAGTGATCAAATCGATCGGTTGCCCTAAATCAACCAATCTGTGCATGGCAGAGAAGATCATCTTATGTGAGCGAGAGTAAAAATCCTCTTTTACGACAGCCTCAGCGACCCTGTCCCAGGCTTCGGCATCTAACATCAAGCCGCCTAATACCGATTGTTCAGCCTCAATTGAATGCGGTGGCAGCTTGAGTCCATCAAGCTGCAAATCTCTTGGCTTACTTTTAGGCTTAAAAGCACCTTGTTGTGACATTAACGCTCCCGATTTCCAACAACTTAACAAAATATGATATAAAACCCGCGTCAAGCAAACAGGATGTTTACACTCGCCTGTTATTTCATTCCAACGGACACTCTAACAATCAATAAGGAAAGAACATGCGTATTGCATTGGTTGCGGCCTTAGTACTGACATCCGGCATAGCAACTGCCGACGAAGGACAATGGCAACCTTATCAAATGCCTTCAATTGCAGACAAACTCAGTGAACGCGGAATCGATATTCCGGCAGAAAAACTGGCCGATCTGACAAGTTATCCAATGAACGCCGTGGTTGGGCTGGGCTATTGTACCGCCAGTTTTGTCTCCCCCCAAGGGCTAGTTGTGACAAACCACCATTGTGCCTACAAGGCGATACAATATAACACTAAGCAAGAGCATAACTACCTAGAACAAGGCTTTTTAGCAACATCGATGGACAAGGAACCTTCTGCCGGTCCCAACGAACGTTTATACATCACAGAAGCAGTGACCAATGTCACCGCGCAAATCAATAAAGACCTCAGCCAAGACCCGCTAAGTCGTTACGAAGACATTCAAAATCACAGTAAAGCGCTCATCAAAAGCTGTGAAGCCGATGCTAACTATCGTTGTAATGTGCGCAGTTTCCATAACGGCTTAGAATACTACTTAATCAAGCAATTGATGATCCGCGATGTGCGCTTAGTCTACGCACCACCTGAAAGTGTTGGGGGCTATGGTGGCGATATTGATAACTATGAATATCCACGCCATTCGGGTGATTTTGCCTTCCTACGAGCTTACGTCGGAAAAGATGGCAAACCTGCTGCTTATAGCGACGATAACATTCCTTACCAACCAAAGAGCTACCTTAAGGTCAATGCCGATGGCGTAAAAGCCGGTGATGGCGTGTTTGTGGCGGGTTACCCAGGCACGACTAGCCGTTACAACCTGACCAGTGAACTTAAATTTGCCAGTGATTGGTTGTACCCAACCCAAGCTAAGCGCTATCAATTACAGATTGATACTATCGAGGCTATGGGACAAAAAGATGCCGATATCGCCATTAAGTACGCAGGTAATATGGCCTCAATGGCCAACCGGATGAAGAAACTCAACGGCCTATTAGCGGGTTTTAAAGCAACGGATATCATTGGCATTAAGCAAAGCCGTGAAGATAATTTTTTAGCTTGGCTTAAACAAAACCCTAAGCTAAATCAAAATCTCATTGCTGAGTTAGAAGTGTTACTCGCCGAGCAACAACAAGCATTCCAAAGTAATTACTACTTTACCAATGCCCAATCTAGCACATTGTTAACCGCAGCAAACAGCCTCTACCGTCTTGCTAAAGAAAAACAAAAGCCCGATGCCGAGCGTGAGCAAGGCTACCAAGAACGTGATATTGCTATGCTAAGCTCACGTCTTAAACGTATCGATTCAAGTTTTGATGTCACTGTTGATAAGACTTTGTGGCTACAGGATTTAAATGCTTACCTAGGCCAATCGAATCGCGTGGCAGCGCTCGATAAAATGTTAAGTGTTAATAGTAAAGACGTAGATCTCGCGGCTAAACTCGATGGTTTGTATTCACTCACTACGCTCACAGACCAAGCTAAGCGCCTCGCGTGGATGAATGCCGATGCTAGCGCTTTCGAAACCAGTGCCGATCCCTTTATTCGTTTAGCCGTAGCACTTTACGACACGAATATGGCACAGGAAAAGTCAGAAAAAATCTTAGACGGCAAGCTGTCTAGTGCTCGCCCTGATTATATGGCGGCTGTGATCGAATACTACAAAGCAAACAACTGGCCAGTCTACCCTGACGCCAACGGTACGCTACGGATCAGCTATGGCATGGTTGATGGTTATCAATCACGTGATGCGCTCTATAAACAGCCGTTTACTCGTCTTGATGGCATAGCCGCAAAACACACAGGCGTTGAGCCCTATAATGCGCCGAAAAAACTCCTCGATGCGATTAGCGAACAACGTTTTGGCGATCATCTGGTGAAGTCGGTTTATCAAGATCCCCGCGGCTGGATTTGCAGACTCTTCTCTTGCTTAGATAAACCAGAGGAATTTAACTCAATACCGGTTAATTTCTTATCCAGCGTGGACACCACAGGTGGTAACTCCGGCTCACCTGTCTTCAACGGAAAAGGTGAGTTAGTGGGCCTTAACTTCGACTCAACCTATGAAGCTATCACTAAAGATTGGTTCTTCAACCCAACCATCACCCGTGCAGTGCACGTGGATATTCGCTATATCCTGTGGATGATGGATGAAGTCGACCATGCCGATAACTTAATCCAAGAATTGGATTTAGTGAGAAATTAATACTCTGAGCCAAACACGGATTTAACCCATCTAGTCAAAAGCCGTTCACTGTCATGACAGTGAGCGGCTTTTATTTGGGCTAGTATTTTAAACGCGGATACGCTTTGAGACTGAATGAGTAGACATATCACTTACCGCATTATACCAATCGTATTAAATATCTGTTCATTCAGCGGGAGTTCAAAGCGCTTTAGACAAGGCGAAGGCTTGAAGGCATAGTGGTGCTCTGTCGAAAGCCTTAAACGCAGTATAAAGCGCGTTGCCATGCCGTTAACATCAGCCGCCCTTCGGGAGCAACACAGGCATCCCACTCCCGTGTTGCATTGACTTAAAAGGGAATAACCATTTCTGCGTCAATGCGCCTTGGATTGAGATGCCTGTGAGGCTCTGAACTGATTAGATATTTAATGTGATTGGTATTAATCCATCGCAAACCAATATCAAACCATATTGACCACAGCTAAATACTGAATTTCAGCCATAAAAAAACACCGCCGAAGCGGTGTTTCTCTTAAGATTAAAGCAAGGAGTAATTAAGCTTCTGCAACGATAGAAACTTTAACAACAGCTTTAACTTCAGTGTGTAACTGAACTTCAACTTCGAAGTCGCCAGTAGTACGCAGAGCGCCTAATGGTAAACGAACTTCTGATTTAGCCAGTTCAACACCAGCAGCAGTCACTGCATCAGCGATGTCACGGTTGCCAACTGAACCAAACAGTTTGCCTTCATCACCCGCTTTAGAAGCAATAACAACAGCTTCCAGTGCAGTGATTTTCTCAGCACGTAGGTTAGCAGCAGCTAATTCAGCAGCTAATTTAGCTTCTAATTCAGCGCGACGAGCTTCAAATACTTTAACGTTGCTTTCGTTAGCAACAACAGCTTTACCTTGTGGCAAAAGGTAGTTACGAGCGTAACCAGCTTTAACAGTAACTTGGTCACCCAAGTTGCCTAGGTTAGCGATTTTATCAAGCAGAATAACGTTCATTATCAAATCCTCTATATTCGATTAGGAATACTGCAATTACTGATGTAAATCAGTGTATGGCAGTAGAGAAAGATAACGAGCACGCTTGATAGCGCGAGCTAGTTGGCGCTGATATTTAGCACTAGTACCAGTGATACGGCTAGGAACAATCTTGCCGCTTTCAGTGATGTAGTTCTTTAAAGTAACGATATCTTTGTAATCAATTTCTGCAACACCTTCAGCGGTGAAACGGCAGAACTTGCGACGACGGAAATAACGTGCCATGTTGACAGTCTCCTAAGTTTTCAATTCGACATTTTCGGCATGGATGACTAAGCGGTTCTGACCATTACGCCCCTGTTGAAGCGTCATAAAGCCTTGCACTTGTACTTCCACACCTGCTTTCAGATCTTCTGCGACGCTTTCAAAGCGTGGGCCACTCAATATCACTTGAATTTGTACGTAGACGTTGCGGAGCATTTCGGCTTCATAACGCTGCGATTTGTGTTCCAACATAATCACACTGTGCGCAATACCTGCTGGGCTTTTAAAGCGTCTTGAACGAGTTATCGTTCCTGACAACACCAAGTTATTGGTGGTCACAGATTACCTTACTCAGCGATTTCTTCAGCGTGAGCTTCATCATATGAGCGTTCGCCAGCTGGGCCACGACGTGAATCGCGCTCATCTCTAGCTCTAGCCATTGGAGATGCTTCAGTAACGGCAACTTTAGTACGCATTACCATGTTACGCAGAACTGCGTCGTTGAAACGGAAAGCTGTTTCTAGCTCTTCGATCGTCTCTGCTTTAGCTTCAACGTTCATCAGAACGTAGTGAGCTTTATGCAGATCAAGGATTGGGTAAGCCAGTTGACGACGGCCCCAATCTTCTAAACGGTGGATTGTGCCGTTAGCTTCGGTGATAACACCTGTGTAACGCTCAATCATACCTGGTACTTGTTCACTTTGATCTGGGTGAACCATAAATACGATTTCGTAATGACGCATTTATTGCTCCTTACGGTTATGTAGCCTCGGTATTGGCTCAGTCAGACCAAATGGAGGCAAGGAACGAAAAATAGTGACTGATTTGAGCGCGAGATAGTACAGAAAGCAAGCCAGAAACTCAAGCAATAACTTTGCCTCGCCAATCAATACAGGTATGATGGCGGTTCGCCTACATTCGGACGTCTGAAATCAGCTAACCAAGAATAAAACATAATGCTAAAAGTTATTGCGCCAATCAGTTTGTTTTTCCTTTCATTTCCAGCGCTTGCGCTTGTTCCACCTGATTATCAGGAACCGCCCAGCGATTTTACCGCGGAAATCGAAGCTGGCTTGCAACTGAACACAGGCAATACCGAATCCAGCAGTTTTAATGGTCGAACCCAACTGATTTACGATACAAAGCAAACCAAGCAAGAAGCCACACTAAAAGCCTATTTTGCCTCAGAAAAAAGTCAAACAACCTCCGAAAAATATGAGCTACAGTTACAATCGAACTATAAACTGACTAAGGGTTATGTCTTCGGACGTGGTGATTTTACTTGGGATCAATTCGGTAGTTACACACAAATATCGACTCTTTCGAGTGGTTACGGTTTCAATGCTATCAGTAGTTATAAAACAAAACTCAGTCTCGAGTTCGGCCCAGGTTATCGATATAACTTACCTGCAGAATCGGTAACCATCCCCAGCCCTGATGCCGAAAAAGATGTCATTCTTCGTACCGCTGCCAAATTCTCTCAAAAACTACAGGAATACAGCAGTCTCAATGCAGATCTCACCGCGGAAGTGGGCGAGAACAACAACACCCTCACCTTAGATATGAACTATAAAAATCTGGTGTTCCAAGATTGGGCATTTAAGATCGGTATGAACATCAAATACACTGAAGTGGTACCAGAAGGCAGCCAACCCATGGATACCATCACCACCTTCAACTTGCTTTACACTTTTAGATAACTCCTTTTAAAAAATACGAAGAAATACATAGACTAATATGACGCTAATAGCCTACTCGGCTGGCGTCTATGTGAATGCTTTACAAGCATCCCCTTGAGTTGTTCCGACATAATTCAGTGATTTTTTGAGCAGAAATGCGCAATTAATCAAGATTTACCAACAATTTGCAACACAACATAAACACTAACCCCTGATATACTCACTCCTCATTATCAATCTAGTTTGTGTTTTCGGAGTTGTATATGACTAATCCGCTGCGCACTTTCGCCTCTTTATATAGCACCACGTTATTAATGGTATTAGCCGGCGGCTTGCTTACCACCTATCTTGGGCTCAGGCTCTCAGTGATGAATGTGCCGCAAATATGGATTGGCGGCATGATGTCGGCCTACTATGTTGGCCTAGTGGCTGGCTCTAAGATTGGTCATCGACTTATCGCTCAAGTGGGCCATATCCGTGCCTTTGTCGCCAGTGCAGGCATAGTCGCTGCATCGGCATTAGGCCATGCACTCGTTGATGAGCTAGCGGTTTGGCTGCTCCTCAGACTCGTGGTCGGCATGGGGATGATGTGCCAATACATGGTGTTAGAAAGTTGGCTTAACGAACAAGCTGAAAGTAATCAAAGGGGCACAGTGTTTGCGAGTTATATGATCGTATCTTACTTCGGCTTAATCTTAGGCCAAGGTGCGATCAGTATTTTCCCCAACTTAGGACTAGAGCCACTACTGCTTATCGCAATTTGTTTTTCACTCTGTATCGTACCGATCTCACTCACGCGTCGTCTTCACCCTGCGCCCTTAGTGCCAGCACCACTCAAAATTGCCTATTACTGGAAAAAAGCGCCACAAGCACTCACGACAATCGCAATTGGTAGCATGATAGTGGGTTCGTTTTATGGTCTAGCTCCCGCCTACGCCAGTAACTTAGGTTTACCGCCTGAAAAAGTCGCCACGTATATGACGGCAACGATTTTAGCGGGATTACTGGCACAATGGCCAATGGGAAAATTGTCCGACATTATGTCCCGCAGTCGCCTTATCCGTATCAACTGTATATTGCTCGGTATCTTAGCCTTAGCTATCGCCTTAACACCCTATCATCCGGTGATTTCACTGGTGATGACCTTCCTATTTGGTATTTTAGGTTTCACTTTCTATCCGCTCGCCACGGCGCTTGCCAACTCTCGAGTAGAGCAAAATGAGCGGGTAGGCTTATCAGCAACAATATTATTAACCTTCGGCTTAGGCGCCAGTATCGGTCCGCTTATCGCATCGACATTAATGCAATGGTTTGGCAATAACATGTTATATGGCTTTATGTCAGCCTGTACCTTAATACTCTTTGTGCGTTTACGTTATGTACATTCACAGCAAAAAGTCGAAACCAATGTCACCCAAGACTACATAATGGCGACGGGCGACTTAGTCTCGTCACCACTGGCGGCAGCGTTGGACCCACGGGTTGATGTTGAATCAATTCAAGAGCATATGACGCCCAGCGCTAACTTAGATGAATCGGAGCATGATTTAGGGGCCGATGGCGTCGATGACGATATTATCGATGATAATGACAGTGATGAGGAACAACTCGCCTTTAGTTTCGATATTGAGCAAGCAGAGCCTGAAGCCGCTCAAATAGATGAAACTGATAGCAATCAGGTTAACCTAGACAAAGCGATGACGTAAAAAAGGCCAATAAAAAACGGATTAACTTTATATCGTTAATCCGCCTTTTTATTACGACCAGTTGTTACTGCAGGTTGTTACTTCAAGCCTGATACTGCATATGTGAGATCAGGCAAACGTAAGCATATTAGCTACGACGCTGACGCACTGCTTCAAACAAGCAAATACCCGTTGCAACCGATACGTTCAAGCTAGAAACACTACCGGCCATAGGGATAGAGATCAGTGAATCGCAAGACTCACGGCTTAATCGGCGTAAACCTTTATCTTCCGCACCCATGGCAATCGCCAATGATCCCTTGAGATCGGCTTGATAAAGCTCGCAATCTGCCTCGCCCGCAGTGCCCACAATCCACACACCTTTATCCTGCAGATGACGCATAGTGCGCGCAAGATTAGTCACTTGGAATAAAGGCACTGTTTCCGCAGCGCCACATGCCACTTTACTCACAGTCGCAGTTAAGCCAACTGAATTGTCTTTAGGCACGATAATACCTTGTACGCCAGCCGCATCAGCATTACGTAGACAAGCGCCTAAGTTATGGGGATCAGTCACACCATCCAAGATCAACAGGAATGCTTGCTCAGTGTTAGCAAGCAGCACATCTAAATCTTGCTCATTCAATACTTTCGCCGCTTTAACGCGCGCGACTATGCCTTGATGTTGGCTGCTTTCCGCTTTGTCATCTAAGGCTTTACGAGAAGCGACTTGAATCGTCGTGCCAAAGGCTTTGGCCTGATCGGCCAGCACAGTTAAGCGCTCATCGTCACGACCTTGTAACAGCCACAACTCAATAATGCGCTCAGGGCTGTGTTTTAACAGGGCTTCAACTGCGTGGATCCCAAAAATAATATCTTGTTTTTTCATTTATTTCTTTCTCGTGCTCCGCTTAGCGGCTTTTGGCTTTTTAGCCGGATCTTTTACTGCTGCTTTTTTAGCTTTAGTGCCAGCTTTGGCCTTAGGTTTGGTTTTGCCTGTTTCAGCCTTGGCGCTAGATACCGCGGTTTTGCCTGCTTTACCTTGCTTAGCGCCTTCACGATTAACGCGCTCACGGGCTGTCATCGGCTTATCACGGCTGGCAGATGCTTTACGTTTACCACCTTTGCCGTCATCACCCAGCATAACCAAATCAATCTGTCTGTCATCTAAGTTGACTGCAGCGACCTTAACTGTCACAGGATCACCCACTTGATAGACTTGGCCTGTGTGCTCACCGATAAGACGTTGACGCATAGGATCGAATTGGTAGTAATCGCTACCAAGACTTGAGATATGCACTAAGCCATCGATAAACAGTTCATTTAAGCGCACAAACAAACCAAAACTGGTCACTGAGGCAATCACAGCTTCAAAGGTATCGCCGACGTGATCTTGCATAAACTCGCACTTGAGCCAATCGCTAACATCGCGAGTCGCTTCATCGGCACGACGTTCTGTGGTCGAACACTCTTCGCCTAATTGGTCGAGCTCATCGAGCTGATAGTGATAGCCACCATCCTGCGTCCACTTCTCAGTGGCTTCGCCTCTTTCCTTCGCCAGTAAATAACGGATCACACGATGTAACACTAAATCCGGATAGCGGCGAATGGGCGAGGTAAAATGCGCATATTCTTCTAAAGCCAAACCGAAGTGACCTTCGTTATCCGGAGTGTAAATTGCCTGACGCATAGAGCGCAGTAACATCACTTGGATAAGTTCAGCATCAGGGCGGTCGGCAATTTGCAACATCACATTCTGATAATCTGACGGCGTTGGCTCAAGTCCGCCAGGCATAGTCAAACCACGCTCAGCAAGGAACTCTTTAAAGTTCGCCAATTTTTGCTCGGATGGCGCTTCATGCACACGATACAAGACTTCGCCTTTGTGTTTCTTCACAAACTTAGCTGCAGAAACGTTGGCTAAAATCATACATTCTTCAATGATTTTATGGGCTTGATTACGGCCACGCGGCACGATTTTATCAATCTTGCGCTGCTCATTGAAAATGAACTGCGTTTCCATGGTTTCAAACGCAATCGCACCACGCTCGGCTCTTTGCTCATCGAGCGCTAAATACAATGACTGTAAACACTGCAAATGCGGGAACAAAGCCTCATGCTCAGGCGCAATGGGGCCGCCTTCTAACATTGCTGCCACTTGGGTATAAGTGAAACGGGCATGGGAATACATCACAGCCGGATAAAACTTATAACCTGATAACTTACCTTTAGCAGATACGGTCATCTCGGCGACCATACATAAACGGTCGACGTGGGGATTAAGCGAACATAGGCCGTTAGAGATTTTCTCCGGCAGCATAGGGATCACTTGCGATGGGAAATACACAGAGTTACCACGGGCACGCGCTTCGGTATCCAAGGCAGAATCGGTACGCACATAATAACTGACGTCGGCAATCGCAACCCATAAACGCCAGCCGCCACCGGCTTTTTTCTCCGCATACACGGCATCGTCAAAATCGCGGGCGTCTTCACCGTCGATAGTCACTAATGGCAGATGACGTAAATCCACACGACCGACTTTATCGGCGTCGGTTACTTCATCGGGAATACGGCGCAGTTTCTTCTCGATCACAGGTGACCAAGTATGGGGTAAGTCATAGTTACGCAGGGCGATTTCGATTTCCATCCCCGGCGCCATTTGCTTACCAAGCACTTCAGTCACTTTACCCGCAGCCTTAACAAAACGACCTGGGCGACGCGTTAATTCAACCACAACCACATCGCCTTGACGGGCGCCGTTGCGATCTTCATTCGCGACTAAGATTTCTTGGGTTATACGCTTATCATCGGCAATGACAAATGCCATACCGCTATCAACATGATAACGGCCAACAATTGCAGCACTGCGCGGCTGGATCAAACGCACCAAACGTGCTTCGCGACGACCACGACGATCTGTGCCTGCTTTTTGCGCCAGCACTTTATCACCGTGGAAATACATCAGCATGTCGCGGTTCGAAATAAATAAGTCATCACCGCCTTCATCGGGTTTGAAAAAGCCGAAGCCTTCTCTGTGTCCGAGCACTGTGCCGGGGATCAGATCCATTTTCTCGGGTAAGCCATAGCTCTGCCCACGGGTGAACACAAGTTCGCCATCGCGTTCCATCGCACGTAGGCGACGGCGCAGGGCCTCAAGTTGTTCTTCCTCTTGGATGTTTAACGCCGCGGCAATGCTGTCACGAGTGATAGGTGATTTTTGAGAACGTAAGTAATCGAGAATATACTCACGGCTTGGGATAGGGTTTTCGTACTTATCCTGTTCACGCTCAAAATGAGGGTCTTTGATCATTCAATATCCAAATAATGTGTCTCTAGATTAAGAGACCACTTAACGGGTTCGCAACTGTTCTTGCTGGGCCCGCGCCACTGCACTGGGGGGCATTTTAGCTGCTAACACCTGCAGTAAAGACAAGGCTTTATTCTTAGTCGCCTCGTCCGCAAATACATCGTTATATAACCAGTGATAGGCCATCTCGTAATCCCTAGGACTACCATAACCTTCACCGAATAAACGAACTAACATCATACGAGCGGATAAACTGCCACTTGCAGCCGCAGGCAGTAAATAATGCACTGCTCTGTCTTTATTGCGGATGACAAATTTCCCACTCTGATAATACTCGGCAAGCTTTAACATCGCTTCTGAGCTACCTTGTTCGGCCGAGTCACGTAACAAAGCAATACCCTTCACAGGGTTAGCCTTCACACACGTTCCATGATTGAGCATTTCGCCCCAAAGGAATTGATATAAAGGCTGTTTTAAGACTTGGGCTCGCGCCTCAATGTCTTGGACTAACTGGCAATCATCACGTTTCACTTTCGCTAAGTATTGATTGCTACGGATCAAATCAAGCAATTGATCTTGACTATAAATATCCACCGCCTGCGTTTCAGCAAAGCACATTGAAGATACTAAAGGCAGTAGCGCAACGAGTGCTGTACGTAGCATAACGACTCTCAATGACAGTAGGATGAATACTTGCATCGGCAGTATAACCTATTTCTTGAGCTTGAGCTGAATTTCTAACCGCAGAATAAAACAGAGAAAGGCATAAAGAAGCAGAGAAAAAGGCCGTGAAACACGGCCTTAACAGATCTTAATTGAACGGATTAACCAAAATCATGGTTTCGTTACGATCAGGACCCGTAGAGATAATGTCGATTGGTGTTTCTAATAACTCTTCAAGACGCTTGATATAATTGATCGCTGCTTGAGGCAGTTGCTCAATTGATGTCGCGCCAAAAGTCGACTCGCTCCAACCCAGCATAGTTTCATAAACCGGCGTAACCAGTTCATAACCTTCAGCGGCCAGCGGAGTGACTTTAGAGATAGTGCCATCAGGATTCTGATAACCGACACAAATCTTCACTTCTTTCAGACCATCAAGTACATCTAACTTAGTCAAGCAGAAGCCGCTAACACTGTTGATTTGAACTGCGCGGCGCATTGCTACAGCATCCAACCAACCTGGACGACGCTTACGACCCGTTGTTGCACCAAACTCATGACCTTTAGTACCTAAATGATCACCGACTTCACATAATAGTTCAGTTGGGAATGGACCTGCACCTACGCGAGTGGTGTAAGCCTTCATGATACCTAAGACATAGTCTAAGTGACGCGGACCAAAACCTGAACCCGTCGCAACACCACCGGCAGTGGTATTTGAAGAGGTTACAAATGGGTATGTTCCGTGGTCAATGTCGAGTAATGTACCTTGAGCGCCTTCGAACAGAATTGGCTCACCGGCTTTACGTGCAGTATCCAATAGTTCAGTCACATCAACACACATGCTCTTCAGATAATCGGCCATAGCCAAAGCATCTGCTAGCGTTTGCTCGTAATCAACCGCTTCGACTTGATAGTACTCTGTCAGCATAAAGTTATGATATTTCATAACTTCTTTCAGCTTTTCAGCAAACAGTTCAGCATTGAACAGGTCGCCTACTCGCAGACCGCGACGAGAGATCTTGTCTTCATACGCAGGTCCAATACCACGGCCAGTTGTACCAATAGCTTTATTACCGCGCGCTTTTTCACGGGCAATATCAAGGGCACAATGGAAGGGAAGGATCAGCGGACACGCTTCAGAGATCAACAGACGTTCCTCAACAGGAACTCCACGATCTTTCAGCATGTTGATCTCTTTCATCAGGGCGTCAGGTGCAAGCACCACACCGTTGCCAATAATGCATTTCACATTATCGCGCAGGATACCCGATGGGATCAGATGAAGAACGGTTTTTTCACCGTCGATAACCAAGGTATGACCAGCATTGTGGCCGCCTTGATAGCGCACTACATATTTTGCCTGTTCTGTTAGAAGGTCGACAATCTTACCTTTTCCTTCGTCACCCCATTGGGTGCCGAGAACAACTACGTTTTTGCCCATTATTTGCTGCAAGGTTGCGGTTAAAAAAGAATTTTAACAGATCTTAGTTAATAAGGGCAAGCAGGCTATTTTTTACGCAAAAATAACCCAAATCACGACTCCAGCAGTGACTAATGCCCCACCAAGTCGCTGGATAACTTGCTGATTTTGATGGGAGAGTTCATTTAAATAACGACGCCATTTATTTGGGAATAATAATGGCCCAAGGCCTTCCAAAACCAACACAAGTGCCACTGCTAGCATAAAAATTTGAAAAGTCATGCTTACCTCAAACTCACTCGCTTAATATAAATTTATTGTATATCAGCATACTCCAACCAAAGAGTTTTCTTATACCGTCAATTTTTAGCCAATAAAAAACCCAGCATAGGCTGGGTTTTTTGATATTCCAAAAACGAATTAACGCTTAGAGAATTGTGGCTTACGACGTGCTTTACGTAGACCCACTTTCTTACGCTCAACTTTACGAGCGTCACGGGTAACGAAACCAGCAGAACGAAGTGATGGACGCAGTGCTTCATCTAATTGCATCAGAGCACGGGTAATACCGTGACGGATTGCGCCTGCTTGGCCAGTGATACCACCGCCTTTAACAGTTACATAGATGTCCAGCTTGTCAGTCATTTCAACTAACTCTAAAGGTTGACGAACAACCATACGAGCAGTTTCACGACCAAAATACTGATCCAAAGGACGTTGATTTACAACGATGTTGCCACTACCTGCTTTAGCGAAAACGCGAGCTGTAGAGGTTTTGCGACGGCCAGTGCCGTAGTACTGAGTTGCAGCCATTTGCTTAATCCCGTTTAGATATCAAGAACTTGAGGTTGTTGTGCAGTGTGGTTATGTTCTGCGCCAGCGTAAACTTTCAGTTTACGGAACATGGCACGGCCCAGAGGACCTTTTGGTAACATACCCTTAACTGCTTTCTCGATGATCATTTCTGGCTTTTGCGCTTGCAGCTTTTCAAAGCTGATTTGCTTAATGCCACCAGGGAAGCCTGAATGCGAGTAGTACGTTTTGCCTTTCGCTTTGTTACCAGTAACAGTCACTTTTTCAGCATTAACAACGATGATGTAATCACCGGTATCAACGTGTGGAGTGTATTCTGGCTTATGCTTACCGCGTAAACGGACAGCGATTTCAGTAGCGATACGACCTAAAGTTTTGCCGTCTGCGTCGACGACGAACCAGTCACGAGTTACAGTTTCTGGTGTAGCAGTAAAAGTCTTCATTATTACAAAAACCCAAAGTTAATTTTCTGTCTCACATGCTGTCTGCATTTGCAAACAACACAAAATTGCCTTTTTAGTACCCCTTCGAGCACCGACTTCGGCTTACAACTTCCGCCCAATTGGCGGAGTAACGTGGGCAGGTGGCGGAGTATAGACAAAGCTGAGTTAAAAATCACCTGATATTTTGATAAAAATTATAAAATATCGACCAATTGGACTTGTCATCCTAAGGATTAACAAGCCTCTGGTGATTTAAGGCCGCAGCTAATGCAAAACTCTTACACTACTGGGTTACGGCAGGTGTTCGGTTTTTAAATAATCGTGGGATTGCATCTCAATTAAGCGTGAACGGCAACGCCTAAATTCGAAGTTAAGCAAACCATCGGCATAAATATCTTCGAGTGGCACTTGAGCCGATACAATCAGCTTTACATTGCGCTCGTAAAATTCGTCGACCATAGCTAAAAAACGTCTGGCGATGTCATCGCCAGTCAAAAAGGCGCCCATTTGTTCTATGCCACTCACGAGGACAGTGTGATAAATCCGCGCAAGTTCCATGTAATCACGCTGGCTTCGTGGACCATCACAGAGCGCTCTAAAATCGGCCAACAATACGCCCTGCGCCTGCTGCCGAATACTAATACTGCGGCCTTCTATTTCGATGTCACCAGTAAGCACCTCAGACTCAGGCGCTAACTGACTAAAATAACGTATCAGATTGGCATCAGCTTGTGCATCTAACGGATGATGATAAATCTCTGCTTGCTCAAGGGTACGCAATCGATAGTCAATGCCAGAATCCACATTGAGTACTTCACAATGTTGATTAATTAAGGCTATCGCAGGTAAGAAACGTGCGCGCTGTAAGCCATTTTTATATAAGTCGTCGGGGATAATATTCGAAGTTGCAACCAGCACAACGCCTTCTTTAAATAACGCTTGAAACAGCGTACCTAATAACATGGCATCGGTAATATCAGAGACAAAGAATTCATCGAAACAGATAACGCGATATTTCGCAGCCATCTTTTTCGCAATCACCAACAAAGGATCGCGAACGCCTTTTAACTCATCCAAATCTAAATGCAATTGATGCATAAAGCGATGGAAGTGAGCCCGCAATTTTTGTTCACCAGGCAAGGCATCAAAAAAAGTATCCATCAGGTAGGTTTTACCGCGCCCAACTCCGCCCCAAAGATACAGACCTTTAGGTGATGCTGGTGCCGATTTTAAGCCTAATGCGCTAAACAATTTCCCAACAATAGAACTCGGCTCTTCTGCCGTAGTTAAGTCTTCATAGACGCGTTGTAAAGCCTTAACGGCAATTTCTTGAGCCGGATCATGGGAAAAACCGTCGCGGGTAAGATCTTTTTGATAATGCTGCCAAGGGCTTAACTGAGGCACGTTTAAATTCTCTTATGTCCTTTATTAAAACTGTGACGATATTAGCACGCCCAATATGACGCAGGATATATTAATGCAGAATACGACTTTTACCTTAACGCTAAACTGCATACAAACGTCTAATAAGCATCTATGCTGTAGGTCATTTTAATCGGCAAAATCCGCTAATATTGGGGCTTGAAAAATCCTAATCTCGCCCACAGATTTCTGTTCAGAAACAAGTATGAAACAGCCGACAAAATAGGCTAAAAAAATTAACATTTATTAATATAATGAACTTTTTCAATAAGGTGCGAGTCAGAGTGATTACCTAGGCAAATAGCCGGTACCGATACAGATTTGATCTGGCACTCGCACGATTGCTGATGCATTACATCCAGATCTTTCAACCCTTATTTGGAGTTATGAATAGATGAAAACAAAATTATCTGTACTTTCAGCCGCAATGTTAGCCGCGACCCTGACTATAATGCCTGTCGTCTCACAGGCCGCCATTCCACAGACGGTTGAGGGACAATCCATTCCAAGTCTTGCGCCTATGCTTGAGCGTACGACGCCCGCAGTCGTATCAGTAGCGGTAACGGGGACTCATGTTTCTAAGCAAAGAGTACCTGATGTTTTCCGTTACTTTTTCGGCCCTAATGCGCCACAAGAGCAAGTGCAAGAACGTCCTTTTAGAGGCTTAGGCTCAGGCGTCATTATTGACGCAGAAAAAGGCTATATCGTCACGAACAACCATGTGATTGACGGTGCTGATGATATTCAAGTTGGTCTTCACGATGGCCGTGAAGTAAAAGCAAAACTGATTGGTGCTGACTCAGAGTCAGATATCGCATTATTGCAAATTGAAGCGAAAAATCTCATCGCAATCAAATCCTCTGATTCCGATGATTTACGCGTAGGTGACTTTGCCGTTGCCATTGGTAACCCCTTCGGTTTAGGTCAAACCGTCACCTCGGGCATTGTTAGTGCTTTAGGCCGTAGCGGCTTAGGCATTGAAATGCTGGAAAACTTTATTCAAACCGATGCCGCGATTAACAGTGGTAACTCGGGTGGCGCACTCGTCAATCTTAACGGCGAGTTAATTGGGATTAACACCGCAATCGTAGCACCGGGCGGCGGTAACGTCGGTATTGGCTTTGCCATCCCCGCTAATATGGTGAAAAACCTCGTGGCACAAATTGCCGAACACGGAGAAGTACGCCGCGGTGTATTAGGTATTTCGGGACGTGATCTCGATAGCCAACTCGCCCAAGGTTTCGGTTTAGACACTCAACACGGCGGCTTCGTGAATGAAGTAGCCAAGGGCAGTGCCGCAGAGAAGGCTGGTATAAAAGCAGGTGATATTATCATCAGCGTTGATGGCCGTGGTATTAAGTCATTCCAAGAACTGCGGGCTAAAGTCGCCACTATGGGTGCAGGTGCTAACGTTGAGTTAGGACTCATCCGTGACGGTGATAAGAAAACAGTTAAAGTGACCTTAGGTGAAGCGAGCCAAACCAGTGAAACAGCGGCTGGTGCCGTGCATCCTATGCTGCAAGGTGCGTCCTTAGAAAACTCATCTAAGGGCATTGAAATTACTGATGTAGCACAAGGCTCACCTGCGGCCATGAGTGGCTTACAAAAAGGAGACGTGATTGTCGGTATTAACCGCACTGCGATTAAAGATCTTAAGACACTGAAAGCACAACTTAAAGATCAAGAAGGTGCCGTTGCACTGAAGATAATGCGTGATAAGAGCATGTTATATTTAGTCCTACGTTAATCGACAAAATAGGCCATTTTTTCTGCCACAGATAAGCATAGGGAGCTTAGGTTCCCTATGCTTACATCGATTAAACATGTTAATCTAACTCACCTTTTTCTAGATCCATCCTGCCATGACTATAAAAGACACTCTGTTATATCTCGGTAAAGCCACCCTTTTCGGCCTTATCATGGCGGCCATGTTTTTATTGGTGACACGTTATTTCGATAACCAATCCCTCGGTAGTAGTCTGCTACAAACCCGTGCCAACAACACAGTCGAGCTATCCTTTGCCAAGGCGGTACGCCGTGCAGCTCCTGCTGTTGTCAATATTTATAGCCTCAGCATAGATCAGAATCGGCCACTTAATTCAGGCTCACTTCAAGGTCTAGGTTCTGGGGTGATAATGAGTAAAGAAGGTTATATTCTCACTAATTATCATGTCATTAAGAAAGCCGATGAGATTGTTGTCGCCCTGCAAGATGGACGCAAATTTACCTCTGAAGTGGTTGGTTTCGATCCTGAAACCGATTTATCGGTACTTAAAATTGAAGGCGATAACTTACCAATTGTCCCCGTTAATCTCGACAGTCCGCCTCAAGTCGGTGATGTCGTACTCGCTATTGGTAATCCCTACAATTTAGGCCAGACCATTACCCAAGGTATCATCAGTGCCACGGGGCGTAACGGCTTAAGTTCAGGTTACTTAGACTTCCTACAAACCGATGCAGCGATTAATGCGGGTAACTCGGGTGGCGCACTCATTGACACTAACGGCAGCCTTATTGGTATTAATACCGCAGCATTCCAAGTGGGTGAAGAAGGTGGCGGCCATGGGATTAACTTCGCTATCCCGATTAAATTAGCCCACAGCATTATGGGTAAGTTGATTAAAAATGGTCGAGTGATCCGTGGCGCTTTAGGAATTTCTGGCGAGCCGATTAATCCTGTCGTGGCACAAATCCTTAATCTACCCGATCTCAAAGGTGTGCTCGTTACGGGTGTCGATCCTAATGGCCCTGCGGCCCGTGCCCTGCTAATGCCAAGGGATGTGATTATTAAATACGATGGTGAAGATGTGCCAGGCGTTGAAATGCTAATGGACCGCATCGCTGAAACCACACCGGGTAAAAAAGTGATGATGACTGTGATACGCCAAGGTAAACAACAAGAGTTACCTGTGATTATCGATGAGAAGGTTGTGATCGATAACTAGAACGTCACTTAGTATTACGCGCTCAAATGCAGAAAACAAAAAACCAGCTTTTAGCTGGTTTTTTTAATGATTCAAAATTAGCTTAAATCAGTAACAGATCACTGAATACGCACAACCTGTGCGCCTAAACCTTGAAACTTATTCTCAATATGCTCATAGCCACGATCTAAGTGATAGATACGATCGACAATCGTCTTACCATCGGCCACTAAGCCTGCAATCACTAGACTCGCTGACGCACGTAAATCCGTCGCCATTACCTGAGCACCACTTAAAGATTCAATCCCTTGAATGATGCAGGTATTACCTTCAAGCTCCATGGTAGCGCCCATACGGATAAGTTCGGGCACATGCATAAAACGATTTTCGAAGATAGTCTCAGTTATGGTTGCCGTGCCTTGCGCTAAGGCATTGAGTACACAAAACTGCGCCTGCATATCGGTTGGGAAACCAGGATAAGGTGCCGTCTTGATATTCACCGCCTTCGGACGTTTACCCTGCATATCGAGCTCAATCCAATCTTCGCCGGTAGTAATCGTCGCGCCTGCATCTTCAAGTTTTGCAATAACCGACTCCAGTGAAGCAGGATCGGCTTTTAAACAACGAATACGACCACGGGTCACCGCGGCAGCAACGAGGAAGGAACCAGTCTCGATACGATCTGGCATAACTCGGTAATTGCAGCCCTGTAAACGCTCAACCCCTTGAATACGCAGTGTCGCACTGCCTACACCAGTGATTTTTGCACCCATAGCAATTAAGCAATTAGCGAGATCGATCACTTCAGGTTCGCGGGCCGCGTTTTCAATCACGGTTTCGCCATCGGCTAATGCTGCGGCCATCAGTAAGTTTTCGGTGGCACCAACACTCACCATGTCCATAAAGATATGTGCGCCTTTAAGACGACCATCGACACGGGCCTTGATATAACCTTCTTTCACTTCAATCTTGGCGCCCATCATTTCGAGGCCATGTAAGTGCAAGTTCACCGGTCTTGCGCCAATGGCACAGCCGCCAGGCAATGACACATCAGCCGTACCATAACGAGCCAATAACGGCCCTAAGATCAAGATAGAAGCACGCATGGTTTTCACTAGATCATAGGGAGCGCAAAACTCATTCAGATTAGTGGTAGAAATGCGGATCTGTCCGTCACCGAGTTCAGTTACTTCAGCGCCGAGACAGCGTAATAACTTACAGCTCGTACTCACATCACGTAGATTGGGCACGTTAGAAACCACAAAATCGGTTTCAGCCAATACACCCGCCATCAGAATAGGCAAAGCTGCATTTTTAGCACCTGAAATAATCACATCACCGGCAAGCGGGGGGCTTGCCTGAATTGTTAGTTTATCCACTTTTCCTCACTAGCTAGGCATGTTGAAAACTTTTTCGCGTTTCCATTGAGTCGGCGTGAAAGTTTTGATCGTTAATGCATGTAATTCACCGCTGGCAATGTGTGCCGTCAACGGTGCATAAATGGCTTGTTGCTGTTTGACTCGGCTCATACCATCGAAGCATTCACCTACGGCGATCACTTTATAATGGCTACCATCCGAGCTAGCGTGAACTTCTTCAAGCCCTAACGCATCACGTAAAATCTGTTCGATTAAGCTGCATTCCATGAAATCTATTACCCTATTCTCAATGCGCTTCTTCGGTAAAGAAGGCATCTAAATCATATAAATCAATTAGTTTTTTAAGTTGTGGTGAAGCAGAACTCAATACAAGTTGGCTGCGATGTTCACGCACTAACGCCAGCAAAAATGCCATGCCAGCGCTATCACTGTATTCGAGCCCAGACAGAGACAATATCTGGGTTGACTCATTTAGCAGTTGTTGTCGCTGTGGCCAAAGTGTAATGACATCGGCTTGGGTTATGCGCCCTTTGAGATGACAAACTGTCCCCTGTTGGACAAATTCAATCACGACTGTGACTTCCCTGATTTAGCCTTCATGACCACTTTCTCTTTTGTGCGATCTTCGAGCATCTTAATCACGGGATCGATACCCTGTTGGCGAATTAGATTAGAGATTTCCGACTGCTTAGAAGACAGTAAGCTCACACCTTCGGCAACTAAATCAAATGCCTTCCATGAGTCATCCTTTAAACGGCGCGCCTTAAACAACAGTTTAATCGGTGGGCGACCGGCTTCGATGATCTGCACGTTTACATCGACCATTTTCTCTTTGCTGAAATCAATCCCAGGTGAGAATTCCACTTTTTGATTAGTATATTCAGTAAAGGCTTGAGCATAAGTAGAGATTAAATAACCTTCAAAAGCATTGACGAAACGATTGCGTTGCTCTTCGGTTGAATCCTTAAGATATTGGCCTAATACCTTATAAGAAGCGTATTTATAATCGACATAAGGCATGAGTTCTTCACGAACAATCACCTTTAAATGGTCTGAATTTGCATCGATTAATGCTTTATCTTTGTGAAAACGATCGAAGGTTTTATTGGCAACGGCTTTCACCATGGCATACGGATCTGTCGTATCGACAACCACATCAGCGGCGACTGCGCTCGTTGCCCCTAAAACCATCACTAACGGCAATAAAAAACGAGATAAGTTTTTAAACATAGCGGTAACCCCTATTTATCCTTCGAACCCATACTATATAAGAACTGACCAATCAGCTCCTCCAACACTAATGCCGAACGAGTGTCGTCAATCTTATCGCCATCTTTCAGCATACTGACATCATCGTCGACAAAACCCGGTGTTAACCCTAAGAATTGTTCGCCCAACAAACCCGAAGTCAAAATGGCTAAACTACTGGTTTCAGGGAATTTATCGTAACGCTTGTCCATCACTAATGTGACCACAGCCACTAACTTAACTGGGTCTAAATCTATGCTACTCACTCGGCCAACGACAACACCGCCAACCTTGACTGGCGAACGCACCTTCAAACCACCAATGTTGGTAAAATTGGCTTGTATGGTATAAGTGCTATCGCTGCTTTTCACTTCAATATTGGCGACGTTAAAGACTAAGACCAAAAAAGCGGCCAATCCTGTTAAAAGAAACACACCCACTAATAATTCAATTTTTCGTGTCAACATGTTCAGCTACCACTCTGTTAATCCATCTAACCTGTGTCGAAATCCGCAGTGTTCCGTTAGCGGCCAAACATCAGGGCTGTCAGTAAAAAATCCAATGCCAATACAGCGAGGCTCGACTGAACGACAGTCTGGGTCGTTGCACGGCTGATGCCTTCCGGATTTGGGATCACTTGATAACCGCGATATAACGCAATCCAAGTGACCACTACGGCAAACACACCACTTTTGATCAAGCAGTTAACTATGTCCTGACGCCATTCGACAGACGCCTGCAGAATCGACCAAAACGCACCACTGTCGATCCCTTTCCATTCCACGCCAACAAGGTGCCCGCCATAAATACCTACAGCGGTAAACATCAACGCCAGCAATGGCATACTGATCACTCCAGCCCAAAAGCGCGGTGCAATAATCTGCCTTAATGGGTCAATCGCCATCATTTCTAAACTGGAAAGCTGCTCAGTGCTTTTCATTAAACCAATTTCAGCGGTTAATGCTGAACCCGCCCGTCCCGCAAACAATAACGCGGTAACAACTGGCCCTAACTCACGCAGTAAACTGAGCGCCACCATAGGACCTAAGCTTTCTTCGGTGCCAAAACCAACTAAGATGTTATAGCCTTGCAGTGCGAGCACCATGCCGATAAAGAGTCCTGAGACTAAAATAATCACCATGGATTGCACACCGACCACATAAATCTGGCGCACTAATAATGGAAAACCTTTACGCACGCGTGGCCAGCGAAAAATCGCACCCCACAGCATAAGGCCTGCACGGCCAAAACCGAGCACTAGCTCAATCGCGCTGCGGCCTAAGTCGGCAATACTGTCGATTAACTTCACTTGCCAACTCCTTTTGCCATTAATTCTTGCTGGTAATCATTTGCCGGATAATGGAACGGCACAGGGCCGTCCGGAGCACCTTGAATAAACTGTTTCAGCTGCGGATTATCAGCGTACTTTAATTCTTCAGGGGTACCGTGGGCGATGACTTTTTTGTCAGCCACCACATATACATAATCGGCAATGCCAAGCACTTCATCCACATCGTGGGACACTACAATTGAAGTCAGATTCAGCGCATCGGATAACTCACGAATAAGCTTTACTAACACGCCCATCGATATTGGGTCTTGCCCTGCAAAAGGCTCATCGTACATCACCATTTCAGGTTCAAGCGCTATGGCTCTAGCCAATGCGGCGCGGCGTTGCATACCACCGGACAACTCGCTTGGCATCATCTGAGCGGCACCACGTAAACCTACGGCTTCAAGCTTCATCAGCACGATAGGGCGAATAATGTCTTCAGGCAGTCCAGAATGTTCACGCAGTGCAAACGCCACGTTATCGAACACATTAATGTCGGTAAACAGCGCGCCACTTTGAAACAGCATGCTCATCCGCTTACGCAGACTAAATAATTCATTACGACTCACGCCATGGATATCGTGACCGTCGAATAACACTTGTCCATGGTCAGGCGTTAATTGGCCGCCAATCAATTTCAACAGGGTCGTTTTGCCTATGCCGCTCGGCCCCATGATCGCCGTCACCTTGCCCCTTGGAATGGACAGGCTAATATCTTCATATATCACACGCTGACCGCGGCTAAACCCCAAATTACGGATCTCAACCAACGGCGTTTGTTCTTGAGTCATGCTTGATTCCGACATTTGCAAATGAGGTGATCCTAGTCTTCCGAGACTGACCAATCGAAGAGCCGCAAATTGTACGTAATTGCGCTTTAACCTACAACCGAATCGACACTATCGCCCTGCGATACTTTCAATTTGCCTCATTTACAGCGAAAATGCGCCCTAAGTTTTCACTCTGCACAGGTAAAATGTTACTTAATGTTTTCAACCTGGTTGCAGAATTGGCAGTATTGGCTAATTCGTTCGCACTTAGCTCACTCTTCGCCCACTTTTATCGGGGAGAGTCGATACGCAATTGCGCAATAGAGGCATCCCATAGGGTAATACCCGCTGCGATATGGGATAAATCCATTGAAATAAACGACAAAGACGATGATATTGCTCAAGACCTTCTGCCGCTAAACACGTTATTGTGCGTGAATAGCTAACGCAGCTGAACTTGACGAGTCGGATCAATCGCTCTAGCCTGCCGCAATTGTTTTGCTGTTTTCGGTAATTAACCACAGCAATACATAAGCTAAATTGTCTGAAAACAAACTAATACTTGGCAGAAAGCCTATTACATATCATCTTTATCGCGTACCAAATTGTGCTATTCCAATCCCATCAATGGGGCGACAAAGACAATGCAAAAAGAGAGATAGACATGGTAGACAAATCACAACTGCGCCAATGGGGTTGTAAAGTTATCGACATTGAAAAGTCAGCCCTAGACAATCTTTATCAATATGTTGATTCGGCTGAATTTGCAGAAGCTTGCGAGTTGATCCTCAACTGCACAGGCAAAGTGATTGTCATGGGAATGGGCAAATCGGGCCATATCGGCAATAAGATTTCTGCCACCCTCGCCAGCACAGGAACGCCCGCATTTTTTGTGCATCCGGGTGAAGCCAGCCACGGCGATCTGGGTGTATTGGCCGATAACGATGTGATTTTAGCGATTTCAAATTCTGGTGAGTCGAGTGAAATCCTCACCTTAATGCCGGTCATCCAACGTATGGGCGTGCCTGTTATTGCGGTAACGGGTAAACCCGAATCGAATATGGCGCGATTATCTAAAGTGCATTTATGTATTGAAGTCCCAGAAGAGGCTTGCCCACTTGGACTTGCCCCCACCTCAAGTACCACAGCAACCTTAGTGATGGGCGATGCCATCGCCATTGCGCTACTACAAGCGAAAGGCTTTACCCGTGATGATTTTGCTATGTCCCATCCCGGCGGTGCATTAGGACGTAAGTTGCTGTTAAAAGTCTGCGATGTCATGCATAGCGGTGATGACTTACCGCTCGTCAACCACGATATTTGCATCACAGAAGCTCTGTACGAAATCTCCAAGAAAGGCTTAGGCATGACGGCGATTATCGATGATCAGCGCAAGCTTGTTGGTATCTTCACCGATGGTGATTTACGCCGCGTTATTGATGCAGAAGTGAATTTACGCACGACGCCCATTGCCGATGTGATGACCCGTAACTGCGTCACGATCACGGATAATGTATTGGCCGCCCAAGCGCTGCAAGTGATGGACTCAAAAAACATCAACGGATTAATTGTTATTGATAAAGACCGCCATCCTATCGGCGCTCTTAACATGCTAGACATGGTTAAAGCAGGAGTCATTTAATGCCACAGCAAGGATTTTACGGCCCAATCAGTGATGATGTGTGGCAACGCGCGCAAAAGATTAAACTGTTAATCTGTGACGTCGATGGGGTGTTTTCCGACGGCCGTATTTACTTGAGTAATAGCGGCGAAGAGCTCAAAGCTTTCCATACCCGCGACGGCTATGGCGTGCGATCACTACTCACCAGCGGTTTCAACCTCGCCGTGATCACAGGGCGTCAATCCAAAATCGTTGAAAACCGTATGACAGCCCTTGGTGTTACCCATATTTACCAAGGCGTAGACAATAAGTTCGAGCCCTATGAAGCATTGCTCGCACTTTATGGTGTCACCCCAGAAGAAGTGGCTTATATCGGTGATGATATTGTCGATCTCCCCGTGATGAATGTCGTCGGTTTAGCGGTCAGTGTTGCTGACGGCCACCCCTATGTACGCCAACACGCTCATTTTGTGACTACGCTCAATGGTGGCCACGGTGCACTGCGTGAACTCACAGATCTGTTACTCCTAAGTCAAAATAAATTCACTTCGGCCCATGGAATGAGTATATGAGTCGTGTGACACTCGCGATTATCGCTTTTTTTGGAACTGCACTAGCGCTTTACTGGCAGGTACAGAACAAACACAGCGGTGATTCCGATAACAGAGTAAAAGATCAAAATACCCCAGATTTCATCGTTGAAGATCTGCGCAGTGTTGAGTTCAATGAGCAAGGACTAGTGAATAGCCGTGTGACGGCGAAACACATGGAACATTATGATTCAACGAATCAAACTTTCTTTACTCAACCTGTTTATCTTGTTTATCCAGACCAAGGTAAAGCACAATGGCAGCTCAGGGCTGATCAGGGCAAGCTAAACAAGGAAACTGGCAAGGTTGTATTAGAAAATAATGTTATTATCGATGCCATTAGCCCAGAAGAACCGATTCAGACCTTGTCCACCAGTTATCTGGAACTCGATCTCAACACTATGATAATGACCTCTGACCGTACCATTTACGTCACAGGGAAAGATTTTAATATTCAAGGCCAAGGCCTTTATGCCGACCTCAACGCGCAAGAAGTGCAATTGACCAGTCAGGTAGTAGGAACATATGAAGCAAAATAACGTATTACTTGCCAGCCTAATGCTAATTATGAGCATGAGTGCTTTCGCGAAAGTCGGCGACTTAAAGCAAGAAGTCAAAATTAAAGCTGTGAGCCAAACTGCGGATATCAAAAACAACCAGATTATCTTCTTTGGTCCGGTGGAAGTGACCCAAGGCTCAATAAAAATCCAAGCAAATGAACTGCGTGCATTTTCCGCTGAAGGTGAAAATAGCAAAACTTTAGTCGCCACAGGCAACCCTGCTACGTATAGCCAAATATTAGACGATGGCCGACCAGCATCTGCCAGCGCGAAAGAAATTCGTTACGATATGGCAAGCCGCACCTTAACACTGAAAGGTATGGCGTCATTAGATCAAGCAGGTAGCCAAGTTACAGGCAATTTAATCCGCTATAACATGATTCAACAGAAATTGATGGCCGAGAGTACTGGCAGTGGTGACGATCGCGTGATCACTATTATTCAGCCTGAAAACTATCAAGATGATGCTAAATCAGACGCTCCGGCGGATAAACCTGTAAAAAAGCAGGACTCTAAATGACCCAAATCACCTTAAGAGCACAAAATCTGGCGAAAAGTTACAAGAGTCGCCAAGTGGTTAAAGACGTCAGTCTGACGGTAAAAACCGGTCAAGTCGTTGGCCTACTCGGTCCAAACGGTGCAGGTAAAACCACGACCTTTTACATGGTTGTCGGGCTAGTGAAGAGCGATAAGGGACATATCTTTATCGACGATGATGATTTAACCGCAGATCCTATGCATCTGCGTGCCCGCAAAGGCATAGGTTACTTACCGCAGGAAGCCAGTATCTTTCGTAAGCTAACGGTTCATGACAACATCATGGCCGTACTGCAAACTCGTAAAGAACTTAAAAACGAAGAACGAGAAGAAGAACTAGAACATCTGCTCGAAGAGTTTCATATCACCCACATCCGTGACAGCCAAGGCATGTCATTGTCGGGTGGCGAACGTCGTCGCGTCGAAATTGCGCGGGCTTTAGCCGCTAATCCTAAGTTCATTTTGCTCGATGAACCGTTTGCCGGCGTCGATCCTATTTCGGTTATCGACATCAAGAAGATTATCGAACAACTCAAAAGTCGCGGCCTTGGCGTACTGATCACAGACCATAATGTCCGCGAGACATTAGATGTATGTGAACATGCTTATATTGTGAGTCACGGAAACCTGATTGCCGAAGGAACTCCAGCAGAGATCTTAGACAATCAGCAAGTTAGGGCTGTGTACTTAGGTGAACAATTCAGGCTATAGTTAATCGAGCGAAGCCAATGGAGGCAATTTATACCGCCATTGGGCTTCACTCAAGATAATAATAAGCGACCTCATCCAACAATAATAACGTAGGGATCAGCGGTAACATGAAAGCGTCACTCCAGCTCAAACTGGGTCAACAGTTAACCATGACGCCACAATTACAACAGGCCATACGTCTGTTGCAACTGTCGTCATTAGAACTGCAGCAAGAGATCCAGCAAGCATTAGATTCTAATCCCCTTCTCGAGCTGGAAGAGGATCAATTCGACGCCACTAAAACCCCTGTAAACCAAACGCTATCCGATACGGATTTCAGTGAATCTAGCACTCTGCCACCAGAAAAAGACAGCTCCACCATAGACACGGCAGAGTCGCTAACCAAAGAATCCATGCCCGATGAGCTCCCCATGGACACCACATGGGATGAAGTGTTTACCGCCTCCCCAAACTCAGGCCCCGGCGGCAGTCGTGAAGACGATATGCCCTTCCAAGGCGAGACCAGTGAAGGTTTGTACGAACACTTAGAATGGCAAAAAAACCTCACGCCGTTTTCTGAAACCGATTTAGCCATTGCCACCGCCATTATTGATGCCATCGACGATCAGGGCTATCTCACCCAAAGCACTGAAGAAATTCTCGAAGCCATGGGCAATCCTGAAGTTGAGCTTGACGAAGTCGAAGCCGTACTCAAGCGTATTCAGCATTTTGATCCCATAGGCGTTGCCGCCCGCGATTTAAGTGAATGCCTGCTGATCCAACTGTCGCATTTCGCCGCTGATACTCCCAACCTAGAAAACGCCCGCATGCTGATCAAAGATCATTTAGATCTGATCGCCGCCCGAGACTTTAGGTTGTTGATGCGTAAGACTAAATTAAAAGAAGATGAATTAAGGGATGGTATAGCACTTATCCAAACCCTCAATCCTCGCCCAGGTTTGTTGATCACGCCCAATAATGACGAATACGTTATCCCAGATGTGTCTGTGTCGAAGAAAAATGGCCGCTGGGTCGTTGAGCTTAATCCTGACTGTATGCCCAAAATCAATGTAAATCAACATTATGCTTCTATGGCACGCAGCACAAAAAACCAAGCCGATAGCCAATTTATTCGCGGCCATCTGCAAGAGGCTAAATGGTTTATTAAGAGTCTAGAAAGCCGTAACGACACTTTGCTTAAAGTTGCTAATTGCATAGTGCAATATCAGCAAGGTTTCTTTGAGTATGGTGAAGAAGCCATGAAGCCTATGGTGCTTAACGATATTGCTGAAGCGGTAGAAATGCATGAGTCCACCATCTCACGGGTCACAACTCAAAAATACATGCATACCCCTAAGGGACTTTTTGAACTAAAATACTTCTTCTCTAGCCACGTCGGTACTGACGATGGTGGTGAGTGCTCATCCACAGCAATCAGAGCCTTTATAAAAAAACTGGTGGCAGCGGAAAACCAGAAAAAACCATTAAGCGATAGTAAGATGGCACAACTTCTGGCAGAACAAGGGATCAACGTAGCCCGCAGAACCATTGCGAAGTACCGAGAGGCTATGCTTATTCCACCTTCTAATCAGCGTAAAAGTTTATAACCTACAGTGGATATCGGAGGACGTTTCTATGCAAATAAACCTAAGTGGACACCATGTCGAAATTACCGAATCGTTACGTGCATATGTAGAAGAAAAGTTTTCAAAACTTGAACGCCATTTCGAACAGATCAATAATGTGCACGTTGTGCTCAATGTTGAGAAAATGCAACAAATTGCTGAAGCGAGAATAAACCTCATAGGTGGTGAAGTTTTTGCAACTTCAGAGCATGCTGACATGTATGCCGCTATAGACGCCCTGATTGACAAGCTTGACCGTCAGGTTATTAAACACAAAGAGAAGTTAACAAAACACTAATAATGGAACTTTGTACCATACTGCGGCCGGAGTGCACTACCTGCGCCACTCCGGGCAGCAAGAAAAAGGTACTGGAACTCATCAGCGACTTAGTCGCTGCCCAGTACCCGACCCTCTCATCTCAAGAGATATTCGAAAGCCTAGTGGCGCGCGAAAAGATGGGGAGCACAGGTATAGGTAACGGCATCGCCATTCCACATGGTCGACTAGCCGATATAGATCAGCCCATTGCCATACTAATTAAGTGTGAAGAGCCGATAGCATTTGATGCTATCGATAAGCAACCTGTTGATATTTTATTTGCACTACTGGTGCCTGCAGACCAATGTCAGCAGCACTTAAGTACTTTGTCTTGCATGGCCGAAAAGCTGAGCGACAAGCAAATATTAAAGCAATTACGCAAGACGCATGATGAAACGGAACTCTATCAGGTAATCACTGGATGAAACTGGTCATAGTGTCGGGCCGCTCAGGCTCAGGCAAATCTGTCGCCCTTAGGGTACTCGAAGATCTCGGCTATTATTGTGTCGATAACCTTCCCTTGCCATTGATTGGCAGTTTGCTTGAGCAACTCAAAGGCAGTAACGATCTCGTCGCCATCAGTGTCGACGTGCGTAACATGCCTGAGCAGGATAAGGTCTTAGTGAAACAACTCGCTAGCCTACCTCCAGATACTGAGTTAACGAGCTTCTTCCTTAACTCCAGCGATAAAATTCTGCTTAAGCGTTACAGCGAAACCCGCCGTTTACATCCTTTGTCGAAGAGCCGAGTCTCTTTGCAAGAAGCGATAAAGCTGGAGGGGAAACTGCTCGAGCCTATGTCAAAACTGGTCGATCACTACATAGATACGTCGAATCTGAATATCTATGATTTAAGCGACCAAGTCAGACAAATTCTCCTTGGTAGTGTCGATAAAGAACTCGTGATCAACTTCGAGTCCTTTGGCTTTAAGCACGGAATGCCCACCGAAGCCGACTTTATGTTCGATGTGCGCTTCCTGCCCAATCCCCACTGGGAGTTGGCGCTGCGGCCATTGACTGGCTTAGATGAACCCGTAGCTGAGTTCTTAAATCGTCAACCACTGGTTAATAAGTTCATCTGGCAAATCGAAAATTTACTGGAGACTTGGCTGCCGCACCTCGAGCGTAACAATCGCAGTTATTTAACTGTGGCCATTGGCTGCACAGGTGGACAGCACAGATCGGTTTACGTCGCAGAGCAATTGGCAAAACGCTTTAGTAACGGTAAACATAAAGTTTATGCCCGTCATCGAGAGCTCAATAATGCCAAAGCTTGAACGTCAGATAACCATCTGTAATAAGCTCGGTTTACATGCCCGTGCCGCCACTAAGTTGGTGGTACTGGCTTCCGAGTTTGATGCGACCATCACCTTAATCCAAGGCGATAAACAAGCATCGGCCGCCAGTGTACTTGGATTACTAATGCTTGAAACTGGCATGGGTAAGACCATCAAGCTTATCGCCGAAGGCCCAGATGCAGAGCCGGCTCTCGATGCCATTTGTGCCTTAATCGACGCTAAGTTTGACGAAGCCTGTTAGTTTCACTTCACACTAAGCACTTCATCGTTAGTTTCACTTCATGTCTAGTTTAAAAAACTTGCCATTCAGACATGGCAAAACATTTGTCGCTCGACGATACAAGCTACTGGCGATTACACTAGCGGTCATTGTGCTGGCCTTACCTTAGCCGCCTTAATCTGTGTCATCGACTGACGCTTAGTCACCGCTAAATCCTAGCCCAACACCAAGATCTCAAACCAATTTGCCGCACAATGGAGGACAAATGCCCGTAGATAATGTAGAAAACGATCACACCGGACATAGTCTTGACCAGTTAAACCAAGCGCTTAGCAGCGGCATGTTCGTACACGTGCGCAATATGCTGCAAAAAATGGCCGCCTCAGATATCGCGCTGATCTTAGAATCATCACCGCCAAGTGCCAGACAAGTATTGTGGCAGCTCATCGATCAGGAACAAATAGGCGACATACTCGATGAGTTGAGTGAAGAACTCAAAGACCCACTGATCCGCAGCATGAGCCCTGAGCGAGTCGCGAAAGCGACAGCAAGCATGGACACCGACGATCTCGCCTATATTCTGCGAAGTCTTCCCGACGCCGTTTACAAACAAGTGTTGCAGTCGATGACGGAGCAAAATCGCCTGAGGGTAGAACAAGCCCTATCTTATCCAGATGAGACCGCCGGCAGCTTGATGAACACAGATACTGTCACCCTAAGACCCGATGTGAATATCGATGTGGTGCTGCGCTATCTTCGGCAAAGGGGCAACCTACCCGACACCACAGATACCTTATATGTGGTCGACAAACAGGACAAAGTCCTTGGCGGTGTTAGGCTGGCAGATCTGCTGACTTGCGCGCCAAGCACCACAATTCGCAATATCATGGATCCTAATATTCAAAGTATTCCGGTGAGCATGTCCGACAGCGAAGTCGCGCAGAAATTCGAACGCAATGACTGGGTATCGGCACCTGTCGTCGACAGTGATGGTAAGCTGCTCGGGCGTATCACAATCGATGACGTAGTCGATGTTATCCGCGAAGATGCTGAACATTCCATGATGGGTATGGCGGGGATGGACGGAGATGAAGATACCTTTGGTCCTGTACTAAAAAGTACCCTACGTCGCTCGCTCTGGCTCACGATTAACTTATTCGCCGCCCTACTCGCCTCGTCGGTCAGCAATATGTTTGAAGGCACTATTGAGCAATTTGCCACTATCGCCATCTTGATGACAATTGTCCCTAGCATGGGCGGTGTTGCCGGTAATCAGACCTTAGCGCTCGTGATCCGCGGTATTGCTTTAGGCCATATCGGCCAAAGCAACGCTCGCTGGCTTATCGGTAAAGAGCTATCTATTGGTTTTCTCAATGGCTTGATGTGGTCTATTTTAGTCTTTGTCGCCGTGTGGCTATGGAAGGATGATATGGCACTGGCGGGATTAATTGGTAGCGCCATGCTGATCAACATGACAGTAGCAGGGCTTGCAGGTGCGAGTATTCCATTGATTTTAAAAAGACTTAAAATCGATCCTGCCCTCGCTGGCGGTATGGTGCTCACCACAGTCACTGACGTGGTTGGCCTGTTCGCCTTCCTCGGGTTAGCGACGCTCTACCTGATGAACTAACGCTTTAACAGTTTGAGCTAATAACAAAAACGGCACCTCAAAGGTGCCGTTTTTTATCCCGCTGGAAAACTAAAGAAGGCTATTTTGCCGGAGGTTGGAAACCATAACTGCTCAAAATCGCTTGGCCTTTGGTCGATAGAATAAACTCAGCTAACGGCTTAGCGGCAGTATTAGCGCCTTGTAAAACCAGTAAACCATAGTCGGCACCCACGGCGAGTTCCTGCGGTAAGTCGATGATTTGTAAACTCGGCACTTCTTTTTTAGCCAGCACAGCATTAGTGCAATAGGTTAAAAAGATATCCGCTTGCTTGTTTTCCATCACCCAGCCATAGGGGTTGCGATCTTTAGGCGGTTTAACGCTCTCAGGGCCGCCCGTCAGTTGTAATGCCTTGGTCTCTAACGCGGCTTTCGCATTGGGTTTTACCGCTTTGGCCTTAGCAAAAACGGCCCAGGCATAATCACCCGCGGGGTCGGCTTTCGGGGTTGAGGTACCGACTTTAATCTTAGGATCTAACAAGGTATCGAGTAACGTCGCACTCGTCACCTGAACTGTGTCTTGAGCAACAGCGCAGAGTTGATTACGGGCAAACATTTGCACCGCTTCGCCCTGACCCGAATCCACTAATGCCTGTGGATGTTTCATATTCGCCGAGGCAAAGATATCGACTTTCTCGCCCTCTTGAATGCGCTTTAACAATAAACCTGAGGGCGCATATTGCGCTACAACACTTATTTGCGACTGTGCTTGATAAGCAGCAATAATATCACTCATCGCAGTCTTTAAACTGCCTGCGGCGCGCAGTTCTATCGGCGCGGCTCCTGTGGTCACTTCGGCTTTCATCGGCACTCCTTGTACAGCAGTCACCATGATGACAGGACTTAAACTCAAGGCTACTAACACATTTTTGCTTATCATAGTCATATTCTCCTTTAGGCACTAAAAGTCATTCTTGTGACTTATTCCCATACAGAACGTGAAATCGATAAAGGGATCAAGCTGAACTCATCCCAAGGTAATTAGCAGTGATATGTTTGTGCTGCAGGTCACTCAAGGTGCGCTTCATAAAGGACAAATTGTCTAATTGAAGCACGGCAAGCTAATCACTCAATTAGCCCACCACTGAAAACAAAAAAGTCGCCCCAGGCGACTTTTTCAGCGAGAACTTTGTGCTTAGACCAGACTATTTACCCGTTGGTATTAGTACGATCTCAACGCGGCGGTTTTGTGCTCGGCCATTTGCATTGGCATTTGATGCAATAGGACTCGCTTCACCCATACCTTTTGATTTTACACGGGCAGAGGCAACGCCTTTACTCATCAAGTAATTACCCACTTCGCTAGCACGGACCTGTGACAGACGTAAATTGTAAGAGTCTGAACCACTGCTGTCGGTATAACCTAATACGTTAAGCTGCGTTTTGCTGTATTCCTTGGCCACAACCGCCACTGAATTCAGCACGCGTTTAGCACCGTCACTTAACTCGGTTTGATCTACGCCGAAGGTCACTTCATTAGGCATATTCAAAATGATGTTATCGCCGTTACGGGTCACACTCACGCCCGTTGAGGCTAATTGTTGGCGTAATTTGGTCTCTTGCACATCCATGTAATAACCAATACCACCACCGACTGCAGCGCCCGATGCAGCACCAATTAAGGCACCTTTACCGCGGTCGCTCTTGCTCGAAGATACCACTCCAATTGCGGCACCCGCGACGGCACCAATCAATGCGCCACTGGTCGCTTTAGCGGTTTGTTCTTCGTTTGAATAGGGATTGATTGTTGTACAACCCGATGCAACTAGCGCGGTCGTCAATACCACTATGGCTAACAGGGATGGTTTAGATTGCACTGCCTGAAAACACTTCATCATTTATAACCTCTTTATATGATTGATGACTGTGAATACCGCTCAAAAGGGCAAGAAATATCACGTCCATTAGGTAATACGAATGACCTAGGGATTGCCACAAAGCAGGCAGTATATAAGCAATTGCGCTGGAGACAATCCTTTATCCATCTTCAATTATGCTAATCCAGATTTTAGTCAGCAAAGATACAGATTTCGGGCTTCAATCATGGCTTGTACCGCCCAATTTCATATCAAGTCTATGGCACCGAAATAGTGCACCTTGCACCTTTATTGGCAGCACTAAAAAATCACATCGTTTTAATCGAAGTCGCAATGCAATGATTTTAAAGGTTAAAATAAAAACTAGAATATTGGCACGAATTTTACATACTACTAAGTGAGTAGACAGTCAGACGCGGTAAACATCGCCGAAAACTAGAGTCAACTTCAACAGGATTAATCCAAATTAAATGGACCTATCGAGACAGAAAATGGGCTCGAGTATTTAGGGTCATAAAGGAGGAAGTATGAAAACGGTCATGAACTTTATCGCACTATGTCGCCACGAATGGATTTGTCTGCGCCATCTAGGTCTGAGCCAGTGGGATTTAGAACAGCTTCACTATTATCAATAAAAGGCAACGCAAACGGTCATATTTTGGTTCTAAGGCAGTAAAAGAGGGAACGCTCATGGGAATCGCAGAAAATAGTCTCAAGCTACATGTTATCACCGAGGTTAAAGTACAAGGTCGCTTACTGTCGGATGTTGCACGTCAATACGGTTTATCTGCCAAGGCAGTCTACCAATGGGTGCGAGAAAGCGATCTGCAACCCCAGCAAAGAGAATGCGCATTAATGAGTGAGATTGCCCAGCTACAGAAAAGAATTAAACAGCTCAATCATGAGCTACGCACGATAGGTTAAGTGCTACATGGCAATTGAGTGCCTGTACAACAAGCTAAACGTGCCCGAATAGACAAGGCCGGACGAGATTGCATATCGCCCTGCTGATAACGCTAACGATGTAAAAGATGTGCTAACAACAATAATAACAGCGCCCTTTTTAGTCCGGCCTTGTCGTCCAAATTGATGAACCCAGCGAAGATTGGGAAATAGTATTAACAGCAACAAACGGATAAGGACAATGCAAAAGTTTCGGCAAGACTAGGGAGGGAGTTATCTCCCCCAAGATCAAATATGTGAATTGTGCTCCCCCAAGTCATGAACATATTTCTCTCTCTGGCCTTGTCATTTTATTCACAGGATCAATGATGATCCAGCACTGCAATGAGTGTGGTGCGCCAAGGAAGGCCGTGATTGGTATTACATAGATTGACTGAAGAGTTACCAAGGTTTCGGCAAGGATTGAGGGAGTTGTCTTCCCCAAAGATTAAATATGTGAATTGTGCTCCCCCAAGTCATGAACATATTTATCTCTCAGCTCTTGTCCTTTTATCACACTGTTCGATGATTGCTAGCTTGTTTGTAGCAACAAGGATGGCCCCAGCTTCCATCGGGGATTAAGCCAAGGATTGGCTAACGCCAAAAATTAAATAACAATAATAAAATCAATAACAAAAAATAATAATTCACTTAATTTTTAGCATAAAAAAGACGCTACTTTGAGCGTCTTTTTTATGGGTGAAAAACAACGACTGACGATTAATAGTCTTCTTCGTTTGCCTCTTGGATCCGCTGCTTACGCTCTTGTGCCTCTTCAAAGGCTGCTTGGATTTCTTCCAAGACCGCACTAACATCGGCTTCGACCAGCACTTCGGTAAACTCACCCGTTAATGGTGTTTCAGGCTTCAATTCACCGGCTTCAAACAGGGCCCAAATTTCTTTGGCGTATTGTGTTTTTAGCAGCTCAGGAGCATACAAACCATAGTATTGAGTCATGTTATTCACATCACGCGCTAACATCCATTTGGCATGGTTATTCGCCGCGGCATCGACCGCCTGAGGCAAATCGATAATCACTGGCCCTTCACTGTCAACTAACACGTTAAACTCAGACAAGTCACCGTGCACTAACCCAGCACAGAGCATACGTTTGACATAGGTCATCACCAACGCATGATCCTTCAAGGCTTTTTCTGCCGACATACTAACATCGTTTAATCTCGGCGCGACATTGCCCTCGGCATCCGTCACTAACTCCATCAGCAACACGCCATCGAAACAACCATAAGGCGTTGGCACACGCACACCCGCATTCGCTAAACGGTAAAGTGCTTCAACTTCAGCATTTTGCCAAGCTTCTTCCTGCTGATCGCGGCCAAATTTAGACCCTTTTTCCATCGCGCGCGCGCGACGACTGTTACGGACTTTTCGGCCTTCTTGATATAACACAGCTTGCTTAAAACTGCGCTTGTCCGCTTCTTTATAGACTTTGGCACAGCGGATATCATCAGCACTGCGTACAACATACACAGTCGCTTCTTTACCGCTCATTAACTGGCTAATGACCTCATCGACCAGTCCTTCATCAACCAGGGGTTGGATTCGTTTCGGAGTTTTCATAGCGCCCTTATACCTTACTTAGGCATGATATGGAATACTGCGGGCAAATCTTCATACAAAAGCGGTCTCCAGCGGAAGTTTGATGAATATAGTTTAGGATTGTTAAACGAATTTTAAGTAAAAACTAATGCACTTGCGTGTTAAACACAATACCAGATTTACTCAGCACTTTGGCAAAGAAAGAGACTGAAAATACCGCTTTAACTAAAAGAATATTCTTTTATGCTCACCCCAATAAAATCAGACTCAAAACGACAAGCCATATTCCACGGCGAATATGCCAATCCAAGCCCGTTGAAATAATACCCAGAGCTAAATTGGTGCAGGAACTTAACTCAAACAAACAAGGCAATCACACTGCCCACAGTCGCCGCCGCTTTCAATATTTGGCCTGCACTGTAATAAGTGTCGTTTGAACTCTTAACGTCATCTACATCATCCGCACTAGGCTCAGATATTTTACTCCTTGCATTGCCATCAAAACTGACCTCAGCTTTAGGAGCTGCCAGCCCTAATGCACCATAGGTAAAGGATTTAAGTCCGCTTGGCTCGGCGGTATCAAGGGATTGATGAGCCGACTTAACTGCCGGTAATGAAGCTGAATACGCAGATGAAATAAGTGAAATCATAGCGAGCACCAAAGCAGACATTTAAAGAGTTAACCACAAACTAACACAATATCAGCTGGTTATCATGCATTCATCCGCTAAACTGTGATGGATTCTGCCCAACAAAGCTCATCTATGACCGTATAAATGGCGGTATATATAGCTAGATCTCCCCCATAAGAGCCTTTATCCTAAACACCACAACATATAGAGAACTTATCCATGCACTATCCCAGCATTTTCCTCGCACTTTCAGTCCTATCCCTGACTCAATGCAGCAGCTTATCGATTGAAGAATGCGCCAATAGTGATTGGTTTGCCCTTGGGCTTGCCGATGGCAACCGTGGGACAAGTTCTGGGCAATTAAATCAATATCAAAAAGATTGTCGTGAATTTAATCTCAGTGTCGATACCGCGCAGTGGAAACAAGGATACCAGCAAGGGTTAGCCAGTTACTGCGTGCCAGAAAATGGCTACCGCGTAGGCTTAGCGGGAGAAAGTTATTATGGGGTTTGCAGTAATAACCAGTTTGTTGAGCGCTATAACCAAGGCCATCAACAATACCTGACCAACAAACGTTTAACTGAGATTGCCGATCGCTTAAATACCATAGAGAGAGAAATAAGCAGTCTTGATGGCAAGATCAATAATCTCACCGACAAGGCTGACTTATTGAAACAGAAAAACAGTCTACTCAACGAAAAAAACCAACTGTTAGATGAAAGATCTCGCCTACGCAGACCTGATATGCGCTTCGAATTTAGATTTTAAGCTATAAAAAAACACGAACCCAATAAGGACTCAGGGTTTTAGCTTCGCAGCTCGTTATTTTTGCGGTATTCCACTACTTGCAACCTTGAACATTTGACCCAAAGCGACCAATTTAGACTTTCTAAACGCAGGCGAGCGCAGAAAAAACACATAGTAGAGTAAGCTAGCGGACGTCCATGCTATGGCTAAACTCCATAAATCATGACTCAAGAAGTGGGCGCCGCGTAACTCTTGGCCAATGCCAAATACTAGGCCCAAACTCAAACCAAAGATTAATCCAAACTTAGCTAAATGCGGGCGATACTCACGCAGCACGTAATACAAGGCAACCCAAGCGAATCCCCCACTGGCATGGCCACCAGGGAAACATTGACCAAACTCAGCACTTTTAGGTAAACGAGAAAACAATGATGAATGTATCATCTGGCCGCCAAACTCAATCACATCCCACGGGCAGGTCATGTGAGTAACGCTCTTGCCAATTCGGACCAGCAACACACTCGCCAATACGCTACTAAATAGGTAAATCAGGCCCTTGCGGTACGGTTTTACCCTGTCACTTCGAAAACTAAAGGCAATGCCGACTACGACACTCACCGCCAACAAGATGACAAAGTTACGCCCAGTGACATGCAGTAAATCTTCGGTCAACCAATATCCTCTCAATGGCCAAGAGTCGATGCCCCCTTGCCAATGAAATAACAAAGTCGCGACTTTCATATCAGCGTGAGTCCATTCAAGCCCCACTATGATCACTGCAAACACTAAAAGCGGCGTAATTAAATGCCCCTTAGCAAAATCCATAAATGTCATCATAACTTTATCTTTCAGATAGTTATTCACTAATAAATCCAAAAACCAGAACATTTAGTGTTAGAGTACCGTTGAATTCTTACCTAACACTTAAGAGATCTAACAGCGCAGTATTTAAGATAGAACCGAGATTTTGCAGTAACTAAATTTACCGAAAAGACTCACATCATGAGTAAAAAGACTATAGTTTATGCATAGTATCGCGCCTCTAGGACTGAGCATTCATGCCATACAACCTCGCCATTAACCAGTCTCAAAAAGATCGTTTATTTGCCGACATTGCTATCGACACAGACAAAATCGTTGTTCCCCAAGAAATGGTTGATAACTGGCAACAAACCTTAGATTTGCTCTCTGAATTAGTCGACACCCCCGCCGCTTTGATCATGCGTGTCCATCAAACCGATATTGAGGTCTTTACCTCGAGCCGCACCCAAGGTAATCCCTATAAAAAACATGATAAAGACAGTTTAGGCCACGGGCTTTACTGCGAAACAGTGATCAAAGAAGGTAAGGAACTCCACATTCCTAACGCCCTAAAGGATAAAAACTGGGACAAAAATCCTGACATTAAACTCGGCATGATCGCATACTGTGGTTTACCTTTACGTTGGCCAGATAGCAGTGCCTTTGGCACTATCTGCATGCTCGATAGCCAAGAGCATAATTACCCCCAATCTTTTCGCAGCTTACTCGCTCGGTTTCAAAATGGTATCGAAGCTAACCTAGTCACCCTTTATCAACAGGCTAAGCTACAACTGCACAATCAGCAGCTAGAGCAAAAAGTACAACAGCGCACCCATGAACTCGCCGAACTTAGCGGCAAGCTCATCAAAGAAATCGAAAACCGCACCTCCACCGAAACCTCACTGGAATACCATAAAAGCTATGATCCACTGACGGGATTACCCAATCGCATCAATTTGATTAATAGTCTGTCTATCATGCTCGAAAAAGTGAATCGCAAAGAAAAGATTTCAGTACTCTATCTTGGGCTGCGCAATTTCAAATCCATCAACGACAGTTATGGTTACCTGATTGGCGATAAAATTCTCACAATTCTCAGCCAACGTTTACAGCACTATACCGATGAAAACACCTTTATCGCCCGCATCGCTGGCGCCGAATTTGTGATTATTCAAGCCCACAAACCTTCGAATAACGAAACCAATAAACTCATCAATAAAGTGCTTAACTGCTGTAACACGCCCTTTGGTGTGGCTGATTTTGTAATCACGATTCCCTCGAGCATGGGCATAGCACAAGCGCCTATGGATGGTATCGATGCCGCCATCCTGCTGCAAAAAGCCGGAGCGGCCATGACGATCAGCAAGGCTGATGGCTCAACTCACAGCTTCTTTAATCAAGATACGCAAGCCGCTTTAAACCTACGCTATCAACTGGAATCCCACTTGGTCGATGCACTGAACAAGAACGAGTTAAGCCTGCATTACCAACCCTTTATTAACTTAAAGACGAAGCAAGTGATTGGTGCCGAAGCCCTGCTGCGCTGGCATAATCCCATCCTTGGCAATGTCGCCCCAGACAGATTCATCGCCTTAGCTGAACGTAATGGCCAGATTATTGATATTGGCAATTTTGTATTGCATACCGCGCTGTCTCAGGCGGCAAAATGGTGTCGCGAGGTAGGCCAAGAGTTTAAAATCGCCATCAATATTTCCCCTTTGCAAATGCGCAATCCCCGCTTTAGCGAACACATAGCCGACTTACTCACCCTCTATCAATTGCCACCCACCGCCTTAGAACTTGAAATTACCGAAGGCATGCTGATGCAGGATGAACATATTGCCCACAATGCCATCCAAAAACTACAAGAACTCGGTATCCGCATCTCCCTAGATGATTTTGGCACAGGCTACTCATCCTTAAGTTATCTACAAAAATACTCTTTCGACACCTTAAAAATCGATCGCTGCTTTATTAGTAAACTCGAAGAAAACGAACAAAATAGAGAGTTAACAAAGGCAATTATTGCCATTGGTAAGAAACTGGACTTGGAAGTGATCGCCGAAGGCGTAGAAACCCTAGAACAAGATGCCTTTATTCGCCACGAGGAATGCGACTTAGGCCAAGGCTACCTCTACGGTAAACCCATTACCGCAATACAGTTTGAGCAGGCATTTATCCATAAAAAAGAGCATTAAGTTCATCCTTAATGCTCTTTTTATTTCGCGAATTAAAACCGACTGAATAATGTTACATGAATAGTCATTTCCACAGAATGTTATAACTCACATTTGTACAAAAGTGAGCTAGTTTTTTACTCTAATTCGTGGAGTTCGGATTAAAATCCCTATGGGTTATCACCTTACAAACGCAAGCCAACTGTTTTACGTCCGTTTAAGCAACTTATTATGTTCTCTTGCTAACCACCACAAAAATAAGATTGCTTGTAATCCCGAAATACCTGCATAAAACAAAAACAATTCAATTTTCATAGAAGGTAGTGAAATCAGAATACCGAAAGCTAGAATCCCTAAAAAATAACACCATTTATTCTGATTAAAGAACTTTACTGCCACCCAATGCACAGGAAAGCCAATTAACATCCATCCAATAATTGAGAATATAAAATAGAACACTAAAACAAAACGTATTGATCCATAGAAGTATTTAAAATCCATTGTTATTAAGTCAGATTCATTACTCCAGTAAAACAGCATAATTGGAACAAAACATATTGCTATAGCAATAAACACGGCTCGTAAAAAGTGCTCCAAATTCACAACCTCTCCCTGAGAACATAACGCCGCAAGCGGCGAGCGTTAGCCAGTCCAGCACCGAAGGTGCGATGCTGACTTGCCTTGTTAACTTTTTGCATACTCTACAACTAAAGACAGCGGGAACAAAAAAATAGCTGCCAACAAGAAATAACAACAAAGATAAAACACTCCGTAATAAACTGAATTTGTTATCTTACAAGCTAACTCCAATCTACGGGTGCCTAGCAGAGACGGAAAATAACTAGAGAACAGATTAATCGCATCAGCATTCTCTTCAAATAGTTTCACTAAGAAAAGCCTTAGCGTTGTGATAGTCATTACCATCCCTGCAAGGACAAAGGTTAAAAATAATAACCACTCAGCCATTTCAAAAGCTGTAACACCAACGAATGCAGCAAGAACAAGTAACATAGTGCCGATAACCCACCAGCGATAATAGCTTGCCGCCTTTTTTGTAAGGGCCTGATAGCAAAATTTAAGCGGTGCTTGAGGGTGCATAGTTCTTCCATAAAGTTAACGCCCGCAGCACGCGCGGCTTTGTAGTGAAGGCGGAGCTGCAACGAAAAGGCCGTCGCTGTGCCTGCGATTGTTAGGCATTTCTACTTCCGGCCCCTCGAAATATAGTCGGCATATTCATCTTGAATCATAAACTCGTTCAATAACCTTTCAGATGATCCTGCGAATCGTTGCTCAATAAACTCTATCGCTTGGCCAAATGAAGTGAATGATTTGACCTCATTGGCATCCTCTAGCTCTAGGTCTGGATCTAGTGGACCAAACTCATAAATATTAAGGAATGATTCATCACCCAAATCAGCAGTTTCGTAAACTGAAACATCTATTTCGGATTTGGGACCTCGAACGCTTAGCCACTGAATACCAGCACGGCCATCCCGTTCACAGCCACCAAGAAAGCACTCAACTGCTTTCCCTCGCTTAAGCGCCGACTCGGCTTCTTGAAGATTAAGGTATCTACGGCTCATTGTGTATGCCTAACGCCGCGCAGCGGAAAATTTGTCCGACTGCAGCGCCTTGTTAACTGCAGAACTCAATTCTATAGCCTCTGGCTGTACTGTATTTTAAATCATTAAATGTGTCGCATATAACGGAACTATCAAAGAAACTAGATGCTTCATTTGTTTTCCCTTTAGTTCCGAGACCAAGTACAAGCCGCTGCAGCACTGGCAAACTATTATTTAGCTCAGAAAACAATACAGGATCTATCTTCGAATTAATTACAGCCAATTCGTTAATTGAGCTACCTTTAATACCTGACAAAGAGGAAAGTCCATTCATGGTATCCATGACCAAGCTCTTAAGGTGCTTTAGATTGGAAACATCTGGAATGGATGTAACTTGCTTTAGAGTACTTAAATGCAATATCTCAAGAGATGTCAGGTTTTCCAGGGCACTTAGATCGTGTAATTTCTTTACCCAAAGTATTTCTAGGCTTGTTAACTTAGATAATCCTTTAATAGCATTTAGGTCTTCAAATGTGCCGAAACCCAAATATAAACTTTCTAAATTACTCAGACTGGCAACATGCTCTATTTGTTTTTCTTGATACCCTGAAAGGGTTAGGTCTCTAAGGCTAGTGAGCGTAGCTATAGAATCGATATCTTTCTTATTTTTGACCAAACTCAGAGAATTTAACTTATTCAGATCTGATAGAGGCCTTAAAGATACAGTTTTTTTATTAAGCTCTCCCAGACTCAAAAACTCTATATCGTTTACATGCTCAGCAATAGCATCAATACTTGTTAGCGCAGGAAGAAAAATCTCTAAAGCTCTAATGCCCGAATAGTGTTTCAGGAAATCTAAACTGTAATCGTTACCCGCAGACCATGTAGGACCAAAAGCACCACCTAAGTATGATAGAGATATACCATCGATTTTTCCTTGGCGTATTTCATCCGCGATAGATGAATGTTCTTCATCGCTCAAATTGTCGGCTATCTTTTTTAGTTTTACGCGCATAATCTCAATTCTAGGTAGCAGTTAACGTCTTAGTATTTATGCGCTGCGCTGTTTGCAGGGCATAAATCGCTTGTTGACTAAATCTCAAATATGGCCACTGCCACATCCATGTAAATGGGTATAAATGATGCTATAGGAATTTGCTTTTTTGCGGTAGCGGTTTTTTATACAGTTTGATGGGTAATCACTTGATATCGTTTTAGCTTTCTCATTTTTCGCGCTTATTTTTTGCTGATCAATCGCTATCTAACGACTCAAAACTCCAAGGAATACACCTCCACTCGGAGTTGCCGCAGGGCGAATAGAGCTCTTGATTTAATAAAGAGTGCGTGAGTTCGGTCATGGATGACCGACTAGCTTTCGCAGGTGCAGGGGCGAATGAACATCGGTGATTTTCGCGCTTATGAGCGAGAGGCTAGGACTGCCGAACTGGAGGGCTTTACATGGATGTAAAGCGCATCCTTCGGAAGCGATAGCAAATTTGGCAATGAGCACAAGGAGCTTTCAACTCCGTTGGGGGCGTCTTGGAGCATCCAAGGGCGAAGGCCTACGGCCGCTTTGAGCGCGAGATATGGATATCGAGCTGGCTATTTAACATGGATAATGGAATGGACCCATCCACTTTTAATCGGCCTCGCAATGGGCCACGATGTAGTCGCTAAAACTCATCAGAAAGAGGACGGGTCCACCTATGAAGATTACTACAATCGGTTTAGATATCGCAAAGTCTGTTTTTCATGCTGTTGGTGTCGATAAAGCAGGCAAGTTAATCAAAAAGAAAATGCTTAGACGCAAAGACTTGCTGCCCTTTGTCGCGAAAATTGAGCCTTGCCTTATCGTTATGGAGGCGTGTGGCGGCGCGAGTTATTGGGCCAGAGAATTTGAGCAATTTGGGCACGTAGTTAAGTTAATTGCCCCGCAGTATGTGGTTCCTTTTAGGCAAGGTAATAAAAATGACTACAACGATGCGCTAGCCATTGCGGAGGCTGCGCAGCGGCCCAACATGCGGTTTGTAAAACCCAAAAGCGTCGAGCAGCAAGATGTGCAACTGCTCCACCGTATGCGCGAACGATTAACTAAACAATCAACAGCCTTAATCAACCAAGTGCGAGGCATGTTAGCAGAATACGGTATTGTCATTACCAAAAGTAAATCGGCTTTTAAAGCCCAGTTACCAGATATTTTGGTCGATGAAGCCAATATGCTGACCATCAAGGGTAAAGCCATCTTTTATCAGTTATATGATGAGGTTATCGACATTGAAAAACGGCTTAAGAGTTGTGACACCCAAGTACTAAACGAAACTCATAACAATTTGATTTATCAGCGATTACAAACTATTCCTGGTGTTGGGCCTGTCACCGCTACGGCGATTTATGCTGCAGTGGGTGACGGTAAAGACTTTAGCAATGGCCGACATTTTTCAGCTTGGTGTGGCTTAGTACCTAAGCAGCACAGCAGTGGCGGGAAAGATAACCTCCTCGGGATAAGTAAGCGGGGAAACGCCTATTTACGTACGCTATTCATCCACGGCGCCAGAGCGGTGTTGCGACACAGTGGGAGTAAGTCGGATAAGTTGAGTTGTTGGGCTATCCAGCTAGCGGAGCGCCGAGGTTTCAATCGTGCGTGTGTGGCCGTCGCGAATAAGCTCGCCAGAATGTCATGGGTTATCGCGGCACGTGAAGAAGAGTTTCGGCTCGCTATGTAACAACATCAAATGTACTTATTATGTTAACGATTAACCAACCAGCAAGTTGCTAAGACACTTGATTTGATGATGAGACAGTCAGACTGATCTACTAAAAACCTTACGAAAACATAGGCTCTGATGAAGCCGCAGGGATGATAAGGACAGTAGAAGCAAATATCCATCAGGGCCAGAGGAATCCCTCAATAACAGGCCGAATATATGGGTGCAATGAACTCTTCTCAAAATTGATATCGAATGTCTTGCAAACCGGATGGGTCCATATATGTTTTTGATAGGACGAGCAGTCCTCCTTGGTCGGGTGTGGGGTGAAGCCCCACGACTTTGATTTTGATTAAAGCATTCAAACTACGAAACACACTTTGGGGCAATAGCTTCTAGCTAAAGGAAATCGTTAGGATTATTAAAGCAGCGACCATCACCATAGGGTCGCGGCTTTAAATCTCACTCATAGGGATATGGAAACGAGACTAGTCTGCTTTAATAACGGCTTGTGTCAGTATTTCTTGGTCATTCTTAAACACCACTAGCTCGCCTAGAGGACTATCGCTGCCGCCTAAGACGGTGACATAACAATAATACTGGTATGGGCCGCTGCGAAATTGGTATGAATGATTCCCTCCACTGCCATCAAAAACGAGTTTGCCTTTATTCAGCACTAAATCTGGCTTTTCACTCAATGCCTTACCCTTTGCCCATGCGGCATAGCGGTATTGGCTGTTCCCCATATCATCGACACGAATGGTAAACTTGGCGGTCTCCCAAGATAACGCTGGGCTGACAAACTCACTCACACTCGGATGTAATGCCGTTTGTTGCTTAGCAATAAGCTCTGCTTTCAGTTTTGCCTCTACCGGTGTTTGATAGTTAATGGCGATGATCTTGCCATCAAAATCCAGCCACACAACACCGCTACCGAGCATAATGCCGCGCCAGCCCATCGTCTGCCAATCGGCTTCAATCTTAGAATGGGCGATCTGCTCAAGCAGCTTAGGATCAAAAACCTGATCAAAACGTGCGATCATTTCCTGCGTATTTTGAATCGCTGGGATCGGATATTCACGTTTAAGCGGGTAAGCCACACGCTTAGCAATCGCCTCAAGATCATTGGCCTTGGCGGCGTCGATAAGCCCTTGCACCAGAGGGATATATTCCTGTGGCATGGCTTCATCAGCGGCGTTTGCATTGATACTTAAACCCATAACGCTGAATATTAACGCCGCAGAAAAAGCGATATTCATCAGTTTAACTTGGCTGAAAACAGCTAATTTGCTTCCCTTGAGTCGTGAGGCGAATGGCATCTTTATCCCTTACTCCAAATGTCTCTGCTGAGACTAAAGGCCAAGAATACCATAAGTGCCTCAGACTAAAACCTAAGGTGATTTACACTGCGCCTAACTAAGCGGTTAATAATAGGTTTGAGTAAATCGCCAAAGCTACTGACATAAAGATGACACCAATAACCGCATCGATAACCGGTGTTAGTCGCTGCAATTTAAGTTGCACCTGCGCCTTTGACAACATTACCGCTAAAAAGCCAAACCATGCCAATGACAGAGACAACAACAAAATAGCGGAAGCGATTTTAGTACTCGTTGTAACACTTGGGGTAATCAAGGCCGAAAACAGGGTTAAGAAAAACACTAATGCTTTCGGATTCAATAGATTGGTATAAAGCCCAGTCAAAAAACCTTGCCTGCGCGACATAGCGCCACCTAAGCCACCAGCAACAGACGCCACGCCTTCAACGTCACCAGCGCTAATAACAGCATCATCATTTGTCCCTGCATGGACTCTGGCACTCATTTTACGTTTAGCGAGTATCGCAAGACCGGCACGCAGGGCACCAAGCCCCATCCAAGCGAGGTAAGAAGCACCCACAATTTGCACTAAGAGATACAGAGTGTGTGAACTCTTAATGAGTAGACTCACACCGGTCAGACTCAAAATCGTATGAGCTAAAATGGCTATTGAAATCCCCACAGCGGCGGCAACCGCAGTGCTTCTGGACTGCTGAGTCGCAATCTTCACCATAATGGCAAAATCGGGTCCGGGACTGATTAAAGCAACGGCATGGATTACAGCCAAGGTGAGTAATAAAGATAAATCCATAGATATGCGGCTCCGCAAAAAAGGTTAATAACGATAACTGAGGCAGCCAGTATGGCAATTTGTCGCAGCGCTGAATTGTAATAAATTGCACTATTTCAGTGTTTTTTAAAATCAGCGGCAGTTGAAAGACGGGGGAAATTAGAGCATACGCCGCTGAAATTGCACTGGCGATAATAGGAATGCCTGCTTAAAAGCTTTGTTTAAATGACTTTGATCGAAAAATCCGAACTGCTGCGCCACATCCGCCACTAAAGCGCCATGACTTAAGGACTTTTTCGCCAACTCTAAACGCACCCGTTTAAGGTACGCATGGGGAGTCATCCCTGTTGCCTGTTTAAATTGCCGTAAAAACTGAAACTTACTTAAATTCACTTCATTAGCTAAGGTTTCAAGTTGAGTATTATGCCAAGGCTCATCGTGAATTCGCTGTTTCACTAAGCTCACCTGCAACTTAGATAACCCGAGTTGTTCACTCGGCTTAGATAGGCAAGATGAAATACCGCTTGGGTAACGCTCCAGCAGCAGATGAATAAAATTCAGTAAGTGGGACTCACCCGCAAGCGCACTGCATTGGCCTTGAATTAATAGCTCGTGTAGCTGAATAAAATATTGATAAAGCGTCGGGTCATCTACCATAGGCGCGCTGAAAAAGTGCTCCTTCAAACCCAGTTCTTGGCTGACTTCATTCATATATTCCACAGGGATCGACATCACTTTCACCCGATAACCGTCGGCATCGCGGCTCTGACCATCGTGGGTTTCGTCGGGATTTAAGGTCGATAAACTATGCTGACCAAGCTGATAACTACTGCCCTTATTCACAAACTGCTGCGCACCTTGAGTGACTACGCCTAAGTGGTAATCCAGATGCACATGTTTATCAAAACTGAAATGCGTAAATTCCGCCTGACTCAGTTCTATGCCTGATAAGCTAGGATGACGCCAATAATTAATGTTTTCAATGGGTGTTGCAGTACTCATAACTCGCGGCGATTACCTATAGCATCAGCTGTAAAACAGGGGGAAACTCAGATCGACTCGTCATCATTCTAGCCTTCATTGTCAGCGCGGGAATAGTAAATTATTGCAGCCACATAGTTTGAAGCGATTTGGGCTTAGATTAGTGCTTAAATTAGCGCTTAAATGAGTGCCGCTGAAAAACAAAAGCGCCCAACTATCTGGACGCTTAATTGAGATACATTTTTGCTCGGCGACATACGTAATAACTTTCGATATCGCCTTAACAGATGAATACCACTAGAAATGATAACTTACACTGACTCTCACCATTCGTGGCTCAACAGGATGATAATGCTGATCTTCAACCCCTTCGGCTGCTTCGCCGGGCAAACGAGAGGCATAAAAATAATCTATGTCGTGATCTTTACTATCAAACACATTGAGCAGCTCAAGCTTAGTATCGAAGCGGCGGAACTCGTATCCTAATGCGAGGTTAACTAATGTGGTCGCATCAGCCTTGTGGTCATTAAAGCTGTCGAGCACCCGCTCGCCAAGGTGCCGCACGCGTACACTCGAATACAGGCCATCGCCGTCGGGTCGATAGGTGATGCCCGCACTGGCAACAAAGGGAACTGCGCCATCGATATACTTGCCCTCTTCAAATTCATTTTCAGTAAATCTAGCGTTAGTCCACGCTAATTCCATATCGATACTGATTGCCTCATTCAGCCAATAATAAGCCGTTAATTCAGCACCATAACGTTCAGATGCACGACTCGGCTCAGTGTTACCCGCATCGCCCACAAATACTAATTCTGAATCTAGTTGCAGATACCAGATCGCAGCAGAGAAATTAATAAAGTCCCTGTCATAGTATTTCACCCCAAATTCGCCGCCATTTGAGCGCACGAGGAGATCGACTTTTTCGACCTCATCGCCACTCACAGGGTCAACCTTGATCGTTGCACCGCGGGCATCGTTCGAATGTAGCCCTTGGCCTGCATTAACATATAACTCAAGATTATCGCTCCACAAATAAGAAGCACCGGCTTTGAGGCTGAACATACCATCGGACGCATCGCCACTGTTAAGCGGATTATCACTGTCGACCTGCACATCAAAATAATCGTAACGCAGCCCAAGATTAAAACGCCATTGCTCAGCTGGTAGCCACTCAACTTTGCCAAAGATACCACTCGACAACTCTTGCACTTCATCAAGCCTTACCGTATTCAGCCGTTGTCGCGCCTGAGTGTTATACAAACCCACTGCACCAATATCGTCATAACGCACATCACCGCCCACACTGTAATTCAGTTGAGTGCCACCAAGTGAAGTCTGCCAATCACGCTTAAGATCACCGCCCCAAATCGTGCGTTCATCGACTTGTTCAAACTCATCACCATTGATGGGATCGTTTAAGAAATAGGTAAAATTAGAGAATAAATTCATAGTCGAGCGAATGGCGTAGACATTTCCCTGCCAATCACCCGCATCGTAATTAGCTGAAACGCTATAACGGTTAGATTCACCGCCGACGTCTTTATCTAAAGATCCATAAAAATCAATTAATCCAGAATCCACCGCACGGGCGGGGATCTGATCCGCCGAATTCCAGCTGTTGTCGTAGGCCATCATAGTGACGCTCAAGTCACCCTCGCCGAGCCGAGTTAAATAACGCCCGACGACACTGATCTTACTCACATCCTCATCAATATCCGTCCACGGGCCATCATAGGTTTGTGCCTCACCACCCCAAATAAAACGCCCCATGTCAGTGTTTAGCTCCTGAGTTGCCACGAGTCGCTGGTAACCATATTCCCCCAACGTCACCCCAACTTGGTTATGGGGGAGTTGATCAGCCAGCAGTAATTGGGCAGCACCCGCGCCAGAAAAATCGGCCACCTCAGGATAATAAGCGCCTTTGGCATAACGGATCTCGCCTATAAGTTCAGGGATCAAAAAGTTAAGATCCGTATAACCCTGACCATGCCCATGGGTTCGCATATTCACAGGCATACCATCGACTCGAGTATTAAAGTCTGTGCCATGATCCAAATTAAAGCCGCGTAAGAAATACTGATTCGCCTTACCCGAACCACTGTGCTGAGTGACTATCATCCCAGGAACAAATTCGAGGATTTCGCCGGTTCGTAATAGGGGTCGACTCTCGATTTCTGCCGCGCCGACTATCCCCTCAGATGCCGAAGTGCTATGGCCTAAGGTATTAATTTGCCTACCGCGCACCTCTAAGCGTTCGATATTGTCCGTTGCCGCCTCTGCCACTACGGTACTCGATAAACAACAAAGAGGTAATAACCACGTCATTGATAACCAAAGCTTTGATAACCGCATTCCTGATAATCCCAGTCCCGATTTCATCCTTTCTTTCCTACTACAGGTGATAGACGGCAAGGATTTAACGCCTTATTTACAAGCAAAAAACCGATCAAGCTCAAACTCTGATGAATAAAAAACCAGCAAAATACAGGCAAATATCATTTCTATGTGCCGTATCGCACATTTTTAAACCCAAAAGGACAAAATGTCCGCCAGCAGATCACATTTCAACCGTGTGTTAGTGCGAAATCATGGAAATGAAATAATCTTGCTTGAATAAAAATGAACCCATTTATCAGGCTAGCTATACTCTAAATAACTCAACACTTTTAGAGACACGCTATGCAACGATGGAGCAATATGCAAATTTGGAGTGTGTGGGTAGGCCTTTTCTTTTGTGTCTCGGTTCATGCAACCAGCAAATCAACTGCAGAAACCACAGCGATGATTGCTGATAAACCTATCATTACGATGGCGTTTTATGAGGATCCCAAACATAACTTCTACTTTAAATGGGCTGAACTGATTTACGCCCAAGCCTTTGAACGCTTAGGATATGACTTCTCCTATCAAGTGGTTCCCGCAGCCCGCGCCAGTATGATGGCGGACTCAGGTAAAGTGGATGGCGAGCCGGGGCGTGTATCTCGTTATGGCGAAAAGTTTACCAACCTCATTCGAATTGAAGAACCGGTTATCGATACCCATTTAATTGCCTTCGCGCACAATCCCGAAATCAAAATACCTGACTGGCAAGCGCTGCAAAAGAGTCGATACAAGATCGAATACTATCGAGGCGTGTTCCTCGCAGAACAAAAGCTAAAGGGACTCATTCCTAAGGAGCGTCTGACTGAATCTTCATCCCCCGCGAGCTCCTTTCGTAAAATGCTCCGCGACCGAATCGATATCTATATTGATACGGAGGCAAGCTCATTGGATCTATTACAAACGCCAGAGTTTCAAGGCAGCAAAATAATCGCGATTGCCACCCTAGAAGAACTCACCAGCTATGGTTACTTAAATAAACGTCACGCGGCACTCGCAGTTAATCTTGCTCGGGAGCTAAAACAGATGAAGCAAGAAGGTATATTTGACACCTACAAACAACAGGCCCAAAAATCGCTTAATAATGAAATGAATCATGGCGATACCCCAGAATAAATCAGCATCGACTGTAAAAGTCGTGGCTTACTTTTCTCCACAGAAGATGGCACTAATGTAAAAAGCCTGTTCAATCATACTGAACAGGCCATGTATTCGATGAAAAAGTGAATAAAACTCACCTACAAAACCTAGGTTAAACCTTACTTATTTGCTTGCGAGTTTACGCCAACGCAACCCATCGCGAATCACCTCATAGCCAGGGAACATAGCGGCAATCACTAGAGTATAACTTAGCCAATGTTCTAACTGTAATAACGTAAATTCCCCATTTAATTCAGCTCCTTGGTTTTGTACTTGGCTTTGTAATAGTGGCGAACTAAAGGCCAGAAAGACTAAGAACGAGGCATAAGCAAGATTGATCCCCATATTCGCCAGTAACAATTCAGTAGTCCACACTCGGCGGCGTAGTTGCCAGAGACTATTGCCCATAGACAGCAAAATAATAGGGCTAAACCATTGCAGTAATTGCTGAGCATTGACGCTGAAAATCACAGTCCGCGCGGCTAATTGCTCGCTACTCATCCACACAGAACACCAGATCACAAGTAAGAGAAAAAGATATGTCGCCAGATCGGTAAACACATCGCTTAAACTAATATGCTGCCAACCGGGCCCAACCTTAGGTAAATTCTGCGGCTGCCATTTTTGGCAATTGCTGCCAGATAGGGGTTTCCCCTGAGCCGAGAAACTCCAAAAGGCCAACAGGATAGCGGTAAAGGCAAGACAGGCATCGCCGATAAAACCTTTGGCAATATGGTGGATAAATCCTAATAGATCCCCCTCTGCAGAGCCCAACCATTGAGTCGTGCCGCCCACAACCTGCAGCACAAACAAGACCCCAAGCACAGTGAAAAGTGTATGTTTAAAAAGCGGAATATCCTCAGAGGCAATAATAGGCACTGCCGGAACAAATTGCTGCGCGACCTTACAGGGATGACCCATTTGCTTTAATACTGCGACAATTTGCGCTTCAGTCAATTCACCTTGTTCAGATAGGGCATCCAATTGGTCGCAAATATTAGCTTTTAATTCACGGCCAATTTCCTGACGTTTATTCTCGGGCAATTCTCGCTGCACCGCGGCAATATAGCGATCGACTAATTCCATATCAAATCTCCTCTGCACTCTCGTCTGGGCTTTTTATATCAGAGCCATTAGTGTCAGCACTTTGCTCCAGTAAAAAAGCCAAGGCGCCATTAAGTTGCTGCCATTCATCGGTCAGTTGACTGAGCAACTCAGCCCCCAATGACGACAATTGGTAATAACGACGCTCACGCCCTTCGGCCTGTCGCCACTCACTATCCAACAATCCTTGATCGGCTAGGCGGCGCACTAAGGGATACAAAGTCCCTTCGTCAATATCGATACCGCCTTCCTGCAACTGTTTGCGGAGCGAATAACCGTAGTGGGCTTGTTTTAATAATCCCAGTACCGCCAACACTAATACCCCACGGCGCAACTCGAGTCGCATTTTGACTAGCTGTGAACTTGTCATTGTCGAATTCCTGTCCTTAACACTGTGTCACACACACTGTGCGCCACACAGCAAATACTATGTAGCACACAGTAAAATTGCAAGTTTTCATGCGCATTTTTTGATCACTTCGTTTATTATTAATGCAATCTATTGTTTGTATTGAATTTACAAAAATGCCAACCGTTGCTGCTAAGTGCTCACATTTCCCCACCGCCATACACTCAATGCGAATGAGTCACACATAAGCAAATTCAATATAAAAAATTGCAAAACTTCCTTTGCTTGAGTAACTTAGCATCCAACATTGAATAGCCGATTCGTCAACCTAAGTACGGTTTGCTCCTTAAAAAAGATAAATCGGAGCGACTCAAGTAAGTATTGATATTCAATAACTAAAAATATTAAGCGGTTAAATTAAGGACATAGAAAATGCTCATGGATAGAGGCGTACTGGTACGCTGGAACGATGAAAAGGGATTTGGCTTTATTCAGCCTGAAAAAAACGCAGCCCAAGATGTGTTTATTCACATTTCAGTGCTGAAAAAGATGGCGAGAAAACCCATAGTGGGCGACAGCATTCTGTATCAAACGGAAGTGCAAAATGACGGCAAGAGAAAAGCGGTTATCGCCTCAATTGAAGGCGTCGCTGTCGTTGCAGCGAGTGCAACACCGCGCTCCCACTCTCATGTCCAATCACGCAATGAAAACTTCAACTTCGATAACAAAAACAAAGCGCATCACCATAACTCACGAAAATCGTCCTTTAATACGATAATCCCGCTGCTAATCATCGTGGCCATAGTTATCTTTGGCTTTAAACAATACCAAGAATTCAACGAAGCTCCTGTATTAGATCAAGCCCCTGTATTCAGTGAAGCATCAGTAATCACAAATGATGACACTCAGCCAATGCCCATGTATGAAACTAAAGCGCGAACACAAGCAACGGCAACACCAAGATTCCAATGTGAAGCGGGTAAAACCCATTGCAGCCACATGAGTTCCTGTGCTGAGGCGACTTTCTACATCCAAAATTGCCCCAATACTCAAATGGATGGTAACGGTGATGGCATTCCCTGCGAACGCCAGTGGTGCAGTTAGCAATGCGACATATGTAAAGTCACGCGTATAACCTTAAGCCTGAGTAGGTAGCAGGTAGCAGGTAGCAGGTAGTGAAATGATAAATAATCTAAAACAATGGCGAGATAGCCTGACAGGCTTACAGCAAATCGGAGTGATTGCTGCCAGTATCGGGCTTCTCATGCTTGGCTTATTCTACCTTGGTCAATTTATCAGTAGTAGCGTGGTAAAAATGGGCTGGCTTTAACCCTAGAAATACGCAAACTAGCCCATGAATTGATACCCATCACAACTTCCAAATGGCAACGCATGCACACTGATATCATCACGCACATTGATTCACCTGAGATGCTTGAGTCCATGTTAACTGAGCATGCGGCGGTGCTGTTGTTATTTGGCGCGCCAAACTGTGGTGTGTGTCAAACGCTCAAACCGAGAATTGCAGAGATGTTAGCGCAAGCGTTCCCGCTGATGCGGATGGCCTATATTGATTGCCAAGCCCAAGGTGAGATAGCGGCGAGCCGCAATGTATTTGCCTTGCCGGTGGTGGAATGTGTGTTTTATGGCAAAACCTTTGGACGGTTTTCTAAGGTGTTTTCGTTAGCGGATATTCGAGGGGCGCTTGCCCGCCCCTATGGTTTGATCGTGACGGAATAATTCAAATTAGACAGTGAGATTATTTGTTTACCAAGGGTCTAAACCCAGCGTAATGCACTGACTTATCGAGCTTAACCTGTACTGCTGGCGTACTTATAAGACGTGTTGAACCAGGTGCTGCTTTAGCTTTACCACTGCAACCGCAGCCGTCACCTGTAGAATGACAACATCCACCCTTGGCTGCATGTTTGAGTGAAGCGCGACCTTGGGATGCATCCGTCAACCTAAGATTAAGATCCGCAGTTTGTGCAAGTAAAGTCGCCACTGTTTGGCTCGCACTGCCTTTACTCACGCTAATCCCCGCATCGAGCAACTTTCCTAACATGCGCTCACCAATATTCTGCACAAGTACAATGTCGGTACCTTGTTGGGTAATCAGCTCTAATAAGGCTTTTTTAGCACTACAGTCACCCTCAATTGCCGGGTTATCGACCAGCTTAATCAGCTGAAACTGTTCATTATAAAAGCCAATTTGTAGGGCTTTTGTAAAGTGACTGGCGAGGCGTTCGCGGCTCATCGGCATGGCAATAATCATGATAAATCCTTGTCTGTTTGGGTTGGCAGCCTCAAGGCTTGACCTTGAGTGATAGCCGTCGCCACCTTTTTACGGGCATTGGCGAGAAGGTATCCAAAGGTTTGCCGAGAAATCCCCATCAAGGCCGCGGCTTCGATCTGGCTTAATCTTTTGACGTCACCCAGTTCGAGGGCCTCAAACTCATCGGCCTCTAATTGAATATGGGTTAATTTAACCGCAGGGATCCCATTAGGCTTAAATAGGCTACAGGGCACACAGCTCGATAATTGACGGTATTTTTTGGGTCTTGGCATAAATGTTTTTATCTTTAAGTCGTCTTATATGTCTTGAAATCGTGTTTTAGGTCTTAGTGCACATCTTGTTTACAGCGCACGACACTAAGGCTCATCTAGGGCTCATCTCGCTAAGGGAGTCCATCGTTCTGGATTATCAAGCGTGATAACTGACTTGATGAATAAGTTCAGTGGATGAACCATAAAACTGTCACGAGTTTCTGGCCTAGGCCAGAAACTATTATTCGCGCCAACGACATTCAAAACTGTAAGACGGCTCACAGTTACCTATATCAAGCATGACTAATTAACAGAACTGCTGTCTGGCGTGACTAACACACTCAATGGCTAGCGCCCATTAAGGTCAGTTTTAATCTGCGTTGGAGTGCCGAGGGATAATGACAAACTCTGCAAACAAATAAGCAGCCGTTAAGCTGTTGCGATAGGTGGCATTTACTGATTTAAACGGGTTAAATCCTCAGACTCACAGTAGTTCACCTGTACCGAATAGCCGTCATCTTGCTTGATAAAATCGACAAAGTTTTTAATCGCAGGTAAGGCATCTTCCCTATGGTGCGACACGTACAGCAATTGGCTCAGATGATGCTCGGCTATCATCTCCAGCGCCCGCATCACTAAGGTGCGATTGATAAAATCTAAGCCCTGATACGGCTCATCTAAAATCAGCAACAGTGGCTGTTTAATCAAGGCGCGACCTATCAGCAGTAACCGCTGCTGACCATAATCGAGCTTCTTAAAGCTGGTGCTCGCCAACCCTGTCATGTGCAAAATCGCCAACCATTCCTTCGCCAAATCCAGCTGAGGTTTAGTGGGTTTATGGTACAGGCCAATAGAGTCAAAAAAGCCCGAAAGCAGCACATCTAATGCCGAGCAACTGACGCGATATTGCAAGTGTAGCGCCGACGATACTATGCCAATCCGTTGTTTAATCTGCCAAATACTCTCGCCGCTTCCGCGAGGTCGGCCAAAGAGCGTGATGTCGTTGCTATAGCATTGGGGATGGTCGCCTAAAATCAGCCCTAGCAAAGTGCTTTTACCGCAGCCATTTGGGCCGCGAACTTGCCAATGTTGCCCCGCCTCGATGCGCCAATTCACGCCGCTGAAAATCAGCCCACTGACATATTCCACTTTGCCATTTTTAATCTCGACCAGAGGATCAAACGCCTCGGCGTTGTGCCTTTGCCGCTCCATCAAGGCCAAGAGTTCATCGCTACGTTGCGCCGATAACGCATTCAGCTGCGCCATCACAGGATGATTGTGCCATTGCTCAATCGACATCGACGGGCTGAGTTTATGCACACTCTGCCCCGATTTGAGCATCTCACCATTAAACAGCGCTACATGACTGATGCACGGCGGCAATTCTTCTTGACGAGAGGTAATGATCAGCAACTGGCTATGCTCGGCCACTTCACTCAGCAGCTCAGATAAGCTCGCCTGATGTTCAGCATCGAGCCCTGCATAAGGGTCATCTAAAATCAGCAATTGCGGTAACATTGCCAGTGCACGTGCCAGCATGACTCTGCGCGTTTCGCCCGTGGATAATTGCCGAAAACCGCGCCGACGCAGAGGCTCAAGCCCAACCTTTTGTAATAATGCTGGGAGTTGCTTGGCATCTTGGCAGCATTCCAATACTAAGGATTCGACACTCGAACCGTAATCCAACTCGTCTTTTTCTAACTCGCGCTCCAGCAACGCTTGCTGCAGTCCAAGTGACACCCAGCCGATACGTTGCGGCAGGCCAGCAATCGTCCCTTCATCGGGCAGAATATCACCCGTTAATATTCGCCCGAGCAAGGAACCACAATAACTGTCGGTCGCGAAAATCGCCCAATGTTCAGCAGGGTGCAGTTGCCACTCATCGACCACTAGCACCTCATTATCACGCCCGTATCGTAACTGTTTAACCACAATACTTTTGTCTTGGTTCGCGACAACATCAAGCATAACCACAGTTCCTTTCTTTTTTAAGGGATGATAAAAGCCAGCGATTACCCAATCGCATTGCGCCATGATATCTAAGGCAATCATATCTAGAGCCACAATATCCAGTGCAACGGCTCACGATGCACGACAGTCGCTCAGGTTTTATCGGCAGATTTTGGGGAATACGTCACCAGAGTAAAGCTTATTGGGGATAAAATCTAATGCGCTTAATGGCATAGGCAAAGCGTGGCAACATCCAACGGGTACGCATGTGTGAGGCAACCACTCTGGCAGAACTGTGATAAAATCGGCACCTGTTTAACTTTCATATCAACAAGGTAATGCAATGAATCCCATTATTGCCATCTTAAAAGAACACAACGTCAGTGACGCTAAAATCCAAGAACTGTTTCAAACATTAACCGAAAATCCATTAATGGCGATGGGCACGCTCGGTCAATTAGGCATCCCAGCCGAAAAATTACAACAACTGCTGGGGCTAGTGATGCAGAAACCGGCCTTGATCAAAGAAGCCGTGCTTGAACTCGGTTTGGATTTCTCAAAAGTAGAAGCCGCAAAAGCCCAGCTACAAAAATAAGCGCAGACTGTTCAAGTTTGTAGCCATCATACGCTAGGGGAATCCGCGTAACTCAGCTCCCCTAGCGAATGTTAAAACCACTAAACCTCAAAGTAACTAAATCTCACAGCAACTAAACCTCAAAGCCATTGACGCTCAAAATGATCAATACCAAGTAAGCTAACTGTTTTGCGCCTGCCACTCCTCAATCGCCTCTTTCGCCGCTCGAAAAGCCTCAATCCCCGCAGGCATACCGCAGTAAACGGTGCAATGCAGTAAGACTTCTTGGATCTCTTCAACCGAGCAGCCATTGTTTAGCGCGCCCCGCACATGGCCCTTTAACTCAGTCGGCGCCTTTAATGCCGCCAGCGTCGCAATAGTAATCAAACTGCGCGTTTGCCTTGAGATAGCATCACGCACCCAAACCTCACCCCAGCAATTCGCCGTGACTAAATCTTGCAGCGGTTGCGTAAAATCCGTCGCACTATTGAGCGCCTTATCCACATAGCTATCGCCCATCACAGCACGACGCACCTCAAGCCCCTTCTCTTATTGCTCATCGTTCATCGATGCATCCTTTTTTCTTATGTGATTAAGCTATGTGATTAGACTTATTGAAACCGCCAACCAATCAGCCCTATATCCTTACCACCTATAACTGATAACTAACGTTAGATTGAGCGCACCCAAGAAACGAACTCTTCGGCGAGTCTGGGAGGGTTACAGGCCTCTGTCTGATCTGCGATCTCGTTATAGTACTCGAGCTCGTGAACTATGATGGGTACCGAACGACCAAAAACGCGACTAACGGTTAAGTTGGAATGGAGTGTAGAAGCGACAACGCATACTGCGGCAACAAATTGCTCGGTTATCTCCTGACCGAGCTCAAGGCAGCGATCAAAATCGACATCTTCCTCCGCATCACTGTACCCGAGACCGAGATCGGCCACCCAGCGAGCTAAGATATCCGCAGTCTGAGAGTCAGAATCCCCAAAGACGAGGAGTTCGTTTTGAAGCCAGAAGGCATAGTTCCATTTTGCTTCGTCAGAGCTAGAAGCCTTTGGAATCGAGGCATGCCACTCGTCGACTGTGTTATAGCCGACTGTCAGCGTAGGTAGACGGGGATCGTCATATTCGTTGTTGATATAGAAAGACAATGCATAGATCTGCTCCGCCTCAGCGGTTGGTATACTCGCGAGCGCTTCGGTAATAGCACTCTGAAGCGCGGTAATCATTGGGATATTCATACTGGGTTTCCTGCTCATTTAATGCCGCATTTAGCGAATGAAAATAGTGCATTGTAATTGAGAATAAGAGCTTAACCCACTATTTTTGTTCAGCTTAAATGTCTGCCAATATATTAGTATTCAACCAATTTATCATCGAGATAGTCTTCAATCTATCACACGTAAGACTGCCATTTTTATATAACCCTACGGCCAAGTGATAGAAGCTTGGAATACTCAAAGATACCTATATTTTTCTTGTAAATAACTCAGAAAGAAATATGTCTTTTCTCGCTTAATTTTAAAAATCGCGAGAAGTAAAATCGGTAGGGCAGCCACTGCTGTCAAACACTTTACAAGATATGAATGTCTTGCTAAAACCGAGGTTATTATATTTTTGGATATATATCTGGAAAATGGGGGCGAAACCAACAAAGGCATAGCAATTGGAATTGGAATTGATAAATATAAAGACGAACTAAAACGAATAACGTGAAAAATCATGAGATAATATCAAATTTGGCGCCTCAAAAATGACGCCAAACAAAGTTAACTCTGACACTACTTACATTAAAAAACTCTATATATACTACAGTACATTGTAACTTTTTATTCTATCAATAATATCAGTGCCATACTTTAATTTTAGTCTATTTAAGAATAATGGTTCAATATAGTATGAGAATGAAATCAATCCTTGCAGTTCAGCAGTTTGAATGCTGTCAAGTTGGCCTGACTTAAATCTGTGAATCATAGAGGATATTAGGCGTTTCCTATCTCTACCAAGAGAAATATCCCCATCATTATTTAACGTTACGCCTGTTATATGTCTATTATGCCTTTTTGAGGAGAAGACTGTTTTATCTTTATTTACTTTTATGAAGCCTAGAAGCTCTCTAGTTAGCATTTCGTTAAGCAACTTAGGCATGTCGAATAAATTATTTCTCTTTTTCGTGGATAATGTTATATCATCAGCGTAACGGCTGTATGTTATTCCTCTATTCCCACATACTCTATCCGCTTCTATATCGAAGAAGTACATTATACAGTTTGAAATAAATGGAGAGCTTGGAGAACCAATACTTAAGTATGAATTACGATCACGCCTTCCCTTTTTGAATAATAGCTTTTCAAGAAAAAACTCATCCGTTTTATCAAATTTTATATCTAATCTGTTAAAGAGATGAAATAAAACATCTGGTGTTATACTTGGGAAAAAGTTTTCAAAATCCATTTTTAAAATAAATTCATTCCCGCAATGGTAAAGTGCATTTTCTTTTATTCCAACCCGTTGCTTGTATGCTGTTGCTTTTTCGTGAACAGGAAGTATATCACTCAGGTAATTTACAATAATCTTTTGGAAAAACTTAAGTTCCTTGGATGGTTGAGCGATGTGCCTTACACCTTTCCCATTTCTTTTGGGTATGTCATACTCTTTATATCTGTGAGGTGCAGTTGAAGCGAATTTTAATAATTCATCCTCTGGTATTAATGTCGTTTCCTTTAAGAATTTAATCAAATTCATACAGTCACCAATAAACTACTGTTGATTAGCTTTAACACATTAACTCTTCTTCCTGATAGCTGATCAGTTTCATTTATGAAAGATTGGTTAATAGCCATTCTAAGAGTTAGTGAATCAACTTTTTTCCCTGACTTCGTCCCCCCAAAGCGGACTGTTTTCTTATCCTTTATCAACGGGTAGTAAAATTTATAGCTAGTGCCATATTTTCTGCTACTTATAACGCCAATTTTGTTTAGTAAGTATAATGATCTTTGTATCTGACTAATTGATATCTCTATTTCAAGTGCTAAGAATATCAGTTCTATCTCACCAATCAAAATTGGATAGCATAATGTTATTATCTCTGAAATAAGAAACGAAATATGACCAGAATTATCAACTTTCAGTCGTTCAGAAGATGGATATTTTTCGATTTTATCATTAATAACAGAACACAGATCTTCTAACGAGTCGTAATCATTTTTTTGAACAATATCATTCCATGGGTATTCTGCGACCGATGTTGGATCTTTCCTTCGAATATATTCCAGAGGGCCTAAGTATATAAAAGAATCTTCATGTTCAGTATGCTTTTGATTTGCAACAATAATAAGCTTTTTATATAGATCTGTTTTGTTACAAAACATACCTAGTTCAACCAGTGCACCAGGACTTTCAAGAATTATAATTACCAGTGTTGCAATGTTTGCGATGTCTCTCTCAAAAACTAGTAAGTCTGTATACACATTTTCTTTAAAATAATCTTTAAAGCTTTCTGCTAATACAATTGCATCATAAATACTGTCGTAACTTTGAGCGGTATGTCGCATAAAGCGATCTCTAAAGGAAGGTGTTTTCTCATTTGCTATGTTAATTTCCCCTCCACATAAGAAAAATTTTTTAATAGAATATTCTACCTGAAAATTATTTACATTTAGGTCGCTAAATATATCTATTAAAACATCTTCAAATTTATTTTTATTCATATATTGTTGGAGATGAACTGCCCTGTAAAATAAAACGAGCATGGGAACCATGCTCGTTATAGTCTCTCTTTACTAAAGGAGGCACCAGCAAACTTTCTGGTGATCCTTGAGGTACGAAAGGCTCAGCAGAAAGTTTGCTGGTGCTCCCAAGTGACCTCAATAAGTTAGTGTCTGGCGAAACGCCCGACTAGGCAAAATTAAAGCCCGAAACGCTAAAGAGACACTGATAATATTACACTATAGTGCGAGTTACAAGCATGAAACGGTCGCTGATTTAAAGTACCTGATTAGGTGTTTTACCCATAGTTTTCAGCCCTATTAGTCGATGCTATTGGCCATAACTTCATTTCTAAATATTAATGGTATTAGAGTCAACTTAGATAACATAATTTCCAACATAAAGCTCCGATATCATTCGATATGGAACTTTTTCTAAGACGGCTCGTTTAAAGCGTTTAGGTTCAAGAACTGCAAAGTATCTTACGTAGGATAAATCGAGTTAGAACAAGGCGCTTTACTACGACGTTTAGCTTTCTGCTCCTAATACAATCTAGAGCAAAGATGGGACAGGCATAACTCTTTTGGGTTTAACTGCCGACACCGAGATTACAGAAGTTCACCATCCCTCGGAGTTGCCGCAGGGCATTTGCGTTCGTTGCGTGAGCGAGGCATGGATGCCGAGATAGCGTCAGTCGAATCAGGGACGAGCGTCTGACGCGGTAGCATAAGGACGCTTAATGCCCAAGGGGCTTTCAACTCCGATAGGGGCGTCTTGGAGCATCCAAGGAGGATAGGACGAGCAGTCCTCCTTGGTCGGGTGTGGGGTGAAGCCCCACGACTTTGATTTTGCTTTTGCTTTTAAAAGCAATCAAGAATGATGGAACCATCTAACCACCAGCAAAAGTATACGATGTTACACTTTTAGCAACAATTTCAGTGCTTAAATCTCAAAAAGTGTAGGTAAGTACACCCAATACTTCCCCAAGTTGCCAGACCAAAAACAAAACCCCGATACTGTTACCAGTATCGGGGTTTTTCTTTTACAAGAACTTTGGTTTGAGGCTTTTAGGCTCCAGACCAGCAAAGTATCTTACGTAGGATAAATCGAGTTAGAACAAGGCGCTTTACCACGACGTTTAGCTTTCTGCTCCTAATATTATCTAGAGTGGTGAATCAACGCGGCTTTAGTCTCCTCAGATACAAAAAATCCCTGACACAATTAAGTATCAGGGATTTTTTTTAGGTGTCGCTCTTAGCGGACTAAGAACTTAGGCCTAGGGGTCTGACGTTTTTGCGCAGGATAAAACGTTCAATACAAGGCGCTGTGAGCGTAGCATACGTTGTGTGTATGTGAGCGAGCAGCAACGCCGTAATCAACGTTTTAGACCAGCAAAAATTACATCATGCCGCCCATTCCGCCCATCCCACCCATACCGCCCATATCTTGGCCAGCATTTTGTGGAATTTCAGCAACCATAGCTTCTGTAGTGATCATCAGACCTGCGATTGACGCAGCGAATTGCAATGCACAACGGGTCACTTTAGTTGGGTCAAGGATACCCATTTCTAACATGTCACCGTAAGTGTCATTACCGGCGTTATAACCGAAGTTACCGCTGCCGTTCTTCACTGTGTTAGCAACAACTGACGCTTCTTCACCCGCGTTCGTGGCGATTTGACGCAGTGGTGCTTCCATTGCACGCAGTGCGATAACCACACCGTGTTTTTGGTCTTCGTTTAATACTTCAACGTCAGCGATCTTAGAAGCTACGCGAACCAGAGCAACACCGCCGCCAGGAACCACGCCTTCTTCTACCGCAGCGCGAGTTGCATGCAGAGCATCTTCAACGCGGGCTTTTTTCTCTTTCATTTCAACTTCAGTCGCTGCGCCAACTTTAATCACTGCTACGCCGCCAGCTAATTTAGCCATACGCTCTTGCAGTTTTTCTTTGTCGTAGTCAGAAGTTGATTCTTCAACTTGTTGTTTGATTTGGCTTACACGTGCAGCAATTTGTGTTTGCTCGCCGTTACCATCGATGATGGTGGTGTTGTCTTTAGTGATCACAACACGCTTAGCTGTACCTAAATCTTCCAGCGTTGCTTTTTCAAGCTCTAGGCCGATTTCTTCAGCAATAACAGTACCGCCAGTCAGGATTGCTACGTCTTGCAGCATTGCCTTACGACGATCGCCAAAGCCAGGTGCTTTAACAGCAGCCACTTTCACGATACCGCGCATATTGTTCACAACTAATGTTGCTAATGCTTCGCCTTCAACGTCTTCAGCAACGATAAGCAATGGCTTACCGGTTTTTGCCAAACCTTCAAGGATAGGTAACAGTTCGCGAATGTTCGAGATTTTCTTGTCTACTAACAGTACGAATGGGTGATCTAATTCAACGCTGCCCGTTTCTGGCTTGTTGATGAAGTATGGAGACAGGTAGCCACGGTCAAACTGCATACCTTCTACTACGTCCAATTCGTTTTCTAACGCTTGGCCTTCTTCAACTGTGATCACGCCTTCTTTACCGACTTTTTCCATCGCAGTTGCGATGATTTCGCCGATAGATTCGTCAGAGTTTGCAGAGATAGTCGCAACTTGTGCAATCGCTTTTGAATCTGCACAAGGTTGTGATAAGGCTTTTAATTCAGCAACTGCAGCGATAACGGCTTTGTCGATACCGCGCTTCAGATCCATTGGGTTCATACCGGCTGCAACGGCTTTTAAGCCTTCAACAACAATGGCTTGAGCCAGTACAGTTGCAGTAGTAGTACCATCACCGGCGGCGTCGTTGGCTTTAGAAGCAACTTCTTTCACCATTTGCGCGCCCATGTTTTCGAATTTGTCTTCTAACTCGATTTCTTTGGCAACAGAAACACCATCTTTAGTGATCAGTGGTGAGCCGAAGCTCTTGTCTAATACCACGTTACGGCCTTTAGGGCCTAAGGTCACTTTTACTGCGTTTGCGAGAATGTTTACGCCAGCCAGCATTCTTACGCGAGCGTCATTACCAAATACAACTTCTTTAGCTGCCATCTTGATTATCCTTTAAATTTTTAATGATTAATTGGAATGTCGAATTGATGCTGAGGATTAACCCACTACTGCCATCAGGTCAGCTTCCGACAGGATCAAGACTTCTTGACCGTCGATTTTTTCTTTCTTAACGCCGTAACCTTCGTTGAAGATCACCACGTCACCCACTTTGACATCCAGTGGCTTAACTGTGCCATTTTCTAAGATACGGCCATTGCCCACAGCAAGGATTTCACCGCGAGTTGATTTTTCAGCGGCGCTACCAGTCAGTACTATGCCACCCGCTGATGTTGATTCAACTTCTAGACGCTTAACGATTACGCGGTCATGTAATGGACGAATATTCATCTATGAACTCTCCTAATGATTTGATGCCCTACAATCGAGCCTATTTGTGATTAAAAAAACAGACACCTTAGTCTGCTCTTTTGCTGTCTGAGATATGGGGCTGACAGTGTCGAGATCCAAGGGCATTTACAAAAAAAACTTCAATTTTTTGATGTCGGTTTTTTCAAGTCCGCACAATCCTGCTAGAATCTCGCCTCCGCTCGCTAACAAGGCACTATTTTTCCATGAAAGACAGACACGGGCTGCTCACCGCGCCAATTGGTCGTGTACTGCTCAACATGAGCCTCCCCAACTTAATTGGCATTATGACCATTCTAGGTTTCAGCCTCGCTGACACTTTTTTTATCAGCCAATTGGGCACCGAAGCCTTAGCCGCCATCAGTTTTACCTTTCCGGTAACCTTAGTGATCTCTAGCATCGCCATTGGTATTGGCGCTGGAGTCTCGACCAATTTAGGCCGACTTATCGGTTCGGGTAATGCCCACAAGGCCAAAGTGTTCTTGCATGATGCCTTATTGCTCACCTTTGTCTTGATCGCCAGTTTAGCCGCACTGGGTAGCATTTTTATTACGCCATTGTTTCGCTTACTCGGGGCAAACGATGACAGCTTGCCGCTGATCCACGACTATATGATTTACTGGTATGTCAGCGCACCGCTGCTGGTATTGTTGATGGTAGGCAATCAAGGCTTACGTTCCACTGGCGACACCCGCTCGCCGGCGATGATCATGGCGCTGGCGGCACTCATCAATCTTATCCTCGATCCGTTACTGATTTTTGGTATTGGGCCATTTCCACGTTTAGAAATCCAAGGCGCCGCAATTGCAACCCTGTTCGCTTGGTTGATTGCCTTATCTTTGTCGGGATATTTGTTGATTGTCAGGCGCAAAATGCTCGAATGGACCGCCTTTGACATAGACAGAATGCGCGCGAACTGGAGCAAATTAGCCCATATCGCACAACCCGCCGCCTTGATGAATTTAATCAATCCACTAGCCAATGCCATTATTATGGCCATGTTGGCGCATATCGATCACAGCGCAGTGGCAGCCTTTGGTGCCGGTACTCGGTTAGAGTCAGTGCTATTAATAGTGGTGATGGCACTGTCGTCGAGTTTAATGCCCTTTATTGCGCAAAACTTAGGGGCAGGACAGCCACAAAGGGCGAAAGAAGCCCTGCTGTTATCGATAAAATTTATCTTTATTTTCCAAACCTTACTCTATATCCCCCTGATCTTTTTAGCCGAGCCTATCGCGCATTTATTCAGTACCGATCCACAGGTTATCGAATGGCTAAGTTTTTATATCTTAGTGCTGCCCTGCGCCTACGGACCTTTGGGTATAGTGATTATTGTCGCGACCTCCCTCAATGCCTACCACAGGCCTATGAGTTCATTAGTCATCAATCTGTGCCGCTTAGTGCTGCTCATGCTGCCGCTAGCAGCCTTGGGATCGTATATAGGTGACGTTAAAGGCCTGCTGCTCGCGCTACCTGTGACCAATATTTTGATGGGAATTGCCTGTTACTGGCTGGCGCAGCGGATCTGTGAGCCCACAAAGATCACGACCGCAAACGCCATTAGCGAGGGGTAAACTAGCTTGATTTTTTAACGGGAAAGCGCAACACGTCGTCTGAAAACGCTCCAGTAGAGGCTTTGCAGGATCGACGTGGGCCTTGCTCACTCATGTTGATCGGCACGCCATTTGGTACTAACTCTTGCATGATATAGTCGATAAAGCGTCGACAGGCTAAACTTACGTAACGTCTTGATGGATAAGCTAAGAAACACTCGCCTTGGTGGGGCTGGATTTCAGGTAACAAAGTCACTAATTCACCGCTTTGTACATATTCATCCACGACTTCAGCAGGCGCATACACGATACCGCGTCCTTGCAATCCAAACTCAACCGCCACTTCAATACTGTTCGAGCAGAAATTGCCTCTGACTCTCACCTCTTGTTCTGAACCGATAAATAACTCATTAAAAATTTTGCCGTTGGATAAACGGAACATAGACACATTATGTGCTTCAATCTCTTTCGGTGTTTTAGGTGTACCGTGTGCCGCTAAATATTGCGGACTGGCGTAAAAACGTAAGTCAGTGGTAAAAATTGGCCGCACCACTAAATCTAAGGTATCCAACGCAGGCTCGACTACAAAGGCCACATCGAGATTATGTTTCACCATATCAACGGATTCTGAACTGCTGATGACTTCTAAGGTGAGTTTAGGGTGCATATCCATAAAGCGGAAAATGGCTTGCATCAAGATTTTCATGCTGTGGATAGGGAACATTTGAATACGCAAATGCCCGCTGATCTCAGCATCGTCATTGGTCATTTCGAATAGGGTTTCGTCGAGCTGAGCCAAAATATTCTGCGAGCGCTGGTAAAAATGACTGCCCGCAGAAGTGAGCGTCATAGAGCGGCTCTGACGGTGGAACAATTTAATGTTCAGCTCATCTTCCAAGGCTTGCAAACGTCGACTCACAGTCGATTTAGGTAAGTTAAGTAAATCCGCCGCTTCAATCAAACTACCGGTTTCAGCAATTCGGTGGAATAACGCTAAGTCCTCTGTCTTCATTTTGACCTTAAGTTCAATCTCATTATGTGGGACTGATAATCCCAAAGTATCCCGTTTATTGCAACTAATTTAGCTGGTATCTTCGCGCCCAGAAATGCTGACAATTTGTTAACTAGGAAATCTCCACCATGAAATCATATCGACTCTTGCCGCTGACAATGCTGCTTCCAGCCCTGATCAGTGGTTGTTCGCCTGCGGAAAGTTCAGTGCAAGTGGCAACAATTCGTCCGGTTAAACTGTTTGAAGTACTCAATGTAGAAGACGGAGATTTCAGAACATTTCCAGCCCGCGTTGCCGCCAATAGTCGCGCAGAATTGTCGTTCCGCATTTCAGGACAATTAACAGAATTAGCATTAGTTGAAGGGCAAAGAGTCACTCAAGGTAGCTTACTCGCAAAACTTGATGACAGGGACGCCCACAATAATTTAATGACCCGCGAGGCGGAGCATGAACTGTTAGCCGCTGACTTTAAACGTAAAGTCGAGCTACTCAATCGCAAGCTGATTTCACAATCTGAGTTTGATAGCACTCAAGCGCAACTCAAATCGGCCACCGCCGCCTTAGCCGCTGCACGCGATCAACTGAGTTACACCCGTTTAACGGCACCTTTTAGCGGTACAGTCGCCAAACGTTTAGTGGATAACCACCAAATAGTGCAAGCAAACCAAGGGGTATTAACATTACAAAACAATAATTTGCTCGATATTAGCATTCAAGTTCCCGAGTCGATGGCGGCGGGTTTGAAGCAATATACCGATCAAGCTCATTTTACAGCTAAGGTGCGTTTTAGTGCCTTCCCCGAGCAAAGTTTCGATGCCAAATTTAAAGAATACTCGACTCAAGTCACGCCGGGCACCCAAGCCTATGAAGTGGTGTTTTCGTTACCTCAACCTCAAGATATTCAGTTACTTCCAGGAATGAGTGCCGAGTTGACCTTAGCCTTAGTCAAAGATCCTAGTGCCCTTGCGTCAACGGTAGTGCCAGTGACCGCTATCGATAAGCGCGACCAAGATGGCCAAGTGCAAGTGTGGATTTATCAAGCGCAATCGGGTGAAGTAAAACCGACGATGGTGACGCTAGGACGCGTGAGTAATCAAGGTGTTGAGATTTTAACGGGCGTCAACAAGGGCGATCTCATCGTCAGCGCTGGAGTGTCTCAATTATCCGATGGCATGAAAGTCAAACCACTACGCTGGCAGCGTGGGGTGTAATTGATGAACATTGCAGAATATTCGATACGCCACAAAGTCATCAGTTGGATGTTTGTGTTGCTACTACTCGTGGGTGGTAGCGTCAGTTTTACCGGTTTGGGGCAACTAGAATTCCCCGAATTTACCATTAAAGAAGCTTTAGTGATCACGGCTTATCCCGGTGCATCGCCTGAGCAAGTTGAAGAAGAAGTGACATTACCGCTCGAAGATGCCCTGCAGCAACTCGACGCCATTAAGCATGTGACTTCAATTAATAGTGCGGGTTTATCACAAATCCAAATCGAGATTAAAGAAAGCTACGATAAAACCAGCCTGCCGCAGGTGTGGGATGAAGTGCGTCGTAAAGTTAATGATGCTGCGGGAAACTTGCCGCCGGGCACAGCAACGCCACAGGTGATGGACGACTTTGGCGATGTGTATGGCATTTTATTTAACCTTTCGGGACCTGATTACAGCAACCGCGAGTTGAGCAATTACGCCGACTATCTGCGCCGTGAGCTAGTGCTAGTACCTGGAGTGAAAAAGGTTTCTGTTGCTGGCAACGTCACCGAGCAAGTCGTGATTGAAATCTCCCAGCAAAAGCTATCGGCACTGGGGTTAGATCAGAGCTATATCTATGGCTTAGTGAACAATCAAAACGTCGTCTCTAACGCGGGCAGCTTAGTGATTGGCGATAACCGTATCCGCATTCATCCCACGGGCGAATTTAGCAATGTGCAGGATCTCGCGCGTTTAATCGTCAGCCCTCCGGGTAGTTCTGAGCTGATTTACCTTGGCGACATTGCCAATATTGAAAGGGATTATGACGAAACCCCTAACGAGCTTTATCACAATAAAGGTGAAGCTGCGTTATCGCTGGGGATTTCTTTCTCTAGTGGTGTGAATGTAGTCGAAATCGGGCAAAAGGTCAGTGACCGTTTAGCCGAGCTTGAATCGCAACGCCCAATCGGCATGAATTTAGCGACGGTTTATAATCAAAGCCAGGCGGTAGATGAGACAGTTAACGGCTTCTTAATCAACCTAATGGAATCCATTGCCATAGTGATCGCCGTGCTTCTGCTGTTTATGGGATTGCGCTCAGGCCTGTTGATGGGCCTGATCTTACTGCTGACGATTCTAGGTACTTTTATCGTGATGAAAGTGCTCGGGATTGAGCTACAGCTCATCTCCCTCGGCGCACTCATTATTGCCCTTGGTATGTTGGTCGATAACGCTATTGTCGTTACTGAAGGCATTTTAATTGGTATCCGTCGCGGTAAGACCCGTTTGGAAGCGGCCAAACAGATAGTGTCCCAAACCCAGTGGCCGTTATTGGGCGCGACTGTGATTGCCATTATTGCCTTTGCCCCCATTGGCTTATCGCAAAATGCCGCCGGTGAGTTCTGCCGTTCTTTATTCCAAGTGTTGATGATTTCACTGTTTATCAGCTGGATCACCGCCATCACACTCACGCCGTTTTTCTGTCATCTGTTATTTAAAGATGCGCCGAGCGATGAAGAAGCCCAAGACCCCTACAAGGGCTGGTTCTTCAGCTTATATCGCACAAGCTTAATTGTAGCGCTGCGCTTTAGACTGGTGAGCATACTGCTGGTTATCACTATGCTTTTCAGCGCTGTGGTGGGCTTTGGTCATATCAAGAATGTGTTCTTTCCTGCTTCTAACACGCCGATTTTCTTTGTGGATATCTGGATGCCAGAGGGGACTGACATCAAGGCGACCGAGCGTTTTACCGCTGATATCGAGAAGTTAATGCTTACGCTGAACGAGCAAAAAGACGTTGGGCTAAAACACTTAACAACCGTTATTGGCCAAGGTTCGCAGCGCTTCGTACTGCCCTATCAGCCAGAAAAAGGCTATCCCGCCTTTGCCCAGTTGATTGTAGAAATGCAGGATTTAGACGCAGTTAAAGCCTATATGCCAGAATTAGAAACCTTGTTAAATCAACGTTTCCCACAGGCACAATATCGTTTAAAAAACATGGAGAACGGCCCTTCGCCCGCCGCCAAAATTGAGGCACGCTTTTACGGTGATAACCCAGAAGTGCTGCGCGCTTTAGGTGCTCAAGCCGAGGCGATTTTCCACGCCGAACCAAGCATGGATGGCATACGTCACAACTGGCGTAATCAGGTGCCCCTGATCCGTCCGCAACTGGAAAATGCCCAAGCGCGCGAAACAGGGATCAGTAAGCAAGATCTCGACAATGCCCTATTGGTTAACTTTAGCGGTAAGCAAATTGGTTTATACCGAGAAACCAGCCACTTGCTGCCCATCGTCGCCAGAGCGCCCGCCGAAGAACGTTTGCAGGCCGACAGCCTATGGAAGCTGCAAATTTGGAGCAGCGAACACAATACCTTTGTGCCCGCCACCCAAGTAGTCAGTAGCTTCAACACTGAGTGGGAAAATCCGCTGGTGATGCGCCGCGATCGCATGCGCATGCTCGCAGTAATGGCCGATCCTAAGCTTGGTAGCAATGAAACTGCCGATTCTGTACTGCGCAAAATCAAAGACCATGTCGAAGCGATCAGCTTGCCCGCGGGTTACCGCTTGGAATGGGGCGGTGAATTTGAAACCGCAGGTGAAGCACAAGCGTCGGTATTTAGCTCAATTCCCTTAGGTTATCTGGCGATGTTTTTGATTACCGTATTCTTGTTCAACTCAGTGCGTCAGCCCTTAGTGATCTGGTTTACTGTGCCACTGGCATTGATTGGGGTTTCAGCGGGACTCTTGTTGTTCGATGCGCCCTTCAGCTTTATGGCACTACTCGGATTACTGAGTTTGTCGGGCATGGTGATTAAAAACGGTATTGTCTTGGTCGATCAGATCAACCTCGAGCTCAGTGAAGGTAAACCAGCCTATTTTGCCTTAATCGACTCCTGTGTCAGCCGTGTTCGTCCAGTGATGATGGCCGCGATAACCACTATGCTCGGGATGATACCGCTGATCCCCGACGCGTTTTTCGGTTCTATGGCGATTACAATTATTTTCGGTCTAGGCTTCGCTTCTCTGCTGACGCTCATCGTACTGCCAGTGATGTACAGCCTAGTATTCAATATCAAAGCGACGGCAACAGGAGGTCAATCACCCAGCTAACCTGCTCCGCATTTTATCCAAAAACGCTTCCCGGCGCGGCCGGTCAGTCATTCGTGGCTGGCTGGCCATTTCATTTTTGATCTATTACGGTTTGAGGGACAATTTAAACAAGCACATCCATTAGATAAACAAGTTTGGCAAACTGAGATTGGTCTTTAATTACGATAACTAATATGACTGATAAATAAATATATTAATTAAAAAACATGAACTATCAGTTCCATATTTTCACCGCTAATACGGGACAATTACCTGTTACACACATTTACACGAGTAAATAGCAGCGGTATATTTAGTGCTGATTATTCATTTACAATGCCATCTGAAATACCACTACCTATAACTAACAACATAAACAATGTTATTACTTTGTTAGCATAATAATTTATGTTTGAGAAACATCATGAAATTACGCTTTGATAGCGTCCAGACAATGAGTAAACAGACAATATTACTGGCAGTTATTAGCACTTTACTAATACTCACTACAATCCCGTTTATCTGTAGGTCATTCTGGCTCGCACTTGTACTATTATGGTATGTTTTTTGTAGTTTTTAATTCTAAAATTAATTAGAAATCTGTCTAATCAAAAACTTTATTGCTTCAAACAGAAAATTTTCAGTCATTTATACATAACATCAGCCTCACTACAAAACATTGCTTTTAATAGAGATTAGCTAAAAAAGAGTTTTCGATGAAATATGCAAAGAAAATTTTATTTGTGACTATTAGAGCACCTCTAATTTATACGGTAATATTTTTACCGAGTACTTTCGCAGAAAATATCAATTATAGTCATTATGGGCCACTTCGTGTGCATGCCCAATCACCTACACATGCGGGTAGCTTAACGCCTCTACTTCGTTCAGGATTTGCACTGCCTGAAGGGAAAAAAGAAATATACGGATCTGCAACAGTAGCAAGTGTATGGGCTGAAACTGACGATTACTATGCTGACTATTATCATAATTCTCTTAATGGCGGAATAAAGTGGCAACTCACTGAAAAATGGATGTTTGATACTAATTATAAGTGGAGTTTTAGTGGGGATAACCATCTTGACTCGGTCACTATCTGGTTTCATGATGCATTTGGTGTGGGTCAAAATGGCCGCGACAATACAATCAAAGACAAAAACCAAATATTTTCAAAGAATGGTATCAATCAACCTGATCTTTCTGGCGATACGCTAACGAATGCCCTAAATTTCTATTTAGAATATCAATTGCTTAGTGAGGATAATTATGGTCTATCAATAGGTGGCAGCTTATATTACAACCATGTTAATTCTGGCCCATTTGTAGATAACCGTTTTGAACAAGCATTACAGCTGAATTATAGCTATACATCTGGAATGCATCATTTTTATTCCACTACAGGTATAAGCTTTAGACGAAATGATGAAAGTCTATCTGGAATAGACTATAAAGACCATGCTGTAATGTTATCTTTAGGTTATGAGTATTTAATGGGACGCCATGGTTGGCTGATTGAATTACATCACTATGAAGGTTTACTCAAAACAGATAATGACTTTTCAAAACCTTCTCACGAAGTATTTCTAGGCTATAGGTATTATCTGAATAACAGTGCAATTGAATTTACTATCGTCGAAAACCTACTCAACATGGACAACAGCACTGATATTGCTTTTTCTCTTGGGTACAGAGTCATGATTTAAAAATACCTTACTTTATCGCATGAATGCGATCAAAAAGCTTTTCTCTAATATCATGTTAACTCTTATGCTGAGTGAGCGGGTTATTAGGATTGGAGTTTTTTTAAAAGTGAAATGCCTATTACGGGGGAGGTGAACCAGCGGCACAGGTCAGATTGATTCTGCGGGCCACTGGTATCTAAGGGATATTAGGGAGAAAACTCAAGCGATTAAACGCGATAATCAACTGAGTTAATCCAATAACAAACTAACGCAACAAGCGACTGAGACAATACGAGACTAATACTAATACTAATACTAAAACTAAAACTAAGACTAAGACTAAGGCTTAGGATCTTTATCCTGTTCTTTGTCCTGCGCTTTATCAGAGAGTTGATGGCTAGCGGGTTTGATATCACTTGGATCGACTTTATGTTCAAAGTCTCCCTCAAACACATTACCGTCCTTTTTCACACTATCATCAAATGGCGCTTGGCCAAATGGGTCCTGTGGCTTAGGCCCAAAAGGGCCTTGGCCTGCTTGAAAGCCACCGTGCATTGTTCCCTGTAAACCGGCAACAACCCGTAACTGCATGCGTTTGAACAACAAAGCAGCAATGGGGCGACGGGTTAATGGCGTCAAGAATAATAGGCCAATGGCATCGGTCACAAAACCGGGGATCACGAGCAAGATGCCCGCCATTGCTAACATCATACCTTCAACGATTTCTTGCCCCGGTGCTTCACCACGAGCCAGTTTTTGTTGTACTTGCATTAAGGTATTTAAGCCTTGGCTGCGAACCAGAGAGACCCCGAGCACGGCGGTAAACAGCACTAAACCTATGGTAGTCCAAGTGCCAAGCACTTCACCCACACGGATCAGCACCGACAGCTCTATTACTGGGATCAGCACAAAGAGTAAAAAAATAATGAAAAACATACCGACCTCAGGTTTATCTGACTATCTCTGTAAACTAAATGGGGGTTATCCGGTCTTAATTCAAGTCAGGATAACCATTAGGACGAAGTAAGGGAGCAAAACACTGATATTTAGCTCACCCTTTTGTTAACCCGCTAATGTATGAGACCATTAAAACACGTAAAGTAGCCTAACGAAGTTGGCTTAAGCGAACTTTAAGATTCTTAAGAGACGATACCTAACACTATGCAGCATCAGTATTTAGTGGTTAGCACTACCTGCCCCGATGAAGTACAAGCCAATACTTTGGCCCGAGCTTTAATTGAGTCGCGTATTGCCGCTTGTGTTCAGATTTCCGCCCCGATACGTTCAATTTATACTTGGGAAGGAAAAATCTGTGAAGAGCAAGAATTTAGCTTACAGATTAAATGTTTACAAAGTCGATATACAGAGTTAGAACAACTTGTGCTTAGGCTTCACCCTTATCAAGTACCCGAAATTATTGCCGTGCCTGTGACCCACGGGCTACCAGCCTACTTAGATTGGATAAAAGACAACACTCAGCCATGAAAAAACTACTCAGCCTTATTTTCACTTCTTTATTGCTTCTTGCGCCCTTAGCTCATAGTGAAGGGGTTTTCGGTAACAAATTCGACTTCATGAAGGGTGAGCCTGAATTGATGCCTGTCGATCAAGCATTTGTCTTCGATTCCAAGCAAGAAGGTAATCAGGTCAAACTCAATTGGGTGATTGCCGACGGTTACTATATGTACCGCGACAAGCTTAAATTTAGCGTCAATGGTGCCGAGTTAGGCACGGTCGCTCTACCAAAGGGAAAGCCCCATGAAGATGAGTATTTTGGTAAGCAAGAAGTCTATTATACCTATGTCGATATTCCCGTTGGTTTAAAACAGGCCGATGAAAATGCCACGCTCACAGTGACCTTTATGGGTTGTGCCGAAGGTAAATTGTGTTATCCACCGACCAAGCATGAAGTCGTTTTAAAGGCGATTGCAGCCAACGATGGCTTAATTGCAGGCGCCGAATCAACCACGACGACTGAGCAAACCAGCACTGAGCCAAGCACTGCCAATAAAACCAATACGCAACCCATTACTCAGCAAGATACCCTGAGCCAAATGCTGTCGAACGACAGTTTAATTTGGACTTTAGTGATTTTCTTTGGTCTAGGTGTCGGTCTGGCATTAACGCCCTGCGTATTCCCTATGTATCCGATTTTATCGGGTATTATTGTCGGCCAAGGGCAAAAGCTCTCAACCGCAAAAGCCTTTACCTTGTCCATGGCTTATGTCCAAGGCATGGCAATCACTTACTCTATCTTAGGGTTAGTGGTTGCATCGGCGGGACTAAAATACCAAGCGGCATTACAACATCCTGCCGTATTAGTCGTACTCGCGATTTTGTTCTTTGTGCTCAGCTTATCTATGTTTGGCCTATACGATTTGAAACTGCCATCGAGCTGGCAGGAGAAGATGAACTCAGTCTCGAATAATCAAAAAGGCGGCAACTTAGTTGGCGTGTTCTTAATGGGCGTGATTTCTGGCCTTGTCGCATCACCTTGTACTACCGCGCCGCTGTCGGGTGCACTCGTTTATGTGGCGCAAACCGGCGACCTACTCCAAGGTTTCTTAGCCCTGTATGTACTCAGCATGGGTATGGGATTACCTCTACTGATTATCGGCACCTCAGGCGGTAAATTATTACCGAGAGCCGGCGCTTGGATGGATATCATCAAGACTATCTTCGGATTCCTGCTGATCGCTGTATCTATCGTGATGCTTGGCCGTATTTGGACAGGCGTAGTATCCGATGTGCTTTGGTCACTGTGGGGCGTAAGCTTCACCGGCTACTTGATGCATCAGAACAAACTCAGTGAATTTAACTGGAAACAGACTGTCCGTTCAGTGCTATTAACGCTGGCGCTACTGGCGAGCTTCTCCTACGGATTCCAAGCTGTGATGGGACACTTTGGTTTTAATAACAATTCCGTAGGCACTGCGGCGACGACCGAAGAAGTCCATGGCTTTAAACGCATTAAATCCATTGAAGATCTTGAGCAAGAAATTGCAGCCGCTACCGCCCAAGGTAAGCCTGTGATGCTCGATCTGTACGCCGATTGGTGTGTTGCCTGTAAAGAGTTCGAAGCCATCACCTTTAAAGATGCCGACGTGTTAGCCCGCATGAATAAAATCGTACTGCTACAAGCGGATGTGACTAAAAGTGACAAGGTCGATGTGGCCTTACTCGAAAAATACAATGTGCTCGGTTTGCCTACGCTGTTGATGTTTAACGAACAAGGTGAGCAAAGGGAAGATTTACGCGTGACTGGTTTTATGGGCCCCAAAGATTTTGCCACCCATTTAGATCATCTCGTGAAATAGTAACGATTTAGGCTTAGACCAGCGGAGTGATTTAGTTCGCGCGTGTTTTAACAGCCAAGTGTATTTACCGCAACACCAATAAAAAGCGGACTTTTTTCATTAAAAGTCCGCTTTTTTATCCAAGTGTCATAGATTTCTTATACAATCACTTACAATTTTAGACTTTTTAGATTGGAGCATCATGGAACCAGGCATCCTCATTATTACACTCATCTGCGGCATGCTCGTCAGCCGTATAGGACTCCCTCCGCTCATCGGCTACTTAGTGGCAGGCTTTGTACTGTTCATCTTAGGAATAGATAAAGAAAGCCTGCCATTACTGCAAGAACTCGCCAGCCTAGGCGTCACTTTACTGTTATTCGCCATAGGGTTAAAACTCGATATTCGTAGCCTGTTCAAGGCCGAAGTATGGGCGGGTTCGAGTGTGCACTTAGTGCTCTCGATCGTGATTTTTGTGCCGATTCTAAAACTCTTCGGCTTACTGGGTTTAAGCCAACTCACGAGTCTGAACCTAGAACAACTGACGTTAATTGCCTTCGCATTAAGCTTCTCCAGCACCGTATTTGCGGTCAAAGTGTTAGAAGATAAAGGCGACGTGCAATCCCTCTACGGCCGGGTCGCTATTGGTATCTTGATTATGCAGGATATCTTCGCCGTACTGTTTTTAACCATTTCTAAAGGCGATGTACCTTCGGTATGGGCCTTTGCATTACTCTTACTGCCACTAGCTAAACCGCTCATCTATAAAGCGTTCGACCGTGTCGGCCACGGTGAACTCTTAGTCCTTTTCGGCCTAGTTATGGCACTCGTGGTTGGCGCTTGGTTATTTGAATCTGTTGGTTTAAAACCCGATCTCGGCGCACTGATTATCGGTATCTTGTTGGCGGGCCACAAAAAGTCCTCCGAGCTGGCAAAATCCCTGTTCTATTTTAAAGAACTCTTCCTCGTTGCCTTCTTCTTAACCATAGGGCTCAACGGCTTACCTACGGTATCGGATATCGTCCTCGCGGCGCTATTGGTGTTGTTAGTGCCACTCAAAATTCTGCTGTTTGTTTACATTCTTACCCGCTTTAAGCTGCGTTCGCGTACTTCTATGTTGGGCTCATTTAACCTAGGTAACTTCAGTGAATTCGGTTTAATCGTCGCCGCAGTAGCCACCTATAAAGGTTGGTTACCTCCTGAGTGGCTAGTGATCATCGCCGTGGCATTAAGCTTTAGTTTTTTACTCGCCGCGCCACTTAACGCCACCGTCGGTAATATCTACCAGCGATTCCAGCAGCGTTTAATCAAGCTCGAAAAACGCCCGTTACACCCAGAAGACAGACCCATCGCCATTGGCAATCCACGCTTTTTAATCTTAGGCATGGGCCGTATTGGTAGCGGTGCCTATGATGAACTCAGGGAACAATTTGATGGGGAAATTCTCGGTATTGAACACAAGCAAGACTTAGTCGACTTACATAAAACAAAGGGTCGCAATGTAGTGCAAGGTGACGCCTCAGATACCGATTTTTGGGAAAAACTCGACAGAGCACCTAATCTTGAACTGGTACTGCTAGCCATGCCGCACCACGCGGGAAATATGTTTGCAGTTGAGCAACTCAAAAAACTGAATTATCAAGGCAAAATCAGTGCAATTGTGCAGTACAGTGACGATGCTGCGGCGCTTCGAGAATCGGGTGTACACAGTGTGTACAACCTGTACGAAGCCGCAGGTGCCGGTTTTGTGGATCATGTTATTTACGAGCTATTGCAAAACTCGGAGAAAAACACAGTTCAAGCGGAAGATACTGTACAAGTGCCTGATCCTAAACTTAATGCGGAGCTACGTAGTTAAGTGCCTGCTAATGCTGCATTAAATTAAAACCACGCCATAACAGGTCGCACAAACGAGCAGTAACATCCTCTGCTAGTTTGTGCGGCATCCAACTAAATGCTGACTAATCTTTACAAATCAATTAACTAGATAAAACACTCAATACGCTATTTTGCCTCCTCATCCCAGTATCGATTTACTCATTGCAGCCTATCGCCATTTCAGCAAAAAATCTCAGTTACATCACTGACTCAGTCGTGATATAAATCGATGACGGTAACGAAATTAGCTCAGCTTTTTTGGAATTTTTTACAGCATGTCAAACCCTGCGCAACGCGCCACAAAGTTATTTGTCCAAACCTTTGGCACTAAAGCCGACGATTTATATCAAGCCCCTGGGCGCGTCAATCTGATCGGTGAATACACGGATTACAACGACGGTTTTGTACTCCCGGCAGCCATTAATTTTCATACAGTGATTGCGGTAAAACGCCGTGACGATACTAAGTTTCGAGCCGTCGCCGATGCGTTTCCCGGACAAATTAAAGAGTGGGTTTTCGGCCAAGAAAACGACATGGACCCGCAAGATGGCTGGGTGAATTACCTCAAAGGTTTTACTGCGGCTATGGCGCAAACTGGCTTATTAGCCAAGGGCTTAGACTTAGCCATTGTGGGCGATGTACCACTTGCCGCAGGTCTTTCATCTTCGGGCGCACTCGTTGTCGCCTTCGGTACAGCAATTAGTGATACCAGCCAACTGCATTTATCCCCAATGGCAGTGGCGCAACTCGCACAGCGCGGCGAACACAGGTATGTTGAGTCGGCCTGTGGCATCATGGATCAAATGTGCAGCGCCATGGGTGAGCAAGACCATGCACTCCTGATTGACTGCTTAGATCTCGATAGCGAAGCCATTCCCATTCCAGAAAACCTAAGCCTTATCATCATAGATGCCCATATCGAGAAACAACGCTTAGCCGCGACCAACGAACAACGTCGTACTGAGTGTGCACAAGCGGCAGAGTACTTTGGCTTAGATGCACTGCGTCACCTCGATTTACGCCAACTAGAAAGCGCAAAGGCCGATTTAGATGAAGTGTTATACCGCCGAGCGAAACACGTAGTCACTGAGAACCAAAGAACTCAAAATGCTGCTCGCGCCCTAGAGCAAAATAACATCCAAAAATTCAGTCGTTTAATGGCTGAATCCCATGCTTCACTGCGTGATGATTTTGAAGTCACACTGCCCGAATTTGATACTTTAGTTGAAATTGTCAGCCAAGTGATCGGCGAGCGTGGTGGCATCCGCATGACCGACGGCTGCGTGGTCGCCTTGGTCGACCATGAACTGACTGACGCTGTTGTTGCCGCCGTTGAACATGAATTCTTCGAAAAAACCGCCATCGATGCCACAGTGTATTTATGTTCCGCCAGCGCTGGCGCAGGGCGCATAGATAACTAGCCAGAACAGGCAATTTGCTAGAACAAGCACTTAGCCACACTTAAACCAAAGACAACCGAATAGAGTGACTACGCCGTCGATAACATACGAATTCATCACTGAACTTTATGCTGTTGATGACAAATAATAGGGTTAACATACTCATTTAACACAATAAGCAGTGAGCATATTCAACACAGAGGGAAGCTAAATGGTACGTTTCAGTGTTTTGGATCCTTGGACCGATCCCCGCGGCGGTGAAATCGAACGGGTTCGGATCGACAATGGCATACTCGCATTAGAAGTCATCAGCTTAGGCGGTATTATCCGCGCTCTGTGGACCCCAGATAAACACGGCGAACGTGCCAATATCGTCTTAGGTTGTGATAGCGCTGAAGATTACTTGACCCAATCGGCTCATTTAGGTGCCATTGCAGGCCGCTTTGCAAATCGCATCGCTAACGGCAAAATGCACTATCAAGGTCATGATTATCAATTAGATGTAAACCAAGCGACTAACTGTTTACACGGCGGCCGTGAAGGGTTTAATCGTAAAAACTGGCAACTAGGTCAACTCCCCGATGGTGTGCGTTTGACCTTAATGAGCCCAGATGGCGACATGGGTTTCCCCGGTAATTGCACAGTTCAGCTGGATTACCGCCTCGCAGGCAATAATTTGTACGTAGAAATCTTAGCCTCCGTCGATAAAGCCTGTCCCGTAAGCCTCACCCAACACAGTTATTTCAACCTCGATGGCACAGAGACCAATCATGAGCATCTGATGCAAATCGATGCCAAGCGCTATCTCACCATGAATGATGTCAGTGTTCCCACTGGGATTGCCGATACAACTGGGTCGATTTTCGATTTAAGTCAACCAATACGCTTAGGTGACAAGCTGCATGCCGCTGAACTCGCAAGCACTCGCGGTTATGATCACTGTTATATGATGAATAATCCCGATGGCTCACTCGCCCGTTTTGGCTGTTTAAGCAGCCCCATTAGCGGTCGTGCTATGACGGTTTATACTAATCAACCGAGTGTGCAGCTGTACTGTGCTAATTTTTTAAATGGCACAGTAGGTCGCAATCAACAGGTATTAAATCAACATCATGCTGTGTGTTTAGAGCCGCAGATGCTGCCAGACTCACCGAACCAAGGCGAGCGCTTTGGTGATGATGTTTGGTTAGTGCCAGGCAAGGTTTATCACCACATTAGCCGTTATCAGTTCGATGCCGATGCGTAGCCATTCGCAATAAAAAATTGAGAAAACGAGGGAAAGTGCGGTTTAGCAGAAGGAAATAAATAAAGCGATAAGGAATAAAATAAACACTACTTTATTCCTTACACTCACAGTGTTAGCCATTAGGCCGACACTGTGTTAATCATCAAAATCATCGCCCCAATCATCGTCAAAATCCACGCCAACGGCATCAGATTCGACTTCTGGTTCAACTTCAGGCTTCGCCTTACGTACAGGCGCAGTTTCCTTCACGTTGTTCAAGTCAATGCGAGCTTGATGTTTACTCATAAATTGAGATCTTGCCGCCTTCCATGCACCACCAAACTTAGCCTCAGCAGCTTTTAACGCAGCCTCATCTAAGTCGTATAGGTTCACTTTGACTATATCTTCCACATACTCAATGATCGCATCGCGATCGGTATTGTATAGGTAGATACGTCCTGGGGAGGCATCGGGCAGCTGGTTGTCATGGACGACAATCGCGTTGCCTTTCGATGTTCTCAGCTCACCATACCAAACCTGTTTCTTTGCTGTGTTATACATATATGCTAATACCCTTAAATCAACACATACACCATGAGTTTTTTAGCCTGAATAAGCGAAGCATCGCTTGCTTTGATCCACGAATAGCGCCTGAAAGTCTCTGACGTTTTCAACTGGGTATTTTTACAGAATATTTCCGATAATCAATGCCTCATACCATGAAATTTTCACTAATTACGTATTAATTTCTGCCAAAGTACCCAAAAAGTTTAATCATTAACGACTTTAGTCTAAAAAATCGACGCGGCAAGTTTTATTCCCAAGAAAAAGCAATCATATCTATGGTGTTTGATGAGTCATCAACGTTAACAATTCGAGGTTGCTGTAAAGTTAACCATCAAGGTTATCCATGAAGATTTAATTACAGCGCTACAAACTCATATTTACCGAACAATGACTAAGCCACTATGATGTCAGAATGTCTTCTAGATTGACTCGAATGGCAGCGACTTAAAGCAAATATGTCGCTGCAAAACCAAGTATGCCTAGCTCAAATGACAGTCAGTATGACTTTGCCCCTGTGCTCACCCGACTCCATCAAAGCATGGGCTTTAGCGGCCTGTGCTAATGGAAAGGTTGCAAAAATATTGGGGACAATTTTATGGGCGTTTAACAACGGCCAAACTTTCTCCAATAATTCAACGGCAATGGCGGCTTTGGCCTCCACGCTCTGCGGTCTTAGGGTCGACCCTGTCCACATGATACGTTTTGCCATCAGGCGGAAAATCTCAACCTCGGCCTTAGGCCCCCGTTGCATGGCTACCGACACCATACGCCCGTCCATCGCTAAGGCTTGTAAGTCGAGATTGATAAAATCACCACCCGCGATATCAAATACCACGTTTACGCCCTTATCTTGAGTGAGTGCCATCACAGGTTCAACAAAGTTTTGAGTACGATAGTTGATGACTTCAGCGGCGCCAAGGCTCAAGCAATAATCGCGTTTCTCATCCTGTCCCGTAGTCGCTATTACTTTTGAACCCAGTGCACTGGCCAACTGAATAGCCGTACTACCAATGCCACCTGAGCCACCGTGGATCAGTACCGTCTCGCCCGCTTTGAGTCCCGCACGCATAAACAGGTTACCCCATACGGTGAAGAAGGTTTCTGGCAGCGCAGCCGCCTGCACATAACTAAAGCCCGTCGGGATCGGCAAACAATGGGCCGCATAGGTCAGTGCATACTCGCCATAACCACCGCCCGGCACTAAGGCACATACCTTATCGCCAACTTGCCATTGGCTCACGCCGTCACCGAGGACACAAATATCCCCAGCAACCTCAAGACCAATAATCGGTGATGCACCCGGTGGCGGTGGATACGCGCCCACCCTTTGTTTAACATCGGGGCCATTCACTCCTGCTGCATGTACGCGGATCAACACTTGCCCCGCCGCAGGGACAGGCAAAGGCGAGCGCGATAGCCGCATCACCTCGGGCGCCCCAGGTTGCTCAACATGAATATGGGTGTACTCGCTTGGTAAAGCTGACATAAAAGCTCCTGTGAGAATGGCACCAACCTAATAGCAGATTGCTATGCTTAAACGGTTCGTTCGCTAAACCTTAATGCGGCTAAGCTAGCGCAATTTCAAGCCAAATAGCCACAGTTATTCCATTCTATATTCCATCACACTCAATCAAGCGGCTGACGTTAACCATTTGAACTGAAAGCTGAACCTAAGCTGAACCTAAGCTAAACCTAAGCTGAACCTAAGCTGAACCTAAGCTGAACCTAAGCTGAACCTAAGCTGAACCTAAGCTGAACAGAAAAGATGTATCAAAAAAATATTATGATAAATACTAGATATATTAAAAACTTACAGCCATTATTCTGAGGCATTATTTGCTGGCTGCGATGTTTGTCGCGCTATTGTTATCACGCAAATAATCCAATGAGGTTTGATGCAAGTCTGTGTTAAATGCATCAAATAACGCCCAAGGAAGATCTGCTTTGCAGACTAGATAACTACGGATACACAATGAAAAACACACTACTCTTCGCAGCAATTAGCTTAGCGATTGCAACTCCCGTTCTTGCCCATAACACTCATGCAAGCCCCCCATTAGGCAACAACACATCAAACAGTTCACCAGCTCAACCCGTCCCGCCACCGCCCTCTGCACCAATTAGCTTAATTGAATCACATAGACCGCTACTGCGGGAGACGCCATTGATGGCATCCCCCAATGATCCGACGATGACAGAGCAGCCTAAGATTCATTCACGCCAGAAACGTCAGATAGAGGTCTCGGAGCAACCCCCACTTAAGTTGCAAAATCGTAGCGCCGCGATGCAAGTCAGCGACTGCAGTGACTTTGTTGGGAAATCAGGTCAGGCACTAGTCAATGAACTGAGCCAATCGACACCCGAATGCGTCGGTAAGCTCTATAGCCTCAAAGGCAGTGCTGCGACCGCGCTATTTAGCGAGGCCAATGTGATCAGTGTGGCTAATGCCATTGCCGCTAAAACAAAGGACTACACTGGGGTCGATATTCAGCATCTGGAGTCCCATATTTACTTTATTCGTGCCGCCCTTTATGTGCAGTTTTACAGCCCAAATGATGTGCCCGCTTACAGCAATGCTGCTAAGGTCAGCTTAAAATCTGCCCTTAATGCTTTATTTGCGAACGCTGCGATTTGGACTGTCTCCGATGCTAATGCTGGCGTGTTGAAAGAAGCCTTAATCCTGATTGACTCAGCCGAGCTCGGCGCCGATTTCAATCATGTCACCATTAAAGTGCTTACGGACTATGATGCTAATTGGCAAGCCAGTTTCGCCATGAACGCCGCAGCCAACTCAGTGTTTACCACCTTATTCCGCGCTCAATGGAATGATGACATGCAGGCGCTGTTCGCGCGTGACCAAAGCATTTTAGATGCGCTGAATAACTTCCAACTCGAACATCGCGACTTGTTAGGCACCAATGCAGAGTACCTTTTGGTCAATTCAGTTAAAGAGTTGTCTAGGCTGTATTACATTGATGCCATGCGCCCGCGAGTGACCCAGCTGGTCAAAAACATCCTCAGCAACACCAGCAAAACCGAACCGAGCAAAGTGCTTTGGTACGCGGCGGCAGAAATGGCCGACTATTACGATCGCAGCCATTGTAATGATTACAATATCTGTGGTTTTAAGGCGCAGTTAGAGGCCGATGCCTTACCTTTCAACTGGAAATGCTCCGACAGCCTTAAGATCCGCGCCCAAGATCTCTATCAAGATCAAGCCAAATGGGCCTGTGATGTGCTGACCAGCCAAGAAAGTTATTTCCACAGTAAACTCGAAACGGGCATGCAACCTGTGGGGCAAGATAACAACGATGACTTAGAGCTAGTGATCTTCGGCAGTTCGTCTGAGTATAAATCCTTAGCCAACAGTATATTTGGTATCAGTACCGACAATGGCGGCATGTATTTAGAAGGCTCACCCGCCGGACTCAAAAATCAGGCACGTTTTATCGCCTATGAAGCCGAATGGCGCACGCCAGATTTCCACGTCTGGAACCTGCAACACGAATACGTACACTACCTCGATGGACGCTATAACCTGTTTGGTGACTTTAGTCGTGGCACTTCGGCCAATACCATTTGGTGGATTGAAGGCCTCGCAGAATACATCTCTTACCGTGACGCAAACCCTGCGGCAATTGCCATGGGCGAAACCGGTGAGTATATGTTATCGACCATCTTCAAAAACAACTATGAATCTGGCCAAGACCGCATCTATCGCTGGGGCTATCTGGCGGTGCGTTTCATGTTTGAACACCACAGGGACGATGTGAGACAGATTCTGGCATACCTACGCAACGATCAATATGCAGAATATCAAGCCTTTATGGATAATATCGGAACACGTTACGATAACGAATGGCAGGGTTGGCTCACCAGTGGTTTAAGCACGGCTGACGATGGCATAGTCGATAAGGGCCCGAGTGATGTCGACGCTGAGCCCAGTGGCCGCGAAGGCAACTGGACAGGACCAGCAGGCACAATCAGTAAGGATTACTCACCTTGCCAAGTGACTAATGAAGCCTACCGTTACACTGAATCGGCCAGCCTGAAAATTGATGTGCCGATGGAATGTATCGATTCAAAACTCGGCCGCGCCAGTTTCAGCTTCACCAATACCGATCGCACAGCCCAAGAGCTTTGGATCAAGATTGGCGGTGGTTGGGGAGATGCCGACATTTATTTCGATTCTAGAGGCTGGGCAAGCCCTGAGCAAAACCAAGGCGCTGGTATCGGTAATGGTAATTATCAAGTGATTAAGGTGCAGTTAAACCCCAACGAGTATTGGCACTACATTACCTTATCGGGGGACTTTGGCGGTGTTGATATGCAAGTCAGCACCACTGAGCTATTTGCTGATATCGACCCCGATCTGGGGGATGGCGGCGTGGATCCTGAGCCACCAGCCAATTGCGGCGCAGCGACCTTAGATTACGGTAAGCTCACCCTAGGCAAAAATGAGTGCATCAGTGGCGGGCGTAACAGCTTCTACTTCTGGGTTGAGGAAGATGATACCCAGTTCACTGTCACCACTAAGGGCGGCGCTGGGGATGCCAATATTTACTTCAATGCCAGTCAGTGGGCCGACGCAGATAATGCCGATGCAAAGAGCGCTCAAGCAGGAAATCAAGAATCGCTTAGCTTCAGCGCCAATCGTGGCTGGCGTTATATCACGATTGATACTGCCACTGAGTTTAGCGGCGTAACACTGACCTTTAGCACAGGCACGGGCAACACACCCGATCCGGTGCTCATTGCCAACGCCTGCGCGACGCAATCACCCTTAAGTTATGGTGAGCTCAGTGCTGGCAAAGCCATTTGCACCGCCGATGGGCGCAACGATTATTACCTTTGGGTACCAGAGGGAACGAATCAGCTAAGTATAAACTCCGCCCACGGCAGTGGTGATGTTAGCCTGTTTTCGGGGACGACTTGGGCGAATGCTCAACACTTCGATGCAGCCTCTGTGACACCCGCCAACACGCGGGAAAGTATCACAGTCAATGCACCAAACGTGGGTTGGTATTACATCACAGTGCAGAGTGAGCCCCAGAGTGCGGGAGTCGCACTGCAGGTTGATTTACGCTAGTTTGATGACTTGCATCGCTTAAGTAAGCAGTTTTAGCCATTACGCATAAATCAAGCATTTGAATAAATAGCAAAATCCCTGCTTCTGCAGGGATTTTTATTGAAGATAAGCTGAATAAGCGACACTGACGTCATAGAGTCTTTAGCGGCAATACGTTATTAGCGCATCCCTTCGAGCACTTGCACTCTCTCCTTGGCCCTTGCTGCATAGTCGTTTGAAAACCGATCTGCCATTTCAATGCTCTGCTGATAAAGCGTTAACGCTGCTTTTGCATCGGCCGGTCCACCCTCGCCTTTATCTAACAGGGTTGCGAACTGGAAGTAAGCATTGCCTAGAATATCCGCTTGCAAGCCTTGTTTGGCACCCAAGGTTGTCACTTTTTCTAACCAGTATCTCGCGTTAACCGTATCTCGATAGGGTTCCAATAACAGGATATTGGCAAGTTCAGCGGCGGCGTAAAGATCTCGCTCGGCGGCAATGATCCAAAACTCCTCGCTCTGCTCAAAATCCTCTTTAAAGTAGTAATAGGTTTCGGCAGCATCTCGCGCTAAATCAGGTTGAGCTTTAACGCTTTGGCGATAATTTTCCAATGCCGTTGTGGCATTAAAGTAAGGGGAGCAAGATAACACTTGATAAAACGCCATCAGACTTCTTGCCTCAGGCAACCCTTGGCCAACTAGCTGATTTAACTGCTGCCATGCTTGCGTTTCACGGACCTTATCCGCACCTGTATTAACCAAGCCACGCTCGATAACCGATAAAGGTAAACGGATTAACTCAAGCTTTGCCGCGTTATCGCCAAAACTCGCGGCGCGCTCCAGCCAATAGATCTTTTCATCGGCACGCCCCGCGTAACCCGCTTGATCTCGCATCCAATGCAGCGCCTCAATATCGCCAGCTTCAGCGGCTTCACGGTAATATTTCTGTGCCTTAATTTTATCCTTGGGTAAGGCGTGCCCAAGCTCATAGATACGTGCCAAGAAGCGCTTATCTTCGGCCTTGGTACTCTGAGCTAACGTCTTGATTTGAGATTCAGGTTTACCATAGGCATACAATTCCACATCACCGTTAGCATAAGTATATTGAGTACCATCGGGATAATTCACTTCAACCGTATCAGGCTGATACCAGACATTGACCTCATACTGCTCGGCAATCTGTGGATTAAAATTCACCCGCATCACAGCCTCATCACCGCGGCGAATCGCTTGAGTATAAGGACTAGCCCATAGGCTAGAAATTTGCTGCAAACTGCTTTTCAGCCTAGCCTCGAAGGGTTTGTCTTCCTTAGGAGAATGAATAAATACTGGATAGTAAACTGGCGCTAAAGATAAAGGCGTAGTCGCAAGCAACGAATTATCCGCCTCGCTACCCGCATGAATAGGATCGATATTAAGTTCATGACTTAAATAAAAATCATCGTGGGGTGACACTTGGGTCGGCAACGTCGTTTGGCTAGCAACTTGTGCCGCATCCACAACAGAAGTGCGCTGCAACTTAGCAAGGTATTGTTGTTTAAGTGCTTTAGCCCTTTGCCACAACGGATGGTTCGGCAGTATTGTCACATCGAGCATTAAATCCTCAAGCCGCCACTGACAATCGCCGCCACCGTTCAAAGCTAAGGGCAGCGAAAACTCACTCGCTTTGCTACCACTGCTAATCACTTGCCGCAGCACTGAGGTTTCTTCGAATGTCGCGCGGTAGGGATTAGCAATATCACCACTGGGAAAACGGATTTCCTTTCGAGTACAAACAGATGAGACGTAATAACCGACAAGTTCTAATTGCGTATTAGCAGGTAATACACCGACGAACTCGAAACGCGGACTGTCTACAGGTGCAGTCACTTGATCGACGGGCAACTCACTACGAAATAAAGAATCCCAAAAAGAGGCCATGACGGGAGAGGCAAACATCAATCCAGCCGAGCAAGCCAAATATAAAAAAGCCCTATGAAAGCAATGTAACAAACTCATAATGCCAGCTCTCCGTCGCTGATGAGGCAAATCCACTCGCACTTAAACACTCGCTTAAATACAAAAAAGATCATTAAGTTATCGAAAAAATTAAGCCAACGCGTTTAGCCGTTGGCTTAAATCATAACGTATTTACAGACAAGTTGAACCCATGCCTGTCAGCCTAGGGGCGATAAACCCAGCGCATAAAACTCAACTTAAGCACTTCGCAGTCTAGCAAGCACATCCTTGGCCTTCAATTCAGCCATAGCGACATAGGCCACAGGCACTACAAATAAAGAGAAGAAAGTGCCCGCTAACAGACCTCCGACTAAGACTAAACCTATGTTAGCTAACCCTAACGAGCCCGGCCCCGATGCCAAGGCTAAAGGAATCGCACTTAAAATCATGGTTAAAGACGTCATTAGAATCGGTCTTAAACGAGATTTGGCACTGCTTCGCGCCGCCTCAATCGCACTCAAACCTTGGTCTTGTTGCTTATTGGCAAACTCCACCAGCAAGATACCGTGTTTAGTCACTAGCCCCACTAAGGTTAATAAACCAATCTGCGAATAGATATTCACACTCTCGCCAAACAAGGCTAAGGTCAATAACGCACCGACAATACACAAGGGCACTGTCAGTAAGATAATTAAGGGATCGACAAAACTTTCGAACTGCGCAGCCAAAATCAAATAGATAAACACCAATGCCAGCAAGAATAGCGACTGAGTGCCCGCCTGCGAATCCATAAGATCCTTCACCACGCCATTGTATTTAAAACCTTGGGCATCATTAAGCAATGTAGGCAATTGTTCATCTAAGTAGGTTTTGATTTCATCAGTTGAATAGCCGGGCATAATATCTGCCGTCAATTCAGCACTATCAAGACCCATAAACGTCTTAATGTTAGATTCTGCCGTAGTCTGTTTAATCGACACAAATTGCGACAATGGCAGTGCTTGCCCAGATTCAGAAGTGACATACAGCTTATTCAACACTTTAAAATCACTCAGTTTGTCTAAGTTTACTTGCACTTGAATAGGATAAGTAAAACCATCGGTAGCATGTAAGTCCGCCGCCTTCACTGAGCCAAGAAAGGTAGAAAGTGCATTAGTGACATCACCATAACTCACACCAGAGAGGATAATGGCGTTGCGATCGATAGACAGATCGTAGCGTAGTTGATCCCTAAGCACTGAGTTGCCCACGTTATTCAGGCCAGGATAATCCTCGAGTAACTTTTGCACTTTGGCGGCGGTTTCGCTGAGTTCGTCCTTATTCCGATCTAAGGTCGTCAGCTCTAAACGCAAATTATTGGCAATATTGAGATTATTCGCTGAACGAATGCTAAACGACATGTTATAGGCAGAAACGTTTTCCTTTGATGTTGTAATCAAGTCGCTGATCACATCATCTATACCCTCACTGCGCTCACCCCAAGGTTTGAGTAGCACATGGTTCACTGGCTCTCCCTCGATATAGGACAAGTTAGCCCCTACCGCAGGATGCTCGTCCATCACACCATTAAGCTCAGCATTGTGATTGAGATGATACTGCCGACCGACACCGGTAGGGCCATTAGACGCCACATCGATAAAGCCAGAGTCCTCCGCAGGCAAGAGTATTTTGGGTAATTGCCAGTAAGCAATACCCGCAAGACCCACCAAAACCACAGCCACACCAAACATCAAGCGCTTGCGGAAAAACCACTTATTCAGCTCATTGATATACAAATGATTTAACTGCTGCAGCGCATTCTCGACTCGGCTAAACCATTTAGGGTGTTGCTCAGTGGTATTGATAAGATAAGCGCTCATCATAGGCGACAAAGTTAACGCCACCACGCCAGAGATCATCACGGCCGCTGCTAAGGTAAAGGAGAATTGCCGAAACAGATCGGCGGTTAAACCCGACATTAATCCGATCGGCAGATACACGGCGGCGAGCGTTAACGTCATGGCAATGATAGGGAAAATGATCTCCTGACAGCCTTTAATCGCCGCATTGAAAGGCGTTTCACCGTTTTCAATATGGCGATAGCAGTTCTCGACCACCACAATGGCATCGTCCACCACCAGGCCAATGGCCAAAATAATCGCCAGAATAGTCAACACATTGATACTAAATCCGAGCGCCGACATCACAGCAAACACCCCAATCACGCACACGGGAATGGTAATAATGGGGATCGATGCCGCCCGCAGGCTACCCAAAAATAACACCACAATCAGCGAAACTAAGATCACTGCTTCAATCAACGCAGAAAACCCTTCGTCGATGGAGGCTTCAATAAAATCAGCTTGGTTGTAGGCCAAGTTCATTTCTAAGCCTTGGGGTAAATGTTTTTGCATGCGTGCAATTTCGGCTTTAATGTTCGAAGCCACTGTCACTGGGTTAGCGTTGCTCAGCGGTAAAATCTGCAATGACATTGCACTATGTCCACCGATAGACAACATACTCGGCGACAGACTTTCCTCGCCCATCACCACATCGGCAACATCGGACACACGGATGATCTTACCCTCGCTGACCTTAATCACCAGATCCTTCACGTCTTCAAGCGTTTCAACTTGATTCAAAGGGTTAATCGAGAAATCCCGCGACTTACCTTTGATCGCACCCGAGGTAAAACTGGCATTGTAGGAGCCTAACGTGCCCACCACATCGGCAGCTTTAATATTCAACGCCTTCATTTGTTCAGGATTGAGCCAGACTCTGACCGCCTTTTGTGAGCCGCCATAGGGCCCCCAAACAGCACCAACGCCTTGAACTTGTTTGAGTTGCGGTACTAACTGCTGGCTAATGTAGTCGTACATAGCCTGCTTTTCCATGCCTCCCGCGTTCACAAAGGTGATGATATTACTGGCAGAATCTGTGGCCGAGGTATCGTCGGTGACTGTGGGCTTATCTATCATGCTCTGGGGGAAATCGTTAATCCCTTCGACGCTGCTACGCAACTTGTTCATTAAGTTGGTGTATTCAATATCGCTAGTGTCATCATTGAATTTAATCGTTAATGAGCAACGCCCCTCGCTACAGTCGGTCGACATAGTATCGACCTTATCTATGCCCGAAGCCGCAGCAATCAACTTATCGGCCACGTTGCTCGACATAAAATCGGCGCTCGCCCCTGCAATCGACGCATTCACAGATGCCGAGTGGGTGGTATGCTCAGGGAAGTATTGGATATCGAGTTTTTGAAAGGCAATCAAACCCAGTAACACAGCCATAATACTGAGTACGGAGGCGAAGATAGGATGACGAATACAGACTTCGGGTAAACGCATTATTCAGCCACCTCAATATTTGGAGTTGAGCCTGAATCAGCACCTTTGTCAGCGCTTGATGTTGCCGCTTTATCTGCAGTGTTTCTATCCTGCACGACTTTGATCTTGCTATCGGACTTGAGGTTTTGCATACCCGTTTTAACGACTAAATCGCCTTCGGCTAAACCTTCAGTCACGACGGCATAACCGTCATTCGTATTTTGAGCGAGTTTAACCACTTGCTTTACTACGCTATCGCCCTGCACTAGCCAGACAAAACGTTCATCGTTATTGGCAATAATCGAATTTTGCGGCACTAATAGACGTTTAATCCCTAGACTATAGAACTGCTTGATGTTGGCGAACATGCCAGGAGCAAGCTTAAACTCAGGGTTTTCAAGGGCGGCATGCACTTCAACCCGTCCTGAGCTTTCATCTACCGCAGGGGCAACATAGTTAACTAACCCTTTGAATACCTTATTACCATAGGCCTCAACAGTCACATTCACCTTTTGGCCCTTTTGCGCCTTGCCTAAATCCTTCTGACTAATGGCATAACGCACTTCGACCGGATTTAAACTATAGAGGGTGACTAAGGCCGTACCAGCACCAATTTGACTGCCGATAGACTGACTAAAGCTGGTCAACTGACCATCAAAGGGAGCCTTGATCAGGTAATCGTTCATGGTTGCTTGTTTCTGGCGAAAATCCGCATCGGCCAGATTCACATTTTCCCGTAGCTCATCCACATCTTGCTTAGCAAGCGCAAAGGGTTCTTTAATCAGTAAATCTTCGATACGCTCCAGCTTAGTTTTAGCCAGTGCTAAGGTGCTCTTGGCTTTGTCTAAATCAGCCTTGGCTTTAATGTTGTCCTGCTCGGCAATCACTTGGCCTTTAGTCACTTTGTCGCCGTTACTAAAATGAATCGCGCTAATTTTTTCGCTAGCATTAAAGTTCAGCGTGGCTGAATCGATAGCGTTGATTTTACCGACTTCATTCACTACATCGGCAAAGGATGTTTCTTTAACGGCCTCGACCGTCACAGGGATAATGTCGACCTTGTCCGCCGACATCACGGCCATAGGGGCTAAAGCGAAAACACTCGCCAGTAGAAACGGCAAAGGCGCGAATAAGGGCGCCTTTGGGAGATGATGGGGATGGCTTTTTAATGAAATATCGCATGCACTGCGTGCTCGTTCAGTTACTCTTTGTGTAAACAGTGTTCGTGTAAACATAGTATGCAAACCTATCGTTCTTACTATTCAACGGACATCCTATCCGACAACAGCAAACCGGATTGAACCCAAAACTAATACCAAGTCCCCCCAAAGTGCCTGTTTCAGCAATTTGAGGTTATTTGGGTATACAGCCTATAGGCTTAATCCCAGTCAGTGCCAGTAAAAACTCGGTTACACAACCAAACAAAACAATAACTTAACGATAAACTCAATAGTGAGCACTTAAATCACACAAACAACCATAAAATACAGCAAACTTGAAACAAGTGTAGAGCCAGCCTATTAGCAAGCCACTATTTACCTTTTAACAGGGCTCCGATGGCCTTTTTCACATCTGCAAAACAGGGGCGCTGAGCCACATCTAACTGCATGCACTCATCTTTAATCGCACTCAACTGTGTGTAGTACAGAGGGCCAATCGAGGCACTCACATAGGCAGATGCATCCACATAGGCCAATAGATCTTCAATCAAGCAACCAAGCGCTCGCACTTCAATAGCTTCTATCGCTAAGCGTTCTGCTGTCGATAGATTGCGTAAGTTTGATGCCGCACCAAAATCCCCAAACAATAAGCTCATCTGTTGATTAACCATAATATTATGGGCGTAGACATCACCATGGCTTACTTGTTTAGCATGCATGTGCGCCATCGCATCGGCCAACTGGTGTGTGATTTTGGCGACTTCATCAAGGCGAAATTCGCTACCTTCTTTAAAGGTATCGCGAGTGCAGGTGACAAGACTTGGTGGTAGCCCTAAGTTACTAAACCCTGGCGGAATAAGTTCCATCACTAAACCCAATTGATCTTTTTGGCTAATGTGCGCCACAACCTTAATAAGGCAGGGATGATCACCCGTTGTGAGACAGCAATCTAACTCGTCAGCGGGATAACCATCGCTCGTCACTTCACCCTTAAAGAGTTTTACCGCAATATGCGCCGACCCCGTCGCGGCTATCATGGCTTGATTCAACCAATCGCCTCGATAAATGACCCCAGAAGCCCCTTCGCCAAGCTTCTCAGCCAACTTGATATCACCCAGAGTCACATTCGCCACTGTGGCCACATCGGCATGGGGATCGACTAAGGTATGGCTGAATGGATTTCCCGCAAAGGCGAGCCAAGTCAGTTTGGGCAAACTGAGTAACCAAGCTGGCAGTGCGTGGAGTTGATTGGCCGATAAACGCACTAACTCTAAGTTGCGGCAATTGGCCATCGACTCGGGCAAGGTTGTTAAACGGTTACCCGCTAAAGCTAATTTTTGCAGACGATGTAAATCGCCCATGGCCGCAGGCAATGTCTCAATGAGGTTATCGGTTAGGATGAGCCAGCGGGTTTGCAGCGGTAATGCCGCAGCAGTCACTGTTTTGATTTGATTGGCCCTAAAGCCAATCATCTCTAAATTTGTGCAGCGCCCTAATGCCTCAGGCAAATGTTCAAAGCGATTATTCGAGGCGAAAATTATCTTTAAATGCGATAAGCGGTGTAAATCCTCGGGCAAAGTGCTCAGTTGATTATTCGATAAATCGAGGATTTCGAGGGTATCGGCTAAATCAAAAATCTCCCGCGGGAACTCGGTTAAATCCTCAACCAATTGTAAACGTGTAATCCCTTGTAACTGCCCTGCCCTTAACTGCGCTAACGTCTGCACTTTGCTACCCAAGTTAATGAAAAATCGCGGCTATGGTAGCGTATAAATCGACAAAGCTAAACGCAGGATCTGCAATCAAAGGGCGGCACAATCGGCCTTAAGACAACTTTGATACGATAGGTAAAACTTGGGGGAGCTATCCAGAAACTCGAAAACAGATTAGCATGTGCACCAATATGGAATGCCCAGTCAACTCATCACAGGACAATCATGCGGACACATTTTCGCCAAACGCACTCATTTACAGTGCTTATGCTTGCCATGCTAATGGCCCTACTGAGCGGTTGCGCTACAACATCAGCAAGCCCATCAACCACTGAATTCAATGCCACAGCAAGTGATGTCAGTAATGATAACGACCACTCGCCACAACAGCATCAAACACCACCCGCAGTGGTTGAGCAGTACAGCGATGTATGGGAAAAGATCCAACACGCCAATACCATTGACGTCCATGATGATGCCGAAGTACGTAAACAGCGTAACTTTTTCGATGATAAACAAAAATTTATGAATCAGGTTGGCGATCGCGCCGAGCCATTCTTGTATTACATAGTCAGCCAGCTCGAAGCGCGTAACATGCCATTAGAATTGGCGTTATTGCCCATAGTCGAAAGTGGCTATAACCCTTTAGCACAAGCTAACGGCCCCGCAGGACTGTGGCAAATGATCCCTGCTACTGGACGTAATTTTGGCTTAACAGTGAATTCTGCCTACGATGGCCGTAAAGATGCGCTGGCCTCAACCGATGCAGTGCTCGACTATCTACAGCACCTATACGACACCTTAGACAAAGACTGGATTAACGCCGTCGCCGCCTACAATACCGGTGAGCTAGTGATCAAAGCCGCCATTGATAAAAACAAAGCCAAGGGTAAACCTACGGACTTTTGGTCACTGGGTATCCCCGCTAAACGAGTACAAACAGTCCCTAAGTGGCTGGCATTTATTCAAATTATTCGAAATCCCAACCACTACGGTTTAAAAGTACCCCCTATTGCTAACCGCCCTTTCTTGGAAAGAGTGCCAGCACCTAATGGCGTAGATATTGGCCAGATTGCTAATGCAGCAGGGCTCAGCAAAGCAGAATTTAAAACCTATAACCCAGGCTTTCGCCAAGGTGTAATCCCCAGCAAAGGCAAATATCAAATCGCTTTACCGCTGGAAAACATAGGTCATTATCAGGAAAATCAGGACAAGCTCTACGCTCAAAAACGCTATGACAGCCAAAGCTATATCGTCAAATCTGGCGACAGCCTAGGCACAATCGCAGCCAAGTTTGATATGTCAGTGAAAGCATTAAAACAGGCCAACAATCTGACATCTGACCGCCTAAAAATCGGCCAAGAGCTCACACTGTTAACGCCAATGGCGGGCAATGATAATGAGCCTGAACCCACTAAAACCAAGGCGAAGACAGATAAAAAAGTGAGCAATAAGTCGTCGACCAAAGCTAAAGCGACTACCTCAACATCGGCCGATAAACCTGCTGTAAAAGCGACCACTTACAAGGTGAAATCTGGTGATTCGCTGGATAAAATCGCCCGTAAGAATAAGGTTAAACTGGCTGACTTAATGAAGTGGAACCAGCTCAATGGCAAAAGCATTATTAAGCCAGGCCAAGAACTGAAAATTTCCGAATAACGATTGTAGTTTGAACGGCAAAAAGCCCAACAAAGCGCTGTGTTGGGCTTGTTTCTATCCCAATATCAGAGTTAACCGCCACAGTTCAGCGTTACTGCTCAGTTGACCTAATCAATACTCCCAGACAATCATTCCAAAACAAACCACTCCAATTGCAGCGCCATTATTTTGTGTCTTTCTTCGCTAAACCAAGGGGATACAATTGCTGCTTAAACATGCCAACAGGCATGTAATCGCCCACGACACCATATTGCTCTGGCCACTCTTTCTGGCCTCGAACTGCAGTCCCAAATAGGTAATCTAAAAAAGAAAAATGGGCAGCATAGTTACGGTCGATTGCCGCCTTATCGGAAGCATGGTGCCAATGGTGGAATTGCGGACTGACAATTAAGTAACGTAGCCAGCCAAAGTTAACCTGCACATTGGCATGATTAAAGACCGCCTGCACGCCAACGATAATCACATAAATACTGATGATGTCTTTGGAGAATCCCAAGATAAAAATCGGCGTGAGCACTAAACAACGGGTAGCAATCAACTCAAACATATGTTGCCTTGAACCAGCCAACCAATCTAAATGTTTCGCGCTATGGTGCACCGAATGGAAGCGCCACAGGAAAGGAATTTCATGGTAGGCACGGTGCGCCGCATATTGCATTAAATCGGCGACCAATAAAATCAACAACAGTTGCAACGCAAAGGGAAGATCCGCGATAAAGCTTTGCACTGTGCTGGAAATAGCCCAAGAAAAGGTCGACTGCACAAATTGGTTTGCCACCAATAATACAAATCCAATCGCTAAGTGATTCACCAAAAAATGGTTTAAATCCCCTTGCCACTCGGATCTCAATATTGCTTGTTCTGGTTTATGGGGTAGCCATTTCTCGATAAAAATGAAAATTAAGGTTGAGCCTAATAAGTCTAAAATAAACCAATCTAAACCCAGTGAGACCTTATGATTAGCAAAAGGCTCGACCTCAACTTGATGACCACCAAAGGCAATCGCTAAACTCACAAATACCCAAGCCACAAAGCCGAAACGCTTATTTTTATTTCGAATAAAATTCAATAAACCTAAACTGCCCGACACCACTAAGGCGACAAATATTAAGCTGCGAATAACATCGACATTATAGCTTTGGCGTAATTCAGGAGTGGTGAGATATTCGGGAAAATGAAACGCCAATACGCCCAGAAACGATAATATCGCTAACATACACGCTATACTACCGCTAATACTGCCTTCACCAATTTGGAAATGGCCGTCTTTAAATCCTTTATTCATCACAGTGAACTCCTTTTCCTATGTTGCTCGCGTTATTCACATCACAGCAATGCTCGGCTTAATTTTTGCCGATCAGCCTACATTAACCCCGCAGCCACAATCAATAAAAAGTGAATGCTAAGACAATAATGCTCAATCTACTAAGCCCACTAAAACGAGCACACAAAAACAGCCAAAAAAAGCGCTACCTAAGTAGCGCTGTTTTATTAGAGCCGTTCACTCACCTTAGCGGTTAGATCTTAATCAAGTTATAACCAAAGCTAGTAGAAGGATCTTTATTCAGCACCATAGTCACATTATCTTCATTGCTGAAATCCATTAAATCGGATGCATAGACAACGGTTTTAGTACCGTTTTCCACAGCGATAACCTTAATAGAATATTCGCCAGCTGGCACAGTCACTGACTGAGGGCTCGCAGGATTGACTGCGGTGATCTTATTTACAGCCGTTTCAATCGTGTCATTTGCCTTTAAGAAATACACGGTTAGATTGCTTTTATCGGCAAAACTCACAATGTCGAACTTAAAGCTATAGGGACTTGGCGTCTGAGTTTGCTTCATCTCCATCGCCTTCACTTGGCTGCCCTGCTCGGTCGTTTGCTCATAGATGAAGATGGTTTTAATGTCATCTTGGTTAAGGGTGATCAACACGTTATCGAGCAATTTATTTTGCGTACCGTGGTCGAACACACTCACACCAAAATCATTAAACTCAGCACCTTGATAGCTAGTCACCCCAAAAGATGGCACTTCGCTAAACAGAGTATCTTGCTTACTGCTAGCCACTTTCACATCGATAATGTGCGAACCTAAACCGTTAAAGACGCGATAATCGACACTCGCTTCTAATGCTACATGATTGCGAACATTGGTGGTTGAATCGACACTGTCCAAGGTGATTTTTGAATCCGAAGCACCAAAACCTTCACGGATGATCAGCTTATAAGGCACCTTAGAACTGAATTTAATGTTCGCAGTTGTATAAGAAACATTGGTTGTTCCCGCTGGTGCGAGGTAAACCTTATATTCACCCGTATCCATCACTTGTGGCTGCGACACTTCACCGTAGGCCACACTGCCTAACATCACGGCATCGGCAAAGGTTTGGGTCGACTTAGAAACATAAGCGTCAAAGGCTTGGGCATGTACAGCAGTATTGGCAATCAAGAGCTGCATTTTACTGTTTTCAGCCACTTCGTTGAGCTTATCGAGTTCAGTGCGAGAATAGTTGATATTAAGTAATTTAGGTTCGGTAAAATCACCATGTAATACAAAGAAATGGTCCGTTGCAACTTTCAAATCGATATTTTCTTTATAAATAGAGATATCTTTATCAGAGGCATCCTTAGCCATCACTTCAATCGCAGTTACGCCAGCCGTCGACGTAAATCGCGGCATAGTGTCCCCATAGATCACACTTTCATAGGTTTTATCGGCAACTTTGAGTGCAGTAGCAGTGCTTCCAGCTGAAGCATTATAAAATTGCACATAGGTGGCATTTTGATCTGTGCCCTCTTCATTATTATCATCTGAGCCACATGCCGTTACCGCTAAACAGGCAACAGCCACCGCAGCGAATCCCTTTAGCTTACTTTTTATCATTGTTTCCCTCATTAGCAGACAAAAATTCAGTTCAATCTACGCAGTTATACAATGACAACAATGGCAATTTCCACTAAAAACAAAAACAAATATTTTACAAACTCAAACACTTAACAAACATTTCAATAACACAGAAAAAAGTGATACAAACCACACTTTTCAGGCCCTTAATTGATACAAATGCGGCTGCTGATACTTTTGCTCGCCTCTCAAAAATTCTGCTCCAGTGGAAAATGGCTGATCTATCGAACACCTCTCTTTTAGGCTTATAGCGACTATGGATAAACTATCCTCAGACGGTACAAACCTTGTTCGACTAATGCGATTAGGTTACTCTCGCATCGCCAATTAAGCCTTTGGGATGGATAGGATTTGCAAGGGATTCTCAACTACTACAAACAATGTTTTCAACACGATAGTGCCGAAATCAATCTCTGGTCTAGCCACAAGCTTGCCGAGCAAGATCAGCTATTACTCCAACATGAAGACGAGTTAAGCAGTGGCTTCCTACCCCGCTTGCCAGTACCATTTGCTCCCGCCAGTGCATTACTAGCACGTAGCGCTTTGTATTTACGCGAAAAGGTATTATTGCACTGCTGTCTGTTTTTCTGCGGCACAGTCGACCTTAATGGCGAAAAACGTAAAGTCGTGACGCCACTGCTGTACCGCGAATGCCAATTACAGGCTGACGGCGATAATCTCTACCTAGAGAGCAATAACACTCTAGCTGGCCAAGGGCCATTCACTATCAATGAAGCTCTATTAGAAAAATTAGTCGTTGAAGGACATAGCCTAAGCCAAGATTTACGCGATAATCCAACGGATGTCAGTGGCTGGATATCTTGGCTGCGGGCGGGCCAAGCCGATGTTGATACCAGTCATTTATTGCATTTTCCCAAGCTGATCGATGAGGCTGAATTCACTAGCTTATGCCGTAAACGTGGGCAGTTTCTTGTCAGTCGAAGCCAAATCATTTTGGCAGAACGTTCGATCGCGAGTCGGGGCATTTTGCACGAACTCGACAAACTAATGACAGCGCCTGAACCATCAGCACCGCTTAAAGCGCTATTCGCAGAAACACAACAAACAACATCAATCAGCGCCAGTGAAGACACACAAGAGGCTTATCTTCCTGGGCTGTTAAGCCGCGCGCAAATTCAGGCCTTAAAGATTGCGGCCAATCATACTTTGGGGCAGATCTCAGGCCCACCGGGAACAGGTAAGAGTTACACCATAGCCACAGTGGCAGCAGAGCAGGTATTAAGGGGAAAATCGGTACTTATCGTCGCCCACACCGATGTAGCTGTTGATGTGATTGCCGATAAATTGCAACAACAATTCCAGCTAGGGAGCAGCCTTATTCGAGCAGGCTCGCCGCAGTTTATAAAAGTCCTTAAAAACCAGATTGATGAAATGCTCCATGGTCAGCACCCTGCATCAAATGAAGCCGTCTCGCATAGGTTGCTACTCAATGCAAAACAACAACTTAATACTGTGACTCGTCAGCAAGTCAAGATGGAAGCGGGCTTTATACGTCATTGCCGCCATGCCATACGTCGCGGCCAAAAACTGGCGACCTTACAACAAGGACAATCCCGTTGGCGCTTAGGATTTTACAACTGGGCTTACCATGCAGGTATAAAAAGGTTTGCCCAGCAATGGAATGAACTCGATAAATTAACGGCCCTCATCGCGCAAAAAGAAGACTTAAGCCTCAAATACTTACAATTGGCCACTCACTATCGATTAAACCAATTACTCAAAAATAAGCGCAGTACATTGGTGAGTTTTGCCAGTGCGTTACGCGCTCGCCAGTCCGCTAAGCAACTCGACGGCTTCTACAAGACGGATTTTGATGCCTTAAAACAAACCTTTCCCATTTGGTTATCTAGCCTTGCCAGCTTGCATAAAGTGCTGCCCATGGAGCAGCAAATGTTTGACTTAGTGATTATTGATGAAGCCACTCAAGCCAATATTGCCGCATGTTTACCGGCCTTGCAGCGAGCAAAGGCGGCACTGGTGGTGGGAGATAGCAAACAACTGCGCCATTTCTCTTTTTTATCCCGCGCAAAACAAACTCAAATCCAGACCCAACTCGGACTCGCCCCGGATTGCCGCGGCCTAATGAGCTACCGTGATGCCAGTATGCTCGACTTAGCGTCACAATCCCTCGCAAGCCAATCCCAAGTGGTATTTTTAAATGAGCATTTTCGGAGTAAACCTGAGCTGATCCAATTTAGTAATCAGCAGTTTTATCAAGGCATGCTGAAGATTATGCAGCACAGACCTTGCACAAGTTCAGGGCACTTACACAGAGTCCACGTTACTGGCAGCCGTGATAGTAAGGGAATTAACGCCATAGAAGCGGAAGCATTAATTCAAAAGTTAGCTCAACTGATTGATGAACAAGAAAATGTATTAGTGCCTTCCAGCATTGGTGTACTCTCCTGTTTTCGCAATCAGACGGAGTATTTATCCCAGCAAATCCTCACGCGCTTTAGCGCACAACAACTCGAGCGTCACCAATTACGGATTGCCACGCCCTTTGGTTTTCAAGGGGAAGAGCGCGATATTATGCTGCTATCGTTTAGCATTACGGCCAACGACAGCCGCGCCGCTGTGTATTTAAATCGAGCCGATATGTTCAATGTCGCGATCACCCGCGCTAAACAAATGCAATGGCTATTTTTATCGGTACAAGCGCATGAACTCCCCAACAATAATTTACTGGCAACTTACTTAGCATCGGCGGGCCAATTTCAAGCGGCGCACAATTATGTCGATGCCCTCGATACCTTCGGCCAATCTGTGGCACTCGCGATTGAAGAAAAAGGCATAACTGTCTGGCGCGCCTACCATATGGCAGGGCTAGAACTGGATATTTTATGTCGCTATGGTAACCAATATTTAGCAATAGATTTAATCGGTTACCCAGGACCTTGGGCGGACTTTTTCGATATTGAACTGTATAAACTCTTACAGCGCGCGGGCATTAAACTTATCCCCGTCAGCTACGGGCTATGGTGCCAACAGCGAGAACTTTGTATCCAACATATTTGCCAGCAATTGGGTATTACCCAAACAAGTTAATGCAGTAAATAACAGCCTTAATCATGCTGTTGATAAATCGCTTTTATCTTGCTTCGCAACCAAGTGATTTTGGGGTTGTGGCTGTTTCTCTTATGCCAAATCAAGGTAAAAGGGATCGCGAGTTTATCAAGATATTCGCCACTTATCGGGATAGGGCGGCTGACTAAGTCAGGGTGTAATTGGCGGGCATATTGTTCGCAATATTGTGGCGCAATTGCCATCATATTGTGGTGAGGCTCTGCCGCGACAAACAGTGACTGCTCAAAACTGGCCAAGGTCAGCACAATATTACGACTCAGACCAAGCTCGATAAGCACATCATCTAAGGCCCAGGTTTCGCTCTTTTCCCACAAGATATTGATATGCGAGTATTTTAAGAAAGTGTCTATATTCCACTCTTCCTGCAAGGCGGGATGATCGCGGCGCAAATACACCTGAGGAAGATCGGTAAATAAAACCTCAAAATCGATAAAATAGGGTAATAAATCAAGGGATTCCTTGGAACGTGGATGACTTTCTCGGCCGGTAAACCCCATATCAGCTTCACCACGCACAATCGCTTCGAGTGAATCGTAATCCCAATTTCGTACCTTCACCTTTGCATCAGGGTATTGAGTATAAATGGCCTGAGTCAGCTCATTAAGCATGATAAGCAACAAAGGCGACTCAAGCATTAACTCGAAGGTGAGCCCTTTGGTCATCTCGTCACCGCGCTTAGCCATCAATTGCTTACCCATTTGCAACCATTCGGATAACTCCTGCTCCATACCGTGAGCCAATGGCGTTAACTGAAATCCCTGCGGCGTTTTGACAAATAAGGGATCGTCAAACCAATCCCGTAATTTGGCCAGCGACTTACTCACAGTGGATGGCGTGACATTGAGCTTTTTGGCAGTCTTAGAGACACTCCGCTCCTGTAATAAAAGCTGCAAAATAAACAATAAGTTAAGATCAAGCCGACTCAGGGATTTGGTCATTAAGTAGAATTTCCGGCAATTTAGGAACCGCTAAGATCAGTGTAATGCTCACCAGCGCACCGACAGCGAGGATCACTAATAATATATTAATCGCGCTCACTTCGAGCAGACCCATCACCCAAATATATACAGCTGAAGTACACACTTGAGCAATTCCCAGTAATGAGCTGGCAACTCCAGCCCGAGTAACAAATGGACTCAGCGCCTGACTCATAGTCACCCCAAATCCAATCGCAAAACCGGAACATACCAAACCAAAACTGAGCAGATTGAATAACTGACCCAGCCAGCCCAATTGGGTCAAGATCAACACCAGTGCTGCGGCGGCAAATAATGTCTGAGAGAACAAGATTAAGGGTTTTTCTTTAAACAGGTTAAGCAAAACGGGCGTCGAAAATGAGGCCACCATACTCACAAATGCTGTCATAGCCATAGTGTTAGAATATTGTCCACGGTCAAACCCCATCTGCCCCATGATCAACATGGGAGAGACATTTACATAGCTTAAAATCGTGGTCACACCTAAAGTCGTTATCACCACACGACTGAGAAAAAACCGCTGTTTAAAGGATTCTTTATATCCACCCGACTCAACTGTGGTGTGAAGTTGCGGTTTAGGATAGGTTTCGCGTAATACAAAAATACACAGGGTTAAGACCATTAATCCCATCCCCGCCATAGTGTTAAATAGGCTAGGCCATGGGAATTTAAGCATAATTAAATGGCCTATCACAGGCGCTATCACAGGGATAATGCAAGTCACGCCATTGACCATAGAGAGCACTTTTGCTCGGCGCTTATCGTCTAATACATCACGCAAAATCGCAAAAGCCACAACATAGCAAGAACCCGCACCAATGCCTTGTGCAAAGCGTGCCATTAAAAAGAGATCACTGGTTTGCGCACTACCGGCAAAGTAAGAGGCAATAGCAAACAAAAATGCGCCAAACAAGGTAATGGGTTTACGCCCAATCCTATCGGCTAAGCTCCCCGCAAACAGCATAGTGGTCGCCATGCCCGCAAGATACACTGAAAAAGCAATATGCAGCTGCGCCTCACTCGCCCCTAAATCCTGCGCAATTTGCGGCAAACCGACCAAGTACATATCTATCCCTGTCGGGTACAAAAGCACCAGACAAAAACTGCACAATAGATATCGAAACATATACCTCACCCCGTTAACCATCTCACACATAAGTTGCGCCTAGCCTAGTTTCACTCGCGCAGATCTGTGAGTGGCATTTTCGACAACAGGTATTTCCATTGACGACCTATGGGTGGGCATAACACCACGAACGTGAAATAAAAGTTGGTAAAAGAAGATAGAGGAGGAAAGGGGTAGAAAAATATCCCCTGCGGTTTGCGACCACAGGGGATATGTCGGTGAATGATCAGTCTACTATTCTATGAGCCCAACACTCATTGCTGAGGTTCTGGCGGTGCAGGAAGGACTTGGATCATTAAACTGCTATCATCTTGCAGATATTGCTGCGCCAATTTATTAAGTTCTGCAACTGTCATCTGCTGCGCTAACGCTTGCCTTTGTTTAAAGGCAGCAAAACGACCGGGATGACTCTGGGCGGTTGAGGTGAGATCTAACCAAAAACCATTGGTTTGCGGCGCAGCTTGCATCCACTCAAGCACTGGTTGGCGGGCTCGATTAAGTAAGTCCTCACTGATCCCCGAAGGCGCTTTAACTTGCTTAACTGCGGCGGTGAAATACTCGGCAACCGTTGGCAACATGGCTTGAGTCGTGACGCTAAACAAACCTAAGTAACCATAACCGCTGGCATTGAAATCGTTGTAAGAAAAGGCCGATGGCGAATAACTCGCGCCCGCCTTCTCCCTCACGTTTTCCGTTAATAGAATGCTTAGCACTTGCTCCAGCAGACCCAATCCCGCGTGTTGACTCAAGTGAGTCATGTCCGTTGTAGGCCACACCATGGCAAGTGCCGCCATATCCAGTTGACCATAATGCGTTAATGTTTTCTGAACGGGCACTTTCGGAAACACAGGTACTATCGACGGAGCATTAGCAATAGGGCTACGCTTAATGGCGCCAAGCGTTTCAGCCACAGCAGCAATGGCACTCGCTTCGTCAAAATCGCCCACAATAGCGAGTTCAATCGCCCCTTGCTCGACGGCCGAATGGAAACTCGGCGCTAATTCTCCAAAGTGACGTTTGAGAATTTCTTCAGGCTCACCATAACCATAGCGTTTATCACCATTATGGGAGATACGGGCAAACTGATTAGAAAACTCAGATTGTGGGTTGCTATGAATACTTTGTTGCTCGGCAATCACTTGTTCTCGAAACAATTGCTCAGCCTGCTTATCCATACCCGGCTCAATTAAATAAGCCGTCATTAAGCCAAGCTGCGTACGAAGCTCTGCGGCATTAGTGCTAATCTCGCCGCCAAAACTTTGCTCACGCAGACCTAAGTTGATGGAAATATCTTGCCCAGCAAAAATATCCTGCAGACTGTCATAATCATGGGCCTTGAGCCCACCCTGCACAAACGCACTGTTAAACAGATAAGACAAACCATCCAACTCAGGGAATGGCACTTCACCAAAGCCAATGTTTAGGCTGACCAATGTGGTGCCTTTGTTAAAGTTGGTAGGCTTAAGATTAAGGCGCACGCCATTGGCAAATTGCAGTTGACGAATCCCCGTTTCCTTATCGCGACTGTCAGCCACTAACTTGCCTTGCTCACCAAACTGAGTATAAGCAAACTCATCAATCGCCTTGATTGCTGGTGCGCTCACCGCTTGTTTACGGCTTTTCTCGTAGCTGGCGATAAGCTGTTTTTCAGCATTTTCAATGGGCTTATTGCTGGTCAGATACAAATACGGCGTGGCGTTCCATGTTTGATTAAACACTTGGCTTAGCTTTTGCGGTGTCACTGTTGGCATTATTTTTTCAAAAAATGCGAGCTGCCAATCGGGTTCGACAGGGACGCGATTGCCCGCCACCGAATACACTAGACTCTCGGCAATATTCACACTGTGAATGGTACTGCTACCCGCGACACTTAGCTGATATCCCTTATGCATACGTTTGATTTGCTGGTCAATTTCCTGTTGGCTAAAACCAAACTCTTTTGCTTGACGCAGGGTTTTCTCCAAGAGTGCGATTCCCTCTTGCCAGTTATTTTCCTGCGTACCTAGGCTCATTTGTGTGCCATAGGCAATATCAAACTGCGGTCCAACCTGCAGGTTTACACCATATAAACCTTGGCTATGCAGTAATTGCGACTCCATACGGCGATACAAGATGCCGTGGGCAAGCTCGAGCAACATTTCCTGCTCCCGCACAGCAGGGCTATCGGTAATCGCTGAGATGGGTTTTAGCATGCCAAGGGAAACTGACGTTGACAGACTTGGATCAAAAAATGCCGCCGCATCGACACTTTGGCGCTCTGCGACAGTACCAATAGCTTGTTCCTTGGTTTTAGCGGCCAAAGGCGCGGCCTTCCAACTGGCAAACTGTTGTTTTATCTTTTGTTCTACCGCGGCGACCTCGATATCACCCACCACAATTAAAGTGGTGCGTGAGGGCGTATAAAAACGCTGATATAAAGACAGCAACGCCTCGCGATTGGCATTACTGATACTGTTCGCCTCACCCACAGGGAAGCGCTTTGACAACAATGTGTTTGGCATTAAAAACTGTAATTGGTTACGGTAATTCTCAAGATCCGCACCGCTACGTTCACGCAGCTCAGACAACACCACCGCTTTTTCACGTTCAATTAGCGCTGGGTCGAGTAATAGATTACTGCCAATTTCTCTCATTAAAAACAAAGCAGTATCGATTTTATCTTGGCTATTACTTGGCAAGTTGAATTGATAGACCGTCTGCTGAAACTCAGTCACTGCATTGGTATCGGCGCCAAAACTCAGGCCAAGGCGCTGCAATGTCGGCATCATCTCCCCCGCCGCCAATCCGGTCGATCCATTAAAGGCCATATGCTCAAGAAAGTGCACTAATCCTTGCTCGGTATCAGACTCAACCAAAGAGCCTACATCCACTCGCATCCGCACTATGACCGCTTGCTCCGGCGTCTTATTGCTCACCAATAAATAACGCATACCATTGGCAAGTTCACCGGTATGGATCCGCTCACTCATAGGCAAGCCTGTCGCTCCCATCCACAGCGGATCTTCACTCGCCTGCAATGGCAACGCCATACTCAAAAACGCCAGCAGTAACCACTGACGTACAAAACTAATTACCTTGAAATTGTTCATTAAAATTCGCACTTTGCCCCCAAAATCAAACAAGAAACCTAGGAAGCGCTCACCTATGTTTCAGATAAAATAAGCTTTCACTATAGTACCTAAAGCACTTTAAGTCACAAAATCAATACCTTATGCCGTACTAAAAATAGTTTATCGCCTTGATATATAGTCAGAATATGCCGAAAAATAATGAGCGAGGAAGGAAGCTGAAACAGCTGTGGATTTAATGGTTACTGTGGAATGGTATACATATATTAGCGAGATATTGAGTGTTTAATTAGCCAAGCACTTTCTTAAATCTAATTACAGAGCAATATCTTGATTGAAAATCTGAGTTGAACCCTCACAATTTTGGCTTTAAAAATCACAACAAAGTTTAGATATTTCGGCTCATGGCCTCGTGAAAAAACAACTTCACAGGTAAGCCATTAATGACAAAATGCAAAAGCCCTACGAATATTCGCAGGGCTTTTGTTTTATCACGCAGTTGAATCTTAAAACTGTTGAAACCAACGTTGGATCTGCTGTGGATCTTTGCTTTGCGTTAACGACAGCATCAGTAAAATGCGGGCTTTTTGCGGGTTAAGATTACCTGCTGCGATAAAGCCATATTTAGCATCGTCTATCTCGGCATCAAGCGTGGTTGCGCCTGTGGGCACTCGACTAGAGCGAACGACTAAGGTGCCTTTTTGACTCGCTTTAGCTAAGGTGTCAAATATTGAGTGGTAAATATTACCATTACCTACACCGGCGCTGACTATGCCATCAAAACCCGCTTCAACCATAGCTTTGACAGGTAAATCGCTGGCATTAGCGTAGTTGTAGACAATCCCTACCTGTGGCAGCTTGTCGAGTTTGCTAACATCAAAAGGCGTTTGCCTTGTATGTTGACGCTCAGTTTTGCCCATGTATTCAATCTTGCTGTTATGGATAACGCCAAGCGGGCCAAAGTTAGGCGCGGCAAAAGTGTGTACACCTGTAGTGTTAGTCTTAGTCACATCGCGGGCATTCAATACGGTATCGTTCATCACCACCAACACGCCTCGACCTTTAGATTCTAGGTTAGCGGCGGTCGCGACTGCGTTATACAAATTCATCGGGCCATCGGCACTCATGGCAGTTGATGGACGCATTGCCCCAACCAGTACTACAGGCTTATCGCTCTTGATGGTGAGATTTAAAAAATACGCCGTTTCCTCTAAGGTATCAGTACCATGGGTAATGACGATACCGTCGACATCTTTATCAGCCAATAGCAGATTGATACGCTTGGCTAAGGCTAGCCAAACTTTATCGTTCATGTCCTGCGAACCGATTTTAACCAGTTGCTCACCTTGAATATCAGCAAGTTGTTTCATTTCAGGCACGGCCGCAATCAAGCTACTAATGCCCACTTCACCAGCCTGATAGTTAGACTCAGTAGCCGATTGTCCGACTCCCGCAATAGTGCCACCCGTGGCAATAATACGTACCTGTGGAAGCGCCTGCGCCGCGGAGGAGAGAAATAACCCTAAAGTGACCGAGAGCAAAAGCTTACGCATTGGAAAATTCATGCTTACATCCTTTGATTAATAATAAACGCCCACAGTGTGCACTATTGTCTAAGCCTCACTGTGATAGCTCTCACTAAAATGAAATAACAGATTTAGCGTTATCTAATTGATTATTTAAACTTTAAGGAAAACACCATGCATTTATTATTGAGTAGATTTAACTAATCAATGATTATTCGCTATTGACGCAGTGACAATTAAATATCGTATGGTTTATTTAATTTTAAAAACACTTGAATAAATATGTCGCCGATTGGTTAACGAATAACAAATCTATAGCTAATTTGCATCAAAAAGTAATGGCTCACACTAGTGATCCGAGTTGAGAGACTTATCTAAGAAAAAAAAGAAATACACTATTTCATACAGTTAAGTGATCACCATCCTAATCCTGTTATTGCCAAAGCGTTAAGATCTACTTCGATAGTCAAGGAGACGATTCTCCTTCATGTTTTCGATGAGTTATTCTTGATGTGTTACGTATACTTATTGTACACATCCACAACTCAATACTCGGAGATATATCTTACTATTAATTGGATTTAATAGGATCGAAATGAAAGATACTAATAGCGTACGGATCGAAGAAGATTTATTGGGCACGAAAGAAGTTTCCAATGAATTTTATTATGGCATACATACATTGCGTGCCATCGAAAACTTTAAGCTGAGTAATCAAAAAATTTCCGATGTACCTGAATTAGTCCGTGGCATGATGCTAACAAAAAAAGCCGCTGCCATGGCTAACAGTGAATTAGGCGCTGTAAGTCCTGAAATCGCTGACAAAATTATTGAAGCGTGCGATCTGATACTCACAACGGGTCGATTTGTTGATCAATTTCCGGTCGATGTTTATCAAGGAGGCGCAGGCACTTCAGTCAACATGAATACCAATGAGGTATTAGCCAACGTTGCACTGGAGATCATGGGGCTAGAAAAAGGCCGTTACGATGTCATCAATCCTAATGACCATGTCAATAAATGCCAATCGACTAACGATGCCTATCCAACAGGTTTCCGTATTGCGGTCATCAACAGTACCGATATTCTGTTAGATGCATTAACCGACCTTATCAGCGCTTTCGACACTAAAGCCACAGAGTTTAAAACCATCTTAAAAATGGGCCGCACTCAATTGCAAGATGCCGTGCCTATGACCTTAGGCCAAGAGTTTCATGCCTTTGCTGTTACATTGCGAGAAGAAATTAAGTCCATCAAGCGTTGCCAAGAGTTGTTGTTAGAAGTGAACTTAGGCGCAACCGCCATTGGTACAGGGCTAAATACGCCTGTCGGTTATTCCGCATTAGCCATTAAGTATCTGGCAGACATTACTGGCCGCGCCTATGTGCCAGCGGAAGATTTAATCGAAGCGACATCCGATTGTGGTGCCTACGTTATGCTGCACAGTGCAATTAAGCGTATGGCGATTAAAATGTCCAAGATTTGTAACGACCTACGCTTACTTTCATCGGGTCCACGTACAGGTCTGAAGGAGATTAATCTTCCTGAGCTGCAAGCGGGTTCCTCCATCATGCCAGCCAAGGTTAACCCTGTGATCCCTGAGGTCGTCAATCAGGTTGCCTTTAAGATTGTCGGCAATGATATCACTATCACTATGGCCGCCGAAGCAGGCCAATTACAGCTTAACGTAATGGAACCTGTGATTGGACAGGCGATGTTTGAGTCGCTCAGTTTGATGGGCAATGCCTGTATCTCCCTGCGTGAAAAATGCGTTGAAGGTATCACAGCCAATCCAGAGATCTGCATGGCCCATGTGATGAACTCTATCGGGATCGTGACCTACCTTAACCCAATCATCGGCCACCATGAAGGTGACATCATAGGCAAGATTTGCGCCCAAACGGGTAAAAATGTCCGTGAAGTGGTACTCGAACGCGGTTTGTTAACGGTTGAAGAACTCGATGACATTCTCTCAGTTGAAAACCTGATGAATCCTAAATATCAGGCTAAACGCAATACTAGCAAAGCCAAAGTGTAACTCAGTGGGGCTGGGGAGCCTTCCCCAGCCCACAACTCGATGATTCAAGAATAAGCATGCGCAGAGTGAATATGCGCAGGCTATTGAAATTAAAAATAAAATAGAGTTAACACTATGATTATATTAGAGATAATTATCGTCCTCGGGGCTATTTACCTTGGTGCAAGGATGGGTAGCATGGGAGTCGGCTTCGCTGGCGGTGTCGGGGTACTGATACTGACCGCGGGGATGGGACTCAAACCGGGCAATATCCCGATCGACGTGATCCTCATCATTATGTCAGTTATCACCGCGATTGCGGCCATGCAAGTGTCTGGAGGGATGGATTATTTAGTCTCACTGGCAGAAAAATTATTACGTAAGCATCCAAAACAAATCACCTTTCTGGCCCCTGTCGTCACCTATTTCATGACACTTTTTGCGGGTACAGGCCACACAGCATTCTCCACCTTACCTGTTATTGCCGAAGTCGCAAAAGAGCAAGGCATTCGCCCCTCTCGTCCCTTATCTATTGCCGTTGTCGCATCTCAAGTCGCCATTACCGCCTCACCGATTTCAGCGGCTGTCGTGTTCTTCTCAGGCATCTTAGAGCCGTTTGGCGTAGATTATTTAGTACTGTTAGCCGTTTGTATTCCCTCAACTTTTCTCGCCTGCATGGTCGGCGCCGTTGTTGCCAACTTAATGGGTAAAGAACTGGCCGATGATCCTGTCTATCAAGAACGCTTAGCCAAAGGTTTAGTCAAAACACGCGGTAAAACGGAGATCAAAATTAAAGCCGGCGCGAAACGATCTGTGATGATTTTCTTGCTAGCGATTGCGGCTGTCATGGCCTATGCCACTGCGATATCAGACAAAGTCGGTTTGATTGTTGACCCTGTATTGCCACGCGACGCCGCCATTATGGTGCTGATGCTCACGGCAGCTGCCGCTATTACGATTTTCTGTAAGTTAGACGCAAGTGAAATCTCCAATGCGGCCACCTTTAAATCAGGCATGTCCGCCTGTGTTTGTGTGTTAGGTGTGGCTTGGTTAGGCGATACCTTAGTGTCGAATCATATCGAGGAAATCAAAGATCTTGCCGGCACCTTACTGCAAAGTCAGCCTTGGTTATTATCGGTAACCTTATTCTTTGCCTCCATGCTGCTCTACTCCCAAGGCGCGACAACAAAAGCGCTAATGCCCGCAGCCTTGGCGATTGGTGTAAGTCCATTGACAGCCGTAGCCTCTTTCGCCGCCGTCAGCGCGCTGTTTGTATTACCGACTTACCCCACGCTACTGGCTGCGGTCGAGATGGATGATACTGGCTCGACACGGATTGGTAAGGCGGTATTTAACCATCCGTTCCTGGTCCCTGGCGTTGTGACGATTGCCACCAGTGTGGCATTAGCCTTCCTGTTTGGCGGCATGATGCTGTAGCTCAATTTTACCCTAAGTGCTCTCAGGGCTAATGCCTACAAATGGATTAACCCTCTTCTTTTAATCTGTATCTATAGACTTTGTTTTGGCGTGATGCAGGTACATTCACGCCATAGCAAATCGAGTAAGAGGTGAATTAATGTCAGCAAAAACGCGTGTTCCTACCGCCATTAACGGCGGACCATTTGGCCAAGCTTGGTCGGCTAAAGCAGACTGCTTACAAAGTGTGACAGGGCTTATATTAGGTATTTTCCTCTTATTTCATATGCATTTCGAGGCGAGCATTTTATTTGGTAAAGAAACCTTTTTTCACATGGTGCAATTCTTAGAAGGCAGTATGTTTAGCTCGACGGGTCATGGCTTCCCCATAGTGACCCAGATCATTTCAGTCATTATGCTGGTGATTGTTGCAGTACATGCCGCCACCGCACTACGTCGTTTTCCAGTGCAATTAGGCCAATGGCGAGCGATGCGTGGCTTTATGTCGACTATCAAGCATAGAGATACCCAAGCATGGTTCTGGCAGATGATCACAGGTTTCTTGCTGTTTTTCTTAGTGTCGGCCCATCTTGCCACTATGATTTTAAACCCTGATATTGGCCCTCACCTTTCGGCCGAACGGGTTTACCACGATAACGCTTGGCTCTTATACGTGGTGTTTTTACCTATCGTATTATTCCACGGCATCGTTGGTTTATACCGAGTGATATTAAAGTGGGGTGTGAGTAGTAACCGTCCACTTATCCGCACTATAGCGCAAGTATTGATCGTCTATTTATTGTGTTTAGGCACATTAAGCCTAGTGACCTATATCAATATTGGTATCGAATTAGTTTTGCCAGTACAACCGTTTATTCCTCAGTAATGGGCATGACGCTATCGGCGCACCTAGCCTATATAGCAAGACAAACAACATACGGATCCTCCTCTGATACATAGTTGCAGCGCATCTATGCCCGAGGAGCGCAATGATAAATCCATGAAATGTTATCTAAATTATTAGATAAGGATCTGATTTGAAAATCATTTATACAGACTCATTAGTCATTGGCGCAGGATTGGCAGGCCTTAGAGTCGCGATTGCCACCAAAGAGCGAGGCCTAGATACCTTAGTGCTATCGTTAATTCCCGCAAAACGTTCACATTCGGCCGCCGCACAGGGCGGAATGCAAGCCAGCCTAGGCAATACTGTTAAAGGCATGGGTGATAACGAAGACATTCACTTTCAAGACACAGTCAAAGGTTCTGACTGGGGCTGCGATCAAGACGTCGCACGCATGTTTGCCCACGTTGCACCTAAAGCGATCCGAGAACTCACCAACTGGGGCGTGCCTTGGTCAAGGATTTCCGCCGGCCCGCGCGAAGTCATCATGAACGCGCAAAGGGTAACGCTCAATGAGGCCGAAGAAGCTCACGGCCTGATCAATGCCCGCGATTTTGGTGGCACTAAAAAATGGCGTACTTGTTACACCGCAGACGGCACTGGCCACTCTTTACTGTACGCGGTCGATAACCAAGCTATCTCCATGGGCATTCCAGTACATGAACGGATTGAAGCACTGTCGCTGATCCATGACGGTAAGCGTTGCCATGGAGTCATTGCCCGCTGTTTAGTCACAGGTGAACTGCGCGCTTATGTAGCCAAATCCACCACTATCGCCACCGGTGGTTATGGCAAGATTTATGAAATATCGACCAATGCTACTATCTGCGAAGGCATAGGCCAAGCGTTAGCACTCGACACAGGTGTCGCCACCTTAGGCAATATGGAAGCGGTGCAGTTCCACCCCACCGCCATAGTGCCCGCGGGGATCCTCACCACTGAAGGGTGTCGTGGTGATGGCGGTATTCTGCGCGATAAAGACGGTCATCGCTTTATGCCAGATTACGAGCCAGAGAAAAAAGAACTCGCTTCACGCGATGTAGTATCCCGCCGCATGACAGAGCACATGCGCAAAGGCAATGGCGTCGAAAGCCCTTATGGCCCACATCTGTGGCTGGATATTACGCAGCTGGGCCGTGAACATATCGAAACTAACCTGCGCGAAGTGAAAGAGATTTGTGATTACTTTCTCGGTATCGACCCTTGCAAAGATTGGATCCCCGTCAGGCCAACCCAGCATTACTCTATGGGCGGCGTACGCACCAATGCCACCGGCGAAAGTCCACAACTCAAGGGGCTGTTCAGCGTCGGGGAAGCGGCCTGTTGGGACATGCACGGCTTTAACCGTTTAGGCGGTAATTCAGTGGCAGAAACTGTGGTCGGCGGCATGATCATCGGCAAATATGTGGCTGATTTTTGTGAGAATAACGATTTAGAAATTGATACTGCGCTGACTCAAAAATTCATTGATAAATTGCAACAAGAAATCGATGGACTGGTCGAAGGCAACGGCACAGAAAACCCCTTCCAAATAAAGAAAGAAATGCAACGCATCATGATGAACTACGTCGGGATCTTCCGTAATGGACCCGAGTTAGATAAAGCCATTAAAGGCTTGAAAGACTTACTGCTACGGGCAAAAAATCTTGGCCTTAAATGTAAAAAACGTCACTCCAATCCTGAGTTAGTCGAAGCGCTACGCGTCACCCGTATGTTGAAAGTGGCCCTAACCGTCGCCTGTGGCGCAGAGGCTCGCACTGAAAGTCGCGGCGCCCATTCACGGGAAGACTACCCACAACGCAACGATAAAGATTGGCTCAACCGCACGCTGGCAACTTGGCCAGATGCCGAGTCACTGGAACCTGTGCTGCGTTATGAAGCGTTAGATGTGATGAAAATGGAGCTACCACCGGGATACCGAGGCTACGGCAACGATAACACTATCGCCCATCCTGATACCGAAAAACGCGTACAAGAAATCAATCAAGTGCTCGCGCGCTTAGGTGACGATCCCGATAGAAACACACTGCAGCGAGCCCTAATGCCATACGAGCTGCCAAGTCATCTGCAGGCTCCCAATGGACGCCTCAGCGATACCTTAGCGATCACTCCAGCCCAACCGGTAGGGAATAAACCACTATGAGCCGCCAAATCAGCTTTAATATCTTTCGCTACGATCCGCAAGATGGCCAAGACAAGCCAAAGATGGAACGTTATCAGTTGACTGAAACACCGGGCATGACAGTGTTTATCGCTTTAAATCAACTACGTGAGCTACAAGACCCTTCACTGCAGTTCGACTTTGTCTGCCGCGCGGGCATCTGTGGCAGTTGCGCCATGGTGATCAATGGTTTTCCCACGCTTGCCTGTCGCACGTTAACGGCAAATTATCCCAATGGTGAAATCACCCTTATGCCGCTACCTGGCTTCGAGCTGATTGGCGACTTATCGGTGAACACGGGTAAATTTATGCGTGAATTAGCCGAACGCTTAAAACTGTGGCTGCACCCTAGACCCGATGATCAGGACATTCATCGGCTCGAAAATCCAATGGCACCCGAAGAAGCCGCACGGATCTATGAGCTAGAACGCTGCGTCGAATGTGGCGTTTGCGTGTCGGCCTGCGCCACCAAACAAATGCGTGACACCTTTGTCGGCGCGGTTGGCATGATGAAAATTGCCCGCTTCGAAATGGATAGCAGAGACAGCCGCAGCGCGGATGATTTCTACCATGTGATTGGCAATCAAGATGGCGTGTTCGGCTGTATGACGCTACTCGGCTGCCAAGATAACTGCCCCAAAGATTTGCCACACATGCAGCAAATCGCTTACCTGCGCCGCAAAATGGCCGCGACCATACTCTAATCCTCCCTCTAACATCCCGCTGTTTTGGCGAGATGGATAGGATTGCACCTTTCCAAAACCAGCTGACAGCTTTTATCTGTCAGCTGCTGAGTTACGAAGCCTAATTTTCTTAGTTAGGCGCCTCCCCAGCACTATCATAAGTGCAGCTCCTTACTACTAGCGATACAGCTCAATCGGCAACAAAATCCATTAGCGTAACGCGAGTAGTTGTTATGTAAGGAAACATAAATGAAACCGTCTAAACTTACATCAGCCATACTTGTGCTGAGCTTTGCCACACCTATTTTTGCCGTTCAAGCCAATAATACAGCAGAAACCAATGACGAATTACGCACTGAGTTACAACAAATTCAGCAGAGACTCGCCATGCTCGAAGCTCAAGAAAATGAGCCATCAGTGCCATCGGATACCCAGTTTAATTTTTATGGTTCTTTACGCCCAACCTTCGGCCTGACCCACACTAACTCGGACGATGTGTGGGATGTAGGCGATGCGAACTCGCGGATTGGTTTTGCTGCAGAGCACCAACTCGGTAATGGCTTAGTCGGTTTTGCGAAAGGGGAATTTAAGGTCGATATCAAAGATGACGGCGACTTTGGCGATGCACGTAAAGCCTATGTCGGATTAAAGGGATTTTTTGGTAGCGTTGCCATAGGTAAACAAGCCGTCACGCAGGAAATGATTTCCGATCCCGTTGATATCTTTAACCGCTCAGGAACGCCTCTGGCCTATGACAGTGCGAGCCCATTCAGGCTCAATAATCTCGTGACCTATCGTAAAGAGTTTGGCGACCTGTTATTTTCGGCCGATGCGCAATTCGACGGCAATAAAGGCAGTGGTGGCAGTGACTTCGTTAACACGGGCATCCGTTATAAAACCGACTTCATCTACATTGCCGCAGCTTTTTATAATAAAGAGTTAGAGGACAACAAGGATGAAAATACATTCGGTGTAACACTAGCAAAAAATTTCAATTCTCTGTTCCTCGCCGCAGCCTACCAAAACATTGAAAAAGACAGCGTCGATGGCACAACATTGGATGGTTCAACACTGGATGTAGTTGCAAGCTATCCCATCACTGACAGCTATAAAATCAAGCTAGGCGTGTCCAAATATGACGATGGCGACAATGACATCACCTCCGCGAAATACAATGCCTATAACACTACGCTGGAATGGCATAAAACACCGAAATTCAGCACCTTCATCGAATATCAAAAAACAGATTTTGAATACCGCGAAACCAATGACCAGATCATGCTAGGCATGCGTTATAACTTCGATTATACGTTCTAAGTTTTATCTCAAGCGTATCATCATGTGAACAAGCGAGGTAAAGGGTTGAACAACCTAACCCACGCTTCACGGCAAAAACTTAAAAACAAGAAACAACAAAGCCACGACTCGCGTGGCTTTGCTTATTTAAGACGATACCGTCTTTATGCTTCGATACGTTCCAAATTAGAACGGAATATCGTCATCCCAGCCATCATCCAAATCTGGAGTGAAGTTTTGCTGTGGTTGTGGCGCTGGACGCTGTGCTGGTGCTGCAGGCGCTTGATAAGCTGGCGCTGGCGCGGCTTGTTGCTTAGGCGCATAACCACCTTGTTGTGGTTGTTGAGCCTGTGGCTGACCATAACCTTGCTGCTGGGCAGGAGCTGGCGGAGCATATTGTTGCTGAGCTGGCGCTTGGTAAGCAGGTGCAGCTTGAGGCGCTGGCGCATATTGATTTTGCGCAGGCGCGGCTTGTTGTGGTGCAGATTGATAACCTGCGTTTTGTGGCATGCCGCCCATTGGCGCGCCTTGTGCTTGTCCACCTTGACCACGGCTACCTAGCATTTGCATGCTACCGCTTTGGTCGATAACCACTTCAGTGCTGTAGCGGTCTTGACCACTTTGGTCTTTCCACTTACGAGTTTGCAGTTTACCTTCAAGGTAAACCTGTGAACCTTTACGCAGGTATTCACCTGTAATTTCAGCTAATTTGCCGAACAGAACCACACGGTGCCATTCAGTACGCTCTTGCTGTTGACCCTGTTGGTCTTTCCACGATTCGCTAGTCGCTACTGTGATGTTTGCGACTGCATTACCGTTTGGCATATAACGCACTTCTGGATCTTGTCCCAAATTGCCAACCAAAATTACCTTGTTAACACCACGACTGGCCATTGAAATCTCCTGCGATTCTTTAAATAATCTATTAATTCAGTATGTTGTTTATCTGTGTCGCCATAGAGGAAAATCTGCTTCCCCAAATACCACACGGCAGACCAGATATTATTGAGCAGAGCCTAACACAGCTCGTGCTTCTCTTAAATCGAAATGCTCGTCTACCTTGAGATAAGCTACTTTCTCGTCCAGTACGACTATGGCTTCAACAACGCCCATTAATTGGGATAACTGGGTTGCCATATCGCGCGCTTGCGCCTTGTCTTTCACTTCAGCTTCTAAGGTGTAACTCTTTAACAACACAGGATTTTGCATGCCTAATGTCAGGAATAACCAAATAGACATTAAGATCACGGCAACAACAAATACCCCGACTGCGCCCACGAGCTGGAAAGCACCGCCACCAAGCATACCACCACAAAAAGCCCCTAAAAACTGGCTAGTTGAATACACGCCCATGGCCGAACCTTTTTCGCCGACGGGGCAAAATTTGGCAATCAAACTTGGCAGTGAGGCTTCTAAATAGTTAAACCCAGTAAAGAAGAGCACCACGGCAAAACTCAATACCCAAAGATTGCTCGCAAATGCGGCCATCGCCAGCAATGCCACTATCATGATCACGAGGGCAATTTGGAACATCGCCTTAGTATTTTTGCGCTTAACCCCTATGATGATTAACGGCACCATCAAAATAAATGCGCCCACAAAAGCGGGGAAATACAGCATCCAATGTTTTTCTTTCACTAGACCCGCATCCACCAGATCCAGCGGCAGTGCCACAAATACTGCGGTGAGCACTAAATGCAGGATAAAAATCCCAGCGTTAAGCCTAAATAATTGCGGCTCGAGGAACATACGTTTGAGCTTAGCGGGCGTTGCTAGAGTGTCTCCCTTCGGAGCCTGAGTGATAGGATTAGGCACTAAAAACTGGATCAACAGCATACCGACAATAGCCAATACCGCCGTTAGCCAAAATAACCCTGTCAACCCAAGATGTTGCGCGACGATAGGTCCCATTAGCAAAGACAGGGCAAAAGATAACCCGATACACATGCCAATAATCGCCATCACCTTAGTGCGCTGCTCGTCGCGGGTTAAATCCGCGGCAAGCGCCAGCACGGCAGCGGCAATCGCGCCCATACCCTGTACTGCTCGACCAAAGACAACGCCATAAATCGTATCTGCGTTAGCTGCGATAACACTGCCAATAGCAAACAACACTAAGCCACCGAGAATAATCGGCTTGCGACCATATTTGTCAGATAAAATCCCCATGGGGATTTGCAGCACGGCTTGAGTCAGGCCATAGGCGCCGATAGCAATACCCACCCACAGAGGCGAAAAGCCTTCGAGATGCTGACCATAAAGTGCAAAGACGGGCATGATCATAAACAAGCCCATCATGCGCAAACCAAATACACTGGCTAAAGAAAACGCGACTTTTTTCTCAGTACCCGAAAGTCCGTTGTTACCCATGATTTTGCCCTGGATTGAAGTCTTTTAAGGGGCGCATGTTACCACACCCAAAAGGATTTGCTCAAAAGGAAATAGTGGCCTAAACCACTGACTATACACTTAGCTTTTATCCCGTTTATCACGGACCTATATTGACTGTGTCTGAGTTAACATCTTTATTTTTAACGCTCAGGCACAGGGGTATGAGTCTAACATAGTGTTCACAATTGTCCTGTGAGTCAGTGCGCAACAACAGTATTAATCTTAGTTAATCCATTCCATCCACAACATCCCGCGAAGCAGGTCGACTTAAAGCCAGTGCCAGCCCTAGGATTGGTGCAGATCACAGAATCAACTAAACTCAGCGGCGGAACTGTGCGATACTTGTGCTCATTTTTTTAAGCATATGGCATTAGAGCGATAGATGGATAAGATTGAAATACGCGGCGCACGCACCCACAATCTCAAGAATATCAACCTGACTATCCCAAGGGATAAACTGATTGTCATCACGGGCTTATCGGGATCTGGCAAATCCTCCCTCGCTTTCGATACTTTATATGCCGAGGGCCAGCGACGTTATGTCGAGTCCCTATCTGCCTATGCTCGTCAATTTTTGAGTTTAATGGAAAAGCCCGATGTGGACCATATCGAAGGCTTAAGCCCGGCGATATCCATAGAGCAAAAATCCACCTCCCATAACCCACGTTCAACCGTGGGCACGATTACCGAAATTTATGATTACCTGCGCTTGATGTTTGCCCGTGTGGGTGAGCCGCGTTGTCCGACACACAATCAACCCTTGGCGGCACAAACCGTCAGCCAGATGGTCGATAAAGTGTTGGAAATGCCCCAAGACAGCCGCTTGATGCTGCTTGCACCTGTGGTCAACGCCCGTAAGGGTGAACACGTTAAATTGCTCGAAGGTCTATCGGCGCAGGGTTATATCCGCGCGCGTATCGACGGTGAAGTGTGTGACTTAACCGATCCGCCAACCTTAGACTTACACGTTAAACACACGATTGAAGTGGTCGTAGACCGTTTTAAAGTGCGTGACGATATCAAGCAACGCTTAGCGGAATCCTTTGAAACCGCGCTGGAACTCTCTGGCGGCATCGCGACCGTTGCCAGCATGGAAGACGACACGGGTACTGGTAAATCCAAAGGCGAAGAACTGATCTTCTCGGCCAACTTCGCCTGCCCGCATTGCGGTTATTCGATGGCGGAATTAGAACCAAGGATCTTCTCCTTTAACAATCCAGCCGGCGCGTGCCAAACCTGTGATGGTTTAGGGGTACAACAATTTTTCGATCCTGAGCGTGTGATCACCAATACCGAACTTTCACTGGCGGGCGGTGCGATTCGCGGCTGGGATAGACGCAACTTCTACTATTTCCAAATGCTTAGCTCACTCGCCGAACACTATAAGTTCGATGTCGAAGTGCCCTACGAGCAGCTTAGCGAAAAAGTCCGCAAAATCGTACTTTACGGCTCAGGTAAAGAAAGTATTGCCTTTAAATACATTAATGACCGCGGTGATGTGGTGGTGCGTAATCACCCCTTCGAAGGCATTCTAAACAACATGGACAGGCGCTATCGCGAAACCGAAAGTAACTCGGTACGTGACGAATTAGCCAAGTTTATCAATACCCAAGCTTGTCAAAGCTGTGGTGGTTCGCGTCTGCGCGAAGAAGCCCGTAACGTGTTTTTAGGTGATATCAACCTGCCACAACTCACCACTTGGTCGATTGGCGAAGCCTTGGACTACTTCGAGAAAGTCGAGTTTAGTGGCCAAAAGGCGCAGATTGCCGAGAAGATTTTAAAGGAAATCCGCGATCGCTTAGGCTTCCTCGTCAACGTGGGTCTCAATTATTTGAGCCTATCGCGCTCGGCAGAAACCCTCTCGGGCGGTGAAGCCCAACGTATTCGACTCGCCAGCCAAATCGGTGCAGGGCTCGTCGGCGTGATGTATGTGCTCGACGAACCCTCAATTGGTCTGCATCAAAGGGATAACGAACGTCTGCTGCAAACCCTGATCCACCTGCGGGATTTGGGCAACACTGTGATTGTGGTTGAGCATGACGAAGATGCGATCCGCATGGCGGATCACGTGATCGATATCGGCCCTGGCGCAGGTGTACACGGCGGCGAAGTCATTTGTGACGGTCCGATTGAGAAGATCATCGCCTGTGAAGAATCGGTCACCGGCCAATATATTTCTGGTAAGCGCTGCATTCATATCGATACACCGCGCATTCCGTTCGACAAAACTCAAGTGATTGAGTTGTTTGGCGCTCGCGGTAACAACTTGCGTAATGTGGATTTAACCATTCCTATTGGCCTATTCACTTGTGTGACGGGCGTATCAGGTTCGGGTAAATCAACCTTAATCAACGATACCTTCTTCAAGATCGCCCATAGAATGCTCAACGGAGCGACTGTGGATGAGCCATCACCCTATGACCGTATCGAAGGGATGGAACTGTGCGACAAAGTGGTCGATATCGACCAAAGCCCGATTGGCCGCACACCGCGTTCAAATCCGGCCACTTATACAGGCATCTTCACCCCAATTCGCGAGATTTTTGCCGGAACCCAAGAGTCGAGGACTCGCGGTTACCAGGTCGGCCGTTTCTCCTTTAACGTAAAAGGTGGACGCTGTGAGGCTTGCCAAGGCGATGGCTTGATCAAGGTCGAAATGCACTTCCTACCCGATGTGTATGTACCCTGCGATTCCTGTAAAGGTAAGCGCTATAACCGCGAAACCTTAGAAGTACGCTATAAAGGCAAGAATATTCACGAAGTACTACAGATGACAGTGGAAGATGCGCGTCAGTTCTTCGATGCCGTACCTGCCATTGCCCGTAAGCTACAAACCTTGATGGATGTGGGTTTGTCCTATGTGCGTCTCGGCCAAAGTGCGACCACACTTTCGGGTGGCGAAGCCCAAAGGGTGAAACTTGCCAAAGAGTTGTCTAAGCGTGACACGGGCCAAACCTTGTATATCTTGGATGAACCGACCACGGGCTTACATTTTGCCGATATTCAATTGCTGCTCGACGTATTGCATCGTCTCAAATCCCACGGCAACACGATTGTGGTGATTGAGCATAATCTGGATGTGATCAAAACCGCAGACTGGATTATCGACTTAGGCCCAGAAGGTGGCGGTGGTGGCGGTATGATTTTAGCCACAGGCACGCCGGAAGAAGTCGCCGAGCATCCAACCTCCCACACGGCACGCTTCTTAAAGCCACTGTTAAAACGGGATATCGAGCTGGCAAAGGCCAATAAAGCTAAGGCTTAACATTCGGTTCATGCCGCGGTCTGAATAATAAAAGCGCAGTCGCCCTAAGCACTGCGCTTTTTTTCGCTCAGCAATCCAATATGCTTAAGCTATCGCATACATATAGATCTCATTGAATTAGAATCGGATTTAGGCAAAGATGATATTCATCTTCTGGCGAAGGCTTCAGCGATAAGGAATGTCCATGCGTGATAGCACTCAGTCCCCAGTGACTCACCTTATGTTACCGAGGCAGTATCAATCACTTTTAAGTAAAAATCTAAGCGACATAAACCTAAGCGCATCGACTCTATTCAACCACAGTCGTATCGGTCAGCTGCTCGCCAAGTTCAAGATCACGCACCTTATAAGACATCAATCCCAAAGACTTGGCTTATTAGCACTGGCCTGCGTTGTTACAACGACCCTCACTGGCTGCGCTAACTCAGCCGAAACCTGTGCACGCACAGAGCTAAAACTCACTTGGGCCGAGCCCACAGAGTTACAAGCGACAGTCACAGTATTAAGTTCGGATGAATTTGAAGGCCGCAAAACCCAAACCCAAGGTGCGGCAAAAAGTCGTGACTATATAAAGCAGCAATTTCAGGGGCTAGGTTTACAGCCTTGGGGAGCGGACTTTATCGTGCCCTTTGAATATCAAACCTTCTTCACCCAAGAAAACGGCGCCAACGTGGTCGCCACCGCGATGGCGGCAGAACCGACGAATCGATGGCGCATTATCGTCGCCCACTATGATCACTTAGGCATGAGCGGCAGTAAGATTTACCACGGCGCCGATGATAACGCCTCGGGCGTCGCCGCTATGCTCGCCATTGCCAAACATTGGCAACAGCAATTTGCCCTACAACCCAATACCTTGCCTAAGGTGAACCTGATGTTTGTGGCAACCGATGCCGAAGAACCTGGGCTCTATGGCAGTATCGCCTTGGTTGAACAACTCAAAACCCGCCTGCCAGAAGCGACTTTTGAGCTGATGTTGAATTTAGATATGGTGAGTCACCCCGGCAGGCCCTATGCGATTTACCTCGAAGGCAGTCGAAACTTCACTCAGTTCAATCAATTTAAACCCCTACTGAATCAGCAGAACCGACTTTGCATTAAACTCACGCACCCTAAACCCGTTGGTCGAAGCATACAAAGTACCGATTGGCTGCGGGCGTCGGATCATTACCCCTTCCACAAAGCGAATATCCCTTGGCTGTATTTTGGTGTGCCGACCCATCCCCAATATCACACACCAGAGGATACCGTCGCGACAATCGACATCACTTTTCTTGCGGCAGTGACAGAGTCAGCATTCGAGTTACTTCAATTAAATGTTGAATATTTAAAGAATTAATGGGAAGTGGCGCGTTTCTTGCTCAGTTTTAGCGAAAAAAATGCAGAAAACAGGTTAAATAGCGTGACTCTGATTGGTAAAGTGGCCGCCATGCTGCTATAATCCGTCGTTCGCGGGAAATCGACACGGGGTTGATTTTCTGTCTGTGAAACTTTAGCGCCATTTCGCGCGCGCATCCACAAGGCTACAACCCAATGTCATCCGATGAAAGAACTTTCCGTGAACTCGGCCTATCCGAGAATTTGTTGCGTGCTCTTGACGAGCTAGGTTATGAAAAACCAACGCCAATCCAATCAGCCAGTATTGATCCACTTATGGCTGGCAAAGATATTTTAGGTCAAGCGCAAACAGGTACAGGTAAAACTGGCGCCTTCGCGTTACCACTATTAAACAAAGTTACCAGCCAAACGACACCGCAAATTTTAGTATTAGCACCAACACGTGAATTAGCCGTGCAGGTTGCTGAAGCGTTCAGTAGCTATGCCAAATTTATGAAGAATTTCCACGTTCTTCCTATTTATGGCGGCCAAAGCATGCAACAACAGTTGAATGCCCTGAAACGTGGCCCACAAGTTATCGTTGGTACGCCAGGTCGTGTTATGGACCATATGCGTCGCGGCACCTTGAAACTCGATTCATTACAAGCCTTAGTGCTCGATGAAGCCGATGAAATGTTAAAAATGGGCTTCATCGATGATATCGAATGGATCCTTGAGCACACGCCAAGCGAGCGCCAACTGGCGTTATTCTCTGCCACTATGCCAGAGCAAATTAAGCGTGTTGCTAACCAGCACTTACGTAATCCTGTACATGTTCGTATCGAATCAAGCCAAACGACAGTTGAGTCAATCGAACAGCGTTTCGTACAAGTATCACAACACAACAAACTTGAAGCCTTAGTACGTGTATTAGAAGTTGAAAACACTGAAGGTGTGATCATATTCGTGCGTACTCGTAACTCATGTGTTGAGTTAGCCGAGAAGTTAGAAGCCCGTGGTTATGCTTCATCACCGCTACACGGTGACATGAACCAGCAAGCCCGTGAGCGCGCAGTTGACCAGCTGAAACGTGGCAAGTTAGACATTCTGATCGCGACTGACGTTGCGGCCCGTGGTCTTGACGTTGAGCGTATCGGTCACGTTGTGAACTACGATATTCCGTATGATGCCGAAGCTTATGTACACCGTATTGGCCGTACAGGCCGTGCTGGCCGTACTGGTATGGCGATCCTGTTTGTAACGAGCCGTGAAATGCGCATGCTGCGCACTATCGAACGTTCAACGAACAGCCGCATTTCACCAATGAAAATCCCAAGCCCAGAGACAGTTGCAGAACGTCGTCTGTCTCGCTTAGGTGAGCAATTGGCTGAAACAATCAACGGCGATTTAGATTTCATGAAAGAAGCTGTTGCTCAATTATGCCAACAGTTAGAAGTCGATACCGATCTGCTAGCCGCAGCATTGTTACAGCAAGTTCAACAAGAACGTCCTTTGCAATTGCCAGCCATTCAAGAACGTGTTCGTGATGAACGCAGTGAGCGCACTGAACGTAGCGACCGCGGAAGTGATCGTAATGACCGTGGTGGTGAGCGTGGCGAACGCAGAAGCCGCGAACCGCGTCCAATGCCAGCCAGCTTAGGCTCAGCTGAAGCGTTGAAAGACAACCCAGATTTGAAAATGTGCCGTTACGTGATCGACGTAGGTCGTGAGAATGGTGTAGGTGTGGGTAACATCGTTGGCGCTATCGCAAACGAAGCTAACATCGACAGCCGTTACATTGGCGCAATCCAACTTTACGATGCAGTGACCACTGTTGACCTGCCAGACGGCATGCCAAAAGACGTGTTACAGCACCTACGTAAAGTACGTGTTTGTGGCAAGCCATTGAACATCCGCGAAGCTGGCGATCAAGTATTTGTTGATTCAGGCCGCAGTGCTCGTTCAGACCGTCCTGCCGGTGACCGTAAACCACGTGGCGATCGTCCAACAGGTGACCGCCCAGCGGGTGATCGTAAGCCTCGTGCTGCGTCTACGGGTGACAAGCCATTTGCTGACCGCAAACCTCGTGCAGACAAACCTGCCGGTGAGCGTAAGCCACGTAAACCACGTGAAGACTAATCTAGCTTAAGCGAGAGACTAAAAAGGAGCCTAGGCTCCTTTTTTGTTGGCTTAACATCGCACTAGCTCAAAGCACGCTGGCCAGTTGATATTTCAAGCTGATATAGTCAGTACAAGAATGCCTAGCTTAAGGATATAAAATGGATTTTTTAGCACTGATCACTTCCCCATTTACCTCGGCACTGCCCGAACTCGCTAAGTCATGCCACAAAGATAAAACGTTATTAATCATGGTACTTGTTGGTTGCACTCTGTTTGCGGGCTTTATTGGAATGTTAGTCGCAATGGCAAATTAACTTGCAGTTAAGCCAACATGTCTATTAGTGTCGACTTAGTCTTTAGCAACGCACCTAGTGTATTTCGATGAAAAAAGCCTTTAACGCCGGCCTGTTATCCGCCTTTGTCGCCCCCGGCAGCGGCCATTTTTACCTAAAACATAAACGCTCGGCACTGGTATTTTTTAGCTTAGCGGTCGTGAGTCTTGTGCTGTTGCTATCGCAAATCTATCAAGTGGCGCAAGTCATCGCCTTAGATATTCAAAACGGCATCTTACCGCTAGATATCGGCGTAATTTCTGCCGAAATCACCCAACAAACCCAGACCACAATTGCCAATGCCAATGAACTGCTCTACGGCTTTATCCTCTGCTGGTTAGTGGCATTACTCGACAGTATTCGGCTTGGGCTTAAGCAAGATAAGCTGGATACACAAAGTAACCGCTAAATACCTTCTGACTCTTAGCGAGGCCGTAGCGACAAAAGCGATTTTGATATTGACCTAACATTTTTAATCAATTGAAAAATTGGATATTAACCTTTAGCTACCATGAAAATAACACCATAAACAGTCAAGATGGATGACGATATGTTAACTGAGCAACAACACAATTTTATCCTAAGTGAAGTGTCACAACCCGTGATTACCATTGCCCGTGAGGTTAATTTTGCCGAGCGCTATGCCTCCATGTTAGCGCGCTTTCCTAAGCTCCCTGGCGATTTTAATCCTAAGGTGCCGACGGAGCGTCAACAAATATTGGTTGCCCAGTTCCCTTACCCGATCCGCTTTTACAAAAGTGAGGGGGGATATTACATGCTAAATGCGAAAAAATTCGCCTACCCGCATATGACACTTATGATGGAGATGCGGCAGTGGGTTCGCTTTCGTTTCAACCTATGGCGTGAAGATAAGCGCATCGGTGGCGGTTCTTATCAAGATATTGCCGTGGCGGAGCGATTAGCGCGAGGTGAAGAGATTGACTGGGACAAAGACTGGAATGTACCAAACTCCCCATGGTGCTATAACGAAGATCAATTACAAACGGTGCTAACCGAAAGTTTTGCACTATTTGATGACCTTTGTAAGCAATTACCTAAATAGTCACTTGAATTAATTGAGATATAGGCGGCTAAACAGGTTAACCGCATAGGAATAAATTATTTAGGCCATGCTTTAATCAGGCTGTGGTAGCAAGAGACCAGTAAATCAGCCGCTTGGGCATAATCGGGAATAATTTCAGGACAATAGAGGGCACAGTGACTACCAGCATTGCGCGCAGTTTGCAGATCAAACAGATAATCGCCCACATACAAGATCTCTGCGGGCGCGAGTTGCCACTGCTGGCAAATAAGATGAATACCTTCGGGATGCGGTTTAGGCTGCGCATCATAGCGCGTTAATACTAGTGCGATATCTATGCCGAGTTTATCGATAGTGATTTGCGCCGCTTCTGGCATATTGCGAGTCAAAATAGCCAAGGGCAGTGACTTGGCCCGTAGGCATTCGATAAGCTCCCTCGCGCCATCAATCCAACTGGCCTTGAGTGAACTTTGTCTTTCGTACTCATGGACGATTTCCAGCGCCTGAGCCCGTTCTTCATCAGTACTAAGACTCTCGACATGGGCCAAGATATCTGTACCAGAATGAATCCCCAACTCACGCCGCAGCCCAGCAAAATCGGGATTAGAATGCGCTAAGGTGCCGTCGAGATCGAAGATGACGCCACGGATATCCTGAAGTTTTAACTCGCTGAGTCTAGTGATCACTGGCCTTTCCCATGGATAAAATGTATGCGTTAGACAGCCTGCAAACGCTTCGCCTGACGATTACGGTACATAGGCAGCAATTGCACCACCATCACAGAGACAATAATCACGCCAATCCCCAGCAGAGATAAACCATCTAATTCATCAGCGCGGAATACTTCTGGCCACCAGCCAAGGCTCACCACTAACGCCGTGGCACTAAAGCTAAATACTGGCGTTAGGGCCAACATGGCACTGACCTGCGCCGTCGGCCAGTACTTCATCGACTGGCCAAAACAGCCATAGGCGATCAAGGTATTGGCGGCGCAAAACAGTGCTATCTGCCAATCGAAGCTGTCCATACTGACAAACTGACTAAAGTCGCTAAAGGGAGCCATTACGAAAATACCTAAGCCATAGATCACTAAGAGCACGTTCGCGGGCGACAAACGATTCAGTAAGGATTTTTGTAATAAGGCATAGCTAGTCCACGACAGTGCCGAGAACTGGATGATCATCACCCCAATCCAAACCTGATGATTATTAGCCCCAGAAAAATTTAAATTAGGATGGAAAAACATCAACATACCTAAAGCTAAGGTTGCAAAACAGCTGAGTTGCACTGCATTAAGCCGTTCCTTAAAAAACAACACACCACCAAACGCGAGGAAAAAGGGCGAAGTCTGGAAATTCAGTTGGGCGGCGCCCGGTGCGAGGTAATCGAGTGAGTAAACAAAAGACACATAATTGAGCATCAAGAAGATGCCAGCAAGCACTAACCTTAACCAAACTTTGGCATCAAGTGCTGCAAATTGCTTAAGACTACCTGCGCTCCATTGGATCACTATACTGACTAAAAGCGCGACCAGAAAACGAAACCAAGTAAGAGTCACGGGATCGATAAAGGCCGCCGAGAGCTTTAATGCTATAGGTAACATGCCCCAAAATAAAACCGCAACTGAGATGAATAGGAGCCCAAGCTGAGCATGATTATTTGCCTGAGGGGCGTTATGGCTAAGGTTCACGGAGGAGTCCAATAGAAACCGCAAAATGGACAGCCATTCTGGCACTGAGCCAGCACAATATCTAGCGGCGAATCATGGAAAGATTCGCGTTAGCTTGGATACTTTAGCTGACACTTATGTGGGGCAAGTTTCAGCATCTTACGATAATTGGAATATTGGCCGCACTCTTGATTCAACTGCAGCAGATTTACCCCGAAAGCCAACATTGGCATTTCCCGCGTTGCCAATAACCGAGTATATTTGGCCCATAAAAATGGCTTCTGCCACACACTCTCTAGGCCACTTCTTTTTAAGCTAACGCTTTAAATAGGAAAGTTAATGTTATCTACCGCCACGATCGAACAAGTTAAAACGCATATTAATATCGCAGCCAAAGAATTAGCCGAGCGCCGCGCAGCAGGCACGAGCGGCGATGTACTGATCCCAGAACTAAGGCCAACCAGCTTCGAACAGGCCTTCGCTATTCAACAAGCCGTAGCAGAAATATTTAAAGCAAGCGATAACAATCCTATCGCGGCGTGGAAATGCCTAGTACCCACGGCGGAAAAAACCGTCGTAGCGCCTATTTATCAAGATGATGTGTATCAACAATCGACCACTTGCCCACTCTATCCATCGACGAAAGGCCTCGCCCGAGTCGAACCCGAACTCGCCTTCGAGATTGCTCGCGATTTACCGCCAAGAAGCACGCCTTACACAGAGGCTGAAATCGACGAGGCCTTAGGCCACACACGCTTAGCCTTGGAATTGATCAAAAGCCGCTACCACACACCCAGTGAAGCGACGCATTTTGATGCCCTCGCCGATGGCTTAGTCAATCAAGGACTGTGGTTAGGGCCTGTGCTTAATCCGCAAGAAGGTTTAGAAATGAGTCATTTTGAACTCAGCGTTGATATTGCCAATGGCGAGCACCAGCAAAGCGACACACTGCAAAAATCCGCCATTCATCCCAACGGTTTCCCTAAGGCGGGACTCTACTGGTTAGTTAACTTTTTATCCGCCCAAGGCATTGGCTTAACTCAAGGGCAATATGTGATCACAGGCTCCTACGCTGGCGTCCTCGATCTGCCATTGGCACAGGTCTGCAAATTTGAATACGGCGCGCTTGGACAGTTCGCCGTGACTTTCACTACTAAGTGATTGCGGCGAGTAAAACGACAAAACACTGATAAATAAGCGAACTCAGTTTCAGCTGGGCTCGCTTATTTTCAATCTCAGTGCTCAGTTATCTGCATTCCCCACAAGCATCATTAACAAAAGCCAAACTAACTTGCCTCAAAATGTACACCTATGTATCATCTAAATTCATCAATAATAAGGATATATAGAATGTCACACGGAAAAATGCTGCCAATTGCCTGTCTTCTTGCCCTCACTTTAGGCACTTCTCTTAGCGTGCATGCCTCAGAAAATAGCTTTACCAAAGCCTATAGTGACTATCAAGCTGCCGTAGAAAAAGGCGATGCTGCAAATATTGAAGCAAGCGCAAAAGCCGCTTATCAACTCGGCGAAGCTCAATATACCAAAGACAGCGTTGACTTAGCTAACCTAGCCATTAACTGGGCCAGCGCGATAGAAAAGCAAGTCGCCCCTTACCCATTTACAGAAAAGAATCTGCCAAAAACGGCTAAGGCGAATGAATTGTATCAACTCGCTCTGGCTAACTATAAAGTTCATTATGGCAAAGAAGCGCTTGAGCTTATCGATCCCTTACTGGGTGCTGCACAAACCGCCGTTGAAGCCAAAGATGCGAAAAATGATTTGCTTACTGCTATCGCAATTGCTGAAAAATCCGATAAAAAGAAACTGCTCGCCGATGTAAAAATGGCCGCCTTCAACCGCTTATCAAATACAGAGCTATACACCAAAAGCGTAAGAAGCTATGCCTTCGATGCCTATGATATTTATAAAGAGATTTTACCAGAGAACGCCATAGACAGGGTCAAGGCAACCTATGTGGTGGGTGCCGTTGAGTATGCAGAAAAGCATGACGACAAGGCGATTCCATTGCTTTTAGAAGTCGTTAAGCAGTTTGAAGCCCTTAACTTTAGCCATCCCTATGCCTTAAGTGCCCACGCTTATTTAGTCGAACTCTATGAGCGCCAAGGAAAACGTGACGAGTCAACCGCCCACTGTATTGCTATCGGCAAAATGCGTCCTTGGGCCGACGCACAGGAACAACAACCTATTTTCCGTACCGCACCAGACTATCCAATGTCCTATGCGCAGCGAGGTAAAAGTGGCTGGGTTCAGCTTAAATTTACTGTCGATGAAAATGGCTTCGTCAAAAATCCTGAAATTTTAGCTTCTAAGGGTGGTGCTCTCTTCGAGAAAGAAACGCTAAAAATGATAGATAAATGGCGTTACGCACCCAAGTTTGAAAATGGTAAAGCCGTTGAGGCACAAACCACTGTGCAACTGGATTACACCATAAATCGATAGCTCATTACTTCACCTCATGCCCTAGCTCATCGCTTACACTCGATGGGCTTTTTTCATCCTGCTCTGCAAGCTGCCCCAGACTTAACCCCTGCTTAAGTTGGATTAAACAAGCTTGGCAAATACACGCATCGGCAGACGGTAAAATATGGTTGATGACCCCTAGCGGCGAATCTGATGCTTGCGCTTGCAAGGCGGCCAAAGGTGGAAATGTTTGCAGAGCGCACCAACAATCCTCAATACCCTTACCTAAAATCACAGCACATTGATTCGCGCCTTGGCACAAAGGGCAAATTTGTGCAGTTTCTAACTTAGGTTCTTCCAATGATTGAGACACGGTAATCCTTATAGCAAGATAAGTTGTTATAGCGCGGAGATCATAATAGATTTTTGCAACTCAAACTTAATTGATTGGCACCAAAGTGAGACTTTAAAACTTTCCAAACTACGTTTGAATGCTTTAGTTAAAAAGTCGTGGGGCTTCACCCCTCAGGCTAATATTGGTGCTGTTTAGCACAATGCTATATTGATTGCGGCCTTACGGCCGAGATAAGTCAAAGTCGTGGGTCTTCAACCCACACCCGACCAAGAGGGGATCAACAGCAATTCCCTCTTGGATCTCCCTTGCCGCCCCCTAGCGAAGTTACATGCATTAGAGACAGGCCTCGGTCTTATGGACAAATTGCTATCGCTTCCGAAGGATGCGTCCCTGCACCTGCGAAAGCTAGCCGGTCATCCATGACCGGACTCACGCAATTTATTCCAACGCCCCGCGGCAACTTCGCAGGGGATGGTGAACTTCTGTAGTTTTAGTGTTGTCTGTGAATCCCAGAGATTTGTGTCTTTTCCATTTTTTAAAATTGGGTGTCCTGTTTTGTTGTTCAATAGTTTGTGCTCATCAAGTTATCTAACTTAAATGATATTTGGATGTATTTATTTGGCTCAGTGAACCGCATTCCTGCGTTATAGCAGTAGGGTTCACAGATGCGCACACGGTGAATACGGAAGGCAAGTTGAAATCACGTTAATTTTATGACTTTTTGAATTCTTTAAAGAATTCATCCTGTCTTTCAAATTGAGCGTTTAATTCTTCTTCAGTGATATCAGGCAGAGAGTCATACCAATGCTGTATTGATCTGATATTTGTATCTGTTTCTTTTATTCTAGCTATAAGCTTCTGAAAATTATCTGGTATCAAGCAGGCTAAATTTTCAGCTTGGACTGGACTATAAAACCCCGACATTGGTGGATTAATGCCAAATTTACGCTCCATGTCAAAACCTACTAAAAGTACAGGATTGCTTAATGCAACCGTAAGGGCTATTAATTCAACTGTTTTCAGGTAGTAAGAAAGACTCTGGCTACATGCTTTCTTATCAAATTGCGGGACGCCCATTCCATTTATATGCCGAAACCTTGGAGATATGATGTTGAAGCTATTTTCCAAGCCGTTTACATGAATGACATTACAGATATCCCAATAATGCTCTAATAAAACGTCTGTCCATGACTCGTCATTATCTTGGTCATACTGCGGAGTTGCCTTTTTTAGTGCACTTAACGCACGCTTAAAATTTGGTGTACCGTTATCTGAAACCGAATGCATCCACTTTTTTGCCTTTTCTGACTCAGTACTATCCAAGACAAAAAAACTGCCCGCTACTACGAGTTCTAAAGCTCTCCTTAAAGAATCAAAAGCATTTTTGTAGTTGCCCTGAAAGATCACCGTCAAACAACTATCCAACTCCTGTACCGCTTCAACCCACGGGAAAATGCTTACTTTTTCTAAGTGATCGACTCTTGCCGTAGGAGCTTCCATTAACTCATGCGTACAAAATGACTCAGCTTGCTCAAGCTTTTCGAGGTTTGGATAGTCATTATAGATATAGTTAGAAGTCTCTGTAATAACACTTTCCAAACTAGAGAGCAGTATATCTCGTCTAGCGTTAAAACTTTCTTTTGGTAGGTTGAATGGATTCAAGGTCAACTCTTGTTAATAAATTTGACGTGCTACATACGATAACTGAAAAGATAGTTATCCACCAAAAATTAGAGTTCAATACTTTCCAAATCAGTTGATATTTTCTATCAATAAAGAAATACAGCAAGGTGTAACAAACCTTTGTTTAACCTGGTTAAAAAACTTGCAAATCAGTTTATTATGAAACACAGGAAGTGTTAACCCACCCCGATATATTTTGCCCACTCAAGATAGTTTACTGAGCCACCCATGGCTAAATTCTCGGTGTACTTTAAATCAACAGATGACACTAATGCTCGAAAGGCGAGTCATGGTGATTTGCGAGGCGACCGTCCGCCCCATGGACGGGGCGGTCGAGCATCCAAGGATGGACTGGCTGCGAGTCGGTGAGTGAATGCCATGACTCACCTATACATTGATACCTGCAAACGCGATGATCCCAACAACTGAAATCACAGATTACTCAGTACAATTGACCAATAAAAAAGCCAGCAAGGCTATAGGCTTACTGGCTTTTCTGCTTTATTTACTCGCTTTATTTCATCAAACGAGCACTGAATAAAAGCGGCTCAACTATGACTTCTTAGGGAAAATCGGATAGGACTCAGTACCTAACACTTTGCCATCAACAGTGAGACCATAGTAATCGCTGTCATTGTGGTATTTTTCCTGCGCTTGCTTCACATCACCTTTGCTACGTGGGTCCTGCGGACGCTCGTGGGAGTTGATGTAAGCGGCAACATCCCAAGCCTGCTGGTTAGTTAACTGCATACTCTTACCAAAGGGCATGTTTTCATAAATGAAAAATGCGGCAGTGTTGACCCTGTGCATTCCCGCTCCCCAGTTATAACTTTGGGGTCCCCACAGCGGCGGCAGTGCATACACACCCGCAATGGCTTGACCTTGCCCATCAACACCATGACAAGTTTGGCAATGGGCGACATACACGGCTTTACCTCGTTCAGGTGAATAGGCTTGTTCGGGTTTTGGGATCTCAGGATAAGCTCGCCCCGGCAAGTTAGCACGTTGCTCAACTGTCATCGTCTTAGCTAATGCCTCTGGTAGTGGGAAGTCATCCCGCTTGGCACCTTTGACTAACTCAGCATCACTGATCTCAGGAACAGGGCCACTGATATTAGCCTCATCCATCAAGCCGCCCATGCCTAACCAATAAGCGTAGGCAGAAAGCGCCACTAACTCAGGGCTACCTGATGCTGGGGCTTTACCATTCATCGAATAGTTAAAACAACCTTGGATGCGTTCTTCAAAGCTACTGACTTTATTGTCTTTTTTACGATACGCCGGATAAGCAAAATACGCGCCCCAAAGGGGTGATGCATTGGCTTTACGGCCTGCATCCATATGGCAATTGGTACAGTTAAGCTCATTACCCACATACTTATCACGCAGCTGTTGGGTATTCACAAACAGTTGATAACCTAAACGCACTTTGTCACCAAAGGCGCCTTCGGGAATCGCACTCAAAGGTCTAGGGGTAAGATAGGTTTGATCTGCTACCTTAGGGAAAGAAGGCAGCGGAGCTTGCTTATCTGGGCGTTCTTGTACTGGCTCTGTTTCAGCTTGCGCCTGAACGGTTAACGACCCCATCGCGGCCAGTAATAACATTGCGGAATATTTCATGGCCGGCTCCTTATTTTAAATTCGCAAAGTAGTTGGCTAACGCATCAATCTCGGCGACAGTGAGCTTATTCGCGACGCTCCCCATCATGCCATCGACGTCACCTTTACGTGTTCCCGACTGCCATGCCAATAATTGCGTTTTGATATAACTCGCCTGTTGACCTGCTAAGCGAGGAAATAAGCCGCCACCTAATGCAGAAGGACCATGACAGGTCACGCAGGCTGGTAAACCACGGGACCAATCACCTTGATAGGCTAAACGGGCGGTGTCGTCATTAAAAACAACTTGTTCACCGCGGATAACAGGCTTGACGTCATTGGCAGGCTTAGCTGAAAAATAGCTCGACACTTGCTCAATACCGTCACCTTGGAGCGTCATTGCCATCGGCATCATAGTCGCGTTTTGGCGAACGCCCGCTTGGAAATGCTGCAATTGTGTCGAGATATATTCTTTAGATAATCCCGCTAATCGAGGGCCGAGTGGTTCAATACCCTCACCCGCTGCCCCATGGCAAGACACACATAGCTGTGCAGCTTGTGGCATAACGTTCATCGATTGTTTGTCAGAAGGCTCGGCGGCAGCGGCATAGCCGCTACATAGCATTAAGCCTATGACTAATGTTTTAATCTTCATGTTCTATCCTTGAAGAGAATTAAGCTCTAAAGCATAGGGGTTATTGTTATTTATGTTTGTGCTCACACACTAAACCCATTTTAAAATCAGCCGCTCATTTTTAAAACAGCCAATAAATGAGCCTTAACATTCATTAAGAGTCACTTATTGTTCAATTCAAACGGGATAAATTTACCTTACTCTGTACAAGGTTAAGCTGCAAGCCTTCAAGACTTAATGGCCTGCTCAATAACCAAATCGCGTCGATTCGAAACGATTCAATAACTTATGTATCAAATAGCATAAAAGTAACGTGCCAACGATAGCGATTAAAATACTGCTCACTCGGTATAAGGCACTGAAGATTAAGTCGTTACCTGGGGTCAAATACTGCCCAAACAAAATCCCTAACGTGGTCATAGCACCAAAACCCACGCCAGAGCCATTCGCCTCGCGCACATGGGCTTGGCTAAAAATCATCAGTCCGATCCATAACAAGGGGGCAACTAACATCAATAGCCCTGACCAATCATAGAGCAGCAACTGCACGAGTATCCCAAACGACACCCCCAACAGGGTGCCTATGGCGCGCTTACGGGCATAGTCGAGTGCACCATTCCAATGCATGGGAAACAATAGTAAAAGAGTGGTCGCTTGAGCCGACATCGAATCCCGCAGATCAAATATTTGGAACACCAGAAACGATGCCGTCGCTATGGTCGCGCCAAGCAAGGCTTCGTGGCGCATTCGATGCGACGCCTTAGGCCCTGGTTTGTAAGCCACTCTTGGTTCCACATCGGGCCAGAGTGCCGTCATAGCGTAGGCGATAACTACTGAAAGTGCTGTCGCCCAAAAATTACTGAAAACTAAGTCGTTTAAGTCAACGCCGGGATAGCTTGCAAAGTGCAGCATGATACTGAGACTCAGCACACCGTTGGCACCAAAGAGAAACAAACTGCCGCGGGACATGGCCGCAAAGCGGTATAAAAATAATAGGAAAACGATGGGAGTCATCATGCCGGGATGGCTGCCAAAGAAACCGCCGAGTAACCCAACCTCTAACCCAGCCATGGCAGATGAAGCCAATAATTGGCGCATAGCATGACCATTCATCACTGGCACTAATCCGAGTAGTAGCATAGGTGTCACAGTGAAAAAGACTCCATTGCTCCAACCAAAAATTTTACACAGGGTAAAACCTAAGGTCGCGCCAGTCGCAATCCGTAAACACTGGCGTAAATCGTTGGCCGTCAATGGGCTATGGCGTAGTAACATGCTCGTCGCCTTGTTCTATCGATACATTAAATGAGGATGTTTAGCTGGCTTATGCTGCGTTCACACTTATGTTGCTTTGAAGCGTTCACTCAAGCGACTCGTGGCAAATACAAACCACCGCGAGTCACTCGTGCTCGTCAACACAGATAAGTACTGATGGATATGCCGATAAATATGCTGGCAAATACGCTAGTAAACATTCTAGTAAATAGGCTAGTAAATATAGTGCAGCAGGCTGATTGCTTTAATTTGCACCTTAGCGAGCAAGCTAAACAGACTATTCTCGGGCAGCAGTTGCACGGTCGCGCGCGCACCCGCAGGTAAGCTGTTCATTGCCATACCATCTAACACTAGATGTAATCTCAATCTTTGGGCATCACGTACCCAACGGTCCGATTCCTGTGGCGCGGCTAAACGGCCATTGGCATCGAATTGCCCAGCACTCACGCCCGCATCGACACTGCTCACCGTCGCCCGATATAAACGCCCAGGTTCGCCATCGAACGCAATCAAAGCGGTCGAAGAAGCATTCACGCCACGCAGGCTCTTCTCGCGAAAATCGGCAATAATATCCACTTTATCCGATACCACGGCCAACAGAGGTTGCCCCACGGTCGCAAAACTACCGACTTCTAACTGTAAGTTAGTCACTATCCCATCTTGATCTGCACGTATTTGGGTATAAGACAGATTAAGCTCGGCTTGGGCTAAATGATTTTGCGCCTGACGCACTTTAAGATTCTCTTCGCCATAACTGCCACGACTCACTTTGAGTTTTTCTAAACGCGCATTGGCGGCAAGCAAATTGGCTTCAGCAGCTGCGGCATCGCTATCGGCTAGCTCCTTTTGCTGCTGCGATACACCATGGGTGGCATACAGGGCATCGAGACGTTTAGCCTCGCTGCGTTTTTGTTGTGAGGTGGTTTTATTGGCATTGACCTCGGCCTTAGCAGCCAGTAGCGAGGCATCTAACTCAGAATTATCTTGACGGGCTTGCTCTAAGGCCAATTTAGCTTGCGATACCGCTAACTCATAAGGCGCGGGATCGACTTGAAACAACAAATCGCCCTTGGCAACCGTTTGGTTATTGGTCACGGCTATGGTCTGGATTTTACCGCTGATCTGCGGTGTCACTTTAGTCACTACACGGGTCGCCATTGCTTGAGGCGTCAATGGCATCATAGTGTCGGCCAGCATGAAATAGCCAAAAACCATCACAAAGCCAAACATGGCAAATTTTACTAAACGGGCAAACTGTTGATCCGGTGTCATCTTCTTTCTCACAAAAGGGTGTCTGTAACCTTGGTTAATTTGGCGCTTGCGTTGTCGCTGATCAGGCTAATAATGCGTTCAAATTCGCTCAACTCTTCGGCACTGATCCCGCCTAATAACTCACGGCGCACTTGAATAATCCGCGCTTCCATTTGCTTTAAAACATCTAATCCTGCTGGCGTCAGACTCACAATCCTTGCCCGCTTATCTTTGTCACAACAATGACGCTCGACTAAACCTTGCTCTTCTAATTGCCCTAAGGTGCGCATTAGCGAAGCCAATTCAATTTCTAAGGCATCGGCCAACACTTTTTGGCTCACACTGTCGCCTAAACGCAGCAGTTTCCAAAGGGCAGTCCAACGGGGATGAGTTAATCCTAAAGGTGCCAGCTCAACATCGGCCACGGTACGCCACAGTCGATGCAGACGGCCTAAATGCTCCGCCAGTGATAACTCTTTTAGTCGCTCTAATTCTTTTTGCATCTTGCTCACCCACTTAGTTAGCGTGCTAAGCATTATACTTAGTTAGCAGGCTAAGTAAATATTTAGGCCCAAAATAGATCTGTGTCCAAGGGCACGAAACGAGCGTAAGAGGGAATAAATAACTTAAAAAGGTTCGCGCCCTCTCAAATCTTATCAAGTTGTATCTCTATAATATCAAACGGATAAATTGAGTTGATTTGCACATGAATTGGAGGCTGTTTTGATAAATCTAAAAATTAGTACGAGGATCGTTATTGGGATCTGTCTATTACTGTTAACAGTAATGAGCTTTATCATGCCGCTCGTTCTCTCTGAATTCAGTCGCCAAGTTGCAGAATCCGAGCAAAGAGAACTCCATAAGATCTATGAAACCGCTGTTGCCGAGATAGCCTCATCGGGCAAATTAGCCGAAGCAATGGCAACCATCATCTCACTCACGCCAGAAGTTCAAAGCACCTTTGCAACAGGTGAACGTGATGAACTCACCGCCCGTACCTTACCTATATTTACTCAACTAAAGCGCGATTTTGCGGTTCAGCAATTCCAATTTCATAGGCCACCTGCCACTTCTTTTCTACGCTTGCATCGTCCCGAAAAATTTGGCGATGATCTCACCAGCATACGCAAGACCATAGTTGAAACAAATAGCCAAAAGCGCCCTCTTTATGGCTTGGAATATGGAGTGGAAGGATTAGGTATTCGTGGTTTAGTTCCAATGACTTACAACGGACAACACACGGGCTCAGTTGAGTTTGGCATGTCCTTCGGTCAACCCTTTTTTGATAATTTTAAACAAGCCTATCAAGCAGAAATTGCCCTCATCTTGCCAGATGATTCAGGTTACAAGTTATTTGGCGCTACATTCACGCCTGATACCCAAGCGGCAGATGAACTCAATAACGTCATGCAAGGCCATGAAGTCATACGCACTATTTCCTTAAATAACAAAACCTACGCCCTGTATCGCAACGCCATAAAAGATTACTCAGGAAACGTGTTTGGCGTACTCGATATTGCGATGGATAGAACCCATTCAGAACAAGCGATAGCGGATATTCGCCTTAAGTTGATCCTTATCGGTTTAGTGGCTCTGGTCATTGGAACCGCCATTGCTTGGTTTATTGCCAAAGGGATTACTCGCCCTATCGCTGAAACCACCCAAGCCATGAATGATATCGCTGAAGGTGAAGGCGATTTAACCCGCAGAATCGCGGTAAAAGGTAAGGATGAAATTGCTGAATTATCGATGGCATTCAACCGCTTTGTAGAAAAAATTCACAACACAGTTTCCCACGTCGCCGACTCAACAAGCCTGCTCGCCACCTCTGCTGAAGAAATGTCGAGCATTACGCGGGAAACCCAGAAGATGGCGAGTCGTCAGCACCTCGAAACTGAGCAAGTTGCCACCGCAATGAATGAAATGGCCGCAACGGTTCAAGAAGTTGCCCATAACGCGACCGATGCGGCCGATGCCGCCAATCATGCCAATGACTCAACCGAACAAGGCAAATTGGTTGTACAAAAAGTGGTAACTACTATCGCCATATTGGCCGAGGAAATAGCCACAGCAGCGAGTGCAATCAATGAATTAGAGCGTAATACCGCTGAAATTGATTCTGTGCTTGTGGTTATCCGTAATATTGCCGACCAAACTAATTTACTCGCACTCAATGCGGCAATTGAAGCCGCAAGGGCGGGAGAACAAGGTCGAGGGTTTGCGGTCGTTGCCGATGAAGTACGCACTCTGGCGAGTCGTACTCAAGCATCTACAACGGAAATTCAGCAGATGATCGAAGCGCTTCAGCATAAAGCTAAGTCCACAGTCAATGCGATGGAAACCAGCACCCGTACCACCCAAAGCTGTGTATCCCAAGTTCACCAAGCGGGTGAAGCACTCGAAGCCATTACCCATGCGGTTTCCACCATTAGCCAGATGAATATCCAGATCGCCAGCGCTGCAAATGAGCAATGTGCGGTTTCGGCAGAAATTAATAAAAATGTTAATAACATCAATGATATTGCGACCAATGCGACAGATAGTGCGGTACAAACTGCACGCGCTGGCGATGAACTTGCCCAACTCGCAGCCCGTTTAACAACTTTATTAGCTCAATTTAGAATTTAAACAAAACAAAACGCCGCATTCTCTGCGGCGTTTTTATTAGCTTATTTTATAAGGTTTTATTTAGGACGCACGCCTAAAGTGTGGCAAATCGCGTAGGTCAATTCGGCGCGATTTAAGGTGTAGAAATGGAAATCCTTCACGCCTTCGCGGGACAGCACTTTCACCATGTCGATGGCCACGTTTGCCCCCACCAATTGGCGTGTACCCGCATCGTTTTCTAGGCCGTCGAATTGCTTATGTAACCAATTAGGTAACGACACATTGGTCATGCCAGCAAAACGTTTTAGCTGGGTAAAGTTAGTCACAGGTAAAATGCCCGGCACGATTTCAACGTCGATACCGGCGGCAACGCAGCGATCACGAAAACGCAGGTAGGATTCCACATCGAAGAAAAATTGGGTAATAGCACGGCTGGCACCCGCATCAATCTTACGCTTAAGGTTGATCAAATCCGCCTGTGCATTGCTCGCATCGGGATGCACTTCTGGATAAGCCGCAACTGAAATATCAAAGTCAGCCACTGAGCGCAGCAAACGCACTAAATCCACCGCAAAACGGGTTGGCTTGGGGCTGCCTGCGGGCAAATCACCACGCAGTGCCACTATGTCACGAATGCCCGATTTCCAATAATGCTTAGCCAGTTCTAACAGCTCTTCATCGCTGGCATCCACTAAGGTTAAGTGCGGCGCGGCAACGAGGTCGGTTTCCTGTTGGATACGTTCAATCACGCCATGGGTGCGGTCGCGCACGCCTGAGTTAGCACCGTAAGTCACAGACACAAACTTAGGATTAAGCGGCTCTAAACGACGAATAGAGTTCCACAGTATCTGTTCCATTTCGGGGGTCGATGGCGGGAAAAACTCAAAAGAAACATTAATATCGCCATTAAGCTCAGACAAGCTCTGGTTTAGCGATTGTGAATGTTGTGCGTGATGAAAAGCCATGTGTATTTCCTCAACCGCCCTTGGCGCTACTCTTTGCTAGTATGAATTCGTTAAAATGGACGTTTGGACGTCTATATGTCCATATACTAGAGAAACTGAGATGTAAGTCAAGCCCAAAAATACCCATAAACCGCATTTAATCTCGGTTAATTCAATAGATTTATTCTAGCCAATAAAAAAGGACTCGAATGAGTCCTTTAAGAAGCTTGATACCGCGTTATTCCTGCAGCAGATCGCGACAGATCTGGGTCAGATCCGACTGCACCGCCGCCGCTGTCACTTCGCGTCCGGCGCCCGGTCCACGGATGATCAGCGGATTACCTTGGTAGAAGACACTGCGGATCACAAACACATTATCACCAGGGGTTAAGTTGGCGTAAGGGTGATGGGTATCGATCCACTGTAAACCCACTTCTGCCTTGAACTCTGGGCCGCTATTGTCTAAGGATGCCACATATCTGAGCACCTTATTTTGCTCCGCCGCCGCACCATACTGTTGCAGCAGATCGGCATCTAACTCGGCAATGCGGGTGAGAAATTGATCTAAGGGAATATCCGCCAAAGCGGCTGGTACGAGTGAGCGCAGCTCAATATCTTCGAGCTCGATTTCAAGGCCAATTTCACGGGCCAAAATAAGCAGTTTACGCTGCATATCACGACCGGAGAGATCGTCGCGGGGATCGGGTTCAGTAATACCTAAGCCTCTGGCTTCAATCACTAATTCTGAAAATGGCTTACTAGTATCGTATTTCTCAAACAACCAACACAAGGTGCCGGAGAAAATCCCGCCCACCGCTTCAACGCTATCACCGCTGTTACGCAGATCATTTAGCGCATGTTGGATAGGTAAACCTGCGCCACAGCTGGCGTTATAGCGCCAAAACAAACGACGGTTACCCAGTTGCTGCTTTAACTCTCGATAGAAAGGCAGTGGACCCGAGCCCGCAAGTTTATTCGCGCTCACCACATGGATGCCACGCTCGAACAGTTCTGGATATTGCAGCGTCAAACTGGCGCTGGCACTGATATCTAAGGCCACCAGCTCATCGCAGTTAACTTTCTCTAATTGCTCGAATAAATGTTCATACTGCCAAGGTGTTGCTTCAGTATTAAACTCTGTTTGCCACGCGGCAAGATTAATCCCAGTGGATTTAATCAAGGCTTTACTCGAACTGACCAAACCGACTAACTCAACACAGGCTTCGAGTTCATGGTCCAATGATGGTGAAACCGACTTAAACAGATCAATCCAAGCCTCACCGATATTACCCACACCGAGCAGCAGGACGCCAATGCGTTTACGCGGGCCAGCGCAGCGACGGTGAACTTTTTGGGTTAACAGATTCACCTGTGACTGGGGCACTAACGTCACTAAACTTAAATCGCCACTGAACAAAGGTTTAGCATCACGGCTTAGTAAACGGGCGAAGCTGCGACGATAATGTTCAGCGTCAGCACTCACTAATGCGACTAAACCAAAATCTGTGTTGATCTGCTGATCGCTGATCCCTAATGCTTCTGCCTCGGCATCGAGTAATCTTTGAACTTGTTTTTGATTTTCAGCGGTATAGGCAAGTTCAACCCTTTGATGGGCAGAGGTCCAATGGGCCAATGGCGTTAAACCCGCGGCTATCAATAGATCTAATAAACGGGTTAACTCACCCGTGAGTTTAAAGCCGAATAGGACCACAGCATTGAGGTTAGTCACCACAGGCGCGCTCGCCGACGAACTGTGGGGCGCGATTAAGGTAAAGTCTGTGTGGGACGCATAACTTGAACGCACCGCTAAGCTCACTTCGGTATTGAATAACGGCTGCAAAGTGCGCGAATGCAATACTGGCGAGCCTAAACGCGCTAGGCGATCGGCTTCGGCAAGTGACATACTTTTCAGTAACTTGGCATCGTTGATTTTATTAGGATCGGCGTTGAACACCCCTTCCACATCGGTCCAAATGGTCACGCGCTCGATATCGGCGAGACTCGCAATCAGGCTGGCACTAAAATCTGAACCATTACGGCCAAGTAATAGGGTATCGCCACGCTCGTTAGCACAGATAAAACCTGTGATCACTAAGCGTTCATTGGGATGCGCGGCTAATAGGGCTTGTACTTTAGCGCGGGATTCTTGTACCCGAATTTGCGGCACAGCGGCTTCATCGGCCACTAAAATTGAACAGGCATCCACATGGCTTGCCGCCACGCCAGATTCGCGCAGTAGCGCCGCCATTAAACGTGCCGACCAACGTTCGCCAAAGCTCACCACATGATTGATTTGGTATTCATTGCGCTCATCTAAGGCCAACAAGCTGATGAGTTGCGCTTTATCTGTGGCCAAACGCTCACGCAGATCGCGGGCTTGTTCATTCGACAACAACTGCTCAATCAACCCCTGTTGGTAGCTGATCAGCACTTGTAACTCTTCTTGCCATAGCTGACCCGCATCACGCAGCGCTAATAATTTATACAGGAAATTCGTGCTTTTACCCGCCGCAGAGACCACCACAAGATCATCACTATGACCGTGGGTTAACAGGATATGGGCGACTCGGCGATAACAATCGGCATCCGCTAAACTGGAGCCACCAAATTTATGTAAGTGACAACGTGCCATCTATTATTCCTCTACTGACAAGCCGCAACGGCGGCTAATCCTGCTTGAATATCTGCAACTAAATCGGCGGCATCTTCAATACCCACCGATAGACGCAATAGGGTGTCCTTAATACCAGCCTCGAAGCGCGCCTGCGGCTCCATGGCTCTGTGGGTCATAGTGGCGGGCACTGCCACTAAACTTTCGACGCCACCTAAACTTTCCGCCACGCTAAATAAGCTGAGTGCACCTAAAAAGGCCACCACTTCGGCCTCGCCGCCTTTGAGCTCAAAGCTCAGCATAGCGCCAAAGCCCTGTTGTTGCTTGGCCGCAATGGCGTGACCAGGGTGATCCGCAAGCCCTGGGTAATAGACTTTGCTCACCACAGGGCTTTGCGTTAATACCTCAATAATACGCTGGGCATTGGCTTGATGCTCGCGAATACGCACAGCTAAGGTACGTAGGCCGCGCAGGGTCAGATAACTGTCAAAGGCTGACCCCGTTAAGCCTAGAGTGTTCGACCACCAATGTAAGCTTTCACCGATTTGCGCGTCTTTGGCGACCACAGCGCCGCCGACCACATCGCTATGACCATTGATATATTTAGTGGTGGAGTGGATAACGATATCCGCGCCTAACAATAGGGGTTGTTGCAATATTGGCGATAAAAAAGTGTTATCGACCACCACCAGCGCGCCGACCCCATGGCTCGCCTTAGCAATGGCTTCGATATCTACCACACGCAATAACGGGTTCGATGGGGTTTCGAGCCACACCATCTTAGGATTCTGCGCAATGGCGGCGGCTAACGCTTGGCTGTCGGTTTGGTCGACCACAATGAGCTTAAACTGGCCTTTCTTCGCCAAGTTGGTAAATAAACGGTAGGAACCACCATAGCAATCATGGGGCACAACTAATAGGTCATCGGGGCCGAGCAAAGTCGTCACTAAGGTGATGGCCGCCATGCCAGTGCACGTCACTATGCCAGTGGCGCCCTTTTCTAATTGGGCTAATGCTTCGCCTAAAATGCAGCGCGTTGGGTTGCCTGAACGACTGTAATCGAATTCGCGGGGATTTTTATGACCATCGAAGGCGTAATTAGTCGACAAATAAATCGGTGGCACAACTGCACCATATTGAGTATCGCTTTCGATACCCTGACGCACTGCCAGTGTGGCTAATTGACGCTCTGCCATGGGTGGACTCCTAAATTCGGTAGACTGATAGAGATGTCTGGACGTCTAAATGTACCTAAGCCCAACGCCATCGTCAATAGGCGTGAAGACGTTTAGACGTCTGAACATAAAGAAATCTGTTTGCAATCACAAAGAAATAGTAGCAATAATTTGACTGTTCTTTGTAAGGGTTTAAAATCTGCCCCGAATTTAGCGTTATAACAGGTGAGTCAATGACTGAATGGAATGGGGAATACATCAGCCCCTATGCTGAACATGGCAAGAAGAATGAACAAGTAAAAAAAATTACTGTGTCTATTCCGCTCAAAGTGCTTAAGGTCCTCACGGACGAACGTACTCGTCGTCAGGTCAATAATTTGCGTCACGCCACCAACAGCGAGCTGTTGTGTGAGGCATTTTTGCACGCCTACACTGGCCAGCCATTGCCCAACGATGAAGATCTGTCAAAAGATAACCCAGACAGCATTCCCGCCGAAGCCAAGTTGTTGATGGATCAAATGGGAATAGAGTGGGAAGACATGGAATAGCGACTCGTCGCTTTCAAAGTCATATCACAGTGCTCATCAATAGGGATCGTTAACGATCCCTTTTTGTTTATACCCAAGCGACTTCAAACTTTAAATTTCACCATCTTGAGTTGGTTTGGGATATAGGAAATCCTATGTTTTCTATGATAGATCCACAGACACTCGCCTTAGCCTCGCTGGTCGTGTTTCTGGGCGCCTTAACCCAAAGTCTGATTGGGTTTGGACTTGCGGTTGTCGCCAGTCCTTTGCTGTATATCGTCGATCCACAACTTGTACCTGCGCCTGTTATTGCTATGGGTTTCTCCATCGCCCTGCTGACCTTAGTGCGTGAACGCGGTCACTTAGAATTCAATGGCTTGCAATATGCGCTCCTAGGTCGCGTGCCCGGCGGTTTTATCGGCGCGAGCCTGTTGCTGTTTGCGCCTCAACCTATACTCGGTTTATCCATCGCCGCCATTGTGACTGTCGCAGTGATCCTCAGCCTGTATAAATTCAGCCTGCCAGTGAATAAGAAAACCCTCTTCGGTGCGGGCGTGGTTTCAGGGATCTTCGGCAATATCGCCGCGATTGGTGGCCCGCCGATGGCGATTTTATTGGCAGGCAAAGATGCCTCGCAGTTTCGTGCTGCCCTGTCGGCCTTCTTCATTTTTAGCTCCATGATTGCATTGATCATTTTAGCGATCACTGGCTTATTAGAATTAAAACATCTGTGGCTGTCGTTGATGCTGCTCCCCTCAGTGATTTTAGGTTACTTAGTCGCAGGACGATTAGTGGGCCGTGTCGATAAAGAGAAGACAAAGATGGCGACGTTAGTCCTGTGCAGTATCAGCGCCTTAGTGCTAACGGTGAAGTCGGTTATTGAGTTATTACCCCAATAAGCGTCCTGCTTGTACTGGCAAACCTTCTCAAGATTCAAACAATAAAAAAGCACTGACATTGTCAGTGCTTTTTCTTTATCTATCAATATGTAAAGCTAGATTACACTCAGCTTAAATAGCTTTGCCCTGCGTACACAATAAAGTGTCTTAAGGCGAGTACGCCCGTTAAGCTCGCACAAGCCACCATGATCATCGCGCCCTTAGTGTGGCGAGTCGCGGCGGGTAGCAGCATAAACAGCAATGGAATACCAAAACCTATACCGACAACGCCTATCCAGAACACGCTTGCCCATAACCCAGAAGTTAACGATGCTAAGGCCGCAGCCGCCGCGCCGCCCTTGAAGTACAAGGCGCAGAACAACATGAACAGGAACAGAATTTCAATCGCCATCACAGGCAATTCTAAACCGTGCATCTTCACTAAAGTTTTGTCGTGGCTGTCAGTCTTAAACATCAGCAACGCCAGTACCGCATTTGCCGCAGCGCCCGCCGATAAACCCGACACTAAAAACAGCGCAGGCAGTACCGCAGTGTTGAGCATAGGATAGGCATTCATCGCCGAAATCAAGAAGCCAGTGTAAGCCCCTACGCCAATGGCCAGGACAAACAACAATACTTCAATCAGCTTTCGAAATGGCATAAGTAACTTAGCGATAGGTGTTAGGAAACCCAAACCCCATTTTGGTAAGTCATCCCGCAGCACAATAATGGCGTACGCAAAAGCTAAGGGAGAATACGCCAGCAGCGCCAGCACCCCGATTGCCATCACAGACTGGAAGTTATAGTGAATTAAGATCAACCAAAAGTGGAATGGTTTGGTTAAGTCAAACACTAAGCAAGCTAGACCTAAGCTAATTGCTACAGGCCCAATAATGGCTGCCGCCTTAAGAATGCTGCTTTCAGCTCCCGCGCTGAGTTCCTTATTCGCCCAGCGTAAACCAATGCCAATCAATAAACTGCCCGCGGATAACCCCGCCATAAACAGGTAAACGGCGATGACCCAGTGCCAAGTGACAGGATCATATTGCGCCATGTCGCCCCAAGTATTGTTCATAATCAAATCCCCCCTCTTTTGGTAGGAACGCGATATACCCTAGGTTTAGTGCCTAAATGGGTTTTATCTTGGTAAGTGATTTTAGTGTTGAGCATGATGGCCACTTCACTGCGTGGATCATTGGCATCGCCAAACACTAAGGCATCGGTTGGACACACAGTCACACACGCTGGCTCTTCGCCCCGTGCTAAACGCGTATCCTTACAGAAGTTACACTTATCCGCCGCCTTGGTTTCTGGGTTCATAAAGCGCACTTTATAAGGGCACGCTGCCACACAGTACATACAGCCGACACACTTCTCGGTATGGATAGAGATAATGCCGTCTTCACCCACATAGGCCGCGCCTGTTGGGCACACCTTAACGCAGGGTGCATCTTCACATTGCTGGCAAGATACCCTGTGATATTTGAAATGCAGATTGGGCATCTCACCAAAGGGGCCTTCCACACGCACTTGCAGACGAGTTACGCCTTCGGGTACACCATTTTCACTGCGACACGCCACGTTACAAGCTTGGCAGCCGATGCACTTATTCTCGTCGTGCACCATTACATATCGTTTATTCATTTAAGCCTCCGATTAGCGCTTTGCCAGCGTGACGCCCGTGGTGTGCACTGTCATGCCACACACAGGAGCAGTAACGTGCGGCAGTAAGTTACCGCAGTGGATACCTTTGCCCGTTGCTCTGACCAACTCTTTGTTTTTAGAACCAAAGCCCATGTAAGCAAACACAGTATCTTGGCGAATACCCGGCGTGACTAAGGCATGGCCTTCTTCGGTGCCTACACTGCTGGTGAGGCGGATTGGGTCGCCATTGCTGATCCCTAACTTACCCGCAGTAACAGGGTGAACCCACACAGCGTTATCCGACATCAGGTTAGCGAGCATAGGCACATTGTGGGTTGCGCCATTGGTGTGCACCGCCACTTTGCCTTGGATAAAGTACAGCTCATCTGCTTTTTTAAGATTCACTTCGCGGAACTTGATCACCCCACGGCCCGGTGCCATGGCTTCGACTTTCGCGGAAGTAAGTTCAATTTTGCCACTCGGGGTTTTAAAGGTCAGTGCACTGGCGTAAGTGCCGTCTTCATCGGCAGGTCGCGCATTGGGGTATGCCTTAATAAACTCGGCAACCATCTTAGGCTCGCACAACATAATTGGCTTACCGAAGCTCACGAAACCTTCGTCTTTGATCCGGCGCAGCAGGTCAGTGTCGCGGTTCACCTGCAGCATTTGCAGGGTTTCCATGTTTTCCCATGGATAGAACTCGCCAAGGCCCATAGCCACACCCACATCCTTAAAGATCTGCCAAGAAGGCTTAGTATCACCTAAGGTTTCAACGACCCGTTGGCGCACATAATAGGCCGGATTTTTACCTGACTTATCAGCAATTTCTTCATCACGTTCAAGATAAGTCGATTCAGGTAAAATCACGTCCGCATAGGCGGCGGTTTCGCTGATATACACATCACACACGGCGATAAAGTCGAGCTTTTTCATCGCTTCAACAACGCGTGCTCTGTCTGTCATGGTTTGCATTGGGTTAGTGCGTGACATCACCCAACCGTGTAACTGGTAAGGAACAGCGCTTAATGTGGCATCGAGAATGGTTTGGTAAACGCCGCCCGATGTCCACATCATGGCGTACTGCTCTTCCACCTGATCGATACGTTTCGCTGCTGGTTTTGGCATGTCTTTCACGCCAGGTTTTGCCAATACTGGCGCAACCGCTTCACCGGCAAGCTTGTTGTAATCACCGGGTTTCTGGCCGATATAAATCCCGCCCTTACGCTCAATATTACCAATCAAGACGTTGGCGGCGTACAGGGCGCGGCGCATCTCAAACTCTTCGGTGGTAAAGGTGGCTCTGTGACCAAAATCGACCACGGCATGGGGCGCTTTAGCGGCATATTCGTGGGCGATGCGGCGAATGTCTTTGGCAGGTACATCGGAAATGGTTTCGGCCCATTCAGGGGTATAAGCTTTCACTTCGGCGGCAAAGGCTTCGAAGCCTTCCACATAGCGCGCGACAAATGCCTTGTCGTAAAGATTATCTTCAATCAATACATGGCATAACGCCAAGGCGACGGCCACGTCGGTTCCGGGGCGAATGGCATACCACTCATCGGCTTTATCGGCCACGACGGAGAATCTTGGCTCGAACACCACCAGCTTGGCACCTTTGTCCATTTGCGCCGCCATCATGCCGCGGGTTTCGGACATATTGATGCCTTCGTACAGGTTATGGCCGAAGTTAATGATGTATTTAGAGTTACTTAAATCTCGTTTGACCTTAGTGCCAAAAATAGCCTTAGCGGCAATTTCATAACCGCCGGGGCAAGTCGACGCGTGGGTAAAAGTATTTGGACTACCAAAGGCGGTCGCAAGGTGAAACAAATGCTTTTCTTGTGAGCCCGATTTTGACGAGAATGCCACGGCCTCTGGGCCATGTTCTTTTTTGATTTTATTGAGGTTTTCAGCGATTAATTTATAAGCTTCATCCCAACTGATCTCGGCCCATTTGCCTTCGCCGCGCTCACCGACCCGCTTTAACGGTTTAACGATACGCTGTGGATCGTACAGTAAGCTATGGCCTGCGCCGCCTCGGGCACACACTTTACCGCCAAAGGATTTAGCGGCCTTGTTGCCACTAATGAAGACGTTTTTGCCCTCAATCACCCGCGCCGAAATCGGGCAGCGAGTCGAACACATTTCACAAATACTGGCAATGTCTTTGCCCATGCCCTTTAGCTGCTTATTCTCTAATGCCGCTAAGCTGCCCGGCAGCAGACTGGCCAACGCACACGTGGCGCTGCTCGCTCCTGCTCCCTTTAAAAAGGTTCGCCTATTAAGCTCAATCATGGTTACCTCCATCACGCTCATCCCACCCGCCAGTCGCCACATTGGACGCCATCGAGCAGAGGTTTGCTCACTGATTTGATTACTTTTTTAGTTATAAAGCGTTAAAACAGCGCCACCATATCTTCAAAATACACGGCATACGCTGAATACACTGCTCATCCATAGAGATTGTTATCCCGAAACAGGTAGGTGGGTATTGTGGTAAACCACATGGGGAAGCTCGGTGTGATCTACCGCAACTAAAACCTAAGACTGACCTTGAAATACGTGAATAAGATCAACAGGCTTATTGGGAACAGGCTTTACATCGACGGAGAAGACAGAAAAAAGCCGCCAGTTTGGACACTGGCGGCTTAGAAGAAAACTGACATTACAGTCAATTACGATAACCCTAGCAGGATAAGAACATCTCACTAGCGGGCGCAAACTGATTACAATCGCATTAATCCATTAATTCTATATCGAGGCAGTTGAGCAGCCGAATCGCTTCGTCGCGGCTAAACTTAGCGCCTTTGATTTTATTGTTAAAAATGTCGATATCGTAATTGGATGCCTCGCTGAAATCCGCCTCCAATAATTGAGTTCGACCAAACAGACTATGACTAAAATCCGTGTAGGTGAAATTGGCTTGATTAAAACTGCCCTCGCGAAAATCGACATCGTGGGCCTTACACTCTTCGATGATAATTTCATCGAGGGACAAACCTAAAAATGAGCAATCATTTAGAATGCATTGCTTAAAGGAAAAGGGCGCGGCAAAGGATAAACGTGACCACGCGGCGCGGGTCCAATCGATACCGACTAACTTACATTCTTCAAACTCCACCCCGCTGAACTGACACTGGGGCACTTTCACTAAACTTAAATTGCAACGCACAAAGCGGCAATCGATAAACTTGCATTTACGGAAAGTGCTCTCGCTAAAATGGCAATCTTGAAAGCAACAATCCTCAAACTCGATGCCCTGTAGATCTTGGGCTAATTCCGACAAGCCATTGAACTGTTTTGATAAAAAACTATTGCCTTGCAAAGCCGCGCTTTGCGCTAGTTGCGATGGCGCAAGCACTGATTGTTTAAGTACAGGCACTTCTTTCTGTGACGACATAACACCTCTAATCCTGCCCAATCCCCAGCAATAAAATATGCAGGGCAATTGGGCTAGATACTGCTTATTGTTTACTCTCTGATACGAGGCTTGAGACTCACCGGCTAAATGCTCGCGACGAGTTCCTCAAGCTGGTCGGTCGCCTTAGACCAACCCTGATAAAACCCCATATCCTCATGATTCTGCCTATCTTCACTATTCCAATGCAGCACCCGCGCAGTGTACTTGGTCTTGCCATCTATAGGTTCAAACGTAATAGTAGCCGTCATAAAAGCTTTATCGGACGGCACCCAAGCCTCAGTAAAGGCATCAGTAAATACGATGCGCTCATTCTCAACCACCTCAAGATACACGCCACGATTCGGGAAATCCTGTCCCTCAGGGCTACGCATCACGATCACATTTGAACCACCGGCACGCACATCTAAGCTCGCGCTAGCCACAGTCCACGGCCTTGGCGTAAACCAAATTTTGAGGAGTTCTGGCTCGGTCCACGCGCGGAACAGTTTTTCTGGCGGCGCATCGATAATCCGCTCTAATACTAGCTCTCGTTGATTATCATTATGTACATGCTGACTTGTGCTCATATTCCCTCCATTGGATATTTGGCTTGATGGTCTTGTCGGCTGCAGCTACGTCATAAGCTCGCACATCAGCGCGCTAAAATACAGCCCTTCAACATTAGCTCGTCCGCAGAACACCAGCCCTCCATCATGCTCAGCACTGAGTGTTAGCGCGTGATTCCCTTGCAAATCCTTATGCCCGCTAGATTCAAGCCACAGAACTATATAAAGAGCAGTGTAAAGAGCTATGTAAAGATCTGTGCAAAGAGCGATGCAAATAGCCGTGGCAAATTTTGTCAAAAAAGGTAGAATGTCGCCACTTTTTCGCGGCAGTCTAGAACAAGGTTCTCTCGGATTAATGGTTAGCATTTTCGAGCAAAATGGCACGGGCCCAGCCCGCTTTCGCAGACCACTTTCACTGTGGTGCCAACCTTGCCCTGCGTTTGTTCCATCCCTTGCATTATCTCCACCCAACACAATTCAAACACCGCCCGAAAATACCCCTTTTGCTGTTCAAGATTTAACATCAAATCCCGCAAACTGGCTGAACGCTTTACGCCCTAAGCCAAGCGCGAATAATAAAGCGGTTGCAATGAATCTGGCTGTTGCTAACGCCATAGTCCATCTGCAAACCGACACTTATAAAAACCTTATCCCTACACTCTCTATCCTAAGGAATACTCGTCATGAGTCTTGCTGATTCCGTATTAGCCGTGAATAACGATTTGCCAATCCGCACCGACAGCCCAGTCCACAGCGGCAAGGTTCGCAGCGTTTACTGGCTAACCGATGCCGACAGCCGCCGTTTAATCAAAACCAAGGGCTATAACGTCCCCGAAGATACCCCGCTCGCCATCATGGTGATCAGCGACCGTATCTCGGCCTTCGACTGTATCTTCCACGGTGAAGGTGGCCTCAAAGGCATTCCCGGTAAAGGCGCGGCATTAAACGCGATTTCTAACCACTGGTTTAAACTGTTCGCCGAAAACGGCCTAGCCGACAGCCATATTTTGGATATCCCGCACCCGTTCGTATGGATAGTCCAGAAAGCCCGCCCCATTAAAGTCGAAGCCATTTGCCGCCAGTACATCACAGGCTCAATGTGGCGCGCTTACTCTAAGGGCGAGCGAGTATTCTGTGGTATCACACTGCCAGAAGGCTTAGAGAAAGATCAAAAGCTCCCTGATCTGTTAATCACCCCATCGACTAAGGGTATTTTAACCGGCATCCCAGGCGTGCCAGCCCAAGATGACGTGAACATCAGCCGCAGCGATATCGAAGCCAACTACCAAGCCTTTGGCTTTGAAAAGTTAGAAGATATCGACCTGTACGAGAAGCTGTTAAAAGATGGCTTTAAAGTGATATCAAAAGCACTGACCGACATTGATCAAGTGTTTGTCGACACTAAGTTTGAGTTCGGTTATGTCACCGACAAAGACGGCAATTCAAAACTAATTTACATGGATGAAGTCGGCACTCCAGACTCATCACGTATTTGGGACGGCGCAGCCTACCGCGATGGCAAGATTTTGGAAAACTCCAAAGAGGGTTTCCGCCAATTCCTGCTGAATCATTTCCCAGATCCTGATGTGCTGCTCAACAAAGACAGAATGCCAGAGCGTGAAGCCCTCGCCCGCGACAATGACCTGCCACTTGAGGCCATGATGCAAGTGTCACGCACTTACACCGGCGTTGCCGAGAAGGTGACTGGCGCGGCGATTCCGCTGCCAGCGAATCCTAAGGCAGATATCATTAAGATCCTCAAAGATGAGTATGATCTGATTGTGTAATAGTGAGTTGTAAGCAAATCTGAGGTTTTGGGTGGTTTACCCATAGCTGAATAGTAGAAAAGGCGCTTAGGCGCCTTTTTGTTTAAGTCATTCACAAACTTAACCAATACACCGCTGATAATTAAGCACTGTCATTCCAGTGACACGCCATGAACTCATCCATGAGGGCTCGACGACGGCATCCATGCCGTCAACGGTCACTTACATGCCAATGCTTAATCCCGCCAACCCATCTAGTAATCTGTATGCCTTTTTACAAGCATACACTCTGCAAATTTAACAATGGGTGGCTCGTTAAAACCTTCTAAACAGAGTTATACCAACCATCTTTTTTGAAAATTTAACGATGGTTGTTTCGATAAATCTTACAATCTATTGAAAAAATTATATAAAGAGTGCTATTTTGTTGAAAACAGAATCTAGTTACTATTATTTCTTTAAGAAATACAGTGCAAAACTTTCAATAGGTAGATATAGATGCTGCTTTATAATCTAAGGTTTGGTTGGTGGAATATCGCATTATCACCATCTGCACCGCAAGCAAAGAGTAAAGCTAACACTGTAACTTATCCGGTTTTATGCACACATATTAAAACTTTACTCCAAGATCACTCATGTGATTTCTTGGCGCTTTGCGAAGTATCTTCCGAGGATGTTAGATATTTTTCTGATAATTTAAAATTAGAAGACTTCTCAACATTAAATCTAACTCATAACGTCGGAAAAACTAGATTTGACGTAGCCATCATATATAAAAAATCAAAAATAAAAGTTAGCCATATAAAAAGTCTTTCTAAATTTTTAACAGGCAATACGGTTAAAGCATCACAATTAGTGGAAGTTGAAAACCTAGATGACTCAAAAATAATTTATATATACTTGTGTCATTGGGCAAGCAGGTTAAATGGCAACAGTGAAGATAAACGAGTTGCTGCTGCAAATATCGTTTACAACTCAGCATTAGATCTAATAGAAAATGGTCACGATGTCATTATAATGGGAGATTTTAATGACAATCCTTACGATAAAAGTCTTAATAAATGCTTAAAAGCAAGTCGTTGCCATGATGCAGTAAAAAAATATCCTACAGAGTATTTTTACAACCCATTTTGGCGAAGTATTGTATCTGACAATAGGTATAGTCATGCAGGTATTGCAACCACATATCGCTCAGGTAGTCATAAATACAAACAGTTTATGGGCGAAATATGGCATTCATATGACCAAATAATTGTTTCAGGAAGTTTTATTAACAATAGTTATTGGCACCTTAATGAGTTTAGAACCCAAGTAATAACGCCAGAGGCAATACTTGAAAACTATGAAGATAACAGTCACTTTATAGACCATCTGCCAATTGTATGCGAAATAACTAGAGTATAAGGAGTAAAAATGCCTTTTAACTTTGAAAACTTATTAAACCAAGGAAAAGAATCAGCAAACTTGGTTATTAAAAACAACTCTGAAATAGAGCAGGTAATTGATGCTTTCAGGTCTTCCCTTGCTAGCTTTCTGGAGTTAAACATTAACTTCACAGAAGAAATTGAATATGAGGATGATACAAATATTTTAGCAACTCAAATGAGACTAGCTAGTTTATTTGAACCTAGAAAAAAAACGGGTTACAGCTATATATGTATTAAACATAATGAAACCGGTATCACTAGAAGATTAATAAAAATACAGCGTTCGAATGATGGCTATCCGATTTCAGTCGTGATTGATAAAAGCCATTATATTAGCGATAACCAAGAAGAACTTGCACATGCACTCGGAGCTATAGCTTCTAACTCTCAAACACACCTAACGCTTCGAGCATTTCAAAGAATGGTGGAAGAAAAAAATACACAAACAAAAACGAATTAACCAAAAGATAGGACGCAACTATTTTGAAACAAACAGCCAGCGTCGAGTTCACAGAAGTTCACCTTCCCCTGCGAAGTTGCTGAAGAGCGTTGAAGACTCTTTATTAAAAGGATAGCGCGTGATGCAGACAGGACGTCTGCGTAGCTTTCGGGGGGAAGGGACGCCCCATCGGAAGCGTTAGCTATTTTCGAATAAGCACGAAGCCACTAATCAATGCATGTAACTTCGCTAGGGACGCCGGGGGATTTCCAAAAGGGGAACAGGCGCTTTTCCCCTTTTGGTCGGGTGTGGGGTGAAACCCCACGACTTTGATTCACCTCGGCCGTAAGGCCGCAATAACAGACAAAGAAACAAAGATGGGACATCCGATTACGGCCAACACCGCGACGACAGAAGTCCCCTCGGAGTTGCCGCAGGCGAATAGTTTAATAAAAAATGCATGAGTTCGGTCATAGAGCATCCAAGGGGGAAACCCCACGCCTTTTATCTTTATTTAAAATAAGTGAAACCAAATAAATTTTACAATAAAAATAAAATCAAAGTAAAAAAGGCGTGACACTCAAAGTGTCACGCCTTAATAATTATTACTTGAATTATAAATATTATAAATTACTAATTAGAAGCGATATTCAACACCGATACTGGCTTGATTAAAGTCTGTATCTGTTTTTCCGCCATTGGCGACGCTATCGACATTAATATCTGCATCATACCAAGTGTACTCAGCATTAATTAAAAATCGATCTGTGACTTTAAATGCCACACCGGCGCCGGCGAATACACCTTCACCATCGTCATTGCCAGAAAAACCGACGACGTCATAATCTGTCGAATACCATAACTGACCACCTTTAGCATATAGCTCTACTCGGTCTGCAATGGGAAGCATGACTTTAAGGGCTGCCGTATAACCATCGGTTTCGGCATTTGCTAAACCATTACCATAATCACCAAAGTTAATGTAACTACCTTCAAGAGCAAGGTATTTATTAAACTTATAACCAACAAGGCCCTGCATTACATCACTATTATCATCAAAATCATCATCGCCATCGACTTTTAAATAACCGTAGTTAGCGCCGACATAGATTCCGTTTTCTGCGGCATCACTGTTACTCATGTTATCTGCATGAGAATATGCACTAAAAGAGGCTAAAGAAATAATGGCAGCTAAAGTAAGAATGGGATTTTTCATAAAGTACTCCTAGTTAATTATTTAAATACACTAAGGACATTACAAAAATAATGCCAACCTCGCAAAAACACACTCAGATCAATACACAATGAAAATAATAACCATACTTATCAACACCATAGATTTATTTTAATATTTTAAATTCGAGTTAACTATTTTTATAAAACACATGAAACTTTTTTCATACTTACACTAAAGCCGTGCTAATTCTGTCTTAATGTATTTATTGCCTGTGGAATTGTAACTATTTCATAGGTAACAAAATAAACACACAAAATTATTACATTTAATTAATTACATTATCATTTATATTGTGCGACTTATTTATTAAAGCAAGTTTATTAAAGCAAGCTTTAACGGAAATAATGTGCCGCAGCGTTATGAAAAAGAGTTATGGATAACGAACTAATTGTTAAATATGGACGTTATTTGGCAAGGAATATCCAAAAGGGGAACTGGTACTTTCCCCTTTGGTCAACTCTTGATGAAAAATCAGGAGTGAAGCCCACAACTTTAATTTGGCTTTAAATAAAAACAGACAGAAAGAGAAGCGAGATTTAACAAGTCACACTGACATTATGAGCAGACCTTCTGTTACCAAACTTCAACAGAAGGTCAAATCTTCACGCAAACAAACAGCGCGTTACCTGATGCTAAATCCCACGGGACAATTCTTTCATAATCGTGTTCGAAAACATGCACTTCAAAATAGGGCGCTAATAATTCCTGCAGCTCAGTGAAGCTGGTAGCGACCATAGCATGTTGGTCTTGCCATTGCTCAATACTGTGGACTTCTTGTAAGCCCACTTCTTGCAAACCTGCGGCGTGTAACCCAGCTTCCAGCGAGCCTAAGCCTTTCATATCAGAGACAGGTAAAGGCGAGACCTCAGCAAACGGCTGACTGCTTTTGGCAATACTCAACTTTAATGACTGTTTCTCACCTTGCCCACTGTAATGCCAGCCGGATTCGAATGCGAAATGGCTACCATCAAACTCGGCAAAATGCTTAACCGAACTTGTGTTATCGATTCTGTGCTTATCGACAGTATTAAAACAAAACAGCCCACCATCATTAAGTGCGCTATGCACACTGGCAATACAGCTTTTAAGGCGTTCGATGCAAGCACTGTAATGGATGGAGTATAAAAAACAGGTAATCAAATCGACGCGCTCTTCTAAATAAAAAGCCGTCATATCTTGGAGGTTAAACTGAGCTTCAGGACAACGACGCATGGCCATGTCTAGCATAGGCTGATTAATATCAAGGCCACTGCACTGATAACCAAGGTCGATAAAATGCCGCACATGTGGACCAGTGCCACAGGCTAAATCAAGATGCTGCTTACCATTATTGCCGAGGAACTGATGCAGACGATGGATACTCGCGCTCTGTTGCTGGTAGTTGATATCGGAACACATTAAATCGTAATAACCGGATAAATCGGTATAGAGCGCGTTGGAAGACATAGTAGCGAATAGGTAACAAGGGCAATTTTAGGTGGCGCATGATATATCAGTTAGCCGATATCAGAAACAAAGAATTATCCATCGTGTCTCTGCACGTGTTATCACTCTAATCGTGCAACGATATCAATCCACCTAACCATTTACGTTGGGGCGTGAAAGCTCAGCTCTTCATAGGAACTCAAATATTCGAGTTGTGGTTTGGCAAAATAATACCCCTGAAAATACTCAATCCCTATTCCAGCGAGATAATTAAGTTCGGCTTCAGTCTCAATGCCTTCGGCCAAAACTCTTGTATTAAGCTCTAAACAAATACGCAGTATTTCATCCACGGCTAACTGCTTTTCTCTATCGAGATCGATATCACGGATCAAGGTCATATCAAGTTTTAATACTTGAGGGCGTAGGGCTTCGAGCCAGCTTAAATCAGCAAAACCACTGCCAAAATCATCGATTGCCGTGATAAAACCACGCTTAGCATAGCTCTCGAAGATACGGACTAATTTTGCCCGATCAACAATTTGCTCGCCCTCTGTCACTTCGAACATGATGTTGTGAATATCAAACCCATACATGTCGGCGGCTTCAATCGTCGCGCGGATACAGGTCTCAGGGTTATATACGGCATTAGGTAAAAAGTTGATACTGAGCATCTTATCGAGTCCCAGCTTTGAAGCAGTTTCTATCGCTTTAACACGGCAAGCCTGATCAAAATAGTATTTATTATTTTCATTAATCCGCTCAAACACCCACGCAGCCCCTTCACCATCAGGGCCTCTAACCAGAGCTTCATAACCGCTAATCTCACGACTAGGCCAATGGATAATAGGTTGAAATGCCATTCGAATTTCAAATCCTAATGACTTACCACTTAAGCAATCCATGCAAGTTTGTTGCTTTATTCGAGCGGGAAAATCCATAAACGGCCTCCTAAACATTAACCTTACTAGTGTGAGGATAAATACTTAAATTTGCCAGTTTTTACTGTTCATCATCCTAATAAAATCCATCACATATAGAGTGAAGAATGCTATTTCCAAAAATATAAAACGATTGTAAACGGCATAAAAAAATGGATGAATCCCAATAGGAGCTTCATCCATCACCATATGCCTCTGACTGATTTACTTCAGTTTATAAATCACTTCAACTCTATCTTCTATGCTCACTTGACCATATTGATAACTCTCGGCGGCGCCCATGGCATCGGCTTTAGCGCTCATGCGTAACATGACAGGTTGCACAGGGCGTTGATCGTAATAACGGATCTGCCAGATCTTACCGAGATTTTCACCAAAGCCTTTAGCCAAAGATTCGGCTTTTTGTTTGGCATCCACAATCGCAGCTTGACGTGCCTTAGCGACGTATTCAGCTTCTTTACTCGACTTAAGGGCGATGTTATTCACCCGATTCATGCCCTCTTCTAAGGCTGAATCTAAAATAGCGTTCAAGCGGCTTAAGTCTGTTACCGTCACAGTAATTTGGCGACTGGCAGTATAACCCGTCAGCTCTGGCGCTTTATCCTGCACATAGACGTATTGCGGTTGAAGATTTAAATTCGCGCTCTGGATCTGATCTTTAGTCACACCCGCTGCGGTGAGACGGGCGATAAACTTAGCCACGGCGGCATCGGAATTATCTTTGGCGGCTTTAGCGGTTTTTTCGGTCACGGCCACTTCCACATTCACATCCGCCATATCGGGCTCGACTTGGATTTGGCTCACACCCATGGTTTCAATATGCGGGAAATCGACCTCAGCGGCGAGTACCGCTGGCGCCATAAACGCGCTAGAAAAAAGACCACCCGCCACCAATACCGCTAAAAGAGAATTTTTCATAACTTACTCCAAAATAATGTGCTTATACCTAAACCACTTCAAATAGAACGCATATTCAAAACGAGACGGCTAAAACGACTGTGTCGCTTATTTAGCGCTTAGGCTATCAGTAAAAAGTGCCAATACTTGTGCCAATATGTAACAGCATCAAGAAATTGTCTCTTGCCCCTATAAACGTGGCCAATTTTAAAAAGGGTTAATTTTTCTGAAAATTTTTTAGCGCTTTTTATCCAGATAAGTTCGACCTTGGATCTTTGGCCTATCTTCCTATATCCACACCCAAAATAGGCCTTAGGGTTAACTGGCATATTCAGCGCCCCAGTTGTACACTTTTCAGCCAAAGCTACTGTACCTTTTAATCACTTCAGGTATAATCCGCCATCTTTTTTAAGGCGGCTTATACCTCAGCGAGAAACCATGACAGTTGAAACTTTTAAACCCAAGCAAACGACCACGCTTGATATCCCAGTAAAAACATTAGAAGCAGCAAGCACTAATACTGTTACCACTGGGAATCGCATCGGTTTCGTGTCTTTGGGCTGCCCAAAAAACCTCGTGGATTCAGAGCGTATTCTGACTCAGTTACGCATCGACGGCTACGAAGTCACTAACAGCTACGACAATGCCGACTTAGTTATCGTCAATACCTGCGGCTTTATCGATGCTGCGGTGGAAGAGTCTCTAGATGCTGTGCGTGAAGCCTTAGAAGAAAACGGCAAAGTGATCGTCACTGGCTGCCTTGGCGCCAAAGAAAACCAAATCCGTGAAGTGCACCCAGATGTGTTAGAAATCACTGGCCCACACAGCTACGAAGCCGTGTTAAAGCATGTTCACAAGTACGTGCCTAAGCCAGAGCACAACCCTTTCACCTCGTTAATCCCACAAACTGGGGTTAAGTTAACGCCTAAGCATTACGCTTATTTAAAGATTTCAGAAGGTTGCGACAACCGTTGTACTTTCTGCATCATCCCTTCGCTACGTGGCGATCTCGACAGCCGCCCAGCGGGCAGCATCTTAGATGAAGCTAAGCGTTTAGTGGAATCAGGCGTACAAGAAATTTTAGTTGTGAGCCAAGACACCTCGGCCTACGGCAAAGACAAAGGCGGTCGTACCGATTTTTGGAACGGTATGCCAGTCAAGCAAGACATTACTAGCCTAGCGCGCCAACTGGGTAAAATGGGCGCTTGGGTGCGTCTGCATTACATCTATCCCTACCCATGGGTTGACGATTTGATCCCGCTAATGGCGGAAGGTTTAATCCTGCCGTATTTAGATATTCCAATGCAGCATGCTAGCCCGCGCATTCTCAAGATGATGAAGCGTCCAGGCCGTGTTGACCGTCAGTTAGAAGCGATTCAACGCTGGCGTGAAATTTGTCCCGATCTAGTGATCCGCTCAACCTTCATCGTCGGCTTCCCTGGTGAAACCGAAGAGGATTTCCAAATCCTGCTCGATTTCTTAAAAGAAGCATGTCTTGATCGCGTAGGTTGCTTTAAGTATTCTGAAGTCGATGGCGCTGTCGCCAACACTATCGCCGAGCTTATCAGCGAAGAAGTTAAAGAAGACAGATACCACAGATTTATGGAACTCCAAGCCGAGATCAGCGCCGAGCGTTTAGCCCGTTTCGTTGGCCGTACTTTAGATATTCTGATTGACGATGTCGACGAAGAAGGCGCCATTGGCCGCAGCTTCGCCGATGCACCTGAAATCGACGGCATGGTGTTTATCAATGGTGAAACTGAGCTGGAACCCGGTATGTTGGTTCGTGCCCGCATCACCCATTCAGATGAACACGATCTGTGGGCTGAAGTGGTAGATGCTGACTCCCAAGACTAAGCTGTTCTGATAGAGGACAGGCTATGACTCAAAAAGCGAACCTCTGGTTCGCTTTTTGTTTTTTATCATTCGATGCACCGTAAACATTAACACTGCGAATGCTTCACCATCCTTACTCCACTGTTTGGCCTCACTATCTCATCACACTGTTTCTTTTCATTATCTTGGATCACTATCTTGATTCATTGCCAGCCTCAATTTCGCTGATTTATCAGCAGCTAGGATGAGACGTTATGAATTAAGCATTAAGCATCGGGTCCCAACATCTTATTGGCATCGACCCAAAGCTCGAATTCTTCTGCCGTGACAAACTCAAGTTCTAATGCCGCTTGGCGCAGTGTCTTATGCTCGCTATGGGCTTTTTTGGCTATCTTAGCGGCCTTTTCATAACCGATATGTTGATTAAGCGCCGTCACTAACATGAGTGAGTTCTCCACATGCAGCGCGATTTGTGGCTCGTTCGCCACTATGCCGACCACGCAATGATCATTAAACGATTGGCAAGCATCCCCCAATAAGCGCCCCGATTGCAGCACATTGGCAATAATCATCGGCTTAAACACATTGAGCTCAAACTGACCATTGCTGCCGCCAATCCCAACGGCAACATCATTACCCATGATTTGCGCGCACACCATAGTCATAGCCTCGACCTGAGTCGGGTTCACTTTTCCCGGCATGATCGACGAACCGGGTTCATTTTCAGGCAGTAATAACTCACCAATGCCACAGCGCGGGCCAGAACCTAACATCCTAATATCATTTGCGATCTTCATTAAACTAACCGCCGCCACTTTATAGGCCGCCGACAGGGAGACTAATTCATCGTGGGCAGCAAGGGCAGCAAACTTATTCGGCGCCGTCACAAAGGGCAAGCCCGTGAGTTTTGCGATATTGTCCGCCACCTTAACGGCGTAATCCTTGTGTGTATTCAGCCCAGTGCCCACGGCGGTCGCACCTAAAGCTAACTCGGCTACACGCTTGAGACTGTGCTCAATGCCTTCGATGGCATGACTTAACTGCGCGGCGTAACCCGAAAACTCTTGGCCTAAGGTTAACGGTGTTGCATCCATAAAATGCGTGCGACCGATTTTAACGATTTGCGCAAACTCCTCGACCTTCTTCTGTAAACTCTGCTGCAATAACCTCATGCAGGGCAAAACGAGCTCAACGGCTTGGCGATAGGCGGCAATGTGCATGGCGGTGGGAAAGGTATCGTTGGAGGATTGCGAGCAGTTAACATCATCATTGGGGTGCAAGCATTTAACCGCATCGATAAGTTGCCCACCCGAGAGCACATGGCCGCGATAGGCAATCACCTCATTGACGTTCATATTGGTTTGCGTGCCCGAGCCCGTTTGCCAAATCACTAAAGGAAATTGCGCATCGAGTTCGCCTGCAATCAGCTCATCGCACACTTGGGAAATCAGTTGAGCTTTATCTTGGAGCAAGACGCCAAGCTGTTGATTGGTAATGGCTGCGGCTTTCTTTAAATAGCCAAAAGCGTGGATCACTTCGACAGGCATAGATGCCTCAGCACCAATACGAAAGTGCTGCCGCGAACGCTCGGTTTGTGCGCCCCAATAACAATCGGCGGGGACTTTCACCTCACCCATAGTGTCGTGTTCAACTCGATATTGCTGTGCCATGTGCATCTCCTTCGCTAAAACGCTCTAAGCGTTCACCATACTCGCTCAGGGCGAAAGTACAATTAACCTCCAACAAGGAGTATCAATAATAAGGCTGATTTAAGCGTAAAGATTGGCGTAAAGGCAGGTGGAGGAGCATGAATTGGCAGGATTAACGAGGCACTAACACAGCAGACTAAAGCAGCGAACTAAAACAGTAAAAAGCAGATTAACAAAAGCGCAGACCTAGAAAGTCAAAAGGGGCATCGCCCTTGTGCTGATGCCCCTTTCGGTTTTGTGCTTTACGGTCGTATGACCCTTTGCCCTTTTTCGCTTTCTCGGTGCGGGTCCTAAACAAGGGACTCGTCACTAACGCTTTTAGTGCGTTGTCGGTAATGGTGCCTCGACCACTTTCGTGTTCTAAGGGCATATTTTGCGGTTTTTGCTTAGTCATTTTATGCCTCACTGCTTAATGAAAGTTAAGCCCATAGCCTAACAGCGCAAACTATAACGCAATCAAATCAGATGTACAGAGTTTGTGCACTCCAACATAAAAAATGACTTTGACTAGTAGGAAAGTATGATAGATTATTTAAATAAAAATAATATATTAGCTTAATAATCAATAAGATTTTATTAATAGGTTTAGTGAGTGGATTTTGCCATAACCTTTATTGGCACTCAGGTTACACTTTGTAATCGACAGATAAGGAGATCAATTTGGCATCCGTGTTAGTCGCTCAACCTTGGCTCGGCGCACTGCTCTTACTGATAACACTTCAAGCCCCGCTTGCCAGTGCTTTTTCCAGTTCAGACTCCTGCGTGATGACTATGGGGTATCGCACCAGCGAACGCTTACCCTTTATCGGAGACGAGTCCAATAACACGGGATTTTATCACGAACTCTACCAAGCGGCGGCGAACAAGATTGGCTGCAAACTCAATGTGGTACGCGCACCTAAATTACGTATTCTGCGGGATCTCAAACTCGGCAATATCGATTTTTATCCCGGCCTTAATTTCACCGAAGAGCGGGCTCAATACGCGCATTTTATCCCCAATGGACTTTCACAACGTGCGATTGGCATTAGCCGTGCTGGCGCCGCCGATATTCGCTCCATTGAACAGTTAGCCCATAATGAGATGACCCTCTTAATCGCCCCCGGCAGTTATGACTTTGGCGGCTTACCCGACAAAATTAAGGTACGCAAACCGCCTGAGCTAACCGTCCCTAAAGCCTTGGATTATTTACTTTCAAACCAAGGTGACTTTTTTATTTATGATCAAACCACTTTGTATTATTACCTCAAAAATCGTGACCAAAGCCAGTTTAAACTCCACTATCACTACAGCGAATTACCGCAGGAAATGTACCTCGGTTTCTCGAAAAAAAGCCGCCACTACCGCGGTAAACACAACCCCAACTATCGCGCCGATATCCCCATCAGCCCAGATAACAGTCCCACAGTGTTAACACCAGATTCTAAAGTCTTTGAATTTGCCAAAGCACTCGCCGCCATGGATTCCCAAGGTGAAACTCAGCGCTTGTATAGCAAGTATTTTGGCTAGCTTAAATCACAAAAAGTACCGCTAACGCAGAGTTCTATTGGACCTCTTATCAATTGAGGTACCAATAAAGAGCTAAGAGAATCATGCCTAACTGATTAAAAAGTGGAAAACTTGTCTTCTGCTCAAGCCATATTCTGATGTTTTAACTCGCTTTGTTACCCTCTGCGACAATATGCCGCACCTGCCACACTGAGATGCTCTTTATAATGCAGCGCAATTAATCCAAGTGAATGGAAGACAATAAGATGGCTGCAAATTCTGCGTATTTATCTCACCCGTTTAAAACTTCAGTAATTTCCTCATCCCTCGCAATCGCCATGGGTTTATCACTAGCGCCACAGGCCATGGCTGACGACAGCGAATTAGCCAATATTGAACGCTTAGAGGTCCATGGCCAACAGACCGAAAACCGTAACGCCTTAGGTTCGGCTGAAAATCTACTGAAAGGGCAAGGAGTCGATTTCTCCGAAGCGGGCGGCGTATCGGCCCTACCTATCCTCAATGGCATGATGGGCGATCGCATCAAAGTGCTGGTCGATGGTGCGGACATTACTGCCTCCTGTGCAAACCAAATGAATCCACCGCTGTCCTATATTTCCGCCAATCAAGTCACCGCAGCCGAAGTGATTGCGGGCGTATCGCCAGTCAGTGCCGGTGGCGACAATATTGCGGGCGTGATTAAGGTTAGCAGCCTTAACCCTAAATTTGGTGAAAGCGATAGCATCAAGTGGAATAGCGGTGATATCTCAACGGGATATCGCAGTGTGAGCGACACCTTGCTACTCGGCACCAATGCCACAGTTGCCAGCAAAAATGTCAGCCTTAGCTATCAAGGCGCCTATGAAGATGCCAACAGCTATAAAGATGGCAATGGCGATAAAGTCATAGATACTCTATACCGCGCACAAAACCATGCACTGACAGCCGCATGGCGCGATGAGACTCAAGAAGTTGCCATCAAATTGACCCACCAAAATATTCCATTCCAAGGTTTTGCTAACCAATATATGGATATGACGGATAACAAGAGTTACGGTGCCCTCGCCCGTTATCAACTCAAACTCGACGATGACGGTGAATTCAGTGCCCAAGTAAACTGGCACGGCGTGAAACACGAGATGGGCTTTTTCACCCCAGAAAAAACCGGCAAGATGCCAATGAACACTGAAGGTGATGACTACAGCTATCAACTACACTGGCGTTTGCCAATGGGTGATGACAGCACCTTACTGGTCGGCCAAGAATACTATAGCTACCAGCTCGACGATGTTTGGCCTGCGGTGCCTGGCACTATGATGGCGCCCAATGACTACATCAACATCAACGATGGTGAACGCCGCCGCGCCGCCGTTTATGGCGAATGGCAGCAAGATTTAAGTCAAAGCTGGTGGTTATCGGCGGGCGTTCGCTTTGAGTATGTCACCACCAATACAGGTGAAGTCCAAGCCTATAGCAACATGCCTATGATGGGCATGCCCAATGTCGACGCAGAAGCGGCAAAAGCCTTTAATGCGATGGACAGAAAACGTGATGATAATCTGATCGATGCCACCTTACTGGCACGCTATCAATTATCGACCAATCAACAACTTGAGTTTGGTTTAGCCCGCAAGAATCGTGCACCTAATCTGTACGAACGTTACAGCTGGGGCCGCGGCACTATGGCGACCACTATGATAGGTTGGTATGGTGATGGTAATGGTTACGTAGGTAATCCGGATCTTAAACCAGAAACCGCCCATACCCTGAGCGCAGCCTACAAATATAACGATGATAGCTGGCAAGTCTCGACCACAGCTTGGTACACAGCTGTGACTGACTATGTCGATGCCGAAGTCATTGGTAGCTTCAATCGCACCAGTTCGCCTGATGGCAAACGCAATATTCTCCAATTCACTAACTTAGATGCCAATCTCTATGGCGCACGTTTTAATGCGCTCTACCAGTTTGCCGAAACCAGCACAGGTAAATGGCAAGTGTTAGGCAAAGTGAATGTAACCCGTGGCGAGCGAGATGAAGGTGATGAACCTTTATATCAAATCAAGCCGTTGCAAACTGAGCTGGCACTGCAACATCAGTTAGGTCAATGGGAAAACAGTCTTTCATGGCAATGGGTTGCGACCAAAGATCGCGTAGATGACCGCCGCCTTGAAAATGAAACCGACAGTTACTCCTTGCTCAATTTGAACAGCAGTATGAAATGGCAGGATCTGACTGTCACCTTCGCCGTGAATAACCTGTTCGACAGCTACTATGAGCTGCCACTGGGCGGCGTAAGTGTAGCGGAATTTAAGGCCGATAATACCAATGGCCTTAACCAAATTGCCGGTGCAGGTCGCTCGTTCGAACTCAGCGCAAGCTATGCATTTTAACGACTGATTTTAAAGGCACTGTTTTTAACAACATCGTTTTTAACCACATGGTTTTTAACTGCACGGCTTTTTAGGTCGAACAGATCTAATCCGAACGTTAAACAAAAAGGGCAAGCAGATTAAGTGATTAATCGCTTGCCCTTTTTTATGCTCAAACCACATTCATGCTACCAAGACTAAAATACTAGCACTAAAGCACTGAGACGACTTAAGCGCACTATGCAGCACGGCTGAACGAGTGACACTATGGATTAGTTACCCGCAATCTTCATTTCAGATAACAAGATACCGCCGGTACGAATCGATGAGCGCAAATCAAAATCCTTACTCACGGCTTGCACGCCACGGAACATCTCTTTTAAGTTACCCGCGATAGTGATCTCTTCCACTGGATATTGGATCTCACCGTTTTCAACGTAGAAACCCGCCGCACCACGGGAATAATCGCCCGTTACCATGTTCACGCCTTGGCCCATGACTTCGGTCACAATCAAACCTGTGCCCATGTCTTTCACCAATTCGTCGAAGGTTTGGCCTGTGTGGCCAAGCGTCCAGTTATAAATACCGCCCGCATGGCCCGTGTTGGTTAAGCCTAACTTGCGCGCCGAGTAACTGGTCAGCAAATAGGTTTCTAACATGCCGCGGTCAATAATGCGTCTGTCTTGGGTCGCCACGCCTTCACTGTCATAGTTCGCGCTCGCCAGTGCGCCCAGTAAATGCGGCTGCTCTTCGATATTGAACCAATCGGGGAAGATTTGGGTGTTGATCGAATCCAATAAGAAACTGGATTTACGGTATAAACTGCCACCGCTGATCGCTCCGATAAAGTGGCCGATTAACCCTGTGGCGATATCTGGCGCTAATAAAATGGGTAAACGCGTCGTCGCGATCTTGCGCGCACCGAGGCGGCTTACTGTCTTCTCGGCGGTCTTTAAACCTACCGTTTCAGGTGCAAGCATCTCGCTGAATTTACGGGCGATAGTGTAATCGTAATCCCGTTGCATATTGCCTTCGCTATCTTCACCAATCACGCTGCAACTCAAGCTATAACGCGAGCTGCAATAACCGTTTAAGAAACCGTGGCTGTTGCCATACACTTTAACCGCGGTGTGAGCATTGGCACTGGCGCCGTCGGAATTATTGATACGTGGATCGGCATCGAGCGCCGCAGTTTCGGCGCGGATTGCCAGTTGCGCTAACTCATCGGGGGAAATATCTTGTGGATAATACAGTTGAAGATCGCGGATCTGATTTGCCATCAAGGCTTTATCGGCAAGGCCACTGAATGGATCGGGAGAAGTATAACGGGCGATATCGTCGGCCGCTTTCACCGCGAGGGCAATGGCCTCTGGACTTAAATCCGACGTCGATGAACTGCCCTTGCAACCATCGCGGTAAACCGTAATCCCTAAGGCACCATCTTTATTAAATTCAACGGTTTCAACTTCTTTTAAACGGGTAGAAACCGACAAACCTTGTTGTTTACTGATCGCCACTTCGGCAGCGTTCGTTCCTAATTTGTTGGCATATTCCAGCGCCACGGCCACCGCATCTTTCAGCGCGCCTAATTCACTATCGATTCTGTTCAAAGACACAAAGCTACTCTTTCGTTGTCGGCAATTGCCGTAGCATAACAAACACAAAACCCATTCACATTAATTATTAGTGCCGGACTATGGGCTAAGGCACATTCACCTAGGCGATTTTTGGCTGGAGATGTTATTATTAGCCAGTTATTTACTTGAGGTTTTATCTATATGAAGATTGTTGGTGATTCAGAACATTTTAAACAGCCCTACGACATAGATGAAGATTATGTCAGCAGCAAAACAACGGACAAGCGTGATAGCGAAGCCGTGCAAAAAGTCGGTATGGAGCTTGTTTCACTGAGCAAGACTCAGCTAGATAAAATCGAGCTGGATGAGTTTTTGTACGACGCTATCCTGCAAACACGTAAAATCAAGGTCAATACTGAGGCGTATCGTCGTCACATGCAGTATATCGGCAAATTGATGCGTAATTTTGATATTGAGCCTATCAAGGCTTCACTCGCTATCGTGTTGAATAAAAACAACAACGAGACCGCGAAGTTGCAGATGTTCGAAAAAATGCGTGAACGCTTACTCACCCAAGGTGATGATGAGATTCAAACTGTCGTCGAGCATTATCCGCAATTAGACAGACAAAAACTGCGTACTTTGGTGCGTCAAGCCACCAAAGAACTGGCCAAAGGCCCTGAATCAAAATCATCTAAAGAGCTGTTTAAATATCTACGCAGCGAAATCCAAGACTAATTAACTTCAGCCCCACAAGGATGTTGCTTATGCGACTTAGCAAAACGTTATGTAGCCTAGCTTTGCTTTTTATTGGACTATTTGGACTCGGGGCCTGTAACGGCCCTGCGGACGAAGATAACGGTGGCACAGATGCCACTGACGGTATCTATAAACTGTCTATCGACTTTAAAACCTTATCGGGTTCTGAATGCGGCAGTGTTACTTCACTCCAAAGTTTCCCTAAAAACACAGGCTTTTGCGCAGTCGCGAAGTTAAAGAAAGGCTCAGCTACAGTGAGCAATCAGAAAGTAGACTTTACGACAGACCTTGGTGTATTAACACCTAATAGCAAACTAACAGACAATAACGGTGAAGCCATTATTATCGTTAGTAATCCTGATTTACTTGTCAATGCAGGGATAATTACTGCAACGACAACCCCAAATGATTCCACAACGGCGCTAACAGCTACCCGCAATTTTGAGTTTTTAAGTGCTAGCGATGGTACTTCTCCTGCTGCACCCAAACTCAGCGCCAGTATTTTAAACAGCTCAGCCTTAGTCACTCGCTTTAAAGTCGATGAGTCGGTGCAATTACAAGCCATATTGCTCGATAGCGAAAGCAAAGGTATCGAAGGCGCTAAAGTCACCTTTACTGCTGGTTCAGCGGCGCTCAATCCAACCAGTGCGTTGACCAACACTCAAGGTATTGCGCAGGTGCCCTATACGCCAAGTGCAACTGAATTAGGGGCAAATGCCTTAACAGTCACTGTGGACTATCAAGGTCAATCGCTGCAAACCAGCAGTTTGTATGAAGTCTTGAGTAAAGATGCCGTCAATCAAGAAGGCACGCTGAAACTCGGCTCATTCAATGGCGCTGACTTTACCGAAGGTAAACTGGCTAGCACCTTAACCGCCGATGCCGATGGCGCATATAAAATCAGCGCAGGCGGTAGTTTTGGTGTAAGTGCAAGTTTAGTATTAGAGGCCAATGACGGCACGGTTACGCGAGTGCAAACACCCTCTTCCATCAGCTTTAGCTCAGATTGCACCACAAACAATAACGCCACACTCGATACCCCAGTTACGACTTTATCGGGTAATGCAAGCTCGACCTTCCAAGACACAAGTTGCAGTGGTAACAGTGGACGTAGCGACCAAATCATCGCCACGACAGTGGCGGGGAATCAAACGCTCACGGCGAATTTCCTATTCACACTGCAACGCCAAACGCTTGCCAGCTTAAGTTTTGAGTCGGCAGAGCCTGCACAAATTCGCATCAAAGGTGCGGGCGGCACAGGTTCAAGCGAATCCTCTTTAGTCAGCTTCAAAGTCACCAGCGCCAATGGCCAACCCGCAGCGCAACAGAATGTCAGCTTTACCTTAGATACGGTTGTCGGTGGTTTAAGTTTTACCAATGGCACTGCGAATGCGCAAAGCCTGACTAACTCCCAAGGTATCGCCAGTGTGCGCGTATTATCCGGTACAGTCCCCACGCCAGTGCGCGTAGTCGCTACTGCAGTTGATACTGATACTAAAGAAGTTATCACTAGCCAATCAGAGCAACTGACCGTCAATACTGGCTTGCCGCAACAGCTTGGATTTAGTCTATCAACGACAGTATTCAATCCAGAAGCAGGTGACTTTAATGGTGAAACTGCAACGATCACCATACGAGCCTCCGATAGTTTTGGTAATCCAGCGCCCGATGATACTGCTGTCAACTTCACGACAGAAGGTGGCCAGATCCCAACATCATGTTTAACTAAAAATGGGACATGTAGCGTTGTTTGGACTTCACAAACTGCACGAGTACCCGATCACCGCATCACGATTCTCGCTTATGCCTTAGGTCACGAAACCTTCTTCGATACCAATGGCAATAACATCTTTGATGATGCTGATGTTAGTAAAGACATCAATGGCACGCCTGTGCCTGACTTGGCTTGTTTAACGAATTCAGGCGTTGTGAAAAAATGCACAGGCAATGGTATGGACATCGAAGCCTATCTTCCTAGTGGTTTTAGTGATCTAGGTGATGCGTTTAGGGATGACAATGAAGATGGCATTAGGAATTCAGCCGAACCATTTTGGAATACTCAAGCAAAAGAATATAGTTTTGCCGATGGTAAATTTAACGGTCCACAATGCGAAAGCGCACTCTGCGGCAAAGGCCAAGCCAATAAAACCTATATCCGCAAAGCCTTAGTAATGAGCATGTCAGGCTCACAGGCTTATATCAGTGTGATGCAAGACGGTGTGTTATTGCCGAGTGTGAATGACATCAAGCCTGTGGCCGTTGGTGCTAGTTCTGAGTTTGTAGTATTTGTCCACGACAGTGCGAATCAAATCATGCCAGCTCAGACAAGTATCGAACTTTGCGTGGATTGTGCTGGAACGCCTAAAACCTTCGAGGTTCCCAATACTGTGTATGCGAAAGGCAGTCTAGGTTCACCACTGAAATTTACGGCATCGGCCAACACCAGCGTATCGGTGAAAGTCACGACCCCTAAAAATGTGGTCACTGATAACTTAGGTTTCACAGTGCCATCGCTTTAAAACGTGATTAAGCAAACTAAAAAGACCCGCGAATGCGGGTCTTTTTATTGGAGGATTTTATTAGAGGATGACAACCCACGGCCCTTAGATCTACTACACATCTTTAGTTATAGCTGTGCATCTATGAGCCATGACTCTCACTAATTTTATAGCTCTTAATTTTATAGCTCTACTGCACGGCGTAAACGGAAACTCCGTAAAGCCAAATACAATGCTCCCACTGCCGCCCATATAAGCCCTAACTCTAGTGATTGTGGCTCTAAGTTCACCCAAAGCACGCCAATAGTGCCGGCACCACACAGGGGCAATACTAAGTATTGCAGGTGGTCTCTAAAAGATTTATTACGTCGATCCCTTAGGTAAAACTGCACAATCACGGCTAAGTTCACGAAGGTGAACGCCACTAAAGCACCAAAATTCACTAAGGCTAGCGCCATTTCTAAATCAAATGAGACGGCAGATAGCGCAAGCGCCCCCACCAACAAGACATTAAATGCAGGGGTTCGCCATCTAGGATGGATATAAGCAAACCCTTTACGTGGCAACATATTATCCCGCCCCATCACATATAAAATCCGTGCAACCCCAGCATGGGCAGCCATACCGGATGCCAATACGGCAACAGTGGTCGCCACTAATACGATGGACTGGAATAGATTACCGCCAACGTAGAGTGCAATTTCAGGCAATACCGCATCAAGCTGTTGAAAGCGGGAAATATCGGGGAAATAGAGCTGCAAAAAATAAGACACGCCAACAAAAATCACGCCACCGAGTAAAGCCGTCAACACAATCGCGCGAGGAATAACACGTTGAGCATCTTTAGTTTCTTCAGTCAGTGAACTTAACCCGTCAAAGCCGAGGAAGGAGAAACACAGAATCGTCGCCCCAGTGAATAATGGTGCCATCGCCATATTATCGGCATAAAATGGTCGCACACTCGCGACGACACCTTCGCCTTCACCGAGGGAAATGCTATAGGCCATTAGACCAATGAACACCACAATAATGGCGATCTGTGCAAACACTATCACCCCATTAAAGTTCGCGACTAGATCAATCCCCTTGAGATTAAGCAAGGTCATTATGGTCACAAGAGCGAAAATAAAGATCCAAGGTTCGACGCTGGGAAACATGGCGGTTAAATAGATTTTTGCGAGCAACATATTGATCATTGGCATAAACATATAGTCCAGCAGCGATGACCAACCCACCATAAAACCAACATTCGGGCTAAAGGTTTTTTGAGCATAAGTGTAGGCTGAACCCGCATAGGGATATTTACGTACCAAATGACCGTAACTAAACACGGTAAATAAAATCCCTGCCAATGCGAATAGATAAGACGTAGCCACATGGCCAGAGGTGATCTCGGAAACAATACCAAAGGTGTCAAAAACGGCCATCGGCGTGAGATAGGCAAGCCCCATCACCACCACTTGCCATAAGTTGAGGGTCTGCTTCAAACCCGGATTTTGTTGGCTCATCAGCACACCCCCATTGTACAGGGTTGAACACCTAAGCACGCATCTGCAATTAGTTTTTGCTTGCGGCTAACCGTCTGCACTCTCGGTTTAATGGCTAACGCAACAACTTGATTTACAACAACTACCGACAATCCGGTACACAACAGCCCCATTGGTCTTTCCTCAGTAAAATAGGTTCAACTGAACCTCATATCATTTCCGGATGTTTACCGGCCTCAATTGTTTTAAAACACATACGTCATAAATAAAAAATAACCGAGATACTGAGTATCTCGGTTATTTTTTCGGCGCGCATTCTCCCCCAAAACCAATAAGAAGACAACCCAATAAAAATATTAAGTGATCCGCAATCTGTGATGGCTTAGTGAAAAACGACAGAATCCAAGTACAAGACTTGGTATCAGCTCACGATCCTCAATCTGCTTTAATCAGAACCAAGATCTCCCTTTGTCGATACATTAGAAGAATCACCAGCAGCACTCCGCAGCAAGGTTTGTAATTGTTGTAGCTCGAGTCTGATGGCTTTCAACTCCTCGTGCATTTGTCTTTGTTCCTGCTCCAAGACTTGTTTGTCCTGCTCACGCTCTAATGCATGCTCTTCGTCACTGAAGGTTTGCATGGTATTGACGATAATCGCAATAAACAAATTTAGCATAGTGAAAGTAGCCACCAGAATAAATGGCACGAAAAATACCCAAGCATAAGGGTAAACTTCCATCACTGGCCGCGAAATTCCCATGGACCAGCTTTCAAGCGTCATTATTTGAAATAAGGTATAAAACGAATCAGCAATGGTGCCAAACCATTCCGGAAACGTACCACCAAAGATTTTGGTGGCTATCACCGCAAACACATAATAAATCAACAGTAATACCGTGGCGATCGATGCCAATCCTGGAAGTGATCCCAACAGAGCTGACACGACCCGTTTCATTGATGGCACAATTGTTAACACTCTCAGCACCCGCAACACCCGTAGCGAACGCAGTACAGCCAGAGGCCCAGATGCAGGGATCAGTGCAATCACTATCACGGTAAAATCAAACACACTCCAAGGGTCTTTAAAAAATTTTCCCCTATAGGCATAAATCCGCAGCAATAACTCCACGACAAATACACTCAGCAGCACCTTATCAAGACTCATCAACAAAGTACCGTATTGCGCCATCAGGCTGGCTGAGGTCTCCATACCTAACTGCACCGCGTTGATTAAAATCAATGCCAAAATAAAATGACCAAACCAGTTTTGCTCAACCAAGCTAATCACTCGTGCCTGCAAACCCGTTGGTACGTTAAGTAAAGATGTACTCATGTCGACTCCTATAATCACAATTGCGGCGATTGTAGCGAGTGCGCTTTCAGATGCCCAGTTTTTACGGTGGGTTAAATAACAACAGGGTTAAATGCAGTGGATTGAGCAAGATTTGGATAATATGAACAGCAACTTTTATGAGGGGGTGGGTAAAACGTCATTACGTCCTCAGTAAACGATTAACACTCGCCAATAAATATAAATCTAAGGTATCGCTAAAAACTAATGGGTACCAGTCAGCAACAACTTCGTTCTTCGCTTAATCCCCAACATCGCTAGGCCGAAAAAGACCGCAAATAAGCCCCAGAGTTGTAGCCACTTGGGCATCACACTCGCCCAACTTGCGCCCATTTGATTGAGTTCTAGCATGCCCATAATCGCGGGTACGGCAGGAATAAACTGTGAGCCGAGTACTAAAGGTTCTGGGATCAGTGCTATCGGCCACACAAAACCTGACACGAATAGAATAGGCATAGAGATAAGCAGTAGCACTTGGGTGGGTAAATCGCGGCGAGTGAATAAGGTACTCATGGCAACACCTGCGGCGGCGGTAGCCAGTAAAAACGGCAATAACCACAGCGCAACTAAACCAAGGCTCGCTTGAATACTCACGTTATACCAATGATAACAATAGCCCACATAAAAGCTGGTAAAGAAGATATAAATCAACATGAAAGCAAGAATACGACCACAGACTAATTGCACCGGTGACACCTGCTGCCAATACCCTTTATGCCGCCATTGCCCAGCCCCTAAAATGCCAGTACCTATGAGTAAGGTTTGGTGCAAAATCAGCAAGAACAGTCCAGGTACCACATAGGGCGTATAACCTAGGCTCTGGTTAAAGGCAGGCACACTGTTAAGATGAAGCGAGTTTAAACTCTCTTGGGCCTGCTTAGGATTTTGTCCTTGAGCAAGCATGCCAATCAATTGCACTTGTTTACCCGCATCCATTCCAGCGCTAACTAAGCCTTCAACAACCGCGGAATAAATCAAAAAGTAACTAGCATCACCGCCATAACTTAGCGTCACACCTTTACCGAGCAATAAATCGCGACGGAATCCTTCTGGGATCACGAGTAAGCCGTGGGCCTTACGCGTCTCAATAAAACGCTTCGCCTCGGTAATCGAACCGACTTGACCTATGACTTGAATTTTTGCGCTGGCATCGGCATGACGGATCAATTGACGACTTAGGGAAGAATGGTCTAAGTCCACCACGATCAGTTGTTGCTCGGTCGGCACTTGATTCAAATAGGGCAAAGGATACAAAACCGAATAAAACAGTACACCGCCAAATAAGGTCACTGCGATCGCTTTATCGCTAATAATAGCCTTAAACTCAGTGAGGATCAGTCGCCACAGACTGAGCTGACGTGGTGTGTTTGCGTGTTCGCTATTGGATAAATTCATCCTATTGCCCCTTCGCAGATATAGCTGCGTCCGAGTCATAAACCGTCACTGAAGCATTGGTGTTAACTGTGGTAGGCAGTAATTTACGCGACAGGAAATATATCAAAGGTATCAGACAGATAAAGCCCCAATAACTGGTGATTTGGCTCGCCACACTTGGCCAAGTGGCGCCATAACTCACGATACTAACATGGGACTCAATATAATGGCTCGATGGCATGATAAGTCGCCACCACTGGGCTAATTGCGGCATTTCGTGAGTCGGGAAAGTAATGCCCATAAAAGCAAACGCTGGCGCAAATAAAGCAGTACAAAAGCTGATGACCCGCGCACTGTCACGCATCACTACAAATATTAATAACACTAAGCTCCAGACTGCCAATAACATGACTAATTGCGCGAGCAATAATAGGGCTAAACTCCCCGCCATCGGCAGAGCAAGATACAAATACAGCCAAGCTAAAATAAAGCCGCCCTGCAGCATCAATATCGGCGTAAACAGCACCATTTTCGCCCACACCTTAGGCCAAAAATGTTTAGTTAAGATATTCGACATACCATCGGCCTGAGTGGTAGGCACTAAATGCAGCTCTCGATTTAAACTGTTTGCCATCACTAACATAGATAACAACTGCCACAGCGCAATCAGCACTGGCGGTACTAAGAAACCTATGTAGTTGTTATTTCGGTTAAACAGGGCTGTTGTTTGGCTTTTGACTGGGCTTAAATTCACTGCGACTTGGGATTTCGGTGTACCATTTGCGAGCTGCTTTAAACCCGCCACTTGCTGTAATCCGTCGCCTAAACTCAGCTGAATTTGGCTTGAGAGTAACTTACCCACCAGCAAAAATTGACTGTTGTAGCGCACATCAATTGTAGGCTTATGACCTGTAAGTAAATCCTTTTTCATATCATAGGGAAAAACCACAATAGCGTAGACTTTCGCCTGTTGCATCGCGCTTATCGCCGAGGATAAGTCGGTAAAACTTTGCGGATCGGTAACCGGGTTTGCCTTAAGCTGACGGGTCAACATGCGGCTCAATTGACTATGATCTTGGTCGACAATCGCCACGGGCAGTTGCCTTGGCAGACCTGCACTGAATAACCACCATAAGCATAAAATCCCCAGTAGTGGAATATAACTTATCAGCGCTAACTGCCAAGGGTCATGCCATAGGGCACGCAGCTCACGGCGAACTAACGCAGTGAGCAACGCCATAAAGCTTATACTCGATGGCTGTAATTCGTCCTTAATCTTGTCCGCCGCGTTGGCGTGAGGCGTACGTTCAGTCACGACTTTTACTCACTGCGCAGCAGCACAGACATGCCGACACGCAGATCGGTAATCGGCTGGTTTGGACGCAATTCCACTTCAAAGGTTCGCATATCAAAATCATGGCCACTTTCAGTCGAACGCCAAGTGGCAAACTCACCCATCACACTGATATGGGACACAGTAAAATCCACATCCTGCCCGAGTGCCGGAATCGTTAATTGAATTTTTTGACCTTTTTTGAAACGTTTAAGTTGGTCTTCTCGCACTTGGAACACGGCCCAAGCATCCTGCATATCAATCAAACTGACAATCGGAAAACCACTGGGTGCCAATTCACCCGCCTGTAACAGCACGTCGCTGATCTCACCTGATTTAGGTGCGCGCATTTGGCTATCTTCCATAATGGCGCTAACTTCTTTCACTGCACCTTCAGCCTTACGGGCATTACCTGCCGCAGCCACTTTGGTTTCCGTCCGCGCACCTTCCTCGGCCATTTGGTACATGGCTAAGGCCGCTTGTTCTGTGTATTTTGCCGCTTGCCATTGGGTAAAGGCTTCATCGCGTTTTTGTCTTGCCGCCACACCTTCGTTAAATAAATTTTCGACTCGGGTATAAGTGGTTTTAGCGAGTGTTGCTGCCGCCTGTGCCTTGAGCCATTGCTCCTTGGCTGCCATCACTTCTTGACTGCGAGCACCGTTGTTGGCTTCAAGCTGCATCGCCTTAGCGGCATCACGGCCACCTTCGGCCTGCATTAACTTTGCATCTAGCTCAGGACTGCGGATCGCGAATAATAAATCCCCTTGGGCCACACTATCACCGCGGCGCACGAGCACTTGCTCGACTCGGCCTGGCACCTTGGACGAAACATTGTACTCACGGGCTTCAATCTGGCCCTGCAACAAACTCGGCTGCGGGCTATAAGCGAGCTTGAGTCCATAGGCTAAGATAAGGCCTAATGCGACCAACGCCACAAGGGCAAGTATTCTGTTAGCGCGCATTGTTTGTCTCCTGCACTTGGGTAGGGGCTGTGGTACGACCGATAAATTCATCTAGTTGACCACTAATGGCCATTAATCTGGCATAGGCTTGCACATAACGATAACGGGCAGCCAATTGCTGAGTTTTCACCGCGCTTAGTTTCAGCTCCGCATCGACTCTGTCGATAGAAGTTGAAAGCCCTTGATTAAAGGCGATTTCCCTAAGACGCAGGTTTTCAATAGCAAGTTCGAGCGAAGTATCGAGCGCCGTCACTTCTTCCTCGGCCTGTAATAATTGGCGATAGCTTTGATCCACCAGCAGGCTCAAGTCTTGTTTAGTTTGTGCCTTGGTATAACGAGCTTGTAAGAGTGCACTTTTCGCCGCTTCGACTTTACCGCTACGACCATCGCGGCTGATCAGTGGCACATTGACCCCAACCCCAACCATCCAGTCAGGTGTGATGCTCGTCAAGAGTGTGTCTTCTTCATACAAGGTGTAGTTACCGAAGAGGAAAACCGTTGGATGGTATTTACCTTTTTCCAACGCTATTAAACCGTTCGCTTGCGTTTCTTTCGCTTCGAGCAATTTGAGCGCCGGATGTTGGCTCAGGGTAATTTGGCTGAGTTGAGCGAATGAAGGAGCCTGTGGCAGTACAAATAAGGGAGAATTTGTGCTCACCTGACTTTGCTGTAGCATACGTGCCAGCGCAATCACTGCCATTTCGTGTTGCCGACGAGCACTGCCTAAATTGACTTTAGCATTGTCTAGAGCGACCTGAGCATTGAGGCGCTCGACCTTAGCAATTTGCCCTTCGCGCTCTAGTGCTAAAGCATGATCAACATGCTTAGCTAACGAGCCAACCAGATCAGTCTGAGTATTCACCAATGCCAACGTCACATCGACAGCGTAATATCTATCCACCAGCAGGGTAAATAAATCACGAGTTGCCAATTGTAATTCTTGTTGCTTCTCGGCCACCATAGCCGCGTGTATACCTTGAGCCGCAGTGATCTGTCCGCCCGTATAAATCGGCCACATTGCCTGTAAGCTGGCGCTAAAAATATCTTGTTCACTTAAGGGCAGCGGCGGAATACCCGCAATAATGCCCCCAAGCGATGGCGGGATAGAAATCACAGAATTTAATTCTTTCAGATCAAACTCAATCGGTTTATCCAAATGAATATAGTTACCGCGAATGTCTAATGAGGGCAAATTTAAGCTCTCGCCCGCCTCTTGTTCACCCTTAGCGCGGTTAACTTCCTGCGATTGCGCTTGCAATTTGTCGCTCACCTTCAGCACTTGCTGCCAAGCATCAGTAAAGCTAATCGGCTGAGCATAGCCAGCCGAAGGCAATGATAATAGGCAAAGCCAGACTACACTTGATAGTTTCATTAACACCTCTAGAGTAGTTACTCTAATTTCCTTTGCGAATGATAACATTCATGGTGGGTAGCGACTAGAACCTATAGACGTAAGGTTCTAGGTTTTATGCTGTTCCGCCCACGGTGAGCTTATCGAGTTTTAGGGTCGGTTGACCCACACCCACAGGCACACTTTGACCGTCTTTACCACAAACGCCCACACCTTGATCTAAAGCCATATCGTTACCGACCATAGAAATCTGGCTCATAGCCTCAGGGCCATTACCGATTAAGGTGGCGCCTTTAATGGCTTGAGTAACTTCACCATTTTCAATTAAATATGCTTCGGATGCTGAGAACACAAACTTACCCGAAGTGATATCAACTTGACCACCGCCAAAGTTAGGGGCGTAAATACCCTTCTTCACTGACTTAATAATCTCACTGGGATCTGACTCACCGGCCGTCATATAAGTATTGGTCATACGTGGCATAGGCAAATGCGCGTAGGATTCGCGGCGACCGTTACCCGTTGGCGCAACACCCATTAAGCGAGCATTGAGTTTGTCTTGGATGTAACCCTTTAAAATACCGTCTTCAATCAATACCGTTCTTTGGGTTTGTACACCTTCATCGTCGATACTCAGTGAACCACGACGATTAGGCAAGGTGCCATCGTCGACCACAGTCACTAACTTAGACGCAACTTGCTGGCCAACCTTGCCACTAAAAGCACTGCTACCCTTACGGTTAAAGTCGCCTTCTAAACCATGTCCAACCGCTTCGTGGAGCAATACACCGGGCCAGCCATTACCTAACACCACAGGCATTTCACCCGCTGGTGCATCGATGGCATTTAGATTGACCTGCGCTTGACGCACGGCTTCGCGGGCAAAGGCGAAACACATAGGTAAACCAGTGTCATCGCTTACCATTAAAACACCGTAGTCATGACGACCACCACCACCGGCGCCGCCACGTTCACGTTTACCGTTTTCTTCCAAAATCACGCTACAGTTAAAACGCACCAGAGGACGGATATCGGCCGCAAGAGTGCCATCACTCGCAGCAACGAGGATTTCTTCGTGCACACCAGCAAGGCTAACCACCACTTGAATAATCCGGCTATCTAGACTGCGAATAAAAGCATCGGCTTCTTTCAGCAGGTTGATTTTTTTGACTTCTTCCATCGCCGCAATCGGATCTAAGCTGTCGTATAACGCCAATGCTTTTTGACGTTTAAAGGCTTGCACTTGAGTCTGCTCACCCGCACTAGCAATGCCACGGGCAGCCTGTACTGCAGCGCTTAAGGCGGCAGGAGTGATGTCGTCGGCATAGGCAAAACCCGTTTTCTCACCGCTGATGGCCCGCACGCCCACACCGCGTTCAATATGGAAACTACCGTCTTTGATGATGCCGTCTTCCAGCACCCAAGATTCGTGACGACTACCTTGAAAATAGAGATCGGAATAATCGATTTTGTGCTGATGTATGGTGTTTAGATAGGTTTGCAGGCCATCTAACGCTAACCCATTCTTCAATAAACTTTGCTCTACTTGTGCTAAAAATGGCATCTATGCTCTCTTTGACCCCAAGGGATCTTGATATTCTGAGTGTAAATTCGGTGTACTAATTCTATGTGTTAATGCTGCATATCGACTCAAACGCAAATTCAGCATTTCAACTCGTCTGCTGGCTATTGGCGCATTATTTCAAGCTTGGTTCAAGGAAACGATTATGCTGCATGACGGGCATTTTACTGCGAATACTGTGCAGTTCGGTTAAGTCGACCTCAGCCTGTACCCAACCTGTACCGGTTTTGAGTTCAGCCAAAATATTCCCCCAAGGACCGACTATCATGCTCTGCCCCCAAGTTTCACGGCTGCCTTCGTTATGCTGTCCCCACTGAGCTGCAGCGAGAATAACGCATTGGGTTTCAATCGCTCTTGCCTGTAACAATACCTGCCAATGGGCTTCCCCCGTCACCTTGGTGAAGGCAGAAGGGACAGTAATAATCTCGGCACCCGCAAGGCGCATCGCCCTAAACAAGTCAGGAAAGCGTAAATCATAACAGATGGTTAAGCCAATTTTGCCAAAAGGTGTATCGATAACACTAATGTGATCACCGGGGCAGAAGGTTTCGCTCTCGCGATATTGTTTTGTACCATCGGCAACATCCACATCAAAAAGGTGCAGTTTATCGTAATGCCCTAAAGTATCACCTTTATCATCAAACAAATAACTGCGGCTATAGACACGACCATCCTCAGCCAACGCCGGAATAGTCCCTGCGACCATAAACACCCGATACTTGGCGGCCAGTGCACTTAACGCCGATTTGAGCGGGCTCTGATGAACATCACCCGCATAGGCAAGTTGCTGACTTTCGTGGCCACCAAACAATAAACTACATTCGGGTAACACGACTAAGTGGGGCGCATCGGCATCCCGTTTGAGTTCGTTAAGCTGCGATTCGATAAACTGCAGATTGGCGCTGACGTCGCGACTGCTCTGACATTGCAACAGGCTGATGTGCATTCTGCTCTCCCTGAATTTGCTTAATCGGTTCTACTGCTGGCTGATTCTCTGGTGTGGCAGGCGTGTTTGGCGCTTCAGGCGAAGGCGTCGCTTGAGGTTGCTCCCGCTTTAAATCGAGCGCTTTAATTTGATCTGTTGCTGGCTTTAGCTCTTCTGACTTTGATTCTTCAGATCTGGCCTCTTCAGGCTTAACGTCTTGTGGCTCGAGCGCTTCTGGTTGTGTTGCTTGAAACTGTGGCTCAGATTTAGTGTTGCTTGGTTTGACTTCAGTTGACTGAGCTTCAGTTAATTTAGTTTCAGTTGGCTTAGCTTCTGTTAATTGAGCCTCGGTCGATTTAGTCTCTACCGGCTGAGTGATATCGGCGTTATGACTCGCGGCTTCGGTCGACACCGCTGGGCGCTCAACTCCAACCACAGGTAAAATAGATTCTGGAATTTCAATCTCTTTACTCTTACGCTCTAACTCTTCGACCACAGGCTCTGCCATAGTCCCAGTCACCCGAAAACGAATTTCTGAAATCACTTCAATCACAGGCTCAAGCACTTTTGTCAGGGCAAAGGCCCCCAGACCCAGTGTCCAAGCGCTGGTACTTAGCAATACGACAGTCGGCACACTTGAGGCCAATTGTGGCACAAAGCGGATATCGTAATTCAAACTTTCAGTGGTGAGATCCGTATAGCCACGCACCTTCATATTACCCGCGATGGCATCCATTTCAGTGTCAGTGGTTTTCACCACGCCATTATCAATCTGCAAATTGCCATTGAAAGAATTGAAATACATGCCCTGACCGAAGACATCGGTGAAATCCAGCGACAGTTTACGCACCAAAGAATCTAAACTGAACAGGGAGAAAATCCGCGCGCCCTTGTCACTCACCTGAGATAAGTGGCCTTTGCCTAAGTTGAATTTCACCTTGCCATTTAAGGTTTCGAGGGAGAAGGCATAGGGAGCACCTTGCCAAGATAAGTCCGCATTAACCTTCAAGGGGGCTTCATTAACGCCAGGCTCTATACCCAATTGAGCAGATAGATAACTAAACTGAGTGGCATTTAACTCAACACTGAGATCAGTTTTATTCTGTCCAGCCTGTTGCTGCCAAATGCCACTGCCCTGCAAATTGACATTGGGCGTAGTCAAAGACAATGTTTGAATCTTATATCCTGCCGCTTGTGGGCTCGCCTGCAAAACGAGCTTTCCAAAGGATTTATCGAAGAAACGAAAATCTTCCACATTCACTGCAACTGGCGGCAAGTTAGTGAGCACTTGATCACTAGCAAAATCGGCATCCGTGTTCGGCTTTACCTCAGGTGAAAAATAGAATTTATTCGCCACAACTTTGAGACCTTGAGTTTTCCAATTTGGATAGAAATCGACCCAACCGTCAAATTCGTTGGCAACGGTATTAAAACGCCATCCCGTCTCGTTAGGCTTAGCATTAAGCCTAAGCTCCGTCAGTTGTTGCCCTAAAAGATCGAGCCGACCGATATGAGAATCGATACTCGCCACCGCGGGAAATAAACTTTTATGGGGAATATCATCAACTAAAATGCCCGTTTTCGGTATTTTCTCTTGACCAACAAAGGCATTAATCACAGGTAACCATTCGGCTAATTTGGCCTTACCGAGATCGATTTGAATATGACCTTGTTCCGTATTTCTGGCTTCATCCTCATCGAATAAACGCCCCAATAACAAGTCAAAATAACTAAAATTTGCACCTTTATCGGCATCGAAACCACCGATAAACTCGGCATGACTGGCAAGTTTGACATCGAGCGTCGCATTATCTTGATCGCCAACAAACTCGGCGACTAAAGGTCGTGGTTCATTTTCGGGTTTAGCAAAGTATCCTGGGAGCAACAGTTGCGTCCCCAGCATATCCGAAGTCACTTTGGCTTGGATTTGATAACCTTGCTCAGTAAATAGCATAGTCATAGCACCGCCCCAACTGATTTTTCCCTGATAAAAATCACTCAAGGGATTGTGCAATTCATCGGGGAGACGGCTGAGATCCCAACGACTTTTCAGCGAAAGATTAAGGCCAAAATCTTTACCTTTAGGCTGAGTGTCGAAAGTTAAACTGAGCGGTTGTTCGAACAAGCGCGCTTTGATGCCTTTTCCTGTCACAACTTCATTCGCAAAGTCGACTACACCAGTCACGCCATGAAGTTGAAGCCCTGGCTGAGCAATATATACCGGTGTGTTATCAAAACGGATTTGACCACGAATATCTTCAGCTTCACCTTCATACAGTGGAATGCTGATGTCTAAAGTGCCAGTGACAGCACCTTGCACTTGCACGACATCTAAGGTTTTGCCTACTGAGGTCGCCAAAGGTGAGGCTTGTAACACCTTAGTCGCCGCACTGCCTTGAGTAGCAAGTTCGGCTTCAATCCTTAGCAGCGTCTGTTCACCAATAGCGGGAATAAATACATGGGCACCTGTGGCATCCACATTCATCAGCTTGCCTTGGTTTAACCAAAGATCCATACGGGTATTTTCAAACAAAGCGTTAAGGGACAGATCTGTGACCGCAGGCCAGTCGGGTTGAAACTGAAATTTAGCATCTGTTAAGGTAAATGCTGCCTGAAACACGCCGCTATTATCATCGAAGGGAAACCCACTTAACGGACCACGCCAAACAACTTGCGCATCTTGGGTCTGACCCGCTTTAAGCCCAGTATCCAAATACTCTGCCAGTGATTCACCCATCGCCTTATTGGGGAAATACTTGTCGGCATTAGCCACATTGTTGATACGAACATTGGCCGCCAGCGCCATGTGCGCAGCACCGCTAAAGTCCAAATTCAATGCCGCATCAACACCGATATCTTCGTTTTCAAGCTGCAACTGAGGCACATTTAAACTCAGATGTTCAGTATTGAACTGACCATCAATTGGCGCCCCATTGAACACTAATGGCGCCGAAAATTCATCACCAAAATCGAGGGTGTACACTTGTTCAGGTAGAGAGAAATACAGCGTCTTATCTTGCCAGCGAAGGTTCACATCTACAGGATGAGTATTGGGAATACCCTCGACCTTCTGCCAATGCAACTGCTTCACTTCGGTACTGGCGAGCAAAGGCTGGTCGGCTTTTTGATACAGGCGGATTGGTCCAATATTAGCCTCAGGAGCTAACGCATGCCATTGACGTAATACGGCTCTATCGACTCCAGGAAATAGCGGCAGCAGCGGCAATAGACTCTGAGTATTAACTTGATTCACATAGGCAAATAATTCATCGTTTTGACGCTTCGCGGCCAGCGTTAATGCCGGCCAATGCTCACCATTGGTGACAAAATCCAGTCCTGAACTTTGCACTTCCCAACCCGTCGCCTTTGGCTGCCAAACAATGTCGCCCGCTTGAATTTCAAATCTCTGCGGCTCTTGCTTTAATGTCCATTGCAGCCAGCTTGGCTCAAAATGAACCATAGCAGAACTGATGCTGCGGTCGGCAAACGTAAGCCAAGCCTTAAGATTGACAACCCCTTCTAAGGGTAACTTTTGAGTGGAATCATAGGGATTAGGTTGACGTGAAGCCCATTCACCTAAGTCTAAAGAGTTAGCCGCCAAATAAATCTGCCCAGTCAAACTGTCGGGATTTGCACCATCGCCCTTGATATCTAACTGTAATCCGAGAGATTCATGCTCAGAGGCATGACTATCAAGATACAACTCTCCCGCACCGCGGTGACGTTCCCCCTGATTGCGCCAGTTCAAATGACGGATATGGATCGGGCGAAACTCTTGGTGCATGCTCAGCAATTGCACTGTGGCATTGGTTAAGGAGAATCTATCGAGTTGTTTGAGTAACAGGGCATAAAGCCAATCGAGTTGCGGGGCTTTATTAATTGTAGCGGGATCGTTCTCGGTAAGCTTATCCATGTCTAAAGCGACATGGACACCCTCAAAATTGACATCTTCGATTCGCGGGGTGAGCGTGAGCAGCGATTGCCAAAAATCTAACTTCACTTGTACGTTCTTGATCATCAAGGTCACAGGCAGTTGTTCCTGTGGCGGGATCACTAAGTCATCGATGTTAATTGCAGGGCCAAATGCCTGCCAATGGGCGGATAACTCCCCCACTTGCACATCGACTTTATATTCGCTTTTTACGTAATTAACCAGTTGCTGGCGAACTTCATCAACCTGCGGTAATAAGCCACGGATCAAACTGACGGCAAGCGCAAACAAGACCAAAATAAGCGCCAGAAATTGCCAACAAAAACGGCTAAATTTTTTTGCAGTAAAAAGTGTAGCCACTACATCATCACCACATCGTATTTGTGCTGTGAGTACATAGGCTCATTTTGCAAACGGATGCGCTTACCTATGTAAACCTCAAGTTCAGCAATAAGATGATTATCATCGGTATGCAGACTTTGATACACGGCAGGCGAACAATACAACAGGAACTCATCAGCATCGTAGGCACGGTTTAAACGGATTATTTCGCGAAAGACCTCATAGGAAACCGTCTCGACTGTCTTCATGCTCCCCGTGCCATGGCAGGCCGGACATTCGCCGCAGACGACATGCTCTAAACTTTCGCGGGTACGCTTACGGGTCATTTCGACTAGACCTAACCCCGAAAAACCACTCACATTGGTTTTCACCCTATCCTTAGATAAAGCGCTGGTTAAGCTGCTAAGAACACGAGCCTTATGATCCGCCGTCATCATGTCGATAAAATCGATAATAATGATACCGCCGAGATTACGCAGACGTAACTGCCTCGCTATCGCTTGGGTCGCTTCGAGGTTGGTATTAAAAATGGTTTCTTCAAGATTCCTGTGCCCCACAAAGGCACCGGTATTGATATCCACAGTCGTCATGGCTTCGGTTTGATCTATGATCAAATAGCCACCAGACTTGAGCTCGACTTTACGGCCGAGTGCACGTTGAATTTCGTTCTCCACATCATAGAGATCAAAAATAGGCGCAGGCCCTGAATAGTGCTCAATCTTATCGGCAATCTCTGGCATAAACTCCTGCGCAAAAGACTGCAACTCGGCAAAAGTGCGGCGAGAATCCACTTGAATACGGTCCAGCTCAGTACCGACAAAATCACGCACAATGCGCACAGGTAAGGCTAAATCTTGATACAGGAGCGACACACCACTGCGTTTACGTCGCTCACTCACCTTTGACCAAACTCGGCGTAAAAATGCCGCATCTTGGGATAACTCATCTTCCCCTACGCCTTCAGCGGCGGTGCGGATAATAAAACCACCGTCATCATCAACATAGGGCAAAGTAATTTGTTTGAGGCGACTGCGTTCTTCTTCTAGTTCAATACGCTGGGAAACACCAACATGGCTAGAACCTGGCATAAAGACTAAATAACGGGAAGGCAGCGTGATATCGGTCGTTAGGCGTGCGCCCTTAGTGCCCAGCGGATCTTTAACCACTTGCACCATAATGTCTTGCCCTTGACGGACTAACTCGGCGATATCACGAACAACGAAATGACCTTTCTCAACATCGGCGACACACTCAGTGTGCGGTACTATGTCGGACGCATGTAAAAAAGCCGCTTTATCTAAGCCAATATCGACAAAGGCGGCTTGCATACCTGGTAACACACGGCTGATTTTACCTTTGTAAATATTCCCCACTAAACCCCGTTTCATCCGGCGTTCAATATGGACTTCTTGCAGCACACCATGCTCAACTAAAGCAACGCGCGCCTCAGATGGAGTTACGTTGATCAGTAATTCTGAACCCATCTTGCGCTGTATTTTATTTGGATTTAAGCGACTGGTATTCACGACTCACCCCATTCGGGAAACTAGATTAATTAATCGAAGTTACAAACTCTCTAAGCATGAAAACCGAATAAAGGAACAAGGTCAACGTCATTGGAGTACTCGATTCAGAGCCCTAAACGCCAATAAGGTTCATTCTAACCTCAAGCCAAAATCGCAATATAAGCAACCAGCAGCAGTTAAATAAAACCAATTTCGGCTAACAACTCACGCGTTTCAACCAGAGGTAAACCTACAACGCCAGAATAACTGCCTTCAATTGCAGCCACAAAGCAACCGCCAAGTCCTTGAATGCCATAACTGCCCGCCTTATCCATGGGCTCTTTTGAAGCCACATAAGCCTCAATGTCAGCTGTCGATAAAGCGCAAAAACGCACTTGTGTTTCAACTAAGCGCACTGAGGTTTTTAAGATTGAGTCAGACTCGCCTGCTTTGTAGGTCAGTGCTACAGCCGTCATCACAGTATGCGTTCTGCCAGACAGTTCACTGAGCGTTTGCTTAGCATCGGCCACATCCTGCGGTTTGCCTAATATTTGATTTTCAAGCACCACGATAGTATCAGAACCTAATACAGCAGGCTGTGACATATCTGCGCATAATGCCAGTCCAGCTTGGGCTTTTTCAGCGGCTAAACGTCGTACATAATCCCTTGGCGCTTCGCCCTGTTGCACAGTTTCATCAATATCCGGTGCCACTTGCGTGAAACTAAACTCAGGACGACCGAATCCAATCTGTGCCAATAATTCTTTGCGACGTGGCGAAGTTGAAGCTAAAACTAAATCCACAGTTAACGAACCTTATAATGACGTCGAACCCGACGTAAAATCCAAAATATCCAAGGCCAGATCACTAATCCTGAAATCGCAGGTAAAAATAGATCCGTTTTGAAAACAGCCTCTTGCATCACAAATTCCACCCAGTAAATCACTAAGTGATAAATACAAATCAGTAGCATGATCACTAACGACTGCTGCCATTGAGGGAAGTTTCGCAAACGCTGGCAATGCAAGATAGCGATATAAATAACCAAAGACATAGCTAAAGAGCGCACACCTAAGGTGGCTCCCAATAAAATATCTAATACTAGGCCTAAAACCCATGCGGTTAAGATGTTGTATCTGTGGGGTAATGCGATAGACCAATAGAGAACAATCATTAATAGCCAGTCTGGACGCCAAGCATCAACAGCACTTGGCAAAGGCATGATCTGGCTGATCACGCCGATAAATAATGTCACCCAAACAATAAAGCGCCCATTGGCGGCCTGAAAACTCATTAATGCACCTCAGCCACAGGAGGAGTGGCTTCCGTTGACGGTTTGGTCGCAGGCGCGGTCACAGGTTTAGAAGCCTCTGCTGACGTGACACTTCCGCCAGCAGGAACAGCGCTATCTGCTTTTGATACATTATCGCTCGATGAATGATCCGCAGCAGGCACGGTAGGCTGACTCGGTAAGGTCACACCAGAATCGGGGGATGGCCAAATCAACAATAAATAACGAATACGATCTAACGCCGCTAAAGGCTGGGCGGTGACTCGAGCGTAACTTTGTCCATCTTCAGTCAACACTTCCATAACCCGCGCGACCGGATAACCTTCCGGGAAACGATTCCCTAAACCTGATGTGACCAGCAAATCGCCGACACGAATGTCAGTACTCTTGGCCACATGGCGCAGTTCTATTTCATCTAGCTCACCCGTACCATTGGCAACAAGGCGCACATCATTACGGGTGATACGCACAGGTAATCCGTGTGATACATCGGAGAGCAATAACACCCTACTGGTTATTTCACTGACTTGTACCACTTGGCCAACAACCCCTTGAGCATCGACCACAGGCTGCCCAACAAATACACCACTGCGTGAACCATGGTTTAACACCGCATAGTGATGGAAAGGATCGCTAGCAACCTCCAATACTTCAGCCACCATTTTGCGCGAATCAAGGTAGGCTGGTGAGCCCAACAGTGCGCGTAAACGTTCATTTTCTTGGCGTAAGTGTTCGAAACGCTGTAAGCGTTCACTCATCAGCAGTTGCTGCCTGAGCAGCTCTTTATTCTGCAACGCTAACATATTGCGGGTGGCAAAACTTTCAGACGACCAGTCAAGCGCAACACCAGGCACGCTCGCTAAATACTGCAATGGACTAAAAAAAGAGGATAACGATTGCCGTACAGGATCGAGGCGATGATTAGCCACGAGCAAAGCCACCGACAAAATAATTGCCAGTGTCAGACGGAATTGGTTTGAAATACCACGAACAAAAATTGGCTTCATAGGAAAGCTAAGGCGGTGATTAACCGCCCCATACCGAAGTTAAATTAGGTTTCTTCGGAGAACAGATCGCCGCCGTGCATATCAATCATTTCGAGGGCTTTACCACCGCCACGTGCTACGCAGGTCAATGGATCGTCCGCCACCATTACAGGAATTCCGGTTTCTTGCATTAATAAACGGTCTAAATCACGCAATAAAGCGCCGCCGCCAGTTAACACCATACCGCGCTCAGAAATATCTGAAGCTAATTCTGGTGGAGATTGTTCTAACGCCACCATCACAGCACTTACGATGCCAGATAATGGCTCTTGTAAGGCTTCTAAAATTTCATTGCTGTTCAGTGTAAAGCTACGAGGTACACCTTCTGCCAAATTACGGCCGCGGACTTCGATCTCTAGCACTTCATCGCCAGGATAAGCAGTGCCGATAGTGTGCTTGATACGCTCAGCCGTGGCTTCACCAATCAAGCTCCCGTAATTACGGCGGACATAGTTGATGATCGCATCATCAAACTTATCACCGCCGATACGTACCGAAGACGAATACACTACACCATTAAGTGAAATAATCGCGACTTCAGTGGTACCACCACCGATATCCACCACCATAGAGCCGGTCGCTTCAGATACGGGTAAACCCGCACCAATCGCAGCTGCCATTGGTTCTTCAATTAAATACACTTCGCGAGCACCAGCGCCCATGGCTGATTCACGAATAGCACGGCGTTCTACTTGAGTGGCACCAACGGGCACACACACAAGCACGCGTGGACTTGGACGAAAAAAGCTATTGTTGTGCACTTGTTTAATAAAGTGCTGCAACATTTTCTCCGTCACATAAAAATCTGCAATAACACCGTCCTTCATTGGGCGGATAGCTTGGATATTGCCAGGCGTTCTGCCTAGCATTTGTTTAGCTTCTGTGCCGACCGCGGCAACAGATTTCTGACCGGAGCCACTACGCTCACCACGTATAGCAACAACAGAAGGCTCATTGAGGACTATGCCTTCGCCACGAACATAAATTAATGTGTTAGCTGTACCCAAATCGATCGATAGATCATTAGAAAAAATGCCGCGTAGCTTCTTAAACATGTAACTAGCCTGTATTCTGTGGAGTCAGAAGAAAAGAAAAATCAGCTAACTTTATCAATGCCACCCTGATTCCACAAGACCGAGGAGGTTAACAATCGCTAATGAAGTGATTTTTTTTCAAATCGCCACGTAAAAAACAGTATTTAAGCGGAAAATACTGTTTATTGACGAAAATATCAGCAACAAAAAACGAGTGAACACACAATTCAGCAACAAATATTAAACTAAGGCATTGCATTTAGAATCTGTTACAAGCGTTTTCGTCGACTTCCAATAAGTGAAATAGCAGCCCATTTCAAGGGAAAGCCTGAGTTCAATTTAATGAGAGAAATAACTCAGATTAGTTTACCTCACGCCAATAGATTATTTTGTCATGCCCTCGATAACGACCAAAATACGCACTTGCCCGCGGTTCAGTGACCGCTGTTGGCGATACGCCATTCCAATTCCAGTACCATTCTAGCCATGTCGGCACATCCAAGGGCGCCGTCACTTGGCCGCGGTATGGCAACCCACTTGTTGTAACGGCTTGCCAGAGCAACTCAAATTGGCCAGCTTGGAATGTTGCAGTCCCGCCAGAACGCACAACACTTTGTCCCGCCACTAAGTCGGGATCAAAATTGTAACCAAGAGCGGAATTATCAACCTGCGAACCCAAAGCATACACTGCCGTTGTGCAGTTATCGGCAGTATTTAAGGCCCAGCTGCTGCCATTCCAATATTCGGCTCGAGTCGGCATACGCAGTATTTCTGTCTCAGGACCATAGGTGTTATCCATCACTACACGACCATGACGAAGGGTTTGAGTGCTGATTTTCTTAGCATTACAGTTAGTGCAAGTGCCTGTAGATGCCGCATCCATGTCTGGTGAGGCCACATAGCTGTAAATCTCATTCGGCCGAGGATCGTTATCCATCAATTGCACACCGATATCGAGCAGCTCAAAGGGGCCATCCTGATACAGATTCGTCGCCACATTAGGGGTCACCCGACTAAAGTTAGCTTGGTAAGAAGCATCGACCGTCGCCACACCTTGATTCCAACTATCAGCCTTTATAGGTAAGGCACTTAAGCGACTCTGTAAATCGACACCATTATTGTTGTTTTCTCCCACTAATTTGGCAGTGGCGAGGGAAAATGGCGGGAAATAGTTTTTCGTTATATCCCCCGCGATATTTAAAGCACTGAGCTCCATCGACATAGGGAACAGCTGATCCATATAGCTAAAGCCACCACAGGCAGGTATGACCGATACGTTACTGACTAAAAATCTATCGGGCACAAAACGGCCAATATTAGCTGAATATCCAATTGGAATATTTAAGCTGCTTGCCGTCCCTAAATAATTTGGGCTCGCCTGCGCTGTAATTTGGAATACTCCAACTTCGCTGATAGTCTGATTACTGATGGTATTGAGATTATTGGCCTGCGCCGAGTGGCTGTAGGATGCCACGCCTAACGCCCCATCAAGTCCGCCGTTGGCAATGCTTGGCGCAACGACTTTACTGGCAAGCTTCATCTGCGCATCACTAAAGTTAGGCGTGGGCAAGTTGCCCGAACAAAAGTCCGGATCGCCATCTTTTTCCCATGCCATCACTTGCACCGTCATGCCGAAACTTTGTCCGGCTTTACGATAAGCATTGCAGCTCATATTCGCACTTGGGCAACTGGCACTGGCGTCCACAGGTTTAACACACAATCCTGCTGGTACGCTGACAAATTGGTCTGAACCTGCCATGACTAAGCCCTGTTCATCACCTGTCCCTGTATATTTTGCATCTAATTGTAATTTACCTGCATCAGGGTAATTGACTGAAATGCTTGCTTGTCCGTTGGTATCAAACAGCAGGTTCACCGCCGTAGGCGAGGCACTCGAGGTGCCAATTGCCGTATTGTTGATGGTGACGGCTTTAGGCGAGATAGGCGCGCTTGGCGTTTGGTAACTGCTCCAGAAATTCAGCGTTTTGGTCTGGCTTTGGAAGCTTGGGACACACTGCTTCGTCACATCGGATTTTTTCACCGCTTTGACTAACACTTGCTCGGGGCGATTCGCACGCTTATCGGGTACATCGAATACAAAACCACTGTCGGCAAAGGTGAGTGAACAATTGTTTTCACTCAAGCCACCATTACCAATACGGCAAAGGGTTTTGCTTAAGGGTTTGGTGGTGGGATTAGAGCCCTTCACCCCTAAAGTCACTACACCGGGAGTATTTCGCCTCAGTTGCAGTTGCGCTGTGCCACCGCTAAAACTCACTTGATTACCGCCAACCCATACGCCATCTGCCGCAGAATCAGGTAATAAGGTTGCGCTAAGTGGTGCAGTAAAGAGTTGACTACAACTCGTATTTGCACAGGCTCTAATCGTTACCGTCTCAGCATTACAGGTCAGACCTTGACCCGTATGATCAAACTCAAAATGATCGATCTGAGCACCAATAGGATTCGATTTTAACGCACAAATTTGCACGTTATCGATTTCGTGGTTGTTATTTGAGCCCCCCGTTGAGCCCGTTAAAGACAATAAAAAATCACTTGGAATGGCCGCCTGACCATTTTGTGCTGCGGCGTTAAATGCGGGAACTAAAGTCACAAAACCCGAACCTGTATTACGCTCAATTTTCACAATAGATTGATTCGCGGCTTGCGAATCAATTGTGATTTTATATCTGTGCGCAGGCGACACATTATTGCCGTCTACCGCAGGCGATAAGCAACTACCGTTCGTATTAGTAGTGCCATTACTACAAGCGCCGCGTAAATAATTATACCCTGACGTGCCGACACCCGAACCGCGAACCGCAACGGACTGGCGTCGCTGGCCGACATTAGAACTACCGCCTTCACCGGAGAAGTTACCGAACTCATCAATACCAAACCCAAGCCAACCACCCGCGAACCCATTAATACCAGGTTTATAACCGTAACCCAATGGACCGCCAAATGCGCCAGGCTGCGGCGTTATAGAAGCATCCGATAACACTACCGCAATGCCGTCGGCACCATTGCCACCATAGGCATAGTGATCAAACTGGATCTCCACTAAGTTAGCTTTTCCAGGAAAGAGTCTTTGATAGGTAGATGCCGTAGATTGGTCAGATTTAGCTTCGGTTAAGCGTAATCGACCGCTTCGAATAGATGGAGTAAAAGTGCCACTGCTACGGGAAACGACCCAATCACTGCTTAATGCACTTTGGGAGAAAGTGTCATTAAAACACTGTAATACCGGTACATAATCATTAATACGACCACTACTCATAACCAAATAACGGCTGGTGACTCGGCCATTGATAATCGAGTTATTATTTAGACTTAATGTTGCATCGCTATAAACTCGCCCATTGAGTACAGCATCACTATTTAGCTGAATATTGCTATAACCAATAATAAGAGCAGAAGCAGCATTATTTTCATTGAATTTACTGCCATTTAATTCAAACTGTTGCTTTATAAAAATGCGGACATTGCCTTGCAAAATCACCTTAGCATCTTGATTCAAAGTAAAACTATCTACCCAATAGTCCCCTTCAGGTAAAACGAGTGACGCGCCGCCCCCAATAGCGATAGTGTTAAATCGATACTCATTTTGAGTTGCCGATAGAGTCAGAGTACAAGCAGAATAAAGCGAAACATTACTAAACTGACTTTGCCCATTACCACCAAGCGTTAATTGCTCGCCAGTATTACAAGAACCATAACCGCCACCAGCACCACTACTCGATAAAAAAGCATTACTCCCAGTTAATTTTAAACCTCGAATATCACTGCCATCAATAGTACATTTTCGCACTCCGCCAGACCCGTTATCACAACTGTTATCAGCAAGCCCGCTGCCATCGTTACTCGAACAATAATCTAATCTAGCACCACCAGTACCATTAATGATGCCATTACCGTTTATCATCAGCTGTGCCGATGATATTTGATGGCATACATTAGAATTATCACCATGGTGTCCTTGAGCAACCTTGGCAAAAATAACAGTCTGGTCAATAGGGTCGAATGCCATCACTGACGAGGGAAAACTCAAGATAAGTGCTGCCAATATGGCACGATAAAAAAGATTAATTCTCACGAGCTTCTACCTCAACTTGTCGGCTAACACGGGTCTCGCCGCTTTCACATACTGCTTTACTGTTGATTCGATATTGGGTGGTGGTACCTACCGTATAGGCTTTGCATGTCAAGGTCACAGTGCAGGCATGGAAACCAGTTACATTAGGTGGATTCCAAGTGCTCGTTGCTGGGCAAATGCCAACTAAACCATTTAATGGGAATAATGTTGCCAATGCGGCATCGGCGCCACTGTTCGCAGCGGCGAAGGCTCGCGTACCCCACACTTCTTGGGTTAATCCAGTATCCCCGTCTTCCACTATATTGATCAGGGCTGACGCCAGTAGAAACATCACAGTGATCACAAATACGCCAATAATCAATGCACTGCCGTGTTGACGCGCAGGCAGAGCGTGAGAGGACGATCTTGATAGTGATGATCTGGATGCTGAGTTACGCCCTACCGAGCGACAATGTGAATTAAGGGACATTGATCACCTGCACTTGATGTCGATATTGGAACGTCTCACCATTTACATTAAACCGCGGTTGTAAATGCACCATAGCATTATTCACTAGGCTAGATGGCGTTAAAATCAGCGGTAAATCAGCACCATTATTTAAAACATTTGCCACACTTTGCGCCATTAGCACACCCGTGCCCATAGTGGCAGGCATAGCGGCAGGATTTGGCTGAACGGCATTAAAGTTATAACCAGCATAACGCAATAATTGTAATTCATTGCCGCTTGGCCCCTTTTCAAAGCAATAGCTCACTGGACTCGAACCAAAATAGATCCTTTGCCGTGGTGATGCTTCTGCAAAACGTGTTGGCGCAGTGAAAGTCAGCGTAACTTGATGCTCCAAAGGGGAAGGCGAAGTCGCAATCGTTTTAACCTGTGCCCGCTTTTGTCTCGCGCTGCTATACACATCGGCATCAATCAAGGGATAGATCCAAGCGAATTGATTCACGCGAATCGCACTCACCGTATTATCTAGAATAACTATCCCAGCGCTCGCGGCAGCAGCAGGCACAATTGGTATGGTTAGATAAGTCGTGCTGGCTTCGATAGGCACAAACTCAACACATTGATAGGTTAGCGAATCGGTATTAACTCGCAGGCTATTAGGCAAGGCACTTCGCAACTCACGGGTCATTCGCTCAACAGCAAAACGGCTCTGACTTAGCACTTGATCAACTGAACTCGACTCAACAAAAATCCGCGTACCAAAAATAATAAAACTACTCACCCCAACCACGAGAATCCCCAGAATCAAGATAACAGTGACCATCTCGACCAAGGTAAAACCTAGTTTGGATTTTTTATTAACCGTAGATAAAGGTGAGGCCATCAGTAATTACTCCTCACCATATTGTAAGTAATCACTTCATTGTCTGGCGTCGTCACATTAATCGTCACTAGCTTAGTATTGGACACTGCGCCATTGGCAACTGTGACGCTTAAGCGATAGTTATGATAAGCATTTGCATAGGTTTGGGTCGAATTGAGCATAGTCGCGGTTTCATTTAAGCCGTTGTAATCATCCACATCGTTAAAGTTGTTACGACTCTCACCGAACTCAGGGCCTAATAACGTTGAACAATTACTACCGAGCGGACTACCACAGGCTGGCGCGCCACCATTGGCATTGGTGTTTTGATCGTAACGTTTACCCCAGATTTCATTCATCACCGAATGTGCAAGCTCAGCACTGCGTACTCTATGTAAGGTACTGGCCGCACGATCAGCTTGGGGGAATAACATGCTGGTTAGCATCACTATTGCAATGCCAATCACCAGCATGCCAATCACTAATTCGATAAGGGTAAAACCCTGCTGTGGTTTGGCTTTTTTGGATGCTTTTACTGATGCTTTGCCCAATAGCAACCGAGGATTAATTCGCATAAATATAGCCCTCAGAGGAGACGTTAATCATCACAGTGTCATTAGCAATCACATTAATGCATGGCCCATTACAAGCCAACGAAGTGCTACCATCGATATCGAAATCAAGGCTAAAGTCGCTGCTGTTAGGGCTTACTAGTACTAATTGAGCACCACCTTGAAAAGCTTGGGTATAAAGCGGGTTTGGCGATAATGCAGTACCAGAACAAACCGCCCCATTTCGGGTAGAGAATTGACTCACTTGATAGCCAGTGCCAGAGACGGTTACACGAAAACACCTGTCGGTATTATTGAGCGCTTTTTGCTGTACTTGACGCAGCTCGCTAATGAACTCGTTACGTAAACTATAGGCACTGTAGGAAGACTGGGTAAACAGGCGAGGCAGTACCACCACAGCAAGAATTGAAATCAAGATGATGGTCGTTACTAATTCTACTAAGGTAAATCCAGCTTGTTTTGACATAGAGAATTTAAGCATCGCTCGCGTTAATTGCTGATTTCAAGTGCTAGGTTCAGTTTCTGCCAACGATATGATTAACGCAAATAAATGTCGGAAAACTCTTGGCTGGCTCATTTATTTAAAATCATGTAAGAACCGTATTTTATCTAAAAAAAAGGCCTGCTAGGCAGGCCTTTTCATAAATGCATATTAACAATCAGAAGCATCAGGAATTGCAGAGTAAACAGGAGCAACTGTCGCACTTGTTGCTTGTGTATAAGTAAAACGACATTCTGCTGGAGCACCTTTTTGCCACATGGTCACAACACCCTGACCTTCAAATATAATCCAATCTGCACCGGTGTCAGTAGCAACTGTTGGATCTGTAGCACTGGTTCCTTCATCAAAGCTCACTTCTATAGCATTCTCCAACTCAATTTCTGTTGCTTGAAGATAGCCAAATTGCGTAACTGCGTTAGTACCTGTGCCAATATCAACAGAAGGAGGAGGAGTTGCTGTTGCAGCTTTTTTCTCTTCTCCAGCCAAGGCCGCTTTAGAATAAACCAAGCTATTTGCACCTTGGATTGAGGCTTTTAGGCCATTCAAAGCAGAAACACGCGCATCACCTTGCAGGTTAATAAACTTAGGTGCCGCTGTGACAGCAAGAATACCTAAGATAATGATCACTACGACTAATTCAATTAAGGTAAAACCTTGTTGTCTTTTCATATAAAACTACCTTTCTTTCTAAGTGAGTACTCGTGTGAGTACTAATTAAGTTAAGTCACTTTTAGACTCTATTACTTTTAAACTAAGCTACTTAAAACATGAACAAAATAAAACTATTAATTACGGCCTATGGTACAAATGGTGTTTGAGTGAAGCTTAACACTCTGCCTGTGCCTGGGTTATACACAATTCCCTTAGCACCTACCGTTGTTAAATCAGGGGCAGGAGTGGGTACACCATTCGTTTGATTTAGCACCAGTGAAGCCACTTGGTGATAAACACATAAATCTAAACCTGCGACGACTGCGCCAGTAATTGAGTTAGCACTGCCGCCTGCGGCGTTAATAACACGAGCGGTATAACGTTGATTACGTGCATCTTGGTTAAATAATACGTTACGTGGAGCACTCTGCAACACAGTGTTAAACACTTCTTGGCAACTGGCATTAGTCATAGCTGTCGCACTGGTTACTGAAGTTCCCGTTGGATAGCCAAAACGTGTATCGACATTTACTGTGTTACCGTCGAGGATAACGCTGCTATTTTGACGCCCATCGACTTCCCACTGAGAACGCACAAAGCTGACTGCAGTCGATAAACCACCCGCAACACCGTCAACACTGGCATCTTCAGCATCATCGGTGACATTTAAGAATCGTGGGATCGCCGTCGCGGCGAGTAAACCCAAAATCACAATCACAATCACAAGTTCGATTAATGAGAACCCTGTTTGCTTAGTTTTCATATATATGTCCCCAGACCTCAGAAATTTTATTCTAACAGTTAAATCAATTTTAAAAAGCCATTGAGTTAACAATATTTTACGGAGCAGTCAAAAAAATGACCCTGCCAGAGTTCAGTTGATAGCCTAAACTATCGCCATTTTTAGACCGATAGTGGCAGCTATTATCCTTAACCAAATAATCCGCCTCTAGACCTAAATTATCAGTTTCAGCGCCCATTAACTGTTGCCACAAATCTTGGCAGCCTTGATCATTTAAGTGCTTAGGTTGTGGCCATCCTAAATCATTGATATCGACAACACTCGACTCAGTTTCTGGGGAGGGATTATCAAATACCTCCCAGTTCAACTGCAATTGCGCCGGCTTACCCAAAGACAACCACTGGGAACGCACCATCACCAGCACATTTAAAAAACGAGCGTGTTCCACTTCCAATCCACGAGCCGCAATTTGCGGTAGCGTAAAAAAGTACTTAGCTCCGATCACCGCCATGATAACCAACACAATTCCAATGGCGATCATGCGTCCATAGATACGTAATAGATCGCTTTCAGCCTTTTGCTGAGTCTGCATTTAACCTCAGTCCCACGTATAAGATAGGAAATAAATATTATCCATATCGCTTACTTACCGCCTTTGACCACATTGAGCATATCCCACATTGGCAGGTATATCCCTAAGGCCAACACTAAGACAATCACGGCCACAAAACCGATCAAAATTGGCTCCAATTTCGCGGTGAGGTTCTTTAAATCATAGTCTACTTCGCCCTCATAGAAATCTGCCGCATCATTGAGTAATTGATCGATTTGCCCCGTTTCTTCGCCCACAGCCACCATTTGCAGCACTAGTGGCGTAAATAACTTGCTCTGATTCGATACCCTCAGCATAGAGTCGCCAGACTCTATGCCACGGCGCATACCGACTATCTTGTCGTGCATGTAGGCATTATCTACCGCGTCGGCCACTAAACTTAAGGCCTGCGTCATCGGTACGCCCGCACTGAGCATCATAGAGAAACTGCGACAATAACGGGCTAACGTCGAACGCTCAATAATCGACCCTACGGCGGGAATGTGTAACTTCCACTTATCCCACTGCTTCTCGCCTTTTTCCGTATGGTGCCAGTAACGAATGCCAATGATAGTACCAATCAGCGCCACCAACATCAGCGCCCAATAATTCACGAATAGATTTGATGTACCAATCAACACTTTTGTCGCCCACGGCAAGTCGGCGCCAAAACGAGAAAACATCTCAGCAAACTTAGGGATCACCATGATATTGAGGATCACCATAGCGAGCGCAATCGCAATCAATACAAACATGGGATAACGCATGGCCGATTTAATTCGTCGCCGCGTCTCTTGCTCACGCTCGATATAACCTGAAAGTTGAATGAAGGCATCTTCTAACTTACCCGTGTTCTCCCCCACGTGCACCATAGAAACAAACAAAGAATCAAACACATCGGGATGTTGATTCATGGATGATGACAAGGGTCGCCCTGCGGTGAGCTGCTCAGAAATATCATTAAGCGCATCTTTCATTCGCTGGGAATGCGCCGTTTCAGATAAGCCTGCTATTGCCCGCAAAATAGGAATGCCAGAACGGGTCAAGGAGTACATTTGTCGGGTAAAAATCTGTAATTCTTCTAACGCGACTTTCCCACCAAATAACTTAGTCAGTGAGAACGACTTAGCCACTTTGGCGACTTTGACTTCAAGGGGGATAATGCCACGCGCCAATAGCATGTCAGCAGCGGCACTTTCCGACGCGGCATCCAATTGTCCCGTAACGGATTGACCTTGACCACTGCGTCCACGGTATTGATAAATTGGCATAATTACGCCTCAACGCCTTGTTGGCTGATAATATCCTTCGACAAAGGTATCTGAGATTCACTCACGTCTTCCACCAACTTAGCAACCTCTTCAATCGTCGTCATGCCTTCGCTCAGATATTGCAAAGCAGACTCTGCGAGTGGGGTGAAGTTAGGGCTCTGCAACGCGGCTCTGGCAAAATCCTGCGGATTACCAGTACGCATAGCATCGATCATCTTTTCATCTAGCTCGAGGATTTCAAAAATACCGATCCGACCGCGGTAACCACTGCCATTACAACTCTGGCAACCCGTGCCAATTCTAAAATTCGCATGGGTAAAATCTTTGCGGCTCACACTACTCAGCCAGGCTTTTTCCTGCGGTGTCGGTTGATACTCTACCCCACAGTTATGGCAGACTCGGCGCACTAAACGCTGGGCAATAATCACCCTTAAGGCACTAGCAACTAAATAACTCGCAGCGCCCATATCGAGTAAACGTAGCGCACTGGTGACCGCATCGTTGGTATGCAAGGTCGATAACACAAAGTGACCCGTTAATGCACCCCTAAGACCAATCTCCACGGTTTCTTGGTCACGCATTTCCCCCACCATGATGATATCGGGGTCTTGACGTAAGGTGGTGCGTAATACATTTGAAAAGTTTAAGCCAATCTTATGGTTAACTTGTACTTGGTTGATCCGCGGCAATTGATACTCGACCGGATCTTCGACCGTGATGATCTTACGGTCGGCGGTATTGAGCTCGCTCAAAATACCGTACAAAGTGGTCGTTTTGCCGCTACCCGTTGGACCTGTGACCAGTAGCATGCCGTGGGGACGTTTAATCTGTTTACGAATACGCGCCAAAATAGCAGGCGGCATACCGGTTTCGTTTAAGGTCAATAAACCCGCTGATTGATCGAGCAAACGCATCACCACAGATTCGCCGTGGTAAATCGGCATAGTCGACATACGCACATCGATATGATGACCTTTGATTTCCATATGGAAACGACCATCCTGCGGCAAACGTTTCTCGGAAATATCGAGACCCGCCATCAACTTAAGTCGTAATACTAAAGCCGCGGCAATATTAACTTCATTCAGAATCGTTTCATGTAGCTGACCATCGATACGCTGGCGAATACGTAAGGCTTTATCACCGGGTTCGATATGAATATCCGAGGCGCGCATTTGCACCGCATCCTCAAAAATCGACTGCAGCAACTTAACCACTGTGGTTTCATTGTCACTATCGCCCGACGTGAGGCTGGCTAAATCGAACATCTCATCGGCGGCGTATTCTTCTTCGAGCTTACCGGCAATCTGAGCAATTTGGTCTGTACGGCGATATAAGTTATCAAACGCTTGCAGCAGTTGCTGCTCGGGCGCTACCGCTAACTTCAAACGCTTAGGTGCGATAAGCATTTCGAGGTGATCGAGCGCCTGCAAATCCGCGGGGTCGCTCATTGCAACTAATACGCTATCGCCCCGGTCTTCAACCGCTAAAGCGCGGAAACGTCGTGCTTGCACCTCAGGAATAAGATGCACCACTTCCGCAGGGATAGGCATTTTACTGATATCCAGCAAAGGCACATTCAATTGTTGCGACAAGAACTGCAGTAACTGATGTTCGGTAATCGATTGCAGATCAATGAGGGTTCGGCCCAGTTTTTTGCCCGTATTGCGCTGCTCGGCCAACGCCTGTTGCAACTGCGCTTCAGTAATAATGGCTTCTTGAACTAACAGATCGCCCAAACGCATTTTTAATCTGGGTTTCATTGGCTATCTCCTAGCTGAGTCAAACGTTGTTCAATAAAGGCACTCGCCTGCGCCGATAAGCCTCTATGGCCTAAAGCAGTCCGATAGGCTTGGCGTGCTTGGGGAAATTGCTGCTGCGAATCGAGCGCATAGGCCAGCCCCATCCACCATTTAGCCTGTTGAGGTTCTTGTTGCAATAATTGTCTATAGGCTTGTTCTGACAACGAAAACTGTCCTAACTTTTGCGCTAAATCCGATTGTGCCATCCACTTTTGTCTCGCCAGTGGATGCGTGTCAGGTATGTTGGCTAACGTCACTAATGCGAGATCAGCCTGACCAGAGGCTTGCTGAACCCGAGCAAGCAATAAGGCAAAGTCTAACTGCTGTGGGAATAACAGCATGCCTTGCAGTAACACTTCACTGGCTTTGGCTAATTGACCTTGCCCATAATGCAGCGCAGCTAACTGCTTGCGCGCTTCATGCATACTGGGATCAAAGCCTAATGTTTGCTCATAATAACTAATGGCATCTTTGAGTTTGCCATCCCTTTCAGCCTCGCTCGCTAAGGTAAACCGCTTCTGCGCCAACTGCTTTGGGGTCAACTTCACCTCAGTAATCGCCATTTGCCCTTGCTCTTGGGGCGTGAGTCGATTAGTGCCAGCATCAGCTTTAACTTCTTGTACTTTAAGCTCATTGCTCGCGTTAAGTTCATTATCGGCGGCAACACTGGCACGTTCTGACATCATTAATGCAGAGGGTGCGGCAGCAGTGACCTCGGCGCTTCGCACACTTGATGTCACACGATTTGACTGTGAATGGCTTGGCTCGCTTACCGTATCGACTAGCTCATCTGCGAGTACTGAGCTCTCATCTAGTTGCCGTTGTGACTCTTGTTCAACCTCATTTTCTGATTCAAATTCTAGCGGCTGATTAAGTACAACGTCGTCGACACTGGGTTCAAGCTCTTCACTCTTAGTCGTAAACTCCTGCGTAGTCGCAACTTTAAGCGGTTCTTCGACGACTTCGACGCTTGCTGAAGGCTGCCTCGAAGTAATCTTGTCTACCTGCACAGGCTCGATTTGAGTCTGAGTAGATTCATTTTGCCCATTTGTTTGAGCCGAAATAGTCGCTTCAGCAGGCTTTGCCATGAAAAGTTGCCAGCCATAAACCAGAGCGCCACCGAATAGCAATGACACACCACAGAGCAGCAGCCCGTTAAACGGAGCCCGCCTGCGAGCTAAATATTGCACCTGTGGCTGAGCCACGTTGCTGAGCTCATGCCCCTGCTGACGCTTGTCGAGATCCTGCAGCATCTTGTTGATCACGCTCATACAACACCCCTGAAAAAGTGTTGTAATCCCAAACCGAAAGCCACTGTCATCAAAGTGAAAAAAGGCAACCATTTCCACGATAATAATCGGCGAACACTTGCATCTTCGGTGTCTTGAATTGCGGCTTTAACGTGGGAGGTTTGCACACGAGTAGCGCCTTCGCCGAAACTCAATAACAAGGCTTTATGGGCAAGAATATTGATCAATCTGGGGATCCCTCGGGACGCATAGGCTATCTGACGTGTTTCCCGTGATGTAAAGAGTGGTTCGCCCGCACGCCCAGCGATAGCTAATCGGTGGCGAAGATAAGCGTCGGTTTCATCCCATGTCAGTGGGCGAAGGTTGTAGCTAAAAGTAATCCGCTGTCTTAATTGCCTAAATTCTTGGCGTTTAAGCCTGTCATCGAGCTCGGGTTGCCCAAATAACACTACCTGTAATAATTTGCGTGTCTCGGTTTCCAGATTAGTGAATAACCGCAGCGCCTCAAGACTGTCGTCCGGCAATGCCTGCGCTTCATCGAGTACCAATACGATGGCGTGCCCGTGGGCGCTCAAGGCTAAAAGCTGCTGTTGAATAAGTCCAGTGAGTTGCTGCTGGTCGATATTGCTGGTGTATTTAAGGCCCAGCTCACTCGCTACCGCCCAGCGTAATTCAGCTGGCGTGAGATAAGGATTAGGCAAATATGCGCAATGAAACTGACTCGGCAATTCGTTGATAAGCTTGCGGCAAATCAACGTTTTACCAGTCCCCACTTCCCCAGTCACCTTAATAAAGCCCTCGCCCGTTTGCAACGCGGTTTGCAAGACTTGCAAGGCTTCCACATGTGGCGACAGACCGAAAAAAAATCCGGTATTAGGTGTCAGTGAAAATGGAGGTTGGCTTAGGCCAAAATGCTTCTGATACATAGAAGCTTACTTTGTCTCCGGATACCAACGATCTAATAAGGTCTTAGAACGTTGCAGCTCCGTTTTCCAAGTATCGACACCGACTATCGTAGGTTTTAACAGAATAATAAGCTCGGTTTTCTTCTTCTGCTTACTACGGTTTTTAAATAATTCACCTAGGAAAGGAATATCACCCAACAAAGGTACTTGTGATACCACTTCGATGTTTTCACTCTTCATCAAACCACCAATCACCACCACATCACCAGAAGCCGCGCGGATGACAGTATCAGACTCACGAATTTCACTCTGAGCTAAGGGTAATTCAAGCAATTCATTACTCACTTTGATGTTTTTTCTCTGCTCTTTTACATCGATAACAGATGGATGCACATGCAGTAACACATTGCCGTCACTATCAATTTGCGGCGTAACGTCTAAGGCTATGCCCGAGAAAAACGGCGTAAGCTCGACTTGCGGAGTGGTCACAGGTGTTGTTCCCGCAACTGTGGTCGAAGAAACGTCGGTGACAAAGTACTCATCGGAACCCACTTTAATTACGGCTTTTTGGTTATTCGATGCAGTGACCCTTGGGCTAGACAGTACATCCACATCACCTTGGGTATCTAATAGGTTGATCATAGTCGTAAAGTCAGAACCTTTAATGCTCAACGAGGTGACACCACCCATAGCCGAGGTGATTTTATCACTTAAACCTGGGCCCGCTGATGTACCAAAATTCACATTAGTATTGCCAACATGTCCCAGCACATTATCCCATTGGATACCTTGCTGATAACCATCGGATAATGTGACTTCGAGGATCTTCGCTTCTAAAATCACTTGGCGTTGCAAATGACTTTCTGCGGAATTTAAAAAAGTACGCACTTGGCGTAATTCACTAGGAAAAGCACGAATGGTCACTAAACCCGCCTGCGGCGTAACAACAACCTGACGACCGCCACCCGTTTCGCCGATTATCGAGGATAATGTCTCTTTTAACTCTCCCCAAAAATCCGTCTTAGTACGCGAACGGATAAAAGTACCGTTGCTACTATCGCTACCGCCGTTACTGCTCGAGTTATTGCCATTACTGCTGTTCGAGTTATTGTTATTATTCGAGCCGCTATTGTTTGAATTGTTATTGTTCGAATTACTATTGGAATTATTGCTATCCGAAATCCGTCCTGAACTCACTGACGTCACAGATAAGCCATCACGTTCCATATAGAGATAATTCAGCGGAAACGTCTCGGTACGCATTCCAGCAGGAAACACTCTTAGGATGCGCCCTTCGCGACTGACTTCGTAGCCGTAGATATCTTCAACCACTTGAATTGCTTCAGTTAACGTCACACCTTTAAGGGATAATGAAATCGTACCTTGCACGTCGGGATGTACGGCAACACTCAGCGGTGTACCTTGGACTAAGCTTGGAAAAAATACTTTAGCATCAACATCGTGGGCTGATACATCGAAACGACGCTCAGTTTCCAACGTGGGGGTCAAACCTGATAGCAATGCGCCTGAATTCAATTCCCGCTGAACCGCGTCCGGCATAGTCGCAGGCGGTGGCGTCGTTGATGCCGTTGCCGTCGCCATTGAGGCCGCTAATTCCGCCTTACTCGCCTCCGGCTGTGGCCTATTTGTGGTCTGACACGCCACAAGGCAAAGTGAGAGCAGAGGTGTAAAGTATTTAATCGCTTTCATCTGAGGTGTATTCCCTATCTCTCTGTTATTGCTTGAAACAATGTCAATTTTCGTCCATCGGACAGCGATACATAAGTGGGGGTAATTTTAACGATACTCAGCCCCTGAACGCTGTCACCAACAGACAATATCTTGTTATTTATCACAGCATAAGCCGTGTTTCCTGAGCTTACTATGCTGTTAAGTACAAGCGCCTGATCCTGCGTTTGACTCGCATGACCCTGCACAGCAAAGCCTTTACCGGGCAAAGTCGGGTCGCGCAGCGATTCAGCAGACACCATAGGGCTACTAACCAATAACAACACACTGATAATATAAGACTTATTTAGAAACACTGATAAAGTCCTTATTAATACTCAAGGTATAAAGTTCAATCTCAATGGTCGCTTTTGGATATTCTGCGACTTTATAGTCGAGACGCTTCCAATAAAGTTTATCTGGCATGGCCTCAACGGCTTCCACAAAGCGCAACACAGAAAAATAATCGCCCTCTAGACTCAAGCGAATACCATGGCTATATAGATTGAGTTTTTTCTCTTCACCCACGGGTAACAAAGGGATGGGCGCTATCGACATAAACTTAATTAATTTAATCCCTTGCACTTGTCCCAGTAAATTACCCAGCAACTGCGGCATATAGTCTGCCGGCACCATATCCACCATCTGCTCATCGAGTTGGGCATCTAGGGCTTGATTCTGTTGCTGCAACAGCACTAAACGCTGTTGGTAATCTTGATTGGGATCTAACGCTAAACGTTGCTGATACAAGTCAATCTGCTGAGCCGAAATCGCGTTTTCCTGCTCTAAGGCTTTTAACTGTTGTGAAACAGCCACATGGGTTTTCCACAGGGACTCTAAGGGTAAATAACTCAGCATGCCGACCACGGCCAGAATGGCGACTGAGATCAACACTCGCTCACGGCGACTTAGCGCATCAAACTGTTGTCCTAATTGGGCTAACTTTTGCTTCATTGCGCGGCTTCCTCCTTGTTATCGCTTTTCAAGGTAAAGGCCAAAGGTTTATCTTCACCGCGATCCATGCTCATCGACGAGAAAGCTTGCCCCTTTAAAGTCTGCGTAGTTTTGAGTTTGCCAATCCACTGCGGAATGCTTTGAGGATGGTCGGCAAAACCTTCGAACATAAAATCTTGCTCATTAATGACGATATGACTAAGCCAAACACTCGCATCCGACACGACGGCTAAATCTTTAAGAACTGGCGCAAAACCACGGCTAGTTAAAGAAGTCCTAAGACTCAATTCTCCCATGAGTAATTGCTTCAGCTCTAACTGTTGTGCCGCTAAATCGACTCGCGCAACAAGATCGGCATCGGGTTTACGCGCAGCAATTTGTGCTTCTAATGCCTGTTTTTGGGTATCGAATTGCTGCTTTTGTTGGGCAGCCAACTGCTGTGCCTGTTGTAACTCACTGACTTGCCAGTAGCTATAACCACCTAAAACCGCAAATAAGATCGCAAAAACCAAGGCGTAGGCACTTAAACGCGCAAAGGTTAATCTTTGCTTCGGGGGCAATAATGAAGGAGTGTAAAGATTGACTCGGTATTTAATCACTCAGTACCTCGATAAAATTCAGCAAAGGCTAATCCCGCCATTCGCGCGCCAACACAGCTTTTATCAATGACATTCACAGCTTGATTGAAGTTTGCCGAGACTAACTTAGCTAAAGTATCCACGGCACCATCGGCGAGGAGTTCGATAGAAGATACCGGAGCCTGTCTCAATTGACTTTCAAAATAATCCATAGAGCGCTGAATTTCTAAGCTTAAATTGTCTGCCATGCCATAACTTAACTCATCCGCTTGAGTCTTATCCAATTGAGTAAATCCGCGCACGCGACGCTGCATATACAGCTGACCTTGCTTAACCACAGTCAGTAGCAATTCTTGACCGGGATTATGGCTTACCACCAGACGCGCTTGGTTGTCATCATTAAATAGGTTAGTCACGGCTAACTCTTCGATACTAATACCGAAAAGCTGTAAATCTTGTTCATGAATGGCCTGCACCATACTCACTAGCTTAGCTTTATCCACCACCACAACATTGATTTTATTACTCGGAATGGGTGACTCAAAGTAATCCAAATGGATTTGCGGTACAGGTAGCGTGACCATGTCTTTAATTGACCACAACAAGGCTTGGGATAACTCGACAGTATCGACATTCGGTTTATCGGTCAGCAGTAATTGATAAAGGCCGGAAGCCAAAATCAGCTGTAACTGTGCATTGGGAAAGGATTTAGCCACAGCAGCAAACGCCAATGACCAGTGCTCATCTTTCAGCTCAAAGGGTAACCACTGCTCAGCATTTTCTTTTTGGGCAGGTGCGTAAACCCATAATTTATCGGCGCAGACATAGACACCAAGGCTAGTCGGTTCTGTTCTCTTCTGCCAAAAGGCTAATCGACCTATAAGACTTTTTTCCATAAAGATGCCTATAACCAACTGAATTTAAAAGCTTGAGTAGTCTCTTTCGCACAAACTTCCTGTCACTCCACTCTCCAGTGCTCCTTGACCTATGACCTGCTCGATACAGAATAAAAACCGCAAACGTCATATTTTTGGCACTGGCTAGTTTAGCCGCAAATGCTCGTATTTTATAGATAAATACGTGAATAATAGGATCTATTTGTCTCTAAGACGACATTAATCACCCAAACACTGAACTTCCCTTACTTAGCCTCTATGGGTTCACTGAAATACATTCCCTGCGCTGCGCCAACACCGAGGATTTGCAGTGTCTGCCACTCTTCAAAGACTTCTACCCCTTCGGCGCAGACTTGTACTTCCGTTCGATATAAACCGCCAATCAAACTGCGGATAAATAATTGGTTTTCTGGCCGTAAATGAATATGACGCACGATGGATCTGTGTAACTTAATTAAATCAAAATGGCATTCGCGAATGTAATAAGTACCGACAACCTGCTGACCCACATGATCGACACATAATCTCGCGCCCATTTTACGGATCATATCTAATTTAGGCTGCAACTTTTCTTGATGTTGAATAACAATATCTTCAGACACTTCGAAAATCAGTCGCGTGGTTAGATGGCGATATTCTAATAGCGTCGTTTTTAGCCATTGAGTGAAGGCTCGGCTCATTAGCGAATCCAAACTCAGATTAATACTGTATATCTGCGGCGCTGATTTCTTAACTGTTTGAGCATTCGATACGCCGTCTGCTAATTCATTCGACAATAATAACAATACCCGCTCAATAATTTGCCGTTCGACTTGCGGCATTAAGCCACATTTATTAGCCATTGGAATAAACAGTGTGGCACGGATTAACGCCCCCTGATTATCCCGAGCCCGCGTAAATATCTCTTTATGGTGCTCATTACCATCTGAATCAATTATCGGCTGGCTAAAGGGGAAAAATCGCCTTTGCACTAATGCGTTTTCTAAAAAGCTTCGCCAACGCACTGAGCCTTTGGCAAATTCTTCATCAATCGCGCCTTTGTCATACATAAACCAATTACTATTCCCCTGTAATTGTGCCGCCCTCAAAGCCATATCGGCTTCTTCAATTAACTGAGCCGCATTATCGCCTGCGGTAAAATAAGCGCATCCGAGGTGGAAAAAGTTATCGCTATTCTCAACATCAGGCAAAGGCTGGCTTAGACATATCTTGAGTAATTTGCTGGCAAATTGATCCGCTTCAATTAAGGAGATTTGCGGCACGACTATGGCAAATTGATTATGGGAGCGACGGGCAAAAATACTATTAGCTTGAGTTTGCAGTAATTGACTTATCGCATTAACAGTCGAGTTTAATAGCTCTTTCGTCACTGCTTCACCTTGGGATTGCTGCAATAAATCCAGATCATCCATTTCTAATAAATAGATCACCCCGTGGGCAAGCATAGCCTGATTATGACTAAGGGCGTCGAGACGATTATTCAAAAAGAGTCGGTTACCAATGCGCGTTTCCGCATCAAGAAAGGTATTAGAACGGATGAATTTGTCGAAACGCCCCCGCTCCTTTTGTGCATCCTGTAACTCTTCTAACAACTTAGTCAAAGCACGGTTAATCAGCCTTGGTTTACCATTTCCAGGGGTAGCGAGTGCTTGCTCATACTTACCTTGCAGAATCAATCGACTGCGTAAGGCTAATTCTTCAATGCCATCGAGCTGCTGTGAAAACCATAAATAACCAAAACGCACTAAGGCAGCCACGGCTAAGATACCGACCAACAAAATCAGAATTTCATACCAACTGAAAGTGTAATGTTCAAAGGGCTGAGTCAAGGTTAACTGCATACGCAAGCCAGATGTCGGCTCTAGCACATGGTCATACACCATCGCATTTTGCGTAGAAAGGTTGCCTTCATAGGCAAATAACACTTCATCTTTCAAGGTCAACCGAAAATTAACGGCATTGTAAGCAAGCAGCATAGGCGGTAGCCAAGCCTCTAACTCCCAATCAGGTTGGTGTTGGAACTGATCGACTAACATAGTTTCGAGTTCAGCTACTTTTTGCTGCTGAAATTTATAGGTCAGCTGCACGAAACTCATCATAGCGCTCAGCAAAAATACGAAGGCGATAGCGGCTAATGACATTAACCAAAAGCTGGTTAATTTTGTAGTTAACATTCGGGTGAATTTCATCTATCCGCTATCCTGCAGGATTATTATAATTATTTGTGCGATTTTAACAGAAGTTCAACAAAAGTTGTCCGTTGATTATTCAGTAGCATAACCTAAAAGGCAACTAAGACGCTGTGACTTTAATGTCCACTTAAAAACAAAAAAGAGGCTAATTAGCCTCTTTTTAATGTTTTTACCACTTTTAGCCTAGTCGGCGTATTTAGGTAAAGTGGTGATCGCAGCCACACCAGAGTCGATAGCCGCTTGTGCAACCGCACGGGCAACATTTGGCAATAAACGTGGGTCCATAGGTTTTGGCAGCACATATTCAGGGCCAAAACTCAGTGAAGTCACATTAGGATAAGCCTTCAACACACTCGCAGGCACAGGCTCTTTCGCCAGTGCAGCAATTGCATGAACTGCCGCAATTTTCATCTCATCATTAATGCAAGACGCACGCACATCCAATGCACCACGGAAAATAAACGGGAAACACAATACGTTATTCACTTGATTTGGATAGTCGCTACGACCCGTACCCATGATCAAATCACTACGTGTTGCATGAGCAAGTGCAGGTTTGATTTCAGGGTCTGGGTTAGAACACGCAAAAATCACTGGCTTATCGGCCATCAGCGCGACTTCTTCTGCACCAATGACGTCAGGACCTGATAGACCTAAAAACACGTCTGCGCCTTTAATAACATCAAGAAGCGTGCGTTTCTCGGTATCATTCGCAAATAGTGCTTTATATTCATTAAGATCTGTACGGCCAGAATGAATAACACCTTTAGTGTCTAGCATGTAAATGTTGGCGCGATTCGCACCGCATTTTACCAGCATAGTCATACAAGCGATGGCAGCAGCACCCGCGCCCATACACACAAAAGTCGCGTCGCTTATCAACTTGCCTTGAATTTCCAGCGCATTGATCATACCCGCCGCGGTCACGATTGCGGTGCCGTGTTGATCGTCATGGAATACTGGCACTTTACAACGAGCAATCAATTCACGTTCGATAACAAAGCATTCGGGCGCTTTAATATCTTCAAGATTGATACCACCAAAAGTGTCAGCAATCGCAGCAACAGTATTAATAAATTCCTCAGGCGTATTATGCGTAATCTCAATATCTGTCGAATCGATATTCGCAAAATGCTTGAACAATAATGCTTTACCTTCCATTACAGGTTTAGAAGCCAAAGGGCCCAAATTCCCTAAACCTAAGATAGCCGTACCATTGGTAATCACGGCAACCGTATTACCTTTATTGGTATAACGATACGCATTGTCAGGATCTGCAGCGATTTCGCGTACTGGCTCAGCCACACCTGGGCTATAAGCTAGGGCGAGATCGTGACTCGTTTCGGCGGGTTTGGTAAGGCAAACTGCGGTTTTGCCTGGTATGGGAAATTCATGATAATCGAGTGCTTGTTGACGAATATCTGACATTTTAAAATCCTGAAATGCGACATTTATAATTGATGAGAGTAAGACCTACCAACACACATCTAATCTCACCAAAGGGTGATGTTAATAGTCTGGCTGGTCGGGGTAAGATACGCCAATAAGGGGAATTTATAAATAAGAGATTCATAAATTTCACTTTAGCCGCCAAATAGACCCTCTAAGCTTAGTTTTATAAACTTATCTCCTATAATAAAGCTGCATTTCTTAATATGTTTTGTAGGAAACAAACATATATTTTGTAGTTACTGCGCTAGTTGTAGCGACTTAATCTCAAAAATGTTGGTTAAATTACAATATATGGCGACTAGCATATTTATCTTATAGTTAATTGCTATAAATAAGTCGAATTATACACTTGAACTCTCAATACAGAATAAGTTGACGATTTATTGAGTGAAGTCGTACCAGCTAGATATGTAGAATAAGCGGAATAAAGAAAATTGACGAATAACAAAAAGCAAAAAGGCGCCATAGGCGCCTTTTCTAGAAACATTGCAATCGCAATTATTTCTTTGCAAGCACTGCGAAGCGCTTGTTGAATTTGTCGATACGACCGCCGGTATCAACAACTTTTTGTGTACCAGTGTAGAATGGGTGACAAGCACCACATACGTCTAAATGCAGATCTTTACCAGCAGTAGAGTTTACTTTGATAACGTTACCACAAGTACAGTTTGCAGTGATGATAGCGTATGTTGGGTGGATACCTGGTTTCATTGGGGTTACCTCAAAAGTGTAAGGCCATGTCGCTCTTCCAACCCGTAGTCGGACACCACATGCATGTTAATAACAATATGTTTAGGGCGCAGAATGGTACAGCATACCTACAAGGGATACAAGTAGATTATCTGAGCGTTTGCCGGTTAATCTGTGTCTATTTTGACTTTAGTTAAGCGGCTTATTTTCCCGCTTCTTTAGCCTCAAATACCGCCCGCGCCTCTTTAGCATCAGAATGCTGATCCAAAATCATTTTCGAAGGACAAGATAGCACCGCATTGCTCTTGAGTGCATTGATTCTATTCTTCGAGAAAGCCACAGGATTTGCCTCGTAAATCGCCAACATAGCGCCATATACACTCACATCCCAATCCTTGGCATATCGATTAGCGATACGCCACAACGTCTCGCCAGCAAGATACGTTAACTGGCAATGTTCGGGCGTCTGTGAGGCCGTTTCAGCAATATTCTGTTTTTGCTCATTATTTGCCGTTTTCACTATTTCTGGAACCACAGTTTCAGTTGCAGCGTTTTCAACAGCCACTTTTTCAACAGCAATCGTCTCAGAGGTTTTAGCGAAGGCGTTTATCTCAGTAGCAGACGTATTTTGTTTATTCGCGGCTTCAGGAAATTTAAAGCCAGTCACCACTTCTACCGTTGGTACTTTGGATTGGGTATTTGCAGCAGTAACAACAGTCACTGCGGGCGTTACCTCTACAAGTGGCTTTAATTCTGCCACCACTGTTACAGGCTTAATGCCCACTTTATCCGCACTTTTTGGGGCGCCCGCTGTGGTGGTATTTTTAGTGTCCGGAACCGCTTTTGTCGTTAACGTGGCAGAGGCAGGTTTAGCCGCGCCGAATAAATTAATACTTTTGACGTCATACCATCGGTCAAGGCGATACTCTCTCACTAAGAGTTTAGCGCTGCTATCCTTCACATCTTCAACGCCAGTGAGTAAAACTAAAAAGCGATTAATCTCCTCAACCATTAACCTTTCTTCGCCGCTAGCTTGCTGCACGACAAACTCTAAGCGCGACATATCTTGATTGTCTGCGATCACATTCACCCTGAGTTTAGGGTAAGCGCCTAATTCAAACATCCGGCTATTAATGCTCACATGGGAGACTTGTGCCATGCTAGGTGCGCTGCACACCAAAGCAAGTAGACCTAATGATTTCACTATATTAGCCATTTATTTACTCTCAACTATCCTTGGTAAACCATCATTAGGGCTAGCCCTAGCCAGCCGCGCTGAGTACACTAAACCACATTCTTGTCTAAGACTTGCCTGCATATGTCATTGTTTGTCGAAGTTGCGTTACCTGTGCCTATGCGGCAAACCTTTAGCTACCGCGTACCCGAATCCTATCCTAGTACACCGCAAATAGGTGTGCGCGTTAAAGTTCCCTTCGGTCGTCAACAATTGATCGGGTTAGTCACAGGTATCACTGAGTCTTGCAGCTTAGCCCCAAAGCAAATTAAGTCTGTGCTCGAGTTTATCGACGATAAACCTTTACTGCCTGAATCACTTTATAAATTAACTCTTTGGGCTGCGAGATACTATTTTTGCAGCCAAGGGCAGATGCTAACCCAAGCCTTACCTGTGGCTCTGCGTAAAGGGCTCGATGCCGCGCCACAAAAAATCCAATTCTGGCAATTAACTGAAATAGGCCAAAATATTGCGCCCGAAGCGGTTAAACGCGCACCCGCACAGAAAAAACTACTCGAGTTACTCAAAACCGCCAGCTTAACCCAAGAAGAGGTTATCAGCTTAGACATCAGTAAAGCGGCGCTTAAAGCCCTAGAAGATAAAGGTTGGGTGGCACGCCATGAAAAAATTGCAGAGCTTAACCTCGACTGGCGCACCACACTCGAAATGGACGAAACGCCACATAAACTCAATAAAGAACAAGCCGTCGCCGTTGCCACTTTAAATCTGCAACAAGGATATCACTGTACTTTATTAGAAGGCATTACCGGTTCGGGTAAAACGGAAGTCTATCTTGCTGTACTCGAAGAAATCCTCAAGCAAGGCAAACAAGCGTTAATTTTAGTGCCTGAAATCGGCTTAACCCCCCAGACAATCAATCGCTTTAAGCGCCGTTTCAAAGTCAATGTTGCCATTTTGCATTCAGGGTTAACCGACAATCAGAGACTCGAAGCATGGCGCCAGGCCCGCTGTGGTCAGGCTGCAATCATTATCGGCACCCGCTCAGCATTGTTCACACCTATGGCGTATCCCGGCATCATCATACTCGATGAAGAACACGACAGTAGTTTCAAACAACAGGAAGGCGTTGGTTATCATGCCCGCGACTTGGCAGTCATGCGTGGCCATTTAGAAGCGATTCCGGTGATTTTGGGCACAGCGACGCCCTCACTCGAAAGTCTACAAAATGCCTTAAGCGGCCGTTACCATCATTTACAATTGGGTGAACGCGCAGGTGCGGCTAAAAAAGTGCGCCAAGGCATTATCGACATTAAAAATATGCCGCTGAAAGCCGGTATGTCAGTGCCGTTACTGAACGAAATCCGCCTGCATTTAGATGCAGGGAACCAAGTCTTGTTGTTTCTCAATCGCCGCGGCTTCGCACCAGCCCTGCTTTGCCACGAGTGTGGGCACTTACACGAATGCGACCGCTGCGACGCATTTTTCACAGTACATCAATCCCTTGGCGAAATTTGCTGTCACCATTGTGGCAATCAATACGCCATCCCCAAGCAGTGTCACAAATGTGGCAGCACTATGTTGATGGGCCAAGGCATAGGCACAGAACAGCTCGCAGAAGCGCTGCAACAGGAGTTTCCGAAACATCCAGTAGTGCGCATCGACCGTGATACGACCCGCCTTAAAGGTTCATTAGAAACCCACTTAAATGCGATTCATAAGGGGGAATATAAAATCCTCGTCGGCACGCAAATGCTGGCTAAAGGCCATCACTTCCCTGATGTGACGCTTGTTGGGTTACTCGATGTCGATGGCGCCTTATTTAGTGCCGACTTCCGCGCACCTGAGCGTTTTGGGCAACTCTATACCCAAGTTGCAGGTCGTGCAGGGCGCGCCAGTAAACCCGGCACAGTATTATTGCAAACTCACCAGAGCGACAATCCCATTTTGCGGGATTTGCTGCACCGCGGTTATGGCGAGTTTGCTCGCAGCCAGCTCAAAGAACGTCAACAGGCACTGCTGCCGCCAGCATGGCACATGGTGTTGGTGCGCGCCGAAGCGCATTTAGCCAGTGATGCCGATAATTTTCTCAACGCCTTCGCCGCGCTCTTGCCCCAAGATAAAGAATTTGAGGTGATTGGCCCTATGCCCGCGCCCTTAGATAAAAAAGCTGGCAAGTTCCGTCGCCAACTCTTATTCCAAGCTAAAAACCGCAACCGTCTGCAGCAAGAGTTTGAACGTATTCATCCGCTTGTAGAACAACTTATCGAAGCTAAACGCTGCCGATGGAGCTTAGACAGAGATCCGCAGGATCTCCTCTGAGTCGAGTATTTCACAATCATTTGATAAAAAATCATCGGGAAGATAGCAATTGTTAACCACAAACGGCTAAAATATGCGGTTATTCCCTGTATTCACTCTTAAAGTTAGTGCCGATTAGAACCCATGAAATCACATATCCAATCATTACTTGAACAAACTCTAGAATCCTTTAAACAACAAGGTATTGTGCCTGCTGACTTTGAAGCACGCATTCAGGTAGATCGAACCAAGGATAAGAGTCATGGCGACTTGGCAACCAACTTAGCCATGATGCTAACCAAGGTCGCAGGCAAGAATCCACGCGAATTAGCCCAACTGATCATAGATACCTTACCGGCTTCGGCTTTTGTGGCTAAGGTTGAAATTGCAGGACCAGGCTTTATCAACTTTTTCATCAACGACAGCGCCTTAGCAGATCAACTGCAAAATGCCGTCAACGATGAGCATTTAGGCATTAAGTTACCGACACCACAAACCGTTGTTGTCGATTACTCTTCACCCAACCTCGCCAAAGAAATGCATGTAGGCCATCTACGTTCAACCATCATTGGTGACAGTGTTGTGCGTGCGTTAGAATTTTTAGGCCACAAGGTTATTCGTCAAAACCATGTGGGCGACTGGGGCACACAATTTGGTATGTTGCTGGCCTATATGGAAGAGCTGCGCGCCAAAAATGGTGAAGAAGCTCAACTTGAACTGTCTGATTTAGAAAACTTTTATCGTGCCGCTAAACTGCGTTTCGACGAATCAGCAGAATTCGCCACCCGCGCTCGTCAGTTAGTGGTTGAACTGCAATCTGGCGACGAGTATTGCAACAAACTGTGGCGCGAATTTAACGATATTTCGTTAAGCCACTGCCATGAAGTCTACGCCCGTTTAGGTGTGAGCCTGACCCGCGCCGATGTACACGGTGAAAGTGCTTATAACGCCGATCTCGAGCAAGTGGTTAAAGATTTAGATGCCCAAGGTTTATTAACCGAAAGTAACGGCGCTAAAGTCGTATTCCAAGAAGCCTTCCGCAACAAAGAAGGTGAGCCATTGCCTGTTATCATCCAAAAAGCCGATGGCGGCTATTTGTATGCCACCTCAGATCTTGCGGCAATGCGCTACCGCTCGAACGTGTTAAAGGCCGATCGCGTCCTGTATTTTGTTGACCTACGTCAGGCACTGCATTTCCAACAAGTCTTTAGCCTAGCGAAACTGGCTAAGTTTGTCCGTGAAGATATGTCGTTAGAACACTTAGGTTTTGGCACTATGAACGGCGAAGATGGCCGTCCATTCAAAACCCGTAGCGGCGGTGTCGTTAAGTTAGTTGACCTGTTAGAAGAAGCCAATGTGCGCGCGCTAGAACTCGTTCGTAGCAAAAATCCTGATATGGATGAGGCCACGCTGACTGAAATTGCCCGTGTCGTTGGGATCAGCGCCGTTAAATATGCTGACTTGTCGAAAAACCGCACCAGCGATTACATTTTCAGCTTTGAACAAATGCTCAGCTTCGAAGGCAATACCGCACCTTACCTGCTGTACGCTTACACCCGTGTTGCGGGCATATTCAAGCGAGTAACCGATCTGGATCTCAGCCAAGCGAAAATCGTGCTTGAGCATGAAAAAGAGAAAGATCTGGGTAATAAGTTGGCACAGTTCGGTGAGATCCTCAATCGTGTTGTCGATAAAGGTCAGCCGCACGTACTGTGTGCTTATTTATATGAATTAGCGGGTGCTTTCTCTAGCTTCTACGAAGCTTGTCCAGTGCTTGCCGCCGATAATGATGCGCAAAAGAACAGCCGTTTATTACTCGCGCAACTGACGGCTCGTACGTTACAAAAAGGCCTAAATCTACTCGGTATTGAAACCTTAGAGCGGATGTAAGCCATGAGTAATCGCGATTATGCCAATAGAAGGCCGCAGTCGGGCGCTAAACCGCGCCCAATCCGCGCGACTCGCCCAACTCGAGCAAAGCCTTCACAATCTAAATCGGCGCCGCGTAAGAAGCTGCCGCTGACCTTGATAGGCTTTGTCATACTCGCTGTGGGTTGTTTCGTCTATTTCCTGTCAAGCATTAAAGATAATGCTAAGCAAGAAGTGAAGCCGATACCCGCTCCAGCCAAGAAAACGGAAGTACAAGTTAAGCCTCAAGAGACAGCGGTGCTTACTCCTAAGGTCAAAGAACCTGAACGCCAAGCGGTCGTTATCCCAGTAGAGACAACTGAAACTGCTGAGCTTATTGTTCCGCCAAAGAAGGATCCTAATGCTCTGCCACCACAACCAAAGGAAGAATGGACCTATCTCAACGAGCTTGAAAATAAGCATGTTGAGGTCGATATTCCCGATATTGTTGCGAGCAGAACACCGATGCAATATCAGTTGCAGTGTGCTTCTTTCCGCCAAGAATCACAGGCGAACGAGATGAAAGCTGTCATCGCTTTCCAAGGTTTAGAGGCGCAAGTGAGACAAGTCGAAGGTACAACCGGCGTATGGTACAAGGTTGCTTTAGGCCCCTTCGAGCGTAAACGTGATGCAGAGCGTAAACGTCATACACTGCAAAAAGCGGGAATTAATGGTTGCCAGATTCTGGCGATTCCTAAATAAGGCTTTAGCCTACTCCTGATAGACTATTAAGAATAAATAGCGGCCAGCGTTTTATCGCTCGTCGCTATTTTTTTGTCCGTATAACATGACTCACTCATTGACTCTGCCCGCCCATAAAAAGTCAGTTTTAAACAACAACTCATTTCAAATTTGCTGATCTACTAAATTTATAACCCATTATTTGTAAACAACAAAATTCTTTATTAAGAAAGATTAATATGCAGTTTAATTGACCTAGATCAAACTTAGGCGTATCTCTTAATTAACAGCAAGACCGCTGTATCTGTGTCAAATCCAACCTCAGGGTGAAGTATTATGAATGCATTAATCGAGATAGAGGCCACCGAATTCAGCCAACTGTTCAAGAGTGGCGACATGCTGGGAATTAGGATGTTTATGGAACATGTGCGCATGCCGCTGGATGTTCAAGACAAGATTTATGACGAAATTTCTGCGCTTCAGCAATTAGAACAAAACCAAATTGCCAAGCTCATTGAAACCCACGCCCATTCCCAAATTCATGAACGCCTAGCTTATTAGCCTTCCATTCAATGAAAAATTTATCTATGCCCAACTGCAGCTTCTGGCGGTTCATTCAACAGAAGCTGTCTAACCCACCCACTCTTCATAACTCAGTATCCAATTACAGCCAAAAAATAAGGCCAAACACCTGAGTATTTGACCTTAATGAACTAGCTAGTTTCAGATTTTAACCACAGCCTTAGCTCGGTTTTTCTTCCGTTAAGCCTATGCTATTCATCCAGTAATCGAAATCCACCATATTACCCGGCAATACGACTCGACTATTCTTCTGGCTTAAGCCATCGAGCTGTTTAAAGTATTGCTCACCGAGTTGCATCCGCAGGGCATTGTGACCACCCGGTGCGGCAATAACAGAGGCGAGACGTTCAATCGATTCTGCCGTCGCACGAGAAATGGTTAAAATTTCCTCAGCCTTACCTTCGGCTTCGTTAATCCGGCGCTGCATCTCACCTTCAGAACGGTTTACCGTTTCAGCTTTAACCCCTTCAGAACGGTTAATTTTACTCTGTTTGTCACCTTCACTCTTAGCCAATAATGCACGGCGCTCACGCTCGGCATTTACTTGCATTTCCATGGCATTTTTAACGGTTTCAGGTGGTGTGATATTTTTAATTTCATAACGATGCACACGTATTCCCCACAGGGCACCCGCTTGATCTAAGACTTGCACTACCTTGGCTGAAATCACATCACGCTCTTCAAACGTACGATCAAGATCAAGTGTCCCTATGACAGAGCGCGTCGTCGTTTGCGCCAACTGAATTGCTGCATAACGATAATCGGTAATACCATAGCTGGCCTTCACTGGATCAGTCACAGAGATATAAATCACCCCATCCACTTCAACGTTTACTTCGTCGCTCGAGAAACATTCCTGCGGTGGTACGTCAATGGTTTCTTCTTTCAAATCATGAATAAAAGCCACTTTATCCACAAAGGGGATCAAAGTATGGAACCCCGCATCTAACGTACTGTGATACTTACCTAAACGCTCAACAATAAAAGCCGATTTAGTGGGTACTAGGCGGATCGATTGAAATAGTTTAATCACAAAAATGGCAAATATCAGGCCCCAAATCGCCATCACAATCAAATCTGTATCTACTGGAATATTCATTATCGCGCTCCTTTGCCAAGATTATTCTGGCCACTCATAGTCTGAGTGACCTGCTCCATGCCTTCGAAGAAACCTTCGAGTTTCGCCATTTCAGCGGGGACAACAGAGACTTGTGCATCATTGAGGATCTTGCCAACTTGAGCGATAAACTGTTCTTTCAATAACATATTCATCGCATCTGTGCCGCCATTGACCGCTAACGCCTGCGAGATCATTGCCATACCTTCGGATTTTGCTTTCGCTATGATAGCGATCTCCTGACCTGTACCTTTAGCTTCATTAATCCGTTTTTGCTTTTGACCTTCTGATAGGTTAATCGCCTCTTGGCGCTCACCTTCAGACATATTGATCATCGCCGCTTTTTCGGCATTCGCTAAGGTGATTTCGGCACGTTTACGGCGTTCAGCTTCCATCTGCTTCTCAAGAGTGTGGATCACATGGCGTGAAGGCGTGATATTACGAATTTCATAGCGCAATACCTTGATTCCCCATGGCTCGGAAGCCTTATCTATTTCCCGCACGATTGATTCATTTAAGCTATCACGTTCAGAGAAAGTCTCACTCAAACTCAGCTTACCGATTTCAGATCGCATAGTGGTCTGGGCTAAATTCACCGCTGCTTTACGATAGTTTTCAATACCATAACTCGCCAATTTGCCATCCATCACTTTTAGGTAGACTAAGCCGTCCACTTCAAGTTGAGTGTTATCTTTGGAGATACAACTCTGTGGCGGCACATCTAATACTTGCTCACGGGTATCGTGACGGTAGGAGACGCGATCGAAAAAAGGGATCAAAAAATGAAATCCAGGGCTTAATACTGCGCGGAATTTGCCAAGACGCTCAATGACATGCACTTCACGCATCGGCACGATAAGCATCAACTTATAGAGAATAAAAAAGATAAATAAAATGACTAAGGTAAATACAAACATAGATTCCATCCTTTAGTTTTTGGAAGCTTCTATTGAAATAGGCTCAACGACTAGAGCGATATTTTCACGACAAATAATTCTGACTTCGGTACCCGCCTCAATAATGCTGCCATCGCCAAGCGCTGGCCATTCACTACCTTGAAACTCCACCCGCCCAGGTGTTTGCCCAGGACCTATGGTCTGCTTTACGCGAACAATTTGATTGTATAGTTCGATTGCTTCATCCGTGTTATCCACATGGGAATCACCACCAACGAGCCTCTGAGTGACTTGTCTGAAAGCCAATAACAACACAATGGCAGAGATAAACCACAGGGTCATGCTCTGCACGACACCTTCGACCAGTCCTATGCCTAACGCACCTGCCACGACTAAACAAGCCGCACCCAGCAACACTATTATGCCACCTGGAACCACTATTTCGGCGAGCATTAACACTAAACCAATCACTGCCCACACTAAAATCGGATTTGAAAACTCCATATTTCCCCCTGAAATGAGAGTGTCCTTTACTGCACTATAACAGCAGAGTTTCGGATAATCGACATAATATGTCAAAATTTACCCTATCAAAACGCACACTCAATCACCTATGACTTAATCCTCATTCTCCCATATCCGCCCACGAAAGCCGTTAGGTTGTTTTAAAATTAAGCATAATCAATTCAAAAAGATAGCAAACCCCAATCCATAAGCAGCGCGATAAAAATAAAAACCATTAAAAATCAATTATCTAAAAATCAAATCCCTCGCCTAATGATTATGTGATTTTGACAACAACATTCGATAAAAACTTTGAATAAATGTAAATTTTTGCATATATTGCCCCCACTTTTGAGCAAGTCCTTTGACGTACACTCGCGCTAGGTTTGAACTTACCCATCAAACCATGCCATAGGTCAGAGAGCGGATTGAGTAAGACACGAATTAACTTCGACCTATACAACAGGAAATAACAATGAAAAAAACATGCCTATGCCTAGCACTAATGCTTTCTCCTCAAGCATTTGCGGGTGACTTAGTACAGTGGTGGGATTTCAGTGCAACAGCCCTCTATGGCGAAGACTACGATTTAGCGCCATCGGATAAACAAGCCACTATCACCCTAGAAACGGCTGGCGGTTGGAAATACGGCGATTGGTTTGCCTTCCAAGATTTTATCTATTTCAAAGGTAACGACACGGGCATGGAAAGCACTACCTATGGTGAAATTTCGCCACGTTTTAGTGCCAGTAAAATTCTTGGCGAAAAAATAGCCTTTGGCCCAATAACAGACTTGTCTCTAGCGTTAACCTATGAAGAAGGTGAAGGCCCAGTCCACAGCTTACTTTACGGTTTAGGGGTTGACGTAGCAGTACCATACTTCACTTATCTTAACTTTAATACCTATCGCCGCGATGGTATGAGCACTGGTAACAATAGTGACGGCTGGCAGTTCACTCCTGTATTTCGTATCGATATCCCTGTTGGATCTGCCAACATAGTACTCGATGGCTTTATCGACTGGGTATTTGCCTCCGACGATAACGGCTACGAGGAAAACTTCCATTTCAACCCACAGCTAAAATACGATCTCGGTAAGAGCCTGTTCGGTGATCATCAAGCCAATAAATTATTGGTGGGTATCGAATATGATTTGTGGACCAACAAATACGGTGTGAAAGGCGTCGATCAAGACACTTACTCTGTGATTGCCCAATACCACTTCTAATCGGTATCGGCATAGTTTTAAAGCAACAAAAAAGGTGCCATTGGCACCTTTTTTAGTTTGGTCACTCACTTTGCAGGGGAGTGTCGCTTAGCTTACTAAAAATTAGGCTAACAGTTTTTTCGCTGCAGCAACCACGATAGAAACCGCACTTACTTCGGTTTTCTTCATTGTGGCTTCATCAGGAATTTCTTGTTGGGTGCGGTTTACAATCACACCAGCAACGCAGGCTGCACGCCAGCCTTGAGTGGCACACATAGTGAATAAGGTGGAAGATTCCATCTCATAGTTCAGTACGCCCATATCTTGCCATTCTTTCATTGAACCCGCGAAACGACGCGTTACACGGCCAGTGACAGTGTCATAACGCTCTTGGCCTGGGTAGAAAGTATCAGAAGAAGCCGTTACGCCAATGTGTGGCTCTACGCCTGCATCACGACACGCTGCAACCATAGCAGTGGTACATTCAAAGTTTGCAACCGCAGGGAACTCCATAGGTGCAAAGTGTAAGCTTGCGCCATCTAAACGCACTGAAGCTTGAGTCACAATTACATCGCCCACATTCACATGGGGTTGAATTGCGCCTGTAGTGCCAACGCGCAGGAAGGTATTCACACCTAATTGTGCAAGTTCTTCTACTGCGATAGAAGTCGATGGACCACCGATACCGGTTGAACACACTACTACTGGCTTGCCATCGGCATACGCTAAATAACTTGTATACTCGCGGTGGCTAGCAAGGAACGTCGCATTGTCCATTAGTTCGGCAATACGTTTTACACGCTCTGGATCACCAGGAACGATTGCTAAGGTTGCACCATCGAGCATCGCTTTGGTCAAACCTAAATGAAATACATCAGCCATTGTGAAAACCCCTTTCATTTTTGATAATTAAATTCTTATAAAATCGACTTTAACCTAGTATCGAAGCGGTGAAGGTTAACTTGATCACAGAATTATCGGCAAGAAGTAATTGTTTAGTCGTAATGAAATTACCAACTACACCAGCATCTGCTCACAAGATAGCAAATTTGCCCATATTTCGAATGTCAGTCTGATTTATACCAAACAAAGTGTGAACCAGATCCTGAACTCATGCCAGAGGCTGTGGCAACAAACACCTAAGATACTGATTTAAAATATATTAAAATAAATCATCCATTAGTATTAATCTAAGTGACCGCTAAAAGTGATCTAAGTCACGTTTAACGACTTGGTATAAGGTTAGGGTTAAGGCGTAACCTGAAGTGTAGTAAATGACGACAAGGAGAATGCCGATGTTTCCAGAGTACAGAGAATTAATTTCCACCCTGAAAACCCAAGATGCTCATTTTCAACGTAAGTTTAATGAGCATAATCAGTTAGACGAGGAAATCAAACAACTGGAAAAACGTGTCGCCAGTGATTTCAATCCCACTGTGAAAGAACTCAAAAGCAGAAAGTTACATTTAAAAGAGGAAATTTATCAGATCCTCAAATCCCACGAGTAATTCTACTATTACTCTAAAGACAAATAAGGGCGCCTAAGCGCCCTTATTAATGTCATCACAATCGCTTACAGATAGTAATCCTTCAGCGGTGGGAAACCGTTAAAGCATACTGCTGAATACGTCGTCGTATAAGCCCCTGCGGTTAACCAATACATACGATCGCCAATGGCTAAGTCATTTGGTAAGCCATAGCTATAGTGCTCATACATGATATCTGCACTGTCACAGGTTGGGCCGGCAATCACGCATTTATCCAGCTCGCCTTGACGCTCAGTATAAATCGGGAACTTAATCGCCTCGTCCATCGTTTCAATCAAGCCAGAGAATTTACCCACATCGGTAAACACCCAACGCTCTAACGCTGTGTAAGATTTTTTGCTGATCAGTACCACTTCAGACACTAAAATCCCCGCGTTAGAGATCAACGAACGACCTGGTTCCAAAATAATTTGTGGTAAATCATCACCAAAATCTTCCTTCAGGAAGTGAGTGATTTGCTCGGCATACACACCCAATTGATTGGTTTTATCAATATAGTTAGCAGGGAAACCGCCGCCCATATTGATCATCTTCAAGGTGATATTGTGCTCATCACGCAAACGGTCAAAAATACTTTTCACTTTACCAATAGCGGAATCCCAAGCACCTATGTCACGTTGCTGAGAACCCACATGGAAAGAAATACCAAAAGGCTCTAAGCCTAATTCCTGTGCCAATACTAATAGCTCATAGGCCATTTCGTTTTGGCAGCCGAATTTACGGGATAACGGCCAATCAGCGGTATCTGTACCTTCGGTCAGAATGCGCACATAAATACGTGAACCCGGTGCTTCTTCAGCGATCATTCGCAAATCAGCTTCTGAGTCAGATGCATACATACGCACGCCACGCTCATAAAATGCACGCACATCTTGGCGCTTTTTAATGGTATTACCATAGCTGACTCGATCGGTTGTCACACCGACATTCATGACCATATCTAGCTCATAAATCGAGGCAATATCAAAGTTTGACCCTTTATCTTTTAGTAAAGATAAGATCTCGGCCGCGGGGTTTGCCTTAACTGCATAATAAACGTTGGCGTAAGGAAAACTATTAACCATGTCATCGTATTGTTTCGCTATGATACTGGTATCGATCACTACGAACGGGGTTGCTTTGTCTTTGGCAAACGCTTCAATACGCTTGAATGTGTCCATATCATAATAGTCAGCAACATCAATAGATTGAAATTGGCTCATTGGGCCAGAGTCTCCTTTGGGTCAGATAGATAACAGTAAGTGTGATGTATTAAAAACGTGCGCAGTAAACGATATTTTTTCGCTTTACGCAACGAATTTTTATGCTGAATTAATAACTTTTTATTCCACAACTCTTTAAGGAACTGAACCATCAAAAAAAGGCGCTATAAAACAAATAATTATGCACACAAACCCTAAGGTAAATTTGTGTTCATTATCAGAATAAAAAGTGAATTTTTTACGACGTTATCGGAAGGGAGATGGATAGACTGGCTGGAGCCAAAATATCCATCTAAAAACAGTTATCTTGAAGTAACAATTACACAGCGAAAAGAAGACTAATGGATGCCTTAAAATACGTCCGTTAAATCGAGTTGTTACTGCGGCTGATTGAGTTTTGCGAGGGCTTGGTTCAAGGCTTCACTGGAATCAAAATAGGCAATGTCCAAAATGTTACGCTGCTTGAGCAATATCATAGTGGCCATATCTTTGTTATCAGGTAATAAACGACTGATCTCACCATCCCTATCTAACCCAATCGCAAAAGGTAAATCTTGCATCTGTGGCACAGCCACAAATTTAGCGATCAAAGAAGGCATACCACTGATATCGGCAACATAAACTAAACCCGTTGGCATTTGAGTCGCGCTCAAGGGGGTAAGTGCATCCTTTATCACATCACCGCCTTTCATGCTGCGACTAAAGAGCAGCACTTGAGTCTCATCAGTCACATTAATGGTTTTATCATTTTGGTCGAGAAGTGAAATGGGATTAATCGCATCTCCGGCAACATAACTCGCAGCATACGCCCAGATTGGGGTTAACAGACAAGACAAACATAACAACAGCGTTTTCATAAACACTCGACTCCATTATTGGATAGGCGAACAGCATACCTGACTCCCCCTATCGACTCATTAAACCAACCACGATTACATGATACGCTTCACACATGAAGGGCGAAAAGTATTTGGTGGAATTTCTACGCTATAATCGCACAGTTAATTTTATTACAAGGATATCATAATGATAACACCTGGACTCGATCAAGAATTGCAGCAACTACAAGGCGTTTATCAACTCATCACCGAGTTTTTAGTCACCTATAGCTTTCAACTCGTAGGTGCTTTGCTGATCTTTTTGTTAGGTTTATGGGTAGCCAGTAAAGTATCACGCTTAGTCGCTAAGCAATTCGACAAACACAATATCGATATCACCCTAAGCAATTTTGTCAGCAATCTTATCCGCATTCTGATCATAGTCATGGTCGGGATTATCGCCCTCGGCAAGATCGGCATCAGTATTACCCCTATGGTTGCGGCAATTGGTGCCGCCTCCTTAGGTGCAGGTTTAGCCTTACAAGGTATGCTAGCGAACTATGCCGCAGGCGTGACTATTATCGTCACCCGCCCTTTTGTAGTAGGCAATACTATTGAAATTAAAGGGGAAAGCGGCGTTGTTAAACGTATCCACTTAGGCATGACCATACTGACCAATGAGGAAGGTGAGCAAATCAGCATTCCTAATAAGCATATCGTCGGCGAAATTCTGCACAACTCCTTCAGCAATAAACTGGTCGAAACCCAGTTCAATCTCAGTTACAACACAGATCCCGAACGAGCCATTAGTGTGATTACTGAGTTATTAAGCAATAATCCCTATATTTATCAAGAGACCACACCTAATATTGGCATCAATGGTTTTAATGCTAATGGAATTGAAATGGGGGTTCGTTACTGGGTGTCCACACAAAGCTATTTTCAGCATAAATATAAGGTGAACCTCGCTCTTTATAACGCCCTTAAGCAGGCAGGAATCGAGATTGCCTGCCCCATTAGAGAGATCCATCTGCAAGATAAATAACGCTAATGCCCATGGGATTGATCGGCTTAGTCGATCAGCCTAGCCCAGATTGTAAACTTGCATTCTTGTAAAAACTTACGTTTACTATACTCCCAAATATCGATAGTGATGGACTACTATGTTGTTGATACTCATAATTATTGCTTTTATTGTACTGTTTATTTTTTTCGCTAAATATCAAAAAAAACAAGTGCAAGCTAAAGCACTTGCCGCAGGTGATCCTACTGCGCTACTCAATCATGGCTTAACACTGATTAATCAAGGCGAAGTCAACTCTGGCCTAGATTATATTCAGCAGGCAGTCGATAAAGGCTTAGCCGTTGCCGCCATTGCTATGGCCGAACTTTATTCCGGTCGATTCCCACAAGTTCCCGCCGATCCCAAGGCATCTAACGATTGGTATAAAAAAGCCGCCGAAATAGAGCCTCAATATTTACCCATGCTCACCCTACCTAATTTGCTCTCTTCTGAGTCGCAAACACTCGATGAGTTAATCGCACAGGTAGAACAGCTCAAACCTAATGCCGAAGCGGGGCAAGCCGAGTTTCAATATGAGCTTGCTTACTTGTATCTAAGCCAGCCCTTTCTCGATCCTGATGCTAGCCAAGCAATTTACTGGTTCGAAAAAGCCGCCGCACAAGAAAACCAAAGAGCCTATTACCATTTAGCCACACTCTACTGGCATGATGAGCGCGTCACTTCGGACTATATCAAAGCACGTGAATACTTTGAGAAATCCGCAGCCGCTGATTATGAATTAGCAAAAGATGATCTAGGGCATATGCTTGCTGCAGGCCAAGGTGGACCTAAAGATTTAGCGCGTGCAGAGGCATTACTTAGCGAGCGCGCCGCAGACGATGATTTCCGCCAGTATTATCTTGGTAAACGTTTCCTCTACGGTGAAGATTTTGCTGTCGACTATGACAAGGCGCGCCATTGGTTAAGCCAATCTGTCGCTAGAGGTAATGACTTCGCTAAGATTGAATTTGCTCATCTTTTACTGAAAGCGCCACAAAATGAAAGTGATTACCAACAGGCTAAAATTGACTTTGAAGAATTCGCACTTAAGTGGAATGAAGACGCACTGCTAGGCTTAGGCAAGATTTATGAGCAAGGTTTAGGCGTGAGTCGCCAACCAATTAAAGCGTTAATGTATTACCAGCTCGCGGCCATGAGCAATAGAGCCGATCATCTAAAAGAATTAGCCAGATTCAGTCAGCAACTAGGTACCTTAGAGATAAGAGAGACTGAGCGTCTACGTGACAGTTTCTTGCATCAGCATCCAATCCCCGCTGAGCAACAACAATATTTTTATATCTATAAGGCTGCATCATTTTTAAGTGATGAAAAACCCACTCAAGAGGCTCTACAAGCGGCAGAAGCTTGGTACGTCAAATCGGCAGAGCTAGGTCATGAAATTGCTATGCGGGAACTGGTCAATATTTACGGCGCAGAACAATTAAATAAACCTATACAAATGTTTATTTGGTCTAGTTTATTGCTACGTCATTTTGGTAAATACGGGATGAATAGCGCTCAACGACTCCATCAAAACACCGCAAAATCATGTTTAACCGAATCCGAACTTGCCTACGCCGAAACTCAAATTGAGGCTATTGAAACCCAATTAACGCCCTATCTTGAGTCGGATAGGTAAGTTTCCTAGCAGCGAATGAGCCCCAGAAAAGGTTTGGTCAGATTTAACAGACCAAACCTTTTGGTTACAAAATTGAGTGAATTTATAATTACTTAAAAAGCACAGTGGATGTATAAGCACTACAATCAATTATTGACCAAACCTGCGCAGCTAAACGACTCAAAAATAAAAAATAGTCAGGTTAACTGCCCAGCCCTAAATTAAAACTGACCATTTTAATAGGCAAGATGTATGAGGCTGATACTGATCATTGTCATTTCATGCTTATTTCTGCCCCAAGCAAGGGCAGAAACCTCTGCCGTTGTCTGGCAAGCACACTGCCGCGATAGGCATCCTGTTATTTATGTCGAAAATGGTGATTGCAAAGGCCCAGGTGCAGCTGTCATCAATGAAGTCATCGCCCGCCTAGGTCACAAGATAAATTGGAGTAATGTACCTTGGGCACGCACAATTAAAGTGGCAGAAATGGGACAAGTCGACCTAATCCCTGTCCATTCGATGACGCCAGAGCGCAACGATTTTCTAGACCCTATGCTACTGGGATACGACAAGCGCTACGTATATTACTTTGCCCTTGCGAATAGACAACTTGAAGTCAAACATTTCGATGAACTAAAACCTCATATCATTGGCGCACTTAGAGGCGCTTTTTACTGTCCGCAGTTTAATGACAATCAAAACCAACTAAAAGTGTCTTTTGTTAATGATAACGGTCAGTTAATCAATATGTTGAAGGCTGAGCGTATCGATTTAGCCATCACCTCCGAACAGCATGAGATGCAATTTTTTGCCAAAGATCCCCAACTCAAACAGATGGCATACGTAGATATCAGCAAAAATGGCCGCTATTTTAGTATTCCGCTCATGTCGCCGCAGCATCAATATGCCAAGCAAGTTCACCAGATAGTCGACGACATGCGCACCTCAGGTGAAATTACTCAACTATTTAAATCCTACGGCGTCGAGCCTCCACTTAATCTCACTGAATCGCCCTTAGCGACTCACTAATCTGAATGCTGATAACCCAAAACTAACTTGGAATTAATTCGGTCGAGCGGCTAAATGCCGTAACAAGGTCGCCAATGTTGGCGCAACTGCCTGATGGGAGGGATAACACAAACCAATACGACGGAACATTCTCGGACCATCAAATTTCACTTGCTTGAGCCTAGGCTCATCTTCAATCAAACCATCGGGTAAAAAACTCACGCCAAATCCGGCTAACACTAGCGACATCACTAGAGATTTTGACTCAGCCTTAGCGACCAAATTAAGCGACATATTGCTGCACGCCAATAAACCTATTGTTTGCTGATGGGCTTCACAGGGTGGGCACTCAATAAAGTCAAAGCCATTGAGCTGCTCGGGACGTAGGCTATCGACTTGGGCGAGGGTATGATCCTTGGGGACGCAGAGCACATAATCCTCCTCCCACAGCGGAAAAAATACTTCATCTTCATGGCGTAAACTGTCGATAGTTAAACGACAATCTGCGGGGCTTTGGTAATCCAACAGCTCCAGATCGAGCTTCTCAATGGCTTGATTCACCTGTTGTAAAAATCCCGCCAAACGCCGCTGACTGAGATCTGGCATCACAGCCAAACGTAGCTTTTGCCGGCTCGCCTTCGCCATAAATAAGCCTGATAACTTACTCGCCTCCTCGACTAATTTAACCGCCAAAGGGTATAGATAGTGCGCGCTGTCCAAAGGTTTAACACCTTTTTTGCTGCGCTCAAATAACTGACCACCAAGCTCTTCTTCGAGTTGCTTTAATCCAGCAGACAGTGAAGGCTGGCTCACAAAGCAACGGTTAGCCGCCGAGGTAATATTGTTCTCTTCAAAAATTGCGATAAAGAAACGCAGCAAACGCAAATCGACCATTTAATCTTCTCCGACAACCGACGAGTTCAGCACAAATTTCAACAATAGTGCCATAGGCTGAGCCTATCATATCCAGCTGGAATAAGTATTTTTCGACTGAAAATCCCCAGCCTATACTGGTTAACAGGTTCAAGACGCCGAACAACAGTTTGTTTACGGCTTACATTGGCTCCAATTAATAGGAAATACTAATGAATCAAGTTACTAAATCACTGGTTGTCATCACGGGCGCTTCATCGGGTATTGGCGCCGCTATGGCCAAAAGCTTTAGCGCTGCAGGCCACCCGCTGCTATTACTGGCACGCCGAGTTGAAGCAATGCAAGCGCTTGAATTACCAAACAGCCTTTCTATCAGCGTCGATGTCACCGACGGCGCAGCTATTAAAACAGCCATAACCCAAGCAGAAGCACAATTTGGCCCGGTCGGCTGTCTTATCAATAACGCGGGAATCATGCTACTAGGCCAAATCGATGTGCAAGATCCCAAGGAATGGAGCCGCATGCTCAATATCAATGTGATGGGCGTGCTTAATGGTATTCATGCGGTATTAGCCGGCATGAAAGCTCGCAAAACTGGCACTATCATTAATGTCAGCTCAGTGGCGGGGCGTAAAACCTTTCCAAACCACGCCGCTTACTGCGCTACTAAATTTGCCGTGCACGCCTTAACAGAAAACATTCGTGAAGAAGTCGCCATGGATGACGTGCGCCTTATCACTATCGCCCCTGGCGCAGTAGAAACCGAGTTGTTGAGCCATACCACCAGCGATGACATTAAAGCGGGTTACCATGACTGGAAAGAAGAAATGGGCGGCGTTATCGCCCCTGAAAACGTCGCCGCTGCTGCACTGTTTGCATGGCAACAACCGCAAAATGTGTGCGTACGCGAAATCGTTCTAGCACCAACGCGCCAGCAACCTTAACAAGCAACATTACACAATAAAGAATATCAACCACGGCACTGACCGCCAGTGTTGCGGTTGAATCATGACTCACAAATGAGCTTGAGTTAACAATTAACCCAATGCAGCCGCAATAGACACAGGTGCAGACAATTAGACTCAGCCATTCTTCGGCCTTGCCCCAGTTTGTCTCATTGAGTGACTCAATACGGTAGTTTGACTCTGTTTACCCCCCAAATCATCTGATTTTTATGGCATTTATTTTGCGTAGTCATAGCGTGTTCAATTACGGCAATCAGTATGACCTCGGGCAAAATTTCCCAAACAGTATCCAATCCTTCATTCAACCGTTTACTCGGTGAAACCAGTGGCGCTTTTGCCGACTTAGGCACTTTTTTACCTTTAGTGCTAGGGCTAATTGCCCTAAATCAATTTTCGCCTCAAGGGATATTTTTGGGGTTTGGTCTATTCGCTATTCTCAGCGCGCTGTTTTACCGTCGCCCGATTCCGGTACAACCGATGAAAGTCATCGCTGCACTGGTGATCGCTCAGGGCTTAACCCCAGGCATGTTGCAGGCAAGCGCCATGTTGATGGGCATTATCCTGTTAATTCTCGCCTTTAGCGGCGCCATCACTTGGTTAGCCAAACAGTTATCACAAGCTGTGAGTGTTGGTATTCAACTCGCCATCGGTCTGCAACTGATGTGGATGGGCACTAAGATGATGAGTGAATTTTGGCTGGTTGGCGTGGGGACATTTGTACTGTTATTTATCAGTAAATTTTTGCCACTGCGCTACCTTGCCATGCCCTTAGTCATAGCAGCGGGGATGATTTGGCAAGCAAGTACACAAACTAATTTAACCACTAACTTTGATATCCAAGCAGTGACAGCGCCATTTAAATTGGCGTGGCCGACATCTATTGAGTGGACCTCTGCCGCCCTTTTGTTGGTTTTGCCACAACTGGCTCTCACCTTAACCAATGCAGTGATTGCTACATCTGTAATGGCGCAGGAGAAATTCCCTGAAGATGCCGCCAAACTCACGCCCAAAAACTTCGCCATTAGCTCAGGTCTTGCCAACTTATTGCTCGCGCCCTTTGGAGCCTCGGCCATGTGCCACGGTGCGGGCGGACTTGCGGTGCAATACCATTTTGGCGCCCGCACTTATCTGGCGCCGTTAATTTTTGGCAGTACGTGCTTAATGATAGCCCTGTGCTGGGGTACTAATATCGCTTGGCTATTAAGCCTTATTCCTATGGCAATCCTCGGCAGTTTACTGACCACTGCGGGGCTACAATTAGCATGGTCGAAACGCTTAATCGATGGTAAGCCCTTCTGTATCTTTGTGATTTTATCAACCGCTGTGACTTGCCTCGCTATCAACGCCGCTGCGGGACTTGCCGTGGGGATAATTCTGGAGCAAGGTCGCCGCACTTGGGCCATGCTGGCCATGCGTTAATCACTTCCGACTTGCTGTAATAAGGGTTCCCAAAAACAAAAAGCGCGTTATACAACGCGCTTTTTGTTAACCATTCAAACCTCTTCTAACAAAGCTACAGCAGGCTAAAATGTTCTTGCAGGATTGGTCGGTGTGTCCTTTTGCGCCAGCGCCCATTTAGCAATGGCATCTTTACGCATAAAGCCTACGTTAGTGTGACCTTTAGCGTACTGAATAAACTTATCTAAAGCGGTCACAAGTCCAGGAGCGCCACCAATACGGTCGTGCACACTGATCGACATCATCCGTCGCTGCGTCGAACCTTCTTGATAGAGCATATCGAACTCATCCTTTAGTTCCTGTAAAAAGGCCGCGGCCGTCATAGCTGTGTTGCCACCAAAACGTCCGATATCATTGTTACGTAAAGTGTAAGGCACAACCGCAAAAGGCTTATTTCCTACAGGGATAATTGAAGGCTCGTCCCGCGATAGGTCATCGATATGATAAATAAAACCTAAGTCCTGCAAAATATTGAGGGTTTGAGTGCTGTGGCGCATCCAAAAGGCATTAAAACCTAAGGGGCGCTGACCTGTGATCCTTTGCAGCGTCTCAATACTCGCCACATAGGAGGCGCGTTCCTCTGCTGGCGACATGCTGTATTGTGGCGTCCACGTTTGTCCGTGACCCGAAATCTCATGCCCCTCATCTGCAACTTGTTTGGCAAGTTGAGGATGTAGCTCGGCGGCGCGCCCAACCATGTGAGAAGTCACCTTGATATTGTGCTTACGCCACAAGCGCAGCAGCCTTGGAATGCCTTCGTTCATACCGTAATCGTACCAAGTCGGGGTGATGGTATCTGGGTAGCCCTTTTCCATCGGCGGAAACGGCCCTTCGGCATTTTTATCTTGAGCACCTGCTTCAAACTGCATTGAGATTGAAATCACTAACTGCTCACCACTTGGCCAAAATATTTTGTTCATACCATTGCCACCTGAACTTTTGGAGTCATTTTCTAAGGTATCTAATGATGGTAAACCAATAGCAAGCGCCGTTTGGCTTAGGCCGAACCCAGCAGCGATGGCGCCACCTGCCATTAAAAATCGTCGACGTTGATTCATGATTGAGTCCCTGCAGCTAATTGAGAAAATAGCGTTTGATAATCTTCGAGGTGCCAGTTATCTGTGATGAAACCATCCCGTACTCGATACATGTCAACAGCACGAAAATCGATTTTCTGCCCTTGGCCTTTTTGCTCACCAAAGACACCAGTGAAGCGGCCATAAAAACGCAGACGTACCACTGCACGATCGCCAACGACTAGCAAATGCTCAACTGAAACAGAGAGATCGGGGACCGCTGCCCTAAATGTCTTTGAGGCTTCGAGTGGACCCGTGATTCCCTGTGCGCGGCCAGCGGGCAGAGTACGGTCGATAAACCCAGTCGCCAATGCGCCGTGGGCAAAACTTGCATCGCCCGTGTGCCAAAAACTGGCATATAACAAAGCGGCGCGGGCGATAGCTTGTGCCTGCGGTGATTCATCAGAAATCGTTTCCATTGCCGCCACTTTTGGCACTAACGCCGCTCGCACTTTAGCACTATCCTGTGTTGTTGCCCCTTGAGCGGCTAACGCATCCATGCTCAGACTTACTAAGCTAAAACCCACAATAGCAATACCTATAAAGCCTGAAAACCATAGACTTAAGCTGAGCCAAGCGGGTAAGCGCTGAGCATACAAAGTGTTAACCCGATCCATTATGCCACCTCATCGTCAGCGGATCGGATGACGGCTCTCAATGCTTCGTTGTGTGTAGGATAATCGGTATAACCCGCTGCACTACCGCCAAACAAGGGCCCTTTGTCGAATGCTGATAAAGGCAATTGATGCATTAAACGGTAAGGCAAATCAGGATTCGCAATAAAAGGTCGACCGAAGGCAACTAAGTCCGCATAACCGTTATCAATCACTTCATTGGCACGCGCCACATCATAGCGACCCGCAACAATAATGCTGCCCTTAAAGACTTTGCGCAGCTCGACTCTAAAGGATTCTGGCACCTGCGGCGCATCATCCCAATCCGCCTCTGAAAGGTGTACATATGCCACGCCCAATGCCGATAAATGCTTAGCCGCTAACAGAATAGTGTCTACAATTTCAGGACACGCCATATCTTTAAACGTCACGTAAGGGGCGAGGCGAACCCCGACTTTATCGGCACCAATTTTCGCACTCACGGCTTGGACAATTTCGAGTAAAAAACGAATGCGATTTTCCTGAGAACCGCCGTAGGCATCAGTTCTGTGGTTTGAATTGGTGCGTAAAAACTGGTCAATCAGATAACCATTGCCGCCGTGAATTTCGATTCCATCAAAACCCGCCGCAACCGCATTCACTCCCGCCTGTGCAAAATCGGCCACAACGCGGTCGATATCGGCTTGCACCATAGCCCTAGGTTCTGGGCAATCCACCATTTGCCCTTCAGGATGCGCTTCATCCACAATCCATACTTTTGTGCCAACGGGCGCAATGGCCGATGGCGCAATCGGGGCATTACCCTGCTGAAAAATCGGGTGCGATACACGGCCAACATGCCAAATTTGATTAAAGATTTTACCGCCAGCCTGATGCACTGCCGCTGTGACTTTTTTCCAGCCCTCAATTTGCTCAGCGGTATACACGCCCGGCGTAAATGAATAACCTTGGCTGTCATCGGAGATTTGTGTCGCTTCTGTGATGATTAACCCCGCCGAGGCGCGCTGAGCATAATATTGCGCCATCAGATCATTAGGAATATTACCTGGCTGCGTAGTACGCGCCCGAGTCATAGGGGCCATCACAATGCGATTGTTTAATGCCAGTGACGCTAATTTGTAAGACATGAATAGACTCATACACACTCCGAACCAGAAATTAAGATGAAACATCAGTGGTGCAATTGTGCATTAGATAATCTATATTGATAATCAGGCTATTATTAAAATCATTTTCAAAAATAATTTGATATGTATCATTTAAACGATCTGCAATTAGCGCTGCGTATCGCAGCCTTAGAGAGTCTCTCGGCAGCCAGTAAAGAAATAGGCATGACGCCGGCAGCGGCAAGTGCCGCGCTGCAAAGATTAGAGAAAAAGCTAGGATGTCAGCTATTTGCTCGCTCGACGCGGCGCTTACAGCTCACAGAAGAAGGGCGGATTTTTCTCGATTCGGCGAAACCCGCACTGGCGATTCTCGAAACCGCTAGCGCCAATTTAGCCGAACACAGGGGTGAGCTTAAGGGCGAAGTACGCCTCGCCTTACCTTCGGATATTGGTCGCAGCCAGATCCGTGCTTGGCTCGATGAATTGATGGACAGCGCCCCAGAACTGACAGTGCAGCTGTATTTTGGCGATCATATGACAGACTTAATCGACCAAAATATCCATTTGGCTTTGCGCTATGGCCAGCTTGACGACTCAAACCTTAAAAGGCGTCAGCTCGCCATGACCCCAAGGGTACTGGTCGCCTCACCCGCTTATCTGGCACAACACGGCACACCAAGCACGCTAAATGAACTTAGCCAACACGCAGTACTGATCTTAAATCGCGGCGGTGAGCCGTGGCAGAAATGGAAGTTAAGTCATAACGGCGCACCCGTTGAAATCGAAGTCAGGGGCCAACGTTTCTGTAACGATGGCGCAGTGATCCGCGACTGGGCACTATCTGGTCGTGGGATTGCCTATAAGAGCTGGCTCGATGTGGCGCAAGATGTAACCGAAGGCAGACTCCACTTAGTGCTAGCCGATAAAATAGCCCCGCCTATCCCACTACAATTGGTATACCTACAAACCGATTATCCCAGCCATAAGATCCGTCGCACCATAGAGTTTTTAGTAGAAAAGCTCAGCCAGTTTTCCCAAAACTATCCACTGCCCTAATGGTAATTTATCCCTTGGGAAGTACGACTGTCACCACACAGCCCTGTTGCCAAGGGAGTAAAGCTTGCGTGGATTGCTGACAGTTTTCGATTTGAATGCTGCCGTGATGGCGAGTAACCACATCCTTACAGATGGCTAAGCCAAGCCCTAATCCCGCATCTTTGGTTGAGGCAAAAGATGCCATCAACTCACTCGCCTGCCCCTGTAGCCCTTCGCCATTATCAATAACTAACACTTTGATTTCATTTGGATGATAATAGATATCGATCCATAATTGACGCACACGATTATCGCCGCAGGTTTCTAGCGCATCTAAGCTATTTTTTACTAAATTGACCCACATTTGGCTTAAACCAACGCTATCGCCCATCAGTTCAAAGGGCTCACCCTGCACTCGCACATTCACTTGCACATTCGCTCGGTCTAGCTCGCGCCGCAACAGAGCTAAAGCTTCTTTCACCACTGGCACTATATCTAAAGGTTCGGTCTTGGCCTGACGCCGCTTGAGTAAACCGCGAATACGATGCACAACCGCTCCGGCGCGAATCGACTGCGCATTAATTTTACCGAGTACATCATAGAGTTCCGGATTATCTTGCCCAAGCCTTTCCAGTTGCAGCATGGCACCTTCGCTGTATTGGGTAATGGCGGCTATGGGTTGATTGAGTTCATGGGCAAGTCCTGCACCTATTTCCCCAAGAATCGCCGCACTTTGCAGTCGCTCAAGCTGCAGTGCCTTGTCCTTTAATTGACGCTCAGTGCTAACTAAAAACTCACTTTTCTGGCGAAACTTATATTCAAGCCACAGGTGATAAATGGTGGAAATAATGAAAATTAACAACAGTGCACCACCCCATTCTTTATTTTTTGCCATCCATTTGTATACGGTTTGATAAAGTGGTGGTGATGCTCCCTGTAGTTGTAATTCTTTAAATAACTCAATCACTTTTAACTGGCTTACGGGCGCAGTCCAGCCCAAAGTATCGGCGGTAATTGCTGCAATATGATCGGCGGGTAAATCGAATAAGGCACGGGTAATCGCCATCGTCAACTTAGGAGAAACCGTATCCGCCGCAGCGAATGACCAGTTTGGGTATAACTGAGTGCTCACCTCGCAATCATATCCTGCAGGCGTGGCAGGATGGATAACCCGATAATCGACCTGATTAACAAGACCCGTTGCGATCATTTCCTCTAAGGTACAAAAAGGCGATATTGCGGCGTCGGCACTGCCATCTCTGACTTGATAGATAAGCGGTTCTAACGGGAACCCGAGGAAGCGCACTTGCCCAAAAAACTGTTCGGGTAAAAAACCCATTTTATGCAGTAACCCCATTGCCGCTTGATACCCCCCCAAGGCCTGCGGATCACTGGCGACCACATTGCGCCCGCGTAAATCCTGCAAGGTACGGATAGGGCTGTCGGCGCGGACAATAATGGTCGCACCTATGGTAAAAGTGCTGCCTTGATGCTTACGGCTCTTCATTGTCGCAAGCCAAGACAACGGGAAATTGTTACTTAGATGCAGATATTGCCCAGGGTTCGTGACGATAAACTGCAAATCATGCTCAAGTAACTGACTACGCATGCCATTAAAATCCACAGGCACGACTTCAAAATGACTATTAGGCACTTGCTCACTGAGGTAATCCATCATAGGTTGCCAACGCTGCTTGGCCTGTAACACGCCATGATTTGCCAGCACTCCGACTCTAAAATGGTTCACTTCTGTCGCTTCGTTGGCATAGGACGGATTAAGCCCAATGATACTCAGCAAGAATCCCATCAATATCGCTTTACACCAAGAGTCAATCGTCATCGCCTCTATTACCCACTCTTATATGCCATTGTCATGGAACGACTTTAGCTCACAGATAAAAATCAAGCTGTGAAATGTCGCCAAACTCTGATTTATGCCCAGAGGGAATTGGCTAATTTAGTGATGTATCTCCCAAGACCTAGGCTTAAAATTGAGCCCACTCGGCACCCAGCTTAAGCTGATAGCATGCTTACCGCCCTGCAAGGAACACCATGTCGATAAAATTGCCACTCTATCTAGTCGATGACGATGAAGCGATTCTGGATTCACTGGGCTTTATGCTCGGACAATTTGGCTATCAAGTGCAAACCTTCAACAGCGGCCGCGACTTCCTTGAGCACTGTGCATTATCACAGGCGGGCTGCGTGATTTTAGATAGCCGAATGCCGGAAATCACCGGCCAAGAAGTGCAGCAAAAATTACTGGAAACCCACAGCCCGCTAGGCGTGATATTTCTCACTGGCCACGGCGATTTACCTATGGCGTTAAGCGCCTTTCGTAAGGGAGCATGCGATTTTTTTCAAAAACCCGTATCGGGTAAGGCATTAGTACAAGCGATTGAAAAGGCACAGCGTGAAAGCCAAGCGGCCTTCGAGCAGCAAAGTCTGCAACATAAATTTGACCAACTGACCGAGCGCGAACAGCAAGTGTTAGCCCATGTGATCCAAGGCATGACTAACAAGCAAATCTCGGAGGCGATGTTTTTGTCCCTGCGCACGATTGAAGTGCACCGCGCAAAAATCATGAAGAAACTCGAAGTGAACAATATGGCAGAGCTAGTGCAGCACTTAGGCAATCTGAATTCTGTCTTATAAGTCAATCACCCGTGGTCACTAAACAATCGTTAAGCCTTCTCGCCACGCATAAGGATTTAAACGTTAAACCCTTTTTACCCCGCCCATTCAAGATACCGTAACTACACAGTTTTCATCCTACCTGCGACAAGCTGTCGCAGTTTGCGCATTTGGCTTTGTGAAATATCGTATCAGCCCGCACAATCACACCATAGGTTCCTTCCTTTGTGCCCCGCAGGCGCTCAAGAAATCCACTGCTTTTTGAACCTCCACCCGAGGGTAACTATACCCTCGGGGATTTTTTTGCTTCCATCCGCGAATGCCTTCCTCCAAAATAACAACTAAAGTAGAAATAGAACGATCCAGTTCAAGTTCCGTCTGCAAAGCAGTTATATACTTTCCAACCGCCTCAAATAATATGAATCATGGAAGAGCGAATGTTCAAACCTTTAATATTACTCAGCTTTAGCACCTTAGTCTTAACCTGTATGAGTGGCTGCGTTGGGCCACTTAATTCAAAATGTGATACAAATTCCCCCTACAGCAAACAAGAATGCAATGCAGCCGATGCCGCAGTTTATGTTGCGGCGGCCATATTGGAAGGCCCAGATAAAGGTCAAATGTGTAACGATATGTCAGGCAAAGCAAAACAAGACTGCCTCGCTCAACAACAGACACTGAAAGAATCATTAGAGAAACACGCTCGAAAATAGCATTAAGGAAGATGAATGAAAGCCTCCGTTTTTATTGCCGCGACCCTCGACGGTTATATCGCAACGCCCAATGGGGATATCGACTTTTTAAATCAGCACCCCAGTACTAATCCCGATGAAGACTTTGGTTATAATGCCTTTATCGACACTATCGATGCGATTGTAATGGGACGAAAAAGCTTTGAAAAAGTCCTCTCCTTCGATTGCGATTGGCCCTATGTAAATATCCCAGTGTTTGTATTAAGTCGCAGCGGTGTAACAGTACCGGCGGCGTTAAGTGAGCACGTGCAAGTGCTTAATGGCGATGCGGTAAATATCAGCAAACAACTCAGAGAGCGTGGCTTCAAACATCTCTATATCGATGGCGGCCAAACAATCCAAGGCTTTTTAGCGGCGGGGCTAATTCAGGAACTCACGCTCACTCGTATCCCCACTTTACTGGGTAAAGGTATTCCCCTCTTTGGCGACTTAGCTCAAGCGATTCAATTAATGCCAATTCACACGCAGCAGTACGACAATGGCTACGTACAAACTCGCTATCGTGTTATAGACAAAATGGCTTTATAAGCCGTTTACATTCGGCTGATTGCATTGAAGGGTGAAGTGATGGCTTACCATCTTGCTGCATAACCATGTAACAGCAATGTTAAACAACTAAATATTATCAATGGCTTACTGATTGCAAATCAAAGTTCCGTTAGAATATTGTCCTCTAACAAATAGGTGAGCAATATGAGTCGTTTGCAGTCATCGAAGGGTTTTACATTAATTGAGCTGGTTGTGGTCATTATCATCCTTGGGATCTTGGCCGTCGTCGCAGCACCACGGTTTTTAAACCTAGGCCAAGATGCTCACGATGCCAGAGCCAAAACCACATTTGCGGCCTTTACCTCTGGTGTTAAGCTTTATCACAGTTGCTGGCTTGCGGGCGGTCACTCAGGTTATACCCAAGATCTCGCCTGTTATGGTGATGGAAAACTCGACTCGACCACCACAGGATTTCCACAGGGAATAGAGACTGCAACCGCTGATGCCGGTGCTAAATTGCAGGGCGATTATTGTGGTCAGTTATGGCAAGGTCTTTTGGCTAATAATGAATTTGTCATTGCCGATCAATACTCTTGGCGCACAGTTCCCAATGTCGACATTGTTTACTGGTATGGTGCCGTCGACATTACCGATCCCAATGCTTACTGCATTTTCAACTATGTCTCGGACGATCGCAGCTTCGGCAGTGAAAACTGGGATCTTAAATACTATCCCTTCGATGGCCGCACTATTGTAGGTCGATCCACCCTTTCCCAATAAGCGCTTATTTTTATTGCTAAAGGAGCGCGAAAGATCGCAAACTCCTTTGGCATTTGCCGCGATTACTTGAATTATTGTCATCCATCCCCATATATATCCCATCATCCACCGCAACTTTTGCTGCGGGCCAGAAGAGGATTCATTGTGACCACTATCGTATCAGTACGCCGTAATAATCAAGTTGTCATCGCCGGCGATGGCCAAGTCTCCCTAGGCAATACCGTCATGAAAGGTAACGCCAAAAAAGTGCGTCGCTTATATCACAACAAGGTACTGGCAGGTTTTGCAGGCGGCACCGCCGATGCTTTCACCCTATTCGAGCGTTTCGAAGCAAAACTCGAAATGCACCAAGGCCATTTATTGCGCTCGGCCGTTGAGCTCGCCAAAGATTGGCGTACCGACCGTATGCTGCGTAAACTCGAAGCCCTGTTAGTCGTAGCCGATGCGGAAACCTCGCTGATCATCACAGGTAATGGTGATGTCGTTCAGCCAGAACACGACTTAGTTGCCATTGGTTCAGGCGGCAACTATGCCCAAGCGGCGGCCCTTGCACTATTGCAAAATACTGAGCTGTCAGCCTTAGAAATCGCCGAAAAATCCCTGACTATTGCTGCGGATATCTGCGTATTCACCAATCAATTCAAAACGATTGAAGAACTCAATTACTAAACAGCCCGTGAGGAATATTATGTCTGAAATGACCCCCCGTGAGATTGTCCACGAGCTGGATGCACACATTATTGGCCAACAAAAGGCCAAACGTTCTGTTGCTGTCGCCCTGCGTAACCGCTGGCGCCGGATGCAACTTGACGCGGATTTCCGTCAAGAAGTCACCCCAAAAAATATTCTGATGATTGGCCCAACAGGCGTTGGTAAAACTGAAATTGCCCGCCGTTTAGCCAAGCTGGCGAACGCGCCTTTTATCAAGGTCGAAGCCACTAAATACACAGAAGTGGGTTATGTCGGTAAGGAAGTCGAGCAAATCATCCGCGACTTGACCGATATCGCCATCAAGCTGACCCGCGAGCAGCAAATGGGCAAATGTCGCCAACGCGCCGAAGAAAATGCCGAAGAGCGCATTCTCGATGCGCTGTTGCCTAAGCCGAAAAATGACTGGGAAAGCACTGAAACCGATTCCAACTCAAATACCCGCCAAGTGTTCCGCAAGAAGCTGCGCGAAGGCCAATTAGACGATAAAGAAATCGATATCGATGTGGCACAACCGCAAATTGGTGTTGAAATCATGTCGCCTCCAGGCATGGAAGAAATGACCAACCAGCTGCAAAGTCTGTTTAAAAACATGGGCCAAGCACCAGCAAAACGTCGCAAGATGAAGATCAAAGAAGCCTTTAAGCTATTGATCGAAGAAGAAGCCGCCAAACTGGTCAATCAAGAAGATTTAAAAGAACAAGCCATTGAAATGGTTGAGCAACACGGCATAGTGTTCCTCGACGAAATCGACAAAATCTGTAAGCGCGGCGAAACCTCAGGCCCAGACGTTTCCCGTGAAGGCGTGCAACGTGACTTACTGCCGCTCATCGAAGGCTGCACTGTTACCACAAAACACGGCATGGTAAAAACCGACCACATACTGTTTATCGCCTCTGGCGCATTCCAGATGTCTAAACCGTCGGATTTAATTCCTGAATTACAGGGTCGTTTACCAATCCGTGTCGAGCTAGATGCATTATCAGCCAATGATTTTAAACGCATTTTAACCGAGCCACACGCCTCGCTCACCGAGCAATATATCGCGCTGATGGGCACAGAAGGCGTGAAAGTTGAATTCAGCGAATCGGGTATCGATAGCATTGCTAAAGCCGCATGGCAAGTGAACGAGCGCACCGAAAACATCGGCGCCCGTCGTTTACACACTGTGATGGAAAGGCTGATGGAAGATATCTCCTACGAGGCATCGGAAAAATCGGGCTCCGCCTTTGTTATCGACGCCGACTATGTCAGTGCCCACTTAGACAACTTAGTCCAAGACGAAGATCTCAGCCGCTTTATCCTCTAGTGCAAAACCCGTTCACCGCCAAGCCCAAACGACTTGGCGGTGAACGACTCAAATGCAAAAGTGTGACTTAAACGAAAAAGCCTGACCAAGGCTCTCGCTTACCCTTTGTATCCTTGGCCGCGAGTGGTTACATTAGTCAGGTGTTATTTTAATGAGTCGTTATCCTATCCTTAGCATTTTCTTGGTAGCCAACCTATGACCACAGCAACGCCGAATGTCACCGATCTTAAACTGAAACGTAAATCACGCATTCTAGAAATCAGTTTCGACAATGGTGAGCAATATCAGCTCAGTTGCGAGATGCTCAGAGTCTACTCGCCCTCGGCCGAAGTGCATGGTCACGGCAACCCCAAGCTGGTCACCCACAAGAAAAACGTCAACATCAGTGCCATAGAACCCGTCGGTAATTACGCAGTGAAAATCGTCTTCGATGACGGCCACGACACAGGCCTATTCTCGTGGAAAGTACTCTACGATCTCGCCACCCACCAAGTGGATCTATGGGAAAAATACCTCGCCCGCCTACGCGCCGAAAAAGCCTCACGCGAACCGCTGATCGCCATGAACATAAAGTACAACTAGTACGTTAGGTAAATGGACACTTAATTGTGGGATGTAAACTCTAGAAACAGAGAATTTAACAATGGGTAGCTTGTGAAGCTGTGACTTCTCTTACTGACTTGAGTATCAAAGGAAAGACCATGTCGGAAAAAATCCCCTGCCAAGAATGTAACACCTTAATCCTTCCGAGTACCGCCGAGAAAAATGAGGGTTTATGCATGCCCTGCAAAAATGGCATACGTGCAAACCTCGAGCGTGCGAAGGAATACTACCAACAAGAGCGTGAACTCGATAAAACCTGTCCCTTTCGAGCCTTTTGGCGAGATCTTGTTTTAAGGGTACATAACAAAGATCAAGGTTTTTATACGCTTAGACCAGAGGAACAAAACTACTATGCGGTGAACTGCTTATCTGGCGAAGTCTATAATGGTGGATTTATTCAGTATTTCGACAACTCTTCAGGTGAGCATTACGCCTTCGCCGAACGTGGACTTATCCAAATGGGAGCAAGCCACTCGTTAAACTTATTGCACCAAGCAAAACAGGCCGTGTTTGGCGAAAAGCCAGTACCAATAGGCAGAGATCGTCGTTTAGCCGCAACCGATAACCAAGACCTGTACAGCGTACTCGATAAGCTCGATGACGAGTTTTATAAAGATCTAGATGATCTCGATGCCAAGCTTGAAAACTACGCCCTTGATTACGGACTGGTAAATAACACTTAACTGGCGATTGTCGGTAATCACTTAAAGATAAAGGCTATCCTTGGCAGAAATAAGCATAATTGAGCCTATCTTGCTGACCCCATACCGCAGTCCAGCCATTCACATCACTCATGTAAGCGAAATAAATAGACTGCGTTTTAAGACAAACATCTTGAAATGGCGCTTTATTCTCATTAATAAAATGCGCCGACCTAACCAGCACATCGGTACAAACGTCTTCATCCTCCACTAACCAAATAAAATCATCACGCCATTCATCCAACGCTATCGCCGCCTCTGGGGAATAGAGTCTCAACTTATCTTGAGCGAGTACCATTTGCTCTGGAGTCACAGAACATGAAACCGCCAACTTATCGAATACACCTGAGCCGCCAGCCCAAAAAGACAAATCAAATTCCAACCTATCCTCTAGCGGCGTAAAACCCAATAAATTTTCGATAATCATTAAACTTTTAGCTAAATCGGCATCTGGCCTTTGGTAACGCTTTTCAATCCCATCATATTCCCGCATACGAACTAAGCTCCTGCTGCGTTAAGTGACGCATTAAAATTGAGTAACATACTATAAAATAATAACTTTTCGAGCAATGCACTCAACGATTAAGACTATTACGCCAGTGACTCGCCGACTTTGATTTAAAAATGAGTTATCCCTAAGCGCTCTATGGCGCCATTTGCAGCATAAGGAAGCGCGAACACCGCGAGCACATGGTCAAGGATAATGGAATGAAAATTATCAGGCCTACCATTTTAAATCAGCAACTTCATCAAGTAAGGCCTGTGATTTAAACCGTCCCTGCTAAAAGCGGCCTGTACAGTTATTTTCTTGATTTTCTTGATTTGCTTGATTTGCTTGTCTTGCTATTAGCTCATTCAAACATCGCACTCTTTTGAAAACTTAGGCATGAAATATCGCATAATCGGCTACGGTAAATTGCAATTGAATGCTTTAATCGGTTGACCTCATGCGCCTCAACTAGCTCTCCTTAAACGGATTTTTGCGTTAATTCATCGCCTTTAAACAACTTATGCCACTGCTCCAGCACTTCGCGGTCAGTCCAACGATTGGTACTGTCGATATCGACTGGCAGCACCACATGTAGATGATTTGACATCACCGCAAAGGCTGCAACATCGATAGCAAAAACGGCTTCAAGTTCAAACAGTAGTGACTCAACCCAACTACAGCGATGGTCATAATTTCTCCCAGAATAGGCATCATCGCCACATAAAAAAGCACGCCGCACAACGCAGCTATAGCAATGGTAATAGGGAGTGTCTTCAAGGCTTATCTGAGTTCTGGGAGGACGCGGCATATAAACCTTCTTATTTAATGCTTATAGTCGGAGGTTAACTACCACGCCATTTAAGCTGGGTGTCTTGAAAACAGCTTCTTTGTAGGCAACCTGAAAGTGCATTATATTGTTGCTCTAAAATGGATGGCCAGATTTATTATTTGCCCTGCATATGTGATAAAACAGTTAAACCTTCGCTGGAAACAAATCTTAGAAATGGAGTATTGTCAGTGACAACGAGAACGGAATTACTCAATAAATTAAGCGCCTTATCGACCGCCGATCCAGAGCACTGTCCGGTAGTGACATTAAATGAGTACTTTTTAGAAAACGAAGATGAAGAGTCTATCGCACCCAATAATTGGGGTTATGGTCGACCATCCATCAAAGAAATCTATCGTTGCTTGAAAGAAATCGAACATAGGTCAGATGTGCAAGGTGTTTATGTTGGGATGCACGATGAATGGTCCGAAGCACTTGAGGATGATGAGCTATGGCCTGCAGCTGAGAACATTCATATTCTTACCTGTGCGCCTCTGGCGGAAGTGGAAGAATGGATTGAAGGAATCGCGGCAGATGGAATGGGGACAGGCTGGCCCTATGGCGAACATCAACTATCCCCTAAGCCGTATGCTGGCTATCATGTCTATACAGTATATTGGGATTAGTGGTTAGCTATCTCACTGTTTATGTGAATTTTATTGCATCAGACAACCCCAAAACATCGGTCTAGGCCGATGTTTTTATATCTAAGGATACCCAATCTCATTTTTGTAATATAAAACGTGCTCCACCAGCCTTATTATATGAATTAGCTCTTGTTATTTAGACTCCCATTGTTAAATTTTAAAAATGGAGTGTTAGTACTCTTTTTAAATACTAACAAACAACCCTAAAACTTCAGAAGTTCACCTTCCCCTGCGAAGTTGCCGAAGGGCGTTGAAGAAAATCGCGTGAGCGAGGCATGGATGCCAAGTTAGCTTTCGGATTCTTTATTTAATTAATAGGGGATGTACCATCGTAAGCGTTAGCGATTTTGAATAAACACGAAGCCCTGCTTATAAATAAAGAGTTAATGCATGTAACTTCGCTAGGATGAGTGCTGCGAAACAGCGGTACAAACGAGAGCCAAGGATGGCGAACTGGCAGTCATGCATGGACGTTGTTCGGCAAGGGCTCTTGATTGAGAATCAAGGGGTGAAGCCCCCGACTTTGACTTCGCTTTAAAAGCTATCAAACCAAGTTTAGATAAACCTCCTTGTCGAAATCATGACAAATACCCTGCTTTGTGATCCTCACTGCAACCCAATTCGTAATGTCAGGCAATATCCTATCGCGAAATGCTTAACCGCGAAAGTCATTCAACGAGTCCACTTAATGCAATTACAGCAATTCCATACAGTCAGGCTAATTTTAGGTGATCAACTCAATGCCCAGCATTCTTGGTTTAACCGTGTTGATGAGCAAGTACTGTATTTGATTGCAGAATTGCACCAAGAAAACACTTATGTAACGCATCATGTGCAAAAAATATGTGCCTTCTTTGCGGCAATGGCGCAATTTGCCCAAGAGCTGCGCGCGCAAGGGCATCAAGTGCTCTATTTGAATCTGGATGACACTCATGATGACACCCAAGGCTATAGCGATCTACCTGCGCTAATTCAACATCAGGTAACACAGGTTGGCGCGATCAAGTTTGAATACCAAAGGCCTGATGAATACCGCCTGCTTGAGCAATTGAGCCAACTTAAGCTCAATACTGCCGTGGTGAACTGTGTCGATACAGAGCACTTTATCTTGCCCTTTGACGAAATCGATGCGCAGTTCCCCGTCGGCAAACACATTATGATGGAGCACTTTTATCGCCGCATGCGTAAGCGTTACAACATCTTGATGCAAGACGCAAAACCACTCGGCGGGCAATGGAACTTTGATGCCAACAACCGTCAAAAACTTAAAACTCAGGATATAAAAGACTTGCCAGCGCCATTGATGTTTAGCTTCGATGTAACTGAAATTCTCGCTCGGCTTGAGCGTCATCAAATTCCGACCATGGGTCGCATTGATGCACCATTGCTGTGGCCGATAAACCGTGCGCAAAGCCTCGAATTATTAGCGTATTTTTGTCAGGTTTGCTTGCCTTCCTTTGGCCGTTTTCAAGATGCCATGACAGCGCAACATCCTGCCAAGTGGAGCTTGTACCATAGTCGGCTATCATTCAGCCTTAACAGTAAATTAATCAGCCCGTTAGAAGTCATCAATGCGGCCATCGACAGTTATCAAACGAATGCTGAGATTGATATCGCTCAAGTCGAAGGATTTGTGCGGCAAATATTAGGTTGGCGAGAATATGTTCGCGGCATTTACTGGGCGAATATGCCGCAGTACGCCAGCACTAATGCGCTCGATGCCCATGGGACGCTGCCCGATTATTTTTGGCATGGCAACACTAAAATGAACTGCATGCGACAAGCCTTATCTCAATCATTAGATTTTGCCTACGCCCATCATATTCAGCGCTTAATGGTGATCGGCAATTTCTGTTTATTAACCGAAATCGAGCCAAATCAAGTCGATGAGTGGTATTTAGGCGTGTATGTTGACGCCATCGAATGGGTTGAAATGCCCAACACCCGCGGCATGGCATTGTTTGCCGACGGCGGCATTGTCGGCACTAAACCCTACGCCGCCAGCGGCTCTTACATCAATAAAATGAGTGATTATTGCAGCGGGTGTCATTACAAGATAAAAGAGCGCAGCGGCACACTCGCCTGCCCGTTCAATAGCTTTTATTGGCGCTTTATGGACAAACACCGCGCGCGATTATCGCAGAACCCAAGGATCGGCATGCTGTACAACACATGGGACAAGATGGACGAGCCCGTAAGGCACGCCATATTAGCCACGGCCGAGCACAACCTTGTTCACCTAAACCGTTTGTAGCGGAGTAATGCTAAGCGTGACTCATTGATATAAAGAGTTTGATATAAAGAGTTTGATATAAAGAGTTTGATATAAAGAGTTTGATATAAAGATTTTGATATAAAGATTTTGATATAAAGATTTTGATATAGATATTTGGATAGGGAGAGTTTGCTATGAAAGTACTTATCGTCGGCGGGAGTGGGGGTATTGGCAAAGCCATGGTTAAGCGAATTCAAGAAAGCTATCCCAACGCCACTGTGCACGCCACCTACAGGCATCATCTTCCCCAAGACAGGCAGGATAAAATCCAATGGCATGCATTAAATGTGACCAATGAAGCTGAGATTAAACAGCTAAGTGAACAACTCACTGAATTAGATTGGATTATTAACTGTGTCGGCATCTTACACACCCAAGATAAAGGACCAGAAAAAAGCCTACAGTCACTGGATATCGACTTTTTCCAGCACAATTTAACGCTCAATACCCTGCCCAGTGTCATGCTGGCTAAACACTTCTGCCATGCCTTAAAACAAAGTAGCTCGGCAAGATTTGCCGTGATATCGGCGAGAGTCGGCAGCATTACCGATAATAGATTGGGTGGCTGGTACAGCTATCGCGCCTCAAAAGCTGCGCTGAATATGTTTCTCAAAACACTGTCGATTGAGTGGCAACGCACCATGAAACACGGCGTGGTGTTGTCTCTGCATCCGGGCACGACAGACACGCCATTATCTCAGCCATTTCAACAGAGTGTCCCCAAAGGCAAATTGTTTACACCTGAGTATGTCGCAAACTGCTTACTGCCCATCATTGCCAATGCTACACCCGCACAAACAGGGCGTTTTTTTGCCTACGATAGCACAGAGTTACCTTGGTGAAATAAGCTGAAGAGCAAGTCAAGCAGCGGCAACTCCGATGGAGTCTTTCTAAATTAATAAATCAAAGCCGAGGGTTTTAACCCCTTGATAGGATGATGCCCCCAACGCACACCCCATCCTTAATCAAGCCTTTTCAAGAACACTGAAAAATAAACAATTGAAATAAATCATTAAATTATTTTAAAACACTCAAGTGCATCACCATTCCGCTTGGTTAAATCCCTATTACCCAAAAGTCTTAATTCAGATTTAAAAGCGTCTAAATGAACGTTGAAGATAGTTCCTTTGTACGATTGTTAACACTTTTACATTTAAATAACATCTAGAGTCATGCGGTTATTCACGCTTTGCACAGAATAAAAATCTGAGAATTCCCGCCTGAGCAACAGCTCATTCTATGCGGCCATGGCAGAGGGATGCCGAAGACCCTGTAGAAATCACAATAAAAAAACGCTCGCCCGAGCCAGTTAAGCTGTATGGCATTCCAACGTTATTTACAAAACGGAAAAAGGATTTCAAGCATGATGCTAAACAAAAAACTGTCGCTACTCTTCATTGCTGTGTCGGCCACTTTAGGCACATCCGCATTTGCTGCCGATGTTGTCGATGTTGTCGATGTCGGTACTCTTAGAAGCGCGTCTTCAAGCAATAACTTAGTGTCTCAGTTCAGCTTAGACGCAGGTAGCCAACTCAAAGTCGAGAAAAAACTCAACCTAGGTCAAGGCAAGCAAAAACAACGTTTACAACAATATTTCCATGGCGTACCTGTTTATGGTTTCTCTGTTGCGACGTCACAATCGAGCATGGGCTTTTACAGCGACATGTCTGGCCGCGTATTAAAAAATATTGAAAAGTCGGCTGATTTTGTCAAACCCACTTTAACGGCTAACAAAGCGTTAGATATTGCGATCCGTGGCAAGTCTGACAAAGCCGTTGCAAGCCTAAAAGCTGAAAACAAACAAGCAAAATTATGGCTTTACCTCGATGATGCCGCTAAAACTCGCCTCGTTTATGTGACGTCTTTTGTGGTATATGGCGATGAGCCAAGCCGTCCATTCACTATGATTGACGCACACTCAGGTGAAGTGCTCAAGCGTTGGGAAGGGATTAATCACGCTGCAACGGGCACAGGTCCAGGCGGTAACATTAAGACTGGCCAATACGAATACGGTACTGATTTTTCTAGCTTAGACGTTGAAGTGAGCGGTGACACTTGCACCATGAACTCACCTAACGTGAAAACCGTTAACCTAAACGGTGCCACATCAGGCACCACCCCCTTCTCTTATACTTGCCCACGCAATACAGTCAAAGAGATCAACGGCGCTTACTCGCCATTAAACGATGCGCACTACTTCGGCAACGTGATCTACAAGATGTATAGCGAGTGGTACAACACTGCACCGTTAACCTTTCAGTTAACGATGCGAGTTCACTACAGCAACAACTACGAAAACGCTTTCTGGGACGGCAGCGCTATGACCTTCGGTGATGGCGCAACTACCTTCCACCCATTAGTGAGCTTAGATGTCTCGGCACACGAAGTGAGCCACGGTTTCACTGAGCAAAACTCAGGGCTGGTTTACGCAGATCAATCTGGCGGCATGAACGAAGCCTTCTCAGATATGGCGGGTGAAGCCGCTGAATTTTACATGCACGGCACAAACGACTGGTTAGTCGGCGCCGATATCTTTAAAGGCAGCGGTGCACTGCGCTACATGGCAGATCCAACCTTAGACGGCATCTCAATCGGTCATATCGACGATTACTATGATGGCATCGATGTGCACCACAGTTCAGGTGTATTCAATAAAGCTTTCTACACTTTAGCTAACTTACCAGGTTGGGATACGCGCAAAGCATTCCAAACATTCGTAGTCGCTAACCAATTATATTGGACGGCGGACAGCTTATTCTGGCAAGGCGCTTGTGGTGTTAAATCGGCCGCAACTGACTTAGGCTTAAGTGCTGACGATGTGGTTACTGCGTTTGCCGCTGTGGGTATCACACCTTGTGAAACGCCACCACCACCGCCACCACCAGAAGCTACTGAACTCGCCAACGGTGTTGCTGTGACAGGTTTAGCGGGTGCATCAGGTAGCAAAAAATACTACAAACTCGATGTCGCTAGCGGTGCAACTAACCTGAGCTTCAATATGTCAGGCGGCACAGGTGATGCGGACATGTATGTTAAATTTGGTCAAGCGCCGACGTCTAGCAGCTATGACTGTCGTCCATACAAGTCAGGTAATGCCGAAAGCTGTGCTATTGATCCTGCTCAAACGGGAACTTATTGGGTGATGGTCAGCGGCTATAGCAGTTACACAGGTGTGAGCCTAGTGGGTGCTTATGATGGCGATGACACTCCAAACCAAGCTCCAACCGCAGGCTTTACTGCAAGCTTTGCTAACGGTAACGGCAGCTTCACAAGCACCAGTACTGACAGCGATGGCGACCTGACATCATGGAACTGGGATTTTGGTGATGGTACAAATGCCGCAGGTGCGAGTGTCAATCATCAGTATGCCCAGTCAGGCAGCTACACAGTCACACTGACTGTAACTGACAACGATGGCGCAACAGCAAGCACTTCGGCAGAATTTGCGGTTGAAGTCCCTGAAGTCGCATTAGAAATGGCAGTAAAAAATGCGAACAAATCTCGTCGCGGCAGCATTCGTGTTGCACTCGAATGGGAAGGTCACAACGCTGATGAATATACTATCTTCCGTAACGGTGTTGCGGTTGGTACTTCAAGCAGTTCATCATTTATTGACCGCTTCACTGACCTAGCTGGCACTAGCTTCAGCTATAAAGTGTGTGAAACTAACGGCCCTTGCTCAAACGAAGAAACCGTTAATTTTTAATCGCATAATCTAATCGTGCAATGGCGCTAGCGTAAAATCCTAGCGCTAATTCATCGATTCACTTCTCGTTTTCTTGTTAATGCCACTCAGCCCTTTTGAGTGGCATTTTTTATGGTCAAACGGCTCTGCCTCATTACCTAATCAGGTTTGCCTTAAGCTGTTGCCCCTTGCTCACACGTGGATGAATCGTTACTTCAAATGTCCACTTTCACCCACTGGTTTCTTCAGCAATTTACGTTGTAACGTCCGACGATGCATTCCCAATTGGCGAGCCGTGGCGGACACATTGCCTTGGTTAGCATTGAGCACTTGCTGAATATGCTCCCACTCCAAACGCTTAGGATTAAGTGGCGAATCGTCGACTTCATCTTCTTGAAGAGTATGGGAATGCCCATCCATTTCAAGTGCGGCGAGCAAGGTTTGGGTATCCACAGGTTTAGCTAAATAATTATCGGCGCCGAGACGAATCGCTTCCACCGCTGTAGCGATACTGGCGTAGCCGGTGAGTAACACCATAGTCACCTTGGGCAGCAGATGACGCAGCGGCACAATTAACCCTAGGCCATTGGCTTCGGCAAGCTTCATATCTAAAAGAATATGGCTAGGACGAAATTCCCGCGCCACCAGCAGAGCATCACTGGCATCATGTGTTAATCGGCATTCAAAGCCATGGCGTGTTAATCGGCGCCCTAAAATACTCGCAAGGGAAAGGTCATCCTCTACAATCAACAAACGTTTCATGAACTTACCTCGTCACCAACCTTAGTCTTGTGCGATACAGACGGCGCCGGCGCCCTTAATATAGTGAAACGAATTTGTGCCACAGTGCCACCTTGGGGATGATTTGCCAAAATCAACTCAGCGCCTAAACGCTCTAAACTGGCATGACTGAGTAGCAAAGCGACACCTAAACCCTTGGGACTTTCTATGAGTAAGGTGCCCAACTGTGGCAATAAATCGGGCGCGATACCGGTGCCATAATCGCGGATCTGCAAGTAGATCTGCTCTTCGCTTGGCGCTATATCTACACTGATATCCACCTGCGGCGCACCTATGGTTTCGGCGCTAGCGCGGGCAGCATTTTCAATCAAAGCCATGATGGCTGGCGTTAAACTCATATCAGTCAGAATACTTTGCTCTGCCAGTTGTTCAGGCATACAAGTGATCAACCAATTCAGTTCAGTTTGCGGCATTAACAGCAAGGTTTTTTGCTTTAAACTGTCCACCAACTCAATGATCTTTAGTGGGCGCTGGCGGCGATCGCGGATCGACTCCGTCGCTAATCTCAGCTCGGCAAGCGTATGTTCACAGCGACCTAACGCAGTTTCCATCTCGACAATCGTTATCGAGGTATCGCTCATGTCTTCTTTTACTTCATCGAGTAATAACCTCAGACTCGAGAGTGGTGTGGCCAGTTGATGTGCCATCTGCGCCGATACTGTACCTAGGGCTAAGAGTTGCTCCTGACGCAATTGCCCTTCGCGCATATAGGCTAACTGCGCATCTTGGCGGCGCATACGCTTAGTGATTAACGCCACGCTGGTTGTCATCACCAATGCTGAAATCACAAAGTTGAACCACATGCCTAAATAGTGGGAACTCATGTCCATACCGTGGTGCTGCATGGGGGATTCGGGCACAGTAAAGATCATCAGGCTGTAGGCAAAGGTTGAAATTGCCGTCAGTGCCCAAGGCGCCCAGATTGGCAAAGTCACAGCCGCAAGTGCAATCGGCAACAGTAATAACGAGATAAACGCATTGGTCGCGCCGCCGGAAAAGTGCAACCAAGATATCCAAAATAATGTGTCTAAGCTGAGCGCAATAAAGAGGCCGCGCTCCTTCGCAAATAAGGGTTTACGTAGCGCCAATGTGAGCGAAAGGTATAACACCTCCAGCACTAACACATGCACTAACGGCTCCATTTGCAGGCTAAGACCAAAAGTATCGGCGGCAAACGTGGTTAAGCCTATTTGCAGCAGCAAACCTAAGGTTCGCAGTAATGCGACTTGGTCGGCAGCCTGTAGACTGGTCCCTAAGATCTTAGCCATGGCGATTCCTACAGAGTGAGTCCGAGCGTGGCAAGTGCACCACTCGATTGTGTTAATGCTTGGCGCACGCCAGTGGCAAAATTGATTTCAGAACAAATCCCCAGCGCAGATAAACGCGCACAACTCAAGCTACAGTCTCTTGGCCGCTTGGCATTATCCGTCGGCGTAGACTCAGGCGTTAAGTGCGCTGTGCTGAGTTGTAAAATCTCTCCTAAGGTCAACAACATCTGATACTTAGTCATAGTCTCTGCGGCGCTAAAATGATAAATCCCCTGCACGGTAGAATGTTCAATATGCTGTGCAATCATCTTGTCTATGGCTTGGGCAATATCGGTGGTCGAGGTTGGACTGCGTATCGCCCAATGATCAACCCCCTGGGCGCGACGCTCAATCAATTGGTTAACCAGCACTAGCACTGCAGATTCACTCAGCTTTTCTACTTGGCCGTAAAGGATTGGCAAGCGTAGCACAGCAAAATCAGCGCTAGTGTCTAGCACGATTTCTTCGCCCTTTAACTTAGATTCACCATAAAAATTAACCGGATGAGTTGCTGCATCTTCAGCGTACTTAGGTTGAGTGCCATCGAACACATAGTCAGTGGAAATATAGATAAGCCAAGCGTTATTGGCCTTAGCTGCCATAGCTAAGGCTTGGCTGGCGGTTAAGTTAAGTGCCAATGCCGCCTGCGGATTTTGCTCGGAGACATCGGGGCGACGCTCGGCGGCGCAGTGCACTATCACTTGCGGTTGCTCGCGGGCGATAAATACCTCGACATCCAAAGGGGCGGTAAGATCGAGTTTATGCACTCGTTCACTTGCGCGGCTAAAACCTGTGGCGATAACCTGATGTCCCGTTAATTCAAGCTGTTTTACAACTGCTCGGCCGAGTAGCCCTGTCGCGCCTGTTACCATAATCTTAGCCATATCGCCCCATTCAGTTTCAACGCATATTTATGGCTAACAATTCTAAAAGCTTTTCATATTCAACGCACTTGTTTACTCTTCTAAACCAAACTTACTTAGGGTTAACTCATGCAAGATTAACCCAAATACCCATAGGCAGAATTTGAGTACGACACTTCCTCTGATATTAGCTGGCCCCATGCTGCGCCACTGCGATGCCTCACACTTTACCCTGTGGTTTGTGAGTCGTGAGCCATTAACTGAACTTAAGCTGCGTCTTGGTGAGCAAGAGTACCTGTTGCAGGATGCCGATTTACACTATGTGCCACTTGGGCAACATGCCCATCAATATCTAATAATACTGTCGCGCCCAGAGTTGCTCGCACCCAATATCGTCACACCTTACCAAGTGTCTGCCGCTCAGCATGGTGATATTTTTGCCACGATAAGCCAGCTGAACTATGGCGATGCGTCGACGCCAAGTGTACGTTTCACCCCGGAATTAACCCAAGTATTCCACGGTTCCTGCCGCAATCCGCATCACCACAGTGACGATGCACTGGTCGCCGCCGATACCCATTTAGCCAAGATAATCAACAGTGGTGCGGAGGATGATCGCCCTGCACTTATCATAATGAGTGGTGATCAGGTCTATATTGATGATGTTGCGGGACCTATGTTAAGCGCCATAGGGCAAGTCATCGATTTGCTTGGTCTTAAACATGAGCAATTTGAAGGCGCGAGCATCACCACTAGTGAAGACATTCATTATCAACCCGCATATTTGTATCAACGGCATAAAAACCTGTTGCCTCATACCCAATATCCGGCCAAAACCGCGCTTTGGCGTTGGTATCGCAATCACCCCATTTTTACCTCCTCCATCGCCGTAAATCATTTGGTCAGCCTAAATGAAATCATCGCCCTGTATTTACTCACTTGGTCACCTGAACTGTGGGAATTAGTGAATATCTCGAAGGATGTCGATGGCTTATCACCCGCCAATACCGCCCGCTGGCAAAATGAGTGGCAACACTTGCTTGGCTTTAAAGCTGGGCTGGGGCAAGTCAGGCGCTTTATGGCGCACATTCCCGTTTATATGATGTTTGATGACCACGACGTCACCGATGATTGGAACCTGACGGCTAAATGGGAACAAGCGGCCTACGAACACGCATTTTCGAAACGCATCATTGGTAATGCCTTAATCGGCTACACCTTATTCCAAGGACTTGGCAACGCGCCTGATAAATTTGCCGCCGATATCCGCCCGCTGCTCGATGCGTTTTTTGCGCGACAAGAAAGCGAAAGTCAGGATCTGCTCATCGACGAATTACTTAAATTTGAGCAGTGGCATTACACCTTAGAGTCCTCGCCCAAACTGGTCGTGCTCGACACCCGTACCCGCCGCTGGCGCAGTGAATCTAATCTCGCAAAACCTTCCGGCTTGATGGATTGGGAGGCGTTAATGGATTTGCAGCAAGAGTTACTCGGCCAGTCGAAGGTCATTATCGTCTCTCCTGCACCCATGTTTGGGGTCAAGTTGATTGAAGCTGTGCAGCGCACAGCCACTCTGATCGGCGGTTCCCTGTTAGTCGACGCCGAAAACTGGATGGCCCACCCGGGCGCCGCCAATGCACTGCTGAGTATTTTTATGCACCGTAAAACCCCAGAGGAGTTTGTGATCCTCTCCGGCGATGTGCATTACTCCTTTAGTTACGACATCAGTATTCGTTTTAGACGCAGTAGCCCTAACATCTACCAAATCACCTGCAGCGGTATTAAAAATCACTTCCCCGAGAAGCTGTTACCGATTTTCGATAAACTCAATGGCTGGTTTTATGGCCACTTTTCACCACTTAACTTGCTGACAAAACGTAAACGTATGTTGCTCCGTGGCAGGCGACCAAATGGTGAGCCGAGTAAACGTCTAGTGAATAAAAGCGGAATAGGTATGTTGGAATTAGCTGATGATGGTGCACCAACAAAAATTGCGGTTTTACATGGCGATATGAGCGAAACCCTGTTCGAACCACCCAAACAGGAATAACAGATTAAACGGGTTTATTATGTTTAACCGTTTCAGGCTGAGTGGCACCAGAGCCTGAATCCATCAAGGGCGTATTTTTGGATAACGCCTCATCGGTTTTGGCAGGTTTTGGCTGAGCCTGATTGAAAATCAGTGCTTCTGGCTGCGACTTATTCGACGGTTTTTCATGCGCCATTTGATCCCAAATGCTCTTAGGGCTTTGATCCCGCTCGGCATCGACTTCTGCTGTCGATGTGCCAGACGAACTCGGTTTCTTCGGTTCAATCACCGCACTCGCCTTACGGATTTCGGCGGCAATGTCATTCAGATAAGGCTGCTTAGTCCAGTCACCAAAATACATGGCCCCCACTAATACTGCAGCGCAAAGCAAGATAGAGAAGATCGCAGATTTGGTCATAATGGACTTCCTTTAAACAATCGTAATATGGCTCCCTATGGCAGAGACTCAGATACTGCAGATTGTATTCATACCATCACAGGGCCAAGCACACAATTGCACCCGATTATTTCCTTTAAACAGACTGGAAATAATGCTTTCCGCTGACTAAAACTCAAAACCTTGACATTGCATGTCGTGGTGCATCCCGCTCACTGGGTCAATAAAACGTAACCGCTGTGCCATCAACTTAAGAGGCGTCGCAAAGTTATCCGGCCCTTTGGGTAATAAGCTTGGATAAAATCTGTCGTTTAACAATGGCATACCTAAGCTTTGCATATGCACACGAAGTTGGTGAGTTTTACCGGTAATCGGGCTCAAATGAAATAAACCGACATCGCCTTTTATGGCCACCAAACTGATTTCGGAATGGGTATTCGCCTCGCCTTCCACGATTTTCATGGTAAAACTCGGGTCGCTCGGCTGCATGCGGTTTGTTACCGTCCAATGCAGGGGCAAAGTTAAGCAGCCTTTTTGATGTTGTTCAATAATCTCAGATGTCAGCTTGGCAATCGCTTGATAGTCTTTACGAATAGCATCGTCAATAAAGAGTTGATGATAGAGCGCGCGGGTTTCAGGCGCGACCGTCATCAGGAGCACTCCAGCGGTTTCACGATCAAGCCTATGAGCGGGCGCGATAGTATCAATGCCAGTACGCAATCTTAGTCTATGCACCAGACATTCGTTCACATAGTTGCCGCTTGGCGTCACAGGCAAAAAGTGCGGCTTGTAGGCCAAAATAACGTTGTCATCTTGGAATAGGATCTGTTCTTCGAAGGGGATTTTCGCTTCCACCGGCACTTCACGGTAGTAATACACCCGCGCCGCAGGGCGATATTCAGTGTCCAATGCGATCAAACTGCCATCCCGCCAATGCACTTTTCCATCGAGGATCCGCTGACGCCATACATCTTCACCTATACGGGCAAAATGTTGTGCGAGAAAGGCAAACACTGTGGGTTTATCTGTGACATTCACAGGAAGCACTATGTAAGAAGGTTGGGCGGCGCGGGCAGATGCAGTCATATCACAAAAAAAGCGGCTATAGAAAGCCGCTATTCTAGCCTTTTTGTGGTTTTTCAGTCCACATGGGACTTGATGAGTTGCAGCACGAAGTCCAAGGTCTTATGGCAATCTGGCTGATTCACTAACACTAATTTATCTTTGTTATACATAGGCAAAACCTCGAGCCAGCGTTGGCTCACCCAAGCGGCGTCTTCCAAATGCACTTGAGAATAGAGCTCAAACAGATCGGGATTCACTTCATAAAATTGCTCTAATGCGGCGCTTATAAACTCAAATTCACCTTTAATCGGCTCTTCTTGCCAGTTACGGCAAGGTAAAGTACGCGCCATCCACAGCTTATCTTTGGCCTGCGCCGCCGAGAGGATGCTGACGCGTTGACGGCCTTCGAGCACTATGCTGAGTGAATCATCTTCTAGCTGATTAAAATCGATAATGTCACATTGGGTGGCAGTGGGATAACAGGGCGGACTACCACTGGGTCTAATGGTGGCAAAGGCGAGCACATACTTTCCCTTGAATACATCGGCCACCATGCGCAGATGACCGGGGTCAACCACACGAACCTCCACCCGTCCCTGTGGCAGTAACAAGGCATCGCGCATGAGTAACGCCATTTCTCGTGTTTGCATAGCAACCTCCTGCCCCAAATAGAAGGAAACGAACTCAATGCATTCGTATTTCCTATTATTGTAGAGTGTAGCAGGTGAAAGAATTTCCTTCCTGAAGCCGCTGACCGCACAAAGAAATTTCCGCCCCTGCTATTTTGAATCAGGGCATTTCAACCACGTCATGTCAAACCCAGTTTTCGAGACCAAATCACTTCAACCTAGAAGTGCTCTAGCCGATCCAGCACATTTCCCCTCGCAACAACCGAGGCAAACTCCTCGGCAAGACGTTCACTCAAAGCCACAGACGTACGCCAATATTGCATCCGCTGCGCAGTGTCCAGTTGCTTAAAATCTTCACGGTCGGGGATTTTGCCAAAGGGCAATGAAGCGACAAATTCGGCCGATGGCGCCAACACTAGCGCATTGTGATAATTAGCGCGACCTTGGCGCCACTTCAAGGATTTATCGAACCATCCTGGGCTGATGGTCGGATAAAAATGCGGATACAACGTCAGCCCCTTAGCACGGGATAAAGGCAAATCAAAATGATAGTCGGTAATGCCGCCATCGTAATACTGCCCATCGGCAACGCCTTCAATTTGGGACACAGGGGCCAGCAACAAAGGAATCGACCCCGTTGCTAACATCACAGCATCGACATTAGCCTCAGTTAATTCGACCTGCTGACTGGGTAAATCGTTGAGTTGCAAAAATGGAGATGCTGCAGCTTGTTGGCTAAAGACCACACGCTCAAAATGCCAACCTAAACTCCGACGGCTCACTAAGTTGGTCGCCGCCGTCATCGCCAGCCCCGCCGCAAGCGGAAGCTTTGCCGTTAAACGATTTAAATGTTTAGCTCGGCACACGACGAAATGACTGTGAATATGAGCGTTATTAACGATTTCCCTGCCACCGTTTGCCCCTAAAATGCCCTGCACTACGCCTTTAACTTGCGCACTGACTTCCTGCGGTGTTGGCATACTGTCGTAACGCTGACCAATATAAAAATCCTCTAAGCGGCCATAGGCTATGAGGGGATCTTGCTGCGCCAAACACGCTAAACGCCAAGCCCCAGAGGAAGCGCCTAATGTATATAAAGGCGTTTGCCTGTCTTTGAAAAATTCAGCAAACAAATACTTATCTAGCCCTGCGATACCAAGCCACTTAGGTCCACCAGAGGCGGCAAGCAACTGGGTAAAATGCTCAGCTTTAAGGCCTTGTTCTACCAAGGTGTTAAATGCAGTTGGTCCTGCAAGAAATCGTAACGCTGACAATTCTATGTACCTTAAAACCAATGCCATTAGAGCAAAATAAAATAGTAAACCACGAAGGTATACGTCAATAAACAATTCATATCATCGACTTAACTCAGTCGCAATGTGCATGCGACAACGTGTATTGTGCCGTACAAAGCCTCAAAAGCACGCAGGTCGATAGTGAGGTTTTCATCAATATATTCAACTGCATTTTAAATATTATTTAGAACACTAGGCTCTGAGTTAGCATATTTACGTCTTAATGTAACAATTGTTACAGTGATAACCTTCTCGGCATCAGATTGTTATTTTATCTGCACACCTAAGTTCGAGTATTGGGTCACAAACATCATTGAGAGGTTTTTATGCGTCTAGCCGTTATCGCATTGGCAGTGTCATCCACATTGGTTATTCCAGCAGTCCAAGCCGCAGAGCAACAAACCGGCTTCGAAAAAATCGAGATCATAGGCTCACGCATAGCACTACGCACGGCAACTGACAGTGTTGCGCCGGTCGATATCATTACTGCCGAACAACTCGAATCAACAGGTATGACCGAAACCGCTAAAGCGCTGCAATTTGCGGCGCCAAGCTATAGCTTTCCATTCTCCTCGGTGACTGACGGTTCAGATGCGGTGCGCCCAGCGAGCTTACGCGGCCTGTCGCCAGACCACACCTTAGTACTCGTAAATGGCAAGCGTCGCCATGGTTCTGCTCTAGTACATTTAAGCGGCACCATGGGAAAAGGCTCCTCTAACGTCGATTTAAATGCTATTCCAATGACAGCGATAAAACGCATTGAAATTCTCCGAGATGGTGCCTCGGCACAATACGGTTCAGATGCGATTGCTGGCGTGATTAACGTGGTACTCAAGGACAGCGATCAAGGGGGAAGCGTCTCGGCGCAAGCCGGACAAACCTACCAAGGTGACGGTGAGCAATGGCGTGTAGGCGTTAACCATGGGATCAGTTTAAGCAATGATGGCTTTGTGAATATCGCCCTAGAAGCGCATCACAAAGACAGCACAAACCGCGCAGGATTGGACCCTCGTCAACAGTATGAAAAATTACCCGATGGCTCAGCCGATCCCCGCGAAGCCACATTTAACCGTAAGAGCCACCACGTTGGTGATGCCGAATATGATAATATCGGTTTATTTATCAATGCGGCTCAGCCTATATCTACCGACGGAAAACTGTATGCCTTTGGTGGTATTAGCCAACGTGAAACTAAATCGGGTGCTTTTTACCGTTTAGCTCTCGATGCCCGTAACTTACCCGAAGTGTATCCCGACGGTTTTTTACCGCAAATTAACCCCAAAATTATCGATTCATCTCTTACCCTAGGCTATGAATTCAACCTGAGTGACTGGGATATTGATACCTCAGTGGGATATGGTAAAAATTCATTTAACTATAATATCGTCAATACCTTAAATGCTTCCTTAGGCCCAGAAACTCCTACCGAGTTCGACGCAGGAACGCTATCGACCCGTGAAGCCAATATCAATTTAGATATTTCCCGTTATTTTGCCTTTATAAACGATTCTGAAATTCTGTTTGCGACCGGTGTTTCATGGCGCCAAAACGGCTATGAAATTGAAGCCGGAGAAGAAGATTCGTATATCAATGGTGGCTATAATGGCAAAGCGGCAGGTAGCCAAGGCTTCACCGGTTTTACCCCTGAGTCTGAGGTTGATGAAACGCGCGATAACACAGGCATTTATGCCGAACTTGAAAACCAATTAACCAACGAGTTTTACTGGGCGGCAGCGCTACGCTACGAAAACTACTCTGACTTTGGCGGCAACACGAGCTGGAAACTCGCGGGTCGTTACGATTTTACCGACAACTTAGCCCTGCGTGGCACTATCAATACAGGCTTTAGAGCGCCGAGCGTACAACAGCTGTACTTCAGTAATATCTCGACGTTATTTAATCCCGATCCAGTGACGGGGCAACTGGTTCCTATTGAATCAGGTACTTTCAACACCTTATCACCAGTGACAAAGGCGCTTGGGATTAACGAGCTAGAACCTGAAATATCTCAATCATTTAGTCTCGGTCTTGTTTATACCAATAACACTGGTCTAGCGGTAACGCTCGACACTTACCAAATAGAGATTGATGACCGCATCATTTTATCTGGCGCTCTAAGACCCGCTGATAGCCCCGCAGTTGCGGCCGCACTAGCAGGAACCAATGCTGATTCAGCACGCTTCTTCGTCAATGCCGTCGATAGCCGAACTCGTGGGGTCGATCTTGTTGTTAGCCAAGACTTTGATATTGGCACTTGGGGCGATTTACGGGCGAACTTAGCCTATGCCTATAATAAAACCGAGATCCAAGACATCAATCTGCCGTCTATTTTAGGCGGATTAGACAAGAAACTCTTTGATAGTATAGAAAGAACCCGCATGACGTCTGCCACGCCGCATAACACGGGTAGCATTGGGCTGACCCATGAACTCGGGGATTTTAAAACCAATATCCGCTTAAACTACTTTGGTGACTACAGTGAAGGTTATTCAACGGGGGATGTGAACTATAGCGATCAGTGGGTGATGGATCTGTCGGTAAGATACGCTGCCACCAATGCGCTAAGCTTTACGGCTGGGGTGCAAAATTTGTTTGATGTGTATCCAGAAAAACGACCTGATAACAATAACTTCAATGGAATCTTTGTATACCCATTAACCAATACCCCCTTTGGCTTTAATGGTGGTTACTACTTTTTAGAAGCCAAATACACTTACTAAACTCGGTTTAGCTAAGTTTAGTCATACTTGATGTAGAAACAGGTCATTCAATGGCCTGTTTTTTTATGCCGACATGTTTAGACCTGCTTCCAATCGACAAAGCTTATGTCCTAACTGTGATGATCAGATTATAATCTTTACCATTCGCCCATTTCACTTCCGCCATGTCGAGTAGCCGATGATCGTCGATACCTTAAAAAACCGCCATATTTATCAATCCTTAAGCCCTCGGCTTGCGACTGCATTAGAACATCTAGCGACGACCGACTTTAGTCAGCTACCCGTAGGCAATTATCCCCTCGATGGCGACAATATTTTTGTGATAGTAAATGACTATCAAACCAAGCATAAGTCGACAGAACCCTTTGAAGTTCATCAAAAATATATCGATGTGCAATATGTTTTCAGCGGTGAAGAAGAGTTTGGTTACTTGCCACTAGCGGAGCAAACACCCTCGAAACCCTATTTTGAAAAATACGATTACGCCGAGTTTGATTACGAGGCAAACCAAGCCAATGCCTCTTATATCAAACTCAAAGCAGGCATGTTTGCGTTATTTTTCCCCGGTGACATGCATATGCCCGGCACAGGCGATATCGCCACGGCGGTGCGTAAAGTCGTGATAAAAGTGAAGATCTAAACCTTAAGCCATCTTTGCCGAACCTGAGCGTTCGATTTTTAGAGAAATAGCAACTGAAGAGCGCAGTGATATGCGCTTTGGCTATTTCCGATTAAAGCCAAATATTGCTAAAATTGTCACAAATTTAAAGGAGAGTCCCTGAAATGCCCATTTACGTTGTCGGTCACAAGATCCCCGATTCAGATTCAATCTGCGGTGCTATCGCGTTAGCCTATTTAAAAAACCAAATCGGTGAAGAAGCCATTGCCGCACGTTTAGGTGAATTGTCACCCGAAACTGCTTTTATTTTGGAACGTTTCGGCTTCGAAGCACCGGAATACAAAACCAGCTACGCTGGCGAGCAAGTGTATATCGTTGACCATTCAGAACTGACTCAAGCACCGGATGATATCGCCCAAGCGACTATCGTCGGGATTGTTGATCACCACAAGTTAGGCGATCTCACCACAGATACCCCGTTAGAATGCTGGATCCGCCCAGTGGGTTGCAGCAACACAGTGATCAAGATGATGTTCGACTTTTACCAAGTCGCTATCCCTAAAAATATCGCTGGCATCATGATGTGCGCCATTTTGAGCGATACAGTGATTTTCAAATCACCGACTTGTACCACTGCAGACATTCGCTGCGTTGAAGCATTAGCTGAGATCGCCGGCGTTGAAGATTTCAAAGAACTGGGCATGGAAATGTTCAAAGTGAAATCCGCCGTCCAAGGCACGCCAGCACGTGACTTAGTAATGCGCGACTTTAAAGACTTCAACATGAACGGTAACTTGATCGGTATCGGCCAGTTAGAAGTGATCGACCTGTCAGTATTTGACGATATAAAGGCCGAGTTAGAAGCCGATATCAAAGCACTGAAAGTGGAAGGTAATCGCCACAGCGTTTTATTACTGCTGACTGACATCATGAAAGAAGGTTCAGAGTTGTTGATTGTGTCTGACGATGCGCAGCTGACCCAACGTGCCTACGGTAAAGATACCGTCGATGGCAAAGTGTGGTTAGACGGCGTATTAAGCCGTAAAAAACAAGTCGTTCCACAGCTACAAGCTGCATTCGCCTAGACATTATATCGTCGCCGAATCGCAACAGTAATAGCGTATTAAGGCCGAACTCAGTTCGGCCTTTTATATTTTTAAGACAAAATTGATATCCTCAGTGCCTTAGCCCTGCTAATCACTGCAAATGAAAACGGGCATGAAACTTTGCTCATAAATCTATCCAATCAGAGAAGTTGGCGAGTATGATGGCCCAATCATTCCATTGATTTGATCACTTTCATCTATGCCAGAAGCGCTACAACATATCATCACCGAACTCACGCCTTGGCTGCAGCAATATGGTTATGTTCTGCTATTTGTCGCGATTGCTGTCGAGGGTTTTGGCATTCCGGCGCCTGGGCAATCCTTATTAATTGTCGCCAGTTTATTAGCCGCTACAGGGCAAATGTCACTGTCATTGGTATTAATCGTCGCAGCTTGCGCTGCACTCTGCGGTAACAGTTTGGGATATTTCATCGGTTGGCGCTTTGGTGATGTGTTGCTTAAGAAGGGCTGGATAAAACCGCAATTGGAAGACAAAATCCATGGCGTTATTGGTCAATATGGCATCGCCGCTTTAGTGCTGAGTCGTTTTGTTGAGGGATTAAAACAATTTATGTTTATCGGCTGCGGTCTCGCTAAACTGCCACTAAAACAATTTGTGATTGGCAATGCTCTCGCCACCAGCATTTGGGTGGCACTCTTTGGATTAGGCCCAGTGTTAATCCGCGATGAAATCGCTCCCATGCTGGCGTTTTACCACCAGCATAAATACCCCACATGGGCTATGGTCAGCCTGATACTCGCCGTGCTAATCACTTTTACTTGGCGCAGGTGGCAAACCAAAAATCCGCAGTAACAGCTTTGGAGTCTATTCTTCCGATTCCTTTTGGATCATCTCTATCACTTTATGAGCCTTAACAAAATGGTCTAAGCGATGAGTCTGAATCCACCAAGTCGCCGCTTCCATAAGCAACTCTGGATCATCATTTTTGTTCGCAAAGAAGGCGTAAAATGAGAGGCCGACATTATCGCCTTTAGTCTCAATTTTTTTATGACAAACCGTGATGATTTTTGCTCTTAACTCAGCTCTCATATTGACTCATAATGTTTATGCACCAGCTTATTATCTATTTTCAATGACATACAACACTAGATGTATCATCTATTACTTACTCCATACAGCTACCGATCACTTTATGCCTTCAGTTTCAACCTTAGGTTGAGGTTCTGCACCGTCATTTGGCTTAGCCTCAAGCTTTGATTCCGGCGCTTTAATTGGCGCGGGTGGCGCCTCAGTCGCAGCAGACTTATCTTGTTCCTGTAATACGTTTGGCTCCTGCAATGGTGCATTAACCTTAGGTGTCGGTGAGCTTTGCTCTTCAGGTAAAGGCTCGACAATAATCACAGGCTCTTGTGGCACAGGCGTTTCACCTTCGGTAGATGTTGCAGCTTCTGACTCTGGCGCTAAGGTGCCGAGATCTTGGTTCGCAGGGCTTTCCACCGCATGTTTAGGTAATTGATTTCGATATAAATCAATCATACGCATCACCTCAGACAAGGCTTTACCATGCTCAGGAGTGAGAATGCCATTGTGCCCAGAGACGATTTCGTCCGACACGGCCAGTACCCATACGGCTTGCATATTGGCATCGGGGCAGGTTTGCACGGTACGACGAGCCTGCAGGCGAGCACGAATTTTCCAGCCTGATTGAGGCAGCGTCATCATACAGCCAGGGATTTGATCGTGCGCCATCAAGGCCGAGGGCATCTTCATTGGCGTGGTGCAATTGCCACCAGAGCATTTGTCGATATCGTGAGTAATAGCCCAAGAGTTCCCGACAGCGCGCTCGCCGTCCTTGATGTAATTGAAGGCTTCTTTCACTGCAAAATCCCCCTTCGATTGCAACACCACCATACTCGGTTTTTGTCTATCTAAGCTCACCAACGTATCTAATGGCTGATACTCTTTAGCAGGTACGGCAGGATTTAACAGTAAGAATAAATTAGGATTATCCTGCTGATTATCAATGGCGGCTTTGATGCGATCTTTACTCGCATGCAAAACAACAGCACCGCCAAGACTATGGCCAATCACAGTGTACCGCAGCAGTTTATGCTGTGTTACTAAGCTATCAAGCTTATCCAGCAGCTGTGATAGACCTAACTGCCCGATACGTTTAGCAACCCGTTTACGCTGTAAAATAGTGGGAAAATCTAAGGGTTCAATCCAACTTTTTGCATCATCTGAGCCATCGATCCAAAAAGGATCATATTTATCGCCCCGCCAGCCAACATACAAACCCAACAAGTTACGCTGGGTATCGGACGCGGCCATTTGCTGATAAAACTGCTCAAAGGCAATAAAGTTTTCATCCTTAGGCTCGGCGCTATGATGCCAGCCATGAACAAAAATCAATAATTCAGGGATCTGTGCAGGCTCTGGATGTAAAATTCGCGTCTCTAAACCTTGCCATTGCCTTTCGTCGTGGGGCTGACCTTTATCATTAAACTCAATCACATGAAAATTTTGCTTAGCGATATCAGGGCCGGGGATGTGGTAAGCCTGATCTGGAATAAAAGGAAGTAGGATGCAAAGTAATAACAACATTAAAAACAGTAACTTGTACTGAGTAAACTTTTTCAGGCTCATTTATAACAACATAATTAACGGCCAGGCTAGGCCAAAATAGACGTGCTGAAAGGGACTAACAGCAAAATTGACGAAATTATACGCTAACGCCATTAACCCAGCTAGTGCCTAAGTTGCTTTTCATCTGAACAGCAATGCTGTTTAACGCCAAGTATCGGGAAGCGTGACTTGGCTCCATAACTCTTGGCACAGCGGCTGACTATTGTGCCAGTCGCCGCCGTTAATCCATTTAACCAGCGTATCCCCCACCTTTGGATATGCAATTGGATTAGGTGATGCCGTTTTAAGCCAGCGCTTAACTATGTTCACATCAAGACTCATCATGCTATCTGCGGCCGCTAAAAGTTGTAACGCCGCCACGTTCGATAACTGCTCAAACTGGCCAATCAGTGGTTTGACTAAGAGTTTTTTACCTAAGGTTAATGCTTCGCTGGCAAGCTCAAAGCCCGCATTGCCTATCACACCACCGCAGCTGGCAAGATGTTGCTTAAACCCCTCACGATTAAAACCGTGCCATTTAATGTGCTCAGCAACTTGGCCTTTAGGTTGTTGGCTGTGATATACCAAAAACTGATAATCACTAAAATGAGACAGAAAATGAGCAATCATATCCGCATCTTCAAAAGGCAAATAAACTAAAATCTGATGCGTGTGTTCGAATGGGCTGGCATCCACTTCGACAAAAGGCGGCAAAATAGGGAAGCCAAAATGATGCCAATGACACCCCAGCGCCACATCCACTGGTGCAAAATAATTGAGCAGCATCTCATTAAACCAAGTGCTACCGAGTTTTGGCACCGGATGAGTTAACGCCGCCTGATGGCTAATCCCAATGGATGGCACGCCTTGGCGCCGCGCAGCCCAAGCCGACACAGGTTCAAAGTCGTTGAGTACTAAATCATAGCAACTGAGATCTAAGGCTTTAATATCTTTAAATAACGACAAGGACAAATTTTGTCGGACAGTTTGTGGCACATTCACGCGCCCGGAGTGCGTCGCAAACGTCATTCCCGCTTGAACGCGATAATCACCAAAGCACTCCATATCGAAAAACTGATCAGGCTTACGCCCCGAAAATAGAAAGTCCACTTCAATATCTTTTTTCATCAATGCTTTAGCCATGACGCGTGCACGACTTAAGTGGCCATTCCCTGTGCCTTGAACTCCGTAGAGTATTCGCATTACGTATCCTTAAACTGATGAGTGAAGGAGAATTCCCACTAATGAAATGATTAACAGGCGCATATTTGAATTAAATCACTGGATGAACCAGCAATACCGACCCAATCCCCAATGAGGCTCCCGCCAGAATATCTAAGGGATAATGCACGCCAAGTGCAATACGTGAGCCCCCTATGCTAAAAGCCCATAAATACGCCACAGGAGCCGCCGCTGGATAGATTTGCGCCACACTCGTTGCCATCACAAAGGCCGCAGCTGTATGACCAGACGGTAAGCTGAAGCGATCCGATGGTTCAAAACCATTCTCAAATCCCACTAATGCATGGCATGGCCGTGTGCGACGAATACTATTTTTCAATAGTAAATACAGCGGTAACTCAACCAAAAAACTCGCTAACATCAAATTAAATAGAGCCTGTCCTTGAGCGTGCGTCAGCATCAAACCCACGGACAAATATAAATACACATGCCCATCGCCACTCGCTGATACCCGCTTTGCATGGGCATATAAACCATGGTGCTGGGTGAAGCTCACGATATAGCAAAACATTCGCTTATCTAAGTCTGCAACGTAACTCAACATAAAACAGGCTCCTTGCTGGCATACCAGCGAGTTTTACTGTGATGTTAATCTGTGCATTCTCTCGACGACGCTTAGAGTGCTTAGTCTGAAACCGACCAACTCACCAAGGCTCTATTCACGATTGAATTCGTTATTGACTGCTCACGGCTATGCTAATAGTTAAACCTAAACCACATTAGCTAAAGCACTATTAGATAGCTTGAGACTAAGAAAGACCTGTGACGGCTAAGTGACATCTGCTCGAAGGTTTTATGACAAGAAGCATGGCTGAGGTTTTGATCTAGAAGGATTCTAGGGACGTTATGCTGGGGTTAAGGGATTTATTTAGGAATAGCGATAGGACTGAGACAGGATATTGTGTTGCTCTAAACGTTAATCTCAAGAGCAACACAATCCAATAAAACTTAGGCTGCGACGGGAGTATTTGCCTTAGCACGGTAAATTTTTGTCAAATGGTAAATATTAATACAAGCAACAAACGCATTCATGCCGGCCACAGGCCAAGCAGAAATAAACACCCCATAAACCACAAACAGAGTGCATCCTACAAAATTCAACCATCGCAACCAAATGATATTCTTCATCATTAGAGAGATCGCCACCATTATAGAGGCAAAATAACCAATAATTTCAATCGTATTTACAGCTTCCATAGGCACCTCTCGAAGGCCCTCTACCGTCCATAAGCGTAACGGGGGGTCCATGCCCCTAAAGCAAATTAAGTTAAGTAAGTTAATTTAAACTTGGGATATAATACCAAAGCGCGCAACAGAGTTGTAATAAAAAACCGTTATTTAATGACCAATATCAAGTTTTACCGAATAAATTCTATAGTGTGACGAAAATTTACTACAGATGTGTTAACAGCCAAGTGGCAACAATACCGTGATTGATAACACTTTTCTTTTCAATAATCCCTTTTATACTGGCGTAAACTCGCTAAACTGTACGCAACGCGGATCAATAGGAGTGTAAATATGGAATACAACACCTCAGAACTATGTGACATGTACTTAGATGTCGTAGATGTAGTCGAGCCCATGTTCAGTAACTACGGTGGTTGTAGCTCTTTTGGCGGTTCTATTAGCACCATCAAGTGCTTTGAAGACAACGGCCTAATTACCGAAGTCCTACAAGAGGATGGCCAAGGTAAAGTCTTACTCATTGATGGCGGTGGCTCATTACGCCGTGCGCTGATCGATGGCGCTATCGCAGAACTTGCGGTTAGCAACAACTGGGAAGGCATTATCGTTTACGGTTCTGTACGCGATGTGGATGCATTGGAAGAATTAGACATTGGTATTCAAGCCCTTGCCTCTATTCCAGTGGGTGCTGATGGCAATTCAGTAGGCGAAGTGGAAATTCCAGTCAATTTTGGCGGTGTGACTTTCTTACCCGGTGATCACATTTATGCTGATAACACAGGTGTGATTTTATCACCTGAACCACTCGACATTGAGTAATCTCACTCTTCAGTCAAGAAAGCCAGCTAAGCTGGCTTTTTTATTCACTATTTTCAGCGTTTCCCCATTGAATCCTCGCCCTACTCTGGCCACAATAGCTCGACTCTGGCCGAATAAGAATATCAATCTATGCCTGAATTTATTCCTTTTACCCATACCGATATCGCCTCACTCGTCAGCACAAGAACTGGCGAAACTAAGCTAGGCCAATGCGTCCATCTGGCCAATCACGAACACACGTTAGAGACCATACTCGCCACTGCAAAAGCCCACGGTGCAAGCTTTGCCATTATCGGCGTTGGCGAAGATATAGGCCCACGTGCCAATTTAGGCCGCGGCGGTGCAACCGATGCGTTCACAACCAGTATGCGCCAATGGCTCAATTTACAATCGAATCGTTTTCTTTCTGGCGCCGAATGCCTAGTGTTAGGCCAAGTGAACACCGCCGATCTGCAGCAACAAACTACGAGCAATACAACAGATAACACTAACGTCACCCTAGATGAATTACGTGATGCGGTGGAGCAACTCGATGAGCGCGTGATCCGCATCGTCAGTGCGATTTTAAAGGCGGGTTTAGAACCCATACTCATCGGCGGCGGCCACAACAATGCCTATGGTTTGTTGATGGCAACCTACGGCCACTACCAACGCCAAGTCGCCGCGGTGAATCTCGATCCTCACTCGGATTTTCGTTTGCTTGAAGGCCGTCACAGCGGCAATGGTTTTAGTTATGCAGCCGATCGCGGCGCCTTAGGTTGCTACCATGTACTGGGTTTACACGAGTTAAAAAACAGCGAAGCAAACCTAAGCCAACTCAGCGAATTTGGGGGAACTTGGCATAGCTTGCAACAAATTTGGGTTCGCCGTGAAATCAGCCTTAACCAAGCTTTACTTGAAATCGCCGCCAAACTAAATGACACAGGTTTACCCGTAGGATTAGAACTTGACGTCGATGCTATCGCTAAAATGCCCAGTAGCGCTTCAACCGCTGCAGGTGTGCCATTGCTCGATGCGGCGCATTATGTCAGCTATATCGCCCGCCACTGCCCATGCACATATTTGCATTTAGCCGAGGCTGCACCAAGTTGCCACGAAGCTGGGATTGAAGCCGGATTTAGGGATGTTGGCCAAAGCCTAAGCGAGCTTATCTACGCTTATGTGCAGGCTCGTATGCAATTTTTGGCACAATGAATATCACCAGTTGCACCCAACTGGGCGCTAAGCTATTCACCAAATCCTGATATTGTGGTCTAATGCCAGTCCATTTTACGTGGTCGCTAAGCACTTAATCCTACGACTGTTCAGGAGTGCCTCAAGCTAAGGCACTGCAGTTAGTTTACTAGCTCGATCACAGAGTGATAGATCAAAGATTCAGCAAATGCAGGCGATGGCTTACACTCGCAACTAATACATTGCAAAACAATAGGAACACATTGATGTCTGAGGGCGAATCTAAAAGTACCCACTTTGGTTACAAAACCGTAGAGGCCGATAAAAAGGCTGAACTCGTTGCCGGCGTGTTTCATTCTGTTGCCGCTAAGTACGACATAATGAACGATGTGATGTCCTTCGGCATTCACCGTTTTTGGAAACGTTACACCATTGAAGTCTCTGGCGCCCGCCCTGGCATGAAAGTGCTCGATTTGGCCGGCGGTACAGGTGACTTAACCGCAAAATTCTCTCACTTAGTGGGTGATAAAGGTGAAGTGGTTTTAGCTGACATTAACGATTCCATGTTAAAAGTCGGGCGCACTAAGTTGCGCGACAAGGGCATAGTCAACAATGTCAGTTATGTGCAAGCCAACGCCGAAGCACTGCCGTTTCCCGATAACCACTTCGACATCATTACCATCGCCTTTGGTCTGCGTAACGTGACCGATAAAGATGCGGCGCTGCGTTCAATGAATCGCGTGCTTAAGCCCGGTGGCAAGTTATTAGTGCTAGAGTTCTCTAAGCCTCAGCATGAAATTATGCGTAAAGTGTATGATTTATATAGCTTCAAAGTCTTACCTAAGATGGGTGAACTCATCACTAAAGATGCCGACAGCTACGAGTATCTGGCTGAATCGATCCGCATGCACCCAGATCAAGACACATTAAAACAAATGATGGTTGATGCAGGCTTTGAACAAGTCGACTACACCAACATGACCGACGGCATTGTCGCATTGCACCGTGGTTATAAATTCTAATGATGCCGCAAGAAGTTGTGCTGCTTGCCTGCGCCGCAATTGAAACGGGTCTGAAAAAACTTCAGGCCCAAGCGGGCGACGATTATTCGCGCCAGCGCCAGTTGCATGGCAAAGTGTTTCGTATCCAATTATCACAGCTCAGCTGGCCATTCTATTTAGTGTTTGCCAAAGAGATCCAAGTACTGAGCCGCTATGAAGGCGATGTCGATGTCAGTCTACATGCCGATGCGACGACGCTTTACCGCGTGTCCGAAGGCGCCAACCTAACTGAACTAATCAAGCAAGATAAACTCAAGCTTGAGGGCGATCTCAATTTATTACAAAGCTTTAGCCAATATCTACGCGGTATCGAATTTGACTTTGCCGAGCCAATATCCCGTTATTTAGGTGATGGTCCCACTCACAAACTCATCTGTTCTAGTCATCAGGCAAAAGACTTTGCACTCGAAGTGTTGCGTAAAACCCGCTCCCACTTAGGGCAACTCGCAGTTGAAGAGTATCGCCTCGCACCGCACCCAATTGAGTTAATGCACTTTCGCGATCAAATGGATGATTTAGTTGCCGATACTCGCGCGATTGAACAACGGATTGCCCAATTAAGAGACCAAATTAAGCCATGACCTTTGCCAGTATCCGCCGCGGTTACCACGTCATCAAGACCTTACTTCAGTACGGGTTAGATGACGTATTGCCGCCAAAGATGACACCTTGGTACTTTAAACTCGCCCGTAATAGTCTGTTCTGGATCCGCAATAAGCATAAAAATAAGCCCGGTGGCGAACGCTTAAAATTGGCGATGCAGGAACTCGGCCCCGTTTATATTAAGCTTGGGCAAATGCTCTCAACCCGCCGCGATTTACTCAGCGATGAATGGGCCAGTGAATTGGCCATGCTACAGGACAAAGTGCCGCCCTTTGATGGTGCACTTGCCCGCCAAGCGATTGAAGCTGAGCTAAAAGCGCCGATTGAATCGCTATTCGATGACTTTAATGAAACGCCACTGGCCTCAGCCTCTATTTCTCAGGTGCATACCGCGACCTTAAAATCTAACGGCAAAGACGTCGTACTTAAGGTGCTACGCCCGAATGTAGAAGCCAAGATTCAAGCCGATCTGCAGTTGATGTCGCAAACTGCCAAACTGATTGAATACCTCCTCGGTGAAGGTAACCGCCTGCGCCCTGCTGAAGTGATCGAAGATTACCGCGTGACCATTTTAGGCGAGTTAAACCTTAAGCTCGAAGCCTTAAACGCAGTCAAGCTACGCAACAACTTCCTCAACTCAGATGCGCTCTATGTGCCTTATGTGTATGAAGAGTTTTGCTATCCACGCCTGATGGTGATGGAACGTATTTACGGTATTTCTGTCTCGGATATTGCCGCCCTTAAAGCGCAAGGTACCAACTTTAAGTTATTGGCCGAGCGGGGTGTTAAACTATTTTTTACCCAAGTATTCCGCGATAACTTTTTCCACGCCGACATGCATCCGGGCAATATCTTTATTTCCCGCGATCATCCTGAGAACCCATACTACATTGGGCTCGACTGCGGCATCATGGGCACACTCAACGAAGTCGATAAGCGCTATCTCGCCGAAAATTTTCTCGCCTTCTTTAATCGCGATTATCACAGAATCGCCCAGCTCTATATTGAGTCTGGCTGGGTATCGGAAAAAACCGATCTACAAGCTTTCGAACAGGCCATCAAAGTGGTGTGTGAACCTATGTTCAACAAGCCGCTCGACGAGATCTCCTTTGGTCATGTGTTACTGGAATTATTCCGCACTGCGCGCCACTTCGATATCGTGGTGCAACCGCAATTGGTATTGTTGGAAAAAACCTTACTCTACATCGAAGGCTTAGGCCGTCAGCTGTATCCGCAGTTGGATTTATGGCAAACCGCCAAACCCTTTTTAGAGCAGTGGATGGCCGACCAAGTCGGTCCTAAAGCTATGTTTAAAAAGGTATCCACAAAACTGCCATATTGGGCTGATAAACTACCTGAATTCCCTGAACTAATTTACGATAATCTTAAGTTAGGCAGGAAATTGCTGAGTTCTCAGCAACAAATGCTAGATAAGTATTTGAAATATCAGCAGCAGGCACACAAGAGTAACTACTTGCTTATCACTTCTGCCGTTTTATTGATCTGTGGCACGTTATTGATTAATAGAGACGCTACACTATGGACCCCTTATGTTTGTCTAATTTCAGGCATGATATTGTGGTTTGTAGGATGGCGATCTAGGCCAAAGAATCGCAAATTTTAGCTAGCACTAATTAATCAGAGGTTCATAATAGAACCGATATCAATTAAGAGGATACCTTCATGGGTGGTATTAGTATTTGGCAACTGCTTATCGTTGCGTTAATCGTTGTCTTGTTGTTTGGAACTAAGAAATTACGCTCTTTGGGTGGTGATTTAGGTGGTGCGGTGAAAGGCTTCAAAAACGCCATGTCTTCAGAAGAAGACAAAAAGGCATTAGAAGACACCGAAGCGGCTAAAACAGCGCAAACAACTCAACAGGCGACTGAAAAGAAACCTGAGTCTAACAAAGAACAGGCGTAACTCTTTATGTTTGACGGTATCGGCTTTATGGAGCTGCTGCTGATCGGTGTTTTGGGGCTAGTGGTTCTTGGCCCCGAACGACTACCGGTTGCGGTGCGTTCGGTAACGAGTTGGATCCGTGCGATGAAACGCATGGCGAACTCGGTAAAAGAAGAACTTGAGCAGGAGCTGAAGATCGAGCAGTTGCATGCCGATCTTAAAAAAGCCGAGAGCAAAGGTTTATCTAACCTCTCACCTGAACTCAAAGAGTCTATTGAGCAACTAAAGCAAGCGGCACAGTCAGTGAACCGCCCTTATCAAGTTCAGGATCCGTCAAAAGACACCCCTGAGCCTGAGAATCAAATTCACACTCCTGCTCAAGTGAATCCAGTTCAAGCTAGCCAAACTAATCCAACAGCCACTGTAGAGGCGAGTCAAACATCGGCTTCTCCCGCTACTTCAAGTGAGCCATCTCAGGGCGTGGATACCAGTTCTAACCCGAAAGCCAACGGATAATTCATGTCGCAACAGCAGCCACTTATCAGCCATTTGCTTGAACTTAGGTCCAAGCTGCTAAAATCCATTGCCAGTGTGTTATTAGTGTTCATTTGTAGTGTGTACTGGGCAAATGATATCTACCACTACATGGCAATACCTTTAATGCAATCTTTGCCTCTTGGTGGCAGCATGATTGCGACGGATGTCGCTGCACCATTTTTTGCACCTTTCAAACTAACCCTCGTTTTATCATTTTTTGTGGCAGTGCCCTACGTGTTATTTCAAATTTGGTCCTTTGTGGCACCGGGTTTATATAAACATGAAAAACGCTTAGTGATGCCACTGCTATTCAGCAGTACCTTATTGTTTTATCTCGGTATTGCATTTGCTTATTATCTTGTATTCCCTGTTGTTTTTGGTTTTTTTGCTAACAATGCACCAGAGGGAGTTCAAGTTGCGACAGATATTACCAGTTACCTTAACTTCATTCTGAAGCTATTCTTTGCCTTCGGTCTATCCTTTGAAATCCCCATTGCCGTTGTTTTACTCTGCTGGTCAGGTGTCACGACACCTGAAGATCTCAAGCAAAAACGTCCTTACATCATAGTGGGCGCCTTTGTCGTCGGCATGCTGTTAACCCCACCAGATGTGATTTCCCAGACTATGCTTGCTGTACCAATGCTGTTATTGTTCGAAGGCGGTTTATTAGCGGCTCGTTTCTACAGTAAACCAGATGACGAGTCAGACGAAGAGACTGAACAAACAAACGACTAACGTCCTCGAAGGCGTTAGGGGAATAATATAATAAGGAACATTCTCATGCGCTTAACTCTTATCACGGCAGCGATCATGCTTGTATCTGTCCAAGCAAATGCCAGCATTGAACAGCAGTTAACCCAATGTGCAGCAACCGCCGATAAACTCGACCGCTTGATTTGCTATGACAAGCTAGCAGAAAGCGTAAAAGGCATGACACCTAACACCATTAGCACTCAAGCGATACCGGCTACAGTAGCAACAGTTGCAGCCCCTACTACTGCAGCTGCGATAGTGGCAACCGCCCCCCAAACGCCAGCGGCAAAAATTGCCGATGACTTTGGGATGGAAGCCAAGCGTGCTCAAGAAAATACTGTCGATAAGATTTATTTAGAGATTCAATCTATAGCTGAAGATGCTTACGGAGCCATTAAAGTGACTTTCACTAACGGTCAGGTATGGAAACAAACTGATGGCCGTAAGTACAATGTTAAGCAAGGTGAAACTGTCTATATTGAAAAAGCCGCTTTAGGTTCTTTTTTAATGGGTACCGATGATCGCAATGCCAAGGTTCGGGTAAAACGCCTAAAATAATGCCCTCATACATAGATATCGCTGTCAATTTACTTGGCAGCGCACTCGAACAAGATACTGTATCGATAATACAAGCAGCGGCGGACCAAGGGGTTTCGCCGTTAATTGTTATTGGCAGCGATTTAACTGAAAGTGCGGCAGCCATTGCTGTATGCGAGCAATATCCGAATCAACTTTACTGCACTGCTGGTGTGCATCCCCACCATGCCAGTGGTTGGCATGATGGCTCAAACGCTCGACAAGCTGAACTCTGCCACGCACCGCAAGTGGTTGCCGTTGGCGAATGTGGTTTAGACTACAATCGTGATTTCTCCCCGAGACCTATCCAGCGCCAAGCTTTTATTGCGCAACTGGAATTGGCGATTGAACTTCAAATGCCCGTACTGATGCACGAACGCGATGCCCACGAAGACTTTATCGCAATCCTGCGTGAATATCGCCCCCAGCTTAATGGTGCGCTTTTACATTGTTTCACAGGCACTCACGCACAGATGGAAGCCTATATTGACCTAGATTTACACTTAGGCATAACAGGTTGGGTCTGCGATGAAAGACGCGGCCAAGAACTAGCGCAACTCGTTCCCTTTATTCCGCAGAATCGCATTTTAATCGAGACAGATAGCCCTTACCTACTCCCCCGCAGTATGCGGCCCAAGCCTAAATCGAGCAAAAACAAGCCCGAATACCTTCCTTATATCGCAAATTATATTGCAAACCTACGCGGAGAAAATGCGGATGAGTTTGCAAAACGTTGCTACCAAAATAGCTTAGCGTTTTTTAATTTGGATCGAGTCCATGCTTAACAAAAACATGCCACTCATATTCTTGCTGTGGCTATTTATATGCCCCACACAGGCCTTGGCAACCCTATTGAGCATTGACGAGTCAACCACGACGCCTTTAAACCTTACGCCTTGGTTAATGGTCAGCCACCCTACACCTGCAAAAGAACTGGCCGAAATACAAGCTTTGCCAAAAACTGATTGGCATAACTTTACCAATAAAGACATTCAAAAACTCAGCGGCCATGATTTTTGGCTCAGTTTCAGCTTAACCAGCCCTGACGAAACACTTTCTCGCATTTTAGCGCTAGATAACCCTTTGTTAGACAAGGTAACTATCTACCATTTAGTCAATAATAAACTCATGAATACTGTGCTGATGGGTGATATATTCCCCTATGAGGATCGACCATTCTTGAGCAATATTTTCCTATATCCTTTCAAGATCAACACAGATGACTCCCATACTTTCTATCTGCATATTCAAACTGAAGGTAGCGCTGCAGTACCATTAAACCTATGGTCTTCTAATGACTTAGCTCAAATTGCCGAATCTACCGCCGTTGAGCATGGATTCCAACTCGGTGTACTTGCCGCAATTGGCATTTTTAGTCTTTTTATCGCCATAGCATCGGGCTCATTCAGCTACAGCTATTACTCTGGCTATGTACTTAGCATGACCTTACTCGTTGCCACGATTAACGGTTTTGCCTTCCGATTCCTCTGGCCAGACTGGCCGCTATTACAGCAAGTTATGGTGCCGTTTTTACTGCCAATCGTTATGGCATTTGCGTTAATGTTTACTGAAAAAATATTACAGCTCAAATATTTAAACCGCCGTATGTTACTCACTTGTCGCTATAGTGCCGTGTATATTCTCTGTGTGGGACTTGCCACACCTTTCATCCAATATGGTACAGCGTTATATATTGAGATCATTTCAGTTGCAGTGCTCAGCCTAGTCCTGATGGTCTTTGCCATTACTCAAGCTATCAATGGCCATAAACTGGCACGTATGTACACTATTGGCTGGGTGAGTATGCTGACAGGCGCTTGCATCAGTAGCTTGTTATATCTCAGCGTGATTGACCTCAATTTAAAACCGCAAACCCCTGTCATGCTCGGCCTGACATTTGAAATCATCTTTATGTCTTTGGTACTTGCCATTCGTTATAACGATGAGCGTAAAGCTAAACTGCGTATCCAGCAAGAAGCCTTGAAACAAGCACAGAAAATTCGTAGTGCGCGGGAAGAAGCCCTAAAAGCGGAAGCCGAGAGCAATGAGAAACTCGAACAAATGGTGCAAGAGCGTACTTTAGAACTGGAAATCACCCTCAGAGAATTGCATGAGGTGAATCAAAAGCTCACAGAACAAAGCACTATCGACAGTTTAACTGGGGTCAAAAACCGCAGTGCCTTTGATAAACGTTTAATCGCTGAAAGCCGGATCAGTCGCAGGCAAGAAACACCCATAGCACTGTTAATGCTTGATATTGATCGTTTCAAGCTGATCAATGACAGATTCGGTCATCTTGCAGGCGATCAAGCATTACGTACAATAGCTCAAACATTACAGCACCATTTAAAACGGCCAACGGATCTAGTGTCACGTTTTGGGGGGGAGGAATTTGCTATCATCCTTCCTAATACAACTGCAGAAGGTGCTCTCCAAGTTGCTGAAACAATAAGAGACGCTGTTGCCTCTATTCATTTTGAATGGGAAGGTGAAGCGATACCTTTGACTATCAGTATCGGAGTCAGTGCCGATATAGTGACCCACGATCAACACAGTACTAAATTACTAGAACAAGCAGATAAAGCCCTCTACCAAGCAAAAAACGGTGGGCGTAATCAAGTCAGCTTGTATTTGTCGGATCAAGCAAGACCAGTACCTAATTAGGAGTCAAATGTGAATATCATTACCAGTGCCTTCCCTCAGCGTAGAATGCGCCGCATGCGTAAACATGATTTTAGCCGTCGCCTCATGGCCGAAAATCATCTAACGGTCAATGACTTGATTTACCCAATGTTTATTCTAGAAGGCACTAATCGCAGTGAAAAAATAGCCTCTATGCCCGGTGTTGAACGCTACTCGATAGACTTGCTACTGAAAGAAGCTGAAGAACTGGTTGAGTTAGGTATCCCATTGATCGCACTTTTCCCTGTGACACCTGCAGAGAAAAAAACATTAATGGCAGAAGAAGCCTATAACACAGATGCCCTAGTGCAACGTGCAGTGCGCGAGCTAAAAAAAGCCTTTCCACAGCTCGGTATCATGACTGACGTGGCACTAGATCCTTTCACCACTCACGGTCAAGACGGCATCATAGACGAAACGGGTTATATCCTTAACGATATCACCACCGAGATTTTAGTGAAGCAAGCGCTGTCACACGCCGATGCTGGAGCCGACATCATTGCACCATCGGACATGATGGATGGCCGTATTGGCGCTATTCGCCAAGCATTAGAAGCGGCAGGGCACGTCAACACTCAAATAATGGCTTACTCGGCAAAATACTCTTCAAACTACTATGGTCCATTCCGTGATGCCGTAGGCTCAGCGGGTAACCTCAAAGGTGGCAATAAGCATAGCTATCAAATGGATCCAGCGAACAGTGACGAAGCTTTGCATGAAGTCGCACTAGATATCCAAGAAGGAGCCGATATGGTGATGGTTAAGCCAGGTATGCCGTATTTAGATATAGTGCATCGCGTTAAAACTGAACTTGCAGTGCCAACATTCGCCTATCAAGTCAGTGGTGAATACGCCATGCATATGGCAGCAATCCAGAATGGATGGTTAGCCGAAAAGGCCATCGTCATGGAATCCCTACTTTGCTTTAAACGCGCAGGCGCAGACGGTATTTTAACTTACTTTGCTAAACGTGCTGCCCAGTGGCTTAAAGAAGCTTAAGTAACCTAATGCGAAAGTAACACCTCAAAGCAGCCTTCTGGCTGCTTTTTTTATCGATTAATAGTGAAAAATGTGGAAGCAAAGCTTGTGTATTGAGGGGAAGAAAAGACTCGCCAACAAAGCTAATAGCAATACTTACAGTCGGCAGCATTGCTATTAGTGCAAAGAATGTTCAGATTACAGACGCAAAAAAGCCAGCTTATTCAGCTGGCTTGGTTACATCTCAATGAGATAATTAGGCGCTTGGCGATGACCTA
>NZ_JABAEB010000008.1:0-112679 GCF_012584455.1 Shewanella oncorhynchi
TTAACTCAACACCTGTGAGTGTCCACACAGATTTCTTGTTTTATCTTGTTAAAGAGCAACTCAACCTCGTAAGAGAAGGTGAGTACCACACTGAGCGCCGAACGCTTCCAGTTGGTTAGGGCTGCGTATTCTACGCATTTCCCGTTTCGCGTCAAGGAGTTTTTGCAAACTTTCTCAACACTCATCAATCAGTAAACTCATCGATGAACCGTCACATCAGGCTGCTTAACGCTGTCAGCCGTGTCAGTGGATGCGCATTATAGGCAGCAGGAGATTTTGTGCAACCCCTATTTTCAGGAAATTTGCAGTTAATTCTAATTATCTAATCTAGCCACACCATACCCACCACTTACCCCCAAAGTTATCCACAATCCAGTCAAGACTACGCCTTTGTTTCGCATTATGTATAGCCAAAAGCCATCAGATGATTTGTTAGTAGTTATAAAAATAGAAGACTTTCGTCTTTTAAAATGAAGATTAAACGAGGCTAAGCGTGAGATTGACCTACGGATCGGCTTAAATGGATTTGTTTTAATGGCGACAACGCGTGACCATTAGTAAGTAGCGAGTTTGTGATGTAAGAACTAAAGCATGACTATGATAGGGTTCATTGGTGCATATAGATGTAGAAATAAAACAAACCCACAAAAAAGCCAGCTTACGCTGGCTTTTTACATCAAGTTACCTTAACGGCAATCGATTACACAGCTGTCTGGAAGATCACTTCCGATGCTTTTTTTGTGTAAGACTCGATTTGATCAAAGTTCAAGTAACGGTATGTGTCAGCTGCAGTTGCGTCTAACTCTTTAGCGTATTCTTGATATTCTTCAGGTGACGGCAGACGACCTAACAGTGCAGCAACCGCAGCCAGCTCAGCAGAGGCTAAGTAAACGTTAGCACCTGTACCTAAACGGTTAGGGAAGTTACGGGTAGAAGTCGATACCACAGTTGAACCTTCAGCTACACGTGCTTGGTTACCCATACACAGTGAACAACCTGGGATCTCGATGCGCGCGCCTACACGACCAAAAATCGCGTAGTAGCCTTCTTCAGTCAGCTGATCTCTATCCATCTTAGTCGGTGGTGCAATCCACAGACGTGTTGGCAGGGTTTTAGCAAACTTGTCTAGCATCTTACCGGTTGCGCGGAAGTGACCGATGTTGGTCATACAAGAACCTACGAACACTTCATCAATCTTAGTTTGCGCAACAGATGACAGTAAAACGGCATCATCAGGATCGTTTGGCGCACACAGGATTGGCTCTTTGATGTCATTTAAGTCGATTTCGATTACTGCAGCGTACTCAGCATCTTTATCAGCACTCATCAGCTCAGGATTGGCTAACCACTCTTGCATGCCTTTGATGCGACGTTCAATCGTACGACGATCGCCATAACCTTCAGCGATCATCCACTTGAGCATGATGATGTTTGAGTTCAGGTATTCAATGATAGGTTCTTTGTCTAACTTGATGGTACAACCGGCAGCAGAGCGCTCAGCTGAAGCATCAGACAATTCGAAAGCTTGTTCAACTTTCAAGGTTTCAAGACCTTCGATTTCCAGTACGCGACCAGAGAAGATGTTTACTTTACCTTTCTTCTCAACGGTCAGCATGCCCAGTTCAATGGCTTTTAATGGGATAGCATGAACCAGATCACGCAGTGTGATACCCGGTTGCATTTTGCCCTTGAAGCGCACTAATACGGATTCAGGCATGTCGAGTGGCATAACGCCAGTCGCAGCAGCAAACGCTACTAAGCCAGAACCCGCTGGGAATGAAATACCAATTGGGAAACGCGTATGTGAGTCACCACCCGTACCAACTGTATCTGGTAGCAGCATACGGTTTAACCACGAGTGGATAACACCGTCACCTGGACGCAGTGATACACCGCCGCGATTCATGATGAAATCTGGCAGAGTATGATGTGTGTTCACATCAACTGGCTTTGGATAAGCCGCAGTGTGACAAAATGACTGCATAGTCAAATCAGCACTGAAACCTAAACAAGCTAAATCTTTCAGCTCATCACGGGTCATAGGACCAGTGGTATCTTGTGAACCGACAGACGTCATCTTAGGTTCGCAGTATTGACCAGGACGCACACCCGCTACGCCACAAGCTTTACCGACCATCTTCTGCGCAAGCGTATAACCTTTACCGGTATCAGCGACATCTTGAGAACGTACAAAGACGTCAGATAACCCTAAGCCTAATACGTCACGGGCTTTGTCAGTTAAACCACGACCGATGATCAATGGAATACGACCACCAGCACGAACTTCGTCTAACAAGACTTCAGTTTTTAAGCTGAATTCTGAAATCACTTCGTCGCTATCGTGACGCTTAACCACACCGGCGTATGGGTAGATGTCAATCACATCGCCCATTTCCATCTTGTTTACGTCAAGCTCGATTGGCAGTGCGCCCGCATCTTCCATAGTGTTGAAGAAAATCGGTGCAATTTTACCGCCAAGGCAGAAACCGCCAGCGCGCTTGTTAGGTACGAATGGAATATCATCGCCCATAAACCACAGTACTGAGTTAGTCGCAGATTTACGTGATGAACCCGTACCCACAACGTCACCCACATATACTAATGGATGACCTTGTGCTTTTAATGCTTCAATTTTTTTCACTGGGCCAACGGCGCCAGCAACATCAGGCTCGATACCATCACGGGCGTTTTTCAGCATAGCTAACGCGTGCAATGGGATATCAGGACGTGACCATGCATCTGGTGCAGGTGACAAGTCATCGGTATTGGTTTCACCAGAAACTTTAAATACTGTCAGAGTGACTTTGTCGGCCAGTTTTGGACGGCTTAAATACCAATCTGCATTCGCCCACGCTTCAACCACTTGCTTAGCAAACTCATTGCCCGCTTCCATCTTCTCAACCACATCGTGGAAAGAATCAAACATCAGCAGAGTGTGAGATAACGCTTTAACGGCTAAAGGTGCTAACGCTGGATTATCCAGCTGCGCGATCAGAGGTTCGATGTTGTAGCCGCCTTGCATTGTGCCTAATAACTCAGTAGCACGCTCAGCAGACAGAATCGGTGATTTTTCAGTGCCTTTGGCAACCGCATCTAAAAAAGCAGCCTTAACATAAGCGGCTTCATCAACACCTGGGGGAATTCGATTTTCAAGCAGGTCGAGAACGAAAGCCTCTTCACCTGCGGGTGGGTTTTGAATTAACTTAACCAGTTCAGCCACTTGATGTGCATCTAATGGCTTAGGGACTACGCCCTCTGCAGCACGTTCTGCGACGTGTTTACGATATGCTTCTAGCACGGCAACATTCCTCTTTGTTTGGCGCTCTAACAACGAAACTGCACGTCTTCTTAATTGAAGCTGACAGTCCGACATGATCGACCCGTATTTCCGGCCTGCAGTATACTACAGCTTTGCAAAAGTATGAATCAGGTCACACTCGGCAAAAAGCGAAATAAGGACTAAATCCGGCGGCGAATGCCAACTTACGGGAAGATTAAAACAAGTGAAATTAGACAATAGTTTGAAAACAGACAAAAAACCATACACTACAAATAGTTAACAATGTTTCATTAATTTTAAATCGAACAAGCAATTTTCCGCGTCAGAGAGCAAATAGGTATAAATTTTTCTCATCTTGCGGCATTTTGGCTTTTAAGATGCAGTGCGAGAACTTACACTCAGGCTTAATTTACTGCATATCTCAGTTATTTCCTTAGTCCACCGGAGTACCAATGACATCCCTTAGCATTCAAGCCGTTATTTTTGATATGGATGGCGTTTTAATCGATTCAGAACCCCTATGGCAGCGAGTCGAGTATGAAGTGTTATCCGCACTCGGCGTGCCAGTGACGATAGAAACGATTCAACAAACCACGGGCTTACGCATCGATCAATGCGTCGATTATTGGTACCACAAGGCACCTTGGCCACACTATGATAATGCCAAGGTCAGCCAAACGATTGTTGATAAAGTTGCAAATGAAATTCTGGTTAGCGGCGAAGCTATGCTGGGCGTCCACGAAGCGATTGATCACTGCCAAGCGCTTGGCCTTAAAATCGGCTTAGCGACCTCGTCGTTCTACACTATTATTGAGGCAGTTCTTTCTAAGCTAGGACTCAGTGATAAATTTATGGCAGTACAATCGGCCGAGGGACTCGCCTATGGCAAACCCCACCCAGAAGTTTATTTGAATTGCGCTAAGGCGTTAGATGTTGATCCCCGTTGTTGTCTTGCCATCGAAGATTCCTTTAACGGCTTAATTGCCGCAAGAGCAGCCAACATGCAAACGGTCGCGATCCCTGCGCCAGAACAAAGAGGCGATGCTAAGTGGATTATCGCCCATCATCAGGCCGAGAGTTTGTTGGCATTAACAACAATTTTGGCAAAATAACGTCACAACACACCGAGTTTCTGCAGGGCGGATAAGCTTAGTCTTTGCCCTACGGATAAATGACAGAATGGTGTATGCACCAGAAGGAATTCAATGTGAAGTACCAGTCCTTAATACTGCCCATGGCCTTAATGCTCATGTCCACCTGTTTACCCGCTAGCGCAGGTGAAACCATGCACTGTAAACAACAAGTGATCAATACGGGCGATACTTTAACGACTGTGCAGGATAAATGCGGCTCGCCCAGTGATATTCGAGAATACAGTCTGCCCGCGACTTATCTCAACGCTAACGGAGACAGGGTGATCGATCCCAGCAAGTTGCCAACTGAGTATCAAGAATGGACCTATGACTTTGGACCAACACGCTTAATGCGTCGCCTGTATGCCACTGATAATAAAGTCACAAAAATTGAATCCTTAGGTTATGGACATTAATCGGCAGCATCATTGATTATTGTCATCAATAAAAAAGCCAGACATTGTCTGGCTTTTTTATTTCAATCTGCTGAATTTATTACCAAATTTTCACACGTTCATCTGGTGTTAAATACATTTTATCGCCTTCTTTCATATCGAAGGCCTTATAGAAGGCTTCCACGTTACGTGGCGTACCCATGGCACGATAATGGCTTGGTGAATGCGGATCTGTCAGCAAACGACGGCTCAGCTCTTCATCACGGTAATTACGGCGCCATACTTGCGACCAACCCACAAAGAAGCGTTGCTCGCCCGTTAAACCATCGAGCACTGGCGCTGGTTTGCCGTTAAGGCTCATCAAATACGAACGTGCCGCTACGGTTAAACCACCTAAGTCGCCGATGTTTTCCCCTAAGGTCAAATCACCATTAACAAACTTGCCGGGCATTGCCTCATAACCTGAGTATTGGGCAGACAACTGCTTACCGCGCTTTTGGAACTCTTCTCTGTCTTTATCTGACCACCAATCACGTAGGTTGCCATCACCATCGTATTTAGCGCCTTGGTCATCAAAACCATGGCTAATTTCATGGCCGATCACAGCACCTATACCACCGTAGTTAACGGCATCATCGGCATCCATATTAAAGAATGGCGGTTGCAGAATCGCAGCAGGGAACACAATTTCGTTTTTCACTGGGCTGTAGTAAGCATTCACCGTTTGTGGTGTCATGCCCCATTCGGTACGATCAATTGGCTTGCCTAGCTTGTTGATCATGTCTTGATATTCAAACTGAGCGTAACGCATGTAGTTACCCACTAACTCGTCAGCCTTGATATCTAAACCTGAGTAATCTTTCCATTTATCTGGATAGCCAATTTTGTAGGTAAATTTAGCCAGTTTTTCTTGGGCGGCGACTTTGGTTTCTGGCGTCATCCACTCAAGTTCATTAATGCTGACTTCAAAACCTTTGATCAAGTTTTTGATCATGGTTTCCATGCGCGCTTTAGCTTCTGGCTTGAAGTATTGCTTAACGTACTCTTCACCCACTAACTCACCAATCACTTGGTCGGCGCCATCAACCGCTTTTTTCCAGCGTGGCTGCTGCTCTTCGATACCCATTAAGGTTTTGCTCTTAAAGGCGAAGTTCAAATCAACAAAGTTTTTACTCAGTAACTCGGCGTAGCTATCCACTAAGTGGAACGCCAGATAATCCTGCCAAGCCGATACTGGGAATGTCTCGAAACTGGCGCCGAGTTTTTCAAAATAAGAGGGCTGACGCACGATCACTTCAGTCACTTTATCGCCTAAGCCAGCACTCGCAGCAAAGGCATTAAAATCGAATTGACCGGTTAACTTTTGCAGTTCAGCACGATCTAACTTGTTGTATGCCTTGTTGGCATCACGGGATTCGACTCGGCTCCACTGACTTTTGGCGATCATCATTTCGATGTCGGCGACGTTTTTAGCCGCGCGTTTAGCGTCCTTGTAACCCGCTTCGGTCAGTATTTCTGTCACATACTTGGCCATGGCTTGGCGATTAGCGGCAAACTTAGGATCATCTTTTAGGTAATAATCGCGGTCAGGCAACGTAAGGCCCGACTGGCTTAAATACACCGCATACTGAGTTGAGTTTTTAGCGTCATTATTGACGTAAAAACCAAAAGGAATACCAGAACCCGTCGTCAGTAATTTGCCCATAACAGCGGGTAAGTCAGCGTGCGTTTTTGCGGCTGCGATATCAGCCAGCAAAGGGTTTAGTGGTGTAACACCTAAGGTTTCAAGTAAATCGGTATTCATGAAACTGGCATTGAAATCACCGATTTTCTGCTCATTCGAGCCTGCGGCAGGATTCTTTTTAGCGGCCGCTTCGTCGATAATTTTCTTCAATGCATCTTGGCTTTGGTCGTACAACACAGAAAACGCGCCATAGTTAGATTTGTCAGCAGGAATAGGCGTATTTGCCAACCATTTTCCGTTAACGCTGTAATAGAAATCATCTTGATGGCGAACTGAGGCATCAAAGTTTTGCAATTCAATGCCAGACACCGCGACGGCTTCAGTTTTAGGCTCAGTACTACAAGCCGCTAAACCTAAACTCAAGGCGATACCCAGTGCCAGTGTGCTTATCTTCTTCATTGTTTTCCCCAGCTTCCGTTGAGAGTTATTATTTTTCCTGCAAAACCTTAGCATCTTGGCACGCCTCACAGTAGTAAGATTTTGTAAAAGGATATGACACTTTAGCGACACTCTTAGCTATTTCGGCAAGGTAACTTCCATAGGGATGACGCTTATAGTTTTTCCATCGACCAAAAAGTAAGGGCACAACCTCAGTCATGCCCTTAAGTTCTTTACACAAATCTCAAACTAGAAGTTTTTACCCACAAATAAATAGAAAGACTTATCGCCAAGATCTGTGATCCCAAAACCAAGTGCCGCGGGTCCCATGGAAGTATCTGTACCGATATAAAGACTCGATGCATAAATCAGATCGGTCAGGGTGACGTCAGTACGCTCGTCCCAGACATTTCCCGCCTCTAAGCTCCAACCTAGGTATAGAGGATAATCTGTCATACCTAGGGCATCACGCCCGAGATCATATTGATAAATAAAGGCGCCAAACACTTTATGTGCGCCCATAATTGAGTCTTTATGGTAACCAGATAGGTTTAAGAATCCTCCCAGCTCAGATAAATGCAGCGTATTGACACCATCATTATTGTTAGTAGCAATCGATGCCTTACCAACAAAAGCGTGGTTACCGACACTCAAGGCACCTTTCCAGTCGGCCTCTATTTGCACGCTAAATTGGTTTTGATTATCGTCGATACTGTCATTGAAATCTTCATTACGCACGTAGACGTTCAAGGTTACGCGATTACCTGATGTTGGAAAGCTAATGCTATCTAAGCTATCGTAACCGAACCTAAAGTAAGCACCATAGGAACTAAAATCTAAGTCCTGCGTTAACCAAACATCATTGACTATCGACCCCTTCTCTGCGACTAAGCCTAACTCAATCATCCCTTGTAAGGTGTAGTTATAACCTATGCCTAATTCAATCGTATGGGTTTTCTTGTCGAAGGTTAAGATACGACTGTTATTATCGTATAAGTCCCAATCACGGGTATCGTATTGATAGCGGGCACGGCTAAAGAACTGTTGGTCCCTGTCTAAAGGCTGATAAAACTCAGTTGCAAACAACTTTTCAATGCCGAGTTTGACCTCATTGCGCCACTCGCCACCATTAAAGGTCAAATCGGTCATGGTATAAGCCATATCAAAACTGATGGCAGATTCTGAATTAAAGTCATCCTCCCAATTAAAGCCCAGTTGGAAATAATTCGGCCCCCAAGACTTAGCCTTAGTAGTGACAGTGAGTATGCGGCCATCCTCACCTTCTACAAATTCAGCATCGACACGTTCAAATTTATTGAGGGAGTAAATACGCTTTAACGCCTCATTAAGCTCGTCTTTAGATACAGCTTGCCCAGGTTTAATATCCAAGGTTTCCGTCAAGAGATTCAAACTCACCTTAGATTGGTTTTCAAATACGATTTCATTAATGGGATGACGTACATCCGCCATTAATAATTTACCTTTGGCTTTTTTAGCCTCGACGTAGGCGGCATATTCCTCAGGGCTCACGCTCATACTGCTCAACTTATAAAGCTGACCATTAGCGGCTTCTTTTCCAAGGGTTAATGCCAGCGGCATAATAGTGAAATCAGTGGTGCTGAGGGCGTCAATCGCGGGTCGAATCAATACATCTTTATCTGTCAGCAGCTCCTTTTGCTTGGCGGTGCTGGCATTGGTCAGGAAATTAGACAGTTGATCCAGTACCGCAATGGTACTGTCTAATTTATCTTTTTTGACCAGAGGCGAGCCAATATCGACGGCGATAATAATATCAGCTCCCATGGCCTTAACCACATCGACGGGCATGTTATTGGCAATACCACCATCGACCAATAACTTGCCTTCAATTTGTGCGGGCTGAAGTGCACCAGGTACAGTTGCAGACGCTTGCATAGCTTTAACCATACTGCCATGACTAATCACCACAGGTAAGCTAGTTTCTAAGTCGGTTGCAACCGCTCGGTAGGGAATGGCTAAATCATCAAAATGACCAAATTGCTGTACCAGATCTGTCGACTGACGTAAAAGTTGTGACATAGTCTGTCCACGTAGCAGACCACTTGGCGCCCTCACTTGGCCTTCGTTATAGCCAATGTTTAACGGAATATTGTAACGGTCGCGTAACTGTTTATCCCTGTAGCTCAAAATATTGCGCGGTATGGTGTCCGAGTAGCCACTGTCCCAGTTGACCCCCATCATGATAGCTTCCACTTCACTCGCACTGTAACCCAGTGAATACATGCCAGCGACATAGGCACCTATGCTGGTGCCCGCGATGTAATCAACGGGGATGTTATGTTCTTCTAATATTTTGAGCACGCCCACATGAGCGGCGCCTTTAGCACCACCACCACTGAGTACGACACCAATTTTAAGGCGCTCTGCAGCCAAAGACGGGGTAACACACAAACACAAAATAATAGAAGCGAGTAGTTGACGCATCATGTGAGGCTACTTTTTATGGGATAAAAATCCGAGTTATATTAACAAACTTATCGATTTAACCGTCAGTCATATTTTATCTGGACCGACTAGTGATAAGTTTGTGTACTCTTTATACAAACAGATGAAGTTTAATTGAATAAACCGCTAAACAAAATATCCATCATCACTGAAGACGATAACGTTTACATCTCAAGCTCACTGGCTTATATCGTGCAGACGATTGCCCATCAGCGGTACAAATATTAAGTATTCGCGAGCCAATAATAGACTATGTTTCTAGCTTAATGATCAATAGAGACGATTTTGTTATCTGTCTCTAAATAGCGCTCAAAATCATCAACGCACATAGGTTTAGCAAAATAATACCCTTGAATAATATAACAGCCACGGCTAAATACTTGCTCTAACTGCTCAACCGTCTCAATCCCTTCAGCAACCACATTTAATTTAAGGTTACGGGCTAATTCAATAATACTGCTCACAATCGCCTGATCTGCGGTATTAGTGGCGATATCAATCAAAAAGGAGCGATCAATTTTTAGAGTATTGACCTCAAAATTACGCAAATAAGCCAGTGAAGAATACCCAGTACCAAAGTCATCGATGGCAACCTCGATCCCCAAAGATTTCAATCGAGTCAGATGGTCTTTAGCGACATGCAACTCCTTCATCAATACGCCTTCGGTGATTTCTAATCCTAAAGATGCTGTTGGCATTTGGGTTTCTTGTAAAATTCTTTGGATATCTTCAATAAAATCTGGCTGCCTAAAATGCACCGCCGAAATATTAACCGACAACTTAAAGCCCGAGCCATAGCGCTTAGTCCAATTGGCCCCCTGCACACAGGCTTGTCTTAATACCCAACGGTCAATATCAACAATTAAACCGCAAGCCTCAGCAACTTTAATGAAAATATCGGGGCGAATAAATCCGTCTTGCGGATGTTTCCAGCGAATTAATGCCTCCATGCCTATGAGCTTATCGTTACGTAAAATATCAATTTGCGGCTGGTAATAAAGCTCGAACTCTTGCCGCTCTATAGCTTTGCGTAAATCGGCTTCAAGCCGTAAATGATAGAGGGCTTGAGCATTACGCTCCGAGGAATAATATTGGAAATTCCCTCGCCCTTCTTCTTTGGCATGGTACATAGCAAGATCGGCATTCTTGATAAAAGCCTCTGGCTGCACCGCATCGTCGGGCCAAATACTGATGCCTATGCTGGTCGAAATATAAAATTCCCGACCATATAACTTAAAAGGCGCGACAATTTGCTCCAACAGGCGCTCGGCGACATGGTTAATATCGTCAATGCTGTTTGCATTGCGGAGTAAAATCACAAATTCATCGCCACCAAATCGACAGAGTAAATGCTCGCTGGAAATACAAGATTGCAGTCGGCTTGATGCTTCGACCAACAGAGCATCGCCCATGCTATGACCATAGGAATCATTAACATGCTTAAATCTATCGAGATCTAAAAACAGTAGCGCCAGTTTCTCACCTGTTTGTTGCGCAGCTTGAATCGACTGTAATAGACGGCTAGAAAATAAGGAGCGATTTGGCAACCCAGTAAGCACATCGTAATTAGCCAAACGGCGTAAATCGGCTTCAGTACGTTTACGCTCAGTGATATCCGAGAATACCACCACATAGTGGGTTACTTTCCCGTTAATGCTTTGCATCACCGACACGTTTAGCCACACAGGACAGAGTTGCTGATTGGCACGGATTAACTCCCGCTCTCCGGTCCAAGACTGACTATCACGGAGAAGTTGCTTAATCTCCGATGCTAATCCGTCATTCATCTGTACGAATTGTGCAAATGGTTGCCCAACTAAGTCGTCAGAATCTATACCAATAATTTGTTGCGCAGCGTAATTCGCAACGCGAATACCGCCTTCGACATCTAAAATCAACACACCTTCAGAGGTATTGCCAAACGCTTTCGCCAATAAATTAATTTCATCTTCTAGCTGGCGTTGCACAGTAATATCGCTATAAATACCCGCGACCCGTTCAATTTCATTTGAGTGCTTATTGCGAGCAACTGGCCGCCCTCTAACCCTCAGCCATCCCCAATTACCGTCCTTACGCTGATAGCGATATTCGGCCTCGAATCGGTCAATCTCACCCGCCATCATGTTATCCCACTGAGTGAGAGCTTTCTCCCTATCCTGCGGATGCACAGGCAAATCCTCTAAGCTCACCACAATCTCATTGGCATGCGTACCAAGCACCGAACCGCGATTATCAAGGTGAAATGCCTGAGTATTTTTATGCCACTCCCAGAGATCTGAGTCACTGCCGCGCAAAGACTGCCTTAACCTGTCCTCACTCTCCGTTAATGCCAGATTCATCTGCTTAAATGTATTGATCTGTCGTTGTCGATACCAAGCAAGACTTAAAGCAATAATAGAAAATAACAGCAGCAAAATACCTTTAAAACCTTGGGATAACCACCAATGCTGCTCAACATAAAAAGGATAAGAGAACGGCTTATCTGACCATATCCCATTAACTTGACTCAAAATATCTAACACATAGCCACCCGCAGCTAATCCTGCGAGGTTGATCTGAGATTCCCCCTGCAACAAGACGTAATGGCTATCTTCATCCTGATAACGTAATCGGTATTTAAATTGAATTGGCGAATCATCGAGATAATCTAAGTTAGTGATTTGAAAACTCACCATATTCGCATCGGGTTTGATGGTCATCAGGTTACGCGGCAACAAGGATACTTCTGTCGTGTTGTTATAGTACACAGAGACAGATTCAAGCATCACATGGTCATCGGTTATACGATTGACCAGCCTATTGACATCGAGTCGCATCACACCTTCAGGTGTTCCTAAGTAAAAGCCTGTTTTTGGCGAATAAAAATAAGCGCCCTCGTTCATTTCATCGGAAATCAAACCATCGAGTTGATTAAACATGGCGATATTGCCCGTTTGAATATCCTGACGAATCAAAGAATCAGCACAACCCACAAGATTTGACTTAGGGGTCTTTTGAATAAAAAACACTGAACTACAATTTAATTGCCATTCGGAAGTCAGTGAAACTAACGATTCCGCCTGCTGATGATATTCAAACAAACCTTTTTCATAGGAACCAAACCAGATAATTCCCGGGGACATTTCTTCAATATGGCTAATCGTTGGTTGCGCCGCAAAAGCATTAAATAAGTGCCGTTGATCATGAAACTCGTTTTGACTGTCTATGTAACCAAAGACTTTTTTACCGCCAACCCAAAGACGACCGTCAGAGGTACGATAAATTGTGCGGATCACTGGCCGCTTGGGGCCATCAAATTCGTTAGATGACTTATCAATATCAAATGGCTGGGGCTCATAGAGTCCCATTTCCCAAAAATAGAGTCCCGTGGTAGTCGCAATCCAGACGCGTCCTTTCAGTTTGGGATCCCGATAAGTTTTATATATGAGCTTATTTTTAAAGTCATCCTGACCGTGAGTCCATTTAGAAAAACTGCTTCCTTGCAAGGTCTCTTTATCAATAACAAAAAGACCACTGGTTGTTGAGATCAGTAAATAATGGTCCTCAAACTCACTAATATCATAAATACTTTCGTGGGGATTAAACCCCTCAATCGGAATGTTAACCGCTTTTTTACTGCCCTTAGCAACAAAATCTAAACTAGAAGAACCGAGCCAAACCCCTTCATCACTGGCATGTACAGACCAAGTCATAGCATCGCTCAGCTGATAGGGTTCATCTGCCGCATAAGTATCAAGAATGAAATCAGGCGGTGACGCTAACAATGCCAATCCATCACCAGAGCCTCCAACCCACATCAAACCTGCATCATCAAACAACATGGCTTTCAGCGTTTCCATGTTAGCCTCAGCCTTCAACTCTTGCTGATAATTCTCAATCAACCGCGTCTCAGGCGACCATTTTAACAAGCCAATACGACTGGCAAACCACAAATACCCTTTAGCATCTTCAATGATCGCTGTGCTCCAATCGGGTAATTCCGGCACAGGTGTAATTTGATGAGCGATTTGATCTAATTGATAAACGCCACGCCCTGTCGCAATCCAGATCCTATGTTGAGTATCCTCCAACATATCGAGAATGCTGCCCATAGATTCGGTCCAAGGGTATTGGAACAGCCGTTCGCCCTTGTTATCGAGGAGCTCTAGTTGCAACTGCCCCGCAACCAACATGTGTCCATTGGGCATAAGTAATAACTTGCGCCAAGGAAGGTCGCGATTAACAGCTAATTGAGTGATAAGGCGAAGTTCAGACTTTGAAGGGGAAAACTCATAGATCTGACCATTATCAATTAATAATCGCCATGTTTTGCTATTCTTGCGGGCTGCCGATATCAGCGCACCACCTGGAAACTGCGGGAATAGATAGGGAGAACCAAACGCGGTAAATTGATTTTGTACTATATCGTAAAGGTAAATCGCGGCATTGGTGCTGACCAATAACTTGTCTCGGTCGATGTTTACCACTGTCGTTAAAAAGTCATCCGCAAGCCGTGATTCCGTGCCAATTTTATCAATGCGCCGCACCTTAGAATTACTGACTCGATACAAGCCCTGCTCAGTCGCTGCCCATACAAAACCATAGTCATCTAAGGCTAAACCTCGGATGCTGGTGACAGCTAAACCGTCTCTATCGGTAAAAACACGCTGCACAAAGCCGCCCGCCCAAGCCGAATGGACGCTAATCAGTGAAAGGATGAAACATGTCAGAATTGTTCTAATTATTTTTGTTTGCATGTGACAACTTACCGCATACCATAACTGTACTGTAGCAGCTCAATCCCTTCAATTCATCCGCTTGTTTACATAAAAGTTACAAAAAAATACAGGCAATAAAAAAGCGCTCAAATGAGCGCTTTTTTAATCGACAGCTAAATTACTTTTTCTTTGCCTTTGGGTTTGGCAAATCAGTAATAGAACCTTCGTACATTTCAGCCGCTAAGCCTACTGATTCGTGCAGTGTTGGATGAGCGTGAATGGTTAATGCTAAATCTTCAGCATCACAACCCATTTCAATCGCTAGACCGATTTCGCCTAACAGCTCGCCGCCGTTAACACCCACAATAGCACCACCGATCACGCGGTGAGTGTCTTTGTCGAAAATCAGCTTAGTCATACCTTCAGAACAATCTGACGCAATCGCACGACCACTTGCAGCCCATGGGAAAGTTGCGGTTTCGTAAGCAATACCTTGCTCTTTCGCTTCTTTCTCAGTCAGACCAACCCAAGCGACTTCAGGGTCAGTGTAAGCAATAGATGGGATGACTTTTGGATCGAAATAGTGCTTCATGCCAGCGATAACTTCAGCCGCTACATGGCCTTCGTGCACGCCTTTGTGAGCCAACATAGGTTGACCAACGATGTCACCAATTGCATAGATGTGCGGTACGTTAGTACGTAGTTGCTTATCAACCTTGATAAAGCCACGCTCATCAACGTTAACACCTGCTTTTTCAGCATCTAACGACTTGCCATTAGGTGCACGGCCAATAGCCACTAATACGGCATCGTAACGAACGGCTTCAGTTGGCGCGCTCTTACCTTCCATAGAAACATAGATACCGTCTTCACGGGCTTCGACCGCTGTGACTTTAGTTTCAAGGATCAGGTTGAATTTCTTCTTGATTTGCTTAGTAAATACGCGAACCACATCTTTATCAGCCGCAGGGATCACTTGGTCGAACATCTCAACCACGTCGATTTGGCTGCCTAAAGAAGCGTACACAGTACCCATTTCTAGACCGATAATACCGCCGCCCATCACTAACAACTTGCCTGGAACTTCTTTCAGTTCTAATGCGTCAGTCGAATCCCAAATACGTGGATCTTCATGCGGAATAAATGGCAGTTTGATTGGACGAGAACCCGCAGCAATGATCGCTTGCTCGAAAGTCACTTTAGTCACAGTGCCATCTTCAGCAGTCACTTCTAGCGTGTTAGGGCCAGTGAATTTACCAAAACCGTTAACCACGTTAACTTTACGCATTTTGGACATGCCGCCCAAGCCGCCAGTTAATTGGCCAATGACTTTTTCTTTAAAGCCACGTAACTTATCTAAATCGATAGTTGGCTCGCCGAAGACCACACCGTGAGCGGCAACCGCTTTGGCTTCTTCGATAACTTTAGCAACGTGCAGTAAGGCTTTAGATGGGATACAACCCACGTTAAGACACACGCCACCTAAAGTGCTAAAACGTTCAACTATGATGGTTTCCAGACCTAAGTCAGCAGCACGGAAAGCCGCAGAATAACCTGCAGGACCTGCACCTAATACCACTACCTGAGTTTTGATTTCGTTACTCATGTTTTCCTCTAATTCTCATTCAATCCGTTGGAGGAGCTATCCTGCCAACCGAAAATGCGCCAGCGCGTAAGGTGGGCGCATTTTAACCTGTGTTTGATACTGATCACAATAAACAAAAGGCTGCTCAAGATGAGCAGCCTTTTATGCTTACAGAACCAAAGTACGAATATCGGACAGAATTCCTGACAGCGTCACACTAAAACGTGCAGCCATGGCACCATCGATCACGCGGTGATCGTATGACAGTGACAGCGGCAACATCAATTTAGGCTCGAACTCTTTACCATTCCACTTAGGCTTAATTTCAGATTTAGACACACCTAAAATCGCCACGTCTGGGTAGTTCACGATAGGCGTAAACGCCGTACCGCCAATACCACCTAAACTTGAAATGGTGAAACAGCTACCTTGCATATCAGCAGATTTCAGCTTGCCATCACGGGCACGGATAGAGATATCAGCCAGTTCACGAGATAACTCGATAATGCCTTTCTTATCCACGTCACGCACGACAGGCACAACCAAACCGTTTGGCGTATCAACCGCCACACCGATGTGGAAATACTTCTTCTGGATCAGTGATTCGCCATCAGAGCTTAAGCTCGAGTTGAACACAGGGAACTGTTGCAACGTTTTAGCCACAGCTTTCAGCATAAACACTAAAGGCGTGATCTTGTAATCGGCTTTTTTCTTCGCCGCTACATCGTTTTGCTGCTTGCGGAACTCTTCCATTTCAGTGATATCAGCTTCATCGAACTGAGTCACGTGAGGGATAGTCACCCAGTTACGGTGTAAGTTAGGACCAGAAATCTTCTGGATACGGCTTAATGGAATCTCTTCCACTTCACCAAACTTACTGAAATCAACTTTAGGAGCTGCAATCACTTGCAGACCACCGCCGTTACCTGAACCAACAGAAGTTGCCGCAGTCGCTTTAGGACGCGACAGTTCGTATTTCACATACGCCTGAACGTCTTCTTTCATGATGCGACCTTTACGGCCAGAACCTGTCACTTGGGTCAAGTCGACACCAAACTCACGGGCTAAACGGCGTACTGCAGGAGACGCATGTACCGCACCGGTAGACACAGGTGTACCTGCGCTTGGGTGATGGGGTACTGGTGGACGGCTTGCAGGTGCAGCAACGGGCGCCGCGCTCACTGGAGCAGGAGCCGCCGCTTGTGCAGCAGGTGCTGGAGCACTTGCTGTTGCAACAGAAGTCGTCTCAATCGTCGCAATGACGCTACCTTGAGAAACCTTGTCACCCACTTTAACAGTCAAAGACAGCAGTTTACCGGCGAATGGCGCAGGCACTTCCATGGTGGCTTTGTCAGTTTCAAGCGTAATCAAACCTTGGTCGGCAGTGATTTCATCACCGACAGACACGAGCACTTCGATCACATCGACATTGCTGGCATCGCCAATATCCGGCACTTGAATTTCTTTTACCGCAACCACACTTGCCGCTGGTGCAGCAGGTGCTGCGGCCACTGGCGCTACCGTAGTGGCAGGAGCCGCTTGGGCAGCAACAGTTGGCGCGGCTGCAGGTGCAGCGCCGCCCACTTCAAGCATGATGACTAAAGAGCCTTGCGACACTTTATCGCCAACCGCAACTTTAACGTCTTTAACCACACCCGCGAAAGGTGATGGCACGTCCATCGTCGCTTTGTCTGTTTCTAGGGTAATTAAACCGCTATCAACTTCAATCTTGTCACCGACAGCAACCAGGACTTCGATAACCGATACATCAGTGTCGCCACCGATATCTGGTACTGTCACTTCAACCACTTTGGTTGCGCCCGTCGCAGGAGCAGCCACAGGGGCAGGAGCCGCTTGAACTGGTGCAGATGCTGGTGCCGCCTGAGCGGGTGCTGCAACTGGAGCCGGAGCGGCTGCTGCCGCCGCTTGCATCATAGCAATCAAAGTACCTTCAGATACTTTATCGCCCACAGCCACTTTCAATTCGGCTAAAACACCGGCGAAAGGCGCTGGAATATCCATAGTCGCCTTGTCGCTTTCGACGGTAAGAATCGATTCTTCTGCAGCTAAGGTATCACCCACAGCCACACAAATTTCGATCACTTGCACTTCATCGCCGCCTATATCAGGAACAAAAACTTCTTTTAATTCAGCCATTTTCATTGCCTCTTACGCGTACTGTGGATTGATCTTGTCAGCGTCGATACCATATTCTTTAATGGCTTTTGCTAACACATCGACAGGCAGCTCTTTGCGATCAACCAGTGATTTCAGTGCCGCAATAACGATGAACTTAGCGTCCACTTCGAAGTGGTGACGCAGATTCTCGCGGCTGTCTGAACGACCGAAACCGTCAGTACCTAACACTTTGTAATCGGTAGGAATATAAGCACGTAACTGTTCGCCGTAAATCTTCATATAGTCAGTCGCGACGATTGCAGGTGCATCACTTGAAATCACTTGGCTGATATAGGCTTGTTTTGGCGTTTCGGTTGGGTGCAGCATGTTCCAACGCTCAGCGGCTTGACCATCACGAGTCAATTCGTTAAAGCTGGTCACACTGAATACGTCGGCAGTAATACCAAAGTCTTTCGCCAGTGCTTGCGCCGCTTTACGAGTTTGTTCAAGGATAGTGCCACAGCTCATTAACTGAACTTTGCCTTTACCTGAACCCGCAACCGTTTCTAACTTGTAGATACCTTTCACTATGCCAACTTCCGCACCTTCTGGCATGGCTGGTTGCTCATAGTTTTCGTTCATTGTGGTCAAGTAATAGAAGATATCTTCTTGATTTTCGCCGTACATACGACGGATACCATCTTGTACCACAACGGCGATTTCGTAGCCGTAGGTTGGATCGTAAGTAATACAGTTAGGGATAGTGTTCGCCAATACGTGGCTGTGACCGTCTTGATGCTGTAAACCTTCGCCGTTAAGCGTTGTACGACCTGAAGTGCCACCGACTAAGAAACCACGAGCACGCATATCACCCGCAGCCCAAGCCATGTCGCCAATACGTTGGAAACCGAACATTGAGTAGTAGATGTAGAACGGGATCATAGGTGTATCGTTGACTGAGTAGCTCGTCGCTGCTGATACCCATGAAGACATAGCGCCGAGTTCGTTAATCCCTTCTTGCAATACTTGGCCGGTTTTATCTTCACGGTAGTAAGCAACTTGGTCAGAATCCTGCGGAATATATTTTTGGCCTTCGTGAGCATAAATACCCACTTGACGGAACAAACCTTCCATACCGAAAGTACGAGCTTCGTCAGGAATAATTGGCACAATATTTTTGCCAATTTTCTTGTCTTTCAGCAGAGCTGTCAGAACACGAACGAATGCCATAGTCGATGAAATTTCACGGCCGTTAGAGCCCTGTAAAATCGAATCGAAAATCTTCAGTGACGGCACTTCCATCTCTTCAGTGAACTTTTGACGACGTTGTGGCACGCTACCATGCAGCGCTTCACGACGGCTCATCATGTACTTCACTTCTTCAGAATCTGGACCTGGGTGATAGAAAGGCAGATCTTCTAACTGGTCATCTGGGATCGGAATATTGAAACGATCGCGGAAGTAACGGATAGACTCGATACCCATTTTCTTCACGTTGTGAGCGATGTTTTTACCTTCACCCGCATCACCTAAACCGTAACCTTTTACAGTCTTGGCTAAAATCACCGTTGGGCGACCTTTGGTTTTTTGTGCGTGATCTAAGGCAGCGTACACTTTCACAGGATCATGACCGCCACGGTTTAAGCGCCAAATGTCATCATCTGACATGTTAGCAACCATTTCGGCCGTTTCAGGATACTTACCAAAGAAGTGTTCGCGAGTATAAGCGCCACCTTTGGCTTTACAGTTTTGGTATTCACCGTCAACGGTTTCTTCCATTAACTGCAGTAACTTACCGCTAGTGTCACGGGCCAATAATGGATCCCAGTAACGACCCCAAATCACTTTGACCACTTCCCAGCCTGCGCCGCGGAATTCGCCTTCAAGTTCTTGGATGATCTTACCGTTACCACGTACAGGGCCATCAAGACGCTGTAAGTTACAGTTAACGATGAAGACTAAGTTATCTAATTCTTCACGGGCCGCTAAACCAATCGCACCTAAGGCTTCTGGCTCATCACACTCACCGTCACCTAAGAAACAGTAAACAGTTTGTGCTGAACAATCTTTCAGACCACGGTCAGTCAGATATTTCAGGAAACGCGCCTGATAAATCGCTTGGATAGGACCTAAGCCCATAGAAACTGTTGGGAATTGCCAGTAATCCGGCATCAGTTTTGGATGTGGGTATGAAGACAGACCCTTGCCATCAACTTCTTGACGGAAGTTAGCCAGTTGGTCTTCGCTTAAACGACCTTCTAAGAATGAACGCGCATAAATACCAGGGGCAATATGACCTTGGAAATACACTAAATCGCCACCGTCTTTTTCATTAGGTGCGCGGAAGAAGTGATTAAAACATACGTCATAAATAGTCGCGCTTGAGGCGAAGCTTGAAATATGGCCGCCTAATTCTAAATCTTTCTTAGAACCACGAAGCACCATAGCTAAAGCGTTCCAACGGATGATGGCGCGAATGCGACGTTCCATCTCTTGGTTGCCAGGCATGTGCGGCTCTTGACCCGCAGGGATAGTGTTCAGGTAAGCCGTTGTGGCGTTATAAGGCAAGTGAGTGCCATTACGACGCGCTTTATCGATCAGCTTTTCTAATAAAAAATGCGCGCGCTCTGGGCCTTCCTGTTCCAACACGGCTTGCAGGGCATCAACCCATTCCTGAGTCTCTAACGGATCTACGTCTTGTAGCATATCTTCAGACATGACACTGTCCTTCTCTATATACATGATAATGAATGGTGTTTGCGGCATATTCCGATTTAGCAGGCAGCTAAATCACAGAACTTAAGCGCCACTCTTTAAACGGCGCAAGCTTCGCTGCAACCGGCTATCTTCTTCCCGCACAGATAACATCACCTCTTCGATGTAACTTAAGTGTTCATTCGAGGCTTCTCTGGCGGCGTCGGGATCACGACGAACGATGGCAGCGAGCAAGGCCCGTCTGTGATCGTTAGCCATAGTAGAAGCTTCTTCGCGGCGGCTTAAAAGCTCCAGGTTTTGCGCCACATTTTGATGCAGCACAGGGGTTAAACTAAGAACGAGGTGTAACATAGCCACGTTATGTGACGCTTCCGCCACAGCACGATAAAAACGCACAATCGCAGCAGCTTTTTGTTCGATATCGGTGGCGGCTTCCACCTCGAGGATCATACGCTTGATATTTTGCATATCGGCGTCGGTACCACGCAGGGCCGCAAAATAGGCCATCATGCCTTCGGTGGCATGGCGGAACTCCAGTAAGTCGTACTGACTCTCTGGATCTGAATTCATCAGTTCAACAATAGGATCGGCAAGGGTCTGCCAGAGTTGTTCTTTGACATAAGTACCACCGCCTTGGCGGCGCATTAACAGTCCTTTTGCCTCAAGCTTTTGAATAGCTTCACGCAAAGAAGGTCGAGACACTTCAAACTGGATCGCCAGTTCGCGTTCAGGCGGTAACTTCTGACCAGGCTGTAAACTACCCTCTAAGATCATTTGCTCTAATTGCGCCATGATCACGTCAGAAATTTTTGGCTGATTAATTTTACTATAGGCCATCAGGCGCTCAGCTCCGTTGTAAATTGGTCTTACCAATTTTTTTGAGTGAGCGCACTTTATCAAATCAGCGTTTTGATGTCCAGATTGAAGATCACTCCTTAAAAGCGATCTCGATCAAAAGCACCCACGAAGAGAGAGCATAGCGGAAAAAAATGTTTATGGGGTCAGACCATTTGACAAAAGCACGGACTGCGCCCCACTAGGCGCAGCCAAAAGCGCAGCGGATAGATTCTAGGATCTAGATTCTAGATTCTAGACTAGAAGGAGCACAGCGACACCGCAGCAGCGAAGCGTTCTCGATTCTCGCTGCAAAGCATCCTTCTTTTAACTCACCAATCCAAAAATGGTCAGTAATGAAAGTATTGCAACAATAAGTGTAAAGTTACGTTTACTGAGCACTAATAATGCTAAGGTTGATTGTACACATATAGGTGCACTTGCGACCTCAGGTAAAGGTTGTGCCGCTAATGCTGTTTCAGCCACCACAGTGCGAGCGCTCACATTTAAGGTCAACCCATTACGGCGCCACGCCGCTAAACCTTCACTAAATTGACCACTTAAGGCATAACCAAAGGCGAAAATTCGGCTCGGTAACCAATCCAGTAGCCTAATCACTTCATTGACTAAAGGTAGCTCTAGGGATTTACGGGCATTCTCTTCGGCATAAAAACGTACCGTGCAATACAGTACCGCACCGACTGGACCTAAAAAAATGAAAAACAGCGCCACGGCACCATAATAACGATAGTTAATCCAAGCAACACTTTGACCCACTTTGGCACCAAGGTCTTTCTCGGATACAGCATCCAAACATTCGCTACAATCGAGTTCGGCGGCATAATGGTAACAAGCTTGGACGTCTGAGCGACAAGCCGCTTGCATATATTTTTTGAAAATATCACGCTGCTTCTGATGGTTAAAACAAACCACTGCCACAACAATCCATAGGGCTAAACTTAATAAGCCCCAAAACATTCCCGCCACTAACCAAGATAAAACATATACCAACAAGGCTGGTAGCACTAACGCCAACGCCATCATCACGCTTGTCAGTGATGCTTTATCACCAAAAAATGTTGTCTGATAGGATTGCAGTAAACGATCAAATTGCCATGATGAAGGAAGAAATTTAAGTCGCTCCACTAAAATGGCGACCAAGAGTGAAAATAATGCCATGGGCTGTACCTCTATAATTTGTCCATAAATAGTCTAGGTTTATATGGAATACGTCTAAAATCCAAAAAGTTAAGTGATTAACTAAGAGCGCAACGCCTAAGTATATTCCTTTAACTTGCCTAAATATCCTTCCCAATCAAAACTTTGCCCGGGGTCCGTTTTCCGCATTGGCGCAATATCACAATGACCCACAATCCGTTCAATACTCAGCAATGGATATTCTACCAGTAGGGCTTGTGTTAACTCGATAAGTGACTGATATTGCTCAGGAGTGTAAGGCTCAGTATCTGTGCCTTCCAGTTCAATACCAATGGAAAAATCATTACAATTATCTCTCTCGCCATAACGAGACACCCCAGCATGCCAAGCCCTGTCATTACAGCTTACATATTGGACACGCTCGCCATGGCGGCGGATCAAAAAGTGCGCCGACACTTGCAAGCCCTGCAACGGTGCAAAGCTGGAATCGACATTAGTATCTAAACACCCTTGAAATAATTGATCAATGTAAGGTAATCCAAAGCAGCCTGCGGGCAGACTAATATTGTGGATCACTAACAAACTCACTTCATTCAAGGGACGTTGATTAAAATGTGGCGACTCACAACGCCTCGCACTATCACACCAACCCGAATCAAACCGCATTATGAGCTTATCCTCTATGCCACATATACCGCCTTACTCTAACAGTATTCCTCCAAGCAAAGAAGAAACCCTGCGCACGGAACTTACTGACTGAGCTATCTTTTAACATTGAGATCATGGAGCAAACCATCCACTCTCAATTTAAATAAGGCTGCAGCTTACTCCTTTTGCTCAATCTTCCAACCTGTTTCGTGAGACCTAAGGCCGTGGTAATCTTAACCTAAAATGCAAGTAGGCCGTAATGCAAGGACTCCGCTTATGTTAGAAAACGATATCCGCCAATCAGTAAAATCTGCCCTCAGTGAAGACTTAGGTGGCACCGAAATCAACGATCAAACCAAAGCCATCGCTTATGGCGACATCACAGCAATGTTGATCCCCGCCGATAAGTACGCTGAAGCCACTTTAATCACCCGTGAAGAAGGCGTTTTTTGTGGTAAAGCATGGGCAGAGCAGGTTTTTAACCAACTCGGTGGTGAAGTCGCACTGCATTGGCATGTGGATGATGGCGATCTAGTATTACCCAACCAGCTATTATGTGAATTATCAGGTCCTGCGCGCGCTATTCTCACTGGCGAACGCACGGCAATGAACTTTATCCAAACACTTTCTGGCGTAGCTACCTTAACCAAACATTATGTCGATAAACTGGCGGGGACTCACACTCGTTTGTTGGATACTCGCAAGACAATTCCAGGCCTACGCACGGCACAAAAATATGCCGTCACCTGCGGTGGCGGAAAAAACCATCGTATTGGTTTATATGATGCTTTTTTGATTAAAGAAAACCACATTATGGCCTGTGGCGGTATTCGACAAGCCGTAGATACCGCCCGCAGCTTGTACCCGAATAAACCCGTTGAAGTCGAAGTGGAGTCACTCGAAGAGCTCGCCTTAGCACTCGACTCTGGCACAGATATCATAATGTTAGATAACTTCGACATCACTAAGATGGTCGAAGCGGTTGAAATGAACAATCAATATAAAGCTAAAGGCGCCAGCGCTAAGCTCGAAGTCTCTGGCAATGTAACCTTAGATACCTTAGCCGAATTTGCCAAAACAGGGGTGGACTATATCTCAGTTGGCGCACTCACTAAGCATGTTCGCGCCTTAGATTTATCACTCAGATTAAAAGCTTAAAACCGCTAGATGTTAAATGGCAGTGGAATGTTCTCGCAAAGTACCGTAAGCACATTCCACTCATAAAATATTAAGGCGAAGTGCATTTGTTTTGTAGGGCTCCTGCAAACCAAATGCAAAATCACGCCTGCACTATCATACTCAGCATTCACCCTCACGAAGCACCCAACCCGCCACCATTTCATGTCACCAATTTGACGACATAGAGAGACACGCCAGCTAAACTGATATTGTCAAAAAGTTGTTACAACCTAACATGTCGATAAGTTAGCCTTTTATACAAAAACAACACTTTATTAGTACTTTATACTTAATTTTTGTTTCCTTTTACCTAACTTTGTACTAACTTTTACCAAGGCGAGATGGCCGTTTGGTCAACCTCACCTAAGGTCAGCACTGGGATTCTTTTTAAAATTGCCTAGTTCACGTTTTTTGAGAGGCATATTTTTGAAAACGTTAGCCTAAGGTGCGGTTGCCGAAACAATTTATTCAAACAAGCGCTAACCCAGCATTAACTTAGTGCTAATTTAGCAAAGCTAGCTTGGATAAATCAGCATGAGTCATTACACATGGGTCATTCAAGATCATCGGTGTACTGTTAATGTTACATAGATCATATAAATGATTTTATTGACATAAATGAGTTATAAAGTTTGATGAGATAAAACAATTTATAGAGTAAAACAGCAGTTAGGTTAAACACTCTATTCAACCACAGTAAGTCACTAAATAGTTAGCTGGAGAGAAAAATGAAGGCCATGAATTTAAAGAAACAAACTCAGGGTTTTACTCTGATCGAACTGATGATCGTAGTCGCCATTATTGGTATTTTGGCAGCAATTGCACTGCCAGCTTATAAGGATTACGTAACGACAGCCCAAGGCAGTGCATCGATGAAAGGTATAACTGCTTTTGCTCAAAAAATTCAAACTTGTATTCAAACAAATATAGGTTGTTCTGAAATTGTTACCGAAGTAAATAGTAATCCTAAATTTACTGATCTAGCTGCTGGTGCTGTAGCAGAAAACACAGCTGTAACACTTGTATGGACTGAAAGTAAGTGCGTATTAACAGCCACGTTTACAGGCACTGGTGGTGTAACATATGCTATCACCGATGGAGCTGCCTCTGGAGATGATTCAGCCTTGTGTGCTAAAGGTGCGGGATTATAAGACAATCTTAAATTAAAAAATTCTCACAATGAAAGAGGCTATACATTTTAGTCTCTTTCATCTCTATTTCTATTTAAATTTCGGATTGAACTTGCATGCCTACTACTGGCCTTCATTTAGGTTTATCCACCCTATTTATCCGTAAGGGCCTGCTAAATGAAGAGCAGATGGCTAATGCCATCACAAAATCCCGTCAGAATAAACAAGCATTAGTCAGCACTTTAGTGCAAAGTAAACTCATTTCAGCACGTGCTATTGCCGAACTCTGCTATGAGGAATATGGCACGCCACTACTCGATCTCAATGAATTTGAGCTTGCCTCGATTCCTGAGGATTTCCTCAATAAAAAACTCATTGAGAAACACCGTTGCTTACCGCTATTTAAAAGAGGAAATCGCCTATATATAGGCACATCCGACCCGACCAATATCGCCGCTCTTGAGGACTTTCAATTCAGTGCGGGCTTGCACGCTGAAGCGATTCTAGTTGAAGAAGATAAATTGGCTAAAGCACTGGAGAAAATTCTCGAAGTAGATATTAGCGGCCTAGATTTAGGCGGCATGGATGAAGCGGCACTAAGCGCCATAGAAATAGCAGATACAGATAAGCGAAGCGATGAACCGGCAGGTGAAGCCAGTGACGATGCGCCTATTGTTATCTATATCAATAAAATTCTAACCGATGCCATTCGTAAAGGCGCTTCGGATTTACACTTTGAGCCCTATGAGAAGCGCTACCGCATTCGTTTTCGCATCGACGGTATTTTACACGAAGTCTCTGAACCGCCTATAAGCCTTGCGGGTCGTTTATCGGCGCGCCTAAAAGTAATGTCAAAACTTGATATCGCCGAACGCCGCGTGCCACAGGATGGCCGGATCAAGATGAAGCTTTCCCGCACTAAGTCCATCGACTTTCGGGTAAGCACTCTACCTACCCTGTGGGGCGAGAAAATTGTAATGCGGATCTTGGATTCATCCTCCGCACAATTGGGCATTGAAAAGCTTGGTTACGAGCCTGACCAAGAAAAACTCTACCTTGAGATGTTGGCAAAACCCCAAGGGATGATTTTAGTGACCGGCCCTACAGGCTCAGGTAAAACCGTCTCTCTCTATACTGGGTTAAATATTCTCAATACCGAAGAGCGTAATATTTCTACCGCCGAAGATCCGGTAGAAATAAACCTTGAAGGCGTAAACCAAGTTCACATTAATTTAAAGGCAGGCCTCACTTTCGCCTCCGCTTTACGTTCATTCCTGCGCCAAGACCCCGATGTGGTGATGGTGGGTGAAATTCGCGATCTTGAAACCGCCGAAATAGCCATTAAAGCGGCACAAACGGGTCACTTAGTATTATCGACCTTACACACTAACTCGGCCGCCGAAACCTTGACTCGTTTAATCAATATGGGCGTGCCAGGTTATAACATAGCTAGCTCAGTTAACCTGATTATTGCCCAGCGTTTGGCGCGTCGACTTTGCCCCGAATGTAAGCAAGCTGAAATCATCCCCGAGCATGAACTATTACGTTTAGGTTTTGCCCAAGCACAAATTACCCAAGGTTTTACCACCTTTAAACCTGTGGGCTGCGAGCATTGTTCCGGCGGCTACAAAGGCAGAGTTGGTATTTACGAAGTGATGAAGATGTCCGATGAAATAGCGCGTACTATTATGGAAGGTGGCAACTCCCTACAAATCGCCTCCCAAGCTAAAGCGCAAGGGATGCGTGATTTACGTCAATCTGGATTATTAAAAGTAATTCATGGTGTTACCAGCATTGCAGAAGTCAATCGCGTAACGAGTTTTTAAGCGTAGATCACTGTAAAGAGCACCCTGCTTTTACAACCAAATAGAGATTGTTTATGGCTACAGCAACAACAGTAAGAAAGTCTCGCGGTAAAAAAAACGAGCAAAAAAGCCAGCCCCAAATTTATACCTTCGAATGGAAAGGCGTTAACCGCGACGGCAAAAAAACGGCAGGGGAGCTTAAAGGTGCAACCGCAGCCGAAATCCGTAGCCAGTTAAAATCCCAAGGCGTTACCCCAAAGAGTGTTCGTAAGCAGTCCTCTCCACTATTTAAGTTAGGTGAAGCCAACATCACCCCTATGGATATTGCCATGATGACCCGTCAAGTCGCGACTATGCTTGCTGCTGGCGTTCCTTTGGTAACGACATTTGAACTACTCGGTCGTGGCCATGAAAAAACTAAAATGCGAGAATTACTGGGTACTATTTTAACCGAGATTCAATCGGGTATTCCCTTATCAGATGCTATGCGCCCCCATAGACGTTACTTCGACGAACTATATGTTGACTTGGTCGCCGCAGGTGAGCATTCAGGTTCACTAGACTTGGTTTTCGATCGAGTCGCAACCTACAGAGAAAAATCAGAAGCACTCAAATCAAAAATTAAGAAGGCCATGTTTTACCCTGCTGCAGTTGTAATCGTTGCTATTTTGGTTACAGTTTTGTTACTTCTTTTTGTGGTGCCACAGTTTGAAGATATTTTTAAGGGCTTTGGTGCAGAGCTACCCGCCTTTACGCAACTGGTACTGCATATTTCCCGCGGCTTACAATCCTCTTGGTACATCTTTTTAGCCGCCATTGTCGGCGGCGTATTTTTGTTTGTACGCGCACATCGAAACTCGCAAATGGTGAGAGATAGAGTCGATGAAGCCGTGCTAAAAATCCCTGCCATTGGACCGATTTTACACAAAGGTGCCATGGCTCGTTTCGCCCGCACCTTAGCTACCACCTTTGCCGCAGGTGTGCCGTTAATTGATGGCTTAGAGTCCGCCGCAGGCGCATCGGGTAATGCGGTCTATCGCAAAGCTATTTTAAAAATTCGTCAAGAAGTCATGGCGGGAATGCAGATGAATGTCGCGATGCAAACCACAGGGCTCTTCCCCGATATGTTAGTGCAGATGGTGATGATAGGCGAAGAATCTGGCTCGCTGGATAACATGCTCAATAAAGTCTCAACCATCTATGAAATGCAAGTCGATGATGCCGTCGATGGCTTATCAAGTCTGATAGAACCTATTATGATGGTGGTAATCGGCACTGTCGTTGGCGGGTTAATTGTTGCTATGTACTTACCTATCTTCCAGATGGGTAAAGTTGTTAGCGGCTAGTTTAATTTCTCATCCTCAAAATATAAATAAGAACATCAAATGTCAGAATTTATCTCCCTTTTCGGCCAGTATCTAAACCAGAGTCCTTGGCTCTTTATTGTTTTAAGCTTTATCTTTGCCGCCACCATAGGCAGTTTTTTAAACGTAGTGATCCACAGATTTCCTGTAATGATGAAACGGGAATGGCAGCAAGAATGTAATCAGTATTTACTGGAATACCACTCAGAGATAGTCACACAAATCGGTATTGATAAACTCAATACACCTATAGATAGCTTCCCCGAAAAATATAATCTTGTGGTGCCAGGCTCTGCTTGCCCTAAGTGCAAAACGGCGATTAAACCTTGGCATAATTTACCTGTATTCGGCTGGTTAATGCTCAAGGGAAAATGCGCCGCTTGTCACGCCCCCATTTCCGCCCGCTACCCAATAATTGAATTAATCACGGGGCTACTTGTTGCGACTTTAGCGTGGCACTTTGGTCCAAGCTGGCAATTTGCCTTTGCGAGCATACTGACATTTGTACTTATTGCCCTTACTGGTATCGATCTTGATGAGATGCTGCTGCCTGACCAAATGACGTTACCGTTACTTTGGCTCGGCTTGATCATCAATCTAAATCATACCTTTGCGAGTCCAACCGATGCCATTATCGGTGCGGCAGCTGGCTATTTAAGCTTATGGTCCATTTTTTGGCTATTTAAGATCCTCACTGGCAAGGAAGGCATGGGCTATGGGGACTTTAAACTGCTCGCCGTTTTCGGTGCTTGGCTCGGCTGGCAAATGCTGCCGCTGGTGATTTTGCTTTCGTCCCTCGTTGGCGCAGTGGTTGGCATCGCCATGATTGTCAGTAAACGCCTCAAGCAAGGTAATCCCATCCCATTTGGGCCTTATATTGCTGCCGCAGGCTGGATAGCCCTAATATGGGGTCAACCTATAGTGGATTGGTACTTAAGTACGTTATAGAACAGGCTTCACTTAAGGATAACGGAACGTTCGCAAGCTCACTCACTGAACGCTTCGCTTACCGTAAGGGCGAAGCCCGTTCCGTAGACTGTAAGGACGAAGTCCGTCCTAGCAGCGTAGCGTACTTCATAGCTTTTAAGAGAGTTTTATGTCCAAATTTATTGTTGGTTTAACGGGTGGGATTGGTAGCGGTAAAACGACTGTTGCCAATTTATTCGCCGCAGAAGGCATTACCTTAGTCGACGCCGATATCGTTGCCCGCGACGTTGTCGCTCAGGGTTCAAAAGGACTTGAGGCCATCATTAGCCATTTTGGCATTGAGATGTTAACGTCTGAGGGTGAACTCGATCGCGCCAAACTGCGGCAACGGATATTTAGCCACCCTGAAGAACGTGAATGGTTAAACCAGCTATTGCACCCCATGATCCGCCAAGAAATGCTAGCACAGGTAGAAAAAGCAACCTCGGCCTATGTAATTATGGTCGTGCCCTTGCTATTTGAGAACGGGTTAGATAGGTTAGTCAATCGGACTTTAGTGGTGGATATTTCGCCTGAGTTGCAAATCAGCCGCACCACAAAAAGGGACAATGTTGATGCATCTCAAGTAAATAACATCATTAACAGCCAATTGAGCCGCAGCGAAAAACTCGCCCGAGCCGACGACATTATTGATAATCATGGAGAGATATCAACCTTAAAACGAGAGGTGCTAGCATTGCACCAACGCTATTTACAACTATCTGGTACTCATGACGCCCATGACTGAATTAGTTTACGAACAGCCCCTAAACGAGAAAATTCGCAGCTACTTGCGGCTCGAATACCTCGATAAACAGCTGCAAAGTAACCTAAGCAATGACCACCAACATAGATGTTTTTATCCGCTGTTTTCCCTCTGTGAATTGTCTGAACGCTGCGATTATCGCAATGAAGTATTAAAAGATATTGAGCGGCACTTGCTGCAACTGAACAAATGGCAAGAATTAGATCACGTCGACCACCAGCAAATCAATATCTATATCAACGCCCTCACCCAAGCCCGCGAACCGTTACAAAAGCCTGAACGCTTCGGCAGCCAATTAAAACAAGACAAATTTATTTCCGCACTACGACAACGCTTCGGCATGCCAGGTGCTTGCTGTAACTTCGACCTACCACAACTGCATTATTGGCTATCTAAACCTTGGGAAGAAAAACAGCACGATTATCGCTCTTGGATAGCGCATTTCGAACCTTTGCTTACCCCGATCACGTTACTACTTCAACTGACTCGTAGCACGTCCAATTACGACAATGCCGTTGCACACGCAGGCTTTTATCAAGGTGACAGTGCCCAAGCACTTGCTTTGGTAAGGGTTAAAGTCGATGCTTCCCACGGGTGTTATCCTACGATTAGCGGCCATAAAAACCGTTTCGCTATCCATTTTGTACAGTTTGAACAACAACGCCACTCCGACCGTTCAATTGATTTCTTACTGGCTACCTGTGCATGAAGCCTTTACACTAATGGCCTGAAAGACATTAGTATTGGCGGCCGCTTTATCGCCGTTAACCAAGAGAACAATTATGCCATTGACCGTTAACTGCCCTATTTGCAAAGCCCCTGTCGAGTGGGTGCCACAATCTGCATTTAAACCTTTTTGCAGCGAGCGCTGTAAGTTGATCGACCTCGGCGATTGGGCGTCAGAAAAACACGTCATCCCAGTCAAAGCCGAATTTGATCCAGAAGCATTTGATGAATTTGATCTCGATGAAGGCGATTTTTTTAAAGAGTAATTTGTGGGTTTATACACGAATCACTCAGCTCAAGCCTTTAATGCACTTACTTTTACCCACTCATTAATCGATAAATATTATGACTAAACGCATCCATGTTGCCGTCGGCATTATTACTAACTCGGCCGGTGAAATTCTGTTGGCAAAACGCCCAGATCATTTACATCAAGGTGGGAAATGGGAATTTCCTGGCGGTAAAGTTGAGACTGGCGAAACAGTCACTCAGGCATTGATCCGTGAACTCAAAGAGGAAGTCGCGCTCAATGTCACTGATAGTCAGCCATTTATGGCGTTGAGTTTCGACTATCCCGATAAACAAGTGCTACTCGATATCCATTCAGTCACCGAATTTAACGGCATAGCCAAAGGCCTTGAAGGTCAGCTTATCGCTTGGGTCACTAAAACCGACTTAACCAATTACGACTTCCCCGAGGCTAATAAGCCTATTCTTGAAAAAATTCTGGCTCAGTAATCAAGCAATTTACCTTATCATCTCAATGTGTTCTATCCCCGAATCGCGATTCGGGGATGAACTTTTTCAATGCCTTAACTCCGAAAAACATGTAATTATGTGATCGTTAAGCTTACATACCCAAACCACCTGAAGATGCAGGATTCAGCGGGAATTTAACGCACTTTAGGCAAGGCGGTTATTTGCAGACCTAGCGGGCTAAGTTAAAAATAACCAACACAGCATAAAGTGCGTTAAAACACGCCGGGACGGAGCGCCTAGGGCACTCCACTTCCGTGTTGCATCAATTCAAAAGGTGGCCGACATTCTGTCATTGATGCGCCTTGAATTGAAGCACCCTAGGCGCTCTGAAACTCGTATCTTCAGGTAGCTTGGGTATAGATATTAGCAATGCGTGATCTTGCTTGCAGCAAATCAATTAATCACTTTAATCGCATCCAGAATAATGTTTGAATCGAATTTCATTCTTTCTCTTCGATTTCGAGGTCGCATCATGCACAATAACGTTAAGGCATTCCTAGCCACTACCGCCTTATTTTTTAGTTGTCAGATACTAGCCAATGGTGGCTGTGGATTTGAAGAACAACAACAGGGTTTAATTGCGACCTGCAGTGAGGAGAAACAAGAAGTGATTTTAACTGGCATAGTAGAAGCGCAACATTTAGTCACAGATCTCAATGAGTTTGCCGAAGGGTATAAAACCTATCAAGTCGATACCACTGCAATCACCCCACTTAAAAGCATCACTAAACCTACAGAAATTGTAGTGATCATTGGTACTTGGTGCCCAGATTGTCACCGGGAAACGCCGCGCTTTATCCGTATTATGGAAGAAGTCGCTAATCCCAATATTAAAGTGACCTATATTGGCGTCGACCGAACGAAAAAAGATCCCGAAGGCTTAGCCGCAAAATACGACTTTACCCGTATACCGACCTTTATTGTACTGCAGCAAGGTAAAGAAGTTGGCCGCATCGTAGAGCGTCCAACGGTTTCCTTAGAAAAAGATCTCGCCGATTTATTGAAATAATCGCCACAGTACAAACAATAAAGGCCGCATCGCGGCCTTTAGTTTTTATCATGTTTCAATAAAATGTTAGCTGACTTCGTCAATAATCCGCTGAGCTAACATCACTAAAACACCTTCACGTAATGCACCGCCAGATAAGGCTAAATGCTCGATCCCCAGCAACTCAAACAAAGCCAATAGAATAGCGACACCCGCAGCAAAAGTCGGTGCTCGCTCACTGCAAAGCCCAGCAATCCCCATTAAGCTAATATCTTCTTGAGTGAGGATCTCAGCCTTCAACTGAGTAAGCACATCGAGTGTGATAGTTTCAGATAACCCTCGGTGAAGTAGCACTTCAACCACAGATTGCACCGCGCCAGAGGCACCAACAACACAATGCCAACCTAAATCGCGCAGGGTTTGTCTATGCTCTGCTAATGCGATTAGTACTTGCTGCTTAGCATCATCGAAATCTAACTGCTGCAGCGGCAAACTACTGAAAAATTGGCGATTATAAGTCACACTACCAAAGGGCAAACTGGTTTTGAACAACACTTGATGCCCATCGCCGATGATAAACTCTGTACTCGCCCCACCGATATCAATAACTAAGCGACGGCCTTGACCACAAGTGGTCGCCACCATACCTTGATAAATAAGCTCTGCTTCACGCATACCAGAGATAATTTCGATCGGATGACCTAAGAGTGGCAATGCACGCTGATTAAACTCATCAGCATTGCTAATACTGCGAAGAGTTGCAGTTGCAATCACAGCAACATGGTTTGCTTCAATCTTATGTTGTACCAACATCTGGGCAAACATACTCAAACAGTCGAGGCCGCGCTGCATGACATCGGGGCTTAATTTGCCATCGTTGCCTATGCCTTCGGCGAGCCTCACCTTGCGTTTATATTTCGCAATAATATGCGGCTGACCACCACGCGTTTTGGCGATCAGCATATTAAAACTATTTGAGCCTAATGTTATAGCGGCATAAGCGGGTGTTGGCATTTACGAATGTCTACGTGTCCTATCATGACGAGGAGGGCGAGCACCACTGCGTTGAGCACCTGGGCGGCTTGCCCCTGAACGATCACGCAAGTTTCGAGTGCCGCTAGGGTGTTTACGGTGGATCTTCGCTGGCGTAGGAATATCGGCCAGTAAAGCTTCACTGTCGTAGTTACTTACTGGAATCGAATGATTGATGTAGCTTTCGATTGCCGGCAAGTTCAGTGCGTACTCTTCACAGGCAAAGCTTATCGACATGCCTTTGTTACCCGCACGACCCGTACGACCGATTCGGTGAACATAGTCTTCGCAATCATCTGGTAAATCATAGTTATACACGTGTGAAACGTCAGAAATATGTAAACCACGAGCCGCAACATCAGTAGCAACCAATATATCGAGCTGGCCACTGGTAAATTGCTCAAGGATACGAATACGCTTTTTCTGTGGCACATCACCCGTTAATAAACCCACACGATGTCCGTCACCTTCAAGCCAAGACCAAAGCGTTTCGCAACTGTGCTTAGTGTTGGAGAAAACGATGGCTTTTTCTGGCCAATCTTCTTCAATCAAGGTCAACAGCAAACGCATCTTCTCTTCTTGGGAAGGATAGAAGATTTCTTCTTTGATGTTTTTGGAGGTTTTTTCTTCGGGGGCGATTTCGACTTTAACGGGCTCATTCATATGATCATAAGCCAGCTCTTGTACTTTCATGGACAAGGTTGCCGAAAATAACATATTAAGACGTTGATTTGCCTCAGGCATACGTCTAAATAAGAAGCGGATATCTTTAATAAAACCAAGATCAAACATACGATCGGCTTCATCAAGTACCACAGCCTGAATTGAATTCAAGCCAATAATACCTTGGCGAACGTAGTCGATAATTCGACCCGTTGTACCAATCAAGATATCAACACCTTGATCTAATACTTTACGCTGCACATCGTAACTTTCACCGCCATAAACAATACCCACTTTTAAGTGTGTGTGCTTAGCGAGTAAAATCGCATCTTTGGCAATCTGAATCGCCAGTTCGCGAGTAGGGGCCATAATGATGGCGCGGGGCTGATTAATCAGTCGACCTTCAGGTATGGGAGTCGATAATAAATGATTAAACGTGGCGACCAAAAAGGCCATTGTCTTACCAGTGCCCGTTTGTGCTTGGCCTGCGATATCTTTTGATTGGAGTAATACAGGCAGTGATAACGCCTGGATCGGCGTACAAAATTCGAAGCCGTTCTCGGCAAGGGCCTGTTTAACCTCAGGATGTAGAGGTAGGTCGGCAAACCTTTGGGTAGATAGATGTGTTTCGCTCATAGCGCAAGCTTACCTGTTGAGGTTGCAATAAGATACTCGATCGTTTGAAATAGCCACATTGTAAAAAGGTAACTTGAAAAGCTATTTTTCAGCCCCAATATACATGGTAAGCCATTAACAAACCAGCAATGGCACCCAAACTGGAGAACATCATGAGCGATAAAATTATATACCTGAGTGACGACAGCTTCGAAAACGACGTATTAAAGTCTGATTTGCCAGTATTGGTAGACTTCTGGGCCGAGTGGTGTGGTCCTTGTAAAATGATCGCTCCAATTTTAGACGATGTGTCTGAAGAATATGCAGATCGCTTGACTATCGCTAAATTAAACGTTGACCAAAACAATGTTTCTCCAGCGAAATATGGCGTTCGTGGCATCCCAACTTTACTGCTATTCAAGAACGGCGAATTAGCCGCGACTAAAGTTGGCGCACTCTCAAAAACGCAATTGAAAGAGTTTATCGACGCTCAAATCTAATTTGACGTCGTAATGAGTGACCTCCGGCACAAGCTATAAATTAATTGTGCCGGAATTTCCCTAAATTTCTGGACGCCCCGCTTTGTTAGTGCTACTTTAATAACCAGATTCTTTCTAATAACCTCTTCTCGCTCGTCAATCACTATCCTGAATTACATCCTTACTGATTGATCGCGGTAAGCTTTGTCGCGTAACACAAGACCCCCAAAATGAACTTAACTGAATTAAAAGACACGCCGATTTCTGACCTAGTCTCGCTAGCTGAAAATATGAAGCTCGAAAATATGGCCCGCGCTCGCAAGCAGGACATTATTTTCTCAATCCTTAAAGCCCACGCAAAAAGTGGAGAAGACATTTTCGGTGGTGGGGTATTAGAAATACTCCAAGACGGTTTCGGCTTCTTACGCAGCTCAGACGGTTCTTATTTAGCTGGTCCAGATGACATCTATGTCTCACCAAGCCAAATTCGCCGCTTCAACATGCGAACGGGTGATACCATTTTTGGTAAAATTCGCCCACCAAAAGAAGGCGAGCGTTATTTTGCCCTATTGAAAGTCAACGAAGTTAACTTCGATAAACCAGAAAACTCCCGTAATAAAATCCTCTTTGAAAACTTGACCCCACTCCACGCAGAAGAACGTATGCGTATGGAGCGCGGCAATGGCTCAACTGAAGATATTACCGCGCGTATTCTGGATTTATGCTCACCGATTGGTAAAGGTCAACGTGGTTTGATCGTTGCACCACCAAAAGCCGGTAAAACGCTATTACTTCAAGGTATTGCTCAAAGCATCAGCTACAACAACCCAGAAGTGGTGTTGATGGTATTGCTGATCGACGAACGCCCAGAAGAAGTAACTGAGATGCAACGCCTCGTTAAAGGCGAAGTTATCGCATCAACCTTCGATGAGCCAGCCAGCCGTCACGTTCAAGTTGCCGAAATGGTGATTGAAAAAGCAAAACGTTTGGTTGAACACAAGAAAGACGTCGTTATCTTACTCGATTCGATTACCCGTTTAGCCCGTGCCTATAACACTGTTATCCCGTCATCGGGCAAAGTGTTAACGGGTGGTGTGGATGCTAACGCCCTGCACCGTCCAAAACGCTTCTTCGGTGCGGCACGTAACATCGAACACGGCGGCAGCTTGACCATTATCGCCACAGCCTTGGTTGATACGGGTTCTAAGATGGACGAAGTGATCTACGAAGAATTTAAAGGTACAGGTAACCAAGAGCTACATTTGTCACGTAAAGCGGCAGAAAAGCGCGTGTTCCCAGCCATTGACTTCAACCGCAGCGGTACCCGTCGTGAAGAAAAACTCACGACTCAAGAAGAACTGCAAAAAATGTGGATCCTGCGTAAGATCCTCAATCCTATGGATGAAGTCAGCGCAATGGAATTCTTAATCGATAAATTGGCGATGACCAAGACTAACGAAGAGTTCTTTACCGCCATGAAACGCACTAAGTCTTAAGCCATACAAGATTGCATGAATAATAAGGCCGCTCACTGAGCGGCCTTTTGTTTATGTATAAAAAAAAGCCGCGAGTGCGGCTAATCTTGATTCAAGTGACTTAATCAAGCACAGGTAAGTAACTGAGCACTAACTGATCTCGACTTAGCTGGCTATCAATGATCTCCCCTACTGTGCCATTGTTTAACTTGATGGCAAGCGTGGCCTCCCCGGCTTGCGCCTTAAAGGTTTCCATCTCTTTAATTCGGTTAATCAGCGCGAGTGCTAAGGTGTTTTCTGCGGTTGCCGCGTACACTCGGCCATTTAACGTCACTTCCGCTTGAGTAGCCAATGCCGGGCCAGCTAAACGAATACCAACATATTCACGCCATACCCTAGCTTTTTGCTCGCCTTGATAATCACTGTCAACGGATGCAAGCACCACTTGGCGTAATATCATCTGCAGTAAATTACTCTTACCTTTTGGCTGCCCGTTCACAGTATCGAATTGGAAGTAACGTGATACCGAACGGTCATAATTAGGTAATGGCTCAATACTTTGTTGCGCAAAATCAGTGTAATAAGGCAAATAGCTATCGAGCATACCACTCGCGCCACAGCTTTCGGCAAAAAGTGGCGTATTACCACGAGTCAGCCCAGGACCTTCACCCATGGTCATCTTACACAGCATATCTTGGAACACTGGACCCACATTAGGTAAATCAACCAATGCTTTATAACCAAGACTCGATGTACTACGTGGGGTAGTTCGTGATACTAAGGCTCTCACGGCTAACAATTTATCTGGCCACACCCCCAACACGTCGCGCTCATTCACATAGGGATGGTTAGGTGAGGACGCAGGCGTTTTAATACCGTTGAGTAAGCGACCCGAAAAGCTGACATCCGCCGTTAATAAATCCTGAAATTTAGGATTAATTTGCGATTTAATGATCAGCTCTTTCAAGGCTTCTGGAGAATCAGAGAACTGACTTATCACCTCACCTGGCTCAAACTTCACCTTCATATCGCCGCTTTTAAAACGATATTGTTCAAGTACTTTGCCAAAATTGTACTGTTGTCTTAAGGCCACGCTGCCATCGGCTTGCTTGTATGTCACATCGAGGGTCGCATCATTTTCTCCCACCAGCTTAAGGAAGAAATCTGCCGACTGATTCATCGCCCGCTGATTCGCGCAATACCAAGCCTCGCTACCTGCCGCCGCCAATCGTTCGCATTCACCAGCGAAAAAGTTTTCAGATAGACCAAATAATTGCTCTAAAAAGCTCACATCTTCAATGAATTGACGTATTTCATCAAACTGAGCTTTACGATTAATGGCGTAACTTAGGCTATGATCTTCAAATAAAGATTGACGATTATGGCGTAGGTTCATGGTCTCGTAGCTATCAAAATACTTCTCGATATAGAACTGATTAATATCATCTAAGTTTTTACCTGCATCACCACGATTACAGTTGCTGTTAAGGGACACATGTTCATCAGTGCAGTAAGAATACTGACGTAGGCTATTGTTTTGCTCAATGTTATAGAGCACGCCAAATCGAGTATCTCCATTAACAACCCCTTTGGCGAGTTCGTCACGGCGTTTGACATCTTCTGCTTTGAGCGATACAAATTCGTTGGCTTTCGTTTCCACTTCACGGGCATAACCAAAACGTAACGCAGCTAAGTCATAGGGTTCAAACGTGATCGCAAACCGATTCACGTTGTAATCCATTTGGCTCGAAAACTCGGCATTAACAGTAATGTCTGGGTAACCTGTATCGCTAAAGGCGGCTTTTAACTCCGTCAGTTGCGCTTGGTTAAAGGTATTGTCGTGGTCGCGACTCCCAGCAAAGTTATGCCTTAAGCCAAAGGTATGTCCTAACTCATGGGTTAAGGTGCCAGCAAATGCTTGTGCGGCTAGGGCTGTCGTTAAGGCGTCTTGTAAACTTATAGGCAAATCTTCAAATGCCGCTAACTTACCGCCCACTTTGCCATCAACCCACATTTCAGCTTTTTTCCAGTCAATTTCATGACCTTTGATGCCGCGAGGTAATTCACGATCACTACCACCCGTAGCAAACACGGTATCCACATGCATCATTGAGTTTTCAGACCAAAACGCTTGTGTTTTTTCATCAAAATCCGCTAAGGCATCGAAACTATTATCCTTGGGCGTTAATAACATCGATTTGGGTGCAGCAATAAGTTGCTGAGTGGGTTGCTCAAATGCAGCCGCCTCAACTGGCGCGGTGTCTAGGCTGACATCTGGCTTGTTCAAATTCGATACATAAGGCTCGCCCGTTAACGATGTGACTGAATTCGCGTCTAATTTGCCTCTGTTATAATCTAAACGCACTTGGCGATAGTAACGTACTGCGCCTTGTTTTAGATTCGAGCTGTATTGATTAACTCGTGCACTAACAATTTCACCTGTTAGTGGGTTTGCCGCTGATGGACCATAACCCGCCAAGCCATTATCCAGTGGCTCATCGAATAAGGTGATGTTGCTATAACGTAGGTCGCCATGGCGTTTATCGTTGGCTTGCTCAAGTTTTATCTGTGGAAAACCGGTTTTATACAGCTTGTTTTGAATGTTAATTGCCGTAACAGACTCAATGGCAGCATCCAAAAAGGGTTTATTTTTCGCATCGTAGAAATTATTACTCAGGTAATAAGTCAGTTCCGATTTGGCCGGATTGAAGCGATTCAAGTAAGTTCGCACATACCCGTCAACGCCCTCTGAGTCAGTCGCATCACGATAGGTATGGGAGGAGGTAAAGAAACCAAATGCGCCCTTTTCATTTTCGGCATAGGGAATCGCTTGATAGTCTTTACTGGCTAACTGATCCACTGCCACAATCGAAATAAACTCGGTGGTCGTAAAGGATAGGTTGTCGAGGTTGCCACCGTAAAATTGGTTAAAGCAACTTGGTGAAGCTTGATAAGTATGCTCAATTTCAAAGTTAACCACGCCCTTAGCTAAATCCATCTCATAGCCTTTTTGGCCTTGAGTATTCACTAGACGCGGGGCTTCTGTTTCAGTAACGCATTCTCCAAAGGTGAAAATGTCATTAATGCCCAGCTCGGCAATTTTGGCTTTGGCAAAATCGGGGACAAAGTAGCGCTTATCCTGCCATGTTAAATTAGCATCTGTGTTAACTTGCTCTACGTTAACGCACTCACGCCATTTATCTTCAGTACATTTAAAGTCGATATATTCGCCAGGAATGGTTAACACTGGCGCTTGGTTATACTCATTAGGATAACGACTGTCATGGCCTAGTCCGATATTATCTCGGTCAATTTGACGTACTTGGATACCATTCTCAGTTTTATGCAAGGTCACCAACTTAGGATCACCTTGGGTAAAACCTCGCACCTCGGCAGCATAACGCGGAGCCTTACCCACGCTGCGAATGTAGAGATATTGCCGCTCAGTTGCTTTATCGATGTCGGCAGTGGTGACTTGCTTTTCATCTTTCGGGAGTTCTTTATAAGGCTCATCGCCGGCACCACACCCCACAAGGGTCAGTGCGCTGGTGATCGCCAGACATAGCATGGACTTCTTCATAGATTCCTCTTAACTACTGTTTTTATAGATATTTAGTAATTGACAAATAAAAGGTTGAACTCTTTTTGTCATAAATCTCAAATCCCTGAGATGTCCCCACTTCTGGGTTATAGAAACGACCACTATTGTTGTGACCTACAGCCAACACCCAATCAGGCTTAAACGACCAACCGAGTTCTTGGGCAAAGGTAAATTGATCATCGAGTCGACGACCGTAATAGTTTTTGGAAATCCGATAACGACCACTCATATCCAAATACCAATTGGCCGTTATTTGCCAATAAGCATCGAGTAATCCATCGAGTTGCTGTTCAACTAACACGCGCTCACCAGCGGTTTTGTATTGGTAAGCGTTGTAGCGATAGCGCGGTGAAAAATAAAAACTTAGGTTATCTAGCGGGCTCCAAAATAAGTACGCGGCAATGCGCGGCGCATATTGCAACCTATCTAGTTTTGATTCACGTTCTGCGGATAAATACACACCTAAACTGCCTTTCAATGAGACGGTATCGGTTAAGGCATACAGTGGCGTGCGGTACTCCAGCAAAGGATCATAAAAACTGGACTCTTTGTCATGTAGTGTTTGCTTTTCACCCCCAAGGGTAAACAACACATTGCCCCAATTTGCCTTGTAATCGATACGGCTATCGATGTTGTAGGCTTGATAGGCGTAATAACTTTCCGAGTCATAAATGTTTCGCGTAAAACCCACATTAACGTAGCCAGACCATTTTGCTGCTTGTGCATCCGTTGCTAGCTCAAATTCATTGACGGCCAATGCTTGGCCGACAAAGGAGAAACTGGCCAGCATCACCTGCACGCAGAAAAGCACAGACCATTTATTTCGTCGACGAGAAATCGACGAATAATATTGATTACTCGTTGGTTGCATAATAAAACCTTGATTTATATTTTTAATGAAAAATCTTGATAGTGAGCATGCGCTCTATTTAACGCTAGGATGTACTTGCTTGAATTGATTTAATCCAATTAAGTAAAACTGAATAATAGTTTTCTATATTAGTAATATAACTACGTATAAATATGGTTAAGACGAAATAAATAAAACCCAAAAAAACGAAAAAAGACGCTCCCCAAAATATGCTTTCAAAATCCGTTTGGGCAAACCCAGCCCAAAGGGGAGCGCTATATTCACCAACTATTACTATTGACTGATGGCTAACAGGTTCACAGTGAAACCCCAACACTGAAGCCATTGATAAATAATTATTTTTAATAACACAAGAATTAGACAACGCGGCAATATTCACAGGTAAACTCACCCATAATATTCCAAATATCAGCCACTCACCCACAGCGAAAAGAAAACGCTTCGGTATTTTTGGATATTTTTTTGTGGCTAATTTCGTTAACATTGCTCGTCAATACGTCATGCTATAAATAATCTCCACTGCGACATCACAGCCAAAGACACAAAAAGATACATTTGTTGCATCATACGCACGAACAAAAAATATTTACAACTCACACAAGAGCTAACTCATATTAAATTAAAATAAATATGAGTTAGATCAGAAAAACCCAACAAAATTAAACATAAAAAACACAATGAGAAACAACTAAGCCCATCAAGCAAAACAATTTAGAAAACTTTATTTATAAATAAATAACAACATGCAGTGCGCTTATTTACATATACCACCAAAATGCAATTGCTTAAGGGTGTTGTGGGAAAATATGACGAGCCGCCAACTGCATTTGCAGCTCTTTACAGCGCTGGCGTAACATTTCGCGAAGCAGTAACACCACGGGAGTGACATGTTCGCGCCCTGGGCACACTAAGTATAAATCGACGGGTTCCCCCTTATACTCAGGCAACAAACGTACTAATCGCCCTGAGATTAAGTCATCGGCCAGATCTAGACTCGACTTAAATACCAACCCTTTGCCAGCCACAGCCCAACGGCGGGCAATCTCGGCATCATTAGCACTACGATTGCCCATGACACGCACTTTGAATTCTTGACCATCACGCCTAAATAGCCATTGATCGTGGGTGCGATCATCCAACTTATAAAACAAGCAATTATGCTCGACTAGTTGTTCTAATGAATCAAGCACACCAAACTTGGCGAGATATTCAGGTGAGGCGCACAAGACACGATCAACACTGCAGATAGGGAAAGCCACTTGGTTAGAATCCTGCGGTTTTCCATAGCGCACGGCGACATCAATTTTATCGTGGTAAAAACTGCTGATATTGTCGCCAAGGTGCAAGCGCACTTGCAGTTGAGGAAAATCGAGCAAAAAATCGTCGAGCCAAGGCACAAACAAATTACGACCAAAGTCTGAAGAAACCGACAGGCTTAAAGTGCCAGATATTTTACCTTTATCACTGGCGATAGCCTGTTCGCCAAGCGCTAAATCGCTTAGCGCACGTCGGCAATGAATAAGATAACGTTCACCTTGCACAGTCAAACGTAAGCTGCGTGTCGTGCGGATAAATAAACTAGTATCAAGCTGTTTCTCAAGCCGTTTTATTGCAGCGCTGGCAGAAGCAGCCGAGATATCCATCTCGGCTGCTGCGGCAGATATATTGCCGCAATCAGCGACTCGCACGAACAAAGCTAAATCATTAATTAGCATGATTATCAAAAATCCTTTGAAAAAATTACAAACTTTATCCTGTTTATCTCTTGGCTAATATTCCACACAATGGCTACACGATACAAGTACACTCAAACAAGTAGACTCCAGCAAGTACACCCAGAGGAATAAACATGAAAGCCATTGGTTACCAGACAGCAGGTGCAATAACAGCGCCCAATGCATTAGAAAACATCACGCTAGCCGAGCCAACTGCGACAGGTTTTGACCTTTTAGTGGAAATCAAAGCCATTTCTGTCAATCCGGTTGATACAAAAATCCGTGCATCTAGCTCAGCACCTGCAGGTGAATACAAAATTATCGGCTGGGATGCGGTCGGTGTCGTCAAAGCCGTTGGTGAGAAAGCCAGTCTTTTCAACGTTGGCGATGAAGTGTGGTATGCAGGCGATATCAGTCGCAGCGGAAGTTATGCAGAATATCAATTGGTTGATGAGCGAATTGTCGGCCATAAACCTAAAAGTTTAACCTATACCCAAGCCGCGGCATTACCTTTAACGGGGATTACGGCATGGGAGATTTTATTCGACCGTTTAGCTTTACCCCAAGATGGTTCGGCAACTGACGCCCGTATTTTAATTATCGGTGCGGCCGGCGGTGTGGGTTCAATCATCACTCAGCTTGCAGTAAAACTCACTGGTGCAGAAGTCATAGGCACTGCATCTCGTCCAGAATCCGCCGCTTGGGTGCATAAGCTTGGTGCCGATGCTGTTATCGACCACACCAAGCCACTTTCACAGGAACTTGCCAATATTGGCATTACTAATGTGACCCATGTGATTAGCTTAACCCAAACCGATCAGCATTTTGATGAAATAGTACAAGTGCTTAAGCCACAAGGAAAACTAGCATTAATCGATGATCCTAAGGGGCCATTAGATGTGATGAAACTTAAGCGTAAAAGCTTATCCTTACACTGGGAACTGATGTTTACCCGCAGCCTTTATCAGACCGAGGATATGATTGCGCAACATCACTTACTCAACCGCTTAAGCGCTCTTATCGATACAGGCGAGTTACAGAGTACGTTCGGTGAGCACTACGGCACCATTAATGCCCAAAACTTAATCAAAGCTCACGCTCAGATAGAGTCTGGCAAAGCGATCGGTAAAATTGTTTTAGAAGGTTTTAACCAATGAAAATAACAGTATTTGCTCAAATCATAGCGAATCAAGGCCAAAGCGATACGCTATTTAAGATACTCAAGCAACTCGTGACAGACACTCATACCGAGGCTGGCTGCATCGAATACAAACTGCATCACTCATTAGATGATGAAAATATCTTCTGGATGTACGAAATTTGGCAATCCCAAGCCGCACTGGATGAACATATGGCGAGTACGCACTTTCAAGCATTCGTCGCTCAAACCGCAGACATAATCAATCGAGCTGACATTCACAAAAGCTACGCCTGCTAATCAACAAAAAAGCGCCAAACACGTTGGCGCTTTTCATCATTTATCACTAATCAAATCAAAGTCATGGCCATCTTGCGGCGTAAATAGGCGATTTGCTGCATGTGTGGCAAATCCTTAGGGCAGTTATCTTGGCAGCCGAGTAAAGTCATGCAGCCAAACACGCCATCCTGATTGCCAATCACATGGTAAAAATCCTCGGCAGTACGAGCGTCACGGCTATCCATCTCAAAACGAGCTATTTTCATCATACCCACAGCGCCGACAAAAGTTTCACGCATTTGTTTAGTCGCACAGGCGGAAACACACACGCCACATTCAACGCAGCGCTCTAGCTCATACAAACGCGCAGCTTCATCTGGATCCATAGGATCTTCAAGCCGATGCACGCTTATATCATTGGCCTTAGGGTGTAACCACAGCTTTAAGCGTTCGGCCAGTTCCCGCATAAACTTACCAGTGTTAACCGAGAGATCACCAATCAACTCAAAACCTGGCAGCGGCATTAAGGTGATTTCGCCCTTAGGGTATTTGGCCGTTAAGGTGCGGCAAGCTAGCGTCGGGAAACCGTTGATCACCATAGCGCAGCTACCACAGATGCCAGCACGACAGACAAAGTCGAACTGCAATGAAGTGTCTTGTTCTTCCCTGAGTTTATTAAGGGCGATAAATACCGTCATCCCCGGCGTTTCGGTAAGCTGATAACGCACCATTTTCGGCTTATCGTTTGGCTCCTGCGGATCATAACGAAAGATATTAAAGGTTAACTGGCGACCTTGGCTCATTATGATTTTTCTCCTAACGCATTGGCAGATGGACTTTTTAAAGTATCACTTAAACGTTCATTATTGGGTTGTAAGCTCTCGGGTAATTCAAAGGGCATAAGAGCCCGCTGCCTTTGATAACGGTCAGCATCATCACCTAGCTCAGCTAAAATCTCGGCAATTTGCTGTTCACGCTTTTCGGTATCGGGATGCACTATGGCGTTGTTGATGCCATAACCACGATAACCCGGCGGGAGTTCCATCTTCATCACATCGAGTGCTTCGTAGTTAAGCACAGGTTCGAGTGCATCGGGATCCGGCCAGCTGGCCAAGGTGCGATTCAGCCAGTCTCGATCATTTCGCTGTGGATAATCCTCGCGAGCATGGGCACCACGACTCTCTGTTCGCGCTGCGGCGCCGCAGGCTACGGTTAGCGCCACTTTTAGCATACGCTTAACCCGCAGGGCTTCGACTAACTCAGGATTGGCGTGACGCTTTTTACACTTAAGCCCGAGTTTACGCGAACGCTCGAGCAACACTTTTAGTTCGGCAACCGCTTTTTCAAGCTCGGGGCCATTACGGAAAATCCCCACATAATCCATCATGATGCGCTGCATTTCACGCTTGAGTTCAAAGGCGCTCTCGTGACCATCACCCTCGACCAGCACATCAATTTCACTCTGCACCTGCTGCATAAACCGTTCAGCAAGCTGAGTGTCGATCTCAAGGCTATTGTTCTCACAAAAATCGGCGACATATTTACCAATAATCATGCCGCCAACCACGGTTTCGGCCAACGAATTACCGCCTAAACGGTTAAAGCCGTGCATGTCCCAACAAGCCGCCTCTCCTACGCTAAATAAGCCTTTAAGCTGCGGACTTTCACCTGTGGCATTAGTCCGAATACCGCCCATAGAATAATGCTGAGTTGGGCGTACAGGGATCCAATCTTTAGCGGGATCGATGCCAAGGAAATTCTCACAAATTTCCTGCACTTCCCTAAGATTCGTTTCAATATGCTTGCGACCTAAAAGGGTTATATCTAGCCACAAATGCGGGCCATAAGGGCTATCGACGCCCTTACCTTTACGTATATGTTCGGTCATGCGACGCGATACGACATCCCGCGATGCCAACTCCTTTTTATCGGGCTCATAGTCAGGCATAAAGCGATAACCGTCTTTATCGCGCAATAAGCCGCCATCACCACGGCACCCTTCCGTTGTTAAAATGCCCACGGGAACAATGGCAGTGGGATGGAATTGTACCGCCTCCATATTGCCAAGCCTTGCCACGCCCGTTTCCAATGCCAACGCTTGGCCAATACCTTCGCAGATGATCGCATTGGTCGACACTTCATAAATTCGGCCATAACCACCAGTGGCTATCGTAGTGGACTTAGCCACAAAGGCTCTAAGTTCACCCGTAATCAAACAACGAGCAATCACGCCATGACAACGCTTACCATCGTGAATAAGTGCCAAGGCTTCGATACGTTCATGGACGGGAATATCCATGGAAATCGCTTTGTTATCCATAGCGTATAACAGCGAATGACCTGTACCATCGGCGGTATAACAAGTGCGCCATTTTTTAGTGCCGCCAAAGTCCCGCGCATTAATCAATCCATGGGCTTCCTGCGCCTCATGTAGCGTGACTTTTTGCGCATTGACTATCACTTCTCTTGGGCCAGCAGTCACCCGAGACCAAGGAACGCCCCAATTGGCCAGCTCACGTACTGCCTTAGGTGCACAATGGGCAAACATCCGTGCGACATCTTGATCGCAGCCCCAGTCGGAACCTTTTACCGTATCTTGAAAATGCACATCCTCATCATCGCCCATTCCCTTAACGGCATTGCCTAAACTCGCCTGCATCCCTCCTTGAGCGGCAGCAGAGTGGGAACGTTTTGCAGGAATGAGTGACAGAACTAAAGTGTCAAGCCCACGCTCTTTCGAAGCGATAGCGACCCTTAAGCCCGCGAGCCCAGCTCCTACCACCAATGAATCGGTATAAATCAGTTTCACGCCTGCTCCTTAATGGGGTCTATTGTTTTGTGCTGTTTTTTTATGTTCGACATTCTATTCACTGATTAACTTAATCATTGATTAAAAGCGGAATTAACTCGCGTAGGGTAAAAATGCCAGAAGTGAGGCGACACCAACAGTGACAAATAGTACGCTCACTATGGTCTTGATCTTACGTAATCGACTGCGGTTGTTGAGATCCCGCGCCGCACCCCATTTCAAAGCCACACGGTAAATGCCAATTGCTGCATGTAACTCCACAGTGAGCAGCAAAGGCAGATAAACCATCCAGACACCTTGATTCCAAATACGATCGGCGCTTCCCTGAGGGCCAATGGTTTCGGGAGCCGAGCCAATAAGCCACAAATGCACAGGCAACAGCAGTAAAATCACTACACCAGTAATGGCTTGCCAGCGCCACAAGCGAGTATCGCTGTGGTCGATCACTTGCATTTGTTGGTGCAGAGCCCTTTGCTGACGCAGACTCATGGGTAATTTTTGCAATGCCACTAACACGTGCACTAACGTCAAAATGGCAATACCAATGGCAATACAAGTCACTACCCAAGGATAACCGTGTCCGTCAGCTGACAGAAAACTCAGTTCCATAGTGCGAGCCACCCAACTCATGGCATCCGCACCCAATAAAATCGATGACACTAACACTAAGTGGGTCCACAAAAAGACTGCGAGTATTACCCCAGACAAACTCTGGCTTAAATCCAGCCAAGCACTCCATTTTTTAATATTTAATTTGATCGCCATCCTATCGCCTCACGCAGTTGACCTTATCGAGCCAATCTCATTAAGTCTTATCGCAAACTAATATCGCTCACACATCCACACGAAAACGTGAGCCAGATCAATTGAGTGCTGAATAATTAACCTAATGCTTAATAATAGCAGTGAAACAAAATCCTGCTGCAGGCTTAAAGCCTACTCAGGTACGAAGGGCTGCACAGGAATACCGAGCTCGCTACCGATAAATAGATATGAAACAAGGCTTGCAGTACCAAGGCATAGCAAATAAATAATCAGCACCTTAGCGAGTTTTCGCAGACCTGAGCGCTGAGTGGTTAAGCCCCACTTTACCGCTACGCGATAGAGACCAATCATGGCGTGTACCACTACAGCGGGAAGTAACAGCGCATACAGCAACCAAGCATTATCGTGATAAACCCGCTCAGCCGATAAATGCGGGCCAATTTCGGGATTCAAAATCATAGTGAAGAGATGAACTGGAACGAGGAAAAATAAGATAAAGCCAGTGATCAGTTGCCAAAACCACGCATGGGTATCCTTATGCTTGATATTCCCCATGTGCGAACGCAGGGCTCGCCATTGCCCTAGCTGCGCCGGAAAACGCCGCAGCGCCACCGCAGCATGTACTATCACCACCAATAACATAAACACTGAAAACACTTTAGTGACTATAGGAAAACCATGTCCTGTGCTGCTAAACATTCCACCTTCAAGCAACTGAACGACCCGATAAAAAGCCTCTTTACCCAGCAAAATACTCGATTCAAAATGCATGTGTAATAGTAAAAAGCTGCCAAGCATAATCCCTGTCGCACTCTGCAGCCTATCAGCCTTAGCCGACCAAGGATGACCTAGCGGTGTACTCACCCTATTGTGAACTCGAGTTATGCTTGTCATCTTGAATTAACCTATGTCGTTTATCGTTGGCACCTCTTGGCAAACTACACCATAGCAGCAACTCAAATCAGGCTTGAGTGTCACAGATTTAAAGCGTGAGCCAACTCACCTGACGGAGTTAAACTCTTAGAAGATGATCACAAAAAACGTATCAAAACCAAACAAAGGTAAAACCAATTAACCAATACTTTTCATAGCGTTATATCAAATAATGAAACTGACAATTCGTTTTTTAACACCAATCCATACCCGCCAGCTAACCCCTTGTCTGTATAGACAAAAGCGTAATACCAGGATAGCCAGTCGTCGAACCTAAAGCCTAGTGATAACCAAACGACCTTACCTAAAGCGCTTTAAATTCCCCCTACATCCTGCATTTTGGGATAGTTTGGGTATACAATACCGCGATATTTTGAACCCTTAGTTTATGAACACTCAGTCACAGGATGCCCCCATGCCTTGGATCCAACTCCGTATAAACACCAATAGCGATGACGCTGAAACCATCAGCGACTTGCTCATGGAAGAAGGTTCAGTCTCTATCACCTTCGAAGACGGTAAAGATACCCCTATTTTTGAACCTAAATTAGGCGAAACCCCACTGTGGCGCGATACTGTGGTAGTGGCCTTATTCGATGCAGAAACCGATCTGACACCGACCATCGCCATGCTGAAAACCTTGCCTTTCCTCGGTGAGAACTTCAGCCATAAAGTCGAACAAATTGAAGATAAAGACTGGGTACGCGAATGGATGGATAACTTCCACCCAATCCAATTCGGCACACGCTTATGGATCTGCCCAAGCTGGCGCGAAATCCCTGAGCCAACCGCGGTTAATGTGATCTTAGATCCGGGTCTTGCCTTCGGTACTGGCACTCATCCCACGACAGCACTGTGTTTAGAGTGGCTAGACAGCTTAGATTTAAGCGATGAAGAAGTGATCGATTTTGGCTGTGGTTCAGGCATCTTAGCCGTAGCCGCACTGAAACTGGGCGCGAAAAAAGTCACAGGTATCGATATCGACTATCAAGCCATCGACGCCTCGCGTGCCAACGCCGAGCGCAATGATGTCGCTGACAAGCTGGCGTTGTACTTACCAGAAGACCAACCCGCCGATCTCAAAGCCGACGTACTGGTCGCTAACATTCTTGCAGGCCCTCTGCGTGAATTAGCGCCTTTGATCGCAGAACGCGTAAAAACCGGTGGCAAACTTGCCCTTTCCGGTCTCCTCAAAGAACAAGCCCAAGAAATATCTGACTTTTATAGCCAATGGTTCGATATGGACGCAGCGGCTCACAAAGAAGATTGGAGCCGCTTGACAGGTAAGCGTAAATAGCGCTAAAGGGTGGCGCAACATGCGCCACCGCTGGCTTCCAACAATTTAGCCTCTGACTTCTCGTCAATTAAAAGTCAAGAAAAAAAATTACATCTAGGTCATTTATTGACCTTTTCACGGCCAACAAAAAGGGCTACTATAGCGCCCCTTTGAAGAGCTAAGGTGAAACATAAAATGCAGATTGGACCCTATCAACTGAACAATCAGCTGATCGTGGCACCAATGGCAGGTGTCACCGATCAAGCCTTCCGCAATCTTTGTCTTCGTTATGGCGCAGCCTTAGCGGTTTCCGAGATGCTTTCATCCAATCCCGAGGTTTGGGATACAGATAAAAGCCGCCAGCGCATGACGCATTCTGGCGAGGAAGGCATCCGCTCAGTGCAAATTGCAGGGGCTGATCCTGATTTAATGGCGCAAGCCGCGTTGTTCAATGTTGAACAAGGCGCTCACATCATTGATATCAACATGGGTTGCCCGGCGAAAAAAGTGAATAAAAAGCTGGCAGGCTCGGCGCTAATGCAAAATCCACCGCTGGTAAAAGAGATTTTACAAGCCGTGGTCGCCGCAGTGAACGTGCCTGTCACGTTAAAGATTCGCACCGGCTGGGAGCCAGAGCACAAGAATGGTGTTCAAATCGCCCAGATTGCAGAGGATTGTGGCATCGCCTCGCTCGCCGTTCACGGCCGCACGAGACAATGTATGTACAGAGGCAACGCCGAGTACGACACGATCAAAGCAATCAAACAGAATGTCTCGATTCCTGTTGTCGCCAATGGGGACATCGACAGTCCGGAGAAAGCCCGCTTTGTGCTGGAATACACCGGTGCCGATGCCTTGATGATAGGACGGGGTGCTCAAGGACGGCCTTGGATTTTCAGAGAAATCCAGCACTACTTGGAAACGGGTAATAAGCTAGCGCCCATTGAGGTTGCCGAACAGCGTCAAGTGATGCTGGAACACCTCACCAAACTGTATGACTTATATGGTGAATACAAGGGTATCCGCTTCGCCAGAAAACATATGGGATGGTACCTAGACCAAGAAGCTCAGCGCCAATTTAGGGCTGACTTTAATCGGCTGGAAACCGCTGCAGAACAGTATTCCCTCGTGGAATGTTATTTTGATGAATTAGTACAGAATTAATAAAGAGCAGAATAGAATGTTTGATCAGACAACTAACACAGAAGTTCACCAGCTTACCGTTGGCAAAATCGAAACCGCAAACGGCACTATCAAGCCCCAGTTATTACGTGACGCCGTCAAGCGTGCCGTAACTAACTTCTTCGCACAGTTGGACGGTCAGGAAGCACAAGAAGTTTATGAAATGGTGCTAAGCGAAGTTGAAGCGCCTCTGCTTGACATCATCATGCAACACACTCGTGGCAACCAAACCCGCGCAGCAAACATGCTAGGTATCAACCGTGGTACTCTGCGTAAAAAATTGAAAAAATACGGCATGAACTAATCCGCAAGGATTAAGCTGTTGTATTGAAAAAGAAAAGGCCTGAAGAGATTCAGGCTTTTTTGCTTTCTGATACACCATTTTCTAATGTAAACCTTTCTAATGCGCGCCCTTCTTATGCACATAGTTACACAGTTACCATCATGCTTGGTTTGCCACGCCTCTCACGCCAACTAAGACATCATTCACCAATACAATGCACTTAGCTGCTCTAGCGACCAAAATTAATAAATAATCCATACAGCCCATAGCACAACCTTGACACGAGCCATCGTTTTTTAAGTTATAATGCATTTAAAAATCAGTCTGTTAATTCTAAAACTTTTTAGCCGTAGGTTTTACATTGTCATTGAATCACTCTGAACAAGATATCAAACACAGTTGGTTTGGCCGTTTCTTTATTGGCAAAGCTGATGCGGTAAAACTCACCACGAGTGGTATTAGCATTAATCGCACTAAAGGCGGCTTTTTTGCTCACTCTCGCAGCGCTAACAAAGTAGAAGCTGACGAATGTTTTACCTGGCAACAGCTCGATTCCCCACCATTTTTTACCTTAAGTCCACTAGGTTATCTACTCGGTTTCACGGTATTAGGCAAAGCCTATCAACTGCCGTTTCTCAGCTATTTTGCACAGCATCAATTTAGCAATCAAATCGCACAGTATTGGGCAAATGCCAATGGGCCGCGCGTTGCTGAGTTAATGGCGAAAGTGGATAAGACACTGACACACACTTATTTACGTGAATCACGGGTGGAAATGATACAAGCCAGAGTCGCGCGCGAATATCAGCGTTGGTTCCCTTGGTGTGAAAACCTGCCATTGGCGACACATTTACACACAGTGTTAGCGAGGCTTAAGCAAATCCACCGCTGGACTCGCGCCGATATAAAGCAACTGCGTGAAGATTATATTCAGTCGCAGCTCATTAAATTTGCTGACTATTTTGAGCATGTAGAATCTAATCCCTTAACCGAAAAACAGCGCCGAGCTTGTATTATCGATGATAACAATAACCTGTTATTGGCAGGCGCAGGCACGGGAAAGACCAGTGTGATGGTTGGTCGAGCAGGATATTTGCTTAAGAGTGGTCAAGCAAAAGCCGATGAAATATTGCTATTAGCCTATGGCCGTAAAGCGGCTGACGAGATGGATGAGCGGATTAAAAACAGGCTCAGTACGGATGATATCAAGGCGAGCACCTTCCACAGCTTAGGCTCAAAAATTATCGCCGACGTTGAGCGAGCGAAACCGAGTTTGTCCCCTTTAGCGGAGGATGACAAAGCCAAAGAGCTGTGGGTGCACAATACCCTTGAGACTTTGATTGAAAATGAAGCTTACCGTAAACAACTTTTCGAATATTTCAGTCGTTTCTATTATGTTGAAAAAAGCCCATTCGAGTTCGATATGGAAGGCGAGTATTTTCAATACTTGAATGATAACGATATTCGCAGTCTTAAAGGTGAGCGAGTCAAAAGCTTTGGTGAGCTCTACATTGCCAACTGGCTATTTAGCAATGGCATCGAATATGTCTATGAAGCTAAGTATGAGCATGATGTGCGCAGTATTGATTTTCGTCAGTATCAACCCGATTTCTATCTACCTGAATACCAAATTTATCTTGAATACTATGGTATTGATGAACACCAGCATACCGCTCCTTATATCGATAACCAGAAATACTTGGAATCGATGGCATGGAAACGCCAGCTACATCAACAGCATGGCACTAAGTGTGTTAAGCTATTTTATTACCAACATAAAAAAGGGTTGTTAATCAGTAAGCTTGAGCAAGCTTTACAGGTCTTTAAAGTACAATATGCGCCCTTACCCGATGAAGCCATACTAGCAACCCTACATGAACTTGGCCGCGTGACCGAATTGGCAAAAATGTTTAGTCAGCTGATAGGACTGTATAAAGCGGCTTGCCTTGATGAACATGGACTTGAGGGGGTATTTGCTCGCGCCGCCGATGCTCAGCAGACCCGCAAGGCATTCGAACTGCTTGAGCCCATACTAACGCGCTATGAGCAACATTTAGTGATAAATGGCGACATTGATTTTGAGGACATGATAGGCAAAGCGTTGACGTATTTACAACGCGGGCAATTTATTAGCCCGTGGCGTTTTATTATGGTGGATGAGTTCCAAGATATTTCAGAACCACGTGCCCGCTTAGTGCGTGCCTTGAGGGATTCCTGTGCACCCCATTCTAAAGCGTTGGCGTCTTTATTTTGTGTCGGGGATGACTGGCAGGCAATTTATCGTTTTAGCGGTGCGGATGTGAGTTTAACAACGCAATTTAGCCAATATTTTGGCCCAACAACCCAAAGCTACTTGGATCTGACTTTTAGGTTTAACAGTAGTATTGGGCAAGTCGCCACTCAGTTTGTCACCCAGAATCCCACGCAATTGAGGAAGGACATTCGCTCCCTCATGCAGGTCGCCTACCCTGCAGTCTCAATATTACGCCGCGGAGAAAACGAGCAGTCAAGCCTAAATGAACCAAGCCCAAATGCACTGGAACAAGCATTAACGGCCATTAGTGCAAGGATAAGCGCTAGAAGTGACAAACTTAACAGCGTAGCAAGCGTCTATTTACTGGCACGTTTTTGGTTTCAGTTACCCGATAACATCCAAGTTAACCAACTTAAAGCTAAATATCCCAACTTGAAGATTGAGTGCCAATCTTTTCATGCTTCGAAAGGGAAAGAAGCCGATTATGTAGTGATCATGGGGATGAAAACGGGAATGCATGGCTTCCCTTCAATGAAAATCACTCCTCCGATACTAGATGCATTTTTACCAAAAACGGAAGCGTTTGAATTTGCAGAAGAACGTCGACTGTTTTATGTCGCGTTAACGCGGGCAAAACACCGCGCCTATGTGATTGCCGATATGACAGACGTGAGCCCATTCGTCACCGAACTGCTTACAAAAGGCTACGCAATTGAACAAGATGAATTCAGCACCACTTTAGTACAAAGGTTATTTGAAGACATAAAATGCGTGCGTTGTAGCACGGGAACGCTTAAGCCTAGAACGGGAAAATTTAAATCGTTTTATTCCTGCTCACATTTTCCCCTTTGCGATCACAAGGAAGAAGGTTGTGAGCTCTGTGCTAGCCCAATGACCCGCACACGCTTTGCTGGCTTTAAGGTATGTTTGAATGAGGACTGTGGTCATATAGCGCCACTTTGTAGCCTCTGTGGTGGCGATATGCTGTTAAAGGATGGTCGATTTGGCCCCTTTTGGGCTTGCCGCAATTACCGCGGGCAAAACCTACCCAGCTGCATGAATATTCTAAACAAGGCCAAGTTGTCGCTTCCATGCGAGCGACCCACAAAGCATGTGAGCTAGATGCAAGAATGCTCAACAAAAGCCTATAACAATGAGTCGCAACTCATTTTTATAGGCAGGGGATTTAGAGTAAAAAGAAGAAATAAACAACGAGGAAAAAGGAGCTGAGTGCGCCAATAACCACTGGGTAAATAAGATAAGCATCTTGCGCTCTGGCAGCACGAATAAAACATAAATGAGCCAGAAAATAATTATAGATAAAAATCATAATTGAAATCATAACACCATGGCTAAAGCGTAATGTATTCATATTGAGTGCAACAATAATAAGCAATAGCCAATTCAGCAGAATAAGATACAGAAAGACCTTCTGTAATTTATCCGAGCCGTTTCGATGAAAAGATGCAGCCATTGCATATCCTATATTTTCGCCCGTAGTCTAATTGCATCAATCAAGTTCTGGACTTCAGCTTTATCACGATCAATCCAGCGAGCGCCTAAGAACTTCAATCGACCTTTAATCGTCTGTTCTCGAGTTACCTCACACAAGACTCGTGTTTGCTCAAGTTCAATATAGAATCTCCTCCCTACTGACAGTGGTTCATTGCACAAAATCCCAACACCGCCAATGCTAATATCTTTTATATTTGCAGTTCCAATCGGCGTAATAACAAACCAGCGAGTTGTTGATAAATTTACTGTCAGGCCATCGCATGCAAATGCGAGTGGCGCTCTTTTATTTCTTCTCAGGCTAAATCTTTGATGAGTTCGACGATTATCAAATTCAATAATCTGATACTCAGGAGTCGCTTCAACTTCATCCTCAGAATGTACAAACTCTTCATACAGATTCATAGTCATCCCTAACAAATGAGAGCAGGTATTAACACTAACGAGTGTTTGCTTGGCGCTTAATTTCGTTGATTGTAACGCCACTTGGGACTGTATCGATCGGAGCGCCAATCATGCCTCTTAATAACTGTTCAGCAGAGGAGGTTAAAATAAGCGCCTCAATCCGACGATTAGCCGCCGCAGCAGTATCCGAAGTGATGTAAGGAACCTGATCAGCCATACCCGTCACCTGAATAACCTGATCGCGTTTAACACCGCCACGCTCAAGCACTCTTCGTGCTAATAGTGCTCTTTCACTCGATAATTCCCAATTGGTAAATAAATTGCCCGCATAAGGTGTTGAATCTGTATGACCCGAAATAACCATGCTGTTGGTGACATTTTTTAAAATCGGCCCTAAAGATAAAAGTAATTCTTCAAAATAGGGTTGCATCTGCGCACTGCCTCGCGTGAACATAAATTGATTCACATTATCGTGAATTAAGATGCGTATGCCTTGAGGCACAATCGTCACGGCAATATTTTCAGCCATGCTCGAGCTTTGCACGACTCGATTCAATTCTCTGGCGAGCACAGTTAATTGCGCCTGAGTATCAAATTGCCCGGGGATGAGCGCACCCTCCTCTAATCCTTCTGACTCCGAACCTCTAGGCATAGAATTGGAAGGTATGATTGGAGGAGCAATAGACATATTTCCTTCTAAATCAATAATCGAAGATGACTGACTTAGCTCAAATGGATTCATTGGACCAGTGGGATTCATATCTCCACGTAAATACTGCACTATCATGGTTCGCTCTTTTTGATCTGCGATTTGCATGATCCACAGCACCATAAAGAGCGCCATCATAGCAAGCGTGAAATCGGCAAAAGCGACTTTCCACGCACCACCATGCCCATGATTACGCTTTCCTCGCTTTCGCCGCTTGATAATAATCGGCTCATTTTTATGGAGCATTAGCTTCTCTGCCCTTCCATCCAACGTTCTAACTCTATAAATGAAGGACGATTTTCACTTTGTATTTGTTTCCGTCCCGCATCAATAGCCATCATTGGTGGTTTACCTTTTGAAAAGGTCACTAAAATAGCGGCTATGCACCGAAGCTGTGCCGATTTGCGATCAACTAGATGTTCTAATGCCTTTGACATTGGGTCAAAGAAACAATAACACGCGAAAATACCAATAAATGTACCGACTAATGCCGCGGCAACTTTGACACCAATCATAGTAATTGGGCCATCAATATTAGACATAGTAATGATAATACCGAGTACAGCAGCTAAAATACCAAAGCCAGGCATAGCCTCTCCCACCTTACTAAAAGCTTCCGATGGCCGTAATCTGTCCTCTTCTATACGATGAATTTCTTCTTCTAGGATATGCTCTAAGTCATGGGGAGATATTTTCCCAATAGACTGCACTCGTAAGTTATCAATTAAAAACTGTAAAACATTTGGGTGATTGAGCACGGCTGGGTACATTAGAAAAATAGAGCTCTGATGAGGATTTTCTAAATGTTCATCGAGCACTTTTAAGCCTTGAGATTGGATCTGAGCCATTAAAGTGCCCATCAAAGGAAATAGCTGAGGATATAATTCAGGATCTTCCTTGCCCTTATTAAATAATTCTTTTAACTGCTCAAACATCTCTTTTAATACTGATTGTGGGTTAGCAATAATGAGCGCTCCAACTCCGGCCCCCATAATGATTAAAATTTCAGCAGGCTGCCACAATGCAGACAAAGCTCCACCAGCCCAAACATATCCACCAAACACAGAAGCTAAAATGATTAACAGCCCAACTAGTTTACTCATTACGATCTTCTCACTTTTAAACTTTAGCGCTGCAATATTGTTTTTAACTGTGAAATTGCTGATTTATGCAGCTGGCAAATACGCGTTTCAGTCAATCCCAATGCCATAGCAATTTCTTTTAAATTCAGCTCATGATGATAGTAAAGCGACAAAATTAGCTGTTCTCTTTCATTTAATTTTGAAATAACTTTAATCAAGGTTTGCTTCAGCATTAACCGCTCAACATCATTGCTTCTATCTACTGGATGATCACCGCCCAATAGCAACTCATCTAAGCTTTTCATCGACTCTGCTTGCGTCGAGTATAAACGTTCCCGATAATCCTCCGCGCTAAGCCCAAGCGCACTGGCCACTTCAAGATCGCTTGGTTCACGTCCCATCTCTCGACTCAAACGTCTAACAACATCATTAAGCTCATGGGCCTGCTGTCTAACAGGTCTAGGACGCCAATCCTGCCGCCTCAACTCGTCGAGTATGGCACCGCGAATCCGTTGCCCAGCGAAGGAAATAAATCCATTATCCAGCTCGCCAGGATACCGACGTGATGACTCAAGCAAGGCCATCATGCCAATTTGCTCCATATCCTCGAGTGATAACATCACGCCGCAGTGACTGCGCATCTGCGAGACTATACGTTTGATTAATGGCAAGTATTGTCGAATAATCTGTTGTTCAGATTGACGCTCTTCGACTGGATAATCACAGGTTTGTTGATATGCGAGTTGGCCCGCTGCTGTCATGATAAGGCCTCTTACTGGATCACCATGCGAGTAAAGAGTACTTCATCAATATCTGATGGTAATTGGTTATCTGACAGCACTTTAACCATCAATATCAACGCTTCTGATTGTAAACTGTCAAGCTGATCTAAGTGGTTCAACTGCTCAAATGTTTTACGTGAGAACATCTTCATCATAGCGTTTCGTATAAGTGGATCTGACTCCAGCAACACCGCTTTCATATTGGGATTACGGCTTTTTAATGACATTTCAAGCAGCATGTAATGGGGATACTTATCCCCGGGAATCGATATCACAAACTTTTCTAACGGGTAAAACTTTGCAACTGGTATAGGTTCGACTTCCGGTTCCGATGCAAAAAGCTCTGCTAGCTTCCAATCTCCACTACTTGTTCCAATCCAGAATGCACCTGCGGTCGAACTAATGAGCACAAGTAACGCTACGATAATCTTTACTAAACGAGATTTTAAAATTGCCATTAAACGACTCCGGCACTTAAGCCAATAAATCTAATTGGGATTTCTCTCTCGCCATCACATCGACTACATTATCCGTTGTAGTCTCAGCCGCTATCGAAGAGGAGAATAATGCAGTTTCCTGTTGATGCTGTTGCGATTCACCTTGACCAATATCGACATCAATTTGACCGCCATGATCCATTGCTAAATCCACTCTCAAACGATCCAAACCATTGAGTAATGCATCTCGAATTGCCGGATTTACTGCATGCATTTGCACCTGTAAACGATCACCCTCTAAACGGATATTGAGCTCAATCTTGCCCAGCTCTGGCGGATCTAACCTTAATTCGGCTTTCTTAATATGTTGATCGACTTGGAAACGAAGATGCTCTCTTAAGGGAGTAAGGATCTCCTGAGAGTGCTGCGCTAAAGAAGCCATGGGAGTGAGAGATACGGGGCCCCATTGAGTAGCACTTGCAGCCTGCGTACCCGCAACCTGCTGAGATCCTATCGCATTAATATCTTTAACTTCATGCCCCCTAAGTTCTGCCAACACACGCTGAAACACTGACGAGTCAGATTTCAAATGCTCAAAATCCCCAGAGAAAGTTGCCAGCGTTGAATCCTGCGTAAATACGCCGCTCATTTTCAAGGATTCGCCACTCATGCCCACAGGCTGAGTACGACTTCCTGCAAGAGCCATAGATGAGGTCATCCCTGAACTAAATAGCGTTCCTCTTTGATCTGTGGCTGAGAGCCCAATTAAAGACGCTGGAGTTCGACCTATCGGATCCGCTTTAACAGTTTCCGCAGGAAAAATCACAGGAACAAACGGCGCGACAGCAGTCGGTGAAACGAGACTGTTCTGAGGCGTAGCGGCTAAGCCATCTTGACTAATAGGTGCTGAGTTAATCTCAGTATTTAACAGTGACGGAGATACTCCTGGTACAACAGGAGCAGCAACTGATACAACAGAAGAAGCAACGGGTGCAAAAGGCACTGAGTCGGAAAAATCACTATTAATATATTGATTTAAAAAGGTATCAGCATCACTACCTAGAGCTTTTTCTGCACTCGGAGTCCACATAGCACTCTCTAGCGGAAGAGATTCCGCAGGCAATCCTATAGGGAATGCCAACAAGGTAAATGACTCAGATTTATCTTTATCAACTGCACTTGTCACTTTAGTCGTCAAGCTGGTATTTGTGCCAACAGGACGAGTTGAAAGAAGATCAGAGATCATCCAAAGCTCCACTTACTTGTGTTAATTGATAGGCTGCTAAACCTGGTTGTTGCGCCTTAAAGCGGCCCATTTCAGCGGCTAATTCATCACGAGCCAAGATCAACTCTTGCAGCACTTGGGAATGAACCCGCTTTAATTCTGCACGTGCCAATTTCTGCTCAATATCATGAGTCTCACCTGCCTGTTGCAGGGCTTTGATCAAAGCGATGTTCACTTTTCGGACGCTTTCCCAATCCTGAGCATCTGCATATTGGCGTAAAGCATTCGCAAAACGCGCCCACTGCTTAATTGAGATTTGTCCATCCTTCTCTGACATTGGTAATCACCTGAGTCACTGGAACTAGCGCTTCAGCACTGTTTTCGACACTGGCGCTGACAAGCTGACGGCTACAAAAGTCATAGAGACGATGTAAGCTCACGGCAACCTCACCACCATTTTCAAGGTCAAGCATAGAGTCCAAGCCATGCACGATATTAAGGCACTTATGGATACTCATTCCTTTCGCCTCAAACCTTTGGTATTCCATATGGCCAGCGGTCCGCTCTAGTTCTTCCAATAAACCATCAAGTAACATACGCACCATGTCATGGGTTGTTGCTGCCGCTACTTGTGCATCTAAAGCGGTTTGCTTGTAGGCATTAAATGGATCGTACTCATTTAACATTTTTTACTGCTTCCTATGAAAACAACTGACTTGCGGAATTAAACTGATTAATGGTGGATTCCATTGCCGTAAACTGGGTTAAATAAATCTGATACTTTTGATTCATTTGATAATCATGGCGCGCCATACTGTCATTCACACTTTTAATCTGCTTATTTAGCGCTTCCTGCTTTTGATCGATATAGCCATTGAACTGTGTAAAAGGTTTTAGGGTCTTTTCTATGCTTTTGATATAACTGTCAGGACCAGTAAACATGGCTTGTACTTTTTCTGGATCACTTTTAAAGCTATCGGTCAGCTTAGCATCATCAATTTTTAGTTTTCCGTCTCGTCCAATCTCAATCCCGATATCAGACAAACGCATGCCATTAGCAGCCGTTGCAAATACAGAATCACGTAATTTAGACTGGAGAAGGCGAATAGAGGTATCCCCCTTCAACACTCCAATTTGCGCTTCACTCACTGCAGTGGTTTTGTCTTCCTTATCTTTATCGGAAGAGCCAGAGTCAGAGGTCTTAACGCCCATAGAACGAGTTAATTGATTAATTTGCGTCATTAAAGAATTAAATGAATCGACAAAATCCTTAACCGCTTTCTTATTCGCTTCAAAATCGTCTGTGACTTTAATCATGCTGCTTTCACCAACCGCATGCACCTTGACTAATTCGAGGCTTACACCATCAACAACATTTTCTAGATAGTTACTACTGCTGGTAATACTGATACCGTTTAATGTAAGTTCCGCATCTTGTGCTGCACGACGTTCTGTCATGCCCCAATCGGCACCGTTAAACTCAACCTTCACTTGATTCGCGACACCCGATTCCTTTGAAGACAGCATAAATTCGATTTGGTTACCTGTGCGCACTAATGACGCTTGTACACCAGGATTACCCACTTGTTTATTGATCACATCGCGTAACTGAGACACAGAAATAGCCGCACCGCCATTAACCGTTGCCAAATCAATTTCCATGCGCTTAGTCGGATCACTACCGACTTGAATACTGATAATGCCCGACGTTGGCAACAATTCACTTTCAGAGGAATAGGCTTTAGTCAGTTGATGCGCTTGCGCAAGTTTATGCACGCTCAAATCATAGTTGCCCTTTGGAGCATCAGATTTAACTGTCGCGGTCGCATTCTCGCCCGTAACCGTAGCAATTTTGCCTTTAGCTGCATCGCCACCCATTTCACTCAGCTTAGTGGCCATTTTCTTCATATTATTTTCGAGCAACGTATAAGCATCTAACTGTGTTTTGCTGGCAGTTAGCTTACCTTTGTAAAGCGTATCTTTACCTGCGCGGTCTGCGCCAATCAGTTGCTGAGCAAATTGTGCTGCATTCATACCTGAAATCATGACTACCTCCACTCGTTCTAGAGCAAAACGCATGCCAAAAACAAGTTGCTGTTTTTAAAGAAAATTAAATAATTAACTGGCCCAAACACAGCTAAATACTTCCGCATGAACACTTAAACAGGAAAACCATCTTCCACTTTGTGTTATCGAAAATTACCCACTAAAACATGAACCTTATAGGTTTCAATCTCGGGTTTAGCGACTACCGACCAATACATAAACCGTGGCTAAAATAAAAATGCCAGTCAGCGCAACTAACTGGCATTTTAGCCGTGACCAATGACATCACTTGCCCAATAGCATTAACGCAATAGACCCATGACTAAACCCGTGTTCTGGTTAGCTGAAGACAGTACCGTTGTACCCGCCTGAACTAATAATTGATTACGTGTCATATTGGCAGATTCAACCGCGAAATCGGCATCCATAATACGGCCGGCAGCGGCTTTAGTATTTTCAGTTACGCTGGCAAGGTTAGCCGCAGTATGGCCAAGACGGTTAATGTTGGCACCTAAGGTTGAACGTTCTGTCCCCACTTTAGCCAAGAAGGTATCAACAGCCCCGATAGCCGTATTGGCGGCAGCAGAAGTCAACAAATCACCAGTAACTGTCTTATCAATAGCACCTAAGGTAACTGACATTTGCTCTGCTCCATCCGAGCCAATCTGAAAGGTCACACCTTTGACGAGTACACCATCAGTAGCATCTTTAAATAAGTTATTACCCGCATAGGTTGTATTTTCTACAATACGGGTAATTTCTGCATTTAATTGCTTAAATTCATCATCCAACGCTTTTAAATCTGCTGTAGAGTTAACGCCGTTTGATGCTTGAGTCGCCAATTCTTTCTGGCGGTTAGCAATAGTCGTTAATTCTTCTAACGCACCATCTGCGGTTTGCAGCATAGAGGTCGCATCAGAAATATTGCGTGAAGCCGTTTCCATGCCCTTTACGTTAGCGCTCATGCGGTTAGCAATTTGCAAACCCGCTGCATCATCAGATGCGCTATTGATACGTAAACCCGTCGACAAACGCTCCATAGCATTAGTTAATAGATTATTACTTTTATTAACAGCACCTTGTGCAACAATTGACGCGTAATTAGTGTGAACACCTAACATATCAGCTCTCCTAGAAAAAACAGTTATCTTGGCTATGCCTGAATCCCGGTATAGCTCCATAACTAAGTAAGGCGACAGCAACAGCGCAAAACTAAAACTTATTTAAAAATAGATGGGATCACCTCTATAAAAACAGACTTAAATGGCATCCACAAAACGCCATAAAAAATGCCAGCAAGCTAAGCTTACTGGCACTTAAAACTAACTCAACTCGGCGTAATTAACGCAGTAGCCCCATCACTAAACCTGTATTTTGGTTAGCAGAAGACAGTACCGTTGTACCCGCTTGAACTAATAATTGATTGCGGGTCATATTGGCAGATTCAACCGCGAAATCGGCATCCATAATACGTCCAGCGGCAGCTTTGGTATTTTCAGTCACACTGGCAAGGTTAGCTGCAGTATGTCCAAGACGGTTAATGTTGGCGCCTAGTGTAGAACGTTCTGTACCGACTGCTGCGATAAAAGTATCAACAAGGGCAATTGCCGCATTCGCGCCAGTAGTTAAATCACCAGCAGCCAGCGCAGCATCATCTATGGCTGTTGTTGTAACAACCAATTTTTCACCCGTTCCGGCACCAATTTGGAAGGTAACACCAGCCTCCAACTTGGTGAATAAGTTATTACCGGCATAAGTTGTATTATCGAGAATACGGGTAATTTCGGTGTTTAATTGAGTAAACTCATCATTCAGAGCCGTTAAATCATCAGCAGAGTTCACACCGTTTGCCGCTTGAGTGGCGAGTTCTTTCTGGCGATTAGCAATGGTCGTTAATTCTTCTAACGCACCATCAGCGGTTTGTAGCATAGAGGTCGCATCAGAAATATTACGTGAAGCGGTTTCCATACCTTTAACGTTAGCGCTCATGCGGTTAGCAATTTGCAAACCAGCAGCATCATCAGATGCGCTATTGATACGTAAACCTGTCGATAAACGCTCCATTGCATTAGTCAATAGGTTATTGCTTTTGTTAACAGCACCTTGAGCAACAATTGAAGCGTAATTAGTGTGAACACCTAACATATAAGTTCTCCATTAAATAACGAGTAGCGGGGTTAGACCTGAGTTCAGGCATAACTAACTAAAGCGACTACACAAGCCCACAACTAAAATCGATATTTAAAAAATAGAGTGTATAGCACTGTAAAAACTAGACTGAAATGGCATACACACCATAAAAAAATGCCAGCAAGCTAAGCTTACTGGCATTAAAACTAACACTGACTAATTGAATAACATTAGCGCAGTAACCCCATCACTAAACCCGTATTTTGGTTAGCTGAAGACAGTACCGTTGTACCTGCTTGAACTAATAATTGATTGCGGGTCATATTGGCAGATTCAACCGCAAAGTCGGCATCCATAATACGGCCTGCAGCGGCTTTAGTGTTTTCGGTAACGCTCGCTAAGTTAGCGGCAGTATGGCCAAGACGGTTAATGTTGGCACCTAAGGTAGAACGCTCAGTACCCACAGCGGCTAAGAAGGTATCCACAAGGGCAATCGCAGCATTGGCGGTACCACCTGTTAAAGTACCTGCGACAGTTTTAGGAATTGCGCCTAATTTAACATCCATTGTCTCCGTTGTTCCGGCGCCAATTTGAAATTTCACACCCGTACCAGAGGTCAATACACCAGTATCGAATAATTTATTACCAGCATAAGTGGTATTTTCTACAATACGCGTTATTTCGGCGTTCAATTGCGTGAACTCATCATTTAATGCCGTTAAATCAGCCGCAGAGTTAACGCCGTTAGAGGCTTGAGTAGCCAATTCTTTCTGGCGATTAGCAATGGTCGTTAATTCTTCTAACGCACCATCAGCGGTTTGCAGCATAGAGGTCGCATCAGAAATATTGCGTGAAGCCGTTTCCATACCTTTTACGTTAGCACTCATGCGGTTAGCAATTTGCAGACCAGCAGCATCATCAGATGCACTATTAATACGTAAACCCGTCGACAAACGCTCCATAGCATTAGTTAAAAGGTTATTGCTTTTATTTACAGCGCCCTGCGCAACGATTGAAGCGTAATTAGTATGAACACCTAACATAGTAGTTCTCCAGAAAATAACGATTGTTTTGGTTAGGCCTGAATCCAGGCATAACTAATTAAGGCGACATGAAAAGCTCTTCACTGAAGCCAAATAGCTTATTTTCAAAAATTAAATAATCACACTTAGGGTTCGCTTCAAAAATTAGAGCAGCAGAGCACTAACCTGTTCGCGGTTCGTATTTCCCTGCGCCATCAAAGATGTCACTTGATAGGCAAAAGGATAGGGTTGCATAAATTTATGCAAATGTTGGAGTTCAAATTTGGGCTGACTAGATGCGGTCAATTGCTTAACCTTCACCAGTAGTAAACGGTGGGATGCTTTAATATCATCAATTTGCACTGTGACTTTTTTATCTACCTTTGACACTTTAGCCAATGTCATTTTTAACTTTTCAGTATCCGTAAAATTCCATTCACGGGGATCCTGCCAACTAAATTTCTCTTCTAATGGTATATTCCTCGGCTCACCCGCTGGCAATCTTTGCCCTTCGCCCACCATTAAAATCCCCCCATTGAGCTTCATCCAAGTCTCATGCTGTGCAGTAAACACTGTGTCATTGGTCGATAAGCGGTCAATACTTATCCCTATCGAAGCTAAAACAGGCTCTATGATATCTTGTAGCTCTAAGCGATTTTTATTGGCAGGCAAAAGCAAATGCAATGTTTGCTTCTCAGTAAAAAGCGTAATCCGCTCATCGCGGTTCTTAGGTGATGTGAGATCGACTCGTCGGAACCTAAAAAAATGTAATGCCGCAGGCTGGGATGCTGAAATCAAATTCAAGTGATGATCGAGTAAACGCTTTCCTTGGTAATAAGGCCTAATCTCGATTAATTGTCTTCGACACTCCTCCGCTTTATGTAATGCATCTTCAACAACTGTGTTTTTACTGAACAAGCAGGTTTGTAGCTGTTTGTTCAGTTGACCTAGGATACTCTTGGCAGAAATCAAGCTCTGTAACACCACTTGCGATGCACTAATATTATGTTGCTCTTGAGTCACCTTAGCCCAACGTCCATAGGCTTCCAATCTATGCTTAGGTATGGGCCTCGCTTTCGGTGCACTGCGGGGCACACCTGATATCGGAGCAACATAATGAGACGTTACCGTCTGACTTTGACGTAACTGACTAAGTGACTCACCTATCCCTTTGATCATTTAACTCATTACCTACATATGATTGAAAAGGGACAGTTGGCTTATCTGTACAAAAGTTTGCTGGGTAATTTTTAATGCGGTCAATTTAACATTGAACTCGGCAGTCGCAGCGGCATAATCAAGCTCCTGCGTTTCACCTATCACTTGCTTACTAAACAACACCATCTCTTCATGGGAGCTTTTGACTAACGCGAGATTATTTTGCTTGCCACCAAAATCAGTAATCGCCGCACCTATGCTATCTAAGGTTTCGCTTAACGCTGTCTGTATTCCATTAGCTGCCGCACTAAAAGCGGCATCGCTTGGTGATAAGCTTGGGTCCTTTAGTACGTTAATATAGTCCATTGTTTGATTTAAAATATCTTGACCAGCATTGGAGAATAAAACCTTTTCGGCGGTGACATTAGCTGTAGTCCATGACGAGTTAGAGGTTTGCACCGTTCTCTCGCTAGCATCGCCTTGATAGACATATCGCCCAGTTGCATCCTTCACTACCGCAGCTTTCTCAATCGCGTTACCCGAAAACAGGTAATTACCCGACTCATCAGTGGCGTTAATATTATCCACTAATCCCTTTAAGAGTTCTTCCATTTCAGAAGCATAGGATGCTCTATCCTCTTTCGAGAGATTTGAGCTATTAGTGGCGATACTGATTTCCTTCATCCGCTGCTGCGTCTCAACCATGCTGGATAAATAGGTTTCAGCACGGCTCATATTGGTACTTAAGGAATCGATATTTTTAATGTATTGCTGTACTAGTGCTAAATCGCGTTGGTTATCCATTACCCGAACAACACCAATAGGATCATCCGAAGGCGATAGTATTGAAACACCTTTAGAGAGCATTTGATTCAAACGTGCCACATCATAGGTCGTGTTCTGCAAACTGTTTAAATTGTTAGTGTATAAATTTTGCATTGTTACACGCATGAATAAAGTCCTTAAAAGCTACTAAGCATAGTTTGAAACAGTTGATCTGCGGTGGAAATCACCTTCGCATTTGCCATATATGACTGCTGATAGATGATCAAATTAATCCCTTCTTCATCGGGATTTACACCACTGGTACTCGCCCATTGGGACTGCGCATCTTTTTGCAAATCTACACTGGTTTTAGCAAATGAAATCGCTTGACGAGAAGCAGAACCTAACTGGCCAACCTTGCTGGAAAAGGATTCCGCTAAGCTTGTATTACTGCCAAGGCTAGTAAAGCTCAGCTCTTTATTCGCTAGCTGTACTAAAGCTTTTAAATTTGCGTTATCGCCTTGGGTGCCATCTTTACCAAAGGCAAGTTTATCAGGCGTAAAACCTGCCGTTAGAGATAAGCTTCCTCCTGGGTTATTAGCTTGATAAGTAAATAAATCCTGTGACGGTGTCGCACCATTTAAGTCAGTGCCTGAAGCAAGAATAGAATTAAACTCAGTCGCTAACATGACCGCTAATTCATCTATGTACTGTTGCGAATCCGCAAGCTGCACATCACGGTACGTAAGCAAGGCACCTAAACTGCCACCAGCGGTTTCATCAACATTAAACTGGCTAGCACCAAATTGGATAGTCACCAAATCGTTCTTAGGATTGGTAGGATCGGGATTACTCGTTAACTTAGCAGCAGTATTTCCCGTCAATAGCGGCTCACCTCGGGCCAGCGAGATATTGACCATGCCTTGGCTATCTTCAACAACCCGAATATCTAAAATCGCAGCTAAGTCATCAATTGCAGCATCTCGACTATCTTGCAGTGCAGGGGGAATAGTTCCTGTCACACTCGCCGCCTGAATGTCGCGGTTGAAACTGGCAATAATATTTAGTTGTGAGTTGATCTCTTTTACGGATGAACCAAGCTGTCCATTGATCTGATTACGTTGCGAATCAATATTGTCGTTGATTGCATTCACTCTTTGGGCAACGGCTTTAGCCTCATTAAGTACACCTTGTCGGTAGGCAATGAGATTAGGTTGTTCCATAGATGAATTGAGGGCTGCGAATAATTGATCTAGGCCTTTGGAGATATTATTCCCTTCGGCACCAAATACTTGTTCAGCCTGACGCAAATAACTACTTTGCACTTTAGAAAAACCAACAGCACTCGTGGTTTGCCATAACTGCGCGACTTCGTATTGATCAGAGATCCGTCTAACACCATCAACAAACACGCCCGCACCGGAGCCATAAGCACCGCCACCAACCGAACTTAACATCACCTGCTGACGTGAATAGCCTGCAACCATAGCATTAGCAACGTTATTTGAGGTTGCATTCAATGCGGCCATGCTTGCCAATAAGCCAGACTTACCAATGTTCAACATGCTCATTTAAAATCCTTCACAACGGGCCGCATAATAAGTGCAGGCTGCATCGCTGTTGTTGTCATCTGTTGAGGATCAAAGGCGACCGGATCTTTCTCAGACTGAAATGAACGTGATAGCTGCTTGGTCATCACGTCAGCCAAGCCCATACCATTGACTTGGCTTAAACGACTTGCCAATTCCGCATCATGTAAATCTTGATACAGACCATTATTGCTTTTGGAAGTTAAAGGATTATCTTCATCGGCCATAGCGTCGGTGGCTGAGCGCATTTGCTTAAGTACCGTTTGCAGGAACTGCGCCTCAAATTGTTGACTGACTAATTTAAGTGCACCTTGCTCGCCATTCGCCTTAATCAAATCATCAGCATTCAGCTTATTTAAGTAACCGCCCGTATTTTCAATTTTCATTAAATCACCACCAAATCAGCTTCTAAAGAGCCCGCTTCCGCCAAAGCTTCTAGAATTGCCATCAAGTCCATTGGTGTCGCACCTAAGCTATTTACGGCACGCACGATTTCTTCAATTGCTGTGCCCTCGGGCCAAACAAACATACGTTTGTTACCTTGTTCGACCAATACTTGGCTATCATTCGTCACCACGGTTTCCCCTGCGGCATTACCAAGATAAGCGCCATTAGGCTGGCTCACGTTTTCCCGTTCAACAATAGTCACTGTAAGATTGCCATGGCTCACAGCGGCTTTACGAACCACAACATCTCCCCCTAATACCACTGTGCCTGTACGACTATTAAACACGATTCGAGGTGAACGTCGGCCTTGGTCAATCTTGAGTTCTTCAAGCATTGACATAAAAGTCACACGCTCTCGATTCGACTTAGGCGCGTGTATCAGAACCTTGGCATGATCTTGCGCACGTGCAACATCGGGTCCAAATAGTTCATTAACAGCCCGTTCGATATTTCGGGCGGTTTTAAAGTTGGGATCCTTAAGGTTTAATATGATGTCTTCATTATCACTAAAGTTACTTTTGATTGGTGCCTCAAGTAAGGCACCATTGGGGATAGTGCCAACAGTTGGCACATTCACAGTCACAGATGATCCATTACGACCGGCGGCAGAAATACCGCCAACAACTAAGTTGCCCTGCGCTACCGCGTAAACCTCACCATCGACAGCCCTAAGAGGAGTCATTAATAAGGTTCCGCCCTGAAGACTTTTTGCATCACCAAGGGATGAAACCGTCACATCTAAGGATTGTCCTGGGCTCGCCAGAGAAGTAATAGTCGCATGCACAGCAACGGCGGCGACGTTCTTTAACTTAGGATCGGTTTTATCATCAATCTGTACACCAAACTGCTTAAGCATATTGACGACAGATTGACTGGTAAATTTAACTTGAGAGCGGTCACCCGTCCCATTTAATCCGACGACTAAGCCATAACCCACGAGTTGGTTATCACGCAGACCTTGCACATCGACAATATCCATCAAGTAACGGCTTTGCTCTTCTGCTTGCAATGTACCAGTAGTCAAAAGTAGCAATAATAAACAACGAAGCATCAAAATATCCTTTGCTAGAGCGGGAACCATGGACTATTGAAATAGCGAGAAGCCCATCCCATAGCATTACTGTCGGCAATGGCACCTTGACCACCATAAATAATTCGAGCATCGGCAATGCGTTGCGACGATATCGTATTGTCATTACCTATATCATCAGCACGTATAATGCCAAGTAAGCGTAAATACTCATCGCCCTGATTCAATCGCAGCCATTTTTCACCACGTATCAACAAGGTACCATTAGGTAAAACCTTAGAAACAGTTACAGTGATTGAACCTGATAACTGGTTTTGCTGTGTACTTGAGCCTGCACCATTAAACCCTCTCGAAAAAGAGGTTTTACCGTCAGCATTGGCCGTTTTATCACCAATATTGCCCGCAAGTCCCATACCCATATCTTGTTCTTTGTTGGTCTTGGTATCCGCTTTCTTACTCGAATAGGTTTTTTCATCTAACGCGACGGTTAAAATATCGCCCTCACGGAAAGCACGTTTATCCTTAAAAAGCGTCAACATGAAACCGGGACGATAAAGACTGCCATCCTTTGCATCTGGCAGGCTGTAGTCAATCTCAGGCGGTGCCCACTCTTTAGTGCCAGGTTTAGTCTCCTTATCTGGAATATGCGACATACAACCCGATAACAGTGCAAACCATAAAAACCATAACCAACGCATGATTGCCTCTCTAAACCGATTGATTGAGGAACTTGAGCATATCGTCTGAGGCTGACACAACTTTGGCATTCATCTCATATGCTCTCTGCGTGGAAATCATTTCGACCATTTCTTCCACCACGTTGACGTTTGCGCCCTCTAGCGCACCCTGTCTTAAAGCACCTAAAGCTTGATCACCCGCCACACCTTCAACCGCCACACCCGATGCAGCAGTTTCACGGTAAAGGTTGTCACCTCGAGCTTCTAACCCTGCTGGATTAGTAAAGTTAACAAGCGTGATTTGACCTAAATCTTGAGGTTCAGCTTCACCCGCCATTTTCGCTGTGACTACACCATCGTTAGCAATGGTAACGGTTAGCGCATCTTCAGGGATCACGATATTGGGCACTAAAGGTAAACCTTGTGACGTGACCATCATGCCTTCGCTGCTGCGATAAAACTGACCGTCACGGGTATAAGCAAGATCGCCATTTGGCTCTTCTACTTGGAAAAAACCATGACCTTCGATCGCTAAATCCAACTGCTGACTGGTATTTTGCATATCCCCAGTAGTGAATATTTTTTGAGTACCAACGACTCTCGTTCCTGCACCTAATTGCAGACCCGATGGCAGATTATTCAGTGCATCAACCTGTCCACCTGGCTGACGTTGAACCTGATAAAACAGATCATTAAACGCAACACGGTCACGCTTAAAACCAGTGGTATTCACGTTTGCCAAGTTGTTGGCAATCGCAGTCATTTTCGTATCTTGTGCTGTTAGGCCGGTTTTACTTACCCATAACGCTGATTGCATACCAATAATCCTTAAACATTGCCCAGCAGACGATTACCAGCCTCGGCCAGCTTTTCTGCACTTTTCATTAACTTAACTTGAATCTCAAATTGACGACTCAAATCCATAGATGCAATAAGCTCTGACACGGCCTGCACGTTACTCGACTCAAGGAAGCCACTATCCACTAACACACCTTCATCTTGTGGCACTGCTTGACCATCACGACGATAGAGCAATCCATCTTGCCCCTTTTGCATTAAGGCAAAGTCAGGATTCACTAGCTTTAATCGGCCCACTTCCTCAATGATCCCGCCTTCGGAGGGTAAAACACTGACTGTGCCGTCTTCACCCACAAAGACATCTTTATGCTCAGGCAACGCTATCGGCCCATCAACGCCTAATACAGGTCGGCCATCGATAGTCAGTTGCCCCTCGGCATTGGTCTCAATTGCACCTGAACGGGTGTATGCTTCAACACCGTCAACAGCCACACTGAACAAGCCTCGATCGCGGATCGCTAAATCCAATGAACGGCCCGTAGGATTGATCACCCCACTTTGCTGGCTAAAACCACTACTCTCAGTCTGTGCCATAACCCTTGTGTTCAAACTATTACCTTGAACAGCTAAAGGCACGGCATTAACGCGCTCAAGGTCGGCTTTAAATCCTGCAGTTTCAGCGTTAGCCAAGTTATTCGCGCGAATACTTTGCGCCTCAAGAATACGAACTGCACCACTGGCGGCGGTATAAAGCATCTTCTCCATGTCAGTGTCTCTTCTTAAATGGCATTAAGTAATGCTTGTTGCATAGTCGAGTTCACATCAAGAACTTTGGCGTTAGATTGATAATTACGTTGTGCCGACATGAGGTTAACCATTTCAGCGGTCGTATCCACATTCGAGCCCTCTAAATACCCCCCCGTTACAGTGCCCATAGTTCCTGTAGATGGCGCCCCCATAATCGCTTGCCCAGCGGTATTTGTAGCCACCCAAGCATTGTTACTCACGGCCGATAAACCGTTGGGATTGCTAAAGTTTGCGAGGACGACCTGACCCTGTAATTGATCTTGGCCGTTAGTATAAGTGCCATACAACATACCATTGTCATCCAGACGCACACCTTTCAATTCACCCGAGGTGTAACCGTCTTGAGATAAGCTGGAGTTGTTATATTTGGCGGCATACTGAGTGCTTTTATCAAAATTGATATCAAATTTAAGCGGTGATGCCCCATTACCCAATGTAAGGTCGAAGGTATCCTTTGTTGTAGTTGGATCTAAAATGCCTTTTGAATCAAATTTTAATGTTGTTTGGTCTGGCAGAAGAGTCCCATCCAGAGTGTAATTAACCGTCCACTCATTCGGCGCTGTTTTTACATAATACTGAGTCACCACATGCTCTGTACCCAAAGAGTCGTAGACACTGGTGGTACCAATAGAGTGATAACTATCAATATTTTTAGGATCAAATGGCACGGCTGGGACAGCTGGAGGAATAACATCGACTCTCGCATCGAGATTTGAAACCATGCTGACATTCGTTGTGGCTTTGGCCGCTAAAGAAGCCGTTTGTACCTGTAAATCACCCGCATTACCAGTTTGCAATCTTCCCGTCGCATTCACAGAATATCCCTGTAAACGATTACCGACTGGATCGGTTATAAAGCCTTGATTGTCCTTATGGAACATCCCTGCTCTAGCATACATGGCGCCGCCATCATTCCCCTTGAGAACAAAAAAGCCTTCGCCTTGGATCCCCATATCAAGCTGACGACCGGTATAAGTTAAGCTGCCACCTTTAGAGAAGTTTTGGCTCGTTGACATCACGCCAACGCCACCCGCCTGACTACCATTATAAATGGATGCAAATTCACTACGGCCACCGCGAAACCCACTCGTTGATGCGTTAGCAATGTTATTACTGATAGTGTTGAGGTCTTGAGTCGTCGCCTGTAAACCACTTAAAGCTATGTTAAATGACATCTTAATATCCTATAAAAATAATTTACGAAACTTCAGAAATATTGAGCACAGAAACAACCCCAACACCATGGCCCATTTCAGCCATCATCATGCCGGATGCACTGGAGAAATGGATTCTCTCAATCGGTGCCTTAATATACGTTGGCGCAACTAAACTATTTTCACCTAGTGTCGCCTTAGCTTTGATTTCATATTGGCCTGCAGACAACCCCAGCTCAGCAGGATCGATAGAGAACCGAACATCACCAACATCCTGAGCACCGAGTTGAATAGTGCTAACGACCTGACCTTGTGCATCGATAATTTCAAGATCTAAGCCTTCAGCTGCATTCTCTAAATACACTTTGCCTTCAACCGCTTCACCATCGAGCTGAAACTCAGACACAGGCACCATGGCATTCTTACCAATCAAAGATGCCGACTGTACTATGCCCAAATTTTCCATCATGACCATTTGGCTTGATTGATTCTTCCGCATTCCCTCTAAGCTTTCGACCTGCGAAAACTGCGCTAATTGAGAGATATACTCAGCACTGTTAAGCGGTTTAGTGGGATCTTGATTCTTGATTTGCGCGATCATTAAGGTCATAAATTCATTCTTTAATGACGCAGCATCATTCCCTGGTGCCGCTAATGCACCTGCAGGATTCTGAATCGAGTTGTTACCAGAGCGAGCCAATTCCATTGCTATTTATTCCCTAGTTGCAATAAACCTTGCTGCATAGAACGCGCACGATTCATGATTTCAACACTGGTTTCAAATGAACGACTTGCCGCCATCATGTCAGCCATTTCTTCAATCGTGTTCACATTAGAGTAAGCAACATAGCCTTGTTCATTGGCAAAGGGATGATTCGGCTCATAACGCATATCCAATGGGGCATCCGCTTGGACTATGTCACTCACTTCAATCGAAGCACCAATCGCACCTTGTTGAGTCGCATCGTAAATAGTCGCAAATACGGGTTTTAATGCTCGATAGGCCGACTCAGGGTTTTCGGCGGCAGTTCCAGCGTTAGCTAAGTTACTCGCGACTGTATTTAAACGTATGGTCTGAGCATTCATGCCAGCACCCGCTATTTGATAAATATCGCCAAATGACATACAGGCTCCTAACGACCTTCAATAGCAGACTTTAGACCGGCTATTTTCATGTTTAAAAATGTCAAACTCGTTTGATAATCCATCGCATTCTGTGAATATCTTGCCTGTTCCTTACCGAGTTCCACGGTATTATCATCGGCAGAATTTTGATAAGGCATGCGATAAGCGAGGTTGTACTCTTGATTCATCTGCATGCCTGCTTCAACTTGCTTCATGGCCGCTTTGAAATCCAAATCTCTCGCTTTGTACCCCGGAGTTTCGGCATTGATTAAATTACTCGCTAATACCTTGCTTCTCTCCACTCTAAAATCGAGTGTCTGAGGATGTATTCCTAATGCTTTATCAAGGTTGATAGCCATCTCAACTCCTAGTACTGTATGCGTAATTAATTTAGATGGTCGAGCAGCTTACAATTAGCATGCCAATATACTTATTCATATAAAACAGTTGGTTAAATGAAATCGCTATTGATATACGGAAAGTTCTTTTCCCTCACTTTCTTACTGAGCATAGGGTTACTTCCGCTCAATGTGCACGCGAAAGGGAAGATCACGGCGACAGAACAAATATCTCAGCAAATGACAAACTCCGTAGCCGCAGAGATAGCTAAGTGGCAACAATCGCAAGAGATAAAAAAAGTCAGCAAAAAAATCACACTGCACATTCCTTCCAGCACAGCCAAGCTAAAAACGTGTAGCACGGCGCTCCAAGTCGAGGCTGCTAAAGGGCTACCATTCGGTCGGATCCAACGAAAAATAAGCTGTGCCTCTGAAGGCTGGTCACTCTATGTTCGTGCCAAGGTTGCTCTCAGCGCCTACATTCCTGTTGCCAACAAAACGCTTAAGAGAGATGAAGTTGTCACATCAGAAAATCTACAATGGCAAATGCTGCCCTTAACTGCGTCAGATCAAGACATTATTACTGATGAAAAACACATTTTAGGGCAAGCGGTTGCCAGAAAAATAATCAAAAACAAACCCATAAGAGCAAGCAATTTAAGTGCACCAGAACTCGTGAGCATAGGAGATGAAGTGATTATTGAAGCAGTCAGTGCCACCTTTTATGCCAATATGATTGGGATTGCTATGGATGCGGGTAAACAAGGTGATGCCATTAGAGTGAGGAATAGTAGTTCAGGGAAAATCATTACCGCCTACCCCATAGCTAAGGGGAGAGTTGAAACCCGTTTTTAACATTTAAGCCACCTTAGGATAAATTTAAAAATTTATTTTAGATTTATCCTATTTAGGTCGCCTATATCTAATATCTAGCCATTTATGACGATGAACATCTATGGAAATTAATAAAATTAGCAGTGCCTTGAGCACTGAGTTCAGCACGAGTAAGAGCGCTAATACGCCCAGAAAGCCCGTTGAATCAGAAAATCTATCAACGCCAACACGACAAGATATTAGTCACGACTGGCAATTGTTAGAACAAACCCAGAAAGAGTTACATACCATCTCCGACGTTGACACAGATAAAGTTGCTGCTATACGTCAGGCTTTAAGTAATGGCAGCTTTGAGCTGAGCTTAGATAAAATTGCAGATAAGATATTGATACAGCATGGATAATAGTCAAGTAAATAAGCGCGAACTTGTTCAAAGTTTAATTCGCGATATTCGTCAAGATCTTGAGGGATATAGTCAATTAAAATCAATGCTTAAGCACCAACGTGAATTAATGCAACGCAGGGATAATGATGCGCTCTTAGCCCATAACGAGCGTCAAACTGCACTGTGTAACAAGTTAGCTTTGAGAGCCAAACAGCGAAGCGAAAATCTCGCGACACTAGGTTTTAATAGTGACAATAGTGGCATGAGACGCTTAATCACGGCGCTACCTGATCACCTAAGACCGCAAATAAAAATGTCGTGGGACAACTTACAGCTCTTAGTGAAAGATAGCCAAACAGCCAATGAAACCAACGGCAGATTACTCGTAATACAGCAAGAAACGATTAACCGTATCCTGAATCAAGATGGCCAACACCATGAAATTGATTACGGTGCCAAACGCTAGTCAAACTGAATTATTAAGAGTTACCAAAGCCCTCGCTCATGGGACATAGTTTAAAAGGTGGCTCTCAGCTGTAATGACACAGCGCTTATTGGCCTTTATTCTTGTAATAGAAACCCGCCATATCATCAACAACAGCCTGTTCACGACGTGCCACTTGTGCTTGTTCTTGTATATGTGTTTGTTTTTCAAGCCACTTCAAACCTTGCTGACGCCCTAATTGCTTACGCCATAGGCGATCAATACGCAGCTGTTCCTGTTGTAGAAAGACCTCCTTTTGAGCTAACTTCACCCGCATAGGCTCTAACACTTGCGCCATACTTGCGGAATTTTGCCAGAGCAAAACATTTGAGCCCTCTTTCGCACCACGATAAGTCAATATCATTTGGGCTAAGGCTTGATTTTGTTGTTGATTTAGTTGGACACTTAGGCTGGAATCATCGCGTTTTTGCCCTAGCTGCGCTAATTTCTTTTCAGCTTGAACACGTAACTTAGAGAGATGACGCTGGCTCATATCCCATAACTCCCATCAACTGTTCCAATTGCACTAAACTTTCAGCCAAATTGACTTTACTGTGTGTAGTCTGGCGTAGAAATCGTGCCATTTCTGGATACACTCGCACAGCAAGATCCATTTCAGGATCTTGGCCCGCTTGGTAGCCACCTAAAGGTAATAAGTCTCTGACCTCATTGTAACGACTCAAAAGATGTCTAAAGATCTGACTCTGTTCAATACTACTAGAGGTCGCTATGTGCATGGCTAAGCGACTCACAGACGCATTAAGATCAATCGCAGGGAAATGTCCTTGCTCGGCTAATTTACGACTTAGCACTATATGGCCATCTAAAATGGCTCTCGCTGCATCTGCAACGGGATCCTGCTGATCATCGCCCTCGGCCAATACGGTATAAAACGCGGTTAGCGTTCCCGTCGGATGTTCACCATTGCCCGCCATTTCCACCAGTCTAGGTAACTGTGCAAATGCCGAGGGCGGATAGCCTTTGGTTGCTGGAGGCTCACCTAAACTCAAGGCGATTTCACGCTGTGCCTGAGCATAACGAGTCAATGAGTCGACTAATAGCAACACTTGCTTACCTTGATCTCTAAAAGCACAGGCAATGGAGTGGGATAACCGCATTGCACGTAATCGCATCAGCGGTGTGGTATCTGCAGGGGCTGCAATAATCACAGCCCGTTTACGCCCTTCTTCACCGAGTGTTTCTTCAATAAACTCCCTGACCTCACGGCCACGCTCACCAATTAAGCCAACCACCACGACATCTGCTTCAGTAAAACGAGTCATCATGCCTAATAACACACTCTTACCCACACCAGAGCCCGCAAAGAGCCCGAGTCGCTGGCCTCTACCAATAGGCAACAAACTATTGATGGCGCGAATACCGACATCTAGCGGCTGCCGAATAGGTTGGCGCAGCAAAGGGTTGTAACTCGTGTGAGATTGCGGGACTTGTGAAACACCGGTTAAATCGCCCAGTAAGTCGAGTGGTTGTCCAAGTCCATCAAGCACCCTGCCAAGCAAACCATCACCAATAGCAATTGTTTGCTCATCCGTAATAGGCAGCACTCTGGCACCTGGCATCAAGCCCTGTGTGGGCTCAATCGGCATAAGGCACAATACGTCCCGATGAAAGCCAACGACTTCAGCCTCAATTAAACGACCATTTCGCCCTTCAATCTGGCAACGATCACCCATGCCAAGCTGACAGCCAACAGCCTCAAGCAATAGACCATTGACTCGAATGAGACGTCCATAAACCCTTGCAACTGGAACCTGAGGCCAATCGTCATGAAATACATCAGACTCCAATCTCAGCCTCATTCAACTTAGTTTCAACCTGCTTCATGCAAGCATCGAGTCGTGTCTCGACTGAAGCATCTGCATCGGATTTATCACTCACAATTCGACAACTGCCCGCTGAAATACTGCTATCAGCGATGAGATTCCAGCCACGGATTTTATCTTCCGAGAGCTCTTTTAATTTAATCACGGCACTCGGCTCTAAATGGATTTTGATATCCGCTTGATCATCGGGCAACGCACTCAAGGTTTCTTCAACGAGCTTAAGAATTTGTTGTGGCTGCAGGGTTAGCTCGCAGCGGATCACTTGTTGTGACACTCGGCGTACTAATTCAAGGATCAAATTTTGCTGTTCACGAACCTGCTTTGCATGACCGTCTTCGAGTAGTTCTCTCAAGGCACCTAGCGGTACAAGTAAACTGTTGAGCTGCTCATCGATGGATGCTCTACCCGCTGACTGCCCATCTAACCGACCTTGATGAAAACCAGCTGCATGTCCAGCAATGCGTCCTTCTTCTATGCCAGCCTCATAACCCGCACTCTTACCTTGAATAACACCTTCATCATAACCCTCATCGAATGCTTGTTGATAACTTTGAAAATCACTGCCCGCATCGGAATTTGATTCAACCGCATCGTGTAATGCAGGAAAACGATAACGACGAGCGAGATTGGTATTTAGACGCCAACGAGAATGCTTGTTTTCCATTAAACAACGACCTGTTCTTCAAATAGCTGCAATTCAATTTCACCTTCTTGCATTAATTGCTTCGCCAGTTCCATTATCTCTTTACGCGCCCCACTCGCTCGGCTAACAGGTACACCACCTAACGCTTCTATTTGTGTTTCAATCGCTGACGACATACGTTTAGGCAAGGCATTGAGCAAGGCATCTTTTAATTCAAAATCAATGCCTTTTAATGCTAACGATAGGGTTTCAGAAGGTACCTGTCCTAATAAGGTCTGCAACGTTTCTTGCTTTTGTCGCCCAAGAATAATGAAGTCAAACATGTTATCGGTGACATCAATCGCCATCTGCTTATCATGGAGTTTGATCATTTCCATCAACTGTTCTCTGTCGCCTTCGAAGCGATTGAGGATATCGGCAACCTGTTTGACACCCGCCACTTGCGTGTGACTTTTCTCCATTGCCATCAACATGCAGCGCTCAACCAGCTCCCGCAGTTCCTCAACAACGTTGCGGTCTAATTCGCCAAGTTGCGCAATACGAACGAGCACCTCATCTTGGCTATCACTAGGCAACATTTTTAAGATTTTAGCGGCACTTTCTGGTGGTAATAATCCCAACAATACCGCTTGCAACTGGCAGTGCTCATGGGTGATTTCACGGGCAAGTAATTGGGGGTCAACCCATTCGAGACGCTTAACGAGCACTTTAATCTCATCACCATAAATACTATCGATAAGACTTTTAGAGACTCTGTCTCCCAAAGCGATATCGAGTGTCTTTTGTAAATAGGACCGTGAGGCTCTGGCGATACCCGATTGTTCTTTATAGCGTTGGAAAAAACGGCTGAGTACTGCCTCGGCTTCTTGCTGGGTAATACTCGATAACCGCGCCATTTTATGGCTTAAGTGTTGCACATCGTTACGATCCAAATGCGCCATGACCATGGCAGCACCTTCTTCTCCCATACTCAGTAATAACATGGCCGCTTGGGCGTAATTGTCCATCTTAATTTCGATTGAATTATTCACCGTCTTTATCGCCTATCCAATGAGCTATCACTTCTGCAACACGCGCGGGTTCTTTGTTTGCGAGCAAGGCTAAATGCTCCATTTTAACGGTCAAAGGTGAGCCGGGCTCGGGTAAACCTTGACTGCCTAGCCAGTCGGCACTCGGTAACTGATGTGCTTGATTTGGTAAAGTTTCGGCGGAATGCCCATCGAGTGCAGCAGCGGAAGCGGCACTTAATGCAACGGGCTCAATTCTAGGCGCAGTAATTTGAGCGGTTCGGGTCAAGTGCTTAACCAGCGGCCTTAATACGAACAAAATAAGTCCAAAGCCAAGGATGCCGCCTATGATGTAGCGTAAATAAGCTTGGTAATTTTCTGATTGCCACCAAGGTGACGGCGTAAATTCCGCTGTAACAGTTGGGGTAAACTCAAAGGCATTGATGGTAAAACTGTCACCTCTCGCCGCCGAAAAGCCGATGGCATCCTTGACCATATTGCCAAACTTAACCAGTTGAGCCTCTTCATTAAATGCTCCTTGACCCGTAGCACTATTAATAAGCACTGAAACTGAGAGGTTTTCGAGCTGCATTTGTTGATAACGAACATGACGCACAGAACGACCAACGTCATATTGACGACTTTCTTCCTGCTTCAAATTACGGGTCTTATCATTCGTCGCCTCTTTGCCTGCTTGGGGTGGCTTATTACTTAAAGCTCCGGGAATTCCCGCGGCAATACTATTACTTGAATCATCGACACTCGTACGCTCTTGAGTCACGACATTTTGCGGATCGAGTGACTCCTTAGTTTCTTCCACCTGATTGAAGTTTACTTTTGCAGTCACCCGCACTTGGAAATTATCTTGACCAAGCACAGGCTCGAGCATAGAGGCGGCATTAGCCACTAAGCTATTCTCAAGTTCACGCGTGTACTGTAACTGCTTGTTTCTAGACTGGCTAAGGTCTTGATTGCCTGAAATGTTCTCACTTAAATATCGACCATCTTGATCGACAACTTTGATATTACTGGCCGTTAGTCCAGTCACACTGCCAGCAACCAAATTAACAATAGCCTCAACTTGTGTTTCAGAGAGTCGAGTATTCGGGTCTAGCTGCAGCATGACGGAAGCCGTCGGCAGTTCAGGCTCCTGACGGATAAACAAAGTTTGTTTAGGTATCGCCAAATGAACTCTTGCGGCACGGACCGACTTTAACGACATGATAGTGCGAGCTAATTCACCTTCTAAACTATGGCGATACTTAGCTTGTTCCATAAATTGGCTCGTACCGAGCGCGGTATTGTCGAGTGCCTCCATACCCGAAGGTACTTTCGCTTTTACCCCTTTTGCGGCCAAAAGCATACGCGCATTACCGACTTGCTCTTCTGCAACGAGGACTGCCCCAGTATTTGCCTCGAGGCGATAATCAATGCCTTCTGCATCCAAGACATTTAACACTTGAGAGGTATCGACATTTTCTTGGCTGCCATATAAAGGTCGATACCCTGCAGTAGCAGTCCATAACATCAACACTATGACACTGGCGACAACCACCGCAAGTAAAGCTAAGGCGATAACTTGACGATCACCACGGTTAAAACGATGCCATTTTTGGGTCATGCCAGCAATGAATCCTGACGAAGATTCAGTCCCGGTAATATCCTGACCTGATTGAACAAAAGTGGTAGACATTCACACAATTCCTTAAATAGGCATCTTCATTACATCGTCAAATGCTTGCACAAGACGATTACGAATTTGGAGCATAGTCGCAAATGACAAACTGGCTTTTTGCGAAGCCACCATAGCACCGACGAGATCATCGCTTTTTCCACTATCGACAGCAGCCATCGCCATAGAGGATTGGTTCTGATCTTGGTTAACGGCAGAAACTTTACTCTTAATCAAGTCAGTGAATGACCCATAAGCCATACCATTATCGGCAGGGTTTGAAGTGATGTTGATCGCCCCTTTAGCCACTTCACGATGAATGTTTAAGGTTTCCATTAACATATTTGAGCTAACAATCGCTCCATTAGACATATTCCATTCCTATTACTTTTTGATTGCTCTAAGCTGCTCGACCCGCTTGCTCTAATAACATTTCAATATCAATACCCGCTTCTCGCATTTGTACGAGGCGATATCTTAAGGCTCTAGTCGTCATCCCTAGCGCCTCAGCACTTAACGTGCGTTGCCCATTAAAACGTTTAAGTACATCAATAATATATTGAAACTCAGCCTGCTGTTTTGACGCTTTAAGCCCATCTGAGGCGCCTAAAGGCTCCAACTCAAGCATCTCTTCTTGAATGTTTAACCCGAGTTCCGCAACTTGAATCGCCTGGCCTCTACGCATCACTAATGCACGTTGAATACAATTTTCTAGCTCTCTTACATTTCCGGGCCAATCATAGGTCACGAGCACTTGCCTTGCGTGCTCACTGAAATAACAGCGACTTGAGCAATCAGATTGGCCATATAAATTTAAGAAATGTTCAGCGAGAGGCAGGATGTCAGCCTTTCGTTCTCTTAAAGGCTTAATTTTCAGAGGTAAAACATCTAATCGATAGAACAAATCCTCCCTAAAATGTCCAAACTCCACGGCTTGTCTTAAGTCGCGATTGGTAGAGGCAATGACTCTGATATCCAGTGGTATAACATGCTGGCCACCAAGTCTTTCGACTTCACGCTCCTGTAGCACCCGAAGTAACTTCGCCTGTAACGGCAAGGGCATTTCACCAATTTCATCGAGTAATAAAGTACCGCCATTGGCCTGCTCAAATTTTCCTGCCTTATCACAAATGGCACCAGTGAAGGCACCTTTGACATGCCCAAAGAGAACGGACTCTAGAATACTTTCAGGGATGGCAGCGCAGTTAATCGCAACGAAAGGCTTATGTGAACGGGAGGAGTGGCGATGAATATAACGAGCAAGCGGTTCTTTACCAGTACCACTTTCACCCAATAATAAAACACTGGCCTCAGTGGTTGCGGCGCGATGGGCCAACATCAACAATTGTCGACTAACAGAAGCCGCGACAACCAAACTAGAATCAGGTAACTCTAAACGGTGTAATCGTTGAATTGAGGCAAGTAACTGCTCAGTTTCTACGGGAATTAATAGATAATCCTGTACGCCAGCTCGCATTGCTGCGGCTGCCAACTCACCTTGCTCTGGTGCTAATAACGCGACGATATTACGGCCAGGAAAACGGGCAAGATAGGACTTCACATCACAAGGACTACAATCCGATAAGTTAACGATAGTGAGCCAAGGTAATTCCATTGCATCACTCCACAGATAAAAATCCTCATGTGTTATTTTGCATGCAAGTTCCGCAGATATGTTTAACCCTTCAATCCGTATACTTAGGCCACCCACTCACTAACTCCCTTTCGTTTACAGTACATTAAATAACACCTTAATTTAGACCTATAAGTCTTTGTGTTTGAGTGTATATAAAATCTATTACTACTTACTTATCCATCTAGATGAATGAGCAATAAATAACTCAAGCCATTAAGAACAGTAAAAACAAATGCGGAAGCGAAATGCGGAAGATATATTTCCGCATGTAATATCAAAGCCAGCGATAGAGAACTACACACAATGAGTATCCACATTGACAATGGCTAAGGATATGCCCTCAACTAAATAAGGTTAAAACGTGTTCTAGTGCAATCATCGATAAGAAATGTGACCAGCAACAAAGTTTAAGGTATCACCGAATTATATGAATCAATTGCTACCAACCATGAAAGGTCTAAAAGAAAAACCGCAAAAAAGTGATGCATATAACTTAGGACTGACTTATACCAAATATATTTGTAAAATAATATATGACAATGATAAAAATGCACCATCGATACTTTTAAAATAGTGACAAAATTTAACCACCAATGTTTTATATTAAATAAACCACAAACTATATCGCACAAAAAACAATGAAAATCAAAGACAAACAGATTTGCAACACAATATCATCATTAATAATCAATATGTAAATGCTGACATAAATATTGCCCGCCAAAATATCGACAAATGTCAAAATAATATCTAACCGCCTTTTTATTGACGCGAAAATGCAAAACCTAAAGCATTAATATCTTCTTACACAATCCCAAAACAAACATTTTGTTCACAACCAACTTTACCCTACAATTCTATTCACATATATTTCAGCATTTATTATAATTATTATTGAATACTTAAGCCTTATTAACTTATCATCCTCGTCGTTTAAAACAGAGTCGAACCTAAAGTTCAACGCTTAACTGTTTTAAGAAATTCATTAATCCTTAACGATAAAGAAATAAATATTTAGGCACTCTGTTTGTGTATGTTTTTTATGCGCCAACTGAATCACGGAGGTAGCCAAGCAGCATTCTAGTAGTAAAAACACGTTTAATAGGAAGAACAATGAAGACGACGGCGAAAGCTAGGCTTATAAAATCAAATTCCAATGAAATAATTAGACCTATTATGCTAGTTCAAGAAAAGCTAGCGAGAACGCGATTATTACAACAGCTAGAAAAGCTACATCGTCCACTTATCGATGCCATAAATAATATCCTATCTCCGCTACTAAGACAGGGTCATCCCGCTGTTTCGGGGTCAACGTTAACAGAACCTAGAACACCTGTCGTTCCAGAACATTGCTATTCATGGTTTGTATTAAAACATCATCAAAATACCCTCGGTTATTGGAGAATTGATCGCTGTACGCTCGATCAATTGGCGAGTAATTATTACGGTAATACCTCAACACCATTAAGTTCTCCTTTGAGAAACCCCAGCCAATCTGAATTTAGGTTAGCCAAAAAGTTGCTACTTTCCGTAATGGAGGAGCTACCTAATAGCACGATCGAAACCAATAATCTTGAAGTTGAGCTCATAAAAGGCCATATGCCACTCGCAGTATCGGCAGTATGGTCGTTCAATTTTACCAATGGCCCACTAACCCCTCCAATGCTCTTTTGCTTAACTGAGCATTTACTGGGGCATCTGGCCGAACAGCCTAAGAAATCTGAAGTATCTGCGGATTTACCCGCAAAACTAGCCGTCTGGCTAAAAAGTCTCCCCATAAAAATGCAGCTGACATTAGGGCAACATAGCATCCCGGTGCAATCACTCAGCCAATTAAAAACTGGGGATATTTTACCTATTAATCTCTATCCAAAAACCTTGTTATCAATCGGAAACACACCGCTATTTCATGCCTCTGTGCATAGTCATGAAGGACAGATGGTAGCGAAATTGACCCAAGATATTTATCAGCATGAGGAGCATGACATTGGCTGAACAATCTATTTTATCGGATGATGATTTTCTATTAGAGGACGATATTTTCTCTGAGAGAGCATTTTCAAAGCCGGACACCCATAACCGTAAATTGAAAAATAATAATTTTTTTCAACAACTTCCTGTTCAAGTTACTCTCGAACTGGCCAGTGCTGAAATGTCTTTAGGCGAACTAAATCGTATGGGAGAAGGTGATGTTATCGCACTCGACCGTATGGTGGGTGAACCGCTGGATATCAGAGTAAATGGAGCACTATTAGGAAGAGGCGAAGTCGTAGAAGTGGCTGGCAGATATGGCGTACGTTTGCTGGAAATAGAGAGCATTACTCTCGATGGGACAAGTAACGAATGATAGTTCGGGTATTGTTACTGGCGATTCTATTGTTTGCTCCCCAAGCCCTCGCATCGGAAGGACTGACCTTATTCACACTGGATAGCGCTCAAGACAGTCAAGCAGTTAACATTAAACTCGAAATTTTAGCGCTCATGACGGCCATTAGTTTCCTGCCCATCATGCTGATGATGCTAACCAGTTTTACTCGTATTATCATTGTATTAGCAATTCTCCGACAAGCTCTCGGACTACAACAAAGTCCCCCTAACCGAGTGCTTGTTGGGATAGCATTAGTACTCACTATCTTTATTATGCGCCCAGTGGGAGACAAAATTTATAAGGAAGCTTATTTGCCCTATGACCAAGGTAAGATCGAATTGATGGAGGCTGTCTCAATAGCCAAAATCCCTTTAACTCGATTTATGCTGGCGCAGACAAGAGAAACTGATCTTGAGCAAATGCTGAAAATAGCTAACGAACCCACACACATGAAAGCAGCAGAGGAAGTCCCCTTTTTTGTCCTTATGCCCGCATTTGTACTGAGTGAACTCAAAACAGCTTTCCAAATTGGCTTCTTACTTTTCTTACCTTTCTTAGTTATCGACTTGGTTGTCGCAAGTGTCCTCATGTCTATGGGGATGATGATGTTGTCACCGTTAATTATTTCTCTCCCATTTAAACTGATGGTTTTTGTATTAGTCGATGGTTGGGCTATGACGGTAAGCACCTTAACCGCAAGTTTTGGGTAGCTAGATGGACATCAATGAACTGACCTCGCTCTTTGCTGACTCAATGTTTCTCGTCATCATCATGGTTTCTGTGTTGGTGACACCGGGACTCATTCTAGGCTTAATCGTTGCGGTATTTCAGGCTGCGACACAGGTCAATGAACAAACCTTGAGTTTTCTGCCAAGGCTTATCATTACTCTACTTATGGTTCTGTTTTCAGGCCATTGGCTCATACAACAGCTAAGTGATTTATTTGACAGGCTGTTTATGAATATTCCTCATATTATCGGTTGATATGCTTTCCCTCACCTCAACCGAACTCAGCATGTTAATCGGCAGCCTTTGGTGGCCATTCTGCCGGATCATGGGGGCATTTATGATAATGCCCTTGTTAGGTAATTCCTATGTGCCTGCAACAGTAAGAATTTTTCTTGCCTTAAGTATTGCAGCACTTATTGCACCTATGCTGCCCCCCGTTCCCGCTGTCGATGCGCTCTCGCTTGGATCATTGTTTTTAGCCATAGAGCAACTACTCATTGGATTTATGCTCGCGCTATTTTTAACCATTTTAATCCATGTGATGACCATGCTTGGCACTATTATGTCGATGCAGATGGGTCTAGCGATGGCAGTGATGAACGATCCCGCTAATGGCGACACCAACCCCATTCTCAGTGAATGGTTACAAATCTTTGGTACATTGATTTTTCTGGCTCTTGACGGTCATTTAGTCGGGCTCAACATCATTGTTGATAGCTTTCGTTTATGGCCAATTGGAAATGGGATTTTTGACTTACCGCTAATGGGATTGGTTAGTCGAATGGGCTGGCTATTTGCTGCATCGCTGATGCTCGCCATACCCGCAGTACTCGCCATGTTAATGGTTAACATCACTTTTGGTGTATTAAGCCGCGCTGCGCCGTCATTAAACATCTTCTCGCTCGGGTTTCCCATGACCTTGTTGATGGGCTTGATTTGCGTCTTCCTTTCGTTAAGCGGCATTCCAACTCGTTACAGTGATCTGTGCTTAGACGCATTAACTGCCATGTACCAATTTATCGGAGGGATCTCATGAGTAAAACGCCCCAACAAGATAAAACAGAAGAAGCTACACCGCAGAAAAAGCGTAAAGCGAGAGAAGAAGGCCAAGTTCCACGCTCTAAAGATCTTGCCTCCGCAGCACTGGTCGTTGGTTGCTCTGCCATGCTGACCAGTAATGCGGATTGGTTTGCGACGAGAGTCAGTGGATTAGCTAAATACAATATGCTGCTCACGCGGGCAGAGTTAGATCAACCAGACATCATGATGCGCCATCTTGGCGCTAGCCTAGTCGAAATGCTAAGCATCTTAGGCCCACTATTCATCATGGTTGCTCTGTTGGCCGCAGTTGCAGGAGCCTTGCCTGGGGGGCCAATATTTAATTTTGGAAATGCTAATTTTAAATACAGTCGAATCGATCCTCTTGCCGGTGTCGGAAGAATATTTTCCGCTCAATCTCTTGTTGAGTTACTCAAGTCATGCCTAAAGATTGTGTTACTGATCGGAATTATGTTGGTTTTCTTAAATGGTCACTTACAAGAACTACTTAGCTACAATCAACGCCCTATTGATGAAGCGGTTCGTGATGGCATCAATCTACTGTCGCAAGGCATGTTTTATCTTGGTACTGGGCTGCTCGTGATCGCCTTTATTGATGTGCCTTACCAATATTGGCATAACAGCAAAGAATTACGTATGTCACGTCAAGAAGTAAAAGACGAGCATACCCAGCAAGAAGGTAAGCCAGAGATTAAAGCTAAAATCCGCCAAATACAGCAACGAATGGCTCGCTCTCGGGCAGATACCACCATTCCAAAAGCGGATGTTCTCTTGGTTAATCCTACTCACTATGCCGTGGCATTAAAATACAATCCTGACTTAGCGGATGCGCCTTACGTCATCACTAAAGGCACCGAAGAACTCGCCCTCTATATGCGAGAACTCGCTAAAAAACATGATATTGAAATTATTGATATCCCACCGCTCACGCGGGCTATTTATCATTCAACGCAAGTCGATCAACAAATACCCAGTGCCCTTTTTATCGCCATAGCGCACGTATTAAGTTATGTCATGCAAATAAAAGCATCTCGTAAGGGCTTACAGCAGAAACCTGAGCCTTTACCACATTTTTTTATTCCCCCTAATTTACGTCACGATTAAAGGATTGCTTAACCTATGAATTGGCTTTCTCGCACCTTTTCAGGAAATTACAGCTATATCGGCATTCCAGTCATGCTGCTCGCTATTCTGGCGATGGTGATTTTACCGCTGCCTGCATGGCTACTGGACATTTTGTTTACATTTAACATCGTCCTTGCCGTCATGGTGCTGCTGGTGAGCGTCTCGATCAGGCGACCGTTAGAGTTTTCTGTATTCCCAACCTTATTGCTCCTTGCGACCTTAATGCGTTTGACCTTAAACGTTGCATCGACGCGCGTAGTACTCATTGAAGGTCATGAAGGAGGCGATGCTGCGGGTAAAGTGATCCAAGCCTTCGGTGAAGTCGTTATTGGCGGAAACTATGTCGTCGGTGCTGTTATCTTCTTAATTCTAATGATTATTAACTTTGTTGTAATCACTAAGGGTGGAGAGCGGATCTCTGAGGTATCGGCGCGATTTACATTGGATGCCCTACCGGGTAAGCAAATGGCAATCGATGCCGATCTCAATGCCGGCACACTCACACATGAACAAGCCAGCCTACGTCGCCAAGATGTCGCCAGAGAAGCAGACTTTTATGGTTCCATGGATGGGGCCTCAAAATTTGTGAGAGGAGATGCCATCGCAGGACTCTTGATCTTAGCCATCAACATTATTGGTGGGATCAGCATAGGCATCTTTATGCATGATCTGAGTACAACAGAAGCCTTTAAAACCTATGCGTTATTAACCATTGGTGATGGCCTAGTTGCACAAATTCCATCATTACTACTCGCCACTGCTGCCGCAATTATTGTGACTAGGGTATCCGATGCAGAAGAAATGCCGACCCAATTGAGTCGACAGTTACTGGCTAACCCTAGAACCTTAGCCACTGCAGCCATTGTGATGGCGATTCTCGGTATCACCCCGGGAATGCCAGCACTGGTATTTTTATCTTTTGCAATACTACTAGGCTTTGCGGCGTGGAAACAAAACCAGAATAAGGCCTCCTTTACTGAAGAGAAAACTGAAGAACTCATAGAAACCAGCCTGACAGAACCTTCAGCGCCAAGCTGGGAATCCCTGCCTTTTACCGACATCATCGAAGTACGATTAGGCTATAGATTGGTTCATCTAGTCGAAAAAACCAAAGGAGCAGAATTACAAAAACGCCTAACAGGGATCAGACGTACCCTTTCAGAACAAATCGGATTTCTGCTATCGGAAGTGAGAGTGCGCGACAATTTAGCCTTGGCACCACATGCATACCAAATTAACTTTATGGGCACTCAAGTGGCTATCGCCGAATTAGAACCTGATCTGCTGTTAGCAATAAAAAGTGGTCCTGTTTACGGTAAAATTGATGGGATTTTAACCAAGGAACCCGCTTACCAAATGGATGCCATTTGGATTGCACCAGAGTTAAAGGCCAAAGCACTTAACTTAGGTTATTCAGTCGTCGATAATGCGACAATCATTGCCACTCATGTCAGTAAGTTATTGCGCGAATCACTGCCTGAATTATTGCAACATGATGATATTATGCAATTAACTGACAGACTCAGTAAGCAAGCCCCCAAACTGGCGGAATCACTCAGTACCTGTTTAACCCCCATTCAGTTACTCAAAGTTTTCCGCTTGTTACTCAAAGAGCAAGTGCCGCTAAAAGACATACGCACCATAGCAACGACCTTGCTGGAATGCAGCGAGCAAACCAAAGATCCCGTCCTACTCGCCGCCGATGTGCGCTGCGCTTTACGCAATAGTATTTTGCATCAAATCGCAGGCAGCAGTCCGCAGTTGAATGTACTCACTCTGACCGCAGAATTAGAACAGACTTTAATGACAGCGTTAAATCAATCGCAGCAACAGGGCCGAGTAGCATTGGATAGTTTCCCTATCGAACCTAATCTACTGGCGCAGCTACAACAAAGAATGCCCCAATTACTCGCGGAGACAAAAGAGAAAGGCTATAACCCTATCCTACTTGTTTCTCCACAACTCAGGCCTTTCCTCGCGCGTTATGCATTAGCCTTCGCCCGTGGACTTCATGTTTTATCCTATAATGAAGTCCCTGAAACAAAAGAACTTATGATTGCGGGACAACTCGGGTAATCAAACGCATTAAGCCCTATCGCTTTATTAAGTTTTCATTGTGCAAGAAGCATCAATGACAGAATGCTAACCGGCGTTCGACATTGGTGCCACATGCACTTAGCACTATTTTACGCAGTCAGGATGAACAGATTGGGAGCTAAGCTTAGCGCTTAATAAACGTTAGCATTTCGGTATGACCCGACATTGCGCTTATCACTTCATTCATTTGTACATCGATATGTTAATCAAATTTTCACAATAGTATGAGCTGCATCAGGTGCTAGGAGACAAATGTCCTCTTGTATTCACTCTTCCCTCCCTATAATCCACGCCATGACTTCGTAACTCGGTGCTTGAGCCTCTGGTTTTGGCTGCATGGCGGCACCGTTTCCTCTCAGGAGCTAGCTAATGAACATACTCGTGCTAAACGGGCACCCCAACTTAACTCTGTCTGTGGCCAATGCCAGCATACTTACCCTTGAAGCTGAGCAACCGGGCTGGCGTATTAATTCTGTGGCTCAATTTGATGGGGATACCGCCACGGAGCAGCAACAGTTGCTCGATGCCGATGTGATTGTGGTGCAATTCCCGCTCTATTGGAGCACCTACCCCGCCGTGCTCAAACATTGGATTGATGAGGTATTTACCTATGGTTTTGCCTTTGGCCCCAATGGTAGCCAGCTCCAAGGTAAACCTGTCCTGTTTTCTATCACTGCAGGGGCGACTGAAGACTCCTACAGCGAAACAGGCTTTAACTTTTTACCCTTTAACGTATACCAACAAGCTTACGAACACCCATTTCGCGCAGCCGCTGTCGAGATTATCGATACCATTATTAGCTTTGAGATGAACTCCACTGCCGCCGAAGGTGGCAATAAGTCCAACACCCTTTCCCTTGCAAAGGCCCACGCTGAGCGTGTGATTGCAGCCATTAATTCATATAAGGACCACTCAGTATGATCCAGTCCATCCTCGGCATTTTTGTACTCTTAGGCGTAGGTTTGCTGTTTTCTGACAACCGCCGTTTGATCAGCTGGCGTGCCGTTATCGGTGCGTTTGGCATTATCATCGCGCTAGCTTTTTTTGTACTGGCAACCGAGATTGGTGCCGATGTGCTGCTGGCCGTATCGAATACCGTAGGCAAAGTCTTTGGTTATGGTACTGAAGGGATTAAATTTGCCTTTGGCAGCTTAGTCAATTTCAGCGTTGAAGGCATAGGTTTTGTCTGGGCGTTACAGGTATTACCGCAAATCATCTTTACTGCCGCACTCACCTCATTGCTGTACTACTTAGGCATTATGCAGTGGTTTGTGTTAATTATTGGCGGCAGCTTGCAAAAGGCGCTCGGCACGTCACGGGCGGAGTCAATGAATGCGGCGGGCAATATTATTCTCGGCCAAACCGAAGCACCGTTACTGATCAAGCCCTACCACCGCGTCCTCACCCGCGCACAAATTTTTGCGGTGATGGTCGGTGGATTGTCTTCAATTGCTGGCTCCATTTTAGCGGGCCTTGCGGGGATGGGCGTTGCGCTTAACTATCTGATTATGGCTTGCTTTATGTCAGCTCCAGCTGGTTTGATGTTCGCTAAGTTGCTTATCCCAGAAACCGAGCCAACCGTTAACGAAGTGCCAGAATTACCCGATGATGAAAAGCCCAGTAGCTTTATTGATGCCATAGCCAAAGGCGCTATTGCTGGTATGGGAATCGCTGCCATCGTCGGCGCAGTCATTATTGCCTGTATTGGTCTCATGGCCTTGTTGAACGGCGGATTGGGTGCGATTGGTGAACTGTTTGGCATGCCAACCTTAACCGTGGATATGATCCTCGGCACCTTGTTTGCGCCAGTAGCTTGGTTGATTGGTATTCCATGGGCTGAAGCAAGCACAGCAGGCGCCTTCCTAGGCCAAAAAATCGCCATGAATGAGTTTGTTGCCTTCGCCAATATGGGCAATGTGGAACTCTCTGCACGTAGCAATGCCATTATGACCATTGCCCTTTGCGGCTTTGCCAATATCGGCTCAGTGGCCATGGTGTGTGGCGCCCTGAGTCAAATGATACCGCAACGCGCGGGGTTGATTGGTCAGCTCGGGATGAAAGTACTGCTAGCGGCGACGTTAGCAAACTTGATGAATGCTGCAATTGTCAGTTTGTTTATCTAAGTTTTCCCTTCGCGGTAGCCCGATACCATTCGGGGCTACCGCCAAGCTAAGTAATTGATAAAGGTCAACAATGAGCATTCAACCCCATATTCTCGTCGCGCCCCATCAAGTCAGTGAAAAAGCCGTCGTCTGCGGCGAACCCAATCGAGTCAACCGCATCGCGGCGCATCTAACGGATGTCGAATCCTTGGCGGATAACCGCGAGTTTCGGTTAATGCGTGGCCGTTATGGCGACACTATAATCACCGTTTGCAGCACAGGTATTGGTGCTCCCTCGGCGATCATTGCCCTTGAGGAACTGTATCAATGCGGTGTTAAACAACTTATCCGCATCGGCTCCGCCGGTGCGCTACAACCGCAGATAGCGATAGGTGATGTGATTATTGCCGAGGCCGCAGTGCGTGATGATGGCGGCTCTGCAAGCTATGTAAAGCCCAGCTTTCCGGCCTGTGCCAATCATCGTTTGGTCGGCAAACTGCAAGCATACTGCGCGCAGCATCATATTATTGCCCATAGCGGCGTAGTGCGCTCCCACGACAGTTTTTATACCAATCAAGAACAGGAGCTCTGCCACTATTGGCATCGCCAAGGCGTGCTCGGGGCCGATATGGAAACCGCTGCGTTATTCACCGTCGGCCGACTGCGCCAACTTGAAGTGGCGGCGATACTAACCAACGTAGTGCTATTTGAGCAGGATGTTAAAGCAGGAGTTAATGACTATGTTGCATCGTCCAAAGCAAGCGCCCAAGGTGAGCAACATGCCATTTTAGCCGCACTCAACGCACTGTGTGATTAGAGCTTGTTGAGGTTAATAGCAGTAAGCCTTGCCGATAAATGCATCCAGATAACGACCAAGTCATCCTCTTAATGGCGCAGCCAATGCGCCATCATTCTCACTAAAGCTCACATTCACACCGACCTGTCATAACACACGTTTGCAGCGTCACAACAACGGCGACACACAATGCGAACGACCATCTACCGCCGCCAAAGTGCCAGCCCTCACGCAGGGATTTACATATTTTATGATCGAATGAGTATCAATCTTGCAGCGAAATGCGTACCTTAATCGCATCAATATCCACAACTATCATCAACATGCAGTTACATCCTGAACTCTCTAGCCGCTTTGGCGACACATTAAGCGAGCAGCGCGAACTCTTTAAGCAGGCCTTATTTCAGTGCCAAACGGCCAGCCGCCAATTTGCCCCCGGTGATATCATGTTGCAACAGGGGCAAAATGTGCGTGAGCTTTATGTCGTGTCCGTAGGAAAAGTCGCCATGTATACTAGCGCCCATAATGGTCGGCGCTTTCAGTTAGGTGAGCTAAATTGTGATCAGCATATTTTTGGCGAAATTGAGTTTTTTACCAAACTGCCCTGCCAGTGGACAGTGATGGCCGAAGATCAGATGGAAGCCGAGGTAATTTGTGCCGCCAAACTGCAGCAATGCATAGTCACTCAACCGCAACTAGCGCTCTTTTTTGCCTCAGCGCTGGCATGGGATTATCAAGACTCAATGGCAATCTACACCAACCGCCTATTGCACCCCATCGCCGTCAATATCGCCCTCGATCTGCTACAACGCAGTCAAAACAATATCGCCCTCGGAGCCTTTAACAAAGTCGAGCAAGAAGCCGAACGCTTTGGCACCAGCAGTCGCGTCTACCGCCGCGCACTCAACTCCCTCATTGAACTCGGCCTTGTCGAAAAACGCGATCAGCAGCTGCATATTATCGACCCAAAGGCGCTAGTAACTTTTATTGCGGAGTAGATCAAAAGAATGCTGCATCAAGCATCAGGTTATGCAAGGGATTCATAGGCAAACCACCCAATTTGCATCAGCTTTGCCATCGACAAACTGCATCAATCAGCACATTTATCGTTAAGAGCGATAAATCCAATCCTAAATATGGAGAGCCATAATCCAATCTGATGGATCTAAAAAGTGTTAGATTTTGTAATGAGTGAATCAGACTTGCCTAGTCTGGTTCACGCATCAAACCCATTCATTGTGCGGTATGCTGACTTTGTGTCACGTTTACATATAATGACTCTTGTAGAGTTATTATTAATCATAATCTTTGATTTAGTCAGGCTGAAAGGATGCGAATATGAACAGGAAACCTCCAGAAGACGTCAAAAGAACACTGCGGGAAGAGGTCGGATTTGGTTGTCCTGTTCTGGATTGTGGTCGACCATATCTTGAATGGCATCATTTCGATCCTCCATGGCGCGAAAATAATCATCATAATCCTGAGGGCATGATCGCTCTTTGCAGAGAACATCATATACAAGCTGATCATGGAGCATTTACCAAAGAACAACTTCATAGCCTAAAACAAACTGGAAAGGACAACTGGAAACAAGTTAGCGGAAAATTCAATTGGATGAGAAATCGCCTCTTAGCTGTTGTCGGCGGTAATTTCTATTACGAGACACCAGTTATTTTCAAATTTAGGGAGCAGCCAGTTATTTGGTTCGAGCGAGACGAAAATAATTATCTCTTACTAAACCTACACATACTATCAACAAGTAATTTGCCAAGGGCTTACATTCAAAATAATGAATGGTTCAACGTTGGCGGTGAAGAGGACATTGAATGTCCGCCTTCAGCTAAAAAAGTAAAAATTAGTTACCCGAATGGTGACATGGTATCAATCGAGTATTTTGAGATAAATACTATCGACGACGCCAACAAGCGTTATCACGACGCTAGGCCGAACGGATGGCCCATTGAGTTTCCTATTACAGCAGTAGAAGTTACGTACATTGTTGCCAATTCCGGCCTTGAGTTTAATGCCAAAGAAACGAAATTCGGCATGGGAAATATAATGAAAAATTGCTTTGTTTCAAATTGTGGCGCAGGTTTGGCAATTAGCTAAAAATTGGGTCAACAGAACATTAACCATAAATTTACTCATGGTCGTTTTACTTTAAATTGTGCCCGTGAATCACTCTACCCCAGACTGATTCACGTCAACCGCTAAAACCCGCCCTCGCGCCTCGTTTTTGGCTCTTTGAGGGCGGTTTTTCCCCCTTAAGATGAATCAAATCTCCAGAGAATTGATTCAACGCCAACTTGATAAGGTTACAAGGCCAAAATAACGGGCAAGATATCTGGGCTTCCTGTTGCTTGTAGCTCAGAACAATCAGATAGCCTTCCTTCTATTTGACTCCATTTATGTGACTGGTACTGCAAAACCTGACTATTTCAGTCAGGATTAGTTGCCACAAAATAAAGCTGCAAATAATATGAATGTAACTTTATTGCTGCTCTGGAGCTACTCATGTCTGCTACTTCTGTCTCAAAAGATGCACAACTCCCACCCCATGGGTTTAATTCTCAACACAATCATTGGCTAGAACGAAAAATAGGTGAACTAGTGGCAGAAGACTTTCGCCGCGCACATGTGTTTAGTCAATTTGGTATCGATTTTTGTTGTGGCGGGGGTAAATCACTGGAAGTCGCCTGTGAGCGTGCAGATGTAGATCCCGCAAAAGTGGTTGCTGCGCTGAATGCCGCAACACTTACCGGTAGCAAAGAAGATGAATTAAATCAATTACCCTTAGATCAACTTATCGAATATATAGAATCAACGCACCATCAATACGTGCGCGAAAAAGCCCCTTTATTAGTCGAATATTCCGAAAAGATGATTCGCGCTCACGGTGAGCACTATGCCGAAATCGTTCCCTTTGCGGGTTGGGTACGAGCCTTAGTTGAAGACTTAATGCCACATTTAATGAAGGAAGAAAAAATACTGTTTCCGGCGATCCGCGCCATGAGTCATGGAGAGCAGGTTGAGGCTTGCTTTGGCCATATTGGCAACCCCATCAATGCGATGCAACATGAGCATGAAGAAGTCGGTTTGATTTTGCAAAAATTACACGAGCTCACTAACGACTTCACACCACCTGAATATGCGTGCACTACATGGCGTGTTTGTTATGCCACTCTGGCGGAATTTGAGGCGGACTTACATCAGCATATTCACTTAGAAAACAATATTCTTTTTCCTAAGGCATTGGTTCTGACTCAATAATTGATTAAATGTTTATCCCGTAGCGGCTCCAAATTACAGATTTTCCGCTTAACCTTGAGGCCAGACCTAAGTCTGGCCTTTCAATTGTTGACGTGCTACAACAAGTCATGTGTCGCTGACGGATAAGCTGCCATGACATTTCAATCATTTGCACTCGATGATATTGCCAATTTGCACGAATCGGCCCAAGTAGAATTTAAACTCGCAGGTGGCCGCGATGGCCAAGGTCAATTACCCGAAGACATTTGGGCGACTTATAGCTCTTTTGCCAACACTTTGGGTGGCGAGATCATCCTAGGTGTGCGGGAAGAGCGTGGCCATTTCAGTATTGAAGGCATTCCCAACCCCCTTCCCGTCTTGCAAGAATTTTGGGAAATCCTCGATGACCCGAGTCGCACGAGTCACAATCTTTTAGCGATCTCGGATGTACAGATTATTGAAATTATGAACAAAAAACTCATTCGTATCCGCGTACCGCTGGCGCCTGAGCAGCTAAAACCTATCTACGTAGGCAGCGATCCTTACACTGGGAGTTATTTTAGGGTGGGAGATGCCGACATGCACGCGAGCCGTCGGCAAGTCAATCTACTGCTACGCCGCGCCCATCTTTGCATGAAGCAACTCAAGGCACGTTAATCCAGTAAATCTAACATCCTGTTATTACGTTAAAAACCTGCTAATAGATAGCCGCCCATGGCCGCAATCGCTACGCCAGTAACGCGCATTAAATTGCGTTGCCCTGTCATCCGCTGCATTCCAAGGCCTATCATTACGCCGCCTAAATGGATGACTGCTGTACCAAATAAAAATCCTAGGGCATACAGGACTGGGCTAGCCAATTCCGGCATTTCAGCGCCGTGGGCGTGACCATGAAAAATCGCGAATACGCCCACAAAGGCCATAGCGAATAACAACGGGATTTGACGGTCGAAGGCGATAGCAAGACCGAGCAACAACACAGAGAGGGCAATACCTATTTCAACAAAGGGAACAGCAATCACATATAAACCTAAAATCCCACCCACTAACATAAAGGTGACAAATGCTAAGGGGACAGTCCAAATCGCGCGGCCACCGAGCTGGGTGCTCAACATGCCCACACTCAACATAGCCAGCAAGTGATCGAAGCCCAATACGGGATGGTTAAAACCCGACATGAAACCGCCACCTGAATGGATCTCATGGGCCGATACCGGCGCGATCCAACATAAAGTGAGCAGTAATAACAACCCGATACGCGCCATAAAATAGCCTTAGTCAGTGACTTTAGTGATATAAAACTTAACTTTAGTGCAAATTTGGCTGGCAAACCTTGATCTCAATCACCCAAAGATACAGATTAAAAATGCACGCTAAGTTAGTTTACGTCGATAGCCAATACTTTTGTCAAAGCGTCGAGGGAGGCTATTTCTAAATGGGGCAACAAGGCGGCTATCGGTAAGGAATCGACTCGACCAAAACTGGGATTTAGCCACACAGACTGACACCCCGCCAATCGAGCACCACGAACGTCGGCATTCATACTGTCGCCAACATGCAGTAAATGTTGCGGTGCAATGTTTAATCGCGAGCAGGCCAATTCGAACATGTCTTTAGCGGGTTTCATATGCACGCCATTACCTGGATGCAACACAAACTCGAAGGCATCACCTAAACCAATCCGCTCGGCATCCACATTGCCATTGGTGATCCCGACTAATCTAAAATGCTGCGATAAGCGCTTGAGTAATAAGAGCACTTCGTCAGACACTTGAAAATGGCTGCGATAAAAATAAAAGCATGCTAATCCTTGCTCGGCGCCGCGTTCGGCTTCAGTCGACGAATACCCTAATTGTATTAGACCTTGGCGAAGCGTAGCTAAACGTGCTGCGCTGGTGTCGTGGGCGAGCTCACGATTTTGTTGCAAAAGTTGCAGTTTTAGCCTGCGCCAATCATGGGGTTGCCACGCCTGCGATAATGGATAAGTCTGCAACAGAAACGTCGCCAGCTCAGCCTCGGCATTTAAAATATGCGGCAGATTGTCGTACAAGGTATCGTCGAGATCGAAACTGATCGCTTGAATATGTTGAGGCCTAAGATAGCAACGCATTATTTATCCTGTGTTTTTTTCGCTCTAGGATGGGCGTTATCATACACCTTAGCTAAGTGTTGGAAATCCAAACTGGTATAAATTTGTGTGGTCGCCAGGTTCGCATGACCCAATAATTCTTGTACCGCCCGCAAGTCGGCGCTCGCTTCTAACATGTGAGTGGCAAAGGAATGACGCAGCTTATGGGGATGTACTCGCACCGATAATGCCTGCTCTTGACCCCATTTAGCCATGCGCGCCTGAATACTGCGATGGGAGAGTCGCTTGCCTTTTTCAGTCACAAATAAGGCGTTATCTTCACAGGGGATCTGCTTTCGGCAATTGAGCCAATTCTGCAGCGCAGTAATCGCTAAACGACCGACAGGGACGATACGCTCCTTATTACCTTTACCTAAGACTCGCACTTCTTTCAAATCATATTGCACACTGGATAAATTAAGCGCGGCAAGTTCCGCTAAACGTAAGCCACTGGAATAAAACAATTCCATCATGGCTTTATCCCGCAGACTCAGCGGATCTGTACCTTCAATGTCCAGCAAGTGACTGATGGCATCGACATCGATATTCTTCGGCAGAGGCTTGGTTTGTTTGGGGGCACTTAAGCCTTTCGCGGGATTAAGCTCAATCACGCCTTCGCGCAGCAAAAATTCACCCCATTGTTTTACCGCCGATAAACACAGGGAAAGCGATCGCGGGCTTAAACCTTTGCGGTGCAATTTGGCTAACACTTGCTGCCAATGCTCGCGGCTCACATTGAGTAAATGCACGCCTTCGGGCAAGAGATCGCTACCGCGATTAAGCTCGTAAAGGTAATTCCGTACTGTATGGGCTGACAACTGCCGCTCGGTACTCAGATAACGTTCAAAGGTTTGTAACCATTGAGTATTTAATGCCGACACTTCGCCTGTTTGCGTACTCATATCGGTTTCCTCGTGGGTTTTGCCAAGCCTTGGGTGAGCAAAATCGCTCAACGGCCGTTACAGCTTGGCAAGCATATGCGCCAGTAAACGCCGCAACTGTTCCAGCAGCATGTTATCCATATCAGGATGAAAATGGGTGACATCTTGGCTAGCAATGGCAAAAATCACCGGGTTGTCTTCCGACAATTTAGTCAGTGCCACCGAACCCACTTCGCTACCAAATAACCGTTTGGCTTCTTGTTGCGTTAGCCGACCAAAATAGTGACCTTTATGCAGTCTTTGATCCCATATTGCCTTCATATCAGCATCGAGAACGCTGATCAAACGCACATGGCTGAAATTAAACTGTAATTTTAAACTGTCGGCCAGCACTTCTTTGAGTGACACTAGATCGGCACAATTCAGTAGCTGGAAGGATAACTCAGTATTGAATTGGTAAATTTTCTCGTTGCGCGCCGCCATCGTTAACAGACTGGTGATCTCTTCTTCCAACTGGCTGACTCGCTGGCGTAGCATTTCTTGACGACGTTCCACCAAAGAGATGGCGCCGCGCTCCAGATGGGGCAGACGCATTGCCAGCAATAGCTCAGGATAGCGATTGAAAAAATCAGGATTATCCAGCAGATACTCGCGAATAATCAACTCATCAAAGGGCACATTCGTCTGCGGCATCAAGGGCTCTGTCATAACTGAATTTGTCCATCGTAAACATGCTGCGCTGGGCCCGTCATCCACAAAGGTTTCCCCTCGCCTTCCCAGTTGATGGTTAAAGTACCGCCGGGTAAATCCACCCGCACTTGCTGGCCGAGCTTCCCTTGCACTTGACCTACAACCACAGCTGCACACGCGCCAGTGCCACAGGCCAAAGTTTCGGCCGCACCACGTTCATACACCCGCAGCTTAATGTGGCCCGAATCTACTACTTGCATAAATCCCACATTCACACCACGGGGAAAGCGCTCATGCTTAGTGAGCATGGCACCAATTTCAGCAACAGCGGCGCTCGCCACATCTTCAACGTCGAGCACACAATGGGGATTGCCCATAGAAGCCGCGCCACATAAAAAGGTTTGCAGTGGTGTTTGCAGTAAATAGGTTTTTTCGGCTTTCTTGGCTTTAAAGGGGATCAGACTTGGTTCAAGAATAGGCACGCCCATATTCACGGTGACTGTGCCATCTCGCTCTAAACGCAGAGTCATCTTACCTGATGAAGTGCTAACACGGATTTTACTCTTATTGGTCAATCCTTTATTGCGCACAAAACGGGCAAAACAGCGGGCGCCATTACCGCATTGTTCGACTTCAGTGCCATCGGCATTGAAGATGCGATAATGAAAATCTAAATCGGGATCATAGGGCGGCTCAACCAACAGTAATTGATCGAAACCTATGCCAAAGTTACGGTCGGCTAAACGGCGGATCTGCTCAGGCGAAAAGAACACGTTCTGCGTGACCCCATCGACCACCATAAAATCGTTACCCAGTCCGTGCATCTTAGTGAATTGGATCAAGATACTTATCCTTTAAGCCGAGGCGCCGCTCATTAAGTATGAAACCAAGCGCCTGAATCAATATAATTTTTCTAGTTTACGGCAGGAGTTGCTCACCTTGCCAGAGCTGAGACAATTTTTCTCGCTCACGCACTAAGAAAGCGTGCTCACCATCGACCATGACTTCGGCCGCACGAGGACGCGTGTTGTAGTTAGAGGCCATCGCAAAACCATAGGCACCACTCGAACGCACAGCCAGTAAATCCCCTGCCACTAAAGCCAGCTTGCGATCTTTACCTAAAAAGTCACCTGTTTCGCACACTGGACCAACAATATCAAACTCATAGGCCTCAGAGTCCCTTGGCACGACTGGGATAATATTTTGCCATGCACTGTAAAGTGCTGGGCGAATTAAGTCATTCATCGCGCCATCGACAATCGCAAAACGCTTGTCGCTGTTTTCTTTCAGATACAGCACCTGAGTGACAAAAATCCCCGCATTAGCGGCAATCGCACGGCCCGGTTCGAAGATTAGCTTAAGTTGACGGTCGCCCATACGCGCTAATATGGCGGCGGCATACACATCAGGATGCGGCGGAGTTTCAGCATCATAGGTCACACCTAAACCGCCACCCACATCAAAATGCTCAATGACGATACCTTGTTCAGCTAGACGATCGATCAACGCTAGCATACGATCCATTGCATCGAGGAAAGGTTGAATTTCGGTTAATTGCGAGCCGATATGGCAATCGACACCTTTCACTTTTAAATGTGGCAAAGCATGGGCACGGGCGAAGACGGTTTCGGCCTCATCCATAGCGATACCGAATTTATTTTCTTTAAGACCAGTCGAAATATAGGGGTGAGTCCCCGCATCCACATCGGGATTGACTCGCAAGGAAACTGGCGCCACTTTACCTAAACGACCTGCGACCAAATTTAACTGCTCAAGCTCGGCGCTCGACTCGACGTTAAAGCAGTAAATGCCCAGATTAAGTGCCTGTTCCATTTCGGCCGCAGTTTTACCCACGCCTGAGAACACCACTTTGGCGGGATCGCCGCCCGCTTCAATCACTCTTGCTAACTCACCACCCGAAACGATATCAAAACCACTGCCTAAACGTGCCAGCACATTTAGTACGGCCAAGTTCGAATTAGCTTTAACCGCGTAACAAATCAAATGTGGATGATCTGCCACGGCATTATTAAAGGCATGCCAATGGCGCTCTAGCGTGGCGCGGGAATAGATATACAGCGGCGTGCCATAGGTTTGAGCTAAGTCGGCGACCTGGCAGCCTTCGGCGTGCAGGGCATTTTGTTGGTAGAGAAAGTGATCCAATGTCTGATTCCTTACTGCGCTTTATCGCTGCGATAGTGATGATAGTTATAGCTGCTATTATTGTTGTGTTTTTTGTACTTCGATGGCTCGAATTTCGGTTTTAATCTCTTCTACTTCAGGCTCAGGTTTAGACGCTTCAACCTTTTTAGGCTGATTCACCTCTGTGGCCGGAGATCGATAGAGGGGGCCCTTCTGGCCGCATGCAGTAATGAATAGGCTACCAAGCAATAACAATAAAAACAGTCTCATTTTTCTCAACATCTGTGCATCTGGTGACTAATGGCCTTATAATCGCACCCATCTTGACGAAAGCAAAGGACAGAAATGCATGGCCATGACAGATACAGAATTTCACCAGCTCGCCGATGACATGTTCCAAGCCATAGAAAATGCGATTGAAACTGCGATTGATGAGCAAGATGCCGATCTTGATATCGATGCCAGTGGCAACGTATTGCAATTAGAATTTGTTGATGGCTCTAAGATAGTGATCAACAAGCAAGAACCTTTGCATGAGATTTGGGTCGCCACACGCTTTGGTGGATATCACTTTGGTTTTGTTGAAGGTAAATGGATGGACGGACGAAATGGCGGCGAATTTATGCCATTCGTGCAAGAGTCTATCGAGCGCCAAGGCGGCATTAAGCTTAGCTTTTAATCTAAGCCTGTCGTAGTGCAAAACCGTAATAGTACAAAACAATAATGGGAGCCTTGGCTCCCATTATTTATGTTAAAAACCAGCTAAAACTCAGTGTCTTGATCGCTAACATCGATACCGAAAGGCGCCACCGTTAACTCTCCGGCTACCCGCACTAAATGGAAAAATTGCGGAATATTAAACCGGGCCCGTGAAGCATAATGCTCATCGAACACATAGTGATGGCTCACTTTATTTACCAACTCGGCCATGTTTGATCCCGCCTGCACGTAATGGCTTAGTTGATTTTCCTCATCGAGGATAAATACATCCAAGTTATCGACCCGTTGGCGTAGAAAATACTGAATCGCGCCTTTAGCCGCATAGTTCTGCACCACTTTCGGCATACTCGAAAAGGGATCGTCACCTAATTCAGGCCGCGGCAATAGTACAAGATGACTGCGGGATAACTGTTGATAAAATGACTTGGCATCGCTTAAGTCCTGATAGGCCATGCCTAAGGGATTAAAAAAGATCCCATAGCGAGTACGACTTATCTGCAGTGGCTGCACTAAGGTGCTGGATTGCTGCACTTGTTGGCACAAACGCATGGTTTGTTTTAGTAGATTTTTCACTGCTAATTTAAGCTGTGGGCGTAACTTCTGTGAACAGCTGATCACATCCATATCCACAGGTAAACTGGCTCGTCTTAGCCCCGGCGTCACAAAGGCTAAGGCTTGCAATACCGCGGTATCGCCTTCGAAGCGATGACACTGCCATTCACCCCAACTATTCAAGCAAATTGCATCTAACGCACCAAGCATATTGGCTTTTTTACGCCCGAGTGAGAACACGTTCGCATTCATCACATCGACCATCATTTCCTGTCCTTGCCATTCAATGGTGGGATCGCAATCCAGATTGAGCACGAAAATCAGCTTACGAAAATGCCATGGCTGGCATAAGTCACGTTTAGATACACGCCAATCGTGGTCGATAAAATTCAGTAACCGCTTAGAAGCTTCGGTAAGCCGTTTCGACTTTGCCTTACTCTGACCATATTCATGCCATTGAGTACTCGGCGTCGAGATCCCATTTAAACATGCCCAAATCATTAAAGCTGAAGGGGTTTTTCCCTTACATATTGCCGACTCGCCTAACAAATTTTGTGGCTGAGGCCCTTGTCGATACAGATAATATTGGCGCTCGCGGGAGCTTGAGACCATAGTCACTTCGGACTCAGCGACTGAAGCACTCCACAGCAGATTCAGCTTAGCGATTTGGTCTTCATCTTGACTAAAATAGGTATGCAACTTGCGTGTCAGCATTCCCAAATCTTCGATCCGCAAACCTTCATTTAACTCATGTGTCGATGCGAAGCGTAATAAGGTTTGGTAGCTCGCTAATAACAATTCATTCAGTTGCTCGTTAAACCAATTGAGCTGGCCACTATGCCAATGTTCACAATTGTCTAAAGTGCTAATCAGACTATCTGGCCATTGCCAATCCTGCACCAGCTTTTGCAATTTAGGATAACGCCAATCTTTGCCCTCTTGGGTTCGACTCAAGTGCACGCCACATTTTAAATAGAAGCAGCGCCGCACTATCTCTAGTCGGCGAGTATCATTCTGCTTAAGTAAATAGGTTTCGATAATCTCATAGATAGAGTAATAGGCATCATTCGACGTCGAAAAATCACCGGCGAGCGTTTTCTGCCATAAGTGATCACAAAGCAGAGTTGAATGGGGATAATCACTGGCATAAGCCTCGAGTAGCAATACTTTAATCAGTGCCTTATGGGGCTTTTCTAAGCCCTTGTAGAGCTGCCATAACGAAGCACCAAAGTACTCACTCGCAGGTAATTCATGTACATCGCCTAAGGACAAGAGCGCAGGATTGAGTTTAGCGTCTGGCCACCATGCAATCGTTTTACCCGCCAAACGAATTTGACTGCGATAAAACTCTTCAAGTAATAACCAATGTTGCATACTACCGCTATGCTCATGGGCCATTGCTGATTGACATCCACGAACGGCTTTACCGCCACAAAACTGCTGCGGATGAACTAAGTAAAAATTCACCTCAAACTGATACTCGGCAAACCAAGCAGTCAATCGAGTCGCTTTAATCTTGATTAGCGCCAAATCCTCAGCACACAGATCGGCCCTATGTACTAACCAAACATCGACATCGCTCTTGGCATTTTGGCCAAAACTGCCAGTACTCCCCATCGCATAAACGCCTTCAAAGGCATTGATATCCGCTTCTTGAGTAGTAAAAGGCAGCGAGAACACATCGCAGGCCTGGGACTCAGTCTCACCAACCTGATACTCGTTGATTCCACAGGGCGTATTGGCGGCATGATAGCCAGGATACTGAACACCGTTCTGGTGAATTAAAAAAGGGATCAAATGGAATAAGTGTTTTTGTAGCGGCGATAGCAAAGCTAGGGCGCGTGCAATACGTACCTTATTAAGTCTTTCTGCTATATCAGGAAACTGTATTTGCCGATCCATTCAAAAACACAACACTTAAGCACTTATGGGAAATGTGCTCATGTTAACACTTTTACAAACTCGAGCAACTAAACGTGAAGCCCGTCACACTTTCACGGTATCTAGAACATCGCCAACTTCAAAGAATCGATACGGCTTCCTTACATAAACGATTTGCCAATGTTAGCATTGGCGCAACTAAGATCTTTGATGGAAACTAGGCATGTCTGAGAACCGCATACGTATCGCAACCCGCAAGAGTCCGCTGGCCATGTGGCAAGCTGAATTTGTTAAAGCCGAATTAGAACGCATTCACCCCGGTATTGTGGTGGAATTGCTGCCAATGAGCACTAAGGGCGACGTTATCTTAGATACGCCGCTAGCCAAAGTGGGCGGTAAAGGGTTGTTCGTCAAAGAGCTTGAAGTCGCCATGTTAGACGATCTTGCCGATATCGCGGTGCATTCAATGAAAGACGTACCCGTCGACTTCCCAGAAGGCTTAGGCCTTGAAGTTATTTGCGAGCGCGAAGATCCCCGCGATGCCTTTGTATCGAATTTATATAAAACGATCAGCGAATTACCATTAGGCGCAACTGTGGGCACCTCAAGCCTACGTCGTCAATGCCAACTGCGCGCATCACGCCCTGACCTTATTATCAAAGATTTACGCGGTAACGTAGGCACTCGTTTAGCTAAACTTGATAACGGCGAATACGATGCCATTATTCTTGCCGCTGCTGGCTTAATTCGCCTGAAATTATCTGAGCGGATTGCTAGCTTTATCTCTGCCGAAGAATCCTTGCCCGCCAACGGCCAAGGCGCTGTGGGTATCGAATGTCGCACCAACGACGCACGCGTTAAGGCCCTACTGGCACCATTAGAACATTTAGAAACGCGCTACCGTGTGATTGCCGAGCGCGCGATGAACACGCGCCTAGAAGGTGGATGCCAAGTGCCGATTGGCGCATTTGCCGAAATCAATGGTGATGAGATGACATTACGCGGCCTAGTCGGTAACCCTGATGGTAGTGAAATCATCGAAGGCGTGATCACAGGTCCAAAAACCGACGCCACGCAATTAGGGGTTGCCCTTGCCGAAGAGCTATTGAGCAAAGGCGCAAAAAGCATACTCGACGCTGTTTACGCTAAAGCATAAGTCGATGAAAGTCTTACTGACGCGCCCTGAAGGGCGCAATCAGTCCATGATCGATGCCTTGAATCAGCAAGGCATTAGCCATTGGGTTACACCTCTACTGTGTGTCGAAGCAACGCCGCCCATCACAACGAATAACTCGCACCCACTGGCACACGCCGATATGATTATCTGTATCAGCGCTAATGCAGTCAGCTTTGCCGACTATGCCTTAACAACCGCTCATTCTCGAATAAAAGGCTGGCCTCAAGCTCAATATTTCGCCGTAGGTCATGCGACTTGGGAAGCATTAAATCAGCTCGGCATTGAAGCCCTCGAAGCCCCAGATGATTGTCAGCAGACCGAAGGTCTACTCACGCTCGCGCCTTTGCAAGATATTAAAGGTAAGCAGATTACGATCATACGTGGCGTTGGTGGCCGTGAAGCCTTAGCTGAACGACTGGCTGAGCGCGGGGCAACAGTGCGCTATTGGGAAGTATATCAACGGGCTTGTCCACCACTCGATGGACAACAGATCGCACAACAATGGCAAGAGTTTGGCATCGACACTATTGTCGTCACCAGCGGTGAAGTACTGGATAACCTGATTAATCTAGTGCCAAAAGAGTTATTTGCATGGCTGCGCTCATGTCATATCATAGTCCCAAGTAACCGAGTAGAAGCTCAAGCTCACGCCTTTGGTATAACCCAAGTCACCAATGCCAATGCCGCCAACAGCAAAGCCGTGCTAAACGCCCTTAAACTCTAAGCGCTATTTAGCCCGATTTAACTCGAATTTCGGCAGTAGCATGTTTTCAAGGACTGTTAAATGGATAACAACAAGCACGACGCAAAGAGCCCTGAATTACAGGCTACCTCTATTATTGAACCATCAATAACGACTGATGACACGCCCATAACTTCAGCGCCATCAACTGAATCCCAAACAGCCAAAGCCACACCTTCAAGCACGCCGAGTCAAACGCCAGCATCCAATAGAAGCTCGTGGGCGATTCGCTTTGGGGTGTTATTAGCGCTGGGTTTAACCGCTTGCACCCTTGGCGGCGGTTTTATGTTATACCAACAGATGCAACAGCAACTGCTGGCGCAGGATGCGAAAAATATCGCCCTACAAGACCAATTACAGCAAGCCCTGCTACAACCCAATCAACGTATTGGCCAGCTTGAACAGCAACAACTGAATGATGCTAAAACCTATCAAGAATTAACAAAATTAGCAGAAGACCAAAATCTACTGCAGGACAGGATCAATAAACTTGCCCAGCGCAGTCCAACGCATTGGATGGCGTCAGAAGCCGAATATCTAGTAAACATGGCGGGCCGTAAACTTTGGTTAGAAAAAGATCCTCGCACCGCCACCGATCTATTAAAGTCGGCGGATGAAACCATCGCCGCCATGAACAATCCCGCTTTGCTACCTATTCGTAAGGCTCTGGCAAAAGATATCGCAGCGACTGCAAGTATTAAAACCACAGATATTGATGGTAGTGTATTAGCCCTCGATGCCTTAATTGAGCAACTCGATAAGCTGCCACTTAATCGCACCGATGCAGAAACCGATGCCCCTGAAGATACAAACATTACTGGCGATTTAAATGACTGGCAGAGCAACTTAGGGAAGACGTGGAAAGCGTTAACCCAAGACTTTATCACCATACGCCATAGAACCGCCGATGCACCCGCTTTACTTGCTCCTGAGCAACAGTGGTATCTGGTTGAAAATATTCGTCATAAACTGCTGCAATCTCAACTTGCGTTATACCGCTACGACAGAGCCGCTTATCACCAATCATTAATGATGGTGCGTAAGTGGATTCAAACCTATTTTGATACTCAAGATCACAGCACTGCTGAAGCCATCGCCAAAATCGATAAATTGGCAACATTAGAACTTGATCCTATTACTCTGAAATCCTTTGCCGCAAAACCTCTGCTATTACAGCTAACAAGCTATGGTGAGCTGACCTCATCAGAGGATGTGCCATTATGATCAAGATATTAATTTTCTTAGGGATAATACTAATAGGGCTCTGCATTAGCCCTTGGTTGGTGGGCAACACAGGTTATGTATACATTGCGGCAGGTGACTACCAGATTGAGACCAGTTTAGTCTTTGGGATCATTGCCTTAATTGTATTTTATGCCATGTTCCAAGTACTAGAATGGTTGGTGATTAGCGCCATTAATCTCATGCTGCGTAGCCGTTTTATTCCTCGCCACTGGCGCCGTCGCTCCGCGAAAAAGCATACCTTAATGGGTGCACTGGCTCTGGCAGAAGAAGATTGGCCAGCAGCAGAACGCGCTATGATAAAAGGCGCCGACAATGGCGAACTCCCTGCACTTAATTTACTTGCAGCGGCTCGTGCTGCCCAGTACCAACAGAAAATAGCAGAGCGTGATCAATATCTTGACCGTGCAGCAACACAACCGCTGGCCGCGAATGCCGTCGCAACCACGCGTACTCGATATCTGTTAAAACAAGGTGAGTTAGCTTTAGCCCGCACCGAGCTCGATAAATTAGCCCCCACAAGTAAGAGCAAAGCACCGGTACTCAAACTCGCCCTCGAGTTATATCGAGCGCAAGAGGATTGGGATGCGCTCAAGCTATTATTACCTATTTTGAAGAAACGCCAGATCCTAGATGACACCCAGCTAAATGAACTCAATGTAATCACTCACTGCGCTTTACTCAAAGCCGCAACCATTAAAGGCGAAGAAGCCTTAGAACAATGCTGGCAGTGGTTATCTCGCAGTGAGCGCAATCAGTCTGAGTTTTTGGCGATTTATGCTGTGGGTTTATGCCGCTTTAATCGCAAAGAGCAAGCGCTGAAGCTACTCTCGAAAAAATTACGCACTGCTCCTGAATCAGCACTTTTAGAAGTCATTCCAGAAATAACGACAGCCCAAGATACAGAAATCCGTAAGCAGTTACTCAAGCATGAAATCACCCATGAGAATAATGCCGACTACCAGATGTGCTTAGCTAAACTTTATCAGCAAACACGGGATATGAAAGAAGCCAGAACCTGCTGGCAAAATGTTTGCAGACTCGAACCCACAAAAGCCTCTTGGTTGGCGCTTGCGCGGATTCAAGAACAGTTAGGTGAACAAGGTAACGCAAATCAAAGTTATCGTCAGGCGGTTAATCTGTAGTTCTACAATGCCTGCAACCTAGTCGCCGTGATTTGAGTAACGAAAGATCACGGCACTTGCCAATGCTGGCATATTAAAACCCACTTAACTTGCCAAAAATGTTAAAAACTAGATCGTGTCGCTTCTTTTCCGTAAAAACCACTCTCCCAATCCAGATTAATTTCTTATAACGATGCTTAATCTTAAAGTTAAAAAGTACTAAATACGGCCCTTTTTATAGATATAGCTACTACATCTAGTTACAGGTCTAAAAATTGTCACTTTTGCGTATTAAGATCCGTAAAACCGCATAAGAACAGGCGACACAAGCGCGTCAAAAAATTGACTTAAGTCGTTTCGTTAGCTAAAATTCCACCACTTGTATCACAGTGCGACATATTTGTTGGACTTGTGCGTCTATGGATTAACACACTTTGGCTGTTGGGAGCTTACTATGGGATCGGTAATTACATCAAAGAAAGGTTTGCTTAAGTTAGTAAAAGGGCAAATCAATATCGAAGTTGATGGTTCAAATCAACCCGCTAAGGATGGCGAACAACTCCCTAAAGGTGCTGTGCTCCATATTGGCGAAAACGCAACCTATGAAATTACCTTCGATGATGGCACTAAGCTATCAAATGAAGTCGCGCCCAGCGAAACTACTGCAGCAGCCTCTGGCACGGCTAACGAAGCAGCCCTAGATGAAATTCAAGCATTACAAGATCTTATTGCATCCGGTGAAGACCCAACTCAGAACCTACCAGAAACCGCAGCAGGCAACACACCAGGCAGTGATGGTAACTCGGGCTATGTCACTCTAGCCCGTAGCGGCACAGAAACCATTGCAGCTTCAGGCTACTCAACAAGCGGCCAAGCACTGACTGGAACGACGGTTAATATTCCACAATTCACCATTGCAGCAGACTCACCTTCAGCACTTGCTAATGACAGCAACACTTCCAATGAAGATACTGTAGCGACTGGCAATGTGCTCGATAACGACACTGATGTGGATTCCACTCTAAGTGTTGTGAGCTTCGAAATCAGCGGTACCACCTATGCAGCAGGCACAGAAGTGACTCTCGAAGGTGGTGTTTTAATTTTAAATACCGACGGCTCTTACACCTTCACGCCGAATGAAAACTGGAATGGCCAAGTACCTGTCATTACCTACACAACCAACACGGGCTCAACTGCAACGCTAACCATTAATATCAGCCCTGTCGATGATCCTTCCATCCTTGCAAATGACAGCGCCACAGTTGCAGAAGACACTGCAGCAACTGGCAATGTGCTTGATAATGATTCCGATATCGACAGCACCCTTTCCGTTGTCAGCTTCACTGTGAATGGCGATACCGTTACCGCAGGCACCACTGTTTCCCTAGAAGGTGGCAGCTTAGTCATCAATGCCGATGGTTCTTACACCTTCACGCCGAATGCAAACTGGAATGGCCAAGTACCTGTCATTACCTACACCACTAACACTGGTTCAACGGCCACATTAACCATTAATGTTACCCCTGTTGATGATGCCTCTGCGTTAGCCAACGATACTAATACCGTTGATGAAGATACCGTTGCCACCGGTAACGTGCTCACCAATGACAGCGATGTGGATAACACCTTATCGGTCGTTAGCTTCACCGTGAACGGCGATACAGTGGCCGCAGGCACCACAGTTGAACTTGAAGGCGGCGACTTAGTCATCAATGCCGATGGCTCTTACACCTTCACACCCAATGCCAACTGGAATGGCCAAGTACCAGTCATTACCTACACAACTAACACTGGTTCAACGGCAACGCTAACCATTAATGTTAATCCTGTCGACGATCCCGCTGACATCACGGTCGGTAACGGCGACAGCGATGCTGGCACCGTCACCGAAGACGGCGATTCCGACACCC
>NZ_JABAEB010000008.1:112777-263626 GCF_012584455.1 Shewanella oncorhynchi
GACCCGTGACATCACGGTCACCAGTGCCGATGGCACCGCCAGCCACACCGTGACCATCACCATTGTCGGCGCGAACGATCCCGCTGACATCACGGTCGGTAACGGCGACAGCGATGCTGGCACCGTCACCGAAGACGGCGATTCCGACACCCTGCCAGGCACAGTACAAACGGTGGCCGGCACCTTAACCGTCACCGACGTCGACAACGGCGAAGCGGTCTTCCAAGTGCAAACCAATGTCGCCGATGGCAACTACGGTTTCTTCAGCATTGATGCCGACGGTAACTGGACCTACACCTTAAACAACAGCCACAGCGACGTGCAGTCACTCAAGGCGGGTGAAACCCTGACCCGTGACATCACGGTCACCAGTGCCGATGGCACCGCCAGCCACACCGTGACCATCACCATTGTCGGCGCGAACGACTATCCAGTAATAAATTCCGTATCAAATGCTACGGTATCTGAAGAGGGGCTACTTAACGGTATAATTGATGTTATTGGTAATTCTGATACTACAGATGATGTTTCTGCTAGCGGCACAATAAATATTAATGATGTTGATGGTGACTCTTTAAGCGTTTCACTTTCTGGCCCAACAGAATTAATGTCAGGCGGACAAGCTGTAAATTGGCTCTGGGATGCGAATACACAAACACTAATAGGCTACACAGGTGTTATTGGCGGCTCTTCCTATGTTGAAGTTATGGCTGTAGTTCTAACCGCTCCAACTTCTGGTGATTCCAATTGGACCTATGATGTGACTTTAAAGGCACCACTGGATCATCCAGACACTACATCTGAAGATACTATTACATTCGATATAGGTATTACTGTTAATGATAATCATGGTGGCACCTCTACAGGTAGCTTTAGTGTTACGGTTGAAGATGACGCACCTGAAATCGCATCTATTAGCCCTGTCGAAGTAACGAATATAGATATTCCTGATACTTTAGTCGGTCTATTCTCTCTAACTGGCTATAGTGGCAACAACAATCTTCTTGATTTTGATGGTTTTACGATCACAGCCAAAGGATTTACTTCATCAACTAACTCAAGTTTAATTGATGCCGCAATCTTTGGTAGTGGTAGTGGAATAGGTGTTAGTAGTGTTGATGCTCCTTATCATAATCTCGCGAACGAAGTCGATTTCCGTAAATTTGCAGATGGAAGTTCTGCATCTGAAGAAATCATCATTACTCTCGATCCAGGTACTGTTGCCTACGGCGTGAATATCCAGTTTTCCCATATGTTTGGCGGCGAACTAGAAGTCGGTGTCGTCGAGTTTTGGCGAGATGGCCAACTTATCGCAACTCAAACATTTAGTTCAGATGCCAGCAGTGGCAACTATGCGGCCAACTTCCAAGCCTTACAAGGTGGCTTTGACAAAATGGTCATCAAAGCCCTTGATAATGGCAAAGGTCCAAGTAGCGGTGATAATAGTGACTTCACTGTTACCGCTATTGAGTTTTTAGGCACTGCAACACCACCGGCAATCGCCTTTGCATCAGGAACAGTAACCCCAGAATGGGGTGCAGATGGTAAAGGTTCGCTCACCTTACAAGGTAGTGATGAAACCAATTTGTTCACGGCAGCAGGCAGTGCAATCACTATAACCCAAACGGCAAATACACTAATTGGGGTTGATGCAGCTGGTCACTTGGTATTCAAACTTGAGTTTACCCCAGGTACAGGTCAATGGGACTTCCATCAATATCAAGAGATGTTACAACCTAGCGATGGTGATATTGATTTCAAAGTAAGAGCCACTGATGGAGATGGCGATCATACAGATGGTACTTTCTCTGTTATTCCACAAGTTTATGTTGATACAACGCCACCTTCGGCACCTGAAGTACGCATCATCGATGATGTAAATGATGACGCGTATTTGACGAGTACAGAGATAGGTAATAATGGCGTTCAAATACAGGTCAAAATTAATGCGAGTGACTTTAATACTGGCGGCAGTGTACATCTAGAAATCGATAATGCAGGTAATAATAGTACAGTAGACCTCATTCTTGACAATGGCGTACTGAAATTTAGTAATGGTGCTCTAGCAACAGGTTACACCTATACAAATGGTGTTATTACTTGGACAGAGCCTACTCCGACTGCTGGTCAGGCAATCTCAGTCACCGCTACTCAAATTGATAGTGCTAATAATGAATCAGCTGAAGGCACAGATAATGCTACCGTTATTGATGCGACTGACGATCGTTATACCGTCAACGAAGATCAGCAGGTAACGGGTAATATTCTTACCAATGATCAACTCGGCAATCTGAGCATCACTAGCTTCAGAGTCATGTATAACGGTATGCAAACCAGTTTTAACGCTGGGCAAACCATTACCTTGGCCGTGGGTAGCTTATTAATACAAGCTAATGGTGAATTCCAGTTTATCCCAAATGATAACTGGGCAGGCGAAATGCCAAGTGTCACCTACACAACAAATACTGGTTCCACAGCAGCACTTGATATCACTGTCTTACCTATAGCAGATAAGCCTGTAGTTAACGTTATTCTGACTGATAATGGCATACCGCTATACAGTAACTTTAAGACTTCAGGTATCACTACCGAACAATTCCGTACGGGCGATTTTACTACCGCACCATTTAATACTGGTACGCGTACTATTGATAATACTTCCGGACAAGATCAGTTGCTCGGTACTGGGGGGAACGATCATCTTGTCAGCGCAAATGGCGGCGGTGATCTACTCTACGGTATGGATGGTGATGACATACTCGTCGGCAGTGATGTCGTTCAAGGTGACTCTCTCTATGGCGGAACAGGAAATGATGTTCTTGTTGCTGGTCTAGGTAATGACGGGCTCTACGGTGGTGCAGGAACAGATATCGCCGTACTTCTTGGCAACCGAGCAGACTACATAATAGAGAAAGGCACAGGCTACTCTAGCAATGATCGTTGGTTCAACTTCTTTGTAACTGAAAATGGCATCGGTGTTACTAAGGCCCTGCATGATATTGAGTATGTGCAATTCAAGGATGGCATATACGCGATCAATCAAATCACAGGTGAACTCACATTAGAACAGCCTACAGCGGTAGACTATCCAATCGAAATTAATGTGTCACTTGCGGATCGAGACGGTAGCGAAAGCATCGATAGCATTCAGCTCAGTGGTTTACCCGAAGGCACCTTACTCTACAGCAGTAACGGTACATTGATGGGGACTGCAGATGCAGACGGTAATATTCTTCTAAATCATGGCAACGTATGGAACAGTGCATCCTTAGATGTCAATCTAACAGGATTAACATTAAGGGTTCCTGGTGAATATGCAGGTCAAGTCAACCTCGTTGTCGAAGCAGTATCAAGAGAGTCAGGTACAGACCTGACCAATACTGCAACAGATGCAGATAGCGTCATTCTTAGCTACTTCAGTGGTCATGAAGGAGAGCCTGGCGATCAAAATCTTAACTTTGGTAATGAGCACAACATTGTGGTCGGCGATTTAGACGGTAGCGTTATTTTGCCAGGTCAAAACTACAATATCGCCTTTATGGTTGATAGTTCTGGCAGCATTGGAAGCACGGCGCTCAATAGTATGAAAGCGCAACTTGAACTGGTGTTTACGACACTGAAAAACAGCGCTACCGCTGAAGGCAGCGGCACTGTAAATGTGTTCTTAGTTGACTTTGATGGCATTTCTAAAGGTTGGGTTTCTGTCGATATGAAAGACCCCAATGCCCTGTCGATACTGGAAGATGCATTGGACGACATGCGTTCAGGTGGAAACACCAACTACGAAGATGTATTTAAAACGACCGCCAACTGGTTCTCTGGCATCAGCGGTAACAGTGCCACAAATCTGGCTTACTTTATTACCGATGGCCAAGCTAATGAGTACAACTACAATGAGGGCCAAAACCCTGAGGTTTATAACCCTAGCGGAGCAAACAACAGTATTTACCTATCCAGTATCATCCAAAACGGTTATGTATTTGGCAATACATATAGCCAGAATGGACGTACGATCATCAACCAGGACGGTGAAGTATTAAAATGGACCCAAAATAACAATAATAGTTGGAGCTCAAGTTCAGTTGGCTTTATGCGCCCGGATGGTAATGGAGGTTTCCAATTTGCCAATTTGGGTACAAACGGCACCGGAACGAATGCGAATTCCCAGCAAGGATTTGCTTTCCTATCAACGCTGGGAGTGATTGTTCAGGCCATTGGGATAGGCCCATCACTGGATAGTGAAGATCTTAAGCCATTTGACTCTGACGGTAATGTTCTGACTAACATCAACGCTGGGGATTTAGCTGATGCGATCATTGGTACTCCAATTACCCAACTGCCAGGATCTGATACCATCAACGGTGGTAACGGCGACGATATACTCTTTGGTGATGCCATCAACTTTAACGGTATTAGTGGCCAAGGTTATGTTGCCATCAAAGATTATGTTGCTGATCAGCTAGGGGTCACTGCAGTTACCGATGCCCAAGTACATAGATATATTACTGAGCATGCATCTGATTTTGACCAATCTGGTGCCAGCGATAAGGCTGATGTTCTTATCGGCGGACAAGGTAATGACATACTTTATGGGCAAGGTGGGAATGATCAGCTTTACGGCGGTAATGGTAATGATCTTATATTTGGTGGTGCTGGTAACGATACAATAATCGGTGGTCTAGGTAACGATAAACTCACAGGCGATAGCGGTGCTGATACCTTCGTCTGGCGCTATGCAGAAACGGGAACAGACCATATCACTGACTTTAATATCCATGAAGATAAATTGGATTTAAGCGATTTACTCCAAGGTGAAAGTAACAACACACTACACAGTTATTTAAACTTTAGCTTAGTTAGTGGTTCAACTGTGATTGATATCGATGGCAATAAAGACGGTGTGTTTGAGCAGCATATCGTTCTTGACGGTGTTGATTTGTATAGTGCATATAACACTACAACAGAGACTGGCATTATTAATGGCCTACTAGGTACTAATGGCAGCGGTCCGTTAATTGTTGATACTCAGCCAGTCACACCAGAACCAAGTTCAGGTCTTGCACCATTGAATAGCAATGAGCAGCATAATATCCCTTAGACAAAATCGTTTGGATGGCCTATAGAAATATAGGCCATCATGACCGATACTTGCCATAACCATATAAAAATCCAAAGGATAAGTAATTAGGTGTCTGCTGCAGCTTCTGAAAAAATTGATCAATGGACCATTTCAGCCTCACAAAGAGTGTTAGTGGATCCTTTGCTGGATTGTTTAGTGTTACTCACTGAGCATTTTGGCAATCCGTGCTCGAGCGATTCGCTTGCGGCAGGTTTACCCTTGTCAGGTACCGTGTTATCACCCGACTTATTGCCTCAAGCGGCTTCAAGAGCGGGTCTAGCGGCTAAGCTATCTCGAAAAGGCTTAAACGAAGTATCACCTATATTGCTCCCCTGTATTTTATTATTAAAAGACAAAAAAGCCTGTATATTGCGAGAACTTGATGTTGCATCAGATAAAGCAATTATTCAATTACCCGAGACGGGCGGTGAAGAAACACTGACAATTGAGTCGCTCGAAGCCTTATATGTGGGATATTTATTCTTAGTCAAACAAGAATACCGTGGTGACATGGGCTTCGATGTTTATCTACACGATAATAAAACCCACTGGTTAGTCCAAACCCTCAAAGATTCAGCACCCATTTATCGTGATGCATTAATCGCTTCTGTATTGGTGAATTTATTCGCCTTAGTTTCACCGTTATTTATTATGAATGTGTATGACAAAGTCGTCCCAAACCTCGCTTTTGAATCCCTTTGGGTTTTAGCGATTGGTGCGGCGATTGCTTATATGTTCGATCTTATCATGCGGCAACTTAGAAGTTACCTCATCGATGTTGCAGGAAAAAAAGTAGATATTATTGTGTCTTCGCGACTTTTTGCTAAAGCGATAGGTATTCCCCTAGAAAAACGTTCTCCTAGTATCGGCGGCATGGCGAAACAGTTAGGTGAATTCGATAACATTCGTGAAATTTTAACTTCGGCAACGATCACTACTTTAGTCGATCTCCCCTTCGCGATATTTTTCTTAATTATTATTTTTATTGTCGCTGGTGATCTCGCTATAGTTCCAGTCATTGGTGGCATCATCATTATTGGCTTCACGCTTTATATTCAACCTAAACTCAAAGCGGCAATCGAAGAAGGCAATAAATTTTCAAGCTTAAAACATGGGCATTTAATTGAGAGCTTATCAGCGCTAGAGTCAATTAAAGCTAATGGTGCTGAAGGAATTGTGCAAAAAAGCTGGCAACAGATGATAGGCCACAGTGCAAACTGGCAATTAAGGTCCAAAAAGCTCTCCAACTCTGTATCGAACGTAGCGAACTTTACGGTGCAATTTACCGTTGTCTGCGTGGTGATTTTGGGCGTTTATCGTGTGGCTGATAATGCAATATCTATGGGCGGAATTATTGCTGCGGTCATGCTATCGAGCCGTGCCATTTCACCTATGGCACAACTTGCAGGCCTGATGACGAGAGCAAACCACACAGCCAGTGCACTACGCCAACTGAATGAAATCATGACTCAAGAAGATGAGTTTGAAAATAAAGGACATTTAGTTAGCAAACAAAGACTCATAGGCAAGATCAATGCTGATCATGTTGGTTTTAGTTATCCAGGTTCTGAAAAGCCTGTGTTGCATCCGATGTCTCTGACGATTAATCCTGGCGAACGCATTGCCATTATCGGTCGAAATGGTTCAGGTAAAAGTACGCTAGCTAAGCTACTGGTCGGGCTATTTCAACCCACGGCAGGAAGCTTGCGCTACGACGGTTTAGACTCAGCACAGATTCATCCGAGTGATTTACGTCGTAATTTTGGCTACCTACCCCAAGATGTCACCCTATTCCATGGTTCTATTCGCGACAATATTTTATTTGGTACACGTCAAGTCACTGAACATCAACTCATCCGCGCGGTACAGCTTTCTGGTGTGAGTCAATTCACCAACCTAGAAGCAGAAGGCCTAGACCAACAGGTCGGCGAAGGCGGCATGTCACTCAGCCGCGGACAAAGACAAACTGTCGCTCTTGCTCGCGCCACACTGAATGATCCCCCAGTGTTACTGATGGATGAGCCTACGGCGAGTTTAGATGCTCGCGCTGAACAACAATTTATTCGTTCAATGCAAAATGTCAGCAAAGATAGAACGTTAATTCTTATTACCCACAAGATGCATTTATTGCAACTCGTCGACCGCATTATTGTACTTGAACGCGGCCATGTGGTTGCCGATGGACCTAAAGCAGAAGTGCTAGAAAAACTCAATTTTGGCCTAGTGAACGGAGAGGCTAAAAGATGAGTAAACATTTAACAACAAACGACTTAGACATGGTTGATGATGTCTATGGCGCCATGATGACAGACGCTCCCAGCGGACACAGATTAATCATATGGGCACTTGCTGCTATGGTAGTGTGTTTTTTACTGTGGGCGGGGTTTGCTCAATTAGATAAGGTTACTACTGGAACGGGAAAAGTGATTCCTTCATCACAAGTTCAAGTGATCCAAAGTCTAGATGGCGGCATAATGCAAGAACTCTACGTTCAAGAAGGTGAGATAGTCACAAAAGGGCAGCCTTTAGTGCGTATTGATGATACCCGCTTTCGCTCCGACTTTGCTCAACAAGAGCAAGAGGTTTATGGCTTAAAAACCAATGCTATCCGCATGCGCGCCGAACTCGACAGCATTCTAATATCAGACATGACCTCTGATTGGCGTGAACAAGTGCTAATCACTAAAGAAGCATTGATATTCCCTGAGGCTATCATTGCTGCGGAACCCGCCTTAGTGAAAAGACAACAAGAGGAATACAACGGACGCTTAGATAACTTAAGTAACCAACTTGAGATCCTCGTACGTCAAATTCAACAAAGACAGCAAGAAATTGATGATCTCGCCTCTAAAACAACGACATTAACGACGAGCATGCAGCTAATATCCCGCGAGCTTGAACTCACTCGACCTTTAGCCAAAAAAGGTATTGTTCCTGAAGTTGAGTTACTCAAACTCGAACGCACGGTAAACGACTTGCAAGGTGAATTGAATTCAATGCGTTTACTCCGCCCTAAAGTAAAAGCGGCATTAGATGAGGCTATCTTAAAACGCCGTGAAGCCGTATTTGTTTACGCTGCAGAGCTGCGCGCGCAGCTCAATGAAACTCAAACCCGCCTCTCTCGCATGAATGAAGCACAAGTTGGCGCGCAGGATAAAGTCAGTAAGGCGATTATCACCTCCCCTGTTAATGGCACCATTAAAACCACACATATCAATACACTGGGTGGTGTAGTGCAACCTGGGATCGATATTATCGAGATAGTTCCGTCGGAAGATCAACTGCTGATAGAAACTAAAATCTTGCCTAAAGATATCGCTTTCTTACATCCAGGATTACCCGCCGTAGTAAAAATTACCGCCTATGATTTTACCCGCTATGGCGGCCTTAAAGGAACTGTCGAACATATTAGTGCCGACACTTCTCAAGATGAAGAAGGCAATAGCTACTATCTCATCAGAGTTAGGACTGCAGAATCTAGTTTAACCAAAAACGATGGCACACAGATGCCAATTATTCCGGGAATGTTAACTTCAGTTGACGTTATCACGGGGCAAAGATCCATACTTGAGTACATTTTAAATCCAATTTTAAGGGCTAAGGACACAGCGCTCAGAGAGCACTAAGCCTTTTTTTATAAACCGGGAGGTTGGTCATGAAGACTTCAGCAATACGACAATTTCAATGTTCAAAGATAGCCATAGTGCTGTCATTAATCCTGTTACCTTTATCGGCTCAAAGTCAGACGTTAGAACAAGCCGTTGCACATACGCTAGATACAAACCCAGATTTACGAGTGGCATTCAACCGCTTTAAAGCGCGAGAAGAACAAGTTAATCAAGCGATAGCAGGCTATATGCCAACTATTGATGTCAATGGTGGCTACGGTTACGAACAAACCGACAGCGTATCGACACGTAGACGACCCAATATCGGCGAAGTCGATAGCAAAGGGGTGGCTGAATTAAATCCCGGAGAGTTTGGTGTTAGCATAAAACAAATGCTTTTCGATGGTTTCTACACCAGCAGTGAAGTTGATCGTTATAGCTTTGAAGCTAGCGCAGACCAATGGGCACTGCTTGCTGCAGCTGAAGATATGGCACTCGATGTCAGTAAAGTCTATCTCAACTATTTACGCACCGATGAAGTGTTAAAATTAGCCGAGAAAAACCTTAACAGCCATAAAGAAATTTATGACCAGATTAAACAACGTACTGACTCAGGTTTAGGCTCAATCGCAGATCTATCCCAAATCTCGGGACGTTTGGCGCGTGCTAATGCTAACGTTATTTCTGCTCGCAACAATTTACTTGATGCAAAAGCACAGTACGTCAAAATTGTAGCGGCGGCACCGGCAGACTTAATATTACCAGTGCCAGATGCAGACATGCTGCCAAAGGATCTTAGCTCTGGCATTATTGTTGCGCAAGAGAATCACCCCATACTCAAATCTGCAGCAAACGATATTAGTGCCGCTGAAAATGAACGCTCTTCAGTACAATCCAATTACTATCCTCAGGTTTCTTTAGAACTGAATGGTAACTGGAATAACGATATTAGCGGCGAAGATGGAATATCAGGTGCTGGTGCTTTCCGCAGTGATGTGGGTGGCCATAGTAACGATCTCGTCGCCATGGTGAGGGTGAGATACAACTTATTTGCGGGTGGTAAAGATCTTGCCCGTGAAAAAGAAACTGCTTACAAGTTAGGTGAAGCGAAAGAAATCCGCCAACGTGCCCAACGTGAAGTTGTTGAAGGGGTAAACCTAGCTTGGAACGCATTTGAAATGCTAGCGCCGCAAAAACAATATATTCGCGATCATGTCGTGGCCGCAAAGGATACTCAAACAGCCTATGCACAACAGTTTAACTTAGGCCAACGCAGTTTACTCGACTTATTAGATACCGAAAATGAACTCTTCGAGGCGCGTAAAGACTACTTACAAGCTGAATATGATGAAGTTATTGCTAAGTATCGCGTGCTCAATTCTACAGGGCGATTATTAGACTCACTTAAAGTGACTAGACCTGATGCGTGGCGCGGTGAGCGCAATTATGAAGGAGGAGCTAACAAATGAAAACTCTCACATTTTTTCTAAGTGTCACTCTTTTAGCTGGTTGTTCGATGCGCGATACGGTTAATATTGACGAAATGGTCACAACTCAAACCTATGATCTATCTGATAAAGATAGCGATGGTGTCATTGAAGCCCGTGAACGCTGCAACGACACCGCCCAAGGGGCAGGTATTGATAACTATGGCTGTGGCAAAATAAAAGCGATTAACGAGCGAAAGGAAATAAATATTTTATTCCCGAATGACTCTGCTTATATTGCGCCTGAGTACTATCCTCAAATTGAAGAGGTGGCTATTTTTCTACGTCAGTATCCAACGACCAAAGTGACTATCGAAGGTCACACGAGTCGCACAGGAACCGATGAACGAAATACAGTATTATCTCAAGAACGTGCAAATGCTGTCACCGCAGTACTGGCTGAACGCTTTAGTATTGATAGAAGTCGATTAACTGCTATTGGATATGGTTCTAGCCGCCCAATTGTTTTAGAACAGACGCCGGAAGCAGAAATTCGTAACCGTCGTGTTGTTGCAGAAGTCACTGGTGATGATACGGCAGCAGACATGAAATGGACAATTTACTCGGTCGATGACAACTCAAAATAAAGGACTAACACATTAGGTTATGAACGGCAGACTTGATTATAAAGATTCATTATTGCGAGTCTGCCGCTTTAGCCTAATAGCGTCAGCCTTAGGCATATGTTGCCTATATGCGGCCCCCACACAAAACCTTGATGAAGTGAAGATAACTTCAACCCTAGAAAAACATTACGGCGAACGTGCTGGAATGCGAGCAAGGGCTTGGTTCAAAGTGTTATCGGAAACGAGTACGCTAGATGAAAAAGAAAAGTTATTGAAGGTGAATAACTTTTTTAATTTATTCCGTTTTGTGGATGACAGTAAATTATGGGGAGACTCGAATTATTGGGCAACGCCGATGGAGTTTATTGGTGTGAATGGCGGTGATTGCGAAGACTTTTCGATCGCAAAATACTTCACCCTACTCCAACTTGGTGTTCAAGAGGACAAGATGCGGATCACTATGGTTAAAGCCACTACGGTTAATCAATACCATATGGTATTGGCTTACTATGAAACACCATCATCAATTCCTTTAGTGCTCGATAATCTTGACCATGAAATAAAACCCGCCACAAAAAGAAAAGATCTACTGCCTGTTTATAGCTTTAACGGTAAACAGTTATGGCTCAATAAAGAGCAAGGTCGAGGCGTACTGGCAGGGTCCTCAAAACGATTAGAAAAATGGAACGATCTTAACCATAGATTAGGTGTTGACCGTCTTAGGCAACCAAAATTAAAACTGGAGTAGCACCAAAAATGACACTGTTTAGACAGATTTATTCGCTGCTTTTTAGCCTGTTCTTGCTTGTAGTTGCAAGCCTTGGCTATGTGCAATTCACTGAGACTCAAAGCTTTTTAACAAAGCAAATGGAGTCCGATCTAAACAATGCCAGCACTTCACTCGGTCTAATGCTTACCCCAGCACTCGAAGCTGGCGATACCGCAGCGGCAGAAACCTTAGTGAATGTTATTTTTGAAGGTGGTTACTATCAAAATGTAAAATTGACTTGGATGGTCGATGGTAAGCAACAAGAGTGGAATAATCCTTTAAAAATTGAAGATGTCCCTCAATGGTTTATAAATCTAGATCTGTTTAAAACCATCAAAAAACAAAGCACTATCACCTCAGGTTGGCTGCAGCTAGCACAGCTTGAAATCACTGCTCATCCTGGTTTTGGTTATCATGAACTATGGCGAATCATGTCCAATACCATCATCGCCTTTTCACTACTTTTTCTCGTTGCTATTTTTACAGCAAGAGTAGGCTTAACATGGATATTGAAACCTCTCCACACCCTGTCTGAACACGCGAAAAGTATCGCAGCACGCCAATTTGGTCCAGACATGGCACTACCCAAAACAACCGAATTAAAAGACTTAGTGACTGCATTTAACAGCATGTCAGCTCAATTGAAACAAGTGTTCCATTCTCTTGACGAAGAGGTTGGCGCGTTACGTAAGAAGAATCTTGTCGATCCGGCGTCAGGCCTGCCTAACCGCCAATATGTAGTAAGCCGTTTAAATGGTTGGTTAAGTGAACCTAGCAGCGGCGCTTTATTCCTCGCCAAGCTCGACTGGCTCGAAGAAGTGCACAGTAAATATGGCTATCAAGTTCGAGATGAAACCATACGGATCCTCGCAGAAAAGTTTCAACAACAATTAAACGAAATAACGCCTTCGGTCATAGGGCGTATTGCAGCCTATGAATTTGCATTTTTAGTGACCGATGTTGAACACGATCAGATCAGCAAATATTTACAAACACTTATCCGTACCATCAATCAAGAAATGTCAAAAGCAGGCTGTAAGCCCAACGAAGACTTTGCTATCGGTATTGCGGAACGTATTGGGCAAATGAATGTGTCGGATATTTTGGCCCAAGCCGACAATGCCCTTCAAAAAGCGTTACAAGAAAATAAAACCTTCCACTGGTTTGAAACCACAGAGCAGCAATTATTCACCCGCGAGCAATGGCGCGATAACCTCAGCCATGCTATCAGCAATAAGAAGTTTAAGTTTAGATGGCAACCCATCCAATTTTGCGATGGTGATGGCATAGCGCAACGGGAATTGTATTGCCAATTAGAGCTTGGTGATCAACTCGCCCATGCAGGGCAATTTATGCCGTATATCGAGTTATTATCACTTGGTGCCTTACTCGATAAATGCTTAATTGAAACTGTCTACGAGCAAAAACTGCTCGAGCGGAGCTATGAACCGCTCGCAATTAACTTAACCCACCAAAGTATTAACGATCCTCAGTTCCATGAGTGGCTAAATCAATTTTTGCGAAATGCCACATTTATTGAGCGCATCTGCTTCGAAATCCCTGAGGCTGGTGTTTATAGTGATCTTAAGTCATGCCAGCACTTATGTAACATCATTCGCGATAACGGTGCTAAGTTTGGTATTGACCACTTTGGTCGTCAGTTTGGCTCTATGTCTTATCTACAGGAATTAAGACCTAGCTATGTGAAGCTGGATCAATCCTTCGCCTACTATGATGAGACACACCACAATAGCGAATTGTGCCGCGCCCTAATCAACGTAGCAAAAGGATTGGACATTCAAGTCATAGTGACGGGTATTCAAGAAAAGGCTCAGCTAGAACGTTTTAACGAGCTTAGAACAGATGCCTATCAAGGCTTTATCGCCCCGCCAGTGAATCTTGATTAAGCCGTATTCTTAAGAAGTCATTTTGCAAACAAAAAAGCTTCGTAAGGAGCTTTTTGTTTTTCTACGGTTGAGTGACTATGCCAATACAGTTCTGCAAGTCTGCCAGGTGTAATTAAGAACTGTAGCCAACTTCTATACTCATTGAGGATGCGCTATCAAGCGACAACAAACATGATAATGTCAGTGAGTAAGTTCCATTTCGCCAATGCAAAAAAGCCTCAGTGTATTCATTAATGAATGCTGAGGCTTTTCTACTTATTTGGTCGGTGATAGAGGATTCGAACCTCTGACCCTCTGGTCCCAAACCAGATGCGCTACCGGACTGCGCTAATCACCGTAAATTTTGCACTATTATTTACATACGCTTAGACGGTTCACCCTCTCGTCCACTTTCATCCAAAACATCTGGATGCGTTATCGGACTGCGCTTATCACCGTAAAACATTAACTATTTACTTAACTTACATTAAGCTCGCTAGTCACGCGAAGAATTTGGTCGGTGATAGAGGATTCGAACCTCTGACCCTCTGGTCCCAAACCAGATGCGCTACCGGACTGCGCTAATCACCGAGAATGAAAATCTTTATATCAAAGTAAATGAATGGGGTGACTGATGGGGCTCGAACCCACGACAACCGGAATCACAATCCGGGACTCTACCAACTGAGCTACAATCACCACTGATTTTCACTTACTTTACTAACCTTAAAGCTCACAACTCTATTCGGAAGTGGTGCGCCCAAAAGGATTCGAACCTTCGGCCTCACCCTCCGGAGGGGTGCGCTCTATCCAGCTGAGCTATGGGCGCTCGCCTTGGTTAGCGCCGCATATACTAGGGTCAAATCCCCTTTGAGTCTATAGCTGTTTTGCACTTTTTTTACTGACTGCTCAAGTTTTATCACATTAGCTGACTTTTAAAGCGGAATGCAGCCAAAATATGACTTGGATGTTACAGTATTTCATGCTAATTATAGACTTTGGTAAAAGCAAACATATATTTAACTAGTGAGTATCATGTTTAAGGATGAAGATGAAACTGGCCAGCCGCGTGTGAGTGAAACTGAACGCTTACGCAAAAAAATTATTCGCTTAAAACAATTAGCGCATAAATATAAGCATGCTGAGATCATTCAAAACGCATTACTCGAAATATCCAATATTGCGACCCATGCTTCTTCACTCGAAGAATTCTATGTCGGCGTACATAGCCATCTAAAACAGCTGATTCCCGCTGATAATTTTTTTATTTCAACCCTGGATACTCACACAGGTGAACTCGCCATCCCCTTTTTCGCTGATGAGAAAGATGCCCATCCAGCGGAGCTTTATCCTGAACAATCACTATCTACATTATTACAGCAAGGATTAACAGGCTACGTACTCAGAACTGGGAAAGCGTTGTTGTGTAACAATGACACAGTCAATGAACTGATTGCCGCTGGAGAAATTGTTAATTTAGGTTCTCCCTGTCATCTGTGGCTGGGCGTGCCCATCAAACAAGATGACATAGTAACGGGTGTGTTAGTGGTGCAAACCTATGACACAAACATCAGTTATGGTGAAATCGAACTCGAGTTAATGACGTTCATTTGTCACCATATTGCTGGGGTCATGGAACGACTAAAACATCAAGAACAATTAGAACAAGCTATCCAGCAAAGGACAAAAGAACTCAGCCAAGCCTACGATAAGTTAAAACTAGAAGTCTATGAACGGCGTAGAGCTGAACGCTTACAAAAATCACTGTTCGAAATCGCCGAGCTAGCAAGTTCCAGTGCAGACAACCCAGACTTTTATGCCCAATTGCATAATGTTATTCGACACCTCATTCCCGCCAACAATTGCTATATCGCGCTTTTGGATGACACAGAAACCCACCTCACGTTTCCTTTTTATGTATCGCAATTAGCCAATAAGCACCCTGGCACTCGGCCGCTACAAGACGGCTTAACCGAATATGTGCTCAAACATAAGCGCCCACTGCTGCTAGATCAAAGCAGTATCAATGCATTAATTGCCTCTGGTGAGCTGTATTCCCAAGCGCCAGCGTTAAATCATACTCAAACCATGCATCAGTGGATCGGAATCCCGCTTTTTATCCATGATCAAGTTCGTGGTGCGTTAACGATTTACAGTTTTAGCATGACACAGAATTACCAAGTTAAAGACTTAGAATTACTGACATTTGTATCACAGCATATAGGCTCGGCTATCGAGAAAAAGCTGTCCGCTGAGTCCTTACAACGCAGTTATGAAGAGCTAGAAGAAAAGGTTATTGATCGTACCAAAGCGTTAGCCGAACTGAATAAAAGTCTTGAGAAAGAAATTCAACAACGCCGTAGTATGGAAGCCAAGCTAGTTCACGATGCCAAACATGATGCACTTACAGGCCTGCCTAATCGTGCTATGTTTATGGAGCGTTTATCTCAAGCGATCAAGCATGTTCGTCGCCATAGCTTAGAACAGTTTGCCCTGCTGTTTATCGACCTCGACCGCTTCAAACAGATTAACGACACTATGGGACACCTAGAGGGTGATAAATTCTTAATTGAGACGGCAAGCCGCCTCAAGTCCTGCATACGTGATAACGACACCTTAGCGCGACTCGGTGGCGATGAGTTTGTGATACTGCTCGATAGCATTAACAACATCAACGACGCGAAAGATATATCAGAAAGAGTGATCCAAAAAATATCCCAGCCCTATCGACTTGGCACAATGGAATTTAGTTCTGGAGCCAGCATCGGTATCACCATCAGTGGCAAACACAGAATCGATACCAGTGAATCTATGTTACGTAATGCAGATACTGCCATGTATCAGGCGAAAGCCAATGGTAAAGGCTGCTATGTTATTTTTGATGATAACGCCCAACATCAGGCCATGCAGGATGTCGAGTTAGAAACTGAATTTAGACATGCATTACACCATGCTGAAATCCAGCTTAGTTACTTACCAGTAGTCAATTTTAAAACAGGTCAAGTGCATGCATTAGAAAGCCGCCTGTTCTGGCAACATCCGCAGCGTGGACTCTTACAGCAGGAACAACTTAGCACGCTTGCTGAACAGTCACACCTTACCGTTGAGCTCGATAAATATACGATCAGCATCATAGATAGCAGCTATCCCCAACTCCTCAAGCAATATGATGAATCTGTTGAATTACATGTCATGCTTTCGAGCCAACATCTCAAGCATAAGCATGTACTGCGCAGTTTGAAAAACACTCTCAAGCAAACCCAGTTAAACCTGAGCCATTTGTGGTTATTCTTCAATGAAAAAGCCCTAGTGCAGGAAACTGAAAATCATATCAATGGCTTTGAATTGTTGCAGAAGCTCGGGGTAAAACTCGGTATCAGCCAGTACGGTAGCGGCTATAGTGCATTAAATAGCTTATTGTTTCTGCCGATAAAAGGCTTAAAACTCGATGCCAACCTCACCAAACAAATACAAGGCAAGCAACAGCTTAAGTTAATGTCAGCCTATCAAAAAACGGCATCAACCTTAGAGCTTCAAACCTTTGTCGATGGCATTGATAACCCTGAACAAAAACGTATCTTCAGTGAACTGGGTTATCAGCTGGGCCAGGGGGCTTCTTTAGCCGACACTTTTACCTTATGTGAAACCCAACCACAGATATGTGCTCAGCTCGAATATGCCTAGTAAAAAATAAGTAGCTGATTTAAAAGAATAGTAAGCGAAACCGCTCGCTATTTTTTAAACATATCTCTTAAGCTAGAAATATTTGCTCGCCCCGTTTGCATCCGCTCCTGTTCCGTTTGTTGTGGCTTACGATTTTCCCACACCACATCATCTTGAGGTAACTCAAGTAAGAAACGGCTTGGTTCACAACGCATGGTTTCACCAAATTGGCGCCTTTCGCGGCAGAGGGTGAACCAAAGCTCTCGTTGAGCTCGAGTAATACCCACATACGCCAACCGACGCTCCTCATCGACGTTATCTTCGTCTATGCTGGTTTGATGGGGCAAAATACGCTCTTCTACTCCAACCATAAACACGAAGGGAAACTCTAAGCCCTTAGAAGCATGCAAGGTCATCAACTGCACCTGATCGCCGCCTTCATCCTCACTATTGCGCTCCATCATGTCCCTGAGCGTCAATCGAGTCACCACCTCTGGCAAGGTCATAGGCTCATCTAACTCATCACCCGCGAGCATCTCAGTCACCCAACGGTAAAGCTCTGAGATATTTTTCATCCGCATTTCAGCGGCCTTGGCACTGGTGCTGGTTTCGTATAAGTAATCTTCATAATTGATCTTACGGATCAAATGCTTCACCGCCTCGACGGGTTCACCACGTTCAGCATGATCCCCAGTCTCCACGATAAAACGACCAAACTGATACAAAGATGACATAGCCGCAGGCGGTAAATGATGATTCAGTTCAGGCTCAAAAATCGCCGCAAACATAGAAATATGCTTCTCGTTGGCAAAATTACCTAAACGCTCTAAGGTTGATGGACCTATGCCACGTTTAGGCAAATTAACGATGCGCAGGAAAGCATTATCGTCATCGGGATTCACCACGAGCTTTAGATAGCCCATGATGTCTTTAATTTCAGCACGAGCAAAAAATGACGTACCACCACTCAATTTATAAGGAATACGGTTCGTCATCAGTGCGCGTTCGAGCAACCGTGATTGATGATTGCCCCGATACAAAATCGCATAATCGCCAAACTGAGTACGGCCGACAAACTTGTGACGCACAATTTCGGCAACAACACGTTCAGCCTCTTGCTCCTCATTGGCGGCAAACAGCACCCGCAACGGCTCACCATAGGCAAGCTCGCTAAACAGGGCTTTATCATAAACATGGGGATTATTCGCGATAAGAATGTTCGCAGCCCGTAGGATCCGCTGGCTAGAACGGTAGTTCTGCTCCAGTTTAATCAGCTTAAGCTGCGGAAAATCTTTACCCAATAACACGAGGTTTTGTGGCTTAGCACCGCGCCATGAATAGATAGACTGATCGTCGTCCCCCACCACAGTAAAGCGCGCCCGCTCACCCACTAACAGCTTTACCATTTCATATTGGCTGGTATTGGTATCTTGATATTCGTCCACCAGCAAATATTGGATCTTGGTTTGCCAGCGCGTACGCACTTCTTCATGGTGGCGTAACAATAAGGTTGGCATCAGAATCAAATCGTCAAAATCTAAAGCGTTATAGGCTTTCATATGTTGAGCATAACGCTGATACAACATAGCAAATAAGTGCTGTTGCTCATCTTTAGCGATTTTGCGTGCATGCTCGGGAATAACTAAGCCACCCTTCCAGTTTGAAATCGTACTGGCGAGCGCTTTGAGTAAATCTTTATCTTCATCCAACTCGTCTTGGGTTAACTCTTTGAGCAGTGCCAAGGTATCTTGATCATCAAACAGCGAAAAGCCTGGCTTTAAGCCTAAGACCTTATGCTCACGTTTAATGATCTCAAGCCCTAAAGTGTGGAAGGTTGAAATCCACAGACCTCTGGCTTCCTTGCGGCCCATCGACTGAGCGACCCGCTCTTTCATCTCGCGGGCAGCCTTATTGGTAAAGGTCACCGCCGCGATATTGCGCGCCTTATAGCCACACTTTTCGACCAAGTAAGCGATTTTATTGATAATTACGCGCGTTTTACCACTACCCGCACCCGCCAAGACTAGGCAAGGGCCTGAAACATAATGAACAGCATCGTTTTGGGCGGGATTGAGTTTCATCTTTGCGCAATATCCAAACAAGTCGACAGAAAGGGATGGGATCATAGCAGAATCGACAGTTTTAAGGCTAACAAATCCCCGCTTAGGTTGAGCTGAACTCAACTCTGTAGATAAGCTTCTCCGTGATATAAACCCCAACAACAGCCAACTAAAGTGTTCACGCGTCTGCTTTACTTTTGAAAGCTAACGTACTGAGTTACAATCGAGCTATTCAGTAAAGAGGCGGACAAGATTATGATCAATCCAAAGAAAATCGAAGAAATGGCGAAGCAATTGAGCGAAAGTTTGCCCAGCGGTCTAAAGCAATTTACCGGTGAATTTGAAGAGCGCAGTAAGCAAGTACTGCAAAATCAATTGCTCAAGTTGGATATGGTTTCCCGTGAAGAATTTGATGTGCAGCAACATGTACTACTGAAAACCCGCGAAAAATTAGAAGCCCTACAAGCTCAAGTCAATGAGTTAGAAAAAAAGCTCAACGCGGCGGGCTAACTTATCATGCATGTTTGAAAGAGCACAGTTAGCGATAGCGCAGCTGTGCTTTTTTGTTTTTAACACTTCAAGCATTGAGTCACTTGGGGAAATAATGCAACAACTCGCCAGCTATATCCTTGCTATTGAAGGCTATCCAAGCCCTGTCTATGTGGTAAGCCAATCAAACAAGCAACAAACCTATCACGATGATAATGTGGAGATTTGTGAGTCAATAACGCTTTATCACTTCGATAACGGGGTTGTGATTAGCAAGCTAAGCGAGCAAGATAAACAAGCTTATGAGTCAGACATGGTTTGTGAAGATTATTGGCTCAGCTATCGGGTTGTAACAGCTCATATTGCGATTTCGCCGCAGCAAAAATCCTTTAGCAATCTATGTCAGCAAAGCTTTTGGCTTAAGATGCAGCAAGGGCTGGCAGTAAAGCCACCGCTGCAACCAGAGCATAAACAGACTTAATGCTTTAGCGTCGAACAATCAAGGAATGAAGCTACAATGGATGTCACAATCAGCACACACTATCAGGACTATCTTCTTTGGGGATTATTGTTGCTTGGTGGCCTGCCGCTACTCACTTATCCTGGTGTGCTTCTCGCCAGTTTGATGGGACTGGCCAGTCAATCAAGCATTAAACCCGCTTTTATCTATCGATTGATGAATCAGTGTTTTCTATGGGGAAGCCTAATTTATCCCGCCGTGTATATCCCCTGTTATCGCATTACGAGCGATAGCACTGCGACTTCTTCATCTTTAGTCATTGCTGCGTTGCCACTGCTGTATCTAATCTTACTGTATGGCTGCTTTCGCTTTATGGATGCTCCAACTAAAGAGACAAATAATTAAAGCTTTTGTTGGCGAGCATACTTTTGCTTAAGGCCTTTATGGTTAGCCTTAACTAACTTCCAGCGGTCACAACCATTGAAACGAGCATATTCACTGACTGCGATATCAAAGGCCGCACAGAAATCCTCATCTAAGCCATTCACCATCACACCCTCTTCTAAAATCAATTGCTGTAATAGCAATAGGCTAGCTTGGCGATCGGCTTTCACATCCACGCGGCCAACAAAAGTGTCGCGCCACAGAATTGCTAAAGAATAATAACCATACTGACGCTTTTCGGCTGGGACATAGACTTCAATTTGATAATCAAAATCAAACCATTGCTTTAATCTTTGCCGTTGGATCAATAAATTATCGAAGGGATTAAGCAGCCACACTTTATTAGGTAATAGTGCATTTAGCTGTAATGAAGGGCGATAAAAGTAGCTTTGGCCCGCAGCCTTAAAACACGCTAATAACCCGTGAGCTAACAACTCTGCCAATTCTTGGGCTACTGCTGATTTCATACCTTTGCGTAAATAAGCCATTTGCGCCGCAGTACCGAAGGCGTGGGCATCAAGATAACGATCAATCAAATAGCGCGTAAACTCACTATCTGTCGGTGCTTTGGCATTTATATCTTGTGGCAACACACGCGCAGTGAGATCGTAAACCTTCTGGAATTTTTCCCGCCGCACCACCATCAACTCACCACGCATAAACAGCTGCTCTAGGGCTTTTTTCGCGGGCTTCCAATCCCACCAGGTACCGTTTTTAGCTTCACTGTGTTCAAAATCACTGGCCTTGAGTGGCCCTTCTGCAAGGATTCGCGCCCGCACTTCCTGCATTATTTTATCGTCGGGCTCAAACCAATGCTTACCGCCATTTTGCAGCTGTTGTTTACGCTGCAAACTAAAACGGTAATCGGCAATCGGTAAATAAGCTGCCGCATGGGACCAATATTCGAAGATCTCTCCTTTGGCTAAAGCCATATCGAGCATCTTTGGCTGATATTCTGGCATACGACTATGCAGCACATGATGATGCGCTCGCTCAACCACGTTGATAGAGTCAATTTGTACATAACTGAGACGTGAAATTGCCTCGGCGACTGAGGTATATGGTTGCAATAATCCTTGCTGCTGCATATTTAATTGCAGCCACTCGCGGGGTGAAAAGGGATTAGACATCGATTCTCCAAATTCAACGACCAGCCAATACCAGACCAGAGAAAAATATAACAAACTGAAAATAAAAGTATTTAGCACACTATTCAACGAGTAGGTTTGTGAAATGTACGCACAAGTCTACTCACTAGGCAGTATCTTCGGATAACATAAGCCATTTATACCTTAACGGCTATCGGTTTACCTGCCCGTTAGTTTCACGACTCGAAATAGAGCCTATCTGGCATAGGCTCTTCATTAAGGATTGATGATGAATATCTACTATCGCCAAGCACAACTCTGCGGCCGCAAAACGGGTAATGGCACTAAGCTGCCATTTTTGATGAATATCTTGTATTCACTTGCTGCTAAAAATGGCGATCACCAGCCCTTTTCAATGGATGACATTAACGCCGTACTGTTTAATCAGCATCAGTCGATTGGTTGCTCTATCGAGGCGCCGCTACCGATAGTGAGTTGGCGCACCGAAGCGATAGAGTATGAGTTATTTAAAGGCGAAGAGCTGGTGTACCTGCCCCAATGTATCATCTTTAGCAATGGCGCCATTGCCTATGTCATTGTCGTCATGGGTGATGAATATGAGCTGCGTATTTGGCCCGATTACAGTAATCGTGATCGAGAAAAACACCACTGGTTTTCCCACCATGCCGTAGTCTATTCCGCAGAACTTGACGTCTTTAAGCAAAGCTTCGAAGCACTGCTCAAGCATATTAAAAAAGAAAATGACTACGAGAAAAAACACCCAAAATTTGGCAAAGACATTCCACTATCAGATTCATAAACTTGAATAATGAGTATGGGTTTAGCGGCAATCGCCATAATTTTGCCACTATTGATCAGCAACTTGCCCGCAACTTTTGTAAGAAAATCTGTTTTAATACCCGCCGTGATACCGAGTTAACTCTGCACAATCTTAGCGGATAAGTCTCGGTCGTATTTCATAGGGAATGAAATTCAATGTTCAGCATTATTTTCTGGGTACTCACCCTACTTAGTTTGGCCTTATTTGGTAGCGCAGCCTATTTAGTGGTGCGAGCACTCCTCAAAAAATTTAATCGAAGTCAAGGAATCGATATGTCAGCACAAGAACCGTGGGCAGCAGCCACCGCAAAGGGAACGGCATTAAAAAACACCACCTTATTAAAAGCCTTAACCATTGGCATACTCTCAATCCTCGCGTTGATCCCGCTGGGGATCATTATGGATATGACTTCTGATCGCCAAACCCTTTACCACAGCGTTGTCGATGAAATCGGCCGTTCATGGGGTGAGCAGCAAACCCTCTCAGGTCCTGCGCTGGTGATCCCTTACAGCTATTTTGTGTTGCAAGAAGAAGTCAGTAACGACGGTAAAACTCGCCATGAAGTGAAGCGTACCTATCAAGATGAGCTAGTGATCCTACCGAAAAAGCTCACCCTCGACTTAGACCTAAAACATGATTTTCGCACCCGTGGCATTTATCAATCGCTGGTGTATAACGCAGCTCTACAAGGTCAGGCCGACTTCAGCCTTAACCGTTATGATATTCCTAACCTTATCGCCTTCGATAACAAAAATGCCCGGTTAGTCTTTGGGGTGTCATCGAATCAAGCAATTGATAAAGTAGAAAAAATTGAAATCACCGGTGAATCGACCTTACTCTCTGGATCACTGATGTCGGGCACGGGGTTAACCACTGGCGGTTTAGAAAAAGGCTTTAATCAAAAGATCCAAGTCAGCGAAGCGAGTGATTTTAGTGTGGATTTTGCCATGACACTACGCGGCTCTCAGTCTATCAGCGCATTGCCACTAGGCGAGCAAACGCTAATCAATATTCGCGCCGACTGGCCGCATCCAAGCTTTAAGGGATTATTACCCGCAGAACGGGACATCAACGCGCAAGGCTTTACTGCAAGTTGGAATATCAGCCACTTAACCCGTAACTATCCACAAGAGTTTATTAAGAGTAATCAATCGACTCTCACTGAAGTGTCGGCCAATGCGATTTTATTCGAACCAGTGACTCACTACGGCAAGATTGATCGCTCGGTAAAATACGGCCTACTGTTTATCGTGCTGACTTTTATCATGTTGTTTATCTTCGAAATCGGACAAAAAACCAGCCTAAGCACGATTCAATATGTGTTAGTCGGCAGCGCCATGGCCTTGTTCTATTTGCTACTACTCTCGCTATCTGAGCATCTAGCCTTCTTGCATGCCTATTTAATTGCCGCCTGTATTCCCGTGCTGTCGGTATCGGCTTACGTAGGGAGTGCCACAGCAAGTATTAAGCGCGGTGCATTAGTGGGCATTATGCTGGTGAGTTTATATGCAGTGCTGTACTCGATACTGCAACTGGAAGATTACGCCCTATTGATGGGTTCAGGTTTACTGTTAGTCGTACTGTTGATTTTGATGTTCGTGACTAGGCATCACCCTAAGAACACGGCGCAATAGCGCCCTACCGATCCACCCTTGAAGACCCCCGACAGCGCCATCTTTTGCTGTCGGGATTTTTTTATTGGCAAAACCATTGCCGCGTTGTAGCCTATGGCGTTTTATGAAGAGGCTTATATTTTGACCCATAGCGTCTATCTTTTACGCCGTTTAGGTTTAGCTTGGATACTGTTGGCAACCATTCCGGGCTTACTATTACTGACACAGAATCAGCTGTTTCCACTGATCGATCTGCACTCTACCTTAGCCAAAACCTTATATTGGATTACCATGACTGGCACTGCGCCCTATGGCGTCGCAACAGTCTTGTTTGTATTGGCGATCGCCTATCGTCATATGCCTAAACCACTCTTTATAAGTTTATTTTTTGCCATCAGCCTCAGCCAAGTTATCAGTTTAGGCTTAAGCCACACCCTCAAATCCTATTTTAAAGAACCCAGACCTAATCTCGTTTTTCTAGCAGAACAAGCACTGCCTAAGCATGAACCGCTTTCACTCGATGCCTTTTATCAATTGGATAAACAGTCACGTTCAAAGACAATTGCCAATGCACTCGATGGTTTGATCGCTGCAGAACCCGCCTTGAAACTCGACTCACGGATCCATCAGCATTGGGAAGATGAAATCGGCTATTCTTTTCCTTCGGGACATACCATTTTTGCAGTGACGCTAGTGCTTACCGCCAGCTACTATTTGCTACTCGCTGGATTACCTAGCTTAGTCATGGCGTTATGGAGCTGGGGATTTTTGATGGGATTAAGCCGTATGCTGCTTGGCATGCATTGGCCGCAGGATGTGCTGTTTTCAACCTTTTTAGCCGCCATCATCAGCGGATGTAGCGTGTTTTTTGTCAGTAAGTTACGTCCACTCTCCCATGCGTTTGCTAAAGGATCTGAGCACTAACGCTGTTAATTCAGCGTCTCGATTTGGCTGTCGACTCAAATACGACAGCTTCAAACACTATGAAGTTAAATACTTAGGCATTGCTAAGCACTGCCTAAGTATTTTGCCACTAGGGCCTGATAAATCCCATTGGCCTTAATTCTAGCGAGCCCTTGATTGAAAGTATCCCGCGCCACTGAGTTGTGGAACACCATTCGATAGGATGTTGGGGGAAAAATAAAGTGGTAGCTTAATGCTTGCTGGGTATCAACATCATCCTCAACAAACTTATTCAGTTGAGCGAATATATAACGATCCGCAATCACAGTATTAATGCGACCTAAGTACAACATACGGTTCTGGCTTAATTGGCTATCGACTTCGCGATAAATAGTCTGTTGCGCTACGGCATTAAACTCAGGGCCAAGTAAGAAGCGAGCATTTTCAAAAGCGGCAACACTGTACTTTTTAAGATCCGCAATACGTGTTATTTCAAGGCGTTGTTCGGACAAACTGATCGCCACATTGGTATATTCAACATAATCATTAGACCAATAACCATCAACGCCATTCGCAGGGTTCATCGTCATTACAGCATCCAATCGATCTTTATTGAAATATAAAACTTGGCGTTTACGAGAGTAGAATTTGAAGTTGACTGGCTGCCCCATTTCCTTAAACGCGGCCTTAATAATATCGATCTCAAGCCCTGATTCAGCATCTTCGATAATATAAGGCGGTCGATTTAGAGCACTACCAATGGTTAACGATGCAGAAAATACATAAGTCGGTAATATGAATAAGCAGATTAGCAACAAACTCAAGCGCATACAGTGTCTCACTCTTATTAGTATCATAACAATAGCGGTAAATAACGGGAGTTCCAAACAGCGCGACTCCCAAAATCTCTATCCGTTATCACTGTCACAACCTTAAAATGTCTCATTTGATCAAGATTTTTGGCAAAGTCCGCTAAGACTGGCAAACTAGAGGCTGACTCAGTTAACCCTAAGCTTTCGATGACAGACACTCACCCCTACAAACTCGATCAACTCGATTTAACGATTCTGCGCTTACTGCAAACCCACGGCAGATTATCGAATCTCGAACTGGCCAATAAAGTCGGACTATCGCCATCTCCTTGCTCGCGCCGTGTTAAAGCCTTAGAAGAAGCGGGTTATATTGCCGATTATGCAACGCGTCTGTCGGCGGATAAGTTCAACCTGCATTTGACCGCGTATATCCATGTTCGAATGGAGAAACATACACCGGCGATTCTCAATCAATTTGAAACCAATGCACTCGCCTACGAAGAAGTCCAAGAATGCGCGCTGATCACAGGCTCAGAGGCCGACTATCAACTTAAAGTGCTAGTACAAGATATGGCGCACTTTCGCACTTTCCTGTTAGATAAACTCACGACCAACGTGCATATCGCAGGGGTGCATTCCAGCTTTGTCCTCAAAAAGGTTAAGGACCACACGGCCATTCCCTTAGGGCACGTCAACATTCAAGCATAAGCCAACAGTCACAGCAAACACCGCAAGCAAGACAGATGCACAAGTAACAGTCATAGCACAAAATAGCGGTTAGACATCTGCCATACGGTATTTTTTGACCATAAGATCACAATTCAATGAATTTTTATCATCGCAATGATTCGCCAAATCTCAACCATCAGTCGCACCTGATAGCAATAAAATCTCGCAAAAAACAGATAGGCGGCACACAACATTAACTTATAGCCAAAAATCGATAAATTATTGCCGGTTAACACCAAATTAACGCACTAAAATTGCGTTGAAATCCTAATTTATCCGCCTAAGATACGCCTTCTTTTTACGGGAGGCACAATGCAATCGGCCAATACAAGTTCAACTAACCACTTCAGCTCACGCTTAGGTTTTATCATGGCGGCCGCTGGTAGCGCCGTTGGCGTCGGCAATATTTGGGGATTCCCCACCCAAGCGGCCACCCATGGTGGCGGCGCCTTTCTACTTGTGTACCTAGTGCTGATTTTCATCCTAGGCATTCCCATGCTGATGGCCGAGCTTATGATAGGTCGCCACGGACAAACCAACCCCGCCGATGCCATGGGTAAACTCGGCTTCAACTCACTCACCCGCGGTTTAGGCAAGAGCATAGGTTTGCTTTCCATAGTGACAGCGGGATTGATTTATACCTTCTACAGCATTCTCTCCGGCTGGTTTGTCAGCTTTGCCATCGCGCCTATCGCCACTGCCTTTGGCTCGAATGATACCGCCGCTTGGCTAGTGGATTTTTCGCTGTCACGTAATCTGGTGTTTACACTGGTCTTCAGCACGCTGGTGTTTCTGGTATTACTGCAAGGCGTGCAAGAAGGCATAGAAAAATGGTCGAAACGCTTAATGCCGTTATTACTGATCATGCTGATCGCGGGCGTGGCGTATATCTTCACCCTAAATGGTGCGAGCGAAGGGATAAGCGCGCTACTAACGCCTAACTTTACCAAGGCGCTGGCGCCAGATACCTTGATCAGCGCGCTCGGACAAACCTTCTTCTCCCTCACCATAGGCACAGGTGCCATGATGGTGTACGGCAGTTATCTGAGCCAAAAAGAGAATATCGCCAAACTGACCGTCTGGGTTGCCTTTACCGACAGCGGCATAGCCTTTCTCGCCGCCTTTTTAATCATCCCAGCCATGTATGTCGCCCAGCACAATGGCGTGCAGATTTTTAACGCTGAGGGCAAATTACTCGATTCGGATGCATTGGTGTTTACTGTCTTACCCGCGTTATTTTCCACCTTAGGCGATACGGCTAACCTTATCATCAGCGTGATTTTCTTTGTTCTGCTGATCATCGCGGGTTTAACCTCGGCCATTTCTATCGCCGAAGTGCCGACGAGTTATGTGATACAAAAGTTCGGACTCAGCCGTCAACGCGCCACCTTGATCATCGGCCTATTGTTGACCTCATTATCCCTATTGCTGGCGGTATTTTTTGAGACGCTATTTAGTTTCACTATAATGCTGACCACCCAAATCGCCCAGCCGCTGGTCGCCCTCGGTATTGCGGTTTACTTAGGTTGGATTTGGCGCCAAACCCAACTGCTCAAGGCAATTCGTGGGCAAGAAGGTGTCGATAGCACAGGGCTTTTCTGGCGCATTTGGCCAAGATATGTAAAGTATGTTTGCCCAGTGCTGATTATCGCCATAGCCATCAGACAATTTGTGTAACCCTTTGAGCGAATAACAAAATCCCCGCTAAGTGCGGGGATTTTTTATTTAGCAATTGATGCACTAATTAACTACTTTAAAATAATCAGCAAAGTCTTGCTGCCGCCAATAGTGAATGCGATGACAGCCGGATTTTTTCAATCTATCGATGACGTTGAACTGTTAGGGAAGGCTGGATTGAAACGAAAGGGGATGTAAACAGCAGCCTTAAGAGATTAAGGCTGCTTTAAACACTGAGCTGATTACTGTTCGATACCCACAATTAACCAAGGTGAATTGGCTTGTGTTACGTTACGCTCTAAATGCCAGATTTCCTTAATGTCCTCTTCTACGCCTTCAACGGTATCGCGGTAGCGCCCGCTAAATTTAACACTCACTTCCGCAAGATTGGCATTGTGCGTGGCGCGGACAAGTTCTGCATCCAAAAACATCACTTCTGTGTGCTGATCGCCAACTAACTCGCGACGTTGGTTGCTGAGTTCATTGTAAAGATCAATAGAAACATACTCTTGGATTTTGCTTAGATCATTTTCATTCCACGCCAATTGCAGGGTTTTGTAGTGACTACGAGCGCCTTCCAAAAAGCTTGGTAAATCAAAACCCGCGGGTAAATTAAAGGGCACATCACTTGTCGATTGGCCAAAACCATTGCTGCCGCTGTTTGCATTGGTGGCAAAACCTGTTTGTTCAGTCTGTTGACGCTGCATATTCGGATTGGGTTGGCCAGCACCCGCATAGGCTGGTCTTGGCTGCGCACCCGCTTTTGAGGCCATCACAGTACGGACGATTTTGAATAGCACGAATGCCAGCAAACCGATAATCAAAATATCCATGATTTGAATATTTTCAAAACCACCGCCCATAAACAGCGCAGCCAATAAGCCACCTGCTAATAAACCGCCTAACATGCCGCCCATCATACCTTTTTTGCCCGGCGCTCCCGCTGGCGCCGTAGTCGGTGTGTTAGTCGCCGCTGGTTGAGCCGGAGCCGTTTGATGGCTTTTGCCGATAGATTTACTACCGCCAAATTTTTTCGCTTCAACGACTGGGCTAGTAACTAAGCTAACCGCAAAAATCATCGCCAGCATAATAAATAACTTTTTCATTTATAGGATCTTGTTCGTGTAATCTGAGGTGCAGCCATAATAGCGGGATGACATTATATGTCAATTAGCAAAAGAGGGGCCTAGGCTTACAAACTTCGTTTGTTCTTCTATATCGAAATCAAAGTCGTGGGGCTTCATCCCTAATTGTTCAACATGACTCGACTAAGAATGCGACAAAAGACACGTCAGTTCTGACTATGTAATGTGAGAAATGATTAAGCACTGTCATTCCCTACGATAATCTGCCCCCTCTTATAAATATACACTCTGTAAATTTAACAATGGATGGCTCATTAATTCACTTTTTCCTGTAAGAGCAGATTGGGTCTGTACTAATTAATTTATTCTCGCGAAAACCTGTTGGCTCGTAAATTTCTACAAGAGATTTACTGATCACTGCGCCATAGACTCTACCATCATAAAAAAACGGCTCACCAGATTGGTTAGCATAGGAATTGTGAGTTGAAATAAAGCTAGAATCAATATTTAAATGCTTTTCATCATAAACATATGAAGAATAAGCTGCGTAGTAACGTGGAGCTTGTAAGCATTCATCCGGATAATCTTCAACTAACACAGATTCTGTATTACCATCATTATTAAAATCTAAACGAGTTATTCGGTAGCGCTTTCCTTTATCTAGCCTAATTGCTTCATCTAAATGCTTTTGATAACTATCACTCATGACCATTCTTGCTTGCACATTAATACGCAAACCTAGCCCCTCTGGTGCAGGCTGTAAATTCGGCGTGCGAAAGTCTTTAAATTGCTCATCTGCTACAAGGCCACATTGCAATGGCTTATCTACATTACGCTCGAGATAAGCCTTAAAGTCTTTACAAAGTTGCAAATTTGGGTTCGAGTGGTCCTCATAGGCTTCTGCCCAAGAAAATGATGAGGACATACTCCCTACAATGATGAGCAGAATAGAATTTTTCATCTATGATGATTCCTTTTGAATTACAGTTGTAAAAAATTTAAATTTAATTTGTAAATATGGCGTTTTAGTAATTGAAATTACAGGAGTTCACCATCCCCTCGGAGTTGCCGCAGGGCATTTGCGTTCGTTGCGTGAGCGAGGCATGGATGCCGAGATAGCGTCAGTCGAATCAAGGACGAGCGTCTGACGCGATAGCATAAGAACGCTTAATGCCCAAGGGGCTTTCAACTCCGTTGGGGGCGTCTTGGAGAATCCAAGGAGGATAGGACGAGCAGTCCTCCTTGGTCGGGTGTGGGGTGAAGCCCCACGACCTTGATTCACCTCGGCCGTAAGGCCGCAAACATATAGACAGCCAACATTAAAACTCAATTATTACACGCACTTTCCATCCGATGAATCATCGGAAGAAAGTGCTCGGCTGATGCCGCCGAAGATGACATTCAAGAAGCCGATACCGACATCTTTTTGCCTCTCATCGGCGCTGCCCGTATCGTGGCCGCTCGCGTCGCGCATGCTTTGATTATTGTTGGTTCCGCGCACAAAATCGCAGGAGACATTGCTCGTATTATTCACCGAGCAGGCACTGAGCAAAGCGATCATTAGCCCGCAAAGTGCAAGACGTAATCTTGGCATATTAGTTCAACACCTCTTCTAATGCCTTGAGGCATAAGGCGACATTCTCGCGGCGGGCACCGAAGCCCATAAGGCCGATGCGCCATGCTTTGCCCGCAAGGGCGCCAAGGCCGGCGCCGATTTCGAGGTTGTAATCCTTCAGCAAACGAGTCCGCACCGCAGCATCATCGACACCAGCGGGGATGTAAACTGCGTTAAGTTGTGGCAAGCGCGAATCTTCGTCCACCACAAAGTTAAGCCCTAACTTTTCAAGCCCAGCACGCAGCACTAAATGCATTTCGTGGTGGCGTTGCCATGCATTCTCTAAGCCTTCGGCCGCTAAAATACGCAGGGATTCATGCAGTGCATAAAGCGCATTCACTGGCGCAGTGTGATGGTAACTACGTTTGCCACCCGCGCTGGTCCAATAGGCCATCACTAAGCTTTGATCGAGGAACCAACTTTGCACTGGGGTCTTGCGATTCTTGAGTTTTTCGACGGCAGCAGGTGAGAAAGACACAGGTGATAAACCCGGTACACAGGAAAGGCACTTTTGACTGCCGGAATAAATAGCATCTATGCCCCATTCATCGACCCTTAACTCGACACCGCCAAGGGAAGTCACCGCATCAACTATGCTCAAGCAACCATAGGTTTTGGCTAATGCACACAGGGTTTTGGCATCGGACAAGGCGCCAGTTGAGGTTTCGGCGTGCACAAAGGCTAAAAATTTGGCATCTGGATTGGCTTTCAGTGCCGCTTCAACCGCAGCAGGGTCAACAGGTGTGCCCCACTCATTGTCCACCAGCACGGCAATCGCGCCCATACGCTCGACGTTTTGGCGCATACGCTCACCAAACACCCCGTTACGACAGACAATCACCTTCTCACCCGGCTCGACTAAATTCACGAAACAGGTTTCCATGCCCGCACTGCCCGGCGCTGATACCGCCATGGTCATTTCGTTTTTAGTTTGGAAGGCGTATTGGATCAGGCTCTTAAGCTCATCCATCATGCCCACAAACAGCGGATCTAAATGACCGACCGTTGGTCTGGACTGCGCCGCAAGCACTTCGGGATAAACATCCGATGGGCCTGGGCCCATTAAAATACGGCGAGGAGGATTAAAAGCGGTAAAACGCGGTGCTGGTAACATCATGTCTCCTTAATGCGTGTAGGTGTAGGTCGAAGTCTAGTTATTATTCGTTAGCCAATCGTCAGCGGATTAAGTCAGCGACTTAACTGTGGCGCGCTAATCGGCGGCTAGAGTATTAAGTCTACAAAACTACCACAAAAAGGAGCGCCTGTGCGCTCCTCCTTTAGCCTTAGTTATGACTAACATAACTATCACGCGCATGGTGCGCTAAGGTTGTAACGCCTTGTTGCCGTTACCCGCATTTAAAAACAGCTGATAGGCAGGGCTTTGGGTTTCCTCTTGATAGACAAAACCCAACTCAGTTAAAAACTGTTGGAACGGCAAGGCATCACTCGCGGGCACTTCAAATCCCGCCAGCACTCGGCCAAAGGCCGCGCCGTGGTTACGATAATGGAACAGACTGATGTTCCATTTACTCTGCAAGGTAGTTAAAAACTTCAGCAGCGCACCGGGATGCTCGGGGAACTCAAAGCTAAATAAACGCTCCTCTAAAGGCTCAGGTGGATGACCACCGACCATATAACGCACATGCAATTTCGCGGTTTCATCCCCGGATAAATCCTGCACTTCGAAGCCATTAGCCTCTAAGGTGGCGATGATTTGTTCTAGCTCACCTTGGCCTCGGCTTAAGCGAATGCCGGCAAACACGACGGCAAGATCACGACTGCTGAAACGATAGTTAAACTCTGTCATCACCCGCTTATCGAGTAACTCACAGAATGTTAAGAAACTTCCCGGACGTTCAGGGACTTTCACCGCCAGTACCGCTTCTTTTTGCTCACCAAGCTCACAGCGTTCCGACACATAACGCAGACTGTGGAAATTCACATTGGCACCACTTAAAATCGCCGCGACCTTTTCACCATTGCCGCAATCACCACTGGCATTGGTGCTGACATATTTTTTAAGCCCAGCCAAGGACAAAGCTCCTGCGGGTTCGGCGATCGCACGGGTGTCCTCGAAGATATCTTTCACCGCAGCGCAGATTTCATCCGAAGTGACAGTCACTACTTCATCGACATAAAGTTTCGCGACTCGAAACGGCTCAGTGCCGATACGTTTAACCGCCACGCCGTCGGCAAATAAACCGACTTGCGCCAGTGTCACAGGTTCGCCCGCTTCCATCGCTGCCTTTAAACAGGCGGCGTCTTCTGGCTCGACGCCGACAATTTTCACCTGCGGCATTACCGCCTTGTAATAGGCTGCGATACCCGCTATTAAACCGCCGCCGCCCACGGGTACAAATACCACTTCGAGATCACGCTGCTGCTGCAACATCTCTTGGGCGATAGTGCCTTGGCCTGCGATCACAGCTTCATCATCGAAGGGCGCGATATAGACTCGGCCCTCTTCTTTAGCCATCGCCATCGCAAAGCCATTGGCTTGATCGAAGGCTTGGCCGTGCAATACCACGTTGCCACCTAAACGGCGCACCGCATCGACTTTAATATCGGGCGTCGTCTCAGGCATCACAATCACAGCATCCACACCGCGACTCGCCGCCGACATAGCCACACCCTGAGCATGATTGCCTGCCGAAGCACACACCACACCGCGCTGACATTCTTCTTTCGTCAGCTGGGCGATACGGTTATAGGCACCGCGTAACTTGAAGGAATGCACTGGCTGCATATCTTCGCGCTTCAAAAATACCTGACAACCTAAACGCGCCGATAACTTGTTCATGCTGGAAAGCGGCGTCACTTTCGCTATGTCATACACGGATGACAACAGGATTTTTTGCAGATAGCTTTGTGCCAACTGAAAATGGGCTAAATCCGCCTGAGTTTGCGATGAGAGTGGCAACATAGATGCAGTAAACATAATTAGTCCTCCAGTTTACTGCGATCGCGCACCGCGCCCTTGTCGGCACTGGTGGCGAGCATGGCGTAGGCCTTAAGTGCGAGTGACACATAACGCTGGCGACCAATAGGTTTCCACGCCATTGGGCCAAGACTGTGCATTTTTTCGCGGCGAGCATTGAGTTCAACATCGCTTACTGCCAGCTTGATGCTGCGCTTGGGTATATCAATTTCGATGCGATCGCCATTTTCAATCAAGGCGATAGTGCCGCCAGCTGCCGCTTCGGGTGAGACGTGGCCAATCGATAAACCTGAAGTGCCACCGGAGAAACGACCGTCGGTGATCAGCGCACAGACCTTACCTAGCCCGCGTGATTTTAAGTAACTGGTTGGGTACAACATTTCTTGCATACCTGGGCCACCTTTAGGGCCTTCGTAACGGATAACCACCACGTCACCCGCCACCACTTCGCCGCCTAAAATGCCCGCCACGGCATCATCTTGGCTTTCATAGACGCGAGCAGAGCCGATGAAGGTCAGATTAGATTCATCCACGCCCGCCGTTTTAACGATACAGCCGTTCTCGGCCACATTACCCGACAATACGGCAAGGCCACCTTCTTGGCTGAAGGCAAATTCACGGCTACGGATACAACCTTCTTGCCTGTCGTTATCCAGTGACGGCCAGCGACAATCTTGGCTAAAGGCTTTAGTGGTCGGAATGCCCGCAGGTCCCGCCATAAAGAAATGTTTTACTTTTTCATCTTGCGTCTGCATCACATCGTATTTCGCCAATACAGACTTCAAATTGCCACCTTCATCGGCCGCCACATGGAACACATCGGTATGCAGTAATCCGGCTCTGTCTAGCTCACCTAAAATCCCCATCACGCCGCCCGCACGGTGCACGTCTTCCATATGATATTTAGGCGTCGATGGCGCAACCTTACAAAGGTGCGGCACCAAGCGCGACATGCGGTCGATATCCGCCATGGTAAAATCAACATCAGCTTCCTGCGCGGCGGCCAATAAATGCAATACAGTGTTAGATGAACCGCCCATGGCGATATCTAAGGTCATGGCATTTTCGAAGGCTTTAAAGTTGGCGATATTGCGTGGCAATGCCGATTCATCATCTTGATGATAATAACGTTTTGCCAGCGCCATCACCCGGCGACCCGCTTCCAAAAACAGCTCGCGACGATCGGCGTGGGTTGCCAGCATAGAACCGTTACCCGGCAGCGATAACCCTAGGGCTTCGGTTAAACAGTTCATTGAGTTAGCGGTAAACATGCCAGAGCAAGAGCCGCAGGTTGGGCACGCGCTACGCTCAATTTTGGCACTGTCTTCATCGCTCACGTTCGAATCGGCGCCGGCTATCATGGCATCGACTAAGTCGAGCTTGATGAGTTTATCCGACAACTTAGTCTTGCCTGCTTCCATCGGTCCGCCAGACACGAATACCACAGGAATATTGAGGCGCAGCGCCGCCATCAACATGCCGGGGGTGATCTTGTCGCAGTTGGAGATACAGACTAAAGCATCGGCGCAGTGGGCGTTAACCATGTATTCCACACTGTCGGCGATAAGCTCACGTGATGGCAGACTATAGAGCATACCGCCGTGGCCCATGGCGATACCGTCATCGACGGCGATCGTATTGAATTCTTTGGCGATACCGCCCGCTTCTTCGATGGCGCTCGCCACCAGTGACCCCATGTCTTTTAAGTGCACATGACCCGGTACAAACTGAGTAAAGGAGTTAGCAATGGCGATAATTGGCTTACCAAAATCATTGTCTTTCACCCCTGTGGCGCGCCATAGCGCACGGGCACCCGCCATATTGCGGCCTTCGGTACTGGTAGCTGATCGTAACTTTGGCATTGACTGTATCCTTTATCTCAAATCGAAAATCGTATTCTTAATTCACATGGCGAATGCTTAAGCATTCGCCGTTTGTTGCAAGCTCAGCGGTAACAATACCTTACACTGGGTCACATCAATCAGTTTATTCAACTGATTACTTAACAGTTCGATGGCACGTTCGCTATCGACCTCCATATCCAGCGACAGGCTCGCATCGTCATTCATACGCATCTGCATTTGGGTAATCGTAAAGCCTCGATGGCGAGTCACGCGCAAAACACGCTCAAGCACTTCGGGGCGTTGTTGAACCGTTAATTCCAGAGAGTGGATCATGTTTGTTTCTCCATTTCGTCCATCATATCGCTGTTTGATGCGCCGGGGGGCACCAGTGGCCAAACGTTAAAAGCATCGTCGATTGCAACGTGTAACAAATACGGGCCCTTAGCCGCTAACATTTCGGTTAAGGCTTCTTCCACTTCGTCGGAAGAAAAAATCGTCCGGCCGGGGATATCAAAGGCGGAGGCCAATAACACAAAATCTGGGTTATCAGATAAATCCGTTTCGCTGTAACGCTCTTCAAAGAATAGCTGTTGCCACTGCTTCACCATGCCGAGTTTTTGATTGTCGATCAGCACTATCTTCACCGGCAACTTACGGCGTTTGATGGTGGTCAGCTCCTGCACATTCATCATAAAAGAACCATCACCAGAGACAGTCACCACAGTCGCATCGGGACGCGCCACTTGCGCACCAATGGCGGCGGGTAAGCCAAAGCCCATAGTGCCTAAGCCAGCGCTGGACAGGTGATCTTCTGGACGGCGGAACCACATATGCTGGGCCACCCACATTTGGTGCTGGCCCACATCGCAACAAACAACATTGTCTTCGGGTAATTTATTGGCTAAACGGCGCAGCAGCGCAGGCGCATAGATCAAACTGCCGGGGTGTTGATAATCCCATTGATGCTTACGGGATAAATGCTCCACCTCAGCCTGCCAAGGCGTAATGTTCATCGACATGGCTAAGGCGGGGAGGATTTGGCGTAAGTCACCGGCGATTGCCACCTCTGGCATACGTAACTTGCCCAGCTCAGCGGCGTCTATGTCTAAATGGATCACTTTGGCCTTGTCGGCAAAGCTCGCTAAACGGCCGGTGACTCTGTCGTCGAAACGGGCGCCAACCACGATCAGCAAATCACAATCCTGTACCGCTAAGTTAGCCGCTTTGCCACCATGCATGCCTAACATGCCTAAGTAACCTGGCGTGCCGTGGGCGATACTGCCAAGCCCTTTCAAGGTCGCGACCGAAGGTATACCCGTTACTTTGATAAACTCACGCAGTTGATCGACCGCGCCCGCCATGCCCACACCGCCACCGACATACAACATAGGTTGTTTCGCTTCTGCCAACAGCGCACGGGCAGCCTCGATATCACTCATCTCGGCTTGGGGTTCGTTCATGACGGCCAGCAAAGGTGTACGGTATTCGAGGTGAGCGAGTTGGATATCCTTCGGGATATCGACCAACACAGGACCAGGGCGGCCGGATGCGGCGATCTCAAAAGCTTGATACAAGGTTGGGATAAGATCGTTGATGTTTGTCACCATAAAACTGTGCTTAGTGCAGCTCAGTGACATGCCCAGCACGTCGATTTCTTGAAAGGCGTCGGTGCCGATAACGGCGGTGGAGACTTGGCCTGTGATGGCCACGATAGGCACTGAATCTAACAGCGCGTCGGCTAAGGAAGTGATCAGGTTAGTCGCGCCTGGGCCTGAGGTCGCGAAGCACACGCCGGTTTTACCGCTGGCTCTTGCGTATCCTACGGCGGCAAAGGCGGCGCCTTGTTCGTGACGGCTTAAGAGATGTTCAACAGGGCTTCCATAGAGGGCATCGTATATTGGCATAATGGCACCACCTGGGTAACCAAACACTGTGGTGACTCCATGTGCTGCTAACACTTTGATTACCGCGTCTGCACCTCTGATCATCTGCCCTGGTTCCATATTCTCTCTCGCTACGTTAGTCCTGAATTGCCGAAAATCGACGCTAATTTTTTACTCTTTCGAAGCTTAGAACCTTACTCTAGGCCCTGAAACGAAGAACCCCCCGGTCCTTTCGGAGCGGGGGGTTCTTTCGAAACTTTTAACCTTTTAGGTATATCAGTTCGCCATGCGCCGCCCCCGCTGTGATTTAATAATCACGACGGTAATAATCACGAGAATGAGCTTGGCAGCTTGGTTAAACATCAATATGGATTCCTAATCGGTGTTTCTAAAATTGGGATATTGCATGAAAGTTAGTATCGCTTTGGGCTTTGCCCTAGCGCGAGCTATTAGCTTTACCATAAAGCAACGGCCAAACACAATAAAAAATATCTTTTGTCAAAAAAATTCAGCTTCCCTGCCGAGACAATGCAAAACAACAAAGTAAAACGTTAACTGTTGAGCCTCAGTCGGCGCGATTCACCTACTGAACGATAGACTCACTAACTGTGTCGTTTTTGCCCGCTCGACAACCCACTGAACAGGAAAAAATTTGTTTCTCACTAACTGATTTATCACTAAGCAAGCTCAAGATGCGCGTTTCACTATCTTGAGCTTGCTTGGGAACTGAGCTGAGACCCAAGTCCTTTGAGTCTCAACCCTCTCCCCCAATGCTAGGCTTAACTAACTATCACTTAAGCCTCAACAATGCTCTTCATATCTGTCATGTAACCGCGAAGCTCAGCGCCAACATATTCCACTGCCGTTTCACGAATCGCTTCGTTAACAGCGATGAGCGTTAGGTTGTCGACACCGGTTGCGCAGTCTTTCAGGCCAGCACCTAAATACTCAGATGACATGGCATTAACGTAGTCGCGCAGCATAGGTACGGCGGCGTGATTGAACAGGTAGCAACCGTATTCGGCTGTGTCTGAAATCACTACGTTCATTTCGTACAAACGCTTACGAGCAATCGTGTTAGCGATAAGTGGGGTTTCGTGCAGTGACTCGTAATAAGCCGACTCTTCCACAATACCTGCAGATACCATAGTGTCGAACGCCAGTTCCACACCCGCTTTGATCATAGCGACAAGGAAAATACCTTTGTCGAAATAGGTTTGTTCGTCGATATGCTCGCTCGATACGGGCGCATTTTCGAAACCTGTTTCGCCAGTTTCGGCTCTCCAACGCAGTAAGTTCGCATCATCGTTTGCCCAGTCTTCCATCATAGTGCGTGAGAATTCGCCGCTGATGATGTCATCCATGTGCTTTTCAAATAATGGTTGCAGAATTTCTTTTAAATCTTCTGCAATTTCAAATGCTTTAATCTTGGCTGGATTAGACAAACGGTCCATCATGTTAGTGATGCCGCCGTGTTTCAGCGCTTCAGTGACCGTTTCCCAACCTTGCTGGATAAGCTTGGCCGCATAGCCTGGCTCAACGCCATCGGCGATCATTTTCTCGTAACCTAAGATGGCCCCCGTCTGCAACATACCGCACAGAATGGTCTGTTCGCCCATCAGATCCGATTTCACTTCTGCAATGAAAGACGACAGTAAAACACCGGCTCTGTCTCCACCCGTTGCGCTAGCGTAGGCTTTAGCAATCTCTAAGCCATCACCGTTTGGATCGTTTTCTGGGTGAACCGCGATAAGGGTAGGCACACCAAAACCACGTTTGTATTCTTCACGCACTTCAGTACCTGGGCACTTAGGCGCAACCATCACCACAGTGATATCAGAACGAACTTGCATACCCTCTTCAACGATGTTGAAGCCGTGCGAGTAAGACAAGGTAGAGCCTTGCTTCATCAGTGGCATAACCGCGTTAACCACGTTTGAATGCTGTTTGTCCGGCGTCAGGTTAAGCACCAGATCCGCCGCAGGGATTAATTCTTCAAAGGTACCGACACGGAAACCGTTATCGGTTGCTTTTTGCCATGAGGCACGTTTCTGTTCAATCGCTTCAGGACGCAGGGCAAAAGAGATATTCAGACCCGAGTCACGCATGTTCAAGCCTTGGTTAAGACCTTGAGCACCACAACCTAAAATAACAATATTCCAATCTTTGATGTAGTTACAGCCGTCGCTAAACTCAGAACGATCCATGAAACGACATTGGCCAAGCTGTGCTAATTGTTGACGTAAATTCAGAGAGTTAAAATAGTTAGCCATCTGATATACCACCTATAAGTCAGAAATTTTGGACGCAACCAAACTAACATAATGTTACGACTTGGTTGTGATTGAAATCACTATAACCCATGCTTATCATTGCTTAAAATGATATATTCGGAACTTCATATTGCATTATGCGCAACGTCAGCCGCAATAACGCTCAGTAACACTGGCAGCAACATCGGCGGCAATATGCAGCACTCAGGCTCAGGCTCAGGCTAAACAGGATAAGTTATGGATATTCGTACCCTCAAATTGTACCTGCACTTATGTGACAGTTTGCACTTCGCCAAGACGGCGGAGCAGATGCATGTGAGCCCATCAACCTTAAGCCGAGCCCTGCAAAGATTAGAAGAGGAAGTAAACGCTAAGTTGTTAGAGCGGGATAATCGCAGCGTGACCTTAACCCACGCGGGACACGAGTTTAAGCGATTCGCCGAGCAGACCTTGAACCATTGGAGCACACTCAAGCACAGTATCGATCTCAAGCAGGACGTACTGCGCGGTCGGTTAAATCTATATTGCTCGGTCACTGCTGCCTACAGTCATTTACCGGGTTTATTGGATCTATTCCGCCAAGAGCATCCCTTCGTCGAAATCGCCTTAACCACGGGAGATGCAGCCAACGCGCTAGCAGAAGTGCAGCAGAATCGCGCCGATATCGCCATCGCCGCCCTGCCCGATCCTTTCCCCAGCAGCTTACATTTTGCCAAAATCGACGATGTGCCACTGTCGATTATCGCACCGACGATCCGCTGTGCAGTACAGCAACAAGTGAGTCAAACGCCCATCGATTGGTCGAGCGTACCCTTTATCATCCCAGATCACGGCCCAGGACGGCGCCGCGCCGATAACTGGTTCAAACAAATGGGCATCAGCCCTAATATTTACGCCCAAGTCTCGGGACAGGAAGCGATCGCCTCTATGGTAGCGTTAGGTTGTGGCGTGAGCATGAGCCCCGAAGTGGTGATCAATAACAGCCCTGTGCGGGACCGTATTCAGCTGCTCTCGTCGCCGGTGGCGATTCCACCGTTCGAGTTAGGTTGCTGCTGCAAAGTGAAACGGCTTGATGATCCCATCGTTAATGCGTTTTTGGATGTGATTTAAACGGGGAAAGTAATACAAAAAATAAAAGTGCGAGTGAATAGTTTCAACGAGATAGAAAACCGAAACGGCTCTCAAAAAGCTAAAAACTTAGCTGAAAGAGAACCGCTTCACTATCGAACAGTTGTTATCAAATTGGTGCTAACGAACTATTGCCACAAGATTTCTATCGCAAGGCAATCAACACAAGATGACAGGATTACACATCCGGCGAGTTGAGCTTATCAATAGGATCGATACGGGTCACCAATAGCTGATCGACCTTGTACGAATCGATATCGACCACCTCAAATTTATAGCCCGCATAGTTCACGAAATCCGTACGCTTAGGGATTTTACGCAGCATATACATCATAAAACCAGCAATGGTTTCGTAGTTCTGATTATGCGGAAACTCCTCAATACCAAAGGCGCGCATTACGTCGGTAATAGGCGTCACACCGTCGACTAACCAAGAGTTGCTATCACGGGCGATGATCTGCTCTTCGCTCTCGTGCAATGACCAAGCCCCCATTACGGCGCGCTGTAGATCGTTAGTTGTCACAATCCCCACCACTAAGGCGTATTCGTTCATTACCACGGCAAAATCGGCGCGACTATTTTTAAAGTATTCCATCGCTTCTGACAGGCTCAGCGTATCGGGAATGATCAGCGAAGTATGGATTAAGTTACTGCCTTTTAAGATGATATTCTCACCGTTGATCACACGGATCAGCAATTCTTTCGCATCCACGAAGCCTTTGATCATATCCAACTGACCATCGCAGACGAGGAACTTAGTATGGGGATCTTCAGAAATTTTACGCTTGATATCTTCTTCACTGTCTTGCAGTAAAAAGTACACTAAGCTTTCACGGGCCGTCATGGCCGAAGTCACAGAAACGGTTTGCATTTCAAACACATTTTCCATCATCTGTTGCTCACCGCGATCTAGCACCCCAGCTTCGGCACCGGCATTCATGACGGCATAAATGTCGTCGGAGGTGATAGCATCGTTACGCACAGTTGGGATCTGCAGCAGTTTAAAGATACCACTCGCCATGCCATTGAAAAACCATACTAATGGGCGTAATAGTACAATACAGAAAGACATAGGCCCGACAACAGCTAAAGCGACAGGCTCAGGCATCGCCATGGCAATGCGTTTTGGCATTAAATCGGCGACTAAAATAAAGGCGCTGGTTACCGTTATGAAGGATAAAACAAAGCTCAATTGGCTCAGCCAAGGCTCGGCAACTAAAGGGGAAAGCAACTGATAGAAGTAAGGCCGAAATGCCGACTCACCCACAATACCGCCCATGATGGCAACGGCATTAAGACCAATTTGTACTACCGTAAAAAAGCTACCGGGAACAGCTTGTAACTGCAGCACTTTTTCTGCTCGTGCATCGCCCTCATCGGCTAACTGACGTAAACGAATTTTACGTGAAGCGGCAAGTGCAATTTCTGACATAGAGAAAAAACAACTCGCGCCGATTAGACACAATATAATCATCACGTTATCAAAGAGACTCATGTAACACCTTTCATTTAACACTGGACTAACTAGGACCAACTCGCGCTTTATTGCTCGCGAGTCAGTTGAATTCATTGTATTTGAGCAAAGTTTGCTTTGTCTGGTCGCTGCACAACAAGATTGTATTGACCACTTTCACCCCAAAGATGAATGAGCGCTTAGATGACAATCCTTAGGGTGCACTCAGTATATCTGCAAATTCACGAGTTATGCGTGACTCCGCTCTCGCAGCCCACGCATAGCGCTAATGCACTTGCATCATTTAAGTAATGTTTTATGTCGAAGCGACTGAATATACAGCATTTAATTATTTTGCTCGACTCGATGGCATTAGACATCCGAGCGCGGTGGCTTTGATATTGAGCTGCTAGAACGTACATTTAAACCAATAGAATTGACTATGCAGTCGTGGCTTTGCTTAGTTGCGTTACGTAAAATACGTCCAGAATGGCAGCATGGATGTCACTCAGAGTGCATCGCTAAATCGACAATAGGCGACAGATTATATCTCATCTGCCGCCTAATATTACCTCACCTTGAGTAATTTTTATCTTAGCGACTTATCTACAGCTGTGTTTCACATAAATGTTATCAATTAGTTAGCATGATTGAGGACGTCTGTGGCGTGGTGATGCTAACCGAATATGTCTCCAATTTTGCAGCATAGCGCCTAGACTCTTGAAGCTCAGTAGCCAATCCAGCAACGTGTTGGGATATCTTGGCGAAAGAGTAACATCACCTTCAACCGGCTCCCATTAAATCACTTCAACCTCGACTCTATTGCGACCTTTATCCTTAGCGCGATAGAGGCAAACATCGGCGCGGCGTAATACGTCGGCCATCTTAAACCCAGAGATCTTATCTAATGGCAAAAACACGCTGCCAATACTGATCGTCACCACAGCCAAGGGAGATACTTGATGGGGAATATTGAGTTGCTCAACGAGATAACACAGTTGCGTAGCAATAGCCGTTAACTGTGCTGGCGTGACCTGCTCGACGACCAAAGCAAACTCTTCACCACCAATGCGAGCCAATAGAGCATTGTGCGGCAGGATATCGCACTGTGCTAAGGCATCAGCCACCCGTTTAAGCACAGTATCGCCTTCAAGATGACCATAAGTGTCGTTGTAGGATTTGAAATAATCGATATCTAACATTAACAATCCCGCTGGAGTGTTAGCTTGTAGCACAGTAGCTAATCTTTCGGTAAAGGGTCGTCTATTAGCTAAGCCAGTTAACTCATCGGTTTCAGCCATCACCTTTAATTGGCTATTCGCGGCAACCAGCGCTTGTTGTAGCACTATCATCTGACGCTCTTTCTGTTCGCGTAGCAGTAACTCGTTCAATGCGGAGGCGAATTGGGTCAGCATATTCTTTTTCTGGGCGTTCCAATTTAATGGCCGCGACACAGTCGACAGCGAGAGCAATCCCAATAACTCCCCAGCATTTTTAATCGCAAAGGCGGCAATCGAACATATCCCCACGGATTTCATTACCTCATATTCCTGTGGTGAAAAAGCCTTTAACGCCTCAAGATCCTCAATCACTAAGGTCGATTCCGTCTCGAATTTTTTAGCCAGTTGAGCAATATTATCTACCGAAATCACTTGGACCTTATTTGCGTGTAAGTCACTGGTCCAAAAGCTGCGGTAATAGGCATGCTGCTGATTGAATTCGAGAAGACTCACCCTTTCAACATCAAATAACTGACCTATTTTGTGGCATACCTCAGTTAAGGTTTTATCCACATTGCAGGTATCTATGCTCAAAAATTGCAACGAAATCTCAGCCAACAATTGATTCGACTGCGACTGCCAATCTAATTCTTTAGTTCGTTCTTTGACTAAGTCAGACAATAAATGCTGCTGTTGTTGCAGTGCACGTTGCTGACGTTTATTGATGGCTAAATCATTACGTATCCTTTGATACATACCCTTAAGTGACAATGCCACATGGGCTATTTCATCGGGTCTTGCGGTTACAGTCTCGGGCACAGATAACTTTTTTAACGAGTTAAGATTGATTTTATTAGTGAAATCTTCCAGTGCCGACAATCTATCTGTCACCATGAGTCGCACTAAGGTCAAAATCAAATAAATCATCAATAGGGTCTTTAACCCATTACCGAGCACGATAAAAATCAACTGCCGCCACAGCTCGTAGTAAAGCCGATTGGTATCTAACCCTACGGTCAAAGTCGCTATCGACTGCTCTTGATAGGTCACAGGATAGTGAAATAGAGTTTGCGACTCGTCATCGGTTAACAAAGGTTTACCCAGATGCATAGTGACGCCATCGATACTGTCTAAATGTACACTCGACACTAATGGCATCATCCCCAGTCCAGAGAGCAAATCCGATAACAAGCTACGGTCGACGTCCCACAGTGACTTCGCCACGCTTGGCAAAATAGATTCTGAATACTCGCGGATATCCGAAGTCGCATTATCGATACTATCCTGATAGTTCCAAATCAACTGTACCAGCATAGTTAACACAGCAAAAAACGAGCTCACCCCAATAATAATCAGCGTCATCTTGTGGCTAATAGAATGATTATGATGCTTCATGTACACCTGTTATTACACCTTGAGGGGCAACTTATTCAAAATCTGAGACTGGAAAATCTGTGGCCAATCTCGAGCAACTAACATTTGATAAAATGCCGAATCTGGTTGCAAAACACCGAACAAAGCAACATTGTCATAGGGGAGATATTTTTTATGCTGCTGATAATATTGCAATTCGACCAAACCTAAAGCGCCAACCAAAAAATGCCCGCCACCAATAACACTCACAGAGTGCTGGCGACAAAGCTGTAAAATCTCAGGTGAAGTATTGATCGTACCAACAAATACATCTTTACCAGACACCAAACCTTTTTCCTTCAATGCCTTAAGCACCCCAATCGCCATACGATCACTGGCGGTCCAAATCACATTCAGATCAGGATAACGATTCAGCAGGGTTAACGCTTGCCCATAAGCCACAGCCTCACTCCATTGGCCATAAACCGTTTGAGTCAGAGTGGCATTGGACTGCATAAAGAAATAGTCACTGGCGCCTTGGGTTCGTAGCACTGAAGCAGGCGTCGATTTATCGCCCGAAATCAACAGAACTTTAGCCGCCTTTCCTTCTAAATCGTCCATTAAGGCCTTAGCGGTCGCCGAACCAATAGCGTAATTATCGGGAATAATGGCGGGTAACAGATATTCTTGCCAATGGGGATCTTGCAGCAAGGCATCACGCTCGCCAGGGGAAATATCATTTAAAATCAATTGCACATAGACAGGGTGAGGATAAAGCGCCTGTAGCATTTTTATCGCGGATTGTTTTTCATTAACCAGAATAACGTAATTAGGTAACGCCTTTGCAGAAGCTAACAACTCATCGAGTTGAGTGATCATCTTGAAGTGATTGCGATCGGAATGAATGATATCGAGTTTAATATCGAGTGTCGTCGATGCCGCCAACATCAATTGGTCGACATCTCCCCAAAAACTGTCATCGACAGCCCCAGGATTAAAAAAAACCACATCGAGTTTTGCCCATGCTGCCCCACCAAAACCCGCAGTACAGATAAACACACACGCTAACATCCACGAACGCATAGGCGAGTTCTCCTCGACCATGTTCCCTCAAATGTCATCCTTCACAAGAGGTCACTTTATTATTATCGATTCACAACCTTGTTACCGCATCGCCGCCCAAAATGTTGCTAAAATCGGCAGCAGATGTTTCGATTAAACCACAAAATGATACAAAGTATACTTTATATGCTGACTATTTATTCCAACACCCTGTCGGTATATGGGGTTCGAGTGGCTCAGTAGCAGAATGTTTATGGGGATGTAAGTAGCGGCCTTATGGTCAGTCTTGCGACCTAACCACGGAGAAAATGACGGGGACTTAAAAGGAATACAAGTTAGAACTCAGACGTTAATGCAGCCTAGCGGTCAAATTGAATCAAGGTCGTGGGGAGGGGACCATGATTTTCAGTGGAGGGTAAACCAAATGAGACTGCTCATCGATGCCCTCATATAATCGCATAGGTTGACTAAACTCTATTAACTGATTTAAATAATTAAATATAACTATCAATCACTTAATCTATTCAGTCGTAATCATTTCTCCCAGAATCAATCCTTTATAACTCATATTCATTCAAAGGCACTAAATTGTGCTTGCGACTCTTCTTCTAATCCGTCGCAACATACACCTTCAATCGTCTCGGTGTACTCCAATTGCTGTGTAGCCCGCATCGCCAAACAAAAAGGTTGGCAGTAGCCAACCTTTCAATGAACTAATAATCATATATGCAGTAAATGCGATCGAATTCTCCTAACGCTAAATCGTCCCGGTGAATAATAAAATTCAATTGCATAGAATGCTCACTGTAGACGACTTTGAACAGTACTAGATAATCTTCGGCATTGCCGCCTAATTCAGCTGCGGCGCGGAGTTCGGGTGCTTTATAGCGGCTATCACCATGGCCATTAATGCAGGCTATCCCATCGTAATAGGGCAGCGGCTGCTCGGGGACCAGCAATACCTGCAAGTTGGATGACTGCCAGTCGGTATTAGCCCATTGCGATTGAGTGAGAATCTGACCAGGGATAAACCCCTGCTCATTCAATTGTATCAGCTCATAGCCCTTGAGCTGATCTTGCCACTCTGGTGCCAATTCATCATCCACAACCGCTAGGGCCTCCAGCACCATAGCTTGTTGCGGTTCTGGTAGCGCTTGTAAACGTGCCTTGGCTAACTTTACTAAATGCGGGTTGTCACTATTAATCATGTCAGGGGCTATCATCTTAATGCTGGCAATTCCCTGAAGTTGATAAGCCTCTTCATACTCATAGTTTGCACATACCGCATCGTCGAACTTAGGTTCGGCAATCGCTTTTCCAGAGTTCAGTTGCTGATCCTCTGCGACATAATAGACATGGCCGCGAAGCATTTCCGAGAATCGCCAGCGCTCCAAAAAGAACAACAATCGCCCTTCTCGAGGCAAATAAGATTGAAACGCCTTCAGGTCGCTGCAGTTGAGCTGTGCGATAAATTGCATGGGCACACGGAAGGCTTGCGCCGCCTCGTCCCAATCCCAATTATGCTCCTCATCAGTCTCCCAATCGTCCTGCCAGTCCTCCCGCCAATGCTCATTAATAAACTCGCGGGTATGGCCAAAGCTCTCAACATAGCCATCCAACATCTCCTCCCTTCCGACCAACGTCACCGGATAATCCATGCCAACAGGCAAATCCGGCAATCCACCCAGTCGGCTATTACCTAACTGGGCATAGTCTTCGATTGCACAGGGATAGAGATCGACACTACTTCGAATAAATGCCGAAAGCGTATGGGCAAGATGCGGGTCTTTAAACTGCGCCAACTTTTGCTCTAGCAGCTGCTGACGAATGGGGGAATTTTCTGCTAACAACATATCCATATTTACCTCACGACTCCAATATTTGTTTTTTTATCATTTCTATCAACTATTTGCCACCTTCAAATAAGGCAAATTGCTAAACCTATCACACGATTAGCAAAGCCGGAGTCAACGGCTTGCTAATGAGAAGGGCAACGACCTAGGCGATAGGAAACCCCTCCCATTAATTACTGCTACACTCAAATTCAGCGCAAAAAAATTAACAAAAGGATTTGTTTATGGCGATAGCCTGTGTCAATACCCGAGCCAGTTGTGGAGTCGAAGCTCCTCAAGTCACAGTTGAAGTGCATCTCAGCAACGGCTTACCAGCATTTAATCTTGTAGGCTTACCCGAAGCTTCGGTAAAAGAAGCCCGTGAGCGAGTACGCAGTGCCTTGATCAATGCGGGATTCGAGTTTCCAATGCGGCGGATAACAGTCAATCTCGCGCCAGCTGATTTACCTAAACAAGGTGGCCGCTACGACTTACCCATCGCCGTGGGCATATTGGCCGCTTCGGAACAGATTCCCATTAACAGTTTAAAAAATATCGAGTTTGTCGGCGAGCTGGCACTGTCAGGGCACATACGTTACTGCCAAGGGTTATTGCCCGCGATTATCGCTGCGAAGCGCCAAGACCATACCTTGGTCTTACCGCTAGATAACCGCCATGATGCAGAGCTAGTCGGCTATCCCAATGTGTTGTTTGGCTCGCATCTGCAAAGTCTAGCCGCGTATTTACAAGGGCAAAACCAACTACCAACACTGGCGCCACAGTTAGAATGGGTAAGCCAAGAGACACCCGAGTCCCATACTTGCCTGAGCGATGTGATTGGCCAATATCAGGCCAAGCAAGCACTCGAAATTGCCGCTGCGGGTAACCACAACCTCTTGATGCTAGGCCCGCCGGGTACTGGCAAGACCATGCTTGCCAGCCGCATGATGGCGCTATTGCCCGCGCTCAATTATGAGGAAGCGTTAGAAGTGGCGGCAATTCATTCCGTTGCAGGACTCGACATTAAACCGCAGCATTTTTTACAGCGACCATTTAGGGCACCGCACCACACGAGTTCTTCAATTTCCCTCGTGGGCGGTGGCAGTATCCCAAAACCTGGGGAGATCTCCCTCGCCCATCGCGGTGTATTATTCTTGGATGAAGTGGCTGAATTTCCGCGTAAAGTCTTAGATTGCCTGCGCGAACCGATGGAAACCGGCGAAGTGGTGATTTCCCGCGCCGCCGCTAAACTGAAATTTTTGAGTCGATTCCAATTAATCGCAGCGATGAATCCTAGCCCTAGTGGCGACTTGGATAGCCATCATAGATCCAGCCCTGAACAAATCCAACGTTACCTTGCGCGGCTTTCAGGTCCGTTTCTCGATCGTTTCGACTTGACCATAGAAGTGCCCAAACTTCCCGCGAGCACCTTGACTCAAGCCGCGCCGCAGACAGAAACCAGCCAAGATATAGCCAAACGAGTTAAGCTAGCACGTGAGCTACAACTCGCCCGTGCTGGTGTGCTCAATAGCGAACTTACAGGGAAACAATTGAAACGCTTCAGCGGACTCAGTGATGCTGATTTAATATTTTTGGAGCAAAGCGTGGTGAAGCTTGGCCTTTCGGTTCGCAGTTTTCATCGTATACAAAGAGTCGCCCGCACTATCGCCGATCTTGAACAAGCACCTAACACCGAACGCCGTCATCTTGCCCAAGCACTGGGTTATCGTGCTATGGATAGGTTGCTAGCACGACTATCCCAGCAATATTGAGTCAGCAGCTTTACAGTGAAGATGAACAAATGCACCGACCAGCAGTGCCTAAGATTGAGCCAAACGCCTACACCGAGTAACATAGGCCTCCAATTTTTGTCAGGGGGCTCGGATGGGAATGCTGTTTTCACAGATAAAAGGCTGTATTGCATTTTTAGGTTACGTTATAAATACCGTCTTTTGGACTATCCCAATCGTGTTAATCAGTTTTATAAAACTGATACCTATCAGTCCATTAAGGACTGCGACTAGTCATGTGCTCGACTTTTGTGCCAGCGCTTGGATCAGCGTCAATGGCGTGATTGAGCGTTGCTTGCATCCCGTTAAAATAGAACTGAGTGGTGACACCGACTTTTCCACTAAAGAGTGGTATATGGTGATTGCCAACCACCAGTCTTGGGTCGATATCCTGATCCTGCAGCGGATTTTTAACCGAAAAATCCCTTTCTTAAAGTTTTTCCTCAAGCAAGAGCTGATTTTTGTGCCCGTATTAGGCCTAGCTTGGTGGGCACTCGATTTTCCTTTTATGCGTCGTTATAGCACAGCACAGTTGCGTAAGAACCCTAAGTTAAAGGGCAAAGACATTGAAATTACACGTAAAGCCTGTGCTAAGTTTAAGGCTAAGCCTGTGAGTGTGATGAACTTTGTCGAAGGCACGCGCTTCAGCAAGGCTAAGCATCAAAAACAAAACTCACAGTTCCAACATTTGCTAAAACCTAAAGCGGGCGGAATGGCCTTCGCGCTATCAGCCATGGGTGAACAGATCCACAAGCTAGTCGATGTCTCCATTTACTACCCAGACGCAGTACCGAGCTATTGGGACTACCTGACAGGTAAGTTGCCAAGCGTTAAAGTACACATCAAGGTCTCCGATATTGATCCTGCAATGCGCGGCGATTATATGAATGACCGCGATTTTAAAATTGGCTTCCAAGAACAACTGAATCAACTCTGGCTCACTAAGGATCAAGTGTTAAGCCAACTCGCTAGCCAAGCGAATAAAGAATAAAGGTAACGCCACTATGTTGAATTTCCTGCCTGGTTCAGTATTGTTTATTCTGAGCTTAAGCTTGCTGATCATTAATACCGCCGTTTGGGGCTCGCTTATCAGCATTGGCGGATTAGTGAAACTTGTGATGCCAGCACAAGGTGCGCGCAATGCGGTGACTACGGTCATGAACCGTTTTATGTGGGCTTGGGCCTGCTGCAACGGTGGCATTTTGTATTTGATTGCTAAAATTGAGTGGGATGTCAAAGGGCTCGAAGGACTCGATAAAAACAGCTGGTATTTACTGATCAGCAACCACCTCAGTGGATTCGATATCGCCGCGCAAACTTACGTGCTACGTAACCACATCCCTATGCTGAAGTTCTTCCTCAAAAAAGAACTCGCCTATGTGCCCATCATGGGCCTAGGATGTTGGGCGCTGGATATGCCATTTATGAATAGAACCAGCCCAGCAAAACTTAAAAAGAATCCAAAGCTTAAGGGCAAAGATTTAGCGACCACACGCCGCGCCTGTGCCAAGTTTAGCAATATGCCCACCTCAATCATTAACTATGTTGAAGGCAGCCGTTTTACCCAAGATAAACATCAGCGCCAAAACTCGCCTTATCAACATTTGTTACGTCCTAAAGCGGGTGGTATCGCCTTTACCTTATCAGCCATGGGCGAACAATTTACTAACCTGCTGGATATGACAATCGTCTACCCAGATGCGCCTGAAGATATTCTGTTTGGGGTAATGAATGGTAAGGTCAGTAAGATTATTGTGCGAATTAACGCCCTGCCCGTGCCCCAGGTCGATGCGGCACGTTATTTCTCTGAGTCTGAGTACCGCGTCGAATTCCAACGCTGGTTAAACCAAGTGTGGGCGGAAAAAGATCAACAAATTCATGCTTTACTCCAAACACATCAAAGTGTGAACAATAAGGCCACCAGCCCCAATCACACTCAAGCGAGCTAGATCTGCTCAGTTCTTTTCTAACTTTGCTCTAGTTCGGCAACCAATGCCGCTGCAGCGGATAACTCAAATTCATTGAATACGGTTATCCCTGCGGCGCTGAGTTTTTCAGCCGTTAATCCCTGTCCCGCGATTAATTGCTTCGCAAATTGACCATCGTAAATCTGCTTATTACCACAGGATGGACTGCGGGCTTTTAGGATCGCCACTTTAATGCCTTCTTGCTGCGCCAGCTTAAGGGCGAGATCGGCTCCCAGACTAAAAGCGTGGGTCACATCCTCACCCTGAGCGGTTAAGATACGCTGCCCAACCCGCTCCGCTGGCGGTCTAGGTGTTGGCAAACCGCCTGCACATTCGGGACAAATCGCCACAATCCGCCCTTGCTCGAGCCACGTTTGCACCAGCTCGCTCTCCATCAAGTTATGGCCACCGTCGTAGCGCACCGCTTGTCCGAGTAAACAACTGCTCACTAACACTTTTTCCACTGTCATCCCCAAATGTCTCATTCCGCCCATAGCATAACGCGAAGGATAAACATGCCAAATGCATTTGGACGATTTCCCCCAAAACCATCAACATCCGCAACGAGGTTGGAAGGTTAAAACCATGCCATTGTTGACAATTTAATATTTAAACATTCATAACATAAAATATTAATAACGAGATAATAAAAATAAAATGATAAAAATCAATGGCAAAAACAGAAAGTCATTGAAATATAGACTTACGTCTAAGTAAACACATTGTTGACAATCCACCAAGGGAGGGCTATTTTTTACCCATTGTCGACAATCCTATTAATAGTGATGCGCTCTATGTTGAAGCAAGACACGACGTTCGTTTCTGATGACACTCAAGTTTCCCACCTGCATAAGGTCAAATCGACCTCGGCAGATAAAACGTCGACCACATTAGCCGATCAAATTTTGGTGCAGATCCAAACCAGCATCATCAAGGGCGAACTGCCTGCGGGCAGCAAGATTAACGAGCAAGCACTGGCCGAAAAATACGGCATCAGCCGCGGCCCGACCCGCGAAGCACTGCAAACCTTAGAAAGACAACGTTTAGTGGTGCGTGCGCCCCATGTTGGTGCCCGCGTCGCCCAGCTAACAGTGAGTGAACTTAACGATTTATATCAACTACGTAGCGTACTTGAAGGCATGGCCTGCGAACTCGCCGCCAGCCGTATTACCCCAGAACAATTAGCCAAACTAGAAGATCTGCTCGCAACGCAAGAAGCGGCGCTCGCCAAGGGTGATACTTACTTCCAAGAGGAAGGCGATGTCGATTTCCACTACCAAATTATTCAAGCCAGCGGTAACAAGCATCTGCAGGAAACCTTAGTCGGTGGTCTGTATCACTTGCTACGTATGTACCGCTACCAGTGCACTAATAAAAATCGTCCCGTGAAAGCGATTGCCGAGCACAGACGCATAGTCGAAGCCATTGCCCAGCGCGATGGTGAGTTGGCCAGTTTGCTGATGCGCCGCCATATAGAACAAGGGCGTAAAAATACCGAATTACGCTTAATTGAATTGCAAGCCAATGCAGCCGCAAAAGAAACCTTAGCCAACATTAGCTAAGTTCTTACGGCTCAATATGCCCACTTCCCATAAAATGGAAAAGGATAAAACCATGACTCAAAGCGCAGGATTACGTTTTCGCCAAGCTCTTGCTAAGGCCAAACCGTTACAAATCGTTGGTACCACCAATGCCTATTTTGCCTTAATGGCAGAGCAAACTGGCTTCCAAGCCTTGTATCTTTCGGGCGCTGGCGTTGCCAATGCTTCCTACGGTTTGCCTGACTTGGGCATGACCTCAATGAATGACGTGCTGATTGATGCCGGCCGCATCACCTCCGCCACGCAGGTGCCTTTATTGGTAGATATCGATACTGGCTGGGGCGGCGCATTCAACATTGCTCGTACCATCAAAGAATTCGAAAAAATCGGCGTCGCTGCTGTGCACATGGAAGACCAAGTGTCGCAAAAGCGTTGCGGTCACAGACCCAACAAAGCAGTCGTGAGCATTGAAGAAATGGTCGATCGCATTAAAGCGGCCGTCGATGCCCGTACCGATCCTAACTTTGTGATCATGGCGCGTACCGATGCGGTCGCCGTGGAAGGTTTAGAAGCGGGTATTGAACGTGCTCAAGCGTATATCGCCGCCGGCGCCGACATGATCTTCGCCGAAGCCTTAACTGAGCTAGACCAATATCGCCATTTTAAAGCACAGGTAAAAGCACCGATTTTGGCGAACATGACTGAATTTGGTCAAACCCAATTGTTCAATAAAGAAGAACTCGCCGAGGCGGGCGCCGACATGGTGCTTTATCCACTCGGTACTTTCCGTGCAGCCAACCAAGCCGCACTGAACGTCATGCAAGCGCTGATGAATGATGGTCATCAACGCAACGTGCTAGACACTATGCAGACCCGTAAAGACTTGTATAAATACTTGGGCTACCACGCCTTTGAAGACAAGTTAGATCAACTGTTCAGCCAAGATAAATAACCGAAAAGCTGCAACCCTACAGGGTTTGGCGTTAAAACAGATTTAGCGTTAAACAAATTAAATAAAAAGTGCAGCCTTAACCAATAAATGCCGGCGAATAAGTGCTCTGAAATGAGCACTGAAATCCGCCAGCAATAACCAAACAGAGTTAACGGAAGGGAAGGATTATGTCAGAAGCTAAAAAACTAAGCGGTGCAGGATTACGTGGCCAGAGCGCAGGCGAAACCGCATTGAGCACAGTGGGCGTGTCAGGCTCGGGCCTAACGTACCGCGGTTATGATGTGAAAGATCTCGGTGAAAATGCCACCTTCGAAGAAGTCGCCTACCTTATTCTTTACGGCGAGCTGCCCACTCAAGCCCAGCTTGATGCCTACAAAACCAAACTCAAAGGCCTTCGCGGTCTGCCGCAAGCATTAAAAGAAGTATTGGAGCGCATTCCCGCCGACACTCATTCTATGGATGTGATGCGTACTGGCTGCTCTATGCTAGGCAACTTAGAAGCCGAGCACAGCTTTAGCGAACAGAGTGAAATTACCGACCGTTTACTCGCCGCATTCCCATCGATCATCTGTTACTGGTATCGTTTTAGCCACGATGGCGTGCGTATCGATACTGAAACCGATGACGATCAAATTGGCGCACACTTCCTCCACTTATTACATGGCAAAGCGCCGTCGGCACTGCATGCTAAAGTGATGGACGTATCGTTAATTCTTTATGCAGAACATGAATTTAACGCATCAACCTTTACCGCCCGCGTATGCGCTTCAACCTTGTCAGATATGCATTCATGCGTCACTGGGGCGATTGGTTCACTGCGCGGCCCGCTGCATGGCGGCGCGAACGAAGCGGCGATGGAACTCATTCAAGATATGAAAGATGAAGCCGATGCGCGCGACATCTTAATGGGCAAACTCGAGCGTAAAGATAAGATCATGGGCTTCGGCCACGCAATTTACCGCGACAGCGATCCACGTAACGCCATCATCAAAGAATGGTCAGAAAAACTGGCGGCTGCCAACGGTGACGACCGCCTATACCGCGTATCAGTTGCCTGCGAAGCCCTGATGTGGGAACAGAAAAAACTCTTCTGTAATGCTGACTTCTTCCATGCCAGCGCTTACCACTACATGGATATTCCGACTAAGTTGTTTACGCCAATCTTCGTGTGTTCACGCATCACAGGCTGGGCGGCGCACGTGATGGAGCAACGCTCTAACAACCGCATCATCCGCCCGAGTGCCGATTATGTGGGCGTTGCACCGCGCAAAGTGGTACCGATTGCCAACCGTTAAGCAAAATTGACCACACTTGGCGTGAGATTTCACTCAATGTAAGTCTCGCGCCAACTTCATTTTCCGAAATGGATGATGTTATGAGCACTGCTATGAATACCCAATATCGCAAGCCCTTACCCGGCACTCAACTCGATTACTTCGATACCCGCGAAGCCGTAGAAACCATTCAAGCTGGCTCGTATGCCAAGCTGCCTTACACCTCGCGCGTTTTAGCTGAAAACTTAGTCCGTCGCTGCGATCCGGCCGTTTTGACCGACTCGCTAAAACAGATTATCGAATCTAAGCAAGAACTGGATTTCCCTTGGTTTCCTGCCCGCGTGGTGTGCCATGATATTTTGGGGCAAACCGCTTTAGTTGACCTTGCAGGTCTGCGTGACGCTATTGCCGCTAAGGGTGGCGATCCCGCCAAAGTGAACCCTGTTGTACCAACACAATTAATTGTGGATCACTCACTCGCTGTCGAATTTGGTGGTTTTGATAAAGACGCCTTTGCCAAAAACCGCGCCATCGAAGATAGACGCAACGAAGACAGATTCCACTTTATTGATTGGACGCAAAAAGCCTTTAAAAACATTGATGTTATCCCTCAGGGTAACGGCATCATGCACCAAATTAACTTAGAACGTATGTCGCCTGTGGTGCATTCACGCAATGGCGTGGCCTTCCCCGATACCTTAGTCGGCACCGATAGCCACACGCCGCACGTTGATGCGCTCGGCGTTATCGCCATAGGTGTCGGCGGCTTAGAAGCCGAAAGCGTGATGCTGGGCCGCGCATCCTATATGCGTCTACCGGACATTATCGGTGTGAAGCTCACGGGCAGGCCGCAGCCTGGCATTACGGCTACCGATATCGTATTAGCCTTGACCGAGTTTCTACGCGCACAAAAAGTCGTCTCTTCTTACTTAGAGTTCTTCGGTGAAGGCGCAGCGGCGCTGACATTAGGCGATCGCGCCACGATTTCGAATATGACACCTGAATTTGGCGCCACTGCGGCCATGTTCTACATCGACCAGCAAACCTTAGATTATTTGACCTTAACGGGCCGCGAAGCCGAGCAAGTTAAACTGGTTGAAACCTATGCCAAAACCGCAGGTTTGTGGGCCGACAGCTTGACCGAAGTGCACTATCCACGCGTACTGCATTTTGATTTATCTTCGGTGGTGCGCACCATTGCAGGGCCATCAAACCCACATGCACGGGTGCCAACATCAGAATTGGCTGAGCGCGGAATTAGCGGCGTAGTCGAAAACGAGCCCGGCTTAATGCCCGATGGCGCTGTGATTATCGCGGCGATTACCAGCTGTACTAATACTAGTAACCCACGCAACGTGATTGCCGCAGGTCTCATTGCCCGCAACGCCAACGCTAAAGGCTTAAGCCGCAAACCTTGGGTCAAAACCTCACTCGCCCCCGGCTCAAAAGCTGTGCAGTTGTATTTGGAAGAAGCCAAGCTATTGCCTGAACTTGAACAACTCGGTTTTGGGATTGTTGGATTTGCCTGCACGACGTGTAACGGCATGAGCGGCGCGCTGGATCCTGTGATTCAAAAAGAAGTGATCGACCGCGACTTGTACGCCACCGCTGTGTTATCGGGTAACCGTAACTTCGATGGCCGTATTCACCCCTATGCCAAACAAGCTTTCTTAGCATCGCCGCCATTGGTCGTCGCCTACGCAATTGCCGGCACCATACGTTTCGATATCGAAAAAGATGTGTTGGGATTAGATAAAGACGGCAACCCAGTCAAACTTATCGACATTTGGCCATCGGATGAAGAAATCGATGCCGTGATTGCCAAAAGTGTTAAACCTGAGCAGTTCCGTAAAGTGTACGAACCCATGTTTGATTTAGCCGTCGATTATGGCGAACAAATCAGCCCGCTGTACGATTGGCGCCCGCAATCTACTTATATTCGTCGCCCTCCTTACTGGGAAGGCGCATTGGCCGGAGAGCGCACGTTAAAAGGCATGCGACCACTGGCGGTGCTGGGTGACAACATCACCACCGACCATTTATCGCCGTCGAACGCCATTATGATGGACAGCGCCGCGGGCGAATACCTGCACAAGATGGGCTTGCCGGAGGAAGACTTTAACTCCTACGCCACCCACAGGGGGGATCACTTAACCGCCCAGCGCGCCACCTTTGCCAATCCCAAGCTTAAAAACGAAATGGTGCTGGTTGATGGCAAAGTACAACAAGGCTCACTGACGCGTATCGAGCCAGAAGGCCAAGTGACCCGTATGTGGGAAGCGATTGAAACCTATATGGAACGTAAGCAGCCGCTGATCATCATAGCGGGCGCAGATTACGGCCAAGGTTCGTCCCGTGACTGGGCCGCCAAAGGCGTGCGTTTAGCGGGGGTTGAGGCCATTGTTGCCGAAGGTTTCGAGCGTATTCATCGCACTAACTTAGTCGGTATGGGCGTGTTGCCACTGGAATTTAAAGCCGGTGACAACCGCGCCACCTATGGTATAGACGGCACCGAAGTGTTCGATGTGCTCGGCATTCCAGCGCCAAGAGCAGACTTAACTGTCGTTATCACCCGTAAAAACGGGGAGCGCATCGAAGTGCCAGTCACATGTCGTCTCGATACCGCCGAAGAAGTGTCTATCTACGAGGCCGGCGGCGTATTGCAGCGTTTTGCTCAGGACTTTTTAGAGTCGAATCTGAAGTAAAACTCGCTTTCAACAGGTGGCGACTCCACACGTGAATCGCCACCTTTGATAGCAACGCTAACCTGTATCGCTATTCCCCTTGGAGTTAATAGCATGAGTAAGAATTTTTTCCCGCCACAAATCAAAGTCGCCGCGACTTATATGCGCGGCGGCACCAGCAAGGGCGTGTTTTTCCGTCTGCAGGATTTACCTAAAGCCGCACAAGTTGCAGGTCCTGCACGTGATGCCTTGTTACTACGAGTGATAGGCAGCCCAGACGCTTACGGTAAACAAATCGATGGCATGGGTGGAGCCACCTCGAGCACCAGCAAAGCCGTGATCCTCTCCCCTAGCACCCAAACCGATCACGATGTCGATTACCTCTTCGGCCAAGTGGCGATCGATAAACCTTTTGTCGATTGGAGCGGTAACTGTGGCAACTTGACCGCCGCTGTCGGTGCCTTTGCCATCAGCAATGGCTTAATTGATACGGCCCGTATTCCACACAATGGCGTCTGTACAGTCCGAATTTGGCAAGCCAACATAGGCAAAACGATTATCGCCCATGTGCCCATCACCAAGGGTGAAGTGCAAGAAACCGGTGATTTTGAGCTCGATGGTGTGACCTTTCCTGCCGCCGAAGTGCAAATCGAGTTTATGAACCCGGCTGCCGATGAGGATGCCAGCAGTGGCGGTGGCAACATGTTCCCTACGGGCAATCTTGTCGATGTGCTAGAAGTGCCGGGCATTGGCAACTTTAACGCTACTATGATCAACGCGGGCATTCCCACCATTTTTATCAACGCAGAAGACTTAGGCTACACAGGCACTGAGCTACAGGATGATATTAATAGTGACAATGCCACCCTTGCCAAATTTGAAACCATTCGCGCCTATGGCGCCGTGCGTATGGGCTTGATTTCGCATATTGATGAAGCAGTTGCACGCCAACACACGCCTAAGATCGCCTTTGTCGCTAAACCTAAAGCCTATGTGTCATCGAGCGGCAAAACCGTCAATGCAGATGAAATTGACCTACTGGTACGCGCCTTGTCTATGGGCAAACTGCACCACGCAATGATGGGCACGGCTGCCGTTGCGATTGGTACGGCGGCGGCAATTCCCGGCACTTTAGTCAACTTAGCCGCAGGCGGAGACACTCACAAAACGATAGATGCTGTACGTTTCGGTCATCCCTCAGGCACCTTGCGCGTTGGCGCTGAGGCAAACTTAGTGAATGGAGAATGGACGGTTGTCAAAGCCATTATGAGCCGCAGCGCCCGCGTGCTGATGGAAGGTTTTGTGCGGGTGCCCGCTGCGTAACTTTATCTAAGTAAAACAGTTCAACCAAAGACCTTGCTTCTCCCCCTTCCGGCAAGGTCTTTTTTCTATTCTCGCCCATCATTTTAATCTGCTTCGCCCGTATTTGTCTTAGCATGATATGTTGACATACCTGAAACAATGCTAAGATCCTTTAGCAAAAACGCCAGAATACAAACTCGTCATAAAAAGAATATTGGCAGTAAAACGGTACAGTTAATATATTGCATGATCTATTACAGAATCGTGCCCATCGATTTTGGTTATTTTTAAACCAAGTCAGCAATTTAAGTCGCATTTTTACAGCAAAATGGCATGTAAGGTCTAGGCTAAGAACTAAACTAAATAGAAACCTAATCAGGATGGGTCCGTTTTTGGTAGGGGAAAATTTGAGTCAACTAATCCACAAGCTAATATTTAGTACGCTTTTTATCCTAAGTTTGTGGGGGATCTCGTGCAATGGATTAGCTCAACCATTGAGCGCGGCTTCCACACAGCTCAAATTTGAACATATTCGCAGTGAAGATGGCCTTACCCAAAATACGATTACCAGCCTGTTTATGGACAATGCAGGTATGTTATGGATTGGCACTCAAGATGGTTTGCATGCTTATAACGGTCACAGCTTCAATATTTTCCCCCATTCACCCAATGATCCGAGGAGTATTTCTGAGAGCTATGTCTCTGACATTATTCAAGACTCAGAAGGTAATATCTGGGTTTCGACTTTCAGCCAAGGGGTAAATCGACTCGATTTGAGCACAGGGACCTTTGAACACTTTGGCCAAGAACAAGGGCTTACCGATCCACGCACAACCAAACTCAGCGTTGTAGGCAATACACTCTGGATTGGTACTAAAGCAGGACTATTTTCCCTATCGACCAAAACCAAACGCATTACCCAAGTGAACTTAGGTAATAGTGTTCAACCCCACATCACCAGCTTAGCCAATGTTGAAGACACTTACCTGCTGGCAGGAACACAAGATAGCGGCACCTTTGCTGTCAGTGCCAATACTATTACTCGCTTAAATGTCCCGCAGAATCTCACTGCACATCAAATTAGGGCACATTCCGCTAATGCGATCACTTTAGCTCTGGGTGGGCAATTATGGCATTACAACTTGGCGTCACAACAGGGCGAAATCCTCTGGCAGACAGACGATAATGTGCCTTACATTAAAGATTTTATCCAAACTGAGCAGGGTGACTTTTGGGTTGTTGGGCCAGAAGCCGGTCTTATTCAACTCGAGAGAAACGATAAGGCATTTACTGCGACCTACCACAGGTATGATCCTAAGCGTACCAACAGTATCAGTGAAAATAACATGCTGAGCTTACTGCAAGATCCCTTTGGCAATTTATGGTTAGGTGCCAGTTATTCTGGTCTAGATAAAATTAATACCCGTCGTCAGTATTTTCAGCATATTTACGAATCCACCCCTAACCTGTCGCAACAAAGTAACAACATTCGCACCTTGTTCCGCAGCCAAGATAATGCGCTATGGATAGGAACCGAAGGTGCTGGGCTTAAACGCATGTTGGCCAATGGAAAATATGAACACTACACGGAGCTCTTTGCTAACGCCTTAGGGATGCATCAACGCAACTTGAATCTTATCCTGCGAGATATAGACCAAGACAAAAATGGCGTGCTTTGGTTTGCCACTAACTATGGGCTAGGTCGACTGGCGCTAGATGGCCACTTCCAGTTACTCAAGGTGACAGAACGCACTGATCAAGGCGCAGAAACCAATTATATCCGTAGTTTAGATATTGATGAGCAAGGTCACCTCTGGGTGGCAACAACCAATGCCCTCTACCGTAAGGCGATAGATACCGATGAATTTACTTTTATCTCATTAGCACATATTGATAATTTCTATCCGGCACAAAACCAGTTTTTAATCCTCAGAACACACAAAGACACGCTATGGATAGGTACTCTCGATGGCCTACTTAAACTGGATATGAAAATAGGCACAGGTAAATCCTACTTCCATCAATCCTCAGACAAAAACAGCCTGATCAACAACCGTGTCCGCGATATTTTAGTCACAAAGTCGGGCGAGGTATGGTTTGCCACCCATGGTGGGATCAGCAAGTTACCGTCCCAAGAGACTGATGCAAGTTTTAGCCACTATACCCGCAATCAGGGATTACCAAGTGATACCATCTATGCCTTACTCGAGGATCAAGAACACAACATTTGGTTTAGTAGTAATGCGGGGATAGGAAAGCTCAATCCTAAAACCAATCGTGTCATCATATTTAACGAGCAAGAAGGGCTACAAGCACTGGAATTTAACGGTGGCGTAAAACTTGAAGACAGCGATGGCGATCTCTGGTTTGGTGGCATTAATGGCATAAATCGTTTCAATCCAAAGTCAATTCCAGATCAACGACCCGATGTTAAAGTCGCACTCACTGGCTATAGTATTGCGGGTAAAGGGCACACTATTCTCGATTTGAGCCATCCACCTAGTATAGTAATGGACTATAGCGATCAGCTGATCAGTTTTGAGGTGACCTCATTGGATTTCAGCTATACGGGTAAAAACCGCTTCAGCTATTTTCTTGAGGGATTTGATAACGAGTGGCATGAGCTCCCCACAGGTAATGAAATCACTTTCACCAATATTAATCCTGGTCACTACCAACTGCATGTTCGCCATGGGCTGCAATACAACACTCAAGGTGACTACGCCCTTTCTGTCGATCTTCATGTACAAGCGCCCTTCTATCGAACTCAGTTCGCCTACGCCCTCTACAGCTTGCTCTCTCTATGGCTGTTGGCTTGGATCATTATCTGGCGTAAAAGGAAACGTCAGCAACAGCGCGAATTTGAAACCAGTATCCGCGCCTCAGAGGAGCGACTCAAACTTGCACTTTGGGCCTCTGGCGATGGCATGTGGGACTGGAACATACCAGAAAATCGAGTCTATCGTACCAATATGGATTCTTCAGTCCCCCATTGGAATAGCAGCAATATAGCCCATGAGAGCATGCACTCAGAGGATAGGGAAAGATTCAAATTTGAGCTTAACGAACACCTTCAAGGTCGTTCGCCTTTCTTCGAAGCAGAGTACCGAGTCGAACGCTCCCCCGGTAATTGGGTATGGATTTTAGACCGCGGTAAAGTGGTGGAAAAAGATAGCCTAGATAATCCGATCCGCATGACAGGGACCAACCGCAACATTACCTCACGCAAACTGATTGAAAACGAGTTGGTACTGTCATCACAAGTGCTCAACAGTATGAACGAAGCCGTTGTAGTGGGAGGATTAAATTATCGAATTCGTTCGGTCAACCCAGCATTTTGTGCCATTACAGGGTACACAGAACGCCAAATAACCGACAGGCATTTCATTCACTTAGCCTTTAGTCGCCAACAGCGGGAGTTGTTCAATACAATTGAACAACAGCTACTGCGTCACAAACATTGGGTCGGAGAACTGTGGATCCGCAATAAACAACGTCAGGCCATTTTAGTCTGGCTTGAAATCAACCAAGTGATCGATATCAAAGGCGAAACCAGTCACTTCGTTGCTGTATTTACCGACATCACAGAGCGGAAAAAAGCCGAAGAAGATCTGCGTTTCCTCGCCAGCTTCGACACATTAACTGGCTTACCGAACCGAACCTTATTTCAAGACAGGCTCAATCACGCGATTACTCAAGCGCACAGAGCGAATAATATCGTTGCCTTGCTGTTCTTAGACCTCGACCGCTTTAAACATATCAACGACTCTATGGGTCATCATGTCGGGGATTTGTTACTGAAAGCCGTGGCAAGACGACTGCAAAATGCAGTGCGTGATGGCGATACTGTCGCACGCTTAGGTGGCGATGAATTTACTATTATTTTAGAAGGTGTTGCGAAAACAAAAGCCGCAACCCTGATCTCAGAAAAAGTACTCAGAGCATTCCAAACGCCCTTCCTATTGGACGATAAAACGCTGACCATTTCGACCTCAATAGGTATCAGCTTATACCCTAACGATGCGGACAATGCCGACTCACTGATTAAATTTGCCGATACCGCCATGTACCACGCAAAATCATCAGGTCGAAATAACTTTCAGTTTTATACCTCTAAGTTAAATGAAATCGCCACCCGTCATGTACAACTCGAAAGTGGTTTAAAGGAAGCTATCCAACGCAAAGAACTAAGCTTGGTTTATCAACCTAAATTCTGTTTACGAGATGGTTCACTCACAGGACTGGAAGCACTTTTACGTTGGTATCACACTGAACTTGGCCCCATTTCCCCCGTCGAGTTTATTCCACTGGCGGAAGAAACCGGCATCATCACCCAAATTGGCCATTGGGTGATCAACCACGCCTGCCAGCAATTAGCCGAATGGAATAGCCTAGGATTTAACGGGATCACTATCGCCGTCAACCTATCGGCTCGCCAACTGAAAGCGGACATTATCTCCACCATCGAAGTTGCTTTAGCCGTATCAGGTCTCCCGGCTCAATCCCTTGAGCTTGAGCTTACTGAATCAATGATCATGGGCAATCCGCAGGAATCGGTCAGCATCCTATCTAAACTCAAGGCCCTAGGATTGACCATAGCCGTGGATGATTTTGGTACGGGTTATTCGAGCCTAAGCTATCTCAAACGCTTCCCGATAGACACACTCAAAATCGATCGAGAATTTGTCAGAGACATCACCAACGATCCCGACGATGCCGCCATCACCAGCGCCATTATTGCCCTCGCTCACAGCTTAGAACTGAATGTCGTCGCCGAAGGCGTAGAGACCCAAGAACAGCTCAACTTCTTGGCGATGCAGGGTTGCGATCAAGTACAAGGTTTTTTACTGAGTAAACCCTTAAATGCCGAAGATTGTTTAACCTTACTCAAAAATCAATCTAAGCCACAGCCACTTTGATTTAAGGCGAAGTCTACAAATGTCATCGCAAAATTCAGCCAATAAAAAAGGCTCCTAGGAGCCTTTAAACATCACCACAAATTCCTTACTTTGCTAAACGTTCAACACGCTTAACCCAACCTTCAGGACCTTTAATATGGCCCTTTTGGATTTCGGTATACAGTTTATAGATGCGCTGAACATGCTCGCCCACTTCACCATTACCGACAGTGACAACATGGCCATCTTCAAAAATGTAGGAGCCTACAGCAGAAACCACGGCCGCCGTCCCAAAACCACCAGCCTCGACAATTTCACCAGATTCAATATCAGCGATAAATTTATCAAGCATGACAGTCTCTTGGCGCACTTCACAACCGAGCATATCTCCCAATTCCATAATAGATTGCGAGGTGATCGACTTCAAAATAGTATCTGTGAAGGTTGGAATAATCACAGTGCCATCTTTCAGAATGTGGAAATGATTCATCGCGCCCGCTTCTTCAATCTGTTGATTGGTTGAATCGAGATATAACACTTGCGATGCACCAAAGGCTGCCGCCGCTTTACCCGCACGCAACGAAGCCGCATAGTTACCCGCAGCTTTTGAGGCGCCAGTGCCACCCGATACTGCACGATGGAAAGTTTTGCTGATCAGCAAGCGTATGCCTTTGTTCACGCCAGCCGCGTAATAAGCGCCACTTGGGCTTAACACGACACAGAAGGTATAACGCGAACTTGGGCTCACAGAGAGGCGGTCTTCGGTCGCAAAAATAAAAGGACGAATATACAGACACGCGCCTTCTTGCATCGGGAACCACAGGCGATCGACATCAATCAACGCATTGATCGCATCCATCTGCATTTGTTCATCGATATTAGGAATACAAACGATATCGGCGGAGCGATTCATCCGCTCGGCATTCTTATTAATGCGGAAAGTATAAATCTCGCCATCTTCGTGCATAAAGGCTTTCGCGCCTTCGAAGATCGACTGGCCATAATGCAACGCCATTGCACCCGGTGCCATTTCAAATGGTCCATAAGGAACGATGCGCGGATCGCACCATTGTCCATCATGATAATCCATCAAAAACATATGATCGGTTCTGAGTCTACCAAAGCCCACATTCCCCTCGGGCTTGAATTGCTCAGTACGGCGCTCGGACGCAGGTTTTAAATTGTAGGTTATTTCCATCGCATACCACCTTGATTACTGAACAAGCAGACTAGGGAGCGACAGGAATAAAGTCAAGAGGGGCGCGCATATCTAAAGGTCTAAGCAAATAAAAAACTCGCTAACACGCTTGGTTCAACTTTTCACACGGCCTCAGAGACAGGATAAAACAATCCACAATAATGCCAATGGCAAGTATTTTTGCCACAATAGGGTCGAACTCCCAATGAGATGATCCAATGTCAGATTATAAAATGATCCCCTGCGCCCACTACGACTATCTCGAACTCGCCTGTCTGCGTGGTTATCAACTCAACATTGAGCTTATTGATGGCACCCAATGCCAAGGTAAAGCTATCACCACGCAGACAAGAGCCGACAAAACTGAGTGGCTTATCATCCAACTGCAACAAACTAAACAATCCCTTAGACTCGACCATATCGCCGCCATCACCCCCCTCGAGCCTAATGCTGAATTTAGCCGAGTACTCATTGCGGCCAAGCAACCCTAGCAAAGGATATAACATGGCAACTATGATTTTATCGGTTGAAATCGGTCACTGGATCGGTGGGCATAACGGCCAATACCCCCATCTCATTGAATTTGATATGGCGCATCTGGATAGACCCTTTCAGGTCAGCGAAGGTTGGGGGCATGGTTTAGGAGGCTTCGCTTACTCACTCGCACAATTTGTCGAAACGCCTTATTTCCTCAAACTCAAAACCGAGGCTCCTTGGGCGTTTGCCATTATCGAACAAGGCCTAGCCCAACAAGATATTGAGACTATCGCCACCGCACTCTCAGAACAATATGGGGATCATCCGCCGCTTGTCCCTGCACATTTAATGGAATACTTATTAGGTTAAAGCTAAAGGGTTTTGTTAGAAGAGAGTGGACCTGCTGAACAATACAGGCTTAGTTAGCGAGGTGTATTGCGGAAAAGCTTCACCGAGTCATGACACTCGGTGACAGGATTCGAAATAGGGATCGAAACAGGCTTCTTAACGGGACGAAAAATAGCTTAGCGCTTAAACCGCAACCGCCGCAATCACAGAAACTTCAACCAAATATTCTGGCTCGGCAATAGCGGCTTGCACACAAGCGCGGGCTGGCGCATGGCCTTTAGGCACCCAAGCATCCCATACCGCATTCATCGCATCATAATCACCCATATCTTTCAGATAAATAGTCACTGACAGTAAATGCTCACGCGAACTCCCCGCCTGCGCTAACAAGGTATCGACCTCCTCAAGCATAGTGACAGTTTGCTCGGTGATGCCTTGATACTTGTCCTTCGCCACTTGACCACACAGATACACAGTACCTTGGTGGATCACTATACTGCTCATGCGGGTACCGACATCTACACGGGTAATACTCATATTGATAATCTCTTAAATCAGATGCACTTAAATAAATGGCTCAGCAAGAACCGAATCGGCCATTTTAGCGATAAACTGGCTTTATGTCTGCGCCACGAATCTGGGCAAAGGTGAATAAAAACGTGCCATCAAGACAAATAATCCTAGACTACAGCTCACCACGGCCAGCCACACTAACGGCGTCGCCACGGCAAAATTGACTAATTGAAATCCGACTAATGCTGCGCATGCCGCGATCAAAGCAAAGGGCAACTGAGTCACCACATGGTCATGGGGAGCGCAACCTGAGCTGGTCGCACTGAGCACGCTGGTATCTGAAATGGGCGAGCAGTGATCGCCAAAAACCGACCCCGCCATCACAGCGCTCAGTACAGGTAACAACAAATGAGGATCTAAGTTATGGGCAATCTCTGCGCCAATCGGGATCATAATTGCAAATGTTCCCCAACTTGAACCCGTCGCAAAAGCCATTATCGCGCAGAGTAAAAACATTCCCGCTACCAGCAGGTGCGGGGAAAGATAAGCCTTAGCCCAAGCAGCCAACAATTTAGCGACGCCAAGATCTTGGATCACAGCGCCAATCATCCAAGTGCAGAGTAAAATCGCAATGGCGAAGGCGATCATGCGAACTCCGTAGCTCAAATCCCCCACTAACGCCGTTAAACGTCGCCCAGACAAGCATAACATGGCAAGAGTGACTAAGGTTGCCAACAAACAAGCATCGCGCATAGAAGCGCCAATATCAGCCTTAGCAAGCCAAAGTGACACATCCCAAGAAGAGACCTGCTGAGCCCCAGACCACAAAGTTAATCCCACTGAAGCAGACAGCAGAGTCAGCATAGGGATTGCGAGCAGCCAAGGATTTCCCTTAACCTCGACCGTATTGGAGGATTCCACAGCAGTAACAGCAACAAAAGAGTGAAAACCTACGCCATACCAAGCGACGAGTACGGACAAGCCTAAGGTCACTATGGCGTAAAAGTTAAATAAGGCCACCTCAATAAAGGCTTCCAGCGGCGACACGGGCAAAAAGCTGATCCCCGCGATAAGCGCCATCACATAGGGGCCCCAACTGGAGAAAGGCAATAGCGCACATAAAGGCGAAGCATTGGAATCAACTAAATAGGCGAGCTGCTCATGGCGAATACCATAACGCTGGCTGAGCGGCTGACACACATGGCCGACAGCAAGACAACTGAAAATCCCATCGATAAACACTAACCAACCGAGAAATACGACCCCAAGACGCGCCTGACGTTCAGTACGAATACGGCTATACAGCCAATCACCAAACTGCCCCACGGCACCGCCACGTGCTAACAATTGCGTCATGCTACCGAGCAATAACATGGCGAACAGCACATTGAGATGCCACGCTTGCCAAACACCTTGGGCATAAAATTGTTTTACACCGATATCAAGCAAATACAACCCAGTTTGCAGAGGATCAAATTGGGCGATTAATAGGGCACCAGAGACAATACCTACACCTAACGCCACCAGCGTGCGGCGTAAAAATAGCGCTAAAGTTAAGGTCAACAGTAGCGGGAGTATGGCGAGCAAACTAGGCGACATGGACCATTCCGATAAAAAATAAAACCAAGAATACTAACGAGTTAATAACAAATGCAAAAAAACTTAATTTAGAACCCAGTAATAGGGTGTTTTTTAACCAAACGGCAAGAATCGCTATTCCTTAAGTTCTAGGCACTGCTAGAATCACAGTCCCATCCAGAAACCATAGGACTCTCCAGATGAGCCTTGAATTACTGTCCAAACTGGAAACCAAAATCCAGGCTGCACTCGAAACTATCGAGCTTCTAAAAATGGAGCTTGAAGAAGAGAAGCAAAAAGCGTCTACGCTGAGTGAGCACAATCAACAATTGAATGCGCAAAACCAGCAACTACAAGAAGAACTCACTTCTTGGAACGAAAAAGTGACTGGCCTTGTTGGCTTGTTAAACAGCGAAATCTAAACTGCATTAGTTTGATGATGCTGCGCTTCGATCAGTTCGTTCAATTCTAAAATAGCCTGCTTCACTTTTGGCAGGCTTTTTCTTGGCAGTAAAAACCGTCCCTTCTCAAATTCCAATCGTCCTAAATCTTTAACCCAAATAACACCAGTGAGAAAAATACGCGCGTGCTTAACGATAAGCTTAGGTGCGTAGACAGGAAAAACTCTCATATGACCACCTACAAGCATTCTTGTTGTTATTGATTACAGTTGTTTGACAGAAGCTTTGCCACTTGAGTTTCATCGTTAGAGTGGTATTTTTTATCTTTTATCGCCAAAAATACTTAATCGTTTGATTTAGTTAAACTATGAATATGTCACCCTGTGAGCAAAAAAAGAAGATCGCCATAATAATGTCACTTGCCAATTTTTTGACACTCTGCTAAATTATTAGCGTTACTCAGGGTAAAAATGAGTCCTCTGGCTCAAGTCCGTACTTTCTTTTACAAGAAGTACGGTTTTTTTTGCCCATTTTTTGCCTCGTCTTTATTCCATAAGTTCAAACGACTAGCCTACAGAGGCCTAACTCAGTACGTTAAACTCCCTATCAAAGCTTTATTTGCCTTGTTGTTGCCAACCCCCCAATAAAAAAGAGCCCTTAGGCTCTCTTTAACATGCAATCGATACAACATTATCATCCGCTCATATGACAGCAGTGCGGGTAACGCCTATCGAACTATTTTTTTGCTAGGTAGAAAGCAATTTCTAACAGCTCGTCGTAGGATTTGATTGCCCCTGTTTCAACACGGTACTTACCGTTAACAACCAGAGCAGGTACACCCGTCAGCTTAGCGTTTTCAGTATCACGCTTCATCTTTGCCATTTGCGCCTTTACCATGAAAGACTCTGCGGCCGCATCGAAGGTTTTACCATCGACACCGTTAGCAATAAACACAGCACGAACATCATCGCGATTAGTAAAATGCTGTTTCTTCTCATGAATAGCAGAGAATAACGCCGCATCCATTTTCTCATCGACGTTTAACTGATGTGCGACTGCAAATGCGCGTGACATTTCAACCCCCATCTCTTTGCCGATAAAATCAACGTGTGCTTGGTTAAACGCAACGCCTTCTGGCTTATCGGTGAGAATTTTTGGCACTACGGTTTTAGAGAAAGTAAAACAATGCGGACAATAGAAAGAGAAAAACTCAGTAATCTCAGGCTTCGCTGTTGCTGGGCCATCGTTAATCACTGTGTAATGCACACCTTCTTGGTATTCCACAGCCGATACTGCCAGTGGCGCCAGTAACAGAGCCGCGGCCATGAGTAATACTTTTTTCATGAAAATTCCTTAAATCATTTTGATAAATTGGCTGGAGACTAACATATTCCATTTTTTGAGTGTAACTCAAGCTTAAGAGTTCAATCTAATGTCACAAGATACGTCTGTGAAATCATATTTTGCTCAATGCTAATACGGCACTAGGCTCAGTGGTGGTTCGCTAAGGGCAAATAATTGCTCTTTGAACGCCAAAATCTGCTGTTCCCAATACTTTTCATCCCCAAACCAAGGGAAGTTCATCGGGAAGGCCGGATCGTCCCAGCGACGGCCAATCCACGCGTTGTAATGCACCATACGCAGCGCCCGCAGCGGTTCAATCAAGGCTAACTGTCTTGTATCAAACTCACAAAATTCTTCATAGGCTTCGAGTAAGATCTCAAGCTGCATCAGTTGCTGCGCTCTATCCCCGGTTAGCATCATCCATAAATCTTGAATCGCCGGTCCCATGCGAGCATCGTCTAAATCGACGAATCCGGGACCGTCTGGCGTCCACAAAATATTGCCTGGGTGTAAATCGCCGTGCAAACGAATGGCCGCAAAATCTTGGCGATCCCAAATCGCATTCGCCTTAGCCAGCACCTGCTCTACGACGGTAAAGAACGGCAAGCGTAGGCTATTAGGCACCAGATTAGATTGCTTTAACCACGCGAGCGGCTCGGCGCCTAAAATCTGCGGATTCAGCGGTTCACGTTCAGCAAATACCGTTTGCGCCGCGTACTGGTGTATCCGACCAATAAACCGACCCACTAATTCCAGCTGCTCTAAATTATCGACTTCGAAGGCGCGACCACCCAAGGAAGGAAACAGGGTAAATCGATAACCTTGGTACTTGTGTAACGTATGGCCTTCGATAATTACAGGTACGGCAATCGGGATATCTTCTGCCGCGAGTGCGAGCGCATAATCATGTTCCTCTTGGATCTGCGCATCGCTCCAACGGTCTGGGCGATAGAACTTCACCACATAACGCAGCCCTTCATCGCTACGGAACTGATACACGCGGTTCTCGTAACTGTTCAGCGCGAGTAAGCCCGTTTCCGGGTACACGCCCAGACTTTCGATCGCATCTAAGATCAAATCCGGTGTTAGGGCTTGAAAATGGAACTCAGCGCCGCTAGAACTCGTGGCCGGTGGCGTCATATTCTGACTCATATTCAGTTCACTCTTAGGTGAGGTTGCAGCAAAGTGGCTAAGTATTCCAGCACCTCAAAATCGGCTTCTCGTTCGGTCGAGAGCCAGCAAATGTTGCCGTAAAACTCATAATTGAGCCATAACTGGCTGCCTTCAAATTCTAATAACCATTGGTGCCTATCGGCGCCCCACTGACGCTCGCGCACAGTGCAATCGAGCGCCGCGGCTAAGGGTTCGGCAAAATCGGCGAAACGATCAAAATCGATATCCGCACTGACCGCTAAACTTAAGGCACTTCTATCTAAGCGAATAGTATCTAAGCTAATGGTATCTAAGCTTATGGCTTTTAAATGCGTGCTTGGTAATTTCATGCTTGTTATCCCATCAACTACTACATGACATGATCAAACCTTGGCCCCAGTCCGGTGGACGCTTGGCCAAGTCTTCATGCTCTGCGTGTTCGGCAAAGGGCTGAGTTAAGATTTTTTGCAGCAAATGCAGCGGCGCAAGATTACCCTCTTCCACTGCGATTATCGCCTCTTGGGCTAAATAGTTACGCAAAATATATTTGGGATTCACACTATTGCGCTCTGTTTGCCACGTTGGGATATCCGCTACTGCGCCCAATCGCTGTTGATAAGCTTGATACCAAGCATCAAACTGGCTGACATCAATAAAGTCATCCCGTAGCGCACTGTGTTTGCTGGTTGGATCTAACTTGCCTAATTGACGCCAAGTCTGAGTGTAATCGAGTTGATTTTTCTCCATCAGCACAGTGAATCGACCTATAAGTTCGAGATCCTGTTTGTCCTGCTCTACCGACGACACATCAACTGCTGATAGACCTAGTTTTGCCCGCATCAAGCGCAAATAAGGCTGCACTAGCGCCTCTTGGTATTGATTAAGAATGGCAATTAAGTCATCGGATGGGATCACTGGTGTGAGCGCCTGCGCTAAACGTTGCAAGTTCCACAAACCGACTCCCGGCTGCTGACCAAAGGCATAGCGACCTTCGGGATCAGAATGATTACAGATAAAGTCTTCTTGGAATGTATCGAGGAACGCAAAGGGACCGAAGTCAAAACTGTCACCCAGAATCGACATATTGTCTGTGTTCATCACGCCATGGGCAAAACCGACCGCCTGCCAGTGGGCAATCATCTTAGCGGTATCTTGCACTACCTGTAAAAACCACGCTTTATAGCCTGCGGCATCACAACTCAAATGGGGATAATGCTGAGTAATAGTGAAGTTGAGTAATTGAATCAGCTTATCGGCACGGCCGCGCTCACTGTGGCAGAAAAACTCGAAATGACCGAAACGAATGTGGCTGCGGGCTAAACGCACGGTAATGGCTGCAGTTTCTTGGCTCTCACGCCATACGGGCAAGTCAGAGCCAATCACGGCCAAAGCGCGAGTCGTCGGCACATGTAAATGATGCAGCGCCTCAGAGACTAAAAACTCACGCACCGCGGAGCGCATCACAGCGCGGCCATCACCACGGCGCGAATAAGGCGTCGGACCGCCGCCTTTAAGGGCGACATCCCATGCGCCATTTGGACCAATCGCTTCACCTAAAATGATCGAGCGTCCATCCCCTAAGCGCGGCGTGTAACCGCCAAATTGGTGGCCGCTATACACTTGGGCATAGTAAGTCGCGCCATCGACGGCAGCATTGCCAGATAAGCCCAATAACAGCTCATCGGTGGGTTGGCTCAAGCCAATCAATTGCGCGGCGTCATTACTCCATGCCAGCCATTCAGGCTTAGTTATCCCTTGTGGATATACTTGCGAGTAAAACTCAGGCAGCTGAGTAAAAAAATCCTGTTTAAACTTCATCTTGTCCACCTATTGGCTCATGGTCTTGCAAACCAGCACCGATTTATCGTCGAACTCGCATAGGTGCCCACATTGGTAAGATCCAAGGCCAAAACCACTCACGCCAGAACGACTTAGACGTTGCATACCATGAGCCTTGCTCTGGCATTGCTCTAGAGTATCGTAGTAACCATTAATATCTTCGGCCTGCAAAGGTGTCACCGGAATGGCACTCACATCGGGATAATAAAATAGGGTCCATTCTGGGGTTTTAGTACAGCCACTGAGTAGCAATAATCCAAGCCCGAATAAGACATTCGGTAAGGCATAGCTTAGTTTCATTTTTCCCCTATTAAGCCCATAAAAAAAGCGAACCTTAGTTCGCCTTTTGCGCATTCAGTTAGCAGGGATTCTACACTGCTTAGACGAGGGAAATAACCGCTTTTCGACTAAGGGTTTACCCGCTAAGCGCTCCCTACAACATATCAAGCCGTGGTTGCTTTAGTCTGTGCTTTCTCAATCCGGTTGATTCGGCCCTCAAAGCCAGTGACAGTGCCATCGCTCAGCCCAAGCTCAAGTGCTTTACGACAGATGACAATGGCGGCATCGAAGGCTTGGGTATCATTTAGCAAGGTGGCTAAATGCAGGAAACCGGAAGATTTAAGCTCAGTATCTTTGCCGTGCTCGGCGCTAGCCGCTTGGAACAGTGCAATATACTCTTCCGCTAATTGAGCACCATAGTTGAGGTAATCCGCCGATTTACGCTGTTTGTAGCATTCAGCAATCATATTTTGCAGCGCGGTATAGCGAGCACTGGCTGACGTCGCTCCTTGATACTCCTCAAAGGCACGAACTAAGGTCACATTCGCCCAAGCCCCTGGCGCACCGACCTCAGAACGTGTGTTCGATGCTGGCTCTGCGTCATCTTGGGTGTCAGCTTGTTCATCTGTAGGCGTAGTGCCTAAAATGATCACCGCCTCTTCGTTATGGGCTGCAGGTATATCGACTTCGATGATATCTGTGTCTAGCGCCACCGAAATGCTCGCAGGGCTTTCGGTCTCACGGGGCATTAATTCGGCTTCAACTTCGATAACGGGCTCTACTTCAGCCACGCCAGTATCCTCAACCCTTTTAACTGGCTCAGGTTCTAAACGCTCGGGCTCAGCAGCGGAGAAAATAGGTGCCTCTTCGGTGGGAACTACAGGTTTTACCGAGGTCGACTTGGGTTTCATCGCCTCTTGTTCTTCTTTCGCCAATCGCTGCGCGCGAAGGAATAAAAACACCCCGACAGCAATCAGTATAAATACGACTAAGATCTTCATTCTTGTTCACCTTTGATGGCCGCTTCTCATCAGAAGCCGTGTCAATGGGTTTGCCAACGTCCATCAGGACAGTGTCCATGGCAACCGAGTCTAGCTAAAAATTGAGCAGAGATTAACCGCTATTAAAGTCCATTGTGTCGGTGCAAATCAAGTATTTATGCCTTTTTATACGATCTTGCGCTCAAATAGTTATAGCCAATTGCGCTAGACTGGCACAATCGAGTTCCCTAATCCCCCCATCCACCTGCTTATAACAAACATAAGGAAAACCTGATGCAAAGTATTCTTATCGTGGCCCATGCCAGTCCCTACGGAACAGAAAAGCTATTTAATAGCTTACGCATCGCATTAGCCCTGAAGGATCAGGACGAGCAAGCGGTCGATCTTAAACTTTTTCTCATGTCAGATGCCGTGTTTGGCGCACTCAAAAATCAAACCACACCTGACTTAAGCTACAACCTGCAGCAGATGTTTGAAATTCTCTCGGCACAGCAAGTTCCGATTCTACTTTGCAAGACCTGCGCTCAAGCACGAGGCGTCACAGCGGAAATGATTATCGAAGGTGCGCACATAGGCACACTACAAGATTTAACTCGCTGGACACTGGCCGCCGACAAAGTGATGCATATCTAAGATTTATTTTTAGGTGTGACATTGGGGATAGTTGGATTATTTAAAGCCCCATTTTGTGCGCACCTTCATAAATTGGCGCTTTCGTTTTGTCAGCGCCAATTTCACTACCTATGATGGGATATCCGAGTGACAAGCTAAGGTATTCCAATGGGCACAGCCACACTGCTTACGGGCAAACTCCTGTACGAACACCAAACCATTGCCGCAATGGTGACAATTTATTGCAAGGCGAAACACCAAGGCCAAGACGCGACGAGCCTATGTGCAGATTGCATTGAGTTATTGGATTATGCCGCAACACGCCTAGATCGCTGCCCCTACGGACAAAACAAACCCACCTGTAATAAATGCCCAGTGCATTGCTACAAACCCGCGCAGAAACAAATCGTCAAAGAGATCATGATCTTCTCCGGTCCACGGATGTTATTACCGCATCCCGTTCGTGCAATCAAACACTTACTCGCGGAACGCATTCCTGTTCCCAGCGTTGTGCCCGAGGCGGCTTCAAATCGTCATCAGCGCATAGCAAGCCAACAGAAAAACTAACGGCGATACTTTTACCGAGCCGATTTCCCTGATATAACAGGGCTCGAGGTATCGCATATGAACGAGTTTCATAGTTTTTTCACTCAAGCTTACTGGTGGTTGTCATTATTTGGAGGCGTACATTGCCTCGCGTTAGCTATTTATATTCGCTATTTTTATCACCCAGACGCTAACCAAAAACTCCTCGCCGCTTTCTTAAGTCTTATTGCTCTATACTTCCTCACGGGTATGTTAAACCGCGATAACAGTCCAATTCCCATTCATATCCTATTCAATCTGATTAACCCCATCTATTTTTTGCTCATGCCTTTGCTCTATCTATATTGCAAACGCAGTTTAGCACCAACCAATAAACCGCTAGGGTTTTCAAAGCATTACTGGCCATCTGCATTAACATTAGTTTTCGCCATTTTAGATATTGCCCTAAGATTAACTGCGCATCCCATTAACGAGTGGCAACCCATAGCTCTGATGCTTAAAGAAATGAGTATCAGCCAATGGGGTGCTCTACTCCCAGCGCTGTTATCTGTACAAACCTGTTTTTACTTTATCGCGCTGTGGATGTTGTTTCGTCGACATAAACGCAATCAAAGAGATGTCACTCAAACCCAAGAGGCGCTCGGCACCATTCGGTTTCGTTGGCTGATAAGCTTGACCTTGGCCATGTTGTTGAATTGGTTAATCCGCGTATTTGTGGTGATTTTGCCTTTCTATCTTGGTGATAATCTATCGCTACTTTCCCACGCATTGCCAAGGCTGACCTTACTACTGAGCATGTATATGCTGGCGGTATATGGGCTAAAGCAAATCACCCGCTCTGCCTACTTAAAAGGCCGCATGGCCGAACCAGAGCTAGAGCAACGCCCACTCGTCATTGAAAATATTCTCACCCCAGAGGAGTATGAATTTTTGCATCAAGTTCAGCAGGACGATGCAGAAAAAAACCAAGGTTCTTCGCCACCTAAGAACTAATTGGCGAAACTGCACTCCAATCATCACCACCAATATCACTCCAACCATTAAGTCGAACACTGAACCTAAGCTGACACATATGTCACTTTTGGCTGTCATTTGTGTCGATAAAGGCTAGTCTGGAACAACTAAAGACTTGAAGAGGCGTTACCATGAAATCATTTTTAACAGCCATTGCGGCATCAACATGCCTTATTGTGAGCCTATTTGCTGCCCCAACTGTACATGCAGATGAAAGCTACGATCAGGCAGTAGTCAATTTCCAAAAAGCGAAAGAAACCAGTAAATTTTTCGACACAGCCTATGGCTATGCTTTATTCCCAACTGTGGGTAAAGGCGGAATTGGGATCGGTGCAGCCTATGGCAAAGGCCGAGTCTACCAAGGCGGTGCCTATATGGGTGATTCGAGTCTGACTCAATTATCCATCGGTTTTCAATTAGGTGGGCAGGCCTACAGCGAGATCATCTTCTTTAAAGATGCCAAAGCCTATGAAGCCTTCACGAGCGGCAGTTTCGAGTTTGACGCCCAAGCGTCGGCAGTTGCCATCAACATGGGAGCAAGCGCTCAAGCAGGAACCACAGGCAACTCAGCAGGCGCAGGCCAATCGGGTGGTAATCGCTCAGCAAGCGGCTCTTATATCAACGGTATGGCGGTATTTACCGCAGCAAAAGGCGGCTTAATGTTTGAAGCCGCTCTTGCGGGTCAAGCCTTTAGCTTCGAGCCTAAAGCTAACTAACACGAACCATTCGACTGTGATATCAAACGGCGAGCCTAAATGCTCGCCGTTTTTTCTTAAATGATTACCTCAAGCTTCTGACTCAGATGTTCTAACTAAAACCAAGTCATTAGGATTGAGCGAAATAAGTTGAAATGCATATAGTTGTGCGATTGGGAATAGCGACATAATGACGTGTATAAAACAGGCTGAAATAGAGAGAGTTGTTTGCTCAAAATCAAAAAACTTCAGTTAACAAAATACCCACCATACTTTGGTGGGCATTGAATAAAAACAACCGCAACAACTCAGGGATAGCTTAGGTAAGTATTAAGCACCATCTGATATCGCTTTATGCCGAGGCAGTTTGATTGAGATAAGCGCCGCTAACGCAATAAATGCCGCCGATATCCACAGACAAGCCGCCATGCCATACACTTGATACACCCAGCCAGACAACACAGTGCCGATCAAGCGTCCCATAGCATTCGCCATGTAGTAAAAACCCACATCTAACGATACGCCATCTTCATCCGCATAACTGACGATAAGATAGCTGTGTAATGAAGAGTTGATCGCGAATAAGGCGCCAAACAGCATCAATCCCCAAATCAGTATATTCTCGGCATGAAAGTCATAACTTATCGCCAGCGCAATGCCTGCTGGCACTATGCTCAATATCGCCGCCCAACCTAAGGCGCTACGTCCATCGGGAACCTTGTTTTTGCCCGCCGACTTTGTCCCCGTCAATCGAGGCGCAAAGCCTTGCACTATGCCATAACCTATCACCCAGAGTGCGAGAAAACCGCCGACATACCAATGATCCCAACCAAAGGTTGAGGCCAAATAAACGGGTAAAGCCACCACAAACCACACATCCCGCGCACCAAACAAAAACATGCGTGCGGCAGAAAGCGTGTTTACCGCCGGACTCTTAGAGAAAATTTCCGTGAACTTAGGTTTGTTTTTGGCTTTACCTAAATCGCGCTGCAAACTTAACAGACTAAAAATCCACACCAGCAATAGGCCAATCGCCATGCCTAACACGGCCAGCTGGAATCCAAACAGGGTCAGCAAGGCGCCGCCCAAGAAGAACCCCGCGCCCTTTAGCGCATTTTTGGATCCAGTGAGCATGGCAACCCACTTATACAGCTCACCCTGAGCATCATTGGGCACCAACAACTTGATACTGCTTTTTGCACTCATTTTATTGAGATCTTTAGCGATACCCGACAAGGCCTGCGCCGCCATCACCCAAGCAACCGTCAGCATACCGCTAGGCACAAGCAGCATGCTAAGGGCAACAATCTGCATAAATAGGCCCACATTCATGGTCTTATTTAAGCCTAAACGCGCCCCGAGCCAGCCGCCGACTAAGTTCGTTACCACCCCAAAGATTTCATAGAAGAGGAATAGCATGGCAATTTGCAGTGGGCTATAACCTAAGCCATGAAAATGGAGCACCACTAACATACGTAATGTGCCATCGGTGAGCGTGAATGCCCAATAGTTGCCTGTGACCACCAAATACTGGCGGATCTCGGGTGATATGTTAGACAAAAAACCAGTCAGCTTACCCATAAAGCTTATGCCTTATCCATCAGACCGACCATGCGGGCCAGTTCGACGGTGCGATTGGCATAGCCCCACTCGTTGTCATACCAAGCGTAGAGTTTGACCTGAGTGCCATTGATAATCATGGTCGATAACGCATCGATAATGCTCGAACGCGGATCGGTTTTATAATCGACCGAGACTAATGGACGTTCCTCATAACCTAAAATGCCTTTTAGCGGTCCGTCTGCCGCTTCTTTTAACAGGCGATTGACTTCAGCTTCGGTCGTTTTGCGACTCACCTCAAACACGCAATCGGTTAATGAGGCATTCGCTAATGGCACCCGCACCGCATGGCCGTTAAGCTTACCTTTGAGTTCAGGGAAAATATGGGTAATTGCCGTCGCTGAGCCTGTTGTCGTAGGGATTAGGCTTAAACCACAGGCCCGTGCACGGCGGAGGTCTTTATGCGGCGCATCTAAAATTGTTTGAGTGTTGGTAATATCATGAATGGTTGTCATGGAACCATGCACTATACCGAGGTTTTCGTGGATCACTTTGACGATTGGCGCCAAACAGTTAGTGGTACAGGAGGCCGCAGTCACAATCGGATGAATGGCTTTGTCATAGAGTTGATGATTCACCCCCATGACAACGTTTAACACGCCCTCTTCTTTAACGGGCGCTGTGACCACAACGCGTTTAACGCCTTGATCTAAATAAGCTTGCAGCACTTCTTTGGTTTTCATCTTACCCGAGGCTTCAATCACAACATCACAACCGGACCAATCGGTTTCCCCGATGGTTTTATTGCGAGTACAGCGAATACGCTTACCATCGATAATGATGTCATTACCCTCGGCATTAGCCTCGTACTGCCAGCGACCATGCACAGAGTCGAATGTGAGCAAATGGGCTAAGGTCGCCGCATCCCCAGCGGGATCATTAATCTGCACAAACTCAACCTCTTCCCAGCCCCAAGCAGCGCGTAATGCTAAACGTCCCATACGGCCAAAGCCATTTATCCCGATTTTGATTGTCATACCTGCATCCTTCACACTCAGTTTTATATTAGGTGTTTTATATTATTTGTTTAAGATTAAAGCGTTATCTGTTCGATATAGCCGCGTTGATGCCCTTCTCGTTGGCAATGGCGGTAATAATCTCAGCGGTTTTAGTGCATTTAGCGCATCCACTACCTAATTCTTTGATATTTAACATTTTTATAATTCTCACAGAAGGGGACCTATAGCGTTAAAGATCCAACCGATTAAGGTGAATGAAATCAATAAAATGGCAAAAACGATGGCCAGCAAACGCCATTGCATCACCTGCTTGAGCAAAATGAACTCGGGAAAACTGGCGGCAACCGTTGCCATACAAAATGCCAATGTCGTCCCTACGGGCAAGCCATTAGTGATAAGGCTCTCCATGATAGGGATAACCCCTGTGGCATTGGAATACAGAGGAATACCAATCAATACCGCCGCAGGAACCGACCACCATTGACCATCGCCTAAGTGAGCTTCAATCCAACCGTCAGGCACAAATCCATGGAGTGCGGCGCCAAGCCCAACCCCAATAATGACCCATTTCCACACTCGGCCAAAAATCTCTAGGGTCTCGCCTTTCGCAAACTCATGTCGCTCGGTTAACGTCATAGATGTTGATGTCATACTCTCGCTATTATCGTGACTTGCTTGCGCCTTACCTTGTTCGAGTGCTTTGGCGGCAAAGGACTGCAGCCAACGCTCAGCGCGAATTGTGTCCAAAAATGCCCCCGCCAACATACCCACTGACATGCCGACCAGCACGTATATCACAGTGAACTGCCAGCCCAGCAGACTCACAAGCAACAGTACGGCGACTTCATTAATTAACGGCGAAGTGATCAGAAACGCCATAGTGATCCCAACGGGGATCCCCGCGGAAGTGAAACCTAAAAAAACCGGAATACTCGAACATGAGCAGAATGGGGTAACAGCGCCAAAACCCGATCCCATAACGTAACCGACAAAACGATTTTTACCCGCCAAGTAATCCCGAACCCGCTCGACATTGAGCGAGGCCCGCACCAAAGCGATGCCATAAATCATCAGCAACAGGAGCGCAAAAATCTTAGTGGTATCTTCAATAAAAAAATGGATGGCGTCGGCGAGCTTAGTATTGGGCTCTAAACCCATCAAATCAAAAGTTAACCAGCCCGCTAAATCTGAAAATATTTGCAGCATTGTTACGCCACCTTAATATTAAGCAAAACTTTAGACACGTAAACATATGAAAAAACGTATATTTGAGGTTAAATTTTTGCTGCTAGTCTTCTAGCAGCAAGCTTTAGCACGGTCAGGACGCCCGCCCATCTTGCACAAATTACGCATATTTTCTTCAAGGAATACAGTGTTTTGGTTGGTAACTTCACTCAACACTAACTGACTCCATTCGGGTAAGTCATTATTGATACGATAGAAAATCCATTGCCCCTGACGGCGATCAACTAATAAACCGCATTTACGTAATTGGGCCAAATGTCGCGAAATCTTAGGCTGAGTCTCTTGCAATGCCTCGGTCAATTCACAGACACAGAGCTCCCCCTCTTGCTGGATCAACATCATGCAACGCAAGCGGGTTTCATCGGCTAAACATTTAAAAAACTGGGTTGGATTAATCATTGATGCCCTTAGACTGAACTAGTACAAACATTTTGATCCTTTTGTTAACTTTCCTAAAGGTTCATTCAAACAGCAAGCTGTGAGCGGTAAGAAACAACACTCGTTTTTCATGGCTATGGATCTTTTGGAAAGACCTTGTACAATATATACGAATTTTCATATATGTAAATATCCGTATATAAGATCACCTTAAGTTTCACGCATTAATCAAAATGGTGTTTGAGTATAGTGTTCAACACTAAGATACATACGAAAATTCACATATAAAAAATCATTCAGACCCACCGACAATATCGTTAGGTGAGGGCATTATTTTATGGTTACGGGTAGACAATCTCTACTCTTTGAGGAGCTTGTATGTGGTTAGCAGGGGCAATTTTTGTTCTCACCATAGTGTTAGTAATTTGGCAACCTAAGGGGTTAGGCATAGGTTGGAGTGCTACCTTGGGCGCCGTATTGGCCCTACTACTGGGTGTGGTCCACTTAGGGGATATTCCTGTGGTATGGAATATTGTCTGGAATGCGACCGCCACCTTTATTGCCGTGATCATCATCAGTTTATTATTGGATGAGTCGGGATTTTTCGAATGGGCCGCGCTGCATGTGGCCCGTTGGGGCAAAGGTCGTGGGCGTTTACTCTTTACTTACATAGTATTACTCGGCGCGACTGTTGCCGCATTGTTTGCCAATGATGGCGCGGCGCTGATCCTCACCCCCATAGTGATTGCTATGTTACTGGCTCTGGGCTTTAGCGCCGGAGCAACCTTAGCTTTTGTAATGGCGGCGGGTTTTATTGCCGATACCGCAAGTTTGCCGTTAATTGTCTCTAACCTAGTCAATATTGTTTCAGCGGACTTCTTCAACATAGGTTTTAACGAATACGCCTCTGTGATGGTGCCTGTCGATATTGCTGCTATTAGTGCCACCTTAGTCATGCTGCATCTGTTTTTCCGCAAAGATATTCCCGCGACCTACGACTTGCAAAAACTACGCGAACCTAAGGCCGCCATTCGCGACCTCAACACCTTTAAAACCGGTTGGGGCGTATTAATCTTACTCTTGGTGGGCTTTTTTGGCTTAGAACCGCTCGGTGTGCCCGTGAGTTTAGTGGCTACCGTGGGTGCCCTGATCCTGTTTGTTGTCGCGAAAAAAGGCCAAGCCATAGATACCACTAAGGTACTGCGCGGCGCGCCATGGCAGATAGTGATCTTTTCATTAGGCATGTATTTGGTTGTTTATGGTCTTCGCAACGCAGGCTTAACCGATTACCTATCAAGCGTATTAAATAGTTTGGCTGAACAAGGGCTTTGGGCTGCCACTATGGGCACGGGCTTCTTGGTCGCGTTTTTATCGTCCCTCATGAACAACATGCCAACGGTGTTAATTGGCGCCCTCTCGATAGACGGTAGCAATGCGACCGGCGTGATTAAAGAAGCCATGATTTACGCTAACGTGATTGGTAGCGATTTAGGTCCTAAAATCACCCCCATCGGCAGTTTAGCAACCCTGCTATGGCTGCATGTACTGGCGCAGAAAAATATCAATATTACCTGGGGTTATTATTTCCGCGTCGGCATAGTGATGACGCTACCTGTGCTATTTGTCACCCTAGCGGCACTGGCACTGCGCCTCTCCTTCTAATCTTCGTCCATGGGCACTAGAGCATCTGTTTAGTGCCTATGGATAAATTTATAAGCGATTATTTTTCAGAGACATGTTATGACTAATATGATTGATGACAGCATTAAGATTTACCACAATCCAGCCTGTGGAACATCGCGCAACACTTTAGCATTGATCCGTAATAGTGGAGTCGAACCCCAAATCATCCACTACTTAGCAACGCCCCCCTCCCGCGATGAATTACTTAAATTAATTAATGAGATGAAAATCTCTGTGCGTTCATTGCTACGTAACAATGTTGAACCATTTGAACGACTAGGACTTTCTGAAGACACATTTAATGATGAAGAACTGGTTAACTTCATGCTGACTTATCCCATTTTAATTAACCGTCCTATCGTCGTTACGCCGCGAGGCACAAAACTCTGTCGCCCGTCTGAGACTGTGCTTGATATTTTGACCAAAGCACAACAAGGACCTTTCACCAAAGAAGATGGCGAAATCATCATTAATGAACAGGGACAAAGAGTTCGCACATGAAACCACTAAACCACGATATGCCAGCGCTCAAACAAGAATTAATGGTTAATAACATGGATATGGACTGTTTTAATCTAACTCCTCTAACCCATCCGCCTAGAATACTGATGCTTTATGGCTCAGTACGAGAACGCTCCTATAGCCGACTGACGACGGAAGAAGCCGCTCGGCTATTAACACACATGGGCGCAGAGGTGCGTATTTTTAACCCTTCTGGACTCCCACTTCCTGATGATGCGCCTGACAGTCATCCCAAAGTCATGGAACTAAGAGAAATGGTACGTTGGTGCGAAGGCATGGTGTGGTGTTCACCAGAACGCCACGGTGCGATGACCAGTATTATGAAAGCTCAAATCGATTGGATCCCTTTGGCTGAAGGTGCTGTCCGGCCTTCACAAGGTAAGACATTAGCAATAATGCAGGTGAGTGGTGGTTCACAGTCCTTCAACACACTAAACCAAATGCGTATATTGGGCCGATGGATGCGCATGTTCACCATACCCAACCAGTCTTCAATCGCAAAAGCTTGGTTAGAGTTTGACGAGGCAGGCCGAATGAAACCTTCGCCTTACTACGATCGTGTAGTTGATGTTATGGAGGAATTGATGAAATTCACTTTACTCCTGAGGGGCAATGTTAATTTCCTCACGAACCGATATAGCGAACGCAAAGAAAGCGCTTCAGAGCTATCAATCCGAGTAAATCAAAAAGAAATATAGATTAAACACTAAAAGTATTCTCAACTATGGAGCAAAAGATTAGCCCAGCGCCAACTTTTGCTCCAGATAAGAACCATCACGCCAAATAAGTACATTCCAAATACACGAGTGAGACCTAAATCCTTAAAGCCAGCTAAAAACTCTCTGTAACTTGCTATTAAAGATGCAATTCGTCCATTTGCTTGAATTCATGTTTAATCTGTTGATATTGCAATGGCCATTCATCGTACCAAAGAGCAAACTCCTCTACAGGCATAGGCCGAGCAATGCCATAGCCTTGGCACAATTGGCAGCCCAATTCAGCTAAACTTTTACCATGGGCAATGGTTTCAACACCTTCAGCAATCACATTAAGATTAAATACTGACGCTAAGCGGATAACACCCTCCACGATACGCCAATCATCTTCGCTATCGAGCATACCTCGCACAAAACTCTGATCAATTTTTATCGTCGATATGGGTAATTGGCGTAAATACGTTAACGACGAATAACCTGTACCAAAATCATCTAGGGAAAAATGGACTCCCAAACGCTTACATTCCTGAAGGATATCAATTGCCAATGTCATATCTTCAATGGCGGCACTCTCTAAAATTTCCAATTCTAGATCCGAGGCTGTCAAATCGGGATATTGCATTAACGTCGATTTTAAGAATGCGCTAAAGTGTTCAGCCAATAGCTGCCGAGCGCTTACGTTAATACTTACTGCTATCGGGCGACCACTCTGTTGCCAATTCTGCCATTGCGCTACTGCAGTATTGATAACCCATTCACCTAAAGCAATTTCAAGATCACTGCCTGCAATATCCGGTAAAAACTCACTCGGACCGACTATGCCTCGCAGTGGATGACGCCAGCGAATTAAGGCTTCCGCGCCAATAATTTTACCGGTAGCGAGATTCACTTTAGGTTGGTAAAACATCACAAATTCATGACGTTCAAAAGCTGACTTAAGTTCTTCTAACCAAGTTCTCCGAGCAATAATGTTACGATCAATGTCAGGATCAAACATTTGGAAACGATTCTTACCTGCCGATTTTGCCATATACATGGCTTGGTCGGCATGGCGCAATAAAATGTCGGGGTCAACGTTATCCTCTGGATACAAACTCACGCCAATACAAGCCGTTAAACAAAGATTTATATCGCCGATTGATATCGGCTGATCGACCGCCGCCAGTATTCGTAATAATACTTGAGTACATTCTTCCTCAGACATCATCTCAAATAAGATAACGAACTCATCGCCTCCTACCCGAGCCAACGTATCTTGCTGCCGAATCACCACAGACACATTATTTGCAATCGCGATCAACAGTTGGTCACCAACCTCATGGCCATAACGATCATTGGCCACCTTAAACCCGTCAAGGTCCATAAAACACACTGCACAGATACTGCCATTACGTTGAACATGGGCAATCATTTGCTGAAAACGGTCTAAAAGTAAGCGACGATTTGGTAATCCTGTAAGTGCATCATAATTTGCCACGCGATCTAACTCAGTCTCATGGGTCTTTAATAACGTGATATCGGCTTGGGTTCCCGAAATCATCAACGCTCGACCTTGACTATCCTCTTCAACGACCCGCCCCTTACACAATATCCAGCACAGCTCGCCAGTCTTTTTAATGCAGCGCACTTCCAACTCTATACTGCTTGTTTTATGGATGAGATGCTGTAGAACCTGTTGCTCTATATTTTGCACATCTTCGACATACACATATTGACGCCAATTATTAACCGTCAGCTTCATCTCGCCAGCTTGATATCCCAAAATGGCTTCAAATCTTGGGCTGATTTGCACTTCTCCAGTAACAGCATTCCAGTCCCAGAATCCTTGTTCAGAACCTTGAATAACCCTTTGCAATTGTGCTGTTTGAGCCGCTAGTTGTTGTTGAAGCTGTCGCGCCTGGGTAATATCTTGCACTGTACCGTGCAATTTAAATATCTTACCGTGCGGATCACGCTGTGCTTGACCCCTAGCCATAATCCAACGATGGGCACGATTAGGATCTAGCAACTCAGCTTCGCATTCATACTCTTCTCCCGTATGCACACATCGCATCACCAGCGTACTTAACGCTTGCCAACTCTCAGGAGTAAATAATTTCTGCACTTGTTCTATCGAAGGGGCGGCTTCTTTATATGGCAAGCCATAAATCACAAAAACCTGTTCAGACCAAGTATGCGAATCAGTAACTAAATCCCACTCCCAACTGCCAATCCCTGATAATTGTTGTGCTTGTTTTAATCCCAACTCACTAATGAGTAAATGTTCAGCATTTTTTTCTTGAGTCGTGACATCCCTTGCTATTCCAAATAAGCCACAAATTGCACCTTGAGCGTCAAACACAGGACCTTTGGTCACTTGAAAAATGGCTGCTTCACCCTGAATATGTAAATACTCTTTATGTGTGGTGACCATTGCGGACACTAATACAGTGCGATCTTTTTCTTGGATAATATCAATAGAGTCAGCATCAAAAATATCAGTGTCATCTTTGCCCAAGATATCACTCATACTCTTGCCGACAAAGGTAGCGGCACCTTGGTTGACCAAGATATAACGCCCCGCCAAATCCTTCACAAAAATACCATCGGTTGTTTGAGAAACCACAGAATCGAGCAGTTGATGATTCACATCCAATTTCTGTAATGAGGCACGTAAATAGCCGCTTAGTGCACTGATCACTATGCCGTAAACACTTAGACTAATAAGCTGTAACCAATCGACAGAATGAATATTATCGAGACTATTGGCGGTTGGATGAAGATAATAGACACACAGAACAGAGAGACATGTCGCGACTAATCCAGGCGCAAATCCGCCACCAATAGCGCTTAATGAAATAGGCAACATAAAAATCAGCAATAATAAACGCTGGTGCTGCTCAGTTGAAAGTGAATTGGCAAACCATAGCGTTATCAGCGTAAAACTCAATATCGCAATGTATTTAAGCCATGAGATATTGCTTATCGCTACAGAGCGCGCAAAGGTTATTTCTAGCAAATTACCCGATGGAGCATTATGACGGTCAGGAACGGCATTCAGAACAAAAAGTAGGATAAAGGCACTGGTAAATACAAAGAAAAAACCTTTCGCGAGGGATAGACGAAACACAGTTTCAGTGTCCGTAAATACAAGCAACAATTGATCGGATAAAAAGATCCATCCAAGCGCTGCAAGCGCATAAATAGCCACAGCTAAAATAATATATTGAGTCCGAGATTTATGATTATGTACAGTATTGTCAACCATCCTAACTCCATCACAACTAGCGCCATCAAAACGACTCACTTGATCTATGATTGACACTAACGCCAGCCAACAATAGGTGGTCATTCCACAGATGAACATCATATTCAAGCTAAAGACTATAACTTAAAAAGCATCAGTATAATCTAATAAAAACCCGAAATAACAATGTACAACATAAAAATGCAAATCAAATACATGCCTAAAATATAGCTATCAGATATTAAACTGCAAACAGTATCTAAAAATGATTATTGAGCATTCAATCATTAACGATAGAAAGCAATATATTGCTAACTTACAGTAAATTTTCTAAGTAAATGCACAGCATATCTGACTCACAGTGCGATGAAAATCTAAAATCCCCGGCGTAAATCATTAGGAACTCAGTCACCACATTGCATTTCTAACGCACCAACTAAGATGAGTGCTGAATCAGCCATGCTGACATAAAGCCTCTACCTACAACACATAAAAAAACCATAATTTAAATACCTAAAAAGGTAGATTTTACGGGTAAGGATATAAGCCCATACCTGTGAGGTTAAAAGAAAAATATACAAGCACTATTAAAACCCATGTCTATAGAACTATCGCAAATGCAATGGAATATCATACTTCCTAAAAAGCTTGATTATTGAATCCTTATATAGTGGCTTGATAATGTAACCTTTAGCTCCTGCAGCTATTGCCTGCTGAACTGATGACTTATTTTTATTCCCAGTCAACATAACAATGGGCGTAATTGCATTTATTCCATTAGACTTATTAATGTGGTTAATAATATAAAATCCATTAGTATCAGGAAGATTTATGTCCATTAAAATAACGTCATATTTTTTCTTAGAAAGTAAATCTAACGCCATACGTCCAGACAATGATGTATCAAGTTCAATGGCATACGTTCTAAGAAGCATAATAGTTAAATTCAAACTAATGTGATCATCCTCAACAATTAACATCTTTGGTACTATAGGAACTTCAACTGATACAAGAGAATTTTTTGACTCCGAATACAATCGATTATACGTGTATTTAGTATCAGGCACGGTTGGAGCGGCCTTATTGCTAACCTCAATATGCTCCTGTTCTGGCAAAGGGGCTTCTGCGACCATCGCCACATTTGATACATCAGTAACAACAAGTTCAAGTAAGTGCAACGCCTTACTTTGTAGTTTCAACAAAGCTGGTCTAATTTCATTAGAACGAATAAATGATAATATCTTCTTCAATGAAGCCAGATCTAACTCAGCGGTTCTATTACTTGCAAGGTGCGCTTCTGCCTTATCTAATGATTGCTCGATTTCAATCAAACTTAATTCAAAGCTATGTTCTAAATCCTTCTTGCGCTGAACACCTTTAAGGACAATCTCCTTGATATGCGAAGAGTAGTTATCTTGCACATTTACAAACTCTTCTACTTTTTTATATTTTCCTCTTAACCCAATTTCCCGCAATAAATGTGTACATATTATAATTGCTCTATGCACTTCATACATTGGCCTAGCGATTAAATAATCATTAATCACACCACTACGATAAGCCTCGTACGCTTCTCTTTCTTGATGTTTTGGAATAAGAGAAACAACAGCATGCTCACATATTTCTACAGCCTGCAATTCCTCAATGGCTTCGTAATAAATAAGTAAAGTTTCTTGTAAAGTTTCAGCAGCAACAAGAATCACTTTTGGGGTTGATTGTTTGATTTGCTCAACAAGCTCAGCATTCGTTTTAATCACATGAATACGAGAAAAGTGACGAATTAGAACACTTATCAATAATCTATCATTATCTTGGTCGTTCGTATAGAGAACGATATGCTCAAAATTGACTCTATCCACTAGCATTACTCCTTTGCATAAAAAACTCAATTAACGCAAATAAATCATCATCAACCTCTTGCCAACATTTTAAGATAACTTTGTAATCAATAGCATTGTTACGCGAAACACGCTCTAGTTCTTGGCAAGATAAATTTAATTTTTTTGCTCCTATGTAAAGAGAATTACTTTTAAGGGTATGGCTAATTGCAGTAATAATACGAAGATCATTATCCACAATTGCAGACCTTAATGCTTCACGCTTAACAAGTAAATTACTATAATATTGCTCTAAAAAAATAGATAACTCTTCATCGCTTATATCTTCACCTACAAAATTATATATATCTGACAAGTTGACCATCTGTAAGATATCCACTAATTCCTGCGGTGCTTCATCACAACAGAAAAAACTATTATCAAAAGAAGTATTATCAGATTTAACTGTAGACTTTTTTAAACTTGCATTATTTGACAAAGTGACTTTTACTTCATCTAAAAGGCCAATCAAATCATTCAATGTCAGAGGCTTTACAAGTACGCGATTTGCTCCAGCCTGCAAACATTCATCTTTACATATGTCGCCATGATCAGCAGTCAACATCACAATAATCGATGGCGCTAATTCCCGATACCCTTCAACCTCTCTAATGACGCCAATGAGGTCTGAGCCCGATATAGTTGGCATTATCACATCAGAAATAACGACATTAAATTTATTTGTCTTAAAAAGCTCAATGGCTTGCATCGGATCTTGAACACAGGAAACTATAACTCCAACAGATAATAACTGTTTTTCGATAACAAATAAGTTTTCTTGACAATCATCAATAACTAACACACTAATATTACTATAATCAGCACTATCCGAAGCCTGCTCGTCAATAATATTCAAATAATTTTTAACATTAACGAAATCAGTTACTGATTGAATTCTGAGTGGTGGATATGAAATCACTTCGTAGTCGGAGTTAAACTTAGAAAGTGACACTCTCCTCAACTCTGCAACTCTTTCTTTTCTTGTAAAAAGACTAGTTACAAATTCATTCTTTGAGATAATATCATTTTGATTCAAGTCAATAAAAAGTATTGAGCTTTCAGTTTCAAATTCCAGTAATTCATTACTTGGTAAATATAGCAACTCGAAATCAAGCTCTTTGGAATATCTTGAAACTGATTCGTGAAAAATGGAACTGTTAGTATATGCCGTTACTGAAGCATCAATATCAGAACGATAGGAGCCGCTTACATCATGCGCCGTAAAGTGACTATCTAAAGCAAAATCAATAACAAAATAGAAAACGCTACCATCACCGATACGACTAATAACCTGAAGGTCACTTCCCATTGAACGACATATACTTTTACTTATGTATAGTCCTAAGCCAACACCACCATACTGACGGTAAGAATTTGATGATGCCTGCTCATACTTACCGAACACTTTTGATTGTTCCTCTTCAGTTAAACCGATACCATTATCAATAACAGAAAACTTTAGTTTTACATTTTCGAATGACTGTTCCAGAACTTCTACTTCTAATAGAATCGACGAGTCAATTTTATTGGAAAACTTAATTGAATTGGAGATTAAATTATAGATAACTTGATTTAGTTTAACTTCATCACAAATAACCCTGCGATTAAAATTTAATGGCATAAAAAAGTCTAAATTAATGTCTTTTTTATCTGCTTGAAGGCTAAACGCATCAACAACAAATTCGCCTAACAACCTAACATCTACCGAGTCATTTTTAACATCTGCACTACTCTCATTTGTCTTTTTAAAATCCAACATACTATTAATGAGTAATAAAACTTGTTTTGAAGTACTGAATGCGACAGATAATAACTTCTTATCCTGTGCCCTTACATTACCTAAACTGAGCTCAATTAAGCCTAGCACTGCATTTAATGGTGTTCTAATCTCGTGACCTAGAGTGGCAATAAAATCACTTTTAAAGCTATTCAATTGTTCCAGCTCTGAACATTTCTCTATTAATACTTTTTCTTTCTCATATCGTTTAGATTCATCTATAATTAACCCAAACCGAGTTCTATCATCAAGGAAGAAATCTCTATACTCAAAATACAACCCTGATTTAGTTTTAAAAGATAGACATATTTTTTTATTAGTTGCACATTTATATCTAAACCACTTCATAATTCTATAATTATCTCTACCAACAACCTCATAGCTAACAATATCTTGAATTAAACTAAAAAATGACTTGCCAATGTAATTATAAAAATGTAAATATGGGAAAAGGTATTTAACCCCGCCACCAATAAAATCAATATTACCAAGACTATTTACGACAAGAACACCATCTGAAGTAATTTTCTGATATCTAGAGTCATCACCCGCAGGATTCTCACACCTAAATTGGCTATACTCGAAATTTTTTGTTATTGACGCATCATGCTCTACAACACAGAGCACAATAAAATTTTTATTTGCCATCTTTAATAGGCTAAACTTTAAACAGTTACTTCCTATCATTAAGCATTCATTAGGCGTGATATTCTGTTTAATCTTTTCAAAATGCTGAATTATTTTTTTCTTGGCATTTTTTAAAAAATTATTATTTGAGAAAATTTGATTCTCGCCTAACCACTCCCCCTCAGGTGATAACATAAATGCACAAGAATCAAACAAGTCTAAATCAATACCATTCATCATCGCATATCCTTATTGCAAACTAGCATTCATTACTACTGAACTGAATTTTTATACTGATTAAACCAGCTATACACTTTATCACACGCAGAGATGAGCCTCTCAGGATCAATATTATAATTACCAATGAAATAATCGACAGTAACCCAATCACCTTTCATATACGCCAGAGTAAGTTGTAAACAATGAGCTAAATATCCATGATTATTAAGTAAAGCACGCTTTATTTGCTGTTCAAGAGGAAGCGGCTCTATCGCTCTGTTCATCGGCTTATCTAAAATGGCATCTAAAGTAGATAATAATCCAGTCAAAAATGCTGACTCTTTCAACAAAGGAAATCCCATTAATGATATTAACTCTTCACATAACCGAGCCCTGATTATAGTATTATTAATTAACACAACTGGTTTATTGGGATTAAGTTCAGCCAAAATAATGAGACTGACAAACTTACGAAGTTTATTTTCACCTAAAAAAATCATAGTCTGCTTAATTGAGGTAAATTCATTCACATGCTCAAACTGACTTGAATTGACATACCTTAGTAATTTATAGGTAAGATCTAAATCTTGAGAAAAATAATGTTCAAGTTTTTTATAACTAAAATCAGACTTAAAAACCTCATTGTAAATAGACATAACAAAATGTTGTGTAGCACCTATTTCACTCCCCTCTATGAGTTCTGGCTTATAAAAATAATAACCTTGAAAATAATCAAAACCGAGTGACTTAGCTAGCCTATACTCTTCCAATGTTTCAACTTTCTCTGCAAGTAGTTTTAAATTATACTGTCTAAATTTAGGGATCAGATGAGAAACACTATCTAAAGGCGTTGAAATTATATCAATTTTTATAAGTTTAAAAAAAGGAAAAAAACGTTCCCACTCAGGAGAATAAACAAAGTCATCTAAAGCAAGATAATAACCCAAGTTAAATAACTCTTTAATTAAAATAAAGTTATCCTCGCTTGGGCTAACAGTTTCCAATACCTCAACAATAATATTTTTGTATGGAAACATGTATAACAAATGGTCTCGCAAGAAATGAGATGGAAAATTAATTAATGCTGGCTTCCCTTCGGTTAAATCCTCTAGATCCATACTTAAATAACTATTTACAAACACTTTAGCTGTAGCAACATTGTCTGTAACACCCTGTGGAAAATAGTTATCCCGGCTATTTCTAAAGAGCAACTCATAAGCAACAACGTTTTTATTTCTATTCAGTATAGGCTGTCTTGCCATATAAAAGCGCATAGTTCACCTCTTCCCTTTGGGTCACTTAACTTTATAATCATTAGTGAATCAGTCCTTTAATTTTTCAGTCTAGACCTAGGTGCCCCATCTTTCAACTGCACTTTTCTAGCCTAGACTATAAATTAGCAGAAGTAGTGATTAAATCCGGTTTAAATCTCAGATTTATACTTAATTTAGGTGAATATTTAAGAAATCATACTCAAGATATAAATACCTATTTTGAGGTATGACTATCTTGTTTATCCATAAAAATTAAGTATTAAATGAACCGCTATTCTAGTACCCAGCAACGAAATAAAATGAGTAAAATGAACAGTTAAAACTGAAAAAAACTATTATTAATCCTTTTAGACATAATGGACTTATTGGCTTATTGGCTTATTGGCTTATTGCCAGTTAATGGCGTCATTACATAGCAGTGATACTAGATGAAGAACTTACCGCACTAGGGTTTGCTGGCGAGGATGTCACAACGATTTGACTGGATTTGATGCGAGGCTGAGCCCGTGTAGTGTCGTTATCCACATAAACGGGCAACATAAGCAGGTGATGAACACCATTTTGAGCTAGCTTGATAACAACACTAGTCGTGTCCCCAAGGTTTGGGTGGTAATGCTACTGGCTGGGTAAGATCAAAATCGACTTTAAAATTGCGTTGTTCTCGCGTGAGTTGGTAACTAAAAATCGTTGGCGTAATTTCCATGTGCCACACATTCGTGATCGACTGGGTTAGCCCATTCTTAACGAAGTTATCGATAGATTCCCTATCAATTGGAAATGATTGTTTCTGTACTGTCCCATCATTCATAGTGTCGCCGCCATACATGGTCACAGCATCTTCACTTCCATCATGATGGCGATGGTCGTGCTTCAACTTAAGTCCTTGCTGCGTTTTAGTCAGCACCCAAGTACGCGAGTGGTCATCACCCACATGGAACGGGATCTTAAGCTCAGTGTCGCTACATTCACGCACGTGCATAATTAACGACTTACCGCTAAAGGCTGAATCGGCACTGTCACCCGATACCACTTTTCCCGCAAAGGCTTGGCCACAATGGGCCGCTATTTGTGCGAAAAAAGTATTTTGCGTCTTGGTGGATAGCGACTCAACTTGAGCAGCGATGGATGGCAACGCGATAAAAGACAAACTGATAAGCCCGAGGCTCGGTAGGGTAATGTTGGGATTCATTATGTTCTCCACTTTTTTTAGATGGAAAACACCCTAACACTAGGAAATAAATTCAAACTGAATTTCACCTAGTGTTAGTGATGATAAACCAAAGTGATTACCAGCCGATATAAGTACGCGATCGATTACCCAGACGCTTTTTGATAAAGCGAGCCGTCATAATACTGCCTACCATCATGAAAATGAAAATCCCAGCGGAAAAGAGCACGCTAGTCACAGCAGAACCTGGTGGGAAGCGGAAACGCATTACGGTTGCAGCCGTGTTAAATAGCATATCGAAGAGTGGATGAATAAAGAAAATTGCAAAACTCATCTCGGCGACTTCGACTAACCAAGGCAAACGACTTCGTCCCGACAACCATTCACAGAAATTCAGTACTAATACACATAAACAAAGTTTCTGAATAAACTGCCAATCGATACCGTTGTACTCAAATGGTGCCTTATGATAGTTACCAATATGCTGCACTATGTAAGTTTGTTCGACTAAGCTAACCACTAAAAAAATCATCGCTAGTGCGGTGAAAATAGAGCCAAAGCGCGTCACAATATGTTCATCTTGCGAATATAAAATACCAATCAAGTAGAAAGGTACAAAATACACGACTGAGTGAATAAAATTGACGTTACCTATAGGTCTATGCAACAGAATTGCTACCACACAACTCAGTACAAATAGTGTCCAACGCATCTGCTGCGAGCAACGGATAAACCATAAAAAAATCGGCGAGAATAAAAACACCGCCATGATGAAGGGAATGTACCAGTGCGGATACAGAATATAACCGTTACGCACAGTATAAAAAATACTCAGCAAGACATTATCGAGCGGCTGATGCTCCATAAATATCCAGCGCAAACACAAACAAAATAGACCAATTAATGACACAACTAAAAAAGGATAAAGTACGTTTTGTACTTTGTTCTTCATAAACTTGCTGTAGTCGAAATCCTTATAAAAAATGCGGTGGAAAAAGTATCCCGAGATAAACACAAATAACGCCGTGCCACCACGCAATAGATTTTCCAGCAACAGCGGGAAACCTTCACCAGAGTTGTAAATACTGTGGCCAAGCACGATAAAGATAATCGCAATGCCACGCATGTAGGTAAATTCGAGCTGATTTTTTCTCATTATTAATTCATCGCACAGTAGAGGGTTCTTCCATCAACAACACTCGCAGAAACCCTAATAGTTCCATGGACTTCCGCTTCGTTGAATACCAGATACTGACCCTCACGCTGAAAGGGGAATGCTAAAGGTAACAGAGTTGCCGCCTCAATGCCCTCACAAAAATTTTGTACCGGAACATCAAGTAATGGACTGCCACTCACTGACAAGTTACTAAATTGCGCACTCATCCCTAAATAAGCTTGAGTCACTTCCTCTTGATAGGGCACCACATAAAAGCCAGAACGTACGTCACCCACATCGATAAAACTGCTGCTATCGCTCACGCTCGGCATAACCAATAACGGCACTTTTGGATCCTGCACATTCAACAACAACTGAGACAATTTTGCTTGAGTGGCAGGGTAATACGCTAGCATCTCCTGCAGCTGTTTCTTTTGTTTAGCGTCTTTCTTGTCTAGCGGGGATACAGGCTTTACGCGGTTCAGTAGTAAATCCACAGGTAACATACCCGACATGACCGACTCTTTCCACACATAAGGGTCTTGAGTGCTATCCAACAATATGCCCGCCAGAGCGCCAATATTTGCCGCCTCAGCCGTCCAACCAACCCACATCTTCTGCTGTTGATAATAGTCATACACATATTTTGTCAGTATTTGCTGATAACCCAGTAAAGTTTGATTTTGACTCAACACACGCGCACCAGCGACCAATTCCACATACTTAGCGCTGCCTTCAACAAGATCATTGATGTAACCGACTTTATCTTCATTCGGCGCAATTTGGCGCCATTGCTGCAACCAATAGGCTGCATAGCTAAGGTGTAATGACTGTTGCTCGGGTTGTGCCAGCGCCGCCATTAAGGCATCAAATAACTGTAAACGATAATAGCGAGCATCGAAGTTGAGCGGAAAGACCTCGCCCTCATAACGCTTACCGTCTTCTAATACTCGCCATTCGGATTGGGCATAAAAATGGAAGGCTTCATGCAAGCCATTGCTCGCCCAGATTAAAAAAGCTAAATCCGTTGGCTTAGTGTCGCGAGTAAATTGGATGTTAGGCACTTCGAGCTGGATCAATACGCCTGGCTGGCCATTATATTGCGGAAAGCCGAAACTCACCGATAGACCAGAGTGCAGATTGACCGACTCTAACACACTGTTATCTTGGATTATTTCGCCACCAGGCTGTCGAAGCCAGACATTACCACCATAACTAAAGAGGTGTACTTTATCTTCAAGGCGAAAACCAGGCCACAAAGCTTCGCTCTGGCGACTATTCTTTGCCATAAAATCGAGGTAAAGACGGGCGAGTTGTTCCGGAGAGGCCTCATCGGCAAACGCGGGGGTAGCGGCAGAGACACCTAAAAGCCATAGGATCACTACCATAATATTTTTCATTTATCTGCCTAAACAAACACAAGGGGTTTACAAAACAGCGCTAGCATATAGCGCAATCAAGCAATAGTGAAACATTTGCAAAAAAATATTTTTACCCCAGAAAATCTCAGTCAAAACCAAATCAACGACTCCTAATGAAATCATATTTTTAGCACAATTTTGCATCACTTAGGCGATTGCGTTCGCTAAAGGCAATAGGTTTAAGTCTTAGGTTCGCTCGGCTTATCTCCAAACCACAGTGCGAGTTTATCCGCCGCAAGGGATTTCACTTCATCATCGATATATAGGGTCACCATAGTCAGGGCAGCGGCAAGGGCACCTAAATCATCGGTAAAGCCAACTAAAGGAGTCAGATCGGGAATCGCATCTAAAGGCAAAACAAAATACGCTAACGCGCCGTAGATGACTGACTTAGCCCACTTAGGCGTATTGGGTTGTTGCGCTGCATAATAAAGCCATAGTGCCCGCTCGATGACCTCTCTACCTGCTTGACGGCTAAAGAGTTTGATCTTGTTCCAAAATCCGCTGTCAGTAAATTGCTCATCCGCCATCATATTTCTCCAATACCCTAAAGTTGTTTGGGTATACACCCATGCCACTTCACAGTGTACGACGATAAGCCGCAGGGGTCAGGCCAAATTGTTGCTTAAAACGTAAGGAAAACTTTTCCGCAGATTGATAACCACAGGCCAAAGCCACTTGTAATACTGGCTCGCTCGAATTTTGCAACATGGCTAAACCATGGCAAAGCCGCACTTCTGCCAGTAACTGCCTAAAACTGGTGTCTTCTAAGGCCAATTTACGCCTAAGGCTTGCCGTGCTCATGTGTAACTTGTCGGCAATATCCTCCTGCTGCCATGACGCCGAAGGACTCACACTCATCAAGGCCAAGGCCGCTTGAGTCACGCTGCGTTGGGTGTGTCCATACAACCAGTTCACACTGCGTTTATCCGGCAAACTTAACAGTAACGCGGCCAAATAATGCAGTTGAACAGGATCGGCCAGAGACAAGGTCAAACTCTGTAATAACGCATTCCAAGCTAAGTCCACAGCGCGTGATATGTTTTGGACTGGCATAGGGTCACGCCAATCGGTAGCACTTGATAAAATACCTTGGGGTAAATCGTGGGGGAGTAATAACTGCACCGCCCGATAACGCCCAAGAAAAGGTCGATTAACAAAGCTAATATGCGAACCAGCAGGAATTAACAGTAACTGCCCTTGGCCTACTAAAACAGATTCATCTTGCCAGAGCAGAGACTTTTCACCATAGATAACCCGAATAATCGACGGCTGATGTACAGGGACTTGAGATAAAGATTGTGCCTGCTTCGAATCATATTCAAACATACGGATCATGACACCAGCCTAATTATCAATGGATTATTGATTATATACCGCAGTCAACTTGGCGTTGCCGAGCGCTTGTGCCCTGAGCATAAAGCCCAATAAGGCAGGACTAGCATCCTTTGGCAATTCTAAAGCACTGGGTAATGCCCACACAGTAAATTCGTACCTGTGAACACCATGACCTTGGGGCGGGCATGCGCCACCAAAATTTGTAGTACCAAAATCGTTCTTCAAGGCAATGGCACCTTTGGGCAGTGCATCAACATGCGAGCCCGCACCTTGTGCGAGCGAAGTTTGCGCTACGGGTAAGTTATAAACGGCCCAGTGCCACCAACCGCTGCCCGTTGGCGCATCAGGATCATAAGCTGTCACTGCAAATGCTTTAGTTCCTGTGGGCACCTCAGTCCAAGTCAGTTGCGGTGAAGTATTTTCCCCTTGGCAACCAAAGCCATTAAACACTAATTGCGATGTCAGTTTATTGCCCTCGCTCATATCTTTGCTCGTTAATGTCATAGCACTTGCTTGTCCAACGAATAACCCAAGCATTAAACTCGCCCCTAACCACCCTTTATTCATGTCTATCTCCTATTCATGTTCGACCTGACTCACTTTACGTCAATCAAAAAAATAACATCTGCCCTAAAACGACAACTTTCTGCCCCAAATGCTCAAATGTGAGAAAAAAGTTATCATTTTTGCATTTTTCAAGCAGAAGGATGATTTTGTAACGAAAATATCTGCATAACAATGCAAATATGGAATGCGGTATAAATCAGAATGATGATTACAGCAGCCTTTAAATTAAGATTAGATATTTGAAATAAGATATTTTATGCAAATAATATTATTTAAATAATTCTGACAATATTTACTTTCATAATTTAGATAAAGATACTTAAGCATGATTGACTCCATTTAATATCGATAAATTAAGTTAAATTGACGTGCTAATTATTTAAAAATAAGACATAGGTCATGATTTTATTTATAACTCGCATATAAACTTCATTACGTAATAAAAAACTAACCATTTTCTCTAAGTCATAATGGAGTCGTATATGAAGAGGAAATCTAAAATTATGGCGCATATCAGGCGCACACGGCATATCATGATGCCTAGTCAACGTGACTATTTCGATCACTCCTTTATCTTCCTCCGCTAACCTTAGCGTAGGTAGTAGGCCAATTAACAAGTCTAAAGTGCTATTGCCCTAATAGGCGCAAACACTTATCGTACTGTTTTCATTTGGTTTATTATCTAACACCTTAATCAAAGCATTCTTTTATCAGTGCAGTTTTACTGCGGCTAAGCTATTCATACGCTCAATAAATATATTTCTACTTATATTTATTTCGTAACTTTGGCATAACCACATTTAATCTGCGCACGGAATAGCTATATCTAATTTTCATACCATTAATGTTTTTAATTAGGTATAGGCACACTTGTATCTATTTTTTATAAAGTAAAAGGGAAATTAACTATGAAATCATTAAAAGTAGCCGCTAGCTTATCTGTTAGATCTTGTTTCGATATCGACAGAGAAGTTGTCAATGTATTAACCACAGATTTTTGCGATGTGGGCGCGGCTGTCGTCTCTGTTGATGATGTTAGAAATGGTATTGTTGAAAAGATTAAAAACACCGGATTGAAACTGCCCATTTTCGTTTCAGTTTGCTGTGAAGAAACCTTCCCTGATGATGTTTGCTCATCGATTACAGGGGTATTTGAACTTTGCGGTGATAACACTGACTTCTACGGAAAACAGGTTGAGACTGCAATAAGTAAATATGAACAAGCGCTATTGCCACCTTTCTTCGGTACGTTAAAAAAATACGTCGAAATGGGTAACTCTACCTTTGCTTGTCCTGGTCACCAAGGCGGACAATTCTTCCGTAAACACCCAGTGGGTCGCCAATTCTTCGACTTTTTTGGCGAAACAATTTTCCGTGCGGATATGTGTAATGCCGACGTGAAACTGGGTGATTTACTGATCCATGAAGGCGCTCCACTGGAAGCACAGAAATACGCTGCCAAAGTTTTTAATGCCGATAAAACCTATTTCGTACTTAACGGCACTTCGTCATCAAATAAAGTCGCGACTAATGCACTGTTAGCGAAAGGCGACCTCGTGTTATTCGACCGCAATAACCACAAATCAAACCACCATGGCGCATTAATTCAAGCAGGTGCTACACCTGTTTATTTAGAAACGGCACGTAATCCCTTCGGATTTATTGGTGGCATTGATGCCCACTGTTTCCAAGAGTCCTATTTAAGAGAGCAAATTCGTGAAGTCGCGCCAGAAAGAGCCGATGAAAAACGCCCGTTCCGCTTGGCGATAATCCAACTCGGCACCTATGACGGCACCATTTACAATGCTCGCCAAGTGATTGATAAAATTGGTCATCTTTGTGACTATGTCTTATTTGACTCTGCTTGGGTGGGTTATGAACAGTTCATCCCTATGATGAATGACTGCTCACCACTCTTGCTCGAACTGACTGCTGAAGATCCAGGCATTATCGTGACTCAGTCGGTACATAAACAGCAGGCGGGTTTCTCACAAACCTCGCAAATCCATAAAAAAGATAAACATATCAAAGGCCAAGATAGATATTGCAACCATAAACGCTTCAACAACGCCTTTATGATGCATGCCTCTACCAGTCCCTTCTATCCTTTATTTGCGGCGCTAGATGTAAACGCGAAAATGCATGAAGGCGCAAGCGGTCGTTATCTGTGGCGCGAAGCGGTAAAAGCGGGTATCGAAGCACGTAAGCTATTGCTCAAAAAGTGTAAATATATCAAGCCATTCGTGCCAACAATGATCGACGGCCGCCTATGGCAAGACTATGAAACCGAACAAATGGCCGATGACTTACGTTTCTTCGAATTCGAACCTGGTCAGAAATGGCACTCCTTCGAAGGTTATGAAAAAGGCCAATACTTTGTTGACCCTTGTAAGTTCTTATTAACAACACCGGGCATAGATGCTGAAACAGGCAAATATACCGAATTTGGTATTCCAGCGACTATTCTGGCTAACTTCTTACGGGAAAATAATATTATTCCAGAGAAGTGCGACTTGAATTCGATTTTATTCCTAATGACACCTGCGGAAGATATGGCCAAGATGCAACATCTGGTATCACAAATATCTCGTTTCGAGAAATTAGTCGATGAAGATGCGCCATTATCTGAAGTATTACCTAACGTTTATAACGCCAATAAAGCCCGTTATAAAGACTATTCTATCCGTCAACTCTGCCAAGAAATGCACAATCTTTATGTCAGCCATGACGTAAAACAACTGCAGAAAGAAATGTTCCGTAAAGCGCATTTCCCTACAAAAGTGATGGACCCGCAGGAAGCAAACCTAGAGTTTATTCGTGGCAAAGTAGAATTAGTCCCACTCTCGCAAATTGAAGGAAGAATTGCAGCAGAAGGCGCACTCCCTTACCCACCAGGCGTGTTATGTATGGTGCCAGGTGAAATATGGGGCGGTTCTGTTCAGCGTTATTTCCTTGCCCTTGAAGAAGGCATCAACCTATTACCTGGATTCTCACCAGAACTGCAAGGTGTTTATCTCGAAAATACCGCAGACGGCAAAATTCAAGCAATGGGCTATGTACTAAATAAATAATGAAGACTGACTGCAGAGTTTATTAACCCCACTCTGCAGTCAAATTCATGCCTCCTATAATAAGTCACCTAAATTAGGTTATTAGTATGAGTAAATCAGAAAATAAAATTGGCGTCGTCCAATTAACTATTATCACCATAGTCAACATGATGGGTTCGGGCATTATTATGCTGCCAACCCAATTAGCTCAAGTCGGTACTATCTCCATTTTATCTTGGTTAGTAACAGCAGCAGGGTCAACGGCCCTCGCCTTCGCCTTTGCTAAGTGCGGTATGTTCAGTAAAAAATCCGGTGGTATGGGCGGTTATGCCGAGTATGCCTTCGGCCGTTCTGGCAACTTTATGGCCAACTACACCTATGCCGTCTCGCTGTTAATCGCCAACGTCGCGATTGCCATCTCTGCCGTGGGTTACGCTGCCGTGTTGCTGGAAGTTAACTTAAGCCCGATGGCAATTTGTCTTGCGACCATTGGCGTACTTTGGTTGGCAACCATTGCTAACTTCGGTGGTGCCCGCATCACGGGTCGCGTCAGTAGCGTGACTGTGTGGGGGATTATTCTGCCTGTGATTGGCGTATCTTTAATTGGTTGGTTCTGGTTTGACATCGACCTCTATAAAGGTGCATGGAACCCGCATGATATGCCATTCTTCAAAGCGTTAGGCGGTTCTATCGCTATGACTTTGTGGGCGTTCCTCGGTTTAGAATCGGCCTGTGCAAACTCAGAAGCCGTCGATAACCCAGAAAAAAACGTACCTATCGCCGTGATGGGCGGTACCTTAGGTGCAGCAGTGATTTATATCGTTTCCACTAACGTCATTGCCGGTATTGTGCCAAATGCCGAGCTTGCCATGTCGAATGCGCCATTCGGTTTAGCCTTTGCACAAATGTTTAATCCAGTAGTCGGTAAAATCGTGATGGCCTGCGCCATTATCTCCTGTACTGGATCACTCTTAGGTTGGCAGTTCACTATTGCCCAAGTGTTTAAAGCCTCTGCCGATGAAGGATTTTTTCCGAAAATTTTCTCTAAAGTCAGCAAAGCCGATGCGCCAATCTGGGGCATGACTATTATCGTCTCGATCCAAACAGCACTATCGCTGATGACCATTAGCCCATCACTGAGCAAACAGTTCGAAGCACTCGTTAACCTCGCCGTCGTCACCAACATTGTGCCTTATATCTTATCTATGGCCGCGCTTGGCATAATGCAAAGACAGCAAAAAGTACCTATCAATAAAGCCCGCGTTGCCAACGTGATCGCCGTAATTGGTGCGTTATATAGCTTCTACGCTCTGTACAGCTCAGGCGAAACCGCAGTGATGCTTGGCGCCATAGCCACCTTCTTCGGTTGGACAATTTTCGGCGTGATCTCTAACCAAGCGCCTGTTGCCGACACACGTCCAGCCTAAATACGACTAACGCATGCTCGGAAACAATTAATACCAACATCCACATCAAGACTAACGATAACTCAGGGATCATAGGCCAAGCCTATGATCCCCTGAAGAATACTTGCTCATTATCGGGGGATTTATGAATAAGACTTGTCTCGCTTTAGTGTTACCTATGCTATTAACGGCCACCAGCAGTCAGGCGGTAGAGCTCTATAAAGATCAAAAAAACACCTTAGATTTAACGGGTTGGTTAGGGTTTGCAGCATTAAATGACAGCCACGATACTTCAGTTATCGACGACTCATCACGCCTAAGATTCAGCTTCGAGCGCAGCGAGAAAAATGGCTGGACCGCTTTTGCTACCACAGAATGGGGGATCAACATGGTCTCCAGCGATGATGGGCTAGTGATGCAAGGGGGCAAACTCGCCGCCGAAAAAACCGATGATTTTCTCTATAACCGCTTAGGTTATGTTGGCATGTCCCATGATACATGGGGCAACCTGAGTTTCGGTAAACAATGGGGCGCCTATTACGATGTCGCAGGCACTACAGATTTACCGAACGTATTTGCAGGTTACAGCGTTGGCGCTTACACCTTCGGTGATGGCAGCCTCACAGGTACAGGTCGTGCCGATTCCGCCTTCATTTACCGTAATAATTTAGGCCCAGTACAAATCGCCCTGCAATATGCCGCCAAAACCAATGGTGATGTCAGCCTAAAGAACGATGATGGTAGCGAGATGACCAACTCAGAACTGAGTTTTGACAGCAGCTACGGCGCCAGTATCACTTATGCGGTAACCGATAAATTTAAGCTACTCGCAGGTTTTAACCGCGGTGATTTTGAAGGCCACTTAGGCAACACTCAAGTCGATGAAACCAATGAAATTGTCGGCATTGGTGCCATGTATGGTGACTACTATCACTATGCCGAAGGACGTGAGGCCAACGGTCTCTATGTGGGCTTTAACGCTCACAAAAGTAAAAATAATGAACTGGTCAACGGCGATCTCTACGACGCCACTGGTGCCGAGTTGATGACGGCCTATCAATTCGACAACGGTTTTGTGCCCATGGTTGTACTCAGTTATTTAGATTTAGACACAGATGCAACTACGCCTATCCAAGGTAAATGGACTCGCCAATTTGCCATGCTGGGACTGCATTATCGCTACAGTAACGACACTGTGATGTTTGCCGAGATGAAGCTAGATTTCAGTGATATGGATGATCCTGCACTCGAAGCACAGGAAGACAACAGCTTCGCAGTGGGGATCAACTACTTTTTTTAGGACTAAAGGAGATGTTAGCTAAGGTTTCTAAAGCGCTCATTCTACTTTGGCATTGCTTAATCGCATGAAGCAGGACGATTTTGAGTATAAGTCTTTAGTGACAGTTCTAATCATATGTTGAGTTAAATCATGTTTAGCAAGATAGGCAGCTCGCGTCATCGCTCATATGCGTGAGCTTATTTGAGACTGAGGTGCGGCGCACGTTCCGTCTACAAACGCTCGCCGTAACACTCATTAGATGGTACCGCAGGCTTACCATTATCTCTACGCCACTCCAAGTTAGTTTCTGGAGTGGCTTTTTTTCTAAAAAATTGAGCGGTTTAAGCCGATGTGCATTACGACTTTGCGCTTGACTTCAATGGCCAACGTTGACCTTACCCTTCGCCATTTATCGCATTAATACAGCGTTGTACGACTTCTTCGAAAGTGCCATCTATACTCACTTGGATAACGTCAGCTTCATCAGTCGCGGGCATTTCCAGCGTGTCGAACTGACTCTTGAGTAGCTCAATCGGCATGAAGTGGGCTTTTCTGGCAAACATGCGTGTTTTGACTAATTCAAAATCTCCGTATAGATGAATGAACACCAGCTTGCTGTTGTTCTGACGGATTAAGTCACGATACTGGCGCCGCAGTGCAGAGCAGACAATAACCCCCTGCTCCCCCTTTTGCTCAATGCTATACACAGCGTCGTTGATACGCTCAAGCCAAGGAGCGCGATCGCTATCGTTGAGCGGTGAGCCAGATTTCATCTTGATAATATTGGCTCTAGGATGCAGATCATCACCATCAATAAATTTCGTCTCTAACGCCTTTGCGACCGCGGCACCAATCGAAGATTTGCCACAACTAGAGACGCCCATGAACACATAGCTATTGCCTTTTTTTCTCTCAGTCACTTTGTTAACCTCATGCCAATTCTCGAATTTAGTCACTTCCCACTCTACCATATTACGGGTAACATGTTACCGGTAACCTACAAAAATGTGGACAACTTAACTAACAAGGAAAAGTCCTCTAATGTCTGATATGTCATTGATTCTGACAGCACTGGGTTCAATTGCCCTGCTACTGTTCTTAGTGATGAAAGTGAGATTACATGCAGTAGTATCACTGATACTGGTGTCGATCATTGCCGGCCTTTTCTCTGGCATGAACCCAGCCGATATCACCAATACGATTCAACAAGGTATGGGGGGAACACTGGGCTTTGTGGCGGTAGTGGTCGCTTTGGGAGCCATGTTTGGCCGGGTAATGGAAGAGACTGGCGCGCTAGATCAGATAGCCCATACACTGCTGAATAAATTTGGTAACGACAAAGCTCACTGGGCCATGACCTTTACAGGCTTTATCTGTGCACTCCCCCTCTTCTTCGATGTTGCTGTGGTACTGCTGATTGGCATCGCCTTTGCCGTGGTTCGTAAAGGGGGCGGCAGTGTCGTTAAAATTGGTATTTCACTGCTCGCGGGTATTGCCACTTGTCAGGCATTTCTCATCCCTGCACCAGGGCCTATTTTGGTCGCTTCCCAGCTCAATGCCGACTTTGGCTACATGATAGTCTTCGGTTTATTGGCATCGATTCCGGCGATGATTCTAGGCGGCCCGCTCTTTGCCAGCCTCATCTCCCAAAAAGTCCATGTTGAGCTGCCTGCCCACGAGCAGCAGGAAAAAGGTGAACGAGAAGGCGGACCGATCCCCTCATTCGCGCTATCAATCAGTATTGTGGTGTTCCCACTGCTGCTTATCGGTTTAAAGACAGTGGTGTCACGCTTTATTGATGAAAAATCCGATCTGCATAATTGGCTCGCCTTGATAGGTCATCCCTTCACCGCCATTTTGCTAGCCTGTTTAATCGCATTCTATGTGCTAGGCGTTAGACGCAATATTCCCAATGAGCGCATCATGGAAATCTGTAGCAGTGCGTTACAACCTGCTGGGATCATTATTCTCGTCACCGGTGCTGGTGGCGTGTTCAAGCAAGTGCTGATTGACTCGGGTGTCGGCGATGCATTAGGCAATATGTTGGCAGGTTCGGGATTACCGATTGTAATACTGGCATTTATTTTGTCGGCGTCGGTGCGCGTGATCCAAGGGTCGGCAACCGTGGCCATGTTAACGGCTTGCGGCCTTATCATCCCGATACTTGAACCACTAAACTTAGATGGTGCTCAATTGGCGGCAATTACGATTGCCATTGGCGGTGGTTCGATTGTGCTCTCGCATGTCAATGATTCAGGTTTCTGGCTCGCTAACCGTTTTCTTGGATTGTCAGAAAAACAAACACTGCAAACTTGGACTGTAATGGAGACCATTATTGGTACGACGGGCGGCATAGTCGCAGTCATCATCTCTGCGTTTCTCTAACGATAACCTGTGATGACAAACATAAGTCGTTAAGCGAAAGAACAAGGGGAAGTCTACAGTGTTTCCCCTAAATCAATACGATAGCCCAGGTCGATAACCGATTCTGCTATCTCTTTGCCATTTAGCCTGTCTAATAGCTCAGTAGCAGCAATTCGACCAATCTCTTTTCTCGGCGTAATAATGCTCGCCAATTTTGGCGTCATAGATTGGCCAATATCATGGCCATGAAACCCTGCAACGCCAATTTGTTCAGGGATCTTGATGCCTTGTCTTTGACACTCAAATATCACCCCCGCAGCCAAATCATCGTTGGTGCAAAAAAAGCTATCCACATAGGGATATTTCGCTAATGTTTGTTGCAATAACGACGCCCCCAAGGAAAACGACGAGGCCTCATTTGTGGTCATCGCCAAAGGTGTAAGCTGAGCCTCCTGCATCGCTAACTCGTAGCCTCGCATCTTAAGCTGAGTGCGAATATCCATGCGCGCGCCTAGGTAGGCAATGTGGCGATAGCCTTGTGCAATCATGGCCTTAACCATTTCGCATGCGGCCGCTGTATTATCGAAACCCACACACTGTTGAATCGAAGGCGACACGCTATCCATCATTTCGATGACCGGAATGCCCGCCGTTTCAATCATTCGCACGGTACGCGGCGTGTGGTAACTTTCGGACAAGAGTAAGCCATCGATATTGTAAGAGAGCAGTGATGCAACCCGCTCTTCTTCTAATTCGGCCTGATACCCGTAGTGAGCCAGCATGGTTTGATAACCGCGTTTGCCGGTCACATTCTCAATACCGCGCAGCACTTCAGCAAATACTTGGTTGGTTAACGAAGGCACTAACACGCCAATAGCGCGACTGGTTGCTTGCGCTAAAATTTCCGGCGCGCGATTAGGAATATAACCTAAGGTTTCTAGTGCGACAGCAATCTTCTCTTGAGTGCTTTGCGCCACCCTTGTTGGATTTTTTAAATAGCGACTCACCGTCATTTTGGTGACCCCAACTTGATCGGCAACGTCTTGAAGACTGGGTCTACGCTTTTTATTCATAATATCTAATGTTAGTTAACGAACCGCGGATATGGGTGAGATGTATAGCTAAAATATCGAATATAAACAAATAGTAGACATAAACATCAGACAGGGATCTTATAATAGTTCGCCCAGCGATACCAGTTGAGGACTATTTTAGCGGAATGACCATGCTAGCTAGGCCACTCCAAACCATATCTGGAGCAGCCTTTAAACATTATTTGTGATGGCGAAAAGTGTTACTTAGCCTGTTGGCGCCCCTGAGAGGGCTTGCCTGCAGATTTGCCACCCGTTTTTGATGGGTTTCCGCCTTTAGCCTGAGAGCCTCCTGCCTTAAAACCAGACTGGCCGAAAGGCGCTTTCGCTCCCGGACGGCTCGAATGGGCTCCACTGGGTTTAGAGCCACTGGGTTTAGCTCCCGCTGGCTTAGCGCCATTCGCTGCAGGTTTTCCGCCTTTAGCGGCGGGTTTTGACTCAGCACCAGCCTGAGCTTGCGCGCCGCCTTTCGCCGCACCTTTAGATTTGCCATCGCCCTTGCGGTCATCAAATTGATTGCCCGAGAAGCGAGTAAAGGCTTTTTGGCCTTGGTTGGCATCTTTCATCCACTTAGGTCCGCGCTCATTTCGACCTTCTGGCGGCACTAATTGATGCGGACTATTACCGATCAAGTCTTCACGCCCCATGGCGGTTAACCCTTCACGGATTAATGGCCAACCCGCAGGATCGTGATAACGGAGCAATGCTTTGTGCAAGCGACGTTGGCGCCCTTTCTTCGGCACAGATACCACTTCGCTGGTGTGCTTGACGTTTTTCAGCGAGTTTAACTCGGTATGATAAATCGTGGTCGCATTCGCCATCGGTGACGGATAAAAATTCTGTACTTGATCGAGCTTAAACTTACGTTCCTTCAACCACAACGCTAAGTTCACCATGTCTTCGTCGGTCGTACCTGGATGCGCCGAAATAAAGTAAGGGATCAGGAACTGCTCTTTGCCCGCTTCCTTAGAAAACTTATCGAACAATTCTTTAAACTTATCGTAGGCGCCCATGCCAGGTTTCATCATCTTGCTGAGCGGACCTTCTTCGGTATGCTCAGGGGCGATTTTTAAGTAGCCGCCCACATGGTGCTGCACTAACTCTTTAACATAAGCCGGATCTTCGATCGCCAAGTCGTAACGCACGCCAGAGGCAATCAATACTTTCTTGATGCCAGGTACGGCACGCGCAGCGCGATACAAGTCGATAGTATGTTTATGATCTGTGCCTAAGTGGCCGCAAATTGATGGGAACACACAGGATAAACGCCTACAGGTTTTTTCAGCCTTTTCGCTGGTACAACCTAAACGGTACATGTTGGCTGTAGGGCCGCCTAAATCGGAAATCACTCCAGTAAAGCCGGGCACTTTATCCTGAATATCTTTGATTTCTTTAACAATCGACTCTTGTGAACGACTCTGAATGATTCGGCCTTCATGCTCGGTAATCGAGCAGAAAGAGCAGCCACCAAAGCAACCACGCATGATGTTGATAGACGTCTTGATCATGTCATAGGCAGGGATTTTTTCCTTGCCATAGATAGGATGAGGAATGCGCTGGTAAGGTAAATCGAATACGGCATCCATCTCATCGGTATTAAGCGGCCATGCAGGCGGATTCACCCAAACGGCGCGGTCGCCATGGGGTTGAAATAACGCACGGGCACAACCTGGGTTTTGCTCTTGGTGCAAAATCCGTGAAGCATGGGCATATAAATATTTGTCTTCAGAGACTTTTTCAAACGCTGGCAGCAGCACATAGGTTTTATCCCATGGCTTAGGTTTAGGCGGTTGAACGCTAATAGGCTTAGGGGCTTCGTTATCGAAAATTTTCACATCCGACGGGCCGGACAAGTTAGCACAACCCACATCATCGGCGCCGTAAGGATTCGGCAGCGGCTCTATCTTGTGCAATTGGTCAATCTTGCGCGAGTCCATACCGCGCCATTCGGGCAGTGGCTCTTTACGGATAACGGCTGTGCCGCGCACATCGTGCAACGAGCTTATCGGTTCACCGGCAGCTAAGCGGCGTGCCACTTCGACTAAAGGACGCTCGGCATTGCCGTACATCAGAATGTCGGCCTTGGCATCGAAAATCACACTGCGGCGTACTTTATCCGACCAATAATCGTAATGGGCGATACGGCGTAAACTGGCTTCGATACCACCAATAATCACAGGCACATCTTTAAAGGCTTCTTTACAGCGCTGGGTGTACACAGTCACGGCGCGATCTGGGCGCTTACCACCAATATCACCCGCGGTATAAGCATCGTCAGAACGTAAACGACGGTCGGCGGTGTAACGGTTAATCATCGAATCCATGTTACCGGCGGTGACGCCAAAAAACAGGTTTGGACGACCCAATTGCATAAAGGCGTCTTTGCTCGACCAATCGGGCTGGGAAATAATGCCGACTCGGTAACCTTGGGCCTCTAACATACGGCCGATCACTGCCATGCCAAAGCTTGGGTGATCCACATAAGCGTCGCCTGTGACTATGATGATGTCACAGCTATCCCAACCAAGCTTATCCATCTCCTTGCGAGACATAGGTAAGAAAGGCGCAGTGCTGTCGCCCGTGGCCCAATACTTGGGATGACTAAAGAGTGTGGATTCAACTTGCATGGATTGTGACCCGAAAACGTAATGTCAAATAAAGGCGCCACGAAAATAAGTTACGCCAATTTAGGGACGCGGAGTATAGCAGGGAATGGAGGATAGATGCGATTAAAAAAACACCACTCGAGGCATTTTCAGGGGTATTTGAGCCAGAAGCGTAATACCCCTAAATCCGCTATGGATATGGCTTAGGGCGGAATTGACCGCCCAAACCTGCGAGCCTAGAGACCCTTTCCTAAACCTTGAGCAAAATGCAGCAAATTCACCAGCGCCAAACTGATAATCACTAGCCAAGTGAGCAATACGCCCCAAAAACGACCAAAATGGTAACCACCTTGGCCTTGAGTTAAGCCAATAGCATGGAGTAAGCGCGCCACTATCCACACAGTCCCAAAACAGTGTAAATAAAATGCAGGCAAGCCACCCGCTTCGGCCACCAGCATTAAAATCAATACGATAGGCGCATTTTCGATCAGGTTAACATGCACTCGATTAGCCAAAGCTAAGGTGCTGTTACCACCATCCCCTAGGCCGATTTTCTGACCTCGCCTTAATTTAACTACTCGATAAGCCAAAGCGACAATTAATAGCCCTGTGAGGCTAGCGTAAAGACCCGTTACCATCAAAGACATGCCTATTTCCCCTTATCAAAAAGCTGACTATAGCCCGAGCTGCAAAAAATCAGCAATTTATTTGTATTAAGGTTAAAAGCCATTAACCTTTTATAGACAAGATAGGTTAATATGCGCGCGTCATTCCCTACAACTTTTTATACAGTGAATACCCCGATTGGATAACGACGAGTTTATCGAAAAACGCAGATTTATCATAAAGCTAGGCAAAGCCTTGCATAAGTTTGGCACACCCGCTTATCGTCTAGAAAACCACTTACAAACCGTTGCTCGCACCTTAGGTATCGAAGGCTATTTCCTTATTTCTCCAACGTCGATGACCTTCGTTTTGCAACATGATACCGATCAAGAATATAACCATGCCGCTCGCGTTAAGCCCGGTGAACTCGATTTAGGCTCACTCGCCCGCACCGATGAATTGGTCGATGAGTTAACCTCAGGTAAACGCACTTTGGCCGAGGCCTTAGATCGCTTAGAAGAAATTGCCAATAAACCCAATCCCTATGGCCCTGTATTAACTTGCTTTTCTTTTGGAACTTCTGCCGCCGCTTTCGCTATGCTGATGGGCACGGGTTGGAACGATGTATTTTGGTCAGGATTATTAGGCTTATTCGTCTATGGCTTGGTATACCGTGCCGAACGCTCGGCCCGCATGGCCGAAGTGCTCGAACCCTTCGCCACTATCCTTTGCGCCATCGCAGCCTGTGGCATAGCGCGTATCGATCCAAATATTAATATCCCAGTAGTGATCCTCTCCTCCATTATTATTTTTATTCCCGGCTTAGCCTTAACCTTAGGTTTAGCCGAACTCGCCGCACGGGATTTAATTTCTGGCACGGCGCGCATCATGGATGCGAGCATGCAATTATTTAAGCTGTACTTTGGCGCAGTGCTCGGCATGGCAATCGGTAAGGCTATGTTCGGCGAAGCGATTCACATAGAACCTGAGGGTTTACCTCGCTGGGCAATTTGGTCGGCGGTTCCGATTCTATCTATGGCGCTGGTTTTTATCTTCAAAGCAAGGATGCAAGATTCGCCTTGGGGCGTATTGGCTGGGATAGTGGCGTTTTTCTCAGCCATGCTCGGCGGACATTATTTTGGTGATTCGGTGGGGATCTTCTTTGGTGCCTTGGCAGTAGGAATTTATTCTAATCTCTTCGCCCGCTGGATGAAGGCGCCAGCCTCCATCGCCCTGTTGCAGGGAATAGTGATCTTAGTCCCCGGCAGTAAAACCTATATCGGACTCAATGCACTGATCTCAGGTGAGACCATGCTCAATCAGTCGCACATAGGCTCGCAAATCTTTTTGATTTTTATGTCGCTAATTGCGGGGCTCATCTTTGCTAACGTCGCTGTCCCACCTAGGCGTACACTGTAACAATCGCTAATCCGGCTGGAGCCCGCGCCCAGCCGCCACCTCAAGATAATCTTAAGCTAACCTTAAGTAAAATAAGAAACTTATTAAAATGTTTCCTTGACTAACACTCGTTTTCCATGTGTTATTAAATTGTGAATTGCAACGTGAAATTGTTTTCGCTGCAGTCGTCGATTTCATGGGAGTGGCCTTTTATGCAGAAATTTTTTCAGTATGCATGCATCCTATCTTGTTGTGTTGGCAACCTAATCAGGGTTGCCCAAGCAGAAGAGGCTAAGCTCGCCGATCCCTCAAACCAAGATCAAACCAAACAAAAAGTCAGCAAGATTGTGGTGGTCAACAACCCCATTTTTGATGAGTCAGATCCCGATGCTTTTTTTATCCATCGCTGGGCTAACGCCCTGCATATCAATACCAAAGAATATGTGGTTCTCGATAATCTAACCTTCAGCGAAAATGATACTGTCACACAAAAAGATCTCGACGAATCCCAACGACTTTTGCGGGCAATGCCTTACATTCGCGATGCGAAAATTTATATCGCAGAAAAAGATCCCCAAGCCGATGTCGATCCATCCGTTGAGTCCGTGGTGGTGGAGACCTGGGATAATTGGTCATTATTACCGACAGCGAGTTTGAGTAGTTCAGGTGGCGACACCCGTTACTCCTTCGGGCTCAAAGAAGACAACTTGCTTGGAACGGGGATCCGCACTCGACTTAAATATCAATCCAATGAATCCCGGAATGGCTATAAATTTGCTTTTGAAGCGCCGCTCAGCATTATTGAACACGGCACAGTTGCCGCTGAGTTCTACGACAATAGCGACGGCCAAGCTAAACACGTTTATGTGAGTAAGCCCTTCTATTCCCTCAATACGAGTACCATGTATTCGGCGGAGTTTTTAGACGATAACCGTACAGATACCCTCAGACAAAATGGGCAAGAGGTGAATGAGTTTACACACACAGTCGACTATCTCAATCTGCAATATGGCTGGTTAATTAATAAAAACAGTCAGCACCTTTCTCGCTTTATTACTGGTGTCACCCAAGACAAGCACGAGTTTGCCCATTCTGAGCGCTATCCTACGTCCATGCTCCCTCAAGACAGGGACTTTATGTACCCTTGGGTCGCCTACGAGTTTATCGAAGATGATTTCCACGTACTGAATAATGTTCACCTGATCACCAACAATGAAGACTTTAACTTAGGTTGGCATCACTATGTGCAATTCGGCATAGAAACCAATGATATAGGTGATAATAATCCCTTAGGCTACCACGTTAACTGGCAAAGCACTGGCGGGTATAAGTTTAACGATCAACTGTGGCTGTTAGAAATGGGGGGAACAAGCACTATCGGTACCACCCAAAAAGATACTTATAAGGTCGATGTTCAAGCCGAATACTTCTATCAAATCCATCCTAAGTGGACGGCTTATGGCAAAGCTTGGGCTAGCCTTTCACAGAACACTTATCTGGATCTAACAAAAGGATTAGGGGATGAAACTGGCGTGCGCGGTTATCCAAACGAATACCAGCAAGGGGATAATCAGTGGTTACTGACCGCCGAGATACGCAACTACCCCAATATCAACTTATACCAACTGGCTGAATTAGGCTGGGCAGTCTTTGCCGATCTGGGTCAAGCCTCCGGCGGCAAACTCGCCGAGAATAACGAAGTCAGCGGTCCACTGGGTAGCATAGGTATAGGCGCACGGATTTATTCCTCTCGATCCAGCTATGGCAACGTAGCCCATATTGATTTTTCACTCCCTTATACGGGCGGCGAGTCAGTAAACAGCTGGGAATGGCGATTCCTAGTGAAAAGCAGTTTTTAAACCTAAGGTACATAATAATCGTATGAACTATGTACTTTTTAAGACAATTCTTGACGCCTTGTGGCCTAAAATAATCCTGACGCTATCTGCCTAACCTCCTGCTCAACCCTCTGTACCAAAAGAGCATCAGCCAATATAGGTGAGCCACAATTAAAGGGCGGTTTAGGATCATATTCAAACAATAACTGCAGAGTTTTCGCCTGTTGTTCCCCCTCTATATTGGCAATAAGAGTCAATGCAAAATCGAGCCCTGCAGTAATACCGCCGCCACTGATCCGATTATGGTCAATCACAATACGTTTATTTTCAAAAGTAATTTGAGGATATTGTGCCAATACTGAAGCATAAGCCCAGTGAGTGGTCGTGCGATAACCATTAAGTAAACCTGTTGCCGCAAGAATCAAGGCACCAGTGCATACAGATGTAATGTATTGGGCTTGCTCCCCCTTGCATTTTAAGAAAGAAATGACTTGCTCATCCTGTATTTGCACCAAAGGATTTGCGCTCCCAGGCACTAAAAGGATATCTATCGACGGACAATTATCGAAATCGTAATTAGGTTGTAAGTTAACGCCCGCATCACAGGGTAATAGCGTGCTGGTTTTCGCAAAAGTGAAGGTTTCAAATGATGGCACAAAGGCTAAAAACTGTAGTGGCCCATAGGCATCGAGCATCGTCATGCCGGGATAAAGGAAAATACCTACTCTTAATTTGTGCTTTATTGGATGATTTGTTTGATCACTTTGAGCCGCTTCAATATTTTCACTCATCACAGATTCTCCATAGGTAGTGACAATTTCATATTTCAGGTAACACTGTCGTTGCAGTTAACCCTATGACCGTCACTATAAAGCCCATTATTCCTAACCATCAGGCACAAACTCGCCCGAATGTTTCAAATGGTACACCTGAGCCTATCTGTTCCACTTAAGCAAAAATCACAACACAAGAGCCATTGAGGCTAATGTATAATCAAACGCCTGAATTGAATTTGGAGCAAAATCCAGTATGCACACCAAGCCCCACATGCGCATAGAACAAAGCCCGCGAGCGATGCTCAAGGTTCTCCACGTTTTCAAGGAAATGCTTAAACAGCAAGATTATCGTGATATTGCAGTGGCAGATATTGCGCACAAAGCCGATGTCGGGCGCACGACGTTTTATCGCTACTTCAAACGCAAGCTGGATATTCTTATTGCACTACATCAAAATATTTTTGAAAATATCTTTGAAGATCTACGGTCAACCGAAGACTGGCTTTCAACTAACACACCACCCTCATTGGAAAAACTGCTTATTACTTTTAGCCGAAACAGCATGTTTCGCCGTTCCATGTCATTTAGACTAGGTAGCGACCTCGATGCTGCAACTAAACAATTACAAACTAAACTTGTGCAACATATCGAAAATAAATTGATCAACACCTTCAACACTGACGAATTTATTATTCCAAGCTACACATTAGCTCATAGCATAGCAGCTCTTTATTTCAGCCAAATTCAACAACTTATCGCCAGTCCCACACCTTGTCCTATACAACAAGCAAAATACTTACACTTACTGACTCGAGGCATGATTGTAGCGGCATTGACGACAACTAATAGCAGCGAACCCCATACCCGCACCAATGGAAATCATTAAGGTAAAAATCACGGCATTTACATCATTCTCAAGCGATGAGTTTGGTAATCCAACGCAAGCCAAAAGTGCTACGCAGTAGTTTTACAGTGCTGTTGTGGCGCATTTGAAACAGGCAGCCAAGGCTAAAACTGACGATTAAACCTGGTGTCGACCCTATAAAATCACGACTGCTTTGCGCTAATTGTCGTTTCCTCATCAGTAACAAATCATGCTGCAACTGGCCTTGTTCCGTCAGCACAGTCAGCTTCAACTGCTGTTTTTTAAGTAACTGTTGAATTAGCATACTCGCACCTCCTATTTTTGATGTTCCGACTCTCGAGTCGAGAGCAAAAGCTGTAATTGCTGCCAAGTCTTCGAAAAGCCAGTTTGTGACAGCACATAGCCAAGACTACGCCAACACCAAAGCAATAAAACAAACTGTAGTACCACCAAAGCGCTCACAGTGGCCAATAACGAACCGCTCAATTGAAACAGCATATAGCCCAGCAGCAATAAAATACTGCCCCAGAATAACGTAATGCCAGTACCAGAACAGACGACTAAAGCCGCAGCAATAATCAGGCTACGCCCTGTTAACCGCCATTCTGCCGTTGCTATTTTCCCGGCCAACTTCAACTGCTCGAGATAGGCTTGCTTCACTGAACTGCTAAGAACAGCTATTTCAGCCAGTTGCTCCATTGCCTGATCAATAACTTTATGCTGGGCAGCAGCTGATGCTGTCTGCCCAGTTTTGGCGGTTTGCGTACTATGCTGGACGGGCCTTTGTTCTGGCGCCTCTGACCTTGCACGGTTTTGCATAAATCCACCTTAGCGACGGCGCAATAAAGCCGTTAATACCACACCAGCGGCAAAGGCAATCCCAGCTGTGGCCAATGGATTTTGCGCTGCCAACTCACGGGTTTTGCTATAAGAACTTTGCAGTTGTAATTTGATTTCCTCCTGCTTGAGCGCCAGAGTTTCCTGTGAGCTAGCTGCCGTTTTACGCAAAGAGTCTTCTGCAACTGCGGCTTTCTCTGCAACCGCATCAACGGCATGGTGCGTCACTTCAGTTGCTTTCGCTGTTGTGGGTGAATTTAAAGCACCGCTATCTTTACTGTTAGTTTGTTCTGCTACGCTTTTTGAACTGGCCATAAAAAGCCTCCTTGGTGAACACTGTGCAATGCAACAAGATGCTGCACTTTGCGAACAAACCAATGCAATGGCTATACCAAACAATATAAACGCATAAAAAACAAAATGTTAGAACTACTTTATTTCTATTAACCCTCCCAGTTAACGGTAGATGTTACCTGCATTGAGTAATTTTTACCTGCGACGAAGAAGGACTAAAAATAGCTGTAATGGCGGCTAAACTGAAAGCTAAATAAGCGATAGACTGAAGGGCCGGGAGAACAAGATAACTCTGATTTTTTAATGAGTTAATCAAATAAAACTTATCATTACCGTATAAATTAAAAAACAAAAAGCCCGTTTGTCATTACGACAAACGGGCTTTTTGTTGAATGAGGTGAGTTGGCCGATAAGCCGGGTCCTGTCTTGGACAGTCATTCATCTAGGCCTGCAATCGCTCACAGGCTCAAGCGACCTACCCGGTTCCAACGCGAGCCACGCCATACGGAACCCTATTTGGTCTTGCTCCGGGTGGAGTTTACCTTGCTACGAACTATTGCTAGCCGCACGGTGCGCTCTTACCGCACCCTTTCACCCTTACCGACCTGATAAATCAGGCAGGCGGTCTACTCTCTGTTGCACTTGTCGTCGGTTCGCACCGCCCAGGCGTTACCTGGCACCCCGCTCTTTGGAGCCCGGACTTTCCTCCCCGTTCTTGCGAACGCGGCGACTGTCTGGCCAACTCGGCGCGGATTATAGCCTAAGCCACCCTGATGCACCACAGATAATCCGCTCGTAACCGTTTTAGCGCTTATAAATCAGACTCTAGGCCGTATTTGTACAGAGCGTTCTTTTTAAGTCCATGAATTTGCGCGGCAATTGCTGCGGCTTTCTTCAATGGTAATTCTTCACATAAGAGTTTAAGCGTATTAATAGCGACGGTGGGAATCGCTTCGTCATCACTCAAATGGTAGCCATGCACCATAAGCACGATTTCACCCTTCTGCTGATTCGGGTCAGTACTAACAGTGGCAAGCACCTCTGAGACAGGGCCAGACAAAAAAGTTTCGAAGGTTTTGGTCACTTCACGCGCCATGACGACATGGCGTTCGCCACCAAGCACTTCAACCATAGTCGTTAGACTGTGCTCAATGCGGTGGGGTGATTCATAAAATATCAGCGTGCGCGGATCTTCTTTCAATGCTAATAACTTATCAGCGCGGGCTTTTTCTTTAGAGGGCAGAAAACCTTCGAAAGAAAAACGGTCCGATGGCAAACCCGAGGCGCTCAGGGCGGTAATTGCCGCGCAAGGGCCGGGCAAAGGGATCACATTAAACCCAGATTGGCGCACATGGGAGACCAAGTGATAACCCGGATCGGAAATCAACGGGGTACCCGCATCTGAAATTAATGCAATCGACAGCCCAGCTGCAAGCTGATCGACAATCCACTGGGCACGAGCACGCTCGTTATGGTCATGCAGCGCCGTAGTTTTTGTAGTAATACCAAAGTGGCTCAATAACTTACCGCTGTGGCGAGTATCTTCACAGGCGATCAATGAAACCTGATTCAGCACCTCTATTGCCCGTGAGCTCATATCGCCCAAATTACCTATGGGAGTAGGAACTATGTAGAGTGCGACGCTTTGGTCCATATATACCTCTGTAATGACAGTGCCAAGACTTTCGTCAAGCGCGAGAGAAGGTTAAACTAGAGGCTGCATCTTACCAGAGTGAAGCCCAGTGTTAAAAAGCCTGAATACAACTAAGTTCGTTTCCGTGGCCATTTTATCGGTAATCTTGGCGGGTTGTGGCACTTCAACGCCCACCTCGACCGGAACTGCACCCACAGTGGCCACCTCTTTAGCATCCGCACCTTTGTCGGCCAATGTGTATTTGGCACAAGCCGCCAATAGCAAAGATCCGCAGCAGCGCGATACTAATCTGCTGCTCGCAGCCCATGCCTACATCAATGCCAACGACTACGCAGCGGCGCAGAAGCTACTAAAATCAATACAGCCAAGCTTGAATCAGAGCCCAACATTTCTGGCCGAACATAAATACTTGACCGCGCGTGTGCTTGAACACACGTCCACCTATAGTGATGCACTTAAAGTTCTCAATTATCCAAGCAATTGGAGTTTGCCAAGCTGGCAGATGACGGCTTATCACCAATTCAAGGCACATTTATATCAATTGAATAAACAGCCTATTGAGCAAGTGCGTGAACTGAGCTTACTGACGACTTACTTGCCCCCCGCCCAAGCCAACGAGGTGAATAACGCGATTTGGCAAGTTCTGCAGCCAATGCACGAACAAACCTTAAAAGCCTTTACCCAAGATGCTAAGACTCCTGTGTTTACGGGTTGGTTGCAATTGGCTTATATCGCGAAGCATTATGCTGTCGATCCGACACAGTTGGTACGCTACTTAGGCGAATGGCAGAAACAAAATCCTTATCATCCTGCAGCGGCTAAGCTACCCGCCGATCTTGACAGAGCCTTAAACGCTAAGCCATTTACGCCAAAAAACATTGCTGTGCTGTTGCCGCTGACGGGCCCAAGAGCTAACGCTGCCAATGCAATTCGCCAAGGCATATTAGCCAGTTACATGGCCAAGCAAAATGACCAAGTCGCAGTCAACTTTTATGACACGGCAAACGATGCTGCCAGCGCTTACCAACAGGCGCTAACTGTGGGAGCCGAATTTATTATTGGCCCATTATTGCCTACTGAAATTGAACAACTGCAAGTGATCAATGCGGCAAACACAGCCGCCACGAATACGGTGACTAATACTGCTAACCCAGACAAAACGGCCAATACAGCAACAGCACCTGCTGCGCCTGTACCACAACTATTCTTAAATCAAGTTGATAAGTTCACCCCCGATCCGAATAGGTTCTACTTTGCATTATCTCCCGCACAAGAGGCGGCCGATGCGGCGGAGCATTTATATCAAGATGGCGTAACTATGCCGTTACTGCTCGCCAGTAACGATGCCCTTGGCAAACGCATGGCCGAAAGCTTTATTCAAGCATGGAAAAAGAAGAGCGATAACCCTGTCGAAGTTCACTACTTCGATGGCGGTGATAAAATGCGCACCACAGTACAAGATGCCCTTGGCGTGCGCGATAGCCAAGAGCGGATCGCCCGTATTAAAGAGCTGTTAGGCAATTCAGTACAAGCCGACTTCCGCTCGCGCCAAGATATTGATGCCATTTATATGATTTCAACGCCACAGGATCTAACCCTGCTCAAGGCCTTTATCGACGTCAACTTTAGCGTTTTCACACAACCTGTGCCTTTATATACCTCAAGCCGCAGCCGAGTTGAAAATGAAAGCACACAAACGGCGCAGGATTTAAATAACCTGACCCTAAGCGACGCACCTTGGCTAATGCAAAACGGCGAAGAAAATCTGATGGTCAACACACTATTTTCGGGCTGGAATAACAGTCAGAAACGTTTGTTCGTTATGGGTTATGATGCAATGGATTTGATCGGCCGTTTGGCGCAAATGCGCTCATTCACAGGCTATCAATTCAATGGTCGCAGTGGTGCTTTATCTGTCAGTCCAGATGGCATAGTCAACCGCCAGTTAAGCTGGGGACGTTATGAAAGAGGTAGCTTCCGCCAGTTATGACACTCGGACAGCAGGCAGAATCGCACGCCCAACGTTACCTTGAACAACAAGGCTTAACTTTTGTCGAACGTAATGTCCGCTATCCGTTTGGGGAAATTGATTTAATCATGCGCCATAAAAACCATTGGGTATTTGTCGAAGTGAAGTATCGTTCGGCAAATCAATATGGCGGCGCATTACAAGCCCTAAGCAGCGCGCAGATTTCGCGAATTCGCAAAGCGGCTAGCCACTATTTACAACTCAATAGACTCGATGTGCCCTGTCGTTTCGATGTCATCGCCATGGAAGCCGATCAAATTCATTGGCTGGTCGATGCCTTTTAAGCGCCAATAGTGAAAGAGTGACTACACAAATTATTTTAACGTCCGTGCCTCAACACGCTTGTGGAAATATGGCATGATAGCAACACTTTATCCTGAAAGGATTTATCCATGTTAGAACGCATTAAAGACAGCTTTACTGAATCTATCCAGACAAAAATCGATGCAGCCGAAGCACTGCCAGAATCAATCGCCAAAGCGGCCGAGATGATGGTGCACTGTCTTTTGGGTGGCAATAAAATCCTTGCTTGCGGTAACGGCGGCAGTGCTGGCGATGCGCAACATTTCTCAGCAGAATTGCTAAACCGCTACGAGATTGAACGTCCACCCTTACCGGCCATCGCTCTGTCTACCGATACTTCAACCATCACAGCTATCGCAAACGACTATAGCTATGATGAGATTTTCTCAAAACAGATTTTTGCATTAGGTCAACCGGGCGACATTCTGCTAGCGATCTCGACCAGTGGTAACTCAGGTAACGTGATTAAAGCCATTGAAGCCGCATTAAGCCGCGACATGACTATCGTAGCGCTAACAGGTAAAGATGGCGGCGCTATGGCTGGCCTACTGAGCGTGAACGATGTGGAAATCCGCGTACCCTCAAATGTCACTGCACGCATCCAAGAAGTGCACTTACTGGTGATCCATTGCCTGTGTGACAATATTGACCGCACCCTCTTCCCACAGGACGAGCAGCAATGAGACACGCTGCCCCGCTGTTAATGGTTTGCTTGCTGCTTCAAGGCTGCGCCGGTGCCGTTATGGTGGGCGCAGTCAGTGGCGCTATGATGGCCAACGACGAACGTACTGTTAAGACTCAGCTTGATGATACCAATACTGATTTTAAGATCACCAGCGCACTGCTAGAGCAAGAAGATCTTAAAAAACAAACGAATATCACAGGTGTATCCGTCAATGGCAATGTACTTATGATAGGCCAAGCCCCTAACTCTACGTTAAGGGATAAAGCCATCAAGGTCGTACAAGATCTTAAGCTCGGCGGCAAAATACATAATCAAATCCGCATTGGCAATCCAACCTCTTTCACCACCCGCAGCAATGACACTTGGGTTACAACCAAAGTGAAGGGCCGCATGCTGAACGAAAAAGATTTGGATGTGACTCGCATTAAAGTCATCACTGAAAATGGTGAAGTCTTCCTGCTGGGGGTTATTCATCGCTCACAAGCAGACTTAGCTGTTGATATCGCCCGTAATACTGCTGGCGTGCGTAAAGTGGTGAAAGTATTTGAGTATGCTAAGTAATTTTGCAGTTTACCTATTTAAAACTTAAGCCTAAGTGGTGAGCTAACTCGCCCACTTAGGCTTTAACCCTCGCTGTTATTTTCCCGTGAGTGTATCTGCTATCTTAGGTGCCGATTTTGATAGGAGCGATCCTAGCCAAGGTAAAAACAACGAAGGCAATACGATTAAGGCGGCACCGAGCCAACTTAAGTTATCCAACCATTCATCGAACAACAACCAGCCTAAAAAGACAATAAACAACAAGCCTGTGTATTCCGCAATCGCGATATCACTCGCCTGGGCCTTGCGGTAAGCCAACACACAAAACCAGTGATAAACCAATAAAAATGCGTTGCTCAGCAAGGCCACGCCCACCAGCTCCCAACTCAAACCCTCAATCCCCTGAAACACTGCAATCACTAACGTTGCCGGAATACCCAGCAAGTTATATAGCATTAGCGTTAGCACGGGATGCTCAGCATGGGGCACTTTTTTAAGCGCTAACTGATTCACTGCAAAGGTAAAAGCTGAAAACAGTACAGCAATGCCGTACCAGTTCATTTCACTCGGTCGCAGGATAATCAAGATGCCGACAAAACCTAAGCCAGTACAGATTGTCTGAGCAGCGGTGATCCTCTCGCTCAGGAAGAAATACCCCATCAAAATAATCATTAGCGGTGCGGAATAAAACAATGAGCTAACTGTCGCGAGCGGCAATGCCATTAAGCCAATAATTAAAAAAAGCGCGCCAACTGAGCCTATGTTGGCACGCCAAAGGTGAACTGAGATATGTGTCGTCATCGGACGCTGCGAATACAGCCACACTGGCAACAACATAAATACTGAAGAGATTTGCCTGACAAGGAGGAAAGTCGAGGCACTCGCATCGTCCGGTAACCACTTGATCGACACATCATAGAAGGCACTGAATAGATTACCTACTATCAATAAAATCAAACCAATAACTACTGGGCGTTGCATTTTTTAACATCCATAAATCTCAATGGCGGCATGATAATCCTCGCAAAACTTAAGCTGAAATGATGCTTTCTCATGCTAGATGAATTAAATTCATACTAAAGCCTTTAGATATTGAAAATCATGAGAAAGCTCCCGCCATTACGCGCTCTACAAGTGTTTGAAGCTGCCGCCAGACAGCAGCATTTTTCTAAGGCCGCCGATGAACTGTGCATCACCCAAAGTGCAGTGTCTCACCAAGTGCGAGTATTAGAAGAGTATTTTGGCGAGCAACTGTTCGACCGTCAGGGGCGTAAACTGCAGTTAACGCCTAAGGGGCACGGACTATTTTTAGAGTTAGAGCGGATATTCAACGAGTTAAGCGACCTCAACTTGAAAGTACGCGATACGCCAAATCAACAGCTCTGCCTGGCCGTTTACAGCTCATTCTCGGTGAAATGGTTAATCCCAAGACTCGCCGATTTTCGCCGCCAATATCCGAGCGTGAAAATCCGCCTCGAGATGATCACCCAAGATCCTGATCTAAGCACCAGCACCGCGGATATCTTCATCGCCGGTAAGCTAAATCAACGTGGCTATTGGCAACAGTTACTGCACAAAGAGTGTTTAATTCCTGTATGCAGCCCCAGTTTTTACCTTAAATGGCGCGACATAAGCCTGAGTAATTTCCAGCAACAAGCTCTGCTGGTGGTTGATGAAGGGCCATTAGGGCTTGACTGGCACAAGTGGTCATCGGCGCACCAAATACCACTCGATAACGAACAACAGCATGTGTTTAGTCATATTGTGATGGCGATTGAAGCGGCGATTGCTGGCCAAGGCTTAGCCCTAGCGCCGGACTTTATGGTGGCTGGCGATATCACCACGGGGCGTTTAGTCGCCTTGAATCTTCCCGATGTGCATACCGGATTTGAATTTACCTTCTTTTGTAAGCAACGCCGTTTATCAGAACCAGCGATTGCCGCTTTCTCATCTTGGCTAAAATCACAGGCTTAGGATGAATTTACAGGTACAAAAAAGCCGACGCGAACGTCGGCTTAATTTATCGTTCGATTGATTACACTAACAAACCAATCTTCTCATACACTTTCTTCAGGGTCACTTCGGCGCGCGCCTGCGCACTCTGTGCGCCAGCTTTCATCACTTGGTCTAAGTATGCGCGATCGCTACGAATAGCGCGGTAACGCTCTTGTAGTGGCTCTAACATGCTCACAACCGCTTCACCTGCCGCACCTTTCAAATGGCCATACATCTTGCCTTCAAACTCGGCTTCTAGGCTCGCAATGCTTTGCCCTGTCACACCCGACATGAGACTCAACAGGTTAGAAACACCCGGTTTATTATCCACATCAAAACGCACGACTGGCGGCTCATCACTGTCTGTCATGGCTTTTTTCAGCTTCTTCAGCACTGATTTCGGATCTTCTAGCAGGCCGATAACGTTATTACGGTTATCGTCTGACTTAGACATCTTCTTTAGCGGCTCCTGCAGCGACATGACTTTAGCGCCAAGTTCAGGAATAAACGGCTCAGGAATGGTGAAAGTATCGCCATAGGCATTGTTAAAACGAGTAGCGATATCACGTGTTAACTCAAGGTGTTGTTTCTGATCTTGGCCAACAGGGATTTCGTTCGCTTGATAAATCAGAATATCCGCCGCCATCAACACTGGGTAGCCAAATAAACCCACGTTGATGTTGTTAGCGTGCTTTTGTGATTTATCTTTAAACTGAGTCATGCGGCTCAACTCGCCCATTTGGGTATAGCAGTTTAATGCCCAACCCAATTGCGTATGTTGTGGCACCTGTGACTGGATAAACACTGTACTCTTTTTAGGATCTACGCCACAGGCCAAATACAGGGCTAAGGTATCTAAACACGCTTCACGCAATGCTTTAGGATCTTGGCGCACGGTAATGGCATGCAAATCAACTACACAATACAGGCAGTCGTGGCTATCTTGCATCGCAACCCATTGACGCAATGCACCCATGTAGTTACCTATGGTTAATTCGCCGGACGGCTGTGCACCGCTGAGTACTATGGGTTTGGTCATTACGTCATTGCTCCACTATCTATATATAAAAAGACTAAAAAATCGACTAAAGAACAGGTAACCCCCCATTACTTGGTAGGTTTTACCCAGTTCAGAATCTCACTAAATTGCTCACATACGGCATCTGGGCCACTGAGCCCAATATCTTCACCGTAGTTGTAGCCATAGGTCAAGCCGATTGACGCTATCCCAGCCGCTTTCGCCGCTAAAATGTCGTTTTTAGAATCGCCGACCATCAATAACTCAGTTTTCTCCAATTGCCACTCATGCAATAAATGCTGCAGCGGCAAAGGGTCAGGCTTCATCTTAGCTAAGGTATCGCCACCTAATACTAAGCTGAAAAAGTCGTTAATCCCAAAAGCATTGAGTAATGGCATGGTAAAACCATAGGGTTTATTGGTGACAACCGCTAACTTAAAGCCTGCATCAAACAAAGTTTGCAGCACTTGATGCACGTCGCTATACAGCGCACTGTGCTTTTCAAGATTTTCTTGATAATGATGCATAAAAATCGGCATAGCCGCATCAAGGGTTGTTTGCTCAACATCCGTACCCAAAGCATGACTCATAGCACGGCGCATCAACATCTCTGCACCGTTACCGACCCAAGTACGAACTTGCGCCTCAGAGCAGCTCTTCAAACCTAACTCAGTCAAGGCTTCCTGCGTAGCAACGGTTAGGTCAGGCACACTGTCAATCAGCGTGCCATCTAGATCAAACGCAATCGCTTTAATCTTATCCCACATGGCTATGCCCCAACTTTAGCAAGTTCGGCACGCATCTCATCAACAACGGCCTTATAATCGGGCTTGCCGAAAATAGCCGAGCCCGCAACAAACATGTCCGCACCGGCGGCCGCGATTTCTGCGATATTGTCGACCTTAACGCCGCCATCGACTTCTAAACGAATATCAAAACCACTGGCATCAATACGCGCACGCACTTGGCGCAGCTTATCTAAGGTCGATGGGATAAAAGATTGCCCGCCAAAACCAGGGTTCACTGACATCAATAGGATCACGTCGAGTTTATCCATCACATGGTCAAGATAATGCAGTGGTGTCGCAGGATTAAACACGAGACCCGCCTTACAACCGCACTCTTTGATGAGCTGAAGAGTGCGATCGACGTGCTCAGAGGCTTCTGGGTGGAAAGTAATAATAGACGCGCCCGCTTTAGCAAAATCAGGCACGATACGGTCAACCGGCTTGACCATCAAATGCACATCAATATCAGCGGTAATCCCATAGTTACGCAGTGCTTGGCACACCATAGGGCCAATCGTTAAGTTAGGAACATAGTGATTATCCATAACATCAAAATGTACTACGTCGGTTCCCGCATCTAACACAGCTTTTACATCGTCACCCAAACGGGCAAAATCGGCAGATAAAATTGATGGAGCAATCAAGAATGGACGCATAAAACACTCGCTGCTATTTGGATAAAAAGTGCCTTATTTTACCCTGAGCCAAGCTAAGCCTCTATAGCTAAAGCCACATTTCTGGCAATTGATCCGCTATGCCTATGTCTGCAAAGCAGCACACTCTGCAGCTATCGCAGTAAATTGGGGCTTAGATTCGGTAAAATAAGCTAATATTTCCGAGCATTTTGGCTGGAATTGATAATTTTTTGTTCATAAACTAAGCGAGTTTGTTATACTCGAGGCGCAGTGCTGGTTCATTCCAAAGGAAGCGTTATGATGGAGCGGTTTAGTCAGTTTTCACACTATGTTAGGTCGGTGACATTCAAGTCATCTATGATGTTGGCATTTACTGCAGTTGTAGTGGCCACGCTAGCTTTTGGCGTTGAAAAACTGACGGAAAATACCGAAACTGCATCTTGCGCTTGTAGCAATGACACTCGTTACAACAATGCACTGCCCAGTAGCCACCCTAATAATCGCTGCGCCGATCAAGCACAAACCTTAAGCTGGAAAACGTGGCTTACAGGTAAAAACCGTTCGAGTCAGTTCCACTTTGTCGATCTACTTGAACTATTACATGGTCATCAAGATAAACCTATGGATGATCTCAAGCCCACTACGTCGCATCTCGCCTATTAATGCTTAGCCGCATTTGGCAAGTATTCCACAGTACCATTGCCGCCTTTTTCGGGGTACAAACTAGCGAAAATCGTAAAAAAGATTTTCAAACCAGTTCCCCATTGCCCTACATAGTGATGGGCATTGTGTTAGCTGTCATCCTAGTGGCAAGTCTGATGTTTCTCGTAGGACAAGTGCTTAGCTAAACGTTATTTATGTTGAAACTAGTCGTCTTTTGGATCGTAGTTTTCATCATATAGCGCCATCAACTCATCCACTTTATTACGACCACTGCCATTTTGGCTAATGTTGCGTTGCACTTGAATTTTCGCTAAATGCGCGCCGCGATATAACTCGCGAGTTAATGGAATATCGTGATTACTAATCAATACCGGAATACCACGCTCTAACGCGGTATGGCGCGAATGACGAGCCAGCAGTGCTTGATCGTCTAAACTAAAACCTGCACCAACATATGTCGTGAAACTGGATGTAGTAGATAACGGTGCGTAAGGTGGATCGCAATAGATAACATCGCCACTGCGTGTCTGCTCAAAGGCTTTTTCGTAACCAATGCATTTAAACTCAGCACGTTGCGCTTTTTCAGAAAAGGCCCAGATTTCCTTTTCGGGGAAATAAGGTTTTTTATAGGAGCCAAAGGGCACATTGAAGCCACCCTTACGGTTATAACGGCATAAGCCATTAAAACCATGGCGATTTAAATAAAGAAAATACACAGAACGCTGGAAAGGGTCGCGACATTTATTAAAGTCGGTCCGCACCTGATAATAAGCTTCCTTTTGATTCATCTCGTCGACAAACAATGCTTTAGCGGCGGCAATGTATGCTTCTGGTTGATGCTTCACTATCTGATATAACTCGATCAAGTCCTGATTAATGTCACAGAGCAGGTAGCTAGGATAATCCGTATTCAAGAAAACGGATCCTGCACCCACAAACGGCTCGACCAAACGGTCTCCTGCGGGTAAATAACTAGCTAAATCATCCACCAATTTAAATTTACCGCCAGCCCACTTAAGGAAGGCTCTGTGTTTTTTTATCATTTAACTTGATGAATGCCGACAAAAATAAAGGTCATGATTGTACTCTGTTTATTCTGAAATTTCACGATTTGAGAGACTTTCTTCTACTTGATAATCTTTCAAATCGGCCCATTTTCTAACCCAAGGTTGCTCAAAACGATACTCCTTAACCAATTGAGCCGCCGCATTCGAAGCCAATTTGCTACTGCTATAATGACCAACGAGGACAACCCACCGCTGTTTATACTTTGCGACTCGAACGCCCTCGACATTCTCAAGACTCTTTAATGTCGAACGCAAGGTCTCTAACTGAGCAACACTCGCTATTTGTACGGTATAACCTTTGAGTGGCTTTTGCGGTTCCAAAACTGTTTTATCAACCTTTGCAGCCTCTGGCGCTGGAGACTGGACATCTACTGTTTTAGATTGAAGCTCTGCATCCACAGTTGGCTCATCACCACCAAAAGACTTACTACTCACTTCACCAACGATCACTAAGGCTGCATCATCAGGCTCAGGATGTGGTGCCTCACCATGGAATTCACTTAATGGATCGACAGCCTGTTCTGTTTTGGCTTTGGATGTTTCTATTTCGTTAACTGTCACGGGTACGGCGGCAAACTTTAATTGATCAGCGCGCAGAGCAAAATAGGGGGCTAAGATTTTTTGCCCATAGGACAAGAAAGCGGGTGAATCTATCGCAGGAAAAGTCGCAGTCTCTAGGGCTTGCTCTTCAGAAAATGGTTGAGTAACACCAAGCCAAATACCTAGCGCTAACAACATGCTCACAGCTGTCACCACCACAGCTTTATATTTCATCCAAGAAGATGTTTTCTCTTGCGGGCTATGCAAGGCTTTATCTAACAGATTGACCACTTCTTGCGGCGTACCCGTTTGCTTCTCAAGCTGACTGCGTACGATTTCCCTTGGCGTAAAAGGGTTTTGATCGCTGTATCTCAGCAATGTTTGATACAAAGCTTCACGCTCTGGCATGGTTAACGGCTCAATACTGATAGGCAATATTTGCCGCCGCAATTGCTCGGGTAATTGTGGCAATAGGTCCGCTAAGAATGCCGGTGGAACCGTGAGCGTGACGGCAATATTCTTACCCGCACACTGAATTTGATTGAGAATAATACACTCAGCCCATAGCGCCTTAGGCAATAAATGCGCATCATCGATAATGATATGTAAAGGTTTAGTTTGCGTGCTCGCAAGCCGCAACAGAGTATCGGCGAGGGGAATGTCGTCGTCAAAAATAGGGGATGAAATTAGCTGGACTAGAATTTTGCGGCGGATCTCAGCGTTATCTGCATGCATAGGACAAATCACAAATGCCGCATTTGACTCGTCAAAATCGGTCGCTAATCCGGTAACTAAGGTCGTTTTTCCTGAACCGCTGACACCAGAAAGCACCAGCAGCTGATCGCTATAACTGGCAACATGATGCATTCTTTGTATGAGGGCTTCCTGAGAAGGAAGCAAGACAGAACCCTGAAACGTCACTCGCCCACCACACAGTTTTTATGCGCAGCGAATAACCTGTTCAAGGGTAGATTCTGTGACTTGACTAAACACATCCGCGCGGCCTATTGCCGTTGGGAGCACCAGTCGAATCTGACCGCCTAAAACTTTTTTATCGCGTCGCATATGTTGAATGAAACTATCGAAATCCATAGATTCCGGCGCACTCACTGGAAGATCAAAAGCTTGCAGTAACTGTATGATACGACAAACGATTGACTCATCGATAAGCCCCAGTGCCTTAGCTGTTTTAGCAGCAAGGACTGTGCCAGCTGACACGGCTTCACCATGCAGCCAATTACCGTAGCCCATTTCGGCTTCAATCGCGTGACCAAAGGTATGACCCAGATTCAACAAAGCACGCACGCCCTGCTCAGTTTCATCTTGGCTAACCACATCAGCTTTAATCTCACAGCAACGAGAGATAGCATAAACTAATGCTTCGGCATCTAAGGTTTTTAGCGCCGTTACATTATCTTCAAGCCATTGAAAAAAATCAGCATCCCACATGATGCCATACTTGATGACTTCCGCCATTCCCGCCGCAAACTCGCGCGCTGGAAGCGTATGTAAACATAAAGTATCGATAAGCACGATTTGTGGCTGATAAAAGGCCCCAATCATGTTTTTACCAAGAGGATGGTTAACAGCCGTTTTACCGCCGACGGAAGAATCCACCTGCGACAATAAAGTTGTCGGAATTTGAATAAAATCGATCCCACGTTGATAACATGCCGCGGCAAAGCCCGTCATATCACCAATCACGCCGCCACCCAAAGCCACCAGCACAGAATCTCGACCATAGTTTTGCTGCAGCAATGCAGTAAAAATAGTATCTAGATGTGCTAAGTCTTTGAATTGTTCACCATCGGGAAGGATAACACTCTCTACCTCACCAAACGAAGCCATCGTCTCTTGTATCTGTTTTAGATACAAAGGCGCGACAGTTTCATTGGTGACGATAAGAATACGTTTTTTAAGCAGGTAGCGAGACAAAGTCTCGCCATCACTCATCAAATTCTGGCCAATGTAAATGGGATAACTACGTACACCTAAATCAACCTGAATTTGCTTCATAAATTCTGCCTAAAAACCTAATTGCTCAATGATCTGATTTGCGACGATCTTTGCGCTTTGATCATCGGTTTTGACAATCACATCGGCAATTTCTTCGTACAATGGATTACGGATCTCTGCAAGATTCTCCAACACTTCTCGAGGATCATCCACTTGCAATAATGGGCGTCGCTTGTCTCTTTGAGTACGAGCAACCTGTTTGTCGATAGTGGTTTCCAGGTAAACCACAATGCCACGAGCAGACAGATGATTACGGATATCTTTGCTTTGTACTGAACCACCACCGGTGGCAAGGACGATACCTTGTTTCTCAGACAAATCAGCAATAACCTGAGCTTCACGACGACGGAAGCCTTCTTCACCTTCGACGTCAAACACCCAAGCAATATCAGCGCCTGTGCGTTGTTCAATCTCTTGATCCGAATCGTGGAATTCTAAATGCAGCATTTGCGCCAGATGGCGACCAATTGTGCTTTTACCTGCGCCCATAGGGCCTACCAGAAAAATATTACGTTTTTCAGCCATTTCTTGTACGTCTGAATCTTATTGAAAAGTATGCCTATATCGACTCAACATCAAGCCGACCTATATGTTACCTTGCTCTTATGAGACTTGACCGAGGATTATCTCAGCTTAGGGTCTACTATGGCAAGCCATGTGCGCTATTTATGCAAAGAATTGTATTTCAGTAATAATAAAGCCAGCAATCACTGCTGGCTTTAGTCGATACATAGCAAGTGCTTAGATCTTCTCACCGACTATTTTGGGGGTTACGAAAATAAGTAGCTCTTGACGCTCATTTTTGTCTGTTGTGTTCCTAAACAGGAAACCGACTAAGGGAATGTCGCCGAGAATAGGGACTTTACTCACACGGCTGATCAAGTTTTGCTGATAAATACCACCAAGGACTATGGTTTCACCGTTATCAACTAGCACTTGAGTGCCAATACGTTGAGTATCGATGGCGACAGCGGGACCCGTTGGTGTGTCAACCGTCTTGCCCTGAGAGTCTTGGGTGATTTCCAAATCTAAAATAACGCGGTTATCTGGTGTAATTTGTGGTGTAACTCGCAAGGACAACACGGCTTTCTTAAAAGTGACCGAGGTTGCACCGCTTGAAGTCGACTGCACATAAGGGATCTCCACACCCTGCTCAATATAAGCCGCCTTTTGGTTAGAGGTAGTAATACGAGGGCTGGCGATAATTTCACCTTTATTTTCTTGCTCTAACGCACTCAATTCCAAATCAAGAATAGTACCATCTGCCAACTTAGCAACGTGGAATGCGATACTTGTTGGATTGGTCACTGCCGCAGGCAAATTAACGTTCAAACGTTGGTCAGGAGTTGGAATGATGCCGTTGGCAATACTCTGAGCACCTTCTAATGTACCTGAGGTTCCCTTACTGCCCTGCTGATCCGTTACGCCCCAACGTATGCCTAAGTCTTCAGAGACATCATCTTTGACCGTTACCATACGTGACTCGATCAGTACTTGACGAATAGGGATATCGAGTACTTCGACTAAACGATGGATGTTCTCAATAGTTTCTGCCGTATCTTTCACAAGTACAGTGTTGGTACGTTCATCGACCGCGACTGAACCGCGTGGCGAGAGTAAACTAGAATCTGCGCTTTTAAGCAGCTCAGCAATATCGATCGCTTTGGCATAGTTAATTTGCAAGTACTCAGAATACAAAGGTGCTAACTCTTTAACTTCTTGCCTATTTTTGAGATTTTGGCTTTCACGAATAGCCAACTCTTCGCTCGGTGCCACCATTAAGATGTTGCCTTCGATACGTTTATCTAGGCCTTTGGTTTGTAGAATCAAATCTAATGCTTGGTCCCAGGGCACATCATCCAATCTCAAGGTGATGTTGCCTTCGACAGTATCACTCGTGACTAAGTTAAAATTGTTATAGTCAGCAATGATCTGCAAAACAGTACGTACAGGGATATTTTGAAAGTTAAGCGACAAAGTACGGCCATTGTATTTTTTAACATCTTTCTTGGCGGCAACTCTCTCAACTTTATTCATAGAGAGTCTAAAGAGATTATCCTCTTGCTTATAACTGAACTCATATTCCCCAGCAATATCAACTAAAATGCGCGTTGTTAGATCTTCTTTAAATGTCTCGAAGCTTTTTACTGGCGTTGAAAAATCTTTCACATCCATAACATAAAGCAGATCACTATTAATATCAGTGTTATATAACTTAACTTCGAGTTTAGCGCCCACTTGCTCAACGTTAACGGCAACAGAGCGGTTATTCAAATAGACCAATAACTCACCGCCACCATTTTCATTACGACGAAAATCGATATTTTTAATGCTATTAACGAAGGGATTTTCTGCCTGAGTCTGAGCGCCTGCAACCTCATCATTAATAGTGAGTCGATATGAGTTACCCATGACTGAACCTTGGTAAGGTTTCACTTTGGACATACCTAAGGTGACTTTAAGACGAGTATCTTGCTGCTCAGTCATCATGTCAGTTACACCGACTTGATTAATGGGTAAGCGATCCTTAGATAAACCAGAAATACTATTATCAAAGGTTAATACGAGCTCTGCAGGCGAGGCATTAGAGTCAATAACTGGCGGTGTTACCGCTTCTTCAAATACCAACTCTAGCTCTAACTGATGGTCAACCAAGGCATGGTACTTAACATCCATTAATCGGTTTGCAGCATAACTCGATGGCAAAATTCCAAATACCAATGCGATCCCAATAACAGACTTGATTAAGCCTGAAGAAATTAACGGGACTTTTATCGCGGCAGAAGATTTCATTATTCCCTCATCCTTCGCTCGTTATTCTCCAGAAAGTTCTAAATTGCTCGTCCTTTCGGACCAACACCCTGAACCATCTGGAATTAATTCTACTACTTCGACATTTTGTGAAGTAACTTTAGAAATGCGTCCATTAAACAGACCTAAATACTCACCAACGCCCATCCGATAAACACTGCCGTCATTTGTTTCAACTAACGCCCAAGTTGTATCGGCTTCACTTAAGGTGCCACGCATTTTTAAATTATCTAAAGGATAAGTTTCTAATCGTCCTTTTCGACGCTTTAAGTCCGGTTGTAAACAATCTTTGCTGGTATCAACAACTTCTTCCGTTAACTCACGCGAAGGTGGTACAAAAGGGCTACGCATTAACTCGGCTTGATAGGCAAAGTGCTCAAATCTTGGCGGCTCTTTCAAGGGCGGGATATGAGCAACATGTTGCGCTTTGGTTGTAGTAACAAATAGTTCTAAATCACTACGATCGCCAACACAACCCATTAAAAAAAGACTCAAGGCTAACAAAGGTAAGAATTTCATTATTTCTTCCCCTTATTAGCAGGTTTTTCAGGCGGTAATTCAGCCCCTTCTTTAAAGCGGTATGTCTTGGCTAAGATATCCATTGCTAAGTTGCCGGCTTCATCTCGCTTAATGGTGAAATCATGGAGGCTAACGATACGCGGCAGCTTAGCGACACCACTCACCATACTACCTAGCTGATGGTAATCTCCCGTCACAGACATTTTAATTGGAAACTCAATATAGAAATCCCGCTGAATTTCGGCCTCCCAATTCAAACTATTAATTTTGAGTCCTGCATCCGTTGCCACAAAAGTTAAATCGTCTAGCAAACCTGGCATTTCATTTTCAGAGGGCAGCATCTTCAGTAACTCTGCAAACTGTACTTCCATCGTCGCTAGCTGATCTCGGTAGAGTTTTAAATTTGCCGCAAGTTGATACTTATTCTTGAAATCATCTCTGAGCTGCACTTCTTTATCCTGCTCTGCGGTATAAATATCTACCGAATCGGAGACGACCAAGAAATATCCCGCAGCAAAAACACAGAGTGCTAAAAGGATCGCGAAAAAGGTTTTAACTTGATTTGGCCAACCACCAATATTTTCAAAGTCGATATCATTAAATTGACTTAGATCGAGTTTCATTTACTCGCTCCTTTTGTCATTTTCTGAGGCTCATCTAGACTCGCGCCTTTAATAGTGACTCTCAAACTAAAACGCTGTAATTGTCGTAACTCTTCATTTTGGGTCACGATCGATTGCATATTAGGATCGGTTAACCATTCGGAAGTTTTCACTTTTCGCATCATGTTGGCGACGTTATTGTTCGATTCACTACGCCCTTCAATCAGCAACAAACTGCCCTTTTTCTCTAGACTAGACAGATATATTCCTGGAGGTACAATTCGAACAAGCTCATCTAACACGTGAGTAGGTAAATTACGGGATTGCTGTAGATTAAGAATAATTTCTGTACGCCGCTCAATGTCTTTCTTACGTTCAGTAATTTTCTTGATCTCAGAAATTTGTGTTTCAAGCAGACTGATTTCCGATTGCAAATAAGCATTACGTGCTTTTTGCTCATCTGTCATAACATCTAATAAAGATACTGCGACATAGACTAAAATCGCCGACGCTAAAAATACTGCCGCTAAAATACCAATATAGTCGCGCTTTTGTTTTTCTCTCGCCTCTTCTCGCCAAGGGAGTAGGTTTATGTTCGCCATTGACCGTAACTCCTCAATGCTAAGCCACAAGCAACCATATATTTGCTGATTGTAGGTTGCAGTGCACTTTTAACCGACTCATCGGCATGCAAACACCCTTGAAAAGGATCGGCGATAATAGTGTGAACACCCAATTCATTCGTCAGTAAATTAGCCATACCTTCTAATTTAGATGTCCCACCGCATAATACGAGGTAGTCGACTTTATCTTTACCGCTGGAAGTGCAATAAATCTGCAGCGTACGTTTTATTTGTTGTAATAGCTGAGTTTGAAAAGGTGACAAAACTTCAAACATATAATTTCGTGGTAAGTCGCCTTCAATCTTTGCTTTCTCAGCTTGATCATAAGACATGCCATAGAAGGATAATATTGACTGAGTAAATTGCTCACCTCCGAAAGCTTGCTCACGAATAAAAGTCGTCTCACCCGATTCAACCACAGAGAAAGTCGTCATATTCGCGCCGATATCAACCATAGCGACGGCTTTATGTTTCGCTCCTTCTGGAAGCTGAGCCAGAATTAACTCGGCAGCTCGACCTAAAGCGTAACCTTCAACATCCACCACTTTAGCCTCAAGTTCCACGCTATCCAGCGCATCGACTCTGACATCAATATTATCAGTGCGGCATGCGCTCAACAACACATCAACTTTAGTAGGATCGGTACTGTTTACGTTTAGCGTTTCAAAATCTATGCTAACTTCATCGAGTGAATACGGAATAAGGTTATCGGCTTCAATTTCTATCTGTGCTTCCATTTCTTCCTCACTAAGGGAGGCATCCATGTAGATCACTTTCGTCATCACAGCAGAACCCGAAACAGAAACAGCGGCATATTTAACGGATTTAGGTAGGCTACGTTTTATTTGCTTAAGGCATTCAACAACGGCATCAGCATCACGAATATCATGATCGTTAACGGCCCCCTTCTTAATGGGTACCGCGGCATGACTCAATATTTTGTATCCGTCAGCAGTCTTACTCAACAAAATGGCCTTAACTTCATGGGAACCGATATCGATTCCCACCATCTGCGGAGCCTGACGCTTCCATAAATTTGAAAGCATATCCATTGTCACTTTTTATTTATATTTCAGTAAAAGAGATTAGCACAAAATCAACTTGTTATACTTACTTGTATCGAATGTTTCATCATTTTACAAATGCTATTTTGTGAGTCTCACGTTTTTACTTCACCAAGACGTGTGCGCCTTATATACTGTCGCACTTAACAGAACATTAGGATAAATTTTGGTGAAGTGGTTAAAACGTATTGTTATAGCACTATTCAGTCTAGCCCTTTTGGGCGTAGGCGCCATTGTGGCAGCATACTTTTATGTTTTGCCGGATTTACCGGATGTTTCAACACTAAAAAATGTGCAACTTCAAACACCTTTACGTATTTACAGTAGTGACGGCAAACTTATTTCTCAATTCGGTGAGAAACGTCGCATTCCACTAACGTTAGACGAAGTGCCAAAACCTCTGCTACAGGCGTTTATCGCAACCGAAGATGCCCGCTTTTATGAACATGGTGGTATAGACCCTGTTGGCGTGCTTCGCGCCGCATTAGTGATGTTGACCACTGGTGAGAAAAAGCAAGGTGCGAGTACGATTACCATGCAGGTCGCACGTAACTTCTTCTTAACCCGAGATAAGACTATTATTCGTAAAGTGAAGGAGATTTTTATCTCCTATCATATTGAAGAGTTACTCACCAAAGATGAAATTTTAGAGCTCTACGTAAACCGCATTTACTTAGGCCAACGGGCCTACGGTGTTGGGGCTGCTGCGCAAGTGTATTTCGGTAAAAACGTGCAGGAACTCAGCTTATCTGAACTGGCCGTTATTGCAGGCCTACCCAAGGCGCCCTCTACACTCAATCCAATCACGTCACCTTCGCGTGCATTGGCTCGCCGTAATGTCGTCCTCATGCGGATGAATGAAGTCGGCTACATCAGCCAAACCGAATACCAAACGGCACTACAAGAGCCATTGGTGGCCAGATATCATGGCGCTGAAATTGATCTGTATGCCCCTTACATTTCTGAAATGGCTCGGGATTACATGGTACAGAAGTACGGTGAAGAAGAGGCCTATACCAATGGCTACAACGTCTATACGACTATCTCATCGGATCTACAACTTAAAGCTCAACAGGCACTGCGTAATAACGTCTATGCCTATGATGAACGCCATGGCTACCGTGGTCCTGCTGCCGTGTTGTGGACGGACGAAAAACCTGAACCTGCTCAAATCAAAACTGAACTAGCCAAGATTGCTTCAGTACAAGAATTGCAACCCGCCGCAGTCATCAGCATTGCAGATCAGCAAGCCAGCATAATGACCGCCAAGGGCGAGACCAAAGTCATTACTTGGGATGGATTGAAGTGGGCACGTAAGTTTATTACTGATAAGCGTCAAGGCAGTGTACCGAAATCAGCTTCTGACATACTCAAGGTCGGCGAGCGTATTTGGATCCGTGATAACGGCCAATATTTGCAACTATCGCAAGTACCAGAAGTCGCCAGCGCAACAGTATCACTCGACCCCAAAAATGGTGCTATTCGCACTTTAGTTGGTGGTTATAGCTTTAGCCAAAGCCAATACAACCGAGTGACTCAAGCGAAACGTCAATTAGGTTCGAATATTAAACCTTTCATCTATGCCGCAGCATTAGAGAAAGGCTTTACCTTAGCGACCCTCATAGACAATGCGCCAATTAATAAACCTGATATCAGCCAAGGCACTGCATGGCGCCCTAAAAACTCACCCGATATCTATGGCGGCCCCACTCGTTTACGTGTGGGTTTAGCGCAATCTATTAACGTTATGTCTGTGCGTGCAATGCGACATGTCGGACTCGACGAAACCATTGCTCAACTTGTTGAATTTGGTTTTGATCCTAACGACTTACCTCGCAACGAATCGATTGCATTAGGTTCGTCTTCAGTCACGCCATTGCAAGTAGTTACTGCATTTAACGTATTTGCTAATGGTGGTTTCTTACTCGAACCTTTCTATATTGATCGCGTAGAAGATGCTTACGGCAATGTTATCGAAAAAGCGAACCCTACATTGGCCTGTAAGCCTAGCCAAAGTCTTAGCCAACCAGTTACACCGAGCGATCCTATGGCGTTCAGCGTAAGTGGAGACTCTAGTGCTGAACCTAGTGCCCCCGTTGCGCAGTGTTTCGAACAAACTGGTCGCTACGCTCCGCAAATTATTTCAGAGCAAACGGCATTCCTCATTACCGAAGCACTGAAGAGCGTGATCTGGGGCGGCGGCGATTGGAGTAAAGGCACGGGTTGGCAAGGTACGGCTTGGCGCGCGGCAAAATTGATTAAGCGCCATGATATTGCAGGTAAAACGGGTACTACCAACGAATCGCGCGACACTTGGTTCAGTGGTTTTAGCCCAGTCATCACTAGCACTTTCTGGGTCGGTTTCGACGATCACGGTCGCCAACTGGGTAGAACCGCATGGAATGCAAACGGCGAAAAAGATCAGATAACTGGCGCCGAAGCGGGTGCGAAAACAGCTGGTCCGGGCTGGAACGAGTTTATGAACAGTGTCTTACAAGGCACACCTGAAACAACCTCGATTCCACCAGAAGGCATAGTTTCGGTACGCATCGATTTAGCGACGGGTAAACTGACCCGTAAAACCGACTATACCAGTGCGTTCGAGTACTTTATTTCAGGTACAGAGCCGAAGGAATACATCAGCGAAACTCAGGATGAAAACAATTTATTCATCGATGCACCAACCGATGATTTATTCCAATAAACAAATGCTAAAAAGTCATTACCACTAATTGTGGCCCAATAAAAAACGCGACCTAATGTCGCGTTTTTTATTGGCTTGAATTGTGGATTTGAATAACTCGCTAACGTACTTTCTTGGCCGCAATCGCCTTCTGAATTTGTGGCAATGCAGTACCACCGAGCACGTCACGTTTCGCTAAACAAGCTTCAATAGTCAGGTTTGGATAGACATCATCTTCAATGATAGCGGCAAAAGTTTTTAATTCGGCCAAGGAGAAATCCTCGAGCGGAATTTGCTTCGCTATCGCAGCAACCACGACTTCACCCACAACATGGTGCGCCTCACGGAAAGGCATACCTTTAGACACGAGATAATCCGCAAGCTCAGTAGAATTTGCATAACCTTGCTGTGCGGCTAACAGTGCATTAGGACGATTGACCTTCAAACCTGACAACACTAACGCCACCATATCGAGGCAAATTGCCCAGCTATCGACCACATCAAACAGGCCTTCTTTATCTTCCTGCATATCTTTGTTGTACGCCAAAGGCAGCGCTTTCATCGTAGTGAGAATGCCCACTAAGCTGCCATAAACCCGGCCAGTTTTGCCACGGATAAGCTCTAATGCGTCTGGATTTTTCTTCTGTGGCATCAGGGATGAACCCGAAGTTACTTCATCACTCAGGGAAATAAAGTTCGCTTCACCTGAGTTAAAGAAAATCAAATCTTCAGCCATACGGCTTAAGTGCATCATGCTGATCGATGCGGTTGAACAAAGCTCTACCACGTGATCTCTGTCTGATACGCTATCTAAGCTATTCAGCGTTGGCGAGGCAAAATTAAGCGCAGCAGCCAGTGCATGTCGATCTATTTTATAAGCAGTGCCCGCAAGGGCGCCTGAACCTAATGGGCAAGTATTCGCGCGGGTTAACGCATCGGCTAAACGGCTGATATCCCGCTCAGTCATTTCCACATACGCTAAACACCAGTGGCCAAATGTCACAGGTTGCGCGCGCTGCAAGTGAGTATAGCCTGGCATTACCGCATCAAATTCACGTTCTGCCAACGCCAGTAATTCAGCATGTAAGCATTGAAGACGCGCGAGTAATGCTTTGCCTTCGGATTGACACCAAAGCTTTAAATCGGTGGCAACTTGATCGTTACGGCTACGACCAGTGTGCAATTTCTTACCGAGATCGCCCACTTTGGCAATCAAAGCCGACTCGACGAAACTGTGAATATCTTCGGCGCCCGAGGCGAGAATAATCGCCGGATCGCCCTGCACTTCCACCAGCAAGTCATTAAGCGCTTTTTTCAAGTCGCGGCATTCAGTTGCCGAGATAATTCCCACGCTGGCAATCGCATCCGCCCAAGCAATGGAGCCGACCACATCCTGTTCGAACAAGCGATAGTCCACAGGCAACGAATCGTTGAATAATTTGAATAGCGCGCTCGTTTCGCCCTGAAATCTTCCACCCCATAAAGCCATGCTAACTCCCCTTACTCACTGCTTATTTGAAATCGACTCATCTGAATCAAAAACTAAATCAAAACCTAAAAACAAAAAAGGGCGCTAGGCGCCCTTTTAAACGACCTATTACTTACCCTTAACGTCATTAGCGTTGAGTGCGCGGATGCGGCTCGCTAATGAGTACAGGCGGATAAAGCCTTCTGCATGTTTTTGATCGTACACTTGATCTTCACCGAAGGTGGCAAACGCTTCAGAGTACAAGCTGTTGGGTGAACGTTTCTTCACTGCGCTCGCTTGGCCTTTATAGAGTTTTACCACAACTTCACCGTTAACTGACTCAGCCAATGACTCAGATGCTGCCAACAGTGACTTACACAGTGGTGTGAACCAACGGCCGTCATACACTAAATGCGCCATTTGTGCGGCGACTTGCTCACGCCAGTTACGGCTAGTCTTGTCGAGTACAAGCTCTTCAATCGCACGTAGTGCTGCGAACATCACAGTGCCGCCGGGTGTTTCATAACAGCCACGAGACTTCATGCCGACTAAACGGTTTTCAGTGATGTCGATACGACCCACACCGTGTGGCGCAGCAATCGCGTTTAATGTCATCAGTGCAGCATAAGGCGTTAGGGCTTCACCATTCACTTTAGTAATACGGCCATGTTCTACTTCTAGCGACACATATTCAGGCTTGTTCGGTGCATCTTCAGGATCGGCAGTCAGTGTCCATACGCCTTTGCTTGGCTCGTTCCATGGATCTTCTAACTCACCACCTTCATGGGAAATATGGAAAGCGTTGGCATCACGGCTATAGATTTTAGTCGCTGACGCTGACGTCTTGATGTCACGTTCAGCTAAATAGGCCAGCAGATCTTCACGGCTCTGCATAGTCCATTCACGCCATGGTGCAATCACTTTTAAATCAGGTGCTAATGCGGCGAAGCAACCTTCGAAACGCACTTGGTCGTTACCTTTGCCGGTACAACCGTGACACAGAGCATCGGCGCCCACTTTACGAGCCACTTCAACCTGCGCTTTGGCAATAATAGGACGCGCCATTGACGTACCGAGTAAATAAGTGCCTTCGTAAATCGCACCGCTCGCAATCGTTGGGTAGATATAGTCTTTAACGAATTCTTCTTTTAGATCGACGATATGACATTCAGAAGCACCTGAAGCTAAAGCTTTTTCAGTCAAGCCAACCAGCTCTTCTTCGCCTTGGCCAACGTCGGCGCAGAATGCGATGATTTCACAGTTATCGTAGTTTTCTTTTAACCAAGGAATAATGGCCGAGGTATCTAGACCACCTGAATAGGCTAAAACCACTTTTTTCACGCCAGTATTTTTTATCTCGATAGACATCTTAAATTCCTATGACTCGTTTCTCTCAAGGAGAAAACAGGCTGCTAAACAGGGTTAATTTAACTAAATAAGGTTACCAGTACCGCATTTTGGGCATGCATCCGATTTTCGGCTTGTTGCAGAATTAAGGATCCTGCACCGTCCATCACTTCATCTGTTACTTCTACACCACGGTGGGCGGGCAAACAATGCATAAAGAAGTTAGCGCCCGCTTTCGCCATCAAAGCTTTGTTTACTTGGTATGGTGCAAACTTCGCTTTGATATCAGACAAAGGCGTTGGATCGCCCATTGAAATCCAAGTATCAGTATAAATAGCGTCGTGACCTTCAATCGCATCGATATCTGAAGTCAGCACTATCTTGCCGCCATATCGTTTGGCGAGCTCTTGCACTTCTGCCACTACGTAGCCATCAGGAAAGTGACCCGCCGGGCAGATCACTGTCATGGTGGCACCGAGAATAGCCGCACAGTACATCAGCGAGTTAGTGACATTATTACCATCACCAACATAAGCTAATTTAGCTTTACTGACATCCTCAAACTGCTCTGCCAGAGTTAAAAAGTCAGCTAAGGCTTGGCAAGGATGATAAAGATCCGACAGCGCATTGATCACGGGCACTGAGCCGAACTCGGCTAATTGTTCGATAGTGGTGTGTGAATAGGTTCTCGCCACAATTGCGTCGGCCCAACATGACAGGTTAGAAGCAAAGTCAGCAACCGATTCCCGTTTTCCCAGTTCACCATTTTGCTGGTCTAGGTATAAACAGTGGCCCCCGAGCTTATTAATACCGATATCAAAGCTAACGCGTGTTCTGAGTGAGGGCTTTTCAAATAACATCACCACACTCTTGCCATCCAGCGCATGACGATACTCAGCCGGATTGGCTTTAATCGTTTTTGCCAAGGCAATTAGATCCTGTAACTGCTGCTGGGTTAAGTCTTTTATCGATAGTAAATGCTTCATAACCTACTCCACTTATGGTTGGATTTGTGTTCCTACGGCTTCACCTTTTGCTAATGCGATTAATTGGCTTGCATCACGCCACGAGGCAACTTGTACCGCCTGCCCCATCCACTGTGCGACTTCGAGCGCAGCTTCAACTTTGACCTTCATTCCTTTTTCGATCACACCTTGCTTAACAAGGTCTGCTATCTGCTTGCCATTTAAACTGTGGATGAGCTGGCCTTTACCATCGAGCACCCCAGAAACATCCGACAGTAGCACTAACTTGCCGCCCACTAATTTGGCTAATGCCGTTGCCGCTTGGTCTGCATTGACATTAAGCATTTGTCCATCGTCCATCATGGCGATGGAGCTACAAATCGGCATCCAACCTTGGGCGAGGATAAACTTAAGATAAGTGCCATCATTTGGCGTGACTTCGCCCACTAAGCCTAAACGCTCATCTTTAATCTTAGCCGAAACAGTATTGCCATCGGCAAGGCTCATGCCCACACTCACAATGCCAGCCTTAGTCGCTGCGCCTTGAAGAATTTTGTTCGAAGTGCCCGCAAGTGCGCCGGCAATAATCGGCATTTGCTCAGGCGGAGTCACACGTAAACCTTCTAACTTGACGGTTTCCATACCGTTTGCTGCTAACTGCTCATCCACCAGACAGCCGCCGCCATGTACCATCAACACTTGCTGACCATTGGCTAACATAGCCGCAGCCGTATTCATCAATCGCGCCATCCCCATTTCACATTGCAGCAGTGCGCCGCCCACTTTAAGCACTAATACTGAGTTGTTTGTAGACATCTTGACGACTCTCTTAAATAAGGATGAACAATTAAAGGTTAAAATGAATCTTTATGCATTGCAGCGCTTGGCTGGCAGCACCTTTCATCAAGTTATCGATGGCACTGGCCACTACTAAGTAACCGCTATTCTCATCAAACTTCCAACCTAAGTGACAGTTAGGTGTCAGCACCACATCGTCTACTTTCGGGAACTGATTGTGCTTCACGGTGACCAATGGCGCCTTGTCATACACGCTATAGGCCGCGGCCACATCGGCAGTCGTAGTGCCTGGTTTTAGCTGCACAGTAATGGTCGCTAAAATGCCACGCTTAAAGTTACCAAGGTGCGGTGTAAATATCACTTCTTGGCCAAGCTGAGTGGCGATCTCGGGTTGATGTCTGTGGCCTAATACGCCGTAAGGTGTCAGGCTCACTTCACAAAAACTGGTGTGTAACTGCGCTTTACGGCCCGCCCCTGTTACGCCGCTCACGGCATTGATTACCGGATAAGCCGATGTCAGTAAACTCGCTAGCGGTTTTAACGCTGTCAATGATGCGGTCGGGTAACAACCTGGCACGGCAATCATCTTAGTCGCAGCGATTTCTTTAGCATTCCATTCGGCAAGACCATACACGGCTTTGGCTAAAACTTCAGGATATTCATGCTCAAAGCCATACCACTTCGGATATTGCGCCACATCACTGAAACGATAGGCACCGCTTAAATCGAATACCGCTAACCCTTGGCTATAAAACCAAGCCGCTAAATGCAGGCTCACCGAGTGCTCAGTCGCTAACACCACGGCATCCGCTTCGACAACGATTTTTGCCTTAGCTTCATCGGACAATGGCGACAGCGTTAATGCGATATGGCTATAGCTAGGATACAAATCCGCTAAAGGCTTACCTTTATCTAAACTGTTTTCAGAAACATACAACCCCTGAATCGTCAGTTCTGCTTCTGCATGGATTAAAGCGGTCAGTTGCGCGCCTGTGTAACCACTGGCACCAATAATGGCGATATTTTTCATGTTTTTTGTCTTATTAACCGAATCAAAGAAACTTAAAGAGTAGATGAATAGCTTACACGCAACCGCGCATATCTATGATGACAAGACTATCGTCGCAGGAAATCGTAATAGGTTGTTATTTTATTCACTGTCAGGCTAATACTGCGCATCATGATATTCACTCTACAGGTCACAGGGGGTGACTCATCTCAACTGATGGCTAGACTACCACAAAGATCTACTTATGCAATATATGTGAATATATATTTTTAATTTATTTTCGTATTTCAAGCTCAAACTGGGATATCGAAGACACGCCTCCCATTCAGCTAACTCGTTAATAACTCAGTTATCCAGGGTCAATATGAGTTAAATCAGTCCTTTTCATTAACAGCTAAGATACATGTCTGCAAAGCATAAAATGATGCACTTCATATTCACTTGCACTAATCATCAAAAAATATTGCGTGACTTCGCATTTCTATTGAATATTCTTCATCAAATACCGTGATTGGTTGCATATCGGATAAGCCAGTCGTATAAGTTATAAGTTCTGCTGTTGACCATAGCCCCAAGTGATAGGTATTGTGCTAACGGGCTAAATGCACAGCGGAATTTTCATGTTTTTCTATTCGGAGTAACTATGTCAGTAACCATGGCAGACAATATGACAGATATGTATGCGTCATTAAGATCGAACGTGAGTATGTTAGGCCAAATCCTTGGCGATACTATGCGTACCCATCTTGGGGACTCTTTTCTTGAGAAGGTTGAACAGATCCGTAAGCTTGCCAAAGACTCACGCCGAGGCGACCAAGCCGCCAGAGAGCAAATGCTCGAGTTACTGACAGCTTTGCCAGACGAAGAATTAGTCCCTTTTGCAAAAGCTTTTAACCAATTTCTTAACTTAGCTAACTTATCTGAGCAATTTCATACTATCAGTCGTAATTGCGACGAACTTGTCTGCGTGCCAGACCCAGTGGAACAACTCCTAGGACGCATGCTCAATGGTCGTGTCGACCAAGCTAAAATGCTCGACTGTCTAAAAACACTGGATATCGATCTGGTGCTAACAGCGCACCCCACTGAAATTTCCCGTCGCACCCTGATCCAAAAATACGCCGCCATTGTCGACTGCTTAACAGAGCAAGAAAACGACCAACTGTCGGATAGAGAACGTCAACAGATCAATCTGCGCCTGCGTCAATTAATCGCGCAAATATGGCACACCAATGAGATCCGCCGCGAGCGCCCCACCCCAGTGGATGAAGCCCGCTGGGGATTATCCACCATTGAAGAGTCACTCTGGCATGCGGTGCCTGACTTCTTAAGACAACTTAACGATCGGGTGCAGCAACGCACAGGGCAGCAATTACCGATTGATATAGCGCCAGTGCGCTTTTCAAGCTGGATGGGCGGCGATCGCGATGGCAACCCGTTTGTTACCGCAAAAGTCACCCAAGAGGTGCTCGACCGTAACCGCCATGCTGCCGCCAGATTATTCTTAAAAGATATCGTGCTGCTGGTCGGCGAACTGTCGATGGAAGAAGCCAATGATGAGTTAAAGGCTTATACCAATAACAGCTGCGAACCTTACCGCCACGTGTTGCGCTCCATTCGTCAAAGACTGCGCGATACCATAGATTATTTAAATGCGCGCATCGAAGGCAACAATCCTGAAGTCGATAAGTCGAGCCTGATTTGGCAAGAAAGCGATCTCAAAGCGCCGTTAGAAATGCTTTATAAGAGTTTGACCGACTGCGGTATGCGCTTAATCGCCAACGGTTTATTGCTTGATATTCTCCGTCGCCTCGCCTGTTTTGGCATTCACATGCTCAGACTCGACATTCGCCAAGACGCCAGCCGTCACAGCGATGTGCTCGCCGAATTAACTCGCTATCTCGGCATGGGTGATTTCAACCATTGGGATGAAACCGAGAAACAAGCTTTCCTATTACGCGAACTCAGCAACCGTCGTCCACTGATCCCAGGTAACTGGCAACCCTCAGCCGATGTGGCCGAAGTGCTTAATACCTGTCGTTTGATTGCTAAACATCCGGCTAAAGCACTTGGATCCTATGTGATTTCGATGGCGGGTAAGCCATCGGATGTCTTAACGGTTTTACTCTTGCTCAAAGAAACGGGCTGTTCGCACCCAATGCGCGTGGTACCGCTATTTGAAACCTTAAGCGACTTAAACAACGCCGCGGCCTGTATTACCGATTTGCTCGATATCGACTGGTATCGTGGCTATACCAAAGGCATGCAAGAGGTCATGATTGGTTACTCTGACTCTGCCAAAGATGCCGGAGTCATGGCGGCGGCTTGGGCTCAGTATCACGCTCAAGAGCAGTTAGTGGCCGTCTGTAAACAAGCGGGCGTCAAGCTCACACTATTCCATGGCCGTGGCGGCAGCATTGGTCGCGGGGGCGGTCCAGCACACAAAGCGATTCTATCCCAACCTCCTGGGTCGGTAGATGGCCGTATTCGTGTCACTGAGCAGGGCGAAATGATCCGCTTCAAGTTTGGCTTGCCAAAACTCGCGGTTCAAAGCTTAGCCTTGTATACCTCTGCCGTATTGGAAGCAACCCTACTACCACCGCCAGAGCCTAAACAAGAATGGCGCAATTGCATGCAACGTATCGCTGAAGAATCAGTGGGTGCATACCGTGGCATAGTGCGTGATGAACCTGATTTTGTGGCTTATTTCCGCGCGGCAACGCCAGAAGTGGAATTAGGAAAACTGCCACTCGGCAGCCGCCCAGCTAAACGTCGTGTCGATGGCGGGATTGAAAGCCTACGGGCAATTCCGTGGATTTTTGCTTGGTCGCAAAACCGCTTGATGTTACCTGCATGGCTTGGCGCCGGTGAAGCACTTCAAGCCGCCTGTGAACGCGGTGAAATGGGCTTACTGCAAGAGATGGAACGGGAATGGCCTTTCTTCAGCACTCGCATTTCAATGCTGGAAATGGTCTACGCCAAGGCGGAACCTAATTTAGCACGCTACTACGAAACCTGTTTAGTACCGAAAGACTTGCATCACTTAGGCGAAACCTTGCGCCAACGCTTGGATCTGGGTATTAAAGTCGTGCTTGAACTGACAAAATCAGATAGTTTAATGGCGCATACACCGTGGAATCGCGAATCAGTTAAACTGCGAAATCCGTATATCGATCCATTAAACTTCTTACAAACCGAGCTATTAGCGCGGACACGTAAGGAAACAACCGAAACTCCTGCGTCTGAACATGTACAGTTAGCGCTAATGCTGACCATTGCAGGTGTGGCAGCGGGTATGAGAAACACTGGTTAATGAAAAAACTTTCCCGCACGATTTGCTTGGGACTGACTGTACTGCTTGGCGGCTGCGTCTCGCAGTACAGTATCAGCGAGCACGAAATGGAGCAGTACCTCAGTAAAGAGATCCATTTTGAGATTAAACAAGGCAATCAATTAGTTGGCGCAGAAGTGCGCATTAACGACATCAGTGTCAAGCTAGGTGTAAAACCTGACACTATGAGTGTAAGTGCCGCAACTCAAGTATCAATTAAGAATCCGATCTTTCCATTGAGTGCCAAACTCACTACGACTTTCGAAGCTAAGCCTTGGTATGACAGCGCAACGCACAGTGTCTATCTGCGTCAGCTCGAATTAGTCAAAGTGGAATCAACGCCCAAGGATATTGAAAAAGCGATTAGCAGTGCCACACCTCAGGTGATGAGTTATCTAAGGCAATTCTTAGAAAGCCAGCCAGTCTATGTGCTGGATACCAAGGACAGTAACCAAGCATTAATGGCAAAAATGACCGAAAGCATTCAAGTTGCCCCAGGCAAATTAGTGCTTAAGTTCACTAAATAATCTGCCATTTTTGTATCTCTGTAGAAGTTAAAATGCTCCCTCGGGAGCATTTTTGTTGGCGGGCATAAACGGATATATACCCGTATAAGAGTTACTTACTGAATCGCCCAATAGACTGATAATCGACGATCACAGCTTCAGCTAAAAGCTCACGTCTTAGCATATCGTAAGCCACAGCAGCACTTAAACTGCGTACCAGATCCCGTGAACGTCTCGGTAGTTTAATCATCTGACTATAAACACCGCCGCGAGTTGCTAAAGCGATCGCCACAGTTCCCACAGGTTTCTCATCTGTGCCACCATCGGGCCCCGCAATTCCACTGGTTGCCAGCGCATAATCACTGTCTAAAATTTGCCTTGCCCCCTTAGCCATTTCTTCCACAGTTGCAATGGAGACTGCACCATGATCATCTAAGGTTGAAGGATTAACACCTAACACACGCACTTTAGATTCATTACTGTAAGTCACTAATCCGTGCTGTAAGTAAGATGAACTGCCTGGGAAATCAACTAACTGGCTAGTGATCATGCCGCCAGTGCAAGACTCGGCAACGCTTAAGGTCAAGCCTGAGTTAAGTAGCTTATAATGAATTTCTTCGGCAAGAGTGGCTTTATCTTCCGCGACAACCGCAGTACCCAGCACCATTTTGATGTGCCCAGCGACGCGAGGTAATACTGCAATCGCTTTATCGCCACGGGCGAAAATCTTAATCTCAATATGCGGCATAGAAGAGCGGTAACCAATAGTAATGTCTTCTGGCAGCTCTAGCGGTTCTAACTTATCTGCCAAAGCGGACTCACCTTGACCTATGGTCAATAGTTTCTTTAATGCGACCTTAGCATCAAGGTTAAACTCTTCGCGAATAAAGGGCACAAACTGCTCTGTAACCATGTGCTTCAGCTCAAAAGGCACACCAGGCGTAAAGAATAACCAAGCGCGGTTAAGCTTAACTCTAAAACCACAAGCGGTTCCCACTGGGTTATCAACCATCACAGCTGAGGCTGGTAGCATAGCTTGCTTGAGATTACTTAAAGGCATTTCACGGTTATTACGGGTAAACCACTCCTCTAAACGCTCACGCCACTCCGCATTCTCAACCAATGGTTCGCCCTTTGCCTTAGCCATCGCTAAAGCAGACATATCATCACTCGTCGGCCCGAGACCACCATTAACGAGAATCACATCGGCATGTAGGCTACGTTCTTGGAAAACCGCAATCAGATCCTCAAGACGATCGCCGACGGTCACTCGACGCTGGATCTCGACACCATGCTCCATCATAGTACTGGCAAACCAAGCGGCGTTGGTATCAACAATCTGTCCCGCCAACACTTCTTCCCCAGTGCAAATCATCTCTAACTTCATCTCAGATCCTTATCTACCCCAATAAATTAAAACATAAGGTAAGTAACCGCTTAACTAATAGCAATAGCTAGGCTCGATCGAGAACTAAGATCGCTGTAGCAAAATCGGAGCATTGACAAAATAACCGTACAAATAACCAACAACCATTACTTATTATTGATGTCATGAAGAGTGAAAGAGAGTGTTAGGGAGAGAAAAATAGGAGGGAAACTGACTAATTAAATAGACACTAGGCTGTATTTAACAAATTGCGGACGCAAAAAAGCCAGCTTATTCAGCTGGCTTCGTTACATCTCAATGAGATAATTAGGCGCT
>NZ_JABAEB010000009.1 GCF_012584455.1 Shewanella oncorhynchi
AGTAGGTCATCGCCAAGCGCCTAATTATCTCATTGAGATGTAACGAAGCCAGCTGAATAAGCTGGCTTTTTTGCGTCTGCAATTTGTACAATCGTCATTTAAAGACCAATGCTATATAGCATTGGTCTATTCATTTTAGTTTTGGTTCTTCTGCTAGTTCTTTACGTTTTTTCCTTCCTTTATTTCAGACTTTTATACTCTAAGTTGATTATTTACATGAAGATCTCGCTTAGTTTGATAAGTCCTTTTGCTTAGTGGTTAGTTTCCCGTTAGCATACAAAAATATTAATTTTTTTGTTAACGGCCATCTGTTGCCTATGCTTCGTAAGCTTTCGCTCGCGGTACTGCTTCCTCTTTGTATGCTGACCCTATATTTAGTGTTGGTCATAGGCGAGTACCTGTTCGAAAGTGACCAAGTTAGGGCTGAACTTGCGCAGCGACAATCGGCTTTGATAAAGCAACAGTTGTTCCGCATGCAGAATGTGGTTCAATCGGCGCAAGCTTTACAGGATGTAGAGCGGATTGAACAGGAAGTTTCCTTAGCTGCGCTGGATATGGGCACTATGGTGTATATCTTGGTTGATGCTGAAAGCCGTATTCGTTTTGCTAATCATACTGTGTGGCGTGATAGCAATGCTACTCAAGTCATCGATGGTTATGATGTAGACCTTCATCGCTCTGTGGTTCAAGCTTTTCTTCCGCAGATCCTCGTTAATCTCGACCGTTTAACTATTCAAGCATATTATCCCGTTCTTCCCCAGTATGGTGGGGCTGTTGATTTGATTTATCTTGAAGCCGATTTAGCCCCTTTAGTGGCCGAAGCTTCTGCTAAGTTACAGCAACGTTTTATGCGGGTTTGGGGCCTTGGCGGATTATTGCTGATTGGCTTTACCTTTATTTTATATTTCCTGTTGATCCGCCCATTCCAAATGTTGAGCGAGGCAGCTAAGCAGGTAGGCACTTCTTCCTTTTCGACATCGATACCTTGGAGTTCATCTGAAGTTTTATCTTTGCAAGCCAGTTTGCAGCAGGCACATGAGCGTTTAAGTCGGGCAGTTAAACAGCTGAATGACAGTGAATTGCGTTGGTTATTTGCTGTGGAAGGTTCGCGTAACGGTATTTGGGATTGGGACATCAGTACGGGGGAGGTTTTTCTTTCTGATCGCTGGAAAGAGATGATTGGTTATGCGCCTGATGAATTGGCTGGAGTATTCCAGACATGGGAGACGCGGCTACATCCCGATGATAAGCAGATTGTGTTAGATGCTTTGCAGGAATACGTTAGCGGAAAGAGTAAAGAATTTGAAAGTGTTCACCGCTTACGGCATAGAGATGGCCATTATGTGTGGGTGTTAGACCGCGGTATGTTAGTTGATTGGGATCCCCAAGGGCGCCCGACTCGCATGATAGGCATTCATATGGATGTGTCAGAAAGCGCGAAGAACCATGCTGCAATTACTGAGCTTGTGGATCAATCTGTTGTCGGTCGCAAGATGTTGCCCGATGTCTTTATGGTGCGTTTATCGCAATTTTTAACCCAAGGTAATAGTTCGGGGCAATGGGGAGCATTGCTGCTCGTTGAGGTGGATCGCTTAGGATTGGTCGCCACTTTAAATTCCCATGAATTAGAGCGCTTGTTAACGCAAATCGCGGCCCGTTTATCGAGTTATTTCACTGAAAATATAACGGTCGGTCGATTAGAGTCTGGTAATTTCATTTTGCTTGCTAAAGATTTAGCGGCAGATGCGTCAGCCGCTGCTCGTCGTGCTTTAGCCCTTGCGAGTGAGTTAAGGCAAGTGATTGCTCGACCATTCCATTACGGTCATCATCACTTTGAGCTGAGCGCGTGTGTGGGGATCTGTTTACTCGATAGTATAGAAACCTTAGATCCCGCTTTAGTGATGCGTCGTGCCGAGTTGGCAACGTTAAGCGCTAAGCAAGCAGGTCAAGCTGGGTGTGCTTTTTACCATGCTGAAATGGACTTTCGCCAGAGCCGTGATGAACAGTTACAGCAGGAATTACAGACGGCATTACAGCAAGATAGCATGACGTTAATGTTCCAACCTGTGATGAATGCGCACAGTGAACTTGTCTCGGCTGAAGTGCTCACGCGTTGGTATCGTGCTGATGGAGAGTTTATTCCGCCAGCTGAATTTGTGGCGTTAGCAGAACAAGGGGGAATTATTGCTGAGCTTGATCTTTGGGTGGCTAAGCGGGTGTGTCTGTTTATTCAGAAATCGCGGGCTCAAGGAAGGAGTTTGCCTCCTTTGACTCTCAATATCAGTGCATTCTCATTTGGTCAGGCTGATTTTGTTGATGCATTCGTTGGGTTGGTAAAGGAGCATGGTATTGTGGCTAATCAACTGGGTATTGAGCTCAATGAGGCCGCATTTTTAATGCAACCACAGTTTGTGGATGAGCGTGTCTCTAAGTTAGTTGAAGTAGGTGTAGGTATCATCCTCGATCATTTCGGTTCAGGCTTGAGTGCCTTGAGCTGCTTAGCTAATCAGCCATTAGTTGCGGTTAAATTGGATATGAGTTGTATTGATTCATTAACCACAATGCCAACAAAAGTGAATGTACTTATTACCTCTGCGCGGCAATTCAATTTGAGCGTTGTCGCCAAAGGTGTCGAATCATCCCAACAATATCAAGCTTTTGTTGAACTTGGCTGTGATGGCTATCAAGGCTATTTATTCAGTCGAGCCTTAAACCAAGCGGACTTTATCCAGCTTGTTTGTCCTCGTCCTTTATTGCGTAGCGTTTAAAGAAGTCGAGAGCATAGTTTAAGGCTTGGTTTCGGCAGGCGTCTTTTTCCATAAAAATCTCATGGGCAGCCCCAGCGATTACTTTCAATTGGCAATGGGTACTCACGGCGAGATTCTGGGCCGCATTATCAACAATCTTATCTTCACTCGCTTGCAGTATCAGTATCGGAGTGCGAATTTGTGCCGTTGCCAGTACGCAAGTATCTGCCGCATCTAAAGATTCAGTCAACCAACGGTTAGTGGGTGAACCGAGTTGTAACTTAGGGGCAGCATCATACAATTCTCGGTAGGCTTGGTATCGGGTCTGGCTGTGAGTTAGCTCATTCCCTTTGAATGGAACAGGTTTATAGTTTTGTCCTGCAAGTACATAATTAGGCTCGCCGCCATTGAGTGTGGTATCGAGTTTACTGGCTAACCAGCGTACGAACGCTTTTGGCATAGGTAATTTAATGCCATACATGGGTGCGGAAAATGCCGCGGCGGTAAAAATATCGGGATGCTGTTTGAGATACAAAGTGCCAATCGCGCCCCCCATTGAATGGCCAAGTAGCATGAGTTGTTTGTCGTTTTGTGGTAACACTATCTTCTGCATAAATAGAGCAAAGTCATCAATATAATCATTGAATCTTCGCACATGGCCCATGTGTGGATTGATTGTCATACGATCCGATAGCCCTTGGCCACGGTGATCTATGGCATAAACAGAGTAACCTTGTTGGTATAAGTCGAAGACCAATTCTTGATACTTTAAATAGGACTCGACTCGGCCACTGCTGAGAACGATTGCGGTATGCGCTTGGGGATGTTTGACCATCATATAGGCCAGCGTGACGCCGTCGGCAGAGGCTAGCGTGTCTTGAACAACGCTTTGCCAGAAGGCTTGCTGCTCTGAGGTATTTAAATCGTGTTCAGTCGAAAATGTCGCTTTGGCTTGGCTCATACTCAGTCGCAAATCATTTGGCTTGAATGGTTTGTTAGAGTGTAACAGACAACCATGGGAGTCTGAAAATACCGACTCCCATGAATTTCATTAACTTAGCGTGTCGCCTTTTTCGCTTCAATAAAATCATTGATTTGCTGTTCGAGGATTGACATAGGCACTGAGCCATTTTCGAGCACAGCATCGTGGAAGGCACGAATATCAAATTTGTCGCCGAGTTCCTGTTCTGCCTTGGCACGTAATCGTTTGATTGTTAACTCACCAATTTTGTAGGACAAGGCTTGTCCTGGCCACGAAATATAGCGGTCAATTTCGGTAGTGACATTGTGCAGTGATAGTGCGGTATTGCTGGCCATAAAGTCGATGGCTTGTTGACGACTCCATCCTTGGGCGTGCATGCCAGTATCTACGACTAAACGCGCCGCGCGCCACATTTCATAGGTTAAGCGACCAAAGTTACTGTATGGATCTTGGTAGAAACCCGCTTCTAAACCTAAATATTCGCAATATAGCCCCCATCCTTCACCAAAGGCAGAGATATAGCCATAACGACGGAAATCTGGGAGTGAGGTTAGCTCAGAGTTGAGTGAAATTTGCAGATGATGACCGGGTACGGCTTCGTGCAAGGTTAAGGCTTCTAGCTCGTAGAGTGGGCGCTTATCCAATGCATAAGTGTTGACCCAGTAGTAACCGGGTTCATCATCGCTGTTCGATCCTGAATATCGCCCAGTGGTGTATTTCGGTGCAATTTCGGCGGGCACTGGTGCTATACCATAGGGTTGGCGTGGGAGTTTGCCGAAGTACTTAGGCAGCATGGCATCGGCTTTTTTGGCAATAAATGCCGCTTCTTTGAGTAACTGATCGGCACTGGTGGTGTAGAACTGAGGATCGGTCCGCAGGAAATATAAGAAGTCGGCAAAGCTGCCTTTAAAACTTACTGACGCGATGATTTGTTCCATTTCTTGGCGGATACGCTTAACTTCCTTTAAGCCCAGTTCATGCACTTCTGCTGATGTCATATTCAAGGTCGTATAGTAACGTACCCGATTCTCATAAAATTCAGCACCGTTAGGTAAGCTACTGGCCGCGATATTTTCCCGTGCATTGGGAATGTACTCTTTAGTCATAAAATCATAGAAGTTTTGGTACAGAGGTAGAACTTTTTGCTCAACTAAAGCTCGGCCTTCTTGGGTCAGCTGAGTTTTTTGTGCCTCAGTGAAATAGTTGGGATATTGAGTAAAAGGTTTGAAATAACTGCTCTTTTCAACAGGGACGATATAAGCACTGATACTGTCTTCAAAGCCATTGAGTGTCACTTTTGGCGGCGTTATTCCCTCGGCTAATCCTTGTTTTAGCCAGTGGGTTTGCTGGGCGAAATAGGTCGGGAGTGCATTGAGTTTGGCAATATAGTTGCGGTAATCCTCAAGGGTGTTGAATCTTCCCTGTGCGATTGACGTGATATAAGCGTGGAAGCCGCTTTCCGCCGTAATGGGCAGGTAATAATCCTTGAAACGATATAGGTCGACATCGTTTTGGATCTGATCTTCCAGTATTTGAGCGTTAATCTTATCTTCTTTACTCAAGCTGCCGCGGTCGAGTGCTTTGAGCTGCGCTAGTACTGCGATTTGACCTTGATTAAGCTTAGCGAGCGCGGCTGGCGAGAGATCCGCTAATTTTCCTGCGGCACTGGCATCGCCCATGCTGTAAGCCATTTCAGGACTCGCACTGAGCTGTAATTGCCAGCTTTGGTCGATAATCGCTTGCAGCGCTGGGGCGATTGGCTCAACTTGCGACTGTGCTGCTGATATTGTCTGTGATGATGGGGTTTGAATATTTTTTGTGGTTTGAGCGGCACTACAGGCGCCTAATGCGCATATCAATAAACTGGGGGTTAAGAGTTTATGCATGTTAGATCTCTGATATTTTCGTTGTTATTGAAGTCATTATGCCTGATGAATGCGGCCGTTCCTTGTATGGATATTAAGCAGAATTGTGACTGAATGTGAATTTAAATGCGTTTAGCGCATAAATGCCCCCGAAAATGCGTGTTAAACTTAGTGTCCGCCCGCGACCAAATAACAAAAGCATTGGCTGGGTAGTTCAAATAGGGGTTAAATATGATTGATACATCCATTCCATTGGTGGATCTGCATCGTCACCTAGACGGTAATGTGCGGGTAAATACCATTTGGGAACTAGGACACCAACACGGCATTGCGCTACCTGCCGATTCTTTAGAGACGCTCGCACCTTTTGTGCAAATTCAGGGGAAAGAAACTAGCTTAGTCGCCTTCTTAAAGAAGCTCGATTGGATGGTTGCCGTACTCGCAGATTTGGATGCGGTTAAACGCGTCGCCTATGAAAACGTTGCCGATGCGGCGTTATCTGGCTTAGATTACGCTGAGTTACGTTTTAGTCCTTACTATATGGCGATGAACCATAAGTTACCGATTGAAGGCGTAGTTGAAGCGGTAGTCGACGGCGTTAAAGCGGGCTTAAAAGACTATAACGTGAAAATCAATTTGATTGGCATTATGTCACGTTCATTTGGTCAAGCTGCTTGTACTCAAGAACTTGAAGGCTTACTCGCCCATAAACAACATCTCGTGGCTATGGACTTAGCCGGTGATGAATTAGGCTTCCCTGGCGAGTTATTTAACGATCACTTTAAACGTGTTCGTGATGCTGGCCTTGCGATTACGGCTCACGCCGGTGAAGCTGCGGGTTCACAAAGTATGTGGCAAGCGATTCAAGAACTTGGCGCAACTCGAATTGGTCATGGGGTGAGCGCGATTCACGATCCTAAGTTGATGGAATATCTTGCTAAGCACCGTATTGGCATCGAATCTTGCCCAACCAGTAACTTGCATACTTCTACTGTGGCTTCTTACGCTGAGCATCCATTCAGAACCTTTATGGATGCAGGCGTGTTGATAAGCCTAAATACCGATGATCCCGGTGTGAGCGCTATCGATATTAAGCATGAGTATCGTATCGCCAAATCTGAACTCAAGTTAACCGATGCTGAGTTAGCGCAGGTGCAACGTAACGGCGTTGAAATGGCATTTTTATCGGACAGTGAGCGCAAAGTACTGTATGCCGCTAAGGTATAAGTTGATTTTGAGTCATTAATAAAAATAGCTATAAATAAAAAATCCGACTCTAGAGTCGGATTTTTTGTGAGCGTTTGCGAGTGCAGCAATAAGCGTTTTAGATCACGCGAGAGAACTGTTGCTGACGCGCTTTTTGACGATAGTAAAGATCGAAGCACATACAGATATTGCGGATCAATAAACGGCCAGTAGGGCTGATAGTGATCTGTCTGTCGACGATTTCAACTAACTTATCATCGATAAATGTCTGCATTAACTTAAGATCTTCAGCGAAATAGGTTTCGAAGTTAATCCCCAGTTTCTCATCAATTTTCGCCATATCCAGTTCGAAGTGGCAAATCAGCTGTTTAATCACGACGCGGCGGATTTCATCGTCACGGTTTAGGCTGCAACCTTTCCACAAAGCATGGCCTTCCTTATCTATGGCCTCATAGTAAGGGCGGATATCTTTCTGGTTTTGCGCATAGCAATCGCCAATCTGACTGATGGACGATACGCCAAGACCTAACAAATCGCATTCTTCTTGGGTGGTATAACCTTGGAAGTTGCGGTGCAGTCTGCCTTCGCGCTGCAACTTGGCTAACTCGTCATCGGGTTTAGCAAAGTGGTCCATGCCGATATATTGGTAACCAGCGCCAGTTAAGGTCTCGATAGTTTGGTGCAGCATTTCGAGTTTTTGTTTTGGCGAAGGTAAATGCTCGTCTTTGATCTTACGTTGAGCGGCAAAGCGCGCAGGTAAGTGAGCATAGTTAAATACCGACAGACGGTCAGGCGATAAATCTAAAACGCGCTGCATAGTGTCGGCAAAAGTTTCTGGCGTTTGGTGTGGCAAACCATAGATTAAATCTATGTTGGTCGACACAAAACCCATGGCTTTCGCTTTGGCCATTAAGTCGAAGATAAATTGCTCATCTTGTTCGCGATTAACGGCAATTTGCACTTCTTTATTGAAATCTTGTACACCGATGGAGATCCGGTTAAAGCCCGCTTCTTTCAACGTGTCGAGCATTGACAGTTCTATCTCGCGAGGATCGACTTCAATTGAGTACTCGCCTTCTTCCGCAAAGTTAAAGTTAGCTTTAATCAATGACGTAAGTTTAAGAATCTGCTCTGGATTTAAGAACGTGGGTGTACCGCCGCCCCAATGCATTTGGGTCACACTGTAATGTTTGAACAGGGGCGCACGTTTAATAATTTCTTGGCTTAAATATTCAATGTACTGATCGGCTTTGTGTTGGTGGCGGGTGATGACTTTATTACAGCCGCAGTAATAACAAAGCTTGGCGCAGAACGGGATATGAATATACAGCGACAGTTTATCGCTTTTGCTATTTTCAATGGCCGTCAGCAGGTTTTGTTCGGTGAATGTGTCATCGAACTCTAATGCCGTTGGGTAAGAGGTATAACGGGGACCGCTGTAGTTATATTTTTCGATCATCGACTGATCCCAGCTAATCTGAGTGGGCTGCTTCAAGGCGTGTCCTCCGTGGGTAAATTAGCAACAAGCGAAGTATGCAAGGTTCTTAAGTAAATAACCTTGATCTAGGTTGTAAAAATGACGTCTGTCTTTTTAGAAGTTACGCAATATCTATCAAAAAAGTACGCTTGTCTGTCGATATTTGGCGGTTTTGTGCGCAGGCTCACGGGAGTAAGGAGGGTAAGATTAGTACGGGTTTTATCGAGATGACCTCAAAACCACAATAATAAGTGGTCTTGAGGTATAACAATGAGCGGGTTTAATGCATCGCTTTGGCTTGGTAATCCGCCAGCTTTTTCGCATCATCACTAATACCTTGCTCTAATGCGGCTTCGGACTTCATTCTGATCAAGTCTAACTTCATCCTTTCTTGCTTAGGCAAGGCTTGGCGAGCATCCATGATGGGATGATCTTTAATTAGCTCAAAGTGTTTGAATAATGAAGGGTAATCAGGAGCCACGCGCTCACTTAATGACAGGATTTCAAATAATCGCCCAATCCTGACCACGCCTTCAGAGATCTCACAGCGGTCTTCAATCATAGCGGTGGCGATATAGCGGATATCATCTAAAACTTGGGCACGTTTTGCGTTCGCAGTCACTTCGCGCTCGGCTTGTTCAGTCTGCTGACGCTTTTTTTGCTGCTTGAGTTTTAGGATTAAGAAGGTGGCGTAGCTACTTAGCGCTACTATGATGATAAAACCGAGAATAATGATAGCCGTAGACACAGAGACTCCTTATATGAATGGCATAAGGAGCCACAGCTAAAAACTGAGTTCCCTATGCCTTAGCACTGAGAGGTTAGAACTTGTCTTGATAATCTTTTAGTAAGTCAGCGCCTGATTCGAATTTGTCGAACAACTCATCGTCAGATAAAGACTTAGCAGGTGATGAAGGTGTGTCATCATCCATATCGTCGGTAATGCCCAGTTTAATCATCAGAGCTTCAATTTTATTTAGCTGTTGATCTAACCACTTTTGGTCAACCTCGTTGAGGTCGCGGCCTTCTTCAAGCATATCTAACAGCTGATTTAGTCTTGGATCTTCTTCCAATTTCAGCAGTTTTTGCTCGTCAGTCAGCTTAGCTTGTTTCACTTTTGGCTGAGCGGCTTTATCTGTTACCACTGCCGCAGGAATTGCTAAAGCCACAGGCTTTTTACTGCCATGACGCGGGTCTTTTTTCTTAGCGGCCTGCTGTTGCGGCGCTTGCGCTAAAATTAAGCTTTCGTTATGACGACTACCTGATTTATTGCCAGAATCTTTACGTTTGCCAGTCGCTACAGCGCGATCTTGCTTCTTCACTCTTGGCTGTAACTTAGGGCTGTTCTCGCCGCCCTTGCGTGTTTTCTTGCTACGAGACATGGTCTTCTCAATTATTTACAACGTATGGCCTTGCAGACTAAGGGTGAGCTTGTCTACAAGGTGCGAAATTAGGCCGAGTGTTATACCAGATTATGATGTTTTTTGCATCAAAACGAGGTCCTTTGCGGCAAATAATAGTTCAAAATCGCTATTGTTTGCGAGGTACTCGAAGGTTTGTCGCTGATAAAAGCTCACATGGGTGAGGTTGTTCTTATAATGCCACTTAGAAAAACCATCTAATTCAGTTAGTAATGGTGTGCTTATCGCTAACCAACCACCAGAATGCAGTAGCCGAGAGAGCAAAGTCCACTCTTTTATAGGGTTTTGAAAATGCTCAAACACCCGATAACAGCAGATAAAATCATACTCTAGCTTTAACACGTCATGATTCGGGGCAAAAAAGGGATCATATTGATTTAACTTGTGGCCCGCATTTTCTATGGTCGTCAGGCTCTCATCATCGAGTATGCGGCCAAAATTCAATCCTAATAAACTGCCCGCTTGTTGCTGCTCTAATTGCGCTAACAGCGGCAAAATAAATTGCGATAACTGTTTTTGCTTCGACGCTATGCGTGAACGACCGTATCTTTGCTTCTCTGCCGCGGGGGGTAAATGGCTATTAGCATCCGCAAAGGTTAACTCACATGTCTTGCAAACATAAAAACTCCGCTTTTTATCTTGATGAAGGAGTCGTGTCTGACTGTTATGACAAAGAGGGCATCTGGGCATTGAGTCTGCTGAAGTGGTTATTAAGGCTTTGATTGTACCAATTATATTGGTTGAGTGCACATTTTAGACACTACTAATGGGGTGTTACAAAAGAAAAAAGGCGGCAGTTAAACTGCCGCCTTACAAAGGGTGCTTTAGCACCTTATCCTGATTCCAAGTATCCATACTTGCTATGCGACTTTCCCGGTCGGTATCCTTCTTTTTTTTACTGCTTTCCCTGCATTATTTTTGTTAATGGTCTTCCAGACACTTTATTTTTTTCTGTCGCCATCCTGACTACAGTTTCCGTAGATGGTCTCGCGACACATCTTTTAAAGCATCGTCATCATTGACGTCGAGTTAACCATCCATGTTACTTAAGTACCTTCCTGTGATAACAAGCATCCAGCCAGTGCATCCTAAGCTTATCGCTTCCTTTGCTACAGTTTACATCATGTAAACTATGTCCTGATGGGGCAAGTTACCCTTAGTGTAAGGTGTTTTGCTAGAAGCAAATTGGCGTTATCGGCCATCCCTTACAAAATTGTGCTGACCTGGATTTCAAGTGGAAATCACGACTCTTGTTATTATTAGAGAGTGGTCTTAAGTATATTATTGTTATTGAGTATCTTTATTCTTATATCTTGAACGTTAATTATACCGAAACCTGTAAGTTATTATTAATCTTTTTGTACAAACAGATGGGTTTATCTCGGTACGGGGCTTATTAAACCGAAATCTGTGATCTATGTCAAGCACGAATCTTTGCAGTTTACGTCCACGTCAACTTTGGGGTGTAAAAAAAGGGTGACAATACACCCTTCTTTTCACTCGCGAAGATTACTTCAGGCTAGAAAGATACTTTGATAGCGCGTCGATATCGCTATCATTTAGTTTTTTAGCCACATCTTGCATCATGCCATTCAAGTCATTATGGCGGCCGGCTTCACGGAATTTTGTCAGCTGGATCTTGATATAGTTGGCGTGTTGGCCTGCCAACGTTGGAAAACCTGCAAGCTCAGCGCCTTTACCATCTGGGCCATGACATGCCATACAAGCGGTAATGCCACGAGAAACATCACCACCCTTGTAAAGTTTAGCACCTAACTCAGGAACATCTTTTGCTTCAGCCACTTGGATTGCTTGGCTAGAAAAATATGCGCTAATGTCGAGAATATCCTGATCGCTTAGAGGCATTGCCATGCCACTCATGATAGGATCCATACGACCATCTTTACCGCCAGTTTGTGCTGCGCTACGGAAATCATGTAGTTGCTTTTGGAGATAAGTGGCGTGTTGGCCCGCAATTTTGGGGTACATATCGATCATACTGTTACCGTCCATACCGTGACAGGCCGAACAGACAATGATTTTCGTTTTTCCCGCTTCAGCATTACCTTCAGCAATCGCAGGTGAAGATATGGCGGCAATTACAACAGACAGCGCAAGAGCTAGCTTTTTCATGGCGTTCCAACTTCTGGTTAAATTATTATCCTGAGCTTACTAGGGTGACCCGCAAGCGTGGTAAAATATGATTAATGTGATCGGAGTAATATTTTACACGAAAACGTGGGAAAGTAAGTAATTCTTCATAAATTATGGTATTGCGTAGAAAAATTTCGGAGTAAATAGTGACTGAATCTCGTATAGATTTTCGTAGGGCAAAGTTTTTAATCAGTGCACCTGACATTGCACATTTGGATCAATATCTGCCCGGCGATGTTGGAGTTGAGATTGCATTTGCTGGCCGCTCTAATGCCGGAAAGTCTAGTGCACTCAATGCATTAACTGAGCAAAAAAGTTTAGCAAGAACCAGTAAAACACCGGGCCGTACTCAACTAATTAACGTATTTGAGTTAGATGCTCAGCGTCGTTTAGTTGACTTGCCTGGTTATGGTTTTGCACAAGTCCCACTTGCGTTGAAAAATAAATGGCAGCAAGCATTAGGTGAATATTTGCAAAAACGCGCTTGTTTAAGTGGCGTGGTTGTCTTGATGGATATTCGTCATCCACTAAAAGATCTCGATATGCAGATGATTGAATGGGCAGTTGCTAGTGAAATTCCGGTATTAGCTTTGCTAACGAAGTCAGACAAATTAGCTCAAAGCGCTAAGATGAAAACCGTAAATGAAGTGCGTCTCGCACTAAGTGAGTTTGGCGACTGGGTGCAAGTTGAACCCTTCTCATCACTTAAAGGAACCGGTAAGCCTAAAGTGTTGGCAATTCTTAATGAATGGTGTCATCCACAGTGGTTGACTGATGAGTTAGATGCAGCGAATAACGCTGAATAATATCGCCTGTTTTGGTGTACATGGTAGAATTTGACTGTGTATACCTCCTCTTTGTTTTTACTGCAATTTATTCTCTTTTGTTCAGTCTCATTCCCATCGGTTCTTCGTTAATTCCAGGCAAAAAAATAGCCGATGATATCATCATCGGCCAAAAATATTAGCTCTTTTGGGGAGAAGCTAAATTCAACAAGACTCAAGCACCATCAAATTAGCTTCAATGGTTCTCAATGAAACTAGCATACAGCCAATTCATCCCTTGTTAAAGTAAATACTCTAAAATTTACTTAAAGTCTGAAAAAAGAGCAAAAAAAAGCCTCAGCAAACAAGTTGCTGAGGCGCCAGAATTTGGCTCATCACTATAAGTGAAATAAAGGTCTGAAAGATAGAACATCTTAACCTCTGTACCCTACGCAGAGAATATTACTCTATTTATCTTTAAATGGAAAACAGTTTTTTCAAAAAAGAGGTAATTATGTGCGCTTGATCTCAGGTTGTGAGTGAAAAAACATCTCAAATTGATCCTAAAATTTCATTGAAAATGATTAATTGGCTGATTTATAGATGAAACTCGAAATTTATATACAAAAGTGATCAATATTCTATATTTGATTTTTTACTCTAATCCTGACCTAAGATTTTGGTGTACGCGTGAGAGAACAACCGTTATGGCACTCTTGAGCATATATGGCTGACTTGAATGCAGTTTCAATTCGAGTAAATCACACCTTTTAATATCCATCTGCTGTGGCAGTGTATCGATGAACTCTACTGCCAAATGTATCAGGTAAAGATTGTTTGGCTGTGAGTCATACATTATGTCGGTAGTTAAGTTGCGCTGAACTTAACGATCTAATACGTGCGGAGTCGAGATTGCTTCGTTGGAGTCATACATTGTGCTGTTGATGCAGTTTTTATTAACTTAACTATATGATTTGTATTGTTAAACAATAATTGGCGCACAGTGATAAAAGGGGCTCAGTATTGATGTGCTTAAGACGGGAGAGAGCTAACCTGAGCTTAAAATATTGAAGTCAGATTAGCTTTATTTTCAGTTAAATCATATTGATAGTGTTCTTCTGGATATTACTGAGATTAGTGGGCTTCATCCCAGTTATCACCAATGCCTGCTTCGGCAAGCAGCTCAACATCGAGATTAGCTGCTTGCGCCATCAAGGTGCAGATTGTCTTTTTAAGTGCCTCTGCTTTATCCGCATCGACTTCAAACACTAATTCATCGTGAACCTGCATGATCATAGTGATTTCGCCTTGGGTTTCTGTTTTGATCCACTGGGCAATATTGATCATGGCCTTTTTGATTATGTCGGCAGCCGTACCTTGCATTGGCGCGTTAATCGCAGCACGTTCAGCACCTTGGCGGCGCATCGCATTACGATCACGGATTTCGGGCAAGTAGAGGCGACGACCAAACAGAGTCGACACATAACCTAAGTCAGCAGCACCCGCCCGCGTTTCTTCCATATAACGTAATACGCCAGGATAACGGGCAAAGTAGGTATCGATATAGGTTTGTGCTTCATGGCGTGGGATATCAAGCTGACGCGCCAAACCAAAGGCTGACATGCCATAAATTAAGCCGAAGTTAACCGCTTTGGCACGGCGGCGTTGTTCTGTGGTTACTTCATCAAAGTCGGTACCAAATACTTCTGCAGCAGTGGCTCTATGAATGTCTTTCCCCTCGGCGAAGGCTTTGAGTAAGCCTGCATCTTGGGATAAATGGGCCATGATCCGCAGTTCGATTTGCGAGTAGTCGGCGGCCAAAATTTTACGGCCTGCTGGGGCGATAAAGGCTTGGCGAATACGGCGACCTTCTTCTGTGCGAATCGGAATATTCTGTAGGTTAGGTTCGCTTGACGATAAGCGACCTGTTGCCGCATTAGCTTGATGATAGCTAGTGTGTACGCGACCCGTTTTGGCGTTGACCATCAGTGGCAGTTTATCGGTGTAAGTGCTCTTTAACTTAGATAGACTTCGATGCTCGAGGATCACCTTTGGCAGTGGGAAATCTAAGGCTAATTCGACTAATACTTCTTCCGCGGTCGATGGCGCGCCCTTTGGGGTCTTTTTGGTGATCGGGTAACCTAGCTTTTCATAAAACAAGACTTGCAGCTGCTTAGGTGAACCAAGATTGAATTTTTCACCGGCAATGTCGTAGGCTTTTTCTTCTAAGGTATCGATTTTACGCGCCAGCTCATCGCTCTGTTGGCCGAGTAACATACTGTCGATTAATACCCCTTGACGTTCAATGTCCGACAACACTTGGATTAGTGGTAATTCGACTTCGGTAAACATGGCGGCAAGTTCTGCTTCTTTCTCGAGTCTTGGCCATAAATGTTGGTGTAAACGCAGTGTGATGTCGGCATCTTCGGCCGCATAAGGTGCAGCCGTTTCTAGCGGGATTTGGTTGAAGGTCAGCTGTTTTGCACCTTTACCGGCGATTTCTTCAAAGCTGATATTCTTATGGCCTAAGTACTTGAGCGCTAAACCATCCATATCATGGCGCGAAGCCACTGAGTTGAAAACATAGGATTCGAGCATAGTGTCGAAAGCGACGCCCTGTAGTTTGATCCCTGCATTGGCTAAGATACTGATGTCGTACTTAAGATTTTGACCGACTTTCTTGATCTTTGGATCCTCAAGCAGTGGACGCAGTTTTTCTAACGCCACAGTTTTATCGATTTGAGTCGGTGCACCAACGTAATCGTGGGTCAAAGGAAGATAAGCGGCTTTTCCTGTCTCAACGGCGAAGGAAATCCCGACTAATTCGGCCACCATGTAATCTAAGCTGGTGGTCTCAGTATCGACTGCCATTAAGTCGGCTTGTTTAAGCTTAGCAATCCAAGTGTCTAATTCGGCTTCGGTGAGAATGCAGTCGTACTGTGTTTCAATCGCTTCGACTGGAGATGAGTCTTCTTGTGTTTCTGTGGATGCCGCATCAATTGAGGTATTTGCCGTCATTTTATTATCTAAGACTTCGGCTAACCAACGTTTAAACTCCATCTCGCCGTAGCATTTTATCAGTTCATCTTTGTCTGCTGGCATGATGGTAAGTTCGTGCCAATCTTGCTCAAGTTCGACATCGGTTTTGATGGTGGCGAGTTCGTAAGAAAGCTTGAGCATGTCGGCATTTTCAATGATCTTTGCCGCCATAGTTTTAGAACCTCTAAAGCCGAGCTCGGCGACTTTTTCGGGCTCCGCTAATAAGTTACTCACACTGCCGGCTCCCGTGAGCATCGCGAGCGCCGTTTTCTCTCCTACGCCGGGTAAGCCTGGAATGTTGTCGGCCTTGTCGCCCATCAGTGCGAGTAAATCTATGATACGGTCTGGACCGACACCAAATTTGGTGACGACTTCTTCTGGGCCCATTATGGTGTCTGTCATGGTGTTGATGAGCGTAACGTTCTCATCCACTAATTGCGCCATGTCTTTATCGCCTGTGCTGATAAGTACGGCACGGTTTTCTAAGCTGGCTTGGCGGGCAATAGTACCGATCACGTCATCGGCTTCGACGCCGGAAATTGAAATCAGTGGTAAACCTAGTGCGCGAATAATGCGATGCAAGGGTTCGATTTGCGAACGTAGATCATCAGGCATAGGTGGGCGCTGTGCTTTGTATTCGCTGTACATGTCATTGCGGAAGGTTTTTCCCTTGGCATCGAACACGACTGCGATATGGCTTGGTTGATAACGGGTCAACAAGCTGCGTAACATATTCACTACGCCATAAACGGCACCGGTTGCTTCGCCCTTTGAGTTTGTTAGGTGAGGAGGCGCATAATAAGCGCGATACAAATAAGAAGATCCATCCACAAGCACAAGTGGGTTTTTAGCGACGGTTGGCATAGGTATTTTTCGTTTATCGATGACTTAGATGGCGCTAAGCATGCCACAGAAGCACTATTTCAGCCATGGCAAAATGACTCCCAGCCTGTGGATAAGTCTGTGAGTGAAAAAGTCAACTGAGAATAATGGCGATGATTACGGCTTAGTGCGATTTTTTTAAGTTGTTGTTTTTTATGTTTATAAAAGATTTGTGTGAGTTCAATACTGTTTCTTAAAAAATCTTCCCAATTTGTGGATTTTTTATTGACTCCGTAAAATACATCTAAGGATTGGCTTAATTTTCGGCACTCGTCAGATTCGACGAATTAAGTTAGCACGATTTTTAATCAGATCAACTAGTTTGTTTATGGTTTGTTAAAACTTAATGACATAAGAAGGATATTTTTAATGAAAAAAGTCGCAGTGTTACTGAGTGGATGTGGTGTTTTCGATGGAACTGAGATACATGAATCGGTTTTAACGCTTTTATGCTTATCCCGATCAGGGGCTCACTACCAGTGTTTTGCACCTGATATCAAACAGATGCATGTGGTAGATCATCTCACTGGCGAGGTCGATGCTGCTGCAAGTCGTAACGTGCTGGTGGAGTCGGCGCGTATCGCCCGTGGCGAAGTCAAAGCGACCACAGAATTAGATATCGCCGAATTTGATGCCTTGATCATTCCCGGTGGCTTTGGTGCGGCGAAAAATCTGTGTAACTTTGCGACGAATGGCAGTGAGTGTGAAGTGGAACCGCTGGTGACTGATTTTATCAATGAGTTCATTCTGGCGAAAAAGCCCGTTGGTTTTATCTGTATTGCTCCTATGATGATCCCGCGTTTATATCCCCAGGGTGTAAAAGGCACTATTGGTAATGATAGCGATACTGTCGCAGCGTTTAATTTGATGGGCGGTGAGCATCAAGTTGCGACAGTACATGAGATAGTCGTGGATGAAGCAAATCGGATTGTCAGCACTCCCGCTTATATGTTGGCTGGTAATATTGCTGAAGCGCATTCAGGCATCGAGAAGCTAGTCGTTAAGCTACTAGAAATGACTGATCAGAGTTAGTTTGAGCTGTTTGTAGAAGAGTGAAGCGAGTCATTGAACCAAGATAAATTTCAGGATTTATCTTGGTTCACTATATTAAATTGAGATCGAGGATTTGCGGCTATCAAATAAACCTTGGGCTAACCCTATGAGTAAGCCGCCAATGTGGGCGCCGTTAGCAACCGAAACCCCTAGAATATCTGTGAATCCCAATGCCAACCATATCATCATAAAGCCCATATATGATGGTGGGAAATCTATTCCAGCTGCGGGTTTACGTATACCCATAATCCAAGTGTAACCTACCACTGCATACACAACGCCGGACAGCCCGCCAAAGTTAGGTCCACCGACATAATATTGGATAACGTTTGGCAGTGTTCCTGCGACAAACAGCAGGATGAGTAATGGTGCAGTACCAATACGGGTTTCGATTTTACCGCCTAAATACCACCACCAGAGCAAATTAAAGATGACGTGCATGGCTGAAAAATGCAGCAGGCTCGGTGTAAAAACACGCCAGAACTGGCTGAACTCTGAATGAGGTACTGCCCCAAAATAGGACAGTGCTTCGTAGGTTTGGTTGGCGAATCCTAAGTTCATCGCTGCAAAAATGAGTACGCAAGCCGCAAATACGATCAGCGTGACTGGGCCTGCGCCAGTAATAAATTGGGTGAACAACTGCAGCGAAGGGGCACCATAATCGAGTTTGGTTTGGGTATCGCCGTGTTCCCATGAGGCTTGCAGATATTTATTGTCGTATGGGTGAGCAATAAAGTGGGTAAACTCTTTGCGTGCTTGCTCCACATCTTTGTCATGGATAACCAGAATGGCGACACCCTGAACCAGTGGCTCAATTTGGCAGTCAATGTCTTCCCCTTTGAGGTAATCGACAAATGCCTGTGCGGCTCTGCTGTTGGGGAGTCTGCCAATTTCTATCATGCATTCGCCTCATGCCAAGCGCTATAGCCGCCGTCTAGGCTGTAAACGTCATCAAAACCTTGTTCGCATAAATATTGCGCCGCATTTTGGCTGCTCATGCCGTGATAACAAACCACCACCAGTGGGCTATCCATATCGGCTTGGCTAATAAATTGCGCTAGGTTTTCGTTATTCAGGTTAGTTGCACCTGCAATATGGCCGTTGGTGAAGCTATTGCCATCGCGGATATCGACGATTTGCACTGGCTGTGCTTCGGTCATTTGCAGCAATTGATTAACACTTAAGTGTTTAAAGGAAGACATAATAAAACCTGACAAAGCTAAGAGATGGAAATCAAGATGGGATAAGTGTGCAACAAGGGGCTGCGAGTGTACAGCCCCTATCTAGGTAATGCTCTGGAGGATTAATCCCAGCTGAGGATCACTTTACCCGATTGGCCCGAGCCCATAGCGTCGAAACCTTGTTGGAAATCATCAATCTTGAAGTGGTGAGTGATGATAGGTGAAATATCTAAGCCTGATTGGATAAGACTTGCCATCTTGTACCAAGTTTCGAACATTTCACGGCCGTAGATGCCTTTAATGACCAAACCTTTGAAGATCACTTTGCTCCAGTCGATGGCCATTTCACCACTAGGAATACCGAGCATAGCGACTTTGCCGCCGTGGTTCATGGTATCTAACATGGCGTGGAAGGCTGAGGGTACGCCAGACATTTCTAATCCAACGTCGAAACCTTCGGTCATGCCCAGTTCTTTCATCACGTCTTTTAGGTTTTCTTTTGACACGTTCACAGCGCGCGTGGCGCCCATTTTACGGGCCAGTTCTAAGCGGTATTCGTTGACGTCGGTGATCACCACATGGCGCGCACCTACGTGACGACATACTGCTGCCGCCATGATGCCGATGGGACCTGCGCCTGTGATCAACACGTCTTCACCGACTAAATCGAAGGATAATGCTGTGTGCACAGCGTTACCAAACGGGTCAAAGATTGAGGCTAAATCATCGCTGATATCATCAGGGATTTTAAAGGCGTTAAAGGCGGGGATAACTAAGTATTCTGCAAATGAACCTTCACGATTGACACCCACGCCAGAGGTGTTACGGCATAAATGGGTGCGGCCTGCGCGGCAGTTACGGCAGTGGCCACAGGTAATATGACCTTCGCCAGACACGCGGTCTCCAATCTTAAAACCACGAACTTCTTGGCCGATATCAACCACTTCGCCGACATATTCATGACCAACAACCATGGGGACTGGAATGGTTTTTTGTGACCATTCGTCCCAGTTGTAGATGTGCATGTCGGTGCCACAAATCGCAGTTTTTTTAATTTTGATCAGCAGATCGTTGTGGCCCATCACTGGCTTAGGCGCATCGACTAACCAAATACCTTTTTCGGCTTTTAACTTGCTTAGTGCTTTCATTGTCTTAAGTCCTAAATAATGCCCATTTCTTTGGCAATACGGGTAAAGGCGGTGATCGCTTTGTCGAGTTGCTCACGGGTATGTGCCGCTGACATTTGCGTACGGATACGGGCTTGTCCCTTAGGAACGACTGGGAACGAGAAGCCAATAACATAAATATGTTCTGCTAATAAGCGGTTAGCAAAGTCGCCCGCCAGTTTCGCATCACCAATCATCACTGGGATAATCGCGTGGTCGGCGCCGCCCAAAGTAAAGCCTGCTGCTGACATTTGCTCACGGAAATAACGGCTGTTTTCCCATACGGCTTCGCGCAGGGCTTGGCCTGATTTGAGCATTTCTAACACATGGATAGATGCAGTCACGATTGACGGCGCTAATGAGTTAGAGAACAGGTAAGGACGTGAACGCTGGCGTAACCAGTCGATGACTTCTTTTTTACCCGAAGTGAAACCGCCCGATGCGCCGCCTAAGGCTTTGCCTAAGGTGCCGGTGATGATGTCCACTCTGTCCATCACATTGCAATATTCGTGGGTTCCACGGCCGTTTGCGCCAATAAAGCCTACCGCGTGAGAGTCATCGACCATCACCAGTGCGCTGTATTTATCGGCTAAATCACATACGCCTTGCAGGTTAGCAATCACGCCGTCCATCGAGAATACGCCATCGGTGGCGATCAAGATATTACGGGCGCCCGCTTCTTTCGCGGCGATCAACTGAGTTTCTAAATCGGCCATATCGTTGTTGGCATAACGGAAACGCTTTGCTTTACATAAACGTACACCGTCGATGATAGAAGCATGGTTTAACGCATCAGAAATGATGGCGTCTTCTGCATCTAACAAGGTTTCGAATAGACCTGCGTTCGCATCAAAACATGAAGAGTACAGAATGGTGTCTTCAGTGCCGAGGAATTCGCTCAGGCTAGCTTCTAGCTTTTTATGTATGTCTTGGGTACCGCAAATAAAACGTACTGATGCCATACCAAAGCCGTGGCTGTCTAAGCCCTGTTGGGCGGCTTTGATTAGCTCTGGGTGATTCGCTAGGCCTAGGTAATTATTCGCGCAAAAGTTAACAACTTCTTGGTGATTAACTTGAATGGCAGTTTGTTGCGGTGAGGCAATAACACGCTCGCTTTTATATAAGCCTTCGGCTTTGATGTCTGCAAGCTGTTGATTAATCTGTGCGTAGAATGAGGTAGAGGCCACCTGATATCTCCTTAGTTAACTTTATTCTGATTTTGGGAGTGGCGGCATTCTAACTCTAAACCTAATCGGCCTACAGCCTTTTTTTCATGCAGGTTCGCAAGATAAACTAGTTTAGGGCTAAAGTGGTTTTTACATTATAAAAACTAATGTGCAACATAAGTTTGCCACTGTTTGACTGAGTATTCTTTTAAGCGTTGTAGAGCGAAAACGGGTTCGCACTCAGTACTATAATTGCTTTGAGTTTAGTTCCGAATGCGAGTTCCCAACATAGGTGTTTGGGATGACGTTATAGAGATTCTTGACTCGCTAGCGCGTGGTAATGTTGCTCTAGGCGAGTAAAAGTCGCAACGGAAGTCGGGGTTGCATAGGCTTTGAAAATCATCAGCACCCTTAAAACGCCTTCATAAAGTGTCGCTTTAGTAATGGTGGACGTGCTGGATTGCGTGAGTTGATAACCAATCCAAAAGCTGACGATCATCTTAATGGTATCCGCCAGTGGCGTGATTTTGTCAGCATCGACACACAGAAATCCATCTTGTGTGAGTTTATGCAGCACATGGCTTGAACGCGTTAAGACTTGCTGCTGTGCGTGCAAATAGCGTTTTTTTAGTTCTTCATCGCGGGCGAGAATATCCGCAAGATTGGCGTACATAAAGCGGAATTGCCACAAGGTATAGAACATAGCATCGAAGTAGCCGATTAACAGTTCTACATCCACTTGCTTATCTTCATAGGGTTGGAAACCCGATTCGAGATGATTCTCATATAGACTGAAAATACAGCGGATAATGTCTTCTTTATTGCGAAAATGGTAATAAAGATTCCCGGGACTCATATTTAAGTGAGCGGCAATGTGATTGGTGGTGATGTTTCTTTCGCCATGCTCGTTGAACAGTTCAAGACTGGCATAGATTATTTTGTCGCGGGTTTTCATAAGTTATCCAAATTGCTAGTGAACGCCACATCATAGATAGAGTTAACCAACGACCGCCATACTGCTGGTAAATTATCTCTAATTTGGTGCATATGCTAACATTGCCGCTATTCATCAGGCAAAACTCATAAGTACGTTTTTAATGAATCGTTTTCTCTATTCCACGATCTTATATTTATTATCCCCTTTGCTAATCGTCTATTTAGCATTTCGTGCTATTAAAAGCCCTGATTACCGCGGTCGTTGGGGGGAACGTTTTGGATTAACCCGACTTAAATCGACGGATGTACTGGTCCATTCTGTGTCTATGGGTGAAACGCTCGCGGCAATCCCATTGATCCGTTTGATTATGCAATCACACCCTGAGCTAAGCATTACGGTTACCACAACCAGCCCAACAGGGTCTGCCGAAGTGCGCAAAGCCTTTGGTGACTCAGTGCAACATTGTTATTTACCCTTTGACTTACCTTGGTGTGTGGGGCGTTTCTTGCGCCAAGTTTCACCTAAATCTTGCATCATTATGGAAACTGAACTGTGGCCTAACTTGGTTGCCTTAGCGGCCAAGCGAGGTGTGCGCTTGATGTTGGCTAATGCACGTCTGTCGGCCAAGTCGGTGGCGCAATATGCTAAGCGCCCTAAACTCAGTCGACCTATGTTGCAACGACTCGATGTTATTGCGGTGCAGACTCAAGTAGAAGCGCAGCGTTTTATCGAGTTAGGTGTATCGCCAGATAGAGTGACAGTATGCGGTAGCTTGAAGTTTGATCTCAGTATTACGCCTGAGCGTTTAGCCAATGCCAAGCTGTTGCGTCAGACTTGGGGGCGTGAAACCTCGCCGATTTGGGTCGCAGGCAGTGTGCATCCTGGAGAATTTGACGCCATGCTCACCGCCCATAGGCAATTATTGGCTCAGTGGCCCGATGCCTTGCTGATTATTGCACCGCGTCATCCTGAGCAGTTTTCTGCTGTTGCTGAGTTTGTTGCCAGCCAAGGTTTTGAATCTGTTCGCCGCAGCGGTAATTTTCCTGTGGCGGCCACGACACAAGTGCTAGTGGGCGATACCATGGGTGAACTTCTGACCTTTTATGGCGCGGCGGATCAAGCCTTTGTCGGTGGTACGCTGATCACTAACGGTGGTCATAATCCCTTGGAGCCTGTTGCTATGGGCGTGCCTGTTATGGTGGGACCGAACCATTGGGATTTTGCTCAAATTACGCAGATGTTGGCGGATGCTGGTGGGTTAAAGGTTGTCGCATCGGCGGATGAACTTGCCGCTAACTTGATTGAGTATTTTGCTAAACCTGAGTTACGCCTGCAGGCGGTGAACGCGGGATTGGCTGTGGTTGAGGCAAATCGTGGTGCCTTGCAACGACAATTTCTTCTCGCGCAATATTTAATAACCGCTTAATTTAACTGGATAATTTTTTTAGTGGTTCAGGCGCTTTGCATCGCCGCTTGATAGCCCTGCATAAGTGATGACCAGTTATCAGCGGTGAAGGCAAGGTTTGGTAACTTGCCTTGTTCTTTATTGAAGGAACGTAAAAGTCTGTCTAGATTCGATTGCTGCCATTGCGGGCTCGGTGTTTTTAACTCGCCGCGGTCGAAATCGATAAGATAAAACCGTTCTGGCGTTAAGGGTTCAGTTTGCGCGGGCTGGAACAGAATATTCTTGGCATTAAGGTCGGCGTGGTACACACCACGCTGGTGGAATTGGGCGATAGTTGCTCCCAATGCTTGCCATTGCTCAGTGCTCATGACCCCTTTGCCGAGTTTAGCGACTAAATCTTCGGCGCCTTCGACCCGTTCGATAATGATATCGGCGCGGTAAAATAATCCATCGCGCACTATGTTGGCGGCAATCGGTTTAGGTACAGCAAAATCTTCGCGATACAAAATGTCTAATAAGCGTAACTCACCCATGGCGCGGGTATTTTCGAGGCCAGTATAAACGTAAGCATCTTTGCTGAATTTCTCCATTAAGCCGCCACGCCAGTAATGACGCAATACCCAATGACTGTGCTCAAATGCCACAAACCAAGTGGTGTAGCGGCCTTTGGATGAACCTACGACAGCATTTTTAGCCCGCCAAAAATCCACCGAGAACCACGCGGGATCGATATCTGTTGGCGTATCTTGGCAAACTGCCATGTGACCTTGGGCGGTTTTTATGAGCTGTATCTGAGCATTCATCGGAGATTTGTTGACTTAAGCGTGGCACCTAGGGCCATTCTACATTAAGATCCTTAGCTTGCGCCAAATAACCTTAAGAGCTTTTAGCTTCAATCCCAATGAGTTTAAATCCCAATACCATGAATTCTCTTTGTTTGCTTCGCTTATCCGCTATCGGTGACGTCTGTCATGCCGTGGCTATGGTGCAGGCGATTCAGCGGCAATACCCCGAGCTCAAAATCACATGGGTGATCGGTAAACTCGAATATCAATTGTTGAAGCATTTACCCGGCATTGAGTTTGTTATTTTCGATAAATCTCAAGGATGGCGCAGCTATTTTAATTTGCGTAAGGCCTTAAAAGGCCGACGTTTTGACGTGCTGCTGCATATGCAGGTTGCGCTACGTGCTACCTTGGCTTCATTAGCCATTTCGGCAAAGGTGCGCATAGGCTTTGATCGTGCCCGCGCTAAAGAAGGTCAGTGGCTAGTGACAAATCACAGGGTGGAGCCCTTGGCAAATCCCCATGTGCTCGAAGGATTTATGGGATTCGCTAAGGTGATTGGCGTTAACGATCTTACTCCTCAATGGCATATTCCTGTGCCAATTGCGGATACTGAATTTGCCCAGACGCAGATTAAAGACAATGAAAAAGTCTTTATCATTTGCGCTGCAGCCAGTAAGGCTGAACGTAACTGGTTACCAGAGCGCTATGCCGCCGTTGCGATCCATGCGATTGCGAAAGGATTTAGAGTCATGCTTTGCGGTGGCCCAACTCAACTTGAGAAGGATTTAGCAGAGCAAATTTTGCAGGCTTGTCCCTCTAAAATCGATAATTTAGTGGGCAAAACCAGTCTGACGCAATTATTGGCGCTGCTAAAACGCGCCAGTTTAGTGTTAGCGCCTGATACGGGCCCTGCGCATATGGCGGTGACCCAAGGTACTCCGGTGATCGGTTTATATGCCCATTCCAATCCTGGGCGCACAGGTCCTTACCTATCGCAGCAATATGTGGTGAGTGCCTATGATAAGGCCATGAGATCGCAACATAGTGGACAAATTAAGTGGGGAACTCGCGCTAAAGGCGAGCATCTAATGTCATTGATCAGTGTTGACGCTGTGATTGAGAAGTTTGAGCTGGTGGCGCATGACACTAAAGCTTCAGAATAAATTTATTTGGATTAAAGGTTAATTATGGCTCCTCAAAAAGCCCCTAAGTTCTTGTTTATCCCAGTCTCATCGGCTGAGGGCATAGGTGAGTATATGCGCTCAATGATCATTGCCGATGAGGTGAAGAGAACTTGGCCGAATGCCGAGATAAAGTTTATTTTGAGTCAACAAGCTCCCTATGCGACTCAGTGCCCTTATCCTGCTGAGCTACTCGAAGATACGCCGACTAAACAAGTCAAGGCGGTTAACCAAATCATGTCTGATTTCCTGCCTGATATAGTATTGTTTGACGCATCAGGTCGTAAATCGCAGTTAGTCCATGCCCATAAACTCGGTGCAAAGGTAATCTTTATCAGTCAGCATAAGCGTAAGCGTAGTCGTGGAATGAAAATTGGCCGCGCTTTAGTGACGGATTGTCATTGGGTCGTGCAACCAGAATTTGTGATTGGCCCTATTAGTTGGTTAGATCGCCTTAAGCTGAAGCTAATTAATAGACCTGAGCCTTTGAATATTGGTCCTGTCTTTACCCAGCCAGATACAATTACCCAATCAGCATTATTAGCGCAATATCAGCTAACGCAAAATGAGTTTGTATTATTCAATGCGGGTTCTGGTGGTCACAGGGTGAATGGTGAACTAGCCGCAGATATTTTTGCTAAGGCTGCCAGTGAAAGTTATAAAGCATCTGGTATTTTAAGTGTCATGGTTTTCGGCCCGAATTATCCAAATCTTCTGCCTGAGCTTGAGGGAGTAGTTGTTATTCCCCAATTGAATAATCAGCAATTTATTAATATGTTGGCCGCGGCTAAAGCTGCCGTATTGAGCGGTGGGGATACTTTATTACAAGCGATAGCGCTGCACAAACCAACATTAGCAGTTCCTGTATCGAAGGATCAGCCGCTAAGGATTACAGCTTGTGTGGCTCAAGAGTTGGTTTTGAGTTGCGATACAGCATTGGAGCCAATGAAAAATAACCTTGCAAAACTGTTATCTCAAGAACAAATGATGCATCTTTGTACTAAATTGGCACGAAGCAAACATTTGAATGGATTGGATATTGCGATAAAACAACTAAGGCTATGGGTTAAATAGTTGCTAGAAGAGTCACGTTTTAGCTTTTTGCATTTATAGAATTAGGGACGCACATATTATGGGATTTGATGGAAAAGTATTGAATTATGATGAGTTTAAAGTAGATCTCGCCAAACTTGATGAGCCGAGAAAACCTGGAATAAGTGCTATTCTGCGAATAAAGAATGGTGCCGAACTTCTGAGATCTAGTATTGAGACCCATATTCCTTACTATGATGAAATTATTGCCTGTTATAATGATTGCACTGATAATACTGCTGAAATATTAAATGATTTGAAAGAAAAATATCCTGAAAAAATAAAAGTTTTTGAATATTTACCTAAAGTTCATCCTATATTCTCAGATGCACATAATAGCTGTACAACCTATGATGTTCATAGTTTGGCAAACTTTTACAATTATACCCTTTCAAAAACCAGCTATAATATAGCAACAAAGTTAGATGATGATCATATTGCAATTGATCGTAATCTTAAACCAGTAATTAGCAGGATTCGTAACGATATTGCTTCTAACGTTAAGAAAGTATATACATTCTCAGGTGTTAATCTAGCATTTGATGTGAACAACAAGTTAGGAGTTTATAAAAGAGAACCTCTCGTTGGTACAGGGGATCATATGTACTTCCCTGTTTCTTCTAAAATTTATTTTTCTCAAGAAAAAAATGTTGAAGCATTTAAGTTCTTGGATAGTAAATATGAAAAGAAATATATGGGGGTTATGTATTTTCATCTTAAACATTTAAAAAGTGGTTATGGTTTTTTAAATTTGGAACCCCAGAAGCGTAATGAGATTGTAAAGCAATTTGTTTCAAATTCTGATGTTGTTGGCTTCGAAGATTTTATTAGTGAAGATTCTATAAATAATCTATGTAAGTATCATAACTCTATTGAGTATTGGTTGCGAACACAGAAAATTTTCAATGTCATCATTTACGCTTTATTTAAAAGAAATCCACCATTAAGAATTGCGCGCTTAAATCAGCTTTTTCAGGATTTAAATGGTATTGATTTAGATGAATGTGTTACGAGGCGTTTAAAGAAATTTTAATTTATAATGGGTCTTGTTATGAGTAATAACACTGTTTCACTGGTTGTCACGAGTTGTAATCGTTTTGACTTACTCGAAAAAACAATTGAAAGCTTTTTAAAATATAATACCTATCCTATATCACAATATATTGTGATAGAAGATAGCCATAATCGCGAAAAACTTGAGAACACGCTGGCAAAGTTCAAGGGAATTGAATTTGTTATGGTTCACAATGAACCGCAGTTAGGGCAAATGAAAAGTATCGATAGAGCCTATTCTTTGGTAACTTCTGACTATATATTTCATTGTGAGGATGATTGGGAGTTCTATCGCGAAGGCTTTATCGAAAAATCGTTCGAGGTTTTACTTTCAGATGACAAAATAGTAACAGTCTGGTTGCGTGAAACTAATGATACTAATAGCCATACAGTGCTTCCTGAGTTGTACTTTTGTAAAAATGATGCTTCATTGACGTATCGGGTTATGCATCAAAATGATTTGCTTCATGGCGTCTATTGGCATGGCTTTACGTTAAATCCAGGCTTAAGGCGTTTAGCGGATTATCAGTTGATTGCGCCGATTGCACAATATACAAGTGAAGGTGGAGTGGGTAATAAGTATTATGAACTAGGCTTTAAAGCTGCAATTTTTCCCGAGGGAAGTGTGAGACACATAGGTTACCATCGGGGAATTCGTTATAAAGCTGATATAGCTAAATGGCGAAAAGATTTCAACGTTGCGTTTAGACGTTTTAAGTCAAAAATACATAAAATATTGAAAGTATAATATATAGCCACTACATGATTAAAGTCAACCATGTAGCTCTATTCTACTTCCTAATCACATTTTTAAAACTTATGTAAGTTGTGATTATTGATTATTGATTATTGATTATTGATTACGTCAATCCAGCCTTTACTCCAAGTATCTTTAGCACATGGAAGTGTAATAGAGTTTAAACCATTTTTAGCAAGATTTTTACATAAATCAACATTATTGAGAGCGCTTGAAAGTGCTTGTTCCATATCTTGCGAAGTTGGCATTACTAATGAGCCATTGTATCCATCAATAATTAGATTTGATAGTCCGCCAATGTTGGAACTCAGTACCATACAACCTGCGGCCATAGCTTCTATCATTGAGAGTGATGTACCTTCTGATCCTAAAGTAGGAATAATAGCGATATGATGTTCTTTATGTACTTTAAAACTGTCATCTGGACCATATTGCATTATATCTACGTTAGAGTCATTGGCAAATAATGATTCTAAATATGGTTTTAAGGGACCATCACCTGCAAAGCTGACTTGAATATTGTGTTGAGGTAATAATCTTTTTATGATTGGTGCAATTAGCTCTATCCCTCGGTAGTCAACAAAGCGCCTGGCGATAATTATTTTAATTTCACTATTATTATTCCATTTTTTTTCAAAGTCAGAGTTACTGATTTTTTCATTATAAAAATTGTATATTATTTTTACTTTTTTATTCCCAACATTAAACCACGTGCGATACCAATTTATGAAGTTGTGGTCTACGCATACCAAGGTAGAGTTATTTTTTATGTAAGATAAGTACTTACAGTGGTTTAATAGTGAGGATGTAAACTGAATAAATGAATTGTTAGTTTTTCTCGGTTTATCCCAAGATATTCCGTGTTGAATAGCTATTTGTTTGTATCCACTCAGGTTTACAGCGTATGAGTCTGTTGCGTAAATGATAATATCTTTTTTCTTATCTGCATTTATTTGTACCCATTTAGCGAGTGCAAATTTCTTTAGGTTGCCACGAAAAAAACCTGTACTAACTCCATGAACATTGACATGTAAAGTTTCGAACATAAATGGCTCTTTGGCTGGCTGCACTAAATGACACTTCCATCCCTGTAGAGATAATACTTCCGTCAGGTTAAGGATGTAGTTTTCTATGCCGCCAATAGTTGTTAATGTGCCATCTAAATTAAACATTGCACGATAAATTATATAAATATTAGACATTAGTCGACCTGATAATGAAGTTTTATAATCTTGTGTATTCGTTGGCACGCTTGTCCATCGCCATAAGGGTTAACTGTTTCACCAAAGGCCGAGGGGTTGTCTATTAGTAGTGTAATTTCAGATACGATTTTATCTATGTCAGTACCGACTAATCTAACCGTTCCTGCTGTAACGGCTTCTGGTCTTTCAGTCTTATCTCGTAGAACTAGCACTGGTTTTTTTAAAGAAGGCGCTTCTTCTTGAATTCCACCAGAATCAGTAAGAATAATATCTGCTCGATCCATTAGTGAAACAAAGGATTGATAATCCAACGGTTCTATAAGATGGAAATTATCTAGTTCACCTAAGTATTCATATACAGGCTTCTGAACCTGAGGATTTAGATGCACAGGATAGATCAGTTGCACGTTAGGATTTGATAGTGCGATGATTTTTAATGCCGTGCAGATATTTTCAAATCCGACGCCAAAGTTTTCTCTACGATGCCCTGTAATTAAAATCACTTTTTTGCCCTGTAACTGATCAAACAAGGGACTAAGTTCTGAAGGGTGACTGTAATTATCTTTTCGGGTAAAGGCCAAGGTTTCAAAAAGCGCATCAATAACAGTATTACCAGTGACGTAAATATGTTCAGGCAAATATCCTTCATTTTTTAGATTTTGTGCCGCAGTCTGCGTTGGGGCAAAATGCAATTTTGACAACACTGCGGTTAACTTACGATTAGCTTCTTCTGGCCAAGGAGAATGAATATCGCCTGTCCGTAATCCAGCTTCAATATGACCGACATCCACTTTTTGATAAAATGCGGCTAATGCAGCAGAAAAGGAGGTGGTTGTGTCGCCATGAACCAAGACGATCTGAGGCTGAAATTCTTTAATGACTTTGCCTACGCCTTCAACGATCGCTCCTGTTAACCATTCCAAAGTTTGATTTGGCTTCATTAAATCCAAATCATAGTCTGGTTTTAATTCGAAAATACTTAATACTTGGTCAAGCATATGGCGATGTTGAGCTGTTACACAAATTTTTACATCTAGTTGTGTATCAGTAGCGAGCATTTTCGCCAGAGGACACATTTTGATCGCTTCAGGTCGGGTGCCAAATACAAGAAGAATTTTCACAATAAAACCTACCCAAGTTACGGATGGAAAGTAGTTGCTGTTTTCGGTGTGTTATTGGGCAAAATTGAACCTTTTAAGATTAGTATGTTGGCCAATTAACTGCAGCTGAATAACAATTTTCGAATAGTCATTCTACCTTTTAGGTGGCTCTTTGGCTATGACACATTAGAGAAGCTAGGTTCACTGACGTCTATTTTTTGTGCGCAAGACGGCACATCGAAGATACTTTTGCGCTGCGACATAAGCGGGTGATAAACTGCGATACATAGTATTTCAAACACCTTTTTTGTTGAATTCATGCATACAAGAGCTATTTATCCAGGAACTTTTGATCCTATCACCAATGGTCATGCCGACTTGATTGAGCGTGCGGCTAAACTGTTTAAACATGTGGTGATTGGCATTGCGGCTAATCCTTCCAAGCAGCCTAGATTCACCCTTGAAGAGCGAGTTGAATTGGTCAATCGGGTGACTGCTCATTTGGATAATGTCGAGGTGGTGGGGTTTTCGGGGTTGCTAGTGGATTTTGCCAAGGAGCAAAAGGCCAGTGTACTTGTGCGTGGGTTACGCGCGGTATCCGACTTTGAATATGAATTCCAATTAGCAAATATGAATCGCAGATTGAGCCCTGATCTGGAAAGCGTGTTTTTAACGCCTGCCGAGGAAAACTCATTTATCTCTTCAACCTTAGTAAAGGAAGTCGCTTTGCATGGTGGCGATGTGAGCCAGTTTGTTCACCCTGAAGTAACGGCTGCATTGGCGGCAAAGCTTAAGTTGGTTAAACCTTAGATTTTACCTGCGAACTAGATAGTTTTTACGTAGGAGTTTTGTGTTAACTTTGAGGCATTGTTGCCTTGTGATGATACTTAAAAGGATGTTATGAAGGCTTTTTTTTCCCCCACGATCCTTGCTACTAGCATTGCCTCTGGCCTATTTTTTTCTTCAATGCTTGCTGCTGCACCTTGGGTCGATGCCTCTGATATATATCTTAGAGCTGACATTCAAGCACTTGCTGATGCGGGTGTGATCACTGTGCCAGTGAATACTTATCCATTGATGTGGTCAGGTATTGGTGGTGATTTAGCGAAAATTGAGCCTGAGCTGCTTTCTCCCTCTTTAGTACAAGCCTTTGCACGGGTTAATTTTTATTATCAAAATGCTGTCGATAATCGTGGTAATGCACGGGTAAAAGTATCGGCAGCATCTGATCCTGCTCGCTTTCAACATTATGGTTCTGACTATCGCGAGAAAGGTGAAGTGCTGGGCTCCTATGAGTATTTAGGATCGCGTGTTGCTTATAAGGCGACAGTGGCAGAAACTTATGATCCGCAAGATAATAAAAATTTCCGCCTTGATGAGTCTTATTTTGCCATCATTTTTGGCAATTGGATCGCAACCTTAGGCGCGGTTGAGCAGTGGTGGGGACCGGGGTTTGACTCGGCTCTACATCGTTCTAATAACGCCCGCCCTATGTCATCGTTAACCTTGAGCCGTAACAATGCTGCGGCTTTTGAAACACCTTGGTTATCTTGGATTGGCCCTTGGACCTTTAAAACCGGATTTAGCTTAACTGAAGTGGATCGTGCTGTGCCTAAGACGGCGGAGTGGGATATGCGCTTAAGTGCAAGACCGATTAAACAGTTAGAAGTGGGATTGTCTTGGTCGACTTTATTTTGTGGTGAGGGCCAAGATTGTAACTTTGACTCTTGGTGGGATTCGGTTGCGAGTAATGCTGTTTGTATCGATGGTACAAATGAATGTGCGCCGAATGAGCGCCGCGATGCAGGCCATAGAACTCAAAGTATCGATATGCGTTATGCCGATACTTTGCAGGATATCCCCGTTGGATTATATCTCGAACATAGTTGTGAAAATGGTAGTGACTGCGGCTCACTTTGGGGTATTGATACCCATTTTGGCACATCGGGTAAGCAGTTTAAGTTGTTTATGGAATATTCGGACACCTATGTAAAATGCGATGGTGATAGTGCCAATTGTTTCTATGAGGATCCTGTCTATCTGAGTGGTGCTCGCTACTATGGTCGTGCTTTGGGTTCTACCTATGATAGTGATGCACAAGTGTTTGTGGTTGGATTAGTTGGCCAGTTTAATAACAGCCGTGGTTTTACCTCGTTGCTGCGTTATGCGAAGCTGAATAAAGATGGCTCCAATGTAGCGAACACTTGGGCACCACAACCGCCAAAAGAAGATTTATTGATGCTGGAGCTTTCTTACCGTATGCCAGTGTGGAAAGGCATGTGGAGCTTAGGTGGAACAGTATCGAGATCGGAGTTTGAAGTTCAAGAAAATGATACCAATGCCACGCTATTTAGCAGTTTTGAGTATCGTTTTTGACAGCTGTAATTGATTAAATAACGAAAAATGCCAAGCACTTGCTTGGCATTTTGGCTTATAAATAACGTAATATTAGCGTGTTTGGCAAATGCCACAAAATACTGTGGTGCGTTGGCCTAAACGGATTTCACTCAGCAAGTTACCGCAGCTGGTGCAGGTTTCACCGCCGCGACCATAGACATGCAGTTTTTGGGCGAAGTAGCCGGGCTTGCCATCGGCATTGGTGAAGTCTTTCAGCGTAGTGCCACCCTGTTTAATGGCGTGGGCTAGGATTTGCTTCACTTCGGCAACTAAAACGGTCAAACGCTCGATATCGATTTTACCTGCCTCGGCTTCAGGATGAATACCTGCGGCAAACAGGGCTTCATTGGCGTAAATATTGCCTACACCCACTACGATATGATTATCCATCAGGCAGAGTTTGATCGCTTTTTTCTTGCCTGTTAAAGCTGCTGCTAATTGTTTGACATTAAAAGCATTAGTCAGTGGCTCTGGCCCCAGTTTGGCAAGTAATGGATGCGCTTCTTCTGGGAGTTCACACCATAGCCAAGCACCGAATCGTCTCGGATCGTTAAAACGTAAAATGCGGCCGTTGGCGAGCACTAAGTCGATATGGTCATGCTTTTCCACTGGCGTGTCGTGGGGTAAAATCCGTAAACTCCCTGACATACCCAAATGCACTATGCTGGTGCCCGCGTCAGTGTCGATTAATAGATACTTAGCACGGCGTCGCACTTGGCGTATAACTTGACCGATAATCTGTTTGGTTATGTCAGGCACTGGCCAGCGCAACGAGCCATTGCGGATCACAAGATCTATTACGGTTTGCTCGACAAGGTAGGGGGCAATACCCTGACGGGTGACTTCAACTTCTGGTAATTCCGGCATGGATTCTTTCTTATCTTAAGTAAAATTGGGTGACATTAAGTTGCGGGTTTCGCATCGAGGATCGGTTGCAGTTTAGATCTTAAACTCGGTGGTACTAAATACCAATTACCTGCGGGAGACTTTAAGGCGCCTTCATTGGGAAAATAGATCCACAGTTGAGCATCGCGGATATCTGCAATCTGGATGACTAATTCTTGTGGATTATCTGTGGTTTCTGGTGCAGCCGTTAAAGGGGACACCCGTATGGTTTGCCACGCCTTTGCCCATTCATCACAGTTGAGGACTTTAGTGTCGCACTCCCATTGTGATGCTTGCTTGTGCAGCCACATCCCATTGAGTTGCAGCTGTGAAAGCGGCGCATTATCGTCAAATAGCAGCTGAGCATCACTCGGAACATTATTGGTCTTGTTATCCATAAAAGTCAGCACGGCGACCATAAAGACGCAGGCGACAATAATGACGTTATTCCATTGCTTACGAGTTAAGGCCATAGAAATGTGTGACGCTAAGTATGGGGTGATGCTTCGAGTTTATCACGGCCAAATTGAGATGCTAGCCCTTAAGCGATGGAGTGGTGATGCTTAACCGCCTGTGGCGTTCATAAAGCGTAGGATTTGTACCTGATTATTGCCAAAGTCGTGCTGCTTAGGCTTGAGATTAATTCCCGCGAGAATAGCGACTTTTAATCTTTCAATATCAGCCGGAAATTCCCGGACTATGCTTTTGAGATCAACGGCATGTTCATTGCCTAAACACAGCAGTAATTGGCCTTCGACTGTGACGCGCACGCGATTACATTCGTGGCAGAAGTTGTAACTGTGGGGCGAGATAAAGCCGATATGGATTGGGCTGTCGGCCATAGTGTAATAACGTGCTGGGCCGCCGGTACGTTTGTTGGAAAGCTGTAGCGGATAGTGACTATTGATGATGGCTTTTACTTCATCGCTGCTGCAATGACGGGCGCGTTTCCGCTCATCCATTTCGCCAAGCGGCATTTCTTCGATAAAGGCGATGTCTAAGTTGCGGCCACGGCAGAAATCAACTAAATCAATAACTTCATTATCGTTCTGCTGTTTTAAAATCACCGCATTAATCTTGATACGTTCAAATCCCGCCGCAATAGCCGCATCAATACCATCGATGACTCTGTCTAATTTGCCGTTACGCGTTAGCTGAGTAAACAGTGTGGGGTTTAAGGTATCTAGGCTGATATTGAGGCGCTTTAATCCTGCATCAAACATGGGTTTAGCGAATTTTGTCAGCCTTGAACCATTGGTGGTCATGGATAAATCCGTCAGCCCAGGCAGTTTGCCAAGCAGACCCACTAGCTGGTCGCAATCGGTGCGAACTAAGGGCTCACCGCCGGTCAGGCGAATTTTAGTCACACCAAGCTCGGTAAAGGCTTGGGCAATCCAAGCTAATTCTTCGAGGTGGAGTACGTGGTCCTTTGGCAGAAAACAGGGATCTTCCGTCATGCAATAAATACAGCGAAAGTCGCAGCGGTCGGTGACCGAGAGCCGTAAATATTCGACCTTACGGCCAAAGGAATCCACAATTAGACTCATAAAAACTCACTGGATCCTAAAGCAGATCCGCAAAGGGTTGAATAAATACAGTTTCACCTGCATTCACGGCTTCTGCATCATCCCCTATGATGATGAGGCAATTCCCTTTAACCATTGAACTTAACATCCCAGAACCTTGGTTGCCCGTGCTACTCACGTGTAGGCGTCCATCTTTACCAAGCTGATAAATCCCGCGAATAAATTCGGTGCGGCCTTGGCGGCTTCGTAGAGTTTCATCACTTATTGCAGGGAATAGCTGCGCTTGCCAGTTCACTTCACCTGCTAATTTTCGTAAAGCGGGCTGCACAAATTGCAGGAAAGACACCATGACTGCGACTGGGTTGCCAGGTAGCCCGAAGAATAAGCTGTCATTCACTTTGCCAAAGGCGAGTGGCCGACCCGGACGCATGCTAATCCGCCAGAAATCAATTTTTCCGAGGCGTGCAAGCACGGTTTTGATGTAGTCCGCATCGCCGACAGATACACCACCCGAGCTAATGACGACATCGGCAAGGTTGGCTGCTTTAGCGAGAGTTGCTTCAAGGGCTGCTTCAGAATCTTCGATAATGCCTAAATCGATAACGTCACAACCGAGACGTTTTGCCATCGCTTTGATGGTAAAGCGGTTTGAGTCATAGATGCAGTTAGCTTTGAGTACTTCGCCTGGCTGGCTCACTTCATCGCCGGTAGAGAATACTGCAACGGTTGGGCGGCGATATACACTCACGTGATTGAGCCCGAGTGAGGCCAGTAAACCTTGTTCGGCGGCGCTTAGGCGAGTGGCTTTTGCAAGTGCGACTCGGCCTTGAGCAATATCTTCTCCAGCGAGGCGAACGTGTTGGCTAGAAAGAATGCGGCCTTCAAAGCTAACAATGCCATCGACTTCCTTGGCAAGCTCTCGGGGCTGCACTGTATCGGCACCCGCAGGCACTGTTGCGCCCGTCATTATACGCACGGTTTCGCCGACTTTAAGCGTGCCAGAATATTGATGACCGGCAAGAACCTCTCCCACCAATTTTAAGGTGGTAGGCATGGGGTCTTGATAGACAAAGGCGTAGCCATCCATCGCCGAATTGGTCTGTTGTGGCACGTCGACGGGAGAAATGCTGTCGCTGGCTAGTACGCGGTTATCTAAGGCATCTAACTCAATGTCTTCAATCTCTGCCACAGGTGAAACATGGGATAAAATTTGCGCTAAACCTTGGCTGACGCTGAGGTTTTTATTGTCGCCTATGGCGCAGGCATCTACTGCCGAAATGGGGTATTGGAGTGGCGCTTCCCAGTTTTGGGCGTATTCCATCACAAAATCGGCAATCTGGCTGACATTGTTGAGATCGAGACGGCGCAGCTCACTCGGGAGTGCGTCGTTTGGCAACTGAGTGTCATCGCAACAGGCGATGGCGAGGATATTCTCATCTTGGGTGTAGATAAAAGGTTTGCCGTGGGCGGCGCGGTGCAATTCAATTTTAGGTAATGCGAGCTTTTTAAAGCCTTCGACGAGGACAATATCGACTTTGTCGGCTTCGATTTGCTTGAGTAAATGGACTAACTCAGGATCGCCATCGCGCGCATCTTCTGTCATCAGCGCCCAGCGTACATGGGAGGCAACCAGCATTTGTCGTGCGCCCGCTTTACGCATTTCGTAACTGTCTTTGCCGGGAATATCTACGTCGAAATTATGGTGGGCATGTTTGATTACGGCTAAACGCAGGCCACGTTGATTTAATTCGGGGATCAATTGCTTGAGTAAGGTGGTTTTCCCCGTGCCACTGTAGGCACAAAATCCGAGAACGGGAATAGCGAGCGGATTGACGAAGGGGTTACTCATTTGCACCTCTAATTTGGGTTATTGGAGCCTTTTTAGCTATTGGGTGATTTCTATCGCTAGTCGTTGTTTTTGTTCTGGCGTATTCACATTCACAAAAGCATTGGGCTGGTCGGCGAATGACGCTACGACGAAGTGATGTTTGATATACCAAAAGTCCACTTTACGCTCACCCGCCTCAAGAAACGCTTTCATCGAGTCACGTAAGCTAGGTTTTAAGAGTAAAACAACGGGTTGTTCATACTCACCGTCACTGGCGACAGCAATCTCGGCTTTTTCTGCTTCAATTGCTGCCAACATACGCGGAACAAGGTCAAGTGGCAGGAGTGGGCAGTCGCAGGGCACTACCAATAAGTAGTCTGCATCTGTTTGGCCCATAGCGGTGATCATACCCGCTAAAGGTCCGAGGAAACCACTATGCTCGTCACTTATCACCTTAAAACCGAACTCAGCATAACGTGTTTGGTTACGATTTGCGTTGATCAGGATCTCCTTAACCTGAGGTTTTATTCTATCTATTGTGTGCTTAATCATGGCTTCGCCGTTTAATTCGACAAGACCTTTATCGTCGCCACCCATGCGACGGGCCATACCACCGGCGAGAATAACTGCATCAATTTGCGATGACATACAAAGGCTCCTGTGCTGGCAAAGATTCAGGCTGTTGATAAGAGGTCATCACGCGCTCACCTTCTATGTGCCACTGTTGTTCGCAGATGGCGGTTAACGCGCAATTCTGATGGCTACTCAGTAACATTCCTGTGCCTTCGTGTTTGAGTTGTTGGATCATTTTTAATACTAGCTCTTGGGAATCCTTGTCCATATTGGAGGTGGGTTCATCGAGCATTAACAGTTTAGGTTGTAGGATCCAAGCGCGCGCAATCGCGAGGCGCTGTCTTTCGCCGCCAGAGAGATTACTTGCCCTTGCCTGCAGCAGCGACCCTAGCTGCGCCATCTCAATCGCTTGAGTAATCCGCTGTTTCGCCTTGGCTTTTGTTTCTGAGCTGAAATTCAGCCCATAGGTGAGATTATATTCCACTGTGCCGTCGAACAAATAAGGATGTTGGTGCAGATAAACGGCCTTACCTAACAATGGATTGCGTCGCCACCAAGCATTTTTGGCAAAACCGACAGCCTCAATATGGCCTTTGGTTGGTGGCATTAAGCCCGCCAGAATTTTCATCAAGGTTGATTTGCCTGTGCCATTGTCGCCTTGCAGATAAATCACATCTCCTTGGCAGAGCGATAATACGTCGGCTTTGAATAACAGGCGCGCGCCAAAGGACATTTCTACGTCACGGGCGATCAGTTTGACCTTAGTCATTGCTTAGTGGCTCCTTGGCATGGCTTTGCCGCGTAAACTACCTAAGGCAAAGTTGAGGATCAAGGCCAAGATTAGCAGCACTAGCCCGAGGGCGATAGCTTGGGCGAAGTCACCTTTGCTGGTTTCAAGTGCGATTGCGGTAGGAATATTACGGGTCACGTTTAAAATATTGCCGCCGACCATCATAGAGCAGCCGACTTCGGTCAGAATGCGACTAAAGGCCGCGACAATCGCCAGCAGTAAGGGCATGCGCAGTTCTCGGCATACTGTCCACACTGCACTGCACCAAGAGGCACCTAAGGTGCGTGAGGTTTCCCAAGCTCTGCGATCAACGCTAGTGAATGCGGCTTGGCTCATTGCAATTAGCACGGGGGCACAGATGAACATTTGCCCGAGAATCATGCCTTCTTGAGTAAATAACCATTTTAGATCGCCCATAGGACCGTTGCGCGTTAGCAGTAAATACACGAGTAGACCGATAACCACTGTGGGGATTGATTGCAGAGTTTGAACTAAGTTAGTGACTATCCATTTGCCGCGAAATGGCGCAAACGCCAATACAAAGCCGAGCACCATGGAAGGAACCAGCGTGATCAGCAGTGCCGCGAAAGAAACCGAAAACGAGATCGAAATGATGGACCAAACGTCAGGGTCTAAAGAAAACAGCAGGCTTAACGCCTGCTGTAATAGTGCTAGCCAGCCGTCGTTCATTCGCTATAAGTTGCCTTGAACAATTGCTCGCCTTCAACTTTGAAGCTGTTGATCATGCTTTGACCTTCTTTGCTGATCAACCAGTCGCTGAATGCTTTAGCGCCTTTGTGGTTCAGATCTGGGTATTTAGCAGGGTTGATGAGAATGACTTGGTATGGGTTGGCTAAGGTTTTGCCACCATCGAAATCAACGGCAAGATCGAGCTTAGTTTTATAAGCCACGAAAGTACCACGGTCAGACAGAGTGTAACCTTGCATTTCATTTGCCATCAGCAGGGTTTTACCCATGCCTTGACCTACTGAAGTATAACCTTTGAAGTTAGGAGTAACATTTGCCGCTTTCCATACTTCTAACTCTTTGATGTGAGTGCCTGAATTGTCACCACGAGAGATAAAAGGCACGCCTGATTTTGCCATTTTAACGAAAGCTTCTTCGGCTGTTTTGCTGTCACGGATTTTTGCTGGGTCGTTTTTAGGGCCAAGTACTACGAAATCATTTTCCATAATGCCACGGGGCTCAACACCAAAACCATCGGCTACGAATTTAGCTTCGGCGCTAGGCGCGTGAGTCATGACTAAATCCACGTCACCTTGCTCACCTAGTTTCAGGGCTTTACCTGTACCTGTGGCGATGACTTGAACCTTGTAGCCTGATTCACTTTCGAACTTAGGTAACAGTTCTTTCAATAGGCCTGAGTTTTCTGTGCTGGTGGTGGTGGCTAACTTGATAATTTCAGTCGAGTGAGCGGGTAAAACAGTGAACATACTGGCTGCAACAACCAGTCCCAGTAATGACTTCATATGAGATTTCATGTTTAGCATGGGTACTCCTTGGCGGAAAATAGGATTCCAACTCAAATGCCTACTGAGTGGAAGGTCTCGTAAATTGTAATACGTTCGGTTGAAAGCAAGTTAGATGCCAAGCTGAAAATGCGGTCATTTTCTTCACAGCTTAACCTAATTTGTGAGCTTGATCGCAAGCTTAACAAATACTCTACAGACAAATTGTCTCAGGACAAACTTCTGATGGTTCATAGTGACCTATTCATCTATTTTCAGTGCTAGAATTGGTCGCAAATGAGTCAAAATGTCCAGAAGCAGACAATATGAGCCAGATAGATAATAACCTCAAGCCTCTTCCCTCGGCAGTATCGGTACTGATTGTTGATGATGAACCCGGAATGCGGAGTTTTTTAAATAAGGCACTCTCGAAGAAATTTGCCTTAGTCGAAACGGCGGGCAGTATCGAAGATGCGGAGCAGCTGCGTAGCCGTTGCCATTTCGATTTGCTTATCGTCGACATTCGTCTGCCTGGTCGTTCGGGTATCGAATGGCATGAAGCGTTGGATGAGCAGGGGCGTCGTTCGGACATCATATTTATGACTGGCTATGCTGACATGGAAGTCGCGATTACTGCGCTACGCGCTGGTGCGTCTGACTTCATCATGAAACCTTTCCATCTCGAACAGATGATGACTGCGGTCGATCGCTGTATCGAACGTCGTCTGCTTAAACGTGAAAATTTGATGCTGCGTCGTGAGGTTTCAATCGGTTATTCATCGACCATTATTGGCAGCAGTGAAGCCATGAAGTCGGTGAAACATATAATCGAACGTGTGGCGCCGACCAATGCCGTCGTCTTAATCCAAGGTGAGTCGGGCACGGGTAAGGAATTAGTCGCACGGCAATTGCATTTGCTTAGTGGACGTCAGGGACCTTTTGTCCCAGTTAACTGTGGCTCTATCGCCCCTGAACTGCTCGAAAGTGAATTGTTTGGCCATACCGCCGGTGCCTTTACGGGTGCGAAAGGCAATCGTGAAGGTTTATTCAGTTTTGCTTCTGGCGGGACGATTTTTCTCGATGAAATTGGCGAAATGCCACTGAAAATGCAAACGGCTTTACTCCGAGTATTAGAGCAAAAAGCGATTCGTCCTGTGGGCAGCGAGAAAGAAGTTAACATCGATGTGCGAGTGATCGCGGCCACTAACCGTACTCTGATTGATGAAGTGGATGCAGGGAATTTCCGTCGAGATTTATATTATCGGCTGAATGTGCTCGATATTTTAATCCCGCCATTACGTGATAGACCCGAAGATGTCGTGGAGTTAACCCATCATTTCACTCGCCAACTTGCCGCTGAATTAGGGGTAAGAGAAGTCGTGTGGAGCCATGAAGATATGGTGAAACTACAGCAACACGAGTGGCCTGGTAACATTCGTGAACTGCGCAACATGATTGAGCGTTGTATTTTGCTGGGTAAACCGCCAGCGGAATATTGGAAGCAACAGCTGAAGAGTGAGTCTTTATCCACATCGGGTTATCCATTGGATTGGCCATTGAAAGACGTAGAAAAACACCATGTGACCAGTGTTGTGGACTTACATTCTGGCAATAAGTCTGCCGCGGCGAGGGATTTAGGCGTTTCGCGTAAGACCTTAGATCGCAAGTATAAAGAGTGGTTTGATTTTAGTGGCGAACAGGAGTCATAGGGTGTCATTCTTCACTCACTTTTTTGGTGTCAGTTGGCAGCAAATGCAGGCCAAGGTGCGCTATCGCATATTAATCCTGACGTTACTGCCCATTCTACTGACACTGGTGAGTTTAGTGTTTATCACTATTTACTGGAACATCAGTTATACAGGTAAGCAGCTGTTTATGAAGGTTAAAGCTGACTTATCTGTTGCCGAAAACACCTTGCAGCAAGTGCAAGTACGCCAAGAAAAACAACTTGAACGTGTGGTGACGTCTTGGACTTTTCAAAATGACTTTAGGCCACTTTTCAGTGGTAAAGAATTAAGTGGCGAAGTCAGCTACCGAGCCAGTATTGATGCTTTTCTTCTTGAACAGAAAAAACAGCTAAATCTCGATTATTTGCGTTTAGTTAGTGTTGCCGAAGCGGCCGCAGACCCAGATTTACGTCAAATCCTTCCTAAGTTAGACGGTTTATTACCTTACTCCGGCTTGATGGTGCTGCCGCCCGAGCGTTTAGCACGTATCGACCCCGAATTGGCTATCACTGCGAGCATTCCGATAGTTGCAACCTTGCGGGCGCAGAGCCCCGTTAAAACCGTTGAAGAACGTGGTTTATTGAGCCGTAGCCTATTGCCCGTCCCTGATATGGAAGGCAAAGTGGCTTGGTATCTCGATGGTGGGATCTTGTTTAATCGCGATACTCGAATTGTCGACCACATTCGTGATCTGGTATACGACAAAGGCACCTTGCCCGAGCGTTCCATCGGCACTGTGACCATCTTCTTAGATAACATCCGTATTTCCACCAACGTGCCGCTGCATTTTTATCCCACAGGTAATGAGACGCTGGGCCGCGCGCTTGGCAGTTTAGTGTCGGAGGAAGTGAAAGACAAAGTGTTAACTCAAGGCGAGCAGTGGGTCGATCGCGCTTTCGTATTTAACGATTGGTTTATTTCCGCTTATGCCCCCTTGGAAGATGTTCGCGGCCAACGTGTCGGTATGATCTATACCGGCTTTTCTGAATCGCCATTTATCCATAATTATTTACTCAATATCATAGAGCTGGGCACGATTCTCATGTTGGTGCTGCTGGTGTCGGGCTTGCTGGTTTATCGCGGCGCCTATAGCTTGTTGCAGCCCATTGAGCGTATTCACCATGTTGTACAAGCAGTGCAGTCGGGGCGCAATATTCGTATCGGCGCCTTAGGATTAGATAGGGATAATGAGTTATCGAACTTAGCCGAGCAATTTGACAGTATGCTTGACTTGCTACAGCGTCGAAATGCCCAAATTCAAGCGGCGGCAGAACAGCTTGAAATGAAGGTTGAAGAGCGTACTCGCAGCCTGCAGGATAAAACCTTAGAGTTGCAACGTAACGTGGCGTTACTGAACGAAACGCGTCAACAGCTCGTCACTAACGAGAAGCTCACAGCTCTTGGCGAATTGACCGCAGGTATCGCCCATGAAATCAATAATCCGACGGCTGTAATTCTTGGCAATATGGAATTACTGCGCTACGAACTTGGTGATAATGCTGAAGTAGTAAAAGAAGAAATTGATCTAGTCATTCAACAGGTTGGGCGGATCAGCACTATCATCCGTAGCCTGTTGCAATACAGCCGACCTGGCGAATTCAACGCACCACTAGAAATGCATCCGATGACTCCTATTATCGAAGAAATGTTGGTGTTGGTGCGACATTCGATTCAAAAACAAGAAGTCGTGCTGATCACTGAGTTAAACGCCAGTTGTCCAGTACAGGTTAATCGTCCGCAGTTGCTGCAAGTCTTGATTAATCTTGTAGTGAATGCGGCGCATGCGATGGACGGTAAAGGACGTATTTGGGTGCGAACCTATGACTGGGTGCAGCAAGATATGCCGATTGGCGTCAAAATAGAAGTGGAAGATGAAGGCTCAGGGATAGCGCCAGAGCAGCTTGGACGGATTTTCGACCCTTTTTATACCACACGTAAGGATGGCACTGGTTTAGGTCTTTCGCTCAGTTACGGCATTATCAAGCGGATTGGTGGCACGATAGAAGTGAGTTCAACTTTGGGTAAAGGGTCTTTATTTACCATAGGTTTGTATCATGAAGCGAAGGAAGATCAGCAAAATAATCCCTACGATGGCTTACACTTTGCGGGCAACTACAGCGATATGTCTGCAGATTAGTCTTATCCCGTTAAATAGACATTGTGTTGTATTTGGCTGATTAGGTTTGAATTAAAATATGTCGAGCGATTGCTAGCTTTGTATTATGTGGCTTTGCATTACTGATTTTTAGGCAAAAAAAAGCCGGATGATGAGTCCGGCCACAAAGAGTGTGTGTGAGCAATGTCGTGCTTGCAAACTCAGGAGCTCCATAACAACGTCGATTACCAGTCATCGTTGTTAAAGATGAGTTTTGGAACGCACGTTAACGATAATCATTCTCAATTGTGTTTGCAAGCTATTTATTGCAAAAAGTGCATATCTTTACAAATATCGTTTTGCTCTCATCCATTAACGGTTTAGATCGACTTGCACAGATGCAGTTTATGATCGACTAAGCTTTTAGGATCGGCTGTCAGTTCAGTAATTAAATATTGATTACTGATCAATAAATTAAGCATCGCAGGGAAGCGGTTCTGCGTCTTCACCTGAATATGATTATAGCCATGGCGGCGTGCCCAAGTTTCTTGATATTCGAGTAGACTCTGCGCTAAGCCTAAACGTCTAAAGTCGGATGCTACTCCACCCAACCAGCTGTAAAATATGGTTTCTTCTTGCTCATAACCCAGTTTAAACCCTGCCAATTCACCTTCTACATATGCGACTAAGATCAAATATGTCTTGCCCTGTAAGCGCTGGTCCAACACTTCGTTTGTGAGTGGGTGATCGAGCTCAGGGATTTGTTGGCTAAGTTGGATAAGCTGAGCGGCTAACTCGGGAGTCAAACTTGACTCTGCTTTAATTTCAATAGAATACATAGTTTACTCTCATAAAAAATCAGCCCCACTCGCGCGTTAACAGGAGCAGGGCTGAGCTATTAACTGGTTAAATTATAACAGGTCTGGCCAGTTGGGTTAATTAGGAAATTGATTCTTGCGGATTGGCTCGCAAAATCTTGTCCTGTAAGACTTTTAGCAAAACACCGTATGCCGGTAGGAAAAGGCCTAAGCTCACGATTAGCTTAAAGCCGTAATCGACTGTAGCGATTTCGGGCCAATTGGCTGCCATAAAGCTATCGGAAGAGGCGTAAAAGGCGATACTGAAAAAGACTAAAGTATCGACCAGATTTCCGACTAAGGTTGAGGCGGCTGGGGCGACCCACCAAGAGCGACTGGCTCGAATACGGGCAAAAACCTTAATATCCATCAACTGACCAATCAAATAAGCCGCGAAGCTGGCAAAGGCAATTCGGAACACAAAGGTATTCCACTGTGCAAGTGAATCAGCACCTTGAAAGCTACCTTGATGGAACATCACTCCCATCACGTAGGAAATCATCAAAGCGGGAATCATAGCTTTGAGTATGATGCTGCGTGCGGCTTGTTGGCCAAAAATACGGACAGTGAGATCTGTGGCTAAGTACACGAACGGAAAGCTGAATGCCCCCCAAGTTGTGTGGTAGCCAAACAGTTGAAATGGCAATTGTACTAAGTAGTTGCTGACGCAAATAATCAGTATGTGAAATCCTACTAATAGGAATAAAGCGCGGCGAAGCTGCGCTGTGGTTAACATTAACATATGTGGCCTTTTTAGTTGTGTAGGGCGGGGTGAGGGAACCCGCTAATATTCAATTTATTATGTTTACGACTTTATTGCCGGTGACAGCGTGCTGAAATCGGGTCGCCATTATAGTGGTCGAGTTTTAAGATGCAAGTCTGCTGTTTAAATGTGCACATAGAATGAAAACTCTTCTACACTTTGAATACGTCGAAGGAGGATAGCCATGAGACGATTTTTTGCTACTTTTTGCTTATTTTTAGCTGTGTTACCTGTATCTGTTTCCGCCGCTCAGCCGATAGTGGTCGATGTAGCAACGTCAACTTGGGAGGGATTTGCCAATCGTGATAAAACGGGTTACTACTTCGAGTTACTTCAGCGGATTTTCCCTGAGCCAGAATGGCAGCTCAATGTACAGTTTATGCCTTTTGCCCGCAGTTTATATCTTGTTGAGCACAATCGTACCGATATCACGCTCAGCGTTTACAAGGGTGATATTAAAAAGGGGCTATTAACAGAGAATATGGTTGAAGTGGACTCTATCGATGTGGCTGTTACTGCTGAGGTGGCGGCAGGATGGACTGGTATTGAAAGCCTATCCCACAAGAAGGTTCAGGCCATGCTGGCCTACAGATACAATATGCTGACACCTGTGCCTATGTATTACGAAGAAAGTAGCGATATGTTGACTATGCTCAATAGCTTAAATGCTGGACGTATAGATGCCGTGCTAGATTACAAACCTAATTTACTTACGTTTGTTCCTAAATTAAAGGCGCCACAAAATTTTGTGATTATTCAAGGTGTACTCAAGGCCGAAACCTATTTTGTTTTCGCTAACACCGAGAAAGGCCAGATGTTGAAACAACATTTTGACCTTGCACATAAGCGCTTAATCGATTCGGGTGAACAGGACAGGCTTTACCTTGAAACGATTGAAAAACGAAGGGCTGACGGCGCTGAATAGTCTTAATGTTTACTAGGCTTATTACATTTCGAATAAAATCGACATTATGGTTGCGAGTTTATTTTCAAGCTCTTGCCACTCAGCTTCAGGCTCAGAACCTGCAATAATTCCCGCCCCCGCAAATAGATTAATCCGACCTGGTTCGATCAGCGCACTGCGGATCGCTACCGAAAACTCACTCTCATATTTATTGAAATAGCCGCAGGCACCGGCGTACCAACCGCGAATATAACCTTCACGTTGACGAATAAAGTTTAGCGCTGAATACCGCGGCAAGCCGCCAACTGCAGGAGTAGGATGCAGGGCTTGCAAAAGTTGGAAATCATTCACGCCCGGCTTCAATTCGGCTCGAATTGCACGGTGTAAATGTTGAATATGGTTCAGCTTAAAAATAGTCGCTAATTCATCGGCGCCAACATAATTGCTCAGCGGCGTGAGCATATTCACTATGTGACTGCGAACAAGTTGGTTTTCAACGCTATTTTTGTTGTCTTCTAATAAAGCGTTCGCCAGCGCAACATCTTCTTCTTGATTGAGACCGCGTACCGTTGTACCAGCAAGTGCCTCGGTAAATAGTTCCTGCTGACGGCGGCGGAATAAACGCTCTGGTGAGCAAGAGATAAAAGTGCGATCTGGGCTAAATTGAAAGCCAAACTGGAAACTATTGGGATTACGGCCCTGCCAGCAAGCCAGCACCATCCAAGGATCGATAGGTTCGTTGACTTCAAGTTGCGTTAAGCGGGATAACACGACTTTTGGGGTATCTTGATTGAATTTAGGATCCACCACTTGCTCGACTAATGTCTTCCAACGTTCAAAATCAGGTTTGTCACTGCGCCCAAGTGGAACGATCTTTTTAGGTGGCGAGAGTGGCTTAGCAGGCATGACGGCTTCGATAGCGCCGATGGCCTTATCTATCTCACTATGGTGATCATTATCAGCAAAATTAAGATTCACTAATAGGCTAAATTTGTTCCCACTGCGTCTAAATTCAATGCGCGGCAGGATAAAGCGGCTATTACCGAACTCAGGCCAAGACTCTATAGTGCGATCGAAGGCAACACCGCCATAGTAGCGAATATTCTGATTCGTCGATAAGGCTCGCTGCTCTTGGTAGGCCATGGCCAGTTGCTGATCATTGATTCCGGTTTCAAATCTAAAGTCTTTGCACGCCCCTATCGCCGCGACTTCTTCGATTCTGTCGCGCCCATGCCAGTAGATCCTTGGGTATTGAGCCTGGGATGCCAGCCATGAAATTAAAGGCATAGCGACAGTGTTTAGTGACAACTGCACTATCGGTTCCGTCGGTGGAACTTGCTTTAATTGAATGAGTTTGTCGATGAGAGACTTAAGGTCTTCAGACAGGGCATGAACGGGCAAATAGAACTCCAAAGATAACGGATGAAGGCGAAAGCTGAAGGTCACTCTGTCAGCGTCAGTAAATTCGACTCAGGTTAATGTCCTCTTTTACAAGCCATTTACCTGTAGTGATTTTAGTCTGTAAATAAGAATCTTTCGCTCAAATTAAAGGCCACGGTCGAGTGTGTCAAGATGTAAGGCCCTATCGTGTGACTTTCGCCATAGTCTCATTTTACGCTGATAAAAAATGTGACTTGAGTGGGTCTTTTTGTCGGGCAAGTCACCCTCGATGGACATTTTGTCTCTTAGTCGTTAAATGTACTTTCCCTTTGTCGTAATTAGTCGATCTAGGTTGGTTTTTAAACGTTTTTCGGTTGAGACAGAATAATCGCGGTCCACAATAGCTGGCACATCTTAAATTTTCTACGTGACAAGTTAGATGTCTATTAACGTATGACTCGCCGTGGGAATGAAAAGACGACTAGGGTGAAGCCTTGTCATAGGCTGTTCGTTAGATCTTTATAGGCAGATATAGCATGAAACTCTTAGATCTCGAAGGCGTTAGCTTCAACTATGGCAGCCAGTTACCGACGGTATTGCAGGAAATTAACTTGGCGATTGGTACAGGCCAATGCCATTGCGTGAGCGGTCCGACGGGCTCAGGAAAATCGAGTTTGCTAAACCTACTGGCGGGCGTGTTAAATCGCCCGCATGAAGGTGACATCTGGCGTTATCCTCAATTGGTTACGGGTCTGGTAATGCAAGACCCACAAACTCAGCTACTAAGGCAAACCGTTGGTGCCGAGGTGGCTTTCGCCTTAGAAAACCTCGGTATTCCCACCGAGCAAATGCTACCTAAAGTGCAATTAGCTCTGCGGCGTGTGGGCTTGTATTTGCGCCTCGATACCCAAGTCAGCACGCTTTCTCTCGGTCAAAAATATCGCTTAATGATCGCCGCCCAGTTAGTGTCAGAGCCGCATTTACTGCTGCTCGATGAACCTTGGGCACAACTCGATGATCACGGTGTGAGTGAGCTGCTGGTCGTGCTTCGCAATTTTATCCAAGATGGTATGGCGCTAGTATTAGTTGAGCATAACGCCTCGGCATTCGCCGAGATTATTCAGCATTATTGGCAGTTAGAGGCTGGCAAGTTGTCCGAAGGCATCTATACCGTGAGCGATGCGCCGCAAATTGAAGCGCCTGCGTGGCGACATCAAGCTAAATTTGAGCATTTAGGCAAAGTCTTGGTCAGTGCCGAAGCCTTTGATTTTGGGTTCGATGCTTGTCCCACGTTATTTGCGTGTCCACAAGGATTTCAATTGCAAGCGGGGGAGATAGTGACCTTAGTGGGCGACAACGGCTCTGGTAAAACGAGTTTATTGAAAACCATAGCGGGCGTGCACAGTTTAAGGCAGCGTCTTCCCCTTAAAGTGCTAGGGCGAAGGCCTAAATTGGGGATTTATGGCGCTGAATTGGGACTATTGATGCAAAGGCCGAGTCGACAATTATTCGAGTCTAACGTGCTAGCCGAAATGCAGTTTAGCCTTAGGCGCTTTGAGCTCCCCAAAGAGCGAGCGGTGCAAATGTTAGACGAGTTGGATTTATTTAGCTTAGCCCATCTGTCGCCCCACAAATTATCCTACGGCCAACAGCACTTGATTGCCTTAGCGTCACTCGCCTGTCTACGCCCTAAGGTGCTGCTTTTGGACGATCCATTGGCGGGGATGGATAAGCATTACTACGGCAAAGTGTGGTACTTGCTAAAGCGGTTAAGCTCCCAAGGTTGCGCTATTTTGCTCAGCACTCACAGAAGCATTGAACACAGCGCAGTGTCACGGCAACTGAGTTTACGTAATGGTTTATTGGTGGAAGAGTCAACTGAAATGGTTGAGCGTTATGTGGGGTAATTGTGAGCTTTTCGCGCGTGAGGGGCGCAGGTTTTGAATGCCTAGCCCTTAGGCATTTGTTGAAATAATGAGAGATTGAAATGGGCCTAATCTACGCCTTAAGCTCTGATTTCATCGTATCTTGTTTAGGACCCTTTATTTACCAAGAAAGTCTATGGTGATTTTCTAATCCTCGTCTTAGAATGCCCCTCACGTCTGTTCTATAATAATCAAAAATAACAACAGAACATTTGAGCGTAAGTCGCTTTAATGTCGTATGGTTAAGTTGATATTTTATTCAGGCACATCATCCTTGGGGTTGTAGATATGAGTGAGTCGGCAGAATCAGTTGAACTTATCAAATTACCTGTGTCGCAATTGACATTAGGTATGTTTGTCAGTGCCATAGACAAAAATGATAAAGGTCAACTTGCTATTGCAAATGCAGGACAAATTAAACACAAGGATGCGATTTTAAAGTTAGCTAAAAGTGGTATTAAATTTGTTTGGGTAGACGCTGATCGTTCGGCTGAACATTGTGGGTTAAAGAAAAAAATCACTAACGATAATCAAACTGACAATAAAAAAGCGCTCATTAGCCGCGATAAGCAACAAGCTCAAGCTAAAGTCATGCTTACCGAAGCGAAAGACCTCATTCGTAAAGTCTTATCTGAGACCTTCGAAGGTAAAGCCATCGAAGTTGCCCCCTTCGAAGCGTTGGCCGATACCATGATAGAGTCAGTGATGTTGGATGCTGATGCGCTTAAATGTATGTCTGCACTCCGTTCAAAAGATGCCTATCTACTTGAACATTCAGTGAATGTCGCCTTTCTACTGGTGACCTTTGGTAAATACTTAAAGCTAGATCGCGTCATGTTACGGGAAATGGCGGTCGGCGGGATTTTGCACGATATTGGCAAGATTAAAGTCGACAATAAAGTGCTGCATAAGCCGGGCAAACTGACGCCGGAAGAGTTCGAACATATGAAGCTGCATCAAGTGTATGCGCTTGAAATTATGAACGAAACTACTGGTCTGTCACAGATCAGTAAAGATATCTGCTTGATGCACCATGAAAAATTAGATGGCAGAGGTTATCCAAGGGGTTTGAAGGGTGATGAAATCCCCCGCCATGGCCGTATGAGTTGTATCGTTGATATCTTCGATGCTTTGACAGCGACGCGATGTTATAAAGAGGCTATGAGCCCTGCCGCGGCCTTTAAAATTTTACTCAGTCTGACGCCATTCCATTTGGATCAAGAATTGGTCTATGAGTTTATTCGTTGTATTGGTGTTTACCCTGTGGGTTCCTTAGTTGAATTGTCGGATGGTCGTGTTGGTATTGTTTGGGCCTCGAAAGATAGGGATGCGCTACATCCAATCGTAAAGTGTTTTTATTCTTTAAAAGTAAAACGTTACACTGATGTCGCTATGGTGGATTTATTAAAATCTGAACTTTATATTGAACGCGGTGTGTCACCGAGTACATTAGATATCGATCCGACTCCTTTCTATTAATCTTCAAATCCTACCTTAAATACCGGTCATCTGAGTCGATGGCTGGTGTGAATGATTGCAGAGCCTGCGCTAAAAACCGTAAACTGAAAGTATTTCTCTGGTCGAGCAATGCTATGAACAGTGCTATGAAATCTCTATTTCCTATTTTTATCATTATCTTATCCTTGGCTTTGTTAATCCCTGGGGTGACTCAACCTATTTTGAGTATCAGCGGCAGTATCGATAAGGCCAAGCTGGCGGAACAAGGCATAGAGCAAGTTGCCCAAAGCTTTGATGAGGACTCTGGACGTGACAGTGCCCGCGGCATGTTAAGCATGGTCAGTGGCTTGCTTGGGTTTAATAGCCTTAAGGGCGAAGTCCAAGTGTTGCAGAAGACTCGTAGTATTTGGGGAACAGTGACCGAGCTTTATCACTCTGGTAATGGACTCGTCGCGGGATTAGTCATGTTATTCAGCGTGGTGGTGCCAGCCTTGAAGTTGAGCTTAATGTTGGCACAGCAATGTGTTAGCTCGATTGGCCTGAAACTGAGGATTAATGCCGTCGTCAACGCACTCGCCAAGTGGTCGATGGCCGATGTGTTTGTGATAGCGCTGATCATCACCTTTATGGCGGGGAACGCCTCAGGTGGCATGGGGGAAATGCTAAAAACCCAAGCGCAGTTTGAAAACGGTTTTTACTTCTTTACCGCTTACTGCATTTTATCGATCCTGAGTGGTTTTTTAGTGCGGCGTCCAACGCCAATTTTGTAGCTATTTTATAAGGCATCCCGACCTTAGCGATAAGGTCGGGATGCCGAGATTTAACCGCTCAGCGAGTTAGGACAGAGTACCATTTTGATAGATGGGCATAATCCAATAGCGACAGGGATTATGTTTGCAGATTAACGCCAGTGCCGCGAGCAGCGCCGCTTGTTGCGCAGCGGGGTGCATGATTTCGAATTTGCAAAACTCCCGATAACCTTCCACTTGTTCCTTGATATTAAAATGGCTGTGTTCACGGCTAAAACCACAAATATTCCCTAGGCTAAAGCCCGATAGAAACTCCAGCTCTATCAAGGTATCGACTATGTCGTCCTTAATATCATTTTGGGCGATCAGTACTAACAGTTGTTCTGTGCTCATTTACGTTTCTCCAGCCAAAAATACAGAATTGGCAGTAAATACAGTGTGGTAATGGTTGAAGTGAGCAGACCGCCAATCACCACAATCGCTAAAGGTTTTTGAATTTCAGCCCCAGGACCTGAGGCAAACACTAGTGGCATAAGACCAAACATGGCCGTTGTCGCCGTCATCAAAATGGGGCGTAAACGCCGCGCCGCACCTTGTTCCACCCGTTCGCGCAGGTTGCTGAACATGTGCTTGGTTTGTTCGTAATAGCTGACCATTACCACTCCATTGAGCACAGCGACACCGAGCAGGGCGATAAAGCCAACTGAGGCGGGCACGGACAAATATTCCCCAGATAAATACAGGCTAACTATGCCGCCCATCATAGCGAAGGGAACGTTGGCGAGGATTAAGCCCGCTTTGGCCAGTGAGCCAAATGTGGTGAATAAAATCAAAGTGATCAGTGCGATAGCAATGGGGATCACTAGTAGTAAATTGCTGGTGGCCCGTTGTTGGTTTTCAAACTCGCCACCAAAACTCACGCTATAACCGCTCGGGAGTTTGATTTCCTTTGCGATTTTAGCGTTGAGCTCTTCTACAAAACTCACAATATCGCGACCCTGCACGTTGGTGGTGATCACTGAAAAGCGATTCCCTTGCTCACGCTCGATAAGGATGGGGCCTTGCTTATAGCTTAAGGTAGCGACATCACTCAGGCGTTTTAAAGAGTGATCTGGCATCACCAGTAACTGATTTTTAAGCTCATTAATGCTGCTTAAGTGGCTCTGATTATTAGCCATCAGTACGGGCGTTCGTTTCTTACCTTGCAGCACTTCGGTCACGATCACGCCTTCGAGCTGGCTTTTCAGGTAGCGAGCAAACTCCATGGTGCTCATGCCAAAGCCACGGGCGAGCTCGTTATCTAAGGTGAGGTTGATAAAAGGACTGCCTTCGATCATCGCCATTTTCACATCGACGCTGCCACTGGTGGCATTAACGAGCTGTTGGATCTGGCTCGTGAGCTGGCCTAAGGTGTCGATATCATTACCAAAGACCTTAATCGCCACGTCGCCAATGCTGCCGGTGAGCATTTCGGACACACGCATTTGTATCGGTTGAGTGAAGTTAAAATTAACGCCGGGATAGTCCAATAACACAGCGCGGATCGCATCGATAAGCGCTTCTTTATTTGCAAAGCGCCATTCACTGCGGGGAAAAAGTTCTAAGAATACATCGGTTTCATTGAGCCCCATGGGATCTAAGCCGATTTCATCCGCGCCAGTACGCGCCACCATTTGTTTGATTTCAGGAACTTTAGCCAGCAAGGTTTGCTGAATTTGCTTGTCGATGGCAATCGAAGCTTCGAGTGAAATCGACGGGGATTTCTCCAGCTGCAGGATAATGTCGCCTTCATCTAAGGTCGGCATAAAGGTTTTTCCCACTAACCCGAACAAGCCTAAGCTGACGATAAGCAAGCTAAAGGCGATCACCATAAAGCGTTTTTGATGGCTAAACGTGCTCTTGAGGCTGACCAGATAAAACTGTTTAAGCTTTTCAATCGCCTTAGGTTCCTTGGCGGCTTTTTCGTTGACGAGATAAGAGGCGATAACCGGAATGACAGTTAACGACAACACCAGCGCCGACAGCATGGCAAACACGATAGTGACCGCAACTGGGGTGAAGAGTTTGCCTTCAAGCCCGCTCAAGGTCAGTAAGGGCGAGAACACTATCATGACGATCACAGTGCCCGACACCACGGGAATGGCAACGTCCTTGGTTGCGCGAAAAATCAAGTGCAGCCGCGGTAATCTCTGCTTAGTAGCGATGAGATTCACCATGTTTTCGACTACGACCACAGATGAATCCACCAACATGCCGATGGCAATAACCAGTCCGCCTAGGCTCATTAAGTTTGCAGAAAGATTGAAGTAATCCATCATCAAAAACGTCATCAACGCGGCAAGAGGCAGCGAGAGTGACACGACCAATGCGGCGCGCACGTTGCCTAAAAATAGCGCCAGCAAGATGATCACCAACACTACGGCTTCGAATAAGGCATTGGAGATAGTATCAATCGCGGTATTGATCAGATTAGCGCGGTCATAAAAGGTGTTGATCTGGCTACCTTCTGGCAAGGTTAGGCTGATTTGATCGAGTTTTTCTTTAATGTTTTTGACTACTTGTGCTGTATTGGCGTCTTTTAGGGCGATGATCAAAGCTTCTGCGGTTTCGTTACCGTCCTTAGTGACTGCACCATAGCGGGCTAAGTGGCCAATTTGAATATCGGCTAAATCCTGCAGTCGATACACTCTGGCATCATCGGCTTTGATCACTAATTGTTTGAGCTCGTCGATATCATCGATGCGACCTTCGGCGCGCACTATGATGGTATCTGTACCAATGGTGAGCTTGCCCGCACCTTCGTTGTGATTATTCTCCACTATCGCTTGTTGCAGCGCCGCAAAACTTACGCCCGCGGCCGCCATAGCCGCAGGTTTGGGGGTCACACTAAAGCTTTTGGCATAGCCACCGAGGATATTCACATCGGCGACACCTGCAACGGTTCGTAGTAGCGGACGGATTTCCCATTCGAGTAATTGACGCCTTTCCATCAGTGATAGATTGGGATTTTCGAGTGAAAACATAAAGATTTCGCTGAGTGGCGTACTCATAGGCGCTACGCCGCCCGTCACACCTTCAGGGAAACTGTCCCACACGGCGGCGATGCGTTCACTCACCTGCTGGCGCGCCCAATAGATATCTGTGCCTTCGTCAAAATCTAGGGTGATATCGCTGATGGCGTATTTAGTGGTTGAGCGCAGAATCGATTGATGGGGAATGCCTAGCAGTTCGGTTTCAATCGGCACGGTAATTTGCGCTTCGATTTCCTCCGGCGTCATGCCGGGCGCCTTGAGGATGATCTTCACTTGGGTGGGCGAAATATCGGGAAAGGCATCCAAGGGAATGGAAAACCAGGCTCGTGCTCCCGCTAACATGATGATCAGCGCCACAATCAGCACAAATAAGCGCTGCGTAAGCGAAAAGCGGATGACTGAGGTCAACATCTTATTCGCCTCCTAAGCCAAGCATTATGCCTTTGACTGCAGCAACTGACTGGGATAGCACTTGGATTTGGCTGAGTTCTTGATCGCTTTCAACGATATATTGCTCTGGGGTTGAGCCAAGAATATTGATTGTAATCGAGGTGAGCGTGTCTGCGGTTTTAGTGAAGACTTGGCTGTCTTGCTCCCAACTGAATACGCTATTTTTAGGCAATAAATACACCGCCTTTTGATACTCGGGTATCACAGTGATCTGTTGTCCTAACAGTAAGTTACACTCCTGCGGCAAGGGTGATGACCAAGCGGTCACAAAGGCACCTTCGGCGATGGCCGACACGGACTCAATAGCGATATGGCACTGATTGATATTCACCGCCGAGAGCGAGTGCGACTGACTCATTGGCACACTGACCTTGACGCGAATGCTGTCGCTGGGCACCAGTGAGAATAGCTGTGAACCCGCCATATAAGGCCCATTCACTTGGTTGAGTTTAACGATCCCCGCCACTGGCGTGCCTACCACTAGGGAGTCTGTGGTGGCATCTGTGCTTTTGACTATCTCCATAAAATGCTGCATGTGCTCGTATTCGAGGTGAGTGCTGAAGTAGTCTTGGCTGATCTCTTGCCATTTTTCTGCGCTAATACTGCCATTGTTTAATAAGGGTTTATTGCGCTCATAACGGCTTTTGGCTAGTTGATACAAGCTGCTGGCGGCTTCGACTTGGGCGAGGTAGTGGAACACTTCTGGCCCAGTCAGTTTGACAATCGCTTGGCCTTTAGTGACGAGCTGGCCTTGGCCGACGAGAAAGCTGATCTGCTGGATATTCTCCGGTGTGCTGATCCAGTAATCGTTACCGGGGAGGATTTCAACCTGCGCGGGCAACGGGCTGCCCTCATAACTGGCGACTTTCTGTGGTTGCACGTAGCTCAGGTCTAAATTACCGAGGGAACTTATCGTTAAGGATTCAGCCTGCACTAAGGTGGCAACACTGGCGGATAAACAGAAAAGGCATGCGCCGTACTTGGCCATCATAATGAAATTCCTAAGGCTTGCAGTTGTTGGGAGTGCAGTTGTTGCTGCGCGACTTGGTTCAGTGCCAAGCGGGATTCGGTATCGAGGGCATCCATATAGCGGCGCAGCCAGACTTCGTAGCTAACTTGGTTTTGGTCTTTGACCTTAGCCAGCTCCTCTGTGATGGTGCGGCTAAGGTGTAAGGCTTGGGTTAGCAATGTTTGTTGGTCGAGTAAGTTTTGTTGCTGTTGCTCTAGCTTTTTAAGCTGAGTTTTTAGCTCGATATAGGTACGGTCGAGGTTGAGCGTGTGCTCGGTATTGGCTTGTTGCCATTGGGATAATTCGGTTTGTGATAGGGCAGAACCTAAGGTCAGTGGTACAGAAACGGCGATGCCAAGCTGTTGATCATCGACTTTATTATCGGCGGTATTTTTGGCCGTGAGTGAGACTGCCCAAGGATCGTTATTCCCTGCTTGCTGACTCTGGATGATCAACAGCTGTTGCTGCTTCTGCAGGCTCAATAGTTGCCATAATGGATGCTGCGCGAGCATGTCATTGGGTTGGTTGTTGGCAGAAAGTGGCCGCGCGGTTTCGGCTATGTTCTGCGGTATTTGCTCTTGTCCGGTGAGTTGTTGATAGAGGGCACGCGCCTCGGCCTGTTGCTGATTAAGATCGACCCGCTCCAGTGCAATATCCACCAGTTCGCGTTCTAACAAGAGAATGTGGGCAATCGGCAGTTCGCCCGCATCTGTGAGTTGCTTTTGCTGATTATGGAGTTTGTCGAGTAATTGGCTCTTGCGATCTAATTGGGCCAGTTTCACTGCAGCAAGACGATGTTCCCACAGGCTTTGTCGCAATAATCCCGATAAATACAGGCCTTGCAGCGCGGCTTGTTGCACCTGAATGCCTTGGGTGAGTTGTTTAATTTGCTTATCGCTGCTGTGCAAAGCAGGGGATTTTATTGGCAAATTGAGTGAGAGTTCCTGCTCGTAGCTGTTACCATTATCTAGGCTACCTAAGTGACTCAAGCTAATGCTCGGCAGGCCATTGAGCCAAGATGAACTGCTTAAGCTTATTTGTGATTGCGGTAACTGACCGCCTGATTGAGATAGAGAATGTAATCTTGCTTGGCTGGTGGTGAGTGCTTGAGATAGCTCGGAATGCGCGGCGTGGCACAGGAAACTGCTGCTGACTAAGGTCGCCAACAGACATAACTTGATACAAGACGTACTGACAGACATAGGACGATTCTATGGTAATAAAGTGTGCTGTTAGTGTAGGGATTGGTGGGCGAAAGTCGTGGGGGACATGTATCATAAAACCGTCTATGGTACATATGTCCCATAAATTAATGGGTTGATTTTGCTTTTATTTAGGAGTTTTTCGATGAAGGATCTTGTCATTATTGGTCTGTTGGCCTTGATCATATGCTTTAAGCTTTTTGACATCACTTCCGACATTCAATTGGGCATTCCCCAATGGCATATTGCCCAGGAAGCCATGTTATTAGTGCTCACTGTGATTGGTGCCATGTACTTAAGTTATGACCTTATTCGTCGCTCCCGCGAAGTGAAAGCGTTGGCTAAACGGTTGGAGCATGCGGATAAAAAAATCGACAATATGTCGACGCAAATGCGCTCTGCCAGACAAGAATACAGCCAAGCGGTGTCGCAGCAATTCGAGACTTGGGGCTTTACTAAGAGTGAGCAGCAAGTGGCTTTTTTATTACTTAAGGGCCTAAGCTTTAAAGAAATTGCCGAAGTGCGCCAGACTAAAGAAAAAACCGTCAGACAACAGGCATCGACCATTTACGGTAAAGCGGCAGTCGATGGACGCCATACTTTTTGCGCTTGGTTTATGGAAGATTTTATTCAAGAACATAATCAAGATCTTGCTGCGAATGAAGCGGCATCAGGCCCTAAGGCAGCTTAATCAGCGCAGGATTGGCTTAGCTGTTATAGCTATTTGTTATTGAAAATCGATATTTGCTGAGTTTTTAGTTCTAAACAATAATGAGCATCCCCTAAGTTTGCAGGAAGATGCAATTGAAAAACTGGCTGATTATCGTGTTTTGCCTGATTGCCTTGGTCGCTTCGACGCAAACCACAGGACTCGTGCGTTCACTTATCGAATTCTCCGCCTTTGTTGGCGTCCTCTACTGGGCTTGGCGAATGAAGCCGACGGCAGAGTAGATTGGCTTTGAGTTAAATCTTAGCTATTGAAAATAAACAATATACACTAAAGACGTGATACCAATTGCTGCCCACAGCATCACCCCAAGCAACAAAGGTTTGGGGCCACTCGCCCGCATTTTCTGCACTGTAATTCCTGCACCAATCAAAAACAAACACAGGACTAATGCCCGTTTCGACACCATAAATAAGGTGTCATAAACAGCGTGGAATTGTGGCAACCAATGGGCCACGGCAATGGCTAAACAATAAAAACCGATAAAATACGGCAGGTTAAGCTTGCGCTTATTGCCACCAAACAACATAGCGCTGACCAATGCTATCGGAATAATCCACAGGGCACGGGCGAGTTTTATGGTAGTGGCGGTTTTTAAGGCTTCATCGCCGTAGGCTGAAGCCGCGCCGACAACCGATGAAGTATCGTGGATGGCGATGGCACTCCACACGCCAAAATCGTATTGGCTCATATTGAGCAAGTGGCCGAGTGCAGGGAATAAAAATAGCGCGACTGAATTGAGCACAAATACGCAGGCTAACGCAGTGGCGGTTTGATCGTTACGCGCATTGATGGCCGGAGCGACTGCGGCAATGGCGCTGCCACCGCAAATAGCGGTACCAGAGGCGATTAAGTGGCCCGTGACATGATCAAATTTCAGGGCGCGGGTGAGCATAAACCCTAAGCTGAGGGTGAAAAAGATTGAGCCAACAATCAGGCCGAAGTTGTGGGTGCTCGCCTCGATCGCCGCGTTTAAGTTAATCCCAAACCCTAAGCCAATGATCGAATAAGACAGGAGTTTTTTGGTGAGTGCGGCGATATTCCATTGCACTGGCACCCAACCAAGGCTGGCTAAGGTAAAACCTAACACTAGCGCCATGGGCGATGAGATAAAAGGCGCGAGGCATAACAAACCCGCACAGATGAAAACGATGCGATGAGTCTTATTATTTTGCTGTGATGTCGATGAAGAATTCATAACGCCTTAGGCTCGAGCGATTCGGTTTATCGTTCCAACCACAGATCTTCACATTAAGCGACGGATACAAAATGGCGATCAATTGGATTGATCATGGAGACAGATGAAAGAGGGCATTATAGCTGGGTGTATGAGCCTCAATAAAATCAATTAAACTTATCTAGTCAGTCAGTTTTATTGACTATCAGAGGATTGTGCAAAGCAGGAGGGTAAATTGAAGAAGATGAACTGAGCTCAGTTCATCTTCTTAGCTAGATAATAAATGGCGAGGTTACAAAACGTGAAATTATAAATTTACGATACTTTTCAAGTTGTAATCGCTGCCATCCTTTGCGGTAAACAACTTATCTTGGGTGTCGTTGGCGCTGGACATACCCGCATGTAATAGGCTGAGCCAATGGCGCGATGCGGCAGAACGTGACTCTGGTGTTCCGACTACCATGTTTAATGACGTTCCGATTTGGATATCTTCCAGATTGGCAACGTCTCTCGCACCTATCATGCCACTGCGGTCGAAACTGAGTTCAACGTGGCAACCTAGGTCCTGTAACACTATGGCGCAAGGCGCATCTTTAGTGCCGTTAAAGGCCACAAACTGTTTTGGCTGACGTAAACCACTGTGGCTGCCGTCGGCAAAAAAGGCCAACAGGTGTTGGTAGTAAACCACATAGCTGCTCACATCTTGGTGTGAACCAGAGTTAAGTGGAAAGAGGCGGTCGAGGAATTGTTTCGCATTAGCGATCTTTTCGTGCTCGGCGACATTCACTTGCGCCACGGCTAGCACTTCTTCTGCGATGAGGCTGTTTAGATTCGGTTGGATCTGGTTGCTCTTGATAATTGATATATTCATCGCTTGTTCCTCTCACTCTTTCAATTTAAAAAAATTCAGGGTTTTGATTTAACTTTTGGCTTATCAAAGTTTGTCTTCAATTTGGTTTGTCCGCTTTGAGTGCTTAGCCACTTTTAGTGGGAGTGGTTAAGCATTTTTTGTACTGGAATGGCTTAGCTTTTTCGCATTAGCCTTTCCTTGATTGCTTGATTTGTAGTCTAGTCTTTTTTTGACTACAATTTCACAATAAAAATTTTACACTGTGAATTTTACAAAATGCGCAATGACCAGAGCTTGATGAGAAAATCACATTTCCTAGGCACAAAAATACGTAACCTACGGAAACGTAATAATTTAACTATGGAAGATTTGTCGGCACGATGCATTCGAGTCGACGCGGGAAGTGCGCCCTCTGTGTCATATTTGTCGATGATCGAACGTGGCAAGCGTGTGCCTAGTGCCGGAATGCTGGCTGTGATCGCCGCGGTTTTTCAAAAAGACGCCGAATGGTTCTTAGACGATGTGCCCGAAGAAAACGCCATTACGCCAGACAAGGGTCGACGTGGTGGCATAAGTGGTATGGCACTCGAACCCAGCTTTTTGTTTTCCAATGATATTTTACAAATAGCGATACCTGAGATGCTGTCGCAAACAGGGATCTCAGGTCGGCAGTTTGCCCATTTATTGATCCGCGCCCATCAAGAACACCATCAAAATCATTTCCCTGATCTTGAACGTGCCGCTGAAGAAGTCGGCCTCAAACGTATGCCCTTATCTCTGGACGATATGCTGGATATTGCTAAGGGAATGGGATTGAAAATCAAGTGGATAGATAGTACGCCGCAGGAAGTTATCGATGAAATGGGCGTGAGTTCGCGTCAGTTGGTCACCTCATTTATTGAGCCGCCGAGCACGATTTATGTAAATAAAATCCTCAAAAATCGCCCCAACAGACTCAAATATGATTTAGCCGTGCACATAGGTCATTGCGTGTTGCACAACAAGGATGGCCTCAAGAGTGTAATGATCTCAGGCCGCAAATTAGAAGTGGATGAAGAGGCGGGTATGCAGTCCAATACCTTGAACGCGCAGGATATCTTGCATGCGTGGCGCGATTTTGAATCGAGCTTCTTCGCCGGTGCGCTGCTGTGCCCTAAAGTGCCTTATCGCCAATTACTCGACCGCCACGGCTATGAGATTGAAGTACACAAGCAACTGCAAGTGTCAGCTTCAGTCGCCATGCGGCGCATGACTGTCGTCTCTCCTTATCCTCATTGGCATTATTTCGACGCTTACGCGCCAGGCAAACTCAAAGCCGTTTATCGTGGTAACGGTATTCCACTGCCTTGGGGCAATATGCGACTAGTGGAAGACCCTTGTCAGCATTGGGCCGTCTTTAGGATGATCAGTGAGCCGACGGTCGGTACTTCGGCACAGATTTCGATTTTAAACGTCGGCAACGAACCACGCATTTACTGCTGTGAGTCGATTAAAGTCGAAGATTCTGCGGGCAACCCGCATGTGCTCTGCGCCGGTATTGATTTGAATCCGGCGATTGAAGCCCAAGGCAAAGATGCTCTCTCAATCGCCCACGATTTGAAAGATGCCTGTGTCGCCAGTGGCGGTTCAGTCACTATTCCAAAACACATTAAAAGCGATCTGGTGAGCGTTGCAAAAATCCTCAATATCAACTGGATAGAGCGCGGGATCAAAAATGACGCCCGCCTTATTTGCTCTCGCGGCGCCGTATGCCCACGCCAACCCAGTTGCTATCAAGCAGGTAAATCACAGTGTGATGGTACTGAATAAAGTATCGCAGATGGGATTGATGTTAAGCACTCTCACTTCAGTGACTCGCCATAAACTCGTCCCTGAGGGCTCGACGGCGGCATCCATGCCGCCAACGGTCACTGCCATGAGAGTGCTTAATTTAGCCTGCATCCCTTCCTATTCATAGCAGCCTGTAATGATAATGTTGAGCATAATAAAGACGTTTAAAGTAATAGTTGTTTAAAAAATAACTACTTAACTGACTCAAATTCTTATAGCATAAAATGATAAATTGTAGGGATGTGGCCACAGTTATACTTAAAGATCAGTCAACACTTTCTTTGTATTTTGTGCACAGCGTAATCTATAAACTCTAGGGCTAACATGTTGCTTTAGCATGTTATTTATTTTTCAGATTGTTTCTTAACAAAATTTTTAGTTGGCATAATGGATATAAATCAAAGGAAAGAATTGTTAAGTAGAGCGTATGTTAGTGCGATTGCTGCTCAAATTGGTTTTAGATCAGCAATTCCTGATGTTGATGATGATAGTGTTGATTTAATTCTAAAAGGAAGAGGTTTTGCCTCTACTATTCGTAATCCTCAGCTAGAGATTCAATTAAAGTGCACAGCCTGTAATGACGGTTGCGAAGAATATTTTTCTTACAAACTTCCAATAAAAAACTACAACGATCTACGCGGGAATAATCTCTTGTGTCCTAGGCTTTTATTTGTTCTAGTTGTGCCGAATGAGACAGATGCATGGCTTTCATATGAACTTGATCACATGAAAATGAAACATTGTTGCTATTGGATTTCGCTGAGAGATTTGAAAGAAACTACCAATGGAACATCAGTTACAATTAAGATCCCAAGAGAAAATATCTTAACAGCTACTAGTATGTTTTTGTTGATGGAGTCGGCAAGTCATGAAGGTATTGCTGCATGAATATTTCTCAGTTAAAAAATATTACCCATAATATACCGCCTAAAAATTTAGAATGTTACTTACGGTCAAATGGATGGGTGCCAGATGGCGATGTTTTCGGTCAAGCTACAATTTGGCATCGAAGAGAAGAAGGTTTTTTTGACTTTGAGGTCATACAACCAACATCGATTAATATTAAGGGCTATCAACAGCGCATATTGGACGCGGTAAATTCGCTCTCAGAGTTTGAAAATAGATCTCCTTTAAAAATTATAAGAGCAATAGATAATTTTTTTTCTGATAGTGTGAAAATACGGGTTGTACATGCCGATGTAGAAGAAGGCACTATTCCTATCGATGATGGAGTTTTACTTATTGAAAAATCAAGAGACTTACTTGCAGCAACAACACTCTCTACATTTAGAAAAAAAGCACATTTTACTGGTCAACGTAACACTGATGTTCAAAATTTTATAAAGCAACTGCGCTTAGGCCAAACAGAAGTTGGTAGTTTTGTCGTTAATTTAATAGCTCCTATTGTAGAGTCTTTTGATGCCCAATTAGATCAAGATAAAATATCAATTACTAGAGCTGTCACTAATAATTTGTCTCGTAGCTTGTTAGCTTTAGAGAATGGGATAAAATCTTATCAAAATACAGAAAGCGTATTTGAATTCGAATCAATTGTGGAAAGTGGTGTAAGTGCTAATTTATGTGATGCACTAGTTGGCTTAAGTGGTACTGCCAAAACTAGGTCATTCACAATAAGTATATATCTGGCTGGAGCTGAAGCCGATATCCAAAATATGCCAAAGCAATTTAACTTCTGTTCGGAACAGGTGCCTACACTAGAGCTCGCATCAGCATTTTATAAAGGGAATTATGTTATTAAAGCCTATGAAGCATTTGGCTTAGTTAGCAGAATGACACATTTACCTGATGATGATTTCGGCGAGATTACTGTTAGATCTCTTGTTCGAGGTGTCGAAAAAAATGTGGTTATGCAATTAGCTTTAAATGACTATTGGGACGCTGTGCATGCACATGAAAGAAAAGAGTTTGTGAGTTGTAAAGGCGCACTGCATGTAACCGCAAAGTCAGCAAAGATGCTTGATTCGCATAATTTTAAAGTAGTAGGTAGTCATTCTAACTCGGAGGATGAATGTAGGCTCTAATGTATTGTGATGTTTTTTAGTTAAGTGGAATAACGGATTATCATAGATATGAAGGGCTAACGAGATTAAGCACTCGCGTGTAAGTGACCGTTGGCGGCATGGATGCCGCCGTCGAGCCTATAGGGATATATTCACGGCGAGTCACTGGAATGAGAGTGCTTAATCATTAGTTATGTCGTCACTCATGTGTTTATCGCTTTAAAAAGAACTCATCTCACAATCCCTACTCTATGATTTTTATCAATTAGCCTCGCTCATGGTCGATTTCATTCGTTATTTAATACAACAAACCGAGCAAACACACTACGGCGCTGGCGGGCAATATGGGCTGTAACCAGCGTGGCTTGTAGCTGAGTAAAATTACTAGGATTATTGAACTTAAACACACCCAGCCGAGCAGTAATACGCTTGCGTACGCGGGGCCGTAATGACGACTGGCAAGCCAATAGCACAGGACGAGCGTTGCAGTACCAGTGGTGCGAAATCCGCGTGCCTGTGCATCGGTTAACGGGCGGTTACGCACGGCGCGGTGGTGGCTAAAATAAGATAAGGCCAACAGCCCCATGGCGATAAAACAGGTTAACAATTCGCCTGTGGCTGTCATGATTCAACTCCTAATTCTGTCGTCGCTTTGGTTACCCTTGTAGCCAGCACTTTTTTAGGGCTACGCAAGCGTTTGGCTGCCATGTAAAACAGCGCTGCAAGTGCGAGCATCATGAGATCAAATCCTGCGAGAACATAGGCTTGGCGCTGTAGATTGCTTATCAGCTGATACTGCGAAGTCATGGCGTTGAGCAGAGGTAGCAGGCCATAAAGCAAGGATGTGAGTAAAAAGAGTCGTTGCCATGTTTGTTTATCTCGTTTGAAGCAAGCGAGCAGTGCGACTAACGCCCAACTGATAAAGAAACAATGGATTTCCCAGTTTTCTCTATCTGCAAAGGTGACGGGTAAGAGTCGATTGGCATAAAAATAACAGGCTAGCGCAATGGGCAGGCCACCAAAGGTGGCGAGATTCAACATGTTCACTAGCGTGAGCCCGCTATGATTCTTATCTTTTTTAAGCTGCTTTTGTGCCAGCTTATCGGCCCACATAATCGCGCCGCTGGCGATCATCACGCAGCCCGTTAATCCCGCCAGTAAATACAGTAAACGTAGGCCTTGGCCAGCAAAGCGACCACTGTGCAGGGCTATCATGGCACTTTGGGTTTGATTTGCTCCCGAAGTCACAGCCGACTGCGCCAACACTGCACCTGTCACAGTAGACAAGTGATACCAAGGCGCTTGCTGATTTAAGCTGTGCTCAGGGGCGATTTTGACTGTTACGCTGGCATTGCTGTCGTTGAGATTATCAAACTGCAAGCCTTCAAGTGGCGACTCACCCACGACACTGTGAATCGCACTGAGTAAACTCTGACTATCGAGCATAGTGGCTGGCGTGCCAGTGGCGGCGGGAGTTTGGTAAATGGGTTTCCATTGCGAATAAAAGGCTTGAGTTTCATCACCATATTGCGTGTTAAGTCCCCATGGCATATACATAAACATCAAAGTCACTAGGCCGGTGTAAGTGATCATAAGATGAAAGGGCAATGCGAGAACTGAGCTGGCGACATGGGCATCTAACCAAGAGCGCGGGCCTTTTCCGGGGCGAAAACTAAAGAAATCCTTAAAAATACGTTTGTGGATCACTATCCCGCTGATGATGGCGACCAGCATGAACATAGTGCAAAAGCCGACAATCCAACGCGCCGTGAGCACACTCATGTAGTACAAGTCGAAATGTAGTCGATAGAGAAAGTCGCCCCCTCGGCTTTCCCGTGCTTTAGGTAAGGCTTCACCTGTCGCAGGGTTAATAAAGCCTTGATGATAATCACCAAATCGCTGGCCTTCAGCGGCGGGATCGCTCCATGCATAGGTCAGTAATGGCACCCGTTGTGTTGGTAAGTAAATCCACCATGACTCAGCGTCAGGCGCTTGTTGTGCCAAGGACGTGAGGCCCTTGAGTATCAATTGTTGATTATCCGCATTGGCATCATATTGGCTGCTGTGGTTTTCGGGTTGCATCCACAGGTTGATTTCAGCACGGTAATAGGCCGCTGTTCCGGCGAAAAAAACCAGAAACAACACCCAGCAGGTGAGCAATCCAACCCAAGTGTGTAGCCAAGTCATTGAACGAAAAAAGGAGTCTTTCATAATCCACTCCCTTGAGCGCTTGTTGCATCAAACGCTTTAGCGGCGAGGTAAGCTAAATACAGCAGACCGCTAAGCGCGAATAAATCCAGCCAGTATCGCCATGTTGATTTAACGCTGAACACCCAAATCACGGCGCAGGTGTACACAGTAAATGACAGCATCATGGCGGTTAACACCCGATCAACCTGAGATAACGGCAGGATTTGCGCGAATAAAATAGTCGCTACTGCACTTAACAAATAGCCGCCAAAGGTTGCTGCGAGGCAGCGATTGCCTATGTTCAGGCTATCGCTCCAGATGGCTGACGTTTTCCAGCGCATCAGTCTTTGTGTTAACGGTGGAGTCATGTTGGTTTTTTCAGTCATGATGGTGTGCCACTTCTGCTGAATTTGTCTTGTGGGTGCGGGATAGCACAGAGATTAACAGGGCGGGTAAAAAGGTTAAGCTGAGTAGCGTTGCCACGATAATGCCTGCCAATACCACTATGCCAACGCCGCGGTAGAGTTCGCTGCCAGCACCGGGGAATAACACCAACGGCAATAAGCCAAACAAGGTCGTCGCGGTAGACATTAGAATTGGTCGTAATCGACTGGCGACGGCAGATTTTACGGCATCAACGACACCAAACTGACCTGATTGCAGGTTTTTACGGCTCTGTTCTACGATCAAAATAGGGTTGTTAACGACTGTGCCGAGTAGGATTAGAAATCCAAGCATAGTAATCATATCAAAGGGTTGGTGCCAACCTTGGCCGCCAAGATACGCAAATAAGCTGCCAATAGAATTAAGCGCTTGTAAGCCGACTAAACCGCCCGCAAGTCCGAGCGGGATAGTGATCAGCACAAATAACGGATAACCCCAGTGATTAAAAATCGCGACTAATAACAAGTAGATGATCAACACGGCGACCAGAAAATTGCTGGAGAGTGCCGCTTTCGTCGCTTCGAGCTGATCGGCTGCGCCCGAAATATCCAAACTGACATCTTTGCCGACAGCACCCTGTTGATAGAGGATGGGGACTAATTCTTCCCGCACCTTAGCCACAGCGGTTTCTAACGCAATGGAACGCGGCGGAATAATGTAAAGAGTCACGGTTCTGCGGCCATCGACGCGGCGTAAACTGTCGCTATCCATTTGCTCACTAATGTCGGCCAAGGCTTGCAGTGGCAGTACATTACCCTTAGGCGTGACTATCGGCGCGAGTGCCAATTGCGACAGACTCTGTTGATTGCCTGCCAGACTAAATAGAAAGATATCCACCTTGTTATCATTGAGGAAAAACTCGTCGACATAGGCGCCATCGCTCAGTGCCGAAACCGCATAGCCAAACTCGCTGCCGCTGAAATCTTGTTCTACAAGACGTTGCCAGCGAGGGGAGATCTGCCACAGCGGTTGGTCTAGCGACAAGGTCGATGGGTCAGAATACAGCTGCGGCTCGGCAAATACTTTTTCCGCCGCTTGATACGCCGCTTCGGCAGCGCGATAGAGACTGGCTTGATTTGGGCCAGAAATGTCCAAGGCGACAGCGCGGGTGCCACCATCGTTGCTGGAAATAATCGACCCCCGCGATGAATAGGCGCGCATGCCCGGATATTGCTCAAACAAGGCGGTGAGTGAGCTCATCATGGCATCCATATCTTGGCTGCGAATGGGTTCGCTCATCACCCAAATACTGCCGACACCCACGCTGAGGGTATAGTATTTTAGCGGCGGGATCTTTTGCTCACCACGTTCAAAGGATGCCGCCTCGGCATTGACTCTTGCGGATAGCTGAGTCGTTAATTCTTCAGCAATTTTAGCCATTTCCGATAGGTTGTAACCCGGCGGCGCGACCATAGAAGTAAAGGCTTTTGGTTCTTCGCCTTCGGGTAAATATTCGGCCGGAGGCATCAGCCAAGCCGCAAGCCCGATCGTCGAGACGAGTGACAGCACAATCACAAAGGCGCGGCGTCTTGCCGACAGTACAAGTTGGCTGACTAAGCTCAATATGCGTGATGCTTTGGGCGGCTCACTTTGGTTTGTCTGCGCCGAGTGCATCTTACCGAAACCAAAACGGGCAATAGCGGCGGGTACGATGAACACCGCGACCAGCATAGAAGCGATAATGGATGAAGCGATGGCAATCGCGATATCCGAGTACAGTTGCCCCGCTTCTTGTTTGATAAATAGAATGGGTACAAACACTAGCACTGTGGTGAGCGTCGAGGCTAATACTGCGGGCCAGACATCGTAGATACCACTTATGGCTGCTTCGAGATGCTCTAATCCGCGTCTGCGCGCTTGTTCAATGCTTTCGAGCACCACAATGCTGTTATCGACCGTCATGCCGATGGCAAAGGCAACACCCGCCAATGAAATGACATTAATGGTGCGATCAAACACCAGCAGCCCGACGAAGGCGGCTAAGGTACACAGCGGAATACCGATAACACCAATCAGGGTGGCTCGATTCGAGCGCAAGAAGAGGTACATGACCAAGGTTGCCAGCAATGCACCTATGCCCAAATTAACCCACACATTTGCAACCGAATCTTGCACATAGCGCACATCATCACTGAATAACTCTAACTGCATGGCGTGCTGGGCGAGTTGATTTTGATTGATCTGCGCTATCACGGGCATCATGGCATCTTTGATGGCGATAACGTTAGAACCGACATCCCGTTTGACCGCTAAGCTGAGGGTACGTTCTTGTTCGGCAAAGGACAGTTCTCGGATCTCGGCGTGGTCGAGTTTTATCTCGGCAACGTCTTGCAGCAGAATATTCGTATTACCTTGGCGTTTTAAAATCAGTTGCTTAAGTTGATTTAAATCCTCAAAACGGCCAATTACCCGCAGTAAATAACGTTTTTTACCACTGTCGATATCGCCCGCAGAAGTGTCTTTGTTGCGATCTCGAATGGCTTGGCGCACGTCCATAATGCTGATGCCGCGTTGGGCGAGTTTGGCGGGATCGAGCCGTATTTGAATTTGCCGTTCAGCGCCGCCTTGAATAGTGACGGAGGAAACGCCTTTGACGCGCTCCATTTGTGGGCGAATGAAATCGTTAGCAAAATCGCGCATCATGTCTATATCTAGATTCAGCGGGTTCCCCGCGACAGGCACGAGGCGGAAATACATGAAAGCGTTGTCTGAATATGAACTGCTGTAAAGCCTTGGTTGATCGACGTTTTCAGGGTAGGACGATACTTGGCTGAGCGCATTGCTAACACGAATAAGCGCATCGCTTATCTCTGTGCTTTGGGGGAATTCGAGTTCTATCCATGCCGAGCCCGTATCGGCCCAAGAGGTCATGCGTTGTAAGTTGGGCAGGGTGCGCAGGTAGCGTTCCTGCTCAAGCAGAATTTCTTTTTCGACGTCTTGCGGTGTCGCTCCCGGCCAACCTGTGGCCACGCTGATGGTGCGCACATCTAAGTCGGGGATCATTTGGATTGGGATACGCAGTGCTGCAGCCGTGCCCAATACGCAAAATATCAAGACGATGACCGACAGTAAGGTGCCATGTTTAATTCCAAACTTCAGCATCCCACTAACCTCCTACTGCAGAGTTGAGTACAGAGACTGGCTGTTGGTCTTGTAGGCTTTCGTTACCGCGGATCACTACGGGCGCGTCTTTAGGTAATGGGCTAAGGATTTCAATCCCGATGGCGCTCGTGTGGCCCACTTGAACGGTATGCCGTTGGGCTATGTTGTTTTGCACGGTAAAGACACTGAACTGGCCGTCCGGGTGACGGACTAGCGCATCTTGCGGCACGACAACACTGTGTTGCGCCCGCTGTAAGTGGAAGGTGGCGGTGGCCGATGTGCCGGGCATCAAAAGTCCACTCGCATCAGGAATGGTTAAGCGCACCAAGAAGCTGCGAGCATTGTGGTCGCTCACGGGGACGAGTGCATTCACATGGCCGATAAACTGCTGTTCAGGCAGCATATCTGCGGCAATATCGACTTGAGTTGCAGTGGCTATGTTTTGGAACATTTCCTGTGGGACTTGAATATCGAGCCAGAGCTGTTCTTGGGACACTAAAGTGAAGATTTCAGTGCCGACATTGACCCATTCCCCAGTTTCAGTTTGTTTGCTTGCAATCACTCCCGCAAACGGCGCGATCAGTTGGTGGCGGGCGACCACCTCTTTTTGGTGTGCTAATGCTGCCGTTAAACTCTGCAGATTAGCTTCGGCTTCGGTTAACGCCGCTTGGCGAATCGCGCGCTCAGTTTCGGGGAATAATTGCTGAGAACTGAGTGTTTGCGCTTCGGTGAGGAGTCGCTGTTTTTCTAGCAGCATGGTCTTAGCGGCCATTACATCGGCCTGACGCTGTGCTAATTGGTGTATGGCTAAGGTGTCATCGAGTGCGAGTAGAGGCTGGCCAGCGCGGACTTGCGAGCCCGCATCGACCAGTACTTTGGCAACTAAGCCATCGGTACGTGCAGATAAGCGGGCTACCCGTGCGGATTTAATGGAGCCACTGAGTGGCAAAAGTTCATTGGTACTGCCTGTTTGGGGCAAGGCGACTGTTACAGGTGCTGTGCTTGCGTGGACTGCAGAACACAGCATGTATAAACCTATCATTAAATAACGCACGTTAACTCCATCTCACTATTAAGATTATTACTGAGTGATAAAACTCGTGGTGGTGATGTGTAAAACGCTATCAACCTCGTTGCCTGCGAGTGTTTGTTTACCTTCAGTGGTGTGATTACTGACGAGTAAGTAGCGGCCCGCATCTGGGGTATCGAGGGCGAATTTACCTTGGGCATCGGTGGTGAAAGATTTACTCCAAAAACCGGGGCGATAAACTTGTACTGGATGATTCACCAGTGGTGCGCCTTTATAGCTAAGCACAAACTCGGGAACGCCTGACTTTACTGGCGTAAATTCAAAATCTTGCAGCGCTTTTGTGTGTTCTTGTCCAGTGCGTGCATAGAGTATTGCGGCCTGTAGTCCGGTCTCAGTTTTCCATGGTTGCCACGCAGTATCGGCATAGAAACTGATGTCACTCTTGCTATCTTGGGTTTTGACCAGTAGATGATCGGCCTGCGCTGTGGCGGTTAACGGTGTCTTGGCATTGGCGGCGAAAATACGCGCCGCGCTTAACGATGCTAACTCTTCTGCCGAAGCTTGCTCTGAACCCGGTTCGCCAAATTGCACTTTAACCGAACCATCGTTATTACGCTCAAGCCATACTTCATGTGCTTGAGCCGAAAAAGCGATACCGCCGAGTAAAGTGAGTATTGCAAGTGCTTGTTTCATTTGATCATCCTTAATGTTATTTCGGTTTGGGGCTATGTTTTAGAGCGTCCAACGTAGTGATAGTGTGGCATTACGTGGCTCGCCAAAGTCGGCGTAACCCCAGAGTGAACGGTTGTAGTTCTTGTCGAAAATATTGTTAATGTTCAATTGCATAGAAATAGAAGGTGTTATTTGGTAGCCAAACATTAAGTCAACGAGTGAGTAGGCTGATTGTGTTTGGCGGTAAGCCACATTCGGCGCGCCATCGACACCCCAAATAGTGCCTTGATAGAAGGTGCTGCTCTGCCAGCGCCAGCTCGCACCTGCAGTAATGCCCGGCAGAATATCTTCAAAGTTATATTTAGTGGTGAGTTTGAAGATATCTTCGGGCAGATAAGTTTGACGACGTAGGCCATCTTTATCTTCTGCATTGTTGTGGGTATAACCACCGCTGATATCCCATAAGTCGGTAAGACGTCCGGCAATTTCTAACTCATAGCCTTTGGTGGTAATCCCATCCACACTTTCGTAGATAGAGTCACCGGAAGGTAGCTGACCTTTACCTGCATACTCGGGTTCGTTGTCTTTATTGGTTTCGTAGATGGCGGCTGACATGTTTAGCGTGTCATCGAACAGCGCGACCTTGACGCCGCCTTCGACGTTTGTGCCTTCTGCAGGTTCGAGCAGTTGGCCATCTTCACCAAAATAGGTGCCAGGTTTGAAGATTTCAGTACGGCTAGCGTAGACAGAGATCTGCTCGGTCACATCGTAGACTAGGCCGTAGTAGGGGATGAAAATACCGGTTTTTTCCATGGTCGCATCTGTGCTGTTACCCACGAGATCATGCTTTTCATAGGACCAGTTACTTACGCGTCCACCGACCATTAATTTCAGTGAATCCAACAGATTGACACGGACAGTGCCGTAAACACCCGATTGGCTTTGCTCATTGGTTTGGCCATTGGTGGGTGAATTAGGAATATTAGGCTTGGGGTAATTGCCCTGATCCGCAACGTTATAGCGACGTTGGGGGGCGGAGTTCGTGTTGATGTTATCGAACTCGTTGTCACCATAGTTAAAACCGATCACAGCGCTATGTTCACGGCCGAGTAAGTCGAAGTTACCCGTTGCATACAGGTTGAAACTGTTGGTATCGGATTCGCGATCATGTTGGGCGGCATAGGTATCGCCCCAAGGGCCAACAAATTCGCCGGTTGATTTGACGATATAATCGCCTGGGTAAAAGGCCAATGCGTCTATGGTGGCGTTAGCAATACGATAGGCACTGACGAGTGACCAGTCGTTATCGAATCTATGTTTAAATTCGGCCATGAGACTCTTTTGGGTCACGTCCCAATGGGTCCAGTCCTGTGAGCTAGAGTAGTTGCGGCCAAAATCGACAGCTGTGCCATCGGTATAAAATGCGGGATTAGAGTTCCAGTTATACACACCGTCGGTTTGTGATTTTTGATAGTCCGCAAACAGCGACAAGCTAGTATCTGTGCCGAGACTCGTTTCAACTACGCCATAGAGCACTGTGGTATCGCGCTGATAGCGATCGATAAAAGAATCGCCTTTCTTCACTGCACTTACGAATCGACCTTTCACATTGCCAGAATCCGTTAGCCAGCCAGAAACATCGGCCTCAAGTCTATAGGTATTCCATGAGCCATAACTTGCACTTGCCGTGGCACGGGTGTCATCCGTTGGACGTTTACGAATAAAATTAACCGTGGCAGAAGGTTCACCTAAACCGCTTAAAATCCCTGCCGCCCCTTTTAATACTTCAACCCGTTCGGCAATCACAGGGTCTAAACCTTGATCAATTGAGCCGCTGTAAACATGGGATGAAGAAGTCGTGATTAAGCCGTCAATTTGGACACCGCTGTCGAGTGCATAACCGCGCACGAATATCTGACTATTTTCAGAGGCATCGCCCACCATAGTGACGCCAGGAGTGTGATTTAACACTGACTCCATAGTGACCAAACCTTTGTCACTGATCATTTCTTCGGTAATCAAAGTGACGCTTTGTGGGGTTTCTTTGAGTGACATAGACAAACCCGTGGCGCTATTCATTGCCGCGCGGGTGTATGTTCCTACCACGTTCAATCTTTCTATCTGTTCTGTATCTTTTTTCTCATCTTGCTTAGGGTCAGTATTGGCTTGAACCGACAGAGTAAGTGTGCTGAGAAGTACAGGGATCAATGGCGAGCGCCAAGACGTTAAAACAGATAGGGGAGGCATGGTATTTCAATCCTTTCAGGCGATTTCAGATTAAATGATGATTGGTGATCCTGAGTGCAAATAAAGTGTTTAGGTGCAAATGAGAATCGATCGCATGATAGGTTTGTTGAAAATAAATGCAATATGCTCAATGTGTAAATTGTTTAAGCTGGGTTGTAACTTATTGGCGAATAGCTTGTCAGCGAGCTGTGATAAGCCGTCGCAGTGGGATCTGCACTTTTAGCGCATGCCTTACTATAACTCGGTTTCAGGGCATTGACTGGGAACTCAGGCTGTTGTGGTTCGAGTCAATTTAGCCAACAAAAAGGCCACAGTCGTTACTGACTGTGGCCTTTAATCTTTACAATTGAATCGAAATCCAACGGACTTGTTAAGCCTAAAAGTGTGATTTACAGCTTAGGTTTACGCCCGCACTTGGCCTGTGCCTGAGACTAAATACTTCTCAGCGGTCAAGGATTCGAGTCCCATTGGGCCATAGGCATGTAGCTTAGAGGTCGCGATGCCGATTTCTGCTCCAAGGCCGAGTTCGCTGCCGTCGGAGAAGCGCGAAGAGGCATTGACCATTACCACAGAAGCATCGACCGCACGTTGGAAGTGTGCGGCAGTGACTTCGTTTTCGGTGCAAATCACTTCGGTGTGCTGGCTACCAAAACGGGCAATATGTTGGATAGCATGGTCAAAGTGATCGACTTGGCGAATGGCAATTTCGAGATCTAAATACTCTTGGCCGAAATCGTCTTCTTCCATATACGTACAGTTTTCGAAGTAGCCACCGGCTTGAGTACAAGCGTTGATTTTAACCTTATGCTCGGCCAGCGCTTTGGCTACTTTAGGCAGGAATTGCGAGGCAATTTCTTGGTGTACTAATAGGGCTTCGAGGGCATTACATACGCCAGTGCGCTGGGTTTTACCATTGAGCAGTAAGTCCATAGCAATATCCAGATCGGCATCTTTATCGACGTATAAATGACACACGCCTTTAAAATGCTGGATCACTGGGATTTTACTGTTGTCAGTCACAAAGTTAATCAAGCCTTCACCGCCGCGGGGAATGATCACATCGATATAATCTCGTTGCTGCAGCAGTTCTAGCATGAGGGCGCGATCTGGGTCGGGCACTACTGTGATTAACGCCTCGGGCAAGCCGTATTGTTTCAATACGCTTTGCAAAATCGTGGCGATAATTTTACTGCTGTGCAGCGCCTCTTTACCACCGCGCAGGATCACGGCATTGCCGGATTTAAAGCACAGGGCACCCGCATCGGCGGTGACATTGGGACGTGCTTCATAAATCATACAAACCACGCCTAAGGGAACGCGCATCTTACTGATGGATAAACCATTAGGTCGTTGACCTATATAACGTTCGTTGCCAATCGGATCGGGCAAGGCGGCGATGGTTTCAATGCCTACCGCCATAGCTTCGATACGCTCTGGTGTTAGCGTTAATCGGTCGAGCATGGCTGGGCCGACGTTATCGGCGGTCGCTCTGTGTAAGTCGATTAAATTTGCGCTTTGGATTTCATAGGACTTTTCGCGTAATGAGCGTGCCATATCGAGGAGTACAGTATTTTTAAGCTGTTCGTCAACTTGGGCGAGGATCAGAGCCGCTTTGGCAGCTTCTTGAGATAAATTTTTGATTAAAGTCATATTTACTCCGCTTAGATGTTTACTCGAGAATGGCGATGTTTTTCTCGGAAATGATCGGTCCAGTCTTTTGCTGAAATTCACTGGCAAACTCGCGATCGTCTTGGTCCGTAATAAAGCTAAGTAAACAACTGCTGTAATTGGATTTGGCCTTGGCCAATTTAGTGCCATCGTCTTTGCGTACTAAAATGGTGTCACCGACAGAAAAGTCCCCATTGATGGCAACGACATCGTCACTGGTCAATTGCTCGCTATGGATATCAAGGGCGATATTAAAGTCATTTTCAACAATGACTTCGCCTTGAGCCTGCGAGGTATGTGTCATCCAGTGCAAGTGATCCTGCATTGGCTTCTCATCGGGGGTAAATAAGGTTCCTGGGTTTTGGCCCTTCAACAATTGGTTGAATGAGTCGGCATCAAAACCATTGATAATAAAGGTTTCGATCCCGTGGGAAATCGCCTTCTTGGCGGCTTGTATTTTAGTCCGCATTCCCCCCGTACCGACGGCACTGCTGGCGCCGCCTGCCATGGCGTAGATCTCGGCATTAATCTCGGTCACCTGCTTGATAAGCTGTGCATCGGGATATTCATGGGGGTTTTGCGTGTAAAGCCCATTCACATCAGAACAGATAATCAGCGTATCGGCATCGGCCGCCGCGGCGACCATGGCCGAGAGATTATCGTTATCGCCAACTTTGAGCTTGTCGGCGGTGACGGCATCGTTCTCGTTGATGATTGGCAGTAGCCCATGTTCGAGTAGGCTGAAAATCGTGTCTTTAATACTGATGTAACGATCTCGATTGCGTAAATCACCGTGGGTTAACAGTAGCTGTGCGGTTGGGAAATCAAATAACTTGTTCCATGTGGCCATCATATCGGCCTGGCCCGCTGCAGCCATGGCTTTCTTCACTGTGACGCTCGGTTTATCAACCTCGCCAAAGTGATGCCATCCTGCAGCGACTGAGCCCGAAGAGACCAAGACAACTTGGATCCCTTGGGCACGACAATAAGTAATAAATTGGGCAATGCCGAGTAAGTAGTGGCTGCTGCAACCTTGTTTGTGTGGAGCAATCAGGGCACTACCTACCTTAACGACAATGCGTTTCCAGGGTAAGTCAGTCATACCTGCGCGCCTCATCTGTCTTCGGCTAAAACACGGCCAGCCTTATGGAATAATTTAGTGGTTTTGGCACAGGGATCAGTATCGAGTAACGAGACTATCCAAATCACCACACTGCTCACGGCAAAGCCGGGGATCATCTCATACACCACTGTGGTTAAAGCTTTACCGTCAGCAAGTACTGGTGCATAAATCCAAAACAACACTGTAGCTGCGCCTGACACTATGCCGGCAATCGCGGCTTTGTGGGTTAGGTTAGCTTTATACAAGCTAAACAAGACTAACGGACCGAAGGCTGCACCGAATCCTGCCCATGCATTACTCACCAATGACAGCACACTGCTAGAGCGGTCAAGCGCCAGTAGACTTGCGACAATTGCCACGCCAGCTACGCCAAAGCGTCCCATTTTCACCATGTCTTTTTCGCTAGATTCTTTCTTCGAGATCACGCGATAGATATCTTCCGTTAGCGAGCTTGATGACACTAATAGTTGCGATGAAATGGTGCTCATGATCGCGGCCAGAATTGCGGCTAATAAGAAGCCACTAATGATCGGATGGAACAACAACTCAGAAAACACGATAAAGATGGTTTCAGGATCGGTCAGCTTCATGCCAAATTTATTGGCGTAAGCGATACCGACAAGACCTGTTGCCAGTGCACCCACAATGGTCACTGTCATCCAGCCCATACCTATGTGTCTGGCGGTTTTAATGTCAGCGACTGAACGAATAGCCATAAAGCGCACAATAATATGCGGTTGGCCAAAGTAACCGAGTCCCCAAGATAAGCTTGAGATAAGCCCTAACATAGTGACGTTTTGCATGGCATCGGTGAAGTGTGGAATCGATTGATACGCAAAGTTCAGCATAGTGTCAGCGCTGGTAAACTCTTGATATGCCACCACGGGCACTAAGATTAAAGCGACAAACATGATACAGCCTTGGACAAAGTCAGTGAGGCTCACTGCTAAGAATCCGCCCAACAAGGTATAAGAAACCACTACGCCGAGGGTGACGACTAAACCTATGTCGTAGTTCAGGCCGAATGCTGACTCAAATAACTTACCGCCAGCCACTAAACCCGCTGAGGTATACAAGGTAAAGAAGATCACAATGATCACGGCCGAGATAATTCGGATACTGCTGTTGGCATTGCCGAAGCGTTTAGCAAAAAACTCTGGGATAGTAAGGGCGTTATCCGCGACTTCGGTATAGACCCTTAATTTGGGTGCAACGACCAAGTAATTAATTAGAGCACCAATTAATAGTCCAAGTGCGATGTAAATGGTTTCGAAACCAACCAAAAACATTGCGCCGGGAAGACCCATTAGCATCCAGCCACTCATGTCAGATGCACCCGCTGAGAGTGCGGTGACCTGTGGGCTCACCTTGCGGCCGCCCAAAATATAGCCGGATACATCGCTGGTGGATTTTTTATAGGCGAATAAGCCAATAGCAAGCATGGCGATAAAGTAAATCGCTAAGGAAACGTAAGCCAGGTAATTCATGGATTATTTGTCTCCTAACGCTTTGTTATTTTGAATAATACTCGGTTTCAAAATGACAAAGAGATAGGTGCTTAATATTGCGCATAAACACATAAACTGCATTGTTTCCTTGGCGTGTAATCGGGTAAAGCTTGCTACTTGCGAGATAAGATTTTCCTCTGGTGGGTTCTCCGTAGACATAATTGCTCCTTGGTTGATAATTGAATTTATATCACCAATATAGTTAGTGATCTAATTATATTAAGGCATTTTATCGGCCAAATATCAAGCTTCTATTGGATTTAAATGGTTGTGGCGGCGGTACGAGAGTAGCTTTTGGGGCGGAAAATAGTTTGAGAACTGACTATTTTGCTGAGGTGTTTTTCTGCTCGGCGATACTGTGGGCAGTGCGTTCGAAGGTTAATGTGATGCGTTCAAACATCCCTGTAATCAGAGTGAATTGTTCGTGGGGTAACGGGCATTGCGCCAGCGCTTGTAATAAGGCCTCGCTGCTGATGTTAAACTCTTCTGCGACTTGGCCGTGGGCGCAGGCGATAAATGCCTGACCTAAATTGTGTTGCCAGAGGTTGAGTGCATTTTCTAAGCCTAAGCCTAAGTCTGAGTGCGTATCTGAAATCCCCTGCAACATGCGCCGCATTCGAATCGACACATGGCCTAGATTAAGTGCAGTGAACACCAGATCGGTAAATACCCTCGAACTCTTGCCCGAGCCTTTTTCGTAACTGGCTATCCGCAGCAGTCGATCGCCCATGCGGGCGTTAAACCAAGGCTCAGGATCGCTATGCTGCGCGATATGCACTAGATCTTTTTGGATAGATTGCAGCAGACGATATTGCATCAAACGCTGGCTAGGTTCGGTAATCAATTTAAACAACCAATACAGCACAGTAACGCCAACAAAAATCGCTAAGGCATTGCTGACAGTGTTTTCTATCGCAAATGAAATGGTGTTGCTGGGCTGCACTAACACCGCAAACGGCACGCAAATGCCGAGCCCATAGGGCAAGGTCGGTCGATTCGCCAAGGCGAGTAAGCCAATAAAAAACGGCCCAGCGAGCACTAAAACGAGGATTTCAAAATCGCCGCTACTCTGTGCTAGTAAAGGTAAAGCGTAAAACACTGTGAGGGGCACAGCGATAGTGATGCCGACAAGAATGCGGCGCAAAATCGTGGTTAACATCGGCAGTGGCTGGCGCGCCATCATCATGGAAAAGACCACAGGCATCAGGATCATCATGAGTACCGCACTCGATCCTGTGCCGATCCACAGCGAAGCCCCAATGACAAATACCGCCATGCTGCGTAGACCGGTCGTAAACCCTATCAGTGGATCTCGGTGAAATTCCATTGGCGGCGCGTTGAGTTGTACCGCAGAATTGCTTGTCAGTACGTTATAACTCTTGAGCACCATGATCAGATCGGCGCTTAACTCCATCGCAATTTTGAGTAAGCGAGTCTCTAATGGGGTTCGGTCGCGGTATTGCATCAGGTTTTGTTGGAGTTGATACCTTAAAGTACGCGCCATTTTGTAGCATTCTTGGTCATCAGTGGATTGCGCCATCAGGGTAAAACTGCTGCGCATATTGGCTAAGGTTTTCGCGAGCGGTTCGCTGACCAGATGGGAATGATTACGTTGTAGTCGGCCAAATATTTGGATTGCCGCCAACAGCGAAAGGGTTTTATTGCAGAGAAAGTTCGCCGCATGGCTCTGCCCGCGACCTTCGGGACCTTCATAAATCACCGCGCTGGAGTCGTCACTCAGCGCCGATACTGATTCCATAATAGTGTCGATATGTTCATGGCGGCTCGCATGTACGCCCTGTAAATCTAGTTCTAATGCAAGATAGTTAAGTGTTTGATTAATTGTGTTTTTAGCATGCAGTTGCAGACCATGTTTTACCTTAGTCGGCCAAAGTAGCGAACTGACCAAGACGGCACAAATTGCGCCGACGATAATTTCGCTGATCCTCGCCTGCGCCACATCGAATATTTTTGCACTATCGGCTGTGCTCGGGCTCGCCATCACAATGAGCACTATCAAGCAGGCTGTCATGCCCGCCATAGCAAAGGCATAGACAAAGTTTTGCTGACGCACCATGGCCGACAACCCAGAATTTAGTCCTATCCAGCAGGCGAGTAATCCTAAGGCGAGTTCGGGATAGGGCGTAAACCCGTTGAGTATGGCAATCCCCGCGAGCGCGCCGACTAAGGTGCCGCCGATTTGGCATAAGCCCTTTTCTATCACGAGTCCACTTTCGGGGCGAATTTGCAAAAATACCGCCGACACCAGCGCCCAATATGGCCGTTCTAAATTTAAGAACATGGCCACATATAAGGCGAGCGCCATCGAGATCACGCCTTTAATCGCGAAGATGAGGGTTCGTCGGTCAGGAAAAAATAAACTCTTAAGTAACAGCGCCATAATGACTATTTGTCAGTCTGTAGCTGGATGGAAACTGTCATGCCGACGCTCAGCTCTATGTCCTTAGGAATGCTGTCTAGCTGGATATCGACCGGAATACGTTGTGACAATCTCACCCAATTAAAGGTTTGGCCGATTTGCGGTAATAACTGCCCATTAGCGGTGACATTGGTATTGGCGATTGCCTTGCCTATGCTGGTCACTTTGCCGTGCAAGACATGGCCGCCACTCATCAGGCTGACATCGGCGTTTTGACCTATGTGAACCAAGGGGATTTTGGTTTCTTCAAAATAGCCTGTGATATAGAGAGAATCTTGTTTGACCAGCGAAAATACTGAGTTGCCTTTGCTGACATAGTTGCCATTACGCAGGCTTAAATTGATCAGTGTGCCGTTTTCGGGAGCGTGAATTTGCGTTCGCGCTAAGTCAATTTTGGCGGTATTCAATTGCGCCTGTGCGAGCTCATAACTGGTTCTTGCCAGTTCGGTATTGATAAAGGCTTCGTCGAAGGTTTCTTTGCTGACCAAGTTGTCATTGGTCAAACCGATACGGCGTTTGTACTTATGCTTTGCCAGTTCCCATGCCAATTTTTGGCTTTCCGCTTTGGCATTCAATTCGGCAATGGTGGCTTTGTAGCGGGTATCGTCCACTGTGAACAATACATCACCTTTATTAACGACTTGATTGTCTTTTACATTCAGTTGGTTTACCCAACCGGATACATCTGGCGCTATGGTAATGATTTCGGCGCGAACTCGGCCGTCGCGGGTCCAAGGAGAATAAAGGTAGTGCGACCATATCCAATGTCCGGCGATACCTGCAATCGCGACCACAATAAGGGTGAGGCTGATACGAAAGATTTTTCCCATGAACAATCAACTCCCAAGCAAGTAAATGACCAACGCCAGATAGCAGATAAACAGCCCAACTTCGAACCAAGCTGCGCGCCACAGCTTGTGATAGAGCCCAGTTTGATAGAGTACCCAGCGAGTGATGCAGGAAAGCAGAAAAGCTAAGGGGATAAAGATAATTAATGGACTAAATAACAAACCATCGAACGCGAGTTCTTTAAGCATTACGCTATTCATCCCGATAACAGTGGCGCAGCGATAACCGCACTAAGTGTTTAAAATGCAAAGTACTCCGTCGAGATTATAGGAAAGTCGCGTGAGAGTTAATGGTTTTATGCTATCTGTGATCAATTAGGGCCAGCATAAGCTGGCCCTAAATATGATGAAATCAAAGCGAAAATCGCTTCTACCTCATGGTAACAAACTCTTCCGCGCCCGTGGGGTGGATAGCAACGACCGCATCGAAATCGGCCTTAGTCGCGCCCATTTTCATGGCGACGCCGAAACCCTGAAGGATTTCGTCCATACCAAAACCAATACCATGAATACCAACGACTTTTTCGTCCTTGCCAGCGCAGACTAACTTCATCTTACAGGCTTGGCGATGGGCCGTAACGGCTGTGTACATGGAGGTAAACGTCGACGTATACACTTTGACGTTATCGTCGCCGTATTGAGTACGGGCCTCAGGTTCGGTCAAGCCCATAGTGCCGATAGGCGGATGGCTGAATACAACTGTTGGGATCAGGTTGTAATCCATTTTGGCATCTGTCATGCCGTTAAATAAACGCTCAGATAACAAACGGCCCGCTTTAACCGCAACAGGGGTGAGCTCTACGCCGCCCGCCATAATGTCGCCGACACAGTAAATCCCTTTGTGAGTTGTATTTTGCTGCTCATCAGTGATGACATAGCCTTTGCTATCTAATTGCACTTCAGTATTTTCTAGGCCGATATTGCCTGTTGCAGGTGAGCGGCCAATTGCCCAAATCAAGCAATCGACTGTAATGCTTTCACCGTTTTCTAAGTTTAATGTCAGGCTGTCATCGGCATTTTTAACCACGGCTTTTGGCACGCTATGGGTGTGCAATGTTGGGCCTTCGGTTGCCATCGCATCGACGAGAGCATCGACTAATATAGGGTCAAAGTTACGCAGCGGCGCATGTTTACGCACTAATAAGTGAGTTTCACTGCTCAGAGCGTGTAACACGCCAGCGACTTCAACAGCGATATAACCCGCGCCAACAACTGCAACGCGCTTAGGTTGCTCGCGTAGGGCGAAGAAACCATCGGAGTCGATACCGTATTGCGCGCCAGGAATGTTCGGAATCGTCGGTGCGCCGCCAGTGGCGATAAGGATGTGATCGGCGGTGTAATGTTCGCCGTCCACTTCGATGGTGTTGCCATCCACAAAACGGCCGTAGCCATTTAACAGCGTCACTTTATTGTTGGCAAAACCACGGCCATAGGCATCGTGAATGCGACCAATGTAGGCTTCGCGGTTTTCGACCAAAGTGTTCCAATCGAATTTATTAACAGTGACGTCGAAACCATAATCTTTGGCGTAAAGGTTCATCGCTTCGGCAACATGGGCGCCATACCACATGACTTTTTTGGGCACACAACCTACGTTTACACAGGTGCCACCCACGTGTTTGGCTTCGATGAGTAGAACCTTAGCACCACGCATTGCCGCTCGGTTTGCTGAGGCGATACCGCCGCTGCCTGCGCCTAGGCAGATATAGTCAAAATGTTGAGCCATGAGTTTCTCCGTCTTACTTCAAGGATGAGATGCTTTACAGCAGAAGGTCATTGTAGGGGGCTTTGCGGTAACAGACCAGCCTATTGCATCACTAACGTATAAGGCATTGCTTTTAATAAAAATACTCCTAAAGTTGCATTCAGTTGTTATCGTGTGGCTGTTTCGCGGCGATATTGGCACTTAGAGTGATCGTTTTGAGCTGGGCCTTCTGCACCACATTTCAAACACTGCCACTCTTTTTGGCGGGCGCTGAGTTCGTCGGCTTGATGTTTAGCCGCGTTATCTTGCTTGTCGCCGAGTAGGGACTCTAGCTGATCCATACGTTTATCGAGCCAACGGCAGTTAGGATCATTGGCGACATGTGCACGACTGGCGAGCTGTTGTTTGCGACTGAGTTTTTTACTCTTAGCGGCTTTGTTCGATTGAGTGGCTTTAGTTGATTTAGTGGTTTTGGATGGCTCTGCGGGTGTGACAGTGGGGGGCGAATACTCGAATGCACTTTGCACTTGGTTAGGCACATTAATCGGCTTGCCCTCATTGTCGAGCAAAGTGCCTAGGGGCAAAGGCGCCGTTTGTGCCGGTTGTGCTAAGGATTCTAGACTCGGTTCAGGCTCAGATACCTGCTGCGCATTAGTCGAGCTTGTCACTTGGATAAAAAGCAGGGGCAAGGCAATGACAGCGGTTCGGATAAGATAGAAATGATGCGTTAACATTCCCTGTTCCTCGGCAAAATCGATGTAACATTCCCTGTTCCTCGGCAAAATCGATATGAATAGTGAGTCGCTCCGTCGACATTTTGAGTTTAGTTAGTGAGCTTTGTTTTTGCCAAATGTCGCGGGATAAATTGACAGAGGAAGGTTGCAATACAGCGCTAGAAACACAGAGCTAAAACGACGTTAAAACGTTATCGCAAAGTGGATGCCTGCATAGGTTTGATCCTGTGAACTTATATCGCCGTTGGCTGAGGCTTCTTGCTCAATATCACTCTGGGCAATGCTGTGGCTAATGTGTCCGCTAATATTCATGCTTGGGGTCAGTTGATAATTCGCTTCGAGGCCAAACTGCAGGTTATTACTGCCATCGTGTTCTTCTGTGCGGTATTTAAAATCAAACCCTTGAGTGATATAGGGCGTGAGGCTGAACTGGTCTGTGATACTCCAATAACTGTGCAAACTCACTTCAACAAAGTAGCCTGCTGCCTCTGTGGAATAGACATAACTCACCGATGGTACCAACCAAGCTGTGGCGCTGTAGGCGAGTTCTGCAAATAGCTCGTTATCTTGGCAGCGGCTATTGCTATAGCCTTCAATGCGCTGATATCCCAGATTAGCCTCTAGGTTTTCGGCTAAGTTGAACCCATATTCAAGGCCGATATTCCACTCTGTATAGGCTTGGCTATCACCGCGTCCGACTAAGGCATAAGTGGTTAAGTTGCCGTGTTGAACGGCAGCATTGAGCCAATAAATACCCCCATTTTGCAAGTTATTGCGACCCTGTGAGACATATTTGCTGTCCCAACCTAAATCCAGCGTCACCGCCAAAGGTTCTGTTATCTGGCGGGGTAATATGGTGTTTGAAATACTATCGACTTGTTCTAGGCCCTCATTAGCAACTGCGTTGTGACTAAGGCAGTTGATCCCTAATGTGCAGAGGACGCTGGCGATAAGTTTCACTGAGTGTGTTGCCATATTTTTACTGATTTTGGTCGAGGTACGTTAGTTATGCAGATAATACCTTGCCCACATACAAACATTAATGCGAATTGATTCGATTTGCGATCGAGATTGCAACAATGTGTAGGTAAATAAAACGTAAATCCTAAATGCGAACTAGTTCACTTTTTTTCAAGGGAAATAGGGTTAAGTAAGACGTTCGAAGGGGACAATCGGTTTTCTCGCCTTGATAAATAGGCCATTAGCCCTTATTTATAACAGATACAGATTGTTGAGGAGTCAATATGAGCAACCCTTTGCTTAGCGGCGCAAAATTACCGCTTTTTTCACAGATTAAACCGGAACATATTCAAGTCGCCGTTGAGCATGCCATTGCTCAGTGCCGCACTAAGATTGATGAAGTGCTGCAGAACCAAGGTCCTTTTACGTGGGACAACTTGGTCGCGCCATTAGAACAGGTTGATGATGAGCTAAGCCAAATTTGGTCGCCAGTTTCTCATATGAATTCAGTGACTAGCACAGATGAGTGGCGTGCCGCCCATGATGCTTGTTTACCTCTTTTATCGGAATACGGTACTTACGTTGGCCAACACCAAGGTTTGTATCAAGCCTATAAAGCGCTGCGAGCATCCAATGAATTTGCACAATTGAGCCAAGCGCAGCAGATGGTGATAGAGCACAGCCTGCGCGACTTTGAACTATCGGGTATTGGCTTAGATGACGCGCAAAAAGTGCGTTATAGCGAGATTGTAAAACGTCTTTCTGAACTCACCAGTGGCTTTTCGAATCAATTACTGGATGCGACGCAAGCTTGGACTAAGTTGATCACTGATGAAGCTGAGCTTGCTGGTTTGCCTGAGTCTGCCAAAGCCGCCGCTAAAGCGATGGCGCAGTCGCGTGAGCTAGAAGGTTGGTTATTTACCTTAGATTTTCCCTCTTACCTACCCGTCATGACCTACAGCGAAAACCGCAGTCTTCGGGAAGAATGCTACCGTGCGTTTGTCACTCGCGCTTCAGATCAAGGTCCCAATGCCGGAGAGTTTGATAACAGCCCGCTGATGGACGAAATTCTTGCTTTGCGCCACGAACTCGCATTGTTACTCGGTTTTGACAGTTTTGCTGACAAATCCCTAGCGACGAAAATGGCTGAAACACCGGCGCAGGTGATGGCATTTTTAAATGAGTTAGCGCTGCGCTCAAAGGATCAAGCTAAGGCAGAACTGGCTGAGCTGAGAGCGTTTGCAGAGGCCGAATATGGCGTGACTGAAATGGCCTCTTGGGACTTAAGTTTCTATGCTGAGAAGTTGCAGCAGCATAAGTATGAGATTTCACAGGAAATCCTGCGTCCGTATTTCCCCGAAGATAAAGTGCTCTCAGGTTTATTCTACACAGTATCGCGTTTGTTCGGCCTTAAAATCCTTGAGCAAAAGGATTTTGACCGATGGCATAAAGACGTGCGTTTCTTCGATATTTTCGACGAAACTGACGAACACAGAGGTAGTTTCTACCTCGATTTATATGCCCGCACAGGTAAACGTGGTGGTGCTTGGATGGATGACTGCCGTGTGCGCCGTCAAACCGCCAATGGATTACAAAAGCCTGTGGCTTATTTGACCTGTAACTTTAATGGTCCGGTCGATGGCAAACCTGCGCTGTTTACCCATGATGAAGTGACAACCCTGTTCCACGAATTTGGCCATGGTATCCACCACATGCTGACCAAAATCGATGTTGCAGGCGTGTCGGGTATCAATGGCGTGCCTTGGGATGCGGTCGAGTTACCAAGTCAATTTATGGAAAACTGGTGTTGGCAGGAAGAAGCATTAGCCGAAATTTCTGGCCACTTTGAAACCGGCGAACCATTACCTAAAGCCTTATTAGATAAAATGCTGGCGGCGAAAAACTTCCAGTCTGGTATGATGATGCTGCGCCAACTCGAGTTCTCATTGTTCGATTTTAGAATGCACCACGAATACGATCCAGCTAAAGGCGCGCGCATTCAAGAAACCTTAGACGAAGTGCGTCGTCAGGTGGCCGTATTAACGCCGCCGGATTTTAACCGTTTCCAACATGGGTTTGCCCATATTTTTGCAGGCGGTTATGCCGCAGGTTATTACAGCTATAAATGGGCTGAAGTGCTCTCGGCGGATGCCTTTTCCCGTTTCGAAGAGGAAGGTATTTTCAACCCTGAAACGGGTCGTCGCTTCCTGCACAATATCCTCGAAATGGGAGGCTCTGCCGAACCTATGAACTTGTTTAAACAGTTTATGGGACGCGAGCCGAATATCGATGCCCTGTTAAGACATTCAGGCATTGCTGCATAAGCAATTGTGAGTTTTGATAAATCAGCCCCTTTTAATGGGCTGATTATCTGAGGGTATTTAGCTTAATCGAACGATAAAAAGACGCCTTAGGGCGTCTTTTTTGTGAGCTATATCCCGCTTGCCCTGTGGTATGACCTCTGTTAGCCTGTGGCTCTTATTTCAAGGGCGGCGCGTTATGAATCTGTATTTTCGTTTGTTTTGGTTGTTATTTTGGCGCACGCGCCATTGTCGTAAGATCGATTTTCTAGGGACAAGCCGTATCACTTATCGTGCTTTACCGAGCGATTGCGACATCAATTTCCATCTAACTAATTCTCGCTATCCCGCGTTTATGGATCTGGCGCGGACTTATATGTTGGCTGAGATGGGTCTGCTGAAACGTTTCTTAAAGTTGAAGTGGATGCCGATAGTCAATGCCGCCGAATTTACCTATATTCGCGATATTAAGCCGCTAAAAACCTTTGAGATTGAAACCAAAGTCGTCGGTTGGGATGAAAAATATTTCTATATTGAACAACGCTTTGTGAGCGAACGTGGCCTACATTGTATCGTTCATGTACGCGGTGTGTTTGTGTGCAAAGGTAAGCAAGTGCCGCTAGATGTACTAGTGAAAGAGGCGGGTTATACCGATCCTGCACCTGAGTTGCCGCCAGAAGTCGTGAAGTGGAAAGCGTTTTTGCAGTTGAAGAAAGAACGCAATATGTGATTGTGTTGAGGCATGACTTACTCGCTAAGGTATGCCTCTTATTCCTGCCGTTTCCTCCATCTCTGCCAGTAACACCTCTTCTTGTACTAACATCCAAGCGCCACGCAGTTGTGCCTGTTGCCAATAGCGCACGATTTCATCTAAATCCAACAGGTTTAGATGTTGGAAGCTATAGCTTAAGCAAGGGATAAGTGCACAGTCGGCTAAGGTAAAACTGTCGCCACAGACCCAATGATGTTGTGTGAGTTGCGCGTCTAAGCGTTGAAACTGTGCCAGTAGTTGCTTCTCTAATTGTTTGATTTCGAATTCATTACTGTCTTCTATATGCTTTAACTTTTCTAATTGAAATAATGGGTTGTTAATATCATTGTCTATGATGCGATCGAACAAACGTACCTGTAAGTTGCGTTGTGGCTCTTGTGGCAGCAGCTGGGTACTGTTTTCAAAATGCCTATCTAAGTACTCGATAATAATGCTGGATTCGGGTATCAGCTGTTCATTTTGGGCTTTAAGCAGGGGGATTCGCGCTTGCGGATAACGTTGGTGAAATTCCTTGCGGGACAAAGGGTCGCGTAGATCTATGATTCTGGGGTAGAAGTTGGCCTGCTTTTCATAAAGTGCGATGAGCACTTTCTGTGAATAGCGTGATAACGGGTGATAAAAAAGCTCCATAGGCACTCACTCCAAACCCAGTCTTTTACGGACTTTACGTTTTAACTTTAGTCGTAATTGAAGCGCTTGCTGTAAGAGTTTTCTTAAAAAATGCTGGAATAAACACAATTTTTCTTGGCAAAGCCAAGTGATCCATCAGGGGTAAAAATAGGTATTATGAGCCCATATAGGAAGTGTCGGGATTTAATCATTTTAAAGGTAATAATATGAGCCAGTTAGAGCGTTTTTCATCTATTTATGCCAGAGCCAGTGAGCGCAAAGGCGGACCTGCTGGACTCGAAGCCTTATTGTCTGGTTGCCTGTCTGATGATGAAATTCGCCAATATCGGGATGCTGAATTATTGTCGGCGATGAGCCGTCAGGTGTTTCAAAGTGGGTTTGTATGGCGGGTGGTTGTGAACAAATGGCCCGAGTATGAGAAGTCTTTCTTTGGGTTCGAACCGCATAAAGTATTAATGTTATCGCCTGAGCAAATTCAAGCGCGGGCAAGTGATGCGACCTTGATTCGCCATCTTAAAAAGACTCAAGCCATTTATGATAATGCTCTGATGATCCACGATGTTGCTCGCGAACATGGCAGCTTGGCGCAGCTGATCGCCGCTTGGCCGACGCAGGATATTATCGGGTTGTGGGCATTTTTAAAGAAACGCGGTACCCGACTGGGCGGCAATACGGGCCCCTATTTTCTGCGCGGTATTGGCAAAGATACTTTTTTGTTAACCGATGATGTACAAGGCTATTTTAAAGCACATAAGTTAGTCGATACGGGTTTTTCATCACAAACGGCGCTTAAACAAGTGCAAGCCGTATTTAATCAGTGGCAACAGGAGTCGGGTCGTTGTTTGGCTGATATCAGCCGTATTTTGGCTTGCAGCGTGGGCGATAATCGAATTTAGTCCTGTTAAGTTGTGATTGAAGATGAACAAATTAGTTTTAATAGACAAATATTGCTTTGCTAGCAAGATTTTTCATTACAGAAGCATTATTTGTGGGAGTCTGAGTTTCATTTAATGGGGTATTAATCTGAATTTCGGGTTTGCTCCGTTTTGGGGTAACCACTAAAATAGCTCGCTAGCTATTATTTGTGGCTGTTTAATTGTGTGGCGTTGGCTCATAACGCTGGCGCTGCATTTTAGCCGTGCACAAATAGTAGATGTAATAAATTGCACAGCAATCCGCTATCGGATGTATTCATGTTTTTACGCGCAAGCAGTCTGAAGCCAGCTCTTTGCTTACTCTCTTTCGGTATTGTCAGTCTTGATAGGGTCGTTTTTAACGACTTGATGCTGAGAGTGGCCTGAGTAAAAACAAGCGCGCTGCGTTTTCGTCTCTATGTACAAATTATTGCAACAAGTGACGGTTAAGCTAACGTCATTGAGCTGTGGGCCTTGGCCTGCCGCAAGTCTAGAATATGAACAGATTTGCAACATATTCAATATGGAGTAGGCTTATTGGGTGTTTTACGGCATATCCCCCTAACAATGCCACTCAAAGTTAACCGATTTTTTAAATCGAATAACAATTCGATGAATATAGTAATGCTGAATGAGTGAAAATTTTCATTAGTTTACAATTTAGTTTCGTTATCTTCCTTGTTGATTCATATAGGCTATGAGATAAATAACGGATTTGATTTTAGTTACAATTACGGCTCGTGTCAGCGCAATAAGTGTACTGGTATGTGGGCAGTTAATATTTGAAGGAGTTCTCATGCGGCAGACAATTAAACTTGCCTCAGTTATAAGCGTGGCGTTATGGATGGCAGCTTGCAGCCCTCAAGAAGAGAGCGCTCAGGCGGGTGCTGGTCCACGTAGTATGGAAGTGGGAATCCTTAATGTTGTTGCCCAGCCACAAGTGATTCAGGTGGAATTACCAGGACGCAGTAAAGCTTTCCTCGAGGCTGAAGTTCGTCCACAGGTTAACGGTATTATCACTAAGCGTAGTTTTGTTGAAGGTGGTAATGTGAAACAGGGTGAATCTCTGTATCAGATTGATTCTTCAACTTATAAAGCTGCTTTAGTGAGTGCCAATGCTGATTTAGCCAGAGCGAATGCGGGCTTAGCCTCAGCAAAAGCTAAGGCGGCACGTTATCAGCAATTGGTAAAAACCAACGCCATCAGTAAGCAAGAGTTCGATGAAGCTGAAGCGGCTTATAAAGAAGCATTAGCGAATGTAACCGTGGCTGAAGCTGCGATTAACACCGCTAAAATCAACCTGCAATATACTGAAGTATTAGCGCCTATCTCTGGTCGTATCGGTAAATCGAGTGTGACTGCGGGTGCGTTAGTCACTGCCAACCAGAGCCAAACGCTGGCGACGATTCAACAACTTGATCCTATCAATGTGGATATCGCGCAATCGAGTGCTCAGTTGTTACGTCTTAAAGCTAAGTTGCAGCAAGGTAAGCTACAAGCTTCAGAAAATGCAGACGTGAAATTATTGCTTGAAGATGGCACTCAATATAGTCATCCGGGTAAGTTGCAGTTCGCTGAAGTGAGCGTGGATCCAAACACTGGCTCCGTTATTCTGCGCGCAGAATTCCCTAATCCAGAAGGTATCTTGTTACCTGGCATGTATGTTCGCGCTATGTTAAATGCTGGTACTGATCCACAGGCTATCTTGGTTCCACAAAAAGCGATTACGCGTAACTCTAAGGGTGAAGCTGTGGCTATGGTGGTGAATGACCAAGGTTTAGTCGAAGCGAAAACAGTGACGACCGCAGAAGTGATTAACAACCAATGGCGAGTCACTTCTGGTTTAACTGTGGGCGACAAGTTGATTGTGGAAGGATTACAGAAAGTTCGTCCCGGCGCTCCAGTAACCACCAAAGTTATTTCTGAAACGCAAGCACAATAGGGCATAGCTATGGCACGTTTTTTTATTGATCGCCCCATCTTTGCGTGGGTGATCTCCTTGATTATTATGCTGGCGGGGATCCTCTCGATCCGCTCGCTGCCAGTGTCCCAATATCCTAACATTGCACCACCAACCGTGGTGATCAGTGCTAACTATCCTGGCGCTTCCGCTAAGATTGTTGAAGATTCTGTGACTCAGGTGATTGAGCAACGTATGACGGGTATCGATCACCTCCGTTATATCGCCTCAGCCAGTGACAGTTTTGGTAATGCTGAGATCACTTTAACCTTTAACGCTGAAGCCGATCCGGATATTGCACAGGTTCAAGTGCAGAACAAGTTACAGGGCGCTATGACCCTGTTACCGCAAGAGGTGCAGGCGCAAGGGGTTAACGTTAACAAGTCGAGTTCAGGCTTCTTAATGGTATTAGGCTTCGTATCGACCGATGGTTCGTTAGATAAAGGCGATATCGCCGACTATGTTGGTGCGAACATTCAAGATCCTATGAGTCGCGTACCGGGCGTAGGTGAAATTCAGCTGTTTGGTGCCCAATATGCGATGCGTATATGGCTAGATCCGTTGAAATTGACTCAATACAACTTGACCAGTTTAGACGTTATCGCTGCGATTCGTTCTCAAAACGCTCAAGTTTCAGCTGGACAGTTAGGTGGCGCGCCCTCTGTGGCTGGCCAAGAGTTGAACGCAACGGTATCGGCTCAAAGCCGCTTACAAACGGCGGAAGAGTTCCGCAAAATTATCCTTAAATCGGATATTTCAGGCGCAAACGTCTTCCTAAGCGATGTGGCACGGGTTGAATTAGGTTCTGAAAGTTATGCTGTGGTGTCACTGTATAACGGTCAACCTGCGACAGGGTTAGCGATTAAGCTGGCAACGGGTGCTAACGCGCTTGATACTGCTGAAGCTGTTCGTGAAAAAATTGCTGAGATGAAACCTTTCTTCCCGCAAGGGCTAGAAGTTGTTTATCCATACGATACAACGCCTTTCGTTGAAAAATCGATAGAAGGTGTAGTACATACCTTGCTTGAAGCTATTGTACTAGTGTTCATCATCATGTACCTCTTCTTGCAAAATTTCCGCGCAACTTTGATCCCGACTATTGCAGTACCTGTGGTATTGCTGGGAACCTTTGCGATTCTGTCGTTAGCGGGTTTCTCGATTAACACTTTAACCATGTTTGCTATGGTGCTCGCCATTGGTTTGCTGGTGGACGATGCGATTGTGGTGGTGGAAAACGTCGAGCGGGTAATGGCCGAGGAGGGCTTAAGTCCACTGGAAGCGACGCGTAAGTCGATGGATCAAATTACTGGTGCTTTAGTCGGTATCGGTCTGACCCTCTCCGCAGTGTTTGTCCCTATGGCATTTATGTCAGGTTCAACGGGGGTTATTTATCGTCAGTTCTCTATCACTATCGTATCTGCTATGGCGTTGTCTGTTCTAGTTGCTTTGATTTTAACTCCTGCACTTTGTGCGACTATGCTCAAACCGATTAAGAAGGGCCATGCTCATATCGAAACTGGCTTCTTTGGTTGGTTTAACCGTAGTTTCGATAAACTGACTAATCGTTATGAGTCGAGCGTTGCTGGGATCATCAAGCGCGGCTTTAGAGTGATGGCGATTTACGTTGTGCTGGTTATTGCAGTGGGTTGGATCTTTATCCGTATGCCTACGGCTTTCTTACCAGATGAAGACCAAGGTATTTTGTTCACGCAAGCCATTTTGCCGACTAACTCAACTCAAGAAAGCACCTTAAAAGTATTGGAGAAAGTGTCTGATCACTTTATGGCTGAGGAGGGAGTGAGATCGGTGTTTAGCGTGGCGGGCTTCAGTTTTGCGGGTCAAGGGCAAAACATGGGTATCGCCTTCGTTGGTTTGAAGGATTGGTCTGAGCGTGAAGCGTCTGGTATGGATGTGAAGTCTATTGCTGGTCGCGCTATGGGTGTGTTCGGTCAGATGAAAGATGCCTTAGTATTTGCCTTCGTACCGCCTGCGGTAATCGAGTTGGGGACGGCGAACGGTTTCGACATGTACCTGCAGGATAAGAACGGCCAAGGCCACGAGAAGTTAGTGGCGGCACGTAATCAACTGCTTGGTATGGCGGCACAGAATCCAAATCTGGTGGGTGTGCGTCCAAACGGTCAAGAAGATGCGCCAATTTATCAATTACATGTAGATCACGCTAAGTTGAGCGCGTTAGGCATTGAAATCACTAATGTGAACAATGTGCTTGCAACGGCTTGGGGTGGTTCTTATGTGAATGACTTTATTGACCGCGGCCGCGTGAAGAAAGTATATGTGCAAGGTGATGCCCAGTATCGTATGCAACCGGGAGATTTAGATTCTTGGTACGTGCGCAATAACAAGGGTGACATGGTGCCATTCTCTGCGTTTGCCACTGGTGCATGGGAATACGGTTCTCCACGTTTAGAACGCTTTAACGGCTTACCATCGATGAACATTCAAGGTGCCACGGCTCCTGGTTTCAGTACCGGTGCAGCTATGACAATTATGGAAGACTTAGCCAAGCAGCTTCCTCCTGGTTTTGGTGTCGCGTGGAACGGTCTATCGTATGAAGAACGTCTATCGGGTAACCAAGCGCCAGCGCTGTATGCTCTGTCGATCTTAGTGGTCTTCTTAGTATTGGCAGCACTCTATGAAAGCTGGTCGGTACCCTTTGCAGTTGTGCTCGTGGTTCCGCTCGGGATCATCGGTGCCTTGATTGCAATGAATGGTCGCGGCTTGCCAAACGACGTGTTCTTCCAAGTGGGGCTGTTAACCACAGTAGGGTTAGCGACTAAGAACGCCATCTTGATTGTGGAATTCGCCAAAGAGTTCTATGAGAAAGGTTCAGGCTTAGTTGAGGCGACCTTACATGCGGTGCGTGTGCGTCTTCGCCCCATCTTAATGACGTCTCTAGCCTTTGGTCTGGGTGTTGTGCCGTTAGCTATCAGTACCGGTGTAGGCTCTGGTAGTCAAAACGCCATTGGTACAGGTGTACTCGGCGGTATGATGAGCTCGACTTTCCTAGGGATATTCTTCGTACCATTATTCTTCGTGATAGTGGAGCGTCTCTTCAGTAAGCGCGAGAAGAAAGGTAAAGAACAGAAGCCAAACTCAGCTGAATAAGCTCGATCGTTTCTAAACTTCTAAACTAAAGCCCTGCAATTGCAGGGCTTTTTGTTATTTTAATGCTGTTAGTTATAAAGATGGATAGGCACTGTGCGCGAGTTCTGGCATATTGCGCTGAGGCAGTTAAGAGGACGAAACATGGATGATGCTGCGTTGGAATTGCAAAAACTAGATGCACTCATTGCTAAAGGTAAGATGTACGTCATTTTGGTCTTTGGCGTATTTTTCTGGGGTATGCTGACGTCCCTCGTGGTCGCCTTAATACATTATTTTATCTCGGGCGATCCATTCTGGGCGGAACTGCAAAGAGCGCTCTATATTTATCCCATTGGCGGTATTTTATTTGGTTGGTTTGTGTGGGTGCAGATTAATCGTAAGCGAGATAAACTTCGCGCCCAATAGTATCAATAGTTCTGGTTAAGCTGAGTGTAGGAGTGACATGGTGTTTTCGTGGGGTAATCTTGCCACTAAGCAACTTATCGTGGGAATGGTATGCCATGGCATAGCGCTGGCATTTTTGGCCTATGGCGTTTATGCATTTTACTTGCAGGAGCTTGTACTACCAGAGTTAACTCGCTGTGTCGGTGCTGCAGTGTTATTTGTGGGCATGGGGCTAGCCCCTCAATTATTTTTTATGTCAGTGAGCCAGATAGTATCGCAAGCTGAGGACACGACATTAAAATCTACCCTACAGACCTATGTGTTTAATCTAGGTATTTTTTTGATGATCTGCAGTCTGTTAATGGAATGGCTATACGAGTAAAGTTATCGAATAAAGAAAGGGCGTCGACTTTATCATCGACGCCCTTTTTATTGCGGTTAAGGCGTGTAGTAAGTCGCGGCTCCCGGCCCAACGGGCAGACCAAAGCCAAATACCCACAGGAAGAAGAACGCTGTCCAACCCACGAAAAACACGAGCGAGTACGGCAGCATAGTGGCGATCAGCGTACCTATCCCTAGGTTTTTCTGGTAACGACAGGCAACCGCTAAGATCAAACCAAAGTAGCTCATCATAGGTGTGATTAAGTTAGTCACCGAATCCCCAATACGGTACGCCGCTTGAATCGTTTCGGGCGCATAACCAACCAGCATCAGCATAGGCACAAAAATAGGAGCGGTAATGGCCCACTGGGCCGAGGCACTGCCAAGCATCAAGTTGATAATGCCGCAGAGCATAATAAAGAACAAAAATACGATCGGGCCCGTCAAGCCAATGGATTGCAGAGCATCGGCACCTAACACCGCCAATACTGCACCTAAATTACTCCAGTTGAAGAAGGCGACAAACTGCGCGGCGAAAAAGACGAGGACGATATACATGCCCATAGTGCTCATGCTGTGGGACATGGCATTGATGACATCTTTATCATTTTTGATGCTGCCCACGACTTTGCCGTAAATAAAGCCAGGTATGGCAAAACAGATAAAGATAAAGGCGACTATGCCCTTGAGGAATGGCGAACCTGAGATGAGACCGGTTTCAGGATGGCGCAGCGGTGCGCCTTCTGGTACGACTGAAATCGCTAAAATAACCGCGAGCACTAACATAGATAACCCAGCCCATTTTAAGCCGCGTTTCTCAATAGCACTGATGCTCTCCATCGATTGCAGTACGGTTTCGTCTGCATCATCATCTTGGTATTGACCTAACTTAGGTTCGACGATTTTTTCTGTGACAAAGGCGCCAAGGAAAGTGATCACAAAGGTGGAGACAAACATGAAGTACCAGTTTACTTCTGGGCCGACGTTGTATTGAGGATCTATCATGCGCGCCGCAGCTTCGGTAATGCCCGATAGCAAGGGATCGACAGTACCAAGCAATAAGTTAGCGCTATAACCTCCTGAAACCCCGGCAAAAGCGGCAGCTAAACCTGCAAGTGGATGGCGGCCAAGGGAGTGGAAAATCATCGCCGCCATAGGGATAAGTACCACATAGCCAAGCTCGGCAGCGGTGTTGGACATTATGCCGGCAAATACTATGGTCACAGTGACTAATCGTTTAGAGGCGCCCATGACTAAAGCACGCATAGCCGCAGATAATAAGCCAGAGCGTTCGGCAATCCCGACGCCGAGTAGCGCCACGAGCACAGTGCCGAGCGGCGTAAAGCCAGTAAAGTTGGTCACTAGATGCGAGACTATCATCCGCAAACCTTCGGCGTTCATCAGGCTCACCACATGGATTAAACCGTCGGCACTGCGGCCGTGTGAGCCAATAGGTCTAGGATCGACTACGGTTAACCCAAAGTAGCCCGCAATACCTGAAATAATGATCACTGCAACACAGAACAGTGCGAATAAGGTGATTGGATGGGGCAGCAGATTGCCTAAGCGTTCAACAATATTGAGAAAACGTACAAACCAACCACTAGAGCTGATATCGCCCTGTTGTGGATTGGGTTCAGAAGCTTTTTTTGGAGGAATATCGCCGGAATTAAAACTCATCGTCCTTCCTTTATGTCGACCTTTACGCAGCGCAATATTTGGACCCTATAACAGACTCGAGACATTGCCGACGGCCGATTGTGGATGACGTGGCTGAGGGGATAACTCTAGGTGCAAGACTCGGAGTGAAAGCTAAGGTAAAAGTTAAAAAATTAGCGGCAAAGTATGATTGTTAAGTTTTAATTGAAACTTAAATGTTGCTATTGACTGCGTTGAGGCGAGGAGGGCTAAAATTAGGATAAAAAAATGGACTCTCGAGGAGTCCAGTATTCACGAGCAAAATTGGATGCTCTAATGTTGTGCCATATCACTATAGACGTTGTTTGCTGTATCGGAGCTGAATATCGATAAATTTATAGTTTAAATGCTGTTTTTTATGCAGATGATCACTTTTCATCGCTGAATATGGCCAGTTTCGTTGATGATTGCTCGTTAGATGACATCGCCAGCTCTGACCAGCGAGTAATTTCATTGTCTTAATCAGCCCGCAGGTGAAATTTTCACTCATTTATGGTTAGCTGTATCCTATTAACAAGAATAAGAAACCTAAGGATGGAAGATGGAAAAATTGTTATTGGGATTAACGCTGATTTTTATCGTGACCTATCTTTGGTACGTCAGTCTAGTCAAAAAGCGCAATACCGCGCTCGAAGCCTTGTCGGGTATCGATGTACAGCTGACCAAGCGTGCCGACCTTGTGCCTAACATTCTAAAAATCGCTAAACGATTTATGGAGCATGAAAAGTCACTGCTCACTGAAATCACCGAATTACGCACTCAGCTCAGCCATAATTACAACAAGGCCGATCCGAGTGCCGTTAAAGAGCATTTAGTTCAGGCTGAGCGGTTGAACGACAAAATGAGCACCTTGATGGTGAATGTGGAGAACTATCCTGAGCTCAAGTCCGACAACACTATGTTGCAGGCGATGCAGACCTATAACGAGGTCGAAGCGCATATCTCAGCTGCGAGGCGTTTTTACAACTCGGCAGTTTCCGAGCTTAATACTGCGGTAGAAATCTTCCCCGGCTCGATTATCGCTTCTATGGCGAGTATTAAAGTGATGCCATTCTATGAGGTAAGCGAAGTGGCAAAAGCGCCCGTAGATGCGGCCGAATACTTGTAAGCTTAGCTGTGCAGGGTGAGTTATCACCCTGCAATACTATGACATCAATATGAATATCATCACTTTTATTTTAGGTAGCCCGATTCGGACTTATCGGGGGCCTGTTGGTTTGTCTGCGGATTTTGACGAACTACCTCAACTCGAAGCGTATTACGAAGAACATATCGCGCCCATCAGTCGCAAATATGAAACTAAGCGTGTGGCTTGCCTTAAGGCGGCGCGTAAACGTTTGTATTTGAGTTTGATGATAGTGCTTGGGCTGAGTTTGCTCACCGTTATTGGCTACTACAGCGGTGGCGCTTATTTCCCGCCTTTGCCATTGCTTGCCTTAGTCGGATTATGCTGGTGGAGCTTTGCTCCGACTCGTGAGTTTAAGCATTTGGTTCAAAATGATATTTATCCGCTGATGTTTAAATATTTCGGCGATGATTTTATTTATAGCCGCGAAATGCGCCTCGACATGAATCGACTCGTTGCGGCTAAAGTATTACCGCGATACGACAAAGTCAGCTTCGGTGACTATATACAAGGCTGCTATAAGGGCGTTGAGTTGGCGGTCAATGAGCTTACCCTGACCAAGAATGTGCAAGTCGAAGAGCTGGATGTCAGTACCAGCAGGCGCAGAACTGTGACCCGCACGGAAACCCAGTTTCGTGGCTTAGTGGTTGAGCTTAGTAGCCATAAAGCGTTTATGGGTCATACTGTTGTGCTGAGGGATCGCGGTGGTTTAGCAAATTTCCTTTCCGACAGCCATGCGGGACTGGTACGAGTCAAACTTGAAGATCCGCAATTTGAAAAAGAGTTCGACGTGTTTTCAACGGATCAAATCGAGTCACGTTATTTGCTCAATACGGCATTTATGGAGCGCTTACAGGAGCTTGCCAAACATTTCGATGGCAATATTCAATGTGCATTTTTCCGCAATAAATTGACTTTGTTCCTGCCGAATCGCAGAACGCATTTTCAAATGCAGTCCATTTTTTATGGCGCAACCTTTTCAGTAGAATTTAGTCAGATAAACCGAGAAATGAAGCAACTCTTTGCTATTATTGAAGTACTTAAACTTAATCAGTACACGGGACTTTGATGTTGCTTACTCGCTTAGCGCTTGCTCGTACACTGACTTTTGCAGCCTTTTCATTGCCCTGCAGATTTGAGGCGCTAGGCCTGTGCTTATTATTGATATCGAGTTTGATGATAAATGCAAATGCTGAGGAGGCGCGCGAAAAAGCTAAGCCGCGTATTGTGGCGCGGTACTCACAGAGCGGCATAGTGAGTAGTGAAGGTCTAGAAAAGCTCAAAATTTATCAATACCAACAAGCTAATGGTGTCACCGTATTTACCGACAAAGCCCCCGCAAATAACCAGTATCAAATTTTGTTATATGACTGTTTTGCCTGTCGTCCCGATTCGACCATAGACTGGAATGGTATTCGGTTATTTACCGCTAATTATGATGCCTTGATCTCCCATGCAGCCCATAAGCATCAACTTGATCCCGCCTTAATCCGCGCTGTGATCCACGCGGAATCAGCCTTTAATGCGCGTGCACTTTCGCGAACTGGCGCCATGGGATTAATGCAATTGATGCCAGAAACAGCAAAAGAAATGGGTGTGGCAAATGCATTTTTACCCGAAGAGAATATCTTAGGTGGCAGTAAGTATTTGGCACAAATGCTAAAACAGTTCAATGGTGATATCGCATTGGCCTGCGCGGCTTACAATGCGGGGCCGACGACCGTGGTTCAGTACAATGGCATTCCGCCCTATCCTGAAACCCAAGCCTATGTTGAGCGTGTGAAAATTTTATTGAAGCGTTACCGCGAGCAGAAGGACGTTTAGTTGCCGCATTGATAAGCTAAAATGAAGTGGCGAAAATCCGGAGATCATCGCCGCCATTTGAATCGAAGGTTACTCGCCGACTTCCCATTTTACGGTAATGTCACCGTCCACTTGTCCAAGTGTTTTACCCAAGTAATCCATTAATTCAGTTGCGATTTCGTCTAACTGCCAAGGTGGATTGATGATCCATAATCCTGCCGCTGTCATGCCAAATTCATCTGAATCGGGCTTAATGGCTTGTTCAATTCTCAGCTGACGTTTAATGCCACTGCTGGCTAGGCGCGATAACATACCTTCGGTCTGAGCACGATTTACGACTGGATACCACAGGATAAACACACCCGTAGCAAAACGCTTGTGCGCTTTTATCAGGGTTTCGGCCACATCTTGGTAGTCGGTTTTCATCTCGTAGCTAGGATCGACTAGCACCAGAGCACGACGCTCTAATGGTGGTACTGCGGCGATAAGGCCTTTTAAGCCATCACCTTTGATCACTTTAACTTGTCTGTCTTCGCAGAAATAATCATCCAATAACACATAATCAGTGCTGTGCAGCTCGTGCAAGACCATGCGATCTTTAGGCCCTAGCTCCATGTCGATAATGGCGGGTGAACCTGGGTAGAAGTTGAGTTCGTCTGGATTTTCTTCATTAAAATGGCGCACGGCGGCGACATAGTCCTGCAGCGACTGCGGCAGATCAGTTTTATCCCAAAGCTTAGCTACACCTTCGAGGTATTCACCTGTTTTCTGTGCAAATTCATCGCTTAAAGCATAACCACCCGCACCTGCGTGGGTATCGATATACACGAGTGGTTTGTCTTTTTTGTGCATCAGCTGCAAGGTTTGTAGCAAGATGGCGTGTTTCAACACATCGGCATAATTGCCAGCGTGATAACCATGGCGGTAACTTAACATGGGGGATCCTAGTAATTTGCAAACATAGCAAAGAGAGGCAAATGCCAGTCGGCAATTATACCTGCGATGCTTCTAGGCGTAAATTTAATGCCTCAGTTGGCGCTCTTTTTATTGGCAAACCAATGTGTGGGGGTTTGCATTTGAAAGGTTTTCAGCCAGAGATTCGCTGGTGCGGGTTTACCGAATAAATAACCTTGAAATTGTTCGCATCCTAGCGCAGTGAGTTGCAATAACTGGGCTTCGGTTTCGATACCTTCGGCAATGACGTTGAGTTTTAAGCTCTTGGCTAACAGGATGGCGGCGTTAACAATTTGGGTATGGCGTTCACTAATGCCCATTTGACTGACAAAGTAACGGTCGATTTTAATTGTGTCGGCACTGATATCAATGAGCTGGCTTAATGAGGCATGGCCAGTACCAAAATCGTCAATGGCGATAGACACTCCCATACGAGCCAAGGTGTTTAAGCGTCGGCCTGTTTCTTTATGGGTTGAAAATACAGAGGTTTCAGTAATTTCAATTTCCAACAATGGGATGAGTTCAGGATGATTCATATAGGTTTGGATTAACACTTTAAAGAAGCGATCCGACAGAATATCTTGCCCAGATAAATTAAAGGCAATCCTGACCAGAGGTACATTTTTAGGCCAAGAACGGATCAGTTGTAGTAATTGCCTGAAGACTTTTATCGCAAAAATCGCCTGCAATTGAGATGACTCTATAATGGGGATAAAAGTGTTCGGCATGATCATAGTGCCGTCTTCATCAAACATTCTGGCTAGCGCTTCAAAGCTAGTAATGTGGCCATTGGCCATCACTTTAGGTTGCAGCCACATTTCAAGGCGGTTGTGTTTCAGTGCGTCACGGATTCTGGCTTTTTGCGATGAAGCTTCGAGAAGATTGTTAATCAAACCAATGTAATACACCATCACTGGGCTAGCTTGGGTGGTTTGTTTTATGGCAATTAAACATTGCTCTGCGGCTTGCTGCGGTGAGGCTTTATTACCTGAGCTGCAACCGACTCTGCACTCGAGATGATATTCAGTCTGTTGTTCTTGCTTAAGTTGTAGGTTTGTTGGAATACGCTCGCGTAATTGTAGCGCTAGGTTTTCAGGGGAGATAAGCGGCAGGCTAGTAAACTCGAGTGCAAACGATGCTCCTCTAAATCGGTATATTTTTGCGATATGACCAAAGCGATTTTTGAGTTCAATAGCAAAGGCTTTTAGGATGGCATCTCCGACGCTGATACCGAAAGCAGCATTAATTTGGCTAAGATTATCAATTTTGATTAAGGCTACGGTCATTTCCTGATGGATCAAGCTTGGCGCTGGGTTATACCAGTGATTTTCGTTGGGTAATCCTGTCACTAAATCATAGAAATGCGTGCTGATGTGGTGTTTTTTAAGTCGACTCAGTTCAATCGCATGGTTTGCCTGTTCTGTGACATCGTGGCAGTGAAACAACAAAGTATCATGGTGTTGCAATGAGGCTTTTTGCAGCAGATATTTAGTGCTGTTATTGTTCTTTAAATGGGTCGGAAACGAGGCCGCCAGTAAATTCGTGCTGGTATCTTCGGTAAGTTCAAAAATGTCACATAGGCGAGTGCTGTTTAGTGTGACTTCTCCAGCGATTTCCCTCGCGGCATTATTCAGGTTGAGAATGACTCCATCCTCATTGCAGAAGAAGGAGGCTGTACCATTATTTTCAAAGATTTCAGCATATTGATCTAATGTATGTTGCAGTGCATTTTGATGCTGGATCATTTGCTGCGCATGGATTTTCTGGGTTTTTAGCAGGCGCATTGCCGACAACGGGATACAGATATTAAAAAACATAAACAGCAAACCGTTTAGATAAGCGTGGGTCGCAGGTAGGCTGATATCAATATCGATAATGGGTGGCAGGTTTTGGTTACGCAGTAGCAGTAAAAAAGGCAATACGTTGAAACACATCATAATAAAAGCGACTTTTCTGCCAAACAGGAAAAGCGCCATCAAGGGCAAGGTATATAAGAAAGTAATACCTACCTGCGATAAGTTAAAGTCAGGGATAAACAACAGCATAGATAAACAGGCTGCAATAACCATCGCCAGCAGGCTGATAGAGCTGACGAGTAAATATTTGCGCGTAAACCATAAAGACAGGAATAGTACGGTTAAAAAACTGACCGTAATGCTGATAATGAAAGTGAGGTTTAACTCATACGCAATTAAAGAGCTATGCAGCACTATGCTAGTGGTCAAGATGGCGCCACTGAGCAGAATAATCCGCAATAAGCTGGTTTTTAATATCGTTTTGTCAGGATTTAAAAAATCTTGCTCCCTGATAAACAAAAAACCTTTTAGCCATTGAAGCAAAAAAAGTCCTTATCCCGTACGGAAGTCACGCAGGTTGGCTGGGGACGTAACATATAACATAAATCACTAAACTGTTATACAAATAGATTGCTGCCTTTATAAATCAGTATATTACAGTGTGATACTTGTTTGAATTATTAAGGGCGCACTGAGACAAATTGGCTAAGACAGTGATGAGTTTGGCGATGTGTTTTGCTTACTAGCATATTCATAAACGAGATTTTTAGGCATAATGGCCATCATTTTCGTTGGTTAGAAGACAGCCTGTGACCCCGATTTTTTTCAATCAGCAATACCCAACACTTGTGGATATTTGTGCACGTTGGCAACTCGTCTACGATGCGAATGCGATCTTCGAATTGCGTTTTGAATCAGATACTTTATCACTGCATAAACGCGATGAGCCTAAGCTCGATGGCATAGTGGTGGATTTTGTGACTGGCGCCGTCGCCCATAGACGTAAGTTCGGTGGCGGTCGTGGCCAATCTATCGCTAAAGCGGTGGGATTGAAGCAAGGGGTAACACCGAGTGTGGTTGATGGCACAGCGGGTTTAGGGCGCGATGCGTTTGTGCTCGCAAGCCTTGGTTGCACTGTAACTATGGTTGAACGTCATCCTGTGGTTGCCGCATTACTTGAAGATGGCTTACGCCGTGCTTATCAAGATGCTGAAATCGGCGATTGGATGCGTGAGCGGATGCGCCTATTTCATGGTTCTAGCCTAGAAGCACTATCGAAATTGGCACAAGAGGTGGATGTGGTTTACCTCGATCCTATGTACCCCCATCGTGATAAATCGGCCCTTGTTAAAAAAGAAATGCGTGTATTCCAATCCTTAGTCGGTGCCGATTTAGATGCCGATGGCTTACTCACCCCAGCTTTAGCTTTAGCAACTAAACGTGTCGTCGTTAAGCGCCCAGACTATGCCGAAGATTTGGATGGGATTAAGCCTAATACGGTTATTGAAACCAAGAAAAACCGTTTCGATGTCTATGTAAAAGCCGCGATGAAATAGCGAAGATTTTTCTCATCGCGAACATAGTATGCTTTCTGTCGCTGAACCCATACACTGACATAGTGTACCCATAGTCTGACAAATTTAACTCATTCAATGACATAAAAATGGCTTTTGTAATCATGTTACAAAAGCCATTTTCTTTAATATTAGTATGTTGAACAATTAATAACCCATAGATTGACAAAAAACTGCATGCTAGTAAACTAAATGTACACTATTCGTTCGAATTATACTTATGTATATAAGAAGCTTACGTAAACCATCACCGAACAAAAACGTATTTAAATTCGCTAGCGCAAAAGTTAGCGAAACGATAATGTGTGAAAGTACACTGGAGTTTGATGCGTGCTTTCACCATGAATACAATGATTGTATAGAGGAGTTTGGTAGTCAGCCTGAAGGGTTTTATTACGATTTTGAGGGCAAAAGATTGCCCTATACACCTGATACGATAGTTCACTTTATTGATGGGACGGCAAAGTTCCACGAATACAAACCTTATAGTAAAACATTCGATCCAATCTTTAGGGCTAAATTTCTAGCAAAGAAGGCGGCTGCTCAGTCTTTGGGAGCAGATCTTATATTGATAACAGAACGACAAATTCGCGTAAATCCTATTCTAAATAACCTTAAAATTTTGCATCGATATTCGGGAGTTTACGGCTTGAGCGACATTCAAGTTGAACTGCTCAATCTTATAAAAAAAGCAGGGAAAATTAATGTTAACGATGTAGCTGTAAAGCAATCATTAGCATTAGGGGAAACCCGTTCACACTTGTATTCCCTTATGCATAAAGGATTGCTTAAGGCGAACTTAAGCCAAGATGATCTTAGTTGCAATCCTGCAGTATGGTGTATTGAATGATGGACTTCGAGGATGAGTTCAGTGAGATTGAATTAGTCAAGAAGCCCGACACCCCCATTCAATATGTAAAGTTAGAGGATACAGTATTAGTCAAAAGAGACTTAGATACCTTTCCTGACTTTTTAAAAAACAAAGCGCTCGATAAATACCAGCTCATTGCCTTCATCGAAAAAACAATCACTGGTGGATGGACTCAAAAAAATCTAGACCCAATTCTTGATGCTCTTTTTATTACCATCACGGACAAGCGGCCTAACTGGCGAACGTTAGTCCGTTGGCGTAAAAGCTACATTGAAAGTGATGGTGACCTTGCAGCATTAGTCGTTAAGCGACACAAAATGGGTAATAGAACGAGTCGAGTTAAGGGGGATGAAGCATTTTTTGAGCAAGCCCTAACTCGTTTTTTAGATGCTAAAAGGCCTAAAGTATCTACAGCATATCAGTACTATAAAGATGCCATCACAATTGAAAATGAGAGCATTGTTGATGGACAAATTCCTATCATTTCTTATAAAAGCTTTAACCAAAGAATAAAGTCATTACCTCCTTATCCTGTTGCAGTGGCGCGGCACGGTAAATTTAGAGCAGATCAATGGTTTGCATATTGCTCATCCCATATTCCCCCAACGCGAATATTAGAACGGGTAGAAATTGATCACACTCCACTAGATCTAATCCTGATTGACGATGAATTATCTATCCCAATTGGCAGACCTTATTTAACTTTAGTTGTTGATGTTTTCAGCGGTTGCGTTTTGGGATTTCACTTAAGTTATCGAGCTCCTTCATATGTTTCAGCCACAAAAGCAATAGTACATGCAATAAAACCCAAATCATTTGAAGGCCTTGGAATCGAGCTTAAACATGAGTGGCCTTGCTTTGGCAAATTTGAAACCCTAGTTGTGGATAATGGAGCAGAGTTTTGGTCTAAAAGCTTAGAGCATGCATGCAAAGAGGCGGGAATTAACATTCAATATAATCCAGTTCGCAAACCTTGGTTAAAGCCATTTGTAGAACGTTTTTTCGGGATGATTAACGAGTGTTTTTTAACTGAGATACCAGGCAAAACCTTCCCCAACATCCTAGCAAAAGAAGATTTTAAACCTGAAAAAGATGCCATTATGCGTTTCTCCACATTTGTCGAAGAATTCCATCGTTGGATTGTTGATATTTATCATCAAGATTCAGACTCACGTGAAACGCGAATTCCCATAAAACAGTGGCAACGCGGCTTTGATATTTTCCCGCCACTAAAGATGAGCGCAGAGGACGAACAACGGTTTACTGTGCTGATGGGTATTTCAGGTGAGCGAACATTAACCAGAAACGGTTTTAAATTTGAAGAGTTAATGTATGACTCTACTGCTTTGGCCGATTACAGAAAGCATTACCCACAAACCAAAGAAACCATCAAAAAAATCATTAAAGTCGACCCTGATGATCTATCAAGTATCCATGTTTACCTCGAGGAATTAGGCGGTTATCTTAAAGTCCCCTGTACTGATAATAGTGATTATACCCACGGCTTGAGCCTTCATGAGCATAAAGTGATTAAGAAAATTAATCGTGAGATTATTCGGGAAGGAAAGGATGATTTGGGATTAGCTAAAGCGCGTATGGCTATTCATGCTCGAGTTAAACAAGAGCAAGAAGCATTTATAGCATCCAAAACCAAATCAAAAATTACAGCGGTTAAGAAACAGGCTCAGTTGGCTGATGTGAGTAGCACAGGCCAAAATACGATAAAAATGAAAAGTGATGATCAGAGCTTACTTTTACCTAATAAATCAGCAGCTAAACAAATCCATATTTTCGAAAACTGGGACGACGATTTAGAGGCTTTTGAATGAAGACATTAAGTCCTACTCAAATTGAACAACTGGGTAAATTTAGCGACTGTATTGTCATGCATCCTCAGTTGATAACCATTTTCAATGATTTTGATGAACTAAGGTTTAATCGAACTTTTCAATCAGATCAGCAATGTATGCTCTTAACGGGAGATACCGGAGTAGGCAAAAGCCATCTAATTAACCACTATAAAAAACAAGTATTAGCTAGCCAGAAATACGGACGTGAATCTATACCAGTTCTAGTTAGCCGTATATCTAGTGGCAAAGCATTAGATGCAACACTAACTCAGATGTTGATGGATCTTGAACTGTTTGGAAGCCATCAAAGAAAGAAGCATGGCTATGCCACTGACTTGAGGAAAAAGCTGGTCGATAACTTGGTTAAAGCCAAAGTTGAGCTGCTTATCATTAATGAGTTTCAAGAATTAATCGAGTTCAAAACAGTTCAAGAGAGACAGCTGATTGCAAATGCGTTCAAGTATATAAGTGAAGAAGCCAGAGTTCCTATTGTGTTAGTCGGTATGCCTTGGGCCGAACAAATTGCAGAAGAACCACAGTGGTCATCTCGCTTAGTGAGAAGAAGAAAACTTGAATATTTTAGTCTTCAAAAAGACAGCAAGTATTACCGCCAATATCTGATGGGTTTAGCTAAATACATGCCGTTTGCGGAGCCTCCCAAGCTGGAAGATAAACATGTGGCAATTCCCTTGTTTGCCGCCTGTAGAGGTGAAAATAGGATTCTAAAACACCTTCTTTTAGAAGCATTGAAGAATGCGCTGCTCGCAGATGCTAACACGCTAGGAAATCAACATTTTGCTGATGCTTATACAACACTTTTCAATAGAACATCAGGGACAGTTTCAAATAATCCATTTACTCAACCAATAGAGGATATTCTGATTTCTGAAGTTTTTGAGCATTCTAGGTATAACTCAAATGCAATGTCAGCAGAAGACATGCTGATTGCTAGAGTATTTTCTAAACCACAAACCTTGGCTCAGCTACTGAGTAAATAATTGTCAAACATTCTGACGATTTGCTCTTTATATGAACCTAGCAATGCCAAATTGTAAGAGTTCTCTTCGTCAATGGCTGATTTATGTGAAGCGTTAGCATGCCCATTAGTATTGGATAATGAAAAACCTGACAGATCCACATGTAACTCATTACCTATATTCCCTTGAGTAGCCTCACTTGATGTTAATTGTGGTAACTCTAGGTCTAAATCCTGTGAGCCAGTCTGCTCGATAACCACAGATTGCTCTGGTAAATCTTGGTCAATTCTATAAGCAAACTCTGTCAAGTTTGATTCTGCTAACGTGAATAACCAAGCTTGTTGAGCCTCATCTGAATTAACCCTTAATATTCGACCTAGCACTTGTCGGTAATGCATTTCAGTTTTTATTCGGCTCAAATGACAACATACTTGCAGCCGAGGGATATCAGTACCTTCAGAAATCATCCCTACACTAACAATCCACTGGGTGTGACTTTGTCGAAATCCATCAATAATACAGGAAGGATGCTTTGAGTTAGATGTCACGATACACGCACTTTGTTTAAGATCAGAGACAAGTATTTGGAGTAATCGTTTAGCATGCTTAATTGATGCCGCGACAACTAACCCGCCGGCATTCGGGTTACTCAGGCGTATTTCAGCTAATTTTTTAACGCTTTGATTCAACATATAATGCATTATTTGATGATGATTTATTAACGCTTGATAACTGTATCTTGGGCCTAACAAGAGCTCAGCTATAGATGCAAATGTCTCAATCTCTTGATCAATTTCTAGTTTGATTTTGTTGTTATCAATTAAAACGATATTAGGCTGACGACAGACGTTATCCGCAATTGCCTGCTTTAATCCATAGCTAAAATCACAGTGGATTGTATTATCTGGTTCAGTGAATCGTGAAAGCACAATAGGGGCCTTATCTGAGCGCCAAGGTGTACCAGAAAGCGCTAACGTATATGCCGCATGATATTGAATATTTAGTAGTACCTCTTCTCCCCATGCATTGGCATTGCTAAGAAGATTGCCCTTTAGATGATGAACTTCATCCATGATCACAAACACTTTATGCGTTCGTAAGAGCTGCCAAAACGCCTCAGTTAAGGAGGGCATGAACTGATAGGTATAGACACTACCAATGGCACCCATTAGCCCGTCAAATCGCTTGTTCAGACGCTTTGAAAAGGTTGAGCGAATGCTGTCATTCACCTCTGATGATGGAGAGAAGCACAGTACAAAATCAATTTTCCCCATAGCAATCAGTCTTGCAGCTAGTTCTGCAGCCATAATAGTTTTACCAGCACCTGGCGTGGCTAAACACATAAAGTGACTTTGAGTTTGATATCGTGCCAACGCCGCATCAACGCATTGGCTTTGCCATTGTCTTAACTTCACAGTCATAGGCCTTTGAGGTCGTTAAGGCATGACTCTACAGCTTTAATCTTCCCCATCAATGTTGAACTTTGATTACGAGCATTCATGTATCTCGGATAAAGCCTGGGTTTCGAATTGGGGATCTCTTCAATGAGACGTTTAAACTCTTCCGCTTCCCCAATGTATCCAAGTAAATCAACTTGATATTGGTTGAGTGTGGCCTTAAGCCGCGTTAGTTCTTGTGAGTTTAAAGATGTGGTAACTATTGCTTTGACCCGCGCGTTGCTGGGTACTAGCTGTGATTTATCGAACAGTGCTGTTTTATAATAAACGTGCTTATTCCCCTGGTTTATTTTCTCCAAAAATCCAACATTGACCAGCTTTGCACAAGCACGACGCACCAGCTGATCTATATCTTTTGGCGATACTGAAGAATTTGCCTCTATTATCAAGTTTTTTATCTGAGTAATAGTGAATTTTTCAAGCTCTACGGCAATGATAATACTAAACAAAATTTCATTTATACGGATTAATTTTATAGCCACGGTTTTTACCAATAGTTTTTAATTTCAATGCTTAACGAGCCACTCCATGACATTTTGTTACGCTTAAATCAACAGAGCCTTCATTGATAGGTAACTTGATATTACTTAGCTCAGATTAAATCTTGACAACAAGCCCTAAAAAGCTAAGGATTCCTTAGTATACCTTAAGTGAAAAAACTAAGACAATCTGAGTTATCAAAGGACAAATCATGTTGAAGTTGTGGCAGATAAAATCATCAATCCATTACCTCTTAGACTTAAACAAGCTCGCACTGCTAAGGGAATTAGTCAAAAACAGCTGGGTATGCAGCTAGGTATGGAAGTGGGTACCGCGAGTGCGCGTATGAATCAGTATGAGAAAGGTAAGCATACACCTGACTACAAGACCTTAAAGGCCATTGCCGATGAACTAGGTGTGCCTGTTGCTTACTTCTTTTGTGAGTCAGAAAGCACAGCAGAGCTACTGTGTTTGCTTGAAAAGATGACTGAGGACGAAAAGGTCAATCTACTAGAGCAAATCAAAAAATCATAAATTATTATTGGAAAATTTAATAGGGGCTTGAATCAGACTTACGTCGTCTGATTCACACGCTAACATCTACAATATTATGTTTTTTTAGTTTCTAAAGTCGTAGCCAAGTTCAGTTGAACACTATGAATGTAAAATTTCAGTTTTGATAATTTCAAAAATCAAAACTTACGATGTGTACTCAATAATGCTGTTTACCGTAACAGGCTAACCCCGCTGACTTGATTACGACCATGTTCTTTCGCAAGGTACAATTGCTTATCCGCCGATTCGATAAGTGTTTGCCATTTTAAATGCCGATGAGGCTGCATGCTCGCAACGCCAGCACTAATCGTGACCTCTTGAAAACTGGAGCCTAAATGCTCGATGTGTAAGGCTTGCACTGCGTTTACGATGAGCTGTGCGATGTGCATCGCGCCTAAATGCTGAGTGTCCGGTAATAGGCAAATAAATTCCTCACCACCATAGCGCGCCACTAAATCGTTCGGGCGGTGTATCGCTGTGCGTAGCGCTTTCGCAACGAGACGTAAACATTGATCTCCTTCCTGATGACCATAGCGATCGTTGAAAAGTTTAAATGAATCGACATCTAACATCACCACTGACAGAGGTGCACTATTTCTGCAGCAGTACTTCCATATTTCGGGGATCCGTTGCTCAAACAGGTGCCGATTCGCAACCCCTGTTAGCCCGTCCAGTAAAGCAATCGATTGGAGTAAATCGGCTTGTTGTTTGAGGATAAACTGATTATTCACCCTCGCGTTCGTGATAATCGGATTGATGGGTTTATGAATAAAATCGGCGGCGCCAAGCTGAAAGCCTTTAACCTCTTCTTGTTCATCAAAATGCGCGGTAACAAAGATAATGCAGATATTGGCTGTTGCGGGATCGGCTTTGAGCCGTTGACACACTTCATAGCCCGTCATACCAGGCATTTCTATATCCAAAAGCACTAAATCAGGCAGTTCATTCTGGCAGACTGCGATGGCTTGCTCTCCGTTTGTGGCCATAAACATTTCATAATCTTCATGAAAAAGCTGATGTAATATTTTTATGTTGAGGGGTTGGTCGTCAACGATAAGAATTTTTCCCTTCATGCGATTGGCTTGCGGGATGATTTCCGTAGGATGCATTATTTATTCTCCAACATGATGATGCGTAAAGTGTCTGATGCTTTATCGAATTCGAGTGCTTGTACTTGTCCCTGTAGTGTTACCCACTGTGGATGGTGTGGTAATTTTTTGATTAACTGGTCAACGAAAGTCATAGCTTCTAAATTGTTCGCTTTTAAGAGGAGCATTAAGGCGTTAAGTTCAGTCCAAGCACTTGGTATCGATGCTTGAGAATCGATGGACTGTGCTATTTTATCTTGAGCTAATGCAGTCGATTCAGGTTGAGGGATGTAGGTAGATAGTTGCTGAGTACTTTCATTGATTAATAATTCTAATTGTTCGGTCCACGCTTTTATCTCAATAAACTCAAAGTCTTTTTGTTTGAGCTGTTTTTCTAAAAATGCGGCATAAGCGGCTAAACGCAGTGCACCAAAATTACTGGCAAGACCTTTGATACCATGTCCCACGGCCGCCGCAGTGGCATACTCAAATACTTTAGTAGACTGCTTGAATAGATTGAGTTGTTTCAACATTTCAGGTGCAAAACCTTTCGCCATTTTCTGGAAAAAAGCCTGATTACCGCCAAAACGGCGCAATATCAGCTTGATGTCATCCAGTAATGGCATATCGTCCATATCGTCGAGTGGAGCCTGTAACTCCGCTGTCTGATGCTGTTGCGCTAATGAGGGGACTTCTTCCTGTCCCACTAAACGCAAAATGCTGGGGAGCAATATCTGCATGTCGATTGGCTTACCCACGTGGTCATTCATACCTGCATCGAAGCAATCCTGTTTATCACTTTGGGATGCATTGGCTGTCATCGCTAAAATGGGCAGATCCGCAAATCGGCTATCAGCGCGGATAAGTCGTGTTGCGGCTAGGCCGTCCATATCGGGCATTTGTATGTCCATGATCACGATATCGAATACGTTTCCACTTTCTAACACTTGAAACACCCCTTCAACGCCGCCGTTGGCAAGTTGCACGTTTGCCCCTTCATAACTCAGCAGCTCATCAATCACTTGTCGGTTGAGTTGGTTATCTTCAACCACTAAAATGTCGAGTGTAGATAACAATCGTTGTGAGTGTGGCGTAGGATTCACCGTCATCGTTTTGCCTTCGATAGCATTGATTATCGCCTCGGCTAAAATCTGTGATGTGACCGGTTTAGTTAAAAAATTCACGAAGGGGACATTTTTAATATGCTGACTTTCGCTAATCACCTCATGGCCATAGGCGGTGAGCATAACGATGAGCGGAATAGGGCTATCTGAGTGAGAGTTGCACATTAAATCAGCGGTTTGTAGCCCATCAAGATCTGGCATACGCCAATCCATTAGCACGACATCGAATGGTCTTGCGCTTATATTGGCTTGTTTTACTTTTTCAAGCGCTTGATATCCCCCCGAGGCGGTTTCTGCACTGCAGCCAAAGTCAGTCAAAATCTTATGCAAAATCTCGACAGTCAGTTCGTTATCATCGACAATTAAAATATGATATCCACTGAGGTCAATGGCCTGAGTGGCTTCAACTTCCATGACGCAGAACGTCACATCAAACCAAAAGCGGCTACCCACACCCACACGGCTGGTGACGTTTAATTGGCCTCCCATGAGTTCGACTAACTTTTTGCTTATCGCTAATCCCAGCCCTGTACCGCCAAATCGCCTTGATGTTGACGATTCTGCTTGTTCAAAGCCCGTAAAAATACGCTCTATTTGCTCTTCGCTAATGCCAATACCGGTATCTGAAATTGAAATTTGCACAGTAACGGTATTGGCCTCATGACGTAAGCATTCCATGGCGACAGTGACTTGACCGTGGCGTGTAAATTTAAGGGCATTACCTGCTAAATTAACCAAGATCTGTTGCAGCCTCAGTTGGTCAGCTAAGAGCCATGCGGGTAAAGCCGAATCAAGGTCAAACATGACCTCAACATTTTTGTTGCCATGGTTACCCGACAGCACTATTGCAAGGTCTCGCATAAGCAGTTCGATTGAGCAAGGGTGCAGATCGAGTGTTAATTTACCGGCATCGATTTTTGAAAAATCGAGAATATCATTCAGTAACCCTAATAATGATTTCGCTGCGGTTTGGGTTTTGGTGACATAATCCTGCTGTTGCACTGACATTGAGGTATGTTGCATTAATTGCAGCATACCTAAGACCGCATTCATTGGGGTGCGGATCTCATGGCTCATATTGGCTAAAAATGCGGACTTTGCCGCATTAGCCGCATCAGCCTCATGTTTAGCCTCTCTCAAGGTTTCTTCTAATTGCCGCTGTTCGGTAATATCTAAATTGATACCGATGACTTTTGTGACCTGACCCGTGACATCGCGTTCGATTTGGGCGGCAGCTTGTACGTAACGAATAGTGCCATCGGTTCTGACGACTCTAAAAATGGGATCATATTGGTCTTTTTCTTCTATTGCTGCTTTTAGCTTCGCCTCGGCGAAGTCAATATCATCTGAATGGATCCGCATACGCCAATGTTCATAGGTTAATCCTTTCTCCTGCAAACTTAAGGGGTGATCGTAAATAGCAAACATCCGCTCATTCCATTCGAGGGAGTTATCGCGTAAATCCCAGCTCCAAATGCCGAGCTTGGCGACTTCCGCGGCCTTACTTAAATAATGACTCGCAGTGACAAGTGCTTTTTGTTGTTGTAGTACTTGGGAAATATCAATCGCAATGCCTAAATAACCAATAATCTCGCCGAGATTATCCTGCATGGCTGTAACAGTGAGAGAGACTTGGCATTGACTGGTGTCTTGTCGCACATAGGTCCAAGTGCGCGTTTCTGGCCCAAAGGTTCGCGCTTTATAGACGAACACATCAAAGCCTTGAATGTCTTCACCATACTCACTGGACAATTCAGCTGCTCTTGCTGCGACTTCCTCGGGCAAATGTAGCGGTGCCGGTGTTGATAGCCCAATCATATCCACGGCGGCGTAACCGAGTAATTGCTCGGCCCCACGATTGAAAATCGTGATCACGCCCTTTTTGTCCGTTGCGATGATGGACATTTCGGAGGCGGCATCGAGTACGTTCGTTAACAACGAACCCAACTTATTTTTCTCAATTTGCACCAATTTACGCTCTGTGATGTCGGTTCTTAATGCGACAAAACGTTCTATATTGCCGTTTTCATTAAAGACAGGGCCAATCACAGTATCAAACCATTTCAGCATTTGGTGTCGGTCGCGATTACAAATCTCACCATGCCAAGATAGGCCCGATTTTATTTGGGTCCACATGGTGCGCCAGAATGCGGCATCATGCTCACCAGAGTTCAAAATGGCATGGGTTTTACCTAACAATTGTTTGCGTGAATAGCCACTTACGTGGCAAAAATTATCATTCACTTCTAAAATGACGCCATTCGGGTCGGTGACAGAGTAGAGCAACTGTTGATTGATGGTGTCGAGCAACGTCTGGTTTTCGAGTAATGCTTGCTGGAGTGCATTGGTACGCTTGGTGACTTCTTGTTCTAAACGCGCATTCAAATTTAGAATATGCCGCTCGCCATCTTGTTGGACGGTGATGTCGCGGATAGTTTGGCTTACCCCCACAATCTCATTGTGTTCATTGTAGATAGGCAGCGCTGTCGTAGAGGTTGATAACTGGCTACCATCTTGGCGCTGATGGCTTGATATTCGATTTAATACCGTTTTTCCTGAGAGCACTTCGCTAAACAGAGCGTGCTCTTTCGAGACGCTATTGGATGGAATAATCAATTCTGCATTTGATTGACCTAATACCTGATGTTCTTTATAGCCAAATAGCTGCTCAGCGCCTTGGTTCCAACTCGTAATTTGGCCAGCAAGGTTAAAGCTGATAATGCCGTCGAGGGAATGCTCTAAGATGCTGGCCCGTCTTGCCTGCTCAGCCTGCATTTGGTGCTTACGTTGCGAACTTAAGGACCACACCGTGATAAAGGCGGCCAACAGTAGACTGAATAACCCGCCACTGAGCAGCACTAAGCTCGGTTGATTAAGGTGTAATGACTGAATAAAAGCGGGGTAGGCAATGACTTCGACCTGCCATTTGCGGCCAAAAATAGTTTTTGTCAGTGTGTGGCTATATGCTGATGGTAGCGAGGCATCATTGGCATGCGTCTCAAAAAATCGAATGGGTTGCTGTGCTTGGGTAATATCACTGAGCAGCAATTTAGTCTGTTTTTGATTAAGCGCTAAATTCATTAGCACTTCGTTTGTCACGAGGGGAGCATAACTCCAACCATAACCAGTAGAAAGCCTTTCTTCGACGGTTTTGGGTACCAAAACACTACGATAAATCGGTCGTAATATCAGAAATGATTGCTGGGGTTCACCTGTGGCTTGTACTAACGTGATGGGAGCCGATAACCGCACTTCTCCGGATAATAACGCGGCATCTGCTGCTTCTTTACGATAGGCTTCGGATGCAATATCTAACCCAACGGCAGCACGGTTTCTGTCTATCGGCTCAATGTACTCAATCACATACTTTTCGCCGCTGTGTGGAGTCAGTTGCCGAATATTGAAGTCAGGCCAATCGTCATTTTTGGCTCTTGCTAAAAATGCGGCTTCATCTGCGCTGGATATTCGACGAATAAACCCAAATCCTCTGGCTCCTGGAAACTCTTCATCAATATCACGGGTCAAGCTGTAACGATGGAATATCGCACGGCTGATATTGTGCTCACCTGCGGTGATGATTGTCCCTTGAGCCCCACGCAAGCCATATTGATATAACTTAATACGGTTTATGACGTTCTCACTGATAAGCTCAGCATTTTCCTGCAAAGCTTGTCCGATGACGTGGGCGTTCATCCGTCCTATCTGCCATGAGATTAAGCCACTGAGTATCAATCCCAATATCAGAAAACAGATACCCAATTTATAGGCGGGTTTATAACTCGTCGGCAAATTCATATGTGCTTAATTATTTATCATCAGTAAGGTTCTGATTTTGGACCATTAAAAGACCTTTTGCCACTGAGGAAGTGTTGGCAAAAGCTAAATAGGTTAAAAGTCGCAAATTTAGATGATGAGCGATGATTTCAGCTCGTTACAAATATGAGTGGGCCACGTTGAGATCTCGTTATTTGCCTAGCGATTGGCGACGGTAAGTTGGATAATCTTCAACATGCTTTTAAGATTACGGCGGGTTTGAGTACCGCTGTTTGCATTGTCAGCCTTTTACAAGATAGGTCAATATGAACAATCGGCGCAATTTCATTAAGTCATTTGGCGTTCTTACCTCCGCTACATTGTTGTGTGGCCCAACAGAGATATTTGCAATGTCTAATAATAAGTTGTGGTTTATGCCTGATGAGAGTGAGCCTCACTTGCGCACATGGATGGCCTTTGGAGCAAGTCAGAAAATCTGGGGTAAGAAGCTTCTGCCGGAAGTTCAACGTAACTTAGCGACCATAGCACTGTCCATCGCAAAGTACGAACCCGTTTCAATGCTTGTTCGTCAAGCAGACCTTCCTTTGGCTCAACAACTTATGGGTGACAACATTGAGCTAATTAGCTGTCCACTGGATGATTTGTGGATGCGTGATACTGGCCCTGTTTTTGTTGTTACTGAGAAGGGTGACAAAGGGACGGTTGACTTCAATTTTAATGGATGGGGTGAGAAGCAGGACTTTGACTATGATACTGAAGTCGCTTCGTTTGTCACTCAGCAAGTAGGCCTGCATCGCATTAAGACTGAGTTGGTGCTAGAAGGTGGAGGAATTGAGGTTGATGGTCACGGCACTGCAATTATAACGGAAAGTTGTGTGCTCAATGAAAACCGTAACCCTGGCCTCAGTAAGAGTCAATGCGAACATGAGTTAAAGCGGTTGCTTGGATTGGAGAAAATCATTTGGCTGCCTGGCATCAAGGGGAAAGATATCACCGATGGCCATACTGATTTTTATGCCCGTTTTGCGCGGCCCGGTGTGGTTGTCGCTGGGTATGATCCTGATCCAGCGTCTTTCGACCATGCAGTAACAAAAAAGCATCTAGAAATTCTAAGCACAGCTACAGATGCAAAAAACCAAAAACTTGAGGTAATTGTTCTTGAGGCTCCTTCCATTGTTCGGAATCAATTCGATAATGAGGATTTTGCTGCAGGCTACATTAATTTTTACGTCTGTAATGGTGCAGTTATCGTCCCTGAATTTGGTGACCCCGTGGCTGACGCTGCAGCTAAGCGCCAATTGCAGAACGTGTTTCCTGGGCGTGATGTTGTACAGATCAATATCGATGGTATAGCAGCAGGTGGGGGAGGTATCCATTGTGCAACGCAGCAGGAACCTAGGGGGCAATTAACATCGTAAACTATGATAGAGACAGGCTTAGCCGCGGATGGCTTGGTCAACAATACCGCGTAAACTGAAAATACATTATTTTTTAAATGGATCGCTGAGTTTATTGCTCTTAATTCATTGTTTAGTGCAAAGGAAGACTATTATGTTGAAACGAGTATATAGCTTACGTTTAACCCGCTTTTTTATTTTAATTTTTTTGTTTAACTTTAATGTTGTTGCTCAGATTAGTGAGGAGAACACTAAACTGCCTGACAGTCTCTTGGAACAATTAAATTCTGTTGTAAAAAAGGATACGGGTCGTCTGGTTGATATGTTTAAAGATCTTCATATGCATCCTGAATTGGCTTTCACTGAAATCCGGACAGCTAAGATTGTTGCTAATGACCTTAAACGCTTGGGATATACCGTCACTGAAGGGATTGCAAAAACTGGGGTTGTCGGTGTGCTCCAAAATGGAGCGGGTCCAACAATCTGGTTTAGGGCTGATATGGATGGCATATCAGTAAAAGAAGACACGGGTCTCTCCTATAGTCCTAAGAGAAAACAAAAACTTTCTGATGGCTCTGAAGTCGACGTAATGCATGCCTGTGGACATGACGCACATGTGGTTTGGTTATTGGGCATGGCAAGTGCGATGGTTGAACTTAGGGAGAGTTGGTCTGGAACACTTATTGTTTATACTCAACCTGCAGAAGAAGTGGGATTGGGGGCGCAGGCGATGGTTAATGATGGCTTATGGGAAAGAGGTTTCCCAAAACCGGATTATGCCTTTGGATCGCATACAGCACCTATCCCTGTAGGGCATGTATCAAGTTCTGCGGGGTTGAGAATGGCAGGTACAGATCAGCTTGATATAACCTTTGTGGGCAAAGGTGGTCATGGCTCAACACCTCAAATGACAATCGATCCTATTGTTATGGCTGCTCAAGCTATTCTTTCTTATCAAACAATCATTAGTCGGAATCTGGATCCACTAGATTCCGGCGTTATCACTGTCGGTGCCATAGACGCCGGACGTGACAATAATGTTATTCCTACAGAAGCGATATTGAAGCTTAATCTAAGGTGGTTTACGCCAGAAGTCCGTAATAAAATAATTTTACGTATTGACGAAATTAATAATGGTATTGCATTTGCGTCTGGAGTTAGCCCAGAGCAAATGCCCATACGTAAAATGAAAGGCAATGCTGGGCCATTAGTTAATAACGATGAGCTAGTCACTAAGATTAATCCTGCATTAAAACAATTATTGGGAGCTGAGAATGTCTATGATCAATTTCCGCCCGTAATGGGCTCTGAAGATTTTCAAGAAGCTTTTAATACTCTCAATGTTCCCTATGTATTCATGTTAGTGGGGGTTGCTCCGATGGAACAATTTACTGCTGCACGTGCTAAAGGGTTACCCTTCCCCTATGCTAATCATAACCCCAATTTTTTTGTTGATTTGAATTCTATACCTGTAGGTGCCAGAGTTAATACAGTTGCAGCATTAAGTGTCTTAAGAAAACGATAGTTGATTAGAGTCAGACTTACCTCGTCTGACCCATGCGCAGAATTTCGCGTTTTCGTATGATTCTAAGCTAACAGGTTACTGATTTATTGACATATTCTAGTGGAGAAAGGTTAACAAGCCGCTTTTATATCGCTACGGTCACAAAAAGCGTGGCCTTCTTCATTGAATTTGCTAACGTTCGTCGTTTAGCTATGCACGAAAGTGGGGAAAGATGTCAATTGGAATGCAATATGAAATCACCTAAAACACCTGACGATGAACAAGTTCGATTAAGTCAGCTACGTGCTTTAGCCATTCTTGATACTTCTCCCGAAGAGCGATTTGATCGCGTCACACGAATGGCGAAACGTCTATTTGGGGTTCCGATTGCTTTGGTGTCCTTAGTTGATGAAAATAGACAATGGTTTAAGTCATGTCTTGGATTGGATTGGATGTTTCTGAAACAGAACGGCGGATTTCATTCTGCGGCCATGCAATTCTTAATAAAGGTGCACTCGTTATTAATGATGCCACTCAGGATCAGCGTTTTTTTGATAACCCCTTGGTTGTTGACGAACCGCACATTCGCTTTTACGCGGGGCATCCTCTGTGTACGTTGAGCGGTCAAGGATTGGGTACACTCTGTATTATTGACCTAACTCCACGAGAGTTCAGCGATGAGGATATCGCGATGTTAGCTGATCTTGCGGGTATGGTGGAGCGTGAAATTATGGCTGTGCAGCTCACCATATCCGATGAACTGACAAAAATCTCGAATCGCCTTGGCTTCATAACGCTAACTCGATACTGTCTTGACGTATGCAAACGCGAGTTGTTTCCGGCCTCGCTTGTGTTTTTTGATTTAGACAAATTCAAAGAGATCAACGATACATACGGACACGCTGAAGGTGATAGAGCGCTCAAAATCTTTGCTGATGTAATGCGAGAATCATTCCGTACTTCGGATATTTTTGCGAGGTTTGGTGGTGACGAGTTTGTCGCATTGTTAACCAATACGAGTACAGACCAAATTAAGCAGCTAATTGGACGCTTCGAGACCTTGCTAAGGTCGCGTTGTGTCTCGGAGTGCCTACCTTATTTCATCACGTTTTCTTTTGGCATTGTTGATTACGAACCTCTTAAGCATAAGTCTATCGAGGATATGCTGAATGAGGCTGATAAAGCGATGTATGAGAATAAAAAATGCAAGCGTAATGCATAGCTGCGCAAATCTTGAGTAAAACCAACTAACAAGTCAATGTAACTGACAACTAATTAAAATCTTATAGATTTCCTAACGACCGTTTATTCCTAAATCGTGCACATGAATCACTCTTGGTGCTTAGTCTAGTTCACGCGCCAAAAACTCCGTCTCACGTGGATTTGGGCTAACGCGATTTTCCCCCAAAACGATTTTCGAACCCTGCTATTCGAGTCCTTTAGTTCAGCCAAGTGACCAATTTTTTTGATGATAGAAAGCATCTACTATTGCTTTACCAGTACAGAACGATAGAGGTTGAAATACCCTAAAAGATAAGTTTTGATACATTAAAACCTAAAGATAATTGTACACATCTGAAGGTGTGTCATTGTGGTAATATCCTCAGAACGGAGCATGTTTACCTTATAACATGAACGCTGAATATGATGGCATTCTGGCGGGAAATCCTCTAATCCTGACAAGTCTTTAATGACTCACGCAACTTTAGTATTAATAAGTTTTCATAAATTTTCATAATTATTTGTTTTCAGTTCATATCCTTAATAATGGCTATTCATATCTTTACCATATAGTTACCTCATCGATAAAAACCTGTAAATATAAGGTGATATATGAATAAAAATTTTAAGTTAGTGCGATTAGCAATGCTATATGGTTTGTTATTCCCAACGATCCCCTTCGCTAATGCGGCCGAAGAAGGTGAAGTGTTTGGCGGTAAAATTAATGGGACTTTAACCTTTGCATCTGATTATGTTTTCCGAGGAGAATCAGAAACGCTGGATGCAGATGTTCCTGCAGTGCAAGGGACCTTGGGTTGGGGGAATCATGATGGTTGGTATGGGGGCGTTTTCGCTTCAAATATTAAATTTGCTGATCCAAATCTAGAGATAGTCACGGCACCATTTATTGGTAAAACAGGCGAAATTGCAGAGAGTGGGCTCCAATATGATGTGATGGTATTTTCTTACCTCTATCCAGGTGCTTCTTATTCAAATTATACCGAGTTGTGGATTAAGATCGGTAAACAGTTTGGCCATGCAAATCTGCAATTTGAGGTTACTCCTACATTAGATGACTGGTTTGGCGTCGATGGGTGGCATGGCGTAAACTATGCTCTTCATCCTAGTTATGTATTTGATAATGGAATAAAGTTGTCCGCTAGTTTAGGTTACCAGAATTTAGAGGGCGAAGGTGCTGAAGGTTGGGGGCATTGGAATATGGGCGTGAGCAAGTCCTATGCGGGAATCAATTTTGATGTTCGTTATCATGGGAGTACTGTGGAAATGGATCATAAAGTTTATGGTGATCAAACTAAAATATTTGATGACCGTATTGTTGTAGGCGTGAGCAAAAGCTTTTAATTAAGCTTGTTTTTGTTATTAATGAAATGTGGATCTATTCATCCTATTTTTAGCGGATAATGGATCTATTTTATTTCAGTATATTATTCTGTACTCGTGTTATTTCTTGCCTAGTACCATCGGTGGAAATTAAAAAACATTTATTAAAATAAGTTCTTATTGATTTTTTTGGTGGGAAATATGGTACATACAGAGTTTGCAAATACGGTTCTTGTTGTTGATGATGAGGCTGTGATACGTGCTCGGCTAAAGGGATATTTTGAGCGAGAAGGTTATCGTGTGATTGAAGCTGCTGATGGCGAACAAATGTGGCAGCAATTCACCAAGCAACACATTGATTTAGTTATGTTAGATGTTAATTTGCCAGGTACAGATGGCCTGAGTTTAGCTCGCGACCTTAGAAGTCGTTCAGATGTTGGTATTATATTAGTGACGGGGCGCGATGAGACCATTGACAAAATCATTGGCCTTGAAATGGGAGCAGATGATTATGTTACTAAACCTTTTGAACTAAGAGAACTTTTAGTTCGTGTTAAAAATTTGCTTTGGCGGATTTCTCTTGTAAAAAAAGCGCGTCTAGAGGTATTGGCGGAATTGGAGGAGCCCGATAATCAGCTTGTTTTTGATGTGTATATTCTTGAGTTAAACAGCAGAAAGCTTAAACGTGGTGATGAGGTTATTCGACTCACTAAAGCGGAATTTGAATTGCTGACTGCTTTTGCATTACATCCTCAACAAGTGCTTTCTCGAGAACGTTTAATGCAGCAAACAAGCCATCGTAATGATGATGTTAACGATAGAACTATCGATGTTATTATTCGCCGTTTACGTAATAAGCTCCATGCGGAGTTGTTTGTAACAGTGCATGGTGAAGGTTACTTATTTGCCTCTAAAGTCGAAGATTGATCTGGATTCACTCTATAAATGGGATAGAAATCTGCAGGAGCTAAGCTATTACTAAGTGTTTTTAGTGACATTTCTCCTTGTTTTAAGCCGCGTATTTGCGGCCCTATATCACCAAAGGGTTTTGCACCTTCAAGTTCTTTTATGACAATATCTATCGCTAACTTGCCTTGCAGGACGACTTGGTCATCATTGCTGAAAACAACTTTATGACGATAAAGACCGCGCAGCGTTGCTGGTGAAAGATAGCTACTCACGAGTTTGACCTGATTTGTCATTTTTGCCTGCTGTAGAGAACCTATCGCGGCCTCTATAGCGACTGCACTGCCAAGTATATAGTCAGGTACATGATCTTTCAGGAGGTTGTGTAGCTGCTCTCGATACAGGTCTCGATTGTTATCCGTGTGTCGAATGGATGAAACCTTAATGGGACTATTAGCTATCGCATCAATAATGCCTTGCTCGACCCAATCACTACCTCCAACACTTTCAGGACCAGTTAGTAGTGCAAGTTTGACTGGATTCGGAGCAAGGGAGGTCACTGATTGAGTTATATAGTGCCCTGCAGTCCATCCCATTTGATACCAATTTACGCCAATACGAGTGTTAACTACTGGGCTGTCAAGTCGATTAACTAACGCAATTATGGGTTTGTTTATTTGTCCGTGATATTGATTGAGCAAAGCTGGGTCGACAGTACCAATTAAGATGGCATCAAATGGCTGCTTCAGACAATGTACTAGTTGTTTTAATTGTTGGTCTTTTTTGTAATAGCTACCCGCTTCAAATAACTCTAAATTGATACCTAAATGTGAGGCCTGTGATATCAAACCATAATCAATGCCTATCCAATAGGCATCTTTTAGATGTGGGACTAACACACAAATCCGCCAAGGTTTTTGGGCTGTAGTTAATGCTTTATATTCAAAGATTCTTGTTTTCTGGATTTGGATATTAAAGGGGAAACGTTGTTCAACTGTCCAACTGGGTTGAGCAGTTGCCAATGGTGGAGCTGTCCCTAAACAAGCTATGAGTGTATAAATAATTTTTCGCATCTAATTGTCTCGAATTGGGTTTTTAATTGCTAAACCAAACGAGTCTGATGGTAACAGTTTGGGGAATGAATGTGGGTGTTTTATCTCTCTCTGGCAAAAGTTTAGTGAGCCGACTTATGTTTGCGTTTTGCATTCTCGGACTGCTATTACTGTTGTTAGTTAGCCTTGGTAGTTTATCGCTCTATTGGGTAAAGCTTGCTGATGAGTATTTATATGAGAAGGCTTTACCCGCCTCTGAGGCCGCCCGTCAATTGATGCAGTCTTCTAATGGTTTACTCGATAATGCCCAAGGACTTGAGCGGGTGGAAGAGGAGGCTCAGCGTGCGTATATTGGTCGAAAACTTTCAATTGAAAGCACCAATTTGCTCACTGCAATCGATCGACTGAATTCCCTCAATGTCCACGTTAATGGTACTTTTAAAGATAAAGAGTTAGCACTATTTGCCGGTGAGATCATTCATGAGTTATCTATGTTGGGTCGTCAAGTCGGTGAACGTTTGGCACTTACTCATCAGTTAAACAAAGCTGGACGTGCTCTTACTGAAGCTGCGAGTAAAAGTAATTTATTACTTGAAGCTGAACTTGCTGTAGTCGATTCAGCTATTTTGGCTAAGTTAAGTTTAGCATATCCGCAAGTGGCGGGTAATACGGCTAGCGCGCAGCTTTTGGATACCATTATTGAACAAGATTTGGATCTGCGTGAGCGTCTAAATCGGGGTTTAGTCTTAATTCATCACATCGCATTGGTAGGACAATTATTACAGTCCCCTGAGCAGCAGTTAGGTTTAAAAAATGTCTTGGCGAGTGTGCCAAGGGAACTCAATCAACTGACTATAATGCCTCTGGAATATTACGTGATGGACCCCAGTAGCGATAATGGTCCGAGAGCAACAAACGAAGCTACAATCGATAGGCAGATTGATTTGATGCCTCTTGAACTACTCAAAGGATTAGTTCGAGATCCCGTGCGTGCGATGGAGCTCGAACATGAGTTGTTAGCGTTAATGAACGTTAATTCTGGTTTGCGATTACAGCAGCAATATGGGCAGATTTTATCTCAGCAAAATAAGCAATTACAGCAGCTTACGGGCAAGTTAAGTTGGTTGAACAAATCCGTTGATAACGCGATGAAAGTTCAGCAAGATCAGGCGAATGATGCTCGTTACGAGTTTTTACAGCAACTGCTTTGGGCGAAATTTGGTTTATGGATGACGGGTATTTTGATGCTTATTATCATGATATTTGTTGTGTATCGAGTGATATATAAGGGGATTACGGTACGTTTGAGTGAAGCAACAATGGCATTATCACAATTAAGCCAAGGTAATACAGAGGTTGTGTTAGATCCACGAGGAAATGACGAACTCACCGCCATGGCATCAGCAATTGAGGCTTTTAAGCAAAAGACGGCTCATAATCAGGCTTTATCTTTGGAGTTACAAGCTACCGCTTCAGAGCTATTCGCCCACAAGGCTTCCCTTGAAAGTACCGTGCTTGCTAGAACAATGGAACTTGCGGAGGCCAATAGTCAATTAGATGCCGAGGCAAAAGGGCATTCGGCTGCGCGCGAGATGGCGGAGCAAGCAAGTAAAGCTAAGTCGTTATTTCTCGCCACAATGAGCCATGAAATCCGAACACCATTAAATGGTTTATTGGGCACGTTAACCCTGTTGGGGCATTCACCATTACCGCCAGCACAAAAGCAAATGCTGGCCTTATCTCAGTACAGCGGTACCTTATTGCAAACAGTATTGAATGATATTTTAGATTTTTCCCGTTTAGAACAAGGTAAGTTAACGAATGAACCCAGACCTGTGGCATTGAATGAACTGCTTGATGAAGTGGTTGCGATTATGTTGGCTGGCGCTGGTTTATCTGGACTATCACTATCATTAGTCAAAGAAAATTTACCCGAGTGGGTCAATTTAGACGGCCCTAAGCTGCGACAAGTTTTGTTTAATCTCCTTGGTAATGCGATTAAGTTTACGCAAAAAGGAGACGTTGAGCTTCGAGTATTCGCAGTTGATCAACAGCTACACTTTGAAATTATGGATACCGGAGTGGGTATTAATGAGTCTGTGATGGGGCAATTATTTGTTGCCTACAGTGCTCAACCTAACCAAGGCAGAACCAGAGGAACAGGGCTTGGATTAGCGATTTGTAAAGAATTAGTCGCATTGATGAACAATGTTGATACTTTAACCCAGTGTATCTGGGTGCAAAGTCAAGTTGCGAAGGGGTCCACATTTGGTTTTAGTTTACCATTAACTCTTTGTCAGCAAGTAGACCGGCCTTCACCAGCGGTATTACCAAAGGTTTTACCTAAATGTATTTTGGTGATTGAGGATAATAAGGTCAATGCAATGATAGCTCAGGGTTTTTTAGCTCATCTTGGGCATCAGTCTATCTTGGCTGAAAGCTGTGCTGAAGCGAGAGCCTTATATCGTCAAGATAATGCTTCGCACTTTGATGGTATCCTGCTTGATATTCAACTTAGTGATGGTTCTGGTTTAGTGCTATTGCCTGAGTTAAAGCTAATTGCCAGTAAAGCGCATTTGGAAATTAGTGTTATGGCATTTACTGCGCAAGTTCAAGATGAAGATATTAAAGCCTATCAAACATCAGGTTTTGATGGAGTATTAGAAAAACCCTTAAATATGGATTCACTGGCACTGTGGGTCGGTGTTGCTTCTGGGGAGCAGCTTCAACCTAAGGTGTCCCCGAGTGAAAAGCAATCTATATCTGATTTGGGGTCGACACTTGGATTCGATATTTCTCATGGCCCTCTATTAAATGAACTGCAGATTAATCAAGACGTAACGTATTTAGGGAGCGCTGCGTTATGGGAAATGTTAGAACTTTTTAAAATGAGTAGTACAGAGCAAATACGCCTTATGGAAGAACAGAACAATGATCCCGGGCCTCTCTTGCATGCACTTAAAGGCAGTAGTGCCAGTTTAGGTTTGGTGACTATGTATCAGTTGTGCAAGCAACTTGAAGATCAAGGAATTGATAAAGAATCATATTTACTGCTTGTTAAAGTATGGCAGGCATCAATGAGTGCATTTGAAGAAAAATTAAATTTCGTATCATAATATGAAGATTTGTGCCGCCTTAGGGAAGGCTGATCTAACTACTGAAGTCAAAACACTGAATATATTCAGTGTTTTGACTTCAGTTTAGCATTTGGACAAAAGAAGACTCGGAGGTATTAGCTGTGAGCCGCGAGTCCTTCGCAGTCGCTGGCAACCCAAGTTTGAGTCAAGTTACAAACTGCGGTGTAGAATTTCCCTGTATCGAGAGCGGTTACTTTATCTGTAAAAGTCGGTAACCAAGTGTTGAGATATTGGCTGATAAAAACGAGCTGGTTTTTATTATTACTGATACATGTTTGATGGGCTGCATAAGCTAAGATCACGGCAATATGGTCTGCAGGTTCAGGAAACTCACTTCGAACCATCAGTTGGCTATGCTGCAAATAGCTTTGCATTTTCTGATGTTGTTCACCAAATAACAATACTTCACTCTGACCGACAATATTGTTATTCAAATATAAACCGGCATATGGGCTAGTGCTATGTTTAGTGCCGACTAAGAATAATCCACAGTAATCTGCTGCAAGTTCTAATAATGCTGTTTCTGTGTTCAACTGATTAATGAAAGACTTCAGAGTCAAAATATCTTCAGTGAAGAGAGGATTAGTTTCTAAATAGCTCAAGAAAGCTTGCGCTTCAGTTGTTGTTAGTTCTTGTAATAGCGGATGGTCCAATTCTTTAGCAAATAGCCTAGAGAGTAATGTATACACCATTGAACGACCTTGATTTACTGGTGTGTTATATTGAGGAGATTTATTCATCTTCGTTATCTCTTTTGAGCTAATTTCGATTGTAAGTTAAAGCACCATGATGACAATCAGGTGCTTTGTTATGCTCAGCAATTAGATTAGCGTTTCAATTGGGCCACTGAAAGCACTGACTTCTGGAATTTTTCCTTGGTACTTCTCAAACTCTACTAAGCAAGTGTAAGCAGAGCATGCTTGGGCTAACTTTGAAGTGCCAAGATCTTGTGTTAAGGTGTTTGGGTCGCCGTAACTGCATAAAGCACCTATTTCATTTCCCCCTTGTTTACTACCATCTTTACCAACGGGACCATACCAAGCACCTTCGTGGATTCGAATTATGCCACGGGGAAAACTATCCGAGACCACTGCTCCAGCTAGTAGTTGACCACGATCATTAAAGACTCGCACAAGATCTCCATCCTTAATCCCACGTTGTTTGGCATCGATTGGGTTTAAATACACTGGTTCACGGCCTTGAACTGTGTAAGTTTCACGATATTGTTGTGATTCACACATTTGTGAATGCAAGCGCTTATCAGGGTGGCAAGACTGCATCCACATTGGATACTTATCTGAGCCGGGTCCACCGTGACTACGTTCAGTCTTCTCCATCCACATTGGATGACCAGGGCAGTCATCATAGTTATACTGGGCAATTTTACGACTGAATATTTCAATCAAACCCGATGGTGTACCTAAAGGGTTCATTTCAGGATCCGTTCTGAAGTCAGCATGGCGTGTCCATGGCTGTCCTTCACCAAAGTGAACATAACCATCTTTCCAGAAAGCCTCAAAATCTGGCATATTAAATTTACCCAAATTATCGGCTTTACAGTCGTTATAGAGCTTTTGGAGCCAATCAAACTCAGACATGCCTCGGGTATATTCGTTTTCTTTACCTAAGAGTTTTGCAAAACGAGTGAAAATTTCAAAATCTGATAAGCTATCAAATAATGGCTCTACCATTTTATGCATTGCTAAAATACCGCGGTTAGCGTAGCTGCCATAAACATCTAAGTCGTTGCGTTCAAAGGTAGTGCAAGCAGGCAAAACAATATCTGAAAAACGGCAGGTGGCAGTCCAGTTCATATCTATAGTGACAACACACTCTAGCTTTTGAAACGCAAGCTTCATTTTATTTCTATCTTGATGATGGCTCCAAGGGTTGTTACCGGAAAATACCATCATTTTAATGTCGGGATATGTTACTTTGGCTCCGTTTGCATCAATAGTTTTGCCTGGCTCCAATATTGCATCGACCCAACGAGCCACTGGAATCGTATTACTTGCCCCTTTAAAATCATTACTATCAAATAGCGGTTTTTGACCTTCATCTAAGTTACGTGGAAAAGCGCCTGGTGCTGCTGCACCCGATGACGGTACACCAATGCTTGAATAGTGGTGTCCATAGCTAATTCCACCACCAGGTAAACCAATTTGACCAATCATAGTCGCTAACACCGCGGCCATCCAATATGGTTGTTCACCGTGTTGTTGACGCTGAATGCACCAGCCCATCATGATCTGAGTGCGGCCTTGGGTCATTACTTTGGCTAAATCTCGGATGATATCAGGGCTAACTCCCGATATCTGACTCGCCCATTCAGGTGTTTTGGCTAAGCCATCAGACTCCCCTAATAAATAGGGTAAAAATTGCTCAAAACCTAAACTGTAACCTTGGATGAATTCAGCATCGTGCCACTTTTTAGTGACTATTTCGTGAGCAATTCCAAGCATGAGTGCCACATCGGTTTGTGGATTGACATAGAGTTGTTCGCACTCAAGGTATTTTTGAGTTTTGGTCTCAACAGGATCAATGCTTATCACGCGGATCTTACCCTGACTAACTTTTTCTTTCAGTTGGGCAAGATAGGCAAATGACTCATGTGTTTCTGCGTTCCAGCCTACTTGCAGATTTTTATAGGGATCATTTGACCATAAGATGATGGTGTTAGATTGCTCAAGAATTAATGGCCATGAGGTTCCTTGGGCATACACCTCAGTAGAACCTAAAATGTAAGGCAAAATCGTTTGGCCAGCACCAGTTGAGTAATCACCAATTTTTTTGACAAAATTTCCATGCATGCCTACTGCACGCTGCATGTGACTCGTGCTTGAGTGAAGTTGGCCCGTAGCACGCCATCCGGTTTGTCCTGCATGAAGACCGGATGGGCCATATTTGGTCTGGATTTCATCGAGGGACTCTTTGAACAGAGTTAAAGCTTTATCCCAAGTAACGCGTACAAATCGAAAATCCCCACGTTGTTTAGTATCACTTTTATGGCCTTTTAATAAAAAGTCTAATCTCACCATAGGGTAACGAATACGGGATGGATTGTAGACAAGCCCCTTAACACCATTCATCATATCTGTTGGATATTGATCTAAATCAAAAGGGATGACTTGGTCAATAACACCGTTTTTACGCTTAATTTTAAATGCACCAAAATGTGACCCCGTTGTTAGCCAGTCATCACTAGCCTTCGAGCCAGAGGTGGCAAATGCATTAAGAGGAGTCAATACAGATCCACTGCTCAGACCAATATATGAGGTGGCCGCTAAACCCTTAAGGAATTCTCTTCTGTTCATGTTGGTATCCTGTTAGTGCGCTGACTTATCGAAAGTTGATGAATGCTCTTGCAAGTATTTCTGCACTAATGCTTGAGTATCTTGATCCATATTGACGAACGCAATCATGCCTTGAAACATTCCTGGCCAAGTATTGGCATCAAAGTGAGCTTCTGCGGGTTGGGTATGGCATACACTACAGCTACTTGAATATGTGTTACGTGCATAGTCCCAAAGTGGCTGTAGATCTTTCATTAAGTAGTCCGCGTCAGTCCAAATTTGAGCTTCGACTCTTTGCCATGTCAAGCCTGTCATTGGGTCTTCTTTTTCTTCAAAAATCGCTATAACACCATCTTCAACTGCAGCATCTTTTGAAAGTTGAGCAGAGAGAATGTTAAGTCCGAAATCAAAATAGATAACGCGACCAGCCCCTATTTTTTTTCGCCAACCATTAATGCCAATTTTGATGCGGTTAGCGTTGGTTTCTAACACGGTGACTTGTGTGGCAATGTTTAAGGTGCCAGCTTCCACATCTGTTTTTTCATTAAAATAAAGGGGCTTAGTTAAAGCCGTAAAGTAACTTTCACCCACGACTAAACTGGTTTCCCCTGAGCCGACCTGAGCAATCAGTTCTGGTGCGCGGGACGTGCCCATATCGGGAAGCTTATGGGCGATACCTTTATGGCAATCAATACAACTTTGATCGATTTCGGCAGCACGTTTCATTTGCTTTTGTGCCAATGTAGACATCTCATCCCATTTCATTGAATTGTAGTTATGGCAGTTTTTACACGCTAAGGAATTGTCACGATCGAAGCGTTTCCATTCTCGACTGGCCATTTCTAAACGCTTTGCTTCAAATTTTTCATCTGTGTTTACGGTCTGTAATAACCAACCCCACATATCATGGGATGCTTCAATCTTACGGCCAATTTTTCGGCTCCAATTATGTGGGACATGGCAGTCAGGGCATGTTGCGCGGACTCCGGAATGATTTGACCAATGTACTGTTTGTTGTAGCTCTTGATATGGTTTGCTTTCCATACTGTGGCAGCTGATACAAAACTCTTCAGTGTTGGTCATTTCAAGCGCAGTATTAAAACCACCCCAAAAAATAATTCCCATTAAAAAAGCTGATAGGCTAATAGAGCCTAAGGTAAGGTATTTGGCTGGTTTGTTCAGAGTGTGCCAAATGTTAATAAACCATTTCATAAGAGCATCCTTTAAAGATTGACTAATGGGTTGCGTGAGGATTAGTGAGCGACCACGCCACCGAATGCTTGGATCATCCAAATGACAAAACCATAAGCGCTAATGCCTGTGGCAGTGATGATTGGAAATAGCAAAAAAATGATGAATCCAAGAGCTTTTAACTCTCTGGATTTTATGTTTTTTGGTGTTTCAGCCAAATCTTTTACTGTCATGACTTACTCTCTAATAAATTATCAATATGAGAGAGCATAAGGGAAGGGTGTTAATGGCCGTCATGCAGAAAATGAACAGAATTCGATAAGATGTGAAAGATTATGAATAGGTATCTTAGGCGGCAAGATGGTTGATTTATCTTAACGGTGTTGCGGATTAGATTTTTCAGTGAAATGTTGTAATGATCCCAAGTTTATTAGCCAATTAGGTCATTTATTGATAAACAGGTTTACCTCATCTAATGATTTTTTCATTGCTTTGACACTCATAAATTCTTTTGCAAGCTTCCAACGACGATGACATAACGATCTGAAATAAAGGCGTTAATAAAATAATGCAAGCGTAACTTCGGTGTAGCGTTAATCATAGAATAAATATTCTGATTTTATACTCATAAACATAAGCTTGTAAAATAGGAGAGGTCCAACAATATGGGTCATCTTGATACACTCTCCGCCCTGAATGGCGGAGTATGTTCATGTTACTTTTAGGCTAAATAACCTAAAGTCTGTAAGATCCGCACTACATCCTTATCTATATGTTTATAAAAATTATATAAACCGGTGCAGAGATAATTGAGTCCTGTCTCACCTTGAAGTGTTTTTATTAAACGATTTTTAGGGCATTCTCCCCAACATAGTGCTAAATAATCACACTTTTTGCATTGGCTTGGCAGAGTATTGCATTTGGCCATGCCAAACTGTACTTGCTTATCAGAAAATGCGATATCCCCAAGGTGAGTTTTAGTAATATTGCCAACAAGAAAGTCAGAATAAACAAAGTGATCGCAAGAAAATACGTCGCCATTGTGTTCGAGAGCGAGGGCTTTGCCACAATATTCTGCCTGAGTACAAGTCTGAGCTGGCATTCCAGCGGCTTGAGCAATGGTGGTTTCAAACAAGTTCACATGTATTCGGCCAAAATCGGTACTTAACCATTCGTCCCATACACTTTTTAAGAATTCGCCATAATCATCAGGGTCGACTGACCAATCCGTGACAATAGAAAGCGGATGACCAGGGCGGGCACGCGGTGAGTTTTGTACTGGGGCATTGGCTGCCTCTAGTTTTGTAGGTGCAGTCTTTTTAAATTCGATGGGTTCAACAACAGGCGTAAATTGGACCCGCCAAGTTCCGAGTTGGTCGGCCAGAAAGCGATACACTTCCTTTGGATATTTCACATTTGTTCTATTAACGACACACAGTGCAGCAAAGGAAACATCGTTATCCTTTAGCAGCTTTGCAGCAGCCATTACTGCATCGAAAGTGGGTTTGCCACTGCGGGTTTTTCGGTAAATATTGTGTAGGTCTCGTGGCCCATCGATTGATAAGCCTACGTGAAATTTATGCTCTTTTAGAAAGCTAACCCATTCTTTATTTAATGCTATGCCATTAGTTTGTAGGTCATTATTAATAGTTTGATTGGCTTTGACATAGCGAGTTTGTAGTTCAACAATCCGCTTGAAAAAATCGAGCCCCATAAGTGTGGGTTCGCCGCCTTGCCATGAGAATACTACTTCTTCCCCTGTTTGAGCTTCAATATATTGCCGTATGTATTGCTCGAGTATCTCATCGTTCATTTGTAACTGTGGATTGTGTTCGAGTAATTCAGTTTTATGGAGATAAAAGCAATAGTTACAATCAATATTGCATTTTGCACCAGTGGGTTTTGCCATTGTATGGAACCGATAGTGTCGGTTTGCGGGTAAAGCGGGTAGCTTTAATACTGGAGTCGACATAATAACTCTTTTGTGATGTTTAACTTTAAATGGCTAACAATAGTGTTTAATCGCGCCATTGCTAGCCTGACGTCGAGTTATTGCTGGCCTTTGTTCAATGTGTCGCCGATTAAGTTAGACATATCGAAACTGGTTCCACCTTGTACTGGTGGGTATTTAACAAGTGATTTAATGTGATCATTAATAATTTCAGTTGCTGGAGCCATCAACCAAGACATTTTCTGGAGCAAATGACCTTGAGCGTCGACAGTGTCGTAACTCTCAAAGGGATCTGCTCGCAAGTTAAAAATCTTAGGTGCCGTTAATGGTACTAGGTTTGCGTAATAATCTTCTTTGGTTGAGAAATGGAACTTCCACGGTCCGATACGAATTGCTGTCAGTTTACCTTCGTAATAATGAAGTATTGAATTACGATTAGATTCTGCAGTTTTTCCAGTCCAATAATCGAGATTATTTATCCCATCGATATATTGATTTTTCTCTTTCATCATTTTTTGATTAACGTCCTTTTCGCCACCAATGGCGGCTAAGGTCGTAAACAGATCTTGATGGCCTTGAATCCCATTTAATATTTTACCCTCAGGCAGATGTCCTGGCCAACGGGCCATCATTGGGACACGAACACCGCCTTCATAGGTCGTCATTTTCTCGCCACGAAATGGTGTTGTTGCTCCATGTGGCCAAGATGAATGTTCTGGACCATTGTCAGTGCTATAAATAATAATAGTGTTATCATCGAGCCCCATTTCTTTGAGCTTATCTAATACAGTGCCTATATCATGGTCGTGCTGTAGCATGCCACTGCCATGCATATCATATTCGCTTGTGTATTTTTCTGCGGCATAGCGCCATTTATCATTGAGGCGGGTATATAAATGCATTCGGCTTGTGTTCATCCATACGAAGAATGGTTTACCATCATCCTTTGATTTTTCGATGAATTTTAACGCCGCCGGGATCATTTCACTGCCATCAAAATCCTTCATTCGCTCTTGAGTTAATGGACCCGTATCGGTACAGGTTTGTTTGCCAATGACACCAAAACGAGGGTCGACCGTTTTATCATTTTTTTCGCTGGTGTAGCAATGTAACACTCCACGGGTACCAAACTTTTTATCATAGGATTTTTCTGAGCCAGAATAGGCCTTGGCAAAGTTTTTATAATCTCGCTGTTCAGTTTCTTCTTGAGTGTTTAAGTGATAAAGATTTCCAAAAAACTCGTCAAAACCGTGAACGGTTGGCAATGCGAAATTATGGTCACCTAAGTGGTTCTTACCAAATTGGCCAGTGGCATAACCCTGAGTTTTAAGTACTTCAGCAAGTGAAGGAGAGTCGGCTTTTAACCCAAGGTCTCCCCCAGGCATAGCAACGGTTGTCATACCGGAACGAATTGGATATTGACCTGTAATAAAGGCTGCGCGGCCTGCTGTCGAGCTAGGTTGTGCGTAATGATCAGTAAACTTAATGCCTTCGTTGGCAATTCTATCAATGTTTGGCGTGGTATAACCCATCGTACCCATGCCGTAGGCACTAATATTTTGCCATCCAATATCGTCACCAAAAATGACTAAAATATTGGGTTGTTTTGTTGGCTCTACCGCATAAGCTGTAGGCGCGATGGCTAACGCGGCAAGCAGCGCTGTAGATAGTAATTTCCTTTTTAACATCTTTGAGTCCTCTATGGTAGATCATTACACCTAGTCTGTTGTATCAGCATTAATGGGAGGGGGCAATTGCTGCACAGTACACAATTTAGCAATGGATCAATAATGACCAATTAAAATTATAGGAAACGCTGACACAAATGCTCTGCGCTTTCACATAAATTCGGTAATTAAAAAATGTCACTCAGCACTCAATAGTGGATAATTACTGTTTATTTTCAATTTATTAGAAAGTAAATGTGTGGTTCTTCTATCATTACTTTTGACTTTTTACTTCAAACTAATCAATAGGGATGATTTCAAATAAGGGGGGGTGTTCTATTATTTAAACACATTGATGCAAAGGTGTTCACCGATTGGTATTTATATCCATATCAGCGTCAGCTTGAGAGTTTCTTGTGACAAACAAGTTGTTACATTTAATGATATATATATGTTATACGGCATCATAGAGATAAATTGCACCAGTATGCTTATACTTCGATGACGTGGTTGCCCATGTATCACGAAACAATATTTAAACAAAAAGAACAACAGACCTAAGGTCCATGGAAAATTATATGTTATTTTACAGTGTCCTCTGTCAGAGAAACTTTATAAATCGATTTGTCATTTTATCTTTATCGTGCAGCGGCATAGCTCAAGCGACAGAGCAGCATCTTTATGAAAAAAATAACTTACAAACGCTCAATAGTTTGCCTGAATCGTATTTTTACATTGGGGGAGAGCTCGGCGTAAATCATTATCAGCATAGTTGTGAGGCTTGGAGTCTTGACTGTGACAAAAATAGTACGATGGGAGGACTTTTTGTTGGGTATAAATTAAACAATAATTTTGCTTTCGAAGTTGCTTACATTGATTTGGGGAGTGCTGAAGCGACTTACCTCGAAGTTTCCAAACAAAATACGTATCAAGGAAGCATGCAGGGACTTAACTTTTCTGCTGTTGCTTCAATTAATTTACATCCTGATTTAGCACTGTTTGCAAAAGCGGGGGGATTTAATTGGCGTGGTGAAAATAAAGGCCCATTTTCTACGATAAAAGCTGATGATTGGTCACCCTCTTTTGGCGTGGGCATGACTTACCAATTAAGTGATTCTTGGCAAGCTCGATTGCAATATGAGTACTTTCATCATCTAGGTAATGATGATATTGGTGGTACTAACGCTCATGCAACCAGTCTTGGGATTAGCTATCAATTTGGACGTTCAAGACCGGAGGTTATCACTAGTACAGTCATAAATTCGGTAACAAATACAGTGATTAAAGCGACGCCTATTGAATTGGAAGAAGTCACTTTTCCTGTGTTATTTAACTTTGATAGTAGCGAGCTTTTCTTCGTCGATTCTTTGCAGATTATTATTAATCGCTTAATTCAATTCCCGCAGGCCACTGTCATTTTACGAGGCTATTCTGACTCACAAGGAAGTAGTGAATATAACTTAGCATTATCAAAACGTCGTACTGACAGTATTACCCAATATCTTACAGAACATGGGGTAAAACCGCAGCAGATCATCGCGGAGCATTACGGTGAACAATATCCTGTGACAGATAAAATTTCTGAACAACATAAGCATTTAAATCGCCGTGTTCAGGTGTTACTTCCTCAAACGATAATTCAGCCACAGCAGGAACAACGATAATGATGTCTATATCCCATCCCAAATATCTGATTTTATCATTATTGATGCTGTTATTAAGCGCATGTGGTGACGGCAGTAATTCTGGCTTTCCAAGTGGTTGTGGCGGGGAAGGCAACTTATGTGTGAGCGAGTTGACTATTAGCCCTAAAACATCAGCAGTATTAGTAAGTGGTCAGCAAAGCTATAAAGCAATTGCGATCTTAACTGATGGTAGTGAGCTTGATATTACAGATAAAGTTACTTGGTTCATTGATGACAGCAGTATTGCGACCCTATCAGTTGAGGGGAATCGAGTTGTCGCTACTGGTGTCGCGGATGGTTTAGCGACAGTTTCGGCGAGCTATCATGATTTGAATGCTAGTTCACAGCTATTGGTTGGGGCTATTAGTGTCAGTATTACGCCTAGTGTAAGTACCATACTTACAGAGATGGCTCAGAGTTATCAAGCGTTTGCAATTTTCTCTAATGGCTTACAAGTTGAGGTGACTCAGCAAGTTTCTTGGCAAAGCGATAATCTGGCCGTGGCGAGTATTGATCGAGTTGGTGATAACGTCATCGCTAAAGGTTTAACCGAGGGATTGGCCGTAATATCAGCAAGTTATAATGGCAAGTCTATTTATGCTCAGCTCAATGTTGTTAATAGTACCGCTGAAACGTTGGTGATTACTCCGGCAAGTACCGTGATCCCTAAGGGAACGGCAACACAATATAGCGCTTTTTTGACCACAAGTCGCGGAGATGTAATAGATGTTACTACTAAGGTAAGTTGGCAAGTCACAGATCCAAGCATCGCGACAATGGATGCAAATGCATGGCTTAGCGCACTAAAAATAGGTTCAACGAATATTACTGCAAGTTTGGTTCATAATGCTAAGACATTAACCGCAGTCGCAGCTTTAACGGTTAATAATGCCCAACAGAGTTCTCTGGCAATCAGTCCTGTGGATGGTATTTTTCCCGTGGGTAAAATAGGAGCCTATCGTGCTCATGCATATTTCTCTGATGGTAGTGTTATTGATGTTACACGAACTTCGACTTGGAATATCGCAGATCCCAGTATAGGGACTATTATTCCTACAGGGATTTTCGCGGGTGACAGTGTGGCTTTATCACCAGGAAAAACAGCTGTTAGCGTCAGTTTCAATAACATCACAGTTGATACTGGTTTGGAGGTGACAAACGCCAAAATACTGAATATCAGTATCAGCCCGCATGATTTTTCTACCCCGCTAGGAACAAGAGTCGCTTATCAAGCCTATGCCCGTTATTCAGATGGCTCAAAGCAAGACATTACTCAATTAGCCGCTTGGTCCAGTAGTGAGCCGAGTGTTGCAGCCATTCAATTTAGTGGGGCGCTATCAGGTGTTGCCAATACTCTCGCTATTGGTAATACCGATATAACGGTGAGCTTTGAAGGCATGAGCAAAACCACTACGCTGACAGTAAATCAAGCTGTGGTTGAATCAGTACAAATCACACCACAAAATCCGAGTGTACCAGTGGGGGTTGAAGGACAATTTACCGCGATTGCGTTTTACTCCGATAAGACCACCGCCAACGTCACTCACAGTGCAAACTGGCAAGTCGATGATTATAGTATCGCAGCGGTTATTCCTAATGGAGATTCAGCAGGTTACGCTAAAGCTTTAGGGGAGGGAACTAATCAATTATCGGTGAAGTTTTCTGGTCAAACCGCCAGCACTTCGATATCTGTTTCCGCGGCCAAGCTAGATTCTATCTCGTTAACACCATCCATCGCTGAAGCCCCTGCTGGTACGACTTTGCAATATCAGGTATTTGGTTTATTTTCTGATGGCACAAATCATGATTTAACCACATTTGCTCACTATCAAACTAGCGATAACGCGTTAGCATCTATCGATAGCCATGCCTTAGCCACTGCTCATCAATATAACGCTAAGCCCGTTACAGTGACTGCTAGCTATAATGGCTTGCAGTCAACCGCAACTCTCAAGGTGACTGCAGGTTTACTTGACCATATAGAAGTCACTCCAGCAGCGCAAAGCATAGCCGTTGGCCATAAAGGTTTACTCCAAGCCCGTGCTTTTTATTCTGATAAAACCAGTTCTGATATCACCTCATTAGCCAGTTGGAGTGTGAATGATGGTGATATAGCGTCGGTAGATAATACTGAAGCAGAAAGTGGTTCTGTCTTGGGGATCCGTGAAGGGATGGTAACCGTGACGGCCAGTTTTGGTGGTAAGACTGCATCAAATATCACTACCGTGACTGCTGCGGTGTTAGAAAGTGTGAGTATTACGCCGATTAAATACACAATAGCTGCAGGTTTTACTCAGCAATATGCATTAACTGCGCAGTTCTCTGATAAAACCAGTGTTGATGTTACAGAACTTAGCCATTGGCAATCGAGTGATACACCAACTGCATCAATTGATAATTTTGGTGTGGCTCAGAGTTATAAAGAAGGCAAAGTGAATATCATTGGCACGTATCAAGGTTTATCCGCGAGCGCTAATTTGACTATATCGGCGGCGTTATTAACCGACTTACAAATTACTCCTGTTAATCCCATTGAACCATTGGGCAGTAATGGCCATTTTACGGCTACTGCATTTTTTAGTAATGGTTTCAGTGCAAACGTCACTCGTATTGCAACTTGGAGCTCTTCAGATTCGAAAGTGGTTAGCCTTGTTACCAGCGGCTTTAGAGCGGGGCATGCCAGTGCCGATCAAGTGGGCACCTCGACTATACGCGCCACCTATGGTTCAGGGAGCCATACAACCTTAGCCACAGTCACTGATGCTGAGCTTATTAGTGTTGTGATTACCCCTGCCATGGCGAGTGTCGTTCAAGGTATGAAGTATCAATTCACTGCTGCCGGCATATATTCAGATAATAGTCAGCACGATATAACCAATTTAGTGAGTTGGCAGACTAGTGATACTCGTTTAGCGAGTATCACTAGCAGTGGCTTAGCTAAAGGTGAACAGCAAGGTTCAGTCAATATTATCGCTAATTATCAAGGAAAACAGGCTAAGGCGAAATTAGATATCTCAGCCCCAGTTATCGCTCGCCTCGTCATAGTGCCAAATGCAACAGAATTACCCGTAGGCACGAGTATTTATTACCAAGCAATTGCCTATGATTCAACAGGCAAAGAATATTTGGTGAGTAATTCTGCCGATTGGCGCATGGTGGATCAGACAATAGCTCATGTAGATAACACCGCGGCCAATGGCGGTTTTGTAACATCATTAGCAGTTGGGACTAGTCAGATAGAGATAAATTTCGCAGGGCTTACTCAAACCGCGGTTGTAGTGGTCACGCCTGCAATCATGAGTTCATTAACCATTTCGCCAGCAGATAGCACCATTGTGGATGGTAAAACTCAAGCTTATACAGCAACAGCTCACTTTACGGACTCCACTAGCCTAGAAGTCACGAAGGAGAGTAGCTGGCAAAGTAGCAATTCTGATGTTGCCACTATCACCACGAATGGTAGCGCGTTAGCGGTAAGTCAATCACCAGGGATGACAAATATTCAAGCAGCTTACCTTGGGATAGCAACACAAACTAGTTTAACGGTACAGGAAAAAGATATTGATAATTTGCAAATCATTCCTCATGTCAATTACCTTAACATTGGTGAACAGGTGCAATTAAAGTGCTCAATTATTTATGTAGACTTAAGTTTAGGGGATTGTACAAATGAAGCTTTGTGGACCATTTCTGATACGAGTATTGCGCACATAGAACCCTCTAGCGGTTTAGTTACTGGCTTAAAATCAGGTACAACGCGTGCTTTTGCTTCTTATCATGGTGTCACTAGCAAAAGCACTGATGGTCAAGTAAGTGTTAGGTAACGGGTATTTGAGTTAGCTTTACATGTGCAAGGCCTGCTGAACTTTCGAAAGTTATTTTTAGACCACATGGCAAGACGTTATGATTTGCTTTTCAAAAAGTAATTATAACTTCAAGCCATGCCAAGATTATGCAAACCGATACACGCAGAGAAAAGCTATTCAACTTTGCTGACATGAAATGGTTCTTTATAGATGGGCCGATAGTGTGTCATCAGCACAGTACTGGTGCTACCAAATTGAATAACGTGATCATCGATAAAAGGTGGAAATCAGTTATATCATATCACTATTATAAAAAACCACTTCAAGTGAGAGTAGATTGGTGTTTGTATTGATAATGATTTTGAAAGAATGAAATACAATTGACCTTTGTAACAAATTAGCGAGGAATTACACCAGTGTGGTTTCACTGGTGTGGTTTCTGATTAGTTGCAAACCGTCCAAGGTGACTTTTTGGTCTACTTTTTACTGCTAATTTGCCAATTTATTCAACACAGTCATTTTCATCAACAACTTATGCGCTAGTGAATAGCATTTGATTACAATGTTCGACCGAAGATTTAACTGAAGAAAGTCGCAATACTGTTTGGTGAGTTTTACCCCCCTTGAGTGCATATCACACAATTACGGCCTTGATGTTTAGCGAGATAAAGGTTGTCGTCAGCCTGTTTTATCCAGATATCTAAATCTTCACTAAAATTAGCGTCGGCAAAAATAGCCCCAATGCTGACAGTAACATTAAACGTCGTTTTATCAGCCGGGTTCGTAATGCTGATTTCTGCAATTTTTTGCCTAAAATCATTTAAGTGTTGCTCAACATTTTTTTTATCTTCTATGGGCAGAATTAGTAAGAACTCTTCACCGCCATACCGGGCGACTAAATCGGTATCACGTTTAAAGTGCTGGCTTAAGGCTTTTGCCATGACTTTTAAGCATTCATCACCACCTAAATGTCCATGGTTATCATTTACTTTTTTGAAAAAATCTAAGTCCATAACCACAACCGCAATAGTTGCTTTATTGCGTGCACACATTTTTTGAATATGCTGGAATTGGGTTTCACTGTAACGACGATTGAAAAGATGGGTGAGTGGATCGCGTTCAGCCAGTAACTTTAATTTTGCATTAGCACTCTCTAATTCTTGGGTGCGCTGCTGTACTTTTTGCTCCAGTTCAGCTTGATGGGCTAAGAGTGCATTTTGATTGGCCTCTAAACTTTCGTACAAACTATACACTTCTGCAGGTGTATCGTCATTCAGGCAGTAGTGTTCAAACTTTTCATGTCTAGAATGGCTAAAGTGTTTTGCCAAATATGATAGCGGCTCTGTGAGTAATCGACTGGTGGCTTTAGATATAAAATATACCGCTAACAGTGAGCAAAGTACGGCCAAAAAGGTACTGATGTATTGCTGCTCTGCCAACACGAGTAAGGGGGCAAAGGGCTTGATAACATAAATATGCCAGCCGTTTGCTAAGGAGCGCTCGGTATACACGTATTCTGGTATGCCTTTAGTATCGTTGTTTTTACTGATATTCATCAGTGGCATCAGGGTTTTATATTCCTTATCACCTTTGGTGAATATAAACGGGCTAAGTGGTGTTAAATTTAATTTTTTTGAAGCATAGAGGATATTTTTTTTGTTATCGATCAGGATAATGGCCTGTTCACTGTCATGTAAATCTTGCTCATCAATTTTAGATATGTAATTCAAATCTAAGTTACTTTCTAGAATACCTATAATATTCATATCGTCATTTTCAGCAAAAATAGGCGTATTGATACCAACAATGACATCATTGCTTAAATTGGGGGCTAATTGTGCAGGAGTGATCGTGACTTTTCGCTTCTCTAAGCTCGGAGCAAGATAAGGAGTGGCTGCCTGTAGGACACTCTTCTCGTCGAGATTGAATGACGCTATTTGTGTCTTTACACTTGCAAGTAAGAATGTTCCCTGTGGACTTGCGATAAGCATTGTCGTAAATCGTGGTCGATCATTATGTTTTTTTGACAGCACATCTTGCCAATTTGACTGGTTAGATTGGCTTAGAAATTGTGCGATATTGATAAGTGCTTCTTCGCTATCGTAAAGGTAGTTTTCAACGGAATGTGCCAACAAGGTGGCGGTGTCTTGAATATTACGATTGATCAACACTTGCTGTTTATCAATAAACATACGGTTAAATGTGAGCGAGGTGATGAGTAAGCAAACCGTGATAATTAAGATAAATAAGTAGTTTAAGCGTGAGCTAAATAGACGGCGCGTACGATTGGTGATTTTATCTTTAAAATGCCATAAAAACGGAATAGTTACCACACTCAGCTCTGCTAAAGCCGCGTACAAAATACCATTAACGCCTTGTTTTATAGTGATAAAATGAATGTGGCTGGTCGGTATCTCGGTAAAATTCATCGCTAATATACCAAATAGCGGCATACCGATGAAACACCAATAAAGTATACTGGCATATAAAATACGGATGTCCTTAAGTCGAGCAAAACCAAGGACAATGGCTTCGAGTGAAAATAAAATATAGGCGTAGGAATCTGACCACACTAAAACCAAACCTGTGGCACTTAATAGGGCGGTTATCAGTGCATACCAAGGCCCCAATAAAATGGCGACAATAACAATAGCCATATTGCCGAGTATCAGATTGATATTTGCAAATAAAGGGATAGGTAGCAAATTGACCACAAAGCCGAGTAGACCAAGAACTAAAGCAAATCGGCAGTGTGCGAAGTTAACGCTAGATAAATGCAAAGAGAACCCCTTTAAAATTGGAAAGTCGTAAGTCATCAAGCATGAGATTTCCAGAATATGATGCCATTATATTGAATTTTCGGTTGTATTTCTGGTATTCCCCTCGTCTGTTAGTTTTTTAAAGACTCGAAAACTATTTTTATCTCGTGGTTGCAAGGGAATGTTAATTTTCCGATAGTTATGTTTAGAAAGTATGGCAAAATTTTTCGCTGACGAGTGCAACAAGAGGAAATTTAATTAAAAATGATCTTGGCAGCCAATACTGCTCGCATGATTATTGTTTTTGATAAAAAGCATCAGATGATACAAAACCTTAGTCGTAAAGGTAATTGCTGGGACAACGCCTTTGCAGAAAGTTTCTTTCACTCACAAAAAGTGGAAGCCTTGCAGAGGATGAGCCGATAATGACGAGAGAAAGCATATGTTTAAAGAACTGATCGCTTTATGAGGGGAATTTTGATCTGTGAATCAAGTTAGTCTTGCTATTCTCAATCGCAAACTTCATTGCCTTCCGCTCTGATTTTTTCCATTTTGCGGCTTGAATCGTTTATCTAGTCCCAATTTTGACCGTAGAACCTGGTATATCTTCGATGGTTTCATAAGCACGATATGTTGAGGCATGGCGCTGTAGGATCCCCTCATAATTCATAGCCTCAACAGCCATGAGTTAATGAGAGTTCGGCTAGTTTCTTCACAGCACAAAACAAATCATCAGCTGATATGGGGTAATCATGCCGTCGCCGCAGTAGTTCTTTGCCCATCCTGACTGTCGATAACACATTCCGTTTCTTCACCTGTTGGCTTGGAAGTGCCGCTGTAATTGCTGTGTTTCTCCGTATAATCCTACCCATCAAAATGCCAGTTGCACCAATAACGCTATCAATAGCAGTATGTCCTCTTAGCCGCATAACGTGTTCTGCTATGACGTAAACCAAAGCCATAAGCGGGACTTTTTAAATCTCTAAAGGTTTCTTCTCTTTGCATTCGCTTTTGGTAAATATTGACCAGTTTTTGAGGTGACATGGCTTCCATAGTCAAGTTAGTCACCAGTGCCCAAGGCTCTTTGGCCGTCAGTTCATACGTCCATTGCGCCGTATGGTGGCAGTCGGTTGTAGTACTTCGCTGACCTTTTCTGCCTTTACTTTGCGCCCTGAACAACACCATCTCGCATAACAAGGGTTGCTTTACCGATAACGCCACCCGCCCAACATGTTTTGCGCGACGACGGGCTTGGGGATAAAGCGCTTTTAGCGAAAATTGGCGACTGAAGGGGGGGCGATAGACACTCAATCCTCTGACGCGACCAAGCCAATACCAACCGAGCTGCTCGATTTTCGAAACCATGGATTACGAAAGCCTGCGTCCGTTACTATCAGCGGGGTGATGTTGTCAGGTAATACTTTATGGAGCTCATTAAGAAACTGATTATGGGCAGTTTGAGTGCCTTGAAGTACTAACGGAAATGTTCGCTCGTAGAGTGTGATAGAGCGGCCCTTGATAGCGATAGAGGCACGTAGCGCAATCATCTCGGCATCGTATGTGCTGTCAGTAGCCACTTTACATGCCACTGATAAACAGCCAGTCTTTCATGGTGAAGATGAGAGTTGCCCAGCAATCTATCCATGCGTTTTATTGAGTGTTTAGTCTGTATGCTGGTGCCATCAATATGCCGGCCTAAATGCGTGAGTGTGAGATCATCAGCATTGATGAGTGCTCGGCAAGCGACCATGAGCGTATTGAGCCGCTTTTGATGGATTTCTGGACAATGTTGATAAAGAGATTGATGTAAGATAGTTAATACTTGCACTTTGATGTCTGTGATTGATATTTGTTCGTACTTCCATCTGATCACACTTCAAGGTGCAAGTTCACTCCAATATAATGATTTATATTAAAATTATCAGGTGGCTTCAGGGTATGGCTTTTATGAGTTGAATACCGATATTTGTATGTTGTCATACTCTTTTCCTCCACAAAGCCAAATATGTATAAAATGGCTCGCTCCCATGTGGAGGCTGACTATCAAGGTGTTGTTAACTGGATAGATACATCTGGCATTATAGAAAGTAAAATCAGCTAATCTATAGCTTAATGCTAAGCATTATTTTATTAAACATCCTCACTGATTTCAGAATTTGGAGATAACCAATCATCCAAAACCTCAAAATCTTGACCTCGCTAGTGGTGGTTGGGGACACGACGGTCTCGCCTATGTTGTTGGGTGGATAGCATCAAGGTGAAAATGAGATGTCTAAATCACTATTTGCTATTTTTATGCAACTGCTTTATTTTTGCTAAGGATTTCTTAGTTTTTGGTGGGTGATGGCATTTTTATTTTCCCCTAGAGCGCGTGCATTTATTGATGAATCGCTTGAAAGTTATTTGCTTCGAATCGTTTCAGAGAACTTTTTTGATTCTTATCAGCAGCTCAGTCTTGCTATTAGAGAAGAGCTTCATGAGCTAGACTTCGAGGCCCATGGAGCTTTCCCTATCGAGCTAAAACGCTTCAATATTTATCATGCTAAGCATAATAGCCACTTTAGGATGAGGGCGTTGGGTTTGCTTGAATCCCTTCTTGGTTTACCTCCTCATGAACTGGAGAAAATAGCACTATTTAGATCTAACAGAGTCTTTATGGGGTCTAGCGTTGCAGTGCATCGTAATGGTATCGATATTCCTTTAAGTTTTATCCGTTATGTCAATGAGGATGATGTTGAGAGTGTGCCCATTTGCCCTGAGTGCTTAAAGGATGAGCCTTATATTCGGCAAGTTTGGCATTTAAAACCATATACTGCCTGTGCCAAGCATGAGTGCGCGTTGATCCAACATTGCCCAGAATGCAAAGCACCGCTCAACTATATTGAGAATGAATCAATTGGCTATTGTTCATGTGGATTTGAGCTTTCAAAAGCGGAAATTGTTCGCGCTAAACAGCCTGATCTCATGCTAGCGAGGAACCTTATTGGTGGTGATGTTACGTCTACAAATCCACTTATTAATGAAACATCTGCGACTCACCGACTTGCGGCTCTACTTTGGTACCAAAAGCGTCATGGCGGAAGTAATGACAATTCTTTTAGCGATGCTATTGAATATTTTGATAACTGGCCTGACAACTTTTATCAAGAACTGGATAAAGTGACTCAAGGTGCTGAACTAAGGCTGATAGAGCTATTTAATCGTACTGCTTTTCGGTTTATTTTTGGTGAGTTGATTTTGCATTCACGATGTCTTTATCCAGAGGATAAAGAGCCACATTTTATCTATTATGCTTCAATGGGGTATTTGCAAAGATTGGTGGTGTTACATCCCAAATCGAAAAAGCCTAACGTGGCCGATATGCTAGTCAGCGTCGCAGAAATAGCTGTTTTACTATCAACAACCCAAGAGCAGGTTTATCGGCTTCATCAAGATGGGATATTAACTTCGGCGTTTAGACAAAAAATGAAGCAGCGGATTGACCCTCACGCAGCTGTATTTTATTTAAGGCAAGTGATCGAGTATAAAAGTAGCTTCGGCAGTGATAGACAGGGGATGTACTTATCGGCATGGTAAAGAATTTACATTTGCGAGAACTGCTAGATATTGAAGATGTTCAAGCACGTTCGGCAGCGTTGAGGCGTGCATTTGCTGCTTATACAGAACCGTTAGATGTGACTGGCGAGGAAAGCTCTGCCCTAATTATTTTGCTTAATCTTACCTATCCGAAAAAGTTGGTGGATGACTTACTTGATAAAAAGTTAGCCAGAATAACTGTTAATAACCAAACCCATATTGATGTTTGCATTGACGAAGTACAATGGCTGCATACCCATAATCTCAAGTTCCCAGATATTCGGGTCAGTAAACAAAGGCTCGTTGCCCCTAGTCCTCAATTACATCCCAATATGTTGAGTGGCGCTAATTGCCAGCGTACTTTAGGGTGGTCTCATGACAGTGCTAAAGTCAATTTTGCCAAGCTGTTTGGCTGCCAGTTTATTTGGCAAGGTAAAGTAACTTGCCTTGCAACATTAATGTGTGAAGCACCAAAACACTGGAAAGAGGCTTTTCAAGAACTTGGCATGCCTGTTAAACAGTTTATGAATATTTGCGGCAGGGTGAAGTATTTTTTACCTGCGCAGTTAAGCCCAGATAAAGTCGATAAATACTCCGTACAGGTTCGAATGCCATTCCGTGATGGATATATAGCGATTACCCCCGTTGTAAGCCATGCACTTCAGTCTGAACTCCAGCAAGCAGCAATCAAAAAACAGGGCCGATATACCAGTCTTGAGTTTATTCGTCCTGCGGCAGTCAGTGAGCTAGTCGCATCTCTTGGTGGTAATGCTAGAGCCCTGAATTATCCGCCTCGTATTAATAAAAAAACTCACGGATTAGGCGATAATTTACTGGTTAGGGTTTTATCTGGTCAGGATGTATTGAATCAAAATGTATTGTCACAGCCTCGATTTGTGAGGGTGTTGGATGAACTGTTATCGAGTGAATCAGCGTTGGCGTTAAAGCAACGCAGGCAACAAAAAGTCGCCAATCTTAGACAGATAAGAACGATGTTATCTGAGTGGCTTGCGCCAATGTTGGAATGGCGATTAGAGGTTAAAGATGGGCCGATTCTTCTTACCGAGCTTGAGCCTATTAATGGCTCATTAGAGTATCAGTTTTTAACCTTTGAGAATGAGCTATTACCTGAATTGCTGCTGCCTCTGTTCGGCAGATTAAATTCGGTGATGTCGCATTCAGCAATGATAAGTCAGTATGCCTTTCATCAGAGACTGATGCCTCTTCTTCGAAATAGCTTGAAATGGTTGTTAACTCATTTGGCTTATAAAGAACCTTTGCTACAAAAAGATGCTGAGGATGAGCATTTTCAGCGATATTTACATTTGAAAGGTATTCGAGTGTTTGATGCCCAAGCTTTATCTAATCCGTATTGTGTTGGCATTCCATCTCTCACCGCTGTTTGGGGAATGATGCATAGCTACCAGCGGCGATTAAATGAAGGATTGGGTACTCAGCTTAGATTAACCTCATTTTCGTGGTTTATTCGTCAGTACTCATCTGTCTCGGGCAAAAAACTGCCTGAGTACGGCATGCAAGGATCGAAAGAGAATCAATTTAGACGAGCTGGAATAATTGATAATCGACATTGTGATTTAGTGTTTGATCTTGTCATTCATATTGATGGTTATGAAGACGATTTAGTTATCTTAGATAATCGAACTGAAATGTTGAAAGCAAGTTTTCCTGCGAACTTTGCCGGTGGAGTAATGCATCCTCCCGAGTTAGATGCTGTTGGTGCGTGGTGCCAGCTTTATCAATCCGAAGCGGAGCTTTTCTCAACATTGAAAAGACTGCCTATGTCAGGAAAATGGATTATGCCGACTAGATATTCAATGGGTAATATTAGTGATCTTCTGTTTTTGTTGGATAAAAATTCATCGCTGTGTCCCACTATGGTTGGCTATTTACCATTAACTGAACCCGTTAGCCGAGTCGGTAGCCTAGAGCCTTTACATTGCTATGCTGAACCAGCGCTTGGCGTAGTTGAGTGTGCATCGGCAATTGAGATAAGGTTACAGGGGCAAATAAACTATTTTAAGAGAGCGTTTTGGATGTTAGAGGTAAAAGAGCATTCAATGCTGATGAAACGGATTTAAGGAAGGTTTATGGAGCTATGCAATGTTTTAAAGTATGACCGATCCCTCTACCCAAGTAAGGCGGTATTTTTCTATAAAACAGCCGATTCTGATTTTGTTCCTCTTGAAGCTGAAATCACTCGTATACGTGGTCAAAAAGCTGGATTCACTGAAGCATTTACTCCTCAATTTAAATCGAAAAACTTAGCACCCCAGGACCTTACACACTGTAATCCTCTAACGATTGAAGAGTGTTATGTTCCGCCAAATGTAGATCACATTTATTGCCGCTTCTCGCTAAGAGTACAAGCTAACTCGCTCAAACCCTCTGGCTGCAGCGATCCTGAAGTTTCTAGTTTACTTGAAAAATTGTCTGCAGCATTTAAGGAGTGCGACGGTTACCAAGAGCTGGCGACCCGTTTTTGTAAAAATCTGCTGTTAGGAACTTGGCTCTGGCGTAATCAAAACTCTGGTCACACTCAAATTGATATTAAAACAAGTACGGGAAAGTGTTATCAAATCAGTAATACGAGGCAGTTAGCTTGGAATATTTGGTCTGATGAAGCCCGGACTGTTCTTGATGAATTAAGTAAAGATATGCACTTAGCTTTGACTGATCCGAATGTATTTTGGAACGCTGATATTACGGCAAAAATTGAGACTGTCTTTTGCCAAGAGATCTACCCAAGCCAAACCTTTGGTGAAAAGTCCGCAGAAGGTGAAACTTCAAAACAGTTTACTAAGGTTAAATGTACTGATGGTCGTTATGCGGTGAGTTTTAATTCGGTCAAGATAGGTGCGGCTATTCAATCAATTGATAATTGGTGGGATCAGGACGATGTTAAACGATTACGAGTACATGAGTACGGTGCAGACAAAGAGCTGGGTATTGCACGGCGTTCACCTGAATCTGCACTGAGTTTTTATACCTTATTTGTAAATACAGAGCTGTATTTAGCTGAACTCAAGCAACAGGCCGCAGAGTCAGGGCATTCAATTCATCCTAATATTTACTATCTTTTTGCTGTCCTGATAAAGGGTGGCATGTTCCAGAAGAAAGCCGAAACGAAGAAGGCATAATATGCAGCGCTACTATTTTATGGTGCGTTTCTTACCACGAGAAGCAAACTTGGCTCTACTAATGGGGCGTTGTATCTCAGTAATGCATGGGTACATCTGCAAACATGAAATTAAAGGTCTTGGGGTGACGTTTCCTGCTTGGTCAGACGCGTCTATCGGTAATGTCATTGCTTTTGTTCATTCTGATGAAATTGTATTGAGTGAGCTGAAACAGCAATCCTATTTTCAAGATATGAAAGAATGTGGCTTTTTTAGTCTTGGTAACGTTGACGTTGTACCTGATGATTGTACTGAAGTGATTTTCAAACGTAATCAGGAAATTGCAAAGATTTTTGTTGGTGAGGCCCGCAGACGCTTAAAACGTTTGGAAAAACGAGCGTTAGCTCGAGGTGAGACATTTAATCCTATAAAAAATACTCAGCCAAGAGAGTTTAACATTTTCCATCGTATAGCAATGAGCAGCGGTAGTAATAAGCAAGATTACCTTCTTCATATTCAGAAAATGGTAGCAAAGAAGCAAACTGAACCATTATTTAGTAGCTATGGATTTGCCAGCAATCAACAACAAAATGGAACAGTACCGGAGCTATCTCGTCTTGTAGATAAAATCTGACCTTTTGGTTTCGTGGTTACTGTAATGTTTTAATTTTAAAACTAATTATCTGTTTGAGAAATTATATGGTTATTTCCTTGATTTTGGCTCTAGTAATTGATTTTATATAGGTTTATTTTATAAGTGTATAGTGACCCGCCGAATAGGCAGTTGAAAATTATTACAAATAAAGTTATACAAAACCCTCGATGTGACCTGCCGAATAGGCAGCTGAAAATTTAGTGAACAGTGTAAAATCCTTTATACCAAGGTGACCTGCCGAATAGGCAGCTGATAATAAAAACAATCGTTTCGACGTTTATGTTAATACTGCAAACTGCCGGATAGGCAGTAAAAGCCTCTTCTTACCCAATGTGGGAAGAGGCTTTTTAGTGGCAATGCCCCAATTTTCGCTGGATAATTGTTTGAGTGGAAATGCGCCTTTTTAAGCTATTGATAGCCATTAAAAATCTAAAGTTTGATCAATTTTGAGGAAAATCACTACCAACACGACGGTAGACGTGAAAATAAATATTGATCAATTTCTAGCAAGCTTTTGGACAATTGTGTGTTAGGACTTTTGCTCTACTATGTGAGTCTCGGATTAATATTTCTATGGACTAACGTCCCTGCTAACAGGAGAGCGAATCCAGTGAAGCTGATTGTTATGTATTTTCAATAGCCAAAAGTAGCGAGAAGGGCCGGAATATATGGAAGTAATTGCTGAGCGAGAACGGCACCCGATGCGCCTTCAAGAACACGCTGAATGGAAAGAAGACTTTCCTTTATGATTCCACCCTTTGGCATTTTCGAGCCAATTTGTGCTTCGACTGTAGCTATATCAGCTGAAATTTCTGAGTGCGCAGAATCATCCAAGTTCAGTTCTGGCAAGGCGTTTTTCAACTTTCCCATAAATTCATTAATCGCAAATTTTTCAGCATTTGTTATTTGTACTGTTTGGGTGCTATTTGTTGTTCCTTGTTGAATTACCGAGCCATGCATTTGATGAACATTAATTATATTCACGGGTGGAAAATACTGCGTTGGTTTATCTGGCTCAGTTACGGCTCTTTCAATTTCCACGACCCCTGCATGAGTAATCGACACGGCCATATTCACTGGATCGGCGAGGTATTCACCTTTCAGGTACTTCCAAATATCGTGAGTTTCCTGTGGCGTAACATCAAAGTGCTTAGCAACATCTTCTTTAGCAACCCTTTTAAGCTCACTTCCGTCGGTCAGTTCGTACAGCTTGTGCAAGAACAAATACCGTAGCTCTTTTTTTCGATTAATGTCGACCATGCTCAGACTCCGTTTTTATGCATAACGCTGGGGTCAGATTACACGCCCTTGTTATGTGCTTCATATTATATAGTTTCAATTATATCTTTTACATTACTCTGTGCTTGCTCAAGTATTTCTCTATAGACTCTAGCGACAATACATGAATGATCATTCGATTCAAACAATCGAAACACACTGGTTAGTAATGCCAAGCACTGACCTGGACTAAAATATTTATCAGGACAACTATACTTTCCCAAATCAGTACTTTTATTGTGGACCCAGTGACGCCTTAGCGTATTCAAAGCCTTTAACTGAATATACAGATCACTATCAGTGACGTTAATTTGACCGAGATAAGTTTCTGCTAAATATTGGTATCTCACAACAGGCGAACATTTATTTTCTGCTTTAGTCTTAGATTCCTTTTCTATTACATAATCGTAATAGAATGCTTCAAGGGCCATTGCAGTGAACGTTTGAGCAATCAACCAACGTCCAGTCCAATTCGGGCAGTCAATATCTGCATTATCAATAGGTATTTCGTTAGGTGCGTACTTATGAACTAGAAATTTGAAGTCTTCAGCCCAACCGTTAGCTTGTAGGATTACAACTCGGAGAATCATCCCGAGTCCAGTTTCCCTGACTTGAACCAAATCACAATCTATTTCTTTTAACATATTCTCAAGTCCATACGAGAGTGATCACCACATGACGCAAAATTCGTGACAGTATGGGGTCAATTGGAACGCTTGTATGGATAATAAACTCACCTGATTACAAATAATTTCCAGTTTCGGGTAATGTGAGACCCAGGCTTTAGCTGCAACTAAAGCTTTCCTTGTCGTAGTTCGATTGAACGCTGGCTCCTCTATTGAGAGACCGATAACAAGAAAGAACGCGACAAAGGACTCCAAGCAAAATACTCGAATAGTCTACTGGGTCTCGAACCCGCATTTGCAAGCAAGAGTTAGCTTATTATGAAAACAACGTCTAATCAAAACATTAACGTAGGTGTTGATACTGGCAAGTTTCAACTCGACATTTATATCCGCCCTCTCAATATCTATTTCACTGTATCGAACGATGAAAAAGGGATTAAAGAGGCTGTCAAAACCATTAAAAAATACACTCCTGAGCGCATCGTTATCGAAGCGACAGGTCGTCTTGAAATGCCCTTCATTATGGCCTGCGCTGAGGCAAACTTACCTTTTGTCATCGCAAACCCTGTTCACATAAAACGCTTTGCTGGTGCCATTGGTCAACGGGCAAAAACTGACAAGCTTGATGCGCAACTTATAGCGCATTACAGCGAAGCGATTAAGCCGACCTTATCAACTTTAAAACCTGATGTAATGCGTGCTATGAGTGATTTAGTCGCAAGACGAAATCAACTATTGGTGATGCAGACGATGGAAAAAAACCGCCTTCAAATATTGCCAAAAGAACTTGAAATGACCATTAAACCTATTTTAACGGCGTTCAAAAATCAGATTGAAAAGATTGAAATAAAAATCGTTAAACTCATTGAGTCAAACCCTGATTATCAAGCGAAAAATATACTGCTTCAGAGTATGAAAGGTATCGGTAAAATCGCCGCAGCTTCCATCATCAGTAACTTACCAGAATTGGGTTATATCAGTAACAAGGAAGCAAGCGCATTGGTCGGTGTGGCACCGATGAATAAAGAAAGCGGGCGCTTTAAAGGCATGCGAAAAATACAAGGAGGAAGGCATCAAGTGAGAACGGTTTTATATATGGCAATGATGTCAGCCATACAATCTAACCCGGTTTTTAAGAGCACCTATCAGCGATTAGTTGCCACAGGGAAACCTAAAAAAGTGGCTATCATTGCCTGTATTAGGAAGATGGTGGTGACGTTAAATTCGATGTTGAGAGACGGTGCCCTATGGGAAGCGCCAAAAGCGATAAATTAGCTATTGACGCCATAGTCTCTTGTTATAAATCTGAACTTTATAGATTTTGGTTGGCAATTTTGTCCATAAAACCAGAGATTAGAGCCAACGACTTTTTATTTTGACTAGCCTGCCTATACATGCACGCAGCGCGCCCAAAGCCCAATGCAGGTTCCTTTTCCTCATGAGAAAAGAATGCGCTCGAACTAAATTCAAATAAAATTCCCGCTACATTACGACCTGCGTTTTTGGCTGATACATCTTGCTGCTCTTTAGCGAAACCTGTAATTGCTTTTTGTATTTCCATGTCATACAAACGCACATCGCTAGTTGCTGTTACTGTGCCCTCAGGCAAAAGTACATCAGTCACGTCCATTGCTATCAAGCCATACTTATTTTTACGATTTAAACCAATGCGTGTATCAATCTGGTTTGATGCTTCTTTAATGCGAGTGGCTAACTTTTTCAAAGACTTTATACGTTTGCACTCTACGTACAATTTATCTTTATCAATAGTAACAACCACATCGCAATCATCTGTTAGATCAACTTCATAGCCGCCTTTGAGAAACCTAGAGGCAATATTCAGCTCAAACGCAAAATCTCGTGCAGGGTCATCATTCTGCCCCTTTTTGTTCTTTTTGATTGCTTCGGTACGTATGCTCTTACCTGACATAACATGCTTAATACGATCTTTTAAACCCTCGTGCTTACCATCTTTAAAAGTATTCCATAATCGGATGATCTGGCACGCCTCGGTCACTGCTTGCATGAAGTGATAAAAATCATCAATTAAGTCTCGTTCCGTAGGCGCTTTAGCTCCTGGGTTAACAAATGTTTTTAGCAGCCGCTCGTAGTCGCCCATTCGAGTACTTTTATATGGAAAACCCATCTCTTCGGATAGCCATTTACATGCTTCTGAAAACTCTTTTTTACGGTCTGTAAACTCTCCGTGATACATTGCCGTTTTACTTATTTCTAAGGTTGAAATATTCATAATCCTCCGAACTCAAGTGATTTATAACGATTAAGCTAACTGACGAAATGAGCGACAGTTGAGCGCATTTTTAGCCGTTACCACAGTTCTTTTTCATGTTTGCCAGCATTTTTTCATTGACCTTAATGCGAGTTTGGAGCTGCTTGCTGGTAAGTGAGCGCATTCTCATTGTGTCGATTGAGAAATTATACTCCCACTCATTTATCCAGCTCTTTTCATATGCATGTCTAATGGCTTCAGCATTAAGTGACTTTTGGTTGTCTTTTCGGACTCTCTTGACGGCTTGGAATATTAGGTCTGATGGCAGTCCTATAAATTTCTTAACGCAGCAATTGCCAACGGTTGCAAATTGACCGTTAAGCTTGTTTTGAAGGGTGCAAACTTCAATTATTGGGAAGTGACCGCACAAGCAGGTTTCCGGATCCTCCGCTTCGTATATTTGATACAGGGACCACTCAAGCTTCGCCAGGTCCCAAATTGCTGCATTAGAACTTTTTAGGATCTCTTCCGTCAGTTTGTATTGGGACATTATGCCTCTTTGCAGCTAATGTTCGATGAGTGTTCATGCGCGTTACCAGTGAAAGCGCGCACAGTTAACTATCTGTATATAAATAACTTATCAGCTTTCTATCAAATACACCATCAGGAAAAACGCGCATGTGTGTTTTTCAAATCTATTAACCAAAAGTAGATTTAATTAATTGATTTTATGAGATTCTATCAGTTTGATTAATGCGTACTGATTTTGTGGTTCAAATCACCCCCAAATATCTAAATTTAAATACGACTGTATACCCGCACATTGTTAGGCGATTTACTGTAGAACCAAACATTGAGTAAATAGATGAGAATTTGTATGGCAACTTGTTTGTAAGTTTGCTATTCACACTGCCGAGTGCTAGCAAGCTTTGGGGCAATTTCGATTTAGAAATGGCAGCGTAACTATGCGATCGCTGCCATTTTAGTATCAAACTTATTGCTCCCCCCACAGTTACAGCTGAACAATTCACAGATAGAGAGTCATTAAAGGCCGCTAAAAAATTTGCGCAAGATCTAGGGAAGGATTTAAGAAGATAGGTCGCTAGTAACGAATGCTGGATACTCAGCTAAGCAACTTTTCAATACCCATTTTGATTCACTGGTGGCTAGATTAGCAATACAACCAATACTATTTAGAGCAATTGTCAGTTTGCAAAGGCTTAATAGTCATTTGTAGTAAAGTTACATTTTTCACTTGAGTTATTTTGCGGCTGCTCCTATTTGTCAGACTATGGGTACATTTTATGTCGACGTATGGTTACATCATTTAGCTAAGTAATTGTTTCTGTATATGCTGCTATGTCATAGTTTGGTTTCAGCGACACTTTCAGTGACAACGGCTAGCCCATGTCGATTTTTCAGTTTTATGGGCTATTTTCTTTTTTATACCCACTTGTGATTTTTTATATGAAACTCATTCCTCTGCTAAAACAGCCGCGTATTCACTGACTATTCTAATGTAAAACTTCTCATAACATTATGTTTCGTATTAACAATTTTGTTTATAAAGAGGATTTGCAATGCAGAAAAAGCATTGGTCAAAAGTTCAGTTATTGCACGAGGTGGTCACCAATCCCAATATCATAGTCAAAGGTCAACATAGCTATTACAGTGATTGCTGGGATGCAGGCTTTGAGGGAGCAGCAGTGAGATATCTTCATGGCGATGAAGTGAGCCGTGAGTGGGAGCCTAAGTGGTCTATCGATAAACTTTATATCGGGAACTATGTGTGTATCGCCGCCGAAGTTGTGATCTTAATGGGCGGAAATCATACGCATAGAGCGGATTGGTTTTGTTTATATCCCTTTATAGATTTCATCGAGGAGGCCTATGTAGGCAAAGGTGATACTCATATTGGTGATGGGGCTTGGTTAGGCATGAGATGTATGCTGATGCCTGGGGTGACGATAGGTGAAGGTGCGGTTGTTGCCGCAAATAGTGTTGTCACCCAAAATATCGAACCCTACAGTATTGTGGCGGGATCACCCGCGAAATTAATCAAGTATCGGTTCGATAAAGACGTTATTACTGAGTTACTGGCGTTAAAAATCTACGATTGGCCTGCCGAAAAGTTTGATAGCTTAAAGCAGCATATGTGTTCGGCGGATTTTGACGCGCTCAGCAAAGCGATCACTCTCTATGACCAATCTGTACATCAAAATAAATAACCGTTAGCCCCAAAGCGAAAGGTCGCGCTCAGTCGAGGCCTTTCACTTATTCTGCCTTAAATCTGCTTTTTGGCGTTTTGGCTAGTTCCACCAGTTCTTCGATGATCACCCGTAGCTTGGGTTGGAGGTAAGGGGTTTTAAGCCAAATCAAGTGGATGGGTGTGTCGTCACTGGCGAGTTCGTCCAGTACCGAGATAAGTTCACCAGTTTTAAGATAGTCCTCAACCAACCATATTGGCACTTGCGCTAAACCCACTCCCGCCAGTGTGGCCGCTAAAATGGCTTCGCAATCAGCGATTTCGTGGCGTACTGGAATGTCATAAGCCTCGATGATCCCATCCTCATTTTTAAGTAACCAGCGATGTTGCTGCCCAAGCGGCCAGCCGACAATGCATTGGTGCTGGCTGAGATCATCTTTGCCTTGTGGCGTACCAAGTCGAGCGAAATAGGCGGGAGATGCGCAGATCACTCGGCGTTGTTCTCCTAATCTACGGGCGACTAAATCCACAGTGTCGCCGAGTTGTCCGACACGCACCGCCAAATCAATGCCGCCACTAAACAAATCGGTCGCTCTATCGTTAAAGGTAATGGATAACTCGAGCTTGGGATATTTTTGCGATAGTGATAATAGGGTTGGCAGTATATATCGCCGCCCAAACGTCACAGGTAAATCCACTCGCACTCGACCTGAGGGAATTTGCTGTTCGCTGCCGAGTCGGCTCTGTGCATTGTCTAGGATTGCCATGGCATTTTGGCAATCTGTGAGATACGAATCGCCATCATTGGTTAAGCTCACACGCCTTGTGGTGCGGTGCAGCAGCTTAGTGCCTAAGCGGGTTTCTAATCGTACTATGCTTTTACTGAGCGCCGAACCTGTCATGCCTAACGCCTGCGCCGCTAAGGTAAAACTGCCGAGCTGGGCAACTGTGACGAAATGGCGTATCTCAACAAATTGATTATTTATCACGGCAATTAATTCCTTGAAGGACTTAGTGATGGTCATTTTAGTGACTTAATCATGGGAAGTGAATCGCGTAAGCTACTACCACAGTATGAAAAAGAGCGTTAACTAACGGGCGATCGCCATTTTGTGATTGATTAACAACGCTTTTTTATACCATAGATTTTTATCCCTATTGAGTGAGCTAACTATGAAATCGTCGAATAATTTGCAAGGTAAAGTGGCTTTTGTACAAGGTGGTAGTCGTGGTATCGGTGCCGCCATCGTTAAACGTTTAGCGAGTGACGGCGCAGCAGTTGCCTTTACCTATGTTTCATCTGAAGCCCAATCACAATTGCTTGTTGACGAAGTTATCACCCATGGTGGTCAAGCCATTGCCATTAAGGCCGACAGCACAGAGCCTGATGCGATTCGTCGTGCCATCCGCGAGACCAAAGAGCATTTCGGTGGCTTAGATATAGTGGTCAATAATGCGGGCACGTTGATTTGGGATAGCATCGAGAACCTGACGTTAGAGGACTGGGAGCGAACAATTAACACTAATGTGCGCAGTGTGTTTGTGGCGAGCCAAGAAGCCGCGCTGCACATGAATGACGGCGGCCGGATCATCAATATCGGTAGCACAAACGCTGAGCGTATTCCGTTTGTAGGTGGTGCGATTTACGGCATGAGTAAATCGGCCTTAGTCGGTTTGGCCAAAGGACTCGCGCGGGATTTAGGCCCTCGAGCTATTACGGTGAACAATATTCAGCCTGGACCTGTGGATACCGATATGAACCCTGATAACGGTGATTCATCCGAGCCCGTTAAGGCGATAGGCGCACTAGGGCGTTACGGTAAAGCCGAAGAGATCGCCAGCTTTGTCGCCTTTATTGCGGGCCCAGAAGCGGGCTATATCACAGGGGCGAGTTTGATGATTGATGGTGGGTTTTCTGCATAAGTTTTGCCTGTATTTATCTTTTAGGCAAAAAGTTTGATTCCAATCATTAATAAGCCTGCACAAGAGTCACTCTGGCGGGCTTTACTTAAGCTGTGGCTAGTTATGAAAAATCAATATGTTAGAGCATAAAAACTCGTTGAGTATGATGGTAAGACCTTAGGTCGTTGTTACTCAAATTATCCGTCAGCAAAGCGTGGTTTTATTGAAATGGTGGACTATGGCTTGACTCAGGCAAGGCAAAATAATTTGCTTGTTGATGAACTATTGTTACAATCCGCCGGTCTTATCTTCAGCTATCTGTTGAAAGACACTCATTTTTTATCTTTATTATCAAAGAATAAGACGAAGGGAAATCCAAATTTCTAAGTTATCGACTAAGCAAACAGGCAACTTATGGGGCGTGATGGTGTTTACCATTCTGACCTTGTTCTGTTTGACTCAAAATAGTGGAATACTTAACTTGTTGCTCAAGGAGTCGAGCGCGCAAGCGATGTCGGCTACGTCTTTTTCTGGTGCTGGTTTTAGCGCCAACTCAGTTTTAAACTCAAGTTCAGCTTCAAACAATATGGCTAGCCACGCCGATGCTCAAGCGGCAGGTACTGAGCTGGTCAAAAGTGAACCTAAAAAATGTGAATTGTCTGAGAAATCGATCCGAACCTGTATCGACACTCCGAGTACCATCCCATTTCTTATCCTGCTGTTCCTACTGCCGTTACTTCCCCGCGCCTCCCGCGTGATAACACTGTTACCCATACAAGGTTATCAAGCTAAACCTAGGCGAATACATCTCACACATTGTCGCTTTCAAGAATAAAAACTTATTTATCAATTTGATAGGTGGGTTTGTTTAGGCATGCTTTCTCTCAGTCAATATTTGACTTTTCTCGCCAGTTTGCCGGTAGAAAAGAAAGTTAAGCGGCTACAGAACATCCAATTTTACACATCACACCTCCCTATCTGACTGCTTGAACTTAAGCCTTCTATCACGCTGATGTTTCTTAAGCCATAACGATATTGGTAACCAGAACATAGCGTTAGCCAATATTTATATGGCCTAAAAGCAAGGTAAGCATGCACGCAGCATCACAGAGTCTTGTTTAACTTAGCTTGGTCTAACAGCGCTTAAGTATTGCAATGGCAAATGCTGACGACATATCGAAGAGATTAATATGCAATTGAATAACAAACAGTTAATGCATATTTGGGGGACAAAATGAGTACATTAAAATCCATGTTAACCAGATTCTGGATACTCGCCTTGATAGTGACGAGTCCGTCGCTAATGGCCGCATCGACGGGGTGGTTGGTTAATGATAATCACCCGCCAGCCAAAGTACGTTTTATGCTAACGGGGGAGGTTGATCCTGCAACGAATACTTTGCCCGCTGTGCTTGAAGTACAACTTGAGGGCGATTGGAAAACCTATTGGCGTAGTCCTGGGGAAGGCGGTATCGCGCCGACGATAAAATGGGATGGCTCACGCAATCTACAGCAAGTGGATTGGAGATGGCCTGCGCCAGAGGAATTCTCATTATTGGGATTACAAACCTTTGGTTATAAAGGCAATACCACCTTTCCATTAACCCTAAAAGTCGATGATATCGCTGCGCCAACTCAGCTGCGTGGCAAAGTGACCTTGTCGACCTGTACCACCATCTGTGTACTGACGGATTATCAGATTAGTCTCGACTTCACGCCCAATGCGCTGCAAGCGGATACCGATGCCATGTTGGCCTACAACAAAGCCGAGTCGCTTGTGCCGCAAAAAGTGTTGACCCAAGAGGGCCAAAATCCTGCGATGACAATGGGTTGGGATACCGCCAAAGGTCAACTTGAAGTCAGACTCAATGATGCCAACTGGCAAAGTCCAGCCGTGATTATCGATGGCGAGTCAGATACCACATTTAAGCTAGTGAGCTTAAAACCAAACGAAAGTGATGCTAACGGCAAGCAATTGGTCGGTATTTTCACTGGTCAAAGTTGGCTGGGTGAGCCTGAAGTTTTGGGTAAATCGTTGAACATGACTGTCGCCGATAGCGAGCGGGCGTTGGAATACAGCGCCGAAGTGAAGCCTGTGGTGATTACTCAAGAAAGTACCTCGATATTTGGCATGATTTTGTTAGCGCTTATTGGTGGTTTGATTTTAAACGTCATGCCCTGTGTGTTACCCGTTCTCGGCATGAAGCTCAGTTCAGTGGTGGCCGCGCCTGATCTTAAGCGTAATCAAATCCGCCAACAGTTCATCGCATCAGCGCTGGGGATATTGGCCTCATTCTGGTTACTGGCTGGTTTTATCTTAATGCTTAAGCTCACGGGTCAAGCGATTGGTTGGGGTGTGCAGTTCCAAAACCCTTGGTTTATCGGTTTTATGGCGCTGGTGACCATAGTGTTTGCCTTCAATATGTTAGGTGTGTTTGAGATCAACTTACCCTCTAACGTGCAAACCAAGTTGGCGACAACGGGCGGCAATAATAACAGCGGCCATTTTTTACAGGGCATGTTCGCCACACTGCTAGCGACGCCCTGTAGTGCACCCTTCTTGGGGACTGCGGTCGCTTTCGCCTTGGGCGCCGATGTACTGAGCCTGTTTGCCATCTTTACCGCGTTGGCCGTGGGTATGGCGTTCCCTTGGTTGATTGTGGCGGCATTTCCGCAAGTGGCGGGTTATTTCCCTAAACCCGGTCGCTGGATGAACACAGTCAAAGTGTTTTTCTCCGGCATGTTACTACTCACCAGTTTGTGGCTCATTAGCCTGTTGTCCAGCTTCATTGATACAATCTACCTGTGGCCATTAGCTGGCATTATTACACTGATATTTATGGTGTTTATGGCTAAAAAATATGGCGCGATTGCCATTGTGAGCTGCTTAGGTATCGGCATTTTACTGTCGGCGATTATCGCATTTATGACGGCGAACCAGTGGGCTAAACCTTTACCTACGGATCTTGCTTGGACGCCATTGGATCAAGCATTGATTAATCAGCAGGTCGCCCAAGGCAAAACTGTGTTTGTCGATGTGACTGCCGATTGGTGCATTACTTGTAAGGCCAATAAAGTTGGCGTGATCTTGCAAGATCCAGTCTATAGCCTGTTGCAACAGCAGCATATTGTGCCGATGAAGGGCGATTGGACCACGCCTTCTGAGCCCATAACTCACTACCTGCAAAGCCATCATCGTTTCGGGGTGCCATTCAACGTGGTTTACGGCCCGGGTGCACCGCAGGGGATTGAATTACCTGAAATTCTATCGACTGACCTTGTGCTCGCTGCGTTTGAGCAGGCCTCAGCGTCCCCTGAAAAGTCATCCGTAGCGGCAGGGGAATAACGCGAACGAACAGCCATTCACTCGGACATGTCATTCGGCAATATCACTGGCGAGTCTCATTCAATAGCGAGTCGAGTGGCACTCAACAAATACTCAGGGCAGGGATAACCCTAACCTAAGGCAATGGAAATCGATTATGAAACAGAAGATTGAAGTACAAAACAACACTGAATCAATGCAGAAAACTCAAGCCATTGGAGGCACCCAAATGTCGAAATTTAGCTCTTTATTTAGTCCTTTATTTAGCTCTTTACGAAAAAATCGCAAGTTACAGATGTTTGTTGTCTCGGGTGTCGCCATGACAATGCTGGTGGTTTCCTTGCCTTCGGTGAGCACCATGGCCTATGCCAAGGACAGCAGTTTATCGGCTGCCCAGCAGCAAGAGGTCCGAGCGATTCTTAAAGATGCCTTGATCAATGATCCTGACCTAATGAGAGAAGCAATTATTGCGTGGCAAGCAAGGGAGCAAGAGGGTGCCAATACAGCCATGCAAACGAGCCTAGTAACCCATCATAAAGCCATGTATGAGACCAAAAGCGATCCGTGGAAGGGCTCTGCGGCACCTGAGATTGAGATGGTGTACTTCACCGATTTTAACTGCCCATACTGCAAGAAAATCGAGCCTTCGCTGAACCAGCTGATTGAAGAATTTCCGCAGTTAAAAATCATAGTAAAAATGGTACCGCTACAGGGCGAAGGCTCCAAAATGGCAGTCGATTTTGCCCAAACGGTTTGGTTAAACGAGCCTGAAAAGTATCTCAAGGTGAAGGATATGTTGATGTCGAGTCCGCGTGGACTCGATGCCGCCGCCATCGCTAAGGTCGCTAAACTGACGGCAACCGAGCGTTGGGTTGGCAACACAGATGCGCGCGTGGCTAAAATGGTAGATGACAATGTTAATTTAATGAATGAGTTAGGTATAGGTGGCACTCCAAGTATGATAGTGGCCGATACGCTTATTCCCGGATTAGTGCCTTACGAAGTGTTAAAAGAGCAGCTTGAAGCCGCGATTGCCGCTAAAGATAAGACGCAGAAGAGCAGTTAAGATGCCGCCAAAGGAAACTGAAAATATGAGCGCCGAACAGGTTTCGATATCTTTACCTAAACGCATATTGGGCTGGATTAAGCAGCTGGCACTTTGGCTGCTCATTGCTCTTATCGTGACCAGCGTGATGGACATCTGGCGCGGCAAAGATATCCCGCGGGATAATTTGCCGCAACTCCAAGGGACGACGTTGGCAGGGGATACGCTTGATATTGCCACGCTCAGCCAAGATCAGGCGGTATTGGTGTACTTTTGGGGCACTTGGTGTCCTGTGTGTAATTTTGTCAGCCCGGCGGTCAATCAAATGTCGGCCTATTACCCCGTGGTGACGGTTGCCATGAGTTCGGGTGAGGATGAGAAACTGAGAAAATATCTTCAGCATCAAGGCTATGGCTTTAACACTATTAACGATAGTGACAGCAAGATTGCCCGTGATTGGTCATTGCAGGCGACGCCAACCATTATGATCTTTAAAGAGGGTGAGCTAAAACACTATACGACAGGTTTTACTAGCCTACCCGGTATGTGGTGGCGAATGATGTTCACTTAGAAGTGATACATCAGGGGCTGTTTTAAGGTAGAAAAAAAGCGCTAATCTAGGTTAGCGCTTTTGTATTATCAACTTATTTCAGGTCTAGACAACTAGCTGAAAGCTTAGGATTTACTTCACTAAAGTGAGTAGTGGTGCCTGACTCACAACTTGGAAGTCGAGCGCCATAGTCACACTGAGCGCCGTAATAGTGATGATTGAAAAACCAAACACTTGGCGAGCCCAGCGGTGCATGTCGATGCCGTGGCGATAACCTTTTAATGCCATGGCAAGCCACCACAGGCTAGTGGCACAGGTGACTGCCATAAAGGCGATACCTGTGTAACCCGCGAGTGGTAACAGCGCACTGACTAAGGCGAACACAGCAATATAAAGCACGATATGCAGTTTTGCCTTGGTCATGCCTTCTGCAACCGGCAGTACAGGAATATTAGCGGCCGCATAGTCATTAAAACGGAAAATCGCGATGGCATAGGAATGTGGCATCTGCCATAGACTGAACATCAACAGCAAAATAGCTGCGCCCATGTCCATTTGCCCTGTCACACTGCAATAGCCAACCACGGGCGGTACTGCACCCGAGAAGCTGCCAACCAAAGTGCCATACACTGAGTTACGTTTCATGTAGAGGCTATAAACCCCCACATAAACGATGTAACCAATAACGGCAAATAGCAGGGCTAATGCATTGGTAAACAAGGCTAAGATGCTAAAGCCTAACACACCTAAGGCGAGTCCAAACGCGAGTACGTTACCCACGGCAATTTCGCCCGTGACGGTCACGCGTTTGCAGGTTCGCTGCATTTTGGCGTCGATATCACGGTCAATACAGTTATTGACAGCGCAGCCCGAGGCTACAACCAAGGACAATCCTACTAAGCTCGCCAGCATCAAGACCAAATTTACGTCGCCTTTGGCGGCTAATAAAAAACCGCCAGCAACGGAAATCAGATTCCCGAAAATGATGCCAGGCTTAGTAACCTGCACATACCCTTTGAAGCGTGCTTTCCATTGCGGTGACATAAATCTGTCTTGTGTTTGCATAGACTGTTTCTCGTTACATCATCAAAGCGTTGGCTTCGAGTATGATCCACACCGACAGGCCGACGACCATGACAATAATCAGGGCGGTAAACAGGAAGGAGAAGGTATTTACTTTGCCTTCTTTCGAGAAATCTAAGTGCAAGAAGTACTTAAGATGTACCACTATCTGCACTATCGCCATCACTAGCACTAAGCTGAGGGTGGTCGCTTTCTCGAAGTGATGGGTCATTACGGCCCAAAATGGAATGGCGGTTAATACCACTGACAGCACAAAGCCCATTAGATATGACTTAATGCTCGCGGCCAGATCGTCAGTGCCATGGCTATGCTTATCAGTATGACTATGTGCGCTCATTACAGTGCTCCCAATAAATACACGACCGTGAATACACAAATCCACACTATGTCGAGGAAATGCCAGAACAGGCTTAAGCAGCTCAGGCGGGTGATGCTGCGATGACCTAAACCGGTTTTCGCCACTTCAATCATCATAATCGCCATCCAAATCAGACCTGCGGTCACGTGCAAGCCGTGCATACCGACAAGGGTGAAGAAGGACGACAGGAAAGCGCTACGCTGTGGGCCATTGCCGTGTTCAATCAGGTGATGGAACTCATAGACTTCCATCCCGATAAACACACAACCGAGGGCGAAGGTGACGAGTAACCAAGCCAAGGTCGCGGCTTTGTTATGGCGTTTAGCAAAAATCAGCGCCATGCCATAGGTAATACTACTAACGAGCAGGGCGGCAGTTTCGATCAGCACAAAGTCCAATTCGAAAATGTCTTTACCCGAAACGCCACCGTCCGTGTTCATGTAGAGCACTGCATAGGTTGCGAAAACCGAGGCAAACAAAATGCAGTCGGTCATCAGGTAAATCCAAAAACCAAACAGAGTGTTGCCACTCGTATCATGGTGTTCGTGATGATCTTCTGCGTGAGCTACTTCTAAATCTGCTGGGATTGCAATACTCATATCAGCCCCTTACTACATTGTTTAAGTGGGCATTTTCAATGCGAGCCACTTCATCGGGTTGCACGTAATAGTCGACGTCATTGTTATAGGCACGGAATAAGAACACGATAAACGCGCCCACTAAGCCCACAATGGCTAACCACAGAATGTGCCAGATAGCGGCAAAACCCGCGGCAGTGATCCCCAGCGCCATTAAGATACCGCTTGAGGTATTTTTCGGCATATGGATTGGCTGATAGTGTTTGAGGCCTTGATAAGCAAAGCCTTTTTCTTTCGTATCGGTAAAGGCATCGATATCAGCAACCTGTGGCAGCTTAGCGAAGTTATAGAACTGGGGTGGTGAAGCGGTTGACCACTCTAAAGTATGGCCATTCCATGGATCGCCCGTAGTATCGCGGTTTTGGTCGCGGTCACGGATACTCACGTACAGTTGGATAAACTGCAGAATGATACCGACCATGATGATGCAAGCACCCACGGCGGCTAAGTAGATCCACAGATTCCATGCCGGGTTATCCGTATGGCTAATTCGGCGCGTCATACCCATAAAGCCTAATACGTACAGCGGCATAAAGGCCACGTAGAAACCGATTTGCCAGCACCAGAATGACGCTTTACCTAAACGCTCATTCAAGTGGAAACCTGTCGCTTTAGGGAACCAGTAAGCAAAGCCAGCTAAGTAACCAAATACCGCACCACCAATAATAGTGTTATGGAAATGCGCGATTAAAAACAAACTGTTATGTAGAACGTAATCGGCTCCTGGTAAGGCTAATAGCACACCTGTCATACCGCCTATGGTGAAAGTCACCATAAAGCCTAGCGTCCACAACACAGGTACCGTTAACCGTAGGCGGCCACGGTAGATAGTGAACAACCAGTTAAACAGTTTTACCCCGGTTGGAACCGCAATCACCATAGTCATCACCCCGAAGAAAGCGTTGACGTTGGCACTTGAGCCCATAGTGAAGAAGTGGTGTAACCAAACGATGAAACCTAAAATTGAAATCGCACCGCTCGCCCACACCATAGAGGTGTAACCGAACAAACGCTTAGCCGTAAAGGTTGAGATCACCTCGGAGAAAATACCAAAAGCAGGCAAAATCAGGATGTAAACCTCAGGATGTCCCCACGCCCAAAATAGGTTGATATACATCATGGCGTTACCGCCACCGTCATTGGTGAAAAAGTGGAAATCCATGTAACGGTCGAGCGTTAACATGGCTAACACGGCGGTTAAGATTGGGAATGACGCGACGATCAAAATGTTCGCCCAAGTACAAGTCCAAGTGAAGATTGGCATTTGCATCAGCTTCATGCCGGGGGCACGCATCTTAAGTACGGTGGCGATAAAGTTCACCCCGGTTAAGGTTGTCCCTATGCCCGAAATCTGCAGTGCCCAGATATAGTAATCGACTCCAACCCCCGGACTGTAAGCCAGTTCTGAGAGGGGGGGATACGCCACCCAACCTGTCTTAGCAAATTCACCTAAACCCAATGAAATATTGATCAGCACAGCGCCAGAGGCGGTCAGCCAGAAACTGAGGTTATTCAAGAAGGGGAAGGCAACGTCGCGTGCGCCAATCTGCAGCGGCACCACTAAGTTCATTAGACCTATCATAAATGGCATCGCCATAAAGATAATCATGATCACGCCGTGGGCTGTGAAGATCTGGTCGTAATGTTCTGGCGGCAGATAACCTGCGGCGCCGTTGGTGGCGAGTGCTTGCTGGGTACGCATCATAATGGCATCGGAGAAGCCACGAATGAGCATCACCAAAGCCAACACTATATACATGATACCGAGGCGTTTATGGTCAACTGAGGTTAACCAATTATTCCAGAGTACACTCCATTTTTTGTGTTTAGTGATCAAGGCTGCGATATACAAACCTACCACTGCGACGACCGCTAGGGTCACCATGATGATGGGCTCGTGATACGGAATCGCATCTAAGCTTAATTTACCGAGAAATGACATGATTACTCCGCCTCCACTTTATGAGTGGATGAGTGCTCTAATGATGAAGGTTCTGTGGATGAGTCTTGTGTTAATGACGGTACAGAAGGTGTTGAGCTATCCATGTCGGCCATGTTCTGTGTATTTTCCATCGCGTGCTCGCCTGCCATATGTGCCATGTCGTGCATACCTTTCATGTCTGCCATGTCAGATGTGTGCTCAGTGCCCATGTGTTCCATGCCTGCGTGCATGTCCATTCCTTCGTGACTTTTCATGCCCTCATGTGAGTCCATGTGCATGTATTGCATCACGATTTGGTCAAACATCCCTTTGCTCACTGAGCCAAAGTATTCAACTGGATTGTATTCACTCGGTTTAGCCAGTGTGGCATAGGCCGCTGAGTCCAATTTCTTGCCCTGTTGTTTTAACTTGGCTACCCATGCCTCGAAGTCGGCAGGTGTTTGAGTGGCAATCGCTTTAAACTTCATGCCCGCAAATCCGGCGCCGCTGTAGTTAGCCGAGATACCGTCGAAGGTGCCGGGCTCGTTAGCGATTAAATGCAACTTAGTGGTCATGCCCGCCATAGAATAAATCTGGCTGCCTAACTGCGGGATGAAGAAGGAGTTCATCGCAGTGTCAGAGGTGATCTTAAAGTTCACCGGCACATTGGCTGGGAACGCCAACTCATTGACCGATGCCACGCCTTGTTCTGGATAAATGAATAACCATTTCCAGTCCAGCGACACCACTTCAACCGTGACGGGTTTAGCTTCGTGATCTAAAGGTTTGTATGGATCAAGATCATGGGTCGAACCCCAAGTGATCACACCTAGCACTATCACGATCACAATCGGTACTATCCACACTACGGTTTCAATCGCCGTTGAGTGTGCCCATTTAGGCGCATAGATTTCCTGATCACGGCCATCGCGGTATTTCCACGCGAAGTACAATGTCATGGCAATCACAGGGATAACGACAATGAGCATGAGTAGGGTGGCGACGATAATCAGGTGTTTTTCATCGATACCGATTTGGCCCTTAGGGTCCAATACACCGCCATCACAACCCGCGAGCATGAGTGCTAGTGCCGCGATTGCTGCTTTACTTAATTTTCGAATTAACAAAGGAAGATTCCTCTAACCCTAAGGTTTACAACTCTGCCAAGCGTTAACCGGCAGTCGCACTAAGCGGCGTTATCTGAGCGCAAATCCTGAAACCCAAGAGGCATGACACAATAATGTGCCGCCATCCCGAGGCAAATCTAAGATCCGCTTTCAGCGCTTAATGCTTAATTTGAATTTAAAAACAGAGGGTTAAAATGGCGGAGCGCGACAACCGTGGGCGGTATGTTCGAGGGATTTTAGCCTTGGGGGTGCTAAAAAAAGTGAAGCGTTAGTTAAATCGAGATGATTGAAAAATTTGAAGCAGCAGTCGATTAAATGCCATAACTGCAGAATAACGAGGGGATTGAGTAATAACAGGCTGAGCAAACTAGCGCCGATAAACTCGACCAAAAAGCCATTGCTGAGGCTGATGAGTTCACTAATATCAACACAACCGCCGATTAATACGTATAAAACGTCAGCTACAGGCAGCACAAACAATAACCCGAAAAACAGGGTTAGGTTTGTCATGCTAAAGGTTGAAAGCCGAATAGTTAGGTTCAATCTTTCAACAATGAATTGGCTAAGAGCTAATTTCAATTAATGAGTCCGGCTGAACGGGAAAAGGAGTCAGTTGGCAGAACAAAAAATATTCAGCATGTAACTTTTTTATGCGGCAGGAGGATACCAAGAAGCGGCTATTGAATGAAAGCGGATCCCCGTAGTAAAAGGGCTTAAGTATTAAAAAAACCTTAATTAAAACTAAATTAGATCGTTAATTTTACAAAATTAACAGTATTTAAGCTGATTTTGTTCTCATAAAATAAAAAATTGTGAAGCCTCTCATTTATTCATTTTGACTAAAGTTGATTTGCTCGTGGCGTCATTGAGTTGATTACAGCCCCTATAAACATGTTAGCTTTACCCGCAAAAAGACTAAGCTGAACTTTTATGGCGGGGCTAATGTTGCCGATAGTTGTCTTGATGGGTTAGCTTGTTTGTCACAAGATTGGGTTCGCCAAGTTTGGCTGTGTGATTAAGTGCATTTGAGATCGGCATCCCAAATAAAAACATCGCGTTAAATGAGTGATTGTGTCAGTCATTTACGCTATTTACATTAGATAAACCGATTATTAAACTGTGAACTTATCTCGCCCCTGATATGTGCTTGAGATTGAGCCTGTGAGTAGGGCATGATGCTTCTCAATTCTCGAAGTGCGTCAGCATGAAGGACTACACATAAAGTCATTTATCCCATACCTTAAGGTAAACATTTTCATCGCCTTAGCTTACGTTATTGTAGGTAAAATTGGTTTGATGATTGCTTTGCCGCCTGGATATTCTGCTGCAATTTGGCCTGCCGCAGGTATTGCCATTGCCGCTTGTGTTTTATGGAAGGAATATGCGCCTTGGATTGGCGTGTTCATTGGTTCTTTGTTGATTAATCTCAACATCAGCGGACATATCCATTGGGGGTGGTTGCCCTTTGCGATTTCAATTGGCTCATCTATACAGGCAGTGCTTTCTGCCTATGTTCTTGGGCGGGTCGATCATTTATTCACCCTAGATAATCCTAACGCCGTCATTAAATCCTGCTTGAGTTTAGCTTTAACTTGTACTGTAGCGACTGTTTTTGGCAATTTCTCCTTAGTGATTAACGGTACGATTCCACAGTCCGATTTACTGGGTAGTTTAATAAATTGGTGGACTGGGGATTTGCTCGGTGCCGTGATATTTATCCCTCTGACTATGTTGTTGTTTGATAAGCGAGTTATTTGGCGTTCTCGCCGCATTCAGACGGGTGTGCCTTTGCTGGTGGGCTTTTTATTTTGCGTGGGGATTTATTACTACTCAGATATGAATCAGCGCCAACAGTTACGGGATAAGTTTCTGGTTCAATCTAATGCGATTATTAGCAATATTGAAAGTTTTCAAGATGCTAACCTCCAACAAATTGTTGCCTTAGCAAGCTTGTTCGATAATAGCGAGCAGGTTTCTGAGGATGAGTTTGTACAGTTTGGCAAACGCAATATGTTGATGAAGGATGGCTTTAGAGCTTGGTCTTGGTCACCGCTTGTGGCGGCAGCCGATCAGCAAAGTTTTGAGGCATCCATTCGTTCTGTGGTTGGTGGTTCCTACAAAGTGACTCGTCCCGAAGGCTGGCAGGCGAATACTGATGGTTGGCTAGTCCCTGTGATGTATATTCAGCCGCAGATAGGTAACGAAGCGGCTTTGGGATTAGATCTCAATAGTGAGCCGACGCGAGCTGCTGCCATAGCAAAAGTGCGTGCGACGTTAGCACCCGTGATGACAGCCAAGATTCAATTAGCACAAGATCCCAATGGCCCTGGTGGCACCTTACTCATTGCTCCTGCTTTTGACAGATTGGGTAAGATCTCAGGGTTTTGTTCTGCCGTAATTGATTTGCAAGGCATTATTGATGATGTTGATAGTGTAAAAGGGTTGCAGTGGCAACTGACAGATATGAGTGCGGGCGGTACCTTACTTTATAGCAATACTCGAAAATCGTTTCCCGAATTTAGCAGCAAGCTCTTCAGCGATAAAACTGGGCAGTATTTTCAGGCAAACCTGATGTTAGCGGATCGTCATTGGCATATAGTGATTTATCAATCCTATGCGGTGCTGATGGGCGATACTTTTAGCTTATCGCTACTGATGCTTCTGCTCGCCTTTATCACTTGTGCGGTCGTGGGCGGCATGACACTGGTTTCCTCCGGCGAGCGCCAACGTATTGCCGAAAAAGTGACAGAAAAAACCATGGCATTGTCGAAGGAAATTGCCCGCCGTCAGGCTTTTCAAGCTACCTTGGTCGAAAGTGAGCAAAAATATCGAAACCTATTTGATAAGGCCCCAGTGGGGCATGTGCTTAAACGTTTAGATGATGGTCAATTTGTGGCGATTAACCCCGCCTTTCAAGCGATTACGGGTTATTCGCTCGATGAGCTTAATCAACTTGATCCTTGGGATCTTACCCCAAAGCGTTATCAATTAAGTGAAGAAGAGCAATTAGAGCGCTTAAAGCAGACGCGCCGTTACGGCCCCTATCAGAAGCATTATTTACATAAAAATGGCCAATTAGTGGCGGTGCGCCTCAACGGGGCTTTAGTTACTGGTGCTAATGGTGAACAGCTAATTTTGTTTATTGTCGAAGATATTACCGAGCAGGAGCGTACCGTTGCGCGGGTAAATCTCTTGGCGCAAGTATTTCAGCAGAGTGGTGAAGGCATCACGATTATGGATGCCAACGATATCATTGTGGATGTGAATAGTGCATTTTCTCAGATCACGGGTTATTCCCGAGAGGACATTATTGGTAAAAACTGCCGTTTTATAGAGGCTGAACGAACGGATAAAAGTATCGATTCTCAAGTCCGTGCTGCCCTCGAGCAAACGGGTTTCTGGCAAGGTGAAGTCTGGGACAGGCATAAACAAGGCTACGATTTCCCGAAATGGTTGATGATGTCTGTGGTGCGGGATGATTCTGGTGCCGTGAGTCACTATATTGGCAGCTTTACCGATATCAGTGAGCGTAAAGTCAGTGAGGAACGCATTCATTTCCTTGCCCATCATGACTCTTTGACCTTATTGCCTAATCGACTGAGCTTGCAGTCGCGCCTCGAAGTGGTGTTTAAGGATGCTCTGGTATCCCACAGCCAAATAGCGGTAATGTTCATCGACATGGACCACTTTAAAAATATCAACGATACCTTGGGCCATCATGTGGGCGATCAACTGTTGTTAGAAGTTGCCCGACGTTTGAAATACATCGTTGGTGATAATGATACTGTGGCGCGTTTGGGGGGCGATGAGTTTGTGGTTGCCTTGTCCGATACAAACCATGATGAAGTGGCCAGTTTAGCCGAGGCGCTGCGCAGTGGTTTGAGTCAAACCTATGTGATTAATAATCAAGCATTACATTCATCGCCAAGTATAGGGATCAGTTTATTCCCCAATGATGGTGACAGTGTTGAAGCCTTGATGAAAAATGCTGATATGGCCATGTACCGCGCAAAAGCGGCTGGGCGCAATAACTATCAATTCTTTACTGCGGCAATGAACACCTTGATCACTGAGCGCCAGCATATTGAAACGGGCCTGAGGCAAGTGTTAGCAAACGACGAATTACGACTTCATTATCAGCCACAAATTGATATTAGAAGCGGGCAAGTGGTCAGTGTCGAAGCGCTTGTGCGCTGGCAGCATCCCGAATTTGGCATGATAGCGCCTGACCGTTTTATTCCCATTGCCGAAGAGATCGACATGATCATCCCAATTGGTCAATGGGTGTTAGAAACGGCGATGGCGCAGCTTGCTGTTTGGCGCGCTGCGGGTGCCACTGAGTTGCGAATGGCGGTGAATCTGTCGGCACATCAACTCCGTAAGGATACGATAGTCGCCGATATTACCAATGTGCTGGTGAAGCATAAGTTGGGCAAAGGCGCACTGGAGCTGGAGATTACCGAGAGTGTGGCGATGCAATATCCTGAGCAGAATGCGCGCCTATTAGCGGAATTGCGCCAACATGGTATCGAGCTCGCCATCGATGATTTTGGTACAGGATATTCCTCTTTATCCTATTTGAAACTCTTGCCCTTAGACAGGTTAAAGCTCGACCGATCCTTTGTGAAGGATATTGAGACCGACTCGAACGATGCAGCCATTAGCGCTGCAACTATTTCTATGTCCCATGAATTGGGGTTAACTGTGGTCGCTGAAGGGGTTGAAAACGAGGCGCAATTGGTATTATTGTCGAGCATGGGGTGCGACTTAGTGCAAGGGTTTTACTTTAGTAAACCCTTAGCGGCAGAAGAGTGTTTCCGCTTTATCCAGCGTAATTTATAACGGCAGAGTGTTGTTGTTTTTCTAATGCTGGCGCAGAGTTGGACTATACTTGAGTTCGCATTATGCATGCGTTAATCAAAATACTAAGGATGGTTTTATGCAAGTCATCTTCACTAAAGGTACTCAGCGTTATGGCCAGTTGCGCTGTGTGCGCATGGACGGTAGTGTGACCCAAACCCAAATGCCAGAACAAGGTATAGCACCTCACGATATGATCCACTATGTGGTTGAAAAACGCCTGCATATTCAAGGCGCTTTCTTCTCGCAGATCAGAGCTGGCGCCGATATCAGCTTTACCTTAGAGCATAATGAAACCTCCCGCGCCATCGCTGATAAAACGGAGGTGTGGCAAACCGAATCCATAGTTGAGACCCTGCAGTCGCTACTGTGGTCGGGTGAAACGCCAACCTATGACGGCTTTATTTATCTGTTAGAGCAAGCCTGTAGCAGTCGAGACTTAGCCGTTCCTACTGTTAACCAAACAGATTTTGATCATATTCTCAATGAGATTATGGATTTGAGTGTTGAGTGGCAGGGAATGGGTGAAGGTCAGTCCTTGACCTTGAAGTTCTGATCTATTGATTAGGGCGGTGAGTGGCTAAATACCTTCCCCTAAAAAGACTTTGGTATAGCGCGGCTGGATCCAAGCGCTATCACCTTTGTTTATGCCAAGCTGTTTAAATTGCACTTTAGATAATTCAACATGGATCAGTTGGTTATCTAGCTCAGTTAGGACTTCTAATCTCACTGCAGGGCCAACTATGGTCACTAAGTCTAAACTGACTTTAAGGGCATTTTCAGTTGGTTGTGTCAGTACTTCGATTTCGTGTGGACGAACATAGGCCAAGCCTTGTTGCTCTTCGCTAATCGTGTGTTCAGGTGAGGGAATGTGGATATTGCCTATAGTGCTATGCCCTTGTTTTACCCGGGCATGAAATAGGTTCACATTGCCAAGAAACTCGTACACAAAAGGATTGCTTGGATTATCATAAACTTCTTCTGGCGTACCTTGCTGCTCGATACGACCTTGATTCATCACCACGATTTTGTCTGCGACTTCGAGTGCTTCTTCCTGATCATGGGTCACAAATACGGTAGTGACATTAATCTCATCGTGTAAGCGTCTTAACCAGCGGCGTAATTCGGCGCGGACTTTTGCATCGAGTGCGCCAAAGGGTTCGTCTAACAGCAATACCTTAGGTTCGACCGCAAGTGCGCGGGCGAGAGCGATACGTTGTCTTTGTCCGCCAGAGAGTTGCGATGGGTAGCGATTGGCGGTCCAATCTAATTGAACAAGTTTGAGTAATGAATGCACCTTATCGGCAATGTCTGCCTTACTCGGGCGTGTCTTTCGTGGTCTGACAGTGAGTCCATAGGCGACATTTTCGAATACAGTCATATGTTTAAATAGGGCGTAATGTTGGAATACAAAACCGACACCGCGTTCACTCACATGCTGTGTGGTGATGTCTTCGCCATTAAATCTGACTATGCCACTGTCGGCCTGTTCGAGTCCGGCAATAATCCTGAGTAAAGTTGTTTTGCCTGAGCCGGATGGACCTAAAAGGGCCGTCAGCTCTCCGGTTTTGATCTCTAAATTGACCGAGTCTACGGCAACAAAATCACTAAAACGCTTATTAACTTGTTGAATGTGTATGCTCATAATGCTCTGTTCCCAAGGACGTTGCGTTTAGTTAATTTGATGTTTGCGCTCATCTTTCCACTCAACAATGCTTTTCAGCACGATAGTGACCAGTGCTAAACCTGTGAGCAGGGATGACACGGCAAACGCGGCCGTAAACATGTATTCGTTATAAAGCACTTCTATGTGTAGCGGCATAGTATTGGTCTCACCGCGAATGCGTCCAGAGACCACAGCTACCGCCCCAAACTCGCCCATAGCACGGGCATTACACAGGATCACGCCGTAAAGTAAACCCCACTTAATGTTCGGTAGAGTGACGTACCAAAAGGTCTTTAAACCGCTGGCACCTAGGGTGAGTGAGGCCTCTTCTTCATCTTTGCCCTGTTGCTGCATCAGTGGGATGAGTTCGCGGGCAATAAAGGGCAAAGTGCCGAACATGATGACAATGACTATGCCCGGAACGGCAAAAATCACTTTTAAATCATGGGCAGCAAGCCAAGGCCCAAACCAGCCTTGGGCACCAAAGAGGATCACAAAAATCAGCCCGACCACGACGGGTGAAATGGCGAAGGGCATATCGATTATCGAGATCAGTATGGTTTTTCCTCTAAACTCAAATTTAGCAATGGCCCAAGCGATGGCGACACCAAAAATAGCATTAGTGGGTACAACAATAATTAACACTAACAAGGTGAGTCGAATGGAAGCGAGCGCATCGGGATCTGTCACGGCTTGCCACCAGACCTTGAGACCCGCTTCGAAGGCGCCGTAGAGCACAACCGCTAATGGCAAAACCAGAAACAGTGCGAGAAAGCTTAATGCGATCCCGATTAAACTCCACTTTATCCAAGGAGCCTCAGTAGTAGCGTGATGATTTACAGTCGATATTTGGCCCATAGACTTAACCTCTTTTACTCGCCCACCACTGTAGGCTATTAATTAATAACAATAAGAGGAAAGCTGCTGCGAGCATGACCACGCCGATAGCCGCAGCGCCGTTATAGTCATATTGCTCAGCTTTGGACACTATCAGTAGCGGAGTAATTTCGGTGCGATAGGGCAAATTGCCCGAGATAAAAATGACGGAACCATATTCGCCTACTGCACGTGCAAAGGCTAAGGCGTAACCCGTTAATAATGCAGGCAATACCGCAGGTAGGATCACTCTTCTTATGGTGGTTAATCGATTAGCACCGAGGGATGCTGATGCTTCTTCAAGTTCCTTTGAAAAGTCTGCTAAAACCGGTTGCACTGTTCGCACGACAAAGGGCAATCCAATGTAAGTTAAGGCGATCACAACACCAATTTGACTGTAGGCGACTTTAATGCCCCATAAATGTAAATATTGACCTACCCACCCGGTCGTTGAATAAAGCGTTACGAGCGCGATACCTGCGACAGCCGTCGGTAAGGCAAAAGGCAGATCGACTAAAGCATCGACGACTTTTTTACCAAAAAATTGATAACGTACTAACACCCAAGCGACGAGAGTCCCAAAAATGGCATTAATGCTGGCGCCAATAAAAGACGCCGTAAATGACAGCTTGTATGAGGCTACAACCTGAGGATGACTAATTGCGACCCAAAAGTCAGCCCAACTCATTTGCAGCGTAAACAGAACTAATCCGGCTACAGGAATAAGAAATAGCAAACTTAAATATAAAACTGAGAAGCCTAAGGTAATACCAAATCCAGGTAGCACAGATTTTATGACAACCTTGCTCATATCATTATTCCGTCGCGAGATAAGTGAAACCAATGGGCGGTTTCGTATTAATGAAACCGCGTAAAAGATTACTTGCTAATCTTGGTTAAAATAGAATCGAATTGACCACCATCATTAAAATGAGTTTTTTGTGCTTTGTTCCAGCCACCAAAAACCTCATCAATGGTAAAGAGCTTCAGTTGTGGAAACTTGTCTTTGTATTGCAACGCAATGTCTGGGTTTGTCGGGCGATAAAAGTGTTTTGCAGCTAGGTGTTGTGCTTCATCAGTATAGAGATGTGCTAGGTAAGCTTCTGCTAACTTACGTGTCCCTTTGAGATCGACATTTTTATCTACCACTGTCACTGGTGGCTCGGCAAGAATGCTGACACTTGGAACAATGATTTCAAATTCACCTTTTCCTAACTGCTCAACAGATAATATGGCTTCATTTTCCCAAGCGATGAACACATCGCCAATTTTTCGCTGTACAAAGGTATTGGTTGCGCCACGGGCGCCTGAGTCCAGCACAGGTACGTTTTTATAAATCTGAGTGACAAACTCTAACGCTTTTTCTTCTGAGCCGTATTGCTTCAGTGCATAACCCCAAGCGGCGAGATAGTTCCAGCGCGCCCCACCTGAAGTCTTAGGATTTGGGGTAATGACTTCGACACCTTCACGAACTAAGTCATTCCAGTCATGGATGTTTTTTGGATTTCCCTTGCGAACCAATAGCACTATGGTTGAGGTATAGGGCGAGCTATTGTGTGGTAGGCGACTTTGCCAATTTTCAGGAATTAAATCCGCTTTTTGCCTTAATGCATCAACGTCATAGGCCAGTGCCAGAGTGACAACATCCGCTTCTAATCCATCGATAACTGAGCGAGCTTGCGAGCCTGAACCACCGTGAGATTGACGTATGGTTGGGGCTTTATGGCCTTGTTTTTGCCAGTATTGGCTGAAGATTTGGTTATATTCCCGATAGAATTCACGGGTTGGATCATAGGAAACATTCAATAGCGTATCTTCAGCGAGTGCGAGAAAACTAGTAGAGGCCAAAACTAAAGTGAGTGTTGCTTTTTGTAGGTGAGATAAAATATTCATACCGAAATCCTCATATTATTTAATAAGGCTTCCGGTTGACCGGTCAGCGATGTGGTCTAACTGTGTTGATTGGGTGGTAAATTTCGTTTTTATTTTGACGGCGTAACTTGGTCTAAACGAATTTTTTCTTTCTTTTCTAATTGCACTAATTTCCCATGGTGAAAGGTTAATTCCACTGTCCCAAACTCAATTCTACCCAGTAGTTTTTCTAAACTATTGACGAGCACGGGAATCACGGTCTGTAGATCTTCTTTGGTTGCCATATAAGTCCTCATGTAAGTGGTTTTTGACAACGTAATTGGAATTATAATCAAATATTGATAACTAAAAAGTTACATTTTGCGATTTGATATTCTTTTATGTAATAAGTGTGTCTTTTGTGTGTTTGAGTTTGTGAGATCGTTAGACAGGCTCTGAGTTGCACTTTCTATTTGATAGATAAGATTACCAATCAGCACATCAATGAGGGGCCACTGTCCATGTCCGGAATCGACATTAATGTGGCCACTCAACCCTAAGTTGATTGTTGGGAATCCAAATTTTTTTGCCAGTTTTGTAGCTTGATTAAAGGGCATCCAAGGATCGTTTTCACTAGCAATGACAAGCCCTGTGACACCTAAGGGATGTTTTGGCAACAAGTGTTTGATCGTTTGAGTGCCATCGTGTTCAGGCAGAATGTGTCCATTCTCAGAAAATCGTGCTGGTGATGCTGGCGCGACTAAAATAGCTGCTGCTACCCGCTGTGGATGATGAGCGATGGCAAGGCTTGTCGCTAAACAGCCAAAACTGTGGGCGAGGATGAGGATTTCACCTTCGATTTGATCGATTGCGCGGCAAATGGCATTGGCCCAGATATGAATCTTAGGCTCCAATAGTGGTAAGTCATTGACCCATATAGCTGATTCATATTTTTTTGCAATCCAACTTTGCCAATGTAAAGGGCCGCTACCACCAAACCCTGGCACAATTAATAAGGTTGCCATATTTCATCCTCCAAGATGTGAGTTGATAAGAGAGCCAAATGACGACCGGATGAAGCCAGTTTGACTCGCACTCTGACTATATCTACAAATTTGGTTATTAAAATTGTTATTTGTAGTTCATTTTGGAATATTAGATATATTTAGGATCTTAACTCTGGAGGAAGTTGCCTTTGTGAGGTGATGTTACAGATAAATAATCCATAAAAATGCCCAGTAAGAGGGTGAGTCTTCTGGGCACTCGTTTTCAGTTTATATCTTGCTATTCCCTATGACGGCGTTCTTGACTTTGAGTTGATCGACCTTGGTTATGTTCTACCGAGCGAGCGGTTTGCACATTTTGGCGTGGCTCACTTTGTCTCACTCTCACTTCTTCGCGTTGTCTAGGCGCCGCTTGTCTTGATTGTTCAATCCGTTGTGGCTCTGTACGTCTTGTTTCAGGCCGTGGCGTTTCAACTCTTGGGGTCATAGTTCTTGGTTTTTCTTGCCTTTGTGACTGTGCCCTTTGTTGATCGACATTACGCGGCTGTGACTCCCGAGTTTGGTATTGCCTTTGCTGAGGCTCCTTTGATGACATTGGCTTTGACTGCACGGGTCTTGATTGCATGTCATTACGCTCCTTGTGGGTTGGTGTTTGTACCATAGGGGCGGAGCGACGCTCCTTTAACTCGGCTTGTGTTTTCTGATAACTCGGCGTGCGGTTATCACGTTCACGGCTGACGTTGTGATAGTCTTTATTATCACGACTTTTATTGCCCTGATTACTCATATTACCCAGATTACTATGGGTATCTTGGCGTTCTTTAGACTTCGAATATTGGCTATTGAAGTGCTGTTTACTGCCGCTGGAGTGTGAATCTCTGCCGCGATATTTATCATCATGGTAATAGCGTTGTTTCACCACTGGATTGTGATAACTCACACCGCGTCTATGTTCGGGTTTATGTTTCCAAGGTTGTGCGCCATGGCTAACACTGTATCTTTCCCGTGGGCGATATCGGTGTGAATGGCGATAGTCGATCACCACCACTTTATGGTTGTGCCAGTGGAACGAACTGAAGAAGTAGTTAAAGGAAATATGGATGCCCGGTGACCAGTAGAAATGGTTATGACTCGGACGATAGGGATAGCCAGCATAGCCGCCAAATTCCCAATATACGGGTGGATAAGCCACTCCCCAACGCCATGTGCCGTAAACCACGCGTGGATCGTAATAGGGGACGTAGACGATTTCTCGCTTAGCGGGTTCTATGATGATCTGATTGTTGGCGCGGGTAATTGCCATGTTATCCATGTCCGCTAAGCTATTCGCTTTATCAGCCTGTTGTCTTAGGGACTGAATGCTGTTCATCACTTGGCCTTCATCTTCTAAGAAGGCTTCACCGAGTCTTTGAGTCCATTCGAGATCTTCACTCATTTTTTGCAGCAGAGTCGGGAAGGCCAGCAAGGCTTTGACGCTCGGGTCCCAGTCCTGATCTTCGGCTTGCGACATAATTTGGTCGATCGATGATTTGGGGCGTTGGGTTAACCAACGCTGCGCCTGCACTAATTCGAGTGGATAAGTTGAAGCGATAAGTATGTGGGTCAGTAAGCTATCGGGATACAGGGCAATAGGCGCCAGCATTTGTTCGAGTTCGGCTTGGCTTGCCGCTGTACTCGAGCCATGGCTCGCAGATATGCCCGCAGCCTGTGCTGTGGTAGTGAAAGGCAAGGCCACTAATGCCGCCGTTAACACTAGCCAATTCCATCGATGTAGTCTGTTCATGGTTTGCTCCAATAATCCTGTTCGAGGATGTTATGGGCATATTAGGCGTGTGAATATGAACATAAGCTGAAAGTGTTTTGCGGTTAAATATTTATTTATAGCCAAGTTTTAAGAGAAGTAATAAATCTATCGCATTGAAAATAAAGACTTAAACTGAGTGTGCAAAGCTGATGCTAAATTTGGCACCACCTAAGGTTTCTGAACGAGAGACAGAAATTCTGCCGTTATAGCTGTCGACTAAATCGCGCACGATAGCAAGCCCAATACCATTACCTTGAAGGTAGGAGTCTGCGCGAATACCACGTTCAAAGATTTGATTTTGCAGGGCTTCACTGATCCCTGGGCCATCATCTTCGATACAGATTAGCAGTTGATAGGCATCGCCTGTGACCGTTAATGTCACCGTAGACTTCGCGGCTTTACAGGCGTTGTCGAGTAAATTGCCTAGAATTTCAGTCAGATCTGCTTCATCCCCCTTGAATACTGCGTGTTCTACCATCTCGCCGCTGAGATTGATTTGTGGCTCTCGATAAATTTTAGCTAACGTGCGTAATAACTTAGCGGCGACTTCATCGACACGAATACCTAAATGCCACGAGGCCGCCGCTGCGGTTTGGGCGCGTTTTAGCTGGTGGCCAATGATCCGGCTGATCACTGATACTTGCTCACTGGAGGATTCGCTTAAGTCGGCCTGACTCTTGATTACCGCCAGTGGTGTTTTGAGGCTATGGGCTAGGTCTGCCAAGGCATTACGATAGCGTTTTCGTTGGGTTTGTTCGGTATTGAGCAAAATATTAAGCTGCCGAGCAACCGCTTGTAATTCAGTGGGATACTGGCTACTTAGCTGCATCGACTTACCTTGCTCGACGGAATGTAACTCTTGGGTAAAGCGTGCTAAAGGTCGCAACGTCCACAGTAACCAACTTAATTGAAACACGAGCATGACGAACATTAAGATCAGCAGCCAAGTCCAAAGCTGTTGATTAAACTGATCAATTTGCTGCTGAAATTCTTGCTCGTCTTTAATGATGTGGATTGTCACTGGCACGTTTTGATTTTGGCTGGCAAAACTGACACTAAAGCTATAAATCAAATGGAGTTGATCGGCGAGCTCGATTTGCTCAAATGCGCTTTGACCCGTGGCTGGGATGGTAAAATGTGGCGGTGGCGTAATCCCCATAAAAGATTGCGAATGCCACACTATATCTTGTTTGCCGCTGGCGTCTTCAGTGGTTGCAATGGCATACAGCCCTGATTGAATGAGGTTAAAACGATTCTCTAACACTAACTCTGGGATGGAGATTTGTTTGTTTTCGACTTCAGTCACCGCGAGAATCGAATAGACATAGGCACTGAGTTCATTCTTGGTTGCGCTTTTAACTTGTTCAGTAAAGGCATCGTTTAAGGCAACGCCGATCAAGGGTAATAACACTAAGATAAATAATAGCGCGCTGGCAACTAAGCGTGCTTTTAGGGAGTTCAACACTTGCCACGCCATGGCGCGTTTACTCATCGGTTGCTTGCCCAGACGTTAACGCTTTTAGGCGATAACCTTGGCCGCGCAGAGTTTCAATTAAGTTGTATTGATTATCTGGGTCGAGTTTTTTGCGTAACCGGCGGATAAAGACTTCGATGACGTTAGAATCTAAATCAAAATCCTGATCGTAAATATGCTCTGTGAGTACAGTTTTTGATTTGACTTCGCCTTGATGCAACATAAAAAATTCGAATAGCTTGTATTCAGAACCACTGAGATTAACCAGTTCTTCGCCTTTACGTACTTCTAGACTGCTGGTGTTAAGGCTAAAGGGGCCGTTGTAGATCAGGGGGCTGGCCTTACCGGCGGAGCGACGGATCAGGGCTTTTAGTCGTGCGATGAGTTCTTGGGGATGGAAAGGTTTCGTCAGATAGTCGTCGGCACCGGCATCGAGTCCTTCAACCTTATCTTGCCAACTGTCCCTTGCGGTTAAAATCAGGATAGGAAAGTCGCGTTTTTGTTCACGCACGCTACGGATCAAGGCGATACCATCGAGTTTAGGTAAACCTACATCGATAATTGCTGCATCATAGTTGTATTCGAGCGCTTGAAATAAGCCTTCTTCACCATCACTCGCCACATCGATACTGTAATGGGCATCGAGGAGATGTTGCTTTAAGTTAGTCTGTAGTTCTATATCATCTTCAACTAGTAACAATCGCATCGTTAGTTCCTCGAGACTCGGCCCGTTGCGGCATCTACTGAAACAGAAAATACTTGGCCATCATTATTGAGGATTTTAATACGATATCCCGATCCGCTGGATTGTACGCTCAATACTTTGCCTTGAAATTGTCGTTGCGCCATTGCCACCGCTTGATCAGGGCTATTGACCGCTAGACGACGCTGCTCATTCTTCGCACCTTGGTTACGAGGCTGATTGCGATCATCATGTCTATCATTACCTGCTATGCAACCAAAGGAGGCTGATAAGCAAGTGATTAGGGCCAAGGTCAAACCAAGTTTCATATCGGGTACCCGCAATGTTCAGCGATCTTAAGTTAATGAGTGAGATGGATAACTTATCGAGTCGACTAAGAATACCTCATCACCTTAACAAACACATAGAGATCAGCCAATTGGTTGGCACAATTCCTTCAAAATTAACTCTGGCAGTTATTTTGTTATTCGTGACAGAACTGAAGTTCTGTTGGCGAGTCTATCTCTATGCTCGCGCTTGTATCGTTTAAGTTTTGTGAGTGTTACCCATTCCAGATGAACTCGGGCTGAACGTATCTTCTGGCTGAGAACAGTGGGCGTTGATGTTCAGCTTATGTTCACCTTCATTGCACTTTAATAGCTCCAATTTGAACGGGTTATCCATAGGATATTCAAGATGAACACACTCAATAAGCAAGATATGGCAGCCACAGTTAATGTTAAGCTGTTTATGGCAACGGCTATTGCAGCTCTGTTTTTAGCGTCCCTTGCCGCTAGCGCTCAGCCCCGCGAACTGGAGTCATCGCAAAGCTTAACGCCATTTACTGCAGCCAGCGTTGGTATTGCCAAAAAAGCAGAAAATAGCGAGCAAGCTGCTGAGCAGGAACAACAAGCTTTAGCTTTGTTACAACAAGCTTTAGCTTTGTTACAACAAGCCGCGCCCGCAAAAAATGTCACTGAAGTCGCCGCTGCAGCCGTTAAATCGTTGGCGCCAGCCTTATCATCCAAAGCGCCGACGACAAACCGAGTGCAACTTATGGGCGCCTCGCCGATGACGCGTGAGCAAGTAACAGCGAAACATGCGAGCCAAGGGATTCCGAGTTCGAGTGCGACCAGTGAAGATCCCTACCGCGCACCTGTGTATCACAGCTTTTCGATTTTTGATGCCAGCAGTCGTTTGTTTGAAGACTTTGACTACGATGGGTTTTATCAAACGTTTAGCGTGACCTTCGATGTTGATGTCAATGGTGCATATCTTAATGAAAGAGCTGATTTATTTGCCGAGCTTTATCTCAGTCGTGATGGTGGCCCTTGGGTGCATTACTACACCACAGACGTATTTACCATTTACGGCGATTCGACACAGGACGATTACGAAGTGTTGACCACGCTCTACACAGGTTATGCGACGGATCACTATGATGTGTTGATTGATGTGTATGAAGTGGGTTACAGCGATATTGTTGCGACCATTAGCGCCGATGAGACCGATAGTTTGTATGCGCTGCCATTGGAGAGTAGCGATCGAGACAGAGAGCCCGACATTATCGTTGTTGAGGAAAGTGGCGGCGCCTTCTCAGTATTAGGTTTGTTATGTCTTAGTTTGTGTGCGGGGCTGCGGTTGAATCGAACTCGAGTCTAATCGCCCTTATTTCTCTCGGTGTTTATCTGCGGTAAATAGGGCTAGTATGGATGAGTTATTTTAACTAAATGGAGAAAGACATGATTGCTCAAGGTCAAACATTACCCGCGGCCACATTAGGTCAACTGACTAAAGATGGCATGGTGAATCACCAAGTTACCGAATTGTTCGCGGGTAAAAAAGTCGTATTGTTTGCAGTGCCAGGTGCTTTTACTCCAACGTGTTCTGAAGCGCATTTACCTGGCTATGTGGTATTAGCCGATCAATTTAAAGCGAAAGGCGTGGATTTGATTGCCTGTGTTGCTGTGAACGATGCCTTTGTTATGAAAGCGTGGGGCGAAGCCCAAAATGCCTCTGAATTAATGATGTTAGCCGATGGCGATGCCAGCTTTACTAAAGCCTTAGGTTTAGAGATGGATACTGCCAGTTTTGGTGGCGTGCGTTCACAACGTTACGCCATGATCATCGATAATGGTGTAGTGACTCTACTGAATGTAGAAGAGCCAAAGGTTTTTGAAGCCAGTAAAGCTGAAGTTGTTTTGGCTGCTATCTAAGCGTATTTAAGACATGAAGTTTGGATGTGACCAAAGCCAGCCATTCATTGGCTGGCTTTAACTAAATCAATTTATTGTACGATTTGAATGTTGTCTGCATCTATGGTCACTTCAGACCAATCTTTATCCACTTCACCACGAATAATGACCTGAGTTTCAGGTGTTACTGTGTTGCCGCGCCATAAATCATCATCAATTTCGACCTTAATATCACCCGTAGCGTCACGGAAAATATAATCATCGTGTCCAATGGAAGAAATGATATGGCCCGTTAACTCAATTTGGGCGTCATCACTGGCATTGAGCGCGCTTACCACATCATGAATCACTTGTCTTGCGCTCGGCCCTTGGAAGCCACCCTGTATTTGAGGTTCACCCGTTGTAGGTTGAAAGCCTGCTTGGCTGGTCATAGTCGTGAATGAAAGTGCCATTGCGAAAACGGTAAGAGTCATTTTATTCATCTGTTTGTCCTTTCTATGGTTTTATGTAACTCAGCCTCAATGGCTATTACAGTGTTGCGAGCATAGTGCCAAGACAAGCGTGAAGCGGTTGTGAAGATTGGGTTTGCAACTCAGAATTTGCTAAAACGAGGTCATTTATCCAAGCTAACTTCAGTTAATGGGCATTATCTATAAACTGAACATAAGCCTGATAGCTAGCACCATCGTTTTGGGTTGAAAATGCCCAGCCCATTCGCTCGCAAATACGTTCAATAATAATTAATCCGCAGCCATAGCCTGATGTATCAGTACTTTGAGTGCTTAGTGGATTCAGTATCCATAATTGGTTGCTTTGCATCGTAATTTCAATGTTTCCGGCACTGTAATTGAAAGCATTTTTAATTAAATTACCTATCACTATGTCAATAAAGCTCAGTGGCGCCTTGATGCTCAAGCAATCTTTAAGCGTTAAGCTGTAGGTGATTTCTTGCTTGGCAAAGTGCTGCGCCAATTCAGCTAAAATGTGTTCAAGGCGTGGTGCTAAATCAATTTGGCTGTAGTGCTGGGATTCAATGTCTTCTTTTCCGAGAAGTAAAAAGGCCTCGGTGAGCGTTTTCATTTGATGCCCTGCGTAATCAATACGTGTAATGGCTTTTTTGACCATTAATTGTTGAGCCTCGGTTGTCGCATTGGGGATTTTTTTGAGCAATTCTACCGAACCTTGGATCACCATAATGGGCGTGCGTAGTTCATGGGAGGCAAAACGGCTAAATTCTTGTTCCCGAGTGAAGTAGGCGGCAATTTTAGCTTTGTTGCTTAATAGGGTTTGCTCAATCTGGCGGGTTTCACGGTATGAAGTACTCGGTGTTGATGTTGGTCTTTTTGGTGATAGTTGATTGATTTTATTTTCAATCTCAGCAAGTGGACTGGATAGCAGACGTACAAAATACAATCCATACGCCATGATAAACAGGAGCAAACCGATCCCCATAATAGAGATCAAAATGTGCATTCTATCTTCATAGCTATCAAGGAAATCGTCCGCGTCATCCTTATAAACCACATACAACAGCCCTTGCCCAGAAGGATGAGCGGATATTAAAAAGTGTTTATCTTCGTCACCCAGTTGATGTTCGTAAAATCCGGTATTTTGATAAGGTTGCAGCCAAGCTGGTACAAACTCTTTGCTCCAATATGTTTTCAATTCATTGATATCGGGGAGCTGTGCTTTATCACCAAACCTTTGATAATTCTTTAGATATTCGCGAGTCTCTGTGGCCAGCGTTTGCTCGAGGCTAATCTTCTCAATTTGTTCTTCGGCGATATAAATGAGGCTCCAAAAAATGGCAAACATCAAGCTAGTTAATACTAAAAAAGTGAGGCGGATTTTTTTATATAAACTCGGAAAATACTCAGGGGATAAGTCGGTAACCTTGGCCATGGATAGTCTCTAATTTTGAGTCTGAAAAACCTTTATCGAGTGCACTGCGTAAGCTGTATATGTGGCTGCGAAGTGAATCACTCGAAGGTGCATCATCTCCCCATACTGTATCTACCAATTGCTCTTTACTCACGATAGCGGGCGCATGTTTTAGTAACAGTGAGAGAATGGTGCGCTGAATTTTACTGAGCTTAATTTCTTTACCAGCACGGGTAACTTGATGGGTTTGCAAATTTAAACTGATATCACTGAAGCGCAAAATACCCACATCTAAACGTGGGCCACGATTATGCAGTGAATGTAGTCGTAAGCATAATTCTTCCATCGCGAAAGGTTTATTTAAAAAATCATCCCCACCTGATGTAAAAGAATCAATTTTATCCTGCAGACTATCTTTGGCGGTTAAAAATATAATCGGTGTATTACAATAAATTTCTTCACGCAGTTTTTTGACCGTATTAATACCGTCTAATTTGGGCATCATAATATCCATTATGATGACATCGTAATGGTTTTGTTGAATTAAATTGATTGCACTTTCCCCGTGATATGCACAGTCGGCAATAATACCCTCTAGGGTTAAATAATCCATGATTGTTTCAATAACATCATGATTATCATCAACAATTAATACTTTCATAGGTTAATTCATTTCTTCACATTTGCTTGACGATCTTCATACTAAGATGCCCAGCACTGATTTAACAAGACATAATAGGGAAGAAAATGAATAAACTCTTAGTCTGTATTACGGCCATTTTGCTGGCAGGTTGCGGTGGTAATGATTCATCAACAGATACCTCTAAACCCGATCCTATCGTTCCACAACCCACGTTACCCGCAAAAATTAACGGTACAGTAACAAATATTGCTTCTGACAATAATTCGATAACGGTCAACGGATATAACGTAAATATCGCTAATGCTAAGATTCACTATGGTCAACAGCCGTTAGAGGTTAATGCCATTCAAATGGGGATGAGGGTCAAAATTGATAATGAAGGCCAACAGGCTAAAAATGTCATATTAGATCCAAGCCTCGTGGGTGAAATCAGTTCCGTTAATCAAAATACTATTGCCGTTAATGGGATTAATTTAGTCGTTAAACCAGCGGACGCGACCCAGTATAAAGTAGGCGATTGGGTGGCGGTAAATGGTTATCCAACCGTAATGGGAGAATGGCAGGTTAATTCTATAAACCTTATCCCCAATTTTGCGTTTGCTGAAATAGAGGGACGTGTCTCTGGATTAAACAAGGCCACGCAACAATTCAATATCGGTTCGGCAGTGATTAATTATGCCACCGCACGTTTAGAAGGCAGCTTACAGGAAGGCGCATGGGTTGAAGTGGAAGGCCAGCAAAGTGGTGCTTCATTTTTGGCCTCTGAAGTCGAGGTGGAAGATACGGCGTCTTTTAATGATATGGAGCTAGAAGGGACTATTACTTGGGTCAACCAAGATAAAACGCAGTTTGAGCTTAATGCCCGTACTCGACTCTATGTCACTACAAATACTCAATTTGAAGATGGCAAGCAAGCTAACTTGGTTGAAGGCAAGTTAGTCGATGTAGATATTCAATCTATGCCGCAGGGTTTATGGGCCAGAGAAGTTGAATTTGAAACATCACATGATAATGGTGGAATACCTCCAACCTTAGGTAAAAAGTTCGAGCTAGAAGGTCTGGCGACACTGACCACCAATAATCAGCTACAAATTAATGGATTTACATTTGATATTGATGCCAGAACTCAATTCGATGACGGTTTAACCTTAGCGACACTTGACCAAAAATGGATTCAAATAGAAGGTGTTGAACTCGCAGACAACCAGTGGTTAGTGAAAGAAGTTGATCTTGAAGTGCGAAGCAATGAGCTTGATTTGTCGGGTTTAGTGATGCAAAAGACCTTGTGGGGCTATCAAGCGACTGATGCTTCATTAACGCCATTTGAAGGCAAATGGGTTGATGTCGAATGTCAGTTCGATGGCTCTAATATCCACAATTGTCGAATCGACGATTAAACACAAATAGAGAAATTAAGTGAATAAACGTGCGGTTTTAGGCCGCACGGTTTATTTGGCTTTGCCCAATCCCCAAGCTGGTTTCAATATCTTCTACACTCTGCTGTACTTCTTGGGCGATGACCTCACTCTGCTGTGAACTGGTTTGCGCTTGTTCTTTTAAACTATCCATAGTGCGAACAAATTCATCGAGATAATCGACTTGCTCTTTGGCATTTAGCGAGCCTTGTTTGGCGGTATTAGCCATTTCACTTGCTTGGTTTTGTACTGTTTGCGCCACTTGCCACAGGCTTTGAGCACGCAGTTTCTGGCTGCTGGTGGCCTGTGCTATGCCATTGACACTCTCACTGAGAGCATGATTTGATTGGGTAAGTTGTTGCAGAATTTTCACGATCTCATTCAAAGACACTTGGGTGCGTTGGCTTAAATTACGCACTTCATCGGCCACCACGGCAAAGCCGCGACCTTGCTCGCCAGCCCGCGCAGCTTCGATGGCAGCATTAAGGGCGAGTAAGTTAGTTTGCTCGGCAATATTGCCAATCACATCAATGATTTTCGATACATCCGTCACTGAGTTATTTAGGCTTTCAAGGGACGAATGGCACAGACCGACCGCGGTTTGTGTTTGCTCGGTCGCGCTCAATACCGCCTCGGCTTGTGCTTGACTCGACTGCATTTGGCGCATGGTTTCGGCGGCGCTGTCTTCCACAAGTGCCGAAGTGTGGCTCACCTCATTGGCGAGGCTGCGGATATGCTCGGTCTGTGTTTGCGTATCGGCCACAATCGTTTGGGTGTGCTCTGTGTGTTGTGATAGCTGAGTAATGCGTGCCACCAGTTGGCTTAATGATTGAGAAACCTTAGTGATTTGCTGGCGCTGTGCCTCGTCTTCCTGTTCAAACCTGTGTAGTAACTGGTTGAAATGACCTGCTATTTGGCCCGTCTCGCAGCGACGATTAATGTCTAAACGCTCGCGGCTGTTCGATTCGCTTAATTTCATAAAAGCTTGGTTGAGACGTTTTAGCGGTTTGACGACGCGATTTTGCTGCAGGATTAAATAACCAATCGCAAACAAGGCCATGATGGAAACCATAGTGTAGAGGATTAGCTGTAACTCATATTTCAGCTGTTGGTTCTTTGCTGTCTGGGCCTCACCTAAGCCAATAAGCTGTTGTTCCACATTGCTAATCGCTTGAATGAGTTGATCTTGCATCTCTTGGTTTGTTTGCAGTAATTGGTGGGTATTGGCGACTTCTTTGTTATATCGATTGGCGAGACTCAGCAGTTCACTGCGGTCACTCTCGCCGATTTCAATTTGTTCCGGTTCGCTGGCACCGAGGGCAAATTCATCTGCTTCTTGCTGTTCATATACGCCGATTAACGGCAGTGCGCTGAGGGAGTCGTGCCACGTATTTAGCTCTTTGCTGGTGCTGTCTAAAATACCCTTGAGCTGCTGATTTTTACCGATCAGATAACCATCGGTCAGTTGGGAAAGTTGGTAGACGATAGAAGGTAAATCGCGGCTCAATTGCAGATATTGTTCGGCGACCGCCGCATTTGTGGCTAAGCCTTTATCGGCATAACTGCCCAGACGACGGTTATAGTCGAGCATTTCAGATTCGGCGTGGGCGAGCAGTTGCCTAGGGTTGCCAGCGAGTTTACCCGCGGCGCGGTACTTGGTATCTAAATCTTGAATGAAGTTGCTTAGGCTGGCTTGCAAGTCATTGTCGGTAGCGCTCATGGCTGCGAGGTTAAGCTGCGTGAGCTGGTTCTTAATGGTGCTGAGTTTGGTTTTCGCTTGTTCAAGTTGGCTAGCGTTGCCACTGGCTAAATAGCCATCGAGATCGCGGCGTACACCGACGAGAAAATCCTGCTGAATAGCTTGTAATGTCAGTGTTTGCTGCTCAATTTGTTGCCGCTGATCACTGCTCCACAGCACTACGGCTGCTAGCAATCCCGCGAGCAATAACAACAGGGCAGAAGCAGAAAGCGACAGTGTTGAAATTTTCATTTTGCAATCTTCATAATGGTCAGAGCCAGTAACTGTGCTGAGTTTATGAATTTAAGGTGACATTAATATGACAAGTGCTCACTTGGATGTCAGCGTTGTCATTTGATTTGCAAATATGTGATCTCGCGTTATTCCAGCGGCAGCCACACTTGGGCTTTTAAACCGCCTTCGGCGCGGTTGGAGAGGGTAATTTGCCCTTGGTGCCTATCGATAATCCGTTTGATAATGGCGAGGCCTAGGCCAGAACCAACACTACCACGGGCGATATCACCTTGGGTAAATGGTTGAAATAATTTGGTAATTTGCGACTCGTCGATCCCAGGGCCGTTATCTTCAACGCTAAAACCGATACGTTTACCATCGAACTGTGAGCTAATGCGGATCCAGCCTGAACCATAGCGAAAGGCATTTTCGACTAAATTACTCAGTACCCGTTTAATGGCAATCGCTTGGAATTGGGCTTCGGGGCAGTCAGTTAACACCACTTCTATTTCACCGACGCGATTGGCTTCTGCTTGAGCGACATCTTGAATGAGTTTATTGATTTGACCTAGCTCACGGCTGGTTTCCTGATCTTGGCGAATATACGCAATAAACTGGCTAATGATGGCGTCCATATCTTCGATATCGTTGACTATGCCATCTTTAAGATATTGATCTTCCTCAACCATCATCTCTGAGGCGAGGCGAATACGGGTGAGTGGCGTGCGCAAGTCGTGGGAGATCCCCGCCATCAATAGCGCTCTGTCCTGCTCCAGTTGCTTCATGCTGTGTGCCATCTGGTTGAAAGCATTGGTAACTTCGACAATTTCACTCGAACCTTTTAGCGGCAAGGGGTCGGGAAATTCACCGCGGGAGACTGAAATCGCGGCTTTTTGTAGTCGCCTAAGTGGGCGGTTTTGCTGGCGAGCAAACCACCATCCCCCAGCGACACTGAGTGCGCCAATCACCATTAAATAAAGGGTGAGTGGCGAAAGATCTGAAACATTTTGGCCGATAAGTGGCACTTTTATCCAAATCGAGGGCGCCTGTGGTGGACGGATCCAAATTTGTAATACGCTGCCATGGGTGACGCGGACTTCGGCATCGCCACCAAGATATTCCGACATCTGCGATGACCAGAAACCATAGTAAGTGGCTTGCTCAATCCCCGCTTCATGGGCTTGCTGTTGATTGTAGATTTTCATGCCATCGTCGTGGACTTTGGCATTAAGGGCATCGACTATGGTTAAGTGTTCGCGGCCAATATCTATGCCGTCGACAAACAGTAATTTGACTTGGCGAGCGATTAACTGATTGATTTGTTGGTAACTTGGCTTAAGTACATAGACGGCGACCGTGACGTAAGACACCAGCTGATTGATCAGTAATAGGCAACCAATCAGCATCACGGTTTGACTAAATGCGCTGCGAGGAACAAACCGCCACCAAAACTTAGGTTTCATCGTGGGCTCAATAACCGCAGGAGATTAAGATGGCAGCGCGGCTCATCGACGCGCAGCACCATCGGGTACAAACACATAACCTAAACCCCAAACCGTTTGAATGTAGCGAGGATTCGCGGGATCTTTTTCGATTAAGCGGCGTAGACGTGACACTTGCACGTCGATGGAGCGTTCTAGCGCCGAATAATCGCGGCCACGGGCGAGGTTCATCAACTTATCCCGAGACAAGGGCTCGCGTGGATGGGTGACGAGCACTTTAAGTACGGCAAACTCACCGCTAGTGAGTGCGATGGATTCGTCGCCGTGGTACATCTCACGGGTCGCTAAATCCAGCGAGAACTCACCGAAGCTAATCTGTGCTTCCTGCTGGGCGGGCGCACCGGGCACATCTTGGGTTTGGCGACGCATCACGGCTTTGATCCGCGCAAGTAATTCCCGTGGATTGAAAGGTTTTGGCAGATAATCGTCAGCGCCCAACTCTAAACCAATAATACGGTCGACTTCATCGCCCTTGGCCGTCAGCATCACGATCGGAATGGGGTTACCTTGCTGGCGCAGCCTACGACAGATAGACAGGCCATCTTCACCGGGCAACATCAAGTCGAGCACGAGTAAATGGAAGTTTTCGCGTTCTAATAGGCGGTCCATCTGCTCGGCATTGGCCGCGCTGCGCACCTGATAACCTTGCTCCATCAGGTAACGCTCGAGTAACGCTCGAAGGCGCATATCATCATCGACGACGAGGATTTTCGAGGTTTCTTGTCCCATGGGATGTCCTTTAATTGCTCAGATTGGTGCTTATTCTACTGACGAGAAACAGTTAAGATTAACCAACTGGCTGAAATTGAAAACGAATCTGCCTAATATAGCCGCATTCAACCAAGGCGACTAGCTCACCTTAGTAACTTGAATGCGATAAATGCTGACATTGATTGCCCAATGTTAATACTAAGCAAATGAAATTGCATGGGAATACTCGCGTTTATTCACGCTATAGCTGAAATTGTAACTAAATTGGCATCAGTAAAAGAGGTGATTTAAAAGCCATTATGCACAGAGATGATTTAGTGGATAGAAATAGTACACATACTTTGATGAATGTACTATTTGCACGTTCAGCTCATAAAGTCATCACAGAACTAAGAACCGTTGTTAGCTCCATAACCATAAAAAGTGGTTATGGAGCTATCTATGTAAATAGAGCTCCAATCATTGATTGTTACAAGCGGTTTGAGACAGTTTACTTCCAATTAATCATATCGATTAAGGGCGTTGAATCGCTATTGGTTCCTGGACACTTAAGTAATGCTCCTGCTGTCGCTTGGTACTCAGGCTTGATGTGCTCTTGTATCCAGCCTTGAGCTCTTATTAGATCCTTACCCATGAGCCCGAAAATACGTTGTGGGTTTACAACTGGGGCATTTGGGAAGAAGTCACCGCTAGTGGCTTCAATCATGCTCAATAAAATGGCGTAGTTATCGTGGTTTTGGTCTGCGAGTGGATCCCCGTTTAAAATCGCATTTGTTAAATGCGCTGTGGTGTACTCTGGCGTGCAGACAATACCATTATCGCCATCGTTATAATCCGCCGCGACCAGATTTTCCACATCAATATGATGCACATGGCTGCCTTTATAGGTTAGATTTTCAGGTTTAATATCGTGCAGGAATATCTCCTCGCTATGTAAGGAACATAAATCTTCTAAGAGTGATTTAAAGTGAATTAAGGGAATCTTGTCCCCTTGTTCAATTAATTGCGCTACTTCAATGCCACCATTATGGGCAATCATGGTCGAATCGTTTACATAAATAGAAGGACAAATTGAAGGATGCGATCTAAGTTGGTTCATTGCTAATTGGTTGTATTTATTTTTATCTATATCAAACGTGTCATTATGAATATGTAATTGCACAAATTGACTATCTTGGCGTACTAACTGTTTGAAGGTTCCTTTCCCAGCAGGTTGAAACTTAGTTGGTGTTTTTGCGACTAATTCGGTTTGTGCATTATAGAAGTAGCTACGTCCTGCCTTAGCATTTGTGAGTGATTTAATACCTACTGTATTGAGCTCTTTTTCAGCTTTTTTTTGTTGATAAGAGCGATAACTTTTTTGTATTAGCTGAGCCGCTTCGATTTTCACTCGATGGAGAGATTTTTTGACATTGTTGATCTCTGCGAATGAACTTATCGTTTTCACAGGCTTTAGCGTATCAGCTCTACGTTGGGAAAGTTTTACGATATTGAGCGTGTTAGGTATAGCTGCGAATTGATTGTAGCTTTTATAGCTGGAAAAATTAGAATAATTGCTTGTATGAATCGGCATTATCAAATCTCTGAATGGAATATTAATACTAAAATAAATGAAAATTTTATTAATGGTTAATGGCAAATGATGAATAAAAAATGATTAATTTACTTGCACAATCCTAATTTTTAACTAACTAGTGATTACTTTTACTTGTCTAAATAAACAGAGTGATTAAGTCATTCCACTTTTACTCAGAATATTTCAGACAAAGTCTGTGTGTCCCTCTTCTACTTATTTATATAGTGATGGAGTAGATAGTTAATTGCTCACACATTTATAACATTAGTGAGCCTATGACCAGAGGAGTACCGGATGCCAATTTCCAATCACATCATCAATCCACCTTCATCAGATATCAAGAGTGAGGGCGTCAGTAACGCCGCAACTGATAAACTCGAGATTAAGCAGGTGAGTAATAGGCCTAGTATAAAAAAGCGTTTTTTATCGCTGTTTCAATCTATCCGTCTTAAATCTCGCTCGAAGAATGGCAAAGAAAAGTCAGTTGCGAATAAACCGCTTCAGTTAGCCAAACCAGCCCAAGTTGCCAAAATGGCAGTTACAGCGCCGAAGCAAAATGCGGATTCTAGACTGTCATTAATGCAAGCGATTCGTGATGGCGTTGAGTTGCGATCGGTAACGGCAGATCAGAAAGCGCGACCTGTGACGCCCAATGCCGATACTTCATTTTTACAAGAAGTATTGAAAAAAATGCAAGACGCTCGGATGGTTTTATCCAGCCAAAGTACTGCACCATCCACAGTGCAAGGAGATATTCAGCCTCCTGTCGCATTAACTATGGCAAGTGGTACATTGCCACCGCCACCGCCACCTTTGCCGCCACCGGCTCCGATCCTGCCAGTAGGTGCGATGGCAAGTGACGTGGTTGCGCCGTCAGGTGGAGGAAAGGACGCTTTGCTAAATGCAATTACAGGTTTCAATAAAAACAACCTTAAAAAAGCAGTTACTGGAATCAAAAATGACGATGTTCAGGCACCTGCAACAAAAAATGAGCCCATGGATGAACTCTACTCTGATGAATTACTTAAAACAGCGCCCAATATGAATCAAGCTAATAGAGAGTTGCTCTGCCAACAAATTAGTGATTATGTTGTCAATGCTATGGAGGTTAATTGGGAAGGCATTTTACTCGATCAATATGGGCAGTATGCGGATATTGATGCGTTAGAGGCGGCAATGAACGGGCAGTCTAAATCGATTTCAAGTTATTGGGCCGAAGTGAAACGTTTTCCTGATCTATGGAAGCGAGCCGATGTTGTGTCTGATCAGCCTTTCCAGACGCAGCGTAAAGGTGTTGCCACTGAAACGATGAGTCGCCTCGATTCAGGAAAAACACGGCTTTTCCGCTCGGATAGTAGCCGTGGCGCCATTGAGATGAAAAAAGGGGAAGCCATTTTAGATGGGGCTCGTCGCACAGCCAATCAACTGACGACAAATGAAGAAAAATTGAATTTACTAGGTAGCAATTACCGTCAGTCAGCACTCAAAGTTCTTACAGAAATGCCTTTTATGGAAGGATTCGCTACTAAGAATGGTAAAGATGCGCAGGCAAAATTGGAAAAGCAATTCATGGAAAACATCCATGGAGCCGACAGTCTTAAAGCAGATATATCAAGATTTCTATCGATTCATATGAAAACTGGATTTGAAGACTTTACCTTTTTAGGACAGGAGGCTTTGGTCAAAAAACAGAGTGAGTTAATAAAAACATTACAATTAAAACTGGGTTATTCTAACAGTTAAGCTAAAAATAGTAAGTCGGGTCTAAGTAGATATTTTGGGCCTGGCTTATGACTTAATGTATATAGATTTGTAAACATAAACATATGTGTACACATTAATAAATTAAGTTTCAACACTAAACTTTCCTAAAGGTAAATTTTTAATTTAAAATAATTAAGGTGAGTATAATAAAGTGTGTCATATTTTAAAGTATGAATATTTAGGTTTTTGTTAGTTATATTCTCTGGGGTTCCCGTAGTTCCTTATCACCTTCTAAGCATATCAGCACAATGTACTGTAATCTTAATAATTAGTATTTACATTCGGCAGCTTGATACATTTGGTTTCGTTTGTTTTTCCATTGTTTTCAAAGCTGCAAAAGGTCCGCACCTTGTTTTTTGAGTGTGTTTTTTTCGATTTTTTTCTGGTTAATTCATCTTTTTTTGGCGATTTTTTATTACTTTATTCTGAAAAAAAGACCACAATGTAACTCTGAGTTAATTTTGTGATGAACGAGTAATTCTTAGGAGGAATAGCAATGGCAAGAAACTATGCGTTAGGAAATCAGATGGTTTTTGATGTGCTTAAAAGACAGGTTAGCACTGAGGATAATGTAGTTAGCATAGGTGGACGTGAGGGTGTAATATTAAAACTACTATGTGATCATGTAAATGAAGTTGTAGGTAAGGAGTATATACAAGAAAAAGTTTGGGGTAAGGTTTTCGTGAGTGAAACATCATTGACCAAAGCCATTTCTAATTTAAGAAAATCTCTTGCGCAATTTGATAACTTAGCGTGCGAAATAAAAACCATTTCTAAAGAAGGTTATATACTGATTCTGGATGAAAGTGTTTCAGGCGTTTTAATTGAAGAGGAATATCCGATTTTTGAGATAAAGAATATTAAGCAGAGTCGTAAAGAATCCTTAAGTAATATCAATGTTTCTCCATATTCAATCGAACGAAATTTATCAATTCGTACTGACATACCAATGAGAAATATATATTTTTTATTGGTATGTTTTTTCTCTGCTCTTCTTGCATCTATGTTAACAGTAGGAGCAATAGTCGTTTTCAATAAGTTTTTTTAAAATTATATTTCACGTAAATTTAAACTTATGCGTGCCAAGATTCATATTGGTTGACTTTTGTTTTTTAAAATAATAGTTGATTCAATCTAAAAGATTTTTAGTGTAATTTTTCACGTTCAAATTCAACCTTGAAACGAAATGAAATCATACGCAAGATTGTCTTAAATATTCTACTAGTATTCTATAATTTATGGGCTTCTCTACAGAGATTTGAGCCAAGGATAAGGCTTTTTTTGCTCCTTTAAAGTCACTTTTACATCTTGGTATAAGCGCGACTGTTGGTTGTTATACATGTCGTTCGGTGATAGTTATTTTTTACGGATTTTTTCATAAGTAATCTGGTGATATTGATGTGCAGGATGATGGATAATTAAAGCTCAACCTCTAGGAGATATTATGCTTTCATTAAACAAACTAGCTGCATGCGGACAGACTGAAACATCTGAAATCATGGATAAAAAAAATATTGATTTAGATGTCAAAAAAATTTCCCACATTGAGAATAAAGATCCCATTGTTTCTTTAAGTAAATTGTTGAGTCCAAAACCTTACCAAAAAGTAAAAGTAGAACTAAAAAGCGGCAGTGAAATTTTTTCTTCTTTAATTAAAAATAAATTAATAAATGGTAAAAGTACTGCTTCTGAACGGGCTCTCGATGCAATGGCATCTAGTTTAACTAATATTCTTAATACGGCAACAGATGATGTAGATCTAAGTGGGAAGAAGGTATATGTGAAAAACTTTCTTCAATGCGATCAAAGTAAGCCTGTCAAAGTGACATCTGATCAATTTACACTAGTGCATAAAGCAGAGATCTTTTCACGGTTATCAGTATGTTTTGATGGGTTTATGAATTCTAATCAAAGTGAGTTATCTGAACGTTTGAACACAATCAGAGACAAATTATCAAAAAATGAAAAATTGAATGAAAGTGAAGAGAAACACTTATTTGAAAAATTAACTAAAGATGCATTGAAGGACACTCAAGGTAATAACCTTTATACAAACAAACTCTTGAAACCAGAAAATTTAGTGTTAGAGTTTCCTGGTGATGCTGCGGTTGTTAAAAATGAAACTGAAGCAAGAAATAATAAGATATTAGTTGAGAATTTTGGCTTTCCTAGCAGCCTTTTAGATAGACCAAGCGCTAAGCTCCATGAAACCTATGCATTAAACGCATTTATGAGTGAAAAAGGTGAGCCAGTTGATTTAGGTCAGCTTTTTGGTGGTGCCTTGCAAGGTATTATGCGGGACCCTGTCGATTCCAGTAAAAGTAAAAGTGGCTTATTTAATGAGGGGATTTTAGCTTCTGGGGGGTTACATTTTGATTTTAAGCCTAACGAAAAAGTGTATCAAAATAATATCGATACGTTAGGCCAAGATATACTTGATTTAGCTGTAAACCTCAATATGGATAATTTCAGCCGTCCTGATATGGAGGGTTTCACTGCAGGTGTATCTGGAAATGCTCTGCATTATACCATTCAGACAGCTAAACTCTGTCGTGCCACCAATGCTACATTTAATTTCGAACAAGTGCTTGATGTATGCTTAGACCACTTAGTTGGTGATAGCGTAAAGCAGCCTGTGCATCATAGTTTACCTGAAGTGATACAGGGGGCATATATAGCCAATATGCTAATAAATAAAGGTGTATTGGATAAAAATGATAAAATTATGAAGCATGATGAAATGTATAGTAGTTTAAAGAGTGCCATTTCTGATGCAGATAAAAAAATCACAGACTTGATGGCAACGACTTATCGTAGGTAATGAGTTTGTCTCTGGCATTAATTGATATCACAATGTCTCAGTGTTAATAAAAAACCACTTTTAAAAGTGGTTTTTTATTGCAGATGTTATTTAAGATGTGGTTAATGTTTTTATATTTATAAACTAAAGCCATTTGTAGTATGAGAATAATATTAATGTATATTTTGCATAGTCATTGATTGCATTCTTCGTGGAAGATGGTGTGCTTTTCATCAACAAATTTAGAGGTGTATATGTCACTTATTATAATTCCTTCCCTTCGAGAAAAGCTTGGGTTAAATATATCATCGAGTGAATTAAAAAAGTTGGATGTAAAAAGTGTTCGTAATGTGGATATTTTACGCTTAAAGCAAACTTTGATAAGGAGCCTGAATATACAAAAAAGGGAAGTAATAGCCACATTTTTAGCTAAGCTAGCTACACCACAAAAACTACTACTACCAAGACCAAGGTTGAAGCCACAACTGCAGCATGAAGTTCTGCCATTGCATCTAGCACTGTCAAGTCATGTTGACTCAATAAACATCCGTCATCCAGAAACAATATCTCAATTAAAAGAGGAGGCTAAGGCGGGAAAATATGAAAAATTTGAGGGGACAAATCGAGAAGTATTTATCGATAAAAAAACAGGGAGAGGGTATAAGATCTTTAAACAAGATAGTACGTGGGGAGCGTTAACTAATGCCGACTTAAGAGTAAATGATGTATATCGTAATCATAATTTCTATGATGGTAAGTATGCAATTTTTGCGAACAATGACCTTATTACTATGAGGGATGATAGAGTATGTGGCTCTCCACGAGTAAGAGTGTTTACTTTTCAAAAAATACCAGGTGCAAAGCATCTAGATAATCATGAAAAAATTCCATATTCAGTGCTGGTTATGATGGAACAAGCAGGTTTTAGACCTTTTGATGTAAAGCCTGATAATTTTATGAAAGTCAAAAATTCACATGGAAGATATGACTATCTGCCTATTGATGCAAAACAGATAGGATTAACGAGGAGCAATAGCGAACGCTCTAGGGAGGTTCGTGAGTTTAAGCAACAACATGGTCCTTATTATTATGGTCAACGTTATGTTGATTATAATAAATAAAACTCATTAATTTGAATAGTCATTGGGTATTGGTTAGTGTTAAACGGCTGGACAAAAATGGTCGGGAAGTGAATGGTTACTCAATATCCTCACTATAAAGCTGCGAGCAACCAATTGAAGTGAAAAAGGCTAGCTTAATATTTCTCCATTAAGAGTTGCAGATAGTGGAGGTCGCAATGACGACCTCCTTCTTTGAAAAGTGGATTTTACTGGGAAATCAGAGAAATTTTCGGAGCTATGCTAATTATTTTCTTCAACTGCAGTTAATATTAAGTCTTGATCCAGCTTTAAGTCTGTATATATTCTGGTCGATGAAGTCAGAATAAATGACTTCATTTTTTCTGACGTTGAAAAAGAAAACTCTCCAAGATTAGGATCGAAATATTTGTACTGTTTCGCTTGGTCGTCGATAAATGCTGCGACTTCATGTCCATAACCTTTATTTTTGGGAGAAAGACCCAATAAATGGAAACCTGCCTTTTTTATATTAAGGTTTGTTTCATTTTCCGAGACAGCTAACCCACTAGATTGCAAATATGATGCTACTTCTTTGTTTATTTTTAGGTTAACAACTTCTTCTAAACCCTCTTTTGTGTCCATATCATTAAAAAAGTGAACACCCTGATGTTTGTCAGCACACCATTTTATGGCGAGCGTTGAACATAGCCCATCTTTACCTACTTGAATATTCTTCAGTATGCTCGATTGATCCCAAGTGACATCAAGACATCCACCGAAATGATTGGCAAGCAGTTGTTGATTTTGTGGTAATGAAAAAAGTATCGAGAGAATTTTTTTAGTCGCGTTAGGTTTTAAAGCTTCATCAAGTTGACCACGATTTTCATATTTTTTGAAAATGCCATCAACCACACTATTATCTGAGAAGCTTGCTCTTATGAATTCAAATAATTCTCGATAACTGCTAGGGAGAGTGGTCAGCTTAACCCCTACGAGCTGGAAATCTCTAATGATAGCAGATTGGCCAATTGTTTTATCATTAGTCTTATGAATGATGCTTGCAAGCCGTTTATCTTTATTGAATGCTTTTAATACACTTTTCGTTAATCCTTTAGTACTAAGTGTTGATACTTCATTTTTTGTTTCTTCTCGCTTTACATCAAAAATTCGACCATATTTTGCATCACTAATTTTATCCTTCAATATTATAACTTTTTCCCGTTTAACAGGCTTTTTTGTTACTAATAATGTTTTGTCTAACCGAGAAATGTCGACTTTATTAATGCTTTTCACATCTATATTTTCAAGATTACTCAATTCGATCGATGAAACACTTAATCCAAGATTAGATCGTATTGAAATTGGAACAAGAGACATAGACACCTAAAATTTTAATTGCAATATTTATAGTGAATATTAGTATATTTAGTTAGATATAATTGTAAGATTGTTTATGAAATATTAAGGCAAAGGTTACCATGCAAGTCTTATGAGTTTAAATTGTCGACTCAACATATAAATGACTATAAGTCATGCAGCTTGATTTAACTTAAATGTATGGGAAGAGATAATATCTATGCAGAATGTTCGGCGCGGCTTACAGCTTAAAGGTTCAGAAGATACAGGTCATTGTGATTTACGGTAATTTGATTTTTTAAAAAACCATATTAATCAGTGGTTTTTGGCCGTGTTCAATAGACGCGCAAAGCGCCAAGGATAAATTAATACATTAGCTGATTGTGCTTTTAATGAGCTTTTTCCGTTTTTTATCAGAAGTTTTCACTGGCTTGGCCTGGTGCAGATGGCTTATATTTTGCGCATTCTAGAGCTATCTAGAGGTTTGTGTATGTATGTACAATTAAGTAGGCATGTTAAGTATAAGTAGGCATGTTAAGCATTAGAAATAAACGTATGAATAACTAGGGATGTATTAAATGGCTCAACAATTATCAACTGGGTATATAAGTGGTGTTTTTGGCGGTTTAGTTAATAATGCCGACGATAAGGTCAGTACATTCATTACCGATCATACTGGAAGTGTTGATAAAGATGGAAAATTCACACCAGATAAAGATGGTACGCTTATTTTGAGTGCATCTGATTCTTTATCGCTACAACAGTTAATGGCAGATCAAAGCATTACCGCTCAAACCTCAACAACTACATTAAAATCAATTAAAGACTCTATTTCTGCAGCGGCAAGAAATATTTAACTTTAATTTTATAATGCATTATGGGCAATAGAGAGTGCTATAGATGTTGCAATTATTGAATCCAGATAATGCATTTTCAGGAGCAAATTTAATTTTGCTCCTGACTCTGATCTTGTTGTCTACCGTATTCTTTATCTGTTTCTCTGGATATGTTAAATATAATATTGTACTTAACATCATTAAAAATGCGGTGGGTACACAACAAATTCCACCTACAATAGTAGTGAATTTACTTGCGGCATTAATGGCGCTTAATAGTATTTGGCCTGATATAAAACCCGGATTAGAGAGGGTTAAGCCATATTTTATTGAGCAGATTAATGGCGGAATAGACCCTGACGTCTTGCAATCATCCTCCCTATTTGAGGATAAAAAGCCAGAACAAGTGACTATGTATTATCTGGTCAGCAATGTATTTGAGTTTTTCCCTGAACTGTTGGCGAGGGCGCAGCGTAAAACTAATGAACTAACTGGCATTATTGACATTCCACTTAATTTTGACTCAGGGAGTGATACACTAAAATATTTTCTTGGTAATCTGATTTTAGATTTGTATCAAGGTTTCGAGTTTGGCCTAAAGCTATACATGATATTTGTGAGTATTGATTTTTTAATTGCCGTGATTCTCAGTGGTGTAGGTATGACTATGTTATCACCGACGGTAATATCGACACCTGTAAAACTCGCAGTATTTTATTTTTCTGATAGTTGGACTATTTTATTTAGAGCACTCCAGTGATATGGACATGCTTTTATTTCCTAACTGGCTGTTATTTGCAGGATTATTTTTATTTTTAAAAATTTATAATCCAACACGTCTTTATCTTGATAATTCGACGGCACTTGCTATTGCTGTTGGACTTGCAATTGTTATAGATTCTAGTGATTTAGGAAATATTCCAACTCCTTTTTGGGTATTAAGCGTTATTATTTTTGCTATGTTTTCATCTGTACCTTATTGGCTCAGTGGTATGGTTGGCAGTGTTATACAACAGTTATTATTGCTTAACGAACAGTCTGTACAAGATAAACGTTTTACTGATGAGTCTGAAGCGCTATCTAAGATTAGCTCTTTGATGTTTTTGATGTATGCCTTGGACTCTGGTGTGGTTTTTAGACCTTTGCTGGCGGTGATCTCAGAGAATATTGAACAAGGTGCTAATGTTGGTTTTGATACTTTGTATTTTTACATCACTGATAGCTTAACTATGATGGCTATGGTGACTGGTAAATACATGGTTCTGTTGTTGTGTATTACTATTTGTTGTGGCTATGTTGACCTTTTTTTCAAAAAAGCTTCTTTATCTATTAGTACAACAGCAGATATTAAAGCTATCACCATGATTATTATTCTTAACCTATGGCTGTTACAAGATCAGTTTTATGTTTTTAAACAAATAATGAAAAAGGCAGGGTATGAGTAACATTAATTTATTGAATGTCACATTGAATAGTCAGCAAATTAAAACCACTTCAGAAAGGGATGCCCTTCAGTTTGAGTCAGAACTCAAAGCTGCTGGTGAAGTACATTTAAGTGAACAATTTTCCGATAGCCAAGTAAAAGTACACGCTAGTAAGCAAAATGATTATGTTACTGAAGAAGAGTTTACGATGAAAATAGTAGAGCAAGCCATTATTAATCAAAGTATCAGACAAATGAAAGTTAGTCAGGAACGTATGAAGGAGATACTTGATGAAGTCTAGAATCTTACTTATTTTCCTTTTGTTTACGGCATTTACTTGTCAGGCAAAGGTATTTATTAAGCAGTCTGATATCGATTTGAAAGGCGCCTTGGCGGCAATAGCTAAGGATATGCAGCTAAAGTTAGTTGATGATATTGAAGAAAAAAAGGCTAAACAGCCTATTACTCAAACACTCTCTGGTGACGGTCTCGATTTGTTGGACCAGCTTTCTGATGTTTATGATTTTGATTGGTATGTATATGGTGGGACACTAACAGTTCACTCTGGTCAGGCTTATATAAATCATGCATTTAAACCCAGAAATATTACGCCAGCTAGCCTGCTTAAAGAATTAAAGAGTACGTTCAGAGCCAATAATACGACGAAAATTGAACTCGTGGGCAGTGGCAACTCTATCTTTATTTCAGGAACACGTAAGTTTGTTAATGACGTTGTTGTCTACTCTAATATGATTGATAAAAATCAGTTTTTAGAGAATGGTAATAATTTGGAATTGGCACGGATCGAGTTTGATTATATATCTGTTATGGATCGCCAAATTGATTCATATGACGGTAATGTTATTTTTCCTGGTGCGCAGTCTTTAATCTCATCGGCAATTGAGAAAATTGGTCAGTTTGAGAATATTAGCGATGGAGAAATGGTTAAGCGCGCTTATAAACTAAAACTTAACCAAAATGATAAACAACAGCTTGAAGAGGATGAGTTTACCTCTAAAGTCCAGGTATTACCTGGAAGTAATGCATTGCTAGTTCGTGGTACCCCTGAGGAGATCCAGTTAGCTAAGCGTATTGCCACTCTTATTGATGTTAAACGGCAGCAGTTGCTATTTTTCCTTCGGGTTTATGATGTTTCGGTAGAACGAACTGAAGCACTAGGTGTTAATAGTTCATGGTTGAATGGCAGTCGAGGTCTGTACGATATTATCGTTCCACCCTTTACGGATACAGTAGATTTTTTCAAAAATTTTCAAGCTTTGTATACTAATAATATGGCTAGAGGAGTATATGAAACTAATCTCTTAGTCTTAGAGAACCAGCAAGGGCATTTTGGTAAAAAAGAAACGGCTACAGTTGTACTTATATCTGATAAGCAAGTATCAACTCAAAAAATTGAGGCCGAAAATAGTTTGTATGTCACTGGCCGTTTATTGCCATCAGGAAAAGTGCAGGCGAAATTTAGCTATATAGAAGAGTCACTGAGTGATGATAAGACAGAAGGCGGAGCGACTCAGGCGCCTAGAGTTAACTCTCAATCTTTGACATCAGAAGTCTATATTGAACCAGGGCAGACCGTTATTCTTGGAGGATTTGACAATACAGTGACTGATAGTGTCGAGAGTGGTGTCCCTATCCTTTCAAGTATTCCTTGGTTAGGTGAATTATTTAAGAGTAAGAAGGAAACTAAACGTAAATATAAACGTTACGTATCAGTGTCATTTAAGGTTATCTAGTCATGATCAAACATTTTTTTAAGGTTAAAGAATCTTATCAAGATACAGTGATTTGTCATGTCAGTATAAATACTTTTGTGGGGCAGGAGTGCTTCATTATCACAGTCGCTAATGAGCGTATTCGTGGTGAGATAATGAAAATTACTGGTAAAAGAGTAGAAATTAAGTTGCTTCAGCCTGGTGCTATTCAACGGGGAAGTAAAGTTGAAATTACCCCGCGGCGCTTCTGTTTCCCGCTGAATGAAACCGCTCTTATTGGTAAGGTCATTAATTGCTATGGCGAGTCATTGTATGGTGAACAATATTTGGGCGGTGAGGGTGATTACTATGATCTACCCATTATCGATAAGCCTATACCGCTTAATATTCGCGCACCAATCGACACTGTTTTTCCAACAAAAATTAAAATTATTGATGGCTTATTCACCATTGGAGTAGGGCAGCGTTTGGGCCTATTTGCCCCCGCAGGTGCTGGCAAAACTACTACGGTTTCGATCATGGCAAATAACATGGATGCCGATGTGGTGATTTTCGCCATGATTGGTGAGCGTGCAAGGGAGGTGGTTGAGTTTTTGGAGGGGGAGATTGGTCCTGCTGTGATTCAAAAATCGATCACTATAGTGTCTACATCCGAAGCAAATCCGTTGGAGAAAGTGAGATCGGGTTTAGTCGCTGTATCTATTGCTCGGCATTACATGGCTCAGGGCAAGAAAGTGGTGCTCTATTTCGATTCATTGACACGTTTTGCACGTGCACAAGCCATGTTAGATGGTACTCCCATCGAGGGCGGAATTCCGATCGGAGTCTCTTTGGCACTGTCACGACTGGTAGAGAATTGTGGTAACTCTATTCATGGCTCAGTGACTGGAATTTTTACGGTATTGATTGAAAAAGAAATTGATGAAGATCCTATTGCACATGAAGTTAAGTCACTGATTGATGGACATTTGGTCTACTCAACGACAATTGCTTCTACTGGCCGTTATCCTGCTATTGATGTACTAAAGAGCAAGAGCCGTCTACAAAATAAAGTTCAGGATCCTCAATATGTAAGTCTTTCTGAAAAGTTCAAAGATATGGTGTATCGCTATTTTAATGTTGAATTGTTAATCCGAGTCGGCGAGTACGAGAAAGGTAACGATTTGGCGACCGACGAAGCGATAGAGCGCTTCCCATATATCATGGAATTTTTGAAGCAAGGTTATGATGGGGTTGAGTATGAAGAAACCCTCCAAGCAATGGACCGAATTTGGTCAACTTATTGATGTTGTTGACATCAGGATCGGTAAGCAACAACGCAAGTTAGCTAAACTAAATTTGAGGCATCAAGAGCTATTGGATTCGATAGAGGCTTCATGGGCATCAATCGCTAATGAACAACAAAGGTTAAAAAGCCTCGTTGTTAAGGATGAATTTAATGGGCTTTCTCGTTTATTTCAGCGAAGAGAGAGTGTGAAGTCCCATATAGAGTCTTTATTCTTCGATGTGTCTGTTACCCAGCAAAATGCTAATGAATTAGCGGCTGAGATTGCCCTCGTTATCGTTGAAAAGCGAAGGCAAGAAAAACGAAAAGATGCTTTAGCTGAGATCCAAGAACAGTTAAGAGATGAGTGACAAAATGACAAAGATGGAAAAACTTGCCCCAGTTGCTCAAATAGCCTGTTTGAGCCCAGTTGAGAGCGAATTCGAACAGCTTTTGAATCTATCAAAACGGCAGGCATCTTCTCATGATGCATCAACATTTGATGGTGAAAAGGAGGCCATTGAGACTCATGAGGCTGAACATGAAGAGAGTTTTATTTGGGGGCATGTTGTACCTGTCGCTGCTCATGCACCACTTCGGCAGCATATATTCTCGGCGAGTAAAACAGTCAGAATCCACTCGTCTGATGCAGTGGGCCGTCGTCCTAAATCAGAGATCCATGAGCCATTGTCAAATGAGGCGAACTTGCAACAACCTAGGCATAGAGGGATAAGTGCAATATTAGTAGCGACTCATGATCAATCCCAGTTAAAAGTGAACAACATTGGTGAGTCTGCAGTGAATGCCTTAGTGTCACCGTCAATTACGCCCGTCGGTAAGCCGTTGGACATACAGACAGCAGCGGGGACGGATAAGACCGCGCTTCCAATAATGACGACACCATCTCAGCCTATTGCGACAGCGCTTAAATCTACTCAGTCGTCACCAATCGATTCGTCACCAATAAGTCAGCCGGCTGCTGGTATGGGACGTGAGTCAGTCGTCACTCCTCAAGTGTCAACAATGTCCGTTGGCAAGTCGTTGAACTCAGCGCAATCAGTTGTGAATTCAGAACAGGTTGGGCGTTCACTGACAACACCACCTCAGCCTACTGCGACAGTGCCTAAATCTACTCAGTCGTTGCCAATCAAGTCGCCACTAATAAGCCAGCCCGCTGCTGTTATGGGACGAGAGTCAGTCGTTAATCCTCAAGTGTCAACAATGCCTCTTGGCAAATCGTTGAACTCAACGCGACCAGTTGTGAGTTTAGAACAGGCAGGGCGCTCAATGACGACACCACCTCAGCCTATTGCGACAGTGCCTAATTCTACTCAGCCGTCACCAATCAATTCGTCACCAATAAGTCAGCTAGCTGCTGGCGTGGGACGTGAGTTAATTGTCAATCCCCAAGCCTCAACAATGTCCGTTGGCAAGTCGCTGAACTCAGCGCAACTAGTTGTGAATTCAGAACTGGTTGGGCGTTCACTGATGACACCACCTCAGCCTATTGCGACTGCATATCAACCTGCTCAGTCGTCACTAATCAAGTCGCCACTAATAAGCCAGCCCAATGCTGTTATGAGACGTGAGTCAGCCGTGCATGCCCAAGTGTCAACAACGCCCGTTGGCAAATCGTTGAACGCAGCGCAACCAGTTGTGAATTCAGAACTGGCCGGGCGTTCACCGACGACACCTCCTCAGTTTATTGCGACTGCATCTCAACCTGCTCAGTCGTCAGCAATCAAGTCGCCACTAATAAGTCAGCACGCTACAGTTATGGGGAGTGAGTCAGCCGTGAATGCTCAAGTGTCAATAACGCCTGTTGGCAAATCGTTGAACTCAGCGCAATCAGTTGTGAATTCAGAACAGGTTGGGCGTTCACTGACAACACCACCTCAGCCTATTGCGACGGTATCTCAACCTACCCAGTCGTTGCCAATCAAGTCGCTACTAATAAGCCAGCCCGCAGCCGTTATGGGACGAGAGTCAGTCGTCAATCCTCAAGTGCCAACAATGCCCGTTGGCAAGTCGTTGAACTCAGTGCAACCAGTTGTGAATTCAGAACAGGCTGGGCGTTCACTGACGACACCACCTCAGCCTATTGCGGTAGTGCCTCAATCTACTCAGTCGTCAGCAATTAAGTCGCCACTAATAAGTCAGCCGCCTACTGTTATGGGGCGTGAGTCTGGAGCGAATCTTCAAAAGCAATCAGAATTAAAAGTTGCTCACTCACCTTTATCTATTTTGGCTCGAGTGCAGCGAGAATCGAATGCTAATAAGGGCTTATCTGCCGAAGAGAAGAAAGAAGACCCTATTATTAAAGCTTCTGTAGTATTTAATTCAAATTTAGAAGTAAAGGAGGGAGGCCAGCAAGTAAATATGGTGTCTATTGAGGAAAAATCTTCAGTATTAGCAACTCGCATGGAATTACCAAGTCTAGGTTCTAAACACGCGGCAATTGGAACTGTGAATACAGCCATGACTGTTCAACCTGTATTGTCTTCGTTGATGCTGCATTACCAAATCGCCCCCGAGTATTTTACTCAATACGTGCAATTGAACACCTATCGAGTATTTTTTCGCAATAAGTACTACGTATTCCAGTTTGAGGATAACAAAGTGACTAACTTTCTTGAGGATTATTATGACCGTCATTGATGTCACAGCGGCATGCTTAGACATTCTCAAGAGTGCGATTATTATTTTTTCGCTTAGTTTTGTCATCACGGGAGTTATTGTCGGTCTGTTGCAAACTGTGTTTAGTGTGCAAGATCCAGGCTTACCTATGGCGGCGAAATTAGTTGTATTTATCGTTTTGCTTACACAAGTTGGTGGTGGGATTTATGATCAATTCCATCTGCTTTTTGGGCAACTCTAACATTGAATAATTAAAATATTAACTTTTAAACGGAAGGTATTATGAAAAAACTAAGAGAAATTGTTTATAAAACGCTCGTAGATGATTTTAATGTGTCACCAAGCTTATTATCTCGTATTGAGGGAGATGATCCTATCGCGATTGAACTTAATGGCGGAGAAGAGATATTTATTTATATTAATGATAGAACATTGCAAACTTTTATTGAGATACCTTTACGCGATCAACGCATGCTCAAAAACAAAGCACCTAAAATAATTGAGAGTCTCATGTCTGACGAAGACGTTTTCTTCAATATAAAGAAGGAAAAGTTAACAGTAGTGACAGAGTTTTCCGCAGATATCGCTAATGTAGAGCGAGTGTTGGCCGGTAAGCTGAAACTATTCAATAACATGGTGGCTTATATTAAGGTTTAATCATTAAGCTACATAAAATATTAGTATATTTATTAAATTCCTCATAAAATAATTTTAAGGTTTATATGCCAATATCATCTATCTCTCCATTGCCCTCTATGTCAAATGTGAGTCAGAATTTGACGTCGGAAAAATTGTTAAGTGACTTGAAAACGAACATAAAACAGGTTCGTAATTTACCTAATGGTGTTATCTATAGCCCATTTAACAATGAAGATATGGTAATTCAAGCTATTGGAATAAATACAGCAAGAGTACTTAATGGAAAGCAGCCGTTACCTATGATTTGCTCGATGTTAAATAGAGGTGCATTGAAGTCAACAATCAGTGATGTTAAATCAACAGAATTTTCCGGCAGACTGAAAGATGGTGCCGTGTATGAAAATAAAATGACCTCTTATATTAAAACTATTGGAATTAAAGATGTGCATGCTGCTTTCCCATCAGAAATAAAAAGGCTCGGTGAATACCAATCACTTAATCAGCTCGAGGTTATTGACCCCAAATCCTTACCGGATAATAGTATTAAGAATATTTATGTCATTGGTCATGGTGAAGCTGGTCGACCACATTTATACGAAACAGTAAAGTGTGGCAGTGCAAGTAAATCGATAGATAATGTCATGTGTGAAATACATAGTCTTGTAAGGCAGAAAGCTAACGCTGATGTAAAAATAAAAATGACGGCGTGTGAGAGTGCTGACAGGGAGACGTTGCAATCTTTTAAACAGACAAATGACATTGTCCAGAGAAAAAAAGGTGTTGAACCTTTGGCCAATAGTGCAAAAACCGAAGCCGATAAGTACTTTCCTAAAGCGCGCGTATTCGGTTATCACGGATTGGGTATTAGTCGTGGAAGCGAGTATGTTTCGCAAGCTCGATGTTTGGATGCTGATTTTGATAAGACGACAGGTAATGTATCCAAATGGGTAAAAGCCAGCACTGTAAGGAAAGAATTCTAATCATCTAAATGATGCTATCGCTAAGCCGTCTTGTTTGTATTTTGAGCATCAAGGGTTAGGTGTTTGATTAATAAGACGGATATATTTTCAATAAGATAATGAATTTAAAAGTAAATTTTTTACTCGTATTTTTTCACTTTGATTCCAGTTTGTTCATTTGCTTGCTAACGATAGCAGCGGTTAAATATCAAACATTGTGAAGCGTATTGATTTAAAGAGTTGTTTGGAAAATGGTAGATCTTAATGTACAAGCGATACAACCTTCTGTATTTGAAGATACCTTTAATAATATTGGTGAAGGTTTTCAAGAGATTATGAATAATTTACAGAAGATAAATGATGGCAAAACGATTACCTTGCAGGATACGTTAGCCTTACAGCAATCGGTATTTCATTACAGCATGTATCAGGAAACAGTAACTAAAATTGCTTCGAAGTCTGCTACTGCAATAAATGATGTCATGAAGGCCCAGTGATGAAAAAACTGTACTGGATCGTTTTTCTTGTACTCTTTGGATGTAATGATCAGGGCAGAGTAGAAGTCGCCAATTTTGATTCCGCTGATGCGGCGAACAAAGTGGTTGTTCTGCTCGCCAGATATCAGGTTTCCGCTTCTTTATCTATTAGTAAGGATCGTCATCTTGTCTATGTTGATAAAGATAACTTAGCTCAGGCGAGAGAAGTATTAACAAAATTCAATTTCTATTTTGAACGAGAAGACCTCAATGATCTGCTTGAGTCAAAATTTGCTAGCTTGAGTAAGTTAGAGATAGTGAAGGGAAACTTGCTTGAGAGTCGCGAAATATATAACAAAATTAGTGTTATTCCCAATGTGCTACGGAGCAGTGTCATAGTCACTGGGGAAAAAAATAAGCGAGTCTCGGTTATTATTTTTAGCTTTGATGAAATTGAACGTGAAAATAAGTTGAATATTGAGCGTTTTTTGAAAGGCTTAGTTTCAGAGTTGGATACATTAACTGTCAGTTATTTTTTTCAGAATACGGGTAATGAAAAAGTATAAAAAACTTCATCAAACTTACTTACATTATTTACTGGTCAATCGGCGACTTTCCCCGGATCAATATAGTGTGCTCACATCACTAACCGAGAGTGAGGTACAGGTATGGTTTACACCTAGACGTTCTAAAATTACTGCTTTAGTAAAAGTATTGGGTAGCGTAGTAATATCCCAAGCGCGGAAAGATGACGCGAGTGATCGCTCTTGGCTGCTGAGTAAGCAATCTCTAAATCAAAGACAATATCTCTGGTCAAGAACACTGGGAATTAAACTCGATTCTAATGAGTCAAAAAACATGTGCCCCGAAAAACTTGGTGTTGCATTATTAGCTATTCACAATCCTCGTCATGCCATCATTTGGGCTTTAAGGCTAGGTATATCACTACCAGAATCTATATTAGCAGTAAAATCTTCTACTAGACTTGATGCCTTTATCTTACAAGTAGCCAAAGATACAGATATCGAACTCAGCGGCGTGTAAAATAACCGTTAAAATTGGATTGAATTTATATGAAAAAAAATATAATACGCCCCGGTGAAACCTGTGATGACTTTTTTGAACTATTGAGTGGCACAGTCATTGAAAAAGATATTGCATCTATGCGCAAGTCGAAGAAAATCACAATAACTCAGCTAAAATCAATTTATGAATTAGGGGTTAAGTTTTATACTGACTTCCAATTTAAGGAAGCTGAGATTGTTTTTTCTGCCTATGTTGGTTTAAATCCGTATGATCATCGAGGCCCAGGATGCCTAGCTGCAATTTTTTTGGAAAAAGGGCAATTTAAAAAAGCTTTGGAAGTGCTAAACATATTAAAGACTTTCCCGACTAATGATCTAGATGAAACTATTCTTAATATTTCTTTGTGTCATTATAAGTTAAATGAATATACCGAGGCTAGTGTTACCTGGCTTATTGTAAAAGAAGATAATTTAAATGATTTCTATCTGCAACGATATCATTATCTTAAGTCGCAGCTGAGCCCGTATTTACCTTAATTATAGATAATATTGCAGAGTCAATATGAAACAACTATTCGAATCTAAGATTTTTCTTGAAATATAAGCTAATTTTATGACTCACACATTTAGCTGTTCTGTGTGATTGCGCTCCTAACCTGTACCATCAAGAGGATACAGGATTATTAAATTGTAGAGACTCTATAAATGATAGTAAATAATGCACGAGTGTTATCAGATGCGCTAAATTTTGAACAAAAAAGTTCATCTTTGACTGATGCCGATAAAAAAAATCTAAATGATATAGAAAAGTTAATTAAGTCTGCCTCCCAGCAAGAAGAAAAATTAAATAAAGCTCTGCCATTTACTAAGAGTGAGCCATCTCCATTTCAGACACTTGCTACTTTTGCTGCCCATCAGAAAGAAGTTGTACGCTCTATGGTTGGCCTGAGCTCTGAAAGCGCGATCGCCTCTGCTTTGGCGGGAAGCATTGAAGCCTATGGTAAGCAATTAGCACATATACAAGGTTGGACAACTGGTGGTCTACCGATGTTCGAAAGTGCGATGAGGGAAATGTTCGACGGTTTTCTGAAAGATGGTATCACTGGTAACGAAATTGAAGATTTATTTCAGCTAGCCATTATGGATTACATTTCACACTCAGCTGACTTTCCAGCTCTCACGCCAGAGATGATGGAAGACATGATGCATTATTTAGAGAGCACGGGTTCTGGTTCACATGGATATCATGAGGGCTGGAATGGTCAGAAATTCGCAGATAAAAGTACCGCTATCTTTGACTTTATGTTGAAAAATGCTCCGAAAGACAGCCTGTGTAATGAAGTACTGACATTCTTAAAAGATAAACAAGGTGCACCGTCTGCGTTAGTCAATCACTTTAAAAATAATTTTGAAAATAAATATTCGTTTATTGGTGATGCTGGATATCCAAGTGATGCAGGTGTCTCGCCTATGTTACGTATGGCGCTAATGGCTGCCTATTTAAATAAGTATCCTGACGTCACGCAAGATACGATAAATTTATTTCTCACTGGGTCAGTGGGTGAATTGAATGACTTTATTAAAAATAATACACCGGGCGAAAGCTATACATCTGCTATGGATTTCCTCTTTAAAAATGATGGTCACGGGGTGGATAACGGTTGGCGTGAAGTTGATCAAAATGGTCATAAGGTGATTGATTGGAATGGTGTTGGATTGGATGCCGGTTATTTTAAAGATATGTATACCGACTTTCCACCACGCGAGTTAACCGATGAAGATATTAAAGAAATTAACCGTATCGGCGATCAAGTAAAAATGATCCAGCAGACCCTTAAGTACTGGATCCAGATCTGCCGTGATGAACTCATGGCATTTGCTAGGAATATTTAAAAATCAAGAGTAATTTCGCTATCAGTATTGACTTTTATGATTTTTAATTTCCGCTGATTATTTGATGAGTGCATTTTATGCTTAAAATTAATGTGATACATTTTTGTTTTTCTATTTTTTAGATAAAAGTGAGTAATGCTTTCTCATTTAAATTTTTAATTAATGGTAGGGGCTGCTATTTCCTTCTTGATTTTTTCTTAAGATAAAAGCCAATTTCATGACTCACACATTTAGCTGTTCTGTGTGAGTACACTCCCAACCTGTACCATCAAGAGGATACAGGATTATTAAATTGTAGAGACTTATAAATGATAGTAAATAATTCACGAGCATTATCAGATACGCTAGATTTTGAACAAAAAAGTTCATCTTTGACTGATGCCGATAAAAAAAATCTAAATGATATTGAACAGTCAATTAAGTCTGCCTCCCAGCAAGAAGAAAAATTAAATAAAGCTCTGCCATTTACTAAGAGTGAGCCATCTCCATTTCAGACACTTGCTACTTTTGCTGCCCATCAGAAAGACATTGTACGTTCAATGGTTGGCCTGAGCTCTGAAAGCGCGATAGCCTCTGCTTTGGCGGGAAGCATTGAAGCCTATGGAAGTCAATTAGACATCGTTAATAAGTGGACCAGTGGTGGAAAACCTGCATTCGAGGCCGCCATTATGCAGATGTTTACTGCTATGAAAGAGGGCGGGATTAACGGAATTGAGTACGAGAACATGTTCCAACTGGTGCTGCTCGATGTGTTGAGTAATAGTAAAGAGTACGGTTTAGAAGACGCTAACTTCTTGAATGAATTGGGGACTCTACTGGAAAAAACTGGTAGTGGCAGTCATACCAATTGGAATTTTACCCCTGAGCAATTGGGGGCGAAGGTCAATAATGTTTGGAGTACTCTGAATAGTGCGATTCAGGGGGGGAAAATTCCAACGGATAGCATTGCTTACCAAGCTATGTCAGCTATGAGTGGCGGCAATATTTCATCGACGACGCCCACAGAGTTATCGCGTCGCTTTACCTCATCTGTGTATAACGATCCCAATGCCGGCGGCTGGATCACCAGCGGCCTTAACGATATTAGCCCTATGGCAAGAATTGTGTTGCTGAGCGCGTTAAATGGTGATCAAACAGTATCGGCAGCCGAGGTCGAGACCATTCTCAATGGCAGTAAAGCAGAGGTTGATAATTTACTCACTAAATTAGCCAGTATGGATGCGATGGCGTACTTATTTAGTGCTAAGTGTCCTGGTTGGCAGAATTCGTCGGACACCAGTAAGCCTTTGCCACCAGGAGTGACTCAGGCCTTCGATTATGACGGGACGATTCAGGCTCAATATTTAACGGATCTTTATAAGAACTTCTCACCCAGACAACTTACTGATGAAGATATTAAAGAAATTAACCGTATCGGCGATCAAGTCAAAATGATCCAGCAGACCCTTAAGTATTGGTTACAAATTTGTCGGGATGAACAGTTAGCCGTCGCCCGTAATATCTAAATGGTGATGCTAGTAGCAAATAGAAGGGCATGGTAGCACTGGGAACATGCCGCTCGCATCGCGAGAATTTAGATGTGCAAGCTCACTTCAGTAACTCTGATAGTGAGTGCGCATCTATTCCCAGTATCGTCACATGAAAGGAAATAACTATGAGTACATTCATGATTACCGTCGCTGCGCCAAGCATTATTGGCACTGTCGATGAACAGAGCCAGAGTGTTCAACGCCAAAGTACAGCTGCGACAGAATCGGCTAGGCCGAATCAACCTTTACCAGGCAATACGATTGGTGTGTCCGATAGTCAGCTCTGGCGTATGGTGCAAGAGAGTATGAAATTGGCCGCTGAAGCGTTTTCTGGTACCGGTAAAGAAAACTCTGAAGCGAAAAAAACACTGATAGATATTCAAAAAAATGCTCAGATCGATGCGCTTAAAGAGCGTATGGCGCAGATTGAAGAACAGAAGCAAGCCCAAAAGAGCCAAGGCATTTGGGGCAAGATTGCTATGGGATTAGGTTTTCTTGCGGCAATTATAATGGCGCCATTCAATCCTGTTATGGCTGCAGTGATGATTGGTTTCATGATTGCTTCGATCGTATTGCCTAAAATTGTCGATAAGATTATGGAAGCCGCAGGTGTCTCTGAAGAGATCAGGGGCTATGTATCAATGGGATTAGAGATTGCTATTGGCATTATCAGTATGGTGGTCAGTTTCAATCCAGGGAACATGATGGCGACTGCGGGTAAGGCCGTTGCGAGTGGGGCTGCAAAAGTAGCAACTATGGTTGATAAAGCTGTCGACGCAGTTAAAACATTGAAGTCATTCAGCACTATATCGACAAAAATTCAGGGTATGGTCAACAAAGTTATGAAGTTGATTCAGCCTTTGCTCGATAAGATTAAGTCATTTGCAAGTGGTGGCGAAAAGCTGACCTCAAAGATTGCTCAAGCAAGTTCGGTTACTTCAAATGCAACTTCAGTCGTGAGTAGCGGTTACGCGATTAAGTCTGCCGACATTACAAAAGATCTTGAAATTGCTAAAGCAAACCAAGAGGAGTTGGAAACACGTATCCAGCAAATCTTGACCATGCTTAATCAGGCGTTGCGTGCGGTAAGCCATGCTTTTGAATCACTTTTTAAAGTTAATAGTGATCAGCGCGAATACAACGACAAGATTATTTCAATCAATATGTAAGAGGAAGTTAATTTATGAATTTAGTACAAATGAGTGCACTGTCGCTACCATCGACAAAATCTGAAGAGACTTCTTCTGTTAATAATTTCAAGCCGATAGATCAAAAAGCATGGGGCAGTTATGAAAACTCATTGAAAGAGGCCAACAAAGGCTCGGTATCAATGGCTGATTTACTGGCACTTTTAGCACAAATTATCGAGTCGTCTCAACAGGTTCGCGCTCAAGTGATGAAGAATCGCATTGGTGAAGCTGTTGCTACGTCAGAGTTGGCGACTATGCTCGCGCAAGATAAATCTCAAGATGCCAAATTACGCTTCGGTATTACCTTAGCGTCATCTGTGGTTAACATGGGAATGACAACTGCAGCAACTGTTCGAATTGGCCAAACTAAAACGCTGAAGGATAAACACTTATCCAAAATGGGCGACCGAGGGGCTGCGGATACAGGAGGAGTCAAGTTATTAAAAACGACGGATCTTGAGTCTGGTAAAGTCACTAATGTTGATAAGTCTCCTAAAGTCTCAGATCTAACAGCAAAAGAGCTTAATCAATACAGTGCTAATCTTCAGCAGCAGCGTACTGCCAAGTACAACTCTGTCACTCAAATGGGTGGAATGGCTGATGGTATGGTTGGCAATGCAAACGAAATTCAAAATGCTGAACAGGTGAAAGTACAAGAAGAGACTCAAGCGAGCAAAGACTTGAAAGAGAAGTTTGATGCTCAGCTTGATCAATATATTCAAGATCTGACTGCTGAAGCGGTGAAGTTAAATGAGATCCTTGAAGCTGTAGCGAAAGCGAGTTTAGTGACTAACCGATAATACGGAGCAGAGCGAGCCTAAGCTCGCTCTGATTAACTATGCTTCGACCCGTTTCTTTTGCCGTGACACAACGCACCGAAAAAATTTCGGATATTAACCGAACTCAAAAGGCTGGTGACCACCGCCAGCCTCGCCGAGTAAAAGATATAAAGCAAGTCGACAAGCGAACTAAAAAATATCCTCGTCTGTTCCGGGTTAAACGTAAAAATTTAACATTGGATCAGCAAAGGCAATTTGCTCGACAGCTTAATAGCTATCAGCTCAAGGCGTTACGCGATTGGCAAGGTTTCTCTGATAATTTACTCGATGTTAAATCATTAAATGATGCTCAACTTTGGATATTACATGCGGCAGAGCACTGTGAGCACTTATATCCATTAACGTTAAGAAAGCAACTTAAAAAATATATTGCAGATGTTAAGTCCTCCGCAGGGAATATGGATGCGAATAGCAGCACGGTGCAGCAACTTGTCGCTTATGAACATAATTTAGATGGTTTACTGTCATTATTGGCTTTATGCCGCCGTTACTATATTCAAGAGTAAAGTATAAATGCCTAAAAATAATCGCCATATTCGTATCTCGCATTGTCATTTACAGGGTAAAACACTTGATCCTTATCAGTTATTAAAGGCTAAGTCAGAACGGCTTAGTTGGAATAGATTATCTGATGTGGAGATATATGCCGATAAACAAGCGGTAATCGAATGGTTTGCTATGTTGCGCGATTATTCTGAAACAACAGTTAAAGCGATTGTGGTAGAAGGGATACTAGATAGTCAATTTCATAAAATTACCTTTATTTTAACATTAGTACAAAGTGTTGATTTTGAAGAGGTGACTTCGAAAGATGCTTATCAACAGCTTTATGACTTTGTTTGCAAAACACCTGCTGGAATACGTGATTGGATCGATGATATAGATTTTAAAATGAGTATGGATGTATTAGCACTGTTATCTAGGAATCGGTGAAATATATGAAACAAGAGTGCGTCACTCTCATGCCAAAATATGAGATGAAACCAGCAATGTACCGAGCAGTTAATCAGATTGCTGGGACAACTTTTAATAATCAAGAGATTAGAGTTGATGTGGGGGCTGTATGTCATCGATTTCAGCAGCAGGATTTCATATTACTCAGCTTAAAGCATGTTGGTATCGAGGCTGAACTATATGTTTCTTTATGCGAAGCAGGCAGGTTGCTCGGTTTAGATGTGAACCATCTCGAACAGAATTACTTATCCTATGTAATCACTCAAGTCTTAAGCCAGTATGGATTAGCGTTTAAGTCATATCCTGAGATGGATATAGATGAGTTGCCTCTGTTAATGAGTTGCCAACTTATTATAGGAGATTTCAACATATCTGCATTGTTAAAAGTGGACACACTCAATATTGATGTTAACTATTTGAAAACTAGTTTATCTTCATTGCCGAAAACGTTAGTTCTGATGGCATCTTGTACTATGTTTAAAACTAGTCTTAGTGTTGAAGAAATATTGTCGTTAACTAATAATGACCTTGTATTGGTTTGTCCAAAGTAAATGAAACCTAGAACGTGTGACTACATTCAACAATTTTTACAGCGCCTCGAAAAAAATGAGAGTGTTATTTTTAGAGATTACCCAGACAATCTATTGCTGCCAGTTTTTCCTTTTTTCCAGTTAATACATCTCGTTAACTTGGAGGCCGTTATTGATCTTATTTTACAATTTGAAATGGCCTCAAAAGGTGTATTTATTCGTGTTGATGGATTTCTTACTCTCACAATAGCTGAGCAAGATTATTCCGAAGATAATGTAAGACGGTTAAGCATTAATTTATTTGAAAAGATGAGATTTTAATATGGCACTTAATCCAGCGTTGACTCGTAGTACTTCTATGCCAGAGTTATCACGTTTAGACTGTGAGGCTCTACCTAGGAATATAGCACGATCTACCTCTTTATTGGACGTTAGAGCTCCAACACTTAGATCTGCGGAACCTCAAACTCCAGAGAGTGTATCTATTGCCTCTAGTATTTTGGAGACGGAAGAGCCTCATTCTAAAGCTAAGCCTAAAAAGATTAAAGAAAACACTAAAAAATCAAATAGAGTGAGCACAGATAAGAAGGCTAAGTTTCATTTAGCTGCTATCGCCGGTGCCGTAACAATTGGTACTGTGTTAGCTCCCTTCACCTTAGGATTTAGTTTATTACCGACGGTATTTGTGGTGATGTATGGTAATGCATCTGCGATAGCTATGTATGGTGGCTCACAATTTGTCGCTGGCGATAAAGAGAAGAAAAAAGCCCCGTTGGAGCCGCCTAAAGTTGATGCTCCCAAAGATTTACCAACTAAGCGTCCTTTTCATTTGCCTCCCCTGGCCGATCTACCGGAACCTAAGCATACAGAAGATGTGACGGACAAAGATGCCGGACGGGGAGATACCTTTAATAACTGTTTTAATAACGTTAATAACTTTCATAACAGTTGGTATGTCTTTATTAACTCTCGCAAGGATCCTGACATAAATCTGGTTTCAGAAGATCAGGTTAAGACCCCTAACGAGTCGAGTGTTAATAATATCGGCACGCAAACAACTGATGCAACATCGATCGGACGGGTGACTTTGCCCTTTGCTGATGCTGCAGAAGTCATTGTTGTCGAGACGCCAGTTAAGGAGCGTCAAGAGCGATTAAAGACGTTAATATCTCAGTGCCAAGAGCAAGCAGATCCGCAGTTGGTAACCTTATTCAATTTACTTCTAAGCGGGGATGATGCATGTGCTCAAATGGTCGAAATAAAAGGGAAAGATGGTTCTACAGCGTATGCTGTTATTCCTAATAGTGAATCATTGGTTATTGATGAACGCGATCGTGCGACGGGATCCGATGTACCTAGGCCTTTAGCAGGTACAACAACGAAAACCACAACGCCAGTTGCGACGCAGACGGATGATACACCTGCGACAGTGACGGGCAACGGTTCGCCATCGGTGGCGAATGTGACAGATGATGGCACGCAAACCGATGTGCCGACAGCCGTCGCAGA